>CAWHCN010000033.1:0-6609 GCA_963827935.1 uncultured Planctomycetota bacterium | reverse complement strand
ATGTGCCGGCGCCGGTTGCGTTACTCAGTAGTTCGGTCTTGGCGGATCGCCATTGTCGCATGTACAGGCGCGTGGCGGTTGCGGCCGAGGGCGGCGGCGTGACCAACAGCCGTGGCGTTCCGCCGCGGCAGGCCACGCCAGCCGCCGTGGGTAGGCGCGGTGACGGTCACCGCCGCCTATCCCGTTCCCCCTGTTTGGGTGACCGCCCGTACGGGTCGTGACGCTCGGGGCTCGGCGGCCAAGCGGCCCGCCGAACGAGTGGCTCCAGCGAACCGGCGCACGCACCAAGCGCCGCGAAGCTGCGACCGTTGGCGAAGGCGCGCCGGTCGCTGAGCCCCGGCGTTCGGCAGCGGAGGATGAAAGGATGGGTGCGTGGGGTGATGGCCCGTTCGAGTGTGACCGCGGCCTGGATGCGGCATTCGCCCTGCTCGACCACCTCGCCAGGCAGGTCGAACAGGTCGCGCGCGGAACCGGCGGCGATCGGTCGAGTGTCGTCTACGACACGCAGGAGTTGGCTGCCCACGTTGCGCTGCTTTGTTTGGTGGCCGAGGTGGTGTACCGGCCGGCCATGTTCGTGCCGATCCGCGGGATGCCGCTGCCGGACGCCGACGTGGTTTCCGCCTGGCGTGACGAGTTTCTGGCCCGGTATGCGCGGTTGGCAGGCGAGGAGTTGGAGGCAACGCCGGCCGAGTTGGAGCGGTTAGCACAGGAGGCGGCGGGCCCCTTGGTCCGCTTGGCCGAGGTGTCCCGGCGCCACGTGGCAGACTCCGAGGCAACACACCAAGCCGTTGTGAGTGAGGTGGTGGCGGCCCGTCAACAGGAGGCGAGGGCAAAGGGAAAGGCGGAAAAGGGGACAGCGTGAATTATTGCCCGTTGCACTTTAACTGCCATCCCAAACCAGCCGTACAATGAGTATGGAATCGGTCTACCTGGAAACATCGTTCATCAGCTACCTGGTCGCTGGTCCCAGTCGTGACGTGATCGTCGCAGGGCACCAGCAGACCACGCAGGAATGGTGGGACAATCGACGGAGCCAGTTTGAGTGCTCGGTTTCTCAAGTGGTCATTGACGAGGCCTCGCTTGGCGACCCAGCCGAGGTGCAAAAGCGGCTTGCAATCGTCGGCGGCCTGCGGACCCTTGAGGTGACGGGGGGAGAAAGGGGACAGCGTACTTTATCGCATGTCGTGGTGGAATAATTCATGCTGTCTCATTTTCTCCGCTCCAAAGTGATTCTTCTGATGTTAGCAATGTGCATGGGACAGAGCCGCGATGCCAGCAAAAGACATTCATCATGATCTGGTCCATCGACTTCTTGTCGCCGACGGCTGGCGAGTCACGCACGATCCTTACCGCATCGTGGTGGGCCGCAAGAATCTGTTCGTGGATCTGGGAGCGGAAAAACTTATTGCCGCCAACCGCGACGGCAAACGCGTTGCCGTGGAAGTCAAGAGTTTTGAAGGCCAGTCGGAAGTTCACGACTTGGAAGTGGCGCTGGGCCAGTACCTGTTGTATCTCCCGTTCTTGCGAGCCCAGGAGCCCGATCGGCAATTGTACTTGGCAATCCCTGGCGAAGTGTGGAAAAATGTGTTTGAAGAGCCCATTGGCGAAGGTCTCTTGGCCGAATACCACCTGCGGCTGCTTATCTTCGACCCCCTCAAGGAGGTAATCCTTCAATGGATCCCGATACCCTGAACCATTGGCGCCGGACGATCAAACAAATCTTGGCGGATTTGGCGGCCGTTCCCTTTCCCGAGGTCGTCACCATGAGCGCCAAGGCGGTGTTTGACGAAGGTGCGGATGTTTACCTGGTCGTTGTCGAAGGGTGGCAAGACGTGCGGCGTTTACACGGCTGCCTAGTACACGTGGAAATCAAAGGGGATAAGATTTGGGTTCAGCAAGATGGGACAGAGGACGGTGTGGCAGCCGATTTGCTGGCCGCTGGTATCCCCAAGGATTGCATCGTGTTGGGATTCAAGTCGCCGCAAAGCCGGGCGTTTACCCAGTTCGCGGTGGCCTAGCGCTTCCTGAGCCCAGCAAGGACATAGGCTGCATTCCCGCTCGTAGGGCCGAACGAACGGATGCAGTTGACCGGGCCGGCATCACTGGCCCCGGAGTGCAACGTCAACAAAGCCGGCCCGGCAACTGATCCTGAGCGTTCTGCTTGTGGGCGCGAGCGTCGCCTTCTCGTTCGGCCTGGCGTGCGCCATGCCGTTCGCCGCCCTCTGCGCGGTCGGGGCCTGCACCTTGCCGCGCCGGGATGCCTTCGCCGTTGCCGGGATGGCGTGGCTGGCCAATCAGGTGGTCGGGTTCGGCTTCCTTCACTACCCGTGGACGGGGAACTGCCTGGCGTGGGGTGCCGTGATCGGCCTGTCAGCGCTTCTCTGCACGCTGGTGGCTCGCGGGGTGAGGCAGCGGCTGATCGGCCGGCACCCTCTGGTGGCTTGCGTCGGGGCGTTTGCCGCTGCGTTTGCGGCCTTCGAGGCCGCGCTGGCCGCCTCCGCCGTGGTGCTCGGCGGACTGGATGATTTCACGCTGCCCATCGTGGCCAGCATCTTCGACATCAACGCCGTCGCCTGGGTCGGGTTCTTCGCGGCTGAGCTGGGCAGGTAGCTTTGTCGGGGCTACCCGTTGGTCCCCGCCTCTCGCCCGGTCAACGAATTATTGAGGACTGCGCAACCAATGCTTCAAGCTTGAGCGAGGGTGGCACGCCCTGAGGTACTCCGAAGGGCGTGCTGACTGTCAGCACGCCCTTCGGAGTACCTCAGGGCGTGCCACCCTGACGCCTCTCGCCCGGTCAACGAATTAGGTTTACCATCATGAAACCCGGGTCTGCCTCCTGCGTTTCGAGACGAGCACGCCCACCAGCGATCCTGCGCATTGTTCGGCGATTGACCTGCACATGGAGAAAACCGGTGACCGCCGCGGGCGCACTGGTATTGGTTCTCCTGGTCCTGGCAGGCGCTCCCGGGTCGTGGAGCGCGCCCCCGTCGCCAGAGCAGGACCTGTCTCCATTCCTGAAACTCTTCAAAGGCGATAAAGGGCCTCCGGTGGTCGGCAAGGACTTCACATTCGTCAGTGCCGTCGGGTCCGGGAGTGGCTACCTGGCTCGGCCGGATACGCGCGAGCGCCTGCCCGCGGTCCTCTTCATTCCCGGCCAAGAGGGGCTGACCGACTGGTTGAAGGAAGGCGCGCGGGACCTGGCCAGCGTCGGCTACGTGGCGCTGGCGGTTGCCCCACACCGCGGCGGCACCCGTCCGTCCGACACTGCGGACGAGCAGGCCCTGGCGGAGCTCTGGGCCGCCCTGCGCTGGCTGCGCCGCCGGCCCGATGTCCAGCCAGAGCGCGTCGGGGTCGTAGGCTGGTCGCGGAGCGGTGGACTGGCGCTGGCCCTGGCGGCGGCCAGCCCCGTGCAAGCCTGTGTTATCTGCGACGCTCCTGTCCCGGACGATCCCGCCCTGCTGGCCCAGTTGCGGAAGACGGCGCTGCTGGGGCTGTTCGCCGGCAGAGGGCCCGCCGTGGAGAAGGCGCTGCCCAGGTTCCGCAAGGCCCTCACCGAGGCCGGCATCCCCCACAAGCTCCACGTCTATGACAGTGCCGGCGCAGGCTTTATGGGGCCGCCCAACTTGAAAGGGTACGACGTCGCGACGGCGGATCGGGCCTGGATCGAAGTGTACGAGTTCCTCGGCAAGTATGTGGAGGATGCCCCCCTGGGTAATTCCAGCGCGCCGCCCGCAGAAGCGTCTCCGGGGGTCGCCACCATTGCCGATCTCATGAGGGCCGTGAATGGGCCCACCCGGGTGCGCGACGCGCTGATCCGGGCACTTCAGGAGAAGCCGGCAGGCCCGCGACAGTGGGACCAGGTCCGCGCCGATGCTGCCCTGATCGCGGAGGCAGGCAAGCTGCTGCAAGCGCACGCCCCAGAGGGGAGCGCGCGACCACTGGCTGGACCAGGCCAAGGCATTCACCGCTGCGGCCGAAACCATTGTCAGCGCTGCGGACCAACGAGATTACCCCGCTGCCCAACGCGGTTTGAAGGAGCTGGGCCAGCGCTGTGCCGCCTGTCACGAACAGCACCGCTGACCCACCTTGGTGCGCGAAAAAGGGGACATTGTGAATTGACGACCGCAACGTGCGGGGGTGTGGCCGGGGTGATAGGTCACCCCTCGTCATCGCCTGACTTCCTCCATGACCAGCCGGTCCCTGGCTTGCGGGGGACGGCGGCGGAGCTTTGCCGGGCTTTATCCCGTTCGAGCGCCTCGCAGGCGTTGGCAAGGGCCACCGGCTACCTCTGGCCGTGGGTGATGATTTCCGGGATGTTGCCGACAACCAACCCGCCGAGGGAGTCCCTCGCTGGCGCCTCGGGCTGCCCCAGAGGCAGGCAGCTCGGGCCAACCGGCATGCCTGGCGGACCCGTGGGACGGCCATGTTGATTGGAATAGGATGTTTTTCGTTTTCCCGGCGCGCCCGCACACATGCGAATTATGGTCCAAGTGGCGCTTTTCGGCGAGATGGGCTTGCGCAACCTATTAGCGAGTAATGGATTGCGACCGCCGAGCCACTTAGACCATAATTCCCCGGGAATTATGGTCCAAGTGGCAATGGTGTCCGGCACGCGGCTGGCATGCGCTCCTTACCCCGGAGGGGTTGCATGGAACTTCAAGCAATGTTGTAAAATGCCCCCGTCGGGGCTAAGGACAAAAGGGTGCAGTTGCACTTTGTACACGATCTGAACACTGTCTTCACCGACTCTGATCTCCTTGATCAGCAGCCGCAGCAGCTGTCGTTTGGTGGCCTTGTCGGCCTGCTCCAGGCCGGCTTGCACCTGCCGGGCGAACCCCTCGAAGTCGTCCAGGAGGTGACCCAACGCCGCAGCGCCCTGCTCGGCTTCCGCCTGTGCCGCATACGCTTGTTCTTCACACCGCAGACGCTCCTTCACCCGCTGGGCACGCGCGTCAAACTCTGCCTGGTCCAGGTACTCCGTCGTGTACAGATCGAGCAACCGCGCCAACTGCCGCTTCAGTCGCGCGATCGACGCCCGCAGCGACCCCGTCGCCGCTGCCGGCTGCTGGCGACGTTGGAGCTCTTCGCGGACGCGGCGGGGGTCGCGCAGCAAGGCGCAGACATCGGCCCAGACCTCAGTTTCCAGGGCCGAACCCACCGAAGCATTGCGGCACCAGGCCTCGCCGCCGTGACGGTATTTATCCGTTCCAAGACATCGATAGTAGACATAGCGTTTATCTCCGTAACGGCTGCGCCGGCCGCAGTACGCCCCACCACAGAGGCCGCACACGAGCAGGCCGCTGAGGAGGAAGTCGGCCCCTTGCTGCTGCGCCCGCTGCCGTCGGCGGTTTTCCTCCAGGCGTTCGGCCGCGGCCTGAAAGAGGTCTTGGCTGATGAGCGCCGGCACCGCAATCACGGCGTGTTCGGCCGGCGGGGTGGGCCGCGGCACTTGGTCTCTGCGGGGCAGCGCGGGTTGTCCGCGGCCCGGCCGCCGGTCGGCCGACCGCGCCTCCATTCGGGTCTTGCCGTAGTGGGCCTCGCCGTAGTAGGCCGGGTTCAGCAAAATGCCGCGCAGCGTGGCCCGGTCCCAGCGCGGTCGGCCCGTGCGTGTCGGCACGCCCTGGGCGGTCAAGCGCTGCACCGCCGCGCCCAGCGACAGCCCTTCCAGTCCGACCCAGGCAAACAGGTCGCGGACCACCCGAGCCTCTTCCGGGACGATGTCATAGCGGGCCAGGCCGCCGCTGTCGTGCTTGCTGACGTAGCGGTAGGCGTAGGGTGCGTGGGCCAAGGCGCTCGACCTGGCCCTGGCGGGCGCTGAAGCGGCGTCCGCGGCGAGTCCGTTCCAGGATTTTCGCACGCTCATACTCGGCAATCATGCCTTGCATCTGCAACAACAAATTGCCTTCCGGCGAGGCCTCGGCCAGCGGGTGGTTCAGAAAGACGACCTCGACGTGCCGGCGCTGAAATTCCTCCAGCAACACGGCCTGGTGGACGAATTGGCGTGCCAGGCGATCGGGCGAGTGGACGTAGAGGCGTTCGACGCCGCCGGCATGAATCAGGTCACGCAACCGCTCCAGGCCGGGGCGGCGCAGGCTGGCCCCGCTGTAGCCCTCATCGAGGAAGCGGAGCTCGGGCTCGAGCCGGCAGCCGTCGGCCTGCAGCCGCTGCTCCAGAGCGGCCACCTGGCTGTGAATGGTCGCTTCGTCCGCCTGACGCTGCGAGCTGACGCGGGCGTAGAGGGCCACGCGACGGTTGTCGTCCATGACATTAAGCTCCGTGGGCGATGGAAGAAGAGGTTGGAGCGCGGGGCCGGGCGGCGCTTTCGGGCCGGCTTGGGCAGCCGCCCCGCGGGGCGGCCGATCCCTAGCCCGAGCTGCTGGTAGGCCAAGGCCCACAGTTGTTCTTCGAGGCGTGAGCAGACGCAGAGACGCTGCAGCGTGCGTGATTTCCGCCGGCGTTGATCCTCCATGATCTCCTCGCGGAAGGAACCGGGCGGCGCCATGCCGCGGCCCCTACCGCTGTCTGCCGCGCCGCCGAAGCGACGAGCGAGGGATGAAAGTATCGACGAACACCGGCCGTTTTACAACATCGTTTGTGCTGTCATGCTAC
>CAWHCN010000032.1:0-28443 GCA_963827935.1 uncultured Planctomycetota bacterium | reverse complement strand
CACGTTTTAGATTGATTTACCTTGCTTTTTGACCCTATCGAGCGGATAATGGCCCTTGCCCCAACCCGGAGGAAACGGCCATGAATACCGCACTTGCCTACTCTTACATTCGCTTTTCCACCCCTGAACAGGCGAAAGGCGATTCGCTGCGCCGCCAGACCGAACTGCTCGACAAGTGGCTCCGCGGAAACCAGCGTCAAGCTCGATACCACCTTGACCCTGCACAACGAGGGGGTGAGCGGCTACACCGGCGAGCATCGGGAAACCCCGACCGCCACGGCCTTGCTTGCTTCCTCGAAGCGATCCGCTCCAACCGTGTCAAGCGTGGCAACTACCTCATCGTGGAGAACCTGGACAGGCTGAGCCGCGAGGACGTGGTTCCGGCGGTCAACCTCTTCACCGGCATCCTCATTGCCGGCGTCCGCATCGTCCAGTTGACGCCGCACACGCAGGTTTACAACGCCAAGGCGGACATGATGGACCTGATGCGCACCATCATGGAATTGAGTCGCGGCAACGGCGAGAGCAAGCGAAAGAGCGGCATGTTGTCCAAAGCGTGGGAAGAGAAACGCCGCCGCGCTCGCGAGGATAAGGTGCCGACGACCAACCGCTTGCCCGGTTGGATCGAGAACCGGGGAGGCAAGCTCGTCCTGCACCAGCAACACGCGAAGACGGTGCGGCGGATCTATCAGTTATCCCTGGACGGCTACGGCGTCAAGCAGCATCGCCAAGGTACTCAACAGCGAGCGCATCCCCACGTTCACGGCACCCAGCCAGACGTGGGCCATATCGACCCTGTACGTCATCCTCACCAGCAAGGCCGTCTTCGGGGTGTCCCAACCACACACGGCCAGCGGCACGGGCGGGAAGCGCATCGCCGCCGGGGAGCCGGTGCCGGGATACTTTCCGGAGGTAATCAGCGAAGACCTGTACTGGCAGGTACAGGAGGCACGCCAGAAACGCTTCCAGGGAGGCGGACGGACCGGCAAACACGTCAACGTGTTCCAGGGACTGTTGGGCAATGCGCACAACAGTGACACGTACGTCATGATGAACGCCAAGCAACGTCCAAGCATCCTCTTCGCCCTGAACGCCAAGCAAGGGTTGGAGGGCGCTGTGTGGTCCGCGTTCCCGCTGGTCGCGTTCGAGCGAGCCGTCGTCTCCTGCTTGGCGGAGATCAAGCCGGAAGACGTTCTCCCCCCGACGGCCCCTAGCAAGGCGCTGGCGGTGGCTGGCCAGTTGGCTGCCGTTGAGAAGCGGTTGCTGAAACTGAAGGCGCTGTTGCGGGAGACGGATGAGGCGGAAGAACTGGTCCAGACGGTGCGCGACCTGTCCGCCGAGCGGACGCGGCTTCAGGACGCGCTGGAGGCGGAGAAGGGGCGGGAGGCGGCACCGCTGGCCGAGGCATGGGGTGCCGTCAAACCACTGGCCGAGGCGATGGACGAGCAGGGTTGGAGCGAGGACGCGCGCATCCGCTTGAAAGCCGCTGTTGGGCCAGTACGTCGAGGAAATCCGGCTACTGGTCCTGCCGGCGGTCAAGGGGCAGGACCGGCTGGCCGCCGTGCAACTCCGGTTCAAGGACAGCAACAAGCACCGGGATTACCTCATCAGGGTGCGACCGCCGAAGGGCAACGGCAATGGCAGCACGCCGGGTTTCTGGCAGGTGCGGTCCTGGACCGACGAGCAACTGCGGAAGGCGATGATGCCGGTTCAGTTCGACCTGCGCCACGCCGACCCGACCTGCCTCGGCGAGGACGACGAGGGCCGCTCCGCCTGGGTCGCTGGTTGGCCAAGACATCGAGCACAACCTGCTGGCGGCGGACCTTGAGGCACCGTTCGCCGGCTGCAAGCACCCACCGCTGCCCTGACCGCGTAAAATAAGTGTAGTGGCTAGGCCGGCCAGCCGAAGAGCGGGAACCGCACCCGCCTGCCACTTTTACCTACCTGCGGGGCTCCGAGCGGAGGAGCGTAGTTCCGTCTCACCGACACAACATCAGCACGTCGAGATTGCCGACAGGCTCAAGCCCACAGCGACCATGCTGGTGGAGAAACCTGCAACCGCGTCTGAACGGGACCGCATGGTCGAGCTGGAGCGGGTCGTTGACACCGGGCTGTACACCTTCGTCGAGGTGGGCTTGGGCACTGAAAGAGATCCGCGACAGCAAGCTCTACCGCACCAAACACCCAACATTCGGGGACTACTGCCGGCAGCGGTGGAGGTTCACCAGAACCTACGGACACCGGCTGATTGTGGCAGCCGAGGTCGCGGGTGATTTGTCGCCAATTGGCAACAAATTACTTACCTGCGAGGCACAGGCGCCCGAGCTTGGTCCCTTGTCGGCAGAGCGACGCCGCGAGGTGTAGCTCCCGGTCACCCGCTCCGGGACACCCCCCACCGACCGCCAAGCGAATCCGTGAGGCGATCCTGGAACGGCGCAGGTGCCCGCGCAAGCCGGTGGCTCTGAAGGTCAAGGTTCTGGCTAGACGCCTGTGGCCAATGTTCGCGGACGCTTGTTACATGGTCGCCGAGCCGGAGCAACTGGTGTTCCTCGAAGAGGCTCTGGCAGAGATGACAGAACGGTCCTCGCCAGGGAACGGAAGCACCTTACCGAGCGCCACCCCCTGCCCTGAATCCCCGCCAGGAATGCCCACGTCGTGGCCCCCCGGCGCGCGGGGCCGACCCCATACCCTCGCCGAGAAGTCCCCGTATACGCGAACGTCGCCGCAGGAACGGCATCGGGGCGGGCGGCGGTAAGATAAGGGTACGCGGGACGCCGGGAGTAGCTACCCGGTCGGCTCGCCCGGCTGACTGCGGCACTTTACTCCCCGCGGCGGCCGGGCGGGCGAATCCCGTCGGGGTCAGCGCCGATGGAAGAGCTTGACTTTGATCCGTGGTGATCGGCATCAAATTCAGGACCACCCTCGGCATCGAATCCAGGACCACCGTAGCACAACCCTTGCCGCTGGCGGCAAATTCAGCTCCGCCGGCCGCAAGGAGGAAGGATGCTGACGGTGGACGACTACGCCAACATTCGCCTGGCGCACCGCGACGGCATGAGCATTCGGGAGATCGCCAGGCAGCTCGGCCTCGGGCGGGACAACGTCCGCAAGCCTTCGACCACCCCCAACCCCAGCCCTACACCCGGCCCAGCCGCCGCCGGCCCCCGCCTTCGGGCCTTCCACGCCGTCATCGACGCCATCCTCGCCGCCGACGAGGACGCCCCGCCCAAGCAACGTCACACCGCCATGCAGATCTTCCGCCGCCTGCGCGACGAGCACGGCTACCAGGGCGGCTACGACCAGGTCCGCCGCTACGTGCAGACCCGGCGGCGCGACCACCGCGAGACCTTCATCCCGCTGGCCCACGACCGGGCAGCGGCTCGAGGCCGACTTCGGCCACATCCACGTCGATTTCCCCGACGGCCGCCGCCTGGTGCCGGTGCTGGTCACCTGGGCGTACTCCAACTACGGCTTCGCCCTGGCCCTGCCGACCGAGCGCACCGAGGCCATCCTGCCGGCCTGGTCGCGGCTTCACCTTCTTCGGCTGCGTGCCGCGCGAGGTCTGGTGGGACAACCCCAAGACGGTGGGTCCAGCTCTTCAACGGCCGCGACCGTCGCTGCCCAACGACTACGCGGCCCTGGCCAGCCACTACACCTTCGAGCCGCTGTTCTGCATGCCGGCCCGCGGCAACGAGAAGCCCCACGCCGAGACACGCGTGTGCGACTGCAACAGCAGTGGGCCACGCCCGTGCCGCGGGTGGCCGACCTGGACGCCTTGAACGCCCACCTGCGGCGCTGCTGCCTGGGCGAGCGTGCGACCGGACAGTGGCGACCACAGAGTCGATCGGCCAGCGCTTCGCGCGCGACCGGGCCGCGGCCTGCCGCCGCCGGCGCACCGTTCGACGCCTGCGTATTGCAGAGCGCCCAGGTGGACAAGTACCAGACGGTGCAGTTCGACCACAACCCCTACAGCGTGCCGCGCGCTGCGCCTTCCGAGGGTCACGGTCAAGGGCTACGTCGACCGCGTCGAGGTGGTGCCGACGGCCAGGTGGTGGCGCGGCACGCCGCAGCTACGGCCAGAACGAGCAGGTCCTCGACCCGCTGCATTACCTGGCGACCTGGGACGCAAGCCGGCGGCGCTGGACCACGCCCCGGTCTGCGCGACTGGCAGTTGCCGGCGTCGTTCGCCGACCTGCGGCGCAACCTGGAGCACCGGCACGGCCCGCGGGTCGGCGGCCGGCAGTACATTCGCGTGCTGCAACTGCTGGCCGAGCATCCGCTGGCGCGCGTGCAGCAGGCACGTGGAAGAGCCGCGGCCGCGGCGAGGCAGATGCCGACGCGATCGCCGGACGGGTGGAACGGCTGGCCAGAGGCGGGACCGGCGGCGTGGGACGGCGCTTGGTGACACTGGGATGTCACCGCGACCGACGCATATCTCAGTTCACGTGCCGGCCCCGACCTGGGCCGATTCGACCGTTTGCTATCCTCAGACCCAAAGGAGAAGATGACGATGACCAACCGACGGACATGCTGCTGCGGGCCAACCTGAAGCAGCTGCGGCTGCCGACGATGCAGGCCGAGTTCGAGAAGCTGGCCCGCGAGGCGGCCGCCAGAACGAGGCTTACGAGAGTACCTGCTGCGGCTGACGGAACTGGAGGTGGCGGCCCGCAGCAACGCCGTGCCGCCCGCATCCGGGCCGCCGGCTTCCCGGTGGCCAAGGATTTCGACACCTTCGACTTCAGCGCCGTGCCGCCCGTGAGCAAGCCCAAGGTGCTGGAGCTGGCGCGCGGCGAGTGGATCGAGCAGCAGATCAACTGTGCCTGGTCGGCAGCCCCGGGACGGGCAAAACGCACCTGGCCACGGCCTTGGGCTGGCCGCGTGCCGGCAGGGCAAACGGGTGCGGTTCTTCACGGCGGCGACCTGGTGACCCAGCTGGAGGAGGCCCAGAAGCAGTACCAGCTGGAGCGGCTGCTGAGCCAACTGGACAGGACCGACCTGCTGATCTGCGACGAGCTGGGCTACCTGTCGTTCAGCCGGTCGGGAGCGGAATTGCTGTTCCAGGTGTTCGCGGAACGCTACGAGCGGCGGAGCCTGCTGGTGACGAGCAACCTGGCGTTCAGCGAGTGGGGCCAGGTGTTCCAGGGGGAGCGCATGACGGCGGCGTTACTGGATCGCCTGACGCACCGCTGCCACATCTTCGAGATGAATGGCGAAAGCTACCGCTTCCGCGAGTCGATGAAAAGGAAGAAGGACAAGGACCCCAAGAAGGGCAAGTAACACTTCCTCCACCCGGCGCGGTGGTCCTGGATTCGATGCCGAGGGTGGTCCTGAATTCGATGCCGATCACCAGAATCCGAGCGTGTTTTTCTTCGATTTGCCGGTGTGGCTGGTGGCGTCCTACGCGAAGAAAGGTCAAACCGGCGATGTTTCGTTTTCCGACCCGGACACCAAGATACCGGCCATTCGAGTCGGGAGCAACAAGGGCTTGCCGATTTTCACCGACAGTGATCTCGCACGGCGTTTCATCGAGAACCTTGGAGTTCCTAATCCGGTTCTTGTACGGTTTGACGATTGCAAGTTGTTCTTGAACCTCTTGGTGGATGCGAAGTGTTTTGGCTATCCGACGGTCGCAATTAACGCCAACCGTCCGCCGGCTTTCAGAACCAACCTATTGATCGAGTCATCCATGAAGTTCGCATCAAGATTCGTGAAGGTCGATAGGATCATCGTTTCCTTTCAGAACGACGATGATCTTTCCACCGTGCCTTCCCACTCTTCTCTCGATAGAGTAATTCCGACCGTTGGTTACAAGCCCCTTTCATCGGGCGAGAGTCCGCGGGAGGGCGGCGCACGGCGCCGTCAAAGGCAGAGTCCGAATCGGTAGAATAGACCAACGACCCTTGGCCGGTTGCCGCCGTGCGGAAGTGAGACGCCGCCGGCGGCGCCGGCCGTTTCACCGAGGGATTCGTCATGTCACCCACACCCATCGCACCCGTTCCCGACCTCGACACCATCGTTGCCGACGTTGAGCAACTGGCCAAAGAGGCGCACCGAATTCATCGCCCGCGACAAGCCGACGCACACCTCAGAGTGGGTGACGACCTGCACGAAGCTGAAACGACGGTTGCGGCAGTTGCAGCAGTTTGTAGACGAAGTACCGCCGGTATTGTGGGACATCGTGTTCGCTGGGCGCAACGGGGGCGGTCTGGGTGGGCAAATGCAACCGGAGGTGTGGCGGGAATATGAGGATCAGCGACATGCGAACATTTTGGAACAGCTCGCAAACTTCAAGAGGGCGGTTGCCGCGAATCGCGCAAACCCAAAACGAGCAGAGGCGCCCCGAGGAAGTACCCGCGTGCTATGGCGATGGCTCTTGACTTGCTCGACAAGGGTGAAGACAAGGACGTGACCATCTACCGCAAGTGCAAGGCGGCAAACGGTGAGGACACACCCCGGCCAACCCAGATAGCTTCATGCGGAGGGTTCGGGCGGAGGCCAAACGACGCGGCGAGCAAACCTGACCGGACATAAGTCCGGACACTAATCCGGACACAATTACTTGTGTCAATTATGTCACTTCTACATTCGTAGTAAACCTACGAAGATGCCTCCTGTTGTTACGCGACAGGAGGCAACATGCCAACCATCCCATATCTGAAAACCCCCGCCGTGGCTCGTCTGCTCGGCGTCCCGTACCCGCGTGTGATGGCCCTGATCCGATGGGAGTACATCCCAGCCGGCCAAGGACAGCAGCGGCGATTACGTCTGGCTGCCGGAGGACGTTGATCGTGCTCGTAAAGCGCTGGCGGCCCGGCGTGGGGCCGGGACCGAGCGGCACGACCAGACCGCCAACGCGCAAACCTAGAAGTGAAAAAACGGCCCGGCAGGTTGGGTGTGGGGGCCTGCCGAGCCGTTCAACTAACAGCTACCCACATCATACCCGAAGGAGGTATGCCATGTTGCTTGACAGGACCGAGGCGTTGCGACAGGTCCGCGCAATCCATGCCCGTGCCCACGACCGGCGTATCGACCGTGCCTTGGGCCGCGGCCGGGGTAAGGAGAGGCCGGAGGAGGTGCTGCGCGACCTGCTGCTCATGTTCGCCGCGGCCAACGGCGGCTCGCGGAGTGTGCCGATGTGCTGCTTCTACGGTGGGACTCCGTTTGGGCAGTTCAGGAACCCGGTCCCCTACCTGTGGAGCCGCTTCAAGCATTTCATCGAGGCGCTGGGAAACCCGGAACTGAATCGCGTCGTGGCCGACCTCGGCATGGACTGTAGCGACTGAGGGTTGAGGCGGCAACCGGGCCGGACGTGACCCCGGCCCGGTTCCCTAAATGGAAAGGAACGGGTACACCCCCATGATAAACCATTTGGCCTACCTGCGGCAACGCACCCGTTCACCGCACTGGCGCGACCACCAGGCCCGCTGGCGGGGCACGCCGGACGGCCGGGTGATGACGGTGTTCCGCAACCGGCACGGGCAGGGGTGGTGCTGGTGCATCGGCGGCGACGGCCTGGCGCCGGTGTTCAGCCCGGAGGTCTACCGGACCCGCGCGGGGCCAAGGCCGCCGTGATGGTCGCTGCTGGCCTCGACCAGCGGGAAGGGGGCGACCATGCCAACTAACGGGCGAAGTCAAGCTCCTCTGCCTGTCGGCACCTTGGACCTGGAAAACCTCCGCGAGTCCGGGCTGACGGATGAAACAATTCGCACCGCAGGGTTGTACACCGAGGCAGGCTCTCGTCTTCCCCTACCGCGACCTGGACGGGACCGTGAACTGTTTCGCCCGCAGGCGCCCGCACGACCCTCGACTCGACAAGGACGGCAAACCCATCAAGTATGAGCAGCCAGCGGGGATTCCAAGCCGGGCCTACTTTCCTCCGGCCAGTCTGAACCAGCTGAAGGATGGGGTGAGTACCGTCTACGTCACCGAGGGAGAGAAGAAGGCGCTTGCCCTGTCGCAACTCGGGTTGGCCGCGGTCGGGATCGGCGGCATCTGGTGCGGCTGCAAGCAAGGCAGCACCGACCTGATTGACGACCTGGCCGCGATCTTCTGGACCGACCGCGTGGTATACATCGTGTTCGACTACGACGCGAAGGCCACGACCAGGCGGGATGTGGAGAACGCACGCCGCAGGCTGGCCGGTGCGCTTCGCCGAGCCGCGCGAAGGTGGTCCACCTCCACTTGCCGGAAGGTAATTTGAAGGTCGGCGTTGACGACTTCTTAGTCGCCACGGGCGCTGACGCTTTCTTCCAGTTGGTTGCGAGTGTGGCGAGCAAGGCACCACCAGATTCACCGCTGCGGAACTGATGACAATGAACCTACCCGAACCGTGCTGCCTTGTGGAAGGCATCGTCACAGAAGGGTGTAACCTGCTGGTATCGCGCCCGAAACTCGGCAAGAGCTGGTTTGCGTTGCAGCTTGCCATAGCGACGGCCACGGGCGGCAAGTTCCTCGACCGCGATATTGAGGCTGGCGACGTGTTGTATCTCGCCTTAGAAGACAACCCGCACGCCTAAGAAGCGCTTGGCGAACTTGCTCGGAGGTAATCCCTCGCCCGAACGTCTGACCATCGACACGCGTGCTGGCCGCGCATGGATGAGGCGGCAAGAGAAGCAATCCAGCGGTGGATTGATGAGGCCGACGACCCGAAGCTGGTCATTGTTGACACGCTGGCCAAGGTCAAGAGACGCACCAAGAAAGGGGGCGACAGGTACGCCGACGACTACCTTGACCTCGGCGAGTTCAAGGAGTTGGCCGATGACAACGAAGTGCCACACCTGCTGAACCACCACGACCGCAAAGCG
Source organism: uncultured Planctomycetota bacterium (assembly GCA_963827935.1). Lineage (GTDB taxonomy): Bacteria > Planctomycetota > Planctomycetia > Gemmatales > Gemmataceae > DATFNV01. The sequence goes on along the minus strand of CAWHCN010000032.1, from coordinate 19,639 downwards.
ACAGGGTAGTGACATCCTGGATGATGTTCCGGGACCATCGGCATCACTGGCTCGGTGGACACCATCCTCCTCCTCAAGCGCGAGCGAGGACAGCACGACGCCTGCTTGCACATCACGGGAAGGGACATAGATGAGGCCGAACTCGCTATGGGCTGGGACGCTGAGCCGTGCCGATGGTCACTGCTCGGCTCGGCTGACTACCATCGGTTGTCAGAGCAGCGTAAGAAAATCCTGAAAGCATGGAAGGTGGCCCGAAGACGATCAAGGAAGTGGCCGAGGCTACCGGGATGGAGGAGGGCAACACCAAACAACTCCTTCACCAGATGCGCAAAGCCGGGCAGGTGAACAGCAACAACGGCGTCTACGAGGCCGTGGTCGCCCGTTCGACCCGAATCCGGTCGGAGGCGATAACCCCGATAACTCCATAACCTCCCCGGCCGGTAGCACCTCATAACCCCGATAACTCAATAACCATACTTGACTACTGCGGTTATCCGGTTATGGGGATTATCGATAGATACCGGGGATAGTTTTTTCCTTCCCCCCATGCCCCGCCCCGCCGGTCCTTCCCCCTGCGGCTGGGATAATGCTGGTGGCGGGCGGGACCGTTTAATCGGCAGGAAAACGGCATGAGCGACCGCAACATGAACGGCACCTTCGCCCCCGGCAATCCGGGCGGCCCGGGCGCCCCCGGCGGGGCGTGGAGCGGCAATACTTGGCGGCTTTCGCCGAGGCCGTCTCCCCCTCCGACTGGCGGGCGATCATCGGGAAGGCCGTCGCCGACGCCAAGGCCGGCGACGCGAAGGCCCGGGACTGGCTGTCAAAATACCTGGTGGGCGACGAGCCGCTCGCCCTGGTCGAGCTGGCCGAAGAACTGCAAAGGCTCAAGTCCGAGCTGGGGGTGGGCGATGAACCGGCTGCGATCCGGCGCGAATTGGCGAACCTTACGGCAAACGGTTCGGGATGAGGCGGCGCTCCGCCGGCCCTGCCCCCGGCCGACGACGCCGGCGAGCTGGCCCGCGAGCTGGCCGGGGCGTTCGGCCGGGTGGTGGAGGACTACCGGGAGTTCTTCGAGCTGTCCCCCGAGGAGGCGCGGGCGCGGGCCTGCGAGGCCGCCGAGGCGCAGCCCGAACGGCTTGACCGCATCCTGACCGGCCCGCCCGATCAGGTGAGCTGGTTCGACCTCGACACCCTCGCCCGGCACGACCCCGAGAAGGCGCGGGAGGCGCTGGCAGCAGGTCAAGCGGGCGGCCCGCCTGGAGGTGCGCGACGGGCACCGCGCCGCCCGTGCCCTGGAGGGGTCCGACGCCCGGACCGGAAGGGGCTGCTGGGAGCGGGCGCAGCTTCCTGGCCGTGCGCCGAACTGGCCGACGCCTGGCGGCCCCGCGACGCACTGGAGCAGCAGTTGATCGACCAGCTGGCGCAGTGGCAGACCCTGCTGTGGCAGTGGCAGGAGACGGTGAGGGGCTTACATGCAGACTGGCCTCGCCGGGGGCCAGCGGCCCTGCGGCGAGCGCGAGCCCGGCAGGAGCCGCCGCGGGTGTCCGTGGCCGAGGCGCCTGGACCAGGCCGAGGCGATGGTCGAGCGCTGCCACCGGCTCTACCTGCGGACGCTCCGCGAGCTGCGCGAGCTGAGGCGCCAGGGCCGGCCGCCCGTTGTCGTGCGCGGTGCCAGGCAAGTCAACATCGCGGGGCAACAGGTCAACCTGGCCCGGTAGGCGGCCCATCCCGAACGGCGCCAAGGGCCGTAGGGGTCGCTGAGCCTGGCGCCGCGGCTCTTTGACCTGGCGGTATGGCGTGAGGGCCGAGCGATGAGCGGACAGGGTAGCGGGTCAAAGCCGGACGACCGGAAGCGCGAGCGGCCCGCCCCCCTCCGCAGCCTCAGCCCGTGACCTCCCTCCACGACTCGTGAACGGTGTCCGGCAGGAACGCCGCGAGTTCCCCTCACCCCCAGTCCCTTCAGACGTTTCATGGAACCAGCGAAGTCCAGTTCTACGGCCTGGTTGCACGTCTTCCGATGTGCGGTTTTGATGTTCTCATCGGAGTCGAGGTACTCCGGGGTCAGGGCGAGGTCGATGACGCCAACGTCGAACCCGATGACATGGGCGTTCTGCAAGGGGTTGTTGGCGGTTCCCGGCTGGCCGCAGACCTCGCACTTACCCGCCTTCGGCTTGCGGATGTAACGCACCGGCTTGCGCCGGCGGTATGTCGTCCATTCCGCCTCCAGCAGGAACCGCCGACCGTCGAACCCCAGGTTGCATCGATTCCTCTTCATTGTCCGCCCAACATTGACCTGCTGGCCCGTTGCCGCGCCCTCGACGGCACGGGGCGGCCCACTGTCGAGAACGACGACGAAAACCGGCCTGCGGCCTGCCGGCGCTGGACCTATTTCTGATACCTGATGTTCGTACTCAACGTCTTGTCGCGGGGCTTCGGCAACCAGCCGGATTACTTCACGTCGGACGCAATGCCGAGCAGACGGAGCGTCTTGCTGTCCCGCTCACCCTGGTAATACTTGTCCAGCAAGCGGTCGAACACCGACCCCGGCTGCGAGACGCTGGCGAACAGAGTCGCGCAGGACCGCAGCTTCTTGTCGTCGGGGGAGCCGAAAATCTCGTACGCAGTCCGCCCCTGCACGCTGAGCGCTGCCTCGGCACACTCCACCAGCCGCGGCCCGAGAACGGGATGGCTCAGGTACGCCTTGGCCTCCGCAATGCTCTTGATCGCGTAGTGCTTGTAGTCTGGAGGTCGAACTGGACCCAGCCCATCGAACTGCGGGAAGATGTACCACATCCAGTGGGAGCGTTTCCTGCCGCTCCTGATCTCGGCGAGTGCCTGGTCATAGACGCCCTCCTGCGCCTGCACGAAGCGGTTCAGGTCGTGCGGGTCGTCCACGATATTCTTATACCTGATGTTCGTGCTCAACGTCTTGTCGCGGGGCGGCGGCAACTCGCCGTGTTCCTTGAGGTAGTCTTCGATGGCCCTGATACCCTCGGTCGTTATCTGGTAGACATCCTCGTTGCCCTCACCCTTGACTTTGGTGACGAGACCGGCGTCGAGCAGACCCTTATGAGGGCTGTCGCTACGACCACCCATCGCCACAGAGATCAGTTCCGCCGGTTGGCGAGACATTCATTCTTTGGGCCAACTCGGTGCGGCTCAAAGACGACGGTTCACCAGCCACGGGCAACAAAGCCTGAAGGATGCGCTTGCGGCAGGGGGAGGCGTGGCACGCCGGTGGGCTTGACTGGCGGCACCTTGGGAGGCAAGTTCGGGCAAGGCTACCCGGATGTCCTTGAGGGGCGGCCCTGCATCGTCCTTCCATTCCTTCAGGCCGCTTGCACTGCATCCCATCACTACTGCGGCAGCCTGAGACGGCGAGTTGAGCGAGTAGTCCTGGGTGAACTTGAAGTGGTCCCCGTCAGGCCACGAGAACGCCTTGCTTGACCAAACCGTTCCGCACGTCTAGCGCCGAGCGGGGTATACTTTCCAAACATTTCTTGTCACCCACGGCTTCGCTGCCTGCCAGCACCACGAACCCCTCGCCCCTGTCGTACCCACTGGCTTTGATCCCCCGCGCCTTCAAGTAGAGCGTCGTGTCCGGCGGCCCCGGTTTCGTGCCCGGCGACGCCTTGCCCGGCACCGGCTTTATCGGTTGCGACGGCACCTCGAACACGGTCAGGCCCAGCAGGGGGAAGATGAGCAACATCTCCTCCAGGAAGTTTTCCATCGAGGCCGTGTCCGCAATGGCCAGCGTCGGCAGTTGCGGGTCGTTGCTGTTGTCCAGTACGCACCGCTTGGCGGCGCGGGCCAGCGAGACCAGCTGCGACTCCAGGTATTGGACGTGGGCCTTGTTGAGCTGGTCCTTGGCGGTGAACACGATCAGCGAGGTCCAGAAGTCCTTCTGGCGGTAGTGCTGCTCCAGCCGGGGGCGTGTCGGGTCGCCCTCGCCGACGTAGATGGTGGGGAGGTCGCCGTCCTCGGAGGGGCCGCAGAGGATGTAGACGCCGGTGCGGGCGAACTCTTCGCTGGTCCTGGCTTCGGGGAAGCGAGAGCGAGGGCAGACGATGAAATGGCCAATCCAGCCCGCCTTGACGACGGTGCGAAGGCCGTCAGGCACCCCGTCGGCCAGGAATATGGTGAGGGAAGAGGGTCGCCGTTTCGCGGTTGTCAACACGAGGCAAACTCCTTGGCGGGATTCACCCGCCCAGCAACCGCGAGGAGTACCCTGCGCTGCTGGGCGGGCAACGCCGGTTCATGACGCCGGCCGTCCCGATGGTGTCCAGTTGAGCAGCGCCCCGGCCGATGGTCAAGAAGTTTCCAGCCCGCTGTTTCCCTTCCCGCGCACGGTGGCAAGGCTGCGGCGTCGCCGTCAGTCGGCGTGCTTCCTCGACCACGCGCCGCAGCGCCGGGCGTCGAGGCCGAAGCGGGCGGCGATCTCGGACCACGTCCTCGGCGGCCGTCCGCGATGGCCGGGCCGGCGGTGAGGGGGCCGGACGCGGCAGGGCGGTCCTGGGAGGGCGGCGGGGCTGGCTCCCCTTGATAAATGTGGCGACCGAATCCACAATGAGATAGCAATCGTTATAATGGTACATCGGGCTTCAGCGAATCAACCCAACGTCCGTACACTACTGGTGAGACGGCCCTGAAACACGCACCCGTGCGTGCGTTCTCGAAAGGGGGTGGCGAAATGCAAGAGAACGAAAACCATCAGGGATCGCCCGAATACTTGCCGTCCACGGATGCCGTGCGGCTCCTGTGGGAAGGGACACGAAAAGCCCTCGACGGGGGGGTAGATCATGACGACCTTGTGTCGCTCTGCGACATCGTCGTGCGGTTAGCCGATCACCGTCTCCTGTTCATCCAAGCGAAGTGCGACGGGTCCTCAGCCGAGTCCCAGGCGGCCGCCGACCAGCTTCGTCGGTATCGCGCGTTGGCGTCGAGCCTCCTTCAGTGGGCGGCCAAACCGGCGCCGGAACCCGATTGGGATGGCATAGCGGAAAGGCTGGAATCGGTGGGGGCTGACCCCCTCGGACGGGAGAGCCAACCCAAGGAGTGATTGTGCCCCCAGTGGTAGTTCGGCCTTGGGTCGAAGCCGACATCTTCCAGGCGGTGCTCCGGAATCGCGCCATTCTGGGGTCAATCCTGTTTGATCTGAACAACTATCTCCCGAACAACCTGGCACAGTATCAGCCCAGGCGAGCAGCCCCCAACTCGCGGTGCTTCTTTTACGAACGCACCTACGCACTCGACCCGCACTCTTTCAACTTCCGCCGGCTCCGCTTCGTGGTCCGGGATTCAAACCCATCCATGCTTGAAGTGATATGGGTCGTGGTCGTCGCGTGACGTGGCACGGGCCGCCCCGCAACCGCCTGGGCGGCACCCGGGGCTGCTGCTGGTCAGCATCGACGAGGTGATGCGCCTGGCTGGACGGAGGCGGCGGTGTAACGCCGAACCAGGCCAGGTGCAGCCGGGAAGGGAGAAGACCATCAGACCACAAGAGCCAGAACGTACAGCGGACGGTTTCGTCGAGTTGCTGCGCCAGCAAATCGAGACTTTGCAGAGCGGCGAGTACGGGTACAGCAAGCTGGACATCTACACGGCGGGGACCGACGAACCCTGGACATTCGGCCCGGAAGACGAACTGGATATCCGCGCAGGAGCAAGGTCTCCTTGTAGTCCGGGACGGTCCGAGCGACGAGGAAGGCAATGAGGACGTAGCTGAATACGTGATCCGACTCGATGCGATCATCGGCAGTCAGCTCGTCTAACGGAGGCACGGTCCATGCGACCCATGCGACTCTCGCGCAACCAAATTCGGTCGCATCCCTATCCGCGAGACCTGGCCCGCATCGCCCAGGAGTTCGGCCCCCAACTGCCAGACGGCTGCGGCGCTGCCGTCGTTCATCACGGCCTGCTGCTGGTAGTGGTACACTTTCGCTAGTCAGCCCTCTCCAATGTCCTTTATAGCGGCATGGCGTTTGCTATTGCGCCGCCCCTCCGTTCAAATCAGTGTTCTGCCCTGAAGGATCATCGCCGGAAAGACGACGCTGGAGGTCCATCCTACCAGGCTAGGGCAAGCCACGACCCCTTGGTACGATGGATGGGTTCAACAGGTGCTCACGGGATGCCGAGATAAGAGAGGCCGTTCACGCTTCGGTTTTTCCTTGCAGTTTGCTTCGCAGGTGGTAGAACGTGCGAGTAGCGAGAGTGGGCGGGAAATGCCGAGAGTAGCGAATAATGCCCAGCTGGACGACAATCGACACCGTGTATGGCCCGGTCGGTGACGGTTACAGCCGCACCTTGTGGGTGCTGGCTGACAATGGCACCGAGTATCTGGCGAAAGGGCCGTCACTGGTGAAGGGCTTTAAGCATGTTGCGGCAAACGAGTTGGTAGCAGCGGGCATCGCTCAACGGATGGGCTTGCCCGTTCTGGACGCCAGAGTCCTGGAACTCAATGGCGACCTTTACTTCGGCAGCACTTGGATGGATGGGTCGAGGTACCATCCGGTCATAGACAGGGAACTGCTATATCGCTGCCACAACAGCCAAAAAGTGTACGAAATGGTTGTGTTTGACACCTGGGTATGCAACGAGGATAGGCACGCAAAAAATCTGATCGTTCGCTGCCACGGGGACGACAATGGCGGCCCCCGGACCAAGGACTGCAAGGCCGCGCACGTCATACTCTGCTGCTGAACGATCACGGCGACTGCCTCTTGCCAGACAACCGAGAGCCTACATATTTTGACTCCCGATTGTCCAAAGTGCGTCCCCAGCAGTGTGTGATACTCGGCTTCGTGCGGAGTGCCATCGTGCAAGCTGCGCAGGCTGTCACAGGCCATTGATGCGGCAGAGGCCGTTACTGATACCGCAATCAGCAACATAGTGCAATCCGTCCCGGAGGAGTTGCTTGCGGAGGACGACCAAGCTGCGTGGGTTAAGTTCTTGTCATCCAGGCGAGACGGCCTTCGCGGTCTGTTTCAAGAGAACAGGGCATTTTTCACCTATCTGCGCGGGGAGGATTTATGAAGAGTGGACACTACTCCGTGATCCGCTGCATCCCCGACCCCGCGGCGAGACGTTTAACGTCGGCATCGTCATCTGGAACGGGAATGGCCACAGGGTGGCAGTGGATGAGGCGGCTGCGAAACGGGCGGCGAAAGAGAATCCTTTGATCGCTCGCAACGCCCTGGGCCGTCTGGCATCGGCCATCTCCTCGCAACTTAAGAAGGGAGGCGAGTTGACGTGCGGGAAATTCGAGCGGATGCGTGCGAATCAGTCGGGCATCCCGTTCGTGTTCGCAGAGCCTTGCTTCGTCAGTATCGCCGAAACCGGGATCGACCCCCTTGAGGCGGTGCTGCAACGTCTGCTGAACCGCATAGTGCGACCAAGAGCCGTGGGCACCGGCCTGGACGAGTCACCCACCGATGACCCCGTGAAGGATGCACTATGGCCACTGATCGCCGGGAACAAGGTGCGGATGGGCCACCAACTTCGGGGAGGAAAATCAGGAACACGCCAGCCCGTAGATTACTTCACCAGCAATAACGCGGGCGCCGCCCTAGACGTGCTGCACCTGGAGAGAAAAAGTGAGGGAACTATCGGTGGGAACGCCCGCGCTGAAGCATTCAAGGTCATGGACCTCAAGGAAAGCAACAAATTGGGACACTTTTACGTCCTTTGTCGCTTTTCCGATGAAGCGAAGAAGCATCGTGCAAACGATTTCACCCGCAAGGCGATTGCTTCGGTCGGTGGGGAGGTCGTAACGAGGACCGAAGAGGCGGCAGAGGCGATGAAGCGAATCGCCGGCTAATCGACGCCACGCACGCGGGGAGGGCGAACCATTGCCGCCCTCCCCGCGTCTTTCACTTCATGAACGCCACTCGCCAAGCTGGTGTAAGTTCCCGATCCTGACCCCCCTCGGCCCTAGTGGGCCTGCCAGGTTCGGCATTCGCGTCATATAAACGTATGCGATTGTGTTCAACTCCCGCCAGGTCCACCTATCGGCCGTCCGGCCAGCGCCAGCAACTCCGCACGCGCCCACGTTGACGTATCGGCCCCGCGAGCCTGCGCGTGTTCGTCCAGGGCGGCCCGCTCGGCTGGCGTCAGACGGAATGCGCAGCTCGGCGTCCCGCTTTTCGCCCGGTTGCATGGACGGCCGGCCCCGGCCGCGTTATCGGCGGGTAGGTCCACCAGCAGGCGCTGACGCACTACCTTCCGCGTAGCCGGGGGCAATTGTCGGATGATGTCCGCGACTGACTTAACTACCTTGACCTTGCAGTTCACAGGATAAGTCCTCCCCGGTGATGAAATCGCCGGCGGCTAACTCCTTTTTGCCCCTCTCAATATCTACTTTACGCATAAATGGCCAGCGGGATTTGAAATCGTCGGCAAGTTTCTTCAGTTCCGCCAGAAGCCCCGGAATTCGGTCGGCGCCGTCCACGACGTATCCCAGAGCGGCGCATTCGGAGGCTTCCTCTCCACACGATTTCCACGCCCTGATACCGGCCTTTAACACGCTGAGAACCCAGCGGCCCTCTTCATCGGGGTTGCGGACCTTCCCCGAAAAGCCGGCGTTCCACTTTTCGCCGACGAATTCGACGGTCCACCTGTGCAGTCCCTGGCAGGCGCGGATGACCTCTTCCAGTTCGCAGACGCCCATCGCCTCGTCATGGTCGGCCTTCCACGACTCCACGGCATCTTCGATGGCCCGGAACTGGGCGCGATACATCCCCCGCGAGGGTCTTCATGGCATAGCTCCTGTATGGCATGGGCGGATTCGGTTGCGAGGGGACAAAATAGGGGCGGGGCCTTCCCTGTTCTCGCGCCCCGGCCCCTTGTTCCGTTACAGTCGCCGATGGTCCCCGGCCGACCGCATGTATGTAGCGTACCGCGCCGAACGGGTCAATGGAAGAAGGCACGCCGATTTTTCTGAAAATACCGCCCTAACCCATCCACGCCCGCTTATGCCAGGGAAAATAGTTCAAACTGTACCACTACCAACGGCGTCTGGGATTTGGTCCAGGGCCGCACGGCCAACCCGGTCAACGAGATCACGGGCCTCACGAGCGCGGCCCCCTGGACCGACCCCCGGATATGACGCGGCGGGGAACATGACGACCCTGCCGCAGCCGGTCAATCCGGCGCTGGCCTTCGCTGCAACCTATGATGCGTGGAACCGGCTGGTGGGCCTCTCCGCGGGCGGGTCATCCGTGGCCCTGTACCGGTACGACGGGCTAATGCGTCGCGTGGTGAAGCAGCGCTACAGCGGCGGCGTGGTGAGCGAAACGCGGCAGCTGTACTACACGGATCGCTGGCAGGCGCTGGAGGAGCGCGTCGGTGCGGCCACGGCCGCGGAGCGGCAGTTCGTGTGGGGACTGCGGTACCTGGACGACCTGGTGCTGCGTGACCGGAACCCCAACGGCGGCGGCACGCTGACGGAGCGGCTGTACGCTATGCAGGATCCCAGCTGGAACGTCACGGCCCTGGTAGACGTCACGGGGACGGTGCAGGAACGACACCTGTACAACGCCTACGGGGTGCCGAGCGCCCTCACGCCGTCGTTCGGGTCGCACGGCGCGTCGTTGTACGATTGGGAGACGCACTTCGCCAGTTATCGTTGGGATAGCGAAACCGGTCTATACCAGGTGCGGCACCGGCAGTATCATCCCCTGTTAGGATGTTGGCTCCAGCGCGACCCACTTGGCCTAGGTTCGGGAGTCAACCTATATGAGTATGCAAAGTCGAATTCGATGAGGTTTGTAGATCCGCTTGGAGGCCAGGTCGAAATCGGCGTCGGAGTCGGCGTGGCTCTGGCGCTGCAGCTCTACCAGTCGTTGTCATCGTGGGCGGGATCTTTGTGGGCGTCCTTCTCTTTTCATTTGCGGCCGAACTATACCATTTGCATGAAGTTGCGGAGGAAGGAGAACGACTTGACAAACTGATTAAGCTGCAATGCGCTCGCAAGCCAATACCGTTTCTAAGGCCGGTCACGCGGCGGATCCCTGATCTGAAGCGTTACCGTCCGCGCCGAAACCAGATGAAGAGAAGAATTGCAGTAACGGCAATCCTAACGACTACGATCAGTGCCCCGTTCCTGTGCAATCAGCCGCTGAAGTTGCACTGGAATTCCTCATCAAGAGGTGTCCTATGGTCTTACTGAGTCCCGCGTGAGAAAAGGCGCCATCTGTTGGTGGACGGCTGTATAATAGCGGTATGAGACCCAAAGGAACACCAGCGAACTGGAACGCCGCCGTCGCCGCGCCGTGGAACTCGTCGAGCAAGGCGAATCCCCCACCACGGTCGCCCGCATCCTCGGCGTCCGCGTCTCCTCCTTGCACCGCTGGCGACGCATGGCCCGCAAGCCCCACGGCCTGGACGCCCGGCCCGTCCCCGGCCCCACGCCCGGGCTGTCCGACTACCACCTCCGCAAACTCGAACGCCTCCTTCTCCAAGGCGCCAAGAAACACGGCTGGCACAACGAACTGTGGACCGCCGACCGCGTCGCCCGGCTCATCCGCGAACGCTTCGGCGTCTCCTACCACCCCGAGCACGTCCGCAAGATCCTCAAGCAGCGACTGGGCTGGACCAGCCAGAAGCCCCAACGCAAGGCCCGCGAACGCAACGACAAGGAGGTGGAGCGCTGGAAGGCCGATGAGTTGCCGCGCATCCTCCGAGAAGCCTGGAAACGCCAGGCCCACGTCGTCTTCCTCGACGAATCGGGCTTCGGGCTGACGCCGTCGGTGCGCCGGACGCTGGCCCCACGCGGCCGGACGCCGGTGCTGGAGGCCTGGGACCGTCGCGACCGGATCTCGGCCATCAGTTGCATCACCCTCAGTCCGTGGGAGGGGCGGCCGGGGCTGTACTTCGAGTTGCTGCCCGTCAACCAGACGGTCCACGCCGAGGATGTGGTGGCCTTCTTGAAGGACGTTGCGGCGGCAGTTGCGTGGCCCGTTCACGGTGGTGTGGGATCGGCATGGCATCCACAGCAAGTCGCGGGCGGTGAAGGCGTTCCTGGCGGAGCACCCCGACGTGGTCGCGGAGGACTTTCCGGGGTACATGCCCGACCTCAACCCCGACGAGTAGGTGTGGGGCTGGACCAAGTACGGCCGTCTGAGCAACCTGGCGGCGTGGGACGCCGACGAGTTGTGGGACCGTGTGGTGGACGCCTTGATCGACCTCAAGTTTCAACCCCGACTTGTTACAAGCGTTCCTTCGCAATGCAGAGATTCCCGTGGCCGCATAGGATGTCTTTATCCATGCGGGACTCAGTAAGTAGCATCTCACATATTGAATGTTCTGAACTTGCTACAGTCGCCGAATGCAGAAGGCCGGACGGATCTATTTACCCAGGCAAACAAGCCCACTGTGTTGTGTTTCCAATCAAAGGAGGGGTGGCATCGAACGTAAGCGTAGCCTGCTGCCCTTGCTGTTACCGGGACGGAGATGCTGACATGGATTGTCGGCAAACCCATTGGGGGAGCGTAACGATAGGGGGACCAGATACTCCTTACGAAGGTTGTACTTGAGACGAAGGTTGTACTTGAGCGGGCTATTCAAGGTTATCTTGATCCGCTCCGCTGCAAGTATCGTCGCGTTCAAGAACGACTTCCAGGCGTTGGTTGGGTCCGACGCCTGCGTCAGCCTCGCTGCTGCGACATCTTAGATGCACTAAGCGAGTCCGCATGACGACTCGGAGGGGGCAAACAGCCTTCAAGGCATCCAACAATAGTGAGATCGCATGAAGCCCTAACAAACCATGGCCTAAACGTGGGCTGATGCGGTACGAGAGTTTGCGTTGGGACTTCTTAATCTTGCAAAAGGTGAAAGTCGTGAATCCGGGCAAAGACATCCAATTTCTTGAGGTAGAATTTCTCCTTGAAGAGAACCCTTTGGGGCCACCGGCTAAGTTTCGGTTGACGCCTGCCGGGTTGGAGCCGGCTGAACAAACGTCTCCCGCGCGACTGTTCTCTCGTCTACCTCGAAGTAAAGGCGCAGCAATTTGGCTTCGAGTGTACAGGCTGGGACGTGGTTGCGATCCGCGACTTGCGGGACATGCGAAGGATCTTGGATGGGTATCGAAATAATGTTCCTGGCACGTTGCGGGTGACGGGAGTGGAAAGGAACTTTTCTTTTGAGGTGAGATGGTACGAACCTGAGAAGGTCGCGATTTTTGTCGGGCACATGCCGGAGCCGAACCCTGGAACGGACGAATATTGGCTGTCGCAGGATCCCCTTGTTTATCGGAAGCACATCAAACGGAACGTAAGCTTTGAGTTCTGGATCGAGCCACAGCGTCTGGCTGACCCGATCGACCAACTTGACGCGCTGCTGAAGCACCTAGGAGCAGAAGCGGAACCCCAGGAATGATGATCAGGCCTTACAGAAGGGGAGAGCGAGGCCCGAACCAATAATACACCGGGCTGTAGCGGTTTCCAGCGAAACAGCGGTTCGATTAGGAGCGGGGCATGCATGTTCGTCCAGTTCGGGGCCGGCCGCGCCGCCGACCTATTTCCTGTCGGAGAAGATCGAATACCCGATCGACCCCACGGCGTCCTCGTCGTCCAGTTCGTCCAGCGCTTCCGGCTCGTCGTCGGGGCCGTCGCCGCAGATCATCACCAGCCTACTCCTACACGTGGTATCCCGGCACCTGCCAGGTCCAGCAGCGCGTGACGACGCTGCCCGTGATCTCGGCCGCCCAGAACGGCTCGGGCGTCGCCGCCCAGCGGCGGGACTACTACGACATGTACGGCAACCTCACCTGGCAGATGGACGAGCGCGGCTTCCTGACCCGCACCAGCTACGACGTTCCCACCGGGGCCGTGACGCAGCGGATCGACGACGTGGACACCACGCAGGTGAGCGACGCCCCTCCCGGCTGGACCACGCCCGCCGGCGGCGGCCTGCACCTGATCACCGACTTCCTGTTCGACGACGAGGGCCGCATCACGCAGGTGCTGGGGCCGACCCACACCATCGACCTGGGCGGCGTCGCCACGGCGGTCCGCCGGGCCACCTGGACCGTCTACCACGACGGCACCCAGCAGGTCTGGACCGCCCAGGGCTACGCCACCGGGACCGCCCCCGAGCTACGCCTACACGCTGATCAACCCGGTCTCGATCACCCAGCTCGACAAGGCCGGCCAGACCCTGGCGTCGATCCAGGCGGTGCGGGCCTCGACCGTCGGCGCGTTGCAGCCGACCGACAGCTTCCCGCAGTCCTCCTACGTCCGCTGGACGACGATGCAGTACGCCAACGCCTACTTCCTGGCCTCGCGGCGGGTGTACAAGCTCATCCCGGCGAGCGGCGCGGGCGTGCTCCGGCGTCAACTACGACGAGACCGACTTCGGCTACGACGTGATGAAGCGGCCGAACCGCAACGCGACGCCCGGCGGCACGATCACCCGGACCGTCTTCGACTCCCGCGGCCGCGCCGTGCAGACGTTCGTCGGCACCAACGACGCGGGGGCGACCGACGCCGACCCCACCGGCGGCGGGGCGCCGGGCAACAACATGGTCCTGGTCACGCAGACTGCAGTACGACGACGGCCAGGCCGGCGGCGACGACAACCTCACCCAGCAGACGCAGTACGTCGATGCATCGACCACCCGCGTCACCACCTTCCTGTACGACTGGCGCGACCGGCGGACGGACACCGACGGCGAGGTCGATTCTACGCGAAGGTCTATTACGACAACCTGGACCGCGTGACGCGCACCGAGCGCTACGACACGACGCTCAGCGGCAACCTCGTCGCCCGCAACGACACGCTCTACGACGACCGCAACCGCGTCTACCAGAGCATCCGCTACGGCGTCGATCCGACGACCGGCCTCGTCGGCAACGCCCTGACGGACAACACCTGGTACGACGCCGCCGGCAACGTCCTCAAGTAGCAGCCGGCCGGGTCGCAGCTGTTCACCAAGATGCTCTACGACGGCCTGGGCCGGCCGCTCACGCAGTACACCGGCTACGACCTGACGGAGAGCGGCTACGCCGACGCCGGCAGCGTCGCCGACGACACGATTCTGACGCAGACCGAGACCACCTACGACGCGGCGGGCAACGTCGTCGAGGTGCTCCTGCGCGAGCGTTACCACAACGCCACGGGGCTGGGCGGGCTGGGCTCTCCGGGCGTCGCGCCCAACGCCCGCGTGACCTACAAGGCCATGTGGCAAGACCCCCTGGGCCGGGTCATCGCCGCGGCGGACTACGGCACCAACGGCGGCACGGCCCTGGCGCGGCCCTCGACCGATCCCGGCCGCCTCCGACACGGTCCTTGTTACCCTGACGCAGTACGACAACACCGGCTCGGTCCAGACGACGACCGACCCGGCGGGGACGGTCACCTGCTTCAGCTACGACGCGGCGGGCCGCGAGGTGCAGCGGGTCCTGAACTGCCAGACCGCGAGCAGCTCCAGCTCCTCCAGCAGCAGTTCCAGTTCGTCAGCAGCAGTTCCCGGTCCAGTTCCAGCTCCGGCAGCGGTTCGTCCGGCGGCTGTGCGGCCTCGACCGACGCCAACGTGACCATCCAGACGGCGTACAACGCCGACGGCAACGTGGCGCAGGTCACGGCGGTCAACGGCGCGACCGGCAACCAGGTCACGCAGTACGTCTACGGCTCGACGCTGGCGGAGTCCGGCATCGCCTCCAGCCTGCTGAAGCACGCCGAGGTCTACCCCGATTCGGTCGGGGGCAGCGACCAGGTGCTGTTCCAGTACAACCGGCAGGGCGAGGTCACGGCGGTCACGGACCAGAACGGCACGGTCCACGCCTACGACTACGACCTGCTGGGCCGGCGCGTGCAGGACTGCGTCACCACCCTGGGGACCGGGGTGGACGGGACGGTTCTGCGCATCGCCACGGCCTACGAGGTCCGCGGCATGGTCCAGGGCGTGACCTCCTACGACAACCCGACCGTGGGCAGCGGCAACGTGGTCAACGACGTGCAGTTGGTCTACAATGCGTTCGGCCAGTTGACGACGGACTACCAGTAGCACGCGGGGGCGGTCAACACGGCGACCTCCCTCAACTGCCAGTACGCCTACGCCAACGGCAGCGCCAACCAGGTCCGGCGGACGTCGATGACCTACCCCAACGGGCGGAACCTGAACTACGACTACGGGACGGCCGGCGGGATGAACGACGCCGCCAGCCGCGTGGGCAGCCTCATCGACAACGACGGCGCGACGCACCTGGCCGACTACTCGTACCTGGGGCTGACAGCCGTCGTCGTGGCGAACGAAGCCGCAGCCGTCGCTGCAGTACACGCTGGTGGGGACGGCGGGCGGCAACGACCCCGACACGGGCGACATCTACCGGGGCCTGGACCGCTTCGGCCGGGTCAAGGACCTGCTTTGGTACAACACGGCCATCGAGCGCGACGGCGGAGCGCATCCAGCATGGCTACGACCGGGCCGGCAACCGGCTGTACCGGGCGGAGCTGGCGGACGCCGGCCGGACGCACGACGAGGCCTACGGCTACGACGGGCTGTACCGGCTGAAGGCGCTGGGCCGGGGGACGCTGAACGCCGCCGAGACGGGGATCGCCGTGGAGACGTTCGGCCAGTGCTGGGGCCTGGACGCGACCGGCAACTGGTCGGACTTCCGCCAGGACAACAACGGCGACGGCGTGGCGGCTTGACCATTCCGAAGGCAGCCCTCCATGCGATGTTTGGAATCTACCCCGACGGCCCCAACGCCGAGGGCATCGACGGCGATACCCTCAGCGTCGCCTGCGCGATCTGGGTTTCGAGCCGGATTTCCTCGAAAAGCCATCGGGCGAATCCACGCGCCGATTCCTGGAGCGGCTGGGCAAGGAGATGGAGCGGGGCGTTTCGTGCTCGCATGTATCTATGAGGGGATGCACTGGATCACTCTGGGCCTATGGCAAGACGGTCGAATTCGGGCGGTGGATTCCGCCTGGGATCCGCTCATGTACAACTTGACGCCGGCGGCGTTCGACAGGTGCGATTGGGAGGATTGTGTGCGACTGGTCCGCCCAGGAATCTGGCAGAAGCACTATGAGGAATGGCTGCCCGGTCGCGACCAGCTGCTGCGGCTGCCACGCCATGCCCTGGAAGCATCCGCGACGGCGGCGCAGCGCTTGCTTGCTGCGGCACACGCGCTCAACGATGACCGTTGCGCCTACGAACAACTGGAATTCTGCCTTGAGAAGTCCAGCATGGCGGTTAAAGTGCGGAAGCCCTGTAGCGAGGCTATTGCCGTCAGCACGCCGACCGCCAACGAGCAGGAAGGACAAGTGGTCGTGGTGCGCCGGCTGGCTCAGTCCGACCTCCCGGACCAACCGGGGCCTCCCGAACTTATTTTCCGCGTCTCCGCCCTTCGCGGGTGGCAATTACGTTGAAGCGGAAAGGGTTCGGCAATCCACGAAGGACCGCACCTTTTACATCGAGTTCGACTTGTTGCGGGCGCGCGTCGCGGCATTGCAAAAGAAGAGGTCGGGGCTGGAGCCGGCCTACACGGAAGAAGAGGTGCGGCGAGGTTCTGGAGGCGGAAGCAGAGATGGCGGACGGCTCGGCCACGGCGAGGAAGCACAGGCGGACGATCCGCTTCCCGTGCCCCGCCTTCAAGTTCAGCCTAGAGCGCCCCGCGGAGAAGAGCGGGCAGGAGAGCCGTTGCCCGAAGTGCGGCCAGCCCGTCACCGTGCCCTGACCGCGGGCTGATTACGTTCCCCTCTTCTGCCCCCCGGCCGGCTTCCCCGCCCGGCCTGCCATGCACCGAGGATCGCCCCTGGCCGCGTCCTGGGCGGGCCGGTTGCCCTTTCCCCAAGGACGGTTTCGGCAACGGCAGAAGCGAACGTAGGCGATCCTGGGGCGGGGGTAGGGGCCGGCGGGAAAAGCGAAGGGGCCGGGCGGCTCGGTTTGCCGCCCGGCCCCTTGTCGTTGCCGCTGTGCTGCCGCTGCTACTTCTTGCCACCCCTGGCGGGCTTGCGCGTCAGGCCGACGCGCTGAAGCTCGTCGTCGGTGAAGGTGGCCAGCTTCGCCGCCACCGCCTCCTTCGTGACCACCGCCGCCGGCTTGCCGGTGGACGCGCTTACCCACCCATCCAGGCGTCCCGCCTGCTCGATGGCGTTCGAGTGCCCCCTAGCTAACACCCACCCCACCACGGCCCCGCCCTTGCTGACCTCGAAGGGACGCAGCGCCTTGCTCGCGTCGGCGGGCTTGGCCGCCTCGCACTCCTGGCGCGTCGCGTAGAGCTTGGCCGGTGCCGCTTCGCTGTTCGCCTCCGCCGCCGCCTGCCCACTCGCCGTCGCGTTCTGCTCGTCCATCGTCGTTCCCCTTTTTCGTAATTCGGGGGTCGCGTCGGGCTGCCCGGCACCCCGCCGAGCCTCTGCCACTACTGCGACCTCCTGTGTCTCTAACTCTAGCGCTCCCCATGCGGAAGTCAACTCCTTCTCGGTCCTCTTTTGTCGGTTGTGGATCGCTGGGTGCGCTCGGGTGGCGGCGGAAGAAGAAGTGATGCGGCATGTCCCCTGGCCCGCCCACGATTGCTTCCAGGACGCGGCGGCGGGCAAGGCAAGCCCTACGCCGGCCCCGGCATCGGGGACGCGGCAGCGGGGCAAGGGGGCGGGCCGGAAGGGCAACGGGGGTTGAACCCCCGCCAGGCCGCGGCGGAGCCGTCGGCACAGCCGCAACCGCGTCAGAACGTCGGGAATCGGGGCGAATCGTGCGTCAAGACTGGAGCGAGCGTCGTCACGTCCGTAGGAATTCCCTTACCGTTGTCACGCGATGCTCCTTCGCCCCGGTAAAGACGGCCTCGCAGAGAGCGATGGTCTCCAGGTTGTCGCGCCCGCTGATGTCGGGCTCGGTGCCGTCTTCCAGGGCACAGAGCAGTTGCGCCATCGTGCCGACGAAGGCGTCGGGGAACCAGACCTCCGGCCAGCGCGGCGGAACCAGGTGTCCGGCTGCTGTTTCGTGCGTGTAGTCGAGCGTGCTGGGCGTGCGCGCGGGGTAGCTCGGCCAGCCGATCGTGCCGCGGGCCAGGCCGTCGGTCCCCTCGACGCGCCAGCGGATGCCGATGTCGGCGCCGCCCCCTCGCGCAGCCGGCCCGGCCCAGACGTCGTCCCAGGCCGCGGCCCGCAGCCCGCTGTCGTACTCCAGGATGTACAGATTGATGCCGTCCTCGTGCGGGAAGCGTCGTGCGCGGGTCGGGCCGGGTGCTGGCCAGGACGCGGTCCGGGGTGCCGAGCCAGTAGCGGAACGTGTCGAGGTGGTGGATGCTCATGATGAACGTCGACAGCGACCCCAGCTGTCTGCGCCCAGGGCATCCAGTGCGGGATGGCCCGCATGTCGATCGTCGCCAGCACCGGCTCGCCCAGCCAGCCGCGTTGCAGCAGGTCCTTCAGCGCGCGCACCGACTGGTCGTAGCGCATGTTCTGGTTGACGGCCAGCACGATCGCCGGCATCCTCGCACAGCTTCGACAAGCTCCCGCGCCTCGGGCACGCGACATGGCCAGCGGCTTTTGGGCCAGGATGCCGCGGAGGCGACCCGTTGCCGATGCTCGACAGCCCGGCGGATCAGCGCCGGCTGCGCTTCTGGCGGCACCGCGACGTCGAGGACTTCGACTTCCGGGTCGGCGAGCAACTCCTCAACGGCATCGTGAACAGTCGGGATGCCGTGCCGTGCGGCTACAGACTTCGCGCGTTGTCGCGGTCCGCGAGGCGATGGCCACCGGATTGAAGCCGGCCGCGCGGTAGGCCACGAGGTGGCAGTCGGCCATGATGAAGCCGGCGCCGACGCAGCCGATTCGCCAGTCCTTCCGACGGGGCAGCGTCGGGCGATAGTTCAGCGGAAGCTCAGAGAAGTCGGACATCGCTCGTTCCCCAGGACGAAACCCGTCATCGCGTTACGGCATTCTCTCTAAAACGTGTCGAGATGGTGGATGCTCATCACGAAGGTGGACAGGGACGGCA
Source organism: uncultured Planctomycetota bacterium (assembly GCA_963827935.1). Classification (GTDB taxonomy): domain Bacteria; phylum Planctomycetota; class Planctomycetia; order Gemmatales; family Gemmataceae; genus DATFNV01. The sequence continues at coordinate 699 of CAWHCN010000032.1, read as the reverse complement.
GCCCTTCGCTCCACGGCATCCAGTGCGGTATCGCCCGCATGTCGATGGTCGCCAGCACCGGGTCGCCCAGCAGCCCGCGGCGCAACAGGTTTTTCAACGCCCGCACCGACTGGTTGTAGCGCATGTTCTGGTTGACGGCCAGGACGACGCCGGCCGCCGCGCACAGGTCCACGCATTCGCGGGCCTCGCGCACCGACAGCGCCAGTGGCTTTTGCGCCAAAATGCCTCGGATATGATCGTTGTGGCGGACGGCCGGCGGATCAGCCCCGGCTGCGCGCCCGGCGGCACGGCCACGTCGAGCACCTCCACGTTCGGGTCGGCCAGCAGGTCGGCGTAGGAGGCGTGGACGCGGGGAAGGTGGTGCATCGCGGCGGCGGCGCGGGCGTGGTCGGGGTTGCGTGAGGCGACGGCGACGGGGTTGAAGCCGGCCTGGCGGTAGGCGACGAGGTGACAGTCGCGCATGATGAAGCCGGCACCGGCGCAGCCGATCGCCAGTCCAGGCGGCGCGGCGGCCGCGGCAGGTGGTCCGGCGGCGGTTCCATGACGGCCTTAGCGATGCGGATCGACGGTTAACGTGAAGCTCGGCAGCAGCCGCGTGGTGTAGGTCTCGCCGAAATCGCGGTCGAGGACTGCGTGCACCGCCGGCCGTACCTTTGATGGACGGCAGGCTCGGCCGATCCGCGTCGTCTGGCGCGTCGA
>CAWHCN010000031.1:0-16984 GCA_963827935.1 uncultured Planctomycetota bacterium | reverse complement strand
ATGGCTCAAGACAATAAATCTGCAACACAACAACGAAAGGAGATACCGCGTAGCAATTCAGGATTGTCGGACATAGCGGTGAGCTTGCGTGCGGCCAGTTCGGTGAGTTCCTGTTTTGTTTTGGCTTGGTGACCTTTGAGTTCGTGATGTTTCAGGTGATTCCATACCTTCTCATCGGGATTCCAATCGGGCGAGTAGGCTGGAAGATGGAAAACGTGGAGACGCCGTTTGCTGGCAATGAAACTTTGCGTCCGCTTGGACGTATGCGGCGGCGCTTGATCCATGACGACGACCAAATGTCGCTTTGGATGGTGCCGTAGCAATTGGTCAAGGAAGTCGATCACCTCTTGAGAGGCGATGCGCTTGTCATGCAAACGGAACACCAGACGCCCCCTGCCGTTGATAGCCGACATCGCGGATACCGCACCGCGTTTGCCCGTCACTCGCTGCTTCGGCGTCTGTCCACGCACCGCCCACGTCTTACCCAGGAAGGCGGTCAGCGAGATGCTGGCCTCATCCTCGCAATACAGAATTGCCTGGAATTCTCGCAGCGTTTCGCGAATCCGTGGCAACGTCGTCGACAGCCATTCCGTTCGCGCCTTCGGGTCATCTCGAAGTATTCGCGCTCCGGCTTTTGGTAGCTCAACCCGGCTTCTTGAAGCCGCCTAATGATGGTGCGCTGCGAAACAACCAAGCCCCAACGCTGGCCCAGGACTGTGTGCAAGCGCCCCGCCGTCCAAAAATCCGTCTCGAACCCAAAGTCCGAGGCCGGTCGCAGCACCAACTTTCGCCAACGCTCGGCCGTCAGCTGCTGCAACAATCGCGGGCGACCACTTCCCGGCCGGGCTCCAACCCGGTGTCGCCACCGCCATCGCGGAATCGCATCATCCAGCGGTACAGGGTGGTGCGGTCAACACCAAATGCCTCAGCGACTTGCGCCTGTGGCATGCCTTCCAGCAAGGCATGCACCGCGCGGACGCGAACAGCACGCGTCGAATAGATTGCTTCCTGCATGATGTCAGCTGTATTCCGTCAGCTGACAGCGGCAAGATGTTGTTGCACATTTTCTGTCGGGGGCCATACTTCCCCAACGTCGTCTGTTGCCCCGCCGACCCTGCTCAGATCGGCACCACTTGCAGCCCTAACTCCCGCGCTTCGCGCTGCAGCGCTTTGACCTGACGCTCCTGCTGCTTGACTTCTTCGGCTGCCGTGCTCTCACGGCGATACGCTTCCCCACGCGTGATGAGGCGATAGAAGAGCTTCGCCAGCTTGTGGGCTGTCGCCCTGATGGCGCTGCCTATCCCCAGCCGGGCCCGCAGGCGGCGCAGGAAATTACCCAGCACGCTCTTACTTCTGAGCAAGGACCGCGCCGCCAGCCGAAACGCCCTGGCCACCCGGCTGGCCGTCTGGGCGGGATAGCGGATCCGCTTGCCCGATTGGTGCTTGCGCGGCGCCAGCGTCGTCCAGGCCGCGAAGTGCTTGTCCGTCGGGAAACGTGCCGCCAGGTCCGGGCCTGTCTCCGACAAGACCGTCAGCACCGTGCTGGCGCCCAGACCGTCCACTTCCGTGACACGCACGCCCGTCAACTGGAAGATCAAGGCGTCGGCGTCGAACTCCGTCGGGCGGTTGCGACTCTTGGGCGCGGCCTTCTGGGACTCGGGCAACGGACGCCCCTGGGTCTTGTCCGGCATCGGCCCGGCCGCCTTGGCGTACTCCCGGTCACAGACATGGAGCTGATTCTGGTAGAAGTCCCAGGCCTTGAGCAGTTGTTTCAGCTCGAACAGGTGGGCCGTGTCCCAGGTCCCTTCCAGGGCCTTGGCAATCTCCTCGCGGCTCTTCTTGCAGCTGGGATCGCGCATCGCCGCCAGCGTCTGGGGGTCACGCTGCCCCTGGGCGATGGCACGCAGGATGCGCATGCCGGTGACGCCGGCGATGCTCGACACGGCCAGGTCCAAATGAACATTCATCTGGACCAGCACTTTGAGCATCATCTGCAAGAGCTTGGCTGCCTCGGTGATCAGATGCTCGCGATGCCGCCACAGCGTCCGCAACGCCAGCACCTCGTGCGCGGTCGAAAACAGCTCTTGAGCTGGCCACAGGCGTGCATCTGCTGCAGCCAGACCGCATCGCAAACGTCGGTCTTCTTCTTGAGGTTGCGGGCCAGGCTGCGTGGATCGACCACCACCACTTCGAAGCCCTGGCTTTCCAGGAAGTCGCATAAGCACATCCAGTAGACGCCGGTCGATTCGAGCACGACGCTCGTGACGCCGCAGTGGCGTAACCACTCGGCCAGCGTCTGTAGGTCGGCGGTATAGACGCCGAAGGTACGAACGGGCTGCGGATCGCAAGCGGGGTCGACGGCGACGACGTGGCTGGCGCTGCCGACGTTCGATGGCGGCGGCACAGGGCCGGACGATGCGGGGCGGCGGGATGGGCTGGCGTGTCTTCTTCCGAGGCATGAGGACCTCCAACGACGGTGAGGGACGGGCGAAGAAAATGTCGGCGGAGGATGGGTCGAACGAAGGACGAGACTTTCAAGCGGGCTCGCGGCACCAAGGAAAGTGAAGCCGACCCAAGGGCCAAGCTCAAGCACGGGCTCAGAGGCACCAGATCAAACGCGGCCACCGCGCTCCGCCGCCACAAAGAAGAGCTAGAGAAGCGCAGTGCGAACGGAAAGCCGATGGCCTGTCAGGTTCATAGCGGAACGTGTGCCAGGGACTGGCATCAGCCCTCAAGCTGATCCATTGTCGGCCGGGTGCGTCCGCACACACCGAATTATATGCGACCTGGCGCCTGGCGCTGAAATGTGAAGGCGCATGTCGTTATTTGACAAGGGATTGCGACTCGCGCGCCAGGTCGCATATAATTCTCGACGAATTTATGTCGAAGTGGGAATCCGGTCCGCCGCGTTCCCTTCCCGTCTTGACGCATTTCCCGGCTCGCACTATGTACCTGTGCGCCCGGAACCACCGTTGGCCGAAGGAGAGGGAAGTCATGCGCGCCTGGCGACTCCTGGGACCGGTCCTGCTGCTGCTCGCCGCGGCGTCGCGGGCCCCGGCGAGACCTATCCGCTGACAGAAACCCTCCGGGCCGGCGACTGCTTCCGTCTTCGGCTGGAGATGAGCCTGACCGGGGCGATCAAGGTCAGCCGCGACGGCAAGCCGGCGTCGCTGCCCCTGACCGCCCGGGCCACGCACGAGTTTCCGGAGCGCGTACTGGTGGTTGGCGACAACGGGCTGGTGGAGAAGAGCGCCCGCGTTTACGAAACCGCCACGGCCACCATCAGCGTCCAGCGGAATGCCGAAACCCGGACGCTTCGCAAGACCCGGCAACTGATCGTCGCGCAGCGCCCGAAGGACCAGGCCGCGACCTACGCCCCCAGCGGACCGTTGACCCGAGCGGAGCTGGAGCTGGTCGGCGACCAGTTCGATACCCTTTGCCTGACGGGCCTGTTGCCCAGCAAAGCGGTGGCCGTCGGCGACACCTGGAAGATCAACAGCTCGGCTGCCCAGGCCCTCTGCCACTTCGAGGGGCTGACCGATCAGGACCTCACCTGCAAGCTCGAAGAGGTGAAGGACAACGTGGCCCGCGTTAGCGTCAACGGCCCGGCCAACGGCATCGAGCTGGGCGCGCGGGTCAAGTTGAAGATCAACGCCGCCTATCGCTTCGATCTCGACGCCAAGCACCTGACCTGGCTGGAGTGGAAGCAGGAAGACGAGCGCGACCAGGGTCCGGCCAGCCCGGCGCTAACGGCCACCAGCACGATCACGCTGACGCGCCAGGCCATTGATCGGCCAGATAGCCTGGCCGACGTGGCCCTGGTGTCGGTGCCTTCCGACTTCCAGGTGCCCGAGACGCTGCTGCTGGTCGAATACCGCCATCCCAAGGGAAAGTTCGAGCTGAACCACGCCCGGGACTGGCAACTGGTGGGCGAGCCGCAAGAGCGGCTGGTGCTGCGCCTGATGGAGCGCGGCGACTTCGTGGCCCAGGCGACGATCACGCCCTGGCCGGCAGCGGGCAAGGGGAAGCACCTGTCGGCGGATGAATTCAAGGCCGCCCTGGCGGAGACCCCGGGCTGGCAGGCCGAGAAGGAGTTGCAGACCGGCGAGGTGCCGTCCGCGGACGGGTACTGGACCTACCGGGTTTCCCTCCTGGGCAAGTCGGATGGCATGGCGGTGTTGCAGAACTTCTACCTGGTGGCCGGCCCCAACGGCGACCAGGTGGCCGTGGCCATCACGCTGAATCCGAAAAAGGCCGAGCAACTCGGCAGCCGCGACCTGTCGCTGGTCGGCAGCATCGGGTTCGCGGCGGACAAGAAGAAGTAATGGCGTTGCTGTCGCCCCCCTGCCGCGCCCCTGACAACCGGTGCCCATTCCCTGAGCATCCCCAGCCAGCGCCGAAGATCGTCTTGCGCCATTTCCGCAGCGAAAAGTGCGGAAAGGCAAGGCGTTAGGACGTGTAGCCGCCGCCGGCCTCCGGTCGGCACGGCAGTTGCTTTCTGATTGCCCGACCTCTGGTGAACGCGCCTTCGCCCGGTTCGGCCCCTTGGCGAGCCGGGCGAGGGCGGTTTTTTTCAGAGGCCGGCGACTCTCCCGCACGCCAGCTCTCCTCTCCGGGGCTGGGATTCCCCAAGCTGTTTTGCCTGTGCCGCGTCCGGGTGCTCCCCGTGCGCGCCGCTCCATCCGGAGGAGAGCGCCTTGACGGTCCTGGGCGAATCCGTCTGCCCCTATTGCGGGGTCGGGTGCCGGCTCCGCTTCGAGGGGAGCGGGTCCGACGTGACGCGAGTCCGCGGTGTGGAAATGGCGCCGGCCAACCTCGGCGGCCTCTGCGCAAGGGCGCCCAGCTCGGCCCGACCGTCAACACCCCCGACCGCCTGCTGCAACCTCAGGTCCGCCTCAGCCGGCACGACGACTTTCGCGCGGTCCCCTGGGACACGGCCAACGCCTACCTGCGCGAGTGTCTGACCAACATCCTGCACACCTACGGGCCCGAGTCGATCGCGTTTTACGGCAGCGGGCAGCTCGATACCGAGGCGGCCTACCTGGCCGGCAAGCTTTTCAAGGGGAGCCTGGGGTGCAACAATACGGACTCGAATAGTCGTCTTTGCATGGCCGCCGCTGTTGCCGGCTACCGCACCAGCCTCGGCAGCGACGGCCCGCCCACCTGCTACGACGACATCGAACGGGCCGACGTGGTGCTGGTCATCGGCAGCAACATGGCCGAGGCGCACCCGGTGACCTTCGACCGCCTTCGTGCCGCCCGCAAGGCTAATCCCGACCTGCGCGTCATAGTCGCTGATCCACGCCGGACCCCAACCGCCGCCATCGCCGATCTTTATGTCCCGGTCGCGCCCGGCGGCGACATCGCGCTCCTGAACGCCCTGGGCCGGCGGATCGTGGAACGGCACGCCTTCGATGTGGCCTTCGTGTCCCGGCACACCCGCGGCTTCGCCGAATACAGCGAATTCCTGCTCGCCCAGGACCCGGACGAACTGGCCGCGGTAGCCGGCGTCGAGGCAGAGCAGATCGACCGCCTGGCCGACCTGATCGTTGGCGCCCGCGGCTTCCTCAGCTTCTACTGCATGGGGCTCAACCAGAGCACCGTGGGCATGTGGAAGAACAACAGCCTCATCAATTTGCACCTTTTGACCGGGCAAATCGGCAAGCCGGGGGCCGGGCCGTTTTCGCTGACCGGCCAGCCCAATGCCATGGGCGGGCGTGAGGCCGGACTCCTGTCGCACCAGTTGCCCGGGTATCGCACCGTCGAGGATGCGGGCCACCGCCAGGAATGCGAGCGCTTCTGGGACCGGCGCTCCGGCAGCATCAACCCCCGCCCGGGCCTGACGGCCGTCGAAATGTTCCGCGCCCTGGAGAAGGGGCAACTGAAGGCGATCTGGATTGCCGCCACCAATCCCGCGGTCAGCCTGCCCGATCTGCACCACATTCGCCGGGCTCTCCATAAGGCCCAGCTGGTCATCGTGCAGGATGCCTACCATCCGACCGAGACGACACGCTTCGCCGATGTCCTCTTGCCGGCAGCCCAGTGGGGCGAAAAGGAGTGGACCAGCACCAACAGCGAGCGCACCGTCGCCTACAGCCCCCAGCTCTTTCCCGCGCCGGGCGAGGCGAAATCGGACTGGGCCATCCTGGCCGGCGTGGCGCGGGCGCTGGGCTACTCGGGGTTCGACTACGCCAGTGCGGCGGAGGTCTGGGATGAGTATGTCCGCATGACGGCCGGACGGCCCTGCGACATGGCCGGCATGACGGCGGGGCGGCTACGGCAGGACACCAGCCTTCAGTGGCCTTGCCCCACGGTCGATCATCCCGGGACGAAACGCCGCTACCTCGACCGGCGCTTCCCGACGCCGGATGGCCGGGCGATCTTTCTGCCGCGCGATCACCGCGAGCCGCGCGAGCGGCCCGACCACGAGTTCCCGCTGGTGTTGACAACCGGCCGGCTCTACGCCCACTGGCACACGCTGACGCGGACCGGCAAGGCCGACAAGTTGGTCCGCCGCGAGCCGGGGCCGTTCGTCGAGGTCAACGCCACCGATGCCCGGACCTTGGGAGTGGCCGAGGGCGAGCCGGTGCTGCTGTCGACGCGGCGCGGCACCATCACCTTGCCGGTGCGCCTCAGCGACGGGGTTCGGCCCGGCATGGTTTTTTTGCCGTTCCACTGGGGAGACCTCTACAGCGAGGGGAACGCGGCGAACTATTTGACGATCAGCGCCATTGGCCGAGTCGCCAAGCAGCCGGAGCTGAAGTTTTGCGCTGTCAGCCTCGAGAAGGTGCCGCGGCCGCGCGGCTTCATCGCGCCTCGGCCCGGGGAGCATGTGCCGGTCAATGGGACGGGGCGCCTGCCCGCCTTGGCCGCTGCGACCGCCGGACAGCAACCGTAAAGTCCTGCCTGCCGCGCGGCCCGCGCCCTCTCCAGGCCCGGCCGCTCGCCCCGCCTTCATCCGCCGTCAGTCGGGCCGTCCCCCCGACCGCGGTCCCGCCGAAACGGAGAGGAGTGATCCATGAGCTTTTCTGTTCGCGCGCTCTCGGTCGTGGCTCTGGTCGGCACGGCGTTCACCGCCCTGGCCCAGGCCCGGCCGCCGTGGGCCACACGCTGGAACCTGGATTGGTGGAACGTGCCCGTCCTGTGCGAGCAGATTCAGCGCGGCGAGCGGGACCTGGCGGCGCTCCAGCCGACCGGGGAAATCCTGGTGGCGCGGGCGAAGGCGAAGGCCGCCGTGACCGAGGACCTGCTCGCCGGGCGGCTGACGCTGCTGCAGACGGCGGCCCAGTTCCGCAAGCTCAACGCCGAGCAGCCCGCCTCGAAGATCGACCTGCGCCAGCACTTCGCCGGCGCCACCGAGGAGGAACGTCTCTGCCGTCAGGTGATCCAGTGGGCGGCCTTCGCGGCCCGGGACATCTCTGCTTCCGCCTCGGAGCAAACCCGCAGCCGCCTGGAAGCCGAGTTGGCCGGTCTGCTGGCAGCCCGCGGCCGGGTCGTGTTGCCGGATTGATCCGGCGCGGTGCGATGCCATGCGTCAAACGCCGACCTTAAACCACAAAGGACACAAAGGACACAAAGAATTATGTCTGATATTCTTTGTGTCCTTTGTGTCCTTTGTGGTTCATTCCCCCAGAAGAATGCCACCACGGAGGTCTCATGCGTCTGCGTGATTTTGCCCGGGCCGGGCACGGGCCAACGCTCCTGTCGGCCTTCCTCTATTTCGATATCAGCTTCATGGTTTGGGTCCTGATCGGGGCGCCGGCGCCGTCCATCAAGGAACAATTCCACCTTAACGACTTCCAGAACGGCTTCATGATCGCCCTGCCGCTCCTGGGCGGGTCGCTCTTACGGCTGGTGCTGGGCGTGCTGACCGACCACATCGGCGCCCGCAAGACGGGACTAATCGGCCTGACGCTGACCCTGGTGCCGCTGCTCCTGGGCTGGCTGTGGGTCGGCGCGTTTTCGCAAATCCTGCTGGTCGGTTTGATGCTCGGCGTGGCGGGGGCGAGTTTCGCGGTGGCGCTGCCGTTGGCCAGCCGCTGGTATCCGCCGCAATACCAGGGCCTGGCGATGGGCATCGCGGGCGCGGGCAACAGCGGCACCGCCCTGGCCACCCTGTGCGGCCCGATGCTGGCGCGTTGGCTGGGCTGGCAGGCCGTCTTCGGCATCGCCCTGGTCCCGGTAACGCTGACGCTGCTGATTTTCTTCCTGCTGGCCCGCGACGCGCCGGGCGCGGTCAAGGCCAAACGCCTGGCCGATTACGCCGCCGTCCTCCGCCTGCGCGATACCTGGTGGTTCTGCCTATTCTATTCGGTGACGTTCGGCGGCTTCGTGGGGTTGGCCAGTTTCCTGAACTCGTTCTTCGTGGCGCAGTACGGCTTGGAGAAGCAGCAGGCCGGCTACTTCACGACTGCCTGCGTCGTGGCCGGGTCGTTCCTGCGGCCGGTCGGCGGCTACCTGGCCGACCGCCTCGGCGGCATCCGCATGCTGGCGGCCCTGTACGTCGGCGCTGGTCTGATGATGCTCGGCGTGGCCGGCTTGCCCCCAGTTGCCGTCTGTGCCGCTCTTCTCTTCCTGGGCATGGGGATGCTGGGTATGGGCAACGGCTCAGTCTTCCAACTGGTGCCGCAGCGCTTCCCGCGCGAAATTGGTGTGCTGACCGGCATCGTCGGCGCCGCCGGCGGCATCGGCGGCTTCTTCCTGCCCAACCTGCTGGGCGGCCTGAAGCAGTGGACGGCGACCTTCGCCGGCGGCTTCCTGATCTTCGCCGTGGTCGGCTTCGCCTGCGCGGCCCTCTTGGCCGTGGCGAGCCGGACGTGGGAAGGGACGTTCGTCAGTCGCGGGGGCATGGCGGCGGGGGCGGTGGAACCCGAGCCGGTATTGGCTGAAGCGAAGGCGTAAGGAACGGGCCTCTTGGTTCTACCCGCCTCGCATCGCCACCGAATCGTTGTGGCACGGTCTCCTGACCGTGCCACTTCAGCTGACCGAAGGTCTCCACGCTCCATCGCGGCTTACGGGAGACCTTCGGTCAGGCCGGGTGGCACGGTCAGGAGACCGTGCCACAACCGCGGCTGCGTGATTATCGGTGCCATCTCCGCAGGAACGACCACGCCAGGAATCCCAGAATGACAACGCCAACGAGAATGGCCCCGAATCCGGGTGCGGCGTCTCTCAGGCTGAATTGTTTCGGGTTGGTGCGGAAATCCGGCGAGAAGACGAGCCAGAAGCCGATGAGGAGGGATAAGGCGCCGGTGACGATGTACTTCCATACTTTGTATAGGAATATGAGACTATCGCCAATTCTTCCTGGTCTCGACTGCTCCTGAGACGTGACGGGGAGCGATTCCACCGAGTGCTCGATCTCGCCGGTCCTATCTGACGCCTGCCGCGTGCCCGACCTTTTGTCGAGGGTGACAAGAGACGCGATCGCTATCCCTACGCAGACCCATCCGATGCCGAAGAAGGGCCACCGTGCCGCCGCGAGGACAGCGCCGGGTTCGCCAAAAGTGGCGGCTCCGAGCACGAGAAAGCCGGTTCCGGCAATGCTCATGACGATCGCCATAGCGATCTTCATTCCCTTACTCATGAGGACGCGCCGACCTTTCTCCTCAGCGATTTCCTGAATCCAGGGCATAGATAATGGCTTGGGACGACGGTCGAAGGGGACGGAGGACGGTTACACCCTCACCTCCAGCGTGTACTCCCACAGACCGAACTCGTCCCGCACACGGGTGAGGCGAAACTCCCGGCCGAACACCTTCGAGCGCCGCCAGCCGTCCTTTGCCGCGGCGGCGGCGTAGCCGGCTTTCCTCCAGTGCAGGATCGTGAAGACGATGGCTTCGCCGCGGGCGTCGATAAGCCAGTACTCGGGGATGCCGGCCGCGTGATAAGCCACCCGGAGTTTTTCTGTGTCCTTCTGCGCCGATGTGTCGCTGATGACCTCCAGGAGCCAATCCGGAGTGCCTTCGATTTCGCGATAGTGATCGGGCTTCCCTTTCCGCGGAACGAGACGCGCCCGACCGCTTCGAATCGTCTCACGGCTGAGGAACGAAGCGTCCGGGCTGTTGGAAACGCCGGCCGTCACGCTAGTCACCAGCAACCCATCGCCATAGAGTTTGCCCAGCTTCCCAGCCCGCACGACCGGCCCCAGCCCGAGGATGACCTCCGTTTTCACGGCGACGTGCAACTCCGGCTCTTCGTTGCTCATGTCGATGAACACCTCGCCATCCATGAAGGCCGCTCGGATGTGTTCGGGGAACTCCGGCGAGGTGGCCGACTCGCGGAAACCGGCCAGGGTCAGCGCGGTGGTCGGCACGGAAACGGCCAGGCGTTCCGTCGGCTCTGGCGACGGGCACGCTCGGGGGGAAGAGCGGCGGCGTTTTGTCGATGCAGTGGCCATGACGTGAATCTCTCGCCGGGAAACCACCCGGCTAATTCCTCGTTATCGTCTCGTGTAAGTTCAGAATCACCCGCGCCACCGAGGTCCACGCCGCCAGTTCGGCCGGGTCCACATCCTTGGGCACCGGCCACTGGCCGACGGCGACGGCCTTCGCCGCAGCCGCACGGTCCAGTCGGAACTCAGCCAGGTGCTTCTGATATAGCTCCGTCAGGACCTTCGTTTCCTCGAGTTTCACGGGGCGTGAGACGGCCCGGCGATAAGCCCAGTCGAGGCGGGCCGGAGTGTCCTTGCTGCCCTGCTTCATGATGTGCTCGGCGAAGACGCGGGCGGCCTCGACATAGATGGGATCGTTCAGCAGCACCAGGGCCTGCAAGGGCGTGCTGGAGCGGGTCCGCTCCACGGTGCACTCCTCGCGGGTCGGGGCGTCGAAGGCGAGCAGGCTGGGGTGCAAGAAGGTGCGGCACCAGTAGGTGTACAGGCCGCGGCGGTAGATGTTCTGGCCCTTGTCGGCCTGCCACTCGCGCGTCGGGAAGTTGAGGTACGACCAGTACCCGGCCGGCTGATACGGCTTGACGCTGGGGCCGCCAACCTCGCGCGCCAGCAGGCCACTGATTTCCAGGGCGTTGTCGCGCAGCATCTCGGCGTCCAGGCGGAAGCGGCCCTGCCGCGCCAGCCAGACGTTGCCCGGGTCCTTGTCGCGGGCTTCCTTTATCCCAACCGACGACTGCCGGTAGGCGTTCGACATCACCAGGAGCTTCAGGATGTGCTTGAGATCCCAGCCGCGTTCGACGAACTCAACGGCCAACCAATCGAGCAGCAGCGGGTGCGACGGCAGCGCGCCCTGGACGCCGAAATCGTCGAGCGACTTGACGATTCCCTGCCCAAAACAGATCTTCCACAGGCGGTTCACAAAGACGCGGGCCGTCAGCGGGTTGTCCGGGGAAACGATCCAGTGGGCCAGGTCGAGGCGTGTCGCCCGCTGCCCCTTGCTGTCGAGGGCGGCCAGGAAGGCGGGCACGGCCGGCTGCACGATCTGGCCCGAGTCGTCCAGCCAGTTGCCGCGGGCCAGGACACGGACCACGCGCGGAGGGACAGCGGTGGTGACCAGCGTCGTCGGGACGGTCTTCATCAGCGCGTCACGCCGTCCCTGCGCGGCCGCCAGCTCCTTGCGCAGCGGCTCCAGCTCAGGCGCCACGCTGCGGTAGTGGTTGGCCAGCACCTGTTTCTGCTGCGGCGTGCGCTTGGCCGGCTCGACGGCGAGAGCATCGGCCACGGGTTTCGGCAGCTTGAACTTATCGGCTTTCGCTTTCGCCTCCCATTTCGCCTGACCGGCTTCCAACTCGGGCCGCGGCTTCGCCAGGTCGGCCTTGAGGCGGGCCAGGCTGGCGTCGAGCTTCTTGACCTGCGCCTCCAGGGCGGGCGTCAGGATGGCCGTCTGGTCCTGGCGGCCGACGGCCTTTTCCTGAATGTCCGCAAAAAAGGCCTCGAAACTGTAAAAATCCCGGGAGGTGAACGGGTCGAACTTGTGGTTGTGGCACTCGCAGCAGCCCATCGTGCTGGCCATCCACACGGCGGAGGCGTTGCGCACGCGGTCGGCGGCGTACTTGGCGGTGTATTCCCGGGCCTGAGCGCCGCCCTCCTCCGTCGTCTGCAACAGGCGGTTGTAGCCCGAAGCGATCCGCTGCTCGGCGGTCGGACTGGGCAGCAGGTCACCGGCCAGCTGCTCGATCGTGAACTGGTCGAACCGCTTGTTGGCGTTGAAGGCGTTGATCACGTAATCGCGGAATAGCCAGACGTCGCGGTGGTTATCGCTGTGGTAACCAGCGGTGTCGGCGTAGCGCACCGCATCCAGCCAGGAGGCCGCCATGCGCTCGCCGAAGTGCTTCGATGCCAGGAGCCGATCCACCAGCTTCTCGTAAGCCTCCGGCGACCGGTCGCCGGCAAACTCGTCCACCTCGGCGGGCGTCGGCGGCAGACCGATCAGGTCGAACGATAGCCGCCGGATCAGCGTGAGCCGGTCAGCCTCCGGGGCGGGGGTGAGTCCGTGGCTGGCCTGACCGGCCACCACGAAGGCATCGATCGGATTGCGCACCCAGGCCGGGATCGCGGCCTGCGCCAAACCCGGCCGGGCCGGTTTCACATAGGCCCAGTGGATGTCGAACTTCGCTCCCTGATCGATCCAGCGGCGAGGAGTTCCACCTGGGCCGTGCTGAGGCGCTCCTTCTTCGAGGCGGGCGGCGGCATCACCTGGTCCGCCTCCTCGCTCACCACGCGCTGGATCAGTGGACTGTGAGGCGCATCGCCGGGCTTGATCGCCTTGCGGATCGCCGACTCGCGCTGATCGAGCCGCAGCTTCGCCTTGCGTTTCCCCTCGTCGGGGCCGTGGCAGGCATAGCAGTGGGCGGTGAAAATCGGCTGCACGTCGCGGCTGTAATTGACCGCTTTGGAATCGGCGGCCCCTACCCGGGCGGCGACGACAGCGATGGCGAGGCTAGAAAGAAGGAGGTGCATGCCATGGGTGCAGTCTCGAAGGTCGGCAGGTAGGCACTATTATACTACGCCCACCGGCCGCGAGCGCAAACGAGGAGTAAAGAAAGGCCCCTCGCTTGCGCTCGGGGCTGATGGAGATTTAATGACCCATGCCCATCCCGTTCCCCCCGTTCATGCACTTCGACGGGTCATTGTCCGTGGAATCATCCAGACCCGGCACGTCGCGCTTGGGCCATTTGTTCAGGGTATTGTCCGGGAAATTGGGGCCGGTGCTGTAGCGCGGGTCGTTGGGCGGCAAGTTGTACTTCGGGTCTTCCTTGGGCGGCTTGAGCGTGTTGTCGGTCTTGCACCCGCCCAAAATGAACAACGCAGTCACCAGCACTCCAAGGCCGATCCCTGTCCTGCCCATGGCCCGCCCCCCGCTCCGTCGATGGAACCGGCAGCGTCACCCCACGCCACCGGACGGGGGACTATAGCGAGGGGCCGAGCCACGTCAAGATCGTTTAGCCGCCGCCCTCCGGGCGGCGGCTAAACGGCGACTTACAGCGTTCCCGCCTTGGCCTTGGCGAAGCGCTCGCCGATGGCCGCCCAGTTGGCGACGTGCCACCAGGCGTCGATGTAGTCGGGGCGCTTGTTCTGGTACTTGAGGTAGTAGGCGTGTTCCCAGACATCAATGCCCATGATCGGGGCCTGATTGTTCATGTAGGGGCTGTCCTGGTTGGCCGTGCTGACGACTTGCAGCTTGCCGTCGGCGAAGACGAGCCAGCCCCAGCCGCTGCCGAACCGGCCGGTGCAGGCTTCCTTCAGCTTGGTCTGGAAGGTAGGGAAGTCGGTGAAGGTGTGGTTGATGGCGTCGGCCAGGGGCCGCTCGGCTTGCCGCCGGCACCGGGGCCCATGATGAGCCAGAACATGCTGTGGTTGACGTGCCCGCCGCCGTTGTTGATGACCGCCTGACGGATGTTTTGGGGCACGCTGGCGATTTGCCGCATGAGCTGCTCGACCGGCAGTTTTTGCAGTGCCGGCTGGTCGGCCGTCGCCTTGTTGAGATTGTCAACATAGGCCTTGTGGTGCCGCCCGTGGTGGATTTCCATCGTCATCTTGTCGATGGACGGCTCCAGGGCGTCCGGAGCGTAGGGCAGGTTCGGCAAGGTGAATGGCATGGTGTGGCATCCTCCCGAGGTGTGTGAACTTCAACCCCAGCGCGTAGTTTATGCGGGCGGGAGCCAGAGGCAACGTCGCTTACCGCGTAGTTGTCGCCACGGTGGGCCGCAAAGAGAATCACCAGCGGCAGCGAAACTCTATGGGCTGGTTGACAAGGGGGAGATCGAGCAAGAGAATTACCACCGTTTTCGTGTTCATCGAAGGCAGGGGGACCCACCGTGCATCGATCCCTGCGAGCAACGCCCCGGGAATGGGTCGCCCGGGCTACCGTCCTGGTCCTCCTGCTGCTCACCTTTGGCTTTGCGGGAACCTTCTTCGACCCGCAACCCCGGGGAATCGTGCTGGCCGAGCAGCCATCTCGCCTTGTCGCCTTGTCTCGCGATGGCAGAACACTGCTGACTGAGACGTAGACAAGGAGAGTCGAGACACGTGCGCTTTCTTCGTGTGGGACACGTCGACCGGGCTGCTCCGGCGTTCCATCGCTGCGGACTGGGGTCACTGGCCGACGTTCACGGTTTCGCCCGACGCGGGTTTCCTCGCCGTCAGCGGCCAAGTCGCGGACGACATAGACAGTGATGTGCGCCTTAGGGTCTGGGACCTGGGGAGTGGTGATGAGAGAATCTCACTCACCTTGCCGAGGAGGGACCGTTTCCCATGGATCACCTTTTCCCCGGACGAACGGTTCCTAGTCGTTTTTCGCGATGGTCCTTTTGTCGGGGACCAGCACCTTCAGTTCTGGGACCTGGCATCAGGCCAGGTGGGCGCGAAGCTGTTCTGTGACGACCACTCGCCGAGGTTTGCACCCGATGGCAGGTCATTCGCGATTTACCAGCAGACCAAGGAGGAACGAATCAAGAATGAACGCGGTCGGTTGCAAATCCTGGCACTAGACGAGAGTGAGCCGGTGTTTCGTCTGCTCCACGAACTACCCGAAGGGCAGTGGTCGGGAGGGCTTTCGCCCGATTTTCGATCGTTCGCCACGGAGGAGTATCCGGACGGCTGGGATGGGCCGGCGGAGATCAAGCTCTGGGACACGGAAACCGGCACGCTCAGGGACCAGGTTCCGTTCGCAGGGGCTGGAATGCACGACCGGAGCTGCGGTTTCGGCAGCGACGGTCGGCTCCTCATTGGTAAGGCGTCAAGGCCGGACGGCGAAGTGGAAGTCACCATCTGGGACGTTGGTGCGAGGCTGAATCGACGGGCGTCATTCGTCACCCGTGACCCAATGTCTGCCGACGGCCGGTGGTATGCGAAAGAGGATTACTCGGGCGCGGAGGTCTTTGACGATTTCTCCCGAGCGGGGGACGCTGCTCCAGGGCCCGCCGATCGCACCATGCCTTCCAGGCCCTGCGTGATTTGCGGCCAGATTCCACGAACATCCGTTACGTTCGCCACGACAGCAAAACGTTGCTCGTGACCGGGCTGTACCATGACCCGGGAGAGGTGTGGGAGGGCCTTCGATGGCGTGCCTGGAGATCGTTTAACGACTCAGAACCCTCTCATTAGGGAGGATGAGTCTTACACTGTCGCCCGCCTCTGCGCCTCGGTGACGGAAAGCAATTGGCGGCATTCCGCGGCTGTCAGGCGGGGATATTCTCTCCGGACGGCAAAACGCTCGCCACCCTGCACGATGACGGCACCATCCGCATCTGGCACGTTCCTCCGCATAAGCCGTTTGTTTGGGTTGTTGGGACCACCATCGGGTTCTGGCTGGTGATTCTCGTAGTAGGGCGTCTGGGCCGGTGGTACCTTGCCCGGCGACGCGCAGCTGCGTGATGTCTCACGTCAGGAAGCCTCGCCTCCGCTAGCATGGAGCCAGCCCGGCCGGGAATTGGGATCCGCTAGCGAAACAGTACCCTGGAGGGGATGTGACAGCCCATCCCACTATCAGTGATCGGAGAAGTTAATGCGAACCTGGATAGGCTCCGCCTGGGGCTATTCTGGCTCGGCGCTTGCTACTTGCCATTCTGGCTGGTTGAGGTGTGGCTCAGCCGCCCCAAAAGATCGATTTCGCCCACGACATCGTCCCTCTGCTCGAGGCTCGCTGCGCCCAGTGTCACACCAACGGCAAGTACAAGGGCTCATTCTCCCTCGACACGCGGGCCGACGTGCTGAAAAAGAAAGCGGTCATCCCCGGCAAGAGCGGCGCGAGCGAGCTCGTCAACCGCGACACCAGCACCGACAAGGACGTACGCATGCCGTCGAAGGGGGAGCCGCTCTCCGCCAGGGAAATCGCCTCCTCCGCGCCTGGATCGACGAGGGATTCGCCTGGGAGGAGGGCTTTTCGTTCAAGGTCGCCGACTACGTTCCGCCGCTCAGGCCGCGCCGCCCGGTGCTGCCAGCCCTGCCCGCAATGGCCGTGACCACCCCATCGACCGCATGATCGACGCCTATTTTGCTCAGCATAAGATCCAGCCACCGCCCCGCTCGACGACGGTGCCTTCGTCCGCCGGGTCTATCTCGACCTGATCGGCCTGTTGCCGGCACCCGAGGAGGTCGATGCGTTCCTGAAGGATGCCGCCGCCGACAAGCGCTCCGGCTGATTCGCAAGCTGCTCGACGACCGGCGCTGCTACACCGAGCACTGGCTGACCTTCTGGACGACATGCTGCGCAACGATTACGCCGGCACCGGCTACATCGACGGCGGCCGCAAGCAAATCAGCGCCTGGCTCTACACGTCGCTGCTGAACAACAAGCCCTACGACCAGTTCGTCCGCGAGCTAATCAGCCCCACGCCCGAGTCGGAGGGGTTCATCAAGGGGATCAAGTGGCGCGGCAACGTGAATGCCAGCCAGGTGCAGGAGCTGCAATTCTCGCAGAACGTCTCGCAGGTGTTCTTCGGCATCAACATGAAGTGTGCCTCGTGCCACGACAGCTTCATCGACAAATGGAAGCTGGACGATGCCTACGGCCTGGCCGCCATCATTGCCGAT
>CAWHCN010000030.1:0-91202 GCA_963827935.1 uncultured Planctomycetota bacterium | reverse complement strand
ACGACGTGAAAGCCCATCTTCGCTGCATACTGAATCCAAGGTGACCGGTGCCCCCAAGGCCTAACACGGCGACGACATCACCCGGTCGAGCGCCGCTGTTTCGCAGTGCATTGAAGGTGGTGAGACCGGCACACATCAGAGGGGCCGCGTCGGTGGGGGACAAGTCGGCAGGCATCAACGCGACCGCACTGGCGGGGGCGATCATGTACTCAGAATAACCGCCGTCATAACTGATCCCGGTGACCTGACCGGTCACGCAGGCGAAGAACGCTCCACGGCGGCAGTGCTCGCAATGTCCGCAATAACCGCCGTTCCACCCGACGCCCACGCGCTGGCCTGGCTTCCACTCGGTGACGTTAGATCCAACCGCATCGATCACGCCGGCCACCTCATGCCCGGGGACTCGCGGGTATTGAATTCCCGGGTACGTGCCCTCTTTGGTCAGCGAGTCGCTGTGGCAGATGCCGCAAGCTTGTACCTTGATCCGTACCGCTCCCGGGGCCGGTTCAGGCACTTGCCGTTCAACGATCTCAAAAGGCCCGTTAGGGCGAGAGACTTGTGCAACGCGCATCGTTGCCATGGTTCCCCTCGACCAATTTCCGTCAGGTAATCTTGATGCAACATGTTGTTCCATCAGATGTCGTCGTCCGACTGCATCAGTCTACGGCCATGCCCCTCCTGTCGCAACCACTGGCGCCGCGCCCGCCAACGACCAGCAGTGGAAACACTACCTACCTCGCAAGCGCTATACCGCCGCCACGAACGCCGTGATGCTGGCAGGCGCCAGTCGGCTCACACTTGCACGCCGTCGCCCATCTGCTGCGTCAGTCTACAGCCACGCACCTCCCGCCGCAACCACCGGCGCCGCGTCGCCACCGACCAGTGGTGGCAACACGATTTACACCGCAGACGCTGTACCGCCGCCACAATCGCTGGAATGCGGACAGGCACCGGGTCGGCCGTCACGGCTGCTCGAAGCGTTCGCATGACAGTCTCCCGAGGGTTGAGCCACGCGCCCCAGAGCGCTCAAGCTCCCGCCGGGGAAGCTCACCCAGGGACATAGCAACTGCAATGATTTTCTTCGCTGGGAAGTGTCCGCTGGTTCGCCTACGGCTCCAGCCTTCACGACCGCCCGCGCGGGACACGGTTCCGCCTGGCCGACCCCAGTGCCACGGCCGCTTGATTCCCGCCCCCGCTCCTGTAAGCCGATCCCTGTGCATGTAGCCGGGCCGTTCCGCGCTCGTGCGTCTTTGATGATGATCACTCAAGGAGACCGACATGCCGCAAATCAGGTGCGCGCTCGGGCTGGCGGTGTTGGCCGTGCTGGCGTGTGACAGTGTGGCGGCGGAACCGCCCGCTCCGAAGCGAACGTCGGACGTGATCTACGGCCGCCGCGACGGGTTGGCTCTGACGCTGGACGTCTTCCAACCACCCGACAAGGCCAACGGAGCAGCCCTGCTCATGGTCGTCAGCCTCAATTTCGAGTCATCTCCCGAAATAATCAGTCCGCTGTTCGCGCAAGAGGCACTGAAACGCGGCTATACCGTCTTCGCCGTCGTCCACGGATCCCAGCCGCGTTTCACCCTCCTGGAAATGCGCGAGGACGTCAACCGCTCTGTTCGCTTCGTTCGTTACCATGCCGAGCGCTACCACATCGACCCCAACCGCATCGGCATCGCAGGGGCCTCGTCCGGCGGCCTGATAACCCTGTTGCAAGGGGTCGCTCCACTCACCGCGGACCCGCGGGCGAAGGATCCGGTGGACAGGGTCGACAGCCGCGTCCAGGCCGTCGCCTGCTTCTTCCCCGGCACCGACTATCTCAATTACGGCGTCAAGGGCAAGGAACTGCTCGACCTGAAGGACTACCGGATCGATCATCGAGCGGCTCACGACTTCCGCGTCTGGAACCCCCAGGAACGGCTGTTCGAGCGCGTCACCGATGGCACCGAACGTCGGAAACTACTCCGCGACCTGTCGCCCATCTACCACATCACCGCGCAGTCGCCGCCGACGCTGCTCATCCACGGCGACAAGGACGAGGTGGTGCCGCTTCAGCAGTCCGAGAGCTTCGTGGCCCGGCTCAGGGAAGTCGGCGTCCCGGCCAAACTGGAAGTCAAGAAGGGTGCCGGCCACGGTTGGCTGACCATTCAGGACGACACGAAGCCGATAGCCGACTGGTTCGACACCCACCTGCCTGCGAAGAAGGGGAAGTAAGGGCGGTCGCCGCGAACCGGGCGCGCGTGGCCAGCGGCTCCAGCGTTCACGAACGCCCGCTCGGGACGCGGTTCCGCCCGACGCCGGGCGCTGCGGAACAGGGTGGCTAGCCGAGACAGGTGGCCTTACGCACCGCGCGATTACAGCCCCAAGAGCATGAATCTCAACCTGGACGACGACGGCGCCACGGCCGCTCTTGTTCTAGTGAGGGTGTTGCGGAGGGCCTTTCGCCATCAAGCCGTAGGACCCGCCGACTGCGGTATGTAGGGCGCACCATTCGCTCATACACCAGCGCCGAGCAGACCACCGATGAGCGGCCCCAGGATCGGAACGACAAACGTGCCATCGGCGAAGCCGGTATTGCGGAAGCCGGCTGCGAGCGTGAATAGCCGGGGACCCAGGTCGCGCGCCGGATTGATGGCGTAGCCGTGCATCCCGCCCCAGGAGATGCCGATGGCCACGACGACCAGTCCCACACACGGCGCTTGCAGCGACGGGGCGACGAACGGGTTCTTCGGCTCGCCGATCGCCAGGACAAGCCCCACGAGCAGCGCGGTGCCGACGACCTGGTCAATCAACCCGTGCATCCAGGCGTCGGGGAAGGCCGGAGCGGTGGCGAAGACGCTCGTCGTCTTGCTCAGGTCCGGGTCGATATGGCGGAAGGCCGGGAGGTAATTCACGTAAACCAGGGCGGCCCCGGCGAATGCTCCGACCATCTGAGCCGCGGTGTACGGCAGCACCTTGCGCCAGGCGAAGCCGCGAAATACCGCGAAGGCAAGCGTCACGGCTGGGTTGAGATGGCCGCCGCTGACCCGGCCCGACACGCAAATTCCCATGAGGACTGCCAGGCCCCAGCCGAGCGTGATGTTAGTGTAGCCACCGTGGATTACCTCGCCGGGAGTGTTCTTGCCGAAGAGGACCACCATCGCAACAACCCCGTCGCCCAGGGCGATCAGGACGAGCGTGCCGAGTAACTCGGCCAGCAGTTCGCCGGTCAATGGGGGCTTGTCGGCTTTCATGTGTGGCCGGCCTCCCGGTTCGTGATGGCAACGGGTTCAAAGCAGGGCAAGAGCGGTTATAGAGCGCGCGAACAAGATGGGAAAGGACATTGTTGTACATCCGTGGTTGCAAGCCATCCGATCCTAGACCAGGTGCCGGCACGCTCCTGGACGCGATTCTGCTCGACGCCAGTCGCCGCGGAGCAGGCCCGCGTGACCTGCGTCTCCGGCTATCCGACCGGCACGCGGATTCGCTCGGCGTCCGACCTGGCTTCGTGGCTGGGCCACGCGGATGCCGAACACAGCCGCATTGCCGCCGCGTTTGTCGCCGACCAGCGGCGGCGACACGACACACGCCGCAGGCGCTGTACCTCTGCTACGATCGCACTGATCTTGGCAGCGCCGGGTCGGCTCACGCTTGCACGCCGTCGCCACGCCACACCCATCTCCATCTCGTTGACCAGATCAGCCAACCCGGCTACCTCCGCTTTGATTTCGCGGATCGGACGATCACCCTTCTGGCGGACTTTCGGGTTGAGTGCCGTTTTGGCCTTGCCTTCGGGCGTGCGTGGGCCTGTTGAGTGCTCCCACGGCCGATGCGCCAGGGTGCTCTGGCGTAGCCTCTCCAGCCCTTCCGGAGTGAAGCCTTTCCATTTCAACCGACCCAGCCTACCGATCTCAACGCGCTTCGGATCCGCGTTCGGATTTCGTTTGCCCATGATGCTCCAGTGCCGGTGCGACGCTCTTCTCAGATTGGGATGATAAGCCCAGAACCACTGCGTCGCGATTCTTCAGCCCTTCGACGAGCGCCACCTGTTGATCGCCGACCGACACATTCTGCTGTTGGACGCGCATCAACGTCACGTGTCCCTGGGGCGTAGGTGCCCGGTAATTCTTCAGCGCCATCGCCGAACGCCGGTACTCGTTCATCATCCGAGCGGCGGCAGAGTTGTAGATGGTCGCCTCCTGCTCGGACTGACTGGAAGCTGCTTTGACGTGCAAGCGCCCGATGGCGTGGTGAGAAAGGGCCATCTGCTCAATCATCATCTTTTCCAGCGGGTCGGCGGGATTGCCTGCGTCTTTCAGCAGATGGTTCAGGTAACTGCGATACGTTTGCTGGTCGAACTGCGTTCCAAAGAGAGGCGCGAGCGACCCGTACAGGTAGCAGCTTCCGGTGTTCTCGGTGAGGCGCTTCGCGTCCAACTCGATCTGGGCCGGAGAGACAGGCGGTGACACGGCACGTTGATCCGACACGGCAGGTTGCTCCTGCACAGCCCGTTGCTCTGGCGCCGGAACCAATGTAAGGGTATTGGTCGAGACCTCTGATGCGCTGGCGGGTTCGGCTATTTCTTTCTCACAAGCAGCGTACAACGTGTCCATGTCTTCGTCGCACCAACGCAGCGGGGTGTCTGGATGTGGTGGTGAACGGTCCAGGAGTTGTGGTCGAGTTTGCGTTGACATCGCCGTCTGCCCTCTTACATGACTATGGCTGAGGCGTTCGCTCCCGAGAGGGTGCCATCATGCAGGTCGTCTGACGGTTCGGTGTCTGTCTCGGGAATATCGAAATCGTACTCCGAGGCGATGGTAGGATCGTCGGTTATCAGGTAGGCGAAATCTCCAGCCATGTCGCTCTCTTCCGAGAGGGTGACGCCCTTTGCCTGCAATGTGCGCAGATCATCAGCCGCGGCATGTAATGCCTGGATCATCTCGTCGATGGTCTTGGCATCCGCAGTCAGGAACTTGTTACGCCAGATCAGTTCGTAAGACATAGGACTTTCCTTTCGATTGTTTAAAAAACTGAGATCAAAGGACCCGAAAGTTTATTTTCACATAACGGTAAACGCTGCGCAAGATCAGAAAAAAATTTATTGACTTTTTTTCGCCCGGAACATCTATTTCCGAGGGCTTGCGTTCCTTCAAGATGAGCGAGGTGCAGCGCGTCCGCTTCCTCAATCCGATCATGGACAGCGAGTTCAAGAAGGCGCTGGAGACGCTGGCCCAATCGCACGACACGCAGAAGAAGGCCGTCAGCATCAACTTTGCCGGCGAGGGCAAGCGCAACGTCCGCGTCGGTTACGTCGTCGAGAACCCGGTGTGGAAGACGAGCTATCGCCTGGTGCTCGACAAGAAGGAGAAGCCGTTCCTGCAAGGCTGGGCCGTCGTCGAGAACCCGACGGACGAAGACTGGGAGGACGTGCGCATGGCCCTGGTGAGCGGCCGGCCGATCTCGTTCCAGATGGACCTGTACCAACCGCTCTACGTGCCGCGTCCTGTGGTCGAACCAGAACTTTTCGCCTCGCTCCGTCCGCCGACCTACTCCGGCGCCCTTGCCGGCGAGGGGCTAGGCGCACCGGACGGCGCAGGCGGCTTTTCGCTCCTGAATTCAATACGGAATCGGAGAGCCTAGCCAAGAAGAGGGACATGGACGTCGCAGAAGGCAGGACCTCTGGACTCCAGCGACAGCAGCAAGACGGCGCGAAGAAAACCGACGAGCGTCTCGACCTGCGCAGCCACGGCGCGGCCTCGGCAGCGACGGCGTCGAAGCTGGGCGATTTCTTCCAGTACGCCATCGATCGGCCCGTCACGCTGCCTCGCCAGAAGTCGGCCATGCTGCCGATCGTAGGCAAGGACGTGGAAGCCACCCGCGTCTCGATCTACAACGAGCGGACGCAGGCCAAGTTCCCGCTGCTGGGCGTCAAACTGAAGAACACCTCCGGCCTACACCTGAATCAGGGCCCGATCACCGTCTTCGACGGTCCGAATTACGCCGGCGACGCCCGTATCCTCGATCTGCAACCGAACGAGGAACGGCTGCTCAGCTACGCCATCGACCTGGGCACCGAGGTGAACCCTGTGCCAGCTTACGACAACGGCAAGTTGACGGTCGTGAAGGCCGTCAAGGGCATCCTCTACACCACGACGAAGTTCCGCGAGAGCAAGTCCTACACGATCGTCAATCGCAACGACGCCGAGCGCGTTGTCCTGATCGAGCACGCGGTCCGCAACGACTTCAAGCTGATCGAGACCGACAAGCCGTCTGAGACGGCCAGCGACATCTACCGCTTCCAGGTAACACTGCCGGCCGGCAAGACCGAGAAGCAAATCGTTACCGAGGAGCGCATCGTCAACCAAAGCATGCAGTTGACAAACCTCGACGACAACAGCATCCGCATCCGCATCTTCATCAACAACCCGATCACGTCGGCGAAGGTGAAGGACGGCATGGACAACGCCATGAAACTGCGCTGGGCCATGTCCAAGACACAACGAGACATCCAGGAACAGCAGCGGCAGCTCGACGTCATCACGCAGGACCAGGTGCGTCTGCGGGCCAATTTGAGGGAGATGCCGGCGACCGCGGCGGCGTACAAGCGCTACCTGGAAAAGTTCGATTTTCAAGAGACGCAGATCGAGAAGTACCAGGCCGACATCAAGAAGCTGCAAGGGACCGAACTCGCCCAACGCAAGGAGTTCGAGTATATCCTCGCCAACTTCTCGGTGGAGTAAACGCGGCTACATCCAGCGCGAACGACCAGGCCCGCCTCTTCGTGAGGCGGGCCTGCCACGGCGAAGGTGCCCTGGAGGCCTATACCCTGGGAGCTGAATTCAATATCCAGATATTGAGTTCAACGTACCGACGGCAATCAGTGAGAAGTAATAACTCTAACCGTAAGTCAAGCATGCTCGACAAGGGCGCTCGCGCGCGCTCTGGCAGGTTTTGTTGCGTCGGACGACTCGAAGGTCGTCTTGACGCTGAAAACTCGCCAGCGCGCCGCCGTAGCGCGCGCAAACGGCATTCCCAGATCGCAGGCCGTAACGGTGGTTGTGGAGCGTGAATGACTGGTGCAGGAAAGACTACGTCTCGGGTGAGCCCGGCTTGTCGGCGAACAAGCGCTTGCTGCCGACCGACTTCTTCGGACGACATCCCGGCGGTCGATGCCACGATCTGACCGATCAGGACGTGAGCCTCGCCACGGCTCATCTCAGCGATCCATTTACTCCACTTTCGCAGAAAGTCTTCCTGGCGCTGAGTCGCTGCATATTACGCCGGCACGAAAGTTGCTCAATAATGCTAAAGGGGAAAGCAAGAGGACGAGAAAACCCAAGAGGGAGAGCAGTCATGGCAATCGAACTGCCTGACGCCCGCGAGTTGTCTGATGAGTCCCTCCAGGTCATTCGCCTGCGTGCCTTGCATGGCATCGAACTGGGCTTTTCCGAGACGGACCTGGCTAACCTTTTAGGTGTTTGCACGAGACCATCAGTCGCTGGTGGACTGCCTATTGTGCCCATGGCCTGCATTCGCTGCCTGGGGGTCGTACGGGCAGACCTTTGGGCTCTGGACGCTTCTTGGCTGAGCAGCAGGCCGACCGCATCCAGGGGCTGATCGACAACCATTCTCCGGAACAACTGGGGATTGCTCAGGCCTTGTGGACTCGTCGCGCCGTCCAAGAACTGATCCGCAAGGAGTTCGACATCGACTTGGCGGAACGAACGGTCGGTCAGTACCTGCGCCGCTGGGGTTACACCTCCAAGAAGCCCGCACGGCATTCGCGCAAGCAGGAACCGGACGAGGTCCAACAGTGGCTGGAGGAGACGTACCCCGCGATCGAAGAGCAGGCGGACAGGGAGAATGCAGAGATTCTCTGGACGGACGAGGTGGGTGTCGATGCGGATCACCACCCCGGTTACGGCTATGCGCGTGAAGGAGAGCGCGCCACCATGGAGGTGCCAGGACCGCACATCCGGGTGAACCAGATCAGCGCCATCAGCAACGAGGGAACGGTGCGCTTCATGACCTACAAGGGATCGCTGAACGCGGCGGTGTTCCTGGTATTCCTGAAGAAGCTGATCGAGGGAGCCAACCGCAAGGTCCTCCTGATCGCAGACCGGTTGCAAGCACACAAGACACCTGAGGTGATTGCCTGGCTGGAGGCGCAAGGACCAGATCGAGGTGTTCTACTTGCCTGCCTACTCGCCTGAGATGAACCCAGTGGAATACCTCAATGATGACATGAAGGGGGTGCCGTCGCTCCATTCCCTGGTAATTTCGGGAAAAACGACAACTTTTCGAGGAAAACCGCGATGACTTACATCGGCTCCGGGTGAATCGCGTGCCATTCACCAAGAAAATGCAGCATTTTTCGGGGTGCTATCTCCAAGCGGGCGAACGAAATACTGACGTTGTTCAGTGCCCAATCCCGTGGCTGGCACACGAAAGCCGCTGTCCGCCACGGCAGGAATGCGGAAATCGCGTGCCAAAGAGAATGAAAACACGCCGTTTTTTGCTGGTGTTTAAGCCAAGTGAAGAGGTTTCTTGAAGCAGATTGCCCATTTTCTCGAAGTTTTTCAGGGAATGGAGCGATTGCACCCCATGAAGGGTGC
Organism: uncultured Planctomycetota bacterium; assembly: GCA_963827935.1. GTDB lineage: Bacteria > Planctomycetota > Planctomycetia > Gemmatales > Gemmataceae > DATFNV01. The sequence continues at coordinate 82,608 of CAWHCN010000030.1, read as the reverse complement.
GGTGAACAAGGCGGGCCTGCCAAACGACAGAGGAACCTTAGCCAGTCGTATCCTGGATTTTATGGACTGCTTAGCCCACATCCCCGAACATGTTATCAGTTATTTTTTCCACCCTAGTGTTCAATACGCCGCGCCTATTGAACTTTGATCTTATTTCAAGCCGGCGTAATATCGTCCGATCATTGCCGCTTTGACAGTTTGATCCTTTCGGGAGTTGTCACCGCATCTCGGCCAGAGGCCGTGAGCCTAACTCACTCGGCTCCTCAACTGGTCGCGCTGCCCGCTGGTGAGGCAGTAACGTCATGGAAGGGGTGTAGCCGTTGCTTCCGCCGACTGCCTCAACTGGTCGCGCTGCCCGCTGGTGAGGTAGTAACCCTTCTTTCTGGTAACGCTCCAATTCTTCATGGGAGATCGCCCACGCAGTGTGAGCGCCGCGACCGCTACTCTTCTTCCGTGCATGAATGCGGCCCAGGCGGCACCATTCCCGGCAGGTGAAGCATGACTTGCCGACGAGCCTGGAGAATTCCTCGATTTCGTAGAAGTCCTTGACTGTCTGCCGCTCGACCAACACGACGAGAAGGGATTCGATTTTTTCAAGCCGTTCTTCCACGGTCATCGCCCCGACCTACCTTTCAATGTCATGCAACTTGCTCTTCTGGTCTTCCCCGCGCTTTTCTTGCTGCTGCGATCCCTGCCGCAAGTCCTTCAACGAGGTTTTCCCGTCGTCTGCGTTCACAGGAGACCGATCCGCCCCAGCCACGGTCAGGGCATCCCAAAGGTTGGCTAAATCTTGCTGGGTTATCTCAGGGCATTGCTGCTGGGGTGGAGGCGTCTTTCCGTCGGCGAGCAGACGAAAGGATTGGCGCAGCGACGTGCCTTCAAGCCACTCTTCGGGCCGCTTGCCGGCGGCGATGTTCTCCCGAATTGTGTACTCATCATCCCAGGCCCGCTCAGGATAGCGGTCCCAGTGGATGAATCCGCGCAGAACATCCGCCTGCTCTCGCCAGGTAAGCTCGGCGAACGGGACAGGCGGGCCGGTCTGCAACTCGGTAAGCTCGCCGTCGAACGGCACCATGCCGCACCAGAGATCCTCATAGACAAACTCGCGGCTGGCCAGCTCCTCGATGTCGCGGAGCAAACGCCGCTCGACTGCCTCGACACGCCGCTTTTTCTTTGCCATTGCTTACGTCCTTTCGGAGCCCCGCCACTCGCTACCTCTCCAAGTCAAAATCCCGCCTTCTTTGCGGCTCGTTCTGACGTGGGCGATCAGGTTGCCGGGAGGAGCGGAGATCGGAAAGACTGATGCCGGCAAGCTGGGCCTTCATGTATGCCGTCAGGTCTTTGATCTCCAGCTCTAACTGACGGTTCGCCGCCTTCTGATCCTCGCCAAGGTCACGGCTCTTGGCGGCATCCCTGAGCTGAAGCTCCTTCGAGGATAAGAGCAGACCCACATCGGTCACGGAGTGATCCTTCAGCCCATCGCGCCCAAATCTGCGATAGAGCGCGTCCATCGTAGTCAGTTTCTTCTCCAGCCAGCTTCCGCCACTCTGAGGTTCCCGCTCCTGTCGCATACTTCTCGCTCCATTCCCATAAGCCATAGCGCCCGCATCACTTTTTTGGAAATCTTGGCCACGGGGTCGTTATCATTCCCTCCAGTTTCTTCCGCAAACGGGCTTCGTTGTCAGACCTCTTCAAGACCTTCGGCCAGACGCAGAGGAGGAAGAGGGCCACGAAGAGCACCCAGCCCAGGTTCCGCCCAAAGAAGTCTGCGCACAACATTGGCAACTCCTCGAATCGACGGTCCTGTCTCCTGTCACCTTTCCATGTCGCCGCGATCATGCTCTTGAACCAGTTCCCTGTCCGCAGCCCGGGTTTTCGTGGCGCGTATGCCGCAATTCATCCAGCCCGATCGTTTCGGCCGTTCGTGAACTCGCCCGCCCAAGAATCAAGTCCCACGACGTGTGGAACTCCACGTCCTTGTGCGGGTTGCTCTCCGATTCGCGCACCAATGCAGTCAGCTTTGGCCCATCGCCCAGGGCCGCGTCCAGCACCTTTGGCATGATTTCCGCTTCGCGGGTCGGGAAGTAGAGAGCCTCATAATGCTTCTGACTGTCGATTCCGAAATCGACGACGGCCGCATGTTTGGGCCACGCATCCATGAGGATGCTGGTGATAAGGTTCCGCGTGGTCGGTCGCACCGACAACAACTGCTCGGCGAACCTTGTGTGCTTATCGCTCATTGTTTGTCCTCCAGAGAACAAGCCGGCTCCTGGGAAGGAACCGGACTCGCCCATTGCTCTAAGACTGTCTCACTCTCAGAAGAGATCACCGTACCGAGGGCCGCTATCGTCATCGCGGCCACCTTCTTTTCATCCTCCGGCATTTCGGCGGCGGCAAGCGACACCCGTAGCTTGGCGTTCTCCGCCGTCAACATGAAGATGCGCATGATGAAGGCCCTCGTCGCCACCTCGTGCTCCTTGCACGCCTCCTTGGTCCTCAGCTCGAAGGCGCCGAGGATCACGGCCACCGCGAGACCAGCGCCGATCGCGGCTCCGATCAGAATCGTCGTCAACATTTCAGGTCTCCTTTTGAATAAAGGCCAGGCGATGCGTACCGGCTCGGTTACGCCGCGTTCTCCGTACCAGCGATGGCGGCATCGAAACTGGCCAAGGTCATCGTGGCCACTTTCTTTGCGTCCTCCGTCATCTCGGCAGCGGCAAGCGCGACGCGAAGTTGGGCGTTCTCCGCAACCGCCTTTTCGAGGCCGGAGCGAGCGGCCGCCGTTTCCCTGTCGTACTCTTCCCACCATTCCCTGTCTCTCACCTTGTAGTTCCCGAAAATTACCAACAAGGTGAACCCACTTCCCACGACAGCGCCGATCACAAACAGCCAAAACATTTCCATGACCTCCTTTTGAAAAGGCGGGGCTGGGCAGCCCGCTGTCCAGGTAACTCAAGTCAGCCTGCAACGAATCAGGCTGGCATCCACCGCCCCCTGGCCATTTCCAGCCAGCCACTCGGGGCGTCCTTAGCTGCGAACAGCAGCTTGTCCTTGCAGACACGCAGCTGATCTTCATCGTGCCCCGTGTCGAGCTTGATCTCGATGAACTCTTCTGTTTGCTCGACCTGACGGCCCGTGTACGGGTCTTCCTTGCTGCCGCCGGAGACCTTCAGGACCCAGCGGCCACTCCCGGTGTCGATGAGGATGTAGCGGCGACCGTCGGTATCCCTGCCGACCCAGTACACCCGCTCTGCGGGATTGTCGCCTGGCGACAGGGCGGAGGTGATTGCTTCCTCAACACACGAAAACCAAGATTCCCATGTCATGGCTTGTGACTTCTCCTTGCGTTGAAACCAACGTGAGACACCTTTTGACATTGACCCACGCTGCCTTGGGTCACTATCCCGTAAGCGGGGCGGGGCTGGGCGGACCCCTTTCCTAACTGACCACTTCCTGCTTTGGCCGCTGCGCCTCCAGCGTGAGCCGGTGCTTTTCCAGCTCGACCTGCTCCTTGCTGCGCAACTCGGCCTGGAACTTCTCCATCTCCATCTTTGCTGCGTCCTCCTCGCGGCGCTTTGCCTCCTGCTTTTGCCGCTCTTCTTCCTTGACCATGTTGTGGCCACCAATGGCGGCGATGACGAGCCAGCAAGCCGCCAGCTCGACCCCCACCGCTCCCTTTGGCCAGGTGCGCGGGTTGATGCTCTCGAACAGGGCGATCAGAAGGCAAGTGACTAGCACCGAGCCGAGGAAGTATGTGCATAACGACTTCATGATCTTCTCCTTAAAAAGGGCGGGGCTGGGCACCCCGCCGGAACGGGTTACTTGAACAAGCGCTTGATGCAGGCGGCAAACCCCTCGTTCGCGGTTTTCTTGATCTCGCCGCCGTCATCGACGACGCGGGCCACTTTGGCCACGAAGTACACGAGGACAGAACCGCCGATCAAGATGTTGATGAGGTAGTCCATTGGTTGCTCCTTACTTCTTGAAGAGGTTGCGAAGGATGGCCAGGCCGCCGCGCTTGGCTGCATCGCGTGCGGTCTTGTTACCACCGAGGAAGGTGCAGATCTTCCGTGTGCCGAGGAAGAAGATCACCATCATGATGATCCAACCGAAAGAACTGCTTCCCGACGCTTCAGCTAATAGGTGCATGACCTACTCCTTAAAAAAAGGGCGACGTTGTGGTTGACGGTTGCTACTACATTTCGCGCCCGCCTCGATCACGTTCCTGTGCTTGCTCTTTGCCTTGCTGCCTGCTTCGGTCATCTGCCTGCGAAAGTTCCTTCGCATAGGCACGGACATCGTCCAGGCTGAGTGTGTCGCGCCGCGATTCCTGGTCCGACCCGCTACCGGGGCCGTCTCGCGCGTCGGCGATCTCTCCCTGCGTCAACGTCCCGATACACTCCGATCTCGTTGTCGGCCACGCTCTCACGCGATGGGTTCAGCGCATTGCGGAGTTCCTTCAGCCCGAGCCGAGCCATCGCTGCCACGTGACCTTCGCCTATCTTGCGTGCCATTTCGCACCTCCTTCTTTCGGTTTCAGGCGACTCAATGCTTCGCCGCTGTTAACCAGAGCCAACAGGATCAGGGTCAAGATGCCTACTGCCCACACCCGCCATTCCCATCCCACGCGATCCCAAAGCCGGGATGGCTTCCGCCTTTGGCAGGGCAGGATTGAACTCAGGGTCGGCGTACCACTTCACGCGGTCTGCCAGGATCGGCGGCATGCCGCGTTGCAGGACGATCACGTAATCGTTGTTGAGCGTCAGGATTTCTTCGGGCCGAAGTAGGGCCCTACCGGTTTCCGAATAGTTCACGCGAGCTGCCACGGCTTCCCTGCCCGCCCTGCTGCGACCCGCCACTCCAGGACCACGACTCGTTTTCTCCGTATCTTTCGACCACCTGCGTCCAGTCACCGAGGATCTTGCTCAATCGCTCGGCGGTTTCGTAGCTGCTGGCCGCACCCAGGTAAATCTGCGAGCTGCAATTGTCGTAAAGCAGAGTAGGCTTACGCGGGAATGCAGCGGTTACCTGGCTGTCAGACTGGTACGCCAGGAGTAGCCGGACACCGGCACTGCGTCCCCGCACCAGCACTTCCTCAAGGGCGGGCAGTGAGCCGAGCGCCGACGCCTCATCCAGCAGGAACAGCATCTCGCCGTCCCACTCGTTTCCAACAGCGCCGATCACCCGCACCAGCGTGGAAACCCAGCAGCGAAGCAAGCCCTTCTGCGCTTCCAGCTGGTCGGGCGGTATCTGCAAGAACAGCGTGATTCCCGGCTTTCGCAAGTCCGTGGAATCGAACGTACTGGTGTTTAACCGCCTTGGCCACCAGGTCGGAGTCCAGGAACGACAAGTGGCGCGTTACTGTGCTCAGCACGCCCGCACCTTCTTTGGTGAGCGCCATCGCCGCCTTCTCGAAGAGGCCCTCGAGCTGGTTGCCGAGCCTGGCGGCGATGCCGCCGAACTCCTGCAGCTTGGTCACGGCCGCTCTTAGCATTTTCCGGGTCGCTGACGATCTCCTGGACCGAGTTGAGGTTCCGATCCTCCGTCCTTGAATTTGAGCAGCATCAGAACCAGCACAGCACATGTATGACCTGAATAGATTTGTCATTCCAGTGCGGATCAGTCTCGGTTTCCTGCCGCACTACCAGGGCCGCTGCCAGCGCATGGGCAGAGTCCACAAGTGTCGGGCTGTCGGAAGGAATCGCGGCGAGCGGATTCAGTGCGTCTTCCCCTCCGTTGAACGGCGCCAGCCGAATGATGCGCTGTCCCTTCGCAGCGCGACGTTTTGCTGTTGTGTCATAGAGGTCACCTTTCGTGTCGAAACAGACTACCGAGCCGCGGAAATAAGTGAGCAAGATTGGGAATGATGATGCTCACCCCTTTGCCCGATCCCGTTGCCGCCACAGACAAGCACGTGGCAATAGTCCGGCAAGCGGATCAGGGCACCTTTGAAAGTCCTGCCCAGGACTAGCCCGTAGCCGGCAAGCATCCCGGCTTCGCGTAGGGCTTTTTCACTCATCCACGACGCCACCCCGAAGGCCGTGCCCGATCCGCGCCAGCGACGGCGATAGAACACAAGGGCCGCTACGGCCGCGATGATGAGAAGACAAATAACTTGATCGTCCATACTCGGTTTCATCGGATTCGCTCCGTTCATTCCGGCTCCCGCCAGTAGCGGACCGCCATTGCACTCAGTTGCTCAGTGGTTTCAGCCTGTGAAGCAGGTCTTTGGTTTCCTTGTCATAAGCGACCAGTCCGTCTCTTACTCGCTCGTAGACCATCAGAAACGCCTCGCGTTTCTCCTCATCCCGAAGGGTGAGAATCCCCAGTATGTTCAGGGCAGTTGCCCACGCGATGTCGTGCCTGATGCGCACCATGTCTCACCCCTTCGCTTTGTCCCGCATCATGCTCTGGAAAGTTTTCACGTCGAATTGCTCCGCTGCCTTCCTTGCCTCTTTCAGGGTTTCGGAGAGCAACTCCACCACGTCGGACATGCCCAGGTCGCGGCCGCTGATGACCAGGCTCGCGCTCGTGGCATGGCGATTTTCACCCGCGAGAGCCTGACGGCCGGGGCGGCCATCGCCCGCTTCTTCCGTCCGGTTTGCTCAATAGTGTCGCGGCTGGCGCCGCTCAGCTTGAGTGCCAGCAGTTCGGCCTGCTCCTCTGGGGGGAGCTTGCTTGCGGCATAGCAGTCCGAGATGCCGGCCTTTTCCGCCTTCAGCGCTTCTTGCCAGGCCGGAATGCACTTCGACGGGCTGAGAAGCCGTGTCAACATCGAGGGGTCGAGGTGCAGGGCTTCCGCCAGGTCCTTCAACTGCCAGTTCGCGTTGCACGCCATCAGGTCGGCGCAGAGGAGCCACTTCTGGTATCCCTTGAGTTCTTTTCGTTGCAAGTTCTCCGATGCACGGATGAGCTTGAACTGCGTATCAGGCAACGTGGCGGGCCAGAGCTTGACCTCAAGCGTCTTGAAGCCGGCAACGGGTGCCGCCAGGTAGCGGCCGTGGCCAAAGATCACCCGCCCGTCCTCTGTGGCGGCGACTGCCTGAAGCTGGCCGTTGGCCCGCATGTCCTCGCCCAGCCGGCGGATTTCGTCCGGGTCGTCGTGCCGGTCGAGTTCCCGTTGGTCTGGTTTGAACCAGTCGAGCGGACGATGCTCGATTGACAGCGGTTTCGTTTGCGAGGAAGCCATGTACGTACCCTCCAATTGGCGACTCTCTGGTCGCTTTTCTGTTACTCAGGAATTCTTTGGGACTTTGTTGTCCGCTAGGGGGGCGGAATTCTAGTGTCGTTCCTTCTCACAATCAAGGCGCTGGCGTGAACATGCGTTGTCTGTGGTAGGCAGTTGTTCCGCTCGTTGATTGTGTCATGTTTTGTCCTCCTACCGTATCTGGACATCTTCCCCGAAGGATTTTCCAAACTTTTTCACGCAGAGGCTGACGAACCAGACGCTCTTGCCCCTCGGTCGCCGCCGCCGGGAGGCGACGAACTGCCTGAAGCCCTCGGCGTTTTTTCTCGCGTTGTTCGAGATTCTCCGGCAGGGGAAATCTAGCGCAGCTTCGGCTCCGTTTCGGACAACTGCTTCAAATACTCCGGCAATTCACCGTTGCTAGATTGACCTAAACGCATTTCTCAATTGCCCTTATGGCTTTTCCACCTTCCGCTTTATCGTTGCTGCGGTTGAATCCAGAAGCGGTTTTTCTGATCGCTGACACCTGTCCGTTCGGGGAAACGATCGCATTCAGCACCTTCGTTCAAATTGCGAGCGCGACATCCTCCAGTTCCTGGTGTTCGCGGGAATCGAGGGCAACCGGCCCGAGAACTTGGCCGGCGTCCGGCCAGAGCACGTCTCTGCCTGGCGGCTGCATCTCCAGGACCAGGGCCTGACAAACAGCTCGGTTCGCGGCAAAGCGACAGCGATGCGGTCGCTGTTCTCCTACCTCCACACCTACGGCTACACGGGGCTCAACCAGACCCACGGCAACCTTGTTGCCGCTCCCTCCGCCCTGCGCGACGGAATGACCGTTGGCCTTTCGTCGGCCGATTGCCGCCGGTTGCTCGACGCGCCGCCTGGACTTCGCGGGGAGCACTACCGACCGCAGCTCAGCCTGCATAAAATGCTTCCGGGGGCGGTCCGGATCGGGCTTGGAGAACGCGAGCGGTTTGGTGGTGAGCATCGTGGCCTCCGGGTTAGCATTTTTTCCCTCACTGAATTCATCCTAAGCCCTTTGTTCCGTAAGCAGTACGCCGCACTGCCGGTAGTCTGCCCGAAAGCTCCCAGAAAGCACCGAATTGCTATGGCCAATAAAGTGAAGAACCGTACCGTGGAGCCGGATGGCGAGGCTATTCAGCGCTGCGCATCGAGAAGGGCTGGCGGGTCGAGGACTTGGCCAAGAAGGCCAGATGTTCGCTGAAGACGGTCGAAAATGTCGAACGTGGAGAGAACGTTTACCTGTACACGCTCAGCAAATTCGCCCAGGCGCTCGGCGTCGAAGTCTCGACCCTGATGATAGGAACGGCCCCCCCGGACCCGCCGAAGAAGGAACGGCACTTCAAGGTGCAGATCACGGTGGAAGTTCCTTTCGAGGAATTCGACGAATCCGTGCAACTGGTCAGCTTCATGAACATGCTGAAGCAAATCGTGCAGGCCAAGGACGACATCATGGTTGCCGGTGTCCAAGAGGGAAGCACGATCATTACGCTGGAGATGGGCACGGACGACATCGAACGCTTGCTCGACGAGTTCACGGGCGGCCGGGCCAAAGCCGAACTAGACGCCTTCCGCGTGGCACGACTGAAATTGCCGGACAGCGAAGCCTTCACGCTCACCCAAACCGTAGAATTCGTTGAAAAAGGGATAACAGCCGAGGAACCACTCCGGGGACGTGTGTACCGACGAGCATTGCCTGCACCAGCTCCCAAGCCGTCCCCGGTGCCCGAGCGTTCAGCCGTGCCCGAGCTACCGCCGGTGCCCGAGAAACCTCGGCATTATCCTCACCAGGATGACCTCATCGAGCCACCTGTGCCGCAGCGGAAGCCCTCGGACACGGACGCGGACGAGTAAGCGCCGCTCTCCTCGGATGGATATCCGGAACCGGGAGGCCTGATTCAGTAAAACAATGTCTGCCACTAAATGTTATTGACTCTGCCCTCAGCGTGTGCCATTCATCCGGCATGGAAACTTCTTCTCGAATATCCGCCCCGCGCGGGGCGGTAGCTCAGCGGTTAGAGCAGGGCGCTCATAACGCCTTGGTCGGAGGTTCAAATCCCCCTCGCCCCACCAACTTCTTACGGCTGTCACGGCCGTAACCTTTCCTCCGTTCCGCACGTCAAACCATCCTGACCCATTAGTAATCCGCTCCGGCCCAGCAGCCGAGCCTTTCGCCTTGAGAGTCGAAGAGTTCCCGGTTCAGATTCGAGGAGTGGCACAAATTGCGTGAGTAGCCCAATGGCAGAGGCAGCGACCTTAAACATCGCTCAGTGCTGGTTCGAGTCCAGCCTCACGCACCATCCCCAACTGCTTGAGTAACTCCCGCTTGACCATCGTCAACAAAGCGAGCTATATCGAGCTGGCACGGGCGACCACGTGACAAAGAGCAGAGCCTGGACTGCAAGCACTGCCGCGAAGCCTTGTTAGCGCGTCCGCTTGTGGCGCCCGTGTCCCGCCATTTCACCGCGTGCCGGTGCGACGTGTTTACTGAGATCAGGGAGCCTGGAATCATGGGGTTTTGCGACACTGTTATGCTCGACAAAGAGTATCCGCAGTACGGCATCGCACGCGGCACGATTTTTCGAAGCAAGAGCCTTTACGCCAATGACGCCCACTTTACCATCAGCGTTGATGGGACGCTGATCGAGCACCTCGGCCGCTACGCTCTGGACACGGAAAGGCAGCACCGCCGGGTGCCGTCGCTCCCTTCCCTGAGATTATGCAGCTTTTTTGAGTTTATGGCCGCTGCGAACTCGTTTACTCGCCGATTGGGACACTGTCGGCTGAGGCTTGGTACGGAGGTAGGCCTCGTGGGCTGCCGGCCACACGCTGCTGAGCACCAGCACCCGCAGGTCCAGAATTACCTGACCACCCCCATGACTCCACGTCATCCCCGAACGCTTCAGGCGCTCCGTGAACACCGTCTTGCAGGCCGCCTCCGTCACGCCGCTGCCGATCGGCATACCCTGACCCCGATAGTCTGCGTACTGCATCCACACCGCGTGCTTGCGTAGATAGCGGTAGGCTTTCCAGTAGTCCGCCAGCGGCACCGTGCGGAGTTGGCGACGATGGTTGTAGTGCCCCATGGCCGACCGCACCACGTGGCTCACGCCGTGCTGCCGGTCACGCAGCCAACGACGCCATTTGGCAAACCAGCGCGGCCTCCTCCCCTTCGCCAAACAACGCGGTCGCCAGCTTGTTCACGTAGCCGCACGCGTGCCAGAAATCCACGACCCATTGCCACGTCAGCTGCTGTCCCGGATGCCACGGGTCGTCCAGGCGGCGCAGCACCTGCCGATAGTACTCCTTCGGGTGCGTGCCGCCGTCGGTGACGTACGCCAGACGCGGCGCCGGCCGGCCGCGCGCGTGCCACTGCCGCAGCACCTGGTCCAGCAGCGACGTCAGTTGCGCGGACAGCGTTCCCTGGCCCGCTTCGGGCATTTGCCCCAGGTAGACTGTGCCCAGACGCTTACCCTTCCGATCATACACCGACAGCGTGGCCGTGCTGCCCTCGTGGTAGCCGTCCTGACGAATCGGTACGTGGACGCCATCGCGTCCCGCCGCCAGCACCGGCCGATGCTTGCCTTTGGAAGCAAAGGCTTTGCTGAGCAGTTCCAGCACCCGAGCTACCTGCGCTGGCTCGCGGAACGAGGCCAAGCCATCACGCAACGCCGTCGTCACCTTGCGTACACTCGTCACCGACCAGGACACGTTGTGCGTGCTCAGCAGCAGCTTGCGGACTGGCTCCTGCTCGTGCTCCACCGACCACAAGCCGACACGCTCCGCCAGGGCCGGGGTCGCCAGTCCGGCCTCGATGCCCAAGTGGAGCTCCAGCGGAAAGAGCGCCGGCTCGCCGGCTTCAACGGCTTCGTACAAATAGCGGCGCAGCTCGATTTCGCCGAACAGCGTGCCGATCTGGTTAGGGCTCTTGGGCCGACGCCGATACTCCGCGCCCGCGCAACGCAGCCGCAAGGGGATGTCGTCGCGACAGGGAGGTTCGATGCGGTTGTACTCGTGCTCGACGAGGACACGGCCGGCTTCGCGCAACGCCGTCGCGATGCCGTTTTCCAAGGCGCAGGTAAGCTCTGGGGTGGGTGGTTGCTGGCGAAAAGCCTGCTGGAGGGCGAACAGTGCCAGGAGCGGCGGCAGCATCCTGGTGAGAAAGTCCTGGAAATCGTCGGCGGGGGCCATTGCCGTGGACGCGGTCGGGACGGTAGATTGAGGCATGAGGACTCCTTTCCTGGGTCAGGGGTTTTGGCGAACCACTGCCCAGGATAGGACCCTCTTGTCACGAAGCAAGCACCCAGTGGATGGGCCGACAACGACAGAATCTGCGAATCCTCCGGTTTATTCAGGGAATGGAGCGATTGCACCCGCACCGCCTTGGACAGCCCCCCGTTTACCGACGTTTCAATGCTGGCAACCAAATCGTTGAATACCACGGCGACATTCTTCTTTACGGCCCGGCGCGCGGCAAGGACTCAGCGGAGATGGTCGCCCGCTTCACCCACGGCCGGCTGGAATGGATTCGACCTGTTGATGAATACCCGGACATCAACTACATGTTCCTCCTGGAGCACGGAGCCAGATAAAGCATTCTCTTCGCCTGCCGCTGTCAGCGAATCTTCACGATCTTGACGCCCAGGCCGCATTTCTCCCACTCGCGTTCCGTCGTAAACGCGGGCGCGCCGATTTTCATCGCCAACGAAAGACAGGCGCGGTCACCCAGCGACATGCCAACGGCACGAGTCTTGTTCCACAGGGAGGCAGCGATTTGCGCTTGCTCGGCGTCGAAGGAAATCACTGGGATCTGTAGCCGGTCGATTTGGGAGGCCACGGCATCAAGCGGCTTGCCGTACTCCACCAGCTTGCCGTAGGTTTCCGCGAGGTTGACGGCGGAAATGCACGACTCTGCGAGCACCGCCGCGACCTTATCGGCACCGCGCTCTTCGCGCAGGAAGGCGATCAAGGCAGAGGCGTCCAGGACAACCTCAGTCACGATCTTCCCGCGCCGCTTCCGCCCGGCGATCCCGGCTCAGTTCGTCCGATAGCACGACTTCGCGAGGCGCTGCGTCAGAGAAGAACGCCTGGACCTCGCGCAACAGGGCCACCGAATCGGACAACGTGCCGTGTTTTTCCCGCATCTCGCCGCGCATCCGGCGAAGTTTGCCGGCAAGTTCCTTCTCTGGCCGCATGGCCTCCTCGCGGAGCAGTTCGCGCAACTCGCTTTCGAGAGAACGGCCGTTGGAACGAGCACGCGCACGAAGGGACTCGACGACCCATCCCTCTACGTTGCGGATACGAACTACGGTCATACGATCTCCTCCCTGGGTGCGCTGGCTTGTTAGTGAAACGAGTCCGCACGCTCTTGCGACGTGTGAAATACGCGAAGGATCTCCACAGAGTCACTGGTTACGCGATAGACGACGACAAAGGGCAGTCCTGCGACGATGATCTCCCGCGTACCCGAAAGCTGCCCAGCGCAGTCCAGACTCCGGGAAACGCTTGAGCCGTTCGGTTGCCTTACGGATTCGCGCCGACACATGCCCGGCTGCTGTAGGATTGTCCTGTGCGATGTATTCAAAGACCCGATCCAGCTGCCCCAGGGCAGCAGATACCCACCGCAGCTTCATGCGGTCCACTTGGAGAACATCTCTTCCACTTCCTCATCCGTCGCAAACAATCCGGCATCCGCCTCTTTCACAGCCTTCTCGATTTCCTCGATCTGCCACCGATGAAGCCGGACGAAGTTGGCGACCGCCTGTTTTATCAGGTAGCTCCGGTCACGATCCTCGACCTCTGCGAGCTGATCCAGGAACGCGACAGTGTCCTCGTCCAGCCTGACGGTGATGCTTACTTTCTCTGTGGTCATTCGTCCTCCAATGTAGTTATCACTCTACAATGGCATACATCCACCTTTCGCAATCAGAAAGATTACATGATAATCACCCCGCCGCTTAACGCCTAATAACACCCTTTCTGTATCGGGACCTTGTAAGTCATGAAGGGCGTTATCACCCTCAAACGGCCGCCGGTTGGTTGATAGTAGTTGACATTGGGTCTAATTTGGTTCATCCTCGGTCTGAGGAGACCAAGCTATGCACGTTACGAACATTCACGACGCGAAGGCCAAGCTGTCGCAACTGATTAAGCGGGCGCTGGCAGGAGAAGAGGTCGTCATCGCCAGGGCCGGGGAACCGATGGTCCGGCTGACGCCAGTCCAACAAGATCTGACGCCGCGCCAGGGCGGCCAGCTCAAAGGCAAAATCTGGATCGCCGACAATTTCGACGATTTCGACGAGGAGCTGGAAGAAATGTTCTACGGCAGCAAATAATGAAGCTGCTGCTGGACACCCATGTCCTGCTGTGGTGGCTTGATGACCCGTCCACCATTGCCGACCCGGCCCGTATCGAGATCGCCAACCCTCGTAACGCCGCCTTTGTCAGTGCCGCCAGCGTCCACGAGATCGTCATCAAGCAGGAACAAAAACGCCTGTCCTGCCCCGACGACCTGCTGCCGCTGCTCGATGTCAACAAGTTCTCCCACCTGCCCGTCACCCTCGACCACGCCTTGGCCCTGCGATTGCTGCCCCCGCTTCACAAGGACCCGTTCGACCGGATGCTGCTGGCCCAATGCTGCTCGGAAGGCATGACGCTGGTCACGCGGGACCGGCTCGTGACGAAGTACGACGTATCCTTCCTGCTGGCTTGATGGTGCTTGATGGGCATGCCAATGGCGACGTCGCCGCTGCATCTCCCCACGACACCGACGCCCCCGCTGGTAGCGATCACCGTTCCGGCCATCGTCGCCGACCTTGGCGACAACGCCGCCAGTCGAGGACGACCCTACTCACGCTCGCGCACCGCCTCTTCGCAATGCTCCTGAATGATCTCGTCCGCGAGGCTAACGCCAGCCGGCACGAGATTCATGAAATACTCCGGAATCGCCCTTACAGCCTGTTCCGAGGTTTCGAGGTGTATGCCAGCCTCATCCTGAACGACCAGCACCGAATCTCCCTTGCCAATGCCCAGGGCGCTACGGACCCGTGCCGGCTCCGACCTGACTTGTCGATCCTAGAGCGGTAGACCCTGTGTTCGTGCCGAGTGGTGTGTACCACGACAACCTCCATGTCTTGTGTCCAAGACTCCCACACTGCCCTGATTCTCACATTCGGTCAACAGGTTTGTTGCCTGCCGTTGATGACCACTTCGGGCACTCGCGCTCGGGGGGGCATGCCGGGCGAAACGTCGCCAAAAAGGCGTGGTACCTGCCCCCACTGCCAAGCGCTTCAGCCGCGCACTCGAAGCTCCAACGCCGCCATGCCGCCGACCCCACCGCGTCATCAAGCCGTCGGACGTGCTGATCGCGCTGTCCGACGATCGGCCCGTCCCGAAGGTCATCGAGCCAAGGCCGCTGGCATGCGGTCACCGACAAGCCACTTATGACCGGTTCGGAGGCTGGCCCGGCAGGAGACAGGTTAGAAACTACGGACACCCGCGCCCGTCTCCAATCCAGTTCCTTACAATGAAGGGAGCGTTGACCACCGGCCTTGGGATATGCAAGCCGCCGGCCATGCACGGTCCGGCCAGCGCCAAACAGCCGCCGACGATGCTTCTCACTCATCCCGGCGGTTGGCCGCAGATGTTTCCGGCCGTCCGTGCAGGTCGCCACGTTCGTCAGGGAGAAAGTCGGGTGCTCGCCAATGAAGAGTGCTCAGGAGCTGAAGGGGACAGTTGATTTCGGCATCTTGACGATACGCGCCGACGAATACACGGCCGTCCTGCGTCATTTCCCGAACCGGGAGACGGTAAAAGGCCACGCCTACTACGAGTGCAGCGGGGTGCATACCGACGACGGACGCGAAGCGTGCGTGGCGGTCGCGCGCTGTCTTGAGCAGGGTCACGGACCTGCCCACGAGGCTGCCCGCGATTTGATCGACGACCTCGCCCCCGCTTGGATTCTCCTGGTAGGAATCGCCGGCGGGTTGGCGGACGACGACTACAGCCTCGGCGACGTCCTCCTGGCGAGCCGCATCTACGACTTTTCTGTCTCGGCGGAGATCCAGGATCAGGAACTCCACCGACGCGAGTGGAACCTTACCGGGGGGCCAGTGCATCCCGACGTCGGGGCCCTGCTCGCTGCAATCCCAGGCTGGGCACAGAAACTCAAGGGCTGGAACCGGCAGAATGTCGTCGGCATGAAGAAGCCCTCGTGCGAGGTGTCGTCAGACCTCAACAGCGACCGCTTCTACGGGCCGGCCTCGTACCGGGCCAAGGTTCAGGCTAGCCTCAACAACCACTTCCCTGCCGGCAAGCGCGGCCGCCCACCGCGGTATGCAGTCATCCCGGTCGGGAGCGGGAACATTCTCGCCAAAGACGTGGACCTTATCGGCGAGTGGAGGCAGAGCGCCCGCTCACTGGGGTTCGTCGAAATGGAAGCCGGTGGAGTCTATCGCGCCGCACGTCGCCCTGACCGGGAATATCCTGTCCTGGTCGTCCGTGGCCTAAGCGACATCGTTGGATTCAAGCGGGGGACTGAATGGACAAGCTATGCCTGCCGCTCCGCGGCCGCCTTCGCCGCCGCCATCATCCGCTCGGGAGTTGTGCCGAGCGGCATCAAATCAAGAGAGGTCCATTCAAGTTCCCGAGAGCGTCGGCAAGTACGAGACGATCAGGTTGAGGAACTTGCCCGCCACCCTCAGTAGCCCCGCCGCAGTTGCCGGTTTCTGCAGGCGGGGCTGACCTAGAGGTAGTTCGTGAGAACAAGGCCCCACTTGACGCGCTGGACGAGCGCCGCCTTCGCGACCTTGCTCGCCAGCTCCCCGACGTGGCTGCCGACCTGGCATGCCTGCGCCAGTTGCTCCGGGTCGATGTTTTGCGCGGTCTGAAGCAAATGCGCTACTCGTCAGAGAAGGTTTTGCGAACGCTGTGCGCAGCTCGCGAAATGTCGTGGGACGCGACTGGCGAGACTCCCGAAAGGATTATCGACGAACTGGCGGTTGACGGAGTGCTTCCCGGTGGCCAAGTCCTCCAGCTTCGCACCATCTACGCAAGCGCTGATCCAGGGATCCAGCATCCCACTGCGCGCCCGACCATCGTGCCGAGCACTGCGATCGCGGCGTTTTGTGACTTTCTGACGTGGTACGCCGGTGCAGTTGGAGGGAACGATCTCCAAGCCGCGGCTCTTTCTGCGGCGATAGACGTCGTGAAAAACGCTGAGCTTCGCCTGGCCTTTCGCATCCTCGCGGCCGTCGAATTGCACCAGTGGCCCCAGTGGGAAGGCCCCGAAGCTGTCTCGGATTTGCGCGAGCTCGTTCAGTTCCTGGCAAGTGCCCGGGGGCTTGTCGACGCCGCGCATCCCGGGAGCCTGCCCCGCGGCATCGCGGCATGGTGTGCGCACTTTTCATCCGGCGAACCTCCAACGATTGAGGCACTCCGGTCGCTGACCCGGCTTGTGGCGAACATCGACCCGGAAACCGAGGACGACGTGGCGCTGCTCCAGCGAGCCCTCTTGGCGCTCGGCCTGGAAAGTAGCGAGGAACACCACCAGGAAGAGGCGGGGAGGCACCAGGAGCGTGCGCGGCTGCTGTGCGCTCAGGCCCTCTCCGTATGGCATCAACAGCTTCGCAGGGACGAGCGCTGGACGGCACTCCCGTCCGCAGTACCGGGCGAAAAGCCCACGCCGATTAACGAGGTCTACGTCGATCTGTATGCCGTGCAGGCGTGGGAACTGCCTGAATACGAGGCTCCTGCCGTGGAGCAGGCGCGGCGGCTGGCCCGGCGCTCGATTCGTCAGTGCAGCCGGCCGTCAGTGTTCCGGCTTTGCTCGCCCGGACGATCAGCCGGGCCATCGTCATTGGCGAGCCGGGCGCCGGGAAATCTACCCTCGTGCAATGGATTGCCTGGGCCACTGCTGGCGGTGCCCTAAGAGATTTCGACTGGGCTATTGTGGTCAAGCTCCGCTCGTACGCGACCTCCGTCTCGCAGGGGCGAAACGAATCGCTCACGGAGTTCTTTTTCCGCACTTTGGGACTGCCACCGGAGGACGCCGTCTTGGCCGCCCGTTCCTTGCGCGAGCTGCGCGCAAGCGGCGGCGCGTGCTGTTGCTGCTCGATGGCTGGGACGAGGTCTCGGCCGATCTGCGAGAGAACATTCGTCCCGGGCTGCTTGCCGAAGCACGCGACTTCATCACCCTCATCACCTCCCGGCCGTCGGGCGTGCCGCAGGCCCTTCGCGACGACGGCGGCGGGCATGTGTACGAACTCGCAGGACTGTCCCGGCGGGCGATGGAGGATCTCGCGTGGCGCCATTTCACCAGGGGCGGATACCCTGACCGGCTTGAGCTTTTCCTGCAACGCCTGGACGAACAGCCGGATCTGAGGCACCTCTGCGGCAATCCATTCCTCCTCACACTGCTGACCCGCGTCGCTGCAGCAGCACCTCCGGATCATGTGAGCCTGCTTCCGCGGACCCGGGCGGAAGTCTATAGACGGGCCGTGGAGTGGATGCGGCAGCAGTACAACGCAGTTCGCGGCGTTCGCGCGGAGTTTCGCCCAGACTTCCTCACGGCGATCGAAGCGACTGCGTACGACCTTCTTTTCACAAGCCCACGGCCGACCTACACGTTTCCCGGCACAGCTCGCCGGGCTGCTCCCGGGGGAGGAAGCTCTCGCCGCCGTCCTCGGCTCACGGCTTGTCAACCAGGCGAGCCACCTCTTTGACGAGCACGCCTTCATCCATGCTACTTTCCAGGAGTACTTCGCCGCACGGCAGCTTGTCAGCCTGGAGCCGGAGCCGTTCGCCCAGGTGCTCGGCTTGGCCCTCAATACGCTCGACCGCCATGTGGTCCTGGAGTTCGCGGCTGGCCTATCCGACCTGCACTCCACGACCTTTTCGGCGCATCTTGGCCGAATGGGGGAACTGCCGGGATCGCTTCGGCGTCATCGACCGGTGCCTGGCTGACCTGATTGCCGCAGCCCAGCTTCCGGAGGGAGGCCGTAGAGAACTCGGGTACGACGTCCGCGACCGCTTGTGGTCACTCATCTCAGGACATGCCGAGCCAACCGCTGTGGAAAAGGCCGTCACCACGTACGCCCTGCTCGATCCGGCCGATCTGGTAGCCCGGGCAACCGTGGCGGGCTTGGGGCTGAGGGAATTCGCCATACAGTGCATCGTCTCATCGGTGCCCTGGCCGGTCGCTCAGCATGCGGGCTACATGCTCTACTCGATGGCCCCTGGCAGGACTTCCGGCCCCTGGCCAACCCCCGCGGCGTCAGTAGAGAGGACATCGAGACCGCGCTGCGCAGTACTCCGCGACCCGAACTCGCCGCCGCCCGCCCTCGCCGAGGCTGCCCACCAGATCTCCTCTTTTCGCGCCCCGGAGGCCGCTGCGGAGCTGATCGCCCTCGCCCGCCGGGAGTGGCCGGCCGGCGCCGGTATTACCATCGCCAGGTCTTTTACGGACTCGGAGGACTGGGCGGTCGTGCGGCCGTTGATGCCCTGATCGATGAGTTGCTGGCGACGCGGCTGGAGCCAACGATTCAGTCCGGAATCCTTGATGCCCTCCGGATGCCGTCGCTCGGGGCCATCGATCCCGACGGGCGGGATCGGGTGTTGCGTCATGTCGCCATCACCGACCCCCAGGACCCGCGGCTAGGGGTTTGGTTAGGCGCTCTTGAGGGACTGCCGATTCGAGACGGAGGGGAAATCCTGCTACAGATCATGCGTTGTCCCGCCGCGCTACCCGGAAATACGCCGGCTGGCCGCTGGCCTCCTTGTCGGGTGTAGCGACCAAGCAGTCCTGCAGCAGGCAATTCAAGGCTACGCTCACGAACCGGACCACGAAGTCCGCCTCGAATTGCTTCGCACGGCTCGGCAACGGGACCTGGGCATTGACAGGGACGCCGTCCGCGCCTGCGTGCTCGATGAACAGGCGATCTCCGAAGAACGTGAGGTCGCCCTGGCCGTCCTTCTATACCTCGACCAGCGCCACCCTACCCCATTGACGGGGGAGTTGCTTGCCGCGCTGCTACCGGCCTCCCTGGCCGATCCCGCATTCCCGCTGGGCGAGACCGTGCTCGGGGCCGCCGAGCAGCTGCCGGCCGGGTGTCTGCCCGTTCTGGCAGCGCATGTTCGGCAATTCGCCGAGGCGCCCTTGGCAGGCTCCTGGGGTACTAATCCCAAGGCGGCTCCTGCCCTGGCCAGTTGTGATCCGACTTTGGCGGTCGATCTGCTGCTCCGCGCCCTCGATGCCGCGTTGCACGCCGCCTCCGAGACCAGCAGCCAGGAGGTGCTAGACGGACTGGCTCCTGGGCAACCTCGCTGGCGGGAGCGCTTGCCCGCACCGCGCCACTCCGCCTGCTGTCGTACTCGCGGGATTGCGATCCAATCCGCGCCGCGCTGCAGGAATCGGCGCAAGAAACCGGTCATTTGGTCTTTGACGACGCAATCCTGGACCCGTCAGGGCGACAGCTGAGTGACCAGCATCGACCGACATCGCACCGCCCCTCGGCGACTACGTGGCCCGATGTGACGCCTGGGCCAGTCATGGGGCCGCCGCCCGCATGATGCACGAACTTCGTCTCCCCCTGCATGCGGTGACGTTGTTCGCTCCGATCCAGCGGGGACGTGAGCAAGACGCTGGACCTATGCTCGAATAGCTTACCCGCCCATGATAGCGACGGCGCCCTTCGCGCGTTGAGCGAGGGGCGAGCGATTCACACAGGAGAATCCCATGACACGCGACGACTCACCGGAAGCGAAGATCGTCTATCCCACGTATGGCGTCCACAACCCGCCCAAGTACAGCCCGTGTGAGTGCCCGGACTGCCTGTACCAACGCGGCCCTGGCGAGCCGTCCGACCCGTTATATCCCCCCTACTGGTCAGCCAGGTGGACGATGTACCGCGTGTTCAGGAACTATGTGGATAATCCCCCTCCTTATGATGGCCGGCCGCCGGCCTCTCTGAAGGAAGGTATCGACTACCAGGTCTCCTACGGCGCCACGTTTTACGACAGCACCTGGCGAGGACCAAACGGCGAAGAAGGAGCGATGATGGAGCACTACGAAGAGTGGAGCCTGCCCATTTTCCCGATGGACAATCACTTCACGTCGTCGTTCATCTCGCTCGGCAACACGGCGTACTTTATTACCTACGACAAGGACCGTCCGAAAGGGATGCCACGTATCTGTTTGTTTTCGGACCTGAATTATCCGCCGAGCCGTGATTTCATCAAACACCTGCCCTATAGCAGGGCAGACAGTGAACGCCTCGGCGGCCGGATACAAGGATATTCCTTCTGGACAAGCCCCGATCCCAAGAAGCCGCCTATCCAGGTCGGCGCAAGCCCGGATCGGACCGCGGACGGGGCAGTACTGTTTGGCTACGCGTTCAAGAGCACGTGGGAGCCAGACGCGGCCGATGCATCGGCGGCGCCCTACCGGCATCCGCATTCGTTCTATTTCTCGGGCTTTCCGCTAACCCCGCCCAACGCACCCATCGTCAGCCAGAACTACACGGACTTTGCCATGATCCGGCCGGACCCTGCGAGGACATGGGACCTGGTCGCGACGATTGCCGGCGGCACGGAGATTCCCGCCTGCAACCTGTTTGGATCGCACGAGGGCGAAGTCGCACCGGGCGTCAAGGCGGCGACCTGGGCTGGAAGGCGGCAACGGTAACCACCCTTCGCCGAGTCAGCGCCCTACGATGGAGCCATGAACGCGAACCCAGGGCTCGGACCTCGGAGTGGTTACTTCATCCGTTCAGGTTCATTCGAGTTCCAGCAGTCGCGGTGGAGCCTCCACTTGCCGCCCGCCCGTTTCCAGACCACGAGATACTTGCCTTTGTCCACGGTGCGGTTACCGTCACCGTACAGGGTCGCGGTTCCTTCCTCCACCACCGTGTCTCCAAACGATTCGACCTCAAGGGTCTTGAGTTCTACATCCCTGATGCCGGCAGCCATCGCCGACTTCCAGAACGCCTCGATCGCGGGACGCCCCGCGACGGTTTGGGCGTGGGGTGGCAGCAGTTTCGCCTGTTCGGTGTACATGGCTGCCACAGCCTTGGCGTCCGCTTTCGAGTATGCGCTGCGGAAATCTGCGTTCGCTTGCTCGATCTCCTTACGCGGATCACCCTCGGATTCTCCGCCCCGAGGTCCGTAGAAAACCGCCCAGACGACCAGGTCATCCGAAAAATCCTCAAAACGATGGACTCGCTGCGCCGGGACAAACAGCACGTCGCCCTCCGCAAATGGCCGTCTGCGGCCATCCACCATGAACGAGCCACTCCCTTTCATGACCACGTATACTTCGTCCTGTTCATGCGGCTCCTGCGTGTCGGTCTTTCGTGGTGCATAGAGCACGACGCGGAGAGTTCCATGCGCGAAAGCGTCAGCATACCGTTCCCCCTGCGGGCCTGGTATCTTGTCGAACACCTCCCGGAGCGTTGCCCGCGATGTCAGCAACACCTCCTCCTGAAACGTCGCAACGAGTGTGTCCGTGCCGTCGAGAGTGCCAATGCCGGTAAAGCGCGCATTTCTGGGTTCGGGCAGCAATTGGCGCCCAGTCCAGACCAAAGCAAACGCCTCCCCGAAAGGGCTGATCGTAAGCAAGCCTTCGTAGGTCTTCTGGCCGTCCGGGAGACGGATTTCGACGTCATACCGGCCGGCCAGTTTTCCCGGCGTTCCGCCCCAGGCGCGCTCGGTCGCCACTTTGCCCTGAAGGTCCTGATGAGTCCATCGCCCTTCCAGGGACCCGTCCTGGCGAATCGAGTATGTGACAATCCCGGCGATACTCATGGTGTTGCATACTCCGTGCTGTCGCCGAAGGCGAATTCACCATTCGGCCCATAGGCTGCCGGTCTCTCTGCGAAGTTCGGACCCGAGAGGCGGGTGCGGCACCTTTTATCCTCGAACGGTCCAGTTTCGCTCGCACCTTCACTTCGGCGGGGGAAGCTTCTCGATCCACACTTCGTAGATTGTCTGGCTCGCGTAGCTCGGATTGAGCCGCCCAACCTGGGGCTCGCTCGCGAGGATGCCGCCGTAAAAGTGCCCCACGCGGACTGATTTCTCCGTCGGGAGCTTGCTGAAGTCGAGGATTGCCGTCCCGTCCTTACAGCGCTTCAGGTCCGGGGCGGGAACAAAGACCGCGTCGGCCCCGAGGAGAGCGCGGAAGGGAATCCGCGGGACGCTGCACGGCCTCGACCGTAGTGCCGTCCGCTGCGCGGGCGATGGCCGTGATGGCGCTCGTAAATGGCATGAAGTTATCGAGGTTACTCGGCTCGAGTTTCCCTTCCTTGTTGTAGTAGTAGAAGCTAATTCCCCCGAAGAGCGTCGTGAACATAGTCTTGGAGGCGGGGTCGTACATCAAAAGGTGCGGGCAGTCGTACTGGCTCACCTTCTGCTCGAACTTCTGGTCGACCGAGAGCGTCACTTTCCCTTTCGTGTCCTGATCGATGTAGACCGGATTCACCCAGGGTCCCGCAGTTTTCGTAAACACTCCGCCGTAGGCCGTGATCCCTTGGGAGCCGTCCGGGCGGATCGCGTCGACGACGTTTAAGTCGCGCCGGTGGTAAGGCGAGTCTGGCCCCGGCCCTTTGGGATCCCCAAACGCCTCGTAGTCCTTGATGGCGAACTCGTCGCCATCCCACTTCACGCGGAAACGCCGGACTTCACAGGTATATTTGCCGACACGGGCTCCCTTGTAGATCCCCTCGTAGTTCTGGCCGAAGACGAGGAAAAAGTCCTCTCCCAGTTTCTTCAATCCGCCTCCAGTGACTGCGCATTCGCTCATCGGTGACGGTGGCGATGTATTTCCCTACGTCTTTGTGGTTACCGGAGGTAATGGCCTTAATAACCTCGGGCACCCGGATTGCCGTGAGGTGAGGGAAGGTTTGGTAGCTCTCGGGTTTATCGTCGTCGCTCGACGAACCGTAGCCGCCCGCGAGGTAAAGGATGTCTCCGTCCTGGCAGTACTCCATGTTCGACGAACGGAGGCGGAACCGATGTGGCTCGGGAATGCCGACCTTCCAAGCGGCGTCATTTGCCGGGTCCACGACGTAGAGGTACTGGTTTGCAAGCCGGGAGGGAAAAGTGCTCTCGGCTTCGGATGTCCGGTGAAAGCCGTTCGTCCTGCCACCGACCAGAAGCCACTTCCCGTCGTGCGTCGCGATGGCGAACGAGTGAAGGGCGGGCGCCGGCTGCCGAGGGGCCTCACGGACCGTCACGCGAAAGGGGACGGCGTCGTCCGCGCGGCCGAAGGGGCCGGACGCGAGCGTGAGACATGCAAGAAGCACGAAGCCGAGCGCGCGACGTATCATGGCATTCCTCTCTTCGCATGACGGGCTCACGCCAGGAGCTTCAAGCACCAGGCGTGGAGGAGCCTCCTGCGGCTCGCCGACAGGTCCCTGGTCCGTGGCATGTACTCGGATTTTGGCCACCAGCTCTTCTGCGTCCGCTGCATTATCCGCCCGGCCATTTCGGCACCGGACCACTGCTCGGGGTCGTTCAGCGGGACAACTATGCTCATGGCGGGATAGAGGAGGTAGTAGTTCTGGAGTATCTCCCGGTAAATGACGTCGAAAGTGAGCTTGTTGTTCCCGATGGGCTGCGCGTCTCCTGGGTTCTGGTAGTACTCACTGTAATCGCGGTCGTTCGGGAGGAGACGGAGGTTAATCTGCGGAGCGATCATGAGGTCAAGGGGACCAAATCCGCCGTAGTTAGCGGGCGGCTCCTTCTGACCCGGGAGCGTAAAAGT
Organism: uncultured Planctomycetota bacterium; assembly: GCA_963827935.1. Classification (GTDB taxonomy): domain Bacteria; phylum Planctomycetota; class Planctomycetia; order Gemmatales; family Gemmataceae; genus DATFNV01. The sequence goes on along the minus strand of CAWHCN010000030.1, from coordinate 58,645 downwards.
ATAGAAGCGATTCCCGGCACGCTCGGCGCTGACCGTGAGTGGCTGCCCGGGCTTAAACGTCGTAGTGACCTTCTTCCGGTCGCCCGGCAGCTGGTTCGGCGTCGTGTCGTACTCCCAAACGGATATGTCTGGGCAGTCGCCGGCTGAGAGCTCCCGCCCCTTCCGGAAGACACGGACGGTCGCGGGCTCGTCTGCGGGGCCCTGGTTCATGAAAGATGACGCCATGCTCCCAGGACGGCCCTGTTCCCCGATGATGCACGACTGGTCGGAGGCGATGAGGTAGTTGGCCTCGCCGAGGAGGTCGCCATACTTCTCGTGATGGAGCGCGAACGTGCCACTCTCCACCGCGGCTTTGCCGGGATCGGCGAGGCCTTTGAGCGGGAAGTCGAAAACCCACCCTTTCCGGTCCCCCCCGTCCGTATCCTGGTATTGCACGGGCCCCAGATCGTACTCGTGACCCTGGTCGCGGACGATGAGGCGGACCGGCCCAAAATCGTATTTTGGATTGTCGCCGGTCTGCAGAGGATCGAACGCGGGGTTGCGGTAGGAGTCCGGAAACGTGGCCCCGAAATCGACCGAGACGAGGCCAATCTCCCGGTTCACCTGCAGGACGGCCGGGGCAAGGCCAAATTGCCGCGGCGCTCCGCCGCCACCTTGGGGTACGGGGAATGTGGTGCCCGGGAGCAGGAGCCGGCCGGCCGGTGCGGATACCATCTCGCCCTCGTACCAGGGGGCAAGCGTCCCCACGATCTCCGCGTAGTCGGGATTTACTCCCTTCTGGGAGTAGAGGGCGATCATCTGCCGGTTCCACTCTTCGGTGTCCGGGAATTTGAAGGCGCTAATCTTCTGAAGGGCACGAAAGATCGAGTAGCGAAAGACGACCCCCTTAATGGACTTCGCGAGCAGGTTTCCCCGAGAAAAAGTCTCCAGAATCGGCTGGCCCTTGAGTTCCTCGACGGGGACCACGCACTGGAAGGTGCCAGCCGCCCCGTTTGCACCGCGTAGCTCGGTGTTCCTCTGGAAGTTGATCCAGCGAGTGCAAGCCTTGCTCGGCTTCCCCATAAGTAGGGCCGCGCCGCCCTTTTCAAGCGTTAGGCTGTTCGCATGAATCTGGCTCGCCGGGACGTCCTCGGGGTTCACGTCAATGAGCATCCCTGTGGTGCGCCCGGTCTCCGCTGGTCGGTTCTTGAAAGAGAGCTCGGCCCCGACAAGCGGGTCGTCCGCCTCGGCCGTCAATGTCCGGCCGGGATACTGGACAGCGAGGACCCTGACCCCCATCATCTCAAGCGTCATGTCGCCATAGTAGTTCCACTCGGAGGGGATGTAGCGAGTCACCCCGGACCGGACGGGAAGAGCCTCGGCTTTGGTCATTGCGGCCCGGACGCTGGCAAGGGGCGCCGCCTGGTTCGTTGCGGCGACCAGAGGCGCGGGTGGCGTGTCGAAAGGGTGCGGCTCCTGGACCCACCGGACCCAGGTCGGCGTCCGACATGCCATAGGTCAGGGGCCGGACGTTCACTGAGTCTGCGAGGCGAAGGGGCGTCCCGGCAAACGGGCTCCCTTTGGGGAACACGAGGTTCGAGTAGTCATCGTTATTACCCGTGCCCACGTTGATGGAAAGAAGACCTTTGACGTGGATACGCGGGAAGCAAAAGACGCTCATGGTAGACCTCCTTTGCGGATCGCGATGTCGTTCCCCCTCCGCTCCGTGAATAGCTCCCCACCAGCCGGGCACTCCACCCGCGGCACCGGTGCTCTCGGTTCGGGCTACCCGTCCGACCGCTGATTGCTTCCTGATGCACGAGACGTGCAGATAGAGACAAGGCCAGCCGGGCGCAGAAGCCCACCTGCGCAGATTTGGCTGCCGCCCGCGGATCATTGAACTCCGCGCGTGCGATAAGTCAAGGGGCAGCTTGTTTATGCGCCCGACGACAGGAAACAGCCACCGCAGCTTCAGGCCGCCCGCTTCGAGAACAGCTGTTCCACTTCCTGATCCGTGGCAAATAGGCCTCGACGGTCACACCGGCGGCGAGAACCATCATCCGCGGGCGTCGCGCTCCTCGCGGATCAGGGCCGCCGAATCCGAAAACATGCCTTGTTTTTCGCGCAACGCCTTACGCATCCGGCCCAGATGGCCGGCCAGTTCCTGTTTTGGCCGCATGGCTTCCTCGCGGAGCAGCACGCGTCGCTCTCCTTCGAGGGAATTCCCTTTTGAACGCGCAGCACGCAGCGAAGGAACTCGACGCCCCCATTCATCCACGATCCGAATACGAACTTCCGCCAAACGATATGCTCCTTGTGCGGGCTTCCTTGTCCGTGAAAGGGGTTTGAACGTTCCTGAGCTGTGTGAAGGACCCGAAGAATCTCCCCGGTGTCGCTGGTCACGCGATACACGACCACAAAGGGCAGCCCTGTAACTACAACCTCCCGCGTGCCTTGGATGTGACCCCCACGTCCAGATTCCGGAAAATCGACGAGGCGGAGCACGGAGCTTCTGATAGTCCGCCGCACCCGCACCGCAGCGCCAGGATTCTCGCCAGCGACAAACTCGACGTGACGACGAAGGGAAACGGAGCCGGACCGGAGCCAGCGCAGCTTCACTTGCCCAGCACTTCCATGAATGCTGCAGTTTCTTCGTCGGAGAGAAACAGGCCGGCATCGGCTTCCTTGACCGCTTTCTTAATCTCCTCGATCTGCCAGCGGTGAAGCCGGACGAAGTTGGCGACGGCCTGTTTAATCAGATAACTACGATCTCGCTCCTCTACTTCCGCGAGCCGATCCAGGAAGGCGACGGTATCCTCGTCCAGCCTGACAGTGACGCTTACTTTGTCCGTAGTCATGTAGCCTCCATTATAATCATCTTCCTACAATGACATGCCTTACATCCCCGTGAAAGCGCAAAGATGACATAGAAGTCTCGCATATGACAGCCCCCGACCTGCAGGTCATAAAGGGCGTTATGATCTGCGAACGAAGCCCAAGTTGCTGATGGGAATTGAAAGCGGCTCTTAAAAGTGCCTCAATGGCCTACATCCTTCAACGCTCCGCGGGAATCGCGATACGCTCTTTAGTTAACATATTCTTAATAGGTTGTATGCATACTTGTACTGTATGCTACCGGACTCGGATATACGGCAACGGACGTAGCAATGCATTAAGAAACTGTCCGATAAGTGCGTCTCCAGCTGCTCAGCTGCGTAGAATAGGGTATGCGAACTCAACAATACCCTAGCGACTTGACCGACGCGCAGTGGTCGCTCGTCAAGCCCTCCATCCCCGTGTATCCCGGAGGCCGTCCTCGTCAAACCGACATGCGCGACGTCGCGGATGCCATTTTCTACCTGTTGCGGTCTGCGGTCGGGTGCAGTCGCCACAGCATCAGACATTCTCGAAGAAATCGTCGTTCAGGAAACCGGAGAGCGGCAGAACTGGTCCATGAAAAATGAGGATCCTTTCCGCACAATGGGAGAAGCATCACCCACTCCCAGGGAAAGGAATCCCCATGGTCGTCAAGATTACTCGCCAGAGCGGCCTGCGGACAGAGGCAATCCCCGCGGTCGCGACGCCCAGCGAACCGGTCGACGTCTTTCAGAAAGGCGTGGACGACATTGTCGAGCGTTTCCGGAGCGAACCTGTCACGCCGCAGCGCTTCCTGGAACTGGAGAACGCGCTCCACGCCGCCGCGGCGGAGGCCTGTCGCCAACTTATCGAACGCGAAGCCAACCGCTTGGAAGCCGACGATAAGCAGGTGGTGCCGAGCAAGATGCGTTATCACAAGGAGACCTATCGCCTCAACAAGAAGACGCCAGCACGTATCGCCACGCGTTTCGGCACGATCACCGTGCGGTCGTTTTACTACTTGAATGAAGAGGACGGCGAACCGGGCTTGCACCCGCTGCTCTTGCGTTTGGGTATCGGTGCGGGAACGGCCACGCCGGCGCTGTTGGAACGCGTGGCACGGCTGTCGGTGGAGCAAACGCAAACCGAAACGCGGGCCTGGCTGCGGCGCGAGCACGGTCTGGTCTGGTCGAATGATCGGCTGCGGGCGGCCTTGGCAGGCTTTCGCCAGGCGCTGTTGCCGTTTGTGGCCGACTTGCAAAAGACGCGGCTGCTGGCGTGGCTGACGCAGGCGGAGCAGTCGCGTGGCCGGAATCGTCCGGTGTTGGCGGTGGGACGTGACGGCATCATGGTGCCCATGCGTCAGGGCGGCTACAAGGAAGCCAGCACGGCCACGGTAAGCGTGTATGATCGGGGGCGTCGGCGGCTGGGCACGATTTACTTGGGCCAAATGCCGGAGGAAAAGCAAGCGACGCTCACCCGGGCCTTGACGGCCTTGGTGACGGCGACGCTGCTGGCTTGGCAGCGGCCCGTGCCGCGTCTGGCCTATATCACGGACAAAGGCTCGGCGCCGGATGATTACTATCGGCGCGTGCTGAACAAGATGAAGCATCCGCGTGCTGGCACGCCGTTGACCTGGGAATGGGTGCTCGATTTCTATCACGTATGCACCTACCTCTGCAAGATGGCCGACGCCTTGTTCGGCGCCGAGACGGCAGCCGGAACGCAGTGGTTCGCGAAGATGCGGCGCTGGCTGCGGGATCGACCCCAGGGAGCGGCCCAGGTGCTGCGCTCCGCGACGCAGCACTTGGGTCGCCGCCACGCCACCAAGGGGCAGCAGGCAGAGTTCTGGAAAGCGTATCGCTATGTGCGTCGTCATCGCCGCTTGATGGATTATCAGGGCTATAGGCGGCGTGGCCTACCGATCGGCAGCGGTGTCACGGAAGCGGCCTGCAAAACGGTGTTCACGCAACGCTTCAAACGCTCGGGGATGCGTTGGCAGCGCGAGTCCGGCCAGGTGATTCTGGATTTGCGTGTGCTCTATCTGAGCGGGATTTGGGAGGCCGCGTTCGCAACAGAGTTGGCTGCGCGTGACTGGCCCGAACCGCGGGGGGCCGCTCGCCGACCGGTCGAAAAGGAGAGTCCTCAGGCGACCGCGGCTGCTTCCTCTTGTCTTGCCGCATAATTCGCGATGCTGAAGCGACCACACCCCTGCGGTCTGGCTGTCAGTGGCGCTACCTCCCCAAGGACTTCCCACCCCGGAGTACCGTCTGGGGCTACTTCAATGAGTGGCGCCACAACGGCACCCTGGAGGAGATCCACGACCGTCTCCGCTGCCAAGTCCGCACGGCGGAAAAGCCCTACGCGCCCCGCACCACCGCGAGCGTGGACAGCCAATCCGTCGATACCACCTCCGGCGGCGAACAGCGTGGCCGGGACAACGCCAAGAACGTCGATGGTCGCAAACGCCATATCGTGGTTGACAGCATGGGTTTGCTGCTGGCGGTGCTGGTGACGGCCGCCGACGTGGACGACGCCAAGGCGGCGGCCGAGTTGTTCGCTCGGCTGGAGGGCCAGCCGATGAGCCGGGTCGAGCGGATGTTCGCCGACACCAAGTACCACAACTTCGTCCTCTACCAATGGGTGGAGGAGCATGAGGGGCGTTGGGAACTGTGCATTGTGCGGCGTCCGGAAGGATCGGAGGGCTGGGTCAAGCTGCCGATCCGGTGGACGGTGGAGCGGACGTTCGCTTGGCTGGGCAAGTGCCGACGGCTGAGTGTAGACCGAGAGAAGACGGTGCGGTCGTCGGAAGCCATGATTCGCTTGGCCATGATTCATCTGATGCTCAACCGCTTGTGTCCGAAGGAGAACCAAGACGAATTTCAGTATCGCCAAGTGGCTTGACACCACTTATCGGACAGTTTCTAAGGTAATTGTGCCCGTAGCCGTGCATATGGTTGTAGGATCGCTGCCCGTCACTGTACTTGCAGTCATGCGCTGCAGATTACCAGATCCATTGCCGCCGTCATTCCCACTGGTGATGGTTCCCGACACAGACCAGACGAAAGTGCCATAAGTAGTGCAATTAGCCGCTCCGCCGCCTTGCGCAGACCATGTGCCGGACAGCAGTGCTGTAGCTGTTGCAGTACACTTAACATCATTGATGCTTGTGGTCCCGTTCAGTGGTATGCTTTGCAGGTCGGTTCCAAGCTTGCCGCTACAGGTAAGGCCGTTTCCTGAAAAGTTGATAATCGATCCCCCCACGTTAGGCATTGTGCCGGAGATTTGAACAGTCACTGGCGCTTGATTGCCGCAGACGGTTGGCATAAACCCATTTGTATAACAAGGCGTTTGATGAGGCAAAGTTGGCGGGTTGCCACCCGGCGGAACAGTCTGCGCATTTGCGGACGCCGTCGTTAGAACCAGAAATGCAAGTGCAATGCAGGATGTCATATGCTTCATGTCGAATCTCCTATCGTTGTGAACAGTTGAAATAATCGTGCATTCAGAGCCGCACTCTTATGGACAGGGTTTTGTGGGGTCTTGCCTGCCGATATAGGCTTGACAGGCTGCGGCCGCCTGCGCCCAACTTGCCTCGCGGCCGGAGTACCAGCTCTTCACGTTGCGCCCATTGCATTGGGCGTAATCGTATCCTTCATTTATGGGCACCAATCCGACTCTTATGGACTCCATGGATTGTTGGCACATCCACGCGGCCACGGGATAATTGATTGACATTGGTGCCATTGGCATCAGAGTTGATACCGGTGGTGTTGGAATACCGGGCGGAAATGCCTGCGCGTTTTCGGCCGCCGCGGTTACGGCCATAAATGCAAGCATAATGCGACACTCTAGCACCAGCAGTGACCGGATTCAGGATCTGAGCGAGCGTGGTGAAGGGTTTTGAGCGTCCGGGCGCGTTTGGCAGCCCGCTGTTCGCGGTTCATGTCCAGGGCGAGTCGCTGTTCGATGTGCTCCTTGGTCCGCACGCTGTAGATGCTCTTCTGCGCCTTGCGGAAGCGCCGGTTGCTTCTCTCCACGGCGTTGCTCGTTGCCCCCAGCAACTTATCGTCCAAAAACAGCAGCGCCTTCTCCAGGTTCGGGCTGTGCAACACGGCCAACGCGCGGGCCAACCGCTTGAAACGGCGCACGCGCTGACGCAACTTCTCCAGACGCCGCAACGCCGTGGCCGTCTTGCAGCGGCGGTCGAACAACCGATACACCTCGTCCATGATGTCCCGCAAGACCCGTAACGAGGGCTGACCACGCACCAACTTCTTCAGCAACTTCTGCTGCGCCGCGCTAAGATGGTGCCGGACGAACAGGTGCCGATGCGTGAACAACTCGGCCACACCCTGCTGGAGCCGTTTGATCCGCCGTACTTGCACTTTGTCCTGCTGGCGTGGTCGGCCACGCCGTTGCTTGGGGATGTGGGCCTTCCTGTCCTTGCGGAGTTTGGCCAGCGTCCGCAGCACCGCCGTGGTGATCTCCTGGAGGACGTGAAACTCACAGACTTGGTGCGGCGCGTCCGGCCACAACTCCTTGAGTACCTTGGGGTAAAGCGGCGATCCATCCGTGGTGATGCCGCGCACACTCCGACCGCGTTGATCCAGTTGCCCCTTGAACGCGCTCAGGAAAGCGCGGACGTCGTCGTGCGTCGGGTCGTGCTCCAGGACGCGGAAGGCCAGGCGGTTGTAGCGGCAGTTGTCCACCACGCTGAGCACGCAGAACGGGCCGTCGTAGATCTCGTCGATGGCCAGATAGCCGGAGAAATCAGCCACCGCCTCGTCGAGGTAGGTGGTTGAAAGGCCGTCCACCTTTTTTTTTCCCGGCCGCCTCGACCCAGTTCTGGATGGTGGCCAAGGGGACGAAGACGCGGTGGTCGCGCCAGAGGTGCCAGGAGGCGGCTTGGTAGGCCAGGTCATCCTCAGCCACCACACGGACAGCCAACTCCTGGACGCGGCGGGTGTAATGGCACTTGGGCCAGGCCAGGTCAGAGAGATCGACGGCGAAGTGACCGTCGCAGCCGCGGCAGTAATGCTGGGAGTAAGTAACGAGCAGATCGACCGGGCGGCCGGCGCGTGTGTCGCCCAGGTCGTGCAGCGTGCGTGAGCTAACGCTATAGCGTCGCGCCGGGCGGCGGCAGCGTGGGCAACGCCGGGCTGGGTAGTTGCGACTGCGGTGTTCGATACGGGGCTTGGGTAGATCCTCGACGGCAGCGATGCCCTCGGTGACGTCAGGGACGTATTCGCCTGGTCCAAGCATGACTCAGCCCTCCAGACCTAACTGCCTCCCTATCTTCATTTTAGGCCTGGTCGGACCTTATTCGGTACACTGGCTATGCTACAGTCTCAGTAATTAGTTAAATTACCACGTTTCAGTTAAGAATGTGTTAACACGAGGACGGCAGCAGGAAAGCAACAGGAACAAGGCACCGTTCCGCCAGCAGCCTTATATCACATGTGTATTCAACGGGCGGGAGGACTGGCATGTCAAAGACCAGACCGGTGGCACCAATGAATGAGGACATTAGGCATTGTTGATAGGCAGTCACTCCACTCGCGGCATGGAAGTTCGCTACACTCCGCGCAACGCACGTGCTAGCCGACGCACGCCGTCGCGGATCTCGCGTGCGCTGAGCGCTGCGTAACCGAGCAGTACGCCGCCCTGGCGTGTGGCACCGGAAGCGAAAGAAGACAAGGGCCGGGCAATTATGCCGGCCTTTTCCGCCGTGCGCGACGCCAGCACGTCATCGACTCCGTTGGGAAGCCAGCCCACAAGGTGCATTCCGGCTTGTGCGGCCCGCACGTCGAGGAGGCCGCCCAATTCACGCGAGGCCGCCCGGACCAGAGTGGCTTGCCGCTCTGCATAAAGCGTCCGCATCCGCCGGACATGACGGACGAAATGTCCCTCCTGCATGAAATCGGCAAGTACGGCCTGATCGAAGGCAGGGGACTGGCCGTCAAGAAGTGCGTGTGCGGCGACGAAAGACTGCACCAATGGAAGTGGAACGATGAGATAACCAAGGCGAAGTGCCGGGAAGAGTACCTTGGAGAAGCTCCCCATGTAGAGAACCCGGCCTGATTTGTCCAGGCCTTGAAGCGACGCGAGGGGGCGTCCCTCGTAACGGTACTCGCTGTCATAGTCGTCCTCAAGGACCCATGCAGCGCGGCGTGCGGCCCACTCCAGGAGTGCCAGCCGGCGGGGCAGGCTCATGGTAACTCCAAGGGGGAACTGATGTGACGGGGTAACGTAAGCAAGCCGCGCGTTCGGGCAGCAAGCTTGCGCGGCTGCGACGATCAGTCCCTCTTCGTCCACGGGCACCGCGACGACTGCGCCACCCGCGCTCTGCAACACCCGGCGAGCCGGCGCGTAGCAGGGATCCTCGATCCAGGTGGCATCGCCTGGATCGACAAGCACGCGCGCCGCAAGGTCGATTGCCCGCTTCGACCCGGCAACCACGATTACTTGCTCAGGCATGCAGTGTACCCCCCTGGCAGTCCCGACGTAGCTCGCGATCGCCTCGCGGAGCGGCCCGTAGCCCGCACTATCCAAGCGACCCAGAAATCCAGCCGTCGAGCCCCGCAGGCGCCGCGCTGCGAGCCGCCCCCACGTTTCGCTGGGAAAAGCGTCTAGCGCCGGCAGACCGTTCTCAAACGCCCGCACGCTGTGATGGGCTTGGGGAATGGCCGCGGGCGTCGCTGCCATGACCCCTCCGCGTTTTGAGAGACGAGGGGGACCCTCTGTCGGCCCAGAAGTTTGCCCTTGAGGGCACCCGACGTGGAGCAACAACTCTGGCAGTGAGGCGCCACACGTAGGTGCCCGATCCGTGCCGCCCCTCGACGTACCCTTCCGCAAGAAGTTGCTCAAACGCAGTCATTACCGTGTTCCGGGACACGCCGAGACCGGCCGCTAATGTGCGTGTCGACGGCAGCCGGGTTCCGGTTGGGACGGCGCTGCGCAGGATGGCGTCTCGCACGCCTTCGTAAAGCTGGCGGTGAAGTGGCGATGAAGAGTTCGGGTCAAGCGGGAGGCTCGTGAACAATTCCCGGTTTTTCTTGGCCATGACGGTCCTCGGCGCTCTGGGCAGCTTCGGCTGATAGACAAAGTGGCACCGTCAGATTAGGGACGAGTGGCTCTTGTGCCAAGGCCACTTTGCGTTAGGCTGCACTGGCGAAACTCTGTTGCGACCCTGTCTCGCCGAACCCGCCGGGAACCCGGTATTCTCCAGGCGGCGCCCCATCGCGTGGGCAAGCCGGCCCCTGAGGTCAAAGGGAACGACCTCGACGGAACGCCTATGAAGCTTAGCGATCCTGCGGGAAGGTCGTCCTGAGTTCCTGGTTCGCCGTGTGACCTGCCTCCCGGTCGGGGATCGGTCTCAAGAACAGCGATTTGCCGTTGGCCCAACCGCCTACTCAAATAATTGGCCACATTTCGCTGCCCGTCGAACTACTTCTGTGGAGGGGGAAAGCGTGAAATCGAGGAACTCCAATGGCTACCGCGACTTTGAGTGTCTTCCTTCGGCGCGTCACGAGAGCGGCCGGAGCAGGACCATTGAGGCACCTGCCCGATGACCAATTGTTGGAGCGGTTTCTTGTCCAGCGAGATGATTCAGCCTTTGAAGTGATCGTCCGCCGGCATGGCCCGATGGTTCTCCGCGTGTGCTGGAGAGCCTTGCGGCAAATCCAGGACGCCGAGGACGCCTTTCAGGCGACGTTTCTGCTCCTGGCCCACAAGGTGGGAGCAATTCGTAAGCGGGCATCACTTTCGAGCTGGCTCCACGGAGTCGCGCACCGCGTGTCGCTCAAAGCCCAGGCTCAGCGTCTGGCGAAACGGCGGCACGAAGGGCAGCTTGTCGAAACGCAGCGCAGGTCGCTTGAAGAGATAACCTGGGCAGAACTTCGTCCACTCCTGGATGAGGAACTCCAGGCACTCCCCGAAAAGTTGCGGCTGCCGCTCATCCTTTGCTACCTCGAAGGTAAGACGCAGGATGAGGCGGCTGGTGTGCTCAAATGGAGCAAGTGCACGTTCCGCCGCCGACTGGAAGAGGCCCGCGAGGCGCTGCGCCGGCGGCTCGCGCGACGAGGTGTTGCACTCTCGGCAGTCCTTGGCGCCTTTCTGCTTTCCGACTGTGCGGCATCGGCCGCGTTACCCGCGCCTGGTGGCTTCCGTCGTGGAAGTCGGGAGCCGGATCGCAGCCGGCCAAGCCGCAACCGGCCTCGTTTCGTCAAATGTAGCGGTGTTACTGGAAGGACTAATGAAAGCCATGTTTACGGCCAAGTTGAAGGTGGTCGTTGTCGCATCACTTCTGGCGGTGGTGCTGGTCTCCGGGACCTGTGTCCTTGTTACCAAAGGGCTTGCCGGCCCGCCCGCGCCGTCGAACCAGGATGAAGCACGCCGTGGGTCCGGTCTCGCCCCGACAAAAAACCCGCCGGACGCTCAGCCCGGTGTGCAGGGGCCTGTCACGCGACATACGGTTTTGCCGATAATAGCGACATACGGTTTTGCCGCGACAGCTGTACGGAATAGCATAGAGGCACGGCTTGGGACTTGACACACTTCATGGAGGATGATCTCATGCCCGCCTCGATTCCCGTTCCGGTCCGGCAAACCATTTTGCACCGCTGGCAGAATGGCGACTCGGTGACCAAGCTCGCTGAAGATCTCCAGTTGTCCGAGCGCACCGTGCGTCACCTGGTGCGCCGCTTCACCCAGCGCGGCGAGGAGGCCCTCGCTCCTGACTATGCCCGTTGCGGCACCAAGAAGATCCCTGTCGACAGTGTCCCCTTCCAAAAGGCCGTCGAGATGCGGCAACAGCATCCCAGGTGGGGCGGCGGCTTGATCCACGTGATGCTTCAGGAAGCGAACGAGCCTTGCCCCTGTGTGCGAACGTTGCAGCGGTGGTTTCAGAACCGCCAACTTGCTCCAGCGCCGTCAGGCCGACGCCCCGCCAGTGAGAAGCAGCGTGCCCGCTGTCCGCACGAGACCTGGCAGATGGATGCGGTGGATCAGTTGCGTCTGGCCAGCGGGGCACGCGTGAGCTGGCTGCGGCTGGTGGATGAATGCAGTGGCGCGGTCCTGAAGACCGTGATTTTCCCCCCAGGGCTTCTGGGGTCTGGTGCAGCCCGCCGCGGTGCAAGCGACGCTTCGCCTGGTTTTTACGGCGTGGGGAAGACCTCAAAGCTTCCGTGTCGACAACGGCTGTCCGTGGGGATCGAAAGGTGATTGGCCCACCGACCTGGCCCTGTGGCTCATCGGCCTGGGGGTGGACATGATCTGGAATCCCGCCCGACGGCCTCAAGACAACGGCGTCGTCGAACGGTCGCAAGGTACAGGCAAGCGCTGGGGAGAACCCGAGACCTGCCAAGATGCCGACGAGTTGCAGCGGCGCCTGGACGACCTGGATCGCATCCAGCGGGAAGTCTATCCGAGCATCAAGGGCCAGAGCCGCTGGCGGGCCTTTCCCGGCTTGCAGCAGAACGAGCGGGCGTACAGCAAGACCTGGGAGAAGCGCAGTTGGAGCCTGCAACCGGTCCTGGACCACATGGCCAACGAACACGGGCTGCGGCGCGTGGATCGCAAGGGCCAGGTATCGATCTATGGTCGCAGCCATTACGTGGGCAAAGCGCACCAGGGACAAGACGTCTACGTGTTCCTCGATCCGGTCGATCGGGAATGGGTTTTTGCCACACCGGCCGGTGTGCAACTGCGCCGAAAGACAGCGGAAGAAATCACGCAAGGCAGGATCCTAAAATTGCAGGTGACCAACCGCCGCGGCGCAGAAAGTTAGGCGGGCGGCAAAACCGAATGTCGCAATTATCGGCAAAACCGTATGTCGCGTGACAGGGGCCTGGCAACCCGGTGCCAGCGTTGCCCGACGTGCCGGGGGCTAACAACCCGGTACAAGGTCCGCCCGAATTACCCAGGGCCAAGGAGCCCGAGCGCGGTCCCGCCGAATTCGCGGCCAAAAAGATCATTCGCGTCACCAACGAGAGGGTGCTGTCCGCCGCCCTGGCCGGGGACGGCACGTTTGTCATCACCGTAACCACCGCGCCCGACAGCCAGGGAGTGAAAGAGACCAGGGTCAAGTTATGGGACTGCAAGAGTGGAGGACTCAAGAACGTTCTCTTCGAGGGCGGGAACCACTACTACACGGTAGCACTTTCTCCCTCGGGAAAACAATTGCTTGTGGGCGACGCGAACGAAAAAGACACGGCACTCTATGACATCAGTGATCTGACGAAGGGGCCACGACTGGTTCATAAGCTCGCCAACTCCGCCAAAGCGTGTGCAGTTGCGTTCGCGAGTGACGGGAAAGCGGTCATGGTCGGTACCACCAGCGGTTCTATGCGGGTGTACGACGCGAAATCCGGAGAGCAGCGATGGAGCAAAGACGCGCACGACAAGCAGGTGACGTCTGTGGGGTTCTCTTCGGACGGGAAGCTCGTCGTCTCAGCGGGAATTGACAAAACCGTGCAAGTCCGGGACGCCAACGACGGGAGTGTGAGGAGCACGCTCGAAGGTCACACCGGCCAGGTGACTGAGGCGCGCTTTTCCCCCGACGGCACACTCGTAGCCAGCGGAAGCTACGACCGCACGGCCCGCATTTGGGATGCATCAAGTGGCCGGCTCATGCGTACGATCAATGTTCCCGAGAGTTCCGTCCGTTCCGTCGCCTTCTCGCCTGACGGCAGCGTCCTGGCCATTGGGGGATTGAAGGACGTGGGTCAGACCGTCCTCGGACTGTGGGCGGTACAGACGGGGCAACAAGTCCGGTCGCTCACTGGGCATGAAGGCGGCGCCTATTCGGTCGGGTTCGCGGCCGATGGGGCGACGGTCTTCGCTGGCGGGTGGGAAGGTGGAGTCGGTTTGTGGCAACTTGAGCAGCCTGCGGGGAACAAGTGAGAACCCTTGGCTCTCTGCCAAGGTCAGGCATCGGGACTGATCCACAAGAACAGGCAACGCCGCGCAGAAGGCTGCGGCGAAATGGCGGCGGTCGCCGGCATGATATCGGCGAAGGCCGCCGTATTTTCACAAGGGAGACCCACAACATGTCTGGAAACAAACCCAAGATCGTAATCGGACTCGTGCTCGCGGTAGGAATCGTGGGGCTCAGCATCGCTGCGATGGCGCCTTCGCCAGCAGGAGCGGGTGAGCCAGTACCCCCGAAAGCACAGGCGAAGCAACCCGCTTCGGCGGCCGAGCGCGGACCGGGAGAGAACCCGAAGGAAGACAGCGAGCAAGTCACCGTTGCCGGAATCGTCGTTGGGCCCGACGGCAAACCCTTTGTCGGTGCGCACGTTTTCCTCACGGCCCCCTGGAGTTTCGGCCCGGACCTCTCACATGCCGTACGGACGAGACCTGACGCGGCCGTGCGTACCATCACGGACAAGAACGGTGCCTTCACGTTAACCGCAAAGGCGGCCGACTTTGGGCCTGACGGCCGGGCGGAACTTGTCGCGACCGGGACGGGAGCCGGTCTCGCATGGGCCAGAGTCGGGCCGCGCGGCGCGGGGAAACTGATGACTCTCCGGCTGGTCGCGGACGACAACCCGGTCGAGGGGCGAGTCGTGGACTTGGAAGGCCAACCCCTCGCTGGTATCAGCGTCCACGTCCAGTGGGTGGGGCAAGTTGCGGACGAGGGGGCGGTCACGGCCTGGGCGGAGAAGAATAAGCGCGGGAAGTTCGCCCTCAACAAGCGGGGTGAGATCGACGGCCTCTTGGAGGGGGTTACTCGCCTGGATCCCTCGGGGCTGGATGTCCCGTCGGCCGTGCGTACCGACAAGGAGGGCCGCTTCCGCCTCGCCGGCTACGGCCGAGGCCGGGCGCTTTTCCTCGCCGTCCAGGGGCCGACCATTGCCGAGACCAGGCTGACGGCTCTCACGGTCTCCGGGCCAGCGGACGGGTGGTCCCCGAGCCCGTACTGGGGACTCTATCCGGCACGATTTGAGTTTGTGGCCGCCGTTGGCAAACCCATCGTCGGCAAGGTGCGCGACAAGGCGAGCGGCAAGCCGATTGCTGGGATCACGGTTGCCGTCCAGGCTCCTATCCGCAGCCATGCGACGACAGACGCCGAGGGCCGGTTCCGAATCACCGGGGCGCTCAAGAGCAAGACCTACACCGTGACGGCCGGGGTTCCGGCTAGCGAAAAGGCCTACTTCAACCACACGAAGTTCGACCTTCCGGACACGGCGGGGGTGGAGCCTTTCGAGGTCGATTTCGACCTTGAGCGAGGCATCCAGGTCCGGGGCCGACTGACTGACCGGGAGACGGGGAAGCCGGTGCGGGGCACAGTCCACTACTACCCGCTCGCCGACAACCCGAACCTCAAAAACTACACGACGCTCGGCCGCCCGCAACAAAACTCGATCTACACCAGCCGGACCTCGCGGGATGGGTCGTTCACGGTGCTGGCCGTGCCCGGTACTGGCGTACTCGCTGCCAACGCTGACGACCCGGCGCGATTCGCCCCGGCTGAGAAGAAGGACTGGAACATCGATAGTTTCGGTGGCGGGGCCGCGGTCGTCCCGATCAACGTATCGGAGACCGACCCCAAAACCGCGGTCTGCGACATTGCCCTATACCCGGGACGCAACGTGACCGGGTCGGTCCTCGACCCAGGTGGCCGCCCGCTCTCCGGGGCTTACGTCGCCGGCCTTCGGTACGGGGAGCGGTTCACACTGACGCCGCCGAAACTGGATGGGGCTACGTTCACAGCCGCCTTCGACCCCCGCTGCGCAGGATCTCTTGTGTTCGTCCAACCCGAGAAGAAGCTCGCCGCAGTCTGCCGGCTCGGTCGGGACGAGAAGGGGCCGCTGGAGGTGCGGCTGACTGCGCTCGGCACCGCAACCGGGCGCGTTGTGGATGCAGCCGGGAAACCTCGCCGGGATCAAGGTCCTCGCCCGTTTCGGGCGGGAAGAGGCCGACGCCAAGGACGTGCCGGACGAGATGCGGTTCGACTTCGACGGATTCTGGCGGAAGCAACTCGAACGTGAAGCGACCACGGACGCCGAAGGAAGGTTCCAGGTCGAGGGGCTCGTGCCGGGCCTGCCGTACTGTCTGGACGCCGATGCCGCCATCGTCAAGGTCACCGTTGAACCGGGCAAGGCCAGGGACCTCGGCGAGGTGAGGACAAAGTGAGCCCCGTGGGAAAGCGACAAGGAGAAGCTATGAACGATACACAAAAGGTTGCCGAGACTCGCAATCCGTGGCGTGCGTACGTGCCGTCCGCGGAGTGCCCTTGGGACCTCCGCCGCGTGGTTCACTTGCACCGCCGCGCGGGCTTCGCCGCAACCTGGAATGAAATCCAGCGTGACTTGAAGGACGGACCCAAGGCGAGCATCGACCGCTTGCTTGCAGGGACGGCCCGGAGCGAGGGTGTTCCTGACGAGTTTGAGCGAACGGCCGGCCGCGTGCTCGGTACGGCCCGTGACCTGGGTCGGCTCCAGGCCTGGTGGGTCTACCGAATGCTCTTCGGGCCGGACCCGCTCGGTGAACGGCTTGTCCTCATGTGGCACAACCACTTTGCGACAAGCGCCCAAAAGGTCCGCGATGCGGGTCTTATGCAGCGGCAAAATGAGCTGTTTCCGCATTCGGCCGCAAGCCGTTTGGTGAGTTGCTGGACGCGGTCCTCCACGACCCGGCCATGCTGCTTTGGCTCGACGCGCCTGCCAATCGCAAGGAACACCCGAACGAGAACCTGGCCCGCGAGCTTATGGAGCTCTTTACACTCGGCATTGGGCATTACACCGAGAAGGACGTTAAGGAAGGCGCCGCGCACTCACGGGTTGGACGGCTGCTGAGCACAAGTTTCGCGAGGACGCCGCCCAACACGACAGCGGCGAAAAGACGATCCTCGGCAAGACCGGTCCCTGGAAAGGCGTCGACTTCGTTCGTTTCCTGGCGGACGATCCCGCCACGTCTGAGCGGTTGGCGACACGCCTTTGTGAACTGCTCATGGGCGAAGGGACAGCCGATGCCGCGGCGATACAGGCGCTGGCGGCCGGGCTTCGCGAGAACCATCTCGACATCGGTTACGGAGTCGAGACGGTGCTCCGGTCTGCGGCGTTCTTCGACGGAGGAAACCTCGGCAAGCGCGTGCTCGGCCCGGTCGAGTATGTGGTAGGAGCGGCTCGCGCCCTTCAGTTATTCGATCGTCCTCCGAGCACCCAGCTCGTGGCCGACTGGGCCGGGCGGATGGGGCAGGAACTCTTCTTTCCGCCAAATGTCGGGGGCTGGTCGGGCGGCAGGGCCTGGATCAGCACCGTATCAATGATCCGCCGTGCGAACTATGCGGTTGCCCTCGTGGACGGCGCCCTGGCACGGGACGGCGAACCCTACGATCTCCTGGCACTTGCGAAGCGAAACGGGCGCGGGGATGACCTCCCGGAGGTGCTCGCGTTCTTCGGCGAGTTGCTCCTGGGCGCGGCCCCAAGCCACGCCCGGCGGGAGCGCCTGCTTGCCGCGCTCGGCCAGCGGGCGGCCGTAACCCCGGCGGTCGTCCGCAAGGCCGTTGCCCTGACACTGGCCGCTCCTGAATATCAACTTGCGTAACCCAAGGGGCGCTCACCCAATACTCCCAAATTGGAGGAACGATCATGCTATCGCGACGCTCTTTTCTCGCATCGACTATCCGCGGCTCGACGCTACTCGCCCTAGCACCCACGGTGCCCGGTTTCTTGGCCCGGACGGCCCGAGCGGCGTCCCCCGAGCGCGACGGCCGCGTCCTCGTCGTAATTGAGCTGAATGGCGGGAACGACGGTATCAACACCGTTGTTCCCTTCGCCGACGAGGGCTACGCCAAGCACCGCCGCCAGCTCCGCCTGCCGACCGCGGAGCTCGTCAAAATCAACGACCGAGTCGGCCTACACCCGCTCATGCGTGTCGCCGGCAAACTGCTTGACAGCGGGCGGCTTGCTATCGTGCAAGGCGTAGGCTACCCGAACCCCAACCGCTCGCACTTTGAGAGCATGACCATCTGGCATACGGCGCGCTTTCAGGCGAAAGATCGCCAAGGCTTGGGATGGCTCGGTCGGGGACTTGACGAAGGTGCCACGCCGGTGGAGGGCCTGCCAGCCGCCTTGTTCGCGGGCGCGGGACAACCGCCGACCGCTCTGCAGGCCGGACGCGCTCTTTCCTGCGGACTATCGCACCCCCAAGAACTCGTCCTTCAGTTGGGAGAGGCTAAGCGGGCACTCTCGGCGGAGGCTCCGGTTGGTGACCTGGCCGCGTTCGTTCATCGCCGTGCGGTCGATGGCTACGCCTTGGCGGACCGCATGGGGGAGGTGGTGCGCGCACCCGAGACCACGGGCACCATTTACCCCTCGACACCGCTCGCCGATCACCTGCGCCTCGTTGCCCGGATGATTAAGGCGTCGATCGGAACCCGCGTTTTTTACACGCTCCAGGAAGGCTATGATACGCACGCGGGGCAGTTGGGCCCGCACGGCGCGTTGCTGCGGGAGTTATCCGAGGGACTCGGCGCGTTCCTGGATGACCTCGCCACGGCGAAAGTTGCGGATCGGGTTGTGATCCTCGCATTCAGCGAATTCGGCCGCGCTCTCGCGGAGAACGCTTCAGGTGGCACAGACCACGGCACGTACGGCCCCGTTTTTCTTGCAGGGCCTGCGGTGCGTGCGGGGCTCGTGGGCGACGCACCGAACTTGCTCGACCCAATAGACGTGGAGTTCAAGAAGGGCATCGACTTCCGGCGCGTCTACGCCACGGTGCTCGAAGACTGGCTCGGCTTGCCCTCGAAGGAGGCCTTGGGCGGGAACTTCACGAAACTCTCGCTCCTCCGCGGTTGAGCATGTGACACGGTCCCAGACTTTGCGGCCGACGAGTTCGGGTCCGACGGGCGTGCGGGAGCGTGTTGTCGCACAGAGTTACGGTCGCTGGGAGGTAGACGCTGCAACCGTTGGGATGCCCGGATGTTGCCGGACGCCTATTCTCCACCGGCGATGGCTGCCAAGGAAGTGGCACCATAACTAAAGGCTTGAGTGGCCCTTGTGCCGGTGCCACATGGGATTACGATGGTGCAGCGGTGTTGATGCTTCGCGACGCCCTATTCCCGCCGAAGGTGATGACCGGGTGAGAAAGCGATTCTCACCCGGACGGCTCTCAGACGCCGGCTCCGTCCGCAGAACGTCTGCGGATGTTCCGCTCAGGGTCGTTGCTGGGAATGGCTGCCGAACTTGCCATCAAGCCCGCCCAGCGCTGCCGATTTGTGACAACGCCGTCGATGGCGCGTGGGCTCGTTGTCACCGGGAATTCGTCAACTCGAACAACCGGAACAAGCATAAGCGTACCCGTACCCGTCATGCCGGCCGCTCTTATTTCGCACCTCGTCCATACAGGCTGCCGCTCTCGAAAGGACCGGAGGCACGGACCCGGCCCGCGTCTTCTGACGCCGATACCACGCCTCGCTTAGTCGCAAGGAAACGGCGGCCGGTCCTTTCGGGTTTTTCGCCTCAGCGAACACTTTTGGCAGTTTTCCGCCCTCTCGGATGGACCATTCACCGGCGCTGAGTCGAAAGTTTGGATTCCGGTGGCGGGGTTCCGCTCCTTCCTACGTCTAGGCTCTCGGAGGGCCAGAGCGATGAGCCTTGGCGAAATCCCGGATCCTGAAGAACTGTTGGAGGCGGCACGGGCTGGAAACGTTAGTGCCCTCGGGAAGCTTTTCGAGTTGTACCGCAATTACCTGGGCCTCCTTGCCCGGCTGCAGATCGGACGGCGGCTGCAAGGAAAGGTGGACGCGGCGGATGTGGTGCAGGAGATCTTCTTGAAGGCCCACGCCGGCTTCGGCCAGTTCCGCGGCAGTACGGAAGTGGAGCTGGTCGGCTGGCTGCGGCGAATCTTGGCCTCGCAGCTCGTGGACTTGATGCGCCGCTACTACGGGGCCCGGGGCCGCGACGTTCGGTTGGAGCGGGACCTGGCAGCTGAGCTGGACCGGTCCTCGCGCTTCCTCGACCAGGCGCTCCTGGCCGGACAGACCTCGCCCAGCGTTCGGGCAGTCCGCCGCGAGCAGGCCGTGCTCCTGGCCGACGCCATGGGCCAGTTGCCCGAGGCCTACCGTGAGGTGTTGATTCTCCACCACCTGGAAGAATGCAGCTTCCCCGAGGTGGCCCGGCGGATGGAGCGGACGGTGAACAGCGTCGAAAAGCTGTGGGCGCGGGCCTTGGCGCGTTTCGCCGCGCATTGGAAGGTGTCGCATGAACCGAACGGAAGAGTGGCCCACCCTGCCCCCGCTCCCCGGGACGGATGGCGACGGTGAGCAGGCTTCGTCTCCGGATGACCTCCGGCTCGTGCGGGCCTTGCAGGAATACCGGGCGCTCCTCCAGGCGGGGCGAAAGCCGGAGCGCGAGGAATTCCTGACGCGGCACCGTGAGATTGCCCCCGAACTGGCCGAGTGTCTTGACGGCCTGGATTTCATTCAGGCGGCCGCCCCACGAGTCCAGACGGTTGCCGGAACTGAGCCGGCAGTCTCTTCTCCATCAACGATGGATGTTGGACCCGGCAACGTGGTGGGAGACTACGAAGTCCTTAAGGAGATCGGCCGCGGCGGGATGGGCGTCGTCTACCGGGCGAGGCAGCAGAGCCTCAGCCGGGTCGTCGCCCTCAAGATGATTCTCGCAGGGCGGGCGGCCGCACCCGCAGACGTGCAGCGCCTCCGCGCGGAGGCCGAAGCGGCGGCCCATCTGGACCACCCGCATCTCGTGCCCATCTACGAGGTCGGGGAGCATAACGGCCTGCCGTACTTCTCGATGAAGCTCGTCGAAGGCGGTAATCTCGCCGAGCAGGTGGTGCGCCTTGCCAAGGACCAACCGGCGGCCGCACGGGTGCTGGCGACGGTGGCGCGGGCCGTACGGTATGCGCACCAGCGCGGCATCCTGCACCGCGACCTCAAGCCGGCCAACATCCTGCTCGACGCCAGTGGCGATCCTTACGTCACCGACTTCGGCCTGGCCCGGCGTCTCGACCGGGACTGCGCACTCTCCCAAACCGGCGGTGCGGCCGGCACGCCCAGTTACATGGCGCCGGAACAGGCGACCGGAACGACAGAGGTGAGCACCGCGGCCGACGTCTACAGCCTCGGAGCGATTCTTTACGAACTCCTTACAGGGTCAGCGCCGTTTCGGGCGGGCACGGCCCTTGAGACGCTCCGGCAGGTGGTGGGGCAAGAACCGGAGCGGCCCGGGCTGAAGAACCCGCAGGTGGACAAGGATCTGGAGACCATCTGCCTCAAATGCCTGGAGAAAGAACCCGGAAGGCGCTACCGCTGTGCCCTCGCGCTCGCCGAGGACCTCGAACGCTGGCTCGCCGGTGAGCCGATCTGGGCCCGGCCCAGCACAGTGACGGAGCCGCGCTTTGAAGTGGGTGAAACGCCGCCCGTCCGTGGCCGGGCTCCTCGCCATGAGCGGCCTTGCCGCTGTGGCCCTGGTGGCCGTGGCCGTAGGGCTTCGGTACAGCGCGAGACTTGAAAGCGCTCTTCACACTGCGGACGAGGCGCGCACGGGCGAGGAGGCAGAGCGAAGGCGAGCGGAAGACGCACTATCGCGGTCGGAGAGCTACCTCTACATCTACCAGATTGCCCTGGCGGAGCGGGAGTGGCGGGCCGGCAGGTTTCCCGCGGCGATCACGGTTCTTGACGAGTGCCCTGGCTCTCTACGGAGCTGGGAGTGGGGCTACTTAATGCGGCTCTGCGACGCGAGCCGTCGCGGCATCCGGACGTCTCGACCCGACGCCCTCAAACTGCTCGGCCGCCATTCCCGAGCTGTCTACGGCGTCGTGTTCAGCCCCGACAGCCAACGCGTTGCCTCGGCGAGCGCGGACAACAGCGTCAAGGTCTGGGACGTTAGGAGTGGCTCGGAGCTGGCAACCCTTTGCGGGCACGAGCAGTACGTGGAGTGCGTGGCCTTTCATCCCAAGGGGAAGCTCCTGGCGTCGGGGGACTCGGGCGGCACGTTGCGGCTGTGGGACGTGCCAAGAAAAGAGGCCATCGCCGTCCATCACGGGTCGGGCGGCGCCGTGAACGCCCTCGCCTTCAGCCCCGATGGCAGGCTCTTGGCGGGCGCCTTCGGCGACGGCGCCGTCGTTACTTGGGACCTGAAAGGTGAGCCGATCTCCGTTTTTCACGGGCACGACGGCGCCGCGTTGGCGCTTGCCTTCCTGGACAACGGCAAGCGCCTGGCCTCGGCGGGAGCGGACGGCACCGTCAGGGTCTGGGACGTGGACACCGGCGAAGCGGTCCGCGCGATCGGAGGCGGGTGGGGTCCGTGCCGGGCCGTCGCGATTAGCCCGGATGGTCGCATCCTAGCCGGCACCCAGAACGACGGGACCGTACAACTCTGGGATCTCAAGAGCGGGGAGCTTCTCTTCAGCTTCCGCGGCCACACGGGCGCGGCCCGCGGGATTTGTTTCAGCCCGGACGGCCGCCGCATCGCTTCGACGGGGAACGACGCGACCGTGCGGCTCTGGGACGCCAAGACCGGAAAAGAACTGCTTGCCCTCCCCGGCTACGGGCACGCTGTCTCTTTCAGCCCGGACGGCTATCGCCTTGCCTTCGGAGCCGGGAACGGCTCGGTGGGCCTGTGGGACGGATCGCCGCTCGGCGATGTTTCGGGGGGACAAGCGACGAGGCCAAGCGATTAGGTGTTTCTAAGTCAAGGCCGCAATTCGCGGCGGGTCAAGGCGGCCAAGGGAGGTCCTGCGCCCGCCGGGTCAAAGGAAGGAGAATTCAGCGATGACGAGCACGAAACTGCTGACATGGGGGCTTTCTCTTCTGGCACTCTGCGCCTTCGCGGCCAGCCCGTTCGGGGCGCGGGCTCTGGCGGAGGAGCCCAAGAAAGGAGAAACAGCGACAGCCTGGAAGGAGCGGGCGGTCCTGCGGGGGCCTTCCCACGCGGTCACTTGCGTGGCGTTCTCACCGGACGGCAAGACGCTCGCCGGGGGCAGCGAGGACTTCACCGTCACCCTGTGGGACGTGGCCACGGGCAAAGTGCGTACGACCCTGGAAGGGCACACCGAGAAGGTCAAGTGCGTGGCCTTCTCCCCTGACGGCAAGACCGTCGCTTCGGGGAGACTGGGGGTACGAGAAGGGGAAGCCGCATCTGGGGGCGGTGAAGCTCTGGGACGTGGCCACGGGCAAGGAGAAGGCCACGCTTGAGTGGTCCGGCGGCTGGGTGGGGGACCTTGCTTTCTCGCCGGACAGCAAGACCTTGGCCGCCGTCGGAGGCGAGTTTGTAAACGCCGGCAGGGTGGTCCTCTGGGACGTGGCGACGGCGAAGAAGCGAGTCAGCCTCGAAGAGCACACTGCCCTCGTCCGCAACGTAGCCTTCTCGCCGGACGGCAAGACACTCGCCACAGCTAGCAACGACAAGACCCTCCGCCTCTGGGACTGGGCCAACAAGAAGGAGCTTCTGACCGTCGATGGAGAGGACACGGACGAAACTACTTTCCTGGGGTATTTCGGTGCCGAGTTCTCGCCCGACGGTAAGACCCTGGTTACCAGCGCTCACAGGATGTACAAGCCAGGTGGCCCCCGGGAGGGAATGAACGCGGGTATTGCGATCGTGTTCCTCGACGTGGCGACCGGCAAGGAGCGGAAGCGGGTCAAAGACGCCATTCTTGGAAAACTCTCCCCGGACGGGAAGACACTGGTGTTTGGCATGGGAGTACTACACGAGAAGGGTAAGGGGTTCTACGAGAAGACCGGTGAGGTCTGGTTGCGAGACGGAGCCACGGGCGAGATCCGGGAGAAGTTCACCTTGGACGTTGAGGCAACGTCCGTCGCCTTCTCGCCCGACGGTAAAACTATAGCTGTCGGGTGCCGGGGAAAGGAGAAGATCCCTGACAACGCTTTCAACCGGAAAATCGACGACCCGGAGGCGGTGATCGAGGGGGACCTGAAAGGGACTGTGCGGTTAATGGAGAGAACCGGGGGCAAATAACGGTCCGCGCCTACCGGGTCCGGCGGTACGAGCCGACCGGGCCCGGGATGGCGGGCTACGCCCGGCCAGAAGGGAGTAAACCCTCATGCCTCGACTCCGTTTGGCACTTCCCGCCGTTGCCTTGTTCATTGCGGTTCTGTTCTCGGCCCCACCAGCCGGGGCAGAGCCGGCGGTTGAGGCGCTTCCAATCGGTGCCGTCCTGCGGGTCGGGACGCCCCACATTCGGCGGGGCGAGGCCGTTCTGGCGGTCGCATTTCTTGCCGACGGGAACACGTTGGCCATCGGGGCGGTCACGACCGAAGGCGCGGACGGTCAGGCTTCGTTCCTCCTCCGGTTCTGGGACGTGGCGAAGGAGCGTGAACGGGAGCAAAAGGTCGTGAGCCGCGGGGAGGTTTCTAGGGCTTCATTCTGCCCAGGCGGGCAGACCTTGGCATCTGCGGCAAAAGGCGGAACAGTTTCTCTCTGGAACTCCGGTTCCGAGAAGACCCCTCAGCATCGTCAACGAATGCAATGTGAGGCCACTTGCATTGTCGTTTCCCCCTCCGGAAAGGTGGCTGCGTTCGCTGGCGACGACGGAGTCGTTCGGCTGTGGAACGCGGGGAGTGACCATCCCGTCCGCTCGCTGTCGGTGGACACGGGCCGTACGTCGGCACTGGCTTTTTCGCCTGAGGGCAAGACCCTGGTCACGGGCGGCAGCGGCGGCCTTGTCCGCTTTTGGTGCGTTGAGTCGGGCACCAAAGAGGCGGCCTGGACAGGGTATCACGCAGGTGCCGTATCTGCCCTGGCCTTTTCCCCGGACGGGAGACTCCTCGTCAGCGGAGGCGCTGACAAGACTGTACACATTTGGGATGTAGTCGGGCGGGATCTTTGCCAAGTTTGGGAGCAGTCGAGTGAAGTAGCGGCGCTTTCGTTCGCCCCGGACGGAAGGACGGTCGCGTGCGGGCTCAGGGACGGCACGGTCCACCTTTGGGAAGTCGCCACCGGCAAGGAACGCTGTAGGTTTAGTGGCCACAAACAGGCAGTCACCTGCCTGGCCTTCTCCGCGGACGGCCGGAATCTCGCCTCCGGGAGTCTCGACGCGACGGCCCTGGTTTGGGGCGTGCTGAACCCATTAAGCGGCGGACGTTCACCGGCAGAAGAGTTGACAGAAGAGTCACTCGAACGCGCGTGGGCCGATCTGGCAAATCCGGAGGCTGCGGCGGCCTACCGGGCTGTGGCTGCCCTTGCCCAGGCACCCGAGCGTGCCATTCCGATATTGAGTAAGCACCTGCATCCCCAGACAGAGCGGCTGGCCCGTGTGACTCAGCTCATCGGCGAACTGGACGATGACCGCTTTCGGGTTCGGGAGAACGCCTCCTCGGAACTGGCGAAACTCGACGGGGCTGCGGCGGACGTCCTCCTGAGGAAGGCTCTTGCGGAATCAGCTTCGGCGGAGGTTCGAAGGCGGCTTGAGCGGATCCTTGACACCCGCAGAGGACCTGTGACCTTGCCCGAAACACTGCGGGTTCTGCGAGTGGTCGAGGTGCTGGAACAGATTGGAAGCTCGGAGTCGAAGACGTGCCTGGAGCGGCTTGCAGCCGGCTCCCCGTTGTTCAGAGGTACCGACGAGGCCAAAGCCGCGCTGGCGCGGCTCTCAGGGCGCTCGCGTCTTGCCCCTTAAGAGGGATCGGGTGTCCTTTGACCGCCCGGGTTCTTCTTGAAGAAAGAGGAGTCAATCGATGGAGAACGCAATATCCGAACACGGGTCCGCCGGGGCGAGAATTCAACCGCTGCGCGGAGTCGGACAACCGCAATCGCCTGGCCGACGGCGACCAGCGAAACTTCGGGCGGCTGGTGCGGTCGGCATGCTGGCGCTGGTGACTTGCCTCGCCGCGCTACCGACGCACCCCGTGGCACAGGGGCAACTGACTTCGACCGGAGAACGCCGGACCGTGCGCGGCGTGGTCCTGGGACCTGAAGGGAAGCCGGTCGCAGGGGCACGGCTGTATGTCGGCTCCGACGATCGGGCCGGGGATGCGATGAGCTTTATCCCCGATTACCGGGAGCACGTGAAGCCCCGGTCCGGCGGAACCTCTGGGGCGGATGGCCGGTTCGAACTGGTGGCCGAGGAGGAGGAGATCATCGCTGCCGCGGCGGACGGGTTCGGTCCGGACTGATCCCGGGCCGGCGACTGCGCGGAGCGGGGAACTGGTTTTCCGGTTGGTCAAGGACGACGTGCCGCTGACCGGCCGCGTACTCGACCCGCAGGGCCAGCCAGTCGCCGGAGCAACCGTTCACTTGATCCTACTTTCGGCCCTTCCGGAGGAGGACCTGGGCCGCTTCCTGAAGGTGTGCAAGACCTCGCCACACAACGCGGTGGACGTCGCAACCAAGCGCCTGCACTGGCTACCCAGCGCTGGACTGCCCGCGACCGTGACGGCAGACCGTGACGGGCGGTTTCGGCTGACCGGTCTGGGGCGGAGCGCCTCGTCCGGTTCATCATCTCGGGCGATGGCATCGCCTCGCAGGGGTGTTGGGCGTTCACCCGAGAGGGGGTGGACGCGGACAAGTTACCGCAGCCCCCCGGGCGGCCAACCCGGGGTCCGGTGGGTGACTATGCGTACTACGTCTACGGGGCCACGTTCGAGCATCGGGGCGTCCCGACTCGGGTCGTCGAGGGGACCATCCGCGAGGCCGGCACCAGCCGGCCCATCACCGGTGCGAACGTGAAAGCCAGAGAAGGGTGGGTCACGGGGGTAACGACGGACCGCGAGGGGCGGTACCGGCTCACGGGTCTGCCTGAGGCTGGGCTTTTCCGGCTAGGGGCGTTTCCGGGGAAATCGGGCGGCGACGACTTGTGGGTCGAGAAACAAGCCGGCGGCGCCGCGGGGCCGGTAACCGTTGATTTTGAAGTCACGAAGGGGGTCCGGGTCCAGGGCAGGCTCCTCGACCAGGCCACGGGCACGCCGGTGCGCGGGTCCGTCAAGTACCAACCTCTCGGCGCCGACGCCCGGGCCTGGACAGGGGGCGGCCGGGGCACGTACTGGTCCGAGCCCGTGACTGCCGACCGCGACGGCCGGTTCACCCTGGTCGTCGCCCCAGGACCGGGGATGCTCATGGCGCAGGCCGACCGGTCGGTGGGCGGGGAGGATTTCGTCCCCGCCGCGCGGTGTTTGGACCAGTCATCCGCGACCACGTCGTCGGCCGAACGATTCCACGCCTGCGAACCGATCAACGCCTCGGCTGCGGGCGGACCCTTAACCCGCGACCTCGAACTCTACCGGGGCCGGAGCCTTCCGGGGGTCGTCATGGACCCGGACGGCAAATCGCTTCCCGGTGCCCGCGCCGTGGGCCTCGGCCCCTAGCCGGCAGAGGCCGAGCACCTCAACGCGGCCGAGTTCACTGTCCGGGCACTCGACGCCCGCCGTCCACGCCTGATTGCCTTTGTCCACCGGGAGGCGCAAGCTCGCCGGCTACGTGGTCGTCCGGGCCGGTGACCAAGGGGCGACTGCGCGTCACCCTTCAGCCTTGGGGGGCAATCACGGGTCGGGTTGTAACGGACGGCGCCGGGTCGGCGGCCGAGGCGGAACTAGCGCTCACGCAGGGGGACCGGGAGGACCGCTCGTTCCCGTTGTCTGTCCTCCATCCCTACCGGCCGACAATTTCGACGGACGCCGAGGGGCGGTTTCGGTTCGAGGGTCTGGTCCCCGGGCTGTCAGTACGGCCCTCGGCTGTTCGCATGTCCGGTCGCTTCCCGGCCATCGACCTCCAGGACGGCCCGGCGGTTCGTCCCGGGGTCACAACCGACCTTGGCGACCTGCCTCTGGCCAAACCCCCAGGCTGACCCGTAATCGGCTGCCATTCATGGACGGCGGGCTCGTAACCTCACGCTCTCGCAGGAGATTTTCGCGATGTTCACCATCTGGAATACTCAACCGTCCAAGCCGCCGCGCCGCTTGACGCGCCGGACATTCCTTCGTGTGGGCGCGTTCGGTGGCCTGCTGACGCTCGCGGACCTTCTCCGCCTCCGTGCCGCCGAGCCGCGCACCGGCGCGGCCGAGCCGATGCGGGCGAAGGCCGCCATTATGGTGTTCCTGACTGGTGGCCCGTCGCACATCGACACGCTGGACTTGAAACCGGATGCCCCGGTCGAGATCCGCGGAACCTTCAAACCGATCCGGACGCGGATCCCCGGCATCGACATCTGTGAGCACCTCCCCCGGCTCGCTGCTTCCATGGACAAACTCGCGGTCGTCCGATCGGTTACCGGGATGGACGACGACCACACCGACTACCGGGTCATGAACGGCTTCACGACGGCGGAGAACAAGGTCACGTCCCGTCCATCGGTCGGGGCGGTCGTGTCCCGGATTCGTGGCGCGGCGGATACCTCGGTTCCGCCGTTCGTCAGTCTCCGCGGCCTGACCCCAGGGCTCGAGCCCGCCTATCTCGGCATCGGCCACCGCGCGTTCGCCCCCACGGAACAAAGCCTGGCCAACTTGACCCCACTCCCGGACGTCGGGGCCGACCGGCTCAGGGACCGCCAGTCGCTCCTGGAGAGCTTCGACCGGGCGCGGCGAGACGCAGACGCCCGCGGCAGCCCGGCGGGCCTCGACGCGGTCACAAACCGGGCCTTTGCCATGATCACGTCCGGGGCAGTCCGCGACGCGCTGGACCTGAAGAAGGAAGATCCCCGAGTCCGGGATCGGTATGGCAAGGCGCCGCAGCTTCTTCTGGCCCGGCGGTTGGTGGAGGCCGGGGCCGGCTTCGTCACAGCGGAGATCAAGCCCGATATGGGGCCAGGCAACGCCGGGTGGGACACTCACACCCAGAACGAGCAGAAGCTTCGCCGGATCCTCCTCCCCCAGTTGGACGCCGGGGTTTCGGCCTTGGTGGAGGATCTGAACGAACGGGGACTGGACCGAGACGTGGTGGTGGTCGTGTGGGGAGAAATGGGGCGGACCCCCGTCATCAACAAGGAGGGCGGGCGCGACCACTGGTCCCGTGTCATGTCCTGCCTGCTGGCGGGCGGCGGGCTTCGCACGGGGCAAGTGGTCGGTGCGACGACCAGCCGCGCGGAGGAGCCGAAAGAGCGTCCGTGCTCGGTCCAGACCGTTCTCGCCACCGTTTACCACGCCCTCGGCATTGATCCGGCCCACATGTTCGACGACCGGACAGGACGGCCGCGCCCGTTGCTCGACGACACCGATCCCATAAAGGAATTACTCTGAGCGACCTCGGCAGGCGCGCACATTTAGGAACGGCGGACGCGGCAAGGCCCCCGAGTGCGCGATGCGGGAAAACGCCCGGAGGTGCCCCCGAACCGTCGAGGAACCCGCCGAAGACTGGTCAATACAAGAAGATCGCCCGCAAGCTGCTGGACGGTGAGACGACTCGGGCGTCCGCCGGCAAGGCGCTGCTCCGCGGCGGGTCCAGTAGGGAATAGCCGACACGGTCCCGTAGATCGCCTCGTGAGTTCCTTTGTTTGGAGCGTTTCAAATTGCTGTCCAGCTCCGCGGCCGTGGCGGCTCTGCAGCCGTACAAGTGGCACCATTCACATGGCTAACAGTGGCCCTTGTGCCAAGGCCACTCCGGTTTACCATACGTTATTACGCCGGCTTGAAATAAGATCAAAGTTCAATAGGCGCGGCGTATTGAACACTAGGGTGGAAAAAATAACTGATAACATGTTCGGGGATGTGGGCTAAGCAGTCCATAAAATCCAGGATACGACTGGCTAAGGTTCCTCTGTCGTTTGGCAGGCCCGCCTTGTTCACCGCACCCTTCATGTCATCATTGAGGTATTCCACTGGGTTCATCTCAGGCGAGTAGGCAGGCAAGTAGAACACCTCGATCTGGTCCTTGCGCGCCTCCAGCCAGGCAATCACCTCAGGTGTCTTGTGTGCTTGCAACCGGTCTGCGATCAGGAGGACCTTGCGGTTGGCTCCCTCGATCAGCTTCTTCAGGAATACCAGGAACACCGCCGCGTTCAGCGATCCCTTGTAGGTCATGAAGCGCACCGTTCCCTCGTTGCTGATGGCGCTGATCTGGTTCACCCGGATGTGCGGTCCTGGCACCTCCATGGTGGCGCGCTCTCCTTCACGCGCATAGCCGTAACCGGGGTGGTGATCCGCATCGACACCCACCTCGTCCGTCCAGAGAATCTCCGCATTCTCCCTGTCCGCCTGCTCTTCGATCGCGGGGTACGTCTCCTCCAGCCACTGTTGGACCTCGTCCGGTTCCTGCTTGCGCGAATGCCGTGCGGGCTTCTTGGAGGTGTAACCCCAGCGGCGCAGGTACTGACCGACCGTTCGTTCCGCCAAGTCGATGTCGAACTCCTTGCGGATCAGTTCTTGGACGGCGCGACGAGTCCACAAGGCCTGAGCAATCCCCAGTTGTTCCGGAGAATGGTTGTCGATCAACCCCTGGATGCGGTCGGCCTGCTGCTCAGCCAAGAAGCGTCCAGAGCCCAAAGGTCTGCCCGTACGACCCCCAGGCAGCGAATGCAGGCCATGGGCACAATAGGCAGTCCACCAGCGACTGATGGTCTCGTGGCAAACACCTAAAAGGTTAGCCAGGTCCGTCTCGGAAAAGCCCAGTTCGATGCCATGCAAGGCACGCAGGCGAATGACCTGGAGGGACTCATCAGACAACTCGCGGGCGTCAGGCAGTTCGATTGCCATGACTGCTCTCCCTCTTGGGTTTTCTCGTCCTCTTGCTTTCCCCTTTAGCATTATTGAGCAACTTTCGTGCCGGCGTAATAGGGAACGCTTCTCGACCGGAGTCCGCTGCCGGCAGCGGAGAGGCTGTGCGGCGGCTCACTCAAGACGCTGCTCAGGCATGTGAAGCAAGCTCACCGGGCTGGCTTCAAGATCCGCAAGCTTCCGCGGACGCCGGGGGATTGTTGACAACAGGCCACTCCGGGCGACCGCGGAATCAAGTGTTAGATTCGCAGCTTGCCGGTGTGTATGAGTCTGGAGGGAGTTGTGGAGTGAACGGCGATCCTGACACCCGCCTGAGCCTCATCGCCCGCTTGAAGAACCGGGCCGACCAGGAGGCCTGGACTGAGTTCGTAGCGATTTACCAGCCGGTCGTGTACCGGCTCGCTTGCCAGAAGGGCCTACAACACGCGGACGCCGAGGACCTCGTCCAGCAAGTGCTGACTGCGGTCGCATTGGCGGTCGAGCGTTGGCAGCCGGACCCGACGCGCGGACGCTTCCGGTCCTGGCTGACCAAGATCGCACGCAACCAGATCCTCAACGCCCTCACGCGCTGTCCGCCGGACAGGGCCTGTGGCGGTGCGCCTGCGGACGACCCGCTCGATCGGCAGGCCGCGAAGGATGGACCCGACTCCAACCTACTCCGCACTGAGCAGCGGCGCCAGGTGTTTTATTGGGCGGCCCAACAAGTTGAAGAAGAGTTCCGGCCAGAGACGTGGCAGGCGTTCTGGTGGACGGCGGTCGAGGGGCGGGACATCGCCGAGGTAGCAAAAGCCCTGGGCAAAAAACCCGGCGCCGTTTATGTGGCCCGGGGCCGGGTCATGCTTCGGCTGAAGGAGAAGGTTCGCGAGTGGGACGAAGCGGTGTGAGTCGCCCCCCGCAGCCTTCGGACTGCTTGGGTGCAACCGCAAACTCCAAGAACAGCCATCCGCAGAGAACCGGGCATCGGTTATTCGCACGGGAAATGTAGGCAAGTGCCCCCCGCTGAGGAGGGCCATAACACATACGGTGAGCCATGGACCTGAGAAAGACGCGCTGTGATCCTCAAGCCATCGAGCGATCCCTTGCCAACCGATTGGCCGACGAGGAGCAGTCGGCCCTGGAGGACCATCTTGAAGACTGCCCGTCGTGCCGCCAATTATTGGAGGCGAGGACAGCGGACCCAGACTTGTGGCAAGAGGCCAGGAGTTATCTCGCCTCTGCGAGTCCGACTGAGGACGGCGAGGAGCGAGGTGATTTGCGCGCTCCGCCGATGGAAGAGACGGAAGATTCCGACCAGAGCATGCTCTGCGGCCTACGGGGCTATCTGGCTCCCACGGACGACCCACGCATGCTCGGCCGCCTTGGCGGATATGAGATCACCGGCATTGTAGGCAGTGGCGGGATGGGCGTCGTCTTGAAGGGGCTCGACCCGGCGCTCCTCCGCTACGTGGCCATCAAGGTCTTGAGTCCGCAATTGGCCACCTGTGGCGCAGCCCGACAGCGGTTCGCCCGCGAGGCCCGCGCTGCAGCCGCGGTCGTCCATGACAACGTTATGGCGATCCACGCGGTCGCAGAAGCCAACGGGCTGCCCTACCTGGTGATGCCCTACGTGCGCGGCCCGTCCCTGGAAAAGCGGCTCCAGAAGTCAGGTGCCCTGCCCGCGGAGGAGGTTCTCCGAATCGGCAGGCAGGTCGCGGCGGGACTGGCAGCCGCCCACGCCCAGGGGCTCGTGCATCGCGATGTCAAACCGGCAAACATTCTCCTGGAAGAAGGGATCGCCCGCGTCAAGCTCACCGATTTCGGGCTGGCGCGGGCCGTCAACGACGCGAGTCTAACACAGAGTGGAGTGATCGCGGGGACGCCGCAATACATGTCGCCCGAACAGGCGCGCGGCGAACCGGTTGACCACCGGAGCGACCTCTTTAGCCTGGGGAGCGTGCTCTACGCCATGTGTGTGGGCCACCCCCCGTTCCGCGCCGAGACGGCTTATGGGGTTTTACGACGGGTCGAAGAGCAGGAGTCGCAACCGATCCGGGAGCTGAACTCCGCAATACCGGGTTGGCTCGTCGAGGTGGTCGCGAAACTCCACCGCAAGGCACCATCGGAGCGGTTCCAGTCGGCGAGCGAGCTGGAGTCGCTTCTGGAAAGGTGCCTAGCGCATCTGCAACAGCCCGAGACAATTCCCCTGCCCGAGGCCCTTCTGCACACGAAGGTGCGGCACCGGGGCAAGCGACATTACGTGCGCATATTGGCTGCCGGTGCGATGACGATGGCTCTTGTCCTCGGAACCTGGGGCGCCCTCCGTTGGACGCCGCTGGGCCGCCTCTTTGCTCCGGTTGACACGAGTGGTTCCGCCACCACCCCAGGCGCCACGGGCTATACAGTCCGGTCCCTGCCCCCGGCAGAGGATCCACTGCAACTCCCGATCGAGGCGATCAGGATAGGGACGAGAAAGGTGGAGGCTGACCTACGGCAGCAGTCCGTCGCCGGGTTCGTCGATCCCGCCGACGAGTTGCTCCGAGATGCCCGACGACGGCTCAATACGCTTCAACGCGAGCTGAGTGCCGAGGCGCCCTAAATGGCAAGTACCTGTGTTGCTGTGTAAAGGAGATGACCCATGAAGTTCGCACGCGTGTCGATGATCGTTTTGGTGGCCCTCGCGGGGGCCTTCGTCCTCACCGGAGAGCGCCCGGCCGCCGGCCAGCCCGGCGCCCCGGGGGTAATCCTGACTTCGCCGCGCAGCCTCCGGCTGACCCGGAGTTGGCGAAACTTCTGGAGGAGGAATCCGGTCTCAACGAGGACATCCGTGACATGGTGGGGGACTACACCCGCACCCAGGACGAGGGGAAGCGGGCGGCGATCAAAGCCAAACTGTCGCCCCTTATCGACAAACAGTTCGACTTCCAACAAAAGCGCCGCGAGTTGGAGCTGGCCCAGCTCGAGGCCCAACTCAAGAAGGTCCGGGATCTGATGAAGAAGCGGGCCGACGCCCGGCCGACGATCGTGGAGAAGCGGCTGGACCAGATCCTGCGTGAAGCCGAGGGCTTGGGGTGGACGCCGCCGCCGGGCGGCATCAAGGCGGAGCCGCCGGGAATGTTCCCGAGTGAAAAGTCACGCTGATAGGCGGCTTTCGCGCCACATATTTCGCCTGCGGCCGGATCCCGTCGCGGCGACGAGTATCCGTCGGGGTCGCTGTCGGCCTGGCAGTATCCGGGCCCATATGGGAGTCGACTATGAGAGAAACGACGAGATGGTTTTCCGTGCGGGTGGGTTATGTGCTGCTCGCAGTCGCAGGCTTGGTGGCCGGGGGAACTGGGTGGCCGGGACGCAGCCTGGCCCAGCCAGCGGCCGAGCCCCCATCAGCAAACCCCGCCGGGGTCGGCGGACCAGGACGTGGCCCAGCGCAGCCAGCGGCCGAGCCACCCGCCGTACCGGCGGCCGGTGTCAGGGGGATCGGGGGGCCATTCGTCGTGAGGGGCCGGGTGTTGGGACCTGACGGCAAGCCAATGGCCGGGGCCGATCTTTCCCTGGTCGCGCGCTGGCCGGCCGGGAATGACCTCCCGCCGGGCGCGAGACCTCGTGCGATCTACGCGACTACCGGGTCCGACGGGAGTTATAGCTTCACCGCCTTCGGCAAGCACCTAGAGCAGGGCTTCCGCGTGGTTGCCACTGCTAGGGACTGCGGCCCGGACTGGTTGCCACTATCGGCGGTCGCATTCGACCCGGCTGCGGTTGCCCCCGGTCCGCTGCCGCGGGCGTCCGGCACGCTGCCGGACCTCAAGCTCGTCAAGGACGACGTGCCCATCACCGGTCGGGTGCTCGACCTGGAGAGCCAGCCCGTTGCCGGGGCCGCCGTCCGGGTGCTGCGAGTCCTGAAGGCCCCCGGGGAAGACCTGCAGCCGTTCTTCAAGGTGTGGGCCGGGGACGCCGGCCGCTACCTGCGGAGGCCAATCGGTTACGAGGAGGGGGTGATGACCGCGCTGGAGATGGTCCAGGACGTGAAGACCGGCGACGACGGCCGGTTCAGTCTGTCCGGGTTCGGCCGCGGGCGGCGTGGTGGTGCTGGTGATCGAGGGACCAGGGCTGGAAAGACGGGTGATGGAGGCGGTCACGCGGGTCGATTTACCCGACCTGCCGAAGGGCGTGCAGGCCATCGTCTGTGCGGCGAAGGCGGATCACCTGCTCGCCCCGGCCAAGCCGGTTGTCGGCACGGTCCGGGAGAAGGGCACTGGCAAGCCAGCGGTCGGCGTCGAGGTCTTGTGCGGAACGTCTCAGGCGACGACGGACGCCGAGGGGCGGTATCGGCTTGTCGGTGTGGCAAAAGCCAAGGAGTACACCCTCACCACCCGGGGCGGTCCTTACATCCGGTCGGGTGCGATGTTGGTGACACGCCCGGGGTGGAAGCCATCACGGCGGACCTGGATGTGGAACGCGGACTGGAGGTCCGTGGCCGGCTCATCGACAAGGCGACTGGGCGGCCGGTCCGCGGCCTTGTCTCGTACCACGCTCGCGTCGAGAACCCGCACCTCAAAGACTATCCGAGCTTCACGAAACTCCAGATTGTCGATGTCGAGATGTACACCGATCGGGAGGGGGCGTTCTCCTTGGCCGTCCCGCCCGGGCAGGGCGTCATCTACGCCTACGCCTGGGACAATCGGTTCACCAACGCCCACAGTTGGCCCGCCGTGAGTGTGGACGTGGTGCCGACTCCGTGGCGGCGCGTCTTACCACGCGGTGGTGGCGATCGACGCGTCGGAGAAGGACCCGAAGTCCCTCACCTGCGAAATCACGCTCGACCCGGGCCGGACGCTCGCCGGGATGGTGGTCGGGCCGGACGGCAAGCCGCTTCCGGGCACGGTGGCCTGGGGCGTCACCGCCGCGTTCGGTAACTACGAGGCGGCGATGGATCTCCCGTCCCTTCCCACGGCGGCGTTCACGACGACGGGACTCGACCCGGACCGGCCTCGCTACCTGCTGTTCTGGCACAAGGAGAAGGGGCTCGCCAAGGCGGTCCTCGTGCGCGGCGATGAGAAGGGGCCGCTCACCGTCAAACTCGACCCACTTGGTGTTGTGACGGGTCAACTTGTGGACGAAAAAGGCAAGCCGCGGGTCGGTGCCACGGTCTACTCGTTCCCGCCCGATCCGCCCGACGACGGGGGGAAACTCCTTCGGATACTTCCTGCCGCGAGTTATCCCGGGGCGGCGCAGAACCTGGTCACGCCGCGGACAACCACCGATGCCGAGGGTCGGTTCAAGATCAGGCTCGTGCCGGGCTTTCAAAACCAACTCGGGGCCCAATCAGGTAACGAGTTCCTCGGCTGGCTGGCGAAGGACCTGCCGGCACCGGCGGGCGAGCCCAAGGATCTCGGCACCATAGAGTCGAAGCCGCAGTAAGCGAGACTACCGACGTGTACCCGGTCCAGACTAGGGCGCCGCCCGCGGCCTGGTTCCGATGCCCCGCGGTGAACCGATTGGCAGCGCAGGTTCGCTTCTGTCGGTCAGGGAGAGAAAAAAGTCGTCCCTTATTCCCGCGCTCGACGAACCATTCTGAAAGGTTGAAAACATCGTCAATTGTTCCGCGAACACAAAGGAGTGACACATGCTAACAAGAATCGACCGCATCCTGATGAACATGGTGCTCCTTCTCGGGGCGCTCGCTGCGGCGGGTGCTGGGTTGCTGGGGGCCGGGAGTGCCCCGGCGCAAACGCCAGAAACAAAGGGGCCGGCTGCCAGTGCCAAGGCGGTGAAGGACGCCGAGCCAAGCAAGACGTTCGAGGTACAGGGCCGCGTCTTGGGGCCGGAGGGCAAGCCGGTCGCGAACGCCGAGGTGTTCGTGTGCGCCCGCTGGGCCATGGCGAGTGAAGGGTCAGAAAGACAAGCGTGAGAAACTTCCCTCGCCCCGCGCGACCACGGACGCGGAGGGGAAATACCACTTCTCGGCGACCAAGGGAGAGATGGATCAACTCGCCAGTGTCGTCGCCAGCGCGAAGGACCTCGGCCCCGACTGGGTGCCACTGACGCGACTCAACCAGGGCGGAGGCCTGCCCAACTTGCGGCTGGTGAAGGATGATATTCCGATCACTGGCCGAGTTCTCGACCTTGAGAGACAGCCCGTCGCCGGAGCCACCGTCAAGGTTCTCCGCGTGTTGAAAGCTCCTGGCGAAAACCTCTGGCCCTTCTTTGGGGCGTGGAGGAAGCCGAGGCCGGTCGGGTACGAGGAAGGCGTCATGACCTTACTGGAGATGTCCCGGGAAGTGAAGACCGGGGCAGACGGGAAGTTCACCCTCGCGGGCTTCGGCCATGATCGGGTCGTAGTGCTGGTGATCGAATCGCCGGACCTGGAGCGGCGAGTAGCGGAGGTCATCACGCGAGCGACTGTCCCCAAGGGTGACGCTGTCGTCTGCGCGGCGAAGGCGGATTACCTGCTCGCTCCGGCCAAGCCAATCGTTGGTGTCGTCCGGGACAAGGGCACCGGCAAGCCTGTCGCCGGAGTTGAGGTCACCTGCTGGCCTCCACAGTCGCTGGAACCGAACCGGGCAATAACGGACGAGAAGGGACGCTACCGGCTCGCCGGGGTGGCGAAGTCCAACAACGGGTATTACCTGATCGCGCAGGGCAGTCCGTTCATCCGAACGGCGCAGCCGGTCAATGACACGCCTGGATTGGAAGCCGTCACGGCGGACTTCGACCTACAGCGCGGCCTGGAGATACGTGGCCGACTCATCGACAAGTCAACGGGCCGACCGGTTCGCGGCTTTGTCGAGTACCACGCCCGCGTAGACAACCCAAATCTTAAAGACTTCCCAAGCTACACGAAACTCGTGATCGAAGATCTGGAGGTGCTCACCCAACCGGACGGATCGTTCTCCGTGACCGTTCTGCCTGGCCAGGGCGTCATCTATGCTCGTTCCTGGGAGAACCGATTCACGAACGTCCACAGTTGGCCAGCTTCGAGAGTGGACGTGTCCCCGTTTCCGCGGGGCAGCGGGGAGGCTTACCACGCCGCGGTGGAGATCGACGCCTCCGAGAAGAACCCGAAATCGCTGATCTGCCTGATTGCGCTGGACCCAGGCCAGACGCTCGGAGGGACCGTGGTCGGACCCGACGGCAGACCTTTGACAGGGATGTTGGCCTGGGGGCTCACGCCCGCGTTCGGCAATTACGACTTGGAATTGGGGTTTCCCACCCTCCGCACGGCGACCTTCACGGCGACGGGACTCGATGACCGCAACCCGCGCTTCCTGCTCTTCTGGCACAAGGAGAAAGGGTTGGGCCGGGCGGTGTTGGTGTGGGGTGACGAGCGCGGTCCGATAACCATGCACTTGGAACCGCTCGGCACCGTGACAGGGCGGCTAGTGGATGAAGAGGGTAAGCCTCTCGCTGGCATCACGGTGGAAGCCGACTGGGCGAGCGCCCGATTTGGAATCTTTCGCCAGTTTTCGAGTCTCGTGGCCGGAAATCATCTTAAGGGAGAATTGTTCTTGCAGAGCGTGAAAACGGATGGCGAAGGACGGTTCCTGATGCCCCGCCTCATCCCTGGGTTCAGTTACGAGTTGAGCGTCGACGGAAATAGGCTGACGAAGGATCTGCCGGCCCCTACAGGTGGCGTGCCCAAGGACCTGGGAACCATCACGATCGCGACGAAGAAGCCCGAAACCAAGAAGCCCTGACCGGAAGCGTCGCCGGTCGTGGGCTGGCTGGCGGACAACGCCGATGGCTTTTGATCTGGAGGTGTGACAAAAAAGTTACAGGTTCGGCAAGCAACAATGAGGTGACACGTGCTGACCAGAATGGACCGTAGCCTGACAATTCCAGTGTTCTTTCTCGCGGTGCTCGCTGTGGCGAGTGCTGGGTTGCTGGGGACCGGAGGCACCTTGGCACAGACACCGGAAGCCAAGGGCACGGCTGCCAGTGCCAAGGCGGCGAAGGACGCCGAGCCAAGCAAGACGTTCGAGGTGCAGGGCCGCGTCTTGGGGCCGGACGGCAAGCCGGCCGCGAACGCCGAGGTATTCGTCTGCGCCCGTTGGGCCGGAGTGGGCGAAGCCCAGAAAGATAAGGGAGAGAAAACCCCTCCAGCACGGGCAACCACGGACGCGGACGGGAAATACCGCTTCTCGGCCACGCAGGCCGAGATGGACCAAAACGTGAGCGTCGTCGCGGTTGCCAAGAACCTCGGGCCGGACTGGGTGCCGCTGACCCGACTCAATTGGGGCGGAGGGCTGCCTGACCTGCGGCTGGTCAAGGACGATGTGCCCATCTCCGGCCGAGTTCTCGACCTGGAGAGCCAGCCCATCTCGGGTGCCACCGTCAGTATCCACCGCATGATGAAAGCTCCCGGTGAGAACGTCTGGCCCTTCTTTGGGGCGTGGAGTCGCGAGTCCGGCTACAAACGGAACCCGCGGCCGGTCGGGTACGAGGAAGGCGTCATGACCTCCTTGGAGGTTATCACCCAGGTCAAGACCGGCGCGGACGGCACGTTCACGCTCGCCGGCTTCGGCCGCGACCGGGTGGTCGTGCTGTCCATCGAGGCGCCGGGTCTGGAACGCCGCGTGGTTGAAGCGGTCGCGCGGGCCACGGTCCCCAAGGGCGTTCCCGTCGTCTGCGCGGCGAAGGCCGATTACCTCCTTGCCCCTGCCAAGCCAATTGTCGGTGTGGTGCGGGAGAAGGGAACGGGCAAGCTCGCAGCCGGGGTCCGCGTAGCCTGCTACGCGTATAAGGTGGACGGTCTGCTGCGGCTGCCGACGGACGAGATGGCTGGAACGACGACGGATGCCGAGGGCCGTTACCGGCTCGCGGGAGTCGCGAAGGCCAAGCAGTATTACCTGGTAGTCCAAGGTGGTCCGTACATCCGCTGCTCCCGAGCAGTCGATGACACGCCGGGGATGGAGGCTGTGACGGCCGACGTCGAGGTGGAGCGCGGCCTAGAGGTGCGGGGCCGGCTCGTGGACAAGGCAACGGGTCGGCCGGTCCGTGGGTATGTGGAGTACCACGCCCGCGTAGACAACCCTCACCTCAAGGACTTCTCGACCTTCACGAAACTCATCATCGAGGACATCGAGGTACTCACCGAGCGGGACGGGTCGTTCACCGTCGCCGTCCTGCCGGGCCAGGGCGTGATCCATGCACGAAGCTGGGAGAACCGGTTCACCAATGGGCAGAGTTGGCCTGCCTCTTTGGATGCCCACGTTACGTTAGCAAATGGTCCCAAGGAGTTCCATGCGGTCGTGGCCGTTGACGCCTCGGAGAAGGACCGGAAATCGCAGATCTGCGAGATTACGCTCGACCCCGGCCGGACGCTCACAGGGACGGTCGTGGGACCCGACGGCAACCCCTTGACAGGGGTGTCGGCCTGGGGCCTTACCGCCGCGTTCGGCCTCTATGATTTGGACTTGGGGCCTCCCACCCTTCGCACGGCCAACTTCTCGGCGATGGGACTCGACGACCGGTACCCGCGCTACCTGCTCTTCTGGCACAAGGAGAAAGGGTTGGGGAAGGCGGTACTCGTTTGGGGCGACGAGCGCAGCCCGCTGACCGTGCCGCCTGGAGCCACTCGGGACCGTCACCGGCCGGCTTGTTGACCAGGAGCAGAAGCCCCTCACCGGCGTCACAGTGAGGTCCAGCTTCTTGCACCTCATGCACACACTAGCCCAGTTTCCGGCCCTCGCGTTCGGTAACCAACTGCACGAAGAATTGTACTGGGTCAATGTGCAAACGGACGCCGAGGGGCGGTTCAGCATACCTCGCCTCGTTCCGGGGCTCACCTACCAACTGACAGCCCATGCCAGCGTTGATCACGTAACGCGTCAATTCGGCAACGAATTGGGCGAAGTCGCATGGGATCTGCCGGCCCCGACGGGAAGCAAGCCGAAGGACCTGGGGACGATCACACTCACCGTCAAGAAACCCGAACCCAAGAAGCCCTGACTGGAGGAAATCACCGTGGCTGAAGATCGCAAGAACGCCGATGCCTCCCCCTGGGCGCTCTACGAACCCAACCCCAAGTCCCCGTGGAACCTGCGGCGTGTGGTCCACCTCCACCGCCGCGCCGGGTTGGGGGCCACCTGGGAGGAAATCCAGCGCGACCTTAAAGAGGGGCCGAAAGCGAGTATCGACCGAATCCTTGCCGGGAAGGCGCGGGCCGGAGTAGCGAAGGACTTCGAGCAGACCGCCGGCACCCTCGCCGACAACGCCGTCGCCTCCGGGGATCCGGCGCGGCTCAAGGCGTGGTGGCTTTACCGGATGCTTTCTGGGCCCGACCCCCTGAATGAGCGGCTGGCGCTGCTGTGGCACAACCACTTCGCGACGAGCAACGACAAGGTCCGGAGCCTGGCCGCCATGCGTCGCCAGAACGAGCTGTTCCGCAAGCACGGGCGGGGGAAGTTTCCGGACCTCCTCAAGGCGGTCGTCTACGACCCGGCGCTGCTCGTCTGGCTCGACGCCCCCAGCAACAAGAAGGGAGCGGCAAACGAAAACCTGGCCCGGGAACTGATGGAACTCTTCACGATGGGCGTCGGAAACTACTCCGAAAAGGACGTAAAGGAGGCCGCCCGGGCGCTTACCGGCTGGACCGTGGACAAGGACAAGTTCCAAGAAGACGCCGACCGTCACGACGATGGCGAAAAGGAAATCCTCGGCAAGAAGGGCCGCTGGCGGGGCGACGACTTGGTCGGCATGGTGCTGGAGCACCCCGCCACCGCGAAGCGGCTCAGCCTGGCGGCTGTCCGGCCTGTTCCTCGGCGAGGCAGGCGCGGGGCCCGGACGATAGACGCTCTGGCTGACGGTTTGCGGGAACACGAACTTGACATCGGCTGGGCCGTCGAAACGGTGCTCCGGTCCCAGGCATTCTTCGCGGAGGAAAACCTCGGCGGCCGCGTCCTCGGGCCGGTGGAGTACGCCCTCGGCGCCGTGCGTGCCCTGGAGCTTTCCGACCCGCCGCCGAGCACACTGCTCCTGGCCGATTGGGTGGCGCGACTCGGCCAGGACCTGTTCTACCCGCCAAACGTCGGCGGCTGGCCCGAGGGCCGCTCCTGGATCGGCACCGGGACAATGATCGGACGTGCCAACTACGGCGCGGCGCTCGTCGATGGAGACCTCAGCCGTCGCCCGCGCCCCTGGACGGCGAGGGCCTGGCGAAGCGGCACAACCGAGGCGGCGATCGGGATGCGCTCGTTGGCTTCTACGGTGAACTCCTGGTCGGATACCCGCCCAGTCCCGATTGGCGCGGCCGCCTGACGGCCGCCCTGGGCGACGGTGCGCTGACCCCCGAGACCGTCCGCCGGCTCGTCGCACTCCTGTTGGCATCGCCTGAAGCACAGCAGGCTTAGTTAGGAAGGTCAGGAAACGCAGTACATTCAACGCCACGCGAAGGAGATCAAATGAGACCATATTCTCTAGTCCTGTGTCTGGTCGTCTGCAACCTGGCCGGGGTCATCCCCATCGCTCGTACAGAAGACAAACCGGCTCCCTTGTCTGTGTCCTATACCTACGCGGGGTTAACCGAGATCACCGTCAAGGACGGCAAGCTTCACTACGTCTGGCACACCGAGCGACAATGGGGCGACGGCAAGCGATTGGACCGGTCCAACCTCGCAAACTACGACCGCCACCAGGTCGATATCTGGCTGACTGTCGAGGAGTTGGAGCGGGTTCAAAGGTGGGCCGCTCGGCCAAGCTGTTCGAGTTCGACAAGGACTATCCGTCCCCCCCGGGCGGGAACTCCCCTGGAGCGGCTTTCCAAAGCGGCCTGACCATCGTTCACGGCGACAAGAAGCACGCGATCAGCTGGGCCGGCGATAGCAAGACGCCGGAAGCCTTGGACGTCGCGGTCAGCAGGCTCATTGAGCTTGCCGATGAAGTTCAAAAGTCGAGGAGCAAGTGAGCCCGCCCGAAAACGCAGAGTGGTGCAGAGTCGCCTCATTCGATTTACGGAATCGAGTGGGCAGCAGCAGAGAGTCTTCGTGAGAACCTTCTTCCAACGATCCGAGGCCATTTCGCCCGACCCGGCCCCCTTGTTCAGGGCTAGGGCTGGTCCCGGAGGCATACGAACGTCAAAAGGAGAATGAGCATGCTTTCCCGACGCAATTTCTTGGGGTCGGTCCTACGCGGGTCCACCCTGGTCGCCCTTTCGCCCGCCGTACCCAACTTCCTGGCACAGGCGGCACGGGCGGCCGCTCCCATGAAAGACGGCCGCGTGCTCGTGGTCGTCCAGATGGACGGCGGCAACGACGGCATCAACACCGTCGTACCCTTCAAGGACGATGGCTACGCGAAATACCGGACGGAGCTCCGGCTGGCCGCCTCAAGCCTGGTCAAAGTGAACGACCAGGTCGGCCTTCACCCCGCGATGGGCGACGCGGGCAATTCCTGGAAGACGGCCGACTCGCGATCGTACAGGGGGTCGGCTACCCCAACCCCGACCGCTCGCACTTCACGTCGATGGCGATCTGGCACTCGGCCCGGCCGGATGGGAAGGACAAGGATGCCCTCGGCTGGATCGGCCAGGCGCTCGATGGCGGAACGCTAAAGCAGGGCGTGCCGTCCTCCGTATTCGCCGGCACGGGAGAGTTGCCGCCCATCCTGCGGGGACGCAAGGCGGTGGCGACCGCGTTCTCGCGCCCCGAGGATTTCGTGCTGGCCCGCACCGCCAAGCCGGCGCGCGTGGAAGCGAAGGACGAGCCGAAGGAGGACTTCGGCGCCTTCCTGCGGCGGAACTCCGTGGACGGCTACGCGGTCGCCGACCGAATGGCGGAGGTTGTCCGTGCGAAGGACGACTCCGGGGCCAGCTACCCCAGCACCGAGTTGGCCGGCCGTTTACGGTTGCTGGCCCGGCTTATCAAGGCCGACCTTGGGACCCGGGTTTTCTACACGTCCCAGCCCGGCTCCTACGACACGCACGCCGCGCAGCTACCGACGCACGCGAGCCTCCTCGGCGAATGGGCCGGCGGAATCAAGGCGTTCCTGGACGACCTGCGGAAGGCGGGGCTTGAAGAGCGGGTGACTGTCCTCTCGTTCAGCGAGTTCGGCCGGACGGTCCGGGAGAGCGGCTCCCAGGGTACTGACCACGGCACGGCCGGTCCCGTACTCCTGGCCGGACCCGGCGTCCGCGCCGGGCTTAAGGGGACGACCCCGAGCCTGACCGAACTGGACCCCAAGTACGGGGACCTCAAGTTCGGGATCGACTTCCGGGAAGTGTTCACAACCGTACTGGAGGACTGGCTCGGCCTGCCGGCCAAGGAGGCCGTGGGCGGGGACTACCGAAAGCTAGAGCTTTTCCGAAGCTCAGCCAGTCGCTTCTTCCCATCGCAAGGGGTGGCTCCGGCCGGATCCTCGTGAAGGCGGACGTGCCCGAAGTCCAGCCGGCCAAACAAGTCGTCTTCGCCGCATGCTTGGCCGGGGACAGACGTGGATTTCTCGCGGCGATCCGAGCCGCAGAAGTGGCACCATGATTAATGGAAGAAGTGGCAGTTGTGCCCATGCCACGTCGAAGTATCATGTACAAGTCTCGTGGATGCCGGGTGACGGACAGGCTGTTCACCCGGCTTCCGCGGACAGGATGTTGAGGGCTTTTTGCGTGAACGAGTTGCCTCCGAGCGACCGCGCTACTGTCAAGCGTCTGGCCCAGCGCGGTGCCTACGATGCCGTCACGATCCACGCGATCCTGGACCAAGGGCTTGTCTGCCACGTGGCCTTCCTGGTCGATGGCCAGCCATGCGTCATTCCGACCCTGTATGTCCGCCTGGGTGACCGAATCTACCTCCACGGTTCACCCGCAAGCCGGATGCTCCGGGCTCTCCAGGAAGGGATGACCATCTCCGTTGCGGTCACGCTCGTGGATGGCCTGGTGCTCGCGCGGTCGGCGTTTCACCACTCGATGAACTACCGCTCGGTAGTCTTGTACGGCATACCCTCCGTGGTCGAAGACCCGGCCCGGAAAGCGGAAATCTTGCGCGGGCTTTCCGACCATGTGATTCCGGGTCGCTGGGAGGTGGTCCGCGAGCCGAGCGAGCAGGAACTCCGGCGGACGCTCGTCGTGTCGATCTCGATTGACGAGGCCTCGGCAAAGATCCGGACCGGTCCGCCAATTGACGACGAGGCGGACTATGAACTTCCAATCTGGGCTGGCGTGGTTCCCTTGACCTTGGTTGCCGGCACGCCGATT
The DNA here is from genome assembly GCA_963827935.1 of uncultured Planctomycetota bacterium. Classification (GTDB taxonomy): domain Bacteria; phylum Planctomycetota; class Planctomycetia; order Gemmatales; family Gemmataceae; genus DATFNV01. The sequence goes on along the minus strand of CAWHCN010000030.1, from coordinate 14,024 downwards.
GGCGATGCTCGGTTAAGGCCAGGTATCAAGCCTCCGGCGCATGCGGCCAATTATCAGGGACCGAAGGGTGTTTCGACTCCCAGCGACGGCTAACCGTGGCCCACCAGATCGTCATTGGACGAAAATGCACCGCTGCCTCTTGCCCGTAGAGAAGCAACACAATGAGCGAAGTGCTGTGGGCGCAAGCCCAGCACGGTGCTCGTGGGAAGGAAACAAGAATGAAACTGCGGCTTTCAAAACGCACGCTGGGCGCGGCCCTTGCGGTGGCAGCGATAGCCACTTGCTGCGGCGTGGGCCTTCTCTCACTACCAGCCCCCGCGCAACAAGACCCTGCCAAGCAAGGCGACCCGCCGTCCCCGGGCAAGGAGGAATCAGGTGTCAACGGGCCGGTGATCGAGGCCCCCGGTTCAGGAACCAATGCTGTCGTCGAGTTCCTCAACCGGATCAAGGAGGGTCGCGCAAAGGCCGATCGCGCGTGCGGCGACAGGCTCGTCCGCGGTCGCGTCTCGCAGGTTGGCATGAACTGGAAGGAGGGAATGGCGGAGCTGAAGCCAGAGGAACTTCCCCCGCCGCAGTGGTGCCAATTCCTGCTGGTCCACAGAGGCGAGAAACGGCGCTGTAGCGTCCATTGCTGTGCGTACCTGGTTCAGTTGGTGCTGCTCGGTACGACAGACCGCCGTGCCTGGCCAGGCACGCGCCCACACCGGTGTCACTGCTCCGCGCCTCTTCCGGGTCATTCGCCGCCATCGCGATTCCTGCTTATCGGGAAGGCTGGGATGGTTGATGGAATTGATCAATCATTTTGGAGAGAGCGCCGGCCGCGATCGAGATCGGGCAATCGGCTGGCAGACCGTCAAGCGTTCCCTCGGGGCCGTCAGCGGTTCGGGCCTCGTCCACCGCCGCCTGCGAATGCGTTTGCGGCTGCGCACGTGTTGAAGCGGATACGCCGTCCCAGGCGAGCTTGCCCGCGTTTTCTCCAGCCAGTGCCAGCACAGGCCCATGCCCTGGGGCAGACTCCTTGGCCTTTGGCGAAGGCCAGTGGGCCCACACTGCGAGACTTCCCGTCCCGGCGCCGATCAGAACGCCCGCAAGTGCGTTCGTTGTTACCTTTCTGAGCCACATGGTTTTCAAGACTCCGTGGGTTAAGGACACGACCAAGGCGGGCACGGCTTTCGCCGTCGCCGACCCGATGGCGGCGGCAATCGTGGATTCGAGCAGTGGCACTGCCACCGTGGTTGTGGTGCCGGCCAGCCAATTCGCTGAGAATAGCGCGGACGGCACAACCACGCCGCGACGTTCCAATTGCGATCGCAACAGCCGTCGACCGCGCGACAGGTGGCTGTTTACCGTGCCGATTGGCGTCTGCAGTAGACGCGCGGCCTCCTCGTGCGACTTGCCTTCGAGGTGACACAGCACGATCGCATCGCGAAACTTGCCCGGAAGACGATCTAATTCTTCATGCAGCAAGGGCCGCAAGTCGAGTTGAAAGGTTCCCTCCAAGCAAGAGCCGGCGGGCTCTTCGATCTCCACTTCGTCAATCGAGCGATAACGTGCGGCCAGCTCTCGCGCCCGGCACGCGGTCCGGTAAGCCACGCTGCAAAGCCAGGGGGCGAGCGAATCGTCCACTCGAATCGAACTCGCCTTGCGCACCAGGACCAGAAACGTCGCCTGGAACGCGTCGTCCGCGTCGTGATGATTCCGCAGGATCTGTCGGCAGACCCCCATTACCATCGGCCCGTGGCGATTGACGAGCTCACGAAACGCCGCTTCGGCCAAGGTGTCCCCACCCCGCGCGCCAACATACCGACTCAAGAGCTGCGAGTCGCTCAGCTCGGGTAGTGTTCCGGATGCCCAGATCACCTCGAACTGCCTTCCCGCCGCGCCGGCCTTCCCGGATTCGATCACCGTTCGACTCTCCCGCCCTGCACTTCTATCCTAGTAATGCGCCGAACGCCACGCGCCATCCCGAATTCCAAAAAACAAATGGCTTCGCGACCTCGGTTCTTGTCTCTCACTTAGCCAACCGGCGACGGGTTCCGCTCGGCAAAGCCCCGCTGGTGCCAGGACGGGTATGTTGGGCTCTCGGCACTGGCCGCGTCGCGCTTTTGCATCCGCGACCGCGAGGTTCCACCCCACCGCACCGAGGTTCTGACGGAGCTGCGTTTCGTTTCGGGCGCCGATGATCACTCTGGCCACGCTGAGGCGCGTGATCAGCCAGTTGAGCGCAACTGGCACCGCCGTTGTCCCGGTTTCCGTCGCGACTTCGTCAAGGGCAGCGACCGCTCTCCGACACATGACCGAAGCGGGGTGTGCCGCGGAAAACTGACGGATGACGAGCTTCGCCATCAATAACTGCGTGGTCTTTGTCGGCCTCACGAGCATTGCAGATTCTCCTGGCTCATGGGGGATTGGCGTTGCTGATCCCCATTGACCGGTGCCCTTCTACGGCTACGTCCAGGGCCGCTCGGAATTCCCTGGCGAGTGCGTGAACATGAGGTTCATGAAGAATCGTCCCATGGTTACCCGATAGATGGACGATCTCGAGCCCCCCGAGGACGAGCTTGCTCCATCCAATGTCAGGCGAATGGGATGGAAAAAGCGGCCGGGTTCGAGCTCGAAAGAGCACGGCCCGTCCCGGATAGGGACGGTAGCGATGCTCCGCCAGCGCACGCAGATAGTCATTCATCTGCGCTCGCATATCATCCGGCCGGTCGTTCGTGTTGAAGATGTCATCGGCAACCATAGGCAACTGGGACCGATGCATGTGACTGGAATCAATCAACAAATTCTTGAAAAGCTTTCTGAGCCTTAGTCGCGTGCGACCCAGCATTTCGTTGGCAGACTTATGGAGAAGAACGTGGGGGATCCAGCGAGGCAAATTCCGCAGAAACAGCCAAGAAGCGCGGAGTGCGCCGCCTGGGCCCAGCGGTGTGGTCCGGCCCCGCCGGGTCCGACATCGATGATGGCCAGCAGCTTGACCTGCCGCCCCTGAGGCTCAGGTGCCGGGCCATCTCATAGGCCAGCAGTCCCCCGAAAGAGTAACCTGCCAAACAGACCGGGCCATCCGGCTGAAAGGCAGACAACTCTTCACAGCACGAAGAGCGCCATGGCCTCCATGGTATGAGCACCGCGGTTTCTTCGTGGAATGACCTTCAATGGCATAGGCATAGACAGGCTGATCCGGGGGAAGCTGTTCCAGGATCGCGTTGCAGATGAAGGCTCCGCCGGACATTGTCGGCGGGAAATAAAGAGGAGGCTTCGACCCGCCTCGGCGGATCTCGACAATCGAGCGGGGCGACCGAGCGCTTTTGCCCGTCTCCAGGACTTCGGCCAGCCGTGCGACCGACGGATGCAAGAAGAGCGTTGCAAGGGACAAATGCCGGCCGCACGTCTTTTCGATTTCAGAGACCAGACGGACTGCCAGAAGCGAATTGCCTCCGAGGTTGAAGAAGCTGTCGTGAACGCTCGACTCGCTCGTCACCCAGCACATCGCACCAAATGCGGGCCAGCGTTTCCTCCATCGAGGTTCGAGGCGCAGCGAACGGCTGCCCGGATTCGAGACGGTTCAGCTCGTGAGATGGCAGCGCGTTTCGGTCCGTTTTGCCATTGGGTCGTCGGGGGAGTCGCTCCAGCCCGACAAAGATTGACGGGATCATGTGCGCGGGCAGGCTTTGCACCAGGTGCGTCCGCAGCTCGCTGACGGTCAGTCGGTGAGACCTGGCCACGAGATAGGCAACCAGTTGATTCTCTCCATCGCGATTCGTGCCGGGCAACGACCACGGCCTCTCGCACGCCGGGGTGCCGCAATAGCGCGGCCTCGACTTCCGCCGGCTCGACGCGGTAGCCGCGAATCTTGATCTGGTCGTCGAGACGCCCCATGAACTCCAGCGAGCCGTCGGACCGCCAGCGTACCCGGTCGCCAGTCCGAAACAATCGGCACGCCGGGGTCCTTGCTGAACGGATGCGGGATGAAGCGCTCTTCGGTCTGCTCGCGGCCGTTCAGATAACCAGCCGCCAGACCCGGCCCGCCGGCGACCAGCTCGCCGGGAACCCCTATCGGCACTGGCTGTAGCCGCGCATCCAGAATGTAGATCTGGCGGTTGCCGAGCCGGTAACCCAGGTTCCCCAGGGGCCGGGGGCCGCTGCCGCGACTCTGGCGGAAAGCGAGCGACGGAGCTTCCGTGGTCCCATAGAAAATACCCAGTGCCGCCGGCAAGCGCTGGCAGAATCGCTCTTCGACATCGACCGGCAACGGTTCCCCGAAGCAGATCATGTGGCGCAGCGACGTGCAAGCTTCCAGACCCGCTTCGGCAACGAGCAGTCGCAGCAGCGACGGTACGAGCGCGATGATTGTGATCTTGTGGTCGATGAGCAGTCTGAGAAGGGCGGCCGTGTCGCTGTTCTCTTGCTGCCCGGCGATGATCATCCGGCCGCCGGTCATCAGCGGCCAGAAGACTTCGAGGAAGAGCAGGGAGGAATCGAGCGACGTCTTCAGCACGTGCCGGTCAGACTCACAGAGTTGAAAAGCGACGCGCATCGTGGAGCTGAAACGGTGGGCGCGATGCGGGCGGGCGATGGCCTTGGGCTTTCCCGTCGAGCCTGATGAGAAGATCACCGCCGCCAGGTTTTCGCCGGTTACGCGGACGTCCAGAGCGGCCGATGATTCCGCCGCAATCGCTTCCCGCTCCGTATCGAGGCAGACGACGGCCCTCCCCTCGTGGGGAAGCCGGGCTAACAGTCGCGACTGCGTGATCACGACCGCCGGCCGGGTTTCCGACAGCAGCGTGCCAACTGCGCCGGCGGGTACGACGGCTCGAGTGGGACGAATGCCCCGCCCGCTTTCAGGATGCCGAGCAATCCCGACCACCAGTTCCGGCGATCGTTCGAGACAGATGCCGACGAGGACGTCGGGGCCCACTCCGTGCCGGCGAAGGAAATGGGCCAACTGGTTCGACTGCACGTCCAGCTCCCGGAAAGTCAACCGCCGCTCCTCGAAGACAACGGCGACGGCGTCGGGAGTTTTCGCGGCCTGTGCCGCAAAGGCTTCATGGTAGAATTTCTCGGAGGAGGAAGGTGCCGCCACAGCGGGCTGGTTCCACTCTTCGATCAATTGGCGGCGTTCGGCGTCCGTCAACAAGGGCAAGGCGGAGATCCGCTCTTCGGGATTCGCCACGACTCGAAGCAAAACCTGGTAGTGCCCCAGCATCCGGACGATGGTTGTGCATGTACTCATTCAGTGCGTCTTGCTTTTTTCGCTGCGGGTGCTGCCTCGTTTCTGAAGTGCGGCCTCGTTCCTCGCCGGCGGGGCATAGGGCATAAAACACCAAAACTGCCTTGGATGTTTCGACATGAAGCCTCGGTTTCAGCCGTGTAGATAGGAGAAATGTCGATGAAGGGCCACATACGCGAACGCGCTCCTGGCCACTGGGCAATCATACTCGACATGCGCGATCCGGCGACTGGTAAGAGGCGCCGGAAATGGCACAGCTTCGCGGGCACCAAGCGGCAGGCGCAAATCGAATGCGCCCGGCTGATCTCCGAAATGCAGCGCGGGACCTATCTCGAACCGAACAAGACCACTGTCGCGCAATTTCTCGACCGGTGGTTGGCGGACGTGAAGTCGCGGGTTAGCCCAAAGACCTATGAGCGATACGAGCAGATTTGCCATAAGAATATCGCCCCGCTCTTGGGCGCAGTTCCGTTAGCGAGGTTGAGACCGGAGCACATCTCAGAGGCCTATGCCAAGGCACTGGCGACAGGCCGCAGGGACGGCACCGGTGGGCTATCGCCGCGAACCGTTCGCCAGATGCACGCGATCGTCAAAAGCGCCCTTGGTCAGGCCGTGAAATGGGACATCTTGGCCGCAATCCGGCTGCTGCGGTAAGGGGCCCGAAAGTCGGTCGCGCTGCTATGCAGACTTATGATCTCGAGCAGACCGCCGAGCTGATCGAGGTGGCGCGGGGTCAAGAGAGTTTTCATTCCCATTCTGTTTGCCGTACTTGTCGGGCTACGGCGCGGGGAGATTGCGGCCCTGCGCTGGCGCCAAGTCGATCTTGCGGCCGCTCAGTTGGCGGTAGTTCAATCAGCCGAACAGACATAAAGCGGGTGTAAGATATAAGGAACCCAAGAGCGGTCGGGCTCGACGTCTGCTTCGGCAAGCGCCTATCCGATGATGATTTTGTAGTGACGCAGGCCGACGGCTCACCGTTACGCCCGCATAGCCTTGGACAGCAGTGGGTCCGGTTCCTCGCTCGACATAGCCCCCTACCGCGCATTCGCTTCCATGACTTGCGACACGCCCATGCTACTCATCTGCTCGCGAGCGGCGTCCACCCCAAGGTGGCAAGTGAGCGCCTAGGTCACAGCAAGGTCGGGATCACGCTCGACCTCTATAGTCATGTGCTCCCGAACATGCAGGCCGATGCAGCCGCGATTGTTGACGGAGCCTTGAGGGCGGTATTAAACAAGCGCGGAGCGAAAGGGTAGCAAAAGGGTAGCAAACGAACTATCTCACGCTACGGCTCTCGCGAAAAAAGACAGCGCGTTCAATCGGATGGCGGAGTAGCTCAGTTGGTTAGAGCAGCGGAATCATAATCCGTGTGTCGGCGGTTCAAATCCGTCCTCCGCTACCAATTCCATCAAAGGCTTAGACGATATTAGGAGCCGGCAGCCTTGTCATTGAGCAGCGGGACCCGCAGCGTGTCGCGCCCGCCACCCAAACCAACATTTGCCTCCTCGAATGTACCGGCGGCGACAATCCGCATAGTACCTGATCGGCGCCCAGTCGATTAGTCCTGGACAGACTTGCGAAGTTCGCAAATATGTCCCGTCTCACGAGCAGGCGGACTTTTCTGGAGGGTTGAGTATGTCTTTGCTTCGGGAGGGCGATAGCCCAAACGTCAGTCCGACGCCGGACGGATCCCCGCAGCCTGCCAAATGCGCGTGCGCAAACGACCGGGATAGACATCTGTTCTGTCCGGGTCCCAAGCGCATCTTGGCGTTGGACGGCGGTGGTGTGCGCGGCGCGATCACGGTCGCTTTTCTGAACAGATTGAAACGGTGCTGAGCCAGCGGCTTGGCGAGCCCATCCACTTGGCCAACTGGTTTGATCTGATCGGCGGAACATCGACTGGCGCGGTGATTGCCGGGGCGTTGGCGCTTGGTTACACGACGCAGGACATCAGGAACTTCTATCTCGAACTTGCGCCGAAGGTGTTCCGGGGCTCGCTGTGGCGTCTGTTGCGCATGAAATCGAAATTCGACGCCGAAGCGCTGCGCAAGGAGATTGAGCAAATTGTCGGCGATCGCCAACTCGACACCGAGGATTTGCATACCGGCTTTTGCCTCATCAGCAAACGTTTGGATACGGGAAGTCCCTGGATTATTGCCAATAATCCACGCGGTCTATATTGGGAAACAAAAGCCGGGGGAAACGGACACATCGGTAATAGATATTATCCTCTCGGCAATCTTGTGCGCGCCAGCACCGCAGCGCCATTCTACTTCGAGCCGGAATGGCTGAAAATTGTCGACGGTGAAGAGCCCGGACTTTTCGTTGATGGCGGAGTCACTCCCCACAACAACCCGTCGGTGATGCTTTTTTTGATGACGATTTTGGACGCCTATCAGCTGCGCTGGAAGGCGACGCCGAACGACCTGACCATTGTGTCGGTGGGAACTGGCAGCCATCGCGATCGCGTCGTGCCCGACGAGCTTGGTTTGGGATGGACCGCCAAAATTACCTATCGTGCGCTCATGTCATTGATGAATGACATTCAGATGTTCGCGATCACCCAGATGCAATACCTCGGCGAAACCCTGACGCCGTGGTGGATTAATTCCGAGCTTAGGGCCCTTGAAAAGGAAACGCCGGCAAGCGGCAAGATGTTTCGCTTCTTGCGCTACGACGTGCAGTTGGACTTGCCGTGGATCGAACAAGAGCTTGGCGCTGAGGTCGAAAAGGAGTTCGGCCGCAAGCTGACCAAAGCGGACGTGGTGCGCATGCGCAGCATGGATGACCCAACCATCATCCACGACATCTATAAGCTTGCCCAGATTGCGGCGAGAAAGCAGGTTAAGCCCGAACATTGGCTCGGCGAGATGGCAACTTGGTGCGATGGGCGGCGGCCTTCGGCCACACCGCGCCCGTTCGAGTCGAAGACGCCCGATCCGCCTTCAGTGTGGTTTGTTTTTTGGAGTTCCGTACTGACGGCGTTGAGCAACGCCCGCAGCGCGCTGGTTGTGCAAAGCGAGAAACGGTCGAGAAAATGACCACGGCCGTTCGAGCACGAAACGATGGTGGAAGCAGCAAAGATACTTCCTGTTCCGTCGTTCAAAAGCAACGGCGGGGCGAGACGTCAAGCCAATCGGCCGATGGGGATAACGTCATCAGAGGCTGGTAGTGGTTCGTCTAAACTCGTGACGATCAACATTGGTTAGCGATGCCTGCCAAGTCCACGCAGTCGAAATCTCCTCCCCGGGCGCGCCTCGCATTCCGCGTCGGTATCGTGGGTCATCGACCGGATCGTTTGCCGAAGGATGCGGCAACTTTGGAGGCGCTAAGTCGGACGCTCCGAAACGCGCTTGAGTTGGTGCAGACAGAGGTAACAAACTTCGCAAAAGCCGATCGGGCCAATCCCAGCCCGGTCTACGCGCCGGATGGTGCTATTTGCGAGCGGTTTCCACGCTGGCCGGGGGCGGCGACCGGATGTTGCGGGCGCGGCAATCGAGCTTGGCTTTGAGTTCTCTGTCGATGCATTTCACCAGCAGGATTCGAAAGCGGTTTCCTCCCGCCCAGCCCTGGAAGTCGACTCGCCTGACAAGTTTCGCGAGTTGCTGAGCGCGCTCGGCAAGGCGCCGGTCTGGTCACGTTTCATGTTGACGGCCGGCGTTCGGCGGCCGGCGCGCTTATGGCATGGCTGGTCGGTGGCGATGAACCAACGGATTTTGCGGTCGCTGTTTGGGATCGTGGCGCGGCCGCCGGAAGCGGCGGTACGGTGCAAACGCTGCGGGAAGCCGTGTATTTTCATCTTCCGGTTCTTTGGATCGATCCATTCAAGCCGGACGAGTGGCGGCTACTGCGAACCGAGCAGGATATCGCCAGCATCGAAAACCGCGACGCCGGTCCGAGCCGGCCGCAGCCTGGATCAACGCAGCTCAGTCAATCGATCGCCGCGCAAATCAATGTTCTTGTGCAAGCCGAGCTGGCATCGCCGGAGCCGCGTGCCGATGATGCTCAGGCGGCAAGGCTGAGCGCGCGTGAGTATTTTGCCGAACGCAAGCCAGGACTGAATTTTTGGTTCTGGTGGAAGATATTTCGCGATCTTGCCGGTAGCGCCGTGGTTAGATTGCCCAAGCTTGTGGTGCCGGACTTCGAATCAGAAGTCATTGAAGACTGGCCGATAGATGATGGCGCCGGGGCATCGACCGCCGTCCGGCCATCGGCGGTCGAGGACTGGGTCAATCGCCGCTTGCGCGCCCACTACGCCTGGGCGGATAAGCTCGCGGATTGGTACGCCGATCACTATCGCAGCGCCTACCTCGCCATCTACATTCTTTCGGCTTTTGCCGTGCTTGTCGCAATTGTCCTGCACCCGGTCTGGTATGGTGCATTTTTCGAGCTTTTTTGCTCGGCGCTTTGTCATTCTGTTCTTGCGGGGAAGTCGCCTGCATTGGCATGAACGTTGGATGGAGTATCGCCTATTGGCGGAGCTGATGCGCCAAATCCGCATCCTCATTCCTCTCGGCGGTGGTCGACCGCTACCGCGCACACCGGCGCTGAGTATCTACGAAAGCCTGACGCAAACCTGGATGTATTGGCAGATGCGCGCGGTTGCCCGCGCGACCGGCATTCCGCCGGTGAAGATCACGTCGGAATATTTGCTCGATTGCGTGCGCTACATAGGCGGGGTGGTCGGCGTCAAAGATCGCGGGCAGCTGCAATTCCATAGAGTGACGCGACAGCGCTCCAGATCGATTGCGTTGCTGTTAAATTCGACGGCGCACGATCTTTTCATTCTGTCGTTCTGTTTCGTCTTGATTCACCTGTCCGCTCACCTTTTCTTTTTCCCCATGATCGCCTCTCACCCTCTGATGTTGAACGAGCGATCGTTGTCCTGTCGGCGCTGCCAGCCGCTGTTGCAGCGTTTGTGTGGCTGTTCTTCCGATCGAACGGCATTTTCTTCATATTGGCGTTGCTGCTGGCGATCGGCGCCGCGGTCAGCTTCAGGTTCGGGTTTGCCTCAGTCAGCCTTGCGCGCATCGGGTTTCTTGATTGGTACGTAGACAGTTTCCAACTCGAGCACATTGAGCAATACCTTTGTTGGTGGCTGGCGCCCCTGAGTTTCTCTATTGACGACACTTCGGTTAACTCCAGTTTTCTCGACCATCTGCTTTGTCCGCCTGCTTCGGCAACCTGTTGTCGAAGCAATCGAACAACATCCTTTTTTTTCAGGATTTTTTGCATTCACGTCAGCCCGCGGTTTCGCACAATAGCAAAAGCGCACTGTGAGCTACGGCTCGTGCGCGGGGACGAAATTGTTGAAGGGATGTTTGATACTGTGACGTGAATGAACGAGTTCCCGCTTGCTTGTCCAATGAAGCCCGACACCTCGATCGTGGTAAATCCTGATCATGAAAATCCGATCCCGCAGTGTACGAGAAAGACGGACCCTGTAGTGTCAGACTGCCGAACTCTGGGGAAGCGATAACCTTGATCGTAGGATTTGATATCAGCCTAAAGCGGACACCGCGACGGCAGGTCTCGCCGGAACGCGCGCTCATTTGCCATTCGACAGTATCCGACTGTAGCTGATACTGAGGAGCGACAAATTCGCAGGCGCCTGCATTCGTTGCCCAATTCCAAGTGATAAAAAGAACAATATCAGCCAACGTGAACGTCTTTTTCACCCGAAGCCTCCGCACACCCTTGATATGGCCGCACAGCCTATACGACGCCGGCGGCTTGTCCCTGTTAGTTTTTCTGTGGACAACTTGTCGCATGAATTCGGCGCCGTTGCGCCGTCACTTGGCATTCTCTTTGGGACGGCAAGTTGGAAGTGATGCGCTGAAGTAATAAGTCGACGGCTGATCAATTCACGATCGGCGCGGCGATCATCTTACACGCCGGGCTTGCGCACCGGCGGCGCGCATCGCTTGCCTCACCTGGTTCACAGTGCGCCAGTAGCGTCCGCGTCGAGGGTCGCCGCCAATCAAGCGACCTCAAAATCCAACGCCCCCGGCTCATCTCAGCCGGATCAAAACCACCCAACAGCATAACGCCAACCGAAAGACCTGCTTTTTAAACAGCATCGGTCATCAGCGACGTTTTGCGCACGCGCCTGGCACGTCCGCTTTGCCCCCAATTTCAGACGTATCGCCGTCTCGCAGCAAACCGCAACAAACAACTACGCGGCTGCGCGCCTTCCGAGGGCAGGTTCACGCTGACCCACAAAGACAACGAGGCCGCCAACTAAGGCGACCTCGTCGTGGCCGTATTATTCGATTTCAGCACTTCGGGTGGTTGGGGCCACCACATATTGGCCAGAGTGCTCCTGCTTGCTGCGCCGTATCGAGCGCCGTGACCGACTAGACCGCCCTCCTCACTTTCATTCGCCATTCGTAGATTGCAGGCAGGCGCAGAGCCGCAACGCGCTCCATAACGATCCGACGATTGAGGTAGAGTTGCGCTGAAGCAAGAACGTTGAGTGCTTCCGCGCCTGTATGCTTCGCCGCCTCGATGGCGGTCCCGATATTCAGTCGGGGCTTGATGCCTGATAAATGGCAAGCTCCACGCCCCGTGTGCGGGCCAGTCCCGCCAGCATCTTGAGTTGCTGTGCCGAGGTGGTTTTCGAATCAGAGAGAACAGCAATGCCTAGCACTGCCGGCACGATTTCCATCAGGATTACCTGCCGCTTGCCATCAAGTTGGTTGGCGAGAATGCTGAACGCCGAGGATATCCCCATCAGGGTTTACATCAAACGACGCGCGCGCCAAAGCCCAAGCTTACCTGTCACTGGCGTTAGAAAGGTCGAAATGGTCTTTGTCGCCTTCTGTGCGGCGCGAACGGCGCTCTCTTCGCTGCAGATGATGACATCAACTCGGGCTTTGACGAGGACGCCGGCGTGAACCGGAAACTGTTCTTCGGTTAGTCTCCAACCGTCGGCATCGACCGAAAGGTTGGCTCCCTCGACAAAACCATTTTTGCGCGCTTCATCGAACAACGCCATCATATTCCGGACTGCTGCGCTGATTCCGGTGCAAGCTACCGAGGCGATAAACCCGCCCCGGCTCCTGTGCGCGAGCGGCAAGCGGGCAGGCCATGAGGACACCGCCAAAAAGAACGAACTCGCGCCGCCTCATTGCCTTCCCCAAAGCTCATGACAGGGCATTGTTCGACTGACACTAGCACGCTGGTGATTGCTCAAACACTACGCGGTTGGGTATCGCTCCCATGTCGCAGTTGGGTCATTTTCGACCGATCAACGATGTCTGCGTGATGTCCGCTTTCCGCCAGATCGCGCCCAAATTGCTCCACTACGGCAAGTGACGTGACGGGCCAACAGGCGACATGCTCGACTAAAAAGACCGCGAAAATCTCAAGGCGGATCGCCTTATTTCATCAGCCCCGCGATTTTCATCAGCCCCGCGATCTGACGCTGAGCCAGGCCAGCTCGCGCTTCCAGTCAGCGTTGTTCGGCAAAAGTTTCAACAGCTAAATCATAATGGCGTTTGCCTGCCGCAGCGCGGCCAGCGCGTTCTCAACATCATTGGCTCGGCGATACACGACGGCAAGTTTCGCGCAGGTCGCGGCAAGATCATGCTGCCAGCCGGCGTTATTCCGGATCAGATTGCGCCAGCCGGTCTCTGATGGTGAGGCTGTCGTGGTAGGATTGCACAGCGCCCGTAATGTCGCCCTGCGCCAACTGAACGCCGCCGATCCTCTCGTACGTCACCGACAGATCTTGCTGCCGGCTGGTGTTGCCGGGATCGGACTGCGCCAGCCAGTCAAAGATGGCGAGGCCGTCGCGGTAGGACTTCAGCGCCCCTGCAGGGTCGCTTAGCCCTGCCAACATGTAGGGGGGCGCTCAAATCCTACCGCGAGGACGTCGCCATTGCCGAACGGCTGGCGAAGTCCGATCCCAGCAATAGCAGGTGCGGCCTGGACTTGTCGCGTTCGTACATCAACGCCGATCCTGACGTCGGTCACCGCAAGGTCGCCCTGCGCAAACTCGCACGTCGCCGATCTTGCTGTACGCCACCGACAGATCGCTCTGCCATTCGGCATTGCCAGGATCGGTTTTCGCCAGCCGCTCCAAGATGGCGAGGCTATCGGAGTACGACTTGAGGGCACCCACAAAGTCACCCTGTGCCAGCTGCGCGTCGCCGACCTTGTCGTACGACACCGACATTTCGCGCTGCCACATGATGCTACTGAGATCAGATTGCGCCAGCCGGTCTATGATGGCCGGGGGCGATGAAATCCTACCGCGACAGTCTCCGCTGTTATGGTGTCAATCGACCGGAACTCGCGCTGACGAATGATTGCTTATCCGCAATCGACTGTTGGCTTGCATTGCTCTCGGTTCTCGATGCGCTTGTATGTCGTTCAAGCTCCTCGGTGTGTTGTGCTCGGTCCCGCCATTGACGAGCCACATCAGAGTATACACGGCGAGCGTCAGCATCGGTAGCAATCTTGGCGGCGCGCTCGCACTGCAATGCCTTCTTCCTGCACGCGCTTGCCCGATAGTTCATATTCATAAAACGCTGGCGGGAATGGGACGTTCCAAACGATCCTCGAATACCAGCCCCATGCCGTACATCGTTTGATTTTGATCAAGACAATCGCGCGGCGGTGCAGCATGCGACTTCAGTTTGGGGGATCGTGCCAAAGCCAGATGAGCCGTGATCGTTTCCGTTTGCAACGCAGCACTTCGCGCCTTCATGTCGGCTGCTATGCGACACCGCGTACCGAGCCTTCGGGGCGCCAGCGCCTCCCGATGTCGGCTATACCTCCAACAGCCACA
>CAWHCN010000029.1:0-20875 GCA_963827935.1 uncultured Planctomycetota bacterium | reverse complement strand
TTGGATACGGGGTCAGGTCGGCGGCCGTGACCGGCGTTATTGCAAAGTCCCCCGCCACGAGGATGTAGGCGGGCCGGCTCTCCGCCCGTGCCGTGGCGATCAGCCGCTCCATCTCAGGAACGCAGTTGTCGGGAGTGATCACCGCCGAAACGCATGCCGCCTGCGCGGAGATGTTCGCGAAGTTCTGAAACACTCCATCGCCGAGCGTGTGGTGGATGATCTTGCCGACCCGCTGGTTGCGCATCGTCGGCATGCCGACCAGGTGGAAGACGCACGACCGCTCGGCCTTGGCTCCCATCACGCCGTTGAGTGCGGACAACTCGCCGACCGCGTACGTGGTCATCAGCATCGAGCAACCGCGCATGCGGGCGTACCCATCGGCCGCATAGGCCGCGTCCAGTTCGTTGGAACAGCCAATCCAGCGAATCTCTCTTGCTCCGCACAACGGCATCGTTGAGCTTGAAGGCGAAGTCCCCCGCGACGCCGAAGCAGTCGGTGATCCCCTCGTGTGCGAGTCGTCGGACGATGTAATCCGCAACAGTCGGTTGCTTACTCATCGGATGTTCTCCGGATAATGAGTTATTCTAGCGTCACGCGGATTCACCCATAAAGCAACACTTGTGCCAACACCGGCGCGGCGGAACTTCCCCGCGATCGAGTCCCGACCGAAAGATCGCTCTCGAAGCCATTGCCGGCATTGCGAGTTTGTGTGCCGGGAAAGGTGCCGCAAGGGGCACGAACACAGAACGGCGAGGTGTCCCGGAACCGCCCGGGACGACCGGACGGTCATTGGTGTGGTAGCTGATTTACCAGGCCGGGTGGAATATCTGCCACGACGACGATCCGGCCAGGAGACGTGGCGGTGGCCCCGCGTGAGTGAAGCGGTCGGGTTTAGACCGGGTCGTCTTCTTCCACTTCGCCGGGGCGCATCACGGACAGCCCCAGGTCCCGGAGCTTCAGGCGCAAGGTTTGCCGGGCGATCCCCAGCAGGAGAGCGGCCTGCTGGAGATTGCCGCGCGTGTGCTCCAGGACGCGCGGCAGCAAGAGCCGGTCCACCTGCCGGTGCGTCTCCGCGTACAGGTCACGAACGTCGGACCCGACCCGTTGCCGGATGACGAACGTCTCCACGCCCGGCTCTGCCGACGCCGGCCGCCGGCGGGGCTACTTCGCCAGCCCCTCCCAGAGGTTCAGGCAGGAAGGCCGGGAGCAGGACGGCGCCGCTGGCCTGGAGCAGGGCCTGCTTGAGGACGCTCTGCAACTCCCGGATGTTGCCGGGCCAGGAGTAGCCGCGCAGGCGCGTCCATCGCCTCCGGGGCCACCTGGCGCACCTCGCGCCCCAGCTCTCGGCTGAAGCGCCGCAGGTAGTGCTGCGCCAGCAGCGGCAGGTCGTCGCCCCGCTCGCGCAGGGGCGGCAAATGGATGGTGAAGACGCCGAGTCGGTAGAACAGGTCCGGCCGGAATTTGCCTTCCGTGGACCACGCCTTCAGGTCGCGGTGCGTGGCGGCGATCAGCCGCACGTCGGTGCGGATGGTCTCGTTGCCGCCGACGCGCTCGAACGCCTGCTCCTGCAGCAGGCGCAGGATCTTGGCCTGGAGGGCCAGCGGCATGTCGCCGATCTCGTCGAGGAAGAGCGTGCCGCCGTGGCACTGCTCGAACTTGCCGATGCGGCGGCGGTCGGCGCCGGTGAAGGCGCCCTTCTCGTGGCCGAACAGCTCGCTCTCGAGCAGGTTCTCGGGGATGGCCGCGCAGTTGAGGGCCAGGAAGGGCGCCTTGGCCCGCGGGCCGTGCTGGTAGATGGCGCGGGCGACCAGCTCCTTGCCGGTGCCGCTCTCGCCGGTGATCAGCACGGGCACGTCCTGGTCGGCGACGCGGCCGATCGCCTTGTAGACCTCGCTGCATCGCCGGGCAGCAGCCCACGATGGCTTCGCCCGGGAGGTCGTCGTCCGGCGGCGTCTCCGCGACGACGGCCGGCTCGCGCATCAAGCGGGCGACCTTCAAGGCCTCGCCGATCACCCGGTCCAGCTTTTGCACGTCGAGCGGCTTGAGCAGGTAGTCGTAAGCCCCTTGCCGCATCGCCTCGATGGCGGAATCCGCGGACCGAGACAGGGTGACAAACACGACCGGGATGCGGGCGTCAATGGCGCGAATCTGGTTCAAGACCTCCAGGCCCGACTGGTCAGGCAGGCGCAGGTCCAGGAGAATGACATCCGGGGGCGCGGCCGCGATGCACTTGAGGCCCTCGCTACCCGTGTAGGCGATCTCGACTCGGTGTGCGGGGGCGGGGAAGAGGTGGCGCACCTTCTCCGGGAGCAGCTCCGGGTCATCATCGATGAGCAACAAGTGGGCCATGATGCGCTCCCGTTCGATGCTGCCGGGCAACGCCCGCCGCCGTGCTCGGCTGGCATTGTATCCGCTATTCTGAGGGTCGGCCCCACCCGGCTCGTGCGGGAGCAGGTCCGTGTTCGCGGCTCCAGTGTCGGCATGTGGGAAGTCGAGATGCCCGACGGCGATTTCCGGCACGGCCGTCGCCACTACCTGAACGTCTGGGAGCAATTCGGCTAGCCTCCGGGTAGCCGAGCGCCTGCGTGGGCGGTCAGGCTGCTGCGAAGGCCTCACAGGATCCAGGACCCATGAAGAAGGCACCGCTTGCGGCCAATGAAGGACAGCGACTAGCCGCCCTGCGCGCCTGAACATCCTCGATACGCCGCCCGAGGAGCGCTTCGACCGCGATCACCCGGCTCGCCAGGAAGTTGTTCGAGGTCCCCGTTGCCCTGATCACTCTGGTCGATGCCGAGCGGCAGTGGTTCAAATCGTGTCAGGGGCTGCGCGTCCGCGAAACGCCACGCGACATCTCCTTCTGCGGCCATGCCATCCTACGTCGCAGGAGGGCCTGGTGGTCCCCGACGCCCTGCTCGACGAGCGCTTCGCGGACAACCCCCTGGTGCTGGGGGAAACGGGCATCCGCTTTTATGCCGGCCAGCCCCTGCGGCGGCTGACGGAAGCCAGGTCGGAGTCTTGTGCATCAAGGACCAACGCCCGCATTCCTGCGCCGCGGAGGACAGTCAGCTGCTCCGGGACTTGGCCGACCTGGTCGAGGACCAGCTCCACTTGATCGAGATCAGCGAACTGCAGCGCGAAATGCAGGAACGCACGCGGGCCGAGGAGGCGCTGCGGCGAGACGTACCGACCGACTCCGGATCGTGGCCAAGGCGACCAATGACGCCGTGTGGGACTGGGACCTGTCCACGAACAAGGTCTGGTGGAACGAGGGCGTATACGCACTGTTCGGCTATCGCCTGGAGGAGGACACAGCCGACCCGGCCTGGTGGCTCGAACGGATCCACCCCGAAGACCATAACGCGGTCGAGAAGTTCTGTCTTCGAGGTGGTTCGTCGGCAAGGACCTGACATGGGTGGACGAGTACCGCTTTCGCTGCGCCGACGGGTCGTACAAGGACGTCTACGACCGCGGCTACGTCATCCGTGACGCCGATGGGACGGCCACTCGGATGATTGGAGCGATGCTCGACATCACCGGACGCAAGCGCGCCGAGGAGGCCCTGCGGGAGAGTGAGCAGCGCTGGCGGAGCCTGGCCGAGGCACTCCCGCAACTGGTCTGGACCGACACCCCGGACGGATACTGCGACTATCTCAGTAGCCAGTGGGAGAAGTACACCGGCGTCTCCGGCCGCTGAGCATATCGGCTGGCGGTGGATGGAGGCGCTTCACCCCGATGACCGCGAGCGGGCCCGACACCGCTGGACGGAGGCGGTTGCGAGCGGTGGGCGACTATGACGTGGAATTCCGAATCCGCCGGGCGGACGGGGAGTACCGCTGGTTCAAGACGCGCGGCGTACCACTTCGACGACAGTGCCGGCAACATCTTCAAATGGTTCGGCACCTGCACCGACATCACCGACCTCCGGCAGACCCAGGAGGCGCTGCGCCAGGCCAACGCCCGCCTCGACCTGGCGGTGCGCGGTTCCAACATCGCCATTTGGGAATGCGACATGCCGGATGGACGCATCGAGAACAGCCATCTCGACCCTCATCAACGTGTGGGAATCGCTGGGCTACGATGCACAGACGTCGCCCAGCGACTTTCCCTCGACGTTTACCCTCCTGTTTCATCCGGACGACCAGGAGCGCGTGATGAAGCGAGCTTCAAGAGCTATTTTGTGGTGATGGGCGGATCATCACGACAGCGAATATCGAGTCCGCACGCAAGGACGGCCCGACCCGCTGGCATCTCGCGCGGCACGGTATTGCGCGACCCGGAGGGAAAACCCGTTCGCTTCATCGGCACCTCCACTGACATCACCGACCTCAAGCGGGCCGAGGAAGCGCTGCGGGAGAGCGAGGAGCGGTTCCGCGGCACGTTCGAGAACGCAGCCGTCGGCATCGCTCACACCCACCCCACCGGCCGGTTCCTTCGCGTCAACGAGACGTTCTGCACCATCGTCGGTTACCCGCGCGAGGAACTGCTCCAAAAGGGGTTCCAGGACATCACGCACCCGGACGACTTGGCCGCCAACATCAACCTGCTCGCGGGGCTGATCCGGGGCGACTCGCCCGGCTACGCGACCGAGAAACGGTACCTCCGCAAGGACGGCTCGCCGATCTGGGCCGAGCTGTTCGCCTCGCTCCAGCGGGACGCGGCAGGCAATCCCGCTTATGCCATCGGTGTGATCCAGGACATCTCGGAGCGCAAGCGCCTGGACGCGGAGCTGCGGCGGGCCAAGGAGGCGGCGGAGGCAGCGAACCGGGCCAAGGACGATTTTTTGGCGAACGTCAGCCACGAAATCCGCACCCCCATGAACGCCATCCTCGGCATGACCGAACTCGTGCTCGACACCCCCCTGGACGAGGGTCAGCGGCAGGGCTTGAAGACGGTCAAATCGGCGGCCGATAGCCTTCTCGGAATCATCAATGACCTGCTCGACTTCTCCAAGATCGAGGCCGGCAAGCTGGAGCTGGTCCCCACCGACTTCTCTCTGCGGGCGGCGGTCGGCGACACCCTGCGCGCCCTGGCCGTGCGGGCCCACAAGAAGGGGCTGGAGCTGATCTACCAGGTGCAGCCGGACGTGCCCGACGCCCTGGTCGGCGACGCCGGTCGGCTGCGGCAGGTGCTCCTCAACCTGGTGGGTAACGCCGTCAAGTTCACCGACGAGGGCGAGGTGGTCGTGCGCGTGGAAATCCAGGGCGACGGCCCTCCGCCGTCTCCGGGGGCGGGGGAAGTCGGCCTCCGCTTCACGGTGCGCGACACCGGCATCGGCATCCCGCCCGACCAGCAGGAGCGCATCTTCCGGGCCTTCGAGCAGGAGGACACCTCGACCACGCGCAAGTACGGCGGCACCGGCCTGGGCCTGACCATCGCTTCCCGGCTGGTCGCCCTGATGGGCGGGACGATCACCGTGGACAGCGCGCCGGGCCGGGGCAGCACCTTCGCCTTCACGGCGCGCTTCAGCCGACAGCCGCATCCCGCCGGAGCCGGTCCCGACTCCGCCGCCGGTCTCACTCCACGACCTGCCCGTGTTGGTTGTCGATGACAATGCTACCAACCGGCACATCCTGGCAGAGTGGCTGCGCAGTTGGCAGATGAACCCCACCGCGGTGGGTGACGGGATGGCGGCCATGGACGCCCTGTGGCACCGCGCTGCCAATGGCCGACCGTACGCGCTGGTGCTGCTGGATGCCCGCATGCCCGACGCGGATGGCCTGACGGTAGCCGCCATGATCCGGGAAAGGGCCGAACTCGCTACCACGCGCATCATCCTGCTGACTTCCGGGGAGCGGCCGGGCGACCCAGCCCGATTTCGCGAACTTCGGATCGACGCCCAGCTGCTCAAGCCGGTCCAGCAGGACGAGCTGCTCGAAACGATCTACCGAGTGATGAGTCGGTCTCAGGGCAACGCCCCGCCATCGGCCTGGCCCACGCCCGCCAGCAGGCCAGCACAGCGCCCGTCCCGGCCGCGACCCCGCTGCACATCCTCGTGGCCGAAGATAATGAGTTAAGCGCCAAGTCCTGGAGCAGGCACTCGTCCGGCAGGGACACCGCGTCCGGCTGGCGAGCAACGGCCGGGAAGTGCTTGCTCTGGCGGAACAAGGGGGTTTTGACTTGCTGCTCCTGGACGTTCACATGCCGGAGCTGGACGGCTTCCAGGTCGTTCAGGCGGTTCGGGAGCGGGAGTTGACCGCGGGGGGACACCTGCCCATCATTGCCTTGACGGCGCGCTCCCGGAAAGAGGATCGCGAGCGCTGCCTCGCAGCCGGCATGGATGATTTCCAGACCAAGCCGATCCGTCCCGCCGACCTGCTGGCAGCCATCGACCGAGTCCTCAGAACCCATTCATCCCGGCAATCCCGCAGGCGGGACTTGCTCGACGCGCCGGTGCTGTTGGCCGCCTGCGGGGGCGACCCGACCCTGCTCAGGAAAATGTGTCAGACGCTCACCGCGCGCGTCCCGGAGCATCTTGCCGCGCTCCGGGACGCGCTGCGTGACCAGGACGCGCCGCGCCTGCGCGAAGCGGCTCACAAATGCTGCGGCATGCTCTCGGAGTTTTCGACGGTCGCCGGCGATCTCGCGGGCAGCCTGGAGGAGCTGGCGGCCGGCGCACAGCTTGAGAAAGCCGCACCCATCCTGGAACAGCTCGAAACGATAGCACGGGAACTCCTCCAACATGTGGATGGCACGTCGATCGAGACCTTGCGCCACCAAGCAGAGGCTGCCGAAGAACCCAGCCGGACAGTCAATCCCTGAGACAACGAGCTGGGAACACATGGCCTGACTGCTTGTGGTGGCCACAGTCTCGGGCGCTCGATGCGGGGACCATCAACTCCACAGGACCGCTGGTTTTGACCGGTCTGTTACTACGACGCTCACGCCGCTGAATCCAGGTCAGGCGCTGAATCAGAACGAGGACAGAGGACAAACAATTCCTGGCACACCGCCACGCGCCCCGCTTCAGGTCAGCGCGTCTCCTCCGATACACGCCCGACACACCGAGAGGCCGAAGGGGAGAGGCCGAAGGGGACACTAAGGGCTTGCGAAAGAATAACTTGAACAATTTCCTGGGTGGCACGCCCTGAGGTACTCCGAAGGGCGTGACTTGCTTGCAAGGTATTCACGCCCTTCGGAGTACCTCAGGGCGTGCCACCCAGAGAGTGACATGCATGTGTCATTGTTCAACTTATTTTTTCGCGGTTCCTATACGCAGTACCTTACGTCTTGGGCATTTGCAGAAGAAGGGGTTCCACACGCTTGGTTTGCCCACAACGGCTCAGACTCTGGCGCGTCGGGCGAACGTACCGACCTTCCTTGCCGGAGTAATAAGGGCGCAAAAAGCAGGATACTTGACGGCACCGACCCTTCGTGCCACGGGAGCTTGTGCAATTGGCACCAAGCCCAAAATGGCACTCAGCCCCGCACCAGTCTGTTTCACCGGCAGGCCAGCGGCTATTCAGACCAGCAGTTGCTGCAATTCCTGATCGCTGAGCGGTTCGAGAAATGCACAGCCGACCAGCCAGCGCAGACCGGGGTGGGCCGTGAGAAGACTATCATGGATGACGCGGACGAGCACCTTGCGCGAGGAGTCCGGGGTCGCGCCCTGAAGGCGCATGGACAGGATCGTGCCGATGTCGAAACGGCGATCCAGCACCAGGGCGATACCACCGCTGGAGATATTGTCCACTTTCGCCGACCAGAAGACTCCGGACCGCACTCGACCGGGTGGCAGGACGTATCCTGATGGCAAGAATGGCGCACCCAGGCACGGCGATTTATACGATAGGTCTTCTGCTCGGGTGCAGCCTCTTTCTGCTCAAACATGGGCCACCTCGGCGTCAAGATCGCTAAGCGCAGGCGCGCAAGCTCAGGCTGCACAGGCGCCCTTGTCAAATCGTTCCGCAGGTTGCACCCCATGAGCGTACGTCGCGGATCCCGCTGCGCCACCCGCTTCAAGCAGGCCTGCCCTCGCAGATTTGCTGGAAAAAGTCCAGGTGTTGACGGGCGACCACCGGCCAATCAAACCTCGTGCGGGCTCGTTCCAGACCTCGCAGGGCCAGTTCTCGGCGGCGCGCGGGATTTTCCAGCAGGTCCGATAAGACTCGGCACCAGTCCCCCAGGTCTTGTTCCGACACCACCGCACCGGCATCGCCCAGGACATGGGGGATTTCGCCGCTGTCGCTGCCGACGACGGGGATCCCGCAGGCGAAGGCCTCGATCAGCATGCGGCCGAATTGCTCCCGCCAGTGGGCTGAGGTCTGGCTGGGGGCACTCGGCACATCCATGGCGTTAAGGTAGGAGGGCACAACCGAGTGGCAGACGTCCGTACACACGCGGACGCGATTGCCGTGTTGCCGGGCCCATGCCCGGAGGGTAGGCTCGAGCGGTCCGGCACCGACGAAGAGCGCCCGCCACGCGGGCTTCAAGTTATCCAGGAGACGCATCAGCACCGGGAGACCTTTCTCCGCAGTGAACCGCCCCAGAAAACCGATCACGGGAGGCCCCTCTCGTCCCCAACCCAGGCCACGGCGGACGGCAGCCCCGACCGCAGGATCCGGGCGAAAAGTCTCCAGGTCCACGCCCAGCGGAATCAAGCGCATGGGCCGCCGGCTGTATACCGAACGGGCTTGCATGACCTCGGCCACCAACCGGCCGCTGCAGATCCAGCCCGCGGCCCGTCGCATCGAGTAGCTTTCGATCCAGTTGAAGGGCCAGGGATAGCGTTTCGAAATGTTCTGCGCCGTTCGATACACCAGGGGTATCCGCGGCGGCAGCCAGCGGGCCACCTGGCCGCCGGCGAGGATGTAAGGTTCCTCCCAGCAGTGGACCAGGTCCCAACCCTCGCCCAAAAGCGTGCGTAGCTGGCGGCCATAAAAAAACACGTGGACCCGCCTCGTCAAGTGAGCGGCGACGGCGATGACGCGGCAGGATTCGTCCGGCGATCGGCTCAAGGAAACCGGGTGCAAATCCCGGCCGCCGTGGAAGAAGCGGGGGCCAACCGCAGTGACTTCCCACGTTCCACGTCCGACCCGGGCCATCTCATGAGCGAGCCGGCGGTTGTGGGTCACGGCATAGGAATGGGCGATCGACAGTAGTTTCACGGGGGCATTTCGTCCTAATGCTTCGCTAATCGCTGCTGGGTGGCCTCTTCCACACGCATCTAACTCATATTACGCAGAATACCCATTTTCATGTCTAAAGGCAAAGATCAAACCTTTGCCCAGGCGAGTTTTCGTGCGCCGCGAAGCGGGCTGGTCACTTCCTGGTTGGGGGGTTGGTGGTATCCAGGACCCCTAAAAGTTCGAATTATGTTCACGTTTTTCGTAGGCGTCTGCGGAGTAAGCACTTATCGCTTGAGGGCGGTAAAGCTTCGTCCAACCCGTTCTGTGTTCCCCTGGGGGGAATACGGTGTGTGTGCGTGCGCCGCGCAATGCAATCCATTCCGTCCATGGCCCTGGTCCCTTTACGGCTATCCGATGGCATTGCGCCGGGGAGCAGCAACCCAGCGACGGTCCCTGGGCGGAACGGGTGGGACAAACCTTTTTACTGACAGACGGCGTCCGCATCATCTCTGATTCGTTGCGGTCATTGCAGTCGTTGCATGCAATGTGTCAATCGCCACCAGAAAGTGAGCCATTGTCGCCGTGAGAAGTGAGCCGGCGGGTGGGTTGCCCGCAGAGTCGGGTGCCGGTTTGAGGCAGGAAGTGTTGCTGGGATTGGGGACAGGCTACTGGTCTGCCTGAGGCGACGCGTCGGCCAGTTGGGCCCGGTGCGCCCGGTACGATTTGCCTTTGATTTTCACGATGATCGCCCCGTCCACGATCCGGTCCAGCAAGGCCATCGCCAGGTGCGGGTCGCCCAGGTAATCGGCCCAGGCGTCGAAGTCGATGTTCGTCACCAGGGCGGTCGAGCGTTTCTGCGTCCGGGCGTCGATCATCTTGAACAGCAGACTGGCGGCGTCGCGGAGCCTCTCGTCGTTCCAGCCGATCGAAGCCGAACTCGTCCACGATCAACAGGTCGAAGCCGGCATAGTAGCGCAGCCGCCGTGGCAACGTCTGGTCCGCCAGCGCGGCGGTCAAGTCCTCGATCAGGCCGCCGCTGGTCGTGTAGCGGACACGCAGTCCCTGAGCACAGGCAGCCCGGCCAATGCTTTGGATGATCCGGCTTTTGCCCACGCCGCTTTGACCGACAAGGACCAGGTTGTCCTTGCGGCGGATGAAGTCGCCCGTGGCCAATTCCTCGATCTGCGTGCGGTGGATCGTGGCGGCGTTGAACTGCCAGTCGAAGCCCTCCAGGGTGTGCGGATCGCGGAAGCGGGCGTCGCGGATGCGGTGGGCGATGCTGCGTTCGCGGCGCTGGTCGGCCTGTTCGCCGAGGAGCAGTTGCACGAACTGCAGGTGCGTCAGGCCGTCGTGCTCGGCGCGGCTCAGGGCGGCGTCGAGTTGCTCGGCACGCAGCGGCACGCGCAGCGTGACGCAGTCGGCCAGGAGCCGCTCACGCAGGTCCGCTGCCGGCGTCTGGTCCTGGCCGGGTTCGGCGGGCGGAGCGGTTGGCTCGGTGACTGGCGACGACGCGGCATCGGTAGGGTCCTCCGCACCAAGGGATGGATAGTCGCTGGTCGGCCGGGGCGCCACCGGCTCGTCCCCCAGCAGTGCCCGCCAATCGGCACGCTGCTTCCTCGGCCAGCGTTTCCAGGGTACTCTTGGGTTGGGCCTGGGCGGCCAGGATGCGTTCGACGGCCGCATAGGAGTAGGCGCCGTAACGCACGGCCCGCTCCAGGGCGGCCAGCACGTCGGCGCGGCGTACGTGGCCAAGCAGCGCCAGCACCCGCTGGGCCTGGTCCTTGCCGTAACGCTGGCCGGCCAGCAAGCCATCCAGGAAGCGTCGGCCGCCGTCGCCCAGTTCCGCGAAGCGTTCCTGCAACTGGGCCTGGCGCTTGCGGGAGGTCTTCCGCGGGCCGATGGGCCTTGCTCGTGGCGGCACTGGCCGGTCACCGATCGCGGGAACAACGCATGGCGGGCGCATCTCCTCGAGGTGCGGACCGTAGACGATCATCTCGGTCTCCGTGACGCGCACCGGCAGCGCCTGGCCGATGTGCCGCCAGGGCACCGAGTAGCGTTCTGCCGGTAGACGATGTAGCCCTCGACGTTGACCATGCGGTAGACAGACCGGATCGCATCTCGTAGGCCTGAGCCGGCAAGCGGATCAGGTGCGGCCGTTCCTGGGCGTACAACTCCAGGGGCGTCTCCTTGGTCTGGCATGCACGCGCACGTCGGCGACCTTGGCCAGCCACCAGGCGGTGACCTCGTTGAGATGGGCCAGCGTGCGGAAGGTGCGGCCATTGAGCAAGTTGCGTCTCGACATAGTGGAATGGCCGCTCCACCTTCCCCTTGGTTTGCGGCCGCCGGGGCCGGCAGGCCGGGCCGGAAGCCGTAGTGGGTGGCGAAGGCCAGGAAGCGTGGGTTGTAGATGGGCACGTCGTCCTCGTAGCCGGTGACCACGACCTTCATGTTGTCGTACAGGCAGGTGGCCGCCACGCCGCCCAAGTACTCGAAGGCGCGGACGTGTTCGCGCAGCGTGGTGTCGAAGTCCTGGGCCTCGACGAAGCGCAGGTACTGCCGCCGCGAGTAGCCCAGCACGTAGCTGAAAGCGTGGACGCGGCGCCGGCCTTCCTCGGTGAAGTCGAGGTCGTAGGTCGCGTAATCCATCTGCGCCTGCAGGCCGGGGCCGGTCTCGAAGCGGACCACCGGCCGGGGCGTGGTCCGGGGCCGCAGTTCCTGCAGGCGCCAGCCGACGATGGTGTAGCTGCCGGTAAAGCCACGCTGCTCGCAGCTCCTCGAACAGCCGCACGCCGGTCAGGTCCGGGTAGCGGGCCAGCAGTTCCTGCAGCACGGTCGTCGTAGGCGTCCAGCAGCCTGGGCCGCGCGGCTGCCGGGCGGCGTCCACGCCGGCACGCTGTGCTGTCGACGTCGGCCAGGACCCGTCGCACCGTGTTGCGCGACAGCCCAGGTCCCGGGCGATCTGCCGCTGCGACGCCCCGCACGCCAGCGGCTCAGAATCGTCGTTACGCTGTTGCTCGGTCATGGCTTGCTCCTCTCCCAGATAAGTCGTTGGTCAGGTCGGCCACGCTGGCGCTGTCCTGGGCCAGCCGCGCAAAGCGCCGGCGCAGCAGGCTGCGGTCGGCCACGCTCAGGTCGGCGCCGGCCACGCTGCACCAGCCAGCTCTCCATGCGGGCCAGACCTCCAGCAAGTGTACAGCCGGCGGGCGACCCGGTTGCCGGCAGCGGCTCAGGCGCGGATCGTGCGACCAACCGCCGTTCCCGCTGCGCTTGGGCCAGCGCCTCCGGGGCTGGGCCAGCACGTACTCCTGCTGCTCCCGGCCCTGTCGTCGCCAGGAGCAGATCGACCACGCCGGCCAGCTCGGCGGTCGTCAGTCCTTCGCGCCGCTGCCGCGGCCAGCACCTCGGCCTGGTTGCCCGCGGGCAACCGCACCAGATGCCCGCGCCGCCGTCGGCGTCAGCAGGCCCAGCCGCAGCTCGGCCTTGACCTCTTCGGCCAGCTTCTCGACCAGCGCCAGCCGCCGGCAGACCCAGCTCTTGTGCCGGCCCAGCAGCTCCGCCGCCTCCACCTGCGTCAGCCCGTCCTCGCGCACCAGCGCATGCACGATCCAGGCCTCCTCCAGCTCCTGCGTGCGCCGGCCGGTGCAGTTCAAGCCGTAGATGGCCGCCTTGGCCGCGCGTTCATCCGCCGCCAGCAACCGGGCACTCAAGCTCGGCCAACCCAGCAGCCGCGCTGCCGCCAGGCGCTTGAAGCCGTCGACCACCTCCGGCGTCTCCTGCCGCAGACACACCACCACCGGCGTCAGCTGGCCGTAGCGGCGCAGCGACCGCACCAGGACCGCCTCGGCCGCCGCATCGGTCAGGCGGTAGCGATGATAATGCTCCCCGAGCCCGGCCACCGGCAGCGGCCGCACTGCGCCGTCCTTCCCGTCAGGCATGCGCGCTCCCTCTCCGCGGGTTCACGAGAAAGGAAACGGAGGGACGGTCAACCCGCCCGCCCGCCCCTCTCTCGC
Source organism: uncultured Planctomycetota bacterium (assembly GCA_963827935.1). Lineage (GTDB taxonomy): Bacteria > Planctomycetota > Planctomycetia > Gemmatales > Gemmataceae > DATFNV01. Next base: position 7,800 of record CAWHCN010000029.1, on the reverse strand, counting down.
CTCCCACTCCGGGGGAGTTTAAGCCGACCGACCCTGCCCACCAATACGTGACGACGTTCACTGCTGGCTCGGCGGCGGGTCATGGCAGCGGCAGCGGCGTGGCCGGACACCCCGGCGGCGGCGTTCGTGCAGACGGTTCTCCCGTTGCCGCACACGACGTAACGCCTGACGGCAGGAGCAACTACAGAAACGCTGTTGCGGCGACCGTGCGCTGGGCACGAAAAGTTCGTAGCAACCGGGCCGTTCGCAGGGCCGGCCGCCAAAATCTGGCGGCGGGGCCGCTGGCGCTGGCCCTCGCGCGGCGGCTCGGCCGCAGCCGCTTCCAGCTCGACGCTGCCGTACTCGTTGGCGGTAGCGTTGGCTTTGCTGGCGGCGGCGTTCCTGGCCTGCTGCTGCTGCGGTAGCGTTGGGCCGCACGCCAGCGCCGCCAGCGCCGGGCTGCTTGCCGGCAGTGCGCGCTGCAATAGCGGGCCTGCGGCACGCCCGGGCCGGAACCAACGTTCACAGCCCTTCAGCAAGCAGCGCCGGCAGCCGTAGGGATGCTGCCGGCAGAGCGGCGTTCTTGACCCGGCCAGGGGGCTTGTGGAAACTGAAGTGGGCCCACGGGAGCGATGACTCCCGAGCGGTCAAGTCTCGGAGGGAAGCGGTAAACTTCCCTCCGAGGCGTCTGATGCCATTCCCGGTCTGGTTCGGGGAGAGGGCAGTCTCAGATAGGCACATTACCAGAGTGGCTGAAAGCGGCCAGGGAGCCAAGCGGGCGATCCAGTAATCGCCAAGTGGCTCCGGTGGCTCTGCGAAAATGGCTCAGGCTTTGGTGGCTGCTAACAGCAATGCAAGTCATTGCATGCAATGCACCCCGTTTCAGCGGTGGGGGGTGGGGTGCAATGACTGCAACGAAGGGATGCCGAGATGGGTAAGGCCCAAGATGGCAAGGAGTTACAAGCCGCAACCGTCATTGCAACGCCCTTGCAACGCCATTGGGTCGTGGGGCCCGGCCGGTATGCGGGGGAAGGCAAGAGGTAAAGCTTCGTCCAAGCCGTTTTGTTGACCCCTGCGGGAATAGGGTCGGTGTGTGTGCGCCGATGCAATGCAATCCATTCCGTCCATGGCCCTGGTCCCTTGACGTCGATCCGATGTCAGTTGGCTGGCAACGGGAAGCCCATGCGGCGGAACGTATGGCCGCGCCAGAAGGCCGCGCTCCGGTGGGGATTTCAAGGGGCAGCAGCCCCTTGCGTGGTCCATAGGGTAGGGAAGGGAGGGCACGCCGAAGCCGGGCTGCAAGATGGGATACGTTGACTTCGTGGACGGAGATGCATTCCCCAATGCCCGCTCGTTTGCAGCGGCCATTGGGCCCGCCGAGATTCGAACTCGGAACCAAGGGATTATGAGTCCCCTTGTTTATCTCGACAAACCGTGCAAGAGAAAGGAGTTGTGATACAGACAGGAAGCGCCTTGCACGCGCCTTGCACCCCGCGGCCGGATTCGGGGGCTTTCGCCTGGACCCCGTGGCCCCTCACCCCCGCCCGCCAGTACGCAGACCGAGGGGCCAGTCATTAGGCCGCTTCCTGCCACCTGAGGGCGTCGTGCCAATTTCACAGCAGCCAGTGGCACGAAGGGTGGCCGTCGTAAAGTCTCCGACTTCTCCGCCCTTGCGGAAGGCATCTATCCTTTGTGCCATCCGCGCGTGCCACTCGGGGCCCACGCCGTTACAATGTCACCAGGACGGGGGACGGCGCGGCCGCGCTGCAGCCCCGGACACCTCGCCGAGGCGTTCCCCCGACCTTTTTCCTTCCGAGGTGCCGAAGAGGTGTCGGCTCATGTCCACGCTCCCAATCTGTCGGGGAAAGAAGGTTCTGACCAGATTCTATCGTGCTGACCCTCCCGCGGCAGACGGCAAAACTACCCTCCTCGTTCCCACGCACGGGATGCACCTGTTTCATGAGCATTCCAAACCTGTTGCCGTACTTCGTCGCGCGGGACTGCCAGAACACCGCTGGAAGAACTGGCAGGCAAAATACGGCGCTTCCATACCCTGGCTCTTCGGGTGGCTTTATCACGACCCATTGCCCGCCGATGTGCGGATGTACTTCCGGGCTTGGAGCAAGCGGCGATCCACGGTCCCCACCGCGCCTTCTCGCCTGATGAGGAGATGCACGCCTTCCGGCAGCAGTCTTGTCTCCAGGCGATTTGTGCCGCTGTGCTGGAAGCGCGCAAAAAGGCCGATGGCTTCGTCAAGCCCTACGGGTTCGGAGCCAAGAACATCGCAATGCCGACGAAGTTCTTGCAGCGATTCATCGGCCACCCGTGGGTGGAACGTTGGCTGTTGCGTGGCGAGGATCACCTGCCCACGTCCAGGTGTCCACGCCGGAGCAGACGAAACAGTGCCGTCTGGCGTGGGATTACGTCGGGCATTGCGAACGGGCCGACGTCGCCGTTCAGGTCTATTCACACTGGTTTCGGGAGAAAGTCATCCCCGCCGAGTTGCAATGGATTGATTGGCTGTACGGCGGACCGGACCCGCAAGGGTGGTTCATCGTGTCGGAACCACTGTACCGACTTCGAGAAGCTTGGGGCAAAGGCGAATGGGGCAGCCTAACGGCGTGTGCCCGCGCTACCCGGGGTCCAGTTGTCACGGGAACGGCGTGCGGCCGAGCGATTGGGGGTCCGCGACTATCTTGAACGGTTCATCGCGGGGCAAGCGGCGGGCCGGGGCAGCGGCAAGACCGGGCCTGTGCAATGCGGCGAGATTGCCCCCCGCTTCTATTTGCCACCGCCGGCGATGCTCGCGTTCCGAAGGGAGGCCGGGGGCAGTGGCCCAACAGCGCATCCGCACCGAAGTCGCACGGGGTTTGCCGCGGTCAGCTTTCGAGGCGTGGTTCCTGGACTGGGTGGACCCGCGACGGGACAAAGATGGCAAGACGCCGAAACCGGCCGCGCAGCTGGAAGAGATCGTTCGAACGCCCGAGCCACCACTACCCCGGGGCGGCCGCCGTATCAACCCCGAGACGGAGAAGGTCTACAAGTTCTGTTACGAGGAACTCATCACCAAGCGCAGGAAGCGAAGCCGGGTATTCGCCGACGCCCGGCAACGCTTCGGCACGCGAGGGCCTGGACACGAAACGGACGTGAGGCGGAACGCCCGCCGTTATGCGGAGCGGTACGGCCTGCCTCTACCCTGATTCCACCAACTGGACCGAAGGCCAAATCCTCAAAAAACCCCGAGAAACAGGGGGTACCAAAAGGGTACCAGAATTATTCTGGTACCTTGTGGCACCACACTTTTCCTCAGCCTCCCCTTAGCATGGCCGTAGCTACGTCACTGAACTGACGCGAGGTGCGAGCCATGAACGACGACCAACTGACCAACCGACTTTCCCCCGTCCTCCCGGACGTGCCCAACGGCCAGGCCGAGGCCCCACCCCCGCCAGCGCCTCTCTGAGCGGCCAGGCGTGCTGCCCCTCCTCCTGACCCGGGAGGAGGTGGCCGAACTGCTGCAGCTCTCCGGCCGGACGGTCAAGCGGATGACCAGTGAGGGCAGAATCCCCGGCGTCTGTCGGCCCTACGGCCGCACGGTGCGTTACTGCCGGCGGACCATCGAACAGTGGGTTAGCGACGGCTGCCCGCCCGTAGAGAAGGGGCGGAGGCTGCCGCACGGCAGGCGGTGATAAGCAGAAACGCCAGACGCCACCCGGCCCGGGGTGGCATCCGACTTTGGTTCGGCAACTGAGGAGAAGCCAACCGATGCCGATTCTACCGCTCCCCGGCGCCGCCAACAATCGCACCCCATCCGACCCCGAAGACGACTTGTGCCGCCGCCGGCGGCTTGACTCACCGAGGGCGACGTGATGACGCAACCGCACGGGGCACCGCCCAAGCCCTCCGCCAACGGCAAACGCATTTGCCTGAAGGACCTGGCCAAGGCCAAGCACCTGCCCGCCGACTTCCTCCGCGACCTGGGATTAACCGACCTACCCGAGGGCGGCGTGGCCATCCCGTACTACGACGAGACCGACCAAGAGATCATCGTGAAGCGGCGATCGGCCTGCAGCGCGGGAGAGGGGTACAAGCCGCCCTATGGCTGGCCCAAGGGTAGGCCGCTGGCAGCCTATGGTCAGTGGAAGCTTGATGAGGCCAACCGCGCCGGCTTCTGCATCATCGTCGAGGGCGAAAGCGATTGCTGGGCCCTGTGGTATCACAAGCTGCCGGCCCTGGGATTGCCGGGCTCCAGCACGGCGAAGACTTTGGAGATTGAGTACGTCGCGGCGCTGCAGAAGGTCTACATCGTCCGGGAGCCGGACCAGGGCGGCGAAACGTTCGTCAAATTGGTAGTGGAGCGGTTGCGCAAGATCGGCTTCCAGGGCCAAGCCTTTGAGCTGCGGATGCCCAAGGGCGTGAAGGACCCGGCCGAGTTGCACGGCCGGCACGCGGCACAGCCGAAAAGGTTCCTGGCAGAGATCGAGACGGCTATCAAGGCATCCCTCCCTCTGGAGATCAACGATCCTTCCGCCGGTCGCAACGGACACGCAGAAGACGAGGTTTCCGGGCTGGCGACAACCTGCCTGGCCACCATCCGCCCGGAGCCGGTCCGGTTCTTGATTCCGGGGCATATTCCCCTGGGCAAATTGGTCCTCTTTGCTGGCGACGGTGGCCACGGCAAATCCGCCCTCACGCTGGGGATAACCGCCTGCCTCACGCCGGCTGGCCCTGTTTCGGCCTGAGTTATAGCGCCCCACCGCCGGCCGATGTTTTGCTGGTCTCCTGCGAAGACGATTACGCGGACACCGTGGTCCCGCTTGCTGGCGGCCGGCGCCGACCTGAACCGTGTCTTCCGCGTGGACGGGATCAAAACCAAGAGCGGGAAGCCGGCGCCGTTCAGTATGGCTCATTACGAGGCGATGGAGCAGGAGCTAGAGAGCCGGCCCAACGTCCGCGCCGTGGTCATTGACCCCGCCGGCGCCTACATCGGCAAGTCCGGCGTGGACGATCACAAGGATTCCGAGCTGCGGTCCCTGCTCGACCCGATGGGCGAACTTGCAGCCCGACAGCGGGTAACGATCTTCCTCGTGAAGCACCTGATCAAAGGGGCCACGATTAAAGCCGTCCACAAGGTAAGCGGATCGGCCGGCTGATGTCAACGCGGTCCGCGCCGCCTTCCTAGTCGCCCCGGATCCCGAAGCGGAAGAGAGGAAACTGTTCCTGCCCCTGAAATTCAACCTGGGCCCAAAACCTTCCGGGCTGGCGTACCGCCTCGAGGCGCTGAATCAGGAAGAACAGACCTTCGTCTTGGCGCCCTTCACCCACCTGGGAAACGAGGATCTCTGACCGCCTGGCCAAGCAGCTTTTCCGCGTGGAATGGCTGGGAACAGTGGACACCGACGCCGACACCGCCCTGTCCGATTGCCGCCGCGACAGCGACCCCGACAAAGTTGAGAAGGCTTCGCAATGGCTCCTGCAATTCCTGGCCAAGTTCGCCTACCCTTCGGAAGAGGTTGCCGAGGCCGGCAAAGCAGCAGGCTATACGAGAAACAACCTCTTCGAGGCCAAGAAGAAGATCGGCAACGACAGGATCAAGGCGAGCAACCACGGGCGCTTTGGCGGCGTCTGGCATTGGGGCCTGGGTGAACCCGCGACCTGACGATTCTGCGCTGTACCGGACACTACGGACACTATGGACACTATGGCAGCGGAGGCGGGGAAAAGGGCCTCATAGTGTCCATAGTGTCCATAGTGTCCGTAGTGTTTCACAAAAAACTGACCGAGGCGGGATCCGGCCATGAACGACGCGACGACGGTCACCTGGACCGGCTGGTTTCGCCGGTCCAGGCACAGTCCATGGCGTGCGGTCTGCCAGGCCGAGAGCGAGGCGGGCTGCCTCGACCTGCTCCTGACTACCGTGCGGGAGAGCGGGGATAGCGTCGTTTTGCCGGCCCATCGGCACCCCGACCAGAAGCCCGTGAGAAAAGCCCCGTGATGAACGGTCCCCGGGAAGCCGACGTCCTTAAAGCCTGTCTCGATTACCTGCGGCTGCGGCGGATCCCTGCCTGGCGGCAGAATCAGGGCGCCGTGGCCGGCGAGCACAAGGGGAAGCGGCGCTTCCTGCGCTTCGCCGCCGTGGACGGCATCAGCGATATCCTCGGCCTCCTGCCGCCTTCCGGCCGGCTGCTGGCCGTGGAGTGCAAGCGGCCCGGCGGCAAACTCTCCGCCCACCAGCAGGTGTTCTTGAAAATGATCGAGGCCGCCGGCGGCCTGGCACTGTGCGTCGATGACGTCCGCCAGCTACAGGTGGCCCTCGAGCCGTCCTGCCCGGCCAGCGCGTGGCCGTCCGGGCGGAAGACCTGGAACCCGTCGTGCTCTGCTCACCTCGACGGCGACGGCGGCCGGGAAAGGGCGAACGGCAAGGGGAGCTGTTCCCAGACGGCCCGGAGGCGAAGCACACTACTGACAAATGCTAACGTGGCCGCGGCGATCGGCGTCCGGCCGCCCGGACCCGACGGAGGCCGGCGAGGTTAGCATTTGTTAGCTACCGTGTTACACTAGCTGATAAAACCTTACCTTCGGGAGTGCCACCCATGCCGCAATTCCCGCCCCGGAGCATCGGAGAAAGGGGCCCGCGTGGCGCCCTGGCCCACGCCCGCAACGCCCGCGAAGACTACGCGGCTATCGTGCCGCTGGTGAAGGACCTGCGGGAACAGGGCACACCTGGCCCGGATCGCCTGGGAGCTGAACCGGCAAGGACGCCTCACCCGCCAGGGGTTTCCCTGGAACCCGACCCAGGTTGGGCGCTGCTGGCCCTGGCCGCCAGGGGTTACAGCCCATGAAAGCGAAGAGGCAGCGGAAATCCGCTCCGACCAGCCGGCCAGGGAGCCAAAGACCCGGCGGCCTACCGGCAAGCCCGGCCGGGCGAACAACGCCACCTATCAGCAGCGCGTGCAGAGCATCCTTCAAACCCGGCTGGACGGGGCGGAAGGCTGGCAAATCCGGGTTTTTGTTGCCGAAAAGGAGCAAGCGGAAGAAGCGCCCTGGAAAATAGCCAAGGGCGGAAAGCCCCTTTCGAGCGGCAAATCCGCAACTACGTTGCCTCCGCCAACGAGTTGATTGCCGAAAGTCGCCGTGCGAAACGGCGACAAAATATCCATGCCCACCTTGCCCATGCAGGAGCCTTTACGCCCGCGCGGTCCAATCCGGGGACATTCGCACCGCTTTGGCCGTCCTGGACAGCCTGGCAACGCTGCTGGACCTCTGGCCCCCGAAGAAATTGGAGGCGACGGTAAAGAACGGCGGCCGTCTGGAAATCGTGGAAGAGATCGCAGAAGCCCCGGAAGACTGGTACGGCACAACCCGGCCAACGACAGGGAGCACCACCCATGCCTGACCCATCGAACGAGCAAGAGCACCGCCGAGGCCGAGCGGCTGGCCCGCTGCCGCGCAGAGCAAAAACGAATCATTGCCATGCACCGGGCGGACGCGGCGAACCCCAAGGTGCCGAAGCGGGACCGGGACTTTGCCCGCGAGCGGGCCGACGCTTTGGAACGCCACTTGCGACGGCTGGCCCGCCGGAAGAAATCGTAAATCTTCTATTGACGTTCATCGACAGAAAGTTTACAATCCTCTTGTCGCATGAAAGGGCACCAAACGCACAAGGGGACAAGACATGGCCGGCATCATCGCGTACTACCGGGTTTCGACCAAGCAACAGGGGAATCGGGGCTGGGGCTGGAAGGCCAGCAAGCCGACGTGGAACGCCACGCCAAACAGGCCGGGGCGACGATCTGTTGCCCGCTACACCGAGGTTGAAGACCG
>CAWHCN010000028.1:0-17194 GCA_963827935.1 uncultured Planctomycetota bacterium | reverse complement strand
CGCCCGCGCCAATCTACAGGGCAAACGCATCTAATTCCCCATAAGAAGGCCAAGAATCGCCTCGCGGATCTCGTCGTTCCATCCCGCTTGCAAGCGTTTCTTCTCGATGCCGCCCGTGCTTGATTCGTCGCGCCGCAACAGGGAGACTACCCAGCGACGCAGCAAGGCGAGGTTGGCCGCGGCATTGCCGGTACGCGCTCGGTTGCGATCCTCTGCGAAATACATGTCCAGCACCCAGTGGAGCCCGTTTTCAATTCCCCAATGGCCACGAATCGCCACGGCCAACTTCTTCGCCTGAGGCGACAGACTGCTGATGAAGTAGCGCACCTCCGACTTCTCCACGCCCCCTTCCTGGTAGGTCCGGGTACAGCGAGCGATGCTCTTCAGGTCGCGCCACGCTTCTGGGTTGCGCAAAGCCTCCGGCACCGCCATGGTTTGCGTGCGGCGCAGTCTCCTGGCGACCATGGCCCTTGTCGTACGTCGTGTGCGTCCGCACCGTGGCCGATCCCTGACCGTCGTCCACGGCCTCGAACGCCGCGATAATGTCCTCTTCCAAATGCTCCTGATTTCCTTTCACCGCCAGCACGTAGTCCGCCCCTTTGTCACGAATCTTGGCCGCGATCTCCTTCTGGCACCCCATGGCGTCGATGGTCACGATGGCCCCGGTCAATTCCAAGACCTCCAACAGCTTGGGAATGGCGGTAATCTCATTGGACTTGGTGTCCACGACTTCTTGGCCCAGCAACAAGTGATTCGCCGTGGCCCAGGCGCTGACGACGTGCAGTGGGTTCTGGCCCTTGGCCCTGTCCAGGGTGGCGCGCACCGTCTTGCCGTCAATGGCCACCAACTGGCCGTCGGTGCTCTCCTGCAAGGCTGCCACCCAGTCCAGGAAACAGGCAACAAAGGCCTGGCCATCCACGGCGGCAAACACCCGCGTGAACGTATCGTGCGACGGCGTGCCATTGGGCAGGTCCAGGTATTTCTCCAACCAGGCCCGCTTGCTCGTGCCGAACTTCGCCATGGCGACGCAGTCGTTGGCGCCGCTGACGACGGCACACAGGGCGATGAAAAGGATGTCCAGCAGGTCGTGACGTTTGGTGCGGTTCACCCGTGGGTCCGTCAAGGTGGCGAAGGGGGCAAGCAAGATAGCGGCCGGGGACTGCGACATGCCGATTCTCCTCCGTGAGACGGGCGACTTCGAGGAGAATCATTCGTAGGTCCCTTGTCCCAGACTACTTGGACAGCGCCACTTTTCACACTGGGCAAGGCCGAAGTCAAGCTGGGCAAAGTAAATCGCCGTAAGTCCTTGGTTTTCGTGTGGCCATCTTACCCAGAATAAAAAGTGGGCATGTCCAACTACTGAACAGCCAATAATGCACAGGCGTTTAGATGCGTTTGCCCTGCGCCAATCTACGGCTTGCTCATCCCCACAAACCCACCCTCATTCTCCCGCGTCAGCGCCCACAGGAACGCGCCGACATCGGGACTCTCATAGAAGAAACCCACCGCGTTGACGCGCACGCGCCCTTCCCCGCGAATGGTGCGGTTCCAGTCGCTTTGCAACTTGCGGCGCACGTACTTGCCCAGGATTTCCGCCTGATCGGTCTCCTTCAGGCCTTTCGCCTGCTCCTCCGACAGTCCCTCGCCCATGTTCGGCAAGCCGTCGGAGAGGAAATAGATGGTGTCCAGTCCCTCGGCGCGGAAGCGGAAGGCGCTGTCGAAGGCAGCATACATATTCGTGCCGCCCTTCGGCTTCACGACCCGCAGGGCCTCCGTCGCGCGGGCCGCGCTGCGCCGGTCGAAGTCGAGCCAGGCACCGTCATTGCCGAGCAAGAACGTCACCTTATCCGAAAAGCAGATGATCTGGTATTTCTCCAGCTCGGGCAGGCTCCGCATGATCTTCCCCATCGTTTCGCGCACGCCGGACCACTTCTCGGGGGCCAGCGTCTTTTCATCGACGTACTCCATGCTGCCGGACATGTCGATCAGGAAGACGACGCGCCGGCCGGTGAGCTGGATGCCTGCAAAGCGATTGTCGGCCGCCAGGTGCTCTCGCTCCGCGGCGGCTGCCAGCCCCTTCTTCTCGTCTTCCAGCGTGGCGACACTCCGCCGGGCCGTTTCCAGCTCCTTGCGAGTGCGCTCCAGGTCCTGGGTGCGGGCCGCCAGTCCCTTCTCGGCATCATCCAGATCGCGGACGCGCTTGTTGATCTCCTTCTCCAGACCCTTGGCCAGCGCCTCCTCGGCGGCGAGCTTGTCGCGGTAGTCCTTTGCCTTCGTCTCGGACTCCTTGAGGCGGGCGGCCAAGTCGTCGGCCCGCCGTGTCGCTGAGACGGCGTCGGTGCCGCGGTCGCGGACCTGGCCTTCCAGCATGGCGATGCGCTCCGCTGCGGCGACCCCCTTCTTTTCCCGGTCGGCGAGGTCCTTTGTGCGCTTCGCCAGCAGCCCCTCGGCGGCGGATTTGTCGGCCCGCAGCCCGGCGAGGCTCTTTTCCAGATCGTTGGTCTCCTTCAGGCGCCGGGCGAGGGCCTCGTCGGTGCCGGCCTTGTCGGCCTTGAGGGCAGCCAGGCTCTTCTCCAGGGCGGCCAGTTCCTTCTCCCGCCGGGCCAGCCCCTCCTCGGCGGTCTTCTTGTCGGCCCGGAGCGCACCCAGGTCAGACTCGAGGCGGCCGATCTGCAAGCGGGCGGCGTCTCGATCTGCCTGCGCAAGCTTGAATCGAGCCGCGGTGCCCCGGGTCTCGTCCTCGGCGGCCGCTAGTTGACCGCGCAGACTGCTCGCCTGCTGCTCCGAGTCGTCGAGCTGGGCCTGCGTTGCCTTATACTTGCCGTTCACATCCGCGAGCTGCGCCTGCAAGGCGACGACCTGCTCACCCGACTGGCCGGCCTGGGCGGCCTTCTGCTTGGCTTCGCGCAGGTTGAGCAGCCACAGCAGGATCATGCAGCCCAGCGCGCAGCACAGCACGTCCACCATCGAAAGGTTGAATATGGACGGAATGCGGTGGCGGGTGCGCATGCGGTTATCCGTGCCGTTGTGTTATGCCGTGGTCATCAGCTTCAATTGGTCCGCCGCCTGCCCGAGGAAGCGCACCAGCGGGCCACCCGGGCCCAGGCGAATCCAGTCGCCGGCCTGGAGGATGCGTTCCTCCACCACCGGCCGGTCGTTGACCAGCGTCCCATGCCGGCTGCGATCGCGGAGCAAAAAGGTACGGCGTTCGTAGACGATCTCGCAATGCCGGCCTGACACGGTCGGGTACTGATCGCTGTCGAAGACGAGATCGCAGTCGGCATGACGGCCCAGAAGAAATGCTGGACCGCGGAAGGGATGATCCTGGTGGCGGAATTGCAGCCGGGCCGGGCCGGCATCCGCGGGCAGCGGTGCGGGCAAGGGGGCCACCTCGACCGCCCCACTCTCCAATTCGCCCCGTTGCCAACGGGCGGCCAATTCGCAGGCAGCGCGGGCTGCGGCATCCGGCGACAACACACTGACCGAACCCCGCTCATGAATCTCGTCCTCGATGAGCCCCTCGCCGAAGTCGTCACCCTCGGAAACGCGCATTGGCCGCATGTCGCTGGCGCCGATGGCCTGATCGAGGGCCCGGACCAGGCCCGGCATTCGGCTCGCCGCGTCCGTCACCAATACGACGGGACTGGGCCCTCGCGGCAGGCGGTCGCGCTGGGCCTGCATTTCCGCCAGTGCCCGCCGCATCAGCGGGGCACAGGCGGCGGCCAGCTCGTCGGGGCGCACCAGCAGGTTCTGCCCCCACTGGGACAGGTGTATCAGCAGCTCGGCCACCTGGCCGCGGCGACAGGCCTCCAGGGCCGCGTCAAGCTGGTCGTAGAGCGCCTGCTCCGCCGCCCCGGAGTCGCGCGGATCGCGTCGGCTCTGGCGAACGCAGCGGTCGGCGATCATGTCGAGCAGCCGCCCTTTCCACGCCCCGAGGTCCAGGTGCGGCAACGTCTGGACTCCCAGCAGGCGGGCCTGGCCGAACTCAACCGCCACCACCGCCCAGGTCAGGGCGTGACTATCCAGGTCCAGGATGAGCGCAGGCCCGTTCCAGGGCTGCTCGGCATATCCGGTCAGCGCCAACGCCAGGGGCGTCGCGATCCAGCCGCTGACGCCGATTCGGGCGTTGGCGGCGGTTTGAGTGAGGATGGCCGCCTGATCGGCGGTCAGGTAAGCTGGAACCGCCAGAGCGAGGGCGCTCGCCTGGGAAACCAGGGGACTCAACCGATCGAAGACGAGGGCCAGCGCCTGAGCGGCATCCAGGCGGTGCCGGCCGGCGGACCACTCGCGCGGTTCGCCTAGGAAAGGGAGGAAGCCGGTGCAGGCGAGGTGCGGCGCCCGCCGGCCGAGGAGCAGCCCGGCCCGCCCCACCTCCGGCGTGCGGCCTTCCAGCGACACGACCAGCGGCAGGTCGGCCTCGCCCGCCAGGGGAAGCAGCGCCGGCGCCTGCCCCGCAGCGGCCGTCACCACCCGGACGCGGGCCGCATTGAGGTCCAGCCCGACCACCGGCTGCTTCCCAACGTGCCGCATGGCAAGGATCCTCCCGTTCGAGTGTCCCGGCTAAACGGTGTCATACGCCGGCTCGGGAACGTACAGCCGATTCACGAGATGCTCCTGGCAATACTGCTGGCAGTCGATCACCAGGGCCTCCTCGTCGCGCTGCACCGAATGCAGCAGGAACATGATGGCCAGGCTCAGCACCAGGGCGACCAGGGTGCAGTCAAAGGCGACGTTCAGGTGCCGCGTGGCCTGGGTGATGAAGGATTGCAACGAGTCATTATCGATCTGCGAGGCCATCGACAGGGCGCCCGAGAGGCCGCGCACCGTCCCCAGGAAGCCGAGAGCGGGGATGGCCCAAGCCAGGTAGTGTACGGTGGCCATGCTGGTGACCAGCCGGCCGAGATCGACCTCGGCCGCGGTCCGCACCGCTTCCGAGGCATCCGCACTGGATCGGCTGATGGCGTACTTGTTCATGGCCTGGCGGATCATGTTGGCCAGGATGTACGGCTTGCGGCTGGTGACGGCATCGAGCTTTCGCTGCAACGGCCGGGCGTCTTCCGGCAAGATGCGGGCCCCCTCGTCGGTGGGCAACAGGCCCAGGGTGAAGGCGCGGCGCTGCCGGCGCAACTCCAGGTAGCGGTTGCCGATGATGAAGATGCCCCAGGTGAACGCGCAATAGCAGCCGATCTGCTCCGGTCCCAGCAGCAGCCTGCCCAGGCGTTCCGGCGTCCAGCGGGTCCAAAAGTCGCCGCCGTCATTCCCCGCCGTCCACTGCCAGAGCGGCACACACACCGCACAAACCAGGGCCAGGGCCAGCACCAGCAGGGGCCATTCCCGAGTCGGGCGCTGCGAGGGAGTGATCGCCATGGGGGGTTCCGTCTGCCGGCGAGTGCAAAGCACTGATTCTGAAGCACGGAGCGGAAGGCGTCAAGGGGCGGGGCTGGGATTGAGCGAGGCCGGGGCGGGCGTCCCAGGCCAGTCGGGTCCCCTCGCGCCTCGGCTGGGATGATACGCCAAGAGACGGCTGCGCCGCCTGCCAAATGCGACGTGAAGGCCAGGCTGACCTGAACGAAGCCGCGGAAGAGCGGGTAGGACCGCGCCGGTTTCGCCTCTTCCCTTTTCTCGCACAAGCGCGTGGCGTGAATTGTAACCGCGACCCGACACTGGTGTCGCCTCACCCTGCTACAATGGTGGTAGGAGCGGCTACGCGGACGTCACCATTCTACCCAGAGCTGTCCCTACGTCTTGGAGGTGGCGAGTCGTGCCGCGCGAAATCCGGTGACACCGAGTTCCGTTCGGTAAGCTGGATGAGGATTTGCAGGCCCTTGCGTCTTCGGGGTGCTAGCCTCAGCGGTTGTGGCCGAAGGTAACACCAACGGGCGTGTGCTCAAAGGCAGCACTTGCGCAAAGGGCCTGGACGATGCCGAAGATACTGGACAACGGCAAGTTCCGAGTCTACGTCTACGCCAACGACGATAACCCGCACCACCTTCCGCACTGCCACGTTTACTGGAACGGCAATGACCATGCGAGCGTGGTGAGCCTGCCCGACCTTGGAGAGATCGCCGGGGAAGCCCTGCCGCGGGCGGCGCGCCGATACCTTCAGGTGAACGTCGATGTCCTCATGGCTGCCTGGCGGCGGCTGAACCCGTGAGTGGAGTGAGACAATGGCCAAGAATTATGATAGGACGGCCATGCGGTTTTCATCCGTCAACTATATCGACCGGGAGGGGATGCTCGATGTGACGTTCGAGAACGGCGATCACTTCCTGGTCGCCCTGGAGTCGGTCCTGCCCTGGCTGACAGGCGCTCAATTCGGAAGTGCAAGCCCCGGAGTGGTCGGGAGCGCTGCGACCGTGACGCCGATAACGTGGGGCAAGTTGCGGATCGGCGAGACGGGTGACGTACTTGAGATCCCGGCCGAGGGCACGGTCATCGAGATTCCCTGGGACCGCATCCGCGCAATCGCCGACCCCGATTTTCGTGCTCACCTGGCCGAGGTGACGCACGACCGCGCCCGGCGCATCGGGAGACGGATTCACGCCATGCGGTTGGAGGCCGGCTTGACGCCGACCGCCCTAGCCGGGAAGGTCGGGATCTCGCAGGACGTGATCGCCAACTTGGAGGCTGGGAAAATCGAGCCTCAGACCGATTTAATTCAGCAGATTGCCGGCGTCTTGGGTCGGCGTCTCCGGGACTTTGCCGAGGAATGAGTCGGCCGCTGGCTACCGGCAACCCGCTGCGCCCCCGGCATCAGGGCAACAGATGCGGCCGCAGCAGGGCGGGGCCGCGTTCCTTCAGCAATTCGTCGAAGATTTGTCGGTCGCTCAGGCCGCGGTCGATCTTGGCTTCGATGGTGGCCCGCATCCGCTTGGGCATGCCGCAGGCGTTCGGGTTGCAGGCCGCCAGGGTGTAGAAATGGCCCGTGCAGGTGTCCTTGCCCACGCCGCAGGTGCAGTAGGTGCTGGCCAGGAACCACTCGATGCGTTCGGTCCGAGTTCGCGGCCGGTCGAGGTCCGGCGGATAGAGGCTGTCTTCCAGTTCCGTAGAGGGCTCCGCCATCTTCAGGCGCCAGCGCTGGCCGGCCGCAAATTCGCCCAGGTCCTGGCCGTTGACAACCAGCGTGACCCGGGTCCGCTCGCGCAGCGGGGCCACTGCCTTGATCACGGCCCTGACCGGCGGGGCGGCCGCCAGCTCCACCCGATCTCCCGCCTTGAGCGACCGGCCCCAGCGCATGGCCTCGTGGTCCAGCAGCAATTCCACCTCGCCGTGGTAGTGCGCGTAGCTCACCGTCCCGGGCAGGCCGTCGCGGACCCATTCCTTGCGCAGCCAAGTCCGCTGGGCCTGGCGCTTCGCCTCGAAGTCCGGAGCCGTCACCTTCGCCTGATGGATGTCCTGAGTGCTGGCCTCGTCGGCGAGCAGGAAGATGCTGGTCGGCTGCTTGTGGCGATCGGTCCGGAACCAGACCCAGACACGCTCGCCGGGCCGAAATTGGGACAGGCGGCCCCACCAGCCGTCGCGTTTGATCTCGGCCTCCGGATCGAGCGCCCAATCGCGAGCTTCCTTGTCGCCATCGGCCAGGAAGGTGATGTGCCCGCGCCCGGCATCGACGGCCTTGAGGATGCCGAACTTCTTGGGCACACTGCGCAGAAACTCCGCCGTGCCGGCAATCTCCTGGATGGCCGTGCCCGAGTCCCTGGGCGGAGCGGGCGCCTTGCCGTGGATCGTCGTGTGCGGCACCTCGGCCGCAAACGCGAACCAGCGCACCACCGTGCTATCGACCCACTCCAGCGTCCAGCCTTTCAGCTCCCCCTCGATGGCCCGCCCGGCCACGTCCCAGTGCGAACCGGTCTCCTTGTCGGTGAACGCGGCCCACTTCTTGCGATCGTCCAGCGTCAAGGTCACAGGCCGCGGTTTGGCCTTCGAGTCCTTGTCCGGGGTCGTCGCGACCGGGCGATAGGCGGCGGCGGTTTTGGTTTCCCCTTGCCACAACACCACAAGAGCGGCGCCATCCAGGGTGTCCTTGACGAGCCCCGCCTTCGCCAGGGCCTCCAGCGGGTAAGCACGCGCTTCCTTCCCCGCCACGACGCCCAGGACCAGGTCGTCAGCCGGCAGACGCTTGTCGAGCGGCCCGCGGCTCTTCACCGAGTCCGCGTTCGGCTTCGCGGGCAGGTCCTCGGGCTGGTACTTGTCGAACATGTGATAGGCGACATTGTGGGGATACTGCCGCGTCCACGGGCCCCAGTCGCTGACAAGCGTGGCAATCGGCTTCAGGCGGTCCCCCTTGCGCGGGCCGTCAAACGCCAGCCCCGTCAGGCAGGAGTAGAGAGTGCCGTCCTTGTGTTTCATGACCATGACGCCGTTGCGCCAGCCGTGGAACGTGAAGTCCACGGAGGGCGCGAAGCCGCGGGCGAAGCCGGCGTCGGGGTCGTGTACGAAGACGCCGTAGGTATCGCTGATGACGCGATACGGGTTGAGGAAGAAGCGGAAGGGGATGGCCCCGCCGTCCGAGTAGCCGCGCGTCCAGCAGAGGACGCGGTCGTCGTCGCGCAGCTCGCCGGCGCGGCGTTTCGCCTCGTCCTTGCAGTGCGAGCAGTTCGGGTTCACCAGCGTCTTGAAGGCATCGGGCTTGACGACCAGCCTGGCCTCCGGCTCGGCAGCACCGACGGCGGCGGCCAGGGGCAGGAGGAGGAAGAAGGCAGCACGGCGCATGGCAGGACTCCGGAGAGGAAGGAGGTGGCTGGCGCACATTGTAAGCGATGCGCGGAAAAGGGCACGGGGGCTGGAGATAAGCTGCGGCGCTCGGCCGCATTTCCGGAGGTCTACTTTGAAAAACTCCCTTACGATGCCTTTACGGGGGCGCACCGCCATGCCATAAAGGAAGCGGCCCGCCTCCCCAGCCCTTACTTCGGCGGCCAATTCTGCCCCTTTGACGACGCCGACGGCGCCGACACCGTCCGGTGTCCCTTTTGCCGGGCCCCCATTCACGAGGACGCGGAGCGCTGTCCGGAGTGTGAGAACTACATCTCGCGGGAAGACGCGCCCCGCGCGTGCCGCTGTGAATCAAGCTGACGGCCCTGCTGTGCCTGGTGGCAGCGATTTGCTGGGCGGTGGGGTGCTGAGGGGAGGGCCAGGTTTGGCCACGCCCCACCCCGGCCGGCTTGTTCGGCCGCTGAAGCAGTAACCCCGCTAGAGAAACATGGGCAGCGTGTAAACGTGAAGGTGAATCGGACCGACCCGATGCCCACGCTCGACTCGCCCAGGCGGGCCCGCCCCCGCCGTGAGGGAAGGAACAGCGATATCGGGCGCAGTCTCGGGTGCTTCTGGGGAATGGTTTACGGTGGCCCCTTATTCTTCCTGGTTTGACAGCCACTACCGTGCCCGTCTATAGTTGCCGGTGGAGAAACTTCGATTCCTCTCGAGCAGGGGTTGACCGTGAGCGTGGAGATCACCTTGGCGTTGCCGGAACACCTGGCCCGGGAAGCCGAGGCGAGCGGGCTGTTGACACCGGAGGCCGTGGAACGGATGCTCCGCGAGGAAATCCGCCGCCGTCGGGTGGGCGAGTTCTTCACGACTGCCGACCGGCTGGCCGCACTGCCGGAGCCACCGCTGACCGATGCCGAGGTCCTGGCCGAGATTCAGGCGGCCCGTGCGGAGAGGCGAGCCCGCCATGCGGCTGGTGCTTGATACAAACGTCGTGGTTTCCGGCGTGTTGTGGCACGGCACCCCGCGCGAACTCCTCGACGCGGCTCGGGCCGGACGGGCAACACTGTTCGCGACCCCGGCGCTTCTCGAAGAACTGCAAGAACGTCCTGCCTCGCCCCAAGTTGGCGAGGCGGCTGGCGACCATCGGCGTCACGCCTGAGGCCCTGGTGCTCGGCTACGCCGCTCTGGCCGCGCTCGTCTCGCCGGCGCACATCGGCCCAGTCATCGCCGCCGACCCGGACGACGACGCTGTGCTGGCCTGCGGAGTAGCGGCCCGCGCCGAGGCGATCGCCACAGGCGACCCCCACCTGCTCGATCTCGGACAATTCCAGGGCATCCCGATCCGAACGCCTGCCGAGGTGGTGGCCTTGCTGGGGGCGTGACGACGAGGAATGGAGGAAGCTGATCGCTTCCGGAAACCGAGCCGCGTCCGCCTATATGCCCGGTCGCCGTTGCCAGCCGGCTCGACGCCATCGTCACCCGAGACCCGGTCGGCTTTGCGGGATCGCCCCTCCCCATCCTCACGCCCGCCCACCTGCTGGCTCGACTCGCCCAGGCGGGCCCGCCCCCCGCCGTGAGGGAAGGAACAGGGATATCGGGGGCAATCTCGGGTGGTTCTGGGGAATGATTCACGCTGGCCCCTTATTCTTCCGCCACAACGCTGCCCGTTGGCTGACGATTCAGTAAACTGGCCGAACCTGTTCGCCTCTTGTCAGGTCAGAAGAAAGGAGATGGTGCGGAGACCGGCACCTGCCTTCCTGGAACTTGGGTCAACATTGATGTAAATAGCGATGAAGTATCTCGTCGTTGACACCAACATTTGGGTCAGGGTCGTATCGCAGGGAAAACCAGGTTGCGAGATCGCCCATCTTGACGACCTTCGTGTGCTAATTGAAGCACCGTCGCTGACCCTGCTGCTACCTGAAGTCGTTCAATTGGAATTGGCCAAGAATTGGCGGTCATTTAACGAAAACGTGGCCGTCCAGATCGGCAAACTTGAGAAAGAGCTTGATCCTCTCCTTCGAAAACCATTTTGGACGGAAATAGAGGATGTCCAACGGTCGTTGCGGGAATTCTTGGCTGCCCAGAAAGAAAGAAAGGTGGCTGCTGCCACGGTAAGATACCAAAAAGTGCAAGACCTATTGACATCCCCGAAGGTCGTATTACTGCCCTTCACGGCGGAAATCAACTTTCGCGGCAGAAAGCGCCTGATCGCGGGCAGAATGCCCAGGTCTGAGAACATGGCGCACTCGGACGCTTGCATTGTCGAATCTCTGTCACAGTTCTTTTCCGAGCTTGGCCAGAAAGACCAACATGACCTATGCTTTTGCTCTGAAAACGTTGCTGATTTCGGGTTGCCTGCCAAAGAACGCCACATTATCCACCCGCTACACAAAGACGACCTTCCGGCGGCCACCGAATACTGCATCTCATTCGCGCAGGTAGTCGCCTTCTTCAAGAGCGATGCCAGGGCCGTCCCTCCCTCGCCGGCCGTGATCCAGGAGGCCTTGCAGCAACGGACAACGGATGCGGTTAATGCTGAAACGGAACTTGTGCGAGGGCAAAAACCCGACGGCTTCTGCGCCGAGCCCAATTGCTTTGCGACGCGGACTATCCTTTCGCGTTTCTGCCCCGCCCATTATGAGAATGCGACTTGGCCAGCTTTCACCTGAACAACGGAAGGAGTACGAGCGCAAGGTTCTCGATGTTCTCAAGACCTTGACCTATCGTGAACGGGAGCTTGTCAAACTTCGCTGGGGTATCGGCGATGGCTACATTTACACGCCAGCCGAATGCGGCAAGATTTTCAAGATTACTCCGCAACGGGTCGGTCAAATAGAGTCAAAGGCGATCAAAAAACTTCAACATCCAGCGAGGCGCCGGTTCCTGGACGCTCTTCTGCCGTAAGCCGTCACCCGTTACGGACTTGGAGAAATGTAATGGACTACCTTGAAGACCCATCGCTCATCTACACCTTTCACCAGCACTTCGTCAGCATTTCAGGCAAGTACATTCAGCACAGAAAGGGAGCACAGAAGGGGGCGCATCTCAAATTATACGATTCGTCATACGATTCGCCGAATCGGTATGATTTGAGATGCGCCCCCTTTTGGCCTGATTGCCCTGGTTTCGCCTTCGTTCATATCACCCCTTCACCAACTTGAAACTAACCTGGTAGCGATAGAAGACGATGTTCGGTGTCATGCTCAGGGCTCGCCGGATTCTTTGGTCGTCTTCATGCGCGATAATGACACCCAGAACGGTCTGTCCCTCTTCGGCCAATTCATCCTGGACGAAACTCATGTAGCGGAGCGTCTGCCCCACGACTGCATCACTGGCCCGGCCTTTCTTCAATTCCACGACAAGCAACCGCTTCTTGTCTTTGCTGATGGCCAGAATGTCGAGCGGGCCGGTATCGGTCTGGTATTGTTGCGCCTTTACGCCGTCCTCTTCGTAGATGTCGTAATCGTTGCCGAGTTCGGTATGCGGCCAATTCTCGACCAGAAAATCCTCTAGATGCTCCTCCAAGGCGAACGAGGACGGATCTTCAACGGAAGCATCGGTCGAAATGAGCTTCGGCGCTGAAACTGCGCCGAGCAGCTTCTCCAGTTCCTCCCGATGTTGGGTGATGTTGCTGACCGTGCCAATGGACCCGGTGGAGTTGCGCAACGCCTCGCTCATCGCCGCCCGGTCGATGGTCACATTTAGCCAGGTGACTGGCCGCCGGTGAAAAAGGATCTTGCCAGGCTCGTAGTAATAGGCACCACTGACTTCGCCAACGCGATACTTGCCCGTGCCATCGGGACACAAAACCACGTCCCCTTTCTGAATCCCCTTGGAAACCGTCCACAATGCGCCACACGCCAATCCCGCGCCAATCTTGGTTTTGTCAGGGTGTGCAGCCAGAAAGACGGGAATGAACTCCTTGTTAAACGCCCGCCACTCGTCCGGGAGTTTTTTTGCGAGGTCCTGATTGATGCCGAAGTCTGTGCCAATGAAGTTACCGCTGAAGCACTCATCGGCGTGAACGCTCTTCGGCCCCAGCATGACGCGATAGTAGCTTTTCATAAGATCACAACTCCCCGCTGAGGGCTCAAAGGGGGATGCAAGGGCCGAAAAGGCGACGCACCTCAAATCATACGATTCGTCAATTCGTAGTGTCTTGGTTCAGCGTGATCTGGAAGAGCGCCCGTCCGAGTTAGCGGGTCTGGTTGACGATTGCCGTGGCGCTCAGGTGATTGTATCGTTTGCTCCTCCAGTCGCTACGGTTTCCTCTTCTCTGTTCCGGGGCGGTGGCGGCGGCAACAGGGGCAGCGGGATGCCCAGGCGCGAACACAGATCGAGGGCCGCATCATACACGCTTTGCTGTGTGGCCTGAGCCCACAGGTCCAAGGCGTTGCCCGACCGGCCGCACTTGAAGCAGTGGAACGTCTGGTCCTCCAGGTTGACCGAGAAGCAGCGGCTGGTGCCCGACGTTGAGCCGTGCAACGGGCACGGTCCCCGCTGTTGGGCCCCGTGACGGCTGCCTGGCTGGAAGCCGAGCAGGTTGAGCACGGCCGCCATGGTGACCAGGGTCCGCACGGCGGCGAAGTCGATGGCCGGTCGGGGAGTGGGCGGCGGCTCCGTGCGGGCGGCCTGACGCTGCTGTCGGCGGCGTTCGCGGGCCTCGGCGAGTTTGCGATCACGGGCCTTGTGAATCTCCTGGTCGCGGCCAGTGAGTTTGTTCTGGGGCGTGACGTAGCCGATGGCACTGTGCAGGCGGACGGTGTTGTAGTGGACGACGTAATCGGCCACGAGGCGGCGGGCGTCATCGAGCGACAGCGGGGTGAGCACGCGGATGCAGTCGCCCTTGAGGGTCTTGTGCCAGCGTTCGATCTTGCCGTTGCTTTGGGGATAATAGGGAGACGTTTTGACGTGGGTCATGCCGCAGACGCGGATGAACTCCTTGAAGTCCTTGGCAAGGAACTGGGGGCCGTTGTCGCTGATGATGCGTGGCGTGGTGCCGGGGAACTGTTCGCGGGCGCGTTGGATGATGGTTTCCACGTCGCTTTCCTCCATTTTCTCGCGGATTTCCCAGTGCACGATGAAGCGGCTGCAGCCGTCGAGGACGGAGCAGAGGAAGTAAAAGGTGCCGGCGATGTTGAGGTAACTGACATCGACATGCCAGTGCTCGTGGGGCTGGAGCGGCTGGACAAAGCCGGTGCCTTTCTTGGTGGGCGTGGGCGAGTGCCCGGCCAGCAATCCCGCGGTCTTGAGAACGCGGTAGACACTGGCCGGGCTGCAGGCGACGACGTCGGCGTCGAGCATCATGAAGGTCAGTCGGCGGTAGCCCTCCAGGGGGTTGGCACGGGCGAAGGCACGGATGGCCTCCTTCTCCTGGTCGGTGAGCCAGTGGTCGCGTGGGATCCAGGCGTTGTGTTCGTTGACCTTGCCGAAGCGGTGCTTCCAGTCGTGGAACTTGCTGGCGCCGATGCCGATCCAGGGGAGGAAGCGGCCGGCGGGGATGTCGGTCTTGTCGGCCCAGGAGCGGACGAAGTCGACGATCTGGTCGCGGGTATCGTGGGGAACCCAGCAGCGGGTCAGGGTTCCCCAAGTTCTTTTTTTAGCTGGACGTGCTCCTCCATGAGTTCGCCGAGGACCTCGTTTTTGCGTTGGAGTTTGGCTTCGAGTTGTTCGATCTTTTTGTCCTTGGCGTCCTCGACCGCCTTGGCCTTACGGCCGTTGTCGAAGGCGGTGTGTCCGTTCTCGAAGAATTCCTTCTGCCAGCGGTAGAAGAGGTTGGGGGCGATGCCGAGTTCATCGCAGAGATCGGAGACAGGCACCTTCTCGACGAGGTGGCGTTTGAGGGCGGCGACCTTCTCAGGTCCGGAAAAGTGACGACGCTGTCGGGTCATGATGGAACATCCGTTCAGGTAAGACTAACCCGAACGGAGCGATTTTCCAGGTTCGACTGGGGCAAAACAGTACGATCTGAGCTGCGTCCCTTTCTGTGCCCCACCCCCCCAGCTCTCGACCGCCAGCCCTGGCACCACGGTGAGGTGCCTGTCCGGGGTCATTCGGGAGGCCGGGGCGAATCGCCTTCCGACGCGCGTTCTGCGCCGGCGCCCCAATTCTTGGCCGTCAGCCGCGGCACCGACAGATAATCCCTGTCCGTCGTCACCACGGCGCAGTCGCCGAGCGCGAGGGCGATGGCCGCCACGAGCGTGTCCATTGGCCCGATGGGCCGCCCGGCGCGATGGAGCGGGAGAAACCAGGGAAAAGGTGTCAGGACCCGCAAAGACATTATGTCTCTAGCGGTGCCGCTCACCGCTGCAGATCCTCCGGTTTATCCAGCCTCAGCACCTGCTCCGCTGCCGCCGTGAGGCGAGCGAGGTCCGTGCAGGCTGCGATGCGTCGGACGACATCTTCTGGGAGTTGCCCAAAACGCGCGGTCAAGACCCGCTGCAACACCCGTCGCGCACCCGCCTCTTCCCCCTTGGTCCACCCCTCTTCCCAGATCGATTCCGCAATGGTCTGTCCCATGAGTCCGATCTCCTTCCGACGATTGACATCCGCCTGTGCCGCTTCGGCTGCGGCCAGGAGCGTCGCCCGCTCCTCCCGGGGCCGGCGCCACAGCCCCCACGAGAGAATGATCCGCATCAGGTCGTACCAGCGCACAGGATCCTGACCAGGGAAAAGGTGTCAGGAGCCGCCATTATGCCTCTAGCGGTGCCGCTCACAGCTGCAGATCCTCCGGTTTATCCAGCCTCAGCACCTGCTCCGCCGCCGCCGTGAGGCGAGCGAGGTCCGTGCAGGCTGCGATGCGTCGGACGACATCTTCTGGGAGTTGCCCAAAACGCGCGGTCAAGACCCGCTGCAACACCCGTCGCGCACCCGCCTCTTCCCCCTTGGTCCACCCTTCTTCCCAGATCGATTCCGCAATGGTCTGTCCCATGAGTCCGATCTCCTTCCGACGATTGACATCCGCCTGTGCCGCTTCGGCCGCGGCCAGGAGCGTCGGCCGCTCCTCCCGGGGCCGGCGCCACAGCCCCCACGAGAGAATGATCCGCATCAGGTCGTACCAGCGCACATGATCCTGAGCGGCCAGCTCTTGCAGGCGGCGCATCGCCTCGACGTAGACACGCTCGAAGGCCGGCCCGGGTTCCCCCTGCGCTCGCAGGACGGCCAGGGTCTCCTGCCAGGCGTCGCCGCTCTCCAGCAAGCCATCGGCGCTGTGCTGCGAGAGTTCCCAGAAGAGCGGTGCCCACTGCGGCACGAAGCCGTGGAACTCGGCCGGCTCGCCCAGCAGGTCGTGCAGGGTACGATTATTCTGCCACGGCCCCGCCCCTGTGTACAAGACCAGCGGCAGCACCGGACTGAGGCGTAACGGTCCCTTCGGTGCCGGCCGTTGCTCCCACGCTTTCCACTGCCGCTCCCAGTAGAGCACGATGAAGTACAGGAGGCGGAGCGGCATGGCAGGATCTTCGGCGCTCTGGTGCTCCAAGAGGACATAGACCAGCGCCCACAGTTCCTGCTCGCCCAGGCGGTAGGGCACCTCGAAGGGCAGGTCGGCCTCGCGGCGGCGCCAGTCGTCCAGCGGAAACTCGCGGTCGAGCAGGCGCGAGCGGTCGCAATCGAAGCCATCGGCAAGGGCGGGCACCACCTGGCGCAGGAAGCGCGCAGGTTGGCCGGGTGGCACAGCGCCTGGCGGACGACGCGGTCAGCCAGGTCACGCGGCGGTTCGTTGCCGGGGAGCACGGCGGTGGTCCTCTGGCCAGCATCCTATCCGGCGAGAGCAAGGGTGCCACAATAGGCGCTCGAGAATTCGCCGCCGGCCCCACCCCCACAACAAGAGCCCAGAAACGGAGCGCATCTCGAATCATACGATTCGTCAATCCGCATGATTTGAGCTGCACGCCATTCTGTGCCCCATCGCCCAGTTCTCGACCGCCAGCCCTGGCACCCCGGTGAGGTGCCTGTCCGGGGTCATTCGGGAGGCCGGGGCAAAGCGCCTTCCGAGGCGCGTTTCTGCTCCGGCGCGCCAGTTCTCGACTGCCAGCCCCGGCACCGCGGCCAGGTCGCTGGCGGTGCTCACGACGGTGCAGTTGCCCACGGTGTGGGCGATGGCAGCGATTTGAATGTCGATCTGCTGCATCGGCCGGCCGACGCGCCGGAGTTCGGCGAACAGCCGGCCGAACTCCGCGGCGGCCTCGTTCGTGTAAGGCCAATCCGTCAAGCGCGATAGGGCGTTGCGTAGGCGCTGGGCGTTCCGATCCCGCGAGAGACTTCCCTCGACACCGGACCACCATTCGCACAGGGTCTCGATGTGCTGGGCCGGATGGCACCTGAAGCCACTCAGGGAAGTGAAGGAGAAAGCCGCGACAAGGATGCGTGGCTGGCTTTCGCAATCCGCGAGCGAGCTTAGATGAACTCGACCCTATTCCGCATCTCTTCCGGCTCGAGAACCTCCCAGATCAATTCGAGAGCACGGATCATCTCGCCGATCGCG
>CAWHCN010000027.1:0-6251 GCA_963827935.1 uncultured Planctomycetota bacterium | reverse complement strand
GTGGCACCGAAGCGCCGGCTTCTACGTGTGTAGCTTGTCTTGTTCTGGCCGGCCGGAACCTTGCGGCTTCGCCGACCGCGTTCGCCCGGGCAACCCCCGACAAGCAGGGTTCCGCTCGAGCTAACCGGACGTAAGGTTTAGCCGTTGCCGCCTCCAGTGGCCAGGCAACAGCGAGCCTGATTTGACGACCTAACCGAGACCTCCCAGGCAAAGCTCTCGATGTAGGGGCTCCTTTTCTTAGGCAGCCAGAGCAAACTGCGGTTCAGCAGTTCTTAGTGTGATCGGCTATTAACGTGGCCAACCGATCAACCACGACACGCCACCCACGCCTCAACTTGCCCGGTCGAAACCAGATCGCCCCCGCAAGGGTGACCTCACCGGGGTGAGGCTATCCTGATTATAGGTGACCCGGCTGTTCGGGAACAGACGGGTGCGGCACCCAGTGCCCTCCACAGGCCCCGCAGTCCGCCGGGCTTATCCAGCTCGGCGGGCGGGCCTCGGGCCGGGTATTATCGGCTCCGGCCAGCGGGGAGTTGAATTCGCTTGTTGCCAGGCCTCCCGCGGCTGCTGTAGGATTGACGCTCATCAAGCTCAACTCTCCTTCTCTTTATGAGCAGCGGCCGATGGATACCTCGGCGAGCCTTTTGCAGCGGGTGCAGGCGCGAAGCGACGCCGGCTGGGAGCGGCTTGTCGCGCTCTACACGCCGCTCATCCGCTCCTGGGTCGGCCGACACGTCCCGCAGCCCGAGGATGTGAACGACGTGGTGCAGCAGGTGTTCGCGGTCCTGGTGGCCCGCCTGCCGGAGTTCACCCACAACGGCCGGCCCGGCGCCTTTCGCCACTGGCTGCGGAGCATCACCGTCAATCACCTGCGCGTCTTCTGGCGCATGCGCCGGCTGCTCGCGGGAAACGCGGTGGAGGCGGTGCTCGATCAGCTCGAAGACCCCGCCAGCAACCCCAGCCGCGAGTGGGACCGCGAGCACGACGCCCACGTCGCCGCCCGGATTCTCGCCCACGTCGAGCCGGAATTCCGCCCCGCCACCTGGCAGGCCTTTCGCCGTCTGGTCCTGGATGAGGCGGAGCCAAACCAGGTGGCCGCGGAACTGGGCCTGTCGGTCAATGCGGTGCTCATCGCCAAGTTGCGCGTCTTGCGCCGGCTGCGGCAGGAGGCGCAGGGGTTGCTGGAGTGAGTGAAACGAAACGGTCGTCACAAGTCCATTCTGTATATCAACTTGCGATCATTCGTTTCACATACACTCGGACACCCCCCCCCTTGGTGAAGAAACGGTGAAGGCGTGCCCTGTATTTTTCTGACAGGATTCGCCCCCGCGCCGCATTTCCTCCTGACGGATTTCCACCCGCATCGGAGATCGTCTCATGAATCAGATCGCGGAATCGGTTCATCCCAGCGTGGATCAGCTGCGCACCTTCGGCCTCGGCCAGCTCGATGAGGCGGAGGCGTCCGCCATTGAGCAGCACGTTTCCCGGTGCGAAGCCTGCTGCCGCACGGTGGCGGATGTCCGCTCGGACACCTTCATCGACGTGCTGCGAAGCAGCAGCCAGGCCGCGCCCGGCAGCCAGGCGAGCGAGGACCTGACGCTGGCACCGGACCTGTTGTTCCCCCCTGCCGACGCGGCGCGCACGTGCCCCGATTCGCCTTCGGTCGGCTTGCCGCCCGAATTGTCCGCCCATCCGCGCTACCGCGTATTGGCCCTGCTCGGCGCCGGTGGCATGGGGGCCGTCTACAAGGCCGAGCATCGCCTCATGGAGCGGGTCGTCGCCCTCAAGGTGATGAACCGCGCCCTGGTTGCCAGCGAAACCACCGTGGACCGCTTCCGGCGCAAGGTCAAGGCGGCGGCCCGCCTCTCGCACCCCAACATCGTCGCCGCCTATGACGCCGAACAGGCCGGCGCCGTGCATTTCCTGGTCATGGAGTACGTGGAGGGGACCGACCTGGCCCGCTGGCTGGCGGCGCACGGCCCCCTGCCAGCGGACGAGGCGTGCGATTACATCCGCCAGGCAGCACTCGGCCTGCAACACGCCCACGAGCACGGCATGATCCACCGCGACATCAAGCCGCACAACCTGATGCGTACCCCCGACGGCACCATCAAGGTGCTCGACTTCGGCCTGGCGCGTCTGGCCGCTGAGGTCGGCGCCGCGGCGAGCGGCGTCACTGGCCAGGGCACCTTGCTCGGCACCGTCGATTACCTGGCCCCCGAACAGGCCGACGACGCCCACCAGGCCGACATCCGCAGCGACATCTACAGCCTGGGCTGCACGCTCTACCACCTGCTGAGCGGCCGGCCCCCATTTCCGAAAGGCACCGTGGTGCAGAAAATCATGGCCCACACCGAACGCGAACCAGAGTCGCTTCAGGAACTCCGTCCGGACCTGCCTCCCGGCCTGGCCCGGGTGGTCCGGCGGATGATGGCCAAATCGCCCGAAGACCGCTATCAGACGCCGGACGACGTCTGTGCCGCGCTGGGGCCGTTTGCCGGCCAGACCGTCGTCCTGGACCCGCGCCCGCGCAAGAAGCGGACCGCGAGGCCGAAGGAGTCCGGCCGCTCTCGCCGCCGTTGGCCGGTCGCGGTGGCGGCCGTCCTGCTGGCGCTGGTTGGGCTGGCCGGCGCCGTGGCCGTCTATCGCATCCAGACCGACAACGGCGAGTTGGTCATCACGACCGACAACCCCGATGTCGAGGTCGTCATCAAGCAGAACGGCAAGCTGGTGCGGATCATCGACACCAAGACAGGCAAAGAGGTCAAGCTGGAATCGGGTTTCTACGACTTGGAGTTGGGCGGCCAGGCGGAAGGGCTGAAGCTGTCGCTGGACAAGGTCACGATCCACCGCGGCAAGACGGTGGTGGCCACTGTCACGCGAAAAAAGAAGGCCGCAGGGGTGGCGGCGAATACCCCGCCGCCCGCCAAACCCGAGTTGCTCTACTCCATCCCGTGGAAGGACGCGTCGCAGGGCGTGCCCGCCAACATTTTCCAAACTGGAATCTCCTCCGACGGCCGGCTCTTTTTCGGGGCCGGCGACGCCGGCTCCACAGGCGCCATTCGCGTGTTTGACCTCGCCACGGGCAAGCAAGTCCAGGAACTCCTTCCGGGAGGGGACATCGCAGGCCAGGTCAACTTTACCTTTGCGCAGTTTCTGGCCGGCGGCAAGTATCTCGTGGCCAGCTACACCAACAAGCCCGAGCTGTACCTCTGGGACATCGCCGCGGGCAAGATCGTCCGGCAGTTCGTCGGCCACACCGAAAACGGTTCCCAGTTCGCCGTCTCGCCGGACGGCAAACGGCTCCTCTCCTGGAATGACGACAAGACCGTGCGGCTGTGGGACGTGGAAACCGGCAAGGAGTTGAGAAAACTGGAGGGGCATGCGGACAAGGCGGCGGGCGTCTTCTCCCCGGACGGCAAGCAGGTCCTCACCTTCAGCCCGGACAAGACGCTGCGGCTATGGGACGTGGAGAGCGGCAAGGAACTGAAGAAGTTGGAAGGCCATACCGACGGCTGCACCGGCTGCTTCTCCCCGGACGGCAAGCAGGCCCTCTATACGGCCCCGACCAGACGATTCGCCTCTGGGACCTGGAAACCGCTAAGGAACTTCGGCGCTTCGAGGGGCCGACGGACAAGGTGTCGTTTGCAGGGTTCGTGGCCGGTGGCCGTCTTGTCGTGGGCCGATCGGACGATCAGAAATTCCGGGTGTGGGAGGCGGCCAACGGTAAAGTCGTCCGAGAAATCGACCTCAAGTTGTGGGGTAACAATGTGCTGATCAGCGCCAATCCCAGTGGCAGCCTGGCGCTGGAGAAAGCGGGCGATGACCCGGTGGTCCGGGTACTCGACCTCGTCAGTGGCAAGGAGATCCACCGTTATGACATGTGTCGCGCTGCCCAGGCCTTCTCTTTCTCTCCGGATGGGACGATGGCGGTGGCCGGCAGCTTCCGGGCCGGGATTTACGTCTTCCGCCTGCCCGCCCCGGCACCCGCCGAAAAGGTAGGCGAGGTGCGCAGCTTCAGCTGGGGCCACGCGATCCACAGCGCGGCCTTCTCGCCGGACGGGCGCTTGGCGGTTTCGGGTGGCACCGACGGGAGCGTCCGGGTGTGGGACCTGGGCACCGGGAAAGAGGTGCGCCGCCTGCCCGATCACGCGGGGGGCTGGGCCTATGCCGTGGCGTTCACCCCGGACGGCAAAAGCGTTATCAGCACCGGCAAGGATGCCGTTCTGCGCCTGTCCAACGTCGCCACGGGAAAGGAGGTGCGCCGCTTCGATGGACACGAGAGCATGGTGGCGCGGGCCGCGTTTTCGCCCGACGGTAAGCTCATCCTCTCCGGCGACTGGCGAGGCAGCCTGCGCCTGTGGGACGTGGAGAGTGGCAAGGAGCTGCAGAACTTCCAGGGTCACACGGACATGATCCATTCGGTGGCCTTTTCCCCCGACGGCAAGACGGCGGCCTCCGGCAGCAGCGATACGACCATCCGCCTGTGGGACCTCAAGATGGGCAAAGAGGTCCGTCGCATCGACGCCAATGCCAAGTGTGTCACCGGCGTGGCTTTTTCCCCCGATGGTGGTCGGCTCCTGTCGAGCCACATGGACGGCACCCTGCGCTGGTGGGACGCCGGCACGGGCAAGGAACTGCGGAAGTTCACCGTCCAGTCCGACACTCTGCAGGGGGTAGCCCTGTCCGCGGACGGCCGGCGGGCTGTGACAGGCGGGGGGGCCGACGTCACGGGCGGCGGCTTCAAGAAAGGCACCGATTTCACGGTGCGCCTTTGGGACGTAATCGAGGGCAAGGAGTTGACCCGTTTCACCGGGCACGGGGACCTCGTCAACTGGGTCGCTCTTTCCCGTGACGGGCGCAACGCCCTCTCGGGCAGCAACGATGGCACGATGCGCCTGTGGCGCCTACCGCGCCGCTACCGCCGGCCAAGTAGGGTCTCGGGCCGGGCCGCAGGGAGAGCGCTTCGCGGCCGGCAATCATTAGGCAGTTTGGCACGCGGTCGCCTTCGCTCCTGTTGCGTGCGCACCGCGATTGCTTCTTCACCAACCTTGGAGGTCTCCATGTTCGCAGCCTTCCTGTTGAGACTGTCGCGCTCCTCGCGGCGCCGGCCGGCGCCGCGCCGCCGCGCTTCGTGCCGCAGCTCGTGCGCCTGGAGGACCGCACCCTGCCCAGCACGTTTACGGTCATTAACCTCAACGACAGCGGCCCCAACTCGCTGCGCGCCGCCGTCGCCTCCGGCGACGATACCATCGCGTTCGCCAAGGGGCTGCACGGCACCATCACGCTGACGAGCGGCGAACTGTCCATCACCAACAGCGTGACGATCAACGGCCCGGGAGCCAACGAGCTGTCGGTCAGCGGCAACGACGCCAGCCGCGTCTTCGAGATTGCGGCCGGCCAGAACGTGACCATCAGCGGCCTGACGGTCACCGACGGTTCCGCCCCCGACCAGGGGGGCGGCATCCTGAATGATGGGAGCAACCTGACACTGTCCGGGGATGAACTCACTCAGAACGTGGCCTTTGAAAGCGCCACCAACTCCGCCGACGGCGGGGCCCTCCTCAGCCTGGCCGGCGCCCTGACGATCAGCGACTGCCAGATCACCGGCAACCAGGCGATTGGCGCGGCCGGCGCGTCGGCATTCGGCGACGCGTTTGGCGGCGGCATGGAAATCGACGCTGGCAGTGCCACGATCAGCAACAGCACGATCGGCGGCAACCTGGCCCGGGGAGGTGACGACAGCAGCGACGGTGGTGCCCAGGGCGGGGGCATTCTGAGTTTGGCACCCACTAGCCTCACGGGCAGCACCATCAGCGACAACGCAGGCCAGCGCGGGTGCCGGCAGCAGCGACGGCGTGGGCGGCTACGCCCTGGGCGCCGGCATCACCAGTGCCGGCACCCTCACCGTCACGAGCAGCACCTTCAGCGGCAACACAGTCGTCGGCGGCAATGGCGGGAGCGGGGTATTCGCCGGCCAGGCCGGCGGAGGCGCCATCGCCAGCTTTGCCACGGCTTCCATTCCAGCAGCACCTTCAAAAACAACCAGGCTATCGCCGGCAATGGCACGACCGGCGCAGCGTCGTCGGCAATGGACAGAGCTTTGGAAGCGCCATCTACGGCGGCGGCTCCGATACCTGCGCCGATCACCTTGAATGCCAATCTGTCCGTCGGCGGCGATGGCGGCACCGGGCAATACGTCGGCGATGGGCAGGGCGGCGCCATCTTCTGGTTTTCCGGCTTCGTTGGCA
>CAWHCN010000026.1:0-22837 GCA_963827935.1 uncultured Planctomycetota bacterium | reverse complement strand
CCCACGATGAAAAAGGAAAGTTGGACCCTGCTGTCATCAGTGCCATGGGTGATGACCACCCGTTACGACGTGCCACGGCGGTCCTCGTCCTGAGCGACGGCGATGTCTGGCAGCACCGGGAGGCCCTTCGGAAGCTCCTTCTCGATCCTGCGCCGTCGGTCCGCCTGCGCGCGGCCATGGTTCTCGCCAAAGTCGATGATCCCCAGGCCGTGGAGACCTTGATTACCTTGTTGCCAGAGGTGGGCGACCGGGAATCACGCGTGGCCATCCAAGACTTCCTCAACGACCTGGCTGGAGCCCTGGCCCCGAAGGTGAACGTTGGGGAGGATGAGCCGGCTCTCGTGCAAGCACGCGATGCCTGGCGGCAGTGGTGGAGCGAAACGGCAGGTCTTGGTTTCCTGAACGAACTGAAGAAGCGAACCTTGACGGAAGTCGATCCCGTCAAGGTCCAGGATCTCATCCAAAAACTGGGAGACAATACGTTCAAGGTACGCGAAAAGGCGGAAAAGGATCTGGTCCGTCTCGGCGTGCCCATTCTTCCTCTGTTACGGCAGGTTTTTCGCGACCCTCCCGACCTCGAAGCCCGGGCTCGGATTCGGGCCTGCATCGAGACAATCGAGGGAGAGAACGAGAAGGCCAAGGAGGAATATCTCCCTCGGTTCCTCGCGCTGGCTCGGTTGGTCGCGCTGCGAAAACCCCCGGGAGCCGCCGAGGCCATCCTCGCCTACCTGCCGTCTCAGGACGAGGATGGTCTCCGGGAAGAACTCCAGAACGCTCTTGCCGCTGTCGCCTTTTCGAAAGGGGAAGCTAACCCAGTCCTGCTGAAAGCCCTCACGGACAGTTCCGCGACTCGGCGGATCGCCGCCGCCCGAGCGCTTGCACGGTCCCACAACCTGACCATCTGGAAAAGGCACGCCGGTTGCTTCAGGACGCCGACCCCGCGGTGCGCCTCGCGGTTGCCCTGGCCCTGGCCGAAGCCCGCGATCCTGGCGCACTTCCCGCCCTTGCGTCTTTCATCGCCCAGGCCCCGGCTGATTTGGCCGCACAGGCGGAGGACTTTTTGAGTCAGTTAGCCGGCGAGGCAGGACCGAAGGATTTGCCCCAGGGCGACGTCAATCGCGAAAAACGCAGTGCGGCCTGGGGCTCTTGGGCCCAGACTGCCAAGAGCAATCCGGCCGTATTCGGCACAACCTCCACCACCGCGCGGGAGCGGGCGGGGCCTGCTTCGGGCGGAAGTCTGCGTGGTTATACCCTGCTGGTTCAGCCCCAGGCGAATACGGTCACCGCGCTGGGCCCTGACGGCAAAGCAGCGCTGGGCCCTGACCGGACTGGAAGGGCCTTCGGATGCCCAGGTTCTTGCCAACCAGCACATCCTTGTGGCCGAGACGAACCGCGTCACCGAACGGGACTTGCGCGGCACGGTGCTGTGGAAACTGGAAGGAATCGCGCCCGTTAGCGTCCAGCGTCTGCCCAATGGCAACACCTTCATCCCCTGTAATGACCTGCTCATCGAGGTGGACCGTAGTGGCAAAGAGGTGTTGCGAGCCATGGTCGGAGGGATCGCCGCGGCGCGACGGCTGCCCGATGGCCGCATCATCGCCTTCGACCGGAGACGAAATCATCCAACTGGACAAGGCTGGGAAAGAGGTCAAGCGGGTTGCGGTGATGTGTGGCGGAGCTGGCTGCAACGAGGTGCTGGACAACGGCCACGTTCTGGCCTTGTCCCCTGGAATGGGAAATTTGATCGAGTTTGACCAGGATGGAAACGAAATTAGCCGTTTCGAGCAGCAAGGAGCAGCACACGCTTTCCGTCTGCCGAACGGACATACGCTGGTCATGGTCATGGGAACCAAGTACATCGAGCTGGACAAGAACTGGCAGCAGATCAAAGAAACGGCGCTGACGGGAGACGTGTTCCGCGTAAAAATGTGGTAAAACCCAAGGATTGCTGAGGTGTTTCTATGAGACATCGCTGGACTGGCCTCGTCGCGCTGGGCCTCCTCATCCTGGCGTCCACTGCCTTCGCGGGTGACACCCATGCCCAGGACCCGGATGGGCTTTTGGATGCCAAGGCCCTCGCGGGGCGAATTGATTACTGGCTGGGGGTCCGCCAGGCCGCCGAAGGGGCCAAGGCGGCTCCCATTGCCGACGACGCCGAGTTCATTCGCCGTGCGTACCTCGACCTGGCCGGCTGCGTTCCACCCTTGATCGACGCCCGCGACTTCATCGATGACCGTCGGCCGGACAAGCGTCTCATCTGGGTCGAAATGCTGCTCGACGGCAGGAAGCCCAGCCGCAAACCCGATGCCTTCACCTCTCATTTCACCAATGTCTGGAGAGCGTGGCTGCTTTCCCGGGTTGATACCGAACGGGCGGCCGCCCTCGGCCCCGAGACGGAGAAGTGGTTGCAAACTCGCCTGAAGGACAATCTCCCCTACGATCGTCTGGTCCGCCAACTGATCACCGAGACCCCCGCTGGCCAGCCCGATAACAGGCTGGCGCTCCGACGCCGTAGGAGGGCCCGGGGCGGCGAACAGCCCAGCCTTTTTGACGAGATCAACGAAAACAAGCCGGAAAACCTTGCCGGCACCACGTCGCGGCTGTTCCTGGGTATCAAGCTGGAGTGTGCCCAGTGCCACAATGACCGCTCGGGCGGCAACTGGTCGCAAACAGAATTCTGGTCCTTCGCCGCTTTCTTCGCCGGCCAACGAAACCAGCCTGATGACCAGCGGACCATCGCCATCCCCGGAAAAAATAAGGTGGTCCGCGCCCGCTTTCTTCAGGGCCCGGAGCCGACCTTCAAACCGGGCGACAATTCGCGCGAGATCGTGGCCGACTGGCTGGTTAGCCCCACGAACCCCTATTTCGCTCGCGCTGGGGTCAATCGGATTTGGTCCTACTTCTTCGGCATCGGCCTGATCGATCCAGTGGACGAGCAGGGTGCCCACAACTTGCCCAGCCACCCCGAGCTGCTGGACGAGCTGGCCCGCCAGTTCACGGATCATGGCTACGATTTGAAGTATCTGATCCGTGCCATTGTTGCCAGCCAGGCATATCAGCGGACCAGCACGGTCAGTTCGCCCATCAAAGAGGATCCGCGCCTCTTTGGCCGCATGAACGTTCGCGGCCTTAGTGCCGAGCAGCTCTTTGATAGTCTGGCCGAGGTCACCGAGTTTGAGAACACGAGCCGGGGCGTAGTCGGCCGACTCAACGACGGGACCAACCTCACCCCTCGGCAGCAGTTCCTGGCCCGGTTCTCCCACCAGTACAAGGCAACCGAGACACCCACGTCGATCCTCCAGGCGCTTTACCTGATGAACAGCCCCTTCATCGCGGACCGCACCAACCTGGAACACAACAACACGCTCATGACACTGGCCCGGCAAAAGACATCCCACGCTCGCCGGATCGAGACATTGTTCCTCGTCGTGCTGTCGCGTAAGCCGACGACGACGGAACTGAATCGATGTGTCGCCTACCTCGACCGTGGTGGATCTGGCGACGACCATCGCCAGGCGTTGGCCGACGTTTTTTGGGCGCTGATCAACAGTCCGGAGTTCTTCGTCAACCACTAAGGAACCACCCACATGACCGCCTGCGTCCTGACCTGAGGTCGCGGGTCCCTCGAAGGAGACAACCATGGCTCGATCCTCGTTGCAACTTTCCCGGCGTGAGTGGTTGCGTTTATCGTCGGCCGGTGTGCTGGGTTGTTCTTCGTCCGGCTGGTTGGAGCGTCTAGCCGCAGCCGCGGCCAAAAACCCCGAACGCAAGCGCGCCTGCATCTTGTTGTGGATGAACGGCGGTCCCGCGCAGACCGACACCTTCGATCTCAAGCCTGGGCACGCCAATGGCGGCCCCTTCAAAGAGATCGCCACAACGGTCCCCGGCCTGAGGTTCAGCGAGCATCTGCCGTTGCTGGCCAAGCAGGCCAAGCACCTCGCCCTGGTGCGCTCGATGACCAGCCGAGAAGGTGATCACAACCGGGCCGCCTACTACCTGCGGACCGGCTACCGGCCGGAGGGGGCGATTCAATACCCGCCCCTGGGAGCGTTGTTGTCGAAAGAACTGGGCGGCTCAGAGGCGGCGCTGCCCGGCTTCGTGAGCATCGCGCCAGAAATGGCCACCAGCCCCGCCACCTTCACCCCCGGCTTCCTGGGGCCCGAGTACGCCCCGCTGATCGTCGGCAACCAGGCCGCCGCCAATGGGCCCATGCCGGATCTCGACAAAGTGTTTCGTGTACAGGATCTCAAACCGT
Source organism: uncultured Planctomycetota bacterium (assembly GCA_963827935.1). Taxonomy (GTDB): domain Bacteria; phylum Planctomycetota; class Planctomycetia; order Gemmatales; family Gemmataceae; genus DATFNV01. Next base: position 18,582 of record CAWHCN010000026.1, on the reverse strand, counting down.
CCAGTGAGATCAAACAAAACCGGGTGGACGCTCGCGTTGAGTTGTTGAAAGGTTTCCAGGAGGACTTCGTCGCCAAACACCCCAGCGTTCCCGCCTTGAGCCACCAGGCCGCCTACGACCGTGCCGTTCGCCTCATGCGCACCTCAGCGGCCAAGGCATTTGATCTGGACGAAGAAAAGGCCAAGCTCCGCGACCGCTACGGCCGCAACCTGTTCGGCCAGGGTTGCCTCCTGGCCCGCCGACTGGTGGAGCGCGGCGTGCCATTCGTCGAAGTGACGCTCAACAACGCCCCGGGCGCGCCCAACGCCTGGGACACGCACGGACAGAACTTCGAGCAGGTCAAGAAGCTGTGCGAGGTGCTCGACCCCGCCTGGGCAACCTTGCTGGAAGACCTGGAACAGCGCGGCCTGCTGGACACGACGCTGGTCGTATGGATGGGCGAGTTTGGCAGGACGCCGAGAATTAATCGCCAACAAGGCCGCGACCACTTCCCCAACGCCTGGAGTACCGTCCTGTGCGGCGGCGGCATCAAGGGCGGGACGGTCCACGGTAAGACCAGCCCCGACGGCATGACAATAAAAGACGGGCCGGTTACGGTGCCGGACTTCTTGGCCACGGTGGCCAAGGCGCTGGGCATTGATCCGACCATGCAGAATATCTCCAACATTGGCCGGCCGATCCGGATCGTGGATGCCGCTGCCCGGCCTATCGAGGAAGTGCTGGCGTGAGGAAAGGGGGGGAGGAGTCAGCTTCGTTTACCGAATCGGGCAGAGGGGGTGTCCCGGGGGTCAAGAAGTCAGACACTTACGAAAAGGTTAGTACTTGCCCTCCCGAAAGCCGCCTGTATCATACTCACTGTTCCGACTGTTCACCAGAACGGGGGTGATTCGATGGGCAAGTTGAGCGACAAGGTTGCCGTGATCACGGGCGCGACCTCGGGCATGGCCTTGGCCACGGCCAAGCTCTTCGTCGAGGAAGGGGCCTACGTCTTCATCACCGGCCGCCGCCAGAAGCAGCTGGACGACGCGGTGAAGGCGATCGGCCGGAACGTCACCGGCGTGCAGGGCGACGCCGGCAACCTCGCCGACCTCGATCGCCTGTACGAGACGGTGAAGAAGGAGAAGGGCCGGATCGACGTCCTCTTCGCCAGCGCCGGCACCGGGGAGTTCGCCCCCATCGGCGAGGTGACGGAGGAGCAATTCGACAAGACCTTCGGCGTCAACGTCCGGGGGACGCTCTTCACCGTGCAGAAGGCGCTGCCGCTCTTCAGCGACGGCGGGTCGATCATCATGAACGGCTCGATCGCCGGCTCGATGGGCTTCCCGGCCTTCGGCGTCTACAGCGCGAGCAAGGCCGCCGTCCGCTCGTTCGCGAGGACCTGGACGGTGGACCTGAAGGCCCGCAACATCCGCGTGAACGTCCTCAGCCCGGGCACGATCGACACCGCCGATCCTCGAAGGCGTCCCGAAGGACGCCATCGACGCAGTTCGTCGCCCTGATCCCCCGGGGCACGATGGGGCGGCCCGAGGAGATCGCGACCGCCGCGCTCTTCCTCGCGTCGAGCGACTCCAGCTTCGTCACCGGGATCGAGCTGTTCGTCGACGGCGGCGTCGCGCAGATCTGATCACAGCCGGCGGAACCCGACGGGGAGGAGGGGGGGAGGGGGAGGGAGAGAGGGGTGGGGAGGACGGGGGGGGGACCGCGAAGACAGGACGGTCGCGCAGATGGTCAACGGCGCCGTCAACATCTGGCCGCCATCACCTGAAATTCATCGTCGAGAAGCGGCGAGCGTGGGGGAAGCTTCGCCGATGGCCGGCGCTACCGCCTGACCGCCATGACCCGGAAGCCGCTGTTGTCGTGGCGGCACTGCGGATCAAGCCGCAGCCGGAAGGCCGCGGCTTCAGGGCCGACCGTCGCGGTCCACGCGCCGCCCCGGCGACGCGTGAGTCATCGCCTGTCCCGCTCAACCGCGATGAGCCCGGCCCCGTGCGAGTTCGAGATCGACGCCGCCGGGAAGCCTAGCCGGTACCAGTCCCGACACCATGAAGGTGCTTGCCTGCATGTCGTGCAGGCCCCAGGGTCCGCCGAGTCGCTGCCGACCCAGGCCGCCCTCGCCAGCGACGGCCCCTCGTCGGCGCGCCGTCATATGGCTTGCCCTGGAAGTTCGCCTGCGTGCGGCCGAGCGAGTCTCCGACGGCTCCATGCGTCGAATCCTGTATACCCAGATTTGGTTCGGGCCGCCGGGCTCGAAGGGAGGGCGGTCACTATCCGCTTCTCTCTCGAGGGCTTGGGCGGCGTTTGGGCATTGCGGCGTCGGTCGGATCGACCGAAGCAGGATTTCCGAGAGGTGATCTTGGACGGCGATCGTCGGACTGATCGGCGTTACCTCGAAATCCGTGCGTCTTCCTACGCAGAGCGCACACAACTGAACTGGCGGTCAGAAGTGATCGTTTGTCTCCGTGCATTGACTCTCACAACGCCTTGTGCCCGGGCGCCCGGGCGTTATGCTGAACCGAAGAACTTCCCGATCGGCATCGCGCACTCGTGGAGCTGGGCCATCGGCTCATCAACCAGCGCGGCCCAGAGGTCGTTCGATGTGGTCGTTAGCCGTCGGTAAGCCCGGCCTTTCGCGTCGATCGCGGAATTGGGGCTTCAGGAGAACGGCCGACCATGATCTCGTGATCGGTCCCAGCAGGCTACGATTCTTCGTGCGGAAGGGCGCTACCCTTCAACTGGCCGCACCGCCAGACGCCGACGCACTCTGTGCGGTGGGAATGATTCCCAAGGCGATTTTCAAGAAGTGACGAGGGGCGGTTACGGCATGTGCCCGGCAAGCCGTGGATGGATCCGATCCCTGGGTTTCCGCGTGCATAAAAATCCTCTCTGAAATCTCTAATCTTGCTCATAATCCTCTTCGTAATCATAATCGTTATCTTAATCTTACTTATTTTTTGAGAAAACCGCAAACAAGGAACCGTGGTGCATACTCCTGCAAGTTCTACTCGCCGCTGGCGGAGCCATGGCCATTCTCATTTCCCTGCTGCACATCTTCATGGGGCCGTCGTGCATTCCAGGCTCGGTTCGCGTAAACGCCACAATGGATAGCGAAGACCGCTTCTACGCCACGATCTTCCTGGCGTATGGCGCTCTTGTTCTCTCGTGCGCAAGGGATCTGCAACAGAAAACCAGACCCATACAGCTTTTGGCGACTGTATTCTTCATGGGTGGTTTGGCTCGAATCATCTCTGCGGTGTTCGTGGGTCTCCCCCATCATTCTTCATCGCCATGACCGGCCTTGAATCACACTTCCTTTAGTGCTTGTCTGGTCGCAGCGCGCATCGAGCGGGTAAGCGGCTAACTCACACGGGCCGTTGGTCAGCGTTGAATGACGCTGCATTAATGAATAGACGAGTTGTTGAACCTGTTGAAAGCGGCGCAGGTTGCCGATCACAAACTCCACATCTGCAACGTCGCCGCGTTCGGCAATTGTGACCGGAACCGACGGCGCACCGTCCCACGCAAGGTCATCGTCCGGCTGACGAACATCACAAAGACGAAAACCGCCCAGCCCGCGCACACCCGATAAGCTGTTCTTAAGCACATACCGGGTCTGGACCGATTAGGTAGGCGATGACGGGAATTGGCGGCTGTCGAATACACGGAGATGCCGACCACTGCCGAAGTCGAGGCGTTTTGTCCAAATTCCAGGTCGCATGTTTCAAGGGCACCGATTTCGGGACGCAAAAAAGGGCAACTCTATAACGGCGCCTACGGGGGATGTGCTGCCGTATGCGGAGCTTCCCCGGACGCCTTTGCGATAAGCGTTCGCCGCAAAAGAATGACAGCGTGTTGAGTCCACCCGCTCGGGGAACTGCTATAATGGGATCGCGATCGCGCCCGAACCGTTGTCTTGGTTAGCTTTTCCTTTTCTTTCTACTCCCAGAGGGACCGCGTCAGTCATGCTCGCCCGACCCGTCGCGTACATCAGCGGAACGGCGATTGACTCAGGTCCACACCGCAAGGCGGTGGTCGACGCCTGTACCCGGCAGGACTTTGTCCCCCGGCTCGCCGAGGCCTTCACGGAACGTGACGGACACATAGTGGAGCGTTCGCTGCGGCAGGTGAACAAGGCGGCTTTTACATTGCCGTCATGGCCGGTCGCTACGGGTTTGTTCCGGCGGGTCAACATCGATCCATCGTCGAACTGGAATATGACCGGGCCGTCCGGCGCGGTATTCCCCACCTCGTGTTCCTCATGCACGACGACCACCCCGTGCGGCTCTCCGAGCAATACGGCCTTGCCCTGCTGGCGCCTGGCTCGGTTGGTCTTGCTGGGTCGATGTCGCCCGTCCGCGTGCCCATGACCAGGCCGGCGGCGGGCGTCAGGGCCATGGTCGTGTCGACGGGCTTCCCCCGATGGACGGCGGCCAGGCTGGCCCCGTTGCCCAGGTGGGCCAGGATCACCCGGCCGGAGGCGGCCTCGGGCCCGGCGGCCCGGCGCCAGGGCCTCCATCAGGTAGGCGTAGGAGAGCCCGTGGAAGCCGTATCGCCGGACGCCGGACGCCTCGAACCGCCGCGGGATCGGCACGATCCGGGCGACGCGGGGCAGGTCGTGGTGGAACGCCGTGTCGAAGCACGCCACCTGCGGCATCTCGGGCAGGCGGTCCCGGAACCGCTCGATCACCGCGATCTCGCCGGGCAGGTGGTCGGGATCCATCGGGCTGATCCGCCGCAGCTCCCCCAGCACGTCCTCCGTGATCGTCTCCGGACCGACGTACTTCGGCCCCCCGTGCACGACGCGATGGGCGATCCCGGCGATCGCGGCCCAGCCGACGTGCCCGTCCAGCCAGTCGATCAGCCAGCCGGCCGCCGCCGGCAGGTCGGGGGCGTCGACGTCGGATCGTCCGGGGCTCCCCGCCGGCCGGGTGCTCGACGACCGCCCGGGCGTCCGCCAGGCCGATCCGCTCGATCCGCCCCTTGAGGAGCGGACCCGTCGACGGCGCCGGCCGTCCAGCGGAAACAGGGCGAACTTGAGGCTGCGACGACCCGCCATTGATCGTGAGCAGGCAGGATCGCTCCGGCCGGGCGATCACCATCGCGGCGATCCCGTCGTGCATCGGGGGCGTGAACACCGGAATCGTTCTCCGTATCGGGGGTGACTGTCATCGGTGCCGTCGGGCCAGTATAATGGGGGAGATCGGCGCCGTACAATCGCGCCGGCCGATGCGGGCCCGATCGCGGACGCCGCCGGGCGACGGTCCTCAGTCGTCGGGATGGGAGCGCGGGCGGCGTCGTCCGATCGAAGCCTTTCGGGAGACAACCGGGTCCGGGGACCGGGGTTTTGACGCCTATCTGAGTAGGAGCCGGAGCAGGCGTTTTCTCCCGGCCCGGACGCGAGCGGAGGAAAATCTCGCCGACCCCTTGGGTCGAGATCGATCCGATCCCCTGGCCTCAGCCCGCCGGTACCCTCGCAACGAAAGCCGAAGCTGATGGCCGCCGGACCGATCGAGCTGTTGTCCCGGGCGCGTGCCGGTGAGACCGAGGCGCTGGGGGAGTTGTGCGCCCTGTACCGGAACTACCTGCGGATGGTCGTCCGGACCGGCCTGGGCCCTCGGCTGCGGGAGCGGGTGGAGCTGTCCGACGTGGTCCAGGAGGCGCTGGTGGAGGTCGTCCGGCAGTTCCCGCAGTTCACCGGCCAGAACGAGGCGGCGCTGCTGGGCTGGCTGCGCCGGCTGGTCGGGCAGAAGCTGGCCGACCTGGGCCGATACCACAGCCGGGCCAAGCGGCGCGGGGGGCGACGGCCGTGCCGCTGGACGCGCCGCCCGACGCCGGCCGGCGGCCGGCGCCGGGGGCGAGGAGAGCGGCCGGCTGCTGGACATGCTGGCCCTGAGCCAGACCAGCCCCAGCCAGGCCGCCAGCAAGCGCGAGCAGCTCGTCCTGCTGGCCGACGCCTTCGCCGGCCTGCCCGAGCCGGAGGCCGAGGTCCTCTGGCTCTACTACGCCGAGAGCCTCTCGTTCGAGGCGATCGGCCAGCGCCTGGGGCTGAGCCGGAAGTCGGTCCGGGGCATCTTCGCCCGCGGGCTGAAGCACCTGAAGCGCTCGCTGGAAGGGCCGCCCGGCGGCCCCCTGAGGTATGACGATGGTTCAGCGCAATGACGACTCGCAGCCGATCGACCGCGACATCACGCCCGATGCCGCCGACGAGGACGACCGCCTGGGCGAGGCGATCGAGGAGTACCTGGCCCTGGCCGAGCGGGACCAGGCGCCCGACCTCGAGGAGTTCCTGGCGCGGCACGACGACCTGAAGGACGACCTGCGCGCGGCGCTGGAGGGCCTGGAGCTGGTCCACGGCCTGGTGGGCCGCGGCGGCTCGTCGTCCTCGGGCCCGTCCCGCGGCGCGGGCCGGCCGATGGCTGGAGTCGGGCCACCGGATCGCCGGCTACCGGGTCGTCCGCGAGCTGGGCCGCGGCGGGATGGGGACGGTCTACGAGGCGGTCCACGTCGGGCTCGACCGCCCGGTGGCGCTGAAGGTCCTGGGGACGCACGCGGCGCCCGACTCCTCGGCGCGGCGGCGGTTCCTCAACGAGGCCAAGACGGCCGCCGGGCTGCACCACACGCACATCGTGCCGGTCTTCGACGTCGGCCAGGTCGGCGGGCTGTGCTACTACGCCATGCAGCGGATCGAGGGGAGCGGGCTGGACCGGGTGATCCGCCACCTCCGCCGGACGCCGGCCGACGGCGGCGCGGGCCCGCCGGGACGACGTCCTCGTCTCGGCGAGCGGCGCGGGCGGCGCCGGGCTCGTCGTCGTTCAGCTCCCGGTTCGGCCAGATCTGGGTCCGGATCTCGCCGGGCTGGCTCTGGCGGCAGCCCCGGCACGTCCCGCGAGGTCCGCCGCGGCCCGGGGGCGCGGCCGGGCGACGCCTGGGACCGCCCGGACTCCGTCGCGGCGCAGGCCCGATCGGGGCTCGAGGGCATCGGCCTGCTCCACCCGACTGCCGATCGGCGATTCGACCGCCTCCTGGGGGAGCCGGCGGCTCGAGCGGCGGGATGAGACCGAGTCGGGCGCTCGAGCCGGCGAACGGCCATGCGCGACGACCCGACGGGCTCGGCGGATCGGCCTGGCCGGGCCGCCGGCCCGCGACGGGCCGGAGGCCCCGGGCGCGCGGCGACGAGCCGCCGCCGTTCGACCCGCCGCGGGGCTCGGCCTATTTCCGATGGGTGGCCGCCGTCGGCCTCCAGGCGGCCGACGCGCTGGCGCACGCGCATCACCAAGGGGTGATCCACCGCGACGTCAAGCCGTCCAACCTGCTGATCGACGCCAAGGGGAGCATCTGGGTCACCGACTTCGGCCTGGCCCGCCGCCTGGCCGACCCGGGCCTGACCCACCACGACAGCCTGCTGGGCACCCCGCGCTACATGAGCCCCGAGCAGGCGCGGACGGCCGGCCCGATCGACGGCCGGACCGACGTCTACAGCCTGGGCGCGACCCTCTACGAGCTGCTGACCCTGCGCCCGCCGTTCGACGGGCAGTCGGCCGCCGAGCTGATCGACCAGATCGGCCGCGACGACCCGGTGCCGCCGCGGAAGTTCGAGCCGCGGGTGCCCCGCGACCTGGAGACGATCGTCCTGAAGGCGCTGGCCAAGCGGCCGGTCGACCGGTACGCCACCGCCGGTTCCTGTGGTGCCTGGCTCGGTTGGTCTTGTTCGGCAAGAGGTCGCGGGTGGATCAGGCAAGGTCTCATCATGACAGTCGCCTTATTCGTTTTCGTCGGTCGAGCCCGGCGGCCTCGGAAAATCGGTTCAGCCACTGCAGGTAGGCGAGTGTTCGTCGGTCGCCTGCCGAAGAAAATCCGAGTGCGCCGTTGATGATGCTTTTCGAGGAGCGTGCGGTCCTTCCCGGGCAGGCCGCGTCGCGAAGAACCCAATCTGAAATGTCCGCGTGCAATTGCGTCAGTCCGCGTTTGCGGTCGCGGGCTTTCGCATTGATGAACGCCAAGCTCACTGTCCCAGCCCGGCGGCGATGATCCGCACCGGGAGTTTCTTTGCTTCGCGAGCGAATTCCGCCGCGGCGACTTGTCGCCGCGGACCTGCCCTCGATGGCCTGCCAGGCATGGCTGGCCCGTTCTGGTTGAGCGTCGGACCGGTTGTCTTGTTGTTGAACCAGGCATCAGTCGCCTCCGTTTCTCTTTGGTGAGTTGGGTCAGACACAAACCCTTGCCTGTGGTTTCGTCGCCGCCGATCTGGATTAGCTGCCGTGCCTGGAGGTGAGTTCGCAGATAATCGATCATTTGAGGGGCAGATCGACCATGGTCTTTCCGGCGACTCGCGGTAGCCAGAACAGCACCGAGAAGATGGTCTCGGCAGGCAGAAACTCCTGGTAGAATCAGTTCGCCGCCTTTTTCACGGTCTTCGTCTCATAATCAAGCCCGATGCGAGCCGTCACCTCGGTCGCGTGCCGGACGAAATGCGTGAAATCATTGTGGCGAGCACAGCTAGATGTGACCGCAGGCGAGCCTTTGTATCGGCGTCGCCGACGCCGGCGTGGTCGGCGAGCCACTCGCGGGTCAGGGCCCTCCGCCATGTGCGAGTGGATCTGGAAACCCTCGAGGATCAGCCGGTCATTGTTGATGAGCAGCGGACTATCGGCGGCACACGCGGCCTGAGAATCGTCGGGGGGGTTCCGGAGGGCGCTGGCGTGCCGAGCATCAGATCACGATTGAGCCGCTCGACGCCGCCGAGCAGGTGCATTAAGGACGAACGCGCTTCAATGATCGCGCCGGGAAAGCCAGAATCCGTGCGTCGGTGAAGCTCAGCGCCAGGGCATGCCGCCAACTCTCATCGACTTCCCCGGCCAAACACCACCACGAGGTCTGGGTCGTTTTCGTTCGCCCTCTGGCGGTTACCACCGTGGTCTGATTTGTGCCGGGCATGTTCGCGGCACGGATCGCCGAGCCCCTTCGCGCAGAGCCAGATCGTCGCCATTGCGTGTGTCGTTCGCACTGCACCGGCGTGTCGACCAGCTTCCCAGCGCTGTCCCCCGATCCAGGGTGCAAAGCGGTCTGGAGATCCAGGAACAAGAGCTCCACGGCGTGACCATTTTTCGGTTCATCAGACATCGTTCCAGACTCCTTGAGTAAAACATCCCCACCCTTGCCGCCGGTTTTCGGCGGATTCTTGAGAGCGAGTAGGCTGTGGCACTTTCGGCACTGGAGGCTAAGAAATAGACGCTGCCTGCGGGGATTGCGAAGCGGTTTGGCTCGGGCCCTCCTGCTGCGAAGTCCCACCCGGGAACGGCCGCCGCTGCCGCCGATTCCCGCCGCAACGAGACTGCCCTCTTGAATCAATGTCGCCGGTCCACGTACGCCATTGCTGGAGGAACCAAACAGTGCCGACGATCAATATGAGTAGTTTTCCTGGCCTGCTGCAGGTTCGACACGGGCCAACGGAACGGCTCGATGGGACGGGCTCCATGCCTGCTTCGACTCTCCGCCGAACGGAAAATGCGATGAGACGGTAAACAAACCGCGAGGTGCACTCGTCGGCAGGCGAATCTCAGCGTCAGTTGCCACATCCGGTTGAAGCACCAGATACTGCACTGTAAGATCTGCCGTCAGCGGCAGTATTTCGATCGGATTTAATTTCAATCCCGATGCGACGATCAAAGTCGAACAGACGGCCCGGCGCACGAGATGTTCTGGCGTCGCGTCGGGGATCCCTCCTTCGAGAAAACGTCGAAGCCCGGGACGCAGGAACCCTGTCGCCGGCTCAGTCGCCGTGGAGTGTTTGGCCCAGAGGGGGCGCATTCCTGCTATCGGAGGGTCCCAACCGGGGAGGGGTCGTTGTAAAGGGTCGAACCGGATATTGGGAGTGGGAGTCCGGATCGCCCAATTGATTTCAGACGGTGTACGGTCGCCGGGGCCGGAACCAGCACGTCGGCCACATCGTCGCCTTGTCGTTTCTTTTCAGACAGAACCAGGGACCGCGGACGGATACCTCGCCTATCCAACCGCCGTCGCACACGCTCTGGGCTGCTTCGGAGAGTGAAGACACCGTCACGCAAAGCCTCGGCCAGCCGCAGAATTCTTCCTGTCGACAACCGCATTGCTCGAATAGCACCGTGCGCACTGCCCCGGCGAGCGTTTGAGGGAGCGGCAGCGAGCTTCGAACGCTCGCCGGGGCAGTGCGCACGGTGCTATTCGAGCAATGCGGTTGTCGACAGGAAGAATTCTCGCGGCTGGCCGAGGCTTTGCGTGACGGTGCTTCACTCTCCGAAGCGTAAGAACGTGCTGCTAGGCGGTTGGATAGGCGAGGTATCCGTGCACAGTCCCTGGTTCTGTCTGAAGAAACGACAAGGCGACGATGTGGCCGACGTGCTGGTTCCGGCCCCCGGCAACCGTACACCGTCTGAAATCATTTTTGGGCAATCCGGCAACTCCCACTCCAATATCCCGGTTTCAACCCTTTACAACGACCCTCCCGGTTGGGACCCTCCGATGGCGGATGCGCCCTATAAGCCAACACTCCACGGCGACTCAAGCCCAGCGACGGTTTCTGACGTCCTGCGGGCTTCAACGTTTTCTCGAAGGAGGTGCCCAACGCGACGCCAACATCTCGTGGCGCCGGGCCATTGTGTTCGACTTTGACAATGAAATCAAATCCAATCAAAATGTGCTCCACTGACGGCAAGATCTCACGCGTGTGTGGTATTCAACCGGATGTGGCACTCTACGCCGAGATTTGCCTGCAAGCGAGTAGGCCTCGCGGTTTGTTTACCGTCTCATGCGCATTTTCGGTTCGCGCGGAGTCAGAAGACGGGGTCTAGGCCCGTCCGATTGAGCCGTTCCGTCAGCTGTGTGAACCTGCAGCAGGCCAGGGAAGCTCTCTTATTGATTGGCACTGTTTGGTTCCTCCAGCAATGGGGCTACGTGGGGACCGGCGACATTGATTCAAGAGGGCGGTCTCGCTGCGGCGGATGCCGGGCGGGCTGGTATTCGCAGCAGGAGGCCGACCAAACCGCTTCGCAATCCCGCAGGCAGCGTCTCTTCTTTAGCCTCCCATGCCGAAAGTCCGCGCCTCTTCGCTCTCAGAATCCGCCGAAAACCGGCACAAGGTTGGGGATGTTTACTCGGGTGGCCATGGCTTTGTTCCACGACATTTTTTTTTTTTTTTTTTTTTTTTTTTTTTTTTTTTTTTTTGCTTGGCTCGGTTGGTCTTGCTAGACAAATCGTTCCTAATCACTGCCGCCGCTCCCGAGGCCCGTCACCGCGGTCTGTGCATCGCCGAGAACCGCATGCTCCAGGTCGATCGAGCCGCCCCCCTCGGTGAAGATCCGTCCCAGTCGCCAGCCGCGGGCGATCCCGTTCCCGTGTTCCCGCCAACCGTGTCGTCGTTGATCGACGTGAACGTGATCGGCGAACCCGACGACCCCACCGCATCAAGCGACCCGTGAACGAAGACCTGGGTGCCGGTGTCTGCCTTGACGATCGTGCCCGGCTGCGCGGCCAGAGTAACCAGGTCCGGGACATCGAGGTTGCAGGTGATGATGTATCGGGCGGCGTAGTCCGGGCCGATCGTCATGCTGCCCATAAGGGATCCGCACAGGTCCTGTTCTGCCTGGACTGAGCTCCACGCGGCGCTGGTCGGAGTAACTTCCGTGACGCCCGCTTGGTTGGTCGCCTCGACCGAGAAGGAGTGCGGGCCAGGTGCCGGGTCAGGAATGTTGTAAGGCGAGGTGCATGTCGTATAGGCCACGCCATCGACGCTGCATTGGAACGTGCTTCCTGCTTCGTTGGAGGTGAAGCTGATCGAGACCGGCCCGATGGCGACACGGCCGCTCGGCGCGTTGGTGATCGTGGTCGCTGGTGCTGTCGTGTCGATCGTGAACGTGTTCGCCGATGAATCGCCCGTAGTCCCAGCGGTGTCCGCTCTGCGACGCCTGCGCCGTGTAGGTCCCGTCCGCAAGCGCCTGGCTCGACGCCGCACCGACCAGCTCCCGCCGCTGGCCGTCGCCGTCAGCGTCTGCACCGGCGAGCCCGAACACCCGAGCCGCTGTAGACCTTCACCGTGATCGTCGAGGAGTCGCCCGACGCGGTCCCCGCCGCCCCCGAAAACGTCGGCTTGGCCTGATTTATCGTGCTCCCGTTCGCCGGCGAGGTCAACGTCACCGCCGGCACATGCGTATCGATCGTGAACGTGTTCGCCGACGAATCGCCGATGCCCCCGGCTGTGTTGCTCTGCGACGCCTGCGCGGTGTACGTGCCGTCGGCAAGCGACGAGGACGCCTGCACCGACCAGCTCCCACCACGTCGCCGTCGCCGTCAACGTCTGCACCGGCGACCCGGACGCACTAGAGCCGCCATAGACCTTCACCGTCATGGTCGGCAGATCCCCCGACGCCGTCGCCGCCGACCCCGAAAACGTCGGCTTGGCCTGATCCAGCGTGCTCCCGTTCGCCGGCGAGGTCAAAGTCACCCCGGGGCCCGCACCCGGTTCCGGCCCGGTCGACGTTGTGGTGGTCGTCGGCGGGGGCATCTGTGTCGTCGTGGTCGTCGTCGTAGGCAGTGTTGTGGTGGTCGTCGGGCCCGTCTGTGGGGTTCCCGGTCGGCGGCATGGTGATGAGCCACGAGGCCGACGCAGGGGTCGGGTCCGTCAGCCCACTGGAGTTCGTCGCCCGGACCGCAAAGGTGTGCGATCCGCTCGCCAAGCGCGTGTAGTGGAGCGGACTGACGCATGGAAGCCAGGGTCCGCTGTCCAAGCTGCACTGGTAGGACACTGACGCTGGTTGGACGAGAAGGTGAAAACGGCGTCGTTCGTCTCGACGGTGCCGGACGGACCAGCCGTGATCTTGGTGTTGGGCGGCGAGCCCTGGTGCCGGTGAAGCGAGCGCGCGGGCACCGTCACGCTCCCCACCTTCGCGCAATTCGTCTTCTGGCGGAAACTCTGGAGCTGGCTATCGACGTCCAGGCAGACAAGCACGATGTACTTGCCCGATCCAGCGTTCGATGGAGGTGACGCGCCAAGTCGAACCTTGGCTGAACCTTTAGGGCTCAGAGCAGGAACTGAAAACGTCTTCAACCGACGAGCGCGCCTCCACCAGCCGGGCGCCACGCCATACGCCCCCTCGGTCGCGAAGACTGAGGTCGAGCTTTGGTCTTCGATTACCGCAGACCCGACCAGCCGGCCTCCCTGTAGCGCGATCGACGCCTTAGTGACCGTGAGCGGCAGTTGCACGGAGGCTGGTTTGACAGAAGGAACTCGTATGGCGTCCGCGACCCGTCCACTAGCCGCGCCCGCGACTGCCACCAGGGCGCCAGCAGCCAACGCAAACAGCGCCACCAGGCAACGAGCAGCACGACCTCGCCTTCGAAGCCTTTCCATCGCCCTTACACCCTCTGTACGGTCAGAACACCGACCGACACGAAGCCGCCCCAGCCGCATACAACCCCCACGTTATCGACTCAACCGCGAGCCCCCGATCGCGGCAACCATACACGAACGATCAACGCCGCGACTCGCGATTCCTTTCGCCAACCAGGTCCGGGCGAGTTGCCGACATTGAGCAATCACCAGACGCACGGCCCAGCGCCGGGCGAGCCGCAGATCGGCTCCGCCACCGTCGCAATCCAGGCGCCAGCGCGGCGCTCGGCCCGGCTGCCGCTTTTCATTTGGGAAACCGGACCGAGTCGGCGAGAGCGCCAGTGGCTACCGCATTCGGGACAACATCAGCCACGCGGTAGTCCTCGGGCGGCACGACTGCTCTCAGCTCTAGGAGTCCGGCCGGGAGCGACCGCCAGCTGGCCGGGGGTGGCGTTCGGCGTTGGAGCCCCGCGCTATTGCTTTCACCTCACGAGACGTCTCGCGGCGCGCCATCGCAATGGCGACTTATCGATGCTCCGACGTGTGTAGCTTCGCGGCGGGGGATGCCCGGATAGCGATCGTCGGGCTCGATCGCCGGCACGATCGCTTCGACCGTCCGGGCGCCGCTAGCGCCGCGATTGCTTTGCCACGCCAGCAGCCGTCCCGCCGGGCGCGGCGGACGACTGCGTAGGCCTGGCTGAGCGGTAGTCATGCAGCTCGAGCCCGGCGTGATCCGCCGCGCTATTGCTTTTCCGATGGCGTCGGCGGACCCCAGACCAAGAGCGATCGTCTCGCCTCGCCCATGCGCGTGATTGCAACGCGCGGGAAGGAGTGGCGAAGAGGTGCCGACCCGCGGCCGCTTCGGCGCGATCGCTTTTAGACGGCGGCTCTGACTGAGCACGTGATCGGTCCGGCACAAGCTGAACTGCGGCTCTTTCGGTTTGGGCGCTAAGGCTGGCGGCCTGAAGCGCGTCGATCCAGGAGCCGAGCAGCCGCGCAATATGGTGGCAGGTGGGTCGTGTCTGTTGGGCGCTAACCGACTGGGCGCGTGGTGGTACTGGCCCGCGTGGGTGCGTGTCGCGACGGGCGAAGCAGGTCTAGCGCTTGTTCGTGGGACTAGTAGGCGCGGGTCGGTCCCGTTGGAGGCCGGCCGCGTCAATTGCGGCCAGCCAGCTGCCGGAGCCGAGGCGGCGCGTGACGGTTGCGCTGCTTGGCCAGCCGTATTCGGGTGCGATGTCATCCCAGTCACGCGCCAGCGGGGTGCGGCCGATCCGCCGCGCCGCGGCGCGCAGAGCGCGCGCGAGCTGCTCGGGCCGCCAGCCGCGCTCCAGCCGACGACTGACGGGCAGACCGGCGAGCTGTCGCGGTTCGTTCCAGGACCCGAACCGTGCGGTGATCGCGTTCGCGCTCGGCCAGCCACGCGCGCCGGAGATCTGCTTGTAGTCCTGGTGGGTGAATTCGGCGCCGAGCTCACGGCCGGCGTCCTTCAGCGCGCTGATCATCTGCTCGTCGGTCGCGATTACGCGTTGTTCGCAGCTCCAACCGAGCCGGCGGCAGGCGGCGGCCCAGCTGCCGAGTTTCCGCCGAACGACGGCCCGGTTGGGGTATCCGGCCCGCGGTCGCTGTAGGTCACGCGTGGTCGGCTGTCGGCCGAGTTCGTGCTCGAGCCCGCGCAGCGCCTCAAGCACGGTCGCGGGCGTCCATTTGTCCGGCTCCGCGTTCGGCTGCAGCCCGGCTGCGCGCAACCCCGCGTTCCACGAGCCGAACAGCTTCTCGACCGTCGCCGAGTGCGGGCGGCTGCGCCGAGCGGTGGACCATTCCCCACTCGTCGGGGAGCGCCCGCGACGCTTAGCGTCACGACGCAGCGCGGCGATCGCCAACTCGCGCGTCCACTTCCCATACTCCTTGTTGACCTCAAGCCCAGCGGCCCGCAGGCCCGCATTCCATGAGCCGAAATGCGTCTGTACCGCGCCAACGCCCGGCACGTCGAGCGGGCGGTGCGACCACTCCTCCCGTATCGGTGCGCGCCCGAGCCGATCGGCGTCAGCCCGCAGCGCCTCCAGCACCTCCTCGTCGGTGTATGCGTACGGCTTGATCGACAGCCCGGCGGCCTGCAGCGCCCGATTCCAGGAGCCGAACAGCCTCACGACCGTCGCGGTCGCCGGCCACGCCGGGTACTCCCGCGCCCAACGCCCGCGTGCGTGCCGCCCACCCAGCCACTGCTCGCTCGTCGGCGCGCAGCCCTCAAGCTCCCCCCACCGCATCAGCGCCTCGATCACCCCAGCCCGCTCCCACCGCGGTGGCGCCGACAGGGCCGCCTGCTCGCGCGCGCACTGTCCACACCGGGTCGCTCTCACCACCCAGTTGCGCCCACACCGACACATGTGCGCTCCCAGGTAGCGGCCCACCGTTCCACCGCAAACGCCGACCTCCTCGCCGATCTGCGCTGCCGAGAATCCGGCCGCCGCCATCCGCCGCGCCGCCTCGACGCGCTCGTTCAACGAAAGCTCCAGCGGCTCTCGACCCCCAGCAAGCCCGGCCACCAGCAGCGCAGCCCCCCACGTCCGGTGATAATGCGCCACCGTCCTCGCCTCAGGCCAGCGCGGGTACTCCCGCGCCCACCGCTCCCACACCCGCGACGAGCGGCCCGCCGCACGCGAACCGCCCGGCGACCACTCATAAGCAAACGGAGGGCGCCCCACCTCGACCGTCCAATCATGCAACGCGTCGAGCACCCGCCCGGCACTCCACGTCCCCGCAGGCACGCTCCGCTCGGCGACCGGAATCCCATACGCCGCCGCCCGAGACACATCAGGATCGCGATTCCTGCTACCGCTCAAGACCAACGACGAGGCTACCGGCCCAGGTGGCGCCCTCCACAACGCTGCAATCGGATCGACCGCACCTGGTCGACGAGGCCTGCGGGTTGCGCGGTCCAACGCCCCAACCACGCGTCCGGACAGAAGTCCACACGACGACCGAGGAGCCCTACCGATCCCGACCAACCGCAAGAATCGTCAGAAGCGCCACGCCGTGCAAGCCGGCTGACAAGTGTGTCCATATTTGTGTCCACCCGCCCCCTCCTGAGCCCGAATCGCCCGTGTTTACGGGCGATTGCCGGTACGCGACACGCGGAATCATAATCCGCGTGTCGGGGGTTCGAGTCCCTCCTCAGGCACTGAAAAAAGCCCTGGTAATCCTGGCTTTTTTCTTTTCGGCCCGGAGTGCCGTTCATGCCGGGGGCACGTGGGGGGCACGTACACCGGCGCGAAAGTTCGGAACCCGACCCCGATCCCCGCACCGGGAAGCCACCGGCGGATCCAGGGCCGACGAGCCGACACGATCCCGCGTGACTGAGCGTCGGGGCCCGTCCCCGGCGCGAACCATTTCCCCGCCCCTTTCCGTCCAGACCCCGGCGATACTCAGAGCCATGGCGCGAGGCGTCTTCAAGCTGTTTACCGACGCCTCAATCCAGGGTCCGTGGAGGGGTCGCCTCGCGGGTGACCACTGGCAGTGGAGCCGTACACGAGTCGGGCCAGCGATGGGCGCCTGGATCGGGTGGCACGACTGCGATCCGTCAAGCCGACCCACTGTGGCCGGGCAGGCGTTCCTAGGCAAGCGAGGTACCCAGCAAGCTGAATACCTCGCGGCCATCCACGGGCTTCAGGCAGTCTTGGCCTATGCGGACCTCGAAATAGTGCCCGAACAACTCATCCTTCACGTCGACAACAAGTGGCTAGCCAACGTGCTCGAAGGGTTTTGGGTCGCGGATAAGTTGCGGTCGTATGACCGCCATGCCAAACAAATCGTCTCAGCACTGGAAGCGCTCGGAGTCGAGTTCTTTGTTGACCGCGTGAGCGAAGGGCACGCGCAGCACAAAGCTGCGCACCGCATGAGCAAGGCCGCGTGGAATCAGGTGTTTGACGAACTGACTTGGCGCCCGGCACCTCGCCCGTCTGCTCCCCCGTGGGCTCCCCCAACCTCCACCCGGCCCGGCACTGAGGTTGACTTCACGACAGACTGATCGCCACAACGAGGCTCCCGGAGCCACCTCAGCTCGTCTGAGCGGACCTGCCAACCGACGTGTTGCTCCGGACCACCGAGTTCCTGGGAATGATTGTGGACGACATGCATGACCAGGGGAGTGCGTGGGTTCACACCACTCGGCTTCGAGGGAGACATCAAGCGCAGGGCACTGGCCGATCTCGTCGAGCAGCATCCAGTCGGCCTGGGGCAGCTTCTTGCTGTAGCGGACAGCGGCTCGGCGTAGGGCAGCAGCTTGTCGGCGGTCCCCGCACGAGCCGCAGCGGACAGGTGATCATCCTCAGGGGTAGCTGCACAGTGCGTGACTGCCGTTCACGTCATACCAGCCTGGCGCCTGATCCGGCTGGAGTTTCATCCGGACTTTCAACGCCATGTAGGTGCGGGGCCCGTCCGGCTGGCACCTGCCGATGCCGGAAGCCTGCAATTCGGTCCGGGCCGGCTTTGGGTAGTAGTCGCCGCCGAGGCCCGTTGGCACCTTGTACCACCCGACGCCTAATGTCGTCCAGCGTCCCCAACCCCGCCAGCGGATGCGCGTGATCTGGACAGAAGGGTCACCACCGACGACGAGGTCGGTTGGGTGAGCAGTGCCAAAGCCGGACGCGCCCCAGGTAACAAAACTCTTCGCCCCGAGGACGACAGGGCCGCTCGAGGCAGACGCAACGCGTCCCTGCGGCCGTCCACGATCGGTGGCGCTCGCGCCCCTCGCTCCGCCGCATCCCGCGACGATCAAACCCGCCAGCGACATCACGAGCACGCAGCATCGCCGCGGGCTCCCACATCCCACGTCCGCGCGTAAACCCACGACAGCATCCTCTCTTCTTGTACGCCGACCCCGTCATCGTAAACCGGCCGCTTGTAAAGACGACATTGGTCTCGCCAACGTTGGCCCGCCGACGGGCAGGACAGCCGCGGCTCGCGAGTCGCGCTCCGCTTGAGCCAAGGGCCCGCGCCGACGACCTGTTCGGCGACCGGGGCCTATTCACCGTACGCAAGCCGCCCCACGACCCTTTCCCCAAGCAGAGCCGGCGCGGGCTCGAACTCCGGACCCTTCCACTACTAGATCATTACTAGATGGAGCGCGGAATGAGCCCAATTTGCGGGCATCCCTTCTGAGCTGATTCTGTGGACCGGGGTCCAAAAGATTTCGATTTCCAGGGAGAATTGGACCGAGCGAACCTGGG
>CAWHCN010000025.1:0-283119 GCA_963827935.1 uncultured Planctomycetota bacterium | reverse complement strand
CGGTCGGTCGTCTGGCTTCCGCCGGCGAGGATCAGACGGTGCGTGTCTGGGACCCCGAGAAGAGGACGGTGCTGCTCACCCTCATCGGGCACGCCAGCACCATCACCAGCCTAGCGTTCAGTGCGGACGGTAAGCGCCTGGCCTCGGGCAGTGCGGACCGTACAGTGATCGTCTGGGACGCGGCGAGTGGTAAGAAGCTGCTCACGCTCAAGGGGCACAGTTTGGGCGTGAATGCGGTGGCCTTCAGCCCCAACGGCCGGCGCCTGGCCTCCGCCGGCGAGGACTGGACGGTCAAGGTATGGGAAATGGTTTGGGGTCAGGAGATCCTTGACCTCCGCGGCCACGCTGACGGAGTGATGAGCGTGGCTATTAGCCCGGACGGCTGGCGAATCGCGTCCTCCAGCAAGGACGGCACGGTGAAACTCTGGGATGGGACACCGCGGGACGGCTCGCTGGCCCGATGACGAGAGGCCGTCGCCGTTGAAGTCGCCCACGAACAGGCCCGTCTCGTAGTGGATCCGGTAGTCCAGGGCGATTGTCTCGGACCGCTTGGCGTCCAGCCCATTGTGGCCGTGCTTGGTGCTTCGGGCTGGCCGTCATTGGTTCCGACCGCTCTTAATTCCGGCCAGGTCCCTGCCAGGCCCAGGACCCTGGCCCGGACAGGTCGGTCCAGGGTGCCACCACACCTTCCGACACCCCGTGGCACCCTGATGGCACCCTGTGGCACCCTGATGGCACCCTTGGCACCATCGTGGCACCGTGGCGGCACCATCCTGGCAGGGTCGTGGCACCGTCGTGGCACCGTCGTGGCACCGTCGTGGCACTCTGACACCCGGACCCCAGCGAACAGGGCCAGGGGACAGCCGGCGTGGACAACGGATGCCAGCTGCGCGACCATGCCGATCTGTCCAGCGCGGAAAGCCGCACCGCCAGGGCGCGGGACACCACGGGCGGCGCCCTGGTTGGGGGCCCCTTCGGGGACGCCCCTCGACTGTGCGTTTCCTGTCAACCCCCCGTGACAGGAAACGACGCACCATAACTCCTTGGTACCACGGATCATAGATACTTCAATGGAATTTCATGTCACGGCTCACGGAGCCCACCCCCCTGTGCCAACCGCCGCCAACCTGGGACAGGGGGGCGGACGGCGGTCAAGGCCGGACAGGGCTACTGCGAGATCCTCAAGAACCCAGGAACACAGGGGTGTCGTCATTTGGCCGGCGAACCAGAATGGTGAATACGCGCGCGATGCATCGCTGGAAGGGCCGGCAAGGCGTATTTGAGGGGGCGAGTGAGGTATTTTGTCGTAAGATTAGTGTGACAAAGGGGATGTGCAACGTGTCACCTTTGTCCCTCTTCGCGACGAAGGCTGGCGGGGAGGGGAACAAGGGCGGCCAGGCGGCCTTGACCCGCTTCGACTCGTGCCTCGTTCTGTCGCGGCCCTGTGCCGCCGCGCACAAGAAGCATGGCGTCGTGGCCGGCGTGGCGAAGTACCCGGATGCCGTCCCGAAAGGCCTCGACAGCTTCGACAAGGTCCTCGACTTTCTCACCGGGGCCCGGGACGGCGCCGCCTCTCCCGACGTCTTTTACCTGGGGCAATTGCCGGGGACGGGCGGCCGCTTCTGCGCCCGGCTCGATTCCCTGCACACCGTCGAGGTCCCGGACGATGCGGGGCGGCGGGCGCAATTCCTGGCCGCGCACCGGGTTGCCACCCTCCATCCGGACTTCGCCCGTGACTTGCACCTGCGGCTCTTCGGCGCCTTCGCAGAGCCTGGGTTTCGATGACACCGGCTGGCCCACGACCGAAGACCTGCACTGGTTGGTCATGCAGGGACAGGCCGATCTCGCGGCGGCCGCGCTGGCTGTCCGCCAACTGGAGGCCGTGCCATCGGCTCGTGCCGCCGAGGGGAGTCCGTTCAAGGAAACCGACCTCGACAGCGCCCGGCGCCGGCTGGAGCAGATCCAGCAGCGAGTCACTCCCTACGAGCAAGAACCGGCGCGGCGGCAGAGAACTGCCTGAACGAGCTGCGCCCTTCTTCGCCCCGCGGCGGTGCGCTGGGCGGAACGCCAGGTCGGCTGGCCGTGACGCGCCGGGTCAGAGAAAAGAGCCGCGTCCGCCGCGTCCTCTCTTCCTTTCCGGTTTCATTCCGGCCGGCGCTTGCATCATCCGGCCCAACGGTCATAATAAGCGCCGGTCACTTCTCGACTGGAGACCAGGCACCATGAGCGAGGCCGAAGCACCCCTCCCGAAGCCCCTCCCCGCGCCCCTGAGCGACCCGCTGCGCTTCTATGGCAAGGTGATGCTCTTCCTGGTCCTTCCGAGCATCATCATTGGCCTGCTCCTGCCAAACGTGGAAAAGGTCCGCATGGCCGCCGGCGGTCCCTGGATGGTAATCTACCCGCCGGTCTGGTTGGAAACGGTCGGGAACGCCCTGTTCGCGCTCGGGTATGCACAGGTGTTCTGCACATTAGGCATCCTGCCGTGGCGGGTGACCAACGCCTTTTACCTGCGCTCCTTCCGCAACGACCCGACTAGCTGGCCGATCCGGACAGCGGCCCAGGCGGCCCTCGGCCGGAAGTTCCGGCTGTCCGGTATCCGCGATCCCCGCCGCCGCGGGCTCTGGGTGGTGCGCCAGGTGCTTGACATCTTGTTTCTACTCCGCTACTCGCTGCCGCGCTACATGAACCTGGAAGCCGGGGCCGACTGGAAGGCGAGGCTGTGGCGGTCGTTCGGGGCCGCCCGCTGCGCCCTTATCGACCTGACCGACCTGACGCCGTTCGTCTGCGAAGAGATCGAACTGGTCTCTCGTTGCCTCGGGCTGCATCGCTTGCTGTTCGTGGGGGACACTTCGCGGAGCGTGGCCGAATGCCAGGCGTACGTCCTGTCGGTCCTGGGATCGCCGGAGGTCCCTGCCGAGCGCGTGCAGGTGGCCATTTGGGACGACACGCCATCCGGCCGCCGAGCGTTTGCCGAGGCGGTGAAGGCGTTTGCAAGGTCGCTGCCGGAGAAGGCGCCCGGCGTCAACCCGTCCGCGTTCCCCCTCACGCAGACAGAAGGCGTGGACGAGGGCCGGCGGGGCTGGAAGAGGGGTTGGTGGCTGGAATTCCTGCTCGCTACCTTGCTAGGCACGTTGGTTGCGGCCTTGCTCATCTGGCTGGAGCGTCAGGCACCGAACTCATTGCTCGTTGCCGGCCTGCTCTACTGTGCCGCAATGGCCTACTGCATTCTGCTCCTGCTGTTGCTGCTGCGGTATCTGGTCGCCTGCGGGTCGGGCCGGGACCGGGTCATGGCGCTCCTGACCCTGGGGTTGGGAGGGTTGATCGGCGGGGAGCCGCTGGCAGCTCAGATGCAGAGGCAGGTGTCGACGACGAGGGAGGGGTTACGCTACGTCATCGTGCCGGGCTTACCCCCTTGTAGCAACAATCTCAAGCAGATCGGCCTGGCCACCGTGAATTACGCCGACTCGAACAACGGGCGTCTGCCGCCGTTCGCCGGCTTCAACCCGGTCGATCGCGCGGACGCCGCCAACAACCACTACGGCACGGCGTTCTTCTTTATCCTCCCTTACCTCGAGCAGGACAACCTCTATAAAAGCGCGCTTGCCGGCGATCCGTCGATGTACCGCTGGGACAATGCCAGCGTCCGGGCCACGATGTTCAAGGGGTATGTCTCCCCGTCGGATCCCGGCGGCGGCATGGACCAGGTCAACGAAAGCTGGCTGGCGACCTGCTACGCTGCTAACTTGCAGGTATTCGGCGACGGAAGGAACAATTCGCTGAATGGCCGGTCCAAGTACACGGTTGCAATGGCCGACGGCACCTCGAACACCATCTTCTTCACGGAGCGCGACCAGATGTTCACCGGGTCCGGAACGGCCCTGTCCGGCTACCCGGAAGCCAGGGCCGACATCCCGCGCGACTTGTGGTTGGCCAGCGGCTGGGGGCCGTCAGAGACTTGTCCACTAGACTATTGACCGAACATCCCGCGCGACTTGTGGTTGGCCAAGGGGGGCGCAAGGGGACAGCCTGAATTACTCCTCGAGCGAGCTGGGCCATGATCGACCGCGTTACCATCGAAACGAGCTTCGTCAGCTATTGGACTGCCCGCCCCAGCCGTGACCTGATCGTCGCGGGGCATCAGTAAATCACGCACGATTGGTGGGATACCCGCCGCGGGGATCATGAACTTTGTGTTTCGCAATTGGTCCTTTCAGGACGCGGAAAGGGGACGTCGTGAGGTTTTTCTGGCAGGCCAGGGGCTGGTGCCGGCCGGCAAGGCCACGGGCGGCTCCTCACGCTTCGGCGACCTTCCACCATTGCAGGCCGCTGGGTACAATCGGGCGCGATCCACGGAGGGCTCTGCGTGGCCGTCGAGCGAGAGGCGCTGCGCGACTGGCACCGGCTGTTCGGCCTGCTGCTGACCGACTTCTTCACCGGCTCGCCGTTCACCGTCGAGGTCGAGCGCGACCTGTCCGCGCAGCAGCAGCTGCTCGACGTGGTGATCGTCCGCCGGGGGCGGGGGCGGTTCGCTGGCCGCCTGCCCGATGGCCTTGAAGGGCTGCGGCTTCACAACCTGATGACCTTCAAGTCGCACCATGAGGCGCTGGACGGCTGGGCCATGAAGGAACTGGTCGGCGCGGGCGTCGCCTACCGCAAGCTCGTCAGCCGCTCGCCGTCGGAACTGCTGCCCGAGGACCAGTTCGGCCTGTACGCCGTGTGCGCCCGCTTCCCGCACAACCTGTCCGGACAGGTACCCTGGCAGCGGGTTCAGGCGGGCGTGTATGATTGCCGGTGGGGCACGGACACGGTGCGTGTCGTCGTGGCGAGGGAACTGCCGCGCGAGACGCACAACGCGCCCTTGCACCTGTTCAGCGCCGCGCCGAACCTGGTTGAGTTCGGCGGCGGCACCTACCAGCGTCGCTCGGAGCAGACGAGCCGGCTGCTCGAGCAGTTATTCGAGAGGCTTCAAGGAGAGGATTTTGTCATGTCGTTCACGATGGAGGATTTCAACCGCCAGTACATCAAGGAGCACTTCGCGCGGCTCACGCCGGAGGAGCGAGAGGAAGTGCTAAAGGCGCTACCGCCAGAGGAACGCCTGGCGGGCCTGCCGCCGGAACAGATTCAGCAGTATCTTGCTCGGTTGTCCCCTGAGCGCCCCGCTGCAGGGCGCAAACCGCGGCGGAAGAAATGACCCTGGCTGGAAAAGAGCCATCGTAGAAGTGAGAAAAGGGGAAGTGAGAAAAGGGGAGAGCGTCAATACTGTCCGGCACACTTCATGCTGTGCCGCGAGTTCGGCCTTGAAGTTCCACTTTGGCTGCGGTTTGGCACGCTATCAGCTGTATTACCTCACGTGAGCCCGAATTCCTGCCACTTTGGCAGCTGGGCCACGGAGGCGGCCGATGGCAGCCAAACCACGAACACCGATCCGCGCGAAAAACCTCCAAAAAGGATACTGGGGACACTCCACGCAACTATTGTCTGAGCATGATCTTACACCTTTATTTCTCTGATCCGCCGCCCATTCTCCCGTCTGGCCTGGACCGCTTTGGCCGGGTCATCGATCAATACTGGCTTAACACGAGCACCGACACGGCCACCGACCGCTTCCAGGAAGAGAAAAGGTGTCA
The DNA here is from genome assembly GCA_963827935.1 of uncultured Planctomycetota bacterium. Taxonomy (GTDB): domain Bacteria; phylum Planctomycetota; class Planctomycetia; order Gemmatales; family Gemmataceae; genus DATFNV01. Next base: position 277,492 of record CAWHCN010000025.1, on the reverse strand, counting down.
GGAGAGAGAAGGTGACAGAGGGGCCTGACAGCTTCTCTCGCCCGCTGGCAGAATCCCGCTCCCCGGCGTTACCCACTCGCGGTCCCGGTGTTGCAACCTGATACGGAGACGGAGTCTTCGTGGACTCGCCGCCGTGCCGAATCAGGCTCCGTGCGGCCTGCCGGCATTTCGTCTTTCACCCAGGAGCAACGTCCATGTCCTTCCGCACCTGCACCGTCCGCCTTAGCCGCCTCGCCGCGTGCCTGCTGCTGTGCGGCCTGACATCCTTGGCCGGCGCCCAGCAGACGCAGCCAAGGGACACAGCAAAGAAACCGTCCAGCGGAATCGAGAAGCGGACCTACGAGTTCAAGGAAGCCGGCAAGGAGATGGAGTACGCCCTGTTCGTCCCGTCCAGCTACGACAAGGCGAAGAAGACGCCGCTGATCGTGGCCCTGCACGGCCTGGGCGGCAATCCGCAGCAGATGATCCGTTCCCGCGGCCTGACCCAGCAGGCCGAGAAATACGGGTACATCGTGGTGGCCCCGATGGGGTACAACAGCAGCGGCTGGTACGGCGCCATGGGGCCGGGCGCTGGCTTCGGGGGAGCCGGCCGCGGCCCCGGCGGCGGCTTCGGCACCCCCCCGGGCACGGTCCTGTCGCCGCGCACGCAGGAGAACCTCAAGCTGACCGACGAACAGAAGAAGAAGGTCGCGGCGGTACAGAGGGAAACCGATGCACGAATCCAGAAGCTGCTGACCGATGAGCAGAACAAGCAGTTGAAAACCCTCAAGGATAATACCGGTCGCGGCTTGGGCGGGGGCCAGGACGCGCCGAGGAACCTCGGCGAGCTGAGCGAAAAGGACGTGATGAATGTGCTGGCACTGGTCCGCAAGGAGTTCACCATCGACGACAAGCGCATCTACCTGATCGGCCACTCGATGGGCGGCGGCGGCACCTGGCATCTCGGGACGAAGTACCCGGACCTCTGGGCTGGCCTGGCCCCCATCGCGCCGGCCGCATTCGGCCAGCCGACGGGCCTCGACAAGCTCAAGAACATCCCCGTGATCGTCGTGCAGGGCGATAAGGATACGCTGGTCAGGCCGGAGGGAACGCGGCGGTGGGTCGAGAAGATGAAGGAACTGAACATCACCCACGAATACCTGGAAATCGCCGGCGCTGGGCACGGGGACGTTGTCTCGAAGGGGATGCCGCAGATCTTCGAGTTTTTCGAGAAACAGCAGAAGAAGGATAAAGGGAAGTGAGACGGCCGCCCCGTTTTGCCATCGCAGCAAAGATCGCTCGCATGGAATTGGCGACTTCGCACAAAGTCGTCTGGACACGTGGGTCCCTTTCTGGCATAGGCCCGCCCTCTCGCATCCATCGGACGACCGTCTGCGCAGCCTGTCGGGGGATGGGCTGCCGGCCCAAGGCATAGCGGAGGGGAGCCATGCGCAAACTGAGGCTTCTGGGGGAGTGGTGCGCTGCTGGTGCTGGCGTTGGGGTTGACCGTCGCGAGGGCGGCCCCCCCGCCCGCGGACGATGATGACGATGATACCCCGACGAAGGTGGTCGGGCCCGATCCGGCGGCCCGGCCGCGCGACGGCTGGAACCCGGTCATTAGCCGTCTCCTCGGGCAGGATACCAAGAAGCCGGCGGCCAAGACCGATAAGCCCAAGGACAAGGACGCGGACAAGAAGGCCGACGCCCCAGCGCCGCGGCTGTCGGCCCAGATCGAGGCGGCCGCCGCGCTCCGCAAGCTTGAAGAGGTCAAGCTGCATCGCCGCCAGGATGTCTGCCTGCGCCTGCGCGAGATCGCCCGCGAAACCAATAATGCCGACCTGGAAGGCAAGGCTCTGGCCCTGGACCAGCTGGCCTGGGAGGTTTACCTGAAGCGCGTGGCCGGCCTGCCGCAGGTCCCGGCCGAGAGCGAGCGGGCCGATGCCCGCCCCTCAGCGACGGCGCGGCCGACCGGCGGCCAGGTCCTCGACCTGGATTCGGACACGCCTGCCAGCGTCCGGGAGGTGAAGCCATGAGGACTGCGTGTTACGGCCTACTGCTGACGGCCCTGCTGACCCCCGGTTGCGTTCCGAAGACGTTCACGTTGCCGGATGATCCTCCCGCGCCGGCGGTACAACCCGCGCCGGTCGTGCGGAAGCACGTGCCGCCGGTCCGGCCGGACCAGGTGGCTCCGGAGAATGCGGCGGAAAAGGCCCAAGCACTGGAAGAGGAATTGAACAGCGACAACGAGGCGCCGCCGCCTGCCGTGGAAGACGCCCTGCCGGCGCCCAAGAACTGATGCGACGGCGTTTAGCCGCGAGCTTGTGCGAGCGCTCTCCAGCGCTCGCACAAGCTCGCGGCTAAACCGCTTACTCCACCTCGGCGAAATCGGCCAGGCGTTCGCGGCGGACGGGCTGGCGCAGCTTGAGCAGGCCGCGGGCCTCGATCTGCCGGATTCGCTCGCGGGTGATGCCGTAGGCCCGTGCCACCTCTTCGAGGGTGCGCGGGTGGCCGTCGCGCAGACCGAAGCGCAGCTCGATCACCTCCCGCTCGCGCGGGGTCAACGATCGCAGCACCTCGCCAATCCGTTCGCGCAGCAGATGCTGATCGACCGCAATGCCGGGGTTGGTGGCGTCCGGGTCGTCGAGGAAGTCCTCGAGGGCCCGTTCGCCGTCGCCGCCGAGCGGCTCGTGCAGACTGATCGGGTGGCGCGACACCACGCGCAGCGACTGCGTCTCTTCCGTGGAAACGCCGAGCGCGGCCGCAATCTCTTCCACGCTCGGCTCGCGTCCATTGGCCACCGCCAATTCGCCGCGAATCCGTTCGATGGCCGCCAGCGTACCGACCTGGTGGCACGGCACGCGCACGGTGCGGGCGTGGTCGGCCAAGGCCCGGGTGATCCCCTGGCGAATCCACCAGGTGGCATAGGTGCCGAACTTGAAGCCGAGACGGTGTTCGTACTTGTCCACCGCCCGCATCAGGCCGCGGTTGCCTTCCTGGATCAGGTCCGAGAACGGGAGGCCGCGGCCGCGGTAGCGCTTGGCAATCGACACCACCAGCCGCAGGTTCCCCTCGGCCAGCTCGCGGCGGGCCTGCTGATAATGCTTGCGGCGGCGAAGGACGACGACCCCCATTTCCCGGAGGTCTTCCGGCGTGGTCTGCGCCCGCAGCATCAGGTCGCGGAGCTGCTTGTTCAGGCGGGTGGAGCGTTCGCGGTCGGCCGCGGAACGGTCGCCCACGTCGATGGCGTCCTGCAGGGCGGTCATCTCGCCGGACAGGGAGATCAGCTCATCGGTCCACTTGTCGAGCAGCTCGATGCGGGGCGAGAGCTCCTCGGCCAGCTTGACGGCCTTGGTGAGCATCAGCCACAGTTCGCGGCGGAGGCGTCCCCGGCGGGCATTGGCCCGTTCGCGCAGGAAGTCCGTGAACCGGGCCTCGGCCCGGTCGAGCAGGACGTTCAGCGTGCGCAGGTTGTGCGGGATGCGCTGCAGGATCTTGTCGCGGCTGAGGTTGAGCGTGGTGACCACGTCGATGTTCGGGTCGATCGGCAGCTGGCCGGCCCGGATCCGCTCGAAGGTTTCCACCACCTTGCGCAGAGTGCGCCAGTTGAGCAGGGCGGCGCGGCGGTAGCGGTTCCGCTTCTGTTCCAGCCGCTTGGCCAGGGCCAGTTCCTGTTCGCGGCTGAGCAGCGGGATGGCCCCCATCTGCCGAAGGTACAGGCCCAGGGCATCGTCGGGAGCATTGTCGTCGGCCGCCTCATGCCCTTCGCTGGCCGCGGCGGGCGCATCCTCATCCGGCGTGGCGTGCGCCGCCTCCCCGGGCACCACCGGCGTGGAGGTCGGTTCCTCCCAGGGGGAGGCCGGCGCCCGGGCCGGCTCTGCGCGTCAGGTCCAGGTCTGTGCTCCGCACCGCATTCGACCGGGGTTCCTTCCCGGTGCCTTTATTGCTGGTCCGTCTCATCAGTCGGTCCTGTAGGTCTCGTCAGGAGGGGCCTCTTTGGGGAGCGGAAATCAACCACGGCCGTCGGTCCCCGGCGATGGGTGCGACGGCATCAGCCTGCGCAAACACATGACCTCGGGGCGTGCCGCCACGGCCAGCCCTGATCTCTCGCCGCCGGGGATATGCCACAAGCAAACTGAAGCGACTTTACTATGTTAGTATTATACGCGCGTAAACCAAGGGTAGCTTTGCCCATTTTTCCGCGCGCACCCAGCCGCGGGGCCGCAGAAGAGGCGTCTTTGGCCTCTTGGCCTTTATCCGTCCCACGTACCATTCTACGCGGCCGAGCATTCGCTGGATTGTTGCAATTCTCGGCGGACCGCAAAATCTGTCGTTTCCGCGACGCCGGAACCTGCGAACTCGCGTTTCCTATCAACCCCCCCGTGACAGGAAATGGCGCACCCGAAGTCTTTACTATGGAATAAGTTAGATACATCAATGGGATTTCATGTCACGCCCGCGTGAGCCCACCCCCCCCGGGTGACAGGAAACGGACCGGGCAGGGGTGCGGATGTTCACGCGGGTGCCAAACTAACGCCTCTCGCGATCGCTATCCGCAGCCGGTTGCCATTTCCGGTCCGCTGATAGTCCAGCTCATCCGCGATCGCCCTAACCAGCTGAAGCCCCATCCCCCGCGGGGCACGCTCATCCAGCGGCCGGCCTTTGTTGAAGGGGGGGGCTGCACGGGGGTCGAAGGGAGCCGCGTCGTCTTCCAGAACGATCACCACGCGTGACGGCTCCAGGGCGATGCTCAAGTCCAGACGGTCCGTCGCCGGGGCGGTTGCATGGTCGATCTGGTTGAGGACCAGTTCCTCCAGAAGAAGGAGCACCCGGGAGAGCGTCGGGTTCGCCAGGTCGTGGCGGTGGCAGAACGCCTCGACCTCCGCCGCGATGGGCAGATAGTCGCTCAGCGCGGCGGAAGGTCCGTTGGTACGTCGGTGTCATGGGCCTCAGGGCGTGGGGAACAGGAGGCTCAGCCCCTCCTCGGTGGTGTGGACGATGGGGATGGCCTGGTCGATGCCAACATGCTTCATCGCCTCTTCGACCGGCGGCTGCGGATTGACCAGGACCATCCGGGCCCCGTGGCGCTGCAGCGACCGGGCACAGGAAATGAACATCCCCATGCCGAGGGAGGTAATCAAGTCGACGGCGGAGATGTCGATCAGGGCGGGCAAGTGCCGGGCCGCGGTGTAGGCGTGGAATTTCACGTCGATCGCGTGCAGGCCCGCCACATCGAGCTTGCCTTCCAGGGCCAGGTGCGTGACCTGGTTGTCCAAGCGGATCTGGTTGATTTGCATGGACGAATTCTCCGCCCCTCTCCCCTCGGGTGGCACGCCCTGAGGTACTCCGAAGGGCGTGACCCTCTATCAGCCACGCCCTTCGGAGTACCTCAGGGCGTGCCACCCAACAGCTGACATCGGCGCGTCATTGACCAGGTTATTTCTGCGCGGACCCTTATCCTCCGCCGCTCCCCTTGGCGCTCAAGGCCCGGACGGCCGACCCCAGCCGACCAGGCACATATCGTCGGTCTGCGGCTGGTCGCCGAGGAAGGCCCGCACCTCGCCGACCAGTTGTTCGCCGGCTGCGCGGACGATGCCGGGCGCCTGCGCCAGCCGCTCCCGCAGTCGGACACTGCCAAACATCTCCTGCCGGGCGCCAAGTGCCTCGGTGAAGCCGTCGGTATAGAGAAACCAGACTTCGCCCGGCTCCACCGTGGTCCGAAGTTCCTGGAATTCGCGTGCCGGCAGCAGTCCCAGGGCCGTGCCCCGGGCCGCCTCGCCGACCAGCTCGACTGAACCATCCGGGCGGCGGCGCAGCGGGGCCGGGTGGCCGGCGTTCACCAGCGTCAGCGTCGCGGAGCCCCGATCCTGGATGGCGGCCAGCAGCGTCACGAACCGGCCCGTCTCGCTATGGCACAGGCTGTCGTTCAGGCGAGCCAGCGCCTTGCCGGGCGACTGGACCGACAGGTGATACTTCAGCTCTCCGGAAAGCTTGGCCATCATCAGGGCGGCCGAGACTCCTTTGCCCGCGACATCGGCCACCACCAGGGCGAGGCGGTCGTTGGGCAACTCGATGAAGTCATAATAATCGCCGCCGACCTCGAACGCCGCCTGGTAATAGGCGAAATACTCAAAACCTTCACAACGCGGATAGCCGGCGGGCAGCAGGCCCAGCTGGACCTGGCGAGCCAGTTCCAGGTCGCGCACGATCGCCTGGCGGCGCAGGCCCACCTCGTGCAACCTGGCGAAGCGCACCGCCATGGCCGCCTGGCAGACCGCCCCGACCATGACTTCCAGGTCCTCGACGTTGAAGGCACGCGAGGCCTGATCGGTGTCTATTTGCACCACGCCGAATGGGTTGCCCTCGCCATCCAGTAGCGGGTGCGCACATCAGCGAGCGGATTTGCAGCACCCCCAGGGTGCCCGCCGCCAGCTCGGGTGACTCAATGTCGTCGGCCCACAGGATCGCTTCCCGGCGTGACAGGACGTGGCGGACCAGGGTCCGGCTGACCCGGATACGCGGCTCGGTCTCGTTGGCATGAAAGTGGGTAGTGCGCGGGGTCACCTCATCCCCCTCGCCGGTGAAGGCGACGAAGCCGCGCTGAGCCTGCGCGAAGATGGCAAACAGTCCGGCCAGAAGCTCCCCGAGTGTCTCGTTGATGTCGAGCGACCGGCCAAGGCGCTGGAGCATCCGGGCCAGGGCGCGGAGTTTTTCGCCGGAATACCCGGCCGGCGCGGCGGGGGGAACGACGGCCGGCACCGCGAAGCTCGATATCGGCGTCCCCGGACCGGCCGGCTCGGCGAAGGAGACTGCCCCCACATCGGCAGGGGTAGGGGTAGCCGCACCCGGGGCGGCAACGGCCCCTTCGCTGAGGAGCAGCTCCACGCCGGCGATCTGAATCCGGTCCCCGTAGTGCAGCGGCACCCGGCCGGCCACGCGCTCGCCGTTGAGGAAGGTGCCGTTGCGGCTGCCCTGGTCCTCGAGGAAGTAGCGGCCGCCGTCGAACTCCACCACGGCGTGTAGCCGGCTGACACCCGCGTTGTCCTGAAACACGTCGGACACGTCACACTCGGCATGCCGGCCGAGGACGCACCGCCGGCCAACCTGGTAAACCCCTTTCCCCTGGCTACCCTGCGTTCGGTTAAGTACAGCCATTTTCGACGAACCCTCATCGGCGAGAGCGGATCAGGAGGATCATAACACAGATGCTCGTGCGAAGCCGCAAGCGGCAGGGGGTCGCCGCTCTGTGCCTGCCCGCCTATGATGACTTCATCAACGCCATCAGCTCCGTTCGCCGGGAGGTCCCCCCCATGCAGCGTACCGTCTGGTCGTTCCACACCGCCCAGCAAATCCTGTTCGGACGGGGCGCCGCGGCGCAGCTCGGCGAGGTCGTCCGGCGGCTTGGGGCTCGCCGGGTCCTGGTGGTCACCGATCCCATCCTGCTCAAAGCCGGCCTGATCGACGAGGTCCATGCGCCTCTTTCGGAAGAAGGCGTGGCCGTCGAAATCTTCTCCGAGGGGGAGCCCGAGCCATCGCTCGACGCCGCCGACAAGTGCATCGCGCTGGCCCGGCAGGTGAAGCCGGACGCCCTGCTTGGCCTGGGCGGCGGCAGCAACATGGACCTGGCCAAGATCACCGCCACCCTCCTGGCCCACGGTGGATCGCCCCGCGACTACATCGGCGACGACAAGGTGCCGGGGCCGATCTTCCCGCTCATCTGCGTGCCGACCACCGCCGGCACCGGCTCGGAAGTCTCCGCCGCCTCGGTGCTGACCGACAGCGCGAATCACGTGAAGGTCGGCATCCTCAGCAACACCATGCGGCCGCGGGTCGCTCTTGTCGATCCGCTGCTGACGGTCTCGTGTCCGCCGAAAGTGACCGCCGACAGCGGTATTGACGCCCTGACCCACGCCATCGAGGCGTTCACTGCCGTCGATAATGAGACATTCCCGTTGCCGCCGGGCGAGCGGACGGTCTACCAGGGGCGCCATCCGATGGGCGACCTGCTCGCGGAAAAGGCGATTGCCCAGGTCGGCAAATACCTGCGCCGGGCGGTTGCCAACGGCAACGACCTGGAAGCCCGCGAGGGAATGGCCCTGGGCGCGCTGCTGGCGGGGATGTCGTTCTCCAACGTCGGCGTGGCGGCGGTCCATGCCCTGGAATACCCGATCGGCGGGGCCGTTCACTGCTCGCACGGCGCGGGCAACGGCCTGTTGCTGCCGGCGGTGATGCGCTTCAACCTGCCGGCACGCCGGCCTCAGTTCGTCGAGATCGCCCGGTTGCTCGGCGAGGACCTGGCCGGCCTGTCGGAACAGCAGGCGGCGGAACGCGCGGTGACGGCGGTCGAACGCCTGCGCGACGACATCGGCATCCCGCGCCGCCTGCGCGACCTGGGCCTGGCCGAGGGGCAACTGCGAGCCCTGGCCGAGAAGGCCTTCGGCATCCGCCGCATCCTCCGCGTCAACCCCCGGCCGGTGACGGTGGACGACCTGGAGGCGATCTACCGGGCCGCGTACTAGCCGCCCTGTTGCCCGCCCAACAGCGACATCCGTATACTAGAGTATCGCCCCCTGTCGTCGGCCCCGGAACCCGCCGCGTTATGGACAACAGCACCATCGTCATCCGCGGGGCCCGCGAGCACAACCTCCGCAACATCAACCTCGACCTGCCTCGCAACAAGCTCATTGTCTTCACTGGCGTCAGCGGTTCCGGCAAGTCGTCGCTGGCGTTTGACACCCTTTATGCCGAGGGGCAGCGGCGCTACGTCGAGTCGCTGTCGAGCTACGCCCGGCAGTTCATGGGACAGATGCAGAAGCCGGACGTGGACCTGCTCGCTGGACTATCGCCAGCGATCAGCATCCAGCAGAAGACGGCCGGCCGTAACCCGCGCTCGACCGTCGGCACCATCACCGAGATCGCCGATTACCTGCGCGTCCTTTATGCGCGCGTCGGCCAGGGGCACTGCCCCCAGTGCGGCCGGCCCATCACCGCCCAGACGCGCGAGCAGATCATCGCCCGCATCCTCGCCCTGCCGGAGGGAACCCGCTTCCTGGTACTGGCGCCGGTGGTCCGCGGACAAAAGGGGGAGTACAAGGACCTCTTTGAGGACATGCTGAAGCGTGGCTTCGTCCGCGCCCGCGTGGACGGCAAGGTGGTCCGCCTGACCGACGACCTCAAACTTCAGCGGCAGATCAAGCACCATATCGAGATTGTCATCGATCGGCTCAAGGTCGATGCGAAAGTCAGGCCCCGCCTGGCGGAAGCTGTGGAGCAGGCGCTGACGCTGGGCGAGGGCGGACTTATTATCGCGGTGGAAAAACCAGCCCCGAGCGCCAGCGAGGGGGAAGCGGTTGGTGAACACGACGACATCCTCCTTTCCGCCCATTACGCCTGCACTTACTGCGAAAAGAGCTATGAGCCGCCCAGCCCGCAGCTCTTCAGCTTCAACAACCCGCAGGGGATGTGCCCCGATTGCGACGGCCTGGGCCAGCGCTACACCTTCGAGCCGGACCTGCTGATCCCCGACGACTCGCTCAGCCTGTGGGACGGAGCGGTGCCATTGATCGGTGGCGTCAAGAGCATGGGCCGCTGGCGCCGGCACATCTACCAGGGCGTGGCCGGCACGCTCGGCATCGACCTGAAGACGCCCTGGCGGGACCTGCCGCAGGAACACCGCGACCTGCTGCTCCACGGCAGCGGCGACCGGCACATCACCTACGAATGGAAACAGCGGCACGGCGTCTGGAAGCACGGCGGCACCTGGGAGGGGATCATTCCGCAGCTGTTGAGCAGCTTCAAGAAGACCGCGGCGGGGCCATGGCGCATGGCGATGGAAAAGTACATGCGTGTCGGCCGCTGTGCCAGCTGCCAGGGCCAGCGGCTCAACCCGCAGGCCCGGGCTGTGCGCGTCGGCGGCAAGATGCTTCCCGAAGTCGGTGCCATGCCCATCGGCGACTTGGGCCAGTGGTTCGATCCGGAGAAGGGCGAGCTGGAAAAGAGCTTTACGCCGCTCCAGCACCAGATTGCCGCCGAGGTGCTGAAGGAAATCCGCGGCCGGATCGGCTTCCTGCTCAACGTCGGCCTGCACTACCTGTCGCTCGACCGCGGTGCGCCGACCCTGTCCGGCGGCGAGGCCCAGCGCATCCGCCTGGCCGGGCAGATCGGTTGTGGCCTCGTCGGCGTCCTCTACATCCTCGACGAGCCGTCGATCGGCCTGCACCCGCGCGACAACGATCGACTGCTGCGGAGCCTGGAACGCCTGCGCGACATGGGCAACACCGTCATCGTCGTCGAGCACGACGAGGACACGATGCGGTCCGCCGACCACATCGTCGATTTCGGCCCCGGCCCCGGCGTGCGCGGCGGCGAGGTGGTGGCGGCCGGCAGCTACGCCGATCTCCTTGCCAACAAGGACAGCCTCACGGGACAGTACCTCGCCGGCACGCGCCGGATCGAGGTGCCGAAGCAGCGCCGGCCGCGGACCGGCAAGTCGATTCAGATCATCGGCGCACGGCAAAACAACCTCAAAAACATCGACGTGGAGATACCGCTCGGCCTGTTCGTCGGCGTCACCGGCGTTAGCGGCTCCGGCAAAAGTTCGCTGGTCAACGACATCCTGCTCGAAGGATTGGCGAGCGGGGGGCGTCAGCCCCCCGGTGAGGAGGATGACGACACCGGGGGGCTGACGCCCCCCGCTCGCCCGCTCGGCGCCGCACGATCGCATCCTCGGCACGGAAAACATCGACAAGATCATCGCCATCGACCAATCGCCCATCGGCCGCACTCCGCGTTCCAACCCGGCCACGTACATCAAAGTGTTCGACGAAGTTCGTTCGCTGTTCGCGGAGATGCCGGAGGCGAAGATTCGCGGCTACAAGCCGGGCCGTTTCAGCTTCAACAGGCCGGGCGGCCGCTGCGAGGCCTGCGAGGGCAACGGGTCGAATCGTTTGGAGATGGATTTTCTCGCCGATGTCTGGATCACCTGCCCGGTCTGCGAGGGACGGCGTTTCAACCGCGAAACCCTGCAAGTGCGCTACAAGGCCAAGAGCATCCACGATGTGCTGGAAATGGACGTGCAGGAAGCGCTGGCCCATTTCCAGAACGTGCCGAAAATCCGCGCCATGTTGCAGACCTTGCACGACGTGGGCCTCGACTACATCAAGCTGGGCCAGGCGTCGCCGACCCTCTCCGGCGGCGAGGCGCAGCGCATCAAACTGGCCCGCGAGCTCTGCAAACGCGGCACCGGCCGGACGCTGTATGTCCTCGACGAACCGACCACCGGGCTCCACTTCGAGGACATTCAGCATCTGCTTAAGGTGCTGCACGGCTTTGTCGACGCGGGCAACAGCGTCGTCGTCATCGAGCACAACCTGGACGTGATCAAGACGGCCGACTGGCTGATCGACCTGGGCCCCGAGGGGGGCAACGGCGGCGGCGAGGTGGTTGTGGCGGGAACGCCGGACGAGGTGGCGGCGTGTGAACAGTCATTCACGGGGCAGGCGCTGCGTGAGCTGTTTAGCCGCGGTTCGCACAACCGCGCGGTTCTGCGAACCGCGGCTAAACGGACCAAGCGCGGGAACACCAACGGTGAGATCACCCACCTCACCGTCCAGGGCGCCCAGCAGCACAACCTCAAGAACATCGATGTCGAAATCCCACGCGAGGAGATGACCGTCTGCTGCGGACCATCCGGCTCCGGGAAGTCGTCGCTCGCCCTGGATACGATCTATGCAGAGGGGCAACGTCGCTATATCGAATCGCTGTCGGCCTACGCCCGGCAATTCCTGGGGCAGATGCAGAAGCCGAAGGTCGAGCACGTCAGCGGCCTGTCGCCGGCCATCAGCATCGAGCAGAAAACGACGAGCAAAAGCCCGCGCTCGACGGTCGGCACCGTCACCGAGATTTACGATTACCTGCGTATCCTGTACGCGCGCCTGGGCCAGCCGCATTGCCCCAACTGCGGCATCCCGGTGGGGACGCAGACGGTCGATGAGATCATCGGCAAGATCATGTCGCTCCCCGGCGGGACGAAACTCTACCTGATGGCTCCACTGGAGCGGAAAGGGCAGGAGAAGTACGAGGCGCTGTTCGAGGAAATCCGCCGCGCCGGGTTTGTGCGCATGCGCGTGGACAGAAAGTCGTACGGCATCGAGGAGCCGCCGGTCATCGACCACCGCCGCAAGCACTCCGTGGAAGTGGTGATCGACCGCATCGTGGTCCGCGACGGGCAACGGGCGCGCATCTCGGATGCCGTCGAGGCCGCCGTGGATTTGGGACGCGGCGTGCTGCACGTCGCCCACGTGGACGACCAGCGTGAGGAGCCGCAGTGGACGGTGGATCGCTACAGCCAACACATGGCCTGCGACCGTTGCGACCGCAGCTTCGAGGCGCTCAATCCGCACAATTTCTCATTCAATAGTCCGCTCGGCTGGTGTCCGACCTGCGAGGGGCTGGGCGTGCAGATGGGCGCCAACCCGGCGATGCTGATCCGCGATCCAGAGCGCTCGCTGCGTGACGGGGCTTTGGCCGCCTGGCCGGAGCTGAGCGCGGACAATCCGTTCACAAGGTTTGCCGAGGCCCTGGGGCGGCACGTTGGCTTTTCTCTTGACACGGCGTTTGACCAGCTGGCCCCGGGCCAGCAGCGTGCGGTCTTGCATGGAACGGGAGAGGACTGGATTGAACTTCACCCGGCGAGCGGGGGGCGTAAGCCCCCCGGTGCCAAAACCGGGGGGCTTACGCCCCCCGCTCGCCATCCGCTGCGTTTCCAGTACAAGGGCCTGTTCCCCGCCATCGACGAGGCTTCGCGCGTCAGCTTCGTCTATCGCCAGAAGCTGGACCACCTGGTCAGCGAGGTGGCCTGCTCGCGCTGCCACGGTTCGCGGCTGCGCGACGATGCCGCCGCGGCCCGCTTCCAGGGATACACGCTCGGTAAGATGGGCGCCTGGCCGCTCGGCCGGCTGCTGGGCTTCTTCAAGGAGCTGAAGCTGTCGCAGGGAGACGCGCAGGTGGCTGGGGAGTTGCTGCGAGAGATCGCCAATCGCCTGCAATTCCTGGCCGATGTCGGGCTCGATTACCTGTCGCTGTCCCGGCCGACGCCGACGCTGTCGGGCGGTGAGTCGCAGCGCATCCGGTTGGCCAGCCAGATCGGCAGCGGCCTGACGGGGGTGCTTTACGTTCTCGATGAGCCGACCATCGGACTCCATCCGCGCGATAACCGCCGGCTACTGCAAGCGCTTTTGCACCTCCGCAATCTAGGAAACACCCTGGTGCTGGTGGAACACGATCGCGAGGTCATCGCGGCGGCCGACTATCTGCTCGACTTTGGGCCCGGCGCCGGCGATCGCGGCGGCGAGATCACCGCCCGCGGCACCCCGAAGCAGGTGGCGCGGGCGAAATCATCGCTCACGGGACAATACCTGTCGGGGAAGAAGGCGATTATTGTTCCGACGAATCGGCGCCTGCGAGCCGGAAGCGTGAGCGACGGGCCGAACCAAAACCCGTCGCTCACGCTTCCGGCTCTGACGGTCAAGGGCGCGCGTCAAAACAACCTCAAGAATATCGACGTGTCCTTCCCGCTCGGGGCCTTCATCACCGTGACCGGCGTCAGCGGGTCGGGCAAGTCGTCGCTGGTCCACGAGGTGCTGCACAACACGCTGGCCCGCAAGTTGCACCGGGCCAAGACCCCCGGCGCCGCCCATGACGACATCGTCGGCCTCGAACAGATCGACAAGGTCATCAACGTCGATCAGGACCCGATCGGCAACTCGCCGTCGTCCAATCCGGCCACCTACACCGGCGTGTTCGACCTGATCCGCCAGCTCTTCGCCCAGCTACCCGAGGCCAAGGTGCGCGGCTACCACCCGCGCCGCTTCAGCTTCAACAAGCCGGGCGGCCGCTGCGAGGCCTGCGAGGGGAACGGACAGAAGAAAATCGAGATGCACTTTCTCCCCGATGTCTGGGTCGAGTGCGATGTCTGCCACGGCAGCCGTTACAACCCCGAAACGCTGGCCGTCCACTACAAGGGCCGCTCCATCGCCGACGTGTTGAAGATGAGCGTCGGCGAGGCCCTGGAGATGTTCGAGAACATCCCGAAGATTCGCCGGGTGCTGCAAACGTTGGCCGATGTGGGGCTCGGCTACCTCTCGCTGGGGCAGCCGGCGCCGACGCTGTCCGGCGGCGAGGCGCAGCGCGTCAAGCTGGCGGCCGAGCTGGCCCGGCCCAACACCGGCCGCACCCTCTATCTACTCGACGAGCCGACGACTGGGCTGCACTTCGACGACATCTACAAGCTGCTCGAAGTGCTGAATCGGCTGGTGGACCTGGGGAACACGGTGATCGTGGTCGAGCACAACCTGGACGTGATCAAGACGGCCGACTGGGTGATCGACCTGGGCCCGGAGGCGGGTGACGCCGGCGGTCAGATTGTGGCCGCGGGGACGCCGGAAGACATTGCGCGGGTGAAGGAATCGCACACGGGCCAGGTACTGGCGGCCGTGCTGGCGGCCGGCCCACATGCGGCAAGACCGAAGTTCGATCCGGAAGCCGCGGCAGCGCCGCGCAGCGGCGACCTGGAGCTGGAAGCCGTCGGCCAGGATGCTCGCATGCCCTGGGAAAGCGATGGCCGCCGCTGGCACACCGTTGAGCGCATTACGCAGAAGGGTAAGCCGTGCCGCTGGGAGGGATCTATCCTCGACTGGATCGACGAGCGCATCCACGAGCTGGGCGCCTTCGGCGAGACCAACTGGAATAGCCGCACCATCGTGGAGATTCCCGGTCCCGTAAAGAGCCAGGGCTGGTTCTTCCACGGCCACACCGGATTGGAGCGCTGCGTCCGCCTGGTCTTCCGCGTCGGCCGCAACACCTTCAAGGAGGCGGCGTTGACGGAACGTCTCGGCATCCGGCCGCTCAACGAACTGGAAGGCCTCGACATTTACGGCAACGAGCCGCGCGTCCACGTCGCCAATCGCAAGGGCCCCTGGCAGGAGGTCGCCATCCTCGCCCATCGCCTGGACGAGGTGGACACGCCGGCTTTCCGCCAGTTCCTGCAGGAAGCTGCCACCGCGTTTCACCAAAACTTGCAGCGCTTGCGGACCAAACCGGAAGACGTGATGCCCTGGAAGGTCAACGGCGAGCGCTGGCACCTGAGTGAAAAAGGATTCCCCATTGGGAAGAAGGTGCGCTGGGACCGGGCCGTGCTGCCGCGTCTGCTGGAGATGGTGCGGGAGATCGATCCGAACATCACCGTGGAGTGGGACGCGCGCGACGCCATCAAGCTTAAGGTCCCCGGCGTGAGCCGCAGCTGGGCTCAGTGGCGAACCAAGGCGGCTCACGGTCTGGATTGCCGCTTCCTGGGCAAAAAGGCCCAGTTCAACCTGAGCCGGGTGGAGAGCTTCGGCGTGTCACCCTCGATCAACAGCGAACGCGAGGGTGCCGATGTGCTGCGGCTGGTGTTTCAGCACGCGGATCACCTGCATGGGGCGAAGCTGAAGGACGTGCTGGCAGAGCACTTGAAGGGGTTTCGGGAGACGTTTGGGAATACGAAGTTGTAGGCTATACTAGGTTTCACGTGCCACCTAGCTCGTGCGCTTTGGAGCAAGGCCATGAACCGCCAGCAATACCGGACCAACCGCGCGGTCTTTCCTCTCATTGAGCTGGCCAGGTACCGCGGTCAGTGGGTGGCATTCAGCCTGGATGGTCGCCGCCTCCTTGCCGGCGCCGAGAATCTCGGTCGGTTGGAGGAACAGCTAGCGACGCAGGGAGAAGACCCCCAACAGGTTGTCCTGGAACACATCCCCGGACCCGAGGACGACACAAGCCTGGGCGCCGCGGAGTTTCAATAAGTGCTATCCTTCGCCTACCAGGATGAACCACTGACGGGGCCGCCACCGCCATCGCTTCCCGCAGGGGCTACCGTCCGCTGGCGCCCCCTTGTTCCCGTGGACATCGTCGGTCCGAGCGGACTGATCCGCCGCTTCGGCCGCGCCATTCTTGACCCCGGTGCAGACGACACCGTGTTCCCTCTCGACACCGCCCTGCGGCTCGGCGTCCGGCTCCGGCCCGATACCGGCCACCGCCTGCGCTGGCGGGGTCAACTCCAGCCTTTGCTGTTCGGAGACGCCGAACTTGTCCTGGCCGATGACGCCTCCGCGTGTCAGTGGCATGCTGTGGTGGCCTTTTCCCCGGCCCCGATCCGTTACCCAATCCTCGGCATCTGCGGTTGCCTGGAGTTTTTCGACGCCCGGTTCTTCGGCGCCGACCGGATCGCGGAACTCGATCCCAATCGCTCGTTTCCGGGTACTATCACGTAGGGGATCGAAGGGGCCGAGGACCGGGGTCGAGAGTCGAGCAGACATCTCTGGCCTCACTGCCCGGCCGATCCCTGCTCCCGCGCCCGCTGCACAAGCACATCGAAAGCCCGCACGTAATCCGCGTGGACACCGGCAAGGTGCTGCCGGATCGCATCGACGTCATCCGGATTGACCCGGACCAATTCGCCGACGTCGCTTTCGTCCCGGAGTCTACCGGCCGCAATCTTGAGTTCGATCAGGCATGGCAGGCTCATATAGCGCAATGTTCCGGCGACGGCCCCCATCTTCTCCGGATGGGGAATCAGCGTCGGAGCTGGACGGGATTCCGTGCCGGGACGGGCACCTTCCGGCAGGATGTCCACCTCGACACTCGTATCCCTGTGCATGATGTTTGGCCATCGGTCGGGCCGAACCGGGAGATCGTCGAACCCGGCTACCGCGGCGGCACTTAGGAACTCATCAATGCGATCCGCTGGAAGGGCAAGGTCGATGTCCTGAGTGACCCGGCCGACGTAGCCGTGCCGCCACACCGCCCACCCGCCGCCGACCACTGCCGGGCAGCCGATGACCTGAAGCAGGTGATCCACGGCTTTCACGACGCGCCCATATCGCCCCGGCAAATCCTGGGGATCGAGCATGTGACCTCTCCCGGCCAGCAGTTCGTCGGCCAGTTCCAGGCGTTCTGTCAAGGATGCCAGCGTGACCGCACTCATGATGGCCCTTTCCCCCCGCGCAGGTTGACCCGCCTGATTGTAGCCGGACAGTGCTCGTTCCTGGAAGCGCGTCTCTGGTATGACGAAAATCAAAATCGTATGATGAACCTCGTCCCCTCGGCGCGAGGACGCTGTCGCGCCGGCCGTCGGCACGAGGACATCATGAAGCGATTGCCGTTCGCCTTGGCCGCGGTTTTCCTCGCCGGCAGCGGTGCCCCGGTCGGGGCCCACTACAACATGCTCCTGCCGGACAAGCATTCGGTCAAGAAGGGCGAGACCGTTACGCTGACCTACCAGTGGGGCCATCCGTTCGAGCATCAGCTCTTCAACGCGCCGCAGCCGGAGAAACTGTCCGTCCTGGCTCCCGACGGCAAGGCGACCGACCTGACGAAGTCGCTGGAGAAAACGAGCATCCCCGCGGGAGAGCGGAAGCAGGTCACGGCGTATCGGCTCAAGTTCATGGCGGAGCAGCGCGGCGATTACGTCTTCCTCTTGCAAACGCCGCCCATCTGGATGGAGGAGGAAGAAGAGTTTTTTCAGGACACCGTGAAGGTCGTCTTGCACGTGCAGGCGCAGAAGGGCTGGGAAGCGGTGGCGACGGATGCGCTACAGCTCGTCCCGTTGACGCGGCCTTATGGGCTTCAGCCGGGCATGGCGTTTCAGGCCCAGGTTGCCGGCACAGAGAAGCCACTGGCCGGTGCCCACGTCGAGATCGAGCGCTACAACGCCGCACCGCCGAAGGAACTGCCGCCCGATGAACAGATCACCCGGACGGTCAAGACCGATCCGAACGGCGTCGCGACCTGCACGCTGACCGACCCCGGCTGGTGGGCGGTGACCGCATTGCACCCCGGCGGCGAGCGGGAACGCGAAGGGAAGAAGTACCCCGTGCTGCGCCGGGCGACGCTGTGGGTTTTCGTGGACGAAAAGCGATAAGAAATGGTGACTTTCGCGCTGCCATCGACTTTCGCCGTGCACATTTCCGACGGTGTGCTGCTGCCGTCCTGGGAATGGGGCGGCTTCGCGGTCGCGGGGCTGCTGGCCCTGTTCGGGGCCTGGCGCATTCGCGATGAGGAAATCCCGCGCGTGGCGGTGCTGACGGCGGCCTTCTTCGTCGCCTCGCAGATCCATGTCCAGGTCCCCGCGGGTCCGAGCACGCACCTGCTCCTCAATGGCCTGCTCGGTGTGGTCCTGGGGCGACGGGCGCTCCTGGCGGTGCCGGTCGGTTTGCTTCTCCAGGTCGCGCTGTTCCAGCACGGCGGCTACCTGTCGTTGGGCGTCAACAGCGTGGTCATGGGGGTGCCGGCGCTCCTGGCCGGTGTGCTTTTCGCGGGCTTGCGTCGTCTCCCCTGGCTGGGCCGGCCTTGGTTTCGGGCCGGCCTGGTCGCCGGCAGTGTCGCGATCTTCGGTCTCAGCCTGACTTATGCCGTAACTGTCCTCGTCACCAACCGGCTGAACCAGCTGGCCGATCCCGACCTGTCCTGGGCGGACCGGGTAACATTCCACTCCGCAGTGCTGGCCGGGTTGGCCGGCGTGGCGGCACTCGCGGCCTGGGCCGAGCGCCGCCTGGATAACGCCCCGGAGTTCGCCATCGGCCTGGTCGTGGGCGAAACGGCGGTGCTGGCCACCATCTTGCTGCACTCGGTCGCCCTGGTGTTTGGCGGCGGCAAGGATTGGTACGGCGTCGCCCTGCTGACATTCATCATCCACCTGCCGCTGGCGGTCCTCGAAGGGGCCATCCTAGGTTTCACGGTCGGATTCTTGGTCCGCGTTAAGCCCGAAATGCTCGGCTGGACGGCCCCGGAGACAACTCCATGCGCGGTCGACTCGTCGTCCTAATACTCGTCCTGTCGGCGACTTTCGGTCTCGCCGGCAAGGCCCAGGCTCATCGGCTCAAGGCCAGCCTGCCGCGTTCTGGCTGGCCGGATGGTCCGCGTCGAGACCTGGTTTGACAATGGCGACACTCCCAGGGCGGGAGATGTCGAAGTGTCCGGGGCCCTGGACCAGGTCCTCATCAAGGGCCGGCTGAGCAGCCAGGGACTCTTCTTGTTCGACGCGCCAGAGGGGCAGCCGTTACAGGTGGTGGTGGAGGCGGGCGAGGGGCACCGCGCCGAAGTGGCCCTCCAGCCGGGGGACCTCCTGATGGCCGGGGCGACAGCACAGTCCGAGCCCACGCTACCACGGCCGACGACTCCCGCTGTCCATGCGGAACCCTGGCCAATCAAGGACGTTCTCTTCGGGATTGGGTTACTGCTGGCGGTGGCGGCGTTCGTCCTGAGCGTGCGCAACGCGCGGACGCTCCGTGAGATGCGCCGCCCGGGGGACGCACGCGGAGCCCCGAGCCGCCGCTCATAAGGCGACGGGCAGCACTTGTCGTCCCTTATCCACCGGTGTCGCGGGGGGGGTGTGGCGAGTTTGCCCAGCAATTTGCCCAGAAACGCCCTTCACCCCGAGGATAGGCTATCTCCTGCCGCTCGCTTGATGGCGCACCTCGCCAGCGCATTCCAGCGCGGTAACCTGGGCAAGTTGGCGGAGCAGCGCGTCTTGGCGGTCTCACAGGCTGAGGATTCCGGGCAGTTTAGGATGCCGTATGCCACCAACCAATGACGGTCAGGCAACGCGAGTCCGCGGCGTGGTCTTTGACCTCGACGGCACGCTGGTCGTCGAGGAGCTCGATTTCGACTTGATGCGGCGCGAGATCGGCCTGGCCGCGGGGACACCCCTGCTGGAGGCCGTCGAACAGCTGCACGGCGAGCGGCGCGAGGCCGCGCTGGCGGTCCTGCGACGGCACGAGTTGGCGGCGGCCGGCACGGCCCGGCTCAACCCGGGCGTCGCTCCCTTTCTGGCCTGGCTGACCGAGCGCCATGTGCGTTGTGCGGTCCTCAGCCGCAACATGCGCGAGGCCGTCGTGCTGGTGCTAGAGCGGTGCGGCCTTGCCTTCGACCTGGTGCTGGCCCGCGAGGACGCACCCTACAAGCCGAGTCCCGAGGGCCTTTGGCAAATCTGCGCAGCCTGGGGGCTGGCGCCGGGCGAGGTCCTCATGGTCGGCGATTATCTTTACGATCTGCAAGCCGGCCGGCGTGCCGGCACGCGGACGGCCCTGGTGACGCACGGCCGATCGCTGCCGTTTGCCCACCTCGCCGACGTGGCATTTGCGAGTTTTGAGGATGTGCCGGACGTAGTACGCCACTGGGTCGGCGGCGCGGGATGAAATGGGTGTCGTCGCAAGGCGCACTTCCCGCGCCCGTGCCAGGATGTTATAACCGCCCGCGGTCAGTCGGTCCCCTCTCTCCGGTTAGCCCGACGCGCCAGCGAGGGGATGCTCGGCGAAGGAATGCCCCTCGCTGGCGCGTCGAGCTAACCCGGAACGATCCGGTGGACCCGGGAACAGACCCATTCGGGAGAAGGCCAATGCGTCACATATCGGCTGCGCTGTTCGGCGTGCTGGCGTTGGGTGGGGGCGTGTTGGCCCAGCAGGCCGCCCCGCCGGCCGCCACGGGCACTCCAGAGCAGCTGGCCAACCACCTGGCCCAGTGGGAAAAGGAGATGGCCGGCGTCAAAAGCATCAGTGCCGAGTGCCGCCGGGCCGACGTCAACCGCGTCAGCAACAATCGCACCGAGCTGGCCGGCCTCGTCAAGATCATGCGCGTCGATGCCGGCAACGGCAAGATCGAGCGCCTCGCCTACCTGCACCTGGCCGACAAGGCCAACCCCAACGCTTACGAAAAATTCATCTGCACCGGCGACCTGGTCTACTGGTTCTCGCCGCGGGAGAAGATCCTCTACGTCAAGAAGCTGGCTGCCGGGGCCAGCGACGATAGCTTTATCGACTTCCTCTTCCAGATGAAGGTGACCGCCCTCATGAAGCGCTACGACCTGACGTTGACCCGACCGGACGACGCCAACTACGTCTATTTCGAGATCAAGCCGAAGTCGACCGTGGACAAGGCGGAATTCCAGCGGGCCCGCCTGGTGCTGTACAAGCGCGACTACCTGCCGGCCCAGCTCTGGTTCGAGGAACCCAACGGCAACCAGCACACCTGGGAGCTGACGAAGGTCCGCGGCAACGACCCCGGCGTGACCGCCAAGGACTTCGTGGCCCCCGAGAAACCGACCGGCTGGGAACTCAAGGAAATGAAGGACAAGGAGACGAAGGGCGGCGAGACCGAGCCGCAGAAGCGGGTGGTTCGGCCGGCGGGTCAGTAACAACCGCACCGGTACGGGAATCCCGAGCCGCGGTCGGCGCTGCAATTGGCGGCGCCGACCGCGGCTCTCATTTTTCCACAATCGGGCGCGAAACAGGCCATCGCGCTTGGGGTTTATATCATAGTGTGGGGAACCCCCCCGGTCCGTACCCTCTCATCCTCTGAGGAGACTTGACGATGCGACTTTGCAAACTGGCTCTGGTCCTCGGCGTGGCAGCGCTGGCGGCCGGCCCGGCGCTGGCCCAAGGGCGCGGCCGCGGCGGCTTCGGCCCACCCAGCCTCGGGCAACTGGCGGGAAACAAGAGCGTCCAGGACGAGTTGAAGATCGACAAGGATCAGGCGGACAAGATCAAGGATGCACTTGCCAAGGTGAATGAAGAACTCAAGGACGACGTTGCCAAGCTGCGCGACCGCAATGCCTCTCAGGAAGAGCGAGCCGAAGGCGCAAGAAGGTGAGCGAGGCTACCGACAAGGCGCTCAAGGGCGTCCTCAAGGACGGTCAGCTGGCGCGCCTCAACCAGATGCGCTACTACGTCATGGGCTTCGCCATCTTCAACGACAAGACCGCCCAGGAGAAGCTGAAGCTGACGGACAAGCAGAAGGACGACCTTAAGGAAATGAACACGGACTTCGGCAAGGAGATGGCGGCCCTCCGCCCTGCGCAAGGCACGACGCCGACTGCTGAAGAAAGACAGGAGGCGATGAAGAAGCGGGCGAGCATCAGCAAGGACTACATGGGCAAGGCCACCAAGATCCTCGATGACAGCCAGAAGAAGACGCTGGACGAGCTGGTCGGCAAGCCGTTCGAGTACAAGCCGGAGTTCGGCGGCCGCGGCCGCGGCGGGAATACCCGCACCGACTTCTAGGCGCCCGATCCCGTCTGCCGGTTAGCCGCCGCCTCCCGGGCGGCGGCTAAACCTATCTTCCCTCCCTGCCCCAAACGAGTTACACTCACTTCGGCTGCGGAATGGATCCGACCTCTAGCCGAGGTAGCGCCATGTCGCTTGGACTCGCACTGCTCGCTTTCACGACCCTGTTTCCCCCCGCCGATGCCGACAAGCCGGCGGCCCTGCGCGATATGCGCCCGCGCTGGGGAAGTACGTCCTCGAATCCGAGGTCGCCACCACACGAAGCGATGACGGCACCGTAGTCACCTACAAGTACCAGGGGTCCAGCGAGAAAATCACGCTGACCGTCCATGCCGACCGCAATGGCCGAGTCACCCGGGGCGAGACCGTCCTGGATAGCCCGCGCAAGACTGTCACCCTGACCCTCGACGAGAAGGGCTCGGGGACGATGAAGCGCGGCGGCATCACCGACTTCCTGAAGGATCTGCCCGCCAGGCCGGTGCTGACCGCGGGCCTCGACTGGACGGCCGCCCTCGTTTTTGTCCCCCTCTACGATGCGGCCCGGGGCGGCAAGCAGGAATGGTCCGGCCTGTGGCTCGACCCTGTCCAGGGTTTGCAAACCCCCACCTACACGGTGGAACGGCAAGGGGACGACACGGTAACGGTGAAGGACAAGGCCGTGAAGCTGTCGCGCTATCGGATCAAGCTGCGCGACGGCACGGCGGCGGTGTGGGCCGACGGCGACGGGCGCGTGGTCCGCGTCCAGCCGCTGGCCGCCAAGGCCACCCCGGTGGTCCTCGAAGGGTTTGAGGACGCCACGAAGGGGCTCAGGCCGTGATGCACAAACCAGGTTTAGCCGCCGCCCAGCGGGCGGCGCGTGCGATGCCGCAAGTGGCAAAGGTATTCCGGTGACCGACGGCGAACGTTCCCTGGCGATCTTCGTGGACTTCGAAAACCTGGCGCTCGGCTTCCAGAACCGCCGGGACCGCTTCGAGATCCACCGCGTGCTCGAACGGCTGGTCGAGAAGGGGAAGATCGTCGCCAAGAAGGCCTATGCCGACTGGAGCCGCTTTCAGCCGTACACGGCCCCCCTGCACGAGGCGGCCATCGAGCTGATCGAGATCCCGCGCCGCGGCCAGAGCGGCAAGAACTCGGCCGACATCCGCCTCTGCGTCGACGCCATGGACCTGGCCTACGCCAAGAGCCATATCGACACCTTCGTCGTCGTTTCCGGCGACAGCGACTTCTCGCCGCTCGTCTCGAAGCTGAAGGAACTGGGCAAGCACGTCATCGGCCTGGGGATGCAGGAATCGACCTCGGACCTGCTCCGCGACAACTGCGACGAGTTCATCTATTACGAGGACCTCGGCAAGCAGAGCGACCTGCCCAGCGGGATGAGCCCGCAGCTGCCCGAGACCAAGAAGAAAGTCTTCGCCCTTTTGCTCGAATCGCTGCTGGCGCTGCGGCGCGAGAACAAGGAATCGCTCTGGTCGTCGATGGTCAAGGACACGATGAAGCGCAAGAAGCCCTCGTTCAACGAGGCCTACCACGGCTACCGGACCTTCAGCGAGCTGCTGGAAGACGCCCAGAAAGAAGGGCTACTGGAGCTGGAAACCGACAAGCGCAGCCGGACCTACGTGGTGACGCGGTTTGGCTCGGAGTTGTCGTCGCCCGCGCCGGCGGAGGGCGGGGAGGCCCGCAAGAGGAAATCGCGCCGCCGGCGCGGCACCCGGAAGAAGCTAGCCCCGCCGGGCACGGCAGACACAGCGGCTCCCGTGGAGGCGGCCGACAATGGGGAAGCGCCTGCGCCGCCGCAGCCGGATCTGTTCGATCATCCCGATGAGCGACCCGAAAACCACGGCAGCGACTCGGAACCATCGGCGAACTCCGGCTCCCCTGAAGCGCGCGAGTTCGGACAGGAGCCGCCGGCGGGTTCGGAGATTCCGTACTGACGCACCATTCCACAGGTGGGCGGCAGGCAGAGCCTGCCCTACAGCAGAGCGGCGGCGCGTAGGGCAGGCTTTGCCTGCCGGGCTCGGTTCACACTTCCAGCCCCACCGACCGCATCAGGGCCAGGGCGTTGCTCCGCTCGACCACGCCCGGACGCATCCGATAGTCGAACGTCACGCCGCCGCCCTCCTCGAAGATGTCCTCGAAATGGACGTTGGCCGCCCGGCCCCCCAGCAGATCGACAATGTGCGTCAGGGCCAGGTCATGCGTTGTCATCAGGCCGGTGGCCCCCGACTCGACCAGGGTGCGGATCACCGCCTCGGCCCCCAGGCGGCGGTCGTGCGAATTGGTGCCGGCGAACAACTCGTCGAGCAGGAACAGGAGTGGCCGCGAGCCCTGGGCCATCTCCACAAGCTGTCGGACGCGCAGCACCTCGGCCATGAACCGCGACTTGCCGGCCTGTAACGAATCCTCAACGCGCAGAGTGGCGCCGACGACCAGCGGCGACAGCCGGAGCCGGTCGGCACGCACCGGCGCTCCCGCCAGGGCCAGCACCGCGTTGACCCCAACCGCCCGCAGCAGCGTGCTCTTGCCCGACATGTTCGACCCGCTGACCACCAGCACCCGCAATTCGCCGCCCAGGCGCACGTCATTGCGGACACAGCGAGACCGCGGCAGCAAGGGATGGCCCAGCCCCTCGCCGTCGAAGAGGGGCCCCTCGTCGGTCGTCACCTCGGGGAGCGGGTCCTCCGGGTTTTCCGCGGCATAGGTCGCCAGCGCGCAGAGGCTCTCGAACTCGGCGACGGCCTCCAGCCAGCGGCGAATGTGCGGCCCGGTCGCCACTCGCCAGGCCTCCAGGGCCAGGGCGAGTTGCGTGGTCCAGAGCATCAGGGCGGCAAACGGCGCGAAATACATGTTCCGCTTGGAATCGAGCAGCTCGATCAGCGCCAGCAGCTGTTCGATCCGCTGGGAGGGAGCCTTGCCGGCGGTCTCCAGGGCGGTGCGCAACTGGACCAGCCGCGGCGAGCGGAATTGCTCCTGCTCCAGTCGTGCCAAAACGCCGTGAAACACGGCCAGGTCGTGGGCCCGCCGCTCCAGGGGAGCCAGCACGCGCTTGACTCGCTCGCGCAGCCACAAGGCCAACGCAAGCTCCAGGGACACCGCTCCGGCCAGCGGCAAAATGCCGGGACCCAGGGCCCAGCCGACCGCTTCCGGGATGCCGCGCTCGTTAACGTACGTCGAGAACATCCCCAGCAGCCAGGCGAGCGCACCCACGCCGAGGGCTGCCAGGGCCAGGGCCACAAGGCGTAGGCGGCGGGAAACGAGGATCGGCGCCGCCTCGCCCCAGTCGGCCAGCGGAGCCAGCTCGACGCCGGCCGGCACGTCGGCCCCCAGCAGCGCCAGGTCCTCGCGCAGGTCGAGCCGGGGCGTCAGCTCGGCGACGGCGACCTGGCGGGCCCGCACCTCCTCAGGCTCCGCGGGATTCAGCAGCCAGGCGGCCAGCAGGTCCTTGCCGCTCCGCGTCCGGGCCGTGCACAGGAGCTGGTAAAGCGAATCCTTGCCGAACAGGTCGAGATCACGAGCATTGGGATGGTTATCGTCGAGATAACGGCTTCCGGGGTCGCCGAACGTCTGCCAGCGATCCTCGACACGGTCGATGGCCCGCTCGTAGAACGTTACGGCCCGGCGGGCGCGGCGCAGGGCGCGCGTGACCCGTTGGTGCCAGTAGCTCAGCGCCAGGAAGGCGACCACGGGAACGGCCAGCCACCCGGGATGCAACCAGCCGAGGGCAAAGACCGCGATCAACAGGACCCCGCCGGCGGCCGCCACCCCGAAACGGCTGATCCCCGTGATCGCATGGGTCCGATCGTGCTCGGCCGCCTGGACCCGCCGCAGTTCAAGGCGGCGCAGGTATTCGGCGCGCGGCGGAGATGGGCTGCGAAACGTGCGACTTGGCTTCGACGGTCAGGGGCACGACACATCCTTTGGCTGCGGACGCCGGCGCAGGGGACACGTGCGGGATTGTAGCGGCCCGGCGCGATCGCGCGAAGGGGACACGCCGCGCGGCGATTCATCGCTTCGCGAGCGCTACCACCCCGTAAACGGCCTGGGCAACAGAAACGCATGCTGCTCCACCAGGCTCTTGCCGCCTTCCCACGAAATGTACTGCGTCAGCACCACCAACAGGACGTACAGCCCCGCCGTCGGCAACATGCTGACCAGGCCGGTGGCGGCAAAGAACCAGTTGCGCGGCGGCGCCCGCCGGCAGCCCCGGGCATAGGCCCAGCCGGCCAGCAGACGCGTTGGATAGATGAAGACGATAAAGAACAGGCACGGCAGCCATTCGGCCTCGGGCGGCACCCGCTCGATTTTCAGCAGGTAGAGCGGCAGGGAAAATAGCAGGGCCGCCAACAGGGCGAAACTGAAGGCCCACGGCGCCCGGCTAAAGCGCGACAGGACCGCTCCCAACTCGAAGCCGGCCCGCAAGCGGTTCTCCACCGTCAGCCGCATCTGCAAGAACGGCAAGCCCAGCAGCACCATCGCGAACCAGACCCCGCCGACGAAACCGAGCGGCGGCACCTTTCGTCCCAGCGCCAGCAGGCCGACCGGAATGGCCAGCCACGCCAGCCCCACGACGAAGCCGCGGAAGCCGAGCCACCAGTAGTACGGCAACCGCAGGCTAGCGACGAAGTCCCAGACCGCATCCCGTGCCTCGGCATAATAGCCGCCGCGAACCACTCGCCGCCCCAGCCAGACCCCGTTGCCGATGAACCAGAAGAAATAACGCAGCCGACCGCCCCGCGCCAGGGCCAGGGCGATCCGCAGGGCCATCAGCACGGTCACCACCACCAGCACGGCCTTCCAGACGCGGGCCGCCGTGCCACCCGGCTCGATGATCTGGGCGGAAATGTAGAACGAGGACAGGAGCTGAAGCGGCAGCATGAGGAGCGCGACGCCCAGAACGATGCCGCCGACCCGGGCCGCCTTCCGGACCCCGACAAAGCTATCGCGCACCGTCAGGCCGGCACTGAGGATCAGCGCACAAACCAGTTGCGCCGCCGCGCGTGGAGAAAGCGTTGCCGTTCCGGATCGGTCCGCGCCAGCCGTCCGCCGGCCTCGAGCAGATAGCCGAGGCTGAGGAATCCCAGGAGCGGAATCGCCGCGAGCACCGACAGCCCCACGATCAACGTGGCCACGCCGAACGGCCATTCCACCAGCCACACGACCGCCTCAAACGCCGCGCACAGCGCCCGCCACGAACTGCGCCTTACCCGCCGACGGTCCTCAACCGGCAGTGCCTCGAGCAACTCCTCGCCCGGCAGGGCCCAGAGCGGCTCATCGGGATTGACGGGAACAACCGTGGCGTGATCGGGGTCGCTTCGAGGGGTGCCTGCGGAGGTGGCCATGTCAGGTGTACTCGCCGGCGCGGCGGGGAGTTTCGGTGGGCGAGGGATGGTGCAGTTTACCACGGCGGGGCGGCTCAGCTTTGCAACGTATTCGCTGAAAATGGCAAGTTAGCGAAGATGGGTAGCTTCCTACCTTCTCCAGATTGCCGTTTTTCGGGAATTCGTTGCAACGCCGGGCGGCTCGATCGACGGAAATGAATTGCATTGGGCGACCGGCAGGAGATAGTAGCCCTCGGCTGCGCCTCTCCGACCGCCCGCCGGCACCACACGCGCTGCCAGGTTGAACTGAAGTGACCGGGAATTCTGTTCAACCTGGCGCGGACACCGCAAGCCATTGGTAAATAACGACATGTGCCTTCGCAAGTCAGCAAAAAATCGCCAGGTTGAACTGAAGTCCGATGTGTGCGGGAGCGCTACGACGGGCCCCTTCGCCGCAGGGCGAGGGATCGTCGCCCCAGTCACCCGTACTCGGTCGGAGCACCGGGGCGAGGGGAGATTATCTCCTGCCGTTCGCCTTGCGCCTACCAGTTATACACACACACATATAAGTCGCGGTAACGCTGATTTAGCGGTCCAGCCCTTTTAGCGCATCATGGGCCAGCTTTGTCACTGTCAGCTCAGCGTCGCTACCCGCTACGTCCCGCAGTGCCTGGCGTGCGTCGGCCGTGTCGATGGCCCCCAGCGCCTTCACCACTCGCCCCAGCCGTCCGCCGTCGTCAGCCACGCCTTTCCGCCCCTTGCCAATCGCTTTGAGAACGCGCTCGATTCGACTGCGAGCCTCTGCGGAGACGGATCTCTTTAGGGCCTCGTGCAGCGCGGGTTCGGCCGGCAGCCCCAGTTTTTCGAGGTCCACCGTCGCTCGGTCGCGGGTGTCAAAGCTATCATCGTCCAGGTGAGGGAGCAGCGGCCGCACCTGCTTCTCCGCGGCGGCAGCTCGCACCAGCCAATCCTTGAGGAAAGGGATAGCCCCGCCCGAGGGAACCGAGAGTCCCCCGGCGGGATCGTCCGCCTCGCCCAGTTCCTTCCAAAGGGCCGTCAACCGGACCTGTGCGATATCCCAAAGAAGGATGGTGGTGTCGTGACCGGCAGACGCCAGCAGTTTTCCGTCCGGGGAGAAAGCAAGGGTGAGAATCCCGTGGTCGTCGGTGATTATCCCGGCACTGTGCCCTCGCAGTAACGTCAGCGGGGTTCCCGATTCTACATCCCATAGTTGGATCGCGCTGTCTGCGACGGCGCCTCGGGCCGCGAGCAAAGTCCCATCCGGAGACAGCGCCAGAACGTCCAACCGATCGCCGTACGGCGGCCCCGGAACAGTGCTCAGCAATTCGCCGCTCTGGACCTTCCAGAAGTAGCATTGGGCCGGGTCGTCTCTCACGCGCCCGCCCTCGCAAGTGAGAATGGCTTTCCCTCCCCGGACGAATGCCGCGAAGCGGACCTCTCTCGTTCCTTGCGGGCCGAGGTCGCGCAACTTGTTCCCCTCCTTGATGTCCCAGAGTGCGAGTTCGCCTTTGGAACCGGCGACAAGCAGTGTTTTGCCATCTGGGCTGCAAGCTACTGATTTCTCGTGGTGGTGGTCGCGGCTGGTTACCTCGAAGCGCTTCTTCCCCGTCGCCACGTCCCAGACCCGGTAGTAGTCGTCCAGACCGGTCGAAGCCAGCGTTTTTCCGTCGGGGGAGAAAGTCAGGCTGCTAACGCCGCAGAGGTGAGCGGTGAACTGCCGCCGCAGCTTCTCCCGCCCGAGGTCCCACAGGCGCACGTCTACTTTGTCGGATCCGGAGGCATAGCCGGGCTGGCCCTCCCCGGTGGCCAAGGTCGCCCCATCCGGACTGAAGGCCAAAGACGCCACGCTGATGTAATGGCCGCGGAACTCAAGCCGGGGCTTGCCTGTCTTGAGGTCCCAAACGTAGGCTGTGCCGCCCCATGCCCCGGAGGCCAGGCTCCGGCCGTCGGGGGCGAAGGCCAGAGACGTAATCGATGTCTCGTGGCCGGGCGAGGCACTGAGCCGCTTGCCCGTCACCACGTCCCAGATGGCGATCGTGTTATCGTGACCCGAAAGCAGCCGCTTACCGTCCGCCGAAAAGTCGAGGCACCGAGCGCCGTCGTCGTTTGGCTCGAAAGACCGCAGCTCTTCGAAGGTCGTGGTGTCGAACAGGCGGAACGCCTTTTCTTCACCGCAGACCAGGGATTTGCTGTCCGGGCTAAAGGCGACGCGCCCCCAACAGTCCTTGATTTCGTGGCGCAGTTTGCCGTCGGTAACGTCCCAGAAAAAGAACGCTTTATGGCCGACCGTCACCAGGGTTCGCCCGTCCGGCGCGAAGGTGGGGTCCCAGTGGCCCTCCCAGGGTTCCTTGCTGATGCGGGGGAGTTTGCGGAGTTCTCGACCACCCGGCAACTCGCGCAGGGAGAGCCGGCCGTCCGTGTTGCCCACCGCCAGTATCTTGCCGTCGGGGGAGACGGCGAAGCGATCAAACTCGATCAGGTCATCCTGAAACTGGGCATATCTCTCCCCCGTGCCTGCGTCCCACAGGATCACGGTCCCGCCCCGAATGCCATCACCGACCTTGGTCTGTTTGGCGAGAAAGAATTTGCCGTCGCGGGTGAATTGCGGAAACGCGAGCGGCTTGAAACGAGTCGAGGATGTCACGGGAACGCTCTTTTTCAGTTTGCCCGTATTGACCTCCTGATGCTCAATCGTCCAAAGGAATTCCTGATCGCCATCAAGCCCAGGCTTCCCATCCGGTTGCCGCTTGGCGATGAAGAGCGTCTTGCCGTCGGGCGCGAACCGTACCGCTGCCATCGACGGGTCCGGGTTAAACCACGTAACCTCTTTGCCGGTGGTCGCGTCCCACAGACTCACGCCGTAGTTTTCTCTCTGTAATGCCGCTATCGCTCCATCGCGGGACATGCTCACGCTTGTGAAATTCGTCAGGCCCACCCGCCAGCGCAGCGTGCCGAGGCGGGCGACAGCGCCAGCCGGCAGCGGGTCGCCGTACAGGTCGGTGCGGCCCACGCTGCTTGCCGCCGCCCCTCCTGGCTTCGCCTCCGCCGTGGGCGGCCCGGCCAGCGCGGGCTGACTGCCGGCAACTGCCGATGCAATAAGGAGCAGCAGGAGCACTTGGCGGTATGGCACGGTGAAACCCTCCCTGGGTCGCGCGGCAATGTCTCGAAAAGGTACCCGCAGAGTAACCGAAGAGTGGAGCCATGTCGAGGAAGTTCTTAGCACGTCCTTCCAAGCAAAAAAGGGCAGATCGTACCTTCCGACTCCGAAACGTCATAAGTCGCGCTGTCGCTTGCTTCTCCGATGGCCCCATACGGATGTCCGGTCATCCGCTTCAAGGCGTCGGCGCCAACTGTTGCAGCACCCATGTTTCAGTCACCTCCGCGGCGCCTCGGTGCAGATCAGAACGGGGCGTAACGGACTTGATTCTCCCACTCATGGTCCTGACTGCATTCGATCATCACGACGAGATCGGCGATCACCTTGGCCCGTGTGGGAACGGCCACGATGACGACCCCGGGCATGCGCTGGCCCGCCGTGATGCGTTGATAGGCATAGCCGGGCATGGTGTTCTCGTCGTGCGTCAAGAGGACGCGCCCGTTCTGGGCCGCCCATTCCAGTACGGCGGGATCGTCCGCCCCATCAAGCCCAACGTCCTGCGCCCGTACCGTATCAAGAGACGGAATCGCATGGTGCAGCGCGGCAGGACGCGCCCGTTGAAGTTGACGTCGGTGAGGAAGGGCACCATGCTCTACGCCTTCTCCTGCGCACGGGCCAGTAACCGCTCCTTCATGCCCGCCTGATCGAAGATCGCTTCCATCTTCCGCCGGACGTCTTCGCCTTGCTGGCGCTGGTCATCAAGGTAAGCGTTCACAGCCACCCGGTTCGTCAGGTAGTAAGCGATCACGGCGTACACGTCGGCCAGCTTCAACGTGTCGAAGTCCTGAACGATCTGCTCCGGGGTAGCGCCGTCGAGGAACGATGCGAGCAGCGTTTGCAAGGTGACGCGCGTCCCGCCGACGCGGACCGTGCCCTGCGAGTCGGTGTGTAGCGGAACCGCCGCCGCGTCGAATGTCAGGGCCATTGCAGGCACCTCCTCAGGCGAATGACACCGCCCATTGTACCACGGTTCGGGGAATCACACGTTGCGACCCAAGGTCCCACTTTCAGTCTAGTCTTCGCACTGACAAGGCCCGCGAGATACAATCGTTGAGGACAGCCGCCCCCCAGCCGAGAGCAACGCTCCCATGCACCAGGTCATCATCAACCGCGGCCGTGGGCCGGAGATCGCCGGCACCCGCATCACCGTTTACGACGTGCTCGACTACACGACCAAGGGCTATGACTCCGCGTTCATCGCCTCACTCTTCCGCGTGTCGTCGGACCAGGTGCAGGCGGCCCTGGACTACATCGGCGCCCACAAGGAGGAAGCGATGTCCGAGTACCGGCAGATGCTGCGCGCGACGCCGCAGGCAATCCGCCCGAGGTCCGAGCCAGGGAGGCGGCGTCCCGAGCCAAGCTGCTCGCGCGAGTGGCCGACCTGCGCCAGGCTAGGAATGGGGAGACGAACGGTGCGGGGCATCCTGGCGGATAATAACGTCGAGGGGCATGGCCACCGCGGATCGCATCCTCGATGACAGGGACTACGCCGAGCGCGCGGTGGTGAAGCTGCTGGACTACTTGCTCGACATCGGCAACTACCGCGGGACGGGGCGGCTCTACGTCCCATGAAACTCAGGGACTGCGATCGCCGATCCAGGTCGAATAGAACACCCCGCGAATTCTGTTCAACCTGGCCGCTGCAAGCGCCGAGCGCCAGCAAAGGGCGGAAAACCGCCCCGGCCGGCGCTCGGTCCCGCTATTCCCGCCCCTCACGGCCCCACCCCGCCCTTCGGCTTCTCCGATGTCTTGTCAAACGTCAGATACTCGATGGTCGCTGCCTTGCGAAATTCGTCGAAGCTGATGCGACCGGCCGACTGGCTCAGTAGTTTCATCGGCACCGTGATGATGAGCTTGCTGGGGAGTGTCATGGCCGGCTTGCCGACGGCCGACTGGTCGGCGTGCGGGGTGCCGCCCAGGTGTTCGGTGAGCTTGGCCAGGCCCCGAACGATCCGCTCCGCGTCGTCGGCCTTGCCCTGGGCCAGCAGGGCCCGCGCCCACTTGCTGGCCACCTCGACCAGTTCCAGCTCGGTGTTCGCATCGGTGGACAGCAGACGGCGGTTGACCATGGCCTTGTTGTAGGCCACGGCCGCCTGCGCGAAATCGTTCTGCTTCATGGCCAGGTCGCCCAGCAGGGCCTGTTTGTGGAACTCTGTGCGAGCGGCGCGGTCGTCGTCGGCCGCCCCCGTACGGGCTGATCCGCCGCCGCTGCCGGCCGTGGTCCCGCCGCCCGCACTGCCGGTGCCCGAGAGCGTGCCGATCGTCCCCGCGCCGGGCGGCCGCATGCCGCCAGGTGCGCCGGGCATCATCGCACCGCCGCTGCCGCCCATCATGCCGGGTCGCCCGCTGGTTCCCGTTCCGGTGTGGCACTTGGTACACGACTGCATCGACAGGGTAATGGCCACGGTCACGCTGTCGCTGTCGGTGAGCTGGGTCAGGTTCTTGCCGTTGTCCGCCAGCACGTGGAGGACGGCATCGGCGATGCTCACGTCGGGCTGCGGCTTGGCCGGGTCGGCTTGCACTTTTTCGCCGCGCAGCTCCTTGCGGACGCGGTCCCACTCGGTCAGCGGCTGCGTGGCCGGCTTGTCCGCGCCGCCGACAACCTTCTGAAAGTGCAACGGCAACGTCATCGTGTAGACCACGCCTTGCCCCTTTAGATAAACCCCCTGAGCGCTGGTCGCTTCCATCAGCGCCTGGTGATCGATCTGCTTGCCGGTCCGTGCGTCCCAAAGGCGCACATTCCCGGCGGCGTTCCCGCTGGCCAGGATCTTGCCGTCGGGCGAGAAGGCAACGCCGTGGACCAGGTCGCCAAGTGCTTCAAGCCTCGACGCCTTGGCCAGGCCACGATCCAGCAGCCGGGCCATGATCTCGATTTCCTCGTAGCGTTCGCGCTGGTCGGCGGCCAGGGCGGCACGCTCCCGAGCCAGACGGGCTTCAACTTCGTGCTGAATCCTGGGGGTCTGTGCGGCCGCCGGAACGATGACCACGCCGAACAGAAGCAGGGCAGCAAGCGATTTGTGGATACTCATAAAGAGACTCCTTTTTATCGTTGAGGGACCTGGGCGGCGTAGAGGGCGGACACGTCCTTTTCCGTGGCGATGCGGAACTGCGTCATCTGCTGCTGAAGTGCCTCCATCTGCTCGCGCAGCCGGGTCAGTTCGCGCTGTCTGCGCTCGTCGCGCTGATCGGCGTCCGCCGAGAGAGCCGGCACCAGTTCGGACAGCAAGCGCATCTGCTGCTCCATCTCCGGGGCGCCGGCGGGCGGAGCCTGGGCCAGCGCGGGCGCCTCCGGCTGGGGCAGCGGGGCAGGCGGGGCGGGCACCTCGCGCGGCGGAGGGGCCGCCCCCCAGCGGATCACCAGTTGTTGCTGGTCCAGCCTTACCTCCAGCCGTGGCAGCAGGACGGCCACCACCACCGCGGCCGCGGCGGCCAGGGATGCCAGGGCGGTCCAGCGCCAGCGGCGCACGCGCCGCGCCTGCTCGGCGGCTGCCGCGCGGTACAGGCGCGGCAGGTCAATCGCCGCGGTCGGCGCCGGCACGGCATCGAGCAGCGCGCGGACCTGCCCCAGGGCCATCGCCTCCCGCTGACAACCGGGGCAAACGGCAAGGTGTTCGCGAAGGCGCACAGCCTCTTCCGACGAGACATCGCCGTAGACGAGCGCCGGCAACCGGGCGCGGATGTCGATGCAGTTCACGATCGGACCTCCTCGGGGCCGCAGCCCAGTTCCGCCAACCGGACGCGCAGCCGGGCCAGGGCGACGGCGAAACGCGACTTGAGCGTGCTGGCCGGCGTCCCCGTCAGCCGGGCAATCTCCTCGAAGCTCAGCTCCTCGAAATGGCGCAGCGCCAGCACCTCGCGCAGCGGCGCCGGCAGGTCATCCAGGGCGCGGGTGACCAGCTCGACGGTTTCGGTGCGGCAGAGCGTTTCGTGCTGGATGGCGTCGAGCGGTGGCTGGTGATTTCCAAGAGGCATGCTGTCGCGCCGTCGTCGGGCGGCGTCCCGGGCGATGTTGAGGGCGATCCGGTAGATCCAGGTGGCGAAGGCGCCTTCCTCGCGATAGCGCGGTGCGGCCGTGTAGAGGCGCAGGAAGACCTCCTGGCACAGGTCCGGGGCGGCCGCCGTCCCGGCCAGGCGGGCCAGAAGGCGCCCCAGGCGACCCTGCCAGCGCCGCACGATCTCCTCGAAGGAGCCCGTGTCGCCGCCCTGCCAGCGGCGCATCAAGTCGGCATCGCTCGGCTCCATGCGTCGGCCATCCGCCTCCTGAGAGAATAAACGCTACTGGAGGTCGAATCGACGAAAGAAAAATGTTGCGACGGCACGCTGGTCGTGTCTCGCGTGGCCGTTACCTTATTGGTTAACCCGACCTGTCAAAACTTGCGATGACAGGCTTATGTACCGCCAAGAGAGGGATCGACATGCCCTGGGTATATGACCCCCATTCGGGAGGAGTCAAGATTCCTCCCACCGTCCAAAAGCGCACCGCGCAGCGCATCCGAGCTTATGCCGAGCGGTACTACGCGGGCGCGTTCACGCGGCTGGACATCCGCTTCCGTGGGCCGTTGTGCTACATCGACGCGTACACCGAGCCGGCGGAACCGTCAGCGGACTTGCTCCGGCTGCGCGGCGAAACGCGCGAACAGTTCCTGGAGCAGCAACGAAACGTCCCTTTACACCTGTGCCGGATCCGTTATTTCGGCGACGAGGAACGGTGGAGTCTGGCCTTCTTTACGTACAGTCACATGAAGTACGAGCCGTGCATGTTCGACACCGGCGACGATCACGGCACGCCGGAACAAGCCTTCAAGACGGCAGCCGTCTATCTCCGGGATGACTGAGCTGTCCTTACGATCGCGCGGCCGTTGCGGCCCTGGGCGCTGAAACGGCGCCGCGCAACTGCCGCGCCAGTAGCTGATGGAAGTGATACCCCGCCGCCTCCCGCCGCACGCTGAATCGCCCGGTGTCATACGACCGGCTCTTCAGCCCCCGCTGCACCTCCTCGCAAATCCCGACATCTTCGAGCTGAATCTGGTGCGCCACTTCCCGGCTCTGGGCGATGAACGCCTCCGCGGCAGGACCGTCAGTGTTGGCGAAATAGAAATCGAACACCACCCGGCACGCATCAGGGCCGAGCGGCAGCACCAGGTTGGTGTCCATGACACCGTCGTAGACGTTCAGCATGAAATTTGGATAAACCCACCAGTAATAGGCGTTGGCACCGCCGCGGACACCGCGGACAGCCTCGTCTTCGCTGGACCGCAGCGGACTGATCTGCACGGCAGTATGGCCGGCGATTTCGGTGCGGTACTGCGAATAGTCGAGCACGCCGGCCAGGCCGGGGTGGACGGTGTTGACGTGATAGCCGCCGTCCAGGTAGTTATCGACGAATACCTTCCAGTTGCACTCCAGCCGATACTCGCGCCGTCCCACGAACTGAAGCCGCTCCAGCGACAGCGACCCGGTCCGTTCCGGCATTGGTGCCAGATATTCGAGCAGCGACTGCGACTGTTCCGCCAGATGGACCCAGACGATGGGTCCCCAGGCAGCCACGGCGATCGGGGGAAGCCCATTGTCTTCGCG
Organism: uncultured Planctomycetota bacterium; assembly: GCA_963827935.1. Taxonomy (GTDB): domain Bacteria; phylum Planctomycetota; class Planctomycetia; order Gemmatales; family Gemmataceae; genus DATFNV01. Next base: position 241,352 of record CAWHCN010000025.1, on the reverse strand, counting down.
GCAAAAGTCGGCAACGCCGTCGAACTCTGGTGTGCCGCGCAGCCGGCCGCACAGGTCGTAGGTCCAGCCGTGATAGCGGCAGCGCAGGCGGGTCGCCCGTCCCTCGGCCTCCGGCACGACCCGGGCGGCCCGATGGCGACACACATTGAAGAACGCCCGCAGCTCGCCGTCATCGCCCCGGACCACGACGATCGGCTCGTCGGCCACATCCGCCGTGAAGAATTGCCCCGGATCGCGGACCTGGTCGGTCCGGCCCACCGCCTGCCAACTGCCGCCGAAGACGGAGCGGCACTCAGCGGCGTAAATCTCGGCATCGCGGTACCAGAGCGCGGGCATGGTCCGGGCCCGTTCGAGCGGGAGATTCGGATCGAAGAGATTCAGTTTGTCGTCGAAGGTCGGGGGCATGAAGCGCTCCTGTGGGGGCGGGATTTGCGCTTGACCGCGGCCGTGTCAGCAACTACCCCAATACAAGGTATCATCTGGCCCAACCGCAGGGGAGGACTGCATGCCAACCGGATCCTTTGGCCGCCTCGCCGGAGCGTTGCTCCTGGCGTTGGCGGCCACGCCGTTCGCCGTCGCCGCCGATGCTGGACCGCTTGTGACCCGCATCAAGGCCGTCGGCGCCGAAGGGGCCGGCAACCCCGAGGCCGCCCGGGCCTGGGGTGAGCTGGTCGCCCTCGGGCCGGACGCCCTGCCCGACCTCCTGGCGGGTTTCGACGGCGCCAGCGACAGCGCCGCCAACTGGCTGCGGGCCGCCGTCGACGCCGTCGCCGAGCGTGAAACCCAGGCCGGCCGACCGCTCCCCGTCGATCAGTTACTTGCCTTCCTCAAAGACACCAAGCACGCCCCGGCTGCCCGCCGCCTGGCCTATGAATGGCTGACGCGGCTCGACCCCGCCACCCCGGGCCGGCTTCTCCCGGGAATGCTCAACGACCCCAGCGTGGAGTTGCGCCGCGATGCCGTGGCCCTCGTTCTCAAGGACGCCCAGTCCCGCCTTACCAAAGCAGACAAGGAGGGCGCCCGTACCGCGTTCCGCAAGGCGCTGACGGGAGCACGCGACCCGGACCAGGTCGAAGCCGTCGCCAAGGCGCTCAAGGAACTGGGCGACACGGTGGACGTGTCCGCCCACTTTGGCTTCCTGCGCACCTGGCAGCTCATCGGCCCGTTCGACAGCACCGGCAGCAAGGGCTATGCCGCCGTTTTCGGACCCGAGAAGACGGTTGATCTGTCGGCGACCCTCGTCGGCAAGGGCGGCAAGGAAGTGCGCTGGACCGCCTACACAACCAGCGACCCCTACGGTAACGTCGATCTGAACAAGGCCATCGCCAAGCACATGGGTGCGGTGGCCTATGCCTACGCCGTCGTTGAATCGCCTGCGGAACGGGCCGTCGAGGTGCGCACCGCCACGAAGAACGCCGTCAAGGTGTTCGTCAACGGCCGGCTGGTCTTTGCCAAGGAAGAGTATCATCACGGCAAGTTCCTCGACCAGCACGTGGCCCGCGTCACGCTCAAGAAGGGACGGAATACCATCTTGCTCAAAGTCTGCCAGAACGAGCAGACCGATGCGTGGGCCCAGGAATGGGACTTCCAGGTCCGCATTTGTGACGCCGTCGGCGGCGCGGTGCCGCTGACCGTCGTGACGACGGCAGGACAAAGGACCGAGGACCAAGGACAAAAGGAGAGTGGGCGATGAAGCGAACTACCTGGATTCTGTCTCTCCTTTGTCCTTTGTCCTTCGTCCTTTGTCCTTCCGCACTAGCGTCCGACTGGCTGCAGTTCCGTGGACCGGGCGGGACCGGCGTCTCGGCCGACACCGGCCTGCCAACCACCTGGGACGTGAAGACCGGCACCAATGTCCGCTGGAAGGCGGACTTGCCGGCCCGCGGCGTTTCCTGCCCGGTGATTGCCAAGGGCAAGGTCTACGTCACCTGCTGCGGCGGCTACCGCCACGATCGGCTCTACGTCCTGTGCCTGGACGCCGCGACGGGCAAAAAGCTGTGGGAACGGCAGTTCAGCGCCACGGGCAGCACCAATAGCCATCCGAAAACGAGCATGGCCGGCGCCACGCCGGTCACCGATGGTGATCGGGTTTTCGCCCTGTTCGGCAGCGGCGACCTGGCCGCTCTCGATGCGGAGGGCAACTTGCTCTGGTATCGCGCCCTGGTGCGCGACTATCCGACCGTCACCAACCAGGTGGGCATGGCCGCCTCGCCGGTGCTGTGGAAGGATACGCTGCTGGTCCCCCTGGAAAACGCCGGCGACCAGTCGTTCGCCTTGGCCATCGACGCCAAGACCGGCAAGAACCGCTGGAAGGCCGAACGCATCCGCGACATCAACTGGGTGACACCTCTGGTGCTGCCGCACGGCGACAGCGCCGATGTCCTGTTCCAGTCGAAGACCGAACTGACCGCCTACGACGTGAAAACCGGCGAGAAGCGCTGGGGCTATACGGGCGGGCTGGGCGTGGTGCCGATGCCCATCGCCGTGGACGGCCTGATCCTGGCCTCGGGCGGCGAGCCGACGGCGCTCCGGCCCCGAGCCGAGAGCCCGGCCCCGGAGGAGGTGTGGAAGTCGATCAAGCTGCGCACCGGCTACACCACGCCCCTCAATTATCGCCATAAAGTCTACGCCCTGAGCGGCGCCATCCTCAACTGCGTTGGAGCCGTGGATGGCAAGGCCGCCGGCGAACCGGTCCGCCTCAAGGGCACCTTCTGGGCCTCGCCGATCGCCGCTGACGGGAAGATCTACGCGGTCAACGAGGAAGGGGCCGTCTTCGTGGTGAAGGTCGGCGAGAAGCCGGAACTGCAGGCAACGAACGCCGTGAACGAGGAGGTCGTGGCGACGCCAGCCATTGCCGATGGGGCACTGTTTCTGAGGACGAGTGAGCACCTGTATTGCATTGGACAGAAGAGGTGACGGCGGTTTAGCCGCCGCCCAGCGGGCGGCGCGCTGTCGAGACCGCGCCGCCCGCTGGGCGGCGGCTAAACGGAAAGTGGATGCCGGCGGTTCTTCAACGGCAGATCCGCCGTCCCCTTCAAGCGCCACGATTCATAGACCGCCAGGATCATTTCCAGCGCTGCCCGTCCATCGTACATGCTACCCAGCGGCTGCCGATCTTTCTCGATGGCTTCGATCAGGTCTCTGGCGATCCAGACATTCCCTTGCCCGAGTCCGCCGTCCTTGAGCGGCTCCGGCTTGCCCAGGCCGGCGCTGGTGATCGCCTGCCATTTCGCCCCGGTCTGGCCAGGGAACCACGACGGATCGTCGAGGAAGTAGGCCGCCGGGAGGCTGCCCGTGGCCAGCTGAATGATTCCCTTGCTGCCGCGGATTTCCAGGCCGAAGCGCGTCTCCTTGCCGCTGCGATTCTTGGCGCTGCCAAAGGTCGCCTCAAGGCCTTTATCGAAGCCATAAGTGGCGTTGATCCAGTCGCCCAGGATTGGCCCCATGCTCTCGCCGCCCTGGGTCACGTCGGCTTTCGTCGCCGGCTTACCGTTCTGCTGGATGCGTGCATGGCACCACCGCGCATCTCCAACTAACAGGCGCATCAAGTCCATCAGGTGCGTGCCCAGCACCATCAGGTCCTGTCCGCCGCCGCGAGCGTCTTCCTTGCCGCGGGCGCGGAGTTCCAGGATTTCGCCAAGCTTCCCGTCGGCGATCAACTCGCGGATGACCTTCAGGCGTGGGCTGTAGCGTGTCTGGTGGGCGATGGCCAGCTTGACGTGATGCGTCTCGCAGGCGCGTACCATCTCGTCGGCCTCTTCGAGAGTGCGACAGAACGGCTTTTCCAGGAAAACGCTGGCCCCGGCGCGGCGCAGGCCACCACCATGTCGCGGTGCCGGTCCAGCCAGCGATCGGCGACACTGACGATCTGCGGACGCTCCTTGTCCAGCATCTCGCGGAAATCGGCGTAGGCGTTCTTGACGTCGAGCCGCTGGGCCGCGGCTGCCCGGCCCTTGTCGTCCTCGTCGGCGACGGCGACGATTTCGACGTTGTCCACCGCTTTCCAGACGACATCGAGGCCGTGGCCGTAGTTCCCCTTGCCGGTGCGGCCGATGACGGCGACGCGATAGGTCTTGGGCATGACGCGCTCCCTTCACCGAGTTTTCTTTGTCCCAGGCGGACTCTGTGGATACTCTACCCTCCGGGCCGTGGGCCAGCCAACAGTTCGTTCTCTCGGAGGATGACGATGTCGCGCCTGCTTGCTTGCCTCGCGCTGATTGTTGGCAGCTCCTCTATCATCGCCGACGATCCTCCCGCGAAGGAATCCCCCGCCCCACGGCTGCTCCCCGGCCTGAAGGCGAACGGCACCATGCTGCTGCCCAACGGCTGGTCGCTCAAGCCGGCCGGCAAGCAGGTCGCCCTTGGCGATTTTCCCATCAATCTCGCTCTACACCCCAACGGGAAATGGCTGGCCGTCCTGCACGGGGGCGCCGGCGATCACGAAATCGCCATCGTCGATCTCAAAAAGCAGAAGCTCATCTGCCGCGTGCTGATCGATCAAACCTTCTACGGCCTTTGCTTCACGCCGGACGGCAAGCAGCTCTTCGCTAGCGGCGGGGAGTACGAGGTGGTTCATGCCTTCGAGTTCGGCGATGGATTGCTCTCGCGGCACCGGGAGATCAGGATCGTGGACCCGAAAGAGAAATTCATCCCCGCCGGCCTGGCCTTTGCGCCGCAGGATGAACCTCTGCTCGCGGTCGCTGGCCCCTGGGGTGACGCAGTCGCCCTCATCCCAAACAACATCGCGGGTCTGCCGCACAAGGTGCCCCTGGGCAAAGAATCCTTCCCATTCGCCTGCCTTTTCAGCAAGCGCGGAGATCGCCTGTTTGTCAGCCTCTGGAACAAGGCGAGCGTCGCAGTCATCGACGTGAAGGAGGAAAAGGTGGCGGCGACCTGGGCGACCGAGTCTCATCCCACCGAACTGGCCCTGTCGCCGGACGGCAAAACCCTCTATGTCGCCTGCGCGAACTCGACGAAGGTCAGCGTCCTCGACGCCGTATCCGGCCAGGGGCTGGAAACGATTTCCTGCTCCCTGTACCCCGCCGTCCCCAAGGGCAACACGCCCAACAGCCTGAGTTTGACGCCGGACGGCAAGCTGCTGTTCGTGGCCAACGCCGATGCCAATAATCTGGCCATCTTTAATGTCGAGGACCGCCGGGCCGCCAGGCCGCTCGGCTTCATCCCGACCGGCTGGTATCCGACTTCCGTGCGCTATAATCCCGCCGACAAACGCCTCTACGTGGCCAACGGCAAGGGCGACGGCTCGCTGGCCAACCCGCAGGGGCCCAACCCGAATCTGCCGCACATCGAGCTAACGGTCCGGCAATACATCGCCCGCCTGCTGAACGGAACGCTGAGTATCATCTCCCTGCCGACACCGGAAGCAATGGCCACCTACGGCAAACAGGCCTACGCCTGCAGCCCGCTCCGGGCCGACCTGGGGACCACCGCCGCACGCCCCAAGGACAGCCCCATCCCGGGCAAGGTCGGCGAATCCAGCCCGATCAAGCACATTATCTACATCATCAAGGAGAACCGCACCTACGATCAGGTTTTCGGAGACGTGAAAGAGGGAAATGGCGATCCGAACCTCTGCCTGTTTCCCCGAAAGGTGACACCTAACCATCACAAGCTGGCACGGGAGTTCGTTCTCCTGGATAACTTCTACTGCGACGGCGAGGTGTCGGCGGATGGGCACGAATGGTCGATGGGTGCTTATGCGACCGATTTTGTGGAGAAATCCTGGCCGCTGGTCTATCGGCCCGGCGACAAGGACAAGATCGGCTACCCTTCCGAGGGGCGCTGCCCCATCGCCACGCCGGCCGGCGGCTACATCTGGGATCACTGCGCCTGCGCCGGTGTCACCTATCGCAGCTATGGCGAATGGATCGATACCGCGAAGAAGGTCGGCGATCCCGGCAAGCCGCGCAGCAAGGCGCTGGAAGGGCATTTCGATCCGGGCTTCCGCGGCTGGGACCTGGACTATCCGGATCAAAAACGGGCGGATCGCTTCCTCGAGGAACTCAAGCGGTTCGAGGAGAAGGGTGACCTGCCGCAGTTCACCATTCTCCGCCTGCCGAATGATCACACCTCGGGCACCCAGGTCGGCAAGCCGACGCCGACCGCCTACGTGGCCGATAACGACCTGGCCCTGGGCCGGGTTGTCGAGGGGATCAGCAAGAGCAAGTTCTGGAAGGAAACCGCCATCTTCGTGCTGGAGGACGATGCCCAGAACGGCCCCGACCATGTCGATGCCCATCGAACGGTCGCCCTGGTCATCAGCCCCTGGACGAAGCACAAGCACGTCGATTCGAGTCTCTATTCGACCTCGAGCATGCTGCGGACGATGGAGCTGATCGTGGGCCTGAAGCCGATGAGCCAGTTCGATGCGGCGGCCCGGCCGATGTACCACTCATTCCAGGCCCGGGCCGACGCAACGCCGTATGAGCACGTTCTGCCCGAGGTCGATTTGCAGGAGAAAAACGTCAAGACGGCCTGGGGCGCGGCCCGGTCGGCAACGTTCGACCTGACGAAGGAGGACGCGGTCGATGACTTGCTGTTCAACGAAGTGATCTGGCACGCGGTGAAGGGCGGCAAGACTCCGATGCCGCCGCCGGTGCGTGCCGCCTTCGTCTTCCCGCACCCGAAGAAAGAGAAGAAAGACGACGACGATTAGTGAGAACCTAGCGCGGCGCGGGAGGTGACGAAGAGCGACAAGATGACGATCCTGGAAGCGTCGTTGCGGGGATAAGGAGCCGCGCACGGAGTAAGCGGCGCTCGGCCGCTTACTTCGTGCGCGGCTCCTTATCCGCGGGGGGAGGTCTTATGGCGCTCGCATATTTCATCACATTCACGACCTACGGGACATGGCTACACGGCACGACGAAAGGCAAGGGCTCGGTCGATAAGGAGCACAACGAGCATGGCACGCCCTACGTGGAGCCGGATGCGGAACGGGAACAGGAGGCGCGGGAGGCGCTGGCCCAGCCGCCGTATGTCATGAGCGCGGCCGAGCGTGACATTGTTTGCCGGGCCATCGTGCAGCTGGCCCAGGATCGAGGTTGGCAGCTGTTGGCGGTGCACGTGCGCAGCAATCACGCTCACGTGGTAATCTCGGCCGATCGGGACCCGGGCCGGCTCATGAGTGACCTGAAGGCGCGGGCGTCCCGAGATTTAACGCGGGCCGGCTTCGGTACTGTGGAACGGCGCCGCTGGACCCGCCACGGCAGCACACGCCACCTATTCCACCCTGAAGACGTTGAAGCGAAGATTCGCTACACCCTGGAAGGGCAGGGCGAGCCCATGGCATGCTACGACGGACGCCCGAAGGAGCCGCGCACGAAGTGAGCGGCGCTCGGCCGCTTAGTTCGTGCGTAGCTCATCGGGGGCGCGCCATTTTCCACAGGTGCTTCTCGCCTCGTAAGAAGATGGCCCCGTCCGCAATGGCTGGCGTACCGAGAACGGTCTCACCCAGGTCGCCGCGGGCGACGATCTGGCCATCCTCGTCATTCGGGCGCACCACCTGGGCATGCCCGTCCTCGCTGACGCAATACAGCAGCCCCCCCGCCGTCACCAGCGAAGCGCTGAACGGGCCCTTCAGCCGCAACTGGCCTACCACCGCGCCGGTCTTCAGATCGCCGGCGACCAGGATGCTCTGCCGGAGGCAGTAGATGCGCCGGAAAGCACAACCGGGCTGGCCGTGACCGGGTTCAACCGGGCCTGCTCCCAGAGCAGCTTCGGAGTCGCGTTGCCCTGCAGCTCCAGCGCCGCCAGGCCCTTCTCGCCGGGGACGTAGAGCACGTTGCCCGACAGCACGCTCGACGCGATCGGGTCGGACGAACGGCTCAGAGCCCAAACCTCTTTCCCGGTAGCCGGATCCAGCGCGCTGAGCCGCGACGTGCCCTGGAGCAGCACCAGCGGCTTGTCGCCGGCGCCCGGGATGGCGATCGGCGAGGTCCAGTTCGGCTCGCGCGGCCGCTCCACGCGCCAGCGGTTCTTGCCCGTGGCCGGGTCGATGCCCGCGGCGAACGACGTGTTCTGGTTCTCGACGTGGACGACGACAGTGCCGGCGACCAGCAGCGGCGACGACGCCAAGCCGCGGCCATCGGTGGCGCCGGGGTTTTCTTCGTAGAGGCTGCGCAACCACAGGACGTTGCCGTCCGGGTCGAGAGCGGCCATATCGCCGGTGGCGAACAGGGCGATGACGCGCTGGCCGTCGCTCACAGGCGTCGGGGCGGCCATGCTCGTCTTGGGGTGACTGTCGGTCGGCCCGGTCGCCCAGAAGCTACGCTGCCAGAGCTGCTTGCCGGACTTCGCGTCGAGGGCCAACACCTGCAGGCGGTCTTGCTTCGGCCCGCCGCTGGCCGTGACGAACACCCGCCCGCCGACGATGATCGGGCTCGACAGGCCGCGGCCGGGCAGCGCGGCCTTCCAGGCCACGTTCTTGTCGGCGCCAAACTCGGCCGGAGCACCGCCCGCGGCGTGCCCGGTGGAGTCCGTACCGCGGAATTGTCGCCAGTCGGCGCCGAGGGCCAAGGGCAAGAGCACCAGGACAAGCAAGCGATGTCGCATGGGTGATTCCACCTTCCTCGCGGGGGTGACCGCCGTTAGGCGACCGGCAGGACTTGTCCTCCCCTCGCCCCGGTACTCCGGGGAGAGGGGTCGGGGGTGAGGGGTTCTCGTCCTGGGAGATTCAGCCCCCTCACCCCCAACCCCTCTCCCCCGAGTACGGGGGCGAGGGGAGATTATCACCTGCCGCTCGCCTTACTTCCGGTCCGCGGCCAGGACCGCCCTGCCGCCGGCGTCGCAGATGCGCAGCTGGAACACCAGCATCGGCGGCAACTGAGGCGGCGGCTCGTCCTGGGCGACCTTCAGCAGGATGATGTTCTTGCCCGCCCTCAACCGGGCCTTGGCGATGTAGTGGTCCAGCTGCATGCCGGTATAGGCGTCGCCTCGCTCCAGCACCAGCGCGCCGTTGACCCGCAACTCGAAGCCGGTGTAACAGCCCAGGCGAATGTCCACATCTCGCGCTTCTTTGCTCGGGAATTCGGCCGCGGCGTAGGCGACCACCTCGGCGTGGTCCTTGAGCGCCTGCTTGAGGTCCACCACCCCGTAGTCGTCCTTCGAGGTGTAGGCCAGCCACTTCACCCGGCCCGCCTTGCCGTCGTACTCGGCGGCGAAGTCGAGCGTCTTCTCCGGCGGGTAGGCCGTCGCCATCCCCTTGCGGTCCTTGTTGGGGAACGGGCCGATCAGCTTCCAGGTCATGACCATGCCGAGCCGGGCGGGCAAATCCACCTTTTCGCCCAGGTCGCGCAGCTTGCGGGCGGCTTCGTCGATCTGGCCCTTCTCGCGGGCCGCGGCCAGGGCGTCGCGGTAGAGAGGCAGCGCAGCCGCTTTGCTGTCCGCGGCCAGCAACTTGTCGGCCCGGGCGAGGACGCGGGCCACGGCATCGCGGCGCAGGTCCGGGCTGGGGTCGTCGAGCATCCCCGGTAGGTAGCGGTCCGGCGCCTTCGGGTCGGCCTCGCAAAGCAGCTCATAGGCCAGCCGCCGAGCCTGGGGGTCATGCTTCGTCTCGCGCAGGAAGGCGTCGAGGGCGTCGGTCGGCAGTGGCTCCTTGGCGGCCCGCTCCAGGACGCGGTCGATGGCGGAGCGGAGCCAGTTGCGGGCCAGCGGGCTGGCCCCGTCCATGCCGGCCAGGAGGGCTGGTAGGTTCGCGGGGCCGGTGGCGGCGAGTTGCTGCCAGGCCTTCGCCGCCGCGCCGCTGCCCTCGCCGTCCGGGCCGGCGCGGCGAATCGTGTGAATTGCCGATTTCAGGTCCTCATTTCCGGCGGCGGTCGCCACGGAAGGAGTCACAATGGACAACGCAGTGATGATGGCCAAAAAGCGACGGATCATGAATCAGCTCTCTGCTAGGGCGGAGATACAAGTTGAAGTGCCATTCTAGCACCTATGGCCTTCATGGCGACCTTGCTTTACAATAGCGCCCGATCGATCCCCCCACGACTCCGTGGTCGCGTGCCATTTATTGACGAGGAGGGTTCAACATGGCATTGAGGAGAATCTCCTTCGCGGCAATCTTCGCCAGTCTCGTGCTGGTCCTTGCATGGACTGTCTTCAAATGGACCCGCACACCTGCCGCAACTGAACCGGCTCCCGTCGTCGCATCGACTGGCACGCCTGCCGCAACTGAACCGGATCCCGTCGTTGCATCCACTGGCACACCTGCCGCAGCTGAATCTGCTCCGGACAACGACAAAGAAGCGCTGGATCGGGGCAAGGAGTTGTTCACGCGCGAATGGATCGCGGGTGACCGACGGAGCCACGCCGGCGATGGACTGGGGCCGGTCTACAACGCTCAATCGTGCGCCGCCTGCCACCGGCTAGGAGGGATCGGCGGGGCAGGGAACAACGAGACGAACGTCAGCCTGGTTACCGTCTTTGTCAGTGAGAAATTCGAGGGCGCATATTGCTGGTTTTTTGCCGGAGCACCCACTGCCGCCCGCCGGTGCGCCGAAGAAGGTCGTTAGGGGCAAGCCGGGCCGCGAAGTCGAACTTGAGATTCCTTCAGCAGGACGAGTTGGCCAAAATCCACCCGATTCTGCGCACGCAGCCTTCCTTTCCCCTCCATCGCTTTGGAGCTGGTCCGGAGTTCGCCCAGTGGAAAGAGTCCATCTTTCCACAGGACAAAACGGAAACCGAAAAGTCTAACAAACAAGTCTCGAACCGGCGTCACTCCAAGCCAGCAGGTTGACGCTGATCGAATCGAAGCGCAACACGCCGTCGCTTTTTGGCGCGGGTCTCATTGATGCGATTCCGGACAAGGTGTTGGACGAAGTTGCCGCCGAACAAGCAAAGGCTGCGGGCGATGGGTCTCGATCTGCCGACTCCGAAGTGCAGCCCGTAAGGGGGCGCGTGGCACGCCTGAAAGATGGGCACGCCGGCCGATTTGGCTGGAAAGCCAGCGTGGCCAGCCTGCGCGAGTTTACGCTCCAGGCGTGTTCCAGCGAACTTGGTCTGGAGGTACCGGGGTTCGCGCGGGCGGCACCCCCCTGGAAGAAAGACTACAAGGCTCCGGGAATCGACCTGACGCGCGAGCAGTGTGACACCTTAACACGATTTGTCGCCTCATTGCCCAGGCCGGGTGTGCGTCCTGCCGACTCGACGGAACAGGCCGGCGCGATCGATCGCGGTCGCCAGTTGTTCGGGAGTGTCGGTTGCGCGGCCTGCCACCGGCCGAAGCTCGGCGAGGTGGACGGCATTTATAGCGATCTCCTGCTCCACGACATGGGGTCCGCGCTGAGCGATTCCGGGTCGTACACGGTGCTCGAACCGGAGATCGCCTCCAAAGACAAGTCCAAGCAACCCCGCGCTGCCAACGAGCGCGAATGGCGTACGCCGCCGCTCTGGGGCCTGCGCGACTCGGCACCTTACTTGCACGACGGCCGCGCCGCAACGGTTGCTGACGCCGTAGCGCTTCACGGCGGAGAGGGAATGGCCGCGGCGCAAGAGTACAAGCGCCTATCCGTGAAGGAGCGCGAACAGGTCGAGCTATTCTTGCAAACGCTAGTCGCGCCGCCAGCGGTGCCGCAAAGTCCACGGGCAAAGGCCGGGATGCCCTGACCTGGCTGACGTCGCTGTGGAGGAGCTAGATACTACTTGATCGCCCGGGTCACCGTCAGGCTCTTCGCGATGTCGGCGATCTCCTTCTGGACTGTGGCCAACTCCTTGCCGGGCAGCAGCCGCGCCGCCAGGGTCGCTCCGCCGTTGTCCTGCTTGGCCACGTAATAGTCCATCAGCACGCGATCGCCCTTCACTTCTACATCCAGGGTGAAATGCTCCAACGGACCGGCCCCCCCCTCCACCCGGGTTGGGGGTTCGGTGCGGAAGATCTTCGCCTTCTGGTCGGTGAAATAAGCGCGCGACTCGGCCAGGAACTGGGCCCCGGTCGGCACCCTGGCGGGAGGATCGAGGGTGATTTGCAGGCCGCTGCCGTCCGCCCCGTCCAGGCGAAGCTGCCGGCCCAGGCCGCCGGCCATCCGCCAGCGCCGCGGGTACAGGAACCGCACGCCCAGTTCGGCGTTGTCGCACAGCAACAGCGTATTGGCCGCGGTCGGCGTCAGCGTTTTTCCTTTCAGGGACCCGTTCGTCAGCTCCTTCGCTTCGGTGCGGGCCTGCCGGGTCAGCACGAACTGCCCCTCCACGTGCCCCACCTCCTTGCCGTCCTTGTCGAGCAAGCTGTGGATGCCGCGGAACGAGAGGTAGCTCAGGTGGTTCGATGCGAGGTCGAAGTAGTAATACCCCTCCAGCTTCTGCTGACTGGGGCCGTCCTCGTTGGTGCCCTTGACGGTTCCTGAGAGGGCCACGCGCACATGGCGGCGTTTGTCCAGCATCACCACCCCCTCCAGGCGACATTCCAACCGACCCTCCGCGTTTTCCAGGTCGGTCAACTCCTGGACGGCGGAGGCCAGGACCGTCCAGCGGTCGCCGGGCTTGACCTCGCCGTCGGGCAACAGGCCGGTCAGGGCTGGGGTAAACACATCGGTGCGGATCAGGTCGATCTCGGCGGGGGTGAGGGCCCCCTCGGGACAGAACGGCCCCTTGAACTGCTTTTCGCGCAAGATCACCAGCCGGCGGACCTCGGGGCGGAGGGTGTTCTTCTGGACCTGGTCGCCGACCTTGCGCTCGAAGTCGATGCGGCGATAGTTACGAACGGTCCGGCCCACGTTGCCGTCCTTGCTGTCGAGAACGCGCTCGTCGTAGTCGATGGCGCTGCTGCCAACGACCCGCAGGGTCATCGGCTTCTTCTCCTTATCGGGCGGCGGCAAGGTGAGCTGGCCCGATAGCTCGACCCGGGTGCTGACCTGGTACTGATAGTCGGCCGGGAATAATTCCCGCAGGCGGACGGTCTCTTCCGCAGAGGCTCGTCCGCCCGGCAGGAGGACAGCCGCCAGCAGCAGCAGGGCCAGAGTACGCATCGGCAGGGCTCCCGGAAGGGTCGAAGCGACGGGAAAGGAAGGTATCCTTCAGGATTGTAACTGCCAGAACGGGTCTGGGCGCGGCGAAGACTGCCAGTTGAGGGCGCTTTCTTCTCAGGAAGACGGAAAGCTTGCCGGCTGCGAGTTTTAGCGATTCTGCAGGGCGAGGGCTGTGGTCAATTTTCCGGCGACGAGGCTTGCAAAGTTGCACATGCGACGTGTAGAAATAAACAGGCAACCGGCTAGGCCCAAGGCGATTCTCGGCGGTGTCGAACTTCCTTGCGCGTGGCGGATCGAGACCCTAAGTGATGCGGCCGATTGTATTTCCGATTCGCACCGTGAACAGGACGCCCGGGAACAGCGTCTAACAGGTAGGCCAGTGGCCTCACTTTTGCACCGGGGTCTCAGCAACCCGGCAAGGGCGATCAAAGGAGATCGCGGCCACAACGAAGAACCAGCAGGAACAGGGGCCCACCCGGGGCGATCCGGCCGCACGCGGGGGTGAGTCGAGAAAATCCTGACAGATTTGTCAAGATTTATCGAACCCCGGGAGCAAATGCGGCCTCTAAAAGTCGGAACGTCTAGTTATCGGCAACGGGATGGTAACAACTTGAGGCTTTCGCGCGTAACTTTTGCAGACGGTCGTCGTACTAGCAGTTACGGGCGCTCGAACCTGAACGCGAGTTGGCGCCTCTGGTGAGGAGAAAGAGGCAGGGAACCGGAGGAAGGACAAAGAATCCAGGACAAGGGAAGCCGAACCGCTTGTGGGGTCTGCTCCTGCCCTTGGCCTGCGTCCTTCTGGACAAGGAGTGGTTGCCGTGACGAACCCCAAGATTCCTGTTGTGAAAGGGCTGCTCGATCAGCTGCGAACGCCGGCCTTGAAAGAGCTGGCGGAGCAGCAGGTCCGTTTCTCGCCCCCCGGCCGCCGCCTCGAGCAGTTGGCCCGGGCCGAGAAGCTCCTGGCCGAGATCGAGCCCGAACGGCAGTATCCGTATCAGTTCGTTTGTTACCGCGTCACCGACTTCCGCGCGGATGCCTATCCGGACTTGCTGATCCAGGGCGACGCGCTGGAGCACGACCTGTGCCTGCTGATCGAGGCCCTGGCCCGAACCACGCCCGCCGTGCCGGTGGAGACGATCACCGAGCCGGTGCTGACGCTGGAGCAGATCAGCAAGCGGCTGAACGTGTCGACCAAGACGATCACGCGTTGGCGCGATCGCGGCCTGGTCGGCCGGCGCGTGCTGGCCAATGGCCGGCGCCAGGTCGGCTTTGTGCAGTCGGTGGTGGACCGCTTCCTGGCCACGCACCGCGAGCACGTCGAGCGGAGCGGGCAGTTTTCGCAGCTTTCGGACAACGAAAAGGAGGAGATTGTTCGCCGGGCCGGTCGCCTGGCGCGGGTGCAGGGGAGCACGCTGACCGAGGTCAGCCGCCGCATCGCTCGCCGCCTGGGCCGCTCCCCGGAGACCATCCGCTACACCTTGAAGAATTTCGACCGCGAGCACCCGGCCCAGGCCCTGTTCCCGCACGTGAGCGGGCCGCTGGATGCCGTTACCAAGCAGACGATCTTTAGCTCTTACCGCCGGGGGATTCCCGTGAATACTCTAGCCAAGCAATACCGGCGCACGCCCAACTCGGTCTACCGGGTCATCAACGAGGTGCGCGCCCAGCGCCTCCTGGAGCAGCCGCTCGAATACATCTATCACCCATCCTTCGACGACCCGTCGCTGGAAGGCGAGATCATGGCCCCGATGCCCGATCTCGACGCCTACGAGACGAAGCGGCGCTCGATGCACGCCCCCAAGGACGTGCCGGCCGAGTTGGCCTCGCAGTACGAGTGGCCGCTCCTCTCCAAGGACCAGGAACAGCACCTGTTCCGGCAGATGAACTACCTGAAGTACCGGGCGGCCCGGCTGCGCGGCCGGCTGACCCTGGCCAGCGGCAAGGTCGATGCTGCTCATGCCCGCACCCAGGACCTGGAAGAGATTGAGCACCTGCAGCGCGATGCCAACGAGGTGAAGGAACGGCTCATCAGCGCCAACATGCGCCTGGTCACCAGCATCGCCAAACGGCATGCGGCCCAGACCGACAACTTCTTCGAGCTGCTCTCCGACGGCAACATGTCGCTGATCCGAGCCGTCGAGAAGTTCGACTTCGGCCGCGGCTTCAAGTTCAGCACCTATGCGAGCTGGGCCATCATGAAGAACTTCGCCCGCTCGATCCCGGAGGAAAAGCACCGCCGCGAGCGGTATGTCACCGGGCACGAGGACCTGTTCGAGTCGGCCCCGGACAACCGCAGTGACGAGCAGGAAGCGGTGGCCAGCGCCGAGCAGGCGGCCCACCGCGTCAACCGGCTGCTGGACTACCTCGACGAGCGCGAGCGGCAGATCATCCGCATGCGGGCCGGCCTGGACGACGGCGCCAAGGCGATGACCCTGGAAGAGATCGGCCAGCGCCTGGGCATCACCAAGGAACGGGTACGCCAGCTCAACGTCCGCATCATGAAAAAGCTCCGCGACATCGCCGCCGAGGAGCATATGGAGATGCCATAAGGCCAGACGACACCATGACTCGAGGGCACCGGCCAACTGCCCTCGAGACCTCCGTGAGAGGCCCCGCCCGGTATGGGCGGGGCCTCTTTGTGCGCTGGCGTGGCGAGATTCTTTCGAGTAAGATTCGTATAGACGCCGTGCTGGAGAGGCGTGAGGAGGTGCAAGATGAATGACATGCCGACGAATGAATCGACGCCGGTGCCGCAGGAGACGCGGGAATTGCTGGAGTCGCTTGGTTTTGCACTCCACGAAGGCCCGATCCCGTTCGACGACTTGCCATTCCCTGTCGAGGAGGATAACGGCGACTTCGAGTGGGCCGCGAGCGATCCGGAAATCTGCCGCCTCTATCAACGTCAGGTGGTCGCAGTTCGCAATCGCAAGGTTTGGGGGGTCGGAAAGGATGGGCGGGCCGCCTATGCTGATGCCCAGCGCCGCCCTGTCTGCCCGGCTGCAAACGATTTGGTCTATGTGCCGATCTGGGGGAGACCCTGGAAGCAGCAAGAACCGGGCGATTGAGGGTAGGCTTTGCAAAGGGGCCGCGCTTGGGGTTGGCGGGAGGGGGGTGCCATGAGTGACGCATCGAAAACAGGACAGAACCAGCATCCGGTAGTAATTGAAGAATTGCACGGGGGCTTCGCACGCTATTGCGGCTCGGTCCCGTTTGATGAATTGCCGATCCCTCCCTGCCCAAACGAGGAAGACTACCACTGGGCGATGACAAGCCGCGAGCTTCACCGGCAATACCAGCGCATGGTCGTAGCGGTGCGCCACCGAACGGTGTGGGGTGCCGGTAAGGACTACAAGGCGGCATGGGAGGACGCTCGGAAAAAGCCAGGATGTCCTGAAGAGCGGGACCTTGCCTTCGTGGACATCTGGGGCATGCCGGGGAACCCTGAGGACACTGATAAGGGAGCCCAGGGAGCATGAGCGAGGCGGCCGCTTCCGTTACCACTCTCTCCCGCTGGCAGCCGCATCATGAGGCCCGCCCTGCGGTAACAAGTTGTTACGTCTGCATGGCAAAACTGCTGTGCTACGACGTACCCCGAAATGCGTTCACATCTCGGGACTGTCCTGCGCTCTTCTCACCGGGCGATCCGTACTCGGTGGTTTTCCCCTTGAATGCCTCACGCGATCTGGTCGGCGTTTACGACTCGGTCAGTTTCAGTGCCTCGCTCTCGTGGTGCGGCGCCCCCTGCCGGTTGGTGAGGTTGCGATTCGGGCTACCGATCTTGGGTAGCCTTGCTGCCCGCCCTTTCCAATTGCTTGCTCTCCTGCCGCACCGCAACGTCGAAGACGTCCCTCCCTTCATCCGCCTGGGTGCCGAGTTCCTCCACGCCAATCGCGCCAGCGTTCACCTCTCCTCGTCCCCCTGCGAGGGCCGGCTCGTGATTCCCTTCGCATAGGCCAGCCGTCGTCCCGCGCACCTTACGAGATGCACCGTTCTCGTTGACAGCTCCACCCGGTCATACAATCATGGGCGGACAGTCACCCATCTCAATCCCCACAATGGAGGCACGACCACCGTGGCAGTCAAACCGATTCCCGACGGCTATCACACCCTCACGCCGTACCTGATCGTCAAGGGGGCGGCCCAGGCCATCGACTTCTACAAGAAGGCGTTTGGCGCGACCGAGCTGTTCCGCATGCCCGGCCCGGGCGGCTGCATCATGCACGCCGAGATGAAGATCGGCGATTCGATCGTCATGCTGGCCGACGAAATGCCGCAGATGGGCGCGGTCAGCCCGCAGTCGCTCAAAGGCACACCGGTCGGGTTCTGCCTGTACGTCACCGACGTGGATCGCCAGGCCCAGCAGGCGATCGCCGCCGGCGCCAAGGTCGAGCGCCCGGTCCAGGACCAGTTCTACGGCGACCGCTCCGGCACCGTCATCGACCCATTCGGACACAAATGGACCATCGCGACGCACAAGGAAGACCTGTCGCCCGACGAGATGAAGCGGCGGTCTGAGGCGTTCATGAAGAAGATGCAGGGAGGGGCCTGAGCGACTTTGGGGGGCGTGCGCCGGAAGATGAGGAGCAGGAGTACGATTAGGATTAGGATGAGGATGAGGACGCGAATCGGCGTTCTGCGATCTTCCTAATCCTAATCTTACTCCTAATCCTAATCCTGTTCCTCTTCCTATTTCTGTTCCCGCTCTTACTCTGTAACCGAACTCTAGCCAGGTCCCCTACTCCTGTGGCCCTTTTCGCATCTCCTCGATCATCTGCTGCCGGACGCGCTCGGCGGCGATCTTGACCAGCGCGGGGTCGTAGCCTCGATCCGACAGGGCCAGCCGCACGGTTTCCTCGACCCGGCTGGGACTACGATCCGCCAGGATCATAACGGCGCCGAGCGCTTCCTTTCCCTTTACATTCGATTCCTTCAGGGCGAGGTCGGGTCGCCGCCTCACAGTCCGTTCGTAGGCGGCCAGCAGATGAGGCTGGAGCTGGTCCCATTCGCCGGGGGGTATCCTGTCCTGTAAGACCTCGTGCAGGGCCAGGGCCAGGCGCTCGCGGGATTCGTCCGTCGGCGGCGCGGCCCGGCCGGTGGCCAGCGGTCCCGATAGCGGGGCAGCCGGCTGGGATGCCAGTGCCGCCACCTCAGCACGAAGCAGGGCGATCTGGCCCAGCAAGACTGCTCCGACTGTCAGAATGACCGTGAGCAGCAGCGCGGCGCTGCCCAGCACCAGGAGTCGGGAGCCCCGGATCGGCCGCGGCGCCTCCGGCTGTTTGCGCTCCACCTTCACCGCGACGCCGGCCAGGTGAGGGGTCCAGGCGACGAGCGGCCCGCGCTGGGCGTAGGCGGCCAGCGGAAAATCGGGGCCGACCAGGGGCAGCCATTGCCAGCTCCGACCGGCGCCCTGGTCCAGCAGGCCCAGGCGGTGATCCGGGTCCGACGGCGCCGTCGCCGCGAACAGCAGCGCCCCCTCCTGCCAGAGCCGAATGGGAAGCACGGGGACCGGATCAGCCGCAGGTGGGGCCGGCGCGGCGGTGCTCAGCACGTCCGCGAGGCAAACCTGTCCGCCCAGGCCATGCAGATCGTCCGCCTGGGCCCGCCGCGTCTGCAACCAGCGCCAGACCGTCAGGGCCGACGGCACGTCCAGGTCGGCCGCTGCGACGACCCCAATCAACTCGAGCCCGCCGCGGCGCTGGCTGGGCGTGTGGTCGGCCAGGCCGTAGCGGGCCATGGCGATCAGGCGGCGCCCGTCGGCCAGGAGGATCGAGCAGAACAGGTCGGTCGCCGGCCAGTGGTCGGGATAGGGCGCCCCTTGCAGTCGCCGGGCCAGGCTCTCGACCTCGGCGCACCAGGGCTCGGCTTGCAGCGGTGCGAGGAGGCGATAGCCCAGGCTGCGCGGCGGCAGGCCCTCCAGGTCCTCCCCGTAGGCGAACCCAGCCAGGGCGACGTTCGGCGTGGACATGGACAACCTCGATCCGTTTAGCGGCGGAGCGCAGCTCCGCGCGGATCTCATCCTCCCAGCTTCACCACCGGCATCAGGTCGGGCACTTTCGGCAGCGGAGCGTCCTTGGGCGGCACAAGGTGCAGCTCCTCGTAATACCGCCCCGTCGTCGGCTTCTCGCTGTCCCGATGGAGCCAGGCGCCGCGCGACAGGTGCTCGAATTCGTACAGCCGCGACCGGCCGCTAATCCAACTCAAAGCCCAGGTGCCCGCCTCACCCGACTTGCGCACCGTCAGTTTCGCCCATAATTCGTCACCCGGCCGGTAGACGATGCCGCCCTCGGCAAACGTCCGAAATGTGTACGTTGTCACGCGCTTTTGTGGATCGTACTGGGCCTCGCCAAAGGGCTCCAGCGTCAGCGTCGTTTCCTTGCCGTCCACCTCGTGCGTGATCGTCAGGTTGCCCGCCGGCTCGACACCCAGGTCGCGCGGCAATTCCAGACGCAGCCGCGTCACCTTGAGGGCAAAGCTGCCGCGTTCGAGGAACTGAACCAGCTCCTCCACCGGATCGAGCGTCTCCTCGGGCTCGGCCAGGCGGCGCAGGACGCGGGCCAGCATCCGCCACCTGGCCAGTTCCTCAGGTTCGGTCTGAAGCCAGCGGCGGACTTCTTTCCAGCGCTCGAGGGTCTCGCGGTCGTCGCTGCCGGCCTGTTGCAGCTTGCGCAGAACCGCCGCACGCCCACTCTCCAGCAGCGCCTGGTAGCTCGCCCGCGCTGCCTGCTGGATATCGCGACGGGCGGCATCCGGCAGGTCTTTCGGCTGGAACTGCTCCTCGAATCCTGGACATTCTTTTTGCAACTCCTCCACCCTGGCCCGTGCATCGGCGACGGCGAAGGGACCTGGCCCAAAGACCAGGAGTGGCGGACGGTCCGAGCCATGCCCCAGGCCCAAGGCGGCGCTCAGGCCCAGCAGGTGCTGCAACCGGCCGCGCACCCGGTCCCACGCATCGCGCGCCAGGACCACGCTATCGAACCGCAGGACGGTGTCGCGCCAGCCAGGCGAGTCGGGGCCGCGCAGCCGCTGCGTCTCCCGGAACGGCGGCGCCTCGGCCCGGCGGAGCAAGCCGCCGACATCCGTCTGCCAGCGGGTCCAGTCGATCGATGATCCATTGGTCCCCGGCTGCCGGCGGGCAAAGGTCCACAGCAGTTCTCCCTCTTCGCGCAGCCCGGCGTACCAGTCTTCGGCGATGCGGACCCCCTTCCGCAGGGCGGCGGCCTCCTCCAGCTGATCGTCGCGCCGCCGGGCCGCTCGGGTCTGGCTCCATTCCTCCCGCGGCACCACGAGCGTCGTCTTCAAGGTCTCGTCAATCTTCTGCAACTCGGGCAGGGTATGGGCATCCGTCGGCGGACGCGCTTCGAGTAATTGCCGATAGTAGCTATCATATTCGCGCAATTCGGCCAGCCGGCTGTTGACGTAGTCCTGCAGCTCCGGGCTGAGTTGGCCGAAACGCGGATCGCTGCGGAATTCGGCCATTACTGCCAGCCGCTGGGCGAGCTGATCCGGTGACCCGCTCAGGCGTTCGGCGGCCGATTGACCTTCCTGGAACTGGTAGGTCTCGATGCGATTTTGCAGGTCGGCGGCCTGGTTCGATCGGCCCGGGCGGGCGGCTATCCAGAGCGTGCCACCCGCCAGCAGCAAGACCAGGCCCACGGCTCCGAGCACGGTACTCATAAGGCGCCGGCTGGAACGCTGGCGGCGGCGGCGAAAGTCGCACGCGGCCTGGAGACACTGCCGGAACAGCTCGGCCACGCCGTACGGTTCGCGCGGCCGGGCCGGTGTCTCGGCGAGCGCCGGCCGCTTGACCGCGGTCGCCCACAGGTGCAGATCAATGCGGCCGAAGGGGAGGGGCTCCTCAGCCGCCGCCTGGCGTGCCAGGAATTCCTTGAACCGCCCATCCACCTGCCGCTTCCGTTCCTCGACCCGCTCCATCCACGCCAGCACCGTATCGTTCGGCTTGGCGAGCAAATCGCACTTGGCCAGCACCAGGAAGACCGGCAGTCCGCCGACCTCGGTCCGCTGGCCCCGGCTCCCTTCCAGCAAGCGGAGGAAACGGCCGAACTCCTGAAAATCCGCGTCAACCTGCGCCGCCGGAGCCGAGGCGTCGATCACCAGGATCAGCGTATCCGCTTGCAACACCTCATACGCCAGCGTCCCCTCCGCGCTGCCGGCGTCCAGCGTCCTGCGGCGGACAAGCAGGTCGTTGGCGACGCGGCCGTCACAGTCGATCAGCAAGGCCTCGGCTCGCTGCCCCGTGCTGTCGCGATCCTCGCCGATTGGCTCAAACATGATGGGATAGGGGACAATCTCCTCGACGGTGCGCCTCGGGCTTTCGTCGTAGAGCCGCTGGCGCAGCTCGGCGATGCCGTGCGACAGGTCGGCCAGCCGGCCGTGCAGCAGGTGTTCCTGGGCCTGTGCCGCCTCGCCCAGCGCCGAGCAGCGACGACTTGCCGGCCGCCGGCATGCCAAACAGCACAATGCGCAGGGCATCGCCGCTGACGGTTGAGGGGGCGGTCGGCGTGGTGGTTTCGGGCATGGTCCAATTCTCGCGGCGAACCGGCAGCGTAAGCTGCCGGGTTTCCGTATGCTGGCGGGTGCTGGCCCAAACCCGGCAGCTTACGCAGCCGGTTCACCGAGATTCTACGGACTCCCCTTCGGGGGCTTGACAATCGTGAAGCCATTGTCCCGCGCCCAGCCGGTCAGGCGGATCACTGCCGGCGCTTGCGGATCGGAACTCTCCTCGGAGACCTGAATTCCGGCAAGGGGCGGCGCCGCTTTTTTCTGTTCCAGCAAGTACGTTTTTAGCTCGTCGAAGGAGAATCGGCGCGGGCCGTCGGGTGTCTGGATGCGATAGACCGCGGGGAACTCAGGGAGGACTTCAATCAGGAGCGTGTGACCATGGCCCGGCTCCGACCGGGCGGTCTGGCGAGGTCCGGTATCGCGTCCGGTGCCGCCGGCCGGCGCGGTGCTGGCCGGTGGCGGCTCCTTGCCGGAGCCGGTGCCTCCGCCGCCAGAGCCAAACGGCCACAGGCCGCCCCAACCGCCGCTGCCGCCGCTCCCGCCAATCAGCAGCAGGTACGCAACCCAGCCGCAGACGATGGCCCCCAGCACCCGGATGATGTTCAGCGGCATGCGCGGCACGGGACGGGTGGTCAGCATCCGCGACAGGCCTTGCGTGATGAGGCCGATCAGCAGTCCGCCCACGGCCGCGGCACCGGCCACGGCCAGAATGCGCAGGACGGTTTGACCGATCTGATCCGTCCCCGGCATGGCCAGGGCCAACGGGAGGGCGAGAGTCATGGCGTCTCCCCCTGTCGCAGGGCGCCGGGGATGTCCCAGCCGTGGGGTACGTCGTGGAACCAGGCATCGTACATCCGGCGCTGATCGCGGAGCGGAAACGGGCTGGCCGGGTCGCGCGGATAGAGGATCTCGTAATAGAGCTCGCGCGGCCCCTCGCCGATCGCCTTGTGATCGCGGCTGACCAGCTGGCGAGCCTCGGCCTCGTTGCTGATCTCCGCCCGCTCCGGATCGTGATAGTACAATTTGCCGGTGCGGGCATCGACTTCCAGCACGCGCACCGCCAGGCGCTGCTGGAGGACCTGCAGTTTCTCGCGCCGCAACTGCTCTAGCACCGCGCACAGGTGATCGGTGGTGTCCTTTCCTGGTTGATCGTGCGTCTCCTTGTCGCCGCCGGCCACAGCGCCGGCGCCCCCGTCGTCGCTCCCAGCCGGCTGGGCCTTGACCAGCGGCATGAGCAGGAAAATGCAGAAGAGCAGGATTAGCACGTCGATCAGCGGAATGAAGAAGCGTGTGACGCTGCGTTTTGGCATCTGAATCATGGCAGGAACTCGAGCCACTGGCGGCTTCGCATTCGTGCGAAGCCGCCAGCGGCTGTCACATCTAGTGTTTGTCGTGCACCGTGTCACCACCGCCGAGCGCCTGAATCAGCTGCCGGCCCAGCAGCACGACCCAGGCGGGCAGGATGTTGGCCAGGGCCATCAGCAGTCCGCTGCCGGTGGCGGTGATGGCCGGCGCGTACAGGGCGATGATCTTCTCCGGCGGCGTTGGGCCCTTGATGCCGGCAAAGGTCTGCAGGATGCCGGCCACCGTGCCGATGAGCCCCAGCAGCGGGAACCATTCGGCCGCCTGAGCCAGGTGCGTCAACCACGGGTCGGGCCGTTCGTCGAACCCGGGACCGCGCCAGCACAGCGCCCGCCACGACAGGCTGATCTGGACAAGGAAGAGCGTACAACCCAGGCCCAGGATCAGGTAATCGAGATTCGAGACATGAGACAGATAGAATTGTCGGGCCTCGGGCGGCAGGGAAACCGCGATCAGGGCCGCGGCCAAAAGAGGCACGAGGCAGAAGGTCAGCGGCAGCACATTCTGGATCACGGTGCGGCGCAAAGGCGGTCCTCCCACCGGCCAGGAACAGGCCGCTACCTCGGGTCATGCGGCGGGCGTCCCTTCCCCGTTTCCTTGCTCGTGTTCGCCCCCTTGTTCGTCGAGCCCGGGCCGGAATTGCTCGTCACAGAGCCGCCCGGGCCGGGGCTGGTAGTGGAGGATGGCCCGCAACCGAGCATCGCCGGCAGGACCAATGCGAGCAGCAGAACGGCCTTTGCAAACCAGCGCGACATCGCAGCACCTCATCGTTTGTTCCGCGTCCGCAGCAGGTCGGGCAGCGGCTGGGGCCGGCCCTCCCGGTCCACGCACGCCAGCGTCGTGCTCCCCTCCGCAACCAGCGTGCCGTCGCGGGACACCGCGTAGGCGTGATCGATCCGCACTGCCGTCGTCCTGGCCACCGTGGTGCGGATGGTCAAGAGATCGTCGTAGTAGGCCGGCCGCCGGTAACGCACCTCGACCTTGGTCAGCACCAGCAGGTAGCCCTGGTCCTCCAGGTCGCGGTAGGACAGCCCAAATGAGCGCAGCAGTTCCGTCCGCGCCTGCTCGAAATAAATGAGATAATTGGCATGGTGCAACAAGCCCATGCGGTCCGTCTCGGCATAGCGGACGCGAATGGTCGTCTCGCCGCT
This sequence comes from uncultured Planctomycetota bacterium, assembly GCA_963827935.1. GTDB lineage: Bacteria > Planctomycetota > Planctomycetia > Gemmatales > Gemmataceae > DATFNV01. The sequence continues at coordinate 217,345 of CAWHCN010000025.1, read as the reverse complement.
AACCGTCGTCTCCTCGGACATCGGTGTCCATCCATCCGTTTCACCGTTTAGCCGCGGGTCGCAGACCCGCGGGTCTGCGACCCGCGGCTAAACGGGCTGTCTCGTTTTCAACACTGCTACCGAATCGGCCCCACCCGATTGGCACCCATCGGGGGGAACGGGTAGTACACCAGCAAGGCACGGCCCAGCATCAGGCGTTCGGGCACCAGGCCCCAGGCCCGGCCATCCGAGCTGTGCGGGCTGTTGTCGCCCAGGCACAGGTAATGCCCCGGCTGGACGTAGAGCGTCATGGGCGGCATCTTTTGCAGCGCGTCCCACTCATCCGGCTTGGCCAGGTCCACTTCGGGGTAGGGATCGCGGGCATCGTCGTGCATCTGGGTGTAGTAGGTATCGCGCCAGAGCTGGATTTTGCTCACCGTCACGCCGGCGCCGCGCACTCCGAGACTGGCCGGCTCCAGGTCGTTGGTTGTCGGACCCCACTTGTTGCCCGGCGCGTAGGGCGTGTAGGGCACCCCCTCATCGCCGAACGGCAGGCTCTGATCGATCCAGACCAGCAGGCGGTTATCGACGTTGGCGAAGCGGACATGGAAGTTGCCGGACTTCTTCAGGCTGGTCTGGGCGCTGCGTAGCTCCTCGCCGGCATCGTCGGCGGGGGAGCCGACCGACTTGACGTGCTTCAGGGTGCAGGTGCCCGTTTTCAGATCGAAGATGGCGCGAAAACGCTGCGACCCGCGCGACAGCTCGAACGCCAGTTCACCGTCGGGCTTGTCGATCTTGACCTCGCAATCGAGCATCAGGTCGCCGACCCAGTGCTGCGGCGGCTGAGACGGTTGCGGCTCGTAGCTGTTGTAGCCCATGAAGTCGGTGATCAGCTCGGGGCTGGTCTTGCCGCCGCGGCCAATGAGGTTCCGATAGCGCAGCCAGGCCAGTCCCGGCTCGTCGGCAGCGGCGTGCTGGAAGGTGTGGGCCGCATCGTCCGCCGTCCAGGTCTTGCTCCCGTCCTTGGCCACCCAGCGCGGGAAGGCCTTCAGGTCCTTGGCCGGATGATCGTTGTCGTAGACAAGACGGGCCATCGTCAGGAAGATCTCCGGCGGCCGGCGGAGGATCTCAAACTCGTTGTGATCCCAGCGCTCCCGGGCCAGGGGATCGTCGATGTGCATGTAGGGATACTCCCACAAATGCAGGGGATCGACACCTTCATCCTTGTATCTCAGGCCCTTGCTGGCGCTGAGAACGTAGATCTTTCCGTAATAGATGCCGATGGTCTCCCCCGGCAGGCCGACGAGCCGCTTGATGTAGTTGAGCGGCGTATAGCCCTTTTGCGGCTCGCGGGGATACTTGAAGACAACGACGTTGAGCCGGTTCTTTTCCGGGGTGTTCCAGGGCAGATCGTAGAGAAACTTGCCGACCAGGACCCGGTCGCCGGTGTTGTAATCCTTGTACTCCGGCTTCACGTACTTCCAGACGTTGTGCACCACCATCTGGCCATTACGCGGATCGCGCTCCTCCACCGGCTCACTTTTGGCCAGGTCAATGTGAAAGCGGCAATTGGGACAGGTGCAAGCTTCGATCACACTGCGATCGCCTTCCTGCGGATCGACTTCCTGGCTGCAATTGACGGGGAACCGGTAGTCGCATTGCGGACAGACGATGAGCTTCTGATAGCCCCACAGCGTCGTTGCCATCGAGCCGGTGGGGATGACGAATGCCTCGGCGACGAACGACTTGAGCAGCAGGACCAGGACGACGACGAAGACGACGGTCTCGATGACCTCGCGGGTGTTGCTGACTTCGGAGCGGGTATCCGGAGCGTTGGGCGCGCTGGTTTTGGACGGAGCCGTGCCGAGCCAGGCGCGAGAAAGAACGCCGGCGGCAATGGCCAGGATGACCGAGAGGCCTGCCACGCGACCGGTGGTGAGGTCGGTGCCGACGGTAAGAACCACGGCCGCCACGACCGCGACGGCCAGGCCGATGCCGAAGTAACGCAGGTTGGCGGCCAGCCAGCCCCCCACGGGGCTACGACCAGCAGCGGCGCCCGCGGAACCCGGCGTCCCCGCGGGCCCAGGCGGGGCTGGACGCGGGACATTCGTGATATGACCGGCACCTCCGGGGGCTACCGGCTGCATCTGATCGGGCCGGTGCTGGATATTCTCGTCGGGCATGAAGCACCCAAGGTTAACTGATCGTTCGCCACCCAACTCGCCCCGCGTGGCGAGCCTCGCTATCATCCCGTCGGCGGGGCGGTTCTGCCAAGACGAGTTTTCCGACCCGGAGCGCTCCCCTTCGGGTCGCGGCCAACCCCAGTACAACCAGCGAATCCGCCGCCGAGTTGGGGCTATTGTCCCCCCCAGCACAAAGTACTGACCGGCCCCCAGAAGGACAGGCGCCTCCACCCCATACCGTCCCACCGTGGTGTAATATCGGAGAACGGCAACGGCGTACGCGCGGGATCGCTGCCGTTATAAGGGTATTCGTCGAAAAGCGACCGGGCTTTTTGGGGCAGGTGGCGCCAAGAGCCCACGGCGCGGAACAGAAGCTGGCCAAGGAGGAAGAGGAGGACGGTTCCCAGAAAACGGCGGAACGCTTTCTTCATGAAGGCGGCTCAGGCGAGCGGCGAATGGGGCAGGGGGGTGATGTTCATGATGCAGACGTAACGCTCGGCCTCGAACACCACATACTGCACAATAAGGGGCCTGGCGATGCCGTGATAGACCATGCCACCCGGCCTGCGCGTTGACCATTCGGGGTCGCCCCACTCGAGGGGCCGTGTCCGCAGCTCATCGTAGACGATCTGCACCGCCGGGGCGAGTTCGGGGTACACGCCCGCGGCCGTCGCTCGGGCGCTCAGGGTGCGGATCTGTTCCTTGACCAATCCGAGCTGCTCGAGCTTGTAACCTGGCTTCATTGCCATCACCTACCGAACTCGGCTTCCACCTCCGCGATCAATTCCGCAAACGATTGCCCGTCCCCGCGGCGCATTTCGCGCGAGCACTTCTTCCTCGTCAAACTCAGGGAACTCCTTCGCCATCAGCGTGCCCACAACCTTGCGGAAGTAGTCGCGCTCCTCCTTGGCCGTGGTGAGTTCTTTCCGCAGCCGATTCCGCTCCTTCCGCACTTGATCGTAGAGTTGCTGCCACTCCTGACCGTTGCGTTCGGGGGTTGCGCACTTCTTTTTCTGTGAACTAGCCTTCGCTTTCATGGGAGTGCCTCATTTTCCTGCCGCGATGTTTTCGGCGAATTGCGCCATGATAGCATAGCGCCGATCGCGTCCGGAACATCAAGCGCGGCGCCCGGAGGGCGGCGGCTAAATGGGTCACTGGTCCGACTCCATCACCGCCAGGAAGGCCTCCTGCGGAATTTCCACCTGGCCGACCTGTTTCATGCGCTTTTTTCCCTCGGCCTGCTTGGCCCAAAGCTTGCGCTTGCGGGTGATGTCGCCGCCGTAACACTTGGCGGTCACGTTCTTGCGCATCGGTGCGATGCTCTCGCGGGCGATGATGCGGTTGCCGATCGCCGACTGCAAGACCACCTCGAACAGGTGACGATCGATCTCCTCGCGCAGCTTCTTCAGAAGGCGGCGGCCGCGGCGCTCGGCAAAGCCCCGGTGCACAATCGTCGAAAGGGCATCGACTCGCTTGCCGTGTACCAGGATGTCCAGGCGCACCAGGTCGGCCGTGCGATAACCGAGGAATTCGTAATCCATCGTGCCGTAGCCGTGCGTCACCGACTTCAGCTTGTCGTACAGGTCGTAGATGACCTCCGCGAGCGGCATCTCGAAGACGAGGATCACCCGCAGCGGACTGAGGTAGTCGGTGCGGACGTAGGTGCCGCGCCGCTCGGTACACATTTGCATCAGGTCGCCGATGTTTTCGGCCGGCAGCAGGAAGCTGATGCGCACAATCGGCTCGCGGAACTCCTCGATGTCGCCCGCGCCCGGCACCTCCTGCGGGCTGTCGATGGTGATCGTCTCACCGTTGCGGGTGAGGATTTCATAGGTGACGTTGGGGGCCGTGGTCACCAGGTCCAGCTCGCTGTCGCGTTCCAGGCGTTGCTGGATGATCTCGCGGTGGAGCATGCCGAGGAAGCCGCAGCGGAAGCCGAAGCCCAGCCCCTCGCTGGTCTCCGGCTGATAGGTGAAGCTGGAGTCGTTGAGGCGCAGCTTGGCGAGCGATTCGCGCAGTGACTCGAAGTCGTTGTTGTTGACCGGGTACAGGCCGCTGTAGACCATCGGCTTCGGTTCCTTGTAGCCGGCCAGGGCGGTGTCGGTCGGGTGCAGGGCGTCGGTGACGGTGTCGCCGATGTGGACGTCCTCGAGCTTCTTGATCTGGGCCATGAAGAAGCCGACCTGTCCGGCCGCCAGGGCGTCCACAGGCGTCTGGGCGGGGCGGAACTGGCCGACATCGGAGACTTCGTGCTCGGTGCCGCCGCGCATCAACCGGATGCGCTGCCCCTTGCGCAGCGTCCCCTGCATCAGGCGGACATAGACGACAACGCCCTTGTAGGTGTCGAAATGGCTGTTATAGATGAGCCCTTGCAAGGGGGCGTTTGGGTCGCCGGGCGGCGGCGGCACGCGCTCGATGATGGCCCGAATGACCTCATCGACGCCGGCCCCCGTCTTGCCGCTGGCCCGCAGCACCTGGTCGGCCTCCAGACCGAGGGCCGTGTGCATTTCGGCGATGACCTCTTCGGGCCGGGCGATGGGGCTATCGATCTTGTTCAGCACCGGGACGATGGTCAGGTTCCCCTCGATGGCCAGGTAGGCGTTGGCCACCGTCTGCGCCTGCACGCCCTGGGTGGCATCGACGAGGAGGATGGCCCCTTCGCAGGCGGCCAGGCTGCGCGACACCTCGTAGTTGAAATCAACATGCCCGGGCGTGTCGATCAGATTCAGCTCGTACGTCTGTCCGTCCTGCTGGTGGGTCAGGGTGACCGGGTGCATGCGGATGGTGATACCGCGCTCGCGTTCGAGGTCCATGGAGTCGAGGGTCTGGTTACGAAAATCGCGCTCGGTCATGGCGCCGCACTTCAAGAGGAACTGGTCGGCCAGGGTGCTCTTGCCGTGGTCGATGTGGGCGATGATCGAGAAGTTGCGGATGAGCTTGGTATCGGTCATGGGTCGTATCAGTCCCCCGAAAACAGGGATCGGCCTCCGGCGCATCGGGCGGGGGAGCGCCGAAAGCCGATGAAGGTCGGCCCGGAAGTCACGACCAGCTTAGCAGGTTTGGCCGTGGGAGCATAGGCCGGGCGCCAGCGGTCTGGGATGAGACCCCATGAACCTCCGCCTTTTGCAACTCGGCGACTCGGCTCTGCCCATCGGCGGCTACAGCCATTCATGGGGCCTCGAAGCCGCCATCGACCGCCGCGACGTGCGCGACGCCCTGTCGCTGGAGCACTGGGTGCGCCGCGATGGTCGCCTGGTCTTCCGCGATCGCTTCTGCTGGCGTGGCCCGTGGGACGAGGCAACGGCCGCCTGGCACCTCGGCGATGGCATGGCCTGGGGCAGCCCGTTCGCCACCGGCCCGGCGACCAAAACGGGCGGGAAACAGTTCACCACCGCCGCCGGCTATACCTGCGTCCGCTGGGCCGGCGCCGGAGAGGCGGTCACGGCCGCGGTGGTGCAGTCAGCGCTGCGACTGGCCGCCGGCCTCGATGCCGATCGATACAAGCCGTGGGCGATCCAGGACGAGCTAGCTCCTGTCCACTGGTTCTCGGGCGCAAGTGCGGATCCGTTTAACCAGCGGATTCTGCCGTCCGGATCGGCCTAGTGGAAGACACCAGAGGTTCTGACGAATCGTGTAGGGTGGGTCGAGTCTTCGAGACCCACCGAGCCAGCGGTGGGTCTCGAAGACTCGACCCACCCTACACGTCGTAATCTCCGGCGTCATCCACTAGCTTCCTCCCTCGGGCCTCGCTTCATTTGGTGCTGGGAGAAGTCCCCTTCTCCTTCGGTCCCCGCAAGTAGCGGTCGGCAAACTTCAGGAACGTCGGCCAGTTCGGTCCGGTAGTGTGGCCGCCGCTGTGCTGGCGGAAAGCCACCTCGCCGTCGATCAGCGGCGTCTCAACGGCGGGGAACTCGGTGGCGCCCATGTCCTTCTTGCCCAGCAGCTTGTAGACCGGTCCCGCACCGGCAGCAGCCAGGAACATCCCCTTGGCGTCGACCCATCCGTCGCCGGCGGCGAGCGTGCCGCTGCTGATGAACACCGGACGCGGGGCACAGAGCGCGACCAGTTCGTGCGAATCGACCGGCAGATCGTCCCAATTTAGGGGGCCGGCGTACTTGAGAAAGTTGCCGGCCATCCAGTGATACTCGCCCGATGAGGCAACGTTCTCCACCAGTTCGCCCCAGTTGCGGCGGTGCAGCTTGGCGCCGCCCTCGCCGGACGAACCAATGAAACCGATGGCGAAGCGCTCGTCGTAGGCCATGGTGACAATAGCCGCCTTGCCGTAGCGCGAGAGCCCCTCGATGCCGACCCGCTTGGCGTCCACCGCCTTGTCGGTCGCGAAATAGTCGAGGGCCCGGCTGGCCCCCCAGGCCCAGGCGCAGGGCACCCCAGTCGTCCACCTTGCGCGGCTGGCCCTTGTTGCACAGACCGATGATCCCGGATGTCAGGCCCGCGCCGTTGTCGGCCTGCACGCTGTTGGGGGAAAGAATGGCGTAGCCCCACCCCTTGGCGAGGACCTGCTCCTGCCAGCCTGGGCCGCCGGGGGCTCTAGGGGGCTGCTGCAGGTCCTTGAGCTGCTTTTGCTGGTCCTTGGTGAGGAGCGTCTTGAGCTCGTCGTCCACCGTTTTCTGAAGTTCTTGCAGCTTCTTCTTCTGATCGGCCGTCAATTTCAGCTGGTCCTGGGTGCCCGTGGAGAGTACCTGGCCGGGGGTCGGGCGGCCGCCGCCAAAGCCGCCAAAGCCGCCGAAGCCGCCAAAGCTGAAGCCAAACTCCATGATGACCGGCACCGGACCCGTCGCGTTGGCCGGCGTCGTCAGCGTCAACTGGATGTCCACCTTGATCGGCGTATAGGACGAGTTGTCAACGTGGCCGACCAGCTGCTTCGTAATGACCGGCACGTCGCCCACCGTCTGGTTGCTGGTGCTGGTTACCTCCCATTTCACCAGCGGGGTGTCCTTCGGCATTCGTCCGTAGATTTCCCGGTCGAACTCCTCGACGAGTTCCGGCCGGCGCTTCTTGACCCACAGGGCCGCGGTGGTGACCTTGCTGCCGTCCTTCATGACGAGCGGGTCCGGCAGCTTCGGAAACGGGTTCGCCTTGGTTTCGTCGTAGTTGGCCGCGTTGGGGGCGTTACGGTTGTTGCCGTCGGCCCCACGGCGGAGTTCCTTGATCTTCAGAAGATCCATCAGGTGCTGATGATCCTGCTGCGCGGTCATCTGGACCGGGGGCTCGAATTTCTTGGGGGGATTGTCGGCCGCAATTGAGCCGACGACGACCGACAGGATTAGACTCAGTGAGCAGGCCAGGGATCGTGGGGGGAGCACGAGAACCTCCTCGAAGAGCGACAGGGTTGCGGACGGCCTGTCAAGGTAACGCCGGTTGGGCGCCTGGGCAAGGAAAAAAGACAATGGGACGACCGTGGCGAGCGGCGCGGCGTCAGCCCGCCGGTGCCCATGAGTACCGGCGGGCTGACGCCGCGCCGCTCGCCACGCCCGCATGTTACATCCCGGTTACTTGCTCCTGCCCCCGCGGAGACCATAATGGGGTTCGCCCCACATTTCGGGAGGCGGTCATGACACGATGCACGCTCGCCTTGCTTGGCCTGTGGCTGGTGATCCCCGGTGTCCGCGCCGAACCCCCGGCCATCGCCGTCAAGGCGGAGGCCGTTCTCCGCAAGAACTGCGCTTCCTGCCACGGCCCCGGCGGCAAATCCAAGGGCGGTTTCGGCTACGTCCTCGACCGCGAACGCCTCATCGCTCGCCAGAAAGTCGTTCCAGGCAAGCCGGCCGAGTCGGAGTTATTTGAGCGCGTCCGCCTCGGCGAGATGCCGCCGAAGGAGGCCACCCTCTACGTCGCCCCCGGTGCGGCCGGCGTCGCCATCCTCAAGGAATGGATCGAGGCCGGTGCGGCCGAGTTGGCAGACTGCCGCTCGGCGTACTTTCATCGGCGACGATGCGCGCACTGGCTCCGGAATGATTCCAAACAATTCTGGAAATAGTTCCTGACTTCGGCGAAGCTCGAGTCAATAGTCACGACTGCCTTGTCCGAAATCGCAACCTCCCCTCATCGCACAACTCTAGCCATTGCACTGCGTCGCCCAAGCGGCAGCAGCGCTCCGTGCGCTGCTGCCGCTTGCGCCGGGCTTACCTTCATCGCCCTGGGAGAACCAATGATGAAACGACACGTCATCTCCGCAGTCGCGCTGGTGGTCCTGACTGCTTCGGGCGGCGCAGCCGACGACAAGGTCAAGGATGAACTCAAGAAGCTCCAGGGCGAGTGGCCGCTCGTCGCCATGGGAATAGGCGGTCGCAACCTCCCACGCCACGATATCCACCACAGGCTCGTCGTCGAGGACGATAAACTGACGATCTACCAGGTGGCAGGGATCGACAAGGAGAAGAAGATCAAGGTGGACAGCCCCAGCTTCCGCATTAAGCACCTGGACCCATCCGCCTCGCCGAAAACCATCGATCTTATCCGCCTGGACGGAAATGCCAAAGGTGAGGTGGTCCAAGCCATCTATGAGGTCAAGGACGACGAGTTGTCGCTTTGCATCGGCAATCCCTACCAACCCCGGCCGGATGGGTTTGACACCACCACCGCCGACGGCCGTATGGTGTCCAAGTGCCGGCGCCCCAAGAAGCCCGACGAGGCCACCCTCAAGGAGTTGAAGAAACTCAACGGCACCTGGGTGATGACCGCCCTTGAAAACGCAGGCAGGAAAATGCCTCCGCAGGTCGTCGAGCGGCGGAAGGGGGTGCTCGTGTTCTCGGACGGGAAATTGACCATCGCCTTCGAAGGGAAGGAGGGCCATGCGACGTACACCTACACGGCGGCGGACCTCAAAAGCGATCCCAAGAGAATCGAGGTCCAGGAGATCTCCAAACTCCATGGTGGCATCGTGGACTGGAAAGGCATCTACAAGCTCGATGGTGATGTGCTGAGCCTTTGCATGGACCAGGAGTCTCTGGCCTACCAAGTTTGAGACCAAACCCAAGACGACAACGTCGCTCTTCACGCTCAATGCCAGAAGCCGTAAGCGCGGCGAAGGGGGGCTTCACGCACCACCTAGCCAGGCGGCTGACCGTACCGTCGCGTAGCGAGGAGCAGGTCATCGAGGTGGCTTGCCTGGAGTTGGCGCCCGAGTACTTCTACAAGGCGGTCCCGGTCCTGACGCCACACGTCTATCGCCTGGCCAACCTGACCAACAAGAGCCAGTACGTCCTGCTCCCCGGTGAAGCGACGACCTACCTGGGCAGCGACTTCGTTGGGCAGATGACGATGCCGCTGGTGGCGATGGACGAGCAGTTCACCGCCGGTTTCGGGGTCGATCCGGCCCTGCGCGTGCAGCGGCAGATGCTGGACAAGGCCCGCGAGACCAAGGGCGGCAACCAGGTGCTGAAGTTCGAGTACAGAATCCTGGTTTCGAGTTACAAGTCCGAGCTAGTCAACGTTCAGGTCTGGGATCGCCTGCCGCACGCTGAAACTGAGACGGCCGGCATCACCCTGGTCAAGGCCGACCCGGAGGTCAGCACCGATCCGCTGTATGTCCGCGAGGAACGGCCCAACAACCTCCTGCGCTGGGACCTCAAGGTCGATCCCACCATGAACGGCGAGAAGGCGAAGGAACTCAAGTACGAGTTCAAGCTGGAGATGGACAAGCAGATGATTATCGGGAACGTGCAGACGAAGTAGTGTCCCGGCCGCTTGCGGCTTCGCAAGTGCGAAGCCGCAAGCGGCTACCGATTCGTCACCACCACCACATCACAGCGGCGGTACAGGTCGCGGTGCTCGCTCACCACCCGACACGGCGTCGGCACCTGAGTCCGCAACCGCTCCCAGTCGGTCGCCGGCAGGAACAGGTAGACTGCTACCGGATACCGCAGGCGGTCCAGCACCTGCGACTCGTCGGGCAGCAGTTCTACCTGCCGGTGCGAATAAAAGACCAGGCTGGGCTGGAAATAGCGGAAGCAGACCAGGCGGATTTCGCCCTGGGCCGGATCGTGCAGGACAGCTTGCACCAGGGGTCGCGGGGCCTTGGCGGCGTCCACGGCGGTGACTCCCCCCGCTGCCAGGACCGCAATGAAAAGGATGGCCGCGCTTCCCAGCGCCACCAGGGCTGCCCCGCGCAGATGGCGCCGCACCAGCCATGCCGCGGTGACGGCTCCAAGGATCGGCACAACGCCCATCGCCCCCCAAGCCGCCAGCCCGGGCAACGGCGGGAGCTTGACCAGAGACCGAGGCAGCACGCCACCTGCCAGCAGTAGTCCCACCGCTGTCACGACGCCAAACAGGCCAAAGCCGACGAGGGCGCTACGGACCACGATTCGGGCGCGGCTGAACGGCGCACTGACGCCAGCGCTGCAGGAAGCGGGCGATCAGGAGCGCCGTGGGCGCGTAGAGCGGCAGGATGTAGTTGGGCAGCTTCGTCCCCGCCAGGGCGAAGAAGACGAAGCAAACAATGATCCACGACCAGAGGAACCGGTAAACGGGCGGCAGGCTACGGGTGGGTTGGTCCCCAGGAGAATCGCCCCGGGCGCGGGCGCCCAGGCCGTACCACCCCGCCAGCCCCAGAAAAACTGACCAGGGCGCCAGGCCCACGAGCAGCACCAGGGGGTAGTACAGCCCCTGGGCGGCGAAGCCGACAACGCTCGACATGCCGGCCGGCCCCCCGCTGTGCCCTTCCATCGCCCACCGATAGCGATTGATGTTGTGCGTCAGGAAGAACCCGTTCAGGAACGCTCCCCGGGTATCGTTAGCGACCCAGGCATACCAGGGTGCGAAGACCAGGACGCACGCCAAGCCGGCCCAGAGGACGTGGCGGTCCCACAGCAGACGGAGATTCCGCGACCAGAGGAGGAACAGGCCGACTGCGCCGACCGGCAGCACGACGGCCACGGGCCCCTTGGCCAGGACCCCGAGTCCAACCGCGGCTCCCGCGGCGACCAGCCAGCGCCCATCGCCGCCCTGAAACGCCCGCCAGCAGCAGAGGAACGTCAGAACCATGCAGGCCGACAGGAGGGCGTCGGGGTTGGCGAAGTGGGCGGCGGCGCAGAATAGTGTGGCGCTGGCCAGCACCAGGCCGCCGATCAAGCCGGTGGCCGAGTCGAACAGCCGCCGGCCCAGCTCATAGGTCAGCAGAATCGCGGCCAGGGCTGCCACGGCCGACGGGAAGCGAGCGGCAAATTCGCCAACGCCAAACACAGCATACGCTCCGGCCTGCAACCAGTAGAGCAGAGCGGGCTTGTCGAACCGCCACGACCCGTTGAAGTGCGGCACCACGTAATCGCCCGACACGAACATGTCCCGCGCGCACTTGCTGTTGTTCCCCTCGTCAATGTCCCACAGGCTCGGGCCGCCCAGGTTGGGAAGGGCAAGGACCGCCCAGATGGCCGTGAGCAGCAGATAATGGCCGGCGCGGCCGTGGAGTAGGCGGAACATCCCTGTCCTCGCGGGTGGGGCGACCGGGGCAGCGGCCGGCCGATTATACGCATCCACTGCGTTTCCGCGAGGCGAGTTGGCCGGCTTGCGCCGCCGGGCGGAAAACTCCGCTTGTCCCCCGGGTGCCCCATCGCGTATAGGTTCGCGCCGGCGCCAGCCGCCCTCGTCCCACGGAAGGGAGTTCGCGTGACCTCATCCCCGGCCCGCGCCGATCATCGCCTGGTGCCGTGGCTGCTGGGCCTGGCCGCCCTGATGCTGGCGGCCATCGGTGCCCGGCCCTATGCCGGCGGCTGGAACGACGGCAGCCGGCTCGCCGCCGTCGAATCGCTCGCCGATCGGCATACCCTGGCCATTGACGGCTCGCTCTTCTGCCAGCCGCCCGCCCAGGGCCACTCCCCCTATCGACCGGACGACCCCCTGCTGGCCCACGGGACACTGGACAAGCTGTACATCGGGGGCCACTACTATTCCGAGAAGCCGGCCGTCATCACCGGGCTGATGGCTGGCCTCTACGAAACCGCCCGCTGCCTTGGCCTGCCTCCCGCTCAGGAACGCCCCGACCTGTTCGCCTGGGTTATGACGCTGGCAACAGCGGCACCGGCGTATGTCGTGGCGGTACTGGCCCTGTACTTCCTCGGCGGCGAGATCGGCCTGGCGGGCCGGCTGCGGCTGGCCTGGGTCGCCAGCTTCGGCCTGGCCACCTGTGCCCTGACCTACACCCGCCACGTAAACAACCACATCTTGCAGCTCGCCGTCCTGGCCGTCATCTGCTGGCAAGCGGTGCGGCTGGCCCGGGACTGCGAAGCGGGGCGGACCTCCTGGCTCCGGCTGATCGGCCTCGGTACGCTGGCTGGCCTGGGCTTCAACCTCGATTTCGGCAGCGGCCCACTGCTGGCAGCGGCCCTGTTCGGACTGGTGGCCTACCGCTGCCGCCAGCCGATGCCCGCCCTGGTCTATGTTCTAGCGACCGCGCCCTGGGTGGCCGTCGGCCTCGGCATCAACCACGCCATCGGCGGCGTCTGGAAGCCGATGAACATGGTTCCCGAATACCTCGCCTGGCCCGGCAGCCCCTTCAGCTCCGACAACCTCACCGGCTTCGCCAGGCACGGGCCGGTCGAGCTGGGCCTATACGCCCTGGCACTGCTCTTCGGTAAGAAGGGGATCCTGGTCCACAACCTGCCGCTGCTCCTGGCGCTCCCCGCCCTGGTGGCCGTGCTGAGGCGATCCGGTCCGCACCGACCCGAGCTGACCTTTACTCTCGGCTGGTGCGGCGCCACCTGGCTCCTGTACGCATTCCTGTCGAATAACTCCGGCGGGGCCTGCTGTTCGATCCGCTGGTTCGTGCCGTTCCTGGCCCCCGGGTATTACCTGCTCGCCGTCTATTTGCGCGAGCGCCCAGAACGCCTGGCCGACCTCGTGGCCCTGAGTGTCTGGGGGGCGGTGCTGGCCACGATCATGTGGTGGCAAGGACCGTGGCCAATCCGCCTGGTGCCGGGACACTGGCCGATTGTCGGTGCCGCCCTCGTGACCTGGGGCATCCTGGGGTGGCGTCGGCGCCGGGTGCAGAGCCTGGCGATCGTTGAGGAACCGGCTCAACCAGCCATTGCCGCATGACTCGGGCGAGCGGGGGGCGTAAGCCCCCCGGTATTCATACCGGGGGGCTTACGCCCCCCGCTCGCCAAGGAGAGGGAAACCCCATGTCCAAACGCCTGCTCCTGGCCCTGGCCCTCGCTCTCCCTGGCATCGCCCACGCCGGTCCCCCTGCTGACCTGCCCCGCCTCCGCGAAATGCTCTACGACCGCCAGGCACCCTTGCAGCAGGGACAGGCGGCCCGACTGCTCGTTGAGAGTTCGGACGAGCAGACCATCGATATCGTCCACCAGGGGCTGCGGCAAACCGACTCGGCCGACGTTTCCTGGCCCTGAGCGCGGCGTTGCGCACGGCCCACGATACCCGCTTCAACGCCGAGCTGCTGTCGGCCCTGGCGGGCTCCCGGGCCAATGTCCGGGCGTCGGCTGCCGAGACGCTGGCGGTGCTGGCCACCAGCGATGTCATCCTCCGGTTGCAAGGGTTGGCCGAGGATGGCAAGCTCGACCTGGGCGTCCGCCAGGCCGCCCTGTGGACGCTGGGCCGCAGCGGACGCAAATCGGCCGCCGTTGTGCTTCTCGACCGCCTGGCCGACGACCAGGAGGCGGTGCGCCGCGCCGCGGCCGACGCCCTCGCCGACCTGACCGGCGAGGCCTACGGTCTGGACATGGAGCGCTGGCACGCCTGGTGGGACAGGCACCGGGACCTGTCCAACGAACGCTGGCTGGAACTCCGTGTCGCCTACCAGGCGCAGCGGGCTCGGCGGCTGGAGGGGGACCTGGAACGCGCCGGAGTCAACTGGTCGTGTTGCGGCAACAGCTCTATGGCCGGCTTCCGCCTGCCGACCGGCTCAGCTACATCCAGGCGTTGCCCGACCAGGAGGAGCCGGCGGTCCGGCGCTGGCCGTCGGCTGGTGCTCGACCTGCTGCCGGCCGCCGACGCCCTCGGACAGAAGGCGATAGCCGACGTCCTCCTTCGGCTGAGCGGCGACGGCAGCGCGGAGATTCAGCGGACCGCCGTCCTGGCCCTGGGACGGGTCGGCGATCCGCGCCGCCTTTGACCGACTCCGCTCCCTCCTGCGGCGTGGGTCGGCCCCGGTGCGGGCGGCGGCGGCGCGGGCCCTGGCCCAGCAGGCCCAGGGCAGCGGCACCGAGGCACTGGCCCGTCAAAAGCAGGTCGTCCCCGCCTTGCAGAAGGCACTGGACGATCCGGCCGTCGAGGTCGTGGTCGAGGCGGCCGAGAGCCTCGGCAGCCTCGGCGTGCCCGAGGCTGGACCCGTCCTGGCCGCCTTACTCCGCCATCCTTCCGAGGCCGTCCGCCAGACTGCCGCCCAGGCCCTGGAGCACGTCGCCGATGCCGGCATCTTCGACAGCCTCCTGGGTGGGCTGGACGATCCGGTGGTCAGCGTGCGTTTCGGCCTGCTCGGCGCCCTGGCCCATGCCGCCGGCGACGGCAAGGCCCTGAGCGAAGCCCAGAACGAACGCCTGCGGGCCCGGCTGGAGGCGGCCCTGCTGCACGATGTGGACCCCGGCGTCCGCAGCCGGGCAGCCACTGCGCTGGGCGAGGTCGGCGGTCCCGCGTCTTTACCCGTCCTCTGGAAGCGGGTCCTGGCCGGCGAGGATGCGCGGGTGCAAGACAAGGCCTGGGCCGCCCTGGTCGAGATCGTCGCCCGCGCCGCCCGCGCCCCCCTGATGCAGGACTGGGACCGCACGTTGACCGAGACACAGCAGGGGTCGCGCCGCCTGCAACTGCTGGCCGAGCTGCACAGCCGCTGGGCGAAGAAGGATGAGACGCGCCCGCTGGCCGATGCCGCCCGCGAGGCGCTGGTGGCGGCCCAGCTCGACCAGGGCAAGTGGGCCGCCGCCCTGCCGCACCTGCACGAGTTGCTGACGCGGCCCGGCAGCGACGCCGACCTCGACCGCCGCCTCCGCTGGCTGCTGACGGCCGGCCAGCAGGCCCTGAAAGACGGCCACCGGGCCGACGCCCTCCAGGTGGTACGTGACGCCCAGGCCCCCCTTGCCCGCCGTATGCCCTGGCCGGCGACTTCGAGAAGCTGGAGAAAATGGCGAAGGCGATGCCGTGACCGGCACCGGACCCAGGCGGTGCCGGCTCCGCGCAAATTGCCATGTCGTACTGAATTCGCCGGGAATTATATGCATCCTGGCGCACTCGCCGCAATCCCTTGTGCAGTAACCACATGCGCCTTCACATTTCAGCGACAAGCGCCAGGATGCATATAATTCCGTGTGTGCGGACCCGCGCTACCGACAAATGATCAGCTTGAGGAGTGTGGAGGGCGTCATCCGGCCATCGTCTGGGCCACGCCTCGGAACGGACGCCCCTCGACCGGATCGGTGGGCTTGAGGTTCCCGGGCTGTGCTGCGGTTCGTAAACGCTGTAAAGGAGCGCCTGTTGCGATTTGTTAACGCTGGGCCCGGGATGAGGCACCGGGTGATCGGCGAGGGCCGCAGCGCGCACGGCGGAGCGGCGGCGAAGAGGATTCTTTCGCTATCCGCAGTGCGGTTGTAAGGGTCAGTTTGCCAAGAGGATACGGCTTCGAGCCGGCGGGATTGAGCACCGACTCTGCTTCAGCCACCATCCGGGACCAGCGGAGTCGAAGAGAATGGGCAGGCTATTTGCATGCATACCCGCCCAACCTGGACTCTGGTCGCGCAGGGGCAATGGGGCTGCCATCACATCGGAACTTGAGTCAGGCCGCTGCATTGCAGCGTAGGCAGCTCAGGCCCTTCCGTGCCGTTTCCGCGAGAGCGACTCGCTGCTCTCGGCCGGTTCCGGCAACCGTCGCCGCCGTTTCTTGCCTTTCGGGCGGGATGGGGTGTGCCCGGCTTTCGGTGCGCCGAATCCGGGTGAAATTTGCTTGTGATCGCGAGGGGCAGCAGGTAAGGTTAGAAATGCACTCGCGAATGCCGGGAGGAAGTATCCGCAATCGCCGGTGGAAGGTCGCCTCGCAGAGCCCGAATCTTTGTTCTCCCCGTTTCGTCCCGAAGCCGCCGCCCCGCGCCTGATTAACAGGTGGAGGACAGGTCGCCTGTTCCGCGCCCGTGGCACAGCGATGTGCCGAGTTCGTTGCCGCGTACTGCAACCTGGATGATGCCACCTAGCTCTGAGAGAAGGGGAGAGCGACGATGACGTTGCAGCGGCCGACCATTCCCGTGCCGACCGATTCCACCCTCGCGCGCCCCTTACCCTCCGACCCGCCGGCTCGGGCGGTTCGTCCCGAGCTCGTGCTCTGGGACCCGGACCCCGTTCGAGCCAGCCGCATCAAGGCGGCCCTGGGGGGCTCGGCGCACGTGGTCTACCACGCTCACCTGGAATCGGCCCGCCTCCACTGCCAGACCGGCGACCCGGGCATTGCCCTGCTCCCGTTTGGGCCCGCCGACGGACCGCCGGCCCAGCAGGCGGCGATCCTCGAATTCTTGCGGACCCTCGGCCGTCATGTCGCCATTCTCATCTATGCCGATACGGCTCAGTTGCCGATCCACCTCTATTGTCAGCCCCTGGCCGCGGGCGCGCCAGGTTCTGAACGAGAAAGCCCCGACGTTCCTGACTGACCTGACCGCCGTGGTTGAGCGTTTGACGCTCGATCAACAGGCTCAGTTCCGGGAACAGGAGCAGCTGGGAGAGATCTTCGCGGGCCACGGCCTGTTGGCGGCCAGCGCCGCCATGCGCGACGTGTTCCGCCGGGCCGTCAAGGCCAGCCACTTCAGCGATCTGCCGGTCCTCATCCTTGGAGAGACTGGCACGGGCAAGCAGCGCCTGGCCGAGGCCATCCACGCCCTCGACCCGCGCCGCGGCGACAAGCCCTTTGTCACCATCAATTGCGGTGCCCTCAGCAAGACGCTGGCCGAGAGCGACCTGTTTGGCCACGTCCGCGGAGCCTTCAGCGGCGCCGCCGGCGAGCGCAAGGGACTGTTCCGGGCTGCCAACGGCGGCACCCTGATGCTCGACGAGGTCGGCGAGCTGGACCTAGACTTGCAACCCAAGCTCCTCCGCGTCCTCCAGGAACGCCGCCTGCTCCCCGTCGGCGAAGACTATGAGCATCCCATCGACGTTCGGGTCATCGCCGCCACCAACCGGCCTCTCGAAGCGATGGTGGCCCAGGGCCGCTTTCGCGAGGACCTGTTTCAGCGCCTGAATGTGTTTCGGGTCCAGCTGCCGGCGCTGCGCGAGCGGCCGGAAGATGTCGAGCTGCAGGCCCATCACTTCCTGGCGCAGTACCAGGTCGGCCGGGCGGCCCGCGTCACCGGCTTTGGATCGCGCGTCATGGAAGCGCTGCGGTCGCTCCCCTGGGAGGGGAACACCCGTCAGCTGGAGAACGTCATCCGCGAAACGCTGGCCCACCACGACGGGGCTTCGACAACTCTGGAACTGACCGACCTGCCCCGCTGGGTTTTCGAGAAAATCGCCGCCTCCCCGCCGCCGCCGGCCCCACCGCCCAACGGGCTTCTCGCTCGACCGCCTGGTGGAGCAGGCCTGCGCCAGCGGACTGCACCTGGCCCAGGCGGTCGAGGAATACGAACGCCGGCTGCTGGTCAAGGTGCTGGCCGAAACCGGCGGCAACCGCACCCACGCCGCCCACCGCCTCGGCCTCACCCCACGCACCATTTTCTCCAAGGTCAAGAAGTACCAGCTCGATTGAGCTACGTTGTCCCCGCCCGCAATATCGTCGGCAGGCGGAGCCTGCCCTACGCTCGGGTGCAGGGCAGGCTCCGCCTGCCGATTGCTCGCACTCGGAACTTTCTCTTGTAAACCTGCGGCAACACCCTTTCTTCACGGCGGTTAAGGAACGGAAACGCTTGCTGAAACCCCGGTGCAAGAGGAAGCCGCCTGCGCATTCGGGTGGAGAAACCACAAAGCATTCGCAGGGCATTACTTGTGTCGTCATCCGTGCGGAAGGCCTCCCAAGGCGTTTCTCTCTTGGCACGATCCTTGCGTATAGATTGCGGCACGACAATGAAGCCGAGAGGACGCGAACAGCGCTGCCGTTGGAATGGCAGGAGATCGCTGTGCAGTGTTCCACGGCCGCGGGTATTTCTTTGCAATCGCAACTTCCCTGGCGTACAGTACCGGGGAGGTTCGAGAGATAAGCCCAGGGTGGTGTAGCCCCGGCGCGACTACGGTCTGTGATTCTCGAACAAAGGGACAAGTGGCCTTATGAGCGAAAAGAAACCCTGGCACGATCCGAAGTTCCAACTCCTCGACGCATCGGCCACCGCTGGTGACCCCGCCACGATCAGCGACGACTTCGGCGCAGATGACCCTGTCGCCCCAAATCCGCCGGACTCCGGAAACCTGCACGACCACAGCAATCCGGCCGCTGCCGACTTTTCCTGATGAGTTTGTGCATCGCAGGGCAGCCGGTACTTCCCGGCTGCCCTCATTTGTTCCCCTGCGGCAATGGCAGTGATGACTGGCACCAGCACTCCATTCAACAGCCCGGCCGTGGATGCACACCCACGTTGCCCGCCCCCGCCGCGGGGGGAGCGCGGCCTCTCGACCCAGGAAAGCGTCCCCTCATCCAGCACGGGCCTTCTCTACCGCGCGTTCGGTCTGACTATCTCGGCGTGCCTGCCGTTCCAGGAACTCCTGCCTGGCCAGGCCTCTCCCGATGTCACCGTGGTTTATGGCGCGGTCGCCCGGGATTTGGAGCCTGTGAAGGAAAATGGGGTCCGTTTTCAAGCCGCTCCAGGCTACTTGTTGCTTCAGGTGGATCGGATCGCCCGCTTCCTGGTGCGGCATGGGAACGAGGTCGTCGTCGATCGCCACCCGGAAGCCAGCGACGACGATTTACGTCACTTCCTTCTGGGATCCGTGATGGGGACGGTGTTGCATCAACGCGGCATCCTGGCCCTGCACGGTAGCACGATCAAGGTCGGCGAGGGCTGCGTGGTCCTGATTGGCCGCTCCGGCGTGGGGAAATCGACCCTCGCCACTGCCCTTCGCCGCCGTGGCTATGCCTGCCTGGGGGACGACGTTTGTCCCATCACCATCGGTGAGGACGGCATTCCGTCCGCTGCGGCCGCCTACCCCCAGGCCAAGCTCTGGGTGGATGCTCTCCAGCACTTCGGGATCGAAAGCGCCGGCCTGCGCCGGGTTCGGCCCCGACTGGAGAAACGCGCCTTGCCGTTCGGCGAGGACTGGCGCGAGGAGCGCCTTCCGGTGAAGGCCATCTATGTCCTGAGCCCCGGCTGGGGGAAGTTGGACCCCATCATGCAGCCCATAACGGCGTCGCGCAAGCTGAGAGTGCTCCGCGATTACACCTACCGCGTTCAGTATCTTGCGGGCCTCAACCTGGTTGAGCGTCATTTTCGGCAGATTGCTCACCTCGCCTCGCGCGTCCCCCGATGCGCCTGGTGCGGCCCAACGGTCCATTTGTCGTCGAGCAATGGGCGGACGCCCTCGAGCAACAGTTTCGCGCATGAACGGCATCATCTGGCTGGCATCGTACCCGAAGTCAGGCAATACCTGGCTACGGGTGTTCCTCGCCAACTTGCAGCGCGATCAAGATACCCCCGTCGATATCAACTCCCTGGAACGAAGCTCTGCACACGCTCGCCAATGCTTCGACCTGGCCCTGGGATATGAAGCCGGGGACCTCACGCACGAGGAGGTCGATCTCCTACGCCCGGAGGTCTACCGCTACCTGGCGGCCCGGGCGGAGCAACCGATAATCTTCAAGGTCCACGACGCCTACACCATCCTGAGCGATGGCCAACCCCTGTTCCCCCCGGAGGTGACCGCCGGCGTCGTTTACCTTGTCCGCGACCCACGGGACGTTTGTGTGTCCTATGCCCACTTTCAGGGCGGCAATTATGACCGGATTCTCGCCCTGATGGCCGATCCCCACGGCATGATTGCCGGACCCCGCGATCGGCTGATCCTGGCGGGGCTACGCCAACGCCTGCTCACCTGGAGCCAGCATGTGTTGAGCTGGGTCGACGCGCCCGGCCTGCGGAAACTGGTGCTGCGCTATGAAACCATGCTCGCCCAGCCCCTGGAGACGTTCACCGCCGTCGCCGCTTTCCTGGGGATGACACAGGAGCCCGCGAGAATCCGCCGGGCCATTGCCTTCAGCTCCCTCCGCGAGCTTCAGCGCCAGGAGAGCCAGGATGGCTTTCGGGAAGCATCGGCCCCGCACCGAGCCTTCTTCCGCAAGGGAAAGGCCGGTTCGTGGCGAGAAGTGTTGACAGACGCCCAGGTGCGGCGGATGATTGAGGACCACCGCACGGTCATGCAGCGTTTCGGCTACCTGACCGATGCGGAAGAGCCTGTGTTTTGACCGACATCCACCATTCGATTCCCGGCTGCGGAAGGGGTGCTTTATGACCGGAGAGGCCAGCCTGTCGTTAGACGCTGTGATTGCCCAGAGCGAACAGCAGGTTTCCACCGTCGTGGATGGCGAAACCGTCCTCATGGACGTGCGCAGCGGCAAGTACTACAAGCTGGACGATATTGGCTCCCGCGTCTGGTCGCTCATCGTGAAGCCGATCGCCGTCCGCACGGTTTGCAATCAACTCGTTCAGGAGTTCGAGGTCGAGCCCGCCACCTGCGAGACCGCCACCTTGACGCTCCTGCAGAAACTGCAGAAATGCAACCTGATTCGCGTTCCAGCCCCTGGATGAACGCTCGGGCCTCGATGGGCTGTCCGCACCACTCTTGACCGACAGGAACTGGCCATGAGCAATCCCGAGCCGTTTTTTGTCTCCGACGCCCTCCTCCAGCAGGCCGAACGGCTATGCCAGCAGCAACTCGCCGGAGATCCCAGGAATCTGGCCGCCCTGACCTCGCTGGCCCAGATCTTCCGTAAGCAGGGCAACCTGAGCGAGGCGGCGGTGATCTACGAACAGTTGAAGGAACTGAATCCCGGGGACCGCGATGCGGAATATACCCATGCGATCCTGGCCGGGACCGCCGTCCCTCCTCGAGTGCGTGCCGCGCCATTCGTCCTGATCAGGAACTTCCTGCCCTCCGCGTTTCACGAGACCCTGGTGCCCCTGGTGCTGGCCAGCCAGGAGCAACTGGTCCCCGCCAAGGTCGGCAACAACGAGTACAACCCCCAGCGTCGCGAATCGCTGGAGATTCCCGGCAACTGGGAGGGGAGGTCTGCGCTTTCGCGAGCTGGTTTTGGAAACGCTCCCCCAGGTGCTGGGCCGCCTCCAGGTTGCGCCATTTGAAATCGAGCATGTCGATCTCAAGCTTCGCATCTACCTCGACGGGCACTTCTTCCGACTCCACATGGACTGCCCCGCCAATTCGGAGACGAGCGCCAATCGCCGGGTCAGTTATGTCTATTTCTTTCATAGGCAGCCGCGAGGGTACACGGGCGGCGCCCTGCTGCTCTATGACACAGACATCGAGAACAACAGGTTTACCACGGCCAGTTTCACGCGGGTCGAGCCGGACGACAACAGCATCCTGTTTTTTCCCAGCGCCTGCTATCACAGCGTGGTGCCCGTGAGCTGTCCCAGCAAGGAGGTGGCCGACAGCCGGTTCGTGATCAACGGCCATTTCCACAAGCGTATGTCCCCCGCGCCGCCAAACCAGACGCCGGCGGCCAGCACGACGCCCGCAGCTGCGCCGCCCCTCACCGAGCCCTCCGCGAATGTCCTCGTTCCTACCCCCGCGTAGGCGGGTGACGAATGGAATTGGCCGGGTTCCTGCGATGGGCTGCTATACTGCCGTCATCGGACGGCCCGCCCTGGAGGAGCCTATGCTGGCGCGGAGCTTGCTTGTTGGAAACGTTCGCGTGCCGCGCTTCCTCTACGGGACGGCCTGGAAAGAGGACCAGACGCAGAGCCTCGTCGAGTTGGCGCTGCAGCAGGGCTTTCGCGGCGTCGATACGGCCAACCAGCGGCGGCATTACCATGAGGCCGCGGTCGGCGCCGCCCTGGCCGCCTCCATGGATCGGGGCCTGGTGACGCGGAACGACCTCTTCTTGCAGACCAAGTTTACGTTCCGCACGGGCCAGGACGATCGCTTGCCCTACGACCCCAACGCCACCATTCCCGTCCAGGTCGAACAGTCGTTCGCCAGCTCGCTCGAACACCTCGGCACGGATCGGATCGACGCATATCTGCTGCACGGGACCGTCTCGCAGGTCGGACTGGCGGCGCCGGACTGGGCGGCCTGGCGAGCGATGGAGGCCATCCACGACAGCGGCCGGGCCCGTTTGCTCGGCATCTCTAACGTCAACCTCGACCAACTCCAGGCCCTCTGTGACAAGGCTCGCGTCCGCCCAACCTTCGTGCAGAATCGCTGCCGCCTCACTCGGGCCTGGGACCGGCCGATCAGACGGTTCTGCGCCGACAACGGTTTGGTCTATCAGGGCTTCTCCCTGCTGACCGGCAACCGCGAGGTCCTGACCAGTCTCCAGGTGGCCCAGATCGCCAAACGCCACGGCAAAAGCGTCTCTCAGATAGTCTTCCGCTTCGCCCTCGACGTTGGCATGATGCCACTGACCGGCACGACAAGCGCTGCCCACATGGTGGCCGACTTGGCAGTGTTTGATTTCCGCCTGGAGCCGGAGGAAATCGAACAGCTTGAGAATCTCTCTCCCGCGTGAACCCTGGCCCGAGAGCACAACCGGCTCGTCGGTGTAAACCCGCGGAAACAGCGTTTGCTAACAGCAGTTAATGAAGGGAAACACTCGCCCCCGAACGCCGCGGACCGGCGACCGTCCCACTCATTCTCATAGACTTCCGCAATCCTTTGCCGGGCAATCAGTTACGCCTTCCGATTCCGAGCAGATCTCGCCACGGTGACCCTCTTGGCATGCTGGTTGCACCATCGGTTAGCACGAGAATTGCTGCAAGACGACGAGAACATCCCCCCTGTCGGGGAAGAGCGGCCTGGTGGGTCCGTGCCACCCGTTCGCATCGCCCCGAGTGTGAGAATGAGGCGGATCGGCGTGAGGGTTTCGGTACGCCAGGCGGAGGCCAGGGTACCCCGGCAGCCGATCTTGACGCTCCTTCCTCCGAGTTCTCGACCCGTCGGGAAAACGAGGAGGCAGGAAGGTAATTCTTGCAATCTTGACCTCTCCGGCGTACACTAGGAGAGGTTCGAGACACTCGCCCAGGGTGGTGTATACCAGGCTCGACTACATCGTTTCTGTTCTCGAACGAAAGGACCAGTGGCCACATGACCGAGAAGCGACCATGGCACAAGCCAGGGGTTCAGTTGCTCGACGCGCGAGTGACGGCCCAGACACCGGACGGCGGCATCGATCATGACGCATTCCTTAGTGACCCGAACCAACGTGGTGATCTGCCGGAGACCTCCGAAACGCACTCGTTCTTCGGAGCCTCCTCACCCGCAGGCCGATGCTGACGGCTTCTTGAGTAGCCTCCCTGTGCTGAAGAAGCCCGATGGAGTGGACAGTCGGTGACCTACCCCGGTTGTCCTCTCCATCGGTTCATCTACACTGTCGCTTCCGCCGGCATCTGCCGCATCCCCATGGGCTTGCTTCGCCAACCTGCCTTGCTCCCTTGCTAGTGATCCCGCGCCTGCCCAGGTGATGTCACGATGTACGACGAAAGAGACAACGGTTCTACCCGAGCCGACACGTTCAAGGCGTTCGGCCTGACCATTTCGTCTTGTATCCCACTCCCGGAATTATTGCCCGGCGCTGGCGCTGCACATGTTGACGTGGTTTACGGCCCTGTCCCCCCGGCTTTACCGGACTCCAAACGCAATGGCGTTTGTTATCAGGCGATTCCAGGGCAGCTCCTGCTCGAAGTGAATCGGGTCGCCCGCTATCTGGTCCGCGGCGGCAACCAGATTGTTATCGAACGCCATTCCCAGGCGTGTGACGACGATGTGCGGCTGTTCCTCCTGGGATCGGCCTTCGGCGCCTTGTTGCACCAGCGCGGCATCCTGGCCCTGCACGGGAGCAGCGTTGAAGTGGACGATGGCTGCGTCGTCTTTCTGGGGAAGTCTGGTATAGGCAAATCCACACTGGCGACCGTGCTGGCAAGTCGAGGCTATCCATGCCTGGGGGATGACGTCTGCGCCGTGTCGATCGGCGATGACGGTACTGCGTACGCTTCGCCGGCTTATCCCCAGGCCAAGCTGTGGAATGATGCCCTCCAACATCTTGGGATCGACCCGGCGGGGTTGCGCCGCATCCGACCCAGCCGTGAAAAACGTGCTGTGCCGATCAAGCGGTTTTCCAGCGCGGAGCGTGTCCCGGTGAAGCGCATTTATGTGCTGAGCCGCCGCAAGAATGATTCCACCGTATCACTATCGCCGTTGACGGGACCGTCGAGGATCAGGGTGCTCCGCGATTACACCTATCGCGTTGAGTTCCTGGACGGCCTGAATCTGACATCCCACCACTTCAAGCAGATTGTGCAGGTCGCGTCGCGAATACCGCTGGCCCGTGTGTTCTGTCCACGACGTGAATCTGGGGTAGAGAAAATTGCCAACGCGGTGGAAGATGATTTTAAGAGCCTGTGGCAAGATTAAGAATGGCTGGCTTTCCTCCTCGCTGGCGCTTTGGGTTAGTGGCCTTAGATACCAACCCGAAGCGCGAGCGAGGGTTAATTCTGCCACGGGCTGTAAGTCATGAAGCGGATCACCTGGCTAGCATCGTATCCCAAATCCGGAAACACGTGGATGCGTGTGTTTTTCACGAACTTGCGGCGTGACGGCACCGCGCCGGCGGACATCAACCGCCTGGATGCCGCCGTTATGCCCCACGCGGCCGATCGGAGTTATTTCGATGGTGTCGTCGGCTATGAGGCCGAGGATCTGACCTACGATGAGATCGACGAGCTTCGGCCGCGGGTCTACCAGTATCAAGCCGCGGAGGCGAAACAGCCGTTTTTTTGCAAGGTCCACGACGCCTATACCTTTCTTCCCAATGGGCAGCCGTTGTTTCCTCCCGAGGCGACGGCTGGGGCCGTTTACCTCATCCGCAATCCCCTGGACGTTTGCGGTTCGTATGCACATCACGTGGGAGTGAGCAGGCGAGATGCCATTATCGACTCGATGGCCGATCCGCGTTATACCACGGCAGCAGGAGACGAGTGTGCCGATCCGCAGTTGCGTCAGCGGTTCCTGACCTGGAGCCAACATGTCTTGAGTTGGGTCGATGCCCCGAACTTGCGCACCCATGTGGTCCGCTATGAGGATATGCACGCCAGACCCATGGAAACCTTTGCGGCCGCTGCTGCCTTTGTGGGCATGACGCAGGATCAGGCAAGAATCAGACGCGCCTTGCAGTTCAGCTCTCTGACGGAACTCCAGCGCCAGGAGGCTGCGCACGGTTTCCAGGAAGCGGCAACCAATCGCTCGTTTTTCCGTAAGGGCCAAGTCGGCGCGTGGCGCGAAGAGTTGACCCCCGCGCAGGTGTCGCGTATCATTCGGGATCACCGGGACGTCATGTACCGATTTGGGTACCTGACCGAAGCGGGGGATCCGATCGTCCCTGAGCCGGAAGGGACCCCTTGCCCTTTGTATGAACAGCAACATTGTATCGGCCCAAGTCATCTTGGAGAAACGGAGAAGACCCCATGACTGTCCAGACCCCGTTGACCATGAACAACGTGATCGCACAGGGCGATGACCAGGTTTCCACGGTCGTGGACGGCAAGGCCGTCCTGATGAGCGTTGACAACGGCAAGTACTACAACATGGAAGAAGTCGCGACGCGCATCTGGAGCCTGATCGAAACACCGATGGCCGTCGGTGCTGTGTGCGATCAGATGGTGCAGGAGTTCGAGGTGGAGCGTGCCGTCTGCGAAACGGATGTGCTTGAGCTCCTGACCAAGCTCCTGGAGAATGGCCTGATCCGAGTGGTTTCCTAGGGTGGCGGGATAGCGATTCCGGGGCCGCCAACGCCCTGTCGCCCCGCGAGCGTGCTCCCCCAGGCGCGGCACCGGCTCAGCCGTGTAGGCGTGCAGGCTGTCCGCGCGTCCAAAGCGCGTGCCAAGCAGGTCGTGTCGTATGGTTCGTTCAATCCTGAAGGCGCTAATCCGCAAGGTCGGGATTGTCATGCGCCTGCCCCTGGCAGACAAGGGATTGCTGCTGGAAGCGCTGGTGCTCCTCGCGTTCGCCCGGGTGGCGGTCTTGCTGTTGCCCTTTCGCTGGGTGGCGCGGGTCCTGGGAAAGGAGGAGGCACAAACGCCTGCCGAGGAACAACTCGCCCACGTTGTCCAGATTCGTCGCGTCGGCGCTATGATCCGAGAAACGGCACGAAACGTTCCGTGGACCAGCAAGTGCCTTGACCAGGCACTCGCCGCCAAGATCATGCTAGCGCGCCGCGCGATTGCTACCACAGTCTATCTCGGCGTGAATGTTGATGAGCAAGGTCAACTTGCGGCCCACGCCTGGTTGCGGAGCGGCACGCTTTATGTGACTGGTGGCAAAATTCGGGACCGCTACACCGTCATCAATACGTTTGCCGACGAAAGGGCCTGAGCATGTCCGATCTCGCAGTGTTGCCTAGCTCTGAACGACCGCCAAACCCTGAACCGCTCCTGGTCTCGGATGCTCTTCTCCAGCAAGCGGAGCAGGTCTGCAAGCGCCGCCTCGCCAACGACCCCGACAGTCGGACTCTTCTTGCGTCATTGGCTGAAATCCACCGCAAGCAGGGAAAGCTGAGGGAGGCGGCGACGGTCTACAAGCGGTTGACTCATGTGAATCCTGAAGACCGGGAAGCGGAGTACATGCATGCCATTCTGAATGGCACCGAGGCGCCAACGTTGCCCCCGGGGATTCGTCCTTCGCCTTTTGTCCTGATAAAGGATTTCCTGCCCCCAGCCTTTCACGAGACGCTTTTTCCCTTCGCGCTTTCTGTCCAGGAGAAGCTGGTCCCCGCGCTGGTGGCCGGCGAACTCTACAAACCAGAAACGCGGGAATCGCTGCACTTGCCCGGCGAATGGGAAGTAAAAAAGCGTTTTCACCAGCGCGTTCGCTCCATCATTCCCCAAGTCAGGCCGCGACTTCACGTGCCTCCCTTTGATATTGGTGAGATTGAAGTCAAAGTGCGGGCTTACCTCGACGGGCACTTCTTCAGGGTGCACATGGACTGCCCACCACAGGACGAGAAAATCGCCAATCGAACAATCAGTTACGTTTACTTCTTTCATAAGCCCCCGAAGGCCTACACCGGCGGCGATCTGCTATTATTCGACTCGGACCCAGATGTCGAACACACCCGATTCACAACAGCGGGCTTTACGCGCGTCGTGCCTGGGGACAACAGTATTGTCCTGTTTCCCAGCGCTTACTGGCATAGCGTGATTCCCGTTCGCTGTCCCAGCAAACAATACCAGGACAGTCGTTTCGTAATCAACGGGCACATTAGCAAGTGCGCACCCAGGCCCGCTGTCACGGCAGTGGCCGACAATGGCGACCGAGTGCCTCCGGCCCACTCCACGGACTCGGAGGCGCAAAGGACTGCTCAGTGAGCCGGCGGCTGTTGTAGACGGCGGCCTGCGAGAGCCCCACTCACTCCACATTCGGTTGACTCCACCATGGTCACCATCGCCTCTCTTTTTACCCGGCTGTTCGTTGAGGCTGTGGAGGCCGCAGCGCAATCACGATTGTTCACGCTCGTGCAGCAGGGCTATCCGTCCCTACCATGCGCCCGAAGACATGGCCAGTCGCCAGGTGCTCACAAGCCTGTTCGCCCCGCAAGCCGCACCCTTGCGTTGGTTGAAGCAACTGGCAGCAAGACCTCGCGATGGCAAGCAACGACGAGCTGCTGTTCCTTGATTCCGCCCGCCGGCAGCACGGAGCGCGCCAGCAGCCGCCTTGCCGAGAGACAATAACCATGACACAGAACAACGATCTGCTCTTCGCCGATTCCGCTCTCCTCCAGCAAGCCGAGCGGCTTTGCAAACAGAGGCTCAGGAACGACCCGGAGAACCAACCCGTCATTCGATCTCTGGCGGAAGTCCATCGCAGAATGGGCAACCTGGTCGATGCAGCCGCAGCCTACGGGAGGCTCTGCTCCCTCGACCCGCTGGATCACGAGGCCGCATACTTGCAAGCAGTGCTGGGCGGGAAGGAATGCCTGGAAGCCCCGGGGGGTATACGTGCGGCGCCATTCGTACTGCTGAAAGAGTTTCTGCAGCGAGAATTCCACGATGTTCTGCTCCGACTCGTGATGTCTGTTCAGGACCAGTTTGTCCCGGTCCTGGGTGGAGACGGCGCCTACAAGTCGCGATTCCCGCCAGGCGCTCGAATTTCGCGGAGAATGGCAGAGACGGCGATTTCAGGAATCGCTGCGGGAGGTTCTCCCTCGTGTGATTTCGGGTCTCCATCTCCCCGCTTTCAACAGTGGTCCAATTGAGATGGTGGTGCGCGCGTACCGGGACGGCCATTTTTTCGGGATTCACCGAGACGCACCACCAAACTCGCCTTACGCAAATCGAATCCTCAACTATGTATATTATTTTCATAGCCTCCCGCGGCCCTACTCGGGCGGTGAATTACTGCTGTTCGACTCCGATCCTGAACTCGATACGTTTACGCAGACACGCTACACCCGCGTGGTGCCTGAAGATAATTCCATCATCTACTTTCCGCCTAACTACTACCATTGCGTCATTCCCACGCGCTGCCCCCGAAAGGAATTCGCGGACAGCCGCTTTGTAATCAACGGACACATCCGCCAGCGCGATAAGCACGCGGCCGCGGTTCGCGGGCCCACTGAAGGTTGCGGCGAAGTAACAACATCTAATTAACGGTTCCGATCGATGCGAGGGCATGGCGGTGGCCAACAACGAAGAACCACTATTCGTTCATCCCGTTCTTCTCCGGCGAGCTGAGGAGCTTCGTAAGCAGCGGCTCCAGAGCGACCCCGATGACTGCGGCGTTCTTCGCTCGCTGGCGGACGTTTACCGCAAGCAAGGGAAGCTGAGCGAAGCGGCGGTGGTGCTGAATCGGCTGTGCCAGCTCGATCCTCGGGATCAGGAGGCCGGTTACCTGGAGGCGATACTTGGCGGGAAGAACTTGCCGGCGCCGCCGCTCGGGATTCGACCCGCGCCTTTTGTCATGCTACCCGGTTTTCTCCCCCAGACATTCCATGACGGTCTCATACCCCTGTTGAGCTCGCTCCGAGATAAGCTAGCCCCAGCACTGCTTGGCGACGGCGAATATCTGCCTGATCGCCGCGACACACTTGATTATCTGGATAAGTGGGAAGGGCAAGAGCGCTTTAGGGGCTATGTGAAAAAGGCGCTCCCTGGCGTGATTCCGCGCCTTTGTCTCTCGCACTTTAGGGTCAAGCACGTTGAAGTTTACCTGTGCGCCTACATGGACGGCCATTTTTTCAAGGTACACATGGATGCGCCTCGGACCTCACCGAGGGCAAGTCGGGTAATCAGCTTCGTGTACTATTTTCACAAAAAGCCACGACCTTATACGGGCGGGGAATTGCTCTTGTTTGACTCGGATGTCGCGGAACACGTGACGTACACGTCGGCGCATTTTACGTGCATCGTCCCCGAAGACAATTCGCTCGTTCTCTTTCCTAGCAGATTCTATCACTGCGTGCTTCCCGTACGGTGCCCAAGCAAGGACTTTGCGGACAGCCGATTTGTGGTCAATGGATTCATTCATGCGGCGGCCGAGACCCTGCCCCCAGCTTAACCCTCAGGACTTGCTGAGGAATCGAAAGCGAGGTCAGCTTCATGAGTCAAATCATATGGCTGGCCTCGTATCCGAAATCTGGCAATACCTGGTTACGCGTGTTTTTCACCAACTTGCGTCGGGATGAATCTGGCCCAGCGAGCATCAACGACCTGGACCCGCCGAATCTCGCTGCCAACCGAGATTTGTTTGATCGGTGCGTCGGCCTCGACTCTGACGATCTAACGGATAGTGAGATCGACTTACTTCGGCCGCGCGTCTACTTGCAGCTCGCCGCCGAGGCTGAGGAACTGTACTTTTGCAAGGTACACGACTCTCGCCGAGTTCTCTCTGATGGGCAATCGCTGTTTCCACTCGAGGCAACTCTGAGGTGCTATTTACTTAATTCGCAACCCACTGGACTTGTGCGTTTCACTCGCGCATCACAATGGCGAGACAGTTGAAATGGCTATCACGCGCATGGGGGACCCGAAGCAGTGCTCTCGGGAAAACGCAATCGCTTGCTTGGGCAATTACGCCAGAGACTAAGAGCGCTGGAGCGGGCATGTGTTGAGTTGGGTAGATGCGGCGGGCCTACGGCTCTTGGTGCTGCGTTACGAAGACATGGTTACCAATCCCATCGCATCATTCACAGCAGCAGCAACATTTGCGTGCATAACTCAGGACCCCGTTAGAATCGCCCGCGCCGTGGCCTGCAGCTCTTTCGATGTGCTGCAGCGGCAGGAGCGAGAACATGGCTTCGCCGAGGCCCCCGGGCGGGAAAGACCGTTTTTCCGCAGAGGAAAAGTCGGCAGCTGCGCGACGTCTCCGAATAGTGCGCAGGTTGCTCGGATCACCGGGGATCATCGTGATGTCATGGTACGTTTCGGCTACCTGAGCGAAGCAGGCGAGCCGGTGTTTTGACGTGGTGCATACTGGTTTTTCGTTACACCTGGTCTATTTCGGGAGATGAAGCGTGAGAATCCTCATCTGCTCCCTATTGAAATCCAGATCCACTGTTTATTTCCTTGGCGTGGGAGGTCTTGTCTTTGCCATGAGCAGTCTCAGTGGTGGTTGTGAACACAAGTCTGCCACTCAGTCGATTTCGACACCATGTGCTGATCCTGCGCAATGGTTCAAGGATGTAACCAGCGAATCCGACCTGGATTTTGTCCATGACGCCGGCCCGACCGGTCAGTATTTCATGCCGAAGCTCATTGGTTCCGGCGCGGCCTTGGTCGACTTCGACAATGACGGCCGCCTTGATATCCTCCTGTTGCAAAACGGGGGTCCCAACTCCGGCTCCACCAATCGCCTCTATCATCAGCTTCAGGACGGTCGTTTTGAGGATGTCGGCGCCGGCTGGGGCTCGATTATGCGGGCTATTGCATGGGCGTGGCGATCGGCGACGTGAACAACGACGGCTGGCCGGACGTGCTCATTACCGAGTACGGCGGGGTGCGGCTTTTTCTGAATAATGGCAATGGCACCTTTACGGATGTCACCAAAGAGTCCGGTCTGGACAATCCATCCTGGGGGACATCGGCGGCGTTCGTGGATTATGATCGCGATGGTTGGCTCGATCTTATTGTCGTCAACTACCTACACTATAGTCCTTCAATTTCCTGCGCGAGCCCATCCGGGAAGCAGGATTTCTGCGGTCCTCAGGTCTTTCAGGGCACGGTGACCAGGCTCTTCCGCAATCTCGGCACAACGGCCCATTCAATCGGCACGGGTGCGCTTTGAAGACGTTACAGTTAAGGCAGGCCTCGCCCATCTTCCCGGCCCCGGTCTCGGCGTTTTCTGCGCCGATTTCAACGGCGATCACTGGCCGGACATTTTCATTACAAACGACGGCCAGCAGAATCGTCTGTGGATCAATCAACGCGACGGCACCTTCAAAGAGGAGGCGCTCCAACGCGGATTGGGGCTCAACGCGATGGGAAACGCGGAGGCCAACATGGGGGTGGCCGTTGGTGACGTGGATGGGGATGGGTTGTTCGACCTGGTGGTGACGCACCTTGCCGAACAAACGCATACGCTGTGGCGGCAGGTGCGGCCGGGGACGTTTCATGATCAGACGAAACGCAGCGGGCTGGCCAATCCGCAGTGGCGCGGCACCGGGTTCGGGACCGTGCTGGCCGACCTCGACCACGACGGCGCTCTGGACCTCGTCGTGGTCAACGGCAAGGTCAAGCAGGCCGACGCGGGGAAGTATCCCGCCAATGCGGCGGAGTCGCTGCCGGCGTTCTGGAAGCCGTACGCCGAACGTAACCAGCTGTTTGTCAACGACGGTCAGGGACGCTTTCGGGACATTTCTCTCGAAAACCCGGCGTTCTGTGGCACTGGCATGGTGTCGCGAGGGCTGGCCTGCGGCGATATCGACGGCGATGGGGCCCTCGATCTGCTCGTCACGAATGTCGCGGGGCCGGCCCGGCTGTATCGGAACGTCGCGCCGAAGAAGGGGCACTGGCTCATGGTCCGCGCGGTCGACCGGGCCTTGAAGCGGGATGCCTATGGTGCTGAAATCCGGGTGCGGGCCGGCGAGCGGACGTGGCTGCGCTGGATTAATCCCGCCTACAGCTACCTGTGCAGCAACGATCCGCGCGCCCATTTCGGTCTCGGCCCCGTGGAACGCATCGACTCGATCGACGTGGTCTGGCCGGATGGGTCCGAGGAATCGTTCGCGGGGCCGAAACTCGACTCGGTTGTGGTGCTGTACCGGGGCGAAGGCAAGGCCAAGCGGTAGCGGCCCGGTCGCTCGGTCGGCAAACTGAGGTGAAACACCATGACAGCACCTGTCGAAACCAAGCCGCGGTCGCGTCGCCGTCTCGTCCTCTATGCCGCCGGCCTGGTCGCGGTGGCGGCGGTGGTCGGCCTGTACTTTTGGTTTCCGGGCCGGATTGGGCAGCCGGAACCGCCCGCGTTCGAGCGGGCGGGGGTCGATCCGGCGGTGATCCGGGCCCTGGACGAGAAAACCGAGGCGGTACGCCGCACGGGGACCGCACGGGCCTGGGGCGAGTTGGGGATGACGTTCTACATTCACGATTTCGTCAAACAATCGCTGCTCTGTTTCCGGCAGGCAGAGAAGCTGCAACCCGGCGAAGCGCGCTGGCCGTACTACCAGGCGGTGGCCCTGGTGCCTGAAAAGGCGATTGCCAAGTATCAGCGGGCCGTCCAACTGTGCGATAACACGCCGGATGCCGCGCGGCTGGGCCTGGCGGAGGCGCTTCTTGGACTTACTCAGAACGAGCCGGCGGCCGAGCAATTCCAGCTGGTGCTGGCTCAGGACGCCGATAACGCCCGGGCCCATCTCGGCCTGGCCCGGCTGGCGCACGAACGGGGAGATCTGGACGAGAGTCTGCAGCACCTGTCGCATTCCCTGGAAGATAAGCATACCCGCAAGGCGGCCCATCGTTTGCTGGCGCAGGTCCAGCAGGAACGCGGGGAGCCGCTTGCGGCCGAACACGCGCTGCGCAAGGTCCAGAAGCTGCCGGAGGACGTCAAGTGGCCCGATCCATTTTTCGAGGAAATGGCCGGGTTCCAGACCGGTCTGAAGGTCGCGCTTACTCGCGCCCGCAAGCTTTTCCGCGAAGGACACCTCGACGAGGCCGCTAGCCTGCTGGACGAAGTCGCCCAGCAGTATCCCAAGTCGGCGAAGGTGTGCACTCTGCTGGGGAAGGTGCAGACTCAGCTGAAGGACCTCCCTGCCGCGGAAGCCGCATTAAACAAGGGCCTGTCGATTGAACCCGATTCGACGGAGGCGCTGTTCCGGCTGGGGGTGGTATATCTCGAACAGGGCAAACCGCAGGATGCGGCCGCCAAGTTTCGCCGGGCCATCGACTTGCAGCCGGGCTTCGGCGCGGCCTATTATAACCTCGGGCACTGTTTGCTCAAGCAAGGCGACCGCCCAGCGGCCATAGCGGCGCTCCGCAGCGCCGTTCAGGCCATGCCTGAAAACGTCCAGGCCCATCGGACCCTGGGCGCGCAACTGGCGGAAGATGGTCAATACGCCGCGGCCATCGCCGAGTACCAGACTGCCTTGAAGATAGACCCGGGAGATCGGCGGTCTAGAGAACTCCTGGATGTCGCATTGAAACGCAAGGCAAACTGATGCTTTTGGCCGGGTCGCTCCGCCGGTTCAAGGTATCCCAGACCCCACTAGACGGGTAATTGCAATGGCTGACCGAATCGACTCCCTGTTCGTTGATCCCGCGCTGTTGCAACAGGCCGAGCAGCTCTGCAAACAGCGGCTCAAGAACGACCCCGAGAACCGCGGCGCTCTACGTTCGCTCGCGGAAGTGTACAGGAAGCTGGGCAGAGTGGCCGAGGCGGCGGCGGCCTTCGACCGCTTGTTCCAGCTTGATCCTGAGGATCAGGAAGTTGGCTACATGCAAGCCCTGTTGGCAGGCAAGGAATGGCCGGGAGCGCCAACGGGAATCCGTGCCGCGCCGTTTGTTCTGCTGAACGACTTTCTTCCCCAGGAATTTCACGATTCTCTGCTGCCCTTCTTGATTGCCGTCCAAGAGAAGTTTGTCCCTTCGCTGATAGCGAATTCAGGCGGCAGACGCCAATACAATCCCGATGTTCGCGACACGCTGGATTTCACAGAGAAATGGAATAGTAGACTGCGCTTTCGTAGTTACTTCGAGGCAATGTTGCCACCCGTGCTTCCGCGCCTTCAGGTTGGTCCCTTCAAGATTGGAGGTGTTGAAATACATGTGCGCGCGTACCAGGACGGACACTTTTTTAGAGTGCATAAGGATACAGATGCACTGACTGCCCTTCCGAACGTAGCGAATCGAGTTGTCAGTTTTGTGTATTTCTTCCACAGGGTTCCGCGGCGCTATACTGGGGGCGATTTGCTCCTCATTGACACGAATGTCGAGGCCAATAAGATGACAACGGCGCGATTTACCCGCATCATCCCCGAAGACAATTCCATCATTATTTTCCCCAGCAACTACTACCACTGCGTCGTCCCTGTCCAATGTCCGAGTCAGGAATTCGCGGATAGTCGCTTCGTAATCAACGGATTCGTGCGGCAAAGCCTCGCTACCGAGCCATCTGATGAAGTCGCTGCCAAGGGAGCCGAAACGCCGTAAGTCCGCCTCACTTGCCTTCTCAACGACAGGGTTGCCCCTGGGAAGTAGGAGTGCGCAAAGTGTCGTCTACCGGAGACCAAATCGAGAGTAATGGTTATGCGGTGTTGCATTCGGTGATTGATAGTGCCCAGGCTGATGCACTTCAGTCCTACTGCTTGCGTTTCGCAGGGAGCAAGAGAGCACGACCCGACGAGAAAGTGGGAGGGGCATGGGCCGAGTACGGTAACCCGTTCATGGAAGGCCTTTTGGATCACCTGCTTCCGACCGTTGAGGAGGCCGTCAATCGCCAACTATACCCGACCTATTCCTATTTCCGTGTTTATCAACACGGCAGCGTGCTCCACCGTCACAGAGATCGCCCGTCCTGCGAAATTAGCATGTCGCTTTGCATCGGCTATCGTGCTGAGGCGGCGTGGCCTCTGTTCATTGAGGGCCCGAAGGGGGTCTTTGCCGCCGCCCTGGAGCCGGGCGATGCCCTGCTTTACAAAGGCATCGAGTGTCCGCATTGGCGGGAGCCGTTCACGGGCGAATCGGCATCGCAGGTGTTTCTGCATTATGTTGACAAGGACGGTCCACATGCTGAATGGAAGCTGGACAAGCGTTCCGAAGCTGAGCGGCTTGTTATTCCATTAACCCATTTGGGTGCGATGACGTAACTATCCGGCACGGACGAAATCATCCCTGATGTTCACCAGCTTCACCTTCATCCGCCGCGCGCTTGGCCTCATCTGGGCGGCTTCTGGCCGCTGGATGGTGTTCTGGGCCGGCCTGTCGCTGGTGCTGGGCCTCTTGCCGGCGGCCAACGTCTACCTCATGAAGTGGCTGGTGGACGCGGCGGCGCACGCCGTCGGCGGCGGCTTCAGCTGGGACAAGGCCCAGGTGATTCTGCTGCCGGCGGGGCTCATGCTGGCGGTCATGGCGGGCCAACGGCTGCTCGGCGGGCTTAGCGAATGGGTCAGCACCGCCCAAACGCAGATGGTGCAGGACCATATCAAGGGGCTGATTCACGAGAAGTCGGCGGGCATCGACTACAGCTTCTTCGAGTCTCCCGAATACTTCGACCAGTTCCACCAGGCCAATACCCAGGCCAGCACGCGGACCCTCAACCTGCTCAGAAACCTTGGCGCGCTGCTGCAAAGTGCGGTCACGTTCGTCTCGATTTTGGCCATTTTGATGCGCTATAGCATCTGGCTCCCCGTGCTGCTGCTGGTCAGCAGTGTACCGGCGTTTTTCGTGCTGCTGCGTCAGAACCGCCGCTACCATGCCTGGTGGAAAGAGGTGACGCCGGATCGGCGCTGGTCGATGTACTTCGACAACGTGCTCACATCGCAGGGGGCCGCGGCTGAGGTGCGGCTTAATGACCTGGGCGACTACTTCAGCACCCGGCATCGCCTGCTCCGCGACCGCATGCGGCAGGAGGAATTGCGGCTCACGCGCCAGAGGATTGTCGCCAAGCTGACGGCCGGCTTCCTCGCCATGGGCATCACCGGGCTGGCCATGTGCTGGATCGTCTGGAAGGCGATGCGCGGGCAAGCGACACTGGGCGATGTCGCCCTGTTCTACCAGTCCATCAACCAGGGCCAAACCTTGGCCACCACGCTGCTCAATAGCATGGGCGAGATTCATAGCAACGTCCTCTTCCTGGAGCAAGTGTTCGAGTACCTGGACAAGGGGAACCTGATTCACGACCCTCCGGAGCCGATCCCGCTCCCCAGGGTTCTGAGGCACGGCATCCGGTACGAGCAGGTTTCGTTCACCTACCCCGACAGCGAGCGTCCCTCGGTCGATGGGTTCCAGCTGGAGATCCCGGCGGGGAAGATCGTTGCGGTGGTCGGCGAGAACGGCTCGGGGAAGAGCACGTTGATCAAGTTGCTGTGCCGGTTCTACGATCCGGCGCACGGCCGCATCACGCTGGACGGCATCGACCTGCGCGACCTGTCGCAGCACGAGCTGCGCAGCCAGATTGCCGTGATGTTCCAGTTCCCGATGCGCTACCAGTTGACCGCGGCTCAAAATATCCTGGTGGGCGATCTGCAGCACGAGCACAATGAGGCGGAGGTCCGGGCGGCGGCGGAGGGGGCCGGCGCACATCGAGTTTATCATGCGGCTGCCCAAGCAATACGATAACCTCCTGGGGCGGTCCTTCGAGGAGGCCGCCGAACTGAGCGGCGGCGAGTGGCAGCGCCTGGCCCTGGCGCGGGCCTTCTTGCGGCAAGCGGAAATCGTGGTCCTGGATGAGCCGACTAGCTTCATGGATTCGTGGGCCGAGAACGAGTGGCTGGAACGGTTCCGCAGCCTGGTGCACGGCCGCACCGCCCTGATCATCACGCATCGGTTTACCACCGCGATGCAGGCCGATATCATCCACGTGATGGAACGGGGACGTATCATTGAATCCGGCACGCATGCCGAATTGTTGCGCCAGGAGGGCAAGTATGCCGCGTCGTGGCGGCAACAAATGCGGGATGGCATGACCATGGGACCGGCGGGCGTTTCCTCCCGCTCCCCCACGAGAAACGGGGCGGAGTAGGGAACGATCTGACTCCGCACGCAGGCAGGTGAGTCATGGAAACATTAACCCACGGGTCGCGACAGTGGCCCACGGCCTCGCAGCGACTGTTGCTGCAGGCGACCGTGTTCGACGGCGACTCCGCTCTGCGGGCCTGGCGGGAGTGGCGGGCGAGCAACGACCTCGATGCCGCCTCGCCGTTTGTCCTGCCGGCGCTGTATCTGAATCTCAACCGGCTGGCCCCGAAGGCCCCGGAGATTGCCCGGCTGCGCGAGGCCTATCAGTTCGCCTGGACCCGCACCCAGAAGGTCGTCCGCACCGCGAGTGTGGTCTTGCGGCTGCTGCAACGGGCCGGGATCACGCCAACGATCCTCAAGGGCGTTCCCCTGGTCCTGTTCCACTACCGCGATGGCGGGGCCCGGCGGATGCAGGACGTGGATATGCTGATCCAGCCGTCGGAGGTGGCGGCGGCGACGGCAGCACTCGCGGCCGGCGGATGGGCTCCCCGGTTTCACCTGCCCCCCGAACACCTCCGGCCGTTCTCGCCGGCCTGTGCTTACACCCACCCGAACTGGATGGAGTTGGATCTGCACTGGCGGCCGTTCACCATTGACTGCCCGGCCGCGGTCGAGGAGCGCTTTCACCAACGCACCCAGCCCCGAGTGGTGCTTGGCGTTCCGGTGCGGGTCCCGGACACCACCGACCTGTTGTTCTTCACCTGCTTTCATAGCCGCAAGCGCGACGCCCAGGCCTCGTGTCGCTGGGTCGTCGATGCCCTAACCCTGATCCAACGGGTGGACCCGCCCATCGACTGGGACGCCCTCCTGGATCGGGCCGGCGACGCGGGCCTGCTGTTGCCGATCCGCGACACGCTCTCGTACTTGCAGCGCGAGTTCGACGCCGCCATTCCCGCGGACGTGCTTTGGCGTGCCGCCCAGACCCCGGCTACGACACTCGACCTCACGCGGTACGAGCGCCTGTCGAAGCCGCGGAACCTGCCGGAACTGGTGCAGTTGCACTGGTGGCTCTACTCGGGCGGCTGCCGCGCGGGGCCAGCGGGCCCATCGCGGGCAGTTCATCCGCTACTGCCTGGAGTATCAGCAGTCGTTATGGCACCTGCGTCGCCCGTGGCATGTTTTCCCGAAATCCGCCCTGGAGATGGCGAAGGTCCTGCTGGGCCGCACGCGGCTGTGACAGAGCAAGCGGCTGGGCCTCCCAGGCGAGTTTTAGCTGCCTGCCCAGGGACTAGCTGCCTGAAGGCGTTTCTGGGCAAATTGCGGGGCAAACTCGCCACACCCCCCCCCTCGCAACATCGGTGGATAAGGGAGGACAACTGCTGCCCACGGCCCGAGAGCGGCGCCGAACTTTCGGCGCTCGATCGCAACTCATAATGCTACAATGGCTTATAAAAAGCGCGAATGAAATTCGCACCTTGGTTCCAATAGGGCGCCAGGTTACTGAGAGCGTGGGGGCTGGCACACAGCTCGTGGCGACTGTTGGAACAGGTGGGACCCGGCGGACGGCGGTTCAACCAGGCTAATTTGCGTGCTGTCGTTCCTTCGCAACCGCTGTTGACAGAAGAAGTTAAGGACGGCACGGGCCTTGCGTTCGATACGAGCACCGTCACCAGATAGGACAACCCGTTCACAGCTGGTTGCCATGTCGTATGTTCCAATCGCCCCTCTGCTGCGTAGTACACGAGGGGTCGCGCAGGTTGGGGCAGCACGCCGGTTACACTCGGACACGGGGTCAAGTGCATGTCGGTTTCGGGGATACTGCCAGCGGGAAGTCCGGCTGAGGGGAGACGGCTGGTCGCCCTCGCTCTCTGCGGGGCGGCGTTCGTTGCCGGCGTGGCGATCCTGTTCGCCGTGCGCTTCCACGAGCTGTACTCTGGCTGGAAGACCGACGACAACTATTCCCATGGCTTTCTCGTGCCGATCGTCAGTGCCTGGCTGGCCTGGGGTGTGCTGCGCCGCCAGGGGTGGAGCGACGCGGGCAACCTGCGCTCCGGCTTGCTGTGGGTCGGGCTGGGGTGCGCTCTGCACCTGTGGGCGGATGTCATCTGGTGGCCTCCCATCGACTTCTTGGCCCTGACCACGCTGCTTTATGGTCTGGCGGTCCTGGCGGGCGGGCGGCGCTGGGCGCAGGGCTTTCTGTTCCCGATCCTCTTTCTGTTCTTCATGTTCCCGCTGTCGCCGGTGCTGCTGGCGCGTGCCGCCGGCTGGCTGCAAGAGATCGTTGCCACGACGGCCACCTGGTTGCTCCAGATTTTCGTGCCGGCCTATAAGCAAGGGTCCCGGATCATTCTGCCCGGCCAGCCCCTCGAGGTGGGCGAGCAGTGCAGCGGGCTGCGGCAAATCGTGGCCTTCGCCGCCCTCGCCCTGCTGGTGGCGTACCTCAGCCCGCGCCGCTGGCCCTTCCGGATCGGTATTTTCCTGGCCTGTGTCCCGATCGCGATTGCCGCCAATTTGCTGCGCGTCCTCTTGATGGCCTTCCTGACCATGCAATTTGGCCCGGAGTCGATCAGCGAAACGAGGATCCTGGCGTTCGGCGTGTCGTATCACACGGCCTGGGGGTTGCTGACGATGGCGGCCGGCCTGGTGCTGCTGCTCGGCGTCGCCTGGTGGCTGGGGCGGGTGTTTCCCAGTGCCGAGGCCGAGGATGCCGGTGCGGCGGGCGGTGCCAGCAGGCCGCCGCCCGACCTGCGCGTGCTGCCGGCCGGGCTGACCGGTCGCCTGGCCGGCGGGGTCGCTGGCGTGGCCATCGCCCTTTTGGCCCAGCTGGGGCTTCAGGCCCATTTGGCGGCCGCCGACGAGCGGATGGCCCCCGCGAACTTCATGAAACAACCGCTGCAGATGCAGGGCGACCAGGGCTTCCCCATGTCGCTGGGTCCGTGGCTGGGCAAGGATACTATCCCCGAGGGGTTTTCGCTCCCCTATTTCAACTCGGCCGACGACCGGGTGAATCGGAGCTATGTTCTGAAGGATACTGAAGGCCGCGATCAGGGTCTGGTGTGCCATCTGTTCATGGTGCACTTTCGGAACGGGCAGGATCGGCTGCATCACCCGCGAATCTGCTATCTGATGACCGGGTGTACGGAGGAGCCCCGGGGCCATGAAACTGTGCCGATGGCTGGGGCTGGGCAAACGGCGCAGAGATTCTGCTTTACTAAGGGTAATGAAGCCGGTTATCTTAGCTATGTTTATTACTGGCACTACACGTTCGAGCCCGACGTGGCGGGGCTATCCTGGCTGCAGCGAGTCCGCGCGGAGTGGGCGGTTCGTCCCAGCCTCACCGTCGAGGTTTTTACGTCGGCCCGAACGCCGGACCAACTCAACCAGTCCGCGGATTTTGTCCGGCTGGTCGATCAGCAGCTGCAAGCCTACCTGCCGCCCGGGGCGCAGGGGAAGCGAGACGCTCCCCATCACCGCGAGACGATAACCACCGCGCACGACGAGGTGCCCGGTCGGGCTGGCAGGAGGTCGCCTCCTCGGCCCCACAGGCCACCGGCACCCTTGTCTGAACCCCTTTGGAGTCTGCACCCGTGAGAATGCCCTACATCAACTGGCGTGTCTTCGCCATCACCGTTGTCGGCGTGTTGATTGTCGTGGGGGGCGGCTATGGCTGGGTCAAGTACCAGCAGCGGCCCGATTCCCTGTATCAATCCGCCAAGGAATACTACCAGAAGGGGAAAACGGCGTTCGAGGCCAAGGATTACAAGACGGCGCGGGCGGATTACGAAAAGGCCCGAACCCTGACGGAGACGTTTATCGACAAGTCCGCGGGCGACCCGCGGCTGTCGCAGGCGTACATGCTGCGGTACAAGATCATGATGCCGCTGGCCATCGTCGTCGATCAGGACGAGCGCGACGCCAAGACGCCGCCCGAGCAGCGTCAGGCCAACATGCTCAAGGAGACGGCATTTCTTTCCGCCGAACGCGCTGCCGCCCTGGACACAGAGCACAAGAATGCCGAGGCGCAGGCGGTCGTCCTGGAAGACCACTTCCGCAGGAATGACTTCAACGGGGCCTATCGCTTCGCCCGTGCCCTGATCGACGATCTGCCGGACGCCGAGGCTCAAGGGGTCCAGCTGGAAGGGTTCGAGAACCGTGTCCTCGGCGCCTATTACGTGCTGGCCTGGCGGGAAGTGAACGTCAAGCCGCCGCGTCCGGACAAGGCCCTGGACTACCTGGGGACCTTGATCGAGCGCGAGCAGAAGGCGGCGGGCACGGGCCCAGGCAAGCAATCCGTGCCGCGCTGGCGGACGGTGGCACTGGAGATCGAGGCGCTCTGGCAGAAGGCGGAGGAATGGCGCAAGCTGCCGGCCGCCAGCCGCCCCAACAAGGCGGGTCCCCGGGGCAACCTCGCCAAGGTCGATGATGAACTGCGCGAGAAGGTGGGCAAGTACATCCAGCGGGTGCGGCAAGAGCTGCCCCAAACGATCCCCCCCGCCGACGGGAAACCCGAGGAGCCGCTCCTGG
The DNA here is from genome assembly GCA_963827935.1 of uncultured Planctomycetota bacterium. Classification (GTDB taxonomy): domain Bacteria; phylum Planctomycetota; class Planctomycetia; order Gemmatales; family Gemmataceae; genus DATFNV01. Next base: position 175,461 of record CAWHCN010000025.1, on the reverse strand, counting down.
CTACCCTATCGGAAACCAACGCCAAGGGGCTGATCGACTTTTTGCTGCTGAGCATTCGCGCCGCCAAGACCAATCAGTTCGTCGCCGAGCGCGCGAATCTGCTGATGGAGGTGTGCGAGAAGCTGGCGAGCGCCAGCAAGGCCGACAAGTGGATCTACGACAACGCCGTCCGCGGCGCGGCGCGGCTGGGCATCGAGAATGCCCAGGTGGCCTTGGGCGAACGCCTCAAACCGGAGGAGCTGGCCAAGCTCCAGGCGCGGGGCATGGCCGTTAGCGACGCGGTGATGAAGAACGGGGGGGCCATTGACCCCCGGGCGTATTTTGAGATGTCGTGGGCGGCGGCCAAGGACCCGGCGGGCCGGCCACGCGCCCTGGCCCTGGCCAAGGACGGTATCGAAGCGGCCAATGCCCAGCACGTGCCGCCCTCGGACAATCGCTACGTCAGCCTCCAGGCCCAGGCGGCTCGCCTGCTGCTCCTGGACCACAAGGTCAAGGAGGCCGACGAATACCTCGACCAGATCAGCAAGCAGCAAAAACTGATTCCCAATGTCCACTACCTGAAGGGGCTGGGCGCCGTCCAGGATGGTCGCCTCGATGAAGGCGTCCGCCATCTCGTCGAGGCGCGGAAGTCGGCCTCGTTCAAGGATGATCTGGGGGTGCTTCTGGGCCTGACCCACGCCTACCTCGGCATGGGCCAGCTCGAAAACGCCCTGCCGATCCTGGAACAGCTGGCGCGCATCTACAAGGAGCAGCGCACCAAGAACAAGGACGACGAGATCTGGATCGAACTGTGGATGCCGAACATCACGCATGTCAACTTGAACCTGATGAAGTGCCACCTGGCACTGGCCCTGCGGGCGACGGATCGCGCCACGGTGCTGTCCCACATGGATGCGGTGCGCAAGGACCTGTATCCGGAGCTGCTCAAGTCGATCGCGGCCGAGGATGCGATGGCCGCCCTGCTGAACTATCAACTGGCCCGGCTGCGCCAGGCGACAGCCAAGGACCCGGGCGGGCTGGCGGCCGACATCATCCGCCAGGACATCCACAAGATCATCGACGCTCTGCCGGTTTCCAGCCGCGATGACCCCCGCCTGCTGTGGAGCGAGATTAACGTGATCCTCAGCGAACGCGAGACCGATCCGGCCACGATCGCCGGAGCCCTGGCGGCGGCGATCGGCTCCCCCACCGATGCCGCCGTCCAGTTGGGCGAGCAGGGGCGGGTCCGTGCCGGCTACAACTGGCAAGTCCAGAAGGCCGAGCAACACCTCATGCGCGTCGCCAGCAAGCAAAAGGATAGCCTGCCGACGCAGCTCGCCTGGGTCCGCTGGCTGCTGCTCAACGGCGGAGCCGAGGAAGCCGTTGCCAAGCTCTCCGAGCTGGAAAACCAGGCCCAGAAGGTTGAAGAGCGCCGCCAACTGGAAGCCTTCCGGGCACGCATCCTGCTGGCGACCGGCCAGACCAAGGAAGCCCACAACCTCATCGAAATCCTGCGCAAGGACGGCGACAATGTCAGCGCCGACGCGGCCTACGTGGAAGAGCTGCTGCTGAGCGGCAACGTCAAGGCCGCCGATGACCTGATCAAGAACCTGCTCAGCAAGCATGACCAGAGCGGCGCCTATCACTTCAGGCAGGGCTACGACCACCTGTCCAAGGGGGAGTACCACCAGGCGATTCTCTCCTTCGAGCGCTCCGTCGAATTCGTGCAGCTCAAACGCTCTTCGCAAGGCGGCATCCTGGCCACGATTTCCGCAATCATGAATGGGCCGCCCGGGAAACCCGAGCGGGCTGATCCCGCGGCGGCCTTCACGGAAGCGCAGCAGCTTCGCGCCGGCGACCCGAAGGAGCACCGCCCCGGCCACCCGCACGACCAGGCCGTCCTGCTGGCCTACGCCGTGACGGCTCGGATGATGGACAGGATTTATGGCGAAGACGGCATGGAGGGGGCGCTGGCGACACTGAGCCAGGTCATCAAGGACGAGCAGCCCACCGAGGCGGCCACCGGGCCCTACGTTGCGGCCCAGCAGTGGATTGCCGCCGGCCGCCCGGACCGCGCCCGCCAGGAATTGAAGGCCCACCCAGAGCACATTCCATCGCTGTTGCTGGCCACGCAACTCGCCGTGGGCGACGGCGACTGGACGGAGGTAGCCGCCAACCTCAAGCGCCTCAAGGCACTGAGGCCCGAAGCCATCGAATTACCCATCTGGGAAGCACGGTTGCACGAGGTACGCGGCGAACTGCCGGAAGCCCGGGCCCTTTACGAAACCTTCCTCCAAGAACACAAGGAATCTCCCGCCGGCTACCTCGGCCTGGCTCGCATCCACGAATACGCCAAGGAATACGACAAGGCCCTGGAGTGGGTGCGCAAGTGGCGCAAGGAACGACCCCGGGAGGTGCTCGGCTTTGAGGCCCAGGTCCGCCTGCTGGCGCTGCTGGGCCAGGTGCCCGACGCCGTCAAAGAAGCCGACGCCTTCATCGCCGCCGAGCTGAAAATAGCGGGCGAGACGCTGGACCAGGCGGAGCGCAAGAATCCCATCAAGGAAACGGACAAGGACAAGGCCAAGGAAGAAACGGACCGGCGTGCCAAGATGCGCGGCCAGGCCCTGATCACGCTGGAGTTGTCGCTGATCCGACAGGTCGTTGGGTCGTTCCAGAAGGGCAAGGCCTACGCCGAGGCGGAAAAGTGGTTGACCACCCGGGCCCAGCCGTTGATGGAGAAGCTGCCCGACGAGGCCCGCAAACGCGAACTGGCCGGGCTGAAACTGGCGCGCGCCGATTTGTACATGGAAGAAGGGAACCAGCAGAAGGAAGGCTCGCCCGAACGAGCCCGCTTCATGGACCTGGCGATCCAGGACTACGACAACGTCTGGAAGACGATGCCCGGTAATATGCTCGCCGGCAACAACCTGGCCTGGCTGCTGGTCAAGGAGAAGCACGAAAAGGAGCGGGCCCTGGCGCTGGTTCTGGAGGTGCGCAACAGCAAGTACAGCCACCAGCCCATTTCCGCCGAGCACCTACCGCTGGAATTCCTCGACACCTTTGGTGTCGTGCTTCGCGCCAACGACCAGAACCAGGACGCCCTCGATCTGTTCAAGGAAGCGATGGCGCGCTACGCCAGGGAGCCGCGCATCGTCATGCAACTGGCCCAATCGCAGAGAGCGCTGGGGCTGAAGCTGAAAGCCGACGCCAGTTACAAGGCCGTTGTCGACCTGGCCGACGATCAGTCTCACGCTACCCCCGATCCGGAGCGCAAGGCCAAGCTTGCCAAGCTGAGCGAGGCAGCCCGGGCGGAGCAAAAGGACATGGGCACCCACTGACGGCCGTTCCGGACGCCCCTCGCCCCGGTACTCCGGGGCGAGGGGAGCTTCTGGCAGTTGCACGCTTGACGCAATCCTGTGCTACGGTTGGGCGCGGCATCGCCACGACCCGGCGCGGCTTCCCCCTGACCTGGTCGCGCGATCCCCTGCCGATGCGTCGTTACCGACCTGAGATGCTTGTCGCTCTTGGCCTCATCGTCCTGACGCTGGGGGCGTTCGGCCACGTCGTCGCCAACGGCTTCGTCAATTTCGACGATTTCGAGTACGTCGCCCGTAACCGCCAGGTTAAGGCCGGCCTGAGCGGAGACGGCGTCGTTTGGGCCTTCACCACGACGCGCACCGCCAACTGGCATCCGCTCACCTGGCTTTCCCTGGAACTGGACGCCACACTCTTTGGCGGCGAGGCCGCCTGGGGGTTTCACCTCACGAACCTGCTCCTCCACGCCGCCAACGTGGTGCTCCTGTTCGTGGTGCTGCGCTGGATGACCGGCCTGCTTTGGCGCAGTGCCGTGGTGGCCGCCCTATTCGCCGTCCATCCGCTTCACGTCGAATCGGTGGCCTGGATCGCGGAACGCAAGGACGTGCTCTGCGCACTCTTCGGCATGCTCACCCTGCTGGCCTATGCCTGGTATGTGGAGCGTCCCGGCTGGGGCCGCTATGCGCTCGTGGCTGCCGCCTTCACTCTCGGCCTGCTGGCCAAGCCGATGCTGGTGACCTGGCCGTGCGTTCTCTTGCTCCTGGATTACTGGCCCCTGGGGCGGCTTAAATCCGAAATACGAAAGCCGAAATCCGAAACAAATCCGAATGCCGAAGCTCAAAATCTCAAACGGCGATGCGAGTTGTTTGGGTCATTCGGCTTTCGGATTTTGGAGAAGGTTCCGCTCTTCGCCATCACCGGGGCGGTCTGCCTGGTGACCGTGTATGCCCAGCACAAGGGTGGGGCCGTCAACTCGCTGGAGCAGGTTCCCCTTGGTGAACGGATGATGAACAGCCTGGTAGCCTACGCGGGCTACCTGGGGCAATTGCTCTGGCCGGCGGGGCTGGCACCGTTCTACCCCCACCCCCACGGACGCCTGCTCCTGGAGCAAGCCGCCCGGGCCGGCCTTGTCCTGGCCCTGATCTCGGGGCTCGCGTTCTGGTTGCGGCGGCGACGCTACCTCACCGTCGGTTGGCTCTGGTTCCTCGGGACGCTCGTCCCCGTCATCGGCCTGGTGCAGGTGGGATCGCAGGCGATGGCCGATCGCTACATGTACCTGCCGTCGATCGGCTTGCTGATCGCCCTGACCTGGGGTGCCGCCGACCTGGTGGCTCGGCGCTCCGCGGCCATCCGGCCGGTGATCGCCCTTGTGGCCTTGTTGTTGGGCGTCTGGGTGCCGATCGTGCTCTGGCGCCGCTTCGGGGCGGCAGCAACCGTGATGGAAGACGGCATGATCTACTGGCCGCTGGCGGGGCTGACGGCCGGGGCCCTTCTGGGCTGGTGGGCCGGCGGCTGGTTCGGGCTCTGGCCCGCGCGTCTCTCCCTGCTCGCCCCGGCCGTTGCGGTGCTGGTCGGCCTCTGCGTCGCGCTCAGTGCCTGGCAGGTGCGCCTCTGGCACAACAGCATCTGGCTCTGGGAGTACACGCTAGGCGTCACTGAAGATAACCCGCTGGCGCACAATAACCTGGGGGACGCCTACTGGAACTCGCGCCATCACGAGCACGTCGAGCGGGCCCGGGCCAACTTCACCAAGGCCAAGGACCTGATGCCGCGACACGCCGGTGCCTGGAACAACCTGGGACTGGTCGCCCTGGATCAGGGCCAGGTCGAGGAGGCGGAACGCGACTTCCGAGAGGCCTACGCCATCGATCCGGGGCTGGCCGTGATCTCCCTTAACTGGGGCATGGTCCTGGCCCGCGAGGGGCGCTTCGAGGAGGCGATCCCGCATTACCAGGAGGCCATCCGGCGCGACCCCGGTGCCGCCCCGGGGCCCAGCCAGATGGGTCGGGCCCTGGCCGCCCTGGATCGCTGGGAGGACGCGGTGGGAGCCTTCCAGCGGGCCCTGACCCTCGAGCCGCGCGACAAAGACTACCGGGCGGACCGTGCCTGGGCATTGGAGCACCTCGGGCACACGCAGGAAGCGGCCCAGGACTACGCGGCCGTGGTCGCCGACGACGCCGCCTGGCCCGAGGAGACGCGCCGAGCCGCCTGGACGCTGGCCACCGATGCGAATCCCGGTCGCCGCAGCGGTGCCGAGGCGGTCCGCCGCGCCGAGGAAGCCGTGCACGCCCAGGGGGGCGACGACCCGCGTTTTCTCGATACGCTGGCGGCAGCCTACGCGGAAGCCGGCTGCTTCCCGTTGGCCGCCAGCACCGCCCGCCAGGCCCTCTCACGCGCCGGCGGCGATGCCCTCTTCCGGGAAGAGGTCCAACGACGGCTCGCGGGCTACCAGAACGGACTGCCGTATCGTCAGGAACCCCCCTGATCGGCGAGCGGGGGGCGTCAGCCCCGCGGTTCTTCACCGGGGGGCTAACGCCCCCCGCTCGCCGGTGCCACGGAGACTTGCTCGGATGATGCCAGCAACGTCGAGTGCGTCCGGCCTGCTGCGGGGACTGGCCCTGGTCCTCCTCGCCGCGGTCTTCCTGCCGCCGACCGCTCGCCCGTGGCCACCCTCGATAGCTGGGCCGACTTCAAGTATGGGGAGTGGATATGGCAAAACCGCCGGCTGCCTTCGCACGAACCGTTCTCCTCGTTCAGCGACTCGAAGATTCATCCCCGCGACGGCAGCTGGCTGGCCGAGGTGACCTATTACCTGGTCGTCTCGCGGACCGGGCTGGAGGGGGTCGCCCTGCTCCACGCCCTCCTCGAAGCCGCCAAGGCCGGCCTGTTCCTGCTGGCCGTGCGGCGCATGACCGGGTCGCTGGGAATGGCCATCGCCGTCACGGCCCTCATGGAAGCGGCCTGCTGGCCGTTCTTCAGCACCATCCGCACCTCGGTGCCGGCCGAAGTCTGCTGGGCCGGCCTGCTGCTGGCCTGTTCGGGACCGATGCCGTCGCGTGCAGCGCTGGTCGCCGTGCCTATCCTCGTCGCTCTCTGGGCCAACCTGAGTCCCAGCTTCGGCTATGCCTTCATGCTGCTCGGCGGCCTGACTCTGGGCCTCTTCCTGGTGCAGGTGCGGGCTTACCGCCGCCTGACGGCGGCGGTGCGCGACCCGGGCGTGGTCCGGCTAGCGGTCCTGCTCGGCCTGTCGCTGGCTGCCGCCGCCTGCAATCCCTACCTCACCGCTCACCTGCACGATAGCTTTGGACCGGAAGGTCTCGTGGTCTTGGACGCCAGGCAATGGGGGAGGCTTGTTCCCGTCCATGTTTGGGAGAGCCGGGCGATGATCGCCTCGGGGGTGGTGGTCCTGCTAGTGCTGCGGCTGTCGCCGCGCCGGTTCACGCCGGCCGAGGTGCTGCTGACCGCCACGTTCGCGGTGTGGGCCTGGTTCGACCGCCGGGTGGCTCCGTTCTGGCTGATGCTCGGGCTCTGGCTGCTGGCCCCGCACCTGAAGGCGCTGTGGGACGCCGCGGTCGCCCGCAGAATCGAGCCGCGCTGGCCGGCCCTCGGCCAGTATCTGGGCCTTGGACTGGCGGCGCTGCTCGTGCTGCTGTCGCCGGCGGCCCGCTGGGCGGCCGGTCATCCCTGGCCGGAATCCCAACGGATCGGGCCGATGGAACCGTACGATCTGGTCGCCGGTCTGCCGCCGCGCGGGGCCGACGAGCCGGGGCGGCGCATCCTGAACCTGCCCTACTGGTGGGGGGATTATCTGCTCTGGCGGCTGCCGGCCGGCGACCAGGTGTTCTGGTACAGCCGGCCGGAAGGGTTCATGCGCCCGCTGAAGAACGCCTGCCGCCGCTACAGCCCTCCCCCGCCGAATGGGACAAGCTGGTGAGGGACCACCGCTTCGATACGCTGGTCGTCTGGGCGGAGTCAGGGGCCAGCCTGGCGGATTACCTGGCCGAGACGCCGCCCGGTGAATGGGTGGTGATCGCGGATAATTCGACGGCGGAGAGCCCCGGCGGCGGGCCGGCCAGCCGCGGCCGGATTGTCGTCCGGCGTACCAATCCCTGACCCCCTGCTCCCCGATGCACGACGGCACGCCACGTTCGAGCGATCCCCCCCTGGACCCGGTCCCCGGACAGCGGGCCGCCCTGCCTCCCGAGCCGGCGCCGGCGCCGGCCGAAGAGGACGACGACCTCATCATCGTCGGTGCCGGCCTCGACCTGGCCGATCCGAACTCCCCCCTGGCCCCGCTCTACTTCCGGACTACCCACGTCGTCCTGGTGGCGCTGTTGGCCGTTTTCTTCGCGGCCTTCACGCACCTTCCCCTGTGGCATACCGATGTCTGGGCGCATCTCCGCTTCGGCCAGGAGATCGTGAAGGACCTGCTCCACGACTACCACCTGCCCCGCCACGAGCCGTTCCCCGAGTCGCCCGTGGACAAGGAGGCGGAGTACATCCACTACCAGTGGGTGGCCCAGGCGGGGGCCTACCTGATCTACGAGGCCGGGGCCGCCCTCTCGCCGCCGGATTCTGATCACCGCCTGGGCGGCGGGGCGCTCCTGCTGGTCACCACGCACGCGCTGCTCCTGGTTCTGCGGCTGGCGCTGCTCTACCTGGCCTTCCATCGACTGACCGGCTCGCCGCCGGCCGCGCTCTGCGGCGTGGTACTGGTGATCGCCATGAGCGCCTTTGTCCACCTGCCGATCCTGCGGCCGCAGGTCCTGGGCGAGCTGGGCTTTGCGGCGGTGCTGCTGGCCGTCAGCCGGCCGGTCGTCTCGCGCCGGGCCCTGATCGCGGTGCCCCTCGTCTTCCTCCTCTGGGCCAACTGCCACGGTACGTTCGTTATGGGGTTTGTCCTCCTCGGGGCGGTGCTGGCCGGGCGGGCCGTCGAGGTGGTTTGGGGCGAGGATCGTTCCCTCGCCGCCCTGACGGCCGTGCTCCGCGGCGCCCGGGCCGCCGTTCGCGCCCTGTCCTCCGATGTGCAGTTTCGCCGGGTGCTCTGGCTCGTGATCGCCTCGATGCTGGCCACCCTGGTCAACCCGCACGGACCAATGCTCCTCTACCGGAGCTACACCGTGGCCCAGAACCCGAACATCGCCACGATGGAGGAGTGGAAGCCGCTGCCGTACCTGAACGCGGTCCACACCGTCTTCCTGGGCTCGGTCCTGGTGCTTGGCGTACTACTGCGCCTATCGCCGCGGCGGTTCACGCCGACGCAAATCTTGCTGCTGGTAGGGTTTGGGTTGCAATCGGTGGTCCATGCCCGCATGGTGGTGTGGTGGATCATGGTGTTCGGCTGGGTCGCGGTGCCCCACCTGCACGCCGTCGCCGGCCGGTATCTGAAGCTGCCCTGGCTGGATGACCCGAGCCTGCCCAGCCTGCGCAAGACGGTGCTGGCGGCGGCCCTAGCCGCGATGCTGCTGCTCTGGTCGAGGCCGGCCTGGTGGCTGCTCTGGGGCGAGGCACCTGTCGCCGAGGGCCGCGTCCGTCCGGCGACGCCCATCCATGTCCTGGAGCAAGTCCGCACGGCCGACCCCACCCGCGCCCTGGGCGGCTGGCTGGCCGCCGGGTCGCCGCTCGAGGCCGCCGCACTCGCCAGAACCGAGTCGGCCCTTCGGGGCCCGGACTGGCAGGATCGACCGCGCCTCATCTTCTGCAGTGAGGGGATCGGGGACTATCTGCTGTGGGAGGCACGCCTGCCTGCCGCGGGACCGCCCATCCGCCTCTCCTGCTACACTCATGTGCACCTCTTCTCCAAGAGTGACTGGGACCAGTGCATCCAGGTCAAGAACGCGGATCGGAACTGGCAGGCGATTCTCGACGCCCTGGGAGCCGACTTCTTGGTGCTGGAAGACGATCAGTACGAACAGGCCAACCACAGGGCCGCCGGCAAAGCGCCGGGCTTCTCGAATCTCATCGACCGCGTTCGGGCCGCCGACGATCGCTGGCAAATCCTCTCCGAGGCCGGCCAGCCGGTGTTCGTGGCGCAACGGATCCGCTAACAGAGGAGCGTTCGGAAGCAATGAGCGCGAGCCCTCGGCGCCAGCCAAGGGCGGGTTGGGCCTCCCTTGGCTGGCGCCGCGGGCTGTAGGGGCGGACCCTGGCATGTCGGCCCACGGTGTCACCAAAGCCTTGGACACCTCCTGACACCGTCCTGACACCATCCTGACACCCTGGTGACACCCTTGACACCATCCTGACACCGTGGTGACACCATCCTGACACCGTGGTGACACTGTCCTGACACCATGCTGACACAGTCCTGACACCCAGCCATCCGGAGCCGCCTGCAACCCGGTCCTTGTACAGCCGGCGTTGCCACGGGCGCCAGCTGCGGGTCCATCTTGAGAGGATCGGTCTGGCGGCCCTCCCCACCTTGTGAGCCGCCAACCGCCTTGTAAGAACGCCAACCGCCTTCAAGTCGTGCCAGCCAGCCAGTCGATGAAATCCCCGAGCCGAGGCTGTAGTCCCGTCTGCCAGGTTCCGTCCTCCATCGCCAACCGTTGCATCGGCGTTCGCTCGACGGCAATTCGTCCAGGGAAGGCCCGTAGGCGGCAGGAGCAGCTGCCGGCAGTGCCGCGGGGCCTTTCACAGGATGGGTAAACAGGGCACTCTTCGACTCTGAGGAGAACACGGCTGGCCGGCATGTAAACCAAAATGTTAACCGACAGAAACACCAGGCGCTCCCCCTGTTAACGAGAACAAACGCGAAACCAGTCCGGGCGGGGGCTTTTGCCGGCTCCCAGGGGGTCTGAGAAAAAGAGTTCTCTCTCTGTAAGACATTGCGAAAAAACCACTTAAGGTGACACCTCTCGTCAGCCTGGGCTGGGGACCGATGAGCCTGGCACAGGGTGTGCATTAAACAAGGGCACTGTGCCGGTAGCAACCCTCGGGAATTCATGGTGACCCTCGGAAGACTGAGGGTGGTTCCCCAGTGTGTTTCTGGTCAACGGAGGTTTCTTCCATGCGTCAAATGCTCAAGTTGTGGAACGACGACTGCGGTAGCGGCCTGCTGACGGGCGAGTGGCTGTTCCTCTTCGCCATCCTGGTCCTCGGCACCATCAGCGGTATCGTTGCGGTCCGCCAGGCGCTGATCAGCGAGTTGGTTGAGTCGGCCCAGGCCCTCCTGGCCCTCAACCAGAGCTACAGCTTCAGCGGCCAGACCAACTGCGAAGCGTCGACCGCCGGCTCCTCGGCCAGCGATACGACCAACACGATCGCCGAAGGCAGCGTCAGCGCCAGCACCGCCAGCATCAGCCAGACCCCCTGCGACTAAGTCCAGCGGGTCGCTTCTCCTGCGACCAGGGCTTGCTGCCTGAACGGTACGGGTGGGTGGGTTGACGGCTGGATCCGTCAACCTGCCTGCAAACTGCGGGAATCAACGGCGTTCGCTATGGCGTGAGCGCCGTTCTTAAGAGATTCAGGGTTTTTTCTCAACTCTCTGAGGGGACTGAAGTATGATTCGTAGACTGTGGAACGACGACTGTGGTAGCGGTCTGCTGACGGGCGAGTGGCTGTTCCTCTTCGCCATCCTGGTTCTCGGCACCATCAGCGGTATCGTTGCGGTCCGCCAGGCGCTGATCAGCGAGCTGGTTGAGTCGGCCCAGGCCCTCCTGGCCCTCAATCAGAGCTACAGCTTCAGCGGCCAGACCAACTGCGAAGCGTCGACCGCCGGCTCCTCGGCCAGCGATACGACCAACACGATTGCCGAAGGCAGCGTCAGCGCCAGCACTGCCAGCATCAGCCAGACCCCCTGCGACTAATGTCGGGGGACTTGCGACTGGGCCGCCGGCTTGCCGGCGGACCCGGGTCGCTGGCGAGGTTAACCCTCGCCCTGAACTTGAAACGACGAAGTCCCGGCACTCCCTGCCGGGACTTCGTCGTCCTTGCCTCTCCAGAGAAGAGTGGTCCCGCCCGGAAACGGGACCCCAGCAAACCGGAACAGGTAAGGGCGGGCGACTGCCGGTCGCAACCCTTCGACTGAATCTGCCGACACCAGCCGCCTGATTCTTGCATCCCCTCTTTCAGGCTGGTATAAATGGCGCACCTTCCCCGCATTGACGGAAGAAACCATGCCATCGTTCTATCCCGACCTGGCCTTTGGGTGGACCTTCTACGGGGTGCTCCTCGGCTTCCTCGTGGTGGCGGCCTACCTGGACCTGGGTCGCCTGGTCATCCCGAAGAAACTCACCCTCGCCATGCTGGGCGTGGGTGTCGTCTTTAGCCTGACGCGCGGCATCTGGATGGGGCGCTGGGCAACAACGCCTGGGGTTTTGCCGACACGCCGCTCCTGGGAGGCCTGTATGGCCTGCTCTTCGCCCTGTCGGGCTTTGCCGTGGGCTTCGGGGTCTTCTGTGGGCTGTGGCTGCTCGGGGTTGTCGGAGGGGGCGATGTGAAGCTGATGGCCGCCCTGGGCGCCTGGGTCGGCCCGGAGCTTATCGTCTACCTCATCTTCGGTAGTGTGGTAGTCTTCCTCATACTCGGAACGGTCCGCCTTTTGCAAAAGGTTTTCCGCCGCGGTGTCCAGAAGACGGTCTTCTCGGTCAGGCATCAGGCGGCGGCAACCAACATGAAGAAGACGAAGGCGGGGGCGGGGGCGCGGCGGCGCGATCAGGTGCTGGCCTATTCGCTGCCCGTCGCCATCGCGGCGGCTCTCATGCTGCCGCTCGTCAAGGCCCCGGATTTACCCCTGCTAGTGAAGAGCCTTCCCAACAATCATGCTGCCGCTCCGAGGTGAGGGAGGTCCCATGCACGTACTCGGCCGACACGATCGACGACCACGGCCAGCCGGCCGGCGGCGGACGGGGTTCCTCATGGCCGGGGAACTCCTCTTCGTCCTGCCGATCTTGCTGATGTTTCTCCTGGGCGTGATCCAGTTTTACATGCTGGTCGAGACCCGCATCGATCTGCTCAACGCCAGCCGGGCCGCGCACGAGTGGCAGTAAGCGGCGGACACGACAACGAGGTCCAGGTTAACCAGGAGGTTGACAACACGGTGCATCGGGCCCTGGGCGACGGACGGCTGTCGCAGTTCTCCCGGGTGCATGTCACCTGGTCGCAGGACCTCAATCCGCCTCCTGTCGGCGAACCGGACTGGGTCCAGGTGGAAGTCGAGGTCCGTGCCGGCTGCGTCATCCCCGATGTGCTCGGCTGGCTCGGCTTTACCCTCGGCAACAAAGAGATAGTGGCAGCCACGCTCATGAAGCAAGAATGACACAATAGCCCCTCGCCCCCGTACTCGGGGGAGAGGGGTTGGGGGTGAGGAGCTTTTTCGGGGAAATCAGACCCCCTCACCCCCGACCCCTCTCCCCCGAGTACGGGGGCGAGGGGAGCTTAACGGCGTTTTTCCGCACGCCATTACCCCTGGGGCCAATCTCCCTGGCTCCCAGATTCCGCCCACCGGGCACACGACGTGGACCCGGGCTGGCCGGAAATAGAGTGGAAATCGATACGGCGGCCCGGCAAGATGGAGTGTCGGGCTGAACACAAGCAGCGGTCCTCTGTCCCTCCGGGAGTTACACCCTTGGTCACACGATCCTTTGCCGCCCGCGTCCGACCCGCGGCCATCAGCGCCACGACCCTGTTCGCCATCGCCCTGGCCATTGTCGCGGGGCTCATCTTCGCGTACCTCGCCAAGCTCGTCCTGTTCGACAGAAAGGCGCCGACGACCGCGCCCGAGGAAATGAAAGAGTTGACGGTAGCGGCCACCAACATCTATTCCAAAATGGAAGTCAAGGCCAACCAGATCAAGAAGGTCAAGGTCACCAAGGCGGAGTTCGAGCGGAGGGCCAAGGAGAAAACCAGTCGGATGCTGGTGGGGAACCAGCCGGTCGGCCGGGTGGCCAAGGTGCCGCTCAAGTCCGAAGAGCCGATCTACGACGACGACCTCTACGAGCTGAACTACCCCCCCTCCGTGGCCACCAAAATTCGCCCGGGCTTTCGGGCCGTCATCGTCACGCTCCCCGCCAAGGATGCGATGGTGCAGGTCAGCGACTATGTGGATGTGTATTGCACCTTGGCCAACGACGCCCTGGGCGTGGGCGGCACCGGGACGGCCCAGATCGCCAAGGGGGCCCAGGTAGTGGCCCGCTTCGGTACGACCCGCGAAGGCGCTCAGCCGCCCAAGGGCCCCGACGCGCCGCGGACTATACCCTGGAGGTGACGCCGTTCCGCTTTGACCTCATCGAGCTGGCCAAGAGCTACGGCGCCAAGTTTTCGATGGCCGTGGTGCCCTCGACGCTGGAAGGCGAACGCGTCGTCCCGCCCCCCGGCAACGACCCGATGGATCCCAAGGAGCAGGCGTCCGGCCCGCTCAACGGCGAGGACCTGGCCGAGCTGTTCGGCATCAGGCCGGCCGTGGCCGGGCCCGGCCCGTGGGAGGTCGAGAAGTATGTCGGCATCAAGCGCAAAGGCACAAGTACCTTCCCCCACTACGTCCCGCCGTCGCGACGCGGCAACGGCACGTCACCCGCGGGGACCGGCACGCCAGGCGCTGACAACCGGCCGACGTACAGGCCGACAGGCTCGGTCGCCGTGGGCAACTTCAAGGCACCGCGGGACTACGACAAGCCCACCTGTCCCACCTGCGGTAAGAAATGACGGCGCCACCTGACCGCGCCGGACTTGCGTTGGGTGGCACGCCCTGAGGTACTCCGAAGGGCGTGCAGTCAGTGCAGCACGCCCTTCGGAGTACCTCAGGGCGTGCCACCCAGCCACCCTCCGGTCAGTCAAGCACCGCCCTTCGGAGTACCTCAGGGCGTGCCACCAGGCCATACAGCGGGATCGGAGAGGGCGGAGCCCTGACGCCTTGTCCGATCCCCGTTCTGTTCCGGGGGACGCCATCCTCTGATCTCCAGTCTGTGGAGTGCCCGCGTATGGTGATCGCATCCCCATTGACATCTCGCCCGGGTCGGTCTGGTCGCCGCCGCGGCGCCATCACCGTGGCGTGGCTGGTGATCTTCGGCCTTGTGTTGATCATCCTGCTGGCGGTCGCGCAGCAGCTGTCGTGGCGCACCCATGCCCGGGTGGAATTGCAAAACGCCGACGATGCCGCCGCCCACGCGGCTGCTTGCACGCTGGTCAACGACACGGTTCTTGGCCTGCCCTATGTCGGCGGCACGTCGATGGTGGATGACCGGGCCGCGCTTATCCAGAATGCCTTTGCCGTCGGCGAGCAGTTTGCCGCGCTCAATCGGGTCGTCGGCAAGCCGCTGCTCCTGGCGAGCAATCCCTCCAACGAGACCGACGGGGAACTGTACGTCGGCACGCTGGATGCCCCGCTGTCGCGCACCTTCATCAATCTCACGAACCCCTACTACGATCCGTATAATCCCGATCTGAACGCCGTGCGCGTGGTGACGCGGCGTGCCCGGGTGGCAGCCAGCGCGACCTACTACGCCGACCGGGATGTGCTGGGCTTTCGGGTGCGGCCGACTTTCGCCACGAACCCGCCGTTTCCCGCGATCCCGCTGGTCCCCATTGCCGTCCGCTCCGTGCCGTGTGCTCCCGACCAGAACACCCTGGCCTGCTGGCTGAACGGCGGGAACAACTGGGAAAACCAGGTGATGGCCCGGCAAGCGCTGCCGCCGGGGGCTCCGGGCCTGCCGCAGATGACCATCACGATCACCGAGGGCGGCCTGGGCAGCGACATTGGGCAACTGGTCTACTTCGACCCGAGCAACCCGTCGTTTGCCCAGCTGCAAGAGCAGGTGGCGAACGGCGTGGCCTACGGCGACCTGCCGGCCAATGGGCGCAGGCGCAGGGCGAGTTCTTGCTGAACAATGCCCTGGACAATACGAACTATGCCACTCCGCTAACTCAACCTCTGCCGGCCCCGACGATGTCGGCCGCGGGAGGGGCAGCGGCCTTGCAGGCCAGCTTGCAGGGAATCGTTGGCCAACGACGGGTTTGGATGTTATACTCCTTCGTTCAGGACCCGAACAACAACAACCAGCCGTTGTTTGTTGTCGTCGGGTTCGTGACGGCGCGGGTCCTCAGCGCGAGCGTGGGCAATGCCCCCATGTCGGAGACGCTGAGTCAGATCACGATGGTCCTCGAGCCCAGTGCGCTGATTACCGAAACGGCGGTCGCCGACCGGTCGCGGCGCGACCTGGGACCGCGGAGCCTTTACAACCCTTACATCGCCCGCGTTCGCATCGTAGAGTAGGTGGGGGGGACCTGGGCCAGGGGATAAGGGATCATGCGGGTAGTTGTTGCACTGGAACAGCCGGGCCAGAGCGAGCCGATCCGGCAACTGCTGTTGGGCATGGGACTGGAGTGCGCGGCGGGCGATTGCATCGCGCACGCCGACCTCCCCGTCCGCCTGGCGCAAAACCCAGCTGACGTGGTCCTGGTTCAGGCAGTCCCGGAGACCGCCAGCACCGTGGCCGCCATCGGCCAGGTGCTGCCGCTCACCCGGGCCCCGGTCATGGTGATCGGTCCCACCGCCGACGCCGGGCAAATCGTGCAATACTTGCAGGCCGGCGCCCGCGAATTCCTCGATCAGGCGAAGCTCCAGGAAAACCTCGAAAATGCCCTGACCAAGCTCCGCCAAAGCAGCGAGGGACGGCAGGGGCCGGGGATTGTCATCGGCGTGGTGTCGGCCACGCCCGGCGGCGGGGTCACCACCGTGGCGACCAACCTGGCCTTCATCGAGGCGGAGAAGCACCCCAACCAAGTGGCCCTGCTCGAGCTGGGCCGGGGAGCCGCCGACCTGGCCCTGGCCCTCGACCTCAAGCCTCGCCACACCGTCACCGATGTCCATCAGGACCACGACCGGCTCGATGCCCGCCTGTTACGGCAGAGCATGTTGCAGCACCCCGGGGGCGTGCAAATCCTCACGCACAAGGCCGGGGCGCTCGGCGTCGATCCGCTGCCCGCACGCACCGTTCGCAAATCGGTCATCCTCCTGCGCACCATCTATGCGGTCAGCGTGCTGGACCTGGGGCACGACCACGGCGAGGAGCATTACGAGGCGTTGCGGCTGTGCGATCATGTCGTGCTGGTCGTGCGTCTCGATGTGCCGTCGCTCAAGCATGCCCGCCGCTTCATGCAGGAGTTGGAGACGCACGGGGTCCCGCGCGACCGGGTCCGCCTGGTGGCCAATCGCTATGGCCAGAGCGGCCAGGTGCCCTGGAAGAACGCGGAAGAGGCCACCGGCGCCAAGTTCACCGGGTGGATCACCGAGGATCCGGGTCACGTCAATGCCGCGCTCAACCAGGGCCAGCCGCTGGTCAAGGCCAGCCGCTACTCGAAGATCACGCGGCGCTTCTACAAGCTCGCCGAGGAACTCAACGGCAAGTCCCGTTAAGGAATTCAACGATGTCCGCGCTCCGCAACAATGGTGCTCCCGCCACCGATGAACGGGCCGCCAAGAAGACCCACAACCTGCGGCTGCAGAAGCTCAAGGCGGAGATTCATCGCCAGCTGGTCGAGGGACTCGACCTGTCGCGGCTCAACCGGGTGAGGCCGGAACGCCTGCGGCGCGAAGTCCGCGAGATGGCTGTCCGGCTCACGAGCAGCTCGCCGGAGATGCTCAACGAGATGGAGCGCGAACGCCTCGTCGACGAGATCATGCACGAGGCGTTCGGGCTGGGGCCCCTCGAAGGGCCGATGAACGACCCCACCGTCAGCGACATCCTGGTCAACGGGCCGCGCGAGGTCTATCTCGAGCGCGACGGGAAACTGGCGCTGAGCGACATCGTCTTCGCCGACGAAGGGCACCTGATGCAGGTGGTGCAGCGCGTGGCGGCCCGAGTCGGCCGGCGCGTCGATGAAATGTCGCCCATGGTTGATGCCCGACTGCCCGACGGCAGCCGCGTCAACGCCATCATTCCGCCCCTGTCGCTCAGCGGGCCGGTGCTGTCGATCCGCCGCTTCGGGGTACGGCTGACGGCCGACGACCTGCTGGCCAACGGCACCATGCCGCCCGAAATCCTGCAACTGCTGGGCGCCGCCGTCGAGGGACGGATCAGCACCCTTATCTCGGGCGGCACCGGCACCGGCAAGACCACCCTGCTCAACACCCTTTCCGCCTTTGTCCCGCATGATGAGCGTCTGGTGTCGATCGAAGATACGGCGGAGCTGAAATTGCAGCAGCCGCACGTCGTCAAGCTCGAAACGCGCCCCGCCAACCTCGAAGGGCAGGGCGAGGTCAAGCAACGCGACCTGGTTCGCAACGCCCTGCGCATGCGGCCCGACCGCATCATCATCGGCGAGTGCCGCGGCCCCGAAGCGCTGGACATGCTCCAGGCCATGAGCACCGGCCACGAGGGGAGCATGACGACGGTCCATGCCAACGACACCCGCGACTCGCTGGCTCGTCTCGAAATGATGGTGATGATGACCGGCTTCGAGTTGCCCATCCCGGTCATTCGCCAGTACATCGCCGCTTCCATCGGGCTGATCGTCCAGATCACGCGCCTGCGCGGGGGACGCCGGCGGATCACCCGCGTTACGGAGATTGTGGAGCTGCGCAGCGCTCGTATGTGCTGCGCGATCTGTACGGCTATCGCCAGCTCGGCGTCAAGAATGGCGAAACCTATGGCGAGTTCTACGCCACCGGCTACGAGCCGAACTTCCTGGGCCGACTGAAATCGCAGGGGCTGGAACTGCCCGGCTCGTTGTTCCAGGACCGCGTACTGCACGTCGAGAAGGATTAGCAAGCCCCTCTCCTTTCGGACGAGGAGCGGGGCGATAACAGAGGAGAGTAAGCCATGCCAGCGGTGCCGATCACGACACTGCTGGCCGTGTTCATCGGCACCGGGCTGATGTTCGCGGCCATCTGGATCTTCGTCTCGCTGTGGCTGGAGCGGGGTCGTACCCAGCTCGCCCGGGTCCGGCCCGGCGAGGACAGCGATCCCACCATCACGCTGGACTCGCTCTATGCCGGCGGCGCCAACGCCACCTGGTGGGACCGCTTCCGCCGTGGCGCCGCCGAACGCATGGAACGCACCGAACTGCGCCTGACGCTCGTCGAAGGGGTTGGCATCGTCCTCTTTTCCGGGGTGATCCTGGCCGCCATCTTCTTCTTCTGGCGCTGACGAGGAGGAAGAATCGTGGATGGCGATCCCGGCGTTCCTGGTCGGGGCCGGCATTCCCCTCGGTTACTTCATGTTGCGCCAGCGGGCCTGGCGGCGACGCATGCAGGATCAGCTCCCCGACATGATCTTCCTCATGGCACGCTCGCTCCGGGCCGGCATGAGCATGGACCAGTCGATCGCGGTCCTGGGCGATCACGGCGTGGCCCCGCTGTCGCGCGAATTCTCGCGCATGCACCGCCAGCTCGACCTGGGACTGGCGCTGCATCAGGTGCTGCGAATGACCGCCGATCGCCTGTCGCTGGTCGATTTCAGCGTGTTTGCCTCGGTCCTGAGCCTGCACCGCACCACGGGCGGCAACCTGGCCGTGCTGATGGACCGGCTGGCGCAGACCACCGCGCGACCACAACCAGCTCCGCGGCCACTACCGCACCGCCACCGCCCTGGGCCGCTACGGCAACATCGTCGTCTTCCTCATGGGCACGGGGCTGATCGCTTACCTCTGTTTCTTCCAGCGCGACCTGGCCGCCCAGTACTTTGAAACCACCACCGGCATCGTCCTGTTTGCCATCGGCGTGGCCCTGATGCTGGGCGCCATGGTCGTCTTTTATTTCCTCGTCCGCCGCGACGACCTGTAGCGTCTGTCCGGCGAACCCCCCTCGCCCCGGTACTCCGGGGAGAGGGGCCGGGGGTGAGGGGCTTTCGCGGAGAAATCAGGCCCCCTACCCCTCTCCCCCGAGTACGGGGGCGAGGGGCAACCGGAATTGCCCTGAGACTCGCGACGGGCGTCTAATTCTACTGTGCCCCTTTTGGGATAGTTCGTATAGTATGCCGGAACTCGCCCCATCATGGAAGATCAGTATGGAGGAACACGGATGTCCCTCTTGGAATCCCCGGAAGCGCTCGCCTTGCTCGCCGATGTGAAGGTGCCGCTGGCAGCCGTGCAGGGCGGCGTCCGCCGCTTGGCGGGGTTCATCGAACGCTATCAGCCCCTGTTCTATCGCACGGAACAACGGCACTGGGCCGAGGTCGTTCTCGAAGGCCGCCTCAGCAACCTGGAGCGCAAGACCAACGAGCCGATCGCTCGGCAAGCTGGCGCGGCACGCAAGCCGGTGCAAAAGTTCGTCGGCGCCGGCAAATGGTCCGATAGCGCCGTGTTGGACGAGTTGCACCGGCACGTGGCCGCAGCGTGGCGCGACGACGACGCGGTGCTGATCTTTGACGGCAGCGGCTTCGCCAAGAAAGGCGACGACTCCTGTGGCGTGGCCCGGCAGTGGTGCGGCCGCCTGGGCAAGGTCGAGAACTGTCAGGTGGGCGTGTTCACGGCCTATGCCTGTGCTCAGGGCGAGACGTTGCTGGCCGCGGATTTGTATTTGCCGCAAGAGTGGGTGGACGATCGCAAGCGGCGGGCGAAATGTTACGTGCCCACCGAGACGACGTTTCAGGAGAAATGGCGTCTGGCCTTGGGCCAATGGGAGCGTTGCCGAGCGTTGCCGCACGGCTGGGTGGCGGCCGACGACGAGTTTGGCCGGGTGACGGAGTTTCGGCAAGCCTTGCGACGTGGCGGCGAGCGTTATGTGGTGGATGTGCCGTGCAACACGCTGATCCGCGACCTGGAAGCCGAGCGAGAGGCGGGGCCGTCGGGACGGCGACGGTTGCCGCCCTTCGAGCAGGTCCAGGCCTGGGCGGCGCGTCAGCCGGCGTCGGCGTGGCAGCGCCTGACGGTGCGGGCGGGTGAGAAAGGCCCCTTGGTGGTGCGTGCCCTGACGCGGTTGGTGCAAACCAAGGATGCCGACGGCTGCGTCGGTAGACCGGAACGAGTCGTGATCGTGCGTCCGGTGGATCGCGCCGGCGACGTGACCTATGCGTTGAGCAACGCCTTGTCGGGGGTAGCGTTGGCGGAGTTGGTGCGTGTCAAGTGTGAGCGGCCGCGGATCGAACAGGCGTTGCAGATGGGCAAGGGTGAGGTGGGGTTGGCCCAATACGAAGTGCGCAGTTGGGTCGGCTGGTATCACCACATGACGCTGTCGCTGTTGGCCTTGTGGTTTCTGAATCTGGAGAAGTCGGTCCTCAAAAAAAAACGGTGTGGATCACCGTGCCGCAACTGCGGGTAATCTTCGCCTGGGTGCTGGAGCGTCGGCCGACGACGTTGGCAGGGATTCTCGCCGAAGTCAACACCGTGCTGCGCCGGACGGAAGAAGCGCGCATCTACCATTGGGTAGATGCGACCGGAGAATTCCCACCGTCTCGCGCGCACAGACATATGAAAAAGGGGCACAGTAGAACTAACTAGGGACGACCACGATGCAGGAATACATCCTTCTCGGACTGATCTTCGTCTTCGTCACCGGCGTGGCCTTCATGGGCTACATGGCCATGGCGCGCTGCCGCGAGCGCGTCGAGGCCCGGCTGGTGACGACCAGCAGCGATCCCTCCATCAGCTCCACGCCCGAACTCGTCCTCGGCGAGTTGACGCCGGCCCTGTCGGGTCAGATTCCGATGACCGAAGCGGGGCGGTCCGAGCTGCAGCGCGACCTGCTGTCAGCGGGCATGTACCGCCCGACGGCGCTGATGGAATACACAGCCATCCGCGCCGCGCTGACCCTGGCGCCGCTCATCGTCGCCGGCCTGGTGGCCCTGTTCTTCACCGATACCACCACCGGCGCCATCCGCGTGTGGATCGGGGCAGCCATCGTGGCGGGGCTCGGCTTCAGCGTGCCGCGCCTCTACCTGTACCTCAAGGGCAAGGCGCGCAAGCAAGCCATCGAGCGCGGGCTGCCGACCGCTATCGACATGATCACGCTGTGCCTCAGCGCCGGCCTCAACGTCATCAACAGCATCGAACGGGTGGCCGACGAGCTGTCGCTCGCCTACCCGGAGCTGGGCTTCGAGCTGCAACTGGTGCGGCGGCAGTCCGATCTGCGGTCTCTTGAGTTTGCCCTGGTTCAGTTCGCCGAGCGCGTTGACATTCCCCAACTGCGAAACGTCGCGGTGATCCTCAACCAGTCCGAAAAGCTGGGCACCGACGGTGTCACCGTCCTCCGCGAGTATTCGGACAACATGCGCATCTACATGAAGCAGCATGCGGAGGCGATTGCCAACCGGGCGCCCTTGAAGATGCTGATCCCCGGCTACATGCTGGGCATCGGCTTCTTCATCCTGTTGATGACCCCGCCGGCGATGGAAGTGGCCACCTTCCGGCGCGACAATGTCATCGGCAATCTCAAGGATGAAGGAAAGCAAGCGATCGACGCGGCCAACCAGCGCCCGACGGGTCGGCCGCCCGCCGCTCCGCCCACGCCGCTGGCCGCGCCGTCATCGGACGTGCCGTAAGGCCGCTCTCTTCTCGGAGCGGCCGGAAAAAAAGGGACAGGACTCCTGAATGAAGAGTCCTGTCCCCTTATTTTCCGGCCGCTCTTAGTTGGACAGCGCCACTTTTCACACTGGGCAAGGCCGAAGTCAAGCTGGGCAAAGTAAATCGCCGTAAGTCCTTGGTTTTCGTGTGGCCATCTTACCCAGAATAAAAAGTGGCGCTGTCCAATTAGTTGGACAGCGCCACTTTCCTTGTTGCAATGGCGGAAGTCCAACATTGAGAACAGTATAGCCGATCAGGTCGGCGATTGGGGGATGCACGATTTGATCCGATCGACATCGATGCCCAAGGATCGCAGTTGAGCCATGCGCGTTTTCACGTGAGAGCGCTGGGCCTGCGCATTGCGACGCTGGTAATACTGCTGCTTGGCTAACTCTCGTTGGAAGCGTGCCGCTTTTGTCAGTCGCCCCTGTGCTGTCTCTAACCAGGTGTTCATGGCTCGTCGCACTTGTTCTGTCGTCAGGTGTTCCAGCGGGTCGTCGTGCGTCGTTGCGGCGTCGAACTGCTGACGCATGCGGGCGCAAAACAGGTGGGTCAGTTGCGTCAGGTAACAGTGCCGGTGCAAGCAACGCCAGCCGCGAACTTCGTAATGGTCCAAGCCCAGTTCCTCTTTGGCCTGGCGAAAGCAGCTTTCCACCGACCAACGCCCAAAGGCCACACGCAGTAACCGCCGTAGCGAGATGCCACGCTCCCCGGGCACACGATTGGATAGGAAGTATTTCACCTCATTGGTCAAAACGTTGCGTGCTACGAGCAAGCAGTGCCGACGCCCCGGCAGGCCATCGAGTCCCTTGCGCCAGAGCTTCGCCCATTTCACCTCCCAGACTTCGGGGCCGTGCTGGGTGTCCTTGATGCGGTCAGCGCTGCCACTTCTGCTGGCGAAAGACGGGCGAATAGCGTGCCAGGTTTCGCACTTCGCTGCCGCGCCGGCTTCGCGCCGCCAGCCGCGGATAGGTCCTTTTGCGGCCGCGCCGCCGCGACCGACCGCTCCGAAGCACCTGGGGCTTTTTCAGCCAGCCGCGGAAGTTCGCCGGCACTTCGCCCACGAATACCTGTCCACGCTGTTCCAGACCGTCCAGAAAGGCCGTGTCGCGGCCGTAGCCTTCGTCAAACGTCCAGGCCTGGACGCGCACACCGTTGGCCAAGGCGCGGTCGATCAACTCCAGGGCGATTTGCGGCTTGGTACGGAACACGACCTCTTTGGGGATGTAATTTTTTTTCGACGCTCCGGATCGTCGGCCCAATCCCGGGGCAGGTAGACCGCGCTGTCGAGCAGACACTGAAAGCCGGGGCTGCTGTAGCTCAGATGCACGCCGACGACACCGTTGTCGACTTTGCCACAACTGCCCAGCCACTGCCGTGCGGCACCCGCCGTATGGCTACCGCTCTTGGCCGTTCCCGATTCGTCGAGGCAACCGATCGCCTCCGCATGAGCATGTTCGCGGGCCACCAAACGCTGGCAGTCATCGCGCACGCCGGTCTCATCCCACTTGATCGATTCCACGAAACGTTGTAGAGTCCGCGGTGCCGTACCCAGCTCCAAGGCCATGGCCTCGATGTTTTTGCGTTGTAGGTTCGACAGGAGCCCCTGGACATACACGGCCAACAGGGCGAAACCGGGGCGGCTGCGAAACCGGCCGACGAACAGCCTCAGAAACTTGGCCAACTCCTTGCCGAGACTGGCAATCTGCTTCAGCGTCATCCTGACGATCCTCCGTGGTATTCCTTCCAGGAATTAGCGAACACGGAGGATCGTCTTTCTTTACTCTATCACGCAACCCCAACTTCCTGTGGCAGCTGCACTTACGTGTCAACCATGACAGAAAGTGGCGCTGTCCAATTAGTTCACACTCAGCAGATCGGCGAGGTAGTCAACCGAGGAACCGCTCTTGTGTGAGTGGGTCCCCAGGAAGGCCCAGACCGAATCGTCGGAGTTGCTGACCGTGGTCGGCATGGTCGCCGGCGTGGCGGTCGTGGTGGTGTTGGTGGTCGAGGAAGCCTGCTGGCTCTGCCCCGCCGAACCGTCCGCCGTGTCGCCGACGCCGAGCGAGTAGGCGACGAAGTTCTGTGAGAGGAACGCCGCATTGGCGCTGAACAGGCCGTAGACCGCGTGGCCGTTGTAGGTGCCCAGGGCCCAACCCGACGCGTTCGTGCCCCACGGGTTGTAGACCGTGAAGGGGGTGCCGGCCGCCGAGTTGTAGCCGACAACCGCATAGGCGTGGCTGGGCACGATGTACGGGCTGACCGGGCTGTTCGTGTAAATCACGACGAGTTTGCCCTGATTCCATGCGGTCGCGATGTTACTCGGGTTGATGCTGTAGTCGCTGGCCGACTTGCCGGTGATCGCCCGCAAGGCCCACGACGGATCGCCGCCGTTCAGAGCGTTGTACGAATCGCTGCCCTCGCTGCCCGTGCTCACGTAGCGATAGCCGTTGGCCTCGGCATAAGCCTTCTCAGCCAGGGCCACCCACAGCACGCCGTTGGACACATGATCGTACTCGCCGCCGCCGTTGGGCAGTTCGGTATCGACGGTGACATAGGTCGCCTGCCCGCTGTTGTTGAAGAAGCGAACGTCATAGAAGCCGACCGTGACGCCGTTCTCGTTGGCGGTGCCGAGATAGGTGAACATGTTGCGGATGTCCTGCGGAGCGCGGGCCGCCACTTCGGCCAGGCTCGCCATCAACCAGCAGTCACCCGCGGCCCCTTGCTGCACGTCGGTGTAGACCGGACCGTAGGCACCGAAGAGGCTGCCGTTTACGTTGCTGTAGGTGCCGCCGGCCGCCGGGTGGTTCACCGTGAGGTTCATCGGGGTAGTGATGCTCTGATAATTGGCCGCCCAGGTGAAGCCGTACGCGTTTTGAGCGCCGACATCGAAGTCGTAGGTGCTGCTGCCGCTCAGGCCGGAAACCGTGGCGCTGAACGTGCTGCTGTTCATGGTGCCGATCGTCTTCCAGGCGCCGTTGACCCACTCGTCGATCACATAGCTCGTCGCGTTGGAGACGTAGCTCCACGAAATCTTGACCTGCGAACTCGAAACGGCCGACAGCGAGAACGACGGGGCGGACGGGATCGATCCGGATACTTTGACCGAACCGAGATTGGCGCCCGTGTGGCCGAGGACCATCGTGGACAGGGTCGCGCTCGGCACGTCGCGCGTTTCCAGCGATTCCACACGCAGATGGCTCGGGGCGGGCTTGCGGCTCGTGCTACGGGCAGCGCCGCCCGAGACCATCTTGCGAAGCCGCGACGAGAAGCGATTCAGACCTTTGACGAGGGATTTCATGGCTGAGGTCCTTTCTTTGTTGACTGTCACCGATTTGTGTTGGCCGTTTGAGTGGCCGCTGCAATGAGATGCGATTCCCGCCCCCCGGACCGGACAGCGTTTCGCGATTATTTTTTCAAGTCTCAAACCGGGCCGGATCGCAGCATCGGCGATCTCCCAAAACGCGTGCTGGACAGGGATACTCGACGGAAATGACAGGACCGTACCGCGCCGCTGTGGGGAGCGGCAGAGAGCGGTGGACTGGCCGGTGCTGGCGTCTATCCCATTCGGGTCTCTGCTCATTTTCGCAAAACAGGCGCACCCGAATCGCGCCGTTCACGCTTGAAAGATAGAGGCACACGCGGGCCGGCAGGGGAAGGCCAGCGTGGAGGCGAGCCGATGGCCGGCCGCCCGCCTCTGCACCGCTTACCTTCTTTCAAGGAGATGTCCCATGTTCGGCAGCAAGATCGTTCGTTTGGCGTGTCTGGCGTGTGTGGCCGCCGCGGGCCTGTCGGTCAGCCTGCTCGAGCCGGCGAAGGCCAACGCGGAGGAGATCATCATCCGCCGCAGGCCGTTCGTGGTGCGGCCGGGGCCTATCGTTCGGGTGGGCCCGGTGGTGTCAGTCGGTCCAGTGGTTCGCGTGGTCCCGGCCGTCCGCGTCGCCCCGGTGTATCGGCCCTGGTACGGCTTCCGCTGGTATCGCTGAAATGGCAGAGCGGCAGGCGGGGGAAGGACCCCCCGCAGCCGCAAATGGGGACTCCGGGAGGCGCGAGTGGACTGTCGGCGGCTCAGCCGGTAGAATCACAAAGCCTTGCCATTCCAGCAGTTTCCGCTGGAAAGCAAGGCCCTGGGAGTCTTTGCACATCTGGTGGTGGCCCTGGTCTTCAAAACCACGCGGACGGCCCCTCCCCTGACGACGCAAGTCCTGTTGCCGTTGTGCCTTCCGCGATCCCGCCGCAAGGCCGCACGGATGGCCAACAACCCCGCCTATCAACGGATCATTGCCCTGGGCATGGCGGCGGTCCCCCTGATCCTGGCCGAGTTGCGTCAAAGGCCGGATCATTGGTTCGTGGCACTCCACACCATTACCGGCGCCAACCCCGTGCCCCCAGAAAGCCGCACCGTTCAGGAGATGGCAAACGCCTGGCTCGCGTGGGGCATCGCGGAAGGGTACATCGAGTATCATGCCGATCGACCATAGCGCGTTCCCGAACCTCCGTCACGGCGCCTACCGGATCACGAGCCCCGCCTCGCTCCAGTACAACTGCCTCGCCTGAAGGGCGAGTGACTTGTCCACTCGCCCAGTGGTGGACAAGTCACTCCGGCGTGATAACACCCCATACCATAAGGACTTGCGTCTCCGGCAGAGTGACTTGCTCACTTGCTCACGCATTTGTGGGCAAGTCACTTGTGTTCGATTTTGCTACACCCGCTCCCCTGGCAGGCCGAACGGCGGCGTGAGTGCGTGCCAAGCCTGGCACGCACTCACGCTGCCGTTAGTCATTGTTCTGGATGAACTTGCGCCGTTCCCGATGAGTGCGTGCCAAGTTGCCCAAGGGTGTGGGGGTCTAGCACGCGCTCCTCAAATGGATTGCACTGCGCCTGCGCGCACAGGGCTTTGCATCGCAATTGCCAGGCGCATCGCAATTCGACGAGGCGCACCGCAATTCCCTCACCGCCTCGTCCGCCGGTCGCGGAAGGTCGGGATGCCGAGCCGGGTCCGCCTGATCCGCACCGCCTCCACCGTCCGGCCCGTCAGTCGGGCAACCTCATCATCGGGCATCTTCCCGAGCAAGGCAAGCTGCTGTCCGGTCCAGCGCGGGCCGACGCAGGAGGCCGGTTTTGCCTTGTGCGTCGTGGAGGCCAAATACGGCGAGTCGAAGTTGACCAGCCTCAGCATTAGGCCGGCTAATACTGAATCACAGGGGCCGATACGCCGAGCAGGTCCGGTCAGGCAGGCGACGTGCGTAGCCGCTTGCTCCCTCTGGACAACCGGGATTGACGGCGTGGTTGACGCCTGCTAAAGGTTTCCCCCTCAGATTATCTCGCCGAGCACAGCATCCGTCTTGCCGCACAAACGTATAGAGCAACCGGACAACCGTCATGCCTCCTGATCGCAACGACGCCCTGACCCTGCCCCGGCGCTTGCTGTTGCGGCTGGAGAGGCGTACAATTCTGGCGTCGTCCATGCGGATTTTCTGCGGATTTCGCCTCCGTTTTAGGAGCGGGCCATGCTCATCGACTTCACCGTCGAGAATTTCCGCTCTTACCGGCATGCCAAGACGCTCAGTCTCACCGCGTCACCGGCGAAGGAGCTTCGCGACAATCTCATCGAACTAGCTGACAGCAAGGATCGCCTGCTGCGAACGGCCGCAATCTACGGCGCGAACGCCTCGGGGAAAAGCAATCTGCTGGCTGCGATGTACCTTCTGAGCGACTTGCTCAGAAGTCCAATGGCAGGACCGGCGGCACCAGAACAGGCACAGACTCAGCTGCTGCCGTTCGGGCTGGACCCATCGGCAGCAGCTAGATCCACTCGCTTTCAGGTCAGATTCTTGATGGGAGGGGCACTCTACGAATACGACCTGTCTGCCCGTCCCGGTCTGGTCGAGAATGAACTATTGGTGGTGAGTCCGGCCGGACACCGCCAAGAGTGGTTTCACCGCACCAGCGATGCGGTAGAATTCAACTCAACACATCTCAAAGGACCGAAAGAGTCTGTCAAGGAATTGACGATGGGTGCTGCTGGCGTTCCACTGTTGGCCGTGGCTAAGGCGTTCGCTCATCCCCAGCTGACGCCAGTTACCGACTGGCTCTGTGGATAACCTCGCGAATCGCGACGACGAATGGGAGCATCGCCGCCCTCGCGGCGCTCATCTACGGCCGTCAGCGTCTGCTCGTTTGTTGCACGAAAACAAGGACTTTCGCGTTTGGGCCAATGCCGTCATACGACATGCCGATTTCGGGGTTCAGGGAGTGGAAATCAAAGTGGTCGAGCAAAAGGTCATGCGACCGGTTTCCAGGCCGGCAGGCAGTGGTTCCGGCCGCGTCACCACGGTAGAGGAAACGACCATTCAGTATCCTGTGCCGCTGTTTATACATACGGGAGAGGGCAAGTTGACGGCAGCGTTCGGCGAAGATGCCGAGTCTCAGGGAACTCGGCGGTTTTTCAGCATGCTTGCGCCGCTATACGATGTCTTTCAAAAGGGGCAACTGGCGATCATTGATGAGTTCGGCACAAGCATGCATCCGTATCTGGCAAGGGAAATCATTCGGCTGTTCCTCAGCAAGAAAGTCAACCCCAAGGGATCGCAACTTGTCTTCGCCACGCACGACACGGCGATGCTGAGCGGTAGGTTCCTTCGGCGGGACCAAGTGTGGTTCACTGAAAAGGATCACGCAGGCGCCACGGATCTGTATTCCTTGCAGGACATTAAGGGCGTCCGGTCAAATGATCCGCTTCAGAAAGGCTACTTAGGAGGTCGCTATGGCGCGATCCCGTTCTTCGGCCCCCTCGACATCGTCTCCGAAGGCGAAGAGGAAGGGCCGGGTGGCGCCCCTGAGCCTCCATCTGCCTCCTCGCCCGAGGCCGTCTCGTGAGCAAAGAAGGACTATTCTGATCGCTACTGAAGATACAGCGTCAGCCCGCAATTACTTGCAACGCATAGCGCATGAAGACGCTGCGCGTCAACGGTGTAGCGTGACATTCGCCGAACACACCGGCTCAAATCCGAAGAGCGTTGCAAAGGCCGCAAAAGCCGCGAACATGGAGGCGGCAAAGAAATACAACGAGGTCTGGTTAGTATTCGATACGGAAGGGCCTCAGAACATTCAGCGTGACAGAGATGCACGCGAAGTAGTCGAGACCGCACGACAATTAAAGTATGAAACAGCTATCTCAAATCCTTGTTATGAATACTGGTTGATTCTTCATTTTGAACGCTGCACAGTAAGCCTGATAGACGATAATGCAGCGCGTCAATACCTCTCACACTACCTTTCAGATTACCGCAAGGGCGACGATGCCTACGCGAAGACGCGGCAGCATCTGGGTACGGCCCTGAAGAACGCCGAAGAGTTGTACAAGCAACGCTGTGATCGCCATCAGGGTCATCCCTGTGATTGCCACCCCTGCACTCAGATGTACCGTCTTATAACGAGTCTGCTGGGTCCGTAGCCACACCAAAGTTGAATAGAATCGCTTCATCGGGACGGCGGGAGTAGCTACCCGTCGAAGGCCCGGCCGGTCCCTCCGCTGGCTCCATCGCGGAGACGACCGGCCGGCGCCGGCCCGACCGATGGAGCCCACCGCATGGTCGAGTCGCCGACCCCTCGCGCTCTCTTCGACCTCTTCATGCTCCTGTCCGAACAAGACCGGAACGCCTTCCTTAAACTGCTTGGGCGTAACTGCCCAGCGGAAGTCCCATTCATCATCGCCGACACGCTGAGCCACTCGGAACGGTTTCGGCTTTCGCAATACTTGACCAGCTCAATGGTCACCAACATGCTGCCCTTGCTTGTCGAGGAGGCGCGACGCCTGGCCAAAGAAGGGACGCGGATGTCGGACGAGGAATTTGACCAGATGGTCAAGGAACGAGTCATGGCGTCTGTGCAGAAGCAAACGGACGCTGCCGCCACCCTCGCCAGGGAGGAGTTGAAGGAAAAGCGGAATCGGCACTCCGCTCCCAAGAACGTCCGCCGCAACATCGAGATTTGCGATCTTCGGCGGAAGAACCCCACCTACTGGAGTTTCGGTCGGCTCGCCAGCAAGTACCGGATGAGGCGACAGTCGATCTTGCGAATCCTCGAAAATGAGGCGAAATGGCGGCAGGCTGGGCAGGCGTAAGGTGTCAGCGCACTAATGCGATTACACCCGTGGACGCCAGGTCGTGGTGTCAGCGCATTAGTGCGCTGACACCAGTTTCCGCCCGGGGTGTCAGCTGAATAGTGCGCTTACTGTGCAACCAGCGGGCGCTGCGAAAAATGAACCCCGGCGAGAGATCGTGTCTCTCGTCGGGGTTTTTCCGCATTCACCCTTACCAGCCGTTGGCGCGGCAGAAAGGACGGAGCCCGTGGGAACCAGAAGACCCGGGCCGCCTTGAGGGCGGCAACGGGCGGGGCCACGGAAGGCGCCGCCCTTCATTCTATCCGCGTCCCTTACGCGCCCGCAACTGGCGTTTTATCGCCGCGTTGAGCATCGCGCGAATCCAGTCCGACAGCGGCAATCCGGCCGCCTGCGCCGCCGCGACGTAGGCGGCCTTCTCGCCCGGGTCGAGCCTGATTTCCAGGCGGTCCACCATCGGACCGCTGCCGTGCTTCGTGGGTCTGCCCATGCGAACCTCTCCGCCCGAAAGTGTACGGACAAACTTGGGAAAAAGCAAGGACGGGGCATTGACGCCCGATGAGTTTGTCCGTACAATGCTAGCGTTCAGACGGAGGTTCCCAGAGGCGACGACGATGGACGCACGACAGCAGCGCGGGGTCTTGATCGCGGCGACTTGCCGACTTCACCGGAACGATGACGGCACCTGGCTCGTGCCGAGTCAGACGAACGCGGCGGCGGTCGGCTACATCGTGAACCTGGAAAAGAAGGACTGCACCTGCCCGGACTGCCGTGAGGGCGGGTTCGTGTGCAAGCATTTCTTCGCGGCGAGCATCGTCCACCAGCGGGACGTGCTGGCCGATGGCACGGTGATTGAGACGAAGTCCGTCACCCTGACGGAACGGCGGACGTACCCGCAAGTCTGGCCGGCGTTCAATCGGGCTCAGGCTTCCGAGAAGCGGCGGGTCCGCGTCCTGCTTCAAGACCTCTGCCGCAAGCTGCCGGCCCGGGAGCGCCCCGAGTCGAAGCGCGGCCCGAAGCCGCATCACCCGGCCGATGCGGTGTTCGCGATGGCGTACATGACCTACTGCCGGTTCAGCAGCCGTCGCTTTTCGACCGACTTGCTGGAGGCGCACGAGGCGGGGTTCGTCAGCAAGCCGATCCCCGGAACCAAGGTCACGGCGTTCTTCGAGGACCCGTACTACACGCCGATCTTGAAGGAGCTTATCGCCATCAGCGCCACCCCGCTCCGGGCCGTCGAAAAGGACTTCGCCATTGATTCGACCGGCTTTGCCTCGACCCGCTACGAGCGGTGGTACGATCAAAAATACGGCATTACCCGTCTCAAATGTGTCTGGGTCAAGGCACACATCGCGTCCGGAGTCCGTACAAACTGCATCACCGCCGTTCGCATCCTCGACAAGGACGCGGCGGACTGCCCTCAGTTCATCCCGCTATTGAAGGAGACCCGCAAGGGATTCGAGATCGGCGAAGTGAGCGCGGACAAAGCGTATGCGAGTTATGGCAATTTCGAAGAAGTGGCCGCGATGGGCGGGACGCTGTACGCTGCGTTCAAGGAGAACACGACCGGCGGGGTGGGCGGGATGTTCGAGAAGATGTTTCACCTGTTCCAGTTCAATAAGGAAGAGTACATGGGCCGCTACCACAAGCGGAGCAACGTCGAGTCCACGATTTCGGCGGTGAAGCGGAAGTTCGGGGATGCCGTCGCGAGCAAGACGGATACGGCTCAAATTAACGAAGTGCTGACCAAGTTGTTGCTTCAGAACCTGACGGTGCTGATTCAGGAGCAAGAAATCCTTGGCATCGCCCCGGTTTTCTGGAAAGATGAGCCAGCGGAAGAGGGGGACGACGGGGAGTCGCCCGCCGTTTTGCCGATGGTGCAGGCGCATCGCAATTCGTCCACTTGCAACGTATTTGACACTTAAAGGTCAATTGCGATGCAAAGCCCGCGCACACACTGAGGCGGCGCGCAGGCACTCGGGGCCTGCCAGGTGAGTCGAATGGCACGCGGTACCGGAAGCCCCGAGACCAGGCGAAGGCGGCCATTGACGGACATCAACGGACAGCCCCGGCCAGGGACGGACAGGACACGGCAGGGAGGGACGCCTGCCCCGGGGCCGGGGATACAGACGGGCCAAGAACTGGACCTGCGTCCCGTGAATGTCCGCATTACTTGTTGTGGAGATGGGGCGGGTGGCGCATTTCCGAGCGCTTATTCTACGATGGCCCCTTTATCCCAGACTGGCAACCCCGCGGACGCGCTGCTATCCTCCAGCGATGCGGGCGCGACCTCCGTCTCCCGGTGGACCGAGGACCACGCCCGATGTCGCCAGGCCCGGAACATGAGGAACCGCCCCGGTCCGGGCAGCAGGGCGGCGCAGTGTCTCCCTCGACTATCAAGGCTGTTCCATGCCCACGCCAGCCAAACCCCTCTTCCGCCCCGAAGCGCTGCGCCGCGCCTGAAGACCTTCGCCGTCCCACCCCCGCACTCGCCTCCCGCCCGAGGCTGGGCCATTGGGCCAAGCTGCTCGGGTCGAAGGCCGCGGAAGAGATGAAGGAAACCGAGTTGCTCGCCGACTTCATCCGCGATGTGTTCGGCGACGTGCTTGGTTACACCGGACCGGCCGGCGGCTCCGACCGCTACACCCTCCAGCGTGAGAAGACCATCGAGGTGGACGGCAAGTTCGCCGACGCCGCGCTGGGACGGTTCGCGACCACCGGCGAAAAGCCCGAATGCCTGGCCGCCGTGGAAGGCAAGGGACCGCGCGACCCGCTGGACCGCCCCTTCGCCGGCCGCAAGCTCTCCGCCGTCGATCAGGCGCTGCGCTACGCCGTCAACCTCGTGTGCGACTGGTACCTGGTCACCAACCTGCGCGAAACGCGCCTGTATCACAAGGGACACGAAGCTCAGGTCCGCCGCGTCGTAGGCGTTCGGCTGCTTGCACGAGCAAGTGAGCGTGCCCAGCCGCCGCCGGGCTGTGGTCAACGGAAGCCAGTAAGGGCTCTGGATTCCATAAGGACGCACGATTTCCGTCGGGGTCGTCCCACGGGCCGAAATAGTGCAGCTTACCCCTGATCTTCTTGGCCCAGACGCCGGCGGGATGTGGGAAGAGGGGGAAGCCCGGATACGGCTTGGTGGGCTTTCCCCGCGTCGTGTGTTGGTCGTGGGGCTCGGTGGGAGTAGAATTGTCCTCGGACATGGCAACAGCTCCTTGAAAGTGGTGTTGCTCTGTTCTCGGCCGACCCGCGCAACAGGTCGGCCACTGTCTCAGATTGTATCGGGTGTACAGGAGAGAGTTGGCGGCCAGAAGTAATGTCGTATGTCACTGATATGTAAGACTTTGGAACGCGTAGCTCAGTCGGTAGAGCAACGGACTTTTAATCCGTAGGTCCTGGGTTCGAGTCCCAGCGCGTTCAATCGACACGGGGGAGGGACTGGAAACCCAGCTCGCAGATCTGCGGGTGACCCGGCATCAGCCCATCGTCTTCGTCTTCCACCTGGCTTGCCCGCACATCGAATACACCGACCGCGGCAAATCAGCTCTGGTCATAGGGGGAGGCGGAAAATGAGTCTGGCCGATGACATTCTCGACATCACCACGAAGGTCACAAAGGAATGGACGAAGCAGATCAAGGCCGAAGAACGTGGCCGCCGCTCCCGAGCCTCGCGCGTGTACGTCTACTCGGACCGCGTGTACTTCACTGACGTGATGGAGGACATCCTGCACCAGGGTTATGCCCGTCGCGATCAGTTCCTTGGGGTGTAGTCGCTCCTGCACCGCGAATTATGCTGCAATACCCTCTGGCCCCAATAAGGCGGGCTGGTCATGGCGCGGTCGATGGAAGAAGCAGGCAATTGACGAAGCACTACGACTGCATCACCGCTGAAGAACAGCGGAAGATGACTGTTTGACGCCGAAAACTCGTCAAACGCAGCCCGGTAAGTGGAAGACGTTGCTATGGGCGACCCGTTGAGCATGGCCGCTGTCATGGTCACTTTCCATCGCGGGACATTTGCCCTTCACGTAGACGGCAGCATACCAAGTTCAGCATTTTCGGCCAGGCGGGAAGCGAACCTTCTACCAGCTTGCCGACGCGACGTACCCCCCGCAACGCGCGTGCCGCTCGGGGCCGAGGGGCATGAAAGACCTGACGGCCCAGGAGAAGCCGACGATCATGGCTTGCGTGACAAGCCGACGAGTTGCGTGACAGCGGGCGGTTGCGTAGCAAACATGCCCTCTACGCGACGCTACGGGTCATCGTTCACCCGCCTGAAGGACGATTCGGTGACTTCATGGAGTACCGGCGGACGGGGCGGCCACCCGGCGCTAGGCGCATTGCGCCTCGCCGCAGGTGCCAGCTGCGGCAGGGCCGGCCCGCCGCGCACTCGCCACGCGTCGAGCTTGAAGTCGGTTATTCTTTCCGATCGCTGTAAAGATCGCTAGGAACCACCGATCTCTGGCCTGGCGCAACAACAGCACGATGAACCATCGCGGAACACTTGTCCGATGCAACTGCGACCCAGTATGATGCCGCGGCAGCAAAGTTCAGACAGGTTCTGGAGAAGGGCAGGTGCCGCAATGCGTCGCGTGCTGAAATGGCTGGTCATCCTGGGCGTGCTTGGCGGCCTGGTCGCGGCCGCGGCGGTGCCCGCAGTGTCGTGGTTCCAGAAGCACGCCGTACCCCGCTACCAGAGCGCCACCGTGTCGCGCGGCGCGATTGAGACCGTCGTTAATTCCACCGGCACCGTCAAGCCGGTCCGCACCGTTTCGGTCGGCGCTTTCACGTCGGGGCCTATCGAGAAAGTGCTGGTCGATTACAACAGCGTGGTTACGGAAGGGCAGGAACTGGCCCGCATCGACCAGAAACTGGCGATAGCGGCCCTGGATCGCGACAAGGCCGCCCTGGATCGCGACAAGGCCGCCCTCAAGACGCAGAAGGCCGACCTGATGCGCGTCGAGGCCCTGCTTCAGCAGGCCAAAAACAACCAGGACCGCGCCACCCGGCTGGCGGCCATCAACAAGGACTACCTGTCCGACACCGACCGCGACCAGTACCTCTTCGCCCGGCTGACCAGCGAGGCGCAGGTCGAGCTATCGAAGGCCAACGTGGCCCAGGCCGAGGCCAACGTGGCCCTGTCCGAGGCCAACGTCAAGAACTCCGAGACCAACCTCGGCTACACCAAGATCGTGGCCCCCGAAGCCGGCGTCGTCATCGAGCGGAAGGTCGATCCCGGCCAGACCGTGGCCGCCTCGTTTCAGACGCCGGAACTGTTCATCATCGCCCCCGAAATGGACCAGCACATGTACGTCTTCGCCTCCGTCGATGAGGCCGACATCGGCCTGATCCGCAGCGCCCAGGAGCATGGCCGGGTGGTCAAGTTCACCGTCGATGCCTACCCCGGCGACCTGTTCGAGGGGACGATCCACCAGATCCGCAAGAACTCGACGACGACGCAGAACGTCGTCACCTACCCGGTGGTCATCAAGGCGCCCAACCCCGAGCAGAAGCTGATGCCGGGCATGACCGCGAACATCTCCTTCCAGATCGAAGGGCGGGAAGACGTGCTTCGGGTCCCCGCCGCGGCGCTGCGGTACCTGCCGCCGGCCGCCCAGGTCCGCCCGGAGGATCGGCACTACCTGGAGGCCCTCCCCGCGGCGGGGTCCGAGGGGGGCAAGCGGCGCTCGGCTTCCGAAAAGGCCGAGCAGTCCCGCAACCGCCAGCATCGGTTGGTCTGGGTCCAGGAGGGGCTGCTCCTGCGGGCGGTCCCCGTCACCCTGGGGCTGAGCGAGAATCAGTTCGCCGAAGTGATCGAGGGGGACCTTCAGGAAGGCCAGGCCGTGGTGACGGGCCTGGAAGGCGCGACTCCGCCGAGGTAAGTGGTGCACCTGCTCGACCTGCTGCTCATTTCGCTGCGCACGCTGGGCAAGAACAAGCTCCGCTCCGGGCTGACGGTGCTGGGCGTGGTCATCGGCATCGCCGCCGTCATGACGATGGTGTCGATCGGCCAGGGGGCCGGCCAGCTGGTGCAGGACCAGTTCCAGACCCTCGGCTCCAACGTCATCCTCGTCCTGCCCGCCAGCAGCCAGAACGGCGGCGTCCGTCAGGGGGCGGAACTGAGCGACCCTCACCGAGGCCGACGCCCACGCCATCGCCGAAGAGTGCCCCGCGGTGCTGGCGGTGTCGCCGTTCGTCGGGACCAGCGGGCAGGTCATCGGCGGCAACGTCAACTGGCAGCCGGACCAGATGTTCGGCGTCGGTCCGGATTATCCCATCGTGCGCAACTGGCCCGTGGCCAACGGCGAGTTCTTCACCGAGCGCGACATGGCCGGGGCGACCAAGGTGTGCGTCCTCGGCCAAACCCTGGTCACGCAGCTCTTTCCGGACACCGACCCGATCGGCCAGCAAGTGCGCGTCAAGAACATCCCTTTCACGGTCATCGGCGTGCTGGCGCCGAAAGGGGCGAACCTCGTCGGGCAGGACCAGGACAACATCTTGCTGATGCCGTACACGACGGTGCGCAAACGGCTGCAAACCTCGGCGTTCACCAATGTCGATCTGGTCTTCGTCTCGGCACGCAGCGAGGCCCTGTCTCCCCAGGCCGAACGGGAGATTCGCACCCTGCTGAGCGACCGCCACCGCATCCCGCCCGGCGAGAAGCCGGATTTCGAGGTGCGCAACACGGCCGAGGTCGCGGCGGGGCTGGACGTCATCACCGGGGCGCTGACGGCCATGCTCTCGGCCATCGCGGCCATCTCGCTGGTAGTCGGCGGCGTGGGCATCATGAACATCATGCTGGTGTCGGTGACGGAGCGGACGCGCGAGATCGGCATCCGCATGGCCCTGGGCGCCCGGCCGCGCGACATCCTGCGCCAGTTCCTGGTGGAAGCGGTGGTGCTGTCGAGCATCGGCGGCGTGATCGGCATCGCCCTGGGCGTCGGGGCCTCGGCGGGCATCACGGCCCTGATCAATATCCTGTTGCCCAGCTCGAACTGGCCGTTCGTGGTCTCGTTCCCGGCGGCGACCATCGCCCTGCTGTTCGCGGCGGCGGTTGGGCATTTTCTTCGGCTACTACCCGGCGCGGCGGGCCAGCCAGCTCGATCCGATCGAGGCGCTGCGCTACGACTGATGCAGGGACGGCTTACGAGCCGGAAGCGTCAGCGACGGATTCTGGGCTGCCCCGTCGCTAACGCTTCCGGCTCGTAAAACCGAAAATGGGAATTGCTCACCCGGCAATCCGCCCCTGTCGATACAACCGTTACACCTTGTCGTCATCCGCCATGAACCTGATCGAACTGCGCAACCTGAGCAAGACGTATGACCTGGGCGAAGTCAAGGTTCGGGCCCTGCGGCGGGTGTCGCTGGCGATTGGTGAAGGAGAATTCGTTGCGCTCATCGGCCCGTCCGGCTCGGGGAAATCGACGCTGATGAATACCCTGGGTTGCCTGGACCGCCCCACCGACGGCAGTTACCGACTGGCCGGCGAAGAGGTGGCGGGCATGGACCAGGACCAGCTGGCCCAGGTCCGCAACCGGCGCATCGGCTTCATCTTCCAGAACTTCAACCTGCTGGCGCGGACGACGGCCCTGGAAAACGTCGAGGTGCCGCTGCTCTATAACCGGGGCTGTCCGCGCTGGGAACGCCGGAAGCGGGCCAGCGAGATGCTCAGCAGGGTCGGGCTGGGCAATCGCATGGAGCATCGGCCGAACCAGCTCTCCGGCGGGCAGCAGCAGCGCGTGGCCATCGCCCGGGCGCTGATCAATCGCCCGCCGATCCTGCTCTGCGACGAGCCGACCGGCAACCTCGACACCAGCACCAGTCGCGAAATCATGACGCTGTTCCGCGACCTCAACCAGGCCGAGGGGCTCACGGTCATCCTGGTGACCCACGACCTGGAAATTGCCCGTCGGGCGCAGGCGGCGCTGGTGCTGATTGACGGCGAGGTGGTCGTCGATACGACGGATTTCGACCTGGCCGCCGAGACGCTGCACCGCCGAACGCTCGCCGATGACGCCGGCCAGGGCTGAACGAGGATGGGCACATGATGCGGCCGCTGATGCTGGCGCTGGTCGTGGCGAGCGCCGTCGGCTGCGCATCTCGCCCGGCAGAGGTGTGCGAGGAACTCGCACACAACATCGTCTTGCCCGAACAGCGCTCGATCGACTATCGCGACCCATCGGCGTTTCCGCCCGACCGCCTCCCCGCGGACTTGCCGCCGCGGACCGTCACCGATCCACGCCCCGAGACGCCCGAATGGCAGCTATCGCTCGACGAGGCCATCCGCATCGCCCTGGAGAATGCCCGCGTGGTCCGCATGCTGGCCGGGCTCACCGTGGTCGCCAGCGGTCAGACCATCTACGACACGGCCATCACCAACACGACCATCGACCAGGCACAGGCGACATTTGACCCCGTGGCCAAGTGGAACAACACCTTCAGCCGCACCAATACACCAACGGCGACCTTCGATCCGACCAACTTGCAGCAATCCATCATCACCAGCACGCCGACCGACGGATACCTCAGCGACGTTGGGCTCACCAAGACCAACGTGCTGGGCGGCCAGTGGTCGCTCGACTGGACGCAGAACCCGATGCGTTTTGCCGGGTCCAGTTCCCTCTTCAACCCTTCGCTCCCCAACAGCGGCCTGTTCCCGAACCTTGGCTTTCCGCTCAATCCGCAGGATGTCAGCGCCGTGACGCTCAGTTACACGCAACCGCTTCTCCAGGGAGCGGGGTTTCGCGTCAACACGGCCCCGATCGTGATCGCCCGCCTGAATACCGAGCAATCGTACTTCCAGTACAAGGACAGCGTGCAGGAGCTGGTGCGGGGCGTCATCGAGGGGTACTGGGGCCTGGTGCAGGCCCGCACTGACGCCTGGGCCCGCGATATCCAGGTGCAACTGTCGGAAGAAACCTACAAGCGCGAGCAGGCCCGGCTGAAGGCCGGCTTCGGCGACCTGGGAACCGTGGCCCAGGCCCGGGTAACCTACAACCAGTTTCGGGCCAACCTGATCGCCGCCGATGCCGCCGTCCTGGCTCGCGAGGGGGCCTTTCGCAACCTGCTCGGCTTGCCGCCCAACGACAACCGCCGCCTGGTGCCCGTGTCGGCGCCGACCAGCCGGCGGTTGCGGCCCGACTGGAACGAGCTGATCCGCCTGGCCGAGGAGCGCCGCCCCGACATCGTCGAGCTGAAGATCATCACCGAAGCCGACCGTGTCCACCTGGTCCAGGCCGAAAACCAGGCGCTGCCCCGGCTCGACATGACGGCCCTGTACCGCTGGAACGGCCTGAGCGGCGAAATGCCCAACGGCGTGCCTCTGGCGACGGCACCGGGGCAGTACACCGACTGGTCGGTGGGGATCAATTTCTCGGTACCGCTGGGGCTGCGCCAGGGGCGGGCGTTGGTCAGAGAGCAGAAGCTCATGATCGCTCGCGACCAGGCCAACGTGGAGCAGGGACTGCACGCGGCCATCCATCAACTGGCCAGCAGCCTGCGCGATCTCGACAGCGCTTACGACCAGTACCTGGCGTTCAAGGAGACGCGCGAGGCGGCCGACATCAACGTCAAGGCCCAGGACGCCAGCTTCCGCACCGGCGGCGGACCGAAGAACGTCATCTACCTCAACGTGCTCCAGGCCCTCAACGACTGGGGCACCGCCGTCTCGTCCGAGGCGCAGCAGCTGCTGAATTACAACGTGACCTTGGCCAACCTCGAACGGCAAACCGGAACGATCCTGGAGACGCACGGGCTGGTCTTCTACGAGGAACGGCTGCGGTCCGCCGGTCCGCTGGGCATCCTGGGCCACGGCCGTTATTATCCGTCCGCGCTGGTGCCGGGCGGCATTTCGACCCGCTATCCCGGCACCGGGGAGCCTGCCGAGAACGCCTTCGACCTGAAGAACCCGGCTCCCCGCGATGCCAAGCCGCAAGAGCTTCCCCCGCCGCGTCCGGTGCCATAGAGTTCCCGTTTGGTCGGACCAACAGTTCTGTCTCCCTGGGAAATGGTCAGGTAGGACTGTCTGCGCCGCCTCGCCTCCGGTGCGAGAAACGGCAAGAGTTGCCTGTCAAATCGCGTTTCCTGTCAACCCCCCGTGACAGGGTTTCCGCCTTCCTACGGCGCAGAGTAGACCCCGGCGCGGGCGGCCTGCAGCGGCCCTGGACCAGGGGCGGAGTTCGGACCATGGCTTAGATCGCCACATGGTGGTGAAAGGTTCCCTTTGATCGGCCCGCCAGCCGGCCCGCGACCGAACCGCCTTCGAGCCGTCTCAGTCTCGGCGGTCTCCTGGCCTGGCACGGGAACCACGTTCACTGGCCTTGCCGCGCCGCTGTGTCGGCCCGCCGTTGACGGGGGGTGCAAGGGCGGGTGTCTCCTCCTCCCAGTCCCGTTCCCGGGGCTTCGTCCTCCTCGGGCTTGAGCCGCGTAGTTGGCGGGCTGAAGCCTGGGCCGCGGGAGGCCCCGAGAACGGGGCGT
The DNA here is from genome assembly GCA_963827935.1 of uncultured Planctomycetota bacterium. Classification (GTDB taxonomy): domain Bacteria; phylum Planctomycetota; class Planctomycetia; order Gemmatales; family Gemmataceae; genus DATFNV01. Next base: position 135,133 of record CAWHCN010000025.1, on the reverse strand, counting down.
GCCGGCTCCGCTTCACTGCCCTGGATTGATCGTCGCCGTCTCTGCTAGAATATCCACATTCGCTCAGCTCAGTGGAGGTCCATCCGTGAGCACTTCAGCCCTCTTCGAGGCGGTCCTGGCTTTGCCGGAGACGGATCGTATCCAATTGGTCGAACAGCTGCTTGACACCCTTGGGCCGGAGACGGACGGCGTGGATGAAGCGAGTTTCCTCGCGGAGTTGCGCCGCCGCAGCGACGAGATCGACCAGGGCCAGGCGGGACTCGTCCCCTGGTCGAAACTCAAGGAAGAGCCCTTCTAACCTCTGGCGATTCCCATGCCCTCAGCAACCGTCACCTTTCATCGGTTGGCGGCCCAGGAATTCCGCCAGGCGCGCTCCTGGTATGCGAGGCGGAGCCGGCGAGCGGCATTTCTCTTCATAGATGCCGTCAACGCGGCCCTGGAGCAAATCGCCGCCGACCCGGATCGCTGGCCGCTCTACGACGACCGGCATCGCTGGGTCAAGGCGAGGAAGTTCCCTTATCTGCTGATCTACCGCCGGACAGGGGAGGACCGTGTAACGGTGGTGACCGTGGCCCATGCCAGCCGCCGACCGGGGTACTGGCGAAGGCGTTAGGTGTAAGGCAGGTCCCTCACCGCACCACCTTCCCCTTCACCCCCAGCACGTGCGCCGCCGCCACGTCATTGCCGAAGGTCTTTAGGTCCTTGAACGTCCAGACCACCTTCTTGTCGCGGGTCACCTCGAAGAGCTGCGGGCTATCCGGGCCGGCGTGGCAGTTGCCGACGATTAGGTTGCCGTTGGGTAACAGTTGCAGCGTGGTCACCCAGGCCAGGCGGATGCCGGGCAATTCGTCGTGGCCGATGCTCCAGACGATCTTGCCTTCCTTGTCCACCTCGATGACGCGGTTGTTGTTGCCGCCGGCGATCATGGTGTGGCCGTTGGGCATGCGGATGGCGCCGAAGACCTCGGTGCCGTGCCCCTCCGGCCCATGCCCGGGAGAGCGCGGCCGGCCGGCCAGGTCGAGGGTATAGCTCCACACCACCTTGCCGGTATCGTCGTACTCGCGCACCTTGCCGTCGCCTTCATGGCAGACCAGGTAATGGCCGTTGTCCAGCTTGCGGGCCAGGCGGGTGTCGCGATGGGGATCGGGTTTATCCACGGTAAGCGGGATTTCGCGGACGATCTTGCCGGCCCGGTCCACCTCGATGAGGCGCTGGTTGCCGCTTTCGGCGATCAAGGTCACATCGTCTGCCAGGCGCTGGAACGAATGCACTTCCACGCGGCCCTTGTTTTCCTTCGTCGGCTTCGACTCGTACTCCCAGACGACCTTCTTCTCCGGCGACATCTCGACGATCTTCGTGGCCGAGACGGGCATCAGGACGTTGCCGTTGGGCAGCATGGCGATGTCGTGGGCGTCGGTCTTGCAGGGGACCTCCCATTCGACCTCGCCCTTGGCGTTGACGATGGCCACGTGCCCCTTGTCGCGGGCCAGGACGCGATGGGCGGGCCGTTCGTCGGCGGCGGCAGAGGGAAGAACGCTGACAAGCACGATACCGATCGAGAATGAGAGCCGAGGCATGGAGAGTCTCCGGAGAAGGGGTGGAAAAGTCCTGCGGCGCTACTTTACCGGCGCCAGCCCAGGAGAGCCAGTTGGAGGGCGGATCTGGACGGCCATCCGCAGCGGATCGCGCGGGCGCAGGCCGATCGACCCAACCGGGACGACCACCTGGTCCGGCAGCGGAGTGAGGTCGAACTCGAGCAGCACCAGGGCCACGATCAAACGCATTTCCAGGAGCGCGAACTCGTTGCCGATGCACTGGTGCGGGCCGCTCAGGAAGGGGAAGTAGGCTCCCTTCGCCCGCCCCGCCACCCGCTCCGGCGTGAACCGATCCGGGTCGAAGGCCTCGGGATTCTCCCAGGCGCTGGGATGCCGGTGCGTGATGAACGGACAGAGGCCGACGGTGGACCCAGCCGGAATGCGATAGCCGCCGATCTCGTCGTCCTGGACGGCCTGGCGCGGGATGGCCCAGACGGGCGGGTAGAGCCGCATCGCCTCCTCGATGACCATGCGACAACGTTCCAGGCAGGCCACTTCCGCGCAGCTTGGCGTTCGGTCGCCGAGGACCGCACAAGCCTCCTCGCGCACCTGGTCCTGGATCGTCGGGTGGCCTGCCAGCAAATACCAGGTCCAGGTCAGGGCGGTGGCCGTGGTCTCGTGGCCGGCCAGGAAGAAGGCCAAAGCCTCGCTGCGCAACTGCTCGTCCGTCATGGTGGCTCCGCTTTCTTCGTCGCGGGCCTGCATCAGCATGGAGAGCAGGTCGCCGTGGTCCCGCCCTTCTTGCCGCCGCTCGCGGATCAGGTCGAGAACGATGTCGTTCAGCCGGCGCACGGCCCGGCGGAAGCGCAGGTTGGCCGGCGTCGGGACACAGACCGGCGGCGTGGTGAAGGGACGATTGAAGCGGCGTTCCAGGTAGCCGGCGGCAATGGGAAACATCTGGCCGACGGTATCGGCGCTGTCGCTGACATCGCGGCCAAAGAGCGTGCGGCCGGCGATGGCCAGGGCCACCCGCGACATTTCCCGGCCGATGTCCAGAACCTGGCCCGCCGCGGCGGCCTGGCGCCAGCGCGCCAGCATCTGCTGGGTCGCCTCGACCATGACGGCGGCATACCCGGCCAGCCGCTGCCGCGAGAAGGCGGGCTGGGCCAGGCGCCGCTGCCGCAGCCAGTAGTCCCCTTCGGACACCACCAGGTTCTCGCCCAGCAGCCGGCGCAGCAGCCGATAGTGCCAGCCGCGCAGATAGTTTTTCGGATGATCGTGCAGGACGTGGCGAACGTGATCCGGGTGGTACAGGAAGTGGACCAGGAGCGGGCCGACGCGGAAGCGGACGACATCGCCATAGCGTTGGCGGGCCTGGACCTGGAATTGCAAGGGATCGCGAACGAAGGCGCGGAACGAGCCGAAGGGCAGCGGCAGCCAGTAGGTGAAGCCGGGGGCGGTGGCCAAGGTAGTTCACACGGTGAAGGTCGCGAAAATGCACCGCCATTACTTCTTCCGCCGCGGCGAGTGCAGTGGGAGTTTGAGGATTGTCCGCGCCGCGGTCCGCACTTGTTCAGCCCAGCGCAGAGCGGCGTCGGCCTGTCGCCGAGTGGCATCAGCCCCAGGATAGCGCGTCCCCACGGCAAAGCGGGTTAGGAATCGCATCCCGCGCCGAAAGCCTCGGAGTGAGGCGTGATGCGGCAGGAGTAGGCTAACCAAATCATCCAGGAGGTGGGTATACGGGACGGGACGGGCCAGTTCTTCCAGCAGCGCTTTCAAGTACTTTTCCGCTGCCTGTTGGCAGAGAAAGGCGCGTTGATCAAGGAACGGCGCGCTTTTCCTGGGCGAGCTTTCTTGCGAGTTGCTAGTCGGCCTCGGCCTTGCGCACCCACTCCCGCGTCGCCCTTTTCATAAAGGAGCTTCCCCTTCGACACTATTTCTGTGTGGAACAAATCGCCCTCCTCCAGGCGCCACTTCATCTCCCTTGGCGTGCGGACGATGAGGTCCAGCGGAAACGGCGGGTCGAATGCGCAGTCAATCCGCACGGCTTGAGCGATCTGATTCCAGGTCGGCATGATGACCAGGATATCCACGTCGCTGTCTTCATGCGGCGTGCCGTAGGCGTAGGAACCGAACAGGATGATCTTGTCGGGGTGAAATTGCTCCGCCACGTCGCGCGCGAAGCGGCGGATGAGGCGCATCGGGATGTCCTTGCCGCGATACCAGCGCCGCGGGTTCGCTTCGGGAGCACGTGCTTTCTTGGCCATGCCGCTATTCTACGTCCAGGGAGCGTCCTGCTGCCAGAGACGCGGGGCGTGGGCTGCCCCGTTGTCGTTATAATGGCCTGCGGCCCGGCCTGCGAGTTATGCCGTATCCCGCTTGCTGGAGGGCTTATGGGCGAGTTGATAGCGCTCGTGGTGATTGCCCTGGTCCTGGGTGCGAACGCGCTCATCATCCGCCAGTTTACACGTCATGCAGCGCGCCATGCGTGGGGGCTTGCCCTGCTCGCGGCGTGGGTGGCGGGAGCGGGGTTGGGTATCTGGATCAATCACTTCTTCGAGTATTCCCCCCTCGCCACGGCTCCGCGTCTTCGGCTTCCCCTTCCCGGTCGGTTTCTTCCACTGGGAGGGATCGCCCGGCGAGGAACAGTGGATCGACTTCATCCCGCGCGCAACTCCTGTTTCTCGTGACAAACGTCCTCCTCATCGGGACCCTGGCATGCTGCCCGATCAGTCTGCTGTACTGGATGTTGGGCAGACGCGGATTGCGGCGGACTCGAACCGGGGACAAGCCCCGCCGCTCGCAAGTTCACAAATCAGACATGCCGTCATAATTTCTGTTAGCATTTTTCTTGCGTCCCGTTTACTATGTGGGTTATGCAGCCCCCGTCGCGCACGACGGCGGTCGCCCTTCGCAGGAGACCCCCGACATGAGAATGCGTTCGTCTGTGGCTGGTCGGCCTCGGCGTGCTGGTCGGGGTCGTCACATCTCCGCTCCAGGCCGCCGATCCGGCCCCGAAACTCTCCCCCAGCCTTTCGGCCGAACAATTGGCCGACCGCATCGATGCGCTGATCGACGCCGGCCTGCGCGAACGGGAGATCAAGCCCGCGCCGCTAGCCGACGATGCCGAGTTCCTGCGCCGGCTGTCGCTGGATGTCGGCGGGCGCATCCCCGGTGTGATGGACGCCCGGCAGTTCTTCGGCGACAAATCGGCCGGCAAGCGGCGCAAGGCGGTTCAGAAACTGCTGGAATCGCCGCTGTACAGCACCCACTTCGCGGCCGTCTGGCGCTCGCTGATGGTGCCGGACAGCAACAACCAGTTTCTGCAAGGGACCGGACCGCAGCTCGAGGCCTGGCTCAAGAACCGGCTGCGCGTCAATACCCACTACGACACCCTGGTCCGCGAGATCATCACCGCGCCGGTGACCGGCAACCGGGCCGTGATGGCGATGCGCGGCGGCACTCCCGAGCCGACGCCGCTCCCCTTCTATCAGGCCCAGGAAATGAAGCCGGAGAACCTGGCGGGGGCGACCTCGCGGCTGTTCCTCGGCGTCAAGATCGAGTGCGCCCAGTGCCACAACCACCCGTTTGCCCCGTGGAAGAAGGAACAATTCTGGGAATACGCCGCCTTCTTCTCCGGCATCCAGACCCCGCCGGGACAGGGCGGCTTCATGGCGACCGGCGACGCCGCCGATCGGCACGAGATCAAGATCGCCGGCACCGACAAGGTTATCCAGGCCCGCTTCCTCGACAAAACCGAGCCAAAATGGCAAGAAAAGACCAGCAGCCGGCAGACGCTGGCCGACTGGGTCACCTCGCCGGACAATCCCTACTTCGCGCGGGCGGCGGCCAATCGCCTCTGGGCCCATTTCTTCGGCCTGGGCATCGTCAATCCGGTCGATGAGGAAAGCTCCGACAACCCGCCCAGCCATCCGGAGTTGCTCAACGAATTGGCCCGGCAGTTCGCGCTGCACCAGTTCGACATGAAGTACCTGATCCGGGCCATCACCACCAGCAAGACCTACCAACGCTCCAGCGCCTCGGAGAGTGCGGACCCGGTGGAGGCCCGCTTCTTTGGCCGCATGTCGATCAAGGGGCTGACGGCCGAGCAGCTCTACGACAGCATCGTTGAGGCCACCCGCTACAAGGAGACGGGCGGCATCGATCCGCGGCAGTTCGGCGGCCTGAGTGCCGGACCACGCGCCGAATTCTTGAGCCGTTTCAGCAACCACAGCGACAAGCGCACCGAGTTTCAGACCTCGATCCTCCAGGCGCTGGCGCTGATGAACGGCCAGTTCGTCAGTGACGCGACCAGCGTGCAGAAGAGCGTGACCCTGGCCGGCGTCATCGACGCCCCGTGGATGAAGACAGCGGACAAGATCGACGCGCTTTACCTGGCGGCCCTGAGCCGCCGGCCCCGCCCCGCCGAGTCGGAGCGGCTGGTCAAGTACGTGGAGCGCGGCGGACCCAGCGGCGACAAGGACAGGGCGCTGGCCGACGTGTTCTGGGTGCTGCTCAACAGCAGCGAGTTCATTCTGAATCATTAATTGGACAGCGCCACTTTCTGTCATGGTTGACACGTAAGTGCAGCTAACACAGGAAGTTGGGGTTGCGTGATAGAGTAAAGAAAGACGATCCTCCGTGTTCGCTAATTCCTGGAAGGAATACCACGGAGGATCGTCAGGATGACGCTGAAGCAGATTGCCAGTCTCGGCAAGGAGTTGGCCAAGTTTCTGAGGCTGTTCGTCGGCCGGTTTCGCAGCCGCCCCGGTTTCGCCCTGTTGGCCGTGTATGTCCAGGGGCTCCTGTCGAACCTACAACGCAAAAACATCGAGGCCATGGCCTTGGAGCTGGGTACGGCACCGCGGACTCTACAACGTTTCGTGGAATCGATCAAGTGGGATGAGACCGGCGTGCGCGATGACTGCCAGCGTTTGGTGGCCCGCGAACATGCTCATGCGGAGGCGATCGGTTGCCTCGACGAATCGGGAACGGCCAAGAGCGGTAGCCATACGGCGGGTGCCGCACGGCAGTGGCTGGGCAGTTGTGGCAAAGTCGACAACGGTGTCGTCGGCGTGCATCTGAGCTACAGCAGCCCCGGCTTTCAGTGTCTGCTCGACAGCGCGGTCTACCTGCCCCGGGATTGGGCCGACGATCCGGAGCGTCGAAAAAAAATTACATCCCCAAAGAGGTCGTGTTCCGTACCAAGCCGCAAATCGCCCTGGAGTTGATCGACCGCGCCTTGGCCAACGGTGTGCGCGTCCAGGCCTGGACGTTTGACGAAGGCTACGGCCGCGACACGGCCTTTCTGGACGGTCTGGAACAGCGTGGACAGGTATTCGTGGGCGAAGTGCCGGCGAACTTCCGCGGCTGGCTGAAAAAGCCCCAGGTGCTTCGGAGCGGTCGGTCGCGGCGGCGCGGCCGCAAAAGGACCTATCCGCGGCTGGCGGCGCGAAGCCGGCGCGGCAGCGAAGTGCGAAACCTGGCACGCTATTCGCCCGTCTTTCGCCAGCAGAAGTGGCAGCGCTACCGCATCAAGGACACCCAGCACGGCCCCGAAGTCTGGGAGGTGAAATGGGCGAAGCTCTGGCGCAAGGGACTCGATGGCCTGCCGGGGCGTCGGCACTGCTTGCTCGTAGCACGCAACGTTTTGACCAATGAGGTGAAATACTTCCTATCCAATCGTGTGCCCGGGGAGCGTGGCATCTCGCTACGGCGGTTACTGCGTGTGGCCTTTGGGCGTTGGTCGGTGGAAAGCTGCTTTCGCCAGGCCAAAGAGGAACTGGGCTTGGACCATTACGAAGTTCGCGGCTGGCGTTGCTTGCACCGGCACTGTTACCTGACGCAACTGACCCACCTGTTTTGCGCCCGCATGCGTCAGCAGTTCGACGCCGCAACGACGCACGACGACCCGCTGGAACACCTGACGACAGAACAAGTGCGACGAGCCATGAACACCTGGTTAGAGACAGCACAGGGGCGACTGACAAAAGCGGCACGCTTCCAACGAGAGTTAGCCAAGCAGCAGTATTACCAGCGTCGCAATGCGCAGGCCCAGCGCTCTCACGTGAAAACGCGCATGGCTCAACTGCGATCCTTGGGCATCGATGTCGATCGGATCAAATCGTGCATCCCCCAATCGCCGACCTGATCGGCTATACTGTTCTCAATGTTGGACTTCCGCCATTGCAACAAGGAAAGTGGCGCTGTCCAATTAATCACCCCGCCGCTTGCGGCTTCGCATGGCATGCGAAGCCGCAAGCGGCGCGACGATCTGGGAGAAATCTCACATGCCTCGCACCCCCATCCTCTCCCGCCGCGACTGGCTGCGCCTGGCTTCGGCCGGCGTCATCGGCACCTCGATGTCCGGCTGGTTCGATGTCCTCGCCGCCGACGTCGCCAAAAATCCGGAGCGAAAGCGCTCGTGCATCCTACTCTGGATGGCTGGAGGACCCTCGCAGATGGACACCTTCGATCTGAAGCCGGGCCATGCCAACGGCGGCCCCTTCAAGGAGATCGAGACCAGCGCCCCCGGCCTGAAAATCAGCGAGCACCTGCCGAAAATCGCCAAGTTCGGCGAGCGCATGGCGGTGGTCCGCTCAATGTCCACCAAAGAAGGCGACCACGGCCGGGCCACCTTCCTGATGCGCACCGGCTACCTGCCGCGGGGGCCGATCCAGTATCCGTCCCTCGGCGCCCACGTCGCTCACGAGCTGGGCACCGATGATTCGGCCCTGCCCAACGCGGTGGCCATCGCGCCCTACGTGGTCCTCAGCCCGGGCGCTTACGGGCCCGGCTTCCTTGGGCCGAAATATGCACCGCTCCTGGTCGGCGACACCAACGTGCAGATCCAGGGGCAGGGCATGGTCGATTACGATCAGACGTTGAAGGTGAAGGACCTGGCCCTGCCGAAGGAAGTCGGCAGCGCCCATGCCGATGCCCGCATCGACCTGCTCAAGGACATGGAGAAGGACTTCGTCTCCCGCCATCCCGACGTATCGCCGCAGAGCCATCTGACCGCCTACGACCGGGCCATCCGCCTGATGCGCACCGATGCGGCCAAGGCGTTCAAGATCGAGGAAGAAAAAGGGGAGGTACGGGATCGCTATGGGCGAAACCTGTTCGGCCAGGGGTGCCTGCTGGCCCGGCGGCTGGTGGAACGCGGCGTGCCGTTCGTCGAGGTCACCCTGGGCGGTGTCAACGGCGGGGCCTTCGGCTGGGACACCCACGCCGACAACTTCAACCAGGTCAAACGCCTCAGTGAGGTGCTCGATCCCGCCTGGGCGGCCCTGATGACCGACCTGAAAGAACGCGGCCTGCTGGATACCACCCTGATCGTCTGGATGGGCGAGTTTGGCCGCACGCCCAAGCTGGAAGGGACAGGCCGCAACCACTTCCCCAACGCCTGGAGCACCGTCCTGGCCGGCGGCGGCATCAAGGGCGGCCAGGCCTATGGCAAGACCAGCGCCGACGGCACCACCATCGAGGACAACCCGGTGTCGACCCCGAACTTCATCGCTACCGTCTGCGCCGCCCTGGGCATCGACTCGACCAAACAGAACGCATCCAACGTCGGCCGGCCCATCAGGATCGCCGATGTGGGAGCGAAGCCGATTAAGGAATTGCTGTTGTGATGCAGACGCTGAGAACCACAAAGGACACAAAGGACACAAAGAAGAGAGATAAGCGCATCTTTGTGTTCTTTGTGTCCTTTGTGGTTTGATTTCTTTATGCCCTGTGGGAGTACACCCATGAGAGCATCGCTCCTGCTGCTCCCGCTGGCTGCCGCGCTGGCGGTCCTCCCCGCTCCGGCCGCCGCCCCTGCTCCCGCTGCCGCCGCCAGCGACGAAGATGACGCCCAGGATGTCGTCTTCTTCAGCGATACGCGGCCGGTGTTGATCCGGCTGCACGTCCGCGTGGACGGCAAGCCTTACGGAGCGGCGTGGGAGGTCTACGTCCACGAGCTGTTCAACTACCTCGACCGCAACGGCGACGGCGTGCTCAGCAAGACCGAGGCGGCCCGGGCGCCCAGCGGCAGGCAGTTCCAGCAGATGCGGCAGTTCGGCTACACCTACGGCATCGGCGGCGCCGCCACCTACGCCACCTTCGGCGAGCTCGACACCGACGAGGATGAGGAAGTCACCTACGAAGAGTTCCGCGCTTACTACCGTCGCACCGGCGCCGGCGGCTTGCAGATTTACCTGTCGCCAACCGGCCGGGCCGCCGCCGCCGACCCGCTCACCGACAAGCTCTTCGCCCTGCTCGACAGGAACAAGGACGGCAAGCTGTCGCGCGAGGAGCTGGCCGCCGCCGAGAAAGTCCTGCGCCCCTTCGACGAGGACGACAACGAGCTGGTCAGCGCTACGGAGCTAATGTCCGGCAGCAACCCCTACGCCTTTCCCGCGGCCGGCGCCGGCATGATGATGCCCGGACGCAAGCCGGCCGGCGAGGACAACTCGTCCTTCTTCCTGGTCACGCCGGACGACTCCCCCAACCGCCTCACCAGCCGCCTGGCCCTGGCGGAGAAGGTCATCAAGCGCTACGACAAGGACAAGAACGGCAAGCTGTCGCGGGCCGAGATCGGCCTGGACCGCGAGGTCTTCAAGCTGCTCGACACCAACAAGGATGGCGAGCTGGACGCGGTGGAGCTGATGAAGCTGATTGCGCCGGCCGCCCGACATCGAGGCCGTGGTCCGCCTGGGCAAGATCGACGGCAAGGAATCGCCGACCGACACCGTGGCTCCCGGCGGCAAGCCGCGCGAGCTGGCGTCGGCCGTGCGCCCGGGACCGCCGGCACCCTGCTCGTCACCCTCGGTGACTCCCAGATCGACCTGCGCCGCACCGATGCCGTCACCGGCGCCACCGACGACCAGATCAAGATGCAGGCCGATGCGGTCCGCGCCCAGTACGTGGCCCGCCTGAAGGAAGCCGACTCGACGGGGCGCGGCTATGTGGAGTTCGCCGACCTGAGAAAGCCGCAATTCGTCCAGCTTCTGACCCTTTTCAAGCAGGCCGACCGCGACGGCGACGGCAAGCTGACCGAAAAGGAGGTCGAGGCCTGGTTCGACTTGCAGTCCAAGGCGGTGGGCAGCTACGTGTCGCTGGCGGTGACGGAGAACGGCCGCGGCCTGTTCGACATCCTCGACGCCAACCGCGACGGCAGCCTGGGCCTGCGCGAACTGCGCACCGCCTGGGAACGCCTGCAACCCTATGACCGCGATGGCGACAGCTGCATCTCCCGCACCGAAATCCCGCGCCAGTATCAGCTCACCCTCGGCCTGGGCCAGGCCGCCGCCTTCGCCCGTCCAACCAATGGCCCCGGCATGGGCCAGCCGACCGCCGTGACCGCCCGCGGCCCCGTCTGGTTCCGCAAGATGGACAAGAACGGCGACGGCGACGTGTCCCTCCGCGAATTCCTTGGCACGAAGGAGCAGTTCGACAAGATCGACATCGATCACGATGGCATGATCAGTGTCGAGGAGGCGGAGGTGTACGATGCGCTGACGCGGGAGAAGAAATGAGTGAGGATGACCAGCCCGGAGCGCGAGCCACGGGCATTCCGCTGGCTGATGAATTGCAGAAGTGCATGGGAGGCGGGTTATGGCGAAACAGAAGAAGCAAGGCGAGCAGCTCCCGGCGGAACGGCCGAAGCGAGCCAAGCTCACCCCCGTAGAGTCGCTGAAACGAATGCAGGAATTCCCCAAACGGAAGGAGGGCGTCGTTGCCGCTGTCCGAAAAGGCAAGGATCGAGGTGTATCTCCCTGACGTGCCGCGGCAAGCCTACCAGGACTTGCTGCGGGCCCTGGAGCAGGAATTCACGTACACCTTTGGCGGTTGCACCACCGTCCGTGGCCTGGAGGGGAACTATCTCTCCCGGCTCGGTGCAATCATGCGCGACCATATCAACCTCCTGTACACAGACACCCCGTTCGCCTTCGAGGAGAATTTCGCCAAGATCTCGCGGTACGCGGACGGCCTTCGCGATGCGGCCTTCGAGGCCCTGGCGGAGGAGGCGATCCTGATCGTGGTCAGCAAGGTGTACCACGCGGAATGGCCAGCGCTCCCAGTTTGACAAGGGTCGTAGGGTGGGTCGAGTCTTCGATACCCACCACGCCCAGCGGTGGGTCTCGAAGACTCGACCCGCCCTACGCGAGTCATACATCCGTCAGGCAAAGGCCGTGGAACCCGACCTCAGAGCTATGGAGTCCGCCATTGCCACTGGTCTTCCCATCTACGGCGCTGGCTGATCCATGACACGCCGCTTGATTTCGACTTCACCATCGCGCGCAATGGCCTGCGGAGCCTTACGGAGGACGAGACAGGGTGCAGCGACGTGCAACGGGCCGATATGTTGGCGTTCGGCGAGCAAGACTTTGCAGAAAGTGGAGGGGCTTACGCGTGGCTCTGTGTTCGTCAACGAGATGGGTCCATCTGTGGGTTCGATCCTGATCGAAAAAACCCGGCGTTCCCGCTTAACTCGTGCCTTGAGCGATTCATATCGACGTTCCGGTTGCTCGATGAACGCTTGGGGAAGGACGAGCGGCTGCCAGCGGACTGCGAGAGCCACCTTTACAACATCGATCCCGAGGGGTATGCGGCATCAGATTGGCGGTTGCTTGTGGAGTGCCTGAGACGCACCTAAGCCCACAACGGCGTAGGGCAGGCTCCGCCTGCCGCTCCTTCCTAGAAGGCATTCTCGTTGTGGCACGGTCTCCTGGCTTTGCCATCCGACGCTGACCGAAGGCCCCCCAGGAGCCGCGGCGGAGTTCGTAGAGGCCTTCGCTCGTCGCCGTTGGACCACTCATTCCATCGAAACCGCGTCTCGCACCGCTTGAAGTTCCTCAGCCGGAAATTCGACTAGGGAAAGAGCAGCCGACAAGTGTTCGGGGCGAAACTCTACCAGGTAGAGGTGCCGGCCCTTGACCCCAATCGGCCCATGGTCTTCCTTGACCTGCCACTGGACGGTGCGCGTCCCCAGTTGGAATTCCACAAGATCGCCTTTGTGGAAACGACGTTCGGGCATGGCCTGTTCTCCGTAACGGTGTTCGGAAAGAATCTCGGACGTTCCGAGCCGCGCACGCAGCGGAGCGGAGTAAGCGGCCGAGCGCCGCTTGTTTCACATGAGTCGCTCGGCCGCTTACTCCGCTCCGCTGCGTGCGCGGTTAGCGGAATCGATGAATCCACCACTCGACTCCAATAACACCACAACCCCAGCAGCCGAAACAGAAACGCCGCCCAGAACATGCCGCTCAGGCAGCACGCCATGAACAGCAAGATGCCGACAATCGCGGTCCGGTGCATTTCCTCCGCGGCGAAGACTGCCAGGGCGCCGTGGGCCACAGCCAGGACCGAGCCAACCAGCGTGACCACGGCGGCGCGGTAGTGCAGGCGATGGGCCACGTCGATCACGTGGATGGCGTTGATGTCGCGCCAGCGGCCGCGCTCGCTGAACGCCGCCAGAGCCGAAAGGAGGTAGCCGACGGCGACGAGGGCCAGTTCCGCCAGGATCAGCCAATCGACGAGGGTGGGGTCGCCGCACTGCATCCAGTAGACGGCGGCCACGGCGGCGAAGATCGCCGGGCCGGCCAGGAAGCAGACGAGCCAGGTCAGGCCGGCCTTCAAGGCGCCCAGCACGGTGTGGCCGGGCCACTGGTCCGCGGAGACGTCGCCATGCGCTGCCGAGCGCAGCACGCAGCCCAGGAAGTTGCACGCAAAGCCGATGCAGAGGATCGGGAACAGGGCGGCACAGCGCAGCATCCAGAGGGCCGTCGTCCCCTCGGGCTGCTCCACCAGGTAGTAGGGTGCCAGCAGGACGACGGCCACGCCCAGCGCCGACAGTAGCAAGGCCGGGCCGACCCAGAGACGCCAGTCCAGGAAGGGGTAGAGCAGGCACTGGTACCAATGCGTTTCGAGGGGCCGGTCGCGCCGTTTTTCGGAGTTGCGGCGGCGGCCGGTCACCAGGGCCAGGAGCATCGGCGCCACACGCTCGCGCAGAGCGGCGGCGCTGGGCGTTCGTCCCGCCTTCTTTGGCTGAGGCGGCTCGACGGTGGCGGTCTCGGCGGGAGCCTCGGCCCGGCGCTGGCCGGCCAGGCGGACCCGTTGAGCCGGCGTCAGCGGGGCCGCGGCGATGCCGGGATGCGTGGGCTCCAGAGCCGGGATGCCGACCGGCTGGCCGCAGCGGGGGCAGAAGGAGCGGCGGCGGGCCATTCCGTCGCGCGCCCGCAGGCGTTTGCCGCAACTGCACGTGAACTTGATGCTCATGGACCGGTTTGTCGCATGGTTCGACTGCCGACAACGGAGCCTTCCGCCATACCCCTCGAAAACGTGGCACAGAACTCGAATGCGCGGCGCAAGGCCAAGCAGAATAGGCTGTTATGTAGAAAAAGTTCTGTGCCAGGGGTGGCACAGAACTACCCCAATTGGCACAGAACTTTGGCCGGGGCGGCCAGTCGTCCCGCTCACGGAATCCGCAACGTCTTGAGGAACCCGATGAGCCGCGCCTGGTCCTCAGACGCGAGTTGCTGGAATTTCGACGCGGCGCGCTGTCCCTGACCGCCGTGTAGCCGGATGGCGTCTTCCAGGGTGGCGGCCCGGCCGTCGTGCAGATACGGAGCGGAGTCCGCCACCCCCCATAGCGGCGGCGTGCGCCATTCGCTGGGGGACGGCCCCTCGCCCGGCTTGCCATCCGGCAGGGGCAACGGCGGCTCGCCATACGATCCGCCGCCCACCAGGTCCTGCCCCATGCGGTGCAGCAACAGGTCGCTATAGATTCCCTCGACGGAGCCCAGGTTGGGCGTATGGCATTCCGCACAGCCGACGGAGTGGAAAAGCTTCTTCCCCACCACAGCATCCTCGCGCAGTCCAGGCGACTCCGGAGCCCGTTCAGTGGGCTGCGGCAGCGAAGCGACGAACGAAGTCAGCTGGTTGCATTGCTCGGCGGTCAGGTCGAGGCCGGTCACCTGGTATTCGGGTTTGCCCAGCGGGCGGGGCTGCTCGTGGCCCGGGTTGCTCAGGCCCAGTTCGTTGGCACAGGCCGCCTGTACGAAGTCGGCCAGGCTGGCGGTCTGACCCTTCCAGCCGAAGCGGCCGACGCGGCCACTGGCCAGGCGCGGGGCCCGGCCGACGGGCACTTCCTCGCCGTCCGCCGGGGCCATGCCCCACTTGAGCCGTTGGGACTTCTCGCCGGCGACGATCACCCGTTCGGGGATCTCGTCGATTAGCTTGTCGCCGAACAGGGCCGGGGTGTTTCGCTGCGAAATGTGGATGCCGCGCGGGAACGACGGAGCCAGGCAATGGCCGCTGCGGTCCCGCGCCACCACCACCAGTTGCTCGAGCGTTGGTCGGGCCACGGGGGGCAGCCGGGCATCGATGGCCTTCAGCGTTTCCTGGAACGCGCCGACTGCGAAGGCGTGAATGACTCCTTCGCGGGCCGCCGAACTCTCTGAGGCGCGGACGGTGAAGGTGGTGACATTGTGCTCCAGCCCGCCGCCGCCGCCGGGACCGCCCTGGTTATGGCAGGCCACGCAACTGGTCGCATTGAAGACGGGGCCGATGCCGTCCCCATCCGGGGAGAGCGCGTTGTGTTCTTGCCAGTCGTGCTTGAAAAGCACTTCGCCGGCCTGGGCCATGGCCGGGTTGACGGCCTCCGGGCGGGCGCGATGCCACAGGAGCATGCGTGCCCCCGCCGGAACCAGCGCCACCAGCGCCACCAGCACGTACCAGGCTCGATAAGACCTGTCCATGACTGCGGACCTCGCGCCAGCGCAGCGGGAAATGAACCGACACGGGCGCATTATGATCGGAGTCGGGTCGGAGAGCAAATAGATTCCGCGAGGAATGTCCGCGGCACCCACCGCCCAGCCAAAATCCTGGCACGATCGCGATGGCAGCGGAACGGGTGAGTTACTTGATCGTGTTGGTCACATCGATCACCGGCTGTTTGTACTTCAGCCCCTTGTAACAGTCGTGTGGGGTGCCGACGATCAGCAGGTCGGCCCTGTCCAGCACCTCCGCCAGCGGGGTCAGCTCGGGGTCGGGGACGTAGGGGTCGGTACAAAGCACCTGGCGCGCCTCCAGCAACAACACCTTGCGCAGCTTGTACGACAGGCTCGAGCGCGGGTCGTCGTTGTTCGGCTTGAACGCCATGCCCAGGATTCCGACCGTCATTTCGCTGAGGGGGTAGGAGCGTTTCAGGTCCTGGACGAGCATGTAAGGCAGCCCCTCGTTGACCATCATGGCCGCCTGGCCGAGCACGAACGACCCGTGATTGAACGAGCCCAGTTGCATGGTGTCCTTGAGCAGGCAGGGGCCGGCCGCCAGACCCGGGCGGGCGAACGAGGCCATGCGCGGGTAGTCCTCGCGCAGCGCCTGGTAGATGCGGTAGAAGTCGGCGTCGAAGTGGCGGGCCATAACGTAGAACTGGTTCGACACGGCGAAATTGAGGTAGCGCCAGGCATTGCAAAACAGCTTGGCCAGTTCCGCCTCGATCGGCCTCAGGAAGATGACCTTCTGGGTGATGATCCGGAACAGGGCAGCGGCTCGTTCGGCGGCCCGGGCCGTGGCGCCGGCCACCAGCTGCGGCAACTGCTCCAACTCCACCAGCGACTTGCCCTGGACGATCCGCTCGGGGCAATAGGCCAGGTCCACGTCGCCGCGGCCCATCTGTTCCAACTGGCGCGCCAGGCGATCGGTGACACCGGGGAAGACCGTGCTCCGCAGGATCAGCAGCTGCCCGGGACGCACTTGCTCCAGCAGCGCTTGCAGCGAACGGTCGAACTCGCACACCGAGGGATCGAGGTATTCATCCACCGGCGTGCCGATGGTCACGATGATGGCGGAGGCGTCTTCCAGGGCCACGGTGTTGGTGGTCGCCTTGATGACGCCCTTGGCCAGCGATTCCTTCAGTAAGGCCTCGGCGTCGTCCTCGTGGAACGGCATGTGCCCGGCGTTCACCTGGGCGACCCGTTCGGCACTGGTGTCGAACAGATCGACCTGGTAACCCTTGCGGGCGAAGGCCAACCCCAGGGGCAGCCCGACATGGCCGCAGCCACCCACAATCGCCAGCGGACCGGTGGCCAGCAGAGGTGGGACTTCAGCGGAGGGGCGAGAGACGGGGCGGGTGTTCACATCGTGCGGCTGTTGCATCGGCGCCTCGGGTGCGGGAAGCGATAGAACGCTACCCCGCGATTGTACACGATCCGAGGCCACTTTCTCAATTGCAGGACGGTCAGTAGGAACTGCGAGCGCGGATTGGGGCCCTGATTCCTCGTTGTTTCCGGGCAGCTCATTCCTGCCCATCGGGCGTCCCGGAGGATCGAGAACGCAGCGGCAGCAGGTGCTTCCGCGGGGCGGGCATCTCGGGGGCGGGGGGAGTGGCGGCCAGCAACTCCTCGGCACGGTCGGGGTGCTTGTGGATGTACCAGGACAGGGCCGAGAAGAACATCTCCATCTGGGCGACATACTGTTCGGCCAGCTTCGGAGCGGTCGGACCCAGGATGCGGGCGGCGATCTGGGCGCTGCGGCTGTCGGTGTGCAGGATCAGGTCGGCCTGCTGCCGCACCACGGTCCGCCCCCTATCGTCTTTCCCGGTGGCGTGCTTGACCACGACGATGGCCTCGAAGGGGACGGTGGGCACCAGCGGGCCTGCCTTGACCTGTCCTTCCGCGTGCCAGATGCGGAGTTCGGCACTCTTGTAAACGGTGTCCCAGTGGACGTCGCTGCCGGCGCCGTCGCTCCAGCCAAAGCGTCCGGCACCTCGATCGGTGATGGCCACGCACTGCGCGCCCAGCTTGTGCCACGCCGCCACGGCCCGGTCCGGATGGTCCAGGAACCACTGGTAGATGGTGGGATCGCAGGGAAACGTCTCGGCGGGGCCCTGGGAGTAGAGTGTCGGGCGATCGGCAACCTGGCGGACCTTTTCGCGCACCGCTGCCGGCATGTCGTCGATGGGCAGACGGGCGGATGTCCAGTGCTTCTGCTCCATTTCCTCGGCCCGGGCAACCCCGGCCCAGAATGCGCAGGTCACCAGTCCCAGCCAGACCACGCGGTCGCGACGGTTCAGCATCGACCACCTCGGCGCAGGAGAGGGAACGAGGCGACACCCGCTTATTCATCGAATGCCGGGCGTCCGTACATGAACGATTCTGACGAGCGTACCAGCCGGTGCTGCCCCGGATGACCCCGCGAGGCGCCCACCCTGTGCCGGTTGCTCTTGCTCCCCGCTCCGCCAACAACTATACAGTCCGGCCCCGGGTATCCACCCGGCGTGCATTCCAGGGAGGAGCCATGCGGCACAGGCAGCGGACGTATCTGGGCATTGGCCTCGTGGTGGTTTTGGTCCTGGCCGGCACTGGCGCGTGGCTGGGGCGTGAGCCGCTCCTGGGCTGGTACTACCTCCGCGGCCTGGCCCGGGCTGGTGACGGCGACCGCGACCAGTGGGCCGAGCGGGTGGCGCGTCTGGACCGGTCCGCCCCGCCCCGGCTGCTCGACCTGATGGCGGCCAATGATGCGGCCTCCGCCAATGCCCGGGCCGCCCTGGAGGCGCTGATCCGGCGCTGGGGGGCGGATCACCCGGCCGGCGAGGACCTGGCCCGGGAGCTGGCGGATGGCTTCGGGCGTCTGGGCCCGGCGGGGCAGCGGGAGGTCCTCCTGTTCGAGGCGGGCTGGCTGCGAAGCCCCGCGGGCAAGGCGCCTTCGGCCAGTGTGGCCCGGGCGCTGGCCCAGGCCTTGCCTGAGGCCGCGCAAGCCGCCGATGCGGACGTTCGTGGCGCCGCGCTGGACCTGGCCGCCGCACTCCTGGAGCGCCCCGATGCCGCCGAATCGCTCGGCCCCTGTCGCACCCTGGCGCTTACCGGCTTTGGCGACGCGGTTGTCGAGAACCGGGTCCGGGCCGCCCAGCTCGCGCTGCACCCGGGCACCGATCTCCAGCAGCCGGCCCTGCCACTGCTGCACGATCCCAGCCCCGAGGTCGCGCCGCCTGGCCCTGCTGATCGTCGGCCCGGCCCAGGGCGTCATCAGCACCGACGAACTGCTGCACTGGCTGCACGATCCCGACCCGGAGGTCCGCCGTCTCTGCGAGTTCGCCCTCAGTTCGCGCAAGGTCCCCCGCGAGCACATCCACCTGGGCCGGACGCTCACCGATCCGGACTATCACGTCCGCCTGAACATCCTCGACGAATTGCACGGGGCCCGCGAGATCGACGCCGGCATCTGGCTGCGCTACCTGAGCCACGACCCGAAGGAATCGGTGCGCGTCGCCGCCATCCGGGCGGCCGTGGAGCAACGGTTTGGCACCCAGGTCGATTTGCGCGACCGGCTGGAGCAAATGTCACGCAGCGATCCGAGCCTGACGGTGCGGCAGGAAGCGGGACACTATCTGTCGCAGGTGCGGGACTGAGGCGAAGCCGCAAGCGGCATCGCCGTTACCCCTCGTAATTGGCCCGCGCATCCAGGTCGAGCGGCGCCCAGAGCTGGCGCCGCCACTTCTCCACGGCCTGGGCGGCCATCGCGGCATTGTCGGTGCAGAGCCCCAGCGGCGGGATGAACAGCTCGGCCCCTTCCTCGATCACCATGCGTTCCAGGGCGGCCCGCAGCGGCTTGTTGGCCGCCACACCGCCGCCGACCGCCAGCCGACCGAGGCCAGTCCGCCGCAGTGCCTGGCGCGACTTCGCCACCAGCACGTCGATCGCCGCTTGCTGAAAGCTGGCCGCCACATCGGCGATGGTTCGGCCGGCCGGCAGCCGCAAGGGCGACGCCGCATTCTGCCCAAAGCAGGTATACAAAACCGCCGTCTTTAACCCGCTGAAGCTGAAATCCAGACGGTCCTCATGAATGAAGGAGCGCGGAAACGCAAAGGCCCTCGGATCGCCGCTGGCCGCTTCGCGCTCGACGGCCGGCCCACCAGGGAACCCCAGTCCCAGCAGCGCCGCCACCTTGTCGAACGCCTCGCCGGCCGCATCGTCCAGCGTTGAACCCAGTCGCTCGAACTCCAGGGGCGTCGGGCAGCGGAACAGCACGGTATGCCCACCGCTGACCACGAGTCCGACGCAGGGGAAGATGTCGCGCCCCGCCGCCAGCCGTGCTGCATAGATGTGGGCCTCGACATGGTTGACCGCAATCAACGGCACGCCCAGGGCCAGCGCCAGCATCTTCGCGGCACTGACTCCGACCAGCAGCGCCCCGACCAGCCCCGGCGTGTTGTGGACCGCGATACAGCCGATCTGGTCGAGGCGGACGTTGGCCTGCCGGAGCGCCTCGTCAATGATTGGCAGCAGTTGCTGAAGGTGGGCCCGGGCGGCGACCTCAGGAACGACCCCGCCGAACCGGGCGTGCAGGTCGGTCTGCGAAGCGACGACATTGGCGAGCACGACCGGCTCGTCGGTGAAGACGGCGGCAGCGGTTTCATCGCAGGAGGTTTCGATGGCGAGGAAAAGCAAAATCCACCACAAGGGGCACAAAGGACACAAAGCATCCTGGGCGAGAACGGCGTATCATCGCGCGGCACCGTGCACGCCCTTCTTGTCTTTCCTTTGTGTTCTTTGTGTACTTTGTGGTTCAGTGACCCACTCCTCCCAGCGCCGGCACTGCCGGAAGAACGCCAGCGGGTTGTCGTACACCACCTTGCGGATGGTGCTTTCCGGATGGCCGCGCCGCTTCATCTCCTGGATCAATTCCGGCACCGCCAGTGGGTTCGACTTGCCCCAGTCGCCCGCCGAGTTGGCCATGATCCGCTCGGTGCCGACCATTTCCAGGATGTCCGCCGCCCGCTCCGGCGTGCATTTCGTCGTCGGGTAGAGCGTCATGGCGCACCAGAAGCCGTTGTCCAGGGCCAGCCGCACCGTGTGCTCCTCGACGTGGTCGATCAGCACCCGCTCCGGCGTCACGCGTCGATCGTTCTTGAGCATGTCCACGATCATGCGCGTCCCCTTGTACTTGTCCTCCAAGTGCGGCGTGTGAATGAGGATCAGCTCGTTCGGTCTTCATGGCCAGGTCCACGTGCTCCTGGAAGATGGTGGCCTCGTTGCGCGTGTTCTTGTTGAGGCCGATCTCGCCGATGCCGAGCACGTTGGGCCGTTCGAGGAACTCCGGGATCAGGGCGATGACCTCGCGCGACAGGCTGACGTTCTCCGCCTCCTTGGCGTTGATGCACAGCCAGGAGTAGTGCTTGATGCCGAACTGGGCGGCGCGTTTCGGCTCGAACTCGGTGAGGTGGCGGAAGTAATCGCGGAACCCTTCGGCCGACCCGCGATCGAAGCCGGCCCAGAACGCCGGCTCGGTCACAGCCACGCAGCCGCACTGGGCCATGCGCTGATAGTCGTCGGTGACGCGGGAGATCATGTGGATGTGCGGGTCGATGTAGGCCGGCATGGTGTCTGGTCCCGGAAAAGTCTGTAGTGGCGTCCTCTGCCATTCTACCAACTCGCCCTTGAGCCCGCACCGGTCACAAGCATCGGGCGCAACTCTTGATCCCCTGCGCCGGCGGTGCGATAATCGCCGTACATCCCGTCCCGGCCAGCCGAGGGGCCAGCTCATGGACCACCAGTTCACCTGCCCGCAGGGCCATCACTGGAGCCGTCGTGCCGACGATTCGACCGCCAACACCTGCCCTACCTGCGGTGCTGCCGCGGAGAGCGAGGCGGCCGCGCAGGGCGGGAACACCACCACACGCTACTCGCTGGTCCCGGGCTATCACTTCCTCGGGCAGATCGGCCTGGGCGACATGGCCGTCCTCTTCAAGGCGCGCGACCTGAAACAGCAGCGGATCGTGGCCGTCAAGATCCTCCGGGCCGACGACAGGGTCGGTGCCTCCGCCGGGCGACGCTTCGAGCGGGAAGTGTACTGCCTTGCCAGCCTGGATCATCCCAATGTCGTCAAGGCCTTCGAGGCAGGGACAACAGACGGGGTGCCGTTCCTGGTGCTGGAATACCTGGAGGGCGGCAGCCTGGCCAAGCGGCTGAACGGTGCGCCGCTGTCTTCGGCCGACGCCGCCCACCTGATCGAGACACTGGCGCGGACGGTGCAGTACGTTCATGAGCGCGGCATCATCCACCGCAACCTGAAGCCGCCCGACATCCTCTTCGCGGCCGACGGCACGCCGAAGCTGATCGACTTCGGCCTGGCCCACCTGACCCGGACAGATCGGGGGACGCCGGATGTCGAGGGGACCGTCGTCGGCACGCCCAGCTACATGGCGCCGGAGCAGGCCGCCGGCCGCATCAGCGCCCTCGGCCCGACAACCGATGTCTACGGCCTGGGCGCCGTCCTCTACGAATGTCTGACGGGTCACCCGCCGTTCCGCAAGACGGCGGTACACGAAACGCTGCGTGCGGTGGAAACCGAGCAGCCCGTGCCGCCACACCAACTCAATCCGCAGGTGGACCGCGCCATCGAGGCCGTCTGCCTGTGCTGCCTGCAGAAGGTGCCGGAGAAGCGGTACGCAACGGCTCGGGAGTTGGCCGACGACCTGCGCCCGCATGTTCCGGCAACGTAACCGTTTCCCGGGTCATCTGGGAATCGCGTGCAGCACACCGCGAAGGCTGCTGATCGCGGGTTGCTTCGCCAGCCGGGTCGAGGAGACGGACGGCGGTGCGGATTGGCCTAGAATTCCCACTTCGCACTAATTGGACAGCGCCACTTTTTATTCTGGGTAAGATGGCCACACGAAAACCAAGGACTTACGGCGATTTACTTTGCCCAGCTTGACTTCGGCCTTGCCCAGTGTGAAAAGTGGCGCTGTCCAACTAAATTCGCCGCGAATTATGTGCATCCTGGCGCACTGGCCGCAATCACTTGTGCAGTAACCACATGCGCCTTCACATTTCAGTGACAAGCGCCAGGATGCATATAATTCGGTGTGTGCGGACACACCCTGCCGCCAAAGGATCAGCTTGAGGGCTGATGCCAGTCCCTGGCACACGTTCCGCTATGAACCTGACAGGCCATCGGCTTTCCGTTCGCACTGCGCTCTCTAGCTCTTCTTTGTGGCGGCGGAGCGCGGTGGCCGCGTTTGATCTGGTGCCTCTGAGCCCGTGCTTGAGCTTGGCCCTTGGGTCGGCTTCACTTTCCTTGGTGCCGCGAGCCCGCTTGAAAGTCTCGTCCTTCGTTCGACCCATCCTCCGCCGACCTTTTCTTCGCCCGTCCCTCACCGTCGTTGGAGGTCCTCATGCCTCGGAAGAAGACACGCCAGCCCATCCCGCCGCCCCGCATCGTCCGGCCCTGTGCCGCCGCCATCGACGTCGGCAGCGCCAGCCACGTCGTCGCCGTCGACCCCGCTTGCGATCCGCAGCCCGTTCGTACCTTCGGCGTCTATACCGCCGACCTACAGACGCTGGCCGAGTGGTTACGCCACTGCGGCGTCACGAGCGTCGTGCTCGAATCGACCGGCGTCTACTGGATGTGCTTATGCGACTTCCTGGAAAGCCAGGGCTTCGAAGTGGTGGTGGTCGATCCACGCAGCCTGGCCCGCAACCTCAAGAAGAAGACCGACGTTTGCGATGCGGTCTGGCTGCAGCAGATGCACGCCTGTGGCCAGCTCAAGAGCTGTTTTCGACCCGCGCACGAGGTGCTGGCGTTGCGGACGCTGTGGCGGCATCGCGAGCATCTGATCACCGAGGCAGCCAAGCTCTTGCAGATGATGCTCAAAGTGCTGGTCCAGATGAATGTTCATTTGGACCTGGCCGTGTCGAGCATCGCCGGCGTCACCGGCATGCGCATCCTGCGTGCCATCGCCCAGGGGCAGCGTGACCCCCAGACGCTGGCGGCGATGCGCGATCCCAGCTGCAAGAAGAGCCGCGAGGAGATTGCCAAGGCCCTGGAAGGGACCTGGGACACGGCCCACCTGTTCGAGCTGAAACAACTGCTCAAGGCCTGGGACTTCTACCAGAATCAGCTCCATGTCTGTGACCGGGAGTACGCCAAGGCGGCCGGGCCGATGCCGGACAAGACCCAGGGGCGTCCGTTGCCCGAGTCCCAGAAGGCCGCGCCCGAAGAGTCGCAACCGCCCGACGGAGTTCGACGCCGACGCCTTGATCTTCCAGTTGACGGGCGTGCGTGTCACGGAAGTGGACGGTCTGGGCGCCAGCACGGTGCTGACGGTCTTGTCGGAGACAGGCCCGGACCTGGCGGCACGTTTCCCGACGGACAAGCACTTCGCGGCCTGGACGACGCTGGCGCCGCGCAAGCACCAATCGGGCAAGCGGATCCGCTATCCCGCCCAGACGGCCAGCCGGGTGGCCAGGGCGTTTCGGCTGGCGGCGCGGTCCTTGCTCAGAAGTAAGAGCGTGCTGGGTAATTTCCTGCGCCGCCTGCGGGCCCGGCTGGGGATAGGCAGCGCCATCAGGGCGACAGCCCACAAGCTGGCGAAGCTCTTCTATCGCCTCATCACGCGTGGGGAAGCGTATCGCCGTGAGAGCACGGCAGCCGAAGAAGTCAAGCAGCAGGAGCGTCAGGTCAAAGCGCTGCAGCGCAAGCGCGGGAGTTAGGGCTGCAAGTGGTGCCGATCTGAGCAGGGTCGGCGGGGCAACAGACGACGTTGGGGAAGTAGGCGAGGTCGATCTCAAGCCGAGCCGCTTGGGGCGGTGGTGTCGAAAATACGCGCGCACCGTAAGATCGCTGCCCGAGCACGACACCTCTCGCCCGGGTAGCGGGGCCTTGTTCATTGAAAGCAAAGCGAGCTGGCCGCTCAGGCGGAACCACTGTGGGAAGTCCCGCTGCACACCGTTTGCCGGACGAACCCTTTTTCGTTGCCTTCCGAGTGCGTTCCGGCGACAATCGGAACGCTGACTGATGAGCTTCTTCCCCCGGACCCTCCTCGCCATGTCCCTCGCACCGGAAAAGCTGCTGACGCCCGAGGAGGAGGAACTCCAGCGCAAGCAGGCGACCCTTGCCGGCCAGGAGGCGCAGCTGGCCGACCGCGAGCTGGAACTGGCCGCCTTCCTGGCCGACCTGGTCCACTTCGAGAAGCGCTATCTGCACACGGTCGGCCGGCGCTACGCGCGCTGCTGGACGAGCTGAAGGCCCGGATCGCCGAGGCCCGGGCCCGGCAGAATCCGCACCAGCAGGATGCCCGCGACCAGGCCCGGGAGGCTCGGGCCAGGGCCCAGGAGTCGGCGCGGGCGGCCGGCGAGGACAACGCCGAGGCGCCTTCGCCCGGTGACACGGCTTCGGCCTCGAAACCCAGGCGGTCCGAGAGCCTCGACAAGCTGTACCGCCAGGCCGCCAAGCTGCTCCATCCCGACCTGACCCTGGACGGCGTCGAGCGCGAACAGCGCCACCGCCTCATGGCCGAGGTCAGCGACGCCTACGCCCGCGGCGACGAGGAACGGATTCGGGCAATCCTTCGCGACTGGCACGCCTCCCCCGAGGGCGTGCAAGGCGACGGCCCCGGCGCCGAGTTGGTCCGGGTCATCCGCAAGATCGCCCAGGTGGAGAAGCGGCTCAAGACCATCGCGACCGACATGGAGCAGCGGCGGCAGGGGGAACTGTGCAAGCTGAAACAGGCGGTCGAGGAGGCGCTGGGGGAGGGGAGGGATTTGTTGAAGGAGCTGGGGGAGCGACTGGATGGGGAGATTGTCGAGGCGCGGGGGGGGAATTCACAAGGGCGGGAAGGACGGGGACGTCATGAACAGGAGAAGGGCTCGCGGGAGAACGCAGCGAACGCAGCTGGATTCCGCCAAGTTTCCAGGCGGCTGCGGGAATGGCTCTTCAGTGGCGGCGTCGTAGCGAAGCTCACCCAATTCTCCCGGTGTCGGGTCAGTCATGGGAATCTCCGTTAGTAGCCCGCTTGTGCGATAGTCGTGCCATTACAACCGATGTCCACGAGGAACTGCTTGAATTCCGTGTTGATGTGCTCGTCGCAGCGATTGACGAGGAACTCTACATCCTCGATCACTTTCAAGACCGTTCCCGCTTTCGCCAAGGATTGGGGCGACATCTTTGGCCGGTCGCAGTTGTGAATGCAATCGTGCCGCCGCTGGAAGAGGTCTTTGAACCGCTCTTCGAGTTTTTCCCTAGCTTGCTTTTTTGCCTGTTCCTTGTCCTTGCTGCTGAGCACTTGGTAGGCTGCCCGCCGAATTCCGAAAAGGCGAACCTTGGCATCTGCGTGGCAGATCCAGAGGTCAAGAAGGGGAGCCTTGAAGAACCGTTGGTCTTCCCGCAGAAACTTGTTGAAGAGGGCCTGGACAGCGGCAAGACTCAGGACGTTTTCCCGCTCCATCATTTTGCGAGCGGCCATGCGCCACCGCCAGTTCAGGTTGTCGTAATCCTCCAAAATCGCACGGAGTGGGAACTTGATGTCGTAAAACCACTCTGGAAGGTTGATGGCGGGCTGGCGACTCTTCGAGTTGGCGGCAGATGCGACCAGGTCGGTGTAGGCGTCGCAGAAGTAGGCGTCGAGCGCCCCGATGGCGAACATCCACGAACTGCGAAGGATGTCTGACCGAAGCTTCTGTTCGGGTTCGGTTCCCCTGGGCAGGGTGTTCGCGTGGGCGCGCAACGCTTCCGCTCTGCCGATGTCGTCATTGAAATGCTGAAGAGCGGTAGCCGGCATGGACGGTTCCGTATACGCGGAGGCTCTATTTACTCCGCGTATTTTAGCCGTCTCTCGTTGTACCGCAAGGTGTCGTCCTCTTCGTCGTAGTAGACATCCCGGTCAGTAGGGAAAACGACGTTCCACAAATCGACAATCTCTTCCGGCTCGATCCTTTCCCGGATGTGGGCTGCGATCTCCTTGGCGACCGCTCCGGCGCGGGTGCCAGAAACGTCCGGCAGGGAGTTCTCGGGATACAGTTCGGCGTAAATCTCAACCAGGTCTTCGGAGGAAGCCCTCTCGGCGGCCTTGGCAAGCCGCTCGACCGCTTCCCCTCCGGAGATTGCGGGCATGGTCTTTCCTCCTTTCTCGGGTTCTGAAAGCGTGCTACAGTTAAATTCTACCCTGTTTTATCGACTTCGTGCGAGCGCTTACTCAAGTCCGGCAGAGCGATACGACGGATGGACCTACAGGATTGCCCAGGAGTATGCAAGAGCCTCCAAGCTGCAACTGGAGGTGCCGGATGTCACCGATTTCCTAAGCTCTTCCAGGCTGCGCAAGGATCCGAGCCAAACGTGCCGTTGACGAGAAATATCGTCGAGAAGTACAATAAAAACGCCCCACAACGCCGGGAAAACCCGTCAGGAAGTGTCCTGGGACAGCAATGAACCCGATCAAGCTGGAAGCGGAGGCCGAACCCGCATCGACTTCGAGCGAGTTCGTGGCGATCCTCCTTGCTGCGACCGATGCGCAGACCTCGGCGAAGGAAATGAAAGATCCCGAGTCGTGGGCTGACTTCGTGTTGTCCACAGACGCCTTGAACTTTCACCGGATCGAGTGGCGGATTCGGGAAGAAAACGGGGAAGTGAAGGCCATCCTCCTCGATAGGATGAAGCAGAAAATCTGCCAGCAGCGGAAGTACGACCCCGAGGAATTCGAGGCCGCGTTGACCGCGACCCGAGCGAGGCCACGCCTCCCATACGGGTGGACGGCAATGGACGTGGCGGTAAGACGGCTTACGACTCGGCCAATTCGCTTGTTGAGCCCTGAGCTGGAAGCCTCGCGGTACGCGAAGGGCATCCTCGGGCTGGCAGTTCATCTGCAAGAGCTTCAGGGGGAATCCCCGATCTTGCTGCCAGTCGAGCAGGTCAGGGAGATTCTCTCAGCGAAGAAGGTGGTCGTGGCCGGAACAATCATGAAGCTGGTCGAGATGGGGCTGCTGGAGATGACCAAAGCTCAATACAACACGGGGAGCGCACGAGAGTTCCTGTTTAAGGGGGTGAAGGGGAAGGATTACGTTTTCGAGCATCTCAAGGCGAAGAAGGGGTGAAATGCAATCCTCGTGGGCGAGGAATGAAAAGGTGTCAGGAGTGAATTTCCGATGGAAATTCATCCTCTCCCCTTATTTGCTTTTTCATTATCTGCTTTATCCATTTATCTGCCTTATCTGCTCCTGCCTGTTCGCTAGCTGATGGTTCCCGGATACAGGCGGTTGGGTTCGAGTTCGACGATCGTGTCGGCGCCGCGAAAGCGAGCATCGATGAATTGCAAGCACCCCGCGGTCCCGAGAATGGGGTAGCGAATCGGGGCGGGCGACAAGCCGAGCACGGTTCGCCAACGCCAAACGGAATGGCCGTCGTCCAGCACGAGTTCCACGTCCCCGAACCGGAGCGGATGCACCTGCCCGCGCCAGCGGACGCGGTGGCCCGTGTCGGTCCGGAAGTTGACGTTAATCCAGCGGGCCGTGACTAACGGAAAGACGCTGTCGTCCGCCGCAGAATCCACCACGGCCCGGAACAGAAAGGGGACGCATCTCAAAGCATACGAATTGTCAATTCGTGTGATTTGAGATGCGTCCCCTTTCTGAGCCCAGCTGCCCGAGTCACTGAAGCAGCGCATCGAAGCCCTCGCCGCGAAGGAAGGCTACTCGGTCAGCCAGTTCCTCCCCAGCGCCGCCGCGGAGAAGCTGGCGGCGGTGTTGACGGTGGACTACCCTGCGCCGCGAAGCCGCCGCCGGGCGCCGCGAGGACTTCGACAAGTACCTGGCGGCCGTGCCGGACGTGGTCCAACCTCTGACACTATGGGGCGGGTGGAGAAAGCACCGAAGCCGGAGAACAAAAAGGGGTCGGGAGTCGAATCGATTCGACTCCCGACCCCTTTGGCCGCGTGTCACTGCCGTCAGCCGCCCTCCTGGGGATTCGACTTGGGAAGCAGCACAGGCGTTAACGTCACCATAACCATCCGCCTTTCCTCCAGGACCCCATAGCGCATGGACAGCGGTCGGATAATTCCGTTTCTGACTTGGCCTGGCTCCTGCTTCAGATCGATGAGAGGGTCGCCGAACTGCGGATAGATTTGCAGGCGCCGATGAAATTCCTTGAGGGCGGCGGCAAAGGCGTCACCGTGGCCGCGCTGCGCCGCCTCGTCGGCCAAGGCTTGGAGTCGCTGTCGAACGTGCTCGGAATACACCACGCGGTAGAGGTCCGGGGGCTCAGTCACGGCGTTTCACCCGTTCCTCGATCTCGCCGATGAAGTCCTCGAACCGCACCCCGCCGGTTTGCTCGATGTCCCGCACGCCCGCCAGGAATTCCGCCTCGTCGCAGGTTTGCCGTGCCCAGGCGAGCAGGTCCGGGGGCGTCCTCTCCATCGCCCAGCCGCTCACCTCGGCGGGAGGGGCGGCCCCGTTCCGCGCGGACTCGGCACAATAGGGGCAGGCGACGCCCTCGGTCGTTTCTCGGCCGCAACCCGGACAGTTGACGTTTTGCATGTGCTCACCCTCCCGGCGATCCGGTGACACTTCTGACGGCATTATAGCCTGACCGGGGGCCGAAGTCGCCACGTCTTCGGACCAGGGACGTGGTCGGGCCGTCGGGCAAATTCCGCGAAGATCGCCTTGGCGCGGTTCCAGTCGAGAGGCGCCGGTGAGGGAGGCCCCGTCATGTTGCCGACCCCGATCGTCCGCCGTCATGCGTCCCGCCGCCGAGAATGATTATAGCCGGCCCCGTTTCATTCCGTCAGGCCAACCGCCTTCTGTCCCTGGCTCCAAACTGGCGGCGCGGCCGCGGAGAAGCTGGCGGCCGTGTTGACGGTGGACCCTATGGGGCGGGTGGAGTAATCACCGAAGCCGGGTCCAGGGCGCGAAGGTTGGGATGGCGGGCAAAGTGTGCAAGGTTGAACGTCAGGATGTGGCTGATTCCGTGAATGGCCATTACGGCCACGAGCCGGGCATCGTGGGCATTCTTGCCGCTCACCTGGTACGCAGTGACAAGACGCTCCCACTCGGCAAAGACCGCCGGCGATTCCGGCAGAAGGGGGAACACGCCCTGGAGCCGGGTCAGCTCGGCGGCAGCCGCCGCGACGGTTAGTCCAAGTCCGTTCACCGGCTTCGGGCGGGTTGCAACCACCCAAAACTCGTAGAGGACCTGGGGAACAAGGCATGGATGGTCTCCCCGGCGGACCAGCTCCGTCGCCGCGTCGAGGGCAGTCTGGTACTGAGCATGACCGGGCTCGGCCATGCGACCCAGGATGTTCGTGTCAAGCAGGACGTTCATTCACCTTGACCGTCGTAGATGCTCTCCCGGCTCCAATCTGCGTCGGTCGACTGCATCGGGTGGCTTTCCGCCCACTCGCGGATGGCCTGGACCCATGCGTCTGGGGATGAAAACGCGGGGCCGCTCGCTCCCGGTGTCCGCAGGAGAGAAACGAGGGACTGCACGGCCCGAATCGCATCCTCGGGAAGTCCCGTGACATCGATCGATCGCCCAGTCTGCGGTGTCGTCGTGTTCATGCCATTATTGTAGCCAACAAGCCTCCGAGCCGCCCTGCCAGACGCCGCGCGTGCGCAACCGGCAAGCCCGCAGCCTTGGCCGACGGCCGGCGCAGCGCCTGGGCGGGAAGCGGCTGCCGTTGTTCGAGGAGTGAGGTCGCGGGTTCTTGAACGGCTCCAGACGTTCGGCACGTTCGCTAGCTGATGGTTCCCGGATACAGGCGGTTGGGTTCGAGTTCGACGATCGTGTCGGCGCCGCGAAAGCGAGCATCGATGAATTGCAGGCACCCCGCGGTCCCGAGAATGGGGTAGCGAATCGGAGCGGGCGAGAAGCCTAAAGTCAAACGAACTGCCTGCCATCTTGGCAGGCAGCTCGGGCGGGATGGCAGGCAGCTCGGGGCGGTCCGCGGTGTTTGGAGAGGCGCCCTCGTCATTGCTTTGCCTTGAGCCGCTCCACCACCGGCAAACTGATATACGACGGATACTTCTCCGTCCGGTACACCCGTTGCGTCGCCTTCTGATAATCCGCGTCCTTGGCCTGGAAGATGTTGGCCACGAACTTCTGCGGGTTGCGGTCGATCACGGGGAACCAAGTGCTCTGCACCTGCACCATGATCTTGTGCCCCTTCTGGAAACTGTGCGTCCGCCAGTAAAGGTCAATGCTGTATTCATTCACATCGTTCGGCTTCACCGGCTCGGGCTTGTCGTAGCCCTTGCGGAAGCGGCCGCGGAAGACCTCGGAGGCGACCATCAACTGGTAGCCCCGCATCCTCGCGTCCTTCTTGTAGTCATCCGGATAGACGTCGATCAGCTTCACCACCCAGTCGCTGTCGGTCCCGCTGGTGGCGGCAAAGAAATGGGCCACGATGTCGCCGGCCAGGGTGACTTCCTCGGTCAACGGCTCCGTTTCCCAGCTCAGCACATCGGGCCGGAGGTGGACGAAGCGCTGGTCCTCGGTCAGCCAGACCGGCCAGCCCGGGCCGGGGTAGGTCGGCTCGATGGGCCGCTGGCGATAGGGCACCGGATGAGCCGGGTCGGAGACGTAGCTGTCGAACTCCTCGTCTGCCTTCCCCGGCGCGTCGAAGGAAAGGCGACCGTTCGGCTGGAAATAGAGCTTGCGCGGCGTCACCCCCTGCCGTGGCGGCCACTGCTCGTGGCGCACCCAGCGGTTGCTCCCCGTCTCGAACAGGAGCGCCTCCGGCTGTTCCAGCTTCCCCTTGTCCTTCAGGAAATGGGCGAACCAGGGCGCCTGGACTTTCTCGCGGAAGTACTTGCTGGTGGGCTGGTCGAAAGCGATCTTGCCCAGGCTCTTCCCCTCGCCGCCGGCCCAGCCGCCGTGGTTCCAGGGGCCGACCACCAGGTAATTCTGGTTCTTCGCGTCGTGCTTCTCCAGGCTCTGGTAAATCTTGAGCGCCCCGGAGAAGTCCTCCTGGTCCCACCAGCCGGCCACGTGCAGGGCCGGCACCTTCACCTGATTCAGATAGTCGGCGAAGGCCTGCTTCTTCCAGAAGCCGTCGTAATTGGGATGCGAAACGAAGTCGTTCCAGGTCGGCATCTTGCCGTGGAAATAGCGCTCGTCGGCGTGGCCCAGCGAGCCCAAACGAAGATACCACTCGAAGGTATCCGCCCGGTCGAACTTGAAATCGGTGTTGGTCTTGGACGACTCCAGAAGGACCACGTACTCGAAGCCATAGCTGAGGCGGAAGGCTCCGTTGTGATGAAAGTCGTCGTTGAGGAACATGTCGGCCGGCGAGGCCTGCGGCGACACCGCCTTCAGAGCCGGGTGCGGGTCCATCAGGGCCATCACCGTCAGCCAACCCGGGTAGGACACCCCGAGCATGCCGGCCCGGCCATTGTTGCCCGGCACATTCTTCAGCAGCCATTCGATGGTGTCGAAGGCATCGGTGCTTTCGTCGATGGCCTTGGGGTCGCTGCGATCGCGCGGCGGCCGGCACATGGCGAACTGCCCCTCCGACTTGTACCGGCCGCGGATGTCCTGGAAGACAAAGATGTACCCCTCGTCCGCCAACTCCTTCATGTAGCCGCCCAGGCTCCCCGCTGCCCGGTCGATGCCATACGGCGTGCGGAAAAAGATGAACGGCAACGGGTCCTTGCTCTCTTTCGGAGTGTAAATCGCCGTGTTGAGGCGGACGCCGTCGCGCATGGGGATGAGGGCTTCTTTCTTCGTGAAGCGCTGTTCGGGGCCGGCCGGTTTCTCTTGGGCCAGGGCCGGGGTGAGGGCGATAAGTAAGACCGCACCAGTCAGCAGGGCGCGGCGGACGGCGGAAGGTGAAAGGTAGATCATGAGGCTCGCCTGAGGGGGACGAGGGACCGATACCAGGCGGATTCTACATTCGCGGTGGAGGTAGGACAATCAGCCTACGTCTGCTGGGCCATTCTCGGCATGGGCGTGCAACCCCGGCTGGTTAGCCCCGGAGGGGCGGCCGTCGTTAGCCAGGGGCTTCAGCCCCTGGGACGACGGCCAAAACAAATCCTCCGTAGCCCCGGAGGGGCGGCCGTCGCCTCGGCCGCCCCTCCGGGGCTACCTATCCCTTATCCGGGCGGATTCCCAGGGGTTGAAACCCCTGGCTAACGACGGCCGCCCCTCTGGGGCTACCTATCCCTTATCCGGGCGGATTCCCAGGGGTTGAAACCCCTGGCTAACGACGGCCGCCCCTCCGGGGCTACCTATCCCTTATCCGGGCGGATTCCCAGGGGTTGAAACCCCTGGCTAACGACGGCCGCCCCTCCGGGGCTACCTATCCCTTATCCGGGCGGATTCCCAGGGGTTGAAACCCCTGGCTAACGACGGCCGCCCCTCCGGGGCTACTTGGATGGTTCCCCCCGAGATTGTCGCAAGGATGGGATGAGACCCCTCATTCCGTCCGGTACAACCCCACCGCCTCCTTCTTTCCCTCCGTCAGCCGCCAATACCGGTCCACCGCCAGCCCCGCCCATTCCTGCTCCTTGCCGGAGGGCCAAACCACCCGAAGCCGCTCCACCCGTTCCGCTGGGCCCAGGCTGAAGACATGCCGGCGGTCCGATGACGACAGGTAACTCCCTCCGCCGCGGGCAAATCGTGTCTGCCGCCGGCCTGCGGCTTCCAGGACGATGCGAGCACCGACCACGTCGCGATGGTTTTCTCCCTGTAATTCAATGCCCAGCCAGTGCCGGCCGGCAGTGTCGGCCTCGTTGTGGAGGACAGTCACCGGGCTGTTGAGATGGCTGATGGCCAGGTCGATGCGGCCGTCGTTGTCGAAGTCCGCCAGCACCAGGCCGCGGCCGATGTGCGGCATCTGGAAATAGGGACCACCCAGGGCGGTGATGTCCTGGAACTTGCCGCCGCCCATGTTGCGGTACAGCACCGGCCGCTGGGCCCGGGCCGTGTCGGCGGCATGGCGATAGGCATCGCCGGCGGTGAAGACCAGGTCCTCCCAGCCATGATGGTCCAGGTCCACAAACCCGGTTCCCCAGCCGACGGTGCGCGTGCCGATGGTCCCCAGGCCGGAGCCGGTGGTGACGTGCAGGAAACACTCGCGCCCCGCCTCGCATTCGTTGCGGTACAGGGCGTGCAGCTCGCCGGAGTAGTTGGTGACCCAGAGCGAGGGCCGACCGCTGCCGTTGTAGTCGGCGGCATCCAGCCCCATGCTGCCGTTGGGGAAGCCGCGCTGGTCCCGGGCCGCCCCCGCCGCCACCCCCCGCTCCTCGAAGCGGAGCTGGCCGCGGACGCTGCGGTTGACATAGAGGAACTTGTCCACCATGTCGTTGGCCACATAAATATCCGGCTTGCCGTCGCCGTTGATGTCGATGAACAGCACGCCCAACCCCTTGCCGTAGCGAGCCTCCGATTCCTCAACCGCCTTCCGCAGACCGGCCCGGCCGTCCGCATCCAGCCAGTCGAGGGCCTGATAATCGGCCGGCGTCCGCGGCACCCGCAGCCCGGCCGCCTTGCTGACGTCCTCGAACGTCCGGTCGCCCCGGTTGCGGAACAGCCGGTGCGGCAGGCCGGCGAAGCGCTTCGGCGAGCAGACATCCCGGGTCCTGCCGCCGTCCATCGAGCAATCGGTCGGATGATTCTCGTCGAACGACCAATCGACATATTGGCACACATAGAGATCGGGATAGCCGTCGCCGTCGAGGTCGCCCCAGGCGGCACTGGTGGTCCACAGCCCCCGGGGCAGGCCGGCCCGCTCCGTCACATCGACGAATTTGCGACCCTTGCTGGGGTCCGCTGGATCGCGCGGCTCGTTGTGGAACAGAGCCAGCCGGCCCCAGCCGGTGACCAGCAGGTCGGGCCAGCCGTCGTTGTCGAAGTCGCCGACGGCCGCCCCGTGGGTGTAAAAGTCGATGGCGTCCAGCCCGGCCTGGGCGGTCACATCCTCGAAATGGAAGCCCGCGGCGTCCTTGACATTCCGGTAGAGCTTGCAGGGGAGCCCCTTGATCTGCTTGTTATCCGGCCCCGCGAAGGTGCCGCCACCCGGCAGGAACAGGTCGAGCCGCCCGTCGCCGTCGAAATCGAGCACCGCCAGTCCGCCGCCGACCTCCTCCAAGATGGCGTAATGGCCCGCTTCCTCGCCGTTGCGATAGGTGAAATCGACACCAACAGCGGCCGTCACATCCCGAAAGATGGGCGGCCCCGCTTGCTTCGGCCGCGCCCTCCGAGGACGGGCTGGTAGTTGGCGAGGGTGATGGCGTACATGCCCCAGCCAGGGCCAGGCCGACCGCGACCAGCGGGGCTAGCCAGCGGCGGTCCGGTCCCCGGCACAGGACATTCACGGCGGTCTCCGCAGCTGGAGGGGAAGTAGGGGGAGTTGGTTCGATTTTATCCGAACTGGAAAGCGACGCAACGCCAGCCGACCCGAGAACCAGCGGGTCGTCTCACGGCCTTGGACCACGCTGACGTGTTCGCCACGCGGGGAGGCTTCCGGCGGGTTCGCTTTTCGTTGACCGCCTCCCATCAGGTCGGTAGACTGCGGGTATGGACCATTCCCATCTGATCACCATCGATCCCGGCAAGCGCAGCGGCCAGCCGTGCATCCGCGGCATGCGCCTCACGGTGCGCGATGTGCTCGAGTACCTTGCCGGCGGGATGACCGTCCCGGAGTTGCTGGCCGATTTCCCCGAGCTGACCATCGACGACATCCGGGCGTGCCTCGCCTATGCTGCGAGTCAATTGCCGAGACCGGCCGCGTGAGCCTACTTTTCGACCAGAACCTGTCGCGCAGGCTCCTAAAACTGCTGGCGGCGGAATTCCCCGGATCAGAGCAGGTGCTGCTGGCGGGCTTATCCACTGCCGACGATCGCGCGGTGTGGGCCTACGCATCGGCACACGGGCTGGCGATCGTCTCGAAGGACGCGGACTTTCAACGTCTTTCGGCGGCGCTTGGGCCGCCTCCCAAGGTTATCTGGTTGCGGGTGGGCAACGGGCCGACCCGCGATGTCGAGGCCTTGCTGCGCTCGCGTGCAGCAGACATCCGTGCCTTTCTCGCCGATCGTGTGGCGGCCCTTCTTGAGTTGCCATGAAGGCGACGACAAACGGCCTGGCGTCTAAAATCGCCCCATGCTCCCTCAACCTGCAAACGACCCTCCCGGAGTCATTCATGCCCCCTCATCCTTCTGACCCTGGCCTGGAAATCACCTCGCGCGGCGATGTCCTGGTCGCCCGGTTCACGCACGAGGTGATCCTGAGCGGGGAGGTGGCGCAGGCGGCGGCGGCGCGGCTGGCGGCCCTGTGGCCGGCACCGGGGCAGCGCGGGCTCCTGGTCGATTTTGCCAAGGTGCGCAGCCTCAGCAGCCTCATGCTGGGCGAACTGGTCCAGCTCAACCGGGCCGTCGAGGCGGCTGGGGGACGGCTGGCCCTGTTCAACATCGGCCCACTCGTTCGCGAGGTCTTCACAGTCACCGGGCTGGACCGCGTCCTGCTCCTCTACACGGATGAGGAGGACGCGCTGGGTGCCCTGTGAGGCTGGGGACGGGTGCCCTCCGCCCCAACCTCTCCCCGGAGTACCGGAGCGAGGGGGGGGGTGTCACGCGGGGAAAACTGTTGCAGGCGGTTGCGGCGGAGGTAGAATAGGCGCTTCGGATGGTCCCTCCCTCGTATCCTCGGTTGCCGGAGAGCCCCACAGTGGCATCAATTCCCCGCAAGTGCCCTGAGTGTCGTGCATCGTTGGAAGACTGCCGCCCCCGCAACGGCAAGGTGCGCTGCCCCAAATGCGGCGAGGTCGTCGGGTCGGCCCGCGATGACGACGACGTGGACGATGGCATCCGCAACGAGCGTGGCTCCACCCGCCCGGCGGCCCGGGCCTCGCGCCGCTATCCCGAAGACGACGACGATGACCGACCCGTCCGGAAGGAGAAGGGCTCGTCGATGACGGGTCCCATCCTGCTGGGGGTGGGCCTGGGGGTCGTGGGCCTCGTGTTGCTGTGCGGCGGCCTGGGAGCGTACTGGCTGCTGTCTTCATCGTCGCCCGAGGCCGACGCGCCGGTGGCGCTGGCCGCGGACGGCCAGATGAACGGGGCGGCGGTCCCGCCGCCGGTCGAGGTGCCGCTGGCGCAGCCGGGACCCTTGGCCGGTCCGCCGCCAGTGCCGCCGCCGGTCGTGGTGGCCCCGCCCGAGCCGGACCGCCCGGTCGGTCCGGTCCAGGAACCGATCAAGCCCGCCCCGGCAGGGCCGGGCGCCGCCGGCGCCCTGCCGCTGGACGAATTGAAGGCAGCCAGCGTTTACATCAAGGCCATGACCGCCACCATGGGCGCCACCGGCAGCGGATTTGTCGTGCGGGCCCAGGGGGACACGGCCTACGTCATCACCAATCATCACGTGGTGACGCCGCCCAGGGAGAACATGGGGCTGCCATTTGGCCCCGGCTTCCGGCCACGCGGGCCGCGCTTCCCGCGCCCGGGCTTCGGCCTGGCTGGCGGGGCCGTCGAACTCACCGCGGTCTTCCGTAGCGGCATGGACGGCGAGCAATCAGCCAAGGCCACCCTCGTCGGCGACGACAAGGACGCCGATTTGGCCGTGCTGAAGGTGACCGGTTTGAATAACACACCGCGGCCCATCAGCTACGAACAGACACCGAAATTGAAGGAACTCATGCCCGTGGTGGCCTTCGGCTTCCCCTTCGGTGAGGACCTGGACCCGAAGAAGAAGAACCCGGCCATCACGGTCACCAAGGGGAACATCTCGTCGTTGCGGCAAGATGCGGGCCAACTGGCGGAGGTGCAGCTCGACCTCGACCTCAACCCCGGCAACAGCGGCGGACCGGTCGTGGACGACAAGGGCAACCTGGTTGGCATCGCCGTCGCCAAGGTGGACAAGACGAAGATCGGCTTCGCCATCCCGGTCCACAAGCTGAGCCGGCTGCTCGACGGCCACATCGAGCCGCCCAACATCCTGCGTTCGGTCACCCTCAATGGCCGCACCCAGGTGTTTGTGGAATCCCAGGGTGCCGACCCCCTGGGCAAGCTGCGCTCGCCCACGCTGCTCTACGGGCTGGCCGATCAACTGAAAATGCCGGGGCGGCGCGGCACCGGCTGGGACGGCATCGGCGGGGCCAAGACCAGCCCGCTCAAGTTCCAGGGGTCGCGGGCCGTCGCCGAGATCGCCGTCACCCTGCCGCGAGTGGGCGACCTCAAGGTGCTGGTGCAGGTGGCGTCCCTCGACCACGCCGGCAAGACCGTCTACGGCGAGCCGAAGGTACTGGGCCTGGTTTTCGGCGCAGCCCCGTTTCCCCAGGGGAATAATAACCCGAACGACCAGCCGGCCAAACCGGTAGCCGGGCCGGTACACCAGGACGTGGGCCAGCTGCTGACCGACCTGAAATCGCCCGACGAAAAGGTGCGGCAGCAGGCGGCCATTCAATTAAGGCAGTCGCCGCCGCACGACCGGCTGGACGAGGTCCGCCGCGGCTTGCAGGAGCTGCTGAAATCGCCCGATTTCGTCACCCGCACCGAGGGGGCGGTGGCCCTGGCGCGGCTCGATCCTAAGGAGGCGGCCCCGCTGCTGGCGAAACTGCTCGATGATCCGGAACAGGCCGTGCGCCAGGGGGTGCTGGTGGCCCTGCGGGAGCTGAAGGACGGGCGCATCGCGGCCGCGGTGGCGGCCCGCTTGCCAACCGACGGCCCGCTGGCGGCCGAGGCCCTGAAGCCGATGGGCGCCGCCGCCGAAGCCCCGGTGATCCCTTACCTCGACGGGAAATACGCCGGCCAAACCCGCTTCTGGGCCCTGATGGTCATCAAGGAAGTCGGCGGCGCCGCCAGCGTGGCCCCCCTGGAAGCCGTGCAGGGACCGGAGAGGATTCACGTGGCCGGGGTGCTCGAGGCCGTTCGCGGGCGCGTGCCTTTGGGCAAGGACGAATGGCCCAGGGCGCTGGAGGACCTGAAGGCCGCCGACGCCAAGCTGCGCAGCACCGCCACCCGCCGCATCGCCGTGACCCCGCCGCTGGCCGACCGCCGCGCCGAGGTTGTCGCCAGGCTGGAAACGCTGGTCAACGATCAGTCGGGCGAAGTGCGGACCGCCGCCTTCAAAGGGCTGGTCCGCTGGGCTGGCAAGGACGCGGTGAAAATCCTCGCCCCGCGCCTGGACGGGTTCGACCCGTTCGGCAAGGTGCCTGTCTTCGAAGCCCTGTCGGAGTTGAAGGACGAAAATGCGGCCGCCCTGGTTGCCAAGCGGCTGTCCGACGTTCACGACCGCGGCAACGCCTTGAAGTGCCTCAAGGCGATGGGCCCGGTGGCCGAGAAGAGCGTGCTGGAGCTGCTCCGCTCGCCGGACGTTTTTGTGGTGGCCGAGGCCAGCAAGGTCCTGGCCGAGATCGGCGGCAAAGACAGCATCGGCCCGCTTGAAATTGCGTCGCGGTCGCAGAACAGGTTCTACTCGGACGAGGCGGCACGAGCGCTGGCGGCGGTGAAGGGGCGGGTTGAGAAGAAGTAGTTTAGCGGCGGATCGCAGATCCGCACGGATTTTCCACATCTCCAAGGGAGCGATCCGGCCCCCCTTCGCGTCTTACTACCAGTCGCGAGGACGCGTGCCGTGACTCTGACCGATCGCGAGATCGCTTGTCGGGCCGGAGAGGGCGACGTTGCTGCCTTTGTGCAGTTCGTCGGGCGGTACCGCGCGCCGCTCATCAGCTATGTCTACGGCCTGACCGGGCAGCGCGACGACGCCGAGGAGCTGGCCCAGGAATCGTTCTGCCGGGTCTGGGAGAAGCTGCCGACCTTGCGTCAGCCGGATCGGCTGGTGAGCTGGCTGTATCGCATCGCGCATAACCTGGCCGTTTCCGAGGGGCGGCGGCCGCGTCCCGTCACCCTGCCCGCGGAGCCCGCCGCCGACCCGCCGCGTGCCGACCCCGGGGCCGAGGTCCATCAGGCCGTCGCCCATTTGTCGGACGAGCACCGGGTGGTGGTATCGCTACGGCATTTCGCCGGCCTTTCGCACGAGGAAATCGCGCGGGCGTTGAATGTGCCGGCCGGCACCGTGCGCAGCCGGCTGTCGCGCGCCTACGATCGGTTGCGGCCGCTGCTCGCCCACCTGCTGGAGGACGGATCGTGACCCCCGACCCCGACCCGCTGGAGCCGCTGCTGGACGCCGCCGGCCGGGCCGCCCAGCCGACCGACCCGACGTGGGACCGGCTGCCCGAGCGCCTGGCCCAGTTGCCCCGGCAGCGCCGCCGCCGCTTCCTGTGGTGGCTGGCCCCCGTCGCCGTGGCGGCCGCGGCGGCTGGACTGTTCCTCGCCCTATGGCTCGGAACCTCGCCGCCGGTGAACGCCGGGGTGCCGCCCATCGAGGTCAAACGCCTCGATGTGGATCTGACCATCCTCAGCGCCTCCGATCACGACGCCGACACCCTGTACATGCCGCTCCTGCGTCTTGGCTCGTTCACCGTCGGCGGGACACCGCTCGCCCCGGGCCGCACGGGGCAAGCCCTGGTCAAGGACCATCGGCTGATCCTGAACCTGCAGAAGGGGGACAACGTCGTCCGCTTCAGCGATGTGGCCGCCACCATCGACCCGACCAGCGTCCGCTTTCTCAGCACCACCGACCCGGTCGGCACGCAGGTGATCGAGCAGAATTTCGAGTACGACCTGGTCAACGCCGACGCCCTGTTGAAGCGTTATGTCGATAAAGAAATCACCTGCGTCGGCCGCGACGGCAGCGAGACCAGCGGCTTCCTGACTGCCCAGGATGCCGAGAACATTGTCCTGGCCTCGGCCGCGCCGGACCCGGCCAGCAAGAAGCCGCGCGACACGCAAATCCTGCCACGGCACACCCTGCAAGCCGTCCGCCTCAAGGACGTGCCGGCGGACCTGCTGGTCAAGCCGACGCTGGTGTGGAAGCTCCGCGCCGACAAGGCGGGCAAGCACGACACCACTGTCAGCTACCTGTGCGGTTTCATGAAGTGGAACGCCGACTACGTGGCCGTCGTCGCTCCGGGAGCGCCGGGCCAGCCCGACCTGCTCGACCTGACCGGCTGGGTCACGCTCGACAACAGCAGCGGCACGAATTACGAGAAGGCAGGGTTGAAGCTAATCGCGGGCGATGTGAACCGGGTCCGCGATCCGTGGGCCATTCTGCAGCAGTTGCCCACATCGGGCGCGACGGAGAATGCCCCGGCGGATGGGCCCGCAGGTGACGTTCGCCCCGCCAAGGAGTTCATCGAGAAATCCTTCTTCGAGTATCATCTGTACACGCTTACGGCCCCCAGCACGGTCCGCGACAAGGAGGTCAAGCAGCTCACCCTGCTCAAGCGCACCGGCATCAAGGCCGAGCGACGCTACGTTTACGATCCGCTGGGCGGCATCGACCGCAATCTCGCCGTGGAACTGACCGTGAAGAACGAGAAGGACAACCACCTCGGCATCCCCCTGCCCAAGGGGCGCGTCGCACTGGAGCAGCTCGACGCCGACGGCGAGTCAGCCCTGATTGGCCGGGCCGACATCGATCACACGCCTGTAAAGGAAGAGTTGACCCTGCGCTACGGCCGGGCCTTCGACGTGGTCGGTGAGCTGAAGCAGACCGATCCGACCCATTTCGAGATGCGCGTCCGCAACCATCAGACGGCAGCCGTCAACGTGCGGGCCGTCGTCCGCATCGGCCTGGGCCAGAAAATCGGACAGGCGTCCTCCGGATTCATCATGCACGACGTGACCACGGCCCACTTCGACTTCGGCGTGCGGCCCAACACCCAGGAAATCATCCGGTACACCGTCGAGAGGAAGCCGGAAGGAGCGATCCCATGAAGCAAGCATGGTTCAAGCGTGGGTGGCACGCCCTGAGGTACTCCGAAGGGCGTGCGGAGAGTCGAGCACGCCCTTCGGAGTACCTCAGGGCGTGCCACCCGGCTCTGTCCACCCCCCCAATGAAACGATGGTTCATCCTCGGTGCCGCACTGACCCTGGCAGGTCTCGCGCTGGCGGCCGACCCGCCGGTGAAACCCGCTCCACCGCCGGTGGTCGCCGAGGCGGACCGCGACGAGGGGGTCAGCCTGACCGTCTACAACCAGAACTTCGTCGTCGTCAAGGAACGCCGGCTGATGGACCTGAAGGCGGGGCGCTCGCTGGTCCGCTTCCCCGATGTCGCCGCCACCATCGAGGCGGATACGGTGCAGTTCGCCGCCCTGCGGCAGCCGGACCTGGCCCGCGTCGTGGAACAGAACTACGAATTCGACCTGGTCAACGCCGACAAGCTGCTCGATCGCTACATCGACAAGGGCATCGGCGTGGTCACGCAGGACGGCGAGGTCATCGAAGGGACGCTGCTC
Source organism: uncultured Planctomycetota bacterium (assembly GCA_963827935.1). GTDB lineage: Bacteria > Planctomycetota > Planctomycetia > Gemmatales > Gemmataceae > DATFNV01. The sequence continues at coordinate 93,556 of CAWHCN010000025.1, read as the reverse complement.
AGCTTCGATGCCACCCAGTTGGTGTTGAAGCGACCGGCCGGCGTCGATCTGTTGCCGCGGGCCGGCAACATCAAGGACGTGCGCTTCTCGATGCTGCCCAGTGGATTACTGACCCGGCCCACGCTCGTCTGGAAGCTGGACGCCAAGAACGGCGGGCGCGAACTGGTCAAGGTGGCCTACCGGGCCCGGCAAATGGGCTGGCGCGTCGATTACCGGGCCCGCGTCAACGAGGCCGGCGACCGCATGGACCTGGCCGGCTGGGTGACGGTCACCAACAACACCGGCACCACGTTCAAGGATGCCCAGGTCAAGCTCCTGGCCGGCGATGTCAACCTGCTGGAGCAACGCGAAAAAACCGTGGAGGTGCTGGATCGCGACGAGAAAGGTGCCAAGGACGACAAGAGGCCCGCTTTCACCGAAAAGTCCTTCGCCGATTACCACCTCTACGAACTGGGCCGTAAGGCAACGCTCAAGAGCGCCGAAACCAAGCAAATCGAACTTCTCGATGTGGCCGCCATCCCCGTCGAGCGCAGGTACGAGTTCCGCAGTGGTGAGGCCAAGGTCGCCGTCGCCCTCCGCTTCAAGAACGCGGAGGAGACGGCGCCGGGCCTCGGCATCCCGCTGCCCAAGGGGCCGGTGCCGCGTTTTCCAGCGCGACGCCGACCACGAGCTGGAATTCGCCGGCAGCGACGCCCTGGACCACACCCCGAAGAACGAGCCGGTCAGCATCCGCCTGGGCTACGCTTTCGACCTGGCCGGCGAGCGCCGCCAACTGGCCCAGCGCAACGGGCCCAACTGGAACGAGCAGGACTGGGAAATCAAGCTCCGCAACCACAAGAAGGACGCGGTGACCATCGACGTGGTCGAGTCGATCAACGGCAGCTCCAGCAACTGGACCATGCTGCGGCAAAGTCAGGCCCACGTGGTGCGCGATGTCAACACGCTGGTGTATACGGTGGACCTCAAGTCCAATGCCGAGGCTACGGTGACATATACGATCCGGTATCAGTGGTAATCCCGGTTAACCGCGACGCGGAGCGGAGCGCGTTCCCTAATCCTGAAAAGGACCCCCATCCCATGAAACACTATCGCTCCCTGGCCCTGCTGTTGCTGGCGGCGGCGCTGGTGGCCGTCGGCACCGGCCTGGCCGCTCCGGAGAAACCGCCGGCCCCGCCGCCCGCCGTCAACCCTCGCGGCGACGACAAGCCAGGGCTGCACCTCACCATTTACAATGACAACTTTGCCCTGGTGAAGGACCGGCGCGAGTTGCCGGATGTCTTCAAGCCGGGCCTCAACATCGTGCAGTTTCGCGATGTGGCGGCCACCCTCGACCCAACCAGCGTCCACTTCCGCTCGCTCACCGATCCCGCCGCCCAGGTGGTCGAGCAGAATTACGAGTTCGACTTGGTCAGTGCCGACAAGCTGCTGCAAAAGTACATCGACCAGAAGATCACCGCCCACACCAAGGACGGCAAGAGCTACGAGGGGACGCTCCTCAGCTTCGACGCCCAGCGGTTGGTGATCGCCCAGGACCGCGACAAGGGGCCGATCTTCTTGGTCGAGCGCGGCGACAACATCAAGCGCATCGCCTTTTCGCAACTGCCCGACGGCCTCTTGACCCGCCCCACGCTGGTCTGGGAAGTCGAGGCCAAGAAGGGCGGCAAGCACCTGGTCGAAGTGTCCTACCTGGCCAACAACATCCGCTGGCGGGCGGATTACAACGTGGTCCTCAACGAGGCCGACACCGAGGCCGACCTCTCCGGCTGGGTGACCGTCGAGAACAGCACCGGCACCGCCTTCGAGCAGGCCCACGTCAAGCTGCTGGCCGGCGACCCCAGGCCCGACTATGAGCACATGCCCTACGGTTACGGCCCCGCCTATTACAAGTTGGTGGAAACGCAGCCGCCGACCAACCGCCTGGGCAACGACCCGAGCCGAGCCTTCGGCGATTACCGCATGTACACGCTGCCCGAGGCGACCACCGTGGGGAACAACCAGGTCAAGCAGGTCGAACTCATCAAGGCCAGCGGCGTGCCCGTCACCAAGACCTATCTCTACGACGGGGCCAAGCTCCAGTGGTATCGCTACGGCTATTACATCGATCCGGCCTACGGGCGCGAGTCGAGCAAGAAGGTGAACGTGCTGGTCGAGATCGAGAACCGCGCCGACAAGCACCTGGGCATCGCCTTGCCCAGGGGCAAGGGCCGGGCCTACAAGAAGGACGCCGACGGCGCCCTGGAATTCATCGGCGAGGACGCCATCGACCACACCGCCCGCGACGAACGATTAGCCCTCTACATCGGCGACGCCTTCGATGTCGTCGGCGAGCGGAAGCAGACCGCCTTCCAGAAGATCAACGACCACGAGTGTACCGAATCGTTCGAGATCAAGTTGCGCAACCACAAGAAGGAAGCAGTCACGGTCAAGGTGCTGGAAAAGATGTACCGCAGTGCCGATTGGGACGTGACGGCCCAGAGCGACAAGTCCGACAAGATCGACGTGCGGACGATTGTGTTCCCGGTGAAGGTTGAGGCGGACAAGGAGGTGACGGTGACGTACACGGTGCATTACCGGTGGTGAGAGAACGCTCCGCTCCGCGTCGCGGCTAACCGGATTGGCGCGCCAGTTGCTCCTTCTCAGTGCGAGCAATACACGCCAGGCCCCGGGGCGGCTCCCCGGTGGCTCGACCCTTCGCCGCGACAACGGCGTCCACGTCCCCGGACAAATCCGCACTACCGGCGCGGGTGGCGGTCCCTGTGAGCACCGCCCCCGCGCCGGGGCTCGTCTCTCTGTCTACGCCGGTCGCTTGCGATCCCCCTCCCCTCCGCGTAAGATCGACGATACCCGTGGGCACTCCCTCTTCTGGAGGATACCGCCATGCGACCGCGTCCCGCGTTTGCCGTCCTGGGCATCGTCCTCATCCTTTCACTGCTGACCGTCCCGGGCCAGTCGGCCGACAAACCGACGGCCGCCGAGCTGAAGGACAAGGTCAAGGACCTGGTAGCCAAGCTGGCCGACAAGGACCTCGATACGCAGGACGCCGCCGCCGCCGAGCTGCTCAAGCTCGGCCCCGATGCCCTGCCCCTGTTGCCCAAGCCCACGGCCAAGCTGACCGACAGCCAGAAAAAAGCGCTCGCCGTTGTCCGCAAAACGCTCCGCGATCAGCAGATCCAGCGCGACCTGGCCCCCAGCCTCGTCACCATCGACGACGAGCAGCCCGTCAGCAAGATGCTGGCCGAGCTGGAAAAACAGACCGGCATCAAGGTGGATGATCGGCGCGAAGGGACCGACTCGAAGATCAAGTTGAAGCTGAACAAGGCCACCTTCTGGCAGGCGCTTGACACCATCGCCAAGGAAGCCGACGGACGCGTGGACTATTACCGGTCCGACGTGATCCGGCTCATGCCGCGCGGCGAGAACTACGTCACTCCGCCGGTCAGCTACGACGGCATCTTCCGCACCGTGGTGCGCCGCGTCGAGGCCCAGCGCGACCTGGAAACGGAAACCGGCGTCTATCGGGCCATCATCGAGGTGGCCTGGGAGCCGCGCTTCCGCCCCTTCCGCCTCGATTACAATCCGGCCGAGCTGACGGTGCAGGACAACAAGGGGCGCAAGATCGACCTGGGCGAGGGGGAAAAGCAGCCGCTGGGCGTCACCGCGCGGACCTTCGTTCGCTTCGACGTCATCCTGGGCAGTCTCGAGCGCTCGGTGCCGAAACTCGGCCTGCTCAAGGGGAACCTGAAGTTTGTCGGACCGACCCGCATGGACAGCTTCGTCTTCGACAAGACGCTGGCGGAACTGGAGAAGGACCCCAAGGCCCGCGAAATCCGGCAGGACGGCGTCACCGTCAATGTGAGCCATCTCGAATTAAAAAAAGACCACTGGACCATCGTCATGGGGGTCGAGTACCCGGCCGACGGGCCGCAGTTCGAGAGTTTCGAATCGTGGCTGATCTTCAACGAAATCCTGCTCAAGAACAAGAACGACAGCAGTACCTTTCCTCAGAACGGCGGCTACGACGTCGATGCGGCGGGAAACCGCGGCAGGGTGGAATATCACTTTGTCGACTCCACAAAGGATAAATTGACGCGCGGCGACCCGGACAACTGGAAAATCACCTACAAGGTGCCCGGCCTGATCGTCGAGGTGCCGGCATCGTTCGAGTTCAAGGACGTGCCGCTGCCGTGACCGTTGGGGCTCCTGTTCGTTCCGGGGACGGTCATGCCCATTCCGCTGAGCTGCGCTTGTGGGCGAGCCTTGCGCGCCAGGGATGAGCTGGCGGGGCGCAAGGTCAACTGTCCCGACTGCGGCGCCGTCCTAATTGTGCCGATACCAGAGCCCGGGCCGGACGCGGAGGAAATCCGCCCGCCGCCGCTCAACGATCCCTGGGCCGAGCCCCCGCCGCGCGGCGAGAAATCTCAGCCCGACGCCGCGGCTGACGAGGTGATCGGCGAGGTCCTCCCCGTGGACCCCGACGAGGATGAAGAGGACGACGACGGCGAGGTAAGCCAGCGGGAGCGGGTCCGCCGGCGGGAGGCGCTGGAGGCAGATCGCGAGGCCGAGCGCGACAGGAAGGGACGCCAGAAGCGCCGCGCGAGGAGTACCACCGCAAACTGGCCGAGGTCGGCCGGGCACGGATTTACGGCAGGCGCCGCTCGCAGCTGTTCGGTCCGAAGGGATCGTACGGAACCGTTTACGCTGGCATTGGGGGCGGGGCGCTCATCATCTTCATGGGCCTCGTGTGCGCGGGCTTTATGACAATGTTCTCAGGGGCCACAGGCCACGCGGCCTTCTTTATCCCCGTCGGCGCGCTCGTCATTGGTATCGTCGCCATTATCAAGGGAATCGCGGACTACAACAATAAAGAATAGCTGAGTGAGACGGAGGGGCGACGGTGCCCATCAAGACCAGGCGCTGGAACGACCCCGCCGAGCCGGGCGACGGCTTCCGCCTGCTCGTCTGCCGCTATCGCCCGCGCGGCCTGCGCAAGGAGGACGAAACCTGGGATGCCTGGTGCAAGGACCTGGGCCCCAGCCGCGAGCTGCACGCCGACTTTTACGGCAAGCACGGCGACCCCATCGACTGGCCGACGTACCGCCGCCGTTATCTCGAAGAGATGAAGGGCCAGGGCGAGTACATCGACGAACTGGCCAGCCTGGTCGCCGAAGGCAAGACGATCACCCTGCTCTGCTCGTCCGCCTGCGTCGATGCCGCGCACTGTCACCGGACGTTGCTGCAAGGGCTGATCGAGCAGCGACTGGCGGCGCGATAGATAGTGGCCAGCCTGGGCAGCCCGAAGCGCCAGCGAGGTTTATGCCGTACAACCTCGCTGGCGCTTCGGGCTGCCCGGGTTGCGGACGCCGCCTGCCAGCTTACTGGGAGCCACTGGCCAGCCGAGCCGGTGTCGTGCAATTTGCAAATGTGCACACGCAGTCTGCACGAAGCGACCGCTTCCAGCTTCCGGGCGCCCGCAGTCACTTCCGACGCAACTTTTTACCAACATGAGACTTGCGTTCAGGACGCCACCCAGGGCGCGCCGTTTGCTCCTTCCGGATCAGGTGCCTGGCACCGAAGGAGCGTTTCTATGGTCCGGTTGACTGCGGTATTGTTCGTCTCGGTCGCCTTGGTCTCGGCGGCCTCGGCCTCCCTGGCCTCGCGCAAGGAGCAGGCGGCGCTGACTCGCCCCACGAGCCTGGCCCCGGCGTCGCGGTTGGCGGGGGAGACCCTGACACCCGCGATCACCCCGGCCACGGTTACGGAGTTCCAGGTGACGGAACAGACCGAAATCTTGCTGGACGGTAAGGCGTGCCGCTACGCGGACGTGCCGGAGCAAGCGACCATCCTGCGGATGGAAGTATCGCCGGATCGCAAAACGGTACTGCGGATTCATTTCCGAAATGCGCGGTAACGCCCGTGGCCAGCGGCTATTTGCGGGCTGCCAGCTGGATGGTGACGGAGTCGCCGGGGCGAAGCACGATCACCCGCCGCGAAAACGCCTCCGCTCCGCCCTCGACCGGGAAATGCCGGACCTGGCCGTCCGGCCCGCGGAGGCTGATGATACCTCGCTCGTCCGAGGCGGGGATCGCCGCAACCGGGGTGATAGAGATGGTCACCGGCAGTAGCAGCGGGCGCACCAATGAGACGACGGGCGAGACCGTGCGACTGACCGTCGGGACCGCGGCATGAACGCGGTCGCCGGCCCGGGCGGGAGAGGCCGACGCAAGGCAGATCGCAGCCGCCAGCACGGCCGCGGTAACGACAAAGCCATTTCGCCGCGACATCTCATGCCCTCGCTCTACGGGTAGGTCTAGCCTACAAGGCCGACGGTCCGACCGGGGAGGCCGTACCTACCCTGCGAGCCTAACGCCGAAGCAGCGCGAATGCAAGCATTTACGTCGAAATTGATGCGCGACGCGACGCTTCTCACGCCGGCAAGTTCCAGCGCGCCGAGGATCCTGAACTCATCAGCCGGTATTGCGGTGCTTGACGACCGTGATGGCCACACGAATGGCGACCGTCAGGAGGCCAGCTCCATACACCGCTGTCAGTGTCCAGGCGATGGCAAAAGGTGTGAACGGCATCACGGCGCTCTCCTCATTGCGGACCGACTCGCGGTCGGCGGCCACGCCCGGCTCGCGGAACGACTTAACGTCACGACCTCGTTGTGGCACGGTCAGGAGACCGTGCCACAACGGCGATGCCGGGTGGCACGGTCAGGAGACCGTGCCACAACGGCACGAGCATCAGGCTCATTGTTTCCGCACAACCTAGCGTCAAAGGCCGAGGAGAGTGTCCCGTCCGCAGCATCGTTAGGCGATGCCCAACCGCCACACTTTGCCTTGGACGGGACATGGGTCCGCCTGTCGTATGGCGTGTCACGGCCTGGCCGCTGCCGTTGCACAAGGCATGCCGCTGGCGGCGGAGCGGAGGTAACCCCTTGCGGGAAGGCGAGTTCCCGCCGGTCGGCTGCAAAAAGGAATCCGCGCGGATCGTGCACTTCGCCAGGCGCAACAGGCACAATGCACGGCGGATCGGGATTCTGCGTATCCCCGGGACTCTGCTGCGAATTGCGAAAGGCGGCAAGGGCATTTGACGATGGAATAAGTACCCAACCGCCACATCTTACGTCCGACGGATCGGAAATGTCTCCTGCCGTCCGCGCCTGACACCCGCCCGTCGCATGGCGCCTGCGGCAAGCCTGGGCAGCCGTAGCTCGGACGTCACGGAGTACAGAACGCTCAAGGGACTGAGGCAACAATGATCCCCACAGTGATCCTCGCTGCGGTCCTGGCGGCGGCACCAACGGCGGAGCCGGCGCCGGGCGACACGCCGTATCCGGCCGGTCGCACCTTCGCGCCGGCGGACCCGGTTGCCGCGGCGCCGCTGCCGCCGCTACCGGCCCTGACCTTGGTGGGCGGCGACGCTCCGGTCCCCGCCGCGCAGGAGGCGACCCTGGCGCTGCCGGCCTCGCTCTTCCCCGCCGCGGTCCCGGCGTCCGAGGCTCCGAAGCCACCCGAGAAGCCGTACCGGCGGGCCCTGCCGTCGCCCTGGGAATCGCCGCCGATCCCCGGCTCGGAATACCAGGGCTATCCCATCATCGGCACGCCGCCCGACTTCACGATCTGGCCCCTGATGCAGGCCCTCCAGGGCACCTACCTGGACGACGCCCTCATCTCCAACAAGATTCGGGTGTACGGCTGGGTCACCGCGGAAGGGAACCTGAGTACCTCGAAGCAGACCAACACGCCGGATTCCTACTGGATTCGTCCCAACAATATCGACATGGACCAGGCACTCATCCGGGTCGAACGCAACCTCGACTCGGTGCAGACCGACCACATCGACTGGGGCTTCCGCTCGACGCTCATGTACGGCATCGACTACCGCTACACGACGGCGGGCGGCTGGTTCAGCGACCAGCTGCTCAAGCACAACGAACTGTACGGCTGGGATCCGACGGAACAGTACATCGACGTGTACATCCCCTGGGTCACGCAGGGCCTGATTGTGCGCGTGGGCCGCTGGATTGCCTGCCCGGACATCGAAACGCAGTTCGCGCCGGACAACTACATGGGCAGCCATTCGATCCTGTTCACCTTCGACACCTACACGCAGACGGGCGTCATGCTCACCTTCAAGCTGAGCGATCAGGTGACGTTCCAGGCGGCGGTCCACTCGGGCACCGACATGGCTCCCTGGTACCCCGGCGCCTGTTCACACCCGCGTTCGGCATCCGCTGGGTTTCCAAGTCGAATAATGACGCCTATTACGCCTGGCTGAACGCCATTAACAGTGCCGAGTTCCGCCGCTTCTACGAGTATGGACAACTGATGGGGCACGACAATTTCAATTACTATGTGCAAACGTGGGAGCACCGCTTCAGTCCGCTGCTGGTCACCAAGACCGAATCGTACTTCATGTGGCAGCGCGACGCGGTGGTCGGCGGAACGCCCAGCGCCGGGCCGGTCGAGCCGTTCGGCGGGGGCGGCGGCATCGGCGCGTTCATCCCGGGGATCACCTACACCTACGGGGTACTCAACTACACCGTCTGGCAGCTTTCTCACAAGGACTTCATCACCTTCCGCAACGAGGCGTGGAAGGACACCGACGGCGAACGTACCGGCTTCCCCGGGCTCTATACGAGCAACGCCGTGGGCTTGACCCACAACTTCACACCGTGGCTGCAGGTTCGTCCGGAGATCGACTTCTTCCGGAACTGGCACGAGCCGGCGTTCGACAATGGCCGCCGGCAAAACCAGTTCATGCTGGCGACCGATGTGACCTTACGCTTTTGAGCCCTCCGAGCCGGAAGCGTTAGCGACGGCGGATGCTCTGAAGCCGTCGCTAACGCTTCCGGCTCGGAGGGCCCGCGACCTGTTCGCGGCGGGCAAGGACGTACCCGCCCGCCGCTCCGATAACGGTTTGTTTTGACGACCGCGAATGAAACCCTCACCCCAACAGAAGGCCCCGGCCGCGCTTCGCCCCCAGCAGCGGCCGGCGGCAAGGAGGTTTCCGTCCCATGCCCCGGAGCTTGCGTTTGCCCCTGAGGCGCTGCCTGGCCCTGTGCGTGCTCGGCCTGGCGCTGCCGGTCTCTCCCGTTTCGGCCCAGGACAAGGCGGCCGGCGCGGTGAACATCACTGTCATCCCCGCCGCCGCCCCGGCCCCGCCCGTGTCCATCACCCTGCTCGAACGCCACGGCCATGTCACGCCGATCAAGGGCAAGATGACCCACACCGGCGGCGGACTGATCGATGTGGCCACGCCGGCGGCTGATACGGTCCTGACCACCATGTCCGGCGCCGTGGTGGCCACCTCGGAAATGAAGTTCGACCTCGACCAGGTCTTCGAGGTCAGCTTCGACGACCCGAAGGTCAAGAAGGCCAGGGTGCTCGTCGAGGGGCGGGTCATCGGCCTGTTGCGCGGCGAGAAGAAAGGCTGCGCCGAGTATGACGAAGCCTGCGCTACCATCGCCGCCGGAACGGTCGAGGTCGCCACGGTGTGCGTGCCCAGCCACAAGATTTGCGGCTGCGATAGCCTGTCGGTCAACGATCACGATGGACCGAAAGCAGGCCCGGTGCTGGCCGCCAAGTACACTCTGCACCAAACCTTCCGCATCGCCGCCCAAAGCGACAGCGTGCTGTGCAAGCACCCATCCGCCGAGTTCGCCCCGGACCCGGCCATCGATCCGCTCTGGATCAGCTACCACGAGCCGTTCCACGGGGTGAAGAAGGACTCGTTCGGTTTCCAGGTGATCGTGAAGGTGGTGCCGGATACGGGCGAGGCCGTGCCGCCGCCGAAGGAGAAGAAGCCGTAGAGACGCGATCGTCTTGAGCGCAAGCTCGTTCCAGGGCCAGTGGCGGCCCGAACCGCATCACGTTGTGGCACGGTCTCCTGACCGTGCCACCCAGCCTGACCGAAGGTCTCCTGGCGCCTCACGGAGCAAGGGTATTGTGGGAGACCGTCGGTCGGCGCCAGTGGCACGGTCGGGAGACCGTGCCACAACGCGGAGACCGTGCCACAACGCGGAGATCGTCTTGAGCGCCAGCTCGTTCCAGGGCCAGTGACAGCCCGAAGCGCCAACCAGCGAGGGGTACAGCGAATCCTCGCTGGCGCTTCGGGCTGCCAGTCCGCCCGTGAGGCAATCGGTACAATCACCCGGGTGCTTGCACCATTGCATCCGGAGCGATCGATGGCACTCACCGACTGGCTCTTGGGCCGGACGCTGGCCTCGGACGAAGAGGGCGAGCAGCGCGTGGGCGTGCTCGCCGCCATTCCGATGCTCGGCCTGGATGCGCTGGGGTCGGCAGCCTATGGGCCGGAGGCCGCCCTCACGCTCCTGATCGCCCTGGGAGCGGGCGGCCTGGACTATATCGGCCCGATCAGCGCCCTGATCATCGCCCTGCTGCTCATCGTCTACTTCTCCTATCGACAAACGATCGCGGCTTACCCGCTCGGCGGCGGTTCCTATACGGTGGCCAAGGAGAACCTCGGGACCCTGCCCGGGCTCCTGGCCGCGGCGGCGCTGATGCTGGATTATGTGCTGACCGTGGCGGTCGGCATCTCGGCGGGCGTGGGGGCCTTGATCTCGGCGGTGCCGTTCCTGCAGCCCTATACGCTCTGGTTGTGCCTGGCGATCCTGGCTCTGATCACCGCGGTCAACCTCCGTGGCGTGCGCGAATCGGGCCTGGCGTTCGTCGTGCCCACCTACCTGTTCGTCGGGTCGCTCCTGGCGGTGCTGGCGCTGGGCACCATCAAGACGCTGCTGGCCGGCGGGCACCCCGAGGCCGTGGCTCCCCCACCACCCCTCGAGAACAGCCCGACCGAGCCGCTCGTCCTCTGGTGGCTCCTGATGCGCTCGTTCGCCAGCGGCTGCACGGCGATGACGGGCGTGGAGGCGATTAGCAACGGCATGAGCGCCTTCCGCGAGCCGGCGGTCGTCCAGGCCCGCCGTACCCTGACGGCTATCATCGTGCTGCTGGCCGTCATGCTGGCGGGCATCGCTTTCCTTTGCCGGTCGTATGGGATCGTGGCGACGACCCGAAAGCGAGCCCAGCTACGACAGCATTTTGTCGCAGTTGACCGCCGCTGTCGTGGGGCGGGGCTGGTTCTACTACCTCACCATCGGCGGGATCCTCAGTGTCCTGGCCCTGTCGGCGAACACCGGCTTTGCCGACTTCCCGCGGCTGTGCCGGGTGATTGCCCAGGACGGCTTCCTGCCGCACAGCTTCGCCCACCGCGGGCGCCGCCTGGTCTACTCGCGCGGCATCCTGGTGCTGGCGGTCCTGTCCGCCGGGCTCCTGATCGCCTTTGGCGGGATCACGGACCGGCTGATTCCGTTGTTCGCCATTGGCGCCTTCCTCGCGTTCACGCTGTCGCAGGCGGGGATGGTGATGCACTGGCGAAAAGCCAGCGGGCCGCGCGCGGCCGGCTCGATGGCCATCAATGCGACCGGTGCGGTCTGCACCGGGCTGACCCTCGCCGTAGTGCTGGTGTCCAAGTTTATCGACGGCGCCTGGGTCATGCTCTTCCTGATACCGGCGCTGTTGATCCTGTTCCTGTCCGTGCGGGCCCACTACCGGACGGTTGCCCGCGAAGTGGCGACCAGCGCGCCGCTGGATGCCGCGGCCCTGGTGCCGCCCCTGGTCTTGCTGCCGATCCGGGGCTGGAGCGCGATCACACGGAAGGCGCTGCGGTTTGCTTTGAAGATTTCCCCCGATGTCTACGCCCTGCACGTCGCCGACGACGAGAAGACGATGACCGATCTGGAGGAGACCTGGGAGCAGCGGGTCCGAGAGCCGGCCATGGCGGCAGGGCTGGCGCCGCCGAAACTGTTCGTCGTCTACTCCCCTTACCGCAGACTGTACGCGCCGCTGAGACAGGTGGTGTCCGACCTGCAGCGCGCACCATCCTGGCCGTGATCTCGCCGTGATCGTCCCCGAGCTGGTCCGCACGCGCTGGTATCACTACTTGCTGCACAATCAGACCGCGTCCATCATCAAGGCCTACCTGCTGTTCAGCGGCTTCCGGCGCGTGGTCGTGATCAACGTCCCCTGGTATCTGGCCAGTTAAGACGAGCGGCCCGATCTTCTCCCCTCGCCCCGGCACTCCGGGGCGCGGGGAGATTATCAACTGCCGCTGTCACGTCAGCAGGCGCACTTCCACCGTGCCCTCGCGGCGCAGCACATTGATGCTGACATCGTCACCGTGGCGGTGGACCAGGAGATCGACGGCCACGCCGCCGACTTGCAGGTTGCGGATGGTCAGTTCGCGGAGGAAGGACGGCAGGGTCGGTTGGTGCAGAGACACCTGCCGCTCCGGGCCGCGGACTTCGAGGCCCAGGCACGCTTGCAGGAGCAGGAAAGGGACCGCGGCCGACCAGGCCTGGGGCGAACAGGCCACGGGATAGAGCGTCGGCCCCTCGCCGGGCCGGCGCTCGAAGCCGCAGAACAACTCCGGCAGACGGTTCAAATCGAGAAAGGTGCTGGCCTCGAACAGGCCGGTCAACACCCGCAAGACGCCCTCTTTCAATCCGTAGTGGGCGAGACCCTGGGCGATCAGGGCATTGTCGTGGGGCCAGATGGAGCCGTTGTGGTATGACATGGGGTTGTAGTTGGCCTCGCCGGCCGCCACGGTGCGGATGCCCCAGCCGGAATACGATGCGGTGCTGAGGAGGGTTTGCGCGGTCCGGCGGGCCTGCTCGCGGCCGGCAATGCCGGTGAACAGACAGTGGCCGGCGTTCGAGGTGCGCACCCGGCAGGGTTTCTTGTCGCCGTCCAGGGCCAGGGCATAGGTGCCAAGGTCGTCGCACCAGAAGGCCGCCTCGAAGCGCTCCTGGAGATCGGCTGCTTGCCGGGCCAGTTCGTCGGACCGCTCGGCATGGCCCAGGACGGCCGCCAGGTCGGCCGCGGAGCGGCGGGCCGCATAGACATAGCCTTGTACCTCGCACAGGGCGATTGGGCCGCGCGCCGGCCGCCCGTCGGCATGAAAGATCGAGTCGCCTGAATCCTTCCAGCCCTGCTGCACCAACCCGTTGGGCGATTGCCGGGCGTACTCGACAAAGCCGTCGCCGTCGCGATCGCCGTAGCGATCGATCCAGCCGAGCGCCGCCTCGACCTGGGGCCAGATCGATTCGACGAGAGCCCGGTCGCCGGTGCGCTGGTAGTAAGCACCCGCGAGCAGGACGAAGAGGGGCGTGGAGTCGATGCTGCCGTAATAGCGCCCAAACGGGATCTCGTGAAGCGCCGCCATCTCGCCGCGCCGCGTTTCGTGCAGGATCTTGCCCGGCTCGGCATCCTGCTCGGGACGGACCGCGTCGGCCTGGGTGGCGGCGAGAAAGGCGAGCACGCCGCGCGCCAGCCCCGGGGCTGGCCACAGGCATTCCAGGGCGGTGATGATGCCGTCGCGCCCAAAGGGGCAGCTGAACCACGGGACGCCGGCGTAGGGATAGGGCCCCAGCGGCGTTTCGGTGGTCATCATCAGCAGGTCGGCCGCGGCGCGGTCGGCCCAGGTGTTGAACTGGGCGTTCGAGGCGTGCAGCGTACACGCCTGGCGCCTGGCCCGCGCCGCGGCCTCGCCGGCCGCGGCCAGGCTGGCGTCGAACCCCGCCGGCCTGGCCGAAGCCTCGCCCGATTCGCAGCGAACGGTGAGTTCGACGGTTTGCTGGCCGCGCGGCGGCAAGGTCAGGGCGAAGCGGGCATCGCTGGGGCCGATCTCCTCCGGCGGCGGTGTCGAGAGCAGGCGCGTCCGCCGCACCACGTTGTCCAGGCCGCGGTAGGCCAGTGTAATCCCATCTTTCTCGATCTTTTCCGGCAGGTATTCTCCCCGCCGGGTCCGCCGCGTGCCGCGCACCTCGAAGATGTCGGCGAAATCGGCCTCGAAGTGCAAGAGCAACAACACGGTGACGGCACTGGCGCCAAAGTTTCGTAGGTCGATACGCTCGTAACAGGCGCCGTCCCAGAGGAACTTGGACCGGGCCAGGTGGACCGTGCCGCGCGGCACGACAATGCGGCCCCCCGCCGACAGGTCCGGATTGGTCAGGTCCACCGTGAGCAGATCGTTGTCCTGGCGCACCGTGGAGCTGAGGAACATGGGTCGGGCGTGCTCCAGACCTAGCAGCAGGCACGACAGGTAGCGGGTCCCTTCGTGGTAGAGCCCTTCCTCGCCAAGGCCCGTCGGCTTGATGTCGCCGAAGTGATCGAAGACGGCGAAGGTATCGCCGTGCTTGAGGACCAGGCCATGCTCGTCGGCCTGGGGCGACGTGGCCAGGATGTAATAGGGACTCTTGCCGCCCGGGACGTCGCGTCCCGGGCGAGGCTTGGGTTCGCTGGCCGGCGTCGTTGGCGGACTGGTGTTCATGACGATTCGCGAGCCTCCCGGGGGCGTCGTGTGCCGTTGCTGGTGGTCACGGGCGGGCGCATCCCCTTGGTCAGGACGGTCGGAGTCGGCGGGGCGAAGCGGCCGCGGGCCAGCAGCCGGCGGTAGATCGCCACATAGTCGCCCGCCATGCGGGCCGCCTCGAAACGGGCTTCGAAGACTGCCCGGCAGCGGCGGCGGCTCAGTTCGCCCAGCCGTTGTACCGCGCGAACCGCTCCAGCCACGTCGTCCACCACGAAGCCGGTCACGCCCTCGTCCAGCACCTCGGGGACCGAGCCGTTGCGAAAGGCGATGACCGGCGTGCCGCAGGCCAGCGCCTCGATCATGACCAGGCCGAACGGCTCGGGCCAGTCGATGGGGAAGAGCAGGGCGGCGGCCCGGCCCAGGAATTCGTCCTTGGCCGACCCGCCGACTTCGCCGATGAATTCCACCAGCGATCCCGCCTTTTTCAGGAGCGGCACAATCTCCTCTTCGTAATAGTCGCGATCGGCCCGATCGACCTTGGCGGCGATCTTGAGGGGCCGGCCGGTGACGCGGGCGATCTCGATGGCCCGATCGACGCGCTTTTCCGGAGAAATCCGACCGAGAAACGCCAGATAGTCGTCCGAGGCCGCCCGGAAGGTGTGCAGGTCCGCCGGCAAGCCGTGATGCACCGTGCCTTGCCAGTTGAGCCACGGCAGGGGCCGGCGCTGCGCCGCCGAGATCGAGATCACCGGCTCGCGACGGTACTCGCGGTACAGCGGGGGCAGCTGCGCCAGGTCCAGCCGCCCGTGCAACGTGGTCACCCGCGGCCGCGGCTGCCGCCGCGAGAACGGAAAGTGCAGATAATCGCAGTGGAAGTGCAGCACATCGAAGCGCTCGGGATCGCGGAACACCTCCTCCAGCAACAGCAAGTGCACCGCCAGCGCGTCCACGCAGGTGGGGTCCAGCCGCAACGCGCGCGGACACACCGGCACCAGCTGGGCGCGCGTGACCGAATCGCCGCTGGCGAACAGCGTGACCTCGTGCCCTTGCCGCACCAGCTCTTCGGTCAACCACGAGACGACGCGCTCGGTCCCTCCATAAAGATGAGGCGGAACACTTTCGTGGAGCGGGGCGACCTGTGCAATTCTCAAGGTATCCCTCCCGGGTCCTCCCGGACCCCTCCTTCAAGGCATCGACCACAGTCGAGGCAGCGTGCTCCTGCCTGCCTGCTCCGGAGCATCACCCGCTAACACAGCAAACGCCGTGCCTACCTATATAGTTGACGGTGTGGCTCCTCCGTCGCCAGTGGGCCGGAACGCGCGTCGCCGCCAATGAGTACACCCACCCGCTTGTATGTTCATCATTGCACGTCGCAACCGGCTCACTTCTTCGGTCGCGAAACCGAGCTGGCCGTGCTGGACGGCGCTCTGGAACCGGGCGGGCCGAGCGTGGTGGCCTTCATCGGCCCCGGCGGGCAGGGGAAGACGGCCATCGCGCAGCACTGGCTGGCGCGGCTGGTGGCTGCCGGCCGCGTCCATCCTGGCGACATCGACGGCGTCTTCCTGTGGAGCTTCTACCGCGGCAAGGATGCCGACCGGTGCCTGCGCGAACTGTATGGTCATGTGGCGGGGACGGCATCGGTCCCCGATGTCTCGGCGACCTATGCGGTCGATCAGCTGCTGCCCCGGCTGCGGCGCCAGCGCTGGCTGCTGGTCCTCGACGGCCTGGAAGTGGGACAATACGAATCCGGCGAGTGGTTTGGGCGCCTGATTCATCCCGAGCTGGGCCGGCTGCTGGAAGAACTGGCCGCGCAGCCCCTGCCCGGCGTGGTGCTGCTCACCACGCGCTTTCCCTTGCCGGAGCTGCAACGCCGTCGGCACGCCCGGATCGTGACCCTGGCCAGCTTGGACTCCAAGAGTGCACGCGGGTTGCTTCAGAGTCTCGGGGTCCACGGCGATCCCGAGGAACTGGACGCGGCGGCCGAGGCCTGCGGACACCACGCCAAGGCAGTCGAGCTGCTGGGCACCTACCTGGCGCGCTACCACGGCGGCGCCGCCGGCCGGCTGGGGGAATTGCCGACAATTCCCCTCGCCGAAGGCGCCAGCGATGAAGAGCACAAGGTGGCCCGGGTCCTGGCCGCCTATGCCGTCGCCTTGCCGGCCGAACAGCGGGACGTACTGGCCCTGGCCACCGCCTTCCGCGATCCCCCGGCCGAGCCGCGCCTGCTCGACTACCTCACCAGTGTGCCGGTCCGCACTCTGCTGCATGCCACCTGGGGCCGAGCTTATCGTCCGTTTGTCGATCGCCCGGCCGGCTGGCTGGCGGCCCAGATTGAGGAGTTGGTCCGGCTGCGGCTGCTGGAGCGCGTCGGCCTGGCCCCGGGTGCGATGCCGGGCGCGCTGATCGACGCCCATCCGCTGGTGCGCCGGGCCTTCGAGCACCAGCTGGGAGCGGCGGGCCGGCGGCAGGGGGCGCAGGCCCGCGCGGGTTTCCTGCACGGCCGACCCGACCGCCGCCGCCCCGCCACGCTGGACGAAGGCCGCGAGGAGATCGAGCTATTCCACGCCTATAGCGACGCGGGTCTCTGGCCCGAGGCGGACGCCGCTTATGCGGCCCTGGACCGGCCCCGCTATCGTTTCCTGGCCCCGGCACTGGACCGCGATCTGCTGCTTCGCTTCTTTCCGGAGGGGGATTGGCGTCAAAAGCCGCTCTGGCCGCGTTTCGCCCGCTTCCGCGACCTGGCCGTCTGCCTGGAGCTGCTGGGCCAGTTTGAGGCGGCGTTGCCGGTCTACCGCGAAGTCGATGCGCCGCTGCGTGGCGACGCGCTGCTGGCCCTGGGTCGGCTGGAACCCATCCTGGCAACCCCGCAGGCCCCGCACCCCTGGCAGATGCTCTGGAGTGCCTATCGAGCCCACGCCCTGACCCTGGCGGGACGCCTCGACGAGGCGGTGGCCCTGGCTCGGATGCTGGTGCCGACCGATGTCTACGAATGGACGCACGTCTTCGAGTGCCTGCTGCGGGCCGGCCGGCTGAAGGCCCTGGACATGCGCAGCTTTCTGCACCGCCCCGCGCATGCCGAGAGCCAGCGCTGGGCCGACCTGGCCCGGCAGCGGATGCGGGCCGATTATTTGCGCCGAAGCGCCAATCCGCCCGCCGACCTGGACGACATCTACCGCGCGCTGACCGAGGACTACGACCGCGGCGGCCTACCGTGGGAGCGAGCCCTGACGCGCCTGAGCCACGCCCGTTGGCTGCTGGCGCGGGGGGAGCGGGCCGCCGCCTTGGAAGTGAACGCCGTGACCCTGGCCCTGGCCCGACGCCACGGCATGCGCATCGTCGAGGTGGACGCCCTGGAACTGGACGGCGATGGCTTGCGGGCGAAGACGTTGCGGCGGGAGGTGGGGTATGATGGGCCGGCGCGAGGCTAGGCATCGGGCGCAATCTTGGTGGCTGGCTCCCGGGCCGGCGTGAAAGTCCATTTCGTCCCCGGACCGACCTTCAAGGACCCCTGCGGTGAAAGCAATTCCCAGTCTGCAATTTCCGGCAGCGCCTCGTCTCCTGGCTCGGGAGGCTCGGCGGCAGACGGCAGGATGGTGATCCGGGAGCCGTCAGAAAGAACCAGCTCCAGCCCGTAGCCGAGGACCGCCTCAAATACGAATGGGCTGGCCGCGACGACCCTGGCGTCTGGGCTCACCAGCGGGCCGGCTGCCAAGTCGGCCGGGGTGAGCGGCTGCCGGGACGCTCCGGCTAGCTCCTCGGGCAGCAGCCCGGCCTGCGCCGCCAACGCCTGGGCCCCGGACTTGATCAACCAGGCCGATCCGCGAACGCTCAAGGCATGCGACCCTTCCGTTCGCTTTCCAAACCGGGGGACCGTGTACTCGCGGGCGTGCCGAAGTGTAGGACGAGTTCCTCCGCGTAGGCCATCCGGCCGAACAGGAATGCCTCACCCACCAGCTGCTGAACCAGCGCCGCCCGAAGACTGGGCAGATCATTCGGCTGCGGCCTCGGCTTCCGCAAATCGATCAGCGTAGCAGTCATGGGGCTCTATCCCTGGTGGTCCAGGAACTCGCGGGCCAGGTCACGAAGTTCAGTCA
This sequence comes from uncultured Planctomycetota bacterium, assembly GCA_963827935.1. GTDB lineage: Bacteria > Planctomycetota > Planctomycetia > Gemmatales > Gemmataceae > DATFNV01. The sequence continues at coordinate 75,125 of CAWHCN010000025.1, read as the reverse complement.
TGGTGAAGTCGCCCCTGTCATCGGTTCCGCCGTGGCCGGATTCCTTGCACTGGTGCAAGTAATCGCGAAACCGCAACTCGACTTCCGCCGCCATGCGAAACTCCCGGCACACCGCGTCCACTCGTCGAAGATCGCGCTTCCTGGCCACGGGACGCCTGGGAGGTTGAAGAGTTGCCAGACTGGACCGCTCCCCACGGGCCAGCAACGGCCCGACTGTCGTTATTATGCCAGTTCAGCTGAGACCGTGGCAACTGCAATGGCCGTTCAGGCGGGGCGCCTTCGCGCCTCCGTGGTTGGCACCACCGGGCGAGCGAGGCGAAACAGCCGCTAGCGTGCCAGCCGCGCCCGGCACTCATCCAGGATCGCCCTGGTGGCGGTCGCCCCAACGCGGCTAACGCCCAGCGCGCGGACGGCCAGCAGTCGCTCCAGGGTCCGTACTCCGCCAGCTGCCTTGACCTGCACCTGGGGCGGCGAGCAGCGGCGCATCAGCCGCAGGTCGGTGTCGAGGGCCCCGCCGTCGCCGTAGCCGGTCGAGGTCTTGACGAAGTCGGCTCCCACTCGCCGCAGATGCGGCAGAGCGCTTCCTTGTGCTCGTCTTGCAGGAAGCAATTCTCGAAGATCACTTTTACCAGCGCTGCTCGCCGATGGGCCGCCGCGACCACACCGCCGATGTCGCCGGCCACGTACTCCCAGTCCTTGCTCAGCACCTTGCCAATGTTCACCACCATATCCAGCTCGGTGGCGCCGTCGTCCAGCGCCCGCTCGGCCTCGTCCACCTTGATGGCCGTCAGGTGGCCGCCATGCGGGAAGCCGATGGTGGTGCCCACGGCGACCGTCGAGCCTGCCAGGAGGCCGGCAGCGCGGCGGACGGCGTAAGGCTTGATGCACACCGAGGCGACCTGATAATCGCGGGCTAGCAGACAGCCCTGGTCGAGGTCGGCATCCGTCAGCGTCGGCTGGAGCAGCGAATGATCGATCATCCGGGCGATGTCGGCGTAGGTGAAATCCGGCATGGGGACCTCCGTGCAGGACAGCGTACCGGCCGGGGCTGGTTGCGTCCACAGGTCGGGCTCGGCACAGCCCCAAGCGCTCGATTGGACAGATCCCGATTTCTGAGCTACGCTTGCCCAACAACTCCGGCGGCACAGGTGGAAGAGTGCGCCCGGCGCCAGGACTCGCGCGCCCGGCCGCCCCCTCAGTTCCGGCGCTCCCGTCGCACGCCGTCCATCGCTCGGCTCACTCGTGCAGGACGTAGGCCATGAACTTGCGAGAGCCAGATTTCGAGCCCATCCCCGGCTACCGCCTCATCGAGCCGCTCGGCAGCGGCGGCTTCGGCGAAGTGTGGAAGTGCGAAGCGCCCGGCGGACTCTTCAAGGCCATCAAATTCGTCTACGGCAACCTCAACTCGTTCGATGTCGAAGGCGCCCGCGCCGAGCAGGAACGTAATGCCCTCAGCCGCGTCAAGGAGGTCCGCCACCCGTTCGTCCTCTCCCTGGAACGCATCGAGATCGTGGACGGCGAGCTGGTCATTGTCATGGAGCTGGCGGACAGGAGTCTGCACGATCTGTACGTCGAGTGCCAGACCGCCGGCCTGGTCGGCATTCCCCGCGACGACCTGTTGCGCTACCTGCGCGACACCGCCGAGGGGCTCGACTACATGAACGAGAAGCACAACCTGCAGCACCTGGACGTCAAGCCGCGCAACCTGTTCCTCCAGGGCGACCGCGTGAAGGTGGCCGATTTCGGGCTGGTCAAGCACCTGGAGCGGGCCAGTGCCTCCGGCCTGATGGGGGCCGTGACGCCGCTGTACGCACCACCCGAGACCTTCACCGGCAAGATCAGCGGCCGCAGCGATCAGTACAGCCTGGCCATCGTCTATCACGAGCTGCTCACTGGCGTGCGACCGTTCAACGGCAAGAACGTCCGGGTGCTGGCCCAGCAGCACCTGCAGGAAGACCCGGATGTGCGGGCCCTGCCGGAGGGCGAACGCCCGGTCGTGCTTCGGGCTCTGGCCAAGGACCCCGCCCGGCGTTATCCGAATTGCCTGGCCTTCGTGCGGGCCCTGCACGCGGCGCGCACCGAGGCCAGGCCGGAGACCGTGGTCGCCGTGGCGGCGGGCGACCACCGCCCGCGTTCCATCGCCGACACCATGGAGGACATCTTTCTGGTGCAGGGAGAGGCCGACGAGGCCTCCGTGGACCTGGGCGGCCCACCGGGCCGGACCGACGAGGAGGAAGTCTCCAAGCTCGGCATCACGGTGGCCCAGCCACAGACCGGGGCGCTGCGCCCGACGCTGGTGATCGGGGTCGGCGCCCTGGGCCGCCGGGCCCTGCTCGAGCTGCGCTGCCGTTTCCTGGATCGCTTCGGCGATCTGAACAAGCTGCCGCTCTTGCGTTTCCTGTATCTCGACTGCGATACGGATGCGGTCCGGGCGGCGGTTCGCGGCTCGCCGGAAGTGGCCCTCCAGCCGGACGAGGTGTATCCCTTGCCCTTGCAGCCGGTGGCCCACTATCGCCGGCGGCACCTGGATTATCTCAACGACTGGCTGCCGCGCGAGAAGCTCTATGCCCTGCCGCGCTCGCTGACGCCACAGGGCTCACGGGCCCTGGGGCGGCTGGCGTTTTCCGACAACTATCTGCGGCTGCTGGCCCGGCTGCGCAAGGAGGTCCAGCGAGCGACCCACCCCGATTCGCTTTACCAGACGGTCGATCGCACGGGGCTGGCCCTACGCGACAACGTGCCGCGCCTTTATGTGATCGCCGGCGCCGGCGGCGGCAGCAGCGGCTTCCTGGTGGACCTGGGCCAAGCCCTCCGCCGCTTGCTCATGCAGCTCCGCCATAACGAGGCGCCGGTGACTGCGTTTCTGCTGAGCGGCGCGCCCGACGACCCGGCCACGCCGCCCGCCGAATTGGCCAACATTTACGCCACCCTGACCGAGCTGAACCACTTCGCCGACCCAGCGATCCGCTTCACCTCGCAGTACGGCGTCGACGGACCGGCCATCGCCGAGTCGGGCGCGACCTTCGATGCCCTCTATCTGTTGACGCAGGCCAACCGTTCGCCCGAGGCCCGGCGCGACACCGTCGCCCACCTGGGCAGCTACCTGTTCCACGAGCTGACCACGCCCCTGGGGCCGCGACTCGATCGGGGCCGGCAAGCCCGGTTATCAGCCGAGGCCAGCCCCTTCCGCAGTCTGGGGACCTACGGCGTGTGGTTTCCGCGCGGCCTGCTGCTGCGGCTGGCGGGGCGCGATGCCTGCAAGCGCCTGCTCGAGGACTGGCAGGCGACCGGCGAGCCGACGGCGACGGCCGAGGTCGAGGCTGCCTGCGCCCGCGTGCTGGCCGATCCGGACCTGCGGCCCGAGGCGGTGACGGCACGGATCGAGTCGGCCGCCTTTGGCCAGCTTGACGGGTCCCCCGCCGAGGCCCTCACGCGCCTCCTGGCCTCGCTGGAAGAGCAGGCCCAGCAATCGCTAGCCCAGGAGGACCCGGGCAACTGGGCCCGGCAGGCGGTGACGCGGGTGCGCGAATGGTTTGGAGCCGGCCTGAATGCCGGCCCGGTGCGTGAGGCGGGCGAATGGCGGAAGAGCCGGCTGAGCCGGGCCCTGGAGGCCGCCGCCCAGAAGCTGGCCGCCGAGTACGACACGCGCCTGGCGGAAACGGCGTTCGCGCTCATGGAGCACCCGGGCAAGCGGGTGGCGGCGGCCGAGGCCGCCCTGTTGCGCTTCAGCCAGTTCTGCTCCGCCAGCGCCGCCGCCAATGCCCTGCACCTGGAGCAGCAGTCCGCCCGCGCCCAGCAGGCCCAGCAGCAGCTGGAAACGGCCCTGGAGCAGTGCATCCTGGGCGCCGGCGGCTTCAGCTTCTTTGGCGGTAAAAATAGAAGATTGCTCCGCGTCTTCATGGATCACCTGGCCGCCTACGCCCGCCAGTGCCTGGTCGAGGACCTCGGAGCCGCGGTCCAGCAGTTCCTGGCCGCCCTGGAGGGGAAGCTCCAGGAGCGCATGCGCGAGCTGTCGTTCTGCCGCCAGCGGCTGCGGCACCTGCAAACGGCACTGGAGACCGGAGCAAGCAGCGATGAAGCCGAGACGCCGCTGGGCCTCGACCTCAGCCCCAACTCACCCATGCCGTCCACGGAATCGTTCTGGGACGCCATCCGCCAGTCGGCGACGACGCGCGTGGTGCTGCCCGCGGAGGAAACCGACCTGGAACGGGCCGCCCATCGCTTCCTGGCCAGCCTCGGCGCGACACAGTGGGGCGTGCTCGACCAGGCGCTCCAGGACGGCGTGCTCGGTCCGCTGGGCGGCCTGCACCGCGCCTGCACCAGCAGTGCCGACCTGATGCGCAGCGTGGCGGCCCCGCTCCTGGAGCAATCGGCGGCCTGCCTGGGCGGCCATCTGCCGATCACCGATGTGGCCGACGTGGAGTTTGCCCAGGCGCAGGCCAGTGGCGACGACGTGTCGGTCCGGGCCGGCACCTATTTCCGCCGTGCGGCCCCGCTGGTGGCATCCCACAGCGAAGGCGCGCAGGCCAGCTTCCTGTTGATCCCCGCAGGGGAGAAGGGGAAGGCGTATGGCGAGGCGGCCAAGCAGATGCAGCCGGATCTCCAGGTGGTGCGTGTGCCGGGCCAGGCCGACCTGATGTTCTGCCGCGAGCAGGGGCTGTTGACCTTCGACGACCTGGAGCGGCTCCTCCGCCCATGCCGTGTCGCTTACGAGGAGTCGGCGACGCAGCCCCCGATCTCCCCCCATGCCCGGTTCGACATCCTGGACTGGATGCCGCTGGCGCCGTGAGGCTCGGGGTGAAAAGGAACGAATTCAGCGTTGCCTGTCAACCCCCCCATGACAAGAAATGGCGCAACCTAACTCACTGGGATGACGCGAGTTAGATGTATCATCAACATTTCATGTCCTGATTATGTGAGTCAACCCCCTCTGACGATTCTGGACCCTGAAGCGCGGGTTACGCCCGCCTCATCAAAACAGGAACCGCCTTACGGTGTCAAACAGGCGCTGCCGCTCCGCATCGTTGTGCTGAAGCTGCTCGTGATCCCAAACTGCGGTAGTGCGGGCATCGCAGTCATGGGCCAGCGCGGTTCCGATCTCCTCGAAGCTGCTCCTTAGTCCCTTCTTCAGTGATTCAGGATTGTCCTTCGAACCGACCACGAAGACACGCATCCTGAGGTCAGCTGGAATATCGTGCTCAAACTCGGCTCGGCGCTCGCTGATGTGGCCATCGAAGTCAATGAGCATGACAACGTGAGCTTGCGGACAATTGCGCAGTTTCTGGACGTATTCGACCGTGAATATCCTTATCACGTTGGACCAGCCCCCCGCCGGCGGCATCACCTGGATGCGCCTATCATCCACCTTGTGATAGTCAACGAAGCCGAGGGCGATCTGCCGATCGGCGTCATCTTCCGGAATCACGTAGAGGTGAGGCGCGTACTTGTTCATGCGTCAACCGATGATCTCGTCGCGAATCAGCGCATTAATCAGGTCGCCACTGTAGGTGAAATCAACGAGTGGTCTCACGACAGCGGGATCCAGATGAGACTTGCGGGTGAGTACAAGAGTGGTTTCGTCGGAGAACTTGCGAACGGTTTCCGGGTGGTGGGTCGTCGCAATGAATTGACCGCCCCGATTGGTCATCTTCCGCAATCCGGTGATGAAGTGGCCGACTTCTGAAAGCGAGAGGTGGTTGTCCGGTTCGTCCCACATGCAGAAGACAGGCGAACCCACGGTGTTGCGAGCGGTGATGTACGCGCTGAGGAAGAAACACTTTTCGCCGTCGGAAAGTGCCTTGAAGTCAACGGGGAGGCTGCCCTGCGGAGGCGGCTCCTCGAATTTGACTATCAATTGAGTGCCGCTCTCCCCACGTTTGACGTTCTCGATTGATGAGAAATCAGGGATCACCGTCTTCACATAGGAGTCGAACCCGCCATAGGCCGCAGGCTTTTGCTCGAGCAGGGCCCTCAAGCAGGACCCGTAGTTCGCGGCGTCGTATTGCAGTTCCATCGACGGCTCTTCGGAAAACCCTGTCATGGCCGCCGGAATCGGCGCGATCAGGATCATGGTGGCAAGGAACGTCCTAATGTCTTGGATGGCTCGTTCACCAGGCCGCTCGTTGATGACCGGCAGCGCCACGATGTGCCAGTCGATACCAAACGCCGGTCCTCCTGAGAGTTGAACCTGCGAGATGTGCCGGGTGAAGATGGCGTTCCCATCGACTACCAGGCCTTCGTCCAGGATACGTGCCTCTCGGAAACTCGGTGGCCATTCGAACGAAACCGTATACTTGAAGCGCTTGTCCGACAGCGATAGTTCAAGTTCGAACCGCATGGGGCGATCGGTGCGGTGCTGAGTAAAATCGCTAGCGGAGATAAGACTGCCAACGCGGTTGGAGCCGCGGCAGATACTTTGGAACAGCTTGAGGCACTGTAGCACCGTCGACTTCCCTGTCCCATTCTTGCCGATCACCAGCGCCGAGGAACGACCGGCAAGATCGAGCGTTAAGTTCTCCAGGCAACGGAAGTTATGAACGTAAAGGCGTTCGATCATGACAGATCCAGCCGTTTTAGGTTCCCCGTATGGAGAGAACTCAGTCAAGCCCCGAGAATCGCCAGGACACCTGTTTCCGGTTCATGGCTTCAATCCACTGGACTGAAGCTGATGGTAGACGCGCGAATGCGATGGTTATGGCTTAAGTCCACCGCCGCCCGTTCGGGCACGTGAAGGGCGCTCACTGACATGTCTCACGCTCCGTTCGGCGATCCGCCCTCCCGGATCACCGCCTCTGTCCGCTCCGGCGCAATCTCCACCGCCCCGTTGGGCGAATCTGCCGGCGGCACCTTGCGGGCGCCGAGGATCTCGTCGATCTCCTCCTTCAGCAGCTCCTCCTTCTGCAAGAGCGCCTCGACCAGCAGCTCCAGCTTGGGCCGGTTGTCTTGGAGCAGCTTGTAGGCATGTTCGTCCGCATCGCGGAGGATGCGCTGGACCTCGGCATCGATGACCGCGGCCGTCCCCTCGCTGAAGTCGCGCGGCTCCTGAATCTCCTTGCCCAGAAAGACGTGTTCCTCGCCGATGCGGAACGCCACCGGCCCGAGGCGGTCGCTCATGCCGAACTGGGTCACCATCAGGCGGGCGATGCGGGTCGCCTGCTTCAGGTCCTGGGCGGCGCCCGAGGTGGTTTCGTTGTAGATCAGCCGGTCGGCAGCGCGCCCGCCCATCGACATGATGAGCTGAGCCATCAGATGACTCTGCGTGTACTCCCAGCGGTCCTCCTCGGGCCGGAAGCGGGTCATGCCCATGGCCCGGCCGCGCGGGATGATCGTCAGCTTGAAAATGGGGTCGGCATGCGGCGTAAGCCAGGCGCACAGCGCATGGCCGGCCTCGTGGTAGGCGGTACGCTTCTTCTCCTCCGCCGATAATACCTCGTCACGCTTGGGGCCGATCAGCACGCGGTCGGCGGTGCGCTCGAAGTCGCTGCGGCTGATGCGGCTCTTCCCTTCGCGGGTCGCCAACAGGGCCGCCTCGTTGGCCAGGTTGCGCAGGTCGGCCCCGGTCATGCCGATCATGCCGCGGGCGATGGTTTCGAGGTTGACGTCGTCGGCCAGCGGCTTGTTGCGGGTGTGGACCTTGAGGATAGCCATCCGCCCCTGCCAGGTCGGCCGGTCCACGGTGATGTGCCGGTCGAAGCGGCCCGGCCGCAACAACGCCGAGTCGAGCACATCGGGCCGGTTGGTCGCTGCCATGACGATGACCGACTCGGTCGGCGTGAAGCCGTCCATCTCGCTGAGGATCTGGTTGAGCGTCTGCTCGCGTTCGTCGGAGCCGCCGCCGACGCCGGCGCCGCGCATCCGGCCGACGGCATCGATTTCGTCGATGAACAGGATGCACGGCGAGTTTTCCTTGGCGTTCTTGAACATGTCGCGGACGCGGCTGGCGCCGACGCCGACGAACATCTGGATGAATTCCGAGCCGCTGATCGAGAAAAAGGGGACGCCGGCCTCGCCGGCCACGGCGCGGGCCAGCAGCGTCTTGCCGGTGCCGGGGGTGCCGACCAGGAGCACGCCCTTGGGTACCACGGCGCCCAGGCGCTGGAACTTCTCCGGGCTCTTGAGGAACTCGACGATCTCCTGCAGCTCGCCCTTGGCGGTCTGCATGTCGGCCACGTCTTCGAAGGTGACGCGCATCTTCGTCTTGTCATACCGCTTGGCGGGGCTTTTGATGTAGTTGCTCAGGAACCCGCCGCCCAGCGGATCACGGAAGCGCGGCAGGATGAACAGAAAGAGGCCCAGGATCAACGCCGCGGGCAGCACAAAAAAGATGATGGCACTGGGCAGCCAGTCGCCCCAGTGGTTCTCCTTGGAGACCTGGATCAGGCCCTGCGACTGGGACAGCTCGTTCAGACGCTGAGCGAGCTGGCCGTTGTCGCCCAGCGGCGGCGCCGTCGTGGCGAAGGTCTTGCTGTGCTGAAGCTTGCCCTTGAGGTCCTTGTACGGATCGTCCGGCAGAGCTTCGACGTTATCGAGATCCACGACCAGGCGGTGGGTGCCGTCGAAGGTCACCTGCTTGACTTGCTTGCAGTTGTCCTTGTCAAATATCAGGCGAACGAAATCGGAGTAATCAACCTCCTTCTCGCTCTTGAGCATCGGGTAGACGATCAGGACCAGCAGAATCGCGAAGAGGATCAGCCAGAGCCAGGAACTGGGCATAGCCGGCGCCGGGCGGCGGCGCGGCTTCCCGGTCGGGGGAGGAGACGAACGCGGCGGCATGAATGATCCTCAACTGGTGGGCCTGGCCCTCTAGTCCATCCGACCAGGCTCGGGCTACCGTGGTTAGGATACCAAAAGCGAAGAACCCTGACTACCGCGGCGGAAAGGGGGCCTGGTGGCGGCTGTAAGCGGATTGTGGTCGCGTTTCCGGTCGTGGTGGCACGGCCTCCAACGCCGTCGGAAGCCTGTGGAGGTGGTCATGTACACACGCCGCGGGTGTCATCTCTGCGAGACGGCCTGGGCCCGCCTGGAGGAGGCTCGGCAGCGCTACGGATTTGTCCTGCGGGCCCAGGATGTGGATGCCGACCCGCACCTGGCGGCGGCGCACGGCGACTGCGTGCCGGTGGTGACCGTCAACGGCAAAGTGCGCTTCCGCGGGGTGGTCAATCCGGTGCTGCTGGAGCGATTGCTGCGGAGGGAGGGCGGATGAGCGGGGCGTGCCGGCATTAGGCGGATGGAGGCGGCATCAATGCCCGCAGTAGGCGCTCCAGCTCCCGGTAGCAGGTAGCGAACGAAGGCGAGCGTCGGCGGGCCAGATCAAGGTCAAAGAGGTTCGTCAGCGCGGGTTGGTCGGTTGTCTCGCTGTATTTGCGGTTCCTCGGCATCTTACCACGCAGCCACCCTTTGGCATCCTGAACGGCCTCCGGATCGGCTGGCGGATCCAGGTTATCCGGCAAGCCGCGCCGTCCGCGCAATGATTCGGCCGCCGCCAGAAACCACGCCTCATACTCGCGCCGAGCCAGAACGACCGCGCTGGGGATATCCCCCCGACGGGCCTGCACCCGCCGCAGGAGTTCCGATCCGAGAATGGTCGGGTCATCATCGTCGGCGTCGAGCAGCACCAGGAGGGCGACGGGGGGCTGGGCCAGCCGGAGCACAAGTTCGATCCCGCGTTCGAGGTCGCCGAATTGGCTGCCCATTCGGGTTCGTTTGACGCGCACTGGTCGGGGCACGTCCACATAGAGCGGCGGAACAAGCTGCGCGGCCACCCGACGGATGAGGATCGGCAAGGCCGCAACCTCGCCTTCGCCTTCGACCAGGCAGGCGACCGACGCCATTCTCAGACCCCTCCTCCGACCGGAGCAGTCTGGCCTGATCCAGAAGGCGCGCCATTCGGGGCTGGTTCGGGGACGAGCTGCCCGATGCGCATCAATTCGCCCGGCGTGTAGAGGCGCTGGCGGATCATATCGCGGCCGCTGGCATCGATGTGCGCGATCCGCGTGGCCCCATCCTCCGCCGAGACGGCGAGGATGGAATCCGTGCCCACGTCTTTATTGTCGAGAATTTCGGCGCTGTGGGTCGTTACCAGAACCTGCGTGCTGTAACTCGCCTCAACCATCGCATCCCGCAACACGGCCAGCGCCGCCGGATGCACCTGGGCTTCCGGTTCCTCGATGGCGACCACGGCGGGACGTGGTCCCTCCGTCACCGTCGCCTGGAGCAGGGCCGTGAGGATGCCCAGTGACCGGAGCGTTCCTTCCGACATTTGCGACGGCTCGAATAGCTCTACTCCGCCGCCGGGGAACCTCTGCTCAAAGAGCAGCGCGACCTTTTGCGTAGCAAGGAGGACGGGCTCGACCCGCACCTTGATCAGACCGGGCAGGATCAGGCGGAGGTATTCGTTGATCCGCTCGTCCGTGCCCCCCGGCGTGGAGCGGAGTCGGAAAAAGATGCTAGCGAGGTTGCTACCGTCGGGTGACAGGAATTGTCCCGGCTCGAACGTCACCACATTCTCGATGCTCCGCGGCTGGATGTTGTAGAAGAGCATGCGCGTCAGCGAGCCGTAGAGGTAGCTGCACGTAGGTTCATCGGCGAGCAGGGCCAAGGCGAGCCGATTCCCGAGGATCGCTCCCCGCATGGGATCCTGTCCACGTAAACCGGCCCCTGGCTCGCCGGGCTGTGCCGGCGGACAGAAGACCTCCTGTTGCACTTCCCACGGACCGGCCGCGGTGCTGTCCTTTGATTGTCCGAGGTTCAGAGTATAGTGCCCCGGCGTGCCGTTCTGCGCCGAGAACTCTAAGTGGATGCGGAAATAGCCCTCTCGCTCGTGAGGAGCGTGGCAAATCGCCGAACCACCGCCGCGACTGCGAAGCGCGTGCCCGACGGACTGCTTCAGGGCATCGGCGACGAAGCGGAGCGCGTCCAGGAAATTGCTTTTGCCGGCTCCGTTGGGACCGACGAGGTAGTTGAGCGGGCCCAGCCGCACGTCGCAATCGGCAATGCTTTTGTAATTCTCTAGTACCACGCGCGTTAGAAAGGTTGCGCCTTCCATCGCCGTCCTCCCGCCCGGAACCCTCGCGTCCTCTCCTGTCAGATTACCAGATGGAAGGTGCGCAGGTCGTTGCCAACCAGCACACACTCACCCCGGCGGCGCCGGCGGGGGCTCCTCGGGCGCCGGCGCAGCCGCTGGTGCCGGCTCCTCGATCCGCGGCTCCTCGGGTTTCTTCTTGGCTTCGAGGAAGGCGGCCAGTTCGCCGAAGGTGCCGCAGGTCGGCGGCCCCCTTGAGCTGGTCCTGGGACAGCTTCGGCTTGGGCAGCGGCCTGGCGGGCTTGCGCGGGGTGGCTGGAGGGGCGGTGGCGGTGCGCCGCGCCCCCGGCCGCCATGATGCGGCCCGCCCCGGCCGTGCTGGCGTGGTGGTGGCGGGGCAGCTGTGGCGGCCGCGGCTTCGCCGGTCGCCGCGGCCTGGCCGGCCGGTTGCTGGGCCGGCACGGGTCCCCCGCGCCGCTGCGGTGGGCCGCCGGGACGCCGGCCGCGCGGTGGACCGCCCCCGTCCCGCCTCCCTTCACGCCGCTGCTGCGGCGGGCCTTCGCGGGCCGCACTCCGCTCCGCCGGCTTCCGCTCCGTGCCCGGACGGATCATCGTCAGCGATACCCGGTGGTCCTGCGGATCGACCGCGATCACCCACACGTGAACAATGTCGCCCACGGAGACCACGTCGTACGGACTCTTGACGTAGCGATTGGCCATCTGGCTAATGTGGACCAGCCCGGTATCCTTCAGGCCGATATCCACAAAGGCGCCAAAGTCGACGACGTTCAGCACGGTCCCCCGCAGCTCCATGCCCAGGTGCAAGTCTTCGAGCTTGAGGATGCCCTTCTTGAACACGGGCGGGGGCAGGTCTTCGCGCGGGTCGCGTCCGGGCCGGGCCAGCGCTTCCACCATGTCCTTTACCGTCGGCACGCCGATCTGGAGCCGGTTGGCGGTTTCCTCCGGCGGCAGGACCCTCAGCTTGTCGCGGAGTTCGTCGATCCGCGCTCGGTCCAGAAGCGCCTCCGGCCCGCAGCCCAGCTCGCCCAGGAGCTGGCGGGCGATCGGATAGGTCTCGGGGTGAATCCAGGTGATGTCGAGCGGCTCATCGCCGCCGGGGATTTTGAGGAAGCCCGCGGCCTGGACATAGCGAACCGGCCCCACGCCGGGCACCTGCATCAGCTGCTCGCGGCTGCGGAACGGGCCGTGCTGCTTGCGGTATTCCACGACCTCGCGGGCCACCAGCTGGTTCAGGCCCGAAACGTGGCGCAACAGCGGCACGCTGGCCGTGTTCAGATCGATGCCCACCTGGTTGACGCACGATTCCACGACGGCCTCGAGCGATTCCTTCAGTTGCTTGGCGCTGACATCGTGCTGGTAAAGCCCGACGCCGACGTTTTGCGGATCGATCTTGACCAGCTCGCTGAGGGGATCCTGCAGGCGGCGGCCGATGGAGATGGTGCCGCGCGTGGTGGCATCGTAGTCGGGGAACTCCTCGCGCCCCACCGGACTGGCCGAGTAGACGCTGGCTCCGGCTTCGTTGACGATCACATAGGCCAGGTCGGCCGGCGGATGCGGCAGGGCGGCCACCTTATGGGGATCGGGCGACGGGTGGGCACTCCGCCGGGATTCGGCCGGCGGTTTGGCCACCGCTGCCACGGCCGGCGGCTCGGCCAGGAGGATCGAGGTGCTCACGGTACTGAGCGAGGCGAACTCGGCCGGCAGCACCGGATGCTGCACCGAAGCCGCGGCCGGCATCGTCTCCAGCCCCGGCGTCAGCGTCGGCGTGACGGCCGCCGGATCGGCCTCCAGGGTGGCGTACTGGTTGCTGAGCAGCGGCTGCTCGACGGCCAAGGTCTCGACGACCGGGGCCGGCAGGGGATGGGGCAGGCCTCCAGCCGGCCGTAAGTCGCCAGGCAGGCTGGAAGCCTGCCCCACCATCTCGGCCGGTGCTGCCGACAGCGTCCCCTCCGCGCGGCGCTTGTCGAGGTCGGCGATCAGCTCCGAGACCACTTCTTCGGTTTCGCGGCAGGCGGTGCCGTTGCCGATGGCGATGACGGGCGTCTGGTGGCGGCGGATCAGCTCTTCGAGTTTGAGCCGGGCCTCGGGCTTGCGGTTCTGCGGCGGGTGCGGGTAGATGACGCCGTCTTCCAGCAGAGTGCCATGCTCGTCCAGGGCCGCGACCTTGCAGCCGGTGCGGAAGCCGGGATCGACGGCCAGGACGCGTCGCCCGCGCAGCGGCGGGCCCAGCAGCAGGCTGCGCAGGTTCCGCGCGAACACGCTGACCGCGTGCCCCTCCGCCTGCTGCGTCAGCTCCTTGCGGATTTCGCGTTCCAGGCTCGGCAACAGCAAGCGGGTCAGGGCGTCGGCGTTGGCGGCGCGCATGAACTCGGCGTGTGGGTGATCGGCCAGCGGCAGTTGATCCAGCGCCGCCTTTTGCACCCCGGCCTGGTCGAATTCCAGCTTGATAGCCAGCGCGTTCTCCTTCTCGCCGCGGTTGATGGCCAGGATGCGGTGCGGTGGGATGTGCTTGACTGCTTCGTTGAACTGGAAGTAGCTCTTGTACTCGCGTCCCTGTCCCTCGGGCAGCTTGTCGCTTTTGGTGGTGCCGATCTTGCCGGTATGCCAGAGGACATCGCGCACGGCGGCGCGGACGTCGGCCATCTCGGCGATGTGCTCGGCGAGGAGGTGCCCCACGCCGGCCAGCACGTCCTCGACGGTAGCCAGCTCCTTTTCCGGGTTGACCAGGGTGGCGGCCATCTCGGCGAGATTGCCCACGACGGGGTCGCCGTTCCAGACGGCCGCCGCCATCGGCTCCAGGCCCCGCTCCCGGGCGATGGTGGCGAGGCTGCGCTTCTTCGGCTTGTAAGGGAGGTAGAGGTCTTCCAGGCGCTTGGGGCTCTCGGCCGCGAGGATGGCAGCCCGCAGCTCGTCGGTTAGCTTGCCCTGGTGTTCGATGCTCTTGAGAATGGTCTGCTTGCGATCCGCGAGCTGCCGCTGGGCCTGCAGGCGCCACTGGATGGCTCGGATCACTTCCTCGTCCAGCCCGCCGGTCCGCTCCTTGCGATAGCGCGTGATGAAGGGGACGGTGTTGTCCTCGTCGAGCAGCTGGACGACGGCTTCAACCTGCACTCGGCGGATTTGCAGGTCCTGGGCGATGCGGGAGAGGTCGAGCTGGTCGGCGGTGGGGGTTGCGTTCGGCAGGGGAGATGGTTGCATCGTTCCAACCCACCCCCGGCCCGAGGGCCGGGGCTTTGAGATTGAGGGCCGCGGGAAGCGTCCTAACTTGCCGGCCTACTCTAGCGCGATTGGCGGCGGGTGTCAAGCGGGCAGGCGGCAGCAACAACGGGATGGTTCAGGAGTTATCCACGCGGGGCGGAGACGGCAAGCCCTGGGATGGGGGACGCCCCATTCCTTGATAGCTGCGCCGACAGCGCAACGGCATGGTCTCCCCTCTCCCCGGGGTACCGGGGAGAGGGGAGAAAAGATCGCCGGCGATTGCGCTCTCGGCGCAATTCTCCAGGGCCACTGCGGCCGTTGTCTTCGCTACAGCCCTTCCGCAGGCCCGATCCGGCCGTCTTGCCGGCCCGGACAGGTCAATTTCATTGACAGCCCTGGTGAAGCCTTTACACTGGAAGGGAAGAGCCCTGGACTGGTTCGGCCGGGCCGGCCTTGCCCGGCTCCCATCACACTGCAACTCCCTGGTATACGAGGGGTCCTCCCATGGCGGCAAAGGGCAGCGGCGAATCGAAAGCGGGTCTCGTGGTCTTCTTGGTCCTGTTCATTCTCCTCAGCATCACCCTGGGCGTCACCACCTACACGGGCTACGACGGACAGAAGACGCTGGAGGAGAAGGCGAAAGCGGCCGACAAGACGGCGAAGGACTGGGAAAAGGACGCCGACTGGTATAAGTTCGTCGCCAACACCTACCGCGTTTACATCGGCGGCATGCCCGCCACCGGCGACGATCTGGCCGCCTTGCGGTCGAAATACAACGACGGCGGCGGGGAACTCTTCACCGCCAGCCGCGACAAGTTCAAGGAAGAGCACAAGAAGGCCATCACCGACCTCGACACCAAGAAGAAATGGGACAAGGAGCTGAAAAAACCGGTCGAGACTTTGCAGGACGAGATCGCGCAGCGGACCAAGGAGCGCGACGACACCGTCAAAAAGAACAAAGAGCTGGAGGAGCAACTCGCCAAGGCCAACAACGACCTAGAAGGGCGCACACGCGAGTTGAATCTCGCCAAGAAAGACTACGCCGAAAAGCTCGCCAAGCGCAAGGAGGAAGACGATGCGGAGTACAAGAGACTGGCGGCCACCATTGCCGAGCTGGAGGTGAAACTCAAACAGGCCGGCGACGTTGGCATCAACGGGCTGAAGCCGTTGCAGGAAGAAATCGCCCTGGTGCGGGCCGATAACAAGAAGCTCACCAAGGAGCTGAACGAAGCCATCAAGACGATCCAGGACCGCGGCCTGGAGCTGGCCCGGAAGGACTCGACCGAGGACATCGACGTCAGCAGGATCGCCCCGGGGAACCTGGCCAAAATCGTCAGCATCAACGGCACCGGCGACATGCCCTACATCAGCGTGGGCTCGGCCGACAACCTGAAGCGGCAAGTGACCTTCAGCATCTACGGCAAGGGCGCGGACGGCAGACCGCTCAAGGAGCCCAAGGGCCGCCTCGAAGTCATCCGCATCACCGGCGAGCACATGGCCCAGGCGCAGATCACCAACCTCCGCGATGGCCGCCGCGACCCCGTGCTGGTCGGCGATTTCCTGTTCAACCCCGCCTGGAACCCGAACCTGAAACAGCACGTGGCCATCATCGGCAGGATCGACCTGAGCGGCGACGGGCACGACGACATGGCCGAGTTCATTCGCACCCTCAAGAACCAGAACGTGGTGGTGGACGCCTGGATGGACTCGAAGAACAAGCTCAACGGCGATGTGACCCGGCAAACCGATCTGCTGATCATCGGCAGCTCCCCCGAGTACGGTGCCGGGGCCATCAAGGCCGAGGACGCCAAGAACGTGGAGAAGGACAAGAAGCTGACCGCCATGCAAGAGGTGCTGACCAAGGCCGAGAAGCTGGGCGTGCGGATCATTCGCCTGAATGCCTTCCTGGAGATGTCGGGCTATCCCCTGCCGAAGGGCGTGAGCAGCGACCGGGGCAAGATCGGCTTCCAGCGCACGCTGCCGGCCGCCGGTTCGCCGATCGAGCGCAAGGATGTGCTGAAGTAAGCGCACGCGAAAGAACAACCCGGTCAATGACATACCGATGTCAACAATCGTCGGGTGGCACGCCCTGAGGTACTCCGAAGGGCGTGCTTGAATGTCAGCACCGTCGGGTGGCACGCCCTGAGGTACTCCGAAGGGCGTGCTTGAATGTCAGCACCGTCGGGTGGCACGCCCTGAGGTACTCCGAAGGGCGTGCTTGAATGTCAGCACGCCCTTTGGAGTACCTCAGGGCGTGCCACCCATCCGAAGTCAGCCACGTCTCATCTTGACTCTCGTGAATCCGCTGCCCGGCGCGGTGTGGCCAAACGGATCGGGCCCGTCCGAAAAAATCGCCGTGCCGTTCCGGCCACGAGGGGGCATGATAGGGCTGGGAGAGAGTTCCCGCCCGGAGAGACCGTCATGCCCCGGCCCGAACTGCGGACCCTGTTGCGGCACATCCACCATCTGGCCAGCCCCGCCGCCGTGGAAGCGAGCGACCGTGAGTTGCTGGCACGCTTCGCGGGCCAGCGGGACGAGGCCGCCTTCGCCGCCCTGGTTCAGCGGCACGGCGCCCTGGTCCTCAGTGTCTGCCGCCGGCTGCTGCACCACGAGCAGGATGCCGAGGATGTCTTTCAGGCCACCTTTCTGGTCCTCGCCCGCAAGGCCAGCTCGCTGCGCTGCGCGACAGCATCGCCTCCTGGCTGCACGCCGTCGCCCAGCGGTTAGCACTCAAATCCCGGGCGGAAACCGTCCGGCGCAAGCATCACGAATTGCTGGCCGCGCTCCGACGACCCACACAAGGCGTTACCGATCTGAGCTGGCGTGAGGTAACCGCCCTCCTCGACGAGGAGTTGGCTCGCCTGCCGGAGCGCTACCGGGCTCCGCTCCTATTGTGTTGCTGGGAAGGACGGGCCCGCGATGAGGCGGCCCGGCTGCTGGGCTGGACCCCCGGCATGGTCAAGGGGCGGTTGGAGCGTGGCCGCGAGCTGCTGCGCCGCCGCCTGACCCGGCGCGGTGTGACGCTGGCCGCGGGATTGCTCGCGGTCGGCCTGCGCGCGGCGACGTGCCGGCCGCACTCGCCGAGACAACGCTGCGATTGGCGCTGGCCACGGCCGGGGGCGTGCCGCCGGCCATCGCGGCGCTGGCCGAGGCCGCAGTCGCTGGGGCCCGGGTCAAGCTTTGGGGCGTGCTGCTGGCCGTGGTCCTGCTGACGGCCGGCGCGGGGGTGTGGACCCATCTGACGTGGGGCGGGCCGGCCGCCGCACTCCCCGAGGATGAACCCCTGGTCGTCCAGCCACCCGCGGCTCCTCACGACCCGCCCGCCAAGGACAAGACGGAGCCCGCTCCTCCCCGACCGGAGAAGACTGTTGCGGAGAAGCCGCCGGAAGACAGGCCGCCCGCACCGCTCCCCTGGCCCCGGAAGGATCGCGAGGGGAACCCGCTGCCCGCCGGCGTGGCGGAACGCCTCGGTACCACCCGGCTGGTCCAACCAGACCCGGTCCGGCTGATGGAGTTCTCGCCCGACGGCAAGATGCTAGCCACCGCGGGTGGGTCCTGGGTCTATCTGTGGGATACGGCGACGGGCAAGGAGCTGAAGAGGCTCGAATGTGAGGCGTTCAGCCTGGCGTTCTCGCCGAAGTCCAGCATGCTGGCGATTTGCGGTGTGCGAAAGGAGTCCAAAGGGGTGGGTCTCTACATCTGGAACACGGAGGTGGACGACGTGTGGCCCGTCGGCACCCGGCGATCTTTCCGGAAGTCGTTGCTGCTCTCATTCTCGGAGGACGCCAGCCATGTGTGGACCCTCGACAACCGCGCTGCGCAAAGCTACGCTCTCTCGCTGCGCGGAAAAGCACAGGAACCGGACGTCCAGATAGCACCGGACGGCACGATCCCCCTGGCGCTCGTGAGCGGCAAGGATGGGCCAGGGCCGTTCGTCGCCATCGCCGCCCGAGACCGCATCCGATTCCTCGACGGCAACACGGGCAAGCCGACGTGGCAGTCGAATCCGGAGCGGGTAGAATTCACCACACTGGCGGTCCGCGATGGCATCGTTGCCGCCGGTACGGCGCGTGGCGAGATTCACCTGTGGGATGATCGGGGCCGTCCTATCGGCAAGCCGCTCCGGCAGTTATCCACGCCTGTCAGGGCCCTGGCCCTTTCGGGTTCCGGCGACGACCTCCGCCTGACAACCCTTGCCACCCGCGGGGACGGCATCGAGCTGCGCCTCTGGAATCCGCGTGCAGGCAAGGAATTGACGAAGCTAACGCTGGCCGGTTCCGCGTGGTTCAAGCCCGGTCCGCGCAGGGTTATCCTGTCCTCCGACGGCAAACGAGCCGCCGCGGTCGATGGCGGCACGCAGCGACCACGCCTGTGGGATTGCACCACGGGTCGGGAACTCCTCGCTTCGCCGGGTCACCATCGTGCCGTGCAACAGGTGGCGTTCGGGCCCGACGGCAAGACCGCCACCTCACTCGGCCGCGATGGGGATCTGCACCGCTGGACGCTGGGAACAGATCAGGGGCCGCGCCAGTTGCGTGAGCCGCAGGCACGGTCCACCGTTCTTGGCCTCTCGCCCAACGGCCAGACCGTCGCCGCGGGATCGGCCGTGAGATTCGTGGAACTCTGGGATTGCGCGACCGAGATAAAGATTGGCACGATCGATGCTCCCGAGGCGCCCCGCTGCGTGGCCGCCGCCCCGGACGGGAAGTCGCTGGCGTTTGGCACCTCCCGGGACTTCACCCTCTGGCGGGTGGGCGAGATAGCCAGCCGTGGCCTTGATACCGGCAAGGAAGCCGTGAACGCGCTGGAGTTTTCCGCCGATGGCAAGCGACTCGTCGTCCTTACGACTTCAAGCATTCGTCTCTGGGAGGTGTCCACGATAAAACGGCTCCAAAGCTTCTCGGCGCCTTATGCTCCCTGGCCCGGCGTCATCGCCCTGGACCCCGGCGGCCGGCTGCTGGCGGCGGCGAGCCTGCAAGGCAACTCCGTGACGCTCTACGACCTGGCGACGGGCCAGGTGGTCCGCCGCCGTGGTCGAGACCTTCTGCGCATCCATTCCCTCTGCTTCGCGCTGGGCGGCCGGCTGCTGGTCGCCGGGGACGACGAAGGCGTGACTCTCTGGGAAACGGCGAGCGGGGGCGAGGTCTTGCACCTCACCGGCCATCGCGGCCCCGTCAACGCCGTCGCCGCCTCTCCGGACGGCCGACGCCTGGTCAGCGGCAGTGACGATACCACGGTGCTGGTCTGGGACCTGCCGGCGGCCTGGAAGGAAACGGCTCCGCCCATCTCCAAGGGCAAGCCAGCGCCCACGTTCCCGGAGCGCTATGCGGCCCTGCGCGGCGAGGCCGCCCCCGCTTATCGGGCCCTGTTCAGTCTCGCCGCCGAACGCGACGCCGTGATACCGCTGCTGAAACGGGAGCTTATCAGCTCCGAGAAGCCCGCGGTCCTGGATCGCCAGCGCCGGCTGGTGGCCGAGCTGGCGGACCCGAACCCCAAGGTCCGCTCCGTGGCCCTGGACGGGCTGCGCATCGTGGGGGCCCCGGCCGAACCCTGGCTGCGCCAGGCCCTGGCCGCCGCGAAGGATGAAAAACTGCGGGCCCGCTTGCGCGGCTTGCTCGCCGAGCTGGAAGCTGATGGCGTGCTTGACCCGGGGACCGATGCCAAGGCCGCATCGCGTTCCGTGGCGCTGCTGGAACTGATCGGCACCACCCAGGCGTGGGCGCTGCTCGACCAGCTGGCCCATGCCGGCCGTACCGGGGCCGTGCAACAGGAGGCGCAAAGAGTACGGGAACAAAGGCTGCCGGAGAAGGGGTTACGGCCCTGATGTGGTAGCGAACCACTTGATCCGCACGTTCCCTCCGGGCGCCTGCCGTCTTCACGGCCTTGGCAAGTCCGCTGCACTCAGTATCCCCGACAGGAGTCGAACCTGTAACCTTCGGCTCCGGAGGCCGACGCTCTATCCAATTGAGCTACGGGGACCTGCGCCCCTGGCAGGGGCCTGCTGGGATTATAACGGACCCCTCCCCCCTGTCCATCCCCCGAACGGGCTCGGGCGCGAGGTCGCGCTCGGCGCGGAAATCCCTGTCGCACGCACGGCGCGGTCTGCACATAATAGGGGTGCCTCAGACCGGGGGCCAACGCTCCCGCTGCCGAACAGTCAAGGACGATGGGGGATGGCGTTCCATGGGCCGAGCTTCCCGCAGTGCCGTTGGAGTCATCGTCCTGGCCTGGACGGTCCTTTTTGTCGAGTTGCCGCACTCGCGGGGTGGGGACGACCCTCCCCCGTTACCCGCGACCAGCGTTCCCCCACGGATGCCCCCTGCCGCAAGCACCGTCGCCATCCCCACCGATACTCGCGTGCGGCAGAAGCTGGCGGCGGCGCGCGATTACGTCAAGGCGAAGGAGTGGGACCAGGCGGTCCACATCCTGCAAGACCTCATCGACCTGAAGGAAGACCAGTTCCTGCCGCCCATCGCCCTGCCCGCCGACGGCAAGCCGGCGGCCAGCACGCACAGTGTGCGGGCCGAGGCGTCACATCTCCTAGAGACTTTGCCCCCGAAGGGTCTGGAAACTCACAATATCGTCTATGGCGCGAAAGCGCGCACGCTGCTGAAAGAGGCCGAAGAGCGGGACGACGTGCAGCTCCTGACGCAGGTGGTCCAGCGTTACCGGCTGACAGAGGCCGGCGCCGTGGCGGCGGAGCGGCTGGGGTCGTACCACCTCGACCGCGGCCGGCGCGAGCTGGCGGCCCGCTGTTTCGCCCTACTGCTGGGCCGGCCGGAGAGTGCGAAGCTGCCGCCGCTGACACTCACCAAGGCCGCGCTCGCCTTTCGGCTGGCCGGCGACACTGCCCGCATGGAACAGGCCTGGAAGATGCTGGCCGAGCAGGCGCCCGATGGGCTGGCCATTGGCGGCCAGTTTCACGACCTGGCCCGCCTCCGGGCCGACCTCGATCGTCTGGGCCCGGAGCCGCCGCCACGTAGCGGCTGGCCCGTCTTCCGGGGGGACATCGGCCGGACCGCGCGCGGCGACGGCGATCTGCCCATTCTCGATCCGATCTGGACCAGAGATACCGTCGCCGGGGGCAAGGCGCGGGAGTGGATCGACCGCGGCATCAAGGCGGAGGAGCGGGCCGGCCGGGCCGTCCTGCCCGCGTTTTACCCGCTGGCGGTGCCGGGGCGGATCGTTTACCGCAGCCAAGGCGGTGTTCACGCCGTCGATTCGGCCGGCGGCGCCGAGCTGTGGCACCTGGCCTCGCCGCTCAGTCTGGAGGGGATCGCCGGTGCATCGAGCCGGAGCGTCACCGTCAACGACTGGCTGGTGAACTCCTATGGGGACGCCCTCATTTTGCCGCTCCAGAACTCGGCGCTCGGCTGCCTGAGCACCGATGGCGAGCGGGTCTACGCCCTGGAGGACGTGGTGGTGCCGCCTCCGCCGCAGCTGGCCTTGCCGCCTCAGCCGGGGATGCCGGCCCCGGGCGGGCCAGCCGACCTGCGGGCTGCCGCCCACGGCAATCGGCTGCGGGCCATCGATCTCGACACCGGAGCCATCACCGGTCGCGGCTGGGAAATCGGCGGGCGCGGCGACTTGCAGAAGTGCTTCTTCCTCGGCGCCCCGCTGCCCGTCGCCGGCCGGCTCTATGCCCTGGTCGACAAGGACGGCGAGCTGCGGCTGTTCTGCCTCGAACCGACTTCTGGGGCCGTACACTGGACCCAGCGGCTGGGGAGCACGCCCACCCGGCTGGCGCTCGACCCGGGCCGCCGGCTGCGCGGCGTGCAGATGACCTACGCCGACGGCTTGCTCCTGTGCCCCACCGACGCCGGCGCGCTGTTCGCCTTTGACCTCATCGCTCGCCGCCTGGCCTGGGTGTACCTTTATCCGACGTTGTTGCAAGGGGTGGACGCGCCGGAATGTCGCGCTAGTAAATTCGCCTTGGCGTGAATCGGCACCCCAGGTCGTCGGTGGCAAGGTGGTCTTCGTGGCACTTGACAGTGACCAGGTGCACTGCCTGGCGCTGCGCGACGGCAAGCCGCTATGGCAGGCAGCGCAAGGTATTGTCGAAGGTCCCAATTCGGCGGCAATCGTGCTTCGGGGGCCAGTCTCCGAATTCAGGATCTTGCTCCAGGCAAAGTTCTACCTCGCCGGTGTCTTCGGCGACCGGGTGCTGCTGGTCGGCGCCAGCGGCGCCCGCGCCCTGGCGCTGAACGACGGCAAGCCGGCCTGGTCCAACGACCTCGGCGTCCCGTCCGGCCAAGGGGCCGCGAGCGGCAATGTCTATTACCTACCGCTGAAGGCGGCGAAGGAGACGGCCGGGCCCGGGGTGGCCGCTCTCGACCCCGCCACCGGCAAGCTCTTGGCCTTCGCCCCGTCGCGCGGCGGCGAGGTGCCCGGCAATTTGATTTTCTTCGACGGCCAGGTGATCTCGCAGACGGCGACGACGCTCACGGCTTATCCGCAATTGAAGGTCCGCCTCCGCCTTGTCGAGGAACTGCTGGCCGCGGACCCGCGCAGCCCGCGCGGCCTGACGGAACGTGGCACCCTGCGGCTGGACCGCGGCGACGTGCCCGGCGCCCTCGCCGACCTGCGGGCCGCCCGTCTCGCCAGTCCGCCGGGGACGAGTCGCACCCAGGCCGAGGCCCGGCTTTACGAGGCTCTCAAGCAGATCGTGCAGCGCGACTTCGCCGCCGGCGAGAAGTACCTGGCCGAGTTCGAGGCCTCTTGCCGTTTGCCGATCCCGGATGGGGCCAGTGCGGCGGAACGCAGCGCGATCGGGCAGGAGGGGCAGCGGCGCGAAGCCAACTATCTGCTCGTGCTGGCCCGCGGACGGGAGGGGCAGGGCCGGCTGCCCGAGGCGCTAGCCGCCTACGCCCGCCTCCAGCCCCAGGCCGACCGGGTTGCCGTCATCTGGAACGGGCCGCACGTCGGCTGGTTGCCGTCCGGCAAGCCGGCAGCGTCCCATTTCGCGACCCCTCCGCCCCAGGCCTGGATTCAGGGTCAAGTCGTTGACTTACTCTCGCGGGCCCGACCCGAGCAGCAAGCCGGTGTCGACCGGGAGATCGCCCGACAATGGCAGGCGCTGCCGGCGGGCGACCTCGACGCCTTGGCCCGCTTCGGAGCCTTCTTCGGCACCGCCGGCCGCGTGGGGCTGGAAGCCCGGCTGGCCTACGCCGAACGGCTAGCCGCGCTGCACTCGCGCGGTCGATTCCTCGAAGCCGAGTTGCACCTGCTGGCGCTCCAGCGGCAGCGCGAGGAGCCGGTGATTGCCGCCCGCGCGCTGCTTGCGTTGGCCCGCCTGCTGACCGAAGCGGGGCAACCGGACGACGCCCTCTTCTACTATCGCCAGCTGGCCCTGGAATTTCCGACCACGCCGGTGCGCGATGGCAAGACGGGCGGCGCCATCCTGAAAGAGCTGGCTCTCGACAAGCGCTTCATCCCGCTGCTCGACGATCCCTGGGCGGGGCGGAAGTTCAAGACGGCGGAGGTGAGCGGCCTCTTCCCGGCGCGTGGCCTGGTCATCGCCCTGGAGCCGGAGGGCGAATCGCCCCCCGTCCTGCGCCGCCTGCGCCTGGCGTTCGATTGCTTCAGCGGCTCCCTGAAGCTGTTCGACCGCAACACGGGCCTGGAAGTGTGGAGTCACGGCGTCGCCGTGGGCAGCTTGCGCCAGGTCCTGGACTTGGCGCCGTCGCAGGCCAAAATCACTTACAGGGCCGAGGGGCACCTGGCCATCGCCAGTCTGGGTCACATGGCTTATGGCATCGACCTGCTCGACCATCGGCTGCTGTGGACGCGCGACTTGGACGAGTCCCCTCTGCCGCCGGCCCAGGTGATCCTGGGCGTGGACGGGCATGGACGGCCGAACATTCAGTACTGGGATGGTACGACCGAACGGCTCAGCTGCATCGCTCCGATCCAGCCGGGCGGCGTGGCGCTGATCGCACGCGGCAAGCTGATCGGGCTGGATCCGTTGCGCGGCAACGTCCTTTGGAACGCCCCCGTCCCGGACATGGCCACGGAGTTGTACAGCGACGATCGCCATGTCTACGTTGTGGAGGGCCAGGCGCGGGGCGTGGGCACGGTGGAGCGGGCCATCAGCCTTCAGAGCGGGCTGCCGCGCGCCATCGCCGCCCGCCGACTTCAGCCGTCCGATGTGCTGCAAACCGTCGGCCGAACGGTGCTGATGGCTCACACCTATGCCGCCGATGCCGGGCGCCTGGCCCTGTACGACGCCCTGGCCGGCCAGGAAGTGTGGACCCAGCCGTTGGAGAAGGGCACGCTGGCCGCCCGCTCGGAAGTGTCCTATCTGACGGCGACGGTGGCGCGAACCGGCCAGGTCCACGTCTACGACCTGCGCCGCCGGGCCGAGCTTTTCCAGGCCCAGGTCGATCCGGACCTGCTGCGCGGCGTCCACGAAGTCCGCCTGTTTCAGGACCGCTGGCACTATTACCTGCTATTGAACCGGGAGCTGCGCGGGCGGGATGGGCTGGCCGGGCCGGCGTGCCCAACGCGGTTGGCGGCATCCGTACCCTGCCGGCAAACGGCTCCCTCTACGCCTTTCACCGGACGACCGGGGCACTGCACTGGGCCAGTGAAATCAAGACGCAACAGCTGATCCTGGAGCAGCTGGACGATTGCCCGGTGTTGCTGTTTAACGCCCTGGTGCAGCGGCTGCCGGCGGGTCGGCCGGGTGTGGCGCCGGGACCGGTCTTCACCGTCACCAGCATCGACAAGCGGACGGGAAAGGTGCTCTGGCTGCCGAAGGATTACGCGTCGATCACCAGTCCGGTGCACCGGGTGGAGATCAACCCGGCGAATGGGACGATTGATATGATTTCGCGGCACTGGAAGCTGCGGCATGTGATGGAGTAGACGCGCGTGAACGAGCCCGGAGCGTGAGCGACGGGTTTGGGGTCAAAACCCGTCGCTGACGCTCCGGGCTCGTTCACGCCGTCACTCCTCCGCCACTTCTTTCGCCGGCGCACTCTTCGCCGCCACCATGTCCAGCTCGCGCAACCCCTTCTTCGCGGCTACGGAATTCGGGTCGGCGGCCAGGGCCAATTCGTACTGGTTCCGGGCCTCGGGCAGGGCTTTCTGCAGGGTGAGGCCGACGGCCAGGTTGATGCGGGCGTCGGCCTCGCTGCAGCCGGCGCGCTGGAACTCGGCCAGGGCGTCGGCGGCCCGGCCGGTGCGTGCCAGCACCAGGCCCAGGTTCGTATGCGCCGTGGCATTCTCCGGTTGCCGGGCCAGCGCCTGCCGCAGCGCCGCCTCGGCCTCGGGGAAACGGCCCTGCAAATACAGGCTGTAGCCGTAGTTGCAGGCCACCTTGGTGTTCTTCGGCTGCAAGCCGTCGGCCTTGCGGTAGTGCGTCATCGACTCGGCGAAGCGACCCTGGGCATCGAGCAGGCGGGCCATCCCGAGCAGGGCGTCGAGGTTCTTGGGGTCCAGGGCGTGGGCTTCCTGATAGGTGGTCATGGCGGCGGCGTTTTCGCCGCGTTTTTCCATCATGCGGGCCAGCTCCACCTTGACGTTGGCCCCCTCATGCGGGCCGACCTGGGCGGATGGCTCCGGATCCATCAGCGGCGTGGTGGACGATGCCGACTTGGGCAGCAGCCCGCAGCCGCTCAGGAAGGCCGCCGACAGGGCCAGGGCCATCAGACTCCCGCCGCGAGTGTCCAAGATTCGTCAGCACGGTTCACCCCCCTGCCCGTTTTCGTTGGATCGCTGTTTAGCCGCGGGCCGTAGGCCCGCGTGACTCTCGCCTTAGACCGTTCGGAAGAAATGAACCACAGAGCCACAGAGGACACAGAGAAAAGGCCAGAATGGTAGGACGTACACTCGAATCCCGCCGCCATCAGTACCGGACCGTCCACTTTCCGCTCTTCTCTGTGCCCTCTGTGCCTCTGTGGTTCATTTCTTTCGGCCGCTCTTAGCGTGGCGCTCCGAAGCCACCCGCGGCCCCCGTGCCGCCGCCCGTGCCGCCCGTCCCCAGGCCCGATCCGCCGCCCTGGATGGGCAGCGGCGCGGCTTGAATCTGCATGTTCCGGATCTGGTATGGATACAGAATCTCCGCATCACTGCCGGCCATGCCGTTGGCGATCGGGGCACCGATGATGACCCGTTCCGGCGGTACCACGATGGAATTCACCGCCAGCACGTTGAGGATGGCGGCCCGGCGACCCTCGGCCAGGGCCGGCGCCTCGGGCGTGCGCTCGATGACGATCGGGAAGGTGTTGACGCCGAGCTTGCAAGCCATCACGGTCAAGCGGTCGCGGCCATGCTGGTTGAGGTCGTTGGTGCCGTCCTTGAAGTCGCAGCGGTAAAGGACCATCGCCGCCGCCTCGCCGTTGGCCACCATGGTGCGGAAATGGGCGTGGGCCGTGGCACCCAGCGGCGGCGCCTCGAACTCGGCGGGATAGCCCCACAGATGCGCCTGGCACCAGGCCTTCTTCTCGGCCCGCCAGCGTGCCCAGCTCCAATGGCTGCCGGTCGCCGCATAGTCGGCTCCGCAGGCCGGCGCTGGGGTCGGGGCCGGGGCGGGCATTACGGCCAGGGGAGCCACGGCCGGCCGCGGGGCCGGCAGCATCTGCGGGCTCTTCACCGGCGTGTCGTCCGGCAGGGCCATGATCTCGGTGGCGCCCGGCACGCTCTGGGCCAGCGCCGGGCTGACCGCCGTCGCCGCCGCCACCAGCCCCGCCGCCTGCCACCAGAATCGTCGCGTGCTGCGCATGGGAATCGCCTTTCTGCGTATCGGCCGCTCGCTGCGGCCATCCTTCACCCCCGCCCCGAATTACCGGGAGGAGGGAGTTCAGCGGTGGGGTGGCACGCCCTGAGGTACTCCGAAGGGCGTGCTTGACTGTCCGCACGCCCTTCGGAGTACCTCAGGGCGTGCCACCCAGAACCCGGAATTTGACCCAGTGACCCTTTCGCAGACCCTTATTCGCAATAGCCATTCGGCCCACGCACCATTCTCTTCGTGCAGCCGCAGCAGGCAGCGCACCATGTGCGTGGCGTCGTCGTAATTCGTGGTCGAACGGAAATCGACACCCGTCCGGCCTTCGATGCGGTTGAGCAGGTAGAACTCCAGGTCGTTGGGCTCCTTGACCTCGTCGCCCGGCGAGGGCGGCACCTGGTCGGCGTTCATCGGCTCCACCAGGTACGGCGTCACCAGCACGACCAGCTCCTTTTCGGTCCGTGAGCCGGTCGTGTTGCTGAAGAAGGGCCCGAGGATCGGCAGGTCGCCCAGGCCGGGGATGCGGCGGGTGGTGCCGTCCAGCGTCAGTTGCATCAGGCCGGCGATGGCCAGCGTCTGCCCCTGGCGCAGCTCGACCGTGGTGTGGGCGCTGCGCTTGTTCAGGCCGGGAATCGGCGAGCCGCCCGCGACCAGCGTCGTCGCCACGGTGAAGTCGGGCTGGCTGACCTCGGGATCGACCGTGAGGCGGATCACGTCGCCGTCGAGGATGTGGGCCAGGAAGTCGAGGCGGACGCCGAAGTCCACCGGCTGGGCCGTGACACCGCCCGACACACCGCCGATGGCGGTCTGGGCGGTGGGGACGAAGAACTGACCGCCCGCCAGGAAGTTGGCCCGCTGGCCGTTCAGGGCGACCAGGTTCGGTTCGGCCAGGATTTTCAGCATGTTGTTGCTGCGCAGGGCACTGATGAACGTCTCGAAGCGGCCATGATTGAGGATGGCGAAGGCGGTGGTGGTGCCGGGAATGGTGGCACCGGCCGCTGTGATCGAGTCCAGGGCCCCGGACCCCACGATCGTGCCGTTGCCCAGGTTGGTGCCGACGGCCGAGGACGAGGTCAGGTTGAGGAAGTCGGCCCCGACCGCCCGCATGGCCGTGCGGTTCAGCTCCGCCACGCGGACCTTCAACAGGATCTGCTGGGAGCCAACCACGCGGATCAGGTTGATGATGCGGGAGTCCTTTTCCAAGATTGCAGACCCGCCCGCGCCGAAAGGCACCGCCTCCTGCCCAGTGCCTCCTGAGGCGTAGATCTGAATCCCGGCAAACGATTTGACCGTGTCAACAATGTGCCTGACTTGGGTAGCACTCCGAGCTTCTCCCCTAAGGACGAGGTTGTTACCCACTGGTTCGACAGTCACGGTAGCGTCGGGGAACAGCTTTACCATCTGCTTATTGATGTCCTCTAGAGACCTCCGGAACGCCTCCTCTTTAGCGCAGCTCTTCAACCCGTGCCTGCTCTTTCTCGCGAACTTCTTCAAGCCGCCGCTTTTGATCCTCTAGACGTAGGCGCTGGCGGATCAGAAGCTCCTCCTGATTACCCAGGACGCGTACCTCGAATTTGAACAACCTGTCATCTGGCATCTCGATCAAAAGATCCGTGACACCGATCTTCTTTCCAAGGACTCGAATTGCAGGCCGAGGCGGGGCTGGGACTGCCTTGGGGTCTATGGGAGGTACGAAGGTCACGTCGACAACGTCAGGGTCGCCGACATAGATATTCCCTGCCTTCTTTGGTGTCCGGAAGTCTTCCTTGACTATGACGATGCGGCGTTTGTCCAACTACGACCTCGATAAACGCATCGTTGCATCTGGCGGACTCGACGAGCTTCGCCGCCTCCTCGATCTTCGGTGATGTGCTGGGAACCGCGGGGATCTTGCAGGGCGGCTCGCTAGTGATCGGCCAGGGTGGCGGAGGCGCGGGCGGAGCCGGCGGCGCAATATTGATGACCACTGGCGGCACTGGCTGGCCGCCCTGCGCTGCAGGCGGCTGACCCGCGGGAGCCGGCGGCGCCTGCGCCGGGTTACCGACACCACCCAGCAAGACAGGAGTCCCGCCAGGACCAGAAACGGCGTTAGGACCGCTTTCCACGGGACCAGGCAACGGCGGAATGATGGCGTCATGTTCGGACCACCTGGGAGATTCGTCAGAAACGGCAAATTCGTTACGCCAATTACATCGGACAGGTCTGGGCATGGACTTGAAGATCAATGAGAGAACGGTGTCGAGGCGGGGGGGATGGGGCGGGGAAAAATGGGTAAAGCGGTAATAGTGTCCGGCACAGTGATTGCCAGCCGGTTTCGACCCCGGAGGGGTAGGAGCAATTAGCCGGTGGTCGAGTGCAGCGATACCCCCGGTGCGGCTATTGGTAAAGCAGGTTAATCGTGAGTGGCAGGGCTGGCCGGACTGGTCTCCCCTGACGGGCTCAACTGGGGGTAAAATCCCAGGGTGGGATAGTCCCAGCCGACTGGCAGCGCGGCCGAAACGGCGCCCACACCCCTACGCGCAGGCGCTTGGCGGTGAAGCGGAATCAGCGCATAAGTCCTTATGGCACAAGCAGTAGCTTCACCGCCAAGCTCACCGCCATTGGCGGTGAGCTTGGCGGTGAAGCCGGAGGCAGTCCCGAGACGCCTTACAGCCCGAAATTCTCCTCCAGCCACGCCGGCATCTCCGCCCCGCTCAGCCGCAGCACCCCGTAGCGACCGGCGCGGAACTCCACTCGCCCCGCCCAGGCCGACGTGCCGTCGTCGAGCTGCGTCCGCAGATGCTCCATGCCGAACCATTTCAGGTCGCAGACAACGATAGCGCTGCCGGCTGGCGACGAGGTCCGCACGAATCTCGGCACGGCGGCTGCGGAACATCGTCAGGGCGTTCTGCACGAAAATATGGCGCGTCGGGAAGATGGAGATTCATCTCCCCATAAAGCGCCACCGTCGGCATGCTGAAGCAGGTCAGCTCGCCGTCGCCCATGCCGGTCTCCACAAGAAACGCCTGGACGCGGCCCAGGTCACCCCAATCGACCTTGTGGTCCAGCGTCAAGCGATCGCGCAGCTCGGCCGGGGCGTCGGAGCGGAAGCACTGCGACCAGGCCTCCAGCCGGCCGACGGTGAGCAGCGGGAAACGCACCACGGCACAAACCACAAGGAAGGCCAGGAGGGCGCGACGCAGCCGGGCCCCGTTTGCGGTCAGCCCGGCAGCGGCGACCACCGTCAGGCCCAGTAAAATCGGGGGCACGTGGACGTAATCGAAAAGATGCTGCAACAGGAACGCCTGGGCGGTCCAGGCGAGATAGAAGCCGGCCAACAGGCCCTGAGCCGGCGAGTCGCCTCGCCAAAGGCCGCGGACCCGGGCCAGGGCAATGGGCACGGCCACCAGGTGGACCAGCAGCCACGGAAAGAAGCGGACGGCGAAGCCGAGGCGATAGGCCCAGGCGGCATCGCCGGCGATGTTGGCGCCGACGTATTCGCGGTTCCAGACGAACCAGATGTCGGCAACATACCGCCAGCTACCCGTTTGCAGCAGCCAGGCGACGCCCAGCGCCCCGATAACGGCGCCGCCTAGCAGCACAGCAAGGCCGTCAAGCGCGATCTGGCGGGCGTTGACTCCTAACCGCCGGGCGACAATGGCCCACAGAATCCAGCAGACCAGGGCCGGCACGGCGACGAACGGCTTGATCCAAAAGGCGACGCCCCAGAGGAGACCCTCGAGAATGGGCGAACCGGGGGCGTCAGCCCCCGGGTGACGCGAAGAACCCGGGGGCTGACGCCCCCGGTTCGCCGGATCACCCGGGGGCTGACGCCCCCGGTTCGCCAGATCACCCGGGGGCTGACGCCCCCGGTTCGCCAGCCGCAGCCGCAGCGCCAGCAGCGCTGGCAGGAGCATCCAGGTATCGCGCTGGCAGTGGCACCATTCCGAGGTACTGAAATAGAAGGCGAGCAGCAACGCGGCGACCGGGGCGCGACCGCCGGGCAGCAATCGCACCAGCAGTCCGATGCTGGCCCCAACGATCAGCAGGTCGGCCCCGCGCAGGACCTCCGGCCGCCAGCCGAACGCGGACCGCAGGGCCATGTGCAGCCAGAGCATGCCGGGCAGGTTGTTCTCGAAGGCATCGCGGCCGAAGATGCCGCCGGACAGCACCGTGCCGGCGCACAGGTCCCAGAGCGTCACGTCGGGATCGAGTCCCAGGCGGAGAAAGGGCGGCACATGGACCACGAGCAAGCCGGCGACCAGGAGCCAGGCGGCGAGCCGGCCCAGGGTCCGCAGGGAGGATGGAGCCAGCACGACGCGCGGGACTGGCCGGGTAGCGACAAGGCTCACAGCGTGATCCGTCCTCCCTGGGCCTTGATGCTGCGCTGGGCGGCGTCGAGGATGCGCACCACGCGCAGGCCGGCCTCGCCGTCGCTCTGCGGCCGGCCGCCGGTGCGGATGCACTCGGCAAAGTGCCGCACCACGGCTTGCAGCGGCTCAGTCTGCTCGACATGGGGCGACCAGACGTCGCCGGTGCGGTAGCTGATGAGGACGCCGCGGCGGGCTTCCGGGCTTTCGGCCACCGTGATGCCGCGGTCGTAGACCTTGACCGGCTCCCAGTGGTTGAGGTCGTTGTAGACGAGTCCCTTCCGGCTGCCGCCAATCATCAGGTGGCGGACCTTGACGGGGCTGAGCCAGTTAACGTGGAACGACGCCAGGAGGTTACCGCCGAAGTCGAGGTTCAGATAGGCCACGTCTTCGAGGTCGCCGCCGGTGTGGCAGCTCCCGGTAGCCGCCACGCTGCGCGGCAGCCGGCCCAGCAGATAATCGACGATCGACAGGTCGTGCGGCGCCAGGTCCCACAGCACGTTCACGTCGCTCTGGAACAGGCCCAGGTTGATGCGGACGCTGTCGATGTAATAGATGTCGCCCAGCTCGCCTGCGTCGATCAGCTCCTTGACGCGGCGGACGGCCGGGCTGTAGAGGAAGGTGTGATCGACCATCAGCGTCAGCCCGCGCGAGTTGGCCAGGTGGACCAGGTCCTCCGCCTCGCGGACGGAGGTGGCCATCGGCTTCTCGACCAGGACGTGCTTGCCCGCCTCCAGCGCCGCGTGGACCAGCGGCGCGTGCGTGGCCACCGGCGTGGCGATGACGACGGCCTCGACACTTGGGCAAGCAAGGACCGCCTCGAAATTGTCGAGCAGTTCGGCCCGCGGGCAGGCGGCAGCACCGCGCTCCAGCCGGGCCCGATCCGCATCGCACAGCACGACCAGGTCGCAGAGCGGCGAGGCGGCGACATTGCGGATCAGGTTCGTCCCCCAATAGCCGCAGCCGACGACGGCGACGCCAATGGGCTCCGTCGCGACGGCATGTTCCGGTGCCCGAGGGGCAGGCCTAGTCACTACTGTGGAATGCGCCAATGCACACACCTTCGGTTAGGGGTGGCACGCCCTGAGGTACTCCGAAGGGCGTGCTGGCAGTCACGCACGCCCTTCGGAGTACCTCAGGGCGTGCCACCCGGGGGTCAGTCGAATCATGTTCTCCCCCGCAGGACGATGTCCCGCCAGCAGCGTGCGAGATCGACCACGGCTTCGCCCACCAGGGCCAGCCGCGCGCCGCCCGCCTTGCCGCCCCGGCGCGGCAAGTGCTCGACATCGACGGCACCAATGCGGTAGCCGCGCCGCTGCGCCGGACCAGCCGCTCCGCTTCGCGGAACGGCCCGCGACTCAGGAGCGGAAGGGCGAGCACTTCCCGGCGGAAGAGCTTGATGCTGCCGGCGTCATGCACAGCCACTCCGAAGAGCAGCCGCGGCAGCAGGTTGAACGCCGCGCTGACGAGCTGTCGCCCCAGCCGGTACTGCTTCTTGACGCGCCGGCCCACCACGACATCGAAACGGTGGCGCAGGGCCATCATCCGCAGGCATTCCGCCGTCCGCCATTGGCCGTCGCTGCCGTTGATGAACACGAAACGCCCGTGCGCCCCGGCATAAAGACTGCTACACGCCGCCGCGATGCCGCGGTTCCGCTCGTGTCGCAGCAGCCGCACTGTCTCCGGGTAGCGCCGTTGGAAATCGCGGAGGATATCCGGCGTCCGGTCCGTGCTGGCGTCGTCGAGCAGCACGATCTCATGACTGAAATCGGCCCCGTCGAGGGCGGCCAGGGCCTCGTCGAGAACTGCCGGCAGCGCTTCCTCCTCGTTGAAGACCGGCAGGACCACCGACAACTCGACCGTCGCCGGCGGAGCAGCGGCATCGATGACCGAATCCAGAATGGGTGCAGACACAGGGGGGCCCCGTCTCAGTAAATGCCACGTTCCTTGAAGCGTTCCTGCTCGAAAGAGGCAAGTAGCTCGCGGTAAGCTGGCTGGGCGCGCAGCTCCTCCAGCGACTCGCCGTGCAGCGTCAGCCGCCACTTGGCGATGGCGTAGGCATTCAGCCCCAGCGGCTTCTGTGGGATGTACTTGCCCAGCGGGGGGATGTCCTTCACCACCGTGGCGTTGGCCGCCACCATCGCGTAGGCGCCCACGGTGGTGTACTGGTGCGTCGTGCTGCAAATCCCGAGGTTGGCCCCGCGCTGCACTCGTGTCCAGCCACCCAGAATCGCACAATTGGAGACGACGGCGTGTTCGCCCACCCACACATCGTGGGCAATGTGTACGCGGGCCATCACGTAGGCATCGTCGGCTATGCGCGTGACGGTCTTCATGGGACGGTTCACGGTGACAAACTCGCGCAGCACCACGTTGTTGCCGATCTGGATCGGCAACGCCTCGTCGCGCGGGTGCAACTCGTATTTGTCGGTGGAATGCTCGGCCTCCTCGCCCACCGACACATGCGACGAGATATAGACATTGTCGCCGACAATCACGTTATCGCGGATGACCGTGTACGCCCCAACATGGACATTCCGGCCCAGGCGGGCATCCGGCGAAATGAGCGCCGTCGGATGGATAAACGACTCGACCATGCTAACCTCCTGGCGTCAGGGACTCGCGGCCACCGGGGCGGTTTGCAGGCATTCGCACAGGGCCGTGGCGACGTATTCCAGTTGAGCCGCCGTCAGCTCCGGGTACATCGGCAGCGACAGGCAGCTCCGCATCAGCTCCTCGGCCACGGGGAAATCGCCGGGTTGATGGCCCAGGTGCCGGTAAGCCGGCTGGAACGGCACCGGCGTGGGGTAGTGGATGCCGGTGGCGACGCCCCATTCGGCCAGGGCGGAACGCAGCTCGTCGCGCGACAGGCCCAGGCAACGGACAACGAACAGGTGCCACACATGGCCGTCGGGCCGGACCGCTTTCGGCACGACGATGTCCGTCTCACCGGCCAGCAGCTCGCGGTAAATGGCGGCATTCACGCAACGGGCGACGTTCCATTCGTGGAGGTGGCGCAGCTTCGCGTCGAGGACGGCTCCCTGCACCCCCTCCATGCGGGCATTGAAGCCGATGGCGACATGGTGGTGCCGCCCCTGCTGGGCATGGTCGCGCAGGCAGCGGAGGGTGGCGGCGATCTGGTCGTCGTTCGTCACCACGCAACCGCCCTCGCCGAAGGCACCCAGGTTCTTGCCGGGGTAGAAGCTGAAGCAGCCCGCCTGGCCGAACGTGCCGACGTGCCGGCCATCGAATCGCGCCCCGTGGGCCTGGGCACAGTCTTCGATCAGGACCAGGCCGTGTCGAGCGGCGATCTCGACAAGAGTGTCAAGGTCGGCGGCCTGCCCATAGAGATGCACCGGCAGGATGGCCCGCGTTCGCGGCGTGATGGCACGCTCCACCAGTTGCGGATCGATGGTGTAGCTGGCCGGATCGATATCGACGAAGACCGGCGTCGCCCCGACGTAGCTGATGGCCCAGCTGGTGCTGATCCAGGTAGCGGGCGTGGTGATGACCTCGTCGCCGGGCCCGATGCCGCAAGCGAGCAAGGCCAGGTGCAGGGCCGACGTACCGTTGTTCAGGCCGATGCAGTGGCGGGCTCCGACGTACCTGGCAAAGCTGGCCTCGAAGCGCTCGACGGCCGGCCCGAGGATGAACTGACCCTCGGTCAGGACCGGTTGCAAGGCGGTCTGAAGCTCGGCCCAGATGGCCCGATTCTGGGCTTTCAGATCGAAAAACGGGATCTGCATGCGGACTCTCCGCCGCGGAATCGTTGCCGGTTCGGCTCAAACATAGCACAGGGCGGCGCAAGGAAGCTGTCTCCCCTCGCCCCGGTACTCCGCGGCGAGGGGAGAGATTTGCTGGCGCACACACGGCGGCAGGTGCTACATTCGAGTGCCGCCCTGTGCTTGCCGGAAGGGAGTGCGCCCGTGCCTCCGACCCTTGCTCTGCTCCTGTTGACGGCCGCCCCCGCGGCGGCGCCGAGCATCGACGACTTTGCCCTGCCCGATGCCGGCGGCGTGACCCGTCGCCTCAGCGACTGGCACGATCATCCCCTGGTGGTGGTTGTGTTCCTGTCGGCCGATTGCCCGCTGTCGAAACTGTACGCGCCGCGCCTGCTGGAGCTGGAACACGAGTTCGGCCCGCGCGGCGTGGCCTTCGCCGGCATCTTCCCCAATGCGAGCGACACGTCGGCGGCCATCAAGCGCTTCGGTCAGGAGCATCACATCGGCTTCCCGCTGCTCCGGGACGACGGTGCCAGGATCGCGGATCGGTTCGGAGCCCGCCGCACCCCCGAGGCCTTTGTCCTGGACAGCAAACGGGCGGTGCAGTACGGCGGCCGCATCGACGACCAGAACGATGTGACCACGCATCGGCCCCAGCCGATCCGCCGGGATCTGGCGTTGTCCCTGGAAGACCTGCTCGCGGGCCGACCGGTATCCACGCCGAGTACGGCGGCCTCGGGCTGCCTCATCGGCCGGGTCGTGCGGAAACTGGTGGGCAGAGACGTGACCTACTGCCGCGACGTGGCCCCGCTGTTGCAGAAGCGCTGCATCGTCTGCCACCGTGCTGGGCAGGTCGCCCCGTTTGCCCTCACCAGCTACCGCTCCGCGGCGGGACGGGCCGAAACGATCCGCGAGGTCCTGGAAGCCGGCCGCATGCCGCCCTGGCATGCCGACCCCCGCTACGGCCATTTCGCCAACGATGCCCATCTGCCCGACGACGAAAAGCAGGTGATCTTCGACTGGATCGACGCCGACTGCCCGGAAGGCAATCCCGCCGACCTGCCGCCGCCGCGCTCCTTCCCGGACGGCTGGACGATTCCCGGGCCCGATCTGGTCCTCTCCTTGCCGCAACCGTTCACCGTGCCGGCGCAGGGGACCATCGAGTACCAGTACATCGACGTCGATCCGGGCTTCCGCGAGGACAGGTGGGTGCGGGCCGCGGAAGTGAGACCGGGCAACCGGACGGTCGTACACCACTGCACGGTCTTTATGACGCCTCCCCACTTGGCCGAGCCGGTCGCCGTGGGATCGCTCGGGTCGTACTGTTTCGCCGGCTGGGCGCCGGGGACCGGGCCGATGGTGCTGCCCGACGGCATGGCCAAGCTGGTCCCCGCCGGCTGGCACTTCCTGTTCATCATGCACTACACGACCGTGGGAACGGAGCAGACCGACCAGACAAGCCTGGCGCTCACCTTTGCCGACCCGAGATCGGTTCGCAAGGAAGTGGCGACGCGGCTCATGCTCGAGGAGGAGCTGAGCATCCCGCCGCGCGTGGCCGACCACCGCGTGGAGCAGACCTGGCAGATCAACCGCCCGGTGCTCCTTTTGTCGATGTTCCCGCACATGCATCTGCGCGGCAAATCGTTCCGCTACGACGTGACCTATCCCGACGGCACCAACGAGGTGCTGCTCGACGTGCCGCGCTACGATTTCAACTGGCAGCACCGCTACGAGCTGGCCGAGCCGAAACGGCTGCCGGCGGGGTCGCTGCTGCGCTGCACGGCGAGCTACGACAACTCGACCGACAACCCCGCCAACCCCGATCCGGATGCGACGGTCCACGCCGGACCCCAGAGCTGGGACGAAATGTTCAACGGCTACTTCGACGTGGCCCTGGCGGACGAAGATCGCACGGCTGTCTGGCCGAAGGTGCGGGGCGTGGTGGGCGAGGTGTTCCGCCCGGGGCGAAGTGCGGTGATGGTGGCCCTGCTCGCCGGCTGGTTGGTGCTGCGGCGGATGAGACGAGCCGCGCTGGCTGGTAGGGCGCGGGCGGAGATGCGTAATGCCTCCAGCGGCCGCCTTGCGATCGACGTGATCGCTGACGGGGGCAGAGCATTTTTCGATGGTGCGATATAATGGAGGGAACGCCCGGCCCAACCACTTTCCCAGGCGGACGAAGCCATGGAGACTGCAACGATGGGCAAGGTCCTGGTGGCGGCGCGGCTCGAAAACCTGGAAGACGTCTACCGGGCGTCCCAGGGTGGGGTGCCCGCCGACCAGGTGCGGGCCGTCGAGGTGAATGATGCTCTGATCGACACCGGCGCCACCGGCCTTCTGGTCCCGAGCCGGCTGATCGCGCAGCTCGGGCTATCTCAGCTGAAAACCCGACCGGCCCGAACGATCGCGGGAAGCGTGGCAGTCCCCATGTATCGCGCGGTGCGCCTGAGCGTTCAGGGGCGCGACTGCATCAGCGATGTCGGCGAGATTGCCGACGGGTTTTCCGTCATCATCGGGCAGGTGCCGCTGGAATTAATGGACTGGGTCGTCGATCCGAAGCGGCAGCGACTGATCGGCAACCCGGAGCACGGTGGGGAGCAGATGATTGATGTATGAGGCGAGGATTCGCTGCGATGTCGGCGAGATTGCCGACGGATTCTCCGTCATCATCGGTCAGGTGCCGCTGGAATTGATGGACTGGGTCGTCGATCCGACGCGGCAGCGCCTGATCGGCAACCCGGAGCACGGTGGGGAGCAGATGATTGATGTATGAGGCGAGGATTCGCTGCGAAGGATGACGGAGAGGCGACTGACGCCGTGGTTTCCCCCGGGTTCCAAAACCATGAACAAGTGGAAGAAGCAACCTTTGCCAGCCACCCCTCCAGCCGCCACACCGCCTCCGGCTCGATGCTGTGAGCGGTGTGAGCGCGCCCAGGTTCTCCACATCACTAATATCAGCCGCAGTGGCGAAGTGTCCGAGGTCCACCTGTGCGAGGAGTGCGCCCGCAGGGTCTTCGCCGAGCCCTATCCAGAAGACCACCAGCAACGGCCACGTGCGACGGAAGTTCGCGTGGACGTCCAGCGCGTGATCATTTCGGAGATACACGATCAGCAAGTCCTCGTATTTCGGGAGATCGAGGGGGAGCGGCGGCTGACGTTCGTGCTCGGAATCTTCGAGGCGACGGCGATCGACCGAATTCTCAAGCGGGTGGTCTGCCCCCGACCATTGACTCACGACGCGTGGCTTGCCACCATCACGGCAATTGGGGCGGTGGTCGAGGCGGTCTGCATCCACGACCTGAAAGAGCACACGTATTTCGCAGAGGTCAGGCTGCGCCTGGACGGCAAGCTGGTCCCAGTCGACGTGCGACCCAGCGATGGTCTCGCGCTCGCACTCAGGGCAAACGCTCCGTTCCTGATCGCTGATCGGCTCCTCGCCGAGGTTGCCGAATCCCAGAATAAGCCGGCTTAACACTATCGCCGTAGTCGCCCAGACTCTTGCTTGGCCCCGCTCACCGAAATCCAATTTCTCGCTGGCATTCCCCCCGCCCCTTCCCCACAATGTCTGCATCACGCCAGAAGGCATCACCCCGGAGGTCACCCCCATGTCGTTGGCTCGTTTCCCCACCGCCCCGCGGATCGCGGCGGTCCTTCTGACCCTGGCCCTGCCGGCACTGGTCGCAGCCGCCGAGGCCCCGGCGGAAGTCCCCGCCGGCAAGTCGTGGGTCTACATCGGCACCTATACCGGCAAGGAGAGCAAGGGCATCTATCGCTGCGAGTTCGACTCGGCCAGCGGCAGCCTCTCCGAGCCGGTCCTCGTCGCCGAGACGAAGAACCCGACGTTCCTCACTATCCATCCCAGCGGCCAGTTACTCTACGCGGTCGGCGAGATCGACGATTTTGGCGGCAAGAAGGCGGGAGCGGTCAATGCCTATGCCCTCAACCCGAAGACGGGCGGGCTGAAGCTGCTCAACCAGCAATCGTCCGGCGGCACCGGCCCCTGCCACGTCAGCCTCGACCGCGACGGCAAGTTCGTCCTGGTCGCCAACTACGGCGGCGGCAGCGTGTCGGTGTTGCCGATCAAGAAGGGCGGCAGCCTCGGCGAGGCGACCGCCTTCGTCCAGCACAAGGGCACCAGCGTCGATAAGGATCGCCAGGAAGGGCCGCACGCCCACTCGATCAACCTCGACAAGGCGAGCAAGTACGCGGTTGCCTGCGACCTGGGGCTCGACAAGCTGCTCGTGTACAAGTTCGACGACAGCAAGGGAACGCTGGCGCCCAACGATCCGCCGGCGATGGACACCGCCCCCGGCGCCGGCCCGCGTCACTTCGCCTTCCACCCCGATGGCAAGCACGCCTACGCCTGCGGCGAGATGAACTCGACCGTCATGGTGATGGACTACGACAAGGACAAGGGCGTGCTGACGAAGGTACAGACCCTGTCCACCCTGCCGGCGCCGGAGAAGGGGAACTCGACGGCCGAGGTCGTCGTCCATCCGTCGGGCAAGTTCGTCTACGTCTCCAACCGCGGCCACGACACCATTGCTCTCTTCCAGGTCGACCGACAGACGGGCAAGCTGATGACAGTCGGCGACCAGGGGAAGGGCTTCAAGGTCCCGCGCAATTTCAACATTGATCCGACCGGCAAATGGATGATCGTGGCGGGCCAGGACAGCAACAACCTGTGTGTCTTCAAAATCGACCCGGAGAGCGGCAAGCTGACGGCGACCGATACCACCGTCAAGGTCGGCGGGCCGGTGTGCGTGAAGTTCCTGATGCGGCTACCGGCTCCGCCAGTGCGCGGGGGGAGCGAAGAGGAAGAGGAGCGGCCGGCGAAACGGGGATCGGCCTCCCCTGTCTGGATCTGGCTTGGCCCGGCCAAAGACAACCAGGACGTTTATTTCCGCAAGGAAATCGAGATCAAGGGCGGCTACACCAGCGTCAAGCTCCAGGCGACCTGCGACAACTCGTTTCAGCTCTATATCGACGGCAAGGCGGCCGCCGAAGGGAGCGAATGGGAGGAGCCGGTGGTCAAGGACGTGACCGCGGCGTTCGGCAAGAGCATCGAGGGGAAGCACGTCATCGCCGTCAAAGGGCACAACGACAGCGGCCCCGCCGGCTTGCTGGTGCGCCTGCGCTTCGAGGGGAAGGGGAAGGAGCCGTTTGTGGTGGTGACCGACGAGAGCTGGCGTGCGGCGGCAAAAGCGCCGCGCGGCTGGCAGGCCGCCGAATTCGACGCCAAAGGATGGCAGCCGGCCACCGCGGTCGCCATCCTGGGTGGCGGATCGTGGGGCCAGATCAGCGAGGCGTCGCTGGCCGGTGCCGTGCCTGGCGTCGCCAAGGCTCCGCATGCCACCCCCGCCGAGACGCTGAAGCTGCCCAAGGGCTTCAGGGCCGAACTGCTCTACTCGGTGCCCAAGAGCGAGCAGGGGTCGTGGGTCAACATGTGCGTCGATCCAAAGGGCCGGCTGATTTGCTCCGACCAGTACGGCCCGCTCTACCGCATCACGCCTCCGGCCCTGGGCGGCAAGACCGAGGATACGAAGGTCGAGAAGCTCAAGCTGCCGCTGGGCGGGGCTCACGGCCTGTTGTGGGCCTTTGACAGCCTCTATGTGATGGTCAACGAGGGCGTCAACATCGGCGGTGTTCGGCCGCGGCAGGGTCTGCACCGGGCCCGCTCGAAGGACGGCGGCGACACCTTCGAGGAGACCGAGTTTCTGCACCCCCTGAACGGCGGCGGCGAGCATGGCGTCCACGCCATCCTGCCCGGGCCGGACGGCAAATCGCTTTACATCGTGGTCGGCGACGGCACACAGATGATGAAACCGCTTGATGCATCGCGCGTGCCGCAAATCTGGGGCGAGGATCATCTGCTGCCAAGCATGGCCGACGGCAACGGCTTCATGGCCGGCGTCCTTGGGCCCGGCGGCTGCATCTACAGGACTGACCTCGACGGCAAGAAGTGGGAGCTGATTAGCACCGGCTACCGCAACGAGTTCGATGCCGCCTTCAACCGGCACGGAGACCTCCTCACCTACGATGCCGACATGGAATGGGACATGAACACGCCGTGGTATCGGCCGACGCGGGTGTGCCTGGCGACCAGCGGCAGCGAGTTCGGCTGGCGCAATGGCTCCGGCAAGTGGCCGCCCTATTACCCGGACAGCCTGCCGGCGCTCTACAACGTCGGCCCCGGCTCGCCGACCGGCATGTGCTTCGGCTACGGCGCCAAATTCCCTGCCAAATATCAGGAAGCCCTCTACATGTGCGACTGGAGCTACGGCAAGCTCTACGCCCTGCATCTGACGCCCGACGGCAGCGCCTACAAGGGCGAGCTGGAAGACTTCGCCAGCGGCGCCCCGCTGCCACTGACCGACGTGGTCATCAGCCCGAAGGACGGCGCGATGTATTTCACCATCGGCGGCCGCCAGACGCAGTCGGGCTTCTACCGCGTCACCTTTGTCGGCAGCGAATCGACGGCTCCATCGAAGAGCGCGCCGGACGCAGGTGCCGAGGCCCGCGCCCTGCGCGACCAGCTGGAGGCATACCAGAAAGTCGATCCGGCGGCGGTCGAGGCAGCCTGGCCGTACCTGGGCCACGAGGACCGCTATATCCGCTTTGCCGCCCGCGTGGCCATCGAGCACCAGGACCCGAAGACCTGGCAGGAGCGGGCCCTGGGCGAGAAGGATCCGGCCAGGGCGATTGCCGCGCTCCTGGCCCTGGTCCGCGCGACCGGGCAGGACCCGTTCCACCACCCGCGCAGGCCGGGCGCCCCCATCCCGGGTCGGAACCTGCAAGGGCCGATCCTCGAAGCCCTGGCCCGGATCGAGTTCGACAAGCTGGCGCCCCAGCAGCGCACGGACACGATCCGCGTCTATGCCGTCCTGTTCAGCCGCACCGGCAAGCCGGAGGAGGCCGCGCGGGAGAAGATCGTCGCCCGCTTCGACCCGTACCTCCCCGGCAACAGCCGCGAGCTGAATGCCATGCTGTGCGAGTTGCTCGTTTACCTGGAGGCGCCGGACATCGCCGCGAAGGGGATGAAGATGATTCACGAGGCGCCGACGCAAGAAGAGCAAATGGAGTACGCCAAGTCGCTGCGCGTGCTGAAGACCGGCTGGACAATGCCCTTGCGGAAGGAGTATTTCACCTGGTACCTGAAGGCGTCCAGCTTCAAGGGCGGTGCCAGCCTCAACAACTTCATCAACAAGCGGATGAAACCCGATGCCGTCGCCACGCTGACCGCCCAGGAGAAGGCGGAGCTGAAACCGATCCTGGACGCGGCCCCCCTGGCCCCGACCCCGGTCATCGGCAAGCCGCGCCCCTTCGTCAAGGAATGGAAGCTCAACGAGCTGACCCCGATCGTGGAAGCGGGCCTGAAATCGAAGCGCGATTTCGACCGCGGCCGGATGCTCTTCGGCCAGGCCAACTGCTTCGCCTGCCACCGCTTCGACAATGAAGGCGGCGCCATGGGACCGGACCTGACCGGCATCGCCGGCCGCTTCAATGTCCGCGATCTGCTGGAGTCGATCCTCGACCCCAGCAAGGAGATCAGCGACCAGTACGTGGCGGTGACCATCACCACCACCGACGGCAAGAGCGTGACCGGCCGCATCGTCAACCAGGGCGGCGGCAAAATCATGGTTATGACGAACATGCTCGATCCGAATGGACTGGTGAACCTGGATGCCACCAAGGTCGATTCGGTGGTCAAATCGAAGGTCTCGATGATGCCCAAGGCCCTGCTGGACACGTTCAAGGAGGACGAAATCCTCGACCTGGTCGCGTACCTGATGTCGCGCGGGGATCGGAACAGCAAGATGTTTCGGTGACAAGTCGGCGTCGGAGCCGCGCACGCAGCGGAGCGGAGTAAGCGGTGCTCGCCCGCTTACTCCGCTCCGCTGCGTGCGCGGCTCCGACGACTAAACCTCCTTGATTGTGGTGTCCGGCGCTGCGAAGATGGCGGCAGTGATCGCCCTTCACCCTCCTCTCCCGCGAGCCGCAGCGACGCGCATGCAACCGCACCAACTGCGCCCGCCCCTGGAATCGCTGGCCCAGGCCCGTTCGCTCCTGCAAACCTGGGGCCTGCGCGACCTGGAACGGGGCTGGCACAACCTGACCCATCTGGCCGAAACCATCGGCCTGGACGCGCTGGGCGAATTGTCCCCATTCCTGGGCGCTTTTTGCCGCGCTGCCCGGATGCGGACATGGCGCTCAACAACCTGGAGCGTTTCCTGGCCACCGAGGGCGGTCAGCAGCAGCTCGCCGCATTGCAGGAAGGCCGCGCCCGGCCCCTGGAGGTACTGCTCCAGCTTCTGAGCACCAGCCAGTACTTCTGCGACCTGCTGGTCTCCAACCCGGACTACCTCGACATGCTGCGGGTGCCGCTGCGGCGCAGCCCGAGCGGCAGCGAGTTGCGCGAACAACTGCGGGAAGACGTTGAAGCCGCGTATGAGGATTCCGCCGTGCTGCGGGCCTTCCGCCGTTTCCGTCAGCGTCAGGTGTTGCGCATCGGCACCAACGACATCATCCGCGACCGCCCGCTGGAGGAAGTGACGCGCGACATCTCGCGCGTGGCCGACGCCGCCATCGATGTCGCCCTGGAGGTCGCCCTGCGCAACGTCGGCAAGCGCTTCGGCCAGCCACACACCGTCGGCGGCCCGCCGGCCCGCTGCGTCGTGCTCGGCTTCGGCAAGCTGGGCGGCGAGGAGCTGAACTATTCCAGCGATATCGACCTTATGTTCCTCTACGACGAGGAGGGCGGCACCCGCGGCAAGCGCGTCACCAGCATCGACAACGGCGAGTTCTATGGCCGGGTGGTCGGTGAGGTG
Source organism: uncultured Planctomycetota bacterium (assembly GCA_963827935.1). GTDB lineage: Bacteria > Planctomycetota > Planctomycetia > Gemmatales > Gemmataceae > DATFNV01. The sequence continues at coordinate 31,263 of CAWHCN010000025.1, read as the reverse complement.
GTGCGTTTGCTCTCGGCCCACACCGACCGCGGCCAGGCTTACCGCACCGACCTGCGCCTGCGCCGGAGGGGCAACGCGGCCCGCTGGCCCGGTCGCTTGCCAGCACCCTGTCGTATTACGACACCCTGGGCCGGACCTGGGAACGGCAAGCGCTCATCAAGGTGCGGCCCGTCGCCGGCGACCTCAAGCTCGGCGCCGAGTTCCTGCACCTGATCGAGCCATTCGTCTACCGCAAATACCTCAGTGTCGGCGAGATCAACGAGATCAAGGCCCTCAAGAGGCAGATCGAGCACAAGGCCGGCCGCTCGGGTGCCGGCGGCCCGGAGGTGAAGACCGGCCACGGCGGCATCCGCGACATCGAGTTCACCATCCAGTTCCTGCAACTGCTCAACGGCGGCGACCTGCCCGATGTCCGCCAGCGCAACACCCTGCTGGCCCTGGAAGCCCTGGAACGGGTCGGCTGCCTGACCGACCAGGAATCCCAGATCCTCGACGACGCCTACCGCTTCCTCCGCAAGACCGAGCACCGCCTGCAACTGCTTTTCGACCTGCAAACCCACCGTCTGCCGGAGGGGGAAGACGAGCTGCGCAAGCTGGCCTTGCGGATGGGCTACGGTGCCATCCGAGCCGGAAACGTGAGCGACGGGCTAACAGAACCCGTCGCTCACGCTTCCGGCTCGGATGCTTCGCTCACCGCCTTTCGCCACGATTACCAGGAAAAGACCAGTCTCAACCGGCAGATACTGAACCACCTGTTGCACCAGGCGTTTCAGAGCGAGGACGGCGAAGCCTCGCCCGAGGCCGATCTGATCCTCGACCCGAATCCCGACCACGAGACGGTACGCGCGGTCTTAGGCCGCTATGGCTTCCGCGACGTGGCGGGGGCGTACCACAACCTGACGCAGCTCGCGCAGGAATCGGTGCCGTTCCTGTCGACGCGCCGCTGCCGGCACTTCCTGGCCAGCATCGCGCCGCACCTGCTGCGCGCTCTCGCCGGCACGCCGGACCCGGACATGGCCCTGGTCAACCTCGAAAAGGTGACGGCCACGCTCGGGGCCAAGGCCGTGCTGTGGGAGCTGTTCAGCTTCAATCCGCCGAGCCTGACGCTCTACGTCGATCTGTGCGCCTGGAGCGAGTTTTTGTCCGAAATCCTGATCCGTAACCCCGGGATGATCGACGAGCTGCTCGACAGCCTGGTGCTGAACCAGCCGCGCACGCTGGCCGAGCTGCGCGAGGAGCTGGCGGAGCTGTGCCGCGGCGCCGCCGACCCGGACCCGATCCTGCACAGCTTCAAGGACAAGGAGCTGTTGCGTATTGGCGTGCGCGACATTTTGGGGAAGGACACGATCCGCGAGACCACCGCCGCCCTGAGCGACCTGGCGGAGGCCATTCTCGGACAGATTGCCTCCCTGCAATATCCACCCTTGCTGAAGCGTTTTGGCCTGCCCTACCTGACTGAGGGCCCGAACGCCGGCCAGCCGAGCCGCTACGCCCTGATCGGCCTGGGCAAGCTGGGCGGAGGCGAATTGAGCTACCATAGCGATCTCGATTTGATCCTGGTTTACGAAGGCGATGGCCGTACCGGGCCGCCGGAGGGATCGTCGCGCTTCGCACGGTGCGAGGTGACCGACACCTTCCATTTCTTCACGGAATTCGCGCAACGGATCATCAAGGTGGCCGGCGTGCTGGGGCCGATGGGCCGGCTGTATCAGGTGGACATGCGGCTGCGGCCGACGGGCAAATCGGGCAGCCTGGTGATCCCGCTGCCGGAATTTCAGCGCTACTACGAGGGGGGCGGAGCACAGCTGTGGGAGCGGCAGGCGCTGACGCGGGCCCGCCTGGTCAGCGGCGATCCGGCCTTCGGCGCTGAAGTCATTACCGCCATCGCCGGCTGCGCCTACGGCGTCCCCTGGCAGCCGGAGATGCTCGCCGAGATCGCCGGCATGCGCGAACGACTGGAAGCCAGCCGCAGCGAGCGTAGCCTGAAACGCGGCTTCGGCGGCATCGCCGACATCGAATTCCTCGTGCAGCTCTTGCAACTGAAATACGGCGGTGCCGCTCCCGATCTCCGGGCCACCAACACCTGGGATGCCCTGGCCGCCCTGCACGCCGCCGGGCGGCTGGAGGCCGACGAGTACGGAGCCCTCTGTTCCAGTTACGATTTCCTGCGCGAGGTGGAGAGCCGCCTGCGCATCGTCCACAACCGCTCGCTCGACGAGCTGCCGCCGACGCCTGAAGGCTTGCAGATGCTGGCGCGACGGCTCGGGTTCGAGGCCGGCCCGGAAGATGCCGGCCATCGCTTTCTCGCCGAGCTGGAGCGACACACGAGCCAGACACGCGACATCTTCCTGCGCGTGGTGGAACGGGAGAAATAATGAGGTGCGCCGCTTGCAGTTTTGCGCTCGCAGTATCCCACGAAACGCTTCGTGAGATACCGCGAGCGCGAAACCGCAAGCGGGGCTCACCGCGTCAAACACGGTGTCCGCAGCCTGTAATTCTCCCGATCCCGCTCCAGTTTCTCCGATAGCACCAACGACGCCCCCGTCGTCAGGGCCAGGAAGCCGAAACGCCGCCGCACCGCATCGACGCACTCGTTGAGCCGGCGGCGCCGCTCCTCGGCGGGGTCGGGGAACAGGCCGGCCTGGCGGTCCGGCGGCACCACGGGAGACAGTGTGATTCCCAGCAAGCGCAGCGGCAGGCGGCGGGTGCAGAGGCGGGCGAAGCGGTCGCGGGCGGCCTCCTTCAGTTCCTGCTCGCCGGCCGTCGGCTGTCGCAACGATGTTCTCCCCTCCGCGAACTCGTAATCTCCGTAGCGGATCGTGACCGTGACGCCGCGGGCGGCCCGGTTCTGGAAGCGCAGCCAGGCGGCGGCCCGCTCGGTCAGGTGATCGAGCATGGCCCGCACGAAGGCGGGGTCGCCGGTCGGCGGGTCGAAGCTGGTGCGGCGGCTGACCGACTGCGGCGGGCGGAACGGCTCGACGGGCCGCAGGTCAATGCCGTGGGCCTGGTCGCGCAGTGTCTTGCCCTGCCGGCCGAACAGACCGCACAGCACGCCGGGCGGCACCTGGGCCAGCTCGCCGACTTTCTGCACGTTGATGCGGTCCAGCCGGGCCGCCACCTTCGGCCCTACCCCCGGCAGGACGTTGGCCGGCCACGGGGCGAGATAGGCCCGTTCGGTCCCCGGTGGCACGAAGATGTTCCGTCCCGGCTTGGCCTTCTCGCCGGCCACGGCCGCGATCATCTTGCTGGTGCCGACGCCAATCGACACGCCCAGCCCGACCTCCTCGCGCATCTGGGCCCGCAGTCCGTCGGGGACGCATTCGGGGCGGTCGAGGCCGGTCAGGTCGAGGTACAGATCGTCCAGGGCGGCGACCTCGACGGCGGGCGTGCGTTCCTGGCAGATGGCGAGCATGCAGCGGGCGGCCTGCTCGTAACGGCGGTAGTCGCCGGGCAGGACCAGGAGCGGCCGGCACAGCTGCCGCGCCTCGCCGAGACGCATGCCGGTGCGCACGCCCCAGCGGCGGGCCTCGTAAGAGCAGCTGGCCACGACGCCGGTGCCGACTGCGACCGGCCGGCCGCGCAGCCGCGGATCGTCGCGCTGCTCGATCGAGGCGAAAAAGGCATCGGCGTCCAGGTGCAGGACGGAGCGGGCGGCCGGAGGATGGGTCATGCTGGGTTAGCCCGACGCGCCAGCGAGGGGCTGAACGGGATGACTGCGGCTGGGAAGGCGGCAGCCCGCGGAGGGAATGAGGCTGCTATCCTCTATACAATCGGCGGGGGCGGGGGATCAAGGTTGGTAGGAAGACCGAAGAGGGCAGCATCGAAGGAGTTCGGATAGGGCAACGACGCGGCACGACGCCTCGTGTACAATCCGGACGGAATCGCCCCGCGAGGCCGCGATGCCGCTGCTCGATCACTTTCGTCCGCCGATCTACCCGGGCCGCCCCTGGGAATCGTTCCACGCCCGCTGGGCCAACTCCATCGCGGACGAGCTGCAACGGATCCTGCCCCCGCGGTATGTCTCCGAAATCCAGATTCACCTGGGCAGCCAGGTCGAAGCCGACGTGGTCGAATTCGAGCACCCGCTGAAGCCCGAAGGCGGGTCGCCCAACGGCCCGGGCGGCGTCAGCGTGCGGACCTGGGCTCCGCCTGCGCCGCCGCTGACGATGCCCGCCGCTTTCCCCGACGAGATCGAAGTGCAGGTGCGCGACATGCTCGATGACGCCCGCCTGGTCGCGGTGCTGGAGCTGGTGAGCCCGCGCAGCAAGGACCGCGACGACGCGCGGAGCGGCTTCGCGGGCAAGTGTGCCGCCTACCTCCAGAAGGGCATCGGGCTGATCGTCGTCGATATTGTCACGGTACGGCAGGCGAATCTGCACAACGAGTTGATGCGCTTGCTGGGGGCCGACACCCGGTTCCTGCTTGCGGAGGATGTCCTGCTGTACGCCGTCGCCTACCGCCCGGCCCGTCGCGGAACGGACAACCAGATCGATCTGTGGCCGGTGCCGCTGGCCGTCGGCGAGACACTGCCGCTCTTGCCGCTGGCCCTGCGCGGAGCGGCGGCGGTGCCGGTCGATCTGGACAAGACGTATGGCGAGACGCGGGAACGAAGCCGGTTGTGAGGAGCGGGAGTTACTGATCGGTCCAATGCGAGGGGATTCTCAATGGGAGGACTCAAACGTCTCAAGGTGAAACATTTTGTGACAAACCACGTCCAGAATCCCTTTCCCGGCGGCCGGCTCCCGTGGCAGGTCTATCACACGGTGCGAAACGCCATCGTCCGGACCTGTCGCGAGTACGGGCCGACTGGACCGATGGGCGAGGTACAGATCGCGGACGACGTAGACAACCCCTACACGCACATGTGCGAATTCGAAGACCCGTATTCTTGGTGGGAACAGGGCGACCCTGACCCCGTGTACTACATCCTGGACGACCAGCTCAATCACGAGCGTTACCTATATGCCGAGTTGTATGGGGAGTTCGATCCCGGCTGGGTGCATGCTGTCGCTCATACGCTTCGCGAGTTCCCTGGCTGGGGGCTTGGGATCAACCACATCCCAGAGGCTTACGTCATCATCTTTGGTGACAAACTCCTGGTGAAGGGCCGCGTTCTTGAACCCTGCCAAGATGCGGATGCTGTGGTGGAGGCCGTTCGGCGCCACCTCCGTCGGGGGCCCAAGAAGTGGTGGCAATTCTGGAGGTAAGCACTCTGGCTGCCATCGTTAGCGACTGGGCAGGGATCACATTAGCGGTGTTTCCTGAAGGCAGACGCGCACCGCAACTCAGCCCATGCGATAAGTCGAATGCGCCGCCCTCGTCCCGCCTGTCTGTCACTGCCTCACTCATCCCGTTCCCACGGCGGCCAGCCGCGCGGAAAGCGGCCGTACACCGCGTGATACCCGCGCACCGTCGCGGGCGGCGGCTCCTCGCGGGCCGCTTCCACCGACTCCCGATATCCCTCGTCCAGCGACTCGCGGAATTCCGCCAACTGGCGGTCTCGCTCCTCTTCCTCCGCTTCCTTCGCCAGCGCCTCGGAGGGATCGTAATTGGTCCACTCCGGCTGCTGCGCTTCGTCCAGTGCCTTCTTCAGCGGCCGAAAATCCACGGCGTAGAGGCGCGGGAAGTGATAAACCCAGTCGAATCCCTGGCTCCGCAGGCGGCGGAAGATCATGGCGTAGACGGGCGCCAGGTCGACTCGCCTGCTGAAGCCGATTGTCCCCAGGTAGAAGTCCAGGTAATCGTACCGCTCCTCGCCAATCTGGCGATTGAGGAGGCCGGCCAGGAAATCGCCGCTGCCGCGGAATGAACCCAGGTGGGCGACGCGGCCGGTCGGGTCGATCACCTCATGTTCGTCGGAGAAGATGTCCCACAGGCACAGGCCGACCAGTTCGCCCAGCTCACGGGCCGGCTCGATCGGCGCGGATGAAAGTCCCTGGCGATATCCTCCAGCGTCGGCTCGGGCCGTGGCTCGGGTGGTGACCGGTCGTTGAACAGGCCGCGCATGTGGCGATGCTGGGCGACTGCCTCGCGATACACCTGTTCCACGGTCGGATGAAACGCGGCCGCCAGCGGTGAATTCTCGTAACCGCCGGGGGCGATTTCGCTGAGCACGTCGTCACTGGCCCACCCGTGCGGGAACAGCGCGAGCATCAAAGCAGCGCACTCCGCATCGCCGAATTCGTTGGCCGGGTCATGCATGGCGCACCTCTCCGCTCATCCGGGACCCAGAACATCGGCTGACACCCCCATCTCCGCCCTGGGAAGGCAGCGGTTCTCGGGAGAGGCCTTCTTCTTCCCGTATACAGCGAGCGAGGGCGTACGCCTCGACAGCCGCGCACCCCCGTCGTTGCATCGTTGCATGCATTGCATGCAATGCGTGCAACGATGCAACGATGCAACGATGCAGCTGAGTCGTTGCAGCCTTGCAGTCGTTGCATGCATTGCATGCATTGCATGCAATGCAGCGGTTTTAGTATGGCTGCAACGATGCAATGATGCAACGCCGACGGGCCGCCCGGTCCCAGCCATTCTCCTCGTTCATCGAACCGCCGTCATTCCACCCCCTTCCCAACTGCTCACCCTCCGCCCCAGGCCTGACGGACGCATGCTTGCTCCGCCATCCCCAGGTATGGGATAATGGGCCTCGCTCGTCCGGGCGAACGACCTTCTCTCCCTGGGCTGGATGAGTCATGCACGACATAACCCCCGGAGCGCAACCCCCCGAAGGCGACCCAACGCGGACGGTGGCTCCCAACCCGGCCGATGGGGAGACGGCCCCGGCCGGCGCGACCCGCGAGGTCCGGGCCGTGGTGCCGTTGGTCGTCGGCCGCTACCAGGTTGCCGAGCGACTGGGCTCCGGCGGCTATGGTACGGTCTACCGGGGCTACGACGCCGTGCTGGCGCGGCAGGTGGCGGTCAAGGTCTTTCATGGCCGCCATGCCGCCTCGGCCGATGAGCTGGCCGCCTATCTCGCAGAAGGCCGGGCCCTCGCCAGCCTGGATCATCCCGGCATCGTCCCGGTATACGATGTGGGCCGGACCGACGACGGCCTTTGCTACCTCGTTTCCCGTGCCGTCGACGGAGGCGACCTGAAGAGCCAGCAGCGCCGCGCCCGGCCAACTCGGGCGGAGGCGGTGGCGATCGTCACGGCCGTCGCCGAAGCCCTGCACTATGCCCACCAGCGCGGCATCGTTCACCGCGACGTGAAGCCGGCCAACATCCTGCTCGATGACGACGGCCGGCCCTACGTCGGCGACTTTGGGCAGGCCCTCCGCGAGGAAGAGTTCGGCACCGGGGCCATCTTCACCGGCACCCCCGCCTACATGAGCCCCGAACAGGCGCGGGGCGAGGGGCACCGGGTCGATGCCCGCACCGATGTGTACAGCCTTGGGGTGGTGCTCTACGAGTTGCTCACGGGGCAGGTCCCCTATCAGGCCGCCGACAGCGCCGCCTTGCTCGAACAGATCAAGACGTGCGAGCCACGCTCGCCGCGCGCGCTCGATCCCACTCTGCCGTGGGAGCTGGAACGGATCTGCCTCAAAGCCCTCCGCAAGCGGGCGTCGGAACGCTACCAGACGGCGCTGGCCCTGGCCGAAGACCTGCGGCATTACGAGATGTTGCTGCTGCGGCCCGGAGCCACGGTGGCCCGGGCGGCCGCCGAGCCGCGGCTGGGACCGATCGTCCCGCGCGGCCTGCGTTCGTTCGAGGCGGCCGACGCTGACTTTTTCCTCGACCTGCTGCCCGGCCCCCGCGACCGCAACGGCCTGCCGGAAAGCATCCGCTTCTGGAAGGCCCGCCTTGAAGGCGACGACCCGGACGAGCCCCTGCGCGTGGGGGTGATCTACGGCCCCAGCGGCTGCGGCAAATCGTCGCTCGTAAAGGCCGGCTTGCTGCCGCGCCTGGCCGACTCGGTAATTCCCATCTACGTAGAGGCCACGCCCGACGACCTGGAAACCCGCCTGTTGAACGGTCTGCGGCGGCGCTGCCCGGGTCTGCCGGCCACGCTGGGGCTGACGGCAACCCTCGCGTACCTGCGGCGGGGCGCGGGGGTGGCCGCGGGCCGGCGCGTGGTCTTCGTCCTCGATCAGTTCGAGCAGTGGCTCCAGGCCCGGGGGTCGGCGCCGCCGGGCGAGTTGGCCCTGGCGCTGCGGCAGTGCGACGGCGAACGCGTGCAAGCCCTGGTGCTGGTGCGCGACGATTTCTGGCTGGCCGTCAGCCGCTTCATGCGCGACCTGGAGATCCCCCTGGTGGAAGGGCGCAACATCGGCCTGGTTGATCTGTTCGACCCCGCGCACGCCCGGCCGGTGCTGGCCGAGTTCGGCCGGGCCTTCGGCTGTCTGCCGCCCGCACCCGCGCCCTCGCGCCACAGCAAGAACAGTTCCTGGACCAGGCCGTCACTGGCCTTTCCCAGGACGGCCAGGTTATTCCGGTGCATTTGACGCTGTTCGCGGAGATGACGCGCACCAGGCCGTGGACGCCGGCCACCCTGCGTGCCGTCGGCGGCACGGAGGGCATCGGCGTGCTCTTCCTCGAAGAATCGCTCGGCAGCCGCGCTGCCCGGCCGGAGCACCGCCGTCACCAGCAAGCCGCCCGGGCCGTGCTCCGGGCCCTCTTGCCGGAGCAGGGGACGAACATCAAGGGGGCCATGCGATCGCGTGCGTTCCTGCTCGCGGCCTCGGGCTACGCACGGCGGCCGGACGACTTCGACGCCCTGCTCCGCGTCCTGGACACCGACCTGCGACTGATCACACCGACCGAGCCGGAAGGGGCGGAAGAAATACAAGCCCGAAGCGCCAGCGAGGGATCTGATCCTGCGGGTCAACGCTACTATCAGCTCACCCACGACTACCTGGTCCCCGCACTGCGGGACTGGTTGACGCGACGGCAGCGGGAGACACGGCGTGGCCGGGCCGAGTTGTGCCTCGGGGAGCGGGCGGCCTTGTGGACCGCCCGGCCGGAACGCCGCACCCTTCCCTCCGGGCTGGAGTGGCTCAGCATTTTGCTCTTCACCGTCCGCAAGGACTGGACGGCGGCGCAAGGCCGGATGATGCGGGCGGCGACGCGGCGCTGCGCGCGCTGCGCCTGGTCCTCACGGCCCTCGCGATCGGCTTACTGATGTGGGGCACGGGGGAAGGCTACGGCTACCTGCGGGCCGTCACACTGGTCCGCGTCCTGCGTGCGGCCGACACTGCCGACACTCCGGAAACGATCCGCGACCTGGCCGGCTATCGCCGCTGGGCCGACCCGATGCTCCGCCGCCTGACCGACGAGGCCGCCCCCGATTCGCGCGAGCGCCTTCACGCCAGCCTGGCCCTTCTTCCCAGCGACCGGGGCCAGATCGACTACCTCCTGACGCGCCTCTTGCAAGCCGGCCCGCGCGATCTGCCCGTCATTCGCGAGGCCCTGCGCCCTTACGCCGCCGAGGTCAGCCCCCGGCTCTGGCAGGTGCTAGAATCGGACGCCGCCCCGCCGCAGGAGCGCTTCAACGCCGGCCTCGCCCTGGCCGGCCTGGACCCGACGGCGGATCAGGACCGCTGGCGGCGACACACCCGTTATCTCGTGGATCGCTTCCTGGCCACGACCCGCGCGGAGCCCAGCTCTTATGCCGTGCTGAGCGAGGCTCTGCGGCCCGCGCGTCTGCTGTTCCTGGACGCGCTGGCATCCGTCTGCCGCGACCGCCGCCGGCCCGACTATGACCGCCTGTTTTCCACCACTCTCATTGCCGACTTTGCCGCGGACCGTCCCGAGGTGCTGGCGGACTTACTGAAGGATGCGGACGCCGAGCAGTACGCGGTTCTACTTCCCCGGCTGCTGGCGTTTCCCGAGCCGGCCGCCGCCGCGATGAACGCCGAACTGGTCCGCGAGCTGAGGCCCGACGCGCTGGACGCGGGCAAGGAGAGCCTGGCTCGGCGGCAGGCCAACGCCGCCGTCACCCTGCTCCACCTCGGTCAATCCGGACCGGTCTGGTCGCTTTTCCAGCACCGCCTGGATCCCCGCTTGCGGAGCCTGCTGATCCATCGGCTGGCTCCGCTGGAGGCCGATCCCCGGCTTCTGACCGAGCGACTTCTGTCCGAGCCCGAGGTTTCGGCCCGGCGCGCCCTGATCCTGAGCCTGGGCGAATATCCGCCGGATGCCCTGACTCCGGCCGCCAGAGAGCCGCTGCTCGCACGGCTCCAGCAGGGTTACGAGACGGACCCCGATCCCGGTATCCACGCGGCGATCGCCTGGCTCTTGCGCCGCTGGGACGAGGCCAAGCGCCTGGCGCCCGTGGATGAGCGACTGAAGAGCGCGGATCCGGTGAATGTGCGCCGGTGGTATGTCAATCAGCAGGGGCAGACCTTCGCTGTCATCCGTGGTCCGGTCGCGGTCGACATGGGGTCGCCGCCCGATGAGCCCGACCGCGAGAATGAGCCGATCGTCCACCGCCGCATCGACCGGTCCTTCGCCCTGGCGACGACGCCTGTGACGATGGCCCAGTTCCAGCGCTTCCTGAAAGCCCGCAACTGGACGCACAACTACACGCACAAGTACTGTCCCGACCCGGAATGCCCGGCCATCGCCGTCAACTGGTTTACCGCCGTCCAGTATTGCCGCTGGCTCAGCGAGCAAGAGGGGGTATTGAAAGACGACATGTGCTATCCACCGATCGACGACATCAAGGAGGGCATACGGCTGCCGGACAACTACCTGAGTCGGACCGGCTACCGGCTGCCGACCGAGGCGGAGTGGGAATTCGCCTGTCGCGCCGGCGCCGTCACCAGCCGCTATTACGGTTCGTCGGCGGAGCTGCTTGCCCGCTACGGCTGGTATGCCGCCAACTCGGAGGTGCAAACGCACCCGGTGGGAAGCCTCAAGCCGAACGACTTCGGGCTGTTCGACATGCACGGCAACATCTGGGAGTGGTGCCAGGAGCGGGCCATCGCCAGTCGCCCCTGGGGAGGCCTGCCGGCGCCCACCGAGGACCGCGAGGACACCGAGCCGGTGGTGGAGCTGCATGGCCGGGTCCAACGCGGCGGGGCGTTTTACGATCACCCGGCCTTCCTGCGCTCCGCGGCGCGGCTGAGCAACCGGCCCTACATGATCGACGACTACTTCGGCCTGCGCGTGGCCCGCACGATCCGGTAATCCCCGTCCTTGGGCGTCCCCGGGCCGGACCGACGCGGACGCTCGGTCCGCCGTTTCCGTTGCCGACTTTCCGCTGTACACCCTCCGATTCCTTGCCGTATCATCGAATGTCATGGTGGCCCTGGCAAACTCGAGTGAGACGAACCGCCTGTTGCAGCGCCCGCTCCGCACGGATCGGCAAGCGCTGGCGCAGTTGTTCGCGCGGCACCGCGAGCGTCTGCGGAAGATGGTGCGCCTGCGCCTGGACCGCCGCGTCCGCAGCCAAATCACGTCGTCCGCGGTACTCGAGGAGGTGTACGCCGACGTCTGCCGCCGCATCGGCGAATACCTGGGCGAGCCGCGGCTGCCGTTCTTCCCCTGGCTGCGCCTGCTGACCGGCCAGAAGCTGCAAGAGCTGCACGATCGCTTCCTGGGGGCGCGGGTGGGCGACGCCGGCCAGGACCTGACGCTCTACCGCGGCGCCCTGCCCGTGGTCAACTCGGCGGCCCTGGCAGCGCAACTGCTCGGCGACCGCGCCGCCAACCGGGCCGCCCTTCAGGCCGAGCACCTCCTCCGCCTGCAAACGGCGCTCAACGGCATGGACCCGATGGACCGGGAGGTCCTCGCCCTGTGTCATTTCGAGGAGCTGAGCAACGACGAGGCCGCCCTTGTCCTCGGTATCGAACGGGGGACGGCCAGCATCCGCTACCTGCGCGCCCTCAAGGGGCTGAAGGAAATCCTGTCGCGGATGCCGGGCTTGTTACCGTGATCCGGGTGACCACCATGAATGAATCCATTGATCGCGATCCGGTCGAGGTACTGGCCGAGGAGTTCCGCCAGCGGCTGCGGCGCGGGGAGCACCCCGATGTTGAGGAGTACGCCCGCCGGCATCCCGACCTCGCCGCACAGGTCCGCGATCTCTTTCCCGCCCTGCAGATGATGGAGGAGCTGAAGGGCGCCGTCGCCACGGACCTCACGGCGGCGGGGTCGGTCCCTCCGCTCACGCGGGATGCTCGCCCCCTGGAGCGCCTGGGGGATTATCGCATCCTGCGCGAGGTGGGCGCGGCGGCATGGGCGTCGTCTATGAGGCCGAGCAGGAGTCGCTGGGGCGGCGCGTCGCGCTCAAGGTGTTACCGGCGGGGGCCCTGGCCGATGCCCGCCAGCGCCAGCGCTTCGATCGCGAGGCCAAGGCGGTGGCACGGCTGCACCACACCAACATCGTGCCGGTCTTCGGCGTCGGCGAACAGGACGGCACGCAGTACTACGTCATGCAGTTCATCGCCGGCCTGGGCCTCGATCAGGTGCTAGCGGAGCTGGTGCACCAGCGGCGTCCATCCAGCCCAGCGAGCCTCCCGCGTGAGCGGGGGGAGGAAGCGACCACCGCGACGCGCCCGGACGTGTCGGCGGCCGACGTGGCCCGCTCGCTGGTGACCGGCGGCGAGGCGCCGGCGTCCGATTCCTCCCCCCGCTCACGCGGGAGGCTCGCTGGGCCGGGGGGGCTCGCTGGGTCGGGGAGGCTCGCTGGACCGCCATCCTCCGTCACCCTGAGCGACCCGGGGCGGGCCTACTGGCAGAGCGTGGCCCGGATCGGCGCGCAGGTGGCGGACGCCCTGGACTACGCGGCCGGCCAGGGCTTGCTGCACCGCGACGTCAAGCCGTCCAACATCCTGCTCGACGCCCAGGGGAACGCCTGGGTCACCGATTTCGGCCTGGCCAAGGCGGCCACGGACGGCGACGACCTGACGCACACCGGCGACATCGTCGGCACCCTGCGCTACATGGCCCCCGAGCGCTTCGACGGCCGCTGCGACATCCGCTCCGAGGTGTACGCCCTCGGCCTGACGCTCTACGAGTTGCTGGCGCTGCGGCCGGCCTTCGCGGGGTCGGACCGCAACAGCCTCATCAAGGAGGTGACCACGCGAGATCCCGCGTCGCCGCGTTCGTTCGACCGCGCCATCCCGCGCGATCTGGAGACATTGGTGCTCAAGGCGATTGCGCGAAGCCGGGGCGGCGCTATCAGACAGCGGGAGAAATGGCGGAAGACCTGCGGCGCTTCCTGGCGGATCGACCGGTGCAGGCACGGCGGGTGAGCGTGGCGGAGCGGTTCGGGCGCTGGTGCCGGCGCAACCCGGCCGTGGCCGGTCTCACGGCGGCGGTGGCCGTACTGCTGGTGGCGGCCGGCCTGGCGTCGGCGTTGGTCGCGGTCCACTTCCAGAACCTGGCCGCGACCGAGCGCCAAGCCCACGACGCTGCCGTTGCTGCCCGCGCCGGGCCGACGCAGCGCGGACGGAAGTGGAGGCAGCACGGGCCGTGGCCGACGCCGCCCGCGACAGCGAAGCGGCCCAACGCCAGCAGGCCGACGACGCCGGGCGTCGCGCGGTGGAAGGTCGGCGGGCGGCCCAGGAGCAGCGTGCGCGGGCCGAGACGGGCTTCCGCCAGGCACGCGGCGCGGCCGACGCCTACCTCAATCGCGTCACCGAAGACCAGCTCCTGAGCGTGCCGGGCTTGCAGGCGCTGCGCCTGCACCTGCTCACGTCGGCCGTCAAGTCCTACGAAGGACTCCTCGCAGGCCACGGCGACGATGCCGAACTCCGCGCCGCCCTGGCCGACACCCACTATCGTGCCGGCAAGGTCTATCGGGAGATCGGCGACACGCTCGCCTCGTCCCGGGAAAACGCGATCGCGCTGTCCCTCTACGACGAATTGACCAAGGGCAATGCCCAGGACCGCGCACTGCAAGCCGGCCTGGCCCGAGCCGCGATTTCGGTGAACGACCCGCAGGCGCTGGCCATCTGGGAGAAGCTGCTGCGGGAGGATCCGACGAACCGGGACTATCAGCGCGGCCTGGTCGCCACCCTTCACAGCCGCGCCTTCTCCTACCAATTCTCCGCCCAGAGGAACCTCGGGGCCGCGCTCTCGATGTACCAGCGGGCGCTCCCCATCCACGTCGAGTTGTTGCGTGCCGTCCCCGACGACGACGAGGTCGGGGACTACCTCGGGCGAACGCTGAACAACCTCGCTCTCATCGTGTTCCAGCAAGGCCGCCATGAGGACGGCCTGGCCCTGTACCGCCGGGCAGCAGACCGCGTCGCAGCTTCCTACGCGAAATCGCCCCAGATTCTTGCCTACGGTCGGAATGTGGCCATCGGCTACCGCAACCTCGCACTCACCGAGAAGGAGGCCGGTCGATCGGACGAGGCGCTGCGCTGGTTCGCCAAGGTCCTGGACCACTGGCAGCGCATGGCCCGCACCAATCCGGCGGTCCCCGACCTCCACGGCCAGGTGGTCGCCGCGGCCCGGGAGCTGGGCAAGTATCAGCTCGAACTGCGGCGCGTCGGGGAGGCGGCCCGCTCCTTCCGCATCGCCAGCCAGGTCTTCGAGCAGCTTCCCCACCGGACGCCCGAAGACCTGTACAACCTGGCCGGCGCCGCGCCGTTTGTGCGGCGGTCATCGGGTCAGGCGAGGCTGATCCCTCGGGCACCGAGGCCGACCTGGCCCGCAAGTTGGCCGATGACGCGATGGACGCTCTCCGCCGGGCCGTGGTCGCCGGCAACTGGTACTGGTACCGTCTGCAAACAGACGACAACTTCAAGGCCCTGCGCGAGCGGAACGATTGGAAGGAACTGGCGACGCGACTGGAAACGATCAAGAGGGCCGATGCGCTGCGAACCCCCGCCGGCCGGCTCCTGGTCCAGCAGGAGTTGCTCGTTATCCGCCGGCAGCTGGCCGACGCCCACCCCGACGACGAGACGACTCACGCCGACCTCGCTGCGGGATATGAGGCCATCGGCGTGGCCCAGCTGGAGTTGGGCAAGGCCGAAGCAACGAAATCGCTGGCCCGGGCCGTGGCCCTGCGCCAGGAGCTGGTCAAGACGCACCGCCTCAGTGCATCGTACCGCGGCGATCTGGTCCATCTCCACCTGACCATTGCTGACGCCCATTCCAAGGCGGGCCGGCTGCCCGAGGGACTCCGGGCCGCGCAGGAGGCCCTGGCCGTCCTGGAGGCCGCGGCCCGCGAGGGCGTGCCGCCGGAGCAACTGGCCCCATTGCAGTTGTCAACCCGCATGGCCATCACCGACCGCTATGCCCAGGGCGGATTATGGCGGGAAGCGGCCGACCAGTGCGACGAGGTCGTCAAGTTCGGTCCGGGCGGCCTGGGCTCGGGGACGCCGCTGCGCGACTGGTATTATTACCGTCACGTCATCCTGAGACTCCGGTCCGGAGACGTGGCCGGTTATCGCCGTACCTGTGCCGCGCTGGTCGGGGGCCTGACGGGAACGGAAGAACCGGGCATCCTCGGGGTCGTCGCGCGGTCGTGTGCCGTCGGCGGCGATTCCGGGATCGATCCGGCGCGGTCCGTGCGGCTGGCGGAAAAGGCGGTGGCGGCGTTCCCGCAGGACCCGTGGTGGCACAGCGACCTGGCCCTGGCCTGCTATCGCGCAGGCCAGTTTGACAGGGCGATCACCGAGGCGACCTGGGTGGCCCAGTCTCGGTGGACGGCGCGCGGCGTGAGTTTGCCCGTCCTGGCGATGACCCACCATCGCCTGGGACACGCCGACGAAGCCCGGCGCTGTCTCGCGCAGGCGCGCGTGTTCTGGCAGCAGGAGAGCCCTCTCGCCGGGGACTGCGGGGCGCTGTCCGTTCTGCCGACCTCGTCGCCACACTGGCAGGGGCAGTGGCAGGACTGGCCGACGTTCGAGGTCCTCTTCCACGAGGCGACGCTGCTGATCACCGGCGCCCGGCCCCGGAGGCGATGGACGATCACCTGCACCGCGCCCTGCTGTACGGTCGGCTCGGACTGGCTGAGCGGCAGCAGGCGGAGTTCCAGGCCGCCGCGGCGCTGCGGCCGCGCGATCCGAAGGTGCCGCTCATCCGCGCCCGGGGCCTGATCGAGGCGGGCCAGGACCGAGGGGCAGCAGACGCGGTGGCCCGCGCGGCGGCCCTGCCGTCCACGGATGCACGGCCGTGGATCGAGTACGGCCGCTTCCTGGTGGGGCGGGGCCGTCACGCGGAGGCCGACGCCGCCTTCGCCCACGCCGCCGCCCTGACCCCGGACGAGTTGAACCGCTTCCTGGAAGCCGGCTGGTGGGTGGCGGGACCGTATCCCGAGGGCCTGCGCCGATCCTGCCCCCCCGAGCACGCCCTCGACCCGTCGCGGCCGATTCCCGCGGACGAACTGTCCGGCGAGACACGCTGGCAACCGGCGCGGATCGGGACGTTGGGGACCGTCGATTTGGCGGCCATCTTCCAGGCCGCTAATGCCTCGGCCTACGCCCTGGCCTACGTCTGGGCGCCGGCGGCGCGGTCGGCCTCGCTCATCGTCGGCGGCGAGGGGGCGGTGCGGGTTTGGCTCAACGGCCGGCGCGTTCACGATGTCGGACAGGCCAGCAATGAGCCGTGGAATCAGGATCGCGTTCCGGTGACACTCCGCGCCGGTCGCAACACCCTGCTCGTGAAGGTTAACCACGGGTGGGGTGGCCATGCGCTGTGCGTGCGCCTTGCCGACAATCCGTTCGACAAGGGCTACGCCCTCGCGCCTGGCCCTGTGGAAAGAGGCGAGCGCTTTGTGGACCGAGGCCGCCGAGCGCGGCATGATCGAGCACCCTCACACCCGTGTTTACCACGAGACCTTCCTGCTCGCCGCCGGCAACGAGGACGGCTACCGCCGTTATCGGGCCGGCCTGGTCGAGCGCTTCCGCCAGGTCCCGGATAACCCCTACGTCTTTCTCTACGGTGCCACTCTGGGACACGACCCCACGCCTAACGTCCGTTTCTTGACGGACCAGGGGCAATGGCTCGTGAGGAGCACCTTGGCCCCCAACGTGCTCTTCACCGGCGGACTGACCCTGTACCGGGCCGGCCGGTTCGAGGAGGCGGTCAAAGCCTTCGCGGGCGTGAACGACAATCTCGACGGCGAGCCCCGCGCCCTGGTGGGGCTGGCCCTGGCCCATCACCGCCTCGGTCACACGGCGGCCGCTCACGAATGGCTGGAACGGGCGACGGCCTGGTACGACAGCCGGACCAAGCGGGCGCTGGCCCAGGCCGGCTTCCGGCTCCCGTGGCCGGCGTGGCAGTATTTCCCGCAGTTTCAGGTCCTTTATCGTGAGGCCCGCGGCGCCATCGAAGGCACCGTTCCGAAGGACGATCCCAACCTGGATGCGCTCCAGGCCCGGGCCCGCGCGGAGCTGAAGAAGCTGGACCGAGCCGCTCCGGATTATGACCTCGCCATCCTCTTGGAGCCGACCGTGGCACGGCATCTAGTGGCCCGGGGCAAGTACCGAGCCGAGCGGAAGCGCTGGGACGAGGCTGCCGCCGATTTCGCCGCGGCGGCGGACCTGTTACCGAAGAACGCAGACCCGAGCCGGACCGCGATCTACACCGCGGCCCTCGACCGGGACGAGCTGAGCGCGGCACTGAGCCGGCTGCGACCGGACGACGACGCCTTGAAACTCGCGCTGAGTGCCCGGGCCACCAATACCCGGGACAGCGGGCCCGCCGGCGTGCTTGTGGCGGGGAACCTGCTGAAGAACGGCAGCTTCGAGGAGGGGTCCGAACCGCGAGACTTAATAAGCTGCAAGGCCGGCTCGACCGCTATTCCCGGCTGGACCGTTTCCCGAGGGGATATCGACCTGATTGCCACCCACTGGACATGTCCGCGCATGGGGGCCGGAGCCTCGATCTGGACGGGGCTCAGCCGGGCGGCATTCAGCAATCGTTCGATACGGTCCCCGGCCGCCGCTACCGCGTGACATTTGACCTGGCCGGCAACACGGCGGGACGCCGCTGGTCAAGAGAGTGCGGGTCCATGCGGCCGGACAGTCGGCTGACTTCGAGTTCGACATCCGCGGCCGCACCTTCGACGACATGGGCTGGGTTAGCAAGCACTGGGAGTTCACCGCGGACGGCCCCCAGACGACGCTGGAGTTCGAGAGCCTCGACTCCGCGAGCCCCTTCGGGCCGGCCCTGGATAACGTGGCTGTCGTGCCGCAATAATGCCTGTCCGGAAAGTCCCTCGTCCCCGTACTCGGGGGAGAGGGGTTGGGGTGAGGGGGTCTTTATTCCCGAGGGAAAACCCCTCACCCCCGACCCCTCTCCCCGGAGTACCGGGGCGAGGGGGGAGACGCTAAGCCGCAAGCGGCGAGAGGGACACCCCATGAACGACCTCATCCCCGAGCGCGATCCGGTCGAAGTCCTGGCGCAGGAGTTCCGCGAGCGACTGCGCCGCGGCGAGCGCCCCGACGTCGAGGACTATGCCCAGCGCTACCCCGCCCTCGCCGAGCAGATTCGCGATCTCTTTCCAGCCTTGCGCATGGTGGAGAGCCTCAAGGGTGCGGATAACGAGGGGCTTACGGTGGCGCCCGGTGCTCCCCCCGCTGACGCGGGAGGCTCGCTTCCCGCGGGCCCCGCGCTGGAGCAGCTGGGCGACTACCGCATCCTGCGCGAGATCGGCCGGGGGGGCATGGGCGTCGTCTACGAGGCCGAGCAGGTCTCCCTCGGCCGTCGCGTCGCTCTCAAGGTGCTGCCGGCCAATGCCCTCCTCGACGAACGCCAGCGCAAGCGCTTCGAGCGCGAGGCCCGGTCGGCAGCGCGGCTGCACCACACCAACATCGTGCCGGTCTTTGGCGTCGGCGCCCACGGGGGCTCGCCGTACTACGTCATGCAGCTCATCCAGGGTCGGGGGCTCGACCAGGTGCTGAGCGAGCTGCGCCTGCTGCGGCGTCCCCCATCGAGAGCCCGGAGCGTTAACGACGGGTGTAAGTCAACCCACCGGCTTGGCCGCGGACGTGGCGCGCTCGCTGGTTACGGGGTGCTACGCCGCTCCATCTGCGCCGTCTGACCGCAGCGAGTCGGAACTGCGGCCGCCCCCGCCGCCAGTTGAAGCCACGCCGCGCGAATGTCCGCCTCAACCCCCACCATGGGGGTCGGTCGCGAATACTGGCGCGGGCTGGCCCGCCTTGGGGCGCAAGTCGCCGACGCCCTCGACTACGCGGCCGGCCAGGGCGTGCTGCACCGCAACGTCAAGCCGGCCAACTTGCTGCTCGATGCTCAAGGCAATGTTTGGGTCACGGACTTCGGCCTGGCCAAGGCGGCCGCCGACGAGAACCTCACGCACACCGCCGAGATCGTCGGCACCCTGCGCTACATGGCCCCGGAGCGCTTCGACGGGCGTTCGGATGTGCGCAGCGACGTGTATGCGCTGGGGCTGACTCTGTACGAGATGCTGACGTTGCAGCCGGCCTACGATGGCACGGACCCGGTCGCGGTCATGGGACGGATAGTGTCGGAAGACCCCGTGCCGCCGCGGTCTATCAAGCCGTCGATCCCGCCCGACCTGGAGACGGTCGTGCTCAAGGCGATGGCCCGGGAACCGGAGCGGCGTTACCAGACGGCGGCGGAACTGGCGGCCGATCTGCGGCGCTTCCTGGAGGACCGTCCGATCCGGGCGCGGCGGGTGCGGCTGCCGGAGCGCTTCGGGCGCTGGTGTCGGCGCAATCCCGTCGTGGCCGCCCTGGCCGCGGGCGTCGCCGTGCTGCTGGCGGGCGGAGCCCTGGCGTCACTGGCGGCGGCGGTCCACGCGGGGACCCTGGCGCGGCAGGAACGGCTGGCACGCGACGAGGCGCATCCGCGAGCAGGCCCAGGCGGAAGCAGACCTGGCGCAGGCGGAAACCGAGCGGTTCGCGGCCGAGCGGGCCCGCACCAACGAGGCGGACCTGCGGGCCAAGGCGGAAGGCGACCGGGCCGCCGCCGAAAGGAGCGGGCAGGAGGCCGCCGCCGACGCCCGCCAGGCCGAGGGCCATTCGCGGAATGCTCGCGCCGTGGTCGATGACTTCGTGACGCGCGTCAGTGCCAGCCCGGCCCTGCGTGGTCCCGAGATGCGCCGGCTGCGGCGCAACCTTCTGGTATCGGCCTTGCCGTTCTATAAGGAGTTCATCGCCGGGCATGCCGGTGATGGGGCGGCACGTCCTGCCCTGGCCGCCGCCCACTTCCATGCCGGCGAAATCCAGCGCGGCATCGGCAACCCGGCCGAAGCCCGCAAGGAGTACCAGGCGGCTCTGGCGCTCTACAAGGATCTGGCCAGCGCCGATTCGGCGAGTGCCGAGATCCAGGTCGGCCTGGCCCGCTCGCAGACTGGTGCCGGCGCGGTCGCGGACGCCGTCCACAGTTGGGAACGGCTCCTGGCGTCCGACCCGGGCAACAGGACCTACCAGGAGGAGCTGGCTCGCGCCCAGGCCGCTTCTGGAGCGCAGCTCGCCGGCAATGAGCAGAAGGCCGAGGCGATAACGGCTTACACGCAGGCTCAGGCCCAGTGGACGACGCTGGTCGAAAGCGATCTGGACAACGCCGAGGCCCGCGCCGAGCTGGCCCGCACCACGTTCGCCCTGTCCCAGATGCTGGCCGACAATGGGCGCCGGCCGGAGGCGGCACGCCAGCTGGCCGAGGCGATCAAGCAGGCCAAGCAGGTGTCCGACCGCAATCCCCAGGTGCTGGAGTACGGGCGCCTGCTGGCGGTTGGTTATGAGCGGCTGGCCGACTTGCGGGGGACGACCGATGAAGCTAACGACGCCCTGCCGTGGTGCGAAAAGGCGATGCAACTGTGGCAACGCCTGGCGGAGGAAAACCCGACCCTGGCCACCCCGCGTGCCGACCTGCACGCCAGTTACCTGCGTCTGGCCGCCTGCCAGCGGGTTCTGCACCACGAGAGGGAAGCCGACGGCGCGGTCGCGGCGGCCGCTGCCCTCCTCGATACCCTGCCGCGCCAGACGCCGGAGGACCAGTTCCAGGCGGCCCGCGTGCTCGCCCTGGTGGCGGCCCAGGCCGACCCGAAGGAGGCCAAGCCGGCCGCCGACCGAGCCCTCGACGCCCTCCGCCGCGCTGTCGCGGCCGGGTTCGGCGGCGTCGAGCGCCTCAACGATGAAGAGGATCTCGATACGCTGCGTTCGCGGCAAGACTTCAAGGCCCTGGTGGCACAGGCCGAGCAGGCGGAGAAGGAACGGCTGGCGGCCCGGACGCCGGCCGTCATCGCGGCGGAGCGGCGCCAGGCCCAACTCGCCCACCAGGCGGACCTGGCGGCCGGCCAGTACGCCATCGGCCTGGCCCTGGTCGGCCTTGGCAACACCAGTGCGGCGGCCGAGCCGCTGGCACAGTCCCAGAAGCTGCGCGAAACCTTGCTCACCGACGACCCGGACAACGCCGCGCACTACCGGGCGGACCTTGGCCTGACGCACCTGGCGCTGGGCGAGCTCGCCCTGAAGGCCGGCCGCCGAGAGGAGGCAACGAAGCACTGGCGGAAGGGACTCGCCCTGGTGGAAGCGGCCGCCGGCAAGGAGCGCCGCGACCCGCGCCTGCGGGCACAGCTGGCCGAGGCCCAACGCCGGCTCCGCGACGGCTTCGCCGCCCTGGGTCGCTGGCAGGAGGCGGCCAGCGCTGCCGCCGAGGCGGTGGCGCTCGACCCCGCGGATTCCTTCTCCCGGTATGTCTTGCCCCCCGTGCTGCTGGAGATCGGCAAGCGCGAGGACTATATCAAGGCTTGCCGGGAGATGATCGAGCGCTGCGGCACCACGGACGACCGGGTCGCCGAACGAACCGCCAAGGATTGCCTGCTGCTGCCCGACGGCGTGGCCGACATCCACAAGATCGCGCAGCTCGCGACCCGGGCCTTCAACAGTCCGTTGAAGAGCCAGTTTGCTGGCTGGTTCACCTTCTGCAAGGCACTGGCCGACTACCGCGAAGCCGAGTATGCCCGCAGCCTGGCCAGCCTCAAGGGCCTCAATCCCAACCCCAACGGGAACGAGTACGAAGCCACGGTCTATGTCGTCCTGGCGATGGCCCATCAGCGCTTGGCCCAGCCGCAGGAAGCCCGGCAAGCCTTGCAACACGCGCGGGACATCCTGGAGCGGAAGATGCCCAAGCCCGAGCACGGCCACCTATTTGCGGGCGGTTGGGACGACTGGCTGCGCTGCCGCATCTTGCTGCGCGAGGCTGAGACACTGATCGAGGGGAAAAAGGAAAAGCAAAAGTAACAGGGTGACCCCGGGTGACACCCTGCTCCGGGCTGCTGGTCTGGGGACGGTGACGCGAGCGCCCCCAGCGGGTTTGGTTTTTCCGAGCGCCCTAATGGACTTTTCGAGAGACCCCTATGCACAAGAATGCACAGCGGCGCACCGGCGCCCTCGGGCGATCTGGCTGGGCGGCGCTGGCCGTCCTCTTCATCCTGGGCCCGGCCGCGCGTGCCGCCGAGCCGTGGAGCGCCCTCCTCGATCCGGACAATTCGCTGTCGTTCAGCTTCCACCACGGCGACCAGCCGGTCTTCCGCCTTGGTGTCGGCGGCTGGGGACCAAACTGGGCCTGGGTGGGCATCAGCGCCCGGCAAAAAGCCGAGGGCGACCGGCTCTCCGTCCGCGCGCCCTTTATCGTGAACAAGGACCGGGGCGAGGTGATCGACGTGCAGTTTGAGGCGTGGCACCCCGCAGCCAAGGAGATCGCGCTCCGCTACGACCTGGACGCCGCCCGGGACGTGCCGCTCACGATGCTGATGGCCGCTGTCAACTTCGAGGCGCAGGGCAGCCAGGGCACCGTCACGCTGACCCACGCTGCTGACAAGCAGACCAAGCTGGTACTGCCGGTGCGTGGCATCCGCGCCGTCCCGGCCACGTCCCAGGCCACATTCGCCTTCGACAAGGGCGGCACCGTCGCTATGAAGATCGACCCGCCCTGTCCGATCACCTTCGACAACGGCATGCGGGTGGCCCTGGGGTCCGACGTGTTCCGCAAGGGGAAGCGGCGCATCACGCTGACGCTCACCTTCCCGGACGAGATCGGCTTCTTCGCCAAAGAGGCCGACATCGCCAAGTTCACGAAGACGCTGGCCGGCAGCGCCTGGTTTGCGTTTCGGCCGTCGAAGGAGGTCACAGCGGGCGTCATCGACATGGACCGTTGGCTCGACCGCCCCGCCGGCAAGCACGGCGGCGTCCGCATGGTCAAGGACCGCTTCGCCTTCGAGGACGGCACGCCGGTCAAATTCTGGGGCGTGAACCTCTCCTACACGGCCAGCGCGCCGGACAAGGAGACGGCGGACTTCACGGCCGCCCGTTATGCCAAGTATGGCGTCAACGCCGTGCGCATGCACAAGTTTTCCTATCCCACGAATCAGATGGGCATCGGCGACCCCAACGACTCGACCCGCATGGACCCCAAGGGGCTGGACCGCCTCGATTACTTCGTTTCGCGGCTCAAGGAGCACGGCGTCTATTTCGGCTGGTCGCACAGCTACGGTTTCCACGTGGTCCCCGGCGACCGCAAACGGCTGCTGGCCTACGACGAGATCGCCAAGAACCTCCAGGGGAACACCTACGCCTTCATCAATTTCGCCGAGGATGTGCAGGACCTGATGATCGAGATGGTCGTGAACCTGCTGAAGCACAAGAACCCCCACACCGGCCGCACCTATGCCGACGAGCCGGCCCTGTGCTTCATCGAGCTGCAGAACGAGGACGACATCTTCTTTTACACATCCGAAAAGGCGTTCAACGCCTGCCCGACCTACAAGAAGCGGTTCCTGGCGCAGTTCGCGGCCTGGCTGAAGCAGAAATACGGCTCGCAGGACAAGCTCCAGGCAGCCTGGGAAGGGGCCCTGAAGCCGGGTGAGACGCTGGCGGACGCCAACATCGTCCCGCAGTTGAATCCCTGGTTCTTCGGCGACGATCACCTGCCGGGCCAAAAGGGCGGGGCACGGCGAAGGCTGCTCGACACGGCCGCCTTTCTGCACGACCTGCAGAACCGCTTCTACAGCCGCTTCGTCAAGGCCATCCGCGACGCCGGCTACCAGGGACCCATCAACGGGTCGCCCTGGCAGGCCCCCAGCATGTTGCCCCATTACTACAACCTGTACTCCGACTACAAGGCCGGCTACATCGACCGCCACAACTACTTCGAGGGGAGTGGACCCGGCCTGTTCGCCTCCATGCTGACGCGGCCGGGCAGCGGCTATTTCGGCAGCGGCCTGCAGCAAGTGGTCGATCGGCCGTTCGTTCTGTCCGAGTGGATCCACGTTTACCCCAACGTCTACAGCGCGGAAGGGCCGGCCCTGCTGGCCGCCTACGGCCTGGGCCTGCAAGGCTGGGATGCCTCCTACGAGTTCCAGTCCCAGGCCAATCGGCAGATGTTCGGCGACATCGCGGGAAGGTTCCCCTGGGGCGTCTGGGAGGCCGACGTGCCGACTTCGCTGGGCCAGTACCCCGGCCTGGCCCGGATGATCTACCGCGGCGACGTCAAGGAGGGGGACGTGATTTCGGTGCGCCGCGTCAGCCCGGCCGACCTGGCCGAGGGGCGTTTTTCCTTCACGGACAAGGTAGAGCAGAAAGGCGACGTGAAATCGTTCGGCGGCAGCGTGCCTCCCGAAGCGCTGGCCGCTGGGCGCGTTGTCGTCGAGTTCACCGACAAGTCCCAGCCGTCCGAGCTGCCGGACATGAGCCGCTACCGCAAGGGCTCGGTCATCCGGTCGGTGACGGGGCAGCTCGCCTGGGACACTTCCGGCCAGGGGTTTTTCACGGTGAACACGCCCGGCACCAAGGCCGTTGTCGGCTTTGCCGAGGGCAAGGAACAGACGCTGGGCGACGTGAAAGTCCGCCTCGACTGCCCGTTCGCCTCGCTTTTTATCACGGCATTGGACCGCGGGTCGAACCTGGCCGACGGCAAGCACGCGTTGATCACCGCGCTGGCCCGGCAGAGCAACACGGGCTTCACCTACTTTGGTCCCGACCACCGCGTGCTGGACAATGGCCGCGCCCCAATCCTGCTGGAGCCGGTGAAGGCGACGGTGGCGATTGCGGGCCGGCCGATCGCGGCCGTACACATCCTCGATCACGACGGTCGCCACACCGGCCGGACCCTGCCAGTGCAGGACGGCCGCTTCACGCTCGATGGGGCGAAGGACAAGGCCATTTATTACGAAGTGGAGTTTCGCTGAGAACGGCCGGAAGCAATGACGGCCATCCCGAAGCGCCAAGCAAACGTCACACGCGGCCTCCGCCGCGATACCATCCCCAGGCGCTGTGCCCAATAACCTGAGCGGATGTTTAGTTTTTGGCACAGCGCCTGGAGAGGGGGTCCGGCCGGACCCCCGTGCCTGGCGCTTCGGGCTGGCCTCACCGCCGTTGTGGCACGGTCTCCTGACCGTGCCACCCGGCCTGACCGAAGGTCTCCCTGAATCCGCGATGGATGCGTGGAGACCTTCGGTCAGCCGAAGTGGCACGGTCAGGAGACCGTGCCACAACAAGGCGCCTGGCACGGGGGTCCGGCCGGACGCCCGTGCTTGGCGCTTCGGGCTGGCCTCACCTATTCACGGAGGCGACGTGGGCAGGATCGAGAAGTACTCGATGTCGTCGTCCTTGTCGCCGACCTTGGCCCGGACGAACTCCAGGTCGTCGCTCCATCTCGTCCTTGCTGAAGACCTTGCGGAGCTTGGTGACGAACTGCCCCTTCTTGACGTGCCCCTTGAGCAGCTTCAGCTTCTCGACGTCGTCCTTGGGAGCATCGCGGTTGTACTTCTCCTTGCCCTCCAGCACGCCGATGTCCTTGCTCGGTGATCTTCTTGGCCCATTCCAGCGTGGCCGGCTCGGTGCTTCTTGCGCACGCATGTCTGCCACCTTCTTCTGGTCAAGTCGCTGACCTTCGGCTGGACGTGCTTCTGCCAGCTCCGTCTCCTGCTTGGTCAGCTTCTCGGGCATGGCGAAGCTGGTGGCCTGGCTCCACATCGGCGTCCAGGTGGACTCGTAGGAGAAGTCGCCTGGCAGATCGACCTTGTGCGGCGCCTGCACGTAGAACAGCGCCTCGGTCTTGTCCTTGACGGAGATCTGCGTGATCTTCAGCGGGTAGACGAGCTTGTCGGCGGCGAAGTTGAAGCGGGTGGGCGTGACTTCGCCGTCGTAGGAGCCGTCGGTGCTTCTTCTTCATCTGCATGGGGTCGATCTTCATGACGCGTGAAGAACCAGCCCTTCTTGATGTAGAAGTCCAGGGTCGCCTCATCGCCGGAGTAGCTGTACTTGTTGTCCTTGAGCCAATGTACAGGTCGTCGGCCTTGCTCGCCTGGATGATCTTGTAGTCGAGCGAGCCGACGACGCCCGCTTCCAGCACCTTGACGGTTTCCTTCTTGAAGCCTCCTCGGCCGCCGCCGAAGCCGCCGGCGCTCCGCCTGCCCGCGGGAACGGATAGCGGTGCTTGTACTTGGTGATGTCCATCGGCTCCAGGATGGTGAAGACGGCCAGCTCCTTGAAGAAGTCGCGCGGCATCTCGTGCAGCTTCGGCTTGGCCGGCGTGGGGATGACCATGCCGAAGTCGACGGCGTTGCCCTCGAACTTCGGCTGCACGGTGAAGGTCTCGACCTTCTCGACCGGGTCCCAGGTGAGGAACGCCTTCTGGGCCGGCTGCAGGACATCCTTGTCCTTGGCCGCGAAGTAACAGCACGCCGAGTCGGCGGGCCGCGGGACGGCGAACAGGGCCAGGCCGAACAGGGCGAAGAGTGCGACGAGTCTGCGCACGGCTCATCCTCCGAGTGAGGGACGGTCAAGCGGAATGGTACCACAACAGAGACGAACGACGGCCGGGGCGGGATGGGGCGACGCCGACATTATCCACCCACGGCGCGGCGGAGGGAAGGGAAAAGGCTCAGGGCGTTCGGTAACAAGGAGTAGGCACGGCGCGTTGTGGCACGGTCTCCTGACCGTGCCATTGCTCCCGACCGCAGGTCTCCCCAGAATGCTGTCGCGCGACCGGCAGTGGGAGACCTTCGGTCGAGCTGAGTGAGGCCGCTTCAGCCCCGTTCACGGGGCTTCCCGCGCAGCGGTGTAGGCCCGGCCCTTGGGCCAGGTTCGCGGACATCTCGTGAGTCGGAGCCCCGTTTACGGGGCTTCCCGCCGCGGCCATGAGCCTGTGCCGCGGAGCAGGGCTGAAGCCAGACCCCTACAAGCCCCGTAAACGGGGCTGCAAGAGAGGGTCTTCGTGGTCCGCTCACCCGCCGTCAACGGCGGGCCGAAGACCCGCTGCGCGGGAAAGCCCCGTGAACGGGGCTGCTGCACAAAGATTCCACCAACTTTTCAGCTGCTCGCACGGCGGTTCTTTCACACCGGGGAAATGCGTGGACGGCGACGCCGATGTAGGGATATCATTGGCAAACCTCAAGTCCCCAGGTGACACATGCCCGAATCCCCTCCCGCCGAGTCGCCGACGCTACCGCCCGCCCCCTTCGCGGAAGCAACGACATTGCCTCCCACGGAGCCACAGCTTGATGATCGAGCAGTAGGCGTGCCGACCGTCGCCGGCTACGAGCTGCTGGGCGAGCTGGGGCGAGGCGGCATGGGTGTCGTTTACAAGGCGCGCCAGGTGTCTCTGAACCGCCTGGTGGCGCTCAAGATGATCCTGGCTGGCGGTCATGCGGGCGAAGCTGAACTGCAGCGCTTCAAGGCCGAGGCGGAGGCCGTCGCCCGCTTGCAGCACCCAAACATCGTGCAGATTCACGAGGTCGGCCAGTCGGAGGGGCGGCCCTTCTTCTCGCTGGAGTTCGTGGACGGCGGCAGCCTGGCCGCGCGGCTCGATGGGACGCCGTGGGCCGCGCGGCCGGCGGCACAAATCATCGAAACGCTGGCCCGGGCCATGCATGCGGCCCATCAGCAGGGGATCATTCACCGCGACCTCAAGCCGGCGAACGTATTGCTGGCGAGCCCCGGGCCGGCGAGCCCCGGGCGTCAGCCCGGGGAGTCGTTCGGGGAGTCCCCAGTTCCCAAGATCACCGACTTCGGCCTGGCCAAGCAGATGAACTCGGCGAGCCCCGGGCGTCAGTCCGGGGAGGGGTTGACCGCCACCGGCGCGGTGCTGGGAACGCCCAGCTACATGGCCCCGGAGCAGGCCGGCGGCAAGCGCAGCGAGGTCGGGCCGGCCGCGGATGTCTACAGCCTCGGCGCCATCCTCTACGAGTTACTGACCGGCCGGCCGCCGTTCCGGGCGGAAACGCCGCTGGACACCGTCCTGCAGGTCGTGACCGAAGAGCCGGTGCCGCCGCGGCGCCTGGTGCCGAAGCTGCCGCGCGACCTGGAGACCATCTGTCTGAAATGCCTGGAGAAGTCACCCGCCAGGCGGTTCGCCACGGCCGCGGAGTTGGCCGACGACCTGGAGCGATGGCGGAACACGCGGCCGATCCGGGCCCGGCGCATCGGGCCGGTGGGGCGAACGGTGCGCTGGTGCCGGCGCAACCCGGTGCTGGCGGCGGTCTGTTCGCTGGCCGTGGTCATCATCCTGACGTTGAGCGCCGTTTACTACGCCAGCCTGTTGCGCGAGAACAAGCACACCCGGGACGCACGCGATCAGGCCGAGCGCGACCGCGATCAGGCCGAGGCGGCGCGGGAGCACGGGCAGGACACGCTCGCCCGCAGCCTTTATGAGCAGGCCCACGCACTCCGGCTGGCACACCAACCGGGATGGCGCTGGCAGGCGCTGGACCTGCTGCGCGAGTCGGAGAAGCTCCGCGCCCGCCCCCGCCGCACGGACCTGCCGCCCATCGAGGAGGCAGACCAACCGGGGCCATTGTCGAGGCTGCAATCGCAGGGAGAGCTGCGCCGCGAAGCCGCCGCGGCCCTGTTGCTGGACGATGCCCGTCCGGCGCCACCCATCTCCATCTCAGGTAGCCCCGGGAAGTACCGGGAAGTGAGCGGCGACGGCCGCCGCGCACTGGCCGTGTTCATGCGCCAGCCGGAAAAGCTCGGCGCCGTGCCCCCAATGGGATTACACCTCTTCGATCTGACCAACGGCCAGCAACTCCGCGAGTTGCTCATCCCCAATGTTCATGTCACGGCAACGGCGCTGAGCCCGGACGGCACGATCCTGGCTCTTACGGAGCCCGGGCTTGAGGACGTTCAATTGCGCGACTTGCCGGGGGGAACGCCACGCGCCACGCTGCAGGCCCTCAAGGCTCCTGGCCTTCCAGTCGCCGCGCACACCTATGACCCGTTGGTATTCAGCCCCGATGGCCGCTACCTGGCCGCTGTGCGAGACGATGGGAAAAAAGCCGACATATTCCTTTGGGACCTGCCGACCCCACCGCGTCGCGCCACCTGGCCCGGGTTGACGCATCTGTGGGCAGCCTCAGTTTCCGGGGGGATGGGCGGGTGCTGGCTTATCCGGCCGGCGGCAACAAGATCGCTCTGGCCGACCTGATGGCGCGCGGCAAGCCCAAGGTCATCGAGTTGCCCCTTCCGGTCGCCCCGCCGAATCCCCCATTCACATCCTGGTCGAACCGTCGTCAACGGCTCGCCTGGGACTCGGCATCCCCCCTGCTGGCGGTGGCCTGCACGAACGCGATTGGTAAGGCGACGATCCTATTCTGGGATACGGACCGCCAGGCCGAACAAGCGCGGTGGGACGGGAATTTTGACATCAAGGCGCTGGTGATGGCTTTTTCTCCCAGCGGCAAGCGGTTAGCAGCGGGCGACGCGGCCAGGTCGATCCGCCTCTACGACCTCGCTGCCCAGAGCGAGGCGCTGCGGCTGGAGACCGCCCAGCCAGGCGGGATCGGCATGTTGCGCTGGCTGCCGGACGGCCGTCTGCTGTCCGCGGACGACTTCGGCAATTCGTTCACGGCCTGGGAGCCGGCCGGGACGCTGCCGGCATCGGTCCTGGTGTCCGGAAAGGAAAGCATCGGCGACCTGGCATTCATTCCGGAGGATCGGTGCCTGGCGGTCCTACATGGAGGGGCTCAGCCCGCGGTCGCGCTGGTCGAATGCGATTCTGGACACATGCGCCCAAGCTTGCCGTCCCAGCCGACCTGAAGCCGTACGGTCTGCTCGTTCGATCGGATGGTCGACAGCTGGCTTTACCCGGCAAGGGCGAGGCGGTGGTTTGGGACCTGCCCGACCGGCAGGGGAAAACCTTTTCGCTGGTGCCCCGCGCGGGCTGGCAGCGGGCGTCTGAAGAGCCGGCCTTCCTTGCCGACGGCCGCTTGCTGGTCGTGGAGCAGATGCAGAAGGACAAGCGGGTGCGGCTGACCGTTCGTGACGTCGTCTCGGGTCAGGAAGTCGGACCGGGGATCGCGACCACGCTTGGCGAGCCGGTCCCTAATCTCTTGCCCGCCGCCGGTATCGCGGTTCGCCTCAGTGCCGACGCACGATTGCTTCTGGAATCGCCAGTCTTCATGCTGCCGTCGCATAAACCCATCGTCGTATGGGACGTGGCCTCCGGGAATCGCCTGGGCGAACTGAGTTCCCCGGACCAGGAAGGAAACGCTCAAATGCAAATGATTTTGGCCTTGAGTCCCGATAACAAGTGGCTGTGCAGCCTTCATTCTCCCTCGAACGACGTGATGAGCATGAGCCTGTCGCAGTTCCGGCTGCGCGTTTGGGACGTCCCAAACCGCCGGCAGCACTGTGATCTGCAGTTTTCGGGCTGGCTCTCCGCGGGCATTTTCAGCGCGGATAGCCGATTGTTCGCCATCGCTTCCGACACGGGTTTCGTCGAGTTGTGGGACATACAGGCGAAGGAACTACTCTTCCAATGGCAGCCGCTCGGCGCCGGCGAAGTCAAGCACCTGGCGTTCACCGCCGATGCCGCCTTCCTCGCCGCCAGTGGGGATCACGCTCCCATTCATCTGTTGCACCTGGGGGAGCTGCGCAAGCAACTCGCGGACATGGGGCTGGACTGGTGAAGCCGGCTCGTTCGTACTGTGCCTCTGCGGTTCATTTCTGGTTCATCCGGCAAGCGCGTGCAGCGTGACCTTCGCACAGTGGCTCGGCCTGAGCAGACAGCTCGCTTTTCTTTCAATGAACAAGGCCCCGCTACCCGGGCGAGAGGTGTCGTGCTCGGGCAGCGATCTTACGGTGCGCGTATTTTCGACGCCACCGCCCCAAGCGGCTCGGCTTGAGATCGACCTCGCCTACTTCCCCGACGTCGTCTGTTGCCCCGCCGACCCTGCTCAGATCGGCACCACTTGCAGCCCTAACTCCCGCGCTTCGCGCTGCAGCGCTTTGACCTGACGCTCCTGCTGCTCGACTTCTTCGGCTGCCGTGCTCTCACGGCGATACGCTTCCCCACGCGTGATGAGGCGATAGAAGAGCTTCGCCAGCTTGTGGGCTGTCGCCCTGATGGCGCTGCCTATCCCCAGCCGGGCCCGCAGGC
>CAWHCN010000024.1:0-137668 GCA_963827935.1 uncultured Planctomycetota bacterium | reverse complement strand
AGCAAAGCGAGCTTCCGCTCCGGCTGAACCACTGTGCGAAAATCCCACGGCACGCGTTTGTCGGATGAACAAGATTTCCGACCCGGGCCAGCTTGAAGGAGTCATCGAAGGGCTGGGAAGGGTGAAGGGTTGGCAGGCCTTGTTGGCGCAGCTGGCGGGCGGGCGGGCGGGCGGTAGGGTGAAGGCGGATGAGGGGAGAGCGGGATTTCCGAGAAAATCACGCGCTCCCTACGCTGTCCCCCTCATCCTGCCCTCGCAGATGGTCGGCCTGGGCCTCATCGGGTCGCTGGCCGAAGGGCGCGAAGTGGTGCGGCGGTCGTTCGAGGTGACGACGTTCGAGCCGCGACAGCCGGAGCGGTGGGAGGAGGCGTATCAGCGGTTCGTGCGCTTGCTACAATAGGAACGTTGCGATCTTTCGCGGAGGGCAGCCCATGTTTACCGCCGAGCAGATCCAGGAGCGGCTCCGGGAGCGACCGTTCAAGCCCCTGCGGATCGTCGCCAGTGAGGGGTTGCGATTCGACATCCAACACCCTGACCTCGTCTTCGTCGGGCGCCGCGACCTGATGATCGGCACGCCTGACCCAGCAACTCCGACCATCTACGACCGCATCGTTCGGGTCGCGCTGGTGCATGTTGTCGCCCTGGAGGAGTTGCCCGCCGTCTCCCCGCCTTCGAAGAACGGCCCACCCGCCTGAGGCCGAATCCTTTTGCGGCCGCCGCGACTCTCCTTTACAATCGGCGCCATGCCTCAACTTCCCGATCAACCGACCCTGCCGCTTCCCACCTCGCCGGGCGGAAGTCCGCCGGTGCCGGCCCTGCACAGTACGCCCTCATCCCAGCGCCTCCGCTGCCCGCACTGCCATAATCCCATCCAACTCGCCGACGGCCATTCCGACGAGGTGCTGTGCCCGGCGTGCGGCCATACCTTCCGGCTGGGCGAGGCCCATGCGACGACCGGCGCCGCACCGATGCGGCCGCTGGGCAAGTTCCAGCTCCTGGAACGCATCGGCGCGGGCGGCTTCGGCGCCGTCTGGAAGGCGCTGGATACCACGCTCGCCCGCACCGTGGCCCTGAAAATCCCGCACAGCGGCGTGCTGACGACGGCGGCCGACCTGGAGCGCTTCCAGCGCGAGGCGCGGGCCGCGGCCCAACTGCGGCACCCCGGCATCATACCGGTCCATGAAGTGGTGATGCTGGAGGGTCTGCCGACCATCGTCAGCGACTTGGTCACCGGCGTGCCGCTCCACGACCTGATGGCCACGCGCCGGCTGGGCCTCCGCGAGGCGGCGGTGCTGACGGCGGCGGCGGCCGACGCGGTCCACTACGCCCACTCGATGGGCGTCGTCCACCGCGACCTGAAGCCGGCCAACATCATGGTCCCCTACGCTCCGGACCCGGCCGCGCCGGCCGACTGGCTCCCCAGCTGGGTCGGCCGCTGCTCATGGACTTCGGCCTGGCGCTGCGGACCGACGCCGAAGTGACCATGACGCAGGACGGCCACGTCCTGGGCACGCCGGCCTACATGAGCCCGGAGCAGGCGGAAGGCCGCAGCCACGAGGCCGACGCCCGGACTGACGTCTGGGGCCTGGGCGTGGTGCTGTACGAATTGCTGACCGGCGAGTTGCCCTTCCGCGGCAGCAAAATCATGATGCTGATGCAGGTCGTGAGCGACGACCCCAAGCAACCGCGCAGCCTCGACGCCCGTATCCCCCGCGACCTGGAGACCGTCTGCCTGAAGTGCCTCCAGAAGGAGCCGGCCAAGCGCTATGCGACGGCGGCGGACCTGGCGGCTGACCTGCGCCGCTTCCTGAACGGCGAACCCGTGCTGGCCCGGCGCGTGGGGCGGGCGGAGCGCCTGTGGCGCTGGTGCCGCCGCTACCCCGCCGTGGCGAGCTTGCTGGCGATGGTGGCGCTGCTGCTGATCGCGGGGACGACGGTTTCGACCTATTTCGCAATCCAGGCGGACCGGCGGGCCGACGAAGCGGAGAAGAGTGCCGAACGGGCACGGCAGAAGGAGAAGGAGGCGAGCGAGGCGCGGGAGGAGGCGCAGCAGTGGCGCTGGCCCGCAGCTGGCTTGGCCCCCTGGGTTTGCGCGAGAGGGAGCCGCTCACCGAGCCGGAGATCGCCGCCTTGTGGCAGGTGGCCGAGGACGGCGACGAGCGGCTGCGGCTCCGCTTCGTGGAGGAAGCCCTGCGCGGGCCGCTGACGACACGACAATTGCGGAACCAGGCCGCCTCCGCCCTGCACGCGGCCATCGGCCTCGATCCGGCGCAGCGGGCGGCGGTTGAGAAGCTACTTCTGCAACGGATGCGGGATCCGGCCCTGGGTGAGGAACAGCGGACCAATGTGGCGCTGATCGCCGCGGCCATGGACGGGCTGCCTCCCGCGGCAGCGCGGGAGGTGGCGCATGTCCTCAGCCGGGCCCTGGGCAAGACGAATGACTCTGAGGGGCTTCAGGCCCTGGTACACGGCCTGGCGGCGCTGGCGAATCAGCTGGAACCCCGCGACGCCAGCGTCGCCGCCGAGGCCATCGTCCGGATGGCTGGCCGGCCGATCAGCCCCCCTCTCCCGCTCTCGCCTCAGGGGAGCTTTGGCGGTGCAGCCGGCATGGGATTCGGAGGAAATATAGGAGGCTTCGGAGGCATGATGGGCGTGGGAGGCCTCGGAGGCATGATGGGCATGGGAGGCGGCTCCGGCACACCGAACCCGTCGGCCGCCTCGCAATGGTTCCCAGTCGAGTTATCGGGACTAACGGGGTTGCTGGAGCCCCGAGACGTCGCCGCGATCGCCACCGTTCTCACCGAGGCCATCGACCGGGCGGAAGGCAATGACATCCTGGAGGTGCTCGTCCGCGGCCTGTCGGCATTAGCGGCGCGGCTGGAGCCGAGGGACGCTGCCCACACGGCCGCCCGCCTCACGCGGACGATGAGCAGGACGAATGACGCCAAGGCCCTGTCTTTGCTGGCGGAGGGCCTGTCGGGGGTAACGACGCAGTTGGAGTCGAAGGAGGCTGCCGCCGCTGCTGCCGTCCTCGTCCAGGCCCTGAGCAAGACCACCGACGCCCTCGCCCTCCAGTTGTTGGCGCAGAACCTGTCGGCGATGACGGCGCGCATGGAGGCCAAGGAGGCGGCTGCCGTCCTCGTTCAAGCAATGAGCAAGGCCACCAACCCCATGCTCCTGAATCAGCTGTGGCTGGGCCTGTCAGTAGTGGCGGCACGCATGGAAGCCAAGGAGGCGGCCGCCGCTGCCGCCGTCTTCGTTCAAGCCATGAGCAAAACCACCGATGCCACCGTCCTGATTACTCTGGCGAATGGTCTGTCGGCGTTGGCGGCGCACATGGAGACCAAGGAGGCGGCCCGGGTCAGCGCGGAGGCCGCAGCCATCCTCGTCTCGGCCCTGACCAAGGCCACTGATCCCACGGCCCTGACTAATCTGGCGAACGGCGTGTCGGGGTTGGCGGCACGCATGGAAGCCAAGGAGGCTGCCACCGCTGCCGCCGTCCTCGTTCAAGCCATAAGCAAGACCACCGATGCCACCGCCCTGTACTGGCTGGCGACTGGCTTGTCGGGGTTGGCGGCACGCATGGAGGCCAAGGAGGCGGCCCGGGTGAGCGCGGAAGCCGCAGCCGTCCTCGTTTCGGCCCTGACCAAGGCCACTGATGGCAACGCACTGAATCAGCTGGCGAATGGCTTGTCAGCGTTGGCGGCGCGCCTGGAGGCCAAGGAGGCGGCTGGCGCTGCCGCCGTCCTTTCCCAGATCATACGCAAGACCCGAACCGACCCATACACCCTGTCTGCTCTGGCGAATGGCTTGTCGGCGTTGGCGGCACGCCTGGAGGCCAACGAGGCTATCCGGGTGAGCGCGGAGGCCGTCGCCGTCTTCGTCCAGGCCATGAACAAGACTACCGACAACAACGTTCTCTTTTCGTTCGCGAGTGGCTTCTCGGCGTTGGCGGCGCGTCTGGAGGCCAAGGAAGCGGCTCGGGTGAGCGCGGAGGTAGCCGCCATCCTGCTGGCCCGGGTCCTGAGCAAGACGACTGACCCCGGCACCCTGTATTCGCTGGCGAGTGGCTTCTCGACGGTGGCTCCGCGTATGGAGGCCAAGGAAGCGGCTCGGGTCAGCGCGGAGATCGCCGCCGTCCTCGTGCGGGTCCTGAGCAAGACGACCGACCCCAACACCCTGAGTTCGCTGGCGCAGGGTCTGTCGGCGTTGGCGGCGGCCCAGGAGGCCAAGGAAGCTGGCGCCGTCCTCGTCCAGGCCATGACCAAAACCACCGACCTCCTCGCCCTCGCGTACTTGGTGCAGGGCCTGTCGGCGGCGGCGGAGCGCCTGGAGGCCAAGGAGGCGGCCACCACGGCCGCCCTCCTCGTTCAAGCCATGAGCAAGACCACCGACGCCAACGTGCTGATCAATCTGGCGAACGGCTTGTCGATGGTGGCGGCACGCATGGAGTCCAGGGAGGCGGCTCGGGTCGGCGCGGAGGCCGCCGCCATCCTCGCCCAGGCCATGAGCAAGACCACCGACGCCAACGCCCTGTCGTTGCTGGCGCAGGGCCTGTCGCCCGTGGCCGTGTGGCTCAAGCCCCAGGAGGCCGCGGATGTCGCCACCACCCTCACCTGGGCCATCGGCAAGGCGTACACCAGCGGCAGCCACCCGCCCAAATCGGACGACCTCGGAATGGGCAACTCCCCACTCCCGACCCTCGAAGGTCTCACGCAGGGACTATCGGCTGTCCTCAACGGTGGTACGCCCCCCGAACTCTCCCAGCGCATGTCGGCCGTGGCGGGCGTCGTCGGCGCCAGCGCCGATCCAGGCTGGCCGGTCGCCTCCCTCGCCCTGCTCGGCCCGGCCGTCGAGCCCTCGCCGGGCCGCTTCTACACGCAACAACTGGTCGATCTCCTCAAGCAGCCGACGTGCGTCGGCCCTGGCCGCCGGGTGGTCCTCGATTATCTCGCCTACCGCTACAACCATTCTTTCCGCACCCACTGGGAATTCGTCGAATATGCCCACGAGCGTCTGCCGGAGTTGGACCTGACCAGTCCGCCGCGGCGGCCGGGGCGGTGATGAATGCCGGCCTGTCCTCCGTCACGGAGAGGGAATCAATGGCCAATCGGGCGTTGGAATCGAAACAGAAATCGCTGAGACCTCAAGGGGCCCGCTCCCTGAATTACAGCGCGCTGGTGGACTCCATCGCCCAGGCCCACGTCACGGCCCGGGGGCGGGCCGCGCAGGCTGTCAACGTGTCGCTGACCCTGCGCAACTGGCTCATCGGCTGCCACATCGTCGAGTACGAGCAGAACGGGCGCGACCGGGCAGAGTATGGAGATCGCCTGCTGGACGAACTCGGCCGTGACCTTCGCCGGAGACTGGGCCGAGGGTTCGGGCGCCGTAACCTGTTTGCGTTCCGCCAGTTGTACCTGTGCTATCCAATTGTGCAATCAGTGATTGCACAATTCGGATTCACGGCTCCTTATGCGTCCTCGGTGCCGCTCCAGGCGCTGGACTGGCAGGACGACGCCTACTTCACCCGTCTCTTCCGCGAGCTGCCGTGCGGCGCAGTTCATCGAGTTGATCCGCATGGACGACCCGTTGCGACGGGCGTTCTACGAAGTCGAAGCCCTGCGCAACCGCTGGTCGGTGCGCGAGCTGAAGCGCCAGATCGCCAGCCTCCTGTTCGAGCGCGTCGGCCTCAGCCGCGACAAGGAGGGCGTTCTGACACTGGCGAAGGAAGGCGAGGTGGTGACCGCCCCCGCCGAGAATGGTCCGCGACCCCTACGTCTTCGAGTTCCTGGGGCTGAAGCGCGAGGACCTGTATACCGAGTCGCAGCTGGAGCGGGCGTAGCTCGACCACCTGCAAGACTTCCTGATGGAAATGGGCAAGGGCTTCTGCTTCGTCGCCCGCCAGCGGCGCGTGACCTTCGACAACAACCACTACTGGATCGACCTGCTCCTCTACAACCGCCGGCTCAAGTGCCTGGTCGCCATCGACCTCATCCTCGGCCCCTTTGAGCACGAATACGCCGGCTCGATGAATTTCTACCTCAACTACCTCAAGGCGGAGGAGATGGAGAAGGGTGAGGCGGCGCCCGTCGGCATCGTCCTGTGCCTGGACAAGAACGAGACACACGTTGAGTACGCGCTGGGCGGTCTCAGTAACCAGATCTTCGTCTCGCGTTACCTGGCGCACATCCCGACGCGGGAGGAACTGGAGGGGTTCCTGCGTCAGTCCCAGCAGCAGCTGCCCGGATGAACCGGGCCAGTACACCGACGCCAACGCCCTGTATCATCTGGCGAATGGCTTGTCGGCGCTGGCGGCCCGCATGGAGACCAGGGAGGCGGCCCGGGTCAGCGCGGAGGCGGCCGCCATCCTCGCTCGGGCCATCAGCAAGACCACCGACCCCAACGCCCTGTCGTTACTGGCGCAGGGCCTATCGCCAGTGGCCGTGTGGCTCAAGCCCCAGGAGGGCGCGGAGGTCGCCACCACCCTCACCTGGGCCATCGGCAAGGCGTACACCAGCGGCAGCCACCCGCTCAAATCGGAGGACCCCTTCGGGATGGGCAACTCCCCCCTCCCGACCCTCGACGGCCTTACGCAGGGACTCGCGGCCGTGCTCAACGGTGGAGGTGGACCTGACCAGTCCGCCGAAGCGTCCGGGCCGCTGACGGCCACCGGGCGCACCCGGCCAGCGGCCAACCTGTCCCCTTATGTACCAGTATGGCGAGACGGCGACCGCCAGCGACGAGAGAGGATGGCTTGTTGACCCACTTACGGTATCCCTTGACTCCTTAAAAAGCCGCTCGCCCAGCGGCCCGTGGAAACTCCGTCTGCATCGGCTGGCCCAATTCCTACATGGCAATCTTTTCAATCCCAGCGAATGGGCGCGGCTAGGTTACAGTGTCCCCTTATTCTGGTCCCCCTTATTCTGGTCCTTTTCCTGGCCCGTGCGATACAATGCAGGTGTCTCGCGGTCAGCCGCTGACGCGCGTTGGGGTGCGCATGCCGACATCCGAAGAGTACGAAGCGAAGATCCAAGCCCATGGCTGGGACGAGTTGCGGAACCTCTGGACCGCGATTAAGAACCGGGATACCCCAGGCTGGGACGCAGGCAAAGCACTGGAGTACGCAGTTATCCGCGCGTTCCAGCTGGACAAAGCACGAGTGAGGTGGCCCTACCCGGTCCCGTTGTTCGGAGAAGCGGTTGAACAGATCGACGGTTCTGTAGGCTTCTCCGGCCTGTACTGCCTGGTGGAGTCGAAGGACGAAAAGGACAACATTGCGATCGCGCCCATTACCAAGTTGAGGAGCCAGCTATTGCGGCGTCCTGCCGGGACGGTCGGCCTGCTTTTTTCGAGCACGAGCTTCACGGACCCGGCGGTACAACTGGCCCATTTCACGCTCCCGCAAGCTGTGCTTCTGTGGTCCGGAGACGAAATTGAATTCTGCATGGAGCAGAAAAAGATCGTTGAGTTCTGCGAGTTGAAGTTTCGTGCCTGTGTCGATTTCGGAATACCCGATTTCGATATCCGTATCCGGTGAATTCCCATGAATGAAAAAGCCTACGTGGTCGTGGAAGGGATGACGGACGCCGCCATTCTTCGAGCCCTCCTGCCCGTGGACCTCATGCAACATGTGGCCCTGACGCCGGCGGGTGGCCGGTCCAATATCACATCCATCGCCCGGACCCTCCTCGTCTCGCGCCGCAAGCCGGTGGCGATTCTCGTGGACACGGACTCTGTGGACGAAAGGATCATCCAGGATCGGCTGCGGAGTACGCAGGAACTCTTGAAGGCGGTCGCGGGAGGGATACCCACCCGAGTCATCCTCCTCATTCCCTCGATCGAGTCCATCTTCTTTGCAGGGGGCGTTCTCCCCAAGTTCTACGGGGATCCGCTGCCTGAGGAGGTGCGGGTTCTGGCCCGCAGCAGTCCGAAAGAGGCCCTCGAAAGGCTCTTCGCCCGGCCCGGCGGACCAAAGAACCTCCAGGCACTCCGGGACAACTTCGGCGACGACGAACTCGCCGCGATCCGAGCCACGCTGCCTATCCGGGAGCTGATCGCGTTCCTGGAGGGGATCGGGAAGCCACAGATGAAACATTCGGTGGCGTGATGGTGCGGGCCGCACTGGACACTGCGTCCGCGTGAGCACCTACATTTCCGGGCCGGAACAGGCGGCGCCTCTGGCGCTGCCTGGCGCCCTTCCTCGACGGGGCCTGGCCTCACCGCGAAGCGAAGCCCAACGGCATGCGCAAGCCCCCCGCCCCGGAACGGGCCGTGTCGCTTCCTCGGCTTCGAGGACCTGGGGACGACTGGTCTGGAGGGAGACTCGGCCTGATGGACTTGCTCCGCGCCGCCATCGCCCTCTCGCTCGGCGATTGCATCGTGGTGACAGAAGACCGGGATT
This sequence comes from uncultured Planctomycetota bacterium, assembly GCA_963827935.1. Taxonomy (GTDB): domain Bacteria; phylum Planctomycetota; class Planctomycetia; order Gemmatales; family Gemmataceae; genus DATFNV01. The sequence continues at coordinate 129,267 of CAWHCN010000024.1, read as the reverse complement.
TCCTGGTGGTGCCAGGGCTGAAGGGGGAGAAATGGCGCTCGGATGCCGACCAGGGCACGGCGTAACCGCTCCTTGGGTGGGAACTCGCCGTCCTCGTGAATTTCGACACAACTCCAATGTGAATATGAAGTTCAGTAAATGGCGCCCATTTTCTGGTGCAAGACCTGAGGGCAGGACGGCGTTGGTCAACGGGCCGGAGGGCGCAATGCAGGATGTCCCCCTTTTGCCTTCCAGCGGCAGGTCGGCCTCCCTCCCAGGGCAAACGCATCTAAACGCCTGTGCATTATTGGCTGTTCAGTAGTCTGGGACAAGGGACTCGCGAATGATTCTCCTCGAAGTCGCCCGTCTCACGGAGGAGAATCGGCATGTCGCAGTCCCGCGCCGGTACCTTGCTTTCCCCCTTCGCCACCTTGACGGACCCGCGGGTGAACCGCACCAAACGTCACGACCTGCTGGACATCCTTTTCATCGCCCTGTGTGCCGTCGTCAGCGGCGCCAACGATTGCGTCGCCATGGCCAAGTTCGGCACCAGCAAGCGGGCCTGGTTGGAGAAATACCTGGACTTGCCCAATGGCACGCCGTCGCACGATACGTTCACGCGGGTGTTTGCCGCCCTGGATGGCAAGGCCTTTGTTGCCTGTTTCCTGGAGTGGGTGGCGGCCCTGCAGGAGAGCACCGACGGCCAGTTGGTGGCCATTGACGGCAAGACGGCGCGCGCCACTCTGGACAAGGCCAAGGGCCAGAACCCACTGCACGTCGTCAGCGCCTGGGCAACGGCGAATCACTTGCTGCTGGGCCAAGAGGTTGTGGCCACCAAGTCCAATGAGATTACCGCTATTCCCAAGCTGTTGGAGGTGTTGGAATTGACCGGGGCCATCGTGACCATCGACGCCATGGGGTGCCAGAAGGAGATCGCGGCCAAGATTCGCGACAAAGGGGCGGATTACGTGCTGGCGGTGAAAGGAAATCAGGACCATTTGGAAGAGGACATCGTCGCAGCGTTCGAGGCCGTGGACGACGGTCAGGGATCGGCCACGGTGCGGACGCACACGGCGTACGACAAGGGCCACGGTCGCCAGGAGACGCGCCGCACGCAAACCATGGCGGTGCCGGAGACGCTGCGCAACCTAGAGGCGTGGCGCGACCTGAAGAGCATCGCTCGCTGTACCCGGACCTACCAGGAAGGGGGCGTGGAGAAGTCGGAGGTGCGCTACTTCATCAGCAGTCTGTCGCCTCAGGCGAAGAAGTTGGCCGTGGCGATTCGTGGCCATTGGGGAATTGAAAACGGGCTCCACTGGGTGCTGGACATGTATTTCGCAGAGGATCGCAACCGAGCGCGTACCGGCAATGCCGCGGCCAACCTCGCCTTGCTGCGTCGCTGGGTAGTCTCCCTGTTGCGGCGCGACGAATCAAGCACGGGCGGCATCGAGAAGAAACGCTTGCAAGCGGGATGGAACGACGAGATCCGCGAGGCGATTCTTGGCCTTCTTATGGGGAATTAGATGCGTTTGCCCTGGCCTCCCTCCCCTTTGTCCTATCTGGTTTTCCACGCTGGAATCATTTCACCAGTCGCCGCACATCGCCACCAACCACGATCATCGCCGATTCAGATTTGGGTTGCATGATTTATCCCGACAATGCCGATCCTTACGGTGGTAACAGATGAATCGATTCAGCCAGCATTCCCTGTTCAGCCGACCTTACCAGTCATTAGCAATGGAGGGCATGACGATGAAGGCATGGGTCATTGCTTTGGCTGCTGCGTCCTGCACGTGCACAGGCTGCACAATGATGTCGCTGGAAAGGCACACCGTCGGCCAAATTGATTCGGCGATCGACCTGCGCTACCGCGAAATGCTGGACAATCTGGCCATCATCGCCGATGACCCTTCGACCCTACCTAACTATTCCAGCATCTTCAGCGGAACTCCGTCGGTGCAGGATTCGGGGCAAGTGATCTCGACCACAACCTGGCCATCTTCTGTCAGATCGCAAGGGCTTAATCCCTCGTTCAACAGACAGGTTTCCGAAAACTGGACCCTCGACCCCATTATGGTTCCAGAAAAACTCGAAGCAATCCGGGCATGCTGTCAGTGGGCGATCGGGGGTCGTGCGCATGTTTACGAGAGTTCCCTAAGTCTCCTGATACGCCCTGAAGACGCGCCAGTTGGATCGGAGCGGCATTTCGGCGTTCTGGAGCAACTTGACGCACTGCCGCCTGGCTGGCTGGGCATCGGACGGCGGGCGAGCGTTCCGAAGTGCGCTCGCTACAAGGCCCACTGCGGCGATACGTGGGTCTGGGTTACGCCAGAAAGCATGAAAGGCCTTACCGATTTCACGCTTATCATCCAGAACATCGCCCGAGTACAGATTAACTCGCCGACCCTCTTCCATTTCCCGCCCTACTACACCCCCATCTCCTTCTTGACTTCCGACCCGGAGTCCGGCGGTGGAATAAAAGTCGGCGTGCAGGTCGTCGTCGATCAAACCGGCAAACTCCAGACAAACTTCCCTTACGTACCGCTGCGGTTTGAGAACAGCGGCGCAGATTCAGCCCTGCGTTCCGCCATCAGTGCGGCCGGGATCACGTCGGTCCCGCACTAACCACAGCAACGCCTGCGGCGTGCTGCTGGATGGCCTTCGTCCCGTACCTCGAGATGACGGCGGTTGCCAGTGTATCGCTGGTTACGACATCGGGCTTTACGACGGGGGCACCCGTACCTGTTCCCGGCGACCCGAAGACATGGGCAGAGGAGTGCAAGATGAAGAGCATCTGGATCTTGGTCCTGACCGGCACGATTGTCTGCTCGGGCTGCACGTCCGTTTCCCTCGAACAATACACGCTGAACCAGATTCGCTCCGGGGGTGAGACTCGCAACCAGTCCGTTATGAACTGTCTTGCGGCCGTAGCGGCAAATCCCGATATTCTGCCGCCTTTTGCACTTTACTCGGGTGGGACCATAACCGTAACGGACACCATCAACCTCGGCCAAACCATCACGTGGGCCCCGCTTATGCTCACAAAGGAAGCGTTTGCGGCCACGGGAAGCCGCAGCCCCAAGGCCCAGTGGACCGTCGATCCCTCGGCCGAATACCAACAACTTGAGGCCCTGCACGCTGCCTGCCTCTGGGCGCTCTTCGGCCCTGAGAGAGGGCGCAGCGTCTATCCTGGCATCCTCGGCGATCCAAGAGTTCTCCTGGACAACGAGCCGCATTTCGGCGTGGAAGAGCGGCTCGACAAGATCCCGCGATTGGGTCCGGATGGGACGCCTGAAAGATGTTCCCCTTGCGCCCGCCACAAGGGGCACTGCGGCGACATGTGGGTCTGGGTCATGCCGGGCGACACCCAGGTCTTCGCGGACTTCACCCTTGCACTCCAGGACATTGCCACGCTCGATCCGAGCATTATCACCACCCCTCCATTGCTCGTCACACTGACCACGTACGAGTTGACGCTAATGCCGGATGCTTCAGATCCATCGAAACGCGTGACAATCGCAACCAATGAGCTCAGGGCCGTCAAGCAGCAGTATCGGACGGAGATAGAAAAGGCGATCAACGAAGGCATTACGTCCAAGGGTGGCAAGGTTAACCTCTCGCGGGCGCAATGGCTGGCCTTCACCTATCACTGGTCTGGGCAGCGCAACTCAACGGGCACCACCGCCATCGCAACCCCCGTTGCCAGCCAGGCTGGACGGGCGGCGCCAACGCAGTTGAACCCGGCCATCCCGGTCAATCCAGGCGGTGCCACGACACCGCCGGCGAGATTTGACCTGCCGAAGTGAACGGGCAGTCGCGATCCTAACGACTGCTTTACAGTAGGTGTGAAACCCCGAAACTACGGCCGGCGTGTCCGCTGATGTGTTGTAACCCCAGATCAGCTTTTCGGGTGGGCACCGGACCGTTTTGAATCAAGATCAGCGGATTTCGCAGCGGAGTTTGGCCCCGAGTTGCTTCGCACGCTTGTCCGTTACCTTCGTTCCAGTGAGGCCCAAGGTCTTAAGCCGCTTAAGTTTCTCGAGCTGGGGCACGCCGTCATTAGTCACATTTTCGTCATACCTAAGATCCAGATACTTAAGTTCGTTCAAGCTGGTCAGATTCTCCAGTCCCTTGTTCGTAACGTCCACTAAGTAGCTTAAGTCCAGCATTTGTAGCATCGTGTGGTTGCTCTTGATGTGCATTAGGCCGTCGTCGGACACCGTGGTCTTGCCCAGATAGAGTTGAGAGAGCTTGTCCAGTTTCTTAATTGCTCCCAGTCCCGTATCCGTTACACCAGTCTGAGCGAGGTACAAAACCTTAAGATTCGAATGGCTGTTGACTTCGCCAAGATCTCCATCTTTAATCGCTGTATGACTAAGATTCAGCCCATCAATATTATCAAGACCCTCTCGTAATTTCTTGAGCCAATCGACGTTTACATCGGTAGCACTGAGGTCTAGAATATAACCCTCTTTGTATTTTCCACTTGCTAGGAGCTTGTTCATTTTATCAACCCAATCAACCGTTATCTTGCCAGAGCCGGAACTAAATGTCAGGTGTTTGAGTTTCGGGAGTAACCGGTTGACTTCTTTCAGCGTCTCCTCGGACAATTTGTCGCCGTTAATGATCAGGCCTGTAATTCGATCAGACGTGTCCCGTCTGAACTTGCCGCCGATCTTCGCCTCCAGTGTGTGAGAGCGCGTTCTTGTCGGGTTCATCTTGGCCGTGGGCCATCGAGCCGAGTATTAGCAGAACAGACACAACGAGCGGTCGACATGCCATCATCGTGATTTCTCCGAGAATAGGACAAACTCTTGTGTATCTGCTCGCAGTAAGGACGACGCACCCTCCGGCACAGCTTTCTCATTCTGGGAAGCACAGCGGAAACGATTCATTTGGTTTTTCTTGTACCGGATCAGGGCAAGGGCATTATTCTGAGAATGCGGCCTGTCAAGTCTTCATTGCCTGCGGCATGAAGGGCCGGGAAGTTTTGGCCAACCGCGTTTCGGTGCAAAATCCCTCCGGGCGTCATCTTTGTGTCCGCGATGTAAATCTCCCCAAGCGACGGAAACCCGACCTGGTTTCCCTCTATCAGCCATTGATTCGTCACGCTTGTCTTCGAAACGTCCAAGGACCTTCGCCCCCGGTACTTTAAGGGGTCTTCCCCTTCTATGGGGGAAGGAACACCCCATTGTAGTTGGCTCCAAATCCTCTTCATTCCAGCATCGTCTACGCCAGTGCCGGAAATGTTTAGCGTTACTAATTCTACTGTGCCCCTTTTTCATATGTCTGGCGCACGCCGAGACGGTGGGAATTCTCCGGTCGCATCTACCCAATGGTAGATGCGCCTTCTTCCGTCCGGCGCAGCACGGTGTTGACTTCGGCGAGAATCCCTGCCAACGTCGTCGGCCGACGCTCCAGCACCCAGGCGAAGATTACCCGCAGTTGCGGCACGGTGATCCACACCGTTTTTTTTTGAGGACCGACTTCTCCAGATTCAGAAACCACAAGGCCAACAGCGACAGCGTCATGTGGTGATACCAGCCGACCCAACTGCGCACTTCGTAGTGGGCCAACCCCACCTCACCCTTGCCCATCTGCAACGCCTGTTCGATCCGCGGCCGCTCACACTTGACACGCACCAACTCCGCCAACGCTACCCCCGACAAGGCGTTGCTCAACGCATAGGTCACGTCGCCGGCGCGATCCACCGGACGCACGATCACGACTCGTTCCGGTCTACCGACGCAGCCGTCGGCATCCTTGGTTTGCACCAACCGCGTCAGGGCACGCACCACCAAGGGGCCTTTCTCACCCGCCCGCACCGTCAGGCGCTGCCACGCCGACGCCGGCTGACGCGCCGCCCAGGCCTGGACCTGCTCGAAGGGCGGCAACCGTCGCCGTCCCGACGGCCCCGCCTCTCGCTCGGCTTCCAGGTCGCGGATCAGCGTGTTGCACGGCACATCCACCACATAACGCTCGCCGCCACGTCGCAAGGCTTGCCGAAACTCCGTCACCCGGCCAAACTCGTCGTCGGCCGCCACCCAGCCGTGCGGCAACGCTCGGCAACGCTCCCATTGGCCCAAGGCCAGACGCCATTTCTCCTGAAACGTCGTCTCGGTGGGCACGTAACATTTCGCCCGCCGCTTGCGATCGTCCACCCACTCTTGCGGCAAATACAAATCCGCGGCCAGCAACGTCTCGCCCTGAGCACAGGCATAGGCCGTGAACACGCCCACCTGACAGTTCTCGACCTTGCCCAGGCGGCCGCACCACTGCCGGGCCACGCCACAGGAGTCGTCGCCTTTCTTGGCGAAGCCGCTGCCGTCAAAGATCAGCACCGCGTCGTCGTCGCGCCACGCTGCGGCCACGTGCCGGTGCAACTCGTCCAACACGGCGCTATCGGACCATTTGCCGGCGCCGACGAACTTTTGCACCGGCTTGCGTGCCGCGCCAGCTTGCCGAGCGATCGGCTCGTTGGTCTTGCGCTCCAGGTTGCTGAGGCGGCCTTCGAGAACGACCTCGGCCCAGTGCCGTTGTTCCGTGCGATAGAACAGGGGCTGATAGCGTTCGATGAACCCCGCCAAGCGGCGGACGCCGCCCTGCACGGCTGCCAGCGGCACCTTCACATCGGCGAGCAAGGCGAGCGCTTCCGGGGATTCCAAGAGGGACATCCGTGTTCCTCCATACTGATCTTCCATGATGGGGCGAGTTCCGGCATACTATACGAACTATCCCAAAAGGGGCACAGTAGAACTAAGTGTTCAAGCTTGCCGATAGCCTCCTGCAGGTCGGGCGTTACGACCGTTGGGGTACCGGATAGGTCCAGCCGAACAATACTCCGATTCTTCGTCAGAATTGCTACCAATCCTGCATCGCTCAGGTTGTTGATGCCTGAAAGAGCCAGACGTTTGAGGCCGCTGCACTTGTCAATCGAGGCGAGTCCTTTCCCGGTGACTTTTGTCCCGGACAGATTCAGATTCGTGATGGTTGCGGAATACTGCTTCAGGAAGGCAATCCCATCATCTTGTACCTCGTTGTTGCCAGCAAGGCTCACCTCCGCCAGCCCGAGCCGACACAGCGATTGGCTCTTCAGTGCCTGATTGCTTATTCCATTGTTTGACACGTCCAACCCAGCGCAGAAACCTGCCCGTAGTGCCAGAGCCTGAACTAATCTCGTCAACCAGCAATCGCTAGTAAGATGCACCTCCTCACATGCCGACGTACCATCTGGGAGCTGAATGGGTTTCAGATCGATAAGACTAGCACGCGACAAGTACAGGTGAATGCCCTGGCACGGGCAAATCTTTGATTCGTCTCGGATAAACCGATCGAGTTCGCGGTACCTCAGGCGATCATTAGCGAGCCTCAAGTACTTCAGCTTGTGAAAATTCTTTAGGCTGGGAAGACACTCAACGAGGGTGCTGGAGAGGTCCAGGTCGACAAGATTTGGAAGGACCAAGTCTTGCCAGAGGTTAACTCCTGGCTGAGTCCCCGTCACGCTCGTGAACCGGAGGTCCAGTCTTTTGGGATCAATTTCTTTCAAGGAGTCCTTCAGACACACCAGCCTCGCGTCGGTGAGGTCGCTATTGGCAAAGGTCACGGTATAATGGCCTTCCGCTCTTCCGGGGAAAAGTGCAGACGCCGCGAGAAGCGGCCCTTGTCCGCCCGGCGATCCAAGCAAACCGATGGTGCTCGCACCTAAAGCCGGAAGCGCCTCGCCTTCCTCTTCCTCAAGCGTGTCAGGATTGATATAAGTGGTTACTCTGCCGCCTTGGAACCTGATGGCTTCCTTCGCCTTCTTTATCCGTGCGCTCGGCTCCGCACACATCCCGGGGCCCGTCAGCACCAACAGGGCAAGGGTTACCGAGGCTCCGATGGATGCCGGATACCCGCGGACCATGGCTCGCCTCTGATGGAAGTTGCAGGTGCAGGTGGAAGATGCGGCCGGTCCGTGACCTGACGTCAACATTGTAGTGTATCCCGAATCGGCCGGGATGTCCAGTGCGTCGGATTAGCCCCGCGAGCCGGGAAGGCCTTCGGCACCCTCGGCATTGGTACCGGGTCGAGGAACCACAGATGAAAAAGCGGACGGAACTCGTCTTCTTTAGTCCAAAAAAACGAGCTGCGCCCTCTATTCGGGCCCTTCTGACGGCGCGGATAAGGGGGACAGCGTGGTTTTGAATCTCAAATCGGACAGGTGAACCGGTGGGACGTCAAAGGGGACATGGCTCAAATCCTACGAATTGTTCAATCCGTGTGCTTTGAGCTGCGTCCCCGTTCTGCCCTCCGGGCCGTGGCCGTGGACCGTTTCCGCCGCGCTGGCCGATCCTTGGCGCGGCCGGTGGGCGGGGCTTTCGTTTCGCGCAGCGCAACCTCGGCCGGGAGGCGCAGCCCCGCGACGAGCTTGCGGATCATGGTCAGGCTGAGGGGCCGTCGCCCGCTCAGCACTTCCGAGACCTTGCTCTTGCTGCCGATGTACGGTTCCAGGTCCTTCGGCCTCAGCTCCGCTTGTTCCATGCGAAACCGCAGGGCCGCAATCGGGTCGGGCAGGTCGACGGGGTAGACCGCCTCCTCGTATTTCTCGACGAGGAGCAGCCAGACCTCCAGTTCGTCCCCCTTCGGCGTGCCCGGTTTGGCAGCGAAGATCGCTGCCACGCGGGCCAGCGCTGCCGTGTAGTCCGCTTCGGTCTTTATCACCTTCGGTTTCATGGTCCGCGCCCTCGTTCAAATCGTTTGGGCATCGATCTCGTCGTACTCGGCGTGCGTCCCCACGAAGCGCACGTAAATGGTGAAGAAGTCGTAATTGATCCACACGACCAAGCGGTATTTGTTGCCGCCGATGTTGAAGACGACCCGGCCACCCTTCAGGACGCTGGCAGTGCCGAAGTGCGCCTTCAGCTCGGCCGGCGTCGCCCAGGCGCTGCTCTTTGCTTCCGCGTGCCAGGCCTCCAGAGCGCTCTTCGCGGCCGGTTCCCGCTCCCAGAAGTCTTTCAGCGCCTTCTTGGAGATGATGCGCATGACACAGTATCGCCCGCTGGCGTTTCCGAGTCAATCGCATTGTTCCCTTTTTGGGAACCAGGCCAAGTCCTCGCGCTCGTCGTCGCTTGGTAAGACATGGGGGAATGAAAAAGGTGTCAGGACCCTTTTCGGCGAAACGGGTCCTGACACCCTTTCCTCTTCCTTTTCCTCTTCAAGAGACAGGCGTCATGCCGGGGGTGGGCGGGTGAAAAGGAGAGCCGCATTCTTGCCCCAAAAGCCGAGGGAATTGGACAGGACCAGCCGCAACGAGGCCGGGCGAGCAGCACCCGTAACGGCATCGATCGGGCAGGCCGGATCGAGTTCGACGGTGTTAGCTGTAGGCGGAACGCACTGGTGGTGCAGGGCCAGGACGCTGATCACTGCTTCGAGCGCCGGCGAAGCCCCCAGGCAATGGCCGGTGATCGGTTTTGTCGAACTGCACGGCACCTCCGCGAGTCGCCCCCCGAGCAGGCGGCGCAGGGACTCGACTTCCACGCGATCGTTAAGCGGCGTGCCCGTGCCGTGGGCATTGACGTAGTCGATCTGCCCCGCCGTCAAGCCGGCACAGGCCAGCGCCTGGGTCACCACCCGAAGCAAGCCCTCCCCGTCCTCGCTCGGCGCCGCGCAATACCGCGGATCGGAGCCGAAAGCCCAGCCGGCCAATTGGCCATAGATCCGGGCCCCGCGCCGGCGTGCCGAAGCGAGCGATTCCAGGACGAGGAAGGCGGCCCCTTCACCCAGCAAGGTGCCGTTGCGGGTAACGTCAAACGGCCGGCAGGCGCGGCGCGGATCGGCATGCGAGCCCAGGATACCGGTCGAGAGCAATTGCCGAATCAGTGCGTCTTGGAGCGGGGCGTCGGCACCCCCGGCTAGCATCACGTCCGCCGTGCCCAAGGTGATTTGCTGCGCGGCCACGGCGATGGCATCGGCCCCCGAAGCGCAGGTCGCGGAAACGGTCAGACACGGTCCCGTCGCTTCAAAGGCCATGGCAAGGGCCCCACTGAGGCAGGCGAGCGTGCTGTTCGCGGCCAGGGTGGGAGGCAAAGGGCGGGAACTGGAGCGGAGCCAGTCGAGCATTTCGGTCCACTTTTGCATGGGCCCGCGGCTGGTGCCAACCACAATTCCCAGCGGGGCATCATCGGAGCGCCGGGCCGACAGGCCGGCATCGGCAAGGGCCTGGTCGGCTGCCTCGAGGGCCAGTCGGACACAGCGGTCCATTTTGTGACTGCGTCGCAGCTTCACGGCGTCCAAGGCCGGACCAGGCACCACGCAGGCGGCGATGAGCGGGCTCTCCGGGACACCCGGATCGGCAAACCGCACGGCGGGTGACTGCCCCCGTACAACAGCCTCCCAGAGGGCGGCGGGGCAATCTCCCGCGGCGCAGGTCACTCCCATGCCGGTGATGACGATGGGTTGTGCATTGCCAGTCGATCCAGCCATCACACGGTTCCTCCGACGCTTACAGGATCGATAGGCCGGTCCGGTCGCGGGGCGGCCGTTTGAAAACATGCTAGCAGCTCATACCCGGACTGTTCCGGCTGATCGCGGAGCACCGGAAGAAACTCGTGCAACAAGTGATTGCAGGCCGCCCCGTACTGGCATTTATCGCCCACCCACGCCGCAGGAACGGGCTTGCCGAAATGAATGGTAAAGCCCAGGGATTGGTCCGCGCGTATCAAGCACGGTACTACGTTGGCATTCGTGCGCGGCCAATCGAAGCGCCCCGGTGGCCATGCGAAGGTGAAAATCGTCGCCTTCAGCCAGCACGTGTTTGGCGGCATTGCCATCAACGGCATTGCCATCAACGGCGACAATGAGTAGCCGCCGCGACTGGAGGAACTGGGACACCTCCCTGAGTTCGTCGCGGCCGAAGACGTGCCGGAGCCCAGGCACGCCGCCCACATGGTCGCAGATGCGATCGAGGTATCTTTGGTGAAGGGGGCGATCCTTGGACTTCCTCCGCAGCAGGGCGGCGATCGGCAGTCCGCGGGCCCTCATCCAGAAGCGCAGGACGGCCAGCGGCCCAAAGTGCAAGACCGCCAAGACCACGGGGCGGCCGCGGGCCCACGTCTCTTCGAACTGTTCCATACCGGTACACCGGCAATGCTTCTGCCAGCGCGGCTCGCCAAGCCGGTCGGGCCAAAAGCAAAGCAGCTTCGCCAGAATCACCTCGGTACGCCGTTGCCAAATGCGCCAAATCCAGGCACGCCGAGCCAGAGGTGGCCGCAGGGAAGGGGGAAGTCGGTCAAATTGCCTGATGGTGGGCCTTACACAGGCCAGTTCCCAGCACGCCATGACGGCAGTGCCCGGCCAAAGCAGCACGCGCAGGCACCAAAGGGGGAGGATGCATTCTGCTACCCGCAACCCCTTGCAGATAAAAAGACTGATAAGCTCTTTGATGGAGGAGGATCTCATCAGCTAAAGGTGCCGGGATAGACCGATTTCTCAGCCGGATGCCTTCTGGGGGACCTGGGCCCTCGGCTGCGACGCCAGCGGCTAGGCTACCCCCTCGGAGCAGTGGTTGCAACGATTTTCCGCATAAACTGCCGCTGCTACCCGCCCCGTCGCGGCCAGAGCCCACCGCACCGGGCCGGAAAAAACGGGCCGGAAAAAAGGGAAAAGGGGGGAAAGGACAAACAAGAAGGGGGGAAAGGACTGCCATGTAGGAATTGGGCCAGCTGATCGAGACGTACTTTCCACGGGCCGCTGAGCGAGCGGTTTTTTAAGGAGCCAAGGGATACCGTAAGTGGGTCAACGAACCATCCTCTCTCTTCGGTGGCGGTCACCGTTTCGCCATACTGGTACATTAGGGGAGTGACCCCACCCTGCCGTATCAGGCGCAGTGCAGGCCGACCTTGACGCGTGTGTGCCGCGGGTCCTTCCCCTGGGTCTTCCAGGCATGGCCCAGGACGTTGAAGTGGTGGTTGCACAGGATGAGGTTGTCGGCGATGCGCAGGATGGCGGCGCGGAGTTTGCGGTTGAAGCAGCGGACGAGGGGGGCCGTGGGTCTTGGGGGAAAGCGAAAAGGAGCCGGGCGCCGCCCGCCGGCGTTTTTCCCGGACAGGACTCGGCCGCAGCCATATCGTGACAAGGTCTCTCCCCATCCCCTGCGGAGTCGCGACTCATGAACAAAAGCATCCCACCCAAACCAATGGTGCGGTTCGCTGGCATCGTGGTGTTGCTCCTGGCGTCTGGGGCCACGATCTGGGCGGGGCTGCGCGATCGGCCATCGGCCGAGACACCGGCGCCGACCACGTCCGCGGCGGCACTCGCCGAGCTGAAGGTCGGCAACCAGCGCTTCGTCAAGTCGCAGCGCACCCGGTCCATCGACACGCGTGGCGACGCCGCTCGCCGCAAGGAACAGTCGAAGGGACAGCAACCTATCGCCGCGCTCCTCACCTGTGCCGATAGCCGGGTTGTCCCGGAGTTCATCTTCGACCAGGGCCCCGGCCGCATCTTCGACGCGCGGAATGCCGGCAACGTGGTCGATGAGGACGTGCTGGGCTCGCTGGAGTATGCCGTCGAGCACCTCCATGTGCCGGTCATCATCGTGATGGGCCACAAGGGCTGCGGTGCGGTCGGGGCGGTTGCCGACGCTGGCAACAAGCCACTCGCTGGCCACCTGAAGGACATTCAGGACCGGATGAGAGTCGTCCAAGGGGCGGTACTGAAGGCCGGCGCCGACAGGCCGGCCGATTTCGCCGTTCGCTTGTGCGAGCTGAATGCCCAGGCCCAGGCCCGCCGGCTGCTGGGCGAGAGCAAGGCGCTGAGCCACGCCGTCGAAAAGAAGGAAACTGCCATCGCCGTCGCGCTATATGACATGGAGACCGGCGCGGTCGCGTGGCCGGATTTCGACCCCAACGCCGAGAAGTGATCCCCATCCCGTTGTGGCGCTGGCGGTAGGGAACGCCTGCCTGGCGGCGCCAGTGCGAAGCCGCAAGCGGCGGCGCGGAGGCCCCTCCCGTGAGCCAGAAGACCTGGGGCGGCCGCTTCAGCGGCGACACCGATAATCGCGTCGAAGCCTTCACCGAATCGATCAGCTTCGACCGCCGCCTGTATCGGCACGATGTTCGCGCCAGCCAGGCCCACGCCCGCATGCTCGCCGACGTCGGCCTGCTCAGCGCCGACGAGGCCGAGAAAATCGCGGCCACCCTCGACGCCATCGCCGGCGAAATCGACCGTGGCGAATTCCCGTTTTCCATCAGTCTCGAAGACATCCACACCCACATCGAGCGCGCCCTGATCGAGCGCCTCGGCGACCTGGGCCGCAAGCTACACACCGGCCGGAGCCGCAACGACCAGGTCGTCACCGATGTCAAGCTCTGGGTGCGCGACGCCATTGACGACCTCGACGGCCGGCTGAAGGAGTTGCAGCGGGCCCTGCTCGCCTCGGCCGAGCGCGACCGCGACCTGGTCCTGCCCGGCTACACGCACATGCAGCGCGCCCAGCCGGTGCTGGCGGCGCATTACTTCCTCGCTTACGTCGAGAAGTATCAGCGCGATCGTGACCGCCTCGCCGACTGCCGGCGGCGCGTCAACGTGCTGCCGCTGGGCGCCGCCGCCCTGGCCGGCACCTCGCTGCCGATCGACCGGGAAAGCGTGCGCCGGCAGCTCGGGTTTGACAGCATCGCCGGCAACAGCATGGACGTGTCGAGCGACCGAGACTTCTTGCTCGAATTCGTCTTCGATTTGTCCGTGATCGCCCTGCACCTGGCCGGCTGGGCGGACGAGTGGGTGCTGTGGACGACGACCGAGTTCAACTTCCTCGACTTGCCGGACGCCTTCTGCACCGGGTCGAGCATCATGCCGCACAAGAAGAACCCGGACGTTCTGGAGCTGATCCGTGGCAAATCGGCCCGCGTTGCTGCGTCCCTGCAGCACCTGATGATGTTGGTGAAGGGCCTGCCGCTCGCGTATAATCGCGATTTGCAGGAGGACAAGCCGCCGCTCTTCGATGCTTTCGATACGGTGTCCGCCTCGCTGGAACTGGCGGCGGCCCTGGTGCGCGAGATGCGCTTCCGCAAGGAGGTCATCGCGGCCCGCCTGGAAGACGGCTTCCTCGACGCCACGACGCTGATGGAATACCTGGTGTCCCAGGGTGAGCCGATGCGTTCGGCTCATGAGGCGGTGGGGAAGCTGGTGCGGCTGTGCATCGAGCGGAAGTGCCGGTTGGCGGAGTTGGAGGCGGAGGTGTACGAGGGGGTGCGGCCGGGGCTTGGGACTGGGGTGTATCAGGTGCTCGGGGTGGTGAACGCGCTGAAGGCGTTTCGCAATGTGGGATCGACGGCGCCGGGGGAAGTGGCCAAGCAGGTTGAGGTGTGGCGGGGACGGTTGGCTTGAGACCGTGGGCTCGATCGAAGTCAAGCCAGGAGGGAGTTCGCCGTGGCCCTGCCCGATGACGCCCTGGTCGTCCGAGGCGGCCAGAACTTGCCGGAGAATTTCGCGAACGGGTCGGGAGTGACTATGAGCCCGGGTGGGGTGCTGCAGGGCGTCTCGGTCAACGCGGCTCCTGGCCTGTCCGTTCAAGAACTGACCGCCCCTAACCGGAGCGCCGGCTATCCTGGTATTCTGAACAATCAGGTAGGCGTGACGACGGTTGGCGCAGTCCGTGCCAAGGGGGGCGATGTGGTGCCATCGCCGACCCGGACGAACGCGAACCACGCAACACTGAGTGGCCTGGCGCCCGAGCAGGCAAGTGAACTGTTTCGCCCGACCGTGCCAAACCCCAGCCGCCAAAGGCCCAGCTAGGAGACAGCGATGGCCCCGAGAGTATACGCCGACTTCCAAAATCTGGATGACAGCAATCGTCTGCGCTTGACATGCGCAGGGACCACCGCGGACCTGGCACGCCAGGACCTTGAACTGCGGGAGGGGTTGGTCCTCATCTTTTACATGGATGATGCGGACGACCAGGGGCAGCCTGACGAACTCCTGGCTGAGGGTGTTGTGCAGTATGACGAGGCAGATCGGAACTGGGTCGCTAACGTCGATTGGTCAGCCGTGCGGCACGCTTCCCAGACACACCCGCGTAACGGGGCTGTACCTGGGGCAGATAATCCAGCGAAACAAGAGCGGAGAACATGAGTTCGCAGTTCAGGCGGACGGAGGTGATTGCGTGTCCGACACCGTGCTGGTTGCGCTGATCGGCGCTGGGGCTACAGTCCTGGCAGCTATCATTGCCGTCATTGCCAAGATAATTACCAGCAGGCCGCCACCCCCACCCGTTGATGCTCCCCGCGAAGGTGTGCATGGCGCACAGCCGACGATGAACCTAACGGGGCGTTACATGGGGGACAATGGGGACCTATGGGCTCTCAAGGCCACCGTCGAACTCCTGGGATCACATGCCAAGGGTCGCATGCACTGGACGTTGGTGGAGTGTCCACCTGAGTTGCCGTGGGCGAAGCATGTCGGCCGCTCCGGTTACGAGTTCGTCGAAGGCTCCTGGGATCAGGATTGCATGAATCTGACTGGACTCAAGGTCAGTGACACCGACGCAACGTTCCTAACGCTAGCCCATTACAACCTTGTCTTTGATTCCGGGTTTCGGACCTTTGAGGGCACCGCACGAGCCATATCAAACACAGAGTACAAGAAGTGGGGGGTGCGCCAAATTACGCGGCACAGTGACGCCATCCACGTAGGCAGGCGGGCGGCAGTGAAATCACGGATGCTGGAAGCGCTTGGCTTGTAACTGACAGAGGGAGGATCAGGATGGCAATTCGTCTTGAATCATCAGGAGCCCGTTTCGGCGCGCTGTGGCTTCCGCCTTTCGTCTGCCGCGATGGCGAGTTCGTGTGCCTCCACGTTCCCGAGCCGGGGATTCCAGACGGCTACGGGCTCCCGCGGTGTCTCACGGGGGAACATCCCCTCCAGGGCTTGCGAGTGGATGGTCCAGCCTGGTACGTTGACCGTCCGCTTCCCCGCCCTGGGTTCCTTGGCTTTCTTCGCAATCCGAGCATCCGTGCCTGGGTCGCGGACCAACCGGGTGTTAGTCCGAATGATTGCCAGGAGTTGCTCGCGCGTATGACGTTCCGGCCCGAAACCCGAGTCGGCCGAATGGACTGGGCTTCGCGCTCGTTGATCGCCCTGGAAGCGGCCTTCCGCGGCGCGGCGCGGTTGATCGTGTTCGACACCTACGGACTGGCTGATCCATCGATCCGGGAGATGTACGCGGTGGCAGAGACAAGCCTCCGGGACCGGGCCGTCCTCCACGTGTCGCTGTCCGCGATAGGTCATCGGCTCTGTTACCCTGGTAGCAAGTGTGTTCAGTTGGATTTGGCCATCAAGCGCAGGCCTGAAAGTGGCGCGGCTTGAGACTGTCTGGGTCACTCGCTTGTAGGGCATCGATGGCATTCAGCGACTTCACCTTTCCCCAGGTCCAGCACGACCTGGGGCTGACTCTGACCGAGGCGGACCTGTTCTCCCAGGTGCCGGCGGAGGCACTGTGCGCGGACTTTGTTGCCACGTTGGCCGATGATGCGAGGCTCGCTCTGGCTATCAACACCGAAAAGGCAAGGTCGGAGTTCATCATCGCCCCGACCCTGCTTGAACTCCGGCGCCTGCTGCGAGGAGGCGTGCGGCTGTTCTCCGGCATCGAACTGAACGTGGATTCGTCCCGCGGGCTGAACGGCGTTTGTGACTTCATCCTCGCAAAGGGCGCCACGCAGTTCGTCCTGTCTGCCCCGCTGGTGACAATCGTGGAGGCGAAGAACGATAACCTCCGCAATGGCCTGGGGCAGTGCATCGCCGCCATGGTCGCGGCCGAATTGTTCAATCAAAAAGCCGCCAGCCCACCGCCAGCGATCTACGGTGTGGTGACCACCGGAAGCGCCTGGCAGTTCCTCCGGCTAACAGGGTCGGAGCTCACCTTGGACATCAACGAATACTTCATCGACAACGTGGGCAAAATCCTGGGCGTGCTGAAGTACATCGTTGAGGGGGCCTGACGTTCGCGGCTGTGCCGCAGGCTATTCGCCCGATAGAATCAGGTTCAGGCACGTATAAAATCGGGAGGTGTTATCATGGCCAACACGTTGCCATTTGGTGATGTCCTGGAAGCAGCGGACCGGCTGTCCCAGGACGAGCAGGAAGAGCTGATCGCCATCATTCAGCGCCGACTGGCTCAGGCGGCTCGGCAGCGGCTGGTAGCCGACGTGCAAGAGGCCCGCGAGGAGTTTGCCGCCGGGCGTTGTTTGCCCGCCAGCCCTGAAGAAATGATGCGTGAGATCTTGAAATGAGGCGTCGCGACCTCCAGTCGGCTCTAACCCGCGGCAATCACGATCATGGACCATTTCCACTACCAAAACCGCATCCTCCATTGCGAATCCGTCGCCGTCCCCACCCTCGCCGAGAAGCACGGCACGCCGCTGTACGTCTACAGCACCGCGACGCTGCTGCGCCACCTCGGTGAATTGCAGTGCGCCTTCGCGCCGGCCAACCCGCTCATCTGCTACAGCATCAAGACCAACGCCAACCTGCACATCGCCCGCCTCATGAGCGAACACGGGGCCGGGTTCGACGTCACCAGCTACGGCGAACTGTATCGCGCCCTCAAGGCCGGCGGGACCGGGCCGAAGATGGTATTCGCCGGCGCCGGCAAGACCGAGGCCGAACACCGCTACGGCCTGGACAACAACGTCCTCCTGTTCAATGTCGAGAGTGAGGAGGAACTGCACGCCCTGGCCGGCGTGGCCCGGTCCATGAACCGGGTCGCCTCGGTGGCCCTGCGCGTCAATCCGGACCTGCCGCCGAAAACGCACGCCAAGACCGACACTTCCGTCAAGGGCGTCAAATTCGGCCTGGACATTGATACCGTCCTGGAAGTCTCAGAAGGCGTTATCGGCAACGCAAACGTCAAGGTCGTCGGGCTGCACATGCATTTGGGCTCGCCTATCCTCTCGACCGAACCGTATAAGCAAGGAATCGCGAAAGGGCTGACCCTGATCGAAAAACTGAGAGCACAGGGGCACCCGATTGCGTACTTGAACATGGGTGGCGGCTTCGGCATCCACTATCGCAAGAAGGAAGCTCTGCCGGCCGACGCCTTCGCAGAGGTCATTCTGCCGGCGGTGCGGCAGGCGAGGTGCCAGTTGATCCTGGAGCCGGGCCGGTTCATCGTTGGCAACGCCGGGCTGCTCGTCAGCCGGGTCATTTACACCAAGGAATCGGGCGGCAAGAGCTTCATCATTCAGGATGCCGCCATGAACGATCTGATTCGTCCGACGTTGTACGATTCGTTTCACCGCATCTGGCCCGTGGCCCCGGCGTCTGGTCTGCCCGCCCCGCCGGAGGACTACGAGGCCGACATGGCCGGCACGAAGAAGCAGGACGTGGTCGGCCCGGTGTGCGAGTCGGGCGATTTCCTGGCGAAGGATCGCCGCCTGCCGCCCCTGCACCGGGGCGACCTGCTGGCGACGTTCAGCGCCGGGGCTTACGGCATGGCGATGAGCAGCAACTACAACGGCCGGCCCCGCGCCGCCGAGGTGCTCGTGGATGGCGCCAGTCATCGCCTGATCCGTCGCCGCGAGACGTATGAAGATATGATTCGACCGGAACTGGAAGTTTAGCCGCCGCCCGGCGGCTAAGCGTAGAGGAGTCTCATCGTGGTTCGCACCTTGAATCGTTTCGTGTTCGCCACAGGCGTCATCGCGGCTGTCCTGGCGTTCGCCGCCGCCCAGGACAAGCCCGCCCCCGATCAACCGCCACCCGACAAGCCGGGCAAGCCAATTCCCAAGAAACTGGACAAAAAGGACCAATATCCTGACTATTTCAAGCAGCCCGAGACGGTGCAGGAATACTGGGGCGCCTTGCAGTTCGAGCTGGGCGTCGGCCGGCCGGACATCGGCGCCCGCCTCCTGCGTGAGTTGGTCAAGCGGGCCGTCAATGAACAGGAGCTGGTGGACCTGGACGAAAAGGTCGGCACCAGTGCCTTCCTGCGGCTACGGCTGATCCCCAAGTGGTCCGACGATCCCAAGGCCAACGCCCAGGCCATCAAGGACGCCGACGACCTGGCCGGCAAGGTAAGTAAAGCGCTCCAGAATATCCTGGGCAACCGCGAGCGCATCGCCAAGTTCGTCAAGAACCTGAGCGGCGATCGCGAGGAGCACGATTTTGCCGCCAAGGAGCTGTACCGCTCACGGGCGATGGCGATTCCACCGCTCATCGACGAATTGCGGACAGCCAAGGGGGAAGAGCGCGACGCCATCCTGGCCCTGCTGCCGGGCCTGAGCCGCGAAACCACCGCACCCCTGGTCGCCGCCCTCGACATCCGCGATGACGCCCTCCGCAGCGAGTTGATCGACGTGCTGGTGAAGCGTGGCTCCCGCGAGGCCGTGCCGTCTCTCTGGTACCTCATGGGCTCGCGCCAGTTCCCCGATCGGCTGCGGAACAAGGCGCGGGGGGCCCTCGCCTACCTCACGGAAACCGAACTCGCCCGCCTGCTGCCCGCCTATATTCCGTTGACCCGCGAGGCGGAACGCTATTACGGCCACCAGGTGCCGCTCGAGGCCAACGACAACATCGTCTGGCGCTGGGACCCAAAGGCGAACACCCTTGTTACCGGCCTGCCCGGCACACCCAAGGTGACAGCGAGCCGAGCGGAGGAATACTACGGCCTGCGCTTCGCCCGGCAGGCGCTGGACCTCGCCCCGATGTATGCGCCTGCCCAGCAGGTGCTGCTGGCCTTGGCCCTGGAGAAAGGCGTCGAGCGGTCCGGACTGGACGCGCCCTTGGGAAGGGCGCGGCCGACGTGCAGGAGCTGATCGCCTCCGTCAATCCGGACCTGGTCAATCAGGTGCTGGACCGTGCCCTGACCGAGATGCGTTTGCCGGTGGTCCTGGGCGCGGTGCGGGCCCTGGGCGACCTGGCCGAGACCCGGGCGGTCAAGCCGACCGGCCACAGCGAGCCGGCGCTGGTGCGGGCGTTGAATTATCCGGACCGGCGCGTGCAGCTGGCCGCTGCCGACGCCTTACTGCGCATCCCGGCCCCGCCGTCGCCCATTGCCGCCGGCCGGGTGGTTGACATCCTGCGCCGGGCCGCCGCCATCGACCCACAGCCGCGAGCCAAGCCAACGCTCCTGATCGGCTTTGGCGAGGATGCCACCACCGAGGCCGTGGCACAAGCGGCACAGCAGATCGGGTTTGTCGTTATCAAGGTGCGCAGCGGCAAAGAGGCCCTGGTGCGCCTCAAGCAAGCCGCCGACGTGGACGCCGTCCTCATCGGCACGCGCCTGCCCGACCCCGGCCTGGAATCGGTCCTCGCGCAGCTCCGCCAGGACCCCGCCCTCGCGGGCTTGCCGCTCTGGGTCGTGACCCCGTTCGACACCCAGGAAAGCCTGCGCGAACGTCAGTACGAAATCGACGATGCCCTGCGCACGTTCCGCAAGGCCCGGCAGGCGCTGCTGGATGCGCGGGATCGCACGGAACACAACTACCTCAACGCGAAGGGCAAGGAGCAGGAGCCGTACAAGTTCCAGCTGGCGCAGATCGACAAGGACTTGAAGGGTTACCCGCTGGAAAAGGAGGACCAGTTCCTGGCCGAGCGCAAGCGTTTGGGGCAAGAATTGCTGGCGGCCCGTCCGTGCGCGAGCTGGCCCTCCAGCGGCTGGTGGGCAACTACACCCGCACCTGGCTGCTGCCCGAAGGGGCGGCTTGCGATGCCGTCCTGCTCAAGCGGGCGCTGGCCGTGCCGCTGGCCGATGCCGCCACCACGCCGCTTAGCGATGCCCAGCGCAAGGAACAGGCCGAGACCGCACTCGCCTGGTTGGAGCGGATGGCCCGCGGCGAGCTGCCCGGCTACGACTTCCTCCCGGCGGAGGACGCCCTGTTCCGCGCCCTGCACTCCTCGGGGCTGAGCGACAGTGCCTTGACTTCGGCCCTGGCGGCGATTGCCCGGCTACCAGCCCGGGCCCGGGGTGACATGGCTCAGACCGAATTGGCCAGCGTCGTCGGCGACGCGAAACGGTCCGCCCCGGTGCGTGTGGCTGCCGCACTCGACCTGCTGCGGCACATGCAACGCAACCGGCCCATGCTGACCGCGGCGCAAATTCAGAGCCTGGAAATATTGCGGGCGAAGGAGATGGATCCGAAGCTGCGCGAGGCGGCGGCCCTGGTGCTCGGCGGGACCCGGCCCAACGCCCGCCTCACCGGCGAGCGGCTGCGGGACTTCGAGCCCCGCCCCGCTGCGGCAGCGCCGGCCAAGCCGGATGCCCCCCCACCGCCCAAACCGGAGAAGGAGTAGACTACGATCCGTTTAGGGAATAATCGTCTGAAGTGCCATGTTGGGACCGCCCTCACTCCTCGATCACGAACCCTCGCGTTCCGGGCCTCTGCCCGCGGCGCTGGCGCACGCGAAGCGGATCTCTTCTGCCGTGAACGGCCGGGCGTTTGGCCCGTGCCGGCTGAGAATACGGTGCCGGTTCAGCCGCTGAGCAGGACGGTGGCAGCATACCGCCCAACACTCGCCATCTATGAAAACGCCCCACGAGCCGTTGGGCAGCTCCCATCGAAGGCTAATCCGGCCCGCACGAACCTCCTCCCGGCCGAGCGGGAAGCCCCAGAACCCGTGCTCAGCATGCCGTGCGCTGGCATATAGGCCTTGGTGACAATTGCTTGTGCCGAACACCTGCACTTGCCAGCCGCCGTCCGAGGAGCGGGCCTCATAGAGCAATGGCCGCCCGATGCTGTCGGTGGGACCCCGAGGTGACCCGACTTCCGCCATCGTTTTGCTCTCAAAGGGCGAAATGGCAAGGCTAAAGTGGCCGGATGCCTCAGCGAACCGTCACGCGATCATCTCGCGCACCGGCTGCCCGCCCTGGCTGATGGCGACCGGCCGGCCCAGCTGATCCGGCACGGTGCGGTCGTGGTCGAGACCCAGGAGATGGTAGACCGTGCTGATGAGGTCGCCCGGGGAGACGGGTCGGTCCTTCGGAAAGGCGGCCTGCTTATCGCTGGCTCCGACAACGGTGCCGGCCTTCGTTCCGCCGCCCGCGAACAGGCAGAAGCCGCACTGCGGCCAGTGGTCGCGGCCGGCCTGGGCGTTGACGCGCGGCGTGCGCCCCATGTCGCCGGTCACCATCACCAACGTCGAGGCCAACAGCCCGCGCCCGTCCAACTCCTCCAACAATGCCGTCAGGGCCCGGTCGAGGAACGGCAACAGAAAATCGCGCAGCATGGCGAAGTTGTTGGCATGAGTGTCCCAGTGCCCGGCCCCCTTGGCCTCGGTGTGGACGGTGACGAAGGTCACGCCCGCCTCGACCAGCCGCCGCGCCAGCAGGACCGACTGCCCGAAGACATCCCGGCCATAGCAGTCGCGCACCCCGGGCGGCTCGCGCGACAGGTCAAAGGCCCGCCGCGCCGCCGGCGAGAGCAGCAGCTCAAACGCCTGTCTTTGCCGGGTGGTCATCAGGCCGGCGCTGCGCGAGGCATGAGCCAGGGCCGCCTGGGCATCGATCTGCTGTAAGAGCGTGCGCCGCTGGTCGAGGGCGTCGGCCGTGATCCCCGGGCTGGGCGCCGGCAGGTCCGGATCGCCGACGGGAACGAGCGTCGGATCGTAGTCGCCGATCGGCCTGTTGGGCGGCAGTTTCACCTCGCAGGTGCTGAAGAGCGGATCGTACTGGTTGCCGAGGTAGCCGCCGTAGGGGCCGGCGCGGCGCAACCCCTGGCTGTAGCCGGGAAACGCCGGCAGGACAACATAGCCCGGCAGCCCCTTCTTGCGGCCCACGCCGAAATACTGGCACACCGAGCCCATGCTGGGATGATTGCTGGGCCGGGCGAAATAGTCCTCGCGATCGTTGCCGCCGGTAAAGCCGGTCATCACCCCATAAGGATTATGGCTATTATACGGATGCGAAACGGTCCGAATCAGGCTGACGCGGTGCATCCATTTCGCCAGCCTCGGCAGGTGTTCGCAGACCTGGAGGCCGGTCAGCGATGAGGCGATGGGGCGGAACTGGCCACGGATTTCCGGCGGCGCCGAGGGTTTCAGATCGAAGGTGTCGATGTGGCTGGGTCCGCCGAACAGATCGAGGAGGATGACCGAACGGGCCTTGGCCGAGGATGGAGCGGCGGGCGCCGAGGCGCCAAGGAAGGTGGTGCCAAACAGCGACAGGGCCCCGGCTTGCAGGATTTCGCGGCGGCTGAGGCCGTCACAAGCCTGACGCGACCGGCCAAGAACGGAGAGCATGGCGGCACCCCTCGCACAGAGCGGATCCAACCTCTGGATTGTACCGCGCCGCCGAGGGAGTTAACCTGCCGATCAGGGATGGATTCTCATCGCTCGCCGATAACTGCCGGCCGCGCCTCCGCTGGGAGCACCGGGGCGATCGAATCCGGGTCAAACATGACATTCAGGGGAGGGTGTGTCTTTAGGATGTGCATCAGGGCGGGGCGGCGCTCGATCGTTGCAAGACTGGAAAACGAGAACGCCCCCGAGGAGTTGCCTCGGGGACGTTCAACAATTCCCGGCGATGACCTACTCTCGCGCTATTCGCACTACCATGGGCCCCGGATGCTTAACGGCCGTGTTCGGGATGGGAACGGGTGTGGCCATCCGGGTCTGCTCACCGGGAGATTCCTGTGCCGCTTGCGGCTTCGCAGGCGTGCGAAGCCGCAAGCGGCGTCTGTATCAACGGGCAGCGATAAGAGTTCTCTGCACGAACCCGTGAGGTCCGGACGGTGCAAAGCGTCCGGGCCGAGGGTCAATGCGGTCAAGCGTTTGGCTGTTAGTACCGGTTAGCTGAGGGTGTTGCCACCCTTACACATCCGGCCTATCGACCTGGTGGTCTTCCAGGAGCCTTCGCCCCTTGCGGGGCAGGAGACCTCGTCTTGCGGTGGGTTTCACGCTTAGATGCCTTCAGCGTTTATCCGGGCCGTACGTAGCTACCCAGCGCTGCCGCTAGCGCGACAACTGGCACACCAGAGGTACGTCCCTCCCAGTCCTCTCGTACTAGGGAGAAAGCCGCGCAAGTCTCCTCCGCCCGCAGCAGATAGGGACCGACCTGTCTCACGACGGTCTAAACCCAGCTCACGTACCGCTTTCATTGGCGAACAGCCAAACCCTTGGGAGCTTCTCCACCCCCAGGATGCGATGAGCCGACATCGAGGTGCCAAACCTCCTCGCCGCTGTGAACGCTCAGAGGAGATAAGCCTGTTATCCCCGGAGTACCTTTTATCTGTTGAGCGACGGCCTTTCCATCCAGGACCGCCGGATCACTAAGCCCGACTTTCGTCCCTGCTCGACCCATCGGTCTCGCAGTCAAGCACCCTTCTACCTTTACGCTCGTGGCCCGATTGCCGACCGGGCTGAGGGTACCTTTGGACTCCTCCGTTACCTTTTAGGAGGAGATCGCCCCAATCAAACTGCCCACTTAGCACTGTCCGCCGCCCGGATTCACGGGACGGGGTTAGAACTCAAGCACAACAAGGCTGGTGTTTCAAGGGTCGGCTCCCCGCGTATCGGAATACGCGGCTCACAGCCTCCCAGCTACGCTACGCATGTTGGGCCTAAGCCCAATACTAAGCTACAGTAAAGGTTCACGGGGTCTTTCCGTCTAGCTGCGGGTACGTCGCATCTTCACGACGACTACAGTTTCACCGAGTCGCTGGCGGAGACAGTGGTCCGGTCGTTACGCCATTCATGCAGGTCGGAACTTACCCGACAAGGAACTTCGCTACCTTAGGACCGTCATAGTTACGGCCGCCGTTTACCGGAGCTTCGGTTGCGAGCTTCACCCCTTACGGGGTTAACCCCCTTCCTTAACTTACCGGCACCGGGCAGGCGTCAGTCTCTATACCTCCTCTTACGAGTTCGCAGAGACCTGTGTTTTTAGTAAACAGTCGCCAGACCCCTTTCACTGCGGCCCCCCAGAGCTTTGACACCCCAGAGGGCACCCCTTATCCCGAAGTTACGGGGTTAAATTGCCGAGTTCCTTCGCCAGCGTTCTCTCGAGCGCCTGAGAATATTCTTCTCGCCTACCTGTGTCAGTTTTAGTACGGGCCGCCTGGTTCAACCTCCTCGGGGCTTTTCTTGACTTCGCTTCCCAAGACTTCGGGATCATAAATGCCCTCGCCCTTGCGGGACGGCCACGACTGGCGGGCCGCTCTCGTTCTGCGAAGCGTCCTCCGACTTGTCCCCAGGACGGGTGCAGGAATATTAACCTGCTGTCCATCGACTACGCCTTTCGGCCTCGTCTTAGGGTCCGACTAACCCTGGGCGGATTTACCTTCCCCAGGAAACCTTAGGCTTTCGGCGAACGGGATTCTCACCCGTTTTATCGTTACTCGTTCCGGCATGATCACTCGTGCCTCGTCCAGGGTTCGTTGTCCGTACCCCTTCGCCCTAACGCACGACGCTCTCCTACCGTAAACAACCCCGCACTTGCGCTTGGGGCTGGTTACCCGCTGCTTCGGTAGCACGCTTAGTCCCGTTCATTATCGGCGCAGGCCCCCTCGACCAGTAAGCTATTACGCACTTTTGAAATGGTGGCTGCTTCTAAGCCAACATCCTGGCTGTCACGGGAGGCCAACTTCCTTTCGCACTGAGCGTGCTTCGGGGACCTTAGCAGGCGGTCTGGGTTGTTCCCCTCTCGACGACGAAGCTTATCCCCCGCCGTCTAGCTGCCCCAGCTTGGTCACACGGTATTCGGAGTTTGGTTCGGAAGGGTAGCCGGGTAGGCCCCCTTTCCGATTCAGTCGCTCTACCCCCGTGTGCAACTACTGAGACGTTAACCCTAAAGTTATTTCGGAGAGAACGAGCTATCTCCACGTTTGATGATACTTTCAATCCTCCACACAGGTCATCCCATAGTTTTTCAACACTAATGAGTTCGGTCCTCCATGGGGTATTACCCCCACTTCAACCTGCCCATGCGTAGGTCACGTGGTTTCGCGTCTACTGCCACTGACTTGTTCGCCCTGTTCGGACTCGCTTTCGCTTCGGCTCCGTGCCAGAGGCACTTAACCTTGCCAGGGACAGTAAGTCGCCGGATCATTATGCAAAAGGCACGCCGTCACCCTGTGCCCCTTACGGGACCATAGGGCTCCGACCGCTTGTAGGCGTGTGGTTTCAGGTTCACTATCCTCCCCTTGTAGGGGTTCTTCCCATCGTTCGCTCGCGCTACTGGTTCGCTATCGGTCGCCAGGGAGTACTTAGCCTTGCGGGATGGACCCCGCAGCTTCGGACCCACTTTCACGTGTTGGGTCCTACTCAGGTGCCGGCTCGTCTCCACTTCCCCTGCCGCTTACGGGACTATCACCCTCTATGGCGGGCCATTCCAGGCCGCTTCTGCTAGGGTACCACGAGACTAACTGCCGGTCCTACAACCCCGCCCGGACATGTCCGAGCGGTTTGGGCTGGTCCGCGTTCGCTCGCCGCTACTGACGGAGTCGAGGTTTCTTTCTCTTCCTCCAGCTACTGAGATGTTTCAGTTCGCTGGGTTCGCCTCACACACCTATGGATTCAGTGTGTGATCATTCGGGAATTCCGGGATCAACGCCCGTTTGACGGCTCCTCCGGACTTATCGCAGTCTTCCACGCCCTTCATCGCCTTCTGGCGCCAAGACATCCCCCACACGCCCTTAGTAGCTTGGCCGCATTGACCCCGGGCCCGCCGAACGCCGAAACGCCGCCGGACTCGGAGATCACTGTGGTGCTACCTGTCGCCGCTTGTGGCTAAGCCGCAAGCGGCATTCGGTAACGATCCTCGCTTCTCTCAGGCTCATGCAGAGATCGCTTGTGAAACCGTGTCGCGGCCGAATCCCCCGGATGAGGGACCCGACCACGTACGACTTCATTTGCAACTCTTATCGCTGCCGTGTTGTCAAAGAACTTGCGAACCGGATCGCCCCCAACGGGATGCAAATCCGATTCAACCTGACATCAGATGCCGGCTACTTCGCGAACGATTCGCCGCCTTCCGCATGGCCAGGAGTCGCCGCTCGCTTGAGCGGCGACTCGCAACCATCAAGGTCAGGACGGGCTTTCGGTTTTCCTCCTGAACGACATCCAATTTCAATCCTGCGCCGAGTGGAGATGACGGGGATCGAACCCGTGGCCTCCGGCTTGCAAAACCGGCGCTCTCCCAGCTGAGCTACATCCCCTCTGAGGTCCTCTCATCAGTGCGGGTACTTGGATTCGAACCAAGGACCTCAGCTTTATCAGAGCTGCGCTCTAGCCAACTGAGCTATACCCGCTCGTGCTGAGGCAACAAAAAAAGCCAAACCGAAACAGGTTTGGCCCCACCCGGCAACATCCTCGGATAGAGCTTCACCCCTTCCCAGTGATAATTGCCGTCGGATAGCCCATGAACACCTCGCCCTGTGTACTGCAGGCAGGGAACCACCTGCGTGTGAGGATATTATAAGGTGCGGCGGCATCCTGTCAACGAGAAAAAAAGGTCGCTGGCGCGAATGCCCCAGGCACGCGCGCCAGCGACTCAGTCGGCCGGCCCTCGTCATTCCTTCGCCGCCACCTTCACGCTGAGCGGTTCGACCCAGTGCTTGGCGTCGGCGTTGTAGTAGAGGTAGGCCCGACTGGCGGGGCCGCGGTACTCGCCCGGCACCCGACACGTCAGGTCGATCGGCACCTCGATCTTCTGCTTCGGAGCCAGGTCGCGCCAGTACAAGATCAATTCGCGCGAGCGGACCTCGAAGGTGCTGATGAGTCCTGGCTTGGTGCCGCCTTCGCGCAGGCGGACATGCTCTTTCAGCTGCTTCAGGTCCTCGGGCAGCGATAACCCGGCGGGCAGGCCGATGATGGCCACGGCCATGCCCTGGCCCTGGTCCTTCAGGTTTTCCAGGGTCACGTTGAGGTGTACCACTTGACCCTCGTCAGCCGCGGCCCGGTCGAGCCGCGTCGCCAGATGGACGGCGCACCCCTCGGCGCTGACCGGCGTCAGCGTCTGGTAGGACCAGGTCAGCGTGTAGGGGAAGGCGTTCTTGCCGGTGAGCTGCACGCGGACCGGGTTCTTGCCGGGCTTCAGGTACTTTTCCGGATCGGGCATCTCCAGGGTAAGCGCGTCCTGGGCGCCGGCAGGGAACTCAATGCGGCCGACGCGGACATCGCCGACGAAGAGAGTCAGCTCGCCGCCTTCCGGCGTCTTCTTGTTGGCGCGGGCGTGGGCGATCAGAGCTTTGAGGGCCAGGATGGTCGATTGCGTGGAGCCAAAGGCCCCGTAGCCGCCGCGCTGCTGGCCGATCCACTTGACCGCCTTTTCGACGGGCAGGGTGAAGTCGGCAGGGCGGTTGGCCTTGAGCCAACCCAGGACGGCCAGCGCGGTGGTTTCGATTTCCAGGTCGCGACCGCCCGAGCCGGTGATGCTCGTCTTGAGGGCGTCCAGGTGGCCGTCTTCCTTCTGCGAGCCGGCCACGGTCCGCAGCAGGGCGACAGCGTCGGCGGCCCGGTCGCGGTTCAACAGGCAGTTGGCCACCAGCGACAAAAAATACGGATCCTTCGAGGTCTTGGCCTGGCCGGCGAGCGCGTCCAGCTCGCGGGTGACATCGTCCTCCTTGCCGCTCTCGGTGAGGGCCCAGACGATGTAGGCGTTGGTGATGTCATCCGGCGCGCGGCCGAAGGTATCGAGGGCCCGGGCGTTCCGCGTGAAGCCGCCCTTGCCGTCGCGGGAAGCGAGCAGATATTGCCGTGTCCGCTCCAGCATGGCCGGATCGACCTTGGCGACGCGGGCCATGTCTCGGAACTGGAGCAGGCCGTAGGCGGTCAGCGCCTCGTGAGCGCCATCCGGAGCGCCGAACCACTCATATCCCTGCTTCGAGTTGGCCGCCGTCTTGGGGCACTCGAAGGAGGTCAGTTTCTGGTAGCCGCGCGTCAGCAGGTCGCGGGCGCGGGCTTCCACATCGGGCCGGGCCTGGTCGCTCTCCTTGAGGTAATCGAGGATGAGCAGGTTGGGATAGTTGGTCGTCGAGGTTTGCTCGAAGCAGCCGTTGGGCTTGCGCAGCATCCCTTCCAGCCCCTTCTGCAACGAGGCCAGGGTCGAGGGGTAAACATTGACACGGCACTTGAGGGTGCCCTTGACCCAGGTTTCGGGCAGGACCACGTCGTTGGTGGCGGTCTTTTCCAGCAGGTCGCTCTTCGCGGCGACGACGGGGAAGCCGTCCGGCACGATGCGGAAGGTGCGGGCGATGCTGTCGGCGGCGAAGGGATCGGTCTTGCCGCGGAACTCGACGCGGGCTTCGCCCTCGACGATGCTGGGCCGCAGCGGATAGGTTCGTCGCCAGGCCGAGTTGGCCGGCACGACGGCACTGTCGCCGAGCTTGGTAGGCTGGAGATTCAGCCCGGTCCATGCGGTGCTCAGCTTGACCGTCCGCGCCTGGTTGGTATTGTTTCGGATCGTCAGAGGCAACTCGATCAGGTCGGCGGAGCTGACCTCGATTGGCGTCTTGGGATCCAGGGTGAACGGCAGGCGCGAATCGAGGGTGGCGGTAACGGTGCCGAGCCGGCCGTCGAGGGTATGGCCGGCGGCGGCCAGCGCGAAGGTGGTCACCGAATCGCACAGGTCGAAGGAAACGGTCGCCTTGCCGTCAGGCGGGACGACCAGGGCCGGCTGCCAGAGGAGGGTTTCGGCGAAGTCGGTGCGGATGGCTTCCGTGCCGCCCGCTTGGTTCTTGTGAGCGTATTCGCGGATGACAAAGGGAGGCGGAGGCGGTGCCGGGCGTTCGGCCCAGGGGCCGCCGCGGCCACCGAAGCGGCCGCCGCCAAACCCACCGCCGCCACCGAAGCCGCCTGGCGGCATGGCAAGTGGTTGAGCCGCGCCACCCGCCCGGAGACCGCCAGCCATGCTCACGCACTGCGCTTGGCATCGGCGCCACGGGCCAGTTGCTCCTGTTCGGCGCGATTTTGCTTCTTGGCCAGGGCGCCGTCGAGGCGGCGGGCTTCGCCCTTTTCATCCAGGTGCTTCATCCGATCCATGCCATTGCGGCCCTGGGCGAAATCGTCGGCCTTGAGCTTCTCTTCCGCCTTGGCGCCCTTGTCGGCCTCGGAGCCATTCCCGGGGCGGCCATTGCGGCGGGAGCCGGCGGTGCCATGCCTTCATTCTCTATCATCTTCCGCTGGGCGCGGATCTTGTTGGCGACAGCGACCGGCATGTCCGCTCCCGGCTCCATCGGCGCGGGGGCCTTGCGATTCTCAGCTAGCACCCCGCCTCCCGGCGCTGCCCCATCCGGGAAAACCCACAGGAGCGGCAGGACTGAGAGAAAGAGTACGGCCAGGGCCCCCATCGCCGCTCCCAGAGCGAACGGGGCGCGTGCGGGTCACCGGGCGCGGCAGCAGCAAGACCAGGCCGGTCAGGACCAGGACGATGAGGAGCAGTCCGGCGAGCGGAGCCGCCAGCCGGCCATAGCGCCCCAGCCAATCGTCGTAGCGTTGCAGCCGGTCGGCGGCGGCCTGGGCGGCGCGATCCGTCGCGAACCACAGCCAGGCCGGCCGACGCTTCCTGGTACTCCCCTTCCAGCTTCTGGTAACGCGCGTCGAAGTCCTGGGCGACCTTCCGCGCCTCTTCCTGGGCGAAGTCGAACACGCGGGGCGACGACTGGCCGATCGTCACCAGCAGGCGCTCGGCATCGGCGTGGAACTGCTGGCGGAACTTCGTCGGGTCCTGCTCGGCGAAGCGGCGCCAGCCCTGCGTGCCCAGGAGCAGGTCCAGCGCCTGCCGGGCTCGCCGATCGGCACTGACCAGGAAGTCGGCGTGCTCCAGGTCTTCCGGCTTGCGCACCTCGGTGGTGAGCAGGAAGTGGGTCGGCATGGTGCGGGCGGTCTTCTCGTCGGCCATCGTCAGCGTGCGCTGATCGACCGCGCTGAGCAGGACAACGGCCCCGGTCGGCTGGTCCTTCTCGTTGCGGGCGGTGACGGTCAGGGTGACACGATCGCCCGGGATGTACTGGCTGCGGTCGGGGCGGATGGCGAGCTTCAGCTGTTCGGCGGGTTGCCGGTAGACCAGGCGTTCGGCCCGCGGAACCAGCTGGCGGCGATTTGGATTGGGACCGGAGAGGTCCTCAAAGGCGGTAATGCGGTAGACGCCGCCGGTGCCGCTGGAGGGGCGCAGGCTGATCTCGGCACATTCACCTTGCTTCACCGTCACCATCTGGTGATCGAGCAGCCGGCCGCGGCAGTAGGCGCCGACCAGGAGCGCCTTGTCGCTACGGGGACTGCACACCTTGACGCGAATCGGATCGTCCGGACCGGTGACGCCGTCCAGCACATTCAGGACCACGCCGTCCGGCTTCGACTCGGGCAGTGGATGCTTACTGGCGATCCCCAGCGGCGTGGCGATCTTTAGCTCGTACTTGCGGTCCGGTTCGGGGCGGAAGGTGAAGACGCCCATGCCCTGGTTGACGCCGGGGGCGTCGGCATCGGTAAGAGTCTGCACGTCGGCGACGACCATGTGGCCGCGCTCGTCGATCACCTGGCCACGGAGGTCGCCCGGCTTGTCGAGGGTAGTGCGCACTTGGAAGTAGACGCGATTGTCAGCGCCGGCGATGAGGTCGCCCCCTTCGGGGAAGAACTCGATTTGCAGTTTCTTGAGGACAATCGGGATCGTCCGTGTGATGACATCGGGGACCTTGCCGTCCAGCAGGGTGACGGAGAGCGAGGCCTGGCCGCGTTCGATGGCGGCGGGCAGCTTGAAGACGACGTTGACGTTCCCCTGGTCGTCAGCCGCGAAGCTGCTGGCCGGCCCGCCGGCCTGGCCGTTGGTGCCATAGGGAGCGTTGTCGATCCAGATGGCGGGCGTGGCCTGGCAGCGGGCAGCGGGGTCGCCGGTGGGGCGGGTCACGTGGAGCTTGGCAGTGACGGAGTCGCCCGCGCCGTAGGAGGAGCGGTCGAAGTTCAGTTCCTTGTTGAGCAGGCTGGCCTGGTAGGCGTTGACGATGAACTTGCGTTCCTGGGGCGGGAAGCGGTTGTTCGCCTCGCGCACGCTCAGGGTATATTCGCCGCCGGTGATCGGATCGAGGACATACTCGCCACACCCCAGGCCGCGGAGGGGCTTCCCGTCCGGGCCGCGCAATTCGCCACCCTTGCCGTCAACGGGCATCAGACGCGATGAACCGCTGAGGATGTCCACCTTCTCGCCCGTGGGCTTGGTGATGGTATAGACCAGGCGGAAGTCGTCGGCGGGCGGTTTGAGGCTGAACCGTTCCAGCGTCAGCGAGCGGAAGCGGACCGTCTCCCCGAGTTGGTACATGGGGCGATCGGTGGCCAGGTGAGTGACATAGACCGGGGCGGCCAGCTCGAGGTTTTCGCTCAGGGTGCTGGCGGCATCAGCATCGCCGTCGCGGCGAGCCTTGACTTCGAGGGCCAGCACGGCATCGGGCCGTAGTTCCAGGTTGGGCAGCAGCGTGAGCTGGTGCTCGCCCCCGCTCTGAATGTCCTTCTCCTCCAGCAGGACCTTGTTCTTGGCTTTGTCCACGACAGTGACATCAAGGCGAGCGGGGACCGGCTTGCCGTCGAGGTTGCGCGTCTGGATGCGGTACTCGCTGGGAGCGCCAACCTGGACGCGCTGCGGCCCGGACACGACGACGTTCAGCTGGCGGTCGCTGGCGGCCTGGAAGACGGCCTGGATCTTGTCGCGTTTCTCGGCGGGCAGCCGATTCATCTGATTGCCCAGCTGACCGACGGACTGCTCCACCGCGTTCACCTGGTCGGCATGGGCATAGACGGCGTCTCGCGTCTGGACGTAGTCCACACCGTAATAGGTAGCCGGCGCGGCCAGTCCGCCGAGAGCGAGAACGATGGCTGCGGCGACAGCCCAGCGGCGCCAGACCGCGGGGCGGAACACGACGGGAGCCGGCGCCTCTTCCTCGGCCAATTGCGGCTGCGGTGCGGGTCGCTCGGCGGCCGCAGAGGGCGGGTCGAAACGCACGGCAGGGAATTCCTGTTTGGCGGCCGTCGCCAGCAACGCTTGCTCGTGCCGGGCCGTGGCCAGGGCGACTTGGCAGGCGGAACAGGTGCCCAGATGGTCGAGGACGGCCCGGTCCTCCGCATTGTCGAGGAGGCCGTAGAGGTGCTCCAAAAGCAGGGTCTGGTACTGTTGGCAATCGTTCATGGCTGTCTCCACCCGGCGTGCGGGCCCAGCACTGGGCCTGCGGCCGATCTCAGTGGCTTGGGGACGTTTCAGCTGCTCATCACAGGGGGTGCATGGTCATCTTCGCCGCTTGCCACTAACACGGGCCCAGCACGGCGCGGAGTTTCTGCAAGGCACTGCGCATCTGGGTCTTCACCGTTCCCACGGGGCGGTCGCGCAGCTCGGCGATTTGTTCGTAGGTCAGTTCGCCGTTCTGGCGGAGGAGAAAGACCTCTTTCTCCTCGGGGCGCAGATGCATCAGGGCGCTGCGCACGCGTTCCAAGGTTTCCTGCTCTTCGAGGGCCTGGCCGGCCGGCGTATCGTGTACCATCGGCATGATTTCCGCTCCCTGGAGCGTCTTGACCCGTCGCCGCCAGGCGCTGCGTTGGACATCGCGGGCGGCATTCAGGCCCACCCGAAAGATCCACGCCTTGAGGTTGTTGACCTCGGCCAGGCGGTCCTGGGTTCGCCAGCAGCGCAGGAAAACCTCCTGAGCCACATCAAGGGCGTCGTCGCGGTTGCCCAGCAGGAACCAGAGCGTGCTGATGAGTTCGTCGCGCAGCTCGTTAAAGGTGCGCACCAGCTGGTCCGCCGGCTCGGGCATGGCCTTGGTTCCTGGTGCCGGCCTCACACAGACGCTCGCAGCAGGCTTGCTCATACCGCCACCTTACAGACGAGACGACAGGAAGGACGGATTGCGATCCCGCGAAAAAAGATATGTCTTCGCCCGGGGGCAATCCTTCGGCCCCATTGTGCTGCTCTTGAATGAAACCAGAGTAGCGAGCGGAACGTTGGCGCACAAGGGAGCGGGAATTGGAACTGCACAGGCGAGGAGCGGCTGACAGTCTCCGCTCGACCCGGTACTCGGCAATACTACCGGTACTCGGCAATACTATTCGGCACGGGGTCTGCCGAGCCCCGTTCACGGGGCTTTCCCGCGCAGCGGTATAGGCCCGCCGTTGACGGCGGGTAATCCGGCGGTCAAGCCCACGCTGGAGCCCCGTTCACGGGGCTTCTCGCTGTTCGGGTTTACCCTCCGTCTTGGCTGAAGCCGTACAGCGAGAACCCCCGTGAACGGGGGTCAACGCACCGTTTCGGCCGTGCAACCCGCCCTCGAAGGGCGGGCCTGAACCGCTGCGCGGGAAAGCCCCGTGAACGGGGCTGGAACCTCGGCACCCGCGTGCCGAACACCTATTTGGGATGGTTGATGGAGGGGATCGCCAAGGCCCGCCACGGCACACAAAAGGGGCCGTGTCAATTGATTAAAGAATTATTAGGGAATTTGTTTGACGGGCGTGCGCCTACCGCTATACTCGCATTCCAGCCTGAGGAGGATCATGAATTCGGGCTGCCGGCCGGGGAACTGGCCGCCCGAGTGCCTGGGCAGGATTCGCAGTCGCTGCCGGGCCGACTTCCTGTCTCCTCATGGCCTCCTGTTCCGACGTTGCGGTGGCTGCCCAGTGTGCCTGGGGCGGCTCTCGGTGTCTTCGACCGGTCCAGCCTCTGTCCCGGCGCCCACAAGTTCCCTACCCTGGCGCTCGGGTGTGGCAACCGGCCGGGGTGGTCCTGCGCACGGGGACCCTTCATTTGAGGGAGGATCAAGCCTTGACCATTCCTGCTGCCGCCGCCGGCGCCAAGGGGCGCATGGGCAAGCCGGCGGTGAAAACGCCGTCCCCGCTCAAGGTGTCCAACGACACCATTGCGCGGATGACCAAGATCTTCAAGCTCCTCGCCGACGAGTCGCGCATGAAGATCCTGCTCGCCCTGGCCCAGGACGGCGAAATGCACGTCTCGGCCCTGTGCGGCATACTCGGCCAGTCGCAACCCGCCGTCAGCCATCATCTCACGCTGATGCGTCTCACCGGCCTGGTGAACTTCCGCCGCGACGGCAAGAACAACTTCTACCGCCTGGAGAGCGGACAAATCCGCGATGTGCTGGAACAGGCGTTCGCCGATTGCGGCAGCACCCACAAGCAGATTCAGTTTGCCGACTTCGCGCTCGCCTACAAGCGCGGCCGATAACTCCAAGAACGAGTTCCCAGTTTCGGCGAGCCGGGAGCGTGAGCGACCGGAGGTCGAAACCTGGACCGGAAACTTGCCCGCGCACGTCCCCTCGCTAGAGTAAAGGGAATTTGTCACCTGCGAGGCGGTTCGATGGCCGACGACATCGCGAAGCTGGCCCTGGAAGACGGCACCGTGTTTACCGGACGTGCCTTCGGCGCCCGCGGCGAACGATCTGGCGAGGTGGTCTTCAATACCAGCATGACCGGCTACCAGGAGGTCCTGACCGATCCGTCCTACAAGGGGCAGATCGTGACCATGACCTATCCGCTCATCGGCAATTACGGGATCAACGCCGAGGATGTGGAGTCGGCCCGCCCGCAGGTCGAAGGCTTCATCGTCCGCGAACTGGCCCGCCATCCCAGCAACTTCCGCTCGCACGGCTCGCTGGACGGCTATCTCGCCGATAACAACGTGCTGGGCATCGAGGGGATCGACACCCGCGCCCTGGTCCGCCGGCTGCGCATGCGCGGGGCCATGACCGGCATTCTTTCCACCACCGACCTCGACGATGCCTCACTGCTCCACAAGGCCCGGACCGCCCCCGGCATCGTCGGCCGCGACCTGGTTCGGTCCGTGATGCCCGAACAGGCGACCCAATGGCACGAGGCGTTCACCAGCCCATTCGTCACCTACCTGCCCCTTCATCCGCCCAGTCATCACGTGGTCGCGCTCGACTTCGGCATGAAGTGGAACATCCCGCGCTGCCTGACGCAGGTTGGCTGCCGTGTGACGGTGATGCCGGGCAGCGCAACCGCCGCCGAGGTGCTGGCCCAGAAGCCCGACGGCGTCTTCCTCTCCAACGGCCCCGGCGACCCGGAACCGCTGGGTTATGCCCAGGAGACCATCCGCGGCCTGGTGGGCAAGAAGCCGATCTTCGGCATCTGCCTGGGGCATCAACTCCTGGGACTGGCGCTGGGGGCGAAGACCTTCAAGCTGAAGTTCGGCCACCGCGGCGCCAACCAGCCGGTGCTGAACCAGCTGACGAACCGGGTCGAGATTACCACGCAGAACCACGGCTTTGCGGTGCGGTTGGACGACCTCCCGCGCAACCTGGAGCCGACGCACATCAACCTGAACGACCAGACGCTGGAAGGGATGCGGCACCGGCGCCTGCCCGTGTTCAGCGTGCAGTATCACCCCGAAGCCTCGGCGGGACCGCACGATAGCGGGTATCTGTTCGAGGAGTTTCGCCAGCTGATGGGGTAGGCGAACGGCAGGAGATAATCTCCCCTCGCCCCGGTGCTCCGACCGAGTACGGGGGACTGGGGCGACGATCCCTCGCCCTGCGGCGAAGGGGCCCGTCGTAGCGCTCCCGCACACATCGGACTTCAGTTCAACCTGGCGATTTTTGCTGAATTGCGAAGGCACATGTCGTTATTTACCAATGGCTTGCGGTGTCCGCGCCAGGTTGAACAGAATTCCCGGCCACTTCAGTTCAACCTGGCAGCGCGTGCGCTGCCGGCGGGCGGTCGGAGATGCGCGGGCGCACGACCTGGTTTGCAATCACGCTGCCCGCCGGTAGGGACGCTGCCCCGAGGTCTGGTCTTGGCGGCGTTCCCAGAAGGCCTTCAGCGGCTCGTTCTCGCTCAGGTAATCGCCGCGTAACTGGAGTATCGCCTCTGCGCCTTCCTCTCCCCAGAACTTCTCCGTTCCCTTCGCCCGCTGGTTGAACTGCTTGACCGCGCTTTCCACGTAGCTGGAAGTTATCGGCAAGCCCTCGCGGCGGTAAACGTCGTAACGCATCCGGTGCTTGTTGTTCTCCAAGTAGGTCAACGCCTTGGCCACGACCTTGCGCGGCTGCGTCTCCTTGTCTTCCTCTTGCGGCTCGCCCAGCTCCGCCTGACGTGCCCGCAAGGCCTCGAGCACACGCTCCACACGCCCTTCCCAGACCCAGGCGATCCACACGCGGTAACGCAGCCAGCCCGCCGTCTTCGTGCAGCCGGCGTGCGCCGCCGCATACACGTACGACAGGGCATGGATGAAATCCAGGATCGGCACGAACGACGAGAAGTAATCACGCCATACCGTCCAGTTGTTCTCCGCCCCATCGCCGATGAAGGCCTGGCGGGCCGACCCGAACAAGCCCATCGCCCAGGCCGCCGCCGCCACCATGGGCCCGAACGCGGCCCAGCTTTGCCGCGAGCCGACCAGCCGTTTCTCCGCCACGGCCGGCGGTTTCCAGACGGCGGGCCGACTTTCATAGGCGTCCGCTGCGGCGGCCGGGTCCCGGACCTCGTCAGCGGCTTCCTCCGCCACGGAGACCCCCTTACGCAAGTCGCGCACCAGTTGCCCCATGCGCGTGGGATCGAGGAAACCCTCGGGAATTTGCGGACAAGGATCGCTCGCCGAGACGGTGCTCGTCATGCCCAGCAGCAGGCCGATCTTGTCTTCACGCCAGTGGCGGCCCCCACGCTCCGCCGTGGCTGCCGACGGCGCTGGACGCGCGTTGGCGGCCACAGGCGTCGCGGCAGCGGGCGCGACGGCCAGCACCGGGATGGCCACGGGCGTCACGCTCACGGGTTCGCTGGCCACGGCTGTCACGGCCACGGGCGACGCTTCGGCCGGCGGCACCTTCGCCGCGGCGGCTGCGGCACGATCCAGGATTTGGATCCGACCGCCGTCCGTGCCGACCACGGCCAGCTGCCGGCGGCGTCACCCCGTCGGGGACGCCTTTGCGTTGCACCAACGGCAGGGCCTGGTAGCTGGCTACGGCCTCGTCACGTTCCGCGCAGCGTTCCAGACCGATGCCTTTGGTGACACGCTCGATCTGCTTCGCGGCAACTTCCACGTCCCCCACCACGCGCAGGTTGTCGCTGGCGTTGGCAAAGGAGGTGTTGTTGACGCCCGCGTAAACGATCTTGTGTTGCAGAGCGGGGCTGTAGTGACTGCGATCAATGCCCAGGCTCTTGGACTGAGGGAAAAAAAGCCTGCCGACAGGTGCGGCAGTAAGCCTGGGGCTCAAGCCATTCAGCCTCTCCCGCTCGCGTCTGCACCAAGCGGGGTTCCGTGTCGTCGCAGACGAGGGGGCGCTGGCATTCCGGACAGCAGCCGAAATCCCTGGGCCGCCGCGGGTGGTCCGCCGCCTGGCGTTCCAGGGCCACGTCCAGCATCTTTTCCGTGAGAGCGGCGCGGATGCCCAGGCAGACGTCTTCCAGTTCGGTCAGAGTAGTGCCCCACGGCAGTCCGGCGGGGCCGTACAGCTTGTCGACGAGGTTTTTGGCAACGCCCTCTACGTAGGGTCGCACTTCGTCAACCTTGGCAGTGGATTTTTCAGTTCCTGCCATCCTTGGCTCCTGCAAAGAGTTACGTCAACAAGACGACTGAATCCCTACGAGCTAGTGTAGGACTTCGGTACGTCAGCTGCAAACCGTGTCGTGCGCCCCTCCCCATTTCAACTCGGAAGTCTCCCTGGACACTGGCCCCGCCCGGCCCCTACAATTCCCCTTTCCTGTTGGACCGGGCGCGCCCGCGCCCCTCCATCTACGAGGTGGGAATCATGCCCCTGGGCTTGCTCGGTACGAAGGTTGGGATGACGCAGATCTACGATGACGCGGGCAAGATTGCCCCGGTCACCATCATTGAGCTGGGCCCCTGCCCGGTGTTGCAGGTGCGCACGCAGGAGCGCGACGGCTACGACGCCGTCCAGCTCGGCTTCCGCGACAAGAAGCGCGACAAGGCGACACGCGGTGAGCGCGGCCACGTCTCCTCGGCCCTCGAGAGCAAACGCCGCCGGGTCCGCACTGCCGCCGGTGTCGCCTTGCTTCCCAAGCCGGAGTGCGAGCCGCAGCGCTACATCCGCGAATTCCGCCTGGAAGCTCCCACCGAGATCAAGGTCGGCGCCTTGTTGCGAGCCGAGGAAGTTTTCGCCAAGACCAAGAAGGAGGTCCGGGGGCCCGACGGCAAGAAGCGCGAGGTCGAGGCCTATCCCGACGTGGATGTCATCGGCACCACCAAGGGGCGCGGCTTCACGGGCGTGGTCAAGCGGCACAACTTCGGCGGCCTGCGCGGAAGCCACGGTGTCAAGAAGGGCAACCGCCAGCACGGCTCCATCGCCTCCAACGCCAGCAACCGCGGCAGCGGCCGGCCCAAGAAGGGCATCCGCATGGCCGGCCAGTACGGCCACGAACGTGTCACCGTCCGCAACCTCACCATCGTCCGCATCGACGCCGACAACCACCTGCTGCTCGTCAAGGGCGCCATCCCCGGCCCCAACGGCGGACTGGTCCTGGTGCGGCCCACGAATAAGAGAGGGTAGTGGCTAGTGGCTAGCGGCTAGTACAATGAAGCAGGCTGTGTTTACTAGCCACTGGCCACTAGCCACTAGCCACTATGCAAACGGGCAAGCTGGTCGGCATCGACCTGGGCACGACCTTCTCAGCGATCGCCACCCTCGATGATTACGGCCACCCAGTCACGCTTCCCAACCGCGATGGGGAGATGCTGACCCCCAGTGCCGTCCTGCTCGACGGAGGCAGCGCCGTCGTCGGCCAGGCCGCCCTCGATGTCGCTCTGGAACAGCCCGAGCAGGTGGCCAGCCTGGTCAAGCGGCGCATGGGGCACGCCGCCTATGGCCGGGAGGTAGCGGGCCGCGACTTCCGCCCCGAAACCCTGTCGGCCATCCTTCTTCGCAAGCTGGTGCAGGATGCCGAGTTGCGCATCGGCCCGATCGCCAAGGCAGTCATCACCGTCCCGGCCTACTTCGACGACACGCGCCGCAAGGCCACCAAGGACGCCGGCCGCATCGCCGGCCTGGATGTGCTCGACATCCTCGACGAGCCAACCGCCGCCGCCCTGGCCTACTCCTTCCAGCCGCCGCGCCGCGCCGGCGAGCTGCACCCTGACGACATTCTCCCCAACGAGCAGCGCACCGTCCTCGTTTACGACCTGGGCGGCGGCACCTTCGACGTGACCCTGGTCCGTCTGCGCAAGGGACGCTTCCAGACGTTGGCCGTCGAAGGCGACGTGCGCCTGGGCGGCAAGGACTGGGACGACCGCATCATCGACCATGTCGCCGTGCAGTTCCAGCGGCAGTTCGGCGACGACCCGCGCAACGACCCGCAATCGTATACCCGCCTGGCTGCCGCCGCCGAGCGGGCCAAACGCACGCTCAGCAAGCTGACGCAAACCACCCTCACCTGCACCCACGGCGGACAGGTCCTCACGGTGCCGCTGACGCGGATCGAGTTCGAAGGATTGACCTCGGACCTGCTGGTGCGGACGCGCTTCACGGTGCAGCAGGTGCTGCGCCAGGCCGGCGCGACCTGGGACGACGTGGACCGCATCCTGCTGGTCGGCGGCTCGACGCACATGCCGATGACCGGGCAGATGCTGCGCGAGCTGACCGGCCGGGAGCCGGACAATGCCTTGGCCGTCAGCGAGGTGGTGGCGCGCGGGGCGGCCATCCACGCCGGCATCGTGGCGGCCCGCAACGCCGACGATGCCCAGATGCTCGGCCCCGGCGTGGCCGCTGCCCTGGGCGGCGTCGTCGAAATCAATGTCAACTCGCACAGCCTCGGTGTCGAAATCCGCCAGGGACAAGACCGCGTCAACGACATCCTTGTCCCCAAGAACACGCAGCTGCCGACGGCGGCCAGCCGGGTCTATTACACCGTCAAGGAGAACCAGGCCCACGTCCGCGTCAAGGTCCTCCAGGGGGAAGCCCAGCAGGCCGACGCCTGCATCCCGGTCGGCGAATGCTGGATCGAGGACTTGCCGGCCAACCTGCCGAAGGGGGCGCCTATCCAGGTCCGCTGCGGTGTCGGCAGCGACGGGCTGATCGACGTGATGGCCCTCGACATGACCAGCGGCAAGATGGCGCGGACGGAGATTCATCGGTCAAGCGGCCTGTCGGATGAGGACATTGCCCGCGAGGCGGAGTGGGTGCAGTCGTTGCAGATTCAATGAGTACCGCTCAGGAACATTGAGGCAATACCTTGCGGGCCACAGTTCGGGGATACTGGTGCCTAATTCCAGCGCTACTCCAGCCGGGAGCTTCGATGATGCCATCGCCAGCCACGCTGCGTCACGAGGACACTGGCCTGGGAAGACTCTTGACGAGATCAAACAACTGATCGGGGATGTTCGTCACAATTGGGCCAATCGCTACGCAGCGCCAAGCGGCGAGACAATACACCGAAAGGGCGATGTGATTCTGATCGAAAATCCGGCGCGGGCGGAAGGGACGATATTCCGACCAAGCGCCAATGCCCTTGAGTACTTCCGTCGCTGGGTCGCCCGCAACCCCGGAGGAACCTGACATGATACTCCAACTTTCCGACAGGGAGGCCTCCATCTTGCTTGGGGCCACGCTGATGCACTGGGGAGTTCCCTTCCGCAGCACCGCGAAGCGTCAGTTGACCGATCATCAACAAGCAATTGTTGATTCTGCTTCGGACAAGCTCATTGCCCTGCGTGCAGCCTACCAGCAGCCTCAGCCTCAAGACGTTCAGGGTGTTCATCTCTCGGACCACGAAGTCGCCCTTCTGATCGAGGTCGTCGATGACTGCCTCAGTGAATGTGGGAACGATTCGACCGAACTCAGCCTGCAATTGCAGACGGACGAGCGCAAAGAGGTCGAGACTCTGGTGAGGCGCATGCGTTGTTCTACGCGGTTGTAGCGCCTCGTTCTGCAAGGGGCCAGACGTTAGGTCCGGATTGGTAAGCGAGGTGAACTGTGGTCTTTGCCGTCCAGTGCCCCAACGCCCGCTGCCGCAA
Organism: uncultured Planctomycetota bacterium; assembly: GCA_963827935.1. Classification (GTDB taxonomy): domain Bacteria; phylum Planctomycetota; class Planctomycetia; order Gemmatales; family Gemmataceae; genus DATFNV01. Next base: position 87,419 of record CAWHCN010000024.1, on the reverse strand, counting down.
GTTCATGCTCGTCGAGGAGCACGACTGCAACAACGTGGTCAATTGCCTCCTGTGCAAGACGCCGATTCGCGTCGGTCCGCCGGCGGCACCGGGTCCGGCGTCATCGGCCGGGCCGGCTCGCGTCAGCTCGCGGGCCACGCCGTCGCCCCGGCGGTAACTACGGCACCGGGTTCGCCGCCACGTCCTTCGTCGCCTGGTCGATGACCCTGGCCAGGAGTCCCAGAACTCCCTCCAGGTCGCGGGCCAGCTTGAGGTCCTCTTCGCTGGTGTCCGACAGCTTCTCGGAGTCCTGCTTCAGCTTGTTAGAGTGGGTCAAGGCGACTTTCAAGAGCTTGCGCGGTCCCAGCGGGTCCTTGGCGGCGCGGAATGTGTCGAGCGCCTCTTGGGCCTGCTTGACACGCTCCTTCATGGTGGCCGGCGACTCCAGCTTGGGCCAGGTTTCGTAGACGAAAGCCCGGGCCGCCCGGTGCTTTTCCCCCTTGACCTCCCAGGCGGCCTTGAGGCGGGGGAGTCGTGCTTCGAGCTTGGCATCCTTCGTTTTGGCCAGCACCTTGTCGTACAACTCGATGGCCCGGCCATAGTCGCCCTCGAGTTCCAGGTTGTGCGCCTGCACGAAATCCGCCTGGGCCGCCCGCGCCTCGGGACTGGTGCCCTCTTTCTGGACCTTCTCCCACTGCGCCAGCCACGCCGCCAGCTGGTCGCGCCCGGCCCGGACATCCGCCAGCCCGCGCTCGCCCTTGGACAGGTCGAGCGGCTTGCCGCCATTGGCCGGTTTGGCCTGCGCCACCAGTCCCTCGCGCTGCTGGTTGAGTAACAGGATTTGCCCGCTCAGGTGATCCAGGGCCTTGCGGGCTCGCTCCAGCGTCGCCTCGCGCCGCTCCTCCACTTCCTTGTTGAGCGATGGGAACAGGTCGCCCAGGGTGACCTGTTCATTGAGCAACGATTGTTCCCACAAAGACCGCTCCGTCAAGAACTGCGGCGGCTCGGTCCCCAGTTTGATCGGAATGGTGACGGTGCGGTGGTCCACAATGGGCACGGGGACCTGTGTCCGGACCTGCCCATCGTGCGTGACGGTAACGAAGGCCAGGCCGTCGTAGAGCGGACCTTCCTTCTCTTTCTCGGAGGAATAGTAGCCGAGATTGTCGGGCGTGCGGCCCAGATCCTCGGTCTTCACGAAGCCCTGCCGGCCGATGTAGAGAACGACATTTTCCGGCGCCCGAGCCGGGCCCGGGCCGCGCCGGCCCCCCTCGATGATCCGCAGCCGCACCGGCGCCTTGATCGTCCCGAGCTTCAGGCAGCGGAACTCCGCCCCGGCAGGGAGCGGCCGTTGCGCCGGCAACAGCTGGCACACGCACGAGCTATCGTCCCCCGGTGTTGCCTCCGCCTGGAGGAGCGTCCAGGGGACCCGGGTCGTGCGGCCGGCAGCGGCGACCTGCACCAGGGCAAAGAGGTTGCCCTTCTGCACAAAGCGGTCCAGCGGCACCTTAAGGCCGCCCCCCTTGAAGGCGATCCGCACCGTCTTGCCGTCCCCCCGTCCGCCAGAGTGCCGACGATGCCGAAATCGCGATCGACCAGCAGCGCCGCCGTACGGGCCACGAATTGCCGGTCCGGCGTCCGCTCGCGCCGCACCGTCGGACTGGCCAGCCCCGTCAGTCCGTCGTATTGCCGGGCCTGGATTTCATATTGGCCCTCGACATAATCGACGGCGACGAAGTGCGTCTTGATCGCCGAGTTCCCCTTGCTCGATCCATCCAGTCCTGCCTGCAATCCCTTGACGGCGACCTCCTTCCAGAGCGCGGTCTGCTCCTCCGGCTTGACCTCGGCGAGATCGATCACCTCGACCTCGCCCATCGCCCCGAGCGCCGCCTGCAAACCCTGTTTCAGATCGCGGCGGAGCTGCTCCTTGAAGATGGGCGTGAAGATGCGATTGGGGGCCACGCGCAGCACCACCTCGACCTTGTAGGGCGTGGTCAACTCCGGGTCGAGGGCTCGACTATAACCACAAAGGACACAAAGGACACAAAGAGAAGACAGAAAGGCGACTTTCGATGATCGCGAGGAGAGGGGCGCGTTCATTGTTTTTCCTTTGTGCCCTTTGTGTCCGTTGTGGTTCTTAACTGTTCGAGGTCGGAGAAATAGTTGGGATAGGTCTTGGCGACGCAGCCGGGGTCCTTGATGACGATACCCGGCACCCTGAGGCCGACGAGGGCCATGCTCATGGCCATGCGATGGTCATTGTACGTCTCGATCTCGGCTCCATGCAACGGCCGCGGCGTGATGCGTAGCCCATCGGCAAACTCCTCGACCTCGGCACCGACGCGGCGCAGCTCGGTGGCGAGGGCGGCGAGGCGATCGGTTTCCTTGTGGCGGATATGGGCGACGTTGCGGATGGTCGTGGGGCCGTCGGCGAACAGGGCAACGACGGCGAGGGTCATGACGGTGTCGCTGATGTCGTTCATGTCCACGTCGATGCCGTGGAGGGGGGCGCCGTGGACGGTGATGCCATCATCGCTACGGACGATCGTGCAGCCCATTTCCTCCAAGATTTCGACAAAGCGGATGTCACCTTGAATACTGCGCGTGTTGATGCCGGTAACCCGAACATACCCGTTGGTGACTGCCGCTGCGCCCAGAAATAAGTCGCGGCTGTCGCGTCCGGCTCGATATCGTAGCCACAGCGGCCACCCCACTGCCGCCCCGGAACGCGAAAACAGACTTGCGATATCATGTCGATCCGGAAGAACCATTGCCTCATCATCTCGATGGTCATCGCAACATAAGGCCACGATACCAACGGACCATCCACCTCGATCATGATTTCCTCTTGAGCGAACGGAGCTGCGAGTAACAGTCCGCTGAGAAACTGGCTACTGACATTCCCCTTGATCCGCGCCATGCCCCCTTTGAGGCTGTCTGATTGGATGACCACGGGAGGACATCCATTGTGCGCTTCGCTGGATGCGCGGACGCCGAGTTGCCGTAGGGTGGCGAGCAAATCCTCGATGGGCCGCTCCCGCATCCGCGGAACCCCGTCGATCCGGTAACGTCCATTACCAAGACAAACCATCGCTGTGAGGAATCGCATCGTCGTGCCGGAGTTGGCCACGTAGAGTTCGGCTCCCGAAGCGGGGATGAGAATGCCTTCGTCTGAGGAAACCGCGATGTATGGGTCGTCTCCACCCCATACCGCATCGATATGAAAGCCGAGCTGTCGCAATGCCGCAATCATCACTTCGGTGTCTTCGCTCTGGAGCGCCCCTCTCAAGATACAGTCAGTGCCCTTCCCGCTAAGCGCCGCCAGCACCAGCGCCCGGTTGGTGATGCTCTTTGATCCCGGCACGCGCACCGTCGCATGGGGCGGCTGCGTCAGCGGTACGATTTCCAGGCGGTCGCTCATCCACAAACCTCAGCGGACGCCGGCCATGCGGCAGGTGTCGCGATACGCGGCTTCGAGTTCCAGGGGAGCGGCGTAATCGACGGCGATCCACAGCGGTAGCGTCGGCAGGGCGTCTCCCAGGGCGAGCGGCGCGGGCCACATTTCCAGTTGAGTCCGTGTCCCAACGATCTTGACACGGTAAGCTACCGCGTACAGGTCCGAAGCGGCAGCCGTCGCAGCCGCTGCGCCGCCGTTGAACAGCTCCACCAGGTCGCCGCGGAAGTTGTGGCGGCGTGAGGTCACTACATCGACGATGATGAGCGAAACGCCTTCGCGCAGATAGGCAGCGCACTTGTCCAGGAAGGCGCGGCGGGAATCGTCCCGGTCCTTGTTGCGCGGACTAACCAACTCGACCGCGGCCACCAGGGTGCGGGCCCGCTCCAGGTCGTATACCTTCATCTCGAACAATTCGAGGCCAGTGAAATCGACCGGAACCACCAGGGGAGGTTGCGGCGGTGCCCAGACGGCCGTTGCCACGCCTCCACCCTGACCATTGCCCGGTGGCTCGTCCTGGTCAAAAGCGGCAACGTCAGCGGCAACATTCACTCCGATATGACCTTCCGCTTCGGCCAAAAACCGGGGTGGCAAGGGGCGCAGGTTGAGCCGTCCGGCCAGCTGCCACGCCCAGCCGGAGTGAAAACTCTCGTAACTGTGCCTTGGAAAAAGCGGTAGATGAAAATGATCCAGCAGCGGCATGACGTTCTCCTCCGAACGCTATCGTTCATAGGTCACGCGCATCAAAAACAGCCCCGCCGCCGGTGCCGTCGGCCCGGCCAGCTTGCGCTCCCCCGTCTCCAGAATCTCCGCGACCTGCGCCTCCGGCCAGTAGCCGCGGCCCACGTTCATCAGCGTTCCGGCAATGGCGCGCACCATATTGTACAGGAAGCCGTCCGCCTCCACATCCAGCCAGAGCCAGTCGCCCAGGCGGCTCAGGGCCAGGTGAGTGATGGTCCGCACGCTGGAGGCACGGTTGGGCCATTCGCTCTCGAAGCAGCGGAAATCGTGCCGGCCCTTCAGACACTCCGCCGCCCCCCGCATGGCCGCCGCGTCGAGCGGGTGCTGGCTGTGGCACGAATAGCGCCGCAGGAAGAGGTCCGGCACCGGGCCATCGTGGATGATGTAGCGATACAGCTTCCGCACGGCGTCGCGGTTGGCGTCAAACGCCTCGGGTACTTCGATCCCCTCCCGCAGGATAACGTCGGCCGGCAAGCGGGCGTTGACGGCCCGGAGGATGACCTCGGACGGATAAGCGCTGGCGGTGTGGAAATTGGCCACCTGGCCGACGGCGTGAACGCCGGCGTCGGTGCGACCGCTGGCGTTGAGGCGAATGCGCTCGTCCCCGGTCAACTCGGCGATGGCCTTTTCGAGAGTCTCCTGCACGGTGCGAAAGCCCGGCTGCGTCTGCCAGCCATTGAAGTCGGTGCCGTCGTAGCTAATCGTCAGCTTGATATTGTGCATGGAAGAATAGAACACGGATGAACACGGATGCGACGGATTTGCACGGATCTGATCCGTGTCGATCCGTCAAATCCGTGTTCATCCGTGTTCTATTTCTTTGGGAGCCAGCCGCGCTGGACCAGGACCTCGGCGATCTGCACCGCGTTCGTGGCGGCTCCCTTACGCAAGTTGTCGGCGACCACCCACAGGTTCAGGCCGTAGGTGACGGTCGGGTCCTTGCGGATGCGGCCGACGAAGACCTCATCGCGCCCTTCGCAGCTCAGCGCCAGCGGCACCTGCCCCTGGGCGTAGTCGTCCACGAGCACAATCCCCGGCGCCCGCCGCAGCGCTTCGCGGGCCTGCTCGACGGAGATGGGCCTCTCGAATTCGAGGTTGATCGCCTCGGAATGGCCAATGCGCACCGGCACGCGCGCCGTCGTGGGGGAAACCTGGATGGAATCGTCGCCCATGATCTTGCGCGTCTCGCGCACCATCTTCCATTCTTCCTCGGAGTAGCCGTCGTCGCCGAGTTTCCAGTCGTGCGGCAGGACATTGCCGGCGAGCTGGGCCGCATGGGCCGTCGCCGCCGGTACCGGTTCGCCACGGCCGACCGCGGCCACTTGCGCGTCGAGGTCGAACAGCCCCTTCGCCCCCTTGCCCGACGACGCCTGGTAGGTGGACACCACGATCCGCCTGATCCTCGCCAGGTCGTGCAGCGGCTTCAGCGCCACCACCATCTGGATGGTCGAGCAGTTCGGGTTGGCGACGATCCCCTTGGGGATGCGGCGTAAAGCGTCGGCGTTGACTTCGGGGACCACCAGAGGCACCTCGGGGTCCATCCGCCAGGCGCTGGAATTGTCGATGACGATGGCACCCGCCCGGGCCGCAATGGGGCTGTACTCGCGGCTGATTCCGGCTGGCGTGCTGGAGAGGACGATGTCGATGCCGGCGAACGCCTCGGGGCGGAGCGGCTCGACGGGGTAGCGTTGGCCGGCGAAGTCGATGGGTTTGCCGGCGCTGCGCTCGGAGGCGAGGAATTTAATACTGCGCAGGGCGAACTTGTGCTCGCCGAGCACCTGCCGCATGATTTCGCCGACCACACCGGTCGCACCGACCACCGCAACACTTGGCGACACGTCAGGGGGCCTTTCCTGAGAAGGGGGAGGGCGAGCGCACAGTCTCTCCACGATAGAATGGAGGCACGGGCTTGGCAAGGGTTCGCCCAGGAGGCAGGCATGACTGACCGCGACTGGATGACTGAAGCGCTGGCGCTGGCCGAGCGGGGCCGCGGCTTCGTCGAGCCCAATCCGCTGGTCGGCGCCGTGGTGGTCCGCGATGGCCAGCTCGCCGGCGAGGGCTGGCACCAGCGTTACGGTGCGGCCCACGCCGAGGTGATCGCGCTGGCGGCCGCCGGCGACGCAGCCCGCGGGGCGACCCTGTACGTCACCCTGGAGCCGTGCTGCCACTTCGGCAAGACGCCTCCTTGCACCGATGCCATCCTGCGCGCGCGCATTGCCCGCGTCGTCGCCGCCATGAGCGATCCGTTTCCGGAGGTGGCCGGCCAGGGAGCTGCCCTGCTCCGCCAGGCGGGCGTGGTCGTGGAACTCGGCACCTGCGAGGCCGAAGCCCGGCAACTCAATGCCCCGTACCTCAAGCTGCTGTCGAAGGGGCGGCCGCACGTCCATGCCAAGTGGGCGATGACGCTGGACGGCAAGATCGCGACGCGAACCGGCCAGTCGAAGTGGATCAGCACCGAAGCGTCGCGGCAACGGGCCCACCAGCTGCGGGGGCGGATGGATGCCATCGTCGTCGGCATCGGCACCGTGCTGGCCGACGATCCGCTGCTGACGGCGCGTCCGCCAGGCCCGCGGACACCGGTTCGCGTCGTCCTGGATCGCCGTGGCCGGACGCCGGCCACCTCGGAACTGGCGCAGACCGCCCGGCAAGCGCCAACCTGGATCGTGACGGCTGGCGAACCAGCGCCGCAACTCGCCGCGCTGGGCTGCGAGGTCAGCAGCTTCGGGGAGCTGGGCGCGCTCCTGGATGAGATGGGCCGGCGGCGGATGACGAACGTCCTGGTCGAGGGCGGCAGCAGCGTCCTGGGCAGCTTCCTCGATGCCGGCGAGATCGACGAGGTCCATACCTTCGTGGCGCCGCGCCTGGTTGGAGGGACGCAAAGCCGAACGCCGATCGGTGGACAGGGGGCGGACACGATCAGAGAAGGATTGTCGCTGGAGGCCTGGAGCGTCGAGATCATCGACGGCGACGTCTACCTGCATGGGTGGAGACAAGAATGGAACGCGGATGAACGCGGATTTGGCGGATTTCCACGGATCTGATCCGCGAGAATCCGCCAAATCCGCGTTCCTCCGCGTTCCATTCTTGGTTCAGCCAACAAATCGCCGCAGAAACGCCACCGCCGCCGCCATCTCCTGGGGTCCGCCGCCCGATTCGCGCTTGACCACCAGCCAGCCGCGGTACTCGATTTCCTCCAGCACGCTCAGGAACTGCATCCAGTCGATGTCGCCGGCCCCCAGGGGGACCTCCTGGGTGGCGCGGCTGGTGCCGGCCTTGCGGGCGTCCCGGGCCTGGCAATGGACCACCTTGCCCTGAAGGGCCCGAGTGCTTTCGTAGGGATCGAATTCGCGCATCACCAGGTTGCCCGGATCGAGGTTCACCCCCAGCCCGGCGGTATCAAAGCGATCGAGGAATTGACGCAGAACGGCCCCCGATTCCAGGCCCGTCTCCAGGGCCAGCACCGTCCCGGAGCGGTCGCCGTGGTGTCCGAGGACCGTCAGCGACTCGGTGAACAAGGTCGCCGTGGGTGACACATCGTCGGCGGCAGGAGCGCGCCCGGCCTGGATGATGACAATGCGCGGCCCCAGGTCGAAGCTGAGGTCCAGGACCTTGCGGACATGCTCAATCCGCCCTTCCTGGTTTTCGGGCGTGTCCAGGCCGTGGCGCAGCGGGCAGCTCAGGGCCGTCAGTTCGAGATTGTGCGAACGGAGCAGGTGGCGGAACTGACGCCGGCCGGTTTCCGAGAGGGCCTTGGGCGACAGGTCGCCGGCGGCATCGACCTGCACCCCGCCCACGCCCAGGCGCTCGGCCTCTTGCAGGGCCCGGCGCAGCGGCAAGCCAAACGACTCCAGGTAAACGCCGATCTTGACGCGGTTCATGGTTCAGAAGGGGCACTCCTCGGCCCCCAGGGCCGCCAGCGGCAATTCACCGGGGCCGTGGGTGAAGTCGTAAAGCGGCCGGACCAGGTCGCGGAAGACGGGGCCGGGCAGATCAACGGTATCCCACTTCGGGCTGCGGACGCGCATGGACCGGCGATAGTCGTGGACCGTGACAGCCCGGAACAGGTACGCGCCGGCCGCGCCAGGTCCACAGGTCGAGCGTGTCCTCCGGCAACGCCACCGCCGGGGCCAGGCCATAGGTGAAAACCAGCAGCCCCTGATAATCGGCACCGAACAGAGCTTCCCAGCGCTGCAGACCGTCCACGTCATCGCGGGCGCACCAGCACTGCCAGACGCGCCGCGGCTTTTCGGGACGGCCGCCGGGAAAGCGCCGCCCCTTGATGTCCACGAGCAGCCGCGACCCGGATTCGCCGTGTACGATGAAATCGAGGTTCTTGACCGTCTGGTCGCCAAGCATGGCGCGGCGGGTTTCATCGACGGCGATATAGGACAGGCGGTGCCACTGGAGATACCCTTCAAACGCCGCTTCGTAGTGATTGTTGCGATCCATGCTGGCTTCTCCGGAATAGAACGCGGATGAACACAGATTGGGCGGATTTTCGCGGATCAGATCCGTGCCCATCCGCCCAATCCGTGTTCATCCGCGTTCTATTGTTGCGAGGATGTCGCGAATCGCCCCCGCCACATCCGCCGCCGGCACCTTCTCGCGCTGCGTCTGCGTCCGCAAATCCTTGACGTTCCAGACCCCCTGGGCAAACTCGTCCGGTCCCGCGATCAGCGCCACCTGGAAGCCGCGCTTGTCCGCGTATTGCAACTGTTGGCGGACCTTCTTGGCCTCGGGGTAGACTTCGACGCCAATCCCCTCCGCCCGTAGCGCCCGGGCCATCTTCTGGTACTCGCCCAGGCGATCGGCGCTGAATTGCACGACGAGCACCGGGGCCGGCGTGGATGCCGTGGGCAGCAGCTTGAGTTCCTCCATCGCGGCCAGGAGGCGGTCCAGGCCGAGCGAGGCCCCGACCCCCGGCAGCTTCTGCTTGGTGTACAGCCCCGCCAGGTTGTCATAGCGGCCGCCGGAGCAAACGCTACCGATGTCCGGCTTGTCCAGCAGGAACGTTTCGTAGATCGTCCCGGTGTAGTAATCGAGGCCCCGAGCAATGGACAGGTCGATCTGGATGCGCTCGTCCGGCACGGCCGCCTTCTTTGCCACTGACAACAATTCATCCAGCTGACCAATACCCGTCATGGCCTTCTCGTTCGGTGTTGCGCGGAAGAAATCTCGCAACCTGTGGAGAGTTTTGGCGTTCCGGTACTCGCCAGTCGCCTCGGGCACGGTTCCTAAATAGACCAGGGAGTAGGCTTTGTCGGGGTCTACTCCGGCTTGACCCATCTCCTGCACCACCATCTCTTCGCCAATCTTCGGTAACTTGTCCAGCGCCCGCAAAATCGGCACCGCCTTGTCCGCGAGGCCGTGAATTTCCAAGAAGCCGTTTAGAATCAGCCGATTGTTCACCCTGATCTCGAAGCGCTCGAACCCGATTGCCGTGAAGAGGTCATTGATGACTAACGCCGTCTCGATATCCGCAGCGTTTGAGGTTGTACCAATCGTGTCGAAGTCGCACTGCCAGAACTCGCGGTATCGGCCATGCGCGGTGTTCTCGCCGCGCCAAACCGGGCCCATGTGGTAGCGCTTGAACGGCGTGCCGAGTTGGCCGATGTGCTGGGCCGCGAACCGGGCGAACGGCACCGTCAGGTCGAAGCGTAGGGCCACATCGCGGTCGCCGTGGTCCTTGAAATGATAGATGAGTCGATCTGACTCCGCGCCGCCCTTGCCCATCAGGATTTCGGCATATTCCAGGGCCGGCGTGTCGATGGGGGCAAAGCCGTAGGAGCGGTAGACCCGCCGGACCTTCTCGAGCAACTGCTCGCGGGGGATCATCAACTCCGGCAGGTAATCGCGGAAGCCCTTGAGGGTGCGCGGTTGTATGAGGTCGGCCATGACGCGATGTAATCTCCCTGGTGTCGGCACGGCGCGAAGCCGCAAGCGGCAGTGCTACTGCCGGTTGCGATAGCGATCGCTGACGCGCTTCAGGAAGCGCTTCTCTTCCTCGGTCAGGGCGCCCATGCCCTCGCGCTGCACCTTGGCGAGCAGGTCGTCCATGCGGCGTTCCTCGGCCACGCGTTCCTCGGTTTCGCGCTGCAGCCTCTTGGCGGTCTGCTTCTGGCGCCAGCGCTGCCACCAGTTTTGCTTGCGCCGCGGCTGCGGCACCGCCGTCACCTGGTCGCGCTCCAGGCTGGTATAGCCCTGCGAGAAATCGTAGCCGAACGGCCCCTCCTCGGAGCCGCTCTCCAGGGCAATCCACTCCTGCCGGCAGGCGATGTAGATGAACAGGGCCAGGCACAGCGCCAACAGCTCGTTGAAGATGATCGAGGCCACGCCGACGATCAACATCACCACGAAGCCGACAAAGACCGCGATCAGCGTCGCCTGCCGGTAGCCGAAATAACGCCACAGGGCCGCCTGGAGCATACGGCCGCCGTCGAGGGGGAAGGCGATCACCAGGACGTTGAGCAGCGTTAAGAGCCAGTTGACCCAGAACAGGCGGGCCAGGACAATGGCCACGGCCCCCGTTCCCTCGAGCGGCACCGGCACGCGCTCGCCCCCGCCCCACGCCGAGAGAAGCACCCGGCCGGTCTCATCGATGCGCCAGGGGCCGTAGATCGGGTGCAACGGCGGCCAGTAGTTGAAGGCCAGGATCAACGCCGACCCGGTGAGCAAACAAATGGCGACGTTGACCAGCGGTCCCCCGGCCACCATCACGAAATGGGCCCGCGGCGTGTGCGGCACCTCGACATAGGCCAGGCCGCCCAGGGGCCACATCAGGATGTCCTGGGCATCGCCGTCCATCCAGCGGCCGGCGAAGCAATGGCCGAACTCGTGGAGGAGCACCGACACGAACAGGAGCAGGATGATCATCGCCACATCCTGCCAGATGCCCGGCGGCCCCCACTCCTTGCCGTCCTTCTGGATCGCCGCGCAGGATCATCGCCAGTGCCACCACCGGGAACAGGATGTGGACCCGAACGTTGATGCCGAACAGGCGCCCCAGGGGCAGCGACCAGCGCATCGGATCACTGAGCATCGCAGAAACTCGTCCGTGGGGTGAGGGCGTTGCACAGGCCTCCGTCCGATCTTATCATCGTCAAGCGTGAGACGCAATTGCCGCGCGCTCCGTCTGGGTGCTCGACACCGCGGGGGTGAGAAGATGTCCCGTTGCGTGGTCTTCCAGGCCAAGAAGTTCGACGTGGTCCTCGACACGACGACGCTGCCCAACGGTCAGGCGGCGACCCGCCACCTGATCGTCCATCCCGGGGCCGTGGCCATGCTGCCCATCGTGGACGACGATCGCATCTGCCTGTTGCGCAACTTCCGGGCCACGGTCGGTGAAACGCTCTGGGAGATCCCTGCCGGAACGCTGGAGCCGGGCGAGCCGCCCGAGCAAGCCGCCGTCCGCGAACTGGCCGAGGAGACCGGCTACCAGGCGGCCCACTGGCGCCAGCTGCGGGAAATCTACCCGTCCCCGGGCATCCTGAGCGAGCGGATGTACCTGTATGCCGCCCTGGGGCTGACTCCGGGTCCGCAGCGGCTGGAGGCGGACGAGCACATCGAGCCGCACATCGTCCCCTGGCGCGAGGCCTTGGCCTGGGCACTGGACGGCACCATCCGCGATGCCAAAACCCTGGTGGCACTGTTGACGTGGGAACGGTTGCGGGGCTGATTGGCTGGGGCGAACCGGCTGCGTAAGCTGCCGGGTGAACCAGGGCGAACCGGCTGCGTAAGCTGCCGGGTGACGACCGCGAAACCCGGCAGCTTACGCTGCCGGTTCGCCAGGCAGCTCCTGAATGGGTGACGGCTCCCGCAACACCTTGCGCAACTTGATGAGGGCTGAACGCATCTGTGTCTTGACCGTCCCCACCGGCCGGCAGCGCAGGACGCCGATCTGTTCGTAGGTCAGGTCGCCGTTCTGGCGCAGGAGGAACACGTCCCGTTCCTCCGGGCGCAGGTCGAACAGGGCGATCCGTAGCCGCTCCAGCGTTTCGCCGTGTACCAGCAGGTCCGCCGGTCCTGCCTGGGCTGCCGGCGGAGGCGGGAGGGACGGGTCAAGCGGCCGCAGCTTGCGCCGCCAGGCGTTCCGCTGCAGGTCCGTGGCCGCATTGAGGGCGATGCGGAAAATCCAGGCCTTGAGGTTGCGAACGCGGCGCAACTGGCCTCGCGCCCGCCAGCACTTCAGAAAGGTCTCCTGGGCGACATCCTGTGCGTCGTCGTGGCTGCCGAGTATGCCGGCCAGGGTCCCGACCAGCTCCTCGCGGCCCTCGGCGAAAGCGCGCACCAGCTTTTCCGTCGGTTGAACGCGACGTCGTGGAGCCAGCGGCGCCGTAGTGGACATGCACTCACCCCGGATGGAAGCGCGACTCAAGGCGGCAGCTGACCGGTGCTGGAGCATTGCTGACGAACGAGTGGCCGCGCCCTCACCTCCTTGTCGAGCCGCAGCGCGTAGTTTATTACCTTGGCGGGCTGTGGCGCGGCGGTGTTACAAACGGTTCGGGGCCGCGCAGCTCGCGCGGCCCCGAACAGACTGTCTCAATCAGATCGTTACCAGCGGAAGCTGTACTGCGCGTAGAAAAGTTCCGGCGATGGGCCATAGCCCGTCTTCTTGAGGAAGCTCCCCTCGTAGAGCTTCGACCAGCCGAGGAGCACGTCCTGGTTCTGGGTCAGGTGAATATTGGTCACCAGATCGAGTTCGTCGCCCACGTCCCGGCCGCTCCTGCCCGTTGGGTCCGAACGTAGGACCTGACCGGCCGGCCCGTACAGCGCGTCCTTCGCACTATCCAGCTCGAAGATGTGGTACTGCGCCCAGCAGGTGATCCACTTGGTCGGCCAGACCACCACCTGGAAGTTCAGGTCCTCGATATTCTGCCGGCCCACCAGGTCGAGGAAGCCGAAGTAGTAATGGCCGAAGGGGAACAGCTGGTTGAAGGTCCCGTGCGTGTCGGTCGTGCCCGGGTTGTGATCGCCCGAGGCATAGTCCCAGGCCACCCAGAACTGAGGCGTCAGGGGGACCTGGGAGAAATTCCAGCCCGCGGAGGTCGTGTAGGCCGTCGCCGACGTGTCCTGGTTCGACCAGCTGCCGAACTGGTACATGCCCTCGAAATCGAAGAGCAGGTCGTCCTTGTTGCCGGCATAGCGGGCACCGATGGTGTCCGTGTTGAAGGACCCCTTGACCCGGCTTCCCTTGACCGCTTCGCCCAGCACGTTGTGGTTGTCGTTGTCGAGGTTCAGATAGTACAGGTCGATGGCCTGTCCCTTCTCGGGCCGATAGGTGACCCAGGCACCGGTGAAGTTCTGCCGGTCGTCCACCGAGTCAAAGCGGGTGGGGTTGATGATGACGGGCTGAACCCAGAAGACGCTGGCGTCGAGCTTCTCGCTGTAGCGGAAGACCTGCACGCCCTCAAAGGTGCGCTGGGTGTTAGCCCAGTCCAGGGGCGAGATCAAACGCTGCGACCCGAAGCACAGCTCCTGGCGGCCGGTACGGACATAGACCGGAGAGCCATCGATGTCGAGGAGCTTGACATCGACAAAGGCGTTGAGCAGGTCCGACTTGTTGACGTCGATGCCGAGGGGCGCCAGGTTCTGGTTGTAGCTCTCGGCGTCGATGTACTCCACATAGACGCGCACCCTGTCCTCGATCCACAGGTCGGCGTAGATGCGGCTCCGCAAGAGTTGGTAGTTGTTGTCCTTGCCGCTGAGTCGGCTGTTGACCTCGTTCATCTGCCGCAGCCGCTCCTCGCCTCCCACCGACAGCATGAACAGATCGTCGCCGAAGTGCATGCGCTTGAGGGCGTCCAACGGCGACTCCAGCTCGGCATCCGGATTATCGACGTAGCTGAAGTTGGCGTTGAAGAACGGAAAGATGTCGGGACTGATCGCGCTATAGGGCTGCGGCGGCCGGTTGTCGCGGCTCTTGCCGGTGAGGACGTCCAGCAGCGAATAGTAGCCAGGCCCTTGCGGCGGCATGAAGAAAACGCCCGGACGCGGCAGGACCTGGGGAATGGGCGGCACGTTGGCGAACACCGAGGAGGAGCCATCGCACCCGCCCGCGCAGCCGTCGCAGGCCGGTCCCGCCGCCAACACCGGGGCCGGGGCTGGAACAGCTTCATTCGTCTTGCCAGCCGGCGCCTCGGCCGGCTTATCGCCGACGGCGACGACCTTCGGCGAACCGAGGGTTTCCGGCAGGGCCGTGGGCGGCGATTGCGCCCGCCCCGTCGCCGCCACGCTCAGCAGGGCCCCCAGCGCACCGGCGCAGACCCAGCGCCTCCATCGGTGCGTCATACCAGTGACTCCTCGTCTGGTGCAGCCCACGATGCGGCCCCGGGTGCTCCGAGTCGCGCCCCGCGTCATGGGTCGGATGTTACCCTCGTTGCCCTCCGGGCATGGCCGTTCCTTGCCGCAGAGTTGGTGTTGCTATCGGCGAAACAGCACCGCCGCCGCTACCGCCAGTGCCGTTGTGGGCGCCGCGGGCCGGCGCGCTGATCGTCAATTCGATCTTCGAGGAAAGGATCGTTACAATCGCGCGGGTCATCTGCGGTGGGCGGTCTCAACCAGGGTCCACAAGGGACGCAAACGAAACGGTCCGGGGCCGCGACTGGAGGTGCGGCCCCGGACCCTAACAGCGACAACTTTTCGGAGGCCTACCTTACTTCGCCTTGGGTGCCGGCACTTTCTCGGCAGGGGGCATGACGCCGGGCAGCGGCTTGACGCCGTCCGACACGACCACCGGGGCGGCACAGCCGGTGTCACAGCACGCGGCCTTGTGCCCGCACTTGGGCTCGACGGCCTGGAAGGCGATGTTGCACTTGGTGTAGCACTCTTCCCTGGTACGGATCTTCACGACCAGGTACTTGCGCACGCGCGGCTTATCGCAGTTGGCGCAGCCGCCCTCGGTGCCGCAGGTCCCACAGGTGGGAGCCGCACAACCGCCGCAGCCCGAATCGCAGTCATGGTGCAGGTTCAGGGGCGTCAGCCCGCAGTGCGGACACTTGGGCAGGCAGAAGTCCTCGCAGGCTTCGCTGTAGACGCGCTTGCGGATGACGCGGGTGGCGGTCGAGGGAACGCAGACCTTTTCGAGGCAGGGCTCCGGGCAGCAGGCCGGGCGCAGCCGGCCGGTGCGGAGACGACGGGCGCCGCCGGAGCGGCGGGGGCCGCCGGTGCGGCCGCCTTGACGGCCGGCCCTTCGACGGTCAGGGTGGCCGGCGTCGGAACGCCCGCGGGCAGAGGCGCAAAGGGCGCGTCGGCCGCGCCGACCCGCGCCGGCCAGGGCCAGCCAAGCCGCCGCCCCGAAGGCCAGGGCCGTGGTGAACAACTGACGCTTCATGCTTATCAACTCCTGTTCAGAGGTTTTGATGACGATTTCCACAAGGCCACAGGGGAGGATTCAGGGGGCCGGCACCTGGCCGGCCCCCAAGTGATTGCACTGCGGGTCGGCTTAGAAGAAGAACTGCGTCCGGATGCCCAGACCGTTCAGGCTGCCGTTGTTCCTGTTCGCGTTGACGCCGTTCTGGAAGGATGTCATGTCGGTGCGATCCTGCCAGAGGTACTCGAACTGGATCTTGAGGTTGGTATTCAGATACCAGTTGACGCCGAGCTCCACGGCATGCGAGATACCGCCCTGGATGCCCTTGTCGTCCAGGTTCAGGTAGTTGTAGCGGGCGGCCACTTCCCAGGCCCCGCGGCCGAACAGCCAGCCGCCGTCTTCTCCCCGGGTGAAGTAGAACGGCGTGAACGGGCTGGTGATGTAGTTGGTTCCCAGCCGGCCGAGGCGCCGGTCATACGTGCGGCTCTCGCCGGTCAGGAAGTAGGTGGCCTGGATGTAGCCGCCGTTGAACCAGCAGTCGCCCAGGTTCGTGCCGGCCTTGATTTTGGAGTTGGACACGAAGGTGGTTGCGCTCGTGGTCACGTCGTTGGCCTCCGCGAAGCCGTACTCCGCCATGAGGAACAGCGGACCGCGGACGAAGGCCCACTCCGTGCCGATGACGGTGGACGAGCTGGATGTCATCACGCCGGTATCGACTATTCGGTTCTGGTTGCCGGGTAGGCCGGCCACGTTGTCGCCGGTGCTGCCGTAATCGCCGATCCCGTCCCTAATCTGCGGACGGGCCCGGAAATCGACGAAGCGGGGCCCGACGGTGCCACCCTGCCCGGTGGCGGCGTTCACGTCGTCGGCCTCACGCCAGTCGATCGACGCGCCCACGTGCATGAAACAGCGGCCGTCGTTCTCCCAGATGGGCAACGCCGTGGCGCGCAGGCCGTAGGCGTACTTGCCGTCGCCGAAGGTGTCGGCCACGTTGGCCCCGTCGGGCGTGCTGCCGTTATAGTTGTCCTGGCGATAAATCATCGCCATGTAGGTGGCACGCTGGTCGAAGAAGTTGTTCGTGTTCAGGACACCCGTCGCGAAATTCTCGTAGAAGGCGTCGGTGTACATCGACCGTTCCAGGAAGGTCATGGCCTTGCTGGACGCGGTCATGTCGTCTTCGAGCCCTTGCGGCGGATGCTGGTGGCCGATGCGGATGGTGCCGATCAGCGGCATGTTCATGATGCCGACCCAGCATTCATCGAAGTTGATCAGGTCGTGCTGGATTTGCTCCAGCGCCAATTCGCAGTTCCACTCCATGACTTCCCAGGCCTGGCCATCGTAAGACGGACGCACCCGGCGGAAGAAATCGCCGTCCTGGAGATCGCCGATGCCGCCCCCGCCGTTCTTCGCCGAGGTCCCTGGCTGGTTCTTCAGACCAGGGCTCTGGTTGAAGAAGACGTCGTCAAGCTGGAAGCGGAAGCCCATGTGCGAGACGAAGTCGCCGTTGGGCGTGAAGAAGGTTACGCCGTTGAGCGGGTTCCAGCGCACGGACATGCTCAGGTCGGTGCCGACCTTGTACCCCTCATCCTCGATCTTCTTCCTGGCCGCGGCCGCCGCGGCCGCCTGCTCGGCCTCGCGCCGCTTCAGTTCGTCGCCGACCAGCTGGCGGACCGCCTCGGCGTCGGCCTTGGGGGCCGGAGGCAGGTCGGCGGTCGCCTTGGCCGCCGTGGCCTCGTTGAGGTGAGTCAGTTGCTTTTGCAGCAGCTCCAGGTCCTTCTTCTGCTGCTCCATCTGCTTTTTCTGCTGCTCGAGTTGTTGCTTGAGGACTTGCAGGTCGTCCTTGTCGGCGGCATAGGTCGAGCCGCTGCCGAGCAGTGCGGCCGCGACCCCGCCGACAAAGACCATTCGGATGAACTTGCGCCACTGACGCTTGAACATGATCGCCGGTTCCTTTCCTGGAAGGTTGAACGTCCTGTCTACGCACCACGTTCCCGCCTGCCGGCGCCGGCAGACCGTCGCCGCGGTCGCCTGGGTTGGTTCGCGCCCCAGCGGGGAGGACGCGCCAGCCCCGCCGGGCGGCAGGGACCGAACCCAAACTTGAGTTTCTCTGCTTGAATCAATCGACCGGATTTTTGAGAATCTCCCTTCATATTGGCAATTGACGGGGGGAGGGGGAGGTATGAACGCTTTGGTTATGCCGGCAATGCCCGCCGGATGCGGTTGACGGGGCAACACCGACCGCGGAAGAAAGGAAGGATGGGTATGCGGGGCAAGGTCCCGCGCAGAAATAACTTGGTCAATGACAGGTCAATGTCACCTGATGAGTGGCACGCCCTGAGGTACTCCGAAGGGCGTGCTTTACCGTCGTCACGCCCTTCGGAGTACCTCAGGGCGTGCCACCCAGACGCCATGGAAGTTGACCAGGTTATTCTTTCGCGGGCCCCAAGGGGTTTGCAAGCGGCCCATGTCGGCGAACACGGCTCCGCAGGCCGAGCCGGTGGACACGGCCGGGAGACACCGGCGCGAGAGGTCGCGACCCCGTTTCCTGTCAACCCCCGTGACAGGAAACGGCGCACCAGAAGTTATTCTTGGACGCCCCCTATTCGGTGGCAGCGCGGGCCACAAGCAGGAAAGCGGCCCTGCGGCGGAAGTGGTGTAGCCAGGTTCCCTGGGGCGGCGTTGGCGAGCCCGATGCTGACGCGTCAGCCAAGCAGAACAGTCAGCTTGGCCACGTCTGTGCTAAAGCTGCCGGCGGGGTTGGTGAAGACGGCCATGAACTCGGCGTTGTTGAACGAGGGCAACCCCGGGATATAGAGCGTGTCTGTGGTAGCGCCGCTGAGGGGGACGAAGGACTTGCCGCCGTCGGTGCTGATTTCCCATTGCACCGTCGGGGCCGGGTTGCCGCTGGCCGAGGCGTGGAACACTGCCACGTCGTCGGCGTTTACCGTCACGCTGGGCGGTTGGGCGGTCAGCACATCGGTGATGACGGTGGCTGTCTTGCTAATGGCGATGCCCAGCTTGTTCGTGAACACGGCACGGTAGAGGGCCGTGCCTGCTGTGGAGGGTGCCGTGAACGAGAGAGTGTCGGTGGTGGAGCCGCTGATGGGCTTGAACGACTTGCCGCCGTCGGTGCTGACCTGCCATTGCACCGTCGGGGCCGGGTTGCCGCTGGCCGCGGCGTGCAGCGTCACCTTGGTGTTAGCTGCCACCGCCTGGTTTGTGGGCTGGGTGGTGACAGTCGGGGCGAAGTCCACCGTCAGGGTGGCCGCTTGCGTGATGACGTGACCGGCGGGGTTGGTGAACACGGCCTCGTACTTGTCGCCGTTGAGCGCAGCCGTCGCCGGGAACGAGAGCGTGCCGGTGGTGGCGCCGCTGATGGGCTTGAACGACTTGCCGCCGTCGGTACTCACCCCCCATTGCACCGTCGGGGCCGGGTTGCCACTGGCCGCGGCCTGGAACATCGCCATCATGCCGGCGTTCACCGTCAGGCTGGAAGGCTGGGTGGTCACCGCCGGCGGCACGTCGACGATGACGGTGGCTGCGTTGCTAGGGACAATGCCCAGCGTGTTCGTGAAGACGGCGCGGAAAAGAGCTGTGCCGACCGTGGAGGGTGCCGTGAAGGAGAGCGTATTTGTGGTGGCCCCGGTGACGGGATTGAAGGTCTTGCCGCCGTCGATGCTGATTTCCCATTGCACCGTCGGGACCGGGTTACCGCTGGCCTCCGCGTGCAGCGTCACCGGAGTGCTGACGGCCACGACCTGGCTGGCGGGCTGGGTGATGACCGTTGGGGCAAAGTCCACCGTCAGGGTAGCCACGTGTGTGGTTACGCTACCGGCTGAGTTGGTGAAGATGGCCTCGAACTCGTCGCCGCTGTACCCAGCCAACGTCGTGATGGAGAAGGTGGTTGTGGTGGCACCACTGATGATCTTGAACGACGTGCCGCCGTTGGTGCTGACCTCCCACTGCACCGTCGGGGACGGGTTGCCGCTGGCCACGGCGTGAAACGCCGCCGTCGTGCCGGCGTCTACCGTCAGACTGGCCGGCTGGGTGGTGATCACCGGAGAGGTACTGGGAGCTAGTCGGTCCTCAAGGTGTTCCAACAGCGGCAGGGCCCGAAGCCGGTCCCGCTTTCCCTGGTAACGGCAGGACTGCTCGAACCATCGCCGCAACAATTTCCGGGACATCGGCAAACTCCCAGCCGCGCGGAGCGGCAAAGTCACCTGGCGGGACCTCCAGGGCGCAATTTCCCCGGCGGCTGCGGTTCCCTCACCAAACACCTTGGCTCAGAATCTATCGCATGAGGTTACCGGCCCAGTCGTCAGGCAACAAGAGAAATGTCCGCATTTTGGCGACAGTAGAACTGTCCGCTGTCAGGGCGTTGTCAGTCGGGGAAAAGACTGCCACATAGGGGCGGGAGTCGATTTGCGAGAGCAAAACGACTCCCGATCGCTTTTCCTGGGTCCCTAATTGGACAGCGCCACTTTCTGTCATGGTTGACACGTAAGTGCAGCTAACACAGGAAGTTGGGGTTGCGTGATAGAGTAAAGAAAGACGATCCTCCGTGTTCGCTAATTCCTGGAAGGAATACCACGGAGGATCGTCAGGATGACGCTGAAGCAGATTGCCAGTCTCGGCAAGGAGTTGGCCAAGTTTCTGAGGCTGTTCGTCGGCCGGTTTCGCAGCCGCCCCGGTTTCGCCCTGTTGGCCGTGTATGTCCAGGGGCTCCTGTCGAACCTACAACGCAAAAACATCGAGGCCATGGCCTTGGAGCTGGGTACGGCACCGCGGACTCTACAACGTTTCGTGGAATCGATCAAGTGGGATGAGACCGGCGTGCGCGATGACTGCCAGCGTTTGGTGGCCCGCGAACATGCTCATGCGGAGGCGATCGGTTGCCTCGACGAATCGGGAACGGCCAAGAGCGGTAGCCATACGGCGGGTGCCGCACGGCAGTGGCTGGGCAGTTGTGGCAAAGTCGACAACGGTGTCGTCGGCGTGCATCTGAGCTACAGCAGCCCCGGCTTTCAGTGTCTGCTCGACAGCGCGGTCTACCTGCCCCGGGATTGGGCCGACGATCCGGAGCGTCGAAAAAAAATTACATCCCCAAAGAGGTCGTGTTCCGTACCAAGCCGCAAATCGCCCTGGAGTTGATCGACCGCGCCTTGGCCAACGGTGTGCGCAGTCCAGGCCTGGACGTTTGACGAAGGCTACGGCCGCGACACGGCCTTTCTGGACGGTCTGGAACAGCGTGGACAGGTATTCGTGGGCGAAGTGCCGGCGAACTTCCGCGGCTGGCTGAAAAAGCCCCAGGTGCTTCGGAGCGGTCGGTCGCGGCGGCGCGGCCGCAAAAGGACCTATCCGCGGCTGGCGGCGCGAAGCCGGCGCGGCAGCGAAGTGCGAAACCTGGCACGCTATTCGCCCGTCTTTCGCCAGCAGAAGTGGCAGCGCTACCGCATCAAGGACACCCAGCACGGCCCCGAAGTCTGGGAGGTGAAATGGGCGAAGCTCTGGCGCAAGGGACTCGATGGCCTGCCGGGGCGTCGGCACTGCTTGCTCGTAGCACGCAACGTTTTGACCAATGAGGTGAAATACTTCCTATCCAATCGTGTGCCCGGGGAGCGTGGCATCTCGCTACGGCGGTTACTGCGTGTGGCCTTTGGGCGTTGGTCGGTGGAAAGCTGCTTTCGCCAGGCCAAAGAGGAACTGGGCTTGGACCATTACGAAGTTCGCGGCTGGCGTTGCTTGCACCGGCACTGTTACCTGACGCAACTGACCCACCTGTTTTGCGCCCGCATGCGTCAGCAGTTCGACGCCGCAACGACGCACGACGACCCGCTGGAACACCTGACGACAGAACAAGTGCGACGAGCCATGAACACCTGGTTAGAGACAGCACAGGGGCGACTGACAAAAGCGGCACGCTTCCAACGAGAGTTAGCCAAGCAGCAGTATTACCAGCGTCGCAATGCGCAGGCCCAGCGCTCTCACGTGAAAACGCGCATGGCTCAACTGCGATCCTTGGGCATCGATGTCGATCGGATCAAATCGTGCATCCCCCAATCGCCGACCTGATCGGCTATACTGTTCTCAATGTTGGACTTCCGCCATTGCAACAAGGAAAGTGGCGGTGTCCAACTAAGGAGCCGTCCAAGATTAACTTCCAGGGGTGGGACCGGCGTCCCGCCGGTCCCACCGGAGTAATTGCTGGACGAGTCCTAAGGGTCGCAACGGCGCTAGACGACCATCACTTGCCCGGGAGCTTGGGGGTGCGGACGGGAAACGCTGATCTTCACGTCACAGCCCAGGACGTTGAGGAAGCGGAACAGTCGTTCTGTCGAGAAGCCGTCAAGCCGGCCTTTGATGATGGCGGAAACCTTGGGCTGGCTAATGCCAAGAAGCTGCGCGGTTTCATGCTGGGTGAGGCGGCGTTTCTTGATGACCCTTTGGATATGGATTGCCAATGCGGACTTCGCCAGATAGGCGTCGGCGCCTTTGATCCCAAGGTCGGCAAAGACATTGCCGCTGCTTTCGGTGACGCAGTTTTCAGCGGGGCGGCGGGTGTCCTTCATCGTGACTTTTCACTCCTTTTCTGTCTCTCATGTAACTCGATCGCGGTCCTGAGCCGTTGCTTGATGAGGTTGATCGTTTGTTTGGGCGTTTCGATTCCCTTCTTCGACTTCTTCTGGAAGCAATGCAGCACATAGACGGTGCCTGCCAGCTTCACGGTATACACGGCCCGATAAGTGTCGCCCGCGTGATCCTCCACGATCTCGAGGACGCCGGCGCCGCCGAAGCCATGCAGCGGCTTGGCGTTGTCTGCCTTGTCGCCGGTTTGTGCCAAGTGCAGGGCGTGGCCCATCTCCTTCTTGACCGGATCGGGGAACTCGATCAACTCGTCCTTTGACGGGCCGACCCATCGCAGCGGTTTGACCGGAAGGGGTGGAATCTTCTTGCTCACAAATCGAATATCCCATAATTGGGGATAAAAGGCAAGCAGACAACATCCCCTTTCTGGGGATAGCCCCGTGCCACGATAGTCGCCAAGGAGGGACCAAAGGTCGCCTGCCCGCCTCGGCACCGTCGCGCCAATCTGCTAAAATGACAGTAGCGGCAACGCGGCCGTCCGCCCGGGCTCTATCCCGAATGGAGGCTCCATGAACAGGCCCGATACACCCCTGCACTCGCTCATTGCCGCCGGCACCAAGGTCTGGCTCGATTCCGTCGATCCCGACGAGATCGCCCGCAACCGCGCCTGGGCGCGACCGGGGCCACGTCCAACCCGATCATCGTTGCCGACATCATCAAGACCGGCCGCTTCGACGACGACATCGCCCGTCTGATCGACGCCGGCCACGACGACAACACCATCGCCTGGCAGCTGACCGACCACCTCGTCCGCCAGGCGCAAGAGGTTTTCTTCCCGGTCTGGGAAGCGACCGACGGGGACGACGGCTATGTCAGCTTCGAGCTGGACCCGCTTTTGGAAGACCCGGCCCGGCACATTTCCGAGGCGGAGAAGACGCGCCGCTACATCGAACTGGGCAAGGAGTGGAGCCACGGGCACAAGAACCGGATGATCAAGGTGCCGGCGACGCACGCCGGTCTGGCGGCGCTGCCGGAACTGGCCGCCGCCGGGGTCACGCTCAATGTCACCCTCATCTTCAGCGAGCGGCAGTACCGCCATGCCCGCTCGGCCATCTACCTGGGGTCGCTGCGGCGGCCGTCGCGGCAGCACTTCAAGTCGGTCTACAGCATTTTCGTCAGCCGGCTCGACGTTTACACCGAACAGCACCTGCCCCATCTGCCGGTGCGGGCCCAGGGGATGGTCGGCATCGTCAACGCCAAGCGGATCTGGCGGGAGAACCAGGAGTTCTGGGCCGAGCATCACCTGCACCTCAAGCAGGAAATGATCTTCGCCAGCACCGGCACCAAGAAGCCGACCGATTCGCCGTGGAAGTATGTCGAGGCCTTTGCCGGCAGCGACATCGAAACCAATCCGCCGGCCACCAACAAGGCAGTACAGGAGGACAATCGCTTCTTCCATAGCCACATCCACGAGATGCCGCCGACCGAGGTGCTGGCCGACATCGACATGCTGGTGGACGTGCACCGGATGGAGCACGTGCTCATGGAAGAGGGGATCAAGAAGTTTGCCGATCCGCAAAAGGCGCTGCTGGCGCTGATCGCCGACAAGCGCCGGGCGCTCCAGCCGGCGGGAGCGCGGTAACCTCGTTTAGCCGCCGCCCTGCGGGCGGCGGCTAAACGGCGCGGAGGGCCCGCTGCCGTGAACCGCACCATCCTCCTCCAGGTCGCCGGCCCCGCGGTCGGCGTTGGGCTGCTGCTGCTGGCCGTGTCGCTGGTCGGGGCCTGGCAGATCAATCGCCTCCAGGCCAACTTGGCCCATCTGCTGACACGCAACGTCGCCAGTCTCGAGGCGACCGAGGAGCTGGAAATCCAGTTACGCCGGCTCCGCTTTTACTCGCTCATGTACCTGCTCGACCCGGTCCCCGATCGCAACAAGCCGATCGAGGATGCGCAGGGTGCCTTCCTGAAGGCCCTGACGCGAGCCGAGGAAGCGGCTCCCACGGACGAGGATCGCACACTGCTCCAGGAGATCAAGGACGGGTACGACAGCTACGCCGACGAGATGGCCCGGCTGCGGAAGTCGGCCCGGCCGGGCGTGCCGCTACTGGAACTGACCCAGGTCGCCGACGACCACCCGCTCAAGCCGGCCGTCGATCGATGCGAGAAGCTGCTCAAGGCCAACCGCCAGGCCATGAAGGAGACCGCCGAAAAAAGCCAAGTGGTCAGCGATCGGCTCAGCCTGGCCATGCTCCTCCTGGGGTTGGGCGGGCCGGCGGGCGGACTGATCAGCGGCTACGGCATCGCCCGGGGCTTGAGCCGGTCCTTCTCGCGCAGCGAGCAGCTGGCCGCCGTGGGCCAGCTGGCCGCCGGCGTCGCCCACGAGGTCCGCAACCCGCTCACCTCGATCAAGATGCTGGTCGAGGCCGCCCTGCGCAGGCCCTGGACCGACGACGCTAACCCGCGAAGACCTCAACGTCATCCACGCCGAGATCAAGCGCCTGGAAGGGACTGTGCAGGGCTTTCTCGACTTCGCCCGTCCGCCGCGCCTGGAGCGGGTTCCCTGCGACCTGCGACCCATTGTCAGCCAGGCACTCGACCTGGTGCGGGCGCGGGCCCGACAGCAGCGCGTGGCTATCGAGGTGAAGGCCCCCTCCACATCGCTGACCGCCGACGTGGATCGCGGGCAGATCACCACGGTCCTGGTCAACCTGTGCCTGAACGCGCTGGACGCGATGCCGCAGGGGGGTCGGCTGGAAGTGGGGGCGGAGACAGCAGGCACGGAGGCGGTGCTCCGCATTGCCGACACCGGCCCGGGCATCGCCGCCGCCGTCGCCGGCCGCCTCTTCACGCCGTTCGTCAGCACCAAATCGACCGGCACCGGCCTGGGCCTGAGCATCTCGCGGCGCATGCTGGAAGAACACGGCGGCAGCATTCGCGCAACCAACCGGGCCGGAGGGGGAGCGGTCTTTACAATCACGTTGCCGCGAATAACAGAGGAATGAACCACAGAGACACAGCGCGGCTGAGCCGCCACCAGAGAACCTTGACCACGGATGATACGGATGACGCCAAGACATCGCTAGGTGGTGCCGCGTGACACCGCCGATCCGCCTTAGCCCGCGGAGCGGGCTAAGCTCAAATTCCTTCGCGCGGAGCAAAGGAATCAGGGCGTTAGTAGTACAGAGACACAGAGAACACAAAGAAGAAGCAATCGCAATGCATTGCGGCGGGCGGACCGAGTTGCCGCCTGGCCAGGCCATGTGTCCGTGTTGATCTTCCAGGGCCTTATTTTCTTTGTGTTCTTTGTGTCCTTTGTGGTTCGAAATCCGGGTCGGCGCCGATGGGCAAAAGAAAAAGCCGCTGCCGTCTTCGCCAAGGGATGTGCGAAGACGGCAGCGGCTTTTGAGGACAGCGTGCGGACAGTTTACTTCAGGGCCCCACTGCCGGGCTTTGTCCCTTCACCCGGCTTGGTAGTTGGGTGATTCTTGGCCTTCAGCTCGGCCTGTGCCTTGATCAGCTCCTGTAGCAGCAGCTCGTCCTCGGCGGGCTGCAGGTAGATGGTGTCGTGCCACTGGTCGGCCAGCTTGGTCAGCTTTATGCGGTCCACGGCATTGGGGGACGAGGCATCGAGACAGTCGAAGGCCCGGGCAAAGGCCAGCATCAGGGTGCGCAGGATCGAACTCGAGGTCGCGCGGCAACTTCTTCAGCTCTTCGTGATAGCGCCGCAAGCCGTCGAGCTTCTTGTTGGCCAGGAAGTAGGTCAGGGCCCAGGACAGGGTACGGGCCTTGACGCGGGCCTCCTCGCTCTTGGGATTGGCGGCATATTCGCGGAAGTAGGCATCGGTGACAACCTTTTCGAGCATCGCCACGCGTTGCTTCTCGAGCTTCCCCGCCTGGAACGCCGCCTTGTACTGGCTGAGGTAGTTGTACTCGGGCAAGAGGGTGGAGCTGGGGCTGCCCACGGTCATCCAGGGCGAACCCTTGGGGGTTTCGAAGAACGACGCCCAGCCGAACTGGAGCCATTCGGGAACGGCGACATTGCGCGGCAACTCGTTGGTGGCCGCCAGCAGCTGACGTGTCCCTTCGTGGGTGACGGAGGCAATCTCCGCGTCGTCTTCGAGGGCCCGTTCCAGCAGGGCGATGGTCTGAATTTCGCGCCCGAAGGCGTCGTCCAGCCGTTCGCCTCTCGCTCCCCTGGGCCAATGCTTCAGGCTGTCATCGCGGGTGGTGGTCAGTTTCTGCCAGGTGACCTTGGTGTTCTGTTCGAGGGCCTCCGAGGCCGCATCGGTCCGCTCCAGTGAGAAGACGGCCAAGTTATCGCGTCGGGCCAGGAAGCCGTCGGCCACGCTGGGCAGCGAATCGAAGATCTGCTGCTGCCGCTTGAACTCGTCGCCGTGCTTGACGAGGACGGCTACGAGACGCTGGTCGGGCACCTTGAGGGCCTTGCCCTGCAAGGCGAACCAGTAGAAGAACGCGCGATAGTTGTTCTCGAGGCGATTCAGCCGGCCTTGTACGGGGGCGCCGCGGTCGGCCTCCATGTTGTGCAGCAGGGAGTAATGCTCAAGGCGTTCCACGCGGTAGTTATCGCCGATCCTGCTGCGCCAGAAGTCGGAGACATCCGGCTTGGTGATGGGCTTCGCCATGTCCTGCTGGACCTGCTGGAAGGCGATGACGGACTCGTGCTTGGGATCGAGCTTGGCCAGGTCCTCCATCGTTTTGACGAAGTCATCGAGCAGGTCGTGTTTGAGCTCCCACTCGGCCAACTCGCGAAGTCCCTCGGCAGTCGGCTTGGCGGGGTGCAAGACCTCAAGCTGCTTCGCATGGCGCGCTTTAATACTGGGGCTAGAGAAGCGCAGGCTATAGACGTGGTTCTCCTGGGCCTTGGGAACAATGAAACTGCTGCCCCACTTGTGCGTGACGTGAATGGTGCCGCCTGGATACTTCTTCACCTTTTCGACTTCCACGATGGCCAGGGCATAGAGCGGGGTGAGATGTTCCTCGGGCTGTTTGACCACGCCACCCATGAGTCCGAAGCCGCCCGTGAGTCCGAAGCCGCCCGCCATGCCGGGGGGGGGCTGCATGCCGCCAGCGCCGCCGAAGCCGCCGGGAGGACCGACCATGCCGCCCGGAGGCTGCATGCCGCCGGCGCCGCCGAAGCCGCCGGGAGGACCGACCATGCCGCCGGGGGGTCGCATGCCGCCCATGCCGCCGGGCACGCCGCCCATGCCGCCGGGCACGCCGCCACCCATGCCGCCGGGAATCCCGCCCATGGCGCCGGGGGGCACCGTCCCGCTAGCTCCACCCGCGCCGCCGAAGCCGGGGGGGCGGGTGCCGCCGCCGAAGCCGGGTGCTCCGCCGCCCATGCCGCCGGGGGGCCCCGGTAAGCCGCCGCCGCCCGAGACGCCGCCGCCAATGCCGCGCCCGCCGCCCACGCCGCCCGGAGGTCCCGGCGAGCCGCCACCGCCCGAGACGCCGCCGCCCATGCCGGGGGGAGCCATGCCCCCAGCCCCAGCCATGCCGAACGCGCCGCCAGGCATGCCCCGGAAGGCTCCCGGCATGCCGCCGTTGACGCCGTTCGTTTTATCTTTCTGAACGCCCAGGTTGTAGACAATGATGACGTAGTCCGCCCGGGCCAGTCCGTAAGTGGCCAGGAGAACCGCCAACGCCACGACAACGCGCTTCATGCCCACGCCTCCAGAAGGAACAAGCAGACGGCCTCGGATGCCCGCGGACGCTGCCGATCTATTGTGACCGGCACGCCCCCTGGCCGCAACAACAATCTGCGTATTTCCGGGTGGCACGCCCTGAGGTACTCCGAAGGGCGTGCTGGACTGTCTGCACGCCCTTCGGAGTACCTCAGGGCGTGCCACCCAGAGGAACCGCGCAGCGCCGCGGTGACACGACACCGCGCCCCGATATATAATCGCTTGTGACACTTCTTTCGTTGGCGAGGGGACAGTCATGGGATTCAAGCTGGATCGGGTCCACGTCTGGTCGGGGGAGGTGGCCGACCGCGCGGGCGGCGCGGCCTCGAAGCTCAAGGCGCTGGCCGAGGCCGACGCCAATCTCGAATTTGTGTTCACGCAACGCCTGCCAAACAAGCCCGGCATGGGCCTGCTCTACGTCGCACCGGTGACCGGTCCGACGCAGGTGCAAGCCGCTCGGGCCGCCGGCCTGGCCGAGACGCACGATCCGGTGGTCCTGCGGATCGAAGGCTCCAACGAGGCGGGCCTGGCGCTTCGGGTCACGCAGCAATGGGCCAAGGCGGGCATCAGCTTTCAGGGCTTGACGATGGCGGTGCTGGGCGGCAGCTTCGTGGCCTATGCCGCCTTCGATTCCACGGGGGACGCCAACAAGGCCGCCGCCATCCTGGGCGACCTGGGGTCGGCGGGGTGACCGGTTAACCGCGACGCGGAGCGGAGCGCTTGGGGAAAGCGCTCCGCTCCGCGTCGCGGCTAAACGGGGGAATCCGCCAGCGCCGCCTGGGCCGCGTTGTAGCCGCACGCCCCGTGTACCCCGGCCCCGGGATGCGCCGATGCCGACGCCAGGTACACCCCGCGCACCGGCGTGCGATAACGGAAGTAGGGGAAAACGGGGCGGAAGATCAGCTGCTGCCCAAAGCAGGCACTGCCGCCGCCCAGGTCGCCGCCGACCAGGTTTTCGTCCATCGCCTCCAGGTCCGGCGGCGCCTGCACCGACCGTCCCAGGATCAGCTGGCGAAAACCCGGCGCCAGCCCCTCAATGCGCTTCTCGATGCGCTCGGCGAAATGGTCGCGATAGCGTGCCCAGCCACCCGGCATCGCCGGCGGAACGCGCGAGTAGGCCCACAGCGTGTGGCAGCCCGGCGGTGCCCGGGACGGATCGACCAGCGATTGCTGGCCGATGACCAGGTACGGGTTCGCCGGCAACTCGCCCCGGCGAACCTGCTTTGTGAAGGCAATCAGGTCCTCGACGCTGTCCCCGGTGTGGACCACGGCCGACTCGCGGGCCGCGGGGGCCGACCAGGGCACCGGCCCCGCCAGGGCCCAGTCCATCTTGAAGGTGCCCCAGCCAAAGCGGAAGCGTTGCATCGCTCGCCGCACCCAACCGCCGACCGCCGCAGCCGGCAACAGCTGCCGAAACAGGCTCGGGGCCGTCACATCCGCCAGCACTGCCCGCCGGATCGGGATCTCCTCGCCCCGGGCGGTCCGTACCGCCACGGCCCGCCGGCCGCGGACCACAATCGCCTCGACGTGAGTGTTCAGCTGTAGCTTTCCGCCGGCTTCGTCCAGCCGGCGGAGCAGGGCGAGCGTGATGGCTCGGGCGCTCCGAGGGGGACGCGGAAGCCGCTCTGGGCGGCCAGGAGCGCCAGCACCAGGCCCAACCCGGTGCCGGCGAAGTCCTCGGGGCCCAGGTCGACGTGCAAGGCCAGGGCCGGGATGACCCGCCGCGCCGCCTCGGTCTGGAAGCGCCGACGGGCGAAGCCGGCGGGCGTGGTCAGGCCGGCCAGGCCGAGCTGGAGCAGGTTCGCCGGACCCAGCCGCAGGCCCGGCCCGATCTCCAGCAGCGGCGCCAGCAGGGCCTCGGCTAGGCGCCGCCCATCGCACCCGCCCAGCGGGCCAAACGGCTCCAGGCAGGACCATCCACCCCAAACGCGGCAGCGGATAAGGCAACGTCACGGCCAATGGCGGCGCAGCTGCCGTCGGGAGCCGGGTGGCTGCTCTCGTAGCGGGCATTCCGGAACTCCAGGCCCGTGCCGGCCAAGTCGAGCGCGCGGAAGGCGGGGCTGTGATCGGCAAAAGGAAAGAAGGCGGCGCCCACGTCGTGAAGATAGCCCGGCTCGGTCAACTCCGTGGAGTAGACAGCTCCGCCAGGCCGGTCTTTCGCCTCCAGGACCAGGACGCTCCAGCCGTGCCGGGCCAGCGTTGCGGCCGCCGTCAGCCCGTTTGGACCCGCCCCAATCACGACCGCGTCGAGCCCAACGCGGCACGGCAAGATCATCTGGCCACCTGTTGGCAGGGAGAGATCGAGGCTGGCTTCCGTGTTCTGATTCTACTCGCCCGGGCGCAAGCAAGCCCAGGAGAATCGTCCCCGGGCCTCCCGCTTGGTCAGCGAGGGCGCTCCGCCGAAGCTCTCGCTGACGCTACGGGCTCTGACGGGCAGTATTGGTTGCGCAGTTGTCGATAGAATGACGAAGCCGTCCTTCCTCGGAGAATTGCCGATGCCGCTGCGAGATCATTTCCAGGGGCCGTTCGGCGACGACTGGCCCTGGGACGGCGTCTACAGCGCCTGGGCCAACGCCATCGCGGCCCAATTGAACCGAAACGTCCTGCCCGCCGGTTACTATGCCATCCCGTTGATCAAGCGCGGCAGTCAGATCGAGATCGACGTGGCCACCCTGCAGCAGCCTGGGGTATCGCCCAGCGCTGCCGGCACCGCCGTGTGGACGGCGCCTCGACCGGCGATGTCGGAGGTCGTCGATTTCACCGACTTGGATGTGTTCGAGGTTCAGATCATGCGCCGGCAGCGAGGACCGCAGTTGCGCGCTGCCGTGGAGCTGGTGAGCCCGGCCAACAAGGATCGGCCGAGTAATCGCCACGCATTTGCGGTGAAGTGTGCCAGCTTTCTTTATCGCGGCGTTTCGGTCGTCCTGATCAACGTCAACACGGAGCGGTTGGCGAACATGCACTCGGCCATCCTGGACGTGCTGCGTCTCACCGAAGTGACGGCGTGGCAGTCGCCGACCCACCTCTCCGCTGTCTCGTACCGGATGACATTCATCGAGGGCAAGCACCTGCTTGATGCGTGGCCGGAACCGTTGGCGGTGGGGCGCGGTCCTGCCGACCGTCTCGCTCTGGCTGGATGGGGATTTGTCCGTGGGCTTGCCACTGGAGGCCGCGTATCTGGCGGCGTGCGAGGCGTTACGCATTCCGGCAGAGTGAGTGAACCGCTCGCTTTGCTTTCAATGAACAAGGCCCCGCTACCCGGGCGAGAGGTGTCGTGCTCGGGCAGCGATCTTACGGTGCGCGCGTATTTTCGACGCCACCGCCCCAAGCGGCTCGGCTTGAGATCGACCTCGCCTACTTCCCCAACGTCGTCTGTTGCCCCGCCGACCCTGCTCAGATCGGCACCACTTGCAGCCCTAACTCCCGCGCTTTGCGCTGCAGCGATTTGACCTGACGCTCCTGCTGCTTGACTTCTTCGGCTGCCGTGCTCTCACGGCGATACGCTTCCCCACGCGTGATGAGGCGATAGAAGAGCTTCGCCAGCTTGTGGGCTGTCGCCCTGATGGCGCTGCCTATCCCCAGCCGGGCCCGCAGGCGGCGCAGGAAATTACCCAGCACGCTCTTACTTCTGAGCAAGGACCGCGCCGCCAGCCGAAACGCCCTGGCCACCCGGCTGGCCGTCTGGGCGGGATAGCGGATCCGCTTGCCCGATTGGTGCTTGCACGGCGCCAGCGTCGTCCAGGCCGCGAAGTGCTTGTCCGTCGGGAAACGTGCCGCCAGGTCCGGGCCTGTCTCCGACAAGACCGTCAGCACCGTGCTGGCGCCCAGACCGTCCACTTCCGTGACACGCACGCCCGTCAACTGGAAGATCAAGGCGTCGGCGTCGAACTCCGTCGGGCGGTTGCGACTCTTGGGCGCGGCCTTCTGGGACTCGGGCAACGGACGCCCCTGGGTCTTGTCCGGCATCGGCCCGGCCGCCTTGGCGTACTCCCGGTCACAGACATGGAGCTGATTCTGGTAGAAGTCCCAGGCCTTGAGCAGTTGTTTCAGCTCGAACAGGTGGGCCGTGTCCCAGGTCCCTTCCAGGGCCTTGGCAATCTCCTCGCGGCTCTTCTTGCAGCTGGGATCGCGCATCGCCGCCAGCGTCTGGGGGTCACGCTGCCCCTGGGCGATGGCACGCAGGATGCGCATGCCGGTGACGCCGGCGATGCTCGACACGGCCAGGTCCAAATGAACATTCATCTGGACCAGCACTTTGAGCATCATCTGCAAGAGCTTGGCTGCCTCGGTGATCAGATGCTCGCGATGCCGCCACAGCGTCCGCAACGCCAGCACCTCGTGCGCGGGTCGAAAACAGCTCTTGAGCTGGCCACAGGCGTGCATCTGCTGCAGCCAGACCGCATCGCAAACGTCGGTCTTCTTCTTGAGGTTGCGGGCCAGGCTGCGTGGATCGACCACCACCACTTCGAAGCCCTGGCTTTCCAGGAAGTCGCATAAGCACATCCAGTAGACGCCGGTCGATTCGAGCACGACGCTCGTGACGCCGCAGTGGCGTAACCACTCGGCCAGCGTCTGTAGGTCGGCGGTATAGACGCCGAAGGTACGAACGGGCTGCGGATCGCAAGCGGGGTCGACGGCGACGACGTGGCTGGCGCTGCCGACGTCGATGGCGGCGGCACAGGGCCGGACGATGCGGGGCGGCGGGATGGGCTGGCGTGTCTTCTTCCGAGGCATGAGGACCTCCAACGACGGTGAGGGACGGGCGAAGAAAATGTCGGCGGAGGATGGGTCGAACGAAGGACGAGACTTTCAAGCGGGCTCGCGGCACCAAGGAAAGTGAAGCCGACCCAAGGGCCAAGCTCAAGCACGGGCTCAGAGGCACCAGATCAAACGCGGCCACCGCGCTCCGCCGCCACAAAGAAGAGCTAGAGAAGCGCAGTGCGAACGGAAAGCCGATGGCCTGTCAGGTTCATAGCGGAACGTGTGCCAGGGACTGGCATCAGCCCTCAAGCTGATCCTTTGTTCGCAGCGCGTGTCCGCACACATCGGACTTATGTTCAACCTGGCGCCTGGCGCTGGACTATGAAGGCGCATGTCGTTATTTGTCAATGGCTTGCGGTGTCAGCGCCAGGTTGAACAGAATTCCCGGCGAATTCAGTTCGACTTGGCGCGTGCGGCTCCAGGGAGCGGGCTACGATCTCCTGCCGGTCGCCCAACAGGAGGGTGCCAGCGCGGGGCGTAGTCCGATGCTGCGGCCATACCCCTCGAAATCGTGGCACAGAACTCGGGCGTGCGGCGTAACATGAATTAGGATAAGGTGTAGCGTCAAAGGAGTTCTGTGCCAATGGTGGCACAGAACGACCCCGTTTGGCACAGAACTCGGCGGGGCACCAGCGCCTTTGGCTACCTCTTTGACAGGTCCCAGAGCCCCGCCGTGCCGTCATCGCTGGCCGTTGCCAGCGTCTTGCCGTCCGGCGAGAAGGCCAGTTCATTCACCCAGTCGCCGTGGCCTTCCAGCGCTGCGATCTCCTTGGCATCGGCCACGTCCCAGAGACGGGCGGTTTTGTCCTCGCCGGCGGAGGCCAGGCGTTTGCCGTCCGGGGAAAAGGCCACCGCCAAGACGGAGCCGGTGTGGCCCTCCAGCGTGGCGGTCTCTTTGCGGTCGGCCACGTCCCACAGAATCACTTTCCCCTCGGTGCCGGCGCTGGCCAGCGTCTTGCCGTTGGGGGCGAAGGCGATGCTGTTGACCGCGTCGGTGTGCCCCTTCAATGAGGCGAGTTCGGTGCGCGTGGCCAGGTCCCACAGGCGGATGGAATCGTCGGAGCTGGCGCTGGCCAGCGTCTTGCCGTCGGGCGAAAAAGCGACGGCGTTGACCGAGTCGTCGTGCCCCTTCAAGGTGGCCAGCGACTTGCCGGTGGCCACGTCCCAGAGGCGGACCGTGTCGTCGTCGCTGGCAGTGGCCAGCGTCTGGCCGTTCGGGCTGAAGACGGCGGCGTTGACCGAATCGGTATGCCCCTTCAGGACCAGCACCAGCTTGCCGGTGGCCGCGTCCCAAAGGCGAGCGGTGTTGTCGGAACTGGCGCTGGCCAGCAGCTTGCCGTCCGGGCTGAAGGCGACGCCGACGATCGAATCGGTGTGCCCTTTCAGGAGCCGCACTTGCTTGCGCGTGGCGGGGTCCCACAGGCGGACGGTCTCGTCGGAGCTGCCGGTGGCGACGTGCTTGCCGTCCGGCGAGAAGGCGACCGCGTTGACGGCATCGGTGTGCCCCTTCAGCAGCGTCTTCTCGGGATCGGCGGCGCGGTCGGCACCGGAGAGGGCGAGGGCGACCAGCGGCAGGAGGGCCCAGCGGTGCATCGGCTTCCTCGCTATCCTACCCCTCGCGGGCGCTTGGGGCGGGTGATAGAGTCCGTGCAGGGCAACAACTACTTTACCACGCCCTTGATGACCTTGCGCCCGACCCGCACCGGCTTCTTCAGATGGTGATGAATCACTACCTTCTCAGCGTGGTGCCCCTTGGCCAGGATGGAGACGTGCTCACCCACTCTGACGGCGAGGAACGTGGTGGGCTGTTCGACCTGGCCTTGTTTGACAAATAATTGCGTCTGTTGAGTCACCAGGAAGCGATCCTGGTGCGTGACAGCCGGGTGGCCGGCGATCACGGCGACCTTCTTCTTCGCGTGATGAACCTTGACGGTGACCTCACCGACGCGGTGTTCCACGTGGATCACGGTGCCGTGGACCCAGTGGTCGCCCTTCTTCTTGACGCCCTTCGCCGCCTGGGCCTGCGGTGCGATGACCGCCACGCCGAGGATAAGACCGCCGACGATGAGGAGTGAGCGCAGGTGCATGGCAGGACCCTTCCCGAAAGGATAATACTTGTCGTGTCCCGTGTCCGGCGGGCGAGGGGGAAAGGCGCCCGCTGATGATAAAACCGCGCTCCGTTCCGAAGGTTCCGCCGCTTATGAGAACCGGATGAGTTCATTTAGCCGCCGCCCCGCGGGCGGCGCGCTCCTGCGGAGGTCGTTTCCTCAAATGATGTTCACCGTCAGTCCGGAATGCATCGCACTCGGTTTGCGGGCCGGCGCCATAGTTTTCCGCGGTGTGCACATCGTTCCGTCGGACCCGGCCCTGCGTGCGGACATTGCACGGGAAGTAGCCGTCCTCCGCACCCGCTATGCCGACCCGGCCGCGGTGCGGTCGATCCCCGAGGTGCTGTGTTTCCAGGAGATCCTGCGACAGGCCGGTGTCAATCCGCGGCGGGAGCAGCCGTCGGTCGAACGGCTGTTGACCTTCGCGCTCAAGCGCGGCGACCTGCCGGCGATCAATAGCCTGGTCGATGCCTACAACCTCGTCTCGGTTCGGTCCCTCTGTTCGCTGGGGGCCCACAACCTGGACCGCATCGCTCCGCCGGTGGCCCTGCGGCTCATGACGGGGCGCGAGACGTTCACGCCGCTGGGCCGGGATCAGCCGGTGCCGGTGCTCGCTGGGGCGTATAGCTACGTAGATGCCCAGGATCGGGTGCTCTGTCGGCTCGACATCCATCAAGCGGACTTCAGCAAGGTGACGACCACGTCGACCAACGTCCTCTTGATCGTGGAGGGGACCGCGGTGGGCCACGAGGCGGCGGCCCTCCGTGCCGTGTTTGCCGAGGTGATGGAACGGGTGACCCGGCACTGCGGCGGCACGGCGGAGGTCGTCGCTTTCCCTCCGGGATGATGCCTCCTATGACAAGGGGAGCCCGAATTCAACGAGCCAACCGATGTCGTTCCTGTTGCGCTGCCCCAACTGCGGCCCGCGCGATGTGGCGGAGTTCCGCTACGGCGGCCAGGTCCTGCCGCAGCCCCCGGCGGGCGGCAACCTGCCGGAGGTCCAGCACGAGCGCTGGTATCACCGCTTCGGCTGCCGCCGCTGGCTGACGGCCCGCCGCGACGTTCGCACCAACGAAGTCCTGCACACCGCCTGGCTCGGCGAGGAAGCGCCATGACGGTCCCCGCCGCTCCCCCCCTGCCGCCGGGCTGCCTGACCGATCCGGCGCGGCCGCTCACCTTCACGTTCGAGGGCCGGTCAATCCCCGCGCTGGAGGGGCAGAGCATCGGCGCGGCCCTGTATGCGGCTGGCGTCCGCACCTTCAGCCGCAGCTTCAAGTACCATCGGCCGCGCGGGCTTTTCTGCGTCTCCGGCGATTGCCCCAACTGCCTGATGCAAGTCGACGGCCGACCCAACGTCCGCACCTGCATCGAGCCGGCGCGGCAGGGGCAGGTGGTCGCCGGGCAAAATGCCTGGCCGTCGCTCAATTTTGATGTGTTGCGCGTCTTCGATAAGCTCTCTTCATTCTTGCCGGTCGGCTTCTATTACAAGCGCTTCCACAAGCCGCGCTGGCTGTGGCCGATGTTCGAGCGCGTGGTGCGGCACATCGCCGGGCTGGGGCGGATTGATGTGAACGGCCGGCCGGACCTGGAGACCCAGGTCGAGCACCTGCATGCCGAGGTTTGCGTGGTCGGCGGCGGACCGGCAGGATTGGCGGCGGCGATGGCAGCGGCCGAGGCGGGGGCCGATGTCCTCCTGCTCGATCGCCAGCCACGCCTGGGCGGCCACCTGCTTTACGACGGCGAACTGTCGCTGGAGAATCAGGCATTGATCGTGGCGGTGCAGCGCAATGCTCACGTGCGCGTCCTGTGCGATACCAGCGTCTTCGGGCTTTACGAAGGCAACGTGCTTGGGGCATTTCGGGCGCAGCGGTTCCTCAGGGTCCGCGCGAAGCAGATCGTAGTCTGCACGGGCGGGCGGCAGCAACCAGCCCTGTTCAACAATAACGATCTTCCTGGCATCTTTCTTGCCCGCGGCGTGCAGCGGCTGGGACGACTCTACGGCGTGCGAGCGGGACAGCGGGCTGCTGTCCTGACCGATCACGACGACGGGTATCGCGTCGCCGCCGAGATCGCGCGGCTGGGCATCGAGATCGTGGCGGTCATGGACCGGAGGCCGCCGGAGTTCATCAAGCTGCCGATCGGGAACAGCCTGGCGGCCTGGCATTCGGTCACAGACGTGGAGGCCCTAGGGAGCCAGCACCTGCAAGGCCTCCGCGTGCGCCGGATGCTCGCCAACCCGTCCGGCGGATTCGACGCTCGCGACGAACAGATCGACTGCGACCTGCTGTGCCTGGCCACCGAGTTGGCTCCGGCCAACGAATTGCTTCGGCAAGGTCCGGGCTTGTCCGCGACCGGCGCCGCCGCGGGGGCAGCGCCGGCCATGCCCGCGGAACTGATGGATCGCCTGCCCGGCAAGCAGTTCGCCTGTCTGTGCGAGGACGTCACCCAGCAAGATATTGGCCAGGCCGTCGCCGAGGGCTTCGACCACATCGAAACCCTGAAGCGGTACTCGACCGTCGGCATGGGCCCCTGCCAGGGGAAGATGTGCGGGGTGAACTTCAGCGCCACTTGCGCCCGGCTAACGGGACGCGACCTCAACGCCGTCGGCACCACCACCGCCCGCCCGCCAGCCATCCCGGTCGAGCTGGCCGTGCTCGCCGCCGACCGGCGTCATCACCCGGTTCGCCGCACGCCGATGCACCACTGGCATCAGGAGAACGGCGCCACCTGGCTGGACGCCGGCCAGTGGAAGCGGCCGGAGCACTACGGCGATCCGGCGGCCGAGGTCCGCGCCGTCCGGAACAGCGTGGGCCTCATCGACGTGAGCACGCTGGGCAAGATCGAGGTCATCGGGCCCGGTGCGGCGGAGTTGCTGGAGCGCGTGTACATCAATGCCTGGGCAGACCTGGCTATCGGCCGGGCTCGCTATGGCGTGATGTGTACCGAGGAAGGGATCGTCTTCGACGACGGCGTCGCGGCCCGCCTACCAGCCCGCAGCGCCAGCAAGGAAAACCATTTCTACCTGACTGCCACCACGGGAAACGCCGAGGCGGTCTTCCAGTGGCTGGAATTGTGGCGCACCACCTGGCGGTTGCGAGCGACGGTGCTGAATCGCGCGTCGGCGTTCGCCGCCACGAACCTGGCGGGGCCCCGGTCGCGCGAGGTGCTCGGCCGGCTCACGCCGCTGGACCTATCGCCGGCGGCCTTTCCCTACCTGACCGCGCGAGGCCGAGGTGGCCGGCGTCCCGTGCCGCCTGTTGCGCATCGGCTTTGTCGGCGAGTTGGGCTACGAGATTCACTGCCCCGCCTGCCACGGCCTGCACCTCTGGGAGGCGCTGCTGGCCGCCGGCGCGGACACCGCCATCAGGCCGTTCGGCGTCGAGGCCCAGCGCATCCTGCGGCTGGAAAAGGGCCATTTCATCGTGGGGCAGGATACCGATGCCCTGGCCAGCCCGCTTGGCGCCGGGCTGGACCGGATGGTGAAGTTCGGCAAGCCGCAATTTCACGGCCGGGAGGCCCTGCTGCGGCTTAAGGGGATGGAGCCGAGAACCCGACTGGTCGGCTTTCAGCCGCTGGGCGTCGCCGCCCGGCCCGGCGACATCGCCTGGGTTCGCGAGCTGGAGGGGTGCCAGGTCGTGGCCCACGGTCAGCCCGCCGGCCGTGTGACCAGCGCCCGCCACAGCCCGACACTCGAGCGGATCATCGGCCTGGCCTGGGTCCCGGCGGCACGCAGCGCGCCGGGCGACCATTTTTCGATCCGCCATAACGGCATCGATCTGGATGCGATGGTGGTGCCGCTGCCGTTCTACGACCCGGAAGGCAAGCGGTTGAAGAGCTGACACCAAAACGGGATCACCGATGATCGCGATGGCTCCTCCCCTGGCGCGCACGCCGCTCTATCACTGGCAGGCAGCTCACGGCGCGCGCTTCATCGACCGCGACGGCTGGCAGGTGGCGGCGAGCTATGCCGGGAGCGAGAAAGAAGTCGCCGCCGCTCAGGCCGGCCTGGGATTGGCCGACATCAGCGCCTGCGCCAAGCTCAGCTTCCGCGGCACTGGCGTGGCAACCGTCCTTTCCAAGTTGTTGCCGAACGCCCCGGCCCCGAAGCCGCTGACCGTGGCGGTATTGCCCAGCGAGCCGACGCTGGCCTGTCGGTTGTCGGAAGACCATCTGCTGCTGCTTTGCTCGACGCCGCAGGCCCCGCTCCTGCGTCAGCGGCTTGCCGATCCCGCCGTCCTCTTGACGGATGTCACCTGCACCTACGCGGGCCTGGAACTCATCGGCCCGCGGCTGGAGGAGGTGCTGCGACGCCTCGCCGACGTGGACCTCCGCCCGTCCGCATTTCCCGTGAACTCGTGCGCGGAAACCGCGCTGGCCGGCGTCGAAGCGCTGCTGGTTCGGCCGTCGGAGCGATCGGTGCGCATCTACGTCGGCTGGGACCTGGGTGAGTATGTGTGGGAACGAGTGATGGAGGCGGGGCGCCAGGTGCCGATTACGCCAGTCGGACTGGAGGCGCTGCAAAGTCTGTAGACGTTAGGCATGAAATCGACAGAACAGATGGGTACCGATCAACTCGGTGGTCATGAACGAATACGACAAGGCGGGGCGCTGACCTCATCAAGCGAAATCCGCCCGGCTTCTTCCGTTGGCTGCTGCGGCGAGACACAGCCTTCCACGCCTGGATCGACGCCCGTCGTCACACGCTACCCCACCAGGGTGACCTCACCAATGATCTCGTTGCTGCCTTTCGGGTTGGTGATGGGTTCGAAGGCCTCTGTGTGGAACTCCAGGCGGCGTCGGCTAACGACTCCGCCGAACGGCTCCTCCTGCGTTATTTGCCGCGCCTGCTGACCGAGCCGGCCGCCGAGGGCAGCCTGACACTGACGGCGGCGGGTGGGGTTGTCGTCAACTTGACCGGTCCGCCGCAACCCGGCGGCCTGGAACAGCGCCCGACCGTTGCCCCCGACTGCTGGCTGGCGGGTGGGATTCTCCAGCGGAACCTGCGAAACGAGGACGCCGTGGCGACCTTGCGCGACATCACGGCGGGGAGCATTTCGCGCTGGCTCCTGGCGTGGCTGCCGCTGATGCAGAGCGGATCGGCAGCGGATATAATCATACGGTGGAGGCGTGAGGCGCTCAGGGAGCCCGACCAGGACGATTTGGGAATCCTGGCGGGCTTGACCCTGACATTCGCCGCACTATGCCGGAACAGGGCCGTATGGGATCGTGGATTGGAGGGCATTGACGTGATCAAGTCGCCGTATCTCGAAGAACTGCGGGAAAAAGTTCGGATACTCGCCCGGGCTGAGGGCAAAGAGGAGGGCAAAGCCGAGGGGCGCGTAGAGACGCTGCGCGAGGCGATCTTGCGCCTGGGCCGGCAGCGGTACGGTAAGCCCGCCAGTCGCAAGCAGAAGGCGCAACTGAACGCGATTACCGATGTAGCTCGCCTGGAGCGAATCCACGACCGAATCCTGAGCGCCAGCGCCTGGGAGGACTTCCTTGGAACTCCCTGATTGCCGGCATCCCTCCCGAACAGCGGCGTGCCTTCGGTAGATGCCTGGCGAGCTGCCGTCGAGTTGGCGTTCCAGGACGAGGCCAACAACAGGAGCTCTCGTTGCTCCGCTGCCTGGTGCCGGCCAACCGGCTGTCGCCGAACCTGCACGACGAGCGACCTTGGACCTTGGAAACGCAAGAATTCGAGAGACGTGAACCTTGATGGGGGCAAGGCCGTCCTTGTTTGATGGAGGCGCATATGGAATCGCTCGCGATCAAGAAAATGGATGCGGCCAAACGCCAGCTTGAAACAGCCATTTTGCTTCACTTCGACCACGGCGATCCCGTCTCCGTTCACACCCTCGCGTGTGCCGCCTACGACATCATCGACGGCGTCAATCAGCATCGCGGCAGCAAAGAAATGTGGGTGAAGCGTCGCTACACACAACTGCCCGGCCGACCGACTCGGGGCGACATTAACGAGGTACAGAACTTCCTCAAGCACGCGAACCGCGATCCCGAAGGAACGCTGGACTTCTTTCCGCTGATGACCGGACCGATGCTCGCGGATGCGAGCCGAACATACATCGAGTCCACGGGCGACCATTCCCTTCACCCCCGACTGAGTCACACACCTTATCTTTTTACCTCACGCCCTACCCGATCCTTGAGGTCATGTTACGGTGGTTCCACTGCCATGGCGGCAAGGAGCACTTTGACTGGCCCGGCGATAAACACTCGCTTCGCGACGACCTGCTTGCCTTATTCGCCAAAGGTGATCGTCGCGGTTTCTTGGCCCGCTGTGCCCGTCCATGATGGAGAGGAAGACAAAGGGGGAAGGCGAAGGGGACCTTCATCATTCGTGGCAGGGAAATGATGAATGTCCCCTTTGCCTTCCTCAACCGGATGCCCCCAGCGCTGACTACCTATCCGCGCTCTAAGTCCTCTTCCCTCACTGCCCTCGACCGGCGCGGCCTGTCTCGCATCGACCACCTGCGCCTGCGCCGCCGCCACGAGCTTCTTAGCTACTTCCCTCGCATGTCCGGCCACGACACGAATCGCTTCCTCAAATCCCTGTCGGTATTGCTCCTGTCAGTATTGTTCCGAACTGGTATGCACCGTGATTCTCTCGACCATGACGGCGAACTGCTCTTAGCACCCTCGCTGCGGTAGGCAACTGTATCGCCTCGACTATCACGGCGAAGCTGAGGAGGCCTCCCGGGGACCGCGCGCAAGCGCTCGCCCGGCGGCATAAGCCAAGAGAGATCCTGAAGGCGCCGGCCATAACCAATGGCCTCTCCGACGTACAGCTCTCCTCTGCCTGGTGATCGGCTCCCAATCCTTGGCGATGGGGGAGGGCTTTCAAGACCCTTTCCACGGAAGACTGGCCTTCTTCGGCTTCTTCGCCTTCTCGAGCGCCTTCCTGGTCGTTCTTCTCCTTGGACCCGATGAGGTGATGATAACCGACCGCCTGCGCCTCTTCAAGGAAAACCCGACCCCCACCGGACGAGCCTACGCACCCCCCGTCGTACCCCGAACCGTCCTCCGTGATCGGTCACGAGGCCGGATGGCCCAGGCTCAACGAAGAAGCGGCGCCGGTAAATCGGGAGGCTGTACCGTCTTTGGTTCGGGATTCTGTAGAGGTTGGCGAGCGTTCACGGATCAAAAAACACCACCTCCCCATACGCCGGCCGAAACGTCGCGTCATAGCCGGTCGAAGCCCGCACCACGCCCCACAGGATCGAATACGCCGGCTCCGCCGCGGGATACGTGATGTAGCCGTCGGTCAGCACCAGCACCGCGCCGACCTCGGTGTCCTCGTTGAGCCGGTTCAGGGCCGGGCTCATGTTGCTGCCGCCGAAGCCGGCGATCTTGTACTCGGCGAGCTGGGCCGGCTCGAGCCATTCATCGCGCGTCACCTCGATGTCGCACTGCATGATGTGAACGTCCGCCACACCGGCGCCGTCGCAGAACGAGCCGATGTTGCCTAGGATGCGCGGCAACACCTGCTCCATCGAGCCGCTGGTATCCAGGACGATGTGCAGGGTCCACCCCTCGCGCAGCCGGCCGCACAGCACGACCCCGTCGTCGCGATCGGCCCCCCGGCGCGAGGCCTTGGCGTAAGATCGACCGGCCGGGGCGACGGCGTCCATCCAACGCTGCAGGGCCAGTTGCCAGGGGGGCTGGTAGGCCGTGTGGATCGCCTTCATCAGCATTTCGCCACGCTGCGGGTCCTGCACCGGCTGGCCCTTCTGCGACTCGTCCATCTTCGCCCGCAAGGCGCCGAGGCTGAGGGCCTTGGCCGCCGCCTTGCGAATCTGGTCGCGGCGCCGGCGCCGATCTTCCGGGGACAATTCCGGCTCCAGGGCGTCCTCGTAGCTGCCGGGGATCACATCGCCGCGCGGTCCCCGCCCACCCATGCCGGGCAGCGGCGGCAACGGCTCCTCGGGTGGCACCAGGCCGGCCTTCTCCAGCTCCTCGCGGATCGGCGATTTCCCGGGGGGCAAACGGTGGCGATCGCGGCGGATGCCGCCCACTGTCCACACATCGGGCCGGCCGCCGCTGCCGCGCCGCGACAGCTCCACCACCAGTTTCTCCAGCGACTCGTCGCGCGCCCCGCTCCGCTCCAGCCCACCGAGCGGCACCCGCTGGCCCAGGTCTTCTTGCAGCATGTCGTTGATGACGAAGTCGTGGGCGACGTTCACCAGGTACGGGTCGGCGTTCCCCTGGCGGCGGTGCGTGTCCAGGGCGAGGTGGAGCAGCTCGTGGGCCAGCACGAAGGCCGCTTCCGCCAGCGGAATGGTCGAAAAGACCTCGGGATTGACGCAGACCAGGCCCGACGCGCCGACGGCGGCCACGTCGAAATAGCGGCTCGGCTTGAGGCGGACCAGGCTCGCCAGCCCGGCCAGGTGCGGCAACTCGCCGCACACCAGGCGCAGCGCCTGCCGGGCCCGCACCAGGCTCACCGCCTTGGCGTCGGCCCTTGGCTTCGGCTGGGAAGGATCAGGCGTCTTCAATGCCGGTCACCTCGAATACGGTTTCCTTGTACATCGCGTCCATCTCCTGCTCGCCGCCCAGGCCATGCCACTTCTCGCTCAGACCCACCAGGGTCGCGAAGAGATACTCCTGCGGAAAGGCCTTCAGCAAGGCGTTCACTTGCCGGGGGAAGCCCTCGCCGGCGCCGGCCGGCCGCAGTTCATCGCGTTCCACCGTCTTCCGCAGCCGGCTGACGACAAACCAGAGCGCCGTCGCCTCTTTGGGCAGGAGGGAGGGATCGCGCAGATAGTCGCCGACCGGCCGCAGGTTGCCCAGCCCGTCCTCGGCCAGGGCACAGAACAGGCCGGCATCCTCGGGGCTGACACGGCCAAAGGTGATGGCCCGGCGCTCGACGGTATCCAGTCGGCCGGCGGCCTCGGCCAGGTCCAGATCGCGCGACAGCAGGGCCCAGGCCCGCGGCGTCGAGAACGGCACCGGCTCACGCGGCGCCGGCCGGCACAGCGCATGCGGCACATAGTGGATGAAGGCTTCGAATCTCGTTCCGCACGCCGGCCCCCTCCGCCCAGCGCAGCCAACCCTCCAGATCGACGCGAATGGGGACAATAAAGATGCGGTTGATGAGGGCGCTGCTGAGCGACCGTGTCAGCGACTGGTCCTCGACCCGGTTGCCGGCCGCCACCACCCACGAGCCGAGCGGCAAGGGAAACTCGCCCAGCCGCCGTTCCAAGAGCAGCGAATAGAACGCCTTTTGCACGTCCGGCGGCGAGGCAGGCAGTTCGTCGAGAAACAGGCAGAACGGCTTTTCGTCTTCCGGCAGGACGACGCGCGGCGGGCAGAAGATGGTGCGCTGGCGGATCAACTTCGGCACGCCGCTCACATCCTCCGGGGCGATCTGAGTGCCCAGGAGCGACCGGCATTCGAGCCCCGCCTCGGCCGCCGCCTGGCGCACGATGTCCGACTTGCCCACACCCGGACTCGAGAGGAGCAACAGACTCTCCTCGTGAGCCAGGTGCTGGATCAACCTCTTGGCGTCGGCCAGGGTAATGGCGTCGATGTCGGGCATGCGCACAATCCTGGAATCTGCGCGGATCTTCGGTCCGCGGCTAAACGGCGGCAAACGCGGCGGCGTCCTCCGACGAAATACGCCCCATCGCCAGGGCTCGCCGCAACGCCGGCGTCAGGATGTTGCCCAGCTCGGCCAGGTCCAGGGCTCGGGACAGCGACGCCCAGGCCCGCGGCGTCGAAAATGGGGCCGCCTCGCGCGGCACGGGACGCAGCAAGGCCTCGTTCTTCCCCTCGATGAAGGCGATCACGTCGGCCCGCACGCCGTTGGCCCGGGCCCAGGTGATCCATTCGGGAACGTCGATGCGAACGTGCAGGATCAACACGCGGTTGATGAGGGCGCTGGAGATGGTACGCACCA
The DNA here is from genome assembly GCA_963827935.1 of uncultured Planctomycetota bacterium. Classification (GTDB taxonomy): domain Bacteria; phylum Planctomycetota; class Planctomycetia; order Gemmatales; family Gemmataceae; genus DATFNV01. Next base: position 42,868 of record CAWHCN010000024.1, on the reverse strand, counting down.
GTGCCCGATCCTCAGCCCGATTGCCTGCCGCCACCACCCAGGTCCCCGCCGGCAGCGGATACTCGCCCAGCCGCCGCTCCAGGAGCAGCGAATAGAACGCCTTCTGCACATCGGGCGTGCAGGCCGGCAGTTCGTCGAGGAACAGGCAAAACGGGGCGGCGTTCTCCGGCAGCAGCACCCGCGGCGGGCAAAAGACCGAGCGCTCGCCGACGATCCGCGGCACCCCGCTGACATCCTCCGGCGCGATCTGCGTGCCCAGTAGCGACTTGCAGGGCAGCTTGGCCTCCAGCGCCGCCTGCCGCACCACGTCGGACTTGCCGACGCCGGGGGGCGACAGGAGCAACACGCTTTGCTCCTGGGCCAGGCAGCGGATCAGTTGCTTGGCCTGGCTGAGGGTGACCGTCTCGTGCAGGGTTGCCGTCGCATCACTCATGAGCACGTCTCTCTTGATCTCAGGCAGCGCCCGTCGCCGGCGCTCTGGTAGAAGTTATTCCTGCCCGCGCATTTGCACCAAGAAGGCGAGCTGTTCCAGTTGCACCGTCAGGTCCACGGAAACCAGCGAAACCGTCTCCGGCAAGCGTAGCACCACGGGGGCGAAGTTGAGCACGCCGCGCACGCCGGCAGCTACCAGGGCGTCGGCCACGCCCTGGGCGCCCTCGGACGGCACCGCGATCACCCCCAGGTTGGCGCCGGTGGCGGCGATGACGGCGGCCATCGCCTCCGGCCCGTGTACCACCAGGCCGTCCACCGTCTGGCCGATCTTGGCTGGGTCGGTGTCGAACAGGGCCACGATGCGGAAGCCGCGCTGCTGGAAGCCGCGATAGCGAAGCAGCGCCGGGCCAGGTTGCCCACGCCGACCATCACCACCGCCCATTCCCGGTCGATCCCCAGGACGCGCCGAATGGCGTCGATCAACTCGCGAACCGGGTAGCCGATGCCGGGCTGGCCGAGATGGCCCAGATGCGTCAGGTCGCGGCGTACCTGGGCGTCGGTGATGCCGAGCGTCTCGCCGAGCTGGCTGCTGGATACCTTCTGCAAGTCCTGGCGGAGAAAGTCTTCGAGGCGGCGCAGGTAAAGGCTAAGGCGGCCGACGCTGGCACGAGACGGACGGCCGTCGTGGCCTCCCGCCGGGTCCCGCGCCCCCCGAGCGGCGTCGTCTGCTGTGCTCATGGTCTCGCCTGGTCTCGGCCGCGGCCGGCTGGGAGGGATTCCGGCTTTCCTCCGATGCAGTCTAATGCGGGAGGCGCAGGGGGTCAAGTTACCGCCAATGACCTTGCCGCTGGATGCGGGCAGGTGCGCTGAGGGTGCCACCACCACCCTCGGACACCCCGTGGCACCCAACGCCAGTAACAATTCCGTCAGGCTGCTGTGCGTTCCAGTCGTGAAATCAGGGCTTTTTGCGCGGCCGTCAGCTTGAGCAATCGCGGCGGCTTCGGCGCCTTGTGCGGCTTGCGCCGCGACCACTCGCGCACCGCCTTCGCGCTGCTCCGCTCACGACGTTCGCGCACGGCCTGACCTAAACGCTCCGCGTATTTCCCCGCTCGCCGCTGCAACAGACCGGACAACTCCTGCCGGATCGCCAACAGCACCTTGCGCGGACTGCACACCGGCTGGACGGCCCCCGCAGCACCCCGCGGCGTCACCGCCAGCACGCCTTGCGCCAACATCAGTTGCAACGCCAGCAGCGACCCCTCGGCCTCCCGATGCACCAGACGCACCGTCCGGCTGGTCAACTTCATCTTGCCCAACGTGCGCTTGTACGCCCGGAATTGCCCCTCGCTTTCCCAACGCCAACGATAAAACTGCGCCGCGTTGGCCAGCGACAAACGCTGGCGGTCCAGCACGTTGGTCAACAGCCACACGTCCTGCTTGCCCTTCTTGGACCGCACCCGCAGCAAACGCAGACGTAAAGGCGCTGCCTGGCCCTGACGCTTTGGAGGGAAGAAATAAACCAAGCCGTCGTCGGTGTGCGACCAGGAGTCTGGGTCGTCCACCTGCAACGTCACGTTGGCGCACATCCGCAACAGAAACGGCACACGCTGCTGCACCAGGTGTTGGATCAACGCGAAGCCGCAGAAGCCGGCGTCGGCGACCAGCAAGGCGGCGGCGGGCAACAGCGGCAGCAGCTGGAGCAGGTGCAACCGTTCGCTGGCCGTGCTCAGGCCGAGCCGCCACGCCCACGGCACACCCAGACGCAGATGCACCAGGGCCGTGACGTACAGCGACGGCGTCGTCGCCGCCGCCCCCGCCTTGTTGGCTGTCCCCAGGCGTTGCTCCAACTCCGCCGTCCGAGGGCATTCCAGGCGTGAGCCGTCGCAACCGATGGGGATGAAGCCCTGCGTCAACCAGTAGTCGGCCAGACGCGTCGCCAGAACCTGGCGGATGCCGGCCGCCACCGTCCGCAGCACGCGGCTGGGCAGCCGGGCCAGGGCCTTCTGAAAGCCGGCCACGGTCCTCCCCGGCCGGCGACGCCTGGGGAGCAGAGCCACGCAGCAGGCCCTGGCCGTCTCGAAGCGTTCGGCCTGCGAGTCGCCACAGGTCCAGGTCATCAACAGGAGTACGAGCAGCAGGGGCTGGGTACTCCAGCGCGAGGAGCGCTTCTGGCCCTGGCGTTGCTGGTGGGCTTGCTTGTAGAGAGCGGGTGTGAGAAACTCGCGGAGGCAGTGAACGAAGGAGCGGGCCTGCGGTCGCAAGCGTCGCGCTGTCGAGTTGCCGTACATGAGCCGTTCCTCCCCTTGGACGTTTGGCAACATCCAATGTGGCGGGGAACGGCTCATTCAGCTGCGCCAGTTTGGCGCGACCACAGAACAGCTGATGCAGGAATTCGGCGAAAGCCATAATACTTCAACAACTTACAGCAAAAACAGACCTGGTTCCGTTACTGGCGTTGGGTGGCACCGTGGTGGCACCGTCATGGCACCGTCGTGGCACCGTCGTGGCACCGTCGCGGCACCATGCCATCCGGACGCTATCGAACACGGCGCAGGGCCCGGCTGGCGTTGGTCGAGATAGCCAGCTGCGTAAAGGGGCCGGCTTGGGACGCCGCCTGTTGGGCGGCGGCTAACCCGGATTTCTCACCACAAAGGACACAAAGAGCACAAAGAAGAGGAATTCAAGGAACATCAGCAGGGATAGAGTCCTTGGTATGGCCAGACGCCTAGCTGGGCTCCGCCTGCCGCAAGGCCTTGATCCCGCCCTGCTTTGTGTTCTTTGTGTCCTTTGTGGTGAGAATTGCAGGCTAAACGCTCCGCGCCGCCTGTGGTTGACCTTTTCCTACGCGCCTGCTATTGACCCTCTCCCTGCGCACCCCCGGGACCCGCACCACGGACCGCGCCACCTCTTACCGGAACGGAGGGATTCGTTCATGTCGGCACGCTTTTCATCCTGCTGGTCGTTGCTGGCCGCCCTGCTGATCGCGGGGGGATTGACCTCCGCCGCCCTGGCGCAGACGCCCGACTTGCCCATCGGCCCGAAGGGCAAGGGCGTTCCCCAGACCGCCCCGGCCCCCGCGCCCGCCCCGCTGCTGCCGCCGCGCATCTTCACCGATCCGCTGCTGCTGGAAGAGGAACAATCGCTGGAGCACGGCGACCGCCCCCACGCCGCCCCACCCACCTCGCCGCTGCCGCCGCGCATCATCCGCGACTGCGGCACGCCCAGTTGCGCCGCGCCGCCGGACGAGGTCGCCCTGCGCTGCCTGCTGTTCTCGCTCAATCCGCTGTCGGTGTTCATCCCGATGCAGACCGGGGCGACGGAGCCAGAACTGATCGGCATGCCGTGCGAGGTGGAACGCCTCCGGGTGATGCCCGTGGTGGTTGAAACCCTCGACGTGATGCCGGCCGAGGAGGAGAGCGAGCCGAAGTATGAGCTGCTGGGGCCGTGGACGGATCAGGCGAGGGTGTTTCACATTTTGCCGTGGTCACGGGCGGAAGTGACGGTGGGGGTGCAGGCGGAGAAGACGGAGGCGCCGCAGTGTGGTGTCGGAACGGGAGGGCGTTTTACCGAGGGAGACGGTTATAAAGTCTATGTCGGATACGGCATGTGTCCCTTTGGACAGTGCCCGGAAGTCTCACCAGGCAATCTTACCAACTACAAGAAATACGTTGTTTGGGTCGATGAACCGACGGGGACCTACGAGGTGATCGAGGGGCACACGAGCCTGCTCCACCTGAAGGAAGCACCGATTCGCATCGAGGTTGCTAATACGCGGATTGCCGAACAGACGACCCTCGGCCCGGCCACCGAATTGCTACTCCAGGGTGTAGGGGTCGGTAGCACGTCCCTGGGCCTGTGGTTCGGGGATCGGAACGACGCGGCGAAGCAGACGAAGCTCGCGATCAAGGTCAAGGTGTTGCCCGATCCGGACCAGAAGCGCCGAATGGAGGAGATTTACAAAGCGTTGCAGGACGAGATCAACCGGGCCTTCCCGGATGCCTACGTCCGTCTGGACTTGGTCGGCGAGAAGCTGGTGGTCAGCGGCGAGGTGAAGGATGCCGCTGGCGCCGACCGCATCATGCGCGTGCTGGCGCGAGGCTACGGAGCGCCACAGGCGGCCCCTCAGGTTAATCGGCGAACGGACTCGAAGATTGTCAACCTGCTGCGAACGCCCGCGGAACGCCAGGTGCAGCTGAAGGTAACACTTGCTTCGATGAACCACGACACGGCCCGCAAGCTGGGGCTGGTCGCGACAGGGAAACAACAAAAGACCGGCCCGGGCACCAATCCTTGCTGCGGGCCGCGTGAGAGCGATCCTCCAACCATACTGGACGGAGGCCAAATCAGTCAGCAGATCGAGGCGCTGCGCGAAAAGAAGCTGGCGAAGACCCTGGCTGAGCCCACGCTGGTGACGCTCAATGGCAGCCCCGCCGTCTTCTTCTCGGGCAGCACCCTCGGTCCGCTGCCTGTGGGCATCAACCTCAGCCTTGTGCCGGTCCTCGCCAAACGCGATCGCATCGGCCTCACCGTCAACGCCACTGTTTCGAGCGGCGGCGGCAGCGAAAAGGACGAGGCGCAGGAGATTTCATCCCACACGAGGATGCCCAGGTAGAAATGCGGGCGGGGCAAACATTCGCCGTCGGCGGTTTGCTGCCGGCAGCTGCCGCCGATGGTTGCGAGTTGGTCCTTCTCGTCTCTCCGGAGATCATTGAGCCGGTGTCGGGTCGGCCGGCGCCGGTTGCGAGCGTAGCAAGCGAAAACCCACCGCCGGCGCCGGCCCCCGCCAAACCCCAAGTCCTCCTCGACGTCCTCATCGCCGAGCTGCCCGCGAAATCCGCCCAGAAGCTAAATCTCACGCGCCCCGCCGACGCAAGGTCGGCCCGCTGGGTTATCGAGGATGCCGACGAAGCGCGGCACAAGGCGCTGCAGGCCGGCTTGCTCGGGCTGCGCGAAAAGGGCCACGCAAAGGTGCTGGGGGAGCCCCGGTTGGGGACCCTCAGCGGCCAGCAGGCCAGCTTCATGAGCGGCGGCGAACGGGCCGTGGTGGGTGCGGACGGGCTGGAAAGGGTGGGGGTCGAATTCGAGTTCTTCGGCATCAAGCTGATCTGCCATCCCGTGGTCCTGCCCGACGGCACGGTCCGCCTGGAGGTCGAGCCGGAAATCAGCGAATTGTGCGCTACGGCCAACGTCACCGCGGACGGAAAGACGGTGCCGGGCCGCAGCAGCCAGCGCGTCCACACCACGGCGGACATCGCGGCCGGCCATACGCTGGTCCTCAGCGGGCCGAAGGGTGATGGCAAGACGCGGTTGGTGGTGCTGGTGACGCCGACGGTTATCGCGCCGCCCGTGGCAACGGAAGCTCCCGTCCAGACACCCGATGAGCGCGTCCTGCGCCTGATGAATGAGTCTGAAAACCTGCGCCAGATCGAAGCCGACATGGAGAAATTCTGGATGTGCTCCGAGCCATCGCGCCTGACGCCGGAGCGCGTTCACACCGGGGTTAGCGACGAGAAGGAAACGGTCCACGACCTCCTCCTGAAATGTCAGCGTGAACTCGCCCGCGGCCACTACGCCGCCGCGGAGGATCTGGCCCAGCAGGCGCTCACGCGCGATCGCGAACTCGTGGCCTCCGATCCGCTCGTCACCGAAGGGCACCTTCTGGAAAAGGTGAAGCAGCACGCGGTGTTGCCGCTGGGGACGGTCGAACCGTGTGCGCCGAAGGGCGAAGGACGCGGGGCGGTGCCGCCGGGCGAGGCGAAGGCCATCGGCTCGGACGAGCGCATGACCGAGGCGCTGATGGAGGAGTGCAACAGGGCGTTCAGGGAAGGGCGCTACCGCGATGCGGCGGCGCTGGCGGAGAGCGTGCTGGCCATCGATCCGGACAACGCGGTGGCAGCCGCGACGCGGCACCTCGCCATTAACCGCGGCCCGATCATCGACATCAAGCGGTATCCGGCCATGCTGGGTGCGGTAACCCCATCCCCGACCGAGGCGCCGGCGCAACAGGCGCTGGGGCGTTTCCGCGAGCATTACAGGAATCGGCTGTACGAGGAAGCGCGGGCGGATGCGTTGCAGGCGTTGGCCGCATCGCCCGGCGATACCGTCGCGCTGGCCGCCCTGCAACAGGCCGCCGTCGCCCTGGCCCGGCAGCCGCGCCCCGCGGACGATCCGACGCGCTGTCCGTACCCCGGCAACGGTTTGCAGCCGGTGTTGCGGCCGGTCGATCCGGCGGTGGTGAGCGCGTTGCAGAAGCTGCTGATCGACCGCACCCCGGGCGACCCGGCCGGCGGCGTCGAGGAGGCGGAGCCCCACGACGACGGCGGCAAGCCGATGCCGCGGCGGTGATAATTCAGCAGGCGAGCGGCGCGGCGTCAGCCCGCCGGTGCTCGTGAGTACCGGCGGGCTGACGCCGCGCCGCTCGCCTGCAAAGTGGGTCACGCCGTCGCCTTCGGCGCCTCCGGTTTCGGGTCCTGTAAACTATGCAGGATTTCGCCCAGCGACATCCGTTCGATGCCGGGGAAGAGGTCCATCTGCACCGCCAGGGCGGCCAGGATGTGCTCTTCGCGCAAAAGGCCCATCGTTTGGGCCATCTGTCCGAATTTCTGCCGATCGAGCCGGCGCAACAGCGCTTCCATGACTCGATTCACATCGGAGCCTTTCAAGATACCCAGTCCGACAAGGATTTCACCGATCTTGCGATGTTCGCGCGGCATCCCGGGGTCCCTTCATTGTTCCGCGGCGACGGGATGCCGGCGGCAAGGACGGCTGGAGGTTGAATTGTGCTGAGGGGATTCTGCCGGGTGGGAGTCGTGGGGACGAAGGTCCTGGCGGCGAGCCGGGGGCGGCCCGATGGGGAAAGCCTAGCACATTATCCCGGATTTCTAACCACAAAGGACACAAAGAACACAAAGAAGAGGAAATCGCGGCAGGCGGAGTCAGCTTGATGACTGGCCTCGCCGGGCGACTCTGCCCCGGTTTGCCTTCTCTTCTTTGTGTTCTTTGTGTCCTTTGTGGTTTGAAATCCGGGTTAGCGGAGTGACGCAACGCCACCGACCAGCGTTCCCCGGCTGGCCCGGCTCCCTTATAATACCTCCGTGTACGGATGCCGCTCCCTCTCCTGTTCAGGATGTAGTCATGAGCACCGCCACCACGCCTTCGGGCAATACCAACGGCACCAGCGCAGGAGTTGCGCTCGGTCACCGTGCCGGATTTCCTGTCGGCCCGGTCCCGCGGCGTGCGGCTGACCATGCTCACCGCCTATGACTACACGATGGCCCGGCTGCTCGATGCCGCGGGGGTCGATGGGCTGCTCGTCGGCGATTCGCTGGGCATGGTGGTGCAGGGGCACGAGAATTCGCTGAGCGTGACCCTGGACGAGGTGATCTATCACACGCGGCTGGTGGCGCGGGGCATCCGGCGCGGCCTGCTGGTGGCCGACATGCCGTTCATGAGTTTTCAGGTCAGCCCGCAACAGGCGGCCGAGAGTGCCGGACGGCTGGTCAAGGAAGGTGGAGCGCACGCGGTGAAGTTGGAAGGCGGAGTGCGCAGCGCCGCCGCCATCGAGGCCATCACCCGCTGCGACATCCCGGTCATGGGCCACGTCGGGATGACGCCGCAATCGGTCCATCGGCTGGGCGGCTTCCGGGTGCAGCGCGATGAAGAGCGCATTACCGAGGACGCCCTGGCCACGCAGCAGGCCGGTGCCTTCGCCGTGGTGCTGGAATGCGTCCCCGCCGAGCTGGCCCGCGAGGTGACGGCCGGCCTGAAGATCCCCACCGTCGGCATCGGCGCGGGGGCCGGCTGCGACGGGCAAATCCTGGTGGCGCACGACATGCTGGGCCTGTTCGACGACCTGAAGCCGCGTTTCGTGAAGCAGTATGCCGACCTGGGCCGGGCGATCGTCCGCGCCGCAGAAAGCTACTGCCGCGAGGTCCGCGACGGCAGCTTCCCGGGGCCGGAGCACAGTTTTCGATAACAGCTTCCGGAAAGAATGAACCACAAAGCCACAGAGCCACAGAGAAGACAGAAAGCAGGGAAAGGACACTCGTTGTGGCACGGTCTCCTGACCGTGCCACTCGCGACGACCGAAGGTCTCACGGGCTCCCGCTGGGTCGGGAGACCTTCGGTCAGGCCGGGTGGCACGGTCAGGAGACCGTGCCACAACAGGGGCGACCTTCGGTCAGCCGGGTGACACGGTCAGGAGACCGTGCCACAACAGGGGGACCGTGCCACAACGGTGTTTGTCTTCTCTGTGTCTCTGTGTCTCTGTGTCTCTGTGTCTCTGTGGTTCATTTCTTCCGGCCGCTCTAAGGGTGCCTATGCTCACCGTGGCTGAAGCCCAGGCGATCGTCCTGAGGACCGCCCGGCCGTTGACGCCGGTCGATTGTCCGCTATCGGCGGCCAGCCTCGGGGCTGTCCTGGCCGAGGATGTCACAAGCGACCTGGACATGCCGCCGTTCGACAAGGCGATGATGGACGGCTATGCCGTGCGGTCGGCCGACCTGGCGACCGGGCGGGCCACGCTGCCGGTCATCGAGGAGGTGATGGCGGGACGCACGCCCAGCCGGCCGCTGGGACCGGGCCAGGCGACACGCATCATGACCGGGGCACCCATCCCCGCCGGGGCCGATGCGGTGGTGATGGTCGAGCGGACGCGGCTGGACGGCGGGCAGGTGGTGATCGAGGATCGCCCGCCGCAGCCAGGGCAGAACATCATGCCGCGCGGCCGGGAGATGCGCTGCGGCGAGACGGTGCTGACGGCCGGGTCGCTGCTTCGCCCCCAGGAACTGGGCGTCCTGGCCACGGTGGGACGCACCAGCGCCCGGCTGTATCCGGCCCCCCGCGTGGCCGTCCTCTCCACCGGGGACGAGATCGTCGAGGCCGGCGAACGGCCGGAGTCGGGACAAATCCGCAACGGCAATGGGCCGATGCTCTGCGCCCAGGTGGCCCGGGCCGGCGGGGTGCCGCACTCCCTGGGCATCGCCCGCGACCGGCTCGACAGCCTGCGGCCGCTGGTCGCCGAGGGGTTGCGGTTCGATGTGTTGCTGCTCTCGGGCGGCGTGTCGGCCGGCCAGCTCGACCTGGTGCCCGGCGTGCTGGCCGAGGCCGGCGTGCAGCCGCACTTTCACAAGGTCGCCATGAAGCCGGGCAAGCCGGTGTTCTTCGGCTCCCAATCGGCGCAGCCGCAAGCGGCCCCGGCCCTGGTATTCGGCCTGCCCGGCAACCCGGTGAGCGCCCTGGTCTGTTTCGAGCTGTTTGTGCGGCCGGCCCTGCGGCGGCTGGCGGGGCACGGCGATCCCGGGCCGTTCGTGGTCCCGGCCACGCTTGCCGAAGAGTTCGTCTATCGCACCGACCGTCCGACCTACCACCCCGCGGTGCTGGAGCTGGCCGCATCGGGCTGGCACGTACGTGCGGTGCCGTGGTACGGTTCGCCGGACCTGCGCGGCCTGACTCGGGCCAACGCCTTCGTCGTCTTCCAGCCCGGGCCCGAACGACGGCAGCAGGGCGAGGTCTTCGAGGTGCTGCGGATCGAATGAGCGCGTGGCGAGCGGGGGGGCGTTAGCCCCCCGGTGAACGAAGAACCGGGGGGCTAACGCCCCCCGCTCGCCAAAAAGTTAAGGAGGACCGAGGAACATGCAGGACACAAAGGCCGGTATGGTGCCGATGCTGGACAAGGCCCGTCACCCCTTCGCCCCTTCGCCCCGTCACCCAGTCACGCTCCCCTGGCCTCGCCTCGCCCCCGCGCTCCTGACCGGCGTTGTGCTCTTCGCCTGCTATTTCCCGCTCAACTGGGGCTGGCTGGCCTGGGTGGCCCTGGTGCCGCTGTTGACCCTGGTGCGTTCCGGAGCGTCGAAGAAGCGCATCTTCTTCTGTGCCTGGGCGGGCGGGCTGCTCTTCTTCTGGCCGGCCCTGCAGTGGATGCGCGTGGCGGACCCCACCATGTACGCCACCTGGGCGTTGCTGGCGACCTACTGCGCCCTGTATCTGCCGGCGGGCGTCCTGCTGGTGCGCTTCCTGGACCGTATGACTCGCTTGCCGCTGATCGTGACGGTGCCGGTGGTGTGGGTGGCGCTGGACTTCCTGCGCGCGCACCTGGCCACGGGGTTCACCTGGTACATGCTGGGCCATGCGCAGCACGATTTCCTGCCGGCGATCCAGGTGGCAGACCTGGGCGGGGTCTACGCCGTGACCGTCCTGGTAGCCGCTGTCAATGCCCTGCTGTTCGAAGTGCTGTACGCCCGGCCGTGGTTTCGGCGGTTGCTGGTCCTGCCCGAGCCGGCACAAGCGATCGGCCGCCGGACCCTCCTGATCGAGGCGCATCGCCGTCGCCGTGCTCCTGGGGGCGAGTCTCGGCTATGGCCAATGGCGCTTGCGGCAAAACGACTTTGAGGTGGGGCCCAAGGTGGCGCTGGTCCAGGGCAACCTGCCGCTGCGCATCAAGAACGAGGCCTGGGCGAACAAGCCGGGGGGGGCGGCCGGAGTCATGCAACGGCACCACGTTTGGCTCACCCAGCTCGCCGTGCTTCGCCGCCCGAACCTGATCGTCTGGCCTGAAACCAGTTGGCCGGACGATTGGGTCGAGGTGCTTGACGAAGCCTCTGGCCGGACGGCACCAGATGATCCGAGCGTCGAATTCCTGAAGGTGGTTTCCGGAGCCTGGCACACGGACGTGCTGCTAGGGCTCAACACGGTGGTCATGGCTCCGGACAAGCGCGTCCTCCAGCGCTATAACTCGGCCCTGCTTGCCACAGCCGATGGCCGGCCCGGCGGGCGCTACGACAAGATCCACTGCGTCCCCTTCGGCGAATACATTCCGCTCAAGGACTGGTTGCCGTTCCTGGAAGTGCTGTCTCCCTACGACTTCGACTACAGCATCCGCTCCGGCCAGCACCTGACGCGCTTCCCGCTGGGCTCCTATCACTACGGCGTCCTGATTTGCTATGAGGACACCGTCAGCGGCCTGGCCCGCGAGTACGCCCTGCCGGATGGCGACCAGCCGGCGGCGGACTTCCTGCTCAACACTTCCAACGACGGCTGGTTCGACGGCACGCCGGAGCACGCCCAGCACCTGGCCATCTGCCGATTTCGCGCCGTCGAGGCACGGCGGAGCGTCGGCCGGTCGGTCAACATGGGCATCTCCGCCCTCATCGATCCGAACGGCCGGGTCCTGGCTCCGCAGCGCACCCAGGAGATCGGCGAGGCCCGCCTGTGGGAGCTGACCGCCGGTGCGGCCGACTTACCCACCAGTCGCTGGCGGGAGTTCCAGACGGTGCCCGGCGTCCTGATCGCCGAGGTCCCCATCGATCATCGGGTAAGCCTTTACGCCCGGCTGGGCGACTGGCTACCGTGGAGCTGCTGGGCGATTGTCGCGGTCGGGCTGGTCCTGGGGTTCCGGGGCGACCGGCGGAACCCGGCAGTCGCGGCAAAGTGATCTGGAGTCGTGGGATTCCCTCTGCTATAGGCCGCCGTTCGCTCGTTGCGAAGCCGCAAGCGGCCAGGAACGCAAGGAGGGAACCCATGCCGCGCACACTTCATTTCGGCGATGTTGATTGTCCTCGGCCTCGGGTCGGCCGCGCCCGCCCAGTCGTCCGGCTGGCACTTCCGCTGGGCGAAGGGCCAGGTCTTGACCTATCGCGTCGAGCACGTCAGCTCGGCCACCGAGGTCGCCGACGGCAAGACGAACGGCTTCTCCTCGAAATTGACGCTGACGAAGCGATGGCAGGTCACCGCGCTGGATACCGATGGCGTGGCAACGCTGTCGCTGTCGCTGACGGCGATGCGCCACGAGGTCACGCCGCCGGACGGCCAGCCGCTGGTCTTCGACTCCGCCGATCTCGATCACAGCGATGCGGACCTGAAGAAGGAGCTGTCGAAATACGTCGGCAACGTCCTGGCTGTGCTGCGCGTGGATGGCTATGGGCAGCTGGTGGAGGTGAAGGAATCGAAGTACGGCCCGGCGAGCAAGTTCGAAAGCGATCTGCCGTTCAAGCTCGTGGTCCCCACTGCCGACGCCAAGGCAGGCGATGCCTGGGAGCGCATGTACCAGATCACCCTGGAGCCGCCGCAGGGCACCGGCGAGAAGTTCGACGCGAAGCAGACTTATACCTGCAAGGCCATCGAGAACGGCGAAGCGACGGTGGCCTTCACGACAACGGTTGCCAAGCTGCCGGCGAGCCTGGCCGACCAGAGGCCGCTGTTGCCGATGCAGACGGAGGGCGAGATCGTGTTCGACACCAAGGCTGGCCTCATGAAGAGTGCTCGAGTGCGCATCGAGAAGGAGTTGAAGGGGCACCAGGGCGAAGGGAGCAGCTACCGGCTGCGGAGCAGGTACACGGAGGAGTACATCGGCGACAGGTGAGGCACGCGGATGGGACTCGGCCGTTCTTCTCACCGTGCGGGGGAGAAGGTAGAATGTCTCTGGGAGGTGCCGACGATGAGCAGGACAATCGAAGCGGTGTACGAGAACGGTGTGTTCCGGCCGGTGGAGCCGATCAAGCTGGAGGAAGGCCAGCGGGTGCAGGTGTACTTCCCCTGGGTGCCGGACGACAGGACGCTGGAGGAACGGTTGAAAGATCTCGAAGTGATCGAGAAAGAATCCGACGACATATCTGACGAGGAATGGGCGGAAATACGGAAGGCCATCCTTGGGGATCGAGGGCCCGACTTCAAGATTCTGTAGGAGAACGGCCGTGCGCTGCTTACTCGATACGGATATCGTGTCCGAACTACTACGACGTCGGAATGCGCAGGTCATGCAGAAGGCCGCCTCTTATAGGCAGCAGTACCAGTTCAACACGATTTCCGTTGTCACGCGCTTCGAGGTGCTGCGCGGCCTCAGGTTTCGGCGAGCCACGACACAATTGGCTGTATTCTCCGCGTGGTGCCGGGTTCACCAGATGCTTCTCCTCGACGTAGACATAGCTGAACTCGCCGCCGACATCTGGGTCGCTCTCGCTCGGGCCGGGCAACCCATCGGCGATGACGACATCCTCATCGCCGCGACCGCCCTGCACCACGGACTGGCCGTGGCCACGCGCAACGTCGCTCACTTCGGCCGCGTGCCCGGGCTGACCGTCGAAGACTGGTCGCAGCCGTAACCGCGAAACCGTAAATACCGGTTCGCTTACCCCTTCAGCAACTCGCCCACCATCCCCCGCTCCTCTTCCAACTCCTTCAGCGTCGCCTGGAACTTCGCCTGCCCAAAGGCGTCGAGCTTCACTCCCTCGACGACGGTGTAGTTCCCCTTGCCGTCGCTCTTGCAGGGGTAGCTGAAGACCAGGCCCGGGGGCACGCCGTATTGTCCCTTGGAGATCATGGCCATGCTGACCCAGTCGTTGGCCGGCGTCGGGCGGAGCAGGCTCTTGACGTGATCGATGGCCCCGTTGGCGGCCGACAGTGCCGACGACAGCCCCCGCGCCTTGATGATCGCCGCCCCACGATTCTGGCAGCCGGGCACAAACGTCTCTTCCAGCCATTTGCGGTCGGTGATGACTTCGGTGGCCGGCCGACCATTGATCTTGGCGTTGGTGAAGTCCGGGAATTGCGTGTTGCTGTGGTTGCCCCAGATGGTCATGCAGGTGACCGCGGCATTGGGCACCGCGGCCTTCTGGGCCAGGGCCGACACGGCGCGGTTGTGGTCCAGGCGGGTCATGGCCGTCCAGCGCTCCGGCGGGATGGCCCGACCGTTGCTGTACGCGACCAGGCAGTTGGTGTTGCACGGGTTGCCGATCACCAGGATGCGCACATCCGACGCCGCGTTCTTCGCCAGCGCCTTTCCCTGGCCGATGAAAATCTTGCCGTTGAGGCCCAGTAGGTCCTTGCGCTCCATGCCCGGCCCGCGCGGAAAGGCACCGACCAGGATCGCCCAGTTCGCCCCGGCAAACGCCTTGTCGGCGCTGTCGGTCACCACCACGTCCGCCAGCGTCGGGAAGCCGCAGTCCAGAAGTTCCATCGCGTTGCCATCGGCGATGTCCAGCGGCTGGCGGGCGGTCGGCGAGGGGGGCTGCCAGTCGGGCTTCTTCGGAATGTCGAGCAGTTGCAGGATGACTTTTTTGTCCGGCCCGAACACCTCGCCGGACGCCAGCCGAGCCAGCATGGCATACGCCACCTGCCCGCCCGCCCCGGTCACGGCCACGCGGATTGTGTCGCTCATAGCTTTCAGCTTTCAGCTCTCAGCTTTCAGCCATGCCTGGCGCCGGTGGCTGCCCGGCCCGCCCCTCCCCGTGGGGGTGGAAAGACGTAATGTAACCTAGCGACACCTGGGAGTAGTGGCTATCGGCCCGCAGGCGCGTCCGCGCTGGCTGAAGGCTGATAGCTGAAAGCTGATAGCCTAGGAGTAGTCAGATGGTAAAAGTAGGCATCAACGGCTTCGGGCGCATCGGCCGCCTGGTCTTTCGGGCCCTGGTCGAGCAGGGGCTGCTGGGCAAGTCGCTCGATGTCGTCGCGCGTGAACGACATCGTCCCTGCCGACAACCTGGCCTATCTCCTCAAGTACGATTCGACCCAGGGCCGCTTCAACGGCACTGTGGTCAGCGAGAAGTCCTCGCCATCGGTCGCTGAAGACGATGTGCTGGTGGTCAACGGCCACAGGATCAAGTGTCTGGCTGTCAAGGAAGGGCCGCAGGCGCTGCCCTGGCGGGCCCTGGGCGTCGATTACGTCATCGAGTCGACCGGCCTGTTCACCGAGGCGGAGAAGGCCAAGGGGCACCTCGCCGCCGGGGCCAAGAAAGTCATCATCTCCGCGCCGGCCAAGGGGGACGACATCACCGTGGTCATGGGCGTCAACCACGACAAGTACGACCCGGCGAAGCACAACATCATCTCCAACGCCAGCTGCACCACCAACTGCCTGGCCCCGGTCGTCCACGTCCTGCTGAAGGAAGGCTTCGGCATCGAGGAAGGGCTGATGACCACCATCCACAGCTACACGGCGACGCAGAAGACGGTGGACGGCCCGTCGAAGAAGGACTGGAAGGGCGGCCGGGCGGCAGCGGCGAACATCATCCCCTCCACCACCGGCGCCGCCAAGGCCGTCGGCCTGCACTATCCCGGAGGTCAAGGGCAAGCTGACCGGCATGTCCTTCCGCGTGCCGACGCCCACCGTCTCGGTCGTGGACCTGACCGTCAAAACCGTGAAGGCCACCAGCTACAAGGACATCTGCGCCGCCATGAAGAAGGCCAGCGAAACGTACCTGAAGAACATCCTGGCCTACACCGGCGACGAGGTGGTTTCCAGCGATTTCATCCACGACGCCCATTCGAGCATCTACGACGCCGGCTCGGGCATCGAGCTGAACAGCCGCTTCTTCAAGCTGGTCAGCTGGTACGACAATGAATGGGGCTATTCCAACCGGTGCGTCGATTTGCTGCGGTACATGGTTTCGCGGGTGCAGTGAGCGCAACGGTCCGAAGCGCGTTTAGCCGCGACCCGGGAGGGGAGCGCTGGGCACGAGCGCTCCCCTCCCGGGTCGCGGCTAAACGGTGGAGGGAATGATCCCCATGCCGAAGAAAACCCTCGCCGACCTGCCCGACCTCAAGGGCAAGCGCGTTCTGGTCCGCGTCGATTTCAACGTGCCGCTCGACAAGAAGACCGGCGCCATCACCAACGATCGCCGCATCCGGGCCGCCCTGCCGACGATCCACACCCTGCTCGACCGCGGCGCTGCCGTGATTGCGATGAGCCACCTGGGCCGGCCGTCGGGCGATCCGGCCAAGGACGCGCCGCTCAAGATGGACCACGTGGCCGCCCGCTTCGCCGAACTGCTTGGCCGGCCGGTGGCGAAGTCGGCGGACGTGGTCGTCGGTCCGCCGGTCGTCGCCGCCGTCCATGCCTTGAAGCCGGGCCAGGTCGTCCTGCTGGAAAACCTGCGTTTCGACCCGCGCGAGCAGAAGAACGATCCGGAGTTCGCTGGCCAGATCGCGGCGCTGGGCGATGCCTATGTCAACGATGCCTTCGGCACCTGCCACAACGACAAGGATGCGTCGATGGTGGCCGTCCCCGCGGCCATGAAAGCCCAGGGCAAGCCGCGCGTGGTCGGCTACCTGGTGGCGAAGGAGCTGGCGGTCATCGACGGCCTGATGGCCCAGCCGAAGCGCCCGCTGCTGGCGGTCATGGGCGGGGCCAAGGTCTCCGACAAGATCAATTTCATCAACGCCCTGCTCGGCAAGGTCGATCATCTGCTGATCGGCGGCAAGATGGGCTACACCTTCCAGAAGGCGCAAGGCATCGCCGTCGGCGCCATGCAGATCCCGGACGAGGAGGTCGCCGCCGCCCGGAGATTGCTGCCGCAGGTCGGCACCAAAATCACGCTGCCCGTCGATGCCCTCGTCGTCAAGTCCGACGACCTGAATCAGACCCGGGTGGTTGAAGGGGCCATCCCGGCGGGCGAGGAAGGGGTGGACATCGGTCCGAAAACCCTGGCCCTGTACGCCGGGAAGATCGGGCAAGCGGGCACGGTGATCTGGAACGGTCCGGTCGGCTGGTTCGAGAAGCCGGCCTTCAGCAAGGGCACACGCGGCATTGCCGAGGCGATGGCCAGCAGCCCCGCGGTCACGGTGGTTGGCGGCGGCGAGACGGCCGAGGCCGTCGAGCAGTTCGGCCTCGACGCCAAAATGACACACGTCTCGACCGGCGGTGGAGCCTTCCTGGCTTACGTCGAAGGAAAGAAGTTTGCATCGCTGGCCCAGATCGAGGAGAAATAGAACGCGGAGTAACGCGGATTTGGCGGATTCTCGCAGATCTGATCCGCGAGAATCCGCCAAATCCGCGTTTCTCCGCGTTCTATTGTTGGCCAATGGATTTGGTTGACGCCGGTCAGGTCATTGATGACAATCGTAGGCATGCGGATAGCCGTGCCCACCGCCTTGCGTTGAGAACCCCCCGATGGCGTTCCATCCTTCCGTCGCCGTCTGCTTCAGCTTCCTGTTGCTTGTCGCCGTCGGGCCGGCGGTACATGCCGAAGCCCCGCCGGCTGACGCGGCGACCACGTTCTTCGAGAAGAAGGTGCGTCCCATCCTGGTGCAGCACTGCGCCGGCTGCCATTCGGCCGAGACCAATGCCAAGGGCGGCCTGCGCGTGGACGATCGCAACGGACTGCTGGCCGGCGGCAAGAGCGGTCCAGCCGTCGTGCCGGGTGATCCGAGCAAGAGCCGCCTGATCCTCAAGGTGACACACAAGGACGCCAAGCAGCGAATGCCCCAGGAAGCGCCGTCACTCAGCAACGAGCAGATCGCCGACCTGACCACCTGGATCAAGGACGGAGCCGCCTGGCCCGCGCTGCGCCTGCCCGCCTCGCTCGGCAAGCCGAAGCCGGCCTACGAGAAGCTCAAGAAAGAGCACTGGGCCTGGCAGCCGTTGACCGATCCGAAGGTGCCCGCGGTAGAGGAGACGGCCTGGCCGCGCGGCGATATCGACCGCTTCCTGCTGGCCCGGCTGGAGGCCGAGCACCTGCGGCCTGTCGCCGACGCCGACCGCATCACGCTGATCCGCCGGCTGACCTTCGACCTCGCCGGCCTGCCGCCGACGCCCGCCGAGATCGACGCCTTTGTGCAGGATCGGTCCACGGAGGCTTACGAGAAGCTGGTCGATCGCCTGCTGGCGTCGCCGCAGTTTGGCGAGCGCTGGGGCCGGCACTGGCTCGACGTGGCCCGCTACGGCGAATCGACCGGCCCCTCGCGCAACATCCCCTATCCGCACGCCTGGAAGTACCGCGATTACGTCATCGACGCGGTCAACGCCGATATTCCGTTCGACCGCTTCATCCAGGAGCAGATCGCCGGCGACCTGTTGCCGGCAGCCGCGGCGGCGGAGCGGGATCGGCAGCGCATGGCCACCGGCTTTTTGGCCCTGGGCGTCAAGGACGTGAACCAGCGTTTCAAGGTCCGCTTTGTCATGGACAATGTGGACGAACAGATCGACGCCGTCACCCGCTCGGTCCTGGCCCTGACCGTGAGCTGTGCCCGCTGCCACGATCACAAGTTCGACCCGATCCCCACGACCGATTACTACGCCCTGGCGGGGATCTTCACCAGCACCGACAACTGTGCCGGTGTGCGCAACAAGATGGGCGGCGGCGGGCTGGACTATTACGATCCGTCGATGCTCATGATGCGCAGCACCTCGGCACCGCCGGCTTCCCCGGAACAGATCGAGCAGCTCAAGACCGATCTGGCTTTGGCGAAAAAGGAATGGGACACCATCCGCGGCACACCGGCAGGGCTGGCCAAGGCGGCCGACGGCTTGCCGAAACAACGGCCCTACCGGCTCAAGTACGAACGCCTCGAAGCGGCGCTGCTTGCCGCCACCGATCCCGTCGCCCGCGGCGATGCCATCCACGGCGTGCGCGAGGCGAAGACGGTGGCCGACACCGAGGTGCGCCTCCGGGGCGAGGCAGAGAAGCTCGGCCCAGCAGTACACCGCGGCTTCCTGTCCGCTATCGCGGTTCCCGGTGCCGCGCCGATCCCTTCGCAGCGAAGCGGCCGGCTCGAGTTGGCCCGTTGGCTTACCAGTCCCCAGAATCCGCTGATTGCGCAGCGTGATCGTCAACCGGGTCTGGCAACATCTGTTCGGCCGGGGCCTGGTCAGCACGGTCGATAACTTCGGCACCACGGGGGACAGGCCGTCTCACCCGGAGCTGCTCGACCATCTGGCGCAGCGGTTCCAGCGCGACGGCTGGTCCGTGAAGAAGCTGGTGCGGACACTGGTGTTGACGCGGGCCTATCAGCTCAGCTCCGTGGCCTCGGCGGAGCATCGGGCCCTGGACCCCGGCAATCGCCTGGTGTGGCGCCATGCCCCGCGGCGGCTGGATGCCGAGGAAATCCGCGATGCCATGCTGGCCGCGGCCGGCACCCTGGATCGCGGCCGGCCCGCCGGCTCGCCCGCCATGAAACTGCGAATGGTCGAGATGGCCGATGACGGCGCCGAGGCCAACGCCATCCGCGCCGAGGCCGAGCGCAGCACTTACCGGAGTGTTTATCTCCCGCTGCTGCGCGGCCTGACGCCGTTGACCCTGGCGGCGTTCGATCCGGTCGAGCAAACGCTGGTCACCGGTCAGCGCGATGCGACGACGGTGCCGGGCCAGGCGCTGTTCCTGCTGAATTCGCCGTTTGTCCGCCGGCAGGCGCTGGTCATCGCGGAACGGCTGCTGGCCGATACCCGGACCAGCGACGCGCAGCGAATCCGGACGGCCTATCGCGTCGTCCTGGGCCGCTCGCCCAGCGAAAAGGAAGTTGAACGAGTCCAGGGCTACCTGGCGGACTACGCCCTGGCGGCGCGGGGGCTGTTTCAGCCGCGGAAGCCGGCCGGCGACGATGTGGTTCGACCGCGGGATGCCCGGTCCGCATCCTGGTTGAGTTTCGTGCAAGCGCTGTTCGGATCGGCGGAGTTCCGCTATGTGAATTAGGTTTAGCGGCGGATCGAAGATCCGCACGGATCATAAACGAGGATACGGTGATGTTGCAGCACGCCCTTTCCCGTCGCCAACTGTTGAAGTCGGCCGGGTCCGGTTTCGGCTACCTGGCCCTGGCCGGCCTGCTGGGTGAGCAGGCCGCCCGCGCTGCCACCCCGGCCCCGGGGCCGCTGGCCCCCAAGCCGCCGCCCATCCGCCGCCCCGCCAAGCGCATCATCTTTCTCTTCATGCAGGGCGCGATCTCGCAGGTCGATACCTTCGAGTACAAGCCCCGGCTCCAGGCCAATGGCGGCAAGGTTGGTCCCGGTGGCGGCACGCTGACCGCCTCGAAATTCCGCTTCAAGCAACATGGCCAGACCGGCTCGTGGTTTTCCGAACTGCTGCCCAACATGGCCCGTCACGCCGACAAGCTGTGTTGGCTCCGCGGGCTGCACACCGATACGCCGGCCCACCCGCAGGCCGTGGTTCAGTTGCACACCGGCAGCGCCAACGCCGCCCTGACCCGGCCCAGCATGGGCGCCTGGCTGCTTTACGGCCTGGGCACCGAAAACCAGGACCTGCCCGGCTATGTCACCATCAATCCGCCGCCCAATTTCGGCGGAGCGGTGAACTACGGCAGCGCCTTCCTGCCCGCCCACTTCCAGGGCAATCGCTTCACCGACACCGGCTATCTGCCACATCTCAATCCGCAAACGCCGCTGGCGCTGGAGCGCAAGCAGCTCGACCTGCTGGGGGCGATGAACCGCGACCTGGCCGCCAGCCCCGGCGCTCCGGATGCAGTGGACGGCATCATCGAGTCGTTCGAGCTGGCGTTCCGGATGCAGGGGAAGGTGCCCGAGTTGCTCGATATCTCGAAGGAGCCGCAGCGGGTGCGCGATGCCTACGGGGTCAAGCCGGGGGCGGCCGGGTCGTTCGCCCGCCAGTGCCTGATGGCCCGCCGGCTTAGCGAGGCCGGCGTCCGCTTCGTCGAAATCTGCCAGCCTGGCTGGGACCATCACAGCAACTTGCACCAGGGCCTCATTCAGAACTGTGCGGCCGTCGATCAGCCCACCGCCGCCCTGCTGGCCGACCTGGAGGCTCGCGGACTGATGGACGAGACCCTGGTGCTGTGGGGCAGCGAATTCGGCCGGCAGCCGACCGCCCAGGGACCCGACGGCCGCGATCACAACATTACCGGATACCCGATGTGGCTGGCCGGCGCCGGCATCAAGAAGGGGTTCACCTACGGCGCCAGCGACGAGTACGGCATCCAGGCCGTCGAGGGCCGCATGCACACCAACGACCTGCACGCCACCCTGCTGGCGCTCATGGGACTCGAACACGAGAGGCTGACCTACCGCTACGCCGGCCGCAACTTCCGCCTGACCGACGTGGCCGGGCATGTGGTGACCGACATCATGGCGTGAGGACGAAGAGCACACTCGACGAGCGGGAGGGCGTTAGCCCCCCGGTGACTAACCGGGGGGCTAACGCCCTCCCGCTCGCCCAACTGCACGCTTACCCCCGGGTGCGCGTTTCGATCAAGAAGTCCACGTATTCCCACAGACGGGCCAGCTTGTCGCGGCCGAACTGGTCGAAATGGCTGATGAAGCGCTGCAAGGCGATGTCGTTGTGGATGCCCATCCGGTCGGCGCGGGTCAGGCGTTCGCGATTCTTTTCCAGGTCAAACCAGGTCGCCAGCCGCTTGCGGGCCGTGTGGAACGGGTCCGGATCGGCCTCGGGGGGCAGCGGCAACTCGTCAAGCAGCAAGCGCTGAGCCTCGCGCCAGGCCTCGAACCGGGTCCAGTTCACCACGCTCTCGCTGACCGGATCGATCCCCATGCGCTCCAGCAGGGTGGACCCGATGGGAGCGGCAAGCGGCGGTGCCATCGGCACCGGGTCTTCCGGTGGCGTGACAGGGTCGGCCATTGGCGGGAGCGGCTCCGGCTCGGCCGGCGGGATCGCGGGGAGTTCGAGCAGCCAGTCGGGCAGTCCGGCGGCGGCGGGACGCGGCGGCTGCAACCAGTCCGGCACCGGTCCCACCGCCTGGTCCGGTTCGCGGAACAGGCTATCAATCCCATCCAGCCATTCCGGCAAGTCGTCGCCGGTCGGCAAGGGCTTGGGGGTTGCGGAGCCCGTGCGGGCTTCCTGGGCCAGCCGGCGCAGGGTGGCAAAGTCGAGGGCCGTCTCGGCCTTGACCGCCCGATCCGCCTCGCCGCCTTCGGGCCAGATCAGGTCGTGCGGCTGCAATCCGCCCGTGGCGGCCAGGTACTTCAGCTTCCGGGGCGACACCGGGCCGTGCGTCTGCGAATTGTGAGCGTAATACCACTGGCTGGCCATGAAGGCTCCTTTCAGAGGCCATACGGCAAGTCTCCCCTCGCCCCGGTACTCCGGGGAGAGGGGTCGGGGGTGAGGGGTTTTCTTCGCGGAAACAGACCCCCTCACCCCAAACCCCTCTCCCCCGAGTACGGGGGCGAGGGGCCTTCCAGATGGCCTTTCACGGCTCGGGGCGTTCGGTCGCCGGTCCGCGCCCGGTGCCCTTGTCGCGGTCGGTCGCGCCGGGATCGGTGGCCCGGCGTCCCGTTGATGCCGGCCGCGGCCGCGGAGTGTGAGCCGGCGGGCGTCGCGTCTCCCCCGCTGCCGGCTCGCCACGCTTCTTCACATCAGGGGTCCCGGCGGGTGTGGCGACATACCAGCCCAGCAGCAGGAGCAGGATCAGAACGGCGGCCCCCAGGACCGCCCAGGCCCAGAGGGGGAATGCGAGTTTCGGCGTGGCCCGTGGGCGCGGGACGCGGATGGTCGTCGTCCCCTCGAAGTCGAAGCGCAGGCCGGCGGGGGCCGCGATGGGGACCTTTCTTGCCAGTGTCTTCACCGGCGGGGCTTGGACCGCCACCGCCTGGCCGTTGCTTCCCAGCAGGGCGCCGGCCTGCGTCTCCTGCTCGGGCGTGAGCACCGAAAACAATTCTTCCTGCAGCAGGTCGGTGACCAGCGGCGCCTCGTCGATGGGGCCTTGGCAGGCCAGGGCGAGTCGGCCGACCAGGACGTGGCTCAGCGAGTCGGGCAGATGCCATAGCTCCTGAAAGAGGGCCGATTCGGCGGGGACGCGCAGGTCGGCCTCGCGGAACAGCAGATTGTCGCCGGCGTCGTAGCGGTCCCAGAGGGCGGGACCTCCGCTGACCAGGGCGCGCAGGGCGGCGGCGATCACCAGCAGCGGCACACGGTCAACCTCGGGGCCGGCGATCGGCTCGCGTCGCCTCTGGCTATGTTGGTAGGCGGGGTGGCCGACCTCGCCCGCCGGCCGGCCGGCCAGGGTCGGGACGAACATGCCGTCGTAGTCGATCAACTTCAGGGCCAGCGAGGTGGTGCGGCTGCCCGGGACCAACAGGACGTTGCCATGCTGCAAGTCGCCGTGCGCCACTTCCGCCTCGCGCAGCCGCCGGGCCATGCGAACCCAGAGCGTGATGAGCGCGTCCAGCAGAGCCGGCTTGTCGAGGTTGTCGCGGACAAACTGGTTGAGGAGCAGCCCCTCGATCCACTGCATTTTCACGACCGGATACCACCGGCCACGGACCCGAATCCCCTCTTCCAGGTAGACAAAATCGACCGTGAACGGCAGGCGGACACGGCTCAAGTGCCGGCTGATTTCCTCATAGCGTTCCTGCCGCCCGGCGACGGAACGGGTAAAGCACTTGACCGCCCAGGAGGCCCCAGTGGCGGGCTGGCGCAGCTGGTAAACGTCGGCGAAGTTGCCGGAGCAGGGCAGCGGCAAACCAATCGCGTTGGTCACCGCTTCGGCACTGCGCAGGTCGGCATCGCCGAAGCTGGCGCCCGGATCTTGCACGGCCTCGTTATAGTCCTGCGACACGGGCCACGACACGGCAGTTGGCTCCAACGGTGAGACTCCCCTCGCCCCCGTACTCGGGGGAGAGGGGTTGGGGGTGAGGGGCCGGTTTTCCGCGGACAAGGACCCCTCACCCCCGACCCCTCGCCCCGGAGTACCGGGGCGAGGGGGGAGATCGCTTCCCGATCTACACGCCAATGAGGACCAGGGTCACGTCATCATTGCGCAAGCCATCGTCCGCACGGCGGCTTTCGATCCAGGCGGCGAAGGCGGCTTCCGCGTCCGCGGTGAACCGCACGAACTCCTGCCAGGGGCGCTGGCCTGCCTCGTGCCGGCGCAGGAACCACTGGGCCAGGGCATCCGTCATCAGCAAGAGCTGGTCGCCCGGCTGCCAGGTCCCCTGGCGCTCGGCGTGGACATCCTGACCCGCGCCGCCGGCCGACCGCGAACCAATCAGCCGCGGCCGATTGCCGAACTCCGCCGAGCGGCCCAGAGGGAAGGCCTCGATCAACCGATCTTGCCGCACCTGGAAGAGACAGCTATCGCCGACCGCCAGCCCATGCCAGCGTCCCTGGGTGACAACCAGGCCCAGGAGAGTGGCAAAGGCGCCGTCGGCCCGCTTGGCCTCGGCATACCAGGGCAGAGACGCCCCGTCCACCCGCGCAGCCCAGGTTCGGCGCACCGCCTCCAGCCAGTTCGGGGCCGCCTGCACAAACCCTTCGACCAACAGCCGGGCCCACAAACCGGCGAAGGAACTTTCCGAGGCGCCGTCGGCCACCGCGAAGCGCCCGGCCTGGGGGTCGGCGGCGAAGGCGTCCTCGTACTCGTCGGCGCTGTGGCCGTGCTTCGGCTGGTGGAGGACCCGGCAGGAAATCGGCGGCACGACACGCGGCATGGTCACGCCCCACCCCGGGCAACCCGCGTCCCGATGTCGAGGAAGCGAATCACCGACACCAGGTCGGCGTTGAACGCGAACCCGCGGGCGCCATCGGCCACCTCGAAGCCGTCCGCCCGGGCTGCCTCCAGCATCTGCGGCGGCAGCGGGCTCGACATCTTGAACAGGTGACGGGCATAGCGATCCGACAGACCTTCCACGCTCGCGGGGAAGACGACCGGCGGGGCTGGCGCCGAGGACAGGTGGGCATTGAACAGCAGCACCGGTCCGTCGGCCGTCGCCAGCTCCCGGATGGCGGTGGCGGCTGGACGCGGGTCGGCGTCGCTGGCCTGGCCGTCGGTCACGTTGACCACCAGCGGCGGATAGCACTCCGGCGACCGCGTCACAAATTCCTGCAAGATTTGCGCGGCCAGGGTCAGCGCCTGGAACATCGGCGTCTGCCCGTCGGCGACCGGCTCGAACCAGACCGGGAACTTGAACGCCTGCTCGATCAGGCCGCCGGCGCCGTCATCGACCTTGCGGCGGCGCGGCTCGACCCGCAACGGATTGTTGGCGAACTCGCTGACCGGCACCAGGTGCCGCCCGGCCAGGGCACCGCCCAGGGCCGAGTGGACCCCCTCGCCGTAGCCGATCACCCCCACATGAAAGTAATCGCGGATGCCGTCCGACTTGGCGCACTTGAGGGCCAGGTTCTGGAGGAGGCGATTGACCGCATCGGCCACTCCGTCCGCCTTGGTCTTGCCCGGGGAACCGCCAAACGGGCCCCCCATCGAAGACGACTGGTCGATCAAGAACAGCAGGCAAGTCGGATTCGTGCGGCTGATTTCGGCAACGTAAGGCACGGGGAAAGCTCCCGAGAGGCGCAAGGGCCGACGAACGCGGCGCGGATGGCATTCGCGGCACCGCCGAATTATAAACCACTGGTTGCGGCCTGGCCATGCAGATCGGCCACAGCCGTGGATCAGGCCGGCACAGGCGACCGCGACAGCAGGCCGCGGCTCTGATACCTTGAGCCCAGGTCGGGGTTTGCTCTATCAGGGTCCGGCATGCCTGGGCGAGGCGACCGGGACCCTCGGCTCACCTAACGGGAGAACCACGATGCGGTCGCGCTATCATCTGGCTTTGCTGGGTTCGGCCATCGTTCTCATCGGCAGCACGTTCGGCCAGAATGAAAAGGAGCCGAAGCCCGCTCCCACCCCCGCGGTCAAGCCCGAGGTATTCCCGGTCGAGGTCCGCTTTGCCGACGATAGCAGCGTCAAGGCGGCACTGCAGCAGAAGAGCATCGAGGTGTCCACACGCTACGGCAAGCTGACCGTGCCGGTGGATGAAATCCGGAGCATCGAGTTCGGGCTGCGCATCCCGGAGGAGGCGGCCAAGCGGATCGAGGCGGCGATCGGCAAGCTGGGCAACCAGGAATTCGCCCAGCGTGAGGCGGCCACCACCGAACTGCTGGAGCTGCGCGAGATGGCCTACCCCGCCTTGCAGCAGGCCGCCCGCAGCACCGATGCCGAGGTTTCCCGACGGGCCAGGGAAGCGATCAAGACGCTGGCCGAGACCATCCCCGACGAGAAGCTGCACCTGCCGCGCTACGATACCGTCGTGGCCCTGGATTTCACCATCATCGGTCACGTGGAGACGCCGTCGGTCAAGGCCCGCACGCCCTACTTTGGCGAGACGACGCTGAAACTGGCCGAGGTGCGCGGCATGCGCTGGCTGGTCAACGATCACGAGACGAAGCTGAGCGTTGATGCCGCCCGCTATGCCGCTCAGCAGGAGAAGTGGCTGGATACGGGCCTCAAGCTGCGGGCCGGCAGCGGGGTGCAGGTGACGGCATCGGGCACGGTCGATCTGCGGCCGGCGGCCGGCGACGCCGGCACTTACCTCGTTGGGCCGGACGGCCGGTCGACACGGCAGCTGGGGGGGCGCGGCGGCTTCGGAGGCGGGCCGGGCGGCGGCGGACGCGGGGGTCGCGGCCTGGCTCCCGGCGGCGGCGGGATGGCGTTCACCCCGGGCATCCAGGCCCCCGGCGTGCTGCTCGGCCGCGTCGGCGAGTACGGCAAGGTCTTCATCATCGGCTCACGTTACGAGGGCGTGGCCGGCGATGATGGCAAGCTCTATCTCCGCATCGTGCCCAATTCGACCAACAACGAATCGGGCGGCAGCTACGAGGTCCGCATCGCCACGGGACGGTGACCTGTGCGGAAGGCGCTTGACCGCGGCCGCCGGCGCTGTCTACCATGCCAAGCGCCCGCCCACCCTGGCACGGACCTTACCCGAGGCCGATCATGGCCGAACAACGCCGGTTCGTCACCGCTACCCCGGAGAACAGCGAAACCCCGCTCGAAAATGTCCGTGGCTGGGTGACGCCCACGCGCCTGTTTTTCGTGCGCAACCACTTCGCCGTGCCGTCCATCGATCTGGCCTCCTGGCGGCTGAGCGTCGAAGGCTGCCTCGATCGGCCCAGGAGCTGGACCTGGGACGAGTTGGCCGACCTGCCCGAGCGCACGGTCTTCGCCACGGTCGAGTGCGCCGGCAACGGCCGATCCTTCCTGCAGCAGCACGTTCACGGTGTCCCCTGGGGCGCCGGCGCCATCGGCCATGCCGAATGGACCGGCATCCCGCTGCACCTGCTCCTGGACGAGGCCGGACTCCGCCCCGAGGCGGTCGAGGTATTGTTCGAAGGTGAGGATCGCGGCACCGAGGCGGATCATCCCGAACCGATGCACTTTGCCCGCAGTCTGCCCCTGAACAAGGCCCGCGATCCAGACACGCTGCTGGTGACGCGGATGAACGGCGAGCCGCTCGACCCGAACCACGGCTATCCGCTACGGCTGTTCGTGCCGGGCTGGTACGGCGTGGCCTCGGTCAAGTGGCTGCGCCGCATCGCGGTCCTGGATGCTCCCGCGCAGGGTTATTTCCAGACCAAGAAGTACACCGTCCAGCGCCGCACCGCCGAAGGGACTCGCACTGTGGTCATTGGCGCGATGCAGGTGAAGGCGGAACTGATCCGGCCGCGCAGCAGCGAGATTCTCGGGCTGGGGACCAATCGGCTAGTCGGGCTGGCCTGGGCCGGACAGGAGGCGGTGGCGCGCGTAGAAGTCAGCACCGATGACGGCCAGAACTGGTCCGAGGCCACCTTGCTCGGACCGCGCGCTCCCTATTCCTGGACCCTATGGGAATATCGGTGGGAGGTGAGCCAGGGCGGTCTTTATCGGATTCATGTTCGCGCGACCTCGGAGGATGGCCGGGTGCAACCGGCCGAGCACGACCCGCTCAACGGCGGCTACCTGATCCACCACAGCCGGCCGATCGAGGTCCGGGTGATGAGTTCCCGGCGTGGTCCGGCGCCGCGCGGCGACGATGCCGACGCCCTGCTCTACGACATGAACGCCTACGCCGAGGAGAACAGTCGCCTGCCGCTGGACGTCTCCCTGGAATTCGCCGGCGGCGAGGGGATCTGAGAAAGCGTTTCGATGGTCCTGTCCCGCACGCGCGCAATCGCAATCAGCCTGGTGGTCGCTGCCGTGGTCGGGCTGCCGCTGGCCGCCTGGCTCCTGGGCGTGCGCAACCCTCATCGTCAGCAGCCACCGGAATTGTCCGGCTCGGTCCGGGCGGAGGAGCCGCTCGCCGGGGTTGCCGTCCGGTTCAAGGGAACGCCGGTCGCGACGCAGACGGATACCTTCGGTCAGTTCCATCTGCCGCTCCCGCCGGCCGCCTCCCGGATCACCGCGGCCAAGGAAGGCTTCCTCATCGCCAGCCTCGCCGCCGATACCCAGCCGCTCTCGTTCAACCTGACCCACCTGCCGAAGAACGACAACGAAGCGTACCAGTGGGTCGATGCCAAGGCCGGGGCCGGATCGCACAACTGCGGCAACTGTCACCGCGAGATCGTGGCCGAATGGTCCGCCAGCGCGCATGCCCGCTCCGCCACCGGCAAGCACCTAATCAACCTCTACGAAGGGAGCGACTGGGACGGGCGACCCAATGTCGGCTGGTCGCTGCTGCGCGATCATCCCGACGGAGCCAGTGTCTGCAACGCCTGCCATGTGCCGACGATGCCGTTTGACGGCGGCGCCTACGCCGACCTTCGCAACGCCCGCGGCGTGGCCGCCCAGGGAGTCCACTGTGACTACTGCCACAAGGTGCAGAGCGTGGGAGAGGGGAAGCTCGGCCAATCGCATGGGCGCTTCAACTTGCAGCTCCTGCGCCCCGAACGCGGTCAGCTCTTCTTCGGTCCGCTCGACGACGTGGACCGCGGCGACGATGCCTTCAACCCGCTCACCAAGGAAAGCCGGTACTGCGCAGTCCTGCCATGAGGGGACCGTGTTCGGGGTGCCGGTTTACACCACTTACTCGGAATGGCTGGCCAGTCCCGCCCGCCGTGCCGGCAAGCAGTGCCAGACGTGCCACATGGCCCCGACCGGCCGCATGACCAACATGGCTCCCCATCACGGCGGCATCGAGCGCGATCCGCAGACGCTGGCCAACCATCGCTTCCTGGCCACGGGTCCGCAGGAGATGCTGCGCGAGGCGGTGTCCCTGTCGGCCGTGCTGCGGTCCGAGCCGGGCGGAGTGCGGGCCGACGTGGAGGTGCGGGCCGACGGAGCCGGCCACCGTCTGCCGACGGGTTTCATCGACCGTCATTTGCTGCTGGTGGCCGACGCCCTGGACGAGAAGGGAACCTCGTTGCCGTTGCAGCAGGGGCCGGTGCTGCCGCCGGTCGCGGGCCGGCCGCTGGCGGGCCGGCCGGGCAAGCTTTACGCCAAGCTGCTGAAGGACTTCGACGGCCACACCCCCGCCGCCTTCTGGCAGGCCGACCCGGAGCCGACCGATACACGCCTTACCCCCGGCGACCCGGACCGGGTGACCTTTGTGTTCGCCGCCCAGACGACCCGGTTGCGGCTGCGGCTGGTATATCGCCGCTTCTGGCAACAGGTGGCGGAGGAGAAGCACTGGCCAGCGGAGGAAACGGTAGTGGCGGAGCGGGAGGTGAAGGTAGCGCACTAGGCCTCGTCCTGGCCTGGACGCCCGAAGTCGAGACGCTAGTGGACGACACCAGAGGTTCTGACGAATCGTGTAGGGTGGGTCGAGTCTTCGAGACCCACCGCTGGCTCGGTGGGTCTCGAAGACTCGACCCACCTTACACGTCGTAATCTCCGGCGTCATCCACTAGGTGCCACGGTTCACCCAAGGTTATTGAGAAGCTATAGACCACCTCCGGTGCAGCCCGCTAGGCCGCACGTCGCGAGGGCTGTGCCCCCGCGGATTCCTCCACGCTCGGTTTGCGTCGCTGTCTGTGGAGGCGCATTCCCCAGACGACCAGGACCAGCACCACCGCCCCCTCGGCCGCGATGAAGAGGGCTCGCTTGCCGAACAGGTCCATGGCCGCCCCGGCCACGGCGGGGCCGATCAGGCTGCCCAGGCAATTGAACGTCAAGAAGCGGGCGTTGCCCCGGGCCAGGGCCGCTTGGGGCAGTTGCTCGCCCAGCAAGGTCATGCCCAGCGGATAAAAGGCGGTGGAACAGGCCCCGCCAACGAGCAGGGCGATGACGAGGGAGGCCGACGCGCCGCAGAAAGGCATGACCGCCAGCGCCAGGCCCGTCGCCGCGTAGCAGCCAAGGAGGACCCGCGTGCGGCCCAGGCGATCGGCCAGCCAGGCGACCGGCACCTGAAAGCCGATGACGCCGAGCATGATGCCGCCCACCACCCAGCTGGCGGCGGCCTCGGTCATGCCGAGGAAGAGGAGGTAAACCGCGAGGTGGGCCACCATGCAGCCTTCGAGGAACCCCTGGCTCCAGGCGCTGCCGAAGCTGAGGACGTTGCGGCCGGGCGCCAGTTCCCGACAGGATCCGCCTTCCTGGGCCGAGGGCACGAAAGCGGCGGGGCAGACGGCGATGAGCCCGGCCGCCGCCAGGGCCGGTACGCCCCCCAGGGCAAAGGTCACCCGCGGCAGGTCGGCATAGGCCTGAAGTCCGAGCCAGTTGCCGGCCGCAATGCCCAGCGCCATGCTCACCGCGTACAGCCCGAAGTTGCGCGAGCGCTGTTCCGGCGGCGCACTGTGGTTGACCTCGGTCTCCATCGGGATCAAGCTCATGGCCGCGGCCACGCCGTTCAAGAACCGCAGGCCGAACCAACCAAACAGGCCGCCGCCCCACGGAAACAGCGCCACCGTGACGCCCGCCAGCACCATCCCCAAGATGATGCAGGCCCGACCGCCCCGCCGCATCAGCCAGGGCACCAGCGGCGCCGTGAGGGCGATGCCAAGATAATAGACCGCGATGTTGATGCCGATGAGGGTATCGTGGCAGCCGTGATCGTGCAGCCACAGCGAGGCCGTCGGGGCTCCGGTCCCGAAATTGAACCCCCACAGAGCACTGGCAGCACAGATGAGGCCGAGGGCACGCACCGGCGCCGACAGGCGTGAGAGCATGATGGATCCTCGATGAGATGCCCCCTCGCCCCGGTACTCCGGGGAGAGGGGAGCAGGACGCTACGCCGCCTCGCGCGGCGCTTCCGGGCTTGGTGCCGGCACCGACTCCTCGGCCACCCGGCGCCTGCGACCGGCCAGCCAGTCCTCGAACAGGGCCGTCAGGTGGGGTCCACGCAGGGTGCGCGTGCCGTTGGACTGCAACTGCGGACGGATCTGCTCGTGCAGGTGCGCCATGCACGTCCAGTGGCACTTCGGGTCCCAGTGGTGTTCCTGGTGGTAGCCGTTGTTGAACCAGAGCAGGTTGTAGAGCCAGTTGTACGAGCTGACCGAGTTGGCAAACGGGTTGCCCGGCTTGCAGCCGTAGTGCTCCAGGTAGCCCTCGGCATAGCTGGCCATCCAGCCCAGGTAATAAGATGGGAGATAGAAATAGACGAAATAGCGCCAGTTGACCACCGCCATCGTCGTCCAGAAGCCCGCCAGGACCAGGCTCTCGACGGCCAATTGCCCCAGGTGACGATGCCGGGCCGCCACCTTGATGACCGGCGTCACCTCGACACGCCAGAAGCTCAGGAGCACGTACCGCCAGAACCCCTCGGGAGCATTCCCCCGACCGTAACGATAGATCGACGACCAGTCCTTGGTGCTGCCGTCCGGACCCTTGGCATCGTTGTCGCCGAAGTGGTGGTTCATGTGGTAGTGATGGTACAGCACGTGCGGCACGCCCAGCGCCATGGTTTCGAGCACGCTGTAGGCCCGATTGAGCCAGACATTGGCAAAGAACGGGTTGTGGATGAAATTGTGCGAGATCGACTGCAAGTTCCAGAGGTAGGTGTAGGCGACGGCGAGGAAGGCCGGCACCAGCACCCACCACGGCATCTGCTCGAAGCAGAGGAAAGTGGCGAGGATCAGGGCCACGATGGCGACACCACCCAGGGCCGGGAAAACATCGATGGCGCTGTGGCGGAAGATGGGTCGGCTGCGGAACACAAAGCCTCCTTTCTCTGTGGACGATGGACCGGGAACGGATTATACGCGCCGCCTCCGGGGCGCGAAGCCCGCTTTAGGCACTCAGCGCCCTTTCGGGGCCCAACTTCTTGCGGGCGGCCCGTGCTACCAGCGGCGGAAAAAGGCTGCCGCCAAACCAGGCGCCCGCCAGCCCCAGCGCCAGCGACGACGCTCCGGTCAGGAGCAGCTCGTGAGCCGAGATGTGGCGAATCCCCAGGTGGAAACCGAACAACACCGCCGCCACCGCCAGCCCAACGCCCAGCCCCTGCTTGAGACTGTTGGCCGTGCCCGCGCCGGCCAGGGCGCTGCCCGCGAGCATGGCCAGCCCCATGACCTCCCAGGTGACCAGCTGAGCCTGCAAGTGGTCGCTGATGTCCAGCACACCCTGGCCGGCGTCAAGGACGAGGTCGAGGATAACGTTGGCCCAAATCGCCCCGCCGACGGCCACACCGGCGCCCAGGAACAGGCGGCCCCAGGCGACCGGCCCGTTGAACAGCGAACGGCGAGTCCGGGACAGCGAAACCGCCGGCGCGACCTGGGGCGTGGCCGGCCCCGCCAGGATGGGCAACGGCTTCCAGATCTGGCAGCCCAGATACCCGCCGGCCGCCCCGAAGAAGGTGTGCAGGATCGGCTGCCCCAACAGCACCACCGCCGAGTGGGGAACTCCGCTGAGGCTCTGCACCGCCACCGCCACAAGCCCGTTCCACACACCGACAATGGCCCCGAAGACCACCCCCTGCCGCAGCCCCGCACCGGCCAGCGTGCCCGCGGCCAGCAGGCACACCGCCTGGATGGCTTGCAGAATGATGAGACCGTACAGCGTGGACCAGACGCCGCGGGCCGCCCCGTCGCCCGTGGCCAGTAGGCCGGCCGTCGCCAACTGCCGCAGGCCGTAGTAAAGCCCCTGAGCCAGGACGAGGCCCACCAGGATTCGGCCCCAGGGCGTCTGTCCCCACGGACTGGGCGCGGCGGCATCCTCTATGGGCCCCCGCGCCAGCGATTGATAGGCGAGACGGACGCCGCAACTGGGACACCGCCAGCGCTGCTCGAACGACCCATTGCACTTGGGACAGACCATCGCCATGCCAGGCACACCTGGAGGAGAAGATCGGAACGTCAAGACGGGAATGCCACCACTCTGGGGCAAGTATAGGTCACGCTGGTGGGACAGTGTGGTATCTTGGCGGCGAGTCTCGGATCCGCCGGGGTTGCGACCCGCCACTGAACAGTGGCCAGGAGGTGGACACGATGAAGCGTACGATCCCGCTGGCCGCATTGGCCTGGAGCATCGCTCTGACGGCCCGGGCCGCCGACCTGAAAGACCTCCCCGCAGCCGAGCCCACGACCACCGTCGAGAAGCTGAACCTCGGGCCGACGAAGCTGTACGTTCACTGGACCGGCAAGGCGAAGGATTTCCGCTTCTTCCGGGCCAATGCGGGCTATTACATCGCCGAGGACTTCTCCTTCACCTTCGCGACGGACGACCACGGCACCTGGCCGCTGATCTCGCGCGAGCCGACGCCGTTTGAAACCTGGCGCTTCGGCACCACCTACACCGGCCTGGACGTTGATTGGTCGAAGCAGCCGCGCGTCCGCGTGCTGGGAGTCAAGGTCATCGACCGCCTGCCGCCGACGTTTCAGGATTACAAGCTCGACCCGAAGAACATCATCACCGCGCTAATCGTGGAGGTGGAGCGCGACGGCCGCTGGGTGCCGTGGTTCGTGAACAACTGGTTCCACAAGTGGGGCACGCCGGCCGACGCGGCGCTCGTCGTCTCCCACTACGTGGATCGCCCATCGCCGACCTTCGACGTCTACGGCTTCAAGGGCGACATCACCGCCGACCTGACCGAGAAGTCGAAAAAACTCGTCGAAAAGTACCCCAACTGGCGCGCCTATCATGGGCGGGTCGTCAAGGACGCGAACGGCAAGCACGGCTGGGCGCTGGACTTGACGCATATCTTCGCGAAGAACGACAAGACCGGCGGGCACGACGCGATCCCCGACGACAAGGGACTCGTCCTCTTGACCCAGCCAGCGCCGGTGCGCTGGGGCCGCGGCTGGCCGATGATCTACGGCGGCCCGCAGCACGCCAATGCTGCCGACGCGGAATTGGCCCCGCCGCTGAAGGTGAAATGGACCTTCCCGGGCGGCAAGGAATTCGCCGGCTCGCCCGTCGTGGCCGACGGCCGCCTCTTCATCGGCAACAACGATCGCAAGCTCTACTGCATTGACGCGGCTAGCGGCAAGAAGCTGTGGGACTTCGCCACCGGCGACCAGGTGGAATCGACGCCGGCCGTCAGCGGTAACTTGGTGGTCTTCGGTTCCTTTGACGGCAAGGTCTACTGCCTGGAGACGGCGACCGGCAAGAAGCGCTGGGAGTTCGCCACTGGCCCGCGCCTGGCCGGTTTTGCCGGTATCGAGGACGTGAAACAAGGCGTCGATTCCAGCGCCGCCATCGTGGACGGCCGAGTGTTGTTCGGCGCCTGGGACGGCAAGGCGTACTGTGTCGATCTGAAATCGGGCCAAGCAATCTGGAGCGTGCAGACCAAGGGCCCCGTCCACTACTGCTCCCCCGCGGTGGCGGCCGGCCGCGTCTACCTTGGCACCGCCGACGGCATCCTCCATTGCTGGGACGCGAAGGACGGCAAAGTCGTCTGGGAGAAGGCGCTGGCCGGCAAGCACTCCGATCACATGATGAGCTCGCCGGCCGTCCACGATGGGATCGTCACCGTCGGCAGCGGCTACGATGGTCCGCTCTTCGCCCTGAATGCGAAGGACGGCCAGGAAATCTGGCGCTTCCCGCTCAAAAACCTGATCTGCGGCACGCCGACAGTCCACGACGGCCGGGTGTCCATCTTCGCCGACGGCGGCGGACAGGTAGTGGCGGTTGACGCGAAGAAGGGCACTCAGGTGTGGGAGACCCGCCTGGGAAAAGGCTGGGGCGGTGGCTCGCCGCTGGCAGCGGGGAAGTATCTGTACCTGTCGTTGCGCGAAGGGAGCGTCGCCGGCAAGCCTGCCGGCCTGGTGGCGCTGGAGGCGGCGACGTGGAAGGTGGTGTGGTCCGCCGCGACCGGACCCGGATGGGGGACTTGTGCGATCGCGGATGGGGTGTTGTATTATGGGTCGGATGATGGGAAGGTGTACGCGCTGGGGCGGGAGTGAGCGGGATGAATTGAGAGTGCGCTTAACGGCAGGTTGGCAGCGTTTTTGGACAAGGGAAGGTGTTTATGGCGCGTAAGAGCAAGAAGAATCCAGCTTACCGCACAAAGGAAGACATGGTAAAGGACATCGCCTTTATCCTGAATGCTCCGCTCACTTATGGGACGAAGCAAGTGGTTTGTAGACAAGCCGCGTGGGAATGGACCGAGTTTGATGGCAAGTACGAGGGCTGCCCACTGTGGTCGAAGAAAGCCGCGGAACGCTACGCGGCTAACCCCGACACGAAGCTAATCCATGAGCACGCCGTCCCCAAGAAGGTTGTAGCTGACCTTCTCCTCAGTCTCGAAAGCCCCTCCGAGGCACTCGTACGTACGGCGCTGAAGAAACTCCTGATTGCTGTGGTAGT
The DNA here is from genome assembly GCA_963827935.1 of uncultured Planctomycetota bacterium. Taxonomy (GTDB): domain Bacteria; phylum Planctomycetota; class Planctomycetia; order Gemmatales; family Gemmataceae; genus DATFNV01. The sequence continues at coordinate 7,312 of CAWHCN010000024.1, read as the reverse complement.
CACGCCCGAGGAGGACGCGATTCTGAATCAGTATTTCAAGTCCTCCATGCCGCCAGAATTTCACGATGCGACGAGCCCTTCGGAACTTGACGTTCCTGATTCGCTATAAGAAGTGCAACATCGAACTGGAGGGGTACTTGTGATGCTCAGGAGCGGACGCGGCAGACTCAGCCACCCATGAATCAGGAAGGCGGTTATTATCGCCATCGCGGCGATGGGAGAGAGCGAGCAGGTGCGGCCCTCACGGCGAGAACATGGCTTCGATTGTCTCCATGGCCAAGTAGAGGTGCAACGGGGCGTCCTCCAGCGGAAGGAAGCCATACCTAGCATAGAATGCGCGGGCTCCCTGATCGATAGCCCACACATCCACCAGGTACACGCCCATTTTTTCTGAGATCTCCTGCGATTGCCGCAAGGCGTGGAATAGGAGCACCTCGCCGAGTCGCTGTCCCCGATAGGATTGATCGACGGCGAGCCGCCCGAGATGGATGGCAGGAATCGGATGTTTCGGCAGCTTCTTGCGCTCGGCTGATGGTAGGGAACTGGCCACGATGGAACTGGCGGCCAGAGTGTAGAATCCTGCGACGCGCGTTTCGCCCTGTTCGGTAGCGACAAACGTGCGACCCAAGCGCCGCTTCTGGTACTGAGAGGCCAGTGCGCGGATGAAGTTGTCTAGCGGGGGCTGGCCGCATGAGAAGCCGGTACGGTCATGTCCCGCACGCAAGGGCTCGATGACCCACTCAGCCATACTTCCTCATAAAGCGCTTGGCGGCTCGCCGGGCAGCTGCATTGGGCTTGGGCGGGTTCAGGAGTGTTTCCAGGACCGCCCGCGCGTTGTGCTCGGAGAGTTCGAGCGGCAGATCCTCCTCGGCGAAGCGCAATTCATCCTCGGGGATGGCCTTGGCCTTGCGGACGCGGTACTCGTTCTCGCTGACGCCCTCGATAATGACGGTGGCGTTAGCAAATCCCGGCAGGGACACGCGGCCCTTGCTGTCGGCAGTCCGGATGACCTCGCTCACAGTGACGTACCTCCTCATCATCCAATCGTACTCCTGGTGGGGAAAAGATCAAGTGGGATTCTCCCACCAGGGAGAGCAAGGTCGCGATTCTATCCCCCACTGCCAAGGGCCCCAAACACCTCCCCCACATTCCTTCGATTCTGGCCAAAATCGCTGCTGCCGACACGACTCTTGCTCCGCGCGTGCAGCCGCGTCCCGCTCGCCGTCGGCTCTAGGCGGATGGTGATGTCATCGGTGAAGCGAAAGATGCGCGTCCGCCGCGTCGCGGCGATGATACCGGCGCCGGCGTCGATCTTCTCCACGCGCCAGCGCGGCAAACTCTTGATGGCGGCCTCGACGCGGGCCAGCGCCTCGGCCGGCGGGAGCGGCAGGTCGAGCGTGCCGGGGTCGGCGCCGGGCTCGTCGGTGTCGTGCCAGTTGCGGGGCATGAGGGCGTCCTCAGGGCAGGCGTCCCGCGTAGATCGCCTGGCGGCGGACAGGGGCGCCGGAAGGGGCGTCAGTGGCGCGGAGGTCGCCGTCGTAGTGGAAGACCACCGTCTGGGCAGCGCTGCCGTCGGGCAGGTAGTCCACGCGGCAGTCACGGATCTCGTGGCCGGGGTCGCCGACGTAATGGGTGTCGTTCAGTTTGCGGATGGCGTACAGGCGTCCGGTATCGACGCGGCCCGGATAGACCGCCTCGCGCCGCAGGGGGTCGCCAGACCCCGCGCCGGCAGTGCGCAGGTCGTTGCCGTAATAGAAGACGACGGTCTCGCGGACGCTGCCATCGCTGTTGTAGCGATAGGCGTAGTCGCGCAGTTCCTCGCCAACGGAGCCGGCAAGGAAGGTCTCCGCGGTCAGGCGCGGTGACGGAACCGGGAGCGTCACGACGTGGGTTTGGGGCTCGGCCAGAGGCGGGGCCACGCGCGGGGTTGCCGGTTTGTGCGGAACGTCGCCATTTGTGCCGGGCGTGCCGTCGGCCTTGTGTTCCTTGGCGCCGTCCGCGGGCAGCAGGGCCTGTAACTTATCCGCCCCCTGGCGATGGCAATAGTCGCCGAAAGTCTCGGCCGGCTGGCGCTCTGCCTTGAACTGTTCCAGCAGCGGGGTCAATGTCGGCACAATGTCGGCACGACGCACAAGGTCCTTGAGCTGGAAGTTGAGGCGGTGGCCCAGGATGTGTCCGCCGACGAACAGCGTGTACTTGTCGCCGCTGCGGCCGACCAGGCCGATGTCGCTCTGGTAAGGCCGGACGCAGCCGTTGGGGCAGCCGGTCATGCGCACGCCGATCCTCTCGTCGGCCAGCCCCAGGCGTTTCAGCTCGGCCTCCAGCTCGTCGATGAGGCCGGGGAGGGACCGCTCGGACTCGGAAAGGGCCAGGCCACAGGTCGGAATCGCCGGGCAGGCCAGGCTGTGGCGGCGGACCTGGGACACCGCTTCGGAGGGGCGGATGCCGTGCTCGCGCAACAGCGCCTCGACATCGGGCCGGTCCTTCGGCTCCAGGTCGCATATCAGGATGTCCTGCGACGGCGTCAGACGGATGGCCGGCTGGAAGCGCGCGACCAGCGCTTTCAGCCCCGAACGGAGTTGTTGCTTTCCGGGGGCTAACGCCCCCGGCTCGCCGTCCTTGACCCGACCGCTCTCAACGCTTAGGCCGTAGTACCAGCGGCCGTCGCCCTGCTCGTGCCAGCCCAGGTGCAGGTCGAAGCCGCTCATCTCGACCGGTTTGGGCGGAGTCAGGGCGGTGCCGCCCAGATAGCCGGACAGGACATCGCGGAACTTCTCGACGCCCCAGTCGTGGACCAGGTACTTGATGCGGGCGCGTTTGCGGTCGGCCCGGTTGCCGTGATCGCGGAACAGGCGCACCACGGCCTCGGCGGCCAGCACCACGGAGCCGGCCGGCACATGGCAGATCGGCCGGGCGATGTGCGGAAAGGTCGCGGCGTTGCCGTGCGTCATCCCCATGCCGCCGCCGACCAGCACGTTGTAACCGGCGATGTGGCCGTCCTCCACCAGGGCCAGCAAACCCAGGTCCTGGGCGTACACATCGATGCAGTTGTCGTCGGGCAGGGCCAGGCCGGTCTTGAACTTGCGCGGCAGATAGACCTGGCCATAGAGCGGCTCGATGTCGTGCGGCGAGGTTTCGGCCCCCTCACCCTGCCCTCTCCCCTCAGGGGCGAGGGGTTGCCCGTTGAGCCAAATTTCGTGATAGGCCCGGGTCCGCGGGGCCAGGTGGGCGGCTAGCACCTTGGCGGTTTCCTGCAATTCACCGCGGGCGGCATCGTGCCGGTGCGGAGCCGGGCAGGCCATGACGTTGCGTTCCACGTCGCCGCAAGCCCCCAGGGTGCTGAGCAGGCAAGCGTTGATGCCGGCGATGGTGTCGCGCAGGTCGCTCTTGAGCACGCCGTGGAACTGGATGCCCTGGCGGCTGGTGAAGCGCAGCGTGCCGTTGCCGTGGCGGTCAGCCAGGTCGTCCAGGGCCAGGTACTGGGCCGCGGTCAGGCGTCCGCCGGGGATCTTGCAGCGGACCATGAACATATGATGTTTGCCGACGCCGTCCTTCTTGCGGTTCTTGCGCGCGTCGCGGTCTTCCTGCTGATAGGTGCCGTGGAACTTGAGGAGCTGCTTGTCGGCCTCGCCGAAGTGGTCGGTGTCCTCCACCAGTTCCAGGGCGATGGTGCCGCGGAGCTGCCGGCTGCTCTCCTTGATCCCCTCGACAGGAGAGCGCTTGACCGCAGCTGGGGCCTCCGCCGGAGGGATGCGCGTTTCAGTCATGGTGGATGGCAGTCTCACGCCGCCTCGTGGATACATCACTAACCCGATCAATCTACATCACTCTAGCAATATGACGCGGAAAATCCAGAGCGGCTTGCCCCGTCTCTCCTGTTTATCGGCCGTCCGGCAGGCCCGAGTTAAGCGTTTCCGCCTGGGTAAGAGGTGCGGGTTGCGGCGGCGTCGGAGGCTTGAGCAAATGCTGGGATTCAAGTCATCTGCGGGCGACGCCCGAAGGGAATGGTTGAGGCCCAAGGCACGCGGAGTTGCGATCCGCGGCTCAACCGAGAGGAATCAACTGTGGGTTCGACGGAGCCGGCAACCCTGAACCTGGGATTCTTGATGATCGTTCACGAGCCGACAGGCTACGTGGGCGGATACCTGGTGACCAACGCCTGGGGCCGACCTCTGGAGTTCCGCCTCAGCACGGCCGTCCAGCCCAATCGCGTGCAGCAAGTCCTTTATGGCGATACTCTGGAGCCGTACATCTGTGCCGATCTCATCGGCAAGACGCTGGTGGAGAAAACGTCGGTCCCTGCTGGCCTGATCCTGACCGACTGTGCGGCGGCGCTGGACCTGCGGCTGCGACTGGAGGTCCCCGTGGTTTGGCTGGCGCCGCCGGGCCATCCCGAGACCGAGTTGTGCATCCGGCCGGCCGGCCCGGGACGCGGACCATTGCTATGCCATCCGCGTTTCCCGGCCGATGTGGCCGCGGTGCGGGAGATGCTGGAGCGGGTGGATGCGCTGGTCGATCCGACCGAGCCGTTTGCGCGGATTCGGGAGGCGCTGGGCGAGGCGCGGAAGATGGGCGTGTCAAAGGCGGCGTGAGGCGAACCGGCAGCGTAAGCTGCCGGGTTTTCGCCACGCGGTTCGCCACCCGGCAGCTCACGCCACGCGGTTCGCCACCCGGCAGCTCACGCCACGCGGTTCGCCACCCGGCAGCTCACGCCACGCGGTTCGCCACCCGGCAGCTCACGCTGCCGGTCGCCGAGCAGCTGTCGTGCCTCCGGACTGAGCCAGACTAGCAGCGGATTCTCTTGATCGCGCACATACTTGATGGCGGCAAGACGGCGTTCGTCCGTCTTGATCGGACGTTTCGACCCACCGTCAGCCCACCAGCGCCCCGCTGGCAATTTCGGACCTGTTTTGTTTAGCGCGCGACTCGCATAGCTCTTCCAATCTCTGAGCATGTGAGACGGGTCGGGATCACCAGGGACTGCAAAGACAATGTGGACATGATTCACCATCACGGCCACTGCATCAATCACCCACCCGCGATACCCAGCGGTCTCGTGGAGTTGTGCCAGCAGGGCTTCCGCTTGTTTCAGGCTCAGCAGGATGGGCTCACCCGCCATCGCCTCTCTGGAATATCGTTCTAGCGCAGGTATGGCGTCTGTAACAGGTGCACCCTGCACGTTCTCGATTACTCGCTGACCATCGGATCCGTGGTAATACCCCACGAAGCCTTCTTCGCCAGGTAGCCACGTTCCGTAAGTCCGCCAGGTGAAGAACCAGTAACGATCCATTGGTGCCTCCACCATCGAGCCGGCTGAGACCACTCACCGGGCGGCTGATGCTGCCGGGTTTTCGCCACGCGGTGCCTTCACCCGGCAGCTCACGCTGCCGGTTCGCCGGCGAACCGGCGGCGTCAGCCGCCGGGTTTCGCCACGCGGTGCCTTCACCCGGCAGCGTCAGCCGCCGGGTTTCGCCACGCCGTTCGCCGGCTAAGGCTCCTCGAACAGCGCCACGCTGGCCGTGAACCCGTGGATGAAGTTCTGTCCGCCGACGGGGCCGAGTTCGCCCTGGGCAAAGAAGCCGGCCAGCGGGAGGGTGCCTGTCTCGCCGCGGACGGCGCGGGCGTCGTGGTGGGGCTCGGGGAACAGGCGCGTTCCTCGTCCGTTGCAACTGAAGACCAGCGCCCCGGCCGGCTTTCTCTCGTGGGCCGCCAGGTCCAGTTGCAAGAGGGCATGCAGGTCCTCATCCGCCGTGGCCGCATCGCGGACGTGGAATTGCACCGTTTGGCCGATGCGCGTCCGCTCGGTGATGGCCAGCGCGCCGCTTTCCTGATCCAGCCCCAGCACGTTGCGGATGAGGAAGTCGCCACGCTGGAACTGGTCCTGATACTCGTTGATGACCCGGCCGACGTGCAGGCCACTCCGCATCAACTGCTGTTCGTGCGAAGCGAGGGTCGACCAGAGTTCTTGCAATTGCCGCAGTGGGGTCTTGCCGCCCAGCTCGTCAATCACGTTGTCGTGGGCCCGGGTGACGATCATGGCTTGCCCGATCGGCCGGCAGCCCTGGGAAACGATGCAACGTAGGCCGAGATCGCCGCGGAGCAGCACGCCGGCGGCCCCCTGATGCGCGGCCTGGTTGCCGTGGAGCAGGCGGCATTCCCCGGGCCCCTGGGTGCCGCTCGCCATCCCGCCCAGCACGCGCACCCCCGGGTGCGACTCGTTCATCTGCTCCAGGAACATGTCGACGGGAAAGGTGTACGGATCGCCCAGCAACAGGACGGCGGAACGCGCCGGGTCGGCCTCGTCGAGGGCATCGGGCCAGCCAAGCAGGGTGTAGCCTTCGGAGGTTTCTTCCAGGGTCAGTTGAAAGGGCGTCAGTTCCGTGCCGGCGGGCCAGCGTGCCAGCCACATGCTCAGGGCCGGCCCGTCCTCGATCTCGCGGTCGTTGCCGATGATCGACTCGCCGACGCAGCCGAGCAGCCCGCGTGCCCCGAGCTGCTCTTGCGCGGTGGCCGCCAGCAGGTCGACGGCGCCGAGATGATGGGGCGAGTAGAACAGCAGGGCCAGGTCGGGTACCGCCTGGAGCTGCGCCACGGCCTCGGTGCAGGCGGCGTCCAACGCGCGAGAGGTGACCGGCTCGGTCGAGACGGCGGCTGCGAATGGCATGAGGGTAACCTCGTAGGGAAATGGCGAGCGGGGTGGCGTAAGCCCCCCGGTAACTCCACCGGGGGGCTTACGCCACCCCGCTCGCCCGCATTCTACAGCGCCAACTCGAACACGGGAAACCCTCCCTGGCGCCGCCAGATCTGTTCGTAGAACCGCAGCAGGTGCGGTGCGTCCGACGGGACCTGGGTGGCCAGCCCATCCAGTTCTGTCAGGCTCAGGCGCGCGGCGGCATGGGCTTGCAACTCCAGGCCAAGCGGATTCACGTCCGGTCCGGGACGAACGACGAAGCTGAACACGCCGTTGAGACGCTTCCACTGCATCCCTTCGGTTCCGAAGGCACCGAGCCGGAAACAGGGCATGGCCGCATCGACCGCCGGCGGATTGCCATAGGCCGGGTTGACCACCAGCAGGGACGCCGCCACCGGCGGCCCACCCGCCTGGGCACGCAACACAAAGGCGCACTCGGTGCCCAGGTACGGATTGTCGAACAGATGCGAGTGCAGCGCCTCGGCCGTACGACAGCGCAGCACGCCCTGACCCAGGGCGAAAACAGCGGGCACATCGTCCGGCTTCATCGGCTCGACGGCCGCTCCGGCGCGGGCCCCGGGGGTCGGCAGGTCCACCAGCGCCAGCGTGAAGTTGACCATC
>CAWHCN010000023.1:0-448548 GCA_963827935.1 uncultured Planctomycetota bacterium | reverse complement strand
CGAAAAAGGTTACAGGCACGCGCGTCGTTCTACCGCCCCAGCGCCGCGAACAACGCGCGGACCTCCTCGTCGATCTCCTCCGCGGAAGCGACGGTGCGGCCGATCTCTTCGTGCAGCAACTCGCGATAGCGCTGCCGCAGCCGATGCACAGCCACTTTGATTGCCCCTTCGGTAAGGCCCAACTCCTGCGCGGCCTGCCGATACCCAGCCCCCTTCTCGCCAACGAGGAAGCCGCGCAGCCGGTCGAAGAGCCGTCCCTTCTCCTTGGTTTCAAACTCGTCGCGCAAACGGGCCATGACCTGCTGAAGCAGGGCCAGGGCCCAGCGGCGCTCGAAGAGCTGTTCCGGCGTCAGGCCGGCGGCCGGCTCGGCGGACAGCGCCCTCGGCATCATGGAGCGAAAGGACCGGCCGGCCGCCGCCGCGCTTCTTCGCTCGGGTCCGATCGCGCTCGTTGGCCAGGAAGTGATTGCAGGCGGCCAGCAAAAACGCGCGGAACTTGCCCTTGCCCCGGTCCACGGCGGCGAGGAAGTCCCTCTCCAGAAGGCGCGCGAAGAACTCCTGCGTCAGGTCGTGGGCGTCATCAGCTCCGTGGCCCCGGCGGCGCACGTAGGCGTAGAGCGGATACCAGTAGATCGAGCACAGGGACGCCAGCGCGTCGGCCGCGCCGGGCTCGGCGCCGTCCCGCGCCGCCAGGACGAGACTCCAGTGCGTGCTCTCGAATTGCGATGGAGGCATCGGGGGGATTGTAACGCGCACGCAGCCGCTTGCGGCTTCGCAAATCGTGCGAAGCCGCAAGCGGCGCATTACTTCTGCCAGCGCTGCCATGCCAGCCCTGGCCGGTCCACGCGGAACTGCACCAGCCGCTGATGCTTCACCTCCGTGACGTACACCGTCCTCCCGTCCGGCCCGCCGAAACAGAGGTTGCTCGGCGATTCGCCCAGGACGTCGATTTCGCGCAGCACCTTCCCCTCCGGCGACAGCACCGCCACGTTCCCCTTGCCATAGCGGCTGATGTACAGGTTGCCGTCCACGTCGCAGCGCATGCCGTCGAAGCCGTCGTCGTCGAACTTCTTCAGCAGGCGCTTGTTCGACAGCGCCCCGTCCTTGCCGATGTCGAAGGCCCAGACGTTGCGCTGCACGCTCTCATTGACGTAGAGCGTCTTGCCGTCCGGGCTGACCTCGATGCCGTTGGTCGTGCCCATCTTGGCGGCGGCCAGCGTCACCTTGCCGTCGCGGTCGATCCGCCAGACCTGCCCGGTGCTCTTGCCCCAGTTCGGGTCGCTGGCGTACAGGGTGCCGTCCGGGGCGATGGCCAGGTCGTTGGGCTGGTTCATCTTGTCCTCGTGAGCGAAGACTGTCACCTTCTTCTTGGCGGGATCGATCCGGAGCACGTTGTGGCCGACGTAGTCGGCGACGTACATCAGCCCCTTTTTGTCGAAGACGATGCCGTTGCCGACGCTTTTGCCCGGCAATTCGACCCAGACTTCGCCCTTGCCGTCCGGGGTAACGCGGCCGATGGTTCCTTCCTTCTGGAAGTTGACGGCGTAGACATTCCCCTTCGCGTCGCAGGCCGGCCCCTCGATGCCGGCGGTGAAGGCCTTGTCGGCGGTGAGGGGTTTCGCCTTGAAGAGCACCTCTTTCTCGGCAGCGACGTTCGGCAGTGCGAGGACAGCGAGGATGAGCAACGCAAGCACGTGGCGCGGGTGTGCACTCATGGTCGGGTCGATCCCTCGGCGAGAGCGGGCGACGAGGGGCAGTCTACGGTCTCCGCGCCGCGGGGGCGAGCGGTCATGGCTCCACGGAAGGCAATTGCTGGGCAAAATGCGGGGCAATTCGGTCACACCCCCCCTAGCGAGTATCGAGCAGGAGGCGGATCGAATGTTTATCGGAATAGACATGTTTCTGTCGTGCCGTCTGTGTCTCGCGTTCCGTGCTGGCCGGGTCGCGCGGGCTCCCAAATCGCAAAACAAGACAAATCGGCTCGCTCCTTCTGGCACGTTCGGGCGATCTCCCTAGTATAACTGCACGCCCCCCTGCCCAGTGAACAATCGCGCAGAGCCCCCCAGGCCGACTCAGCTTTGCAGATTACCTCGGCCTGTGAAGCAATCCGCATTGCAGAACGCCGGCCTATCGGCAAATCTAGGAGGAGTGGCCCACCGCCCTGATGGGACCGACTTTCTTCATGGACCGTTGTACAGACAGGTGCCGCAGGTAGGGCCGGTTTTTCGGATTGCCGGGGCCGAGACCCGTCAGTATACTTGCCGTTTCGGGCCGCTGTGCTTCGGCTGAAAGTGGCCTGGGCCAAATAGTTAGGCGCTCGGGCGCGGGACATGCGTTTCAACCTTGTGGACCGGATTGACGAGGTTCAGCCCGGCCGCTTGTTGCGGGCCGTCAAGAACCTGACGCTGGGCGAGGAGTACCTGGCCGACCATTTTCCGACCTTCCCGGTGATGCCGGGCGTCTTGATGCTGCAGGCGCTGGTCGAGGCCGGGGCATGGTTGTTGCGGCTTACCGACGACTATCGCTCCAGCGTGATCGTGCTGCGCGAGGCCAAGAACGTCAAGTACGGAACGTTCATGGAGCCCGGCAAGCAACTCCGGATCACGGTGGAGCTGACCGAACGGGGCGACGGCAGGGCCGTGTTCAAGGGCAAGGGCGAAGTGGACGGGGCGTCAGCGGTCAGCGCGCGGATCACGCTGGGTCACTACAACCTGGCTGATCGCCAGGCCGCGCTGCGGGCCACCGACGACCGGATCGTTCAACAGCTGCGGCAGCAGGGTGAATTGCTCCGCGGCGTCTTGAACGCGGCGGGTCCTTCAGGATGAAACGGCACCATGGCTAGACTTCAGGAGCGTGTGGCAATCGTGACCGGTGCCAGCCGCGGGATCGGGCGGGCCATCGCGCGGCGCTGGCGGCGGAAGGGGCAAAGGTCGCCCTGATCTACCGCGGCAGCAAGGAGGCCGCCGAGGCCGCCGTGCAGGAGATCGTGCAGGCGGGCGGAACCGCGGCCGCCCATCAGGTGGACGTCACCGACGCGAAGGCCGTCCAGCAGTGTGCCGAGGCCGTCGAAAAACAATGGGGACCGGTGAACATCCTGGTGAACAACGCCGGCGTTATCCACGACGACCTGTTCGTGCGGATGGAGCCCGAGCAGTGGGACCGCGTGCTGGCAACCAACCTGGGGGGCACCTATAACTTCTGCCGCGCGCTGGCCTACGGCATGATGCGGCAACGGCGCGGACGGATCATCAACGTGTCGAGCGTGGCCGCCGAGCACGTGAACATGGGTCAAACGAACTATGCGGCCAGCAAGGGGGCGATCAACGCCTTTACCCGCGCCCTGGCCGTCGAGCTGGCCAGCCGCGGGGTCACGGTGAATGCCGTCGCCCCCGGCTTCATCGAAACGGACATGAGTGCCGCCGTCCGCAACAAGGCCGGCGACATGATCGAGAAGAAGTACATCCCCATGAAGCGCATCGGGCAGCCCGACGAAATTGCCCGCGCGGTGGTGTTCCTGGCCAGCGACGATGCGGGCTATATCACGGGACAGGTGTTAACGATCGATGGCGGCTTAAGCCTGGGTTCAGGCACGCCCTGACGAAGTAGTGGCCAGTGATTAGTGGCTAGTGGCTAGCAACATGGGAGAGTGGTGAGAGGTTAGGGCGGTGGGCTAAAAGAAGTCTTCTTCGCTAGCCACTAGCCACTAACCACTAGCCACTATTTGGGAGGCGAATCATGCCGACTCGGGATGAGATCTACACAAAGGTGTCCGCGACCCTCGTTGAAGCGCTCAACGTGGAAGAAGACGAAGTCACTCCCGACGCTACCTTGCAGGGCGACCTGGGCGCGGAGTCCATCGACTTCCTCGACATCGTCTTCCGCCTCGAGCGTGAGTTCGGCATCAAGATCCCCCGCGGCGAACTGTTCCCGGAGTCCATCTTCCAGGGCGACCCCGACTTCGTGCAGAACGGCAAGGTCACCGACAAGGGCATCGCCGAACTGCGAGCCCGCATGCCCTTCGCCGACCTGAGCAGCTTCGAGCAGAACCCCGACGTGGGGCACATCAGCGACCTGTTCACGGTCGAGCTGATCGCCCGCTACATCGAGGGGAAGCTAACCAACAGCGCGAACTGACTCGCTTAGCCGCGAGCTTCTGCGAGCGATCGCGAGCCTCCCGCGTAAGCGGGGGGAGGCGCTCGCAGAAGCTCGCGGCTAAACCCGTGAGCATGCCATGCGATGGATCTGGATCGACCGCTTCCTCGACTTGCAGAGTGGGAAGTCTGCCCGGGCGATGAAGAACCTGAGCCTGGCGGAGGACCTCTTCGCCGACCACTTCCCCGGCTACCCCGTGATGCCGGGGGTGCTGCTGCTCGAGGGCCTGGCCCAGACCGGGGGGATCATGGTCGGCGAGGCCAACGACTTTCGCGAGAAGGTGGTCCTGGCCAAGGTGCCTTACGCACGATTCCATCGCGATGTGCTGGCCGGCGAGCAAGTGGTGTACGAGGTGGAAATGCTGCACCTGCGGCCGGAGGGGGCGGCGGTCCACGGACGGGTCCTGACCGGCTCCCAGGTCGCGGTTGAGGCGGAAATCTTTTTCGCCCACCTCGACAACAATCGCTCGCAGCAGCTCTTCGGCGACCATAACTTCGTCTTCAGCGGCGAACTGAAGCGGGTGCTCGACCAGGTGCGGCGTTAGAAAGGACGAAGGACCAAGGACAAAGGAAGAACGGCACGGCTGCCCCTCCCATCGGCCTGGTGCTTCCTCCTTTGTGCTTCGTGGTTTGTCCTTTGTCCTTTGGGTATGTCTCATGGCTGCCTCCTCCCGCCGTGCCGTCTTGACCGGCCTGGGCGTGATCTCCGCGATTGGGCAGGATTCGGCCTCGATCTGGGAAGCCCTACGCACCGGTCGCAGCGGCGTTCGCACCATTTCGACCTTCGACCCCAGCGCCTTGCCCACCCGGTTTGCCGGCGAGATTCCCGATTTCGACGCCAAGCCCTACTTGGACAAAACGGCCCGCAAGAGCCTGCGCGTGATGGCTCGCACGATTCAGCTGGCCGTTGCCGCCGCCCAGCTCGCCCTCAACGATTCCGGCGTGGACAAGGCCCAACTGGACCCGACCCGCTTCGGCGTCGAGTTCGGCTCCGGCCTCATCGCCAGTGAGCTGGACGAACTGGGCGACGCCGCCCAGGCCAGTACCAACTGCCAGCCGGGGACCATCGACCTGGACAAGTGGGGTGAGGCCGGGTTGGCGGTCATCCCGCCGCTCTGGATGCTCAAGTACCTGCCCAACATGCTCGCCTGCCACGTCTCCATCCTGCACAATGCGCAGGGACCCAACAACAGCGTGACGGAGTGCGACGTGGCCAGCCTGCTGGCCCTGAGCGAGGCTTTTCGCATCCTGGGCCGCGACGGTGCCGACTTCTTCCTGGTGGGCGGGGCCGAGAGCAAGATCAATCCGCTCAGCCTGGTCCGGCAGTGTCTCTACGAACCGCTGTCGCGCCGGAACGAAGCGCCGGAGAAGGCTTGCCGGCCGTTTGATCGCCGCCGCGACGGCATCGTGATCGGCGAAGGGGCCGCCGTGCTGGTGCTCGAGGAGTTGGAGCACGCTCGCCGCCGCGGGGCTCGCATCTATGCCGAGGTGCTCGGTTGCGGGGCGGCATTCGACCGCCGCAAGGACGGCAGCGGACTGGCCCGCGCCATCCGGGCCGCCCTGGCCGATGCCGGCGTCGGGCCGGACGAGATCGATCACGTCAACGCCCACGGCCTGAGCACCGTCGATGCCGATATCTGGGAGGCCCGCGGCTTGCAGGAAGTGTTCGGCAACCGGCGCGAACCTCTCCCGGTCTTCGCCGCCAAGAGCTTCCTGGGCAACCTGGGCGCCGGCAGCGGCACGACCGAGCTGACCGCCACCCTGATCGCCATGCAGCACGACGCCGTCCCGACCACGCTGAATTACGAGGAACCCGATCCGGCGTGTCCGGTACGAGTGACCACCGGGCCGATGACGGCCATGAAGAAGCCCCACGTCTTGAAGGTCAACTTCACCCCCATGGGGCAGTGCGCCGCGGTCGTGGTACGCAAGTGGAATTAGTGCCGTTTAGCCGCGGGTCGAAGACCCGCGCGGTCTCCGACCCGCGGCTTAACGATTCGGGATTGGGTGAATCATGCGAAGACGAGTCGTCATCACCGGAATGGGCGTCATCACTCCTGTGGGGCACAGCGTCGAGGCGATGTTCCGGGCGCTGACCGCCGGCGGTAATGGTGTCGGGCCGATCCGCCGTTTCAATGCCCGGCGCTTCCCAACAAACTTTGCCGCCGAGGTGAAGGAGTTCGACCTGGGTCGCTGGGTCAAGGACCCCGGCCGGTTTGAGGACACCGGCGTCAACACTCGCTTCGCCCTGGCCGCCGCCCGCCAGGCCCTGGAAAATGCCGGCCTGCTGGAGGAGCAGCAGCCCGCCGTGGACCGCACTCGCTTTGGCACCTACTTTGGGTCCGGCGAGGGGATTCAGGATTTCCACACCATGCTGTCGCTGATCGGGCAGAACTACAAGCGCGAGGCCCGGCGGGTCGATGCGGTGTCGTTCGAGCGGGGCGGGTTGGCCGGCTTCCACGCCGGCCGCGAGTCCGAGCAGGAGCTGCACACCACGTCCGCCCATGTCGCCGACGAGTTTGCCCTCGACGGCCCCAACTTCAATTGCCTGACCGCCTGCGCGGCCAGCAGCCAGGCCGTCGGCGAGGCCACCGAGCTGATCCGCCACGGCGATGCCGACCTGATGCTCTCCGGCGGCTCGCACAGCATGATCCATCCCTTCGGCGTCACGGGCTTTAACCTTCTCACCGCCCTTTCGACTTCCAGGGCGGAGCCGACGAAGGCGTCCCGCCCCTTCGACCTGCGCCGCGACGGCTTTGTTTTGGGCGAAGGGGCCGGGATGCTGGTGCTGGAGGAGTTGGATCACGCGAAGCGGCGTGGCGCGAACATCTACGGCGAGTTGACCGGCTACGGCACCACGGCCGACGCCTTCCGCGTCACCGACAGCCATCCCGAGGGGCGCGGCGCCATCGCCTGCATCCGCGCCGCCATCCGGGACAGCGGCCTGTCGCCCGCCGAAATCGGCTATATCAACGCCCACGGCACCAGCACCCAGGTTAACGACCGGGTGGAGACCCTGGCCATCAAGAATGTCTTCGGCGATTGTGCCGCCCGGGTCCCCGTGTCGAGCAGCAAGAGCATGCTGGGCCACCTGATCGCCGCCGCCGGCGCCGTGGAACTGATTATCAGTGTGATGGCCATCCGCACCGGCGTGCTGCCGCCGACCATCAATTACGAGGTCCCCGACCCGGAATGCGACCTGGACTATATCCCGAACGTGGCCCGCGAGAAGCGCGTCCGGCATGTCCTGAGTAACAGTTTCGGATTTGGCGGGCAGAATATCTCGCTGATCGTCAGCGGTTACTGTTGAGGACTTTTCCCGCGATGGCAGCCTGGGTGGCACGCCCTGAGGTACTCCGAAGGGCGTGACGCACTTGTCCGCACGCCCTTCGGAGTACCTCAGGGCGTGCCACCCAGAGCGTCCGCAGGGCGGCGGCTAAACGGATCGCGTGGAGTGAATGGGGGCTCCGGTGCTGCTCTTCTGGATTGGCCTGCTTTTGACGCTGCTGCCGGCCCTGGGCGTGGGCATCTGGCTGGTGGGACTTTACCACTACCTGTGCCGCAAGTACCTTTACGCCGTGGTGCGCATCTTCCAGGAGAAGCCACTCTTCGTGGTGCCGCGCGGCCAGCCCGTCGAGGGGGCCGAGGACGTGCGCTTCCTCACAAGCGACGGGCGGATGCTCGCCGGCTGCTACCTGCACGCACGGTGCGAACGCCGCGGCGTGGTGCTGTTCGGCCTAGAGTTCGGCTCCAACCGCTGGGCCTGTGTGCAGTATTGCGAAAGCCTGCTGGAGAATGGCTACGACATTTTCGCCTTTGAATCGCGCGGCCAGGGGGACAGCGACCGCCAGCCGGGCTATGAGCCGCTCCAGTGGGTGACCGACTACGAAGTGGCGGACACTCGCGCCGCCCTGGCGTACCTGAAACGCCGGCCGGACGCCGACCCGCGGGGCGTCGGCTTCTTCGGCATCAGCAAGGGGGCCGGCGCCGGCCTGTTCACCGCCGCCCGCGACCCCTATATCCGTTGCTGCGTGACCGACGGCGTTTTCGCTACCTACACCACGTTGGTCCCCTACATGCGCTACTGGTTCCGCATCTACAATCGGTCGTATAGCTTTCATGGACTCTTGCCATCGTCCTACTACGGAATTATTGGTTTGAAGGCCCTGCGACAGATTCAGAAAGAGCGGAGTTGCCGCTTCCCACACCTCGAGAAGGAATTGGCCCGGCTTGGGTCACGCCCCATCTTGATGATCCACGGCGAAGCCGATGCCTATATCAAGCCCTACATGGCCGAGGCCCTGTACCAGCGAATCACCGGCCCCAAGGATTACTGGCTGGTCGAGGGGGCCAAGCACAACGGAGCGCTGGCGACGGCCGGTGCCGCCTACGAACGCCGTGTCCTGGACTTCTTCGATCGCCACCTGGGACACGCGCCCCGGAAGCGACGCGAACTGGGCCGGCAACCCGAGGAGCCAGCCCCGGAGGACCAAGTAGTGGAAGTGCCCGCGGCCCATGCGAATCTCCCGCGTTAACAGCGACATTGATAAATCGGGTAGGAACGCCCCCTCCCGGTAGGACGCCGCCGGAACACATGAGGTCCTCCCCATGAGCCTCCTCCGGCTGCTGCTGATCGGACTGGGCAAGGTGGTCGTTCGGCCCGTTCGCCGCCATCTCACCGCCTTCGAGGCGGCGACCCACGACCCGCGCCTGGTGCAGGAGGCGTTGCTGGCCCAAATCGTGGCCCGCCACGCCGCCACCGATTTTGGCCGCGACCACGGATTCCGCGACATCCGCACCGTCGCCGACTTCCGCCGCCAACTTCCCGTCGCCGGCTACGACTATGTCGAGCCCTACATCGACCGGGTCCGCCAGGGCGATTTCAATGCCCTGCTGGCCGATCGGCGCGTCCACATGTTCGCTCTGACCAGCGGCACGACGGCGGCGCGCAAGTACATCCCGGTCACCGATCAGTACCTGGCCGACTACCGGCGCGGCTGGAACATCTGGGGCCTCAAGGCGTTTCGCGACCATCCGGCGGTCAAGCTGCGGCCCATCGTGCAGCTCTCGGGCGACTGGGACGAATTCCGCACCGAGGCCGACATCCCCTGCGGCGCCGTCACGGGGCTGACGGCCACCATGCAGAAACGCATCATCCGCTGGCTGTATTGCGTGCCGGCCTGCGTCGGCCGGGTCAAGGACGCCGCCGCCAAGTATTACCTGATCCTGCGCCTCAGCCTGCCGCGCCGCGTCGGCATGATCATCGCCGCCAACCCCAGCACGCTGGTGCAGCTGGCCCGCGTCGGCGATGCCGAGAAGGAAGCGCTGCTACGCGACCTGCGCGACGGCACCCTTTCCGACCGCTTCGATATTCCATCTGACATTCGCGATGCCCTGGCCCCTCGGCTACAGCGGCGGCACCCGGAGCACGTCCGCCACTTCGAGGAGATCATCCGCCGCACCGGCACGCTCTATCCCAAGGACTACTGGCCGGCCCGCGAGCTGCTGCTGGGCAACTGGACCGGCGGCAGCGTCGGCGCCTATCTGCGCCATTACCCACGCTACTTCGGCACCGCCCCGGTCCGCGACATCGGCCTGATCGCCAGCGAGGGACGAATGACGATCCCCCTGGCCGACGGCACCGCCAGCGGCGTCCTGGACATCACCTCGCACTACTTCGAGTTCATCCCCGAGGCCGAGGCCGACAGCCCGGCGCCGACCGTCCTGGCCGCCCACGAGTTGCAAGAAGGACGATCGTACTTCATCCTGCCGACGACCGCCTACGGGCTGTACCGCTATCAGATCTACGACCTGGTGCGCGTGACCGGCTTCCACAACCGCACGCCGCTGGTCGAGTTCCTGAGTAAGGGGGCCCACTTCGCCAATCTGACCGGCGAAAAGCTCTCCGAATACCACGTGATTCGGGCCATGGCCGCCGTGCTGCCGCAACTGGGCCTGACGCTGACTTCCTACAGCCTGGCCCCCTGCTGGGACGACGATACGCCCTACTACAGCCTGTTTGTGGAGCGAAGCGATGTGGGCCATCCCGAGCACGGCCAGCGACTGGTCGGCCTGCTGGACCGGCAGCTCTGCGAGGAGAACATCGAATACAAGAGCAAACGCGACAGCCTGCGCCTGGGCCCGGTACGCCTCGAGCTGTTGCCTCCG
Source organism: uncultured Planctomycetota bacterium (assembly GCA_963827935.1). Taxonomy (GTDB): domain Bacteria; phylum Planctomycetota; class Planctomycetia; order Gemmatales; family Gemmataceae; genus DATFNV01. The sequence continues at coordinate 438,229 of CAWHCN010000023.1, read as the reverse complement.
GGGGCCTGGGCGAAGTGGGACCGCGACCGCCTGATCCGCAACGGCGGATCGCTGGAGCAGTACAAGCATCCGTGCCTGATTAACGATGTGAACCTGCGTTCGACGTTGCCGCTGGCGGCCAAGGTCGGGGTGTAGGACGGTCAGTGTGACTCGCCAGCGGCGTTATCCTTCAGCGCCGACTCCAAAAAGAGATATACCACCTCGTTCGACTCCGCCGTCGGGGAATGCCCCTTGCGGTTACTCATCGCCACGCGCTGCTTGACGCCCAGCAGGTCGTTCACGGCGATGGCGTGGTTCAGCGCCTTCCAGCGTTCGGGCTGATCCTCCGACCCGCCCGAGACCAGGAACGGCCGCGGCGCCATCAGGGCGTGCAGCTCGTGCAAGTCGTGGCCGGTCGCGATCATCTGCTTGTAGGGGCCGGTGCGCGGATTCGCCTCGGTCGGAATGCCGGCTTTGCGTTCCCGGCCCGGCTCGTAGCCCAGGTACCACGGCTCCCAGTAATTCACATTGGAGCGCTTCTCGTCGAACACGATGCCGGGGTCCGACCAGACGCCGCAGGCAAACTTTTCGTACAGGCAGGAGGCGAACATGGCCCATTTGCCGCCGTAGGAATGGCCGACAACGCCGATCCGTTTCGGATTCACCTGGGGCAGCTGGGCCAGCGCGGTATGGCAGTTGGCCGCGACATAGGCGTGGTAGGAGAGCGGCTGCAACTGGGCTTTCTCCTTGGTCGGGTAGTACGACTCCGGCGGACTGCCCAGCGACAGCGTCACGAAGCCGCGCCGGGCCAACTGCGAGGCGAAATCGCACGTCGGTGACCTGGTCCCCTGCCCGACGCCCGTCTTCGCATCGTAGAAGACCACCAGCACCGCCGGAAACGGCCCCTTGCCGTCGGGCACGCAGAGATAAGCATCGTCGGTGAGGCGCCCCGGAGCGACCTCCAGGCGGATGTGATGCTGCGTGAAGTTATCGCGGTGTTCTTTTTCCAGGTACTCGAGCTTCGGCTTCTCGATCAATTTGGGCCAGGGGCCCATGAAGTCGTTCCAGGTCTTGAGGATCTCCTGGCGGCGTTTGGTCCAGTCGGCCGCGGTCTTGGCACGGTGGCCGTCGTTAAATTCGAGGGGTGATTTATACGAGCCCAGGTCACCGGCGAAATCGGCGGGCGGCTGGAAATAGGGGGCCAGGCGCTTGTCGATCCCCTCGGCTGGGGCTGCGGTCAGCTGCCAGCGTTCGTCGAAGAAGCCGGCACGGACCACCGTTTCCGGCAGGGGCCCCCAGGGCGACTTGGGCAGCTGAGTCCCAACCTTTACGACCGCCCAGTCGCCCAGGCGCGGGAAGAGCAGATAATTGAGCGATGCCAACTCCTTTTCGTGGAAGGTGTGGCCGCTGTTGAGCACCACATACCGCCCTTCGGCGAGCGGATTGGGCTGGATCAACGCGGGGGCATGATCGGCGGCCGGGTAGCGCTCCATGCCCAGCTCCAACTCCTTACGCGACCAGCGTATTGGCAGATTCGGCAGCACCCTGTCGATCAACGAATTGCTGCCGGGGTCGCCGAACAGGACCAGGTTGCAGCGGCGGACGTCGTCCGCGGTGACGGCGGTGTCATCCTTCACCGGCAAATCGCCGCGGAAATAGCGATGCCACTCGTAGGCGAAGCGTTTCAGGTTCGCCTCGGCCCAGGCTTGCACCGCCGGGTTCCACGCCTTGCCGGTGCCGCGGACGCAGAGGAACGGGGCGGTGAAGGCATCGTCAATGGGGCCTTGCAAACCGGGACGCTTGCCGGTAGGCCGGATCGGCTCGGTCGCTAGCTCCCACTTCTTGCCGCGCCGCCGAACGAACAATTCGCGCGGCGTCTCCTCGCCGCACGGCAGCGGGCCCACCTCGCGCTCGTCGATGCGCAAGGTGGCGCCGTTCTTCGGACGAACCGGAGGGCGAATGGAGAAGAGCGTCACATTCCTGGGCGCCTTCATTTCGATCAAGCCGTCGTCGGCCACGTCGGCCTCCAGCTCGGCGCGGGCGTAGTGCTGTTCCAGCCCAAGTACCTGCAGCCAGTGGCAGCGGCTGTATTTCAGGGTCCACGTAACGAAGCGCAGATGCTTTGGGGCATGATTGATACCCTTGGTGGCGTATTCGCCGATGCGCCGCATCTGCTCTTTGTGCGTCACCGGGTCGATGACGTGCCCGGTCCCCGGCGAGATCAGGTTGACCATCTTCAACCCTTCGCGCTCCATCGCCTGGCCCATAAGGACGTGGGCCTGGAAGAAGACGTCCTTGTCGCCGATGCAGGCGATGGCCGGCACCACGCCGGCGTTGGCGGCATAGTCGATCGAATCCAGCATGTGCAGCGCCGCTTCTTGATAGGGCGGCAATGCGCCGACCTTCACGAAGTTCGACAGCGGCGTCTCTGAGAAATGATGCGTATCGACGTAGCCGCAGTACGGGCCCAGGGCCACGAAGCGATCGGGATGTTTCAGCCCCAGGTGCCAGGTGCCCGAGGCGCCCATCGACATGCCGCGCAGGACGATGCGGTCGCGGTCGATGTTGTAATTGCGACAAACCGCCTCGATGGCCTCGAAAACGTCCGTTTCTCCGGCCCAGCGATAGCAGTTCTCCACCCGGCCCAGCGGGTGCAGCTCGATGTAGTTCACATCCGGCGCGCCCTTGTCGTCGGTTTCGTCGAAGCGTGCGAGGAAGCGTAGCTCGCTCATGCCGACCGGCTTGCTGCTACCGTGGAGCACCACATCCAGGCGGGTCGGCTTCTTCGGATCGTACCCCTTCGGCACGATCACACCGTAGGGCTGCACGGAGCCATCGATGGCCGAGAGGTAGGCCCGGGCCACCTTCCCCTTCTTCCTCGCCCAGGGCTGCCGGCCAGCCTCCAGGGCGGCGGCCCGCACATTGCCAAACTCCAGCGCCTTCTTCAGGAGAGTGGCATCGACCGCTGTCATTCCCTCGTCATAGCGCAGTGCGAAGGCGATACCCTTGGCAAAGACAGCGGCATCCGCGTTCTCCCCGGAGATTCGGGCCAGGCGTTCTCGAAGGTTATTCAGGCCGCGCTCCATCTTCCCGCGCTCCTCGGCGGAGAGTGCCGCCTCGGCGGCCTGGAGAGGGACCGAGAGCGCCAGTAGCCCCAGCAGACCAAGGAGGTGCGATTTGCCGACCATTGTGGGTACTCCTTCGTTTAGCCGCGGATCGTAGCTCCGCGCGAAGTTCACTTGCGGATCTACGATCCGCCGCTAAACCTGGGCAAACAACGATCCCCGTGGCGCTGTGTAACGCACGGCCAAATGCGGCGTCTCAATTCTCTTCTGATCCGACGCCAGCGATTGCATGGCCGCCGCCAGGATGCCGGATGTCAACAGCGTCCGCTCCACCGGGTAGGGCGCCTTGCCGGTCACGAAGGTCTCCTCGGCCCGCGCCATCAGCGCCGCGGAATAGGTCACATTTGGATTGGGCGGAAGGTAGAAGAGCGTGGACAGCGGCTCCTTCTGTCCCTTCAGCCGGGCGGCAAACGTGAAATCGCCGACAAGCCCATTCAAGAGGAACATCGTCGCTTTCAACCCATCAGCGTATTCGATCCGATGGGCGACCGGGTCCTTGACCCATTCGCGCATCTGCTTGTCGGTGGGGTGGCGGTCGCTGAAGGTCGGCGCCTGGGCGAGCGTCTGGCTGCGGCACAGGCAGGCCTCGAATAGTTGGGGGCTCCAGCCGCCGGCCTTCCAGGAACCGGCCGCCATCGCCTTCCAGACCGCGTCGCCGCGCAGCGCCTGCACTGCTTTGACGCCCGTCTCGCCCCCCTGGCGCCGCTCGGCCATGCACTGGATCGCTTCCAGGGCGTGGAAGTCGTAGCTGTCCACGCCGCCCATGGCGACGCACATCACTTCCTCGACCTCGGCCCCATAGGGCATGTCGATGGCCGGCATGCGCCAGGTCACCGGCAGCGACGAGCCGGCCAGGAAGGCGAACCCCATCGAACGGGCCGTGTCCACCATCTCCTTGGCCCATTCCCACTTCCAGGAAAGGTGCTTGTCGTTGAAGATGGGGGTCGTTTTGCCGTCCTTCTTGAAGACGTTGGTCACGTCCTTAAAAAAGCGATAGCGCGGGTATTCTTTCTGCCCGATCTTGTTAGTGGGGTAATCGCCGTGCTCGCCGATGATGAGGACGGCATCGACGGCCAGCTTGTCGCCACCCCGGCGCAACGCGGCGGCGATGGTTGGATAGAGCGTGAAGCCGAATTCCTTGGCCCGCTCCTTGCTCAGATCGTTGGCGGGCGTCTGATCGACATAGGCGGCGACAACGTCGAGCGGCGGATGATGCCACTGGCCTTTCCACGGGTAGCCCACCAGGAAGCGTTCGCCCATGTGCCAGGCGTGGGACATGAAGCGCCATTCGGTAGTGACAATGGCGAGTTTTTTCTTGGCCCGGCGTCCTCGGCGGTGGCCTCCAACGACGTGGCGGCAATGCCGGCGCCCACGGTGCCCAGGAAGGTCCTGCGAGACAGCATGATGCTCGTCCCTCCACGCGGATCTGCGATCCGCGGCTAAACGGTTTGCAAATACGCCAGCGCCTCGTCCAGACTCACAACATCGGCGAAGCGGGCCTGGATGTCGAACAGCGTCCACTCATGGGCGATGTCGGAACGATCCTGCACGGCCTCGCGGACGATGATCGGCCGCAGGCCCAGGCTCTTCGCATCGGTGGCCGTCGCGCGCGACGCAGGCGCTGGTCGAGCAACCGGTGATGAGCAGCGTATCGACGCGGCGCTCCACCAGGTGGCCAATCAGAGCCGTCCCCGCGAAGGCGCTGGCGTGTTCCTTCTGGATGATGTAGTCGTCGGCGCTGGGCCGCAGGCGTTCGTCGATCTCACAGGCTCGCGGGTCCCATTGGCGGAAACCCGGCGAATAGTCGGCTGCCGATTTGAGCTGCGGCTTGTCGGAGTAGGGAGACGTCGTGTAGATGATCGGCACGCCCTTCGCCCGGGCGACGGGCAGGAGCTGAGCGATGGCGGTGACGGCCTCATCCAGGCGCGCCGACCCGCCCGCATAGGCGGCATCGGTCCAGCCGTAGGCCATGTCGATCACCACCAGGGCCGGACGCTCGCCGAAGCCGAACTTCCCCTGGAAGATGCCGCGCTGCTTGTAGTACACATCCACAGCGGCGATGGCCTGGCGCAGGCCGTCCAGTGGATCCATCGTGGTTGCCTTTCCGCTTCAGTTCGACTTCGGCGGCGCCGCACGCGCCATCCTGAGGTGCCGGCACCAGGCGATTCGCCAGGCCGGCGCCCAGCAGTCCCGGTTTTACCAGGAATGGGACGCGCTTGCCGTCGCGGAGGACAATCAACTCCTGCGGCTTGCCCCCTGCGGGCTCTCGGCTGCGTTGCTTGATGAACTCGTCCCGGTCATGCACTTCATTGCCGCCGTAACTCAGCACGACGTTGCCCTTCTTCAGGCCGAGGCGCTCCGCCTGGCTGCCGGCATCAATGTCGCCAACCAGAATCCGACTTTCCAGCAACTTCCCGGCGGTATCGTAGAGCAGTCGTCCGACTTCCTGGCCGCGATCGTTGTACTGCGCCACCCAGCGGGCGACCCCGCGGCGATCCGTGGCTCGGGCACCGGTTTCGTCGAAGTAGGCTTCTTCGATCTGCTTGTCGCGGTCATCGAATGATGCGGTCCAGCTGGCGTAGCCGTATTGCTTGTGGCGGACCGGGTGGCTTGCTTCATCCAGGTACGTCCGCTTGATGAGGTTATCGCGGTCGTCGTAAACCCCCTTCCAGGCAGCCAGCCCTTGACTGTTGCGCATCGGGAGTCCGTTCCCATCGAAGTAGGCCTGCTCGATCTCGTTATTCCGCGCGTCGTATTTCATGGTGGCCCGCGCCGGCCCGTATTCTGGCTGCGTAGGACGGCCCAGTTCGTCGAAATAGGCCTCTTCAATGCGGTTGCCACGGTCATCGAAATTCAGGGTCATCGCCGCCAAGCCGTTCTTCAGTCGCAGCGGCCGCCCCAGGGCGTCGAAATAAGCCTGCGCGACCTTGCGATCGCGGTCATCGTAGCTCCAGGTGATCCGTGAATAGCCGTTCTCGAACCGCGCCGGCCGGCCCGTCTCGTCGAAATAGTCCGCCGCGATCTCGTTGCCGCGATCGTCGTACGTCGATTTCCAGCCGGCATAGCCGTCAACACGCTGCACCGGGTGGCTCATCTCATCCAGATAGATGCCCTCAATCTTGTCGTCGCGCTCGTTATACTTCCAGGTTGCCTTGGAGTAGCCCGCGGTGACGCGGGCCGCTTTTCCCGTCTCGTCAAAGTTGGCTTCCTCCAGCTGGTTGCCGCGTTGGTCGTAAGTCCAGTTGACCCGCGCGTTGCCGTTGTTGCTCCGCGCGGGCCGACCCTCGGCGTCCAGGTAAGCAATCTCGACGCGGTTGCCGCGCTCATCGTACTTGAAGCGCCTCCGTGCGTAGCGGTCCTCCCCCGTCGTGAGTCCGCCGGCCGCATCGAAATAGGCGACTTCGACCGTGCGACCGCGCTCATCGGTGCTCATGGTGACCTTCGCATAGCCGTCGCCGATCAAGACCGGTCGGTCGTGTTCATCGAAGAAAGCCTGCTCCGTGATGTTACCGCGCTCATCGTACTTCGCTTTCCAGGTTGTGTACCCTTCCTTGTGCCAGGCGGGCTTCCCGTTGGGGTTGAGGAACATTTTCTTGGTGATGTTGCCGTTGCGATCGTGCTCGAATTGAACCAGGGCGTAGCCGTCTTTGTGGTAAGTAGGCCGGTTGGCCTCGTCGAAATACGCCTGCTGAGTCATGTCGCCGCGGTCGTCGTACTCAGCAGTCCAGCGCAAGTAGCCGAGCTTGTGGCGCGTGCGCTTGCCGGCCTCATCGAAGCAGATCTCTTCGATGGGGTAGCCCCGGGCATCGTAGGTAGCCAGTGAGCGGGCGATCCCCTCGTCACTGCGCGTGGGCCGGTCGTGCTCGTCGAAGTAAGCCACCTCGATCCGGTTGCCGCGCTCGTCGAACCGGGCCGTATAGCGGGCATACCCATGCTTGTTGCGCGTGCGTTGGCCTCCCTGGTCATAGAAGACCACCTCGGTCTTGTTACTCCGCTCGTTGAATTTCGCCGTTGTGCTGGCGTAGCCCAGCTTGATGCGGATGGGTTGGTTCGCCTCATCGAGATAGCCATCCCTGATGATATTGCCGCGCTCGTCGTACTGCATCCGCCAGATACCGGTGCCATCCTTGTGCCGGGTGGGACGCCCCGCCTCGTCGAAAAAGGCCATCTCGATCAGGTTGTCATGCTCGTCGTAGCTCATCGCGACCCGCGCCGCCCCGTGTTTGCCCCGCGCGGGCCGGCCTGCCGTATCGAAGTAGTTCAGCTCGATCATGTTGCCGCGCTCGTCGAAGGCCGCGGTCCAGCGACCATGCCCAGCGTGCCAAGTGTGGGTCGGCCGGCCTCGTCGAAGTAGGCCTGCTCGGTCCGGTTGCCGCGGTCGTCGTACTTCGCCGTCCAGTGTGCTTCGCCGGCGTTGACGTGCGTGGGCCGGCCGGCCGCGTCAAGGAACGTCCCCTCGGTTGCATTGCCGTGTTCGTCGTATTTCAAGGTCCATCCGGCGTAGCCTTCTTTGATGCGTGTGGGCTGGCCGACCTCGTCGAAGTAGCTCTGTACCACCAGATTACCGCGGTCGTCGTACTTCGACGTATACTCGGCGAAGCCCTCCTTATTGCGAACCGGCTGCTTGTCCGCGCCCAGCAGCCGCGTCCTCACCGGCAGGCCGCGGTCGTCATGCTCGACCTCATAGGCGAATACCCCGTCGGCATTGGCCTGGGGTTTGCCTTCCTTGTCCAGGTACCACAACTTGTTCCGCAGGCCGTCCGGTGTGAACGACAGCTTGACATGGGCCGCCCCCGTGCCCCCCCGGGCGCGGGGAATACCGTCTTCGTCGGCGAAGAACCCGGCCGTCGGCGTGCTGTAGTGGAACGTCCAGTCCACGTTGTCGGCCCGGTCGCGCCCGATCACCTGGATGACCTCGCCCTGGTCATCGCGCAGAAATTGCAGGCTGCAGGTGCGGGATGGGATATCCGTGCGCGCGATTTCAGCCCCCACGAGCGGCCCGCTGCTCGGACAGACCCCCGAGCCGTTTACCAGCTCGATCCTGTCAACCTGCCGGCCGCGCAGGTGGAACTTCCAGGTACGGGCGCGGTGCTGGGCCTCTTCCGGGCTAACACGCCCGATGCCTATCGGCGACTCGTGGCGCTGCGCGTAGGTCGCGTAATACTCCACCTTGAGGCGATAGCGCGTATCCCAAAGCCAGTAGCCGAAGCCCAGGAGGGTCGGCACCGCGATGGCAAAGAGAACGAGGGCGATCGCCGCCGCCGGCCGCCGCCGCGCCCGCCGAATTACACGCTGGAGCGGTCCAATCGGCCGGGCCTGCACCGGCTCGTGCTTGAGGAAGCGCCGAAGATCGTCCGCCAGTTCCTGGGCCGTGGCGTAGCGCCGCTTCGGGTCCTTCTCCAGGCATTTCAGCACAATCGCTTCCAGGTCGCGCGGCACGCGCGGGTTGTACTTGCGCACCGGCTCCGGGTCCTGCGTCTGGATCCGCTGCATCATTTCCGGCGACGGCGTCTGATCGGTCACGCCATAGAGCGGCCGAAGCGTCAGCATTTCCCACAGCGTCGCGCCCAGGCTGTAGATGTCCGTGCGCGCGGTCCAGTCCGCCGACGGCCAGCACCTGCTCCGGACTGGCATAACGAAGCGTGCCCACGAACTGCCGGGTCCGCGTCAGCTTGCCCTGGGCCTCGTCGGCGAGCTGCGCCAGGCCGAGGTCCATCAGCACCACGTGCGCGCCATCGGGGGTGAGCAGCAGGTTGCCGGGTTTGATGTCGCGATGGACGACGCCAACCTCGTGCAAGGCATGGGCCGCGTCAGCCGCCTGGCACATCATTTCGACGACGTGGACCACGTGGCCCTGCGGCAACTCCACCGTGGGACGCGCTGCCGCAGTGGGCGGGCGCGGCGGACCGGGGCGAGGTTCCGGCCCATCGTCGCCGATCGTCACCTCCTTGCGCCGCTCCTCTTCATAGGCCACCGTGAGCGCCTGCCGCCACTCGGCCACGCCGACCGCCGTCGCCGTCGTCCCGGCCAGCTTCTCGCACAGGCTGCCCAGCGTGACACCGTCGATCAGCTCCATCGCATAGAACCAGCGATCCCCCTCCGAGCCGGAGGCAAAGATCCTGACCAGGTGCGGATGATCCACCTTGCCCAGCGCGCGGATTTCGCGGCCGAAGCGGGCCTCGGCCTTCGGATCGCCGCTGCGGAGCATCGTCTTGAGGGCGACCTGGCGACCCAGCGATGGTTGCCAGGCGCGGTAGACCACGCCCATCCCGCCGCGGCCCAACTCGCTGACGATCTCGAATTCGCCGATGCGCCGCGGGCGGGACCCATTGGTTTCCTCCCGCGCCTCCGTCGGCGGCTCCTCGGACTGCGACCGGGCCGCCCATTCGCCGACTTTCGCCTCGTCCACGGTCATCCCCAGCACCTGGGCCAGGAACTCGCGCTGTTCGGAGCCGGCGTCGCGGCGGTCGGCTACCCGCCCGCTGGCATAGCACAGGTACTCGCCCCGCTGCGCCCCACGGCGCGCGTTGAGGAAGAACGCCTCGGCTGTCTCGGATTCGAACAGCACGAGCGGATGCAGCGACCGCAGCGGCCCGCCCGGCTCGCCGACCGCACCGTCCGCCCGCGGCGGCGCACTGAGATAAACCCGTTCCGGGTGGGGCAACGCGCCGGAGGCGGACGACGGCAGCACTAGCACCGGCAACCGCCGCGGGTTTTCCCCGGTCAGCTCGTACCGCTCCACCACCCAGTCGCCCGAGCCCTGGCGGCGAACCTCGCCGACGAACAGCAGCCGCCGCCCCGCCAGCACATCGAGCCGCCCCAGCAACTCGGCCAGGCCCACCAGCAGATGGGCCCCCACGCGTTCGTAAACCTCCTCGGACGCCTGCCCGGCGGCACCGTGCCCCAGCTCGCGATTGCGGTAACGCACCAGGCGATCGAACAGCTCGTCGAGGCGCACGGTGCTGCGTGCCCCGGACTGGCCGTCGAGCGCATCGCGGAGGGTGGCATCCAGGCCGGCGGCCCGCGGCAGATCGTCGCGCGTTCGCCCCAGCAGATCGGCCGCCTGACGGAACCCGGCGTCGCCCGCGGCCAGCTTTGGCAGCAGCAGGCGCACGAACTCGCGCCAGTGGCCCAGCGACGGCCGCGCCAGGTTCCGCAAGCGCTCCGTGATTTCCGGATCGTGCTGCCCCTGATCGGCATAGGCCACGATGGCGACCGACCCCAGCAGCTTCAGCGCCGCCTCCCACAGGAAGTAAGCCGTCAGATGACGCTCCAGCGGGGTCTTGGCGTTGTGGGCACGGCGATAGAGCTGGGCCAACGGCAACGGCAGCCGCCGCACCAGGTCGTCGTCAAAGGTTGGCGTGATGCTCATGGGTGATCTCGAGCCGTATCGTCACCGCGAATGGGAAACGCGCGGCCGCCCCATTCTGGCACATCGGCGGCGCTGCCGGCAACTCCCATTGAACCCGGGATGGTCCGCCCGACTGCCATTCCGACAGCCGCCGCGCCGCCCCCGGCGTCAACTTGACAGGCCGGGGCGATCGGGGGACCGTGCCGATTCTCCGCAACTTCTTTCCCAATCGTCTTTTGCATCGTCCATCCTTCCGCGGGCACAGAAATTGCTACGCCCGGGGCTGGGATACTGTTCCCAGATAGACCCAGGCGCAGGGAGAGTGCGATGAAGATCAGGCCGTTGGGCGACCGCATCGTCATCCGCCGGAACGCGGCGGAAGAGAAAACCTCCGGCGGCATCCTGCTGCCGGATACCGCCAAGAACAAGCCGCAGAGGGGCGAAGTCCTCGAGGTCGGCCCCGGCCGGCTCCTCAAGGACGGCAAACGCCAGCCGCTCCAGGTCAAGAAGGGGGACACCGTCCTCTTCACCTCCTGGGCCGGCGACGAGTTCAAGGACCGCGCCCGCACCGACGAAGTCCTCCTCATGCGCGAGGAAGACGTGCTGGCTGTACTCGACAAGTGACCATCGTTTGATTCACCGTTTCGCGCTCGCGACCGAGCGCGAAACGATAAATCGAAACACAATCACACCGACCAACTTTCAAACATCATTCGGAGACCCTCAATGGCCGCGAAACAGATCGCGTTCGATCAGGAAGCCCGGGAAGCCATGCGCCGGGGCATTGCCAAGCTCGCCCGCGCCGTCAAGGTCACGCTCGGCCCCAAGGGCCGCAACGTCGTCCTCCAGAAATCCTTCGGCTCGCCGACCGTCACCAAGGACGGCGTCACCGTCGCCAAGGAAATCGAGCTGGAAGACCACTACGAGAACATGGGCGCCCGCATGGTCAAGGAAGTCGCCTCCAAGACCAGCGACGTCGCCGGCGACGGCACCACCACCGCCACCGTCCTTGCCGAGGCCATCTTCAACGAAGGCCTCCGCGCCGTCGTCTCCGGCGCCAACCCCATGCTCGATGAAACGCGGCATCGAGAAGGCCGTCGAGGACATCGTCGCCAAGCTCGTCGACATGAAGAAGGACGTCAAGAGCAAGAAGGACCTGGAAAACGTCGCCACCGTCGCCGCCAACAACGACAGCGAGATCGGCAAGATCATCGCCGAGGCCATGGACAAGGTCGGCAAGGACGGCGTCATCACCGTCGAGGAAGGCAAGACCCTCGAAACCAGCCACGAGTTCGTCGAAGGCATGCAGTTCGACCGCGGCTACCTCTCCCCCTACTTCGTCACCGACCCGCAGAAGATGGAGTGCGAGCTCGAAGACCCCTACATCCTCATCTACGAAAAGAAGATCTCCACCAGCAAGGACCTGGTGCCGGTGCTGGAGAAGGTCCTCCGCCAGGGCAAGCCGATGCTGATCATCGCCGAGGAAGTCGAAGGCGAGGCCCTGGCCACGCTGGTCATCAACAAGCTGCGCGGCACCTTCAAGTGCGCCGCCGTCAAGGCCCCCGGCTACGGCGATCGCCGCAAGGCCATGCTCGAAGACATCGCCATCCTCACCGGCGGCAAGGCCATCTTCGAGGACCTCGGCATCAAGCTCGAAAACGTCCAGCTCACCGACCTGGGCCGGGCCAAGAAGATCAAGATCGACAAGGACAACACCACCATCATCGAAGGCGCCGGCAAGAAGAAGCCGATCCAGGGCCGCATCGCCACCATCCAACGCGAGCTGGAGAAGTCGACCAGCGACTACGACAAGGAAAAGCTGAGCGAGCGGATCGCCAAGCTCTCCGGCGGCGTGGCCAAGATCAACGTCGGCGCCGCCACCGAAAGCGAGATGAAGGAAAAGAAGGCCCGCGTCGAGGACGCCATGCACGCCACCCGCGCCGCCAACCAGGAAGGCATCCTCCCCGGCGGCGGCGTGGCCCTGCTGCGCGCCAGCCAGGGCCTGAAGCCGAAGGACCTCAGCCACGACGAGGAGATCGGCTACAACATCGTCGTCCGCGCCTGCAAGGCCCCGATCAAGCAGATCGTCGAGAACGCCGGCGAGGACGGCGCCGTCGTCGCCAACAAGGTGCTGGAGAACAAGGACCAGAACTACGGCTACGACGCCCGCCTGGACCGCTACTGCGACATGGTCAAGGAAGGCATCATCGACCCGACCAAGGTGGTGCGCTACGCCCTGCAGAACGCCGCCAGCGTCGCGACGCTGCTGCTGACCAGCGACGCGCTGGTGGCCGACATGCCGAAGGAGGAGAAGAAGGCGGCGGGGGGGGGCGGGGAGGATATGTACTAAGCCCCGTTTAGCCGCAAGCGTCCCGCGAGCGCTCTGACAGAGCGCCCGCGGGACGTTTTCGTTTGTCGGAGAGGGTCCGCCCCGTTAGACTCCGCGGGCATGAACGAATACGACAAGGCGGGGCGCTACCTGATCAAGCGCAACCCGCCCGGTTTCTTCCGCTGGCTGCTGCGTCGCAGCGACGTGTCCTTCCACGCCTGGATCGACACCCGGCGGCACGCCTTGCCGGACCAGGGCGACCTGACCAACGACCTGGTGGCCGCTTTCCGCGTCGGCGATGGCTTCGAAGCGCTTTGCGTGGAACTCCAAGCGGCGTCCGAGGGCGGCTCGGCGTCGCGCCTCCTGCTGGGATACGTGCCGCGCCTGCTGACCGAACCGGCCGCGCCGGGCAGTTTGGTACTCGACACCGCCGGTGGGGCGGTTATCAACCTGACGGGCCGTGAACAGTCCGGCAGCATCGAGGAGCGACCGTCGCTGGCGCCGCGATGTTCCCTGGTGGGGAGTATCGAGCAGCGGACGCTGCGCGACGAGGACGCCGCCCTCACCGTGAGCCAAGTGGCGGCGGGCACGATCTCGCCCTGGCTGCTGGCCTGGTTGCCGCTGATGCAGGGAGGGGCCGATCCGGGTATAATCGAGGCGTGGACGATCGAAGCGGGCAGGGTGCCCGGTGAGCGCGACCGGGGCATCCTGGCACACCTCACGCTGACCTTTGCCGCCTTGGCGGGCCGTCGAGCGGCCTGGCAGGGCAACTTGGAGGGCTGGGCCGTGATTAAGTCATCGTATCTCGAAGAGCTGCGCGAAGAGGTTCGGGCGGAGGCCAGGGTAGAGGGCAGCTTGCAGACGCTGCGTGATACGGTATCGCGCCTCGGCCGTCGGCGCTTTGACAAGCCTGCCAGCCGCAAGCACAAGGCGCAATTGCAGGCCGTCACCGATGTCAGCCGCCTGGAGCGCATCCTCGACCGGCTGCTTGACGCCGCGTCCTGGGAGGAACTGCTCGCAACTCCGTGAGAACTACGGCTTCGACGCCCGCCTGGACCGCATCTGCGACATGGTCAAGGAAGGCATCATCGACCCGACCAAGGTGGTGCGCTACGCCCTGCAGAACGCCGCCAGCGTGGCGACGCTGCTCCTGACCAGCGACGCCCTGGTGGCGGACATGCCGAAGGAGGAGAAGAAGCCGGCGGGAGGCGGGGGGGAGGATATGTACTGAGGAAGGGACGCGGGCGGGCCCCCATGCAGGAGCTTGGGGTGCCCCCGCGGGGTGAGCGAAGAAGTTCGGCGAGGTAGGGATGAGAAATGGCCAGTGACCTCCAACGGCGTTTCGAAGCAGCCCTTTTGGACACGTATCGCCGTGCTCTGAATGAGACCGGCTACAATGCAAAACGGTTCCTTGAGATGTTCCACGATATCGGTGGACTTCGCACCGCACAGGAGTTGATTACCAAGGAGGGGGTGACGGAAGGGTATACCGCGATGTGGGAGCGAGGTCGGTTAGACCTCACCATCGAGGCACTGATCCTTGCGCCCGAGTGGCACCCGTTGTTCACAGACGCTGAGCGACAAGCCGCAAGTGATCGTCTCAAGAAGTACGGCTTCACCCCAAAGTAGGGAGCGAAAAAACGGGGGTGCCGCACCGCTCCAATAGCGCCGCCGTCTGACCCGGCGAACCAGGGTGCCGCCATGATTCGCTTCCAGTGCCCAGCGTGCAAGTCAGTTCTAGAGACGGCCGGCGATAAGTCTCATGGCCAGGTGCCGTGTCCCAAATGCGGTCAGCTACTTCAGCTTCCACGAATGCAGCCCTCGGCGAGAGTAGCGCCGATGATCCGCTTCGCTTGCCCTTCGTGTGGAAAGCACCTCAAGGCCCCAGAGGATGCCAGCGGGAGAAAGCCGAAGTGCCCCCGCTGCGGGCGTAGGTTCGTCATTCCCCCTCTCGCTTCCACGGAGCCACCACCACCAGCAAATCCAGGCGCGTTCGAGTTCGACAACTCACGCGAGCCGGTTGTGGGGACAAAGGAGGAATCGACGGCCACGACTGCTCAGCGGAAGCGCGGATCATCCTTGCTACCCACGGTGATTTCCATTCTCGCCTTTCTTTCGGTGTTCTGGCTTTGCCTAAGTGTAGGTAGTGCACGGGACCGCCCGTGGAACGGTTCCCCGGCGACCTTGGAGTCCTACGAGTACCGAGTCAGACAAGAAGAGCGACTGGACCGTGAACTCGCGAAGTGGGGAACGAACCATTCCACCGTGTATGGCGGATGCTGCGGCTGCTCCATGTTCCTATCGCTCGGTCTCACCATCACCAGTTTCTGCTTCTGGAAGCGGCACAACCTGGCGGGCCGTATCCTCAGCATCGCTGCTGCTGTCTTGCTAATACCGTGTACCTGCTGCGGATGGCTTACTTGATCGTTTGAGTACATAGCCCGGAAGCTATGGACGTAAATTCGCGGCTATGGGTACCATCTATGAAAGAGGCACGCCGACAACTTCGCCCGGGAGCGAATCGAAGATGAGCAGCTTGCCGCGTTTCACTATTCTGGACTACCTCCGAATTCTGCGCCCGGTTGAACGGGCGGTGGATGAAGGCACCTACGTCCGGTGCGATCACCAGGGAGGAGGCACGTCCTACTGGCGGTTTCTCCGCCCGGAGACCCTGGTTCGCTCCGGCTATTACAAGCCCTGGAGATGGGTTGTGCAGCTTGACGCTGGGCCGGGCATTCCGCGCGAAGGCTATCCGATTGACGACAGTGTCGTTCCCCCAGCCGTGCGTGATCTACGATCGGCGCCTTGAGCCGGGGCTTCCCGCCGTCCCCCGCCCCGCCATGCGGGCTGGCGCCGGGGTTCGTCCCCCGCTCGCGTTGTCCCGAGCGTCCGTCCCCGCCCGGGCGCCCCGTTCCCGGGGCTTGCCGCGTCGCGGTGTCGGCCCGCCGTTGACGGTGGGTCCGCGGGCGGGCGTCTCCTCCTCCCAGCCCCGTTCCCGGGGCTTCTCACTGCTCGGGAATGAGCCGCGTCGCTGGGGGCTGAAGCCGGGGCCGCGAGAAGCCCCGTGACAGCGCGAGTACTCTCGTTCCCACGCTATCAACCCCCGGAAAAGTATGTGTACATTAGTAAGGTATGATCGGCGCCATAAGGCGACCGGATGTAGCAAAATGATACACTCGTGACTTGGCCACAAATACGTGGCCAAGTGGCCAAGTCACTCTGTCGCAGGCGCAAGTCATTACAGTAAATTATGTTATGGCTGTACGCGACTTGGCCAAGCGACTTGGCCAGTGGCCAAGTCACTCGCCCCGGCCGTCCTGAAGGCCCAGGCCTCGCAGGAGATTATCACCTGCCGCTCGCCTTAGGAGTCTTGCCGCGTCGCGGTGTCGGCCCGCCGTTGCCGGGGGTCCACGGGCGGGCGTCTCCTCCTCCCAGCCCCGTTCCCGGGGCCTCACCAAGCAGATGTCGGCCGGCGGGCTCGATGTTGTGGCACGCCCCGCACCGACTACAATGAAACACGCCCGGTATGGACGGGGAGACCAGTCATGAGCTTCAACGAGGTCGTGATCGAAGGCACACTTAAGCCCGATGGGACGCTGGAACTGGATCAAAAGCCAGGTCTCGCCCCCGGTCGTGTCAAGGTGGTTGTTCAAGCGGCGGTGGCCAGTCCGCCGCCTCAACGCGGTCTGGCAGCGGTCATCGATGAGATTCACCGAGGCCAGCAGGCCCGAGGCTTTCAGGGACGAAGCGCTGAGGAGATCGAGGCCGGGCTCCGAGAGGGTGAAGAAGAGTACGAGCGCAAGATGCAAGCGCTCTGGGCGCAGACGCAATCTGGGCCGCCGGCAGGGAATCCGTGATGCTGTACTACCTGGATAGCAATATCGTCATTTATGCAGTGGACGGGCAGCCCGCAGTGCAGCAGCGTGCCAGGAACCACATCGCCGCTCTCGAACTGGCCGGGCACCGCTTTGGCGTGAGTGAGCTAACGTGGACCGAGAGCCTCGTCATAGCGCTGCGGACAGGCAACGGCCCCTTGCTGCTGGACTATCAGCGCTTCTTCCTGGGGCCGCATCTGACCACAGTTCCCTCTACAGCCGCAATTCATCACAGAGCAACCATGATCCGCGCAGTGCACAATTACGGGTTGGCCGACTCCTTGCACCTCGCGACCGCCGTGGAGTATCGCTTCGACCGTTTCTTGACGAATGACCAGCACCTGGCTGCATTTCCCGATGTAGCCGTGGAACTCCTGCCATGAGCGGTCGGCCACCATTCAGCCCGCCAGCCGGCCCGTGACCGAACTGCCCTCGCACCCTCTCTGTCCCGCTGCTCTCCCGTCCCCGTCCGGGAGCCCCGTTCCTAGGTCTTGCCGCGTCGCGGTGTCGGCCGCCGTTGACGGCGAGTCCACGGGCGGGCGTCTCCTCCTCCCAGCCCCGTTCCCGGGGCTTCGCGCTGCTCGGGCTTGAGCCGCGTCGTTGGGGGCTGAAGCCGGGGCCGCGAGAACCCCGTGAACGGGGCTCAACAGAACGTGCGGTCCCCTGGTGACCCGCCGTGAACGGCGGGCCTGGATCGCTGCGCGGGAAGCCCCGTGAACGGGGCGGAAGGCAGGGGCACGGTTCCCTCACGGAGCGAAACGCCACTTGGAATCCCAACCGCGGGCGGCGATAATGGATGGGCGAGAAACCCCAGCGTCGGTCACGGGGAGCGCGACATGGCACGGGCGAAGGGCGCGGGTAATGGACGCCTGGAAGATGCCTTGGCGACCTTGATTCAGAATCAGGCGAGCTTCCTGGTGCGGATATCGGACATCGACGTGCGCGTGGCCGATATGCGCGCGAGAGAATCGAAATAGATCGCGTCAACACGGAGCGGTTCGCGCGGATCGAGGCGCTGCTAATCGAACACAACCGCATCTTGCAAGCGCTGCCAGACGCTCTCCGCGAGAAGATCGGGTTCAAGGCCCCCGGATCAAAGTAACGCGAAACTTGCGCTGCGGGCCGCCCTTGCCATCCCTCACTATTCTCAGATCACCGCCCCCAGCACCACAGGTCCCCTCTCGGGGCTGCGGCGGATTCCCCTTCAGACCGTTCACGCACGGCCCTCGCACCTTCCCCATCCCGCCCCTCTCACGTTCCCGCCCGGCGTTTGCCGCGCCGCGGTGTTGGCCCGCCGTCGACGGCGGGTCCACGGGCGGGCGTCTCCTCGCCCTAGCCACGTTCCCGGGGCTTGTCGCTGCTCGGGCTTGAGCCGCGTCGTTGGGGGCTGAAGCCGGGGCCGCGAGAAGCCCCGAGAAGGGCGGAAGGCAGGGTGTGCGGCCCACCGTTGGACCGTATCCCCTATAATCAACTCGACGACGGTTTCGCCCTGTCAGCAAAGGCCTGCCTCGGAGGTCTCAGTCATGAACGAACAATGGCGCGCACGGATCACCATCGAGCCGGGCAAGCGCGGCGGCCGTCCGTGCATTCGCGGCATGCGCATCACCGTCTACGACGTGCTCTCCTACCTCGCCGCGGGAATGACGGTGCCCGAGGTCCTCGATGACTTCCCCTATCTGACCCCGGAGGACATCCAAGCCTGCTTCGCCTTCGCCGCGGAACGGGAGCGCAGCATGTTGGTTGCAGTCGCATGAAGCTGCTCCTCGACCAGAACGTATCGCCGAAGTTGGTCAACCGTTTGGCCGACCTGTTCCCCAATTCCATCCATGTGCGGTCGGTTGGCCTGGATTGCGCCGATGACAATCAGGTCTGGGATCACGCCAAGCAAAACGGGTTTGCCATCGTCAGCAAGGACGAGGACTACAACAACCTGAGCGTGCTCGCGGCCACCCGCCCAAGGTAATCTGGCTGCAGAGCGGCAATTGCACAACCGCCCAGGTGGAGGCGCTCTTTCGTGCCCGCTTTGCCGATATCGACGCATTCGACAAGGACCCATCCGTGGGTACGCTGGTGTTGAGTTGAGGTGGGTCCCCTTTCGTGCCGCCCGCCGCCCCGTGGCCGAACTGCCCTCGCACTTTCCCCATCCCGCCCCTCTCGCGTCCCCGCACGGGGTTTGCCGCGGCGTGGTGTCGGCCCGCCGTTGACGGCGGGTCCACGGGCGGGCGTCTCATCCTCCCAGCCCCGCTCCCGCGGCCTCCCGCCCCGCCGGGCGGTGGTTTCCGCAGGGGGGTGCTGAAACGAATGATCACAAGTAATGGCTCAGTAACGAGTTCGGCGGTGCGATTCGTTTCGGCATTGGCGCATCGGCCGAGCATCCAATCCTGGCGGCGCCGCTCCAACTTGACTTGAGGGCCGAAAAACGGTACTGCCGCTTCGCGAAACCCGTTCGTCCGGGTCGCGCCGCGCGATCTGCCGACCGGGATGGTGCCGCGGCGGACATGCGGCCACAACGAGTCGTTGAGCACTGGATGCCATGCTCTTCTGTTCCGACAAGTTCCTGCTGTTCTTCACGGTCGTCTTCATCGTCTACTGGTCCGTGCCCTGGCATCGGGTGCGGGTTGGGCTGCTGCTCGTAGCCAGCTTCTACTTCTATGCAAGCTGGAACCACTGGCTGGCCGCCATCATTGCCATTTCCACCACGCTGGACTACTTCATCGCGCGCGGCCTGGACGCCTGGTCGTCGCCGCTGCGGCGCAAGCTGCTGCTGGGGTGCAGCCTGGTCGGCAACCTTGGCCTGCTGGTCTATTTCAAGTACGCCAATTTCTTCCTGCACTCGCTGGAGGAGGCGCTCCGGGCCGGCGGCGCCACCACCTCCCTGCCGGTGCTACAAGTGATCCTGCCAATCGGCATTTCGTTCTACACCTTCGAGGCGATCAACTATACGGTGGATGTCTATCGGCGGCGGGTGCCGGCAGAGCGGAACCTGCTCCATTTCATGCTCTTTATCACGTTCTTTCCACACCTGGTGGCCGGGCCGATCGTCCGGGCCCGCGACTTCCTGCCGCAGATCGCCCGACGCAAGCACTGGAGCTGGCCCCGCCTGGAGCTGGGCGCGCGCTATGTCATCATGGGCGTATTCAAGAAGCTGGCGATTGCCGACCACATGGCCCAGTTTGCCGATCCGGTGTTTGCCGATCCCAGCAAGTACGGTTCGTCGGCCGTCTGGATGGCGACGCTGGCCTATGCCCTGCAGATTTACTGCGATTTTTCCGGCTACAGCGACATGGCTCTGGGCACGGCTCACATGCTGGGGTACAAGCTGGCGCAGAACTTCAACCTGCCGTACGCGGCGGCCAACGTGGCCGAGTTCTGGCATCGCTGGCACATGTCGTTGTCCACCTGGCTGCGCGATTATCTGTTCATTCCGTTGGGCGGCAGCCACGGCAGCCGCTGGCGCGTCTACCGCAACCTGATGATCACCATGCTCCTGGGCGGCCTGTGGCATGGGGCCAACTGGACGTTCGTCTTCTGGGGCGGCCTGCACGGCAGCCTGCTGATCGGCCATCGCGTCTTCCGGGAGTTTTGCAAGACCCGGCCGGCCCTGGACGCCGTACTCCAGAGCGCTCCGGGGACGGCCCTGCGTCGGGCGGCCACGTTTCTGTGTATCGCCCTGTGCTGGGTCTTCTTCCGGGCCACGACCTTTGGCGCGGCCAGCGAGATGTTGCAGCGCCTGGCGATTCCGCACGCGGGGCTGGGCGCGCCGCTGCCGGCTTTGAGCCTGTGGTACACGGCGGGTCTCGTATTCATCTGCACCGTCCTGGCGTACACGGGCGCGTGGAAGCGGCTGACGCTCCGGTTGCCGGCCGCGGTCATGGGG
Source organism: uncultured Planctomycetota bacterium (assembly GCA_963827935.1). Taxonomy (GTDB): domain Bacteria; phylum Planctomycetota; class Planctomycetia; order Gemmatales; family Gemmataceae; genus DATFNV01. The sequence goes on along the minus strand of CAWHCN010000023.1, from coordinate 417,693 downwards.
CTGGGCTATGCCGGCGCGGTGTCGCTAGCGCTCGTGCTGGCGCCCGGGATGAGCAAGACGTTCATCTATTTCCAATTTTGACTCGCGGGGAGAAGGGTAGGACGGAGCGCCGCTCCATCCTACGTGACACTGTCACGCCCAGGAAAGCGTAGGACGGAGCGGTGCTCCGTCCTACATATCCCGAGAGGGGTGCAATGGCGCAGGACCGCCGACGTGTGAAGGGAGCCCGGTCCGCTCTGGTGTGCGGCGCACTGGCCTTCGTCGGCATTCAATTGCTCCTGGACCTCGGCGTGGTGGCGCGTTGTCCGGAGGTATACGATCCGGAATATGCCTGGCATCTGAAGACGCTGCGGGCCCGCCTGGCCGAGAAGCCGAATCGGCCGCTTTTGGTCCTGGTGGGCAGCTCGCGGACCAAGGTGAGCTTCCTGCCGGAGCAGCTGCCGCCGTTGCGGACCGCCTCCGGGGCGGAAGTGGTGGCGTTCAATTTCTCGCATTTCATGGCCGGCCCGGTGATGAACTTGCAGGAAGTTCGCCGGCTACTGCGGAACGGGATTCGGCCGCAATGGCTGGTGGTCGAACTCATGCCCCCGTGGCTGGGGGACGCCAGCCAGTACATCGCCCTGACCACGGCCGGCCAGGACGACTTCCCCGTCACCCGGCGTTATCTGAAGCCCACCAGCGTGTACGGGAGTTTCCTGAAGCGTCAGCTGGTGCCGGCCTACCAGCATCGACGCTTCCTGGCCGGTCGTGCCATCCCGGAGTGGATCGCTGAGGACGATGCGGAACAGGTTGCCAACTCACTGGGCGGGCATCCGCAGCTGTTCGGACCCGATCCCGATCCTCCCACGGTTCGCCAGATGACGGAGCTGGCCCGTCAGGATTATTCGCCCCAGGTTCAGGACCTGCACATTGCGGAGATTTCCGACCGGGCGACACGAGAATTGATCGACCTTTGCCGGCAGCACGGTATTGCATTGGTCCTGTTGTTGACCCCGGAAGGTCCAAGCTTCCAGAGCTGGTACTCCGCCGAATCGCGCCAGCGCATCGATCGCTACTGCACGGCCCTGAGCCAGGAGTGCCACGTGCCGCTGATCGACGCGCGGAACTGGCTCGATGAGGTGGATTTCTTCGATTCACACCATGTGATGCTGCACGGTGCGGAGAAGTTCACAAGCCGGCTGGGGCGTGAGGTCCTGCAGCCGCTGGTGGAAGGACGGCTGGCGGAAGCGTCGCCGGAGCAACGGGCCGCGCTTCGGGAATCGCCGTTGGGTGGCACGCCCTGAGGTACTCCAAAGGGCGTGCTGATAGTCAGACACGCCCTTCGGAGTACCCTCAGGGCGTGCCACCCGTCGATGAAGCGTCCAGCGGTGGAAGCAGCACTCTGAGGATCGTTCGATGACGTCCAATCGCCGACGAATGAAAGGGGCCCGGGCCGCACTGGTGTGCTGCCTGCTCGGGTTTGCCGCCATCCAGCTGGTCCTGGACGTGGTGGTGGTGGCGCGTCATCCGGAGCTACAGGACGCGGAGTTCGGCGCACGGCTGGCGCTCTTGCGGCAGCGCCAGGCCGAAGAGCCGGGGCGGCCGTTGTTGCTGTTCCTCGGCAGCTCGCGCACCGTGGGGAGCTTCGTCCCGGAGAAGTTGCCGCCCCTGAAGGACGCGTCCCAGGAGCAGCCGCTCGTGTTCAACTTCTCGCACCTGGGAGCGGGTCCCGGGATGAACCTGCTCGAAATGCAGCGGCTGCTGCGTCGCGGCATCCGGCCGAAATGGGTGGTGATCGAAATCATGCCGCCGCAACTGGGCGACGATGCCCAGACCATCCTGCTGGCCACCGCCACCGCCCCCGATCTTCCCACGACGCGCCGCTACCGCAATCCGCTGAAGGTCTATAGCTTCTTCCTGCGCGGGCAGTTGGTCCCCTGCTACAAGCACCGCCAATTCCTGGCCTATCATGCCGTTCCGGCCTGGGTCTCCGATGCCGAGTGGCACGACGGCGAGGTCCGTCTGAATCCGCTGGGCGGCGATCCACGCCTTCCCGCACCCGACCCAATTGCCGCCCAGTACGGGACCGCCTTCGCCCGGGTCGGCTACTACCCGCCGCTACAGGACCTGCACGTCGTCGATCTCTCCGACCGCGCCAATCGCGAGCTGCTCGATCTGTGCGCCAGGAACGGTATCGAGGTGGCGCTGGTCCTGACGCCGGAAGGGAAGGAGTTCCAGAGCTGGTACTCACCGGACTCGCGTCAGCGTGTGGATGCCTACTGTGCGGCCCTCGTTCGCGATTATCCCGTGCCGCTGATCGATGCCCGCAACTGGCTGCCGGACAATGAGTTCACCGACTCGCATCACGTCAACCGGTGTGGCGCGGAAGATTTCACGCTCCGCCTGGGCCGGGAGGTGCTGCAACCGCTGGTGGAAGGGCGGCTGCCCGGAGCAGGCCGGACCGTGGCGGTGAGGCAACAGCGGGATACGACGGACAAAGGGCAGGCGAAGTAGTTGTAGGGTGCGTCAAGCGTACTCGCGCCGACGCACCATTCCTGCCCTCCGGTGCGTCGGCGCGAGTACGCTTGACGCACCCTACGGTTGCTTGGGCTCGTGGGCGTTCCGCACACATCCGACTTCTGTTCAACCTGGCGCATTTTAGTGCGACCTGTCGGCGCAAGCTCATGGTGGTACAAGGATTGCGTTGCCGCGCCAGGTTGAACAGAATTCCCCCCCGAATTCAGTTCAACCTGGGTCCTTTGGACGGAACGGTATCCTCCCGAGATGGGGAATCCGAGCGCGCGGCACGTCCGGCTTTTCCCACGCGCTCGGCGGCTCCCGGCCCTTCATTGTTTCCGAAAGGTCTAAACGTTTTGCTCGTGAAGGGGTTCGAGGGCCGTCTCACTTCTTGATCTTCTTGATCGCCTCGGTGACCGCTTTCTTGAAATTGCGGTCGCGCTCCTTCGAGGCGGCGATGGCATCGAGGTCTTTGAGCGCTGAGCTGGCGTCGGGTCCGATTTCGCCCAGCGCGTCGGCCGCCTCGATGCGCACGTCCTTGTCCTTGAGCGCCTTGGTCAGGTCGGGCACGGCGGAGCGGGCGTCGGCCTTCATGGCACCGAGGGCTTCGATGGCTTTGCGTCGGGCGGCCGGGTCGCGGCGGGTGTCGCCGGCCAGGGCGGCCAGCGGCTCGACGGCGCCGATCTTGCCCAGCGCGGTGGCAGCGGCCTGGGCCACCTCCTTCTTGGGATCCTTGAGCGCCTCACTGAGCGGCTTGACCGCCGACTTCGCCTCGGGGCCGATTTCCCCCAGGGCCTGGGCCGCGAAGCGACGGACGAACAGATCCTTGTCGCCCAGGGCGGTAGTCAGGGCGGTGATGGCGGTTTTGGCATCGGGTCCCGCCTCGCCGAGTTCCTTGGCGGCGGCCCGGCGCAGGTCCGGGTCCGGCGATTTCAGTTGTTTCACCAGGCTCGGGACATCGGCCGCAACCGCGGCGCAGGTCAGGCCAAGCAGCGCCAGTGCAATCAGCAGCATCGTCCTCATGGGTCAAGATCTCCGCGCAGTTTAGCCGCCGCCCAGCGGGCGGCGCGTTCGTCTAACCGTTTATCAGGAACAGGACCAGGATTAGGCCAGCCAGCGCGACGACGCCAACCGCCGCGGCCGCGGCGATCACCAGGAGCATTCGAGGCCGGGAAGGACGCTCGACCGGATTGGCCGCCGGCTCGGGCGCGGCCGGGCAGCCGGGGTGCGCTGGCGCGGGATATGAGCGCGGAACTCCGGCAGGTCACGCAGCGGACGAAACTCCCCCGCATCGGGCCGGCAGGCCTCCGCGCTGGCCGGCAGCTTGCCCGCGCAGCCGCCGCACGATGACCGGCGTGGTGGCCCGCCGCTTGCGCCAGCTTCCCTTCACGCGATAACGGAGGTACCAGATGTCCGCGGCGGCGCCCTCGGCCGCGACCACGCCCGCATCGAGGCGCGTCGGCTCGGCCGCCGACGCCAGGTAGGCCCGCGCTGCCGGATCCTGCATCGCCAGGTCCATGTCCGCGAAGCTCAGCACCGGCGAGGCCAGGCCCGAACGCTCCAGATCGATGATTAGCTCGCTGGCCGTCTGATAGCGGTCTGCCGGGTCGCGCTGCAACATCTTGTTGATGATCTCGTCGAGGAACGCCGGTACTTCGGGGTTAAGGCTGCTGGCCGGATCGAAATCGCCCCAGCTCTTCTTTTCAAGCACTTCCAGGTGGTTGGCCCCCTGGAACGGCACCTCGCCGGTCACCAGGTGATAGAGCGTGGCTCCCAGGGCGTAGATGTCGCTGCGGCCATCGGCGTATTTGGCGTTAATGGCCTGTTCGTAGGGCATGTAGTGCGGCGTGCCGAAGCCCTGCTTGGCCACGGTCAGATGGCTGGCTTCATCGGTGCGCTTGGCCAGCCCCATGTCCGCCAGCTTGGCCACGCCGGAGCGTGTCACCAGGATGTTGTCGGGCTTGATGTCGCGGTGCACCACGTTGCGCGAGTGGGCATGTTCCAGGGCCCGGGCAATGTCGAGCGCGATATGGACCGCATCGCCGATCGAGAGCCGTTGGTAGTGATCCAGCAGGGCCCGGCCGCTGGGGCCATCGACGTATTCCAGGACGAGGTAATGTTTGAGGCTGGCCCGGTCCTGCCCGCCGCTGATGCTGTGTACGATGTTCGGATGGTGCAGCAGGCCGCCGCTCTTGACCTCGCGGTAGAAGCGATCAACGTAGGATTGGTTGGAGGCCAGGTGATCGGCGAGCACCTTGATGGCCACGTGCCGCTGTTCCGCCTCATCGTAGCCAAGGAAAACGAACCCCATGCCCCCTTCGCCAAGCGGGCGGAGCAGACGAAATCCCCCCAGGCTGCGCAGCGTCGGCAGCGGTTCGGACGGCGCACGAGCGCCGGCGCGGCGGGGTCGAGGTTAGTCGTGTCCATCGGATCGAGTCTGCCGGGCGAGGGCCCCGAAGGAGCGAGTTAAGGGGGGCACGGATATGAGAAGTGTACCCCGAGCCGTCGCCCGCCGCAATGAGGAAACACGAAAGGTTGTGTAACGGGGTCCGGGGCGCACCCGAAGCGATGCGATGGCGTGGCCATGCCGGGCCAGCGCCTGTACAGTTGGCAGGAGAATGTTGAAGACGGCTCCGCTATGGCGAGCGGCAGGTGGTAATGTCCCCTCGCCCCCGTACTCGGGGGCGAGGGAGGAGAGATCCCCCCGTTCGCCCTTCGCCTCATGAGGGAAACGCGACCGATGCCACTGGTCGTCCAGAAATTCGGCGGCAGCAGTGTGGCGACGGCGGAGCGCATCATGGCCGCCGCCCGACGGGCCATCCGCGCCCGCCAGAATGGCAACCAGGTCATCGTTGTCGTCAGCGCCCGCGGTGACACCACCGACGAGCTGATCGCCCTGGCCAAGGAACTCAGCTCGCGCCCGCCGGCCCGTGAAATGGACATGCTGCTGGCCACCGGCGAACAGGAGTCGATTGCCCTCTTGGCCATCGCCATCCAGGAGCTGGGCGAAAAGGCGGTCAGCTTCACCGGCGCCCAGGTAGGCATCGTCACCGACAGCTTCCACACCAAGGCGCGCATCAAGAACATCTCCACCGAACGCATCTGCCAGGCTCACGACGAGGGGCACATCGTCATCGTGGCGGGGTTTCAGGGGATCGACGAGAACTACAACATCACGACGCTGGGCCGCGGCGGGTCGGACACCACCGCCGTCGCGTTGGCCGCCGTCATGAAGCACGACCCGCGGGCCGGCCATCCCGAGGTCAACTGCGAGTTCTACACCGACGTGGACGGCATCTACACCACTGACCCGCGCGTCGTCCCCGAGGCGCGGAAGATGGATGTGATCTCCTATGACGAGATGCTGGAGCTGGCCAGCGTCGGCGCCAATGTGCTTCACTCACGCAGCGTTGAGTTCGCCAAGAAATTCGACGTCCCCTTGCAGAAGCGCTCGTCGTTCACCGATACCGAAGGGACCTGGATCGTTCCCGAGGCCGACTGGATGCGCGACGTGGTCGTCTGCGGGGCGGCCCTGGTCAAGGACGAGGCCCGCGTCAGTCTCGACGGCCTGCCGGACCGGCCCGGCGTCAGTCATCGTGTTTTCTCTGCCATCGCCGGGCAGAACGTGGCCGTGGACATGATCGCCCAGAACGTGGGCGTGGGCGGCAAGGCGTCGATCGGATTCACCGTGGCGTCGTGCGAGCTGCCGGCCACCCTGGCCGTGATCCGCCCGCTGGCCGCCGAGCTGGGGGCCACGGTTTCGCACGACGAAGGAGTTGCCAAGGTGTCGATTGTCGGCACCGGCATGCGGACGCACACCGGCGTGGCCGAGAAGCTGTTCGCGTCCCTGGCGGCGGCCAACATCAACCTGAAGATGGTGACCACGGGTGACATAAAGATTTCCGCCCTGGTGGACCGGGCCGACGGCGTGCGTGCCCTGCGGGCCGTCCACCAGGCGTTTGCCCTGCACGAGCCCCGGCCCGGCGCCGGTTTGCCGGGTAAGAGCGCGGTGGCCGCCCCATTCCGGCTGCGGCCCGCCGAGGCCGTTCAGGACACCGCCCGCGACCTCACTGCCGTGGCGCAGCAACTGTCCAGCATGGAGGACATCGTCGTCAGCGATGTGCTCCTCAACGACGACCAGGGCCGCATCACCATCTTCGACCTGCCGGACCGGGCCGGCATCTGCTCGCGCGTCTTCCAGGCGGTGGCGGCGGGCGGCATCGTCGTGGACATGATCGTGCTCAACGTTAGCCGTCCCGGGCGGGAGGAACTGTCCTTCAGCGTCCCGCGCGACGACCTGGTCCGGGCCCAGCGGTTGACGCAGGAAGCCGTCGCCGCCATCGACCCTGCTGCCCGCACCGCCGCCGACCCGGACATCGCCAAGCTTTTCGTCCTGGGCATCGGCATGCGGACGCACACCGGCGTGGCCCGGCGCATGTTCGGAGCCCTGGCCGAACGCGGCATCAACATCAGCATGATCAACACCAGCGAGGTGCGCGTCAGTGCCGTGGTCGACCGCGCCCGCGGTGTCGAAGCGCTGGCGGCGCTCAAGCAGGCGTTCAACGTGCCGTAAACGGGGGAAACCAATGCACGCCGATTACAAGCGCATGACCGATTTCCTGGCAGGCCTCGGGATCGCCAAGGTCGCTCATACCGAGAAGACCTACCTGGGCCACCTCGTCAACCTCTATCGCCTGATGGAGGCACGCGGCTGCACCGAGGAGCTGTGCCGGGCCGGGATGTTTCACTCGATCTACGGCACCGAGAAGTTCCAGGGCTTCAAGCTGCCGCTGGAACGCCGGGACGAGGTGCGAACTCTCATCGGCGGGCGGGCCGAGCGCCTGGCTTACCTCAACTGTGCCGTCGATCGAGCCACCTTCGATCGAGCCGCTGCCCAGGCGGAGGGACCGTTCGCCATCCGCGACCGCCTGACCGGAGAGGAGGTTGTCCTGTCGCAGGTGGACTTTGACGACCTGTGCCGGGTGCATCTCTACGACTGGCTGGAACAGGTGCCGCGCTCGCGGCAGTGGGACTATCGGCGAGCGGGCTACCGCGCGATGGCGGCGCGCCTCGGCGGGCCGGCGCTGGAGGAGTACGACCGCGTCTTTGCCGCGGCAACGGTGCCGACGTGAGGCTGCACGAGCGTCAGGCGAGCGGCGCGGCGTCAGCCCGCCGATGCTTATGAACACCGGCGGGCTGACGCCGCGCCGCTCGCCGATTCAGTCGTTCCTTCTTCTCGTCCTTGCCTGGTTTGTCCTCCTTGGCGCTTTCGCCGGGCTTGCCCGGTTTGGGCTTCTCGACGACCTCCGCCGGCTTCTGGCCGTCTGATCCCAGGGAGAGGAGCGGGAGGACTAGGATCCAGGCAAGAGAAAGTGAAATGGCCCCGACCGAGCGCATGGGAAAACCCCTCGGAACTTCGATGCGGTCTGGCTGGCCGCCCCGCCAACCATAGCAGCAGGCAGGGCGGCGTCCAACGAGAAAAGGGGGGCGGCGCGGACCCCCGGTGAAGTGGCGCCGGTGCAAGCCCTCCGCGCTCGGCGGGGCCATGCCACCACTAAGAACGTTCGGAAAGAATGAGGCACGATTGGCAGCCCGACGCGCCAGCAAGGAAGCACCTCGCATCCTCGCTGGCGCGTCGGGCTGCCATGCTTTGTGAGGTCATCCACTGGGCTCGATCGCCGCTCCCGTGCCGCTTCCGCGAGTTGGCGTAGCCGGCGGCCGGTGCAGCAACGCAAGCGCACGCCGCCCCAACAGGAACAGCCGGGCCGCCACCCCCAGGGCGATCAGCAGCAGCAGCGGCAGCGTTGGTCCGTAAGTCTGCCAACCCAGGCAGCCCAGGAGCGCCACCTGCTCGGGCCAGAAGGCTCGCACCCAGGCCAGCATGCCGGGAAAGTAGGCCAGGGCCCAGATTATCACAAGAACGAGGCCCAGAAGCAGTGACGCCCCGAGCGCTCGCCGGGCCCGGTGCTCGGTCTGGGGTGTCAGCACGAGGTTCGGCGCCGGGGTCTCGGGGCCGGTCTGCCAGCGCAGCGGCGCGCGCGCTCGGGCAGCCGCCCGCCCGCGGCCAGCGGTATCGTGGCCGCATCTGACCCAACGCCCGGTGCATCCGCGTCAAGGGCCAGGGGCGTCGCCTCTTCGGCTTCGAGTTCGGCCCGTTCACGGAGCGGGTCAAACCCACGATCATGCGCCAGCCGGCTGTTGTCTTCCTTCAACTGCCGCAGGTTCTCCGCAAAGTCGGGCGGCGCGGCCGGACCGGTCAACTGGCGCGCGGCCTCAGCGTAGCGGCACAGTTGATACAAACGTCGTTGAATCCGGGCCAGGGAGGCGGCTTGCGTCGCGGCCGGGGCCAGCGATTCGCTGAGTTGAAATTGCGCCTGGGCTCGAGCCAGGGCCAGGGCCGCCAGCCCCACTGGCGTTACACGTCCCCCTCCCGGCGCGAAGGAAGCCGCGTACTCGGCGGGGACGAGGACAGTCCAGATCACCGGTCCTTCCGCCGTCCCGGGCAGGCGGGGCCGCTGGAGGCGCGGCCGGCCGAGCGGCTCCTCGCCTGGGGCAAAGACCCAGCGGAGACGCACTCGGCAGGCCCCGGCCGCACCGGGCAGCGGCACCGCCAGGTGGTCGGCGCCTTGCGGGAACGGGGTGACGGCCACCCCATCGACCGCCGCGCTCAGGAAGTCGGGCGCCCTCCGGCAGCATCACGGCCAGGTCGGTATTGGCCTGGTGGTCCAGCCACAGGACCGCCTCGTGGGTCCAGTGTCGGTCGTCTGCCAGCGCGGACACCCGTTCGGTGAGGACAACGCGGCAAGGGGCCGAGCCCGACGGGCGTGGCAGCGACTCCGGAGAGGAGGCCGGACCCGGTTCCTTCGCCGGGTGCGCGAGGCCGTCACCTGGCGCGGCCAGCGGGCGGCGAACGTGGAAACGGCCGCCGTAGGGCAAGGCCAACGGCCGGTACGCCAACTCGCGAGCGGTACTATGCGCTTCCGGCAGCGGCAGCAGTAAGGCCGTGTCCAGCCGTGACAGAGTGATCTCCGGAGCGGCCGTCAGGCGAATCGCGGTCATCGGGACCTCGGCCGGGAGCAGGCGGACGCTGGGAAGGTCAAAGCGGGCCCCGTCGGCTTCGGGTATGAGTTCCTTCCAGCCGCTCAGCTCGACTTCGAGGCCGCCGGACGCGCGCCTCGAGCCACACCTGCACCCGGGTTCCGGTTCGCGACCAGCGACGGACCGGCTCACGCCGCTCCCGTCCGCCGACGCGTGTCACCGTCACGTCCGCAGGCACCTCCCACTCGATGAGGGGCAGATCGGTGGCGGAGGCAGTCAGGCGGGCCACGGCTCGCACATCCGCCTGCCGCGCCCCGATCCGCCATTGGACCTCCTGCGTGCCGCTCAGCGCGGGGGGTGAGATGCTCAACCGGACCTGGAGGAAGGGGTCGCCGCCCGGCTCACGCTGCACGCCGTAAAGGACCGCAAGCGACGGCGGACTCCCTTCCCCCGCCGACTGCCACAACTCGGCATAGGCCTTCTGGTCCACGGCGCCGGCGGGACCGACAAAGGGACCGCGCAGCGCCGGAGTTGGCCACCGGCGCCTCCACGTCCTGCGTCCGATACGCCAGGTAAGAGCGTTCGACGACGGCCCCAAGGGGAGCAGGGAGCGGAAGGGTGGCCAGCGCCGGGAGCGGCCGGCGCGGCACCAGGCGAAGCAGCACCGTAACGCCGGCAGTGATAGGGGCGTCGAAGTCGAGCCGCAGCCTGCCGCTTACCGCCGGCATTCTCGATGTGCCACGGCTTGAGCAGGGGCGCGGGCCGGCCCGCCTCCGCGGAGCGGGCCTCGACTCCCAGCACCTCCAGCGCCTCGGGCACTTCGAGGGCCACCGCCGTCGGTTCCCCCTGGGTGACCCGGTAGTGCAGCACCGCCTGGAGGCTGGCCCCATCCGGGCGAAGGCTCCACAGATAGGCCTCGCGGATCCGGACAGCAGGGGCGGGCGGTGCGGGGGTGACCTCGTGCCACCGGAACAGCAGCGGCCCGTCGGCACGGCCCAGCTCGGCGGTATATCGGACCAGGGGGCTCCCGGCGGGGGTCTCGGCCCGCGTCAGGGCGCCCTGGCGAACCAGGGCCTGGAAGAAGGTGGTCCCCGCGGGCACGGCCAAGGTAAGTTGACTCTGCGGCAAGCGCGGGGCCCGGAAGCGCAGCTCCCGCTCCGGCCCGCTGGCCGTCACCGCGGCCCGGAAACGCATCACCAGCACGTGCGCCCCGGCTTCTCCAACCGCAAGACGAAACCGGCCTGGCCGGGGGGAGCGGCCTTGAGGTACGCCCGGGCCCCGTCCAGGAGCCCGTCATCCTGCAGCCGGACATCGGCGAAGGGGAGCGTCAGAGTCGTGGGCCCATCCTCGAAGTTGTGGAGCTGCAGGGTGGCCTCGAGCTCGGCGTCCTCACCCGCAACCTTGCCGTCGTAGGTGGCGGCGGTGATGACGGCGCCGTGCGGGGCGCCCGCCCTTGCCAACGCCTCGAGCTGTTTGACGAGATCGTGTGGCGCCAGCACCGTCGCTCGCTCCGGCGCCTCGGGCGGTCCAGGTACGACAAGCACGGTAGCGCGGACCGGAGGCGGCGCGGCAGCCTCGACCACGGCCACAAGGACCAAAGGAAGAACACAGAGGCCCAGTAGCGCTGCCGGGAGTTTCAGCAGGGACGATCGCTCTTTGGACTTGTGTGTTGCTGCCCCGGCTCCGGAGCGAGCCACCGACCACAGGTACCAGGCCAGTCCGAAAGCGGTGCCGGCCAGGAGTGGAGCCAGCGCGAGTTCCTGGAGAGATGTGGGCAGCCAGAGGATACCGGCGATGGCGAGGGCCTGTCCGGCGAGCAGCAAGGCCAGCCGCCGGCGAACGCTCTGGCGCCGCAGCGCCGACGAGCCGACGAGCAGTAACACGGCCAGGGCGATGCCGGCCGCCTGGATCGGCGCCCGCGGAACGACCGTCAGCCGCACGTCGGCGTCCGCGCCGGCCACTGGCTCCCACTCGGTCCAGCCGGGCAGGGTGGCATCAAATAACAAGGGTTCGGCGGATAGGCGGCCGGCCGATGTGTTGCGGCGAGCCCAGGTCGCCGCCCAGACATACCGGCCGGAGGTGTCGTAGCCATTGGCCGCGGCCTCAGCCACGGCGGCGGCCACCGCCGCTGGGACCGTCCCGGAGGCGTAGCCGCCGAGTTGCCAGTCGTCGCGGCGGCGCAGCGTCGTCAGCAGCGGCGCGGGCCGGCAGGGGACATGAACCAGGCCCAGCCGCTCCCAGAAGGGGGACCCGTCCCGCCCGGACGCTTCCAGCAGCAGTGTTTGCTGGGTCAGGCCGGCTTCTTCCAGGGCCGGTCCGTCGATGATGAGCGGATCGTGTTCGCTCGAGGCATCGCGGGCCATGCGCTCCAGAGCTTCGCCCAGGGTGAGGTCGCGCCCCGCGGCGGCGGGCAGCGCCCGAGCCGCCCCCCTCACCTGATCGCGCTGGCGTGTCTCCCAGTCGTTCAATCCCAGCGGGTGCAGCACCAGCGATGCGAGTTTCGCCAGGTCCTCGGAACCACGGGCGCGGGCCTCGGCCTCGGCGCCGGCCGACGGCAGGGCGTGAACCTGGCCGTCGCGCAACGGCAGCAGGCCGGGCGGTAGACGCCAGCGACGCTGGAACGTGAGCGGTGCAACCGGCAAGGTGGGCGCTGGGGCCTCCAGTCGCGCCCCCAAACCCGCCGGCGAGCTGATCGTCTCGTACACCACCTCGTAACGCCGGGATGCTCCGCCGCTCGCGCCATCGCGGGGAGCTGGGACTGGCAGCTCGACGCGGACGCCTCCCTCCTCCTCCTGGGGAGGTGGCACATGCTCCACCCATCGACCGTCCACCGCGACCGAGAGCAGGCGAGATCCACCCGGGAGACGGAGCGGCAGGATCGGCTGATTCCACCCCGACGCGTGAAACCGGAACAGGTGGACCAGCCGGCCGCCCGTCTCAACGGCGCTGGTGAGCACGGCTCGATCGATGGTGCCGGCGGCGGCTGCGCCGGGGCCGGCGCCGTAGAGGGTCAGTGCCAGCGGAGGGGAGCCATAGCGGAAGGTCCGCCAGGGCAGAGCGGAGCCGCTTCGATCCGGCACCGGCTGAATTTCGTGCAGGCCCGGCGCTTCGACGCGAGCTAGCGCGGCCCCGGCCAGCTCCAGCGCGATTTCCCCCTCCCCCCGCTGTGGTCCGGGCAGGGTGAGCAAGGGGATGTCCCAGCGGTCGTCGTCGCCAGGTATCAGGTCACCGAGCGCTTTGAGGGTGAGGAGTTCGCCCGGCTTGAGAGGTCGGCGGAGGGCCAGGCGTCGCCACTCGCCCCGGATTGGTGCCGCCAGCAGCGCCGCGGCGCCCAGAGGGGAGTGGGCCGCGAGGACGTTCAGTTGCGTCGCCACTTCAAGCGCCGGCAGCCGCTCGAAGCCGGTGACCGCATTGCTGCCGGCGATGGTCTGCCACTCCCAGGGGCCGGGACGCGCTGCCGACACGTACACCTCCACCGACTGCGGCGTGCCGGCCTCGGCCTGAATCTGAAGGGTCGTTTCGGTTCTGACACGCCCGGGGGCGAGGACCGCCCGGACGGCTGCACGGACCCAGACCCGAGGCGGCACGGGACGTAGCTCCAGGCGGCCGCGAAACGCCTCGCCCCGGTAGGTGCCGTAATAATCGGGCAAATTGCTTCTCCAGGGTCCGTCCTCGCCTGGCGGGGCCGTGCTCAGCGTGGCTCCGACGACCCGCCCCTCGAAGCGCTGCTCGTCGAAGTCGATGGCCAGGCCGCCTTCCCGCAGCCGGGCCCCCAGCGGCACGAGGTCGGGGAGGGACTGGGCCAGCGCCCCCGTCGTCGGCTGTCCCAGGCGCACCAGCAGCCGCAGCTCCGCCTCCGGCGCCAGCGGCTGGGCCAGTTCCACCACCAGCGTCGGCTTGCCGTGCTCTGTCCTCGTCTCCCAGTTGCGGATCTGCCCATCCTGCTCGGTTATGACCGCCTCGGGCTCGTAGCCCGGGGGCAGCTCGAGAGCGAGGCGGAATAGCCGCCCGCGCAAGACCGTGTAGGTGATGCGGGCAGCATAGATGCTGCGGTCCGGGTCCACCTTCCAGAGCGCGACCTGGCGGGCCCGAAAGTCGGTGGCGAGCGTTTGGATGCGGACCGACGGCCGCGACGCCCGGTCTGCCTTGCCCTCTTCCCCCAGCAGTCCGCCGATCAGTCGTAGCGTCTGTCCCTCCGCATCGGATCGGCTTTCCACCAGCCGGAAACCGCCCGCCTCCCAGGCGTCCAGCGCCACATCGGGGTGAACCGTTAGGAGCAGGGTCTCGCCCCCGGGCACCGCATCGACCAGCCGCAGCCCGGGCGACGTCCATCGCCCCGCATCGGCGGCCGCCAGCGGCGCGAAGCAGCGAACCACCAACGAACCGGAAACCAGTGCCTCGCGCAGGCGCACACTCAGCAGCGCCGGCTGCCCCGGTCCCGCCGGCGGACGAACCTCCCAGCCGTCCAGCTCGGGGGCCGTCACGTCGTACGGCCGCAGCGAGGGGTCCAGGGTGCAGGTCAGCTCGCGGACTTCCCCGCTCTGGACCTTCAGGTTATTGAAGACAAAGTCCGCCTCGACGGCGTCCGGCGAGAGCTTCTGCCGCGTCTGCAGCGGGCCCGCCAGCACCGCGCGCGGCTGGCCGGGTTCCGGACGGCGACGCAAGGTAAGAGTCAAGACGGGACGATGCGAAAAGACCACGCGCCAGCGTTTCAGCTCCGCCTTGTCCGCGGGCAGCGGGCCGGTCACCGGCAAGCCTTCGGCTGCCACCAGGAGATTGGCCGGCAGGTCCAGCTCCAGCGAGGCCACCGCACACTCCGGCAGGACCAGGGGGAATTGCACCCCCTCGGACTCCGCCTTTTGGCGGGCGCTCCAGTCGAAGTTGACCGTGTGATCGCCCTCCCCCTCGACGAGCAGCCCGGCCCCCTGCCCCTCGAACTCGGCAACGATGGCTTCGCTGGTGTCGTATCGCGGCTGGCGCAGAGCGATGCTGAGCAATCCGAGAGGCAGTACGGCGGGCCCAGACCCGGCCTGGCGCACCCGCCACTGCCCCTTGCCGACCAGCGCGTCGCCCACCAACTCGGCGCGGAAGTAGCGGGCTTCGACCAGGTGCGGCGCGGTTCGGACGGCCATCCGTGCCCGGCGCACCCGTTGTTCGAACTCCTCGACAGGGAACTGCTCCAGCGCCGCCAGGCCGCGGTCCTTCATCTCCTGGGCAACACGTTCCCGGGCGACCTGGACGCGCTTGAAGGGGATCGGATCGGCCGGCTCGGCGGGCGGCTGGGAGAAGGCGTGCGGCAACAGGCAGCACGCTGCCAACAGCGCGCTCCAGGCCACACGTCGTCCCATGCTCGACGAGATCGGGATCATGCACCTCTCCGTCCAAACCGACCGTCGGTGACTGGTGCGGCGTCAAGGCTTGGTCTTGGGGTAGCCGAACTCGCCAGAGTTCGGGTTTTCTGAAGTCTGGCGACTTCAGCTACCCAAGTCCTTACTGTTAAGGCGAGCGGCATGTGAAACCTTACCCGGTGCCTCGTAGCGATGCACGACTTCGTTGCAATGGGGGGGGTGTGAGCGATTTGCCCAGCAACTTGCCCAGAAACACTCCCCATCAGATCGGGTACATTATCCCCTGCCGTTCGCCTAACGGCGCACTAACCCGGTTTCGCGCTGCCGTCGGCCTGCGGCTTCTTGCTGCCGGTTTCGGTGGAAGCCGGCCTAGCGCCGCCGTGGACCGACGGGTTGGCGTCCACCGTCGGCGGTTCGCCGCGTGGCCGATTGCTGCTGCCGCGAATCAGCGATGAGCCGGCCTTCATGCGCGTAAAGCCGGGCAGGAAGACCACCTGCCGGCGATAGCGCTGTTGCAACAGCCATTGCACGGCCAGCACCGGCAACAGGACCAGGGCTCCCGGCTCACAGCCGTAGAGGATCGACGCCAGCACCCCGGGCCAGAATAGGCCAGCCAGCAGCAAGCCCACCCCCGTGACGGCCAGGGTGCCCCAGAAGACCGCCCGCGGCAGGGAAACAAAGGCCAGCGCCAGACCGACGATCAAGAGCGTCAGCGAGCAGACCAGCAGCCACGGTTGCTCCGGGACGTGACTGAGGCGTAACGGCTCCGGAGCGGAACGCCACACGGCGATTGTCGGATCGGGATACGCCTTCAGGTCGTCCGTTCGTGGGGCGTCGGAGCCGGCGAACCAGCGCTCGAAGTCGGCCGTGGTGACCGTCGGCCGCAAGGCCACCAGCCAGCCGCGCCTTCCCCAGCCGTAGTCCGCCCCGAGGGCATCCTGCGACAACGGCACCCAGGACGAGGGCAGGACCACCTGCCAGCGCACCGGCGCCCCCGGGTCGCCGCGCCGCAGTTGCGGCGGTTGCAACAGCGTCTGCAAGACGGCCCGGCCCGGGAGCAAAGTGTAGCCAACGTCCAGGACGATCGACTTTCCGGCCAGGTCGGCCGGCACCTGCACTCGCGCACTGCGGCTGCTTGCGGTCTCCCGGCCCGCTTCGTCCACCGGCTTCCATGCTGCTGCCTTGCCCGCCAGCAGGACGCTGAGCTCGGCGGGGTTCGGATTCGGCCTGAACCGCTCGGTCGGCAACTCCACGTCGATGGAGGGGGTGGCAATCTGGCCGATCCGGAAGCGGGCGCGGTACTTCTGCTGGCCGCTGTCTTCCACCGTGGCCTGAATCAGGACGCGCTCGACGCGAAACGCCGCCAGCGAGCCGTCGTCCGCCTCCCCTAGTCCCAGGGTCAAAGGCGGCGTGGGCTGTGGGGCCGACAGGACCAGCGACGGGAAACTGTCCAGGCCCTTGACCTCCTCGGTCCGGCGCACCTCCCAGCGTCCCTCGCGCAACTCCGGGCGGGTGCCGGGCTCGCTCCAGACGTAAACACGCGTTTCGCCCCCGCTCGCCGTCGGCACCACGAGCAGCGGCACCCGGAACGGCTCCTCCGCATGCTCGGGGAGCCGGAAGGAGTAGGTGAGAATCAGCGGATGGTCGCGATCGGTCGGGGGGGTCAGCGCGACGGTCTGCAATCCGCCCGGCTTCTTCTCGAGGCGAGGCCCGCCTTCACCCGTCCCGGCGACAGTCACTCCGATGGCCTCTTCCGGGACGCGGAGCGGCAGTTGTTCCGGGGGGGGCTGACCCGGGGGCAGCCAGAAGTGGTGCTTGACGCTGACTTGCCGCCCTTGGATTGTCAGCCGCGCCACATTGTTGACCAGCAGCGCCGGGCGATACGGCTGCCAGGCCAGCTCGAACCGGTCCGGCCAGCGGTCGAACGTCCAGGTCCGCTTGCTCGGACCGTCCGCCACGCCAGCGTCCCACAAGGGCCCCAGGCGGGGTGGCACCAGTTCCAGGTCGGGCGGCAGGACGACGGCAACCACCGCTGTGCCCGCTTTCCGATTCCGCAGGCCGGGCAGCGTGACCGCCAGCCGCCCCTCGTTCGCCACCGCGGCGGTGTATTGCCCCTCGAAGGTCAGCTTCGCCGGCCATTTGCGCGAGGGAGCCCGCAACACCAGCGTGCCGCAGCTGATCGGGGGTGAACTCCGCATCCACGTCGCCCGCCGGCTGCACGCCATAATTGCGGTCGAAGACATAGTCTTCCAGCGGCGGCAGTTGCACGACGAGGGTTTCGGGCTCGTTGTTGTGGGCTTGCGGCTCGATCGTGGTGAGGATCCGCCAGGCACTGGGTTGGCCTCCGAATTCCGGGACCAGCCTCAGGGTGTGCGTGACCTTGGCCTCCAGGACGCCCTCGTGCCGGGTGGCGACCAGGCCCAGGAACGGCGGCGGATTGGCGTTGGCGCCGGGCAGGGTGCTGTAGTGCAGGGCCAGCCGGACGTTCCCGAATTGCCGGCGCTCTTCGTCGGTTGGCTCGCGTCGAATCAGTCGATATTGCGATTCCGCCTTCGCCTCATAATCGAGCGTCAGATCCATCGGCGCCCGGAGCAGGATTTCCCCTGCCTGGGGAAAGGCCCCCTGGACCAGGAACGGACCAATCGGGATTGGTGCGGCGCCCTGGGCACGCGGCTGGCGGAGATGAATCGTCAACGGAAGTGGATCGGCTGTTGGCTTGACCTGAACTGTGCGGGCGCCGCCTTTGGGGTCGGGCTTGTCGCTGGGCGTGACGCGATCGTCCCCCTCGATGCCGCGGATGACGGCTTGGGGCGGCACCACCAGCTGCACCGCATCCTTGATCTGCCCGCGGCGTACCTCCAGCGTGAGGTCTGCATCGGTGGTGACGCCGCCGTCATCCACCTGGACAACGATCCGGCTATGGCTAACGCTCAGGAGCGGCGGGCCGGCCGCGGGAGTCTGCCCTTCCCAGGTCACTTCCAGCCGCTCCACGGGACCCAGCCCCGGCGTCTTGACCCTGGGCGGATTGCCAGCGTCGGTCCGAAACGCCTGGACGGCCGCTGGCTTGCCGGTCCCCGCGTTGCGCAGCGTTGGCCGCACCAAGGCTTGTTTCACGCCGGCCGGCAGCTCCAGGTCCAGCGTCGTCGTGGCCGCGGCCGGCAGGTCCAGGTCCAGGCCACGCTCGCCTCCCTTGTCCCGGGCGGCCAGCGGCAGGTCCATCTCCAGCACCAGCTGGTGATCGCCCGCCTCTTCGACCAGAACGGAGAGCCCGCCCGCGCCGCGCCAGCGCAGGATCGGCGGATGGCCGTCGATTTTCGCCTCAGTCGGGAACGCCTGGGCGCAACCCAGCGCCACATTGGTCCGCCGCCCCGTGGTGCGAAACTCGAACTCCACGTGCAATCGGGCCAGGTCGCCGGCCACCCGGCCGACGATTTTACAGCTGCTGGGCGTCTCGGGCCGAGTCGCCCCTTCCAGCCGGGCGATGCGGTCCAGGAGGTCCTGGTATTCTTTCTGCGTGAGTAGAACGGTAGGGGCCGGCCGGGGCTCTTCCACGGGGGCGGGGCGGTCCGGCTCGCGCGGCATCTTCGGCTCGGAACTCGGCGGCGCTTCGGCGGCCTGACCCATCAGGGCGGCCAGCAGCACCGCTCCCGCCAATGCCAGGCGCCAGCGAGCCGAAACCATGCCGATCCCTCGCAGAAGTGCGTCACGCCCCGGGTGCGGTCCCACCCCGATCCCTAGACATGAGGGGGGAGGCCGCGCCGCGCGGGAACCACATTCCACGCCACGATGCCAGCCATTATAACGCCGCCGCCAGGAATTACAGGCACAGAACGCGCCATTTGCCCCGCCTGCCCCGACAGACCCTCAAGCCACGTCGGCTGTAGCGACTGTGACGGAAATGCACACAACCCTTGCGGCGCCTGCTGATAGACGATAGGACGGACGGGAGCATCCTGTTTTTCCTTCGAGGAGACCGCTTCGATGAAGAGCATCTCTCCACTGGCGATTCTGGCCTTGGTTAGCATGCTCGACTGGGGTGCCGCCGCCCGGGCTGACGCGCCGCGCACGGCGGCCTTTCCCATCTTCCGCATGCAGGAACTCGAAACCAAGCTGGGCGTCGGCTACGCCGTCCTGATCGCCGATGTCAACGGCGACGGCAAGCCGGACATCATCGTCGTCGATACCACGCGCGTCCTCTGGTACGAGAACCCCAGCTGGAAACGCCACACGATCATCGACGGGCTGACCCGGCCGGATAACGTCTGCGCCTCGGCCTACGACATCGACGGCGACGGCAAGCTCGACCTGGCTCTTGGCGCCGACTGGAAGCCGTTCAACACCAAGGAAGGCGGCACGCTGCAATGGCTGAAGCAAGGCAAGAACATCGACGACCCGTGGACGCTCTATCCGATTGGCGAGGAGCCGACGGTCCATCGCATCCGCTTCATCGACCTGTACGGCGAAGGCAAGCCGCGACTGGTGGTCACTCCGCTCATGGGCCGTAATGCCAGCGCGGCCAAGAACTGGATGGACGGCAGCCCCGTCCGCATCCTGGCCTACCGCATCCCGAAGGACCCAATTAAGGACCGCTGGCTGCCTGAACTCCTCAACGAAAGCCTGCACGTGGTCCACAACTTTGCGCCGGTGCCGGCCGCTCAGGGCAAGGGCAGCGACCTGCTGACGGCCAGTTACGAAGGGGTGAGCCTGCTGACGCGCACCACCTCGGGCCGCTGGAGCCGTAAGCCGCTGGGCGACGGCAATCAGGCTAACCCGAAGAGCAACCGCGGCTCCAGCGAAATCAAGCAAGGGACCCTCAAGAGCGGCCACAAGTTTATCGCCACCATCGAGCCCTGGCACGGGAACCAGGTGGTCGTCTACACGGAGCCCACCAACGCGGACGGAGCCTGGGAACGCCATGTCATCGACGAGCAGTTGAAATGGGGCCATGCAGTCTGGTGTACCGACCTCGACGGCGATGGCGGCGATGAGCTGGTGATCGGCGTGCGCGACGACCTGAGCGACAAGCCCGGCCAGCGTTGCGGCGTCCGCATCTACAAGGCCCTGGACGACCGGGGATCGAAGTGGGCCCGGCACGATGTTGACTCCGGTGGCGTGGCCGTCGAGGACTTGGCGGCCGCGGACCTCAACGGCGACGGCCGGGTGGACATCATCGCCGTCGGCCGCAAGACGAAAAATGTCCGCGTGTACTGGAACGAAGGGCCCAGGTAGTTCATCCGAGCCGCCAGAGCGTGTGACAGCCCGACGCGCCAGCAAGGGACTCCCTTGCTGGCGCTTCGGGCTGCCCGGCCGTGGGTCACTTCTTCTTCGGCGGCGTCACGATGGTGATGTCCAGCCCATCCGGCCCCAGGTGGTGATCCAGGAGATCGACGCGGCCCCCCTCGCGCAGCTTGGCGAAGAGCTTGCCCATTCCGTCCCACCAGATCACGGCCAGGGCGTCGGGGTTGTCGCGTTGCATCTGCTGATACTGTCCCAGACGGCGCTCGAAGCTGGCGGCCTCGGCGGCGGCCAGCAGCGTCTGCTCGCTGGTGTAGGCAGCGGCGATCTGCTCCAGGCGATAGCGGTCCGCCTCGGCGGCCTGGAGCGTCCGCTGCGCCTCCTGCTCGGCACTGTTGATCCGGGTCCGAATTTCCGTTTGGGCCTGCGTCACCTGGTCGAAGGAAGCCTTCACCTGCCGCGGGGGCTGGATTAGGGCCACGCTGGCATCGCTGATCGACACGCCCAGGTCGTACACCTCCAGCCGCCGCTGCGTCTCGCCAACCAGCCAGTGGGGCAACTCCACCTTGCCGCGGAGGAGGACCTCATCGACGGCCCGTCCCGCCACCCACTCGGCCAGCGCCGTCTCCGCCGCCCGGGCCACCAGGGCGTCGGCCTCGTCGGCATGGACCACGTACTTCTCCACGCCGTCGTGCTGCACCGCGTAATCGACCACCACCTGGACGTTGACTAGGTTGTGATCGCCGGTGAGGAGTTGCCCCGGCGGCGTGCTGAGGCTTTCCTCATCGCTATCGGGCTGATAGCCGACCTCGACGCGCTGGACCCGGTCCACGGCCACGCGATCGACTCGGTCCATCCCCCACGGCAGGCCGATCCATAGCCCCGGTTCGGGCTGATGGTCGAGGACCCGGCCGAAGCGGCGGACCAAGGCCCGCTCCCCGGGCCGCACCTGGGTCAGTCCCGTGGACAGGTAGCCCGCCAGCGCCAGCAGCAGCGCGACGATGAGGAGGCGACGTGCGGTCATCGTTCGTCTCCCTTCGGCTTGTCGGCCGGCTTGGCGGGACCTTCGACGACCGGCCGCGAGGTGCCGTTGGTCGGCTTGGGCGGCTGGAAGAGCAGATCGAACAGCTCGCGGTGCGCCGAGAGCAAGAGCACCGTCTTGTTGTCGCCCAGGAAGCGCTGGTAGGCCTCCAGCTTCTTCAGGAAGGCATAAAACTGGGCGTCCTTGGCGAAGGCCTGCATGCGGACCTTGTCGGCCTGGGCGTCAGCCTCGCCGCGAACGCGCTGCTCCTCGGCCCGGGCGGCCGCCAGCGTTTCGCGGACCTTGCGTTCGGCGGCACTCTTGATGTCCTCGGCCTGGCGGGCGCCCTCGCTTTGGTATTCGGCCACCTTCTTGCTGCGCTCGCTGCGGATGCGGTCGAAGATGGCCTCGCGGACCGTCGGCGGATGATTGCTGCGGCGCAGGCGGATGTCAACCAGCTCGATGCCGTAGTCGGTGAGGGCGCGCTGCTCCAGCCCGCCCGCCTCGCCGCTGGCGCCGCGGAGCAGCCGTTCGCGCAGCCGTTCGCGCTGCTCGTCCACCTTCGGCTTGCCCGTTTGCGGATCGCGTTCGACGCTGATGAGGTCGTCCAGCTCCATCTGCCCAATGGCCGCTCCCAGTTCGCTGCTGACCCGCCCGCTCAGCACGATTCGCGCCCGCTCCGGCGTGCCGACGGTGCGAAGGAAGCGATCCACCCCTTCCTTGTCGGCGATGCGCCAGCAGACATAGGCATCCACGGTCAGCGTCTTGTCGATGGTCTGCCCGCGCGGATCGTGGGTCAGCAATTCCGCCCCCGGCAGGTCGAAGTATTGCAGACGCCGGTCGAGACGCTGGATCGTTTGCACCGGCGCCGGCCATTTGAAGTGCAAACCGGCCTCGTCGGCCCTGGCGCCGTCGAATGTGGCCAGCGGCCGGCCGAACTGCGTCAGGTAGACGAACTCGGTGCGATCGACGGTGAATAGCGAGGAGCGCACCAGCCAGTAGGCGATGGCAAGGCCGACGAATACAAGCAGATATTTACGCATGGAAACCTCATCTCCCCTCGCCCCGGTACTCCGGGGAGAGGGGTTGGGGGTGAGGGGTTCTCGTCTTGAGAGAGTCGGCCCCTCACCCCCAACCCCTCTCCCCGGAGTACCGGGGCGAGGGGGGTAATTCTGTCACGGCCCCTCATCGCGCGTCTCGCCCCGGGACATCCGCCCCTGGGGCGCCAGGATCGGCACCGGCACGCGGAATTGCTCTGGGTCCACCAGGAGCAAGTTGCGCCGTCCCGGCACCTTGTCGGCGTCGAGGATCATCTTGTCGCGCCCCGCCAGCGCCTGGCCAAGCGCCGACCAGAACAGGCGGAAGTCGTTGAGGACCGGTTGCAAGGCCAACACCTCCGCCCGCCGACGCCGGTACTCCTCATAGGCCGAGGCGGGGGCCTTCCCGGCCCGAATCGCCCCGATTGTGTCCAGAACGAGGAGAGCTTCGCTCTCCGCGCTCAGCTCGTCGCGGACCGCTTGCTTGGCCAGGAAGACATCGCGTCCCGCCTCGGCGGCGCTAACCTTTTCGGTGCGAGCCGCCTGGGCCTGGCGCACAGTCCGCAGGGCCAGCGAGACCGCTTCGGCCAGCGACAGCTCGAGCCGGCCGCCCTCCTTCTCGGCCTGGGCGGCCAGTTGTTCCGATTGGGTGATCGAGCGCGGGTTATAAATCACGTCCGCCTGGGCCTGGTTGATGCGGCGGTCGCGGGCCTCCATGGCGCGGGTCACATCGTAATAGGCCGGCACCACCTCCTGCGGCGGGTGCAGATCGTGCAAAGCCAGCCCATCGAGACGGATGCCCAGTCCGTCCGGCCCATGTTGCCGGCAGCGCTCATCGAGGCGGGAGAGGACCTCCTGCGCCAGCCCCGCGCGCTGGGCGGTGAGCAGGTCGTGGAAGGCCCGACCGGCGACCACCTCGCGCAGCACCGATTCGGCATAGTCGCGGAGGATCCCTTCGGGGTCGCTGACCTCGAACAGGTAGACGCGCGGCTTGCGGATGCTGTAGCGCACCGTGGCGAGCAGCTCGACGAGGTTGCCATCGCCGGTAATCATGACCGCCTCGTCCGGCAGGCGAATCAGGCCGTCGCCGCCGTGCGGGCTGGACCAGGCCAGGGCGGCCGGCAGTCCCGCGGCGCGCGGATCGCTGCGGAAGCCGATCTCCAGATCGCGGACTTCCCCCGGCCGCACGCGCGTCATTTCCTCGACCGGCCAGGGCCAGCGCCAGTGGAGTCCCGGATCGAGGTCCGCATCGAGGGGCCGGCCGAAGCGGCGGACCACGCCCACCTCGCCGGCCTGAATCTGCGTCAGGCCGCTCAGGGCATAGGCGGCCAGCGCTAACCCGGCCAGCGTGGCCGTCACCGGCTTCCAGTGCTGGCCTAGCCAGTGGAGGATTTCGTGGAGGTCGAAGGACCGCTCGGCCCAGGCGTTGGCCTTCTCGAAACCCGCGCGCAACGCTGCCAGGTCGGACTGGTCGCGGTCCGCTCGAAGCCGAGCAGGCGCATGGCGTTGAGCAACACCGCCAGCGAGCCAAGCTGGTGATAGATGACGGCGACCACGGGACCATCGGCGGACCAGCTGGCCGGGGTCAGCAGCGGCCAGAGCCAGGCGGTGACTACAATGCCGACGGCGTTGACGCCGAAGGCAAAGATCAGGATGTTTTGACGGATGATGCGGACGGTCTCGCGCGACAGCCGGAGCAGCAACGGCAGATGGCGGAGCGGGTCGCCCAGGAAGACCACATCGCCCGCCTCGGCCGCCACGTCGGTGCCGCTGATGGCCAGCCCCACGTCGGCCCCGGCCAGGGCGGGTGCGTCGTTGATGCCGTCGCCGACCATGGCGATGCGCCGCCCCTGCTTTCGCTTATCCGCGATGACCGCTGCTTTCTGCTGGGGCAACAGCTCGGCGTGGACTTCGGAGATCGCCAATGTCTCGGCCGCCACCTGGGCCGCCGCGGCGCGGTCGCCGGTCAAGAGGGCGATGTCGGCGATACCCAGGGCACGCAGCTCCGCGACGACGACCCGGGCCTCAGGGCGGACCCTATCGCGGGCGCCGATGGCGCCGAGGACCACGCTGGAGCGGGCGACCAGCAAGGCGGTCTGCCCGCCGGCGTCGAGCTGGGCCAGCAGCGCCGTTACCTCCGGCGGCAGGTCAATTCCCTGTTCTTGCAAGAGGCGCGGCGTGCCGACGACGACAGTGTCGTCTCCCACCCGGGCCGTGACGCCAGCGCCGGTATGGGCCTGGAAATCTTCCACCGGCGCGGGGGCCAATCCTTGTGCAGCCCCTTGCTGCACAATCAGGCGGGCGATGACATGCTCGCTGCGCTGCTCCGCGCTGGCCGCCACCTGCAACACCTGGGCGGCACTCGCGCCGCCCAGGCCGAGCACATCGCCCAGTTCCAGGCGGCCCTCGGTCAGGGTGCCGGTCTTGTCGAAGGCGAAGGTATCGACGTGGGCCAACCGTTCGAGGGCTGCGCCCCCCTTGATGAGGATGCCGGTGCCGGCAAGCCGTCCCAGGGCCGCGATGACCGCCGCCGGCGTCGCCAGGATCAGGGCGCACGGGCAGGCCACGACCAGCACCGATAGCGTTGGGTAGACGGCCAACCGGGCCGCGTCGCCCCAGCCGAATCGCACGGCATCGGCCGGGCGGAGCAGCGCCGTCCCGTGGTAAAGCAGGGCGGCCAGAAACGTCGCGCCTGCCAGGCCGAGGACGACGGGCAGAAAATAGCGGGCCAGGCGATCGGCGGTACGCTCCAGCGGCGCCTTGTCTTTCAGGGCCCGGGCGGTCAGCTCGATGACCTGGCCGGCGACGGTCTGCTCGCCGACGCGCTCGGCCTCGATGGTCAGGGCGCCGAACTGGTTGAGGGCCCCGGCCAGCACCGCGTCGCCCGGCCCCTTGTCCACCGGCATCGTCTCACCAGTGAGAGCACCGACATCGAGCGCCGAGCGGCCGTCGATGACGATGCCATCCACCGGCAGCCGGGCGCCGGGCTTGACGACGACGCGGTCGCCGACCTGCACCTCGCTGGTCAGGACGCGGACCTCATGCCCATCGCGCAGCAGCCAGCAGCGGCGCGGGAAGACCTCGACCAGCTTGCGGACCGCTCGCTGGGTGCGCTCGAAGGTGATCGCTTCCAGGCATTCGCCGAGCATGCCGATGAACACGACCTCGGCGGCGACAAGCGGTTCGCCGATGAGGATGGCGGCGATAGTGGCCACGGCGATGGCGATGTCCGCGCCGACCTTCCCCTCGAAGAGGCCCTCCAGCGATCCGTAAAGGACGCGAGCCCCGCCGAGAATGGCGGCGAGCAGGGCGATGCGGTAGCCGTAGAGTTCGCGCGGCCAGGTCGGCAGGCCCAAGTCGCGGAGCGGGCCCCAGCCGGCGATCACCGGCCAAAGGTCGATGCCAATGATGAGGGCGAGCAGGCCGGTCAGCAGGTACAGCGACAGGTTGCTGGGACGGTCGAAGGCCGCGTCGGCGTGGGAAATCTCACGGTGCATCAGGGCCACCCGTGCGAGGGGATCGAGGCCGGGGACGCGGGCGCGGCGGGGCCAGGACTGGGGAAAACGTCTGTTCCGTCAGGCTAGGGTAGCCGCGCGATGGTGTCAAGCGCGGCCAGAAGCACGACGCACTGGCACGCGATCCGGCGATGAGTTAAAATCGTGCTTGTCGGTCATCGGAACTGGAACGGGCGATGTGAGACTCAGCCATGACTGAGGCGGCAGAACGAATCAAGGGCGAACTCCTGGCACTCTCCCCCGAGGATCGAGAGGAACTGATCTGCTTCCTGCTAAAAGAGGAGCAGCCGATCGATCCCGAAGTGGAAGCCGCCTGGAACGCCGAGTTGGCGCGCCGGGCGGCGGAGATCGAGGGCGGCAAGGTAGTCGGCACGCCGGCCGACCAGGTTTTTGCGGAGTTGCGGAAGAAGTACTCGTGAAGCCGATCATCTTCCACCCGGAGGCCCAGGCAGAACTCGACGCCGCTATGGCCTGATACGAAGCCCGGCGACGCGGCTTCGGGCCGGCCCTCCAGGCCGAAGTGGAAGCTGCGACGTTGATGATTCAGAAGCACCCCCAGCTCTATTCGCCCCACAAGAACACACCATCGCGCAAGCGCGTGCTTCAGCGCTTCATCTTCTACATGGAATTGGACGTTACCATCTGGATCGCCGCGGTGGCTCATCAGAAGCCCAGGCCAGACTACTGGTTGGGCCGGAATCCTTGAGCGATCATCCCGCGACGCTTGATTGCCGCTGGCACCGCCAGGCTCCCCGCGTAGAATAGCCCTCGTCCCACCTTCTCTCTCCGTCACCCCCGTTCGCACCGGAGGACGCACCATGCGACGCTCGCTGCTGACCGCGTTACCGCTGCTGGCCTTGGCCGCTACGGTCTTCGCGGCCGATCCGAAAAAGGACAACCCAACATTCCTCGACGCCAAGAGCGCCGGTCCCGACTTCGCCATCCAGGGCGAGTACGAGGGGCGGCTGGGTCTCAAGGACAGCAAGCCGTTCGGGGCCCAGGTCGTCGCTGACGGCGATGGGCAGTTCACCATTCAGTTCCTGCCCGGCGGACTCCCCGGCGCCGGCTGGGACGGCAAGACCAAGATCAAGGCCAAGGCCAAAACTCAGGACGAGAAGACCACCTTCACCGGCAGCGGCTGGTCCGGCACCATCGCGGACGGCAAGATCACCGGCAAGGATGAAGGCGGCACCGGCGTCGAGTTCACCCGCGTCGTCCGCAAGAGTTCGACCGAGGGCCTCAAGCCACCGGAAGGCGCCATCGTCCTTTTTGACGGCAAGAACGCCGACGAATGGCAGGGCGGCAAACTGGTCGAGGGCGATCTGCTCAAGATGGGCACCACCAGCAAGCGATCGTTCAAGGACTGCAAGTTGCACGTCGAGTTCCGCCTGCCGTTCATGCCGAAGGCGCGCGGCCAGGGGCGGGCCAACAGCGGCGTCTACCTGCAGAACCGCTGGGAAGTCCAGATCCTCGACAGCTTCGGCCTGGAAGGGAAGAACAACGAGTGCGGCGGCATCTACTCGCAGACCGCCCCGTCGGTCAACATGTGCTATCCGCCGCTGTCGTGGCAGACCTACGATATCGACTTCAAGGCTCCGAAATTCGACAGGGCTGGCAAGCGCACCGCCCCGGCCGTTGTCACGGTCCTGCACAACGGCGTCAAGATTCACGACAAGCTGGAGCTAACCAAGGGCGACACCGGCAACGGCTACAAGGAAGTGGACAAGGCCGACCCCATCCAGCTCCAGGACCACGGCAACCCGGTCTATTTCCGCAACATCTGGGTGGTAGAGCCGAAGTGACTGCCCGTGCAACGATCATGCTTGGCCCCACTGTTTGGGCACTGGCTTGGCGGCGTTGGCGATGACTCTTGGCGTATCAGAAGACAGGAGAACACCCATGACCACGGATCGCAGGCATTTTCTGACGGCATCAGCCGCCCTGACCCTCCCGACCCTGGCCTTCGCCGCCGACCCCGGCAAGGGGGACGACAAAAAAGGAGCAGCCGAAGAGGTGACCGCGACCGAGGACCTGATGCGCGAGCATGGCGTGCTCAACCGCATTCTCCTGATCTACGAGGAAGGGCTGCGGCGCCTGAGCAAGAAGGAAGAGATTGCCCCGGCCGTCTTCCGCGATAGTGCCGACCTGGTCCGCCGCTTCGTCGAGGACTACCACGAAAAGCTCGAAGAGAACTTCATCTTCCCGGAGTTCGAAAAACGCAAGAAGCTGACCGACCTGATCAAGACGCTGCGTCAGCAGCACCAGGCCGGACGAGCGGTGACCGAGGTGATTCTGCGGGCCTCCGCCGACAACCGCTTTGCCAAGGAGGATGCCCGGCGGGAGCTGACCGATTCGTGCCGGGCCTTCATCCGCATGTACCGGCCCCACGAGGCGCGCGAGGACACGGTCCTCTTCCCGGCCCTGCACGACATCGTCCCCGCTGCGAAGATCAAAGAGCTGGGCGAGCAGTTCGAGAAGGAAGAGGATCGCCTCTTTGGCGACGAGGGCTTCGAGAAGAACGTGGCCAAGGTCGCGGCCATCGAGAAGCAGCTCAGCATCTACGACCTGGCCCAGTTCACGCCCACGCTGCCCGGGAAGTGATGGGTGAATCGCGGCTCCTCAGAGCCCGCAGCGTCAGCGACGGGTTCTGAGGTTTTTCATCTCGCGCAAGTCGCGGCAGAAATCTCGTTTGACGTTGTGGTGGAATAGGGGCATTCCGGCCCCCCTGCGCGACCCCAGCTTCGGTTTCGTCCCAGCAGCTTGCACCAACAAGTCCCTGTGGGGTACGATGAGGCCATCCTCATCCGGAGACGCATCTCATGGCCGACCTCCCTGCACCTCCCCCGCCACCAACCGGCCCGGATCCCCGACCGATGGCTGTTTGGCCGTGGCTCGTCGCGCCGGCCCTGATGCTGCTGCTCATCCTCGGCTTCACAGCCGTGTGCTGGATCGTGGCCGGCGGCGGCCCCACGGCAAGCCCGGCACCTCAGCCCGAAGCGGTGGCCGATCAGACGGACCCATCGGACCCTGCGCCGGCCCCGGAACCGCGCATCGCGCCGCGGGAACAGGGGCCGGGTGCAATCGGGCCGGACCGGCAGCGGCCGCCCGAAAAGTCGTTGCCCCCGGTGGTGGTTCCCCTGTTCCCGCGGGGGCCGGCGCCAGACATCGAGCTGGTCGCCGTCACCGCGAAGGCCGGCGGGAGCGTGAAGGAATTGCCGCAATTGTCGGAGACCATGTTGCTCAATGCGCGCGCCGCCACGGGCCCGAAGGAGACGCCGGTGCCCCGGGCGCCGGCGGAGCGCGAGGCCCTGTACGACGCCGTGGTGCAGCGCTTCATGCTTTACGACATGGGCCGGCTGCGCGGGCTGGATGGTCGCAAGGCCGCCCTGGACTTCGAGGCGCTCGGGGCCGACGCTATCCCGGCCCTGGTGCGCGGCCTCAATCGCTCGGCAACGCTGGACGCCAGCTGTCCGGTCATGGCCATCAGCGCCCGCCTCGAAGCGCTGCTGGCGGGTTGCAACGACCTGGACCTGATCGCCGAGGTGCGCGAGACGATCGGCAAGGGGGTCGGCGCCACGCCGTATCATGCGTATCTGACGGCCCTGAAGCTGGCGTGTGCCGAGCGGCTGAAGAAGTCGCGCGACTTGCTCAAGCCGCGGGTGCCGCAGTTGGTGGCCGCCCTGCGGTCCAAGGACGCGCGGACCCGGCAGAAGGCGGCGAACACGCTGGGTCTGGCCGGGGACGACGCCAGGGCCGCCATCCCCGACCTGGTCGTGGCCCTGAAGGACAGCGATGCAAAGGTCAGCGGGACCGCAGCGCGGGCGCTGGCCGCCCTGGGTCCCGTTGCAGTCCCTGCCCTGCTCAAGGCCGCTACCAGCCCCGATGCGCAGGTCCGTGCCCGGGCCTGCCAGGCGCTGGGGGAAGGCCGTTCGGCCGACAGCAACAGCGTCGAGGTTCTCGTCGCCGCCCTGAACGACGCCGACAAGGATGTCCGCGCCGCCGCCGCATCGGCCCTGGGGCGCCTGGGCGATCGCTCCGTCGTCCCGTTGCGTCAGGCGTTGAAGCGGCGAGATGCGGGTGCCGCCCTGGCGCTGGGGCAGATCGGCGCGCCGGCCGCCAACGATGCCGTGCCCGACCTCGTTGCCGCCCTTAAGGACGACGATCGGGAGCTGCGCATCGCCGCCCACCATGCCCTCGTCCGGATCGGCGCATCAGCAGTGCCTACCCTGGCGGGAGCGCGAAAGGAAGCCGACTTGCGGGGCTGGTTCAGCATCAGCCTGGCGCTGGCCAAGATCGGCCCGGACGCCGGTGCTGCCGTGCCGGCGCTGAGTCAGGGGCTTAAGCACGGCGACCGGGGCATCCGTCTTTTGGCTGTCCAGGCCCTGGCAAAAGTCGATCCCGCCAACCCGGCCCTCAAGCCGGCCCTGGACGACGCCGTGCCCGCCCTGATCGAGCTGGTCCAGCAGCGCGATGGCGTTCTGCGCGGCTGGGCCGCGCTTTCGCTCGGGGAGATGGGGCCGGACGCCGCGGCGGCGGGGCCGGCGCTGACGGCGGCGTTGTCGGACCCGGACGCCGCTGTCCGTATCGCGGCGGCCACGGCCCTGGGCCGCATCCGGGCGCGAAACCAGGCAGCCATCGTCGGCCTGGTGGCCGCCCAGCGCGACCCGGACGAAGCCGTGCGCGCCGCCGCCGGCGCATCCCTGGCCGGCCTTGGCAAGTCGGCCGTGCCGGCGCTGATCGAGTCGTTCAAGGACGACAACGCCGAGATTCGGGCTGGGTCCGCGGAATCGCTGGGGCGGATCGGTGCCGACGCGGTGCCCGCGTTGGTGACGGCTACGCAGGCCGTGGACGACCGCACACGCCGCGGTGCCGTCGTCGCCCTGGCCAGGATCGGTCCGCCGGCTCAGGGGCTGTCCCCGCCCTGGTGACCGCCCTGAAGGACGAAGACCGGACCGTGCGCCTCGACGCCGCCCGGGCGCTGGGCGCCGTCAAGCCCGAGAAACCTGTCGCGGCCGAGGCGCTCTTGAAGCGCCTGCACGACCCCGACGGGGAGTTTCGCATCGCCTGCCGTGAAGCGCTGGTGGCCATCGGTCGGGGCGCCGTTGGGCCGTTGTGTTCCAGTCTGAAGGCCGAGGACGCCGCGACCCGCCGGGATGCCGCCGACCTGCTGCGCAAGCTCGGCGCTGACGCTCGCGACGCCCAGGGCGCGCTGTGTGCCACGGCGAAAGATGCCGACGCCACGGTCCGCAACGCGGCCCTGTCGGCACTACGCGACGTGGTGTCGGTGCCGGCCGACGGCAAGGCGGACCCGGCTCTCCTTCAGGCCTTCGAGACGGGGCTGAGCGATGCCGATGGCGAGGTGCGCATCGCCGCCCATCTGGGCCTGATCCACCTGGGTCGTGCGGCAACGGCGACTCTCGGCCATTCGCTCCGCGCCGCCGATCCTGCCGTGCGCCGCCTGGCCGCGGAAACGCTGCAAAAGCTCGGGCCCGACGCCCGGACCGCGGCTGCCGAGTTGGTGGCCGCGCTCCGCGATGGCGATGCCGAAGTGCGCGACGAGGCCGGCTGGGCCCTGGAAGCGATCGATCCCGAGCTGCGAGCCGCGGTGCCCGCCCTCCGCCAGGCGCTGGCGGCGCCCGCCAAGCAACTCACCGTTGTCCGGTCGGCCCGGGAGCCGGCATTCCAGACGGTGGCCGAGCTGGCCGCGACGGCGTCGGCTGATTCCGGCGATCGGGCGGCCCAGGCGTTGCGGGAACTGGCCCGGCGCCGCGGCGAATCGACCCTGGTGGCCCTGGCCCTGGCGGCCGTCAGCGACGATCGGGCGGTGCGCGATCTGGGCCGCGAGATGCTGCTGAAATGCCTGGCCGGCCGGCCTGATGCCCGGGCGGAGGAGGACGCGAGCCGGCGCCTGAAACTGGCCCGCCGCTTGCTTGAGGAGGGCGACCGCGAGGCGGCCAGAGACAACCTGCGCGCCTTCATCAAGACACAACCGCGCACCCGGGCCGCCGAGGAGGCGCGGGGATTGCTCGCGGCGATGGATTAGTGAACGACACCAGAGGATCTGACGAATCGTGTAGGGTGGGTCGAGTCTTCGAGACCCACCGAGCCAGCGGTGGGTCTCGAAGACTCGACCCACCCTACACGTCGTAATCTCCGGCGTCATCCAGTAGTCGCCCTGCGCGAATCTCTGCTAAACTGCAACGGGTGGGGCGACGAGTTCAGGCGAGGGCCGACGGATGATGACGGCACAGGCACTTTCCCCGAGCGTGCTCTACGAGCAAGATGAAACAGCCTGGCTGGAGGCGATGGCCGATCTGATCCGACTTGGCCGGCTGGAGGAACTGGACTACCCCAACCTCGCGGAGTACCTGGCGGACATGGCGCGACGCGATCGGCGAGAAGTGGAGAGCCGTCTCACGACCCTGACGACCCATATCCTGAAGTGGACTCATCAACCCGATCGCCGCTCGGGCAGCTGGAGAGGGACGGTGGTGGAGCAGCGGCAGGAGTTGGAGGGACTACTCAGTCGAGGCGTGTTGCGCAACCACGCCGATGCCATGCTGAACGAACTCTACCGGAAGGCCGTGGAGCGAGCTGTGGCCGAGACGGGTTTGCCGGTTCAGGCTTTTGCCCTGGAGTGTCCATTTACCCTGGAGCAATTGCTCTCGACCGATTTGCTCGCCGAATAGGCCGGCCCTCCCTGGTCATTCCATCGCGAGCCCGTCACGGCCCATCCATCAGCACATCCTTTCGCGGCACCCAGCCCATTTCCCCGCCGGCAAGTTCGATCTGCACCCACGCACCGCGGTCGAACAGCAATCGTCCTTCGACTCCTCGGTTGACCGGCGTCTCATACCGGCGCGGCCAGATCGCGCCGTTTCCTCTGCGCAGTAACACGCCATCGTGGGCGATCACCACGATGGGATTCGCGGTCTCCTGTCGCTGGTGCAAGCCCTCGGCCAGCAGAGCGGCGGCGAGCAGAGCCGTCAGGGCAATGGCGGCCAGGCCAAGCGCGAGCCACGGGCCGCGACGTAGCATCCACCAGCGCGTCAGGCACAGACAGCCCAGCGAATAGATCGCAGAGGTCAGCACCAAGCCACTGCTGAGGGGGAGACGCGGCAGCCACGGCGGCCGCAGTTCGACCGGGGGCCGGGCGAAGGTGCCCGGCTGAGGATAGATCACCTCCTCCCGCGCTGCCGCCAGGAGCTGTTGCAGCGCGCGATCGTTCGGCGCCAAGCGCAAACCGCGGCGGCAAGCCAAGATGGCCCCCGGCAGATCGCCGGCCAGCAGGTAGGCGTTCCCCTCATCACGCAGGAGCGCCGGATTGACTGCGCCGCGCTGGCGCAGCTCCTCGAACAGGTCGGCGGAGCGGCGAAACAGGGGGCGAGCCTTGTCCGGCTCGTCGCGGAGCTGGACGGCCTGGCGGAACGCATCCTGGGCCTGGGCCGCCAGCTGGTCATCGGCCGGAGGCGCCACGGCGAGGGTCAGGAGCAGCATCATTCGGCCCACGTTTCCGTCTCCAGGGCCAGTATGATTTCGACCGCTCTCGCCGCCAGGTCCGGCGCCGCCGGCGCCTCAGGAGCGAAGCGCAAGGCGGCGCAGCCCCGCAGAAAGTCGGCCGTCAGCCCGGCGAGCTGCTCCGAGACACCGTGCTCACGCAGGTGGGATTCCGCCTCGGCGGGTGTCGGCTCGGTGATCGACAGCTCCAGCCGCTGGCCGAGATAGGAAGCAACCGCGGCCGCAGCGCGGCAAGCCTGGTCATCGGGGTCTTGGCGGCGATCGATGCGGCGAAGCAAGCGAAGGGCCTCGCGGCCTGCCCGGCTGCGGCGCCGGTGGGTCTGCCGGGCTGCATCCGGATGGAGGCGACGCCAGGCGAAATACCAGGCCACGCAACCCGCCGGCGGGGCCAGGAGCATGAGCACCAGCGGCAGCCAACCCGGCAAGCGACCGTCGCCGTCGCGGTGCAGCAGGTCTCCCTCGGCCAGGACGAACGCCGCGTCGGGGCCGCGAAGCGGCGGGCTCGTCGTGACGTTCGGGCATGGCCGCTCGCGGCGTGACCGTGATGGGGACTTCGGGCGCACGGGTCGTCATGTAACCTCGGCTTGGGGGTAGCAGCCCGGGCCGGAAGAAGACGAAGGGAAAGCCTGGCACCATCTGCACGTCCGTGCTTTTCGGCTTCAGGCGATAGGCGAACTCCCAGGTCTTGTCATCCGGGTGTGTCCCTTCCGGTGGTCCGATCTCCTCGATGTAGAAATCCGCGGAGAAACCGGGGAACTCGGCCAGCGCTGGCCGCTGCGGGGGCAGCTTGACGGCCGCGGTCGCCGTGACGCGCACCGTGTAGGTCAGCGCATCCTCGGCTTGAAGCGTCTTCGGGGCAGCGT
Source organism: uncultured Planctomycetota bacterium (assembly GCA_963827935.1). GTDB lineage: Bacteria > Planctomycetota > Planctomycetia > Gemmatales > Gemmataceae > DATFNV01. Next base: position 383,622 of record CAWHCN010000023.1, on the reverse strand, counting down.
CGGCCGTGACGGTGAAACGGCCGACGGCACCGTTGAAATGAGGCGGCTGGCCGACGATGGGAGGCTCGTCGTCTTCGGCTGCGGAGCCGGAGGGGACAGCGATCAGGAGTGACAGGATCGCCGCCCGCAGGGCGGCGGCTAAACAGGAAGCGCGCGACATCATGGGAACACATTCTATCACCAATCGCGCACCTTGCCCGTCGCCGTCCGCGGCGGACGCCGCTGGTGGGCGCGCCCTTCCTGGGTCACCCGCTCGATCGCCTGGCGCAGGTGGGCCTCCGCCTGCTCGCGCGACATGGGGACCAGCTCGTCCCGGTCAGGGATCACCGGCAAGTTTCCCTCCCCCGGAGCCGGGTCGGCATCGGTGCGGCTCGGATCCGAGCCAGCCTGGGCCGGGACCGGTTTTTGTTCCATGCGACCCTTCACGGGGCTGCCCGGGCCGTCCTCCCCGCCCGGTTGCCTGACCGGCTCCTGCTTGGGCGGGGGAGAATGCGTTGGGTTCTCCTCATCGGGGGGGCCCTTGTCGCGCTGGGGATTGGGCCGGGCTTTTGCCTGAAGCCAGAGCAACTTTGCCAGCTCCAGGTTGTGCCGGGCGTCGGCGGCGAGGTGGTCATCGGAGCCGCTTTGCTCGATGCAATTCTGGAAAAGGTGCATCGCCTCGTCTAGGCGGGCTGCGTCGGTGTCGCCGGCCGTCTGGATCAGACAGGCCCCCAGGTTGTAGCTGGCCCAGGCCCGCCGCGGCCCGGCGGCATCCTGTAGCGCCTGGCGGAAGCGCGTCTCGGCCAGGGGATAATTGCCCTCGCGATAGAGGGCGATGCCGGCGTTGAAGGCCACCAGGCCGGGATCGGTGGCCCGCTCCTCGGCCAGGTCGTAGAGCTGAAGCGCATCGCCATATTGCTTGCGGTCCACGGCCTCGTTGGCGCGGCGGACCAGCTCGTCGGGCGGAGCCGCGGCGGGGCCGGCGGCAATCGAGCGCCAGCGCCGGGAACAGCAGACACAGAGGCTTCATCCATCGCATCATCGAATCATCTCCGCTCGGGCTGGGCCGCACGGGGCCGGCTGAAGCCGCTTACCACGACGGACAGGGCCAATAACCCGAGCGATCCGCCCAGGAATGCCGGGTAGTGCTGCTGATACTGGGGCAGCGCGTCCTCGATATCGTCGCGCCCGGGCGCGACTCGATGCGCTCCTGGAACAGGCGGCCCAGCGGCAGGGCCCGGGTCTGGGCTGGGATATAAATTCCCTCTGTCATGGTCGCGATGTCTTGCAGCGGTCCTTCCTGCAACCGTGTTTTCACCGGCACGCCGTCGGCATCCACCAGCGGGCCGTCGGCCGTCGGAATCGTGCTATCTTCGTCCGGGTTGCCGATGCCCACCACGTGGACCGGAATCTCCTTGGCTCGGGCCTCGGCAGCCGGCAGCCGCCATTCGCCGTCGTGAACCGGATCATCGCCGTCCGACAGCAGCAGGATGTCCTGGAAGCCGGCGAACCGCGGCTCGTGCAGATCGACGGCGGCCCGCAGCCCGGCACCAATGCGCGTGCCGGAAACGTCGTCGTCGCTGGCGGCGATGTCGCGCGGCAGATGCTCGGGATCGAGCGCCGCCACCACCTCGCGGAAATGGTCGTAATCGTGCGTCAGCGGACAGAGCACCCGGGGCCGACCGGCGAACACAACCAGTGCCACCCGGTGCCCGCCCCGCTCCTTGAGCGTCTGCGCCAGGTTGACCAGACCCTCCTGGGCGCGGTGCAGGCGGCTGGGCTGCTCGGCGAACATGCTGCGGCTCAGGTCGAGGACCACGACCAGGTCGCGCCCCGGCGCCGTCGCCTGCGTCCAGTCGCGCCCCCACTGTGGCCCGGCGATGCCGATGACCAGCAGCGTTACCCCCAGGCTGGCGGCGAAGCCGCGCACAAGGCGGACCCAGCCGCGCTCCGCGACGAGCAGCTCCAGCGCCGGCTGGCTACCCAGGCGCGCCAAGGCCCGGCGCCGCCGGCGCAGCGCGAACAGTCCCAGCAGGCCGAGCAACGGCGGCAGGCCCAAAAGGGGGAAGGCCCAGGGGTTGAGGAACCAGTGATTTGCCAACGCTCCCCTCCGGGTCGCGGCAAAACGGGGATCACGGTACCCGTTGCCACACCGTCAATTCCAGAGCGCCCACCAGCAGCCACAGCGCCAGCGCCGCCAGGGCGAACCAGGCAAACCCTTCGTAGTAGCGGCGATACTGGAAGCTGATAATATCGCTGCGTTCCAGCCCGTCGATCTCCTGCCAGACGGCCAGCAGGCTGCGGGTATCGCGGGCCGAGAAACAGCGGCCGCCAGTGATATGGGCGACTTCCTGGAGCGTCCGCGCCCCCTCGACCCGGTTGGCCAGCGTGTCGGTGCGGGCACCCGGTTCCTGGATGCTCGACCCATCGCCGCCGGCATCGATGCAGTAAACGCGCACGCCCAGGTTGGCCGCCACCTGGGCCGCCTGCCGGGGCGTCAAGCCGGAGGGCGTTGGCGTGACGTTGTGCTCGCCGTCGCTGAGGAGCACCAGCACCTTGCGGCGTGGCCCGGCCGCCTCCAACCGGTGCAGCGCCATGACCAGGGCATCGCTGACGTTCGTTTCCGATTCGCCCGGGATGGAGCGTGGCCGTTCGTCATCGAGCATTTTCAGGAGGACCGAATGGCTCAGGGTCAGCGGGCAGGCGCTTTCCGGGCGGGTGGCGAACGTGACCAGGCCGATGAGGTCGTTGCCGCGGCCCTCAAAGTGGGTGCCGGCCGTGTCGCCGCCCGCCACGAACAGGCGAAAGGCTCGCTTGACTGCTTCCAGGCGCGGCACCGGACCGTCCCAGTCGAAGTCCGGCTCGGCCATGCTGCCGCTGACATCCACGACCATCTGGATGGCGATCCCCTCGGTGTCGATGCGGGTACGCCGGTCGGGCCAGCGCGGACCGGCGAGGGCGATGACCAGCAGCAAGAGCGCCAGGGCTCGCAGGCCGGCCCCGCCGTGGCGGGCCCATCGGCCGCGACCGCCGGGCAGGCCGGCCAAGCTGCTGGTGGCCGGGTAGCGCAGCGCCCCGCCCCGCTGGCGCAGCCACCACCAGACCAGCGGCGGCACGGCCAGGGCCAGCAGCAGGAACAGCGGATTGGCGAAATGGAACATCGTGCGGGCCGGGGCCAGGTGGGCTCGGAGGGTACTTCGTCACGATACCACGCGGCGCCAGCGCCTCACAAGCGCCGACTTCGATGGCAAAGGGCGTGCCGCCCCACCTGCCTGCGAATCGCGAAGGAAACAGCCGTCCTGGACAGCGGCAGGGTCCGGGATGGCGAGCCACTTGCCAGCGCTGGGCATCGCCTGACCAGCCCGCCAGCGGTGGGTCTTCCTGGAGCAGCGAGTCCGCGCTGCGCCCAACTTCGTTGCGTGGCAATGGATCGTTGCAGCGTTGCATGCAACGCTCTGCAACGCTGCAACGATGCAGCTGGAACGTTGCAGCGTTGCAATCGTTGCAGTGCATTGCATGCATTGCGATGCAATGCACCGCGGGAGGGGTGGGTGAAACGCTGCAACGATGCAATAACAGGGCAGGCAGGTCTCCTCCAGGCGACCGTTTTTCGTTTGCGGCCGGCTGTCCCGTCGGTACGATGCCCTCTATCGCCCCGACCCGCCTGCGGAGACTCCCACCATGATCAAGCTCGGCATTCTCGACTTCGATACCTCGCACGTCAGCGCGTTCACCACGCGCCTCAATCACAAGGGGGTCAGCGAGGATCAGTGGGTGGACGGAGCCGAGGTGGTCATCGGCTGCCCCGGCGAGTCGAAGATCATGCCCGAGCGCATCCCCGGCTATACCGAGGAGATGAAGAAGCTGGGCATCCCGCTCGTGGACAAGCCGGAGGACATGATCGGCAAGGTGGACGGCATGCTGATCGAATCGCAGGAAGGCGGCCCCCACTGGCAGCGCGCCCGCCCGTTCCTCGAGGCCGGCATCCCCTGTTACATCGACAAGCCCTTCACCTGCTCCGTGGCCGACGCGAAAAAGATTGTCGAGCTGGCCGCCAAGAAGAAGGTGCCGGTCTTCAGCTCGTCGTCGCTCCGCTACGCCCCGGAGCTGGTCGCCTACATGGCCGAGGCCGAAAAGCACGGCAAGATCCACGGCGCCCTGGCCTACGGCCCCGCCCCGCTATTCGAGAAGGACGCCACCCGTAACCCCGGCCTGTTCCACTACGGCATCCACGCCGTTGAAATCCTCTACACCGTCATGGGCCCCGGCTGCGAGCGCGTCACCTGCACCCATGACAAGGACGTGGACGTGGCGACTGGCCACTGGAAGGATGGCCGCGTGGCCACGATCCGCGGCATCCGCGCCGGCAAGAGCGACTACGGCTGCCTCGCCTTCACCGACAAGGGCGTGCAGACGGTGCCGATCGACACGAAGTTTATCTATCGCGAGCTGGTGAAGAAGATCGTTCAAATGTTCAAGACCGGCAAGCCGCCGCTCGACCCGGCGGTCACGGTGGAGATCGTGGCGTTCATCGAGGCGGCGAACAAGAGCGGGGCGAATCATGGGATAGGGGAGAAGGTGGCGGGGTGAGCGTTTAGCCGCCGCCCGCAGGGCGGCGCGTAAGCAACGCCGCCCTGCGGGCGGCGGCTAAACGAGAAATCCATGTTCGAGTCCATCGAAACCCCCGGCCTCACCGCCATCGAAGTCGCCGACCGCGTCGCCCGTGGCCAGGTCAACCGCCCGCCGCGTTCGAACCTCGCCGACACCGGTGCCATCCTCGCCCGCAACGTCCTGACCCTGTTTAACGCTCTCGTCGTCCCTGCCGCCATCGCCCTGTTCTGGCTGGACGACTTCAAGGCGGCCTGGGCGGTCAGCGGCATGGCTCTGGTCAACTCGCTGATCGGCATCGGGCAGGAGGTGCGGGCCAAGCGGCACCTCGATCGTCTCGCCCTGCTTACCGAACCCCGGGCCCGCGTGCTCCGCGATGGCAGCGAGCAGACCATCCGCGCTGACGACGTGGTGCTGGGCGACGTACTCCTGCTGGCCGCCGGCGACCCGGTTGTCGCGGACGGCACCGTGCTGGCCGCACGCTTTCTCGAAATCGACGAGGCGCTGCTCACCGGCGAGTCGGATCCGGTGCCGCGCCGGGCCGGCGAGTCGCTGCTGTCCGGCAGCTTCTGCGTTGCCGGCGACGGCAGCTACCGCGCGGACCGGGTCGGCGGGGAATCGTTCGCCCACCAGACTTCGGCGGAGGCGCGTCGCTATCGCCACACGCCCAGTCCGATGCAACGGACCCTCAATGCCATCATCCAGGCCCTGACGGCCATCACGGTTCTCCTTTGTCTTCTTTATGTTGGCCTCTACTTCCTGGGTGACTTTTCGCCGCGGGAACTGGCCCGCATGACGGCGGCGACGGTCACGTCGATGGTGCCGCAGGGGCTGGTGCTGATGACGACGCTCACGTTCCTGCTAGGGGCGGTGCGGATGAGTACGCGTGGGGCGGTCGTGCAGCAGCTCAACGCGGTCGAAGCGATGGCATCGATCGATGTGCTCTGCCTGGACAAGACCGGTACGCTCACCACCAATCGGCTGACGCTGGACGTGGTCCGGCCGCTGGGGCTTGACGAGGAGCAAGCCCACGACCGGCTGCGCCTGTTCGCCTGGGCCTCGGGGGACGAACGCAGCAAGGGCATTCAGGCCCTGCGGGTGGGGCTCGGGGAGCCGGCCGCGAGGCCCGAGGCGGTCGATCAGATACCGTTCAAGTCGCAGAATCGCTACAGTGCCGTCCGCATCCGCCAGCCCGAGCAAGCGCTGGCGCTGGGCGCCTATGAGGCCCTTCAGGCGCGCCTGGAGATGGCCACGATCGAACGCGCGGAAGCAGCCTGGCGCGAGCTGCTGCCCACCGGACTGCGGCTGCTCTTGTTCGCCGAGGTCTGCGGCAATCGCCCCTTCAACGGCTCGCTGGACGGCCTCGTCCTGCGGCCAATAGCCCTGATCACCCTGCGCGACGAGCTGCGACCCGAGGCGGCATCTGTGTTAACGGATTTGGCGCGTCGTGGAATCACCTTCAAGATCCTGTCCGGCGACAATCCCGACACCGTTCGTGCGACCATCGCTCAGTTGAACCTGCGGCCAGCCGATGAAACGGTAATCTCGGGCGACCAGCTCGCCTCGTCGGACGATCCGTCAAGCGTGATCGAGCATCATGCCGTCTTCGGCCGGGTGACGCCGCGGCAGAAGCTTCAGATCGTTGGCACCCTCCAGCAGCAGGGGCACGATGTTGCCATGCTCGGCGACGGCGTCAACGACATCCTGCCGATCAAGCGCGCCGACCTGGGCATCGCCATGGGCGAAGGCAGCCCGGCCACGCGCACCGTGGCCGGTTTGGTCTTGGAGACCAACAGCTTCAACCTTCTGCCCGCCACGTTGGACGAGGGACAGGCCATCGTCAGCAACCTGCGGCGGGCGGCGAAGCTGTTCCTCCTGAAGAATGTCTATGTGCTGGTGCTCCTCGTAATCGGCTTCGGTGTCTTGCGGCTTGGCTTTCCGTTCGTGCCGCAGCAGGTGACGCTCTTGAATATCCTGACCATCGGCGGGCCCGCGTTTCTGATCGTGTTGGGCCGTACGACCCAGGGGGGAGAAGGCCTGCGGAGCCAAGCGCGCTTCCTCTGGGACGTGGGCTGGTTTGCCCTGGCCTCGGGACTGTTCACCGGCCTGGCCGGCCTGGCCATCTGGTACGCCGGAAAACACCAGTTACACGAGGACCTGCCGACACAGCGGACGTTACTTCTCTCGACCCTCATCTTGATGGGGCTCGGGAATGTGCTGTGGATAGGCGAAGGGGACCACCGACTCCGCTACTGGGTGGCGGCGGCTCTCTCCGTTTACCTGGCGGTGATGTATGCGCCGTCGCTGGGCGAGTGGCACGCTGTGCCACTGAGTGCGGCGTCTTTTTTCGAACTGCAGGCGCTCAGCCCGGTGCGCTGGGGGCTGATCGTTGCGGTGGCGGCGCCAGCGCTGGCGCTGTGCTGGGTTGTGCGAAGCCGCAAGCGGCCGATCAACGGTGGCCATTCTGCAGGTGGAAGTCGATGACCAGCGGCAGATGGTCCGACGCCCGCCGGGCCAGCGCCGAGCGAACCACGTGGGCGTGCCGAATCACCACGCCGCCGCGGTGGAACGCCTTATCCAGCGACAGCATCGTCAGGAATGCCGGAAACGAGCGGAAGTGCGAGGGCGGGCCGGTCACCTGCTCGAACTCGTGCCAGGCAAAGGGTCCGGCGGCCAGGGTGTTCCGCCAGTCGTTGCAGTCGCCAACCACCAGCGTCGGCAAGTGGATCGACTCGCGGAAGGCGGGATGGTGCAGCAGGTGATTGATCTGCCAGTGCCGTTCCCTCTCGGCCAGGCCGAGGTGGACATTGGAGAGGTGCAGCGGACCGTCGTCGGTATCGACCACCACGATCTGGGCCCCGCGTGGCTTGCGGTTGCCCAGGCGCAGCGACAGCTGGTGGCGCCGATGGAAAGGCCAGCGCGACAGCACCAGGTTGCCGTAGCCGCCGGTGCGGTAGTGCACATTGATCTGAAACAGGTGTGCCGTGGCGGCCAGTTGCTCGGCCAACATCAGCGGCTGATCGTGATGCTGGGTCCGGCGGGCGTTCTGCGTTACTTCCTGGAGGCAGACCAGGTCGGGCTCCAGGTCCCGGAGCACCTGGCCGACCCGTGTGAGGTCGTAGCGCCGGTCGCGTCCGCCGATCCCCTTGTGAATGTTGTAGCTGACGAGTCGCATATCCGCAGTCCGGGGTGGAACAGGCCGCCCGGGCGATGGCGGCGGAGGGGCGGGGCCTGCCCTTCGCTCGCCCCATCTTATCGAATGGCCCGTAATGCGCCAGCGCTCAACTCTACGCCGACTGAATCCAGGTGTTGCCGTTCCACTGGATTACGTTGGCGGTGCCGTTCCAGATCAGCTGCCCCGTGTCGCCCCAGGCCGTGAACGTGGTGGGCGTCAGCCACTGGCCGACCGTCTGGGTGCCCTGCTCGTTGGTTAAGAGGAGCTGGTTGGCGGTCTGCACGATGGTCGCGGTCATTCCATTGGATTGGACGATCCACTGCCCGCCCAGGCCGGCGAGCTGATATACCGATTGCGTCCAGGCGTTGCCGTTCCACTGGATGGTCGTGGTGCCGCCGTTCTGAATGATCTGCCCCGTCTCGCCCCAGGCCGAGAAGGTGGTGGGACTCAGCCACTGGCCCATCGTTTGGGTGCCTTGCTCGTTGGTCAGCAGCAGCTCGCCGCCGCTCTGGATGATGCTGGCGCCCAGGCCGTTGGACTGGACGAACCACTGCCCGGCCAGCCCGCCCTGCTGGAACGACGATTGATTCCAGGTGTTGCCGTTCCACACAATCTGGGTGGTGGAGCCGTTCTGCACGACCTGGGCGGTGACGCCCCAGGCATCGAAGCTGGTGGCACTGACCCATTGCCCGAAGGTTTCCGTCCCCTGCTCGTTGATGAGCAACAGCTGGCCGTCGGACTCGTAGATGTTGGCGGGCAGGCCGTTGGACTGGACGAACCACTGGCCGGTCAGGCCGCCGTTCTGCCAGCTGGACTGACTCCAGGTGTCCCCGTTCCACTGAATCTGGGTGAGCGGACCGTTCTGCGTGATCTGCGCTGCCTGGCCCCAGGCCGCGAAGCTGGTGGGGCTCAACCACTGGGCCGTCGTCGTGGTGCCTTGCTCGTTGGTCAACGTCAATTGCCCGTTGCTCTCGGTGATGCTGGCGACACCGCCATCGGATTGCACGAACCACTGTCCGTTCAGGCCCTGGTTCTGATAGCTGGACTGGGTCCAGACGTTGCCGTTCCACTGGATTTCGGTCAGGGCGCCGACCTGGACGATCTGTGCGGTTTGGCCCCAGGCGGAGAACGTGGTGGGGGTGAGCCACTGGGCTACCGTCTGAGTCCCCTGCTCGTTGGTCAGGATGATCTGGTTGCCGGTCTGGGAAATGTTGGCGCTCAAGCCGTTGTTGCCGACGAACCACTGCCCGCTGAGTCCGCCGTTCTGCCAGCTCGACTGATTCCAGGCGTTGCCGTTCCACAGGATCTGCGTGATCGGCCCCTTCTGGACGATCTGGGCGGTGGTCCCCCAGGCCGAGAAGCTGGTGGGGCTGAGCCACTGGGCCGCGGTCTGGCTCCCCTCCTCGTTGGTGAGCAGGAGCTGATTGCTCGTCTGCAGGATGGTGGCGGCCATGCCGTTGCTCTGCACGAACCACGTGCCGCCCAACCCACCGTTCTGCCAGGAAGACTGACTCCAGGCATTGCCGTTCCAAAGAATCTGCGTGATCGGTCCATCCTGGACGATCTGGGCCGTGGTCCCCCAGGCCGTGAAGGTGTTGGCGCTCTGCCACTGCCCGACGGTTTGTGTGCCCTGCTCGTTGGTGAGCAGGAGCTGGCCGCCCGCCTCGGAGATGCTGGCCGCCAGTCCATTGGACTGAACGAACCACTGCCCGCTCAGGGTCGGGGCGCCCACCGGGACAACGGGGGCCGCCGCGGACAGGAGCATCCGGTCTTCCATCAGCTCCAGTGCGAGGCGGAACGCCGCCGGCCGTGTTCCCCGGGCGCCCGAAGAGGTCGCCGAGCCGAGCCACTGCCGCAGGGAGTGCAAAAGAGCCACGGGGACTCTCCTTTCCTGAGCCCGACCTCTGCCATGCCGGCGCGGAGCCGGGACGGCCGAGGACCGCCCGACCGGCTTCACCGGCCACGCGGAGACAAGCGCAACCATCGCGGGAAGGGGGCGGCTATAGCCACGGACATCGGGCGATGCAAGAGCAAATGGTTAGCCGGGTGTAGGGTGCGGTCCCTCCTTGTTGCCTTGTTGCCTGATTGCGCTCATGCCCTTACCCCGGCAACCAGCGCAACAACGCGCAACCAGCGCAACAACGCGCAACCAGCGCAACAAGGCAACAACTCAGCTGCGCCTCGTTGCCTTGTTGCCCTTGTTGCGCAACAAGGCAACAACTCAGCTGCGCCTCGTTGCCTTGTTGCCCTTGTTGCGCGCAACAAGGCAACAACTGAGCTGCGCCTCGTTGCCTTGTTGCCCTTGTTGCGCAACAAGGCAACAACTCAGCTGCGCCTCGTTGCCTTGTTGCCCTTGTTGCGCAACAAGGCAACAACCGGGTGTTCCGCCGGGTTTCCGGCAGGAGGACTACGACGCCGTCAAGCCCTGATCTAGATGACCGTTGCGTAAATGGATGTGCGGTTCAATGTAGCGGAACTCGCCAGAGTTCCGGCACGGCGAGGGCGGAAGTCTGGCGACTTCCGCCACGAACCACTGCGACGGAACACCATTGGGTGGGGGGCGGCAGGCAGCTCTCAGAACAGGTGAGGATGAGCAATGGATCGCCCACCGGCCCAAAGCGTTGCAAAGCTCCGCCCGGGAACCCGGCGCCGCAGTGGCGTTCCCACGGCGTTCGGCTTGCGGTATCTTCCCTTAAGACCTACATGCCGCCGAACCGCCCGCGGCGCCCGGAGGAACCTGTGATGACCGTGACGCTCGCATCCCCCCCGTCCCGAACTGTCGTTTATCCCGAGAGCGATGGCAAGCCGATGGCCGACAACACCAAGCAGGCGCGCTGGATCGTCATCCTCTTCGACAATCTCCTGGCGCTGCTCGCCGAGATGGCCGACGTGTTCATCGCGGCCGATATTCTCTGGTACCCGGTGGAGGGGGAGCCCGGGATTCGCATAGCGCCCGATGTGCTGATCGCCTTCGGCCGGCCTCGGGGCGATCGCGGCTCCTACAAGCAGTGGGAGGAAGGGGGGATCGCACCCCAGGTCGTCTTCGAGATCCTCTCCCCGAGTAACGGTCACGCCGAAATGGTGGACAAGTTCGATTTCTACGAACGCCACGGCGTCGAGGAGTACTACGTTTACGATCCGGACAATAATGCCCTGGTGATGTATGTGCGCCGGGGCGAAGTGCTGCGCCGGGTGCGACCGGCCGAGGGCCTGGTCAGCCCGCGCCTGAAGATCCGCTTCGAACTGACAAGCCCGGAGATGACGGTGTACCATCCCGATGGCCGGCCGTTGCTCATGATCGATCAGCTGGAGGCGGCACGCGCATTCGCCGAGGAGACTCGTCGCCAGGCCATCGAGCGCGCCGAGCAGGCGGAGGCCGAAGCCGAGCGCTTACGTCGCCTCCTCGATGCTGCCAGGCCGACCAACGGGCCGACATGAAAGACAGCTGCCCCGTGACCGCCGACGAATTTCGCGGCCTGGCGTTGAGCTTGCCGGAGGCCGTCGAATCGGCCCACATGGGGCATCCCGATTTTCGCGTTCGCAAGAAAATCTTCGCCACGCTCGGCTTCCCCGGCGACGACTGGGGCGTGGTCCTGATGACGCCCGAAGAGCAGAAACGCTTTCTCCGGACCGCGCCGGAGGTCTTTGTCCCCGTGCCTGGCGGCTGGGGACGCAAAGGGGCCACGCGCGTTCACCTGGACCTGGCGACCGACGAAGTGCTCCGCCCGGCGCTGATCGCGGCCTGGCGGAAGGTGGCACCGAAACGCCTGGCGGAGGAAAGCGACCTGGACGAGTGAGTGTGCGACACCGGCGCTTAAAACCTCATTCCGGGTGGCACGCCTTGAGGTAATCCGAAGGGCGTTTGACTGTCAGCACGCCCTTCGGATTACCTCAGGGCGTGCCACCCCGCCGCCATCGAAATCGCCTTCACCCCGCCGTCAGCTGCTTGTAGAAGTAGAAACCCGCCAGCCCAAAGCCAATGACGGTCACGATCCCGCGCACCATGCTTTTCGGCAGGCGCTGCGCCCCCCGGGCGCCGAGATAGCCGCCCACGACGGCGGCCAGCATCATGCCCGGGACGAACTCCCAGTGTACCTTGTCCTTGAGCACCCACACCCCCACCGAGACGCCGTTGATGCAGGCCGCCAGGAACGTCTTCAGGGCGTTGGTCTGGTGGATGTTGCCGATGCCCAGGAAGCTAAGTGAGGTAATCATCAGGATGCCGATGCCGGCGCCAAAGTAGCCGCCATAGACGGCGACCAAGAACTGAAAGGCGATGATGCCGAGGAGCGTTACGGCCGACGGCCGCGCCGGCATCTTCCCCAGCCCGGTGAGCCGTGTCAGGGTCGGCTGGAGCAGGAAGAGCACGGCCGCGGTCAGGATCAGCCAGGGCACCAGAAGATCAAAATAGCTCTCCGGAAACTCCGTGACGAGCAGCGTCCCGACCGCTCCGCCGACCAGGCTCGGCCCGGCCAGGATCAAGGCCCAGCGGACCAGGCCGCGGAATTCGCGGCGATAGCCCCAGGCACCCGCGACCGACCCGGGCACCAGGGCCACGGTGCTGGTGGCGTTGGCGACCACGGGGGAGACGACGGCGGTCAGCGCCGGGAAGGTCAGCAAGGTGCCGCCGCCGGCCACCGCATTGACGGCCCCCGCCGCCAGCGCCGCCAGGCATAGCCAGAACTGCGTTCCCAGGGATTCGGCCATGCGTGCTCAAGACCATCCGTTGATATGAGTGTCACGCCAGCCACACCTGCTCGCCCAGCTTGGGGACGCCGACATCGTCGAAGCCCTGCGCCCGCAGGGCGACGGCCAGAGCGGCGGCCTGCTCGGGCTCGCCGTGGACCAGGCGGACGTGGCGGGTACGCCCGGCCAGCGGACTGAGGAAGTCGAGGAAGTCGTTGCGATCGGCATGGCCGGAGAAACCGTGGAGATCGATGACGTTGGCCCAGAGGTTCCAGTCGCGCCGATGAAAGCGGACCGTCGGCCGCGGCTCCAGCAGTCGCCGTCCCAGGCTGTTCGGCGCCTGGTAACTGACCAGGACAACGCTGGTGCGCGGATCGTCGATCGTCTGGCGGAGGTGGCGAAGGATGCGGCCGCCCTCGCACATGCCGCCGGCCGCCACGATGACGCAGGGCTTGCGGCTTTCGGCCAGGTCGTGGCTCTCCTCGGCATCGCGGATGTAGCGCACCGGCGGTCCGTGCAATGGATCGTCGCCGTCGGCCAGGCGGCGCGTGGTGGCCTCGTCGAGGCATTCGGGATGATCGCGATACACGTCGGCCACGTCCGCCGCCAGCGGACTATCGACGTAGATCGGCACGTCGGGCAGCCGACCGGAGCGGAGCGCCTCGACGCAGGCAGGAGACCACAATCTGCGTGCGCCCCAGGCTGAACGCCGGCACCAGGACCCGTCCGCCACGGGCCAGCGTTCGCTTGACCACGTCGATCAGCGCCTCGGTCATCTGGGTGAACGACTCGTGAATGCGGCCGCCGTAGGTACACTCGCAGATGAGCAGGTCCGCCTCGGGCACCGGGGCCGGGTCGCGGAGCAGCGGCACCCCGCGCCGCCCCAGGTCGCCGGTGAAGGTCACGCGATAATCACGGCCGGCCGTGGCCACCGTCAACGCCACCATCGCCGAGCCGAGGATATGGCCGGCCTCGGCAAACCGGAGCGTCACGTCCGGCAGGATCGCCCGTGTTTCGCCGTAGGGGATGGGCACACACCGCCCCACGGTTCGCTGCACGTCCTCACTGCTGGCGAGGGCCTGGAGTTGATCGGCATTCCCGACCCGATCGACAAGCCGCAGCACGCGGGCATCCTCTTCCTGGAAGCGGGCCGAGTTGCCGAGCATGACGGCGACCAGGTCGCGCGTGGGCGGGGTGCAGTAGATGGGGCCGGTGAAGCCCTGGCGGACCAGGTGCGGCAGATTGCCGCTGTGGTCCATGTGGGCATGGCTCAGGATGACGGCGGCGATCTCGTGGGGGTGAAATGGAAACGTGGCGAGTCGGGGGCGCGCGCAAAGGGACCGGGGGTACGGCCACAATCGAGCAGGAGCTTCCGGCCGCCGACCTCGACCAGGTGCATCGAACCACTGACGGACTGGGCGGCGCCCCAGAAAGTAATGATCGGCCCGGGGCAGCCGCCTGGCGGGGACACATTCATACGCGCATTGTACGAAACCAGGGCAAGTGAGAGGAATCCCAGTGATGGGGGGCTGGGCGGCGCGGAGTCAGGCGAACTCGGCAAGGTGGGGCCGAATGAGAGTACGAGTAAGAGTAGGATTAGGAGCAGCAAGATCGCGTAATGGCGCTGTCTCGCGTCCTACTCTTGATCCTCTTCCTAATCTTAATCCTGCTCCTACTCCTTCTCGCCCAGGCCCCTTCCCCCACTGACTCACCCCTCCTGATCTCAGAAATCAGCACTTGCGCAGCACCCCGACCAGCACGCCGAGGATCTCCGCGTTGAGGCCCTTCGCTTCGTCCAGGACGATCGGCTGCATCTTGCTGTTGGCCGGCTCGAGCCGGATGTGCCCCTTGTCGCGGTAGTAGCGTTTCAGGGTGACCTCGTTGTCGATGCGCGCGACCACGCGCTCGCCGTCGCGGGCGGTTTCCTGCTTGCGGATGACGACGAAGTCGCCGTCGTCGATGTGGTCCTCGATCATCGACTGGCCGCGGACTTTGAGAGCGAAGTTCTGCCTGCCGCCGAACAGTTCGTCGAAGTCGAGGCGTTCCTCGTTGGCGACCGCTTCGACGGGGGCACCGGCGGCGACGGCCCCGAGCAGCGGCAGGCCGGCCGACGGCGGCCGATGATCGACCAGCTGAATCGCCCGCGCCGAGAACCCCTCGCGGATGATGAGCCCCTTCTTCTCCAGGGCCTTCAGATGACACATGACACCGTTGGGCGACTTGATGTCGAAGCCCAGCCCGATCTCCCGCACGGTAGGGCCGTAGCCGCGCGATTCGATCTTGCCCTTGATGAAGTCGTAGATCTCGCGCTGTCGTTCCGTCAACTGGCTGAAGTCCGGCATAATCCACCTCTCGCACAAAAGGAGTCGGAAAAGGTTGAGCAGCTGCAACTGCCTGAGTCAGACTGCCCACGCCAGTCGATCACATCGACGGGCGTCAATCTGAACCTTAGTATATTGCACGCCCGTACACAAATAAAGAGAATTTTTTGGTATTAGAGAGAGGCAGCGATAGGATCAAGGAAATGCCCGTTAATCGGCCAGGCCCAATCGCTGGGACGGAGCGGGCCAAAACCAGCGTGCTCAACGTGATCGCTTCTCCTTTCGCCGACCTTCTGACGGCCTTGGTGGAACGGCGGGACCTGACCCCGGGCCAGATGCGCGGGCTCATCCAGGCGCTGATGGTCGGCGACTGCGCCGAGACGGCGGCGGCGGCGCTCCTGGTGGCCCTGCGAATGAAGGGCGAAACCGCAGCCGAACTGGCGGCGGCTGCCACCGTCATGCGCGAACACATGGTCCGGCTCGAAACGGGCCGGCACGACGTCCTCGATACCTGCGGCACCGGCGGCGACGGCAGCGGCACCTTCAACATCAGCACGGCGGCCGCCCTGCTGGTGGCAGCGGCTGGCGTCCCGGTGGTCAAGCATGGCAACCGGGCCATCTCGA
The DNA here is from genome assembly GCA_963827935.1 of uncultured Planctomycetota bacterium. GTDB lineage: Bacteria > Planctomycetota > Planctomycetia > Gemmatales > Gemmataceae > DATFNV01. The sequence continues at coordinate 368,229 of CAWHCN010000023.1, read as the reverse complement.
GTGCCAGCGGCAGCGCCGATGTCCTGGCCGCTCTCGGCGTTCAGGTCGAAGGGGACGCGGCCTGTGCCCGCCGTTGTTTGGACCGGGCGGGACTGGCCTTCTGCTTCGCTCCCCTTTTTCATCCGGGCCTGAAGCACGTGGCCCCGGTACGGCGACGGCTGGGCATCCGCACTCTGTTCAACGCCCTGGGTCCCCTCGCCAATCCGGCCGGCGCGGCTTATCAACTCCTCGGCGTCGGCCGGGCCGAATGGCTGGACCCGCTGGCCGGGGCGCTCGCACTGCTGGGTGTACGCCACGCCCTGCTGGTTTGTGGGCGCGACGGGCTCGACGAGGTCAGCCTGGCGGGACCAACGCTGGTACGCGAAGTGCGCGGCTCCCAGGTCGTCGCCCGCGAATGGTCGCCGGCGGATTTCGGCCTGGCATGCTGCTCGACGGCAGAACTCCGCGCGGACAATCCGGGCCAGAGTGCCACGATCATCCGCGGCGTGTTGGACGGCCACGACAGCGCGGCCCGGCGCATCGTCCTGGCCAACGCCGCAGCCGCTCTGCTGGCGGCGGACCGCGTTGCCACCCCGCTCGAAGGGGTCGCTTGCGCTGAGCAGGCTCTGGCCGGCGGACGGGCACGCGATGTGCTCCAACGCCTGGTTGCCTGCTCCCACGAGACCGTTTAGCCGCAAACACCTTGAGGGGGAAGCAAGATCACTCATGGCACACAAGGTCATCCTGCTCACCGATCCCGGCATCGACGGCGCGTTCGCCATCACCCTGGCGCTGTTCGATCCCGATATCGATCTGCTCGGGCTGGCGGCGGCGGCGGGCAATGTCAACGCCGATCAGGCCACCCGCAACGCGCAGATCATTGTGGAGCAACTCGACCCGCCGCGCTTGCCGCGGTTCGGCACCGCGCTGTCGATCGACTATGAGGTGGACGGCACACGGTTACATGGCCCGGGCGGACTGGGCGGTGCTCAGTTCCCCTGTGCTCAGCTGCACCACAAGCTGGCCAGCGACAAGCTCATCAGCGACCTCGTCCGCCAGTACCCCAAGGAGATCACCGTCCTGGCGCTGGCTCCGCTCACCGTGCTCGCTCGGGCCTTCGATCGCGATCCGGAATTGCCGCTGTTGATGCAGCGTCTCATCTGCCTGGGCGGCTCGTGGCACGAGCCGGGCAATGCGACGGCCGTTGCCGAGTTCCATGTCTACTGCGATCCGCTGGCCGCGCGCCAGGTGCTGCGCCTCCGGCACACCGATCACGCTGGTGCCGCTGGATGTGACGCGCAAGCTGGTCTTTTCACCTTCGGACCTGCTCCAGCTGCCCAACCCGGAGTCGCGCGCCTGCCGTTTCCTGCGGGCGATTGTCCCCTTTGGAATCGGGGCGACCTCGAACCTCTACGGCGTGGAAGGGTTCCACCTGAGCGATGTCGTCGGCGTGGCTGCACTGGCCCTGCCCACGGCCCTCAGCACGCGCCCTGTGGCGGTCGATGTGGAAACCCGGGGCGAACTGACACGTGGCATGACCGTGGTGGACACCCGGCCCCAAGCTCCTCGGCCCAACGTCGATCTCGCCGTCGGCGTGGATGTACAGGCGGTCCGCGATTACATGACCCGCATCCTCCGCACGACTTCGTGAGCATGACCAGCCGTGCTTCCCCTTGACGCCCTTTGGGCATCGCAGCTAGAAAATACGCGTTGTTTGCGAACGATGTGCTACCTGGTAGCCCGGGGACCCAGGGTCCACGGGCGTTTTTTATGTCCGACCCCGCAGCGGGGTTGGCGGAATGCGGGAGCTGCGCATGCCCGGGACCTGTGTCGTCGGCCTGCAGTGGGGCGACGAGGCCAAGGGGAAAATCGTCGATCTGCTGACGGACCAGCACGACTTCGTGGTCCGCTACAACGGCGGGGCCAACGCCGGCCACACCGTCGTCGCCAACGGCCAGACCTTCAAGTTCTCGCTCTTGCCGACCGGCGTTCTTCATCCCCAGATCCGCTCCGTGATCGCCAACGGCGTGGTCCTCAATCCGCAGGGATTCATGGATGAGGTCGGTGCTTTACGCAAGGCCGGCATCAGCATCGGCGACAACCTGGTCCTCAGCGACCATGCTCACGTCATTTTCCCCTATCACATGGAGGAAGAACGCCTGAGCGAAGGCGGGGCCGGCAACAAGCTGGGCACCACCGGACGCGGCATCGGACCCTGCTACCAGGATAAGGTGGGCCGCAACTGCGGCATCCGCGTCGGCGAACTGCTCTACCCGGACCACCTGCGCAAGCGCTTGCATGACATCGTCGAACGCAAGAACCGCCTCCTCGGTGCCCTCGCCCAGGGCAACGGCGAGGCCAAGCGCTTCGATCCAGACACCTTGGCCGCCCAGTACCTGGCCCTGGGCGAACAGCTGCGGCCGCACATCGCCGATACCCAGCGACTGCTGACCCAGGCCCTACGCGAAGGCAAACGCATCCTGTTTGAGGCCGCCCAGGGCAGCCTGCTCGACGTGGACCACGGCAGTTATCCCTACGTGACCAGCTCGAACAGCTCGGTCGCCGGTGTGTGGAGCGGCAGCGGCGTACCGGCCCGGCAGATCGACCGCATCATCGGCGTGGTCAAAGCGTATGGCACCCGCGTCGGCGAGGGGCCGTTCCCCACGGAGTTGACCGACGGCAAGAGCGGCATCGGCCAGCGCATCCGCGATGCCGGCCGTGAGTACGGCACCGTGACCGGCCGCCCGCGCCGCTGCGGCTGGTTCGACGCCGTCGCCGCCCGCTACACCCAGACCCTGGCCGGCGCCGATGAACTGGCCGTGATGCTCCTCGACGTGCTTGGCCAGTTCGACGAGATCAAGGTCTGCACCGCCTACGAGATGGACGGCCAGCGCATCGACTGGTTCCCGAGCGACGCCTTCCTGCTGGAGCGCTGCAAGCCGGTGTACGAGACGCTGCCGGGTTGGCAAAAGGACATCACCGGAGCGCGAAAACTGGTCGATCTGCCGGCGCACGCCCGGAAATACGTGGATCGGCTGGGCGAATTGCTGGGGGTGCGGGTGTCGGTGATCTCAGTGGGGCCGGATCGGGAGCAGACCATACTGAGCTAGGACCGGGAGAGACGATTGATGGCGTACAGCGACTTCGATCTGGAGGGAGTGCGGGAGCAATTCGGGCTGACTTTGGCGGAGGACGCCGACCTCTTTAGCGCCATCGCTGAAGTCCCGCCCAGCGGCTGGCTACGACAGACGCTTGCCGATTGGGCCGAAGCCGCGCTTGCGATGAACACGGAAAAAGCCCGCTCCGAAATGATTATCGCGCCGATCTTGATGGAAGCCGTCCGCCTGACCGGGATGCACGTGCGGTTATTCTCCGGCGTGACGTTTGAAGTCGATCCGGAGCGCGGCCTGAATGGAACGTGCGATTTCTTGATCACCCGCTCTCCGGAGCGGTTTTTCATACGCCGGCCAGTGCTTGCCGTCGTGGAGGCCAAGCGCGAGGATATCCCCGCCGGCCTCGGACAGTGCGCCGCGGAAATGGTGGCGGCCCAGCTATTCAACGCCTCAAAGCCGGATGGATTGAAGGGGCCGGTGTACGGGGCCGTGACCACGGGTAGCGTCTGGCGATTCCTGAAACTGGACGCCAGCGTTCTTACCATCGACCGAGTGGAGTATTACTTGCGCCAGGTGGAGAAGATTCTGGGCATCCTCTCTACGCTGGTGAAGTGAGAGGCGATCTGCAAACTGCCGGCGCCTGTGATCTCTGTGCGTCTGGATTGGGAGCAGACGATTCTCTGTTAGGGTGGCCACGGGCATGGCGCTTCAATTTCAGTGCTGCATCTGTGGGGAATCCATGCCGGGGGGTGGCCCTCCCGAGCATTTCCTTGATCCGTGTGCCTTGGTGATTGTGGGACACTTCGACAAGGAGCCGCGCGAGCAGAAAGAACAGACGTTGTTCTGCCACTTTGAGTGCTTTCGAAAGATTGTCGGCGATGGCAACCTCTATATCACCGATCCTGACTTTCCGACGAGAGGTGACAGCTAGGATGACCCGGACAGGCGGATGGGTCGCGCTCCCCCGCGATCGGATCGCGAATCACGGCGGCATGTCCGGATTCATTCCTTGAGGGCATGAAGACATTTGACACCGACACCCTGGCCCGCATCGGCGCCGCGGGTTTCGACGCCGAATTGGGAGTAGTCAGGGACGCCGGATGAGCACCGACTACGACAGCCCCTGGAAGGAGGCCCTCGACGAGTACCTGGAGCCCTGCTTCGCCCTGCTCTTTCCCGCGGCGCACGCGGAGATCGACTGGTCGAAGAAGCCGGAGCCCCAGGATAAGGAGTTGCAGCAGATCACTCCCGAGGCGGAGGTCGGCCGGCGTTACGTCGATAAGCTGTACAAGGTATACTTAAAGGAGGGCGGTGTCGGCCGCGTGATCATGCACATGGAGGTGCAGGTGTGGCCAGACGGCGACTTTGTAGAGCGGATGTTCGGGTACAACGCCCGCGCATACCTGCACTACAAGTGCCCCGTCGCCAGCTTGGCGATCCTCGGGGACAGCGATCCGGATTGGCGGCCGACACAGTACAGCTGGACCGTCCTCGGATGCACGCACCTGCTGCGCTTTCCGACCACGAAGTTGCTCGATTGGGCGCCGCGCTGGCAGGAGCTGGAATCGAACCCAAACCTGTTCCCGAAGGTGGTGCTGGCGCATCTGAAGACCGTGGAGACGCGGAATGACCCGTTGGCGCGGCACCAGTGGAAGATTCGATTTGTGCGGGCACTCTACGAGCGAGGTTTGGCCCAGGAAGACATGCGCAAGTTGTTCCGATTCATCGATTGGATGATGGACCTGCCGCCGGCGCTGAAGCGCGTGTTCTGGCGGGAAGTCCGACAAATACAGGAGGGGCGAAAAATGCCGTTCATCTCCACACCGGAATGGGTTGGCCGTATGGATGGGATGTTGAAGGGGATTCGGTCTAGTCTCGATATTAAGTTTGGAGAGGCGGGCCTTCGGCTCATGCCCGAAATCGAAGCGATCGACGAGTTCGAGAAGCTGGAAGCGATCCTCGACGCCATCAAAGCCACGAGTTCACCTGACGAGTTGCGGCGGTTCTGGGCACCCCAATCCTGATGCCGTCATTCTCCCCCGACACCCTGGCCCGCATCGCCGCCGCCGGTCTCGACGCCGAACGGCTGCCGCGGCATGTCGCCGTCATCATGGACGGCAACGGCCGCTGGGCGCGGCAGCGCGGCATGCCGCGCGTCGAAGGACACCTGCGCGGCGTCCAGTCGGTCCGCAGTACCGTCGAGGAGTGCTGCCGGCTCGGCCTCGAACAGCTCACGCTCTACTGCCTCAGCTCCGAGAACTGGAAACGGCCGCAGCACGAGCTCGACTTCCTCATGACGCTGCTGCACAAGTACCTGCTCGACGAGCGCGCCGAGATCATGGGGCAGAATATTCGCTTCACCGTTATCGGCCGCCGCACCGGGCTGCCCGACACCGTCCTCGCCGAGATCGACGAAAACATCCGCATCAGCTCGCAAAACACCGGCATGACGCTCGCCCTGGCAATCAATTACGGCAGCCGGACCGAAATCGTCGATGCCGTCCAGGCCATCGCCAGGCAGGTCCAGCGCGGCGAGCTGGACCCGAACGCGATCACGGAGGACACCGTCGGCGCCAGCCTGTACACAGCGGGCATGCCCGATCCGGACCTGTTGATTCGGACGGCCGGGGAGATGCGCGTCAGCAATTACCTGCTCTGGCAGATCTCCTATGCCGAAATCTGGGTGACGGAGAAATGCTGGCCCGACTTCGACCGCGACACCCTGCACCAGGCACTGCGCGATTTCGGCCAGCGCGAACGCCGCTTCGGCGGGCTCAAGGACGATTGACATGCTCCGCACGCGGTTGTGGATGGGCGCGGTGCTGGTGTCGCTAAGCGTCGCCGTGCTGCTCCTCGATCGCTACTTCGAGCCGTGGTATCCGTTTCTTTTCGTCCTGACGGCGTTCCTGACACTGGTTGCCAGCTACGAGTTTATGCACCTGCTGGGCGACGAGCGCCGGCCGCCCGGTTGGCTGGCGTACGGGGGGGTGGCGGCGCTGCTGGTCGCCAACTGGTTGCCGCATTTGCCCAACGTCCCGGCGTCGCTGGCCGAGCCGTGGCGGCTCATCGCGGGAACCTTTGCGGCCATAGTCCTGTCTGCCTTCATACGCGAGATGGCGGTCTTCAAGGAGCCGGGCCAGGCGGTGGTGCGGATCGCGCTGGTGCTATTCCTGACCGCGTATCTGGGCCTGTTGCCGAGCTTCTTTGTCCAGCTCCGCTGGCTGGACTCGCCGGAGTCGTCCGGAGCGGTTTCGCGCGGCACGCTGGCGCTGGCGCTGGCGATCTTCGTACCGAAGTTCTGCGACGTGGGAGCGTATTTCACCGGGCGCTTCCTGGGCCGACACCGGGCAACGCCGGTACTCAGTCCCAAGAAGACGTGGGAAGGCTTTGCCGGCGGACTGGCCGCGGCGGCGGGGACAGCACTGGTCATCCATGCGATTGGCCCGGTCTTTCCCGGAGGTCAGCTGGCCTGGCTCTCGGCCATCGCGTTTGGCCTGGTGGTCGGCCTGGCGGGGATCCTTGGCGACCTGGCGGAATCGCTGATCAAGCGCGATTGCCAGAAGAAGGATGCCTCGCAGGTGATGCCCGGCTTCGGAGGCGTGCTCGATGTTGTGGACGCGATCCTGTTCGCGGCGCCAGTGGCCTACTGGTGGTTGGCATGAAATCACCACGAAACACACGAAAAACACGAAAAAAAGCCAAGGAACTGGAGGATATGATGATCGATCACCTCGTCAAGCCCTGGACGTGAGACTCTATCACGGTCCCAGGCTAGCGGTGTCTTTTTTCGTGTTTTTCGTGTGTTTCGTGGTGATTATACATGACTGATTTGACCATCCAGCTCGACAGTCGCGACGAGGCGGTGGGCCTCTTTGGCAGCCGCGATCGCTTTCTGAAGGAGATTCGCGATGCGCTTGGCCTCCAGCTCGTGGCCCGCGGCGATACCGTCTTGGCCAAGGGCACCGACGAGCAGCTCGATCAGGTGCAGCGCGTGTTCACCCAGCTCCGCCAACTCCTGCGCCATCATGGGCAGCTGACCACGGAAAGCGTCCGCACGGTCCTTGAAGTCGTGCAGCAGGGCGGCGATCGGCTCGAAACCGCACCGCCGGCGGCCGAAGGCAAGAAAGTGGAAAGCGGCTCCAGCCGTTATCTCCGTCCGCGGACCGACGGCCAGTCGCGCTATGTCCGCGCCATGCGCGAGAATGACATGACCCTGTGCATCGGCCCGGCGGGCACGGGCAAGACCTACCTGGCCGTCGGCATGGCGGTTTCCATGCTCCGTGCCGGGCAAGTGAAGAAGATCGTCCTGGTGCGCCCCGCGGTGGAGGCCGGCGAGCGACTCGGCTTTCTGCCGGGCGACATCGTTGCCAAGGTCAACCCCTATCTGCGGCCCCTGTTCGACTCTCTGAACGACATGATGGAGCCGGACGCGGTGAAGCGCTACATGGACAACGACATCATCGAGGTGGTGCCGCTGGCCTACATGCGCGGCCGGACCCTCAACAGTGCCGTCATCATTCTCGACGAGGGCCAGAATACCACCGTACCGCAGATGATGATGTTCCTGACGCGCATGGGCGAGGGGTCGAAGATCATCGTCACCGGCGACGTGACGCAGGTGGACCTCCCCCGGCCGACGCGCAGCGGGCTGATCGACGCCGCCCATCGTCTGCGCGATGTGGACGGAATTGCCCTTGTCTACCTGGACGAAAACGATATCGTCCGCCACCCGCTGGTGCAGCGGGTCCTGCGCGCCTACGAGGACGATCGGCCGCGCAAGAAGAAGGAGTAAAGAAGGACAAAGGACGAAGGACAAAGGACAAAACATGGTTGGGTTGCTTTTGTCCTTCCTCCTTTGTCCTTCGTCCTTCGCCGTATGTTAGGTTCCGCGAAAAAACAGCAGCGTTTGGGGCAGTGGGACGGGCGGCGGCATTCGTCGCGGCATGGGGCGCCGCTGTGGGCCCGCCTGACCCAGCCGTCGGTGCTCTTGCGTTTGTTCCCGGTCCTGGTGACCGTGCTGCTGGCGACCCTTCTTGTCTATGCCTCCCGACCTTCCTTGCCCTATCGCTTCGGTGAGACCTGCGAGCGCGACATTCGCTCCCGCCTCTTCTTCGAGGTGATCGACGAAGCCCAGACCGAGTTGAAACGCGAACAGGCGGTTGACCAGTTGCCGGCCGAGCAGCGGGAGAACCCGGCCACTTGCGAGGCAGCCCGCGAGGCCGTGGCCCCGGTGCTACGCCCCTACCCGCTGGGCGCCCCGCTGGTCCAGCGCGGCCAGCCCATTCGCCGCGAACAGATCAACCTGCTGGAAGAAGAACAACGCGCCTTCCGCCTGTCCCAGGGCCATCTGAATCGCCTGGGCCGGGGGATGGCCCTGTTCCTCATCGACGGCCTGCTGGCCTCGCTGGTGGTCCTCTACGTGGTTCGCTTCCAGAAAGGCCTGGCCCAAAGCCTGTCGAAGATCTGCGGCGTCTGCGTGCTGGTGCTGCTCACCTTTGCACTGGCCATCGTCATGAGCCGCTCGCCGTGGTATGCCGTGCTGATTCCGCTGACCGTGACCGCCCTGATCCTCACGATTGCCTACAATCCCCCGTTTGCCCTGCTGCTGTCGCTGACCCTGTCGCTGGCCACGACGGTGGCACTGGGCGGCAATCTGCACCATTTGCTGGTCCAAATGGGCGGACTAGCGACGGCCGTCCTGTCGCTCCGCGGCGTGCGGACCCGCAGTCGCCTGGTCATGGTCGGCTTCAGTGCCGGGGTGGTCTATCTGCTGATGACGCTGGGGACCGGCCTGTTGGCCGAACAGCTGTGGTGGTTCGTCGCCTTCGATGCGATCCGCCATCTGGTTTGGGGCACGTTGGCCGGTTTCCTGGTCAGCGGCTGCCTGCCGCTGGTGGAACGCTGCTTTAGCATCGTCACCGACATCACCTTGCTGGAGCTGGCCGACGGGTCGCATCCGTTGCAGCAAGAGTTGATCCGCCGAGCGCCAGGGACTTACACCCACAGCATGACCGTGGCCACCCTGGCCGAGCCGGCCGCCGAGGCGATTGGCGCCGATCCGCTCCTCACCCGCGTGGGAGCCTATTTCCACGATATCGGCAAGATGCTCAAGCCGGATTATTTCGTCGAAAACCAGTCCGGAGAGAACCGCCACGAGGGCCTCGAGCCGGCGCTGAGTACGCTGGTGATTATCGGCCATGTCAAGGATGGCGTGGCCCTGGCGCAGCAATACCGGCTGCCCCGACCCATCATCGACTTTATAGAGCAGCATCACGGCACCACGCTGGTCGAATACTTCTACCGCGAAGCGTTGCGCCAGCGGGATGACCAGGGGCACAGCCCGGCGGATTTCGAGCCGGCCTTCCGCTATCCCGGTCCCCGGCCGCGGAACCGCGAGAATGGTATCGTCATGCTGGCCGATGCGGTCGAAAGCTGCAGCCGATCCCTGACTGACCCCACCCCAGGCAGCCTGCGCAAGCTGGTTCACGAATTGCTGATGAAACGGCTGCTGGATGGTCAATTTGACGAGAGCGGCCTGACGCTGACCGAGCTGCACATCGTCGAGGAGGCCCTCTGCAAGGGGCTCATCGCCCTGTATCACTCGCGGATCAAGTACCCGGACGCCAGGGACCCGGACCCACCGGCCCTGCGTTTGCACGAGGCCGCTTGACGAAGCGGTCCTACAAGGTTCGCACCATGAGCACTGCGGCAGACTTTTTCGTCATCCGTCCCTATGCAGCTGCCGATGAGGCCAACGTCGTCGCTGTGTGGCAGCGCTGCGGCCTGATCGTGCCCTGGAACGATCCTCACCGCGATATTGCCCTGAAGATGCAGGTCAATCCGGAGCTGTTCCTGGTCGGCGTTCTCGATGGGCGTGTGGTCGCCACAGTGATGGCCGGCTACGACGGGCACCGCGGCTGGATCAATTATCTGGGCGTCGATCCCGACGTGCGGCGGCGGGGACTGGGCCGGCAGCTGATGGCCGCGGCCGAGAGATTGTTGCAAGCCCGCGGCTGCCCCAAGATCAATCTCCAGGTCCGTGGGACCAACACGGGTGTCATCGCTTTCTACGAGCACATCGGCTACCAGGTGGAAGAGCGCGTGAGCATGGGCAAGCGTATTCGGGAGTGAGCCAACGGGCCGTGGCAAGAAGGGGAGAAGGAGGCGGCGCCCCATGGAGCGGGGCGCCGCCGAGAGTTGTTACCAGCGCCGGCCACCGCCACCGCCGCCGCCACCGCCGCCACCGTAGCCGCCACGGCCGCCGCCGCCGCCGCCACGGCCGCCACCACCGCCACGCTCTTCGCGGGGCCGAGCTTCGTTGACGGTCAGGGCCCGACCGCCCGACTGCTGCCCGTTCAGGGCGGCAATGGCGGCCTGAGCCTCCTGGTCGGTCTTCATCTCGACGAAGCCAAACCCTTTCGATCGGCCGGTGTCCCGATCCATGACGACCTGGGCCGACTCCACGGTCCCGTGGGCCGCGAACAGCTTTTCCAGGTCGCTGTCGGTCACGCCATAGTCCAGATTGCCAACATACAGCCGCTTGCCCATCGGGGCCTCCAGAGAAGGAAAACAGGAAGGCGCGCCTGGACCCGCGCGGGGCCGCGGCACGCCCGAACTCACTGTCAGGGTCAGGACCGGGGAAAGCTGCTGCACCGAAGCGTTCACGAGGCCCCCCAACTGACCCCTGTTATACCATCTCGGGCCGGCCCCGACAATGCAGTACCTGTCCGAGTCCTCGTGAGGGTCTTCCTCGTCGGGAGCAGCCGCCTAGCGGCCGCGTCACGACAGTTCCAGAATCTTGTTCATCCGCTCCGCCACGTCCTTGAGGTGCGCCTCGCCGCCGCTGCCGACTTCGTCACGCGGTTGGGCAGCCCCTCAGGTGTTTCGATCTCGACACCCTGGAAGCCGAGCTTCTTGATCAGCTCGAACTTCTCCTTGATGGTCTTGCCGGTGCCGATCATGGCATGCTTGACGGCCTTCTTCAGTTTCGGTTTCCTGGTGTCAGCGGCGCGCAGGTCGAGCCCCGCGACCAGGAGGGCGGCGCCGGCCAGACCGGCCTGGACAAAATCGCGGCGGTCGATTTTCGTGGACATTGTCGGCTCCTTCGCTGAAGATCAGGGGACCTGGTGGGACTGATTCTAGTCGGAGCCGGTCCGCGGCGTTAAGAAGATTCTTCGGAACAGCCTGCCTGCACCGCCTGACCCTCTCCCTCCTCGCCGCGGGAAAGGAGGTCTTTTGTGCCCTACTCGGCCCAAATTAGCCGCAGCAACCCGACGGCCCTGGTGTTCCTGCTCGACCAGTCGGCCTCGATGCTCGAGCCGTTCGGCACCCAGCCGGACAAACGCAAGGCCGACGGTGTTGCCGATGCCCTGAATCGGCTCTTGCAGAACCTGGTGCTCAAGTGCGCCAAGGCGGATGGTGTCCGCGACTTTTTCCACGTGGCCATGTTTAGCTATGGCGGCAAGGTGGCCTCTGCGTTCGGCGGCGCCCTGGCCGGGCGGACCCTCGTCCCCATCAGCCTCATTGCCCACAATCCGCTGCGCGTGGAAACGCGGACCCGCAAGGTGGACGATGGGGCCGGCGGACTGGTCGAGGAGCGGGTCAAGTTCCCCGTCTGGTTCGAGGCCCAGCCGGCCGGGCGCACCCCGATGTGCGAGGCCCTGCGCATCGCCAAGCAGCAGGTGCGGACGTTCCTCGGCGTCCATCCCGCCAGCTATCCGCCCATCGTAATCAACATCACCGACGGGCACCCCAGCGACGGCGACCCGCGCGAGGCGGCCCAGGAGCTACGCGCTCTGGCCTCGAAGGACGGCAACGTCCTCTTGTTCAACGCGCACCTCTCCGAGAAAGCGAACCGGCCGGTGGAGTTCCCCGAAACGGAGGCGGGCCTGCCGGACGACTTCGCCCGGCTGCTGTTCCGCATGTCCAGCGAGTTGCCGCCCCGGCTGCTGGAGGGGGCCCAGGGGGCCGGCTTCAAGGTCGGACCCGGGGCGCGTGGTTTTGTCTTTAACGCCGACCTGGTGGCGGTCATCCGCTTCCTGGACATCGGCACCCGCGTGGCCCAGGGCGTCCGCTGACCGATGCACCCCGCCGACTCGCCGCTGCACTGGCAGGCCCTGCGTCTGCCGAAGCAGGGCCATACCGAGGCCGAATACGAGGATGCCTGGGTTGCCGACCCGGCCCGGGGACGATTCGCCGTGGCGGACGGCGCCTCGGAGAGCGCCTTCGCGGGGTTGTGGGCTGGGCTGCTGACGGAAGGTTTTCGGACCGCCGCCCAGCCGCGGCGCCTGCCCAGCTGGCTGGGGGCCGCGCGCCGGGCGTGGTCAGCGGCCGTCAGCGGTCTAGAGCTGCCCTGGTATGCCGAAATCAAACGCGACGAGGGGGCCTTCGCCACCTTCCTGGGTCTCAGCGTCCGCCGGTCAAGCCCCCCTCGCCCCGGTACTCCGAGGAGAGGGGTGGGGGGTGAGGGGGGTGCCGCACGCGGGCTCAGCTTCCGCTGGGGAGCCGTGGCCGTGGGCGATAGTTGCCTGGTCCGCGTGCGCAAGGATGGGCAGCTGCGAGCGTTCCCGTTACGCCGGTCTGTGGACTTCGGCAACCAGCCGGCCTTGCTCCGCTCGCGCGGGATTGTCGATCCAGCGCCACGCCGCTGCTCGGGCTCCTTACGGCGGGGGGATCGCCTGTTCCTGATGACCGACGCCCTGGCCCAGTGGTTCTTGAATCGCCACGAGAGCGGCGAACGTCCGTGGGAAGCACTGACGGTTCTTCTGTCGGCGCCCAGCCCCGAGGCCGACTTTGCCGCCTGGGTCGAGGAGCAACGCCACATCGGAGCGCTGCGCGACGACGACGTGACGCTGCTGAGCCTGCAACTCGGATCCGCCTCGGTGGGTGGCACGCCCTGAGGTACTCCGAAGGGCGTGTTGTACTGACTGCACGCCCTTCGGAGTACCTCAGGGCGTGCCACCCCGATGCATTGTTTGCGAAGTTGTCAATAACGAACGGGGAGGAACGACGGTCATGGGTTGGCCGCTGTCGCAGGATTACAACCTGGCCATCCAGTCGCCGGCCAGCAACTTCGCCGATCCGGAGTTGCGCCGTGGCGAGGCGGTCGTCAACGCCCTCGGCCTGCCCCAGCCCTGCTCCGGCAACTTCGCCGATGTCTACCAGGTCCGCAGGCCGGACGGGTCGCGCTGGGCCGTCAAGTGCTTCACGCGCGAAGCTCCGGGGCTGCGTGAACGCTACCGTGAGATCAGCCGCCATCTGCGCCAGGCCCGCCTCCCCTTCTCGGTCGACTTCGACTTCCTCGAGCAGGGTATCCGCGTCAACGGCCGGTGGTTCCCGGTGCTCAAGATGCAGTGGGTCGAGGGGCTGACGCTCAACGGCTTCGTCGCGCAGTATGCCGACAAGCCGGCCATGCTCGAATCGCTGCTGCAAATCTGGGCGCGGATGGCCCGTTACCTACGGGACGCGGAGATCGCCCACTGCGATCTGCAGCATGGCAACGTCCTCCTCGTGCCGGGCTCCTCGGCCAAATCGCTGGCCCTGAAGCTGGTCGATTACGACGGCATGTTTGTGCCGGCGCTGGCGGGGCACAGGTCGGGCGAGGTTGGCCACCCCTCGTATCAGCATCCGGAGCGCCTGCGCGAGGGGACCTACAGCCTGGAGGTGGACCGCTTCCCGCTGCTGCTGATCGCCACCGCCCTGACCGCACTCAAGAGCCGGGGCCGGGCGCTGTGGGAGGAGTACGACAACGGCGACAACCTGCTATTCGTCAAGGCCGACCTGGAGGCCCCGACCAAATCGCACCTATTTCTCGAGCTGATTCGCGCTGCCGACCCGACGACCGCGGCCCTGGCCGATCAGGTGCTCAAGGCGCGTGCGCGGCGGCCTGGCCTCGGCCCCCCTGCTGGACGAGGTCTTGCCCGAAACGGCAGTGACCGCGCTGCGTCCGCCGCGGCCGGCGCCGACGGCGGCCGCTCGCCCGGGCCTACCTTCGCCGGTGCGAGTCAACCCGTGGGACTTTGACGGATCGCGGCCGGCGGATTCGGCCGGCACCCGCCCGCCGACCCGCGCCGCAGCCCTCGCCTCGCCGGCTGGGTGATCGCTCTGGGCATCGTGATCGCCGGCCTGGGGACGGCGGCAGGGACGGCTTACCTGGTGATGCAACAATCCCCGAACGCCGCCACCGAACCCGTCATCGCCCTGGGGCGGACCGAGCTGGCGGCGCACGGCGCACGGAACGACCTGCCGCGCCTGGCCCCGGTCAGCCACGACCCAACCGACACGGAGCCGGCCAGGCCGGTCCCCGTCCCCACGGCGAAGGAACGCCCGCGCCCGGCTCGCCCTACCGCCAAGCAGCCGCTCAAGCCGCCCAGCGGCTCCACCGAAAAGGCCCCGCCGAAGTATCGCCCGGCTGGACCGACGATCAGCAACTCCCTCGAGATGGAGCTGGTGCTGATCCCGGCGCCCAAACCGTTCCACCTCGGCATCAAGGAGGTGACGCAGTGGGAATATGCGAAAATCACGGGCACTAACCCCAGTTATTTCGCCGCCAGCGGCGAGGGGAAGGAACAGGTCAGCGGCAAGTCCACCGACTATTTCCCCGTCGAGAATGTGTCCTGGAACGATGCTGCCGAGTTCTGCAAGAAGCTGTCCGACGATCCGCGGGAGAAGAAGGCGGGCCGCGTCTATCGGCTGCCTACCGAAGCCGAGTGGGAATTCGCCTGCCGGGCCGACCGGACGACGCCTTACTTCTTCGGTGCTGATCCGCGCAATGTCGGGCGCCTATGCCTGGTACGGCGAGAATGCGGATAAGCTGCCCCACCTGGTCGGCAAGAAGGAGGCGAATCCCTGGGGCCTGTTCGACATGTACGGCAACGTGGCCGAGTGGTGCGCCCCGGCGACCGCCAACGGCCAGGGCGTCGTCCGCGGCGGCGACTGGGACAGTCCGGCGGACCAGTGCCGTTCCACGTCGCGCCTCGAGCTCGAGAGGATAAAAAAGACGAACCACATCGGTTTTCGCGTGGCTTGCGACCTTCTCCCGAAATCCCCATGAGCCGTTTGATCGCGCTAATGCCGCTGGGCGACCAGGCCGTGCTGGCCTACTTCGCGGACGAGGCGGCCGCCCTGCGCTTTGCCGCACTGGTCCGGCACGACGATCTGCCCTGGCTGATCGACGTGGTGCAGGCGTACGCCAGTGTTGCCGTCTTCTTCGATCCGGAGCGCCTCCGATTTCGCGAGGACGGCCGAGCACCTGCGCCACCTGGCCGAAGGGGCCGACCACTCCCCTGAGCCGGCCGTGGGGCGGCGCCATGTCATCCCATGCTGTTACGAGCTGGGGCCGGACCTGGCGCGGGTGGCGGAGCAGACGGGACGCGCGTCCGACGGCGTGATTCGACTGCACGCGGGGACCGAGTACGTGGTCTACGCCATCGGCTTCTGCCCCGGCTTTCCGTACCTGGGCTATCTTCCGCCGGAACTGAGTGGCGTGCCGCGCCTATCCACACCGCGGCTGCGCGTGGAGGCGGGGAGCGTCGGCCTGACCGGTCGCCAGACAGGAATCTACACCGAGCCGCGCCGGGCGGCTGGAACCTGATCGGACGGACGCCGCTGGTGCTGGTGGATGTGGCGGATGGTTACTTCCCGCTGCGGACCGGTGACCGAGTGGCGTTTCGGCGCATCGACGAGGGCGAATATCGGCGGCTGGAGGGGGAGCGACTGGAAGAAGTCCAGAAATAGAACACGGATGACACGGATTGGACGGATTTCCACGGATCTGATCCGTGGAAATCCGTCCAATCCGTGTCATCCGTGTTCTATTCTTGCCGACTCACTGCCTCAAACTCCACCCATCGCGTCCGCACATCCCGTCCCGTCGGCACGGTCCATCGGCCCGCCTCCTTGCCAACCGCGAACGTGTGGTCGGCCCGATGCTCGCCCCGGTCGTCCGACCAGGCGAAGGTGGCCTTCGTATCGTCCGTCCCCGCGCGATAGACCAGGTGAGCCTCGCAGCGGGCGTAACTCTTGCCGCCGTCGTTGCGGAAACGGACGCGAACTGGCCCTGTGGTGGGGTGGGTGAATTCCCGCGAGCCCCAGCACAGGCTCTGCGACCAGAAGTCCTTCGGCTCATCGCCCTGGCGCACGATGGTCCAGTCACGCACCATCGGCTCCCAGCTCTTGCCACCGTCGGTGGAAACCTCGATCTGGTACTTGATCTCCGGGCTCGGCGGGCTGCTCGATCGGACGTGGGCGGCGGCGTGGATGGCCACGACAGCAGCGCCGCGCGGGGCGGTCAGTTCCAGTGTCACCCGCGGCGTGCCCATTTTCCCCTCGACGACGTGGGTCTGAGCCTGCGGCAGGTTCGGGCCGGCCGAGGTGATGGCCCGGCCCGATGCCTCGAAGCGGACCTCGCTGCCGTTGTCCTTCAGGCGCGGCAGCACCGCCGGGTTCGCCTGGCAGACCGTGGTCATGGTCAGGCCCGACTTCGCCAGGGCTTTCGCTCCCGCGTCCAGCCGCAGCAGGTACTGCCGTCGCCCCTTAACGTGGTCGGTCAGGTCCAGACCGTCGCGCAGCTTCCCGCAGTCGGCCCAGGTCCGCCCCCGGTCGGTCGAGATCGCCACGGCGCAATCGGCCTTGCCGCGCAGGACCAGGCCGTTCGTGCCGCCGGCGTCGTAGATGCCCCAGGGTTTCGCATTGGCCGGCGTCGCCGCGATCTGAAACGGCGTCTGGAACTCGAAAATGACGTGGTGGTCGTCCTCTTCGGTCAGCCCCTCGCGGTAGTCCGCAGTGGTGAAATCCGGAGTATAGACATAGACGGCGTTGCCGTAGCGTGCTTGCCCGGGGTTGAAGGGTGTCGGCTGTTTCGACCCGTACATCTTCTCCGGCTGGTTGACCCAGGTCTGGGCCCGCTCGGGTCCCGGGATGCCGCCGGTGTTGTAGTTCATGCCCCAGAAGACGAAGGTCTTTCCGTCGTCCAAACCGGGTTGCGGGTAGCGGCGCAGGCGCTCGCCGCGGCGGAGGTGGACCATCGGCGGCGGCCCGCTGTAGCCCGGCAGGTACTCGGCGACGGCGTACTCCTGGTAGGCCGCCCCGTCGCTGTCGTACAGACCGCAGACGGGCCAGCCGTGCTGCCGCTCGGGATGGTAGCCACGGTCCGTGAGCCGTTTCCAGTTAAGGCGCACTTCGGGGATCGACAAAAGCGATTTGCCGCGCTCGTCGAAGACGACGGTGCAGATATCATGGTCGAGCAACACCCATTTCCCCGATCCGTAGGCGCCGCCCTTGAGGAAGACCTCGAAGCTGTTGTGCCCGCTGACACCGACGCAGCGTGATCGGCCGTGGCCGAGCAGCACCTCCATCTCGGCCGTCCACTGCGCGTGGGTGGTACCGCACAGGCCGAAACCGTGGGCGAACAGGCCGGTCCAGTACTCGCGCGTCCGCAGGTCGGCCCCCTTGGTGAATCCCTCGCCCCACAGGTCCTCGACCCCGCCGTCCGCATGGCAGTAATGGGTGCAGCGCCACAGCCAGGCGGCCAGGACCTTGCCTTCGTCCGTAAGGGGCTTTGTGCCGACGACGCGCTGGTACACCGCGGCCTCGGTGGCGGCCAGGCGCTCGAAGGTGGAACAGGCCAACTCGCCGGGGTACCAGGGATGATCGGTGCGAATTTGCGGATCGCCGATGTCCGCGCGGGCGGAACTGGCGAGGGGGAGGACGAGCAGGATCGCGCTGACGGTGAGGCGCCGGCAAGAAGGTACCATCAGGTTCGTCTCCTTTCGAAGTGGGACCCTCAGCCCTGTCCGTCGCGGGGGCACAGCCGAATCTCCAGGCGGCACCCAACCGCCTGCGCGTACTTGCGCAGCGTGGCCACCGACGGCGAGTGCCGCTTGCTGCCGCCCCCCGCTTCCAGCCGTGCCACGGCCGGCGTCTTGGTCCCCATCCGCGCTGCGACCTCCGCCTGCGTCAATCCAGCCTTCCGCCGGGCCTTCAGCAACTCGTCGAGCAAGGCAAATTCCTCCGCCTGGGCGTCGTACTCCGCCTTGACGGCCGACTGTTTGACCAGGCTTTTGATAAATGACTTATGCGTCATCATCCGCTTGTACCTCTCTCATTCGTTCGCGGGCGACCTTCAACTCCCTGGCAGGCGTCTTGGCCGATTTCTTCACGAAGGCGTGAAGCATCATGATCTGCTGGCCCGGCCGATTGCAGAAGAACACCCGGCCGATGCCCTCCTTGCCTTTCAACCGCAGCTCAAACAGGCTCTTGCCCATCGGCCGCGTGTGGGGCATTCCCAGGTCGGGGCCGAAGGTGAGCATGCGTTCGGTGAGGTGGATGTACCGTGCCTGAAGGCCGGGTGGGAATGCCAGAATCGCCTGCTGGACGCCGTCGTTGTAGTAGACGATCTCCCATTCCATGCCGGCAATGTTAACAAATCTGTTAATAAGCGTCCAGCCAGCAGCCGGCAAAAGAACTGCCGACCTGGAATGGTCATGGCTGGCCCTTCTTGTTGCACTGTTCTACCAACTCGTGCCATTCACGCCGTTCACTGTCATCGGCACGCTCCGTGATTTCATCACGGCACGCCAGCAGTTCGCGCAGCGCACGTTTGGCATCACCGAAATGATCCAGCAGAACCCGAGCCAGGGAGAGCCGAATTGTAAAGGTGATGATCTCCTCGCGAAGTGCGACCTGTATGGCTTGTTCGTAAAGCGCGACGCGTTCCGGTGGTTCGTCTGTGAAATCCGCCTCGGTCTCCAACAAGAGCGGGTGCGGTCCGTACTTGGCCCGGAGTTCGGAGAGCACAAATTGAAGTTCCAGGAAATGGGACGCCCGCAGGACATCGTCATCGGCCAAGCTGGCATTGACGATAGCGCAAGCCCCTTCCTTGATGCGCTCCCACTCCTCGCCCGTGAAGGGAAAACCTTCCATAGATCGCACCCGGCGCGTATCACGATGCAGGTGCCGTCCCGCCTCACCGCAGCAACTCGTGAATCGCCTGCCCCCGCTCCACCACCCGCACGCCGCGCCCCTGGCTATCCTCCAGCACAAAGGATCATCTTGACGCCCTTGCTCGTCTGCGGAAGCTGTCCAACGTCACAAATCCTCGGTAGGGTGGTTGCGCGGGTGCAATGAATACCCGCGTCGTATCGGTTTCGGTCGAACTCCCCTCAAGGATCTTGAGGTGGTTTCCCACGTTCAACGTTGGCACAAGTTTCTTGAGGTGCTTTCCGAACGGCGTCGCCACCGCTCTCAGAGCCAGTCTTTCCCTTAACTCTCGAAGGGGGCCGCACCAGACAAACAGGTTGGGGACGAGCGGAGAGTCCGAGAAATCCCAAACCGTGATGGCGGCAATATAGCCCGTGCGATGCGGTTCGTACGCGATGACTGACTTCAGGAATTTGAGGGCGAACCCCAGAAGGACTTGGTTTGCTTCGTTCTCATCAGCCGGGAGGAAGTCAACGTCAGAGGCCCGAGAGTAAAGGGGGACTTCGTCAAAGAAGCCGCGCTGGTGGAACTGCGACAAGTCTGCCAGGTTCTTCTCTTCAAGAAGCCTCCAAAGCTGAGATTCGTAGTTGTTCGCCTCACTCATACTGCCCACCCGGCATTCAGCAGAAAGGTTTTCTGCGCTTTCGTCAGTTTCGGGGGTTGTTGTGCGGCCGGCAGGTGTCTCCACGTCCCGTCCCGGTTGAGGGCCACGCTGCCCGCTCCCGGTGCCAGGTGTGCATGCCACTGCTCCCCCGGCAAATGCGGCGGGTCAAACCGGTCAATCCCTGGCGGTCCTTGCCCCTTCCATACGGCTTGTCGGGCCTGGCTTGGTGTCATCCCGATCCTCGGGCGGCGAGTGATATTCTATCTCACCGCAGCAACTCGTGAATCGGCTGCCCGCGCTCCACCAGCCGCACGCCGCGCCCCTGGCTATCGTCAAACGTCACCGCCGAGGCGTCGATGCCCAGGTGATGGAAGACGGTCGAGGTCACGTCCTGCGGCGAAATCGGCCGGTCGGCGGGATACTCGCCGCGGGCGTTGCTCTTGCCGACGGCCTGGCCCATTTTCATGCTGCCGCAGCCCATCAGTACGCTGAAGACGTTGCCCCAGTGGTCGCGGCCGCCGTCGGCGTTCATCCGCGGCGTGCGGCCGAACTCGCCCATCGCCACCACCAGCGTCTTGTCGTACAGGCCGCGCTGCCCCAGGTCCTCGACCAGGGCCGCCAGGGCCCGGTCGAACGGCGGGATCAGCAGCTTGCCGCCCACGTCGGTGCGATACCGCCCTGCGGTGCCGTGATGGTCCCAGGGGACGCAGTTGACGGTGACGAAACTGACGCCCGCCTCGACGAGGCGGCGGGCCAGCAAGGCGCTTTGGCCGAAGGTATGGCGGCCGTAGCGGTCGCGTATCGCCTGCGGCTCGGCGGCGATGTCGAAGGCCCGCGCCGCCTGGGGGCTGGTCAGCAGCGAAAAGGCCCGCTGATAGTGCTGGTCCAGGTCGGCCACACCGCGCTCGCCCTGGCGATGAAGATTGTCGAGGGCATCGAGGACGTGGCGGCGGTCTTCGAGGCGGGCCAGCGGCAGGTCGCGCGGCAAGGCCAGGTTCTTGACGCGGAATTCCGGCGTATTCGGATCGGAGTCGGCGATGAACGGGTTGGCCGCCCCGCCCAGGTAGGCGGCGTAGTGGAAGAAGTTGTCGGTGCCGCCGCGCAGGTGCGGCACGGCCACATAGGGCGGCAGGCCCGGCCGGCTGGTGCCGCGCAACCGGGCCACGGCCGAGCCCATCGACGGCCGCCGTTGCACCCGGAAGTCCGCCGCGTTGAAGTCCGGGCCGGGGAAGCCGGTCAGCATCCAGTGGTTGGCCTTGGTGTGGTCGCCGGTGCCGTGATGGACCGAACGCAGGATCGCCAGGCGATGGGCGATCCGCGCCTGCTCCGGCAGCAATTCGCCGAACTTCACGCCGGGGACCGAGGTGCTGATGGAGCCGAACGGCCCGCGGAACTGGGCGACCGCGTTGGGCTTGGGGTCCCACGTTTCCATGTGCCCCGGCCCACCGCTGAGCCAGAACAGGATGACGCTGCTATCCCTGTGGGCAGCGGCCGCCGGCGCGGCCTGGAGGCGGAACAGGTCACCCAGCGCCAGCCCGCCGATGCCGAGCAGGCCGGCCTGCACGAAGTTCCGCCGCGTGATGCCGCTACAATCCGACGCCGACCCGCCGACGATACGCAACATCGGGGAACCTCCAGGACTCGTACCCGAAGCGGAGCAGGCGAACAACATGATTGTACCCGATGGCGGTGAGGCGTGGCCGGTCCCTGGGGTGCATTCCCGCGACGGCACCGAGGGAACCGCTGGAGAGTCCCGGAGGGGCTGCCCCTTTCCCCCGCTGCCGCGATAGCTGCCGCATACCCCCCTTCCCGGAGGTCGTCCTCGCGAGGCTTGAGAAAATCCGCGGAAATCGGCAACACCACCGAATCGGACGTAAGTAATCACGTAATAAGGCGTTGATGCGTCGCCGACTCGCTGCCGATTCCGGTCCGGTTGCACCGCTTGCGACGCCTGTGCCAATTGTGAGCTATATTCTAGCACGGGGAGCCGCGTCGTCGGCCCGGGAATTCCGCACCTCATACGGATGGAGAAGTTTCATGGTGAAGTGGTTCGCTGGTTTGGGCTTGTGCGCACTCCTGTTCCTGGCGCAAGGCGTCGCCTGGTCCGCTGGGGATACGGTCAGCAAGAACGGGCCGATGGTGAAGACGACGCCCACGCAAAAGGGGAAAGAAAGCAAGATTCGCGTCTTTCTGCCCAGTGCCGAGGCCAAGCTCTACTTTGACGACATGCTGACGAAAGCCACCGGCACGGAACGTTCGTTCCGTTCGCCCGCCCTGGAGGCCGACACGCGCTACTGCTACAAGGTGATCGCTCGCTGGGTAGAGAACGGCCGCGAGGTCACCCACGAGACCAAAATCGTTTTCCGGGCCGGTGAGGATGTGGCGGTCGATTTCCGTCGTTGACGCGAACTGGACCGTGAGCCTCAAGGCGGGCGGCCGCCGACCACGCCACAGAAAAGGGGACGGCGTACATTGTTTTTCGCCTACAAAACCACCCGAATATGTATGCTGTCCCCTTTTGTTTCCCGAGAACGCCTATTCGTCCCCAAGGCGCAAAGCCTTAGAAAAGCCTGTGCTCTCTCGGGTCACCAACGCCTGATACGGCAGTGTGGGGTCACTCCCCTTATGTACCAGTATGGCGAGACGGTGACCGCCAGCGACGAGAGAGGATGGCTCGTTGACCCACTTACGGTATCCCTTGACTCCTTAACAAACCGCTCGCCCAGCGGCCCGTGGAAACTCCGTCTGCATCGGCTGGCCCAATTCCTACATGGCAGTCTTTTCTTCTCCCTTTTCTTCTCCTCCTTCACTGGCGAATCCTTTTCAACACCACCCACGAAATACCTGAGCCCTTCACTATCTGGACCAATTCCCACCCATCCGCACCGAACTTGTTCAATGCTCGCTCCATTGCCTCGTCACTATCGTTTTCGCCCTTCGGCGGAGCCAGATCCATGAAGTCGGAGCCCTCAATGAATTTGTACTCCCACCTCGCACGTTCGGGCTTTCTCTGTGTTTCCAGTTTCTGTTGCGCCGCAGCGGGTGAGTGCCACAGTTGCACGACAACTAGCGCCACAGACAGCATAGCGACCGAAATCAGGCCCAATGACCGAACAGAGGCGTTCATGAGAGTCCTTTCCGGTGTAGAAAAGCGCTCGCTATTGGTCCCTTTCCCATGGCAGTATTACCCCGGCATGCAAAATGCTCAATAATCCGGGGGAAAAAAGGGGACGCGGCTCATTGTTTGGGCTTCTTGCTGGGGCGTCCTCGGGGTCGCAGAGTGAATTGGAGTTGCAGGCGGCGTGCGACCTCCTCTTGCCAGGCGGGATTGCCGTACGGCGTACCACGCCAAGCGCTACGCCGTAGCGCGGTCAGCTCCGTTTCGGTCTCCGGCCGGTTGACGTAATCGAGCCAATCGGCCGGCAGCGGCACAGGCCAGTCCGCCAGGGCGATGGGCGGTTGCCCAACGCAGTGGAGTCGCCGCCACACGCTCGACCAGCGCCAGGCCTCGGCCCGCTCGACAAGGTTGGCCCGCAAGGCATTGCGCTCGACGTAGCGCTGCACCTGGTAATAATGATCGTCCCCCTCAATCGGGAAGCTCTTGAAACGCCCCTGATAGAGGTGGCCCGTGCCAAGGGTATGGTAATGAGTGTGCCAGCGCATCGTATGGGTATGGGTCAACCAACGGACGAAGGCCGTCAGTTCGCCCTCACGCCGCGGCCAGACGACCAGGTGCCAGTGATTGGGCATCAGGCAGTAGCCCAGCAGCCGAGTCGGGTGTGCCACCAGCGCCTCGGCGAGCACCCGTTCAAAGGCGGCGTAGTCCCCGTCCTTCTGAAAGAGTGGCAGCCGCGCGACAGCACGGTTAAGTACGTGATAGGCGTAGCCAGGAGGCGCCGCACGCGATGTTCGAGGCATGCTCCTACCATAGCTACGGAGGGCACGACCGTCAAGAAAAAGAGCCGCGTCCCCTGGTATGTAGGCTTTATTCCGAAAGAATAAAAAAGAAGCCTCCAGACTGCCACATGAGAGAATTGGGGTATGCTTCACCCCTTTTTCCCGGAGGCAGTACCTATGTCCACTTCCCGCACCCGCAAGCGCCCCCGCAGCCGCCGCCCCGATGCCGTCCACAAGCCCCGCGGCACCTTCCATCCGCGCGTCCAGGCCGCCGGACCCGAGCACTTCGGCATCGTCGCCGTTGATTGCGCCAAGGCACGGTCCAAATGGATGCTCACCGACTTCTACGGCCGCATCCTCATCCCCCCAACCGTCGTCGCACACAACCGACCCGCTTTCGACGAGGCCATCGCACGCCTCCGCCTGGCCATCCACGAACATGACCTCAAGGACCTCATCGTCGCCATCGAACGCACCGGACGTTACCATCACCCCCCACGCCGCGCCTTCGCCGACGCCGGCTTCGAAACCCGCATCGTCCACCCCTTCGCCACCAAGCAACTCCGCCAACCCGCCGACCCCGGCAACAAGACCGACGACACCGACCTGGCCGCCATCCACCGCGCCGCCGTCAACGGCTTCGCCCTCGCCGAGCAAACCCTCGACGAACAATGGACGACCTTCCGCCTCCTCATTAGGCACAGACGCGATCTCGTCGAGAAGGCCGCCGCTCTCCATACCCAAATCCGCGAGCACCTCGACGCCGCCCTCCCCGGCTTCGCCGCCTGCTTTGCCAACTTCTGGGACAGCGATTGTGCCTTGTACCTCGCCCGACACTTCGCCACCCCAGCCGACATCCTCGCCGCCGGTCGCGACGGCTTGCGCCACAGCCTCGACGCCGCCGCCGTCCGCTTCCAGAGTCCCACCCTCGACACCGTCCTCGCCTGGGCCGCCCAGGCCGCGCCCCGACCTCGGCGCCGCCCTGCACCACCGCTTCGCCCTGACCCTCGACGACGACCGCCGCCAAAAACGCCGCGAAATCCAGGCCGTCGAACGCGACAGCGCCGCCTTCCTGTGCCGGACTCCCTATGTCCTGCTTCTCTCCTTCCCCGGCGTCAACGTCGTCAGCACCGCCGACTTCGCCGCCGAGGCGGGGCCCATCGAGCACTATGCCAACCCACGCAACATCACCGGCCGCGCCGGCCTAAGACCATCACGTTACCAGAGCGACCAAGTAGACAAAGCCAATGGCCCCCTGGTGCGTTGCTGCAACCGCAAACTCCGCGCCGCCATCCTGCGCATCGCCGACAACCTCATCCTGTGCAACCACCACTTCAACGTCCTGGCCCGTATCTGGAAGACCCAGGGCAGGGACCCGCGGCACACACGCGTCAAGGTCGCCATGCGCTTCTGCCGCATCGCCTACCAGATCGTCGCCGGCCGCCAGGTGTTCCGCCACCCGTGCCTGCAGGGCCGACACTACGTCTTGCACAAACTGGTCGCCTTCCACCGCGACCACGACACCGGCGTCGCACAGCAGCAACGCGACCTCCTGGCTGCCCTGGGCCAGGTGCCCAGCGCGAGCATCGCGCCGAGGCGGTGCCGCTCGCCGAGGAGTTGGCGAAGATCGAGCAGGGGCGGCGCCGCGGGCCGCAACTGCTGGCCGACATCCTGCCGATTGTGCTGGCCCGGATGGGCGTCGGCGGGGTACAATCGACGGCGTCAGGGGAGCCTGACCCCAGCTAACCGTAGTCGGGTTTGCCAGCCGAGAACGCCTATCGTTCCCAAGGCGCAAAGCCTTAGAAAAGCCTGGCGCTCTCTCGGGTCACCAACGCCTGATACGGCAGTGTGGGGTCACTCCCCTTATGTACCAGTATGGCGAGACGGTGACCGCCAGCGACGAGAGAGGATGGCTCGTTGACCCACTTACGGTATCCCTTGACTCCTTAAAAAACCGCCCGCCCAGCGGCCCGTGGAAACTCCGTCTGCATCGGCTGGCCCAATTCCTACATGGCAGTCTTTTCTTCTCCCTTTTCTTCTCCGATTGGCGAGCTCGCCGCCCTGGCAAGATGGCAAAACTCGACGGGTTGCAACGACGAGTCCGGCGCGAGCCGACCGGTGGTTAGCAATTGTAATGATTGCGCCGGGTCGGAGGGGCCGATGCTCTTGGTGTGTCGCAACGGTTGCGCCGGCGAGCGGTGCGGGATGCCGCGTTCCCACGCGATTCCTGGTGGAGGACGGACTGTGAAACCAAATCGATGGCGGGGGTGGGCGGTCACGACGGCGGTGGCCTGTCTCCTCGGTGTTGGAGGCATGACCGGGGTGCTGGTCGGCGAGCGCGACGCCCAGGCCGGGCCGCTTTCGCGCTGCGGGTGTCAGAAGGGTTGCGGCGCGGGAGGTTGTGGCAACTACGGACCCCCCACCGATGACATTGGGGGCACCTGGTACTGGCTGCGGAGCCCCGACGAGGAAAAGCGGGTCGTCATGGGCCTGTTCAACAAGTACTGCATCCGCTGCCACGGTGTGGACGGCCGCGGCGTCTGGGACATCCCGGGCATCCCGGACTTCACCAATGTGCGCTGGCAGGTGTCGCGCTCCGACGCCCAGATCTCGCGCATTGTGTTGGAGGGGCGCGGCGCGGTCATGCCGCCGTTCCGCGGCGCCCTGAGCCTCGAAGAGGCCTGGGGACTGGCCCGCTACCTACGCACCTTCCAGCCCGGCACCGAGGTGTCGCGTCCCGACCTCGGCACCGGCGGCCGCACCAACCCCTGAGCCGCCACGCATGATCCTCTCGGTCGTGGCACAACGATAACTGAGCGAGCGGAGGGAGCACTCCCCCCGCTCGTTTTTCATTTTCGCGGTGCGGGTGCACCGCCATTTCCCGACTGCCGGAATCAGTGCAGACGCGCAGGCCGATGCGACCCCTCCAGTTCCATGTGCGGGAACGCACAGTAGTTCTCGATTTGGTAGCCCGGATTCAATTTGCTCAACGCTACAACCGTCACATCCGATACAGACCATATGCCAGGACGTTTCGCTACCGTCCTCAACCGCGACGCAATCGCCCTGGACATCCCAAGTTGGCGACCACTCAGCGGGCCAGGCAGCGCGCTGCGGGTTCGGGAGACCTTCGCATGAGGCTGTTGCTCCGCACTGTTGTCGCTGCCGTGCTGGTGGCATCCGGCGCGAGCCTGGTCCTGGCGCAGCCGCCTGCCGTGCCCAACTCTTCGACGTCCCTGCCGCCGCTGGAAGCGCCGGCCGTGCCCGTCGCGACGACTCAGCCGAACGCTGGAGATCGACTCCAGGCTGGACAGGAGCAGCTGACCGCCCTGCGGGAGCAGGAAGCGACCTTGAAGGCCCGGGCCGACGACGACGACAAGAAGAAGATCGAACTCTTGCAAAAGCAGGTCGATACCCTGGAAAAACAGATCAAGCTCCTCGCCGAAGAGATGAAGAAACTGTCGGGCAGCGGGCCGGCCCTGGAAAAGGTGCAAATTCAGGCGGCGACGCTGGAGGCGCGGTCGATCCAGGCGGCCCATCGCGACGTGGAACTGGCTGACGCGGTCGATGACCTGCGCGAACACACCGACGCCCAGGAACGCGACGGGCCGAATCTACCGGCCCCCTTGAAAGAGCTGTTCCTGCCGAGTGGCAACAGCGAAACAACCCTGAGCATCTATGGAGCTCTGGCGGTCGGCTACAGCAAGTTCCTGGGCGATACCGCCTCGGCCGCCAATGGCGCGGGACGTGCCTCCACGCCCGGCGGCTTCTACTTCGGCGAGTTCACCCCCGACTTCCTGCTCAAGCTCAATGACTGGATCCTGCTGGAGGCGGAGATCGGCATCGGCTCGGACGGGTCGGTGAGCGCCGGCTCCTTCGCCCAGGCCGATTTCTTCGTCAACGACTGGCTGACGATCATCGCCGGCCGATTCGTCGCGCCGATTGGCTTCTTCAACGAACGCCTTAATAACCCGTGGATCAACAAGCTGCCCGGCGATGCCCCGGGCAGCGGGCCGCTCCTCTGGCAGCAGGTGCTGCCGGCCATGTCGCTTCTGGGAGTGCAAGCCCAGGGCTCCTTCTACCTCGGCTGCTCGCCGTTCAAGCTGGAGTACAACGCCTACGTGTCCAACGGCCTCAACCTGACGCCGAACCCCACGGACGTGAACGGCATCCCAACCCTTACCGAACTGGCCAACCTCGAAAACATGGAGGACACGTTCAACATCACCACCAATGAAAAAGCCGTGGGCGGGCGCCTGGGCTTGTGGTGGCCCGAAATGGGGCTGGAAGTGGGCGTGTCGGGCATGATCAACGGCGACTATGTCGCCGGCGGCTTTGAAGACGCCTTGAGTCTCTGGGCCGTCGATTTCAACTACCGCAAGGGCGACTGGGACGTGCGCGCCGAATACGGGGCGGCCTATCAGCAGGCCGGCGACTTTGGCCTGGCCGCGATCCGCCGCGAGGGCTTCTACGGCCAGGTGGCTTACCGGGCACGCGAACACGCCTGCAAGTACGTGCAAAACACCGAGCTGGTTTACCGTTACAGTTACGTGACCTTCCCGGGGATCGACGCGAACGAGCTCGACCTCACCCAGTTCGGCACCCCGGCGGACGTGCCGATCCGGCGGCAGCAGAACGAGTTCGGCATCAATTACTACTTCTATCCCCGAATGATCCTGAAGCTGGCCTACCAGATCAACGACGAGCCGGGGTTCCACCTGCACGACAACCAGTTCCTCGCCGAGCTGGCCTGGGGTTGGTGAGACGAGGTTCGGCGAGCGGCCGGCGTCAGCCGGCCCTTTCGTCCAGAGGAGACGGGGACATGCGAAGCTTGCGAAACCCCTGGCTAACCGGTGCCGGCCTCGTCGTGGGCGGGCTGCTGGCGGCGGCCGGTTGCTACAACACCCCGGTCGACACATCGGAACACGCCCGGGGACCGGCGCCGTTGCGCATCCCCTCGCCGGAAAAGGAAGGGGAGACATGCGGCTGTTACGAGGATGACCTGACGGGCGGCCAGGTCTTTTCGATGTACTGCAGCTACTGCCATAACGCCCCGAGCCTGGCGGAGCGGCCGTTCTCGAATTACCGCAACGTCGCCGCCCACATGCGCGTCCGCGCCAACCTGACCGGCAAGGAATACGCCAAGCTCATGGAGTTCCTGCGCCGCTGGAACGACATCCCACCGCCGAGCCCGCCGCCCGAGCCGTCGCCCAAGCGGCTGATCTTCTCGGCGCCGATCCAGGAGCTGCATCCGCAGGAGCCGGTCAAGCCGGAAGCGCCCGTGCCGCCTGCAAAACCAGAATAGCGTCGCCAGGATGGGGATTGACCAGGCGGACAGGGGACCTCGATCCCGCCAAATCTTCCTCGTCGCGTCGCGACGTGCTGCGGAAGCGCCTTCGTCCACCGGATCTGTCCCGCTGCCGCGGCGATGGGTTAGGGTTTCGTCGGCTTCGTGCGTAGCTCGTCGAGTTGCTTCTGCAAGGCGTCCCACTCCTGCTGCAGGCGGCGGAACTGTTCTTCAAAGTCACTCGGCGCGGTCTTCGCCGCTCCCGGGGCCGGGGCCGGGCCGAAGGCTCGAACGTAGGCCACCAGATCGGCGACCTGGTCTTCCTTGACCCGGCCGCGGAATGAAGGCATCAGCGGTCCCTTGCCGTCGAGGATGCTGACGGAGAGCTGACGATTCTCCCGCATCTCCTGCCAGGCGCGCGCGCTGAAGTCGGGAATGGCGGGCATGCTCGCCCTGAGCGCTGCGCCCGGCCGTCGTTGCCATGACAGGCCAGGCAGTATTGCTGGAACAGCGTACTGGCGACGCGCAGGCGTGCGGCCTTTTCGTCCGCCGTGGGCTTCCCGGGGCCCTGGTCCGGAGGACCGGCCGGCACGGGCACGACGGCCGGCTTGTCGGGGGGCCTGACGAGCGGCTGTGGCTCCACGTTGGCGACCTGAGTCCCTCCCCGAAAGGCACGCACGTAAGCCACGATCTGCTCGACGTCCGGCGCGACCAGCTTGTCTTTGAGGGGCAGCATGATCTTCCCCTTACCGTCGCGGAGCGCCGTGCGGATGTCGCCGTCGCTGTGGGTCGTTTGCCATTTCGCATCCGTGAAATCCGGCATGTCCGGGGCCGCCTTGCTGCTGCGCAGCGCCTTGCCCCGGCCATCGGCCTCGTGGCAACCCAGGCAGTACGCACCATACAGTTTCGCGCCTGACATCTGCGACGCCACCAGCGGCGCCGGCGCCTTGCCGGGCGGCATCAGCCCGGCTGGCGGGGGCTCGGCCGCCGGTGGACCGATGGCCTTGGCCGGATCGAGTGCAAAGAAACGAACGTAGATCGTCAGCGCCAGGTTTTGCTCCTTCGTGAGCTTGTCCCGGAATGCCGGCATGAGCGGCGGATTGCCGTCCACAATGCGATGGGCAATATCCAGCTCCGACTGCGTCAGCTGCCAGCCCAGGCTGGTGAAGTCGGGAAGGGTCGGCATGCTCGCACGGAGTTGCGCCCCGGTGCCATCCACGCCGTGGCAGGCGGCGCACTCGAGCGCTGTATAGCTGGGCCACCTCGAGCTTCTGAATGGGGCCCGCGGGCTCGGGGGTCGGCGGAGCCTTGGCCACGGCCTGCGCCGGCTCCTGCATGCGCGTGTCGGTGGCGATCGCGAAGATCGTCAGGCCAACCAGGCCCGTGGTGCCCGCGCCGAGCAAGGTCATGGCCAGGGGCCGGCGCATGGGGTTGCGGTGGGGGTTGCGGTCCAGGAACGGCCAGAACAAAAGGATCAGGAAAAAGAGAGTGGGCAGGACGAAGGTTCCCACCACCTCCAGGGGTCCGTGGAAGTAGCGCAATAACTGGAAGAGGAACATGAAGTACCATTCGGGGCGCGCTTCGTAGGGCTGCGAAGGATCGGCGGGCGCTTCCAGGGGCGCCCGATGAAAGTAGGCCCAGGCGCCCAGGCTCACGAGGAAAACCAGCGCCACAACCCCGTCCTTCAGGGCCTGCCTGGGCCAGAACGGCACCTTATCTGCCTGGAGCTGAGCGGCCCAGCGCCACCACGGCGGCGTGACGCCGTGCTGCCGGAACAGGTAGAGGTGGACCACCGCCAGGAGAATGATGGCGCCGGGCAATATGAAACCGTGCAGCGTGAAGAAACGGGTCAGTGTCAGGTTGCCGATCTGCGAGCCGCCCTGAAGAAGATTGCGCAGGTCCTCACCAATGAGCGGGACCATGCCGGTGATGCCCAGGCCGACCTTGGTCGCCCAGTAGGCCTTTTGGTCCCAGGGAAGCAAGTAGCCGGTGAATGCAAGTCCCAGCGTGCCCAGCAGGAGGAGCACGCCCACCATCCAGGTGAACTCGCGCGGCCGTTTGTAGGCGCCCCAGACAAAAACCTGCACCAGGTGAGCCAACAGCAGCACGACCATGGCGCTGGCGCCCCAGTGGTGCAAGGCGCGGATGAAGGCGCCCAGCGGCACCTCCTGCTGGATGTAATTCACGCTGTCCCAGGCGCTCTTCTCCGAGGGCGCGTAGTTCATCGACAGGAGGATGCCCGTCACCACCTGAACGACGAATGCGAACAGCAAGAGGCTGCCGAAGGCCGCTGCCCAGCGCGCTCCGCCGGGCAACGGCTCCAGGAGGAGAAGCTCCCTCAAGCGACGCCAGCCCGTCCGCTCTTCAAAAAAACCCGGCGTGGGGGGCTGGTTCGGCTCGCTGGCCACAGTGGTATTTCCTGTTGATTTTAGACATCGACGGGAGACTGCTGTGCGACGCCGATCTTGAAATCCTGCCAGCGTACGTAAAGCCGGCCCCCGCGCACTTCAAACTCGAGCGCGTCCAAACCTCGCGGCGGGGGGCCGCTCACGAGATGACCTTCGGCATCGAAGGTGCCCTTGTGGCAGGGGCAGACGAATTCGGCACGGTCGGGGAGCCAGTTGATCGGACAACCCAGATGCGGGCAGATCGGCGACAGGATGGCGACGTTGTGCTCGCCCGGACCCGTGCGGCGAACCCAGACGGCGCGGCGTGTGCGACTTGTCTCCCAGCCGTCGCGGCGAACCACTTCCACGGTGACTGCCTGCCACGGTCCGATGGGCACGTCCGCGAGCGGGCCGGCGTCGGACAGTGCCGCGTCCGCCCCGTCCGTCCCCTTCCGCTTCCAGAGAGGGGAGCAGACGTAGGCAACGGCCGGCGCTGCGAGGCACAGCGCGATCACCGCCATCACCGCTTGTGTCAGCAAGCCCAGGAACGATCTGCGACTTTCGCCGGTGCTCGGCATGGCCTGGCGCTCCCCCTGACTCCCTGGCGGGCAAGGCGGCCCTCTTTATCGGTGCCTGTCCGCATTTCGGCGTCCGCCCTTTTCAGCGCTACTCCCTTCACCAGGCCATTGTACAGGCGAGGCCGCTATGGCAACATCCGATGTCACGCCTGCAAGCTGAACCGGCCTTGCACCGAGAACCGCTCCCTGGGCCGGCGCGGGACAAGGTCGCGCGCAGCCTCGATCGCTGCGGCCTGAAGCTGGACGACGACTTCCGGCGCGATTCGACCGCCCAGTCGGACGACCTCGGACACAGGCGCCGGTGCGGCTGAAAATGGGTGGCAGTTTCGGTCTCGTTCCCACGCTCTGAGGATGTGAGTTTATTGCCGAAAGCATCTTATGCGTGATCGTTCATGCGTATAACATGCTGAAATCAAAGCACTTATGCGCATCAACGGCGGCGCATATGATGCTCGGGTCAATAAACTCACATCCTCTCTGCGTGGGAACGCACGTTTGGCCGCTCCGCAGCCAGAAACCCACACGGCGCCGATGTTCAAGCGACGCAGACCGTCGCCGCGTGCGTTCCCACGCGGAGTTTGGGAACGAGAAACCCATCCAAGTAAGAGATTCACACCCAGCGGGGTCAATCCCTGGAACTTCTCTCCCCTGGCGCTGTGCGGCAGTGGTAGAGTGATTGGTTGGCCGCGGCTCCCCACCCGCGCGCGCCGCCAGTGGCTGCGCACGCTCGGGCGCTCCGCCATCGTCTCACAGCTGGCATCCGCGTCGACGACAGCTGTCCGCTGGCCCTGTTCGCTGGGGTCCGGGTGTCAGGGTGCCACGACGGTGCCAGCACGGTGCCACTACGGTGCCAGCACGGTGCCATGACGGTGCCACCACGGTGCCACGCAACGCCAGTAACGGAACCAGGTCTGTTTTTGCTGTAAGTTGTTGAAGTATTATGGCTTTCGCCGAATTCCTGTATCAGCTGTTCTGTGGTCGCGCCAAACTGGCGCAGCTGAATGAGCCGTTCCCCGCCACATTGGATGTTGCCAAACGTCCAAGGGGAGGAACGGCTCATGTACGCCAACTCGACAGCGCGACGCTTGCGACCGCAGGCCCGCTCCTTCGTTCACTGCCTCCGCGAGTTTCTCACACCCGCTCTGTACAAGCAAGCCCACCAGCAACGCCAGGGCCAGAAGCGCTCCTCGCGCTGGAGTACCCAGCCGCTGCTGCTCGTACTCCTCTTGATGACCTGGACCTGTGGCGACTCGCAGGCCGAACGCTTCGAGACGGCCAGGGCCTGCTGCGTGGCTCTGCTCCCCAGGCGTCGCCGGCCGGGGAGGACCGTGGCCGGCTTTCAGAAGGCCCTGGCCCGGCTGCCCAGCCGCGTGCTGCGGACGGTGGCGGCCGGCATCCGCCAGGTTCTGGCGACGCGTCTGGCCGACTACTGGTTGACGCAGGGCTTCATCCCCATCGGTTGCGACGGCTCACGCCTGGAATGCCCTCGGACGGCGGAGTTGGAGCAACGCCTGGGGACAGCCAACAAGGCGGGGGCGGCGGCGACGACGCCGTCGCTGTACGTCACGGCCCTGGTGCATCTGCGTCTGGGTGTGCCGTGGGCGTGGCGGCTCGGCCTGAGCACGGCCAGCGAACGGTTGCACCTGCTCCAGCTGCTGCCGCTGTTGCCCGCCGCCGCCTTGCTGGTCGCCGACGCCGGCTTCTGCGGCTTCGCGTTGATCCAACACCTGGTGCAGCAGCGTGTGCCGTTTCTGTTGCGGATGTGCGCCAACGTGACGTTGCAGGTGGACGACCCAGACTCCTGGTCGCACACCGACGACGGCTTGGTTTATTTCTTCCCTCCAAAGCGTCAGGGCCAGGCAGCGCCTTTACGTCTGCGTTTGCTGCGGGTGCGGTCCAAGAAGGGCAAGCAGGACGTGTGGCTGTTGACCAACGTGCTGGACCGCCAGCGTTTGTCGCTGGCCAACGCGGCGCAGTTTTATCGTTGGCGTTGGGAAAGCGAGGGGCAATTCCGGGCGTACAAGCGCACGTTGGGCAAGATGAAGTTGACCAGCCGGACGGTGCGTCTGGTGCATCGGGAGGCCGAGGGGTCGCTGCTGGCGTTGCAACTGATGTTGGCGCAAGGCGTACTGGCGGTGTCGCCGCGAGGTGGTGCGGGAGCAGTGCAGCCGGTGTGCAGTCCGCGCAAGGTGCTATTGGCGATCCGGCAGGAGTTGTCTGTTCTGTTGCGAGGGCGAGCGGGGAAATACGCGGAGCGTTTAGGTCAGGCCGTGCGCGAACGTCGTGAGCGGAGCAGCGCGAAGTCGGTGCGCGAGTGGTCGCGGCGCAAGCCGCACAAAGCGCCGAAGCCGCCGCGATTGCTCAAGCTGACGGCCGCGCAAAAAGCCCTGATTTCACGACTGGAACGCACAGCAGCCTGACGGAATTGTTATTGGCGTTGGGTGCCACGACGGTGCCACTACGGTGCCGCCACAGTGCCACGATGGTGCCAAGGGTGCCACCAGGGTGCCACAGGGTGCCACGATGGTGCCACGAGGTGTCCGATGGTGTGGTGGCACCGTGGGCTGACCGGCCGGAGCCGTTCCTCTTGTCATCGGGAGGACGAGGCCAGGCGAAATGGTGTCGAGCAAAAGCCCCTTGCCGGCAGCCCGCACGTTGGCATCGACCAGGAAGAGCGGCGCCGGCCCGGCGAATGCGAAGCGGGCCAGCGGCGTGAGCAGCGCCGCTGGCCAGGCGGCGCGGTAAAGAGGCAGGGCGAAGGGAAAGTCGGCAACCACTTCCAGCAGCAGGTCGCGAGCGGCTATGGCCTTGCCGTTGGCGCCGGGAGTCAATCGGTTCGGGCAGCGTTTCGCTGCCGCAGGAGGCGAGCCGGCTGTCAATGGAAGAGCTGGACCGGGTACCGCTGCTCGCGGTGCCGAAGGCGATTTCCGCGGCGCTGGGTGTCCATGCAAAGACCTTGCGCCGCTGGGAAGCCCTGCGGGGCTTCCCGCCCGCGCGACGCGGCCGCGGGCAGCGGGCCCGGTACAACCGTGAGGCGGTGCGGGCGTGGTTGGTGGCACAGGAGCCAGGCCGTAACTGAGGTGAGCCCCTCCCTGAGCCCGCTGGCCGATTCCAGGCCGGCGGGCTCCCGTTATTGGCGATAACGTTGATGTGTACAGTTTGTAATGGTAGGGAGAACGGTAGGGCGGCATGCGCCGCGAGAGTCACTGATGGTCCGCGGAGGTGCGGGAGCTGGCTGGCGTAAGTCCTTCGCGGGGTGTGTGATAGGTCGCGAACGGACGTGAGAGTCAATCAGGGAAACTGCGGTGATTTTCTGTTTGCTAAAGCGGCGTGGGGGGGTCAAACCCCGCCGCGGGTTCGAATCCCGCCCTCTCCGCTAAACGTCGTCCCTTCCCTTCGACAGCCTCACGGCATCGGATGGGCCACCCCGGGCCGGGCGGTATCGAGCACCTCGCGTACCTTGCGAGCTAGCGCGGCCGGGGTGAAGGGCTTTTGCAGGAAGGCCATCTCGTCGCGCAACACGCCGTGGCGCACCACGGCATCGTCGGTATAGCCGGACATGAACAGCACCTTCATCTGCGGGTATTCCTCGGCCAGGCGTTCGGCCAGTTCGCGACCTCCAAACTCCGGCATCACCACGTCCGAAACCAGCAGGTGGATCGGCCCACGGTAAGCGGCACAAACCTGCAGCGCCTCGGTGCCGTTGCCGGCATCCAGGATGTTGTAGCCGGCCTGGCGCAGCACGATGCGGGCCAGGGCACGGACGGCGTCCTCGTCCTCGACCAGTAACACCGTTTCGCTGCCCCCCGGCGCATCGACGGGGCTGATGCCCGGGCTGCGCTCCTCGATGCCGGCCCCCTCGGTTGCGGGCAAGTAGACCCGAAAGGTCGTGCCCCGGCCTGGCTCGCTGTCCACCTCGATGGAGCCGCCGGCCTGCTTGACAATAGCGTACACGGTGGCCAGCCCCAGACCCGTGCCCTGGCCGACCGGCTTGGTCGTAAAGAACGGCTCGAAGAGATGACGGAGCGTCTCCTCGTCCATGCCGCGTCCGCTATCGGTGACTTCCAGAAGGACGCAGGGGCGATCGTTCAGGAAGATTTCCGGGGCGTTCTGGGTACGGACTTGCAGGCGGCCGCCGGTGGGCATGGCATCGCGGGCGTTAACGGCCAGGTTCAGGAGGACCTGTTCGAGCTGCCCGCGGTCGGCCTTGACGCGGGCCAGGTCCGGGTCCAGGGCCGTGGCGAGCTTGACATCCTCGCCGATGACACGTTGCAGCAGCGCGGCCGCCCCCTGGACCAGGGCATTGAGGTCGAGCACCTGCGGCGCGACCACCTGTTGCCGGCCAAAGGTCAGGAGCTGGCGGGTCAGGCGTGCGGCCCGCTCGCCGGCCTTGCGGATCTCGGCCACCTGCTCGTGCTCATGTCCCTCGGCCGGCAGGTCTTCGAGCAGGAGGTCGCTGTAGCCGTTGATGGCGGTCAGCAGGTTATTGAAATCGTGGGCGACGCCGCCGGCCAGCCGGCCGACCACCTCCATCTTCTGGGCCTGGCGCAGCTGTTCCTCCAGACGTTGACGCTCGCTAATGTCCCGGAAGACGACGACCACGCCGGCAACGGCGCCATTTTCATCCTCGATGCGCCCCGCACTGCTTTCGATCGGTCTCTTACCGCCGTCGCGGGCCAGTAGCTTCGCCGTCTGCCCCATCGGGCCGGTGCCGCCTTTCCGCAGCACGCCTTCGACGGAGGCGGTGGCCGGCGTTCGGCCGGCGCCGGTGGCCACGCGGAAGACCGAGCCGAGCGGATGGCCGACGGCCTCCCGGCACGACCAGCCAGTCAGGACCTCCGCAATGGGGTTAAGGAAGGTGACACGCCCTTCGGTGTCTGTGGTGATGACGCCATCGCGGATGGAGGCCAGGGTGTCCCGCAGGCGTCGTCCCGCCTCCTCGGCCCGCCGTTCCTCCTCGGCCCCCTGTTGCCGTGCGGTTCGCAGTCGTTCGCCCAGGCCGCTGACGAGGGCCCCCATCAGCAGAAAGAGCAGCAAGCCCAGTAATTCGGTGGGGCTGACCGGTAATTCGGTGGCCCTGGCAGGGCCGTGCAATACGTATCGGCCCGCGGCCGCGCCCAAGCCTGCCAAGCCCGTGGCTAGCAGCCCCGGCCAAAGGCCACCGTACCACGCGCACAGCAGGACCGCCGGCCACAGCGTGAGGAGGTACGTCGCAGGGCCGAGGATCGGATCGAGCGCCAGGCCGACAACGACAACGACGGCGATGGGCACGACGCCATAGCGGGCCAGTGCTGGTGGGAAGGAGGCGGACATCGATCACTCCGCGGAGCGAACGGCGGGGCGCGTGGCGGACGGGGGCAGTCCGCCTCCCTGATCTTCCGGGCCGGGACGCGGAAACGCAATGGGGCACCGCACGGGCGAAGCATTTTTTCAGACGTGGATTCCTGGCTCGGATGATTTTTCTTCTATTCGCGGAACTGGGCCAGGTACTTCCGCAAATTCGCCCCTTCGCGCTCGCGCAGGGCCACCGCGATGCGAAGTTGTTCCAGGTACTGCCGCAGCGTCTTGCCACCCAGGTCGATGTTGCGTTCCCGGAAGAAGCGATGCACCTCGGCCTCCCATTCGGGTGTGGCCAGACCGGTGATTCCTTCGCACATGCGGCGGAGACCCATGGTCGGATAAAGGCGAGCCATTTCGTCCCAGTGCTCCTGCATGAAGCGCCAGGCCGACGACCGACCGTGAACGCTCGACAGCAGCGTACGCAGCACGAACGGGGCGTCCTGCGTGCGGAATTCGCCGTTGATCGTTCGCCACAGCGTCTTGTCGACCACGCCCGGCAACCGGCAGGCCGCCAGGGAATGCAGGAAACGCTGTTCGTCCTGGGGGGTCTGGGCGGTGCGGAAACGCCCCAGGAAGTCGTCGTGGCGCGTATCGTCGGAGGCATGGCCCAGAATGGCGATGGCCCCCGCCCAGACGTTGGCATCCACGGCAACCGGTTGGCCTTGGTGAGCAGCGAACAGCTCGGCCGCCTTCGCCTGGGTGGCCGCATCGTTGCCCAGCACGCCCAGGGCGCGCAGGAGATCGCCCCGCAATTGTCCGGTCAACTCGTCCTCGCGCGGCGCCGGCTGCCAGCCCAGCGCGGCCGCTGCCGATCCCACCCGGTCGCGCACCAGCGCTTCCAGATGCGGGCGATCGTCGTCGTCGATGATCCGATTGAGCGTCGTCAGCGAGGCGGTGAGCACGGCCCAGACATTCTTGTCGCGTTCGCCGCGCAGCCGGGCGGTCAAGTCGAGGTAATCGGTCAGCGGCATGAGGCCGGCCAGCACGGCGGCCCAGGCATCGTTGACCAGGTTGAAGCGCTCGATGGCGGCCAGCGCGTCGAGTCGAGGTAGCAGCCGGCCCAGAAGCTCGGAGGTGTAGTGGACGCGGTAGAAGCCATGTCCACCCTCGTTGACCAGGGCCGACTCGAAGCCGGCGGGCAGCGGCAGCCGCACCTCAGGCTTGCTGAGCAGCAGGCGCTGCGCGGCCTCGTGCCCGCCTGCGCCGATTCGGACTTGCAGCGGCACCTGCCATTGGGTGCCTGCGTCGGCCGTCGGCTCCTGGCCCGGCGGCGGCTCCAGCAGATAGGTGAAACGCTGCTGCGACAGCACCAGCTCCTGGCCCTCCTGGCGGACGCTGACGAGAGGGTAGCCGGCACGGAAGACCCAGCCGTCCATGATGGCCGGGATCGGCTGGCCCGACGCCTGGCCCAGCGCCGCCCACAGGTCACCGGTCTCGGTGCTGCCGAACTTGTGCCGCTCCAGGTACAGCCGAACCCCCGCCCGAAACACATCGGCCCCCAGGTACTGCTCCATCATGCGCAGGACAGAAGCGCCCTTTTCGTAGGTCAAAACGTCGAACATGGCGTCGGCGTCCTTGGGTGCCGCCACCGGAAACTCGATCGGGCGGGTGCTGTGCAGCCCATCGACCCACAGCGCCGCCGAGCGCGAGACGCCGAACGTCGTCCAGCGCCGCCATTCCGGCTTCCAGGCATCGACGGCCACCATTTCGAGGAAGGTGGCAAACGCCTCGTTCAGCCAGAGTCCATTCCACCACGACATCGTCACCAGGTCCCCGAACCACATGTGGGCGTTTTCGTGGGCCACCACGTCGGCCACGCGTTCCAGTTCGGCGTGCGTGGCCGCTGATTCGTCCACCAGCAAGGCCGTCTCGCGGAAGGTGATGGCACCGAGGTTCTCCATCGCGCCGGCCGCGAAATCGGGGATGGCAATCAGGTCGAGCTTGTCGCCGGGATAGGGCAGGCCGTAGTACCCCTCGTACAGGCCCAGCGAATAGGCCCCGATGGTCTGGCCGAAGGAGGCCAGCCGTCCCTTGCCCGGCGTGTGCCAGACGCGGAGCGGCGTGCGGCCGACCATGATCGCCTCGGTCGCCTCCAGCTCGCCGACAATAAAGGCCACCAGGTAGCTCACCATCGGGATGGTGTCGGCGAAGCGAACCACCTTGCGGCCATTCTCGATCTTCTCTTCCGCAACCGCCGTGTTGGAAATGGCGGTCAATGCCGGGTCGATGGCCAGCGTGGCGGCAAAGACCGCCTTGAAGCCCGGCTCGTCCCAGCAGGGGAAGGCCCGGCGGGCATCGGTGGCCTGGAACTGCGTGGCCGCTAGCGTGTGGGTGTGCCCGGCGCCGTCCTTGTAGGTGCTGCGGTAAAAGCCGCGCAGCTTGTCGTTGAGCGTACCGCGGAAGGCCACGTGCAGCCGCCACTCGCCGGGGGCCAGGGCCTCGTCAAACGTCAGCCGGCAGCGCTCGGTGGCCGCGTCAAGGGCGACGGTCGCGGCCCGCGGTCCGCCGGCATCGCCGACAATCTCGGCCCGATCGATCGCCAACTCGGCCGCGTTGAGGACGATCTCGCTGGTCGTCTCCTGCACCGTCAGGCTGACGACTTCTTCGCCGCGGAAGGTAAAGGCCTTCAGATCGGGCTCCAGGCGCAGGTCGTACCGTGTCGGCACCACATCGCGCGGCAGGCGGTAGGGGTCCATCGGGGCACCTCGGAGAAGGGGGGCAAGGGACGGAGGTGATGATAGCAGAGGGGAAGGGGGATGGCCCCGCACATAGCAACCGTTTAGCCGCCGCCCTGCGGGCGGCGCATAACGACACAGGCGCACAGAATTGAGAAGAGGCGGCCGCGCCCGCGCGCCGTCGGGGTACCACGCCTGCCGGCACGACGAAACGCGGCCGCCAGCCAGAGCATAATCATCCGTTTATGAGAAGCGCATGAGACTGCAGTGAGAGCGGCTGCTCTGCGGAGCTGCGTTGCCGCCTCCAATCGGCGCGGTAGGATGCCCTGCCGAGGGTGTCCGCGCCGATGGCGCGGTGCTCCCTCGCCGCCCAGGAACAACCCCGCAGGATCGACTCTGATGAACAAGCGATTGGCCGGCGTCCTGGCCCTGATGATTTCCCTGGGTGGTGCCAGCGCGACGGCCGCGGCCACCGATCCGGCCGACGCACATCCCGACTTGCACCTGATTCCGTGGCCCAAGACGCTACGGACCGGTGACGGCTCTCTGACACTCACTAGCGAGAGTCGCATTGTCGCCAAAGAGGAAGCGCTGCGGCCGCTGGCCGACGTGCTGGCGGGCGAGGTCGCCGTGTTGACAGGCCTGAAGCTGAGTGTCGCCGCGGGACCGGAGCGGGCCGGCGACATCGTGTTGCGGATTGACAAGAGCGTCCGGGCCGATGAGCCCATCCTGGTCCTACGCAACCGTGAGCCGGTGCGAACCACCGACGGCGCTCACACGATCGCCATCGATCAGCAAGCAATCGTCACCGGGTTCGACTATCGGGCGACGGCCGAGGGGAGTGCGACGCTGCTACAACTGCTCGGTCGAGGCAACGGCAGCATCCGCTTGCCTCGGCTGACTATAAAGGACTGGCCGCACGCCGACTACTGCGGGGTATTGCTGGACGTGGCTCGGCAGGACCATCCGATTGCCGCGATCAAACAGGTCGTGCAACTGTGCCGGCTCTACAAGGCCCGCTACCTGCAACTGCACTTGACCGACGATCAGGGGTGGACGTTTCCTTCAACGCGCTATCCGCAAGCTGGGGTCGAAGAACCACGCCGCGCACGGCGGAATTGTCCCCCGGGTTTACAACCTGAAGGAGCTGAAGGAGTTGGTCGCCTGGGCCGATGCCCGCGGGGTGACGCTGGTGCCGGAATTCGAGATGCCGGGCCATTCCGGGGCGGCGGCGCGGTCCCTGCCGGAGATTTTCGATGCCATCAATCCGGAATCGAAGCAGCCGGTCGGCATCGGCTGCATGAACCTCTCCAACGAAGCACTCTATCCGGCCCTTGACACGATCATCGGCGAAATGTGCGATGTGTTCCGCTCATCGCCGTATTTCCACATCGGCAGCGACGAGGTGACCTCCGGCCGGCTGTCGCTGCACAGCGGCTACAAGGCGTTCATGGCCAAGCACGGACTGAAGAACGACAGTGAGCTGGCCGACCATTTCGTTCGTGAAGTCTGCGCCCTGGTGAAAAAGCACGGGCGGAAGGCGATCAAGTGGGAAGGCTTGGCGAATTTTGCGACCCGCGATGTCATCATCATGTGCTGGGAGAACAACAGCACGATGGCGGCCGAAGCCCTGGCCCGCGGCTACACCACGATCACCTGTCCGTGGGGCCTGGGCGTGCCCTGGGAAGAATGGAGCATGTACCGCTGCAATGCCAGCCGGCTGAAGAAGGGAGACTCGGTGCTGGGGGCCACGCTGGTGGCCTGGGAGCAGCCGCCGCTGACGCACATCACCAACCTGCGCCTCTTGCCCAGCCGCCAGGAACGCACCTGGGGACCGGACAACGCCGTGACGGTGGAGGGCTTTGCCGAGCGGTTTCAGCCGCTCGATGCCCTGGCCGGCAAGCTCCTGGCCATGCCCGCCAAGCCCGTCGTAGAAGCCGACTTTTCCAGCTCGATCGGCACGCGTGACTTTCTCGATCCGGTATTTGCGCTGGACGGCAACGATGCCACGTTCTACCAGTCAGCCGCCGTGCCCAAGGCCGGCGATCACTTCACCGTCACGTTCAAGCAGCCTCAACAGGTCCACGCCATTGAGGTGCTGACGGGGATCAACGGCCGGGGCCTGCTGGATGGGGGCCAGGTGCAGGTGTCTGCCGACGGCATGGTGTTCAGCACCATCGGCAAGCTGGAGCACGGCTCCGCCAGGGTGACATTGACGGAGAACAAGGTGCGCTCGGTCCGCCTGCTGGCCGCCTCTCAGCAGAAGGACCCCCTGATCGTGCGTGCCATCAACTTGCGACTGAGGGTCGACGTATCCGGCACGGTTCGCAACCCCACGACAGCCATCGGTGCCGGAAACGTGGCTGTCCTTCGCGGCGATACGGAGTTCGGCGCTCCGATTGATAGCTGTCCCGTCCCGGTCATCAATCGCGACTTCACTTTGACCATCAGTAACGGCAAGAGCCCCGCCAGCTACAGCGGACCCATCAGCGGATCGGGCACGGTCAAGATTCGCGCCGCGGCGCGCTGACCCTGGACGGTCTGGCGGCCAACAGCCTGATGGGGAGTTGGCTCGTTGAGTCCGGCCGGCTGGTCCTCGCCAAGCCGTCCGGCGTTGATGCCGTGGGCGGCACGATCATCGTTGGCGGAAC
This sequence comes from uncultured Planctomycetota bacterium, assembly GCA_963827935.1. GTDB lineage: Bacteria > Planctomycetota > Planctomycetia > Gemmatales > Gemmataceae > DATFNV01. The sequence goes on along the minus strand of CAWHCN010000023.1, from coordinate 325,740 downwards.
GAACCAGGCCGCCCTCGTCTGGAACGGCAACGACCAGGTCAACGATGAGGCCCACATCCAGCTTCTCGGATCGGACAAGGGAAGCGGCAGCCTCCACCTGAACGGCTTCAGCGACACCATTGGCCGCTTGGCACTGGCCGCCGGGGCCAACGTCTTCACCTCCGGTCCGCAGGGCGGCGGGGTTCTGACGGTCCGCGAACTCTGGGTGGATGGCCGGCGGCTGCCCCGAGGCATCTACACCGCCGCGGCGGGCTGGCTGCACGGTAATGGCTACGTGGTGGCCGGCGATGTGAAGGTTGTAGCTGCCTCGGGCCTGGTGAACGATCCCAACCAGGCCGTCGGTGCCGGCAACATCGCCCGGCTCACCGCAAGCAGCACATTCCGGCTCCCGGAAGGCGTCTGCTCGGTCCACGCGGCGACCGGCGCCTTCCCGCTGACGCTGGTGGCAGCCGGAGGCCGACAGCGATATGAGGGCATGATTGCCGGCCAGGGCTCAGTGTTGATCGACGTCGCCGACCACCAGTCGCTGGAACTTGCCGGAACGCAAGCCAACATCTACCAGGGGAGCACCACGTTGCTGCGCGGTGTCCTGCACCTGAACAAGCCCGCTGGGGTCATGGCCATCCCGGGCCATTTGACGCTCGGCGGGTCCGCGGCCGAGAACCAGGGCGACGGCGTGATCTGGGACGCCGACGGGCAGCTTTCCCCCTCGGCCCTGGTGACGCTGCAAGGCAGCCAGCCGTCCTTCCTCGACCTGAATGGCCACGCGGTCGCGCTCGGCAAGGTCGCGCTCTCGCGGGCCGCCGCCATCCGCACCGGAGCAGGCGGCACCTTGCGGGTCAAGCAACTTCATGTTGACGGCAAACGCACCCGGGACGGCGTCTACAAGACTCCGCTTCCCTGGCTGCAAGGGACCGGAGTCGTCACCGTGGACGCCCGGGTCGATGTGCAAGGCGTCATTGGATCCCCCGATGTTCAGATCGGGCCGGGGAACATCGCCAACCTGACCGGTCCCACGATCATTGCCTATCCGGCAAGTGGCTGCGATCTGGATGTCATCACCAACGGTTTCACGTTGACCCTCGATAGCGGCAACGGCAATGCGTTCGCTTTCACCGGCAGCATCTCCGGTACTGGCAATGTGGAGTTTTTCATGGGGCCGTCGTACACCGGCTTCAAGGATGCCCCGCTGCGCCTGGGCGGCGATCGGCCCAACACCACCACCGGCCGCTTTCTGGTCAAGAAGGGGCGGGTGCAGCTCGAAAAGCCGCGCGGCGTCGATGCCATTTCCGGCGACGTGATCGTGGGCGGCCAGGGTTTCAACGATTGCCTCTTCTGGAAGCAGAGCGACCAGCTGAAGGACAGCGTCAACATCACGCTGCTCGATGCCGGCAACAGCGGCGCGGCCTACCTGGACCTGAATGGATGCTTCGAAACCGCGGCCAGCCTGACGCTGACCGCTCACAACAAGGTCAAAACCGATGCCTCCGATGGGGGCAGCGGGACGCTCACCGTGAAGGCGCTGACCGTGGCCGGCGTCAAGAAGCCGGCCGGCATTTACAGCGCGGCCACGGAACGCTGGATCGAGGGGAAGGGGCGGGTGATCGTGCGGCCGTAGACAACAGAACGCGATCACCTCTCCTTCTTCAACAGATCCCGGTGGACGCGGGCCACGTCGCCCATGTAGTGGCCGATGCGGTAATCGTCTGCTGCCTTGGTCATGTGCTCCAGCGCCTTCTTCTTGTCCCCCTCAGACTCGTAGTACAGCCCCAGGTAGAGATGGGCAGTAGAACAGGCGCTGTTTCAGCTCGGCGGGTCGCGGGTCGCCGGCGCGGGCGGCCGCCAGCACGTCGTCCGGCTTCGCCTTGCCGCCGTACAGCGCATAGACCTCCATCATCGGCACCCGCCCATCCTTGCCGATCTTGAGCAACGCCGCCCGGGCCTTGGCCGGACCGATCGCGCGAGCATTGCACAGGTAATGCCACACGGCGTTCTCCACGTCGTTGGTAGCGCCGTCCACCTTCTCGTAGCCTTCGAATTGCTTGCGTCCCTCGTCAAACTGGCCGGCGTAGTAGAGTGTGATGCCGCGGCGCCAGTGGCCGTTCCTCTCGTCCGGCCGCAGCTCCAGGAATTTGTCGAAATCGGCCAGCGAGCCCTTGATCTGCCCCAGCTTGAAGTGCTCACTGCCGCGCTGGTCGTAGGCCTCGGCCAGCTTGGGATCGAACTCGATCGCCTTGTCGAAATCGGCGACGGCTTCCTTCGGCTGGTGCAATGCGGCGTGGGCCAGGCCGCGGACGAAGCGCCGCGGGCGCTCTTGGGCTGACTGGCGACCGCCTTGTCGGCCAGGACCAGCGCCTCCTTGGGCTGCCCATCTTTCAGGGCCGCCTCCGCCTCGCGGAGCGGATCGTCGGCGGCGAACAGGAGACCGAGGCAGAGGAGTGTAGTCAGGGACATAGCGGGGATCCTGAAGGAGAGGGCTATTCGGGTGGCACGCCCTGAGGTACTCCGAAGGGCGTGCTGGCAGTCATGCACGCCCTTCGGAGTACCTCAGGGCGTGCCACCCATCGCCGGACCAGGACAACGCCTAGATACCGCCTCATCGTATCCGCTCGCGGCGTGGGCGGATACGGTCTATAATGGCGGGCGTCGCCTTCCGTCGGAGATGCGCTGCATCGTGGCTGTCATGTTTCATCCCCAGGGTCCCACGTTCCGCGAGCTGGCTGTGCAGGCCCTGTCGTCCACCGAGCGCGGCTACGACCTGCTGGCCTCGAAGTTCGATTACACCCCGTTCCGCACGCCGGACTGGCTGCTCGATCCGGTGGCGGAGCACCTGCGGCCGCTGGCGCCGTTTGGCACGGCGCTCGACGCCTGCTGCGGCACCGGGGCCGGCATCCGTATGCTGCGGCCGTTGTGCCGCGAGCGGGTGGTCGGCCTCGATTTCAGCCAGGGGATGCTCGCCGTCTGCCGGCAGCGCGTCGCCGACAGGCCGGGCAAGGTCCCGGTGGAACTGGTGCGCGGCGATGCCCTGGCCATGCCGTTCGCCGCGGCATTTGACCTGGTCACCTGCTTCGGCGCGTTTGGGCACATCCAGGAGCGGGACGAGCCGAGCTTCGTGGCCGAGGTGGCCCGGGTGCTGCGGCCGGGCGGACGCTTCGTCTTCGTGACCGGCTACCTGCCGTCCGTGGTGTCGCCGGGCTACTGGATGGCGCGGGCCTTCAACGCGGCCATGCACGTGCGGAACTTCCTGATCGCGCCGCCGTTCATCATGTATTACCTGACGTTCCTCCTCCCGCGGGCGCGGCGCCTTCTGGAACGGGCCGGGCTGGTCGTGACGGACCAGCCGCTCGGCCTCGCCCGTCCCTGGGACAGGCTGCGCCTGGTCACCGCGACGCGGCCGATAGAATGAGCGCTGCCGTCTTTCCTTCACCCCACCGGGAGTCCGCCTCGATGAAATCCCTCCTCAATCCCTGGCCGGCCCTCGCGGTGTTGTTCGTCCCTCTGCTGGGTCTGGTATTCTGGCCGGCCAGGGCTGCGGACAAGGCAGCGGACTTGCCGCTGGTTGAAAAAGCCAAGCACGAGAAATACACCGAGAAAATCCCCAGTACCGACATCAAATTCGACATGGTCGCGGTGCCGGGCGGTACGTTCCTGATGGGCAGTCCGAAGGACGAGCCGGGCCGTTCCGCCGATGAGGGGCCGCAACATCCCGTGCGCGTCCGCCCTTTCTGGATGGGCAAGTACGAGGTCACCTGGGACGAGTATGACCTGTGCTGGAGCGAGAACCCCGGCAAGAAGCTGGAGCAGCGGGCCGTGGAATCGGGCAAGAAGAAGGTGACACGCGAGGAAGCCGACATCATCAGCCGGCCCACGCCGACCTACTCCGACCCGACCTTCGGCTACGGGCACGAGGGCTACCCGGCCCTGTCGATCACACACCATGCGGCCATGGAGTATTGCCGCTGGCTGTCGCAAAAGACCGGCAAGATCTATCGCTTGCCGACCGAGGCGGAATGGGAATGGGCCTGCCGAGCCGGCTCGAAGACGGCCTACTCGTTTGGCGACAAGGCGGCCGACCTGAAGGACTACGCCTGGTTCGTCGATGACTCCGACGATGCCCCGCAGAAAGTCGGCCAGAAGAAACCGAACGCCTGGGGCCTGTACGACATGCACGGCAACGTCGGCGAGTGGTGCATCGACCTGTACAAGAAGGACTTCTACGGCACCTTGCCGCTGGACAAGCCGCTGCTGGGCCCCGTGAACCTGCCGGCGGAGGCACGCTATGGCCACGTGGTGCGCGGCGGCTCCTGGACCGACAAGGCGCCAGCCCTGCGCAGCGCCGCCCGCCGCTTCTCCGAGAAAGCCTGGAACAAGCAAGACCCGCAACAGCCCAAGAGCATCTGGTGGCTTACCGACGGCACCACGGTCGGCATCCGCCTGGTACGGCCGGTGGAGGAGTATGACGCGCTCAAGGGGTTGCGGTCGAAGATTAAGTGGGAAAGTCCGTGAGCGCAAGCCGGCGGGTTTGCCCCGCCGGGACAAGCCCGGCGGCTCGCCAAACCTCAACCAGTTGCTCTTGCGTCCCTTCGCGCCGTCGCTATAGTCCCCCCTCCGATTGCTCTATCCGCAGGAGGGGTGCGGTCATGCAGTGGCAGCGATTGCTCAGGTCGGCGGCGGCGGTCGTTGGGGTCGCGGTGATCGGCTGCGAAGCGGCCTCCGGCCTGCATGCGGCTCCGCCCGAGGCGGCCCGCCCACAAAAACCGGATGTCCCGCCTGCCCCCATCACGCCCGCCAGTGCGACCGCGGTCGATCCGGCCAGCGGCGGCCGTCTGGTCGCCACGGTGCGAGCCCTCGTCAACGGCGTCCCCATCCTCGATTCCGAATTGACCGAAGCCGCCCTCGGCCCGCTCGCCGTGCTCAACGCCAGCTCACCCGACTACAACAGCGAGGTCAAGAAGATCAAGGCCCTCATGCTGGACCAGTTGATCGATCGCGAAATCCTGGTCCAGGAGGCTCACAAGAAGCTTGCGGAAGTGAAGAAGACCAACGTCATCGAGCAGGTCAATGACGACGCGGACATTCAGTTCAAGAAATGGGTCAAGCAGGCCAGCGCTGCCTTCAAGAGCGAGGACGAGTTCAAGAAATACCTTCTGGCCCACGGTACCAGCTACGAGGGGCAGAAGCGCCTGAAGCGGCGGATCACGCTCGCGGAGGAATTCCTGCGCAGCAATGTCATGGGCCGGATCGAACGGTACTGCGGGCATCAGGAGATCTACGACTATTACAAGACCCACCCGGAAGAATTCCAGCATACCGACAGCGTGGAATGGCAGGACATCTTCATCGACGCCGGTGACACGAAGAAGTACCCCACACGCCGCCGCCGCCCTCCGGGCCGCCCAGGAGCTGGCGGCGCAGGCCAAGGAGATGACCACGGATCAGTTCACGGCACTGTGCAAGAAGTCCGACGATGGCCTGGCGAAGACCCGCAAGGCGGCGGCGGGCTTCGGCACCAAGCGCGAGAATATCAATCCGCCGGAGGCCGGGGCCGTTCTGTTCGAGCTGCGCGATGGGGACGTGGGGCCGCTGGTTGCGGTCCCCGCGGGCTATCACGTCCTGCGCCTGGTGAAGCGCACCCATGCGGGCCTGGCACCATTCGACGGGGACGTGCAGAAGCGAATCAAGGACAAGCTGCGAAATGAGGCATTTGCCCTGGAGGCGAAGCGCTTCATGGACGAGCTGAGGCAAAGCTACATCGTCGAGCGAATTCCGGCAGGGCGATGAGGGTAGCCGCCCCCCCGCGGGGCGGCGGTTGAACCCATTCATTAGGCGACCGGCAGGAGATAGTAGCCCGCTCGCTCCAGCCGCACGTGTGCCAGGTTCAACAGAAGTCGCCGCGACTTCTGTTCAACCTGGCACGCACGCCGCAAGACCTTGCGAAATACCGACATCCGCCTTCACGATTCAGCACGAAACGCCAGGTTGAACAGAATTCGGATGTGCCCGGGAACGCTCAGACGGTCCCATGCGGCACCGGGCGAGGGGAGCTTACCTCCTGCCGTTCGCCTTATGACTTGGTGGTGGTCGCCGGTGGGGCCGCCGTGACGGCCGGCGGGTTGGCACCGCCGAGGGCCGCCTCGGTCTGGCCCAGCAGGCTGCGCAGTCCCTTGCGGACCTGGTCGAGCTGCCCCTGCACCGCGTCGCGCTCCGTGGTCCGGGTGCTGACCTGCTGGAGCAAGTCGTCGCGTTCCTTGGCCAGGGCCAGCTTGGTTTCCACTTCCTTTTGCAGCTTGTCGCGCTCGCTTTCGAGGTCGGCGACCTGCTGGCGCAGGCGGTCGCGGGCCCCGGCCACCGAGCGGTAATCGTCCTTGAGGCGGGTGCAGTCGTTTTCCAGTTGCCGGACGCGTTCGGCGCTGTCGCCGTTGGACCCCTGGGCACAGCCCCACAGGCCCAGGGCGGCTACCAGGACAACCGTCAGCGCTTTGTGGCTCCGAGTCATGCGGATTGGCTCCTCGCGAGGCGGCGGCGGTGCAACCGTCAGGGTCGTCCCTGGCGCCGCAGGTGCTGGACAAATGGGATGGGTGGTGGCTGCTGGACGCGGGCTGCCGGCCTCCCAGTCGGGCGCCGTTTTCCCGCACCCCCCAATCACTGCCACCTTCCACAACCTATTTCGGCCACCACCACGCCAGAACTTTACCCATCCTGGTCCCGCCTCAAGGTTCTCGGGGCATCGCCAGCTTGCCGCGGTCAGGGTAGACCATCCAGGATTTGGCGAGCGGCCCGGCGTAAGCCGGCCGGTGAGGACCCCCTCACCGGCCGGCTTACGCCGGGCCGCTCGCCAAACCCAGATCAGTCTGGGTTGCTTACTTCGCCACCGGGTTCCACTTCACCCGAATCGGCACCGGCCGGTCCAGCCCCGCCACCTTGAGCACGACCTGGCCTTCCACCGGGGCGTCGGCCTGGAACTTGGCGGCCTCCGGGTTGCCCAGGTGCGCGGTAATCAGCCAACGGCTGCGGCCCAGCGATAGCGGCGGGTCCACTCTCAGAAACTTCGGCTCGTAACTGGCCACCTCCACGCTTTCCTTGGATCCCTTCACGCCGACGAACGTCAGGATCACCTTGGCCGCTTCCTCGTCGGTGATGTTCGGCTTGCTGAAGCGGAACTCGCTGGGCACCACCGTGAAAATGCCGTTGCCGATGACGGCATACACGGGGACGTGGATGGTCCGGTCCGGCTCGCTGCCCAGGTGCCGCAGGGTGATGTTCAGATCGGTGCGGACGTAGCCGAGCGGCAGCTTATCGGTCGTCTTCAGCTCGATGGCATAGCCACAGCGAGCATCGCTCACGGGGGAGCCCGGATCGAGGGGCGTGGTCTTGATGTCGAAGCCCGGCAGGGTGCAGGCCGCCTCGATATCGAACTTCTCCAGCTTGGTGGAGAAGACCTTCACCTCGCGGATCTTGGCCTGGCCCGGCGGGATCGGCTCGTCGCCGAAATCGACGAAGGAGTTGTCCTCCTTGCCGTCGACGAAGACGCGCACCAGCGGCCGGATGAGGGCGGTGACTGTCAGCCGGAACACTTTCGCCTGCGGGTCGTTGGTATCCAGGTCGGCGAAGAGGGTGTAGGGCCCGGCGTTGCCGGGGATGGGGGCCCACTTAATGACGAGCTTGCTAGCGGCTCCCGGGGCAATCGGCCCGGCCGGCATCTCAACCTCGGCACAGGAGCAGCTCTTGTGCGTCAGGGTCAGCTCCAGCGGTGAGCCCCCGATGTTGGCGATGGTGAACGGGAAATCGCGCGGTTTGGCATAATCGACCTCGCCGGCATCGATGGTCTTGTCGCCGCGGACCTCGACTTTCGGTGGCTTGGCCGGCTCGGTGCTGCTCTGATTGGTGGTGGGCGAGGCCGTACAGCCGAAGCTGGCCAGGCCCAGAGTGACGACCGTTACCGAGCACAGGCAGTGCGATCGCGTCATGGTGCGTTCCTCAAACTCAGGGGGCGGGCGGTTGCGGCGTCGGGAGTCCGTGGGACGGGGGTAGTTTCCTGCACAAACGAGCGCGCCATTCCGGCGGTGGCCCGGCACTCCGGGGGCAGCGGCGCGTGTCGGGCGAACTTGGCCAGGTCGCACCGCTCCAGAAACTCACGCAGGACGCCCTGCTGCGCCGGCGTGAGCTGCGGCGAGCGGCGCATTGTCTCCAGAAACTCGGCCGTGGTCTGCTGCGACGCCGGCAGGTTGAAACGCCGCTCCAGGTAAGCGCGGACCACATCGGAAAGCAGCGTGTGAAAACGCTCCGCCTCCCCAGCCTCGGGCAGGCGCAGGGCTTCGAGGCGATCCAGCTCGCAAACGGCCCATTCATGCGCCGTTAGCGGCGCGGTGGTGACCGCGAAGCGGCGGCGTAGGCCCCAGCCACCTGCGATGAGGCCCGCGAGCGCCGCGGCGATCCCGGCCCACGGCAAAAAGCGTGTCCACGACAGCGGCGGCCCGGGCGGTGCCTCCGGCGGGGTGATGTCGCGCAGCTCCTTCTTTACGTCCAGCGAGGCCAGCTCGCTGGTGATGACCAACGATATTGGCCGCCACGTAATGTGATGCGCAACGGCTTCCGGTCCTTCGGTATAGTCCAGCGCCGCCGGCTTCAATTCCACTTTGCCATCCTTGCGCGGGTCCAGGTGCAGGGTGAGCTGCCAGGTTTCCTGGTCCCCGGCAACGCTCCGTTTCACCGGGCCGACGGCCTTGCAGCCCAGGCCGGGCGGCGGGGCGTCCAGGGCGGCGGCCTGCGCCTTGACCGCCGCCTCGTCGCCGTCACCGACCTTGAGCGGAGCCCGGCCTTCGATGGTCAGCGTCAGGTCAAGCTTGACGTTGCCCAGGGCGGACTCGACCTGGTCCTCCTCGACCTTGGCGGCACGGAGGAGACGCAGAGTGGCATTGCCCTGTTTTTGCTCGTAATCGGCGGCGCGGAGGGCGATACCAGATACGAGCAGTGCCGCAACGGCCACCGCGATGCCGGTTAACCGCGACGCGGAGCGGAGCGTTGTAACGTCCATCACGTCCTCCGCAGCCGGCGTTCGCGCAGCCGGAAGAAGCGAATCAGGGAATCAAGGTGGCTACCGTCCGTTGTCACCTCCACCAGATCGACTCGGGCCGAGCGCGTCAACTCACGCAGGGCCGCGCGGCGGGCCACGGCGGCCTGGGCGTAGGCCGTGCGCACCTGCCGGCTGTTGGTGTCCACCAGCAGCCGCTCGCCGGTTTCGGCATCCTCCAGCTCGAGCAAGCCGACGGCCGGCATCTCCTCCTCCCGGGGGTCGGCAATGCGCACCGCAACCAGGTCATGCCGGCGACCGGTCCGCTTCAGCGATTTCTCGTAGCCGCTGTCGAGGAAGTCGCTCAGCAGGAAGACGATGACGCGACGGTGGACGATTCGGTTGAGATAGTCGAGCGCTTCCCGCAGCGAGGTGCCGCGGCGCTGCGGCTGGTAGAAGAGCACGTCGCGGATGAGGCGGAGGACGTGGCGCGTCCCCTTGCGCGGCGGCACAAAACGCTCCACGCGGTCGGTGAAGGCGATGAGGCCGACCTTGTCGTTGTTGCTGATGGCGCTGAAGGCGAGGACGGCGGCCAGCTCGGCGGCCACCTCGCGCTTCTGTTGCAGCCGGGTGCCGAACTGGTTGCTGCCGCTGCAATCCACCAGCAGCATCACGGTCAGCTCGCGCTCCTCGATGAAGCGCTTGACGAACGGATGGCCCATGCGGGCGGTGACGTTCCAGTCGATGGCCCGGATGTCGTCGCCCGGCTGGTATTCGCGAACTTCCTCGAAGGCGATGCCGGTCCCCTTGAAGACGCTGTGGTATTCGCCGCCGAGCAGGTCCTCGACGGCGCGCCGCGCCTTCAGTTGCAGGCGGCGAATCTGACGGATGACTTCGCGGGGGAGCATGAAGGTCCGCTCGGGGAGGTCGATCGAGCACGTCCGTCCATGAAAGTTACCTCACAGCGTCTGTCAGGGGAAGTGTACTCTGCGCAATCGCCGTCATAAGATGGGCGACTGAAGGAGACGATCACCGATGAGCCACGCCGCAACGCAACTGCTCGAACTGCTGAAAGAGCGCTCGTTCCAGCGCGGCCACTTCCGGCTGGCGTCGGGGGGCGAAAGCAATTACTACATCGACGGCAAGGCCTCGGAAGTGTTCTCCGAGTCCGCGTACCTCATCGGCGAGGTCCTCTACGAGCACACCCGGAACCTGGACATCCAGGCGATCGGCGGGCTGGAGGTGGGCGCCGTGCCGCTGACCACGGCGGCGGTCATCAGCTATCACCAGCACGGCCGCAAAATCGAAGGCTTCTGGGTTCGCGACAAGGTCAAGGCGCATGGGACCCAGAAGCGCCTCGAGGGCAAGCTGCAAGCCGGCTGGCGCGTCGCCATCCTGGACGATGTGACGACCGAGGGCAAGTCAGCGCTCAAGGCGTTTCAGGAGGCGAAGGCGGCCGGGTGCGAGGTCGCCGTGGTGCTGGCACTGGTCGATCGACTCCAGGGGGCGAAACAGCTGTTCGTCAACGAAGGGTTTACGAACTTCCAGTCCGTCTTCACGATTCGCGACTTTGGCGTGGATGTGTAGGCCCGCAGGGCCCCCCGCGGCCGGGGATTCGTCTCCGCCGGAGGGGTGAAACGGATCGCATCGCCGAAATCCCTACTGGGCCATGACTTGTGAACATTCGTTTCACCACCCACTGGGACACCCCCCCCCCGAAAACCAGTTGTTCACCCCTAGTATCACCATCGCGATGAACTTACTGAAGTATGACCATGTTCATCGGCGGTCTGTCGCTTATCCCGTGTAGAACGCAATCACCGCCCGGACCGCCCTGCGCCACTGCGCCAGCCGCCGGTCCCGTTCCTCGGCGGACCACTGCGGCTCGAAGCGGTGCGCCTCCTGGCCCAGGCGGCGCAGGCTATCGAGGTCGGGCCACAGCCCCACGTGCAACCCCGCCAGGTAGGCGGCGCCCAGGGCCGTCGATTCGCTGTGGAACGCTTGCAGCACCGGCAGGCCGAGGGCATCGGCCTGGCGTTGCAGGAACCAGGCGTTGCGGGCCATGCCGCCGTCCACGCGCAACGAGGTCAACGGCGTACCCGCATCCTGGCCGGCAGCCTCGACCAGGTCGGCCACCTGGAACGCCACCCCCTCCAGGGCTGCCCGGCCCAGGTCCGCTGCCGTGGTGCCGCGCGTCAGGCCGAACAGCACGCCGCGTGCCTCCGGCACCCAGTGCGGCGCCCCGAGGCCGACGAAACCCGGCACGAATAGCACCGGCTGAGCGGGGTCCGACTGCTGGGCCAGGGTCTCGACCGCCTCCGCCCGATCGAATAGCTTCAGCTCGTCGCGCAGCCACTGGACCGCGGCACCGGCGACAAAGACACTCCCTTCTAGGGCATATTGCAAACGGCCGTCGGGGTTGGCAGCCAGCGTCGTCAGCAGTCGGTGCTTCGACAGGGTGGCTTCTGTGCCAAGGTGCAGGAGGAAGAAGGCACCCGTACCGTAGGTACACTTGGCCTCCCCGGCCGCGAAGGCGCACTGCCCGAAGAGCGCCGCCTGCTGATCCCCGGCCACCCCGGCAATCGGTAACCCGTCCGGCAGGAAGCCGAGCCCGGCGGTGACGCCGAAGTCAGCGGCACTCGGCTTCACCTCCGGAAGCAAGGCACGCGGCACGCCGAAGAATCCGCACAATTCCTCGTCCCACTGTCCGGTGTGCAGGTTCAGGAGCAGCGTGCGCGAGGCATTGGTGACGTCGGTGACATGGGCGCGGCCGCCGGTCAGCCGATGGATGAGGAAACTGTCAATGGTGCCGGCAGCGACCCGGCCGGCCTCGGCGGCGCTGCGCAAGGCGGCGTCCTGGTCGAGCAGCCAGCGCAGCTTGGTTGCGGAGAAATACGGATCGAGGACGAGGCCGGTGCGTTCGGTCAGCCACGCTTCGTCGGCCTGGTGCTGCCGGCAGAAGTCGGTCGTGCGCCGATCCTGCCAGACAATGGCCCGGGCCACGGGTTGGCCGCTGCCGCGATCCCAGACAACGACGGTCTCGCGCTGGTTGGTGACGCCGATGGCGGCCAGGTCGCGCGGCTCGACCTGGGCGGCGGCCAGGGCTTGCGGGACAACGGTCACGACGGACTGCCAGATTTCCCCCGGATCGTGCTCCACCCAGCCGGGTTGCGGATAGTGTTGCGTCAGTTCCTGCTCGGCGCTGCCGGCGGCGCGGCCGGTGCGGTCGTAGACGACGGCACGGGTGCTGGTGGTGCCTTGGTCGATGGCGAGGATGTGCGCCGGCATGCGAAGCCACTCCTTTTTAGCGCCGGATCGACGATCCGCGCGTTGAATGACGCGCGGATCTACGATCCGCCGCTAAACCTATCCAATCTCCGCCAGGTCGAGCGTCTGGCCGTAGCGCTCCAGCACGGCCTGACGCAGAGCCGTGCGGAGGCCGTCGTGCAGCCCACGCTCGTAGCCGATGGATTCCGTACTGACCGTTGGCGGCATGTGTCTCCCCCCTCGAATGATTCAGCGAGACCAGACTCGCCGCAAGTCATCTGGTGTCGCCGCTCCCTCGATCGCGTCGTAAATCCCCTGGAGCAACGCCAAATCCTCGGTCGGACGCACTTCCTCGTATAGCTGCTCCCACTGCCCGGGGAACTTCAGCTTGAACCCCAGCAGGATGGCCTTGAGCAACCCCTCGCGCAGCCCCTTTTCACGGTTCTTCCGTTCGGCGATGTCGATGAACGGCATGTGTTTCTCCTTCGCGATGTTGTCAGCCTCTTCCCAGAACTGGTCATGCAGGCGCGCTTGGCAAGTCCATCATCCAGTCAATCAGGCGGAACAACTCGCGCACGTCGCCCGAGCTCAGTCCGCACTCATACAGGTTTCGCACCAGCCGTACCTTCCAGGCTAGGCGGTCCGCCTCGTTGCCGCGCGTCGCCATCGTCTTGAGGTGCGCCAGCAGCAGCTTGGCCAACGGATTGTTACTCGACTCCAGTTCTGCCTCGCGGCCGGCCTAGTCCAACAGTTTCACCGGCTCGAAGGCGATGCCCACCTTGCAGCCCCAGCGGTCGGTGTGAAAACTGCGCGGCCGCCAACCGGGGCTGTCATCGGCCAGGATGACCAGGCTGATCACCTCCCGATCATACTTGTCGAAGATACGGTGGTTGTAGACGTAAATGCGCTTGGCGAAATCGGCCTCATAACGCCCCTGGATCTCGACGTGGATCAGGATCCAGCATTCGGCACTATCCTTGAGCCACACCTTGACCAGCATATCGGCGTAGCGGCGCCCCAGTTCGGCGTCGCGCACCACGCCTTGAAGCTCCTTGTCCAGCAGTTCGTAGCCGCGCGACCAGTCGATGTCCGCGTGGACTAACGGGAAGAAGATCGTCAGGAACGGCCTGAAGTACCGGTCCAGCGCCTCCTTCCACGGGCTGTCATAATCGCTCATGCTATCACCCAATCTCCGCCAGGTCGAGCGTCTTGCCGTAGCGCTCCAGTACCGCGCGCCGCAGGGCCGCATGGTCCGGCTGCCGCAGGCCCGCGTCATCCTTGATGACAGCAAACGCATCGTTCCGAGCCGTCTGGAGCAACTCCGCGTCGGCGATCACGTCGCCCCAGCGCAGCTCGCCCAGGCCGTGCTGGCGGGTGCCGAAGAACTGTCCGCCGCCGCGCAGCCGGGCATCTTCCTCCGCCAGGGCGAAACCGTCGGCCAGCCGCGTGAAGGCCCGTATCCGTTCGCTCGCCTCCTTGTTGGCCGGGTCGGCAAACAGGTAGCACTGCCCCGGCACCGTCCCGCGGCTGATCCGCCCGCGAAACTGATGGAGCTGCGAAAGGCCGAACCGCTCGGCGTGCTCCACCACCATCAGCGTGGCGTTGGGCACGTCGATGCCAACCTCGACTACCGAGGTGCAGACCAGCACGTCGATCTCGCCGCGGCGGAAGCGGGCCATCACGTCGGCCTTGGCCTCGTCGTCCATCCGGCCGTGCAGCAGGCCGACGCGAAACTCGTGGAACGGCCCGGCTTGCAAGTCCTCGTAGGTCTGGGCGGCCGCTTTCAGGTCCAGCGTTTCCGATTCCTCCACCAGGGGGCAGACGACATATGCCTGCCGACCCTGCCGTAAATCCTTGGCGAGCTGGTCGTACAGTCCGGTGCGCTGGCTGGCGTGCAGAGATCGCGTCCGCACCGGTTTGCGGCCGGGCGGCAACTGGCGCATGACCGTCACGTCCAGATCGCCGAAGACGGTCAACGCCATCGTCCGCGGGATCGGCGTCGCGGTCATCACCAGGTAGTGCGGATCGACCCCGAGCCGCTTGACCCGGGCCCGCTGGTTGACGCCAAACTTGTGCTGCTCGTCGATGACCACCAGCCCCAGCCGAGCGAACTGCACATCCTCCTGGACCAGGGCCTGCGTGCCGACGACCAGGTCGATGTCGCCCGCGCGGATGGCGGCCAGCGCTTCGCGGCGCTCCTTCGCCGTCAGGCCGCCGGTCAGCAGGAGACGGCGCACGCGGCTCTGGGCCAGGTAGCTTTCGAGCGTGTGCCAGTGCTGCTGGGCCAGGACTTCGGTCGGTGCCATCAGGACGGCCTGGTGCTTGTTGGCGACGGTCACCAGCAGGGCGTAGACGGCCACCGCCGTCTTGCCGGCGCCGACGTCGGCCTGGAGCAGCCGTTGCATCGGCCGATCGCCCGCCAGGTCGCGGCAGATAGCGGCCACGGCCTGGTCCTGATCGGCAGTCAGACGGAAGCGGAACAGCCGGCGGATGCGGGCGTCGATCTGCGGCGTCACTGGCAGGACCGGGGCCCGCTGCCGGTCGCGCAGCTCGCGCCGCCGTAGCCCCAGGGCCAGCTGCAGGAGCAGGAACTCCTCGTACACGAACCGGCGCCGGCCCAGCTGCGCCTCGTCCAGCCTTTCAGGAAAATGGACCAATCGGATGGCTTCAGCCACCGGAGGGAACTTCTGTCGTTCGCGCAGGGACGGCGGCAGCACCTCGGGCAAATGGCCGGCGAACCGGTCAACCGCCTGCTGCATCAGGCTGCGCAGACGCTCCAGCCGCAGATCCTCGGTGAGCGGATAGACCGGCACGACGCGCTGCGTTTCCTGGGTCTGGGCGTCGATCGGCTGCACGCGCGGGCTGCTCATGGTCCAGTGGTCGCGGAACCACTTCGGCTTGCCGCTGAAGGCGACGCGCTGGCCGTACCGAAATCGGCTGACCGCCCGTGGCTGGTTGAACCAAACGGCTTCGAGAATGTGCTGTCCGTCGTCGCTGATGACCACGCTGACAACACTGCGGCCATCGGGCAGGTATTTCCCATCCGGAATCTCGACGATTTCGCCGCGGACGGTTTGGAGCGTCCCATCGGTCAGGGCGCTGATCGGCCGATCGTCGGTTAGGTCCTCGTAGGTCCGCGGGAAGTGGAAGAGCAGGTCACCGACGGTGATGACGCCCAGGCGGCGAAGCTGTTCGACGCGCAGTTCCGTGACACCGCGCAGGTTGGAAACGACCTGCCCAAGGGGGTTGGATTCGGCAGAGCGGGACAGCGGGGTGGACACGGGAAAGTCTCCCGGCCGGGCAAGCGGGACAGACGCCTGGTGTTCATTTGTAAAGAACGGTCCCTGGTTTTGTAATCCGTCGCGCAAAAAAACACAGAGTGGGGGGTGGCAGCGCCTGGTCTCGCTCGGCCCAGGAGCACCGAACTCGGGCCGCCGTCGATGGTTGCGTCCTTGGCCGCCCGCAATCAGGCGGATGCTCGGCCGATTGGTATCGGACTTGCGATAGTTTCGCCCATTGATCTAACCCGTCCTCAGCCGCGCGGAGGTGGCCATGCACGTCGAACTGTTCTGCCCCATTTGTGAGCGCCGCTTCGAAACCTCCCCCGACACGCCGGCCGCCCTTGTCTTCGAGCGCGTCACGGAGGAGGGGCCGTGGGGCGTGCTCGGCGACGGCGAAACTGTCGAGGATTCCGTGGCCGCCGCCCTGGCCCGCCGCGGCGCGGATCGCTGCCCCTGTTGTGGCGGCACGGCGACGGTGGACGAGGAGAGCTTGGGCCGGCTAACGCTCGAATTGCTGGGCACGTGGTGACTCGTGAGGCCGCCCCGATTGGACGCGTACCGTTCCTCCACGGCCCGGGTGCGGATCAGGCAGTCGCCGCGGAAAATGGGCAGGTGAACGGGCCGGTAGCCGGTGCGGCCCAGAAACAGCTCCTCGGCGTGCCACACCGGTGGCAGATAGTCGATGTCGTCCACGCTTGAGGGCGCACTAGTGCCGCATCTCTCAAGCATCATTGCATAAGGCAGCGGCTTCCGCCAGTCGCTGGATTTTCCCCAGTTTGAGGCGGCGGTGCGGTGCGACGAAGCTCGCGCGGCGTTGCTTCTGCACCGGCTTGCCGGTGTAAGTCCAGGCGAAGGGGTGGGCCATCGTAGCGTTGTAGTAGTCCATGAATTCCCGCAACTGCGCTTCCAGGTCCGTCACTGACGTGAAGTTTCCGCACCGCAGCAGCTTCCGGTGGATGATCCCGAACACGATCTCGATCTGGTTCAGCCACGAACTGTGCTTCGGGAGGTAGACGAAGCGGATCCGGTGGGCAGCGTCCGACAGAAACTCCTTCCGCGTAGCCATCGATTCGAGGATGCCGCTGTCGTTTTTTTCCCCAGTTCATCGGGCACGCCGCAGCGTTGGGCGACGAACTTCACCAGGCTTTCCGACATGTGCGTGTTGAGGCAGTCGACCACGAAGAGCCATTCGGCGGTGGGGTCGGTGTCCACGGTCCGGGTGATGTGCGCGACGAACTCCGCTTCGGTACGGGTCGCCTCCAGCGTTGGGCAGACGATCATCCCCGTCACCACGTCCAGACCGGCGGTCAGCGTCGTCGTCCCGTGCCGGGTGTATTCGAATTCCTGCTTCGGTACGCTGTTGGGTTGGGCCGGCTTGTCGGGGGCGTTCCGCTCGATGGCCTGCAGCGAGGTCGCCTCGTCCACGCTCACCGTGTGCGTGCCGTCCGCCGCTTTCATCGGCGCCTCGAGGTAGGTTCGGCAAACGTTTTCGACCTCGGCCAGGAACTTCTGGGGGTCCTTCTCCGTGGTGTTGAGCCACATTTTCTTGCGGTGCGGCTGCACGGCGGCCTGCTGCAGGAAGCGGCCAACCTGAGACACGGAAATAGCCTCCACGATCTGCCGCGCGATCGCCTCGTCGCGCAGTTCCCGGAGCGTCCAGTGGTCGATCGGCCGGCCCGACAACTTCGGCGGCTCGCACGCTAACGCCACGATCTGGGACACCTGAAAGGCGGTGAACGTCGCCGGGGCACCCGGTCGCGGGGCGTCGGAGAGGATGTCGACGATCGCCTCACGCAGACGGTGCGGTTCGGTACATTCCCACACGCACAGCGAATCCCACGCGTCCCGCCAGCGCTGCCGCCAGAGGCCCACCTGCAGTCGGTTGAGGCCGACCCGCGAGGCGATCTCCTCGTTCAGCAGGCCGGCGAATCCCAGCAAAATGATCGTCGCCCGCTGCACCACGCACTTGGCGACCGTACGCGACTTGCTGAATTCCTGCAGCAGAACCTGCTGCCTTTCGCTGACGATGATCTTCGCGGCCTTCCCTGGCATAGGTCGATCTCCCGCCTCACAATCGAGGGACCAGGCAAGATACGCCATGTCCAGTTTTCGTGCTACGCCGTTTCCGCGGTGCGGCACTAGCTAGCCGGCGCATGACAAAGTAAACGACCGCCGAACCCGTTCTCTGGAGCGACCCGAGCTTTCCTATCGGGAATCTGATCATACAACACAGCTGTCATGGATGGCGTGTTGCTCCCACCTCTGGAGGCGGTGTCCGCAAGCGCGGCTTTGACCGCGCTGGTTGCGCGGCGTTTGGCAGAAGTGGATCAGTTGGCGCCGAAGTGTCCAGCCTGCGGCGTGAGAATTTGGAGTTGCGGCAACAGGCCGGGTATTGGCGGAGCCGACACGCCGATGCCGTGGAGCGAATCGCGGCGTTGGAACAGGAAAACGAACAGCTCCGCGGCGAGAATCGCAAGCTGCAAGCCGAACGCTTTGGACGCCGCTCCGAGAAGCACTCCGGTAGCGACCGCTCCAACGATCTCGATGACCCCACGCAAGCCAAGCCGAAACGCCAACGCGGTCGCCAACCCGGTCAGCCCGCTCCAAAGCGCCGCGATTACAGCCACCTGCCCACTCGTGAGCAGTTCATCGACCTGCCCGCAGCGGACCAGAACTGTCCGCAGTGTGGCCTGCCGCTGAAAGCGTGCGGCAGCGAAGATTCGGAACAGCTCGAAATCGAAGTCAGCGTCTATCGCCGCGTGATCCACCGGCGGCGGGGCCAGCGGACTTGTGGCTGTCCGGGGCCTGCGCAC
Organism: uncultured Planctomycetota bacterium; assembly: GCA_963827935.1. GTDB lineage: Bacteria > Planctomycetota > Planctomycetia > Gemmatales > Gemmataceae > DATFNV01. The sequence continues at coordinate 307,369 of CAWHCN010000023.1, read as the reverse complement.
GGTCACGGCGCCGCCAGCGCCCAAGTTGATCCCTAAGTCGCTGCTGGGCGTATCGGTGTGGGTGGAAATCCTGCTGGACAAGTTCGCCAGTTATCGGCCGACGCAACGGTTGCTCGAGCAATGGCGGTTGTTGGGGCTGGACCTGGCGGCGGGCACCGTCACCGATGGGTTGCAGCGGTTGGAGCCGCTGTTTGCGCCGATCATGGAAGCACTGCGGCAACGCAACCGCCAGTCGCACTATAAGCAGGCCGATGAGACCCGCTGGCTGGTCTTCGTGGAACAGCAAGGCAAGGTGGGCTTTGGTTGGTGGCTGTGGGTCTTCAACAGCGAAGATACCGTGGTGTACCTCCTGGATGACTCGCGTAGTCATCAAGTACCGGAAGATCATTACCCGTCCCAGGCGGGCGGCGTGCTGATGGTGGATCGCTACAGCGCTTATAAAGCCATGCTCCAGGTGAAGAATGGCACGCTGATGTTGGTGTTCTGCTGGGCGCATGTCCGCCGCGACTTTGTGCGTGTGGGCAAGGGCTGGCCCGAGTTGAAGCCCTGGGCCTTGGCATGGCTGCGACGCATTCGCGACCTGTATCGGTGGAATCGACAACGACTGGCCCAGCCGACGGACCTTGCTGGGCAAGCCGGCTTGGAGCAGGCCGTCGCAGCCATGCGGCAACAACTCGACCTCGAATTGGCCGCTCCTGACCTGCGTATGCCCGTAGACAAGGCGTTAACCAGCCTGCAAGAACATTGGTCGGGTTTGACGCAGTTCGTCGCTGACCCACGCATCCCGATGGACAACAACCTTTCGGAACGACGCTTGCGTGGGCCGGCTTTGGGGCGGAAGAACTATTACGGTTCGGGAGCCCTGTGGAGTGGCCGCCTGGCCGCGATGCTCTTTTCGATCTTGGCCACGCTCAAGCTGTGGCAGATCAATCCTCGGCTGTGGCTCAACTGGTATCTGCAAAGTTGCGCCGAGGCCGGGGGCCAGGTGCCCAACGACATCGAACCGTTCTTGCCCTGGAACCTGAACCAAAACCTGCGCGCGAAACTGGGCCTGACTTCCCCAGAGCAGAAAATCGACACCAGTTGATCCCAGATCCGCGCCTGCCATCCCACCCGCGGCAAACCCTGCTCTTCCCTCGACGAGCAAACGAGGGCAGTGCGCACCCGGAACGGGTTCGGCGGTTGTTTACATGACAAAAGCCGCAAATCCTTATAGATTGCGGCTTTCTTAAAGTGGACAGAGCCGGGATCGAACCGGCGACCTAAGGATTTTCAGTGCGCAGGTTTCCCTACGTTTTTCCCGTATTTCCCGCATAACAGCTTGTCCCGGCAGAGAATCCGGGCAGAGAATAACGTAGGCGAGCGAAGGGCGAGGAGTCCTTACGTCGTCGGGCCAGACCGAGGCGTCCAATGGCACGCAAAGCGAGTCCGTGGTATCGGGAAGAACGTAAGGAGTGGTGCGTCACGATCAGGGGGCAGCACCACCGGCTGGGCGAACACCCTGAAGGGGCACCCAGGCCACAGAAGAGCAAGAAGACCGGACGGTGGAACGCACCGGACGAGATCGAGAAGGCATTCCGCAGGCTGATCGACGCACCGGAGGAAACCGCACCCTCCACACCGGAGCCGGCGACCGACGACGTGGTGTCGGTGCTCGACGACTTCATCACTTGGTGCAAAGAGAACCGGGAGCCGATCACGACCCGGCGGTATGAGGAGTTCTGCCAGGACTTCGTGTGCGCGAGCGACGAACGAGGCGTGAAGATCGGCACCCTGCCGGCTTTGAAGCTGACCAGCCGCCACGTCACCGGCTGGCTGAACGGTCACGAGACGTGGGGACCGACCACGAAGCGAAGCGCGATCACCGCCCTGCAGCGCGGGTTCAACTGGGCCGTGAAGAACCGCGGAATGGAGCGGAACCCGATCAAGGGGATGGACAAGCCGGAGGCGAAGCGCCGCTCCGACATCGTCGCGACCGCAGAGTTCGAGGAGATGCTCGCCCTTGTCGGCGACGGCACCTTCCGCGACCTTCTTACGGTTTCCTACGACTGCGGGGCGAGGCCATTCGAGGTGAAGGAGTTGGAGAAACGGCACTTCCAGCCGGACAAGCAGCGGGCAGTCATCCCGGCGGACGAGGCGAAGGGGCGAAAGCATCCCCGCGCCATCTACTTCCCGACCGAGCGCAGCATGGAGATCGTCGGGCGGCTTTGTGAGGAGCACCCGACCGGCCCGATCTTCCGCAACAACCTCGGCAACAAGTGGACCGGCGACGCGGTCAAGTGCCGGTTCGAGGACATCGAGGTCGCATTCGGTCTCAAGGAGATGGAGCGGCTGGGCATCGAACTGGACGTGAGCGAGGAGTCCATCGCCGAGGTGATGAAGACACTGTCGCCGACGAAGAAGCGGAAAGGAACCGGCATCGAGGTGCCGAAGGAGGCGTGGGAACTGCGGAAGGAAGCCCGTCTGAAACTGGTCGCCCAGCAGACGAAGAAGTACGGCAAGCGGTTCAACCACTATGCGTTCCGGCGGACCTTCATCACGGGGAAGATCATCGCCGGCGTGGACAGCCACGTCGTGGCCAAGCTCTCGGGCCACCAGTCCACGGCCATGATCGACCGCCATTATTCGGCGATCGCGAACGACCATGAGTTCATGTTGCGGGAAGCCCAGAAGCAGGTCCAGCCGAACGAGGACGGGAAACAGTAGGACGGTCAGTCCAGCGTGAGATGCCGAAGCCTTCTCCGTGCTGGTTGGGGTAGCCTCGGCATCTGTTCGCTGGCCGTCACTGTAACGCAGGCCCGATATTCCTCGATCGCGTCCTCGGGGATGAGAATCTTTCCGCGGCCCAAACCGTGGCGCTCGTGCCTCAGCTTCCGGGCGCTGCACAGAGCGCGGACGGTATTCCCGGAAAGGTGCAGGGCCTCGGCTGCCTCGTTGATGGTCAACAGCTTTGTCATCATCCCACCTACCTCTCCATGCCCATGTCACGGCCTTTGGAGCTGAATTGCCGCTGGGGGTCATGCTGCTGGGCACGGTCGGCCTGCCGGAACGAACGCAGGTCGGAAAGGCTGAAGCCGGCAAGCTGTCGGTCAAACTACCTCCCGATCCCCTTGTCGCGGGCTTACTGCCGACCCGGCTTCCTTCCCTTCCCGCCGGCTTTCAGGGCGGTCCAGCACTCGTGAGGCGGTCAGGCGTTGGCGTGCGGACGACCTCCCTGAATACGTGACGAATATGACCAGAAACAGTCCCGCGCGATTCGCCTCGGTGCGGGCAACGATCGCCGGAGGTGATCCGCCTACGGTGGAAAGCAAGACGCCACGCGATTAGCCTCTGCAACCTCCACACACGGCGGCCTATCTTCACGCCGCCCGCAGCTTCTTCGTTCCGCGGAAGCAGTTCGAGCGTGCGGAGATACGCCTCGGGGTCGAGACCGTTGAGCTTGGCGGTTTCAATGATGGTGTAGATGATGGCGGCGCGACACGGGCCGCAAGTGAACCTTCTGGCTCACCCTCTATTCTCTGTTGATTCGCGACAGAGTAAGGAGGTTCCGGCAGTGCATTCCCCCACCAAGCCCTGATATCGCGCGTCGAAAGACGCCTGGTACGTCGAGTTCAACGGCAGGCAGATCCGGCTCGCCGAAGACCGCGACAACGAGAAAGCCGCCCAGCAAGCCTTCTACAAGCTGATGGCCGGCGGGTCGGGCAAGCTGCCCGAGGCCGACACGCTCCGCTGGCGGTTCAAGCGGCTGCGACAGAAGCTGCCCCTCCTGAAGGGGCTGATCGCCTACGCCTACCGCCACAGCTTCGCCACCGACGCCCTGGTCAACGGCGTGGGCATCGCCCAGGTCGCCGAGCTGCTGGGGCACACCAGCACCGACATGGTGATGCGGCACTACTCGCACATCGCGGGGAAGATTGACCACATGCGGGACGCCGCGATGAAAGCGGCAAGCGGAGGTTAACGTGCTTGAGGTCGCGGGTGGGGTGAATCGCCAGCCCTTCCCTCGACCAAGGCGACAGGCAATGCACCTCCGGCAGGCCCTGAGCGGTTCCGAGATGCGTTACCAGTTCGTGCCCGACCAGCTGTCCGATCCAGCGCCAACGGCGCGGGGTTGAACGAGGCCCGCGGCGTCCAATGAAAAGCCCTCAGCCGTTGTCTCGGCCGAGGGCCAGCGCTTCACCGTGGCCCTGGCCTACGTTCGCAAGGAAGACTCTACTGGACAGACTGGCTTCCGCAATTGTCACCCTCCCCATCAGCAGATAGGATCGGTACACCTCTGCGGGGGCCGCCCTGGCCCCCAGGCCAAGAGTCTCGCCATGCAAGCCTTTCATCGCGAGTATTTGCTCCGCCTGCCGCTGCCGCTGGCGCAGCTCTACAGCCGGGCGCACAACGCCACGGACCCGCGCGGCCGACACGACAACACGTTTTACCTCTTCGAGGCGCTCGTCAAGCTGACTGCCGCCCCCGCCATCGTCGAGTACCTCGATGAAATCGAGCGCGGTGCGCCGCGGTCGGCCGCCATCGACAAGCTCCTGCTGCAGCTGGCGCTGCCGTCCTTGGGTCAGTGGGTCGGCATGTTGCGCGAACTGGCCCGCCGATTCGGCGCGCGGCCGGACGCGGCCTCCCACCCGCTGGGCCACCTATGGTCTCAGCTCGACACGAAGCGGCGCGACCTTCCCGGCGTCCTCGCCCTTTACCGGCGCATCAAAAACGGCCCCGACGCGGCTCCGGCGGGGGACCAAAGCTGCTCATTGTTCCAGCTGCTCGACGCGCTGGTGCAGTACCGCAACGCGGTCTTCGGCCACGGCGCCGCCCGCCTGGCCTCGTTCTACGAGCGTGAGATGGGGCCGCTGTTGTTCCCGGCGGCCAACGACGTGCTGGCCGAGGGGACACTTGACGCGCTCGGCCCGCGCGGCAGCCGCCTGGTCTACGTCACCGAGCTGCGCGCGCTGGACGATAGCCGTTTTGAGGTGGGCATCCGTGAACTCGTCGGCCGGGAGGGGGAACGAGCGACCGCGCGCTCCAGCTCCCGGCGGCCGACGTGCGCGGGCTGGCGCCCAACCGCGTTGCGGTGCTCTGGCCGGGCCGGTCGGTTCCGCTGCGCCTTGACCCCCTCATTGTTTACCGCGAGGGTGAGCTGGCCGAGGAAGTGCTGTTCCTCAACCGGGACCGCGACGGGCGCCAGGTCGAGTACCTGAGCTACACGACGGGCCGGACCGAGCGCGACCGCGCCACCGTCGCTGCCCTCGCCGCGCTGTTGAGCCGCGCCGCCGGCCAGCCGGTGTCGGAGGGCCAGCTCCCAGCCCTGGCCGACCAGAGCCGTGCCGGCACCCCCGCGGCGGAATCGGTCCCCGCGCCATCCCTCCCCGCCGCGACCCGCCTGGGGGATTTCGAGGTGCAGGCGGAAATCGGCCGGGGCGGTATGGGCGTCGTCTACCTGGCCCGGCAGCTGTCGCTAGGGCGGCTGGTGGCGCTGAAGATGCTACCAGCCGAGTTGGCGGGCGACCCGGCGGCCCTGGCACGGTTCCGCCGAGAAATCCGCGCCCTGGCGCGCTGCGATCATCCCAACATCGTCAAGGTGCTCACCAGTGGGACGTTCCCGGACGGCCGGCTCTACTACGCGATGGAGTACGTCCCAGGCTGTGACCTCGAGATGGTCTGGCGCGAGCTATCGGGTTCCACGGCCGTCGCCGACCCGACGCGCCTTGGCGGCAGCACCTGGGCGGAGGCCGTGCTCGCTGCCAGCCGCAAGCGCCGCGAACAGACGGTGACGGTTGCGGCGCCCGCGCCCTGCTGGTTCTACGCCCGCAACAAGGAGAAGGTCGGTCCGGTAACATTGGGCGCCTCCAGGAGCTAGCCGCCGCGGGGGAGCTGGCATTAGGCGATATGCTCCTCCGCGAAGGCGCGTCCCGCTGGACTCCGGCCGCGACGGTCGAGGGACTCTTCAACCCCCCGTCCGCCGAGAAGGCAATGGGCCGGCCGGCCGCGCTGCCGCCGTTGCCGGAACTGCCGCCGGCGGAAGACGAGCCGGGGGGTTACGTCCGCCGGGTCGTGCGGATGATGCACGATGCGGCCCTGGCCTTGCAGGCCGTCCACGACCAGCGCCTGATCCACCGCGACGTGAAGCCGTCCAACCTCATGCTGACGCCCGACGGCTCGCGCGTCGTCCTGATGGACTTTGGCCTGGCCAAGGGCAAGAGCCTGGCGACGTCGGCGACCCGCGCCGGCGGACTGCTCGGCACGCTGCGTTACGCGGCCCCCGAACAACTGGCAGCCGCGACGCTCGAAGTCGGCCCGTCGGCCGACGTGCGCGGCCTGGGCGTCACGCTGTGGGAACTGCTGACGCGCCGCCGCCTGTTCGCCGACGCCCAGGACGAGAAGCAACTGGCGCTGATGGTCCACGACGAGGATGTGCCGCGGCTGCGGGCGGTCGATCCGGGCTTTGACGCAGACCTCGAAGCGATCGTGGCGCGGGCGACGGAGCGGCGAGCCGCCGACCGGATTCCGACCGCGGGCCTGGCCGCGAGCTACTTGCAGATGTACCTCGACGGCCAGCCGCTGCCGATCCGCCCCCCGGGCCTGACGGAACTGGTCCAGCGCTGGGTGCGCGCCACCGCGGGTTGGTGGCCTCGGCGGCCGCGGTCCTGGCCGTCGCCCTGGTCGCGACCGTGTTCGCGTTCATGCTTGTCACCCAGGAGAAGAACAAGGCCATCAAACTGGCCGGCGAGAAGGACGAATTGGCCACGACCAACGCGAATTTGGCGGGGCAAGAGCGAAAGGCCAAGGAGGCGGCGGAGAAGAACGCGGATGAGACGAAGAAGCAACTCGGCCAAGCATACGCCAGCCGCGGCGTGCGTTCCTGGGAGGAGGGCCGCCATGCCGAGGCGCTGCTGTATTTTGCGGAAGCACTGCGGTACGACCACGACAATCCGGAGCGGCGCGCGCCCACGAGGGGCGCCTGGCGGCGTTTTGGGGCCACTTCCCCAAGCTGCTGCACGTCTGGCCGCACGGGGGCAAGATGACCTGGGCGAGCTTCAGTCCGGACGGCCGCCGCATCGTGACCGGCGACGCCGACGGGGCCGTGCAGCTCTGGTCCGCCGACACGGGAGGCGCCACTGCTCGATTCGCCCTTGCGCCACCAGGGAAGCATTCGCCTGGCCATCTTCTCGGGCGACGGAAAGCGACTGCTCAGCCTCGCAATTCTCGGAGCCGACACTCTGAAGGCACCGGCGAAGAGGGAGGTTCGGGTCTGGGACCTCACCGCCAAGCGCTCCATGTTATTGCATGTTCAGTTGTTGGAGGAGAGCGAAGCAATCACGGACGCTGCCTGCAACTACGACGGCAGCCGCGTGCTCGTGCGCATCAGCGGATCCCGATTCGGGACGGAAAACAGGGTCGTCCTTTGCGAAGCGGCGACCGGCCAACCGTGCAAGCTCCCCGGAGAAGGGGCGAACCTGGAGCGAGCCCTGTTCAGTGCCGATGGTCGCCGCCTATTCACACTGCATCGCGGTGGGCGGGCGGAGATCCGGGACGCCATGACCGGGGCGCTGGTTTCAACACTTGGCGATGTGCCTGGCACGTTGCAAGCCGTCGCGCTCACTCCCGACGGCCGGTACTGCCTCACGGCGTCGGAGCGCGCGATCATCGCTTGGGATGCCGTCACGGGCCTCGCCGCCACCCCGGTCGGCGGCATCAAGATAGATGGTAAGTGCGTAGCCGCGTGGATGAGCAGTGACGGCCGCCTCGTTGCCGTAGCCCAGGAGGGGGGACTCGTCTCTGTCTGGACGGTATCGACCGGAGAGCGGACCGGGACGCCGGTGCGACACGACGGGTCGGTCACGGACGTGATCTTCAGTCCCGACAAGAAGAGCCTGCTCAGCCTCGATATAACTGGTCTGGGATTTGAACCGAGGTTCGGCGGCCTGGGGGGCCAGGGGGGTCCGGGACGTCTGGGCGGGGAAGTGCGGTTGCCTGTTGTGGGCGGCGGCTTGTCAGGGTTAGGTGGCTTCGGTGGCTTGGCTGGCTTGGGTGGCATGGGAGGCGGTGCTCCAGCTCCAGCACCGACCAACGGCTATGTGAGGCAATGGAAACCTGACAAACTCGACTGGCCACCGGGGGACGCCCGGATCGTCTCGCCTTTGCCGCTTCATCGGTTGACGCAATCCGCGACTCTCTCCCCCGACGGATTGCTGGCGTTGACAGTCGGCTCCAGTCAAGTCGCGGTTTGGGACTTCGCGCAGGGACGGCTCGCAGTTCCTTACCTCAACTGTGACGAGGGCGTTCGGGCCGCCTGGTTGAGTCCCGACGGGCATCGGTTGTTGACGCTCACGGACTCCCAGGCCCGGCTGTGGAGTCTTGCCGGCGACAACCTCCCGGCGCCCCGCCTGGAGCACGAGGCGAGTGTGCAGGCTGTCTTTAGCCCGGACGGCGCTCCTCAGGTCGCGACGGTATCACGAAGATCGCGCGGCTCCGCCCAGGAGTCGGAAGTGCGGCTGTGGGACGCGACCGGCCAGCCGGCAGGGCCAGCCCGCATGTACGGCGGGGAGGCGTACGTCACTTTCACCCCGGCGGGCCCTCGCGTCGTGACCACGGGGACGGAGGTTAAGGTCTGGGATGCGACGACAGGTAAGCAGGTCGCCTCGACCATGAAGCACGAGGGGCCGGCCTCTGTGCTGGGGTTCACGGGTTATGATCGGCAGCGACTTTTCACCACTGTCCCCGGCAAGGGCCGGTCCTCTTCCAACGTGGCCGCCGTCTACGCCTGGGACCTGGATAAAGGGGAACTGCTCTACGATCCCATTCGCGGTGACAGCCGAGACATCAGGTCGGCCACCCTGGATGGAGGTCTCCGCTTCCTGGTGACAGTCGCATCGTGGGACGAGGGGAAACAAACGCGGTCTGAGGTCAAGGTGTGGGATGCAGCCACCGGCCGCCCGGTGGGGAAGGCGATTCGGCTAGATAGCGACTGCTCCTATGCCTCCGTGAATCAGGAGGGGGAGCGAGTCCTAACAGTCACGGGCAACTTTTTTGCTTGGCAGTGGCAGCTCTGGGATGTCGTCAACGGTGAGGCGCTCACCAAAACACAGCGGTTGGGCGATAGCCGGTCCAGGTTTATGTGGTGGCAACCGCAATTTGGCTGGGACGGCCGCACGTTTGTCACCTGGGAGGGAACAGAAGTGTCGCTCCGGGAAGCCGCCTCGGGGGGTGTAGTCCACGTCCTACATCATCGGGCCCCCGTCTGGGGAGCACGCTTCAGCCCCGACGGGCATCGCCTGGTTACGGAGACGGCAGAGGGCGACGTATCCTCTGGGGACGTCGGTACGGCGGTTCATGAGGTACGCATCTGGGACGCCAACACCGGAGAACCCGTAAGCCCGCCGATCCGGAACCGATCGGCTTCAGGCATGGCGAGTCTTGACGGCGAATACTTCGTGCTTCTCAAGGGCACCGCATTCGAGGTCTATCACGTCGGGTCCGGCCTTCCTGTGACCCCCCTTCTGGCCGGGTCTCCCGTCTCGTTCAGTGCGAATGGCAGGTATCTGCTCTACGCTGATGAAAACCGGCCCCGCGTACTGAACCTCTTCCCAGAAAAGCACACGCCGGAAAAGTGGGCGGACCTGGCTCGGTTACTCAGCAATGCCCGGTTGGACCGGAGTGACACGGCCATGCCACTGGAAACAGAGGAATCGCGCGGCCTTTGGGAGCGGTTCCACACTACCGCGCCGGAGTATTTCGCGGCGACGCCCGAGGCGCAGGCAGGCTGGCACCTGCACGAGGCCATCCGCTGTGAGCGCGCTCAGGTCTGGTTCGGGGTCGCCTGGCACCTGGAGCGGTTGGGTACGATGAGGTCGCTGTCCAGCGAGGAACAGTTCCGACTCGGCGCCGCCCGCCGCGCCCTGACACTGGCGAAAGCTTACGGCTGGAAGGAGGATTGGCTGACGTATTTGGTCCTCGGTGAGATATCCGGCAAGGAAGGGCGGTGGGAGGAAGCCGCCGGTCATTACACGAAGGCCCTGCAATTTCAGTCGGCGCAGCAGTTTGAAGTCTTCCGCAAGCGGGGGAACGCTTACGGCTGGCTCCGAAAGTGGAAGGAGGCGCTGGCAGACTATGAACGCAGTTTCCAACTCTATGAACGCGATCACCAACTGACAACCAAGGACGAGGGCGATCTCTTCGCCCTGGCACTACTTCGTCTGCAAACCGGCGACCTCAAGGGGCATGAGGCTGCCTGCCGTGCCTGGCTCGCGGCCCTTGGCAAATCGCCAACGTCTTCCCAGGCGCAGATAGTCGTCTGGACCTCCTGCCTGGCCCCGAAGTGTGCTCTCGATCCCAAGAAGGCGGTGGAGTTAGCCAGGGCGATGTCAGCAAGCGATCCGAAATCGTACATGCACCGCAAAAACCTGGGCGCGGCCCTTTACCGCGACGGGCAGTACGCGGCAGCCCTCGACACCCTTCAAGAAGCCAACAAACTCGACCCCAAGGGCGGTACCGCGTCGAACTGGCTGCTGCTCGCGCTAGTCCAACACCGCCTCAACCATGCGGACGAAGCCCGCACGTGGCTCGAGAAGGCAACGCGCGAGATCGATGGCTTGCCGCCTGCTGACTGGGAGGTATTCATCCAGCTTTCGCTGCTCCGGCGGGAGGCGGAAGAGGCGATCAAAGGCAAACCGGCCCCCGGAAAGTAGTAATCGGCGTGGCGGCGTGCCGCTACGGCAGGGACTACGTGCTCTGCATGCCGGCCCCTTGCCTGGGCACGCGCTGGTGGCCTATGACCCGCAGTGGATGATGGTCACCGAGTAGCAGCGGAACAGACCACCGACATAAGCCCGCCGAAGGTGAGGTTGAAGATGTCGTCCAACAACGAGCCGACCGCGTCTTTCCCAACTGCCAAAATCTGTTGAGGATGTTAACCAGTTGGTCGTGAGCTCCGGGCATTGCAACCTGCTATCACCAGCTAACCAGCAACGGTAAACATGAAAGAAACCGAGCGGTCCCGCGCGGCCTACGATGTTCTCCTACTCGCCTACAGACAACTAACCATCGGAAGATGGTCTATGACGGATGGTCCGCCAGGAGCTCGCGTCGCTTTTGCTCCCCGGATCAACCAAAAACCAAATAGTGAGACTCTAATAGCCTCCCCGTCCCTTGGCTTCACCTGCTTCCGGGACTTGTGCCTGGGGTAAAGGCTTTAGCTTCCCAAGTTCTGACACTTGTGGTGCCGGCCTTGCCTCGAGTTCATTACGCGCTTGGGCCGAGGCCAACGAGACCATGCCCACCAACCGCTTTGTGGACTCCTCAAGGACAGAACCATGGATCACTAATTTTATTGAATACTCCACAGTTTTTCTCAGTTCTTCTTGCGTGGGAGGCTTCCGTGTTAGTTCTACTGTGCCCCTTTTTCATATGTCTCTGCGCGCCGAGACGGTGGGAATTCTCCGGTCGCATCTACCCAATGGTAGATGCGCGTTCTTCCGTCCGGCGCAGCACGGTGTTGACTTCGGCGAGAATCCCTGCCAACGTCGTCGGCCGACGCTCCAGCACCCAGGCGAAGATTACCCGCAGTTGCGGCACGGTGATCCACACCGTTTTTTTTTGAGGACCGACTTCTCCAGATTCAGAAACCACAAGGCCAACAGCGACAGCGTCATGTGGTGATACCAGCCGACCCAACTTCGCACTTCGTAGTGGGCCAACCCCACCTCACCCTTGCCCATCTGCAACGCCTGTTCGATCCGCGGCCGCTCACACTTGACACGCACCAACTCCGCCAACGCTACCCCCGACAAGGCGTTGCTCAACGCATAGGTCACGTCGCCGGCGCGATCCACCGGACGCACGATCACGACTCGTTCCGGTCTACCGACGCAGCCGTCGGCATCCTTGGTTTGCACCAACCGCGTCAGGGCACGCACCACCAAGGGGCCTTTCTCACCCGCCCGCACCGTCAGGCGCTGCCACGCCGACGCCGGCTGACGCGCCGCCCAGGCCTGGACCTGCTCGAAGGGCGGCAACCGTCGCCGTCCCGACGGCCCCGCCTCTCGCTCGGCTTCCAGGTCGCGGATCAGCGTGTTGCACGGCACATCCACCACATAACGCTCGCCGCCACGTCGCAAGGCTTGCCGAAACTCCGTCACCCGGCCAAACTCGTCGTCGGCCGCCACCCAGCCGTGCGGCAACGCTCGGCAACGCTCCCATTGGCCCAAGGCCAGACGCCATTTCTCCTGAAACGTCGTCTCGGTGGGCACGTAACATTTCGCCCGCCGCTTGCGATCGTCCACCCACTCTTGCGGCAAATACAAATCCGCGGCCAGCAACGTCTCGCCCTGAGCACAGGCATAGGCCGTGAACACGCCCACCTGACAGTTCTCGACCTTGCCCAGGCGGCCGCACCACTGCCGGGCCACGCCACAGGAGTCGTCGCCTTTCTTGGCGAAGCCGCTGCCGTCAAAGATCAGCACCGCGTCGTCGTCGCGCCACGCTGCGGCCACGTGCCGCTGCAACTCGTCCAACACGGCGCTATCGGACCATTTGCCGGCGCCGACGAACTTTTGCACCGGCTTGCGTGCCGCGCCAGCTTGCCGAGCGATCGGCTCGTTGGTCTTGCGCTCCAGGTTGCTGAGGCGGCCTTCGAGAACGACCTCGGCCCAGTGCCGTTGTTCCGTGCGATAGAACAGGGGCTGATAGCGTTCGATGAACCCCGCCAAGCGGCGGACGCCGCCCTGCACGGCTGCCAGCGGCACCTTCACATCGGCGAGCAAGGCGAGCGCTTCCGGGGATTCCAAGAGGGACATCCGTGTTCCTCCATACTGATCTTCCATGATGGGGCGAGTTCCGGCATACTATACGAACTATCCCAAAAGGGGCACAGTAGAATTAGATCCCGACCGTCCTCGAAGGTTGCGACCTTACTGATTTTGGCCGCAGATTCCGGATCAGCGGCAATCATTGCACCCAGTTTCGTGGCGATTAACTCTACTGGTGTCTCAATAGACAGGCGGGACCGATCATTGCTCTTACCTTCTGCTATCCCAACGGTTACCATGCTCCTTGCCGCCGTGACCATCCTGATCCAGTAGGCGTCATTCTCTGTGCGCGGCTTACTATCCTGTTCCACCTCTCTCATGCGTTTTACCATTCCTATCAATTCCTGCTCCGTGAGGCGCGGGGGAGGATCAGGCGGACGTTGATACACGCCAGAACCAAGATTACGCCAGCCGTCCCTGTTGATGGCATCTCTTGTAGCGGCGAGTATGTAGCCGAGGTTTTTCGCGACCGCCTCGTCGGCGATCCCGTCTCCCTTTGCTTCTCCCTTTGCCGCACCTAGCTGTCTGTCGTCGGCCATTACTTAATCCTTTGTTATCGTAAGAACGCAATACACTTCAATCTTAGCATAGATTTGTGACAGGTTCAATCACAAAACTAAGTTTACTTCAACCATCTGACCAATAATAATGTATTGATACATCGGCCCGTCATAAGTATGCATCCGGCAATACCATTGACAGCCTGCAACCAGGCTATCTCGACGCGAGCGTCAACTGAAGTGCGATACACGGCCGTAGCCTCCACACTACGGCACGCCGGCAATTCCGATAAGACTCGTTGAACTAAACTGCTAACCCCGCTATGGGGATTGCTTCGATGCGCTCGCCCTGGTCAGTCGCGGAGGTCGCCGATCGGCCTGAGACGTTCCTAGAGTGCGCCGAGCGGGTGGTTCGCGCCTGGGTAGGGCGGTTCGACAACCCGCTGCTCGATTTCCCCAATGTCCCTGACGCCCGGCATCACCTCATCGCCCTTCATCGCCGTCTCATGCGGGACACCGCGATGTAAGCGGCAAGCGGAGGATAACGTGCTTGAGGTCGAAGGAGAGATGAATCGCCCGTGGTAATCGGCATGCAAACCGGCCCTGGAGAAGCGAACTGCGCCCGCCCGCTTCTAAGGCCAAAGGGATTGATTTCAGCGTTCATAGCCTTAGCAAAGGCCATGCGGCCATTGTCCCCAACCGACCCGACAACCCTTCAGAAGTCCGAAACCATAATGGAATGGTGGCGGGGGGCCTATTATGTCCGCCCTTCGACCATTCGGCGAAAGGCCGAGGTCACGGACGCGGGCGGTAAGCAGCTTCCTCACCGGAGAAACGCCGGAGCGTGCGTACCGACCCATTCCTTGAGGGCGGCATGCGACTCGAACTCCGCGATGTCGATGCTGTCGATGGTCGGTCCCGTCTCGCCCACTTGACAGATTTCCTCTTTGCTCATTTCGCGTACCCACAGCACGCGATGCCTTTGCAGGCCGGCGTGAGTGAGATTGATGGCGCCTTCCTTGAGCGGCTTGTCGAGATTGCTGCCCCGGATCAGAACCAGGTACACGAGGTCCCCGGAGAACTTCAATAGCAGGCCCTCGCTGGGATTGTACTGCCAGGGTCCCATCCAGCCGTAAGGAAACCAGGTGCTGTTGCCATTGCGGAAGCGGAACTCCACGGAAGTGGACTGGTCGCGGATTCCTCGCAAATAGCCAAACGCTTCGCACGAATCCTCGGTTCCCTCGGCCTCCCCTTCTTTTGTCTGCAAGTACGCGGTAATCCCCGCCGGAGGAGGGTTTCGTCGAGATCGATCCTGATGTGGAGGCTTATTGCTCATGGTCGATTCCTCTTTCCACCCCGTCTCTTGCGGCGCCCGGCTGCATGGATGCGGGCCGCTGGCCAAAGACGGCATGGCCGCGTCCAAAGGCCTGGCGCTTCATCTTCCCATTTCGCGCCGCTGGCTTCGGCGGCGTGGACTCCGACAGCTCTGTCGCCGACAACGCATCGTCTGTCCGGGTAATTGCCTTCAGCAGTTCTTTCCTGTCGTCCGTGAAAATCTGGGCTTGTTCCCTGCCGCGCGTCACGGCGACGTAGCCCGTCCGCTGGTAGGTTGCCGGGAACGATTCGCTGGACATGCCGATAAACACTTTATCGACGGTTACGCCCTGGCTGGCATGGCTCGTGACCACATAGCCGTGCGTCAGGTGGCCGAAATCCCGGTCGAGGACCCGGCCGTGACCCACGATGATGTCGCCCCGGTTGGTGAACCCCTGAACGGTCAGCAGTGATCCGTTGCTGAATCGCTTGCCGTCTTTTGTCTTGCCGCCGGCCGTCACCCGCACCCGGTCTCCGATGGCCAGGGCGAGCTGCGTCGGCCGGTACAGCTCGAACCGTTTCGCAAGGTCTGTCGGCACCTGCATCGCCTCGCCGACGAGCAGCCGCGATCCTTTCTTGTAGCCGGCCGCGTTCTGGTGAAACTGAATCAGGTCGCCGAGGTCAAATTCGGTGGCGTCGGTTTTCTGGGCGTCGGTCAGGTGTGCCGGAATCCATGCGGTGACGATGCGTTCCTGCCTCAGCTTGCCTTTCGCCTTGAGGCCATCGCGGATCGCCTGCGTGATCCGGGCCGCCTCGGCGTGCGTCGGGCTGACCGCCAGGGCCGACTTCGCCGTTCCGTCCTTCCTCTTTTCGGCGGCGGCGGAAAGATAGGCAGCGGCCAGTTCCTTGTACCGGTCAGCGTCGGGCACTTCCTTGATCCAGCCGAGCTTGTCGAGTTCCTCGAATGCCTCCTCGATCTTGCCCTCGCTCAACGCTTGAGCGGCCTTCTTGTAGTCGCCCTTCTGGCGGAGAATCTCCGTTACCTCCGCGACTTTCAGCCCGGCCGTCTCCTCCAGCAGCTTGAGCGGTTCACCGGCCGTGACGCTGCGGTGCTGGCGGCGGTCACCCACGAGCAGCACGCGAGCATTTAACCGTTCAGCCGCCTCGAACACGGAGAGCATGTCGCGCGTGCCGAGCTGGCTGGCCTCATCGATGAGGATGACGCCATTGCGGGCGGCTTCCTGCATCTCCTCATCTTTGAGGAACCTGGCCACCGTGTCGGCGCTCGCGAAGCCGGCTTCGTTTCGCAGCACTTCCCGGCTGGCCTTCACCGACTGGGCCAGGGCAACCACCGGCTTGCCGGCTTCGGCCAACGCCTCGCCGATCTCCTGTTCCAGCGTGGTTTTTCCTGTCCCGGCGACGCCGCGGATAATCATCACGCGGTCGCGGGAACCGAGCACATGGCTGACGGCAGCCTTTTGCCCGTCGTTGAGCCAGTCGCGGGAGACTGGCCGCTGCGGATCACCCAGCGGCCGGCAACGCCCACGCCCCTGGCGGGCAAAGTCCAGCAGCTTCGATTCCAGGGCCAGCATCTCTTTCGTTGTCGCCATCCTGCGCCCGTCCACATCGCTGCGAATCAAGGGCCGGTCACGCATCTCCTGCGTTACGCCCTCGACCGTGACCGCCCCGATGCCGCGTTTCAGGGCTTCGGTGACCAGCTTGCGTTCCGGCACGACGGCCTCGCGCACGAAGCTATGCTCAAGGGCGTGATCGACCGCCAGTTCCTCTCCACGCGCCGGCCTCGCAAACGCACGCTCGCGGCGGTGAACAGCCGCCAGCACCTTGCGTTCCTTGTCGCTGAGTCGCGTGTTCCATTCCTTGCGTAAGCCTTCCCAGCTCAGGGCGGAATCTTTCCTTTCCCGCGTCTCGGCCCCCAGTTCGGCCTTGCGGTCGGGATCAGTGATGCCCTTCTCCCTGGCTACTTTCTCAATGATGGCCGTTCGCCGCGAAAAGCGGCCCAGCACATCCTTCGGAATCCCCGCGATCTCGAAATCGTCGCGTTTCCGCTCAACCCCGAAGCCCATGTCCTGGAGCTTGCCGGCAAGCCGGACGCGGAATGCCGCCTGGAAATACGGGGCGTCCCGTTTCAGTTCGCGGAACTGGCCGGCCTTCCAGCGATGTTCCTCGTCGTCAAAGGTCGTATTGAACGCGAACACATGGGCGTGCAATTGCGGATCGGGGACGCCATCAACAGGCCGGGAGGTGGTGTGGATGAATTCCGCCCAGACCATGTTGCCCGTGGTGCGGTCCGTGTCCTGGCGGCCCATGCGGACGCGGGTTTTCATCTCCGCTTCGATGTCGCGCATCGTCGCATCGACGGCCCCCCGGAACGCACTCAGGATCTCTTGGTCGCCGCTCAGGGCGTACAGCAATGAGACCGACTTCGGCACCGAGAACGTGAAATCGTACCCGACCGTCCGCTCGGTGCGCGTTCGCACCGTCAGCGGCTCTCCGGTCATCGGATGAAGATTGTCGCACAGCCTCTCGAAGGACGCCTTATCCACAGTGCCTTCCAGCCCGAGCCGGGACGCGCCCTTGCCGCCCCACGCACCGACCAGTTCCTGTCCTTCGCTGTAGTAATCTGCCGTCGTGTAGTACGACTTGGCGGCCTTGGCATTATCCTGTTGCGTGATCCGGATCATGCCTTTATTTTAGACTATCACAAAATCCTTAACGAAATCTTAACTATATTGTGTGTCCCCCAGCCCGCCTGGCGTTGTCGAGGAAAGACCGGTTCATCCGGCAATCGCGTGTAGTGGTCCTTGAAAAGGTGGACAGGGCTTCCTTTCATGGAGTTACGCCAACAAGCTCCCTGAAGAGGAAGACACATGTCCACCAGCCTACTGTATCACGCCTTCGGCATCGTCGGCTACCACTATGTCAGCCAGCAATTTCAGGAGGGGCAGGTGACGTTCCGTATCCGCCAACCCCGGGAACGCCTCCGCTGTCCGCAATGCGACTGCGACGATGTCTGGGTTCACGGCCATGAGGAACGCACCTTCCGCATGGTGCCCATCGGCAGCAAACCGACCTTCGTGACCCTCGATGTCGCCCGCGTCTGGTGCCCCGTCTGTGACCGCGTCCGCCAGGTCAAGATCGGCTTTGCCGACCCCAAGAAGCGCTACACCCGGTCCTTCGAGCGCTATGCCCTGGAGCTGTCCCGGCGCATGACTATCAAGGACGTGGCCGATCACCTGCAGGTCGGTTGGGACACCATCAAAGACATCCAGGCCAAGAACCTCCAACGCCGCTTCGGCAAGCCCAAGCTGCACAAGTTGCGGCAAATCGCCATCGACGAAATTGCCATCGGCAAGGGGCATCACTACGTGACCGTGGTGCTCAACCTGCTCAGTGGCGCCGTGGTGTTTGTCGGCGACGGCAAGGGCGTTGACGCCCTGAAACCCTTCTGGAAACGGTTGCGTCGGGCCCGGGCCAAGGTCCAGGCCGTGGCCACCGACATGTCGGCCGCCTACATCCGGGCCGTACGCGACAACCTGCCTGCGGCGGTGCATGTCTTCGATCACTTCCACGTGATCAAGCTGTTCAACGAGAAGCTCAGTGCCTTGCGGCGGCAGCTCTATCACCAGGCCAGCAGTGAGCAGGAACGCAGGCTCCTCAAGGGTACGCGCTGGCTGCTGCTCAAGAATCCGGAGAACCTCGATGAGGACCGCAACGAACAGCAGCGGCTGGAGGATGCCTTACGCTTGAACAAGCCGTTGGCCATCGCCTACTACCTCAAGGAAGATCTGCGGCAGATCTGGTCGCAGCCTGACAAGCGGACGGCGCGGCGGGTGCTGCGTGACTGGCTGGCGCGGGCTCGTGCTTCGGGCGTTCGCATCCTAATCCAGTTTGCCAACACCCTCGAGAAACACCAGGAGGGAGTCTTGAACTACTACGATTATCCGATCTCGACCGGCCCCTTGGAGGGCACCAACAACAAGATCCAACTGATGAAGCGCCAAGCCTATGGCTTCCGCGATCAGGCATTCTTCAAACTGAAGATCCTCGCCATCCACCAAACAAAGCACGCGTTAGTCGGATGAACCGAAAGACCTTGCTCAATGCCACTCAATCGCCGCCGAAATGCCACCCCTCGGTAAGAATGCTTTTCTTCCGCCTGCATTTTTCTTCGGAACGTCCTTGACAGACCTGGGGGACACATGGGGCACCCGTCCTGGCAGGCCATCTTTTGCAGCCGCATGGGCCAGGGGGTTGTGTTGTTTAGCTACCCCGCCGCTGCGTTTCCGAATAGAAACGCAGCAACAGGTTCCTGCCGGGGGGCCGGAACCGCTGAGCTTTCCGAGGCGTCGAGCCGAGGTGCTGGCTATTCGGAAACTTGGCCTCACACGTTTGACAAAACGCGCCTTCTCAGGTTTACTGCCTTCTACCACCAATCCGGCATCTTATGAAGGGCTGACCACTATTCTTGCATCAAATCAACACCACTACTACCTGTTGGGGTGAAAACAGGAGCGAGCAACTACAAAACCGCAATAACAGGCCATTTCTTACACACTCTCTTACACATACACAGCACATGCCATGTTTTTCTATATATACATCAAGCCATTACGTTTCACCACACGATACTCAAAGTATATTTCTTCAAACTACAACAGGCCAAATAAACCATAAATACCAACGCGTTTCCGGTTGACAGTGCTCAGAAATAGGCTTACACATCCCTTACACAATTTGCACATCTTTGAGCAGGAGGAGTTAAACATGCCGGAGAACCATGACTTGATGGGTGGAAAACTGCATGTCTATCGTAGAGAAAACAGTGGCTGTTGGCAATGCTCAACATACATGGCGGGGAAAAACTGGCGTGTCTCCACGAAGGAAGAAAGCCTTGCCCATGCGAAAGACTTCGCCCAGGACTGGTATCTGGGACTCATGGGCAAGAGTCGGGCGGGAATGCTTAAGGTCGGCAAAACGTTCAAGCAGGCCGCCGACCAGTTCTTGCTTGAATATGAGGCAATCACTAGCGGCGAGCGCAGTCCGCAATATGTGCAAATGCTCCAGGGAAAACTGCGGGTTCACCTGCTGCCATTCTTTGGTGACAAGCTTGTGTCCGAGATTACGCCAGGTCTGGTGCAGGAATACCGCATCCATCGCATGGCCTCCCGCGTTGATAAAGTGACGGGCCAGCCCAAGCGACCGGCGCGCGGTACACTTCACATTGAGATCGTCACGTTGCGGCAAGTGCTCAAGACCGCCTACCGACACGGCTGGCTGGCTTACGTGCCTGATCTTTCCGCACCTTACCGGACATCGGGTAAGATTTCACACCGGGCATGGTTCTCGCCTGAAGAATACAAGCGGCTTTACCAGGCCACGCGTGAACGCGCGAAACATGCGGTAAGTACCTATGGCAAGACACAACGGGAGAATTTCCACGACTATGTTCTCTTCATGGCGAACACCGGCTTGAGGCCAGACGAGGCCGCCCGCCTCGAATTTCGAGACGTTGCCATCGTCACCGATGAAGCAACGGGCGAACGCATCCTCGAAATCGAAGTGCGCGGGAAGCGCGGTGTAGGCTACTGCAAGAGCATGACGGGAGCGGTCATGCCCTTTCAGCGGTTGCGGAAGCGCAACCAGCCACAGCCGACGGATAAGGTATTCGGCACGACCCCTCGTGATATGCTCAACACGGTTCTGGACGAGCTGAACTTGAAATTCGACCGTGATGGGCGGCGGCGCACGGCCTACAGCCTCCGGCACACCTACATCTGCATGCGTCTCATGGAGGGCGCCGACATCTATCAAATCGCCAAGAACTGCCGCACCAGCGTGGAGATGATCGAGAAATTCTACGCCGCCCACATCAAGAACAGGCTGGATGCGGCGGCCATCAACGTACGGAAGCCTAATTGGACAGCGCCACTTTCCTTGTTGCAATGGCGGAAGTCCAACATTGAGAACAGTATAGCCGATCAGGTCGGCGATTGGGGGATGCACGATTTGATCCGATCGACATCGATGCCCAAGGATCGCAGTTGAGCCATGCGCGTTTTCACGTGAGAGCGCTGGGCCTGCGCATTGCGACGCTGGTAATACTGCTGCTTGGCTAACTCTCGTTGGAAGCGTGCCGCTTTTGTCAGTCGCCCCTGTGCTGTCTCTAACCAGGTGTTCATGGCTCGTCGCACTTGTTCTGTCGTCAGGTGTTCCAGCGGGTCGTCGTGCGTCGTTGCGGCGTCGAACTGCTGACGCATGCGGGCGCAAAACAGGTGGGTCAGTTGCGTCAGGTAACAGTGCCGGTGCAAGCAACGCCAGCCGCGAACTTCGTAATGGTCCAAGCCCAGTTCCTCTTTGGCCTGGCGAAAGCAGCTTTCCACCGACCAACGCCCAAAGGCCACACGCAGTAACCGCCGTAGCGGAATGCCACGCTCCCCGGGCACACGATTGGATAGGAAGTATTTCACCTCATTGGTCAAAACGTTGCGTGCTACGAGCAAGCAGTGCCGACGCCCCGGCAGGCCATCGAGTCCCTTGCGCCAGAGCTTCGCCCATTTCACCTCCCAGACTTCGGGGCCGTGCTGGGTGTCCTTGATGCGGTAGCGCTGCCACTTCTGCTGGCGAAAGACGGGCGAATAGCGTGCCAGGTTTCGCACTTCGCTGCCGCGCCGGCTTCGCGCCGCCAGCCGCGGATAGGTCCTTTTGCGGCCGCGCCGCCGCGACCGACCGCTCCGAAGCACCTGGGGCTTTTTCAGCCAGCCGCGGAAGTTCGCCGGCACTTCGCCCACGAATACCTGTCCACGCTGTTCCAGACCGTCCAGAAAGGCCGTGTCGCGGCCGTAGCCTTCGTCAAACGTCCAGGCCTGGACGCGCACACCGTTGGCCAAGGCGCGGTCGATCAACTCCAGGGCGATTTGCGGCTTGGTACGGAACACGACCTCTTTGGGGATGTAATTTTTTTTCGACGCTCCGGATCGTCGGCCCAATCCCGGGGCAGGTAGACCGCGCTGTCGAGCAGACACTGAAAGCCGGGGCTGCTGTAGCTCAGATGCACGCCGACGACACCGTTGTCGACTTTGCCACAACTGCCCAGCCACTGCCGTGCGGCACCCGCCGTATGGCTACCGCTCTTGGCCGTTCCCGATTCGTCGAGGCAACCGATCGCCTCCGCATGAGCATGTTCGCGGGCCACCAAACGCTGGCAGTCATCGCGCACGCCGGTCTCATCCCACTTGATCGATTCCACGAAACGTTGTAGAGTCCGCGGTGCCGTACCCAGCTCCAAGGCCATGGCCTCGATGTTTTTGCGTTGTAGGTTCGACAGGAGCCCCTGGACATACACGGCCAACAGGGCGAAACCGGGGCGGCTGCGAAACCGGCCGACGAACAGCCTCAGAAACTTGGCCAACTCCTTGCCGAGACTGGCAATCTGCTTCAGCGTCATCCTGACGATCCTCCGTGGTATTCCTTCCAGGAATTAGCGAACACGGAGGATCGTCTTTCTTTACTCTATCACGCAACCCCAACTTCCTGTGTTAGCTGCACTTACGTGTCAACCATGACAGAAAGTGGGCTGTCCAACTAAGCTAACCAAGAAACCTACCAGCACTCACGAAGATGAGGCATAAACTGTGCTCCCCAAAGGGGATGCAAGTCACCGGCTACCAACGTGGAGTGCCAAGCCGGCTTCTGCCAGACGCGATAGGCTTTCGATGATCTCGTCATATGTATCCCCCAAAACCCACGGCTCGCCGATAACAACGTGCTCGACGTTATCGGCCTTCGCTTTGCGCAGAGCCGAATGAAATCCGCGTATTTGCTTTCATAGCCTGGTGGAATGGGACGGGGCATGACTGATCCTTGTTCGAGGTGCGATACCGAGACGCTCGTCAGTCTGGCGTGAAAGACCCTGTGAGTCAAACCTTTTTTGTATTGTGCTTGGGCCACCAGTATGCTATAGGCATATCGCATGAACACAAAGTCGCAACAGCAATACTCCGCGAAGCTGGCCAAGGCCTTGGCTGTCCTATGTGTGCGCAACACGTTCCTGGAGGACTTGCATGCCGGCAAATCACCAATCTCCAGAACCGGCGATTGGTCAGACGTTAAAGTGGTCACTCCCGGTCGGGAGATTCCCTGGAACGAGTTATCCCGTATCAGCGATGAAGAGATGAAGAAGCTGATGAAGCAGGTTGTCAACAAACTGTACACCGTTCTGATGAGCCTGGACAACGATGAAGCGATGCGTTTGGTATTCAGCGGTGGAGAGGATTACGCTGGCCATTGGGACGAGCCGGAATTCCTGCCGAGATTCCTCGAACCATTTGTTCCGCCTGATGAAGAATCGGTGCCGAGGCCGCTGACGCCTTAGCGGGAGCACAGCAGGCGATGGACTACGACGAAGACAAAGTGGACGATGCGGTTCTTGCCTTTCTCTACCTGACCGTACACGACGGAACCCACGCTTGGAAAGGCCATGACTGGGCTTCGATGGACCGTCTGCATGTAAAGGGCTACATCTCGAACCCCAGGAGCGGGGCGAAATCCGTCGTCTTTACTGAGGATGGCGAACGCGAAGCCGCTCGGCTCTTCCGCCACATCTTCGGCAAAACGCCGTAACCTGCGACCGCGAATGCCGACATCAATTCGTTGACAAACGAGGCCAAACGCGCTAGTCTTGGTCGATGGAAATTCACTTTTCTGATGAAACTGCCCGTTACCTCGAAACCAGGCTCCGCCGGGACGGTTACCGTTCCCCGAGCGAATTCCTGGAGGACCTTCTGCGCCGGCAGCTTCTACGTGAAGGCGGACATGACAACAGCCAGCAGGCCTGGCTACGCGCCCAGGAGCAGGTCGCCACGGCCATCTGGGACAACGACGCTGACGCCCGCTATGATGCCCTATGAACCGGGCCGCGTCGTCCTTGTCCGCTTTCCGTTTACCAACCTTCAAAGCGCGAAGAAACGGCCCGCTGTGGTCGTAAGTCCGGCCTCCTACGCCCGTCGCTACGGCGACCTGGCCGTGCTTGCCCTGACCAGTCAGCCGCAGCCAGAGCCTTTTCTCGCCCTGGACCACTGGCAACTCGCCGGATTGCTTGGCCCCACTTGGATCAAGCCTTCCCTGTTCTGCATCCATACGTCGCTGATCGATCGCCCCATTGGAACCCTGGCCAGCGATGACGGCGTCCGGGTCGCCCAGGCTCTTGCATTGCTCGTTGCCGGGGAGTTCTTGCCCCGCGCCTGAGCGTTTTCAGCCCTTTTCCTCTCCGCGGCGGGTGTGCCATCCAGGCCGGCAGCCTGCAGGACGCTCACGCTTTGCCTACCTCTTGCCCGCTGCCTTTGCTGTTTCCATTCCCTCCCGTCCTCCGGCACGCAGAACGTGATGTTGTTTGGTTGGCTTTACAGCCGCTGGGCCTTTATACTCCAGCCCAGCCTCGCTCTCCTGCTCCGTCACATTTCGGGCGCCTCGCCGTCCTGGCGACCGCGTGACTTCTGGCTCCGCTACGCTCGGTCGCGACGCGACGGCTATCGCCCCCTCCATCCCGCTGGCGCAAGACCGGGGGAACATCCCCCGCGCAATTTCGGAACACCGCCTCCGCCGCGAATACGCGGCATCACCGGAGGCGGCGTGCATCACCTCATATAGTCTCCGAGCGGCGACGCTCGGCTGCATTATCCCCAGCTCTCGACCGCGACCCGCACGATTGGCGGGCGGGGGTTTGCCCGGCGGATGCTCTGGCATCCGGGATCGCTCCGGGTACCTGCCCCTGGCAACCTGCCACATCCTGCTAAAATGTCTTTCAGAAAGTCGCCTTCAGTCGCGCCTTAACGTCACCATCGTGCGACCATTCACCTCATTGCGGGCAAGCGAACGACTGGCCACCTCACGCGCGAGATGCTCGACCATAACCGCACCTATTCCGCGTTTAAGGGCTTCGGTAATGAGCGTGCGCTCCGGCACTACAGCCTGCCGCGCCAAACAGTGCTGAATGGCCTGATCGACCGCCACCGCTTCTCCGTCGCTCTCCCGGATGAACGGCGTCTCGCGGCAGTAGACCGACGCCAGTACTTGTCTTTCCCGTTTGGTCAAGCGTGCTTTCCATTCCTTCCGCAGGGCACTAAAGCCACACTGAGGTCCCTTCCTTTCACGTGTTCTGGGCCCGAGTTCCGCTTTCCACCTCGGATCGGTGATACCCCGCTCCCGAGCCAGCCTTTCGATCAACTCCGTGCGCCGTGAGAATCTCTTGAGCACGTCTGCCGGTATCCCCGCAATGTTGAAATCGTCCCGCCGCCGTTCTACGCCAAAGCCCATATCCTGGAGCCTGTTTGCGAGGCGAATCCGGAACGCCGCCTGAAAGTATGGGGCATCCCGCTTGATGTCCCGGAATAGGCCTGCTTTCCAGCGCTCCTCTTGTTCGTCCCAGGTCATATTGAACACGAAAGCATACGCGTGCAGTTGTGGGTCGCAAAGTCCCTCAACCGGCCAGGAGGTAGTATGGATGAATTCCGCCCACACCATGTTTCCGGTTGTGCGCTCCATCTCCTGGCCTCCCTTGCGCACACGTGTTTTCAGCTCTCCTTCCATTTCGCGCATGCTTTCGTTGACTGCCGCCCGGAAAGCCTCCAGGATCGCCTGGTCCCCGCTCAGGCCGTAAAGCAACGACACGGACTTCGACACCGAGAATATGAAGTCGTATCCAACCGCCCGGTTGGAGTACGTTCGGGGCGTCACGCGATGTGCCGTCCTTGGGTCCAGATTGTCACACAACCGGCGAAAACAGTCCCTGTCCACGATCCCATTGAGGCCGAGCCGGGACGCGCCCTTTCCACCCCAACAACCTACCATTCCCCGTCCGTCGCGGTAATAATCGGCCGCGGCATAGCAGCGCTTTGCCGATTTAACGTTCTTCTGTTCCGAGATCCGTATCATGCCGACACTTTCAGGTTATCGCACATGAGTTAAGTCTTGCTTAACATCCGTCGTCGTAACCGTGGAGGAGCGCGAAAAGGCCAAGCAGCTATTGCGCCGGTTTTCGCCACAGACCGCTAGCGGCCCGTGTCCCTTCGCTCCTTTAGGTGCCAACGTCAAGTTTTCCTTGACAACCGCCACCGCGAGGGTCACTATCAGACAATAAAGGCTCCGAATGCTGACTGCTGACAGTGTTCGGCTGCATCATCCCAAGCGCGACCTCTGACATTGGCGGTCAGGGGTTTGCCCGAGGAACCCTGGCGTTCCGAAGGGATCGCGCTCCCCCGCCACCGGGCTGCCGGCAAGCCCCCAAATGGCTTCCAGACCCGCAGAATATCTGACGTAGCCCGCAAACATCCTTTCCAGCTTGACAATGCATTTTGACTACAGGCGTCTTCCCTATCACCTGCTCCGCAGCCGATAGGAAAGATTTCCCCGGGAAACGCCGCCCAACGAGGCAATCCCAGCGTTTGGCAACGTTCCCGGCAGGAGGCCACACAGAGGCCGTAGGTGCTGAAAGCACTCTGAGTAGCCAGAGGGTGCCTTTCGCTTCTGCTGAGCCTGTTTCCTTGCGATTTAGAGCCAACCGGGGCACCACCCCCAGCTTGAAGCTTCCGACGAGCAACACCTCGCGAAAAGCGCGGCGTGAATCGCGGAGTGTTACCATTTCGCCAGTCAAAGAAAAGGCAGCATTTCCGCGCCTTGTAGCACCTATATGGCACCTACATAGCCTTGTAAGCCGCAGAAACACTCGCCTTGTTGCATTGCATCATGCTGAAACCAGCACTCACCCTCTTGCGCAGACCCCTACAGGTGTGTTATATTCCTTAATAGGGGTTAATGATTGGCCCCCATAACCAACAAGGAGGATCACACCATGTCACGTAAACGCACACCAGATCAAGAATCACCAGAAACCACCGCAACCAGCACGACCACCGCCGCCGAACCGCCGGCAGCCGAAGCCAAGCCAGACGGCCAGAGCTTCGCCGAGAGGGTGGGTCAAAAGAAATGGGTAGCCGCGCCCGATCCGTTCGGCATCGCCAAGGACAACCTCGCCGGCGTCCGTCTGTTCGAGAGCAAGCGCGATCGCCAGATGGCAATCATGTTCGGCGAGGGCCGTCCCGAGGACAAGCCAAGCCAGCCCGTCATTGACCTGCTGAAGGAAGGTGAGTACCGCTGGAACCCGCGAGACCGGGTATGGACGCACCCGGTCAGACCCGACACCGCCATAACCACACGCATCGAGGCCGAATGGCTGTTCCAGCAGATTCGGCAGATGATCCGGCAGGAGAAGGGAATCGAGCCGTCGCAGGAACTGCCCTCCTAATCGGGAGCGCGCCGGCCTATGCCTCTTCCGCCCATCTACGACCTCCGCGATCTCGGTCCCCAGGCCCAGACGATGGCAAAGAACTGCGCCAATGAGCGTATGGCGATGGCACTGCAATACGTCGCCATCGGCTCGATGATTATCATGGCCGGGGCAGCGGCGGCCCACCTCATGAAAGAGCTGTTCGGGCATCCCGAACGGCGTGGCAGGTCAAAATGAGGCGGGCAGACAGCGAATGCCTGTCCGCCTGCGGAGGCGCGGCCGGCACAAAGTGAAGCGGCGCCGCCGCTTGGCCGCCGGGGGCGAATGGCCGCGCCGCGGCCGGGCCAAAGGCCGGGAACCAGGTTTGCCTGATGGTTCTTGACTATGGCCCGGAAACCGCCAGACTGGCGACAAGGTTCGCTCTTCCCGCCCGACCCCGCAACCAATGCGGGGCAGGCTCCCGCCGATACGGCTGAGCCTCAAGACAACGCAACCTCTCATTCCGATGGAGACCACCATGCACTACAAGACGATCATTCACGAGCTTCTGCAGCAACGCCCGCAGATGCACGACCAGCTCCGCAAGAGCTGGAAGCTGCTG
Source organism: uncultured Planctomycetota bacterium (assembly GCA_963827935.1). Lineage (GTDB taxonomy): Bacteria > Planctomycetota > Planctomycetia > Gemmatales > Gemmataceae > DATFNV01. Next base: position 279,850 of record CAWHCN010000023.1, on the reverse strand, counting down.
TCAACACTGGACCTCTACGCCAAGGAGCTGAAGACCAGCCACGAAGCCTGGAAGGAGGTGCTCTCCGGGGCGAAGCCGGGGAGCGACCCGAGCCAGGTCGCGAGCGAAGCCCTGGAGCTGGCGCTGAAGGATCTGGAGGAGCGTTTGCCCTCCGCGTCTCCGGACGACAGCACACCGCTGTCCCTGGACGCGGCGATGGCGTTCATCCGCCGTCATACGTCGCGCGCGTAACGGCATCGCGCCGTCAGCCGACCCTTTTTGACTCCCTTCCTCCGCCCGATCCGGCAACTACGGCTTCCTCTTCCGCCGATCTCCCTTCCCCTCCAGCCCCGCCCGGGGCCAGTGACGGCACGGTAATCAGCCCGCCGGGCCGGGCAAGCGGACAATCGGTTCCCCCTGAAGGTCTCCCCCAATTCTCCGCTGGCCCGGTCGCTGCGCGAGCAGAGCCCCGGCTGGAGGCTGATTCCCAGGCGCACCGTCAGGCCCCGTCGGCGGGGCCGCTCACGCCGGAAGAAGGAGACCACGCCATGCATGGCACGCAGCTGACCTTGCCGCTCGAAGTCCCCGCACCGTTTGCCCGGGCCGATGAGCCGGTGCCAAGGCGAACGCCGGCGGCGCCCACGCAGCAAGGTTCAGCGGCTCCGCCTGCCGGCATCGCCAGCGGCGAGAAAAGCAAAGCCCGCGACATCATCGCCGCCATCCGCGCCTTGAAGCGCATCGAGGAAGAGAAGCGGCCCGCCACCGGAGAGGAGAAACAAACGCTCGCCCGCTTCGCCGGCTTCGGGCCGGTCGCCCTCGGGATCTTCCCCGATCCGGCCACCGGCCGCTACAAGGATGCCGGCTGGCAGGCCCTAGGCGAGGAGCTGAAGACGCTGCTCACACCGGAGGAATACGACAGCGCCAAGCGCACCACCTTCAACGCCTTCTACACGTCGCCGACCGTCATCGCGGCCATGCACAAGGCGATTTCCCGCCTCGGCGTTCCGGGTAACGCCACGATCCTCGAACCCGGCTGCGGCACCGGCAACTTCATCAGCCAGGGGGGCCTAGCGCATCGCTTCATCGGCGTCGAGCTGGATTCCATCTCCGGCCGCCTCGCCAGGGCGCTGCACCCTGAACACGACATCCGCATCGAGAACTTCCGCGACACGACGTTGCCCGATAATCGCATTGACGCGGTCATCGGCAACGTGCCGTTCGCCGACCTCAAGCTTGATTATCACGGGCAGAAACTATCCCTGCATGACTACTTCTTCGCCAAGTCCATCGACGCCTTGAAACCCGGCGGCGTGCTCGCCCTGGTTACCTCCCACTTCACCCTCGACAAGCAAAATGCCGCCATCCGCGAGTATCTCGCCGCGAAGGCCGACTTCGTGGGAGCGATCCGCCTGTCATCGGATGCGTTCAAGCGGGAAGGAACCGCCGTGGTGACCGACATCGTGTTTCTTCGCAAGCGTGACCGGGGCGACGGCCCCCGCCATGCCGACCCCGACTGGCTGGGAATCGCCCCGCTGGAGATCGATGGCGCAGAGGTTCCGGTCAACCGTTACTTCCTGAACCATCCAGAAATGGTGCTTGGCAAGTGGAGCCGCAAGGACACGCTCTACGGCGAGGGCTACAGCGTTACCAGTGACGGCGACCCCGGATCGAGTCCGGGGCAGGTGCTTGCCGAAAAGCTCAAGGCAGCCGTAGGCCGCCTGCCGCAATTCGAGAGCATTCGGGCGACCCCGGATCAGGAGGAAGAGCCGACACCCGCATTTGTTCCACCGCCGCCCGAGCGCCATATCGGCGAAGGCAGCTTCTTTGTCGGGGATGATCGCGTCATTTACCAAGGCAGGGCGGGCAAGGTGAGCCCGTCGTCTATGGCGGAACGACCCTGAGAGCGAACGGCACGCTCACCGGCAAACGTCTGGCCGCCCTTGTGGGCCTTCGTGACCGCGCCCGCCGCGTCCTGCAATCCCAGAACGACGGCTGGCCCGCGGCGACCGGGAAGAGGCACGCCGCGAACTCAACTGGGCCTATGACCGGTTCGCCGGAGTCAATGGCCCGATCAACAAGACCACTTTCGGCAGGACTGCCGACGGCAACGTTATCCGCCGCATGCCCAATCTTGTCAAGTTCCGAGAAGACCCGGACGCCATGCTGGTGATGTCCCTGGAGGACTACGACGAGGCGACCGGCAGGGCGGCCAAGGCCGCCATCATGTCGAGGGACGTGGTGGGCAAAACCCCGCCCATCACGCACGTCAGGAGCGCCGAGGAAGGCTTGCTCGTGTCCCTCAACCAGCGCGGCGCGGTGGACCTGCCGTTCATCGGCACTCTCTACGGCAAGCCGAAAGCCCAGATTGTCGCCGAGCTGGGCGACCTGATCTTCCCCGACCCCGAATCCCGGACCTGGCAAACCGCCGACGCCTACCTTTCCGGCAATGTCCGCGCCAAGCTCGCCGCCGCCGAAAGCGCTGGCCCCGCGTTTACTCGCAATGTCAAGGCCCTGCGGCAAGTACAGCCCGAGGACGTGCTGCCCGGCGACATTGACGCCAACCTCGGGGCGCCGTGGATACCGGAGAGCGACATCCAGGCTTTCGCCGCCGATCTGTTCCATGTCGGTTCATCTTCGGTCCCCGTCGCCCACCTGAAAAAAGATGCCGTCTGGAGCATTGAGGCCGACTACGCCGCCAAGCAATCGGTTGCCGCCACGTCCGAGCTTGGCACGTCACGCGCCAACGGCACCTGGCTGCTTGAGCTGGCGCTCAACATGAAGTCGCCGACCATCTACGACACCATCCAGGCCGGCGACCGCGAGGAGAAGGTGGTCAACCAGGAAGCGACGATGGCTGCCCGCGAAAAGCAAAAACTCATCAAGGAGCGGTTCCGCTCCTGGATCTTCACCGATCCCGAGCGCACCGAGCGCCTGGTGCGCATCTACAACGACACCTACAACAATTTGCGGCCCCGCCTGTTCGACGGCTCGCACCTCGACTTCCCCGGCATGAACCAGACCATCCGGTTGCGGCCCCACCAGGCCGACGCCATCTGGCGCGGCATGAGCAGCGGCAACACGCTGCTGGCCCATGCCGTCGGCGCCGGCAAGACGTTCACGATGGCCGCCACCGGCATGAAGATGAAGCAGGCCGGCCTTATCAAAAAGCCGATGTACGTCGTACCCAATCACCTGCTGGAGCAGTTCGCCCGCGAATTCATGCAGCTGTACCCCAACGCCAGGCTGCTCGTCGCTGCCAAGGAAGATTTGACGCGGGATCGCCGCAAATTCTTAACCGCCAAGATCGCCAGCGGCGAGTGGGACGGCATCATCGTCACCCATTCATCGTTTGAGAGAATCGGGATGTCGCGGGACTACCAGGAGAAGTTCCTCCTGGAGCAGATCGCGGAATATGACGAGCTGCTGCGCGAGCACGCCGGCGCCAAGGGCGCCAACCGCAACCTTATCAAGACCATCGAGAAGCAGAAGGCGGCGAGAGCAGAACGCCTGAAGGACTTGCTCGCAGAAAACAAGAAAGACGACGGGCTGGTGTTCGATGAACTCGGCGCCGATCACGTCTTCATCGACGAGGCGCATTATTTCAAGAACCTGGAGACGCCGACCAAGATGGACCGCGTCGCCGGCATCCAGACCGGCGGCAGTGAACGGGCCTTCGACGTGTACATGAAGGCGCGTTACCTGGGCGAGCAGCACCCCGGCCACGGGGTGACGTTCGCCACCGGGACGCCGATTTCCAACACGATGGTCGAGATGTTCACCCTCCAGAGGTTCCTCGACCCCGAGGGCCTGAAAAGCCGGGGGCTTGAGCATTTCGACGCCTGGGCGGCCACCTTCGGCGAAGTCATCGACACGATGGAGATTTCCCCGGACGGCGCGGGCCTGCGGCCGCGAAGCCGGTTCGCCCGTTTCACCAACCTGCCTGAACTCCAGACCATGTTCCGGGCTTTCGCCGACGTGCAGACAGCGGAGATGCTCGACCTGCCGCGGCCGCGCCTGCAAGGCGGCAAGCCCATCGTCGTTGCCTGCCCGATGTCCGAGGAGCAGCACGCCCTCCAGCAGGAGCTGGTCGAACGCTACGAGCGGCTGCGCTCGCAGAAAGTGGACCCGCGAGTCGATAACGCGCTGAACATCACCACCGACGGCCGCAAGCTCGCCACCGACGCACGGATGCTCTCGCCTACGGCGCCCGACTTCCCGGAATCGAAGGTCAACCGGCTGGTGGAGAACGTTGCGGCCATCTGGAGCCGCACTGCCGGGACACGCGGCACGCAGATGATCTTTTCCGACATGGGGGTCAATCCTACACCCTGGGGGTATTCGGCCTACCAGGACATCATCAGGAAACTCATCGCTGCCGGCGTTCCGGCCGAGCAGATCGCCGCCATCGGCGACGCCGACTCCGACGCCAAGAAACAGGCCCTCTTCGAGAAGGTCAGGCAAGGCTCTGTGCGCGTACTGCTCGGCAGCACGCAGAAAATGGGCACCGGCACGAACGTCCAGAAACGCCTCGTCGCGCTGCATCACCTCGACGCTCCCTGGAAACCCGCAGAAGTCGAGCAGCGCGACGGCCGCATCCTGCGCCAGGGGAATGAGAATGAGGAAGTCGCAATCTACCGCTACGTCACGGAAGGGTCGTTCGACGCTTATATGTGGCAGGCCCTCGAAACCAAGGCCCGGTTCATCGCACAGGTCATCACCGGCGACAACGCCGCCCGCCGCGCCGAGGACATCGGCGGCCAGGAACTGAGCTACGCCGAGGTCAAGGCGATTGCGTCCGGCAACCCGGCGGTACTGACGCTGGCCGAGGCCGACGCCGAGTTGCAACGGCTCACCCTGCTCAAGAAGAACCACCTGGACGAGCAGTACGTCGCCCGCCGCAGCGTGCGGGATTTGCCGGGCACTATCGCCAGCCTGTCCGGCGCCTGTCGAAGCTCACCACGGACGAGGCGACCGCAACGGCTCATGCCGGCGACGCGATCACACTCGCCGCCCGCAAATGGTCCCGCGAGGACGCCCCCGGCATCCTGGCCGGCCAGCTGGACGGCTTGCCCCGCAACGTCCTCAATACGACCCGCGTGCCGTTCGGCGTCTATCGCGGCCTGCGATTCGGCATGGTCCTGCATCCGCAATTCCCACCTGACGTGTATCTCGAAGGTGCGACCACCCGTCAGTCCGCTCTCTCGCGCGACCACCAGGGACCGCGTGCCGTCCTGAACGCCGTGGAACGCCTGGCCGGTGCCTACGGCTCCGAATGCGACCGCGTCCGCCAAGACCTCGCCATCGCGGAAGGCCAGCTGCGTGACTACCAGGCCCGCCTCGGCAAGCCTTTCCTGCACGAGGCCTACCTGACCGAACTCACCGCCCTGCGTGACCAGCTCAAGGCCGGCCTTTCCGGTGGGGCCCATCAGCCAGACAACGAGGAGGGGCCGAGTGTTTCCGACCTCGCCGCGAAGATCAAGGCGCTCAAGGCCGCGCACAGCATCGACGCGACGCCGCAGCGCGTCCGGCAAAAGCACTCCACCGCCGAGGAACCCGTCACCGCCCGCATCCGCCGCCGGGCGGAAGCGCTGCCCGCTTCAGACCCGGCGGTTCAGCACGATGCGGCGGCACCGGGAGCCGGTGCAGCCCTGGCGTCGGAATCCACGGTCCAGGCCATCTCTGGTGAACCCACGCCTCCTGGGCAACCTTTCGACCAGGCCAGCACGCCCCGAAGATGGGGCCATCAAGCCCCAGATCACCTTCCAGGAACGTCTTGAGATGGAGCGGCAACGCGATGACCCGGAGCCAAGCATCTCTTGAGTCTTGCCGAGGGACGCTTCGCCCAAACGCAACCCCGTCTCTCACACGAGGGCGAAATAGGCAATGACCATAAACGGCATTCAACAAGACCGACATCCGCCAATCCCGCCAGCGCTGCCCCCGGAGGCTACTCCTCACTGCCGTCATGCAGCCATGCCCCGGCGCACGTGATCGGCCCGGCGACGGGCGTCGTCCCTGGCAGCCGTTCGGCGGAAGGATAGAACAAGTGGGCACGCTAACTCGTCCTGGACGGACTGTTGCGTCGTCGCCAGAAAGCATCGAGACGCCATCGCCATACTGATTGGAAGTCGTTCGATGGCGGACTCGGGGGGCCGCCATGAACATTTTTTCATTCCGTCGCCAGGTAATCGACGACTACGCTGCCTATACGCGCAGCTTCATCCAGATCCGTGAGCCCCTGGTCCATGCCTTCGTGGACGAGCAGTTGCGGGCCGGGGTCTTGTGGCCGGAGCCTCTCATCCAGCTCAACCCGTCATTCGAGCCGGGTGCGTCAATCGACGAGCTCGTCGCGGAAGGCATTCTTCATGCGGAGTGTGGCAGGGTCTTCCGCATCAAGCCTGACTCTCAAAGCACGGGCCAGCCGCTCCGTCTCCACCGCCACCAGAGCGAAGCCATCCGCGTCGCGCGTACCGGTGACCCCTACGCCCTGACCACCGGCACAGGAAGCGGCAAGTCGCTCGCCTACATGGTGCCCATCGTGGACTCCGTCCTGCGCCGGGGCAGCGGGCGCGGCATCCGGGCCATCGTCGTCTACCCCATGAATGCCCTCGCCAATAGCCAGCAGGGTGAGCTTCGCAAGTTCCTCTGCCACGGTTACCCCGATGGCCGCGGTCCCGTCACCTTTGAGCGGTACACGGGCCAGGAATCGAACGCCGACCGCGAACGCATCATTGCACAACCGCCCGACATCCTGCTTACCAACTACGTCATGCTGGAGCTGATCCTGACCAGGCCCCAGGAGCGACCGCTCGTCCAGGCCGCGCAAGGCCTCCAGTTCCTCGTGCTGGACGAACTGCATACCTACCGGGGGCGACAAGGCGCGGACGTGGCCTTGCTGATCCGGCGCGTGCGCGATGTCCTGAGCGCTCCACGGCTGCAATGCGTCGGCACGTCCGCCACCCTGGCGGGCACCGGTAGTTTCGCGGACCAGCAGGCTCAGGTCGCAAACGGTGCAGGCCAGCTTTTCGGCGTGCCGGTCCGGCCGGAACACGTCATCGGGGAGACGCTGCGCCGCGCCACTCCGGCCCGCAATGAGCGTGCCCCCGCCTTTGTCGCCGCCCTGAGAGCAGGCCTGGATGATCCGGCCCGCCAGCTGCCCGCCGATCATTCCGGCTTCATCAACGACCCGCTCTCCATCTGGATCGAGAGCGCCTTCGGCGTGCAGCCGGAGCCGGGCGGCGACCGGCTTGTGCGCGTGCAGCCACGGAGCATTGCAGGTTCTGACGGTGCCGCCGCTGAACTTTCCCGCCTGACGGGCGCAGCCGTTGACCGCTGCACCCAGGCGATCCAGGAACAGCTCCAGGGCAGTTACCGTTGCGAGCGCGACCCCGGCACCAACCGTCCGCCTTTCGCCTTCAGGCTCCACCAGTTTATCTCCCGCGGCGACACGGTTTATGCTTCCGTGGAGAATGAGACCGACCGCTACCTGACGCTCCAGGGCCAACAGTTCGTGCCGGGCAACCGGCAACAGATACTCCTGCCGCTGGTGTTCTGCCGGGAGTGCGGCCACGAGTATTATTGCGTCCGCCAGGTGGAGGACGCGCCCTCGCAGCGCGTGTTCTACACCCCGCGCGAGCTATCGGACCGCCTCAGCAGCGCGGAGAGTGTGGCAGGGTATTTGTATTTCAGCAGCGAAAACCCCTGGCCGGGTGACAGGCTTGACGAACTGCTCGACCGGCTGCCGGATGACTGGGTGGAGGAGCATCGTGGCCAGCAACGGGTGAAGCCGAGCCGTCAGAGAGACCTGCCCCAGCCGGTCCGGCTGGCTTCGGATGGCGTCCAGGGCGCTGACGGGCTGGATGGCTACTTCGTCACGGCACCGTTCCGCTTCTGCCTGCTCTGTGGCGTTGCCTACAACGCACGGCAAACGTCCGACTTCGGCAAGCTCACGGCGCTCGGTTCCGAGGGCCGCAGCACGGCGACCACCATTCTCAGCCTGTCGGCCATCCGTGGTCTCAAGGCCAGCGATCTCGACCCCCAGGCCCACAAACTGCTGAGCTTCACGGACAACCGCCAGGACGCCTCGCTCCAGGCCGGGCACTTCAACGACTTTGTCGAGGTCGGCCTGCTACGGGGCGCGCTCTTTGCCGCTGTTCGGGCTGCCTCAGCCACCGGCTTGCACCATGAGGAACTGACGCAGCGCGTGTTCGATGTCCTCAAGCTGCCGGTGGAGATGTTCGCGAGCAATCCTTCCGCCAGGTTCCAGGCGCTTGCGGAGACGCAGCGGGCCTTGCGAAGCGTGCTGGGCTACCGGCTGTACCGCGACCTCAAGCGCGGCTGGCGTATTACGTCGCCCAACCTGGAACAGTGCGGCTTGCTGGAACTCCGCTACCTTTCGCTGGAGGATGTCTGCCAGGATGCGGATGTCTGGCGAAATTGCCATCCAGCCCTGCAACTCGCCACCCCGGAGGTGCGACAGAAAGTCGGGCGGGTGCTGCTGGACTACATGCGCCGTGAGCTGGCGATCAAGGTGGATTACCTGAACCCCACCTACCAGGAGAACTTGCTTCAACAGAGCAGTCAGCGCCTGATCGAGCCGTGGGCCATCGACGAGAACGAATCCTTCGCAATGGAACACGCCGCCGTTCTATTCCCTCGTCCTGCTCAGGGGCGGGATGATTACGGGGGTAACGTCTATCTGACGGCACGCGGCGGCTTAGGGCAATATCTGGGCCGCAGCAGTACCTTCCCCGAAACGCCGGGGCGTCTGACTCTGGATGACCGGCAGCATATCATCCTCGACCTGCTGCACGCTATGGAAATCGGCGGACTGGTCGAGGCAGTCGTTCCGGCCCGCGGCGCTGATGACGTGCCAGGCTACCAACTCCCCGCATCTGCCTTGCTGTGGGTCGCGGGAGAAGGTACGCGCCCTTCCACGACCCCATCCGGGTGCCGCGCATGTCCGCGATGGGTGGGCGCACCAACCCCTTCTTCGTGGACTTCTACCGCAACATCGCGGGCTCCCTTCAAGGGCTGGAAGCCCGCGAACATACCGCGCAGGTGCCCTACGAGAAGCGGTTGGACCGGGAAGACCGCTTCCGGGCTGGCCGTTTGCCTGTCCTCTACTGTTCCCCGACAATGGAGCTGGGGATCGACATTTCCGACCTGAATGTCGTCAACCTGCGTAACATCCCCCCGACGCCAGCCAACTACGCCCAGCGTAGCGGTCGGGCCGGGCGCAGCGGGCAACCGGCCCTGGTGATCTCCTATTGCTCGACCGGCAGCTCTCACGACCAGTATTTCTTTCGCCGTCCCGACCGGATGGTTGCCGGGGCCGTCACGCCGCCACGCCTGGACCTTGCCAACGAAGACCTGATCCGGGCGCACGTGCAGGCGCTTTGGCTGGCAGAGACCGGGATGGCTCTGGGGAAGTCACTCCGCGACCTGCTCGACTTGAGCGGCCCGGAGCCGACGTTGAACTTGTTGCCTGGGGTGCGCACGGATGTGGAGGCGTCGCCCGCCCGGCAGCGGGCCAAGGCACGAGCAGAACGTGTGCTGGCGTCCGTTGCCGACGAACTCGTCCGGGCAGGCTGGTACAGCTCGGGCTGGCTGGACGAGATTCTTGGTCAAGTGGCCCGGCAGTTCGACCAAGCGTGCGAGCGCTGGCGGGGACTGTACCGGGCGGCTCTGGTCCAGGCGAACTCGCAGCAGCGCATCATCCTTGACGCCTCGCGCCCCTGGCCGACAAACAGCAGGCGGAACGGTTGCGCCGCGAGGCCGAATCGCAGCTCAAACTGTTGACCGAAACCGAAGATTTCGGACAGAGCGACTTTTACTCTTACCGATACTTCGCCAGCGAGGGCTTCCTGCCCGGCTACAACTTCCCACGCCTGCCGCTGTCGGCCTTCATCCCGGCTCGCCGCACGCGGCAACGGGAAGAATATCTGTCGCGTCCGCGTTTCCTGGCCATCTCCGAGTTCGGGCCGAGGGCCGTCGTCTACCACGAGGGTTCGCGCTACCTCATTAACCGTGTCATCCTGCCGGTACAGGACGACGAACTGCATGACGACCCAGGCCAAGCAGTGCGACCAGTGCGGCTACCTGCACCCGTTCTCTGAAGGCCCCGGCCCCGACCTGTGCCAGCGTTGCAGCAACACGCTGCCGTCCCCGCTACGACCGCTGCTTCGCTTGCAGAACGTAGCCACCAAGCGCAGGGACAAGATCAACTGCGACGAAGAAGAGCGGTTGCGTCTCGGCTACGACATCCGCACAGGCGTTCGGCTGGCCGAGCAAGGCGGCGTCCCGGTGCAGCGCACGGCTATGCTCACTCTCGACGACGAGCCGCTGGCAATGTTGACCTACGGGCGTGCAGCCACTCTTTGGCGCATCAACATGGGATGGAAGAATCGCCGCCGCGACAACCCCCAGTTTGGCTTCGTGTTGGACAAGGAGCGAGGCTTCTGGTCCCGCAACGAGCAGAACGAAGACGATCCCGACGACCCGATGTCTCCCCGCACGGAGCGGGTGATTCCTTACGTCGAAGACCGCCGCAATTGTCTGCTCTTGCAGCCGGATCAGCGTTTGGACCTCGACCGGATGGTTTCGCTCGAAGCGGCCCTAAAAAACGCGATCCAGGTCCATTACCAGCTAGAGGACAACGAACTGGCGACCGAGATTCTGCCCAACGGCGAGACGCCCCGGCTGCTGCTCCTGTACGAATCCGCCGAGGGCGGTGCGGGTGTGCTGCGACGGCTGCTGGATGATACGGATGCTTTCGCGCAGGTGGCCAGACGCGCGCTGGACCTGTGCCACTTCGACCCGGCCACGGGAGATGACCGTCGCCGTGGAGTCCGGGCGACCGAAGACTGTGAAGCCGCTTGCTATGACTGCCTGATGCACTACGGTAATCAGCCGATGCACCGCCGCCTCGACCGGCAGAAGATCCGTGACTTGCTCCTGCGGTTCGCCCAGGCCCGTACCCAGACCGCACCGGGCGGCCAGACCCGCGCCGAACATCTCGCCATGCTGGAGCGGCTGGCCGGATCGGAACTCGAACGCCGCTGGTTGAAATGCCTGGAAACTACCAACCTTCGCCTGCCGAGCCACGCCCAATCGCTCATTGAAGCGTGCCAGACCCGGCCCGATTTCTTTTACGCGGAGTACCAGGCGGCCATTTACGTCGATGGACCGCCCCATGATTTCCCCGACCGGGCGCAGCGGGATACCACTCGAACCGAATGCATGGAGGATGCGGGCTACAGCGTGATCCGCTTCCATCACCAGGATGACTGGCAAGCCATCCTGGCCCGCTACCCACACGTCTTCGGGAGGGAGGCATGAGCTTCGCCATCGGATCGCTGGTGCGGGCCCGAGGCCGGGAATGGGTGGTCCTGCCGGAGTCCTCGGATGACATGGTCGTCGTGCGACCTCTGGGCGGCGGCGAGGACGAAGTGGCGGGCATCTACCTGCCTCTTGAGCGCGTAGAAGCTGCTTCCTTCGCGCTGCCCGACTCCTCCCAACTGGGCGACTACCGCTCCTGTCGGCTCCTGCGAGATGCCATGCGGCTCGGCTTTCGCTCCAGCGCCGGGCCGTTCCGCTGCTTCGCACGGCTCGCCGTCGAGCCTCGTCCGTACCAACTCGTCCCGCTGCTGCTGGCCCTCAAACTTGACCCGGTACGGCTGCTGATCGCAGACGATGTCGGCATCGGCAAGACCATCGAGGCGGCGCTGATCGCGCGGGAACTGATCGACCGTGGCGAAGTGAATCGCTTTGCCGTCCTCTGCCCGCCGCAGATCGCGGAACAGTGGCAGGCCGAATTGAGTACCAAATTCCACCTGGATGCCGAATTGGTGCTGCCCGGCACCGTCACGCGCCTGGAGCGGGCGTGTCGCCTGGGGCAGTCTATCTTCGAGCGGCATCCCTATGTAATCGTCTCGACCGACTTCATCAAGTCCGACCGCCGCCGCGACGACTTCCTGAGGGCCTGCCCCGAACTGGTGATTGTCGATGAAGCCCATACCTGCGTTTGGGCGGGCGACGGCCGCGGCACCCGTCACCAGCGGCATCAACTTGTTAGCGGCCTGGCCGCCGACCCGGAGCGACATGTTCTGCTGGTTACGGCCACGCCGCACAGCGGCAAGGAGGCGGCCTTCCGGTCGCTTCTGACCCTGCTTGACCCCGACTTCGCCAACCTGCCTGACGACATGAGCGGCGCCGCCAACGAACACCACCGGCGCCGGCTCGCAGCCCATTTCATCCAGCGCCGCCGCGGCGACATCCGCCATTACTTGCAGGCCGACACGCCGTTTCCAGAACGCGAGGAAGCCGAGGAGAACTATAAACTCTCGCCGGAGTACAAACGGCTCTTTCAGCAAGTGCTGGAGTACGCCCGCGAAACGGTCACCGACCCGGCAGCCATAGGCACGCCGCAACGACAGCGCGTGCGCTGGTGGTCGGCTCTGGCCCTGCTCCGCTCGATGGCTTCCAGCCCAGCCGCCGCAGCCGCCACGCTACGCACCCGCGCCGCCAGTGCCGATACGGACACACCGGATGAGGCCGACGCGATCGGCCGCCGCACCGTTTTGGACCTTGTGGAGGAAGAATCGAGCGAGGCAATGGACCTGGCTCCCGGCAGCGATCCGGGGGAGGATCAAGACGAGTCTGGTCCTCTCCGCTCGCGGCTACTGGCAATGGCCCGCGCCGCCGAAGCGCTCCAAGGCCGCAAGGATGCCAAGCTCCAGAAGGTCATCCCCCTGGTGGAGGCGCTGCTGCGCGACGGCTTTCAGCCCATCCTGTTTTGCCGCTTCATCCCCACGGCGGAATACGTGGCGGCGGCACTGCGGGACAAGCTCAAAGGCGTGGAAGTCGTCGCCGTTACCGGCCTCATGCCGCCCGTTGAGCGAGAGGACCGGGTTGCCCAGCTCGCACAGGCCGACAAACGAGTGCTGGTCTGCACCGACTGTTTGAGCGAGGGCATCAATCTCCAGCAATACTTCAGCGCCGTCATCCACTATGACCTGTCGTGGAATCCGACCCGTCATGAGCAACGCGAGGGCCGCGTGGACCGCTACGGCCAGCCCAGCCCGAAGGTGCGGGCGCTGACCTACTACGGCACGGACAACCAGATTGACGGTATCGTCCTCGACGTGCTGCTACGGAAACACCGGGCCATCCGTAACTCGCTGGGCATCTCGGTGCCGCTGCCGACCGACAGCGCTCAGATTATCCAGGCCGTCTTCGAGGGCTTGATGCTGCGCGGCCAGGGCAAGCCAACCCAAGGCACGTTGTTTGACGAGTTCTTCACCGAGGAGGACCGCAACGACCTGTACCAGCAATGGGAGGCGGCGTCAGAACGGGAGAAACGCTCGCGCACGATGTTCGCACAGGAAGCGATCAAGGTGGAAGAAGTGGTCCGCGAGATTGAAGCCGCCCGTGACGCCACCGGCTCCGGGGTGGATGTGGCTGCGTTCACCCGAACGGCGCTAGCGGCCTACAAAGCAAACGTCAGCGGCAGCGACACGATTCAGGTCGATTTGACCGAGACGCCGCGTGCCTTACGCGACACGCTGGGCGTACCAACCCGGTTCGCGGCCCGGTTCGAGTTGCCGGTCAGTTCCGGCCAGTTTCACCTTGGCCGAACGCATCCGCTGGTGGAAAGGCTGGCGAACCACGTCCTGAACGCCGCCCTCGACCCGCTCTTGGAGTGCGTGGCCCGGCGCTGTGGCGTGACGCGCACCAGCCAGGTTACGCGCCGTACCACGGTCCTGCTGGTCCGGCTGCGCTTCCACATCGTCACGAAGCAAGGCGACCAGGAACGGCCCCTGCTGGCCGAGGATTGCCTTGTTTTAGCGTTCGCAGGGTCGCCCCAGAATGCCGAATGGCTGCCTGCTGAGAATGCGGAATCACTCCTGCAAGCCACGCCGGAAGCCAACGTGGCACCCGATCAGGCGGCCCATTTCCTCCGGTCGATGCTGGACGGATTCGACAGCCTCCGGCCTCATCTGGAGCATCGCGCCCGCGAGCGGGGCGCGGAGTTGCTTGAGGCACATCGCCGGGTGCGCACGGCCAGCCGCGCCAAGGGGGTCAGCCATCGCGTCGAGCCGCAACTGCCGCCCGACGTTCTGGGTGTCTACATCTACCTGCCGAAGGTCTGAGGAGCCTGTCATGCCGACGCGGTCCTCCGACCGATTTCCGACGGTCCGCACAGAAGGGGCGATCCTGCCTGCCGACCTGTTACAGCGCATCGCCTCTGGGGAAAACGGCTTGCCGGGGATGACCCCCTCGTCGTACCACCTGATCGAAGGCGAGAAGCTCAACGAAGCTACCAACCGGGCGTGGAATCGGCTTCAGAGTGCCTGGGCGTCGTTCCGCGCCGCCTCGGACAAGCTCTCCTCGACTGATCTCGGCGTCGGCACCACAAGGGAGCGCTGGTTGCTGCCGATGTTTCAGGAGTTTGGTTACGGGCGTCTGCAACCGCTCAAAGACGCCTTCTCCGTCCAGGAAAAGTATTACCCCGTATCGCATGTCTGGGGGCATGTTCCCATCCATTTCGCCGGCTGCCGGATGGACCTGGACAAGCGGACGGCGGGGAGTCCCAGTTCCCACAGTCTTGTGCAGGAGTTCCTCAATCGCTCCAAAGCCCATCTCTGGGGCTTTGTCAGCAACGGGTTCAGGTTCCGCATCCTCCGCGATAACATCCGCCTGACCCGCCAGGCCTACGTCGAGTTCGACGTGCAGGCGATGTTCGACGGCAAGATCTACCCTGACTTCTCACTGCTCTGGCGGCTTTGTCACCAATCCCGCGTTGAAGCCGACAAGCCACAGGAATGCTGGCTGGAGCAATGGTCAAAGGCGGCCCAGCAGCACGGACTGCGGGTGCTGGACCAGTTGCGCGGCGGGGTTGAGCAAGCCATCGCCGCCTTGGGCAGCGGCTTCCTGGCTTGCCCGGCCAACCTCCAGCTCCGCAACCAACTACGGTCGGGGAAACTGGATGCCCAGGAATACTACCGACAACTACTGCGCCTGGTGTATCGATTACTGTTCCTGTTCGTCGCAGAAGACCGCGAACTGCTCTTCAATCCGCTTTCCAGAGAGGTAGCCCGCAACCATTACCGCCGCTTCTACTCGGCAGCGCGGCTTCGCCAGCAGGCAGAGCGGCTGCGCGGCACGCAGCACACCGACCTCTATCAGATGTTGTCGCTGGTGATGGAAAAGCTCGGTAGCACAACGGGATGCCCCGAACTTGGCCTCCCCGCGCTGGGTAGCTTCCTGTTTTCGCCGCAGGCGGTCCCCGACCTTGAGGGCTGCCATCTTGCCAATGCTGATCTGCTCGCAGCGATCCGCGCCCTGGCGCTGACTAGCGACGGCCAGGCGTTGCGCCCGGTGGATTACCGCAACCTGGGGTCGGAGGAACTGGGCAGCATCTACGAATCGCTGTTGGAGCTGCATCCTCAGTTTCATGCCGAAGCAGCCACCTTCGAGTTACGCTCAACCAGCGGCAACGAGCGGAAAACGACGGGCAGCTACTACACGCCGACGAGCCTCATCACCTGCCTGCTGGACTCCGCCCTTGATCCAGTGCTGAAGGAGGCTGCCCGGAAGCCGGGCGCAGAAGCCGCAATCCTCGGTCTCAAGGTCTGTGACCCGGCGTGTGGTAGCGGTCATTTCCTGATCGCCGCTGCCCACCGGATCGCCAAACAGCTCGCGTGCGTCCGCACCGGC
Organism: uncultured Planctomycetota bacterium; assembly: GCA_963827935.1. GTDB lineage: Bacteria > Planctomycetota > Planctomycetia > Gemmatales > Gemmataceae > DATFNV01. The sequence continues at coordinate 264,151 of CAWHCN010000023.1, read as the reverse complement.
GAGGAGGAACCCCCGCCGGAAGCAGTTAGCACCGCGCTTCGGGACGTGATCGGCCACTGTGTCTATGGGGTGGACATCAACCCGATGGCGGTAGAACTATGCAAGGTGGCGTTGTGGATGGAGGCGCTCACGCCCGGCAAGCCGCTGTCCTTCCTCGACCACCACGTACAGTGCGGCAACAGCCTGCTCGGGGCGACCCCGGCGCTGCTGTCGCAGGGCATCATCGACAAAGCGTTCGAGCCAATAGAAGGTGACGACAGGGTTCTTTGTCGCGGGTTCAAGAAGCAGAACCATGACGAGTGCCGGGGACAGCGCAACTTGTTCGACGGCGACGACGCTCCGTGGAACCGGATGGGCGACCTGGCAACTGTGATGGAAAGCCTGGAGCAGGAGTCGGACGACACGCTGGCCGCAGTGCAACGCAAACAGGACCGTTACGCTGAGTTGGTCCATTCCAGCGGGTATCAGTTCGGGCGCCTGTGGGCGGACTCTTGGTGCGCCGCGTTCGTCTGGCGGAAGGACCGGACGTTCGATTTTTCGATCACCGAGCGGATCTTCCGTCAGGTCGAGCGCAGCCCGCATCACCTAACCCCGTGGATGCGCGATGAGATTCAGCGATTGGCGAGCCAGTACGAGTTCTTTCACTGGCACATGGCCTTCCCCGACGTATTCCGCGTGCCCGGCCATGATGAGGAGCCTGAGAACGAAACGACTGGCTGGAGCGGCGGCTTTGATGTAGTCTTGGGCAACCCGCCGTGGGAGCGTATCAAACTACAAGAACAGGAGTGGTTCGCGCAGCGCCGTCCCGACATTGCCCAAGCTCCGGCCGCCAAACGTCGTCGGATGATTGCAGAATTGGCCGACAAAGATCCGCCGCTGTATCGAGCGTTCATTGATGACTGTCGGCGAGCCGAAGGCGAGAGCCATTTGGTACGCCACTCGGGCCGCTATCCACTCTGCGGGCGTGGCGACGTAAACACGTACACATTGTTCGCCGAGATGAACCGGATGTTCATCAATCCGACCGGGCGGGTCGGCTGTATCGTCCCTTCAGGCATTGCAACCGATGATACGACGAAAATCTTCTGGGTCTTCGCGTTTTTTGGTGGGTACTTTTCACAGTTTTGGGAGCATGCAGGTCAGGATTTTCAGCCGGAGGTACTCCTCATCCCGGAAGCCGTACGCCCGCCTCTGGATGGCACGGATCTTGTTGTTGATGCCTTCCACGAAACCCAACGGCACCTTGTTCTCCGCGCGGCAATAGGCCTCGATCCCGTCCCAGTGCGCTGCCACCATGCGGGCGAAGCGCTCGAAGGGCTCCAGACGTTGCCAGCGCAACGCGGCACGCCACTGGTCGAAGAAACGCCGGGCCCAGCCGGGGCTCCAGTAGTCCCAGAGCTGATCGAAGGACTCCTTGAGGAGGTACGCCTTGTTCAGCCGGCGGTTGGCCTTGAACAACAGCGTCAGGGCTTCCCGCCCCGTGGCGTTGAGGTTTTCCCAGTGAGACAAAAGCGTGTACCTCTGCCCTTTGATGAAGCGCCGGTCCTTGCCCGACACGCGGGCGTATTCCCGCCTGCGCACCTGGTCCATCGCCTCGGCCAGGTGCATCAGGATGTGGAACTTGTCGTACACGATCGTGGCCTGGGGAGCGTTCCCCTCCTTGAGGGTGGAGTTACGGAACGCCTGCCACATGTCCATGACCGCCACGCGGATTTTGCCGCATTTTTCTGGGCCCAGCCAGGCAAAGAACTCGTCCAGGCTGGCCTCGGAACGGTCCACGCCGCCAAACCAGATGGGACGACCACGCTCCAGGTCGCTGACGACGATGCGGTACTGGTGCCCCCTGGCGACGGCGATTTCGTCGATGCCGATGACCCGGGGCGCCGGGGTGCCGACCCGGCGAAGCTGCGCGCGCATGTACTGCTTGTCCAACTCCTTGACGGCGTGCCAATCGAGGAAGAGTTCTTCGGCCACCTCCTTGATGGGCGTCTGGCGACAGCGGCGGCCCACGAAGAAGGCGAACCGCTTGGTATAGAGCGGGTTGTCGGCCAGCCAGTCGAGGCCCTCGTTCTTCACGCCGCCACACCGTGAGCACTGGACGCGGCGGAGGCGGAAGGTGAGGTAGACGCGTTTGTCGCCGCAGGAGAGATCGCGGACGCGTCGGGTCCGTTTGTCGTAGTGGCTGTAATACTCCTGGCCGCAGACGCCGCAGCGCGTTTTTTTCGGCAGCGCCGCAGGGTGATAACGACGGCGTGGGGGTCCCCGAAGAGGCCCCGGACCTGGGCCAGAGGGACGAAGCCAGGAAACCGGTAGAGGTCATGGAGCAGCTTGAAGATGGCCATCGTGTCAGCATGGCAGCTTTTTGCTCCGCGGGGAAGGCGGTTTTCCTCGGGGAAAGCAGGGGATTTGTCCCTTCCTGGGCCGAAAGTTACCCACTAAAAAACGCGAAGAGCCAATCTTCTTTCGGGACTTGATGCGGACACGAACGCTGGTGAGCTTGTTCAGCTTCTTTGAAATCCGCCTGCTTTTCCCGGATACTGATAGCCGAAATCCATTCTGCCTGCTCACTCTCACAGGCCCCAGCCGCCCAGCGGTCCAAGGCACGGCGTTCGTCTTCAATGCGCACACAACCGACGACATTGCGGACCCAGAACGGCGGTTCGCATTGTCCGAAGCGGACTTGGCCCTTCTCAATCCGAACACCCTCACTTGCCCAGTATTTCGCTCGCGTCGCGACGCCGAGCTATCCAAGTCAATCTACCAACGTGTTCCTGTGCTTGTGCGAGAGAGCAAACCCCAATCGAACCCCTGGGGAGCCTACTACCTCCGACTTGTGGACTACAGCGACCACGCTCAGTTGCTCTGCACGCGAGAGCGATGTCAGCGAGAGGGGTACGAGCAACATGGTAACAAGTGGATCAAAGACGCACGTCGTTGCGTACCAGTATCCGAGAGCAAGCTGATAAATGCTTATGACCATCGCTTTGCCACCTACGGACCACTGGACGAAGTGAAAGAAGTGGAAGCGGCTCAGCACTCCGATCCACAATTCGAGGTTTTTCCGCGCTACTGGGTGGAGGAGGCATTCTTTTCTTCGCTGATGACAAAATACGAATATCAACCTGACTGGTTCCTCGCTTACCGGGATGTCGCCCGCCCCACAGATACCCGCACGCTGATCGCGACAGCCATCCCACGTTTTCCTGCATCGCGTAAGCTGCCGGTTCTCGGATTTCATGAAGAAGGTCGCCGGGGTGCCATGCTGCTGGCCAACTTCAACAGCTTCGTCACCGACTACATTGTGCGGCAGAAGATGGGCGGCACTTCGATGGGCTATTTCATCTTGAAGCAACTCCCCATACTCCATCCAGCCACATACGACCAAGAAACCTCATGGGCAAGCGGAATTCCTCTGATGGCGTGGCTGTTACCCCGTGTCCTTGAACTGGTCTACACTGCCTGGGACATGCAGGCCTTCGCGGTGGATTGCGGTTATGCCGGCCCGCCGTTCCGTTGGGACGCTGACCGCCGCTTCCTCCTCCGCTGTGAACTCGACGCCGCCTTCTTCCACCTCTACGGCATCGGCAAGGACGACGTTGGCTTCATCATGGAGGCGTTCCTGGTGGTGAAGAGGAAGAACGAACAGATGTACGGCGAGTACCGCACGAAGCGGGTCATCTTTGAAATCTACGATGCGATGGCCGAAGCCGTCCGCACCGGCAAGCCGTACCAGACACGCCTCGACCCCCCTCCTGGCGACGCACGCGTCGCTCACCCCCCAAAAAAGGCGGACCTCGTCCCAACCCGCAATGCGATCAAGATTATGCGCGTAGTGTCATACATCGTTCTGTTGTTGCGAGCGTGGAACAAGCCCGTTGCCCGTGCCGCTTTGGAGCCGGCGATCGTCTTGATGCTCAACGACGCGGCCAGACACGCGATCCTCGAACAGCCTCTGCCTGCGACGGAAAAAAAACAGCTCCAGCGTTCGCCGGAATTTGTTCGAGGACTGGACGGCCTGTTGAGCGACATGGAGATCGGGCACTTCGTCGCCGTCGAGACGCTCCGCGATCAGCAGGTGTTCCGGCTCGGTACGCAAGCCCCCGCAACAGATAAGGCGCCATTCGAAGACTTGGCGAGGGTGAAGGAAACGCTCCAGGCGATTGAGAAGCTGGGTGAAGATCGGGCGCAGGTTGAGGTGCAAGAGATCGTCAATGAAACCTATGAGCTTGTTTCCTGACCAGGACGTGCCCATTGAGCCCGCGACCGACAAGACCGAACCCATCGTCTGGATTCGTCGCCTTGTCATCGTGAAGGAACGGGTTGCGGCTCCCGTCGTCATCCGCGACGTTCCGTTTCGCCTCGGCCTCAACGTCATTCGTGTGGTCGAGCGTCCGTCTGGAGAAGCCCGGCCCATCGGCCACAGCGTCGGCAAGACCTTGTTGACGCGCCTACTCCGATATTGCCTCGGTGAAAGCCGATTTGCTATTCAGACGGTACTCAACCGGATAGTCCTGACACTTCCCGGCGCATACGTCCTGGCCGAAATCACACTCGCGGGTCAGCACTGGGTCGTAGCACGACCGTTACGCGATGGCCCCGCAAGCGCGTCGTGGGCCGTTGCGGACGACGACTGGCACGCGGGGCTCAGCGAGTCGAGCAACCTGCAACGATTCGGCGTATTCCTTGAACTCCTCGCGCAGATCACAACGGGCGACTTGCCGGAGCTGCAGCTGCCCATCGCCAACCATACCGCCCGCTGGCTCGACCTGCTGGCATGGCTGGCGCGGGACCAGGAATGCAGCTATCAGCACTACAACGAATGGCGCAGCGTGGACGCGAATTCCGGGACTGCCAGGCTGCAACGTGACGACGCCAGCCTGTTGATGCGCTGGGCGATGGGACTGCTCGGGTCCAGTGAGATCGCCCTGAGCGTTGAGCGCCAGCGACTCCTCCGCCAGCAGGCCGACGCCGAGAGGGAGATCGCTCGCCACACCTCCTTCATCAACTCAACCCTGCCTGCACTGCGTACCCGATTGGGTTTCGGCGACGACGACTTGCCCGGTGACTTCTTCTCGGCACGGGCCAGAGAAGCGGCCGAGCAACGAATCCAGAGCCTGGAAGCTCTTCTGACGGACTTTACCGACGACACACTGGTGTCGCGGCTCCACGACGAGGCGGTACGAGCAGCGCAGGCGGTCGCCCTTGTCACGAGGGACCTGGAACGCTTGTGCGGTATTCGGCAGGAAGCAGAGGGAGAACTGCGACAACGGCGGGACAGCAGTGAAGCGGACTACCGCGCAACGTTCGAGCCACGCTGGAACTGTCCGCTGCCCGAATGTCCGTTCAAGCCCGCCAATCGCAGGAATGGAATGGCCGACCCCGAACGCGAGGTCAGGATTACCGACCTGGAGGGCGTCCTTGTCCGGCACAACGAGCAAATCGCCGAGCTGGAGGAACAACTTCCTTCCCTGAGGCAGCAACACGCCGAAGCCGAGGCGCGGTATGTGCTGGACAGAAGACGCCGCGAGGGGAACATCGCCGGGACGCTCCGAGAGATCGGACGCTGGCAGCTCTTGATGGAGGAGGTCAACGACTATCAGGCCGCACGCCGAGCCCGCGACGCCGAACAGGGGCGAGTAGACCGACTGGAGCGGACGATTCGGGAGTCGCGCGAGCGGCAAGAGTCCGCGCCGGCGCCCAGGCCAACAAGCACCGCCGACTCTCCCGGTATTTCGACTGGACGCTAAAACGGCTGGTTGGGCCGGACGCCGGAGGAGCCATCCGACTTGACGCACGGGGCCTTCATCCAGCCCCCGGCCAATCGGTCCCCGCTAACGGAGCCGCCCTTGCGACGCTTGCAACCGTGCTCGGTCTTGACCTTGCTTGCCTGACTGCGAACGTTTGCGGCGTGGGCCACCTGCCGGGGCTCTTGATCCACGACAGCCCCAAGGAAGCCGACATGGAGTCCATCCTTTACGAGCGCATCTTCATGCTGGCCTTGGAGCTGGAGCGAACCTTCGGCCAGCGCCGCCCTCCTTCCAGTACATCGTGACGACGACCACGCCACCGCCTGCCCAGGTCGCCGGTGAACCGTACACTCGCTTGACGCTGGATGCCCGCGACGAGGCGGGCTTGCTCCTCAGGGCCCGCTTCTGACCCAGGAGCATTGACCCGCCACACAGGGGGGAGGGCCGATCCGCAGATGCCCAAGTTGCTCGACGTAACAACAGACCGCAAGCGGATTTTCGCCCGGATGGGATGGAATCCCGGTGCGCGACATTGTATTTTGTACAGGCAGATCAGAAACAGGCAGCATTCACGAGTCGGAGGAGGTCGCAGCACATGCCGACCCCGCGCGAAGTTTTCGACGACCCCAGCCGTTTCTGGTCGTTCCTGACAGTCGCCAGGGACAGCGACATCGAGTGCCAGCACTTCGACCGCAAGGAGGCTGGCCGCTGCAACCCCGGCGCGGCCCTGTCGCCCAGCCAAGTGCAAAAGCTCCAGGGGCTAGTCAAGGAATGTATCTCGGCGTTCGCCAATGCCAGCATCGAGGGCGGACTCCTTGTCCTTGGCATCGCGTCAGATGGTGCTGTGGTGGGGATTAACCACCTGACGGAAGCGCATCGCAACTGCGTCACCGACTTCAACTCCCTGCTCATCAATCAGTCGGCTGAAGTGAGATTTCACGACTGTACCGACGGGAACGGCGCGGCGAACAAGCTCCTGCTCATTTTCACGCCCTACACGGAACGGGCCATCTGCGAGACGCCAGGTCACAACCCCGAGGCATGGATTCGCACCGGGCCGCAGAACGTCCGGTTGACGCAGGAATCGCGAGACCGCCTCAAGCAACGGAAGAAGGTCGTTGACTTCGAGCGGTCCTTGTGCTGCGAGTACCACCCCGAAGACCTCGACCGAGGCGTGGTGGATGAATTCCGCCGGGTCTTCCTGCCCGATGGCGTTCGCAAGTTCACGGACGAAGAACTCCTCCGCGAAGCCGGGGCGCTGACCCGGACGAACGGTGCGTACACATTCACCAACGCCGGATTCTTGTTCTTTGCTGCCAACCCGCAGCGCGTCATGCCAAGTGCCTACATCCGGCTCCTGCGCTTCGAGGGGGAGTCGGGCGATCCGCAAAAGCGCGGGCTGCCCACCCTCGAAAAGCCCTTTAGCGGGCCGCTGACCAAGCAGATTCGGGACACACGCGTCTTTTTCAAGGAGTCCGGCTTCTTCAAGACGTACCAGAAGCGGAAGGCGGGCGGCGGCTTCACCGAAGAGCCGGAGTACCCGCCCATCGCCATCGACGAGGCTATCGTCAATGCCGTCGCTCACCGCGACTACGCCATCCTGCGGCCCATCGAGTGTGAAGACTATCGAGATGCGTTCATCGTACGCAACCCTGGCCGGATGCAGCAGCGTGATGTGGACCTGCCTGACGAGTTCTCCCTGGACACCAGATTGCTTGACTCGACGCCGCCAAACCCCAAGTTGCTGGAATGGCTCAAGATCATGCGCGACCCGGAGGGTCGAGCGTTCGTGCAGGCGCTCAGCGAAGGCACGAAACGCATGCGCGACGAGAATGGCCGCCCTCGGCCTCCCGCCGCCCATGTACCGCCTGACCGAAACCCAGACGAGGGTGATACTGGTGAGCAATGCGAGGGTACGCGAGGCTCTGCTCCGCGCCGCCGATGCTGCCCCCTCGACAGAGTACGCGAACCTGTTTCTGATCCGCGTCCAACAGGGCCAGACTGAGACCACGGCAAGCACTTTTCGCCCGCGCTGCCGCGAGTTCCTGATGACCCTCAAGGATGCGCTGGTAGCGCAGAAGTGGTACATCGACCGCCTCGGTTTCGGTCGCATCGCAGCTCACCGCCGCGGTGCCGCATTCGACGCCCCCAAGGACGTTTCGTCAGTCATGCGGATCTACCCGGCGTACGAGTTCCAGGTCCGCGAGTATTTCGGCAGCTTCTACCTCTGCATTGACTACGGCGTGCAAGTCCACAACGTCCGCTCGCTGGACAAGCTTTCCCGCCAGGTCCCACCGGAGCAGCTGGTAAACGGCCGTTGTGTTGCGAACATGGGCGGCTGGCGCGAAGGTCGGATCGTGTCCTTCGACGACGAGTGGGCCAAGGTGTTTTTCTTCGATCAAACCCGCGAGGAGAAGGTGCCGACATCGGCGGTCATTCCGCACTGTCCGCCGCGGGTGCTTGAAGCCATCATGCAACAGGAGCACATCCACTTCGATCTTCACCAGACGATCAAGAGGCACAGCCTCGCGTCTCAGGCTGCAGCCTCACGAGTGCGGGCCGAGAAGAACGTCTCTGTCGCCCAGCACCTGGCCGACGAACTTTTCCCTGTCCAGTTCGGGGAGTTCACGGTATCGCTGGAAACTCAACCCGCCCGACTTGTAGAACACGTTGAACCCTCTCATGGCGTCCTGCCGGTGTATCGTCTTTCCGAGCCGACTGTGGAGTTCCGCGAGCACCACGCAACCACGGACGTGCGGGACGGGATCACCCGATTCGGGGCCTACGATGACACGCCGCACAGTGTTGAACTTGTCCCCATCTGCACAGCCGACTATCGGGGCAAGATGGAACGGCTCATCGAGCGGCTGAAGGTCGGCAAGTACAAGTACCGTGGCTCCGAGCGCACCTTCGCCACGAGGTTCACCTACTCATCGATTGTGATCGTTGAGGCGACGGAAGAAATCCGCAAGGAGGTAGAGCGCATCCTGAAGGAACATCCCGACTGGGCTGGTGCATCCCCGCCCGCACGCATCTTTCTGGTCCATACCCCGGAGCAAGGGTACGCGGCGGATGACGAGCGTTCCCCCTATTACGTCGTCAAACGCCTCCTGCTGGAGCGAGGCGTACCGTGCCAGATGGTCGATACACCGACGCTGGCCGACCCCGACTGGAAAGACCTGAACTTGGCCCTCAACGTCACGGCCAAATGCGGCCTGACGCCGTGGGTGCTGCCCAATGCGATCCCCGACGCCGATTTCTTCGTCGGCCTGTCGTACACGCAGTCCCGCGACCGGCAGCGCATCATGGGGTTCGCCAACGTCTTCAACAACTACGGTAAATGGGAGTTCTACTCCGGCAACACCACCGCCTTCGATTTCGGAAAGCGGCAGGAGACCTTCGCCAACTTGGTCCGCGACACCCTGCGTCGGCTTAGCCTGTGCCAGACCCCGAACATCATCTTCCACTACGCGGAGAAGCTGTCGTGGGAAGACCGGATGGCGATCCTGCGGGCGGCGCAGGACGTCTACCCGGACGGAACCTACACCTTCGTCTGGGTCAACTCGCACCACAACGTGCGCTTCTTCGACAGCCGTGCCGAGACGGACGGCAGCCTGCGCCGAGGTAGCTACGTACAGGCCGCGCCGAACCAGCTCTACCTCTCCACGACTGGGTACAACCCGTTCCGGCGGTCGCTTGGCACGCCGAGGCCCCTGGAGGTCAGCGCCTGGGTATTCCGACCGCGCCAGGTTCCTCCCACCGGGCCGGACATGAGGGCGGTTGCGGTTCAGCTCCTGAGTCTGACGAAGCTCAACTGGGCTTCGACCGACGCGTTCTGCGGCGAGCCGATCACCCTGAAGTACGCGGGCGACATCGCGTACCTGACGGCGGCATTCCTCCGGCAAGCGGAGCCCTTCCAGCTACACCCCGCACTGGAAAAGACCCCGTGGTTCCTTTAGCCAGATCGGGGGCTTCCTACAGCCATTGCAATCACAGCAGGTTGCGAATCTCCTCCAGCCGCACCTGCACCTCGTCCCAGGTCGGGAACGGCCCGAAGCACAGCACGCGGCATTGCGCCTCGAAATCAGCCGCAATCACGGCGCGCAGTTCGCCCGGCGGAAACAGGGCGTCGCTCTTCGCAAAGCTCATGTCCGGCGGCGGCACGTAGCTCTTCTCGAAATGCTCCCGGCTGATCCGGTCGTAGTCGGCCTTGATCGTGCCGTATTCGTCGGAGCGGAGCATCGCCAGGACCTCCGGCACGTTCGGCGAGGCAGAACAGGTCGTAGTAATGGCGGGCGTAGCCGCCGATCTGCTTGCCCGTCCGTCTTGAACGCCTCGACCTTGGCGTGGATGGCGAACATCTTCTCGACGAAGGTGCGCCGGAAATGCAGCAGCCGCATCTCGAACGGGCCTTCGTCCTCGGCACCGAGGCTGACACGGCGGTTTCCTGGAGGAACTGCCCGACGTAGGACTGGAGCCGGATACGCTCGGTCGGCTCCCGGCCGCTGGCGGTGCCGGCCTCGACGAACACGCGGTTGCGGATCTCGCCGGCGCCCGCGAACCGCTGGACATACTCGAAGCGGTCGTTGCGGCCGAAGCCGCCGATGGTCTGGCTTTCCTTGTCGACGAATCGTCAGCGCCGGGTGCTGTCTCGATGGCCTGGCGCAGCTTCTTCAACTCGCGGTCGATCGCCTTTCTTGCCCAGGGGCGGGGTGAACGCGGTCGGGTCGAGGAAGATGTCGATGTCTTCCGAGAATCGCTGGATCAGGTTCCAGCCCTTCGACAGGCTGGTGCCGCCCTTGAAGATGACCTTGTCACCGGCCGCCTGCTCGATGATGCGCAGCGCCTCCGTGACGAAGTAGTCCTTCTCGATGATCGCCTCGCGCAGGCCCCGCGGGCGGAAATGCTCCGCCGCGCGGATGACGGCCTGCTCGAAGTCGGGGTGCTCAAACAGTCTCACGGGTCTTGCGCTCCTTCGCCTGCCATTGCCCGCGCATACGCCAGCGCGGCGAGAATCCCGAAATCAAACCGGGAGAGGGGATTCAAACCCTTCCGCAATCCCGACAGCCGGCTTTCCGGCTGACCCAGCTGCTGGCCGATGGCCCCGAGCATGGCGCGGACACGCGGGGGTTCCGACGCGGCGACCTTGAGCAGACGCTCGAAGCGTCCCGGTTCGCGGAAGTAGCCGAGCAGCTTGTCCACGGTTTCCTCGGGCGACAGCTCACTCGACGCCCCCCGGTTGCGCAGGAAGTCGAGAAGGGCAGCGTCCGTCTCGGAAAGCGTCCGCCACGATTCCGGCCGCCGCGTGTGGATGACGCGTCTCCTTGCCGACGATCAGCCGCGGCAGGCTCAGGCCGTCGGTCGCCAGTTCGATCCGCGCAGGGTTCTGCGTCGTGAAGCCCAGCAGGTTGGCCGCTGCCGATCCCGGCCGGGAAAACTCCCCTCCGGCGCATGGGCAGGGACCGGATCTGGGCCGGGTTGGGCCGGCTCGGCCCGAACGCCGTCGGCCGCGGCCGGTAGTACAGGCCCTTGCCCAACCGCTGGATCGACGCCCTGGCGGGACAGGCGCGACAGCGTCTGCGCGACCGCCGTAAACGGCATCCCGTCGAAGTCCGCCAGCCGCCAGACCCGCTCCCCGCCGGCCTCGATCCGCTGCCTCACGGTCTTAGCCACGTTGCCACGCGTTGCCGCTTTGCTTTTCATGGTGCTCATAGTTGCATTATCGCCGAAAGCGCCGCATCAGTCAAGTTTTATTGCTGTAAAACTTGACATAACCGACGCCACCATGTGCATAAATCATTATAATCCATGCGGTTGCGGCAACAACCTCACACCGTGTCAGAGCGGCCGAGCCGCTGCCGCGCAGCTTCTCGCCGCGGGGCTCTTCGAGAAGGCGTTTCACTGCGGCCTCCATGACCCCACCCGAACTCGGGTGCATCGTGCCAGGTCCGCATCCCTGCAAGACTTCACCGCATCCATGCCGCCGACCGGGGGCGTTCATTGCCACCCCCCGGCCCCCCGGCTAGCCGTCTTCTCTGTTGCGGGGAAATGCTCAAATTACAGGCACCACAGCAGTCGCGAGGTCGTCCGGGCCTCGTCCTGGAGGCTCTCCGTGTCCGTGACCGTCAGCCTCTCCCGCAAATGCCCGCTTTCTCTCCGTCCACAGCGCCGAACCAATGAGCTACAGACACCACACACGTCCGAGGACGCCGGGGACTTCCGTGAGGGACGAACGGGGTCTCGCGAACCGGGACGACGGGGGAGATTCCGTGGTGTCTGTAAATGCTTGCGGACGCATGGGCCATGTGGTATCGGTCCGAGCATGGCATTCATCGTTTTACGCCGGTCCCGCAACACGCAGAGCTATTATTTGGTCGAGAGCTACCGCGACAGGCAGGGAAAGACACGGAGGCGCACTGTCTGTTATCTCGGCCGCCAGCAGGACGACACAGACACGCTCGCAAAGGCACTCGCGCACTGGCAACAGGTGATGGGGCGGGCGAAGAGGGAACTTCGCAAAGCCAGGGGCGATCTACTGGCAGAGTTTCGAGCGGCTGCGCCGGGACCCGACGGAAGAGAACGCGATGGCCGCGAAGCGCGCGTTCTTGATCCTGGCGAAACGCCATCACCCGGACCAAGGGGGCACTCATCACGACTTCCTATGCATGAAGGATGCCTACGACCGGGCGCTTGCCGTTTGGCGGCACGCCGCCGGCTAGCAGCATCTGCGGGTTTGGTTCAATCGTCCCAAGCTTGAAGGACGATGGAAGCGGCAGGGATGCCCTCATGGATGACCGGCCGATTCTCGATGCGGTGCTTGAGGGAAGCGGCTGCAACGACGGCTTTTCCTCGCTGCCGTAGATCCCGAGCGTTTTCAGTTTGCAGTGGCCGCGATTGCCCGGCCCCGGCCGCTGGCCTGCTGGTTGCCCGGCGCAACTGCGTTTTGGCCAAATTCATGCCGGACGTTTCCTCGTGCCCAGCCCGGTTGGCCCAGCGTTGATGTCGTCTCTCCCGGAGGCGCCTGGCCATGCTGTGCGGCTGCCTGCCGCTGACGCCTTGCCGCCTCTGTGGGGGCGCCAGGATGCATCGAGGACTTGACGCATTGCCGCCGAGCGTCTCCGTGCGCTTGCATTCGATGGCGTCTCCCGTCTTTCAGTCCGCACCCCACCCCTGGCCATACTTACGGCACTGTGAAGCCGCAGCCGGACCGGTAAACCAGAAAATCGGTTCCCCCAAGGGTCTCCCCCAATTTTCAGGTTGACCGGACGCCTTCGGCTTCCGGACTAGGCGGCTTCTTTGAGCGTGCCGTAAGGCCTCGTAGTGGGGCCCGCAACCAAAAGAAGGAGACCACCATCATGTCTAAACCAGCACACAAGATACGCCTCGGCGTCCTGCAAGTCACGATCTGGCGCAATTCCGGCGAGAAAGGCTCCTGGTACAGCGTCATCCCCAGCCGGGGCTACAAGCACGGCGACGATGCCTGGAAAGAGACCGACAGCCTCAACTCGGACGACTTGCTGCCGATGGCCAAGCTGCTCGACCTCGCCCACACCTGGGTCATGCACCAGCAGCAGGCTGACCAGAAAGCCAAAAAGGACGCCGCAGCGCAGGCCGCCTGAGCCATCACCTTAACCGGGCGGGACTTCGGTCCCGCCCATCACACGAAAGGAATCACGCCATGATTACACTTCATCACGCCCGCTCCACGGGCAGCCCGTCCAGCCTCATCGAAACGCTCAGCTGCTACAACGATGCCGGCATCGACCCGGCTTTCGACGGTGAAATGGAAGAGCTGGAACGGCAGTTCGCCGAATATCGGCTCACGCTCGACCACAACTGACTGGAAAGGACTCAGCCTATGACCAATGCCAACGACACCACGACCGACTCATGCCCTGAACTCGATGACATCGATTGCCAGGTTCGCGCGCTCCTGGCCAAGCAGAAGAAGATCGCCATTATCTGGTGCATCGAGGACGTGCCGCGCCGTTCGCCCCGACCTCAACGATGAGCAGGCCTGGCAGGTACTCCAGCAGGTCGAGGACATCCATGACGCCGATTGGGGCACTAACTGGACGACGCTCGAACAGGTCGCCGGCGACTTGTTTCCCGAGTCGAATGATCCCAGCCAAACCGCCAGCGCGTAGGAGGAGCCCATGAAGCTCAAAACCCTCGCTATCGCCCATCACCGCAACGGCGTTGGTGGCGCGCCCTTCGATGTCATCCTCTTCAAGGAATACGGCCAGGCTGGCAGCCGCAAGGTCGGCATCGTCTTCGACGAACCGTGTTTTTGCGCCGTCCTTGACATCGCCAAGCTGGCCGCCGGCGACATCGCCTTCGGAAGCAATTCCTGGCGGGGCGACGAGTACGAGCCCCACTTGCGCAAAGCAATCCAAGAACAGGATGGAAAGGGTCTGCCATGACGACCGATCCCTTGATTCGTGAGCGCGTCGAGCGTTGCCGTAAGGCCCTTTCCGGGTACTCCGATGATGACCGTTTCGTCTGCCTGACCGACCTCCTGGCCGACGCCATGCATATGTGCGACGCCGACAGTGAGGACTTCCACTACGCCCTGTGCGTGGCCGGAAAACACTACCTCGCCGAACTCAACAACGAGGAAACCGAAGAAAGGAGACTGTTATGACCCACTCACTCGCCGCTATCGATCCCTTTTACGCCGCATGCCTGAGCATGTCCGCCTCGCCCGCCCAGGCCGGGACGGCCAAGCCGATCTACGCCAGGCTGCCCCTGGCGCCGGTCACTGCCAGCCCGGTGCCGCTGACCCAACCCGTCCGCAGGGTGCGGATCGGCCCGGCGACCCTGTACAACGGCGACTGTTTCGACATCATGTCGAAGCTGGAGGCCGTCGAGGGCGTGGTCACTGACCCGCCCTACGGCATCGGCTTCAAGTACCGCACCTACGATGACGCGCCGAGGAGTACGCCGGCATGATGACCCGGCTGGTGCCGCAGCTCACCCGCCTCACCAACGGCGGTCCGTGCTTCGTGTGGCAGAGCCCCCTCAAGGCCGATCGGTGGCACGAGTACTTCCCCAAGGGCTACCGCATCATCGCTGCCTGCAAGCTCTACCCAGCGCGCCCGGCAGGAGCAACTGCCTCAGCTGGGACCCGGTGATTTTCTGGAGCGACCGATCACTCGTCCATCACGAGTTGCCCACGGACTGGCACGTGGCCGACCTGAGGCCCTACGACGGCTATCAGGGTGACAATCCCGTGCCTTGTCCACGGCCTCTCCAGCAGGTGGCCTATTTCTGCCGCTCCACCCGCGCCCGCACGATCTGCGACCCGTTCATGGGCAGCGGCACGACCGGCGTCGCCTGCATCCAGGCGGGCAAGCGCTTTGTCGGCATCGAGCAGGACCCGGTGTATTTCGAGTATGCATGCGAGCGCATCCGCAACGCCTTGAAGACCGCTTGACCACGGACGCACCGATGACACTCTAACCGTCAAGCAAAAGGACAAGTGCATCGCCCACGAGCCCTGATCCTCCGGGCGCCCCTTCTCCGAGCGCTCACCCCAGCGCCCGCCTCCCCGCCGACGGCAACGGCAGCGGCTGGTCCTGCACAGATCCGCCGGCTCCCGGCCCTCTCACCGCGCCCCCACTCGCAACCCCGGGCTGTCTAGGTTCTCATCCAGGCCGCTTTCTCCTGTCTTGTCCTTTCTCTGTCGCCCCCACGGCCATTCGGTTCGGGGTCTTAAGCCACCCGCCGGAGCCTGACAAGCTGCCAAGGCCGTTTCCCTGCGGGACCCTCGGCCTTTCGCTTGCAGGTGCGCTACGCCTCCGGACTGGGGCGGCTTGAGTTCGACCCCGAAAAGGCCGCATGGGGCGGCCTGCAATGTAAAGCCAGGAGAAAGCCCATGACTCATTCCTACGACATCCCGCTCTGCGAATTCTTCGACGACGACGCCTGGGACCCCCAGGACATCCGCGACCTCATCCAGACCACCCCACTGCGCTTCGACAACGACGGCCTGCCGGTCGGCTATCAGGCCGAGCAGCTCTTCGGCCTCGAAGGCGCCCATCTCGGAGGCCGCTCCTGGTGAGCGGCCTTCACTCCAACAGTGAGGAACAAGCCATGACATCCATCGATCAGACCGCGCCCGCCGCGACGCTGGCCGATGTCGTCGGCGAGAACGGCTACGTTTCCTCTTCCTGCACCGCCTCTATCTCCACCGAGGTGATAACCTGGCCATCGCCCTGCCCGAAATCCCGGTCCACGCACCTGATCCACGGCATGCGGTGAGCGACGATCAGATCGTAGCCTTCTTCGAGCTGCCGGCCGCGGATGGTGACGCGCATCATGCCGCGAGCGCCGGCGACGACGAAGGAGAAGGACTGCCCGTCCTCGGCCAAGCCTTCGCTCGCCGGGTCGTCGCTGTCCAGGTGCTCGTACTGAACCTGAGCTTTCCTCTTGCCGAACTTCCGGCGCTCGGCCGCGTTAAAGTAGATGACCAGCGCGGGCAGGGCGTTCGGCCACGCGCGCCCAAACGCCCGGTACGCCCCCCGGAGATCCGGCCTGTCTTCCTGCTCCTGGTCGCTGCCTTGCGGCTCAGCCCGGCTCCGGGCATGGGCCCGGGCCGCGGTCTCGTCGTTGTGCGGCGGCGTAGTGGGGACAGGCGCCGGCGGCCGGCGGGACGCGAACAACTCCTCCGCTAACGGTCTATCGGGCATGGGCATGATGGAACTCCTGCTCCGGCCGCCGCAGCGGCGGCGTGAGGACCTCGACCGCCCGGTCGCGCAGGATGCGGAAACGCTTTCGCATCCGCAGCACAAACGCCCGGGCCTTCTCGTTCACCGTCGGCTTCTTCCGGGCCGGCCGCGGCCCCATCAGCTCGGTCGCCGACCGCCGCCGGTCGCTCCGGCGCATGGCGTCCAGCAGCTCCTCGCGCGTCAGGTCGGTAAAGACCATACCGCGCTCGCGGCCGCGCGACACAGTGACGTAGCCCTGCTCGGCGCTCATCGCCCCGAGCGAGACCCGGTTCATCGCCGCCAGCACGATGTCCTGGGTCTTCGACTGCGCCGCCATGCTGGTGGTCACCAGCCCGTTATTCCAATGGGCAAATGTCTTGTGGAGCACCCAGCCGTTCGACAGCACCACGTCGCCGCTGGCGGTGAAACCGGCGATTTCGTCGATGCGGCCGTTATCGACGCGCTTGCCCTCCTTGCTCTTGCCGCCGGCGGTCAGGCGAATGGTGTCGCCCTTCGCCAGCCGGATTTCCTGCTCGGCAAACACCTGGAAATGCTCTGGCTTCACGCGCGCCAGCTGCGGCAGCAACTCCGCCGCCCGCACCCGCTGGCCGGCCTTAAACGGCCCCGAGTTCCTGAAGAATTGGGCGACCTCCTGACCGGCGTAGTGGCGGACATCGGCCTTTTCCGCGTCGGTCCAGGATAGCGGCACCAGCCGGACGAAGGCCCGGTCTTGCCGGTCGATCAGCCCCTCGGCCTTGCGCAGCGCCCGTAGCTGATTAGCCAGTGCGTCGCCGTCCTTGTGCGTGGGATCGACCACGATGACGGTCTTTGGCACCATCCTGACCTGGCCATCGCTCTTGACCGCCTTCCGTTCCTTGATCGCCTTGGCGTACTCCTCGACCAGGGCGGCATGCCCTTCGCCCTCGACGACCCAGCCCAGGTTGCGCAGCACGGCATCGGCCTTCTTCCAGTCGCCATCGCGGACGGCCGCCACTGCCGCCGCGTAATCGCCCGTCTGCCGCTTGATCTCCTTCAACTCGGCCGCCGGCAGCCCGGCGTACTCGTGCAGGACGCCGAGCATGTTGCCGTGCCGGGCCACGGCCTTGTGCTGTTTCGAGTCGCCCTGGAGCACCAATTTGGCCCCCAACTCGTCTGCGATACCGCAGAGCCGCTCCAGGTCGTTGATCGGCAGCAAGCCGGCCTCATCACACCAGATGACGCCACCCCGCGCCCTCTCCTGCATCTCCGGCCGGTCGAGGAACGCTGCGACCGTGTTGGCATCATGGAAGCCTTGCTGCCTCAGTTCGCCACGCGAGGCATCGGCCGAGGGAGCGAGCACCACCACCGGCTTGCCGGTCCCGGCGATGGCGTCCCGCATTAGCGTGGTCTTGCCGGTGCCGGCGCCGCCGCGAATCAGCAACACCTGGTCGGTCGATTCCCATACATGCCGCAGGGCAGCACGCTGGTCACGCGACAGGCCGCTTACGTCGGGCTTGCGTGCCCCCAGCACCAGCGACGCCATCGTGCCCCTGGTGTCGTAGCAGAAGCCGATGACGCGCTGCTCCTGCGCCGACACGTCCCGCGTCGTCGCCTCGCCGTCCTTGACCAGGCCGCCTTGCCGCAGGAATTCGGGCAGCAGTTCCTCCGGCCGGCCCCTGCCCATCATCCGCTCCATCGCCGTTACTTCCAGGTCGGTGTAATCGACCACTGAGCTGCGCTCGAAATGATGCTCAATGGCGTGATGCACCGCCTCGGCCGCCGCTGGCGTCGCCTTGGGGTTCAGCCCCAGGACCGCCTTCCGGATGCACTCGTCCCTGCCGCGCAGCTCCTCCGGCGTGCGCTGGCTGTCCCAATACTCGCGGTAATCGACCAATGTCATGTCCGTGCGCTTGGCCAGCCGGGAAGTCGCCCCCAGCCTGGCCTTGGCCAGGGGGCCGGTCGCTCCCAACTGCTCGGCAAGCTGCTCGATCTCCTGATGGCGCTGACTGTCCCACGCAATCATCGACGCGGGCATGCCCGCGATGTCCCACGAGTAGTATTTGCGGCCGCCCTTCTCATGGCCGCGGTACTCGGTCTTGATCTCGTACCCCAACTCGGCCAGCTTCTGCGACAGCCGCAGGTCGAAACGGGTGGAGAACCATTTGCGCAGGTCGATGGTCGGGCGCCACTTGATGGCTTTCACTTGCCGCTCGACCGGGTCGAAGGTCAGCGACGGAATGACGACGTGGATATGCCGGTCGGGCCGCGGCATCCCGTCCTCTTGCGTGGGCCGGGTCTCGGGGTGTTCAAATGCGAACCAGGCCATGTTGCCGGTCACACGGTCCTCTTGCCGGCCGCGCTTCCTGACCCGCGTGGTGATGCGCTCCTCGACCTCCGCCACCGACTGCCGCAGCGCTTCCAGCACGGCAGCCCGGACCCGCTCGTCGCCGCCCTCGATGGCCTCGGTGACGCCCTTGGGGAGGCTTGCCGTCATGTCGAAGCCGGCCACGCGATCATCGACCAGCCGTTGCGTCAGCCGCTCGCCCGTGAACGGATCGAGCCCCTGAAGCAGCCGCTTGAACTGCTCGAAATCCGGCTTCTCCCCCAGGCCGAGCTGCTGGGCGAGCTTGCCTCCCACCCCGCGGTACAGCTCGGCGCCGTCGAGGTAGTAGCCGCCGTCGGTCTTGCCGTAGTAACTGCCGGCGGCGCCGGCATCCCTGATCTCGGTGAAGCGCAGCATGACATTCCCCCGTTCCGGATGCAGCATCCTATGCAGCGGCCGGCGGGATGGCAAATTGGTATCGTGTTACACTCAGATGCCCTAAGCTGCGCTTAGGCCCATTAAAGGCATAATACAGATAGTACATATCGTATACTTTGCCGCCGGCAAAACCGCGGCTTTTCCGCCTTCCCGGCTTGGCATTCCGTGCCGCCGCGCCGGGGGGCGGGCCGTTGCCGCCACATGACGAGCCGCCCCGACTGGTACTAACGGTCAGGCGATTGCAGGGTCACGAGCAGTGGCGTCCGGGCAACGCCGCAACGGGAAAAAGCATGTAAACACATCTGCAACATCGACTATCAGGCTTTGATGAAAGGCGACGCCCGCGGCAACCGTTACGCACCGCCAGCGTTTGCTGAACGCCGCGACCCTGCCCGGCACCGAGGAGGCACCCCGGCACATGCTGTGCCACACCCGCCGGGACTGGAGGCGGCCGTCTACCAGGCCGTGCGGCGCCGCATCACGCACTACGCCTTGGTGTTCAACTCTACGTTCCCGTTCCCATCCCCGTCTCTTGACGCCGGGTCGAACAGTCCCTATAGGCAACGCCTCCCGCGGACTGACCCTGCCCCCCAGGACGCCCAGTGTTTCGCCCGCTGGCCGGGCGTTCATGCACAGGCCGGAGCGCGGCCTTCTTTGACTTAGCCGCCTGCTCGCTACCTCGCCTACGAGGTGATCCACTACTCGAACCACAGGCCATCCGGTGCTCGAAGGGTTGGTGATTCGCACATCAAGCACCACTTGGTCCTGAATGATTCGGGGCACGTGTGATTCGAGGTATGGGATCAGGTTTTCCGGTGCTGGCTCTCGTTTTCAGTGTCGGCATTGCGCCGAAAACAGCCGACTTGACCATCGCCGGTGTTGGTATAACCCCATTTGTATATTGGATTTGCGGCGACCGTGGCCGTCTGGGGTATACTCATCGACGCAAAGTACGGCGGGACTCTGTACCCCGCGTTGCTCGCACGCCGCAGGTAGGCCGGAAACGGATGGCGGCGCGCACCTGAAAAACAAACGAGGTAAAATCTAGATGGAGGGTCGAACACTGGCGGGACGGCCCAAGGTCTTAATTGCGTCCAAAACGAAGGGAAGCACGACCCATGCGACGGAAATCCGGTAATAAAGCCCACCCAGCCCGCCAGCAAGTCCTGCCATATTGCGAAGGCTTGGTGCAGCAAGGCCGCTTACAGCCCCGGAATTGCAGTAACCTTCAAAAGGCTGCGGTGTTACCATGTTCCAGCCCGGAATTGCCGTGACCTTCAAGAGTCTGCGGGTTTAGAAGACAAGTCTGAAGGAGCTGGCACGGGACCTGACGCACGATAGAGAAGAGCTGTCGTAAAGAACACAAACAGAGCTAAAGCGGCGAAACGCCGTCCCGTTGAGGACCGCGCCCTGCGCTAAGTCCGCGCGCCGGCTCAGCCAAACGAGGGGGAAGCCATGCGAAAAACTACGGTCAGCAACCACGCCGGCCAGGCCCCGGCGCACGACCTGCAATCGCAGAAGCACGCCGACATCGAGGCGATCCGCCAGGCCCACGGCGGCGACCTGTGGGCAGTTGCCTGGACCAGTTGTAAGGACAAGCACACCGCCGACGACATCGTGCAGGAGAGCTTCTTGCGGTTGTGGAAACAGTGGGCGAGCGGGGAGCAGATCGACGACCCGCGGGCTTGGGTAATGCGTGTGGCGCGTAATCTGGCGGAGGACTATCGCAAGAGCGCTTACCGCCGCAATGGCACCAGTCCCCCGCACGAGATGTCTGACATCCAGTCCGATGAGCCGTCGCCCCTAGAAGCGGCGGTCCATAACGAGGATCTTGCAAGGCTCCGGGAGGCAATGGCGACCTTGCCGGACATTGACCAGCAGCTTCTGCTTCGTCAGGCCAATGGCTCCACCTGCGCGGAACTAGGCTTGGAGTTCGGCCGCACTCCCAAGGCCATCAGAGAAAAGCTCGCGCGGGCCAGGAAACGGCTCCGCGATCGCCTGCTGTAGTTGCCGCACGCCGCCACAAGGCGGCCGACGGCTTATCGGACAGGTCCGCCGCCCTGGTCCTTGGCAGCTTCAACGGCGAGTTGGGCTACTTCCTGTACCCACCTGGTTCTGACGCGGTCCAGCTCCTCGTAGAACTCGCGGCTGGGATAGATCGCCGCCTCCCGGAGAATCACGCCCTCTTTCGTCTCCGTGTACGCCGCATCGAGCAGTGCGGCGACTCGTGGCTCCGGCTTCACCAACGGCCCGTCAGGCACGAGATACCCACGCTTCTTAAGCTCTCCTCTGGCAATCGCCATCGCCAAGGTTGGTTCCGGCAGGCGCGTTGCGCTCCTGGGTCTGACGCTCCGCACCAGCTCCGCGAATACATCAGGCTCTTGCTCCTGCATCTTCCGAAGTTCATTGACCATATCGTCGACACCACCGCACTCAATTTCCACGCCGTTGCCCTTCAGCGCGATTTTTCGTCGCCGCAATTCTTGCAGACGTTTCCAGCTTGGAGCCTTTTTTCCGAACTGATCTAGTGCCGTTTTGGCTGCCGGCCTCAACAGCCGCCGTTTCCGGTCTTCCTTGCTCTCCTGCCCTTCCTCGCCGTCCGTCACCTGCTGTTGCCCTTCCCTGGCTCCATTTGCTACCGCCCGCTCGACAGCCTTGCTACGGCGAGCGTCGCCGCTCTTGCCTGCCGGCGGCTGCTTGCGTTGTGCCATCTGGCCTGTCTCCGAGTTAGCACAGGTTTCCGTCGAGCTGTCCAGCGAAATCTCACTCTAGCTTACACCATACGCCCGCCGCGGCCAACAGCTCACCCGGCCGCGCCTTGTCCCTTGTCGTCCACCACCACCCCACCCGTGCGGGACGAGCGGCGTACCCGCTCGTCAACCTTGCAACCACGGTGGCACTCGCGCCATCTCCCTGCGACCTTCGCCCTTCACAGCACTGGCAGCATTTCTCAGGTCTCAGGTCTCACAGCCCCGACCTGAGAAAACCGCCCCGCCAACAACAAGGAGCGATCATGACGAACAACAACCTGCTGCTTCCGGGCGGAGATGAGGACCCCCTGGCCAGCCTGGAAAAGAAGCTCCAGCTGCTCCGCGATCATGTTACCGGGGTCGCCCGCGGCTTCAAGAACGGGCTTTTCCTGTACGGCTCCGGCGGCATGGGCAAGTCCTACACCGTCTTGCGCCACCTCGAAAAGCTCGAAGCCCCTTATCAACTGTTCAACGGGCGGATGACGGGCAAGGGGCTGTTCCTGACCCTGGGGCGCGCCCCGGATGCGGTCCACGTCCTGGAGGACATGGAGCGGCTCACCAGGGACCCGGACGCCCAGGGCGTGCTGCGCAGCGCCTTGTGGGCCCAGCCGGGACACGACCGGATTGTCACCTGGACCACCGCCACGGACGGCGCGCAGCGCTTCGTGTTCCGCGGCGGGCTGATCCTCATCAGCAACCGGCCCCTGGCCGACCTGCCCGAGCTGCGGGCGCTGGCCACCCGCATTGAGGTGCATCGGCTCGACGTTACCGAGGCGGAGCTGGCGGCGCAGATGCGCCACCTCGCCGGCCAGGGCTACCGGCAGCACGACAAGACGCTCCTGGGGCCCGACGAGTGCCTCCAGGTCACTGAGCACGTGCTGCGCGAGTGCCGGGCGGCGGGCTGCCCGCTCGACCTGCGCTTGCAGCAGAAGGGATTCCAGACCTACCTCCAGTGGCGGGAGGAGTATTGCCATTGCGACTGGCGCGACCTGCTGGCCGCCAGCGTCCGGGAAGCCACCTACCACTTCCGCCACGAAACCAACCCGCTGCCGCGCGAGGCCCGGAGGACGCAGCGCCGGAGCGTCCTGCGCGATCCTCGGCCAGACCGACGACGCCAAGGAACAGGAGCGGCTCTACGCGGAGCAGACGGGCAGCTCCCGCGCCGACTTCTACCGCCGCAAGGGCGAGGTCGAAAGCGGGGAATTCGACGAAGACGATGCCGCGTGACCGTCCCGCGCGGGACAAGCAGCAGGCTCGGTCGTTTCTCTCATGGCACGCGGCGGCACGGCCGCCTGTCCTCTGATCTACGCCCGGAAAGGACACTCCCTTGGCCACCACCATCTGCCAATTGCCGCCCGGCGCCGGCCATTCCGACCGGCCCCCGGCCTTGCCGCGCCGCAAATGCACGCGCGCAACAACGGCGATTGCAGCCGCAAGCGCCGTTTCCTCGATCCGATCCGCCGCACTTACTACGCCACCTACCGCGCCCAGCGCTTCGCCCGCAGGATGCTCAGCGACGCGGCACCGGCGGCGAGCACCAGACCCCTTGTTCGCAACCCGGCCCCCATCTCCACCTTCGCCCCAAGAAGGAGTCCAAGCCTTCGCAACTCACTAGCCGATTGCAGGGCTGCCGGTCCGCGGCCGGTGGCCCTGCATCCTTGCCCCAGGAGACTTCCTCCGCCTGTGCGGCCACCGGGCCCTGCGGCGGCGGCTACCCAAGCCCGGCACACCAAAGGAGGGCATTTGTCATGCTCTGACCACACCCGAATACTGAGCGCCGGCGCTTAGCCCCCACCCGCATCCCGGGATGCGGGTGGGGGGGCTAACGCCCGTCGCCTTGACTAACCCCGGGCCGCCAGCGAGGCGGCCCATCTTTTTTCCCCTTTGCCTTGAGCAGACGGCCCACATGCCTCCGCCACGAACTGTTTGCCCCCGCGCACTGGAACTCCAGCGCCACGAGCGACGCCAGGCCCCAACCGGAGCCGCCCGCCCAGCAGCGCCAACGAAAACACTAAGCCAAAGCCGCGCCGCCCTCTGCCTTCCCCCCGCCGCCGTGGGACAGGCATTGTCCTGAATCGTCCTACCCTTGAGCCCGCCGCTGTTCGCCCCTCGGAGTAGCCAACCATGACGCCGTACGCACCGGCCGCCTCGCCGATCGGCACCTTCCCACACGCTGCCGCCGCCGCCCCCGGCGACGCCGAGGAGCGAGACATTCCCGTCGCCGACATTGACGCGGAGGACAACGCCCGGAAGCATTTCGACGCGGAGCAGACCCGGGCCCTGGCGGACAACATCGCGGCGCACGGCCTGCTCAATGCCGTCATCGTCTACCGCCACCCGCAGAGCGGCCGCTTGCGCCTTATCGCCGGCGAGCGGCGCTGCCGCGCCGTCCAGCTCCTGGGCTGGAAGACGGTACGCGCCCGCGTCCTCAAGGAGCCGCCCGACGACGCCACCCGCCGCGAGCTGGCCTTGATCGACAACGAGCAGCGCCAGGACCTCTCGGACATCGAGCGCGGCCTCGCCTACCTGGCCTACATGAAGGCCACCGGCTCCACCGCCAGCGCCCTGGCCAACAAGCTGGGCAAATCTGTCTCCACCGTGACCCGCGCCATGCAGATCGCCCAGAAGCTGCCCCCCGACACGCAGGAACTGGTCCAGAGCGGCAAGCTGCCGTCCTTCGTCGCCCGCCACCTGCTGCGGCTGCCCGACGACGAGGCCAAGCGGCGTTTCGCCCGCCTCTACTGCGACGGCCAGGTCAAGACGGCGGCGCAACTGGCCGCCGCCATCAAGAACGGCGCCGCCACGGCGGCGGGCGGCTCGGACTCCTTCACCTGCGAGGTCGACGGCGTCCGCGTCGCCGTCACCCTGCCCGGCGGCGATCTGGCCGCCGCCGAGGCGGCCCTGCGCGTCGTGGTCAAAGACCTGCGCGACCACGGCGGCCAGGGCCTGGCCCCGTTCAAAGAGTTCCTGGCCCGCAAGGCCCGCGCCACCCGGAAGGCCGCCGAACTGCAAGAGGCCAAGGACGCCCTGGCCGCTTCGTGAAACCATCCCCTGAAACCGAGGCATCCGATGTACCGACTTTCGCGCTTGATGTTGACGCTGGCGGCCGTGCTCTACGCCTACTGCGCCGTGCTGCTCGTCATCACCGCCGGCCTGCTGTTCGGCCCAGTGGCGTGGGTCGTCCTGCCGGTCCTCGTTTGTGCCGTTGTCGCGTACCGTAAGCGCCGCCGGCTGCTGACCGCCTGCGGGACGGCAGCCTGGGCAAGCGAGCGCGACCTGGACCGGGCCGGCATGCTCACGGCCCAGAATGGCATCATCCTCGGCCGCATCCCCGACGACGGCCGTTGGCCGCTCGGCAAGGCTGTCAGGGCCCTGCTGAATCGACGGCTCTCCGCGGCCGCCGCCTGCCGCGCCTACTTCGACACCCTGAGCCGCCGCAAGCGCAAGCAGGGCCGCCTGGTCCGGTTGCCGCAAGCCATTCACACGGCTGTATTTGCGCCGACGCGGGTTGGCAAGGGCGTTTCGCTCGTCGTTCCGTTCCTCCAGACCGCCGAGGAGTCGCTGGTAGCGGTGGATCCAAAAGGCGAGTTGGCGACTCTCACATCGGCGGCACGGAGGAAGATGGGGCACAGAAATGTGTTCCTCGACCCCTACGGGGCAGTGACCAAGCGCCCGGACACCCTGAACCCCCTAGACTTCATCGACAAAAACGATCCGCTGGCTCTCGACCAATGCCGCGCCCTGGCCGAGACGCTGGTCATCCGGACCGGCGAGGAAAAGGAGCCGCATTGGGCGGATTCGGCCGAGGCGGTCATCCGCGCCATCATCGCGGTCGTGGCGATGTACGGGCAAAAGGAGCGAGGCACGCGGTCGCTCCAGTCCGTCCGCGACATCCTGAGCAACCCGCAGAAGTGGGAGATCGCCAAGAAACTGATGCACCAGCACGGCGGCATGCTGGCCCGTTGGGGCGGAGAGCTGGAGCATTTCCGGGGCGACGAACTCTCGAGTGTGCTCACCACGTCAAACCGCTTCTTGGGCTGGCTCGATACGATCCCCATCGCCGAGAGCACCACGAGCAGCAGCTTCGACCCCGCTGCCCTGCGCCGCGGCAAGATGACCGTGTACCTCGTGCTGCCGGTCGAGCACATGCGCAGGCGCAGTCGCCGCTGCTGCGCATGTGGATCGGCACCATGTTCCAGGCCATCGTCCGCGGCGGGCTTGGGGAGACAAAGAAGGTCCACTTCATCTTAGATGAAGCGGCCGCCTTGGGCCATATGCAGCAACTCGACGACGCCGTAGACAAGTACGCCGGCTACGGGGTAAGGCTACAATTCTACTACCAATCTCTTGGACAGCTCAAGAAATGCTGGCCCAGCGACCAGGGTCAGACGCTGCTCAGCAACACCACGAAGATCTTCTTCGGCACCAACGACATCCAGACGGCGCAGTTTGTCAGCCAGAGCCTGGGTAACGAGACGATCATCGTCGCCAGCGGCGGCACCAACGAGGGCACGTCGCGGCAGCATTCGACCAGCACCGGCGGCTCCTATTCGACGAGCACCAGCACCACGCACTCCAGCGGCAGCAACAGCAATTGGCAGCAGCAAACCCGCGAGCTCCTCAAGCCCGACGAAATTTGCCAGCTCTCGCCCCGGATCGCCATCATCCTGACACCCGGCGTCCGGCCCATCTGGTCCACGCTGCTGCGCTACTACGAGGAGAAGGAACTCCTGAAGCCGCGCCGCTGGTGGCGCCAGGCCATCGATGCCTGCCGGACGATCATCGCCTCCGCCACGTTGCTGACCCTCTCTGCCAGCGTCGCCGCGCTCTTCACCCTCGCCCTCGCCGCTTCCATCGAACAGCAGAACCAGCTGCCGGCGTTGCCCTACCAGGCCCCGGCCACGGGAGTCAACGATCCGTTTCAGTTCGGCCCCACACCTGCGCCCGGGACGAACCCGCTCCCCGAACGCCGGCCCGATCTGGTTCCCCGCGGACCGGACCAGCTTTCGCCGAAGCTCCGGCCCGGCGTGAACCCTCTGCCCGGGACAAAGGCGCCCCAAAAACGTCTGCGTTCTTGAGCAACCTATCGCCCGAGGCTTTTTCACACAGAAAGGTAGCGGTTTATGGCTACGCAACCGCAGCAGGAACTGGCCGAGCAGCTGTTCGCCGGCCGCGGCGAGCCCAGCATCGGCGCCTTGGAGGCCGTGAAAGAGGCGTTCCTCGCCATCGCGCCGGGCCTCAAGGACGCCGGGCCGGAGATCGCCACGGAACTGAAACAGATGGGCGCCCAGGGAGCCCACGAGCTGGCGGCGGCCCTATTCAACGGCAATGGGTTCGTGATGTACCCGCGCGGCGGGAAGGACGAGCACGGCGTTCACGGCCCCGAGCAGTCGCAGGACCATGCCCAGGACCATCAGGGCATGCAGCCCGAATCGCCGACCCAGGAGCACGAGCGCGGCGGCCGCAGCATGTCAGCGCCCCGCGGCACGGACGCTGACGCGGGCAGGATGCCCATTCACCACGCCCCAGCCCGCGGGGCGAGAGCCGTTTCGCACGGCCGTTTTTACCGACGAGGGATCATGCACCGGAACCAGCGATGGTGGCAACGGCTGGTTTCCCGCGGCGCCTGGCTCGCGGTCCGGCTCCAGGCCCGCCTGCGTGCCCTGTTCCATCGCCGCCTCCGCGCGTCCGCCGGTCACGACGAGCGTGCCGCGTTGTTGCAGCAGAAGGTCCAGGCCGAGGGACGCTTCAATCTGGCCCAAACCCGCGAGGCCGAGCTGGGCAGCCTAGTTCCGAAGCCGACCGGCGAGCAGCCGGCCGGCGAGCAGGCGCAGGCCCGCGAGCGGGACGCCCACGCCCGGCCGCCGCCGGGCCGCCGGCGCTGAAGGGACCTCGCGCAGCCAGGCCCGGATCACGCCATCGGCTTCGTCGAGGCCGGCCAGCACCCGGCGCCACTCGCGGTCAGCGCTCGGCCGTCATCGCGGCCGTGTCGTGCGTCAGGTGCCGCCGGCGCACCTTGAGAATCTGAAAGTAGGCGCCCTCCGGCGTCTCATAGAGATCGCGGTTGTCGTTCGCCGGAGAGGCGGCTGCAAGCGGATGGTTCATAACGCCCCATTTTTCTCCGTAATAGTACACGAAACATCGGCGCCGGTCAAAGCCTTACGGACGCCACGCGGGACAGGCGGGGACCTGAATCGTCACCCCTCTGAGCCCCGACCTGTTCGCCCGACGAGGCATACGACCATGAAGAATCAACGCCTGCTGCCGCGCCGCAACTGGCTGGGCATCGCGCTTTCGCTGCTGGTGGTCATCGCCGCCGTGACAGGCATTGCCTACCAGGTGGCCGACCTCCTGGCCGACCCCGACGCCACGCCGGCGGCGCCTGCGCCCGCCACCACGCCGCCCATCGACGCGCAGCATGCGGGCAACGTGTCCCCCCGCCCGGAGGAGAACTGACCCCAGGCCGCCCTTCCCGGCAAACTAAGCCGTCCCGCCCATACTGCACTTTCCTTCGGAGGAGTCATGTTCTCTGCCTTTCTGACCCTCGTGCTCACCCTCGGCGCTCCCGCTGGGCTCGCCTTCCTGGCCGGGTGGGGCCTCGCCGCGCACGTGCGATCCCACCCGGAAGCGCTCAAGGTCATCACCGCGCACGTGATCCTGCCGCTGCTCGCAAAGCCGCCCCAGGAGCAGCCGCTGGCTGAAGACGACGCCGCGCCGCCGCCGGACCCATGACCCCCGCCCAGGGCCGCACCTCCGGTTGCACTCCCCGTTCCAGAGCCCCCCAGACACACGCCCTCGCACCGCCCGTATTCGGAGACACACTCATGCGACCCTCCCATCATCGTCCGGATCAGGGTGGCACCCTGGCCGCCGACCTCAAATGGGCCTGCGCCAGGATTTTCCGGGCAGCGAAGCAACTCGACGCCGAGGACGATACGCACGAATTCCTCGCGCAGGCCGACCCGAAACGCTGGCGCCACCTGGCCGAGCGCACTTGTGAAGACATCGCCCAATTGCTCACCCAGCATATCGAGAAGCATTACGATCGAGCATCGAACGGCCTTGACGCCCCGTGCCGTAGCCTGGCTCAGCTGCGCCCGTCCCCCGAAACGCCCGAAAAGCTGTACGACCGTTTCGCTCGTCGCCTCAACCGTTTTGACCAGGCCCTGCACCGCTACGCCGACAAATACGAACGCTTCGCCCGCATGGTAGCCGACGCCCCGGAACAGGCACGGCAGAAGGGGGAAGGCTACGGCCGCCTTGCCGTGTTCCTCGCTATGCTCCTCCTCGGTCCCCTGGCCCCCATCGCCATCCTCATCCTTCTCCTCACCGGCCGAACCGCCGCGCACGTCAGGGTTCGGCGCCAACTGGAGAAAGAGCGCGCCAAACTGCGACGGTCCATCGAGGACATCCTCGATGTGTGGGACACCGTCGCCCGAGACTTGCGTGCGCGGGCCCTCACGCTAGCCGAGCAGTACCGCGATCAGCTGAAGATCGGCGTCCGGGAACAGAAACGCCTCTCGGGCCGACCCACAGCAAGAGGTGCCGATATTCCCCTTGCCCTGCCCTACTATCCCGACCGTGACGACACCTGACATGGCCGAGCCAATGGCGCATGCCGGCGGCGCGGCTGAAGTTCAAGGAGCTGTGCGAGCTGATCGTCGAGGCCGAGGACCGGGCGCTGAAGCCGCCGGGCACCGTCGGCGCCTACCTGGCACAAAACGACGGCCAGGCCCGGAAGTTCTGCTGTTCCATCGACGCCATCAAGCAGGAGGTCGGCGTCGAAGACCTCGACTCACACCGGCCGCAAGCGGGGGAGGACGCCCAAAGAGGGAAAGCGAACGGGACCATTCCCCGTAGTCATTTCCGACGCGCGTGGCCAGCCGACCCTCCCGGGCGCATCGGCCCGGCCGTTCGCCGCGATGCCGAGCGTACCCTGGATGCGGCACGAGAAGGTCACGTAGCCCAAGAAGGTGATTTCAGGGTTGGAATAGGAAGACAGACAGGGAGGCCGCCGCCTTTCGCCCGTGTGTCCGCAGCCCGCGGCCCAAGCCGTGGCGTCCATGACCCCGCCTTGGGACCCCCGCGGGCAGCTTCCACACACGGGCGGGGCGATGGGCGGCGTCGGCGGCCGGCCGGCGAGCCCGGGCAGCCGAAGGCAATGCAAGAAGCCGCTGCATCGCACGCCGAGCCCCGGAATCGCCCAGCGCCCCTCCTGGGCGGCGGAAACAAGCCGCCAGGGGAAGGTTGCAGCAGACAGCGCTCATGACTACCCGTCAGAAATCCCGGATTTACGTTGCACGCAGGAACGGGCCGGGTAGCACGAAGTGTGTCCTGCCGTGAGACGTTCCTGGTGATTGGGCGACACCGAGGACGGCGGCGGCAGGACTTTTCATTCGACGATCCCACGGCCGCGGCTTCACCGCGGCCGTTTTTGTTGTCTCGCGGCCTGCAAGACACGGCGCGTTAACTTCCTGCACAGACAGGTCAGGAAGGTTCCTGCCGGGGGCCGGAACCGGGGAACGCTGTCGGAGCGCAGCAACGTGTGGGCTGTGCGGGAAGACTGTCCTACCGCATGACAGGCTACAAACCTTCGCTCGACACTGCCAGCGAGCTGTGTTAACTTCAAAAGAGGAGGGCGCGCCATGCACGAACAGATCGAGGTGATTTATGAAAATGGGGTGCTGCGTCCGCTTGGGCCTCTCCCGGACGAATTGCACGAACGCGAGCGGTACACCGTCACCGTCGAGACTCGTGGGCCCAGCGTGATCCAGTTTGATACGGCCTGTGTCGCCGCAGCGGCGCGTGACGCCAACCCCGCGGTGCGCCTGGAGGACGTGCGCAAGATCTTCGCCAAAGTGCCCTGCTCGGCGGCCGAAGCTGTCGCTGCCGAACGGGAAGAACGCTAACAGCTGGAAGCCAGGATGGCCGACCATTTCTTCGACACCAGCGCAGCCGTCAAGCACTACTGGGCCGAGGTAGGAACAGCTCGGGTCGATGCCCTTCTGGCTGGTGCCGGGTCGCAGCAATTCCTTTCGGCCCTCGGCGTGGTTGAACTGCATTCCGTCTTCGCCCGCCTGGTCCGCACGGGACATATCACGGCCGCCGAGTTTCATCAGGTGCGAGGGCTGTTCCTTGCCGACATCGCTTCCGGTCTCTGGCAGGTGATACAGGTGACCGTGGCCGATTTTCAGCTGGCACAGCAACTCCTTGTGCGGCATGGGCTAACTCGCGCTCACCGCACTCTGGACGCGATTCAACTCGCCGTGGCGCTCAGTCTGCACGCCGCCAGCCCGTTCAATAACTTCGTGTGTGCAGATGCCAATCTCGGCCAAGTAGCGACCGCTGAAGGCTTGACGGTGCTGAACCCCGAGATTCCTTGAGCATCGTGCTCGCACGCCGCCACGGGCGGGCCGGCGCCGAGTTGAACCCGCATTGATAAAGGCTAAAGGCGCCGAGCCCCGAAATCGTCAAACGCCCCTCCTGGGCGGCGAAAGCAGGCCGCGACGATGGAGAAGACCTCCCCCGGCTCAAGGCCATTTTCCCGACCGCGCAACGCCGTGGCCTTCATCTACGACGGCGACTACCGCAGTTGCCGCGACCCCGCGGCCAATTGAACGTAATCCGCATTTATCCGAAGTTGTTGCCAGGAAGGGGACTCGCTAATCACCACCGGAGGCAATGGGAGTCGAGTTTTTTGTGTCCGCCCTGGCGGTTCCTCGAAGCGTCGGATGTCCACCTCAGCAGCAGCGCGGACGAGGTGCTGCTACCGGGCTGCAGGATCGCTCAGTGGGCTGGTAAGATGGTGTGACGAAGGTTGGGCTCTCCATCCCTCACTTGCCATCCCCCATCGAAGGCGCGAGGTCACAGATGCCACCAGCACCCGTTGACGACAACCTCGGCCCGCTACCCAGGTCTGACCGGAATGCCGAACTGGAGGAGCTGAGCTTTAAGGCGTTCGATAGCACGCTCCCCCCGGACAGGTTCTGCCTGCGAGACCAGCGTGGCAAGGACAAGGGCGTTGACAGCTCGCTCGAAATCGTGATCGATGGCCGTCACACGAATTTCCTTGCGCACGTCCAGCTCAAAGGGACCGACTCGCAGGACGTAAATGGGGACGGCTCCGTCAGCCTGCCCGTCGCGACGAGTAACCTCAACTACCTCCTGAACGGTCCCAGTCCTCTTTATATCCTCTACGTCGCGCCACGCCACGAACTGTGGTACACCTGGGCGCACGACGAATGCAGGCGGCTGGACGCGGTCAACAGGGATTGGATGCAACAGGGAGACGTCACTCTCCGCTTCCGCGACCGGCTGACTACCGAGGCGCTGGACGCGATCCACGGCCGCATCCGCCGCGAGGGCCAGCTGCGCCGCCGCATCCGGGACACACTGGGCCGGGCCACGACCACAGAGCGGTTGACGGTCGGTATCGACCCCAAGACCCTGACTAGCACCGACCCCGAGGAGGTGCGGCACTGGATCATGACCGGCGGCATGTCTGCTGTCGGCGCGGGCTACGCGGCGGGATGTCCTCGACCTGGCACGTGTCCTCAACCCGGAAGCTGCTCGGATGCCGCGAACACACCTCATCTGCGCGTATGCCCAGTACACCCTGGGGCGGTACCAAGTGGCACTGGGCCACCTTGCCGAGGCGGAGATCGGCACGCAGGAACTGTCGCAGACGGATCAACGGTTCCTCGCCTTCCTGCGCAACGCTTGTGACCACCAGACCGGCCGAATTACTCGGGAGCAGTACTTTCAACGCCAGGAGGCCCTGGCCCGGCAGCAGGGAGAGGAGGCGACGCTGGAACACCGCCTCAACTGCCTGCGGCACGAACTCACAGCGGAATCCGAGCCGAATCGCCGGCTGCCTCTTGTCCAACAACTTCATGCCGTTGTCACCGAGATCGAGGGTGATAAGGACGCTTCCCCGTCCTTCCGGCTGCAGGCGCGTCTAGTCGCCATCCAGGAAGAGGGCGTCGCCGGCGTGCTCGTCTTCTCGCGGGCCGTCGGCCTGCAGCAGATGCGCCTCGCGATGGGACGCCCGCCTGATGTGCTCCAGATGCGTGCCGCCTTCCGGGCTGACCGCGAGCACACCGAACGCTGGGAGAGAGAGGTCGAGGAGGCCCTCCAGCAGGCGGTTGCTCAGCAACATCCTCTCCTCCTTGGAGAGGCGCTGCTCGTACGCGTGCTGGTGAGGTTGGTTCTCATATCGAATCGCTGCGCCACGATCCTTTCCTTGGGGCAGACTCCGCCTGCGGTCCCGGACGGTGCGCTCCACCCCTTGATGAGCGACGCCGAGCAGGCAATGAAGATCTTCGCGCGGGCTGACAACCTCGAAGGAGAACTGCGTGCCCGCATGCTCCTGGCTGACCTATTCGACCTCGCAGGCCAGGAGAACGTCGCCCGCACCCTGGCCGAGGACGTCCTCCCTCGCGCACGGGCAATGGGCTACGCCCGCGTCGAGTCCTTGGCGCAGGACCACCTGTCCGGCGGTTCCATGTGGCGGCAGCTGGAAGCCCTCATGCGTCAGAGACCTTACGACGACGGAGACACCCACCTCGCTGTGGCGGATGACGGTGAAGTGCGCCGTTTCGCACGCGACTGCCTTGCGGCTACAGGCCTCCCGCAAGAGCGACTCCCCATCGTCGAGCGTGAGTGCTTCTCGCTTCGGGACATGGCCCATGAGCATTTTCACTGGTGCCGGCACCTAGACCTGATTCAGGACCTACGGCACACGCACCACGCCGCGACGCATTACCGGGAGGAGCCGGAACGGTGGTGCCGCTGTGCGCGCGACGGGTATACCTCGGCCATTCCCAGCACCGACTGGCTCCCCCTTATTGCGGCCTTCAAGCAGACCCGGTGCCAGGGCTGCCCCGACCGCGACCCGAAGAATCAAGTGGCTTGACCGACCGTACCGCCCGCGCTGCTACCGCTCGACCTGCCCAGGCTCGTGTCCGACGGAGCGGCCGCGGCCGCGCTGTAGCATCAGTCATCGATGTCAGGCTCGTGCTTCATCATGGAATGCTGGGCCCGCTCCAGACGGGCCCTGGCTTCCTTCTGCCCGATTCGACCAACTTCGCGGATTCGAGAATCGTGGTGACACTCAAGGGCCCGAAAGGTTCCTTCCCACTTCTGGTAGCGAGTGACCGAATGTCCTTCTCGCCAATGGAAGCCGCCCAATGCCGCCGCAACGATATCCAACGGTGTCTTGGTTCAGCGTGATCTGGAAGAGCCCCGTCCGAGTTAGCGGGTCTGGTTGACGATTGCCGTGGCACTCAGGTGATTGTATCGTTTGCTCCTCCAGTCGCTACGGTTTCCTCTTCTCTGTTCCGCGGCGGTGGCGGCGGCAACAGGGGCAGCGGGATGCCCAGGCGCGAACACAGATCGAGGGCCGCATCATACACGCTTTGCTGTGTGGCCTGCGCCCACAGGTCCAGGGCGTTGCCGGAGCGGCCGCACTTGAAGCAGTGGAACGTCTGGTCCTCCAGGTGGACGGAGAAGCAGCGGCTGGTGCCCGACGTTGAGCCGTGCAACGGGCACGGTCCCCGCTGTTGGGCCCCGTGACGGCTGCCTGGCTGGAAGCCGAGCAGGTTGAGCACGGCCGCCATGGTGACCAGGGTCCGCACGGCGGCGAAGTCGATGGCCGGTCGGGGAGTGGGCGGCGGCTCCGTGCGGGCGGCCTGACGCTGCTGTCGGCGGCGTTCGCGGGCCTCGGCCAGCTTGCGATCGCGGGCGGCGAAGATCTCCGCCTCGCGGCCGTTGAGCTTGTTCTGGGGCGTGACATAGCCGATGGCACTGTGCAGGCGGACGGTGTTGTAGTGGACGACGTAATCGGCCACGAGGCGGCGGGCGTCATCGAGCGACAGCGGGGTGAGCACGCGGATGCAGTCGCCCTTGAGGGTCTTGTGCCAGCGTTCGATCTTGCCGTTGCTTTGGGGATAATAGGGAGACGTTTTGACGTGGGTCATGCCGCAGACGCGGATGAACTCCTTGAAGTCCTTGGCAAGGAACTGGGGGCCGTTGTCGCTGATGATGCGTGGCGTGGTGCCGGGGAACTGTTCGCGGGCGCGTTGGATGATGGTTTCCACGTCGCTTTCCTCCATTTTCTCGCGGATTTCCCAGTGCACGATGAAGCGGCTGCAGCCGTCGAGGACGGAGCAGAGGAAGTAAAAGGTGCCGGCGATGTTGAGGTAACTGACATCGACATGCCAGTGCTCGTGGGGCTGGAGCGGCTGGACAAAGCCGGTGCCTTTTTTGGTGGGCACGGGCGACTGCCCGGCCAGCAATCCCGCGGTCTTGAGAACGCGGTAGACACTGGCCGGGCTGCAAGCGACGACGTTGGCGTCGAGCATCATGAAGGTCAGTCGGCGATAGCCTTCCAGAGGGTTGGCGCGAGCGAAGACGCAGATGCGTTCCTTCTCCTGGTCGGTGAGCCAGTGGTCGCGTGGGATCCAGGCGTTGTGTTCGTTGACCTTGCCGAAGCGGTGCTTCCAGTCGTGGAACTTGCTGGCGCCGATGTCGATCCAGGGGAGGAAGCGGCCGGCGGGGATGTCGGTCTTGTCGGCCCAGGAGCGGACGAAGTCGACGATCTGGTCGCGGGTATCGTGGGGAACCCAGCAGCGGGTCAGGGTTCCCCAAGTTCTTTTTTTAGCTGGACGTGCTCCTCCATGAGTTCGCCGAGGACCTCGTTCTTGCGTTGGAGTTTGGCTTCGAGTTGTTCGATCTTTTTGTCCTTGGCGTCCTCGACCGCCTTGGCCTTACGGCCGTTGTCGAAGGCGGTGTGTCCGTTCTCGAAGAATTCCTTCTGCCAGCGGTAGAAGAGGTTGGGGGCGATGCCGAGTTCATCGCAGAGATCGGAGACGGGCACCTTGTCGACGAGGTGTCGTTTGAGGGCGGCGACCTTCTCAGGTCCGGAAAAGTGACGACGCTGTCGGGTCATGATGGAACCTCCGTTCAGGTAAGACTAACCCGAACGGAGCGATTTTCCAGGTTCGACTGGGGCAAAACAACGGAAGGTAGCCAGCATCAAGCGCGGCACACGACCTGCGTTGGCCAGACGGCCCCTGCCTCGCCCCGCAGGGGGATGAGGTGGAAGCGCGCGAGGGGATGGCTGGACAGAAGCGCGCGGTAAGCGGCTAGATCGTCGCCCACGAGATGGCTGATTATCTCGCCTGCCCAGCGCATCGCGGGCAGGCGAAGGAGCAGATCCAAACGATTCTCGCTCGATAGCATCCAAAATGCCGCCTGTACACCCGCCTCGTCAGCCCAGAACACAGAAAGCGTCTCACTATCTTCCTCAAAGCGGGCCGCGAGCCAATCGCGGGCCAGAGCTTGGTCTTGCTGAAAGACATCTTCTGGCAGATGACCTCGTGCTCGAAGGATGGCGAGTCGCCAGGCACGAAGGAGGCTGGGCCTTACAGCGTGAGGCGTCACAGAATGCCACTCACCCAAAGCCACCTCGACGGCTATGTCCCGGCTCTCATGGGACAGCAGCGCGGCAACGCGCTCTTCAGTTACCGCTCGGCGCATACACAAGACGCCGATCATGGTCGAGAGACCGGTGAGGGAACGCATGGCCGTGTCAAGAAGACTGGCTGGCGGTTGCTCCATCTGCAGTATTACAGCGACGGAAGCGCCGCGAAGCGAAGGATCCTTCAATGCATCGACCAGGCGCCTATCCCAGCCCGCCGGTTGGGCGACAACCAGTCTGTGCAGGAAAGGCCCAGCTAGGTCACCATCGGCCGTAGCGTCACGAAGCGCGGCGAGCCAGTCCGCCGGAGCATCCGTTTGCGAGGCAATTTCGTGGCAGACCAGCGGTGACCACCGTGACCACGGCCTTGACGGTGAGGCCCGCAGTTCCTTCTCCCAGAACATCAGCCGCTGTGCGACAACAACCGGGTCTTCCTTGGCCCAATGTCGTGCCAGTTCCGTGGCGGCCGCGGCCTGTTCCGCCTGAGCCAGCTGCCAGTCGCCACCCCGCTCGCGGATGGGATAAAGAGCCAATAACTCGGGATCGAGCCGGTGTTTGATTCGGACCCTAAAGATATCGGCCATGATGTGTATCCAGTACAAGAGCGAGAGGCTTTCCGGTCGGATGTCTGCCAATTCGCGAAGCAATCGCTTTGCGAACTGGACCATCATCCTGACCGTCGATCGCGGAACTTGCACCCCTCGCAACCCGGGATATCCCCACGCGCGGAAGAGCGCATCGAGGGGCTTCCAGTCCACAACTTCCATGCGGCGCAGGCGATCACGCACCCCGGGCCACATCTGCTGAATCTCCGACAATTCATCGGTAGAGACATAACCGAACAGGCGTTTGTAGCGATACTTATTGCCCGGATCGGTTTCGGAGTCCTCGAACTCGGGCGAGAGCGCCATGCCGAGCGCACGGATACCGATCGCGGCATTCCCGCCCGCGTCCAGCCATCGCATGGTGGCCTCAAGAAGAGTGCGGCGGCGACTAACCGGATCGCCGGTCCCCGGAAACGCTGACACCACCCAGTCCCGGATCACACGTAGCGGCCAGCCGAGATCATCGCCAGCGTCCACGCCGGCCTCGGCGGACAGCAATCTGTCCACGCCCTCCTCGGGGACGTGCCGGAGCAAGGCCTGGGCTACTGCCTTCAGCTTCTCCGGATGCTCGCGCATCACCCATTCGCACTCCTCGCTTCCAATCTCCGCATAACATTGCCAGGTGTCGTCGGAAACGCGGTAGGAAGAAAGCAGCGTAACAAGGCGGTGATTCTCGACTTGCGCACCGCGGTGTTTTGCGCCAATCAAGGTGCGGATAACTCCTTCCCGATTCGGCGCCCTAACGACCAGCGTCTCGATCGGCAGGCGAGGTACGATCCGGTAGAAAACGTCCCTAACCAGGGCGTCGCGCAGCGTCTCAGGACGAACGGCCAGGATGCCGCTCCTCAGCTCGACCAGGACGCCGCCGGCGGCAAGATGGGTGGCTACGCGATGCACGTCCTGGAGCGAGACGCGTAATTCTTCGGCGACAGCTTCCATAGGCATCCCGCCGTCGCCGCCGAGGGCACAGCACGCGAGAACGCTAATCGCCTCGGCGCCCACCAACTGCTTGAACGTTGTGGCTACGTCCCGGCATAAAGCATCGCCGAGAACAACATCCCGAACTTCTTCACGCTTGCAGAGGTGGCACAGCGTGGCGGCCAAACCAGGTCTGCCATCCGCCTGATGTACCAGCTCGTGGAGCAACGGCGTCGGGCCGACGATACCGTAATCTCTGATTACCTCGACAATCTGTGCTCGTGACAATCGATCGAGATGGCGGATAGCCGCAGGTGTGATGGCCATCGCCTGGAAGACCTCGTCTTTCGCACCGGGCCAGCAGTCCGCCACGATGCGGAACTCTGCTCCAGTGGTGGTGCGGTAATGACGCAAGCGATCTAACAGGTCGCACCGCAGGTGGGCATCGTCAACCAATAGCACCTTTGGCTGCTGCTCGCGTACGCCATCGGCAATCTGCCCGATGTCTCTGCCGGCGACAAACAATGCCGCGTCCTCTTTCGTCAACACGGACAACAGGAAGGTCTTTCCTGAGCCGGGTTGGCCCACCAGCAGCAGATCCCCGGCCGTTTCTCGCAACCAGGCAAGGTCGTGTTCACGACCGACGAGTATCGAAGTCAGGACGGGCCTGCGGCTATCCGGGACGGCACTCAGTACTGGCGGATCACCCGACACACGCAGCAGTTCCCGACACCAGAACGGGCAGCGATAAACGCGCGCGGCGAAATCGGCTTGCGTATGCACGTTAATTAGAACAAACCCGAGCTTCCTCGCCGCCTGCTCGAGTTTCCGCCGGCGCGGCGCCGTCAATTCCTGAGAGGTAGCCACGACCGCCTTGCGCCGTCGGCCGCCGCGCTCGCGGTACGAAATCAGACTGCGTTTCAGGTTGCGAAGGACATCCTTACCCACCGTACAGATAAGGGGAAACGCCTCGGCACGGCCATCGGGGATCGCCCCATCCATCCCGGCATCATTGCCGCCGGGGATCGGCACCAGGCCAGGATAATCGGGTTGAAGGAGTTCATTGGCGCAACGCTCGAACTTATTGCCGTCGGACACCGACAGGCCAGCGAGCGACTCGGTGATCTTCCGATAGAACGGGTCGTGAATCATGCTGCCATCTTACGCCGGCGGAGAGCAAACGGTTGTTCGGTGCCCCGCCAGCGCGGTCACTTGTAGAGCGAGTATTTCTTGGTCAGCGGGTTCAGTTCCTCGACCCGGCCGAACAGCACGACACAGTAGTACTCCAGCTCGGCCTCCGAGGTCTTCAGCGTGCGCTCCAGCTGCTCCTCGAAGGAGCCGCCGGTCATGGAGTTGGTGAAATCGACGCATGCGATGCCGAGCCGCAGGGCCTCGGTCCGCAGCGAGCGGATGTTGCCCGAGGTGCCGCGCAGGACGATCTGCCGGGGATTCTCTGCCACCCCAACACGGTCAGCCGTACCTACCGCCGATTCTCTGAAGAAACGACGGCCCTGGGCGGCGGGAACCGCCCAGCCCCGGCAGAGAATCGGCAGAGAATCCCTTGAATTCCCTGCCAAACTACTGTACAATTTGGTGAACGGCATTCCTTGCCCCGCGCAAGGAAAAAGCCGCAAGTCCTTGTGGATTGCGGCTTTCTGTAGTGGACAGAGCCGGGATCGAACCGGCGACCTAAGGATTTTCAGTCCTTCGCTCTACCAGCTGAGCTATCTGTCCCTGTGGGACTTATGTCCAAGTCACGCTTGCCGTTCTGGTTTCTGTACGCTCTCTTTCAGAGCCGCGCACTTAGTATACTTTACCGACTTTTCGTACAGCTGGCCACGATTTCTTGGACTTTCTCGTACAACGGAACGCTCTCAAAGGCGCGTGCCCCATCTTAGGCCGCCCTTCTTCCAAAGGCAACTTCGGGTCGGCCGGCACGCTGAAGCGAGTGGTTCCTCCTTCCCATGCGAGCCTTCGTCCTTGACCAGAGGTTGGTAAGGAGGTAGCGCCATGTCTCGCATCTTTCGCGGCGTGCTGCCCCTGGTGATTTTGCCTTCCCCGTGTCATTCTGGTGGCTACACTGCGGCAGCCGTCCATTCCACGCAGGGGATCTTGCCATGAAGCTGCATGCACCGCTGGTTTTGGCTGTCGGTCTGCTGGTCACCGTGACTGCCCTACTTGCCGCCGCCAGTGATGTGAAAGACGAAACCACGGCTGGGTGGAGCAAGTACGCCGAGAATCCCGTCCTGGGCGGAGACCTCGGCACCTGCTTCGATGTCTCTGTCCTCAAGGAGAAGGACACTTTTCGGATGTGGTTCTCCTGGCGGCCGAAGAAGAGCATTGCCCTGGTGGAAAGCAAGGACGGCATTCACTGGGGCAAACCGCTGATCGCGCTTGGCCCCGATGACAAGAGCGACTGGGCCCAGGATGTTAATCGCCCGGTCGTGATCCGGGACGGCGACGGCTACCGTATGTGGTACACGGGCCAGGCACACGGTCGGTCATGGATCGGCTGTGCCACCAGCCGGAATGGCAAGACCTGGCAGCGACAAGGCGACCGGCCAGTGCTGGCCGCCGACGAGCCCTGGGAGAAGGTGGCGGTCATGTGTCCCCATGTTCTCTACGACAGCTCCGCGAAGGTGTACTGCTTGTGGTATTCGGGAGGGGAACAGTTCGAGCCCAACGCCATCGGCTACGCCACCAGCGCCGATGGCCTGAAATGGATCAAGCACGAGAAAAACCCGGTCTTTCGACCCGACCCGAAGAGTGCCTGGGAGAAAGACCGTGTCACCGCCTGCCAGGTGGTCCAGCAGGGCAAATGGTACGTCATGTTCTACATCGGCTTCCGCGACAAGGACCACGCCCAGATTGGCTTGGCCCGCTCGAAAAACGGGATCACGGACTGGGAACGACATCGGGCCAACCCCATCATTCGTCCCGGCACCGACAAATGGGACCACGATGCGGTGTACAAGCCATACGCGATCCTCGATGGCAAGCGCTGGCTGTTGTGGTACAACGGGCGCCGGGGCGGTGTGGAGCAAATCGGAATAGCGGTTCACGACGGCGAAGCCCTGGGCTTCTGACCAACGGCCCAGATACCAGGACCGTCAGCTTCTTCAGCATCAGGAGGGCTCAGGCCGCCACAAGGGCCGGCTAGGCGCCCTGCTGGTGGAGATGCCCAACGGCACCACGTTCTCGGTCGGAGCGCCGCCAACCCTGACGGCCCTGGAGGAGGCCGTCCACGCCTTACGCCATCAGAAGGACAGGCCTAGACCAAAAGTGACGCCCTGGGCCCAGAAATCCGATTGGACATGCAGCGGGGCCGGGCGCGTTCCTGTCGCCCCGGGCACGAACTGCTCGAGCGTGGGCACCGTGGTCCGGTCCACCACCCGATCGATTTGATCCCCCGGTCGAACCACGTCCGACCAGTACAAGAACGTGTAGCCGACCGTCGCCCGTACATTCGGCGTCAGCTGAATTCCCAGGTTGACACCCACTTCCGGCACCACCGAGAAGGAATTGTAGTTGCGCCGCCCCATGTTGCTCGGCAGGGCCAGCACGCCACCGGCAGCCGTCACCGGCGCCTGGCCGGGAGTGTACAACGTCGAGTTGCCGTTCACGTCGATCCGCTGCGCGGTGTCGCCCAGGGCCACCTTGGCCGTCAGGCTAGCGAAGACCAGGTCCCCCAGGTACTCCAGCCGCGCCCCGAGCTGGCCGCCGTAGAACTGGTTCTGCGTCTCGAACTGGTTGAGGACCGTGGCGCTCTGGCCCAGGCCGATCGGCCCTCCCAGGAAGCCGGGGTCCAGGGGCTGGCCGATTGGAGTGAACTCCTCGTCCAGGCTCAGCGATTCCTTCAGCGACAGGTAGCGAAAGCCGGCCAGGGCCGTCGCCCGGAACGAGTCTCGGCGCACGACCAGCGAAGAGAGGTTGGCTTCCGCGCCCACAAGCGAGTCGTGGTCTCGGCAGCGATGCCACCACTGAGTCCGCCGAAAAGGTTGGCCGAATCATCGGCGAAGGACGCCGCGACGCTCGTTTCCCGGCCCGTCACGGAGTCGATGACGGGGATGGCGAGGAACGGGACACCGGCAGCGTTTGACGAGGCGGTGAAGGAACGCGCACGCTGCTCCAGAAGGAAGCCGCCGCCCTCGACGGCCAGGCTGCGGTCGTCGGTCAGGTCCACGCCGCCCTGAAGGCGCAGGCCGGAAAAGGTGCCCAGCGAGACATCCTGGCCGCCGAACAGGATGGCCGTCCCCGGCGAGGACAGGGCCCCCGGCGGCGGGGTCACGCCCGGCATGAACGTATCGGGGTTGAACGGACCCGTCGTGATCAGGGCGCCGGCACAGGCGCCTTGCGGACCCACCACAGCATATAGTCGCTGCCGAACCACATCCGCGGGAGAGACGGCTCCGGGTACAGGTCCGTGGGGACAGAACAGGCCGACGCCGCGGGATCACTGTCAGGCTGAGGTGCCTGGGCATTAACGGAGGTGGTGATGAGCAAGGCGCAGGTCACCACGCCCGGAAATCCGTTTCGCATGGACCACCTCGATGACGAAAGCCGGTCAACATCCTTGTTCCGGCCGACTCACGGTCCATCATCGGCTCCACTCATGCGGCTCTCCCAGTTTCCAGCGACGAAGCGACCGCGCACGGCCGCCGGAGCGAATCGGTCGTGCCGTGCGTGCCGAATATGAGGGGGAGACAGTTCGGGGCGGCGGTTCTTAAGGCGAGCGGCAGGTGATAATCTCTCGGGTGGCCTGGCCCGGCAGGGCGGCAGGGGCGAGTGACTTGGTCACTGCCCCAGTGG
Organism: uncultured Planctomycetota bacterium; assembly: GCA_963827935.1. Classification (GTDB taxonomy): domain Bacteria; phylum Planctomycetota; class Planctomycetia; order Gemmatales; family Gemmataceae; genus DATFNV01. The sequence continues at coordinate 221,394 of CAWHCN010000023.1, read as the reverse complement.
GTGAGCAAGTCACTCCGGTGACACAACAAGCTATGCCCCAAGGTCTTGCGTCTTCCGACACAGTGACTTGCCCACTTGTCCACGCATTAGTGGGCAAGTCACTTGTGTATCATTTTGCTACACCCGGTCGCCTCAGGCGCCGTCATACTATACTAATGTATGCTTAATCGAGCTTCGACCCTACCTCACGGAGCGAGAGGAGATTAACACCTGCCGCCCGCCTAACCGAACGCCCTGCCCCGGCGCGGCGGGATGATGGTCAGCGTGCCGTACACGTAGGTGATGAGGTAGTCCGGGTCGTAAGCGTCGTCCACTGTGATGACGTAGGTGCCGATGGCGCTGGTGCCCGGCACGGTGGACAGCTTGGGGGCCGTGTTGCCGTGGGCCGCCAAGGTGGCGGCGCTGTCCCCGTTGACCAGGCCGGTGTAGGTGACAGTCAGCGCCGGCAGCACGCTGCCGAACGTCATGGTCTCGCTGACGGCCCTGATTGTCAGCCGCGCCGGCGTGATGGTCAGCGTGCCGCTCACGTAGGTGATGGTGTAATCCGGGTCGGAAGCTCCGCTGACCGTGATGGCGTACTTCCCGACATGGCTCTTGGCCGACACGGTGGACAGCTTGGGTGCCGTGTTGGGGCGGCTGGCGAAGGTGGCCGGCGTGTCGCCGCTGACCAGGCCCGTATAGGTGACCGTCAGCACGGGCAGCGCGCCGCCGTAGGTCATCGTCTTGCTGACCGCCGTGATCGTCAGCGGGGCCGGGGTGATGGTCAACGTACCGTTGACAAAAGTGATGGCGTAATTGGGATCGGCGCCGCCGCCGACCATGATGACGTACGGCCCCGGTTGGCTAGCGGCGACCACCGTCGTGGACAACTTCGGGGCCGTATTCGGACTCGAAGCGAAGGTGGCCGGTGTATCGCCGTCGACCAGGCCCGTGTAGGTGGCGGTCAGGGCCGGCATCTTCCCCCGGTAGGTCATCGCCTTGCTGTCGGCCGTGATCGTCAGCTTGGCCGGGTTGATGGTCAATACACCGGTGTTGTAACTGATGACATAATCCGGGTCGGCAGCGCCGCCGGCCGTGATCGTGTACGTGCCGACGCGGCTAGTCGCGGCCACGGTCGAGAGCTCGAGGAGCCACATTCGGACTGACCGCGAACGTGCCCGGCGTGTCGCCGTTGACCAGGCCCGTGTAGGTCGCCGTCAGCGTCGGCAGGGCGCCGCCGTAGGTCATCGTCTTGCCGTCCGCCGCGATCGTCAGCTTGGCCGGGTTGATGGTCAATAGACCCGTGTTGTAACTGATGACATAATCCGGGTCGGCAGCGCCGCCGGCCGTAATGGTGTACGTGCCGGCGTCGCTGGTCGCCGGCACCGTGGACAGCGTCGGCACGACGTTCGGACTGACCGCGAAGGTGGCGGACGTATCGCCGTTGACCAGGCCCGTGTAAGTCGCGGTCAGGAGAGGCAGGGTGCCGCCATACGGCATCGTCTTGCTGTCGGCGCTGATGGTGAGCAGGGCCGAGTTAATGGTCAGCGTGCCATTGACATAGGCGATGGTGTAGTCCGGATCGGACGCGCCGCCGGCCGTGATGGCGTACTTCCCGGCATGGCTCGTCGCCAGCACCGTGGACAGCGTCGGGGCCTTGTTCGGGCTCATCAAGAAGGTGGCGGGCGTATCGCCGTTGACCAGGCCCGTGTAAGTCGCGGTCAGGGCCGGCAGCGTGCCGCCGTACGTCATCGCCTTGCTGTCGGCGCTGATCGTGAGCGAAGCCGGATTGATGGTCAGTGTGCCGCTGTCGTAGGTGATGGTGTAATTGGCATCGGAAGCGCCGCCCACGGTGATGGCGTAGCTGCCGGCGTGGCTCGTGGCCGCCACGGTGGATAGCGTCGGGGCTGTATTCGGACTGACCTCGAAGGTGGCGGGCGTGTCGCCATTGACCAGGCCCGTATAGGTCGCGGTCAGGACGGGCAGCGTGCCGCCGTAGGTCATCGCCTGGTTGTCGGCGCTGATGGTCAGCAAGGCCGACGCCACGCTTTGCTCCCAGGGACTGGTTTGATCGTCGCTGCTGGCGAAATCCGGGCTGTTGCTGGTATAGAAAGCAACGACGCCATGCTGACCCGCGCCCAGGCCCGACGTGGCAAGGACGGCCACGCCGTCCGTCACGGGGACGGCCAAGCCATAGTCGGAACCGTCGATCTGGAATTGCACGCTGCCGGTGGGCGTGCCGCCCGTGGTGCCGACGGTGGCCGTGAACGTGACCAGCCCGCCATACATTGAGCCGTTTGGATGGTCCGAGGTCACCGTCGTCATGGTCGGGTTAAGGTTCACCACCACGTTGCTGTTGCCGTTGCCGAAGCCGAGCAGATCGAAGTACAGCTTGGCCTCGGTCCCGCTCTGCACGCTGCTCAGGTCGACGGTCACCGTCATCGGGTCATCGAGGTTGGCCATCCCGCCGGACGCCGACACGCCGCCGATGGTGACCATCGGGCTGAAGAAGACCTGGCCGTTCTGCTGGATGTTGAGGAACGCATCGGTGTCGGTCAGGCCGGCCGCGGTGCCGGCCAGCGATTGCATGGTATCGGCGTTGAGCAGGGCGACCTCGAAGGCGTCGCCGGGCGCCATCGGTCCGTTGCTGGCGAGCTCGGCCTGGGTGATGGTAAACTGGAACGACGTGGCCCCGGCCGGGATGGCAAAGGTCCGCCAGACGCCGCTGTTGTAGCGCGGATCATCCCCCAGTGTGATGGCGTTGCCGGCCACCGACGCATTGCCGCGCGTGCTGAAGCCGTCGTTGGTTGCGGTGTCGTCGGCGACGACCAGGTTGTCGGTGCTGAGCTGCGTCAAGTAGGGCTGCGCGGGCGGTATAAACGCCGCCGTGCCGGTCACCGGCTGGCTGGGCGAAGTTAGCGCCGTGCCCCACAGAGTGCTGATGACATCCATTTCCAGCGGCGCCGGGTACTTGAGCACGCCGGGAGCGAGCGTCGCGGCCATGACATCGTCGGGATAAACGCTGGGATCGAGTTCGCCGCCCGGGGCGACCTGAGCCGTGAAGCCGGGGCCGACGAACAGCTGCGAACCATCGACGGTTTCGAGAATGGCTGTCGTAGCCCGGATTGCCGGGATAGAACCCGAGGATGTGCCCGACCTCGTGCTCCAGGGTGGTGAGCAGGTCGTAATGTCCGTAGGCGGGCGAACCGGGCTCGGCAGCGAAGGCGGTGGCGTCCAGCGGGTCGGCGAAGTCGCTGTTGTCGCCGGTGGTGGGATCGATGTACCAGCCCTGACCGGCGGCGTCGGGGGAGAGGTAGATGATGCCGGAGAGGGGTTGGCCGGCGGCGGACCAGGAGGTGACTTCGGATTGTGCGAGCAAACTCGGGTTCAGTGGTGTTAATACTATGCTGATTGACATCTTCGGGAGATCCCTTGTTGCCGGAGCCCACTCTTGTTCAGCTTCGTTCAGGACCGGGAGGATCTCCTGACCGGTGATGGCAATGCTTGTCGGCGTCGTTTGTTGTCCCGGAGCCTCGGTGGAAAGGTCGGCGCCGCTGGGCCCGCCGTTTGCGCTTACCAAGACACCTTCTCTTTCCTTGAGCACCAGTGTCTCATATTGTTCGGCGCTTTGTATCGTGTTGTCGGCAAGTTGCTGTACTGTACTCTGTTCCAGTGCTTGGGCGGCCTGTTTTTGTACCACTAGCTGGGCCTGTTCCTGCTCAAATGTAGTCAGTAACTCGGCAATACTACCTTGCAACCCGGTGAGAGCACCGACGACCAGCTGCTTGAAAACGCCGAGCAGAACCTGATTCAGGAAGTCGTCGACTGTGGCGTTTGTTTGATTGTAAAGGATAAGCCCGAAGGGCAATTGTGCGACCGTAACATCGCCATAGCCCCATACGCTCAAGGGCCTGAGATCGGCAGGCGAAGTCACGCCAGTATTTAACTGGTCAGGGATGTCATACCTGTCGTCCGGCTTGTACACTCCGGGGTGAAAGGGCGGCAGATTCGGTGGCAACGGGGCCCCGTTCTTCTGCAACAGTGTTGTTTGCGCGCCCTGCAATGCCAGAATGTAAAGCCATAGTTGGGCCTCCCCCGCTAGCACATTCGGCCAATCCCCTGGCTTGATTTCATATACCGCGTTCGTCCCACCTGGATTCAGGGCGCCCGAGCTAAGTACAGCCGGGTCAGTTAGATCGGGCCGCGTGTTGAACTTCAGCCCTGTGGCCACGTCTGTAGCCGTACCCACAACCGCCCTTAGAGCCCCTAGTGTGTTCGGATAAAGCGAACTTACATCGAACATGTTATTCAGCGTGAGGTTGAATGCCTGGGAAATATACTGGGCCGTGTCCATGTAGGCCAGCATTGTCCGGAGCCAGGAATTCGAGACACCCCCCCTGACCTCCCTCACGAAATCATAGCCAATCTCTTCATGAACCGCTATGCCCAGCGCGGTCTCGTTCGGGCCGAAGCCCGTGGGGTCGGTGAAATCGACTGGATCGCCATCCGCATACGCATATCCGTTCAAGCTCAGGGGTTCTTGCGCGTCGCCGCCGGTGGGGTCCGCTTGTGTGAAACGCCCCGTTGTCGGATCGTAGGATCGAGCCCCCATGCGATACAAGCCGGTCGTGGGGTCGTACTGTTGGCCCCCGAAAAGGATGGTCGTGGCCGCGCCGGCCGGATTAAAGCCAATCGCGTCTCCGTAGGCAGTGTAATCGTACCGATCGGTTATCTGCCCTGAGGCGTCGGTAAGAATGCGCGTCGAACCAAGTGCGTCGGTGGAGAAAAAGCTAACCTGTCCCGTGAGGCCAATCTGCGCCAGGACACTGCTGCCCCACAAGTACGTTATCTGTGGAAGGCCCGCTGCATTCTGCACCTCGAGAACCTGGGTGACCCCAGATAGATTTTTGGCGTCATTCAGGAAGAATTGTTGACTAGAGCTTTGCAAGGACCCATCAACAGTGACCGACGTATCCTCTTCGATCAAGCTTGAGGTCGAGTCGTATGTGTAGGTCGACGACGTAGCGACAACTTCGCCTGCCGAATTAGTGCTGTAGCTGGTTGCCTGGGCCAGCCGGTTTTGGAGGTCGTACGAATAGCTCGCAATGACCTGTCCGTTGACTACCTCCTCTGTCTCTGAGCCATTTGCGTCGTAGAGGTAACTTGTTGAAACCCCCGACGTGGTGGTGGAGACCAGTTCCCCGTTCGCATTATATGTGTTGCTCGTCGTTTCGGTACCGGAAGAATTTGGCGTCGTCTCACTAACGATGTTCCCATCCAAATCGTAAGTGTAGTCAATGCTGTACGTAAGGTCAGGCCGATCACCTGTCACGTCAACAGAAAACTCGCTCACCAATCGACCGAGAGCGTCGTAAACCCAGGTAACTTTGCACTCATCCAGCATCCCGTCAGGCTGCAACTGAAATTCGTCCGCAGCGATCCGATTGCCATCCGCATCGAGTGTGTACTCGTACTTGTCGAGTACTTCGCCCGATGCGTTAGTGTCTTCCATGAACACAAGGTGGTTCAGCTCGTCATATCCGTAGGTTGTTACCACCCCACTGGCCTGGGTCATGGACGCCACGTTGCCGGTGGGGGTGTAAGTATAGGTCGTCATCAGCGCGGTGGTGAGGCTTGTGCCGTTGGCTTTGTCCAGCGTGACAGTGGTCACACGGCCGAGCACATCGTACCCGTAGCGGATATCGGTGAAGGCAGTACTGGTTTCTAGCAGCTCTCCGGTAACCGAGTCATACGTGTAAGAGATGGTTCCTTGCGCCAACGTCACGCTCGTAATTCGATTCTCCGCATCGTAAGTAAACGTGCGCAAGCCGCTGGCGCTATCCATGATGGAACTGACGCGCCCCAGACTATCGTAAGTGTAATCGATTTCCTCGCCTACAAGATCTGCGTTAGCTTGAGTCACGCTTGCAAAGAACAACTCCTTGATCGGGCGGTTAAGATCATCGTAAACAAACTCGGTCACCTGGCCCTTATAATCGAGTTGCCGCCACACGCGGCCATATTGATCGTACTCGACGTACTCGGTCTGACCTAAGGGGAGCGTCTTCGAGAGTTGGTCGTCGAACGCGTCGTACGTGAAGGACGTTACGTTTCCTTCAGGGTCTGCAATTGAGAGCAGGTCGCCGTAGTTATCGTAAGTGTAGGTGTACTGAGGCCGGGTAAGGGCACCGCCATTATTCGGATCCGCCACCGCGGGAAGTATCACAGCAGTCAATTCGCCGCTGCTATCGTACTGATAATTGGTCGTGTTACCGTCTTGATCTGTGCTCGCGATGACTTGGCCGTTCGCGTTGTAGGCGGTTATAGCCGTAGTTCCGTCAGCGTAAGTTGTCTTAATCAGCCGGCCATCGGGATCGTACTCGTAGCTTGTCGTATTACCCAGGGCGTCTGTCGTCTGCGTCAGGCGACCGTCCGCGTCATACTCGTTCGTCGCGCGGTCGCCGAGCCCGTCGACGAGCGAAGTGACCTGACCATCGAGATTGTAAGTGTACTGGGTGATGGCACCCGCCGCATCACGCGTCTGAACTACGCGACCAACGGCGTCGTACGTCGTCGTCGTACTCGAAAGGACCGGACCAGCTGAAACAAAGGTGCTGTAACTATTCCCAGCGGCGGTGGTCGTGAGATCGATGTCGAGATCTGCGACGATATCTTTCTCGATGACGCGTCCGTCAGCGTCGTAGATAGTGTGTGTGCCCACCGGCAGGGTGCCCGCCGAAGGATTGAATTGATCCGTCACGTAGATTACACGGCCGAGGGCGTCGTAAACCGTTCGGTCGATCATGCCGTCCGGGTAAATCGTCTCGATCTCTTGATTTGAGGTGTTGAAGATTCGAATCGTAGTGTTTCCGAGAGAATCCTCGGTCGCAACAGGGTTGCCGTTAGCGTCATACGTAAACTCCGCAGTGTCTCCATTGGGATCGACGACCGCCGTAACCTGGCCGTTAGCGTTGTAGGAATCCTGCGCCATCACAGTTTGGGTGTCGCTCGCATTCTGGGGACTTACCCATTCGTAGCTGGTGCTTATCTCATTTCCGCTAGAGTCGAACGCGGTATTAACCTGGACCCCCGCGTCGTCGAGGATGGCAATATTCCTTCCCAGAGAATCATAGGCGAACAACATGATGTTGCCTATGGGATCCTTGGTGCCCGTCAGGTTGCCCGATGCATCGTACACGTAATACGTGGTATTGCCGTCCGCATCGGTGGAGGAAGTTTTGTTGCCATTCGAGTCATAAGTACTTGAAGTCACGTGGCCCAAGGGCTCCGTGGTCGTCAATAAGTCCCCTCGGGCATCGTACGTATAAGAGGTGTTATTGCCTTCGGGATCGGTTTCAGAAGTCATTTGGCCTTGAGCGTTGTAGGTATAAGAGGTTGTGAGGTTCGTCCCATCGGCGAGGAACTGAGTCATGGTCAAAAGGTGATGCATGTCGTCGTACGTGGACTGCGTAATGTTCCCCAACGGATCAATCGTCTCGATGATGTTGCCCTGGTCATCGTAGACATCCGTCGTCACGTTCCCCAAAGCGTCCGTTGTTTGCTCGGTATTCTGAGCCACGTCATTATTGAACGTCGTCATATCCCCCTGGCTATCCACAATCGCGATCAGCCGCCCAGTGCTGTCGTATTCCTCGCGCGTCCCTTCACGGCCAAGCGGATCGTACACCTGGAGGAGCGTATGGTCCGTGTCATAGGTGAAGCGAGTGACATTGCCCTGAGCGTCGGTTACGGTCGCCAGGTTGCCGTAGAAGTCGTAGCTGTACTTGATCTGGCTGCCGTTCGGCTCGGTGATCGAGGTGACGCGGCCCTGTCCATCGCGGGCGATGGTCAGGGCCTGGCCGTCCGAGGATTGGATGCCGTTGGCGCGTGTAGGTCAGGGTGTTGCCGTTGGCATCGGTGATGCTTTCGATGCCGTTGGTGTCGTCGATGATGAAGACGGTGCCGGCCTGGTCGGTGTACTGCCAGCGTGTCGGGTTGTAGACCTGGCCCGTGGACGGATCGATGAAGTTCACCGGGCCCACCTGCGGCGGGGGACACGATCACGTTGTTGTCGGCCAGGGCCACCAGCGTGCCGGTGGTGTCGGTGCCGGGGACCGGGCGAAGAAGATGCTGGTGGTGGCCAGGGGCGGGCCGGCGAAGTCGTAGGTGACGCCGGTGAAGCCCATCAAGAACTGTTCCTTGGTGCCGTCCGGCAGGAAGATCGTCACGTAGTCGTTGTTGGTGTTCTGGAAGCTGTACTGGACCTCGGCCGGGCGTGCTGCCAAGGCCGGGGGGCAGGCCAATGCCGGGGAGGCCGCCGAAGAGTCCGCCGCCCAGGCCGCCGAGGCCGCCGAGACTGCCCAGCGGGTTGGCCTGCGTGGGCGGCAGCTGGGTTTCCGTTTGGATGAACCCGGCCCCCAGCACGGCGGAACGTCTCGACCTTCATGTTGCTGACCGAGATGGTCCAGCCGTAGCCGAAGTCCCCCGACGTATTCTTGTCCATGCTGTTGTAGGTGCGCGTGACGGTGATCGGGATGCCTTCGCCCGGGATGTTCACGTCCTGGAAGCTCAGGGTGAAATTGCCGATCTTCGCATCGCCGTCCACCTCGTAAACCTCGTCGGCCGTCGTCACCTGCCCGCTCGTGTCCTCGACGGTCAGGCGGACGTCGTAGAACCCGTTGTCCATCATCGTCGGATCGATCGTGCCCAGCAGACCGTTGACCACGGGGGTCGTGCCGGTGGCGAACGTGGTCCACTGGTTCTGGCCTTCGACGGAGTATTGCAGGGTGTACTGGAGCAGGTCCGGGCGTGTTGGCGGTGCCGTGATCGCGGTCGGCATCGTCACGACCGGCGTTACGACGGTCTCGTTGAAGCCGGCGGTCGGGGCGGGCAGGCCGTTGGGCGGCGTCAGGAAGGTGAGCGTCTGCGTCGCGTCGCCCTCGTTCCCCTCGGCGTCGAAGGCCTTGGCCGTCACCGTGAACACGCCCGGCGTCGCCGAGGTGAACGTCGCCATGCCGGCCGCGTTCAGAGGCACCACGTTGCCGTTGATGAGCAGGATCTCGTTCGCGAGCGGTTGGCCGTCGTGCGTCTGGGTCATGACAGTGAACGTGACCGTGTCGCCGACGCTGTGCGGTCGTCTCCGAGACGTTCAGCGTCACATCCGGCGGCAGCAGGTTGGACGGCAGGGTGTTGTCGATGCGCGTGAACGTCTTCGGCAAGGTGTTGACGTTGCCGGCGACGTCGGTCACCTGCACGGTAAAGGTGATACGCCCCCAGGTTCGGCAGGTTCACCGGGTAGAACGCGAAGTTGCCCGAGGCGTCCGAGGTGGTCTGGGCCCCGGTCTCGACCAGCGTCACCGTGGCGTTCGGGATGGTCTGGCCGATCGAGGCGCACGGTCGGCATCACGGTCAGGTTTTCGCCGTAGGGCCGGGCCTCGAAGGCGGTGTCGAGGCCGAACGACTGTGATCGCCGGGACGGTGTTGTCCACCGTCACCGTGAACGGCGTCGAGAAGGGACTGACAAGGCCGGACACGGACGCGGCGGTCGCCGTGAACAGGTACTGGCCGTCCGGCAGCGTGCCGGGGACGGCGAAGTCCAGCGGGGCCGCGGCGGCACTCTGCTGGCCGATCTGCGTGCCGTTCATGTACAGCGTCACCAGCGTGCCGGCCGGCGCCGTCAGCTCCACCGTGAGCGTTGCGGTCCTTCGTGATCGTGTCGCTCGTGCCGGTCAGGTCGCTGGCGATCAGGTGCACATTCGCCGGCGGCAGCGGCCGCGTGCTGTCCAGCGTGAACGACAGCGTCGAACGGCGCGGACGGGTGGCCCAGGCTGTCCGTCGCCTCGAGCGTTAAGGTGTGCGGTCCGTCCGCGAGGGCCGTCCCGCCGTTGATCGTCGCCAGGTTGGCCGCCGTGAACGTGAAGCCGAGGCCGTTGAGCAGCGACAGGTCACATTGACCGCCGCGCCGCCGTCGAGGCTGGCCTGGAAGCTCCCCACGCCGCTCGGATCGTCCACCACGCCCGTGACCGTTGGGTCGTAGGTGATGTTGTTGCCGCCGGTATCGTTGGCCAGCGCCGCGGTGATAACCGGGCCGCTCGTGTCGGCCGCCGTCGTCGTGACCACCTGGGTCAGCGTGCTGGAGTTGCCGGCCACGTCGCTGGCCACCACGATGAACGCCTGCGAACCGGCGGCCAGGGCGACGTTGCTGAACGTGAAGTCGCCGCTGCCGTCGGCCTGCGTCCGCAGGATCGCCGTGTTCGGATCGAACTGCCGATAGAGCGCGACGAAGGCGCCGGCGCTCGTTGTGCCGGTCAGGGTGACGTGCTCCAGGTTCGTCTGTTCGGCCTGGCCCGTGGGGAACTGGTCGGCGGCGATCAGGGCCAGCGTCGGCGTCGCCGGCGGCGTCGTAACGATCTGAAGGTTCACGGGAGCGGCCGGGGTGCTGACGTTGCCGGCCAGGTCCTCCGCTGTCGCCGTCATCTGGTACGTGCCGGCACCCAGGGTCGCGGTCGTGATGAACACCGGGCCGTTGTTCGCGGTCGCCTGGCCGACCTGGGTGCCGTTGGCGTACAGGCGGACGATGGCATTGGCCGGCGCGTCGACTTCGAAGGTCGGCGTCGTGATGCGCGTGATGCCGTCGCTGTCGCTGATGCCGGTGTCGCTGGAGGCCAGGAGCTGCGGCGTCACGGGAGCCGGGGGGGTGGTGATCAGGATGAAGCTCAGCGTCACCGGCTGGGCCAGGTTGCCGTTGGTGTCCTTGGCGATGCAGGGTCAGCGTGTGCTTGCCGTCGGCCAGCGGTCCGCCGTTCATCGTGGCCAAGAGCGCCGGCGTGATGGTGAACGTCGTGCCGTTCAGGGTGGCGGACACGTCGGTCACCGCCGACTGGTCGAGCTGCGCCTGGAACGAGGCGAGCGGGTTCGTCGTGGTGATGCTGCCGGTCACGGTGTCGTCGCTGGTGATGTTGTCCAGGGCCGAGACGGCCGGTGTCGTCGGCCAGTTGCGCGGTGATGACCGGCGGCGATCAGGCTCAGGCCCGGCAGGGCGCGGGTGATGATCCCGGTGGTTCTGGCTGCTGAGGTCCGCGGCGTTCGTGGCGACCGCGGTGAAGGTGTTGTCGCCGACCGGCCAGCGGCACGTTGAAGAACGCGAACAGGCCGTTGGGGTTCGACGTGGTCGACAGCCCCGGTCGGCTGCAAGGTCACCGTGACGTTCGGGTCGGTCTGGCCGACCAGTGTCACGAAGCTGTCGGTCGTCGTGCCGTCGCCGATCGGCGGTGTGCGGAGTTGACGTCGAGGTCGAAGGCCGGCTGGTGCCGGCGGCGCCGGCACCGTCGGCTGGTCGTGGCGTGGAAGCCATAGTCGCTGCCAGGATGCACCTGCGTCCTGCGTCGTCGACCTTGCCGTCGCCGTTGATGTCGGCGGCCAGGCTGTAGTTGGCCTGGCCGGCGGTGCTGCCCAGCGCCGCGGCGAGCAGGGCGCTGTCGTTGCCGTCGACGTTGCCGTCGCCGTTGATGTCGCCGGCCACGGTCAGGTTCAGGGCAGTAGTTGACCGGCGGTCGTGGGCGTGGCCCCCGCGACCGCCACGACGTAGAGGCCCGGCTGGTCGATGGCGAACAGGGCGACGACGTTGGTCGCCCTGGACGTTGACCGAGCGCGGCGTGCAGGCCGGCGATGGTCGGCACGGCGGGGACGAAGCCTCGGTCCCCTGCACCAGCACGCGCAAGAGGACGCTGCCAGTTGCCGTGGAGTTCAGTTCGTTCTGGTCGAAGCGGAAGGCGAAATGATCCGCGGCCCCGGCGGCCGAGGTCGAAGTTGATCGTCCGTGCCGGAGAACTGCCGCGGCATCGCCGAGGTCGGCGCTGGATGTAAGACAGTCGTAGGTCGTGCCGGGCTGGATGGCCACGCTGTTGCCGTTGCTGCGCGACGGCGGCGATCAGGAGGTGCGGATCGGACAGCGAGTAGCCGTAACGCTGCGAGCCGCCGGTGTTCGCGTTCTGCATCGACGACGAAGTTGCCCTGGGCGTCGTACTGGTAGTTCACGAGCTGGCCGTCGGGTGTGACGATGCTCGTGATCCGTCCCTGGGCGTCGCGGAGGAACTGGATCGTCTGCCCGTTGGCCGCCGTGATGCCGCTGTCGCTGATGTAGAGCTGCGCGCCGGTGGACGTCACCTCGCCGATGATCGTTGCCCTGGGCGTCGAGCTGGTACTGCGTGCCGTCCGGCGCGACCAGCGTGTAGGCTCGGCCCGCCGAAGAATGGGTTGCCGGGGTTGTACGGCTGGCCGGTTGCCAGGTCGTAGTAGCGGCTGCCCGACTTCGTCAGCACCGTGCCGGTCGATTGCCAGCGTGTAGGTGACGCCGGAGTCCGCCTGCCACGCCGGATGGTAGAACGTCTGGCCGGCGACCTGGAAGCTCGTCGGCGCGAAGGTGAAGCGGACACGCTGGCCGGTCGGCAAGGTCAGATACAACTCGGTGCCGTCGCGGAACGGGTTGTAGACGCCGTACGTCCTCCTGCCGGTGGCCGGCAGGTTGGTCTGGAGGTTGGTCTGGAGATTCACAAAGCTCCAGCCGTAGCCGAAGTCGCCGGTGCCGTCGCGCGTCAGCGGCGTCGTAGGTGCGCTGGATGTCAGATCGTCGTGCCGTCGAGGTTGACGGCTCAGGTCGGTGTCGGTCATCACGTAGTCGTTCGGCTTGGTGGGCGTGTTGACCTCGATCTCGGTCTGCACCTGGGCGGTGCGGCCGCTGATGTCGGTCGCCGTCAGCAGCAGCTGGTAGAAGCCGTTGGTCAGGTTCGACGGGTCGAGCTACGACCAGGGCGCCGTCGTTGACCGGGGTCTGGCCGGATCGCCAGCAGTCGTGAATGTGGGGTTGTTCGGCGTGGCGATTTGCAGCGTCCACGAGTCGAGGTTGCTGTCGGCCACGGTGCCCAGAATCGCCGTGGGGCTTGTCAGGACGGCGTAGGGCACCGACCGTGTCGAACGAGACGACCGGCGGTGTCGTGTCGTTGGGGTCGCGCACCTTCAGGTCGGTCGATAGCGGTGCCGACGAGGCCGTCCTCGTCGGTCGCGGTCGCCGGCGATAAGCGTCTGGCCGGGGCGCCGGCGGTGACCGTGGCGCTGGCCGTTGGCGTTGAGGGCCACGGCTGGCCGTTGACTGTGAGCGTCAGGCCGGTGATCGGCGCGATGCTGCTGGCGATGGCGTTGATCGTCACCTGCTGGCCGGGGATCGCCGGGAAGCTGGGCGTCAGCACGATCGTGACGCTCGGCAGCTGCCGGTTGCACCGACGCGCGGATCAGGATGTTCTGCGTCGTGGTCGCCTGGCCGTCGGAGACCTGCAGCGTGACGACGTAGTCGCCGGCCTGCGACGGGCCGGGCGTCCAGAGGAACTGGCCGGTCTGCGGGTCGATCGTACGCGCCGGGCGGCAGGTTGATCGCCGAGTAGGTCAGGCGTCGTGCCGGCGTCCAGGTCGGTGGCCTGGATCGTGAAGCTGAGCGGCATGCCCAGCGGTCGCCTGGTGATCGGGCGTGTCCACGACCGGCGGCCGGACGACGTGGGCGACGTGAGCGACGCACGTCCATCGTGGCCGTCGGCGCCGTGCGGGTCGGTGGCCACGAACTGCAGGGTGTAGGTCGCCCGCCTGGCCGTAGGCGGGCGTCCACTGTGAACAGCCCGGTGGCGGCGTTGAGCGTGGCGCCGGCGGGCGGGTTGGTCAGGCTGTACAGTGACCGGGTCGCCATCCGACGTCGGCGGCCACCACGGTGAACTGCACCAGCGTGCCCTCGCGGGCATACTGCGGCAGCAGCGGGATGAACACCGGCGCGTAGTTGGTGTGGGTGACGGTGATGTTGACCGTCTCGCTGCTGCTCAGGCTGCCGTCGCCGGCAGTGACCGTGACGGCGTAGTTGCCCGCCTGGCCGGGCTGCGGGCGTCCAGGTCAGCACGCCGCGTGGCCGGGTCGAGGCTCGCGCCGGTGGGCAGGCCCTGCGCCGTGTAGGTGAGCGGGTCGCCCTCTTCCTTGGTGGCGGTGACCGGCAGGCTGAGCGTCTGCCCTTCGGCGACCGTGGCGCGTGGGGGCGGTGGCCGGGAAGACCGGCGCCGTGTCGCTGGCGCGGACGACGAGCCGGATCGTCTGCGTGGTCGACGACGGCTGCGTCGTCTGCCGTTGCCGGTGTCGGTCACGGTGAACGTGACCGTGGTAGGAGCCGGCGTCGGCCGCGGTCGGCGTCCAGTTGAGCGTGGCGGTGCCGTAGAATGTGTTCGGCGTCAGGGTCGCGGCGGCGGGCAGACCGGCGACGGCGAACGTCAGGTTGTCCTGGTCGGCCTCGCTCGCCTGGATGGTCAGCGCGAACGGCTGGCCGATCGACGGCGACCTTGTCGCCGATGTAGTCGAGCACCGGGAGCTGGGTCGCCGACTGGACGGTGACGACGAAGGTGTAGCTGCCGGTCAGGACGCCGGCCGCGCCCAGGCCGTCGCCGTTGTCGGTCGCCAGCGAGGGTCAGCGTGTAGGTGCCGCGATTGCCGGCCGGCGGGTTGAAGTGCAGGATGCCGGTGCCGTCGCCGTCGTCGGTCAGCGTCACGAAGCCCGGCAGCGGATAGCCGGCGATGCCGTTCTTGACCGAGAGCGTCAGCGGGTTGCCGTCGGGGTCGGTCGCCGACACCGCCTGGTCGAACGGCTGGCCGGCCGTGAGCGTGATGTCGGCGATCGGCGTGACGACCGGGGCGTGGTTGACGATCAGGACGGCGATCGGCACGGTGACGCTGGTCGGAGAGCGGGCCGCCGTAGCCGTCGTTGGTCGCGGTGAAGACGACGTTGTACGTGCCCGCCTGGTGTGTTGCCGGGCGTCCAGCTGAAGAGCGCAGTGTCCGGGTCGAACGTCGCGCCCGGCGGCAGCCCGCTGACGGAGTAGGTGACGGTCGGCTGCGTGGTCGGGTAGGGCGAGAGCGAGCCGTCCGGCAGCCGCGTCGGCAGCACGAACGTCGGGTTGTGCGGGTCGACGGCCAGGGCGGTGAAGGAGATCGGCTGGCCTTCGCTGACCTGCCAGCTCTGCAGCGGAGCGAAGACCGGCGCGGCGGGAGCGGGCAGGACGGTGTAGGTCGACCGTCTGCGTGATCGCTAACGCCGCTCGTCGCTGGTGGCGGTGAACGGCACGGTGAAGGTGCCAGCCTGGTCGTAGCCGATCGGCCAGTCGAAGACGCCGGTGTTGGGGTTCGAGCGTCGCGTTCTCGGGCAGGTCGGGGCTGGAGATAGGTGACCGGCCCGCCGTCGGCGTCGCTGCCCTGCAAGGTGAAGCGCAGGTGGTCGCCCTCGCGCACGGTCTGGTTCGGCGGCGCGGCGAGCTGCGGCGGCGGCGGGGCCGCGGCGATCAAGAGCGCGATGCTGGTGCTGACTGTGTTCACGCCGTCGCTGACGTAGAAGGTCACGTCGTTGTAGGTGCCGGCCTGGCCGTAGCCCGGCTCCCAGAGCAGCGTGTGGGTGGCCGGGTCGAACGAGGCGCCGCCGGGCAGGTTGGCGGCCCAGTAGACGAGCTGCCGGCCGTCCGGGTCGGTGGCGGTGACGGGCAACACGAGCGGCTGCCTTCCTGGCCGGAGACCTGCGGCGGCAGCGGGCTGATAACCGGCGGCGTGGCTGCCGCCGGCAACCTGGATGACGAACTGCTGGATCGCTGTAGCTGCCGCTGGGGTCGTAGGCGTACAGGGTGACCGGCACCGCCGCCGGGCTGGTCGGGCAGTGGTGTCTCCAGGTGACCAGGCCGGTCGTCGGGTTCACCGTCATGCCGGCGGGGCCGCTGTCGAGCAGGAAGCCCGGCGTCGAGCCGTCGGGGTCGTGCGCCTGCGCCTGGTAGGTGTAGATCGGCGCCGGCGGTCACGCTGGTCACGGGCGTGCTGTCGAAGACCGGGGCGCTGGCCGCGGGGGGCGTGCCGGAGACCTCGGGCGTGTAGAGGATCTTCTGGCTCGTTCGGGTCGTTGATGGTCAGGGTTTGCCCGGTCGTGCTCTGCCCCGGCTGCAGTTCGACGCCGCCGGGCACGCGTGCCGTTCAGGCTGATCAGCCAGCTGCCGTCGGACGCCTGGCTGGCGTTCTGCGGCATGCCGTTGAAGCCCTGGGCCGGGTCGAGGATCAGGACCAGCGGCACGAGCAGGTTGAGACTGGCGGTGTTCTGGATCGTACGTCGTAGGAGACCGTGCCGTCGGCCCGGTCGGAGCGGGCGTCGTAGAAGGTCAGCTTGACGTACGGCGACAGGTCGCTGACGGCGGTGAATTTGGTGACGTACGGCACCAGCATCGGCACCCGGTTGGCGCTGACGATCGAATCGCCCACGGTCAGCGTGTACTGATCGGCGGTCAGGCCCGGACGGATGAGCAGGGCCGTCCGGGTGTCCGGGTCGTACTGGACCGACTGGATCGTGGCGGCGCCGGTCGCCTGGCCCGACGAGAGCGTAGTTGGCCGGGTCGGTCACCGACGACGAGTCGGTGGCGGCGCCGGCGTACATGTCCTGGTCGAAGGTCACGTCGATGAACGCCAGCGGCAGTGCCGCGACGCTGCCCGGCGGCGGGTTGACGGCGACGACGTTCGGGCGGCACGACCGGCTCGAGCACGTCCACCTCGTGCGACTGGCTGATCAAGAGCCGGCCGTCCGAGGTGGCGAGGACGTCGAAGCCGCGCGTGCCGCCCTGGGCGACCGCCACCTGCTGCAGCGTCGTCGACGTCGACCATCGTCAGCTCGGTGGGCGTGGGGGCGACGGTGCCGCCGCGGCGTGTTCGGGGCGTCGTCGTGCGAGACGAACAGCAGGTTTTCCAGGTCAGTCCCCTGCTGGCCGAAGGCGATCGACTGGATGTCCGAGTCGAAGGTGAGCTTGACCTGGGCGCGGGCGTGGGCGTCGAATTCGACGACCTGCCGTTGATCGGGCCAGGTGACCGCCCACAGGTTGCCGTCCGGCGTCGAATGCCAGGCTGGAGACGCGCAGGTT
Source organism: uncultured Planctomycetota bacterium (assembly GCA_963827935.1). Classification (GTDB taxonomy): domain Bacteria; phylum Planctomycetota; class Planctomycetia; order Gemmatales; family Gemmataceae; genus DATFNV01. The sequence continues at coordinate 204,451 of CAWHCN010000023.1, read as the reverse complement.
CTGGTCGCGGCTGTACTGCGTGAAGGTGTCGGTGGTCGGGTCGAAGATCGCGACGCCGCTTGCCGGTCGCGACGTAGATCTGGTCCGTCGTGGGGTCCACCGCCAGGGCCAGCGTGATGCCGTGTGCCGAACTGCGTCGACGATGGCGCCGGTGGTCGGGTCGAGCTGCAAGCAGCGGGCCGCCGCCGGTGGCCGCCCAGAGGTTGCCGTCGTTGTCGAACGCCAGCGCGTAGATCTGGTAGGGCAGCGTGGCGAGCGGCGTGCCGGCCGGGCCGCCGTTCTTCGGGATGCGGAACAGCTCGTCGCGCGAGGCGCCGCCGCTGACCAGGAAGCTGCCGTCGGGCGCCTCGACGATCGCCATCGGCCCGAGGATGCCGTCGCTCTGGGCGAAGCCGGTGGCGAACGACTGGGCCTGGAACGGCTGGAGCACGGTCTTGAATTCGGATGGGTTGCTGGCCGGCGGCGCGGCTGGGCACGTCCTTGCTGCGCCTGCGTGAACAGCGGGTTGGTCGAGGGCTGCGACCGTCGGTGCCGGCGGGATGCCGAAGTTGGGCGGCGTGGTGCTCGGGACCGTGGGCAGGGCGCCGAGATTGACCGTGGTCGTGTCCTGGGGCACGTTGGCCTGGGCCGGCGGCAGCTCGTGATTGCCGGCCACGTCGGTGGCCAGCGCCAGGAACGTGTAGGTGTGCCCGGCCTGGCCCTGGTAGATCATCGTGCCGGACGCCTCGGTCACCTGGTCTCTGCCAGATCTGGTAGGCGCCGCCGTCCTCGGCGACGTAGAGCTTCACGTAGGCGACGCCGGAGCCGCCGGGTCGTCGGTGCTGTTCCACGTCACCTGGTAGTTCGGGTTATTGCCGAGCTGCGTAACGGTGAGCTGGGTGGTGGGGGCGACCGTGTCGAGGGTGTAGGTCAGCGGCGCGGTGTCCTGCGGCGCGGCGTTGTTGAACAGCACGGTCGCCGTCGCGGTGATCGTGCTGCCGGTCGTCGCGTCGGCCCCGGGCTCGACGGTGAAGGTGACGAAGCCGGCGCCGTCACCCTCGGCGTCGTTGGGCGGCAGCAGGCCCAGGTCCGGGTTGGTGATCACCTCGCCCGGTCAGCGGGTCGATGGCCTCGATCAGCCAGGTCGCGATGCCCGTCTGCAGGTCGACGCCGGCGCTGACGCGGAGGATGAACCCCTTGGTCTGGGTGAAGTCGAAGTCGCCCTGGAACAGCGACAGGTTGCTGGGGATGCTGGATGTCGATGTCGCCGATCTGGATGTCGCCCAGCCGGAACGTGCTGCGGGTCGAGGCTGGGGTCGAGCTGGGTGGTGATGCGGATCTGGCCCGGCTGGCTGGTGGCCTGCGGGGTCGTTCTGGAAGTTGACGGTGAACGGCAAGGGCTGCCCGGCCGGAATGAAGCCGTTGTCCTCGGCGCGTGAACGGGCCGGTCATCGACGCCAGGCCGGCGTCCTGCGCCCGGGTTGTTGACGTACTGGTCAGGTCCAGCGGGATGACGGGCCTGGCCGTTGACCTCCTGCACGCTCGTGATCTGGAACGACGGCGGCAGGTCGGCCCGCTCGTCGTACGGCACCCACGGCACGTAGACGTTGAAGTCCTCGAAGCTGGTCGGCAACTGGCGCGTTCAGGTTGAACTGGCTCGACGTGGGCAGTGTCGGCGATCGGGTTGTCGTGGATCGTTGAAGGTCGGCGACCGGCGCGGTCTGATCGGTGTTGTTGCCGTACCACGTGAGCAGGTCGCTGAAGAACTGCGACGACGTTGCCGCTGGAGATGATGCCGCTGCCCGCCGGGCCCGGCGAGCACGCCGGTGGCGAGGCGTCGCCATCACGCTCATGATCGAGCGGATTCTGGCTGATCGGCGGCGTGGTGCCGTCGGGCAGCAGTTCGCCGGCCTGCTCCAGCGCCGCCAGGTACAGGTTCTCCCAGGTGGTCTGGTCGGCGGCGAGGTTTTGCAGCGCCGTCGGCGCGTTGGGGTCGGCGAGGATGGCCGTGCGCAGCTGGTCGGCCTGCTGGGTCGCCTGGGCCACGAACTCGGCCTGGGTCAGCGTCGTCGCCGATGCATTGATGTCGAACTGGAATGGGACGTACGGGATCTGAGTCGAGCGACGGCACGCCGCCGAACAGTCCCCGAAAGCCTCGTACAGCCCGGGCGAGATCTGGTCCAGCCCCGGCGGGCCGTTGTCGAGTATGCCCTCGTGAGCATAGGCGGGAACGCGGCATAGATCTCGGCCTCGAGCGATTGCGAAGTTCTTGATCGTTCAGCGCCTCCATGCCGGGGTAGGTGGTCACGTTGAACGTGAAGCCGGTGAAGCCGCCGGCCGCCTCGTTGAACAAGTAGCCCGGCGCCTGGGTATGGCCGTTGTTGGCGGCCGTGTCGGCCGGCGACTGGAGCGTGGCGAACGGCACCTGCGAGTCGAGGCTGGCAGTCCGGCGGCTGGCCGCCAGGTTGGTGGTGAACTCGACGTACGGCAGGTCGTAGAGGTTGACGTTGATCGGGCGGCAGCGACCAGCGGCTGGCTGGGGTCGGCGGGGACGAGAACGTTGCTTAGCTGGGGAATGCCGACGTTGAATTCGACGTAGGGCGCGTTGATGTTGCCCAGGTTCTGCAGCGCCACGCTGTAGGTGCCGGTGTCGCCGGCCAGGATGAACCGCGGTCCGCCGACGCCGATGGTCACGTCGGGCGGGATGGTCTGCTCGACCTGGAAGCGGTAGGGCGCGATCGCCTGCCGGCCGTCGGGATTGGTGACCTGCACGTCGTACAGGCCGTAAGGGGCGCCGGTCAGGTCGAACTCGGCGACGATCTCGGTGGCGTTGACGAAGTCGTCCGTGACCGGCTGGTACTCGGCGAAGCCGGGCATCACCAGCTTGACGATCGCATTGGGCTGGAACTGGGCGCCGCTGATCGTGGTGGTGACGTACGCGGCTGTCGCCCCCCTGGTCGGTCTGACGTTGGTGATCGACAGCGGCAGCATACTCGGCCAGGACGGTGACGGGCGTGTCGTCGGCCGGCTCGGAGTTGCCCCGGATCAGGATGTAATAGACGCCCGGAACCGTGGACGGAATGACGGCCGTCTGGTCGGCGGCCAAGCCTCCCTGGTAGGCGGCGTCGTAGATCCGAGTCGGTCGGAGCCGCCCCCTGCTTGATGTAGATCTCGTTGGCAGCGCCGGCGGCGTTCGGAGGTCAAGCGTGACTTGCAGCGTCGCCCCCTGCGGCACGGTAACCTGCAGCAGCCGCTCCTGGCCGCTCTGAGACGTGGTGGCGTAGGGCACGCCCAGCGTCAGGCTGTCCACGGCCACGGTCAGCAGGTCGGCCGACGCCGTGGTCTTGCTCGACATCGGCACGCCGGCCGGCAGCGTAATCTGATTGAAGATGTCGGCGCGGACGATGATGTGATACTGCCCCGGCGTCACCGACGGCACGTTAAACGTCAGCGAGCCGGTGTAGCTGTCGCCGGGCTGCAAGCGTGCCGCCGTGTGCAGGCACCGTGCCCAGGTAGACGTCGGAGATGTTCCAGGTTGTGCCGGTGCCCAGGTAGACGGCGTCGGACCAGCTGCCCGGCGCGGGATTGGTCGGGCTGGTGTCCTGCACCGTCCAGCTCACCGTGACACGGGTCGCCGGACTTCGCCGTGGCCGGGTCCGGGCAGCGTGATGCTGGTGACCGACAAGTTGGCTGGGCGGCGGCGGATCGATGACCAGCGGCGGGGCGAGATACAGGCTGTTGTTGTCCTCGTTCGGCGCCGCCCCCTTCGAACACCTTGCCGATGGGGCTGTCGACGGGCGGGTCGGTGATGACGAACAGGTAGTAGGGCCCGCTCAAGTAGCGTTGGCACCTGGACCTGGCGTCGTGACGGTATAGCTGGCGCCGGCGGCCAGGCCGTTCGTGTGCGTCGACCATGCCCAGGTAGGTGTCGGCCTTGCAGGTCGAGGTTGGTGTCGGCCGAGAAGTAGATCAGGTCGTCCCAGGTCGATTCGGTCGGCGGCGTGGCCGGCGCCCGTCATTGGTCACGGTGTAGGTGACGTCGAGCGTCTGGCCCTGGTAGACGTGGCCGGCGTTGGCGTCGGTGCTGATCGGCGTCACCTGCAAGTCGGGGGCCGGGCGCCAGCGTGCACGGGCAGCGGCACCGACGCCAGCTTGTCGGCCTCGTTCTCGTACTGCGGCACCGTGCCCGCGGCCCAGGCTGCGGATCGCCACCGACGACCAGGTCGTAGGGGTCCAGCTCGTTGGTGCGCGCCGATCGTCACGCCGTAGAGGCCGTAGCCGATGTCGCTCTGCACCGTGTAGATCGGTCTGGGCGTCCGAGTCGGCGTAGACGAGGATGTCGAAGGTCCCCTGGATGCCGTCGGGGATGCGGACGTTGACGGTCTCGGTGTAAGACTGCCCCGGCTGCCAGGACCTGGCCGTAGCCGTCGCGTCACCGGCGCCGAGCCGCTGGTGTCGTAGATGTCGAGCGAGGGTCCTCGCGACAGGAAGATGCGCGTCGGTCCAGCTCGTCGGTACGCGTGCGGCGCGGGTCCCTTGGTTGGTCACCGTGTAAGTGATCGGGATCGTCTCGCCCGACGACGACGTTCGCCGGCACGGTGATGTTCGTCACCTTGAGGTCCGGCTCGCTGTAGATGATGTCGAACGGCGTGGCGATGCGGTTGTTGTTCGGGTCCTCGAACGCCCAGTCGGTGAACTCGCCGAGCCAGTAGGAGTTGTCGCCCGTGTCGGCCGGCCACCAGTCGGTGGTCTCCAGGCGCGCCTCGTAGGTGTAAAGGAACGGGCGGCAGGTCGTTGTGAGCATCGAGGTCGATGTACAGGTAATACTGGCCGCTCGTGCCGGCGGGCAGCGTCACCGTGTAGGTGATCGGTGTAGCTCTGGCCCGGCTGCAGCGGTGTGTCCTGGACGTGAGTCGTCTGGCCCAGGAACGAGGCATCGAAGCGGTCGAAGGTCGGCTCCGGGCTGACCCAGATGAAGTCGGTCCAGTAGTTGCGTGCCCGACCACACCTGGTTCGGACCCTCGTTCTCGACCGTGTAGCTGAACGTCATCGACTCGCCGGAGTAGTTCACCGGTCGGGATCGAGACATTGGTGACGACCAGGTCGGCCGGCACCGGCGTGACGTCGCGTGGCGACGGCCATCAGGTTGTTGGTGCTCGTCGACCTCGTTGACGATGTTGATATCCGGTGCGTTTCCGGCGAGGCGTTGGGCTGCGGGAGCGTCGGTGTAGACGACGATGTACTGGCCCACCGCCGACGGCGACAGCTCGACGTTGAGGCTGGCGTTGTAGCTGTCGTCGGGGTTGAGCACCGTGTCGTGCTCGACCGAGCCGAGCGTCATCGTGATGGCGTTCGGGTCGAGCGGGTTGGTCGGGTCGTTGGTCAGGTAAACGGTGTCGATCCAGCCCGGTCGGCTGGGCGACGCCGGTGCCGGTGTTCTTCACGGTCCAGTTGACGGTGATGTTGTCGCCGCCATGCGCCTGCGTGGGAGCGGTGACCGCTGGTGACGACGAGGTCCGGCAAGGGGCGCCAGGACGTCGATCTGCGCAGGGCTTTGTAGTTGTCGCTGTGGAGGTTGTTGGGGTCGTCGGGGTTGACGTTGACGGCCAGGGTGTTCTGCAGGACGTTGTCGATACAGGTCGGTCCAGGGCGTGATGTAGTAGGTGCCCGGCAGTCAAGGTCGCGGGCAGGGTGACGCTGATGGTCTGGTCGTAGCCGCCCTTGAGCGGCCAGAGCCGCCGGTGATGTGTGACCTGGGTCAGGAGGATGTCGCCCTTGGCCGGGATCGGCCGCGTCTTGTCGCACGCTCAGCCAGACCGAGTCGGTCCAGTTATCCACCAGGGTCGGGCCGCTGCCCAGGTTGGTGACCGTGTAGCTGACAGTTGAACGTGCTGCCGGCGATGACCTGGGTCGGGGCGACGACGTTGCTCAGCACCAGGTCGGGCAGCGGCAGCGGGTTGACGTAGACCGGCTGATACTCGATGTCGTCGTTGCCGTTGGGCCACTGGTCCACCTGGTGGTTGGCGTCGGCCTCCACGATGACGTAGACCTGCCCGGCGTATCGGTGCGGCACGACCACCGGGGTGGTCGTCGTCGCTGGTATTGGTCGCCCGGCAGCAAGCGCCGCCTGGTTGGGTAGCTGCTGGATCAGGATCGAGTCGTCCGTGATGTAGGGCGTCAGCGACAGGTAGACCTTGTCGTCCCAGTTGTTGGTCGTCGGAGCGCTGCCCTGGTTGATGATTGTGTAGGTGACCGACAGCGTCGCCGCCGGCGTTCACTGTGCTGGGAACGTCGATGCGGACACCTGAAGGTCGGGCCGCGGCATGACCGTGACGGTCAGACGGCTGGACTGGCGATGCCGGTGTTGTTGGCGGTCGCCCCATTCTCGAACAAGCTGCCGTCGGTAGTTGGCGATGACCTCGACGTTGTACAAGCCGCTGATGTGGGCGGGCAGCTGCACCGCTTCGGTGCGGCTGTACGACTTGCCGGACGCCAGCGCCGCTGAAATTGTCGAAAGTGCCCAGCACCAGGTACGCGTGTCGGGCTGGCCGACCTGCTGCAACACGACCTCGTCCTGCCAGGTCCCGTTGGCGTCGCCGGGACCGACGTTCTGCACCGTCCAGCCCACCTCGATCGTGCTGCCCTCCTCGGCTGTGGTCGGGGCGCTCGAACAGTGGTGACGGTCGAGATCGGGCGGCGGCGTCAGGTTGATCGTGAAGGGCGACGAGACCGTGACGTTGTCGGTGCCGTTGCCGTAGATGAACTCGAAGGCGCGTTGTTCTGCCGCCGCCGTGACGACGAAGTAGTAGGTGCCGCTGAGGCCGTTGGGCAGAGTCACGGGCACGTTTCGTGTGTAGCTTCCCCAGGGCGCGAGCGGGCCCAGGTGATCGAATATCTCCGTAGTCCTCGATGATGTTGGTGCCGGCCGGGTCGCTGGCCAGGGCCAGGTCGTCTTCCCATTCGGCATGCTGGTCAGGCCGATGCCGTGGTTGGTCACCGTCCAAGTCACGTTGACCGCCTGGCCGCTCAAGGCCGGCTGCGGCACCGTGATCGTTGAGACACTTGCAGGTCGGCATAGGGTATCGGCATCACGTCGAAGTTGCCCGGCGCCTCGCCGACGTTGTTGGCCTTGGAGCCGTTTTCAAAGACGACATCGTCCGCATCGGTCTCGACGAACAGGTGATAGCGGCCGCTGAAGGCCGGCGGCATCTGAATGGCTTGCGTTTGCGTGTAGAACTGTCCGACTGCCAGCCCCCCGGTGTGCGTGTAGCTGGCCAGCACGATCGCCCCAGAGTCGTTGACGTTGTTGCTCGGCGAGGCGATCACCTCGTCGGTCCAGGTGGTCGTCTGGCCAACGCCGGTGCCGACGTTCGTTACCGTCCAGGAGATGGTCGGGTAAGCAGGGTCGCCGATGGTCTGCGCCGGGGCGGTGACGTTGCTGACGGCCAGGTCGGCGTAGGGAGCCAGGCGTGATCTGCACTGCTTGGCTGGTGCTGTTGGGCGTGCCATTCGGCTCGATGCAGCTGCTCGCTTGCGTCGGCGACGACAATGACATAGTAAGGGCCGCTGTCGCCGAGCGGCATGGTGGCGCTGGCCGACGCGGTTGCGCTCTGGCCGGGAGTCAACGGTCCCGCTTCCGCAACTTCGCCAAGCAACAGCGAATTGCTGGTTACCGTGGCCGTGGTCGAGAGGTAGGCGCGATCTACCCAGCTCGCCAGGGTCGGCGCCGTGCCAGCATCGGTCGTGGTCCACTGCACGTTCAGCGTGGTGCCTGACGTGATGGCTAAGGGAGCCGAGGTAATCGCCGGCACGAGATCCACATGGCCGAGCGTGAGCGTGTCGGGGGCGTTGCTCTGGTTGTTGGCCCGGTTGGGGTCGGTGGTGACGGCGTCCCCGGCGTCGGCCACGACGATGACCTGGTAAGTGCCGTCGGCAAGACTGCTTGGCAGCGTGGCCGTCAGCGTCCCCACATAGGACCCGTTGACCGCTAGGCCGCTGCTGTAGGGCACGGAGCCGAGCAGCGTGGCGTTGGCGATGGTGCCGTCCGGCGACAGGTACACGTCGTCCGTCCAGGAGCCAGTGGCCGGCGACCCGCCGACGTTTTGGACCTCCCACGTCACCGTCTCCGCTTGGCCCGGTTGCCCCGCCGTCAGCGACGTCGTCACCATTGACGTGCTTAGGTCCGGCGGCGGCGGCACGCTCAGGTTGATCGGCGCGCTGTTGGTCTGCGTGGTCAGGTCCGACTCGTTGACGACGCCGCCGGCGTCGGCTACGACGACCAGGTAGTAGGTGCCTGCCGTCGATGACGCGCTCAACGGCAGCTGCACGCTCGCCTGACCGACGTAGCTGTCGCCTGGCGCGAGGCTGGCCGAGCCCTCGGCGGTGAACGAATTCAGGTAGACGGCGCCGGTGCCGAGCGTCGGCGTCGGGGACAGGTAGACGTTGTCGGTCCACGGCCCCGTCGCGCTGGCGGTGCCGTTATTGGCGACGTTCCAGCTCACGTCGAGCGTGTCGCCGAACTGGGCGGAATCCTGTGAGGGCGTCACTGAGGTAACGACCAGGTCGGGCAAGGACAGGCTGAACGTCGTCGCGTCGCCGCTGCCTCCGAGTTGGAGGCCGGCGGAATCCTCGACTCCCGCGCCAACGGTGAGCGTGTAGGTGCCGTTGGCCCGCTGGGTGGCGAATGGGATGCGATAAGTGTCGCCGCTGAGCAGGTATCCTTGCCCGACCGTCACGGCGCCGTCGGGGCCGGTTAGCTTGATGTTTGTGCCGTTCAGCGTGCTCGCCTTCATCGCCTTGGTGAAGGTGACATCGACGTCACTGACCACGGCGTTGACGGTGCCCGTGGGCATGACGGCCGTGACCTGCGGCGGTGTCGTATCGATGGTGAACGAGGACTGGAACGGCGACGCCAGGGCGTTGTCGGAGATGTCGGTTATGCCGGTGCCCAGAGTGACGTTGTAGGCACCGTCCTGGGTCGTCTGTGGGAAGCCGACCGTGAAGTCTTCGGCATCTTGTTCGATGACGGTGATCGAGGAGGTCGCGATCGTACCGCCCGGCCCGCTGATGGTCACCTGGCCGCTTGTGAAAGTGGTGGGATCAATGGCCTTGTCGAAGGCGACGGCCAGGCTCGAAATGTCGGTGGCGACGATCCCCGACGGCGAGACTGAGGTGACGGTCGGCGGCGTGGTGTCGATCGTGACGGTCACCTGTGCCGTGACCGCGCTGCCGGCGGTCGGGGTGAAGGTGGCCGTGGTGGTGTAAGTACCGTTCGCCAGGGTGGGGGCCGTGAACTGGTAGGTGCCGGCGGCGTTGACGCTCTGCGTGGCTGTGGCAGTACCGTCGCTCTTGAAATCGACCAGGATTGCGCCGGCCTCGTTGACAGTCACGTCGAAAGTCGGCGTCGTGACGTTGGTGAGGTTGTCGCCCTTGACGCCGGAGTCACTGGCGGGGTCGAGGACAATGCTCACCTGGCCGGCCGGGATCGCCGTCAGGGCGATGGCCTGCGAGGCCATCGTCACAGGGCGGTCGGGGATCGCCAGCTGATCGTTGCCGTCGGCCACCAGGAACAGGTAATAAGTGCCGTTGGCCGACGATGTAGTGAGGGGTGGAAGGGCGACAGAAACCTGCCGCGTGTAGGATGCGCCAGCGGCCAGGGGGATGACATCGGAAGCCGGCACAGTATCGAGGAGCGTGGCGGAGCTATCCAGAGTGGAATTGCTCGAGAAGTAGATCAGATCGCTCCAGGTCTGGTCCAAGGGAAGGGCGCCCGTGTTGGCCACTGTCCAGGAAACCGAGGCCGACTGGCCGAACACACCGCTGGACGGCGCACTGAAGGACTGCACCGTCAGCTGAGGGGCGTACAGCGTGATTGGCACGGGGTAGACCGCGTCGGCGGAGCTGCTGACCACCTGGCCGCCATTGCTGTTGGCCACGAACAGCAAGTACTGGGCGCCGGCAGCAGCCCCCGTAGGAATGGTGACGTTCTCATTGAGCGTGTAACTGATCTGGGCGGCCAGCGGACTGGTGGGCGGCGCGGCGAAGGTATTGAGCAGCCTGGCCGCGGCGGTCAGGGTGTCGGTACCGCTCAGGTAGACGGCGTCCTGCCAGGTGCTGCCGGCCGGCGCGTTGCCGGTGTTCACGACGGTCCACGATACCACGACGGAATCGCCCAGGGTGGCCGACGCCGGGGCGGTCGCCGACGAGACGGCCAGGTCCGCGGCCGTCACGGTGATCGGAACGGGCACGAACAGGTTGGCGGGATCAGTCACCGCCTGGGCGCCGTTGGCGTCGATCGCGAACAGCAGGTAATAGCTCCCCGGGGGGAGGTCGCCCGGCACGGTTACCGAGACGTTGCTCGTGTAACTGGCTTGTGGTTCGAGCGGCGACTGAGGTGGTTCCGCGACGCATTGCAACGGCATGGCCGTGTTGTCGAGCACCGCTTCCGTGCTCAGGTAGGCAATGTCGGTCCAGGGAACGGTCGCGGGGACAGTACCCTGGTTGGTCACGGTCCAGGAAACTTGAAAACTGGTCCCCTCGATAGCCGAGGACGGGACCTGCGTCGTGACGGCCAGCGTGGGCAGCGCCGCGGCCAGCGTCAAGTTGCTGCTGGTGAAGGTCGGGACGAGGAACACCCCGTCCGCGGCGGGGTTGATGCCGCTGGTGCTGGCAAAGTTGCCTGAAACCTGGTTGAAGCTCAACACCACGAACTGCTGGTTCGCGGTGGGTGTGAAGTTGTCAACCAGCGCTACGTTGAGGGTGCCGTTGAGCGTGGCGGTGCCGGTGACGGCGAGCTGCCCGGTGCCGGCGGCATTCTCGGTCACGCTCCCTTCGAGCCGCACCGCCTCCAGGTAATCGTCGCTGTCGGTGATCGTGATGCTGAGCGTGTTGATCCCTGCGTTCAGCCACGAACTCCCCTCGGGAACGGAAAAACTGCTGAGCGAGCCCCAGTACCCGGGACTGAGCGAGGCGATCTCGTGCCCGTTCAATGCCAGGACGCCCCCGTCGTCGACGGCCCAGGCCCCGGAGATCGACGCGAGGGCCAGGTTGTACCCCGTCAAATCGAAGGTGCGGGAGAAGGTGTACGGCGCCGGCCCATTGTCGGTGATGTTGGCGTTGCGGGCGATCCAATCGGAATTCGGGCCGTCCGCGTCCCAGCCGTCGTACCAGTCCGCACCGTCGGACGTGACCACCTCAGCCGCGGCCGTGGTCCCGTCCTGCTCGTTCACCGTCCAGGTCCCGTCGCTGCTGCCGTTCGAGGTAATCAGGTCATTGGAAGCATCGAGTCCGGTGGACAGGTTGATGGAGGAGGGCAGGCCGGTTGACGTACCGGTCAGGCCGATGTCCAGCGCCCCGGCCGAGGTTTGGGTATAGTTGCCGGAGACGGTCAGCGTGCCGATGCTTGCCGTGCCGGGGTCGATCGTGGCGGCATTGATGACGTTGGCCTGGATGGTGCCGATGCCCGCGAGCACGCCGCCGTTGAGGGAGAGCGTGTCGGCCTGGAGTGTGCCGTCCACCGTGGTGGTGCCGCTCGACTGGACGTAGTTGCCGTAGGGGGTATCGAGCGTGGCCCCTGGGCCGACCGCCACGGTGCCGGCGTTGGTGAAGGACCCGTAGATAGAGAGCGTGCCGCCGCTGGCGTTCTCGTTGATCGTGCCCTCGTTGACAATTGAGCCATTGTACCCATCGATCTCGCTGTTCAGCCCACCCTGGATGGTAATGTTCGGCCCGATGGTGAGCGTGGCCTCATTGTCGTTCTCGAGAACACTGGTGTAGTAGTTCTGGCCGAACTGGATGGTGCCGGTGCCGCTGATGGTTTGGGGAGTGGTGGAATAGTTGCCGAAGTCGAGGTAGGCGTAATTGTAGCTCCCCGAGGCCCCGCCCAGCTCGATGGTGCCGTTGAGGACCAAGCCGTCGAGAACCGTCACCGTCGCGCCCTCGGCCTGGGTCATATCCAGGACGCCGTCGAGCGTCACAGCGTCGAGCGTGCCGCCGTAAGTGGCATTGGAATAGCCGGTGGCGAGCAGGTCATCGCTGCCCGTGGTGGTGATGGTCCCCTGATAGATTTCGCCGCCGGCCAGGTTGAGCGGGCCGGTCGCGGCACTCAGGGCCAGGACGCCGCCGCTGGTCGGGTTGTCGGCGGCGCTGCTGTCCAGCGTGCCGGTCAGATAGACCGTGTCCTGGGCGAGCGTGACCGAGACGCCTAGCTGCTGGAAGTTGTCGAGGAAGTCGTCGGTGGTAAAGACGCCGCCGAGGTCCACGCTGGCGCTGTTGGCGATGGTAATTGAGCCGGAGTTTGTCCAGACGTAGCTAGCTGCGCCGCTGGAGCCGGGGGTGATGGCAATGGTGCTGCCGAGCCCAATCGTGGAGGCGGCATCGGCGGTGATGGTGCCCTTGTTGGTCCAGTTGCCATAGAGATCCAGGGTGGCGGCGGTCGCTGTGATGATGCCGGTGTTGGTCCAATTGCTGTCCAGGTCCAGGGTGGCGCCTGTCGCCTTGATGGTGCCCTCGCTGCTCCAACCGGGGGCATTGATGGTCAAGCTGCCGCCGTTGACCGCGTCGTCGATGGGTCCCTGGAAGTCGATCGGGCCATTGCCCGAAATAGTGCTGTAAAGGCCGCCCTGTATGGTGATGTTCGACCCGATGGTAAGCGCATCGTTACTCTCGTTTTCGAGAGAGTCCCCGTAGTAGTCCTGGCCGAATTGGATGGTGCCCGTGCCGCTGATCGCCTGGGGGGTGTCGTCATAGGAGTCGCCGAAATCGAGGTAGGCGTAATTGTAGGTCCCCGAGGCTCCGCCCAACTCGATGGTGCCGTTTAGGACCAGGCCGCCCTGGACCGTAGCGCTGGCGTCCTCGATCTGGGTCATGTCCAGGGTGCCGTCCAGCGTCACGCCGTCGAGCGTTCCCCCCGAGGAGGTAGCCACGAGAGCGTCGCTGCCGCTGGTGGTGATGGTCCCCTGGTAGATTTCGCCGCCGGCGAGGGAGAGCGGGCCGGTGGCGGCGCTCAGGGCCAGCGTGCCGCCGCTTGTCGGGTTGTCGGCGGCGCTGTTGTCCAGTGTCCCCGACAGGTAGACATTGTCCTGGGCGAGCGTGACCGAGACGCCGAGTTGCTGGAAGTTGTCGAGGAAGTCGTCGGTGGTAAAGACGCCGCCCAGGTAGACCGTGGCCCCGTCGGCAATGGTCAGCGTGCCCGTGTTCGTCCAGACGTAGCCGGCAGCGCCGCTGGAGGTGGGATCGATGGCAATGGTGCTGCCCAGACCGATAGTGGAGGCCGCATCGGCGGTGATGGTGCCGGTGTTGGTCCAGTCGCCGTAAAGGTCCAGGGTGGCGCTGTCGCCGTGATGGTGCCGCCGTTGCTCCAACCGGGGGCAGTGATGGTCAAGCTGCCGCCACTGGCCGCATCGTCGATGGTGCCCTGGAAGTCGATCGGGCCAGCGCCCGAAATAGTACCGTCGAGCCCGCCCTGGATGGTGATGTTCGGCTCGATAGTGAGCGTGTCGTTGCTGTTGTTTTCGAGAGAGTCCCCGTAGTAGTCCTGGCCGAACTGGATGGTGCCCGTGCCGCTGATCGCCTGGGGCGTGTTGTCGTCGTTGCTGCCGAAATCGAGGTAGCCGAAAGTGTAGGTGCCTGAAGCTCCGCCCAGCTCGATGGTGCCGTTCAGGACCAGGCCGCCGAGCACCGTCGCCGCGACATCGTAGGACTGCGTCATGTCCAGCGTGCCATCCAGCGTCACGCCATCGAGCGTTCCCCCGAGGCGGTAGCCACGAGAGCGTCGCTGCCGCTGGTCGTGATGGCGCCCTGGTAGATTTCGCCGCCGGCGAGGGAGAGCGGGCCGGTGGCGGCGCTCAGGGCCAGCGTGCCGCCGCTTGTCGGGTTGTCGGCGGCGCTGTTGTCCAGTGTCCCCGACAGGTAGACATTGTCCTGGGCGAGGTCCACGCTGACGCCGAGCGACTGGAAGTTGCTCTCGTACGCGTCGGTGCTGAAGACGCCGCCCAGGTAGACTGTGGCCCCGTTGGCGATAGTCAGCGTGCCCATGTTCGTCCAGACGTAGCTGGCAGCACTGCTGGAGGTGGGATCGATGACAATGGGACTGCCCAGGCCGACCGTCGAAGCGGCATCGGCGGTGATGGTGCCGCTGCTGTTGTTGGTCCAGTTGCCGTAAAGATCCAGGGTGGCGCCGGTCGCCGTGATGGTGCCGTTGTTGCTCCAACCAGGGGCATTGATGGTCAAGCTGCCGCCGTTGACCGCGTCGTCGATGGTGCCCTGGAAGTCGATCGGGCCAGCGCCCGATATGGTGCTGTAAAGGCCGCCCTGGATGGTGATGTTCGGCCCGATGGTGAGCGTGTCGTTGCTGTTGTTTTCGAGAGAGTCCCCGAAGTAGTCCTGGCCGAACTGGATGGTGCCGGTGCCGCTGATCGCCTGGGGCGTATTGTCGTCGTTGCTGCCGAAATCGAGGTAGGCGTAATTGTCGGTCCCCGAGGCCCCGCCCAACTCGATGGTACCGTTGAGGACCAGGCCACCCTGGACCGTCACGATGGCGCCATAGTTCTCGGTCATGTCCAGGGTGCCATCCAGCGTCACGCCGTCGAGCGTCTCCCCGAGGAGGTGGCCACGAGAGCGTCGCTCCCGCTGGTCGTGATGGCACCCTGGTAGATTTCGCCGCTGGACGACAGGTTGAGCGGGCCGGTCGCGGCGTTGAGGGCCAGCACGCCGTCACTGACCGGGTTGTCGGCGGCGCTGTTGTCCAGCGTGCCGGACACGTAGACGGTGTAATCGGCCAGGTCGATGCTAACGCCGAACGACTGGAGGTTGCTTTCGAATTCATCGGTGGTGAAGATGCCGCCCAGGTAGACCGTGGCCCCCTTGGCGATGGTCAGCGTGCCCGTGTTCATCCAGGCGTAACTGGCGGCGGCGCTGGCGGTCGGGTTGACGGCGATGGGACTGCCCAGGCCGACCGTCGAAGCTGCATCGGCGGTGATGGTGCCGGTGTTGGTCCAGTTGCCGTAAAGATCCAGCGTGGCGCCTGTCGCCGTGATGGTGCCGTTGTTGGTCCAACCGGGGGCGGAGATGCTTTCAATGAACAAGGCCCCGCTACCCGGGCGAGAGGTGTCGTGCTCGGGCAGCGATCTTACGGTGCGCGCGTATTTTCGACGCCACCGCCCCAAGCGGCTCGGCTTGAGATCGACCTCGCCTACTTCCCCAACGTCGTCTGTTGCCCCGCCGACCCTGCTCAGATCGGCACCACTTGCAGCCCTAACTCCCGCGCTTTGCGCTGCAGCGCTTTGACCTGACGCTCCTGCTGCTTGACTTCTTCGGCTGCCGTGCTCTCACGGCGATACGCTTCCCCACGCGTGATGAGGCGATAGAAGAGCTTCGCCAGCTTGTGGGCTGTCGCCCTGATGGCGCTGCCTATCCCCAGCCGGGCCCGCAGGCGGCGCAGGAAATTACCCAGCACGCTCTTACTTCTGAGCAAGGACCGCGCCGCCAGCCGAAACGCCCTGGCCACCCGGCTGGCCGTCTGGGCGGGATAGCGGATCCGCTTGCCCGATTGGTGCTTGCGCGGCGCCAGCGTCGTCCAGGCCGCGAAGTGCTTGTCCGTCGGGAAACGTGCCGCCAGGTCCGGGCCTGTCTCCGACAAGACCGTCAGCACCGTGCTGGCGCCCAGACCGTCCACTTCCGTGACACGCACGCCCGTCAACTGGAAGATCAAGGCGTCGGCGTCGAACTCCGTCGGGCGGTTGCGACTCTTCGGCGCGGCCTTCTGGGACTCGGGCAACGGACGCCCCTGGGTCTTGTCCGGCATCGGCCCGGCCGCCTTGGCGTACTCCCGGTCACAGACATGGAGCTGATTCTGGTAGAAGTCCCAGGCCTTGAGCAGTTGTTTCAGCTCGAACAGGTGGGCCGTGTCCCAGGTCCCTTCCAGGGCCTTGGCAATCTCCTCGCGGCTCTTCTTGCAGCTGGGATCGCGCATCGCCGCCAGCGTCTGGGGGTCACGCTGCCCCTGGGCGATGGCACGCAGGATGCGCATGCCGGTGACGCCGGCGATGCTCGACACGGCCAGGTCCAAATGAACATTCATCTGGACCAGCACTTTGAGCATCATCTGCAAGAGCTTGGCTGCCTCGGTGATCAGATGCTCGCGATGCCGCCACAGCGTCCGCAACGCCAGCACCTCGTGCGCGGGTCGAAAACAGCTCTTGAGCTGGCCACAGGCGTGCATCTGCTGCAGCCAGACCGCATCGCAAACGTCGGTCTTCTTCTTGAGGTTGCGGGCCAGGCTGCGTGGATCGACCACCACCACTTCGAAGCCCTGGCTTTCCAGGAAGTCGCATAAGCACATCCAGTAGACGCCGGTCGATTCGAGCACGACGCTCGTGACGCCGCAGTGGCGTAACCACTCGGCCAGCGTCTGTAGGTCGGCGGTATAGACGCCGAAGCTACGCACGGGCTGCGGATCGCAAGCGGGGTCGACGGCGACGACGTGGCTGGCGCTGCCGACGTTCGATGGCGGCGGCACAGGGCCGGACGATGCGGGGCGGCGGGATGGGCTGGCGTGTCTTCTTCCGAGGCATGAGGACCTCCAACGACGGTGAGGGACGGGCGAAGAAAATGTCGGCGGAGGATGGGTCGAACGAAGGACGAGACTTTCAAGCGGGCTCGCGGCACCAAGGAAAGTGAAGCCGACCCAAGGGCCAAGCTCAAGCACGGGCTCAGAGGCACCAGATCAAACGCGGCCACCGCGACTCCGCCGCCACAAAGAAGAGCTAGAGAAGCGCAGTGCGAACGGAAAGCCGACGGCCTGTCAGGTTCATAGCGGAACGTGTGCCAGGGACTGGCATCAGCCCTTTCAATGAACAAGGCCCCGCTACCCGGGCGAGAGGTGTCGTGCTCGGGCAGCGATCTTACGGTGCGCGTGTATTTTCGACGCCACCGCCCCAAGCGGCTCGGCTTGAGATCGACCTCGCCTACTTCCCCAACGTCGTCTGTTGCCCCGCCGACCCTGCTCAGATCGGCACCACTTGCAGCCCTAACTCCCGCTCTTGCGCGTGCAGCGCTTCGACCTGACGCTCCTGCTGCTTGACTTCTTCGGCTGCCGTGCTCTCACGGCGATACGCTTCCCCACGCGTGATGAGGCGATAGAAGAGCTTCGCCAGCTTGTGGGCTGTCGCCCTGATGGCGCTGCCTATCCCCAGCCGGGCCCGCAGGCGGCGCAGGAAATTACCCAGCACGCTCTTACTTCTGAGCAAGGACCGCGCCGCCAGCCGAAACGCCCTGGCCACCCGGCTGGCCGTCTGGGCGGGATAGCGGATCCGCTTGCCCGATTGGTGCTTGCGCGGCGCCAGCGTCGTCCAGGCCGCGAAGTGCTTGTCCGTCGGGAAACGTGCCGCCAGGTCCGGGCCTGTCTCCGACAAGACCGTCAGCACCGTGCTGGCGCCCAGACCGTCCACTTCCGTGACACGCACGCCCGTCAACTGGAAGATCAAGGCGTCGGCGTCGAACTCCGTCGGGCGGTTGCGACTCTTGGGCGCGGCCTTCTGGGACTCGGGCAACGGACGCCCCTGGGTCTTGTCCGGCATCGGCCCGGCCGCCTTGGCGTACTCCCGGTCACAGACATGGAGCTGATTCTGGTAGAAGTCCCAGGCCTTGAGCAGTTGTTTCAGCTCGAACAGGTGGGCCGTGTCCCAGGTCCCTTCCAGGGCCTTGGCAATCTCCTCGCGGCTCTTCTTGCAGCTGGGATGCGCATCGCCGCCAGCGTCTGGGGGTCACGCTGCCCCTGGGCGATGGCACGCAGGATGCGCATGCCGGTGACGCCGGCGATGCTCGACACGGCCAGGTCCAAATGAACATTCATCTGGACCAGCACTTTGAGCATCATCTGCAAGAGCTTGGCTGCCTCGGTGATCAGATGCTCGCGATGCCGCCACAGCGTCCGCAACGCCAGCACCTCGTGCGCGGGTCGAAAACAGCTCTTGAGCTGGCCACAGGCGTGCATCTGCTGCAGCCAGACCGCATCGCAAACGTCGGTCTTCTTCTTGAGGTTGCGGGCCAGGCTGCGTGGATCGACCACCACCACTTCGAAGCCCTGGCTTTCCAGGAAGTCGCATAAGCACATCCAGTAGACGCCGGTCGATTCGAGCACGACGCTCGTGACGCCGCAGTGGCGTAACCACTCGGCCAGCGTCTGTAGGTCGGCGGTATAGACGCCGAAGCTACGCACGGGCTGCGGATCGCAAGCGGGGTCGACGGCGACGACGTGGCTGGCGCTGCCGACGTTCGATGGCGGCGGCACAG
This sequence comes from uncultured Planctomycetota bacterium, assembly GCA_963827935.1. GTDB lineage: Bacteria > Planctomycetota > Planctomycetia > Gemmatales > Gemmataceae > DATFNV01. The sequence continues at coordinate 186,181 of CAWHCN010000023.1, read as the reverse complement.
GGCCGGACGATGCGGGGCGGCGGGATGGGCTGGCGTGTCTTCTTCCGAGGCATGAGGACCTCCAACGACGGTGAGGGACGGGCGAAGAAAAGGTCGGCGGAGGATGGGTCGAACGAAGGACGAGACTTTCAAGCGGGCTCGCGGCACCAAGGAAAGTGAAGCCGACCCAAGGGCCAAGCTCAAGCACGGGCTCAGAGGCACCAGATCAAACGCGGCCACCGCGCTCCGCCGCCACAAAGAAGAGCTAGAAGCGCAGTGCGAACGGAAAGCCGATGGCCTGTCAGGTTCATAGCGGAACGTGTGCCAGGGACTGGCATCAGCCCTCAAGCTGCCGCCGTTGGCCGCATCGTCGATGGTGCCCTGGAAGTCGATCGGGCCATTGCCTGAAATGGTATCGTCGAGCCCATCCTGGATCGTGATGCTCGGCCCGATGGTGAGCGTGGCGTTGCTGTTGTTTTCGAGAAAGTTCGTGACGTTCGAAGTAGTTTTGGCCCTGGCCGAATTGGATGGTGCCTGTGCCGCTGATCGCCTGGGGGGTGTTGTCGTCGATGCTGCCGAAGTCGAGTTCGGCGAAATTGTAGTCGCCGCCCAGCTCGATGGTGCCGTTGAGGACCAGGCCGCCCTGGACCGTCACCGTGGCGTCATCGTTCTCGGTCATGTCCAGCGTGCCATCCAGCGTCACGCCGTCCAGCGTTCCCCCCGAGGCGGTAGCCACGAGAGCGTCGCTGCCGCTGGTGGTGGCGGCGCCGTGGTAGATTTCGCCGCCGGCGAGGGTCAACGGGCCGGTTGAGGCGCTCAGCGCCAGCACGCCGGCGCTGGTCGGGTTGTCGGCGGCGCTGTTGTCCAGCGTGCCGGACACGTAGACAGTGTAATCGGCCAGGTCGATGCTAACGCCGAACGACTGGAGGTTGCTTTCGAATTCATCGGTGGTGAAGATGCCGCCCAGGTAGACCGTGGCCCCGTCGGCAATGGTGAGTGTGCCCGTGTTCGTCCAGGCGTAGTTGGCGGCGGCGCTGGCGGTCGGGTTGACGGCGATGGGACTGCCCAGGCCGATGGTGGAACTGCCGTCAACTGTGATGGTGCCGGTGTTGGTCCAGCTGCCGTAGAGGTTTAGCGTTGCCTGGTTTTCGGCCGAGATCGTTTCGCTGTTCGTCCAGCCCTGGCCTTCCAGAGTGACCGTACCGTTATTGTCGTCGATGGCGTTGCCGCTCGTGGCGACGTCGCCGGAGAAGGTCGTGTCACTCACCGTGGCCGTGCCGGAATTGTTATCGAGGGCGGCGCCGAAAGCGGCGGTGTTGCCGGAGAAGCTGCTGCCGCTCACCGTCAACGGGCACGAAGTGGTCTCGATGGCGCCCCCGCCGTTTACGGCGGAGTTGCCGGTGAAGGTCGAGTCGCTTACTGTCAGGCCTGAAACGGCCCAAATGGCGCCGGCGTATTGGTTGGCCGAGTTGCCGGAAAAGGTGCTGTTGCTGACCGTCAGCGTGCTCCAGTTTGCGATGGCGGCGCCAAAGGACGCGGAATTGCCGCTGAAAGTGGCATTGCTGACGGTCAGGTTTCCGAAGTTATCGATGCCGCCCCCGAAGCCGGAGTTGTTGTTGGCCGCATCCTCGATGTTGATGCCGTTGAACACGGCCGTGACGCCGCCGTCGACCTGGAAGACCCGGCTGATATTGTTGCCGCTGACGGCAAGCGACGTGGTCAGGCTGCTGCCGTCGATGGTGATGGTGCCGGTGCCCGCCCCGACCAACTCCAGCTCCCCCTGCGTGAGGAGGATGGTGCCGCCGGCGAGGCTCGCGTCGAAAACGATGTTGTCCGAGATTCCTTGGCTGGCGTCGAAGTTGGCTTGGTTGATTGCGTAGCGTAGCGTCCCGGCGGTCAGACTGGCCGGGTCGGCGAGACTGCTGACCTTCAACAGGGCGGGGCAAGGCGATCCTCGAGCTGCTCGAACGCGAGGCGTGTCCTCACCCGTTTCACGGATCGGGCGCCGCGCTTCAGGACGCCGAGCAGCCAGTTCCGGAACCACCTGGAATGAAAACGCGCCAAGGTTTTCTCCCGTCGCAAGATGAACACGGGACAGATGGATGCGCCGCGCGTCACCATGTCGCGGAGCGCGGGCGGCAAGCTACGGTCTTCGAGCAGTTCCAGGCGCAAGGGGAGGCGGGACAATCGCCACGGCCGGCCGAGGGGGAGCCGTTGCCGCACGCACATTGCCCTCCGCTTCTTCCACCCTTCCGGTAGCGCCTTGAGGCTGAGTCGCGCTTCCGGGTCAGAAGGAAGTAACACAGCTGCGCTTCGGAGCTGGCGGTGCAGGGGGGCTGACATCGCCGATACCGTGAAGCTTTGCTGCCCCGGTCTGGGCAGGCCTGGATCTTTACTACCCCGAGCCGGGCAGCCTACTACGGCGGCGCTGGGGACGCAAGAAAAAAGCGTGAGATTTGTGAGGCGCTGAGGCGTGCCCCGAAGGAAGACGTGGAGAGGCTGAAGCTGCTGATGGGGCACGCAAAGAAATGGCAGTTCGTGACCAAGCTGCGGAAGGTTGTCAGCAAGGACGAGATGAGCGGGGACCTGAAGTTTGTGAGGGCGAGGGTTGCTGACAAAGAGGACAACATCGAGTACAGTTCGATCCTACCGACGAGCCCTCCGTGACCCGGGTGGCCAGCGGGACCCATCGTGTGCAAGGGCGGCTCCGGTGGCCGCCCCTGTTGCTTCCCACGCATCGCCCCATGCTGGGGAGTTGCTTCGCCTGGCCGATCGCCTGCTGGCGCGGCTGAGGGAGGTTCAGGACCTTATCAAACCATCGTGCCGCCTCCGTGGTAGTCGCCCTGGTGTCCTGCTGCTCGCGGCGCCGGCCCGCCCCGATGCCGAGCCGGCGAAAACCGGGGCGCAGACCGAGAAGCGTTTTCCTCCCCTGCAAGTCCCGGACGGCTTCAAGGCGACCCTCTTCGCCTGCGATCCGCTCATCGAGTACCCCTCGGTCATCGCCGCGGGCCGCGGCCCGGTTCGCTCTTCGTGGCCGCCGACTTCATGACCGGCCTGGGGACCGGCCTGGAACGCCGCGATGAAATCCGCCTGATCGAGGACACCGACAACGACGGCTACGCCGATAGGGCCACCGTCTACGCCGACGGGTTCAATTCCGTGCAGGGATTGGCCTACCACGACGGCACCCTGTTCGTGATGCACGCCGCCTACCTGACGGCCTTGTGTCCGCAGCGCCGCGGCCCTGGCTGCCGGCAAGCTGGGGCTGCGCGCTGCCGACGACCGGCTCCTGGCGCTGGCCGGCTACCCTGACGCCGAGGTTCGCCGGTCGAGCCTGGAGGCGCTGCGCCGGCTGCGCGAGTTGCGCGCCCTGCCCGGGCGCTGGCCGCGCTGAGCGATCCCGAAACCGCCATTGCCGCTCTGGAATGTGTCGGCGGCCGAGACCGTTTGACTGAACGGCAAAGTGGTATATCAGCGCGATCGACCCGGCGTCCCCGGGCCGTATCCCGAGCGCTTCGACGCGGCCCTGGCGAAAGGGGACAACCGTGTCCTGGTCCGCCTCAGCGGCGTGAAGAGCATGGGAGTGTTTCAGCTGCGCTTCCGCCGCAAGGGCGCCGGCGCCGACCACGAACGCCTCACACTGGCGGCGCTGTCGCGTGCCGGCAACCCGGAGCACGGCCGGCAGGTTTTCTTCGACGCCGAGAAGTCGATGTGTGCGAAGTGCCATCGCGTCGGCGACAAGGGCGAGCGCGTCGGTCCCGAATTGACCGGCCTGGGTGGCCGCTTCGCCAAGGCGTACATCGTTGAGTCGATCCTGGAGCCGAGCCGCATCATCGCCCCGAGCTTCGAGAGCACACTCGTGGAGCTGAAGAACGGGAAGATCCTGAGCGGGATCAAAGTGGCCGAGACCGAAACGACGATCACCCTCGTCGACAATGAGACGAAGAAACACACCCTGGCAAGGGTCGATATTGCGGAGCAGAAGAAGCAGGCGACCAGCGCCATGCCGGACGGCCTGGAGAAGCGCCTGCCGGAAGGCGAATTCGTGGACCTGATTTCGTACCTGTTCAGCCTGAAAGAGCCGCGCGGCCGCCGAGCGGCTTTCCTTCTCCCCTCACCCCGGTACTCCGGGGAGAGGGGTTGAGGGTGAGGGGTTGTGCGTGTGCAATGCAACGCAGCGCAATGCAACCCATCCCCTCTCCCCACAGGGGCGAGGGGAGCTTGCCGATCGGCCCTGAACGTGCGCAGAAGGAGCATAAAGGCCGAAGGGCCTGCTGACCTACGACGGCAACCACTTCAACCAAAAGGGGATGGATTTTGTCGCCGAGCAGATGCTCAAGAAGCTAAGATGACTCGTGGCGGCGTTCGCCCGAACGCTGCTACGAAACCGAGAATGCGACATCCACGCCCTGCCGCATCTTGTTTGGGACCGGCCGGAATGAGTGGGAAGCCAATGTCACCGGTTCACGGACGCTCCGCCGTCACCTCCGGGAGCGAAATGCCCTTGATCGTCTCCCGCGTGCCCTTGCGGAGCACGACCGCGTCTACAGGCGTATTGGCCTTGATCTCGTGAATCACCTTCACCACTTCGGCCACTTTGTTCGAGACGTTCTTGCCATTCAATTCCAAGAGGATGTCGTTGGTCTTCAGCCCGGCCTTGGCCGCGGCTGAGGCGACGGACACCTCCTCGATCACCATGCCCTGGCCCTTCGGCAGATCGAGTTGGTCAATGAGAGTCCCGCTCGGTTCCTTCAAGAGCACGCCAAGCCGGCTCTCGGAATGCTGCCCCGACGGATCGAACGGGGCACCCCTCCCTGCGCGGTCCCCCGGCCGCCGCCGACCGAGCAGCTCACGCCAAGGAAAGCCCGCGGCCCGTAGTTTGCGATCCCTCTCCAGCAGGCGTATCATTTGCTCGCGAATCACTTTGATCTGGACAGGATCAACGCCGGGAGGCAGGTTCTTGAGGATCTCGTCGATCTCGGGGAAGTCGTTCTTCGGTTCTTCCTTCTTCGGTTCATCTTTCCCGGCCGGCTTGTCGGCGCGAACTGCGGCCTGGCCACGAAAATTGATGCCGGCGACCAGCACCGCCAGGCTAAGGATTCCGGCGACGGCGCCGACGACCCCAGCTGCCGGTGGCGTCGCTGCACAGGATTTGGATTGTACAACATGGCCACCCCCCAAGGAACCCGCTACCAAGAGCTTCAACTCCATCCTATTCGAGCGGCCCAGCCGTGCCAGTCGCCTGCGGGCTGGCCTCGATTTACTTCACCATCCAGCCGGCCGCCGACTTGGGGGCACGGGCGCGACAAAGCGGAGGTTCGTGTGAGCGACCGAATTCCTATCCTGGACACGCTGCTGCCCCGGCTGCACCCGCACCAGCCGGAAGTGCACGAGCACGCGACGGTGCTTGAAGCGGCGGAACCGGCCCAGCTGCTGGAACTGGCGGCCAACCCCAAGGTCCGGCGGTATCTCCTGGCTCGCCTGTCGGACACGGTCGCCTTGGTCGATCCCGGCCACGCCGATGCGCTGGCCAAGGTCCTCCTGGCCGAAGGGCATACCCCGAAAATGGTGAAGGGGGTGACGCCATGACCGTTGCCACCACGCCGTTGGAGGCGGTGCTGGCGCGGCACGATGCTGCCGCGCTGGACCTGGAGGCGATGAACGCCGATGACCTGAAGCGCGCCGCCCGCTTCTGGTATGGCACCGCGGCATCGAACAAGATGCGCAAGACCGAGTGTGCCCATGCCCTGAATGCAGTCTTTCGGGACCGCCGGCGTCTGCAAGAAGGACTGCGGTCCTTGCCCGACAAGCAACGGCAAGTCCTGTCGCTCTTCCGCCGGTACGGCGGTGCCCTCTCCGGTTCCCTCTTGCAGTGCGAGGCGTTGGCCCGCGGACTGGTCGAGAAGACCGAGGACAGCAGTCCCCTCTACGGCCGACAGCATTCCGACGACCCGGTCCTGGACCTGTGTGCCAAGCTCTTGCTGGTGTCTCAGGGCGGGGGCTGCTACGGGGGCTACAACAGCTACTACTTCTATTCCAGTCACCGGAGAACGTACCCCGACCTGGTCCTGTCTCCGGGGATTCGTGAGCTAGTCGAGCCCGCCGCGCCGTTATCCTGGCATCCGTCCCGCGCGGCTGAACCGCCGACCTCCTCGTCGGCGCGCCGGCCGCGGCCGTCGCCCTCGATCTCTGGAGCATCGCCCAGGCACTGGCTCAGACGGGCTCCTGGAAGACGAATCGGGGCGGCACGCCGGCCAAGAGCGTCCAGAACCGCCTCGCCAAGGCCGTGGCCAGTGGCGATAACTCAGACGAACTGGCGCCGCCTGCTCTCGAATCCCTGTACTATGAGATCCTGCGCGGACTGGGCGCGATCAGGGTGGAGGACGAGGAGGGCACCATCGACCTGGCAGTAGTCCGGCGTCGCCTGCAAGACGCCACGATCGAGCAAGGCTGGCACTGGGTCCGGGCCTGGCTGTCGATGCGCCTCTGGCAAGACGGCATCGGTGTGGTCCCGGATCGGGATCGCCTCAATGACCCGGAACGCATCGATCCGCGGGAATTGCACACCGCCCGCGAGTTGCTCACCTGGGCGTTGGGCCGGGTAGCGCAGACGGCCGATGAGTGGCTGGATCTGGAGACGTTCCTCAGCGACCTCTGGACAGCAATAGGCGAGGACGCCTTCCACTTCTACTGGTCCCGCTACTCCTGGCAACCGGGCTTCGCCGCGGCCCAGGGCAAGGCCGAGGTTTCCGCGGACAAGCCCCGCCGCCTGGCTTACTGGCTTGACAGCTCGGGCACCTGGGCGGCGAACGCGCTGCTGGGCACGCTGGCCCACCTCGGGCTGATCGAACATGGCGTTTCCACTTCCCGTGCGCAACCACGTCGCTGTTTCCGCCTCACGGGACTCGGTCAAGCGGTGTTCGGGGCACCGGAACGCGCTGTGTCCGAGCCCACCTACGAGCCGAAGTTCCTGACCGTCCAGCCCAACCACGAAATGATGGCGTACCTGAACGTCGCCGATCCCCGTGCGGTCTGGCCCCTTGCTCAGATGGCGCGGCGGGTGTCGGCGCCGGGCGAGCCCGTGCAGACGTTTGCCCTCAGCCGCGAGTCCGTGTATCAGGCCCTGGAGTCCGGCCTGACGGCGGAAACGATCCGCGAGTTTCTGTCTCGGCACAGCAAGACGGGGCTGCCCGACCTGGTGGCCCACTCCCTGGCCGATTGGGGACGCAAGCGAGAGGCCCTGATTTTCCGCACGGGCATCGCCCTGGGCGCCGGACCACCGGGGAGCGCCAGTCCGTTTGCCGGCTTGGCCAGGGCCCGGCCGGTCGCGGACCCGTTCGTGCTCTTGCCTCCCACGGCTACGCGCGGTCTGAAAGAGTGCCTTGTCCGGAACCACCACGCTTTTGCTCAGCCCGCCTGGCAGGTGGATGAGGAAGGCCGGGTGCGCGTGACCGACGCAGCCGATTCGGTTTGTCTGGCGCGCCTGGCGCAGTTCGCCGACCCGGAAGGCAAACACTGGGTCATCACGGCCGCTTCCGTGGGCCGGGCACGCGAGCGCGGCATACCGGCCGAGCAAATCCTCGGCTGGTTAGACGATCACCTGAGCCACGAACTGCCGCCGATCATCAAGACGGCGATCTGCAACTGGTCGAGCCCGACCGCCGTCTTCCTCGGCGAACTGGTGATGCTTCAGGTCAATCAGCCGCAGGCGTATGAGATGGTCCGCGACAGCCCGCGTTTCCAGTCGCTGTTGCTGGGTGCCTTCCCGCCCAACTGGTTCGTCGTCCGGCCGGAGAAACGCCCGGAACTGGAGCGGCTGTTGACCGAGCTTGGTTTTGCGGTCGGCGCGTCGTGGAAGCAGTCGGCGATCCCGGAACGGGGCAAGACTGGGGACGGTTCTCCTCGGGACAATCCAGGGCGGAAGCACCGGAAACGGCGACGAGCAGGAGGCCAGCCATGAGCCCTTTCGAGGGGCGACATGCTCCACGCCTGTTTCTCCACGCCGAGGTACTGGCTTACAAGCATGCGACCTGTTCGATGCTGGGATTCAGCCACGAGCTACGGTCGCGGGCCTGAATCCTCGCCTTTCCGTTGGCGCTTCTTGTCCTGACGCCGTGCGGTCTCGCGCCCGGCCGGTAACTCCGATTCGGCAGGCCGCGCTCGCCGGCCAGCTAACCTGTTAAATTTCAGGTAGTTGTACTTCAAAATGTCTTGCATTACCGAGCGATTAGTCTGAACCGGTTGTCCACACCATTTTTTGAGGAGCGATTCGCCCTTTGCGGGCAAATACTCATGATAGACACAAGGCGACTTCTCCTCGTGTGAGTCCACTGATGTCGAAAGCCTCGCTGGTGCATATTCTGGAGCGCTGGACAGGATCGCACGAGTGCGACCCCGATTCGAGTATCCTCACTCGATTTCTGACGGAAGGCGACGAAGACGCGTTTGCGGCCCTCGTTCACCGACATGGCCCCCTCGTGTATGGAACCTGCTCTGCGCATTCTCGGAAATCGAACCGATACCGACGACGCCTTCCAGGCGGTCTTCTTCGTCCTCGCTCGACGGGCCCACACATTGAAGCTGGATCGCAGCATCGGCCCGTGGCTGCATGGCGTGGCCCTGCGGGTGGCGAAGAAACTGCGCGGTCAAATCGTTCAGCGGAGATTGCGAGAAATGGCAGCGGCCAAACCCGAACGGGTGCAGGCGGCAGAACGCGAGCACGATTTCTGGGCGATCATCGACGAGGAACTCGCACGCCTGTCGCTGCCGCTGCGCGAGGTGCTGCTGTTGTGCGACCTGGGTGGGCAATCGCACTCGCAAGCAGCGGCGTCGCTGGGATTGGCGAAAGGCACGATCACGAAGCGATTGGCCAAGGCCCGCGAAGAACTGGCGACACGGTTGCAGCGTCGCGGCATCACGCTCGGTGTCGGTGCTGTGTCAACAATGATCGCGACACAAGCCCGTGCATCGGTCCCCGCACTGCTCGTTCTGGAAACTGCAAAGCAGGCAGTCGCGTTCTCGATCCGGCAACTCGTCGGCTCCGAAACGGCAAGAACCCTGGCGGAGGGAGTCATGCGTTCACTCAAGTTCGGCGTGCTCAAGGTGTGGCTCGTTGTCGGCCTGCTCGGACTGATGCTGACTGGCGGCGGGCTGATGCTCGCCGGCGGACCGGAAGGTCCGGGCGAGAAGCAGGTCGAGCCACCACCGGCCAGGGTGGACAAGAGGCCCGAGGCGGCGAAGGTCGGGACGATGTGGAAGGAGAGCTACACGGTCGCGGATGAGGGCAAGCTGCCCGTATCGGTGGCCTTCTCCGCGGACGGCAAGACGTTGCTCACCGGCGACGCCAACGGCGAGGTCACGGCCCTGGAGTTTGCCGGCGACGACCTGCAATGGCCCTGGAAGGCGAATGTCGGCGGGTCGCACGCGGCGGTGGCGTACTCGGCCGATCAAAAGAACGTGTATGTCACGACCGCGAACGGCGTTCGCATCCTCGACGCGGCCAGGGGCAAGGACGTTGCCCAGATCGACGCGCCGGACAGCAACCCCATCGCCATCGGCGTATTTCCGAACAAGACCATCGCCGGGAAGTCCTCCCGATTGCAGATCGTGTTCGGCAACGCCCGCGGCTACTTCGTCAAGTCGTGGGCCGATGTGGGCAAGCCCGCCGACACCATCAGCACCATTGAAATCAGCACCGTTGTGAAGGACGCGAAGCCGGCGGACATGGCAGCCGTGCCGCTCGCGGTCGATCCAAAGGGGCGCACGCGCGATCATGACGGGGCCGCGCGACGCGAAGACCAACAAGAACGTGCTGTGGGCCTACGTCTGCGGCGACCATTCCGAGGGCAGTCCCGGAAACCGCGTCATGGTCGGCCACACCGCGACCGTCGTTGCAGCGGCCTGGGCGAAGGAAGGCAGCACCGCCGTGACCGGCGACGCCGACGGCCGCGTGATCGTGTGGGACGCGACAACGATGAAGGAAACACGCCGCATCGAGCTGGGCGGCCGCGTCATGGCCGTCGCCATCTCGGACGATGGCGCCGATACCGCCGCCTACGTCCGCGGGAAGCGCGGCGGCGAGGTCTACGTGTGGCCGACCGCGAAGCCGGCCAAGGCGCTGAAGCCGATCCACACCGAGTTGGCCGACTTTGGCGGCGAGCCCTATGCCAGCCTGGCGTTCTCGCCCGACGGCCGGCGACTCGCGGGATGTGCCAGCGACAAGAAATGGCTCCAGCTCGATCGCAAGACGCACCGACTGGCAAGATCCGGGTGTGGGAGCTCGCCCCCGAGCCGAAGGCCCAACCCGTGCCCAAGCACGTGTACACCAAGAAGTTGCCCAAAGGCAATTCCTCGAGCTTCGTCATCGTCTACAACCACTTGCTGCTCACGGCCGCGACGAAGGAAGGAGCGATCGACTTCCGCGACCTCAGTGAAGGGGACATCCTGTCGCGAATCGTGTTCGGGAAGTTCACCATCGGCGCCATGAAGCTCTCCTCGGATCGCAAATGGCTGGTGATGGAACAGCACCCGGTCACGTAAGGAGAAGGAGCAGCGGAACCTTCGAGGTCGGCGTGTACGAGGACGGGGTGCGACCCAGGGCCACGATCCCGTCGTGCAGCCAGATGCTCGATGTCGCCTCGGGTGGGAAGGTGGTCGCCGTGGTCCGCGAGAAGCAGATCGAACTGTGGGACATCGCGACCGCGAAGAAACTGAAGGCGGCCCCGTTCAAGAACACACGAATTGATGCCGCTCAGTTCTCGCCCGACGGAAAACTGCTCGCCATCTCCGACCACAACGAACTCGTTCTCTGGCGGTGGGAAGAAAACACGCACGAACGAATCGATCTCGGCCACTGCGTCGGGTCGCTGGCCTTCACGCCGGACGGCAAGTTCCTGGCCGAAGGGCCGACGCCAGGGGAGAGCATCCAGATCCGCGACGTGGAAACGCGCAAGGTCGTGCAGATCGCTCGCCAACGGCACGAAGCGGCCGATGAACGTCTCGCGGATGGCTTACACGCAGGGCGGCCGGGTGCTGATCGGGTGCGACAACATCACTCCCGCGAAAGGGATCGCTGTGCCGCACCGCATCACGCTCTGGGACACCGAGAGCGGTGCCATCGCTCACCAGATCGCGCTGCCGGCCGGCTTGCCCAATAGCATCGACGTCACTCCGAACGGCCGCTCCCTGGCCGCGATGCTCGACGACGGCGATTCCGGGCTGAAACTCAGCGTGTGGCGGCTCGACGGCGAGAAGCCGGTGACGGAGCCCGGGTCGCGGCCGCCCGCGGCGGTCCCGCCGCGCTGACTGGGAAGCCCGAGCCATCGTTCACCGACCTTGGAGGTCGACGAGAATCCCAGATAGGGCCAGCGCCGCCCGGCGCGATTGATCGGCGTCAGCATCGAAGGGCCGCTCGCGCGGCCCGCCATGCCTGTCGCATTGAGCAAGGGCGACTGGCGGCCTCGGCTGCCTGCGTCCCGGCCCAGCCTCGGCCTTGATCCTGCCCCGCGCGGTGATATCCCTGGCGGGCCGCTGGCAGTTCCTTGTGGTCAGAAGCGGCCCGCATGGGTGGTCGTGATACCGGCCGTCGTGAGACGTGGCCATCGGGTCGGTGCCTCTAGCACGTGTTCCCGCCACGGCTGGTTTTGCCCGCGCCCTTCTTGCCCGGTTCGTTCGCGCTTCGGGCGTACCACTCACCACAAAGAAAACTTTCACATTTTTGTCCGCCCCGCCGCCCTGTCCCGATGTATGGGGTGAAGGGAGAGCCGAGGACCATCAAACGACCTGACGACCCCCAATAACCTGGACGACAAGGTGACGATCATGATGCTCCTCCGCACGCTGTTGGCCAGGCGTCCCGCACCCCGCCCGATCCGTTCGGCCCGGCTCGGCTTCGAGCACCTCGAAGCCCGGGAGCTTCTGAGCGGCACACCGCTCAAGCCACCCACGGATCTGCACAATGCCTTCATCGCGTCTGTGGCCCAGGCCGAGTTTCTGCAAGACAACGGCCAACTGAGCCGACCGACGCTCCTATTCCCTGGCCCGGCGGCTTCACCCAAAGGAGATCCCCAATATGATCCGCACCGTGTTGACCGTTTCGCTCCTTCTTCTGCCGGGTTGGTCATTCGCGGCCAAGCCCAACGAAGCCCAGATCAAGGCCCTGAAGGCGGAGATCGACAAGCTACGCCATGAGGAAGGGGCGGCGCTCAAGCAGCTCGACGCGCAGTTCAAGACTGCCATCAGGAACGACGAAAAACCGGAAGAGCGCGAAGCGCATCCGGGCCCGGCTCGAACACGAGGAGCGGGAGGCCCTCAAACACATCGACGAACGGTTCGATCACATCATTCGTCACCTGGACCCCAAGGAGGTTCATCACCAGCTGGAGGAGGCCCTTCACACGCTCCGGCATATCCGCGAAACCATGCCTCCCAGCGGCAAGGACGACCTGAACTACGATGGGCTCCGGGCCGCGGCGCACCGGAGGATCGAGGCGGCCGAGCACCAGCTGAGGCGAACCCTGGAGCACGACACGCACGAGGAGCGCGCCAAGGCGGCCAGAGACATCCACGACGCCCACGTGGATATCGAGAAGGCCCTGAGCTACTCCCTGAAGAAGCATGCGGCGGGTGGCAAGACGACACCGGAGAAGGAGAAGCAGTACGCCGCCGTCAACCAGCTCTTGCAACAGGACCTTCCGATGCTCGATCGCACGCACCACCTGCTCATGGCCGTCGATCACGAGATCAAGGACTACGAGCACGAGAAGCGGGAACTGCGGAGGAAGCGAGACGAGATCAAGAAGCAAGTGCATGAAGACTTCCACGCCCGGATTCAGCACCTGGACAAGGAAATCGCGCAGGAAGAACACCAGAGGAAGGAACTTGAGCACCAGCACAACGAGGCCAAGAAACAGCTCAAGGAACAGTACGCGGGTCAGATCAAGGGATTGGAGAACCAGATCAAGAGCCTGGAGAAGAAATGACCAGCACGAAGCGTCTGTCACGCTGTTACAGTTGCGCCGGGTCGCGATGCGAGCTTCCGATTCGATCACCTCGATGATCGTTCCTCGGCGAGCGAAGACAGCCATCCTCTCGCGCATCTGGCGAGCCATATTGTCCGCATGTGAGCCAAGCTGACTGTGGGACATGTTTGACATCGACAGGGTCCGATCCACGCATCATCCTTTCGGCGCTCGCGCATCGATTCGGGAAAGGGACGCTTTCCGTCTCCGCCTGGATCCACACCGAGACGAGCCGGGACGACGTGCTGAGCAAGTTCGGCGCGGTACTGTCAGGGCTGCATCGGTCAGCTGGGAAGGGTCGGCTCATCCCTCGTGGTACGGCCTGCCCTCGGCATAAAGCTGCAAGCGGCGGTGCGCCGTCTCTCCGTACCTGGCGCGGTACGCCGGATCCTCCAGTGCCTTTTCCTGCCAGGTTACGGCGGCCTCGAAGTCCCCCGCTTCGGCGTGGGCGGCGCCGAGCGTGCCGAGGCAGGACGGCTCTTTCCACCGGCTCAACTCGCAGGCCCGAGTGGCATACCCGACGGCTTCCTCGCCGTCCCGGTAGTCGGAGTCGGGGCAGGTCGCCAGCAGCCAGGCGAGCCTCGTTCAGGGCCGTCACCGACCGGCGGTCCAGTTCCAGGGCCTCGCGATAATCCTTCTCGGCCCCGTCGTAGTCCCCCAGACAGGCGCGGCAGTGGCCGCGGTGGATGCGGTAGGCGGCGGCCCGGGGAAGCAAGCGGAGGGCCTCGCCGTAGTCCGCGACGGCGCGATCGTGCTCCCCTTGCTTGGCCCGGAGCTGGGCGCGGACGGCGTAGGCGTGGGCGGCGAAGGGGTTGCCAGCGGGGATGATCTCCAGGGCGCGGTCGCAATCGGCAAGGGCCTTGGCCACGTCGCCGTCCTGGGCGCCAGCGATGGCGCCGCTGAGAAGGTGCCCTGCCGGGTCCCGCCACGCCAGGCTGCGGGCGATCTGGATGCCGGCCACGGCCCGGATCCCGAGGAACGCGGCAATGACAATCAGCCATATGCTACCGGTGGAGAGCGCGTACAGGGCCAACGCGGCCGCACCGAGCACCCCAATCGCGCTGCACACCATCAGGCTGCGGGCCCGGCCGATCACGAACCAGAGCAGGGCGTGCAGGATTTGGCCGCCGTCGAGGGGGTAAATCGGCAACAGGTTGAACACAAGCAGGAGCAGGTTCACGACGACAACGGCGTTGCAGAAGGCCGCGACCTGTGCGGCGAGCGGCGGCGGGACGACCCGGGGCACCAGCAGGGCCAGCCCAAGGGTCACGGGCACCAGCAGGACGTTGACGAGCGGACCGGCGGCGATGCTCCACAGGACAGCCCCCGGGCGCGGCGGCGGGTTAACGTAGGCGACCCCGCCCAGGGGCCAGAGCACGATCCGCTCGGCCGTGCCTCCGACCTGTCGGCAGGCGAAGGCGTGGCCGAACTCGTGCAGCAGTACGATGCCGAAAAGCACCAGGTATTCAGCGGCGTTCCACGCCAGCGATGGGTAGGTGTCGGCGCGGACCGTGAGTTCGATGATGCCGACGACGAACCACGACCAGTGCAGGAGCACCGAGATACCGCCCACCTGGAAGAGCCGAATGCAGCCACGGTCCTGAGGAGTCATGAGCGGTCCCTGGAGTGAAGACGACACGGGCCAGCCCGCCCAGGTTAGCCCAGGACGCGCGGCAGCCCAGCAGCAGAGCGCGTGATGCTTCCCCCTTTGGTAACGGATTCGCCCGCAGGGGGCAATGTCGCGAATTGCATCGCCCCTCGACCACGTCGAGGATGAGGTCCCGTCCCAGACGGTGGCTCAGGCAAGCCGTGCGCGCGTCGGTCCGAAACACACTGCGGTCGATCTGATCGACACGGGCAACGCTCCAAGCGTGATGGTCCGCCTCGCCAACGACGTTGAACGTCGCCTGACAGAAATGGAGCGACCGTAGCGAGTATACTCTTGATGCAACGGTTCGACGGGCGTGTGGCAAGGCCGCACTTTGCTCACTTCTTCTTCCAGCGCTCCAGCGCGATTTTCACCTCGCTGCCAACGGCGGGCGTCAGTGGTTGCTTGGAAAGCACTTCAAGCAGCTCGCGCCTTCTGAAGTGCCGATCTGTTCAAGCACGCGGATGGCACGGAGTTGCCGCAGGTGGTCGTCAGTCAGCCCGTCCTCGTCGGTACGCTTAACCAGCAGTGCCTCGATACGGCGGCGCACTTCGGCAGACTTCGTTTCGGTCAGGTTCTTCTTCAGGAGTGCGTCCGCCTTGGCGCCGATGATGGCCAATTCAGCCGACGCCTTTTCCCGACCGGCTTCGGGCTTCTCCACGATGGGGTAGCTCCAGCCTTTGAGCCGCGAGGTGTACCGCTGCAGCGGGGTCACACGGATGGAACAACGTCCGGAAAAATAATCCTCGTCATCGCGCCTGGCGGTTCCGGGATCTGCGGAAGCGTCATTGGTGAGCTGCTTGATCGAGGCTCCGGCCTCGTCCTCAAAGAGTTCGACGACCCGAGGCTTCTCGGGCTCTGCGGCCGCGGTGCCATGCGGCAAAGCGACGATTGCGACGAGGCATGCGAGCGCGATGACGAGTTTTTGAAATGCCACCTACCATCCTCCAAAAGCTCCCGGGCTTCTGATAGAAATGACGTTTCAGGACGGAAAACGTTTTGCCATTGCTCTGTAAACCTCACTCTTCTGAATCCCAGGCAGAAGGGTGCATCACAGTCCAGCAGGGGCGATGAAACCGACGCGCGCTACTCTCCGGCTCTCGGCAGGGAGCGGTTTCGCGGCTGAGGCGCGTTATGCGGCTGGCTTACCACCCGCGGCTGTGACCTGGCAAGAAAACTCCCGAGGTGATGGGGGAAAATCGGCAGCCTGGTCGCCGAGGTGGTGCAGCAGGTCTCCAAGGTCCTGGCAGCCTTTGAGCGTGTCGAACCAGCCCAGCGTCCCGTGGTGGTTGGTCATGCGGAGCCACTGCTTGACTCGGGAGAGAGTGTAAGCCCGAGGCAGTCCGGACGCGCTGCAGAGTTCGCAATAGCGGGAAATCAAGGACAGCCACTCCGGTCGCGTCCGCGCGAATGAGTCAAGCAAACCAATGCCGGGAATGCCGAGTTCGCGGGCCACCCTGCGCCCCAAGGTCGGATCGGCCAAGGCCCCGCGGCCCAGCATGAAGTGGTGACAATCGGTCTCGTCTCGGCAACGGCGGAGATCGTCGAGGGTCCAAATCTCGCCGTTCGCCACCACGGGAATCGGCAGCCGGGCCTGAACTTCCCCAAGGGGCTTCCAATACGCCGGCGGCCGATAGCCCTGGGACTTCGTCCGTGCGTGGACGGTGATCCAGTCAGCGCCGCCTTCTGCCGCCCGCGCGGCGTTCACGTGAATCGCCTGGATGTTGTCCCACCCCAGCCGCAGTTTCGCACTGACGGGCATGTGTGTGGGCACGGCTGCACGCACGGCGGCGACGATCTCGCGAATGCGGTCCGGGTATTGCAGGAGTGTGGCGCCGCCGTCATGGCGGTTGACCGTTCGCGCAGGACAGCCGAAATTCAGGTCCACCGCGCGGGCTCCGGCCCGAATGG
Source organism: uncultured Planctomycetota bacterium (assembly GCA_963827935.1). Lineage (GTDB taxonomy): Bacteria > Planctomycetota > Planctomycetia > Gemmatales > Gemmataceae > DATFNV01. The sequence goes on along the minus strand of CAWHCN010000023.1, from coordinate 169,624 downwards.
AGACCAGGGCGGCCTGGGCCAGTAGGTCGGGGTTGCCGCCCAACAGCTGGACCTGGACCGGTACTCCCGCGAGGGTCCTGCCTCCATACATCAACTCGGGAACGTGCTTTTGGAAGATTCGTTGGCCCGGAACCGCCTGACTGACACGAACAAACTCCGCCACGCAGAAGCTGAACCCACCGAGTTCGGACAGCAAGGCACGCATGGCTGCATCCGTGACGCCTTCCATCGGGGCCAGCACGACAGCCGGCACGCCGGTTTGGATCCACGGGGTTTGTGCGGGGATAGCCAAGGCACTCTCGCGGCAAGGGAAATGAGTCGGCTGGACTGCTTCACCGTCCATCATGCATCTGCCGATCGAGGAAGACGACAGAGGTCTTCATAAATGAGCGTCGGGACTCGCCGGAGACAGTCATGATGAAGGCAGCCCATTCTGGTCGCTGGTGCGGGACAGCCCATCTTATCGGTTGAGTTCGGCGTGGGACAGAGCGGCTCGGACAACCGGCACAAAGCTGCGAATCAAGACGCTGAACGTCACCATCCCCCCGCCTACACTCATGGAGGAGATGAACGGCCGCCTGGCAATGCTTGACAGGTGGCATGCGCTGAATCGAACACGGTCAGCATTACCAGGCTACGGCGGCGGAAACGCTGCTCTTGCCGTAGGTCTACGATGGTCGAGAACTGGGCCTGGTCGAACGAGGACAACGATGATGCAGAAGAGCTTTGCACCCGTGAAGATCGGTGTGCTTGGGCTGGGCCGCTTCGGGCGACTCCATGCGTTGACGCTGGCCCGGCTGGCGGAAGCGGACCTGGTGGCGCTGGTGGCGCGAAGGCAGGCCAGCCTGGATTCCCTGGCCTCCGAGCTTCCCGGCGTACCGGGCTGGACGAATCTGGAGCATGCCCTCGCGGAATCGGCTGCCGAGGCCTGGGTCGTCGCCTGCTCGACGGCCGCCCACGTGCCCGTTGTCCGAACGATCCTGGAAGCCGGCAAGACGGTGCTGCTAGAAAAGCCCGTGTCTGACAAACTGGAGGAGGCCAGGAGCCTGGCACGGTTGGTCCGGCCGGACTCCAGCAATCTCATGATCGGGCATATCGTGCTGTTTAACAGCGAGTTTCAACAGTTGCGCGCTGAAGTGCGGCAGCGTGGCGAACTCGCGTACATCGACTGCGTGCGTCACCGGCCGGCCGGCATCGTTGCGGCTTTCCCTGGGGAAAATCCGTTGCATGCGGTGATGGTCCACGATCTCTACGCCACGCAGGTGCTCGTTGATCGGGCCGAGCCGGTGCATTGCTGGGCCCGATTTCACCGCACGCGCACGGGGGAAGTCGATCTGGCGCTGGCACAGCTCCAGTGGTCGGACGGTCTCCTGGCGTCGTTCGCAGCCTCGTATCTGACGCCCTCGGGGATGCCGCCGAGAGGATTTGATCGGATGGAAGTCTTCGGCGCAGGCTGGTCGGCACGGATTAGCCCGAATCCCAGGCCGATTGAGGTGTGGGCCGAGCGTGCTTCATGGCCCCTGGCACTGGAGATTCGCGCCGACACCACCGGAGCCACGGGCATGATGGCCGAAGAACTCCGCTGTTTCTGTCGCGTCGTGCGGGGGCTACAAAGCGTCCCCGAGGGAGCGACCTATAGCGACGCACTCCAGGTGCAGCAATGGATGGACAAGCTGGAATCTAGACTGGACAGGGGTCGGACGACATGATGCCCCCGAATGCTGCCTCGCCCGGAAGTCATCCCTTGGATCGAGATTACATCGACCAGTTCTCCGCGTTCGAGGAAGAGTATCGCAGATACGAGCATCGCCTTTCTACCCACAGGAAATCTAGAAGAGCCGAAAAAGTACGCTGCCCCCTTTTACCTACCTTGATCGTTTTCAGCATCGTGTATTCTCCCCTCGCCCCTGGGGGGAGAGGGGTTGGGGGCGAGGGGGGCTTATCGGCGCTTCGTTCTCACGGCTTCTTCGCCTCCACGTCTTTCCAAAATTCGCCCGCCGGCTTGCTGTTGATCGTCTCCAGCGTCGTAAGGGAGCGGAGAATCGCCGAGTCCCGTTCCGGCTTGAAGTCGCAGGTGAGTTGCTTGAGGGGCATGCCCTTCAGTGGTGACAGGTCGGTGAGTTTGGTCCCCTGACAGCCCAGGACCGCCAGGGGCATCCCCTGAAGAGGCGACAGGTCCGACACCGGCGTCCTTTCGCAGTTGAGATGATTCAGCTTCATGCCCTTCAGCGGCGACAGGTCCGACACTTTTGTGTCGCAGCAGGTAAGGCTCTCCAGGGGCATCCCCTGAAGCGGCGACAGATCCGCCACCGGCGTGCCGATGCAGGAGAGGGCCGTCAGCTTCATGTCTTTCAGCGGTGACAGGTCCTTGACCTTGGTGCTGCTGCACTCAAGATTCGTCAGTGGCATGCCTTTCAGCGGCGACAGGTCCGACACCTGAGTGCGGTAACAGGCAAAATACGTCAAGGGCACGCCCCTCAGCGGCGACAGGTCCGATATCGGCGTGTGGGCGCAGCTCAGAGAAACCAGCGGCATGTCCTTGAGGGGCGACAGATCGGCGACTTTGGTTTCAACGCAGCTCAATTCCACCAGCTTCATGCCGGCAAGCGGCGACAGGTCCGACACGGATGTGCCGCCGCACTGCACGTTGATTAGCGGCATATCCTTTAGCGGCGACAGGTCTGAGACCTTGGTCCAGGAGCACCCAAAGGCCTTTAGCTTCATGCCCTTCAGGGGCGAGAGGTCGGCCACCGGCGATTCGTTAATCGCCAGGCCTTCCAGCTTCATGCCCTTAAGGGGCGAGAGGTCGGCTACCCGCGTGGTGTAGCAGCCCAACTCTACCAGGGGCATGCCGGCTAGAGGCGACAGGTCCGCCACCTGCGTGTGATTGCACGAAAAATACGTTAACTGCATGCCTTTCAGCGGCGATAAGTCGGTCAACTTCCCCAGGCCGGTGACGGAACCTTGGCAAACAAGCCCTTTCAGGCCGGCCAGTGCCGGGACCGGCGAAATATCGGTCACGCTGTCTGAGACGAAATCCAATTGCGTCACGACGCCACCCTCGATCTTGTGCGTCTCCTTGCCGTCGAAACCGGGGTTCAGCTCTTTCAGCTTGCTCATCACCATCGCCACCTGGTTTTCCGCAGGCATGCCGGCGACCTTCTTCAGCCAGGCGTCATCGACTTTCTTCGGGCCCTTGTGAGGTTGCGCGCCGGAATCGGCAGGGAGGATGGCGACGTTCTGCGGCGGGCCTTTGTCGCCCTTGGGCAGCAGCACGATCAACAGGGCGGCGAGGCCCACCGCGGCCAATCCCATACCGGCCAGCGCCGGCAGCAACCAGCGCCGCCTGGTCCCGGGGGCCTTCATAGGAGGGGCCAACACTTCCGTGGCCCCGGCATCCAGGTCCGCAAAGGGTGAGGCGACGGCCCTGGTGGGGACCACGGCCGCCACCGGCTTTTGCACCACCGTCGCCCCGGTCCCCGCTAGACCCACCGGCGTGTCCCCATCCCCGCTCACCAGCGCCGCCGCCACGTCCGCCGGCGTCTGATAGCGGTCCTCCGGCTTCTTCGCCATCAGCCTCCGCACCACCGCGGCCACCGCGGGCGGCACGTCGGGCCGCAACGACTCCACCGATGCCGCCTCGTGAAAGCGATGCCCGTCCAGCTTCTGCATCAGCGTGCCGCCCGGGAACGGCACCCGATCCGTCAGCAGCTGGTAGAAAGTGCATCCCAGGGAATAGAGATCGGCCCGGATGTCCACATCGTGCGAACCCATCACCTGCTCCGGCGCGATGTAGTCCGGCGTGCCCATGATCGCGCCTTCCTGCGTCATGGTGCTGGTGCGGTCGCCGTCGGCCTCGGAATGATCCAGGCGTGCCAGCCCCATGTCGAGGATCTTCACCGTCCGACCGTCGCCGCTTAGAAGCATGTTCTGCGGCTTGATGTCGCGGTGGACCATTCCCCGCGCGCAGGCGTGCTGCAAGCCGAGCGCCGCCTGCCGGATGTACTTGCACGCCTGAGCCACCGGCAGCGGGCCGTTTTTCTTGAGCAGGCGGGCCAGGTCGCTGGCGCCCTCGACGCACTCCATGACCAGCAGGTGGGTGCCGTCGATCTCGTCGGCGTCGTAGGCGTGGACGATGTTGGGGTGCGACAGGGCGGCGGCGGCCTGCACCTCCCGGCGGAAACGGCGGACCGCGTCGGGGTTGGCCAGGCGGTCCTTGCGGATGACCTTCAGAGCGACGACGCGGCCGAGCTTCCAGTTGCGGGCCTTGAAGACCTGGCCCATGCCGCCTTCGCCCAGGCGTTCCAGCAGGACGTAGGAGCCCAGGACCAACTCGCGGCCCCGGCCCTGAAGCAGTTGATTCGCCTGGTAAGGGGTCAGCCAGCTGCGGCGGATCAGTTCCCCGGCGAGGGCCCGGGCATCGGCGAAGCGGGGGAGCAGCGCCTCCAGTTCCTGCAACTGCGCCGGTTCCAGGAGCCGATACTCGCGCAGCCCCTGCACCAGCGGGGCCGCGGTGACGAGGGCGGCGGGCACGACTGGCTTCGGGCTAGGAATGCATGGTGTACCGTCCGCCTGGGCGAGGGCGCTCATTCGCCGAACGGCTTCGATGCGCCGCCCCAACTCCTCGGCCATCTCCGGCCGCTCGCGGCACATCGCCAGGGCGGGCAAGTCGCGCCCCCGTGCCTTCTCCGCTTGCCACTGCGACAGGAGTTCGTCCAGGCACGCCTCGTCAGTCATCGCGATCCTTCCAGCGCGGCCGCGCTTACGGTTGGGGCAGGCGCCCACCCAGGGACTCCGTCAGCTTCAGGGACGCGGAGCGCCAGCGCCGGCGGATGGTCCGTTCGTCCACGCCGAACAACTCGGCGATCTGTGCCTGCGTCCAGCCGTGGTAGAAGGTCAGCCCGACCACCTCCCGTTCCTCCACGGGCAACTGCTCGACCTGTTCGTGGAATGCGCTCCACTGGTCCAGGTCGTTCGCACCCGAGTTCTGCGGGTCCGCCGGGTCTGGCGTCCCGCCTCCATCCTGGCTATCCGCCGCGCCGCGGGGCGAATCGAGGCGGTTGCGGTAATGGCGAGCGAGGTCGAGCAATTCACGGCGGATGTGCTGGGCCGCCAGGTTGACGAAATGGCGCGTGCTCTCCGGCTGCGTCGCCTGAAGGGTGTGCAGCAGGCGCATCAGAGCGTTCTGCATCACGTCGTCGGTGTCGGCCCAGCGGCGGACGTTCGGGAAGCCGCGGATCATGCTGCCGGCCAGTCGCTCCAGCCGGCCGCACACGCGGCGCAGGAAGGCGTCGGTGGCCTCCCGGTCGCCGGCCCGGTAACGGTCGAGGTAAGCGTGGAGCTGAATGGTGTCGAAGGACGAGTCGGGTGTCATCGTGGTACGCGGTCAGGAGCCAGCCAGGGTCGGCAACGTCGCCGTGTCACCCGGTGGAAGGACGAGGCGAGCCTCGTTCGCACTAACCGCGTAGAGTACCACACGAGGGGCGCCGGTCAAGGGAACAGGGGGCCGGGGGTCCATACCCGTGATTGCGATCAATATGTCGCGGCTTCCCGTAGCCGCAAGCTGCCAGCTTGCGGGCCGAGGGGCCTGACCAAGCCCGCAGGCTGGCAGCTTGCGGCTACGGTGTTGCCGCGGCGACTACGGGAATGGCCCCGGGGGCCGGCGGGGTAAGCCCCTCGCCGGCCCATCCACCTCCGCTCTCACCCCGCTTTCCCGGTCTAGGCGATGTAGTAATTCGGGCCCTTCGCCCCCGCGTGGTTGCCCGAGTAGGTGATCCCGGCCCAGGAGATGTGGCCCTGGCCGTCGTAGAACCCCCCGCCGTAGTCCGTGGCGCTGTCGTAGTCGAAGGCGCAGCTCTGCAGGTACAGGCTGCCATTGTTGAAGTTGGCGACGGCGCCGCCCGAAGCGACGGACGTGTTGAAAGCAAACGTGGCGTTGTTCACGTTGGCGTAGCCGGCGTTGTAGATGGCCCCGCCGGCGCCCGGGTCGCCTGGTTGCCGGAAAACTGATTGCCCGTGGACAGCACGTACAGCGAGCCGCCGTCGTTGAAGATGGCGCCGCCCCAGCCGGCGGTGTTGTCGACATAGGAGCAGCTGTATTCGTTCGTCACGTCCCTCGTGTAGACCGCGCCGCCCCAGGTCTGGGCGGAATTGCCGGTGAACCCGCAGTTGCTCATCGACAGGCTGCCGGCGTTGTAGACGGCCCCACCGTAGTTGGCGTGGTCATAGCCGAAGTGGCAGCCGGTCAAGGTCAGGGTGCCGTCGTTGTTGATGGCGCCGCCCGACGAACCGGAGCAGTAGTCCAGACTGACGCCCTGCAGTGCGAGCTGGGCACGGTTGTCCACGACGAGCGCGCCGTTCTTGCCGGTGATCGTTAGGTTGTCGTTGCTGGCGTTGATGGTGACGGTCTTCGTCCCCGGCGTCAGGATCAGCGGGCTGTTCAGGTTGATGGTGTCGCCCCGCAGGCTGTTGGCGAAGACGATGGTGTCCGCCTGGCCGCGGGCGGAGTCCTGGTTGGCCACGTTGACCGCCCAGCGCAGCGTCCCGCCGAATATGGTGTCCCCCGGGTTGCTGACGGTGAGCGTGCTCATGACGAGCCGATCTTCCAGGCCCTCGAACGTGGGGCGGAAGGAGCTGGACTTGCGGCCGGCGGGCGATGACTTGCGGGAGCGCTTCAGGAAGGAGAACATGATTCCACCTCGGTTTGCGGTTGGGGTTCTGATTAGCGGGCGTGACTCGGCCCGCGTCTGACCGCATTGCGAAGGGAACGTCCCGAAGCGGACAAGAAATCGAAAAAATGCCAGGGGCGAGTCTTCTCAGCTCAGCGGCCATCAAAGAAGAACGTCGAAACAACATCGTAGCCGCATTCGCCGGAATGCGGGCCAGCCGCCGCTTCAGGTCGCTGAGAAGGCCACGCCCGCCCTCGACTATTCCCTCTTACTGCCAGGACAACAGGTCGCTCGCGGACGCCTCGTCCCTCTTGACGATTCCCCGGCTCTCGGGACACGCCGCAGAATCCAATAACGGAAATCCCGTTCGGCCTGTCCGCTTCGCAACGATCACTCCGTATGTACGGGTGACCGGCAAGTGGTCTCCTGGTGAGACGCTCGCCGGACGATCCTGACCCGCGGGGTGGTCCCGGGGCAGGCATCGGGCCGCGGGGCAGAGAGCAGCACGACGAGAGGCACCAAGGAGCAAACCATGCGGCGTATTCATCTGAGCGTGGCGGCGGCGATCCTGAGCATGGCCCTGGCGACGACGGCCCAGGCGAGCCCCAAGGGCGGCGGCGGGCACGGGGGCAGTGGGCACGGGGGCAGCGGGCATGGCGGCAGCGGGCATGGCGGCAGCGGGCATGGCGGCGCCGGCCACAACGGCCACGGCCACAACGGCATCCACGGCAAGTCCGGACATCACTGGGGCAAGAAGACCTTTGACAAGCGCTACGGCTGCAAGCTCTACTTCGACGCCGACAGCGGCGACTGGTACTACTGGTGCTCGCCCGACGACTGCTACTACCCCGTCGAGTACTGCCCCTACGGCACATACTCCTGGGACGACCAGGGCGAGAACTGAGAATCGGAGCGGTACGGGGCCGGTAAGGAGTAAAGGTGTCACGAACCGAAAAGACAGAATGTCTTCTCGGTTCCTGACACCTTTTTCACCCGTTAAAGCCCCCAGCCTGTCGTCGGACAACGTCAAGAAAGTGCGAGACGCCCTCAAGGACGTCAAGGGAGTCGATGTTAAGAATACGCACTGCAACGTGGAGAAGGAGGAGATCAGCGTCAAGCTCGACGACAAGGGCGGCGCCAAGTTGGCCGACATCAACAAGGCCCTGGCGGACTACATCAAGTGACGACCGGACGCGCGATCTGACAACGCGACCGGCCAGGAAGCTTCGCCCGGCCCACCCAGCCGACTTTCAACGCCACCCCGATCCGGGTGGCGTTGAACGTTTAGGCGAACGGCAGGAGAGAATCCCCCCTCGCTCCGGTGCTCCTACCGAGTACGGGGGACTGGGGCGACGATCCCTCGCCAGGCGCCGACGGGGCCCGTCAGAGCGCTCCCGCACACATCGGACTTCTGTTCAACCTGGCGGTTTTTGCTGACTTGCGAAGGCACATGTCGTTATTTACCAAAGGCTTGCGGTGTCGGTGCCAGGTTGAACAGAATTCCCGGCCACTTCAGTTCAACCTGGCAGCGCGTGCGGTTCCGGCGGGGGTCGGAGATGCGCTGCCGAGGGCACCTATCTCCTGCCGGTCGCCTTATCCCCCTTTCGCCGGCGGGAAAAGGCGAGCCACTCCTTGATCCTTATAATTCTCTGCTGTCGGCACGATGAAACTGCGAGCGCGGGCCTCATGCAGTGAAACGGCCGCGAACCAACGGTGGGGCAGCCAGTCGATGGCCGGCGATTTTACACCCGGCCCGCGCTCTGTATGATAAGCCGAACGCCCCCCGACATCGCCCCCGGACCCGCCCTGCCATGAGCGACGGTATCCGCCCCAACCCCGGCGCCCGCATCCCGGTCAAGATGCACCGGCGCGTTTGCCTGGTCCTGACCGAGGACGCCGTCCTGGCCGAGGAAGTGCTGGCCCGCCGCAAGATGGCGCAGGATGTGGTCGGGCGCCTGACCGAGCGGGTGCTGCTGGTTCGGCCCGGGCGGCGTGGAGGCCGTGGTTGAGGAGTTGAAAAAGATGGGCCATACGCCGCAGGTGGTCAGCCGCTGATGCCCCTTCCCGATCCGGCCGCCCTGACCGAGTTGCTACGCCAGGCCCTGGCGCGTTACGAGGAGCCGCTCCTGCGCCAGGTGGCTGCCCGGCTGGTGCGCCGCGCAATCAATGGCCCGTCGAGGAGTTGATCGACCGTCTCGTCGCTAGCACCGGCAATGCGGCCGGGATCGACCGGCGCCTGGCCGAGTTGGAGCCGCCCGCCCAGCAACTGCTCGCCCTCTTCGCCTTGTCGCATCAGCCGCGCTGGCGGCTGGGCAACCTTGTCGAGCTGGTCATCGCCCTGGGCCAGCGTGAAGAGCCGTTCCAGCCCATCCTCGCGCTCCTCGAGATGGGGTTCCTCTATCCCGACCTGACCACTCATGTCAGTGCCGTCCGCTTGAAGAGTTTCGAGCAGCTCCTGGGCCTGCCCTACGCCGCGGGCCTGACAATCTTCGCCCATCCCCTGGTGGCGGCCCGGGCGCTGGGGGCCCGGTTTGACCTGGCGGAGTTGCCTGCCGTCGAGGTCAGTGCGGCCTCGCTGCGGGAGGCGGACGGGCTGGAATGGCCGCTGCGTCTTTCCGCATTGTGGCAACTGGTCGCCGCGGCTCCGCTGCGGCGCACCCAGGGCGGAGCCTTCTTCAAGCGCGACCTTGACCGGCTGCGGGCCGATCCGGTGCTCAACGGCTCGCCCTCGGACAGCCTTGCTGAGCTGCCCGATCCGGCCTTGCTGGTCATGGCCCTGGCCGAGGCGGAGGGGATCGTCCGCGAAAACGAGGGCGAAGTGAGCGCCGGCTCGCTGCCGGCCTGCTGGGAAGACGGCCTGTGGCGAGCCCTGGAATCGCTCTTTGCCGCTCTCTTTCGGCTGGAATCGTGGGACCCGCAGGAAGGCTTCCGCATGACCGCGGAAGGCACCGGCAACCCGTTTCCGTCGGCATACCTGCTGGTCCTCGCTGTGCTGTGCGGGCAGCCGCCGGATGCCTTCGTCGATCCGGCGGCCATCGAAACCTGGTTGCGCGAGCAGCATCCGTTTTGGGCGCGGGAGGATACTCGGCCGTCGCGCTTCCGCAGCTGGGTCGGGCCGTTCCTGCTGGGACTGCTCTTGCCCTGGCGGCTGGTGCAGGCGGCCCAGGACGAGGCGGGCACCTGGGCGGTGCGCCTGTCGCCGCTGGGCCGCTGGCTGCTGGGCCAGGGCGGCGTGCCGGCGGCCGCGCCCGCCTTCCCGCGGACCCTGCTGGTGCAGCCCAACCTCGAAATCCTCGCCTACCGCCAGGGGTTGACGCCGCCGCTGATCGCCCACCTGGCCCACTTCGCCGCCTGGAAGGGACTCGGCGCCGCCTGCTTGCTCCAGGTGCAGCCCGATACGGTCTACCGGGCCCTGGAAGCCGGCTACACCTTCGAGACGATCCTGCAAACGCTGGAGCAGCACGGCACCCGGCCCACGCCGCCCTCCGTCATTGACTCGCTGCGCACCTGGGCCAACAAGCGCGACCGCATCACCGTTTACCCGTCGGCGGCCTTGCTCGAGTTCGGCAGTCCCGAGGAGATGAACGAGGCCCTGGCCCGCGGGCTGCCGGCGGTCCGGCTCACCGACCGCCTGGCCCTGGTCCCCAACGACGACGACATCGACTTCAAGCACTTTCGGCTGACCGGGACGCGCGACTACGCCTTGCCGCCGGAACGCTGCGTCACCGTCGAGCCGGACGGCGTGACGCTGTCCATCGACCTGGCGCGGTCGGACCTGTTGCTGGAAACTGAGTTGCCGCGCTTCGCGGTGCCGTTGGACCGTCCGACGGCCAACGGTCGGCGCCAGTACCGGCTGACGCCGTCGTCGCTGGCCGCCGCGCGCGATGGCGGCCTGACGGTGCCGCTGCTGGAGTCCTGGTTCAGCCAGCGCACGGGGGGGTCGCTGACGCCGGCGGCCCGGCTGCTGCTCGCGGGATCACAGGCCCCGCCCGGCGAGCTGAAACGCCACCTGGTGTTGCACGTCGCCACCCCGGAGCTGGCCGACGGCCTGTTCCAGTGGCCCGAAACCCACGCCCTGATCGCCGAACGCCTGGGCCCCACCGCCCTGGCCGTGGCCGAGGAGCATCTGTCCCTGCTGCGCGAACGCCTGGGGCAGGTGGGCATGTCCATTTCGGAGCCATCATAGCCGACGAATTGCGATCTCCGGCGGGTCGCGGCGAGTCCGGCTATCTAACCACAAAGGACACAAAGAGCACAAAGAAGGAATTTGCCCTCTTTGTGCTCTTTGTGTCCTTTGTGGTTAGAAATGCTGGCTATCTAAACGGGGCTCAACTTGCCGGCAAAGCGATCCATCAGGAACGCGTCCCCCGGAAAATCCAACCGCTCGCCGGCAATCCCTTGGGCCACGACCCGCCCCGTGAGCGGCGAGGCCACGATGCCCGTGCGGAAGCCGCCGGCGGCGTTGACGTAGCCCTCGAACCCGCCGACGGGCCCCAGGATGGGCAGCTCATCGGGTGTGCCGGGGCGCAGGCCAGCCCAAACCCGTTTGACCCGGACATCGCGCAACCGAGGCACCGTCTGGACCGCACCCCGGCAGAGGCCGCGAATTGCCTCCGGCGTGACGGAGACATCGAACCCACTCCGCTCCGTCGTGCTGCCGATGAGGACTTCCCCATGCGCCTTTTGCAGCAGATAGCAGGCCGACGTGCTCAGGCAGGCGTTCAGCGTGGGCGGGAGGGACTCGGTCAGCACAATCTGCCCGCGGACGGGAAAGACGGGCAAGTCGAGCCCCGCGGTCGCCGCCAGCCGGCCGGCCCAGGCGCCGGCGGCGTTGACGACCGTCCGGCACGGCAGGAACTCCGGGCCCGCCTCGACCCCCACGATGCGGCTGCCCTGGCGGCGCAGGCCGGTGACGCGGACATGCGGCCGAAACGAGGCGCCGAGCCGCAGGGCGGCCCGCTTGGTGGCCTCGGCCAGCAGCATGGGATTGACCTGGTGCTCCCCGGCCAGCAGGGCAGCCCCCAGGACGTCGCGGCGCAGGGCCGGCTCGAGCTGGGCCACGGCCGCCGGGCCCAGCAGCTCCACGTGCAGCGGCGGCGGCAGCGCCCGCCAGACAGTGTCCACGAACGCCCGCTCCGCCTCGCCGTGGATCAGAAAGAGCAGTCCCGCCCCCGGGGCGTACTCGATGTCGAGGTTAGTCAGTTCGCGTAACTCCGATGCCAGATCGGGAAAGAGGGTATTGCTCTTCACCAGGAAGTCGCGGAAGGCCTGGGGCAAGGGCTCTGGGCCGTGGGCGTGGCCGTTGGTGGCCGGCTCGGCGCTGGTTCGGGCGGCATGGTAGATGACGCCGCAACCCAGGCCGACCGCCTCGCCGACAGGCCAGAGTCCTCCGGCGGAGGCCGAGGTCGCGCGGCCGGGGAGACTGCGGTCGATGAGCAACACGGGAATCTTCCGGCGCGCCAACTCGAAGGTCACGGCACAGCCGATGACGCCGCCGCCAACCACGATGACCTCGGGGGCCGCACTCACGACGTGCCCTCCGCCGCCGGAATAAGGACCGGCTCCTGGGCCAGGTCGCCGACCGAAACAGGTGTCAAGGGCGGTCGCACGCTGATGGGCCCGATGTCGGCGATGGTTTGGCCGGTCTGGGCGGCAATCCAGCGGGCGGCCGCCGGCCAGCACATGCACCCCTGGCAAGGGCCCATGCCCAGCCGGGTCATCACCTTCAGCGTGCGGAGGTCGGTGCCGCCAAACGGCACGGCCGTCTCCAGCTCCGCCCGGGTGATCTCTTCACAGCGACACACAATCGTCTCGGGGGTGGGCAGAGAACTCAGGCCCGGCCGAACGCGGGACAGCGCATCCAGGGCCGCCCGGAAGCGGCGCAGCCGGCGCAGACGGCGATCGATCGGCTGCCGAGCCCGGGCAAACTGGGTCGCATCGAGCCGGCCCAGGCGATGAGCCGCTGCCAGGCCCGCCAGGGTGCCCTCTGCCTCGGCGACCAGGGCCCCGCCCACGCCGCCGCCGTCGCCGGCCACAAACACACCGGCGACGCTGGTGGCCAGACTTTCGTCCACCTCGGGAATCCAGCCGCCAAGTTCGTCCACGAAGCGCATGCGGCAACCCGCCAACTGGGCCAACTGCGTACGAGGGATAAACCCGTATCCCACGCACAGGGTATCGGCGACCAGCGACCGGGCACGCGAGCGATCCGGATTCCAGTCGTCATCGCAGGGGGCCAGGACAACCTCGCGAACCTCCGTCTCGCCGCGGGCTTCGACCACCACATGGCCTCGGAGAATCGGAATACCGGCCCGCCGGAGGCGGTAGAGATAGCCCAGCCCCTGGCCCAGCAGCCCGGGGTGTCCCAGCAGCCGAGGCAGGGCCGAGAGGAACTCCGCGGTGCGAGCGGCTTCGACGACCCTAATCACCTCCGCTCCCGCCCGCTGAAGTTGCTCGGCCACCACCAGCAGGAACGGCCCGGTGCCGGCCACCACAATGCGCCGGCCCGGCCGAACGTGCATGATCTTGGCCATCTGCTGTGCACCGCCTGGCGTCATCACGCCGGGCAGGGTCCAGCCCGGGAAGGGCGGCACATACTCGTAAGCCCCCGGCGCCAGGATAAGCTGGTCCGCCTCCAGCAGATCCCAGCCGTCGGCAGACCGAACCGCCAGGCGCCGGGCGGAAAGATGCCCCAGACCGCGGTGTCCGAAAGGAGCGACATGCGCTCGGACAGGGCGGCGAATCGTCGAAGGAGGTCCGCCCCATGCCGGGCCGTGGCGTGCTGCTGTGCTAGCGCTGCGGACGGAAGAGACGGTGGCGGTTGCCGGTAGATTTGTCCGCCTGGACGAGGATTTTCGTCGATCACCAGGGGCCGCAAGCCGGCCTCGGCCGCGGCGATGGCCGCCGCCATGCCGGCTGGCCCCGCTCCCACAATCACCAGCGGCTGACGGATCACCCCGGCACCTCCCAGGAACCGGGGCCGCGCTCGGGTCTCGAGGCGCATGCCGTCTATTGCCGGGGTCTGGCAGGCGCGGAGGTTGGGCCGGCCGTTGACCTGGATCAGACAGTCGAAGCAGACGCCCATGCCGCAAAAGAGGCCGCGCGGCTCGCCGCGCCGCGGCGTGGTGCGCAGCGTCCGCCGCCCTGCCGCCAGCAGGGCCGCCGCCACCGTCTGCCCCTCGACCGCGAGCAGCTCGTTGCCGTCGATCGTCAAATGGAGCAGAGGTGCCTGTCTGCCGCCTGGCTGGCTGTCAGTCATCATCATGTGTTTCTCCCTTGTTCCTACGCCGCGCGCGGCGGGCGCGTTCGCTGCCGGCGGAGACGGCCGGCACTCCAGGCGCAAGCTCGACTGGGAGCGCGTGCGAACCCCCGCCTTCAGTGGTAACCCGCCGGGGCACCGCCTACAATTGCGACTCCGCCGGAGAGCCCAACATGAACGACGACGAGGCGTGGGACGACAGCGAGGATGCCGACTTTGACGACGCCGACGGCGCCGACACCGTCCCGTGTCCCTATTGCCGGGCCCCCATCCACGAGGACGCGGAGCGCTGTCCGGAGTGTGAGAACTACATCTCGCGGGAAGACGCGCCCTCGCGCGTGCCGCTGTGGATCAAGCTGACGGCCCTGCTGTGCCTGCTGGCGGCGATTTGCTGGGCGGTGGGGTGCTGAGGGGGGACGAGGGCCGTCCGCCTGAATGCCGCCATGCCCATCGACTGGCTAGCAACAGGATGTAGGCACCCCCCACCCAGAGAAGACTGTTGACCAACAGAAATACCGGGAAGTTGCACGGGCTATCTTGCGGGATGCCCACCAGGGACCCCACGTCGGGCGCAGCGTCGCCAGTCTGGCCGAGTACGCCAATCACGAGCATTGGGGCGAACATAATGCCAGCGAACCACTCCGGCCAGCCGGTCTGATAGGCGAAACACCATAGGGTTACGAACGAGGCCAGCGCGTGGGCCGCAACCAGGGCCAGGAAGGTTAGCAATCGGGATCGAGGTATTTTCCCCAAATATCCTCCAGGCCGGTTACTCGACCGGAATGATCAAGGATGATCCGTGGATCGAGGACTGGAAGAGATCCATGGCGGAGTATCGGCGGCACATCGACCAGCATCCGGAACGCCCACGAACCTCTACATCCTTGACACGGACATGCTGACCCTGCTCGAACCGGCCTTAGGGCGGCCGCAAACAAGGGCAGCCCGACGCGCCAGCGAGGGACTTGCGAAAACCCCTCGCTGGCGCGTCGGGCTGCCCTTGATCCGGGTCGTGCCCACCGTCGAACCGCACGCGGAAATCATCCCGGCAGCAGAAAGAACGCGATGATGAAGGCCCCCACCGCGATGGCGATCAGCAGCAGCCACTTCAACCACTCCACTCCCGGACCCGCCTCGGCGGGCGCTGCGTCAAAATTGATGTGCGGCACGCGCAGCTCATCGACCGCCGTCGCCCCAACCGGCTCCGGCCTGGTGGGTTCGGACCCTGCGGGGACCGAGACCGGGCTGGGGGTGCGACTCGGCGGCGAACGCGGCGTCAAGGGTGGGAAGTTCGTCGGCAGGATCGGTACGTCCGGCGCCGGGGACGGCTGGTTGCTGTTGCCCCGGGGCACCGCCAGCGGGGCCGGAGCGACCACCAGGTCGCGGAACTCCGGATAGCTGCGCAGGTTCTCGAACGGACCCGTCTTCGTCCGGCTGGCCCGCACATTGCTGGCGTCGCCCAGCAAGCCATCCTTTAAGGATCGGCGTATGGCGGGGATACTCCCCTTGACCGTGTGGCTGAGCCCCTCTTCGTCCTTGTACACCAGGTACCAAACATCGGTGTTCCCCAGGTTGCTGTCGTTGGCCGTGGGGAGCTTGCGCGTGCTCCGGCCGGTCAGGTCCTCGACGAATTCCCGGCAGGAGACCGGGCGCTGCTCCGGGTCGGCACTCATGGCCCGGCGGATGGCCCAGTCGATCCGCTCCGACAGGCTGGGGACGATCTTGCGCGGCGGCAGCAGATCGTTGTGCATTTTCTTCATCCAGGCATCGAGCGGGCCGCTGGACTTGAAGGGCAGCTCGCCGGTCACCGTCATGTAGAGCGTGGCGCCCAGGCCGTAGATATCGCAGCGCAGGTCGGCGTTCTTGGCGTTGCGGAACTGCTCGGGGGCCATGAAGTGGGGCGTGCCCAGGCCGCGGCCGGTGCGCGTCAGGTTCAGGTCCGCCTCCAGCTCCTTCACCAGCCCCAGGTCGGTCAGCTTGGCCGTGCCATCCGGCATCACCATGATGTTGTCGGGCTTGATGTCGCGGTGCACCAGGCTCATCTTGTGGGCGCGGTGCAGCCCTTGGGCGACCTGGGCGATGATGCGGATGGCCTCGGTTTCGGAGAGCCGGCCGTCGCGCTGAATCTTCTGACCCAGCGATTCCCCCTCCACAAACTCCATGACCAGGTAGGGGACGCCGCCGGTCTCGGCGAAATCGAGCGCGCCGGACAATGTTCGGATGATCCAGGCGGCTGGCGGCGTTGAACTCCTGCTCGAACCGCTTGACCAGCACTGGATTGCTGGCCATGTGCTGCGGCATGACCTTGATGGCCACGACGGCGTCGTTGTCGCGGCGGCGGGCGCGATAGACCGTCCCCATGCCGCCCTCGGCCACCTTCTCGACCAGGTCGTAGTTGCCCAACGTCTGGAGGACGGTTCCAGTGGTGTCAAGCGGCATTGCCCGCATCTCCCAGGGGGTATGCGCAGCCCTTGCGCAACGGCCTCATCGTGTCCATGCAACGATTTTACATCGTGGGCCGCGGCCATGCGCTGCAAAATCGCGGAAAAGACTTCAGTTGGTCGGACCCCCAGCTCAGGCGTGCGCCCCATGTGTCCGGGGTGTGGGGTGGCACGCCCTGAGGTACTGCGAAGGGCGTGGGGACCGAAGGGCGTGGGGACCGAAGGGCGTGGGGACACTATAGCACGCCCTTCGGAGTACCTCAGGGCGTGCCACCCTGCCCCCTCCCGCAAGTCCGGCATTCTCCGCAGAGCCGGCGCCGTCTTCCCGAATCTCGCATTTCGGCGCGCACAGCACCAAGATTTCCTTGCCAGCGGGCCGTCGATTGGTAACAATCAACGGATCGGAACTGGTCCCGTCCCTCGCCTGCCGCGCCATCTCCCGTTCGGAGACGTGCCCCATGTCCTTGATCGGCAAGCTGCTTGCGATCCTCAACGTACTGGCCGCCCTCCTCTTCGCCGGTGTCGCCGGCCTCGACTGGATGCAGCGCCAGCGCTGGGAATACGCCGTCTTTCGCCACGACCTGTTCCTGGACGGGCTGCCCATCGACGACAAGGAGAAGGGGCCCGACCTGCAGCCGCGCGTCGCGAAGCTGACCGAGCCGTGGCTGAGCCAGATGTTTCAGCGTGCCGGCGGCGGGCCCGTGGTGAAGACCCAGACGGAAGAGGTGAACAACCTCAAGAAGCTGATCGCGGACAAGGTCGGCAGCCCCGAGGTCCCGGGGACCAAGAGCCAGAAGCTGGCCGGCTTCCTCCGCGCCCTGGCCCGCACGCAGGCCGACCGCGAGAAGCTCACCCGCCAGGTGGCGGATGTTCAGCCCGACAAACAAGAGACCGTGGAGGCCCTGCAGAGGCAACTCGATGACCAGTTCGATGGCGTCAAGGAGGTGAGCAGGGACCCGGCCACCAACCAAGAGCACAAGCACTCTCTCGACGAACGCAAGACGAACGCGGCCCGCCTCCTGTTCTGCCTGCGCGAGGCGTTGCAGGACCCCAAGGAGGACGCCAAGGAGGGTTTCCTCGCCTCCAACGACTATCAGCGGTTCCTCAACGTCGTCGGTCTTACCAACGCCGCCAAGGCCGCCGATGACCAGGCGTTGGTCCTCCTCAACATGACCGACGAGGTAATCCGAGGCTACGAGGCCGAACGCAAGCAGTTTATCTACGATCATGGCCAGGCGGTGGAGCTGAGCCAGAATCTGTCCGATGCCGTCGACCGGCAGGACGGCATCTGGAAAGGCAAGCGGGCCGATGCGGATAAGCTCAAGCTGGCCGTGGACGAGCACCGCGTCCAGATAGCGAAGCTCGTCGATCAGCTCGAGGCGCTCCGCAAGGAGACCCGCGACAACCTCGACAAGCAGGTGCAGGCCGAGGAAGAGGTGATGGCCCGCCTGCTCGACCTTCGCGATACGGCGAAGAGGAACCAGGAGCTGGAGCGGGAGATCCGGCAGCTGGAAGGACTGCCGGTGACTCCTTGATTCGAGGCGGCGAGCCGGGCTGCGTAAGCACCCGGGTGCTTACGCAGCCCGGCTCGCCAGACTGAGACAGCATTCCAGAGGAACAGATGCGATGACGCTGCTCGGCAAATTGCTGGTGTTCGCCAACATGTTCCTCAGCTTCCTGATGCTGAGCTGGGCGACGGCGCTGTACACCAATCGCATCGACTGGTCCGCCGCCGCGGCCAAGGGCGACAAGCCGGCGGGTGTGCTCAACGGCCGCAAGGCCCGGGTCGAGGCCGCCACCGCCTCGGTCAAGCTCGCCGACGACCGCTGGCGCGATGCCCGCGACGGCAAGCCCGAGGTCCATGATGGGCTGGCCGCGTGGGAACAGCGCCGCATCGCCGAGCGCGCCTGGTACGCCACCGCCCTGAACGACCTCAAGACCGGCCCGGGGAACAAGCTGGACGCGCCCATCCAGCGCATCAAAATCCGCGAGGATGGCCAGGCGGTTCTCGATCCCAAGAATTTCAACCGACCAGTCCTGGAACCCGCCGAACGCCGCAAGGAAAAGCCCGAGGACCCAGCCCGGCCCCTGTTCGCCTACGACTATTACATCGCCGAGCTTATCAGGCTGACGCAGCAGATCGAGGCCGAGCAGACCCGGTACCAGGACCTCATCGCCCAGGAGAGCGAGCTGACCAAGCAGGCCATCGGACCCAAGGGGCTGCGTCAGCGGATCGCCGACGAGTACATCAAGAAGGGCCGGGTGGAAGAGGAGCTGAAGGATGTGGCCGGCCGCCAACAGACCAATGCCCTGGTGGAGACGGAACTGCTGCTGGCGCGGCGCAATCAGCTCGAACGGCGCAGAGACGAGTTGAAGAAGGCGAAGGAAGCAGAGAAGGTAGGCCAATGATCA
Organism: uncultured Planctomycetota bacterium; assembly: GCA_963827935.1. Lineage (GTDB taxonomy): Bacteria > Planctomycetota > Planctomycetia > Gemmatales > Gemmataceae > DATFNV01. Next base: position 150,845 of record CAWHCN010000023.1, on the reverse strand, counting down.
GAAGCCCGGAGCGTCAGCGACGGTTTTCGACCCAACCCGTCGCTGACGCTCCGGGCTTCTGGCTTCCTCCGTTCTTGCCTTCCTTATCCATTCTGTTACAGTTGGTAGGAACGGAAGCTTTCGCTCTTGCCGCCTGTCCCGGATTGAAGTTGACACCGCCGGGGGACGCCGGCATACTCCCGCCCCGCTCGATCTGGGGGGATCGCAGGCGGGGCAGGTGAGCCCAGGTGGGCCGACCGTAAGGGGGATCGAACAATGACCGCTGTTGGCAAGATTTTCGTCATCGTCAACCTGCTGTTCAGCCTGGTTGTCGCCGGCTTCATCGTGGTGGTGTATGCCCGCAGCACCAACTGGCAGGCGGCCGCCACGAAATGGTCGGACCACGTCAAGGTGGTCGAGGCCAGCCGCACGGCGACCGAGGCGCAGTTGCAGCAACTGCAAGCCGCCAAGGATGCGGAAATCGCTAAGGTGACCGATCAGCTCAAGGCCAAGGACCAGCTCATCGCGGACGCCAAGGCGGAGACCGAGGAGAGGAAGAAGGAGTTGGAGCAGTTCAAGATCGCCGGCAACAAGGATGGCGCCTCGTTCCAGTCGCTCAGCAATGAAAACGAGAAACGCAAGGCGGAAGTCGTGCAGCTGGAAGGCCAGGTCAAGGCCAAGGACGACCAGATCGTCAAGCTGATCGAAGGCAAGAACACGGCCAACGACCTGCGTGTGGCCGCCGAGATCAAGGCCAACAGCTTCCAGGGCAAGGCGGAGCGCCTGGAATTGCGGCTCCGCGAAACCGAAATCGAAATCGTCAAGCTGAAGCGCTCGGGCGCCCCCGGCGGTGGGGCCGGCGGAGTCACGCTGGTGTCCACAGCCAACCCGCCGCCGATGAACGTGGATGGGGTCATCCTCGAAACCACGCCGCGCGGCGACCTGATGCGCATTTCGATCGGGAGCGATGCCGGGCTGGTCAAGGGACATACCCTCGACGTTTACCGCCTGAAGCCGACGCCGCAGTACCTGGGGCAAATTCGCCTGACCGACGTTCGCGCCTCGGAAGCCGTCGGCCAGCCGGTGGATCGCCTCAAGGGCCCCGTGCAGAAGGGCGACCTGGTCGCCAACGATGTGACGCCGAGAAAGTAACCTTAGCAGGTCGCAGAGAGGGCAGAAGTCATGGCAGTTGCGCGCACGCGGGGCCGGGGTGGCGAGGTGACAGCCAAGCCGCGGTTCGATGCCTATGCCGGCATGCTGGTCCTATCGTTGCTGGCGATGCTCACGGGCAGCGTGCTCTTGTACCTGGACTATTCGCAGTACGACGGTAGCAAGCCCACTCTGCCGCCGGCCGTTAAGGTTGGCGCCGCCGCGGCCGCGCCGCCATCTGGCGGTCCCGCCGTTCCGCCGGGACCGGGCGTCCCGCCGCCGGGCCCTCCCCAGAAGCCGCCGGGAGCCCCGTAGTAGGTCCCTCCCGAATCAGACGCGACGGCCCGCCGGAGTTCCGGCGGGCCGTGCAGTTTTTCCCCCAGCGTTTAGCCGCCGCCCAGCGGGCGGCGCTGAGAGTGATCGCATGGCGGCCCGCGTGGTCCTGGCAATGAGCGGCGGAGTGGACAGCTCCGTGGCCGCGTACCTGCTGAAGCAGCAAGGGTACGAGGTCATCGGCCTGTTCATGCGCACCGGCGTCCACGGCGGCGGCGATGACGGCCAACGCGCCCACAAGAAGGGGTGCTGCAGCTGCGCTGGATGCCGGCGATGCCCGCCGCGTGGCCGACCGCCTCGACATCCCCTTCTATGCCCTCGACTTCGAGGCCGACTTCAACCGCATCATCGACTACTTTGCTGACGAGTACCTGGCCGGGCGCACGCCCAATCCGTGCGTGGTGTGCAATAACTGGCTGAAATTCGGCAAGCTGTGGTCCTACGGCCGCTACCTGCACGCCGATTTCATCGCCACCGGCCACTATGCCCAGGTCGTCCGCCGGGGCGAAAAGGTCGAGCTGCACCGGGCCGCCGATCCGGACAAGGATCAATCCTACGTTCTCTACGGCATCCGCCGCGAGGTGCTGCCGCACCTGCTCTTTCCCATCGGCGGCTATCGCAAGGATGAGGTGCGTGCGCTGGCCCGGGAGGCTGGGCTGGGCATTGCGGACAAGCCGGATAGCGTGGAGATCTGTTTTGTGCCGGGCGGGGACCATGCGGCCGTCATTCGCGCCCGCCGTCCCGATTCGGGCCGTCCGGGGCACGTGGTAGACGCCGAGGGCCAGGTCCTCGGCGAGCACGACGGCATCGAGCGCTTCACGGTTGGCCAGCGCCGGGGCCTGGGCATAGCCGGTGGCGAACGTCGCTATGTGTTGCGAATCGTGCCGGCGGAGAATGAAGTGGTGCTCGGGCCCCGCGAAGATTTGCTGGCTTCATCGCTGACAGCATCGCGGGTGCAATGGCTGACCGAGGTGCCGCCGGCCCCGCTGCCATGCCAGGCGAAAATCCGCTACCGGCATGCGCCCGCCAGCGCCGCGGTCACTGCATTGACGGGCGACCTGGTCCAGGTGACTTTCGCCGAGCCGCAAAGCGCCATCACCCCCGGGCAGGCGGTCGTCTTCTACGATGGCTCGCGCGTGCTGGGCGGCGGTTGGATCGAGTCGGCTTCGGAGCCGCGCACGGAGTCAGCGCCTTTTCGGACCGCTTACTCCGTGGCGCGGCTCGGACAACACTTCCCTGTTTTCGTTGGCCATTAGCCCCTCGACCCGGCGTGCCGCTTCCGCATCCTGGGGCCGCACTTTCAGCAGCGCGCGCCAGACGGACAGCGCGCTCCGCGGATCGTCCTGATCCTCGTAAGCACGGGCCAGCAGCCGCAAGAGGGTGCCCAGCCTGCGAGCGGCCTCGGCGTCGAGCGGCTCGAAGGCCCGGACCGATTGCCACAGCGCGATGGCCTTGCCCAGCTCTTTCTTCCGTTCGTGGACGCGGGCCAACCGCCGCAGCGGCTCCGGATTCGTCGGATCCTGCTTCCGGGCCTGCTCCAGCAGCCAGAGGTGCAATTCCGGCAGATTCAACCGGGCGGCCGCATTGGCCATCTCCATGTGCGTGGCGATGTCCGAAGGCGACCGGGCCAGCACCTCCTCGCCATACTCCAGGGCCTTGCGGTCGTCGCCGACGCGAATGGCCGCCGCCAGCCGATCCAGGGCGGAGACAGCCGGTTTCGGCAAATGCCAGCTGGCCAGGCGTTGCTTGCGCCGAATCCGCGGCCCCACCTGCCGCAATCGCCGACGATACCGCGTGTTGGCCGGATCGAGCTTGCAGCAAGCGACGAGCAGCTCGTACGCCCGTCCTAGATTGGTCTCATCCCCCGACAGCATCGCGCGAGCGCGCTGATACTGGTCGGCCGCGGCCTCGCGCATCTCGGTGCTGACTTGCAGGATTTCCGGCTGGGACGAATCCGGCACCAGCGTGGGCGGGGCCGGCCGGCGCGGCGGTGGGGCCGGCATGTCCGCCTCGGAGTCGTCCGCCGGCCGCGGACGAGCGGGCCGCGCATCGGCGGCATTCAGGTTACGCAGCGCTTCGAGTAATTCCGTCGGCGTCTGGTAGCGATCATCCGGACACTTGGCCAGCATCCGCTCGAGTACCGCCCAGAGCCGGCGCGGGACCCGCGGGTTGAAGTTGCGCACGTTGACCGGCTCAACCTGCTGATGCTTGTAAACCCGCTCGCCCAGGCCGCCGCCCGCAAAGGGAGCCTGGCCGGCCAGCATGTGGTACAGCGTGCAACCCAGCGCGTAGATGTCGCTACGAATGTCGGCCGCATTGCTGTCCCGCGCCTGCTCCGGGGCCAGGTAGTCGATGGTGCCGACCGTGGTGCCGTCGCGCGTGACCCGAAACTCCTCATCGCTGACGGCTCGAGCCAAGCCCAGGTCGGTGAGCTTGACGCGGACCTTCGGGCCGTGCCGGGTCAACAGGAAGTTGGACGGCTTGATGTCGCGGTGGGTGATCCCCTGGGCGAAGGCGTGATCGAGGGCCTTGGCCGCCTGGACCAGGATGACGCACGCTTCTTGCGGGTCGAGCTGGCCTTTCGCCGCGATGTAGCTGTGCAGATCGACGCCGTCTACATATTCGAGGGCGAGGTACCAGGTGCCGCCGTCCTGGCCCCAGTCGTAAAGGGTGACAATGTGTTTATGGGTCAGGCGGGCGGCCAGGCGGGCCTCGCGGCGGAAGCGTTCGACCAGGGTGGGGTTGTCCGCGTGCCGGCCGGGCAGGATCTTCAGGGCCACGTCGCGATCGAGTTCCACATCGTGCGCGCGGTAGACCTCGCCCATGCCGCCGGTGGCGATGTGGGTGACGACTTCGTAGCGGCCGACGCGCGTGCCCGGCGCAAGCGGTTGCGCTGTCATTGTCCGATCCTTGCCAACCCGGCAAGAAACACGGATGCCACCGCTCGGCTCGCCTGTGCGAGGGAGCCACGAGCGGGTCCCGACCTCCCTGCAACACTGCCGTCCCGAAGGCAGGTCGCCGTTGACTTGCACTGTTCCGCGGGCGATCACTGGACCTATAGCGTACTACGCAGCGGCAAATGACACCAGACGAACTGGCGCTTGTGACAAACCGGTGATCCGGGATCCGTGGTGTAAAGAGTGTTCGGAAACAATGAAAGCGACCACATCTTGCCCAGCGAGGATTAGTCCCGAATGGGACACGGATGGACGCGGATGAGACGGATATTCACGGATCAGATCCGTGTCAATCCGTCTCATCCGCGTTCATCCGTGTCCCATTCTGGACTGGTTCTTGCCGGCACGGGTGGGACCGCTCGTCATTCCTTCCGAATCCTCTCAGCGCCGCGGCCGCTTCGAGCCGTGCGCGCTCTTGTCGGATGCTCGTTTCCGTTCGCCCTGGGCAAGGACCGCACTCACATCGACGCTGAACCCCGGCAGCAGGTGCGAGGTCGCGGTGCTTTCCTTCTCGAACCTCCCGTGTACGACGTAACGCTTGCCGGCCAGGCGCAGGACCGTGATGCAACCCTCCGCCGGATCGACGATCCAGTATTCGGGGATGCCGGCCCGCGCGTAATCGCGCCGCTTGTCGCGGAGATCGCGGCGGCGATCCTCGTCACTGCCGCTCACCACCTCCATCACCAGGTCGGCCCGGTCCCAGTATTCGTGGCCTATTCGATGCTCATGCTCCCTCCGCATGAAGACGACGTCCGGCTCGCGGAACTTCTTGCTCCAGAGGCGGACGCGAACGCCCGCAAACAATACCGTTCCGAGGTCGCTGGCCGACGAGAATCCCAGGAGCAGCCCGTACAGGTACGCGACAACCATGTGGTGTGCCGTGGTCGGCATGGGGAGCACCTCGAGGACGCCGTTGGAGAGTTCCACCAGCCGGTTGGTGTCGAGCGCCAGGTAGTCACCTTCGGTCCAGTCCCCTTGTACCGGGAACAGGTAGGCGACGTCCCAGGCCGGTTCGGGCTCCCCATTGACCCCTCGGGCAAGATGCTGCGCTGCTCTCATATGTGGTCTCTTTCTGACTGACATCGTCATGGTCCGCCTCGGGCCAAAGCCTCTGTCCGTGAAGCCCATTATAGCCACGCTTCGTTCCGCCGTTGTCGCTCTTGCCCGCGGACCGTACAGCAATCAGCAATCCCGCTCGCCTTCGGAGAATGACGATGCGCCGCAGTTCCCTGGCCGCCGTTCTGCTCCTTCTCGCCGCTGGTGCCATCCGCGCCGATCATGTCCAGCACGGCCTGCGCCTGCCGGACGGCTTCGAGGTGACCGAGTACGCCGGCAGCGACCTGGCCAACGACATTTTCTGCATGACCATCGACCCGCAGGGCCGCGTTATCGTTTCAGGCCGCGGCTACACGCGCATCCTGGTCGATGACGGCAAGGGCAAGGCGGCGCGGGCCATCGACTTCCTGCCCGGCCCGAAGGACGGCGCCATGGGCCTCTTGTGGGAAGGCGATTCACTCTATTACGTCGGCGATGGCGGGCTGTGGCGACAGCGCGAGGGCGGCGGCAAGCCGGAGCTGATTCGCAAGCTCAAAACTGGCGGCGAACACGACTGCCACGCCCTGCGCCGCGGGCCGGACGGCTGGCTCTACCTGGTGTGCGGCAACAACGCGGGCCTCGACAAGAAGTTCGCCGAGCTGCCCACCTCGCCCATCAAGGAGCCGGTGGCCGGCGGCATCATCCGCTTCAGACCGGACCTGAAAAAGACCGAAATTGTCTGCCACGGCTTCCGCAATCCGTATGGGATGGACTTCAACGCCGACGGCGAGCTGTTCACCTTCGACTCGGACAACGAGCGTTGCGTGTCGCTGCCGTGGTACGAGCCGACGCGCTTCTATCACGTAATCCCCGGCGGACACTACGGCTGGCTGGCACCGCAGCACGCCCAGTTCTGGCGGATGCCGCCCTACTTCCCCGACGTGGTCGCCCCCGTGGCGACCCTGGGCCGCGGCTCGCCGACCGGCGTGGTCTGTTACAAGCACGCTCAGTTTCCCGCGGAGTACCGCGGCGGCTTCTTCCTGGCCGACTGGACCTTCGGCCGCATCTACTTCGTGCCGCTGGAGCACTCCGGCTCCAGCTACACCGGGAAGCCGCGGGTATTCCTCCAGTCGGTGGGCGACAACGGCTTCGCCCCCACGGCCCTAGCGGTGCATCCGAAGACCGGCGAGTTGTTCGTCTCCATCGGCGGGCGGGGGACGCGCGGAGCGGTGTATCGCATTCGCTATGCGAGGAATGACAAGGCGATTGATTCGGCGGAGGTGGCGAAGCGGCAGCCAAAAGCGAGATCGCTGGAATGGCGGCCGGCCATGGCCAAGGAGTTGATCGCCGAAGCGAAGGGCGATGATGCGGTGGGACGACTGCGGGCGCTGTCGCTGATCTGGCGGCATCATCAGCAATTTAAGCCGGACGAATTCACCGACGTGATCCGCGCCAATTGGGATCATCCGGATCGTTATGTCCGATTGGCGACAACACACTTGATCCCGGCCGGCCTGGCTAATCTCGATGCCCCAGTAACGCCAAGGGCAAAGGCGACAGCCGGATCGACATTCGAGGATCTGTACGCCGGCGAGCTGATCCGCGGTCTGAACGCTGATCGAGATTCGCGCCTGACGGGAATCCGGCTCCTACAGTTGGTGACCGGCGGCCTTACGGCGCCCAAGGCGAAGGGGAGCGTCTTCGAGGGCTATTCGGCGCGCGATCCTGCGGAGGCAGAGGAGGTCCTGCGCAGGCACATCGCGGCCATCCGCAGGGCATTTCCATCTGGGGAGGAGCAACTCGACCGTGAGCTGTCGCGGATGCTCGCCATAGCCGCTGATACCAACGATTCAATTCCGGCCGAGATGGTCGACAAACTCGTCAGCACCTCCGACCCCGTCGAGGACGTTCATTACCTCATCGTGCTGGCCCGCCTGCGCGGCAAATGGCCCGACAAGATCACCCGCCACGTCGCCGATGCCCTCCTGGCCCTTGACCGCAAGCTCACAGAGAAGCACTACAACCGCGACACCAACTGGCCGCTGCGCATTGGCGAGATGTATGCCGAGATGGTGCGGAAGCATCCGGAACTGAATGATGCGGTGGTGAGCGACCTCGACTTCGGCCGCCCCGATCACGTCCTCTTCGCGCAGGCGCCCGGTTTCGACCGCCGCAAGGCCGCGGAGATCTTCGCCCTGCGGGCCGCCCGGGAGAAGGACTTCGCCTGGTCGCCGGCGCTGGTGCGGCTGATCGGCGACTTGCCGGAGGAGAAATCGCTGCCAATCTTGCAGCCACTGTGGGGGACGGGAGGGCTCGATGAGGCGCTCCTGCCGTTCCTGGCACGCAAGCCACAGGAAGCAGATCGGGCCAAGTTCATCGCCGGGCTGAAGTCGCTGCAACCGGCGACCATTGCCACCTGTCTCCACGCCCTCGAAAAACTGCCGCCGCCGAAGGAAGGAAGCGACTTGCTGGTGATCGTGCGGTCCTTGCAGCGGCTGCCGGAAGGGAAGGAGGGCGACGGCCTGCGGCGACGCCTCGGCACCTACCTGGAGCGGATCAGCGGGCAGGAGAAGATGGCGGCCGATCCGAAGCGCTGGGCCGCCTGGTTCGTGAAGACCTACCCGGCGTTGGCACCACGCCTGGAGGGGGCCGACGGCGTGGACGTGGCCGCGTGGCGCAAGCGGCTGGGCGGGCTCGACTGGTCGGCTGGCGATGCCAAACGCGGCGAGGGCATCTTCGTCAGGTCCAGCTGTGCCGCCTGTCATTCGGGGTCGCAGGCGCTGGGTCCCGACCTGCACGGCATCGCCGGCCGCTTCTCGCGCGACGACCTATTCACCGCCATCCTGCTGCCGAGCAAGGATATCTCGCCGCGCTATCGCACCCTGGCCGTAACGTTGACCGACGGCAAGAGCTACCAGGGGCTGATGATTTACGAGGCGACGGACAGCCTGCTGTTGCAGACGGGGGCAGCCACCACGGTGCGCGTGCCGGCGGAGAAGATCGAATCGCGCCGCATCAGCGATATTTCGCTTATGCCCGCGGGGCTGCTCGATGCGCTCAAGGACCAGGAGATTGCCGATCTGTATGCGTACCTGAAGGGACTGGGGAAGTAACGCGATTCATCGTTTTGCGCTCGCGTCAAGGCGCGAGCGCGAAACGATAAATCAGGTCATTTCTCCTTCCCCAGTCCCGGCAACAACCCGCGCATCTTGTACAGGTGGACCAGCGCCCGGTCGATCATCCGCTCGCCGGCGCCCACCTCGACCGGAGCCACGGTCGGGTCCGCGCCATAGCCGCCCTCCGAGGCCGCTTCAATCGTGGGGAAATACTGCTGGTAATCGTTGCAGTAGCCCAGGAACAGGACATGCTCCAGCCGGGCACGGCGTTTCAGGCTCAGAGAGTGCCCGCAAAAGAACTCGCCCGAGACGCCGACGAAACCGATGCGGCCATCGAGCAGGCTCACCGTCAGGTGCGGGCGCACGCCTTCGCGATACTCCCGCTCGTAGAAGTCCACCAATTTGGGGAAGAAGGCTGTGTCGTACAGCCGGCGCACCAGGGCATTGCCCAGGTCGATGCGGCTCTTGAAGACGAAGTCCTCTTCACGACTCGCCAATGTCGCTTCCTTGGATTCCTTGCAGCGGATCGTTTTGGCCAGGGCGAGCGCCTCGCGTCCGAGCGCCTGGCCGAACTTCTCGGGTCCGCCGTTTTCCCCCGGATTGGCTGACAGATCGCCGGCCGCCCCTTGCAGGAAGAGGCAGGGGGCCCCGGTCTCCTTCTCCACCAGTGCTGCCAGCGCCCCTGGATAATCGGCCGAGAACTTGCGGACATGCTCGCTGGTCATGGTCGGATGGGCGGCGAAGTTGACGGCATGGGCGATCGGCTTGCCGTCAGCGTCCTCGACGCGCAGTACCAGGAACTCGCGGTCCACCGGCCGGTCGTCGCGCTTCGAGTGGCGGTTGCGGTTGAACGGCACCTCCTTGGACGCGATGCCGAGCCTGGCCGGCTTGAGCGCCTTGTTCGCTTCGAGGATGACCGTGGCGAGCCTGTCTTCGAGCTGGCGGACGTAGGGCTTCTTCGCATCGGGCCAGTCGTCCAGTTCCAGGACCGGCCCGTGATGAGTGTGCGAGCCGACGAGGAAGATGTGCTCGATGCCGGCTTCCTTGATTTTGGCCCGGATGGCGGCGGTCGATTGGCGGGTCGGGGCGCGGCCCAGGTCGAGGCTGACGATGGCGATCTTCTCCGACCCGATGGCGAGGACCAGGGCGCGGGCCTGCAAGGGATCGAGGACGCCCTCGCTCGGCAGATCGTGCCGCGAGCCGTAGCCCCACATGGGGTACCCCGTCGGCGGGGTGATCTCGACTTTGGCGGCACCGGCCTTGAGCGTGTCGGCGCGAGCCGGCACGGCGAGGAGGCAGAGGAGGATTCCGAAATACCAGCGCATGAACACCTCCGCGGTCCCGCAATGCGCCCGGAGGGCGTCGGCTTGCTGACAACTCGGCCAGAAGCGCACCCCCCCCCCTGGCTGCCACGTTTTGCCATTATCCTTGCACAGGTAGGCAGTCAACCGCGCGTGGCAACCCCGTCTGGCGGCACGAGGAGTGAAGTCATCGGAATGCCTCGTCCAGAGGTGCGGTGGAGTGCCAGCGTTGCAAACCATTCCTTCTCTCCCTGGCCTGCCGCGAGCCGTGGTACAATCGGCCTCATGGCCGACTCCCTAACCTCGATGGCTCGCCGTGTCCCGGTGTGGCCGCTGCACACACGACTTTCTCTCACCGCCCCCCCTGGCTGGTCTGGGCAGGCTGGCTCTCCCGGGGCCATTGTCCTGGCTTTGCGGCCGGAAGGTACTCGCCTAGTGCGCGCACACTGGTTGGCGGTATGGCGGTAAAGGCGCAAGTGCTTCTGTGGCAAGGGAATAGCTCACCGCCAAACCGCGCCACTTTGGCGGTAAGGTTTGGCGGCAAAGGCGCAAGTGCTTCTGTGGCAAGGGAATAGCTCACCGCCAAACCGCGCCACTTTGGCGGTGAAGGCGCATGTTTCGCCGCTGCAAGGCATTAGCACACCGCAATCCCCTGCCGATCCCACAGGGATGAGGAGAGAGGACTTGCTGCTGTGACACCGCCGGTTGTCGCGAACGGTCCGGGAGCGGATGGGAGCGGTACGGGAACGGTCGGCAACCGTCGGCGAAGCGTTCGATGGCGTACCGCGCGAGCGTCGGGAGATGAATTGCTGCCCCTCATGGGACAGGAGGACTGCATGCGTACCTCTGGATTGGTCCTCGGAGTGCTGCTGCTCGTGGGGTCCGCACCCGCAACTCGCGCGGCGGAGCCGGACAAGCGCTTCCCGCTGTTCGCTTATCTCACTGGCAAGTCGGCGGCCCTGGTGACCTATACGCCGTCGCAGCTCGACCCGCGGCAGGAAGCGAACCAGCGCCGGCTGGCCACCAGTTCGATGCGGGCCGACCTCGAAGCGCTCCGGCCAGCCTTCGATGGACTCGTGCTGTATGGCTATCACGAGGCCTGCACGCCGCGCATCCTGGCCGTCGCCCGGGAGCTGAAGTTCCGCGCCATCCTGCTGGCAATCTGGGACCCGAAGTCGGCCGTGGAGGCGGACGGCGTGGCGGCCCTGGTGCGGCAATTCGGCGATGACTTCGCCCTCGGCGTCCTGGTCGGCAATGAAGGTATCACGTTCAAGCGTTACGAGGCGGACGATGTGAGGTTCGCGGCGGCTCGGTTGCGGCAGCAACTGCCGAAGTCGGTGCCCATCGGCACCAGCGAGCCGCTCGCCGCCTATGCGTCCCCCTTTCCCCGGGAGTTTGGCGACTTCCTGGCGCCGAACATTCATCCTGTCTTCGACCGCCCCCAGCTGGGACCGGCCGAGGCGGCGGCCTGGGCTCGCGATGAGGCGGCCCAGCTGGCGGTCCGGGCGAAGAAACCGGTGATCCTCAAGGAGACCGGATTCCCGCATGACGGCAAGCCCGCCTACACGCCCCAGTCGCAGAAAGCCTTCTGGGCCGCCTATCTGAAACCGGGGACCTTGCAGCGGCCCGCTGACGGCATCTGGTGTTTCCACGGCGTCGCCTTCGAGGCCTTCGATTTGCCCTGGAAAAGCGAGGAATCGAAGCTGACCATCGAGAAATCGTGGGGGCTGCTTTCGCCCAGGCGCGAGGCGTACCCGGCGTTGGCGGTCTGGCAGGAAGTCGGAGCGGGGCGAGAGAGGAAGTAGGCTCGACCAGGGACGCAGTCACCTCCATCGTGTCCCATACTTGCGGCGAGTTCGCGGAGCGGAGCGCTTTCCCCGAGCGCTCCGCTCCGCGTCGCGGCTAAACGGCTGCGCCGCCGCACTGGGCTCGCCAGCGGAGCCAGTGATCGACCAGCACCAGGGCCATCATTGCTTCGCCCATGGGGACGAAGCGCGGCAGCAGGCAGGGATCGTGCCGGCCGCGCGTGCTGATTTCCGTCGGCTCGCCACTGCGGGTCACGGTGGCCTGGGGCCTGGACAGGCTACTGGTCGGCTTGACAGCAACGCGGCAGACAATGGCCTCACCGCTCGAGATACCGCCCAGCATGCCGCCGTGGCGGTTGGTCGTGGTGCCGATACGGCCTGCCTTCGGGATGAAGAGATCGTTGTTTTCACTGCCCCGTGCGGTGGCCACGGCGAAGCCGGCACCGTACTCGAAGGCGGTCACCGCCGGCAGCGACAGCAGGGCCTTGGCCAAATCGGCCTTGAGCTTGTCGAAAACCGGCTCCCCCCAGCCGGGGGGTACGCCGACGGCTACCAACTCGCTGATCCCGCCGATCGAGTCCTGTTCCTTGCGCACCTCTTCAATCAAGGCAATCATCTTGGCGGCAGCCGAGGCATCGGGGCAGCGTACCGGCGTCGCCTCCACATGGTCGAGCAGCACCGCGCTTGGATCGGGAATGTCCGCGAGGATCGAGCCCACCTGCTTGACATAACCGACAATGCGGACGCCTTGCAGGGACAGCAGCTTCCGGGCGACAGCACCGGCGGCGACGCGGCAGATGGTTTCGCGGGCCGAGGACCGGCCGCCGCCGCGGTAGTCGCGGAACCCGTATTTCGCATCGAAGGTGTAATCGGCGTGGCCGGGGCGATATTTGTCCTTGATGTCGCTGTAATCCTGGCTGTGCTGGTCGGCGTTACGGAAGAGGATGGCGATCGGCGTCCCGTCGGTCCGCCCCTCGAAGATGCCGGAAAGGATCTCCGGGGCATCGTCTTCCTTGCGCTGCGTGACGATCTTCGACTGCCCCGGCCGGCGGCGGCGCAGGTCGGGCAGCAGGTCCTCCTCGCCCAGCGGCAAGCCGGGCGGGCAGCCGTCGATGATGACGACGTAACCCGGGCCGTGACTGACACCCGCCGTGGTTACCCGAAACAGCTCGCCGAAGGAATTGCCTGGCATAAGAGGTATTATAGCAGCGGGGATCATAGGTCCGTAGGACGGAGCGGTGCTCCGTCCTATTTCTGCCGACGGGAGGAGTGGGACGGAGCACCGCTCCGTCCTACCCTCGCCGGCGGGAGTGGACCCGGAGCCGCACAAATTCGCCCTCACCGATTTTTCACTCCCCATCCTAGTTGGACAGCGCCACTTTTCACACTGGGCAAGGCCGAAGTCAAGCTGGGCAAAGTAAATCGCCGTAAGTCCTTGGTTTTCGTGTGGCCATCTTACCCAGAATAAAAAGTGGCGCTGTCCAACTAGCTGCTCCCCGCTAACCTGACTCCTTGCGGTTCCGGTCCACTCAGGTCGAAAGGAGATCATGCGATGACGCGATGGGCAGCCGCGGTCCTGGCTCTGGTGGTGGTTGGCGCCGTTCCGCTGGCGGCGGCCGACGAACCCAAGAAGCCGGTGGGCACCTGGATAAAGAAGCAAGACGAGCACACCGTGACCTTCCACATCAAGGCCGACGGTATGCGCGTCATCCTGAAAGGGGACGGCGATCGCAAGATCGAGGCCGATATCGACTACGGCTTGACGAAGGACGGCATCCTGTTTGGCCGCATCAGCAAGGTGACCCCGGGGGGTAACGGCCCCGAGGAAGGTGACCTCTTCTCCTTCCGCTTCAAGATCGAGAAGGACAAGCTGGTCCTCAGCGACCTGACCGGCACGCACATCAACGACGATGCCAAGAAGATCGTGGAAGGGGACTACGAGAAAGAGAAGAAGTGAAAGCACGCTTCATCGGTTCGCGTTCGCTTCCTCCTGCCGAAGGGCGAGCGCGAACCGATGAATCGAGATCGGAATCATTCCAGGGCCACCTTCAGGAGCTTCTTCTCCTTCTCGCGGATAACGGTCACGTCAATGGTGCTGCCGGGCTTCTGCGTGTAGAGCACTTCCATGTAGCCGGTCAGGTTCTTCACGCGCTTCCCGGCGATTTCGACGATGCGATCGCCCTTCTTCAGGCCGGCCTTGTAGGCGGGTCCATCTTCGGACATGCCGCTGACCAGCACACCCTCGCCGTCGTCGCTGTAAGACGGCCGGATGCCGAGGCGCGGCCCGCCGCCGCTGACCTTCGGCAGCTTCGGAGCCGGAATGTCCACGTATTCGGGACGATCCGGGCCCCCGGCCAGGCGGGCGATCGTGTCCTCGGCCAGTTCCACGATCTTGCGCATGCCGGGGTAGTTGATCTTGTCGGCCGTGTCGCTGGGGCGATGGTAGTCATCGTGGTCGCCGGTCCAGTAGAAGATGACCGGAATGCTCTTCTCGTCGAACGAGGCATGGTCGCTGGGGCCGAAGCCGCTGGCCTTTTTTGTCATCACGAAGTCATGCTTGCGGGCCAGGTCGTCGAGCAGGGTGCTGAAGGTCTTGGCGGTGCCGCTCCCCTCGACGAGGACGCGGTCCTTCTTCTTGTCGGCATCCTGGCGCAGCCGGCCGACCATGTCGAGGTTGACCATGGCGGCCGTCTCCTTCAGCGGGTAGATCGGGTTGCGGACATAGGCCTCCGAGCCGATCAGGCCGCTCTCTTCCGCACTGAAGGCGATGAAGACCAGCCGGCGCCCCTCGCGCCGGGTCTGGGCCCCGAAGCGGCGGGCCAGCTCGATCAGGGCGGTGGTGCCCGAGCCGTTGTCGTCGGCCCCGTGGTGGATCGCCATTTTCTTCAGATTGGCCGCGCTGTAGGTGCCGCCGTAGCCGACGTGATCGTAGTGAGCGCCCACCACGATGGTTTCGGAGGCCAGCGGGCCCGACCCTTCGAGGACGCCGACCACGTTCTTCAGCTTCAGAGCAGTGGTCGAGCGCGTGACCTTGACGTTGAGATTCGCCTTCCAGCCGGCCAGCTCGCGCGACTGTGCTTTCAAGTCCCGGTCGATGTTGTGCTCCAGATCATCCAGGCTGACGTTCAGCATCTTTTCGATGACGGCCCGGCGGACGTGAAGGGCCGGCAGGTCCGGCAAGTCCAGCAGATCGCGTCCGGAGGCGGAATAGCCAAAGTTGAGCAGATCGTCACCGTCGTGCGCGGTGTCGCGATCGTTGACGAAGAGGATGGCGGCCGCCTTGTGGGCCTGGGCGTTGCTCATCTTCTCCGACAACGAGCGGTACTTGCCCCGCCAGGACCGGGTGAAGGCAAACTTGTTGTCGGCCCGCGGTGTGTCGCGCAAGATCACCACTACCTTCCCCGCGACATCAAGGCCGGCATACTCGTCGATCGCGGGGTCTTTGCTGGTGATGCCGTATCCGACAAAAACGAGCGCGGCCGCGACATGACCCGAGCCGGAGATACCCATCGGCTGGAACTGGTCGCCGGCCTTCAGCTCAAGTTCCTGGCCGGCGGGTCCACTCAGCTTGAGGGTGGCCGGCTTGTCAAGAATCGCCCCGGGCATCGTGAACGGCTGGAAGTAGCTGCCGTCCTTCAAGCTGGGCTTGAGGCCGGCCTTCTTGAACTCTTTGGCGACGTAGTCGGCGGCCAGGTTGATGCCTCGCGTGGTGACGCCGCGCCCTTCCAGCTCGTCGGACGCGAGGTATGTCAGGTCACTCTTGAGCCGTGCTTCGGTGGCCGCCGGCGAACGAAACTCGGAAAGGAGTTCCGCAGCACCCAGCCGATTACCGCAGAGCAGCAGGCAGGCCAGCAGGGCGAGGCGAATCAGGCGTGGCCGCATCGAAATATCCTCATCAACAGGGGCGGAAGCTCGATCAGGAACGATTCTTCCATTCTAACCAATTGGCCCAAAGAAGCCTATGGGCAGGAGAAGTTAGCCCGACGCGCCAGCGAGGGTGCTCGCTCATCCCTCGCTGGCGCGTCGGGCTAACACACAGCCCGACCCCGCCTGGCAATTCGCGTCGTACAACAAGCAGGGCCACGCGAAGATTCCCAGGAGTCTCGGCCATGAAACGTCCGCGCATCAGCGTCTTCCCGAAATGCTACTTCGACGAGTTATACAGCGGCAAGATGGATTACCTGACCTGGCTGCGTCAGGCGGCCACTTTGGGCGCGGAGGGGATAGAGCATTACGACGGCTTCTTCCACAACGGTGTCGAGCCCGTTCGCCGGGTGCTGGAGGAAACGGGCCAGGTCTCGTCGATGCTCTGCTTTTCGCCCGATTTCACGCACCCAGCCCCAGCCGAACGGCTGCGCCAGGTCGAGCGGCAGAAGGCGGCCATTGACCTGTGCGTCGTCCTGGGCATCCACCATTGCCGTACTCTTAGCGGCCAGCGCTACCCGGACATGGCCCGGCAGGAAGGCATCGCCCGGACCGTGGACGGCATCCGCCGCTCCCTCGAGTACGCCGAACACCGCGGCGTCGTCCTGTGCATGGAAAACCACTACAAGGATGGCACCTGGCAGTATTCCGAGTTTGCCCAGCCGGAGGACATCTTCCTCGAAATCATCGGCCGGATTGACTCCCCTGCCTTCGGCGTGCAGTTCGATCCGTCGAACGCGACCGTCGGTGGCTTCGATCCCATCGGTTTTCTGGAGAAGATCAAGACGCGCGTGGTGACGATGCATGCTTCGGACCGTTTCCTAGCTCCCGGCGCCAGCCTGGAGGACTTGCGCCAGGCCGACGGATCGATCGGCTACTCGGACAAGCTGCTCCACGGCGAGACGGGCCGCGGGCTGAACGACTACGATGCGATCTTCCGCATCCTCTCCGGCGTCGGCTTCAGCGGCTGGATTTCTGTGGAAGACGGCATGCACGGGCTGGACGAGCTGCGCCGCTCAGTGGAGTTCCTGAAAGGGAAGCGTACACAGTACTATGGACAGGGGGCGTGACAGAAAGGAGGCGGACGATGGCCGTGGTCATAGCGTTGCCGCTCTTCGGCACGCCGGGCCGCGAGCTGGAGGACGGCGGGACGATCAGCGGGCCGCAGTTGCGGAAACTTTCGGCGGAGCTTCACGAGCGACTCGGCCGTGCTGCCGACACTCTCGACCGGCTCACCGCCCACGGCTGGACGGCGCGGGTCGGGATGTACGATGCCTTGCTGGCCCACCCCGCCGTCGAAACGCCCGACGCAGCCGTCCGCCAGCTTAAGGCCCTCGGGATCGCACCGGAGGAGTTGCTGATCTTTGAGGAGCCGGACGACGAGGAGGACACGGGGCTGGCGTGATGGGGGCCGAGTTCTGTGCCAAACCCGTGAGTTCTGTGCCAGGGGTGGCACAGAACTTTTGGTAAACGACCGCCGAACCCGTTCTCTGGAGCGACCCGAGCTTTCCTATCGGGAATCTGATCATACAACACAGCTGTCATGGATGGCGTGTTGCTCCCACCTCTGGAGGCGGTGTCCGCAAGCGCGGCTTTGACCGCGCTGGTTGCGCGGCGTTTGGCAGAAGTGGATCAGTTGCGCGCCGAAGTGTCCAGCCTGCGGCGTGAGAATTTGGAGTTGCGGCAACAGGCCGGGTATTGGCGGAGCCGACACGCCGATGCCGTGGAGCGAATCGCGGCGTTGGAACAGGAAAACGAACAGCTCCGCGGCGAGAATCGCAAGCTGCAAGCCGAACGCTTTGGACGCCGCTCCGAGAAGCACTCCGGTAGCGACCGCTCCAACGATCTCGATGACCCCACGCAAGCCAAGCCGAAACGCCAACGCGGTCGCCAACCCGGTCAGCCCGCTCCAAAGCGCCGCGATTACAGCCACCTGCCCACTCGTGAGCAGTTCATCGACCTGCCCGCAGCGGACCAGAACTGTCCGCAGTGTGGCCTGCCGCTGAAAGCGTGCGGCAGCGAAGATTCGGAACAGCTCGAAATCGAAGTCAGCGTCTATCGCCGCGTGATCCACCGGCGGCGGGGCCAGCGGACTTGTGGCTGTCCGGGGCCGCGCACGGTCACGGCGCCGCCAGCGCCCAAGTTGATCCCTAAGTCGCTGCTGGGCGTATCGGTGTGGGTGGAAATCCTGCTGGACAAGTTCGCCAGTTATCGGCCGACGCAACGGTTGCTCGAGCAATGGCGGTTGTTGGGGCTGGACCTGGCGGCGGGCACCGTCACCGATGGGTTGCAGCGGTTGGAGCCGCTGTTTGCGCCGATCATGGAAGCACTGCGGCAACGCAACCGCCAGTCGCACTATAAGCAGGCCGATGAGACCCGCTGGCTGGTCTTCGTGGAACAGCAAGGCAAGGTGGGCTTTGGTTGGTGGCTGTGGGTCTTCAACAGCGAAGATACCGTGGTGTACCTCCTGGATGACTCGCGTAGTCATCAAGTACCGGAAGATCATTACCCGTCCCAGGCGGGCGGCGTGCTGATGGTGGATCGCTACAGCGCTTATAAAGCCATGCTCCAGGTGAAGAATGGCACGCTGATGTTGGTGTTCTGCTGGTGCATGTCCGCCGCGACTTTGTGCGTGTGGGCAAGGGCTGGCCCGAGTTGAAGCCCTGGGCCTTGGCATGGCTGCGACGCATTCGCGACCTGTATCGGTGGAATCGACAACGACTGGCCCAGCCGACGGACCTTGCTGGGCAAGCCGGCTTGGAGCAGGCCGTCGCAGCCATGCGGCAACAACTCGACCTCGAATTGGCCGCTCCTGACCTGCGTATGCCCGTAGACAAGGCGTTAACCAGCCTGCAAGAACATTGGTCGGGTTTGACGCAGTTCGTCGCTGACCCACGCATCCCGATGGACAACAACCTTTCGGAACGACGCTTGCGTGGGCCGGCTTTGGGGCGGAAGAACTATTACGGTTCGGGAGCCCTGTGGAGTGGCCGCCTGGCCGCGATGCTCTTTTCGATCTTGGCCACGCTCAAGCTGTGGCAGATCAATCCTCGGCTGTGGCTCAACTGGTATCTGCAAAGCTTGCCGAGGCCGGGGGCCAGGTGCCCAACGACATCGAACCGTTCTTGCCCTGGAACCTGAACCAAAACCTGCGCGAAACTGGGCCTGACTTCCCCAGAGCAGAAAATCGACACCAGTTGATCCCAGATCCGCGCCTGCCATCCCACCCGCGGCAAACCCTGCTCTTCCCTCGACGAGCAAACGAGGGCAGTGCGCACCCGGAACGGGTTCGGCGGTTGTTTACAACTTTTGTGCCGCTACTCCTTATCCTAATTGATCTTGTGCCTGTGGGACGAGTTCTGTGCCACGATTTCGAGGGGTATGGTCCGTCGGACCCGTTTCCCCTTCGTGGCCAAGGCCCGGGGCTGTCGCGCCCGGCGCGGCAGGATACAACACCCCTGTTAGAAGACCAGGCCGTTGCCGCGCATGAGGGAGAGTCCATGAGCCAGGACGCGGGCGCATCACTCTCCCCGGGCCGTCGCCTGCGCCTGGCTTGGGCCGAGGGGCCGATCATGGTCCCCGGCGTGTTCAACGCGCTGGTCGCCCGGATGGCGGAACGGCTCGGGTTCCGCGCCGTCTACCTGTCGGGCGGGGCCTTGTCTGCGGCCGCCGGGGTGCCTGACATCGGCTTGCTGACCCTGACCGAGTTCGTCGACCAGGCCCGCACGATTGCGCAGGCGTCCACCCTGCCGCTGCTGTGCGATGCGGACACCGGCTTCGGCGAGGCCCTGAACGTGGAGCGAGCGGTCCGGCTGTTCGAGGCGGCGGGCGTGGCCGGCATCCACCTGGAAGACCAGCAGATGCCCAAGCGCTGCGGCCACCTCTCGGGCAAAAGTCTGGTGGACCCCGCCGTCATGGCCGCCAAGCTCCGGGCCGCGGTGGCAGCGCGGCGCGATCCGGACTTCGTCATCATCGCTCGTACCGATGCCCGCGGCGTGGCCGGCTTCGACGACGCAGTGAGCCGGGCCCGTCTCTACCGGGAGGCCGGGGCTGACGCCATCTTTCCCGAGGCGCTTCAGACTGCCGACGAGTTCGCCCGCTTCGCCCAGTCCGTCCCGGCCCCGTTACTGGCCAACATGACGGAGTTCGGCCAAGGTCCGCTTCTGGAGTTCGCGGACCTTGGTCGAATGGGATACCGCCTGGTCCTTTACCCGCTGACGGCATTCCGCTCGGCCCTGGCCGCCGCCCGCGACACCCTGGCCGACCTGCGAGCCAAAGGGCACCAGCGCGACCGAGTCCCCACCATGATGACGCGGGCGGAGTTGTACGATCTGCTGGGTTACTCTGGCTACGAAGTGCGCGATCGAGGCTACTTCGGCTGAACCGACATGGGGACCCGACCATGACCACCGAAACCTATTCCCCCGGCCTGGAAGGCGTGATCGCCGGCGAAACGGCCATCTCCACCATCGAGGGGGGCCTGCGCTACCGCGGCTATCCGGTCGGCGAACTGGTCGAACACGCCGGCTTCGATGAGGTGGCTTACCTGCTCTTGCACGGCGACCTTCCCAACCAATTGCAGCTGGCTGGCTTCCAGCGGCGCCTGGCGGCATCCCAGAGCATCCCGCCCCCGCTCCTCGATTTGCTGCGCGTGCTGCCGCCGGCGATCCATCCAATGGATGCGGTGCGGACCTCCGTCAGCGTGCTGGCCCATTACGATCCGGAAACCGAGGACAGCAGCCATGAGGCCAATGTGCGCAAGGCCGAGCGCCTGCTGGCCCAGATTCCGGTGGCGGTGGCAGCCCAGTACCGCCTCAGCCGTGGCATGCCGACCGTGCCGGCGCGGCCCGACCTGGGCAACGCCGCGAACTTCCTTTGCATGTTGCGCGGTGAGCAAGCTGGGCCCGACAGCGTGCGTGCCCTGGATGTGTCCCTGATCCTCTATGCCGAGCACGAATTCAACGCCTCAACCTTCGCGGCCCGCGTGGCCTGCTCCACGCTGTCCGATCTCCATTCGGCCATCGTGGCGGCCATCGGCACCTTGAAGGGTCCGCTGCACGGCGGGGCCAACGAGAAGGTCATGGCCATTCTGGAGGCCGCCGGCGGGCCGGACCGCGCCGAAGCCTGGCTGCGGCAGAGCCTGGTGCGCAAGGAGCGGATCATGGGATTCGGCCACCGCGTCTACAAGGCGGGCGACGTGCGCGCCGGTATCCTGAAGAGCTACGCCCGAAAGGCCGCCGAGGCCGCCGGTCTGCTGCACTGGGAGGAGACGGCCGACATCATCGAGCGCATCCTCGGCGAGGAGAAGCACCTGTTCCCCAACCTCGACTGGCCGGCCGGCCGACTCTATTATGCCCTGGGACTGGAGATTCCGCTGTACACACCGATTTTCGTCATGGCCCGGGTCGCGGGGTGGTCGGCGCATTTCATCGAGCAGCACGACAACAACCGCTTGATTCGCCCGCGCTCGCGCTACATAGGGCCGGAAGTGCGGCACGTGTTGCCCTTGGGGCAGCGGGGTTAGCCCAGATTCTAACCACAAAGGACACAAAGGGCACAAAGAAGAGAAGGCCCAGGAACATGCGCTGGGACAGGTCCTCGGCCGCGTTAGACACCAGGGTGGTTCCGCCCGCCGCGGTGCCCTGCCTTTTCTGTTTCTTTGTGTTCTTTGTGTCCTTTGTGGTAAGAAATCCGGGCCAGCAGGCAGCAGGCAGCACTCCTCCGGTACGGAAAGGACTAACGATCAATCATGGTCATTCCCCTCTGGGCCGACAAGAACGGACGCCGGACATTCCCTTACGCCAACTATGCCATCATCGGCCTCAACATCTTCGTTTTCGTCGTTTTCCAGCAGCTGGGCACTAACGACAAGTTCACCTACGCCTTTGCTTGCGTGCCGGCCGAGATCGCCCAGGGCCATACGATGACCACGGATCCGCAAGCCGTGCCGGACCCGATTACCGGCGAGCCGGTGCTCTACCCCGGCTTGCAAGCGATGCCGCTCCCCTTGAAGCCCCCGCTGGACGCGTGGTTCACGCTGCTCTCGGCCATGTTCCTGCACGGCGGCATCGCCCACATTGCCGGTAACATGCTCTTCCTCTGGATCTTCGGCGACGCGGTGGAGGACTTCCTCGGCCACGTCCGTTATGTGATTTTCTACCTGCTCTGCGGCGTACTGGCGTCGCTGGCTCATGTCGCGGTGACTTTGGCCTTTGGCAGCGATGCGATGGTGCCGTCGCTCGGAGCGTCCGGAGCGATCTCGGGTGTCCTGGGCGGCTACATCCTGCAATTTCCGCAACGGCGCGTGACCGTCTTGCTGTTCCGTTTCCTGACGCAGGTGCCGGCGTGGGTGGCGGTCGGCGTCTGGTTCGCGTTCCAGCTCATCAGCGGACTGGGCGCGCTGGGTCCCGGCTTGCAGGAGGACGGCGTGGCCTACGCGGCCCACGTTGGCGGCTTCGTGGCCGGCCTGGCGCTTATCAAACCGTTCGCCTTCGGCCGGCACACTGAGGACACCGAAACCTGGCCCACGGCCCGGATGACTCGTAACCGGGACCCTTATGACACTTAGACGGGCCGGAAAAAAAGCGTGAGCCCGCGGCGCCAGCCAAGGGCGGCCCGACTCGCCCTTGACTGGCGCCGCGGGCTTAGCCCCGGCCAGGAATCGCGCCCGCTTGTATTCTTTCAGGGGAACCGATTCTCGCCCTCGCGTGGAGCAACTTATGAAACGTATCGGCCTGGCCGTCTTGCTCGCTGTCGTCCTGGGGAGTTTGGTGTTCGCCGCCGACGCCCCGCTGAAATACCCCGAAACCCGCCGCGGCGAGCAGGTGGACGACTACCACGGCACCAAGGTCGCCGATCCCTATCGCTGGCTCGAAGACGATGTGCGCACCTCACCGAGGTTCAGAAGTGGGTGGACGCCGAGAACGAGGTCACGTTCGCCTACCTGAAGTCCATCCCTCAGCGCGAGGCCATCAAGCGGCGCCTCACCGAGCTGTGGAACTACGAGCGTTACTCCGCTCCTTCCAGAGATGGCGGGCGCTACTTCTATTCGAAGAACGACGGCCTCCAGAATCAAGCGGTCTTCTACACCACGGACAAGCTCGGCGATCCGGGCCGTGTGCTGCTCGACCCCAACACCTGGTCCAAGGACGGCACCGTGGCGCTGAGCGGATTGGCGATCAGCGACGACGGCCGCCATGTGGCCTATGGCATCGCTGAGGCGGGCTCCGACTGGAAGACCTTGAAAGTGGCCGACGTCGCCACCGGCAAGCCGCTCGCCGATGAGGTCAAGTGGGTGAAATATGGCGGCGCCACCTGGACGCCGGACGGCAAGGGCTTCTTCTACGAACGCTATGACGAGCCCAGGGCGGGCGAGAAGTTCGTGGCCCTCACGTTTAACCAGAAGGTCTACTACCACCGCATCGGCACGCCGCAGGCTGAGGACGTCCTGGTCTACAAGCGCCCGGACCATCCGGACTGGGGGTTCAGTACCTCGGTCAGCGAGGACGGCCGCTGGCTGGTTCTCACCGTTCAGGTGGGGACCGACGCCCGCTATCGCGTCCTCTACCGGGACCTGTCCGAACCGCTGGCCATGCCGATCGACCTGATCGAGGACTTCGATAACGAATACAGCTTTGTGGGCAATGACGGACCCGTTTTCTACTTCAAGACCGATTACAAGGCGCCCCGGGGCCGATTGATTGCCATTGATACCACCCGGCCGCAACGGGAAAACTGGAAGGAGATCATCCCCGAGGTGAAGGAAAACCTGGCCGAGGTGGACCTGGTGGGCAACCTCTTCGTGGCCCACTACCTGAAGGACGCTCGCACCCAGGTAAAGCTGTTCGCGGTGGATGGGTCGTTCGTGCGGGAAGTGCAGCTGCCCGGCATCGGCACGGCCGGTGGGTTCGGGGGCAAGCGCACGGACACCGAAACGTTCTACACCTTTTCCAACTTCGCAACGCCGCCCAGCACCTACCGGTACGACCTGATTACCGGCAAGAGTACCCTCTTGCGCCGTGCCGCGGTGAAGGCCAACACCGACAATTTCGAGGTCAAGCAGGTCTTTTATGCCAGCAAGGACGGCACCAAGGTGCCGATGTTCATCACGGCCAGGAAGGGCGTGAAACTGGACGGCAGCAACCCGACGTTGCTGTACGGCTACGGCGGATTCAACATCTCCCTGCCGCCCGCCTTCTCGATCGTCCGCCTGGCCTGGCTGGAGCTGGGCGGCGTCTTCGCGCAGGCCAACCTGCGCGGCGGCGGCGAGTACGGACAGGAGTGGCACAAGGCCGGCACCAAGCTGCACAAGCAGAACGTCTTCGACGATTTCATCGCGGCGGCCGAGTACCTCATCAAGGAGGGCTACACCCGCAGCGACAAGCTGGCCATCCAGGGCGGCAGCAACGGCGGCCTGCTGGTCGGCGCCGTGCATGACGCAACGGCCCGATCTGTTCGGCGCCTGCCTGCCTGCCGTCGGCGTCATGGACATGCTCCGCTTCCAGAAGTTCACCGCCGGCCGCTTCTGGACCGATGACTACGGCTCGTCGGACAATGCGGACCAGTTCAAGGCGCTCTACGCCTATTCGCCGTACCACGCCCTCTTAAGGGAAAGTAAGAGGAAATATCCGGCCACCCTGGTGACGACGGCCGATCACGACGACCGCGTGGTGCCCGGGCACAGCTTCAAGTTCGCGGCGGCCCTGCAAGCAATGCAGACCGGCGACGCCCCAGTGCTGATCCGCATCGAAACACGGGCCGGCCACGGGGCGGGCAAGCCGACAGCGAAGCAGATCGAGGAGACGGCCGACGAATGGGCGTTTCTGGTGAAGAACCTGGGGATGGAGGTGCGAAGTCACTGAGGTGGTTTAGCCGCCTAGCGGGCGGCGCGGGACGCCGCCCGCTAGGCGGCGGCTAAACGCCAATGCACGAACTCTACAGCCACGTTCGGCTCGGGTCGTCGAACTCCCGGTTCATGAACGACTCCTTGGTTTCCTTCGGCGTAATGAGCAGGAGCACGCTGATGTCGGAACGAACATCCTCGGGGAGTGCTTCGATCAGGGGCCAGACTCGTTCCTGACGGTCCACGCGGTCATGCCCCGCGAACTCGGGATCGATGATCCGGATGCGTATGGAGGCGGAATTGTAGCGATAGACGTCAATCTTCGCCTTGGGGTGGGTTCGGCCGTATCCGGTTTCCAATGCTGCCTTGACCTCAGCCACCGCGCTGTCGGTTCGCTGTCGTCGCATGGCCATGTTACACCTGTCCCTCCACCCAGTGCAGGATATTGAAGGCACCGTCGACGTAGGCCTTGGCCTCGCGGGGCCTCATGACGCCGGAGGCATACCGGAGGTCCGTCTCCCACGTCCGGACAATCGCGAAATGCGGATTGAGGCTGTCAGGCCAGCTCACACCCCGTCTGCGCAGTTCGAGCTTGAGGGCCTCCAGGTTATGGCCCATTGTACCAGAGAAGAATCTGTCGAGGCTCGCGTGTTTCGAGATAGGAGTGCGTGCTAGTTGGACAGCGCCACTTTCTGTCATGGTTGACACGTAAGTGCAGCTAACACAGGAAGTTGGGGTTGCGTGATAGAGTAAAGAAAGACGATCCTCCGTGTTCGCTAATTCCTGGAAGGAATACCACGGAGGATCGTCAGGATGACGCTGAAGCAGATTGCCAGTCTCGGCAAGGAGTTGGCCAAGTTTCTGAGGCTGTTCGTCGGCCGGTTTCGCAGCCGCCCCGGTTTCGCCCTGTTGGCCGTGTATGTCCAGGGGCTCCTGTCGAACCTACAACGCAAAAACATCGAGGCCATGGCCTTGGAGCTGGGTACGGCACCGCGGACTCTACAACGTTTCGTGGAATCGATCAAGTGGGATGAGACCGGCGTGCGCGATGACTGCCAGCGCTTGGTGGCCCGCGAACATGCTCATGCGGAGGCGATCGGTTGCCTCGACGAATCGGGAACGGCCAAGAGCGGTAGCCATACGGCGGGTGCCGCACGGCAGTGGCTGGGCAGTTGTGGCAAAGTCGACAACGGTGTCGTCGGCGTGCATCTGAGCTACAGCAGCCCCGGCTTTCAGTGTCTGCTCGACAGCGCGGTCTACCTGCCCCGGGATTGGGCCGACGATCCGGAGCGTCGAAAAAAAATTACATCCCCAAAGAGGTCGTGTTCCGTACCAAGCCGCAAATCGCCCTGGAGTTGATCGACCGCGCCTTGGCCAACGGTGTGCGCGTCCAGGCCTGGACGTTTGACGAAGGCTACGGCCGCGACACGGCCTTTCTGGACGGTCTGGAACAGCGTGGACAGGTATTCGTGGGCGAAGTGCCGGCGAACTTCCGCGGCTGGCTGAAAAAGCCCCAGGTGCTTCGGAGCGGTCGGTCGCGGCGGCGCGGCCGCAAAAGGACCTATCCGCGGCTGGCGGCGCGAAGCCGGCGCGGCAGCGAAGTGCGAAACCTGGCACGCTATTCGCCCGTCTTTCGCCAGCAGAAGTGGCAGCGCTACCGCATCAAGGACACCCAGCACGGCCCCGAAGTCTGGGAGGTGAAATGGGCGAAGCTCTGGCGCAAGGGACTCGATGGCCTGCCGGGGCGTCGGCACTGCTTGCTCGTAGCACGCAACGTTTTGACCAATGAGGTGAAATACTTCCTATCCAATCGTGTGCCCGGGGAGCGTGGCATCTCGCTACGGCGGTTACTGCGTGTGGCCTTTGGGCGTTGGTCGGTGGAAAGCTGCTTTCGCCAGGCCAAAGAGGAACTGGGCTTGGACCATTACGAAGTTCGCGGCTGGCGTTGCTTGCACCGGCACTGTTACCTGACGCAACTGACCCACCTGTTTTGCGCCCGCATGCGTCAGCAGTTCGACGCCGCAACGACGCACGACGACCCGCTGGAACACCTGACGACAGAACAAGTGCGACGAGCCATGAACACCTGGTTAGAGACAGCACAGGGGCGACTGACAAAAGCGGCACGCTTCCAACGAGAGTTAGCCAAGCAGCAGTATTACCAGCGTCGCAATGCGCAGGCCCAGCGCTCTCACGTGAAAACGCGCATGGCTCAACTGCGATCCTTGGGCATCGATGTCGATCGGATCAAATCGTGCATCCCCCAATCGCCGACCTGATCGGCTATACTGTTCTCAATGTTGGACTTCCGCCATTGCAACAAGGAAAGTGGCGCTGTCCAACTAGGAGAAGTGACTTGAAAGCGCACTCGACGGAATAGCCCACCATGTACGCCGCCCCCGTGGTGCGGTCGTTGGCCAGGAGGATCTCGGCGTCCTCGAATCGCTGGAAGGCCACGCGCTTGAACCGGACGGCCTCGGACAGTCGGCGTGCCATGGCGATCGACCCCTCACTGCATGAACTCCCGCACCGTCGTCACCCGATGCTCCCGTGCCGCCGCCTGAACCGCTGTGCACAAGGCAATCGTCTCCAGATTATCCCGACCGCTGATCTCCGGTTCGCTCCCGTCTTCCACGGCGCACAGGAGCTGCGCCATCGTCCCGATAAAGGCATCGGGGAACCAGACCCCCTTCCAGCGGGGCGACAGCCAGTAGCCGGGCTGCTGTTTCGTCGTGACATCGAGCGTGCTGGGCGTCCTGGCCGGGTAGCTCGGCCAGCCGATAGTGCCGCGCGCCAGGCCGTCGGTCCCTTCGACGCGCCAGCGAATGGCAATATCGCTCTCCGAGCCTTCGCGGGCCGGGCCGGTCCAGACGTCGTCCCAGGACGAGGCCCGGCAGCCGCCGTCGTATTCGAGGATGTACAGGTTAATGCCGTCGGCGTGTGGAAAGCGAGTCCGCGGGTCGGGGCGCGTGCTGGCCAGGACGCGGTCCGGGGTGCCGAACCAGTAGCGGAAGGTGTCCAGGTGGTGAATGCTCATGATGAACGTGGACAGCGACGGCAGGCTTTCGCTCCACGGCATCCAGTGCGGGATGGCCCGCATCTCGATGGTGCCGAGCACCGGCTCGCCCAGCCAGCCCTTCCGGAGCACATCCTTCAGGGCCCGCACCGATTGGTCGTAGCGCATGTTCTGGTTGACGGCCAGCGTGATGCCGGCGGCGGCACACAGAGCGACGCTCTCCTTGGCTTCGCGGAGCGTCATCGCCAGCGGCTTCTGGGCCAGGATGCCCTTGATGTGCCCGGCGTGGCGCACCGCTTCGCGGATGATGCCGGGCTGCGCATCGGGCGGCACGGCGATGTCGAGTATCTCAACCGTCTCATCGGCCAGCAGATCGGCGATGGTGGCATGGCAGCGCGCGATGCGATACTGCTCGGCGACCGCCTGGGCGTGGGCCGGATTCCGCGAGGCGATGGCCACGGGGTTGAAGCCGGCCTGCCGATAGGCAACGAGATGGCAGTCGCGCATGATGAAGCCGGCACCGATGCAGCCGATGCGGTAGTCCTTGCGGCGGGGGAGACGGGGGAGGTAGTCGAGGGAGAGGTCCATCGGTCTTTTCTCAGAGGTGGCCTGGATGAACGGACCAGAGATCGTGTTTCTCCATCCCTTCCGACCGCTTGGTCTCTAAGTACCAGTAATCCGCCTGCTCGGACAGATGGGCCAACTCGGCCTCCGAGGCATCCCCGACTTCGCGACGGCGCTCGACTTCATAGGCAAAGAAGCGCCACCGGGCGAACGCCACCCGGAGAGTGCGCACGACCTGGTTTGCAATCACGCTGCCCGCCTGTAGGGACGCTGCCCCGAAGTCTGGTCTTGGCGGCGTTCCCAGAAGGCCTTCAGCGGCTTGTTCTCGCTCAGGTAATCGCCGCGTAACTGGAGTATCGCCTCTGCGCCTTCCTCTCCCCAGAACTTCTCCGTTCCCTTCGCCTGCTGGTTGAACTGCTTGACCGCGCTTTCCACGTAGCTGGAAGTTATCGGCAAGCCCTCGCGGCGGTAGACGTTGTAACGCATCCGGCGCTTGTTGTTCTCCAAGTAGGTCAACGCCTTGGCCACGACCTGGCGCGGATGCGTCTCCTTGTCTTCCTCTTGCGGCTCGCCCAACTCCGCCTGACGTGCCCGCAAGGCCTCGAGCACGCGATCCACACGCCCTTCCCAGACCCAGGCGATCCACACGCGGTAACGCAGCCAGCCCGCCGTCTTCGTGCCGCCGGCGTGCGCCGCCGCATACACGTACGACAGGGCATGGATGAAATCCAGGATCGGCACGAACGACGAGAAGTAATCACGCCATACCGTCCAGTTGTTCTCCGCCCCATCGCCGATGAAGGCCTGGCGGGCCGACCCGAACAAGCCCATCGCCCAGGCCGCCGCCGCCACCATGGGCCCGAACGCGGCCCAGCTTTGCCGCGAGCCGACCAGCCGTTTCTCCGCCACGGCCGGCGGTTTCCAGACGGCGGGCCGACTTTCATAGGCGTCCGCTGCGGCGGCCGGGTCCCGGGCCTCGTCAGCGGCTTCCTCCGCCACGGGGACCCCCTTACGCAAGTCGCGCACCAGTTGGCCCATACGCGTGGGATCGAGGAAACCCTCGGGAATTTGCGGACAAGGATCGCTCGCCGACACGGTGCTCGTCATGCCCATCAGCAGGCCGATCTTGTCTTCACGCCAGTGGCGGCCCCCACGCTCCGCCGCGGCTGCCGACGGCGCTGGACGCGCGTTGGCGGCCACAGGCGTCGCGGCAGCGGGCGCGACGGCCAGCACCGGGATGGCCACGGGCGTCACGCTCACGGGTTCGCTGGCCACGGCTGTCACGGCCACGGGCGACGCTTCGGCCGACGGCACCTTCGCCGCGGCGGCCGCGGCACGATCCAGGATTTGGATCCGGCCCCCGTCCGTGCCGACCACGCCCACTGGCGGCGGCGTCACCCCGTCGGGGACGCCTTTGCGTTGCACCAACGGCAGGGCCTGGTAGCTGGCGACGCCCTCGTCACGTTCCACGCAGCGTTCCAGACCGATGCCTTTGGTGACACGCTCGATTTGCTTCGCGGTAACCAGCATGTCCCCCACCACGCGCAGGTTGTCGCTGGCGTTGGCAAAGGAGGTGTTGTTGACGCCTGCGTAAACGATCTTGTCTTGCAGAGCGGGGCTGTAGTGACTGCGATCAATGCCCAGGCTCTTGGACTGAGGGAAAAAAAGCCTGCCGACAGGTGCGGCAGTAAGCCTGGGGCTCAAGCCATTCGGCCTCTCCCGCTCGCGTCTGCACCAAGCGGGGTTCCGTGTCGTCGCAGACGAGGGAGGCGCTGACATTCCGGACAACAGCCGAAATCCCTGGGCCGCTGCGGGTGGTCCGCCGCCTGGCGTTCCAGGGCCACGTCCAGCATCTTTTCCGTGAGAGCGGCGCGAATGCCCAGGCAGACGTCTTCCAGTTCGGTCAGGGTAGTGCCCCACGGCAGTCCGGCGGGGCCGTACAGCTTGTCGACGAGGTTTTTGGCAACGCCCTCCACGTAGGGCCGCACTTCGTCAACCTTGGCAGTGGATTTTTCAGTTCCTGCCATCCTTGGCTCCTGTAAAGAGTTACGTCAACAAGACGACTGAATCCCTACGAGCTAGTGTAGGACTTCGGTATGTCAGCTGCAAACCGTGTCGTGCGCCTGGTCGGCCGGGTCGGTCATCACCGCCCTTGACACCCTTTCCGGCGCAGGGGTACACTTCACAAAAGCTTAATCCGCGGCGGGGGGTCAGAGCCTGTTCGCGAACTGGCCGGGCCGATGCCACAGATTCAGGGGCCGCTTTACCAGACAGGGGACTGAGCGGGGGCCGGTCCGCGGTTGTTCGCTACCCCCGGGAGAGCCAGGGCGTGAAGGCAATTATCAGCGACATCCACAGCAATCTCGAGGCGCTTCAGGCCGTGCTCAAGGACATTGAGCAGCACAAGGTCGAGGCGATCTATTGCCTGGGGGATGTCGTCGGCTACGGTCCCAATCCGCGCGAGTGCGTTGACCTGGTCATGAGCTGCCGCGTCGTCCTTTTGGGCAATCACGACCAGGGGGCCATGTTCGATCCGGACGGGTTTAATCCACCGGCCGAGCGGGCCATCTTCTGGACTCGCGCCCAGCTCGAAAACCCGGGGGACAACAAGCCGGCCAAGGAGCGGCGCTGGGAGTTCCTGGCGGAACGCCCGCGCAGCCACCGCGAGAACGGCGTCCTGTTCGTCCACGGTTCGGCCCGCAACCCCCTCAACGAGTACGTCTTCCCCGAAGACATCTACAACCAGCGGAAGATGGAACGCATTTTCGCCCTGGTCGAGCGCTACTGCTTCCAGGGCCACACTCACGTCCCGGGCATCTTCACCGAGCAGCTCCCCGAAGACCTTTACCAGTTTCACAGTCCCGAGGAGATCGACTACGTCTACCGCCTCGACGAGCGCAAGACGCTGTGCAACGTCGGCTCCGTCGGCCAGCCGCGCGACAACGACCCGCGCCTGCTACGTCCTGTTCGACGGCGAAACGATCCGCTATCGGCGGGTGCCGTACGACCTCGACAGCACGATCAAGAAAATCTATGCCGTGCCGGAGCTGGAAAACTTCCTCGGCGACCGCCTCCGCGATGGCCGCTGATTCTTACAATGAATGGTAGCGAGCCTCCCGCGTCAGCGGGGGGAGTACGCGAGACACTCCCCCCGCTGACGCGGGAGGCTCGCTATCACTTGCCTTTCCCGAGCGACCATGCCTACTCCAAAGAAGATAAACCGCACCGACCTGATCTTTTATGCGATCATGATCGTCCTGGTGATCGCTTACTTCCTGGCCGGGAAATATATCTGGCCCGATAAGCCGCCCGTGGACCGCGACAAGCAGAAGGACGCCCTGGTCGTTGCCGTCGGGGCCGGCGGGCTGGCGGCTCCGGACGGGCAGCCCTGGAACGCCCTGGGATCGCTGGCCGCCACCGAAGTCACCATCCGCGGCAAGATCGACAAGACCAAGCCGCCGGACAAGGCCCCCGAGAAGCCCAAGGGGAAGCCCGCCCCGGCACCCGAGCCACCGGCCGATCCGGACTCGCTCAAGCTGGTCACGCTCGGATCGCTCGGCTCGCACCTGACGGTCAAGCTCGACCCGCGCGGCGCCGGCGTGCGCCGGGTCGTGCTCAACCACTTCCAGGCCGCCAATGACCAGACCGGCGAGCCGGAATGGGAAGACGCCGCCCACAAGGTCAAGAAGCCCCTCGAACTGATTCCCGAGGCCAAGAATCGCGATCTCGGCTCGTTCCTGCTCTACCACTATCCCGATGTCAAGGGTGAAGATTTCCCGCTGGATGTCCTGGGCCGGGTCGTCTGGAAACGCGTGACGCCGCAGGAGGTCAAGGAGGGAGAACCGGTCCAGGAAGCCTCGTTCCAGACCGTTGTTCAGGGCGTCCGCATCACCAAGACCTACACCCTGAAGCCGCGTGCCTATGACATTGGGCTGGAAGTAAAACTGGAGCTGGTCGATCCGAGCCTGAAGGAAAAGTTCTTCCGCTACCAGCTGCAAGGGCCGCACGGCATCCCCATCGAAGGGCAGTGGTACTCCAGCCTGCTGCGCCTGGCGCTGATCGGCCGCGTGGACGACAAGGACACGGTCGATCGCGATTACCAGGACTTGCGCCAGATCAGTCACAAAGCCGGCGGCGACGAGGTGCAGCACGCCGACAAGTCGATCCGCTATGCGGTCATCGTCAACCAGTTCTTCGCCTCGGGCATCGCCGTGGCCACCCGCGATCAGCCGGATCGTAACTTCCTCGGCCAGGCCCGGCCTCTGCTGGTCGAGTCCGCGCTAAAGGGAAACGTGGTCATCGGGCCGGAAAACAAGGCGGAAGGCGAGTCCGAGATTGAGCTGTCCGATACCGCCGGCGCCAAGACGCCCGACGGCAAGCCTGTGAAGTACGTCTTCATTTACGATCGCAAGCATATCCGATATGCCGCAGAGGAAACCAAGGAGGAGGACCGCAATCGCGTCGCCCAGATGCTCGTTCCCGGCGCGGAAGTCATCGTGGTCCACCGGTCGGTCATCGACCTGGCCGGCCACACCCGCGAGGTCATCGTTGACGTCCTGAACCCCGAGCAGACGGCTCCGGTCTTCCACGACGACATCACCGTGGCGGTGAGCACGCCCGGGCCCAAGGACGAGCACGCTCTGAAACTCCGCGCCGGCGAGGCGGTGGTCCACAAGTACGTGCTCTACAACGGCCCGGTGAAGGTCCGCCTGCTCAATCACCTGAAACTGGACGAGCCGGTGGGCGATCTCCAAGCCGGCGCCCGGCGGTCGACCCGGCCCTGGTCGACTACTACCATGACGACCTGCACCTCAACACGCTGACCGACTACCCCTCCCCCGGCGTCATCAACGACCACATCTTGAAGTACACGCCGTGGACGAAGGTGATCGTCTTCTTCACCAACGTCCTGCACACGGTGCTCTGGTGGCTGTACAGCGCCTTGCAGTACGTGCTGCCGAACATCTTGGTCTACGGAGTGTGCATCCTGATCCTGACGGTGATGGTGCGCGGCACCATGCACCCCGTGAGCCGCAAGCAGGCCAAGACCACCATGAAGATGCAGGCCCTGGCGCCGGAGCTGGCGAAGCTGAAGGAGAAGTTCAAGGACGACAAGCAAGGAATGGGCATGGCGCAGATGGAGCTGTACCGCAAGCACGGTATCAACCCGATGGGAAGCTGCTGGATGATGTTCCTGCAGATGCCGATCTTTCTGGGGCTGTACTACTGCCTGCAGGAGAGCATCCACTTCCGCCTGGCGCCGTTCTTGTGGATTCGGAGCCTGACGGCACCGGACATGATCCTGCACTGGGGGGACAAGATCCCGTGGATCAGCGGCTGGCAGCATTACGGCGCGATGTACTACCTAGGCCCGTACTTCAACCTGCTGCCGGTGATCGCGGTGGTGCTGATGATCTTCCAGCAGAAGCTGACGATGCCGCCGGCCGTCGACGAACAGGGGGCCATGCAGCAGAAGATGATGAAGTACATGATGGTGTTCTTCGGCCTGATGTTCTACAAGGTGGCCGCCGGCCTGTGCCTGTACTTCATCGCCAGCAGCCTGTGGGGCTTCGCCGAGCGGAAGCTGCTGCCCAAAAAAAAACCGGGTGAGCCGCTGACACCGACCACGCCGGGCCGTCCGACGTTGATGCAGCGGCTGTTGCAGCGCGTCATGGAGGGGCAGCAGGCTAGGGGTACTGGCAACGGCGCCTCGCCGCCGACTTCGGCCGCCGCTGCCGGCGGAAAAGAAGCGCGGCCGACCCGCGCCGGCCGGCGCCGACGGTTCCCAGGACGGCCTGCTCGCCCGCGTCCGTGCCATGTGGACGGAGCTGCTGCGCCAGGCGGAGAAGAAATAGTGGCACCATGAGCATGGCTCAACTCTGGGTGGCACGCTGAACTCCGGGTGGCACGCCCTGAGGGTACTCCGAAGGGCGTGCTCACAGTCAAGCACGCCCTTCGGAGTACCCTCAGGGCGTGCCACCCGATGGTGGGACTCGAAGACTCGACCCACCCTACATGGCTTTTCGCCCAGGTGCCTGCCATGCGTTTGCGACCATCGCTGATACTGCTGATCGTGTGCGCAGCCGCCCTCCCCGTGCTGGCGCAGGGCCCCGGCGGCATGGACTACGATCTGCGGATTGTGGACCAGGTATTCGCCGCCGTCCGTCAGCCGCCCGGCAAACCGTCGGCCCTTTACGTGACTGTCCAGTTCAAGCTGCTGCGCACCAGCTCCGGCACGCCCGTCCCCGAGCTGGGGGCCGATGACCAGATCGTTGTCCAGGAAGATGGCCGCCCGGTCGCCGAGTTCGACCTGTCCCCGCCGAAAGCCAACGCCCTGACCACTATGCTGGCCCTGGACGTTAGCGGCAGCATGGAGAGTAACGGCAAGATTGCCGAGGCCCGTTCGGCCGCCTGCGTCTTTCTCGACAAGCTCGATCCGCGGGCCGACTGCGGCCTGATCCTGTTCGATCACAAGCTCCAGGTGGTCGAGGCCCCGGTGCGCGAGGCCGCCCAGCGGGCTGCCCACCGCGATCGGCTGCGGAAAATCGTCGAGGGCGCCCATCCCATGGGCGGTACAGCCTACCTGGACGCCACCGACCGCGCCCTCGAGCTGCTGCGTGGCGTCCCCGGCCGGCGGGCCGTCGTGCTCATGACCGACGGTGTCGATCTCAATTCTCATACAACGCTGGCCCAGGTCATCAAGAAGGCGCAAGTGCTCGAGGTGCCGGTCTACACGCTGGGCGTCGGCGAGCCGGGCAAGGGGGAGCCGGTGACGACGGTGCTGGTGCTGGATCACAGCGGCAGCATGGCCGAGCCGGCCGACGACAGCGACAACGTCAGCAAGATCGAGGCACTGCACCGGGCGGCGGGGCAGTTTGTGGACCTCATGCGACCCGGAGCGCGGACGACGCTGCTGCCGTTCAGCACGCAGGTAGAACAACCCGGACCCTTCAGCGCCGACAAGGCCGGCCTCAAGGACCGCATCAACCGCCTTCAGGCCGGCGGCGGCACCCTGCTCTACGATGCCACCTATGACGCCCTGATGACGCTTCAGGCCGCCCGGCCGGAAGGAAAGAAGGCTGTCGTCGTCCTCACCGACGGCGTGGATGAGTCCCCCGGCAGCCGGCATGGCGTTCGCGACCTGATTGACGAGGCCAAACGCGCCGGCGTGCCACTCTACATGCTCGGCCTGGGCCGGCCCGGCGAAATCAACAAGAAGGTGATGGAACGCCTGGCCACCGCCACCGGCGGGAAATTCTTCCACGCCAAAAACCAGGAGACACTTTTCAAGACCTTCGAGGATTTGTCGATCGAGCTGCACGACGACGGCATCGATGAACAGTCGCTGACCGAACTGGCCGTGAAGACCGGCGGCAAGTACATCCCGGCCCGCGATGTCTCGAAGCTGTCCGTCTTGTTCGGCGACCTGGCCGACGAGCTGCAAACCACCTGGACGGTCACGTTCCCCAGCCGGCGCTCGTCCCACGACGGCACCGCCCGCGGCATCGACATCAGCGTGTCGCGCCATGGCGATCGGGTGAGCAACGTCGGCAGGGCCGACTACAACGTCCACGGCGTGGTGGTGCCGGAGTTATCCTCGCGGGTTTATCTGGGTTTCCTGGCCCTGCTGGGCGTGCTGCTGGTGATGCCGGTAGGATTGCGGCGGCTGTACCGGTTTTATGGGGGGACGTGATAGAGACGAAGTCCGTCGCTGGCGCTCCGGGCTCGTGAGTACATCAACTATTTCGTCGCCTCCACCGGCAACGCTTTCCCGCGTTTGGCCAGGAGTGCCGCCAGGCGGTCGGCGGACAGGCGCGGCTCGTCCATCAGCAGACTGTCCATTTCCTTCAGCACGAACTCGCTCAGGTCGTCCCCGGTCCACCCTAGTTCCATCAGTGCCGGCCGACATGCTCCAGGCAGCGGTCGCGCAGCTTGGAGGTTTGCCGTGAGATATTCCCCTCGTGAATGCCCAGCAGATGGGCCACGTCGCGCTGGCTGAGACGATAGCGCAGCCGCAGGCCCAGGATGAGCAGGTCGCTGTCACCCACCTCGCCCAGCCACTCGCGGGCGGCCAGGCGGAACTCCTCGTGCCAGCGGCCATCGCCCTGGTGGGCCAGGGGCAAATCGTGCTCGTCGAGGTCGTCTTCCGGCAAGGGCTGGACACCCCGGACCTGGCGCAGATCGGAAATGTGCTTGTTCTGGAACACGCGGATAAGCCAGGGGACCAGCGGGCGCTGGCCGTCGTAGCGGGCCAGGATGGGGGTCGAGCCGGTCTTCTCGCCGGCCAGCAGGTAGCCCCAGAAATCGCTGACCGAGCTGTCCTGCCGCTCCTCGTCGCGCGGGAACAGGCGCACGGCCCGGGCGCGGAGGGCGTCCACCAGCAGGCAGTCGGCCCGGTTGGCACGGGCGGCGAACAGGCACTCCCAGGCCTTCGTCTGCCCTTCCAGACACGCGCAACAGAGGAACCAGTCGACGGAGTAGAGGTTGTCGAGGAACGCCGGCCATTCGGCCGAACCGCCACCCCGGGCCAGCTTGGCCCCGTACATAGCGAAGGCGCGCTGCAAATGGCGCTGGAACACCATCGCCGGTAGCGGCAACGCCGGCAGCTGCATGCGACAGAAATGGTACAGCAGCGTGGTCCGCATGTCGCCGTTGGTCATGGGCCATCCCGTCATTCGTTTAGCCGCCGCCCTGCGGGCGGCGCTCCCGACGCGCCGCCCGCAGAGCGGCGGCTAAACTACTTCTGCGGCACAAACACCAGCACCTCGATCCGCGCCGCCGGCAGCGCGGCCTCCTTCTCCTCACCAGGATACGGATCGGTCCCCAGGCCCAGCGGCGTGGCGTCCCGCCAGGTCACCCAGCCGGCCTTCAGGACTGCATGGTGATCTTTCAAGTAGTTGACCACCGCCGTGCTCTGCGATTCGGTCACCGTCCGGGCCAGCGTATGGCTGGGATTCGTCTTCGGATCGGCGCAGGCCACCACCACCAGATCCGCTCCGTCGTGCTTGAGCGAGCCCTTGAGCTTGTCGGCGATGGCGTCCAGCCGCTGCTTCCCTTGCGAGGTCAGGGCCGAGTGCCCCGGCTCGAACAGGTCGCTCTCGGCGAAGACCGTGCGCACGCGCTCGCAATCCGGCCGGACTAGCAGCGTTTGCGGATCCTTGTCGTAGCCGCGGACGATCGGCAGCTTGCGGACGGCGTTGCCAGTCTTCTCGAAGGTCTCCATCGTCGCCCGCGTTTGCTGCAAGGCTCCGACCAATTCCTTGCCGACCGTCCCCTCGCCGTCGCGGACGTCCTTCAGCGTCGTCTTCACCTCGCTAAGGACCTCGGCCAGGTCGGTCGTGGAGCGCGAGGCGAGGACGGCGTTGTCCTGGACCGGCTCACCGCGATCGCTGCCGGGATTGATCTCGATGACCTTGCCGCCGATCAGTCCCTCGCTGACGATCTGGACGGTGGCATCGGCGCGGAGGAGCGGCCGCATCTTCCCGTCGATCCGCATGCGGAGGACGACATCGCTGCCCGGCGTGGCGGGCGGCTCGATGGCGACAACCTCGCCGGCATCCATCCCCTGCACGCGGACGCGGGTGCCCAACTCGACGCCCTGGATTGCCTTGAACCCGGAGCGGACGTGGAAGCTGTCGCCGGCGAACCAGGATCGGCTGCCGACCAGGAAGAGACCGAGTCCGCCGAGAGCCAGGGCCGCCAGGACCACGAGGCCCAGCAGCACGGCCTGCCAGCGCGAGAGCGAACGGGACACGACGCCACCCCCCGAGAATGAGCTGCGACCTCGAACGCCTCCATTATATCAGGACGAGGCCAGGGGGCTGGGAATTCAGCCGGCCGGGTTGACGGAGGCCGGGCCGTTCTCTATCTTTATTGTTTCACCAACGCCAACCACTTTTCGCACACCGATAGAGGGGCGAGGGAACACATGGTTCGGAAGAAGCTGGGACGGGGTCGAAAGAATCGCTGCCGCTTCTGCACCAAGGAAGGCTGCCCACGGCCGGCGTTCGTCGATTACAAGGACGTGCAGACCCTGAAGAAGCTGTGCACCAGCCAGGGGAAGCTGTTTAGCCGCAAGCGCTCGGGGAACTGCGCGGCGTTCCAGCGCGCGGTAAAGGACGCGGTGAAGCGGGCGCGGTTCATGTCGTTGATGCCGTATGTGGGGGAGTAGCGGATGAACGAGCGGCGGGGTTTATCCCCGCCGTGGCATGTCTGTCGGTACAATGGATGGGTGGAGGGACCAAGACATGGCCCTGGGCATCCTGTCCGATCCGCCAGAAGTCAGGCAACTGCCGTGGCGCGGTCGAGAACAGCTTCTCGAAGCAGCCCGACAACGAGCATGGCGCTGTCGCACCTTTGGCCAAGGTGTCTTAACTGGCTTCATCCTCGGGTTGTATGTAGCATTCCTCACGCTATCAACAGCCAGTTTGTCTCTGGGTAGTCCCCCAACCATCCACAATTTCTGGGTCCTACCAGGTCTGGGTCTTGCACTCCTGCTTGCAGCCTTCGTCCTGCAGATTATCCAGCTGGCCTGGTACGCCCACCGCGTGAGGAAGGCGGTCCAGGAGGAGATGCTCAAGCAGGGCATCCAGTCACCCGCCGCTGAACCCGCAGCCCCGACGTGAGGCCCCTCCCGGCCTAATCTGTTCCCCTCTTTCTACAGCCGCCCGCAGAGGGTAAACTTACGGTTGTGGTAACGCCTCGGGGTCAACGTGCTGGATAGAGGAGAGGACCCATGCTCGAACGATTTCCCGAACTCATCAAGCTGAGCCCCGATGAGAAGTGCCTGCTGATTCAGGAACTCACGGACGACCTCGCCGACATCGTTGAGAATACCCCCATCCCGCCGGAGGTGATGGAAGAGTTGGACCGGCGGCACGCTAATTACCTGAAGAATCCGAACTCGGGCAGCTCTTGGGAAGAAGTCGAAGCACGCATTCGGTCCCGTCATGCCTTCAAGACTGACGACCCAGCCTGAGGCTGAACAGGAAGCGGAGGCCGCTGCCACGTGGTATGAATCGCGGCGAGCAGGCCTCGGCGATCAATTCCTCAAGGCCTTGCGCTCGCGTGGCTGGCATCGTGCGGATCCCAAAAATCGGTCGCGTCGTCTACCGGCAATACCGGCAAGTCCTAATCCACGGTTGGCCCTACGTCATCATCTACCGATACGATGAGCCCAATGACACTGTGATCGTCTACTCCGTTTTCCACACCTCACAGAACCCCGCGAAATGGCAGCAACGGCTCCCATGACCGCCTCCCATCGTCGCACCCCTCCCCGTATGCTAGGATGATCCCGACCCGCCGCGCGAACGTCCGCCCCGTTCGCCGTGTCCGCGTCGTGGAGGCACCCAATCGTAGGGGTTGCTCCACCTTCCCCCTCGACGGAGACCCCCTCCCATGATCACCCTCCGCCTGCCCGATGGCAGCAGCAAGCAGTTTCCGGACGGCACCCGGCCGCGCAACGTGGCCGAGTCGATCGGCAAGCGTCTCGCCCAGGCCGCGGTCGCCGCCAAGGTCGATGGCGTCATCGTCGATCTCGACCGTGAGATTCCGCCCGGCGAGCACAGCTTCCAGGTGCTGACCGAGAAGGACGCCGACGCCCTCGAAGTGCTGCGGCACAGTTCGGCCCACATCATGGCCCGCGCGGTGATGCGGCTCTTCCCCGGCACCCAGCTCGCCTTCGGCCCGGCGCTGGAGAACGGTTTCTACTACGACATCGACTCGCCGACCCTCATCCGCGATGAGGATTTCCCCCGCATCGAGGAGGAAATGCGCAAGATTATCAAGGAGGCCGAGCCGTTCGAGCGCTTCGAGCGTCCCACCGCCGAGGCCCGCGGCCTGGTTCAGGACCTGGGTCAGCAGTACAAGGTCGAGCACATCGACGGCGACCTGAAGCAGTACCCGTCGCTCAGCTTCTACCGCCAGGGGGAGTTCATCGACCTGTGCCGCGGCCCGCACATTCCGCACGCCGGCAAGGTCGGGGCGATCAAGGTGCTCTCCATCGCCGGCGCCTACTGGAAGAACGACGCCAACCGCAAGCAGCTCCAGCGCCTCTACGGCACCGCCTTCTTTAGCCAGAAGGACCTGGATGCCTACCTGAAGCAACTGGAAGAGGCGAAGAAGCGCGACCATCGCGTGCTGGGCAAGCAATTGCGGCTGTTCACCATCAGCCCGCTGGTGGGCAGCGGCCTGATCCTGTGGATGCCGAAGGGGGCGACCGTGCGCGGCCTTTTGGAGACGTTCATCAAGGACGAGTTGCTGAAGCGTGGCTACCAGCCGGTGTATACCCCGCACATTGGCCGATTGGAGATGTACCGCACCAGCGGTCATTTCCCCTACTACCGCGACGCCCAGTTTCCGCCGATGTACGCCCGCCCCACGGCCGGGGCCCTGGATATCTGCCAGCACCGCCTGGCATTGGGCATCCTCGACGAGACCAAGGAACATGAGATCCTTCAGTACATGAAGGCATGCTACGTCGTGCCGCCCGAGTATGAGAAGGCGGCAACGCAGCAGGACAAGCTCGCGCTGGTCCATCGTTTCGCAATGGAGTTGCTGCAGACCATGCATGTCGATCTCCCGGCGTATGACAAGGCGACCGATGCGGCCGGGCGCGCGAAGGCCCTGCTCGACTGGCTGGCGGAGCAGGAGGGCTTCCTCCTCAAGCCAATGAACTGCCCACACCACATCCAGATTTACAAGGCCGAGCCGCGCAGCTACCGCGACCTGCCCGTCCGCCTGGCCGAGTTCGGCACCGTCTACCGCTACGAGCAAACCGGCGAGCTGTCCGGCATGACCCGCGTCCGCGGCTTCACGCAGGACGACGCCCACCTGTTCGTGACCCCGGAGCAGGTCGAGGCGGAGTTCAGCGCCAATCTCGATCTGGTGCTATTCGTGCTCACTAGCCTCGGCCTGACCGACTACCGGGTCCGCGTCGGCCTCCGCGATCCGCAGAGTGGCAAGTACGTCGGCGACGCCGAGGACTGGGATCGAGCGGAGAAGACGCTGATCGAGCTGGTCAAGAGCCGCGGCATGAATTACACCGCGGAACCGGGCGAGGCGGCGTTCTACGGGCCGAAAATCGACTTCGTGGTCCGCGACTGCATCGGTCGCGAATGGCAGCTCGGTACCGTGCAGCTCGACTACAACCTGCCGAAGCGCTTCGAGCTGGAATACACCGGGGCCGACAATCACCCGCACCGCCCGGTGATGATCCACCGCGCTCCGTTCGGCTCGATGGAGCGGTTCATGGGCATCCTGATCGAGCACTTCGCCGGGGCCTTCCCGCTGTGGCTGGCGCCGGAGCAGGTGCGCGTGCTGCCGATCAGCGAGAAATTCACCGAGTACGGCAGGAAGGTCGAAGCGGAATTGCGGTCGGCGGGGTTCCGCGTCAGCGGCGACTATCGGCCGGAGAAGGTCGGAGCCAAGATCCGCGAGGCCCAACTGGAGAAGATTCCATACATGCTGGTCGTCGGCGAGAAGGAGCAGGCGGCGGGGACGGTGGCGGTGCGCGATCGGGTCGACGGCGATCTGGGAGCGATGCCGCTGGGGAAGGTGCTAGGGCGGCTCAAGGAGGAAGTCGAGAAAAAGACCATCCGGCAGGTGAGCACGGCGTCGGCGGGGCTGAGCGAGGGCGGGGCCAAGTATGCGGGGTGAGGAAGCGCGGCGGCAATCGTTCCGCCGCCGCGACCTGCCCTTCAGTGCGCCCTTTGTATTCCGCCCGCGCTCATGGCCACTGCGACCTCACCTGGTAAGATCGATCTCATCCCGGCAAAGGAATCATCGATATGATCAAAACGCCTCGCATCGTG
This sequence comes from uncultured Planctomycetota bacterium, assembly GCA_963827935.1. GTDB lineage: Bacteria > Planctomycetota > Planctomycetia > Gemmatales > Gemmataceae > DATFNV01. Next base: position 109,010 of record CAWHCN010000023.1, on the reverse strand, counting down.
GTGGTGGTTATCCTTGTGGTCCCTCTGGCGGTCTGGGGCTGCAAGCAGAAGGACACGGGCTCACAAGGCCCGGCCCCAGCCTCGGAATCCCCCGGCGGACCTCCGCCGCAGGGCGGTAGAGGTGGCGACCTGAAGCAGAGCATGACGCGTATCGGCAAAGGACCCAACGCGCTGCACGCCCTCTTGAAGCAGGAATTGAACGCGGCGGATCCGGCCTGGGACAAGATTCAGCCGGAGGCCGCCGAATATGCCCGGCTGGCTGCCGGCCTGGGGAAAGCCACGCCGCCCAAGGGTTCGGCGGACTCGTGGACGAAGCTAGCGGCGGCTTTCGCGGCGGCGGCGGCCGACCTCGATCGGGCCGCCCAAGCCAAGGACCGCAGCGCCGCCAGCACGGCCCACCAGAAGCTGGATAGCTCGTGCATGGCCTGCCACAAGGAGCATCGCGGCGGCGGGGGCGGCGGCCGAGGTGGTCCCGGCGGTCGAGACCGCGGGGCCGGACGCGGACCGCCCCAGTAAGACACCGTTACAAAATGATCGGCAGGCAGAGCCTGCCCTACGGGAACGCCGTGGGGCAGGCTCTGCCTGCCTATGTCTTCTCACCCCGGGTGACAAATGCTCGCCCTGACCCACATTCCGTCGCCGAACCTGCAACAGTGCCAGCGCACTTATGTCGCGGCAGCGGGCATCGATCAGGTCCTGGCCAACCAGCAACACGACTCCTATTGCCGCATGCTCCGACGCCTGGGTGCCGACGTGCGCACCCTGGATGTCAACCGGGACTGGCCCGATTCGGTCTTCATCGAGGACACCGCCATCGTGCTGGACGAGGTGGCGATCCTGACTTCGATGGGCGCCGCATCACGCCGTCTCGAACCGGCCGGGATCGAGCTAGAGCTGCGCCGCTATCGCGAGGTGGAACGGATCGAACTGCCCGCGACGATCGAAGGGGGCGACGTTCTCCGTGTCGGGCGGACCTTGCTAGTCGGTCAGTCGTTGCGGACCAACGCCGCCGGCATCACGGCCCTGCAAGCGCTGGGGCGGCGGTATGGATACGAGGTCCGGTCGGTGCCGGTAGGGCGCTGCTTGCACCTCAAATCAGCCTGTACCGCCCTGCCCGACGGCCGGCTCCTAGTGAACCCCGACTGGGTGGACCGCTCGGCTCTGTGTGGGTTCGAGTTGGTGGGCGTACCGGAGCAGGAGCCGGATGGGGCCAACGTCCTGGTGGTGGACCACTGCGTCTGCCTGCCCGCGGCTCATCCAGCGACCATCAACCGGGTGCTCGACCTGGGCTTCGAGGTGGACTCCGTCGATCTGTCCGAGTTCGCCAAGGCCGAGGGGTCTGTTACCTGCCTGTCGCTTCTGGTGGGTTAGAGAGGGCGATCCACAGATGACACAGATGGACACAGATGAAGAGAAGCGGGCAGGCGGCTCCCGGGAATTCTTCGATGCCTTTATCTGAGTTCATCTGTGTCGTCTGTGGATCACTTACTTGGTTACTGGGGGCCACGGCTTGGCGTGGGACAGCTCCACCTCGCCAGTGTCAAGCTTCCGTGGGACAGGCAACAACTCATCTCCCACGGGAGCCACGCTCGGCGTGCAATCGGTGCAGCGGAGCTCCCAGCCGCCGCCCAGCGCTGTGTAGACGCTGATCAGGCCCGTCGCAATTTCGCCCTGCACCTGCGCCAGCGTGTCCTCCAGCACCGCCTGGTTCTGGAGCAACTGTGCGACGCGCGTGAAATCGATCTTGCCAAGTTGATATTGCACAATCACCACATCGAGAGCAGACTTGCCGGCGTCCACGCTTTTCTTCTGCAACTTGTATTGTTCCTGGGATTTCAGGAACGTCACCAGGCCGGTTTCCACTTCTTGATTGGCGTTCAACACCGATTGTTTATAGGCTTCCACGAGTTCGAGGAACTGGGCGTCTTGCAAGCGCACATTGTTGAGGAGCCGCCCATATTGGAGAATGTCCCAGTTGAACGACGGCCCGACGCTGCCGCTGAGCGCCTTGCCGTTGAACAGATCCTTGAAGCGGTTGGCCTGGTAATCGATGGTGCCGTCGATCGACATGTGCGGATAAAAAGCGGAATCGGCCACGCCGATCTGGGCGCACTGGGCGGCCGCCAGACGTTCCGCCTCGCGGACATCCGGCCGGCGGCGCAGCAAGTCCGCGGGAATGCCGACGGCCACCTCCGCGGGCGCGACAGGAATTGGCGCCCTCCCCAGCCTGGCCTGGAGTTGCTTCGGCGGCATGCCGAGCAGGATGCACAGCTGGTTGTTGGCAGTCCGCAGCGCGATCTCCAGTGCGGGGATGGTGGCCTGCGTCTGGTAAAGCGTGCTTTCGGCCTGATCCACGTCCACTTTCGCAGCGGTGCCGGCCTTCTCGGCCTGTCTGGTAATCTCCGTCACGTCGGCCTGGATTTTGGCGTTTTTGGTGGCGTATTTGATCCGTTCCTCGGCGGTGCGATACTGCACATAGGCCGTGGCCACGTCGCCCAGGAGCGTCACGAGCACGTCGTCGTAATCCGCCACGGAGGCTTGCAGGCTGGCCCGGTTGGATTCAATACTTCGCCGGAATTTGCCCCAGAAGTCGAGTTCCCAGGCAAGCGCGAACCCATAATCCCAACGACTGGTGAATTTCTGTGGCGAACCGGTTTTGCCGCTGGAGGCCTGCTGGAGAAAGTCTCCGGTCATCGCCTGCGTCTGCGGGAAGATCTCGCCGATGGCGATGCCCAGCTGAGCACGTGCTTGCAGGACCCGGAAGCCGGCTTCTTTCAAGGTCAAGTTTTGATGGTAAGCGTCGCAGATGAGGTCGTTGAGCACGGAGTCATTGAAGACGGTCCACCATTTGCTCAGATCGTCCGAGTCCGTTCGCACGCGCTTGTCTGAGGCGTCGATCCAGTTACTGGCCACCGCGGCCTCTCGGCTGGCGGTAGTTGGGGCCGACCTTGAACCCGTTTCGGACGTACTCCGCCAAGGGCGTGCAGCCACAGCAGCACATTGCCAGCGCAATGAACAGGTGTCCTTGGAGACCGATCTTCCGGATGCTCAGCAGGGTACTCATCGCTAGTTTGATCGGCATTACCGGCATAATCGGATTAAACGGAATAAATGCTTAGACCCCTCGGAACCAATGGCCCGCGGCTTGGCGCAGTGGCCAACGATCTTATTATGCCTATCTCTACCGGAATGGCCAGGTATCAGCCGTCCCCGGCGCGACCATATCCTGTGGAAACCTGAGCAAAGTGGTAGAATGCCCCTGCGGTGAAGGCGCAAGTTTTGTTGCAGGGCTATGTTGCGACGCCGCACCGGGTTGCTCATGTTCCCGGCGTTACTTGAGCAGAGTGGTCATCGTGAGCAACACGGCTCGGCCACCGCACAGTTTGCCCTGGCCTGGAGCGACGGGCCAGGGACCATTCCTTCCGAACGCCCTTAGGCGAGCGGCGGGAGTTAGCATACCCTCGGGGGGAAGGCGTTTCTGGGCAAATTGCTGGGCAAACTCGCCACACCCCCCCCGCAACATCGGTGGATGAGGGAGGACAAGTGCTACCCGACGCCCTTAGGCGAACGGCAGGAGATAAGCTCCCCTCTGCCCGGTGCCGCATGGGACCGTCTGAGCGTTCCCGGGCACATCTGAATTCTGTTCAACCTGGCGCTTTGTGCTGAATCGTGAAGGCGGATGTCGGTATTTCACAAGGTCTTGCGGCGTGCGCGCCAGGTTGAACAGAAGTCGCGGCGACTTCAGTTCAACTTGGCAGGCGTCCGGCTGGAGCGAGCGGGCTACTATCTCCTGCCGGTCGCCTTAGGCGAGCGGCCGGAACAACGATACCAACCCGAAGCGCGAGCGAGGGCTAACCGCCTCCCTCGCTTGCGCTTCGGGTTGGTATGGGATGTTCTGCCGCTCGCCTTAACGTCTGGAAGCGCTCAGGCTTTTCAGTCCTTCGCTCTACCAGCCGAGCTACCTGTCCAGGACCCTGGCGAACCTTTGGAACGCTAGAGTAGCCGCGGTGGGCCGTCAGCCCTCGGAGGGATCATTCCCCCAGGATCGCCTTTCGCGCGGTCGCCACTCGCGCCTGGCTCCAACGTGGCTGCGGGGTACGGACCAGTTCTGCTATGGTCGCCACCCCCGCGGAGCCACGTACCATCGACAAATGGTCGGACGCCACTTTTACCGCCGGGATGCCCTGAGCTTGCAGGTCCGAAGTCCACGCCGATTTGGCGGTGACGACGCCGTCGCCCAGTATCGCCCCTGTGCCCACCAGGCAAACAAACTCGATGTTGTCCGGAATGGTCACGTCGATGCGCGAGCGCAATTCGCGGCGGCGCTCTTCTTTGGTGAGCGAGAGAAGGAAAGGCTTCTGATTCTTGCGCACGGCCTTCAGGCTGGCCCAGCCGGAGCCGGCGTTCGGCGCAGCCACCTGGACCACCTTCGTGACACCGACATCCGGATATTCCTCGACCACGCGCCGCGCAACCAGGCCGCCCGCGCTGTAGCCGACCAGGACCACCTCGCGGTAACCCATTTCGCGCAAGTGCAGCAAGCCGCCCCATAACCCGTGATGGTCGGCAATCTCGTCAACCGGCACGTTCTGCGCGTAACCAAAGGCATACACGTCGCCGAGACCGGTCAGGTGTTTGACCAGCAGGCTGCCCGGTTTCTGCCAGTCCCGCAGAGTCGGCTTCTCGACGTTCTCCTTGCTGAAGGGATGGGGCATCAGTCCCTCGATCAGGACGATGGCCCGGCGCTCGGCCGGGGTGCGCTGCCACGCGCCCGAGGCGTGCTGCTGTGGCGTCACCTGCACGAACTGGACGGGGACGGGGTCCGCCGTCACGACCAGACACGCCCAGATAACGGGAAGAGCGCCGCTCATCGCTGTCTCCTTGACTCACGCCGAGCCACATGCACTGGTATCGCGTCAGAGAGGCCGCCCGTCAAGGGGAAGGGTGCAGCTGCGCTGGTAGGCTGCCGAGCCTGAGTTGGGCCGCTCTTCCGGCTCTCCCGGGGCTTCGCCATGCCTTCAGCACGGTGTGAACGCCAGGCTTTGCAAGAAACTTCACGATTCCCCGAGAGTTTTCATCATTTTTGCATCAGCGGCGGCACGGGTGATACAATCCGGAGAGGTGCCAAAGGACGGGTAGACGGCGGCCTTCGGGATGAATTCTCTACCCGTTCTGCCCGCGGTCGGGTACAACCAGCGAAGTGGGCACCTGGGTGAGATGGACCGGTCCCGGGAGTGACGTATCATGGGTGTGTTGCCGGACTGGCAAATCGAGCAAGCCATCAAGATCGAACCGTGTGCGGTGGGATCGAGCCGCCCGGGGGTCATTTCCTTCGGCGTCACCAGCTACGGGTACGATGTGCGGGTCGGCCGCAATTTCAAGGTCTTCACCAACGCCCGCTGCACCGTGGTCGATCCCAAGAACTTCGACCCCGCCTCGTTCGTGGACATGGAAGGCGATTTCTGCCTCATTCCGCCGAACAGCTTCGCCCTGGCCGAAACCGTCGAATACCTCGAAATCCCACGCGATGTCATCGCCGTGTGCGTCGGCAAGTCGACATACGCCCGATGTGGTATTATAGTGAACGTAACGCCACTTGAGCCGGAATGGCGCGGCCGGGTGACGATCGAAATCAGTAACACCACGCCATTGCCCGCGAAGGTCTATGCCGGCGAAGGCATCGCACAGATTCTCTTCCTCAAGGGCGAGGCCGTCTGTCGCACGAGTTATGCGGACAAGAAGGGCAAGTACCAGGACCAGAAAGGTTTGACCCTTCCTTTCGTGATTGGATCGAACCACCAGAAGTGACGCCCGGTGCCGAGCGTCGGACGCGTGCTCCCAGGGCGAGTCCGTGCGCGGGAATTCGGCATTTACCAGCAAGGGATGCTCTCCTATGCAGCTTGTTCGTCGCTATACGGTTGAAGGACAGGACCCCTTTGCCGCCTTCCATTTCGTGCCACGCACCTCGCGGATCGCCAACCCCGACGGGAAGGTGGTCTTCGAGATGAAGGACCTGCTGGCCCCGGAGGGATGGTCGCAGGTGGCGGTGGACATCATCGCGCAGAAGTACTTCCGCCGGGCCGGCGTGCCGACCCGGGTGGAGCGCGTGCCCGAGGCCGGCGTGCCCTCCTGGCTACAGGCGAGCCGGCCGGCTGGCGCTGATCCCTGCGCCGGCCACGAAACCGATGCCCGCCAGGTCTTCCACCGCCTGGCCGGCTGCTGGACTTACTGGGGCTGGAAAGGGGGCTACTTTTCGGCCGAGGCCGACGCCCGCGCCTTCTACGACGAGGTGTGCCACATGCTGGCGGCCCAGATGGCCGCCCCCAACTCGCCGCAATGGTTCAACACCGGCCTCTCCTGGGCCTACGGCATCACCGGCCCGGCCCAGGGGCACTACTACGTCGATCCGGGCACGAACCATGTCACGCGGTCGACGTCGGCCTATGAGCGGCCGGCGCCGCACGCCTGCTTCATCCAGTCGGTGGCCGACGACCTGGTCAACGAAGGCGGCATCATGGATTTGTGGGTGCGCGAGGCGCGCATCTTCAAGTACGGCAGCGGTACGGGCAGCAATTTTTCCGCCCTGCGCGGCGACGGCGAGCCGCTGTCAGGCGGCGGCAAGTCGAGTGGCTTGATGAGCTTCCTGAAGATCGGCGACCGCGCTGCCGGCGCCATCAAGTCGGGCGGCACCACGCGCCGCGCCGCCAAAATGGTCGTTCTCGATCTGGATCATCCGGATATCGAGGAGTTCGTCAACTGGAAGGTAGTCGAGGAGCAGAAGGTGGCGTCGCTGGTGGCCGGCTCGAAGCTGTTGCGCCGGCACCTGAACGCCGTCCTGAAAGCGTGCCACGGCTGGACGAAGGCCGCCGAGCGCCTCGACCGGAGCCGCAACACCGATCTGCAACAGGCGATCGCTGAGGCCCGCGCCGCCGACGTGCCCCTCAACTACATCGAGCGCGTCATTCAGCTCGCGGAGCAGGGCTTCACCGAGATCGCCTTCGACGAGTACGACACCGACTGGAACTCGAAGGCCTATTTCACGGTCTCCGGGCAGAACAGCAACAATTCGGTGCGGGTCAACAACGATTTCATGGAAGCGGTGGCGAAGGACGGCCCCTGGCACCTGTACTGGCGCACGGACCTGGCCAAGGCGCAGCAGGCCGGGCGGGCGGCACAGCCGCGCAAGACGCTGCGTGCCCGGGAGCTGTGGGAGCAGATCGCCTACGCCGCCTGGTCATGTGCCGACCCGGGCCTGCAGTACGACACGACGATCAACGAATGGCACACGTGCCCGGCGGATGGGAGGATCAATGCGTCGAACCCGTGTGTGACCGGCGACACCCTGATTGCAACGGGAGATGGCTGGATTCGGATCGACGAACTCCTGGATCGGGAGTTTACTGTCGTCGGTCAGGATGGGACGCTCCGGCCTGTGGCACCGGCGTTCCGCACCGGCACCAAGCCCGTCTACCGGCTGCGCACCCGTGCCGGCTATGAGGTGAAACTGACGGCGGACCACAAGGTCCTGACGGCCAATCGCGGCGACGTGCCAGCGCACGAGCTGATGAAGGACGACCTAGTCGTCCTGGGTCGGGGCCTGTTCTGTGACCGCCGCGCCGCGGAGCCGACCGGTGGTTTCGCTCACCTGGACGAGCGCCTCACGGAGTTGCTCGGCCTCTTGGTCGGCGACGGCTGCCTCATGGGGCCGCAGGAGACAGCGTTGCTGACACTCGCGCCGGAAGAGTTCCCGGTGGCCGGCCGCGTGCAGGAGAACCTGCAAGCCTACAAGACGGAATTTGCCCCGGATGGACGCGGCGCACGCGAGTCGCATCCGCACCAACCCCAGGCGACGATCCGCATCGGTACGTCCTCTCGGTGCGTGGTCAATGAACTCAAGCGCTTTGCCGTCCTGAACGAAGGCAGCCAGTGCAAGCGCTTCTTGCCCGTCATCTTCAGGCTCGACCGGGATGCACTGGCTGGTGTGCTCCGGGGCCTGTTCACGGCCGACGGGACCGTTGCCAACTACGGCAGCAAGTCGCAATTCGTCTCACTGGATAGCACCTCTCTGGTACTGTTGCAACAGACGCAGGAATTGCTGCTCTCGTTCGGCATCAAGTCCAAGCTGTACCGCAACCGGCGGGCCGTGGGGCAAACGGTGGCACTGCTTCCGGACGGCAAGGGAGGCAGTCGCGAATACTCGGTCGCACAGATGCACAGCTTGCGGATCAGCCGCAGCTCCCGGTTCGTGTTCGAGCGCGAGATCGGCTTCGTGCCAGGCAGCCCGAAGTGCGACCTCCTGGCGCGACTCAATCGCGAGGTCACCACCTACGCGGATCGCCTCCAGGACCGCGTCGAGAGCCTGGAATACCTGGGCGTCGAGCCGGTATATGACCTGACCGAGCCCGTCACGTCCCACTTCGTGGCGAACGGCATCGTGGTGCACAACTGCTCGGAGTACATGTTCCTCGACGACACCGCCTGCAATCTCGCCTCTCTGAACTTGCTGAAGTTTTACGACGCCGCCACCACCCGTTTCGACGTGGACTCCTACCGCCATGCCTGCCGGCTCTGGACGCTGATCCTCGAAATCTCCGTCTACATGGCGCAGTTCCCGAGCGTGCCGGTCGGCGCAAGTCGTTCGACTTCCGCACGCTTGGGCTGGGGTACGCCAACCTCGGCTCGCTGTTGATGGTGCAGGGGATCCCATATGACTCGCCGGAGGGGCGGGCCTGGTGCGGGGCGCTCACGGCCCTGATGCACGCGGCGGCCTATGCCACGTCGGCCGAAATGGCGGGCGAACTCGGCCCCTTCCCGCGCTACCAGGCCAATCGCGACGCCATGCTCCGCGTCGTCCGCAACCACCGCCGTGCGGCTTGCCATGCGCCGAAGGAGGAGTACGAGGGGCTCAGCGTGCTGCCCGTCGGCATCGAGGCCCGGCACTGCCCCGACTACCTGCTCCGCGCCGCCCAGGCCGAGTCGGACCGCATGGTGGAGCTGGGCGAGAAGCACGGCTACCGGAACGCGCAGGTGACGGTGATCGCGCCGACTGGCACTATCGGGTTGGTGATGGACTGCGACACCACGGGCGTCGAGCCCGACTTCGCGCTAGTGAAGTTCAAGAAGCTGGCGGGCGGCGGCTACTTCAAGATCATCAACGCCTCGGTGCCGGCCGCCCTCACGCACCTGGGCTACACGCCGGCCCAGGCGGAGGACATCGTCCGCTACTGTCGCGGGGCGGCCACGCTGCACGGGGCACCGCACATCAACCCGGCCAGCCTCCGCGCCCGCGGCTTCACCGATGCGGCCGTAGCCCGCATCGAGGCGCAGCTCCCCGGTGTCTTCGAGTTGCCCTTCGCCTTCAATCGCTGGACGCTGGGCGACGACTTCCTCAAGGACAAGCTGGGGCTGACGCAGATCCAGATCGAGGCGCCGGGGTTCGACCTGCTGACGGCCCTCGGCTTCAGCCGCGAGCAGGTTGCGGAGGCGAACCTGTACGTCTGCGGCACGATGACAATCGAGGGAGCGCCGCACCTGAAGAGCGAGCACTACCCGGTGTTCGATTGCGCCAATCGCTGCGGCAAGACGGGTCGGCGCTTCCTGCCGGCCGAGTCGCACATCCGCATGATGGCGGCGGCCCAGCCCTTCATCAGCGGCGCCATCTCCAAGACCATCAACATGCCGCACAGCGCCACGGTCGAGGACGTTAAGCGTGCGTACCACTTGAGCTGGCAGTTGGGGCTGAAGGCCAACGCGCTGTACCGCGACGGCTCGAAGCTGAGCCAGCCGCTGAACACGGTGGCGGACGCACCGGAGCTGGCGGCCGTCGAGGCCGCGGCGAAGGAGGCCGGGCCGGTCCAGCTGGCCGAGAAGATTGTGTACCGCTACATCGCCAATCGCCGTCGCCTGCCTGATCGCCGCGCTGGCTACACCCAGAAATCGCGCATCGGCAACCACAAGATCTACCTGCGCACCGGCGAGTACGAGGACGGCACCCTGGGCGAGATCTTCATCGACATGCACAAGGAGGGGGCTGCCTTCCGCAGCATGACCAACTGCTTCGCCATCGCCATTTCGCTCGGGTTGCAACACGGCGTGCCGCTGGACGAGTACATCGACGCCTTCCTGTTCACCCGCTTCGAGCCCAACGGCATCGTGCAGGGCAACCCGCACATCAAGATGACGACCTCGATCATCGACTACATTTTCCGCGAGCTGGCGATCACCTACCTGGGCCGGCACGACCTGGCGCACGTCGATGAGGAAGACCTGCGCGGCGATGCCATGCACCGCGACGATGATCCGAGAGACCCAGGGGACAGCGATGAGCCGCCGCCGGCCGAGCCCGGCCCGGCGTCGAAAGCGTTTGCCACGCCGCGCACCGGCCACCTGAAGCCGCTTCATGAAAACGGCAACGGTCATGCCAACGGCAGCGGCACCAAGTCGGCGGCCGGGACGGCCCTGCTGACCGCCACCCAGGACCAGCGCATCCGCCAGGCCCGGCTGAAAGGCTATGAAGGCGACCCGTGCGGCGAATGCGGCCAGCTCACCCTGGTCCGCAGCGGCGCCTGCTGCAAGTGCGATACCTGTGGGGCCTCCTCAGGGTGCAGTTAGACCATCTGTGCGAGCCGGAAAAAATGCGCAGACTGCGCCTGACTTGTTGCGATCTGCCGGTAAGATTGGTATAGACGATTAGCAGGGCTGGTCGTACTCCGCGGCCACAGGCAGGGCATTGCTCGCGGATCGGCCGGCGGGGCAGACAGTCCTCAGCCCGACGGGGCGGCCCTGGCTCGGAGGCAGCATCTCCGAGATCGTCCCCGCGACGGCCACGAAAGGAGTGGACGCCATGTTATTTGGCGAGCCAGAAACGTTGCGGTTTCTGGCAGCGGTGCAGCGCCTCAAGCGCCTCCTGCGCCGTAGGGAGCTTCAGACCCGTCAGGCCAAGCAGCGCGTCCGCGCCGTGCTCCGCAAGATGCGCGAGTGCTAACCTGGCCAACGTCACCTCTTGAACCCACAGACGGCCACGGCCGAGGAAGAATGGCTGCTTCCCCGGCCGTAGCCGGTGCCCGGCCCCCCCTTCCGATCCTCGCGTCCCCATTCCCTGCCACTGTGATAGAATGACCGCCGCGGACGCCGCCCCGGCGCGATCAGGCGGCAAACTCGTTCCCCGCGCCCCCTGCGTCGGGACCTGCTTTTCCCCAATGGAGACGTCATGCGCCACCTCCCTTTCTGGGCGTGCCTTGCGGCCCTGTCACTGATGACGACCGCCGCCCAGGCACAGACCTACACCATCAAGCTCATGCACGCCCCCGGAGTCGGCAAGAGCGTCGTCGTCAAGGACACCGACGCGAAAACCGAGATCATCAAGATCGCCGATGCCGACGGCAAGACCATCAAGGATGAAAAACACACCGAAACCACCAACGACGAGTACACCGAGGTCGTTCTACGCAGGGGCGAAAAGTTTCCGACCAAGTACAAGCGCACCTACGAGAAGGCGACGCGAACGCTGGACGGCAAGATGACGGCCCGCTCCTACGAAGGCCGCACGGTCCTCTTCGAGAGGAAGGACGACAAGGTCGTTGTGATGCTGGAGGGCGACAAGCCGTTGGACAAGAAAGATCTGGAGGAGCTGACGAAAAAGGCCAATGAGCGTGAGGAGGACAAGGACGCTCTCTTTTTGCCGAAGAAACCGGTGGCGGTCGGGGATACGTGGAAGATCGATACCAAGGAACTCATCGGCTCCTTCGGGAATGGAAGCAACCTCGACCCGGAAACCAGCAGCGGCGAGGCGAAACTCACCAAGGCCTACAAGAAGAACGGCAGCCAGTTCGGCGAGATCGTGATGACGCTGAAGCTGGGCTTCAAGTTCCCCAAGGAACTCAAGTTCGAGAAATCCCCCATTCTGGAAATGAAAATGACATTGAACGCCGCGATCGACGGCTCTACGCCGGCCGGCGTGATGATCAGCACGGGCGGCGACGCCAGCACGCTCACCGTGGAACAGGACGGCAAGACGTACAAAGTGCAATCGCGACATGAGTTGTCCGGTAAAAGGGAACAATCGGCGGAGAAATAAACCGCCCACCGTTGGCGTGATTGCTGAGGCGCCGCCATGTCGATCCGTGTGACCTGTCCCAACTGCAAGACGGCCGCGGCTTGCCCCGACGAATACCAGGGCAAGTCGCTCCGCTGCAAGAAATGCGGGCGCCCCTTTGTGGCCCGCGCGCGGCGCAGCGGGCCGCCAAGCCACCTTCGGCGGAGGCCGCTGTCACCGGCCGCAAGCGAGGCCACGGTCTGTTCCTGGTTGCCGTCCTGCTGGCCGCGTTGCTCGGCGTTGGCTTCGCCTTGCCGGCCTATCTTTTCCTTAAGAAAGAGAAACCGTCCGACGACCTTGCGGCGGGTCCAGCGGCCACGAGGGTTGAGGACACGCGCCGGCATGGCGATACCCCGCCTGGGGCGCCAGCGGGCACGACGTCCAGGGAGGATCCGCCCGATACCGGGATACCACCACTCGCGGAGCCGACGGCGCTCATCTGGCAGGATTTCACTTCTCCGAATGGGCGATTCCGTGTGCGCTTTCCAGGAAAGCCGGAAGTCACCTCTCCTCCCAGCGCCAGCGGCAGGCGCGTGCAGATGTTCACCGGCTCACTCCCGCGAGCAGTGGGCCGTAGAGGTGTTTGGTTCGTCGTTACCTGCGAGGACTTCGAAGGCGGAGAGACGTCCGATGCGGCCGGCTTCCTCGCGGCGCGGGCGGCCGAGCCCGGAGCCCACTGGACAGTGAAAAATTCCCTCAACCTGGGCCGCTTCCCCGGCCTGGAACTGGAGGGCCAGCCCGTCGATGAGGCATCCAAACTGGCCGGCGCCAGCGCGCGGCGTCTGTACCTGGTACGCACACGACTCTACAGCCTGACTGCCACGGCCCTTGCGGCACGCGACGCCGCGCCCCTGTTCGAGAGGTTCTTTGGTTCCTTCAAGCTCCTGAATACCGAGGAGCTGCCCGGGCCCGAACTCCTCCCCCCTCCCATCACGGTGGCGGTACCGCCGAAGGACGGCCTGGCCAGCCTGCAACTGAACGTGCCGGCCGGCTGGACGGCCCACTACAACCCGTTCTCCTTCATGTGGACCCTGACCAAGCCTGCCCCGACCCCGCGATCCAGTGACGAGGAATTCATCATCGAGGAGTGCCCCGCCGACGCCCGCACGCCGGAGGTCTACGCGGCTCACCTGAAAGAGAAGGACTTCCTCAACGGCGACGTGCCCGGCTTCGTGGAGATCAGCGACAAGGGCGATCTGCCGGAGGGCTTTTTCTTCAAGGGCGTGGTCAAGAAGTACCCCAACGCCCGGACGCCGCCGATCCTGGGCCTGGTCGCCGTGCGCGACATCAGCGGGCTGAAGGTGCGCTGCTACAGCGCCAACCTGCGGACGACCAAGGACCGGCCCGAGGGGTTCCGGGAGGAATTGCTTGAAATGTTCAAGGAGGCGAAATTCGCCGCGGCGCGATAATGGCGGCTTGCGACAGCAGGGGTAAAGGGTACGATGGTGTCAGCCCTCCCGCACGCCCTCCCGCCTGGAAGGATCGCTGCCATGCCCCGCCGCTGGGTCTTCGTCGCCCTGCTTGTCGGTCTCTTTTTCCCCGCGTCTTTGCCAGCGGACGAGACGCCGTTGCGTACTGTCATCGACGCCGAGGTCCGCGCCGTCTGGGAGCGCGAGAAGGTCACGCCTCCCGGCCTGGCCGACGGCGCGACCTTCTCCGCCGCATTTATCTCGACCTGCTGGGCACCATCCCCACCCACGATGAGGTCAAGTCGTTCCTGGCCGACAAGAGCGCCGATCAGCGCCACCAAGCTGATCGACAAACTCCTTGCCGATCCGCGCTACGCGGTCCACCAGGCGGACTTCTGGGACCTGCTGCTCTTCGGCCGCAACCCGCCGGGCTATGAGCCTCACCCGCCGCCGCGACGGGTTCAAGAAATGGCTAACCGGCAAGTTCGCCAACAACGAGCCGCACGACCGCTGGGTACGGGCCCTGCTGCTGGGCGAGGAAGACGATTCCGGCCTCTTTTATGTCCAGTATCGCAACCAGCCGGAGGAGACGACGGTGGCCGTCAGCCGCCTCTTCCTGGGCACGCAGCTCCAGTGCGCTCGCTGCCACGATCACCCGTTCGAGCCGTGGACGCAGCGCGATTTCTACGGCATGGCCGCCTTCTTCGCCCGCCTGGTGGTGATCGACGGCTCCGGCGGCCCAGGGAAGCGGAAGTTCTTCCTGGGCGAAAAAGCGACGGGCGACGTGCTCTTTGCCGGCTCGGCCAAGGAACTGAAGCCGGGGCAGAAGGGGGAGCCGATCAAGCCGAAGTTCCTGCGCGGCCCGGCCCTTGAGGAACCCGTCATCGCCAAGGACTTCAAGGAGCCGAAACCCGAACCGAACAAGGCACCGCCGAAGCCGGCGTTCTCGCGCAAGGACCGGCTGGCGGACTGGGTCGTCGGCCCGGACAATCCCTACTTCGCCCGGGCAACGGCGAATCGCATCTGGGCGCAACTCATGGGCCGAGGGCTGGTCCACCCCGTTGATGACCTCAGCGACAAGCATCCGCCCAGCCATCCGAAATTGTTCGCGGCCTTGACGGCGGGGCTCAAGGCGCACAAGTTCGACACGAAATGGCTGATTCGAGAAATCGTCAACAGCGCGACCTACCAGGCAGCTGGGACGGGAGAGGCAAAGGAGGCGCTGCCGTACTGGTTCGCGCAGGCGCGCATTCGGCCGCTGACTTCGGAAGAGATGCTTGCGGCCATCAGCGTGGCCACCAGCTACGAGGCGACTGGCGGCAAGATCGGCGGCGACACGCGAGAATACTCGCTTCGCTACTACGGCGAGCCGACCGACGGCCGCGGCGATTTCCAGGCCAACCTGGGCGAGCACCTGTTCCTGAACAACAGCGAACAGATCAAAAGGATGATCCAGCCGCGCAACGGCAACCTCGGCGATCTGCTGGTAAAGTCGAAGGCACCGCCGGAGGAACGCGTGGAACGACTGTTCCTGTCGGTCCTGGGTCGGCCGCCGCGGCCCGAGGAATCCCAGCGCTTCGCGGCCCACCTGACGACGAAGGGTGCCGCCCCCGAGGCGCTGGTCGAGGAGGCGATCTGGGTGCTGATCAATGCCGCGGAGTTTCGGTTCAATCACTGATTAACCCCTCGCTGGCGCTCGGGGCTTGTCTTGCGGAGGATCACCATGCTGCCAATCTGTTCCCCGCGCGAGCACCTGAGCCGGCGCGCCTTCCTCAAGGGGACGCTTGTCGCCTCCGGTGGCGCGGCCGTCGCCAACTGGGGCGGACTGTTCACGGCGAGAGTATCGCCGCCGAGGCGAAGAAGGCGGGCAAGCACTGCATCCTTCTCTGGATGAACGGCGGCGCCAGTCAGATCGACACCTTCGACCTGAAACCAGGCCGGCCGACCGGCGGACCGTTCCGCCCCATCGCTACCAACGTCACGGGCCTGCAAGTCTGCGAATACCTGCCGCGGCTGGCGAAGATGGCCGATCGCCTCACCGTCATCCGCAGCATGCCGCACCTCCGAGCCGGACCACCCCGGCGGCATCTACCTGATGCACACGGGGTACAAGCAGACCGTTAGTGTCTCCCATCCCGAGCTGGGGGCGATGGTCGCCAAGTACGTCGGCAGCCCCGATGCCGACTTGCCCAACTTCGTGCGCATGGGGCCCACGGGCAATGCCGGCTCCGGCTTCCTCGGCCCGCAATACTCGCCGTTCAGCCTCGATCGCGACGGCCGGCTCCCCTACTTCACGCTGTCGTATGCCAACGCCCAGGCGGAACGGCGCCGGACTGGCCTGCTGCACTTCGTCGAGAGCGATTTCGCAAAGGAACACAAGGCCAAGCCATTCGAGGCCCACCGGCTGGCTCAGGAAAGGGTGTGGCGCTGCTCAAGGCGAAGGCGGCCTTCGACGTGACCAAGGAATGGCCGCAGCACAGGGAACGCTACGGCGACAGCGAGATCGGCCGTGGCTGCTTCATCGCCCGCCGGCTGATCGAGGCGGGCGTCCCTTTCGTCGAGGTCGGCCACGACAACTACGACAGCCACGCCGACAACTTCGTCACCCACAAGGCCAACATGAACGTCCTTGATCCGGCCTGGTCGTGCCTGCTTCAAGACCTGCACGACGGCGGGCTTCTGAAGGATACGCTGGTGGTTTGGATGGGCGAGGTGGGGCGATCGCCGGGGATCAACAACCGCGATACGGGCGCGATCATTACGTCCGTGCCTGGACGGTCGTCCTGGCCGGCGGCGCCACGAAGGGCGGCATCGTCTACGGCTCCACCGACGCCGACGGCAAGGAGGTCAAGGACAACCCAGTGACCGAAGGCGACCTGTTCGCCACGCTCTACACGGCCCTGGGTATCAACCCACGGGCGAAGCACTACATCGGCACACGGCCCATCTGGGCGACGCCGGAAGGGGCCAGTGTGGTGCGGGAGATCCTCGTCTGAAAGCCGCTGGCGGCTTCGCAAGACCGGCACGGAGCATACCCATGTTTGACAAAGCCACCCTCGCCTGGACCCTCCCCTGGGACGACGACTGGGTCACCGCCGTCGCGCTCCTTGGCTCGACACGCCGTGTCGCCGCCGGCAACAATCTCGGCCAAGTCTACGTCTGGGACCTGCCCGAGAAGGCCCGAACAACTCCGCCGGCGCCAGTTCGCCGTCTCGACGGTCACACCAACGTCATCTCCCGGCTGCTGGCCACGCCCGACGGCCGCTGGCTGATCTCCGCCAGCTACGATCACACCATCCGCCTCTGGGACACGACCGCAGCGATCAAGGGGACGGCGACGGTCGTGCTCGATGGCCAGGCCCGGGCGGCGGCGAAGAAACGCGGCAAGCCGCTGCCCGAAGCCACCGTCACCGTCGGCTTGCAGCAAGCGGAGCGGGTGCTGGACGCTCACAAGGAATGGGTGCAGGCGATGTGTCTGTCCGCAGACGGCAAGGTCCTCGTCAGCGGTGACGACGCTCGCCAGGTCATCGTCTGGGACGTTCCCTCTGGCAAGGAGGTGCGGCGCTGGCAGGTGAAAGGGTGGGTGTATGCCCTGGCCATTTCGCCGGACGCCAGGCGGCTGCTCATCAGCGAGCGCTTTCCCCTCGTTTACGATCCGGCAAAGATTATTACCACGCGCCTGTGGGATGCAACCACGGGCCAGGTGGTGCGCGACCTCAACGACCTTTTCAAGAAGGACTATCAGTCGGCGGCGGCCTTTTCGCTCGACGGCAAGCTGCTGGCGGTGGGCCGCGGCGGCGAGGCCAACGGCCCGTCCGGCATCACGGTCCTGCTCGACCCGGCCACGGGGAAGAAGGTCCGCGAACTCAAGCCCGGACACCAGGACGGCCTGACCGACCTGGCCATGCACCCCGACGGCAAGCACATCGCCTCCACCGGCCGCGATACGGTGGTCCGGCTCTGGTCGCTGGCGGATGGGACGATGGTGAAGGAACTGGGCAAGCCGCGCGGCGGCCAGTTCAAGGATTGGTTCCACGCGATCTCGTTTTCAGCCGACGCGCGGCTGCTGGCGGCCGCCGACATGGCGGGTGCGGTGCAGGTGTGGAGCATTCCCGTTTAGCCGCGGTTCTGCGAACCGCGCGGTTCTGCGAACCGCGGCTAAACGAAGGTCACTTCGCCCACTCCGCCACCTTCCCGGCGCGGTACGCCCGGTTTCCCAGGTGGGCCGCGGACGCCGCCGACACGCCGGCCTCGGCCGGGCAATTCGGCTTCTTGCGCGAACGCACGCACTCCACCCAGTTCGTCAGGTGCAGCAGTTCGCCGTCCGGCTTGTCGTAAAAATCGGCCCCCTTGAAGTCGGGCTTAGTGCTCAGGATTAACTCCTGCGGCTTGACGGCCTTGCCGCGCTCCGGGATCACCTCGAAGCGCCCGCGGTCGAGATACAGCGTCGCCTCGCTCCCCATGAACTCGATCATGGCCGCGTTCCGCGCGTTGACAAAGGTCCCCTCGAAGTAGGCCTCGAACGTGGGGTACTTCAGCAGGCACTGGATGGTGTCGGGCGTCTCCCACAGGTCCTTCGTCTTGAAGTGGTCGCCGATGGCCGTGGCCACGGTCGGATGATCCACGTCCATGAACCAGTGGACGACGTCGATGAAGTGGACCATGAGGTCCGTGAGGATGCCGCCGCCGAAGTCCCAGAACCAGCGCCACTGGCGGAAGCGATAGTCGTCGAACGGCTGCGGCCGGGCGTTGCCGAGGAACGTCCGCCAATCGACGGTGCTCGGGTCGATGCGATCCTTGGGGCGTTCGAAACGCGGGGCGTTGCGGTTCCAGGTCAGGTGGACCTTGTAGACCGTGCCGATGCCGCCGGCCTTGAGGATTTCGCGGGCCTTCTGGAACTGCGGCATGCTCCGCTGCTGGGTGCCGACCTGCACGATCTTCTTTTTCTGGTTCTGCGCGTCGATGATCGCCTGCCCTTCCTTCAGGTCGTGGGTAAGCGGCTTCTCGACGTAGACATCCTTGTCGGCCTCGCAGGCCGCCACGGCGATGGGGACGTGCCAGTGATCGGGGGTGCCGATCAGGACGGCGTCGATGTCCTTGCGGTCGAGGATCTTGCGGAACTCCTTGGATTTTGTGGCCCTGGGGTCCGCCAGCTTGGCCCCCTCGGCCAGGGCGAAGTCCCAGACATCGCAGACGGCAGCCATGCGAACATTGGGGACCTTACGAAGGGCTTGCATGAGCTGCCGGCAACGGCCCCCCGTGCCGATGCAGGCCACGTTCAGGGTGTCGTTGGCGGCGAAGCCACGCGAGGTCTCGGCGCCAAGGGCGGCCAGCGCACCAACGGCGCCGGCCTGCAGGAAAGAACGGCGGTGCATGATCGAACTCCTGAAATATCGGATTGCTGTGGGGATTGTCGCACGCCGTTCCGCCCTGGGCAAGAATTATCGCCGCCCGGGGCATATACTGCCCGGGTCCGCCCAGTTCACGAGAACCACGCATGAGCCCCTGGGTCCTGGCCGAGCAATCGCACGACAGTATTCGCACCGAAAAGTGGCAGGTGGCGGTGCTCCCCTTCGGAGCGACCGAGCCGCACAACCTGCACATGCCCTATGGCACCGATAACTTCCAGGTGGAAACCCTGGGCGACCGCGCCTGCCGGCCTGGCCTACGAGGCCGGGGCCCGCGCCGTGCTGCTGCCCACCGTCCCGTTCGGCGTAAACACCAACTACTTCAAGGTCCCCGGATCCCTGGCGTGCAGCTTGCGGCCCACCACGCTCCTCGCCATCATTACCGACCTCGTCGATTCGCTGGAACGGCAGGGGCTGCGCAAGTTGGTCCTGCTGAATGGGCACGGCGGCAACGAGCTGAAGCCGTTCCTGCGCGAGCTGCACCATCGCACCGGCGTGTTCTTGTGCCTGTGCGACTGGTATCGGATGGCGGCCGATCTTTACCCCGGCATCTTTCAGGAGCCGGGCGAGCATGCCGACGAGGTTGAAACCAGCCTGGGGCTGGCGTTCTTTCCGGAGTTGGTGCACCCGGAGAAGGCGGATGCCGGGACGGCTCGGCCGACGCGCTTCGAGGCCATTAACCGCGGCTGGGTCTGCATCACGCGCCCCTGGCACCTGGCGACGACCAGCACCGGGCTGGGCAATCCCGCCGCGGCGACCGCGAACAAGGGGCGAGTGCTGATGGAGGCCCTGGCGGAACGGTTGGGGCGGTTTCTGGTGCAACTTGCCGCCGAGCCGATGGATGAGCAGTTTCCTTACTGAGCTTATGTTATCCCGATGGCGAGCCGGGAGCGTGAGCGACCGGAGTTTGGCTCCACAGAACTCCGGTCGCTCACGCTCCCGGCTCGCCCCCACACCCGGAGGTCTCTTATGTCCACCCTCACTCGCCGCGCGTTCCTCGGCGTCTCGGCCGCTGCGCTGGCCGCTGTACCCGCCTTGGCCGCCGAAAAGAAGAAAAAACTCGTCATGCTGGCCGGCAAGCCGAGCCACGGGCCGATGGAGCACGAGTTCAACGCCGGTGTCCTGCTGCTCGCGCACTGCCTCGGCCAGGTGCCGGGGCTGGAAGTCGCCCATTACCAGAACGGCTGGCCCGACAGCGAAAAGGCGTTCGAGGGGGCCGACGGCATCTTCCTCTACGCCGACGGCGGCGCCGGCCATCCGTTCATTCAGCAGAACCACCTCTCCATTGTCGGCGATTTCATGAAGCGCGGCGTCGGCCTGATGTGCGCCACTACGCCGTCGAAATCCTCAAGGACAAGGGCGGCAAGGAGTTTCAGGACTGGATCGGCGGCTACTACGAGCACGAATGGTCCTGCAACCCCATGTGGGTGCCGGACTACCAGGAGTTCCCGAAGCACGCCATCACCCGCGGTGTCAAGCCATTTGCGATCCGCGACGAGTGGTACTTCAACATGCGCTTCCGGCCCGACATGAAGGGCGTCACGCCGATCCTGTCGGCCAAGCCCAGCGACGCGACGCGCGACGGACCTTACGTCTATCCCAGGGGCCCCTACAAGCACATCCAGGAGGCCAAGGGACGGGCGGAGGCGATGATGTGGGCGGTGGAGCGGCCCGATGGGGGGCGCGGCGTCGGCTTCACCGGCGGACACTTCCACAAGAACTGGCTGGACGACAACTTCCGCAAGGTCGTCCTCAACGCCGCCGTCTGGATCTGCAAGGCCAACGTGCCGAAAGACGGTATCGCGTCCCACGTCGCCGAGGACGAGATCAAGGAGAACCTCGATCCGAAGGGGAAGAAATGAACCACGGATGCCGCGAATGGCACGGATGACGGCGTGTGTGATCCGTGCTGTTTGTGCCATCTGCTCGATTGGGATGGCGCCACGGGGTGTCCGAAGGGGTGCCGGCAAGGGTCGGCCACTCATCAAACGAGGACTGGCAAGCTACCAGTCGCGCCCTAATCTGCCTTGCTAAACACCCAGGCGGCAAACGCCACCAGCACTGCCGCCGCCCCGGCCAGAATGGCGACGTTCAGTCCGAGCGACAGGTCCGTCGGCCGCGGCGGAATGCCCACCTCGCTCCACACCGCCCCGCGCAAGGCTGCCACGCCGTAAGTCAACGGATCGAGCGTCATGAACGGCGCATCCAGGGCGGTGCCGTCTCTCGCGGAAACATGGCGCCGCTCAGGAAGTACATCGGCATCACCAGGAAGTTCATGATCATCTGAAAGCCCTGCATCGAGTGCATCCGGGCCGCAATGGCCACGCCCAGGCTGGTGATGGCACAACTGATGAGGAAGCAGAGCAATAACAGCTCCAGCGCCAGCACCACCGACGGCATCACGCCGGCGATCGGGCCCAGGGCGATCAGGAGGAGCGATTGCAGCATCGCCACCGTGGCCCCGCCCAGGACCTTGCCCACGGCCACCGCCCAGCGCGGCGCCGGCGAGACCAGCACTTCCTTCAGGAAGCCGAACTCGCGATCCCAGATAATCGGAATGGCCGAGAACATCGACGTGAACAGCACGCTCATGCCGATGATGCCGGGATAGATGAACAGCAGGTAGCCGACGCCGCTCGGCGCCTCGTTCAGGGTCAGGCCGCTGGCGATGCCCTGGCCCACAACCAGAAGGTACAGCAGTGGCTGGCCGATCATGCCCACCAGCCGCACCGGCTCGCGCAGCATCAGCTTCTGCTCGCGTAACCAGATGGCGTAGATCACCCGCAGGACTTCCATCGCTCACCTTCTCCTCTGCCAAATTCGCCCCATCTGCCGCATCTGGTCGATGGCCTTCCCCTCCTCCTCACGGATCGCCCGTCCCGTGAGTTGCAGGAAGACGTCATCGAGGCTGGGCTGCTTGACCTGAATCGACTTGATTCGGCCGCCGAAATCGAGCACCAGCCGCGGCACGAACTCCGCCCCGTGCTCGACCTGAAAGTGAAGCTCGCCGCCCACCTCGAGCACGGCCAGGCCGTATTTCGCGGCGATCTCGTCCTTGAGGGGCCCATCGCCGGCCACGATCACCTTGTCGCCGCCGATGCGGCGCTTGAGGGCAGCCGGCGTGTCCAGGGCCTGGATCGCCCCGTGGTCGATGATGGCGATGCGGTCGCAGTTCTCGGCCTCGTCCAGGTAGTGCGTGGTCATGAAGACGGTGATGCCCGCTTCATCGCGGAGACGGCGGACATGGCCCCAGATGGCACTGCGCGTCTGCGGGTCGAGCCCCGCGGTCGGCTCGTCGAGGAACAGCACCATCGGCTGGTGCAACAGCCCGCGGGCAATCTCAAGCCGCCGCTTCATGCCGCCGGAAAACGTATTCACGCGCGAGGCACGCCGGTCGGTCAGGCCGACGATGTCGAGGACCTGATCCGTTCGCTGGCGGCGTTCGTGGGCCGGGACGCCGTAGATCATGGCGTGGAATTGCAGGTTCTCGTCCGCCGTCAGCCGGTTGTCGAGCGACGGGTCCTGAAAGACCATGCCGATGGCCCGGCGGACCGCTTTGGGATCGTGGACGACATCGTGGCCGGCCAGCTCCGCCCGCCCGCGCGTCGGCTTGAGCAGCGTGGCCAGCATGTTGATGGTGGTCGTCTTGCCGGCGCCGTTGGGACCCAGGAACCCAAAAATCTCCTGGCGGCGCACCGTAAAATCCACCGCCGCGACGGCCGTTACCGTGCCGAAGTCCTTCCCTAGCCCTTCCACCACCACGACATCGCTCATTACCCTTGTCCCCTTGCCTGGTGGTGCCCCGGAGATGACATCAGAAGGAGGCCCAGCCTGTCCGCTGAGGGTGCCACCACCACCCTCGGACACCCCGTGGCACCCTGATGGCACCCTGATGGCACCCTGATGGCACCCTTGGCACCGTGGTGGCACCCTCGTGGCACCATGATGGCACCCTCGTGGCACTGTGCTGGCACCCTCGTGGCACCGTGCCTTCCGGACATCAGCGCCTGTAGCCAGGACGCAGCCGGAAAGTCGTCCGGACGCCAGCTGCGTCACGGACCGGGCCCTGGCGACCCTAGCACTCGGCGAGCCCGCGGCGCCAGCGCACTCGTTGTGGCACGGTCTCCTGACCGTGCCACTTCGGCTGACCGAAGGTCTCCACGCATCCATCGCGGATTCCGGGAGACCTTCGGTCAGGCCGGGTGGCACGGTCAGGAGACCGTGCCACAACGGCGCGAGCATCACGCTCATTCTTTCCGAACGCTCTTACCGCAAAGCGTCCCCTCCCAGTTCCTTCACAAGCCGACGCATCAGCTCGGGCAGCGCGGCCATCACCGGCGGGCTGAGGCCCACTTGAGGACCCAGGGTCTCAACCTCGATTCCGAAGATGACCACCGGCGCCGGCGCGATCCCAAGCACGGCGGCGAGGCGAAGGGCCTCGGCTGGCCGCAGCTCATGGGTCAAGCCGGGCCGCAACGCATCCACCCGCGGGTCCGGCCAGTCGAAGCGGTGAATCGTGCCGGGCGGCGTCCGGGCCGCCACAGCGTCCACCAGCAGGAGTGTCCCGCTGCCGTCGAGCACGTCGAGGATGCGCTGGCCCCCATCAACCATGTAGGTTTCGAGGCCCACTGGCAAGTCCTGCCACTGGCACAGCAGCCGGACGGCTTCCCAGGCCAGCGCATCGTCGCCCTGCGGGCTGCCCACACCGACCACCCGAATGGGACGCGGCCAGCTCATCGCCCTGCCACTTTCAGCTTGAACGGCTGATGCCAGTCCCTGGCACACGTTCCGCAATGAACCTGACAGGCCATCGGCTTTCCGTTCGCAGCGCGCTTGTCTAGCCTCATTGGTTCATCTGGCAAACGCGTGTAGTGGACCTTGAAAAGGTGGACAGGGCTTCCTTTCATGGAGTTACGCCAACAAGCTCCCTGAAGAGGAAGACACATGTCCACCAGCCTACTGTATCACGCCTTCGGCATCGCCGGCTACCAGTATGTCAACCAGCGCTTCCAGGAGGGGCAGGTGACCTTCCGTATCCGCCAACCCCGGGAACGCCTCCGCTGTCCGCAATGCGACTGCGACGACGTCTGGGTTCACGGCCATGAGGAACGCACCTTCCGCATGGTGCCCATCGGCAGCAAACCGACCTTCGTGACCCTCGACGTGGCCCGTGTCTGGTGCCCCGTCTGTGACCGCGTCCGCCAGGTCAAGATCGGCTTTGCCGACCCCAAGAAGCGCTACACCCGTTCCTTCGAGCGCTACGCCCTGGAGTTGTCCCGGCGCATGACTATCAAGGACGTGGCCGAGCACCTGCAGGTCAGTTGGGACACCATCAAGGACATCCAGGCCAAGAACCTCCAACGCCGCTTCGGCAAGCCCAAGCTGCACAAGCTGCTGGACGCCCGCCTCGATAGGGCCCGCGAGGTCGCCAAGACGAACAAGCCCGATGCCCTGCTCATCCTCTACGAGCTGCGGACGCTCTACGGCGGACGCTCTACGGCAAGGATCGCGACATGCGCGACCGCATGGAGCAGGACAAGAAGCTGATCGAGGAACTCGGCGGGACGTGACCTGGCGAGCCGGGAGCGTGAGCGACCGGAGTTCGCCGACTGAAATAGCCACGTTGCACCAAATTCGCCGGGAATTATATGCGACCTGGCACAGCGCGTCGCAATCCCTTGTCGAATCATGACATGCGCCTTCACATTTCAGCGCCAAGCGCCAGGTCGAATATAATTCCGATGTGTGCAGACCCGCGCTGCCGACAAAGGATCAGCTTGAGGGCTGATGCCAGTCCCTGGCACACGTTCCGCTATGAACCTGACAGGCCATCGGCTTTCCGTTCGCACTGCGCTTCTCTAGCTCTTCTTTGTGGCGGCGGAGCGCGGTGGCCGCGTTTGATCTGGTGCCTCTGAGCCCGTGCTTGAGCTTGGCCCTTGGGTCGGCTTCACTTTCCTTGGTGCCGCGAGCCCGCTTGAAAGTCTCGTCCTTCGTTCGACCCATCCTCCGCCGACATTTTCTTCGCCCGTCCCTCACCGTCGTTGGAGGTCCTCATGCCTCGGAAGAAGACACGCCAGCCCATCCCGCCGCCCCGCATCGTCCGGCCCTGTGCCGCCGCCATCGAACGTCGGCAGCGCCAGCCACGTCGTCGCCGTCGACCCCGCTTGCGATCCGCAGCCCGTTCGTACCTTCGGCGTCTATACCGCCGACCTACAGACGCTGGCCGAGTGGTTACGCCACTGCGGCGTCACGAGCGTCGTGCTCGAATCGACCGGCGTCTACTGGATGTGCTTATGCGACTTCCTGGAAAGCCAGGGCTTCGAAGTGGTGGTGGTCGATCCACGCAGCCTGGCCCGCAACCTCAAGAAGAAGACCGACGTTTGCGATGCGGTCTGGCTGCAGCAGATGCACGCCTGTGGCCAGCTCAAGAGCTGTTTTCGACCCGCGCACGAGGTGCTGGCGTTGCGGACGCTGTGGCGGCATCGCGAGCATCTGATCACCGAGGCAGCCAAGCTCTTGCAGATGATGCTCAAAGTGCTGGTCCAGATGAATGTTCATTTGGACCTGGCCGTGTCGAGCATCGCCGGCGTCACCGGCATGCGCATCCTGCGTGCCATCGCCCAGGGGCAGCGTGACCCCCAGACGCTGGCGGCGATGCGCGATCCCAGCTGCAAGAAGAGCCGCGAGGAGATTGCCAAGGCCCTGGAAGGGACCTGGGACGCGGCCCACCTGTTCGAGCTGAAACAACTGCTCAAGGCCTGGGACTTCTACCAGAATCAGCTCCATGTCTGTGACCGGGAGTACGCCAAGGCGGCCGGGCCGATGCCGGACAAGACCCAGGGGCGTCCGTTGCCCGAGTCCCAGAAGGCCGCGCCCAAGAGTCGCAACCGCCCGACGGAGTTCGACGCCGACGCCTTGATCTTCCAGTTGACGGGCGTGCGTGTCACGGAAGTGGACGGTCTGGGCGCCAGCACGGTGCTGACGGTCTTGTCGGAGACAGGCCCGGACCTGGCGGCACGTTTCCCGACGGACAAGCACTTCGCGGCCTGGACGACGCTGGCGCCGCGCAAGCACCAATCGGGCAAGCGGATCCGCTATCCCGCCCAGACGGCCAGCCGGGTGGCCAGGGCGTTTCGGCTGGCGGCGCGGTCCTTGCTCAGAAGTAAGAGCGTGCTGGGTAATTTCCTGCGCCGCCTGCGGGCCCGGCTGGGGATAGGCAGCGCCATCAGGGCGACAGCCCACAAGCTGGCGAAGCTCTTCTATCGCCTCATCACGCGTGGGGAAGCGTATCGCCGTGAGAGCACGGCAGCCGAAGAAGTCAAGCAGCAGGAGCGTCAGGTCAAATCGCTGCAGCGCAGAGCGCGGGAGTTAGGGCTGCAAGTGGTGCCGATCTGAGCAGGGTCGGCGGGGCAACAGACGACGTCGGGGAAGTAGGCGAGGTCGATCTCAAGCCGAGCCGCTTGGGGCGGTGGCGTCGAAAATACGCGCGCACCGTAAGATCGCTGCCCGAGCACGACACCTCTCGCCCGGGTAGCGGGGCCTTGTTCATTGAAAGCAAAGCGGCATGCCCGCTGAGGCTGAATCTCTGCGCGAAAGTCCCTCTGCACGCGCTTGGACGAGCGGCAGGAGATGGCCTACCCTCGGAGGGAAGGGCGTTTCTGGGCAAATTGATGGGCAAACTCGCCACCCCCCCTCGCAACATCGGTGCATGAGGGAGGACAAGTGCTGCCGTCGCCTTGCCGGATCAACCTCATTTGTGTCCTGTTTGCCAGGTTCAGCCGATTCTCGGTCGCGTGAGGCGTGTGCCACCGCTGAGTCACCTGGAGAGTGAGCCCAGTCTGACAAGCGCCATCCGTCCCGCCTGCTACACTATCCTCGCATCGCCCCCCGCCCCTGGAGCCATCCTTATGCCCTACCGCGCGCCGCCGTTCGTGCGTCCCCTGGTCTTCGTGCTGGTTTTCGTCTCGGGGCTGGTCGTGGCCTGGTCCGGGGTGTTGCCCAACCCGATCAGCAAGGAGCCGGCGGGAGTGGACCATGCCTTCCGCCCCTTCTGGGAGACCTGGCGGCTGGTCCAGGAAGAGTACGTCGATCGCAGCGCTGTCGATCCGCAGCGGATGACCGACGGGGCCATCAGCGGGCTGCTCGCTTCGCTGGGCGACACCGGTCACACCGTCTATCTGCCGCGTGACGAGGCGGAGCGCATGGCGCAGGACCTTTCTGGGCACCTGGAAGGCATCGGCGTGCGCCTCGGCATGCGCAGGGACAACCCGTGATCGTGGCCGTCCTGCCCGATACGCCGGCCCAGAAAGCCGGCGTCAAAGCCGGCGACGTGCTGCTTCAGGCGGGTGGCAAAGACCTCAAGGACAAGTCGCCGCAACAGATTGTCCAACTGCTCGTCGGCAAGGCGGGCACGGAACTGCACCTCACCGTGAGTCGCGCCGGCGAGGCCGAGCCCATCCAGCTCACCATCACCCGGGCCCGCATCGATATCCCCTATGTCAGCTGGCACATGCTCCAGGACCGGCCGATCGCGCATGTGGCCATCTCGCAGTTTGGCGACGGGGCGGATGCGCAGCTGAAGACCGCATTGAAGGAGGCCCAGGACCAGGGAGCCCACGGCCTGGTGCTCGACATCCGTGACAATGGCGGCGGGCTGGAGAAGGAGGCGGTGGCGGTCACCAGCGAGTTCCTCAAGGACGGCAACGTCTACATCCAGCAGGACGCCAAGGGCCGGCAGACGCCCAAACCGGTCCTGCCGGGTGGCATCGCCACCGACATCCCCCTGGTGGTCCTTATCGACGAGGGAACGGCCTCATCGTCGGAGATTTTCGCGGGGGCGATCCAGGACCACAAGCGCGGCCAGCTGGTGGGCACCAAGACATTCGGCACCGGTACGGTCCTGCAAGCCTACACGCTGACCGACGGCTCGGCGGTGCTGCTGGCGGTGGCGGAATGGCTGACGCCCAACGGCCGCCGCATCTGGCACCAGGGCATCATTCCCAACGTCGCGGTCGCCCTGCCGGCGGGCGCGACCCTCCTCTCGCCCGACGAATCGGGACGGCTGTCCGTCGCCGACCTGGACAAGAGCACGGACAAGCAACTGGTGAAGGCGCTGGAAGTCCTGGCGGCCCAGTTGAAATGAGGCGGCCCGCTCGATCCGGCCCAGCAGCGGAAGGGCGTCACCGACCGGGATGAGCTTCTGCCGCTCCGCCTTCGTGAGCGCACTCGCGACCTCGCCCGAGAAGACGGACGGAGCGATCCGTTCATGGACCGCGTTCTGGAAGGCGGCCCGGAGCTGCAGGGCCTTGCCCGAGTTGGGGCGAGGGAGAATCCAGCAGAGGGCCGCGGAGGCGTCGAGGACGTACCTCATGACTCGTCGTCGGCAAGGAGTGCCTGAAATGTCTCGTCGTCGATAACCCCGTGGGTCCGGCGGACCTGCTCAGTGATCCGGGCCGCCCGCTCGTCAACGCGGCGGGCGACTTCCGGGTCGAGCGGAGCCCGCTCGAAGGCGTGCCGCAACACCGCCTCGGTGTCGGAGTGCTCAGAATCGGCAAAGGGGGTCGGTGGCGGCGGTTTCGGTGCTCATACGGTCATTCTCCCCCGCGTGAGGAGGGTGGTCAAGCTGAGAGTCGCCCTGCCTGACGTTCGGCCTCAGCGACGAGGCAAACCTCGACGAAGGCGCCATGTGGCCGACCGCCTTTGCGCTGAAGGAGTTGACCGCCGCCGAAGAGGCCAGGATCGGGGCGCTGGTGAAAAAAGCGGTGAGCTGAGGACTGAGTAACCCGATGGCGACGGAATGCCGCCAAACTGGCTGGGACGCCAGCGGCGAACCCCAGTGCTGAATGGGTGTCTTACGAAAGTAGTTGCTTGCCAGCCAATGAGAGGGGGAAACACGTCATGCCGTACACCGCTACCTTGATCGGGGCCTTTGCAAAACTGGCAAGGGCAAGAGTCCACCGGGGAGACTTGGCTTCTTTCATCGAGCAGCAGTTCCAGGGAGTGACTTCTCCACTTCGCGTCGATTGGCAGCAGGAGCGGGAGCGTCCCCTAGTTAGTGCTCGGCTTGATCCAGCCACGGGAGAGCACGTATTTACGATTGATTCGGTGCCACCGGGACTCGCCGACTTTCAAGTCGCGGTGGCCGTGAGGCTGGGGGATTGCATTCAAAATCTTCGAGCCGCCCTGGATCATCTCGTGTATCAGCTTGCTTGCGTCAATACGGGCGGCACGCCGACGAAGCCAAAGAAGACGCAGTTCCCCATCGTGTCACATGCGACGGACTTTGCAGATAACGCAAAAAGGTACTTGGGAGAAGTGGACCCCGCGCATACATCCGTAATTGAGTCCTATCAACCATACCACGGCCGGGCAGGACGTCCTGATTCCTGGAGCGGACCCTACATTCATCAGCTTGCGCTACTGAATGAACTGTCCACTCAGGATAAGCATCGGTTGCTTCATACTGTGCTGATGGTCCCGAGTGGCATTTCGTATCACCTTCCCATCGGCGTCCGTACAGTTGAGGCGGAAATGAAATCCGTGGCTGACTTCCAGAATTGGAGCCCCTTTAGAAACGCCGCGGACGAATTGCGCCAAGGATCCGAGGTCATGCGTCGGAAACTGGTAACGTCGTCCGGTGAGGATGTCCCTGCATACCTGCCCACCGTCGGATTCGCAACGCCGACTATCGCACTTGAGGAGAAGCGGCCGATACTTGAGACGCTGGAGCGGCTTGAGAAGTACGTCGAGGGCATTCTGACCGATTTCAAAACGAGGCTTGGGGTGTAACAGGAATTGCGGCTTATCCTTTTGGGTCTTCCGCAGGGGGAGCCAAGGGAGCCAAGGTGACACTTTACGGATCATCTTTATCACCATGATCTTACGACAAAATCCCCCCGGCCGCTCCCTCCAAAATCCGCGTCCGCCCTCGCGCGGCATCAGCCGGACGGACAGGAAATAGGGTCGACGTGCCTTGTCCCGGCCTTTCCGCCTTTGTCCGCCGTGGTCCGCGACTGTCCCTCGTTGTCCCGGGGCCCTGTATCCGTGACCTGTTGAATGACTCATTTACAGATCCGCCGAGCGGCACAGGCGGCACGGTAGGTCTGCTCCAGGTCCAGGGGCAGGCTTTCGTTAAGTCCGATCCACAAAGGCATTGTCGGCAGCGGTTCGCCGACGGCGAGCGCCTCGGCCCATGTCTCCAGGCGCAACTCCTCGCCGGCAGTCACCGTGCGGTACGCCGCCGCGTACAGTTCGTCGTCCGCCTGGCCGGGCGTCGTCAGCGACACGCCGAGCAGATCGAGCAGGCCGCGGTGCAAATTGCCGGCGCGATCGGTCACCACGTCCACGATCACCAGGCCGACGCCCGCTTGCAGGTAACTGCCGCACTTGATCCCGAACATGTGGCGGTGCGCGGCCCGGTCCTTGTTCGCCGGACTGACCAACTCGATGGCCGCGACAACATGCGGGCCTTCCTCGTCGTTCAGCACCTGCACCTCAAACAGATCGGGATGCGTGAATGCCAGTGGGGCGGAGGCCGTCGGTTTCGGCGGTGCCCACACGGCCACCCCGCCTTTCTCCGCCGGACGGCCGGCGCCGTTGGTCTCCTCGAATGTGCCGACATCGATCTCGATTCGCCGTCCGACCTTGACGTGAACCTCCGCATAATAGCGATCCGGCAACAGCCCCTCGTTGAGTTGCTTGGCGATGGCCTCGGCCCAGGCACTGTGGAAGCTCTCCCACTGGCGCTGGCGACTGAGTGGCGAGTGGAAGTGATCGAGCAGAGGCATGGGCTTCTCCCGAGTGAGCCGACAGGTAACCACCGCATCATAACGCCGGCGCCTTCGTGCTCGCCAGTGAGAACAAAGGGGAAACGGTAGATTCTCATTGTCGAACATTCGCTGGCAGTTCGCCGGGCCGAAATGGCGGCCCTCAGGCTACATCTCTTATGTCATCGCCGAGCGCCTCGTTAACAATCGTGGCGGAGTTTGAGGAAGAAAGCGATTGACAGGGCGCCTGTTCCTCGGCTATGAATGAATGGAACTGACCGGTCAGTCTCGTTATCCTGCCTGCCGGGATCGGGATGACCCCCCCGCCTTCTCCTTCCGCGCCCTTCGGCAGCCTGGTCCCGCCCTGGAGCCCCTGATGTCGCGCACACAATGGAGTCTCGTCCTGTTGTTGCCCGCCCTGGCCGCCGGCTGCGATCGCGCCAAATCGCAGCCCGACGCAGCCCGGACGCCGGAGGTCCTGGTCAGCCTTCCGGTCGCCGATTCCATTGTCAATTTCGAGGTGTTCACCGGCCGCACCCAGTCGGTCAATCGCGTCGATCTGAAAACCCGGGTGACCGGGTATCTCGACCAGGTCTTCGTCGGCCGCGAGGATGAGGTCGACACCGGCACCGGACCCACGGTGCGGGAAGGCGGCGACGTGACGAAGGGGCAAGTGCTCTTCGTCCTTCAGCAGAAGCCGTTCCGCGATGCCGTCAACCAGGCGGAAAAGAACCTGGAACAACTGACGGTGCAGCGCGACTTCAACAAGCGGAACTGGGACCGGGTGCGGAACAGCGGGGTGGCGACGGCTCCCGGGGACCTGGACACGGCCGAGACGGCGTATCGCACGTCCGAGTCGGGGGTGGCCGCCGCCCGGGCCGCCGCCGAGATCGCCCGGCAGAACCTGGAATGGGCCACCATTCGGGCCCCCTTCGACGGCCGCATCGGCAAACGCCAGGTCGATCGCGGCAACGACGTCAAGGCCGACGACACCATCCTGGCCAGCATCGAGCAGATCAACCCGCTGTACGCCTATTTCGACGTGGACGAGCGCACCACGCTGCGGATCGGCCGGCTGCTGAGCGACGGCAAGGTGCCGGCCGACGCGGCCGGCCAGTTCCCCGTCACTCTCGGACTGGCCAACGAGAAGCCGGAGAATTTCGCCCACAAGGGGACTCTCAAATTCGCCGACAACAAGGTGGACCCCGGCACCGGGACCCTGCGCATGTGGGGCCTGTTCGAGAACCCCAAGCACGATCTGAAATCCGGCATGTTCGTCCGTGTCCGCATGGGCATCGGCGAGCCGGAACCGACGCTGTTCATCGCCGAGGCCGCCCTCAACTCGGATCTGGGCCGCAAGTTCGTCTATGTCGTCGATGACGACAACCGCATCGTCTACACCCCCGTGGAGCCGGGCCAGCGCAAGAACGGCCTGATCGCGGTGAAGGAACGGAAGGGCGACGACCCGGCGGGCCTGAGGCGGACCGACCGGGTCGTGGTGGACGGCTTGCAGCGGGTACGGCCGCAGCTGGTGGTGGCACCCAAGGAGGTGCCGATGCCGCGTGCGACTGAAGAAGGCCATTGAATGGCGAACGGGGGGCGTCAGCCCCCCGGTGATGTCGCCGGGGGGCGTCAGACAATACCAGACTTGGGCAAGGTCGCCGGGGCATTGCGTCAGCCCCCCGGTGATGTCGCCGGGGGGCGTCAGCCCTCCGGTGATGTCACCGGGGGACTGACGCCCCCCGCTCGCCGGTCGGAGTTGGGGGTCCGCGCGTGTTCTCCAAGTTCTTCATCGATCGGCCGATCTTCGCCTCGGTGATGTCCCTCGTCATCACCCTGGCCGGGCTGGTCGCCATTCCCACGCTGCCGATCGCCCAGTATCCGCAGATCACGCCGCCGTCGATCATCGTGCAATGCACCTATCCCGGGGCCAGCACCAGGTGGTGGCCGAGTCGGTGGCCGCCCCCATCGAGCAGCAGGTCAACGGCGTCGAGGACATGATCTATATGTCCTCGCAGTCGGCCAACGACGGGTCGTACAGCCTGAGCGTCACCTTCAAGCCGGGCGTGAACCTGAATTTCGCCCAGGTGCTGGTGCAGAACCGCGTCAACCTGGCCCTGCCGCTGTTGCCCGACGTGGTCAAGCAGACCGGCCTGACCACGCGCAAGCGCAACCCGGACATCCTGCAGATCGTCAGCCTGTACTCGCCGCACGGGCGCTACGATCAACTTTACCTGTCCAATTACGCCACCATTCACATCCGCGACGAGTTGCTGCGCGTGGACGGCGTCGGCAACGTCTTCAACTTCGGCGTGCAGGATTACAGCATGCGCATCTGGGTGGACCCGGATCGGCTGGCGTCGGTGAACCTGACGGCGGGCGATGTCCTGAATGCGGTGCGCGAACAAAACATGCAGGTGGCTGCCGGACACATCGGCCAGCCGCCCACGCCCAGCGGCCAGCCGTTCGAGTTCCCAATCACCGTCCTGGGCCGGCTTTCGGAACCCGACGAGTTTGCCGACATCGTGCTGCGGACCAGTGCCGACGGCCGCAAGGTGACGATTCGCGACATCGGCCACGTCGAACTCGGGGCGCGCAACCTGGACACCACCAGCAAGGTCGACGGCTACTCGGCCAGCAGCCTCGCCGTCTTCCAGCTCCCCTACGCCAACGCCATCGCCACCGCCGAGCGCATCCGCAACAAAATGGAGCAGCTCAAGTCCAAGTTCCCCGAGGACGTCGAATACGTCATCGGCTACGACACCTCGCCCTACATGTCGGAGTCGATCTGGGGCGTGTTCCACACCCTGGCCGAGGCCATCATCCTCGTGGCCATCGTGGTGCTCGTCTTCCTTCAGAGCTGGCGGTCCACGCTGATCCCACTGGCGGCGGTGCCCGTGGCCGTCATCGGCACCTTCGCGGTCATGGCGGCCATCGGCTTTACCCTCAACAACCTGACGCTGTTCGGCCTGGTGCTGGCCATCGGCATTGTCGTCGATGACGCCATTGTCGTCGTCGAGGCGGTGGAGCATCACATCGAGGAGGGGCTGAAACCGCGCCAGGCCGCCTACCGGGCGATGGAGCAGGTGTCCGGGCCGGTGGTGGCCGTCGCCCTGGTGCTCAGTGCCGTCTTCATCCCGTGCGCCTTCATCAGCGGCATCACCGGCCAGTTCTTCCGCCAGTTCGCCCTGACCATCGCGGTTTCGACGATCATCTCGGCGTTCAACTCGCTGACGCTGAGCCCGGCCCTGGCGGCGCTGCTGCTGAAGCCGCGCAATGCCAAGCGCGACGCCGTTGGCCGGGGCCTGCAGCTGCTGCTGGGCTGGTTTTTCCGCCTCTTCAACTGGACCTTCCGCCGCACCACCAACGCCTACACGCGCCTGGTGGGACTGGCGCTGCGCGGCAGCGTACTGGTACTGCTGCTCTACGGCGGGCTGGTCGTCCTGACCTGGTTCGGCTTCACGCACCTGCCGACGGGCTACATCCCCACGCAAGACCAGGGCAAGCTGTACGTGGCCGTGCAGTTGCCCGACGCCACCGCCATGCAGCGGACGGAGGCCATCATGGGTCGCATCGGCCGGATGGTCAAGGAAACGCCGGGGATCGATCACGTCACGGAACTCTC
Source organism: uncultured Planctomycetota bacterium (assembly GCA_963827935.1). Classification (GTDB taxonomy): domain Bacteria; phylum Planctomycetota; class Planctomycetia; order Gemmatales; family Gemmataceae; genus DATFNV01. The sequence goes on along the minus strand of CAWHCN010000023.1, from coordinate 74,709 downwards.
CGGCCAGTCGTTCACGTTGCAGGCCAACGGCTCGAACTTCGGCAACTGCTTCGTCACCCTCAAGAGCTTCGACGAGCGCCGCGAGTTGGCCCGGGAGCACGGCCAGCCCATGACCGACCAGGCGCTGATCGCCCGGCTGCAAAAGCGGCTGTCGGCCGAGGTGCCGGAGGCGCTCATCAAGGTACTGGGCCCGCCGCCGGTCAACGGCCTCGGCAACGCGGGTGGCTTCAAGTTCATCCTCGAAGACAAGAGTGGCGACAACGACCTGACCAAGCTCCAGGCCCAGGCCGACCGACTGATTAGCAACGGCAACGGGCCACGCCTGCAAATCACCGCGGCCACGCTCGACGCCCTGGAATTGCCGCCCGTCAGCGAGCCGGTGCTGGCTCAGCTGGAAACGCTGAAAGACAAGCCCGCCTTGATCCGCCGGCAATTCCTGCACGACCTGGGCGGCAGCTTCGACCGGGCCGGCGTCGCCGACAAGGCCGAACGCGACTTCCTCCAGTCGCTGGTCCTGGGCCGGGCCGATGCCGGCGGCGGGCGCTTCCGCCTGACCGAGGACACCCTGGCCGGGGTCCGCGACTGGCGGCTGCCGTCGGAGGTGGTGCCGCACCTGGCCGACCTGAACGGACAGGTCTTCGAGACCAAGAGCGACTTCCTCAAGGGAATTGGCACTGCCTTGGCCGCGACCGACATCACCGACAAGGCCGAGCGCGAAACGATCCAAAACCTGATCGTGGCTCGCGCCGCCAGGCAGGACCGGGCCACCGCGGGCCTGTTCACCGTCTTCCGGGCCAATACGCCGCAATTGTACGTGGACCTCAACCGCGACCAGTGCCAGGTCATGGGCGTCAACCCCAATGATGTCTTCACCACGTTGCAGGTGTACCTGGGGTCGTATTATGTCAACGATTTCAACAAGTTCGGCCGCACGTGGCAGGTCGTGGTGCAGGCCGAGGGGCCGTTCCGCAACGACTCCGACGAGGTCAAGCACCTCAAGGTCCGCGGCAGCAATGGCGACATGGTCCCCCTGGGGGCGGTCCTCAACATCCGCGAGATCGCCGGGCCGATCCTCGTCTACCGCTACAACATGTACCCCGCCGCCGCGGTTGTGGGCGGCACGCGGCCCGGGTTCAGCACCGGCGACGGCATCGACTCGATGCAAAACCTGGCCGACGCCACCCTGCCCCAGTCGATGGGTTACGAGTGGACGGAGATCAATTTTATCCAGATTGACGCGTCCCGGAACATCTGGAACAACCTGATTTTCCCCCTGGCCGTGGTCTTCGTCTTCCTGGTGCTGGCGGCGCAGTACGAGAGCTGGGCCTTGCCGCTGGCCGTCATCCTGGTGGTGCCCATGTGCATCCTCGGCTCGCTGACCGGAGTCTACGCCACGCACACCGACATCAACATCTTCACGCAGATCGGCTTCGTGGTGCTGGTGGGGTTGGCCAGCAAGAATGCGATCCTTATTGTCGAATTTGCCAAGCACAAGCACGAGGAAGGCGGCCTGGGCCGGCGCGAGGCGACGCTGGCGGCCTGCCAGCTGCGGCTGCGGCCCATCCTGATGACCTCGTTCGCCTTCATCCTCGGCGTGGTGCCGCTCCTCACCGCCAGCGGCGCCGGCTCCGAAATGCGCCACTCCCTGGGCACCGCCGTCTTCAGCGGCATGCTCGGCGTCACCCTGTTCGGCATCTTCTTGACACCGGTCTTCTTCTACGTCATCGCGTCGCTCACCGAAACCGGGCCATTCGCCTCCAGTCGGGTGCGCAAGGTGGGCCGGGCGCTCTGGTACATCGTGGCCATCCTGACGCTAGGTTTGCCGTGGCTGCTTCGGCTGATCCTGCGCAAGCCGCGACCGCCGGTGAAAGCGAAAGTCGATGTGCTGACTACCAACGGAACGGGACACAGCACGAATGGAGCGAGCGATCACTTGAGCCGCGAGCGTCCCGTGAACGTTGGCGAGCCTCGGGCGAAGGTTGGCGAGCCTCCTGCGAAAGTTGGCGAGCCTCCCGCGAAGGTTGGCGAGCCTCCCGCGTAAGCGGGGGGAGGAACGAGATATGGTGTTTCCCAGATTCTTCAAGAGCAGACGGAACCTCGCCCTGATGGTGCTGATCGTCATCCTCCTGGGCGGTGGCCTCACCGCAGTCACGCTGGCGGTTCGGCACTACCTGGAGGCGCCGCTGCCGACGGTGGAGGTGTCAGCCTCCTACCCGGGAGCCAATGCGCAGGTGCTGGCCGAAACGGTGGCAGTGCCTGTTGAGCGAGAGGTTGCCGGCGTCGAGGGTATGGTATCGATGTCCCGACAATGCACGGACGACGGCGTTTACCGCCTGACCATCACCTTCGGGCGTGGCACCGACATGAACATCGCCCAGGTCCTGGTGCAGAACCGCGTCAGCCTGGCGCTTCCGCTCCTGCCCGACCCTGTGAAGGGGGCCGGCATTACCGTCGTCAAGCAGCCGACGCACTGGCCGAGGCACTGAACGAGAGGAATCCTTCGTGTTTTCCAAGTTCTTCATCAACCGGCCGATCTTCGCCTCGGTGCTGTCGATCGTCATCACCCTGGGCGGCACCATCGCCCTGATGACGTTGCCCATCGCCCAGTACCCGGACATCGCGCCGCCGACCGTCGAGGTGTCCGCCTCCTATCCGGGCGCCAACGCCAAAGTGGTCGCCGACACGGTGGCCGCCCCGATCGAGCAGCAGGTCAACGGCGTCGAGGGGATGATGTACATGTCGTCGCAGTGTACCAACGACGGCAACTACACCCTCACCGTCACCTTCAAGCCAGGCTCCGACCTGAACATCTCGCAGGTGCTGGTGCAGAACCGCGAGTCGCTGGCCGAGCCGATCCTGCCCGACCTGGTGAAGCGGCGCGGCATTTCGGTGAAGAAGAAGTCGCCCAATGTGCTGATGATCGTCAACCTGTTTTCGCCGGACGGCAGCCGGGACAACCTGTACCTGTCCAATTATGCCACCATCCAGCTCCGCGACGAGCTATCGCGGCTGCCGGGGGTGGGCGATGTCACCTACATTGGCCAGCGCGATTATAGCATGCGGCTGTGGCTCGACCCGCAGAAGCTCGCCCGCTATGGACTCAACCCGCAAGATGTCATCACCCAGGTGCAGGCGCAGAACATCCAGGTGGCCGCCGGGCAAATCGGCCAGCCGCCGACGCCCAACGGCCAGGTGTTCCAGTACACCATGACCACCCTGGGCCGACTCGAGGATACCGAGCAGTTCGGCAACATCGTCCTGAAAAGCAGCAACGGCGCCCTGCTGTACATGCGCGACGTGGCCAAGCTCGAGCTGGCGGCGCAATCGTACGATCAGATTTGCACGCTCAACGGCCAGCCGACGGTCGCCCTGTCCATCTACCAGCTGCCCGGCTCCAACGCCCTGAAAGTGGCCCAGAAGGTCAAGGACCGGATGCAGGAGTTGAAGCGGAAATTCCCCGCCGGCGTCGATGACGCCATCGTCTACGACACCACGCCGTTCATCAAGGAGTCGATCAAGGAGGTGTTCGAGACGCTGTTCGACGCGGTGGTGCTGGTGGCCATCGTCGTGCTGGTGTTCTTGCAGAACTGGCGTTCGGCGCTGATTCCGCTGGTGGCCGTGCCGGTGGCCATCGTCGGCACCTTCGCGGTGATGGCGGCGATGGGCTTCTCGCTCAACAACCTGACGCTGTTTGGCCTGGTGCTGGCCATCGGCATCGTGGTGGACGATGCCATCGTGGTGGTGGAGGCGGTGGAGCACAACATCGAGCACGGCCTGAAGCCGCGCCAGGCCACGCAGCGCGCCATGGAACAGGTGTCCGGCCCGGTGGTGGCGATCGGCCTGGTGCTGTCGGCCGTGTTCGTGCCCTGTGCCTTCATCACCGGCATTATCGGTCAATTTTATCGCCAGTTTGCCCTGACGATTGCGGTTTCGACGATCATTTCCGCGTTCAATTCGCTGACCTTGAGTCCAGCTTTGGCGGCCTTGCTGTTGCGGCCGCGGCACAAGGGGCACTTCGAGGCCCTGCCCTGGTTCGCCTTCCCCGCGATCGGCGCCTGGGCCGGCCACAAGCTGGGCGGCCACCTGGCGGGCCCCGTGCTAGCCAAACTGCACATGCCCCTGACGCCGGAGCTGGTGGACGCCCTTCGCCTGTGGGGGCCGATCGCCGTGGGCGTGCTGGCGGGGTTGGCGGTCGGCCTGTTCGAATTGCTGCTGGCCCGGCTGCTCGGCAGCCCAATCAACTTCCTGCTCGGCTGGTCGTTCCGCGCGTTTAACCGGGCCTTCGAGTTTTCCACCGGGATCTACACGCGCGTGGTGGCCGGGCTGCTGCGCGTCAGCTTGGTGGTGCTGATGGTTTACGGCGGCCTGCTGGCCATGACCTGGTGGGGCTTCACGCACACGCCGACCGGCTTCATTCCGCAGCAGGACAAGGGTTACTTGCTCGTCAACGTGCAACTGCCGGACGCTTCCTCGGTGTGGCGAACGCAGAAAGCGGTACAGCACGTGGAGAAGATCGCCCGCGAGACCACCGGGGTCAAGCACACGGTGGCCATCTCGGGCCAGTCGATCCTGCTGGGGGCCAATGCCCCGAACTTCGGCGCCCTTTACCTGATGCTCGACGACTTCGAGGAGCGCACGGGGAAGGCGGAATCCGGGCCGGCCATCGCGGCGGCGCTGCAGGAGCGCTTCGACCGCGAGGTCCCGGAGGCGCGCGTCCACGTCTTCGGGGCGGCGCCGGTCGAGGGCCTGAGCACGGCGGGCGGCTTCAAGATCGTCATCCAGGACCGCGGCAACGGCACCTTGCCGGCCCTGCAGAAGAGTGCCGACCAGGTCGTGAAGAACGGTGCCGCCGACCCGAACCTACAAGGTCTCTTCACCAGCTTCCGCGCCGACACCCCGTGGGTCGAGCTGGTCGTCGATCGCGTGCAGGCCAAGGACCGCGGCGTGTCGATCGACGACATCCGCACCACGCTGGAATCGAGCCTGGGGCCGTATTACATCAACGATTTCAACCGTTTCGGCCGCACCTGGCAGGTCAACGTACAGGCGCAGGACGTGTTCCGCAAGACGGTTAACGATGTGGGCCTGTTGCAGGTCCACAATGTGCGGGGCGACATGGTCCCGCTGTCGGATTTCGTCCAGGTGCGTTATGTGAGCGGGCCGGTGCTGGTGATGCGCTACAACATGTACACGGCGGCGGCGATCAATGCCGATGCCGGGCCCGGTGCCTCATCCGGCGAGGCCATCGCCCACCTGGAAAAGGCGGCCGGCGCCGAGCTGCCCGATAGCATGCAGACTGAGTGGACCGAGCTGGCCAAGATGCAGCTGGACACCGGCAACACCGCCAAGTACGTCTTCCTGCTGGCCGTGGTGCTGGTGTTCCTGGTGCTGGCGGCCCAGTACGAAAGCTGGGCCTTGCCGCTGGCCGTCATCCTGGTCGTCCCCATGTGCCTGCTTTGCGCCGTGGCCGGCGTGGTTATGGCCCGCATGGACATCAACATTTTCACCCAGATCGGCTTCATCGTGCTGGTGGGCCTGGCCTGCAAGAACGCGATCCTGATTGTCGAATATGCCAAGGCCCAGCACGAGCAGGGGGTCGATCGCTACCAGGCGACGCTGGAGGCGGTGAAGCTGCGGCTGCGGCCGATCATCATGACCTCCTTCGCCTTCATCCTGGGCGTGGTGCCGCTGGTGCTGGCGGCGGGGGCCGGCGCCGAAATGCGACGCACGCTGGGCACCGCCGTCTTCAGCGGCATGCTCGGCGTGACGCTCTTCGGCATCTTCCTGACGCCGGTGTTCTACTACGTCATCCAGTGGCTCAGCGACCGCCGGGCCGCCCGCCGCGCCCGCTTTCCGGAGGAGGAGGACGACGTGCCAGCAGCAGCCCACGGACCGCATGCCAATGGCGACGACAACCCGGGCATCCGGACGGAACCATTGCATTGATCGGGTGAGGAGCAGGACGGAGCACCGCTCCGTCCTACAGTGGGTAGGACGAAGCGGTGCTTCGTCCCCCGAAAAACCCCTCACCCCCAGCCCCTCTCCCCGAGTACGGGGGCGAGGGGCTTCCGGCACAGACCCTCACGGCTTCTGCCCGATCACTAGCCGGGCCAGCTCGTCGGGAACGTGCTGGTCGAAATTCCCCTTTTTGGGATACTTTTCCGCCACTCGCTTGTAGCTGCCCTCCAGCTCGCCGGTCAGCCCGCCCAGGCTGGCGGCGCGGGGCCAGCCGTCTTCCAGGGCGGTCAGCAGGCGGGCGTCGGCCGGCACCCGACCGGGGCTGAGCCAGGCATAGCGCAGCACGCCGGCATGAGTGTCGGCCGGCCAGTGGTCCACCCGGTCCTCCGCCGCGCCCGACGGCGTGTCGGGCCGCACCGTGTCCAAGAGCAGCAATTGCGCCCCTTCCGTGTCCGCAAAGAAGCGGGCCACCCGGTCGCAACTGACGGCCGAGCGCTGCAGGTTGGAATCGTACTGCGTCTCGTCGGTGAGGAAGAAATGCCCCGCGCGGGTGATGCGTTCGCCGCCCTGGTAATAAAGGAGCACCACGTCGTTGAACTGCGCTTTCGGATCGCGAATGTCGCTGGTTTCGATGCGCTTGCGGATGTCGTTGAGCTTGTGGAAGACATCGCCGGGGCTGACATCCTGGACGAGCGGGCCGTAAACCAGGACTTCCTGGAAGGCGGGCGGAGCGGTGTAGAGCCCCGGCTTTCCCGGGAGCGGGCGGGCTTGCAGGGCCTTCAGCGCCCCCTCAACCAGCTTTTTGGTATCGTCCTGGCCGATGCCGACGACCAGCAGGTGCAGGCGTTGCCCCTGGAACGGCCGCGTGCAGGCTTGGACCAGGCACTGGTGGGCATGGTCGGCGGCGAGGCTGAGGTCGGGCAAGTCGAGGTCGATCAGGTTATCGGCGGCCCGGCTAAAGAGAATGTCGGCCTGGAATGTACGCGTTATCGTTCCCTTGATCGCGGGACCCAGGGTCACCGGAATCTGCTGGAAACCATTGACAAAGATGCGAACCCGGGCGGTGCCGCCCAGGAGCTGGTCGTCGTCGTTGACCCACTCGATGCGCCCCGTGCAGCCGCACCTTCCCTTCGGGGACCGTGCGAAAGACGGTGCGGCCGCGGGCGTCCGGCTCCTTCTCGGGCTCGAAGAACTGGCCCGGCATCGTCTTCGATTCCAGCCGTTCGACCGTCACGCGGACCGGGCGATAGACACAAGTCAGGGTCACGGCGGCCTCCTGCTGGCCGCCGTCGTTGACCGCCTCGACGTGAAGGTCGTTGGGGCCGGGAATCAGCTTGACCCGCGCGATTTCCTTCAGTCGCCAGAGGCCGGCGTCGTCCGGCTTCTGGGCCGCCAGGTCGGCAGTGTACAGCACCTGCTTGCCGCGCAGCAGCTGCACCCGTGCCAGCGGGCTGGCCGAGCGGACCGCGAAACTCACGCGATAATCCGGAGCGGCCACGTTCTCATTGACCTTCGGGTCCACGATTTCGACCTCGGCGCGGGCCGGCGGCGCGGGCGGGGCCCAGTGGACCTTGCGTGCGGATGGCTCGCGGCAGGGTCCGTCCTTGTTGGCGACGGCGATGCGGATGACGTTGTCACCCGCTTCAAGCGGCACCTGGGCCGCGACCACACGCCACTGGCCTTCTTCCCCGGCGATCTTCTCGACATGCACCGCCTCGGCCGGCCAAACCCGGCCGTTGATCTCCACACGCTCGGGAAGCAGATCGGCGGGCGACTCCACGCGGGCGACGACATCGACGAACGGCTTCGGACTCACAACCGGCTCCTCGATGGCCACGATCCGCGGCGGCCGCTGGAACGTCACCTGGCGAACAACCAGGGCCGTCTCGCCCCACTCGTTGCTCAGGCGGACCTCGATGCGGTTGGCCCCTGGCCGCAACCGGACGCGGGCCTCCAGGGTGGCGCTGATCGTCGGCCACGGTCGGTGCATCCTGCTCGCGCCGATCGACCAGCACTCGGGCCTTGAAGGGGAGCGTTTTCCCTTCCGGCAGTGTTAGCCGGCCGCGCAGAGTCAGCGTGTCGGCCAACACCGCTTCGCCGTCGGCCGGCGCCGTCACCAGCAGGCGGGGCAAGGGCGGTCGATAGTTCAGGGTCAGCTCGCTCCGGGCCGCGGGGCTCGTCGCCGTCTTGGCGGTGAAACGCACCACATGCCTGCCAGGCCGCAGGGTCAGCGTCTCGTCAATGGCGGCGGTCTTCCCGGTGCCGGGTCGGAAGCCGGCCAGGGCCTGGTCATCGCGTTTGGCTTCTTCCAGGTTCTCCTCCGCGGCGATCTCGCCCTGAATTCGCACTTCCGCCGCGGAGACGACCAGTGGTTGCCCGGGGACGATCGGCATCGCTTGGGCGGCCTTCGGAGTCACTGCCTTGAGCGTAATACCGGGCGGTGCCGCGGGGCGGACATAATAGACCGACAATATCCGCCGGGTCGTCTCCAGCTCCTCCTGCCCTTTCAGGGCACCGTCGTTGATCGCCACAATTTCGATGGCGTTATCCCCGGGCTTGAGCGCGATCTCCTTGCGGATATGTTCCGGGTCCGCAATATCCTCAAAGGGGTCGGTGCCGCGACGGAGGCGGACGTGGACCTTCTCGCCGGCCGCGCAGACCGTGCCACCGCTTCCACGGTGAGCGTGGGCTGATCGCGGACGACCAGCCGCGCCGGCGGCATCTCGCCGAATTGCTTGCGTAGCCAGGCCACGTCATAGGCGACCTCCGGCGGCGGCGGCTGGTAGTGCAAATCGAGCCGCGCCGGGAACTCGCGCGGATTGGCCTCGCGCGTCCGTAACACCACCCGCACCTGATGCGGACCGCGTTGACCGGGAGGCAACGACAGGTTGGCCGAGCGCTGCCCGGCGACTTCCGGTCCGAACTCCTGCACGGCGCCGTCGTCGAGCTGCCAGCGGACGGCCCCGATGCGTTCCGCGGGGAAGTCATTGTCGATGGTCAGCTTCAGGGTCAGCTCGCGGCGGCGGACCAGGGCCCGGCCGCCGACCAGTGGCGGCGTGGGGCCCACCTCGTCGATCCACAGGCCCAGCCGCGGCTCGCTGGGCAGGCGGGTTTCTTCCTGCTTCTGCCAGGCCTCCAGCGCCGGCCCCAGACTGCCACGCTCAATCAGCAGGCTCAGGATGCCCGGCTTGGCGTGCTCCTTGCGATACTGGTCGGCGCCGGCGAAGGCCGTCGGGGCGTCGGGCTGGCCGGTGTTGAAGTGCCAGCCGAGGTACTGCTCGGCCGCCGGCGAACTGACCTCGTAGGGTCCGTTCGGATTCCAGCCGATCCAGCGGCGTTCCTCGACCTTGCCGGCGGTGGTCACGAAGAGCGACAGAAGCGGCTTCCGCTCGTCGATCCCCTGGCCAACCTTCAGGGTGATGTCTCGGGCCGCTTCGTCTCCTTCACGCACCCGCAATGTCACCGTCTTGCCCGGAGCCAGCGCATAGATCCCTTCGTACAAGGCGCGGGGCGAAGCAACAGGGGTCAGCTTCCCGCCATTGACCAACCCCTCGACGACCTGGCCGACTTTCAGCAGTCCTTCGTCATCCGCCTTCGCCACCACCAGTTTTCCGGCGGCGGTGCGGACGGCGAGACCCGGCACCCGTCCCTTTTTGCCCAGCACTTGGTTGAGGCTAGTCAGCGACCAGACGCAGACGGTCTGGTCCTCGGCCGCCGAGGCCAGCAACTTGCCGTCCGCGCTGAAGGAAAGCGAGCGAATGGGACCAATATGAGCGGTCAATTGGCGCACTTGCTGGCCGCTGGCGGCGTTGAAGAGGGCCAGGGCCGGCTGGCGGTATTCATCGAGGAAGCCGACTGCCAGCAGGGGGACCGAGCCGGCTTTTGTCGGCGGCAGCAGGGCGAAGGCGGTGACCTCGTCCTTGGCCCCCAGAACAATGCGTTGGCCATCGTCCTCGGTGTTGGCGCGGACGACGATGGCTCTCCCTTGGAGCCCGGCTTGCCAGCCGCCCAGGGCCGGGGCATCCAGCCGCCAGCCCGCGGTGTCGCCTCGCAGCTTGCGCTGGCCGAAGTCGAACAACAAGTCACCATCTTTCGGCGGCCGGGGCGGCGCACCGGGGGCGGCGGGAGCCGATTCGTTGAGCAACAGCCCGTGATCGTCTCCCTTGCTTACGAAGGCCACGGAGCGCATCACGGCACCGGCGCTCCTGAGGCGCTGGGGCCGGGTCCGTCCCGGTGCCAGGTCGGCGACCGGGTAGACGGCAATCTGCGGTTCGCTACCGCCAGCGACGGCGAGGAAGCGGCCGTCGGGCGAGGCAGCCAGTGTGCGCAACACTCCACCCGGCTTGCCCAGGGGCACGCGAGACTGGACCGTGCCGGCGTCGAGATCGACGACTAGCAGCACGTCTTCCTCCGTGCGGGCTGGCAGAGTTAATTCGCGGACAATGAGGGCGGCGCGATCTACCACGCCGCCGCGCCGACTGGGAAAGAGAACCAGAGCGCGCGGAATGGAGAACGGGCCGGTTTTCACATCGGGCGGGTCGAAGGAGGCGCGGGGGCGGGGCTGGGGTTGCTGCCCAGCGCCGACCGGACGCCATGCCCGCAGCTGGCCACTCACCCCCTCCAGACTTGCGGTGACCAATCTGCCAGAGTCGGGAATATAGGCCGCGGTATTGTTATATTTGCCATCCTGGATTTCTCGCATGACGGCTGCCGGCTCCCACAGGCGCAGGACTTCGTCATTCCAGGCGATGGCGACGCTCACCTGCTTGGCCTCCTTGCCCGTGTGCCGCACCGCCAGGCCCGGGCGGCTGGCCGACGACTTCGACACCCCAGCCCGCTCGGCCAATGTCTCTGGCTTGTTAACGTCCCAGAGCCGGACCCGACCCTCGTAGGCACTGGTCGCCGCATTCCATTCCTCGGCGGCGGAGACCAGCAGCAGCGGCTTGCCGTCCATCGCGGGCGCGAAGGCCAGGGCGCGGATGTGGCCGGCGTGGCCGCGCAGCGTGCGGACCGCCTTGGTGGTCAGGTTGATCGCATAGATGACGCCTTCGTCGCGCCGCATGTCGTCGGTCTTGGCCCCCAGGGTGGGGAAGACGACGCCGGCGGTGCGTTCGTCGGCCGCACCGCGGAAGACGCCCTGGCCGCCGACCGCCAGCCATCTGCCGTCGGGCGAGACCGCCAGCGCGTTCAGCGCTCCCGCCAGGCCCGGCCCGATCGGCACGCGCGCCGCCACCGCACCGGGTCCGAAAGTACCGTCCGCACCCAGCGTCCAGGCGGTGACGACCTTGTCGAAGCCGGCTGCATAGAGCCGCTTGCTGTCCGGGCTGAATGCCACCGCGCTGACGAAGCTGGTCGGCCCACCGGGCTCGAGGCGCAGCAGCACCTTGTCGGCGGGTGCCTGGGACGGCGCAGCGGAAGTGATGGCACAGAGAGCTGCCAGGGCGAAAAGGAAGCGGGATTTCATCATAAAGTCCTCACGCAGGCTCGCTTCGGGTCACTGTAGCACCCGACGGCAGGGAACGCACGGGCAGTGTGGAGTGAGCCATTCGCCTTGTTGCGTCACCACCGCCGCCATCGAGCGAATAGCCCGCGGAGCGGGCGGCGGACTGTAGCCCAGGGTGGAGCGCAGGCCGCGGAGCGGCTGGAGCGCAACCCTGGGATCACCAGGGCGTGCTGGATCGAACCCGCGGAGCGGGTGGCGGAACGGGAATGGATTCGCGCTCCGTCACCCGCTCCGCGGGTTCACACCACCGCCAACCGTCCTTGTCCCCGGGTTGCGCTGCACCCGCTCCGCGGGTTCCGCTCCACCCGGGGCTACAGTCCGCCGCCCGCTCCGCGGGCTACCATTGCCCCACCACTCTCTGTCAAGCGCGGCTCGCAGATGGAAGCAACTCCCTGCCGGAGCCCTTCCCCTTTCTCCGGCACAATCGTTACGCTCTTCGTGCCTTCTGTGTGGTTTATACGAGTCCTGCCGGGTCCGCCGGTGCTGCCGACGCGAGACGGTCGATGGAGGTTACGACGTTCCCGGTGGTCTCGAAGTCCGGAAGGAGTCTGCGATGGCTAATAGACAACGGTGGTGCGGCCTCTTCCTGGGCCTGACCGTCCTCGGCGGCACAGCGACCGCCCAGGATCGTATCGTGCAGACCGGCGGGATCGGCCGCAGCGGCTGCGCTACCCCAATCGTGGTAGCCCCCGGTGGCTGTGCCTGCCCCGCCGTCCCCCAGGCCACGACCCCGGGCGAAGCGACCCCGCCGACGACCGTGCCGAGTCCCGACACCACCCCGAACCTCCAGCTCGGCAGCGAGCTTCAGGGCACGGGCGAAAGTGCGTCGGTCGCCCTGGCCTCGCCCAACATGTTCGGCGACGCCTTTGGCACGCGCGGGTTCCGGGCCTACTTCAGCCTGCCGGTCGGCGGCACGCTCCTGCCCCGCGTGCCGACCGATCCGTTCACCGGCACGGCGTCGCCGATCGCCCAGAACAAGATCTACGGGCCCGGCGGCGTCACCTTCACCAATGTCAATGGCTTCACCGTTGGCGGGCTGACCTTCCCGGCCCTGGCGTTCACGAATAGCGGCGCCATCACCTTCCCCCTGGCGTCCGGCAGCGTGGCCCTGACGAACCAGCCGGCCCTGGAGCAGGCACTGCTGGCCCAGGCCCAGCGGCAGTTCGGCCCCGGCGTGACGCTGGTCGCCGGGCCAACCACCGCCACCCTCGTCCCTCCCGGCACGGTGACCATCACCCAGAACTCGCCGGCATCCAAAATGCTGTCCATCACCCAGTCGCCGTTCAGCCTGAGCGCGCAGTACACCGCCGAGGGGCAGTTGCTGATCCCAGCCGCCACGGGCGGCGGAGTCGTCGGCCGCACCACAATCTCCGACGACAACAGCCCCCTGCCGCGCGATCGGGTCATCTTCGACTACGACCTCTTCAACAATGTCCCGCTCTCGACCCGGGGGGTGGACGTAAACCGCTTCTCCGTCGGCATCGAAAAGACCTTTTTCGACGGTCAGATGTCGCTGGAAGTGCGGCTACCCTTCGCCGCCACGCTGAGCGACGACGTCCACAGCGACGGCAGCACCAGCTCGGACCAAGCCGAGCTAGGGGACCTGAACCTGACGCTCAAGGCCCTTGTCTATCGGAGTACCACCATCGCCGTCGCCAGCGGCCTGGGGATCGCCCTGCCGACCGGCGACAACCTGACCGTGGTCGATTCCTTCGGCACTGTGCTGCTCCACGTCAAGAATGAATCGGTCGTCCTCACGCCATACCTGGCCTATCTGCTGACGCCGACGGACCGGCTCTTCTTCCAGAACTGGGTGGAGTTCGGGTTCGATACGAACGGCAACCCGGTGAGTGCCAACCTGGACCTGACCGGCCTGCAGAACGTGGGCCGGCTGCGCGATCAGACGCTGTGCCAGATCGACGCGCAGCTCGGTTACTGGTTGATCCGTCCAGAGGAGAGCTCGTCGCTGTTGCGCGGCCTGGCCCCGTTTGTGGAGCTGCACTACAACGCCACGCTGGGCAACCCCAGCCAGCTCGAGACGCCGTCGTTCGCGCTGGTCGCGGATGACGCCCACGTGGACGAGTTGAACCTGACGGCTGGCTTCCTGAGCGTCCTCGGCGACCACTGCCAGCTGGGCGTCGGCGTGGTCGTGCCGCTCAAGGGGAACAACGACCGCACCTTCGACTGGCAGATCGGCATCCACGGCAACTACTTCTTTGGACCGTCCGCCGGCGACACCAGCCGCTACGCCCGGGCCACCAACTTCTGAGGTCCGGAGGAAGAATCACCACGAAACACACGAAACACACGAAACACACGAAATGCGGAGTAGGGTGGGTCGAGCGGAGCGAGACCCACCACAGTCGGCCGGTGGGTCTCGCTCCGCTCGACCCACCCTACAGCGACTCCCCACTCCTTGCCTTCTTTCGTGTCTTTCGTGTGTTTCGTGGTGAATTACACTCCGCCGGCCCTCCGGGCCTTATTTCCTCCCTGGCAGGGTGTTGCATTTCAGGGTGGGGGCGGTGTGTCCGTGTCCCATGCAACGAGATGGCGACGACGGCGCAAGTCCAGATGCGCCAACCACATCGGGAGCGCAATTTCGTTGCATGCCAAATGCAACGAAATGCTTTTTTAGGACAGATTTGGCCGCTTCCTCGCCTTTCCAACCGATCGTCCGCTCACATTCTCCTTGAGCGCCGGCCGTTCACGCCCTATCGTAGTTGTACAGTCTCGTGCTCCAAGTACGCCGTGCGCGCGAAGGTCGCACTGTCTCCCGGGTCCGGGAGGCCTTGAGGGTGCGAGCGGAGAAGCCGCCGATGCTCGACATCCAGCCTGGAGCTTTCGTGGGTGACGGCTATCGGCTCATCAGCCGGCTGGGCCGCGGGGCCTTCGGCGAGGTCTGGAAGGCCGAGGCCCCCGGGGGCATCGAGGTGGCCGTCAAGATCATCGTCCGCTCCCTCACCGAAAAGGAGGCCCAGGGCGAACGCCAAGCCCTGGAGCTGACCAAGCGGCTGCGGCACGGCTACCTGCTGCAAACGCACCGGTTCTGGACGCACGAAGATCGCCTCCTCATCGTCATGGAGCTGGCCGACGGCAGCGTGCGCGATCGCTTCCGCGAGTGCCTGGCCCAGGGGCTGTCCGGCCTCCCCGTCGAGGAACTGCTCCCCTATATCGAGCAGTCCGCGCAGGCCCTGGACTATCTCCACGAGAACCGCCTGCTGCACCGCGACATCAAGCCGGAGAACATCCTGCGGATCGGCAAGCTTGCCAAGGTGGCCGACTTCGGCCTGGCCATGGTCCTGCCCGAAACGGTGCGTTCGGTCACCGTCAACAGCGCCGGAACCATCCCGTATATGGCCCCGGAGGTCTGGTACGGCAAGGCGTGCGCGGGGAGCGACCTGTGGAGCCTGGCGGTGGCCTATGTCGAGCTGCGGCTGGGCCGGCTGCTCTTTGGGGCCGGCAACCAGGCCGAGATGATGTTCGCCATCCTCAACAACAAGCCGGACCTGGTCGGCCTGCATCCCGCGGAACAGGAGGTGATGCGGCAGGCGCTGGCCAAGGAGCACGCCGATCGTTACGCCAGTTGCAGCGACTTCGCGGACGCCCTGCGTCAGGCGCTGGCGCCGCTGCTGCCGGTGCGGAAGACATCCGGCGTGCGGGCGCGGGTGGCGGTGCCGGCGCCGTCGCGGCCGGTCACGCCGCCCCCGGCGGACCGGAGACCCGAGCCGGAGGGGCCGCCCGTCCCGACCCCGGGGCACCGCACGGTGGCGGCCATCGAGACAACCCATTCCGCCGTGGCCGTGCCGACGCCCGAGGCGGTGCCGGCGGCGGGCGAGTTCGGCACGGTCGTGGTCCAGCCCGAGGCCCGCCCCCGCGAGCCAAAGCCCCCCACCCGCGAGGTCAGCCTGCCGCAGGGACGGCCCACGCTGCCGCCAGCCGCGCCGCCGCCGGCTGCCGTCCCTGGGCGGCCGGCCCGACGCGATCAGCGCAAGCGCATGGGCGTCCTGGTTGGTCTGCTGGCGGCTGGCGTGGCTGCTGTCCTGGGCCTTCTCGCCTGGGCCGTGTTCAACCGATCGAAGCCCACTCCGGAATCGACCGAGGCGGTGGCCGCCCTGTCCACCAGGGCCTCCGAGCGCGAACCGATCGCCACGAAGAAAGCCGCTGTCCATGTGTCGGTGGCCCTGCGCTCGCCTGCCGACCTGGACGACGACGAGCTGTTGGCGGCACTGGACAAGCTGGCCGAGGAACCGCCGGACCGGGCCGAGCAGCTCGCGGAGCAGGTGGCGGTCCGCGTCGATCGCCTGCCGCCTGACCGGGTCGAGGCCGCCGCCCAGAAACTCGACCGGATCGAGTCCCCAGCACTCCGGCCCTATGCCGAATACATCCATGCCGCGCTGCTGGAGAAGAAGGACCGGGTCGGAGCGGCCAATGCGTTGGTGAAGGCGCTGGCCGGTCCGGATCTGCCCCCGGTGTTGCTCGACCCGGCCCGTCAACGGCGTGCCGGCCGCATCCTGCTCGCCCCTACCCAGCAGTTCCGCGAGCGCGGGACCTACGACCGGCCCTTCGCTGAGCCTGCCGACGCCGAGCAGGTTTACCGCTGGCTGAGCCCGGCCCGGCCGTTGCTCGCCAAGGGGCAACTGGACGACTCGCTGGCGATCCCCCTGCGCCTGGACCTGGCCCTGGCAGCGTGGAATCGGCCCAATCACACCGCGGCGGACGGGCAGCTGGTGCTCGACCTGGCCGGGCCGTTGCTCGGCGCCCGCGACAAGCTGAAGCCGGCCGACCTGTGCCCGCTGCTGCTGGGCCGGGCCGGAGCCCTGGGGAGTCAGACCGGGGCGGCAGCGCGGCCAGCCCTCAAGGATTACGAGGATGCCCTGGCGATGACGCACCAGCTGGGCGAGGGAGACGCCGACGCAGCGGCGGTGGCGGCTGTCGAAGCGGTGCTGACGCCGGCCCTTCTACTCGGCGAGCGGTTGCTGCAACAGGGCGGGGCGGCCGACCTGAAGGTCCAGGTCGCCGCCCTTGCCGCGGCCGCGGCCCGACGCATCACCGACCATCGCTACGCCCGCTGGTCCTTCAAGGACCAGGCCCTCAAGGCCATCCCCCCGGACCGCAAGGCGTTCGACCTGTACGACCGGGCGGTCGCGCTGGACGGCACGCGGGCCGACTACTATGTCGGTCGCGGTTCGGTGCGGGCTGGCCTGCCGGGGGCCGACCTGGACCTGGTGGACCAGGACGCCCAGGACGCCCAGCAGCGCGATAGCAAGAACCCGGGAGGCTTCTTCCTGGCCGGCTACGTCGCCCATCTCCGCGCCAGGGCCGAGGCCGAACCCGAGAAGCACTGGAGTTTCCTCATCAAAGCCCTGGCGGCGTATGACCAGGCCCAATCCCGGGCCAAGGAGTTGCCCGCCGACAAGGATCACCTGACCGCCACCCTGCTCATCAATCGCAGCAACCTCTGTCTGGACCTGGGCAACGGCAGCGCTGACCCCGACCAGCGCAAGAAGTACCTGTGCCAGGCACGGTCCGAGGCCGGCCAGGCCAAGGATGCCGAAGGACAGCGCTATCCCGACGAAGCCTGGGCCGCCCTGGGGAATGCCCAGGAGGACATCGCCTGGCTACTGGGCGACGTAGCTAGCTACAAGGCCGCGGTCGAGTCGTTCGGCAAGGCCCGCGACATCCCCACCGATCAGCGCACCGAGGCCAAACGCCTGGTCGATCTCAGCCGAGTGCGGTACCGCTGGGCGAGATACGGCGGCGGCGCCAAGGACCTGCTTGGGGAGGCGGAGCAAGACCTCAGGATTGCCCTGCGCCGTGAGGCCGACCCACTAACTTTTGCCAAGGCTCACGACTGGCTGGCGCTGATCGCCCTGGAACGCAAGGATGCCACGGGTGCCGAGGCCGAGTTCCGCCTGGCTGCCGAGAAGCTGCTCGATCCCAAGGCCCCAGCGGCGGAAATGGCGCGCTACGCCTCGGCCTGGGTGACTGCTCTGCGCGGCGATGTCAACCGCTTCCCACCGTCCGACCAGGCCGCCCCCATCTTGGCCGGCGCCATTCGGGCCCGCATCAAGCCGGGAAGCGGCGGTGGGGACCGGGTCCAGGACCTGCTCGACATCGCCTGGAGCTATGAGGTGGAGAACAAACCCGCGGAGGCCCTGAAACGCTACAGCGAGGCGTTGCCTGCCGATCTCACCCGGGCCAGGCCGGCCGATTTCCCGCTCCTGCTGGCCAGCGGCTACTTGCTCATGGCCCGCGACGCGGACCTGGCCAAGGAGAAGCAGCCCTCCCTCGAGACGCTGGCCACGCAAGCCCTGGAGGTGACCCGCACGGATGCCGCCTCCTCCGCGCGGCGGAACGCGGCTCTCGGCTTTGCCGGCGCTGTCTACCACCAGTTGCGGATTCCCAAGGATGTCCCGGGAGACAAGAGCCTGCGCTGGCACAACGACTCGAAGCGGGACCTGACCCTGGCGATCGCGGCCGCCCCCAACGACCCCAACTGCCCCATCTGGCGAATCGCCCTGGCCGCCGAGTTGGGCATCGATTTGCTTTATGACCCCAACCTCAACGACGCGGGCAAGGAGAAGGTGCGCCTGCAAATCGGCGAGCAGCTCGACAAGGCCGAGCGGGCCGGCTGGCAGCGCCTGCAGAAGCCCATCGACGACCTGCGCAAGGACTTGACGATCAAGAAGGGCGACACGGGTCCCAGGCCGAAAGAGGGTGGGACCGCCGTCGATTGCTGAGACCGTTCTCCCTCGTTGTGGCACGGTCTCCTGACCGTGCCACAACGAGCCCGACGCGCCAAGCAAGGGCGTCGGGCCGGTTGCCCTTGCTTGGCGCTTCGGGCTCGCCGTCCGGATCGTTGTGGCACGGTCAGGAGACCGTGCCACAACGACGTGTGCCCGACGCGCCAAGCAAGGGCGTCCGGCCGGACGCCCTTGCTCGGCGCGTGGGGCTCGCCGTCATTGCTTCCTCTACTCCGACCAGGCCCTATGAGCCTCTTCATCCCCGAACGCGACCTGCCGCACCAGCTGACGCCGGACGCCGCCGTTGAGGCGGCCTACGCGGCGGACCTGGCGGAGGTCGCCTCCAAGCTGCAGCGCGGCTTGCCGTGCCTGGTGGAGTGCGACAAGGACCTGGCGCCGTTTCTGTACCTCAACGTCCGCAACCGGCTGAAGAGCGATGGGGTCCGCTGCATCTACCTCGACGGCCGGCCACGCGACGAACAGCCGCCGCAGCCCGGCGTGGCCCCGGTCGGCCTCATCGGCACCATGATTGCGCAGCTTCGGGAAGCAGTGCGCGGCGCCGTCGAGCGCCGGGTCGTGGTCCTGCCGCACCTCGATCTGCTCACCACCAGCCAGGGCGGCCTGACCGCGGAGGCTCGTGAAGTCATCCCGCTCCTCTACGAGAACCCGGAACTGGTCTGGCTCGGTTTCAAGGATCCGTCGTTCCCGCTGCCCCGGGTCATCGAAAACCTGTTCCCGCACCGCACCAGCTTGCTCGGGATCGCCCGGCCACGGCTGCGGCACCTGGTGACTCAGGCCGAGGCCCGCAAATTTGGCCGCCAGCTCAATCCCTGGGCGCTGTACAAGTACGTCTCCGGGGTCAACGCCGTGCGGTTGCGCAAGCTGCTGGCGACGCTCGACGGCGAGGACTACCCTGCCGATCCCCGGCCGGCGTACCGGCAACTCCGCCAGGCCACCCTGCAAGGGACACTGGAGGTGCCCACTGTTGACCTCGAAAGCGACATTGGCGGCTACCTGGCGGTCAAGAAACGCCTCCGGGCCGAGATTGTGGACGTGCTGGCCCTCAAGGAGCACGCGACCGAGGCCGACACCATCGCTCGCCTGGAAGAACTGATCCCCAAGGGGATGATCTTCTGGGGGCCGCCCGGCACCGGCAAGACGATGTTCGCCAAGGCGATGGCGGCGTCTCTCGGAGCGGCCATCACCGTCGTTTCCGGCCCGGAACTCAAAAGCAAGTGGGTCGGCGAATCCGAGGACAACCTGCGGCAGATCTTCCACCGCGCCCGCCAGTCGGCTCCCTCAATCATCGTGTTTGACGAGTTGGACTCCTTCGCCTCGGCGCGGGGCACCTACACCGGCAGCGGCGTCGAGCACTCGATGGTCAACCAGCTCCTGACCGAAATGGACGGGTTCCACCGCGAGGAGATGGTCTTTGTGGTCGGCACCACGAACTATGTGGAGGCCCTCGATCCGGCCTTGTTGCGCCCGGGCCGGTTCGAGTTCCACCTGCACATCCCCTACCCGGCCGCCGAGGATCGCCGGGCCATTCTGCGAATCTACGACCAGAAGATGCGCCTGCAAATGACCGACGAGGCCCTGGAGTACGCCGTGCGACGGACCGGCGAAGGTTATGTGACAGCCACGGGGACGCCCTTCAGCGGCGACCACCTCAACGCTCTGTGTCGAGCCATTGCCCGCTTGCGGCTGCGCGACGATCGGGCCGACGAGACCCGGCCCGAGGATGTCGATCGCGCCTTCACGGAGTTCGAGGAGAAGCTCGACCTCACCCCGCGCGAGGAGCGCCTGCTGGCCACCCACGAGGCCGGCCATGCCGTGGTCTCGCTGCACTGCCCGCTTCATCCGGCCATCGAACGGATTACCATCAAAAGCGAGACGACCTGGGCGCCGGCCTATGTTCGTTATGCCCAGGACGATAGCCGTCGCCTGGGGCTGACGCGCGCCCAGATGATCGAGGACCTGTGTGTGTTGCTTGGCGGCATCGAGGCGGAACGCCTGTTGCTCGACGATGTCTCCACCGGGGCGGCCGGCAGCGACCTGGAGCGGGCGACGCGTCTGGCGCACTATATGGTGGAGGTCTGCGGCATGGGCGGCCCGGAGCTGGGCCTGCGCCAGTTCCGCAACCTCCAGACCGGCGAGCGCTTCCGGGACCTGTCGCCCGACCAGCTGGCTCTGCTCGATCGCCGCGTGGGCGAGACGCTGGCCGAGGCTCAGCGACGCGCTGCCGACATCCTCGCCGATAATCGGGCCGTCCTGGAAGCCCTGCGCGACCTGCTCGTCGAGAAGAAGACGATCGACGCCAGGACGCTGGGGAGCATCGCCGCCAAACGGCTCGGGGAGTCCACATGGCCGAATTGACCATCCGCCTGCGCTGCGACCCGGCGACGGGTAAGAAGGACATCATCATCAGCCTGCGTTCCGAGGCGGACGCCCTGCCCCTGGAACACGAACAGCAACACCGGGCGCTGGTGGAGAAGCTCATTGCGGGGGGGCTACTCAAGGCCGGCGAGTTGGGCCAGGTCGTGGTTGAGCGCGAGACCAGGGAGCCAAGCGGTGCGCCGGTGGCTACGCAGCCGCAAGCGGAGCGCCGGCGCAAGGGCAGGGCGAATAAGAGCCTGTCGGGGAAGCCCCTCGCCCCGGTACCCCGGGGAGAGGGGTTTGGGGTGAGGGGTCTGGATTTCTCTGGCAAGAACCCCTCACCCCCGACCCCTCTCCCCGGAGTACCGGGGCGAGGGGAGCTTCCGTTGCCAACAATTACTAGCTTGACTCCTCGCTGGAGCTCGGGGCTGGTTCGTCCTCCACCCATACCCTCCCAAATGTTGGCACAGAGGGACTTTCTCACAATGGTTGAGCCCGAGCGGACTTTTGCTTCGAGGTGCCGCCCGCCAGGTGACCGAGTGTAGTAAAATCGTACACTCGTGACTTGCCCACAAATGCGTGAGCAAGTGAGCAAGTCACTCCATCGGAAGGCGCAAGTCCTTGGAGTAGAGCTTGTTGTGTCAGCGGAGTGACTTGCTCACCGACTTGCCCAGTGAGCAAGTCACTCGCGGGGCGAAACGCCAACCGTCCGCGGAACCCATCGGTGTCTGAGAAAGTCCCTGGCACAGAACTCGGTGGCGCAGCGCAAGTGAAATAATAGTAAGCGGTAGCGGCGAATAGGTTCTGTGCCATCGGTGGCACAGAACTACCCTGTTTGGCACAGAACTCCGCCCACGATTTACCAGACCGGCTCTAATGCCTGGCAGGCGTCAAGACCGCCGCATGAGGCGCTACAGCAGACGGCCGCCACCGTCTTGGTTTCTGGGAGTTCGTAGCTCACGAGGCGGCGGCCGCGACTGAGCTGGGTCTGGTTTCTGGGCACAATGATCCTGACGTTCCCCAATCTTGATGCAGTCCGCCTGGCCCTGACGTTCCGGCGCCTTGCCGGCGACGGTGGCCCTCGCCCCGGCCGTGGGTGGCTTCGAGGTGGATGGCCGCGTCTGGGTCGAGACCGCCGCGGACTTGCCCAGGAAGGCGCTGGCCGAGCTGCGCCGCCTGGGCGCTGGCGTCCTAAAAAGGCGAGGCCCGGCGGCGGCGATCCCGGTTTCCTGCTGGCTGCAACTCTTCCCCCTGCAACAGGTCGCCGAGGTCTCCGCCCGTCCCGCACAAACGCCCGTGATCTTTGAGCTGGCCGATGGCGGCCAACTGGGTCCCCTTGTCGCCGAGGTGCTGCGCCTGGGAAACGATCGGCAGGGCTACCGCTGGCTTGACGACGCGACGGGAACGGCCCCGGGACGCGCGCTGCTGCGCGTCGTTGGGCCGCCGTACTACTCCGTCCTTCGTGCCGTTGATGGGGATGGCCCGTCCGCCCCGGTCGCCTATGAGGAAGCGGCGCCCGGAGTCTGGGTGCAGCTCGGGTACCGCCATCCCCTGGGCGATCTCCTGAAACCTCCCGCCGGCATGCTGCTCTTCCTGCGGCCGGCCCGCTGCTGGACGGTCCTCCCGGAGGCCCCGTTTCGCGACATCTACGAGGTTCTGGACTTTGCCCTGCCCGCGCCGAAATCGGCCTGGCGGGAAGGGGCCCTGGAGCGCCGCTTGAAGGTGCCATTGCGTCTCGTCCCAAGCGGAGGCCAGGGACCGGCCGAGCTATGGGTCCTCCGCGAGCGGCCGCTCGAGCAACTCGATGAGCTGGTCCGTGAGTCGGACGACTCGCTGCTCGCCCGCCTTGCGTTCGCCATCGGCGAGAAAGACGCTGCGAAGATCGCCGTGCTGCGCGTGCGGCCGTCGAAGCAGGCCCCGCCGGCGCTGGCCCTGAATGCCGTCGAGTTTTGCCCGTTCCAGAAGATGCCGAACCTCTTTGTGCCGGTCGGCAGGCGGCTGCACCCACCGCTGCGCCGTGACGCCGTGCGCCGTCACCTGGCCGACGACCCGATGCAGGTGACCTGGCTCGCTCCCGGGCCCGACGGCACCTTCACGCCCGAGAGTCTTCCGGATACGGCCTTTCGCCCGCTGTCGGACTGGATCGACTACGTCCTCGACCAGGACCAGGAAGCATTGCAGGCCTGGGTCGCGTCAGCGCGGTTCGATTTCGAGTCATTTGTGTGCGAGGAGGACAGCCCGCGACCACGCCCCCGTCAACCGCCGGGCGAGGGGCGCGGCGGGAGGGAAGCCGCACGTCGAGCGCCGTCAAGTTCTGATGCCTTACCGGAGTCTGTAGCGGAGCCATCTGCTCCTGCGACGTTAGCGTCGGTCCCCGAGGCGCCGGCGGCGAGGCCGGTCGCACCGCCGGACGAGTTGCGCGAGGAGCTGCACGCGCTGGAAGGGCGCTTCCTGGCGGTGACGGGGGGATTGGACGATGCGGCCCGGTTGCCGTTGTGGGCGGCGATGGCGGCCTGCAATGCCCGGTTGGGGCTCGCCGAAGACGCCGGAATCTGCTGGATGAATGTCCTGTGGCTGGCCGAGGAGGCGCAGCCGGCCCAGGTCCTCGACTGGCTGCGTGCCGAGGCGCAGGCCGTGCCGATCCGCTCTGAAGCCGGCTGGCCCCAGGGACGGACCTGGGCAAGTGGAGCGACCCTGGCGCCACGCGGTGCGTCGATCGGCGGGGAAGACCTCGACCGTTTGCTTCGCCTGGAATCCCCCTCGGCCGCCGACCTGCGGGCGCTGGCGGCCTACCTGTTCTGGGCGAGCGGCCGGCCGGCCCCGGTCGAAGGGCTGGCCGGACGCCTGGGGCCGATGGGCCGCTGGCTGGAGGCTCACGCCGGCCTGCTGCCGGTGCGAGCGGCCTGGCTGGCCGCTCTGGCGCTGCACCGGCTGGCCGGCGGCGACACGCTCGGCCTGGCCCGGGCACGCGATCGACTGCTCGAAGCGCCTTTTCCACAGCGGCCTGCGCGCCGATCAGGACCTGCCGAGTTTCCTGCGCTTCACGGGCTTGGCGGGCCACCAGCGCGGCCGAGTACTGCGTCAGTGGCTGGCCCAACTCGGCGAGAGCGCTCACCGGTGGGCGGTACGAAATGCCCCCGGCGAGGCGTCGTCCGAGGGAAGGACCGGCGCCTACATCGATCTCTTCATCTCCTTCGGACTGGCAAGGCTTGGCGAGAGCCAGGCCAGCCAGCAACTCCTGCAGCGAGCGACGGCCGCGCTCGAACGGCCAGGGCCAGGCCCATGAATTCTTGCTCAACGCCTATGCCCACCGGATTCGCCAGGCACAACAGGGGGAAACGCACCCTGGCCCCCTGCCCGGCGAATACATGGAAACCCTTCTGGACATCTACAAGCAACGCGAAGAGGCGGGTGACACGCAGGGCCCAGGCGACTGGTACATCATCGACCGCCTCCGCGAGCAATCGCGCATCCTCGAGCCGGATCAGAACATCAAGCCATATCGCTACCTGGAGAAGGTCCAGGCCGGATCAGAACAGGCCCTGCAGTGCTTGCCCGACATCCTCGATCGCGAGGAGGCGGCGAACCTGGTCCGCCAATGGCTTCGCCAGGTGCCGCCGGGGGACCGAGGCCCGCGCGAGCGGGCCAACATCCTTATCGGCGGGTTGAACCAGGCACCGCGGATCGGCGAGGCGTTTGCACGCGAGCTGTTGCCGCAGGTGCCGGAGGCGCTCGATCTACTGCCCTTGCCCCGGCAGGCCGATGAGGTGGAACGCCAGGCCACCTTGCTGGAAAAGAGTCTTTTCGTGGCGGCTCACTTCGACCGCAAGGACGCTGTCCCCGACCTGGTGGATCGCTTCGAGCGGCTACTGGAGAGCCAGCGGGAGGCCCCGACCGTTCAGGCGCTCGATGCCGTGGCAGCTCAGTGTTTCCGGGGTCTGCGCAAGCTGGGCCTGCCGGACGACATCCGCCGGCTGCTGAACCTGCTGGCGGAGGTGATGCTACGGGGCCAGGAGTTGCGAATCGTGGCCGAGCCCGGGGTGGCGCGGACAGCAACCGGCGGCACTACGGGCCTTGCTCCACGTCGCCGGCGGCTGGTACTACTTTGGGGACCAGGCCCAGGCGGACCAGGTGGTGGAGGCCGCACGAGCCGCCCTGCTGACGCCGCCCGCCCCCGGAAGTCCCCGAGCCCTGGCGCCGGGGGGCAGGAGTTGATTGAACGCCTCAAGCTGGCCCGGGCCTATGCCTCGGCCCTCGGCCAGGCACCGGTCGAGCTGGCGCAGGCACGCTTCGAGGAGCTGTTCGAGAAGCTGGACGGGATTCGCGATCCGTGGACGACCTCGCGGTATTATTTGCTGTCGCAGCTTCAGATTGTCGAGGCGGTGGTTCTGGCGGCGGTGAGCGACGATTTCACCCTGGGTCCGGCCCTCCGCCGTCGGCTGGATGACGACGAGGTTCAGGTGCGCCGCCGCATCCACCGCGATGTGCGGCGCTTGTGTCCCAGTGGTTCCCTTGTTTAGCCGCGGGTCGTAGACCAGCGCATCAACCGGATAGAGATTATCCCCATGATCGCGACCGCCGAAAGCGCAACCCTGGAAGAGTTGCAGGCCGAGGCCGACGCGCTGCGCAGACGCCTGGGTGCCTTCCGCAAATCGCTGGGGCGCTTCTTCGTGGACAAGCAGGAATTGATCGACCTGATGCTTGTCGCCGCCGTGGCGCAGGAGCCGCTGCTGCTCGTCGGACCGCCGGGTACAGCCAAATCGGACCTGGTGCTGAAGTTCAAGGACGCGCTGGGCCTGGGCGACGAGGATTACTTCGAATACATGCTCACCCGGTTCACCGAGCCGTCGGAAATCATAGGCCCCATCGACATCAACCAGCTCCGCGAGGGGCGTTATCTCCGGCGCGAACAGGGCAAGCTGCCGACGGCCCGGCTGGCATTCCTCGATGAGATTTTCAAGTCAAACTCGGCCATCCTGAATATCCTGTTGACCATCATCAACGAGCGGAAGTTCTACCAGGACGGCGTGCCGCAGCCGGTGCGCCTGCGCGTCCTGTTTGCGGCCAGCAACGACATTCCCGAGCAGAGCGAGCTGGGTGCCCTCAAGGACCGCTTCGTCCTCAAGGCCGAGAGCCGTTCCGTGCAGGACGACCACTTCACCGACCTGATCGATGCCGGGTTGCAGGCCGAGGTGTATCGTTCCTTGAATCAGAAGCCCTGGATGGAAGGGCACGCTTCGCTGGCCGATGTCGTCATGGCGAACCGCTATCTGACGCTGACCTTCGCCCGCCGGCACCCCCCGGTTCGAGGGGGTGAGGATCAGAACGACCGGCAGGTCTACTTCCC
Organism: uncultured Planctomycetota bacterium; assembly: GCA_963827935.1. Classification (GTDB taxonomy): domain Bacteria; phylum Planctomycetota; class Planctomycetia; order Gemmatales; family Gemmataceae; genus DATFNV01. Next base: position 48,782 of record CAWHCN010000023.1, on the reverse strand, counting down.
GGCCGAGGTGTTCCGCGAGTTTCAGCGTTTGGTGAAGACGCTGGTGCGCGAGGACAAGATCTTCATCAGCGATCGCAAGCTGGTGAAGTTGTACAAATTGCTGCGGGTCCGCGCCTGGCTGTTTTCGGGCGGCAGCGTCAGCCGCGGGGACCTTCGCCTGCTGGCCTACCTCGGCGAGACGCACCGGGAAGTGGAACTGCTGCGCGACAAGGTGCCGCAGCTTCTGGGCGATTGACCCACCCGACGGAAGAGCTATAATCGGGCGCGTTTCCGTAAATCACTCCCTGTCCCGGGCGAAGTACCCCGTGAGCCGCCGGCCGCGGGCACGGGCGGCGCTTCCTCCCAGAATCAAAGGAGCTTTGCATGTCCCTCGAAGACGTAAAAAAGCGGTTCGTGGAAGAGGTGAAGCTGCGCGCCTACGACGACAAGTACATCGACAAGAACGAGGAACGCGAGATCCTTCAGATCGCCATCCAGCAGGGCATCAGCGTCGATTCGGCCCGCGCCGCGCTGGCCCAGGTCTGCGACTCCCAGAGCTACATCCTCGAAACCAAGGTGCTCTCCGAGATCAAGGACCTGATCGAGACCTTCGCCAACAACGACGGTGTCGTTTCCGAGAAGGAGTTCAGCGACTCGGTGACCCAGCTCAAGAAACGCTGCCAGGGCAAGCGCAACGACATTCAGTGCAAGAAGATGGTCATCGAGATCATCGAGGACAACAGCTACAAGGTCAAGGAAGGGATGTTCCACCATTGGTATCAGGCGGTGAAGAAGGAAGTGGGGATGGCGTAAGCTGCGGCCGCTTGCGGCTTCGCACAGGCGAAGCCGCAAGCGGCGTTGACCCGGCGCACCAGCTCGGCTACAGTCCGGCCCGTCCCGGTTCTCCTCTCACGGGTCAGGGGCATGAGTCGCAAATCGGTGCTGGTCGGCCTGGGCCTGTTATTGCTGGTCGCAGTCAGCGTGGGCGCGACGTTGGCGATCCTGATGCGACACGAGCCGACGTTCTATCGCCGCGCTGCCGTGCCGCCCGGGCCAGAGCGGGAGGCGCTGTCCAAGGCCTGTCTCAGCAATGTGGGCAACTTCATTCTGCGCACAAGGAAGACTCAACGACCTGGGGCGGGACCTTCAGCCAGGAGCAAATCAACAGCTTCTTCGAGGAAGACTTCCTGAAGAGCGCGGTCAAATCCCTCACGCTGCCCGAGCACATTACCGATCCGCGCGTGGTGTTCGAGAACGAGCGCGTGCGTCTCGGCTTCCGTTATCACGTGGGGCAGTTCAGCACGGTGGTGTCGATCGACATGCGGATGTGGCTGGCCAAGGACGAGTCCAACGTGGTGGCCCTGGAAATCCAGGGGATGCGTCTCGGGGCCCTGCCGGTGTCGGCGCAGTCGATCCTGGAACGGCTTTCGGAGGCTGCCGACAGCAACGGCGTCAAGCTCTCGTGGTATCGCCGCAAGGGGAACCCGGTGGCGATCCTGCGGTTTCAGGACCAGTCGCACACCAGTGTGGTGCTCGAGACCCTCGATCTGCGTCCGGGGAAACTCACGATCCAAGGCCAGTCGCTCAGCCCGGGCGAAACGCCGATTCTGCCGGCGCAGGCGCGGCCTTGAAGTCCTCTAGCCGTCCACGACCAGCCGGTAGCCCCCCGTTCCATCGGTTTCAATGCACACCCGGCCGCGAAGCCGCTGGCCCAGCAGCTCAACGACGACTCCGTCCGGACCTTCTACCCGGCTGAATGTGCCGGTGTCCCAGCGCCGAACGATGCCACGTTCACCGCTGACCGGTCCCTCGTAGTCCAGATAGGCAAGGCGATGATCGCAGGACGGCTCGGCCCGCACCGGTCGACCAGCCTGCGGCGGCTCCGCCAGGCGCCAGGTCTTGAGGATGGGGCCGTCCTCCAGCATGAAGTCCCAGTGCAGCGCCGGATGATCGTGTTCGAGGATCACGAAGCGCGGCATGGCGATACTCGCATCCAGGCCACGATCATCGGGCCGCCGAAACGGGAATTACCTTCGGCCGGGGGACGACGATGGCAGCGACGCTGCCGTGACGGTGCTGCAACTGGGCAAAATTCAGACGCAGGAAGCCGAACAGCGCCGGGTCCGGCCTGGTGGCCAGGTAGGCGCGGGCCAGTTCCGCCATTTGCCGGTCGTAGTCCTTCTTGCTGTGCGAGTGGAGGTCGTAGCGGCCGTCATGGCGGCGAAGGTCGCCGTCGAACGCCGGGCTGATGTGGTACAGCTCGTGAAACAGTGTCACGAACTTGTCGTCGAACTCCTGGTCGAGGAAGCGGGGCAGGCAGAAGGTGATAAGATAGAGCATTTCGCGCTGATCGACCCAGTAGCGCTGGACCTGGTAAGCCACGCCGCGGCGGTGGCCGGTGAGTCGGCCGGCCCGGAAGCGAAGCGGTGTGACCCGCGCCTGGAGCCCGTGACGCCGGCCGCTCCGCGCTTGCGTCATCCCAAAGAGAAGCCGACCCACGTCGATGTGTCCCAGGTCCGGGCACCGGCACACCAGGTCCTCGCACAGGCGGCGGACATGGCCGCAGAAGTCGAACGCCTGGCCAACCGGCCCCGATTCGTGCCAGGGGGCTGCTACCTGCCCGACCGGTCGCGGCCGCCCATGGGCGGGCAGGCGAACCGGGCGAACCGGCAGCGGCTTCTCTTGCTCCTGCCATGACAGCACCAGCGGCCAGGCGGCCGCGGTCGTTTCGCCTTCCGGGCGGACGACGGTGTTCACGCTTGCGTTCCCTCCCAACAGGGCGGCGTCTTCGGCAAATCCGTTAAACTCCTCACACCTGCCGCGCCGATACCTCCTTCAGAAAGTGCTCCCAAGGTCCCGGACCATTCCTCCCCCGCGGAAGCGGCAGGGTGGGGCAACGGGGACAGACCGCCGGGACGGCTACGAGTTTAACCGATGGCTCTTCTTGAGGGAATGGTCAACATGAAGACAATGCGCCGTTGGCGTTACCTGCCGACAGCCGGCGTGGGCCTGGTGCTGGCGGCGCTGGCGGGGTGCAATACCTGGCTGCCGGAAGCCGGCATTACCGTGCCCTCGCCGCACTACCTGGAGCACCCGCCGCAGTACATCCCGCGCTCGCCGGCCTATCCGTTCACGCGGGAAGAGGCCACGATGGAAGCCACCAATGCTGGCGGCGGCCCCGGCGGGGCAGCCCCCTTGCCGCAACCAGTGCCCGGGGCGCCGTAAAGCCAGGCGAGCGGCGCGGCGTCAGCCCGCCGGTACTTATGGCGAGCGGCGCGGCGTCAGCCCGCCGGTACTTATGAGAACCGGCGGGCTGATGCCGCGCCGCTCGCCCGATTATGCCACCCGAAACTGCTCCACAACCGCCTCGTCCAACTCCACGCCCAGTCCCGGCTCCTCGGGCACGCTGATGTTGCCGTCGATCACGGGGAAGCGCTGCCGCGTCAGGCCCTGGCGCAGCGCCCCCTGTTCGACGCAGTATTCGAAATACTGCGTGTTCGGCAGCGCCGCCACGAAGTGCAGACTGGCGGCGATGTTGATGCCCGTCTTGTAGGAGTGATTGACACAGAGCCGGTGCCGCTCCGCGGAATCCCAGCCGATTCGCTTCGACCGGGCCAGGCCGCCGACGCGGGTCACGTCCACCTGGGCCACGTCGATGCCGCCCACGTCCATCATCTGCTGGAACTCCTTTATGTCGCAGATCTCCTCACCGGCGGCGATGCGCATCGGGGCGCGGGCGCTGAGCCGGGCGTAGCCGTCGATGTTGTCCGGGTGCAACGGCTCCTCCAGCCAGGTCAGGTTGAACTCCTCAAATTGACAGGCCCGGCGGATGGCGGTGGCCGTGTCCCAGCAGAGCCCCGCATCGACCATCAGCTCGATGTCCGGGCCCAAGCCCTGGCGAGCCGCCCGGACCAGGGCGATGTCGCTTTGCTCGCTCTGCCCCATCGGCCCCCAGCCGAACTTCACCGCTCGAAAGCCCTGCCCGGCCAGTTCGCGCGCCATGCGGCCGGTCTCGGCCGGCGTGTCGCCGAAGAGGATAGAGGCATAGGCGCGGAAGGTCTTGCGAAACCCGCCGCCCAGGAGCTGGTAGACCGGCCGGCCGGTCGCCTTGCCCATGATGTCCCACAGGGCGATCTCCACGCCGCTCATGGCCTGGATGACCGCTCCCTGGCGGCCGAAGAAGATGCTCCCCTCGTACATCCGGTGGATCAGGCGGTCGATCTCGAACGGATCCTGCCCGAGGACGCACTCGGCCAACCCGCGGCAAATCTTGTGCGACAGGGGCGCCTCGATGATGGCCCGCGCCACGTGCGAGGAGGAATCCGCCTCGCCGACCCCGGTGATCCCCGCGTCGGTGTGCACCTGGACCACCAGCGTCTCCTGGCTGCCGTCGCAGCGTTCGTTGACGTTGGGCAGACGCAGGTGGATCGGCTCGACACGCGTGATTTTCATGGTGGACCCGCGCGCTCTGTCTGCCGGGGTTTAAGCCAACGGCGACAGCCCGGGCATCAATGCTGATGCCCACCGTGCTCGTGCCCGCCCTGGAACACCTTGTGCTTCGGGTCACCGCCCGCATACACATAGGCCACCAGGTCCAGGATCTCCTCGTGCGTCAGCTTGTCCAGCAGGCCCTTCGGCATGATCGAGGTTGGCGACTTTTTCCGCTCGTCGATGTCTGAGAGTTTCAGCACCACCGGCTTTTCCTTCGCCAGCGGGTTGACCAGCACCTCCACGGTCGTGGGCGTCTCCTTGACGATCAGGCCGGTGATCGACTTGCCGGACTTCAGTTCGATCGTATACGACTGGAACTTCTCATTGATGCGGAACGAGGGTTCAAGCATGTCGTGCAGGATTTCGACGGGATTCTGCTGCTTCGGGTCGAGCTTCGTCAGATCGGGGCCGGTCTCCGTGCCGGCGCCGCCCAACTTGTGACAGGCGACACAGCTGGTCACGGTGAAGAGCTGCTTGCCGTTGCTGAAGGAGCGACCGCTCAGGCCCTGCACCGACTTGGCCAGTTCCTCGAACTTCCATTCGGTGCGCGGGCGATTGAGCTTCAGGAGGTCATCCAGGATCGGTAGCGGATGGGCGGCCAGGTACGCCTCCGGGGCAGCCAGGTATTCATCCAGATCCTCGACGACGTACATCGCGCCGTACATCCGTCGCCAGTGGCCGGGATAGGTGCAAACATAGGGATAAACGCCGGGCTTGGTCGGAGCCGTGAAGGGGACCTTTTGCGACTCGCGCGGCTGCAACAGGCGGCTCCGGATCAGGATCTTGTTCGACGCCGGGATGTATTGCCGTTCGGCGGCCCCCGGCTGCGTGGCCTGGGCCTCCGCCAGCATGCCGATCTCCTCCATCGCTCCGGGCACGGTGACTGCAAAATTGTGCGGCATAATATCGGTATTCTCGAAGAAGATCTCGGCCGGCTTGCCCGCCCGGACCACGATCCGCTCCTTGTCGAAGAGCATCTGATCGGTCAGCGTCGAAAGGCGAACGACGCGCACGCCCAGTTCGCCCAGCTCCTTGCGGATTGTGCGGGCCTCGGCCAGGGGCAGCAGCCCCGCGAGGCTGTCCGCCAGCTGCATGGCGTCCAGCACCGCCGGCGTGGTGCGGTCGGCCGTTGGCACCTTGCGGATGGTGCTCAGCAACGTGTCCAGCGCCGCGCCGGCCTGATCCTTGGGCCAATATTTCGCCGGAATGCGCAGGATCGCCTCGACTGCGGCCCGGCGGTCGCTGTCGTCCTTGAGGAACCGGACCAGCGACTTGAAGGTCGCCTCCTCCTCGCCGCGGACGCTGACGAGGGCGGTCATCGCGGCCCGGCGGATCGCGCGTTCCGGATCCTCGCCGCTGATCTGGAAGACGGCCTTCACGTCCGGCGCCGGCTGCTTCAGTTTCTGGTAGACGGTGCGCTTGCCGCTATCCAGGATTCGCAGCGTGAAGCCGGCCAGGCGCTTGCCCAGCCCGTCGTCGGTGCGATTCCAGATGACGATCGAGTGAATCGGATACTCGCCCCCGAGATCGACCTGCCACCAGGGGTCGGCGGTGTTCTCCAGGGTGTGGGTCTGGCCGCCGCCGCCGAAGCTGCCGTTGGTGTTGCCGTCGATGGCGCGGGCCGCGTCGCCGCCGTAGGCAGTGGTGCTCTGCGACGCCTTGCCGCCGCGGGCGATGTTCTTGCCGGCGCTGATGACCTCCACTTCGGCGAGCGTCAAGGTCCGGTTCTTGCCGGGCAGCTCGATGCGGACGTAGCGCCCGCTCACCTGCGTGCCGGTGGACGGCGTGGCCAACTCCCTCGGCAGCCCGGCGAGCAACGGCTCGACCCTGGGGTACAGGGCCGCGCGCTGGCCAGGGTCGCGGATCAGCGGCATGGCGTTTACCAGGTCGCGCAGGGTCGCCACCGAGGTCAGGCCCAGGGCCCAGGCCCTCTCGACGTTGCCGTCGGCCGCCACGAGGGCGGCGAAGCCGAGCTCGCGCGTCAGCGGGTTCCGGGCGGCGGTGGCCAACTTCTCCAGGTCCGGCCGGGCTGCGCTCAGCTCCGTCGCGGGCAAGCCGGTCAGCAGGCGCAGCAGGTCGAAGACGACGCCTTCGTCTTGTTTTTCTCCCTGGCGGTCGTGGCTGCGGATCGCCTCGAGCAGGACATGGGCCGCATCCCTGTGGCTGGCCTTCGCCAGGCCGGCCAGCGCCTCCCGGCGGAATTCATCGCGCACGCCGCTGCGGAATAGCAATTCCAGATAAACGCCCTCCGTGCGATCCATCTTCAGAAGGTCGTCGGTGCTGACATTCCGCAGGAAGAAGCGAGCCCCTTCCGGGGTGCGAAATGCGATCTTCTTCTTCTCTCGAATGGCGGCACTCACCAGCGGATCGAGCTGGCGGTGCGTCTCCTGGCGCACGAAGTTGAGGTACTGGTCGGCCGGTTTCGACTCGGACACCAGCAGCACCTCGATCGCCTCGGGGACGGTGAAGAAGCTGGCGGCCCGAACCGCCTCCAGGCGCACGCGCGGATGCTCATCGGCCGCCATTCTTAGCAGCAGACCCAGGGCGTCCGGGATGCGGTCACGCCAGTAGCAGAGCACGCGCGTCGCAGCGGCGCGAGCGCGGAAGTCGGGCAGGGCCAGCACGGTCTTGAGTAGGTCCACGTCCACGACATTGTGAGCCTGGTGCAGCCAGAGCGCCTCGGCCAGGTCGTGCTCGTAAATCGGGTCCTTCCGGTCGAGAGCGGCCGTCCATTGGCCCAGCGCCGCCATGACCTCATCGGTCTTACGGCCGCCCAGCTCGATGCGGGCGCGGTAGCGAACCCGGTCTTCCGGCTCCTTGAGCACATCGAGCAGCTTGTCGAGCGGCTGCGCCGGCGATCTTCACCGGCTTGAGCAGGTCGCGGCCTTCACAAGTGACGCGATAGATGCGGCCGTGCGTCCGGTCGCGCATCGGGTCGCGGATGGCGTGTTGCAGGTGGCCGATGATCGGGTTGTACCAGTCGATGAACCAGATCGCCCCGTCGGGACCGATCTTCACGTCCGATGGGCGGAAATTCGGATCGGTTGAGGAGAGGATCGGCTCGACCTCGGTGCCGGCAAAGCTGGCATCCCGATCCTCCAGCTTGTATTGCAGGATGCCCTGGAAGCCAATGACGTTGGCCACCAGCAGATTGCCCTGGTTCTCCGGCGGGAAGTGCCGGCTCGACAGGATTTCGACGCCGGGGCAGGGGCGCGTCCGCTGGTTGTAGACCTGCGGCGGATGGGCGTGCTTCTGCGGATAATCGAGATGGCCGGAGAAGAGAGCGCCGTGGTAGGGATTGGCGCCGGTGCCGTCGTAGACGAAGTCCTGGCCCCAGCGGTCCCAGACGTGGCCGTGCGGGTTGGCGAAGCCGTAGGTGACGTAGGTGTCGAACTTCTGGGTCCGCGGCTCGTAGCGATAGACGCCGGCGTCGGCACAGCGCACGGGCGGACCCCAGGGCGTCTCGACCTGCGTGCGGTGGAAGGTGCCCTCCTGCCAGTAGAGGGCCCCGCCCGGGTCGAGGGCAAAGCTGTTGGCCGTGTGGTGCGAGTCAGCCGAGTCCAGGCCGTGCAGCACGCGCTGCCGCAGGTCCGCCTTGCCGGTCCCCTTCGTGTCCTTGAGGAAGATCAGGTCCGGCGCCTGGGCGACGAGGACGCCGCCGTTGTAGAACTCGAAGCCGGTGGGGCAGTTGAGGTGGTCGGCGAAGACGGTCATCTTGTCGGCCTTGCCGTCGCCGTCGGTGTCCTCGAAGATGAGGATCTTGTCGTTCATCGTCTCGCCGGGTTTCCAGTGCGGGTAGCTGGGCCAGGCGGCCACCCAGAGCCGGCCCTGCGGGTCGAATTGCATCTGCACCGGCTTGGCCAACTCGGGCCATTCCTTCTCCGACGCGAATAAGGTCACCTTCATCCCCCTGGCGACGGTCATCTTCTTGATGGCCTCTTCGCCGTCGAGGAAGGTGATCTCTTGCGGGGTGCCGTCCCTCTTTCGCAGGTTGGTTTCGACCGGGATGTAGGGCGGCACGTTGCTGTCGTCGACTTTCAGGTCCTTCCCCTGGGCCACCGCCCAGACGCGTTTCTCGCGGTTGGCGGTCATGACGTCGAGGATTTCCAGCTCGCGCTGCTGGTCCTCGTAGTTGGATTGCTGATTTTGATATCTCTCAAAGGCCCGACCGCCATAGACGTTGTAGCCGTCCATGACGCGGTAGCGCTGGAACCAGTAATGATTCTTGTCGACGACGGCCTGACGCAGCGTCTCGCGGTGTGCGACACCGTACGCGCCTGGCGGGGCCGAACAGCGAGGAATCGATGATGCCGGCAACGATCTCGTTGCCATACTCGTTGAGATGAACTCCATTGATGGTCAGCGGCTGGTCGGCCTTGGCGTATACCTCACGCGTGGGGTGGAAGAGGTCCACAAAGGGAACGGCACTGGCCTTCGCGATCTCTGCCATCGCCTTTGTATACAACTCAAGGCGCTGCGTTGTTTTCCTTGCCATCGGGCAGGTTCGGATTCTTGAGGTCCTCATGGGCGATGGGCGAGAACAGGACCAGGCGCGGGGCCGTCTTGCCGTTGTACTTCTGGGCCAGGGTGTGCTTGATAAATTCCTCGAGGTCCATCTTGAACTTCGGCAGGCCGGCCTCGCCGGCGAACGATTCGTTGTAGCCGAAGAAGGCGAAGACCACGTCGGCCCGGGTGTTGGTGGTCTCGAAGCGGTTCGCGGACCCCCTTGCGCGTGACGAGGCGTTTCGGCTCCGGCACCGGCGCCGACCCGGCCAGCCATTGATCCGGGGTGCCAAACGACTGCGAGCGCAGGCGCACCGTCAGTTCGTCGCCGGAAAAGCCGAGGTTGCGGATCGTCAGATCGTGCTCGGAAAACCGGAGGTGCAGGTAGGTTTCGAGCCAGCCATCGTGCTGCATGCGTTCGGCCAGGGTGTTGCCGATGACGCAAATGTGATCGCCTTTCTGAAGCTCCAGCCTGGCTGGTTTGGCTTCGTCCGCCGAGTGCACCGGCGCTGCTGGAGGCAAGAGCAGGAACAGCAGGGGCAGCGCGAGGGAGAGCGTCACGAGCGCCAGGCCGCGGCGGCCCGGCGCGAGTGGACGGAACTGAGACATGGTGCTTGGCCTCGGGGTTGGTGGGCATCAATCCGGCACGCGGGGGCACGGCGGGGTCCCCTGGTTCCTGGCCGGAGGTCGTGCGGCTTGGTCCTTTTGGATTACAACCGATGCGGCAGGCGGACTCAAGCTCTTTCTGCATAGGCGAGGGGAGATTGTCAACCCGAGAGCGAGGAAGTGCCATGCCAGCCGCGCGGGGCATCACAATGACATCATCATCGCGCGTACCGACAACGACGCGCTCCTTTGGACCTCGGGCCCCGGCCGAGCGCGAGAATCGGCGTGTCTTCTCAAATCTCCTTCCTTACCGCGCCTTCCCCCGTTATCCTTCTGGTCGCGCTGGGAGTTGCATTTTTTCATCATTTGTCGCGCAAGGATGCCTTGCCGCCGCGTTGCTTCCTCGAAGGCGAGGCGGTATAATGCCGTGGAATCATTAGGATGCTAACTAAATAGAAGCTAACTAAACAGACGGCCATGATCCACACTCTCCCCAGCGCTCGGCCCGGCACTCCCGCCGAGCAGTCGTTCCGCCAGCTCATCCGGACCTACGGCCTGGTGGAGCGGGTGATGCAGCCCTATTTCGCCCGATTCGGTATCAGCGGGGCTCAGTGGGGCGTGCTCCGAAACCTCTACCGGAGCCAGCAGGAGAGGCAGGCAGGGATGCGCTTGACCGACCTGAGCCGTCGCATGCTCATCCGCCCGCCCAGTGTGACGGGCATCGCCGATCGCCTGCAGAAAGTCGGCCTGGTCGTTCGCCGCGCTTCGGAAACGGATGGGCGCTCCAAGCAGATCGCGCTGACGACGAAAGGGCGGCAAATAGTAGAACAGGTTCTCGCCGTCCATCAGACCAAGATGGCCGAGGTGATGAGCGGACTCGAGGTCGAAGAACAGGAACAGCTCAACCATCTGCTGGAGCAGCTGGGAGAGCACCTTGCCGTCCTGGCCAACGGACCCGGCGAGTGAAAACCCATCTGGGGAAATCCAGGCATAACCATGCGGGCCATCGGCCCCATCGCGGAGGTCCCGACCATGCGCAAGTTCGTCATTATCATCGCGGTCCTGGTATTGACCGCGGCCGGGGGCGTCGGCCTCTGGTATGCCCGCGCGGCCGGCCAGAAGGGCTCGCCGTACCGGACCGAGGAGGTCAAGCGGCAAGACCTGCTGGCCTCGTTCAGCGCCACCGGGACCCTGGAACCGGAGGACATTATCGACGTCGGCGCCCAGGTCGCCGGGCAGATCAAGGAATTCGGCACGGACACCGCCACGGGCAAATCGATCGACTACGGCTCCACGGTGGAAGCGGGGGCCGTCCTGGCGAAGATCGACGAGGCCCTGTTCCAGGCGCATGTGAATCAGTCCAAGGCCATGATCGGCGTGGCGGAGGCAGCCTATAATCAGGCCCTCGCCAAGGTGGACGATGCCCAGGCCAACGTCAAGGTATGTCAGGCCAACCTGCAAACGGCCCAGGTCAATTACGATCATGCCAAGCGGGACTGGGATCGGGCCCAGAAACTGGGCACTGGGGGTGGACTGGCGCCGGCCGACTACGACACTTACCAAGCGACCTACGAGACGACCAAGGCAGCCGTGGCGCAGTTCGATGCGGCCCTGGCGCAGGCCAAGGTCCAGGTCACGGAGGCCCAGGCCGCCGTTGCCAACGCCAAGGCCAATGTGGACGCCGCCAAGGCGGCGGAAGCCCAGGACGAGATCAATCTCGGTTACACGATTATCAAGGCCCCGGTCAAGGGCGTCATCATCGACCGCCGCGTCACTCTGGGTCAGACGGTCCAGTCCAGCTTCAACACGCCCAGCCTGTTCCTGCTGGCCCGCGACCTGACGCGCATGAAGGTGTGGGCTTCGGTTAACGAGGCCGACATCGGCCATGTCCGCGTCGGTCAGAACGTGACCTTTACCGTGGATGCCTACCCCGGCGAGGTTTTCAAGGGCACGGTCGGACTGGTCCGCCTCAACGCGACGATGACGAGCAACGTCGTGACCTACACCGTCGAGGTGATGACGGACAATCCGCCGGACAAGGGCCACCCCAACGGCAAGCTGCTGCCTTACCTGACCGCAAACCTCCGTTTCGAGGTGGACACGCGCACCAACGTCATGACGGTCTCGAACGAGGCGCTGCGCTGGAAACCGGATGTGACGCAAGTGGTGCCCGACGCCCGGGCGGCGTACCAGAAGTCGCAGCAAAAGCACCAAGCGGCCGACGATAATGCCGGTGGCGCCACCCCGCCCCCGACGACCGCCACGCAGAACCGGGGCGTGGTCTGGGTGCTGGACGGCACCTACGTTCGGCCGGCAAAGGTCAAACTCGGCCTGACCGACGGCACCCGCACCGAGGTCCTGGACGGCGGCGACCTGAAGGAAGGATCCGTTGTCGTGAGCGGTGATGCCCTGGTGGTGACCAGCACGGGTAGCAGCAGCAATCCGTTCGCTCCGCAGATGTTCGGCAAGAAGCAGTAACGGCCGGTCGCTTGCGGCTTCGCAGGATCTGCGAAGCCGCAAGCGGCCCCGAGGAATTATGAGCATGGAACTCATCGAACTCGACGATATCCGCAAGACCTACCATCTCGGCGAGATCGACGTGCCCGTCCTCAAGGGCGTGTCGCTGACCATCGGCCGCGGCGAGATGGTGGCCCTCATGGGCGCCTCGGGGTCCGGCAAGACGACGCTCATGAACATCCTCGGCTGTCTGGACCGTCCCACCAGCGGCAAGTACTGGCTCGACAGCGAGGAGATTTCCAGGCTGTCTTCCGACCAGCGGGCCCTGATTCGCAATAAGAAGATCGGCTTTGTCTTCCAGAGCTTCAACCTGCTGGCCCGCACCAGCGCCCTGGATAACGTCATGATGCCGTTGACCTATACCGCGAGCAGCCTGCCGGACCGCGAGGCGCGCAAGCGCGCCACGATGGTCCTGGAGCGCGTCGGGCTGGGCGACCGCCTCGATCACCACCCGTCGCAGCTTTCCGGCGGACAGCAGCAGCGCGTGGCCATTGCCCGCGCCCTGGTCAACAACCCGCCGCTCCTGTTTGCCGACGAACCGACCGGCAACCTGGACACTAAGACGAGCAAGGAAATACTGCGGATGTTCCAGCGCTTGAGCGAGGAAGACGGCATTACCGTGGTCCTCGTCACCCACGACGCAGGCGTGGCCAACTATGCCAAGCGCGTCATCCGGATCAGCGACGGTTTGATCGCCGCGGGCGTCTACAACGGACAGCCCGAGGGCGAGCTCGTCGCCGAGGCCGTCACCGCCGCCGAATGATTTTGTTTAGCCGCCGCCCTCGGGGCGGCGCTTTGCGCCGCCCCGAGGGCGGCGGCTAAACAGGAGGAGTTTGGAAACCATGACCGCGTTCATTCGCACTCTGAAGACGGCCCTGAACGCCCTTCGCCGCAATGTCCTGCGTTCGGCCCTGACCACGTTGGGCATCATCATCGGCGTGGCCGCAGTCATCGCCATGGACGGCATCGGCCAGGGCTCCAAGACAGCCATCGCCAGCACCATCCAGAGCATGGGGGCCAACAACCTGCTCGTCCAGCCGGGGACCGCCTCGTCGGGCGGGGTGAGCTTTGGCAGCGGCAGCAGCATGACGCTCACGCCGCAAGATGCCATCACCATCGCCAAGGAGTGCCAACCGGTCGTCGTTAGCGTGGCCCCGATCGTCCGCGCCCGCACCCAGGTCGTCTTCGGCAACAAGAACTGGGTGCCCCTGTACATCTACGGGACCACGCCGGCCTTCCTCGACGTCCGCCAGTGGGACATGGACGAAGGTCGCAACTTCACCGATCAGGAGGTCAACAGTAGCGCCGAGGTGTGCGTCGTCGGCCAGACGATCGTGCGCGAATTGTTCGAGGGGCAGTCGCCCCTGGGCCATGTGGTGCGCGTCAACAACCACCCCATGACCGTGGTCGGCACCCTGACCAAAAAAGGTGCCAACATGATGGGTATCGATCAGGACGACATCCTGTTGGCCCCGTGGCGGACGATCAAGTTCAAGGTGGCCGGGCAGTCCGCGCAGACGGGCAACCAGAGCAACTCGTCGCTCACCGACAACCTGACGATCCCGAGCGAGGCCAGTCAACGCTACCCCAGCCAACAGCCCAGCCCCTACCCCGTCCTGGTGGGGACGGAGACGAGCGACTATCCGCCCATCCTGCTGCCGACCAACGTCGATCAGATCCTGGTGCGGGCCGCCTCGGACACCTTGATCCCGTCGGCCATTCGGCAGATCACCGCGGTGCTGCACGAGCGGCACCACATCGGCGCCGGCAAGCCCGACGACTTCAACATCCGCGACATGACGGAGATCACGAAGTCCCTGAGCGCGACCTCGGACACCATGGGGCTCTTGCTCCTGTATGTGGCCCTGATCTCGCTGATTGTCGGCGGCGTCGGCATCATGAACATCATGATGGTGTCGGTGACCGAGCGGACCAAGGAGATCGGCCTGCGGATGGCCGTCGGTGCCCGGTCGCGCGACATCCTGCGTCAGTTCCTGGTGGAGGCGGTCGTGCTTTGCCTGCTGGGTGGGGCCATCGGCATCCTGTTGGGGTGTGGCGGGTCGCTGGCGGTGAAGTTCTTCAAGCACTGGCCGACCCAGCTGTCGCTGCCGGCCGTCGTGGCCGCCGTCGGCGTGTCGGCCGCGGTCGGCGTCATCTTCGGCTTCTACCCCGCCTGGAAGGCTTCGCGGCTAGACCCAATCGAGGCGCTGCGATACGAATGACGCTTTCTGTCAGGAGCGGCGCTGGCGCAACTGGTCCAGTTCGCGGCGCAGACGCAACACCTCGGCCTCGGCTCGCTGGCGGGCCGAGGCTTCTTCCTGCGCAAGGGCTTCCGCCTGTTGCCGTGCCTCCTCGGCCTGGTGCCGCGCCTCGTCTGGAGTCAGCAGCCAGCGTCCCGTAGCGGGGTTCCAGAGGCGCAGGTCGCTGCCGTCCCCCTCCAGGTGTAAGCCAAGCAGCCGACTGGGGAGGCATCCATTCAGCGAGTTGATGCTCAGGTACTGACCGGCGTGCAAACGGTAACCGCGAAGTTGTGGCTTGAGATACTCGCCATAGGGATCGAACAGGAAATACTCCTTCACCTTCAAGACATTCTCGGTAAAGGATCAATTTCTTGCGCGTATCTTCCCGCTTCGTACTGTGCGAGGTCAACTCGATGACGAACTCGGGAGCCTTTCGTTCTCGCCAGATCAGGTAGTTGTCGCGCAAGCGCTTGGCCACGCCTCGGACCACAAAAACGTCGGGAGACACATGCTTGAGCAGATCGCCCCGTTTATAGAACACCAGCAGGTTGCCCGAGACGTAGACCCGTGGTGTGGTCCGGAAGAAATCGGTCAGTGTTCCAATCAGGGCCAGCATCAGGATGCGGTGCAGATCGGTCTCAGCCATAGGCTTGCCGTCGCTGGTTGGATAGTCGAGGTCGTTCGCCGCTGGTGGTAACGCGATGCGCGACATCTCTTCTCTCCCGAACTGGAAAGGGGCCAACACGCTCATCATCATCCTGAGCCGCGGCGACTGCAAGGGCTTTTCGCGCGAACCAGTCGCCGGCGTCAGATGACAAACAGATCCACGAACTGATGAACCGGCATTGCTTCCAGCGTCTGCGGGTCCGCACACGCGGCCAGTATAGCCTGCTGCTGCTGGGACGGGAAACGCCGCGCCAGATTGGTGGCAAACTTGGCCTCCAGCAGCGGGATGCCCTCCTGGCGGCGGCGGGGATGGCCGATCGGGTACTCGACCACGATCTCGTCAGTCTTGCGCCCGTCCTCGAACTCGATCGTGATGGCGTTGGCAATGGATCGCTTGTCCGGATCGAGGTAATCCCTGGTGAATTGCGGGTCCTCGATACATTCCATGCGGGTGCGCAAGGTGTCGATGCGTGGGTCGGCCGCCACAGTATCTTCATAGTCGGCGGCAGTCAGCCGGCCGTGGATCAAGGCGACGGCCACCATGTACTGGAGACAGTGGTCGCGATCGGCCGGATTGTGCAGCGGACCTTTCTTCTCGATAATCCGGATGGCTGACTCGTGCGTGCGGATGGTGATCCGCCTAACCTCTGGCAGCCGTTCCTTCACCAGCGCGTGCAAGCGGATGGCACATTCCACCGCCGTTTGTGCATGAAACTCGGCCGGGAAGGAGATCTTGAACAGCACGTGCTCCATCACATAGGACCCATAGGGCCGCGAGAACTGAAACTCCCGGCCACGGAAGAGCACGTCGTAAAAGCCCCAGGGCTTCGCGGTGAGGACCGAGGGGTAACCCATCTCTCCCGTGCGTGCGATGAGGGCGAGGCGGACGGCCCGACTGGTGGCATCCCCCGCCGCCCAGCTCTTGCGCGAGCCGGTGTTCGGCGCATGCCGGTAGGTTCGCAGCGATTGGCCGTCCACCCAGGCGAGCGACAGGGCGTTGATGATCCGGTCCCGGTCCAGCCCCAGCAAGCGAGCCACGACCGCGGCCGAGGCGACCTTGACCAGTACGACATGGTCAAGACCGACGCGGTTGAACGAGTTCTCCAGGGCAATAACGCCCTGGATTTCGTGGGCCTGGATCATGGCGGTGAGCACGTCGCGGACGAGCAGGGGCGGCTGGCCGGCCGCTACCGCCGTCCGCGACAGCCAGTCGGCCGTGGCCAGAATGCCGCCGAGGTTATCGGACGGATGCCCCCACTCGGCCGCCAGCCAGGTGTCGTTAAAGTCGAGCCAGCGGATCAGCGTGCCGATGTTGAACGCCGCCTGCACCGGGTCGAGTTGGTACGACGTGCCCGGCACCCGGGCCCCGTTGGGAACGACCGTGCCGGGCACGATCGGACCCAGCAGCTTGGTGCATTCGGGGTAATCCAGCGCTTCCAGGCCGCAGCCCAGGGTGTCCATGAGACACAGGCGGGCGGTGGCATACGCATTCGGCGAAGGAATCCGGTCGTTGAGTACGTAGTCGGCGATCTCGACCAGCACGCGATCGGGCGGCGGCCGGTCGTTGGACACCGGTGTGGACATGCGCTTACCTGCTGGCTGGCCTAAGGATGCAGACGGTTCGGCGGTCAGGTGGACTCCGGCTCCGCGGCCAACGCGGCCAGGACCGGCTGAAGGTGCTCCAAGGCGTCGATGAGCGCAGCGCACGCGGTTGGCGTGCCGGGCACGTCGCCTTGCCGGACGGCGGTCTCCAAAGCCTGTGCCGCGACCAACACGGCGCGGGCCCCCAGGGCGCCGGCCGCTCCCTTCAGCGTGTGCGCCACCCGCTCCAGGGCGGCGCCATCCGCGCGCGCCTCTGCCGCACGCAATTCCGCCAGGTGGTTCGGGCACAGTTCCACGAACAACTTCGCCAGTTCACGGAGCAGAGCCACATCGCCGCCGACACGTTCCAGAGCATCGGTTCTATCAAAGACCGTCAGCGCTGCTGCTCTCTGGGCGCGGGCCGGGGGGACAGGCGATCCAGCACCGCGAACAACTCGGCCGGCTGGACGGGCTTGGAGACATAGCCATCCATCCCGGCTTGCAAGCAGCGTTCGCGGTCCCCTTTCATGGCATGGGCGGTCATGGCCACGATCGGAACGCGGCGACCGCTGCCGGCTTCGGCCTCGCGGATATGGCTTGTCGCCTCGAACCCGTCCATCTCCGGCATCTGCAGGTCCATGAGCACCACATCGATCGGCTCGCGGGCCAGGGCGGCCAGGGCCTCAAGCCCATTGTTGACCACCACCATCGAGTGGCCTCGCCGTTCGAGCAGGCGCACGGCCAGCGTCTGATTGATGGGATTGTCCTCGGCCAGCAGGATCCGCAGGCCGGAGCCGGTCGGCAGCTGCTCCACGGGTAAGGCCACGCCCGCCGCGACCGCGGCCCGCAAGGGCCGGCCGAGCGCCGTGACGATGGCGTCGAACAGCTCGGACTGCTTGAACGGCTTCATCAGCGACGCGGCAATCCCTAGCTCCCGGCAGCGGGCGACATCCCCAGGCAGGCCGGCGGACGTCAACATGATGATGGTGGCCCCAGCCAGCTCCGGAGTGCGAAGGATCTCACCGGCCAGAGTGAAGCCGTCCATTTCGGGCATGTGGGCATCGAGCAGGATCAACAAGAATGGTCTGCCCCTGGCCGCCGCCTGCCGCAAAGCGGTCAGCGCAGCCTGACCGCTCCCCACCAATGTCGGCCGCATCCGCCAGTTGGTAAGGAGTTCCTGGAGGATACGGCGGTTGGTTGCATTGTCGTCCACCACCAGCACCGCCAGGCCCTCGAGGCTGACCGGCGGTACCAGCGGTCTGAGTGCCGGGCCTTCAGCCAGGCCAAAGCGAGCCGTGAAGTGAAAACTACTGCCCTCCCCCAACGCACTGTCCACCCCAAGCCGACCGCCCATCAAGCTAACCAGGTGCGAGGAGATGGTCAGCCCCAGGCCCGTGCCGCCGTATTTGCGCGTCGTCGAGCTATCGGCCTGCGCGAACGGCCTGAAAATCAGCGCCTGTTTCTTGGCCGGGATACCGATCCCGGTATCGCGGACCGCGAAGTGAAGATGTATGTCAGAGCCCGGAGCGTAAGCGACGGGTTCCGTCAACCCGTCGCTCACACTCCGGGCTCCGACAGAGGACACCTCGACAACCACTTCGCCTGCGTCCGTGAATTTGATGGCATTGCCGACCAGGTTGACGATGACTTGCCGCAGGCGCACGGGGTCGCCGACCAGGTCGTCGGGCACGTCGGGCGGCACCTGGTAGGCCAGCTCCAGCCCCTTCTCCTGGGCCCGGACGGCGAGGCCCTTGAGCGTGTCGCCCAGGCATTCGCGCAGGCTAAAGGCGACGGCATCGAGGTCGAGCTTGCGTGCCTCAATCTTCGAGAAGTCGAGGATGTCGTTGATGACCGCCAGCAAGGCATCGGCGGACGCCTTGACCATGCGCAAGTAGTCGTGCTGTTCGACGGTGAGGTCGGTGCCGAGGGCCAGTTCGGTCATGCCGATGACACCGTTCATGGGCGTGCGGATTTCGTGGCTCATGTTGGCCAGGAACTCGCTCTTGGCGCGGTTGGCTTCTTCCGCCAGGTCCTTGGCTCGGCGCAGCTCCTCCTCAGCCCGCTTCCGGGCGGTGATGTCCTGGCACATGCCGACAATGCCGACGACGGCGCCGCTGCCGTCGCGCAGCGGCACCTTGGTCGTCATCAACCACTGGGTGCGGCCGGCCGGATCGACCGTAGATTCCTCACGGCCCAGCAGGGCCTGGCCGGTGCGGATCACGTCCTGCTCATCGTCGTGGTACCGCTCCGCCAGCTCGCGCGAAGAAGTCGAAGTCGGTCTTGCCGATCACGTCGCTCAGGCTGCGGGCGCCCAGGGCCCGGCGATGGGCCGCATTGTTCATCACGAATCTGCTCTGCGCATCCTTTACGAAGACATAACCTGGCAGGTGGTCCATAAGCGTGCGCAGCAGGTTGTGCTCGCGGGCCAGGGCTTCCTCCACCCGCCTGCGCTCGCTGATGTCCAGGAAGGTGACCACCGCCCCCTGGATGTGCCCGCCATCGATCAGGGGCCGCGACGTGTACTCGGCGGGAAACGACGTGCCGTCCCAGCGCCAGAGCACCTCATCCTCGACGTGGCAATCCTTCCCCTCACGGAAGGCCCGAATGGTGGGGCACTCGCTCGCCGGGTAAGGGGTACCGTCGGCACGGTGGTGATGGATGAGGGCGTGCATGTCGCGGCCCAGCACCTCGTCGGGGTGATAGCCGAGCATCTGCGCCGCCGCCCGGTTGATGAACGTGCAGCATCCCTGCAAGTCGATGCCGTAAATCCCCTCGCCGGACGATTCCAGCAGCAGGCGGTAGCGCTGCTCGGCGGCCTCGCGCTCCTGTTCGGCGCGTTTGCGATCGCTGACATCGGTCAGGACGCCGTCGAGGCGCAATCGCGGCGCGGTGCCCGCCACCTGCTCCAGGCTGACGCGCACACTGTCCCGCAGCCAGCGGATGCTGCCGTCCGGCCAGACGACGCGGTACTCCTCCTGGATCGGTAGGCCGGACTTCATGCGCGCCAGCGCCTGGTCCCAGCGAGCCCGGTCCTGCGGGTGCAAAATGCTCTGCCAGCGTTCGACGTTGCCAAGGAAGAAGTCGGCGGGCCGGCCCGTCAGCTTGGCGACGACCGGCGAGAAATACTGGTAGACCCACTGCCCGCCGACGATTTCGGCACTCCACAGGCAGTCGGACACCGACGCCAGCACCCGGCGCAGCTCGGCGTCGGCCTGCTGTAGCCGCGCATGCGACGTGCGTTGCTCGCTGACATCGCGGGCGGTGATCAGGGCCAACGTCTTTGGACGGACGTGCAGACGGGCCAGGGTCAGGTTGACCGGCACCCAGGTCCCGTCGCTCGCCGTGCGCAGGAAGTAACCGTCCTGGGAATGAAAGATGCCCGTTTTGTGGGCCGCCTCCTGGAGCCGTCGCATGCCCCCCTGTCCACCGAAGCGGAAGAGGTAAGTGGCCGTTGACCGCAGCAATTGCTCGCGTGGGAAACCGCTCAGGCGCTCGGCCACCGGGTTGACGTTGAGGAGCTGATCGCTCTCCGGGTCGAAGAGGAAGAGGGCGTCGCCGGCCTCGGTGAAGAGGGCCTGTGCCAGCTCGGCGGCGTAGTTGCTGTTCATCGCGCCTGCCACCCTCCTGCCGGCGGCCGCTGGACGGCCTGACAGGATGCGGGCCCGACCTGCGAACGCAGCCCGCCGGAGGACCTGGGATGCAACAGCCCTCAGCTTATCCGGCCGTATGGCCGGGTGCAATGTGGGAGCGTAGGCCGGCCATCCCTGAACCGATTCCCCTGGTGCGTTTGCAGCGCGTACCAGGTCGGGCAGGCGGCCGGTCCAGGCCGGCCCCATTTTTCCCCTTGTCTGCAAGCGCGACCGTTGCTATAGGCCCCACTCCATTTCTCGTGCGAGGTGCGCATGGGGCGCGGCCGGTGCGACTGTACCGGTGGCGCGGAAGGTGCGGGCGGGGTAGGGCGATGGGGTGGACGGCAACCGCGCAGGATGAGGGGAGGCCGCCGGTGCGACGAATCTTTCCCACAGGCAACGGGCCACGGCGCTGCGGAGGTCTGCTCGTCGCGGCGGGACTCGCCGGACTGGGCCTGAGCGGTTGCGCCCTGACCTGGGACGATATCACCAGCCGCGATTTCAAGATGGCTGACGCCTGGGCCAAGCCGCCCGACCCCCTGGTTGTCCTCAGCCAGAGCACGGATGGCGATCAGCGGGCCAAGGCCTTCCGTGCCCTCAAGGAGCCCAAGCTCAACGGCGGGACCGATCACGAGCAGGACATCATCCTGAACATGCTGGCCGAGCGCGCTTGCAAGGAAACGCACTACTACCCGCGGCTGGAGGCCATGCGCAAACTCGGCGAATTCAAGGACCCCCGCGCCGTTCCTGCCCTCGTCGAAGCCTACTACCACGCCGAGACGCTCATGGGTCGCGACCGCACCATCAACCGGGGCCTGATCTCCACCTTCCGCTGCGAGGTCCTCCGCGGCCTGGGCAACAATGGCGATCCGGCCGCGGCCGACCTGCTGGTCCGCGTCCTCACCCAGGGGTCGGTTGAGGGAGCAAGCGAAGATAAACGCCTCGTCCTCGACGAACGCATCACGGCGGCCCGGGCCCTCAAGCACTATCCCCAGTATCGCTCCACCGAAGCGCTGGCCCTGGTCCTCAAGAACGACAAGGACGTGGCCCTGCGCGACTGTGCCACCGAGTCGCTCCAGGCGTGTACCGGCAAGAACCTGCCCAACGACTATGCCGCCTGGGATGATTTCCTGCACCACCAGCCCGGGGGACAGCCTCCGCCTGCCCCGAAAGAGAAGAGCTGGATGGATGTTATCCTGGCGGGTTTCAGCGGGAAGTGATCGCGCGCCGCCCGGAGGGCGGTGGGTAAATGAAGCAGCCTCTTTCGCATGACCGAGGCATCCGGTAAAAGAAGAGGAGAGATCAGCCTCTTCTGGACCTTGCCGAGGTCGTCATGACAAGCGGTACCCTGCGCATCGGCCTGATCGGAGCGGGAGCCAACACCCGCTTGCGCCATATCCCCGGCCTGCGCGCCTTGCCCGATGTGGAGCTCGTCGCCGTCTGCAACCGCCGGCCGGATTCAACGGCCGCGGTCGCCCAGGAGTTCGGCATCCCGCGCCAGGTCGAACACTGGCAGGACATCGTTGCCGACCCGAATGTCGATGCCGTCGTCATCGGCACCTGGCCCTACCTTCATTGCGCGATCACGCTGGCGGCCCTCGACGCGGGCAAGCACGTGCTGACCGAGGCGCGCATGGCCATGAACGCCGCCGAGGCGCACCGCATGCTCGCCGCCTCGCGGCGTCATCCGAACCTGGTGACGCAGATCGTGCCATCGCCGTTTGGCCTGAAGGGGGACACGGTCCTGAAGGAATTGCTGGCCGCCGGCTTCCTCGGCGAGCTGCGCGAGGCGCATCTCTTCAGCCTGAATGCCGCCCTGGCCGATCCCGCCGCGCCCCTCTCCTGGCGCCAGGACGCGGCCCTGTCGGGCTTCAACATGTTGACCCTGGGGATTCTCCACGAAACGCTGCTCCGCTGGCTGCCCCCGCCAGTGCGTGTCATGGCCCAGGCTCGGGCGCACATTACCACCCGCATCGACCCGACCAGCGGGGTCCGCCGCCCCGTCGGCACCCCGGACAGCGTCCAGGTGCTCACCTGCCTGGAAAACGGCACCTCAGTCGTTTACCGCCTCAGCGGGGCCACGCCGTTCGGGCAGGCGATGGGCATTCACCTGTACGGCAGCGATGGTGTCCTGTACTGCGACCTGGCCGCGGATTGTCTCCGCGGTGCCAGCCGGCAGCGCGGCACCCAGCCCGGATCGGTGGCTAACCTGGAAGAGATCCCGATTCCAGCCGACAAGGCCCGGGCCTGGCGTGTCGAGGCCGATTTCGTCGACGCCATCCGCGAAGGCCGGCCGATCGAGCTGACCGACTTCGCAACCGGCGTGCAGTACATGGAGTTTACCGAGGCGGTGGCCAGAAGCGCCAGCGCGGCGAGGTGGTGGAACTGCCGCTGGAGGCGTACATCGGCGAGGAAGCCGGCGGCGATTGACGCTGCGCCGCCTTGCGCATTTTTCCGGCGAAGACTCATTGCCAAGCCTGCCTGGCATGACTTACCATAGCAACCTGACTCGCGCCCCCCTCCTGCCAGGCGCTCCCCGTGCCTGGCCCTTCGACTGCCAGGGCTCCGGTCGCCAGGCCGGGGCGAGTGCTGCCATGATGCCCGGGAAAGAAGTCGGCCCGTTTGTCGTCGAGCGCGAACTCGGATTCGGCGCCATCGGCGCCGTCTTCCTGGCCCGCTACAAGACCGGCCAGCTCGTTGCCCTCAAGTTCATCGGCGCCGGCGTCACTAACCCCAAGGCCTTCGACCGCTTCGAACGCGAGGCGGAAATCCTCAAGCAGCTCAAGCACCCCAACATCGTCCGCCTGTTCGGCCACGGCAAGCATCAGAAACTGCCCTATTATGCGATGGAGTACATCGAAGGGCAGACGCTGGCCGAGGTCCTGCAACGCCGCGGGAAGCTTCCCTGGGAAGAGGTCGTCGCCCTGGGCAAGCAACTCTGTGCCGCCTTGCAGTATGCCCACGAGCTGGGCATCGTCCACCGCGACTTGAAGCCGTCCAACTTGATGGTCCAGCCCGACGGCACGCTGAAACTGACTGACTTCGGCATCGCCAAGGACCTCGACTCGACGCAGCTCACTAGCGAGCAGTGCACCGTCGGTACCGCCAGCTACATGTCGCCGGAGCAGTGCAAGGGCGACCGCAGCCTCACCCACCGGTCGGACCTCTATTCGCTGGGAGTAGTCCTTTACGAGATGCTGACCGGGCACAAGCCGTTCGAGGCGGACAGTGCCATGCAGATGTTCCTGAACCACGTTCAGGGCAAGTTCGAAAGGCCGTCGCGCGAGGTGATGGACATCCCGCCGTGGCTGGACACGCTGGTCTGCCAGTTGCTGGAAAAGAAGCCCGACAAGAGACCGTTCGATGCCGCCGTTGTGGGTGGGGCGCTCGATCAGGTGCTGGAGAAGGTGACCGCCCAGCAGAGCGCCGGCGTGGACGCCCTGACCGGCGGCACGATGACCGGCATGCGACTGGCCACGCGCACTCTGGCCGGCGAGGACCGCGAAGCCGCCCGCACCCTGGCGCATAGCCTGGGCAAGAAAAAGAAACGCAAAAAACCCTACTACAAGCGTGCCTGGTTCCAGGCCATCTGGATCAGCCTGGGGCTGGTGTTCATCGGCGGAATGATCGTGCTGGCCGTGCAGCCGCCCAGCGCGGACTCGCTTTACAACCAGGCCGAGCGCTCATGAAATCGGGCGACCCGGCCAAGCGCAAGCACGCCCGCGACGGACCGATTTCCAAGTACCTGCAGTTCCACCGCAAGAAGATGGCGGATACCGAGCAGCTCAAGCAAATCACGGCCTGGGCCGACGAAATCGACACCGCCCAGCGTGAGGCCCAGTTGCTCAATCGCATGAAGCTCAACTTCAGCCCCAACAACAACGCCGAGTCGGCCGCCCGCCAGGCGATTGCCCAGGAAGAGGCGGGTGAGTTCAACGATGCCCTGGCCACCTGGCAATCGCTGGTGAAATACGAGACCGAGCCCGGCGAGCAGGGCGACCGGATCATGGGACTGGTCGCGAAAAAGCGGCTGCGCGACTTGCAGGCCGCGGAGGATCGTCTGCTGGAGCTGCAAAAGAAGGTGGACCTGATCCGCACCGGTCAGGACCAGAAAACCGATTCCGACCAGGAGGGTCTGGCCATCGAGGCGGTGCGTTTCGCCAAGCTCGGGGACGCGGCCATGGCTAAGAGGCGCTGGGACAGCTTCGCGCCTGGGCAACGACAAGGAAGGCGGCGACCGCTCCTGGTTGCTGATCGCCGCCCGCGAGGCCCGCGAGCAGAAAAGGAAGGCGCCCCGGCCCGAGGACGAGCAAGCCACCCGCGACAAGCTGCTGGACGCCCGCCTCGACCGGGCCCGCGAGGTCGCCAAGACGAACAAACCCGATGCCCTGCTCATCCTCTACGAGTTGCGGACCCTCTACGGCAAGGATCGCGACGTGCGCGATCGCATGGAGCAGGCCAAGAAACTGATCGAGGAACTCGGCGGCACCTGACCTGGCGAGCCGGGAGCGTAAGCGACCGGAGTTCGGCGACTGAAATAGCCACGTTGCACTGAATTCGCCGGGAATTATATGCGTCCTGGCGCCAACGCCGCAATCACTTGTCAAATAACGACATGCGCCTTCACATTTCAGCGCCAGGCGCCAGGTCGCATATAATTCCGCGTGTGCGGACACGCGTTGCCGAAAAGGGATCAGCTTGAGCACAGCCACGTCGTCGCCGTCGACCCCGCTTGCGACCCGCAGCCCGTTCGTAGCTTCGGCGTCTCTACCGCCGACCTGCAGACGCTGGCCGAGTGGTTACGCCACTGCGGCGTCAGGAGCGTCGTGCTCGAATCGACCGGCGTCTACTGGATGTGCTTATGCGACTTCCTGGAAAGCCAGGGGTTCGAAGGCGTGGTGGTCGATCCACGCAGCCTGGCCCGCAACCTCAAGAAGAAGACCGACGTTTGCGATGCGGTCTGGCTGCAGCAGATGCACGCCTGTGGCCAGCTCAAGAGCTGTTTTCGACCCGCGCACGAGGTCCTGGCGTTGCGGACGCTGTGGCGGCAGTGGACGGTCTGGGCGCCAGCACGGTGCTGACGGTCTTGTCGGAGACAGGCCCGGACCTGGCGGCACGTTTCCCGACGGACAAGCACTTCGCGGCCTGGACGACGCTGGCGCCGCGCAAGCACCAATCGGGCAAGCGGCTCCGGTATCCCGCCCAGACGGCCAGCCGGGTGGCCAAGGCGTTTCGGCTGGCGGCGCGGTCCTTGCTCAGAAGCAAGAGCGTGCTGGGTAATTTCCTGCGCCGCCTGCGGGCCCGGCTGGGGATGGGCAGCGCCATCCGGGCGACAGCCCACAAGCCGGCGAAGCTCTTCTACGCGCTCATCATGCGCGGGGAAGCGTATCGCCGTGAGAGCACGGCAGCCGAAGAAGTCAAGCCGCAGGAGCGTCAGGTCAAAGCGCTGCAGCGCAAAGCGTGGGAGTTAGGGCTGCAAGTGGTGCCGGTCTGAGCAGGGTCGGCGGGGCAACAGACGACGTTGGGGAGGCAGGCGAGATCGATCTCAAGCCGAGCCGCTTGGGGCGGTGGCGTCGAGAATCCGCGCGCACGGTAAGATCGCTGCCCGAGCACGACACCTCTTGCCCGCGTAGCGGGGCCTTGTTCCTTGAAAGCAAAGCGAGCTAGTCGCTCCGGCTGGCCACTGTGCCGGGCTCCTCAAACGTGGGCTGAGGCAACTGCGGTTGCGGCTGCCCGACTGATGCGCGGCACGCCGAGCCTGCCCTACGGCCGCGACCGTAGGGCAGGCTCGGCCTGCCGTTCATCATCACCCGCGAGTCAGGCCGCTCATCGGAACGGGTAGTACGCCGCCGGCTGCATCCCCAGTCTCGCGGGGTAGCGATACCCCTGTTGAGGCGGCGGCACGGGCGCGGGAGGCGGAGGGACGTATGCCGGTGCGGCGGGCGGCATGGCCGGCGGCCGCGGACCGAAGCCCGGTGGCAGGGTCATCGGCGGTGGGAAGTAGGGATTGATGCCCGGCGTGGCTGCCTGGAACTGGGCCTCGTAGGGCCAGTACAGGTACCACGGACCCGCCATGGGGTTGGGGTAACCGTGAGTGTCCCAGCCGCTGCGCCGTACATTGAACCACACTTTGGCGCCCGTATCGACCTGGTAACCGGCCAAGTCCCAGGCCCGAGCCTGGGATGGGAGGGCCAGCAACGGCAGCGCCAGCACACAGGCCCAGAACAGTTTTTTCATGGCAGTCTCGCGGGGTGCATGTCCGGGCCGGGTGGCGTCCCACCGCGGGGAAGCGTGCCGGCCGTTTGGGTAAGGATTGCCTTCGACGAGGCGGCAGGCCAGGAATAACGGAACAAATGGGAGGACTGGGGCAGGGGAGGCGGTGTTGTCCGCCGCATCATCGGCACAGGAGGCACGGCGAATGAAGACCGGCGCCCGCGGGTTGCCCCGCGGCGCCGCCTGCCCGGGCGATGGGCCGGGGTGCCGGCTCAACGGCCGTACCAATACGACGGGGCCTGGTTGTAGGCTCCCGGGTAGGAGTAGCCGACGGGCTGATACCCCGTGTTGTAATACGGGTTGTAGCTCTGGGCACCGCTCACGGCCGGCATCGTGGCCGCGGGGGCGGTCGGCGCCGCGCCCGCGGTGCCGGAGCGCCCGGGCCTGGGTTGCTGCCGTAGAAGGCAGCGGGAGCGTAGGGAGCGAAACCGGCGGCCGGGCCGTAGCCGGCGTTGGCGGCGTTGTAGCCGAGCCCGGCGGCGACACCGGGGAAGACCGGGGGAACATCCTGCCCGCCCGGGTAGGGCGCACTGTGATACAGGCCCCAGAGGATCCGATTGCCCCCGCCGGCCCAGCCGAAGTTGATACCGGCGCTGAACTTGAACTCGCTCCAGGCCGACGCCTTCTCCTGGCTGGCCACCGTCGCGGCCAGCGCCAGCATGGACGCCACAAGCAATTTCTTCATGATGCAACCTTCTTTCTCAGTGTCCCAGCACCCAGGCCGCCACTCACCGCGAGCGCCAATGTCGCCTGGCAAGTAAACATGCCCCCCGGCGGTTGGGCCGGCCAGGAAAACTGAACCGCGCAGGCAAACTATTTCGGTAGTGGAGCCTTTTCCGCTGCGAAACTGGTGCGGTTGGCGAAAATGTTTCGATTGGCTCAAGTCGTCTGCGCGGATCGCGACTTGAGAAAAAACGCGTGGCGCAGCCGCATTGCTCTAGACGGACGCCGGCCCTACCGTTCCTGCCGGCGGCATCGTTTAGCTTTCATTTCTCACCACAAAGGACACAAAGAACACAAAGAAGAAAAGGCCAAGAACATGCGTTGGGACAGCCTTCCTCGCTGTGGCCCGACCCTAAGCTGGCTCACCCGCCGCGAGGCCTTGCGACTTCCCTTCTTTGTGTTCTTTGTGTCCTTTGTGGTGAGGAATTTGGGTTAGGCTCACGCCAGGATCGCCGAGATCGCCTTGCCGTGGTCGATCTCCAGCCGTTTGCGGCCCGGAATCTCCAGCCGGCGCGAGTCGAGGCCCAGGAGGTGCAGGATGGTGGCATGGACGTTGGTGACGTAGTGGCGATTTTCGACAGCGTGGAAGCCGATTTCGTCGGTAGAGCCGTGGACGACGCCCCCCTTGATGCCGCCGCCAGCCAGCCACACCGAGAAACCGTAGATGTGATGGTCGCGTCCGTCGCCCCCCTGCGAGCCAGGCGTCCGGCCGAACTCGCTGGCGAAGACGACCAGCGTCTCGTCTAGCAGGCCGCGCCGTTTCAGGTCCTTGAGCAGGCCGGCGATGGGTTTATCGACTGCCAGGCAGTTGCGCGAGTGATTCGCCTTCAATCCACCGTGCGCATCCCAGACCCCGGCACCGCCGGCACCGTGCTGGACCTGGATGAAGCGTACGCCACGCTCCACCAACCGCCGCGAGGCCAGCATCTGCATGCCGAAATTGCGCGTCTCGGGCCGATCCAGCCCGTACAGCCGCTGCGTCTCGACCGTCTCGTCCTTGAAGGCGAGCACGTCCGGCAACGACTTCTGCATGCGGAACGCCAACTCGTAGGACTGCACGCGCGCCGCCAGGGCCGGGTCGTCGGGGTACTGGACGGCGCGGAGGCGATTCAACCGCCCGGCCAGGGCGAAATTGATCTTCTGCTCGTCGGCCCGCACGTCCCCTTCCGGCTTGCCGTAATCAAGCGGGTTGGCGGGGTCGATCCGCAGGGGGACAGCGTCGTGGGCCGGGCCGAGGTAATGCCCGTCCTTGGCGTTCCAGTACTCGCGCTTGCCCATCGAGATGAACTGCGGCAGGTTGTCGTTGAGCGACCCCAGGCCGTAGTGCACCCAGGCCCCGAGCGTCGGAAATTCGCCGTCGAGCATGTGCCGGCCGGAGTGGAACTGCGTCTGCGCCCCGTGATTGTCGTCCGTCGTATACATCGAGCGCACGATGGCAATATCATCGACGCACTCGCCCAGGCCGGGGAGGAAATCGCTGACCTGGGTGCCGCTCTGGCCGTACTTCTTGAAACCGACCTGGAGCGGATAGAGCTTGTTGCGCTGCTGCCCATTGGCGTCGTTGACGACGACGACGCGGGCCAATTTCAGCTTTTCCGGGTCCTGTGTGTCCTTGAACGGCGTCTCGGCAATGCTCTTGCCCGCGTATTTCGTGAGCGCGGGCTTGGGATCAAAGGTTTCCAGATGGCTGACGCCGCCGTTCATAAACAGCCAGATGACCGACTTGGCCTTGGGCGCAAAGTGCGGCCTGCCGTCCGGCGGCGCCCAGGGAGCGGTGGCGGAGGCGTAGCCATCGCGGTGCAGCATGGCACCGAGGGCGAGGCTGACGAAGCCGAGGCCGAGGTCGGCGAGGAAGGTGCGGCGGTGGCTGTGGTGGCAAGTGGAGTCTCTATTCATGGATGTCCGCCTCCGATTGGTTTCCGGATGCGCTCTGGCCCGGCAGGTCGAACGGTGCAACCGCCAAAGGGTGGCCTAGCGAAGGGGCAGGTAACGCACCTGGCCCTCCCACTCCCCCGCTTCGCTGCATTCCGCGAGGATGAGGATCTCTTCGATGGCCACGCCGATGGGCACCTTGCGACTAACTTCAAAGACTCCAGGCATCGCTTTCCCTGCCTGCACTCATTCGTAGGCGTAGTGCGTCATCGTACTGACGTTGTGCGTCAACAAGATGCGTCCGCCGTCAGCGGCCCACTCGAGGATTTCGGGATCCTCGGCCCCGGACAGCCCCACGTCTTGCACACGAACGATGTCCAGTTGGGCAGCGCGGCGCTTCACGCCACGCACGATATTGTTGTTGAAGTTCTCATCGGCGAGGAGCCGGATCATTGGACTGGCCCCGCCGGCTTTTTGCGGGCCAACAGCCGGGCGCGAATGCCCACCGGATCAAACCGTGACTCGTTCTCACGCCGGACCTCGCCCGCCCGTGCCTGGCGCTGCTCCAGGTAGCCCTCGACTTGGCCGCGGTGGCGCAGGTAATAGCCGATGACCCAGTAAACATCCTCCAGCGCAAGCGACGAATACTGCTCGACGATTCCCTCCGCCGTCATCCCGTCCTGAAACGCGCCCACGACGGTATCCAGGGTAACGCGGGTATTACCCACCCGGATGACTCCGTCCGCATCGGCGCTCAGTGGCATCGGTTCGGGAGCGACGGACATGGTGATTTCCCCCGTCAGACAACAAACCTACAGTAAATTCAGAGTTGGCGCCTGAATCAAATCCCCCCGCGCCCGCCGCCCCGCATCCGGCTGCCCATTCAAGGCTGAGAGGGCGTCTCGCCAGGAACCAAGCTGCCGACGCCTTCCAGGATGATCCGGCGAAACGTGTCGGCACCACCAAGACGGCTGCGTACGTCGAGGATTTCCAGCCCTGCCAGGCATCCGGCTGCATCGTATTCGGCGGCGATCCCCTCCGCCAAGTGCTGGGTCGTCACGGTCGTTTCCGCGAAAACGACACCGAGCGCGTCGGCCTCCACGTCGCAGGTGATTCTCATGGCAGCCTCTCAGAAGCCCTGGCTGGCCAGGAACGCTCGCAACTCTTCCCAGGTCCCGTTGAGCTGGGCGTCAAGACCAAAGGTTTGCAACTGGTTCGACCAGGTGTGAAGCGTCTCGACCAGCGCTTCCGATCGGCCGACCTCGAAAGCAGCGTCGCAGGTGGTTCGTTTTGCAATCGCAGTTTCATTCGCTTGCCGGGCTTCTTCGAGCAACAGGCGAATTGTATCCTCAATACAGGAGATGGCCGGGTTCATGGTCCACCTGCCGCTTTCTTCTGGGCGAGTCAACTCCATCCTTTCGTCAGGCAGGGACCAGCATCGGAAACTTCGGATCGACAATCGCCTGCACCTGCGCTAAGAGGGCCGGATCTGGGGGCACGGGCCTTGGGTGCGTCCCCAATACATGGTATCCGCGTTGCCCGAGAATATCCGCCAGTGCTCTTTCCAGAGCAGCCATCTGGTCACGGGTCGGTTGATGCTCCGCGATCGTCTCCCGCTCTGGGAACAACGGGCCGATGGCGGTCATTTCGAAAGTGCAACTCAGGTGGTCAATCCCCTCCCGCTGGAGTTGTCGCCCCAGTGCATTGCCCTTCGCCCTGGGCCTGGGATCAAGATGCTGCCCGATTCGCCTGAACGGCGACTGGGCGTGCGGCGACGAGCTGTCTCCAGTTCGACCGACGTAAAGGTGACGCCCAGATGGGTTGCGTATGTCCCAGATGTAAAGCCAGAATCCGCGTGCAAGCAACTGGCCATCGAACTTCATCGAGTGCGACTTCAGCATGGAGACACCCTGATTTCTTGACCGGAAGTCAGCGGCGGGTTGCAGACCCGCGCGGTTTGCGACCCGCCGCTAAACGGTGATATTACCGCACCGTGATGAAGTCGTTGTGATTCACCAGCGCCTGAATCAGGTCCCCCCGCGCCCGACGAACCACGTCGGGCTGTCCAGTCAGCAACTCCTTCAACTCCTTCAGCGCCGCCGCACATTCCTGCTGCTCCGCCGCCGTCGGCGTCGCCGCCAGGACCGTCTCGAACGCCGCCTTGATGAACTCCGCGTCGCTCACCTCGCCAAGCCGTTCGTGCAGCCGGGCGTTGATCCGTGCCGCAGCGCTCAGGGCGAGCTTGCTGTTCGATACCGCCAGCGCCTGCTGCGGCACGATGCTCTCGGCCCGGCGGTAGCACTCCAGCACGCTGGCATCGTCGAACATCGACAGGAAATGCTGATACTCGTTGTGCGAGTGGAAGAAGTACAAGCTTCGTCGCCGGGAGGTTTCGTCGTTGGCCGGCACCGTCGGGCCGTACATCCGCAGATCGAGATCACCGGCCAGTGACAGCAGGCTGTCGCGGATCACCTGGGCTTCCATCCGCACCGGGTTCATGCGCCAGTAGTAACGATTGTCGCCATCGGCGGTCCGGTTCGTCGCTGGTGCGCCGGCACTGGACGAGGTCATTCGGTAAGCGTCGGAGGTGACCATGAGGCGGTGCAGGTGTTTCAGGCTCCAACCACCGGGGGACTCACGTCCCCCGTTCGCCATCAACTCGCAGGCCAGCCAGTCGAGCAGCTCCGCGTGGGTCGGCGGCGTGCCCTTGCGGCCAAAGTCGAAAACCGTCGGCACCAGCGGCTTGCCGAAGTGACGCATCCAGACATGGTTGACGGCCACCCGCGCGGTCAGCGGATGGCGTGGGTCGGTCATCCAGCGGGCCAGGGCCGAGCGGCGGCCGGTGCTGGTCGCCGGGTAAGGCTTGGCCCGCGAGGCGGCGGTTTCCAGGTTGTTTTCCGGCGTTTTCAGCGAGCCGCGCAGCGGCGTGTAGACATCCCCGGGCGCCTCCAGGGCTTTCCTTGCCGCGGCCACACCATCGAGAGCCGCCTTCTTCTTCGCCTCGGCGGCCGCCTTCTTCGCCGTGTCCGTTGCCAGCAGTTCCGCCTCGGCCCGGGCGAGATTTTCCTCCGCGGCCAGCAGCGCGGCCCGTTTCTCTGCCAGGGCGGCCAGCTGGGCCGTGGTGCGCGAATCCGAGGAAAGAGGCTGCTGAACGCCGGTGCGATCCGCCAGGGCCCTTGCCCGCAGCGCCAGAAGGCTGGGCCTCCGCCGCAGCCAGCGCCTTCTCCGCCACCAGCAGCGCCGCCCGGGTCTTGTCGTCGAGCGCGGGTTTCTTGACCGCAGCCAACGCCACGCGGGCCGCGGCAATCTTCGCCTCGGCCAGACGCAGATGATTGTCGAGGACGAACGGCCGCAGCCCAGGCGCATGGGCCTCCGGCGGCAGCGACACCGGATGGATTTCCAGATCGCTAAACGCCAGCAGCCGCGGCAGGCCGGGCGTCAGCGGCCGATCCTTCAGCGGCTGCCGTTCGTCGCCACGCACAAACCGATAGGTGGGTGCATCCAGATTGCAGTCGAAAACGCGGGGCAGGCCATCCTTCTCGAAATCGGTCTCGCCGGGAACCTCGTCCATCCGCACCTCGTAGGGTTCGAAGAACGCCCGGAAACGGTAGAAATCCTGCTGCGAGATCGGGTCGAACTTGTGGTCGTGGCACTTGGCGCAGTTCATCGTCAGGCCGAGGAACGCCTTGGAAGTGTGCTCGACCGTTTCCTCCAGCCAGCTATTGCGATTGAAAATGAAGTACTGCCGAGCCAGGAAGCCGGTCGCCCGCAGCCGATCCGGGTCGGTGGGGTACAACTCGTCGGCGGCCAGCATCTCGCGGACCATCTGGTCGTACCCCTTGTCAGCGTTGAGGCTTTCGGCGATCCAGTCGCGCCAGTGCCAGATATGCTTCTGGCTGTTGCGCACCTCGGCGCCCAGGCCCCACCAGTCGGAATAGCGCCAGACATCCATCCAGTGCCGGCCCCAGCGCTCGCCGTATTGCGGCGACGCCAGCAGCCGATCCACGACCTCCTCGTAGGCATCAGGCGAGTTGTCGGCGACGAAGGCGGCCTGCTCGTCGCGGGTCGGCGGCAGCCCGACCAGGTCCAGGTAGATGCGCCGCAACAAGAGCGACTTGTCGGCGGGCGGTTGTTGACTGAGCCCGCGCTTCTCGCGTTCGGCGGCCAGGAAAGCGTCAATCGGATTGCGGACCCGCGTGGTCTCCTTCACCTTCGGCGGTTGATGGCGGACCGGGCGCGGAAGGCCCAGTGATCGCGAGGATCGGCTTCGGGTTTCTCGTCGGCTGGGCCGACGGCGCCCGCGTCGATCCAGGCGCGCAGCAGGGCAATCTGTTTCTCGGAAAGTCCCTCATCCTGGTCGGGCGGCGGCATGCGTTTCTTGCCGCCGCCGGCCGTGACGCGGGCCAGGATTAGACTGGCGCCGCTCTTGCCGGGGACGACCGCCGGCCCGCTGCCGCCGCCCTCGCGCAGCAGCTTGGCTGTGTCCAGGCGCAGGCCGGCCTTCTGCTGCAACGACCCGTGGCAGACGGTGCAACGCCCCGCCAGCAGCGGCCTGATGTCGCGCAGGTAATCCACCGGCTCGGCGGCAGGAAGTGGACCGCCCAACAGCAGGATCAAGCTGATCGAGGTTGCAAAGCTCCCTCGCATCGTGCCTACTCCCCGGTCTCAACCCTGGATCGCCTTCGCCGCGTCCGGTAGCTGCCCGCTGTAGCTGGCCCAGAGGGCGTCGATGGGGTGGGCCACCCACAAGTTGGGCCGTTGCCGGCGCAGATGCTTGCCGATCTGCAGCAGGCAGCCGACATTGCCAGTAAACAGCGCCTGGGCCCCCGTGTCGAGGATGTTCTTCGCCTTGCGTTCGCCGAGGCGGTCGGCCATCTCCGGCTCGGTGATGTTGTAGCTCCCCGCGGCGCCGCAACAGACCTCGGTCTCGTTGAGCGGCACCAGTTGCAGGCCCGGGATCATTTCCAGCAATTGCCGCGGCGGCCGGCGGAGTTGCTGGGCGTGGCACAGATGGCAGGCGTCGTGATAGGTCGCCTTGATAGGGAGCGGATGCTCCGGCTTGATCGGTCCCAGCGCCATCAGGAACTCGCTGACGTCCTTCACCTTGGCGGCAAACGCTTGCCCCGCGGCATCGTGCAGCAGATGGCCATAGTCCTTCAGCATCGCCCCGCAGCCGGCGGCGTTGACGATGATGGCGTCCACATCGTCCGTCAGGAACGCCTTACAATTGGCCGTGGCGAAGACCCGGGCGGGCTCCTCCTGGGCGGCATGATAGTGCAGCGCACCACAGCAGCCCTGCGTACGCGGCACCAACACTTCGCAGCCATTGCGTTGCAGGACGCGAGCCGTGGCCAGGGCCGTCTGCGGCATAAAGGCGTCGCCGGCGCAGCCGAGGAACAGGGCCACACGCCGCCCGCTGTTTCCCCTCCGCCGGCAGCACCTCCGGCAGCTGGTGGTGCGGCTCCAGCCGCGGCACCAGCTCGTGCATCTGCCGCAGCGATCGCGGCAGCAGCCGAAGCAGACCGCTCTTCTCGACCAGGCGATCCAGCCCCAGCTTTTGCATCAGGCGGAGCGGGGCCAGCGCCCAGCGCATCCGCTGCGCGGACGTGGTCAGTCCAAACAGGGCGAACTTCTGCAAGGCGCTCAACCTTACGGAGGGCGGTTGGGTCTTCGCGAGGTGAATGCGGAACGGCTCGATCAATTTGCCGTACTGCACGCCGGACGGGCAGGCCGATTCGCAGGCCCGGCAATCGAGGCAAAGGTCGAGGTGCCGCCGCACGTCGGGGTCATCGGGGGCCAGCTGGCCATCGGTGACAGCGCGCATCAGGTAAATGCGGCCGCGCGGGCTGTCCATCTCCGTCCCCAACTCCAGGTAGGTTGGACACGCGGAGGTACACAGACCGCAATGGACGCAGTCGAGGAACAGCTCGTAGTCGATGTCGGCACCCGGTTTCGCGGTGCCGACGAGGGGAAGGGTGGTACGAACTGGGGCAGTGGTTGTCGCCATCGAGTGGTCGTCCCGTTTAGCCACCGCCCGGCGGGCGGCGGCTAAACAACAAATCGTCCGGGGTTGAATAGGCCGCGGGGGTCGAGGGAATCCTTGACGCGGCGCATCAGCCAGGCGTCCTCGCGCGGCGTGCCCCACACGGGCAGGGTGGTTTTCCAGGCGGGCGGGCAGCGGGTGACGATCAAGTTGCCGCGTGATGCCGTGGCTCTCGCCAGCAGCCCCTTCAGCATCGCGGCCGCACGCTCCGTGGTCAAGTCGCCGCCGGCGTGGCCTATAACGATCCCCTTGCCGGCGTGGGCCTGAAGCCGCAGACCATCGGGCAAGTCCGCTGCCTGTCGGCAGAAGTCGGCGACGGCACTTGGAAGCAGGTTCGCCTTGAATGTCAGCCGGGCGCCTGGCCAGGCAGCCAGCTCGACCAGGGCCGATCTGAGCGGCTCCGCCGCTTTCTCAGCCATCACAGTCACGGCGGTCCCCGGCTCGGCCGCCATCTCCTTGACGAGCTGCTCCACTTGCCATCTTACCGCCTCGCGATTGTCCTCGAAGCCGACGACCAGCACCCAGGGTGTTTCCGGCTGCAAGCCGACCTCCCGCGCCGCCGCCGCGTTGAGCAGCTCCACACAGACCGGCCGGGTGCGCGACCTGTGCAGCGCGTCGAGCAGTGGGCCGATGACCTCGCTGCCACAGCCAATAGTCAGCAGGGCTTGATCCTCCGACCGCGGCTTCAGCTTCAGCGTCACCTGGCCAATGATGCCGAGCGTGCCCAGGGAGCCGACATAGAGCTTGCACAGGTCGTACCCCGCCACATTCTTGACGACCCGCCCGCCGGCCTTGACCTCCTGGCCATCGTCGTTGACGACGCTGATGCCAATGACGTAATCGCGCAGAGTTCCGAACCCATAGCGCCGCGGGCCGCTGACATTGACCGCGAGAGCCCCGCCCAGCGTGGCGCGGCCGGCGTTGGGCACGTCGATCGGCAGCCGTTGATTCTCGGCGGCGAGCAGGTTGTTCAGATGGCCCAGGGCGATGCCGGCCTGAACGGTGATGGTCATGTCGCGTGCCGGGTAGTCGAGGACCTGGTCGAGACGAGTAGTGCTGATGGCGACGCCGGGTTTCGTGGGCGGCAGGCCGTAGCTGAGCATGGTGCCGCCGCCGATGGGATAGACGGCCTGGCCGGCCGCGGCGGCAGCGCGGACGCAGTCGCCGAGTTCCGCTAGGGAGACGGGGCGCTGGATGGGGAGGGGGCCGAAGTCGTCGATCAGGCAGGAATCGGTCATCCCTGGCAGTGTAGGGAGGGGGCGGAGGCTGGCCACGGTGGGCGGGAGGTCACGACACGTTGGCAGCACTCGGAGGCATCACCCAGACAGACTCCTTGGCCAGGCGGAAACGGGCTCATCGCCGTTCCCCACATTTCAGCCCAAAGCGCCACTTTGTGCATAATTCCGATGTATGCGGACCCGCGCTGCCGGCCAAGGATCAGCTTGAGGGCTGATGCCAGTCCCTGGCACACGTTCCGCTATGAACCTGACAGGCCATCGGCTTTCCGTTCGCACTGCGCTTCTCTAGCTCTTCTTTGTGGCGGCGGAGCGCGGTGGCCGCGTTTGATCTGGTGCCTCTGAGCCCGTGCTTGAGCTTGGCCCTTGGGTCGGCTTCACTTTCCTTGGTGCCGCGAGCCCGCTTGAAAGTCTCGTCCTTCGTTCGACCCATCCTCCGCCGACATTTTCTTCGCCCGTCCCTCACCGTCGTTGGAGGTCCTCATGCCTCGGAAGAAGACACGCCAGCCCATCCCGCCGCCCCGCATCGTCCGGCCCTGTGCCGCCGCCATCGAACGTCGGCAGCGCCAGCCACGTCGTCGCCGTCGACCCCGCTTGCGATCCGCAGCCCGTTCGTACCTTCGGCGTCTATACCGCCGAC
This sequence comes from uncultured Planctomycetota bacterium, assembly GCA_963827935.1. Classification (GTDB taxonomy): domain Bacteria; phylum Planctomycetota; class Planctomycetia; order Gemmatales; family Gemmataceae; genus DATFNV01. The sequence continues at coordinate 11,784 of CAWHCN010000023.1, read as the reverse complement.
CTACAGACGCTGGCCGAGTGGTTACGCCACTGCGGCGTCACGAGCGTCGTGCTCGAATCGACCGGCGTCTACTGGATGTGCTTATGCGACTTCCTGGAAAGCCAGGGCTTCGAAGTGGTGGTGGTCGATCCACGCAGCCTGGCCCGCAACCTCAAGAAGAAGACCGACGTTTGCGATGCGGTCTGGCTGCAGCAGATGCACGCCTGTGGCCAGCTCAAGAGCTGTTTTCGACCCGCGCACGAGGTGCTGGCGTTGCGGACGCTGTGGCGGCATCGCGAGCATCTGATCACCGAGGCAGCCAAGCTCTTGCAGATGATGCTCAAAGTGCTGGTCCAGATGAATGTTCATTTGGACCTGGCCGTGTCGAGCATCGCCGGCGTCACCGGCATGCGCATCCTGCGTGCCATCGCCCAGGGGCAGCGTGACCCCCAGACGCTGGCGGCGATGCGCGATCCCAGCTGCAAGAAGAGCCGCGAGGAGATTGCCAAGGCCCTGGAAGGGACCTGGGACACGGCCCACCTGTTCGAGCTGAAACAACTGCTCAAGGCCTGGGACTTCTACCAGAATCAGCTCCATGTCTGTGACCGGGAGTACGCCAAGGCGGCCGGGCCGATGCCGGACAAGACCCAGGGGCGTCCGTTGCCCGAGTCCCAGAAGGCCGCGCCCAAGAGTCGCAACCGCCCGACGGAGTTCGACGCCGACGCCTTGATCTTCCAGTTGACGGGCGTGCGTGTCACGGAAGTGGACGGTCTGGGCGCCAGCACGGTGCTGACGGTCTTGTCGGAGACAGGCCCGGACCTGGCGGCACGTTTCCCGACGGACAAGCACTTCGCGGCCTGGACGACGCTGGCGCCGTGCAAGCACCAATCGGGCAAGCGGATCCGCTATCCCGCCCAGACGGCCAGCCGGGTGGCCAGGGCGTTTCGGCTGGCGGCGCGGTCCTTGCTCAGAAGTAAGAGCGTGCTGGGTAATTTCCTGCGCCGCCTGCGGGCCCGGCTGGGGATAGGCAGCGCCATCAGGGCGACAGCCCACAAGCTGGCGAAGCTCTTCTATCGCCTCATCACGCGTGGGGAAGCGTATCGCCGTGAGAGCACGGCAGCCGAAGAAGTCAAGCAGCAGGAGCGTCAGGTCAAAGCGCTGCAGCGCAAAGCGCGGGAGTTAGGGCTGCAAGTGGTGCCGATCTGAGCAGGGTCGGCGGGGCAACAGACGACGTTGGGGAAGTAGGCGAGGTCGATCTCAAGCCGAGCCGCTTGGGGCGGTGGCGTCGAAAATACGCGCGCACCGTAAGATCGCTGCCCGAGCACGACACCTCTCGCCCGGGTAGCGGGGCCTTGTTCATTGAAAGCAAAGCGAACCCGTCCGGTGCTTGCCGGATGATCCAGAATTCGGGGTATCTGGGAAAGAACCTCCCACAATTCCCATTATCCCTTTGCGATCTGGCCGGGCCGCTGGTACTATCTCTACCTGACCGCACGTGCCCGCCTCGGAACGGGACCCAAAACCGGAACGGATCACCGACACAGAGAAGGGCAGCTAACCCCTGGCCCCGGTCACGTCCGCGCGTGCGTTCCGCGCTTTAGCTCAACATCGTTTGGCCGCGAGCCTGCGCCCCATTCCAGGGTGTGCCGGATACCGGTGTCGTCGCCGGTTGTCCGCTCTGGGGGGGCCTGGCATTGGCCGATTGTCCGCCGCTCCTGGGAGTTGCACCATGTTTGTTGCCTGGTGGCGTCACGTCGTCCGTCGTTGGCGAACCGGGGCCACATCACGGAGTCGCCGGGCCCGTCCCCGCCCGGCCTTCACACGGTTCTGGGTCGAGCCGCTCGAAGACCGGGTCGTGCCGTCCACATTCATGTGGAACGTGGATGCCAGCGGAAGCTGGACCACTGCCGCCAACTGGTCCCGGGTCAGCGGCTCCGGGTCGTACCCCGATGCGCCCGGCGACGTGGCCGAGTTCGGCAACGTCATCACCGCCACCCGCACGGTGACCATTCCCACCTCCACGACCATCACGGTCGGCTCCATTCAAATCGACAGCGCGCAGGACTACGTCATCACCGGCGCCGATGCCACGGCGGTGCTCCAGTTCCAGGTGACCAGCGGCAACGCGACGCTGGCCGTCACCAACGTCAACGGCGATGGTTCGCACACGCTGTCCGGCGCCATCACCCTGGCCAGCGACCTGGACATCAGCAATAGCTCGACCGGGGCCCTGAGCATCTCGGGAGCCATCCAGGGGCCCCAGGCCGTCACTTACACCGGCGGCGGCGCCGCCAACACGCTCATTCTGTCCGGGGCCAACACCTACACCGGCTCGACCACGATCAGCAACGGCATCCTCAGCATCAGCAGCGACGGCGACCTGGGGACCGACCCCGGGGCCGCCACGCCCGGCGACCTGGTCATTGACGGCGGCACGCTCCAGGCCACTGCCGGTTTCACGTTGAACAGCAACCGCGGCATCGCTCTGGGGCCCCCCGTAGGCAGCGGCACCGGCACCCTCGACGTCACCGGCAGCAACACGCTCACCTACGACGGGGACATCACCGACAATGGCACCGGCACCGGCGCCCTGACCAAGACGGACACCGGCACGTTGGTGCTGGATGTGGACAGCGCCAGCACCTACACCGGTGCGACCGCCGTCAACGGCGGCACCCTCGAACTCGACGGCTCGCTGACCTCGGGCATTGCGATCAACAATGGCGGCACGCTCGTGGGGAACGGCGGCACCACCGGGACGGTGACCGTCAACACCGGCGGCACCATCAACCCGGGGACGGTCGGCACCGTCGGCAGCCTGGCGGTCGGTGGGCTGACCTTCGACGGCGGCACCTACCAGGCCGACATCAACGGCAACTTCAGCGATGTGATTAACTCCAGCGGTGCCGTGAATCTCGACAGTGGGACGGCCGGCACCTTCACTCTAAACAGCGTCACGGGGGTCACCAGCGCGGCCAGGAGTTACGTCCTTATCAACAACACCAGTGGCAGCGCCATTAGCAACGGGCCGTTCACCGGGGCCACCGAGGGCAGCTCGGCCACGGTCAACGGCCTGACGGCCTACTACACGTACGAAGGGGACACGGGCCAGAACTTCACCCTCACCGCCAGCGGTGGGCCGCAGGTCCGCAGCCACGGCACGCTGACCCTCGAGCAGCGTCGTCTCCGGCCTCGTGGACAACCTGCAATTGCTCCAGGGGACCAGCGTCATTGCCTCGGTGCCCACGGCCAGCGTCACCGGCACCTTCACCGTCCAGGCTGACGCCGCCAACACCACCCTTACCATCGACTACACGGCCGGCGGCTACTTCCAGAAGGATGTGGATTTTGTCGGCTCCGGCGCCACAAACACCCTGGTGATCAAGGGCAATCCCAACGGCGGCTTCGGCAATACCACCTATACTTACACCGGCGCACACAGCGGCACCATCAAGAACTATTCCGACGCCGCCGGCACCCTCCTGCTCAATACCATCACCTACTCGGGCCTGGCGCCGCTGACCAACACCGGCACGGCGACTGCCATCGTCTTCAACCTGCCCGCCGCCGTGCCCGATGCCCTGCTGGCCAATATCAGCGCCGGCAACGAGGAGCTAAGCAGTGCGACCAATGCCTTTGAGTCCACCACCTTCGCCGATCCCACTGGCTCGTTGACCCTGACCGGGACCGGGGCCGCGGCCGACCTGTTGACCGTGGCCTCTCTGACCAATCCGTTTGCCGCCAACCTGACTGTCGATCTATCGAGCAGCACGACCAGCGAGGTGGACTTCACCGGCGGCCTCACGCTGGGCAGCGGCCAAAGCCTGACGGCGACTGCCAACACGATCACTGACGTGGGCGCTGCCCTGGCCACCTCCGGGGGCGGCAGCATCAGCCTCAACGCCGGCAGCAATCTCACGGTCAGTGCCAGCCTGAATGCGGGCACCGGCGGCGTCTCGCTGTCCACATCGGCAGGCACGATCAGTCAGACGGCAGCCGGCACTATCACCGGTGGGCTGCTGACCACGTCCTCAACGACCGGCACCGACCTGAGCACCGCCACGAACGCGGTTACCAGCTTCAATGCGAGCAACAGCGGGGCCGGCGTCGTCAAGCTCTCGGATTCGACAGGGACCTTGACCGTATCCGGCATCACCGACACTACCGCGGGCGGTCCGGTCACTGTGAACAATAGCGGCGGCGCGATCAGTCTCACAGGCGCCCTCAATGCCGGCAGCAACGCCGTCAGCCTGACCGCCTCGACCACCCTCGGCCAGACCGCCGGCGGCGTCATCACCGGCGGCTTGCTGACTACCTCGTCGGCGACCGGGACAGACCTGAGCACCGCCACCAACGCGGTCACCAGCTTCCAGGCGACGAATTCCGGCGCCGGCGTGGTGAAGCTGGCGGATTCGACGGCGACGTTGATGGTCACCGGGATCAGCGACACACCGGCTGGTGGGCCTGTAAGCGTGAACAACAGCGGTGGCGCTGTTAGCTTGACTGGCGCGCTCAACGCCGGCAGCAATGCCGTCAACCTGACCGCTTCGACCACCATCGGGCAGACCGCGGCGAGTGTCATCACCGGCGGACTGCTGACCACGTCGTCGGCGACGGGCACCGACCTGAGCACCGCCACCAACGCGGTCACCAGCTTCCACGCCAGTAACACTGGTGCCGGAGTCGTCAAGCTCCAGGATTCGACAGCGACGCTGACGGTCACCGGCGTCAGCGACACCACTGCGGGCGGCCCGGTCACCGTGACCAATAACGGGGGAACGCTCAGCCTCACGGGGGCGCTCAACGCGGGCAGCAACGCCGTCAACCTGACCGCCTCGACCACCATCGGGCAGACCGCGGCGGGTGTCATCACGGGCGGACTGCTGACCACGTCCTCGGCAACTGGGACCGACCTGAGCACGGCCACCAATGCTATTGCCAGCCTCAATGCCAGCAACAGCGGAGTTGGCGTTGTCAAGCTGCTCGACTCGGTGGCGACGCTGACGGTCACCGGCATCGGCGATACCACGACGGGCGGCCCGGTGACCGTGAGCAATACCGGCGGCGCCATCAGCTTGACGGGGGCCGTCAACACCGGCAGCAACGCCGTCAACCTGACCGCCTTCACCACTCTCGGCCAGACCGCCGGCGGCGTCATCACCGGTGGCCTGCTGACCACGTCCTCGGCGACCGGAACAGACCTGAGTCCCGCCACCAACGCGGTCACCAGCTTCCATGCGACGAATTCCAGCGTCGGCGTGCTGAAGCTCGCGGATGCGACGGCGACGCTGACCGTCACGGCGATCAGCGATACGACGGCCGGCGGATCAGTGAGCGTCAACAACAGCGTCGGCGCGCTGAGCTTGACGGGGGCCGTCAACGCCGGCAGCAACGCCGTCAACCTGACCGCCTCGACCAGCGTCGGCCAGACCTCGGCCGGCGTCATTACCGGCGGCTTGCTCACCACTTCCTCGGCGACCGGCACCGACCTGAGCACCGCCACCAATGCCGTGACCAGCTTCAATGCCACGAACAGCGGCGCCGGCGTCGTGAAGCTGCTGGATGGCGTCACCACGCTGACCATCACCGGCATCAGCGATACCACGGCGGGTGGCCCGATCAGCGTGACCAACAGCGGCTCGCTGAGTCTCACCGGCGCGGTCAATGCCGGCGGCAACGCGGTCAACCTCACGGGAACCGGCTCGGGCGCCGCCATCACTGAGGGGACTGGCGGCACCATCGGCACCACCGGGACGCTGACCACCAGCTCCACGGGCGGCACCAGCCTGGGCAACGCCAACACCGTCAGCACTTTCCACGGGACCGATACCAGCAGCGCCGGCAGCAGCCTGACCAACTCGGCAGCGCCCCTGACCATCGCCGGCATCAGCCAGACGGGCGGCGGCAGCATTAATGTCACCAACGCCGGCGGCCTGACGACGACCGGTTCGGTCGCCACCGCCGCCAACGGCAGCATCACGCTGTCGGCCACCGGCGTGGAAACCATCGGGGCCACCCTGACCGCCGGCGGCGACGGGACGGTCACCCTCACCAACGGCGGTCAGCTCAACCTCAATGCGGATGTCACCGGCGATGGCGGCTTCACCCAGAATGGGGCCGGTGCCGTTGCGACCACCGGCTCGCGCATCATCACGACCGTCGGCGGGCCGATTTCCTTCGCGTCGGCCGTCACCCTGGGCGGCAACCTCACGGTCACCGCCGGCACCGGTGGCATCAGCTTCAACAGCGTCGCCACACCCGCACTGGCGCTGGGCGCGAATTCGCTGACAGTCATCAACACCACTCCCTCGGTCGGCCTGATCGCGGGGCAAATCACCGGCACGGGCGGACTGGTCAAGCAAGGGACCGGCACGCTGACCCTGGCCGGGTCCGGCAGCAGCTACAGCGGGCCGACCACCCTCAACGGGGGCACCCTCCAGGTCAACGGCAGCATCGCCAGCGTGGTGACGCTGAACCACCTCACGGGCACGCCGGCCACCCTGGCGGGGAGCGGCACGGTGGGCGGCATCAGTGCCGGCAGCGCCGGCGGCACCATCGCGCCGGGGCCGCTCAGCGGCTTTGGCACGCTGACAAGCGCGGGCAGTGTCACGCTCAACGGGAACACGACCTACCTGTTGCAGCTCAACGGCCATGCCACGCCCGGAGCCCCGGTGGTCGGCACCGACTATAGTCATCTCCAGGCCAATGGCAGCCTTAATCTCAATGGGGCCGCCCTCCAGCTCTCGTTCGGTGCGACCCCCTCGCGCCTGGAAGATGTGTACTCGCTCATCAGCCTTCCCGGCGGAGCCACCGCCTCGCGGTTCGGCTCGATCACCGTGACTGGCTCGCCGGGCGCCAGCCTGTCGACCGGGGCTGATGGCACGGTCGTCACCCTGGGCACGCAGCAATATCAATTGACGTATCGCGGCGGCGCCGGGGTCCTCAGCCCCACCAGCACGGACATCAACTTCACTCACCTCGACGTGGTGCGCAACGCCACGGGACTGGTCATCCCCAGCGTTGCACAGGTGGGCAGTGTCTTCCAGGTGCCGGCGACCCAGGCGCTGGCCACGTTCACCGACGACATGGGCAAGCTGCCTCAGCACTTCCTGGCCCTGATTTCCTGGGGCGACAACACGGCCAGCTCGGTGGGCACGGTCACCCTGCAGGGCAGCACCTACACGATTCACGGCGGGCACACCTATACCGCGCCGGGCGCTTCCCGATCACCATCAAGCTGGTCATCGACGGCAATTACGACGGCAACCGGGACCAGAGCCTGGCTCCGGCCCCGCTGGTGCAGCGGTTTTCGACGGTCACGATCCAGGATGCCGTGGTGGTCGGGAACAGTAACCAGGCGGCGTTGGGTGCCATTGTCTACCTCTTCACGGGGCAGCAGATCGACCCCGCCTCGCTCAACCGTTTCGAGAACCTCGCCGCCAGCAATCCGACCCTGCTGCACCAGCTCTTCTTGCAATCGGGCGTGCAGTTGATCTACACCAGCACCAGCAGCCTGGAGCAGCAGGTCACGCAGGTCTGGCAACAGTTCTACCACCGGGCTCCGAGCCCGACCGAACTGGCCAGCTACACGCATTACCTGGCCCAGGTCGGCGATCGGGAAGGGCTAAGCATCATCGTGGCCTCGTCGCTGGCCTACTACCAGCAAGCGGGATCGAACCCGGCCCAGTGGCTGCGGAATCTGTACCAGGATTACTTCAACACGCCCCAATCGGCGATCAATCCGGGGACGTTCAATTACTACCTGGGGCAGATCACTTCCGGCCGGATGTCGCGGGCAGAGGTGGCTAAGGCGCTCATTAGCTCGTACGCCGGCGACGCCTTGCAGATCCAGTACCTGTACAACCGCCTGCTGGGCCGTAACGCCACGGCGGCAGAGATCGCCACCTGGGAGGCCCAGCGCCCAGAATCACGATGGAGCAGATCGCGCTGAACCTGGTGCTGTCGCCGAGTTTCGCCGCGGTGGTGACGCAGACTACGGGCGGCTTCACGACGGGGGCCACCAGCTTCTACGAGCCCGGCCAGAGTTCGCCGTTCAGCGTGGCTGGCCTGGGCTTCCTGACCCCGCCGCTCCTCACCAAGGGGACGTTCTTCTGAGATGAACCGAAGCCCGAAGGGCGGCAACTCTTGCCAACCGCGTAGTCAAAGCATCCGGGTGGCACGCCCTGAGGTACTCCGAAGGGCGTGATGCACTGTCCACACGCCCTTCGGAGTACCTCAGGGCGTGCCACCCACGCTGAACGTTAGCGTGGTATATCCTGCGCCGCCTGCCCAGTTCCCGCGGCCGGCCGGATCGTCAAATCCCATTCCTTCGTTTTCTCATGCACGGTCGCTCCCCGGCCGATCTAGTAAGGGAGAGATTCCCTTCAGGCCGGACCGCGGCTTGTGGGACCGCGCCCCGGGGGCAGTCGTCAAGGGACCCATTTCATGCGACGCGCACAGCTCGGTTCGCTGACCGCCCTGCTGGCCGGGGCGGCTGTGTCGTTGGCGCAGGCCCCGGCGCCCAGCCAAAATTCGCCGCCGCTCGCGCCAACTCCTGTTGCAGCGCAGCCGGCCCCGCCCGCCGGCGAGATGGGGCCGACCGTCCTATCCGACGACAGCGTGCTGGCGAGCCCGATCCTGCCAGCGCCGGGCCGCTTCTATGGCTCCGCCGAATACCTGCTCTGGTTCGGCAAGCCGAACACCCCGCCGCCCCTGGTCACCAGCGGCTCACCGAATGATGTGGCGAGCACGGCGGCCATCGGCGAGAGTGGGACCAACGTCCTGTTCGGCGACCAGCCGCTCGACAAGCGCGCCCGCTCCGGTGGCCGCGTTCGCCTCGGCGTCTGGCTCGATAGCGAGGAAACGGTGGGGGTCGAGGCGAGCGGCTTCATGGTCGAGCCAATCGGCACCAGCTTCAGTGCCTCGTCAGACGGGACCGTGCCGCTCGGCCTGCCCTTCCGCAATGCCGACCTGGTGTTCGTCAATCCGGAGACGGCCCTGCTGCTGGCCTCACCGGGGCTGGCGTCGGCCACGGTCAATGCCAGCACGCGCAACACCGTTTGGGGGACCGAGGCCGATACCCGGATCAATCTGACCGGCGGTCCCCGCTACCGGGCCGACCTGATCGCCGGCTTCCGCTACCTCCAGCTCACCGACGACCTGACGCTGAGCAGCGCCAGCACGGCCCTGGACAACGGCTTCGTCCAGTTCCAGGGCGCGCGCAGACGGCCCCGGCCACCGTCACCACCCTCGATCACTTCCATACCCACAACGACTTCTACGGCGGCAACGTCGGTGGCAACGTGGAGTTGCGCCAGGGACCCTGGTTTGCCGATTTCCGCGGGACGCTGGGTGTCGGCGTCGTCCACCAGGTGCTGACCATCGACGGGTCCACCTCACTGATCGTCCCGGGGACACCGACTGTAACCGTGCCCGGCGGACTGTTCGCCCAGCCGACGAACATCGGCCAGCAAAGCCGGAACGAATTCGGCATCATCCCCGAGGCGGGCGTCTCGGTGGGCTACCAGATCGCCGACTGTGTCCGCGTCTACGGCGGCTATTCGGTCCTTTACTTCCGCAACGATGTCCTGCGCACCGGCACGGCCATAGACCGCTCGATCAACGCCACGCAGATTCCTTCCCTCTCTTTCGGCCCCGTGGGCACGGAGACCCGTCCGGCGGCCGTCGTGCAGAATGCCGATTTCTGGCTGCAAGGGGTTCACTTCGGCGTGGAGATTGATTTCTGAACGAGATGAGGGAGTCCGGCCCGCGATCCTGCCTGGAAACACAAGCGGCACAGGCGTCCGTTGGAAGCCTGTGCCGAGCGTGCTCTTCCGACCCGCTGGCTATCGCTCGATACCGCCGGCCGGGCGAATCCCATTGGGAGCATCGGGCCCGCGAGCCAGGTCGTAGGATTTGTAATTCCCCAGCGTCCGCCGCGTGAACAGCGTGCTGGTCCGATCCTGGTCGAAGGCCACGTTCACCTGCACCTTGCCCAGGTCCACCGTCAATTCCATCTTCTCCTTCGGGCAGCTCAGGCGGACCTTGGTGGGCAGGACGGCACTTTTGCCGCCGCCGACTGCGACCGCCTGCGAATCGTCCACCACGGCAGAGCAGAGCAGGTCATACGGCTTCTTGGCGTTACCGGTCGGCTGGTAGAGGAAGTAGCCGGCCACCTGTGAGGCACCGGCCTTGGGACTCTTGTGGAAGGCGATCACCTTCACCACCTCGTCTCCCTTGGCCGACTGCGTCCGCTGGACCAGGTCATACGTCTTGCTGGATTCGCTCAGCTCGTACTTGGCCTTGGGATCGTACGTCGCCATGCCGAGTGTTTCGACGACCCATTCCGGCTGGAAGGGGAACGGCATGGCGCCGCGCTTGGCGACGGCGGGATAGTCGGCGTAGGAGCAGTGGAAGACATACGGCTGCGGCGAGCGCTTGATCCAGAACCAGAACTCCTCGCTATTGGAGCCGATGTCCACTTCGTCCATCCCCGCCACCTGCGCCTGTAGGCGGAAATTGGGGGGTGAGCCAGCTCGGGATGACTTCTGGCAGGCGAGGAACGCACCCAGGCCCACCTGGTCGCGATCTTGCTTGGCCTGAATAAAGGCACTCTTCGCCTCGATCGACACGAGCGACTGCCCATTCTGATTGAGATAGGCGACGAGCTGATCCGTCGTGGGCTTGTGGTTCCAGCCGACGGGCGGTGCCGGAGGACCGGGTTGAGGCTTCGGATTGAACGAGCCGCAACCGACAGAGAGCACGCCCAGGCAGGCCCCGACCAGGATGAATCGCATTCCCCGTCTCCTTCCGTCCGGCATTTCCTTGCTGGCGCGTCGGGCTAACAGACGCTGGCCAGCCCGACGCGCCAGCAAGGGTGCACAACTCTACGTCATTCCCAGCCGAGGACCTTGAAGACCTCGTCCTGCACGGCGGTCATCTCCTCTTCGGAGAGGCCCGGATTGACCACGTCGTACTCGGCGCCGGTCCGCGAGCAGCGCATCCGCAGAATCTCGTGTCCCTGCTCAACCCGCGCTTCCTCGAAGCGGAAGCGTTTTCGCCGCATCAGCAGCAGGGCCACGACATAGCGGAAATTCAGCTGGGCCGGCTGGGTCTGCCCTTCGAGGCGGACGAAGCAATCGGCCAGCAAGTCGTCGTCGATCCGCAGCTTGCGGCTCTGCTCGGCGGCAGGGACGCGGCCGCACCAGAAGCTGAAGGCCCCGTCCGGCGGGCCATGCCAGGCCTCGGCGGCATAATCGTGCCGGGCCAGTTTGCCAGCCTCCTCCACGAGGACGCTGAAAACTCTCGCCGGGCCGAAGTTCTCGGCCGCTGGCCGCACAGTGCCGTGTGTTCGGCTGGATCTGGTACTCGGTCATCCCTGGACACTCGCTGTTACACCATTTGATAGTATCCCTCGGCCGGGCCCAGCCGCAAGGCACCGGCGCCCAGGTCGGGGTGCGCCGCCGCCTCGCCGGGGCAGGATTTGACGGTTGGGAGGGTCGTGACGGTTGGCGTTTAGCCGCCGCCCCGCATACGGTGGCTACTTCTTCCGCCACTGCCGCAGCTCCTTCAGCACGGCATCGTGCGACTCGGACCCCCAGCCGACCCAGGAGCCGCGGACCACGCCGTCCGTGTCAATCACCACCAGCTTCGGCGTCGCCTCGACAGCAATAGTGTGGCCAAGGCCACGGCCATCGAAGAGCGGCAGCGTCAGCTTCAGGTCGGCCCGTTGCCGGGCACCGCCTCCCCGTAATTCACCATCGGCCAGGGCGACCACGGGGACCTGGTCCTTGGAGGCGATGGCAA
>CAWHCN010000022.1:0-90525 GCA_963827935.1 uncultured Planctomycetota bacterium | reverse complement strand
CACGCCGTAAGCGAGGTGGCAAGCAGTCCACCAAGAATGTAGCTTGTGCTCCACCAGCCAAGCACGATGTCTCGTTCGCCACGTCTGAACCATCCGCCGATCAGCTTCAGCAAAGATGGCCAACCAAGACCCTGGCCCAGGCCGTTTCCAAGCTGAAGAATCAATCCGAAACCGAGCGCAGGTTGAACACACCAGGTCATCAGAATAGTGCATAGAATTGAAATGCCGGCACCGGAGAGTGCAACAGGACGTGCTCCGAAGCGATCGGCCAATTCTCCACCGGCAAACTGACCAAGCGCATAGGTGGCTCCGAAACAGGTCAGGCTCATGGCGAAGTGCTCGACGCCAGCCTCCGTCGTTGGCGAGGCGATGTCTTTTCGGCACATGTAGTAGCCGGCGTACAGAGTCCATGCGGCGAGGAATACTCGCCCACGCCATGCCGCTAGAGTGCTCGCTTCGATCTTCATTTGCCCTGCGCCACCCCTGTAGAGGCCACAGAAAGCTGCTCGTGGAAGGCCATCGTCTCTGCGTAGGTGTCGTAGGAAAGACCATCTGGGTTATAGTTCCGCTCTGCAGACTATCGGCCAGTTCCTCAGGAAACGTGTCGCGCTCGCACAGCGCCTGGATTTAATGATGATCGCGGCATCATCTGTTCCATCGATACGGATCGACCGCTGGTTTCCATTCGCAATTGTGAGCAATGCGGCATGTTCAGTCAGAGCAGGGTGCTGTCCGGATACCGATCGATCGATAATCTCCCTTCCGGTGAGAGTATCCTCAACAACAAGTCGGTCCTTGTCCTGCATGGGGACGTCTGTCGCCGAACCGATCGACACGAAGATATCGGTAGGCGATGTAGGTGTGGTTTGATTGCCTGTGAATGTAAAGCGGGCATGAAACTGGCCGGCTTGGGTAAGACGGAGCAGCTTCGTTCATGCTCGCCATCGAAACATCTTGCTGTCCGCCGACCTGAACGGGCGGGATATAGAGAATTGCATTGTGATCTTGCAGAACAGACTGCCAAAACGTAACGAAGGGGTGTGCCCGCGCGAGTTGCCACCGTATACAGATGGTACAGAGAAAGAGCGCAACGATGGTCGGTGCCGCTAGTTGCCGTAGCGATAAAGGAGCTATTTTATCCCAATTCACTCGGAACATCCTGGGATTGTCCAGAGTCCTCGTGTGCCCTGGAGAGAAGAGCCAGCTCAGAGATCGGAGAAAAATTGGGCAGGGTGTCAACATTCCGAAAAAATCGCGGGATGTAAGAACCGACAGGCAGGTCGAGCGTGAACTCGGCGGCTGTGTCAGGGGACGAGTTGTAAGTGCTTAGCCTCTTGCGAACGTCGTTCGCACGCACCCGGACCCCGGCACCTGAGCCCGTATCATAAGTGGTCTTGCGGCCCAGGAGAGTGATCCCGATAAGCCGCTCCTTCAATTCGTCTACTGTCCCGAGAAGTGTGTGTCGAACAATATGCCGAATTCGCAACTTTTAGGGCTGGTCCGAAATGATGGGCTCTCACATATTTTATCGAGAGCGTACAGGACCTCTGGAGCATATCGTTCTATCTCCGTGAATGGAATCTCTTCTTTGTGCATCTGGCCCTGGCCACTTTCTTCCACTCTAACTGTCTAAGGTTACATTTGCGTGACAGGGAAGGGAAGCCCTCCTCATCTCAACCCGTTAGCCTAACGGATAAGGTAACTTCCCATAACCCACTAAACGTTTCGAGAGAGGCGATTTGCTGGGATGGTCAATGGATGTGTATCGCGAAATCTCCCTGCACCTCCAAGGCCGCAGTTCTGGTGCTTCAATGAGCTCTGTCGTTCGTAAGCGCCAAATTTTTTCAATCACATGGATCACGTATGCAGGTTTTTATCTGTGTCGTAAGAACCTCAGCATCGTAATGCCGTTGCTCCACGGGTCGGCCGGACTCAATAGCCTGGCACTGGCCAATATCGTCTTCGGCTACAGTCTGCTCTATGTCATCGGCCAATTTGTTTGCGGCCCCCTGTCAGACCGATTCGGTGCCAAACGCGTCGTCGGGGCAGGTCTCCTGCTCATCATTATCAGCAACCTTATGATGAGCTTGCACGCCTCGCTGCCCTGGTTGCTGGTCTTCGCCTGTATTAATGGCGTTGGCCAATCGACCGGCTGGTCGGGTCTGGTAAAGATTATGGCTCTATGGTTCGACCGCGAAGACCGCGGAGTCATTATGGCGTGGTGGGGGACCAACTACGTCTTGGGCGGATCCATCGCCACGGCCTTCGCCGCCTGGTCCGTCGCGCAGCCGTGGATCCTCTTGAATCTGGCTTGGAGACGTGGATTCATACTTCCTCCAGCAGGTGATTTCTGCTGTTCATTACGGTTGTCTTTCTGCTTGGTGTGCAGGAGAGACCTGGCACAGATAGGTCTGCATCGGCAGTGACGGCGGCAAGGTCAGCTTCGACTTAAAGATCGGTCCGACTGGAGCGATCTCGCCGCGCTCCTGCGCAATCCCGCGCTATGGATGGTCAGCGTCTCGTACTCTCTTTCTTGAGCTTTGCCGTTATGCACTGATGTTCTGGTTGCCCCTCTATCTGGTGGAGCGGCTCAAGTACAACCTGCAGGTCTCAGGCTATGTCTCGTCCTTGTACGATCTGGTCGGAATTGTCGGAGCGGTACTGGCTGGCTATATCTCCGATCGTCTGCTCCAGTCACGGAGAGCACCCGTATCAGCCTAATGCTCTTTGGCTTAGGCATTGTGGTACTTCTTTCAGACAACTCTGACGCAGTTCGGTCTCGCCGGTGTAGCTGTTGCGATCTCACTTGCGGCATTTTCCGTATGGACCGGACACTCTTCTTTCTGGCGCTTTTGTTCAGGATATCGGTGAGGCCAAGGCCGCGGCGACGGCCTGTGGGCTGGTCGAAGGCATCGGGCACATGGGGTCGTTGTTCTCTCCCTACGTGGTCGTTTACGTTAGCGGCCGCTACGGCTGGGACCGAGTATTCCTCATCTTTGCTGGCGCAGCGTTTATCTCCGGCATGGTTCTTCTGCCCATGTGGAAGCTAAGGCCACGGGAAACGAGTGAAGTGCGCATCGGGAGTGAAGCCGTTCAGACAACCTGATTTCGTTGATTTGATGAGAGCGCCGGTTGCCGGATAATTCGCGCCAGCGTTCATTACCGTTTAGGCCAAGTTCATTCATATTGCCTTCATACTGCGCCGAAAATTCTTCGCTAGTTTCAGAGCAGCCATTACCCAACAAGCGAAGGATGCCAATAGAAACCAGCTTTTGCCTCTGCGCACAGGTTTGTTACTTCGCCAACCACGACACGACGGAGCATGTGATGCGATCTGCAATTCGAGTTGCTATACTTTTCTTTCTGAGTCTGCCTCCGGCCTTCCCCTTGCTGGCGCAAAACGCCAGTGTGAACGGGCAGGTGCAGGATCCGCAGCGCGCAGCGTTCCGGGGCGTCCATTACGCTCACCAATGCGGACACCAACGTGAGTGTCCATACGATGACCGGCGCCGGTGGAACCTTCATTCTTCCGCCGCTTGCGCCAGGCCACTATCAGGTGAAGGTGAGTGCTAATGGATTCACCCCCTCCTCAGTTATTAACGATGTCACACTTGAAATCGGCGAGTCGAAGACGCTCAACATCACCATGAAGCTCGACTCGGTCCCTACGGCCATCAGTGTCTCCGCCGGCGCCTTCCGGAACTCAACACCGACGGCTCCGACCGCAGCTTGATGATCGAGCCAACCTTTGTCCAAAGCATTCCGTTGAATATCCGGAACCCATTGCAGCTCATCAACTTCTCTGCGGGTGTCACGAAGGGCGACGACGGATTATCGGGTCAGGACGCTACCAGCGAAAACCGTACCAACACCTTTCGTATCAATGGTGCCAAGGGTTCGACCACGGATGTTTCGATCGATGGCGCGACCAACACAACTGCGTACTATAACCAGGATGCGGGCATTCCGGGAGTCGAGTCTGTCCAGGAATTTCGTGTCTACACCGATGCGTACGCTCCCGAGTTCGGGCGTACGAGTGGCGGATCGGTAAGCTACGCCCTGCATACGGGCACAGATCAATTCCACGGATCAGTCTTCGAATTTTTCCGCAATGAGGATCTCGACGCCAACGGCTTCAACGCCAACCACACAACGCCAATTACGCCAAGAGGCAGCTTTAGCAGAAATCAGTATGGCGCCACGCTTGGGGGGCCTGTCGTGATTCCCAAGCTGTATAACGGCCGCGGCAAGACATTCTTCTTCGTTTCATACGAAGGACTTCGAGATACGACGGGCGGGCTCCTTCACCGGCACCGTACCGACTGCTCTTGAAAGGACCGGCGACTTTTCGCAGACCAAGGACGCCAAGGGAAACCCAGATCGTCATCTACGACCCGTCCACTACCAACACCACAGGCCCCGGTTACTGCCCCAAGCCAGCTCAATGCGGGTACTCCCAACGCCAACAAGATTACATTTAGTGTCAACCCGATCGGAGTCGCGATCGTCAATCTCTATCCGCTTCCCAACCGAACAGGAACAGGCGGAAGCGATCTGGGTAACTACTTCTCCAACGCTCCCGGGACCGATAACAACAACAGCTTCGATGTCAGGATCGATCATCAATTCAATAGCCCACCACAGTATCTTTGGGCACCTTACGGACTTTTCAAATCACATCAACTCCAGTGACTACTTCGGTAATGGTCTTTCACCGGTGAATGCGAATGACCGCATTCCGGGCAAGAACATCATTGTCGACCATACCTGGATCACTCAAACAGAACCTGATACATTCGAGCATCACTTCTCCTGGGCGCACAGCGAGTCGAACCGAGCTGAAACAGTCTTGAAGAGCCCGGCGTCGCTTGGCTTCAATGCTGGCAACGTTGCTCCCGGGATTTACGGCCAATATGACTCCCAGCATCAGTATCAGCGGTCCTGGCGCGGTTGGCGGATATAGTTCGTTAGGCAACTCCTATCCATTCGAGGCAAATTTTTCGTCCGCTGTATCAATATGCGGCTGCGATAAAATCGGGTCAAGGGGAAGCACGCCCAGAGTCAAATACGGTCTTTGATCTCAGGCGCTATCCGACCCAGCTAATGGGACCCCGAGCCGAGATGTCCGTCAGCGGTGGTTCCGGTTTCACAGTCGGATACACTTCCGGGAACCACCACAGCCCTTACCGACTCCGGCAACGGCGTCGCAGAGTTGCTCATGGGGCTTGGATCTGTAAGCCCTGAGGGTGAGCCGAAGACCCAGTCTGTGCATGACTACGCCGCGGCTTATATTCAGGACAAGTTTGGGTAAGACTCGGCGTCTGTTGCTCACCTACGGTCTCAGATATGGCTACGGAACCGGCAACATTGGAAAAGAACAACCTCCTCAACTACCTGGACACTACGTCAGTCTCACCGCTCCAGTGACTTCCCGTCGCTGACGCTCACGGGCGGTGTTGGTATTCCCGGTCTGGGCGGCTCCAGCAGACAGATGCAGAACCCACAGAAGACGAACCTCGATCCACGCGTCGGTGCTGTTCTGCGGCGACTACGTATTGCTATGCCCGCCTCCACTGCGCTCTCTCCCGCTCGCCAGGCCGGATCCGCCCCGGGCGCGGCGGCCCGGGCGGCGGCCGGCCATCCGGCGGCCGGCCCGCCCAGGAGCTCGTTTCCGGTCGCCTACCCTGCGGCGGGCCAGGGGAGCATCCGGCCGACCGACCGGATGATGTTCTGGGTCATGCGAATGCTGCGCCGGCTGCTGTGGAGGAGAAGCGCACCGCCCTCGGTCTCAAAGATGATCGTCATGCTCGTCGGACTTTGGACCGCCTGCGCGGCCGCCTTCGGCGTCGCCTGGCTGGCCGGGACGAATCTCTCCCACATGACACCCTCAACCGAACTACCGCTGTTCGCCTCGTTCGTCATCTTCGCCCTGGTGGCTTTCGGGCTCGGAGTCACCGAGCCGCGTTGACGACGCCGAGCTCCAGGCCGGCTCGGTAGCAGCCTCGTTCGAGCGCCCCTTCTGCGCGTCGAACCCGCGGTCGGGCTCGCGAACCCGGACCGCGACGAGCGTCCGGTCGTCATCGTGGGTCTCCTTGTAGAAATCCACGATTCTGAGAAAATCGGTCCGCCCGGGGAGTCCTCCTCCGAGCGCGCCCACAAGAAAGCGCGCCACGTCGCCCTTACCGTCGCCGACCGGGTCCCATATTCCATCCGTGCCCACCAGGAGGGTCTCGTCGGCACCCAGAAGCCACTCGCCGGCTGCCGGGCTGGCGGGGATCCGGGGCAGCGGGACAACCGAGGTCTCGATGATGCCGTCGACCGGAACCGCCTTCCCACCCAACAGCGAGACCATCTGGCCGTCGCGGACGACCGCCACACCAGAGTCTCCAACCGCAACCGCTCGAACGGCCACACCGGTCTCGGCGGCGCTCACCACGGCCACACACAGGGTGGTGGCCAGATCGTGCTCGGCCTGTTCGGGATCGGGATCGGAAAGCGCCCGCAGTCGCTGTCCGGCCTCGATGATGGCCCAGGCCGACCCCTGAAGCACTTCGGCCCAGTCCACTTCGAGCGCGGTCGATGGACTGCGGAGCAGATATTCCACCGCGTAACGACAGGCCACGCTTGCGCCCAGCTGCGAATGGGGTGCGCCCGACACGCCATCGGCGACCGCGATCACCAGCACCTGGGTGTCTTCGTCCCACGCCAGGATCATGTCATCCTGACGGGCGGCTCCGTAGTAACGGTGGGCGTCACCCCGTACGCTCGCCCCTCTCACGCTGAAAGGCCCGGCCTCCCAGCCATCCAGCAGGCTGTCGGGCCGGTAGGCCGTCAACCTCGGGCTGAGGTTGCGAACGGCCTTGGCTGCGAAGACCGGGGAATCGGTGCCGACCGCGATGCGACCGACTGGTTGGAAGAGCTCACTGGCCGTCACTTCACCGATTTGCGGGCCACCAACCCTTGAGTCCGCGTCGTGATCGTCCCTCATCCGTGGTGAAACCGACGACGCCTCGTCGGAGAAGTCACTCAATGGCATCCAGCGTCATGAAGCCACGGGGCGCGGAGACGGGAAGTTCGGCTCGACCACTGGTGAGATTGGTCCCGGTGGTCACCACCGTATGGGCAAAGGTCTCGATGAAACTGCGGAGGGCCTCGGCGGTAGACGATTGCCGCCGCTCCCGTGCTACGAAAGCCCAGTCGGGGCGGGTGGCGATCTCCCGGATGATGTCGGGATCGGCGTCGCGCACACCAAACGCCACGATATTGGGCCTCCGCCGGAACTGATCGTCACGCAAGGTCGCCAGGGCCTCTCTCCAGGGTTGCTCGGGAGGGTTCGGGCGGCCGTCCGTCAGGAAGAACACCGCCGGCCGCAGAGAGGAGTTGGTCTCGGACTTGATCCGATCGATGTCGCGCTCGATGCGAACCCGCAGGTCCTGGAACACAAGGTCATAGCGGGTGTACTCCTCCGTTGCCTGCAGCACCGGCATTCGATCAATCGAGCGCAGGTCGGCCAGCTCGAGATGGGCCGTAACCGCTGAGCCGAACCCGAGGACGGTGAGCCGGATTTTGGAGTAGGCCAGCGAGTTGCTCCGGGCCTCATCCACCAGCTCTTGAAGGCCATAGGTGAGGAACTCCACATCCGACTCCATCGACCCGGACTGGTCAGCCACCAGATAAAAGGGCAGGAGTTGTAGCTGGTCTGCCATCTGCGGGGAGGACATCGTCAGGCCGGGTCCGTCGAGGGCGTTGTCTGTCCGTCGCGCTGAGCCTGTCCGCCGAGCTGACGCATGTCGCGATTGTACTGTAGTCGAACCCTGCAGGCCGCTCCGAATCGAGCCTCGCCCGCAGTGGCGGAGCCACCAATGGCCGCGAATAGCATGGCTCGATGGCGACTACCCGATGGCTGCTCCTGACGGCTTTGGCGATTGGAACCCTGTTCTCGACAACAGCCGGGACCAGCCCAGCCGGAGCCGAGACGGCCACCGGGGCCGTGGCCCTTCACTGGGGATCCTTTTTCGGTGGCGACGGGGCCACGGACACGTTGCGGTCTCCCGCACTGATCGGGTTGCCCGACCGGGTGGTGCAGGTGGCGTCGTCGAACTCCACCCAATACGCCCTGCTGGCCAACGGCCAGGTGTACGCCTGGGGGCTGGGCGGCAACGGACAGCTCGGCGACGGCCGCACGGTTGATTCGCTGACGGCGCCGGTCCGGGTGAAGTTCCCGGCGGGCGTCAGGATTGCGGCCCTGCCCACCGACGCCATGCCCTATAACACCGGACTGGCCGTGGATACCACCGGACGGGCCTGGGGATGGGGATTGAACGCCGAGGGATCGCTGTGTCTGGGCCGCTCGACCAACATCCTGAAGCCCGTCAAACTCCCGTTCCGCGCCGTCACCGCGCTCGGCCGGCGTGGGCGATCACGCCCAGTACGACTCCGACGGCACCGTCTACGCGTGCGGCGGCAACCACAACGGTGACCTCGGGAACGGAACGACCGTTGCCAGCCGGGTGCCCGTGCGGGTGCGGGGCCTCTCCGACCGAAGCGTTCGCACTCTGGTCGCCTCCTTCAACGACTCGGGCGCCTTGCTGGCCAATGGGACCTATCTGGACTGGGGCTTCGACGGGCAGGGTCAGCTCGGAGACGGGACCATCGGCGGGGCCAGCACCGTTCCCGTCCCGGTCCAGCTACCTTTGCCGGTAACCCAGGTCGCCCAGGGCGGCTCGACCGGCGAAAATGGGCAAACGCTGGTGATCCTTTCCAACGGCTCCCTCCGGGCCTGGGGGGCGGACGAGTTCGGACAACTCGGTGATCAGGGGACAGTTGCCCAACCCTCACCGGTCGCCTTCTCCGCTCCGGCCGGGATGGCCTACTCGCAGGTTGCCAGCGGGGGCGGTACGTCGTACGCGCTGACCGCGGCGGGCGTGGTGTACAGCTGGGGCAATGGCATGGTCGGTCAGATCGGCAATGGGAAGCCGGTCAACCAATCGAAGCCCACGCTGGTCCAATCGGGGGCGTCGCTGATCTCGGCAACCGCAAACGACGTCGTGATCAACTGATCGCTTCCATCTTTCCCCGGATCGCTCCCTTGACGGTCAACCGACCCGGGGGATGGTGGAGTGCGCCAGGTACCCGTCTGCGTCGTCGCGGCCAGACCCCGGGCCGAGGGCAAGCATCGCTCGGTGGTCCAGGACCACCGGGCTCATGGCTTCCGGCTCGGCCCTCCCGCCCGGGTGCTCATCTCGGAATCGTCGGCCTCGTCAATCTCCTCCAGCCCGCGCAAACCCGCTCGGAGGGCGGCCGCCTCGGCCTCCTCGGCGATGATCCCCTCGAGGCGGTGCACCGCCGGCAGACCCACCTCCACCACCTCGACCATGGGGTCGGGGCGATCGCCGAGCCGCTCGTCGATCCAGGTGAGCAGTCGTCGCTCCAGGTCGGCCGCGATGTCGGGGCGCAGCGCCGCCAGATTGTGCTGTTCGAGCGGGTCGGCCGCCAAGTCATACAGTTCCGGGCCGATCCGGGGGTAAATCCCCGGGTCCCAGCAAGAGATGTACTTCCAGTCGCGGGTTCGAATCCCCCGCTTGGCCTGCCAGGTGCACTCGCTGAGCATGATCATGTCGCGGTGCTCGGCGACCCGGCCTTCCATCACCGGCACGAGCGAACGCCCGTCGAGGGTTTCGGTGCCCGCTACTCCGTCCATCCCCTGCAACTCCAGGACGGTTGGCATCACGTCAACGAGGGTCACCATGGTGTCGATCCGGGCCGGTTGCACCAGGCTGGGGGCCCGAATCATCAATGGCACGTGGACGACCGAATCGTAGAGTCCGGCGTGATCGAACCAGGCATCATGCTCGGTCATGATCTCGCCGTGGTCGCCGAAGATCACCACCATGCAGTCGTCGAGTATCCCGAGCGTGGCGAGGTGGTCGAACAGGCGGCCGAGCTCGTGGTCGAGATAGGCGATCTCGGCGTAGTGCATCGCTTCGATGTATTCGAGGCTCGGGATGACGTCCAGATGGTCGTAGAGGTTGCGCTTGAAGAGCGGATACGACGGCCGGCTGCGGAGCTTCGCGGCTACGGCCGGATCCCGCCGACTCGCCACCTTGGCGGCATATTCCGATCGGAATGGCTCAGGGGGAACGTAGGGAATGTGGGCGTCCCAGTAATGCAGAAAGAGGAAGAAGTCCTCCTCGAAGTGCTCTTCCAACCACGGGAAGGCGATCCCGTTGATGACCGACGCAGGTGACCGGGATCGCCCGGGAGGAACCAGGTAGTCGTCGTAACCCCGGATGAACCACTCCTTCATGGCAAAGAGATGGTCGACGGCGCCGGTGTGGTGACCCCGGCGCTGGAACTCCGCCGGCAGCCAGGCGACCTCGTCGGCGAGCATGGCGGGAGGGTGGAAGTGGGAGACGATTCCCGTGCTCACTCCGCAGCGCCCGGTGAACATGGCGGTATGCGAAGGCTGGGTGGGGATGTCGGTGGCGTAGGCCTGAGTGAAGAGGGCCGAATCCGCCGCGAGCCGGTCAAGGTTCGGGGTGGCGACCCGGTCTGATCCCAGCGTCGTCAACCGGTTCGCACAAACCGTATCCAAAGAGACAAATAGGGTCTTCAACCGCGCCCCTCTCTCGTGCGATCGCGATCCGGCTCAAGCCGCTCCGGACCGGACAGCCATACCCCCACACTATCCGCGCGCATTCCAACACTCAACCGACAGATGCTTTCGTTACAGAACGTTCACTGACATGGTCCGCCCGCAGTGAACGATTCGTCACCAACCAGGAGCCCGTCAGCCCCCAACCACATCATGTCCCGATCCATGTCAATGCCCCTAGGTATTCCTGCACGCAGCCGCCAGACCCCATCGTCAACCGGCTCCGCACCCCTGATGGTACCGGCCGGGCGGGCGGGCTGACAAGACCGACGAGCGCCGAGACCCGTGGTCAGGGGTTCCCGGGCCCTCCCGCCCGGTCGCAGCCGACCGAGCCGGGGCGCGGCCGGTCGAGCCGGGGCGGGGCCGGTCGAGCCGGGGCGCGGCCGACCGACCAGGGGCGCGACCGCGCTTAGGCTGCCGATGCTCATGCGGTTCGTCTACTTCGACGTCGACACCCTTCGCGCCGATCACCTCGGTTGCTATGGCTACCTCCGGTCGACCAGCCCGAACATCGATCGGCTGGCCGCCGAAGGGGTCCGGCTCGATCAGGTCTACGTGTCTGACTCGCCGTGCCTGCCCTCACGGTCCGCCCTGCTCACCGGACGCTTCGGCGCGACCAACGGGGTCGTCAACCACGGCGGCCGGAGGGCCGAGCTCTTCGGCGCCGACTCCGACCGGGGCCGGCAGGGACCGCTGGCGCACACCTCGTGGCCCCACCTGCTGCGCCGGGCCGGCTTGTGGTGCACCACCATCAGCACCTTCGCCGAGCGCCACTCCGCCTTCCACTGGTACGCCGGCTTCAACGAGGTCCTCAACCTCGGTGCGGACGGTCGCGAAACAGCCAACCAGGTGGCCCCCCATGCCATCGACTGGCTCCGGCGACGGGGCCGCCAGGACCACTGGTTCCTGCATATCCACCTGTGGGATCCGCACGCTCCCTACCGCACCCCCGTGGAATACGGGAACCCCTTCGAGGATCACCCCATCCCATCATGGATCGATGCCGACGTGGCCCGCCGGCACTGGGGTTTGGCTGGCCCGCACTCCGCCCAGGAGGTGCTCGGCTTCGGACCGGTCGAACGCTTGCGGCGCTACGTCCGCCAGCCCCAGCAGGTGGCCTCGGAGGACGATCTGCGGCAATTTTTCGACGGCTACGACGTCGGGATCCGCTTCGCCGACGACCACATCGGACAGATCCTCTCCGTGCTCGACGAGCTGGGCATCGAGGACGAAACCGCGGTCATGGTCTCGAGCGACCACGGTGAGAACCTCGGTGAGCTCGGGATCTACTGCGATCACCAGACCGCTGACCTGATGACGCACCGGGTACCGCTGGTCCTGCGCTGGCCTGGCCTGGAGCCCGGTCGGGTGGACCGTGGCCTCCACTACCAGATCGACGTGGCCGCCTCGGTGGCCGAGCTGCTGGGCGCGACCATCCCGGCGAGTTGGGACGGACGGAGTTTCGCGGCCGCCCTGCGGGGTGGACCGGCAGCCGGTCGAGATCACCTGGTGCTCTCCTGCGGGGCGTGGACCACCCAGCGGTCGGTGCGCCTCGATCAATGGTTGTGCATCCGCACCTACCACGATGCCTTCCATGGCTTCCCAGACGTCATGCTCTTCGACGTCGAAGCCGATCCCCACGAGCAGCGTGATCTGGCCGGCACCTGTTCCGAGGTCGTCGGCCGAGCCTCCCGGCTCCTGCTCGATTGGGAGGCGGACCAGATGCACCGTTCGCTCTCAGGGGTCGACCCCCTGTGGACCGTCATGGCCGAGGGCGGGGGCTACTACACCCGGAACCGGCTGACGCCCTATCTGAAGCGGCTCGCCGAGACGGGGCGGGCCGAGATGGCCGAGCGGATCGCGGCGGCCCACCATCGCCGCCTCCCCCACCCCCAATAGTCGTCGTCAGCCGGACACGTCAGCAGACCGGACTGCGATCTGGCGGGTGAACCAGCGCTCCATGACGAACGCCAGGAACGGCACCCAACCGCCACAGACCATCGCCACGAACGTCCAGAACCGGAGTCGGGCCCGCCTGACCAGGTCCAGCACCGTCACCAGGTACACCAGGTACAGCATGCCGTGGGCGAACCCGACCACCTTCTCCACGGCGTGGAAGGGGATGCTGATGAACACCACGATCAGGCCCACCCCGACGATGTAGGCCATGATCCGGTAGCGGAGCAGGGCGCCGTTCACTCTTGGATGCCGTGGGGGTTGCGCCAGGTCTTGGCCGTGCCCCGCACCGCCAGCAAGGCCAGATAGCGGTTGTAGGCAGCCAGTTCGTCGGTCGGTTCGTCTTCGTCGTCGAGCAGGTCGCGTCCAGGCCGCCCGGAGGTCGGCGGTCCCGGCCCGGACGTCGCCGGCACCAGAGCGGCGGCTCCGGAGCGCGTCGCCGGTGCCATGGCCGGGGCGCCGCCGGCGGCAGCGGCCGGTACCGGCGTCATCGAGTCCACGGTGAGGGCCAGCGCCGAGCGGGGCAGGGTGCGGGCCACCACTGCCCCGCTGGCGGCCCGCACCCGGGCGTGGTGTGCCTTGCGCTCGGCGATGTCCTCGGGCGTGTCGTGGAACATCTGCCACCACCCGATGCCGGCCACGACCGCGAACGCCGGCCACTCGACCGAGTACAGGTAGCTCAGGGTGTTCCCTGCCATGGCCCGATGCACCTGCCACCAGGCCGCGATCAGGCAGCCGCTGGCGATGACGAGGAAGGCCAGGTGCAGCAGCAACGACCTCGGCGTGACCCACTGGCGCACGCCGCGATGCTAGGGCGCCCGCCGGCCTGAGCGGCAGTCGGCGGACCCGAGAGCTCAGCTGGCCAGCGGCCAGGTCCTCGTCGGTGACCCGCAGGGCGGCGGAGTCCACGTCCACGCCCGGGCCCATGGTCGAGCTGACCGCCACCGACTTGATGTAGCGGCCCTTGGCCGCGGCCGGCTTGGCCCGCTGGACCTCGTCGATCACGGCCCGGAAGTTGGCGAGCAGCTGCGGGCGGCTGAAGCTGACCTTGCCGATCGGAACCTGCACCACGCCCCGAGACCGGGTGTCGGCCCGGTACTCGACCCGGCCGCCCTTGAACTCGGTGACGGCCTTGCCCACATCGGGCGTGACCGTGCCGGTCTTGGGGTTGGGCATCGAGGCCGCGGGGGCCGAGCTTGCGGCCCAGCCGGCCGACCTGGCCCATCAGCTCCGGGGTGGCGATGGCCACGTCGAAGTCCATGAAGCCGCCGTCGACCCGGGCCACCAGGTCGTCGGCCCCGACGACGTCCGCGCCGGCGCGCCCGGGCCTCCTCGGCGGCCGGCCCGGCCGCGAACACCGCCACCCGGACCGGCTTGCCGGTGCCCGACGGCAGGGCCACGGTGCCGCGGACCACCTGGTCGGCCTTGCGGGGGTCGATCCCCAGGCGGACCGCCATCTCGACGGTCTCGTCGAAGCCGGCGTGGGCCAGGCTCTTGACCAGGTCGAGCGCCTCGCCGGGCGCGTAGCGTCCGGGTGCGGTCGAACCGCTTGGCGGCGTCGACGTATTTCTTGCCCTTTGTCGACATCGCTGTCTCCCTCCTGGTTGGGACGGGCGGGGCGAGGTCTTCCCCTGCCTCGTCATGCTGAGACACCAGGGTACCCGGCGCTCGCGTCAGCCGACGGTGATGCCCATGGACCGGGCCGTCCCGGCGACCTGGGCCTTGGCCGCCTCGAGGTCGTTGGCGTTGAGGTCGGGCATCTTGATCTGGGCGATCTCGGTCAGCTGGGCGTCGGTGACGGAGCCCGACGATCTCACGGCCGGTGGTCTGGGCCCCTTTTTCCAGCCCGGCCGCCTGGCGGAGCAGCACCGCCGTCGGCGGGGTCTTCAGGACGAAGGTGAACGACCGGTCCTCGAAGATGGTGATCTCGACCGGGATGACCTGGCCGCCCTTGTCCTCGGTGGCGGCGTTGTACTGCTTGACGA
Source organism: uncultured Planctomycetota bacterium (assembly GCA_963827935.1). Taxonomy (GTDB): domain Bacteria; phylum Planctomycetota; class Planctomycetia; order Gemmatales; family Gemmataceae; genus DATFNV01. The sequence continues at coordinate 75,930 of CAWHCN010000022.1, read as the reverse complement.
ACTCCATCGTCTGCACGCCGTGGGGCCCGAGGGCCGTGCCGACGGGAGGGCGCAGGCGTGGCCTTGCCGGCCGGAAGCTGGATCTTGACGATGGCGGTAACGCGCCGCTTGGCCATGGGGGACGGTGCTCCTCTTACAGCTTCGCCACTTGGGCGAAGTCCAGCTCGACGGGGGTTTCCCGTCCGAAAATGTTGACGAGGACCTTGAGCTTGAGCTGGTCCTCGTTGATCTCGGCGATGGTGCCGCTGAAGTCGGCGAACGGGCCCTTCTCGGACCCGCACCGACTCGCCCAGCTCGTACTCCAGCCGGGGCCGGCTCTTCTTGGTCGGCGGCCCCGTCGCCGTCCTCGGCCTTGACCTGGAGGATGTTCTCGACCTCCGGCGGGACAGCGGGGTCGGGCGGGCGCCGAGGCCGACGAAGCCGGTCACCCCGGGCGTGTTGCGCACCACGTACCAGGAGTCGTCGTCGAGCTCGATGCGGACCAGGAGGTACCCGGGAAAGACCTTCTTCGAGACGACCTGCTTCTTGCCGTTCTTGAACTCGATGACGTCTTCCATGGGGATGACGACCTCGAAGATGCGCTCCTCCATGTTCATGGAGGCGATGCGGCTCTCGAGGTTGGACTTCACCTTGTTCTCGTAGCCGGCGTAGCTGTGGATCACGAACCACTGGCCGGGCCGGTCGTACGGGCTCTCCGGGGGCAGCGCGCTCCTCGTCGGCTCGTCCTCCTCCGAGGTCTCGGCGCCACCGGCGTCGGCGCCGACGCCGTCCGCCGCTGTCGGCTGACGCGTCGTCGGACGCCGTCGACTCGAGGCGTGGCAGCTCGCGGGTCGACGTCGTCGGTGGCGTCGCCGGGCAGCCGGCGTCGGCGGTCTCGGGCGCGCTGTCATCAGTGGAAGAAAAGTCGTCAGGCATCCGGGCTACTTGAAGAGGAAGATGGCGATCTTGGAGAAGAGCAGATCCAGGACGAAGATGAAGGCCATCAGGACAGCCAGGGTGATGAAGACGACCGTCGAGTAGTTGGTCGTCTCGGCCCGGGTCGGCCAGGCCACCTTGCGCATCTCCACGTTGACCTCGTGGAGGAACTGCCGCGGCGAGGCCCGCCGGCGGGGCGCACCGGCGGCAGGGCGGGCTCGGCGCGTCGGCGGCTCGGCCTCGCGGGCCGGGGCTGGAGCACCGTCCTCGGTCATCTGGCCCTGCCGCTGCAGGAGCCGCCTCTGTTGTCGGTTCATGCTCACGTGTGTGACCTTCTCACGGAGTCGGGGGAGCAGGGCAGGAGGGACTCGAACCCCCAACCGCCGGTTTTGGAGACCGGTGCTCTGCCAAATTGAGCTACTGCCCTCTGCAGATGGTCTGCGGGTCGGGTCCTTCGCTGCGAGGATAGCACCAGTCGTGCCCGCTCCGTCCGGCGGGCGCGCCCGGATCGCGGTCCGGGCCAGGCCGGGGGCGCAGGATCCCGCCCGGTGGCCAGAGCCCGGCCGTGCAACCGGGCCGGCGGGTCTCGCGGCTGAGCCGGACCGGCGCTAGCCGAGACTCGGGGCCGCCCAGCCGGCGCGTTCGCGCCCCTCAGGCAGTCGCGGGCCGTCGGCCACCTCACCCGCGCTCGGCAGCAGTGCCACCCGTCGGCCAGGACCACCAGGGCTCGCCCGCGGCCTCGAAGGTCAGGATCCAGTACGGCCCGTACCGGCCGGCGCCGACCGAGGCGCACCGGCCCGGTGCGATGGCGGCCTCCGATGGACCGGGCAGGCCGCGCTGAACCCGACCGACCAGACGTCGCCCGCCGACGCATGAGCTCAATCGGCCTCGCAGGGCCCGACAGCCAGCCACGGAGCCGGCCGGGCGGCCGCCGTCAGCCGGCGATCGGTGGACGCTCAGCCCGACGAGGAGAGAGGCGGACACCTCGGCTCTGGCTTCGGCCAGGCTGCGAAGAACGCGCAGCTGGAGAGCGTCGATGGCCCGGCCGGATCTGGCGCCGGTCAGTGAGCCAGACCGACAGCCGCTCGCTCCTGGACAGTCGCTCGAGCGGATGCGGGGGGCGTACCGAGACGCCATGCCGGAGTCTCCTTCGAGCCGGATCAGCTCCAATCAGGCTATACCATCCATGTCATATATGCTTCAGTCTGTCAACTATATAGGAGGTGTGACATCCGCTACACTGAGAGGGTGGCCACCTGGCGAGCCTTCCGAGCTCCCGGCCCACGTGAGCGCCGGAACGGGACGTGGACGCGCCATCGACCTCGAGCTGGCATCGTTGGCCGTCCGGCTGATGGACCGCACCAAACAAGACATCCGCGAAGTCGCCGACGAGGAGGGCCTGTCGATCGCCCAGCTGGACGTGCTGCGACGGCTTGCGTCACCACGGCCCGACCCCGATGCGCCGCCTCGCCGAGCAGATGAACTGCGAGGCGTCCAACCTCACCGGACTGGTCGACCGGCTGGAGAGCCGGGGCCTCGTCGAGCGCCGGCCCGATCCGGGTGACCGCCGGGTGCGGCTGCTGGCCCTTACCGACGAGGGTACGACGCCGTGAGCCAGGAGGCCTGGGCGGCCGTGGCCCGCCGATGCTCCGCTCACGACACTCGGAGCCAGAGCGGCGGGTGCTGCTTGGCGGAGTTGCTCAGCGAGGCGCTCTGGGCGTCCACTGACGGCGCTACCGGCCCGGCGAGACGAGCTCGGGTCGGCCGCCTGGGCGCTTAACCCGGTCTCGGCGAGCCCGGCCGGCGCCGGCTCATCCACACCAGCACACCGGCCGCCCGGCGCGGCGGTGGCGACGGTGATCCCACCCACGTAGGCAGCCCGCAGGACCCGGTTGCGCCCCCGAGGGCACCTCGTCCGAGCCGGCCTCGTGCCAGGGCCGCCAGCACGTCGCGCCAGGGCGCCCGGCGGCGACGAGCACCTCGTCTCGGCGCAGGGACCGGAGCTGGCGCAGGATCCGCCGGTAGGCGGCCACCTCGGCCTGGCAGCGCAGGCACTCGGCCACGTGCGGCGCGACGCCGCTCGTCGACGCCCGGCCTCGCCGGCGGCCAGCGCCGGCAGCCGGGCCGCCGCCTGCCGGCATTCGGCGGTCCGGAGCCGGACGATCTCAGCTAGCCCGCGCACCGGGCGCCTCCTCCTCCTGGTCCCGGACCAGCAGCTCCCGCAGGCGACGCCGGGCCCGATGCAACCGCACCTTGGCGGCCGCCTCGGTGATGCCGAGCTCAGTGGCGATCGAGCCGTGGGGCAGGTCGTAGATGTCCCGCAGGACGATCACCTGGCGCAGGCGCCACGGCAGCACGGCCAGGGCGCGCCGCGACCCGGGCCCGCTCGTCCTCGCCCGCCATCCGCAGCTCGGGATCGTGGTCCGGACCGGACGTCCACCACCGGCGCGTCGTCGGCCAGGGTCTCGGTCCGACGTCCGGGCCCGCTTGGCCAGCAGGTTGGCCGAGCAGTTGGCGGTGATGCGGTACAGCCAGGTCGTGAACTGGGCGTCGCCGCGGAACCGGCGCAGACCCCGGTAGGCCCGCAGGTACGCCTCCTGGACGACGTCGCGGGCGTCGTCCTCGTGACCGGTCAGGCGGTAGGCCAGGGTGTAGGTGCCGCTGTAGGTGACCCGGACCAGCTCGTCGAGGGCGGCCCGGTCGCCCCTGCGAGCCGCGTCGACCAGGGCGCTCAGCTCCGGCGGGCCGGCACGGCCACCACCCGGGCCACGCGCAGCGTCCTCCACGTCCATCGGGCCTCGCTGGAGCGGCCCGGCGGCCGGTGCCGGAGCTGATTACCGGGTCTCCTTGTGAAGGGTGTGCTGGCGGTCCCAGCGGCAGTACTTCTTCATCTCGATCCGCTCGCGATCGTTCTGCTTGTTTTTCATGGTGATGTAGTTGCGGCGCTTGCAGACCTCGCACGCCAGGGTGACCTTGACCCGCTTCTCGTTCTTTGCCACGGATGAGCCTCTCTATCTTCCTCTGTGTTCTGGTGTTCTGTGATGACCTGCTCTGGTAGCGGCGGTCGGACTTGAACCGACGACAACTCGATTATGAGCCGAGTGCTCTGACCAACTGAGCTACGCCGCCGAGCCCCCTGTCGGAATCGAACCGACGACACCAGCCTTACCATGGCTGTGCTCTGCCGACTGAGCTAAGGGGGCACTGCATCTGATCGGGCGCCCTCCGTAGGCCATCCCCGTACATGGTATCCGGCGGCTCGGGCCGGGTCAGCACGCCACCGGGATCCGCACGGGCTGCGACCCGGACGCCCCAGCTCGCCACGGCGCAGCCCGGCGACCTCGGCGACCGGCGCCACCAGCCCGGCGCTAGCGCCGCACCCCCGTGGGCTACACCTGCATTACCGGGACGTGAAGTACCGCCTGGCCACCCACGACGACGCCGAGGCCATCCGGACCATCTACAACCGCGAGGTGCTTGGGCTCGACGGTCACCTTCGACATGGTGCCCGCGGACCGCCGAGGACCAGCTGGCCTGGATGGACGAGCACAGCGGCGCCCACCCGGCCGTGGTCGCCGTCGACGATCTCGACCGGGTCTGCGGGTTCGGTTCGCTGTCGCCGTACCGACCCCGGCCCGCCTACCGCACGACGGTCGAGGACTCGGTCTACGTCGACGACGACGGCGCGGGGCCAGGGCGTCGGCCGGGGCCTGCTCGACCGAACTGGTCGCGCTTGGCGGGCGCCCACGGCTTCCACGCCGTCATGGCCCGCATCGTCGGGGGCCACGAGGCGTCGATCGGGCTGCATCGAGGCGTGCGGCTTCGAGCTCGTCGGCGTGGAGCGGGAGGTGGGCCGCAAGTTCGGACGCTGGCTGGACGTCGTGCTCATGCAGCTTCTGATCGATCCCGCAGCTGAGGCCGCGTCGGGATAGCGCTGACCACCGGCTACCGTCCGGACATGGATCATCGGTGACAAGGCCCCGACTTCGAGCTCACCGACGAGACCGGCACCACCCGGAGCCTGTCCGAGTTGCTCGCCGCCGGGCCCGGTGGTGCTGTACTTCTACCCCATGGCCCTGACCAGGGGATGCACCGCCGAGAGCTGCCATTTCCGCGACCTGGCGGCCGAGTTCGCGGCGCTGGGCGCCCAGCGGGTCGGGATCTCGGCCGACAAGGTCGAAAAGCAGAAGCGGTTCTCCGACAAGCACCAGTTCGACTTTCCGCTCCTGTCGGACCCGGACAAGTCGGTGGCCAAGGCCTACGGGGTGCGACGGGGCCCGGGCCGATCCCCAACAAGCGGAGCACCTTCGTGATCGGCACCGACGGACTGATCAAGGCGGTCGTTCGTTCCGAAACCAACATGAACGTCCACGCCGACAACGCCCTGAGCACCCTCCGGAGCCTGGCCGGAGGGCCGCCGAGCGAGTGACCGCTGATCAGGCCGGGTCGATCGACGGGCCCGGCGCCCGGGCCATCCGTGTCGTGGACCCGGCGCCGCAGAGGAACAGCGGCCGTCGCCAAACCAGGGCGATCTGGCCAGACCGGCGACGACGAAGGGGGCGCGGAGGCCGCGGATGTCGGCAAGGAGCCCACCGATCAACGCGCCGAGGGGGATAGCGCCCCAGATGATCGACCGGAACACGTTGCTGACCCGTCCCATCAGCGCTCGCGGGATGTGCCGCTGGCGCAATGAAATGCTGGCTACCGTCCCGGCCGCGACCGCGGCCGCCTCGACGAAGAAGGCCGCTTGGGCGACCACGACCGACGAGGTGGCCGCCACCACCAGATAGGCCACGCCCGGCCAGACGCCGGCCACGCTGAGGATGGTGGCGGCGGAGAACCGGCGCCGCAGACGGGGCGCCAGCAGGCCGCCCGCCACGTTCCCGAGCGCGGCCACGGCCAGGAAGACCCATAACCGGCCTTGGAGAGGTGCAGGTCCCGGAGGGCGAACAAGACGAATGGCGAGAGCACGGCGGCTTGAAACAGAGCCAGGCCGGCGGTCAGGACCGTCAGCAACCGGCAGGACCGGGCTCCGGCGGAAGAAGTTCAATCCCTCGGCCATGTCCGCCCGCAAAGACGTCGCTGGATACCCGGAGCCGCGCATCCGACTGCGGACGGCCGCCCTCGGGAACGTCACGCCGGCCGGCCGCAGAGCCCCGCAGCATGCCGGCGGAGCCGAAGAAAACTGGCGCTGTCGACCGCGAAGGGCACGACCCGGTTCAGCGCGAAGAGCACGCCCCCGACGGCCGGGCCAAGGAAATGTCCGGTCGTGGTCTGCCCGACGCTGAGCCGGCCGTTGGCGACGTCGAGCGGCTCGTCTCGGGACGACATGCGGGATCATGGCCTGGGCCGCGCCGGCGAACACGGTGTCGAACACGCCGACGCCAGGGCAGCCGACGCAGAGGATGACGATGGACAACTCGCCGAGCACCAGCAGCACGCAGATCATCGCCAGCAGGCCGCCCCGGGCCAGATCGGCGACGACCATGGCCCGGGCCGGATCCTGGCGGTCGACGAAGCGCCCCGGCCGGAATGGCGACCACCACCCATGGCAGGCGCTGCATGACGACGACCAGCGACACCAGGAAGGCGCTACCGGTCAGGCTGGCGGCCAACAACGGCAGGGCCGCCAGGATGATGCCGTCACCCAAGCCGGACAGGGTGTTGGCCCGCCACAGCGCCCAGAACGACGGCCCAAGGAGGGCGCGACTTCTCCGCCCAGACCGCACCGCGCCGACGCTATCCAGGCCGGCCACCCCGGCGCCAGGCACGACCTCGTTGTCAGGTCGTCCCAAGGGCGATGATCGCCTGGCCGCAGGACGGGGCGGGGGCGGCGGAGGGGGGGCGGGTTCATCAGCGATCCACCGGCGGCCGAGCCGGCGATGCGGCGGCGGGGTCGGGTGCCCGGTCGGGATGGGAGGACGTCAGCCACCGGGAGCCGGGGTGACCGACTGGGCCAGTCGCCGGGCCAGGTAGCCCAACGACAGCGGGTAGCGGTAGTCGATCCGGCCGTGCGTGCCGTCGAACAGCTCGAAGTGGACGTCGGTCACCCCGATCTCGGCCAGCGCGTCCCGAAACGCCTCGGCGCCCGAGATCGAGGAACCACTCGTCGCTCTTGCCGCCGTCGATCCAGATGGCCCGCAGGCCTCGCAGGGCGTCGGCGTGGTCCGGGCACCATGCGGACCGGGTCCCACGCCAGCCACCGGGCCCACACCTCCTCGCGCAGCCGCCCCGTGCTGCGGATCGAAAGGCAGCACCGGCGTGCCGTCGTCGTCGGCCGAGAAGCAGGCCGCCACGCCCAGCAGCATCAGCAGGGTCTCGTCGGCGGGTTTGGTGAACGACACCCGGCCCTGGAAGTCCTCCCACCACTTCTCGATCGACCCGTCGTAGTCCCGCAGGGCCCGGGCCGCCTTGGCGAACTCGGGGATATAGCAGTACTCGTAGAGCGCGTCGCCGGCGTGGGTGGCCAGGCCGCCGAACAGGTCGGGCCGGAGCATCGGGGTGATCATGGCCCCGAAGCCGCCGCTCGACTTGCCCTGGATGCCCCGATGGCGGCCGTCGGCCAGGGTCCGGTAGCGAGCGTCGACGAACGGCACCACGTCCTCGCAGAGGTAGGTGTGGTAGCGGCCGGTGCCCGGGGAGTCGACGAACTGCGAGCCGCCGTAGGCCGTCCACGCGTCGACGTACACCACGATGCACGGCGGCGCCTCGCCCGCTGGCGAAGACCCGGTCGGCGGCCTCCGGGAAAGGGCGTCACGGTAGGCGCTGCGGTTGGACCACATGGTCACGCTGCCCGTGTAGCCCTGGATGACATAGACCGAGGGGTAACGGGTGTCGGGCTCGTCGTCGTACCCAGGCGGGACGTAGACCCACAGGGGCGCTCGACCGGGTCACCCAGCGGGTTCCCTTCGAGGGCGGCACCGTGGACCACCAGGCGGTCGATCCGTCCCGTCAACGCCGTTTCCCATGGCGCCTTCATTGGCTGCATGGTATTGGCCGGCCACCCGGCTGGGACCGAGCCCTTCTCAGACGCTCCTTACTTGCTGTTTCATCTGAATACAGATGTTTTACTGGCTTATTGAACGGCTGGCGGGGACGCCGCCTCGGACGCCCGTGGTCAGGTGCCCGATAGGGGTGTCCGGTCGGGTGGCCCGTTGAGGGGTCACCGGCTGTGTCCGGCTGGGTGTTCGGTCTTGGCTCCGACCACCCCTCCCCTCCCCTGATGATGCATCCAGCACAGACCGGGAGGCAGGGATGGACTTCAGACGGAGCCAGTGGGCGAACACACCGAGCGGCGAAGTAGTCAGCGGGGCCGCCGACGGCGATGAAGAGGCGTGGGACGAGCTACACCGGCGCTATCACAAGATGATCGCCGCCGTCGCCCGCTCCTCGGGCTGCTCCCCGCTCGGATATCCCCGACGTACAACAAGCGGTATGGGCCCGTCTGATCAAGAGCATCCATCGCCTCCGCCAACCCGACGCCATCGGCGGCTGGCTGGCCGTGGTGACCAGGCGGGAATGCCTTCGTCTGGGCGGCACCCGGCCCGCCAACCGTTCAGGTCGACGAGATCGAGCGGCTCGAGCTACACCGACGACGAACCCCTGGCCAGGGTGCTGCACGCCGAGCAGCGTTCGGCCGTCCGTCAGGCCGTCGCCGACCCTGCCCCTTCGCCGTCGCACCCTGCTCGAAACCATGCTCGACCATCCCGACCTGGGCTACGAACAGCTCGCCGACCGCCTCTCGATGCCCGTCGGAAGCATCGGGCCCACCCGCCAGCGCGGTCTCGACGATCTGCGCCGTCACCGCGACCTCATGGCCTGGCGGGTCGTCGCTCACACTGCTTAGCATCCCGGCCAGGTCGCTTTCGGTCTGTTGCTGCTCGGCCGGCCGGTGGTCCGGTCATGTCAAACTCTCTGCGGCACCCCACAGGAGTTGATGACGATGCAGCCGACGCCGCAGACGGGCGACGCCCTCGCCGAGGCGGTGACGCCCGAGGCCGCCTTCGGCATGCGGCTGCGGCAGGCACGCGAACGACAAGGGATCTCGCTCCGCGAGATGGCCCGGCGGCTGACCCGGTCGCACAGCAATCTGTGGGACTACGAACGGGGGCATCGACTGGCGACGGTCGAGGTCGCCGCCGAGTATGAGCGGGAGCTGGGTCTGGTGGCCGGCGAGTTGCAGGAACCTCTCGAAGAGGCCCGCCGCCAGGTGTACGGCGACGACCGTGACCGCCGCCGGCCTTCCGCCCGCCGGCTCCAGGCCCGCGCCGGTCCGGTGGCGGCCGCCGGTCGCCGCCCGGATCCGGCCGCCGTCGCGCGGAGCGGGCGCCCCGCGCCCCCCTGGTCCGTTCGTGGGTCGCGACCAGGAGATGGCGGCCGCCCATTCCTGGCTCGACGAGGCCGGCTGCGGGTGAACCGCGGATCATCCTGCTGCGGGGCGAGGCCGGAATCGGCAAGTCCTCGCTGCTCAGCTCACCTGCTGGCCCGGGCCCGCGACGCCGGCTGGCTGGCGCTGTGCGGATTCTGCCTCCAGGGCGCCCGACTCCCCTATTTGCCGCTGGCCAGCGCCCTGGCTCCTCTGCGGACCGGCGGCCACGCCTCGCCGCCCGCTCCGAGCCCGGCTCGCCGAGCTGTTTGGCGGCGCCGGCGAGCCGGCGGAAGGGCTGGAGTCGGACTCGCCGGCCGACCGGCGCCACCTGAACCTGGTCGTGGCGGCCGCGCGGGCCATTCTGGAAGCCGCCGATGAGCAGCCCCTCATCCTGGCCGTCGAGGATCTGCACTGGGCCGACGACTCCACGCTCGGATTCCTCGAACTGCTGGCCGCGGTCGCGACCCAGCAGTCGGCCCTGACGCCGGTACCGCTGGCGGTGATCCTCACCAGCCGGCACATCCATGCCGGCGAGGCGCCTGGCGGGTGACCCAGCGCATCCGACGCGAGAGTCACCTGTCGGGAGCTCGAACTCTCGGGTCTTGACAGCATGGAGGTCAACCAGGTCGTCACCGAGCTCGGCAACGCCAGGCCTTCCCCTCGCCTGCTCATTCGATTTCCAACGCCAGCCGTGGCAATCCGCTTGCTGCTCCGGTCGCTGCTCGACCGCCTGATCGACGACGGAACGATCGTTGGCGACGGGAGCCTCCTGAGCCGGCCAGGACGTGCGCCTGCCTGCGGTCGCCCTGGACCTCGACGCCGAACTCGCCGCTCGCTTCGAGCGGGTCGCCGGCGACTGTGAGGAGCTGCTGACCTGGGCGGCCGTGCTTGGCGACGGCCAGACCCTGGCCGCGTTGCAGGCGGTGACCTGCTACCACGACGATGAGTTCGACCGACTCGTGGGGCTCGCGGCCGAGGCCGGGCTGCTGTACGACGAAGGCGAGACCTACCGCTTCGACCATCCCGAACTGCGCCAAGTCCTCTACGCCAGGGTCCCAGCCCGCCAGCGGCGGCGGCGACACCTGGCGGTCGCCGAGCGTCTGGAAACAGCGTTCGGACGCGACGGCCGGCAAGCTGCCGCCCAGGTCGCCCATCACCTCTATCTCGCCGGGCGAGAGGCAACCGCGGCCAAACTCGCCGCCACGGCCCGAAGTGCGGCCGAGCAGTCATTCGCCCGAGCGGCCTGGTCCGACGCCGCCTCCTTCTACGACATCAGCCTGGCGACCGACCCGTCGGCGGGGACCGACCACACCCTGCTCTGGAGAGCAGGTCTGGCCCACTTTCGCAACCACGACCATGGTCAGGCCGAAGACCGGCTGATCCGCGCCGTCGAGGTGGCCCGCGCCGCGGAAGACGAGCGGGCATGGGGGCAGGCCGTGCTGGCCTTGACCAAAAGCCGGGTGACAGGAGGCTCGTGGCTGAACGCGGACATCGATCTCGGGCCCCTGCATGGACTTCCTCCGCGACAGCCACGGGGACACCGCCGACTTGCGGGCCCGGGCCTACTCGGTTGCTCTCGGACGCCCATTTCGCCAGGTTCGACTTCCCAGCCGGCTTCGAGCAGGCCAGACGCGCCCTCGACCTGGCTGCCGACATCGACGACAGCGAGGTCACCGGCGAGGTCGAGCTGGCGCTCGGAATACAGCACCTGGCCGCGCTGGAGCTGGCCCAAGCCGAGGAGCACCTCCACAACTGCGAGCGGAGTGCGGGCCGGCCCCCCGATCCGTGGGCGTCGAGCTGGGCCGCCAGCCGGCTGACGCTGATTCGCTGGTGCCGGGGCGACCTGGCCGGGGCGGACGCCCAGGCCACCCGGGCCGCCGATCTGGCCGCCGACCACTTCGACTGGGCGGAGTCATCACTGGCGATTGCCTGCCGAGTGAGTGTGGCGGTGGCCCAGGGTCGAATCGGCCGACGCGGAGCGCCTGGGCACGCTGGCCAGCCAGCAGTACCTGCGTTCCGACTACCTATGGACTGTGCTCATCCTCGCCCCGGCGCTGGTCGCTGGCCGGGCCTTCCCTGGTGACGCCGACGCGGGCCCGGGAGGCGATCGAGATGATCAGCCGGGCCGGGCGTGGACACCGACTGGCTCGACTCGGGCGGCCGCGCCATCCTCGGGGACGTGGAAAGCCGTCCGCCGCTCACCGACCACCAGTCGGCCGGGCCGGGCCCGTCCTACAACCTCTTCGATCTGGCTTCGGCGGCCCTGCAGGTGGAGGTTTGCGATCTGACCGGCGATCCCGATCTGGCGCAGAGCCGCTCTCGGCCCGCTCGAAGCCGCCCATGCGGCCGGGTTCGAGCACGTCATCGGGTGGGTGGCATCCGTGCCGCGGCTCCTCGGGGTGGCCCACCGGTGCCTGGGGCACTTACGACCAGGCGGAGGCCTCTTGAACAGGCCATGGGCCAGGCGGCGACCGCCCCGGCACCGGCCGAACAGGCCCGGGCCCGGCTGAACCTGGCGCAGCTCCTGGTGGCGCGCGGCGACGAGCAGAGCTGCGGTCGCGGCGATCGACGAGTCGCCGGCGGACCTTCCAGGAGTTCGGGCTGGCGGCCCTCCAAGCCCGCGGCGATCAATTGCGCCTGGTTGTCGCCGAGCGCTGCTCCTGACGTCTGTGCTTCATCGTTCGTTCCCTACTGGAGGTATCGATGCCCGGAATGCCCTACAACCTGGAGCAGGGCCCCTATCTGGCCCTGCTCGAGGACTTGATCAACAAAGACCCGCAGCGCTGCCTCATCAGCCTTCGCGATCCCGGCAAGCCTGTCACGGACATCCTGCGGAATCCGCCCATACGGATCCAGGGCGGGTCCTACCCAACCACGGCCGAGCTGGCGAACCACATCGATCAAGACTGGTTCGGGATTCACCCGATAGCCCCGACGCCGTTCCGACGTCGAAATACTGGACGTACTGGCGCGGCGACGCCCAGGGCATCGTGCGGGAGACCATCGTTCGCGCCATCGAGGTCGCCCTCGGTCTGGATCATGACGAGGCAGTCAGCGCGGATCCACTGCGCCAGCAGTGGCACGTCAGCCTGTTGACGGCCTGCGGGATCCGGTGGTTCGAAGGGTGGATCTCGTGGCGCCGGGTCGGACAGCGACCGGACGGCGGACACGTCACCGTCTTTCTCCTCACACCTACCCACGGCCAGCCGGCCGAACCGACCCTGCTGCGCCCCACCGCCTCGTCTGCGGGCAGACCCGGGGACCCGTACCTGGTGAACCCGCCCCGAGCCGAGGGCAACCAGGGGCTGTGGGCTGTCGGTGCGGTCCTCGAGCGGCGCATCGACCCGGAGTCGACGTCGGCCCAGTGGGTGGCGCCGGGATCGTTCCCCCGGCCGCACCTGGGTCCTACCTACGAAGGCCAGGGTGAAATCGTGGTGGTGGCGCCGCCCGAGACCCAGGGCGGAGTCCTGCCTGGCGGTCGCCCGTACCAGGAGGCGTCGTGACCGTGAATGCCGACAACGACGGAGTTGAGCTGGTCCGCAGGGAACTCGAGCGCGGGCTCGACGAGTTCGAACTGCTGCAGTTCGACGTCGAGCACCAGCTTGCCGATCAGGGCCAGCGCGCCGTGGCCTGGACCTACACGGGACAGCCAAAGCGTCGACTCGACCTTCCTCGGCGTTCAGCTCAAGGAGCCTTTCACCGTTCGGGGCGTCACCCTGATTCAGACCGGTCCTGATGACGGGGTCCTCCTGCGCTGGTATATCGACTGGCTCGACGCCCTCAACCGGGCCGGATTGAACGCGGTCCTGCGACCTGTTCCCGACGGCCGGCAACCGGAACTGGCGGACCTGCAGGCCCTGGTACCGACCGATCCCCCGGCGTAGGGCATTCCGCTTCCTCCCCTTCTCCTGGCGTGATGGCCTTTATCCTGACGTGATGCCATTCGTCCGGGCGTGATGACGACGACAGCACGCCACCCGTGAGCGCGTGGCCGCCCGGGCGGTCCGTGCCCGGCGGGGTGGATGAGGTCCGGCTCCAGGGCTGACGCGGTGGTGCACGTCGCCGCCCACGGGCCGATGGCCGGGCCGGAGGCGGGGGGCGCAGACGGAGCTCCTCCACGCCCCGTCGGCCCGGACGGCCAACTCCCGGGCCGAGGCCACTGGACGGCAGACCTGACGACGAGGAGGAAGCGGACCTCCGGCCGAGCGGCGCGGCCGCCGGGGTTGCAGGCGTGGCCGATGCGGTCGGGGCGACTGGAGAGTCCCGAACGGAACGTCGAGGCGAACTGCCTTACGTTCCGAGGGCCAGATGGCCGTCCAGCGCGGCGCGAAGCAACGAGGCGGCGGCCTCCTCCACGGTGTCGCACACGCTCACAATCCGGTCAAATCCGGTGTTACGCAGGAGGCGCACCAGGGTCGGACGGCTGCAAGCGACGGCCACCTGGCCGCCGCGTTCGCGGGTACGTCGGATTCCACCGATGAGGGCGCCCAGACCGGCCGAGTCGACGAACGGGACGCCGGACAGATCAATGATCACGCAGGCGCCGTCGCTCGTCTCGGCCAGGGCCTGACGGAACGTGCTGACGGTGAAGGACTCGAGGTCCCCAACCGGCCGGCAGATGACATAACCCTCTTCGCTAACTTCCCGCTCGATCGTGAGCACGGGCATAGCGTGCGCGCCGGAACCTAAACAGGTCCTCTGAGCCAGGTGAGATTTACCTAACCTAACTGGGATAGGTTAGCTGAGGCGGGTAGTCAGGACCCTCGACCGGCCGTCACCACTCGCGGCGCACGAGCGGCCAACCTGGTTGGCGTGGGACGGGGCTGCCGGCTGCGGCGAGCGGGATGGACAGCGCTGACCATCGCCGGGGCTTTTCTGGTCTGCCCGATCCCATCGAGCGGCGCAGACTCCATCGTGACGAGCGCGTCGTCAAGCACCGCGTCGTCAAGCACCGCGTCGTCAAGCGCGGCGTCGGCAAGCACAGAGTCGTCAAGCGCGGCGTCGTCAAGCGCGGCGTCGTCAAGCCCGTCGACGATCTCGACCACGGCGCCTTCGAGCACGACGACGACGACCCCTCCTTCCGCACCCCTGCCGCCGGTCAATCTGTCGGGCCTCCAATCCGCTCAAGCCGCGGTCGTCACCCAGCAACATCAGCTGCCGATCGACCTCGCCGAGTTGGCGGCCAACGAGCTCCAGGTCACGGTCAGCGACGATCAACAGGCGCTGGTCGGCGCCGAAACCCACGCCGCGGCCGCCGCCGCCGCCGAGGAGACGGCCGCCAACCAGCTGACGGTTGACCAGGCAGCACTCCAGGTGGCGACCAACGGAAACGTGCAGGCCCAGGCCCGCCTGGCAGGCGACCGCGCCCGCCTGCGGGGGCTAGCTCTCGGCGTGTACACGGGTGCCCTGACCGGACCACAACCCGCCGCCCTCGAGAGTCTTTCTGCGGACCAGCAAGCGGTCATCGACGGTGGAGAAGTCAACGTGATCGCCGAGGTGGTGGTCGACGACCTGGGGGCGGACATCGCGGCGGCATCGGCGGCCAGCCAGCGCGTCGACCGGTTGACGGCCACGGTCTCGGCCGACGAGTCGACCCTGACGGCCGACCAGGGACAGGCGAACGTCGCCGAGGGCGCGGTGCCGCCGGCGGCAGCCGCCCTGGTCGACGCCCGGCGCCAGCTGGCTGCGGCCAGGCGCCGGTTGGCCGGTGCACAGGCCGGCCTGCGGGAGGCGCGGGCCGCTCTGGTTGGGCCAGCGTCGCTTGCCGGCCAGGGCCTGAGCATCATGGGCAGCTCCGCCCTCAACGCTGCGGAGCTGACCACGTGGTTCGACAACCAGGGCTATGCCGATCTCACCTCCACCACCATCACCGAGCTGGCGAACTGGTACCTCACGGCGGGCGCCGCGCTGGGCGTGCGCGGCGATGTGGCCTTCGCCCAGGCCGTGCTGGAGACCGGAGGGTTCAGCTCGCCTGACGCCGCCAATCTCAACAACTACGCCGGAATCGGCCATTGCGACACGTGCGCAACCGGCTGGCCCTTCCCGTCCCCCCACGGCGGCGTTGTCGGCCAGCTCCAGCTCCTGCGCATCTTCGCCGGAGCAGGGACGGCACCGAAGCCTGCTCCGGCTCCGGTCCTGCCGGCCCTGACACCAGCCAACCAGGATCGTCGGGATTGTTGCCCGACCTGGGAAGCCCTCACGGGAGTCTGGGCCACCGATCCCTCTTACAGCACGCAGATCCTCCTGATCTACGAGCAGATGCTGGCCGCCTCGATCTCGGCATCCCCGACCGCATCAGGGCAGGCCAGCGGATAAGGTATCCTGGCGGTACCGTTCTTCGGCGCACGCCTGTTTGGCCGACCGCCTTGGACTGCAGGGTGCGGCTCGCCGGTTTCTTCCCGCCTTTGGGCTCGGGGCCGTCCCCGATATCGACCGAGTGATTGGTCAATTTCCAGCCTTCAGCAGGCCGGCCGCGGTTGCCGCAACCACCGACTCGCCCTTCGCCGGTGACACATGAGCGCAGGTGCCCGTATAGCCGGATGACGTCCGAGGACGCCGGAAGCCCCACCCGCAATCTGCAGACCGCGTGCCGCCGATCGTCCCGGCGGATCGCGGCCAACCAAATCTCGGCGGCGAGCTCGTAGAACCGGCCGGAGATGGCGTCCGGTGAACCGGCTGGCCAAGCTCTTTCGTCCTACCCGGCGACTCGACCCTCGGCTGACAGCCGGGTCCGTCCCCCGGTGCCCATCGCACCACCAAACGAACCGGAAAGGAACCATGCCCACCATGAAACGAGCCCTACTGGCCGCAGCTGTCCTCCCGCTGGCGGGTTTGATCCCCGTCGCCGCCGCCGGCGCCACAACCCACACCGCCGCAAAGCCGGCTGTCCAGCCGGCGCCGTTCACGTGCACGACGGACCATTGGATCCGTGACATCTCGGAGGTCGGCCAGCCCCTGCTCGAAGTGAACCCTTTCGATGGGGATCAGCTACAGGACAACCGCACCTGGGCCGGCTACCCCACGAATTACATCTTCACGCTGTGCACAGACGACGACGGCACCTTCTATCTGCAGAACCAGATCCCCGGCAACGGGTCGACGGCTGAATGGGTTGGTGTCAACACGGTGGCTCGCAATGCCGTCACCGACACAGCGGGCGGTCCGGGACCCCACGAGGGATTCTCGGTCGAGTGCGCCGGCCCGAATCAGGAGTACCTGAACTGGGACACTTCGGGGCTCGGGTACACGATCGCCACCAACCCACCAACCGTGTGGGCCGGCGGCCCGGTCGGCACCCTCTACGAAATCTCCGGTTTATGTCCCTGACCGGCGAACCAGCCGTCCGACTCGCCCGACGCCCGGCCTGGCCGGGCCGCCTGACGCCCGGCCTGGTCGGGCCGCGGTGGAGCCAGGCCTGGCCGGGCCGCGCCCGCCAGAAGGGAACCAGGTGCGGCGGTTGCATCCCGATCCAGGAACAGATGCCGGCAGGAACGGAAGCGGAGCGGGGCCAGCACGCGGCCAAGTGAGCCGTGCGGCTCATCCGGTCACGATGTCGACCTGGTCGCCATCAAGGATCTGATGTTTCCGGCCGACACGCTGACCCGGGAATTTCGCCGACCGGCCCCAGATGCGGGCCCCGGTGCACCGACGGGCCAGGTCGCGGTGAATGGCATCGGCCACGTCGAGGACCGACACCGGCGGCCTCAGGGCCAGCGGAGCGGGCTCCGCTCCGCTGTCCCTGCGCAGATAGATCCGGATCAGGCCGCTCAGCCGCCAGATCCCCGCCCGCAGAGCAGCCAAAGACCCGTCGTCGAGCGCGGACACCGGCAGGACGTCAAATCCAGCTGCGACCTGCCGGAGATCGGAGAGATCGGCCGTCGGCGCCTCGTCCAGGCGAGTGGCGGCCACCAGGCTCGGCAGGCCAATGCCGGCCTGGGCCAGCTCGCCAAGGATGTCGAGCAGGCGCCCGGCCGGCTGGCGGGCATCGTGGCAGAGGACGATCCCGTCGGCGTGGCGCAGGACGCCGAGGAGGGCCCGACCTCCGCCCCGACCCGCAGCGGCACCCTCGATCAGACCGGGGATCTCGACCAGCTGAAGGTCGACTCCGTGGATCCGGATCGCCGCCGCAATTGGGCGGGTTGTGGCGAAGGCGAAGTCGCCCGTCTTGATCTGGATGTCCGACAGCGCCTGCAGCAGGGTCGACTTGCCGACGTTGGGGGGTCCGACCAGGGCGATCTGAGCCGCGCCCTGTCGGCGGATTGCAATGGAGTCCCGGGCGACGACACGATCCCGGGCGTGGGTCTCGACGATCTGCGCGTTCACCCATTTCCTGATGTCGGCATACGGGCCGTTCCGGTAATCGGGCAGGTCGGCGAGTATGGCTCGCAGTTCCCGAATCCGATCGGAGCCTTCCCGCCCGGCCAGGCGTCGTTTGATCAATTGTAGTTGGGTCCGATGTGGCATCGGCACGGCGTGACCTCCCGGTTTCCAGGCGGGAGAGGGCCGCGGCCACGTCAGCCCCGGTACGGGGCTCAGCCGCGTCCTTTGCCCGCCGCTTCCTCTGGACGCAGACGAGGAAGCGGCGATCTAGCCGTTTTGTCGGGTCACCGTGGCCCGCCAGGTCAGCACCGGGTCGGGCCCACATCGGGGTTCCACGGCGGCCACGCTAGCCCGTGATCGGGAGGGCGGCGAGTGACTTTCGACTGAAGTCCAGACTGACCCGGGCGGCCGTTGCCAGTCCCGCCGGCTGCCAGTCCCGCCGGCTGCCAGTCCCGCCGGCTGCCCCCCGGGACGGGGAGGACCGCCTTTTCCCGACGTCGACGATCGGCCAACTGCAGGCAGCGAGCCCGGTGCCCCTGCCTCCGTGGTCACCGGGCTCGCTGTCTTGCCATGATCAGCCCGGTTGCCCCTCACGGACCGACCGGACTGATCTTCCCGCCGACGACCAGCAACGACTGCCCAACCGACGGTCACGGGACGCCCATTTCTGCGGCCGGTCCGCTCTTCCGCCGTCCGAGCGGCCACCGGCACCCGGTCGGGACGTCTCCTGCGCCAGGCGCCCAGCGATGAATTCGCCTCCGGTCCCGAGAGCGGCGCGGTCCGAGGGCACCCGAACCTCCGATGCCGCCCGCCCTGATGGTCCGGCCCGAGGCGATCGGGCACCATGGGTCATGGCCGACCAGATCACGATCGCCCCCGTCGGCGAACACCGTTACGCGGTGACGCTGCAAGATTCCGGAACGTCGACCGAACACATCGTGTCGGTGCCGCAGGCGCTGATCACCGATCTCGGGTTGGACCCCACCGACGAGGCTCGCTTGCTGCGAGTCTCGTTCGAGTTCTTGCTGGACCGAGAAGGACCTGGCTCGATTCTTCGCCAGTTCGACCTCGACGTCATCGGGCGGTACTTCCCGGAATACCTCGCCACCATGCGTCGCCGCGTTCGCCCTCAGGCGACCTGAATCGCCGGCCGCACGGAAAGCGCCCAGGCGACCTCAAGAGCAGGGGCGGGGATCCCAGGCGGCCAGCACGTCGGACGATGAACTCGGCGACTCCCCTTCGGGCGATGGAATGGTGGTGGTGCTGGTGGCGGAAGTCGGCAGGGTAGTGGCGGTGGCTGCACCGGCCGCTGGGGTCGAGGATGCCGTCGCAGGCGACGAAGACCCGGTTGACGGGGCCGACGATGTCGGTGCACCCGGGGTGGCGGCTGTGGACCCCGCCGGCGTCTGGGTGCTCACCACGGTGACCACGGACCCCAGATCGACGACGACACTGCCAGGGCTCACGCTTGAATCGGACTGCAGCATCACGGCTCCGGTCAGGTGGGACATCACATCGAGGCCCTCCACCTGACCCGGGTAATAGTGGATCAGGGTCTCGGTGGTGGTTGCCGGTACTGACCCAATCGCCGTTTCGGTTACGTGGAGGCCGTCTGCGGTCAGGGCGGTGGCGGTGCCTGCACCCGCGTCGTAGATGCCGCTGATGTTGTTGACCTGGACGGCCGTCGGGGCGACCGGTGTCGGCAAGGCGGTGCCGTCCCAGGCGGCGATGACTTGATTGTCCAACGGTTGCACGGGGAAGTCGACGTCGCCGATGTCAGCCCCGTCGTAGTAGTAGTCGTTGACGGTCGTGATCGGGAGCGTGGTCTCCGGGGCGGCCGCCGGGTTGATGTCGTGATATTGGCTGATGAGAGAAAGCAGCTGGCCTTTGAGACCCGGGTCGATGGTGATCTGGTTGATGACCGCGCCGATCAGGGCATTCGCGGTCAACGGGTTGCTCAGGCCCTTGGATTCGGCCGTGGTAACCAGGACTCGAAGGAAGGTGTGGTCGCGGACGATACGCGATAAGTCCGACTCGGGGTCGTAGGGCCAGGCGGCGGTGTCGTCGAGGCTGACGCCCGGCGGGTCGTACTGCAGGTGGCGGGACCGAACCAGGGCCAGGGCCTGCTTGCCGTTGAGGTGGACGCAACCGGTAGTGGTGATATTGAGGAGGGACTCGGCGTCGTACACGGGCTCCGGGAAGTCCACGTTGATGCCGCCGATCGCGTTCACGGTGGCCTGGAACCCGTCGAAGTCGAGCTCGATGTAGTGGTTGATGGGGATACCGAGATCATCCGTGATGGCCTGGATGAGGTTGTCAGGGCCGGTGGTCCCGTCGTTGAGGGCGGCGTCTATTTTCTGGTACGGACCGACCGGGCTGTTGGGAGGCATGGGCAGGAAGAGGTCGCGCGGTATCGAGAGAATCGAAGCGGAGTGGGTCACCGGGTTGAGATGGAGGATCATGATCACGTCGCTGAGTGAACCGCTCAACAGCGCCGGGTTGCCGAACTGTGTTTCGTTCGGGATTCAGTCCGGCCCTGGTCTCGTTGCCGATGAGCAGAATGTTTTCGGGTGGCGAGCTCGGCCGCGCAGATCGGCGGTCTTCGCCGGGCCCGCACCGTGGGTGGGGGTGAGATGGGGCGCAGCCACGGTGTGGATGGAATCCAGCCGCCAGCGGGCGTACCCGTAGGCGGACGCCGACCCCGATCAGGACCAGGGCGGCCATCAGGTTGGCGGCAATCAAGATGCGCCGCGGCCAGCGCCGGCGCGGGATGTACTTCGCTGCGCCCTCGGGCCCCGGCGCGGGTTTCTCCTCGTCATCGGCCTCCGGGGGCGGGCAATCGGGGACGGGGCTCCTGAATCGACCGGAATCCACTAGCCCTGGCTTTGCACTAAACGGCCTGGTGAGAGGGACTGGATCCGCGAAGATGCCCTCCTGGTAAGCGAAACTGGCGTCGGTGAACACAACAGGCTCGCAGCCAGGAGGGCATTTCCAGAGTGAAACGTAGCGCATCGCGACCGCGGGTGTCGGTGACCACGGGGGGCCGGGGGGTCGTGGCGCATGTGGGGGCCCGGCTGTTGTGCGACCTGGGCAATGAGTTGGGTTTGGCGGACGGCTTGTCGGCGGCGATGGCGCCGACGAAGAAGCGCCACCGAGGTCACGATCGGGGCCGGGTGCTGGTGGATCTGGCCGTGTCGGTGGCCGATGGGGGCACGACCTTCTCCGATTTACGCACGCTGTCGAGCCAGCCCCAGCTGTTCGGCCAGGTGGCGTCGGTGGCTACGACGTGGAGAACGTTGCAGGCCATCGACGAGGCTGCGTTGGCGGGCATTGCCAGGGCCCGGGCGGTGGCCCGCCAGCAGGCGTGGGCGCAGGGGATGGACCCCGGGTTCTATGTGATCGATATCGACGGCACGCTGGTCACCTCGGACTCGGAATTCAAGCAGGGGGCAGCCGCCACCTATAAAAAAGGTTTCGGGTTTCACCCCCTGCTGTCGTTCCTGGACGCCACCGCCGAGCCGCTGGCCGGGCTGTTGCGGCCCGGTAACGCCGGCAGTGGCACCGCCGGGGACTACATCGTGGTGCTGGAGGCGTCCTTGGCCCAGCTGCCGGTCAGCCCCGATGAAGAACAAATCATTGTCCGCTCGGACTCGGCCGGCTGCTCGCACGACTTTCTCAACGCCTGCCATAAGCGCAACGTGCGCTTCTGTGTTGGCCAGGCCCTGACCGAGACCATGGCCCAGGCGGTTATCAGTCTCCCCCGTCGGGCCTGGGTTCCGGCCACCACCGCGGACGGCAGCGACCTGCGCGAGGGGCGCCGAGGTGGCCGAGATCACCGACCGGGTCGACCTGTCGGGCTGGCCCCCGGGCACGCGGGCCATCGCCCGGCGCGAGGATCCCCATTCCGGCGCCCAGCTCACCTTCACCGATGTCGACGGTCACCGCTACCAGGTGTTCCTGACCATAGGCCGTGATAAGCTCCGCGAGAAAGCCCATGGACATCATCTGCGCCCCCAGCAACAAGGCTGCCAGCGAGTAGATCACGAGGGGCCGCTGGTGGAGGGGAGGAAAGACCCTGACACCGGTCTGGGTCAGCACCCATTCAATTGCCAGCCAAACGAGGCCGAGGTTGCCCAACGCAAAAAACAGCAGGCCGAGACTGCCCAGCACGTGCTGCGGTCTTTGACCGAAGCCGGTCAGGAACTTGACTGTCAACAAATCCAGGAAGCCCTTCACGAAGCGGCGCACGCCGTACTTGGACCGTCCGAAGCGGCGCGGCCGATGATTGATCTCGATCTCACCGACGCGAAATCCGTGCGCCGCCGCCAGCACCGGGATGAAGCGGTGAAGCTCCCCGTAGAGCTTCACTTCGCGGAACACCTCGGCGCGATAACACTTCATGCCGCAGTTATGATCGTGTAGCCGGACGCCGGTGACCCAGCTGACCAGGCCGTTGAAGATTCGGCTGGGACCGACCTTGTGCCACGGATCGTGCCGCACGCGCTTCCAGCCGCTCACCACGTCAAGCTTCCGGAAAGTTCGGAGTTCGGAGTTCGGAGTTCGGAGTTCGGCATCCGTCGGGCCG
Source organism: uncultured Planctomycetota bacterium (assembly GCA_963827935.1). Classification (GTDB taxonomy): domain Bacteria; phylum Planctomycetota; class Planctomycetia; order Gemmatales; family Gemmataceae; genus DATFNV01. The sequence goes on along the minus strand of CAWHCN010000022.1, from coordinate 53,743 downwards.
GTGCCCTGTTCGAGCGCCTTGAGGAACCGCGGAATCTCCTTGGGATCGTCTTGCAAGTCCGCGTCGAGAGTGAGGATGATCTCGCCGTGCGCTGCCCGAAAGCCTGCGGCCAGGGCCGGGGCCTTGCCGAAGTTGCGTCGAAAGCGAATGCCGTGGACATGGAGGTTATCCTTCGCCAGCGCCGCGATCACTTCCCAGGAGCCGTCGGTGCTGCCGTCGTCCACAAAGACGACTTCCAGCTCAAGCCCGTTGGCAGCCGCCACTCCGACGATTTCGAAAAACAGCGTCTGGAGGCTCTCGCGCTCGTTGAAAACGGGGATCACGACGGAGATCATAACGCACTCGGAGTTTCCACTTCGGAGTTCGACGTTTGAAGCTGCGCGGCCGCCAATCCCTCGCTGCGAGCTCCTGTCAGGGCGCGCTTTCCTGAGGGAAACCAATAAACGACAGCGGCACACAATAGCTCCGCTGCCGTCCACAGGACGCGGAGCAGGACGGCGGCGATGACAGCCAGGCGAGCACCGTAGTGCGGAGTGAGGAACTGTTGCAGCAGCACTTCGCGCGGCCCGAGGCCGCCGGGTGTGGCAAGGACGAAGCCGGCGATCCACGAGACGGCGACGGCGGTCGTGCAGCGGATCCAGTCTGACACATCCATGGCCGAGGTGTCGCCGGTCAGCGCTTGCAACAAGAAGACAAGACTGCCGCCGAGCAGCACCCAGCCGCAGCCGGTCAGCAGCATGCCGGCTATCAGGGTCCCCGATCCCAGGCCCCGAAGGGCCAGGTGCTCCGCGTTGAAGCGGGCCGCCAGGCGGCGAACAATGCGATTGAAGATGGGTGGAATGATCGGAATGCCGGCCAGCGCCAACAATCCGCCGGCGGTCAAGATTTGCTTCCAGTCGCCGTCAGCGTAGGTCAGCAGAAGGACCGCGGCGAGCAGAGCGCCGGCGGCCATCATCGTCAGCGTCTCGTAAGCCCCGGTCAACGCGGCGACGCCGGCGCGACACACCGGCCTGATTGGCAAGGACGGTCCGCAGCACGAGCGCCCATCCCTTGCCCAGCGGTGCATACTTGCCGAGGTGGCTGAGGTAATACGTCCGCATCCCGGTGAGAAGCGGCAAGGGTTCACCAACCCGGCGGAGCAGCAGGAGCCAGAATACACCGCAAAGGGCAAGGCCGAGCAGGTACAACACGTCCGCGATCGCCATTTCGATGGGGCCGGCGTCGCGGATCGCCTGCCAGAGAATCTGCCCCGGTGAGCGCGATCGGTCGGTCTGCTGTAACTCATCGCTCTGCAAAACACGAACAAAGAACCACGCCACGCCGCCGAGAATGGCTACGGTGAGAACGACCTTGAGCCATCGCAGCCAGAATTGGAGACGGGTGCGCAATGTGAAAACCGGCGTGCGGCAGTGTCTCAGTTTGCAGCACAAGCTGGCAGCTTATGCTACAGCCAGCCCTCGGCTTGTGCTACAGCCAGCCCTCGGTTTGTAGCACAAGCTGGCAGCTTGTGCTACAGCCAGCCCGCAAACGGAGACACTACCCGGCGTGCTGTGTTCTTTTCCGTTTCACCACCTTGGGCATTCTAGGGCAATTGACCGCGAATGCCACGCTGCGATTCTTGATCGCAGAGAGAGAACCAGGCAGGCGCACGACGTCGGTGATCTTTCCCAACTTCTGCAACCATACCGGAACCGTTCACACTGTCTTGTAAACGCGGTTCCACTGGTCGTATCGAGTTTATGGAGCCGAGCGGTTGTGCCGATAATGCTCCCAGCGGCGTCCATCCATGTCCCCTGGCCAGGGCCGCCGCGAAGTTGTTGCGGAGGTAGCGATGGTGAACAAGTGGCTCGGCGCGTTCACGGGGTTCGTGGTCTTTGCGAACATCACCCTTGCCCAGGCACCACAGCAGACGTTGTGGGCTCAACCAGAGACAACGCCGCCGTCGACGTTCCAGCTGGGGCCGCCTTCCCCCCTGCCAAGCGATCTAACGCAACCGACCTACCTTGTTCCGGCGCCCGCGAATGGAGCGCCGACCCAACCGCAGTTTTGGTTCCAGGCCGAGTATCTCATCTGGTGGTTGAAGAACAACCAGGCCTCCGTGCCGGTAATCTTCGCGGCCTTTCCCTCCGATGATGTCGGCTCAGGCGGCCTTTCCGGCGGCAGCGCCCACGTCGAGAACGATCCGGCCCGTTTCAGCTATGGGGCGCAGTCCGGCTTCCGACTGAGCACTGGATACTTCTTCGATGACGCCCGCGAATGGGGAGCGGACGCGAGCTGGCTCCAGTTCGGCACGAGGACGCACACCTCGCACACGGTATCGGATGGAGGGGACGAGATCGGTCCTGTCATCGTGAATTCGAACACAGGATTTGAGGACTTCCACGACTTCTCCATTCCCGGCAAGCGGGAAGCCGAGCTCGATTCGCTGCAGCAGAACCGCTTGTGGGGCCTTGAGGCGAACGTGAGCCGGCAGGTTTCGGCCCTCTTGTTCGCGGACCGACTCGATTTCTTCACGGGCTTCCGCTACCTGCAATTCACCGAAGACCTGGATACGTATGGCCATCATGACGCCATCGACGGCTACGTTGATCCCGTTGCCCAATCCGTGACCTACACGGATCATTTCGGCGTCGAAAACAACTTCTACGGTTGGCAGTTCGGTCTGCGCTCGCACACGGACATCGACATCTTCACGGTCGATCTGATCGGCAAGCTCGCGCTGGGTGGTGTCGATGAATACGTCAACATCAACGGTTCAACCACGGTGGTGAGCCCGAACCCCAACGGACCGCTGCGGCCCAACGTCACGCAGCCGGGCGGATTCTTGACGCAACCGACGAATATCGGCCGCTACCATGAAGGCAACTTTGCGGTGGTTCCCGAATTCATCGGCAACGTGGGCTGCCAGCTCTTCCCGTGGCTCCGCGCCACCGTCGGCTATGATTTCCTTTACGTGAACAACCTGCTCCGCGTCGGGAACCAGATTGACCAGGTGGACAGCAGGCAGGTCTATGGCGCGATTTCGTACGTTCCGGGAAGCACGCCGACTTCGACCAGCCCGACCTTTCAGGCTCACACCGGCGGCGTCTTCTGGGCCCAGGGTTTGACGTTCGGGCTGGAGTTTGCGTTTTAATTGTGATTGGTGGCGGGCCGTCATCTCTTCCGCAGCCCGCAGCGCAAGTTGCAAGGCCGTCATATTCCTGCTTCGGTGCCTCCGCGGGTGTGTTCTGCCGATAGGTGCGTTCCAGCAGCTGATAAGCCTGCAACGCCAGGTAGAGCAAGCACAGCAACGCCTCCACCCGCTGCGGCGACTTGAGGAACACCGGACGCACTGCCAGCGGCGTCTTCCACTGGTGATGCTCCAGTTCCACGTAAGCCTGCTCCTTGTACTCGGTGAACAACAGGTCGCCGCTCTTGGTCAGGGGCACGGTGGTCAGCAGCGCCGACAAGCCATCGTAGGCCGTGGCCGCCTGGGCGGCCGCGGCGTCGAAGGTGTAGACCAGCCGATGGCTGGGCCTCTTATGGCCATTGTGCGGAGCCGGCAAGGCGGCTTGTTCGGCCGCCGTCAGCGGCACCAGTTCGTAGGTGAAATAACGGGCCGCCGCCTTCTTGCCCAGGAGCTTGGTGATTTGGCCCACGACGCTGGTGTAGGTGGTACGCGGATGACCGTTGGCGAGCTTCTGGGCGATCCGCTCCAGGCCGGCACCGATGGTGGCGCAGTTCTACGCGCGCCGCTGGCGTTCGTCGGCGGCCGCGGCGCTGCTGTAGCAAAACAGCACGCGACAGGGAATGACTTCGTGGCTGTGCGGGTCCCGCAGCGCATGCTTGAGGACTGCGAGTTCGTAGTGTTCCTGCGGCAGCGCGGAGTTTCCCTGGCGGCGGCGCTGCTGTTCCTGGGACAAAAACGACGCCGGTTGCCAGTGGAGGTTGGCCGCGTTTTGGTCATAGAGGGCTTGATAGTCGTTCCAGGGCACGGCGCCGAGAAACGTGTGGCCGTGCCGGTGGAGGCAGGCGACGTGTTCGGCCGAGAAGGTGCCGCGGTCGGAGACGAACTGCATGGCGGGCGGCAACGGCAGATGCTGGCGGAGCAGTTCGTACTGTTGCTGGATGGCGCTGTGGCCATTGCGATTGCCGTCGACGGGATGGCAAAAGATGGGGACCGCTCCCTGGGCGTCGACGACGGAGGTGACGCCGACCTGGACCATGCGGCGGTCGCTGAGATAGCCCTTGGTGATGTGGGCTGGTGACAAGCGGCTGTCACTGGGGAAGACGGAATCGTCGGCGGGCAGCTCCCGAGCGACGGAGGAGTCATAGACGCCGCAGAAGGTGACGTCGGTGGTGTCGAAGTGGAGACGGTGCAGGGAGAGATCGGCCTGTTGCAACAGGCGTACGGTGGTAGCGGCCATGATGGAATGGCGTTGGTTGAAGAAGGCATCCAGGGCGCGGCCGAGGCGGTCGTCGTTGAGCTTGTCGGCGGGGATGCCCCAGAGGACATCGGCGGCATGCTCGTGGGCCCACTCGGGGATACCGATCAAGGCCGCGGCCACCATCTTCTCAGCACCTTCCGCTTTTCTTCGCAGACTCTTGCAATCACATCCGATTCCCCCTAGAGTGGCGCTTCCAGATGCTCCTGGTGCCGGACACGTTTTTTGAGTGCAAGAGCCGTGTTGATCCTCCCTGCCATCGACCTGCGCGGTGGGCAATGCGTTCGCCTTCAACAGGGCGATTATGCGCGCGAGACGGTATTCGGCGATGATCCCGCCACAATGGCGCGGCGCTGGGTGAGCGAGGGCGCCGCCTTTCTCCATGTCGTGGACCTCGACGGCGCCCGCGAGGGCCGCCCGATCAACGGCGCCAGCGTTGCGGCCATCGTCGCGGCGGCGGGAGTGCCGTGCCAGCTGGGCGGCGGCATCCGCACGGAGACGGACGTTGAAATGGCACTCGGCTGGGGTGTCGCCCGTGTCATCCTCGGAACGCGCGCCTTGCAAGACCCGGCGTGGTGTGAAGCGGTTTGTCGGCGCTATCCGGGCCGGGTTGCACTGGGGATCGATGCCCGCAATGGCAAGGTAGCCGTTCAGGGTTGGCGGGAAGTGTCCGAATGCTCGGCCCTGGATCTCGCTCGGCGCTGCGCCGATTGGCCCCTGGCCGCGCTCATCTACACCGACATCAGCCGCGACGGCATGCTCCAGGGGCCGAACGTGGAAGCCACCGCGGCTCTCGCCGCCGCGGTGCCGATACCCGTGATTGCCTCGGGCGGCGTCGCCGCGCTGGATGACATCGCCCGGCTCGCCCATCGCGGTCTTGCCGGCTGCATCGTCGGCCGGGCGCTTTACGAAGGCCGTCTCGATCTCGCCGCGGCCATACGCCTCGCTAGCCAGGTCTGCAGCGCGGCGGTCGGCAACGGCATTCCCAATCCGGCGACCGGGGGGCGTCAGTCGCCCGATCAAATCGCCGCACCGGCTTGAAACAAGTTAATTCTCTCTTTCCCAATCACTATCGATCCAGGCGCGCGGGCCCCTGGTCCAAGCGCGGATTGAACTGAACGGCGGAGTCAGCATGAGCAAGTACAAGGTCGAAGACGTGCGGAACATCGCCCTCGCGGGACATGGGGCGTCGGGCAAGACTTCACTTGCCGACGCCCTGCTCTACCAGGCCAAGGCGGTCGATCGCCACGGCAGCGTCGATGACGGCACCTCCATCTCCGATTACGACGAGGAAGAACACAAACGCCGCTTCTCCATCGACACCAGCCTGCTCCATTTCGAATACAAGGGCAAGCACGTCCACCTGCTCGATACCCCCGGCTATCCCGATTTTGTCGGCGCCGCCATCGGCGCTCTCAGTGCCGTCGAAAACGTCGTGGTTGTGGTGTCGGCGACCAACGGCGTCCAGGTAACACGCGGCGGATGTTCAACGAGGCCGGCCGCCGCGGCCTGGCGCGCATGCTCGTCATCAACAAGCTGGATGCCGATAACATCAAGTTCCCCGAGCTGCTGAAGATCGTGCAGGACACGTTCGGCAAGAAATGCGTGCTCTTCAACGCGCCGATCAACCCCGGCCCCAAGCTGAGCGGCGTGGTCAGCATCCTCACTCCGCCTGCGTCGCTTCCGGCCGGTTGCCCGGTGGACGTGGCGGCAGCCCGCTCGCAGCTCCTTGACGCCATCGTGGAAGCGGATGAGGCGCTGATGGAGAAATACCTCATGGAAGGCGACGTCAGCGCGGAGGACCTGAGCGCCGCCCTGCCCAAGGCGCTGGCGGCCGGCACCGTCGTCCCCATCTTCTGCACCGCGGCGAAGAAAGACATCGGCATCGCTCGAGCTTCTCGACGGCCTCAGTGACTTCACCTTGTCGCCGTCACAGGGGAAGAAGCGGATTGCCATGAAGAAATTGGGCGACACCAACGTCGAGATCCCGATGGAGCCCGATCCCAACGCCGAGGTCGTCGGCCAGGTTTTCAAGACGCTGACCGACAAGTTCGTCGGCACGCTCAGCTTCATCCGCATCTACTCTGGAACGTACAAGCCCGATCAGCCGCTGTTCAACGCCCGCACCGGCAAGTCGGCTCGCACCGGCGGATCTGCAGCTGATGCAAGGCAAGCAATCCAAGCCGGTGACGGAGGCGATCGCCCGGCGACATCATCGCGGTGGCAAAGGTCGAGGACCTGCACATCGGCGACACGGTGAGCAATCACGCCGGCGCCCGAAGCTGCCGGCGCTGACGTTTCCCACGCCGATGTTCGGCCTCGCCGTCGAGCCCAAGGCGCGCGGCGACGAGCAGAAGATCTCCGGCAGCCTTCAGAAGATCGCCAACGAAGACCCGACGTTCCACATCACGCGCGATGCCCAGACCAAGGAAATGGTGATGACCGGCATGAGCCAGCTGCACCTGGAAGTGCTGCAAAGCCGGTTGAAGCGGCGCTATCGATCTGGAAGTCATCACCCACGATCCGAAGATCCCCTACCGCGAAACGGTCACGATGGCCAGCGAAGGCCAGCACCGGCACAGGAAGCAGTCCGGCGGCCGCGGCCAGTTCGGCGAGGTCCACCTGCGCGTCTATCCGCTGAAGGACCTGGGATCACCAACGAAGAGGAGTTGGTCGAGAAGTTCGCCAACAAGAGCAAGTTCGAGAAGCTGCGCCTGGCCCACTACGACCACGTGCACAACTTCGCGTTCCTTGACAGCGATCGTCGGCGGGACGATTCCCAACCAGTTCGTGCCGGCGTGCGAAAAGGGCTGCAAGGAGTTGCTCGAACGCGGCGCGCTGGCCGGCTATCGCATTCAGGACGTGGCCGTCGAGGTCTACTTCGGCAAGGACCACCCCGTTGACAGCTCCGAAGCGGCGTTCAAGACTGCCGGCCGCATCGCTTTCAAGAACGCCTTCATGGCGGCCCGGCCGGTGTTGCTGGAGCCGATCGTCCATCTGGAGGTGACGGTGCCGTCGAAGTACACCGGCGCGATCCTCGGCGACCTGAACACCAAGCGCGGCCGCAGTCGAGAACCAGGACAGCCTGCCCGGCGACCTGGCGGTCATCAAGGCGGTGGTGCCGCTGGCGGAGGTGACGCGCTACAGGCCGCCGCTGGACAGCATGACGCAGGGCCAGGGATCGTACACGATGGAGTTCAGCCACTACGACCTGGTGCCGGGCAACGTCCAGAAGCAGATTGTGGAGAAGGCGAAGCTGGGGCCGGATGAGGATGAGTGAAGGATCGGTACACTTCGCCGCTTCTACTGGGCCGTGCGGTACAATGCCTGGGGGAAACCGGCATACACCGCGCGCTCTTCAAAGGGAGGGAAACATGGCATCGCTTGTCCTGAAGGACATGAACGAAGGGATCCTCGATCATCTCCGACAAAGAGCGAAAGGTCATGGACGTACACCGGAAGAAGAGGCCAAGGCAATCCTGGCGGAAGCAATGGAATGCAAGGATGCATGGGCAGAAGTGGACGCGATTTACAGCCGCCTGGAAGCGTCGGGCGGCGATTTCTGCGATAGCGCGGAGCTCTTGCGGGAGGACAGGGACCGATGAGGTTGACTGTCGTGGATGCCAGCGTCGGAATGAAATGGTTCCTTCCGGAAGTTCACTCAGTTGAAGCCCGCAAATGGCGCAATGGCCCCGACGAATTGCATACGCTCGCCTTTTTCTTCGATCTGGAGATCGCCAACATCCTGTGGAAGAAGGTGCGGCGAGCGGAAATCAATAGGGCAGATGCAGACATCATCCTGGCTCAACTCTCCTCACTTCCAATGGCCCGTCACGCCGAAGCACCGTTGCTAGTGGCAGCCTTCGACCTTTCGGAACGCACCCAGCCGCACGGTTTATGATTGTTTGTACTCTGGCGCTGGCTGTGCAATTGGGAGGGCGGATGGTGACGGCAGATCAACGACTCTGCAACAGCTTGACCGGTACTGCCTGGGCTGGCCACATTTGTTGGGTCGGAGATGATCCGGCGACTCCCTGAAGAAGGGAAAGCTGGTTGGGCACGACGCGCACTCTTCCGCAGCCCGCAGCGCAAGCAAGGGAAAGAGCGGCCCTTGCTTGCGCTGCGGGCTGCGGAAGAGCGATCGTTTCGCTCACTTCTTCCGTGTGAGCATGGTAACCTCCTCCTTCGCGCCTCCCTCGAACGATTTCGGCCGATCCTTGCTGCCCGGCGATGACATGGCAATGGTCAGTTTGTCGCCGTCAATCTTGAAGATGCCGAGCTGGGTCTTGTCCTTGTCCTTGCCTTCCGTGATCACCACGTCAATGGTGGCCGGCGTCTTCGAGGCGTCGGCCTTGTAGGTTCCCGCTTCCATCTGCTTGCCGCCGGTGGAAAGACTGTACTTGCCGTCCTTGAAGACCGCGACGCCCATCGCCTTGGCGATCTCCGCCGCTGGGGCCTTTTCGCCCTTGCTGATGACGCCGGTCAGGTTCCATGTCCCTTCGATCTTGTTGGCGGCTGGGTCAGCGCCTGCCGTGAAGGCGGTGAGACCGAGCAGACAAACGATCGTTGCAGCGAGCTTCATGATACGGACTCCTTGAAGAGGTTCCTTTGGGCGGTCGCAGACATCTGCGAGCGCCTGCCGCAATTGGCGTGAGGTTGATATAGGAACCGGTGCGTTTGCAGGACACGGGTGATTTGAAGGAGATGCGCAAGACTCTTCAGTGTCGTAGGGTGGGTCGAGTCTTCGAGACCCACCAGCACCCTCCGGTGGGTCTCGAAGACTCGACCCACCCTACAAAACCTCAAGGAAACGAACCGAGCTCGCCGTCATCGCCTTACGACGTACCACCACCAGGCGGCCATTCCTCCCGCCCCAATAACGGCGACCAGGAGGAGCCATTTCAGCAGCTCGATGAAGCTCTGGAAAAGACCGCTTCCGTCCCGGGATGCAAGATCGATCAGAGGCGCCGGCACGATCGGCGGCGGTTGAGGTGCGGAGAATGCGGCGTGGGGTCGAGGTGGTGCCGCGGGCAACGGCGCCGGCGGCGACGGTCGGTGAGCACTGGGCGGCACCGCCGGCAGTGCGACGGCGCCGACGACGAGGTCCCGAAACTCCGGATGCGAACGGAGCGGTTCGAATGGCCCCTGTTTTGGTCCGTGCCGCGCGGACGTTGCTCGCATCGCCGAGCAGGCCTTCCTTCAGCGAACGGCGGATCGCCGCCGTGGTCCCTTTCACCGTGTGGGCGGCGCCTTCCTCGTCCTTGTAGACCAGATACCAGACATCTTGCAGCGGCATTGGCCGCTTGCGGCGCCGGGGCCGCGCGTGCTGTGGCCGGTCAGGTCCTCGACGAACTCCCGGCAGGACGCCGGCCGATTCTCCGGGTCCGGGCTCATCGCCCGCAGGATCGCCCAGTCCACCCGCTCCGACAGCGCCGGCACCAGCTGCGCGGCGGCGTCAGCTCGTTGTTGATCTTCTTCATCCAGGCGTCGAGCGGGCCATTGGATCGGAACGGCAACTCGCCCGTCACCATCATGTACAGCGTGGCGCCCAGGCTGTAGATGTCGCAGCGGACGTCGGCGTTCTTGGCGTTGCGGAACTGCTCCGGGGCCATGAAGTGCGGCGTGCCCAGACCGCGGCCGGTCCGCGTCAGGTTCAGGTCGGTTTCCGTCTCCTTGACCAGTCCCAGGTCGGCCAGCTTGGCCACGCCCTCCGAGGTGACGAGGATGTTGTCCGGCTTGACGTCGCGGTGGATCAGGTTCTGCTTGTGCGCCCGGTGCAGCCCCTGGGCCACCTGGGCGATGATGCGGATGGCCTCCGCTTCCGGCAGATGGCCTTCGCGCTCGATCTTGCTGGCCGAGCGATTCGCCCTCCACGAACTCCATCACCAGGTACGGCGTGGTGCCGGTGTCGCCGTAGTCCAGGGCGCGGACGATGTTGGGATGGTTCGAGCCGGCTGGCGGCGCGGAACTCCTGCTCGAAGCGCTTGAGCAGCACGTCATTGTTGGCCATGTGCGGCGGCATGACCTTGATGGCGACGATCTGGCCGGTCTGCGCGGTGCCGGCCGCTTGTAAGATCGCGCCCATGCCGCCCTCGGCGATCTTTTCGAGAAGATCGTAATTGCCGATGATCTGCCCGGGGGAGACGGTCGTGTCGGACCCCATCACCTACGCCTCCACGGCGAGTTCGGAGTTCGGAGTTGGGAGTACGGAATCAAGGATAGGGCACTCGACGGTCGCGATATGAGGTAATTCTAGCTCGCACCCTTGGCCCACGCCTGCCCAAATTCCTAAATTGAGACTTAGAACAGTTGGCGGCTCGCGCCCGTCTTTGCAGCTCACTGGGTAGTTGGTTCACGGCGGCAACTGCGCCGGCGCTCAATTTTCTCTGGCGTTCTGCCGACGGATCAGTCACAATCAACAAGTCTGGATTGTCGTGCCTATCTTGCCTGCTTTGGGCCCTTACATCCAGGGAATGCCTTCATGTCCCTTCTCGGAAAGATCCTGGCCATTCTAAACGTATTCGGCGTCCTCGGCTTCGGTGCCCTGGCCATCATGGACTATGGCCGTCGCCAGGGGTGGCAATACGCGAATTACCGCCACGACGTCGCCTTTGAAGGCACGCCTGTTGACGGCACCGACGAATCGCCCCGCGATCCGAAGGGATATCCGCTCGTCAAGCGGATGAACAAGCAGATCTTGAAGGAGCTGTTCCCCACCGATCCGGAGGAGGCCGCCCCTGAGACGCAGAAGAAAGAGGCGGAGCGCGTCCGCGATGCGCTGAACGCCAAGCTCGCCGAGGCCGGCAGCGACCGGGCGAAGAGAGTGGCGGAGCTCGCCAGGATCCTTCAGCCCGTGGCCGAGACCGGCGTCGAGCACGAGAAGCTGTTGAGGCGCTCAAGTCCATCTCGTAGATGAAAGTTCACTGCAAAAGTTCAAGCAATCGCTGACCGCCGCCATACCGTTCGCCGTCGAGGCGCTTCAAGCTCGTTCCCGACCGCCTGTCGTTCGAGAAGGAGTTGCAAAAAGCGCTGCGGGACCAGCCGGGCGATGATCGGTGGGATCTTGTGGTGGTCTTCGTCCAGCGCTACCGCGCGAAGGCGGCACGTTGCTCAAGGCCGCCGAGGCGAGCAAGGTCGCGGCCGACGAAGTGGAGAAGAAGGCCGAAGTCAAGAAGCGTGCAGCCGAGGCGCTGGACATTGCCAAAGCCGCGTTATTCGTCGCCAAAGCGGAGTTGCGGGCCGACCCGAAAAACCCCCAGAAGATACAGGACGTGAACGAGAAGGAACAGGTGTACCAAAAAGCGTTGGAGGCCGAGGTCAAGGCCACGGCCGAGGCGAAGCTGTTGCCGCATCCGCGCGATGCCGCGGCCCTCGCCTTCATGCAAACGGTCCGCAACGACCGCAAGAAGACCACCGTCGCCGAGTTCGTCGATGAAGTCGTCGGCGAAATGGTGGAAACGCTGGACGAGGACCTGACCAACCAGTTCAACCAGCTCATCGCCGAGGCGGTGGACGGCAAGCGACCAATGCCGGAGGGAGCGACATCGGAGAGCGCGCGCGGAAACTGCGCCGCCGCCGACAACTGGCCATCGCCCGGCTGCTGATTGTCGGACTCGAAGCGCTACATCCCGATGTCGTCAACAAATCTCCAGAAGAGACGGCCCAGGACGCCAACTACAGGCGAATCCTGAACGTCGTCGGCCTCGAAACCGCGGCGGCCGCGCTCAATGAACAAATCACGAACCTGCGCAGGGTCTTTCAGGACCTGGAGGGAACGCTCGCAAAGACGAACCGAATTCTGGACGAGCCACAATCGGAAGATCGCCAATCTGCGAACTCAAGCAATCGGGACCGCTCGCCTGGAAGAACGGCTCAACGAGATCAGCAAGCAGGCGGAAGATCAGGCAAGCATCCTCCGTGTGGAAAGGAAAAACGTTGACGATCGCGCTGATGAATTGATAAAGTCGCGTACCAAAACCGCCGAGGCGATGGCGGACCTGGTCAAAGAGAACAACAAGCTGTTCGATGCGCACGTCGCCATGCGGGATGCCATCCGCAACAACGAAAAGTATCTTCGGAAGATCGCGGAACTGGAAGGCGAGGTCCGCTACCTGGAAACGCAGTACGACCGGCAGCAACGCGAAAACAAGAAGCGAACGCGGACGGCACCGTGATCTGCAAATGGCGGGAGGGCTTATCGCGTCTCGGCCTGAAAGGCCGATTCTACCAGCCCAGGCCGAAGGCCTGGGTAAATGACGCCCAATAGGCCTGGCCCTGTAAGGGCCGTTCGTTCCTCGGTTGCAGACGAACGAGCCTTTCAGGCTCAACGTAATCGTGCCCCGACGACCCAGGCCTTCGGCCTGGGCTGGCCGAACGAGCCTTTCAGGCTCGAAGACCCAAGACCAGCCACGCAACCTCCGAGAAGACATCAAACTGAACGACCACTGACCACGAGTCAGCACCCATGACCAAGCTCGGCAAGATCATGATCTTTGTGAACCTGGCCATCAGCGTTTTCCTGATGAGCTGGGCGATGTACCTCTTCTTCGTCCGCATCGACTGGTCGGACAATCCGGTCAAGGCGGACCATCCGGAGGAGGGCCAGCTGGTCGGTCGCCGGCAGAAGGTGCTCAAGACCTGGCAGCCGGTGGTTCTGGCGGAACCGCAATGGCACGCCGAAAGGGACAACCTGGAGACCTTCCAGGGCATCCGCCGCGATACCCGCCGCTGGTATGAGCTTGAGCTGGCGAAGCTCGACAAGGCGCCCAATCCGAAGCAGCCGGTCGGCGTCCAGGAAATCGTGCTGTCGAAGGACAAGATGCCGGAAATCATCGTCGGCGAGAATCCCGACCCGACCTTGAAGCTGGCGGTGCGGATCAAGATGGCCGGTGCCAAAGACCCGATCCTCCAACCCCCTGGCGTGCCGGACAAACTCCTGTATCCCGCCAACGTGTATGACCTGAAAGATAATGAGCTCCTTGTGGGCGTCGAGGGCCAGAAGCAGGGACTCTACGAAGCCAAACGAAAGCTACGCGGCGGTGTTGAAGACGTTGTCGGCGAGCAAGCGCGCATGCTCGGCCCCAAGGGCCTGCCCCAGCGTATCAAGGAAGACGCTGCCAAGCGTGAGGGCATCGTGGCCGAGCAAGATGTCGTCCACACTCCCCGTGTTAACACTCTTGCCGACTCCGGCTTTGCCCTGGAGCGCGAGAAAGAGTTGAAGGCCCGTCTCGACGAGCTGGAGACGCATCGGCAAGAGCTCATGAAGAAGCTAGACCAGGCGGGCGGCGGCAAGGAGTAAGTCCAGGCAAAGAACGAAGAGCAATCAACTATCGCCCCGCGATATAATGGCGTTGACAACAAGGGAGGCGGGCGGCATAACCCTGGCCCACTCTCCGGTAGGTTGAGGAAAGGCTCTCGGCGTAGCAGGGGACGCCGTGCCCGTCAGGGGGACGGACCAATGACCACGGTCGGCAAGATACTTGTCATCTTGATGCTGGTCTTCGAGCTCGGTGTGGCCGCCTTGTGTGCGTTCGTCTACGCCGCTCACACCAACTGGGCCGAATCCTCGCGCAAGTACCAGAACAACTTCAACATGGCGGAAGCAGACAATAAGGTCTACAAGGAAGACAACGAAAAGCTCAGAAAAAAGGACGAGGAGCGCGAGAAGCAGTTAAAGAAGGTTGGCAAGGTCCAGGCGCAAGGCGATGCTACGCAGCAGATCCAATCAATGATGGATGCAAAAGACGCAGCAGTGGAGCGGTTGAACACGGACCTCAAAGCCGCCAAGGATGCTCTCGTGCTGGAGCAAAACAAGACCGCCGAACAGGATTCGACGACCAAGGCGCTGCAACTGGCGGAGAAGCAACGCCAGGCACAACTTGAGTTCATGACGAAGGAATTGAAGGACGCGCGCGACGAGATCGGCCGTTTGCGCACGGACCTCGCCGCGGCCAAAATGGACAAGGCCACGGCGGACGCGAAGTATTTCACGATGAAGGACCGCGCGGACCAGGTCGAGAAGCAATTTGCGGCTCTGATCGCGGAGAACACGAAGCTGAAGAACAGCGGCGGCACCACGGCAGGCACGACTACTGTGCCGGTGTCGCCCAACACGCCGAACCTGCCGGCCTTCCCAATCGAGGGCAAAGTCAGCAAGGTCACGGCCGACGGCGACCTGGTGCAAATAACGGTCGGCAGCGATTCGGGTCTGGTAAAAGGCCACACCCTCTACGCCTTCCGGTTCTCCCCCAAGCCGCAATACCTCGGCCAGATCCGCCTGGTAACCGTGGACGCCAAGGTAGCGGTGGGCCAAATCATGGGCAAGGCGAGCAGCGCATTGCAACCGGGCGATACGGTCTCCAGCCGGACGGCGGGGAACTAAGAGATGGCGAGCCCCCCACGTCAGTGGGGGGAGTTTGGGGCGAATCACCCCCCCGCTCACGCGGGGGGCTCGCACAGAACATTCACATCGCTGGTACGAGAGAATCTCATGGCAGCAAAGGCAAAGACACGCGACAAGGCACCCTCGGCGCCCGGACCGAAATCAGACGTTTACGTCGGCATGCTGGCGCTGGCCCTCATAGCCCAGATCGTCGGCGCGGCGTTCCTCTGGCTGGACTACTCTGGCTATCCCGACAAGACAGCACCGAAAGTGCCCGATCGGCCAAGGCTCGAAGTCGCGCCGGCCGGCGGCGGTGCTCCGGAGGCGCCTCCTGCCAAGGACAAGGAAAAGGACAAGGCCCCTGCATGAGGCGGGCTCCGCCGCCTTTTCAACGCACTTCAGACAACGTATCATCACTTTATTGAGAGTCAGGAAAGTAATGTCCGTGTGGGGTGGCCGGGGCTGAGGTACTCCGAAGCCTCGGACGTCCGGGGCTTCGGAGTACCTCAGCCCCGGCCACCCATTCAACGAACTCGGAACTCTTCTGATTCTCAATTGCGTTGATCCAGCCATCACCCCTGCCGAGTTCATCTTGATGAACCCCACCTGTCGTCGCTTGCTCGCTCTCGCCGGCATGTCGATGCTGATCGTCGCGCTGCCAAACAACGCTAAGGTCCATGCTCAGAAACAGCCGCCGCCCGCCCAGGCTAATCCGCAGGCTCCGGTTCTCAAATCGGCCGGTCCGTGCGGCATACAGCGCGGCACAACGCTAGATCTGGTGCTGACCGGCACCAACCTCCAGGAGCCGACCGGGCTGTGGACCAGCTTCCGCGCGAAGACCACCATCCCGACCGAGGGCAAAAACGGCAAGGATGCAACGAGGCTCCTGGTCCGCCTCGAAGTGCCTGCCGACGCGCCGGTCGGCTTTCACACTCTGCGCCTGGCGACGACGCGCGGCATGTCGAACTTTCGGTTGTTCTGCATCGACGACTTGCCGCAGGTCCTGTCCAACGCCAACAACCGCTCGATGAAGACTGCCCAGGTCGTGCCGGTGCCGAGCGTGGTTGTCGGCCGGGCGACGGCGGAGGCCAACGACTATTACCAAGTCACGGCGATGGCCGGCCAGCGGATCAGCTTCGAGGTCTTCGGCCGGCGACTCGGTAGCTCCTTCGATCCGCAGTTGACGTTGCTCGACGCCAAGACCGGCCACGAATTGCCGGGCGGCCACAGCCAGGATGCGCCCGGCTTGCAGACCGACCCGCGCCTGACCTACACCTTCAAGCAAGCCGGCGATTACCTGGTCGAGATCCGCGACGTGAGCTATCGCGGCGGGGACGATTTCGCCTATCGCCTCCGCATCGGCGATTTCCCCTGCGCCACAACCACGCTCCCCCTCGCCGCCCGGCGCGGGAGCAAGGTCAAGGTGCAGTTTGCCGGCCCGAACGTGGAAGGAGTGGAACCGGTCGAAGTGCAAGTGCCCGAGACAGGCGCCAATGTGATCGACGTCGCTCCCCGCGGCGCGAGCGGTCTCCACGGCTGGCCCGTGCCGCTGCTGCTGTCGGACCTGGAAGAGGTGCTGGAGCAGGAGCCGAACAACGAACCGGCCAAGGCAAACCGCGTTCCGGTGCCGGGAGCGGTCAGCGGACGCTTCCAGAACAAGGGAGACCTCGACCATTTCGTCTTCGCCCTGAAGAAAGGCCAGCGCGTCATCATCGAGGCTCAGACCGCGGAGCTCGGTTCACCCGCCGAGGTGGTGATGGTGCTGCGCGATGCCAAGGGCGCACAGGTGCAGGCGACGAACCCTGCGAACCCGCCGCGCCTCGATTTCACGCCGAAGGACGACGGCGATTTTGTCCTGGCCGTCGAGCATCTGCTCTATTCATTCGGCCCCTCGGAGACTTATCGGATAACGATTGTCCCTTATAAGCCGGGTTTCGACCTCACGTTGCAAGTGGATCGCTTCGACGCGCCGCAGGACGGCAGCGTCAACGTGCCGGTGCTGGTGACTCGCCGCGATTTCAACGGCCCAATCGACCTGTTCGTGGAAGGGCCGGACGGATTGAGCGGTTCGCTGACCGTGCCGGCGGGACAGCCGCCGGCCAACCAGCCGGTCCAGTTGCCCGTCAAGGTCGCGGGCACTTTGCCGATCGGACCGCTGACTTTCAGGGTGAAGGGCAAGGCGGCGATCAACGGCAAGGAGGTCGTGGTCACGGCAAGTGCCCGGGCCGTGGCGAGCCAAAACCTTGCCAACCTGCCGTTGCCGCCGCGCACCACGTGGAGCTCGCTCGGTTTGGCAGTGACGGCCCGCGCCCCTTTCAGCCTGTCGGCCATGTTCGACGACAAGACCGCCATGACGTGGTAAACCGACGAACCTGACCGTGACGCTGACGCGCACTGCCGGCTTTTCCGGCGAGGTCGCGCTATCGTTGGCCGGCTTGCCGGCCAACGTGACGGCTGGTCCGAAGCCGATCCAAGCCAAGATGACGGAGGCGAAAGTCGTGTTGACGGTGCCCGGCAATGCCAAGGCAGGCGCATACTCGATCACCGTCACCGGCAAGGCCAAGCACAACGGCCGGGACTATGCCATTAGCGCGCCGGTGGCGACGTTGACGATACAGAAGTGAGAGTGCTGTGTAAAAACGGCCGGCGCAGTGGCCGGGGCTTCCTGTCTTCCGCAGCCCGCAGCGCAAGCAAGGGCTTCCCTTGCTTGCGCTGCGGAAGAGGAAGTTCCGACCATGCTACGACACACAAGCCTGACGCGCCAGCGAAGGATCACGTTTGCCTTCGCTGGCGCGTCAGGCTTGTGTGGTGACATCGCGATGTCAATGTACTGGCTAATACTGCGCGGATGCCAACGCAAAACTCGTCGAGCCATCCCATGAACGCACGCCATTTCGCCATCGTGGCATTGTTGCTGCTCGCCCCTCCCGCCATTGCCGCGCCTCCAAGTTACGCCAAGCAGATCAAGCCGTTCTTCGCCCGCTACTGCATCGAGTGCCACAGCGGCGAGGATGCCGACGGCGGCCTGAACCTGGAGACGTTCAAGGGGCTGCTCGACGGCGGTAATCACGGCGTCGTCCTGCATGCCGGCAAGGCGGACGATAGCCGAATGGTGCGCATGGTCGAGGGCAAGACCAAACCGCCGATGCCGCCGAAGAAGAAGCGGCAGCCGAAGGCGGACGAGATCGCGCTTCTCCGAGCCTGGATCGCGGCGGGAGCAAAGGACGATAGCGCCGCGGTGACGGTGACGCTGCCGCCCATCGCGCCCTTGCATCGGGTCGCACCGCCGGTGACGGGACTCGCCTATCGTCCGGACGGCAAGATCCTCGCGGCCGGCGTCCACCGGGAGGTGATCTATGTCGATCCCCACAAAGGCGAAGTCATCCGGCGATTGACCGGCTTGTCTGCCGACGTCTCGGCACTGGCGTGGAGTCCGGACGGTGCCCTGCTCGCCGTGGCCACCGGCTCGAGCGGCGTCACGGGCGAGGTCCGCATTTACGCCGGGGACGAACTGCGGCACACCATCACCGCCCATCGCGATCTCATTTATGATCTGGCATTCAGTCCCGACGGCAAGATTCTCGCCACTTGCGGCTACGATCGCCTGATACGCCTGTGGGACACGACAACCGGCAAGCCGATCCGCGACTTGAAGGACCACAGCGACGCGGTCTACGCCGTCGCCTTCAGCCCCGACGGAAGGTTGCTCGCCTCCGGTGCGGCCGATCGCGCCGTCAAGGTCTGGGACGTGGCGACCGGCAAGCGGCTGTACACCCTCGGCGAATCGACTGACTGGGTCTACGCCGTTGCCTGGCATCCCGACGGCAAACACCTGGCGGCCGGCGGCGTGGACCGCAGCCTTCGCGTCTGGGAAGCAACACCGGCGGGCGGCAAGATTGTCCACTCCGTCTTCGCCCACGAAGGGGCGGTCCTCCGTATCGTCTATGCGGCGGACGGCAAGACGCTCTACTCCCTGAGCGAGGATCGCAGCGCGAAGGCTTGGGACACCGCGAAGATGGCCGAGCGCATCGTCTACGCCGCCCAACCGGAAGCACCGCTCACGCTGGCCGTGCGGCCCGATCACGCCCAGCTTGCCATCGGCCGCTATGACGGCGCTCTTGTCCTGCTCGACGATGCCACCGGCAAGATCCAATCGCGGCCGTTGCCCGCCAAGCCGAAGCCGCCGACGCTGAACAAAATCACGCCCAACGCCGGCACGCGCGGTCAGGCTGTGCGGATCAAGTTGGAAGGGCAGGACTTGCGCGGCGCAACTTCCGTAAGCGTTGCCCTGCCATCCGGCTCGCGCGAATTCGTGCCGGACAGGGACGGCGATCAACCGGAAGTCGTCGTCACCCTTCCGCCGGATACGCCGGCCGGTGCGTATTCGCTCAAGGTCAAGACACCCGTCGGCGAGTCGGGGACCGTGCCGCTCGTCGTCGATCTCTTCGTCCCGGAGAATGTCGGCGCCGGCGCCGTTGCTCCGAATTCCAGCGCTGTCGTGAAGATGCCGGTGACTCTCGTCGGCGGTCTGAGCCGGGCCGGAGAGGTTCACTACTTTCCGCTGAATCTGAAGTCGAGTGAGGAGATCGGCGTCCAGCTCGTGCCGGCGCCGGGCTCGAAGATCAACCCTGCGCTGCAACTCACTGATGACGGTGGCAAGATAGTCGCCGAGAGCACCAATGGCGTACTTGGTTTTGCAGCGCCGAAGGAGCCGGCCCACACTTACGTCCTGAGCATCCGCGACCGGGACTATCGCGCCGACATGCCAATGACGTATCGCCTCCACGTCGGACCGATTCCCATCGTCACCGAGCATTTTTCCCTTGGGAGCACAGCGGGGCACCGACGGCCGACTTCCGCGTTGAAGGCGTTTTCCTCGGCGAACGCCGGAAGTCCGTGGCGATTCCCAAAGACGCAGTCCCCGGCTTGAAGCTGCCGCTGAGCGTGTCGTCGCCGCATGGTCCGGTCCTCGGCAGTCCGACTTTCGTCGTCGGCGAGTTTCCCGAGGTCGAGGCGAGCCATTCCCAAGTGATCCCCATACCCGGCACCGCGAACGGAGTGCTCGCCCGGCCGGCGGCCGCCGACACCTGGCGATTCGCCGCCAAGAAAGGCGAGCGGTTGATTGTCGAAATCAACGCCCGCCGTCTTGGGTCGCCGCTCGATTCGATGATCGAGATCCTTGACGCCAAGGGCAAGCTCGTTGCCGCGCGCCACGCTGCGGTGCCTGGCGAAAACGTACATCATCTTCCGCGATCACGACTCGGCGGTCGGCAGGCATCCGGATCGAGACTCGTGGAACGAACTGGCCATCAACGACTACATTCTCGTCGGGCAGTGAGTTGATGCGCATCCGCGCCCTGCCGCGGACCCCCGACGATGATTGCCACTTCTTCGCCGCCGGCGGTCAGCGCCAGGGCTTCCTCGGCACGACGCCGACGCATCACGCTCAGGGCGAACCGCTCTACAAAGTGTCGATCCATCCGCCGGGCACGAAGTTCCCTCCCAACGGCTTGCCGGTCGTGACGCTCTACTATCGCAACGATGACGGCGGGGCCGGCTTTGGCAAAGATTCGCGGCTCGTCTTCGACCCGCCGGCCGACGGCAAATACCAGGTCCGCATTCGCGATTCGCAAGGCGGGGGCGGTCCCGGCTACGCTTACCGTCTGACCGTCCGGCCGCCGCGACCCTCCTTCACCGTTCGCTTCAAGCCCGACCGGCCCCGTCGTCAGCAAGGGCAGCGCCCTGCCGATCAACGTTGACGTCGACCGCTTCGACGAGTTCGACGGACCCATCGCGCTTCGAAGCTGGAGAACCTGCCGCCCGGCTTCGCCGCTCCGACGACGACCATTCCCGCCGGCGAGAACAGCAGCTTCTTCGCTCTGTTCGCTGAGCCGAGCGCCGCCGTCGCCGCCAACGCTCCACCGCTCAAGCTCGTCGCCCGGGCCATCATCGACGGCAAAGAAGTGGTGCGCGAGGTGCCGGGCGGCCGGCCGAAGTTGATCGAACCGGGCGACATCGTGACGACGACGGATGCAGTCCACCATCACCGTCAAGCCCGGCGCCCAGACCCGGCTCACGCTTCACGTCGAACGCCGCAACGGCTTCACCGGCCGCATTCCGATGGAGGTGCGCGGCCTGCCTCACGGCGTCCGCGTGCTGGACCTCGGGCTGAACGCCATCATGATTACCGAAAAAGAGACGACCCGAACCGTCGTCATCTACAGCGAGCCGTGGGTCCAGCCGATGGAGCACCCGATTGTTGTTGTGGCCCGCCAGGAGGGGAAGAACACGGTACACGCGGCGAGGTCGGTGTTGCTGAAGGTGGCGGGGAAGTGAGGGTTTGTGCCCGGCGAGCCGTGCCCCGTAAGGGGCCGGGTTACACCGCGCCGCTTAGCCCCACTTAACCCGGCGGCTTACGCCGCTCGGCTCGCCATGGTGCGCACTCTGCAAGTGGCCATCATGGTCCATTTGGCATATCAGAGGATGCAGAGCCAATGAAATCCCGACACCGCTCGTTTTCTTCGTGCGTCACACCGAGCCGCCGTTCGCTTGATTGCTTTTGAATTCAAAGACGCCACACATCGAAAGAAGGAGTCCACACCGTGATTCTGCGACATCGCAACACACACGTCGCTGCCCTCACTCTGCCTGCTCGCAATGGCAGCAACGGCATCCTCCCAGCCGAAGGCCAGGCCGCTGCCCGAGGGGGCCGAGAAGAAGACCGTCACCATCTACAGCGACGGCACCAAGATGGTCGGCGACCTGTACCTGCCGCCAGGGTTGCAGAAGGCGGACAAGCGGCCGGCGGTCGTGTTCTGCACCGGCACGGCGGGAACCAAGGGCGGCACGCCGACGCAACTGGCCCCGTACTTCCTCGAAGCGGGGTTCGTCTTTCTGGCCTTCGATTACCGTGGCTGGGGCGAGAGCGACGGGAAGCTCTTGCCCGTCGAACCGTTGCCGAAACCCGACGCGAAGGGCGAGGTCACCGTCAAGGTTCGCGTGGTGCGATGGCAGATGGATTTCGCCGACCAGACCCAGGACATCCGCGCCGCCATCAGCTTTGTCGCCGGGCGAGCCGAGTGTCGATCCGGAGCGGATCGGCATCATGGGAACGAGCTACGGCGGCGGGTTGGTAACGTGGGTGGCGGCCAATGACCCGCGCGTGAAGTGCGTGGTCGCTCAGGTTCCCGGCATGGGCGGCGGGACGCGGGCCGGCCGCCGAGAAGCGGCATGTACGAGTTGGCCGACCAAACAGGCACGCGGCGAGACCGAACCGGTCCCTTTCGAGACCGGCAAGCCGACCGGGCAAATGGCGAGGTACGCACAGATGCGCTACAACCCGGCGAAGAGCATCGGCTTCAGCCCCTTCGAGGCGGCCGCGAAGATCAAGGTGCCGATGCTGCTGGTGCTGGCCGAGAAGGAAGAGTTGATGGACAACAAGCAGAACGGCATCAAGGTGTACGACATCATCAAGGCCAAGAAGGACGTTCCGGCCGAGCTCCACGTCGTCAAGGACATCACGCACTACGGCATCTACAAGGAAGGCTTCGAGGAGGCAACGAAACTGGAAATCGCGTGGTTTAGCAAGCACCTGAAGGCGCCGCAGAAGTGAGGATTACATTGCTGGGCGAAGCCAGGTGTCAGGAACGTGTCAGGAACCGAATCCGTCAGACAGATTCGGTTCTTGACACCTTTCTCTTGACACCCGGCTTCCTCTGACAGGGTTTCCTCATTAAAAGGCTCCCCCCTTTTCTTCCTTACGGTTCTTTGCTCATCCCCACACCCGACAGCACGAAGGCCGCCCAGAGCTTCGTCGGTGCGGTCGCCGACTTCTCCCCCGGTTTCGTCGTGGCCGCGGAGCCAAGCTTCGCCGCCGCGTCCAATGCTGGTCGGCCGCGTTCCCCAGCGAGGCCGCGGGAATACGATCCGGATGACGGTAGATGGTCAATTGCGCCTGTTGCAAGGCCAGCAGCGGCGGGTGCTTGTTGACGCGCAGCTCGTGATAGAACTGAGCCATCACCGCCGCCGCCGCCGCGTCGTTGACTTTCCACAGTGAGCCGACCACGTTAGGACAGCCGGCGACGTGGAAGGCCCGTTGCAGGCCGACGACGCCTTCGCCCGTCGGTCAGATCGCCCAAGCCGGTTTCGCAGGCGCTCAGCACGCACAGCCGCAGCTTCGCCAGATTCAGATCGACGATGCCCAGGCCGGTCAGGATGCCGCCGTCGGGGCCGGCGCTCTTCGGATCGTTGGCACCCGCCAGCGCCAAGCCGACGTAGCCGAGCGGGTTCTTCGCCCCCAGGCCGACACGTTCAGTCTGCTGGTCCAGGCGGAACTCCCACTTGTCCATTTGCTCCCTGATGCGTTTGCGCTCGGCAGTGAGGCCGGGTTCGTCGAAGTAGCCGTGCGTGGCGAAGTGGGCGTAATGCGCCCTGGGCAGCCGCTCCTTCAAGGCCGCCGGTGTTGCGGCAGTCAAACGCAAGCCGGCGTCGTCGCCGGCGCTGAACGCTTCCAGCACGCGCTTCATTTCGCGGCCGGTTTCGGCGAGCGCCACGTAGGCAGGCTTGGCACCGTCCGGCGCCTTGCCGTAGTCGATTGCCCCGGCGGTGACCAGCGTGTCGGGACCGGTGGCGTCCTTCTGCGGGTAGACGCGTTGTTCAAGCAGCCATCGGCCGCTGGGCACGACGGCGACCGCGACCTCTTCGAGCAAGATGGTGCCGGGCTTGGAGCCGGGCAGGGCGGCCCACGGCAGGCGGGCCAAGTCGCCTTCGGGGCAGAGGTAGACGATCTTCGTGCCGGGCGGCAGTTCGGCGGCCAGCTTGTCCCAGACCACTTCCTTCAGCTTCTGCGGCGCCGAGCTCGCTTCAAGCCTGTCGATGCTGCCGCGCCACGAGGTGATGGCGTCGTCAATAGGTTTGGCCTCCTTGAGATCAACGCGGCGAATGGGCCGGCCCGGCGCGAGGACGAATGCCAGGTAGCGATAGTCGATCGCCTTGCCCTTACCAAAGTGGACGTAGCGCACGATGTCGATATAGGCGGTGTTGGGATCGAGCTTCTTGACGAGGTCGTCCGGTCCGAGAGTGGCGAGGTGCTTGTGCCGCTCCAGTTCGAGGAATTGCCTTCGCCAGTTCGCGTTCGAGCTTTTCCTGTTCGTCGGTGAGCTCGGCCACGTGCCGGTCGCGAACAGCAGCAGCTTTGCCGGGATTGACGGCGAGACGGTTGAGCTGGCGGCGCACCTCCTGGAGCCTTTCCCAGTTCTTCCGTGTCTCGGGTGATTCGACGGCGGCAGCAAGAGCCGCCTGGTGCCTGCGGGCGACGAGTTGGAGGAGCGCACCCTTGGTTGGCCAAACGTGGTCATAAATCGACGGAACAGGCTCCTCGGGTACTTGGAGGCAAGCAAAGAGGTACGCATCTCGGGTTCTTGGCAACGAACGGAGAAAAGCGAGGGCCTGAGCTTCGGGAGCGCTCGCCGTTTCCCGAGCGGCCTGGCGGGAATACATCTCCAGGCCGCGTCTTAGGGGTGGCAGCGCCTTGCCATACTGCCCCAGTTCGTTCAGCAGGAAGCCCAGGCTGTTGAGGCTGGCGGCCAGGTCGGGGTGTCCGTCCTTGTAACGCTCCGGCGGATAGAGCCGCTCACGCATGGCCAGGGCCTTCTCGTAGTACGGCAGCGCCTTGCCGGTCTCCCCCATCTCGGACAGTAGGCCGCCCAGGTTGTTGAGGCTGATGGCCAGTTCGGGGTGGCCGTACTTATACACTTCGGGCGGATACAGCCGTTCGGTCATGGCGAGGGCCTTCTCGTAGTACGGCAGCGCCTTGCCGTTCTGCCCCATGGCATGCAAGAGGAAGCCCACGTTGCTGACGCTGACCGCCAGTTCGGCGTGGCCTTTCGGATAGAGCCGCTCACGCATCGCCAGCGCCTCCTCGTGGTAGCGCAGCGCCTTGCCGTTCTCCCCCATGGCATGCAGGAGGAATCCCAGGTTGTTGAGGCTGATGGCCAGTTCGGCGTGGCCTTTCGGATAGAGCCGCTTGCGCATGGCCAGGGCCTTCTCGAAATACAGCAGCGCCTTGCCGTTCTCCCCCATCGTTTGCAGAAGGGAACCCAGGTTGTTGAGGCTCGTGGCTAGATCGGGGTGGCCCTCCTTGTAGTCCTTGGGCGGATATAGCCGCTCGTTCATGGCCAGGGCCCTCTCGAAGTACGGCAGCGCCTTGCCGTATTCCCCCGTCGCGTGCAGAAGGACGCCCAAGTTAGTGAGACTGGTGGCCAGGAGGGGGTGACCGTTGGGATAATCGGCCGGAGGGCACAACTGCTCGTCAACCTCTAGCGCCTGGCGCGCCAAACGAACGGCCTCGGCCGGCTTGCCCGCGTTAAAAAGTTTGAGCGATTCACCATGCAGCTCCAGGCTCTTTGTCAGTAACTTCTCCTGTTCGGCCGGGGAGAGTGGTTCCGCGGACCACGCATAGAGGGTACTCGCCATCACCGCCGCGAGTGCCGCCAACCTCCTTTGGGCCACCATATCTGCACCTCCCGTGATAACCTTCACTTCCCTTGAAACGGATAACACACACCCCGCACGTCGCCACCCAGTTCCTTCAACTCCCTCCGCACCAGTCGCCGCATCCGTTCGACCGGATCGATCACAGTCCCCGACTTGTAACAATCCGGCCGGCCTCGATCCTCCTTGTGTCCGAACCGTACTTCCTTTCCCAGCCACACAGCCCCTCGCAGCGGGTCGAACTCTCCTTGCGGCGGCGCCTCCGCAAATCGATCTTGCAGCCGTGCGACTTGCTCAGCGCTGAGCGGTGCATCGCGGGCCAGCAGGAGTACCGCCTCGATACCGGAGGGACCGGCTGTCAGCCGCTGGCCGTCTTTCAGCAGGTCTTCGGGTAGGTCAAGGTGACTTCGTTTCTCCTCTTCCGGGCGGTCGTTCCAGTCGTAGTTGCGCCACGGAAAACGCGGAGACGCTGCACCCTTCGCGTCAAGATAAAGGAGGTACAGATACGCAGCACGATTGGCATCGACCTCGATCCGCATCCAGTCACCCGCCCGCAACGGCAGCGCACCCGCCGCCGCGAGGTCCAGGCCTTTGGTCGTGTCGTCTCTCTTCCAGACGCGAATATCCAGTTTCGCCGTCAGCGCCGGGGGAGCCGGCTTCGGCAAATCCACAGTTGGCGGCGTGATGGGCGGGTTGGTCTCTGGCAGCGGATTCAGCCGCTGATAGCCGACCCATCCCACGAGCAGCAAAACAGCCGCCGCCGCGGTCAGCCACCACCAACGGCGGCTGGCTTTCAACCGGCGCATATCGCTCGACAGGCTTCCCGTTTCCGTCCCCGCGATGTCCACCGCGCCGGCTTCGATGGCCCGAATCATCTCACAGACGGTCATCGCCGAGGCAGGGCGTTCTTCCGGCTCCTTTACATGCAGCCGCTGGATCAGGTCCGACACATTGGCGGGCACCGACGGGTTGACCTCGTGTGCGGCCGGCGGGTGATCCAACGTCACCGCCAACAGGATCGCGGTGAGCGTTTTCCCCTGAAAAGCGCGCTGGCCGGTGGCGCATTTCGTAGAGGACACTGCCAAGGCTGAACAGGTCCGTGCTGTGGGTCAACGGCAAGCCGCTGGCCTGCTCGGGAGACATGAACGCCGGCGTGCCGACCAGCGAGCGCTCCGCTGTTACCCCGTCGGCCGGGTCCGGGTCACGCGCCAGGCCGAAGTCAAGCAACTTTACGCGGTCGGTGCCGGCCTCCAGCCAGATATTGTCCGGCTTGACGTCGCGATGGATGAGACCTTTGGCGTGTGCTGCTGCCAGTCCCTCCGCGATCTCGCGGCCCAGGCGCAGCACCTCGGCAGGAGATAATACCTTGTCGCGCTTCAGCCGATCCGCCAGGGGCTCACCCTGAAGGAGCGGCATCGCCAGAAAGGGGACGCCGTCAACTTCGCCGACCTGGAAGATCGGGATCACGTGATCGTGCTGCAAGGCGGCCATGGCGCGGGCCTCGCGCAGAAAGCGTTCGCGCGCCTGCGGTCGAGCGGCAGCCTCCGGCTTCATGACCTTCAGCGCCACCTCGCGGCGCAGGACGGGATCGGTCGCGCGGAAGACCCGGCCCATGCCGCCCTCACCGAGCCAGGCCGCCACTCTATAATCGCCGAACACGCCGCCCACCTCCGGCTGCGAACCCGGTGACGCAGCGGGCGGCATGATGCCCGTGTGGTGCGGATCGTCAAGGGTTTCCGTGAGGACGCGGCCCGGCTCTCCGGTTTCGCATTCATCAATGACTTGCAGCAACTCCGCGTTGTCGGGGCACACGTTCTCCGGGGAGAGTTTGTCTGCTCGTGCCTGGGCCTCCGGCCAATGATCCAAGAAGCCCGGAAGTTGGTCGCCGTTGTTCATCGAAGTATTCTGCGTGTAGCGGCCCGCGATTATCAGGCCTGGGTTCACCTCCGGGCGGTAGTCGGTGGTGGTAACGGCGGGCCGGCCGGCCTCTTCGGGAAAGTGCATTCGCATAGTCAGCCGGCAACGGCGACTCGCCTGCCTTACACCGGTAGTGCACATCGAGTTGAATAAGTTCATGCAGCAACACGCGATAAACCGGATCATCCGTCGCACAGAGATGGTCTTCGATGCGGGGATTCTGCCCGGCTTTCCAGGCGGCTTCAAACCGCTGGCACGCCTGGTACGCTCGATAAGCCTCGGCCGGTTGGAGGTTCTCAAAGTGGTGGACGGAGTCTTTCATGATGTCCTCGCAGCTTGATGAAGCCTCGCGGCTGTGCGACGGCCCCATTGGTCTGGGTTCCTTGCAAGGAGTTCTGAGAAATGTTACCCTACCACATCGGCAAGCCTCTGGGGAGAAAAAAACCAATGCCGTCCAGCGAATCGTCTGTCACCACCTGGCTCCATGAACTCAAGGATGAGAAGAATCCAGAGGCCGTCCGGAAACTGTGGGAGCGTTACTTTCAGCGTCTCGTGGGGTTTGCCCGCGGCCAGATCGGCAATCTGCCGCGGGGTCGCCGCTGATGAGGACGACGTTGCGCTGGCGCCTTTCACAGCTTCTGCCAGGGTGCGATGCAGGGGCGTTTCCCTCGGCTCGATGACCGCGACGACCTATGGCGGCTCCTGGTCACCATCACCGCGGAAGGCATACCGCCTCCGGGTTTATTCCGGGTGCGAGAAACGCGGCGGCGGTTCGGTCTTGGACGAAGCGGCGCTTGGCGGTGGTCGCGACGGCATGCCGGTCGTAAGCCTGGACCAATTCATTTCAAGGGACCCGACTCCCGAATTTGCCGCTCAAGCAGCTGAGGAATATCAGCTTCTGCTAGCGACCTTGCCTGACCCTGACCTACGGACTCTTGCTCAGTCGAAGATGGAAGGCTACACGAACAAGGAAATCGCCGAGCGGCTGGCGTGTGCGCTCCGCACGGTCGAACGCGGCTTGCAGCTCATCCGGATGCTCTGGAAGCAGCCAGAGCCGTCGGTGGATTGACAGCTCCGTCCTGCGATTTGTGGGGCGACCCCAGACTATGCTCCGGGCGGGGAGCAATTCAGACATTCCCCGGCGAGCCGAGCCGCGTGAGCGGCCGGGTAAGTCGAGTAGTCGCTCGCTCAACCCGGCCGCTTACGCGGCTCGGCTCCCCGGAGATGTATCAAACTCGACCGCGCACAGTATGTTCTTGCAAATCTCTTCATTTCCTGGCGGGCTGTGCCGCCATTTTCACATTAGAAGGGTAGCCCGCGCGAAATCAAAGCTCCTGATTCGCGGACGCATCTGTCCATGCCGGAAGCGCTAGCGTTCGTTGCCTTTCATGAACTTCCGGCTCGGATGGATCGTGTCCACTGGCTCCCCGCCTCAGGGAGCCATTCCCCCCTCCGGAGCGGCCGGTTTCGCGCGGGCGGTGGCGCCAGCTCCTTTCCCTCGTCTCTGACAAAGGTACTTGCAATGTTCAACACCCTCCTGCGCAGCATTCTGACCAGGCTCTCCGGTTCCCCGAAGCGGAACAGGCCCACGCGGCAGAGAGCTGCCGCGCGCCGCCGGCCACTGGGGTTGCACCTGGAGGCACTCGAAGACCGTCTGACGCCCAGCACCTTGACTGTCACGAGCAGCGCGGACAGCGGCTTCGGGTCGTTGCGCGCTGCAATCGCCAACGCCTCGAGCGGCTCGACGATTAACTTCGCCAACAACGTCCACGACATCAAGCTCACCACCGGCGAGTTGGTGATCTCCAAAAACCTGGATATCGAAGGGCCGGGCGCCAGCCAGCTGACTATCAGCGGCAACGATGCGAGCCGGGTCTTCGACGTCAAGAGCGGCGACACGCTCACGCTGGCCAACCTTACGGTCGCCAACGGCCTGTTCAGCGGGCCGCTCCCCGCCAGCATGGTCGGCGTCTTCTCGGGCACCGGCACAGGGGCCGGCGGGGGCGGCGGCATCCTGAACGAAGCCGGGGCCACCTTGAACCTCAACAATGACACGATCACCAACAACCAGGCGATACACGGCTCGTCCCCGCTGGCCTTCACCGTCCTGGGCGGCGGGATCTTGAACCTCGGAACGACGAGCTATTGTCGGGTGCTACTTCTCGAACAACGAGGTCAGCGGCGGCAACGGCCTTGACGCTATCGGCGGTACCGCGGGCGGCGCCGTTGATAACTTCGGCGGCCCGACCGGCGGCGCCGACCTTGACCGCCAGCAACTGCACGTTCAGCAACAACAGCACCGTGGCTGCCGGCGGCGGCTTCTTCTTCGGCATCGGCGGCGCCGTCGATAGCAATGCCGGGCTCAACGGCTTTTCCGCCCAGGCCGAGCCCTCCACGGCAACGCTCACCAACTGCACCATCTCCAACAACCTGGCAACGGGCGGTCCAGAACGCGCTTGCGAATGCGGGCGGACTCTGCAACGAAGGGTACGGCGTGCAAATGACGCTGGTCGGCTGCAACATCACCGACAACCGCGCGGTGGGCGGCGGCGGCGGCGACGGCATCACCACGGGCGATTCCGAAGCCGTCGGCGGCGGCATTGCTTCGTCGTCGGAACCCTGACCGTCGTGGGTTGCAGCATCACCAACAACCTGGCGCTCGGCGGCAACAATGCCATCCTGAGCGACGCGGATCCGCTCGCCGGCAGCGGCTTCGGCGGCGGCATCGAAAACAACTACCTGGGCGTCCTCAACATTTCCAATTCGATCATCGCCAACAACGTTGCCCAGGGCGGCGCGACAGCGCACGGCCCCGGCGCGACGCGGTGGGCGGCGGCATCTCCAACAGCCCCGGCGCGACTGCCATGAACATGGTGAATTGCATCGTCGCCAGCAACAGCGCCATCGCCGGGCAAGGCGGCCCAGGCGTCAACAGCCAGCTGGTCAGCGCGCAGGGCGGCTTTGCCTTCGGCGGCGGAGTCGATACCTCACGCAGCTCGACCGCCACCATCATCGGCTCGCTGATTACGGGAAACAGTGCGACCGGTAGCGCCGGCGGCACCGGCAACGCCGGCGGTAATGGCTATGGCGGCGGCCTGGGGGTTGGATTCGGCGGTCTGACAGGAGCCATCTTCTCGCCCGACAACTCGCAACTGACGGTCATCGCCTCGGTGGTCGCCAACAATCAGGCGATTGGCGGGATGGGCGGACAGGGGGCCAACGGCGGCAATGGCTATGGCGGCGGCCTTGCCGTCACTCAGGGGTCGAGCGCCACCGTGACGGCCAGTGTGCTCACGAATAACAGCGCTATCGGCGGCGAAGAGGGCCCCGGTCATGGCGGCGCCGACGGGAAGGGCGTGGGCGGCGGCGAATACAACCTCGGCGCCATCGCCAATACGCTGAGCGTCATCACGGGAAACCATGCGTCGACCAGTAACGACAACACCTTTGGGGTGTGAGCACGCCCGCCTTCGTGAGATGGGGCGAAAACACAGGGGTCCGGAGTCGTTGTAAACGACTCCCATTTCGCCCTCAATGGCAGCAACGGCACCCATCACTAAGGAATGGCTGGTCCCGCTCAGCCCAGGTTCTCATCACGGAGAAACTTCATGTACCGCATTCTGTTGACCGCGGCCCTGGCAATCGCCTGGGCCGCCACAGCCCGCGCCGGCCCCCTCTTACTTCAAGCTCCCGACGGACTACGACCGGGGGCCCAATTCCAAATCGTCTTCGTCACGGATGGCGTGACCAGGGCGGGATCATCGAGCATCAGCACCTACAACTCGTTCGTCACCAACGACGCCGACACCGAGGCTCACGGTCAAGTTTATTTCAACGGCCAGCTTGTCACTTTCTCCGCGATCGGCAGCACCTCGACAGTAAGCGCAACAACGAACATCGGAATCCACAGCGCAGCGGTCTACCTCGCTGACGGAACTCGGATCGCCATAAGCACCACGTCCAGTTCGGGTGGTCTTTGGTCGGGCACTCTCCTGAACCCCATCAACGAGGACCTTACCGGCAATGTTCCAATTCCAATTTCGCTCGTCTGGACCGGAACGCTGCCCAACGGCCAAATAGACGCACTCCACGCCCTGGGTAGCGCTCAACCTCAGCTCGGCGATCCCTACAACACAGATTCGACATGGGTCGATTACAGCAATGGCGCCACCGGATCCACAAACTCCGCACCGATGTATGGCATTTCAGACGTTCTCACCGTCCCGTCAGCGGTGCCGGAGCCAGCGAGCATGCTGCTCGCGCTCACGGGGCTGGGATCGGCATTTGGATGGCGATTGACTCGCCGCCGCTAGCCAGGAGAGCAACCCAGGAAAACAACGGGGTCGGGTGTCGTAGAACGACACCCGGCCCCGTTGTTTTTCCTATACTGACCCTTGATTATCAACCCGATTTGCGAGGAGAATGCCATGATTCGCAACTTCTTCTGGAGTTTGAGCCTTGCCGCGGCCGCGGCCGCACCGGCAACAGCAGAGAAGCCCAAGGAGACTGCCAAGAGCGATCCGCCGGGCGCCGCCGTTGAGGCCCGATTGGTGTCGGCGAAGGACACCTACACGCTCGACCTGGGCGGCCTGTCCGCGGAAGACTACCGCAAGCAACTCAAGCAAGCCGAAAAAGGCGGCGCCAACCCGCCGATTCCGAAGGTGGAATTGACGCTCGAACTGGTGAATACCAGCGACAAGGACGTGCAGGTCCGCTACGGCGGCACCGCGAACGTTTATATGCTCGACTTGAAGGGCGACGGTGCCGTGAGCGTTGCCTTTGGCCGCCGCGCCCAACCCCTCTTCGTCCTGGCGTCGAAGACTGTGACGCTCGCGCCGGGAAAGAGTGAAAAGATCAAGATCGAAAGCCTGGCCTTCGGCCGGCGCAATCTGACTAATGCCGCCTACTGGACCGCGCCCGGCGAATACACGCTGGCCATTAGCTACCAGACGACCGTCAATCCCGCTCCGAAGGATGCCAAGGACGCCGGTAACGGCTTCGGCGCGGTGACCCTTACCAGCGCGCCGATCAAGATTAAAGTTGTGGCGAAATAAGGAGCGAGGGTGGTTGTGTAATTCTGCCGGGTCCAGCCCACCGACTCCATTTCGCGCCACGATCCACACAAGCCTGAGCAGCCAGCGAAGGACACAGTGTCCTTCGCTGGCGCTCAGGCTTGTGTGGACCACCCCAAAATCTAAAACTTGACGAACTACTATCGGCTTCGGGCAGACCGAAGCAGTGCACGCTGCCGGTGTACTTCTTGGGGAAGAAGCATTCATACTCGTTGCTGGGGCTAAACTGCGTGTTGCCGCCGCCGACGTACACCCGGCCGCGCGACAGGGAAGGCCCGCACCACACGGGGCCGAGGTCGATCTCCTTCAACACCTTTCCGGTACGCGGCGTCGAGGGCGATCAACTTGCCGCTGCCGACGGCGGTGAAGTAGGCCACGCCGTTGCCCACCGCGATGCCCGAGGCGACGATGTCGCCGACATTCGTGTACATCGGCTTTTCCGGCGTGCCGCCCATCGCGGCGATTTTCGGGCGCTCGTGCCGCCAGCGTTCGGTCGCGAGATCGACGGAGGTCGCCGTCACACGGCCTCCCGTCGGCATTTGTCCCGCAAGCGGTGGGGCTGATCCAGCGTGCCCAGCCGCACCGCGTCGATGCCGTTGGTGAAGATGGTTCGGCCGTCGGTGGCGCAGCCGGTCTGCAACCCGCCGATGGGACTGGGCAGCGCCAGCACGCGCGGGTCGTGCTTCGCCGGCGGTTCCGTCGGCGGGCCGGTGTACAGCGGCGTGTGCTTCACGAGCTTGCCGTTGTCGGCCCGCAAGATGTAGAAGCCGCCGTTCTTGCACCCGGCACCGACGACTTTCGTGGGCTTGCCGTCCACATCCATGTTGAAGATCTTCGGCGTGTCGCCGATCGAACAATCCTTGTAGAGCCCGGTCTTGGGGTCGTAGCCGCGCATCGCGTTGGTGCACATGATCGCCGGGGTTGATCTGCGTGTTCCACTTACGTTTGCCGGTCGCGGCATCGATGCAAGCGATGGCGCACGAATCCTCCGTGTGCAGGGCCGGGTTTTCTTTCGTCGGCTGCCGCGGGGCGGTGTTCACGTCCGTGCCGAAGAACAGCGTGTTGGTTTCGGGATCGTACGACGGCGTACACCAGACGCTGCTCGTCGCCGGGCCGTGGTCCCACTTGTGTTCGCCCCAGGAGTCTTTGACGATCACCGGCGGATCGAGCTTGGCCGGTTTGGGGCCGACATCGTATTTCCAAACGATCTTGCCGGTCTTGGGTTCGAGTGCGACGACGAAGCCGCGTCCCGTGCTGCCGGGGTACGCCTTGGTGCCGGCAAACAGTTGTTCCAGGGTGCCGCCGCCGAACACGACCTTCCCGTCCGCCAGGATCGGCGAAGCCATCAGAAGGTTGTTGAAATGGGCATCGGGGAACGTCTTCGCGCGGGTATCGACTTTCCACCGCTCTTTCCCCGTCTCCGCATCGAGGCAGTACATCCAGCCGGCGGTGTCGGCAAAGTAAACCGCTCCGTCGGCCACGAGCGCCGAGGAGAAGATCCCGCCGTCCGATGCCGCGCCGCGCAGTTTCTCGGTGATCGGCGTGCCGTCCGTCGGCGGCAGCACGGCCTTCCGGACGGGGTTGCGGTAGACCCAGCGGAGCGTGCCGTCGGGGGCGAGCTTGTAGAACGCCGGGAACGTGGCGGTGCCGAAGTAGACTTCCCCGGCGACGACGGCCGGTGTGGCATGGACGACGCCGATGGTCTCCTTTGAGTCGGCAGCGGGGAAGCGCCATTTTTCGACGAGCTTGCCGACGTTGGCGGGGCTGAGCGTTTTCTCGGCGGGATTGAACCGCCAGCCGCCGACATCATGGTTGTACATCGGCCAGTCGGCAGGAGAAATCGGTTGCGGGCCGTCCGGTCGATCTGCCGCACTCGCGAGAGGGAGCCACGCCAGTGCGACAAGGAGAGCGGTTAAGCCGCGGACGGCGGTCATTTTTCGGTGTAACATCTTGGCATTCTCCTGCCTAGTGCGACGTCAACGCTAGCTTTTTGGGTGGCACGCCCTGAGGTACTCCGAAGGGCGTGATACACGTTTCGATGGCTCTCACGCCCTTCGGAGTACCTCAGGACGTGCCACCCCGCCACCCCACCGTATCAGGGAGGAGAGTGCCTCGCCGCCAAGTAGCTGCCAGGCTTGAAGGACAACTGCTCACCATGCCGGAAGATCGTTGGAACACGATTGATGACATCGACCAACACTCCCGCGGGCAATGCCAAATAGGCGATTACCAAAGGCGCGTAACGGCCGCCTCGTAAAGCGAGACGCGCCGCAACTCGGCCGGGTTATCATGATCGTGATCCTGGTCGCGGCATCCGCAGAACCATCCCGAGTCTGCTCCAGATGGTTCGCTTCGCTCGAGCAGCAAGCCTTCACTTTGCCCCAATCGCGTGCAGATAAGGGCCGACTCACACATGTACGGAAAGGACAGATCCTCGGCGCTTAAGATGCTGTCAACCACGTCTTTCTGTAACCGCATGTGGGCAAGGGTATAACTCACACACTCCGACCAAACGATGGGCATGTGCTGCATGTTCGGCTCCCATAACGAAAGGTCGCCGTTTTCACAGTGCCGAACTTCGGTCACGGCCCACCCCACTTGGCAAGTCTGCCCGGCGAGGTAGCGCGTGCCTTGAGCGACGGAATCCTCGAGCCAGCTGATGAACCGCATCACGTCGCCTTCGACGTGAACGACGGTCGGATCGTACGTGAGCCGGAACTCGGGATGCCTGTAGCGAACGCAAGTGCTGGTTCTCACTAGCGCCACGCACTACCCCCCGCCTCCGCTGCCGAACCAGTGAGCATACCAACCGGCGCCGACATCTTAGTCCCTTTGCCCGCACAAGACCCGAGTATTAGTCCGCATCAAAAACCTGATCCACGCCGAGTTGGAATCCCTGGAGCAGGGATGATCGGGCGACGCTGCCGCGAGCAAAACTTCCGAGCCGGCGGTAGCGCTTCTTGTTGAGGACCAGAACGAGGATGGTTTCGTTCGAGGGATTGACAATCCAGTATTCCGCGACGCCGGCCGCAGCGTAATCCTGGCGTTTCGAGACCAAGTCGCGCTCCGGCTTGTCGGGACTGACGACTTCTACGACTAGGTCGGCACCGGTCCAGTATCGGTTCTGCCGACGCCGATCCGAGGCTGAAAGGAGGAGCAGCAAATCGGGTTCGCGGAATTTGCCCGTGGCGACACGTAATCGCAAAGGGGCGATGCGCACCTTCCCCTCCGAGCGGCTTGAGGAAGCCGTCAAATGCGTACAACAACAACTGCACAATCGCTTGATGATAGTCGGTCGGCATAGGAAGGAGTTCCAGGAAGCCATTCGTGAATTCAACCAAACGGGTGGTGTGGTCGGTCAACGAAAGGTATTCCTCTTCGGTCCAACTCCCTTGTCGATCAAGGATGTCCAGGAGACGTTCCGGCGAAGCGAGGAGGCCATTGATTGTCATAATTCGGCTCGCAAAAGCCAATACTGGCGAACAAACCGCGTAGCCATCTGTCACGGACCGCCGTCCGACTCCCTTCCCAGAGGGGTCAATCGGCAATCACCTTCAGACGCAAGCTCCGACTAACAAGGTGATGCGATGGCTCCTGGGCCGTATGTCCCCATTTCGGACTGTAACCGTAGAGAAGAGTCCCGTCGATGGACTTGTTGGTGGCGGTCGTGATGAAAAACGTGGGATGGATGGCGCATTCCTTGCCAGGCACCGGCACGCCCAATGCTGTGACAAGTGTTAGCGGTTTGCTCCAATGAATACCATCGGCCGAGTGAGCGAGACGAATGCCGCCTGCCGCCTTGGCTCCCGGTTTGAAATCGTCGTAGACGGTGGCATTGAACACCATCACGTAGCGGCGGCACTCGGGAATAAAGACGACGTTGGGAGCCCAGGCGTCCGCATTCGAATCACGCAAAGATAGAACAGGAGTTTCACGCCCGCCCAGGCCTGGTTCGCCAAACTCGCCCTTGTGCCACTTCTTCCAGGTCCCTGGCTTGCCGTGTTCTGCAATAGGCGATCGGGCCATGCAAATCTGCACACCCCGATCGTCAACACGCGAGTGGTCCGTGTACCAGGCGAACAAGTATTGGCCATCAGCGGAAGGGCTGACGGTCACATCCGCAACTCCCTGTGGTTCAGCGGCACGGGGATTCCTGGCCACATGGGTGGTGAGCACCCGGCCGCGTCTTTCGAGTTTCAGCCCATCCAGCGGACCAACAGCCAGGCAGATGCTGGACATGAAGTTCTGGACACCGTTGAACTCAAGCTTTTGAAACCCCTTGCGATCCTCGGCGTGATAAAAGGCGTAAACCGTCTTGTTCTTCGTGTCGATGTGGATGCCGCTCACGCCAGCGTAGCTGTTATCCGGCCCGTCGCCCGAAGGCTCAAGGACTTTGCGCACAGGCACGGCATCGGCCCACGACTTTCCCTGCATGAGCCAGGTATCATTTTCTACCACCATCAGAAAGCTGAGCGGGTTTCGATTAAGGACACAAATGCCCTCGTCCGGAAAGTACTTCAGCCCGTGCTGGCCGGCTTTGAGCTGAATCTCTTGTTTGCCGAGGGTCTCAACCTCAAGTCGGACGGCGTCCGTCGCGGCCTTCGGAGGATCCGCTACCGCAGAGGGCATCAGCACGGCCAGGTGCCCCAGCAGGCAGGCAACCAGGGCGGTCGAGCCCATGAGCGGTTTCAAAGCGCCCTTGAGAGTCATGACCAGGAACTCCTTTGCAAGGGTGGCCGGGGCTGAGGTACTCCGAAGCCCCGGAAACAGTTTCCGGGGCTTCGGAGTACCTCAGCCCCGGCCACCCAAGGTCAGCAGGAACCTTTTGCAGGTGCTTGGTGCTTTCACCTGTTGGGACCGGGTTCGGGAAGCGTCAGTTCCTTGATCGTCTCCTTCTTGCCCTTGCGGAGAACGACGGCACCGACCGGCGTCTTTGCCTTGATGCCTTCCAGCAACTTGGCGAATTCGCTTTGTTCGCTGGGAACTGCTTTGCCGTTCAGTTCCAGGAGGATGTCGTTGGCCTTGATCCCTGCCTTGGCCGCGGCGGAATCGGTGTTGACGTCTCTGACGACCACGCCCTGGCCCCTGGGCAGATCCAGCTGATCCATCAGGATCGGATCGGGGATTTCGAGGACGGCTCCGAGGCGGGCCTGGTCTTGCAGGAAGCCCGGCACACGACGACCTTGTGCCCTGGCAGCGGCGGCTTTTGCTTGTGCGCTGGCAGCGGCAGCCTGTGCCCTGGCAGCGGCTTGTAGGTTTGCGGCATCTTCGCCTTCCCGCAGCGGGCGCACCTCACCGGAGCCGGTTATCTCCATTTCCACCTTCGGCGTGCCGACGTATTTCACCGTGCCCGAGCCGGACACGATCCCCTTCAGTTTCTCCGTGACGTGAACCACTGCGTCAGCCGAGCCGCCAATGCGGACAGTGCCTTCCTTGCCTTTCAGGTCTTTCCCTTTGAATGCTCCCGATGCGTTGAGGGTGATTTCTTGCACGTCGGCCGTGCCCTTGGCGGTGATGGCGCCGCTGCCTTTGGAGGTAACAGCCAGGCGTTTGCTCTTCAGGTCCTTCGCCTCAATGGGGCCGCTGCCGTCGTGCTGGATCGCGCTCAACTCCTTGACTTCAATGTCGAAATCCTCGGCGCCGTCGAGAGTCAGGACGCCGTTTTGTACGTCGCCGGGCTGAACGGCGGCGCCATTGATCATTTCCTTTCCGGTCTGACGGATCGAGACAGAGCCGGAGCCGGTGTACCGGACGGTCGTGAACAAGGCGGCCGCTGCTTTGTCCTTGGCCACGGCGGGCCTGTCAGTGGATGGTGGTTTGTCTTGCTTGTCCGCTGCGGGAGCAGCCGGTTTCTCCTGCGCCGCCGGCGGCGCCTGACGGCCGTTCGCAGTGGGAGCGCCGACGTTCTGCCCAACGAGACCCACGCCGGCGAAAACAAAAACGGTCAGGACGATGGAGCCCACAGTCTTCATCTTGGTGAGAAACATTGCTTTCAGCACTCCTTTCGCCAGGGCGACGACGTGTGCCGATACTGCACCGGCCGCCGCCTGGCCTGCCGCAACGAGCGCCGCGGCTTTGACAGTGGAAAGTACCAGCGGCGCCGGCACGCAAGCCGACGCCGAACTTTGCAAGAGAGCCGCCACACCGCCGCCCAGTGTAATCCCCTGCCGCGTCAGGCGCCGGCCCAGCAGGCGTCGCGCCGTTGTGAGCCGTCCCGAGACGGTGCTCTCGGGGACACCGAGCTGCCGGGCCACATCCTTCCGCGGCCGGCCTTCCAAGTCGCAGAGCACGATCGACACCCGATACTTGTCAGGCAGTTGGCTCAACTCCCGATCGAGCAGGAGGCGCAAATCGCCGCCGAACGCGGCTTCAGGCATGGCCGGCTCGGGCATTTCACTCACCTGCCTTTCCCTTACCCGTCTGCGGGCGGCCACGGTTCGTGCTTCAAGTGCGGTACGGTAGGCCACGCCATAGAGCCAGTTGCCCACCAGCTCGCGCATGCCCAGAGACGCCGCCTTGTGGACCAGCACGAGGAAGGTGGCCTGGAAAGCATCCTCGGCGTCATGCGTGTTCCCGAGCACACGGCGGCACACACTGAGGACCATCGCCCCGTGTCTGCGCACCAGCGCTTCAAACGCCGCTTCGTCCTGCCGGTCAATAAAGCGCTCGAGCAATTGCCCGTCGGTGACGTCGCCGTAATCCCGCAGCAAAGCGGTACGGCGCATCTGCCGTATGACCCGGTCCAATTGTTGAGCAGCCATGTGTTCGCCTTGTCGCCAGGAAACGTCCGTCTCCAGATAGTACTGGAATGAAGGCGGGTGAAAGCGCCGATAATTTCTGCTTTTTTCTTAATCGTCGAGGTGAGGTTTGGGAGATGGGTGCGACCGCGATTGGGCAAATCGAAAGATGTGCGCCCGGTGCCATGCCGGATCGGTCTGGACGACGTGGTACACTTCTACCGCGAAGGCGAATCGCCGTAGATGATCCACCTGCGTTTCCCCACGGTGACCGTGCCCCTGCTGTACAAGGTCATTGCTTCCTACCTGGAAAACCAGGCCGAGGCAGACGCTTACTGCCAGCAGCAGGCAGCGACAATCGCCCCCCAACGGGCGGGCGCATCGCAGCGGCCCCATCGTCGATGAGTTACGCCGGCGCTGTGAGGCCCAACGGCTTCCCCGGAGAGCCTGACCTTCATGCCCCTGGCGTATCTGCTTGACGAGAACCAGCGCAGGCCTGCACAATGGCGGGCAACCTTACCAGCGGACATCACTGCCCCGGGATTTTCACGGTTTCGCGGACCAGTAGATCCGTGGAAGTGTTCGACTTCCTGGTGCTAGCAGCCTACGCCAGCGAACCAGCGGAGTGGCGCGACTGGATCAAGTACGTGGGTTGATAGGAACGTCCGGCGGAAAAGCGCCGGGTGCGAAACCTAACACTACGCCTTTTTTTCCCTAATGCGCGAATAAACCCCGCATGCGTCGGTCTGATACAATAGCACCGGCTCCGTTCCTCGGAGGTGCCTCACATGCCGCTACTGGACCACTTCAACCCGCCTCTCAAGCGCGCGCACCCCTGGCGCAACTTCCACGGAGCCTGGGCCGCCGCCATCGCGCGGCTGCTCATGTTCGGCGGCCTATTGACCTTCCTAACGCTGGGCGCCGGCGACCAGAAGGCGCTCCCCGCCGACGCTCGCATGGCCCCCTATGCTCCTGACGCCGTCCACCCGTGGAATCGGCTCCACCAAACGCTCTTCGTGCGTGAGGCCGCGGACGGCAGCAAGCGCACCGACTCCACCGATCCGCTCCTCTACTCGGGCGGCAAGTTCCTCCTCGAAGGCGAACCGCATCGCCGCGCCGTCGCGCTGCTGGATCAGCTTCTGGATCGGCCCGGCGACGCGCCGATCACCGAGCCGCTCAAACGGCTCATCCTCCAGCGCGACCTGTGGGCGACCTTCGATTACACGGCCCGGAATCCCACCGAGGCGATTTACGACGCGCACGACGAGCCGGCGGCCCTCGCGCTCCGCACCCGGTTGGCCAGGATGATCGGTCGCTTAGCCCTCACCGATCGCGAACTCGCCGCGCTGCCGGACAACTACGCCCTGGCGGTGAAGGCGAAGCAGTACCTAGCCGCCCACGACCCGGACCACCCTGAGCGGCCCTTCCTTCCGCCGGACCTCTTCGACCCGGCCGGCCCGTGGGTGCGCTTCCACGAGGACACCTGGAAGCCGATGGCGAAGCAGCACTTCGAGGGAGCGGGCGGCCGGGCGGTGCATGTCATCTTTCTGCGATTGCCCGGAGGACGAGCGGCGACCGAGAAGTATCTGAAGGAATTGAGTCCGCAGGAGCCGATGCTGGAACACCCCGGCCGGCACTCGCTCAAGCAGTTTCCGCCCGGCACGATGGTGGCGATGGTGCGGCGAGCGCTGAACGTGGACCGCTCGGCGAAGGTGCGCGTCACGCCTGTGACGGAGTTGGTGCAACTCCGCGTGTACCGGCGAATCCCCAAAGGCCCGGAGGCGAACTATGACCGCGACTTCGGGCAGCAGGACGTGTACGAGTTCGTGCTTGATCGGCCGAAGCTGTTCGCCGGCCAGCCCGGACTGCGGCCGGTGGGCCCCGAGGAGCGAGCCGAGGAGTTCGGCCGACGCGCGGTGGACGACCCCTTCGAGGAAGGACCACGCCGCCATCGCGCTCGCGAGCTGGACATGCCGCAGATGAAGACGTGCATCGAGTGCCATCGGCGCCCGGCGAGTACGGTATCCTGAGCATGGACCGGGGCCTGCGCCAATCCCGTGGGGACGCACGAAATCTTCCGGACCCACGCCTGGGACGTGGAGATGAACTACACGGTGAAGGCGAAAGTCGAGACGTTCCCGTGGGGCTTGTTGCAAGGCAAGCTCGAGGGGCGATGAGGGTCAAGCGCCTTGCAGATTTGCCACGTACTCAATGGCGTTGGCGAAATAGCG
This sequence comes from uncultured Planctomycetota bacterium, assembly GCA_963827935.1. Taxonomy (GTDB): domain Bacteria; phylum Planctomycetota; class Planctomycetia; order Gemmatales; family Gemmataceae; genus DATFNV01. The sequence continues at coordinate 12,490 of CAWHCN010000022.1, read as the reverse complement.
CTCGTCATGGATCGGCCGGATGTCGCCGCCTTCCGTCCACCAGCGGCGGCGGCCCACCTTGCTGGCAACCGGCATCGTCATACCGGCGTGGTCCGACAAGCGACGCGATGTCCACTGTTTGAACTGGTCGAGCACTTGCTTCCCTGGGCATGCGGCACGTCACGATGACATGCACGTGATTGCTACGGACGTTGACGGCATGCAGCTGCCAAGCACGAAGGCGGCAGTGATCGTGAATCGTCTGGGTTACGATCTGCCGTTGGTCGGCAGTCAACACGACTGCGGGCTCAGCCCTGGCGGCGCGGGCCTGTTCCTCGCGCTGTGGGTCCGGGGCTTGTACTCCTGGCATGCCCGATTCAATCCAGCCGCAAGCGTCGCCGGGCAGCCAGGTGCCGTAGGTGGTCCAGATCAGGTGAATCGCCAAGGGGTTCCTGAGTCCGTCCCGTGGCCGCCAGCCCGCGGCGCCAGCCAAGGCTGAACGGCTCGTCCTTGGCTCGCGCCGCGCGCTCGCCGGTTCAAGTGCTTGGCTCCGGATTCTCCGGCAGTTCCACGCCGCGATAGACGTCGGCAAGGGGAACGCGCACCGGGATCGAAGCAAACTCGAACACGGATGAATTGCCGGTGAACGCCGTCAAATTCCAGCTCTCGTCCGACTGGCGAACATAGCGCTCCATGAGCATGCTGTCCTGAGCAACCAGGATGTACTCCCGGAGAGACGGAATCCGGCGGTAGTGAGCGAATTTCTTGCCACGATCGTATTTCTCCGTCGAATCGGAGAGCACTTCGACAATCACGCGCGGGTTGAGAAGTGTTCGCGCTGAGCGTCTTCGACCTGTGGCTTCTCGCAGACAATCACGATGTCCGGATAGGTATAGAGTCCCGTAGCGTCAACCTTGACGCGCATATCGCTCGTCATGACCAGGCACGGACCGTTCTTGAGTTGTGTCCCCGCCTCGCGTGCCAGATTGTCTTTCGCCAGGGTGTGCTCAGGACTCGCCCCCGCCATCGCAAAGACTTCGCCGCGATAATACTCGCTGCGGAACTCGGCGAAGCGTTCCTGAGCCAGGTATTCCTGTGGGGTCAGCAGCTTTTTTGGATTGGCGGGCATCTTGGAATCTCCCCGCACCATTCTACCAAAAGTACATCTCGTCGCCGGTCATTCCGCAATCCTGCCCTCTTAACAACTCGATTCCTACGGTAGCCTGTGACATCCGGAGCGCCCAGCGTTCGCTGTGCGCGTGCCTCTGGCCGCGTACGTTCGCGGTGCGCCGCTGTCCCGTTGCGCCTCAATCCGCCCGGAGGTACTTCGTTCGGTAGTTTTCGTGGGGGGGTGTTTGTCGATTGGAACCAGATCAGTTCGTTCGGCAAAAAGCGCCTTGGCGACTGGGCCGTAGCCCGTGGGCAGCCTCGAGGTTTGTTTCCAGGGTACGGATCATCTCAAAAGGAGCCGAGATGGTTGAATCTCGTGTCTCACGGCCTCGTGAGACACGAAACTGCCACAGCACTTAACTTCTTACCCTGATTTATCTTATGGCAAATGTGGTGTGCAAGGAGCTAGCGTGAGACACGACAGTAGATCTATCTACGCCTTGGCCGCCCCGTGCTCTGCTTCCGTGACGAGTTGGTTGCGCGGAGCGTCCGTCACCTGGCCGTTCGATTCGCGCAGCAAGGAGTCGATCTCCTCCTTCAGCAGTTCCTCGCGCTGGAGCAGCGCTTCGACGAGGCGCTCGATCTTGTCGCGGTTCTTCTCAAGCAGGTCGAAAGCCTGCTCGTCCGCTTCACGCAGGATGCGGGCAACCTCCTCGTCAATGACCGCGGCGGTCCCTTCGCTGAAGTCGCGCGGCTCCTGAATCTCCTTGCCGAGGAAGACATGCTCCTCGCCGATGCGGAACGACATCGGGCCGAGCTTGTCGCTCATGCCCCAGTGGGTGACCATGTAGCGGGCCAAACGAGTGGCTTGTTTCAGATCGTCTTCCTGGCCGGAAAAAGACTGACCGTAGATAAGGCGATCAGCCGCCCGCCCGCCCATCCGCACCGCCAGCCAGGCCTTCCAGTAGTCCATGCCGTGGTGCATGCGGTCCTCATCCGGAGGACTGACGGTGACTCCCAGGCCGCGGCCCCTCGGGATAATGGACACCTTGGCGGGCGGATCGGCCTTCGGCAGCAGCCAGGCCACGAGGGCATGGCCGACTTCGTGATAGGCCGTTTTCCGCTTGCCTTCGGCGGTCAGCACTTCTTCGCGCTTGGGGCCCATCAGCACCCGATCGGCGGCGCGCTCGAAGTCCTTGCGGTCGATCTTGTTCTTGCCTTCGCGCGTCGCCAGAAGGGCCGCCTCATTGGCGAGGTTGCGCAGGTCGGCGCCGGTCATGCCGATCATGTTGCGGGCAACCTGTTCCAGGTTGACCTCGTCGGCCAGCGGCTTGTTGCGGGTGTGGACCTTGAGGATCGCCAGCCGGCCTTGCCACGTTGGCCGGTCGATGGTGATGTGCCGGTCGAACCGCCCAGGCCGCAGCAGGGCCGAGTCCAGCACATCGGGCCGGTTGGTTGCGGCCATGACTATGACCGTCTCGGTCGGTTGAAAGCCATCCATCTCGCTGAGGATCTGGTTGAGCGTTTGCTCGCGCTCATCGGAGCCGCCGCCGACGCCGGCGCCGCGCATTCGGCCGACGGCGTCAATCTCGTCGATGAAGAGGATCGCCGGGGAATTCTCCTTCGCCGTCTTGAACATGTCCCGGACGCGCGAGGCCCCCACGCCGACGAACATCTGAATGAATTCCGAGCCGCTGATGGAGAAAAACGGCACTCCCGCCTCGCCAGCCACGGCTTTGGCGAGCAGGGTTTTGCCGGTGCCCGGCGGACCGACGAGCAACACGCCCTTGGGCACGACGGCGCCGAGCCGCTGGAAGCGCTCCGGCGACCGGAGGAATTCCACGATTTCTTGCAACTCGGACTTCGCGTTCTGCATCCCGGCCACATCGTCGAAGGTGATTCGCTGCTTGGTGCGCTGGTCAGCGCCGGGCCGGGCTCTTGATGTAGTTGGACAGGAAGCCGCCGCCCAGCGGATCACGAAAGCGCGGCAAGAGAAACAGGAAAACTCCGAGGAGCAAGAGGGCTGGCAGGGCGAGGAAATAGAGCATCGCTTTCAGCCAGGTGTATTGCTCGTCCTGTTGCTCCCAATGAAAGCCCGGCTGGCCGGTGGAGGCGTATTCCTTCTTCTTCTCGTCCCATTTGCGGTCCCGCGTTGTCATCTCCTGAAGGCGGTCGATGATGGCCTTCTCGTCCTTGGTTTGCAGGCGGGTCACGGTCAAGCGGTTGCCGCGCGCGATCTTTTTCTGCAAATCCTTTGGCAGTTTGCCCGGATCATCGACTTCCACGACGATCTGGTCCGCGCCGCGGAAGGTGACCTTCTTGACGTTGAGGCTTGCTTCCGGATCGGTGATGAGAGTGTAGAAATCGCTCCACTCGATGGCGCCGCTGGGCTCCAGGCTATTGAGGATGAAAATGCCGATGATGAACAGGACGACGAGCATCCACACCCAGTTGCCGGCCCCGCCGGACGTAGGCCTTCGCCGCGGCTTGCCGGCCGGGGGAGGGTTGGTTCTTGGGGTGGGGTCGGAGGGCATGGAGCATCCTCGAAAGTGGTTTACCGTGTCTCAGCCATGAGTGCCCTCTCAGGAAGACACCACTATAGGATAGCAAACGCCGTCAAGCCTGACTACGCGGGGTTGGATTGGGGGCGACGCCCGTCGTGGCCGTGCAGGATCAATTGACCCCGTTGTTGGCCGCGACTAAGATTCTCGGATGTAAGCGCGGCCCCTTCGCCAAGCGGTAAGGCAGCGGATTGCAAATCCGCCATCCCCGGTTCGAATCCGGGAGGGGCCTTTTCCTCCTCACCACTCCTCAGCCGTCGTTTTTCGTCCTCAACTGGCGTCAAATTAACGGGTTGCATCGAGGCGACGTCACCCTGTTCGAGGGCCGTCCCTTCCTCACCCGTCCTCACGGAAGCCTGAATCATCACCAGCAAAGCAAGTTAAAAGCAAGTTTTGAGCAAGTTGGCGGGCTGGCTGCGAGCCGTCCGTCCCGGTTGCAGCGAGGGCCGGCGCGTCCGTCTGCGGTCCCGGCGAGGGCAGCCCTGGCAGGAGGTCGAGGGCGGCGGCCTGGTCGTGCAAGCCCAAGTGGGTGTAGCGGTCGAGCGTCAGTCGAATGTCACTGTGGCGGGCCAGCTCTTGCGCTACCTTGGGGTGGACACCGGCCGCGGCCAAGTTGGAAATGAACTGGTGGCGCAGGGCGTGGAAGTCGAAACGGCGGCCGGCGGCATCCTCAAAGGCGAGGACCGTCGAGCGCTCCCGTCGGGCCGCTTCCTCGGGATCCTTCTCGGCCTCGGCAAGCCAGGCGGCGCGAGCGGTGGCGAGGTCGTGGCGGATGATCTTCGCCCCGTGTCGCCACCACGCGCCGGGCCAGAGGCGTTCGCCGGCTGACCGGTCGGCCAGCCAGTCGCGCAGCAACTCGGCCAGGTCGGAGCGGATCGGCTGCACATCGCGGCGACGGCGCTTCGAGTAGCTGGCCTCGACGGTGACGGTGGGCGTCTCGGCATCGAGGTCGAAACTCTCCGGCGTCAAGGATGCCAGCTCCTGTTCGCGGAGTCCCGTGTTGGCGGCGACGATGTAGAGGATGCCGCGATCGGCACCGGACAGGCGCCGGACCGTTCTGCCCTTGCGGGTCGCCTCGACGAGCCGGGCGAATTCTTCCGACGGCAATGCTCGGCGCTGCAGGCCGTTCTCTACGTCGGCGTTCAGTCCCGCCAGGTGCGTAAAAGGGTTGCGGTCCGTCCGCCCGTCTCGCACCAGCCAGTTGAGGAAGCCCTTAAAGTCGCGGAGATAGTAGTTGCTGGTGCGGATGCTCAGCCGACCGGCAGCGCCGCTCATCGGCCAGCCAATCGACGAGCGAGGACGGAGACAGGTCCGCCCAGAGGGTGAAGCGGCAGCCGATGAGAACCGCCTTGACGCGGGCCGTGGTCTGCGTGACGTGCTTGGGGGAATTGTTCTTGCCGCACAGGTAGCGTTCGAAATCGTCGGCGTGGTCGGCCAAGGGCCGGCGGCGGTGTTCGCCATGGGGATCGGTCAGGTGCACCTCGCCCCGCTCAATGGCCTTCCGCTTCTCGTTGAACAGCGTTTCGGCGGCTTCCCGGTCCGTCCCTAACTTCCATTCGTGAACGATACCAACACGATCTCGGTGATAGCCGTGCCACTCCTTCGACTTGAGCCGAACGCGGTCGCCCTTCTTCGTCAGCGGCGCCTTTCGCAGTTTTCCCGATTCATCGCGGAAACTGACGTGTGGCTTGCCTTTGACGGTGATGTGCTCGGCGTCCTGGGGAATGGGGATCGTCCAGGTTCGCTTGCGGAGTCCCATGACGGGCACGCCTTTCTGAGAAGAGGCCGGCCGCCGCGCGTGCTTCTGCAGTTCGCAACCGCCAGACCCCGGCCAAAGGATTCGACTGGGAAGAACAAGACTAACCGACCCACTGATGCTGTGTCAAATCACCCGCAATCACGGCCGCGCCGGTCAATCGAACAACGTCCGTTCCGCTCGCCGTCGCGGTCGGCGGAGGCGCGCGCAGGGTTCGGGCGGTCGGGGTCATGGCGTCCAAGGCCTCCATTCTTTTTCGCCTGCGGGAATCCAGAGGCTTGCGTCGACCGGGATTGCCCCGGCGTCCATCTGCTCAACGCGGCCGTTGGCCAGCGTTACCCAGACGCGCCCGGAGGGCCGCGACGTCCCGTTCCTTGTCTCGTTCTTTGGCGCCGTGGCCTCGGCAGCCGAAAACGTCTGTAAAGGATCGTCCGCATCGTCCGCCATCGTCCGCGGCCCGCTATTCCCGTTGTTTTCGGCGGTGTGGGGATCGTCCGCAACCAGCTCGACATCGTCCGCAAACGGGGCGGGATCGTCCGCAGCCGGCCCGAGACCATCGGGGTTTCCCGCGGTTGGGGACGATGCGGACGATGCGGACGATGAATTGCCGCCCGTTGGCGGCCAGGCGTATCGTCCGCTTGCGGTCCCGGGCGCCGGTGCGGACAAAATCCACGGCCACGCCAGCCCGCCGCATGTTCGGGGCCAGGGCGCGAAGCTTGCCCGCCAGCGTGTTCGGCTTCTTCGGCCAGTCTTTCGCCTTGATCGCCTTCTCGCCGGCCAGCTCGTTCAGCTTGACGAGGAGTTCGGCGGCGGTCCCTTCCCAGGTGCCACAATGGGTCAGGAATTGCCGCAGGATCGGCCAAACGGGTGAACCGTCGAGGGCCAGCTCGTTCGCATCCGCAACGTTGCCAGCGTAGGCGTCGAGGAAGGCGCCCGGCGGCCAGCCCAGCGCCGGCTCGCATGCGGCGCCCACAGCCCGAAGTCCGCCATGCGCGGCAGGCGATCAAGGCGGACGTTCGGCAGATTCGCCAGCCCGCTCGCAACGGCGTCAAGCACGCTCCCAGGATCGCCGGTCGGGCCGCGTCGGCGGCGGCCCAAAACTTCGATTCCGGGAGCCGCTTGTCTTCTGGGATCGTCGGCAAACGAACAATCAGCGCCCGGTCCAACAGGTCGCCGCGCTCGCAAACGTCTTCGATGGAAGTGAGGATGACGGGCCGTTGTGAATCGAAAAGCACTTCCTCGGCGTCGGTGTACAGCTCCCGCGTGGCGAAACCTCCGCCCGTGGCGAGACGGCAGAGGCAGTCACTCAGCCATTGCGGAATGTAGCTGAGATTGTCCAGCGCGAGTGTCCACAAATTGCCGGCGGTAATCATCAGGTCGCGCGCCGTCCCGCGGCGCACTACGCAGCGGCGCGGCATTCGGGTCTGTAAGGGACCGCAAGAGCCGGCCCGTTGTACTCTTGGCCGATCCGTGCTCGCCGGTCAGCACAAGGACCGGGTAAGGGCCGGTCGGTCGGAACGCGGCGAGCAACCAGCCGACTAACAACCGCCAGGAAACATCGTCGGCCACGTTCAACAGGGCGCGCAGCGCGGCAAGGTTCCCGCCCCGCGTCGGCACGGGCAGCGGCTTCATCCCCCGCGGATGCCGGAAACGGACGGGATAATTGCTCAACACGTCCCAGCCGTCCCGCGTAATTCGCACGGCAGCAAAATCCTCGCGGCCAAGGTCGAGGTAGATAGCCGCGTCCAGCTCGGCCAGGCGGACGTGAACGGGTATGTTCGGCCCGTCGAAAATGGCCTTACCGCATAGCGTATCGAGGGCAGCTTTCAACGCTTCGCCGCTCGGCACGCGGCGTTTGGCCCGGAAGAACAAATGGGATAGCTTCTGGCGAAACACCTTACGCGCCAGCGGGAATGTGGCGGGCGTGTCGGCCACGCTTCCGTATGCCGTATCACCATCGTGAAACAATTGCACGGCGGCCAGGGCCAGAGCCGTCAGCTGAACCGCGTGCGATCCGCCTTCGTCCTTGTCATCTTCGCCGGCGCCCTTTGCCCGCAAAGGCGGGTCCCAGTGTTCGGAGTCCGGCTTGCCGATTGCTTCCTTGCAGTCTTGCCAGCCGCGGCCCGCGCAGGATTCATGGAAGCAATGAAAGGCGAGCTTGCCGCTATCGGCTTGCATTACGGCGGCATCCGCATGATCGGCGTTGAAAGGGCAGCGCTCCAGTGCGAAAACGGTCCGTCCCTTTGCGTCCTTTGCGTCCTTCACGCGGAATGCAACCCCGCGGTCGGTGAGCCATCGGGCCACGTCGAGGCGGTGTTTTCCGGCGGCCTTGCCGTCCCGCTTGGCATCCGGCGTCGCCTGGGGCGATGCCGTGCCGGTTACGCTCGCCGATGCCTTCGGCGTCGCTTCCGCGGCCAGCGCGTCGAGTAGGTCCACCGGAACGGGGCGAGTCTCGGCGGGGATCTCGAGGATCCCGCCACGGCGGTGCGGGCGGTCGGGCGTCGCGTCCCCCTTGCGGGCCAGCGTCCCCGGCACCTTGGCGATACGGGCGGGGTTGTGGACGCCCTTATCCACCTTGGCCGCGGCGTTGTCGAAGCGCCGGCCAGGGCCGCAAGGCAGCGCCGAACAAGCTCGCCGTCCGCCGCGGGCAAGTCCACGGGATAGAACAGGTGCCACCCGTTGCCGGAATCGGCCAGGATCGGCGCCGGCCAGCCCAGCCCGTCGAGGTGGTGGCGAACGGCGTTCGCCACGTCGAGGGCGGCGGCCTTCTCCGAATCCGTCGCGCCGATACCCGGCAGGCGAACCGGGTCAACGTCAATGAGCAGCCCGCGGCGGCTCGCAACGTGCGCGTCGCCAGCCAGGTCCCCGTTCTTGGCAACCTTGACGCGGTTCGCGCATTGGGCCAGGATTTCCGGGCCAAGTGGGTTCAGCGTGAAGTAGACGCCGCGGGCCGCGTCGGTCAGGCGCAGGGCCTCGGCCGCCATCTCGTTTAGGTGCCCGCCGTCAAAGAAGCCCGCCACGGTCTGCGGGCGTCCATAGGGCTGTTCAACGTCCAGCGCCCGCAGCTCGACCACGTCACGTGGTCGGATGAAGAGGGCCAGCCACTCGGCCACGGTCGCCAGTTCGATTGCCGCGCGGCCGTTGCTTTCGGTGCTATTTCCGGACATAATTCCCGTGTCCTTACGCGAGACGGCCCCTGCCAGGGGCCAAGTCAGGGAGGCCGCGGACTGCAAGCCGACACAGCCAATCCTTGGCGGAGACAGCCGTGGCCACGAGCACACGATGCGGCGGCCGGCCTCACACGGGCCGGCCGTTGCGCTGCGCAGCCCGGCGTGCCGCCCATTCTGCGGCAGTCGGGAGGGTGCCGTCAGCGTTGCGCGACGACAACCATTCCAGCACCTCGGCCCGATCAAACCGCAGGCAGGTAGTGGTCAACCGAAGGGGTTGTGGGCCGATCTTGCCAGCGCTGCGCAGTCGGTCGAAGGTCGCCGGACTGAGCGCCATTGCGGAGGCGAAATCAGCGCGGGTCCACAATAGCCGTTCAACAGTCGCGGGCGGAGAAACGGAACGGTCAGCGCCGGGACGATCATGCGGAACCTCGGCCGGGCCGGGCAAAGCCGGATCAGGTGCATCGCCCAGGCAAGGGGTCTCATGCATGCGACACCTCCCGCGGCTCGGTCCGTTCACGAACCGCCGCGAGGACGGCGCCCCATTCAAATCGCAGCACCTTGGCGGACAGCCGCATGGCCGGAATGAGCCCCCGGCGAGCCCAGACCTGCACCGTCCGCGGCCGGAGGTGCAAGCGGGCGGCCAGTTGGTCCACAGTAAGTAGCTCGGTGTCACTCATGGTCTTGTCCTCGGTGGAGATCGGGGCTACTAAGCGGCCCCTTTACCTTTCCCGCCGCATATGCGCGAACGAGCGCGCATAATGCGCGGATGCCATTGCGAGGACGAGTTTTGCGGCGCGCATAATGTCGGCAAAATGGAGTTGCAAAGAGGGAGCAATCAGTAGACGTCTTCTGGGGTCGCGCGAGCTGTTGCGCTTGCCGCGCTGACGCTCCGGGCGATGTTCCTGAGGTGCCCCCATGTCGATGTGCTCGGGGTCTATCGAACGAGGTTGCGAATCGAGGGGTTCAGGCTGAGGAGGAAGAATGTTGCCGGCTGCGATCCAATTCTCTACGTCTTTCAACCAGCGCGAGATGGTACCTTGATTCACCTGTCGCCCCAGCAACTCCATGAGCTTGGTGTCCCGGGCCATGTCAGTTTGGTTTTGGCCCGTCGCAAACCGCCAACGATAAACGTGGAAGGCGTCCTCCGACGGCGCTTTCAACGTGGATTTCCGCACGGAGGAAGGTGGCGGAGTTGACTGTTGACGAAAACCGCACGCAGCCATGTCGGAGGCATGGACCTGCCACAGCTCTCCCCACAGGCGTGTTGTTGTGCCGTTTTGATCCAGGCTGTTGAGCTGTCGCAGCAGTTCGCGCAAGTCGTCGTCGGAATGCCCTTGATAGCCCTCGGCAATCCCACCAGGAGTGGTCAGGCCCAGCCCATGAGACAGTCGCAGCGCCGCCTTTTCCACGAGGTCCCACGATACGCCGCAACACTCTTCAAGGCGACGGCCCACATAAACGAGCAATCTGCAAGCCGGGGGTGTCGTTTGAAGGGCATCCAGCGATTGGGCGGACATGACCTCCCTCACGGCTCGACACTCGCTCGCTCGCAGAAGAGACAGCGCTTCGTCAACGTCGTGCACTCCAGCGCGTGCCCGGTCGATGCACGCCCCCAGCGTCTTGAGCACGTCAACAAGCAGAGGATGAGCGTCGACATAAGACATGGCTCTCTACCTTTTTCAACGGGCCGACCCCGGCGACGGCGTGGAAAAGGTAGATGCAACCACCCCGCCGCCGGGACCGCTTGGCCGCTGGCCGGCGGCCGTCCCGTCGTTGAATGGTATACGAGGTCGAGCGGCCAGATCGACTTAACGATTATGTCTTGCACATGAGCACTGCTTGGCACAAGCCGCATCGCGCTTCCAGCGTCATACCGACGGGAAGACGCAACTTTTGACTGCACACGGGACATTCGAGAATGACCCTCATCTCTTCAGCAACAGCGAATTGGTAACCGGCAAAGTAGCGCGACAGTCCCTTCAGGCCGGAGCCAAGGCAAACGCTTCGGACTCTGCTGCGATTCCAGTAGTACCCCAATCGTCTCAACCAACTGCAAGCCGCAAGCGGTGCCTGTTCGTGATCGAGGCGGGCCCGCCGGAATCCTTCTGTGAAGGCTTTCTTGGCTGCTGGACTGGTGATAAGTGCAGGGCAATTCTCCGCAAAGGCCAGCGATCGCTTGCCGAGCACGTAGCCGAACTCCTCGGGTGTGAGATATCCGAGTTTCTCTTTCCTGATCGTGGATGTATTCCACCGCGTCGTCATGGTGACTCGGTAAGCGTCCAGGCATAGATGGCCGACACCGAGATAGACCGCGGTTGTGTCTGTGAGGAGCTCGTCCTCCTGGACGGTGTCAAACCCCAAACCGGCGCGGTGAAGGAATACGTGAGTGATCTTGTGCGCGAGCACTGCGGCAATGTCCCTTCGGTCGTTCTGGTAGCGTGAGTGAAGCTCGACCAAATAGACGTCGTCCGCCGTTAGCTCAACCCGGCCTGCGACTTCCATTTGGCGGAAATTGATCACGATCGACCCCGCCGGCAGTCGCAGGTGACGCGCGAGGGCGCTGGCCACTCGATGCACTCCCAGGGTTATGTCTTCGTGGGGCAGTATACGCGCATCGTGGGGCGAGAAGCTCATGCCAAACGCCGCGATGCCCGAGCTTGAAAGGCAGCGGTAGAGGGTCCTGAGCGACTCGCGGATGATGGCGAGGTGAGGATACCCGTGGACGATCGCTTTGCTTGACAGCGATTTGGTGGCTGGCAGTCGCGAGGCGATGTGTTCATCGGTCATGGGCTGAATTACTGTCCCGCCAAAAAAGAGGAGCGCCGAACCCGGCACCGCTCAAGGAACCCCGCTACAGGGTGCAAAGGAACAGCGCTCAGGACGGCGCCCCTTGCGGGGCGCGTCCAAGCACTGGCTCCTTTGGATACAAGAGCTGGTTGCCAGCTCAGGGTAGCGGTTTTCCTTGAAGCAGTTCTTGACTCACGCGAGTCTTCAGGTTGTCGGCGACCGATGTTGGGCCGCACCGAATAGTTCGCTTCTCCTCGTAATCGTGAACTCGCCCGACGAAGCGCCAGGCGCGTTGGGTTGAGTTTACCTTTTCGCCTCGCCAGAAGCAAACGCTCAATCCGCCCCGCGGGCCGCAGCGCCAAGGTCGTTCGCAAAAAGAAAAGCCCCCGGCTCCGCGCCGAGGGCTTTGTGAAAAGCGGCCTGGGGCAAGTTGGCTCAACCCACCCACTTACGGCCCTCGAAGGTCGGCGAACTTCGGGAGCAGTGCGCCACGGGCGATTCGGGGGAACGTCGCCGACCGGAAGGTAAAGGTGATGAGGCCGCGGACTTGGTCAACGTGGGAGGCGACGAGTTCGGCATCGCGCGGCAGGTTGGTAAAGTGGATGCTGAAGCGGTGGCTTAGCCGGTGGACGAAGTGGCGGAGGGGTAGGGCCAGGGCCATCAAACGATCGGTCGACGGGGCCACGTCGCCCGGCGCGACGCCCTCCGCGGCGGCGGCTCGTTTCGAACCACGAGGCCGGCCCCCCCGATTGATCCGAGGATCGCCCGGTCGAAACCGACCACGGTTCCGCTTCGGCGGGACCTCGACCGGCAACAACATTTCGACCTGTTCTTCCATGAATTGCATTATAACAAGCCAAACCGTGTTAACTGGTTACTAACAGGTGGGGCTCAACGCCTCTCTGTGACCTGGGTGCCAGTGTATGGTGATTTGCCACGATTGCGAGTCAGAGCACGCATTATGCCACAAGTCCTTGGCCCCCTTTCGCTAGAAGCGATCGTCTCGTTTAGATGCCAAGACGTAGTTGTGCAAGAAAAAGTCGGCAGGCGAAGCGGCATGATAACGCCCCTATGGGAGGGGCTCGGACGCCAACCTGGCAGGTTTCGGGCGACCCGAATGGGGTTTT
>CAWHCN010000021.1:0-278580 GCA_963827935.1 uncultured Planctomycetota bacterium | reverse complement strand
CCAGCATCCCCATGCCCAGGAAGAGAAGAGCGGCACAGACGGCAACTGGGGGCAAGCAGGGCCACGCCGAGCATCATCCGACCACGCAGACGTCCAGGGCCGCCAGCATGCGGATGCCGCCGAGGCGGTCGGCCAGGTAGCCGCCGACCGGCCGCAGGAACGACCCGGCCACGACGCAGCGGGTCGTGAAGTAGCCAGCCTGTTATTCTGCAAGCCGTTCTGCGCCACGAAGAACCAGTTGCAGGAAACTGGCCAACCCCACGAAGCCGCCGAACGTCACCGAATAGAATAGGCAGAACCACCAGGTATCGCGAAGGCGGAGGACGGCGGCGTAATGAGCCACCAGTTTGGCCTTGACCGCGCACATAGTGAAGCGAGGCCGGCGAGGAAGAGAATCAGCAGCGTCAGCGTTTCCGGGACCAGGGCGATGCCGAAGACGGCCTGCCAGCCCAGCCAACGCAGACAGCATCGGGCCGCACAGGGTGGCCAGGGCGGTGCCGCTGTTGCCCGCGCCGACGATGCCCATCGCCAGGCCCTGGTATTGCGGCGGATACCAGCGGCTGGCCAACAGGCCAGCGCCAGAGCGGAACTTCGCCCCAGCCACGCCGAGCATCAAACCGACCAGCAGGATTTGCGAAAACGCCGCCGACCCACAGCCAGCCCAGGAGCAGCGGCACCAGGGTCAGCGTCAGGCCGATTAGTCCCGTCTTGCGGGCGCAGCCGATGTGGTCGGTCAGCACGCCCAGCACCAGCCGTAAGAGCGACCCCGCCAGGAGCGGCAGGGCGATCATGAAGCCATTTTTGGAAGTCGTTAAGGTGGAATTGTTCCTTGATGGACGGCACCCGCGCCCCGATCAGGACCCCAACACCCGTTGGAAGCTGATATCGAAATAGAGGAAGGCCAGCAGGAGCGTTGGCCCGTGCCCGGCCCAGGGCAGGAAAAATAGCGCCAGCGCATGAGACCTCCGTGGTGGCATTCTTCTGGGGGAATGAACCACAAAGGACACAAAGGAGCACAAAGAATATCAGACATAATTCTTTGTGTCCTTTGTGTCCTTTGTGGTTTAAGGTCGGCGTTTGACGCATGGCATCGCACCGCACCACAGGATCGATCCGGCAACACGACCCGGCCGCGGGCTGCCAGCAGACCGGCCAACTCGGCTTCCAGGCGGCTGCGGGTTTGCTCCGAGGCGGAAGCCGGGGATGGCCCGGGCCGCGAAGGCCGCCCACTGGATCACCTGACGGCAGAGACGTTCCTCCTCGGTGGCGCCGGCGAAGTGCTGGCGCAGGTCGATCTTCGAGGCGGGCTGCTCGGCGTTGAGCTTGCGGAACTGGGCCGCCGTCTGCAGCAGCGTCAGCCGCCCGGCGAGCAGGTCCTCGGTCACGGCGGCCTTCGCCTTCGCCCACCCCACCAGGATTTCCCCGGTCGGCTGGAGCCGCCAGGTCCCGCTGGCCGCGCTGAATCTGCTCGCACAGGACGGGCACGTTCCACCAATCCAGGTTCCAGCGTGTGGCCCACGGCGGCCGGGCCTGGGCCAGGGCGGTGAACGCCGTGCCGACCAGAAGCCACGACCGAGAGCACACGAACAGAAAAGCTCATGGATCACTCCTCTCCGTTTCGGCGGGACCGCGGTCGGGGGGACGGCCCGACTGACGGCGGATGAAGGCGGGGCGAGCGGCCGGGCCTGGAGAGGGCGCGGGCCGCGCGGCAGGCAGGCCTTTACGGTTGCTGTCCGGCGGTCGCAGCGGCCAAGGCGGGCAGGCGCCCCGTCCCATTGACCGGCACATGCTCCCCGGGCCGAGGCGCGATGAACCGCGCGGCCGCGGCACCTTTTCGAGGCTGACGGCGCAAAACTTCAGCTCCGGCTGCTTGGCGACTCGGCCGATGGCGCTGATCGTCAAATAGTTCGCCGCGTTCCCCTCGCTGTAGAGGTCTCCCCAGTGGAACGGCAAAAAAACCATGCCGGGCCGAACCCCGTCGCTGAGGCGCACCGGCAAGGTGATGGTGCCGCGCCGCGTCGACAGCAGCACCGGCTCGCCCTCGGCCACTCCCAAGGTCCGGGCATCGGTGGCGTTGACCTCGACGAACGGCCCCGGCTCGCGGCGGACCAACTTGTCGGCCTTGCCGGTCCGCGTCAGCGTGTGCCAGTGGGCGTAGAGCCGGCCGGTTGTCAACACCAGCGGGAACTCGTGGTCGGGCCGCTCGCGCGGCTCGCGGTGATCGCGCGGCAGAAAGATCGCCCGGCCATCCGGCGTCGGGAAGCGCCGGTCGAGGTAGCGGCGTTTCGTCCCGGGATGATCGACCGTGGGGCAAGGCCACTGAAGGCTGGTGTCCTGCCGTAGCCGCCCCGCCGTCATGCCGGCCATGTCGCAGGGCCGTCCGGCCGTCATGCGGACATACTCATCCCAGACCTCCGCCGCACTGGCGTAGTCGAACCCCGAGTAGCCCAGCGCCGCGCCACGCCGGCCAGGATGGCCCAGTCCGATTTCGCCTCGCCCGGCGCGGGAAAGAGCTGGGGGCTGTAGGCGACGGTGCGCTCGCTGTTGGTGCTGGTCCACTCCTTTTCGCCCCACTGGGCTGCCGGCAAGAGGACATCGGCGAAGCGTGTCGTCTCGGTCGGATGGTAGGCATCCTGCACGATGACCAGCTGGGCCTTATGGAGAGCCCGGCGAATGTGGTGCAGATCGGGCAGGCTGACCGCGGGATTGGTGGCGGCAATCCAGATCGCCTTCAGTTGCCCCTTCTCCAGGGCGCGGAACATTTCGACGGCCGTCAGGCCCGGGCGGGGGTTGATGCTGCCGGAGCGCCGGTCCCAGAAGCGCTCGCATTCCTGGCGGTGGCCCGCATCCTCGACGGTGCGATACCCGGGCAACTGGTGCGACAGGAGTCCGGCCTCACGCCCGCCCATGGCATTGGGCTGGCCGGTCAGCGAAAACGGCCCGGCCCCCGGCTTGCCGATTTGCCCGGTCAAAAGGTGCAAATTGATGAGGCTGTTGTTCTTCCACATGCCCACGGTGCTCTGGTTAAGCCCCATGCAGTAGAAGCTGAGGAAGCCGCGGGCGCCAACGATCAGGTCGGCCAGGCGGTCGATCTGCTCTGCCTCGACGCCGGCTACCGCGGCCAGTTCGTCCGGGTCCTGGGCGAGCAGGAATTCGCTGTATTCGGCGAAGCCGCGGGTGTGCCGGGACACGAAGGCCACATCGAAGGCGTGCCGTTCCACGATCCGCCGGCCCAGGGCGTTCAGGAGCGCGATGTCGCCGCCGGGCGCGACCGGGACATAAAGATCGGCGATGGCGGCGGTTGGGGTCCGGCGTGGATCAGCGACTATGACGCGCAGGTCGGGATTAGCCTTGCGGGCGGCACGAAGGCGGTCGAAGGTCACCGGGTGCGCCTCGGCCATGTTGCTGCCGATGACCAGCACCACGTCGGCCCGTTCGATGTCGTCGTAGCAGGTGGGCGGGCCGTCGCTGCCGAGGCTGGTGCGGTAGCCGGCAACAGCGGCGGCCATGCAAAGACGACTATTCGAGTCCGTATTGTTGCACCCCAGGCTCCCCTTGAAAAGCTTGCCGGCCAGGTAGGCCGCCTCGGTATCGAGCTGCCCGCTGCCGTAAAACGCGATCGACTCGGGCCCGTAGGTGTGCAGGATGTTGGTCAGACACTCGCGCAGGTAGGCGTTGGCCGTGTCCCAGGGGACCGCGAAAGTCGTCGTGCCGGCTGAGGCGGACCTGAGGTTGCAGCAGGCGGTCGGGGGTGTTGACGGTCGGGCCGAGCTCGGCGCCCTTGGCGCAGAGGCCGCCGAGGTTGGCCGGCGCCATTTCCACACCGCGGACTCGCGTCACGTCGGACCCGCTCCCCTCGAAGCGGAGCCGGCACCCGACCCCGCAATAGGGGCAGACGGATTCGCCCAGGACCGTCAAGGCGCTCTCCTCCGGATGGAGCAGCGCACGGGGAGCACCCGGACGCGGCACAGGCAAAACAGCTTGGGGAATCCCAGCCCCGGAGAGGAGAGCTGGCGTGCGGGAGAGTCGCCGGCCTCTGAAAAAAACCGCCCTCGCCCGGCTCGCCAAGGGGCCGAACCGGGCGAAGGCGCGTTCACCAGAGGTCGGGCAATCAGAAAGCAACTGCCGTGCCGACCGGAGGCCGGCGGCGGCTACACGTCCTAACGCCTTGCCTTTCCGCACTTTTCGCTGCGGAAATGGCGCAAGACGATCTTCGGCGCTGGCTGGGGATGCTCAGGGAATGGGCACCGGTTGTCAGGGGCGCGGCAGGGGGGCGACAGCAACGCCATTACTTCTTCTTGTCCGCCGCGAACCCGATGCTGCCGACCAGCGACAGGTCGCGGCTGCCGAGTTGCTCGGCCTTTTTCGGATTCAGCGTGATGGCCACGGCCACCTGGTCGCCGTTGGGGCCGGCCACCAGGTAGAAGTTCTGCAACACCGCCATGCCATCCGACTTGCCCAGGAGGGAAACCCGGTAGGTCCAGTACCCGTCCGCGGACGGCACCTCGCCGGTCTGCAACTCCTTCTCCGCCTGCCAGCCCGGGGTCTCCGCCAGGGCGGCCTTGAATTCATCCGCCGACAGGTGCTTCCCCTTGCCCGCTGCCGGCCAGGGCGTGATCGTCGCCTGGGCCACGAAGTCGCCGCGCTCCATCAGGCGCAGCACCAGCCGCTCTTGCGGCTCGCCCACCAGTTGCCAGTCCCGGGCGTGGTTCAGCTCGAACTTTCCCTTGGGATGGCGGTATTCGACCAGCAGCAGCGTCTCGGGCACCTGGAAGTCGGAAGGCACCGACACCAGGGCCACGTCGGCCAGGCTATCTGGCCGATCAATGGCCTGGGCGTCAGCGTGATCGTGCTGGTGGCCGTTAGCGCCGGGCTGGCCGGACCCTGGTCGCGCTCGTCTTCCTGCTTCCACTCCAGCCAGGTCAGGTGCTTGGCGTCGAGATCGAAGCGATAGGCGGCGTTGATCTTCAACTTGACCCGCGCGCCCAGCTCGATGCCGTTGGCCGGGCCGTTGACGCTAACGCGGGCCACGTTGTCCTTCACCTCTTCGAGCTTGCAGGTGAGGTCCTGATCGGTCAGCCCCTCGAAGTGGCAGAGGGCCTGGGCAGCCGAGCTGTTGATCTTCCAGGTGTCGCCGACGGCCACCGCTTTGCTGGGCAACAGGCCCGTCAGGCAAAGGGTATCGAACTGGTCGCCGACCAGCTCCAGCTCCGCTCGGGTCAACGGTCCGCTGGGGGCGTAGGTCGCGGCCTGGTCCTTCGGGCGCTGCGCGACGATCAGTTGCCGGGTCTTGCGAAGCGTCCGGGTTTCGGCATTCCGCTGGACGCTGATGGTGGCCGTGGCGGTTTCGTAAACGCGGGCGCTCTTCTCCACCAGCCCGTTGTCGCCAACCACCAGTACGCGCTCCGGAAACTCGTGCGTGGCCCGGGCGGTCAGGGGCAGCGACGCCGGCTTGCCGTCGCGGCTGACCTTGATCGCCCCGGTCAGGCTAATCTCCAGCCGAAGACGGAAGCAGTCGCCGGCCCGGAGGGTTTCTGTCAGCGGATAGGTCTGCGCCGGGGCCCGCGACGCCGCGGCGAGCAGCAGCAGGACCGGTCCCAGGAGTCGCCAGGCGCGCATGACTTCCCTCTCCTTCGGCCAACGGTGGTTCCGGGCGCACAGGTACATAGTGCGAGCCGGGAAATGCGTCAAGACGGGAAGGGAACGCGGCGGACCGGATTCCCACTTCGACATAAATTCGTCGAGAATTATATGCGACCTGGCGCCACGCCGCAATCCCTTGTCAAATAATGACATGCGCCTTCGCATTTCAGCGCCAGGCGCAGGACGCATATAATTCGGTGTCTGCGGACACACCCTGCCGACCAAGGACCAGCTTGAGGGCTGATGCCAGTCCCTGGCACACGTTCCGCTATGAACCTGACAGGCCATCGGCTTTCCGTTCGCACTGCGCTTCTCTAGCTCTTCTTTGTGGCGGCGGAGCGCGGTGGCCGCGTTTGATCTGGTGCCTCTGAGCCCGTGCTTGAGCTTGGCCCTTGGGTCGGCTTCACTTTCCTTGGTGCCGCGAGCCCGCTTGAAAGTCTCGTCCTTCGTTCGACCCATCCTCCGCCGACATTTTCTTCGCCCGTCCCTCACCGTCGTTGGAGGTCCTCATGCCTCGGAAGAAGACACGCCAGCCCATCCCGCCGCCCCGCATCGTCCGGCCCTGTGCCGCCGCCATCGACGTCGGCAGCGCCAGCCACGTCGTCGCCGTCGACCCCGCTTGCGATCCGCAGCCCGTGCGTAGCTTCGGCGTCTATACCGCCGACCTACAGACGCTGGCCGAGTGGTTACGCCACTGCGGCGTCACGAGCGTCGTGCTCGAATCGACCGGCGTCTACTGGATGTGCTTATGCGACTTCCTGGAAAGCCAGGGCTTCGAAGTGGTGGTGGTCGATCCACGCAGCCTGGCCCGCAACCTCAAGAAGAAGACCGACGTTTGCGATGCGGTCTGGCTGCAGCAGATGCACGCCTGTGGCCAGCTCAAGAGCTGTTTTCGACCCGCGCACGAGGTGCTGGCGTTGCGGACGCTGTGGCGGCATCGCGAGCATCTGATCACCGAGGCAGCCAAGCTCTTGCAGATGATGCTCAAAGTGCTGGTCCAGATGAATGTTCATTTGGACCTGGCCGTGTCGAGCATCGCCGGCGTCACCGGCATGCGCATCCTGCGTGCCATCGCCCAGGGGCAGCGTGACCCCCAGACGCTGGCGGCGATGCGCAATCCCAGCTGCAAGAAGAGCCGCGAGGAGATTGCCAAGGCCCTGGAAGGGACCTGGGACACGGCCCACCTGTTCGAGCTGAAACAACTGCTCAAGGCCTGGGACTTCTACCAGAATCAGCTCCATGTCTGTGACCGGGAGTACGCCAAGGCGGCCGGGCCGATGCCGGACAAGACCCAGGGGCGTCCGTTGCCCGAGTCCCAGAAGGCCGCGCCCAAGAGTCGCAACCGCCCGACGGAGTTCGACGCCGACGCCTTGATCTTCCAGTTGACGGGCGTGCGTGTCACGGAAGTGGACGGTCTGGGCGCCAGCACGGTGCTGACGGTCTTGTCGGAGACAGGCCCGGACCTGGCGGCACGTTTCCCGACGGACAAGCACTTCGCGGCCTGGACGACGCTGGCGCCGCGCAAGCACCAATCGGGCAAGCGGATCCGCTATCCCGCCCAGACGGCCAGCCGGGTGGCCAGGGCGTTTCGGCTGGCGGCGCGGTCCTTGCTCAGAAGTAAGAGCGTGCTGGGTAATTTCCTGCGCCGCCTGCGGGCCCGGCTGGGGATAGGCAGCGCCATCAGGGCGACAGCCCACAAGCTGGCGAAGCTCTTCTATCGCCTCATCACGCGTGGGGAAGCGTATCGCCGTGAGAGCACGGCAGCCGAAGAAGTCAAGCAGCAGGAGCGTCAGGTCGAAGCGCGTGCGGCGCAAAGCGCGGGAGTTAGGGCTGCAAGTGGTGCCGATCTGAGCAGGGTCGGCGGGGCAACAGACAACGTCGGGGAAGTAGGCGAGGTCGATCTCAAGCCGAGCCGCTTGGGGCGGTGGCGTCGAAAATACGCGCACACCGTAAGATCGCTGCCCGAGCACGACACCTCTCGCCCGGGTAGCGGGGCCTTGTTCATTGAAAGGGCTGATGCCAGTCCCTGGCACACGTTCCGCTATGAACCTGACAGGCCATCGGCTTTCCGTTCGCACTGCGCTTCTCTAGCTCTTCTTTGTGGCGGCGGAGCGCGGTGGCCGCGTTTGATCTGGTGCCTCTGAGCCCGTGCTTGAGCTTGGCCCTTGGGTCGGCTTCACTTTCCTTGGTGCCGCGAGCCCGCTTGAAAGTCTCGTCCTTCGTTCGACCCATCCTCCGCCGACATTTTCTTCGCCCGTCCCTCACCGTCGTTGGAGGTCCTCATGCCTCGGAAGAAGACACGCCAGCCCATCCCGCCGCCCCGCATCGTCCGGCCCTGTGCCGCCGCCATCGAACGTCGGCAGCGCCAGCCACGTCGTCGCCGTCGACCCCGCTTGCGATCCGCAGCCCGTTCGTACCTTCGGCGTCTATACCGCCGACCTACAGACGCTGGCCGAGTGGTTACGCCACTGCGGCGTCACGAGCGTCGTGCTCGAATCGACCGGCGTCTACTGGATGTGCTTATGCGACTTCCTGGAAAGCCAGGGCTTCGAAGTGGTGGTGGTCGATCCACGCAGCCTGGCCCGCAACCTCAAGAAGAAGACCGACGTTTGCGATGCGGTCTGGCTGCAGCAGATGCACGCCTGTGGCCAGCTCAAGAGCTGTTTTCGACCCGCGCACGAGGTGCTGGCGTTGCGGACGCTGTGGCGGCATCGCGAGCATCTGATCACCGAGGCAGCCAAGCTCTTGCAGATGATGCTCAAAGTGCTGGTCCAGATGAATGTTCATTTGGACCTGGCCGTGTCGAGCATCGCCGGCGTCACCGGCATGCACATCCTGCGTGCCATCGCCCAGGGGCAGCGTGACCCCCAGACGCTGGCGGCGATGCGCGATCCCAGCTGCAAGAAGAGCCGCGAGGAGATTGCCAAGGCCCTGGAAGGGACCTGGGACACGGCCCACCTGTTCGAGCTGAAACAACTGCTCAAGGCCTGGGACTTCTACCAGAATCAGCTCCATGTCTGTGACCGGGAGTACGCCAAGGCGGCCGGGCCGATGCCGGACAAGACCCAGGGGCGTCCGTTGCCCGAGTCCCAGAAGGCCGCGCCCAAGAGTCGCAACCGCCCGACGGAGTTCGACGCCGACGCCTTGATCTTCCAGTTGACGGGCGTGCGTGTCACGGAAGTGGACGGTCTGGGCACCAGCACGGTGCTGACGGTCTTGTCGGAGACAGGCCCGGACCTGGCGGCACGTTTCCCGACGGACAAGCACTTCGCGGCCTGGACGACGCTGGCGCCGCGCAAGCACCAATCGGGCAAGCGGATCCGCTATCCCGCCCAGACGGCCAGCCGGGTGGCCAGGGCGTTTCGGCTGGCGGCGCGGTCCTTGCTCAGAAGTAAGAGCGTGCTGGGTAATTTCCTGCGCCGCCTGCGGGCCCGGCTGGGGATAGGCAGCGCCATCAGGGCGACAGCCCACAAGCTGGCGAAGCTCTTCTATCGCCTCATCACGCGTGGGGAAGCGTATCGCCGTGAGAGCACGGCAGCCGAAGAAGTCAAGCAGCAGGAGCGTCAGGTCGAAGCGCTGCAGCGCAGAGCGCGGGAGTTAGGGCTGCAAGTGGTGCCGATCTGAGCAGGGTCGGCGGGGCAACAGACGACGTCGGGGAAGTAGGCGAGGTCGATCTCAAGCCGAGCCGCTTGGGGCGGTGGCGTCGAAAATACGCGCACACCGTAAGATCGCTGCCCGAGCACGACACCTCTCGCCCGGGTAGCGGGGCCTTGTTCATTGAAAGCAAACCGAGCGGTCAACTCAGGCAGAACCACTACCCTAAGGAGCCGTCCAGGATTAACTTCCAGGGGTGGGACCGGCGTCCCGCCGGTCCGGACCGGCGGGACGGGGTCCCACCGGAGTCATTCCTGGACGAGTCCTAAGGTTCCACTGCAGGCGTTTGCGGGATGAACCACAAATCGCACCTAACAACCCCCATCCCATTCGCAGTATCATGACTGGCCGAACTGGGCTCCATTCGGTCTTCTTGGCTAAAAGGCGAACCGCATGTCGGCACTCCCTGAGTCACCAGCCGAGCAGGCCGACCAGCTGGGCGACTTTCGCCTCGTGCGCGAAATCGGCCGTGGCGGCATGGGGGTCGTCTACGAGGCCGAGCAGGTCTCGCTTGGCCGCCGCGTCGCCCTCAAGGTACTGCCCCCGACAGTTGGCCAGGACCCGAGCCGCAAGGCCCGTTTTGAGCGCGAGGCCCGCGCCGCCGCCAAGCTGCATCACACCAACATCGTGCAGGTCTTCGGCGTCGGCGAGCACAACGGGCAGCCCTACTACGTCATGCAGCTCATCCAGGGCCAGGGGCTGGACGCGGTGCTGGCACGATCCTCGCCCCCGGTGGAAGCTGGCACGCTCGCTGCGTCGCCCAGCGGGAATGGTTCGGCCGCGGCTGAGGCCAGGCCGGCATTGCAAGAAGCGACGGTCGCCGCCTCTCCCGTACCGGGAACGCCGGGTCGTTCC
Source organism: uncultured Planctomycetota bacterium (assembly GCA_963827935.1). Taxonomy (GTDB): domain Bacteria; phylum Planctomycetota; class Planctomycetia; order Gemmatales; family Gemmataceae; genus DATFNV01. The sequence goes on along the minus strand of CAWHCN010000021.1, from coordinate 268,428 downwards.
CCGGAGCCTCCACCGGCATCCCCCCGGAGCGTCGCCGCGGCTGTCCTCGGTGACAGCTCGCCGTCCGGCAGTCGCGGCGGCAGTTACTGGCACAGCGTGGCCCGCATCGGCGCCCAGGTGGCCGATGCCCTGGACTACGCCCATCGCCAGGGGGTCTTGCACCGCGACATCAAGCCCTCAAACCTGCTGCTCGACGACCAAGGAACCGTGTGGGTCGCCGATTTCGGCCTGGCCAAGACGGAGGACCAGGCCAGTCTGACGCAGGCCGGCGAACTCCTCGGCACGTTCCGCTACATGCCGCCGGAGGCCTTCGAGGGGCAGGCCGATCGGCGGACCGACATCTATTCCCTCGGCCTGACCCTGTACGAACTGCTGACCCAGCGGCCGGCCTACGAGGACATCGACGCCCACAAGATCGTCAAGCAGGTGATGACGACCGAGCCGGCGCGTCTGAACCGGGTCAACCCGGCCATTCCTCGCGACCTGGTGACGATCGTCCACAAAGCGGCGGATCGCGATCCGGGACGGCGCTATCAGACGGCGGGAGAGCTGGCCGAGGACCTGCAGCGCTTTTTGGCCGACGAGCCGATTCACGCCCGGCGTCAGACGCCTCTGGAGCGCTACGCCCGATCGGCGCGGCGCATCCGGGCATCGCCGTGCTGGGGGGCGTGCTGACGGCGGTGCTGGTCGCGACGGTGGTGGCGTCGTTGCTGGCCGCCGGCTACTTCAACCGTGCCGCCCAGAACGAGCGCGACGCCCGGTACGCCGCAGAGTTGGCGCAGCAGGCGGCCGAGGAGTCCGCCGATGAGGCCCGCCGCCCCGGCGCGGCCGAGCGCTGGGAGCGTTACCGGTCGAATATCGCGGCTGCCGGGAGCGCCTTGCAGCTCCAGAGCAGCGGCGCCGCCCGCCGCGCACTCGACGCCGCACCTCCGGAGTATCGCGACTGGGAATGGCTGCACTTCACCAGCCGGCTGGACGAAGCGCGCCTGGTCTTGCCCGTCGGCAAGCACATCCTCCTCGGCGCGGCCGGCAAGATGCTCGCCGTCCGCCCGGACGGCAAGCAGGTCGCCGTGGGGTGGGACAACGACGGCACCGTACACGTCCTGGACGTGGCGACCGGCCGGGAAATCCGCGCTCTTCCCGGGCAAGGCTCGTTGGTCGAGAACCTGGCGTACAGCCCGGACGGCCATCGCCTGCTAGTGTTCTCTCAGGACGGGACGCTCCAGTCGTGGGATCCCGCAACGAACGACCGGCAAGTGCTTCTGCAAGTTCCCTACGGTGTCTCCATGTTTGGCGACACACTCAGTCCCGACCATCGACTGCTCGTGGGTGTGAAGGACCACGCCGGCCAGCTCTGGGACATTGCGACAGGGCACAAGCGTGCCGACCTGCCCGGCATCATCCCGCGGAGGATTGGTGGCGTCATGGCGTTCTCCTCTGACGGCCGACGCCTCGCCTACACCACGGAGGATCTTGCCATTCACCTCTGGGACCTGGTGGCCGGTGCCGAAACGCACGTCCTGCGCGGCCATTCCAGCGGCGTTCGGGCGTTGGCTTTCAGCCCGGATGGGAAGCGACTCGCCTCCGGCAGCATCTATGCCGAGAATACGGCACGCCTGTGGGACGTGGCGACCGGCAAGGAGATCGTCGAACTCCGCGGCCACCGGAACGAGGTCGGCTGGGTGGCCTTCAGCGCGGATGGCACCCGACTCGCCACCGCTTCACTCGATCAGACCGCCCGGCTCTGGGATGGCGTGACCGGGACCCCCATCGCCACACTCCAGGGGCATCGGGGTCGGGTCACTTACGTCGTTTTTCGGCCCGACGGCAAACGCCTCGTCACCAGCTCCTTCGACGGGACGCTGCGCCTGTGGGACGCGGCGGCGGGCGAGCCCTTGGCGGTGCTGCACGGCCACGCCGCTGCAGTCTGGCCGGCTGCCTTCAGCCCGGACGGCGGCACACTGGCATCGGCAGGAAATGACGGCACCTTACGGCTCTGGGACATGGCCCTGGCCGAGCGCAGCGGCGTGCTCCGCGGCCACTTGAGCTACGTCTATGATGTCGCCTTCAGCCCCGACGGCACGCGAGCCGCATCGGCCGCCTGGGACGGCACGGTGCGCCTCTGGGACCCGACGAGCTGCCTGCAGACTCGCCCACCGCTGCTCGGCCCGCCCGCCGGGGCCCTCCAGATGGTCATCGGGGTCTGCTTCCGTCCCGACGGCAAGCAGATCGCCTCGGCGAACGCGGACGGTCAACTTCGCGTCTGGGACGTGGCCTCAGGTCAACTCCTGCGAACGCTGCGCTATCCCGGGGAGGACTGGAGGCAGTACCCGCGGGCGGCCTTTCACCCCGACGGGACGATGCTGGCGGCGGGCGGCACGGACGGGATCATCCGCCTCTGGGGTCCCGCAGGGGATGACCCGGTCGCCACGCTGGCCGGCCATGAAAGCACCGTCGGCGACGTGGCCTTTCGCCCCGACGGCGCCCAGCTCGCCTCCTGTGGCCTAGCCTCGATTTCCACGGTACCAAGTTCGGTTAACAAAAGCGACATGTGAGGTCAGGAAAAGCGGATGACCAGGCGCTTGTTACCGAACCAGGGCATGGGGGTCGGTTCGTCCGCGAGCTGCGACGCGACGAGGTAGGGATTGTGAGCCCGCTTGTCCATGGCAATGACTACTTCGTGGTCCAGCACCTCGACGGTCGCCGAAACGTTCAGCAGGTTGCGGAAGATCTTCTTGGCCGTCGCGTGCTGGTACTCCCGGCCTACGCGGTTGGCCAGCAGCCGATACAGGGCCTGGCCATGAGGGTGATCTGCAGGTCGAAGTCCACCTTCATCCCGATCATCGACGACAGGGCATCGATGTGAAAGAACTGGATGGCCTCGGAGATACCATTCTCGATCAGCATGCGTTGGGCATAGCGAGTCACCAGGGTCGCGCAACCGGACCGGAAGTTGTTGGTCAGGAGGATGGTCGGCTCCTCGTGGCCCAGATCGATCACGATGATTTGCCGCACCTGGCCCGTATAGCCGGGGAGCGACACGCGCTCATCCAAGACACGGGGCGTGCGGAAGGCGCGGGTCAGGGAGGACAGCGTGATCCGCCGCCAGGCCGACGCCGGGAGGCTCCAGATACGGCCGAGCATCGAGCGTGTGCGGCGTCGGAGCGTCAGGAAACCGATACCGCGCTGGTTCAACTGCTGCAGGTGTTGGTAGGTGGTCAGTTGCGAATCGAAGACCAGTTCGCGGGGTGAACTGCCAGTGCGTTCTTGCCAGAAGTCGGCGAAGCGGAGGACCTCGGCCGCCTTCTGGTCTTTGGGGATCCCAGCGTGGGCGTAGCAGAGGACACGGGCGGCGGCATCGCGGGCCAGGAAAACCAGGACGCCTTGCTGGGCGCGGCTGCGGCTGGAAATGTAGTGTTTTTCCAGCGGCTCTTCCTGAGTGTTGGCGGGTACGGAGTGGAAGTCGAGGTCGATGGAATCGCCGAGCGGCAGCCCGGCCCGCCGCACCTCGTCGAACCAGGCAGCCATGAGGCGGACTACGGCCCGGTGATCGACGCGCGAGCTATAGCTGGCCAGGTAGGAGCGTTTGGGTACCACGTTCAGGCCGGCGAACAGGGCGAGGCCCTGGTCGCAAACCAGGTCCATGACGTGACTCTTGCGTTCGGTGCCAACGAGCTTGAGGGCCAGCAGACTCCGCAGGGCCTGCTCGGCGGGAATCATCTGGGAACCGGGGAGGTCAGCCTGACGCAGCACATCCGTCAGCCGGATGTCTTTCAGGAGCGGCACGAAGAAGAAGAGGCCGCCGAGGCGCGTGCGGAAGGAGCGCGGTTCCAGGCTCACGGCGCACACGTCGGCCGCGGCCTCGGTTGCCGGTCGAGTCGCCGCGGGCCGTTCGTCATCGAGACGGCGCGGCAATCGCGCGAAGCCTTCCTCGCGCAACAGGACGGCGAGGGCATTAATGCAGATGGTGTGTCCGGCCTGGGCCAGTTCACGCTGGATGTCGTAGACGGAGAGGTTGCGTTTGCGCATGGCCACCACGAGTTCGCGGACCCGGTCACGGGCTGGGGCATAGCGTGGCCCATGCTGGACCGTCTGGAAGAAGCGGAGTTGTTTGTCGGGGTCATGGCGGAACTCGTGGCAGAGGACGCGAAACGAGCCGGGCGAGTAGCCGAAGCGGCGTGCGACCTCGTGGGAAGGGCTGCCCTCGACGAAGTAGGCGCGGAAGGCCTCGTATTGTCGGTGGAGGGAGTTTTCGGGAGCGAGGAAGAAGTAGGCGATCGGCGTTAAGTCATTCCGAGTAGTGGTGTTCATACCCAGCACATGCTACGCCTGGCACGCGCAGCTGGCAAGCAGCTGCGCGTGCCAGGCGGAATTCCGGGAAATCGTGGGATAATTCGCTCAAGGCGAGAATCCCTCGGAGGAGGTGACGAATGTACAACGAGGATTTAAGTCATCGCAACGGTTAACGAAGACGGCGAAAAACAGCCGGTTTTGCTGAATTTGCATGCGTTCAGAGGGGAAAAATCCCCTCCGTGGAAATCGAGGCTAGTGCCGCATCTCTCAAGCATCATTGCATAAGGCAGCGGCTTCCGCCAGTCGCTGGATTTTCCCCAGTTTGAGGCGGCGGTGCGGTGCGACGAAGCTCGCGCGGCGTTGCTTCTGCACCGGCTTGCCGGTGTAAGTCCAGGCGAAGGGGTGGGCCATCGTAGCGTTGTAGTAGTCCATGAATTCTTGCAACTGCGCTTCCAGGTCCGTCACCGACGTGAAGTTTCCGCACCGCAGCAGCTTCCGGTGGATGATCCCGAACACGATCTCGATCTGGTTCAGCCACGAACTGTGCTTCGGGAGGTAGACGAAGCGGATCCGGTGGGCAGCGTCCGACAGGAACTCCTTCCGCGTGGCCATCGATTTCAGGATGCCGCTGTCGTTTTTTTCCCCAGTTCATCGGGCACGCCGCAGCGTTGGGCGACGAACTTCACCAGGCTTTCCGACATGTGCGTGTTGAGGCAGTCGACCACGAAGAGCCATTCGGCGGTGGGGTCGGTGTCCACGGTCCGGGTGATGTGCGCGACGAACTCCGCTTCGGTACGGGTCGCCTCCAGCGTTGGGCAGACGATCATCCCCGTCACCACGTCCAGACCGGCGGTCAGCGTCGTCGTCCCGTGCCGGGTGTATTCGAATTCCTGCTTCGGCACGCTGTTGGGTTGGGCCGGCTTGTCGGGGGCGTTCCGCTCGATGGCCTGCAGCGAGGTCGCCTCGTCCACGCTCACCGTGTGCGTGCCGTCCGCCGCTTTCATCGGCGCCTCGAGGTAGGTTCGGCAAACGTTTTCGACCTCGGCCAGGAACTTCTGGGGGTCCTTCTCCGTGGTGTTGAGCCACATTTTCTTGCGGTGCGGCTGCACGGCTGCCTGCTGCAGGAAGCGGCCAACCTGAGACACGGAAATAGCCTCCACGATCTGCCGCGCGATCGCCTCGTCGCGCAGTTCCCGGAGCGTCCAGTGGTCGATCGGCCGGCCCGACAACTTCGGCGGCTCGCACGCTAACGCCACGATCTGGGACACCTGAAAGGCGGTGAACGTCGCCGGGGCACCCGGTCGCGGGGCGTCGGAGAGGACGTTGACGATCGCCGCCCGCAGGCGGTGAGGTTCGGTGCATTCCCACACGCACAACGAATCCCACGCGTCCCGCCAGCGCTGCCGCCAGAGGCCCACCTGCAGTCGGTTGAGGCCGACCCGCGAGGCGATCTCCTCGTTCAGCAGGCCGGCGAATCCCAGCAAAATGATCGTCGCCCGCTGCACCACGCACTTGGCGACCGTACGCGACTTGCTGAATTCCTGCAGCAGAACCTGCTGCCTTTCGCTGACGATGATCTTCGCCGCCTTCCCTGGCATAGGTCGATCTCCCGCCTCACAATCGAGGGACCAGGCAAGATACGCCATGTCCAGTTTTCGTGCTACGCCGTTTCCGCGGTGCGGCACTAGCACCAAACGGTATCTTGCCGATTTCGTGTAAAGTTTGGCGAGCGACACAAGCCTGAAGCGCCAGCGAAGGACGCCTCCGCTAACTTCGCTGGCGCTTCAGGCTTGTGTCGCATCCGATGTTTTACAGCAAATGCCCGAAACACCATTTGGTGCTAGTCCGCCTCATACGCCAGATTCGGCCGCAGCCAACGCTCGACCTCCTTGGGCGGCATCCCCTTGCGACGGGCATAGTCCTCGACCTGGTCGCGCGTCACCAGATCGACGGCGAAATAGCGAGCTTGCGGATGGCTGAAATAGAGGCCGCTGACGGAGGCGGCGGGCCACATGGCGTAGCTCTCGGTCAGACGGATGCCGGCGGCCTCTTCAGCGCCCAGCAAACGCCAGAGCGTTCCCTTCTCGGTGTGGTCGGGGCACGACGGATAACCCGCCGCCGGCCGGATGCCGCGGTACTTCTCGGCGATCAACTCGTCCTTCGACAGGCGTTCGCTCTGGCCATACCCCCAGTCGCGCCGGGCCAGTTCGTGGAGGCGTTCCGCCAGCGCCTCGGCCAGGCGGTCGGCCAGCGCCTCGACCAGGATCGCATTGTAGTCGTCGTGGGCGGCCTTGAAGCCCGTCGTCAGTGCTTCCATGCCGACACCGGCGGTCAGGGCAAAGCCGCCGAGGAAATCAGGCACGCCGGACGCGATGGGGGCCACATAATCGGCCAGGCTGAGGAAGGTCGTCTGCCCCTCGCGTTCCCACTGCTGCCGCAGCATCGGCAGCCGGGCGGCTTCGGCACGGCGAGTCTCGTCGGTGAAGAGCACGATGTCGTCGCCGTCGGCATTGGCCGGCCAGAACCCGTACACCGCGTGTGCCGTCAAAAGCTTCTCGTTCACGATCCGCTGGAGCATCGCCTGGGCGTCGGCCAACAGCTTGCGCGCTTCGCCGCCGACGGCAGGATCATCGAGGATGGCCGGGTATTTCCCGGAAAGCTCCCAGGCCATGAAGAAGGGCGACCAGTCGATGTAGGGGACCAGATCCGCCAGGGGGAAGTCGCGCAGCACACGCGGGCCCAGGAAGGAGGGCCTGGCGAGCGGGGCGGCGTCAGCCCCCCGGTGCTTCGTCCAGTCGATGGTGAAGCGCCGTCGCAGCGCTTCGGCATAGGGGACCAGCTTGCGTTGCCGCCGTTTGGCGAACGCCTCGCGCTCGCGCTCTTGCATGGCCCGATTCTCGGCGTCGAGCCGTTCCTTCTGGTCGGCCCGGGTCAGCCGATCGAGGACGCCGACGCAACGCGACGCATCCTTGACGTGCAGCACGCTGCCCTGGTAAGCCGGCGCGATCCGCACGGCGGTGTGCTTGGCGCTGGTGGTGGCTCCGCCGATGAGCAACGGCACCTGGAACCCCTCGCGCTGCATCTCCCGGGCGACGTGGACCATCTCGTCTAGCGACGGCGTGATCAGTCCGGACAGGCCGATCAGGTCGGCCCCCTTTTCGCGGGCCGTTTGCAGGATTTTCTCACACGGGACCATCACGCCCAGGTCGATGACCTCGTAATCGTTGCAGCCCAGAACGACGCCAACGATGTTCTTGCCGATGTCGTGGACATCGCCCTTGACGGTGGCCATGACGATCCTGGCGCAGGGCCTGGCGGACCGTCGCCGCGCCGCTCGCCAGTCGGGCTGCCTCCATGAAGGGGAGCAAATAGGCCACGGCCTTCTTCATCACGCGGGCGCTTTTGACCACCTGTGGCAGGAACATCTTGCCGGCACCGAACAGGTCGCCGACCACGTTCATGCCGTCCATCAGCGGGCCTTCGATCAGGGCCAGCGGGCGATCGTACCGGTGCCGGGCTTCCTCCACATCCTGGTCGATGTAATCGACGATGCCGTTGATGAGGGCGTGCTTGAGGCGCTCCTCGACCGGGACGTCGCGCCAGGCCTGGGTGGGAGCGCTCCCCTTCGGGTCGCGGCTAACCAGCGACGATTTGGCGAATTCGACGAGGCGGTCGGTGGCGTCGGGACGGCGGTTGAGCAGCATATCCTCGACACGGTCGCGCAGCTCGGCGGGAATCTCCTCGTATACCTGGAGTTGGCCGGCGTTGACGATGCCCATGTCGAGGCCGGCCTTGATGGCGTGGAACAGGAACGCCGAGTTCATCGCCTCGCGCACCGCCCCGAACTCCGGCCCGCGGAAGGAGAACGAGACGTTGCTAACCCCGCCCGACGTTTTGGCCCTGGGAAAGAGCCGCTTCAGTTCCCGCACCGCTTCGATGAACTCGACGGCGTAGTTGTTGTGCTCCTCCATGCCGGTGCCGACGGTCAGGATGTTCACGTCGAAGATCACATCACCGGGGTCGAAGCCGACTTCCTCGGTCAGCAATCGGTAGGCGTGGGCGCTGATTTCAACCTTGCGCTCCCGGGTCACAGCCTGGCCTTCCTCGTCGAACGCCATGACGACGGCCGCCGCCCCATAGCGTTTGACCAAGCGAGCTTGTTCGAGGAATTTCGCCTCGCCCTCCTTCAAGCTGATCGAGTTGACGATGGGCTTGCCTTGGACGCACTTGAGCCCCGCCTCGATGACCGACCACTTGGAGCTGTCGATCATGAGGGGGACGCGCGTGAGATCGGGCTCGTTGGCGATCAGGCGCAGGAAGCGCGTCATCGCCTCTTCGGAGTCCACGAGGTCGGCGTCCATGTTGACGTCGAGGATGTTGGCGCCGTTCTGCACCTGCTCGCTCGCCACTTTCACGGCGGCCGCGTAATTGCCTTCCGTGATTAGGCGCTTGAACTTGAGCGAACCGGTGATATTGCAGCGCTCGCCGACCATCACGAAGTTGGTCTCGGGCCGGAGCACCAGCACCTCGTCGCCGCAGTAGTACGACCACGGCGGCAACTCGGGGACTGTCCGTGGCGCGACACCCTCAAGGGCGCGGCCGATGGCTGCGGTCCACTCCGGGGTGGTGCCGCAGCAACTGCCGACAATGTTCACCCAGCCGTTGCGGGCGAATTCGCCGAGGACCGCCGCCGTCTGCTCGCGGTTGCCCGTGAAACCGCCCATGCCGTCGGGGAGCCCGGCGTTGGGGTACACATGAACGGGCTTGCCCGAGATGGCGGCGAGGCTCTCGACCGGGCCGCGCAGCAAATCGACGCCGACGCCGCAGTTGAAGCCGACGCTCAGCGCGTCGAAGTGGGCCACCGCAACGTAAAACGCCTCCGGCGTTTGGCCCAGCAGGGTGCGGCCGTTGTCGTAGATCGTGCCCGAGACGATCACCGGCAGGCGGACCTTGTGCGCGCTGAAATACTTGTCGATGGCGACCAGGCCCGCCTTGAGGACCAGGATGTCGTTGCCGGTTTCGATGGCCAGCAGATCGACGCCGCCGGCGACCAGGGCCTCGATCTGGGTCGTGTAGGAGGCCACGAAATCGTCGAACGAGAGCGAGCGTGCATCCAGCGGTTCGCGGCCCGGCTCGATGTAAAGGGTCTTATTCGTGGGTCCGATGCTGCCGGCGACAAAGCGGGGCCGATCGGGGTTGCGGCGCGTGAACTCCTCGGCGGCGCGGCGGGCGATTTCGGCGGCGCGGCGGTTGATCTCGGCGACATGCTCTTGCAGGCCGAACTCCGTTAGGGCCAGCGGCGTGCCGTTAAAGGTGCAGGTCTCGACAATGTCGGCGCCGGCGTCGAGGTAGGCGCGGTGGATTTCGTCGATGAGCCGCGGCTGCGTCAGCACAAGGGCTTCGGTGCAGTTCTTCAGGGGCTTGGAGTGCTGCCTGAAGCGGGTGCCCCGGTAATCGTCCTCGGTCGGCTTGCGGGCGTAGATGTAGGCACCCATCGAGCCGTCGAGGAGGAGGATGCGCTGCGCGAGGAGGTCGTCGAGCAGATCTCGCGTGCTCAGGCGTGCGGAGCGCAGCATCGGCAGTCGTCCCCGAGGGAAGCGGCAGGTTGCCCGTTGGGATTATTGTAACGAAGAAGCCGCTTGCGGCTTCGCCGGTTGTGCGAAGCCGCAAGCGGCTAAAGAAGGCCGGTCCACGCCATCCTTGGCGCAGCCGGCCCGGCGCGTGGCCCGTACCCGTCCTGGTGGGCCATCGTCCGGGCCGGCCAACTGGTCCGGACGAGCAAAATCCAGCCCCGGACAGCGCCGCTTGGGACCGCCGCAAGCCCAAGGCCCGCGGGGAACCAACGCTCGCCGAATCCTGGCCGCGCCCCGTGCCGTCCCTGGCCGGAGGCGGAAACCGTCCCAGAGCTGGAGTCTGGTTCCATCGAGACGTCAACGCGCACTCCGCCGCGAATCCCTGCGCGGAGTTTGGATCGGGGCCAATCCCAGTTGCAACTGAGCGTCAAAAAGAGAGAGGAGACGGTCACGCCACCGCCGGTCGAAAACCGGGGGAGCAAACCCTCTCGCGATGATGGCCACACAACTCACGGCACGGCCGCCCGCGGCGAGGTCGGGCAGGCGGGCTTGCCGATCTTCCCGGCTGGGGCCGATCCGTCGGGCGGGCTCCAGCTGGAGAGCAGATTCACGGGAGGTAGGGTAACGACTTCTTGGCGAGAGTCAACCTTTTTTTTCCCCGCGGTCCCCAAACCATTGTCCTGCAACAGTTTTCCGCCGGTGCCTGCCCATCCCATAGACGACACGGCGGCTAGCTGAACCGATCCCGTGTCACTCTAACTTGTGAGTGGCAAACAAGTTGCACTGCAAGGCAAATCGTCCCAACCGGCGCAGAAAAAAACCTCCGCCTGTGCCGTTTTGGCGCTTTTGAGAACCCGCAATGTACATGGGTGCCTCACCGCCGGGTTATGACTCCCACTGCACACCCTCGAAGAAGGCGGGTGGGCTTGCAAGCGCCGGTCAGACTGTTGGCCCCCGCGGGTACTCGTATCGGTTCGTCAAAAGTGTCGCCAGGTCACGAACACCGCAGAGGTCTTGTACCGTCGCCAGGCAACGGCATGGTTGGACTGTACCACGGCCCGTCGCGAGATTCAAGCGCCTACCCTGGATGCCGGGCGAGTTCGGGAAGTGGCCTCGCCGGCCCGGCAGTCCGCTTCATCGCTCCGCCGTCGCCAGCCGGTCCCAGATCATCTTACCTGCCTGCTGCGCGACCGCCTTCAGCTGGCGGAGGACTTTGCGGACCTTTTCCGTATCGAATTCCGCCCGCAGCACGCGCAACAGGCCGACGGCCTGGGCCTCGTCCATCCGGTCGGCCAGGGCCGGCAACAGCCAGTCCTCAACCCCGTACACCTTCCCTTCCGCGGTACAGACCGGGACCACGGCGACCAGGTACGGCCCCAGCTGTTCGCGGACGGCAGCCGCGGCGGCATCGATCGACTTCTCCTTGGGCCGCTGCGGCTGCTCCCAGTTGTACGGCGGCGACCAGTCCATCGCCGGGGATAACAGATCGATGTGCGTCAGCACGGCCACGATCCGCGGCATCTTCAGGTCCGCCCGGCCGGCGAACCAGGCCGACAGCTGCTCAAGCATGAGCAGGTCCGCCTGCCGCGCCGGATTGCGCACGTGCAATACTAGGAGCAGCAGGTCCGACTGCTGGGCCGCCTCGCGCGTGGCCGTCACCTGGTCCGCCCGGGGCCCGGCATGGCCATACCCGACCGTATCCAGGAGCACCAGCCGCGTGTCGATCCCGGCCGGCTGCAGCTCGTACCGGGTCACCTCGCTGGTGGCCGGCAGCACATCGGTCTTCGCCCGCTGCTCTCCCAAAAGGGCGTTTACGACACTGGACTTGCCGGCCTTCACCTGGCCGAAGAGCGTGATCGTAACCTGCCGTGCTTCCTGCTCCCCTCGCCCCGGTACTCCGGGGAGAGGGGTCGGGGGTAAGGGGTTCTCGGCGGAGCGTTGCAGCAACTGCCGGTATCGCGGCACACCCATCCGCAGCCGGCCGCTGTTCAACTCCACCAAGTACGTTCCCAGGCGATGGATGTACGCCGTGTAAAACCACAGAAGCAGGTTGTTCTGGAGCATCTGGAACGAGTGCGACACCCCGGTCTTCGAGGCGAGGAAGCGCAGCCCCGTTTCCACGGGGTTGAACAGGGCCGAGATCAGCCAGTAGACGTTCGAGGCATTCTGATACCAGTCGGGAATGCGGCGGGCCAGGCGCAGGTCGTTCACCGTCAGCAGATGGCCGCCGGGGATGTACTTGTCGATGAGCTGCCCCATATCCTGGGCGGCCAGCTCCACAACGGCGAGCAGTTCGGGGACGGTGAGCGCGCCGACCGGGTCCTGAGCGCCGGGGTTGTAGAAGGCCGCCAGCTCCTGGGCCATGGCCTGGGCCTGTTCGGCATAGAAGGGGAAGTCGGTCAGCCGGGCGGGGTCGAGACGGGCGGCGGCCTCGGCGCGGGCCTTTACGAGAGCCCAGGCGGCCCGGTCGCGGTCGGTCCAGTAGAGGGGCGAGTCAAAGTTGGGCGGCCGCAGCAGGCGCCGCTGGCGTTGCCAGTACCATGCCAGCAGATAGCCCGCCGTCAGGCAGCCGGCCATCACGCACCAGAAGGCGAAGCCGCGGCCGCTGGTCCAGAGCGAGTAAGAGCCGTACCCCGCCAGGACGACGAAGGGGCCCAGCGTCAGCAGCGCCACGACGAGAATGCGCCAGCGACTCATTAGCTACTCCCTGGCGAACCGGGGGCGTCAGCCCCCGGGTTCTACGCATCACCCGGGGGCTGACGCCCCCGGTTCGCCTGCGGGGTCGCGCAACGTTGTCCACGATTTCTGGATTTCCATCAACTGGGCGGCATAGTAGCGGCGGATATCGTCCGGCGGCGGCGCGTGCCCCTGCTGCACGCCGCTGTAATAGAAGCACGCTGCCTTGCCCAGCGCGAAGGTCGAGGCGCCGGCCAGAGCTCCGCCGGCCACCGAACCGACATACGGGATGAACTTCATCAGCTCGCGGATCCCCTGGCGCACCAGCATGCCCAGCCCCAGCGCCCCGGCCAGCTCGCCGAAGTGCTTGGCCTTCACCGGCTGACCGTACAGCTTCGCCACGTGGTGGATCATGCGTGTTTGAATCCCGGGCAGGATCAGCAGGTCCACCCAGGGAACCGGGATGGCGCCGGCGGTCGTCGCCAGCAGCGTGTAAAACGTGATATAAGGGGTCGCATGTCGGGCATAAAGATCGCGCAGGCTGCGGTTGGCCTCCGCGACGGTCAGAAAGGTCTGGCGATACGCCGCCGGCAGCACCTCCAGCAGGGCACCTTTCAGGGCGTCGGCTCCATAGTCGGGTTCGTGAAATCCCTCCTCCGGCGGCGTTACGTCCACCGGGATCACCCGGTCCACCAGCCCCTCGAAGCGCCGCTTCTGTTCGGCGATGCTGCGGAGCAGATCAGTGGTTGGCGACGCAGCGTCTCCGTCAGCCACCTCCGTGTACGGCGGGTGCTGCTGTTGCGGATACGCCTCGTGCAGGCAGGTCAGCACGAGCACGATCGGCCGCTGCGGCTGATCGTGGCGGATGGCCCGCAGGTGCTGGATGATCGTCTCCTGCGCATGGTCCAGGACCTTGACGGTGACGATGACCACGTGGGCCCGGTCGCGGAAGCCGGTGATGTCCTCGGCCGGATCGTAGCCCGGCTCGTCCAGGCCGCGCGTGTCGAGGAACGAAAGGATCGGCGATTCGGGCGTCGGAAACTGGTACTCGCGCGAGAAGCGGGTGCAGGGGCGGAAACCCTGGCCGATCTCGGCGTCGGTGGCGCCGGTAAGACAGCGAATCAGGGTGGTCTTGCCGCTCTGCGTCTTGCCGAACAGCCAGAAAACCGGCACCGGGATGCGCTGGCGCAGCTCGTGCAGGTGGGCCTGCAGCTCGGCGTCCCGCCGCGCCGAGGAAAACAGGTTCTTGACCCGGCTGAACATGCGGCCCCCCGAGATCGGCAGCAAGCAAGTCGCGCGCCCCCTGGCCGCGCTTCAGATGCCTCGGCTCATTGTAACGGGACAGGCATTCGACCCGTTCTCGATGCGCTGGGAAACTGCGGCGAGCCGGCGGGCCGCTTACGCCAAGGCGAGCGGCAGGAGATAGCCTACCCTACGGGAGAAAGGCGTTTCTGGGCAAATTGCTGGGCAAACTCGCCACCCCCCCCCTCGCAACATGGGTGGATAAGGGAGGACAAGTGCAGCCCATCGCCCAAAGGCGACTTGACCGGCGCTGGCGAACTCGTTATCCCGGCCACATGACACGCCGGTCCCCAGACCGGGGCCCAACGGGCGACGAGGTGCCGGCGCCGGGAGCAGGGCGGAGCATGGACGAGTCTTATCCCCGCAAGCGAGAGGTCTGGCCGGCCCGCGCCCTGGCCGTGGTCACGGACCCCGCCTTGCACATTCACGGTCGAGCGACCTTGACCGGCCCCCACGTGCCTGGCCATTTTGCCGACCGACTGTACCAGTCCGAGGCCCTGCAAGGCGGTCCGGCGGCCCCACGGCCCGTCGGCGGCGCCGAACCGTACAGCCTGCAATGGTTCCTGGAAATCGAGACGAAGCGGCACGGCCGGCATGGACGCTGGCTGCCACGCTTGCTCGAATTCGCCAAACATTCCGGAGAAACGCTGCTCGGCCTGGGCGACGGCCTGGGCACCGACTGGATTCAGTATGCCCGCCACGGCGCCCGCGTGGTCGTCTGCACGCCGACGGCAGAGCAGCTCGGTCTGGTTCGCCGCAACTTTGAATTGCGCGGCTTGCCCGGGCGCTTCCTGTCCGCCCAGCCCGCCTCGCTGCCCCTGGAGACCGCGTCCATCGATGTTGTCAGCCTCAGCGGCCTGCTGGACGAGGTGGCCGATCCGCTGGCGGCGGTGCGCGAGGTTTACCGCGTCCTCAAACCGGGCGGCAAGGTACTGGCCGTGGCGCCGGCCCGCTATGATGTCGAGTACTGGGCCCGGCTGCTGTGCCCCTGGGTGCGCTGGGTCCCGGCCAGGGGACAAGTGCCGGCCCCCGGCTTCAGCTCGCGCCGCTTCCGCCGCCTGTTCGGGCAGTTCGTCGAGCATCGCGTCTACAAAAGGCAGCTGCGGCGCTCCGAAGTGCCGCACCTCTGGCGCTGGCTGCCCCTGCCGCTGCTGGAACGGATGATGGGCCGGGTCCTGGTCCTCAAGGCCTTCAAGCCCCTCAGCGCCGCGATGGCCGTCCAGATGGCTGCCTGAGCGGGCCACAGCAATTCTTGCCCAATTCCGATGGGGTCAGGATTGACCCACGCCGGACATGGGACCTATTTCTCTTGCACTTTCGCGGCCTGGGTGGCGCTGCTATGCTGACTTGCGGATCGCTGTTTGTGCATTCCGGAGGCCGCGATGAAGACCCGGGAGATCGAGGACGAGTGGCCGGTCCTCGAAGAGAATGACCCGCCGCTCGACCTGACGCGCGAGAACGCCGCCTTCGAGAAGGAGCGCGCACGCCTGGTGCCCCAGCACCTGGGCAAGATCGCTCTGATTCACGGCGACGAGGTCGTCGGGGTCTACGGCACCCTGTCAGAAGCCGAGAAGCATGGCTATGGCCGCTTCGGCAACGCCCGCTTGATCTTCCGGCTTATCACGGAGAAGGACGAGCCAGAATGGATCCCCTACATCGACATCAACCACCCATCTGTCCGCCGAATCGACTAACTCTCCCCGTGAAGGATCATGGGAAAATACGTCGCTGAAGTCGAAGATCACCTTGTCCTTCCCGCGCAGGTACGGCCGACGCCCGACCGCGAACGGTTCCTGCGTACCTCGGGAATCGCTGTTGCCGCTCCGGTCCCAATTCGTTTGCTTATCGACACCGGCGCCAAACGGACGACGCTGATCCCGGGAATCATTCGCCATCTCCAACCGCCGGTCGGTAGCCAGGCGCGTCTCGTCACACCGTTGGGCGCCGTGACAGCCGATCTCTTCTGGGTGTGCCTGGAGTTTCCCGAAGCCGGACTCGCTTCTTTCCCCGAAGTCCTGGTCGCCCGCCACCCCATGCCCCCACCCCTAGCCAAGTTCCACGGACTGTTCGGCCGCGACCTGCTGCAACGGCTACATTCGTTCGAGTACCTGGGTCAACGCAAAAGCTACACCCTGCGCGACAGGCCCGGCTGGCTCGAGTGGTTGCGGCGCTGGCTTTGAGACGCGGATCCAGCAATCCAGTTCGTTACTCTTTCAACTCCTGAATATCTTTATCCTCTGGGAAAGCCACCTTGGCCAGCCGCGCCAACCGACCGGCGCTGGGGGTAGCCCGAACACTCGGCAGATCGCCCGTATGGGTTTTTCGGCACCCCCGGGTAAGATGACCCCCAAGCGCCCGCACCCATCCCGGAGCCCGCCATGCCTGCCCCACCATTCACCAATCGCCTGGCCCAGGAGACCAGCCCCTATCTTCGCCAGCATGCCCACAACCCCGTCGATTGGTTTCCCTGGGGGGAAGAGGCCAGGGTCCGGGCACGCGACCTGCAACGGCCCGTCTTCCTCAGCATCGGCTACTCGGCGTGCCACTGGTGTCACGTCATGGAGCACGAGAGCTTCGAGGACGCGGAGATCGGCCAGTACCTCAACGACCACTTTGTCAGCATCAAGGTCGATCGCGAAGAACGGCCGGACCTCGACCAGATCTACATGGCCTTCGTCCAGCGGGCCACCGGACATGGCGGCTGGCCGATGTCCGTCTTTCTGACGCCCGACTTGCAGCCGTTCTTCGGCGGCACCTACTTCCCGCCGGATGAGCGTTACAGCGGCCAGATGCCGAGCTTCCGCCGGGTGCTGGAGTCGGTCGCCGACTGGTGGCAGAATCGGCGCGATGAGGTGACGAAGTCCGCCCAGGCGGTGACGACCGAGTTGTGCGACATTCTGCGCCTGGAGCCGAAGCCCGGCGATCTCGACCCGGCCCTGCTGCGCCAGGCCAGCGCCCACCTGGGCCGGGCCTTCGACCCGCGTGACGGCGGCTTCGGCACGCAGCCCAAGTTCCCCCACCCCACCGAGCTGCGCCTGCTGCTGCGCGTCGCCCACCGTTTTGGCGACGAACACGCTCTGAAAATGGTGCGATTGACGCTCGACCGGATGGCCATGGGCGGGATGTACGATCAGCTGGGCGGCGGCTTCCACCGCTACAGCACCGATGCCCGCTGGCTGGTGCCCCACTTCGAGAAGATGCTTTACGACAACGCCCTGCTCGCCCGGACTTACCTGGAAGCGTTCCAGGCCACGGGCGAGTTGTTCTACCGCGACGTGGTCGAGGAAACGCTGGCCTATGTCCGCCGTGAAATGACCAGCCCTGACGGCCCGTTCACCAGCACCCAGGATGCGGATAGCGAAGGCGTGGAGGGCAAGTTCTTTGTCTGGTCGGCGGCCGAGATCGAGGCGGCTCTAGGCAGCGACCTGGCCGCCATCTTCAACTACGTTTACGGCGTGACACCGGAAGGGAACTGGGAGGAGCACAACATCCTTTACCGCTCCAAAACGTATGAGCAATGTGCTCGGCTGCTGAAAATCGACGAGCCGGAGCTGCGCCGCCTGTTGAACGAGGCAAAGGCCAGGCTGTTCGACCTGCGCGGTCACCGCATCCGCCCGGGGCGCGATGAAAAAGTGTTGGCAGCCTGGAACGGTCTCATGATCGCCGCCCTGGCACAGGCCGCCCAGGTCCTCGACGAGCCGGTGCATGCCAGCGCCGCGGCCCGCGCCGCCGACTTCTTGCTGCGGACCATGCGCCGGCCCGACGGCCGGCTCTATCGCACCTGGAGTGCTGGCTCGGCGCCAAAGCTGAACGGTTACCTGGAGGATTACGCCTATTTCCTCGATGCCCTGGTCATCCTGTACGAGACCACGTTTGAGGCGCGCTGGATCGAGGCGGCGCTCGACCTGGCCCGAGTGATGATCGAGCAGTTCTGGGACGAGGCGGAGGGCGGCTTCTACTTCACCGGCCGCGACCACGAGCAGCTGATCGCCCGCACCAAGGACCCGCACGACAACGCCACGCCGTCCGGCAACGCAATGGCGGTGACGGCCCTGTTGCGGCTGGCCAAGCTCACCGGCCGCGCCGACCTGCGCGACAAGGCCGAGCAAACCCTGCGCCTGTTCCACCCCATCATGGAAGCCTCGGCGATGGCGGCAGCGCAAATGCTGATCGCATACGACTTCCACCTGGGGCCGGTGAAAGAATACGCGGTGATTGGCGATCCGAAGAGTGAGGAAACCAAGCGGGTCCTGCGCGATCCGCGGCGGCTTTCGGCCGCACCAGGTAGTGGCGCTGAAGACGCCGGGCGATGACAAGGCCGACGGGGTACTGCCGCTTTTGGCAGGGAAGACGGCGGGGGCAGGGGTGACTACATATGTGTGTGAGAACTTCACCTGCGCGGCGCCGCTGGTAGGGGCGGCGGCGGTGGAGGGCGCGGTCGCAGCGCCGGGTATGTGACACGTCACCCCGAAAGGGGGAGCATGGAAGACAATTGCTGAGGGTCCAGGGACGCCGACATGACCGCTACTCGTCAGCGCTGCGACTGCGAACTCGGCCTGGAGGAGGCCAGGACGGGCGATTTGCCACTGGTGTGTGCCTGGTGCGGCGACGTAACCAACCGCTTCTACAATGTCCCACTTTACTATCGGGGTCGCCGGGTTGGACTGCGGCTTCCGCTTTGCGGTTCCGACCGCAACCACGGTCGCCATCGTTCCATCCCGCTGTGGTGTTGCCTTGGCGGCCTCATCCTGATTGTTATCGCGATATTTCTCATTGTCATGGGCACGGATCTCCCGCCGACTGGGCCGGTGATGCTGATCATGTCGGCAGGCGGGATCCTTGAGCTGCTCGGGCTTGTGACCATGTGCGTTTCCTTCATCACTTACATCGTCCTCACCGCCCGTGGCATCCGCATCCGGCGATTTGGCGGCGGTCGTGTCACGCTGATGCACGTCGCCCCGGAATTTGTCGAGGCACGACGGGTTTACCGCCACGACAGGATGCACAGGGACGATTCTCCTGGGTGGTGGTGGCTCGCTCCGAAGAATGACGGACAGGATGAAGCCGCCCCGGAGATTCCACTCGCGGACGAAGCTTCACACCTGATGCACCTGGCGGCTCAAGAGGCACGGGAATCGGGCCACGGCTACCTCGGGACCAGGCACGTCTTGCTCGCCCTCTGCGTCATCTTTACGCCGGCCCGCAAGACCCTTCAGACTCTGGGACTCGACGCCGAACAGCTTCGGGAATCAGTTCCTGCGGCCCAGGACAACCCGCCGGCGGTTGAGCTGCCCTCGACCCCCGCCGTCCGGAGGGCGCTCGCACAAGCCGCCCGGGAAGCGCACTCTCTAAATCATCCCACCATCCGCGCCGGTCACCTGCTCCTGGCACTCCTCCGCGAGCCGGAAAACGAAGCCGTACAACGCCTCCTCGAGCTCGGGATCGAGCCGGAAGCGGCGAAGCTCCGCATTCTCCGAGGCGATCCGCTCTCTTGAAGGGGTGATGGTCAAGGACGAATCGGTCACCCGCGGAGTCGGTGAGAGTCGATGATCTGCAGCGCCGGCCTCACCTTCCGCCCACATCCTCAACCACAAACGGCGATTCACCGCGCACATTGGCGATTCGTAGCGTGCGTCGCCCTTCGAGGACGGCCTGCAAATCGGGCAGCACGTGTTGCGCCCGCCAGCCCTGGGTCAGCAGCGATTCGGCCGGCGGCGGCGCCCCGTGCATCTGCGCCCGCACCAGCAGCTTCACATCGGCCACCGTGGCCACCAGGCTCGGGGATAGCTCCTTGCGGGCACACAGGTCGCCCAGGACGGCCTGCAAGACGTTGGCGACCAGGCCGACTTGCGGCGGGTCCTGGTCGCGCTCGGCGGCGCGGGGCAGTTGGTCCGGCGGCAAGGTCCGGACCGATTCCACCGCCTCCAGGATCGCCGGCAACTCACGGCGCGGCAGGCCGCGGATCGGTTGCAAATCGCGCTCGCGCTGCGGATTGCGACGGGCAATCTCGACAATCAGGTCATCGCGGACGATGGTGCGGGCCGGCCGGTTCAGCCGTTCCGCAGTCTCGTCACGCCAGTTGTAGATGGCGCAGCACGACGGCCAGCTTGCGCCGGTCCAGCGAGCCCAGGCCGCGCAGCTTGCGCCATTTTTCCTGGGGACCCTCATCGGGACTGACAGCGGCCGCCATCCGCGCGAACTCTTCCCGCGCCCACTCCGCCCGGCCCAAGGTCTCCAGCCGGGCCGCCACGCGCTCGTGGGCCGGCAACAGATAGCGGACATCGTCGAACGCATAACGCACCTGTTCCCGCGTCAGCGGGCGGTCGCGCCATTCGGTCAGCGTCTCGGCCTTCGCCAGTTGCACGCCCAGGATCTGGTTGATCAGCGGCCCGGCCCCCAGCGGAAAGGACAGGCCCACCAGTCCGACGGCGATTTGCAGGTCGAAGAAGTTGCCCGGCGTTTGCCCCGCCCAGAGCCGGCACAGGCGGACCTCCTCGCGGCCGGCGTGGACCACCACCAGGTTCTGCGGATCGACCACCAGCCGCCAGAAAGCGTCCAGCGAACCAGCCGTCAGCGGATCGATCAGGTAGAGGCGCTCGGAGGTGGCCACCTGAACCAGGCAGAGGTGCGGGTGATAGGTGTTTTCGCCGACGAATTCAGTGTCGAAGGCGAAGCGGCGGCAAGCGGCTAGGTGCTCGAGGCAGGCCGTCAGTTCCGTGGGCGTGGCCGCGATGTGTTCGGGTAACTCAGGCATGCTGCCCCTCGCTAACGCCCCAGCCGCCATCGACCGGCAGGACCGCGCCGGTGATGAAGCGGGCCGCATCGCTGCACAGGAAGACGGCCGCCCCCGCACAATGGTCCGGCAGCCCCGGCCCGCCGGTCAGCGGCTGCTTGGTCCGCAGATAGCTCCGCACCGCCGCGTCGCTCACCGCCCGCTGGGCCATCGGCGTGTCGATCAGCCCCGGCGCCAGGACATTGACGCGGATGCCGTCTGGCCCATAGCGGGCCGCCGCCAAACGGCTCATGCCTATGATACCAGCCTTGGCCGCGGTGTAGGCACAGGTATCGAAGGAATGCGGCGCCGGCGACAGCGCCAGCATGCTGCTCATGTTGAGGATCACCCCCGGCTGCCGCGCCTTCAGGAAGTGGCGGATGGCGGCCCGGTTGGTAAGAAAGGTGCTCTTCAGGTTGGCGTCGAGCGTCGCCTGCCAGCCCGCGTCGGTGCATTCGTGCAGCGGTCCGTCGCCATCTTTTCGGCCGCTGGAACCGGCGACGTGATAGAGGATGTCGAGGCCGCCCAGGTACCTGACCGCAAAGGCGATGAGTTCGTCCACCTGCTTTGCGTCGCGGGCATCACAGACCACCGGGAGGGCCCGGTCCGGTTCGCCGTGGAAGGTGAGACACTCCTTGAGTGGCATCTCGTCGAGGCCAGCAGCCACGAGGCGCGCATCCGCGTCAAGGAAGTGCCATGCCGCGGACAGGCCGATACCCGAGGTGCCGCCGACAATCAGACAGCGTTTGTTGGCGAGTTGGCCGGGCATGGGGTGGGCCCTTCGTGCTGTGTCCTCAGAGCCCGGAGCGTCAGCGACGGGTTAAGCCGAACCCCGTTGCTGACGCTCCGGGCTCGTGCGACAAACGCCCCTAATACCGATCCTGCAACGCGCTGACCGTCAGCTCCTGCTCCGCCAGGGCCCGGCAGGCCGCCACGGCGGCCTGGGCGGCGGCCAGGGTGGTGATGCAGGTGACGCCGTGGGCCACCGCCGCGGCCCGGATTTTCCCCTCGTCGGTCCGTGCTCCCTTGCCCGACGGCGTGTTGATCACCAGGGCCACCTGGTCGTTCTTCATGTAGTCGATCAGGTTGGGGCGCCCTTCCTGGAGTTTCGGCACCTCGACCACCTCCAGCCCCGCCTGCCGCAGCGCGTCGGCCGTGCCGCGGGTCGCGATGATCTGGTAGCCCATCGCCGTCAGTTCGCGGGCAATCGGCACCACCTCCTGCTTGTCGCGGCGGGCCACCGAGACGAAGACCTTGCCGCCGCGCGGCAACGGGCTGTTGGCCGCCATCTGGCTCTTGGCGAACGCCATCGGGAAGTTATCGTCGATCCCCATCACCTCGCCGGTCGAGCGCATCTCGGGGCCCAGGATGATGTCAACACCGGGGAACTTGTTGAATGGGAAGACGCTCTCCTTAACCGAGAAGTGCCGCGGGATCACCTCGTCGAACAGGCCCAGTTCGTCGAGCGTCTTGCCGACCATGACCAGGGCCGCATGCCGGGCCAGGGGCACCCCGGTCGCCTTGCTGACGAACGGCACGGTGCGGCTGGCGCGGGGGTTGACTTCCAGGATGTAGACCGTCGGTCCCGACCCATCGTTGCGCTCCGGGCCAGTCCCGACACCGCAAATTGCACGTTCATCAATCCTTTAACGTCCAATTCCTGCGCCAGGGCCCATGTCTGCCGTTTGATCTCGTCGATGACCCCGCGCGGTAGGCTGTGCGGCGGGATGACGCAGGCGGAATCGCCGGAATGGACGCCGGCCTCCTCGATGTGCTGCATGACGCCGCCGATCAGCGTTCGCCGGCCGTCGCTCAGCGAATCGACATCCACCTCGATTGCCGATTCCAGGAACTTGTCGATCAGGATCGGCTTGCCGGGCGTGACCTCCATCGCACGGCCGACGTAGCGCACCAAGGCGTCGTCGTCGTAGACGATCTCCATACCGCGGCCGCCCAGGACGAAGCTGGGCCGCACCAGCACCGGGTAGCCGATGCGCCGGGCGATACGCAGCGCCTGCTGGGCGTCCAGGGCGGTGCCGTTTTCCGGCTGTTTCAGACCGAGCTTGTCCACCAACTCCTGGAAGAGCTGGCGATCCTCGGCCCGGTCGATGCTTTCGACGCTGGTGCCGATGATCGGCGCCCCCGCGGTGGCCAGCGCCTTGGCCAGGTTCAAGGGCGTCTGCCCGCCGAACTGCACGATCAGCCCTTTCGGCTGCATGCGATCGCAGATGTTCAGGACATCTTCGGCCGTCAGCGGCTCGAAGAAAAGATGATCGCTGGTGTCGTAATCGGTGGATACCGTCTCCGGGTTCGAGTTGACCATGATGGTCTCGAAGCCGGCTTCTTTCAACGCAAACGCGGCCTGGCAGCAGCAGTAGTCGAACTCGATCCCCTGGCCAATGCGGTTGGGCCCACCGCCGAGGATCATGATGCGGTCCTTGCCGGAGGGGGGGCGGGTTTCGTCCTCGACGTGCGCGCTCCCTTCCGGGTCGCGGCTAAACGAGACGGGTGCCTCATACGTGGAGTAGTAATACGGCGTATACGCCTCGAACTCCGCCGCACAGGTATCCACCAGCTTGTACGACGCCACCACGCCGCGGGCTTGCCGTAGGCGGCGGACCTCGAACTGCGAGGTGTGCCACAGGGTTGCCAGCTGCATGTCGCTGAAGCCGTGCTGTTTCGCCTCCAGCAGCAGCTTCGTCTCTATCTGTTCCAGGGCGTCGGGGCCGTCGCCGGTGGGTAATGCCCGGCGCAGGCGATCCTCCATGTCCACAATGTCGCGCAGGTTGTTCAGGAACCAGCGGTCGATGCGCGTGCGGATATGGACATCGTCAACGCTCAGTCCCGCCTTGAAGGCGTAGCGGATGAACCAGATGCGTTCGGCATTCGGCGTGGCCAGCTTCGAGGCGATTTCGTCGAGCGACGGCTGATCGGCCCGGCCCCAGCGGTCGCCGCGATCGCACCCCAGGCCGAAACGCCCCGTCTCCAGTCCACGCAGCGCCTTCTGCACCGATTCCTTGAACGTGCGCCCGATGGCCATCGTCTCGCCGACCGATTTCATCTGGGTGGTCAACGTCGGGTCGGCATCGGGGAACTTCTCGAAGGTGAAGCGCGGAATCTTGGTGACCACGTAGTCGATGGTCGGCTCGAAGCAAGCCGAAATGAAGGACAAAGGACGAAGGACAAAGGACGAAGGATCGCCTTGCTGTTCTGTCCTTTGTCCTTCGTCCTTCGTCCTTTGTCCTTCGCCCATTATCCTTGGCGACGTGATGTCGTTCTTCAACTCGTCCAGCCGGTAGCCGATGGCCAGCTTGGCGGCGATCTTGGCGATGGGGAAGCCGGTCGCCTTGCTGGCCAGGGCGCTGGAGCGCGAGACGCGCGGGTTCATTTCGATGGCCACCATGTCGCCGTTGGCCGGGTTGACCGCGAACTGGATGTTGCTGCCTCCCGTCTCGACGCCGATCTCGCGGATGATGCGGATGGCGTCGTCGCGCATCCGCTGATATTCTTTGTCGGTCAAGGTCTGGGCCGGGGCCACGGTGATGCTGTCGCCGGTGTGCACGCCCATCGGATCGAAGTTCTCGATGGAGCAGATGATGACGACGTTGTCGGCCCGGTCGCGCATCACCTCCAGCTCGAACTCCTTCCAGCCGATGACCGATTCCTCGATCAGCACCTCGCTGGTCGGCGACAGGTCGAGGCCGCGGGCGATCAGCTCGTTGAACTCCTCGCGGTTGTAGGCGATGCCGCCCCCGGTGCCGCCCAGTGTGAAGCTGGGGCGCAGCACGCAAGGGAGGCCCACTTCGTCGCGCACCGCCTGGGCCTCGGCCAGCGACCGGGCCACGCCGCTTCTCGGGACGGCGATGCCGAGCTTCTGCATGGCCTGCTTGAACTTCTCGCGGTCCTCGGCCTTGTCGATCACCTCCGGCGTGGCCCCGATCATCTGCACGCCGAATTTCTGAAGCACGCCGTGGCGGTGCAGGTCCATCGCGGTGTTCAGGCCGGTCTGGCCGCCGAGCGTCGGCAGCAGGGCATCGGGCCGTTCCTTCTCGATGATCTTGGCGACGATCTCCCAGGTGACCGGCTCGACGTAGGTGCGGTCGGCCATCTCCGGGTCGGTCATGATGGTGGCCGGGTTGGAGTTAACCAGGACGACCGTGTACCCTTCCTCGCGCAGCGCCTTGCAGGCCTGGGTGCCGGAGTAGTCGAACTCGCACGCCTGGCCAATGACAATGGGGCCGGAGCCGATGAGGAGGATCTTCTTGAGGTCGGTGCGCTTTGGCATTGGCGTCGGTCAGGGGGCGGAACGCGCGTTTAGCCGCGACCCGGAGGGGAGCGCTCCCCCCCGGGTCGCGGCTAAACGGATGGGTCTCTAAACTTCATTACATCCTATGGGCGGGGGAGGATGGCGGCGAATGGCGACGGTAACGCCAAGGCCGTTTGGGCGGGTCGGGGTGACTTCGCGGCCAGCCGCCGCGCCCGATGGCGAAAAATCGGCGGAATTTGCTGGCAACGCAGGCGACACGGGCATTACCATGTGGCGGTCCCGGCAATCCGCCTCTCTTACCCGTGGCCTGGTCGAGCCGAAGACTACCCATCGACTCGCGGGCTGGAGCAATGAACTATGGGAATGGGGACCGTTGGCTCAATCCTCGGCACCATCGGCGGCCTGATCGTCCTGGTCTGCCACATCATCGTGATCGTGAAGATGTTTCAGAAGGGGCAGACAGTCATCGGCATCGTGGCCATCGTGCTCACCTGCTGCTTTGGTGGTGGCCTGCTTCTGACCCTGATTTATGGGTGGATCAAGGCGACGGAGTGGAACATCAAAAACCTTATGATCGTTTACACCCTCGGGATGGTGTTCTATATCGCGGGGGCCGCAATCGCACCACCTGATATTGCCGCGATCCGGAAGCAACTGGGACAGTAGCCCATCCAGACGATGCCCTCACCATCCCCGGCCTGCACCCCAGGCCGGGGATTCTTGTTTGACGCCTCTACCAGCCGGCGGGGCGGTGCGGAAGAATCTGGGCATTTTGCGAAACGGCTGCCGATTTTGCGACAAATCACGCTTGCCGCTCTCCCCCGGTCCGCTAAACTGGCCAGTCATCGGGGCAAGTCGCTCGGGCTCAGGAAGAGGCGGTCCGATGGCGCAGGCCGTCCGTGAACCTCACCGCTGGCTCCGGCTCATGCTGGGCGATGCCCAGCTGCGCATTCGCGCCGTGTTCACGCTGGTCATGGTGCTCATGCCGCCCGAGGGACTCGGAATCGATCTGTGCATGTCGCAGGTTTACTTCCACGCCCCCTGTCCGGCCTGCGGCGTTACCCGGTGCGGGTCGAACCTGGCCCGCGGCCGGTTCGAGCGGGCGGCCCAGTTCCATCCGTTCGGGCCGGTTATCGTGCCGCTGATCGCGGCGATGGGTTTGCTGGCGCTGGCGCCGCGGCGCTGGCGGGACGCGGTGCGGGCCGCGCTGATGCGCCGGGCAGCCTTGCTGCGGCCGCTCTACTGGTTGTCGATTGCCGCGTTCACCGTCTTCGGAGTGGCGCGGTGGACCACTGTCTTGCTCGGCCTCACGCGCTTCCCGGCCGGATGGCCGTGACAACTGTCCGGGCCCGATCCGCTGCCAGGGCCAGGTTGGGACGGGCGGCGGGGCCGACGGCCGGGCAGGGAACGTCCGCCGGGCTGCAATCCCGTCCCGTACGATCGAAGTCCGGACGCCCGATCTTCGAGGCCGTCCGCTTTTCGTCGGAGACCAGTAAATGGACCTGATGCTCATGGTGGCCGCCACGGCCATCTTGCAGGCCGGCCGCGGCGGCGGGGGGGCCGGCGCCGGCGGCGCCGGGATTGGGATCCTCGGCTTCGTGTGCTACTTCCTGTTTATCCTGGCCATCACCGTGCCGACAATCGCCGGCCTCTGGAAGATCTTCGACAAGGCGGGCCAGCCCGGTTGGGCCGCCATCGTGCCGGTCTACAACACGATTATCCTCCTCCAGATCACTGAGAAGCCGACCTGGTGGGTCATCGTGTTATTGTGCCCGTGTACCTCGATCGTTTTCAGCATCCTGGTCTGCCTCACGCTGGCCGAGAAGTTTGGCAAGAGTGCGGGCTTCGGCATTGGCCTGGCCCTGCTGGGACCCATCTTTGCACCGATCCTGGGGTTCGGCAGTGCCACTTACCAGGGCGGCGGCGGGCGGGACTCTGACGAGGACGACGACCGCCCCCGCCGCCGCCGGCCGCGCGACGAGGACGAGGACGAGGACGACGACCGCCCCCGCCGCCGGCCGCGGCCGCGCAGACGAGGACGATGACGACGATGAGGGCGAGCACCGCGTTCGGCGTCGGCCACGCGATGACGATTAGGGAATCACGCGGTTCTGCGAACCGCGGCTAAACGAGGTTACGGTCCCCGCTCGTTCTGGGCGGGGACCTTCTTCTTCCGCGTGTGCAGCCGCACCTTCGCCGCACTCGGCGGTTCCGCCGATTGCTTCCACGTCGGCCGATACTCCTTCAAGTAGCCCAGCACGTCCAGCTCGTCCGGCAGGTTCTCGTAGCCCAGGGCCTCCAGCTCAGCGATGGCCTGGTCGTTGGTCCAGTGGTCCTGCTCCATCCGATAGATGGCGATGTAGGCCCCGGTCCGGTGAATGCCGGCGAAGCAGTGGACCAGGATCGGGTAATTGTCCGGATCGTCGAGCAGGTCCAGGAACTGGCGGACGTTGACCTCCGCCTCGGCGGGGCCGTTGCTGGTGTCCCAGTGGCGCGGCGGAAGACGGACAAAAGTGATCTCTTCCTTCCGGCAATACTCCTCCTCGGCCCGGTCGGAGGCGTCGGCATCGCGGAGGCTGATGACAGTGCGGATGCCGTAGTCGTTGACGGCCCGTTTCAGGCCCGGCAGCGTCAGGCGGGCGCTGCGGTAGAGGACGCCGTCGCGCACGATGCGGAAGTTCCTCATCTGCTTTTCTTCGTGGAAGGCGTAAACCACCGGCCCGGCGATCAGGGCCAGGACCGTGGCAATGCCGAGGATGGGGACAAGCAAGCGGTGCATGGGGGGCCTCCGTGCCGATAACGATTCATCGTTTCGCGCCAGACACGCGTGCGCGAAACGATGAATCGTTTTACCCATTTTTGCGTTTACTAGAAAGCCCGCCTCAGCGCTGCGCCACCGGCGACTCCGGCAGGCGGACGACGCGGGTTGCCAGCCGGTACGCCAGGCGACCCATGCGGAATAGCCAGTCGGTTTCGGAATTGATCGTCAACGGCCGGCGGTCAGCCAGGTTCGGGCGGAACGCGAGCAGAAGCAAGAGGGGCAGATACCAGAGGACGTAGACGCCCCCCTGGTCGGCATACCAGAACTGCACGCCGATGAGAGCGGCGGCCGACAGGGCCAGCACGTGGGCCAGGTTCTTGGGCGACGGCCAGAACGCTGTCACCACCGTCAACGCCATGCAGGCGACGAACACCGGCATGCGATAGGCCCAGGCCCATTCCATGCCGGTCCAGAAGCCCTTGGTGGTGGGCGGCAGCCAGGGCTGCCAGTCGGGCAGGCTGCGCAGCGACTGAATGCTGTTGGCCAGTTCGTTGTCGTACCACAGGATCAGGCCGGTGGTGGCCAGGCAGAGGCCAAAGGCCAGCGCGAAGGCGCCCAGGAATCGCCCGGTGCCGCGGCCGCGGTAGAAGCTCCACCAGACCGGCAGGATCAAGAACGGGAAGTAAACGGTGCCGGCCGCCAGGCCCAGCAGCAGCCCGGCCAGCGCCGGCTTGCGGTAGAAGACGACCGCCCAGACGATCAGCGCCATCGGCCAAACGTGGTGCCACTGCTCGACATGGAAAGCGGTGTACGGCAGCAACAGGTAGAACGTCCCCGCGGCCATGCCGGCGTGCAGGTCGTGGAAGTGCTGCCGGCCGACGACGAGCAGCCCGGCAAAGACGGCCAGGTGGCACAGGATCGCCAGGCTGCGGCCGACGCCCTGGCGGGTATCGAAGGCCGGCACATTGTTGGCCTGGGCATGCTCATCAACGAGCTTGGTGGCCTGCTTCTCGGCCTCCTTGGTGAGGAGCGGGTCCTTGCCGGGCCGATCGGCCGCGTTTTCCGGCGCGCGATTGACGGCGACAACCACCAGGCAGATGAAGAAGGCGCCGGCCATCCAGGCCAGCCCGCCGAAGGCGAGGTTGGGCGCCAGCGCCGGCCGCTGCACCAGCGTCAGATCGAGCAGGCACCGCCCCAGGAAATAGGCCGACCCGCCAAACAGCCAGATGTAGCCGTAGAGTTCACACCCCGGCTGGCGCAGCAACAGCAGGCCGGGGACCTGTAGAAAGAGGGCCACCACGTCCCAGTTGCGCACGCTCAGGACGCGCGAGAACTTGAAGAACAGCGCCACCGCCAACAGCGCGGAAAAGTAAAACCACGTCGTGGCGTTGGGCAAGCTGAAATCGAGAAAAATCATGCCCCAGGCACTCGGCGAGTTGCGATCCCTCACCCAAGGCGAGTCCATCGGGTGGGAGAGACCAGGGGGATTGTACTGGTCCTGCCCGGCAGTTGCTATTGGAAAGCTGGCCAATCCTGGTGGATTTTCGGCGTTCGACTTGCCCTGTCGTTCCGTATATTCCGGGTGGGGGGAGGAGGAGGATTGGAACGGTTATAAGGTCGCCGACGGAAGGGTCTGTTCCATAAGCTCCCCCTCGCCCCGGAGTATCGGGGCGAGGGGCTTTCGACCGGGTTAGCCAGCGAGGGGGATTCTCGGAGCGCCCGGGGGTCCATTCCCGGTATTGCGGTGCGACCGAGGCTGTGTAGCCCCGGAGGGGCGGCCGTTGTTAGCCAGGGGCTTCAGCCCCTGGGACGACGGCCAAAACAAATCCTCCGTAGCCCCGGAGGGGCGGCCGTAAAGTACGGCCGCCCCTCCGGGGCTAACTATCCAACAATAACGGCCTTGTCCAGGGGCTGAAGCCCCTGGCTAACGGCGGCCGCCCCTGCGGGGCTACCCCCTGCGAGACGAAGATCTCCGGCGGCGCAATAACGGGAATGGACTCGCGCCCGGGGCTGGTAGCGAGGTGCGCCAGGTGGTAGACTCACCTCCATATCGTCTCCTATCCTTCCGACCCGGCCATGCAGGGGTGATCGATGAAAGCACATTCCTCGACGCACGAAGTCTCGGACAAGGCGTCGGCCGGGCCGGCCCGGTCGGCCCGCCGCGATGCCGGCAAGCCACAGGCCCAGCAGTACGACCTGAATGTCTCCTTCTACTGCACGATGAAGCCCCGGCGGGTCTATCCGCTGGTGGTCCAGGTTCCGCACCCGCGCGGCGCGGTCCCGGCGGACGGGCCGACGGGGGTCCAGGTGGCGGTGCGGCCGATCGTGCCGGGGGCTGTGGTGGTGCCGGCCGAATTGCCCCTCGAGGTGTCGCGCCCCGGAGCGCGGGCCACCTTTCAGGTCACGCCGCTGGCCCTGGGACGCCTGCCGGAGGCACGCATCCAGCTATGGCACCAGGGCCGCCAGGTGCAGGAAATCCACACCCGCATGCGAACCAAGCGCCAGCTCTTGACCTGGGCACTGCTGTTCCTGGCCCTGGCGGTGCCGCCGGTCCTGATCCACTATACGCGCACCGCCCCGCTGCGCGGGATGGTCAGCGCCGAACGCCCGAAGCTGCACCTGGGCCAGAAGAAGGAAGAAGAGCCGAACAAGCCGCCCGCCGAGAATGAAGCCGGTGATCGGGCTGGGTGGCGTCCCGGCCCCGCCGCCCGTCATCGAGCAACGGCCTCACCACGACGACAACAAGGAATACTTCCAGCGGCCCGGCAGCCCGGGCGAGTTGCTGACCCTGGAGGTTCGCAGCGCCCTGGTGAACAACGTGCCGGAGATGCCCGGCAGCACCGCGATATTCGGGGGCATTGCGGACACGCTGGGCACGGTGTACGGCTACCTTTGCGACACCAGCTCCGACTTGCGTCCGTCCTTCATCCTTGGGGTCGTCCTGTTCACGCTGGCCCTGGGTTCGTGGGCCCTGCACCGGCCCACGCGAATCCGGCAGAGAGGTTCCCTGATGCTGGCCGGTGCGCCGACGGGCCCCACGGTCCGCGCCGTGGACAACGCCGAAACGCTGCCGCTGGCCCAGGCGCATGAGCTTGAGTAAGAGGCCGGCACGGTAATTTCCTCCCTGTCAGGGTGTTGCATCCCAAAGGGGGGGCGGTGCGTCCGGGCTTTGCAACGACTTCGGCAAAAATGCGAGGAAGTCGTTTCAGCCCGGGTGAAGTCGTTTCACTCGCCGGGGCTGGCCGGGCCGGGGTCGGGTGCAATCCGAAAGCCCATATGTGAGCCGTACTCTTCTGATGAGGGGATAAGCATGGTCAGGTCTTCCTCAACTCGGAAGATGACGTTGCCGCGGTGGTCAACCAGGCGAGCACCCTTGAGCCGGATGCAGTAGACGGCTTTTCGATCTTCTTCGGGAGGCCGACGTAGCGCCGGGCAGACGATGTGATCGCTCATGTTTCCCTCTTCTCATGGCGGCAGGCCGATAGTCTGCGCATCCACGAAAATCCAGTGACCGCACCGATTGCAGCGGAAGGCTACCGCATGGACGGGAATCGTCACGACCCGTTCTGGCTGGTAGTACCCACCAGTACAGATACCGCATATGGGCGTAAAGGCAGTAACCGAGTTAACTTTACCGATCCGCCACTGCTCGATTAGATCACGTTCTTTTTGAGTTAGGTTCATCGGTATACTTCCTGGTGGACACGCCCGCTCGTCAGGCCGGGAAGTACGACGGCATGACGAGCGGGCCAAGCGGTAGCTACTCCGGTGTCCTGTCAGCCTGCCCTATGAAGTGCGGGCATGCAAGGCAAGGCCGGTCCACAAGCGGCCGGTGCCCGGCGTGACGAGCCTGGAGCGCCGGCCCCGGGCGGTGAACGTTCTGTTGCATTCCGGGCAAGCCCAGCGGCGAGCGCCCTCTTGGTCCGACCGAGCCGCATGGCGGTGTTGAGGCAGATAGGACACAGCATGGCAAGCCCCCCTTCGATTTTCAGGAACGGCTGAACTCAGGAACGCTGACCGGGAACATCGGCACGAAGGACCGCCCCGGCTCCTCATCCTTCCAGAAGACCGGGACGATGCCCAGCGTCTCCTGCTCTTGAATCAGACAGGTCAAATTGTGGCAGAGTAGCTTGCACAGCACTTCGTTGACCTGGGCCGTGTCGGTCCTGTTCGCCACGTCGGACCCGAACTTCCGCTTGACGGCACTGATCGTCGATTCGACGTTCGACCGCTTGTGGTAGTGGGTCATGTACTCTTCCTGGTTAAACTGAAACAGGTGGAACGCCTTCTCGAACTGGCCGCCACAGGCGCCCGTGGTGTTGCTCTTGAAGGCCGTGTACAGGTTCGCCCCCATGCCCGCGATCTCCTCGAAGTTCTCCAGGGAGGCATATGCCTTGTCAGCCGACACTTCCCCGATCTCGAAGCCCTTCTTGGTTTCCTTCACCAGCGGGACAAATTGAGGGCAATCCGCCGCGTCCTTGTCCAGAATCCGAACCGCCGTCACGACGTTGGTCTTGACGCCGCTGGCGATGTGCGCCTTGATCCAGATACATTTAAGACGGGTGATGCCGTATTTTTGATCGTACCACCGCTCGTACCGGGTCGAGGCGAAGCCCGTCGAGTCGATGGCGAAATCGCGTTCCACGGAACGCAGGGGCCGGGCGCTGTAGGCGATCAGTTCCTTGAGGATCGGCGTGAAATGTGCATCCTCGAAGAACGATGTAACCTTGATGCCGGAAATCGGCCGGGTGACGAAACCCTTATCATGCGCCTCCAGCAAGTCAGTTGAGAAGCGGCGGGCGGATAAGCCGCAGTAGACCTTGTAGGCCATCGCGAAGACGCAATCGCGCGTCAGGTGCCGCTTCGTGCCGGGGAAACCGGGCCGCTGCTGCCGCTCGGGGAGGTTGCGGCAGAGGTCTTGCAGCAGGACGCGCACCCGTCGCTTCTCCGTCGCCTGGGCGACGTTGTAGGCGTGCCAGTCCTGCTTGTAGACCTTCTTCTCGGTCAGGGTCACGGTCCGGGTTTCAATGATCGTGCCGTCCGGCAGCACGTCCCGCTGGTGGACGATGGTAGCCGCGTAGAAGTGCTTGCAGGTGTGCCCGCCCTCAACGTGGTCCGGGCAGGTGCAGGTCTTCTCATCCAGGTTGACGATGTAGCTGACCGCCTCCCGGCTGGTTTGACTCGGCACGAGCCAGGTGCCGTCGTCGTTCCGGTGCAGGCGGCAAGTTGCCGCAATAATCAGGCCCCGTTCTTCCCGCGCGCTGGTTGCCATGACCGAATCCCCCGTAAGCGTCCGTCTCTGTCATCTACTTTAAGTATACACTCCCGGCTTGACGAGTCAAGGGTTTTAGTGTATATTTTGAGTAAATAGCCGGATTTCTTTTTGGGGAGGCAGGCCATGAAGGGGAAGCAAGAGGAACCGAAGGCCATCGGCGTGGTGTCGCTACTCGGGTGCCGCTGTCGGTGCGGGCACGAATGGCTGCCGCACGGGAACAACGAGCCCGGTGGATTCGAGAGGCCCCGGGTGTGTCCGAAGTGCAAGACGCCTAATTGGGATCGGCCGAAGCGATGGGAGAAGAAGAAGGACTAGCGCATAGACCATCCGGGACGGCCGACAGCTTGAGGCACGCCTGGCGGCTCTAGCCTTGCGATGATTTGGCCGATTTCCCGCTTAATACTAGCCATCGCATCCATAATGTCGGCGACTAGCTTCCCGGTAATGACGGCGACTGTCGATGTTGGCGAGGGGATGCGAACCTCCATAAGCCGCGTCCCGAGAGTGTCGATAACGTCGCGCGTGAATTGGCGGGCACGCAACTGCCTACGGACAAGTGGCAAATTCAATAATCCTAGCAGGGCGTGCGGGTCCAGTTTGTCCAGATTCTCCGAACGCATGCGATAGATGCCTCCACAGAATATCGCCGGCAAATCGTCGCTGGTTGCCAGCGCCGACGAGCCGACAAGATAGGTTCCGTCTCGCACCAGTAGCACGTCGCCTGTTTTCACAGCCGCCCGTCGCTCCTGCCGCTTGTAGATCGCATCGCTAACACCTTGCCTCACATCCCGCTTGATCGTCCAATCGGCCAAGTCGCTTGTGCGGATAAATGGAATCTCGCCAGTTCCATAAGCCATCTTGCCGACTTCAACGCCAGTAGTGGCAGAAATAAGCCCATCCTTAACCAAGTCGCCGATTGAAACCCAGGGATGCTCGTCTGCCTTTTCTGCCTGCCTCAAGTCCCGATCTAGGACGGGATCATAATATTTTGGGGCTCTTCGCGTTTTTTAGTGGGTAACTTTCGGCCCAGGAAGGGACAAATCCCCTGCTTTCCCCGAGGAAAACCGCCTTCCCCGCGGAGCAAAAAGCTGCCATGCTGACACGATGGCCATCTTCAAGCTGCTCCATGACCTCTACCGGTTTCCTGGCTTCGTCCCTCTGGCCCAGGTCCGGGGCCTCTTCGGGGACCCCCACGCCGTCGTTATCACCCTGCGGCGCTGCCGAAAAAAACGCGCTGCGGCGTCTGCGGCCAGGAGTATTACAGCCACTACGACAAACGGACCCGACGCGTCCGCGATCTCTCCTGCGGCGACAAACGCGTCTACCTCACCTTCCGCCTCCGCCGCGTCCAGTGCTCACGGTGTGGCGGCGTGAAGAACGAGGGCCTCGACTGGCTGGCCGACAACCCGCTCTACACCAAGCGGTTCGCCTTCTTCGTGGGCCGTCGCTGTCGCCAGACGCCCATCAAGGAGGTGGCCGAGGAACTCTTCCTCGATTGGCACGCCGTCAAGGAGTTGGACAAGCAGTACATGGGCGCAGCTTCGCCGGGTCGGCACCCCGGCGCCCGGGTTATTGGCATCGATGAAATCGCCGTCGCCAGGGGGCACCAGTACCGCATCGTCGTCAGCGACCTGGAGCGTGGTCGTCCCATCTGGTTTGGCGGCGTGGACCGTTCCGAGGCCAGCCTGGACGAGTTCTTTGCCTGGCTGGGCCCAGAAAAATGCGGCAAAATCCGCGTGGCGGTCATGGACATGTGGCAGGCGTTCCGTAACTCCACCCTCAAGGAGGGAAACGCTCCCCAGGCCACGATCGTGTACGACAAGTTCCACATCCTGATGCACCTGGCCGAGGCGATGGACCAGGTGCGCAGGCGGGAATACGCCCGCGTGTCGGGCAAGGACCGGCGCTTCATCAAAGGGCAGAGGTACACGCTTTTGTCTCACTGGGAAAACCTCAACGCCACGGGGCGGGAAGCCCTGACGCTGTTGTTCAAGGCCAACCGCCGGCTGAACAAGGCGTACCTCCTCAAGGAGTCCTTCGATCAGCTCTGGGACTACTGGAGCCCCGGCTGGGCCCGGCGTTTCTTCGACCAGTGGCGTGCCGCGTTGCGCTGGCAACGTCTGGAGCCCTTCGAGCGCTTCGCCCGCATGGTGGCAGCGCACTGGGACGGGATCGAGGCCTATTGCCGCGCGGAGAACAAGGTGCCGTTGGGTTTCGTGGAAGGCATCAACAACAAGATCCGTGCCATCCAGAGGCGGGCGTACGGCTTCCGGGATGAGGAGTACCTCCGGCTGAAAATCCTGACCTGCATGCTCCCAAAACTGTGAAAAGTACCCACCAAAAAACGCGAAGACCCATTCAGCCTTTACGGCCTTGAATATCTCCTGTATTCTCTTGCTCACCGCCTTGGGAGTGTCACTGATCGGAGCGCGAAAACGCGGCAAGTCCTTCGGCCCGGTATCCAGTTCATCGTTCATCGTTCATCGAAGATTTTGCAAAACAGCAGGGCCATAATTTCTTGAGCCAGCGACTGGTCCCGCGTAATGCCGGTCGTGTTCCCAGCCAGGTGATTGCGAATGTCCTTGAATGTCGCCTTGAGGTTCGTGGGGACCACAAGTTTGTCGCGTGTCAGTGAACCGATGTCAGAGATCGACTGGCCCCACTTGGGGATTGTGGGCAGGGGAACCCATTCGATGGTTCCATTCGGATGATACTTCTTTAGAAGGTACAGGTGACTATCGCCGTTGAACCAAACACCGATGGTGGCCGACGACATTGACAGGTAGATGCGCAGCTGCTTCTCGCCGTCCTTTTGGGTCTTGCGTTTGCATTCGACGATGAGGTCCAGGTCTTCCTCTAGTTTGCGCCCGTCCTTGAACACAGCGATGTCCAGGGGATAGCCGCGCTTCCTGCTCCCGGACGGACGCTCGCGTACTCGGTATTGGGGGCGGGTGACGATCACGTCCTTGGGATAGCCGAACTCCTGAACGAGCCGCCTGGCAAACACCTGTACGGCTTCTTTCTCTTCCGGCGTCCCCCTGACAGCCTGTCCCGAGATGAAGTCTTGAATGAAACCTTGCTGAAGTGGGGCATCGGTGACCGGCGGCAACGCCTTCGCTCGCTTCGCCATTGGGCATCCTTGCCTCTCGGCTGCATCTTCCCTGGGCGGAGGCGGCACGTCTACCAGAGTCGGCACCATCGGTCAATCCCGCTCAGAAGTGATGGCAGGAGACAGGCAAGCGTGGCAAGGTGTACAGGCTGGTCCCATCCGGATAAGATAGCGACTACCAGCGGATCGGCGAGAGCCCCGGCTCGGAAATGGCGAGCGGCGGTCGAGCAGCCGGGGGAACTCGTTTCATCCCCTCTGAAGTCGTTTCAAGGGGCGAAGTCGTTGCAAAGCCGTGTGTCCGTGACCCATGCAACGAGATGGCACCGGCGGCGCAAGTCCTTAGTCCCCTTGGTGTTCGGAAATGCAATCTCGTTGCATGCCGAATGCAACGAGATGGGATTCGCAGGCGTTACAATAGCGGGAGTCGTCCCCCCGGGTGTGCGGAAGCCGGTTCATGGCCTTGTCCCTTTCCTGTAGCTGTGGCGCGGCGTTCGAGGTGGAAGACACCTTCGCCGGGCAGAGCATTGCCTGTCCGGATTGTGCCAGGGCGTTGAAGGTGCCGCCGCTGCGTCCGCCGCGGCTGCGCACCAGCGGCTATGCCCTGGCCAGCGTCGTCCTGGCCCTGGTGGGTGCCTTCACGGTGGTGGGCACGGCGGTGGCGGCCATCCTCGGCGTGGTGGCCCTGGTCAGCATCGCCCGGCACCGCGACCGGCTCAGTGGGGCGGGGTACGCCGTCCTCGGCATCGTCCTGGGGACCGGCCTGACGGTGCTGACCGGTTTTGCCTTTAGCCGCGGCGAGGTGTTCGACCAGATCCGCGCCAGACAACCGGGGCGCAGGTGGACCGGACGGGTCCGCTGGAGATCGTGCGGCCCGCCGATGGTTTTGCCATTACGCGGCCGTCGCGGGCCTGGGGCGTGGCCAAGCCGGAGTTCATCGAGCAATTGCACGCCGACGAGGCGGATCTGGTGCTGGCCAACCCGCTGAAGGACGCCTATATCCAGGTGACCCGCCGCGAGGCCGGTCGCCAGGGGCTGGACGCCTACCGCGAGACCTTCCTTAACGAGTTTCGCGATGCCAAGCCCGCGCAGCCGGCGAAGAACCTGGGCGATCTGCTGCGCTTCACCGAGTTCCGCCTGCGGCAAAGCAAGCGCTTGCCGAACCTGGGCACGGCGGAGGTGATGGAGACGACCTTCGATGTGAAGCTGGCCGGCCAGGCGCTGACCTATGTGGCCCGCTTCGTCAAACCGGCGGGCGGCACGCAGGTCTATGTCATCCTGGCCTGGACGCACAAGAAACGGGCCGAGCAGATGGAGTTCGAGATCCGCCAGGCCCTGGACAGTTTCCGCCTGTTGTGAGACCCGCGTGGCCGCTTGCCATAATCATCCCGAGGTTCCCGGCGTCGGCATCTGCGTTCGTTGCCGTCACGTCGTTTGCAACGGCTGCTGCACCCGGTTGCAGGGGATCAACCATTGCCCCGAGTGCTTGCAGGCGCTGGCCAGGGGCAGTCGCCGGCCGATTGGGCGGGCTGGATCGCTGGTGGTGGCGCTGGGGCTCCTGGGGCTGGCGTGGGTGCTGCTGCTGGGCCTGATGATTTTGGCCCAGGGGCAATTGGCGCCGTGAAAACGCCCCGCCCTCTGGGCGGCGGCCAAACGGAGGCGCGGACAACACCATTCATGTCCACTACCGGCACCATCGAGTTGCGGCCGCGCACGGCCGGCCAGGTCCTCGACGACGCCTGGCGCTTCGCCCTGGCGGACGCCCCCCTTCTGCTGGCCCTGATCGGGTTGTTCGCCGGACCGGCCGTCAGCGCCCTGGTGCTGCTGCTGGCCCTGCCGGTGCCGGCTTCGCTGCTCGGGCGCGCCGTGCTGCCTGGTCTGGCGGCGCTGTTCCTGCCGCTGACCGGGCTGGGGTCCGGGGCATGCCAGGAGTTGTTCCGTCGCCGGGCGGCTGGCGAACGGGTCACGTTGGGGGCTTGCCTGCGGGCGGCGCTGCGGCGCGGGCCGCAATTCGCCGCCGCCCGCGCCCTGCCTCTACTTGGCCTGGGCACGATGGCCGTCCTGGTGGGCGGGCTGGCCCACGTCCTGACGGGGCCTGCCTTCTGGGTGGCGGCCAGCCTGCTGCTGCTGATCCTGGCTTTGCCCACTCTGTCGCTGTGGGTGAGTATCGGCACGGTCCTGCCGATCCTGGCTACGGGGGATGGGCGGCTGATCGCGGCCTTTCGCGATGCGGCTCGAGATGCCCGGCGTCAGTCGGTCCGAGCGGCGGCCGCCATCCTCAGCCGCCTGCCCCTCCTGTTCGTCGCCGTCGTCAATCTGTTCCTGTTGATCGAGGTCGGCCTCTGGAGCGCCGGCAGCCTGGCGGGGCTCGACACTGCTTTTGTCGATGTGCAACTGGGGCTGGGCAATCCGGTCTTCCTGCTGGCTATCGTCGTCCTCGCCTGGCTGATGCTGACGCCCTATTTCGAGGCCTCGACCTTCCTCCTGCACCTCGATCACCGCGTTCGCCACGACGGGCTGGACCTGGTCTACCGCGTGCAGCGGTTCTTCCCGCCGTCGAGTCGGTCGAGCATCGTCGGCGGAGTGCTGGCCCTGGTGGGGGTGTTCCTCGGTTCGGTGCCTGCGGCCGCCCAGGATGACCGGGCGATCCAAATCCATGAAGTCCGGCAGGGGGTCCAGGAGTTGAGGGACGATGTCAAGGCCGCCGATCCGTTCCCGAGCGACGATCGGTACGAACGCCGCTTGCGGCAACTGTATGAGCGCCTGCCCGACGATCCGCCGCGCCCGCGCTGGTTCGTGCAGGCCCTCGACGGCTTTGGCCGGCTTGACCGGGCCAGGGCGCTGGGCGTGCTCGCCGACCTGGATGAGAAACTTGGCCTGCTGGAAGAGAGCCAGCCAGTCCCCCGCGCCAGGGGGCCGTCCGGCCGCGTACCCCGGAGGAGATTAAGAAGATTGAGGACGCAGACGATCCGGGACATCCGAAATCGGAACCGTCGCGCGAGAAACAGCGCCAGGACCGGGAGCGCGTTCGCCGGGACGATCCGGCCGAGGACGGTCCAGCGGGGCATGCCGGCGGCGGCGGACCAGGCGCGCTGCCACCCATGGTGGGGCTGGGACTCGGCATCCTTTGCTGGCTGGTGCTAGGCGGCCTGGCCGTCGCCGCGCTGGTGCTGGCGCTGGTCCTGTATCTTAGAAACCGTGACACCGGCGAGACGAACCAGGCCCCGACCACCGAAGCGCTACCCTCGCCGGATGCCGCGGGCCCGGAACTGGACGAGGTATCGCCTACCGAATTGTGGCGCCGGGCCGAACGGCTGGCCGGCCAGGGGGATTACCTGCAGGCGGTGCGCTACCTCTACCTGGCGGTGCTGACTCACCTGCACCGGGCCGACCTGATCCGCTACGAGAAGACGCGGACCAATGGCGAGTATCTGCGGCAGCTAGGGTCTGGCGAGGAACACGGCGGCTTGGTCAAGCCCTTCCGCCGACTGACCCGGCTCTTCGAGCAGAAGTGGTACGGCGAGCGGACCTGTGCCGCCGACGACTATGATAGCTGCCTGGCCCTGGCGTCGGAGCTGCGCGACGGCGCGAAATAACCGCTAGCGGCTTTGGCAGGTTGCGAAGCCGCAAGCGGCCCGGAATCCCTGATGACCCGTCCCCTCTCGTGGCTGCTGGCGCTTCTGCTCTTGGGCCTCTTCGTCGGTGCCGTGACCTACGCGCTGTGGCTCCGTGCTGCTGCCGGCAAGGGGATGCCCGATTACTCCGTCTACTCCGGCGACCCGGACGGCCTGCGCGATGCGGCGGGGTTCCTGCGCCGGGCCGGCTGGGAGCCGGTCGCCGTCACGCGCCCATCGCCGCCACGCGCTACGCCGGACTGCTGGTCCTGGTCGAGCCGGGCCAACCTGGCTTCCCAGTGCCGCAATTCGAGCTGGAGGCCGGCGATGCTCGGGCCCTTCTTCACTGGGTCGCGGCCGGCAATACACTCCTTTACTGTGGCCGTCATGGCACCGCCCTGCACGAAGAGCTGGGCGTCAGCTTGATCGCCGACGAAACCGATGCCGGGACCGACCCGGTCCAGGCCGAGGTCGGCGACGCCGGCCTGTATACCGAGGGCGTTGGCCGGATCACCGTCGAGGGGAAAAACCAGGTGCGCACCACCCGCGGCCTGCCCGTCTGGTGGGTCGAGGGTTCGCCGGGTGCGGTCCTGCTCCGGCATGGGAAAGGCCGCGTCTTGCTTGTCGCCGACGCCTCGCTTCTGACAAATGAGGGGTTGCGCCGGGCCGATAACGGTGTCTTCCTCTATCAGACGGCGCTGCGCGATGCCCGGGGAGGCAAGGTCTATTTCGACGAGTATCACCACGGGCTGCGGGCCGGCGGCGGCGTCTGGGGCTATCTGGGCGCCCACCAGGCGCACTGGGTCCTGGCGCCCATCGGCATCTGCCTCGGCCTGGCGGCCTGGTCGCTGGCGGTGCGACTGGGGCCCGCGGTGTCGCTGGCGGAAGCGACCCGGGCCGATGCGGTGGATTATGCCTCCGCCGTCGCCCGCATCTACGCCCGCGCCGGCGTCCGCCGCCTGCCCGCCCGGGCCCTGGTGCAAGGGTTCCTGACCGCACTGACCCGGCACCTGCGTCTGCGCCGCAACGCCCTGCCCGCCGAGGTGCTGCACGCCTGGCAGGAACAGCACCCGGGCGACTCGCCGGCCCGGCTGCAAGGCCTGCTTCGCGGACTGACCGCCCTGCGCAAGGGCGACGTGACGGAACCCCAGCTCCTTCAGTGGGCCCAATCGTTCGATCGCTTTCAACGGGAGATGATGCGTGCGCGCTGACGAAACCCCGTCCGTCCCCGATCTGGTCGATTACCTGCTCAACCGGGCCGAGCGCGTCGTCGTCGGCCAGCGCGACAACCTGGAACTGGTGCTGCTCGCCCTCTTCTGCGGCGGGCACATCCTGCTCGAAGGGGTCCCCGGCACGGCCAAGACGCTCATGGCCCGCACCCTGGCCCGCCTGCTGCGGATCGACTGCAAGCGCGTCCAGTTCACCCCCGACCTGATGCCCAGCGACATTGTCGGCACCAACGTCTTCAACCTGCAATCCAGCCGCTTCGAGTTTCGGCCCGGCCCGGTCTTCACCGACATCCTGGTGGCCGACGAGATCAACCGCACGCCGCCCAAGACGCAGTCGGCCCTGCTGGAGGTCATGGAAGAGAAGACGGTGACCATCGACGGCACCAGCCATCCCCTGTCGGACCTGTTCACCGTGATGGCCACGCAAAATCCGCTGGAGTACGAGGGGACCTATCGCCTGCCGGAAGCCCAGCTCGATCGGTTCCTGTTGAAGCTCCAGATTGATTATCCCCCGCCGGAGGAGGAAGACCGCATCCTGCGGCTGTATCAGGGTCGGAGCGGACTGGGCCATCCACTCGACGCGCTGGCGCCGGTGCAGGAGAAGGAAGCGGAAAGCGGGACGGCGTTTGGCATCAGTGCCGAGCAGATTCGCGCGGGCCGGCAGGCGGTGGCCGGGGTAACGGCCAAGCCGGATGTGTGCGGATACATCGGCAAGATTGTCCGCCTGACCCGGGAGCTGGACAAGGTGCTGATGGGGGCGTCGTCGCGGGCGGCGGTGCATCTGCTTCAGGCGGCCAAGGTGCGGGCCCTGATGACGGGCCGGTCGTTCGTCATTCCCGATGACGTGAAGTTCGTCTGCCGCCCGGTGCTGCGGCACCGGGTGACGCTCCAGCCGGATGCGTATGTCGAGGGGACGACGAGTGATGAGATACTGACGACGGTGTTGGAGCGGGTGGAGGTGCCGCGCTGAAGTTTGGCCGCGGGTCGTAGACCCGCGCGGCTCTGCAAGCCGCGGCTAAATGGCAGCCAGTGCCTGCGGAAATCGCTTTGCCCTCACCCCGCCGCGTTGGATAAAATCCCCGGTGACCGCTCGACCGACCCAAGGAGCCCGGCACACCATGTACGTCGAAGCCATCTGCCCTCTCTGTTTCGCCAGCCATGTCGTCCCCGAAGAGCTGCGCGGCTCGAAATACCGCTGCGAGGAGTGCGAGGAGCTGTTCATCGTCAGCAAGAAGGCGAAGCGGACCAGCAAGAAGCCGCCACGGCCGCGCGAGGTCCAGCCAGCCGACGATCTGGCGGAAGACGCGGAGGTCGTGGATGTTGCCGAGGTCCTGCCCGAGGCCAAGTTGACCGATCGCTCCGCGAGGAAGAAGCCGCGCAACGACGAGGTGCTGGACATTCCCGATGATGCCGTGCAGTCGGGCGGTGCCCGCGGCAAGAGTCCGCCCGCCGTCAAACGCAGCCGCGAGGACGAGGAGGAGGCCCGACCCCGGCGGCGCCGGCGCGAGGACGACGAGGAGGACGTCCGCCCGCGCCGCGCGAGACACGCCGTTCCGGCCTGCCGGTGGCCCTGGTGGTCGGCCTCGTGGCGGGAGGCGTCATGCTGCTGGGCGGTGTCGTGATCCTCGGCCTCTGGTGGCTGTGGCCGGCGAGTACCGTGGAGAATCCGCGGCCCCAGGCCCAGGTCCAGGGCCCCGCGAAGCAGGAGGCCCATGACAGGATGAAGGCCGCGCCGCCCGCCGATGCGCCCAAGGTCCAGGTTCCCCCGGCCGACCCGCCCAAGGTCCCGGTGCCGCCGGGCGAAGCGCCGGCCCTGTGGCGCGTGAGGGCCGACCCGCTGGCGTCGGCGGTGACCCTGCCCGCCGACGTGAAGACCGGCATCAAGGCCCCGGGCCTGACCACGCAGCTGACGTTCCCTTCCGCTCCCAGCCCGTGTGTTGCCCTCGGTGCCAACCTGTTCGCCAACGACGAGCGCCAGGTCTGGAACCTGCAAACCGGCACGCTGATCGGCAAGGTGATTGGTGCGGTCCCCACGGTCAACGGGGCGGCTCCGGTGCTGAGCCCGGATGGGGCGTACCTGGCTTTCTACGAGAAGCCGGGAGTCATTGGTGTCTGGGCAGTCGGGCCGGGCAAGAAGGTGGAAATCGAGGTCGGCGCGGCCGGCTTCCTGCCCGATTACACCGACTTCGCCGGTGATCGCCTGCTGACGGCGCACCGGGTCGGCACCGCCCTGCAGTTCCAGCTCTGGAGCGTGGCCACCGGCAAGAACGAATTGACGTTCTCGCCCCCCGGTCGCATCTCGGGCATTTCGCGGGATGCCGTGGCCATCAGCCCGGGCGGCGGCTACCTGGCGGTAGCCTCGCGCGAGAGCCTCACCGTCACCGATCTGAAGACCGGCAGCACGGCCGGCAATCGCTCGCTGCCGAAATGGGAGGGGTTGCGTCTTGTCGCCTGCCACGGCCTGTCCTTCTCGCCCGATGGCAGCGAACTGGCTGCCCTCTACAGTGCCAATGGGGCGCAGCCGCACCTCGTTTGCTGGGACGTGGCCACCGGCCAGCTGGTCAGCGATCTCACGTTCCCGCAGGCCCGGCCTCATGTGGGCGTTCTCAGCGCCTACAAGGGGCACGTCATCGACTGGCTGGAGAAACGCCGGGGCTGGATCATCTATGGCTACACCATGATCGATCGGACGAAAGACGGCGCCGCCGCTTTCTTGCCGCAGCCGCCCGTCATCGGCACGCCGGACCCGCGTCACCTGGTGGGGTACGATCATTTCGTGACCCTAGCGGCCGGTGCCAAGGCCAACGAGAAGGCGCTGAACGTCACGCGGTTCGATCCGGACAAGCCGGGCGGGTGAGCGTGCTTGTTTAGCCGCGAGCTTCCGCGAGCGCTTGCAAGCCTCCCGCGTAAGCGGGGGGAGGCGCTCGCGGGACGCTCGCGGCTAAACGAGGATGCGTCCCATCGCCGCCCAGCCCACCTCCGCCACCGACGCCGCCGGCACCTGCCAGAGCGTCGGGTTCATCAATTCCAGCGACACGAACCCATCGTAATTCATCGCCTGCAACCGGTTTAGGATCGGTTGCAGGCGCAGATCGCCGTCGCCGGGCAAGATGCGGTCGGCATCGGTGGCCAGCTCGCGCGGGACGCCCGCCAGGTCGCACAGTTGCACATGGAACAGGTTCTCCGGCGTCAGCAGCTCCAGGTCCTCGGCCTTGCTCGGGCCGGTGAAGTAGTGAAAGACGTCCAGGCAGAGCCCGACGTTGGGCTGGCCGCAGCCGGCTGTCAGGGCAGCGGCCGTTGCCAGACAGGAACAAAAGGTCGCCCGGCCGCGGAACTCCAGCGCCAGGCGCACACCGTACCCCGCCGCCATCTGGCCGGCCTGCGCCAGCGACACCACGGCCCGTTCCAGGGAGGTGCGGTCCACCGCCTCCACGAAGTCGGCGACGACCAGGAGCGTCGGGATGGCCAGCTGGGCACACAGTTCCAGCCGACGGCGAAAGTCGTCGAAGTGGGCGCGGCGCTGGTCCCCCTGCGAAAGGAGCAGGCCGCCCTGGTAGGCGGCGGCGGCCAGCGTCATGGCGTTTTCTTCGAGTAGCCGCAGGGTATCGGCTCCCGAGTGCGTCTCCAGGTGGGTTTCCAGCTTCGTCAGCCAGACCTCCATCGCCGGCCACCCGGCGGCGCCGTAGGCCGTCACATCGGCTGCGAAACTGTGGGGCAGCGTGGTGGCTTCACTGATGCACGGTTTCATCAGCCTATACTATGGTAGAGGAGTGGCTCCACGAATCTGATCCCCCTCAAAGTCTCCCCTCTCTCCCCAGTTCCGCGCCGGCCCCGGCGGGGCCGCAACCGTCCGATTTTGCCTGACGTGAGAACTTTAACGCGCCACCCCTGAAAATCCGCCTGATTCGCAGCTGCTGAGTCTTGCTTGGCGGTACGGTCCAATTACCCTGGATAGGTGGATGCTGGCGCGGGACCTCGGAGGCCCTGGTGCGGGGGAGTGGTGTGGTCCAGAACCGGAACCGACTTGAGACAACTTCGACAGAAAAAAGGAGCACGGCCATGAGACCCTTGCGGATCG
Organism: uncultured Planctomycetota bacterium; assembly: GCA_963827935.1. GTDB lineage: Bacteria > Planctomycetota > Planctomycetia > Gemmatales > Gemmataceae > DATFNV01. Next base: position 223,482 of record CAWHCN010000021.1, on the reverse strand, counting down.
TCGTGTGGGCCGGCGCGTGGTTGGTGGTGGCGGCCGCTGCCGGGCCGGCGCCGGCGGCGTGGAATAACGTCTTCCAGGTCTGCTGCGCCGGCTGCAAATCGGCCCCACCTGTCACATCGGGTTATTACGCCGCCTACCCGCCCTACTCGGCCTACATGGCGGCCTACCCGGCCGACACCGGTTGCGCCCCGGCTTGCCCGCAACCCTGCCCCCAGCCCTGCCCGCAACAGGTGTGCGAAACCCGCTATGTCCAGCGGACCTATTACGCTCCCGAGGTCCACTACGAAACCCGCACCGCCTACGATCCGGTCACCACCTACAGCAAGAGCTATTACTGGGAGCCGGTCACCAGCTACCGCGTGAGCTGCTTTTACGATTCGTGCAGTTGTTCGTACAAGCAGGTGGCCACGCCGACCACCAGCTATCGCCTGCGCGAGCAGTGCTGCCCGGTGCAGAGCTGGGTGGCCCGGTGCTACTCGGTGCCGGTGACCACGATGAAGCCGTACACCCGCTGCGAGCCGGTGACGAGCTGCTACTGGACGACGGCCGGTGCAGCCGTGGCGCCCCCGCCGGCCGGCGCCGGCGTCAACGACGGTCGCCTGGCGCCGGCCCCCGGCGGCGCGGGCGTCAACGACTCCGGCTCCGACGGCGTTCGCGAATCGAACAAGCCCTACAAGCCGGAAGGCTTCCGCCAGTACGCGCCGCCTGGCGGCACCCCGAAAACCGATGTGCCTACGGCTCCGATCCGTCCCGACACCTTTGTCCAGGGTCCGCCCGCGCTGCGTCTGGAGAAGATCATCCCGATCGCCCCGGCCAACGTGGAAGGGGAGGTCGTTCGCAGCGACAACACGCCGGACGCCGGCGCCACCTGACGTTCCAGCGGGCCGACCGCGCGGGGGAAACCCACAGCGTGACCGCCGACGGTGCCGGCCATTTCAAGGCGACGCTGGCGACCGGCGGCTGGCTGGTCTACACCCGCCGCACCGACGGCCAGCTCCTGCAACTCAGCCACATCGACATTAGCGCCGAACGCACCAGCCAGGTCAAGCTAACCAGCCGCTGAGCCGGTCCTGGACAACGAACCACCGCCGTTGTGGCACGGTCTCCTGACCGTGCCACAACGAAGTGCGTTTGCCCGCGCCTTGACCGCCCCCCTCCGCGACCCCTATCTTCACAGGGTAGCGTCGCCCCCACCACCGCTCCGGAGAGGCCCCATGACCCATGCAGCGTCAGGCGCCAGCCAGCCGTACTTCCCCACCGCCGAATGGGAGCAGCTCCAGGCCGACGACCGCCATGGCGCCGTCGCCGTCCTTGGGCTGATGACCTCGATTTTCAGCATCGGGCTAATCCTGTACCTAGTGGTGTTCTTTTCCTGTCTGTAGACTCACTGGGCTAGAGGATCGTTTCGTAGGTTCCTCGCGAGTTGTAGGGTGCGTCAAGCGTACCCGCGCCGACGCACCGTTCCTGGCCTCCGGTGCGTCGGCGCGAGTACGCTTGACGCACCCTACGCTTGCTTGCTGGCGCCTCGGGCTGCCCGGGCTCGGCCTAGCCGGCGGTCTCACCAGCACCGCACGACAACCACCGTGCAGTTATCGCTCCCGCCCTTCTGATTGGTCAGTTCGACCAGGGCGGCGGCCAATCTCGCGGCCGAAGGCTCGGCCTTCAGCACCGCCTGGCGCAGCTCCTCGGCCCCAACATGGGCGTGTAACCCATCAGAGGTCACGATCAGCCAGTCGCCCGGCGCCAGCTTCAGGTCGTGGTGGACCGGCTTCAGGTTGGGATGATGGCCGATGGCCTGGTACACATCGTTCCGGGCCGGATGGACCAGCGCCTCCTTGGGCGACAACCGGCCCAGCTCGACCATGCGGGCCGCCAGGGTCTGGTCGGTGGTGACCTGGATCAACTTGTCGCCGCGCTGGTGATAGACGCGGGCATCGCCGACGTGGCCGATGTGGGCGGTCCCCGCGCGGGCCACGACGACGGCCGCCGTCGCTCCCATGCCCTTGCGCCGTGCCTCCTGCTTGCCGCGGGCGTGGACCTGGCGGTTGGCCTCCTGCAAAGCCGCCTCGACGGCGTTGCTGATGGTGCTGGCCGTCGGCGCCTCGCCGCCGCCGATCGCCTCGCCGGTCAAAAACCCGAGCAGCGCCCCGCCGACGGTATGCACCACCATCTGGCTCGCTTCCTCTCCCGCCTCATGGCCGCCCAGGCCGTCGGCGACGACGACCAGGGCCGTCTCGCCCTGGCTGTCGTGACCAGACCAGAGCAGGTGCTGGACCAGGAAGCTATCCTCGTTTTGCTTGCGAACCCGGCCGGTGGAGCTGCTGCCGCCGGTCTCGAAGTGGACGATGGGGGTCTTGACGGGAGCTTGTTCGGGGAGCACGGGCGCGGGCAGCCCGGCCAGCGGGCTGCGCATCCAGAACGAGCGCTTGCAGGTGCCGCACATCACCGGCACGCCGACGTTGCCATCCGCCACCAGGCCGAGGGCGGAGCAGTGCGGGCAACGGACCTGGACCGACACGGGCCTATCCTCCGAGGCGATGGGGGTCCCCCCATGCTACCGCGGAGGTGGAGCGAACGCCATGTGGTTTAGCGGCCGCCCTTCTTGCGGAGCTTGGCGCGGAGGCGGGCCAGTTCCTTCTCCGCGCGTTCGGCCCGTTCAGCCCCGGTCGGAATGACCTGGCCTTCCTTATCGCACCAGCGCAGCCAGTTGAATTCAAGGACCCCATAGCGTCCCTTCCAGAGGCAGATTCCCAGGCCAACCTTCTTGAAGAAATAGGGTGCGTCCAGCAACTCGTATTTCTTGGCCTGCCGTTGATAGACCCGCAGCACGCCGCCACCTAGTTCCTTTTCGGGATCGAAGATGACGTAATACGGCACGCCGATCCGGAAGTAGATCGCCAGCTTCTCCGTGTCTTCTCCGCCCTCGCGGTTGGACACGATCTCGATGGCCACGCCGGGCACCTTGCCGCGCAGCCAGACGAAATACGACAGGTTCTGCTTCAACGATAGGTCGTGCCCCTGGCTCACGCCCACGGCCAGGAGCACATCGGGGACAATGGGGGGTTGTTTCTTAGTATGGAAGACGCCGACGTTGGCCAGGACAACAAACGGCTGGCCGTCCGGCGCGGACCAGTTGCTCAAGAGCGGCTCGGTCAGCAGCCGCATCTCATGCTCGGTGATGATGCCATCCACGGGCTTGCCGTCCTCGATGACGTAAGGCTCGAGTTCGCGTTCGATTGCCAGGATGTCCGCCGGCAGCGACGGCCGTGCCGGTGCCGTGGTCCGGGCCGCCGAACGAGCCGGCTGCACACTTCGCCTTGGCCGTGTAGACATGATGCCCCCCGGTCGATTGGACTGGCGTGGATTGTACCCGGAATGGGGGATGAGACGCAAACCGAGATGGGATGTGTTTAGCCGCCGCCCAGCGGGCGGCGCGGAAAGGCGGCGGCCCAACCGTTTGATCACGACGCCGCCGGCGGCACCACCACCGGCGCCACCGGCACCGCCGCCGGCGTCCCAAACAACCGCCGCACCAGCCGATACACGCCGTAGGCGATCAGCGCCCACGGCCCCAGCACGCAGATGCCGAAGATCAACCACGACACGCTCTTCGACAGCACCAGCAGGCTGTACGACAACCCCGTCCGCACCTGCGGCCACAGGCCATCGTCCTTCGGCACGATCAGGTCGGCGTTGGACACGGTCACGTCAATGCGGGCCAGGGCCAGGTTCCCTTCCGGGGCCTGGAGGTTGCGGGCCGTCGACTGCACGCGGACGGTGCCGGACCCTTTGAACTTCTCGACCAGGCTGGAAGCGGCGGTGAAAGGCACGTCGTAAACCAGCAGGCCGGTGACGCGGCCGTTGCGTTCGTGGGCCACCTGCTCGTTGATCGACCGGCCGTGGACCTCGGCCACCTGGGCGGCGAACACCGCTCGGGCCGCATCCACGTCGGCCACCTCGATGCCCAGCGTCACCGTTTCGCGCGGCCGGATGTGGGCCGCGCTCACCAGCGAAGTCTTGAACAGCACCTTGGCATCGGTGACGCCCTGGCTCTCCGGGGCGCGGTTGACGGAGCGCGACACCGTGTCGCCGGCCGCCGTCAGCGCCTGCTGAATCGCCCCCTCTTCGGAGCGGCGCACGTCGAAATCGAGCTGGGCGGTCACGTTCTGCCGGTCCTGCTCGTTCAGCTCCGCCCCCACCACGCGCCCCTTGGCCTTCTCGACCGCCTCGCGCAGGGCCCGATAGGCGGCGGGCACGTCGGCCACGGCGACCTGCACGGTGGCCGTCTCGCGCGGCTGGATCTTGGCCAGGTTGTAGAGCGACAGGTCGAAGGCCGTGTCGCCACGCTTCACCTTGGCATCGCGCGGCGCCGGGGCCGTGCCCCCTTCCGCCCGCTGCACGCGGTCGATGTCCAGCCTGACCATCGTGCCGAGCTGCTTGAGCCGGTCGCGCAGCGGCCCCGCTGCCTCGGGTGCCACCTCGAATTGCAGCGCCGCGTTGTACTGCCCCACCGAGACCTGCTTCAGCTCCGACTTGGTGACGCGCCCCTTCGCCTCGGCCACCGCCGCCAGCACCTCACGCATCGTCTTGTCCACGTCCTCCACTTCGAGGCCCGCCTGCACCCGCTCGCTTTCGACCACGTCGGCCGCCGCCCGAACATCCTTTTCCGCCAGCGTGATCGTCAGCGTGCTCAGCGCCACCTGGCTGGCGTAGAAGCGGATTTCTCCCTCAACGTGCTCGATTTTCTCCCGCCAGTTGCCCAGCTCCTTTTCCGCTTCGAGGAGCTGCTTGATCTCCCCCTTGCCTTCCTTGATGATCTGCAAGAGGCGCTGCTCCATCGTGCGGGCGGCCTTCAGGCGACCTTCCAGGTCGGTATAGTGCTTGGTCACTTCCACGCTGGCGATGCGCTGTCCCTTCAGCTCGCCCCCCTTGCCGAGTTCCTTGCGCAGGTCGAGGACCAGCGTATCGAGGCTGTCGGGCGGCACGCGGACGACGATGGAGCCCTTGACCTTGCCGTTGGCCAGCTTGTCGCTGTTGACCGTGCCGACGAACGCCCCTTTGATGCCGATGACCAGCTTGGTGACGGTGGCCAGGGCGCTATCGAACGATTCGACCTCGAACTCGATGTCGCCGCTGCGGATGACCTTGCGCGTGGGGGCCGGTTCCGCGGCGGGCACGTCCGGCTTGGGGGCCGCGGTCTTGTCTGGCGGTTTCTCCTTCGCCGGCACCTGGTCCGGCGGCGGCTTGCGCTCCTTCTCTCTCTCCTCCTTGTTCTTGCCCTCGCCGTCCGCGGGGACCGATGGCTCGGACTTGCGCTTGTCGAATTCGGTGGGCTTGAGGTATGCGTCGCGGGGGACGGCCGGCTCCAGATCCGCGCTGCGAACCATCTCAGAGGCTTGGGTTGACCGGCCGGAGGGGACCTGGCGGCGGTCGGGGGAGGCAGCGCTTGGAGGAGAAATGCCTCCGACACCCCCGCCAGCAAAGCCGCTCCCTGGAGTTATCTTCCTTGCTAGATTCGTGGGGGACTCCTTTTTGTAATCCTCGGCATATGCGATCGTGTTGGATGTACCATCGCTGATCGTCTTGCCGGCGCTCTCGCGAATCGCCTGGGCCATCGCCTCGGGGTCAAGCGGTTGGCCGGGGACCAAGCGGACCGAACCGTCGTACATTCTGGCATCAATGCCGGCGGCGGAGAACGACTGGGCGTAATGCGATTTGCCCTGCGCCAGTTCATCGCCCCCATCCGAGCCGAGAACCTCATATCCCTTTCTAGGCGGCGCCTGAAACGCTCCTTGCACCTGTTCGGCACCCTTCGCGTCATACGACCGCCGACCACTCGGCGCCCCCGGAAACGGCAATCCACCTCCATCCCCAATCTGCGCAATCCCCGCCCCCGCCGCCCCCAGCACCACCGCTGCCGCCGCTCCCCACGCGACCTTGCGCCGCCAGCGCGACAGGGCCATCGTCCGCGCCGCCTCCATCCGCAACGACTGAATCATGCGATCCTCCAGTCCCGCTCCCGGGCGGCGGTCGGCGAAGAGGCCGTCGAGGCCGCGATCCAGGGCCCGGGCCTCGTTCAGGGCGGCGATACACTCGGGGCAGTCGGCGGCGTGCGCGTCCAGGCGTTCGCCCTCGGCGGCATCGAGCCCGCCGGCGACGTGGGCGGCGATGTGTTCCAGGGTCCAGGCGTGTTCGGACATGGCGTGCCCCTCCGCATTCCCGTTTAGCCGCCGCCCTGCGGGCGGCGCGTTTCGCGACGGGTGGCACGCCCTGAGGTACTCCGAAGGGCGTGCTGGCATTCAGGCACGCCCTTCGGAGTACCTCAGGGCGTGCCACCCCGCCCAATCGATTCACTCCTCCGTCCGGAATTCCGGCAACCGGGCGCACAGCATCTTCAACCCGCGGTGCAGCAGCCCCCGCAGCGACCCGTTCGTCAGCCCCAGTTGCGTCCCGATGGTTTCGTAATCTGCCCCGGCCAGGTAGCGCAGCGTCAACGGCAGGCGATACTCGTCCGGCAGCGACCGCAGCACCGCCAGCACCCGGTCGCGCAGCTCGCGGCGCTGGGCCTCTTCCTCCGGCGGCGGCCCGTTGGCCGGGACCACCATCAGCGGGGTGTCCGCCCGCGGCGGCTCAGCCCGCTTCAACCGGGCGTCGCGGCGGGCGGCGTCGATGGCCACGTTCTGGGCGATGGCCAGCAGCCAGCCGCGAAAGCCGGCCGTATCGGTCAACTGGCCGAGCGAGCGATACGCCAGCAGCAGCGTTTCCTGCAGCAGATCCTCGGCCCGATGGCTATCGCCGGTTTCGAGGACCAGGCGCGCAAACGCCAACCGCGACGTGCGCCGGACCAGTTCCTCGAACGCGGTCCGATCGCCGTCCTGGGCCTTGCGCACCAGGTCTTTCTCGGCATGGCTCATCGGGCTCCCTGGAGATAGGAGACGACATTGGGGCGGGGAGCGCGCGCGGAATCAGGGTTCGGTATCGTACGGGGCCGGCAGGCCGATGCGCATGTAGGTGACCGCGAAGTGCTGGGCGAGGTGTTCGCGGTAGGGCGTGATGAGGCGGCAGATGCGCTTGCCGTTGGCGATCAGGTGTTCGAGAAAAGGGCGCGGGACAGTGTGAATTTCGTGCAAATCAATGATTGATTCCACCAGCGGGATCGGGGCCGGAGCGGTAGGCAAGAAGTACCAGCCGTACGATAGCCCGCGGCGAATCTGGTCCCTGATGGCCGCGGGTTTCAGCACGCCCCCGTCAATCAACTCCCGCACGGGCTGCACCGTGGCGACCAGCACCTTCGTCGTCTTGTCCTGGGCCAGGTCGCAAGCCTGGGTTAAGACGATGATGCGCGCCTTCCATATGGCCGGTTCCGCGTCGAGATCGATAGTTTCGCCTTTCAACTCCCCACGCGCGAGCGGGCAATCGTCGATGAGGTCTCCTTGTGACAGCGACTCATCCCTGGGGACCGGATGATACAGCATCGGTCGAACCTCCGCGCCTTAGTCGATGGGATCCGGCAGGGGCGGAGGGATAGGGCGTCCCTTTGCGCGGACAACATTCTTGGGCAGTGGGAGGTCGAACGGAGCCGAGAATTCGTCGCACGGGATGAACTCCGGTACCGGGGGTTTCATTTCCCGGACGCGTAGCGCCGCATCCAGGAGGCGAATCGCTTCCTCGCTGGGCGGTCTGTGCTCGGAGGCCGCCCGCTTCTCAAGCAGTTCGTACAAGTCGCGCGGAACATTCTCAAGGATGAGTGTCGCCATGGAAAGTCCTCCGGGGTCATGTTGTATTTAATCCGATTTTCCGACCACAAACAAGACGCCCCTCTTCCATTGCCTCCGCCCCTCCTCTCCGCGATACTACCATCTCCCGCCCCCCACCGCCGAGGTCATCCCATGCCCCGCTCTGCCGCCGTCCTTGCAATCCTCCTTCTGTCCCTGCCCGCCGTCGCCGCCGAGGCCCCCGTCTCACCGAACGGGGCCGTCGAGCGCATGACGTTGCCCGAAGGGTTCCGTGTCAGCCTGGTGGCCGGGGAGCCGCAGCTGGTCAAGCCGATTGCCCTGGCCACCGACGACCGCGGCCGGCTCTGGGTCGTCGAATCGCACTCGTACCCCCACTGGATCACCGACGGCAAGCCCGGCAAGGACCGCGTTCTCATCTTCGAGGATAAGGGACAGGGGAAATATGAGTCAAAGGTCTTCCTCGACCACGGCACCAACCTGTCCGGCATCGCCCTGGGCTTCGGCGGCGTCTGGCTGTGTGCGTCGCCGAACCTGCTCTTCATCCCGCTGAAGCCGGATGGCGACACGCCGGCCGGGCCGCCGAAGGTCGTCCTCGACGGCTGGAGCCTCAAGGCGAAACACAATGTCTTCAACAGCCTCACCTGGGGGCCGGACGGTTGGCTTTACGGCTGCAACGGCATCATCGACACCTCGAAGGTCGGCAAGCCCGGCACGCCGGACGAGCAGCGCATACCGTTCAACTGCGGCGTCTGGCGCTATCACCCGACCCGCAAGGTATTCGAGCCGTTCGCCTGGGGCACCACCAATCCCTGGGGCCTCGACTTTGACGACCGCGGCGAGGCCTTCGTCACCAACTGCGTGATCGAGCACGTGTTCCATTTTGTGCCGGGCGGGCACTACCGGCGGATGTACGGGCAGGACCTCAACCCGCATGTCTATAGCTTGATGCAGACCTGTGCCGACCACATCCACTGGGCGGGCGGCGACTGGACGAAGTCGCGTGGCGGCATCGGCGCCCACGACGAGTTCGGCGGCGGCCACGCCCACGCCGGCGCCCTCATCTACCAGGGCGATAACTTCCCGGCCAGCTACCGCGGCCACATCTTCATGTGCAACATCCACGGCAATCGGCTCAATCAGGACTTCTTCGAGCGCAAAGGTTCGGGTTATGTGGCCCGGCACGACAAGGACTTCCTGATGGCGCACGACGAGAACTTCCGCGGCCTGGTGCTGACGGCAGCGGCCGACGGCGGCATCTTCGTCGCCGACTGGCACGATGCCGGCGAATGCCACAACAACGACGTCACCCAGCCGTGGGGCCGGGTTTTCAAGGTCACCTATGGCGAGCCGAAGCCGTTCACGGGCGATTTGGCGAAGCTGGCGGACGTCGACCTGGTGACAATGCAATTGCACAAGGACGACTGGCACGTGCGCCACGCCCGGCGCCTGCTCCAGGAGCGGGCCCATGCCGGCAAGCTGCCCGCCACGATCGAGCCGACCCTGCGCGAGATGCGGGACGTGGTGAAGGGGGCACAGTCGAAACTGCGGGTCCTGTCGGCGCTCTATGCCGTCGGCGCGCTGGGCGAAAGCGATCTTCTCGGCCTTCTTGACCAGCCGCAGGAGGACGTCCGCGGCTGGGGCGTGCGCTTCCTCTGCGACACGGTGCCGGCCTCCAGCACGACCACGGCGAAACTCGCGACGCTGGCCAAAACGGAGAAGTCTCCCTCGGTTCGGCTGGCACTCGCCTCGGGGATGCGCAAACTGCACCTCGAGCAGCGCTGGCGGATCGCGGAGGCGCTGGCGGCCCACGCCGAGGATGCGACGGATGCCAACATTCCGCTCATGGTCTGGTACGGCGTCGAGCCGCTGGTGCCGCAGGATGTCGGCCAGGCCGCCTCGCTCCTGACGCGGGCCAAAATCCCAATCGTGCGGCAGTATGTCGCGCGCCGACTGGCCGAGATGGGCGAACCAGGCATCGCGCAGATCATGCGCGTATTTCACGCCATCGAGGGCTTTCATCGCGGCGAAAGGTATGATCTGACGCCCGATCCGCCGAGCATCCCCGACGTCGAGCGCGACCTCGTCGTCGGCATGTCGGAGGCGCTGCAAGGGCGCACCGGGCTCGCGTTGCCGACGGGCTGGGCAGCCGTGCGAAGAATGCTCCTGCTGAGCAAGAAGCCCGAGGTCCACGAAAAGGCGATGCTCCTCTCCGCTCTCTTCGGCGACCAGGACGCCATCGCCCTGCTGCGCAGCTGGGTTTTCGAGAGCAAGTCTGAGGTCTCTGCCCGCCGCACGCCCTGCAAACGCTGATCGAGGCGAAGGCCGCCGATTTGCAGCTGTTGCGTGACCTGCTGGGCGATGCGGCCATGCGTGATGCGGCGATCCGCGCCCTGGCCGGCTTCAACGATCCGGCCATCCCGGCCGCGATCCTCAAACAGTACCCAATGTTGAATGAGACGGAAAAGGCCGACGCCATCGCTACGCTGTCCTCCCGTCCGGCCTACGCCCTGGCCCTGCTGGAGGCGATGGAGAAGGGGACGGTGCCGCGCCGCGACCTGTCCGCCTTCACCGCCCGACAACTGCTGGCCCTCAACGACAAGGCGCTGACGGAACGGCTGACGAAGGTGTGGGGGGCAGTGCGGAAGCCGCAGGACAAGTCGGCCCTGATGAACCGCTACCTGGCCGTGGTCCCGCCCGCCGCCCTGAAGAAGGCCGACCGCGTCCACGGTCGGCAGCTGTTCACCAAGACCTGCGCCACCTGCCATACCTTGTTCGGCGAGGGGGCCAAGATCGGGCCAGACCTGACCGGCTCGCAGCGTATCAATCCCGAATACGTCCTGACGAAGCTGCTCGACCCGAACGCGGTTGTCGCCCAGGACTACCAGGTGACCGTCATCACGACGAAGGCGGGCCGCACGCTGACCGGCCTGATCGCCCAGGAGGACACGAAGACGCTGGTGCTGCAGACGCAGAACGAGCAGATTCGGGTGGCGAAGAGCGACATTGACGAGCGGAAAAAGTCGCCGGTGTCGATGATGCCGGAGGGGTTGTTGACGCCGTTGAGCGATGTGGAGGTGCGGGATTTGATGGCGTATTTGGCGGGGGCGGGACCGGTGAAATAACGATGGCGAGCGGCGCGGCGTAAGCCCGTCGGTGCTCATGAGTACCGGCGGGCTTACGCCGCGCCGCTCGCCGGCTTCCCCGTTTCATGCGGCCTGGTTGAGCGGCAGCAACAGCGTCGGCCCATCATCCATCAGCAGCCGCGCCAACCGCTCCACCTCGTCGCGCAGCGTCTGCGTTTCCTGTTCCAGGCGGGCGCGCTGGGCGCTCACGATTTGCAGCTCTGCCTGGAGGCGTTCGCGGGCCTCGTCCGCGGCGGCGGTGCTGTGTTCCCAGTCAGCCAGCTGCCGGGCCAGTTCGGCATCGCGCTGGTCCAGGGCGGCGGACTGCTGGTCCAGATCCGCGGCCAGTTCTTGCAGCCGTTTCTGCTCGGCCTCCAGCGTCTGGCGTTCGCGGTCGAGGTTGCGGCGGGCGGAGACGGTCGAGGCGGCACAGCGGCGGCGTAGGCGTTCCAGACGCTTCTCGGCGGCGGGCGAGTTCGGCGATTGCGCGATCGCTTCCAGGCGGTACTGCTCCAGCGCCAGCGCGCGCTCGGCCGTCGCCCGTTGCTGCTGCTCCAGGGCGGCACTGTGATTGAGGCACTCCTCCCACAGGGCGGCGTACTGGCGGCGTGCGGCAGCACGGCGCTGCAGCTCGCCGCGCAACACGGCGACCTCGCGGTGGCGTCGCTGCGTCCAGCGCTGCCGGAGTTTCGCCAGGGCATCGGCGCGGCGCCGGGCCGACTCCTCACGCCCCTGCAGATCGGCGAGCAGGGACTCGCGCTGGGCTTCCCAGGCGGCGGCCCGCGCCGTTAGGCGAGCCTGCCAGCCGTCGAGGTGCGACTGCAACTGGGCATGCCCCAGGAGCGACGTTGCAACTCGGTTTCGGCATCGTCCAGCCGGCGTTCACGCGGTTCGAGCTGGGCCTCGCGTTCTTCAAGGCGTCGGGCGGCATCGTGCAGGGCCGCCAGGGCCGCCGCCTGCTCGGTACACCAGTCCTGCTGGGCGCGTGCCAGCCGGGCCGCCTGCTCCAGCAGATGCCGGCGCTGGTCGGCCAACTCGCCGGCCAGCACCTCTAGGGCGACGAGTCGCTCCTGTTCCGCAAGTACCGGCTGCGGCCGAGGCACCGCCTGAGCCGCTTCGACCGGTTCAGGGTGGGGGGCGTTCAGGCCCGGCCGCTGCGCGTCCTTCTCCTGCTCTTGCACCTTGCGGCGAAGGTTGCGAACGCGGCTCTCCAGACCCTCGACCTCGGCCTGAACTGCGGTGCGGGTCTGGTCCCAGAACTGGTACTGCTCGGCCACGGCGCGCTCGGCGTCGGCGACCTCGCGGGCTCGGCGGCGCAGGTCAGCCTGCTCCTGGCCCCGCCGCTCCTCCCACTGCTGCTGGGCCCGATGGAAATCCTCCCACGCCGCCTGCAGCTTCCGCCGCCCGAGTTCCGCCTCGCCGTTGCACCGCAGCCGGGCATCGGTCAACGCTGCTCGATCGGCTTCGAGCTGGGTCTGTTCTGCCGTCAGCCGCTCCTCGCGTTTCTTGATGCCGGCTTCAGTCGCGGTCCAGCGGGCGGCGTGGCGGCGCTTAAGGCGACGGTGCAGGTCCGACAGGTGCTGCCGCGACGCCTTCAATTTCTCCTGGCCGGCACTCACCTCGCGGCGGACGCGCTGCAGCTCGGTCGCGGTGTCCTCCACCCGTTTGTCGTGCTCGGCCCGTTCGTTCCGGAGGGCCATGCGGGCTTCGCGGACCTGGCCTTGCAGTTCGACGAGCTTCTGGCGGCGTTCTTCGAGGTGGGCCGACAGCTGCGCTTCCTGGCGTTCCAGAGTGGCCCGCCGATGCTGCAAGCGGGCCTCTTCTTCGGTGAGGCCCATCTGCTGAGCCGCCACCGCCGCCGCCTGAATCCGCAGCGCATCCTTCTCGCGCTCCAGGGCCACCGGGTCAAGGGCCTCCGGTGCCTCGGGCAGCGCGACCAGGAACTGAAACGGGCCGACAGTCAGCACGTCGCCATCGTCCAGCGGACCCTCCACAACCGACTGGCCATTCACCTGAACGGCTGCCTCGGGTAAGGTCCGGATCACCAGGCCGGCTGTGCTACGGACGATCGCGCAGTGGACTGGCAGCACCCCCTCGACATTGAGGCGGACTTCGCAGCCTTCGGCACGACCCAGCAGCGTCAGCGCCGCGCCGAGCGCCTTGCGGACGCCGCTGAGCCGGCCGTTGTGGACCACCAGTTCCCCGGCCCGGGCCGTCGACTCGGGACCGGGAGGGGGCGGGGACGAGACATCCATGCCGGGGAATCCTCGGAAGAGGCCAAAGGGCCTCTTCTGTTATCGACCCGCGGGATGGACGGAGTTGAGCAAGATGTCAGAGCCCGGAGCGTGAGCGACGGGTAACGCGGTTCCCGTCGCTCACGCTCCAGGCTTCTGAAAGCTGCGTCAGGGCTTCAGCACGCCGTTGATCAGTTTCACCAGGGTCGCCTCACTGTGGGCGCCGGGGGACGGACGTTCCCGGGGCTGGTCGCCGCCGTGGAAGATGAACACCTGCGGGATGCTGGAGATGCCGTAGCGCACAGCCAGATCCTGATTGTCGTCGATGTTCAGCTTGCCGACCTTGATCTTGCCGTCGAAGTCCTTGGCAATCTTGTCGATGGTTGGCGTCAGGGCCCGGCACGGTCCGCACCAGGGCGCCCAGAAATCGACGAGGACCGGCTTGTCGCTCTTGACCACTTCCTGTTCCCAGTTATCCACGGTGAGTTCGATCACGTTCGCGCAGGCCATCAGAAGCACCTTTCATGGAAGAGGGCGACGTGCTCATTATACGCAGCGCCGCGCGCAGCGCCGGACCGCTTACTCCGCTCCGCTGTGTGCGCGGCTCAGTCCACATACGGATCGGCGCTCAAGTCCTTCAAGATTTCCTGGCGCTGCTTCTCATACATGAGCAGATCGACGCGCTGCCGATAGTGGCGCTTCTCCAAACGGCGCTGCGCCTTGATGAAGAACCGTCGATACGACTGCCAGTCGACGTTGCCGCCCTGAACGCCGTCGTGCTTTAGATCTTCTTGCCGCTCCGGGCCGAGGCCTTCGAGCAACTCGTCTTCCAGGGAGAGGAAGAACTGGCAGCTGCCCGGGTCGCCCTGGCGGGCGGAGCGACCCATCAGCTGGCGGTCGATGCGGATCGCCTCGTGGCGCTCCGTGCCCAGGACGTGCAGTCCGCCGGCGGCGGCGACCCCCTTGCCCAGCTTGATGTCGGTGCCGCGGCCGGCCATGTTCGTGGCGATCGTCACCTTGCCCGGCTCGCCGGCATATTCGACGATCTTCGCCTCAATCTCGTGGAATTTGGCGTTGAGAACCTGGTGCTCGATCCCCGCGGCCTGCAAGCGCTGGCTGAGCCGCTCCGACTTGTCCACCGAGCGAGTGCCGATCAGCACAGGCCGGCCCAGGGCGCGCAGGCGGGCGATCTCCTCTACCACCGCATCGAACTTGGCATCCTCGGTCGGGAAAACCCGATCGGGCCAGGGCTCGCGAATTACCGGGCGGTTGGTCGGCACCGGGACCACCCAGATTTTGTAAACGCGGCGGATTTCCCACCAATTCTGCGCTGCCGTGCCGGTCATCCCCGCCAGCTTCTTGTACAGCTTGAAGTAACTTTGGAAGGTGATCTGGGCCGCATGGTCGGCGGCGAAGGTAATCTGCACGTTCTCCTTGGCCTCGACAGCCTGGTGCAGCCCTTCGCGCCAGTGCCGGTCCGGCATCTGCCGGCCGGTGAACTCGTCAATGATGACGATCTTCCCCTTGTGGATCATGTAGTGCTGATCGCGGCGGAAGCGATGATAGGCGTGCAGGCCGCGTTCCACGTGCTCGAACAGCTTGTCCATCGCATGGGAATGCTGGCCGACCGGCGGGTTGGACCACCGGCACAGGCCGCGCCCCTCGTCGGTCAGCTCGATCTTCTGCTTCTTCTCGTCATAGGTGAAGTGGCGGTCGAGTTCCATCGCCTTGGCCAGGCGGTCGGACCACTGGTAGACGACCGACTCTTCTGGCGTGGCGGGTCGGGTCTGGCCGCTGATGATGAGCGGCGTGCGGGCCTCGTCGATGAAGATGTTGTCGGCCTCGTCGACCAGGGCGAAGTTGTGCTCGCGCTGCACTTTGGGATCGAGCGGTTGCGTATAACCGCCCGCCTGGGCGGACCAGGGGGCCCAGAACGGCGATTCGCGTCCCAGCTGTCCGGCGATCTTGAGGCGGTCGCGCAGGAAGTCGAAGCCAAACTCGCTGGCCGTCCCGTAAGTCAGGTCGCAGCGATAGGCCTTGTTGCGGTCCTGCTCGCCCATCTTTTGTTGAAGGACGCCGACCGTCAGGCCCAGGGATCGATAAACGGGCCCCATCCACTCGGCATCGCGACCGGCCAGATAATCGTTAACGGTGGTGATATGAACGCCTTGCCCAAACAGGCCGTTGAGAAAGGCAGGCAGGCAGGCGGTCAGCGTCTTGCCTTCGCCGGTGGCCAACTCGGCCAGGGCGCCATGATGCATCACGACGCCGCCGGCAATCTGCACGTCGAAGGGGCGCATCTTCAGCAGGCGGGTGGCTGCCACGCACACCAGGCCAAACGCCTCGGGCAGCAATCGGTCCAGCGATTCGCCGCCACGAGCCCGCCCGCGCAGACGTATGCCCACCTCTCGGGTCTCGGCGTCCGACAGGCGGTCGAATTCCTTTTCCCAGTAGCGGACGCGATCCACCAGCAGGGCCGCTCGGGCCAGGCGCCTTTGGGACGGGGTCCCGACCAGGGCCTTCAGATGGCTGGCCAATGGCGAGCCAAAACGATTCTGCGAGGCCGCCACCGGAGCGGGTGCAGCGCTGGCTGGAGTTGTCTCAGTGTGCGGGGCTGCTGTGGTGTCCAAGGCACGACAACCTCGTAGAGCCGATCTCCCGACCCTCCTCATTTTACCATAGCAGAACCGGGCGACATTTCCCTAGTACGAAATTGTCGAGAGCGCAGAAAAAA
The DNA here is from genome assembly GCA_963827935.1 of uncultured Planctomycetota bacterium. Lineage (GTDB taxonomy): Bacteria > Planctomycetota > Planctomycetia > Gemmatales > Gemmataceae > DATFNV01. The sequence goes on along the minus strand of CAWHCN010000021.1, from coordinate 207,656 downwards.
ACCGATCCGATCCGCTGTACCACCTCTCCCATGGCCAGCGCGGATCGGACCGGCAAGACGAACGGTCGCGCACGGAAACGCAGATGGCGTGCCAAACACATTCGTCACGCGGCTGGCGTGACGCAAGCATTTCACCAATTTACACTTGCGCCGAGGCCACACGGTCCCTGCCGCCGCAGGACCGCTGCGGAACGCCGCAAGCCTGGGCGTGGGCTGCCTAGACCGTGAACAGTTGAGCCGCTGCCCGCGGCAATGCGATATTCAACTTCCCACGACGGCGGTCCGAAGATTACTTCCGGCAGATTTGACCGATTTCTCCGTACCGCCTAGCATGGAAATGCAGCGCGGTTAGCCGGGTGGATAAATGAGGTGTGCGCCATGGCGACCGATATCCGTCTGAAAGAAGCCCTTCCGGAAATCACCGAGGCCCTGGTCGCCACCTTCACCGAGTGCAGCCGCACCAGCCACCTCGGCCATCGCCCCTTGCCGAGCCGCGAGGTCATCGTCGAGATGCTCGACGATTTGCTCGACATCCTTTACCCCGGCTACTGGCGGCGGCAGAACCTGCACATCGGCAACGTCGAATACCACGTCGGCGATGTCATCGACCGCCTGCACGACAAGTTGACCACGCAAATCGGCCGAGCCCTGCGCCACGAATACGCCGACCTCGATCCGGAGCGAGACGAGTCGGCGCCGACCGACCTCGAAGCGTTGGCCCAGCAGAAGACCGTCGAGTTGTTGCGCTCGCTGCCGGACCTGCGGCTCCTGCTGGAGCAGGACGTGCAGGCCGCCTACGAGGGAGACCCGGCCGCCAAGAGCTACCACGAGATCATCTTCTGCTACCCGGGGCTGGAAGCCATCACCGTCTATCGCCTGGCGCACCAGTTGTTGCTGCTCGGCGTGCCGCTGATTCCGCGCATGATGACCGAGCATGCTCATAGCCGCACCGGCATCGACATCCATCCCGGGGCCCGTATCGGCAGCGGCTTTTTCATCGACCACGGCACCGGCGTGGTGATCGGCGAGACCTGCGACATCGGCAAGAACGTGAAGCTCTACCAGGGCGTGACTCTCGGCGCGCTGTCCTTCCCGCGCGACGCGGCCGGCAACATCGTCCGCGGCATGAAACGGCATCCCACGCTGGAGGATGACGTGGTGGTTTATGCCAACGCGACCATCCTGGGCGGCGACACAGTGATCGGCCATCACGCCGTGGTCGGGTCAAGTGTTTGGTTGACGCAGAGCGTGGCCCCGCATACCGTGGTGTCGCTGGAGAAGCCGTCGCTGCGGATGAAGGGGCCGGACACCACGGACCTGGTGCCGTGGAGTTATCAGATCTGAGCCGCGCACGCAGCGGAGCGGAGTAAGCGGCCTGGCGCCACGCCGCTTACTCCGCTCCGCTGCGTGCGCGGCTCAGCGACGCACCAAATAGTGACCACCATGGGCGCACACTACACCGTGTATTGCAAGAAAAGCGTCGCCCAGGTCACGCCGGCCGCTCTCCTTCAGGGGATAACTGACGCCGACCTCGCCGCCCGTGCCCGGACGGAAGGCGTGCCCGAGGATCAGATCACAGCCGCCCTCGATGTGCTGCACATCGAAAACATGAAGCCGCCCGGCTTCGTCGTCTACCGCCTGCATCACCGCCCCACCGGACTCCGCCAGGTCGATATCGAATGCTGGGAATCGAAGGACGACGTCCAGGCCGTGCTCGACGAGGAACTGGAAGAGTTGGCCGCCGACGGACACCCGCACTACAAGGCCATCCGGGCGCACCTCAAGCAATGCATGGATGTCATCGACACCTCGGTCGGCGTGCCGAACGATGGCATGGCCCAGGTGCTTGGCCGGGAGGTGGCGCGCTGGCTGGCCGGGCATTACGACGGCATCATCCGCACTGCGGAGCAGAAGTGGTGGCGGCTCGACGGTCAGGGGGAGTTCGTGCCGTTGTGAGTGCGTATTTCGGAGCCGCGCACGAAGCGGAGCGGAGTAAGCGGCCGGATGCCACTCACCTGTCGCGGCACGTATGCAACGTGCCGAATGGGAGAAAAGCCAGAAAAACGGCACGTTGAAAACGTGCCGCCACACCTTTCCGGATGGCCACTTACTCCGTGCGCGGCTCCGAGGCCATCGCCAGCTGCCGCAGGTCCCCTTCCCGCTTCGTCAACCCGATCCGGTCGAGGTATTCGCACAGCGGCACGGCGAATTTCCGCGTCGTCCCCAGCAAATCGCGGATTTCGGCCACGGTCAGTCCCGGTCCGCCGACAGTCAGGCTATCGGTGACCAGCCGGCGCATCTCCGCCTCGGCTTCGCTGTGCAGATAGATGTCGCCGGCGACGTGGACGAGGAATCCTTCGGCCACGCAGACCTCGAACAGGTCCCTCAGGTTGGTCGCATTGCCCCCCGCCGCTCCGGCGAAGCTGGCCGGTTCCGGCGGGGCAAAACGGGCCTGCTGGTACTCCGCCACCACCTTGTCTTTGAGCTTGCGCAGCCCGGCGCTCAGCTTCGGCTTGAAGTCGGCCCGCGCGACCCGGCGCAGGTCGCCGACCACGCGCTTTTGGGCGATCAGCCGGTCCACGGCGGCATGCACCAGCGTGTCATCGCCGACATAATCGAGCTGCGATTGCACCTTCTGCCGGTCGTGCGTCGTCATGAGCGGGAACTGCTCGTGCAATCGGCCCAGCGCCGTCAGGATGCGTTCGTCCAGCTCCTGGATCATGTCGCTGTGCAAGAGCAGATGGCGGCCCGAGCCCAGGGGTACGTCCACCAGGGCCTTCTGGTCCTTCAGGCGAGCGATGACCTCGGCGGCCTGGTCGGGGCCGACGTTGGCCCCACGGACCAGGTCGGCGTGAGCGAAGCCGCCGAACCCGCCGAACCAGGCCGCTGCCAGCACCCGCTCGTCGGCGGTGCCGGACCAAAGCTTCTCGATCCGTTCGAGCATCTCGACATGGCGGCGGCGGATTTTGCGAGCCACTGGTTGCAGCACCTGGCCGCCGCCCAGCGTCTGCGTCGCCGACGAGCCGCGGATGACAAACGGTTGCCCCCAGACCGCCATCACCGGCTCGTCCAGGAAAACCTGGGCCAGCGCCCACTCACCCGGAGCGACGGCATCGCAGTCGAGGAGCGAAAGCGTCCCCATGACCTCCGCGGTGCCGACGTGGAAGCGAACCGGAGCACGGTGCTTGATCGGTCGCTTGACATCGGCCAGGCAATGCAGCCGCACCGTGAGTGTCCGCGACGGCAGCAGGTAGCCCGGCGTGGCCACCTCCTGACCGCGCACTACCTCCTCGTGATGGACGCCTGCCAGGTTGATGGCCGCCCGCATGCCGCGGTGGACCTCCTCGACCGGCTGATCGTGGTTCTGGAGCGACCGGACGCGGACCCATTCGCCGCGCGGCAACCACTCCACTTCGTCGCCGACGCGCACGCTGCCCGATGTGACCGATCCGGTGACCACGGTGCCGTGCCCCTGCACGATGAACGAGCGATCGATGGCTCATGCGAAACAACTCGCGGTCGGTGCGGGCCTCGACCTGACGGCACTTCGCTGCCAGTGCCGCCTTCAACTCCGCAATCCCTTCGCCGGTGTGCGCCGAGGTGCGCACCAGCGGGGCGTTTTCCAGGAAGGTCCCCTGCACCAGTTCGCGCACCTCCAGCTCGACCACCTCGCGGGTCGTCTCATCCACCAGGTCGCACTTGGTCAGGGCGATGACGCCGTGGCGCAGACCGAGCAGGCGCAGGATTTCCAGGTGCTCGCGCGTTTGCGGCATGATCGAATCGTCGGCGGCGACGATCAGCACCACCAGGTCGATGCCGGTGGCGCCGGCCAGCATGTTCTTGATGAAGCGCTCGTGGCCGGGCACATCCACGATCCCCAGGCGAAAGTCGCCCAGGTCGAGGCGTGGCGAAGCCGATGTCGATGGTGATGCCGCGGGCCTTTTCCTCGGGCAGGCGGTCGCAGTCGATGCCGGTCAGGGCCTTGACGAGCGCGGTCTTGCCGTGGTCGATGTGGCCGGCGGTGCCGAGGATCAGGTCGCGAGCCATGATCGGGGTCTCCTGGTGAGGTGGTCGCAGCTCATTGTACCGCCGCGGTGGGGCGAAGCGCTCGCGCGGCGGCGGTGGCGGCGTTGACAAGGCCCCGCCGCCAATGTTAACGTGAACGCTCATGCCAGCCCTGCCTGGTGCGAGACATCATGCCACACGAACTGTCGATGCGATACGAAACCGACGTTTTTGAGGAATGCCAGGAGGCGATTAGCTACCGCTTCCGCCAGCCCGATCTGCTGAAGGCAGCTCTCACCCACGCCTCCGGTGCCAATACCCGCCTGGCCTCCAACGAGCGCCTGGAGTTCCTGGGCGATGCGGTCCTGGGGGTCATTTGCGTCGAGCAGCTTTACGTCCGCTTTCCCGAGCTTCAGGAAGGGGACCTGACCAAGATCAAGTCGGCCGTGGTCAGCAGGCGGACCTGCGCCCGCATGAGCAAGGAATACGGGCTGGGCGACTACCTGCTCTTGGGTAAGGGGATGCACCTGCACACGGCCGTGCCGGCCAACATGCTCGCCGACGTCTTCGAATCGGTCGTCGGGGCCATTTACCTGGACGGCGGACTGGAGCCGGCGAAAGCCTTCGTCCTGAAGTACCTCGAAGCGGAAATCGACCTGGTGGCGGAAGGGGCGCACGGCAACCACAAGTCGGTGTTGCAGCAGGAGGCGCAGCGGCGCTTCGGCGCCACGCCGCAGTACGTGGTGTTGGATGAACAGGGCCCCGACCACAGCAAGTGCTTCAAGGTGGCCGCGGAGATCCACAAACGCCTTTACCCTGCCGCCTGGGGTCCGAACAAGAAGGAGGCCGAGCAGCGCGCCGCCCAGAACGCTCTGGCCGATCTCCGCGGCGAAGCAGTGCCCTACCCGGCCGATTGCTCTCCCCTCCCATGATGCCTCCCTTCCCCGTCCTGTGTACCACGCCCCAGTGCGGCCGGCCGGCGCTTTACAAGATCGCCGCCCGCTGGAGCGACGGCGTCACCGAAGAACTGAAGACCTACGCCCTCTGCTGTGCCGACTGCCTGCCAACCTGGTACACCCGCGGCCGCCACCAACAGGCGCATTGCCGGCGGGCGCAGGGGAGATCCTGGAGGCGCCTGGCATCTACGAGCTGGCCCGGGGCCAGCGCGATCGAACGCTGGTGAGGCGGGCCGATTTGGAGGCGGAGGGAACCGTGGGGTGAGAAGGCAATGGAGGAACGAGAGGACGCAACGCGCTGGGTCCCACAGGCGGGGGTCGAAGTCGAATCAAAACCCGGGGGTTTTCGCTTTCCCTTTGCCGCGGCCAACCAGTATGCTAGCTGATAAACGTCGCTGCCCGCGCCCTCCCGCCTTCTGGCCAGCCTCAGAGAGAGGCGTCGCATGACCCGCCTGGCGCTTGCTGCTCTCGCCTGTGCCCTGACGTTTGCCGGGACCACTCTGCGCGCCCAGCCGGTCCGCCCGGAGAGGTCGAGCGTGCCGCCCGAGCAGCACTGGGCCTTTCAGCCGCTGCGCCGGCCCGCCGTCCCCACGGTGCATGACCCGGGCTGGGTCCGCACTCCGATCGATGCCTTCGTGCTAGCTCGGCTGGAGAAAGCGGGGATTAGGCCTGTGCCCGCCGCCGATCCGCGCACCCTGCTCCGCCGCGTCTACCTGGACCTGATCGGCCTGCCGCCGACGTTGGAGGAACAGCGGGCCTTCCTGGCAGACACCTCGCCCGATGCTTTTGCCCGGGTGGTCGATGACCTGCTGGCCCGGCCCCAGTACGGCGAGCGCTGGGGCCGGCACTGGCTCGATGTGGCCCGCTATGCCGAAACCAACGGCTACGAGCGCGACGGCGCCAAGCCCAATGCCTGGCGCTTCCGCGACTACATCATCGACTCGTTCAACCGTGACAAGCCCTACGACCGGTTCGTGACCGAACAGCTCGCCGGCGATGAGATCGAGGGGAGCAACGCCGAGACGCAGATTGCCACCACCTTCCTGCGCCTGGGGACGTGGGACGACGAGCCCGCCGACCCGAAGGTGGATCGCTACGACCAGCTCGACGACGTGCTGGGGACGACAGCCACCGCCTTCCTGGGCCTGACGCTGCGTTGTGCCCGCTGCCACGATCACAAGTTCGAGCCGTTCTCGCAGGCCGATTATTACCGGATGCTGGCCGTCTTTGAACCTCTCAAGCGCCCGCAGAAGGACCGGGCCGACCTGGACGTGGCCGTCGGCACCGCGCAGGAGTTGGCGGGACTGCGTCCCCTTCTGCACCCGGGGCCACGGGCCTACATCTGGCAGGAGGCTGCCAAGCCGCCGGTCAGCCACGTCCTGCGCCGCGGCGACCCCAACAAGCCGCGCGAAGAGGTGGGTCCGGGGCTACCGGCCATCCTGGTCCGCCATGAGCCCGACCCGCCTCGGCCCACGGCTCACACGAGCGGCCGGCGCCGGTGGCTGGCCCACTGGCTGACCAGCCCGGACAATCCCCTGACGGCCCGCGTCCTGGTGAACCGCATCTGGCAGGGACACTTCGGGCGCGGCCTGGTGGCAACAGCCAACGACTTCGGCACCGCCGGCGAACCGCCCACTCACCCCGAGTTGCTCGACTGGTTGACCAGCGAGTTTATGGGATTGGCGAGCCCCGGGCGTCAGCCCGGGGAGTCTTCGCGCCTGAAGCCACTCCACCGTCTGATCGTGCTGTCGAACACCTATCAAACGTCGGCCAGCGCACCGCCCGAGGCGATCCGCGCCGATCCGCGGAATGAGCTGCTGGCCCGCTGGCGGCAGCGCCGGCTGGAGGCGGAAGCGGTCCGCGACTCGATCCTGGCGGCCAGCGGCCGGCTCAACCTCCAGCAACGCGGACCCAGCATGTACCCCACCCTGGCCCGCGCGGTCCTGGAAGGCCAATCGCGCCGGGCGATGGCTGGGGCAAATCAGACGAATGGCAGCAGGCGCGACGCAGCATTTACATCTACGTCAAGCGGGTACTGGCGGTGCCCGAGCTCGAGTTGCTGGATGCACCGGATACCACGTCGAGCTGTGAGGCCCGGCCGGTTTCGACGACGGCGCCGCAGGCACTGACGTTTCTGAACGGCGCCTTCATCAACGAGGAGGCCCGTCGCCTGGCGGCCCGCTTGCGGCGCGAGGCCGGCGTCGATCCGGCAGCCCAGGTGCGGCGTGCCTTGGAACTAACGCTGTGCCGCCCGCCGCGCGCGGAGGAACTCAAGGCATGCATGGGCTACCTGGCCCGACAATCGCTCGAATCGTTCTGCCTGGTGGTGTTGAACTTGAACGAATTCGTGTACCTGAATTAATGGAACACGGATGACACGGATTGGACGGATTTCCACGGATCAGATCCGCGATAATCCGTCCAATCCGTGCCATCCGTGTTCTATGCGAGGGGATGCGATGCCGAGGCTGCCTCACACCCGCCGCGAATTCTTCTGGCAAATGGGGGGCGGCTTCGTCGGCACGGCCCTGACCTACCTGCTGGCGCAGGATGGCTTCTTCCAGGCCCGCGCGGCCTCTCCGTCTTCCAATCCGCTGGCCCCAAGGCAGCCGCACTTCCCCGCCCGGGCCAAAGCCTGCATTTGCCTGTTCATGTACGGCGGGCCGTCGCAAGTCGATCTCTGGGACCCCAAGCCCGAATTGACCAAACGCAGCGGCCAGCCGATGCCGAACCTCGACAACGACCCGCTTTTCAAGGTGCGCCATCCGGGGACCTTGCTCGGCTCGAAGTACCGCTTCACCAAGCACGGCCAGAGCGGCATCGAGGTGTCCGAGCTGTTTCCCCACCTGGGCCGCTGCGTGGACGACATGGCGATCATCCGCGGCACCTATGCCGATAGCTTTGCGCACGGTTCCGGCCTGCTGCAGATGAATACCGGCTCACTGCGGCAGGGCTATCCCAGCCTCGGCTCGTGGGTCAGCTACGGGCTGGGGAGTGAAAGTCAGAACCTGCCCGGGTTCGTCGTCATGCTCGACCATCGCGGGGGTCCGATCGGCGGACCGCCCAACTGGGGCAACGGCTTCATGCCGGCCGCCTACCAGGGCACGCAATTCCGCGTCAGCGGCGATCCGATTATCAACCTGTCGCCGCCGCCGGGCGTTAGCGCCGCCCAGCAGCGTGGCAGCCTCGACCTGCTCGGCCAGCTCAACGAGATGCACGGCCGGGCGACGCCTGAGAATTCCGAGTTGGCCGCTCGCACCGCTAGCTACGAGTTGGCCTTCCGCATGCAGGCCCACGCGCCGGAAGCGGTCGATCTGGCTCAGGAGACGGCCGAAACGCACCGGCTCTACGGATTGGATAACCCCAAGACCGAGCGTTTCGGCCGCCGCTGCCTGCTGGCCCGCCGGCTGGTGGAGCGCGGCGTGCGTTTCGTCCAGGTCTATGGCGGCGGCGGCCACAGCGACGAAAACTGGGACGCTCACGGCAACGTCAACAAGAACCATGCCCTGCATTGCGGCGAGACGGACCGACCCATCGCGGCCCTGCTGACCGACCTGAAACGCCGCGGCCTGCTCGATTCCACCCTGATCGTCTGGACCGGCGAGTTCGGCCGCACCCCGACCGGCCAGAACGGCAAGGGACGCGACCACAGTCCGCGTGGTTTCACCTCCTGGCTGGCCGGCGGCGGTGTCCGCGGCGGACAGACGATCGGCGCCACCGACGAGTTCGGCTTCGCCGCCGTCGAGAACAAGGTCCACGTCCACGACCTGCACGCCAACATCCTCCACCTGATGGGTCTCGATCACACTCTGCTGACGTACTTCCACGGTGGACGGGACATGCGGCTGACGGACGTGTCCGGGCGGATCATCAAGGAGTTGGCGGGGTAATAGTCGCAGGCTCCCCCGGTCACTCCGCTCGGTTTTCCTCCACCGGGAAATTGCGGAAGGCGACCTCATCGTCCGGCGCTTGCTTGACGAACTCGACCCATGACAGGACCAGCCGCTGCACCTTGGTCAGGTGGGTCAGGTCGGCGCGCGGATCGAAAATCGGCGTCATCACGTCGCCGATCGTCGCCTTTTGGCGGTCATAGGGGGAATCGCTGGCAAAGACCCGCGTCCAGATTTTGCCGTCGCGGATGCCGGTGCGCAAATAGAAATAGAGCGCCTGCGACAGCGTGTAGCGCAGCAGCACTCCCTCGGGGAGCTGCAGGCCGCGGCAGCGCGGGTCGGCGCTGGTGAAGTGAAGGAGATGGTTGCGAGTGACTTCGTACGCCAGCTCTTCCTCCCCCCGTGGACTGGTCGTGCGTGTTCATGTGCTTCGCTCCGAGTCAAGTCCGGGGGACATGGCCCGCCCAGCATCGGCTGAAACCGTGTCCGGCGGCTTCCCCAGATTAGCACAGCGCAAAGCGCCCGCAAAGGGCGCCGCTGGCAAAACGGACCGTTCCTTCCGGCCAGGCGACGCCGGGGACGGAGAAAAGGGGCAGGACTAGATGACCGTTTCGTAAATCCATGAGCAGCTTCGGACGTTACAGGCCAACGACTTACGGCTGAAAAGCTGCTCAGGAACTTGTGAAATGGCCATCTAGCTGCCGGCCGCAAGGTCCGTCCCGGCATCAACGACCTACGCCTGGGCATCATGGCCGTCCGCAGCCGCCTCGAAAGCGGCCGCCTCCGCGTCGTGGACGGCAGGAGGCTGTTTCGGAGCAAGCGCAGCTAGCACAATTAGGACAGTGAAGCATCCGTCATTTTGCTCGGTTACTCCATACTGGGTGGGTGTTCGCCGAGGAAATGGAGGATGCGGTGCAGGTTGATCAATTCCGGCCGATTCATCTGCAGCGCGCCCACAGTCGCCCGACCTGAAGCCGTACGCCCGACGATCCTCAGAAAGTCCTCGCTCCAGGCGAAGTGACGTGCCCAACGCTGGCGGCGGGGATGGAACAGAGGCACATCGCGCCCGTCGCCGGGTCGCGCGCCGGGGTCCTATCTCCCTTGTAGCAATTGCAGCCGCACGACAAAGCCAGGTTGTCCAGCGTCGTCCGGCCGCCTTTGCGGCGCGGGATGATGTGATCGACCTCGAAGGGCTGTGTGGAAAACACCGCCGGGCTCTGGCAGTACTCGCAGCGCCACCGAGCCCGTTCGCCGACCCGCCGCCGGAGCGCTCGAGGGACGTGCTCAGAAGGCATCGCAGTTCTCGGCCAGACCCAACTCGTGCATGAGCGTCCGGAGGTCCGTGCCGCGCCGCCGGCTCAGTTCTCCCAGCGCCTCCAGGCGGGTCGCATTCTTCTGCTCCACCTGACGCCACAAGTCCTGGAGTTCTTGGTCCTCCGACCGGCTTAGCGTACCGGCCTGTCGCTTGCGCCGCAGCCGGTTGAAGCGGCGCTGATCGCCGGCAGGCAGACTGGAGTTCTCTTGAATGATCGCCAGCAGCGCCTCTTCGCTGGGTTCCGGGCCCGAGTCCCGACCCGACCGGCTGTTGGGCCCCGACCAGGCGGCGAACTGCCACTGGAATTCGCGCAGCTCGGCCGGCGGCAGCTGCTTCACGGCTGCCAGCAAGTCGTTCACACCCGACGCCGGCCGGGCAGGAGCGGTCGCCATCGCAGTCCCCTCCCTTCGCCTGCCATTTTAACCTCATGGGCGTGAGCCGCAAACAGGAGGTTGCGAGGAAAGAACCAGATCCATGGTGTCCAGCACGACCTTCATGGCCGCCTCCTCACCGGATTGCTGGGCTCCAAGACCGACAAGGAGGTGGTGCTCAAGGTGGTGGGCGACAAGGAGGTGCGGGTCCCGGCCGCGAAGGTGGAGCGTTTTGTCCCCCTGCGCAAGTCGCTGATGCCGGACCTCTTGCTGCGCGACCTGACCGCCGAACAGGCCGCGGACCTGCTGGAATTCCTGTCGGGGCTGAAATGAGGGATGCGGTGATCGGGGGGGAATCCCTTGTTCCGGCGCGGGCATTCATTACTCCGAGTGACTTGCTCACTGGACAAGTCAGTGAGCAAGTCACTCCTCTGCGTCAATCACCTCTGCCACAAGGCGTTGCGCCTTTCGTCAGAGTGACTTGCTCACTTGCTCACGCATTGGTGGACAAGTCACGACTGTATCATTCTGCAACACTCCACCTCCGAAAACTGGGCTCTGCTACCGGCTGCCGTTCTGTTATACTGAACGCACGTCCATGTTCCCCTGGGATGCCGCCATGCCCCCTGCCCCGGCTCTGCGCCTGTCTCCTATTCGGGACGTGTCACCGCGCCCGTCGATTGGCTCTGGCCGCTTCGCCTCGGGCTGGGGAAATTGGCCCTCCTGGAGGGCGATCCCGGCCTGGGCAAGTCGTTCCTGGCCCTGGACCTGTGTGCCCGCCTGAGCACCGGCCGCCCCTGGCCCGACGGCGCGGAATCCTCGTCCGCCGCGGCCTGCATCTTCCTCAACGGCGAGGACAGTGCCCAGGACACCGTCGCCCCGCGCTTGCTCGCCCTCGGTGCCGACCCCGGCCGCGTCTTCGTCCTGGACCGAGGGACCGACGACATGGGGCCGGCCCTGGTCCTGCCCGATCACGTCGCTGCCCTGGAGGCGCAGGTGGTCGCCACAGATGCCCGCTTGCTGGTGATCGATCCGGTCATGCAGTTTTTCGGCGCCGGCGTGAACACGTCCAGCGACCAGGCGGTCCGCCGGGCCCTGGCACCGCTGGCGGACCTGGCCCGGCGGAATGCCTGCACGGTCCTGCTGATTCGCCATCTGAACAAGGTCGGCCGAGGCCGGGCGCTCTACCGCGGGCTGGGGTCCATCGGCCTGGTCGGCTGCTGCCGTTCGGCCTGGTTGGTGGCGGAGCAGCCGGAGCACGCTGGGCGGCGCGTACTGGCGCAGCAGAAGAACAACCTCGGCCCGCCACAGCCCGCCCTGGCCTTCGAGATCGCCGCGCGCCAGGGTGCCGCGGCCATCCACTGGCTGGGCCCGGTCGATTTCACCGCGGACGCCCTGCTGGCCGCGGCACGCCCCGGCCGCCGGCCGCGCGACGTGGCCAGCGCCTGGTTGGTGGAGGTCCTGGCCGACGGGCCGCTGCCCGTTCGCGAAATTGCGGATCGGGCCACCGCCGCCGGCCTCGCGCACATGACCGTGCGGCGGGCGCGGGAAGAGATGGGGCTCTCCTCAGTCCGGGTGCGCGTCAACGGCCGCCAGGTCAACTACTGGAAGCTGCCCCACCAGCAACCCCCGCCCGCCGTGCCCCCGGAGGATGAATCGACCGACCTGGAACCCTGGCTGGCGCCGCTGCGGGAGCGCTTCCCGCCGCCGACGCTGTTGGATGATGATTGAGGAGTTTCGCTTGGCACTGAACCATGAAGCCCCCCTCTTCCCGGAGTACCGCAATAGTGTTCGACACGAGACTGGTGAGGCTTGCAGCCCCGTTCACAGACCGTCTCGTTATTTGAGTAGTCCTGGATGACTCGGTAACAAAATGGCCTCCCTGCCTTGGCGGGTTTTGGGCAGAGTAGCGGTACCGCTACCAACTCTGCAACACGCCAGGCAAGGAGGCCGGGTCGATGGTAAAGGGAATTGCCGGTGCCGACAAGCGCGACCGCTTCGTCACCCCGCCCTGGACGACCGCATCGGAAGAATGGCAAGCCATCGATCGGCATCTGCCAGCTGATCATTTGGCCAGGCGGATCGCTCAGGCGGTCGAACGCTTGGACCTGGGCCCGTTGTGGGATTCGTACCTGGGCGTCGGCAAAAGAGCCTTGCCTCCGGACCTGCTGCTCAAGGTGGTGCTCTACGAGATGCACAGCAAACGACCATCGCCGGCGCAGTGGACCAAGGACGTTCGCGAAAGCGAGCCGGTCCGTTGGCTGCTGTTCGGCTTGGAGCCGTCGCGGGCCCGCTTATACGACTTTCGTGAGCGCTTGACGCCCTTTTTGGACGACTGGAATGCTCAGGTGCTGCAACAGGCGTTGACGGCGGAGATGACGTCGGCGTCGCGTGCGTCCTTGGACAGTTCGAGCGTGGCGGCGAATGCTTCGCGACGACGGTTGCTCAACGAGGAGCGGTTGCACAAACGGCAGCAGGTGATCGACGAGCAGCTGTGCAGCGCCCAAGGCGGCGAAGCGGTGGCCGAGAAGCCGGGGTGGTTGGCGACAACCAAAGCGGGACTGCACGAGCAGAAACAACGCTACGCCCACGCCGCCGAAGTCCTGCGGCAAAGGCAAGAGGCCAACGCCCAACGACGGTCGTCGAAGCGCCAGCCTGCCGACAAGGTCGTGGTGAGCCCGGCGGACCCCGAGGCCGCACTGGCACGCGACAAGGAGGGCGTGTTTCGACCGCTGTACACGGTGCAGTTGCTGCGCGACCTCGAGTCGCCGCTGATCTTCGCTTACGACGTGTTGGCGCAGAACAACGACAACGGCGTCTTGCAGCCATTGATCGAGCGCCTGGTGGATAACGTGGGCGTTAAACCCAAGGACGTACTCGTGGATTCGGGCTACGTGTCGGTCCGGCACCTGGAATTCTGCGAACTGGCGGGGATGACGCTGTACGGTCCGTGCCAGGAGAACGATTACAGTTCGGCCAACGACAAGAAAGCGCAGAGCAATCAGCACACCGAGTTGCCCAAGAGCGCTTTCACCTGGCTGGCCGAGGAGCAAACCTATCAGTGCCCGCAGGGTCATCGACTGGAGTTCACCAAGACGCAAACGCAACAGCGGGCAGACCACAAGATCACGCTCGCGCTGTCCACGTGTCCGCCGGAGCATTGTCAGGCCTGCCCGCGTCAGTCGGCCTGCACGCGCACCCCGGAGAAGGGGCGGACAGTCAGCCGCATGGAGAACGAAGAGCTACTCGACGCCCTGCGGCAGCGGATGCAAACCCCCGAGGCCCGGACGTTGTACAAACAGCGCAGCCGCACGGTCGAACTGAATTTCGCCGACCTGAAGAAACATCGAGGCCTGCGGCGTTTTCATGGTCGCGGCCTCGACCGAGTCAAGTCGGAGGCAGGCGCGCTGGTGCTGACGCACAATCTCCTGGCGGTCCGGGCACAGGCGGGCCATCGCTCGCCGAGCGCAAGCGCCGCGGGCCTTCCCCAATCTCTATGCCCTGTGTAGATAACGAGACGGTCTGTTCACCGGGCTTCTCGCGGTGGGGCTTGAGCCAGGTCTTCCGGCCGAACTACGCGCTCCATACGCTCGTGAACCGTTCCGCGCGCGCGATGCCTGCGCTGATTGCGGATGTAGGCATTCACCCACTCCAGGTCCTTCGTCCCGAAGCTCACGACCCCATATCCCGCCTGCCATTCCAGGAGTTTCCCGCCGCGCCCCAGTTGCCGATTGGCTTCGTGCGACGACGCTCCCTTCAGCTTCCCGACCAAATCACTCACGAGAATCGTCGGGGCCACGGTGATGGCGACATGCACGTGGGTTTGGATCCCACCAATCTCGTGAACATATGCGCCAGGCAGGTTCACCAGGTACTGCCGAAGGAACCGATGCACGTGTGCCTCAACCTGCGGGGTCAAAAGCGGCATGTTCAGCTTGGTGTGCCAAACAAGATGCAGATTGATTTCGCTGTAGTAGTTACGCGACATGGTGACTCTTCGGTGGCGGGAGTTCGGCTGAAGCCACACAGCGAGAAGCCCGGTAAACCGGGCTGGGGGCATTATGTCTGCCCGGCTGACCCGCCGTCAACGGCGGGCCGACACCGCTACGCGGAGCAAGCCCCGTGAACGGGGCTCAGGAGTCTGGTCAACTGAACGAGTTGGCCAGCGCCTCGACCGCTTCGGTGCCGCCGAGCCGCTGACGCCGAAAGAGATGCAAGAGGACTGGGAGTATCTGCGCACCCACTATCCGCGGGACTTCACCGTGAGCGCGGAGCAGGCTTTCGCCTGGCACCGGGCCGAGGCCGCGAAGTGTCTCCAGGATAAGAACCCCGGCGCCGCCCTGTTCCACACCCTGCACAGCAGCCTGGAGTGGCCGCTGCTCAGTGGCCGGCCGGGGCAATAGTGTTCGGCACGCGTTCCGCAGAGCCCCGTTCACGGGGCTTACTCCGCGAAGCGGTATCGGCCCGCCATTCATGGCGGGTGACTGGCGAGAATCATTCCAGGAGCCCGGTTCACCGGGCTTCTCGCGGTGGGGCTTGAGCCAGGTCTTCCGGCGGAACTACGCGCTCCAGACGCTCGCGAACCGTTCCGCGCGCGTGATGCTCGCGCTGATTGCGGATGTATCGTTCCCATCCCGCGCACGACGAAGCTTCATCGCCTGGACGAGAACATCCGGGCGGCTACAGTCGAATTGACATCCGAGGATGTGCGCGAGATCGACAGCGCTGCCTCCAGGATCACGGTTCAAGGAGCTCGGTATCCCGAACAGCTGGAGCGAATGACCGGTCGCTGAGTGACAAAACCGGGGATCCGTTTGAGGAGAACGGCATGCGCGAGGGACGAGGAGATCTGTCAGTCTTCAAGAGGGACAATGGCTGCGAGACGGAGGACGTTGTCTCGCAACTGAGGCTCCCAGATCCAATTGTCGGTACGACCTTCCCGCAACGCGCCGACGATCTGCTCCGCGGGCACGGCGCCGTTGAGGCTCTGGCCTTTGACGAGGGACTCGGTGTTCAACCCGGCCAGCAGGCCCCGGCGCTGGAGAAAGAGGGGACCACCGCTGTTGCCGGGACTGATGGGACAGGTCGTCCACACCAGCCCGCCGTCGCCGCGACTGTTGGAGATGATGCCGGGCGTCGTGTTCAGTTGCACGCCCAGCGGGTAGCCAATGGCCACGGCCGCCTCGCCGTCGCGCATCGAATCCTGGCGTGCGACGTGGATGGCGTCTGTTGGAGCGTTGTCCGTCTCGATGATCAGCAAGGCCAGGTCGAGATCCTTGTGGAAGGCCGCCACATTGGCCTTCTTCGCCTGGAGCTGCAAGGAGTTTGTCACCTCGACGCTAATGCCCTTTTTGAGAGAGTTGTCTGAGAGCAGCTTTCTAGCGGCTCGTCCCTTGGCATCCTCCACGAAATCGGGGGCGATCACATGCAGGCTCGTCGCAATCAGGCCGCGGCGATTGTCGTTCGCCAGGAGGATCGCGGAGCCCGTGCGGGTGGATTTTCCGTCGCTGTATTCGATCCGGTAGACCTTGTTGCCGTACCTGGACGCCACCTGGTCGGGAGAATATGTGGCCCCGCCGAGCGCGGGAAAGAAGGAAACGGCAGCAACGAAGACCGTAACTATCAAGCCCGCGCTTCCCACGATAATGCCGGCCAGGGCCATCGCCCGGCCGCGGAGCCCCTTCTGACTGCGCATTCGGCGCAGCGCCACAACCCCAAGCACGACGCCCGCGGCGCTGCCCAGGCCGCAGAGCCATACGATGGCGGAAGCGAGGGAGGCGAGCGCCAGCACGCTCAGCGAACCGCCGCGCCGCGTCGGGGCGGTCGAGGATCGGTCCAGGAGCCCGGGGACCGATCGGAGCGGCATCCACCGGGGCAGCGTGGGGTTCCAGACCTGCGTCTTCGCCTCGATGGTCCCATCCCGGAACAGAGCCAGCAGCTGCTCTCGTGTCACTGGCCCGACTTTCTTCCCACGGGCGGCCGTGTAATGCCAGCCGGCCGTGTCCGCCGCCCCTCGCCCGTCGCGCGGCGCGCCACAGTCGGCCCGCCTGCGCTACGGGCGGGCTTGAGCACGTGACTGCCGCTCCGCAACGCACGCTTTGGCACGGCGGGCGCCTCCTCCTCCACCGGCACGAATACCGCGGCGGGCATGCCGCCGGTCCGCTGCCATTGCCGCAGGGCGTCAGCGAAGTCGCGGCAGGTCGGGTAGCGCTCCTCCGCCCGCTTCGCGATCGTCTTCAGGCAAATCTCCTCCAGGCTCGGGTCGAGGTCGTCGCGCCACTCCGTCGGCGGCGGGGGCGGCGTGTTCAGGATGTTGTACAACACCACCTCGGCCGGCCCGCCCTCGAAGGGCAGGTGGCCGGTGAGCAGCTCGTACAGCACGACGCCGGCGCTGTACTGGTCGGCGGCGGGGCCGACGTGGCGGACGTTGCCCCGCGCCTGCTCCGGGGCCATGTAGGCCGGCGTGCCCATGACGGCGCCGTCGCGCCGCGCCTTGACTGTTGTAGCGGCGGCGGGAGGCATGACCGCGGACGATTTCACGCCGTGTAAGGGGGCGGCGACAAACTGCGCGCCACACTGCGTGCAGCGCACCTGCCGCCCCAGGACGCCGTCCGGCACCGCCGCCACGGCTTCGCATTCCGGGCATCGCACCTTGACGGCCATCGGCCTTCTCCTTCTGTTGCTGGGTCTGGCGTCCTGCACTCATCTCTTCCCGTAAATGGTGAAGTAGGCACTCTTCGCCGCCCCCACCACATCCGAGGGCTGATTTGGGAGGATCACGATCCGTTCCAGCAGCGCCCTCACGTCGATGTGCTTCGCCTGGGGCCCAATGTTCTCGAGTACCTCACACGTTTTTTTGCGGGCGTAGGCTTTCTCCAGGCTCGTCTGCATCGTGTCGGCCGTCTCCGGCCAGAACTCGGCGTAGCACGTTTGGGCGATGCGCGGCGCGGCCAGCTTGCCGGCCTTGATCAGGGCATTCTTGGCACGCTCATGCAGCACCTCGTCCACCGGGTTGAGAGGGAGCTTGTTGAAGTTCCGCAGCCGCAGTGCCTTGACCAGCACCGCGATGGTGGCAGTGGCTTGAGGTTTGTCCGGCGCGATGGTCCCCAGGGCCAAGGCGGCACACGTTTGGTGCCGCCGGGTGTTGTCGTCGGTCTCGTTGGCGATCTCCTTCAGCTCGTCGAGGAACTTGGGCGCGTCTGCCCCGAGCACCGGCAGCGCGGCAGGGCCGATCGCGGCCAAGGTCGCCAGGATCTCCAGCCGAATGAGGGGGCTCAATTCTGGGTTTCGATTCCGCTCCAGGGCCAGGGCCGTGCGCAGCTCGGGAACGGTGGCCGCGGCGTCCGCGCGGAGGCTGCCCAGAGCAAAGGCAGCGACCTGGCGAGCCACCGGTTCGGGACTGCTCAAGCCTGGGACAACGATGGGAATAGCATCCTTCCTCAGCGTCAGAGAGGGTCGGTTCGGAAGGAAGGTGCTGAAGTTGTTCATGCCGCCCACTGCCGCGGTGCGGATCTCGGGCTCGGGGCTCCCCAAGGCCTTCATGAACGCGGGCAGGGTTACCTGGTCCAGGCCGATGTCGCGGATGGCACGCGCCGCCAACACGCGGACGTACTTTACCTTGTGCCCCGGCGCCCGGGTCAGCGCGTCGGCAACTTCCCGGGTGTGTGCCTTGAGATGGCCCAGAACGAAGGCGGCCTCGCCGGCAAGTCCAACGGCGTGCTCTACTTCGCGATGGAATACGTCGAAGGGACCGACGCCAAACAGCTGCTCAAACAGAGGGGACCGCTGCCAGTGCTGACCGCCGTCGGCATGGCCTGTCAGTTGCTGAGCGCACTGGAGTACGCCCACGCCCCGGAGCGGAAGTTCGTCCATCGCGACATCAAGCCGGCGAACCTGCTGGTCGCCACCCGGCAGCGGGAGGCGGTGGTTAAGCTGGCGGACTTCGGCCTGGCGCGCGTTTACCAGGCGTCGCGGATGAGCGGCCTGACCATGAAGGGCAACGTCGCCGGCACCGTGGCGTTCATGCCGCCCGAGCAGATCACCCATTTTCGCGACGTGAATGCGCTGGCAGACCAGTACTCCGCGGCTGTAACGCTGTACAACCTGCTGACAGACTCCTTATTGTACGGCGACGGTGTGGGCAAGACGCAGACGCTGACGGCGGTCCTTCAGGAGGCCCCGGTCCCGATCTGCCAGCGCCGATCGGACCTGCCGCGTGAGTTGGGCGAGGTCATCCACAGAGGCTCTGGAGAAAGACCCCCAGGCCCGGTTCCCCGACGTACATGCCTTTCGCGTTCCTCTGAAGCCCTTCGCACGCTGAGGCAAGTTCATTCCAGCCACCAAACAAGGCCCTATTTTGTCTGTGCCACGGATTTCGGCGTCCAACCCAGTCCGTGAAGCTAGATGCGGGCATCCGCCGTCGTGAACCGCCAGCGTATCTCGGCGGTCCGCATCGTCAGAGCAGAACGTCACGACGGCCACCTAGTGGACGACACCAGAGGTTCTGACGAATCGTGTAGGGTGGGTCGAGTCTTCGAGACCCACCGCTGGCTCGGTGGGTCTCGAAGACTCGACCCACCCTACACGTCGTAATCTCCGGCGTCATCCACTAGCCCATTCGGCAGGGTGGCAACGTCCTGGTGGCTTTGTTTGTGGAGGCGATAGGAGGGGATGTGGTTTTGTCGGGGCATGTGGCCCGGCCCTTCTGCGGAAGACTTCCGCGCTTCCAGCGTTTCGGGCCGCACCGTCTGACGCGGACGGGTACGCTGTATCTAGCGTTCGGCTAAGGATTTCCGTCAAGAGCGGGCGATGGGATTCGAACCCACGACGTCCAGCTTGGGAAGCTGGCATTCTACCACTGAATTACGCCCGCAATAGCCCGAAGGGACCCCCCCGGTAACCGCGCTATCCTACCCCCGGCATTCCCAAAAGGCAATGATCCTTCGCGCGGGAAAGCAGCCTGGCTGTGAAGGCAAGACGAACGGTCTCAGAGTTCCAGCAACTCGGCGAGGCCGGCGGCGACGACCTGGGGGCCGGTCACATAGTGGCCAGCGGCGGTCCACAGGCGCACCTGCTCTTCCGCGGCGCCGAACAGCCGAGCCTGAAGATCGTCGATGCCCTTTTCCAGCTCGTCGAAGTGCTGCGCCCATAACAGCGCCTCGCCGGCGGCCACGCGCTTGTCGCTCTGCCAGCGCATGCGGTGGAAGAGGAGCGTGCTGTGCGGCGTGACCAGGCGTTGACGGCAGGCAGCGAAGAGTAGCAGGGCGGCCGACGAACATTCGCCGATCACCACTGCGGTCCCAGTTACCCGCCGATAGCGCATCAGGGTCAGGGCGGCCAGAGCCCCGAAAACGCTACCGCCAGCGGAGTCAATGTAAAAGGCGCACTCTCCGCCCGTCGGCACGTCGAGCAACTCCTTGACCACGTCGGCCTCCCAGTCGTCCACCTCGCCGATGACGGCGATTTCAACGACGGCGGAGGCTTGTTTCTTCTTCCGGGCCATGTGAAGGAGTCTAAGGCCGCGGGGGGCAACGGCAAGGGGCTGCTCAGCCGGGGAGGTGAGGTTGATTCTCGAACGGCCTCCGGCTACAGGGGGCCCCTCCCCGGCCCGGCGGACGCTGCCCGGCGAGCGCGAGCGTGGCAAATGGATCAAGCGAGATGAGCGAGGCAAGCAACACCGCTCCAACAGAGCTCACCGTTCCGGCGCCGGCGCGACGGCCCGCCTGGGTCGGCTGGCTGGGGGTGGGCCTGCTTCTTGTGATCGAGTATGTCCTGTTCCGCGGCTACGTACACCGCGAAGTCGAATGGGCTTATCCGGCTGCCTGGGACCAGTGCGTCTATTTGTCACACAGTTATCAGACCTATGAGATCATGCAACAGGGCGGGCTTTGGCTGGGGATAAAGCATGGGGCGTCGATCCCCTTCGCCAATGGGCTGATGCTTCACCTCCAGGCCAGTCTTTTCTTCCAGGTGCTGGGACCATCCCGGCTGAGTGCGCTGACTCTGAACTTCCTCTACTACGCGCTCTTCCAGTGCATCCTGGCCGGCACGCTGCGTTGGTACAGTGGCCGTTGGAACCTGGCGTGGTTGGGCCTCGGGATCCTGCTGGCGGCCGGGACGCCGTTCTACGGGGCCGGCGGTCTGATGGATTTTCGCATCGACTTCATCGCCTGGTGCCTGTTCGGTGCCGTGCTGAGTCTCATCATGCGTTCCCGGGTCTTTGCCTCGTGGGGTTGGTCGGCCGCAGTGGGCGTGGCGGCGGCCCTGCTGATCCTGTTCCGCTATCTGACCGCGGCGTACCTGGCAGCAATCCTGGGTTCCGTGTTTCTGGGTCTG
This sequence comes from uncultured Planctomycetota bacterium, assembly GCA_963827935.1. GTDB lineage: Bacteria > Planctomycetota > Planctomycetia > Gemmatales > Gemmataceae > DATFNV01. Next base: position 186,784 of record CAWHCN010000021.1, on the reverse strand, counting down.
TGCGGCCTGCTGATTGCGCGCCGCCACAACGATTCCGACCGCCGGCAGCACCACCGCCGCCTGGGAGGACTGGCCCTCGTCGCGGCGATGGTGCTGCTCCTGGCCGGACCGATCGTGTGGCATCGGCACGACGTGATCCGCGCGTACTACCTGGGCCAATTCGGCACTGGGGAAGCGACGGTGCGCCAGCAGGAGTTCGGCGTCCATAACCGATGGGACCAACTCCTGTTTTATCCGCGATCGATCAAGATGGATCACACCGGGCGACACTTTCTGCTGGTCGCTGGCCTGGCTCTGGCGGGCAGCTTGATCGCGGGCTGGTTTCGGACCCCGGTCGGTCGGCCAAGCACCGACCCGGAGGTGCCGCGTCTGGCCGCGGCCGGCGCTTTGGCTGCGGCCTTCTGCGCGGTGCCATTGACTATCCTGACCCTCTTCGGCTCGCCGTCGCCGGTGGTTGGCAGCATCGTTGTGCCTGCGCTGGTCTGGCTGGTAGTTCTGGCCGCGATCGGCCTGTCCCGATTCCGGAGTACCGGTCTGCCGCGGCCTGTCCGCGCCTGGTGGGTCGCAGGGGGAGCAGCAGTTGTATTGTTGCTGGGGTTCGGCAATTATGCAGGGGCCTTGCTCCACGTGACCCACTTACGCCGGGAGCACCGGCCCGACGTTCGAGGAAATCCTGCACATCGACGACGAACTGGCGGGTTACAGCCGGCGGTGGGGCTGCGCAGCCCCGCGAGTCAGTTGCACCATCCTGCGCGACTATCTGTTCCTGGAAGGCGTGCTGCCGATCGTCTATGAACGCCAGCACGCGTTGCTGCCCATCCGTCAGATGATGCCCCAGGGCATTGGCGCCGTGACCGAGGCGCAAGCGCTGGCCGCCGTGCGCCAGAGCGATTTCGTCATCATGGCCGTGGAATCGGGGCTGACCCCGACTATCTATCCCTTCGACGACAGCATGGAGGCCTTGCGTCCACGCCTCCTGGCCGAGTGTGAGCAATCCCTCATCCCGCTGGGGCGATTTCGGATATTTGGCAACGATGTCATCCTTTACGGCCGCCCGCCCGCGGGTTCGCCCGGAGCCCAGGCAGACCCCTAAGGGCCGCGCCGCCGGAGGTGCCATGCTTCTCACTGCAAGCTGCATCCTTGTTGCCCTGGGCAGCCTCGTGGTGATTGGGTTGCCCGTCGCGTGGCTCCTCAACGGCCGGCAGCCCTTCGGCGAGCGGGGCTGGGTCAAGGTCCCTTTCCTGGGGCTGGCGACCATCGTGCTGGTCTTGCAAAACCTGGTCTACCTGCACGTGCCGATTGGTCGGTCGGCGCCGTTCCTGTGGGGAGCGGCGGGGCTCCTCTGGGTTTGGGTTCTTTGGAGTGGGCAATTGCGACTCCTGTTTGCTCGCCTGCCCCGGGCCCTCTTCGCCGCCTGCGTGCTGCTTTACTTGTTGCACGGACTGGGCCTCTTGCTGGTGGGGGCGCGTTATTACGTGGGGCGGTGCTGGACCGACGAGTACAACTACACGGTCATCGCGCAGTCGCTCATCGAGAAGCCTCATGGGCTGCCGCTGGAAGAACTGAAGAGCCGGCCGGATCTGGTGTCGCGCCTGGCATCTTGGCCAGAAAGACCGCATGGGTCAGGCCATGCTGCAAGGCTTCTTCGCGGTGACCAGCCGCAGCGATGCCAAGACGCTGTTCGAGCCGACAATCCTCATCGGCATCCCCCTGGTGGTGCTCGCCATCCATGCCCTGTGCCGGCGTCTGGCCCTGGCCCGCGGGACGGCCCTGATTGCCGCGGTGACCGCGGGGCTGTTGCCCGGGCTGGCCCTGATGCACCTGGAATCGTTCCTGTCGCAGGCGTTGGCGACGCCGCTCTTGCTCTATCTTCCCGCCGCGTTATCCGACATCGCCAGCCGCCCCACCGGCCGCCGCCTCGCGGAATTGGGCCTGATCCTGGCGGGGGCGGTGGCCATCTATGCGGAGTTTTGCCTCATCTTTCTGGGGTTGATCGTGCTCGTGCTGGGGCTGGCAGCGGTGCAACAGCGCCGGCGCTGGCGGTTGCTCGGTTGCGGTCTGGCCCTGGCCGCGGCGCCCTGCGTTCTTAACCCCGGCTTTGTCCCCGTCCTTTTGCATCTGCAGCGCCAACTCAACGCCTCGCACTATCCGTGGATGATGCAGGTCTACCCGTGGGCCCTTCAAGCGGAAGGGCTGACCAATGTGTGGCTTGGCAGCTACGGCGGGGGTCGGGCTCCGCTAGGGCCGCCGCTGGGGGCGTGTTCGGCCTGGGGCTGACCACGCTCGGCTATTTGGGGCTCCTGGAAGCTTGCCGGCGTCTGACTCCCGCATGGAACCCCCACAAGTGGCATGCCCTGTCGCTGGCGGCTGGCCTCCTGGCACTGGCCGGATTGCCGCTAATCGTACTGGTTCGCGACGATCAGCATCCTTACCAGTTCTACAAACTCCTGCTTTCCGTCAGCCCCCTGTTCATCGTTGGCCTGGCCCTGCTGTGCCAGGCCGTCGCGCCTGGACTGGCGGCACTGGTGCGGCGGCCAACCGGCCTCGGCCTACTTCGCTGCCAGCTGGTGCTCCCCGTTGTGGCCCTGGGAGTTGTCGCCTTCCTTGGCGCCCTCGGCATGCGCCGCATGGCCGTCGAGTCAACCTCTCTTGAGCCGGACCGACGAAGCAACTCCAGCCGGTTTCTCGCGCCGGATATGCGAGAAGCCCAGGACCGGCTCGAAGCCTTGCACGATCGCGATCTGCTCATCGGTGCCCCCTATAGCCCCGTTCCCTACTTCCTCAACGGTTGGCTGGCCTACTTTGCACGGGGCAATCGCGTGCTGCTGGCTCATCCCATGATAAACGACATGGACGTGGAGCAGACGACGAACCCGGGTGATGTTCTGCTGCCGATCGGGCCACGGGCCTTGCCGCAGGGGTTGCTGCTTCTAACCAGCTCGGGCAGCTTCCAGCCCGTGTTGGAGGGCACCAGCCGCCGGTTGTGGGGCAATAGCAGCTACGAGCTGTGGGAACCCGGATTGGGACCCTGGGCGGTCCCTCTGCGCGAGAGCCGATGGGCGCCTGGCCCGGATGCGGCCACCCCGCCGTTCGGTCCGCGCGATTTCCCTGTCACGCGGCTGGACGTGCTGGCCAGCATGCCGGGACTCGTTCGCCTCTCTCAATTGGATGAATTATCGTCTGCGTCCCCTGTCCGCTTGCAGGTCGAGACGAGTGGTGGCCAGTTATTCGAGGTCCCGTTCCCCGATGCAGAAGGAGGGCTATCCGTGCCTGTGGAAGCGGGCCGCACCAGGATCATCCTGGCGCCGCCTTGCAGCGCGGCGTCCTCGGCGGCTTCGGCACGCCATCCGGAACCCGACGCCTGGGTCGATCTGCCCCAGCCGCAGTTTCGGTTCTCGTTCGTGCCTGGAATTGTCACTGTTCACCATTGAGTGCCCAAAGGCTTTCCAGAAACCCATTCCACGGCAGGCAGAACAGGCCGCGCAGACCGTGCCAACTGAGGTTGATTCATCCTGGCGCGCTGTCTATAGGCGGTTGATCAGGCCGAGGCGGCGTGAATAGGGGGGTCGCGCTGGTCGGCGTTGCGCAACTGCAAGCAGCAGGAAGGGGAGAGCGGACATGGCGCCCGGGCCTTACCTCAGCTTGATCGTGCCGGCCTACAACGAGGCCCAAACGATACGACGGACCCTGGCGGCGATCCAGGCTTACCTGGGCCGACAGGCTTACGACTACGAGATCATCGTCAGCGCCGATGGCGCGGACGGCACGCGCAAGCGCGCCGGCGAGCTGGCCGTCCGCGATCGCCGCGTCCAGGTCATCGGCGCTGTCGCGCGGGGCGGCAAGGGACGGGGCATCCGCAACGGCGTGGCGCGGCGCGGGGGCAGGTGATCGGCTTCGCCGACGCCGATTACAAGACGCCCATTGAGGAACTGGACAAGCTGCTCCCCTGGCTGGCCCACGGCTACGACCTGGTCATTGGCTCGCGGAATGTCGCGGATTCGCACATCGAAGTCGCTCAGCCGCTTTACCGCCGCCTCGGCTCGCGGGCGTTCGGCATCGCCATGCACCTGCTGGTCGGGCTGTGGCAGATTCGGGACACGCAGTGCGGCTTCAAGTTCTTTCGCGGCGAGGTTGCCCGCGCCCTGTTCGCCCGCCAGCGGATCGATGGCTACATGTTTGATGTCGAGATCCTGCACCTGGCGCTGCGCGGCGGCTATCGCATCAAGGAGGTGGGCGTGCGCTGGCAGGACGACGGCGACAGCCGCCTGGAACTGGTGGCCGGCAACTGGCGCAATTTCATCGATTTGCTGCGCATTCGACTGGGCCGATCGGCGCCCATCCCCAGCGCAGAAGCGGCCGCTGCTCTCCGGAGCCGGCAGGCTGCCTAAAACGCTCTGCAAATGGTCACGGCACTGCACAATTCACGCCGGAGGGAGAATGGACGGCGAGCATCAAGGGGAAACGCTGACCGACAAGCTTTCGGAAGGCGCGAGCCTCCGGAGAAGCGAGGCCTGTCCAGTCTGCGCCAGCCGGCGTCTTCACTTTGCTCTCGAATTCCAGGGCTGCCGCGTGGAGCGTTGCGTCGATTGCGGTTTTCAGTTGCTGAACCCGCAACCCAACGATCGCACCTTGACCGAGATCTATTCCTCGACTTACTTCCTGGGCGATCAGTCCACGGCCAGTGCAATGGCCCTGATGAAGCAGGCGACGGCCCGCGCCTACTTGCAGGATATTGCCTGCTACCGCGGGACCTCTGGCGGCCGGTTGCTGGAGATTGGCTGCGGCCTGGGTGACTTCCTGCTCGAGGCCGGGCGACACGGTTATGAGACTACGGGAGTGGAGTTGTCGCCCTCGGCCGCCCAGACCGCCCGGTTTCGCGTGCCGGCTGCGGTCGTACATTGCGGCCGACTGGAAGACGTGGCGCTGCCGCCGGCCAGCTTCGACGTTTGCGTGCTCTGCGATGTCATCGAGCATGTCCGCGACCCCGCCGCTTTTGTGCAGGCCATCCGCCGGCTGCTCAGGCCGGGCGGTGTCCTTTACGTCGTCACCCCGTCGCGCGACTCCTGGTCGGCTCGGCTGCTGGGAGCAAGCTGGATGGAGTACAAGCCAGAGCACCTAAGCTACTTCAACGTCAACAGCGCACAAAATCTGCTCTACAAGGCGGGCTATTGCGAGTTGGTGGTCCGGTCCAACTGGAAGGTGCTGACCCTGGACTACGTTGCCGAGCATTTCAGGCGTTTTCCGGTGCCGCTGTTCACGCCGCTGGTCCGTCTACTGGCCGGCATCACGCCGCGCTGGTTGCGCAGCGCCAGGTCCCGATGGTTGCCAGTGGCATGGCGGTGTGTGCCCGCGCCGCGGAACCCCGCGGGCGAGAGAAGCTTTCGGTCATCGTCCCCGCCTATAACGAAGCCGCCACGTTTAAGACGGTGATGCAAGGGCTGCTCGCCAAGACGCTCCCGCGCATGGACATCGAGGTGGTGCTGGTCGAGAGCAATTCGAGTGATGGCACCCGGCAGCTCGCGGAGCGCTATCGTCATCACCCGCGGGTCAAGCTGATCCTCGAGGATCGGCCTTGTGGCAAGGGACATGCCGTGCGGACGGGTCTCCGCCAAGCCACGGGCGATTATGTCCTGATCCAGGACGCCGACCTGGAGTACGATCTGAACGACTACGAGGCCCTGCTGGAGCCGCTGCGCCAGGGGCGGACGAGTTTCGTGCTGGGGGCGCGGCACGGCGGCAGTGCCATGAAGATGCGCCGCTTCGAGCGCCAGAAGCTGCTCAGCTTCCTGCTCAACGGCGGCCACTGGTTCTTTACCACGCTCATCAACGTCCTGTTCTTCCTGCGCCTCCGCGATCCGTTCACGATGTACAAGGTGTTTCGCCGCGACTGCTTGGCGGGGCTGAACTTCCAGTGCAACCGCTTTGACTTCGACTACGAGTTGCTCATCAACTTGGTCCGCAAGGGCTACCGGCCTTTGGAAGTTCCGGTCAACTACCGCTCGCGCTCGTTTCGGCAGGGCAAGAAGGTCTCGATGGTCCGCGACCCATTGACCTGGCTGTGGGCGCTGGTGCGGCTTCGCCTGCGGCGCGTTGATCCACTCCGGGAAATTGGGCGGCAACGGGCCGAGCCACAACAACCGCTGCCCACTGCCGCCGGCCGCGCCGCCTGAGTGCGGCGTGCATGGAGGTCCTCCGCGTGACAACCCAGCTACCATCGGCGGCCCGATCGTTCTGCGCTCTGGCTGCGGTCGTTGTCCCGTTGTGTGCCCTCTACTACTGGACGGCCATTCCCCGCGACTTTCACCTGTCATCCACGTCCGCTGCCAACGAGCACTACAACCTGCTGGCCCAGGGACTGCTGGCCGGGCGAACGTCGCTCCTCGTCGAGCCGCGCCCGGAGCTGCTTGCGCTGGCGGACCCCTACGACCCCATCAAGAATCACCAGGTGGATGCCAAGGGCCAGTACTGCCTGCACGATGTGGCCTTTTACCGGGGGAAATACTACCTGTACTACGGCGTCACGCCGGCCGCAGCGCTGCTAGTGCCGTATCACCTGGTCACCGGACAGTACCTGCCAACCAGCGTGGCGGCCTTGGTGTTCGCGCTGGGCGGCATGATCGCCAGCACCTTGCTCCTCAACTTTCTGGTGGGCCGTTTCTATCCCTCGACCGGGCCGGGCACCCGCTGGCTGCTGCTGGTCGCGGTTGGCTGCTGCAACTGCGTGCTGTACGTTTTGCGCAGCCCCCATCACTGGGAGCTGGCCATCATCAGCGCCTACGGTTGCTCGATGGCTGGCCTGTATTTCCTGGCCCGGGGTTGGCTGGGAGATGGGCTCCGCGCGGGAGCATGGCCTGGGGGAGTCTGTTTCTCGGGCTGGCGATCGGCTGCCGGCCCAACATGGCGCTGGTGGCACTGCCGATCTTCGCCGTTGCCGCCCTCTGGAGTGTCGTCCAGCTGCGGAGGAAGCTGCTGACCCGGCGCGACCTGGCCGGCCTGGCCGCCGCCCTGGTCGGGCCCTGGTTGCTGTGCGTGCTGCTGCTGGCGGCCTACAACCGCGCACGCTTTGGCTCCTTCACCGAATTTGGCATTCGCTACAACCTGGTCGGCGCCACCGTACGGGTCGTGGACATGCCGGTGCTCGACCGCCACCGGCTGGGCATGGACCTTTATTGCTACCTGTGCGCCGCTCCCCGGTTCCTCACCCGGTTTCCCTATGTCCGGCTGGAGCGTCCCATCGGCGAGTGGACCTTACCGGGCTACTTCGGGTTCGAGCAAGTCGCCGGCCTGCTGGCGAGCATGCCGTTTCTGTGGGTTCTGGCCTTGCTCCCCGTGACCCTTTATCGGGCCTGGAAAAGTGGACGGTATGGCTGCCTGGCGGCACTGACGGTCTGCCTCGGCGCGGGCGTGCTGGAGCTGGTGTGCGTCTCCTGCTTCGGCGAGTCGATGCGCTACATGGTCGATTTTACCAGCTGGTTCGTCTTCGCAGCCGTCTTGGTCGTCCTCGATCTGGAGGCCTGGTCGCGGGGCTCGTGGATCATAAATCGGTCGATCCGGTTCGTGACCTCCCTCGGCGTGGTCGCCGCTTGCCTGTTTCACATCGGGATCAGTATTGATGGGCAGCGCTCGGAGCCCCAGGACGTGGCCATGCGGAACGAACTGCGGCAGGCGCTGCCACGTCTGCCTCTGCCCTGCAAGTCGCTGAGGGTGCGGGCGGAAGTGGTGTTCCCAGAGGACAAGGCGGCGGGCCTGTGCGAGCCGCTTGTCATCGCCGGCAGGGTCGATGCGGGGGATTTCGTCTGCGTGCGCTATCTGGGCGAAGACGAAGTCGCCTTCACACTCCTGCCATCACGGCGCCGCCGCCCTGGAAGGGGCGGCCGTCCACGTTGTGCCCGGCCGCCCCTATGCCTTCGAGGCCGACTTGCTGCCGGGCGACTGCCTGGTGACCTGCCGACTGCAAGGAGAAGAGGTCTTGAAAGTGGAGACCCCGTTGCTGCCGATCGAACGGCACAATTACTGGATTGGCACAAACACCATTCCCTGCGGGCTGTTCACCTCCGATGTCTTCTCGGGAACAATGCGGCCCGAGTCGGTCCACACCGGCTACTTCGACAGCCCGGGGCCCGCAGGGCTGTAAGGCGAGCGGCAGGAGATAGTCTACCTTCGGAGGGGAAGGCGATTCGGGGCAAATTGCTGGGCAAACTCGCCACACCCCCCCCCCCTCGCAACATCGGTGGATAAGGCGAATGGCAGGAAGGAGATAATCTCCCCTCGCCCCGGTGCTCCGACCGAGTACGGGGGACTGGGGCGACGATCCCTCGCCCTGCGGCGAAGGGGCCCGTCGTAGCGCTCCCGCACACATCGGACTTCAGTTCAACCTGGCGATTCTTGCTGAATTGCGAAGGCACATGTCGTTATTTACCAATGGCTTGCGGTGTCCGCGCCAGGTTGAACAGAATTCCCGGTCACTTCAGTTCAACCTGGCAGCGCGTGCGGTGCCGGCGGGCGGTCGGAGATGCGCTGCCGAGGGCTACTATCTCCTGCCGGTCGCCCAATGGGTGATCGACCGGCAGGACCGAGGGGTTCGGCTTGTCAGCCCTGGGCGCCTATGCTAATACCTCCCCTCGCAAGTCGCCTGGCGCACCACACCCTGTCGAGCGGCGAAACAAAAGGCGAGCCAAGGACCGGAGCCCCCCGTTGCCCCGCGACGGGGGACCGGCGCCCTGCGCTCGCCGCGGACTGTTTTCCTGGGAGTCGCGCGCGTGAGCATGGTCTATCGCTGGCCCATTCCTCCGGGTTGTTCCACCGAACCGGTGTGGACTGGGCAGAGGTTCCGCATCGGCACCACCGAGGTCCCGTTCCTCTCCTACAGGATCGGATCATCGGGCTGGACGGACGAGCTGACCACCTTCCACGAGGATAACGCGGGTTCAGATCACTTCATCGACCGGGCGTCGCGTGCTCACACCCTGAGCCAGGTACGCCGCCATGCGCACGGGCCGGCGCCGGTGATCCTCGAAGTGGGCTGCTCCTCGGGCTTTTGCCTGCAAGCGCTGCGCGACACCTTGCCGCAAGCGCGCTTGATCGGTGCCGATTACGTCCGCGGTCCGCTGGAACTGCTGGCCGGACAAATCCCCGATGTCCCACTCTTGCAATTCGACCTTGTGCGCTGCCCGCTGCCGGACAACAGCGTGGACATCGTGGTGTTGCTCAACGTCCTGGAGCACATCGCGGATGACGCGGGGGCGGTTCGCCAGGTCCAGCGCATCCTGCGGCCGGGCGGCGCCGTCGTGATCGAGGTGCCGGCCGGGCCGCACCTCTTCGACGTTTACGACAAGGTGCTGATGCACCACCGGCGTTACGAGCTAGGCGGCTTGTGCCGCCTGCTGGAGTCGGCCGGCCTGACCGTGACCCACCGTTCGCACCTCGGCGCTCTGCTTTATCCGGGATTCCGCCTCGTCAAGGAGAAGAACAAGCGCTACCTGTGGGCCCCGGAGGAGGTGCAGCGGCAGGTGGTGGCCGGGGCCATCCGCAAGACCGGCCGCAACCGCCTGTTCGAAGCGGTCATGTGGCTGGAAGCCGGATTGCGCCGCTTCACGTCCTTCCCCTTCGGCATTCGCTGCCTGGCGACCGCGGTCAAGCCCGGCTGAGCGACACCCCGGCGGCACGGAGGCCACCATGCGACAAGTGTTCGTTACCGGAGAGTGGCACGCTCTGAGGTACTCCGAAGGGCGTGCTTGAGTTTCCACACGCCCTTCGGAGTACCTCAGGGCGTGCCACCCTGATGCATTGGTCTTTGGTTTGCGCAGTCATCAATGAGAGTCCTGTCCTCTTTTTTCCGGCTGGCGGCACGGAGGCCCCACCATGCGACAAGTGTTCGTGACCGGAGCGGCCGGGTTCATCGGCAGCAACCTGGTCGACCGCCTGCTGGCCGCCGGCCACGACGTGGTCGGCTGGGACAACCTCTCCACCGGGCAAACGCAATTCCTGGAATCGGCCTGCCGCCACGCCCGCTTTCGCTTCGTCCACGGCGACAACCGCGATACGGCAGGGCTCAAGGCGGCCATGACCGGCTGCGATTTTGTCTTTCACCTGGCCGCCAACGCCGATGTCCGCTTCGGCACGCAGCACCCGTCACGGGACCTGGAACAGAACACGATCGCCACCTTCAATGTCCTCGAAGCGATGCGGGCCACCGGCGTCCGCCGCATCGCCTTCTCCTCGACCGGTTCGGTCTATGGCGAGCCGCTGGTCTTCCCCACGCCGGAGACCGCACCGTTCCCGGTGCAGACCAGCCTCTACGCCGCATCGAAGCTGGCCGGCGAGGGGTTGATCGCCGCCTATTGCGCCGGCTTCGGCTTCCAGGCCTACATCTTCCGCTTCGTCTCGATCCTGGGCGAACGCTACACCCACGGCCACGTCTTCGATTTCTATGCCAAGCTGCTGGCCGACCCGCGGCAGATCGAGGTGCTGGGCAACGGCAAGCAGCGCAAGTCGTACCTGTACGTCCAGGATTGCATCGACGCCATGCTCGCGGTCATCGACGCAGTCATCCGATCCGGTAAACATCTATCAACCTGGGCACCGACGAATATTGCACGGTGGACGATTCGCTGGGCTGGATCTGCGCATCACCTGGGGATCGAGCCGCAACGTCGCTACACCGGCGGCGAGCGCGGCTGGATCGGCGACAGTCCGTTCATCTTCCTCGACACGGCCAAGGTACGCGGCCTGGGCTGGCGGCCGCGGCTGACCATCCGCGACGGCGTCCTGCGGACACTGCGGTATTTGCAGGACAACCCGTGGGTACTGGAACGCCGCCGCCTGGCGGCCTGACGATGCCGCTAACTTCCCGACTCTTCCGGGATGGGAGACCGATGCATGCGGGTGACGGTATATGGATTGTGGCACCTAGGCTGTGTCACGGCGGCCTGTTTGGCCGAGGCCGGTCACCAGGTCGTCGGCCTCGACCTGGACGAGGCGGCGGTCGCGGACCTGGTCGCGGGGCGTCCGCCGTTGCACGAGCCGGGGCTGGCCGAACTCCTGGGGGCCATGACCGCCGCGGGCCGCTTGTCCTTCACGGCCGACCCTGCCGCCGCTCTAGGCAATGCCGAAGTTCTCTGGGTCGCCTTCGACACGCCCGTCAACGAGCAGGACGAAGCCGACGTGGCCTTCGTGCGGCAGCGGCTGGAGGCGGTCGTCGGCCACCTTCGGCCGGGCACGCTGGTGCTGATCTCATCACAGGTGCCCGTCGGTTTCACGCGAGCCCTGGAACGCGACTGGGCCGGCCGCGATCTGCACTTCGCCTACTCGCCGGAGAACCTGCGCCTGGGCAAGGCGCTGGAGGCCTTCCGCAAGCCGGAACGGATCATCCTCGGCGTGCGCGAGGCCGCCGATCGGGCGACGCTTGACCGCCCTCTGGACCCCCTTCTGCTCGCGGCTGGAGTGGATGTCGGTCGAGTCGGCCGAGATGACCAAGCATGCCCTGAATGCCTTTCTGGCGACATCGGTGACCTTCATTAACGAAATGGCGCGGCTGTGCGAGGCCGTGGGGTGCCGACGCCAAGGAAGTCGAGCGCGGACTCAAAAGCGAGGCCCGCATCGGGCCGCGCGCTACCTGGCGCCCGGGGCGGCTTTTGCGGGCGGGACTCTGGCACGCGACGTGCGCTTCCTGGTCGAGCTGGGTGAACAACACCAACTGCCGACACCGCTGTTCCGGGGCGTGCAGGCCAGCAACGACCTGCACAAGAACTGGTTGCACGACAAGGTGGCGTCGCTGCTGGAAGGCATCGAGCAGCCGGTGGTGGCCAGCTTGGGGCTGACCTATAAGCCCGGGACCAGCACGCTGCGGCGTTCGGCCGCCGTGGAGCTTTGCGCCTGGCTGCACCGCCGCGGCGTGGAGGTGCGGGCGCACGACCCGGTTGTGCGTTCCCTCCCCGAGGAGCTGCGTCCCGTGGTGCGGCTCTGTGCCACGCCAGCCGAGGCACTGGCAGGGGCCGACCTGGCGGTGGTGGCCACCGAGTGGCCCGACTACCGCGCCCTGGGCGCGGCGGAGTTTGTCCAGCAAATGCGCCGGCCGCGCGTCATCGATCAGAACTGGTTCCTGGCCGGCGCCCTCGTCGGCGACCGGCGCCTCACCTACGTCGCCACCGGAAAAGCCACCGACCTGGGGACACGAGTATGACCGCCACACTGTCCAACGGAAGTGCCCCGTGCCTGGCCGGGCGCTCGGCGATCGTCACCGGTGCCAACCAGGGCCTGGGACGGGCCATCGCGGCGGCCTATGTCCGCGCCGGGGCCAGTGTGTTGCTGGTGGCCCGGGGCGAGGCGTTGCTGCGCCAGGTCCACGAAGAGCTGGCGCCCCTGGCCAAAAAACCGGGCCAGCGCGTGATTCATCGGCGCGCGGACGTTGCCTCTCCCGAGGAATGTGCCGGCATCGCCCGCACCGCCCAGGAACAGCTCCCCGGCCTGACTGCGCTGGTGAACTACGCCGGCGTTTATGGCCCCATGGGCTCGGTCGAGGAAGTAGACTGGGAGGCGTGGGTGGAGGCGATTCGCATCAACCTGTTCGGCACGGTGCTGATGTGCCGGGCCGTCATTCCGCTGCTGCGGTCGCGGGGCTACGGCAAGATCATCAACCTGTCCGGTGGCGGAGCCACGGCGCCCTTGCCGCGTTTCAGCGCCTACGCCGCGTCGAAGGCGGCCGTGGTTCGGCTCACCGAGACCTTCGCCGAAGAGCTGCGCGACTCGCACATCGACGTCAACGCCATCGCCCCTGGCGCGCTCAATACGCGCCTCCTGGATGAGGTACTGGCGGCGGGTCCGGCGAAAGTGGGACAATCGTTCTATGAAAAGGCGCTGAAGCAACGCGACACGGGCGGGGTAGCCCTGGAGAAGGGGGCCGACCTGGCGGTGTTCCTGGCCTCGGCGGCGAGTGACGGCATCACGGGGCGGCTGCTGAGTGCCGCCTGGGACGATTGGCCCCATCTGCCGGAGCGCGCGCAGCAACTGGCCGCCAGCGACATTTACACGCTGCGGCGCATCGTTCCTGAAGATCGGAAGGTGGCCTGGTGATGCGAGTCGCCATTGTGGGTTGCGGCCTGATCGGCTGCAAGCGGGCCCACGCCCTGGGCGAGTCCCGCCTGGTCGCGGTGGCGGACGCGCAACCGGCCCGGGCGCGGCAGCTGGCCGAGCAGTTCCCGGGTTGCGCCAGCGCCACCTGGCAACAGGTCGTGCGAGCGCCCCGACGTGGACCTAGTGATCGTGGCCACCACCAATGATGCCCTGGCGAAGGTCACCCTCGCCGCCGTGCAGCGGGGGAAGCATGTCCTGGTCGAAAAGCCGGCCGCACGCTCGGCCGCGGAACTGGAGCCAGTGCTCGCCGCGGCGGCCAGCGCCGGCGCGGTCGTCCAGGTGGGGTTCAACCACCGCTATCATCCGGCCTTTCGCAAGGCTCGCGCCCTGATCGACGAGGGAGCACTCGGCCCGCTGCTATACATTCGCGGACGCTACGGGCACGGCGGGCGCATCGGCTACGACCGCGAATGGCGGGCCGATCCCGCCATCGCCGGCGGCGGTGAATTGCTCGACCAGGGCGTCCACCTGATCGACCTGGCCCGCTGGTTCTTGGGCGACTTCGTCGAGGTCAGCGGCCATGTGGCCACGTACTTCTGGGACATGCCGGTGGAAGACAATGGCTTTTTGTCGGTCCGGACTGCCGGCGGCCAGTCGGCCTGGCTGCACGCCAGTTGCACGGAATGGAAGAACCTGTTTTCGTTCGAGATTTTCGGCCGCGACGGCAAGCTGCAGATCGACGGCCTGGGCGGCAGCTATGGCGTGGAGCGACTGGCGCATCTACCGCATGCTGCCGCAGATGGGGCCGCCGGAAACCACCATCTGGGAGTACCCGGGCGAGGACCTGTCCTGGCGGATCGAGATCGCCGACTTCCTGAGCTGTCTTGAAGCGCGACGCCGGCCCCATGCGACGCTGGAGGACGCCCGGGCCGCCCTGGCCATCGTGTGTGAGGTTTATCGCCAGGCCGGCCGCGCGGGCCAGGCCCCAGAACACCAGTTGCGGAGGGCGGGATGATCATCACCCGCAGTCCCTTGCGGATTTCCCTGGGCGGCGGCGGCACCGATCTGCCGTCGTACTACCGCAAGCACACCGGCTTCCTGATCGCCGCGGCCATCGACAAGTACGTCTGCATCACCCTGCACCAGACCTTTGTGCCGGAGCTGATCCTCAAGTACTCGCAGCTGGAGCGGGCCAATAGCCTGGACGAGGTCCAGCACCCCATCATCCGCGAAGCCCTGCGGACCGCTGGCCTTAGCGGCAATCCCTGGAAATCACCAGCATGGCCGACATCCCCGCCGGCACCGGCCTGGGCTCGTCGGGCAGCTTCACCACCGCCCTGCTCAAGGCGCTGCACACTCACAAGAAACACCTGATCCATCCGCGCGAGCTGGCCGAGCAGGCCTGCCATATCGAGATCGACCTGCTCCGCGAACCGATCGGCAAGCAGGACCAGTACATCGCGGCCTTCGGCGGGCTCACCTGCTTTCAGTTCCTGCCCAACGACGAGGTCAAGGCCTGGCCGCTCAAGATTGATACGGAAACGCTCTACAATCTCGAAGATCAACCTGCTGCTCTTCTTCACCGGCTACAGCCGCTCCGCTTCCAGCATCCTCAAGGAGCAGGACGACAAGAGCAAGTCGCGCGAGCAGAGCATGGTGGACAACCTGCACTTCGTCAAGGAACTGGGCTACCAGAGCATGGAAGCCCTGGAAGCGGGCGACCTGCGGCGGTTCGCGGAGCTGATGAATGTCCACTGGGAGCACAAGAAGCAGCGCAGCGGGGCCATGAGCAACGGCGACATCGACCGCTGGTACGAACTGGCCCGCGAGCACGGCGCGCTGGGCGGCAAGCTGATCGGCGCCGGCGGCGGCGGCTTCCTGATGTTCTACGCCGAGGACAAGGTCCGCCTGCGGCGCGCACTGGCGCAAACGGCACTGCGCGAGGTACGTTTCCGCTTCGATTTTGAGGGGACCAAAGTCCTGCTTCAGTAGCCGTTTAGCCGCGAGCGCTGATGGCATCAGCGCTCGCGGGACGCTCGCGGCTAAACGAGAGAGGAGCGTGGTGTGGCCCCATTGTCGATGGCCGATGTCCCCGTTGCCTTGCTGGCCGGCGGGCTGGCCACGCGCCTCCGCCCCATCACCGCCACCATCCCCAAAGCCCTCGTCGAAGTGGCGGGACGCCCGTTCATCGACCATCAGCTCGCCCTGCTGCGCCGAAACGGCGTGCGCCGGGTCGTCCTGTGCCTGGGACACCTCGGCGAACAGGTGGAGCAGCACCTGGGAGACGGCTCGGCCCACGGCCTGAGCGTGGCCTGTTCCCACGACGGCCCGCTGCTGCTGGGGACCGGAGGCGCCCTGCGCCGGGCACTGCCGCTGTTGGACGAGGTGTTCTGGGTCATGTACGGCGACTCGTACATGGACATCGACTATGCAGCCGTGCTCCGCCATTTCCTGCAGCGCCCTGTCCTGGGGCTGATGACGGTGCTGCGTAACGACAATCGCTGGGACAAAAGCAATGTGGTCTTCCGCGACGGCCGGCTCCTGTGCTATGACAAGCGCCTTGTCAGCCCGGAAATGCACCACATTGACTACGGCGTGGCTCTGTTGCGGCGGGAAGCGCTGGCCCGGCTGGCACCGGGTCAGAGCTACGACCTGGCCGACCTGTACCGCGAACTGGTGGCCGAGGGGCAGATGATCGGCCACGAGGTGACGAACCGGTTCTACGAGATCGGCACGCCGGCCGGCCTGGAAGAGACGCGCAACTATATCGAGGCCCGCGCGGCCGCCTGAAACGCATTACCGCCGCCCTCCGGGCGGCGCGGGAAGGACTCCATGTCGCACACGGCGGAATACCTGGCGGAGGCGGCCCAAGTCCTCGCCCGCCTGGACCAGTCGGCCATCGAGCGAATGGCCGAATTGCTGGTGGAGCTGCGCCGGAACGGCGGCCGGCTGTTCTTCCTCGGCGTCGGCGGCAGCGCGGCCAATGCCTCCCACGCCGTCAATGACTTCCGCAAAATCGCCCAGATTGAGGCTTACACGCCTACCGATAACGTCTCCGAACTGACGGCGCGGGTCAACGACGAAAGCTGGGAAAGCGTGTTCGTCAACTGGCTGCGCGGCAGCCGGCTGGCGGGGCGGGACATGGTCTTCGTCCTGTCGGTCGGCGGCGGCGACCTGGAGCGGAACATCAGCCCCAACCTGGTGCGCGCCTTGCAGTACGCCCGACAAGTGGGAGCGAAAATCTGCGGCATCGTCGGCCGAACCGGCGGCTACACCGCCCAGGTGGCCGACGCCTGCGTCATCGTGCCGACGGTCAACCCTGCGACCGTGACGCCGCACGCCGAGGCGTTCCAAGGGGTGGTCTGGCACCTGCTGGTGTCGCACCCGGCGCTGAAGGCAGTCGAGACGAAATGGGAGTCGGCGGTGAAGGTGTCGGCCTGACAAATGCCCCCCTCGCCCCGGTACTCCGGGGAGAGGGGTTGGGGGTGAGGGGTTCTGGGCTTGAGAGAGTCGGCCCCTCACCCCCAGCCCCTCTCCCCGGAGTACCGGGGCGAGGGGAGTCATATGCGACGGAGGGCGTCATGCTGCGCCCCGCAGTGTTCCTCGACCGCGACGGCGTCCTCAACCGGGCGCTGGTCCGCGGCGGCGTGCCGCATCCGCCGCAGCACTCTGGCGAACTCGAGTTGCTGCCGGGAGTGCCGGAAGCGCTCGGGCAGCTGGTTGCGGCGGGATTCGCCCTGGTCGTTGTCACCAATCAACCCGACGTGGCCCGCGGCACCCAGACTCGTGCCGGCGTGGAGCTTCTGAATAACCGGATCCGCGCAGAGCTGCCGGTCCTGGACGTGCTGTCCTGCTTTCACGACACGGCCGACGGCTGCGCCTGTCGCAAGCCGAAGCCGGGACTGCTGCTCGAGGCGGCGCAGCGCTGGCACCTGGACCCGACTCGGAGCTTCATGGTCGGCGACCGCTGGAGCGATATCGAGGCGGGCCGGGCCGCCGGCTGCCGGACCATGCTTGTCGAAATGCCGTACAGCCAAACGGAACGCTGTACCCCCGACTGCCGAGTCGCGGACCTGACAGAAGGGGCTGCGTGGATTCTCGCTGGTAGTTAGCCCGACGCGCCAGCAAGGGGCGGATCGTCATCCCTCGCTGGCGCGTCGGGCTAACCCACCGTTAGCCCGACGCGCCAGCGAAGTTGACCGCAGTGGTTCTAACCGAGAGAGGTAAATCATGAAGCTGTTCGTCGATACCGCCAACCTGGACGAGCTGGAGCAGTGCCTGAAGCGGGGCTTCCCCACGGGCGTGACCACCAATCCGTCCATCCTCTCCAAGGAGCAGCGTCGCGATTTCCGCCTGCACATCAACGACATGATCGCAGTCTTGCAGCGGCACGATTGCGATATCCCGCTCAGCGTCGAGGTCTTCACGACCGATCCGGAAGAGATGATCGCGCAGGCCGAGGAATTCGTCGGGCACTTCGGGCACTACCCCAACCTGTACGTCAAGGTGCCGATCGGCTGGAACGAGCTGGCGGTGATCCACGAATTGCGGCGGCGCGACATCAAGGTCAACTGCACCTGCTGCATGTCGTACAACCAGGCGGTGATGGCGGCGCAGGCGGGCGCCAATTTCGTGAGCCTCTTCTGGGGCCGCATCCGCGACGTTGGCTACGATGCCGGCTCGATCGTCCGCCAGGTGCGGCAGACGTTCCGCGAATGGGCCAGCGGTGCGGAGATCATCGTCGGCAGCATTCGCCACATTGCGGATATCAATGAGGCAATGCAGGCTGGTGCGGACATCATCACGGTGCCGCCCAAGTTCTTCCCGCAGCTCTGCGTCCACCCGAAGACCGACGAGGCCGTCAACCAGTTCGTGGCCGACTTCCGCAAGTGGCAGGTGGTCGGCGGTGTCGAGAAGGCGGCGGCCTAGAACTCAAACCACAAAGGACACAAAGGACCGCCGTTGTGGCACGGTCTCCTGACCGTGCCACTCGGCCTGACCGAAGGTCTCCCGGAACGCGCGAAGGTTGGGCGGAGACCTTCGGTCAGGCCGAAGTGGCACGGTCAGGAGACCGTGCCACAACGAGTGGTGTGGCACGGTCAGGAGACCGTGCCACAACGAGTGTAAGCGGTCGGGCCAGAGCGCTACTGCGTGCGCGGCTCCGATCAGCACGCACCAGTCCTGCCGAATAGCCCGACCCCCTGCCCTGTAACTCCTCCCATTTTCCCCATCCTACCCCTGGTTGAATTGCCCCGTTCGTGCTAAAAGAAGTCAACGCGCCATGCACCCGGTTTCTTCATCGCTAGAGGGTCGTCATGCTCAAGCCTCGTCTCTTGCTCCTCGCAACGATCGTGGTCCTCGGTTTGACAGCCGGCCCGGCCTGGGCCCAGCGCGGCGCGGAGCCGGTGCCCCGGGCACCACGCCGGACAAGCCGGCCGCTCCCACCAAGCCCGGCGAGCTGAAAAAGTACGACGACGTCATCACCAAGAACGCCAAGACCTATCCGGGCGTCTTCATCGTCCACCGCATCGACGACAAGGTCTACTTCGAGATTCCGAAGGAGGGATTCGACCGTCTGATGCTCTGGAAGGCGGAAGTGGCGAAAGGGCCGGCCGGCGTGAGCTGGGGCGGCCAGGACCTGGGACACCACCACCTGCGCTGGGAACGGCGCGGCAACAAGGTCTACCTCTGGCAGCGTTTCGTTCGAGAAGCGCGGCGACGGCAAGGCGATCCAGGCCGCCGTCGATTCCGCCGACATGGACACCATCATCTCCAGCTTCAACGTCGAGGCCGAGGGGAAGGATCGATCGACCGTTATCAACGTCACGCCGCTTTACCTGTCCGACATCGTCGATCTGTCGGTGAAGCGTGCCGGTGGCTCGCCGCTGGCCACCATCGACGATTCCCGCTCCTACTTGCAAGAGATCAAGGCGTTCCCCACCAACATCGAGGTCCGCTCGCTGTTGACGTTCCGCGGCGGGCCAGGCGGCGGCGGGCGGGGCGGCGCCGGGGCCGGGCTGCCGCAGGCGGGGCCGGCGCAAAGCCATACCGCCGAGGTCCACTATAGCCTGGTGGTCCTGCCCGAACATCCCATGCGGGGACGTTTCTTCGATCCGCGCGTCGGCTACTTCACGCAGGCGTTCGAGAACTACTCCGCGGGCAACACCTGGATGGATACGCAGCAGTACATCGCCCGCTTCCGCCTGGAAAAGAAGGACCCCGCCGCCGAGGTGTCCGAGCCGGTCAAGCCGATCGTGTTCTACCTCAGCCGCGAGGTGCCGGAGAAATGGCGTCCCTATCTGATGAAGGGCGTCGAGGACTGGAAGCCGGCGTTCGAGAAGGCGGGCTTCAAGAACGCCATCTTCGCCAAGGAAGCTCCCGACCCGCGCCAAGATCCGAGCTGGGACCCCGAAGACGCCCGCCTGTCGGTGATCCGCTGGGTGGCCGAGCCGATCGCCAATGCAATGGGGCCCAACGTCCACGATCCGCGTTCCGGCGAAGTGATCTCGGCCCACATCATCTTCTGGCACGACATCGTGAAGCTGACGCAGGAATGGTACTTCGTGCAATGCTCGGCCCAGGACCCGCGGGTGACCAAGCTGCCCCTGCCCGACGACCTAACCGGCGAGCTGCTGCGCTACGTCGCCTGCCACGAAGTCGGCCACACGCTGGGCCTGCGGCACAACCATCGCGCCAGCTCGGCCTACACCATCGAACAGCTCCGCGACCCGAAGTTCACCGAGAAGCACGGGACCGTTGCGTCGATCATGGCCTACGGGCGCTTCAACTACGTCTGCCAGCCGGAAGACAAGGTCAAGCAGCTGATTCCGGTGGTTGGCCCTTACGATCATTTCGCCATCGAATGGGGCTACAAGGCAATCCCCGGCGCCAAGTCCGCGGAGGACGAACGCCCGACGCTCGACAAGATGGGCGGCCCGCCAGCTCGACGAACCGTGGCTGCGCTTCGGCGGCGAGGATGGCCCCGCCACGGTCGATCCCACCGTCAAGACCGAGAACATCGGCAACGATTCGCTCAAGGCGACCGAGCTGGGCCTGAAGAACATCGACCGCGTGCTCGACCACCTGGTGGCCGGCACCACCACGCTGGGCGAGGACTTCTCGCTATTGGAGGACACCTACAAGGCGATCCTGGTCCATCGCCGGAACTGGTTCAACGCCGTGGCCCTGAATGTCGGCGGCGTGGTCGAGAACCGCACCCTGGGCGGCCGCGGCACGGAGACCTTCAGTCGCGTGCCCAAGGAGAAGCAGAGGGAGGCGACCAAGTTCCTCTGCAATAACGCCTTCACCACGCCGACCAAGCTGCTGAACCCGACCATCGTGAACCGCTTCAAGTACGTCGGCGTGGCCAGCGAAGTGACCAGCCAGCAATCGGCCTTGCTGCGGAGCCTCCTGGGCGGCGGCCGGGTCCGTCGCCTGATGGATGCCGAGGTCCTGCTCGCCGACAAGGCCTACACCGCCACCGACCTGGTCAACGATGTGCAGGACGGCGTCTGGAGCGAACTGGCCGGCGAAACCTCGCAGAGCGGGCTGCGCATCGACTCGCTACGCCGCAGCCTGCAGCGCACCTATCTGGAGGTCCTCAAGAGCGAGCTGCTGCCCAAGGACGACGCCCGGCCGGCGGTCTCCCCGTTCGGCGACGACCTGGGCGGCGGCGGCAGCGACTTCCGCGCCATCGCCCGGGAAGCGGTTACCTTGCTGAAACAGCGGGTGACGGCAAACATTCCGCGGGCCTCGGATTCCATCACGCGGGCGCACTTGAAGGAGTGTGCACGGGATATTGAGGCGATGTTGGCGGAGAAAAAATGACACGGGAGGGGGATGACGTCAGGAGCTTTTCAGGGATGGGAAGGTCCTGACGCCTTTCTTGCCAAGCGTCGTATCGAGCAGCGGCTTCAGTCCGTGCGTCCCTTGAATTCCTCTCACGCCCTCCGAAGCCCGGCCCGTACTTTCGTCCAGATTTCGCACATGATGACTCCGGGAATGGTGTGACTGTCCCGTCGCACCGGGTGGACGAGCGGGCGTTCGCCGGTGGACAGCAGTGCGGTCCTGGCTTCCTGGTTCTGGGCGAACTTTGTCTCGCACGCCGCCCGCATCAGCTGCCAGTGCTCCCAGGTGCCGACCGAAATGATGCGGTCTTGGTAGGTCACAGTCGCTCCGTACCCCTGCTCATCGCCGGCATCCTTGGCGGCGGACCCAACCAGCGCAGCGATGCGGCGGCGGTCCGAGTCCTTCGCGAACTTCAGACCTTGCCAGAACGATTCCACCGAAGCATAGTCGCGGCCGTCGAGGGTGAACGGCGTCGCGGCGAAGTTACTGATCAGCCGGGCGGCGGGGTCTTGACTGTTGCTGATCACCGGGAATGGCTCACGACAGGCATCCTCGCGCCGACCCAGGTCGTCCAGGGCAAGACCCTCACCGGAATTGGCGTGCGCCGCCAGGACGTGGTCGGTGTGCTCCTCTTTCCAGAGGGCCAGGTCGATCTGCTCGGCGCCGGTCTCCGGGATGAGAACAATCAGTTGATTTTTCAGGACGACTTTCATACGGGCGTTCCTACAAACCACCCGGCAGCTTACGCAGCCGGTTCGCCGCACTGCCGGGCGAACCGGCTGCGTAAGCTGCCGGGTGGTCGATCTATGGACGCCGCGGTCAGCCCCGCGGTTCGCGCCGCGTGCTCACGGCTTGCTCGAGGCCCTACCATGCATCATCACGAAGAGCCCCGCGCCGCCCAGCATCTCCATGCCGTCGCCCTTCGATAGCTCCTTCAGGTTCTTGCCGTCGGCGTCCATGACCCAGATGCCGGCCTTGTCGCCACGCCCCTTGAGGGCCATGCGGCAGCAGTAAATCCGCTTGCCGTCCGGGGACCACTGTGGTGCCAGCTCGCCGAGGTCGCCGTCGTCCATGGTCAGCTGCGTGGCGTCGGTGGCGTCCGGCTTGCTGACGAACAGGTGCGGCTTCCCTTCCTTGAGTTCCACAGCGCCCGCATAGACGATTTTCTTGCCGTCGGGCGACCAGGCACCCATGAGGGCCGGCGTGGTGGTGAGATTCTTGGCATTTTTGCCATCGGCGTCCATGATCGCCAGGCGCGGCTCCTTGCCGGGCCCGTCATCCAGCCCGGTGTAGAGGATCTTCTTGCCGTCCGGCGACCAGGCCGGCAGCATGCCCTTGCCCAGCGGGGCCGCATTCTTCCCGTCCGCATCCATCACCATGATTTGGGCATCCGGCGGGCCGCCGCCCAGTCCCGTCACTGCGCTGAAGGCTAGGCGCTTGCCGTCGGGCGACCAGCTGACGCCGACGGCGAACGTCTTGGGCGCATGCTCGGTCAGCTTCTTGCGCTCCTTGCCGTCCATGTTCATCACCCAAACGTCGACCGTCTCGGTCTCCTTGTTCATGGCGACGAAGGCGAGGCGCTTGCCGTTGGGCGACGGGGCCGGATCGAGTTCGTGGGCGTCTCCCTTCGTCAGGATCGTCCGCTTGCTGCCGTCAGCGTTCATGACCCCGATCTGGATCTTGTGGTCCTCGCCCGACACGGCGGTG
Source organism: uncultured Planctomycetota bacterium (assembly GCA_963827935.1). GTDB lineage: Bacteria > Planctomycetota > Planctomycetia > Gemmatales > Gemmataceae > DATFNV01. The sequence goes on along the minus strand of CAWHCN010000021.1, from coordinate 164,158 downwards.
AAAAAAATCCGGTTGTCCTTCGGCGAATCCGCCGGCGCCGGCGGGAAGGCCAGGGCAGTGCCGGCCAGAAGGACGACGGCGAGCATGCCGCCAAGGTGTCGAAACTGCTTGAACTGCTTCATGGGTGCAAACCTCCGCTAGGATAACAGCAGAACACCCCGGATACGGCCGAGGCACCGCCAACCATGAGTACTATTCGCATAGGCATCGTCACCATTTCGGACCGCGCGAGCAAGGGAATTTACGAAGATAAGGGCGGACCCGCAATCCGCGACTGCCTGACGGAGATCCTCTCCTGCCCTTGGGAGCCGGTGCCGCGGATCATCCCCGACGAGCGGCCCTTGATCGAGCAGACCCTGGCCGAGTTGTGTGACAAGGAAAGTTGCTGCCTGGTGGTGACGACCGGCGGCACCGGGCCGGCCAAGCGCGACGTGACGCCGGAGGCCACCGCGGCGGTCTGCGACAAGCTGCTGGACGGCTTCGGCGAGCTGATGCGGGCGGTGTCGCTGAAGGTGGTGCCGACGGCCATTCTGTCGCGGCAGATCGCCGGTATCCGCGGCCAGTCGCTGATCGTCAATCTGCCGGGCAAGCCGAGCGCCATCCGCGATTGCCTGCTGGCGGTGTTCCCGGCCATCCCGTACTGCATCGACCTGATCGAGGGGCCGTATTTGACGACGAACGAGGCGGTGGTGAAGGCGTTTCGACCGAAGGGGTAGCCCAAGACTTTGCTACATGGCCGCTCTTTGATCGGGACGGCCAGGAACCCCGGCCCAGGCGGCATCTTGAATAATCCGAATGACCTTGCCGAGGTCTTTCTCAATGGCCGTGAACAGGCGATCCTCGTCAAGCATCTGCATGCTCGTCGCGGCAGCCAGTTCTTTGTTCGTCCGCAGGGTCTCCTCGAAGGCGAAGTCGCGCACCCGACCTTTCATGATGATCCAGGGCCACGGCCGGTCGGGCAGGCCACCGACGCCACCCACCGGCGAACCGACGAGCACCAACGACCGGCCGCCGCCGACACTATAGGCGGTGCCGAACAGGCCCGTCCCAATCGGGCCGCTCCATTCCGGCGAACTCAGGTCGTTTATCTCGGTACTGGCCGGGCCCTCGCTCGCGGGGGAGGGGAGGGGTGGATCGTCGGAACGTCCTGTCACATTCGGGCGGCTGCGCAGTAATGCCGCGGGCTGCGCGAGCTTTGCAGCAGACAACGTGACGAGCGCGCTCCGCGTCGTTTTCGTATCGATCATCCATATCTCTATTGTATGCCCATCGACCTCAACTGCGACCTCGGCGAGGGCTGCCCGTTCGACGCCGAGCTGATGCCGCTGATCACCTCGGCGAACATCGCCTGCGGCTTCCACGCCGGCGACACGGCCACCATGTACGCCACCCTCGGCGCCGCCGCTCGGCACGGTGTCCAGGTTGGCGCTCACCCCGGGTTTCCCGATCGCGAGGGGTTCGGCCGGCGCGAGCTGGTGCGCTCGGAGGCACAGGTCCTCAGCGATTGCCTTTACCAGATCGCGATGCTGACTGGCCTGGCGATGGCGGTCGAGCTGCCGCTGCGTTACGTCAAGCCTCATGGCGCCCTCTACAACATGGCCTGCCGCGACGACGCCTACGCCCGACCCGTGATTACTGCCGCGGAGTCATTTCGTCTGCCATTGATGGGATTGCCGGACTCGCGGCTGCAAGCGCTGAGTGCGGGACGAGTGCCCTTCATCGCCGAAGGCTTTGCGGACCGGCGCTACCTGCCGGACGGGTCCCTGGTGCCGCGCTCCAGACCGGACGCCTTTATCGAAGACCCCGAGGAGGCGGTGAGGCAGGCGGAATGGCTGCTCCGCGAGAAGGGCGTGCAGACTCTGTGCGTCCACGGCGATAATCCGCAGGCGCTGGCCTTCGTCCGCAAGCTCCGCGAGGAACTGGCGCCGCGCCATAGAGGTCCGACCATTCGTCGCGCGCTGATTCATCGATTCGCGCTCGCCCTTCCTTTTTGCCACGCCTCCGCCTATCCTCTCCTCTTTCCCCGTGTCAGCAGGGCGCGGAAAATCATGATCCGGACCATTGTCTTCGACTTCGGCAACGTCATTGGCTTTTTCGATTACCGCATCACGCTGGATCGTCTGGCCAGCCATACGACGCTGTCCATCGAGTTGATGCATCGCTTTCTGTACTGTGGCGAGCTGGAGGACATCTTCGAGTCGGGGCGGATCAGCTCGGCCGAGTTCCTGCGGCGGGTTCGCGAGGGCTGCCGGCTGAGCTGTTCCGACGAGGTACTGGCCCTGGCCTATGCCGATATGTTTCGGCCCAACGACGCCGTCTGCGGCCTGGTCCCGCGCTTGAGGCCGCACTACCGACTGCTGCTGGGCAGCAACACCAACGACCTCCATTCACGCTATTTCCTGCAACAATTTGCCCGAACGATGCGGCACTTCGACGGTTTGGTGCTGTCGCATGAGGTGGGTGCCCGCAAGCCGCGGCCGGAGTTCTTCCGCCACGCCCAGCGCCTGGCCGACTGTGCGGCCGAGGAGTGCCTGTTCATCGACGACCTGCCGGCCAACGTGGAGGGCGCGCGGGCCCTGGGCTGGCAGGGGATCGTTTATTCCCGCGACACCGATCTGCCGGCGGAGTTCGGCCGGCTGGGCGTGCGCTTGGCGACTGCGCGGGGATGAAATTACAAAGAGCGGCCGCGTCAGGTTGAGACTTCTTGCCCTCCAGGACGATGCCCTGGCCTCGATCGAGTTCATCGAACCCCTCTTTGGCAGCTTGCCGCAGCGCCTTGAGCTTCGCCTTGCGTTCTTGCTCCTGTTCTTCGAGAAGACGCAACGACTCGCGGACGATTTCACTGGCGTTGCTGTAGCGCCCCGAGGCGACCTGACGTTCGATAAAGTCGTCCCAATGTTCGGTCCGATTGATGTTGCGCGTCGGCACGATGGTCTCCTTTCGGTGCCATGCCAACATGACTGGCAAGAATTGCCAACCAACTCTTTCTGCCCGATGGAGGCAACCGGTCGGCACGGTGCGCCTCGGTGCCAGGATTTTTGGCGAGTCGCTGTGGGGACGGTTAACTGCGGCTATTTCGCCTTCTCCGCCGCCTTCTTTAACACCGGCGCCACGTCCCGCAGCGAGGGCCCGCTGAAACACGGTGGTGCCGATGCCGAGGCCCGCCAGGACCCTGAGGAGGTGACGCCGGGTTGGGGCGATTCCCGGGGTGGTATCGACCGGCCGATCATCGCTGCTCATGGCTGATCCTCGGGACAAAGGCTAATGCGCGAGGGCCGCTGCGATGATAGACTATGCGGTAGGGGCGCGTTGAAACGAATCGCATCTCCCAAGTCCATGCTGGACAATGATTTCTGAACATTCGTTTCAGTACCCCCTCGGACACCCCCCCCCTTCGGAAAGGCTGGGACCGGCGGCGGCAGAGGGCCGTGAACGGTTCTCTGACACCTTCTTCCCTCGCCTCCGGTGGGACGACGGCCTGGGCCCTCCGATCAATCACGACTATCGCGATCAATTAACTGAAGTATAACTTTGTACACATCCGCCACGCAGGGACTGGGCACTCCCGGGAGGCCTTTCATTCCGCCGCACCGCCTCCGCGGCGGCGCCTGGCATCGATGGCCGCTGTCACATCCTCCGGCCGCAGGTCGTCGAGGAGGTCCAGCCGGCTGCGGACGCCGGCCACGCCCTGCCGGGGGACGTGGGGCTGGATCGTGGTCGTTTCCAGGCTCTCGTCACCCAGGAGCGGTTGCACGCATGTTGGTGCCGCCGGCTTCCGCGGGTTGGCCTTGCCGCCGGTTTTATGGGCCGCGTAGCATGCAGGGGAAGGAGGATCGCCATGATCGAACTGACTCCCGAGCACCGGCAGGCCGTGGACCGAGGCGAGTCGGTGCGCGTGGTCGATCCGGCGACCCGGGAAACGTACCTCCTCATCCGGGAGGAGGTCTTCTCGCGCCAGTCGGATGTGCGGCTGCCGCCGTCCCACGATCCTCCCCCCGATATCGACCCGCGCCTGCTCCGCTGCATGAAGGCGTTCTGGCGGGACCTGCCCGAACTGCTGCAGGACAGGCGGAACCGCGGGAAATGGGCGGCCTACCACGGGGACGAGCGGGTCGGCGTCGGTAAGACCCAGGCGGAAGTCTATCAGGAGTGCTACCGCCGGGGAGCTGAAATACGAGGACTGCTATGCCGGCTACGTCGAGGAAGAACCAGACGGCATCCCGCCCTGAGGGACGTTCGAGGCCGGCGGGAGGCTGTACGAGTACGTGACGCGGGCGTGGTGAAGACTGGCTGATGCCGCGACTCCCGGCGCTGCAAGGGGAATTCCCGTTGCAGTTCGCAAGGACGAGCGAACGAGCCGCGTTCTCTTTTCCGGCTCCTGGCCGTGGGTGTTGTCCCCTTTTTCTACTATAATGGGGTGCGGTATAATATAATACGTGATACGCTCATTTAGCAACCGCGGGACGGAAGACATCTTCGACGGCGTGGACAGCCGTGCGGCGCGGAAGACTTGTCCCCCTCCCCTTTGGCCCGTGGCCCGTCGGAAGCTGGATCAGCTGAATCGTGTGCGCGACCTTCAGGAATTGGCTGTACCTCCGGGGAACCGGCTCGAGCGGCTACGCGGCAGCCGCATCGGACAACTTAGTATTCGGGTCAACGCACAATACCGCGTTTGCTTTCGCTGGGGGACTGGCAATGCGCACAACGTCGAAATCACCGACTACCACTAGCGGCAAGGTACTAGACCACGCCAGCACTCGGCGTTTGCCCCGCGTGCGTCCACCGACGCATCCAGGGCAGATGCTGCTCGAAGAGTTCCTGGTCCCACTCGGGATCACTCAATCGGCCCTGGCGGCGCGCCTTGCGATCTCTTTTCCGCGCTTGAATGAGATCGTGCGCGGTAGGCGTGGAGTGACTCCGGATACGGCACTACGCCTGGCGCGGGTTGTCGGGATGTCCGCGGATTTCTGGCTTGGCTTGCAACAGGATTGGGACCTCTGGCATGCCTTGCACAGCAAGCGTGCGGCCGAGATCAACCGCCTCAAACCGCTCCCTCGTCGATAAGCTGAAGAAACGGGAACATTCAGGGTTGTTTGCGCGATACTCCTCAAAAACAATTCTGAATGTCCCCATTTCGCGACCCCACCTTCCTGATTCCTGACGAACGACCTGGACTGGTGGCTCGATCCGGAGGGGCGGACCATCACGGTGCAGACGAAGACCTGGCGGCGGCGACTGATGCGGTTACTCTGCCGGCTCTGAAACTGAAGACCGGCCGGGTTGGGGCAGGGCAGGGGGGGCGGCGGGAATGAGGCATTCATCCTTTTTCAGCTCTGGGAATGATGAATGTCCCCTTTTTTGGGCCAACCTTTTTTGGGCCAGACGATTGCGGTCCAAGAACGCCCGACTGCGGCAGCAACTGAAGGAGCGGCGGAACTTGCTGGACGACCCCGACCCAAACCTGCCGCCGCTGCCTCCCGCGGATGAGCGCGGCCACTACCCCGCCATCGAAACCGCCCGCGTCATCATCGCCCGGCAGGTCATTCGCGGCCGCAAAGCCGCCGGCTGGACGCAGGCTGAGTTGGCCGCCCGCGCCGGCGTTCGTCAGGAAACCATCAGCCGCATCGAAACCGGCAAACATTCGCCGGGCCTCAGGACGATGGCGAAAATCGACCGGGCCTTGAGACAAGCGGGACAATGACACGCCGGCCACGCCCTGCAGGGGGACGTGGCGCTGGCTCGTGGCCGTTTCCAGGCTCTCGTCACGCAGGAGCGGTTGCACGGCTGTTGCTGCCGCGCTCGACCAGGTGGCTGGCGAAGCTGGGCCGGGCCCGCAAGGAGGTAGCCCGAATGGCCCGCCCGAAAGAGGAACAGCATACTTAACCTCTCTGTACAGGGTATTATTCACGCGGTGCCCTTTTGGTCCCCAAGCGCCTATTTCAGGATGTTCGCTTTTGTCGGCCGACGTTGCGAGGCCCAGGCATCTGTACGATTGCAGGGTGCCGGGGGTCACGGTAGGGACCATTTTCGCGGCAAATCGTAAGCTGCGCCTTAGTTGCGTGAAGCGTCTCCAATCTTCCATTAACCGTCACCCGGCCCCCATCCCAGACAGACGAATGTTGCGCCCGCTCCCCTGACTACACCCTGTCTTTACGATGTGCGTCCTCTATTCGCCTCATGCGGTCCGCTCTCCGGCCTAGTGACGATATTGACAAATATCTACAAATAGTTAGCTATTGTATTGACTTTGTAAACACTCGGGCCGATAATGCATCGGTGGCAGGGCAGCGCCTCGAAACACCGGTTCGACCGAGATCAACGATGGCAGAGAACGAATCCCTCGACCTTGGAAGCAGCCTTCGTCTGCGGGTGGTGCTCGACGTCTTGCGCAACGGAGCGTCTTGCCAAGAGGTCGCGTCCAAGCTTGAAAATGCACTTATCGTCTTCCTTCGCAATGCTCGCAAGCAATTTCAGGAGAAGGGGGTAACGCTGGCCGACCTCATCGACGCACGCAATTCCCCGGAACGCCTCCGACAATTGATTCGGCAAACGGGCGGCCACGTTTTCGCCCGTCTCTTTGCCGACGCTGCCGCCATCAGTGGCCCGACCGAGAAGGACTGCGTGGCGGGCTGGATGGATGCCATTCTCGACAAGATGACGGACCCGATGTGCTGCCGGGTTGCCGGTAGTGAGAGGTGCCGCACGATCGACGACGCTCAGGCTCTCCTCGGCAAGGTCCGTGATAAGCTCACGCTGGGGGTCGAACGCATCGTGACGAAATTTGCCGAAGATCCCGACTGGGCGCCAAGGCGGGCTGGCAGGAAAGGTCAGGGACCAAACGATGGCACTGCGGGCCTGCTGAACGTGTCTCTCCTATGAGCGCCAAGCCTATGAAGAAGCAACGCTTTCCGTTCGCGCTGTCCTTCTGGACCGGTGAACGTGCCGCGGTCAGGCATCTGCGGGCGGGTGAGCACTTCCGCTTCGACCTCGACGCCTTGAACACCTTTTGCCTCGGCGACCTGCCCCGGCAGCTGGTGGATCTGCTGCGCATCGCATCGGCTGTGTACGTCGTGGACCGCCTCGTTAGGCGCAGCCCGAAAGATGGCCCGAAACCACCGTCACGAACCATCGGCCTCAAGGTCGCGTTGCTGGACGATGGTCTGTGGAACCGGCAGGAGGTTCGGGATTGCGTCCAGGAAGCCTTGGATTTCGTGACGGGAGATTTCTGGGACATCGAGTTCGAGCGGGACACGCAGGAATACCAGTGGCCTCATCGCTTCCTGCCCTTCTCGAAGACGGATGGCTCACCCCTGATCTGCTTGTACAGCAGCGGACTGGACTCGGCGGCGGGTTTGGTCGCTCGCATGAACGAGAACCCCGGTCGTCCGGTCCTGCCGGTCACGGTCTGGCACCAACCTCGGCAGCGCCACCTCGTTCGCCAGCAGTATAAGTTCCTCCGTGCGCACTACCGCAGCATGGGTTTCCGTGCCAAGATCGAGCCGTTGATCGTCAAGGTGGCCATGCGGTGGCATTCCGCCGCGGAGGAAAAACAGCAAGAACGGTCCCAGCGCAGCCGCTCCTTCCTCTTCACGGCACTCGGGGCAATCACGGCGATCATGCACGGCCAGCGGACCATCGAGATGTTCGAGTCCGGCATCGGGGCAATCAACTTGCCACTCATGGCAGGGATGGTCGGCTGGAAGGCAACGAGAAGCTCACACCCCAAGTTCCTGCGCCTCATGTCCAGGCTCGCCTCGTTGGTAGCCGACAACGAGGTGAACTTCATCTTGCCCTTCGCCGACAAGACAAAGGGCGAACTCGTAAAGACGCTCGCCGGTGAGGAGCTTCAAGGATTTGCCACCTCCACCGCCTCGTGCGTCGGCTTCCCCTTGCGACATTCGAAGCAGAAGCAGTGCGGCCGGTGTCCCGCTTGCATCTTTCGGCGTGGGGCGATGCGATTCGCCGGAATTCAGGAACCCGAGGACGCCTACAAGTACGACTTCTTGGGGCCAGTCCCACAAGTCAACCGACTTTCCGAGAAACGCCTTGTCTACCTCCGGGCGTCCCTGATGCAAATCGCCCAACTGCGAGACATTGAGAACAGCGACCGTCTGCCCCCAGCCTTCGAGCGGCACGTCGTAGGCACGGGCATCGTCCCACGGGGCCAATCCCAGAAAGGAGTGCTTGATTTACTGGTCCGCTACCGTGACGAATGGATTGAGATCGTCTCGGCAGCACGTCGGAAAGGACTTACCTGGGCGGAGCTTCTAGCCCCAGACCGACCGGCAACGCAAGGAGTGACCCATGCCTCAGCCTGAGACGCTCGACCCGCGGATTCTGGGACAGCGCATCGCCGAGGCCCGCAAAGCCCGTGGCAAGACGCAGGAGGAGGTTGCGGAGTTCCTCGGATGCAGCCGACCCACGTACATCGCCATCGAAAAAGGGGAACGCCTCGCCAAGACGGACGAGATCATCAAACTGGCCCCCTTCCTGGGTAAGAAGGTCAACGAACTGGTGCGTCCCACCGAGCCGGTCGTCGATCTCCAGCCCCACCTGCGCGCGGTCGCCGAGCGCATGAAGGGCGCGGACGAGCCCGCCCTCCATGCCGCCATCGGCGACCTCCAGCAGCTTGCGGAGGACTACCGAGACCTGGAGCGGATGATGAACGCTCCGCTCCGGTTCAACTACCCGCCCGAGGTCTCGCTCGACTCCCGCATCGATGCCGCCGACCTCGCCGAGGGCGTGGCCGGGCAGGAGCGGCGGCGGCTCGGGCTGGGCGATCAGCCGGTGATCTACCTGCGCAGCACGTTGGAGTGGGATGTTGGGCTGCGGATCTTCTATTCCGCTGCGCTGCCCTCGGCGATTGCCGGGATGTACGCCTACACCGCCGACCTTGGCTGCTGCATCCTGGTTAATCGCAAGCACCCGCCCGAGCGCCGCCGTGTCACGATGCTCCACGAGTACGGCCACCTCATCGTGGACCGCTACAAGCCGGGGATCGACTATCTCAAGTTGAGCGGTCGCAAGCCCGCCAACGAACGGTTCGCCGAGTCGTTCGCCCTGAGCTTCCTGATGCCCGCCAGTTCCGTGCGGCAGCGGTTTCACGACATCGTCACGACCACGGGCGACTTCCAGGTGGCCGACCTGCGCCGTCTGAGCCACTTCTACTTCGTCTCTGTCGAGGCGATGGCGCTACGTCTGGAACAGTTGGGGCTGATCGCGAAGGGGAGTTGGCAGTACCTCAAGGAAGCCAAGTTCGCTCCCCGACAGGCGGCGGAACTGCTCGGCCTGCAACCGCTGCCGATGAATGACGAGCCCTACCCCGAACGGTACCTGTACCTCGCCGTCCATGCCTATGAAAAGGGCGAGATCGGCGACAGTGATCTCGCCCACTACTTGCGGTGCGACATCGTGGAGGCCCGAGAGATTGTGAGTCGCACGTTGATTAGTTCGGGCGAAGTTGGCGATGCGGGAGAGGAAGGACAACTGCGGCTGGAATTCGACCGTTCTCTGCTGAGCGGGGTACCCTGAGGCAGCAAGGAGTGGTGATGGCCGGCGCAGCTATCGACGCCTGCTGCTTGATCGACCTGTTGGCCACCCAGCACACGGTAGCCATCCTGCGGGCGGCGGGCTTTGACTGGCACTTGCCGACCGCCGTGGAAGGCGAGGTTCAACACGTCCGGCAGCACGACCTAGCCCAACCCGGCCAGTTCGTGAAGGTCGTCGTGGACTTGTCGGCCCTCAAGACCTCTGGCGTGTTGCAGGTCTGTTCGCCCGGCAACCCGGCCGAGCAGGACCGTTTTGTTCACTACGCCGCCCAGTTCCGCTCCGATGGCGAAGCGATGTGCCTCGCCATCGCGGAGCAGCGGGGCTGGGTCGTGGCCACCGACGACCGTAAGGCGATCCGGGTTGCCCAGCGCGCGGGGCTGACCGTCGTTTGTTGTCCTGAGTTGGTGAAGCGCTGGGCGGATGCGACAGGACCGGATCAGGCCACGCTGAACGAAGTCTTGCAGGACATTCAGGTACTCGCTCAATTCAAGCCGAACTCGACGATGCCCGCGTACCAGTGGTGGGTCGATGAGCGTGCCAAGGCACCGCCGTGATTTGGGCTGGCCTGCTTGGTGAAAGGGACGCAGGCCAGAAAAGACTGCCCTGTAGGAATTGGGCCAGCATATCGAAACAGGAAAAAGGAAAAATGGGCGCTCTTCATACAAGTCCCTTTTCAATCAATTTCTTGCGCCGAAATTGCCCCGGGCCCACTTCGGTCAACCGCGGCCGACCCCGACCACGGGGCAGTGGAGGGCCGCCCTCGTGGCGCGTCCGCCCACGATAGGGCGGGCTGCCCACTGCCCAGTCGGCACGGCGCACCATCCCGTGGCACCGAGCATCGGCAGCCGCGTTCTGCCTCCTTGGCCCTGGGCCCCGATCATCGCGCCCCCATCACCCCGCCCAAGGGCAGGCTTGCGCCTCCGCCGTGTCCTGTCCATCAATGGCCGTCCGTGTTGTGGCACGGTCTCCTGACCGTGCCACTTCCGCCGACCGCAGGTCTCCCCGGTAACGTTGGGGGGTCCGAGAAGCCTTCGGTCAGGCTGGGGGGCCGCGCCCGGGGGGGGCCCTCCCCGCGGGACGCGGTCCCCCAAGGGACGGGCAAAACAAACGTGTCGGGACCCATAAAGACAGAATGTCTTTATGGGTTGTGAAACCTTTGTTTTCCCCTGCCCGCTTTTGCTCCTTACTCGTCGCGGAAGTACGGGCGCCGGGCTTGTCAGGCCACACCGCCAGCGCGGACGCCGACGAACTGGCAAACGACTTCAGGCGTGGCCCCCGGGATTTGGAGAGGTCGCAGTGCCATATGGGACGCGGTGCGCTCGCTTCGCTCCCAGCTTTGCACGGTCTTGGGCGACACATTGAGGAATCGGGCCAACACCCCGTCACTTGGTGCGCTGTCGGCGTTTGAGCTCGGCCAGGGGAATGGATTTCTTCTTCCCTTCGGCGCGCTTGGCCTTGCGAAGTTCCAGGAGGTCTTCGGCATCGGCCAATCGTTCTTGCAAAGCCAGGAACTCCTGGTAGGGCAGCACGACGAATTCCTTCTTACCGTTCTTCTTCAGGATTTCAGGGTGCAGTTTCAGCATGGTTCCTCCGACTATCTATAAGCATCTTTCCGGTGCAGAATGCGATAAACGACGACGGTGGACTGCTCCGCCTCGAACAACACGCGATAATCGCCGACACGCAAGCGATACTCCGGGGTGAATCGGTCAGGCGTTTCACATCGCCGGAGAGATCATTCTCGAGCTTTTCGATCTTTGCGAGGATGCGGCGCTGGGCCGATTTGGGTAGCGCTTCCAGATCCTTGACTGCGCGGGGCTTGAAGTCGATGTCGTAGTTCATGCATCGTCCCGATCCATGTCGCCGTGGCCCTACCCCCGCAAGATCAGGCCAGGAAGGCCAGGGGCGCGCGGCAAGAGCAACGAGACAGAAAAAGTGGACGCGGCTCGTTTTTTGACGGTTAATGGAAACGAGCTGCCTATTTGTTTTTCTGACCTCAGATCATCCAGTTCTCCAGGGTCAGGCCGGGGACTCGGCTGAATTCCCTGGTATTGGCCCTCACAAGAACCAGGGAGCGGGCCAGCGCCTGGCCCGCCAGGAGAATGTCGTAAGGCCCGATGACCTTGCCCCGAGATTCAAGCAGAGCGCGCACCCGCGCCGCTTCCCGGGCGGCATCGGGGTCGAATGGCATCTCCCAGACCGTCGTCCGCAGCAGCTCGACCTTGCTCCGCTCTTGGGCTGGTTTCGCACACTTCTCCACCCCCGTATAGAGTTCATAGGCCGTGACGGAGGAGATGGCGCAATCACCGGGAGCCACTGCCGCCAGCCGTTGGACTGCGAGGGGATGGCTGCGCATGACGGCAATGCAGGTGTTCGTATCCAGCAGGTAGCGTGGCACCGGTTGCGGGCCTCAATCCAGGCGCGGGGCGGGTGGCGTCGGCCCTTGATCGGGGCGGACGAATGCGGGGTCGTCGATCCGGATGGCATCGAAGAAGCGCTCTGGCCAGTGCCTGGGCTTGATCGGTTCCAGAATCACGGCCTCGCCGTCGCGACGGATGGATACCGTGTGGGTTGCGAACTGGAATTCCGCCGGCAGGGGGACGGCCTGCCCCTTATCCGTTTCCACGATTTCCACCGTTTGCATGGCGTGCCCTCGGCGAGCATCGCACCGCAGATACCACCCTGGCATTCTACCACCGGCAAGTGCGATGAGTATACGGAGAGGAGGTTGTTGTCGGCATTCGGATATCCGTGTCTGTCCGGCCAGCCGCGTGCCCGATGTGCTCATCGTCGGGACCGAGAGCGGAAAGACAAAGAATGGGAACGCTTCGTTCAAGTCCTTTTCAATCAGGATACGAAAAGGTGTCAGGACCCTTTTCGAAAATGGTCCTGGCACCTTTTCACTCTCGGTAGTCATTACCCCTCAAGCGCTACCGCGTCAGGTTCGGGTCGGAGGATTATTTCCTCGTCTTCGATGCTGATCTGGCGAACGATCCCGTCTGGGAAAGACGCCTGGATGACCAGATTTCCGCCCATCGCTCGTATGACTGCCAGGAGCGAGGCCACCATCATCCGGCTCACGTGGTGCTCCAGCCTGGAGACTGCAGGTTGGCTGACCCCCAGACGGGCTGCAAGTTCAATCTGGGCTAGTTTCCTCTCGGCTCGCAGTTCTCGCAGCGTCACCGCAGGCGGAGGCTCCGTTTTCCTCCCTGAGCGAAGAAGGTCAGTGATCCGAGCCGCGGCATCATCCACGATGCAGAAAATCTCGTCAGGCTTCTCTCCGTAGCCGTGTCCGTCCGGGGACGACACGCCGAACTGCCCCTTCTTCGACCATTGGACCACAAGGGCGTTGCTGTTGTAGACGATGTCGAGAAATCCGACCGCGCCTGGGGACGCTGGCTCAGAAAGGTCCAGCCTCGCGTCCGGGAAGGCTTTCTGGACTCGGACCATGAGTTCATGCAGAGGAGTGGCCATAATTGCTCACCATCCTTCCATTCAAACCTGGTTTCTCGAAGATAATTCCCCCCAGCACACGGCCCGTATCTTGAAACTCTATCCGCCGAATTTCCACAGCCCCGTTCTCTGCGACGAAGGTCGCATGCGCAACCTGCCGGTAGCAGCGCACACCGGGACGTTCCCATTCCGGGCGACGATATTTCTCCTTTGGCGCATACAATCGTCCATCTGTGCCGCCTTCCTCCGGGTCGTACGGCGCGCCAGAAAACTCCTCCTCAACTTGATTCAGCGTTTCGGCGAGCATGGCCATCGCCTCGTCGTGGCTACTCGCCGCGGGAGCACGCTCTTTCAGGCGTCGCATGAAGATCTCGAGGCGCTGCGCCTTAGGTAGAAAATCGTTAGGGTTCGTTGCTGGCATTGAGGTGTATCCTCCACCCGTCGTTAAAAAATGTAGGAAGCCATCGCCTGCATGCACAGGAGTTCATCATGAGTAGCCCAAAGCGAATACTGTATTTCAATTCTGCCTTCGGAATGGTCTGACTCCCTAAGCTCTGTTTCAGTAGTATAACGCGGACGCTATATAATGTCAAGGCTATTGCTCAGCGCTCCTGCATGAAAAATGGGGACGCTTCAGCAAGTCCTTTTCAATCAACGTCTTGCGCCGAAATTGCCCCGGGCCCTCTTCGGTCAACCGCGACCGACCCCGACCACGGGGCAGTGGAGGGCCGCCCTCGTGGCGCGTCCACCCACGATAGGGCGGGCTGTCCACTGCCCAGTCGGCACGGCGCACCATCCCGTTGCACCGAGCATCGGCAGCCGCGTTCTGCCTCTGCGGCCACAGGCCCCGATCATCGCGCCTCCATCACCTCGCCCAGGGGCAAGGTGGCCCCTCCGCCGTGTCCTGTCCGTCAATGGCCGTCCGTGGCAGGCTGGGCCGGAGGTTCGGGTTAGCAGCGTGTCCCGGCAGGATCAAGGGCCGCCTTGACCGGGGGAACGGCGGCGCTTACCGTAAGGGCATTGCCCTCGATCGTGGAGTGATGACACGACGGACCCGTGTGGTCATGCCGAAAACGACGACAAACCTGTACCGGAGAGGGAACGCTTCCTGCCCGCGGATGGCACACGTTCGGCTGGGAAAGGACATCGTCATCTTTCAGAAAAGCGGGGACGATTGCGTCGCTGCCCGCTCGGGCGGAGTTTCCACGTTTTCCATGCAGGGACCGGGACCGAACTGGTGGCGCTTTCCGGCCGGGTTTGCTTATCCGGCCGAATTGTCCGTCGTGAACGATCACGGCAACCATTTCAATTGGGAGCCGAGCATCGACCTGCTTCTGGCCGAGTTCCTCAAGTGGTTGGCGTCTGTGGAACCAGCTTTTCGCAAAGCCAGTTAGCTTCCGGAGCAGGAACATGAATCTCTCACTCAAGGCCACCCGGTTTCTCATCGAAGCCCTGGATCACTATCGTCAATACCACGACCAGCAGTTGCAACAGAAAGGGCTCTCGGAAGACGAGATTTCCGACCTGGAAAACGACCGACTCTACCTGGATGCGATCAAACAGGAACTGGAAGAACATCGAGAAGCACTCACCCAGCCGTGCCAAAGGGCCACGACCAAGGGTTGAAGCCGAAGAAAGGGACCGCACACGCCTAACGCTGAGGACATCACCCATGGAAACCTCGGTCAGCCTGCTGGAGCGCCTCGCCGGCGCTCCCCGGTAGCATCGCGGGTCTGGGAGACCTCCGGTCAGGCTAGTTGGACAGCGCCACTTTCTGTCATGGTTGACACGTAAGTGCAGCTAACACAGGAAGTTGGGGTTGCGTGATAGAGTAAAGAAAGACGATCCTCCGTGTTCGCTAATTCCTGGAAGGAATACCACGGAGGATCGTCAGGATGACGCTGAAGCAGATTGCCAGTCTCGGCAAGGAGTTGGCCAAGTTTCTGAGGCTGTTCGTCGGCCGGTTTCGCAGCCGCCCCGGTTTCGCCCTGTTGGCCGTGTATGTCCAGGGGCTCCTGTCGAACCTACAACGCAAAAACATCGAGGCCATGGCCTTGGAGCTGGGTACGGCACCGCGGACTCTACAACGTTTCGTGGAATCGATCAAGTGGGATGAGACCGGCGTGCGCGATGACTGCCAGCGCTTGGTGGCCCGCGAACATGCTCATGCGGAGGCGATCGGTTGCCTCGACGAATCGGGAACGGCCAAGAGCGGTAGCCATACGGCGGGTGCCGCACGGCAGTGGCTGGGCAGTTGTGGCAAAGTCGACAACGGTGTCGTCGGCGTGCATCTGAGCTACAGCAGCCCCGGCTTTCAGTGTCTGCTCGACAGCGCGGTCTACCTGCCCCGGGATTGGGCCGACGATCCGGAGCGTCGAAAAAAAATTACATCCCCAAAGAGGTCGTGTTCCGTACCAAGCCGCAAATCGCCCTGGAGTTGATCGACCGCGCCTTGGCCAACGGTGTGCGCGTCCAGGCCTGGACGTTTGACGAAGGCTACGGCCGCGACACGGCCTTTCTGGACGGTCTGGAACAGCGTGGACAGGTATTCGTGGGCGAAGTGCCGGCGAACTTCCGCGGCTGGCTGAAAAAGCCCCAGGTGCTTCGGAGCGGTCGGTCGCGGCGGCGCGGCCGCAAAAGGACCTATCCGCGGCTGGCGGCGCGAAGCCGGCGCGGCAGCGAAGTGCGAAACCTGGCACGCTATTCGCCCGTCTTTCGCCAGCAGAAGTGGCAGCGCTACCGCATCAAGGACACCCAGCACGGCCCCGAAGTCTGGGAGGTGAAATGGGCGAAGCTCTGGCGCAAGGGACTCGATGGCCTGCCGGGGCGTCGGCACTGCTTGCTCGTAGCACGCAACGTTTTGACCAATGAGGTGAAATACTTCCTATCCAATCGTGTGCCCGGGGAGCGTGGCATCTCGCTACGGCGGTTACTGCGTGTGGCCTTTGGGCGTTGGTCGGTGGAAAGCTGCTTTCGCCAGGCCAAAGAGGAACTGGGCTTGGACCATTACGAAGTTCGCGGCTGGCGTTGCTTGCACCGGCACTGTTACCTGACGCAACTGACCCACCTGTTTTGCGCCCGCATGCGTCAGCAGTTCGACGCCGCAACGACGCACGACGACCCGCTGGAACACCTGACGACAGAACAAGTGCGACGAGCCATGAACACCTGGTTAGAGACAGCACAGGGGCGACTGACAAAAGCGGCACGCTTCCAACGAGAGTTAGCCAAGCAGCAGTATTACCAGCGTCGCAATGCGCAGGCCCAGCGCTCTCACGTGAAAACGCGCATGGCTCAACTGCGATCCTTGGGCATCGATGTCGATCGGATCAAATCGTGCATCCCCCAATCGCCGACCTGATCGGCTATACTGTTCTCAATGTTGGACTTCCGCCATTGCAACAAGGAAAGTGGCGCTGTCCAACTAGGCGGGCCGAGGGAATAGCGGCTGGCATTGCGGAAGCGATCCCAGCGACACGATGAAGGGGAAATATGGTTGCAGATTCTTCACGAGCTTATCGTCGGCGGTGATCAGCTCGGACTGTTCGCATTCGGCCACTGCAACTTAGAGGCAATCGTAGGCTCCGACACGCATCTGCGAGGAGATTTCAACGGCCCGGAGCAAGCAGGGAAGCGCGGGTTGAAGAAGAGGGAGGGTGTTCAAGATATCGCGAAGCAGCGGAATAGCGGTGCCGACGGGAATCCGGCCCTGTCGCTCCGCCCGGGTGAGGGCATGGGCGATTTCGATCGGAAAGACATCGGGAGCAATAAGCTCCACCAGGCCGTTGCGAAAGTCGTCCCGCAGAAGCAAGGCCTTGTCGGAATCTGGTTCCGGCACCACCCACTTGAACGCCACCGAGGAGTCGATGACGCGCCTCATGGTTGGGGCAGTTCCCCGCGCAATTCTCGGATGAGATCAACGCCCAGGTTCTGCACGCCGTATTGCTGTCGGATCTGCTCGCGGACGCTATCCATGTGTTCGCAGGCTCTTCTCATGGCTTCCGGATCGCGTCGGCCGGACATGGCGCGGCGGATGGCAGCCTCGAATTCGGCTCGAAGCTCGGGAGGCACAACCGTGAAGGGTTTCTCTTGCATGCTAGCATTGTCCCTGCGGGCGAGAACCTTGTCAATGGAGTGGTCACAAGCTCGTCCGTCGGTCCGTCGGTCGCCTCGCGCTCGACACAGAGCACCACCGCTATCCACGGACCCGGCGCTTCGCTACACTGATTGGCACGAGGAATCGGTGCTGACTCCAAGCCGGTCGGCGTCCGATCCCTCCCCTGCCAGCCCTCCCGCCGTCTTCCGCCGTCACTCCTCAAGGAGTCTGTCGTGCTTACGCTTTGGGGCAATTCGCACCGCTTCTGCGACCGGGTCAATCGCCGCGATTTCCTGCGGGTCGGCGCCCTGGGTCTGGGTGGCCTGGCGCTGCCGGACCTGCTGCGTCTGCGGGCCGAGTCCGGTTCGTCGGCCAAGCCGCGGGCGGTGATCATGGTCTGCCTGGCCGGTGGCCCCAGCCACATGGATATGTACGACATGAAGCCGAACGCTCCCGCCGACTTCCGCGGCGAGTTCCGGCCCATTCGTAGCAAAGTGCCCGGCTTCGACCTGTGCGAGCACATGCCGCAGCAAGCGAAAATCGCCGACAAGCTGGCGCTGGTCCGCACAGTCCAATTCGTCGAGCCGATGCAGCACGAGCTGGAAGAGATCTATACCGGCTTCCCGAAGTCGGCGAAACGGCCGTCGTTTGGGTCGGTCATCAGCCGATTCCGCGGCGGCGACAGCAAGCTGCCGTCGTATGTGAGCCTCGATTACAACACCAGCACCGCCGCCTACGAGAGCCCACAGTACATCGGGGCGGCCCATCGCCCGCTGCAACTGGCCGGCACCGAAG
Organism: uncultured Planctomycetota bacterium; assembly: GCA_963827935.1. Taxonomy (GTDB): domain Bacteria; phylum Planctomycetota; class Planctomycetia; order Gemmatales; family Gemmataceae; genus DATFNV01. The sequence goes on along the minus strand of CAWHCN010000021.1, from coordinate 146,265 downwards.
GCGTCCGCAACCTGAGCCTGCCGTGGTACATGCCCCGGCCGCGGCTGGAGGAACGCCGTTCCCTGCGCGAGACATTCGACACGCTTCGCCGCGACATCGACACTCGCCGCGAAAGCCAGGATATGGACGCCTATACGGCCCGGGCATTCGACATCATCACTTCCCCGAAGGCCCGCGAAGCGTTCGACCTGAGCCGCGAGCCGGACCGTGTCCGCGACCGCTACGGCCGGAAGGACGACAAGTACATCTACGTCGGCACCAAGCCGGATACCGGCTGGGAAGGGGACAAGTTCCTGCTGGCCCGGCGACTGGTCGAAGCCGGCGTGCCGGTGGTCACGCTGCGGGCGGGGGGCTGGGACCATCACGGCAATGTCGTCTCGTCGTTCGGCGGCACCATCTGGAAGAGCCTCGGCACGGCCCTGCCGCTCCTGGACCGCTCGATCCATGCCCTGGTGACCGACCTGCACGAGCGCGGGCTGGACAAGGAAGTGGTGGTGCTGGTGTGGGGCGAATTCGGCCGCACGCCGAAGATCTCGCAGAACGGCCGCGACCACTGGCCGGACACCGGCTTCGCCCTCTTCGCCGGCGCGGTCAGGACCGGGCAGGTGATCGGCGAAACCGATAGCCGCGGCGAACGGCCGAAAAACCGCGGCATGGGTGCCCAGAACGTCATCGGCACCCTGTACCATGCGCTGGGCATCGACCCCAAGCAAAAGTTGAACGACTTCACCGGCCGGCCGACGCAACTGCTCGATGACGGCGAGCCGATTGGGGAACTGGTGGGCTAAAAGGGCCCAGAATTCCCACTTCGACCTAAATTCGCCGGGAATTATATGCGACCTGGCGCGCGCGTCGCAATCCCTTGTCAAATCATGACACTGCGCCTTCACATTTCAGCGCCAGGCGCCAGGTCGCATATAATTCGGTGTGTGCGGACACTTCCTGCCGACAAAGGATCAGCTTGAGGGCTGATGCCAGTCCCTGGCACACGTTCCGCTATGAACCTGACAGGCCATCGGCTTTCCGTTCGCACTGCGCTTCTCTAGCTCTTCTTTGTGGCGGCGGAGCGCGGTGGCCGCGTTTGATCTGGTGCCTCTGAGCCCGTGCTTGAGCTTGGCCCTTGGGTCGGCTTCACTTTCCTTGGTGCCGCGAGCCCGCTTGAAAGTCTCGTCCTTCGTTCGACCCATCCTCCGCCGACATTTTCTTCGCCCGTCCCTCACCGTCGTTGGAGGTCCTCATGCCTCGGAAGAAGACACGCCAGCCCATCCCGCCGCCCCGCATCGTCCGGCCCTGTGCCGCCGCCATCGAACGTCGGCAGCGCCAGCCACGTCGTCGCCGTCGACCCCGCTTGCGATCCGCAGCCCGTTCGTAGCTTCGGCGTCTATACCGCCGACCTACAGACGCTGGCCGAGTGGTTACGCCACTGCGGCGTCACGAGCGTCGTGCTCGAATCGACCGGCGTCTACTGGATGTGCTTATGCGACTTCCTGGAAAGCCAGGGCTTCGAAGTGGTGGTGGTCGATCCACGCAGCCTGGCCCGCAACCTCAAGAAGAAGACCGACGTTTGCGATGCGGTCTGGCTGCAGCAGATGCACGCCTGTGGCCAGCTCAAGAGCTGTTTTCGACCCGCGCACGAGGTGCTGGCGTTGCGGACGCTGTGGCGGCATCGCGAGCATCTGATCACCGAGGCAGCCAAGCTCTTGCAGATGATGCTCAAAGTGCTGGTCCAGATGAATGTTCATTTGGACCTGGCCGTGTCGAGCATCGCCGGCGTCACCGGCATGCGCATCCTGCGTGCCATCGCCCAGGGGCAGCGTGACCCCCAGACGCTGGCGGCGATGCGCGATCCCAGCTGCAAGAAGAGCCGCGAGGAGATTGCCAAGGCCCTGGAAGGGACCTGGGACGCGGCCCACCTGTTCGAGCTGAAACAACTGCTCAAGGCCTGGGACTTCTACCAGAATCAGCTCCATGTCTGTGACCGGGAGTACGCCAAGGCGGCCGGGCCGATGCCGGACAAGACCCAGGGGCGTCCGTTGCCCGAGTCCCAGAAGGCCGCGCCCAAGAGTCGCAACCGCCCGACGGAGTTCGACGCCGACGCCTTGATCTTCCAGTTGACGGGCGTGCGTGTCACGGAAGTGGACGGTCTGGGCGCCAGCACGGTGCTGACGGTCTTGTCGGAGACAGGCCCGGACCTGGCGGCACGTTTCCCGACGGACAAGCACTTCGCGGCCTGGACGACGCTGGCGCCGGCAAGCACCAATCGGGCAAGCGGATCCGCTATCCCGCCCAGACGGCCAGCCGGGTGGCCAGGGCGTTTCGGCTGGCGGCGCGGTCCTTGCTCAGAAGTAAGAGCGTGCTGGGTAATTTCCTGCGCCGCCTGCGGGCCCGGCTGGGGATAGGCAGCGCCATCAGGGCGACAGCCCACAAGCTGGCGAAGCTCTTCTATCGCCTCATCACGCGTGGGGAAGCGTATCGCCGTGAGAGCACGGCAGCCGAAGAAGTCAAGCAGCAGGAGCGTCAGGTCAAAGCGCTGCAGCGCAAAGCGCGGGAGTTAGGGCTGCAAGTGGTGCCGATCTGAGCAGGGTCGGCGGGGCAACAGACGACGTCGGGGAAGTAGGCGAGGTCGATCTCAAGCCGAGCCGCTTGGGGCGGTGGCGTCGAAAATACGCGCACACCGTAAGATCGCTGCCCGAGCACGACACCTCTCGCCCGGGTAGCGGGGCCTTGTTCATTGAAAGCAAAGCGAACGGTCCGCTCAGGCGGAACCACTGTGCAAAAGCTTCCTCCTCCGCTCCCCTTTGGGGATCACTTCTCCTTTTGCGCCAGCTTCAGGGTGGTCGTCGTCGTGGCCTTCATCTTCAGCATGGTTTCGGCGACCGTGACAACCAGGGTCAACTTTTGGGTGTAGACGGATTCCACCAGGCGGCCCCGGGCCCGGTCGAAGTGGGCGGTGCTGCCGACATCCTGGTCCTCCACCTTCAGCATGGCCGGTCCGGTGCTGTCGATCTCCAGGGTCGATTTCGTGGTGATCTTGTCGAGGGTCTTGCCGTTCAGGGTCGTCGTGCCCGCGTGCTTGTGCTGGTTCTGCAGCCGGAGCTTGGCGCCTTCCTGAAACGCGGCGTCGAGCTTGGACTCCCAGGGCCGATCGCGAACCGGCGCCTCCTTGGGCAGGGCCGGGACGCATTGCGCGATCATGCGCCGGACCGTGTCTTCCGTGAGGCTGGTCCCGATCACGCCGGCCCCGGCCGGTAGCTTGGCCAGCCCCCCCGACAGCCTCTCGGAGAACTTCAGGGTTTCGAGGCCCGCCCGGGGGTCGAACGTCAGGATCGTTTCCCCGCCGACCAGGGCACCGAGCGCCTGGGCCACCACCTTGCCGATCTCATCCGCGGGTGCTCCGGGCGTCTTGCTGTCGTACTCCGTCTTGCCTTGCGGGGTCTCGGCGTTGAGGCGCAGGCGCTCAAACGTTTGGGTGATGGTCGCCTTGCCATCCTTGCCCACCTTGGTGACCTGCCAGCTAACGTCGAACGTGGTCGCGGCGACGATCTTCATCGGGCCACTCCCCGGATCGAGGTCGATCGTGCTTTTCTCCTCCAGCGTGTACGCAATCCGATCGCCTTCCTTGAACTTGTAGCGGAGAATGCCGTCCTCGCTGGGGACCGGAGCGGCACTGGCCAGTCCGGCGGCCAGCAGAACCAGGGCGCAAGCCGGCGCCGCATGACGGGTCGAATTCATGGCGAGGGGCCTTTCGCAACGGGGCATAACTGAGCTGGGATGGCGGGGATGAACACCGCCCGATGGTAGCCGGGGCAGCGTGCCGGCACAAGGAATTTCCGGATAATCATTCGAGCAATTCAAGCGCCTGCTCGATCAGCACCGCACTGTAACAGGTGGCGGTCTTGACGATCAGGTGCATCCGCTCCAGCCTGGCAATCGCATCGCCGATCTCAAAGGCGACCTTCAACCCGGTGGTGCCTTCCAGGTATTGCTCGATGTGCAGATTGAGGTCGGTGCTGGTCCAACCGGGGCTGCCGGCGTAGCGCCACAGGAAGTAGTAGGCCAGGATCGCCTCGCGCGCCTCCCGCTCCTCGGCCTCATCGAGGAGGCGCGTAAGGACCCCGGCATTGCTATCGAGGTTTTGGTAGTACAGGCTTTCGGTCAGCGCCAGGTGGTAGCGTTGCTTGAGCTGCTGGTAGCCGTAGTAGGACTGATAGCCGTAGCCCAGGGCCCCGCTAGCCACGATCCAGACCAGCCAGGGGTTGCTGCTGGCCGTTCCAAGCACCAGGCCAAGCACGTTGTCCCCCCAGTCCAGGACGGTGCGCCAGGCCGAGCCCGCCAGGCGCCAAAGGATCATGCCGGTCCCGGTCAGGAGCGGCACGCTGATGCGGCTGCGGTCGAACGTCGACAGGCAGACGCGCACCCGGGCAGCAACATCTTGACATCTTGCCGCGGGATGTCCTTGAACACCTTGAGGTAGACGCTTTGGGTGTCTACTTCGCGGGGCAGCCGGCGATGCTTGCGCATCTTCAGGATGATGACCAGGCGCTTGTAGACCGGCACCGTGGTTTCTTCCAGGCGGTAGAAGGTACGCAGCCGGCGGCGCTGGCGTTTCTCCTCGGCGTTGCCACGCGCAAACAGGGCGACGCGCTCGAAGGCGCCGAAGTCCACATCCGTCGCGATGCCCCAGTCGCTGGCCCGATGAAGCGCCACTTCCAGGTCGTCGCGGCTGAGGTGCCGGAAATTGGCCCGCTCCATCAGCGAGCCGAAGTCGCAGAACAGGTCGTTCAGCCGCCGCTGGCGCTCCTCGGTATCCAGTGTCAACAGGCTGTGTGTATCGTGGTCGGGATCGAATGGGGCATAGGCGTCTTTCAGCTTTTGCAAGCGCTGGTTGTACTGCCGGTGAAGTGCTGTCGTGATCCGCCCGCAGAACTGGCGGACCAGGTCGCGGTCCGGCGGCTTGAGGTCCGGATCGGCGCAGAGCAGATCGATCAACTCGCCGCGGCGGATGGGGATGAAGTGCTCGCGATCCTTGTGTACGGGCATCTGACGTTCTCTTGCACGCCGCCCGTAGGGCGGCGGCTAACCATAGCCTCAAAACTCCATCATCTCCAGCCGGTCCTCCGGCGTCTTGACGAGTTGCTCGGCCAGATGATCCAGCGCGCCCTGGATCTCGCTGGCGCGCTCGGGCCGGCCCAGGGCCTTGAACGCCAGGCAGCGGTGGATCAGCTCGCACAGCGGCGGGGGCGCGTCGGGGGCATACTCCTGCGCCGGCTTGAACAGGCGCTCCCACACTTTGGCATCGACGATGGCCCCCCCGTCCTCCACCGAAACCGTCGGAGGAGGCAGGCGCAGGTTAATAGCCGATACATCAGAGCGCCGAAGTTATAAATATCCGTGCGCTCGTTCACGATCTTGCTCTTGGCGGTCTCGGGGGCCATGTACTCCGGGGTCCCCTGCACGCGCCCCTTGCTCTCGCCCCTGATCCAGGCCAGGCCGTAGTCGATGATCTTGACCTCGCCGTTGCGGCTGAGCATGACGTTATTCGGCTTCAGGTCGCCGTGATACACCTGCCGGCGGTGCATGTGCACCAGGCCTGCCGCGATCCGCTCGAACACCTGCACGAGCCGGGGCACTGGGATGCGCGGCACCTCGTCCAGCGGCTTGCCGTTGACGTACTCGATCAGCATGTGCATCTTTCGAACCCGGAACAGCCAGTCCTTCACCGGCTCCAGGGCGTAAATCTTGATCAGGTTCGCATGGTCCAGCATCTGCGACACCCGAAATTCATGCTCGGCCTGGTCGAGGAACTTCTGCTCGCTGGGACCGTCGATGGATACGACCTTGAGGGCATAGTGCTTGGAATCCGCGGTGCGGCGGACGTGCATGATGCTGCTATGAGCGCCCTTTCCCAGCGGGCCAACGACCTGGAAGTTGCCGATGGTGAAGGCGCTGCATGATGCGGCGGATCTCTGAATGGCAGAATGACGGTCGCGGGGCGCAACGTTATCATACAGCGCGATGCCGGCGCCGCTTGCTACAATGACTGCCAAGCGCTCCCCTCCGGGTCGCGGTTAACCGACCTTGTCGTCGAGTCGCCTTCATGTCCACCGCTGCGGAACTGGATTCCCTGACCCACGACTACGGCCGCGAAATCTTTGCGCGGCTGCACCAGGGCGGTCCGCTACCCTTCACCCCCGCCTGGCTGGACGAACGGCTCATGGAGTGGACCATGGGCGATCCGGCGGTGAAGGTCCAGTTGTTCCGTTTCATCGACTGCCTACCGCTGCTGCGCTCCCCCGCCGACATCACCCGTCACCTGCGCGAGTATTTCAACGAGGCCGGCCCGCACGTGCCGCGCTGGATTCAGCGCGGCCTGCGCTGGCTGCCCGACCAGGGTCCACTCGGTCAACTCGTGGCGAAAAGCGCTACCTGGTCCGCGGAGCGGATGGCCCGTCGCTTCATCGCCGGCTCCGACCTGGCCGAAACGCTGCGGACCGTCAAAACGTTACGCGGCCAGGCCCAGGCGTTCACCGTGGACCTGCTCGGCGAGGCCGTCATTACCGAGAGCGAGGCGGAGCACTACCAGGGGGAGTACCGGCACCTGGTCGAGGGGCTCAGCCAGGCCGTCAACTCCTGGCCGGCGGTCGATCTGATCGATCGCGATGACCGCGGTCCGCTGCCGCGCGTCAATGTCTCGGTCAAGCTGTCGTCGCTCTACAGCCAGTTTGATCCGGTCGATCCGGAAGGAACCAGCCGGGTGGTGCGCTCGCGGCTGCGGCCCATCTTGCACCTGGCTCGCCAAAACCGCTGCTTCGTGAACATCGACATGGAGCAGTACGCCAACAAGGACTTGACCCTGCGGATTGTCCGCGAGATCTTGGAGGAAGCCGAGTTTCGTGCCTGGCCGGACGTGGGCATCGCCGTGCAGGCCTACCTGCGCGATACCGAGGCGGACCTGCGCGAGCTGGCGGCCTGGGCCCAGCGGCGCGGCACCCCGATCTGGGTGCGGCTGGTGAAGGGGGCGTACTGGGATTACGAAACCGTCATCGCCGCCCAGCAGGGTTGGCCGGTGCCCGTCTTCACCGCCAAGTGGGAGACCGACGCCTGTTACGAGAGGCTGACGCGCTTCCTGATGGAGCGGCCGGAATCGTTCCGCCCGGCCCTGGGCAGCCATAACGTCCGCAGCCTGGCGCACGGCCTCGCCCTGGCCCAGCTGCTGGGCTTGCCGGACCGGAGTTATGAGATCCAGATGCTCTACGGCATGGCCGAGCCGATCAAGGCCGCCCTGGTGTCGCTCGGCCGGCGCGTCCGCATCTATACGCCGTATGGCAAGTTGCTGCCGGGCATGGCTTATCTGGTCCGGCGTCTGCTCGAGAACACGGCCAATGAATCGTTCCTGCGGGCCAGCTTCACAGAACACATCCCCGAGGAGCAGCTACTTATGAATCCGCTCAAGAACGGACGCGGCCGCGTAGGGCAGGCTCCGCCTGCCGAACCGTCCCACCGGCAGGCGGAGCCTGCCCTACGGACTCGCAATGAGCCCCTGTCCGATTTTGCCCGGGCCGAGGCCCGCGAGGCAATGCAACGAGGCCTCGAATTGGTCGCCGGGCAGCTTGGTCGCAGCTATCCGCCGGTCATCCGCAGCCAGCCGGTGCCAACATCTGAGTTTCTCGATTCGGTGAACCCATCACACATCCGGCAGGTCGTCGGCCGCTGCGGTCGCTCGACGCCGGGCCAGGCGGAGCAGGCGATTGCGGCCGGCCGGGCGGCTTTCCCCGCCTGGCGCGACACCGAGCCGGCGCGGCGTGCCGATTACCTCTTCCGGGCCGCCGACGTGATGCGCCGCCGCCGCTTCGAGCTGGCCGCCTGGGAGGTCTACGAGTGCGGCAAACCCTGGCGCGAGGCGGATGCCGACGTGGCCGAGGCCATCGACTATTGCGACTATTACGGTCGGGAAATGCTCCGCCTGGCCGAGCCGCAGCGACGGGACGTGGCGGGCGAGGAGAACCTCTACTTTTACGAGCCGCGCGGCCTCACCGTCGTCATCGCCCCGTGGAACTTCCCGCTGGCCATCCTGTGCGGCATGACGACGGCGGCGCTGGTCACCGGCAACCCCGTCATCATGAAGCCGGCTGAGCAGTCGGCCGTCATCGGAGCCAAGCTCATGGAGGTCTTTCAGGAGGCCGGACTGCCGCCCGGCGTCGTCAGCTATCTTCCCGGCATCGGCGAGGAGATTGGGCCGACGCTGACCAACCATCCCGACGTGGCCATGATCGCCTTCACCGGGTCGCGCGGCGTCGGCCTGCTCATCAACCGCGAGGCCTCAGTCACGCCGCCGGGACAGGATCACGTCAAGCGGGTGCTGGCCGAAATGGGCGGCAAGAACGCCATCATCATCGACGAGGATGCCGATCTGGACGAGGCGGTCCACGGCGTCGTCCACAGCGCCTTCGACTACGCCGGGCAAAAGTGTTCCGCTTGCTCGCGGGCCGTGGTGCTGGAGCCGATCTGCGACCAGTTCCTGACGCGCCTGGTCGAGGCGACGCGGAGCCTGAAGATCGCGCCGGCCGAGGATCCCGGCTGCTCCGTTCCTCCCGTGATTGACGCCGAGGCCCGTCGCCGCATTCTCGACGCGATCGAGAAGGGCAAGGCCGAGAGCCGGCTGGTGTTCGCCGGCGACGCCGGCGCCCCGGCCGAGGAAGGCTATTTCGTGGCGCCGCACGTCTTCGCCGATGTCCCACCGACGGCGACGATTGCCCAAGAAGAAATCTTCGGACCGGTGCTGGCGGTCCTCAAGGCGCGCGATCTCGGCGAGGCCCTGGAAATTGCCAACGGAACGCCATACGCGCTGACCGGCGGGCTGTACACGCGCAGCCCGCAGAGCATTGCGCGGATCAAGCGCGAGTTTCGGGTAGGCAATCTGTACATCAATCGCAAGATCACCGGGGCACTGGTGGACCGGCAGCCGTTCGGCGGGTTCAAGCTGTCGGGCATCGGCTCGAAGGCGGGCGGGCCGGATTACTTGTTGCAGTTCGTGCTGCCCCGGACTATCACAGAGAATACTCTGCGGCGCGGCTTTGCACCCGGTGCCGCCGAACTCGAAACACGCCGCCCGCCGGGCGGCGGCTAAACAATAGAGGAACCGCCATGCACCTCCGTCTCCTCTCCGCCCTCGTCGTTCTGCTCACCTGCTTCGGCATCACTTCGGCCCAGTCCCCGCCGGCCGAGCTGAAGGGGCACACCGCGCTGGTCTACAACCTCGCCTTCAACCCCGATGGCAAGCTGCTCGCCACCGCCGGCTTCGACAACACCGTCAAACTGTGGGAATACCCCTCCGGCAAGGAGAAGTTCACGCTGACCGGCCACACAGGTCCCGTCTACTGCGTCGCCTTCAGTCCGGACGGCAAGACGCTGGCTTCGTCCAGTCATGACCAGAGCATTCGCCTGTGGAACCCCGCTGACGGCAAGCCAATCGGCAAGCCGATCACGGGCCACACTGGCATTGTCGACAGCATCGCCTTCAGCCACGATGGCAAAATCCTGGCTTCCGGCAGTGCGGACAAGAGCGTGCGCCTGTGGAACCTGGCTGACAGCAAGGACAAGAAGCTCGGCGACCATGCCAACTCGGTCTACTGGGTGGCCTTCAGCCCCGACGGCAAGACGCTGGCCTCGGCGAGCGCGGACGGTCTTATCAAGCTCTGGGACGTGGCTGGCCGAAAGAACTCAAGACCCTCAAGGGACACGATGGAGCGGTCACAAGCGTCGTCTTTGGCCCGGATAACGCCACGCTCTACTCGGTCGGTTTCGACCGCTTCGTGCACGTCTGGAACGTGGCCACCGGCATGGAGAGCAAGAAGTTCGGACCCACGCCGGATGACCTGTATGGCATCGCCTTCTCGCGCGACGGCAAGCGGCTGGCCACGGTCGGCTATGCCGGCAACCTCACCACCTGGAACCTCGCCGACGGCAAGCCGACGTTCACCAAGAAGCTGAAATCGGTGGCCTATTGCGTGGCGTTCACCCCGGACGGCAAGGCCCTGGTCAGCGGGCACGACAACCAGATGGTGTACTTCACGCCGCTGGGGCCGTGAAGTTGTCCAAGTCGACTATAATTCGCGCGGGAATTCTATGCCACCTGGATCGGCGATGCAACCACTGACTGCACAATATGTTGCGCATGCACATCGCCCCGAAAAGCGCCAAGTCGCATAAAATGCGGATGTGTGCGGAACTGGAAATACATCCCCATTCCGATCAACAATGACCTAATGACGGCTGCGCCACAAGAAGGGCATCAGGGTGGCACGCTCTGAGGTACTCCGAAGGGCGTGCTTGACTGTCCGCACGCCCTTCGGAGTACCTCAGAGCGTGCCACCCCCCCTCAAGGTCGGCGCCTTGGCGACGCAGTCCTCAATAACGATGCGTAATCGTGCCTAATCCCATCACGGCAACTCGCCGAGCGGTTCGAACTCGGCTGCCGGCCATTCCAGGCGGAATTGTAGTTGCACCTTGGGCCGAGGCTCTCCCGTGAAGACCTTGTGGGGGAAGCGCCGATAGCTCAGGATTTCGCGGTAGATCGGTCCGCCCATGTTGGCGTTGAGTCCCAGGCCGGCCAGGTATTGCAGACGGAGGTTGCGATCCTGGTTGATCTCGGCCCCTTCCAGCCAGGGTTTGAGGTCCTCGGCCCGGCCGGCGTAGGTCGCGAGCACATCCAGCGGTCCCTTGAAGCCAACATCCAAGAGCGATTGGCCCACCCCCGCGTGATCGGGCCGGAGCAGCCGCTCCTCGAACTCGCCGACGTTGATCGTGGTGGGTTCCGCCTGGCCCAGTAGTACGAGATCGTAGCCCTCTCCGTTATAGAGGTTGCTCCAGACGGTGCCGCCCGGGAAGGTATCGAAGAAGGTGGCGATTTCACTGCGCACGGTGTCGCGGTCGCTGTCGTACAGCGGGACCCACAAGGTCACGACGCCGCCCGGGTTCAGGTGCCGTTTGCACAACTCGAAGTATTCACGGGTATAGAGCGTCGCGGCCCCCTTGACCCAGGGATGAATTGGGTCGGAGGTGATGATGTCAAACTTTTCGTGGCTGGTAAGGATGTAATGGCGGGCGTCGTCGTACACCACCTCGACGCGCGGATCGGTGAGGACGCTGTAGTTTTCGGCCGCGAAATACTGCGCGACCACCTGCGGGATCAACGGCTCGATTTCGCAGATGACGATGCGTTCGACGTCGGGGTGTTTGACGAAGGAGCCCGCCGTTACGCCGGCACCGCAGCCGACGACGAGCACTTTCCGCGGCCGGGCATCAACGAGCGCCGGACATGTGCCCCAGGAGACGCTGCAGGCGCATGTCCTCGGGAAGGGTAGAAGCCTCCACCTTGCCGCTGACGTGGAATTTGCGGGTGTCGCTGCCGGCGCGAGACACGGCCACGGAGGAGTTCTGTCCCTCGCCGACATAAACGATGGTGGCCGTCTTGCCCTCGGTCGGCATAAAGCGGCCCCAGGCCACCAGCTCCCCCGGAACGCTCGGGACACTCCAAGCGAGGAACCCGACCCCACCCGGCAGGAGCCCCAGCAGCAACACCAAGGCGACGAGCTCCGCCACCGCGCCTTCCCGGCGCGATGAGGCTGCCAGGCGGGATCGGAGCGACCAGGCTATCGTGCCCAGCAGCAGCAGGGCGGTCCCGGCGGAAAGGCCGATCAGGATTCGCTGGGCATTCTGCGTCCCCGCCCAGGCGATGAGGAAAAGGCTGGTGCCCAGGGCCCCAACAATGGCCCCCGCGGTGTTGGCCGCGTATACCCCGCTGACCAGGCGTCCGCCATCCTGGCCCGGGCGGGCCACCGAGGCCAGGGCGAGCGGAAAACTCGCGCCCCAGAGAATGGTGGCGGGCAGGACGGCCCACAGGCAGCGCGCCATGTCTACCTGAAAGGTGATCGTGGGGTTCGGCGACTCCCAGGAACGAATCGGCCAGTACGGCAGCGATTGGGCAATCGCGTAGGCCGTCCAGGCGATGGCAGCCGCCAGCAGTAGCTGGCAGCCGGCGAGCAGCAGCCGCGGACGGGTCGTTTGCCGCGCCAGGATCGCACCCAGGGCGCTGCCGATCCCCAGCCCGATCAGAAAGACGGCCAGGATGACGGAGAAGGTATACACGGTCGCGGCCAGCATGAGCGACAGGACCCGCGTCCAGATGACCTCGGCACTCAGGGCGCACAGGCCGGAGAGAGCGATCGACAGATAAACGGGCCAGGCATCGGCGGCTGCTTCGGTGGACTCGCCCGCGGGCTGGGCTTTGGCAGCAGTGTGAGGCGTCGCGGCCGAGAGAGCGAGGCCGAGCAGCGCGACCGCCCCGTTGATGGCCACGGCCACGTAACTCGCCGTCGCCATGTCGTAGGTGCGCAGCAGGTAGAACCCGGCCAGCAGGCAGCCAAAGACGGCCCCGGCGATGTTGCCGCCGTAGAAGAAACCCAGCCACGCGACGTGCCGCGGTGTCGTCTCGACCCAGCGGGCGACGGCCGGCAGCGTGGCCCCCATGAGCAGGGTGGGCAGCAGCAGGCAGGCGGCGCAGACCGCGCCGCGCAACAAGACGCTGCCCATCCCGTGTCCCACGTTGGCCACGTAGACTTCATTCACATACGGCATCGCCAGCTGGATCAACACCCCGCAGGCGCCGATGCCCAGCTCGAGGAAGGCGTAGACGCGCAGCGGGTGCGGACCGGCGCCGATGAGCCGTGGGAACACCAGGCTGCCCAGGCACATGCCGCCCATGAAGGTGCCGAGCAACACGCCGATGGAGACGGCCGACGAGCCGATGGTCAGTTCGAGCATCTGGAACCAGACGATTTCGTAGATGAGGGCGGCACAGCCACTGCCGGCGAACAGAAGGAGAAGAAGCGGAAGATAGCGGCCCGACGGGGTCGGAGCTTTCGACGCAGCGGCATCGTGTTCGGACATGACGGACCTGGGAAAGGAACCGAGGTTCAGGGCGCTTGACGTGAGCAAAAGCGCCCGCGGACCGGAAGGTCGTTCCGGTCCGCAGGCCGTGTGAGGGGAAACGGACGAGTCGGCTCAGAAGTCGGGTTGGGGCTTGCCGCCCTGACCGCCGCGACCACCGCGGCCATTGCCGCCGCGGCCGCCGCGACCGCCGCCCGCCTGCATTTCCTTGAGCTGCTTGTTCTGATCCTCGGTGAGGATCTTGGCCAGCTTCTCATCGACATCCTTTTGCAGATCGGCCAGCTTCGTCTTCTGTTCGGCGCTGAGCTTCAGCTGGTCCTGCACGCCGGTGGCCATGACGGTGCCGGGCCGGGCAAAGCCGCCGAACCCGCCGCCGCCGAAGCCACCGCGGCCGCCGCCGAAGTTCTGGAAGGTCAGCTCGAAGGGCTTGCCGGTAAGGTCCTCAAGAGTGGTCTTCTGCTCGCCGTTGAGCAGCTTGACGACGCTGTCCATGGCCTCCTTACGGAGCCCCTGCTGCTTCTTGACCATCTCGGGATCGGGGGGGGCGCCGAAGCCGCCGCCAAACCCACCGCGGCCGCCTCGACCGCCGTTACCGCCGCCGCCGGCGGCCGGCTGCAGATCGCGCAGGTCCTTTTGCAGGTCGGTGGTGATGCCCTTGATCTTGTCCTTCTGGTCATCGTTGAGTTTGAGGGCCAGCTGCACGTCCGCCTTGGCAAACATGCCGAGCGGCGCCCGCTGGTTCGCCTGCTGGTTTTCGATCTGGTGCAGGCGCTTGACCTGTTCGGGTTTGAGGACGGACGCGACGGCCTTTTCGTTGGCGTCGGCGATCTTCTTACGGATGTTGTCGCGCTCTTCCTGCGAGGTGTTCTGGTCGCGCAGCTTGGCTGTGTCGTCCTGAGTTTCTTCGCGGACCTTGGCCAGGGCATCGGTGAGTTTCTTGGCCTGGTCCTCGTTTACCTTCAGCTCGTCCTGGAGCTGCTTGTTGTTGCCGATCATCATGGCGAGGCCGCCACCGCCGAAGCCGCCGAAGCCGCCGCCGCCGCGGCCGCCGCGGCCGCCGGGTTGCTGCGACACCACGGGCCCAATGACGAGCAGTCCGGCCACCAGGGCCGCTGCCAGAGTTCTACGACGCATTGCTACGGTCTCCTCGAGTTAAAGGTCTGCAACAGCGCTTGTTGCCAGGAACGATCTGGGGCATGCCTCTTCGCCCCGTTGGTTTATTCATTGTCGCCGTCGGGGCGACGCGGCTAGCCGCGATTGCCGCCGGGAGCACCCGGACCACCGGGTCCACCCGGTCCAAAGCCGGGGAAGCCGCCGCGGCCGGTGTTCTCTTTCATCTCCTTCAACTGCTTCTTTTGCTCATCGGTCAGCATTTTCTCCAGCTCGGCATCGACCTCCTTTTGCAGATCCTCGATTTTCTTTTTCTGCTCCGGAGTCGACTGAAGCCAGTCCTGCAGGAACGGGGACAGAACCTGCGTCGGGGGCGGGAACGTGAATCCGCCGCCGAACCCACCAGCGCCAAATCCCCCCGCGCCAAATCCCCCCCCACCGAACCCGCCCGCAACGGCCCCGCCGCGGTGTTCGCGATGGCAGGCCATGCACGACCCGTTGAGCTTGTTGTGCGCTGCCTTAACGGCGGCCAGATCCTTGGCCTGGGCTGCCTTGTCCAGGGCGCTGGCCGACTCGGCAAAGGCGTCGGCCAGTTTCGTAAACGCTGCCTTCTCGCCGCGGGGCGGAGCGATCTTGCCGATTTCGGCGGCCAGCTTGGCATACTCAGCGGCTTGAGGCTGCACTTTGTCCCAGGCCGGCTCGTCGCCTTTCAGTTCCTCGTTGAGAAGATTCGTCAGGGAGTTCTTATCGCGGTTGGCGCCGATCTTGGCCATGATCGGTTTGAGCTTGCCGCGGTCGGCGGTGTTGCCGCGTGGTCCCTCGGCTTCCGTGGCTCCCCCCTTGGGCCCATCCGCCGGCGGCGCTGGCTGTGTCGCGGGTGGAGCCGCGGTTGTCGATTGCGGCGGATTCGTGTTCCCACCACAGCCCCAGGCCACGAGAGGCGCAACCAGGAGGGCTGCGGCCAGACCGGCACCGCGCGGCGATTTCAGCATCATCATCACCCTTATTCCAGGACCGTGGCTATTGCCCGCTTCGGCGACTTTGCCGTATTCCGTGCCCAGGGTGAGCGTTTCCTGCTGTGCGGCCGAACCGGCTACCTGGAAAGTCGTTTCGGGTCGCCGAATACCGCCGCGCCGGGGGACCACGAAAATTCCCCCACAAAATGCGGCGGTGATGCCGGCAAAAACGCGACCGGTGAATTAGCCAGGTTGCCCGATCCGGAACGCTTGACAAGGCGGCGAGCCCATCCCAGCAGGGATAAACCCCGCCGGGCCAATAGTGTCTCGCCCGAGTCCACCGCCTACCAGGGGAGTCTCCTCATGCCGGCCAATTCTGTTCAGTTCTGCTGCCCGTCGTGCGGAGCCCGCATCAAGGCCCCCATTCAACTCCGCGGCCAGTCCCGCGCCTGCCCGGGATGCACTCACCAGTTCGTCGTCCCGCGGTTCACGCCCCGGGATGCCGAGCCTGTCCTCATCCTGATCGAAGGAGAAGAGCGCTGTTCGCTGGGCGTGGCCTATCGCCGCAGCGCGTAAGAACCTCAAGCTTCCGGCGAGCGGCCAGGCGTCAGCCCGCCGGTCCGAGTCTCACCGGCCGGCTGACGCCTGGCCGCTCGCCGACTATAATTGCGAGCATGGTGCGCACGCGATTTGCCCCAAGTCCGACCGGCTATCTGCACATCGGCGGCGTCCGCACGGCCCTGTTCAACTGGCTGTTCGCCCGCCAGCACGGCGGGCAGTTTGTTCTGCGCATCGACGATACCGATGCTGAACGCAACGTGCAGGAGGCCCTGCAGCCGATCCTCGACGGCTTCCGCTGGCTGGGCATCGACTGGGACGAGGGGGCCGAGGTCGGCGGACCGCACGGCCCCTACTACCAGTCGCAGAAGCTAGCCCGCTACCAGGCCGCTGTCAAGCAACTTCTGGAGCGGGGTTTGGCTTACTGGGACTACGCCACCAAGGAGGAGTTGAAGGCCGATCGCGAGGCGGCGGAGAAAGAGAAGCGGCCCTACGTCTACAAGGGGAAGTGGCGGGCCGACACGCCGGCCGACCGCGCCCGCTTCGAGACCCAGGGGCGAACCGGCGTGGTACGGCTGGCCATGCCAAGCACCGGCGTCTGCGAGTTTCGCGATCACATCCGCGGCGCCATGGCCATCGACTGGGCGACCGAGCCGGACCACGTCATCCAGCGCGAGAACGGCACGGTCCTCTACAACCTCGCCAATGTCGTTGACGATTACGACATGAAGATCACCCACGTGATCCGGGCCGAGGAGCACCTGTCGAACACGCCCCGGCAGGTCTTCATCGCCCAGGGGCTGGGCTATCCGCTGCCGGAATACGCCCATTTGCCCTTCGTGGCCGAGCCGGGGAGCAAGAACAAGCTGAGCAAGCGGAAGATCGCGCAGTACCTTAAGAACCCGGATTTCAAGAAGGTGTACGAACATGGCCAGGCCATCGCCCTGGCCACGGGGCATGCCACGTCGGCCGAGACGTTCAACCCGGTCATCGTCGATTTTTATCGCGAGGTCGGCTACCTGCCCGATGCCGTGCTGAACTATCTCGTCCTACTCGGCTGGTCGCTGGACGACAAAACGGAGGAGTTTTCGCGCGACGAGATGATCCGCGCGTTTTCGCTGGACCGGGTCAACAAGAGTGCCGCCAGTTTCGATCCCAAGAAGCTGTTCGCGTTCCAGGAACGCTACATGCAGCGTCTGCCAGCCGACGAGAAGACGGCCATGTGTTTGCCGTACCTGCAGAAGGCGAAGCTGATCTCCGATCCGGCATCGGCAGAGGTGAAGGCGAAGGTGGAGGAGATCGTTCGGGCCGCGACGGAGCGTATCCGGGTGGCCGGCGACATCTTGGACTATCGCGACTTCTTCGTTGCCGACGAGCAGCTGGCCTATGACGAGTCGGCATTCGAGAAGCAATTGCACAAGCCGCCGGAAGCCGCCGGCCTGCTGCGCAGATTTCGCGGCCGGCTGGCCTCGGCGACGGCGTTTGACGCCCGTTCGCTGGAAGCGCTGATGAATGATTATCTGCAGGCGGAAAGTATCCAGCTCAAGCAGATTCAGCAGGCGCTGCGTGTCGCCGTCACGGGGAAGGGCGTCGGGTTTGGCGTGTATGAGACGTTGGCGATCCTGGGGAAGGAACACAGTGTTGCCCGCATTGATCGGGCGCTGGCGCGACTTGCCCAGGTGGCATAGGTGGAGGTGATCGCCATGAGTCAACTCGATCTCCTTCGTGACCACCGGACGGACATCATGGAACTGGCCCGAAGTTACGGCATTCGCCGGGTGCGGGTTTTCGGGTCAGTTGCGCGGGGAGGAGCGACCAGATAGCGACATCGATTTCCTGATTCAATTCGAGCCGGGACGGAGCCTTCTGGATCAAGTCGGATTTGGGCAGGATCTGGAAGAACTCCTCGGCCGCCCCGTGGACGTGGTGGCGGAGGGCGGCATTAGCCCGTACATGGCGGAGGACATCCTGCGGGAGGCCGTGCCGCTATGAAACGGGATCGAGCGTATCTCTTGCACATCCTCGACAGTGCAAACCGGATCCTTGATTACACCAGCCCCGGCCGGGACCGTTTCCTGGCCGAGTCGATGGTTCAGGATGCCGTTATCCGAAATATCGGAATCATCGGTGAGGCCATCAAAAAGCTGAGCCCGGAGCTCGAGAGCCGCGCACGCCGACGTGGCGTGGAAGCAGATCGCGGGGATGCGCGACCGTGTGATTCACAACTACATCGAAGTCCGCCTGGATCTCGTGTGGCAGATTGTTGAGAGCGATCTGCCGCTCTTGAAGACCCGGGTTACAGATATCCTGGCCACCGCTCTTGGAGAGCATTCGAGCGCGGGGCAGGAGAGCCCAGGGAAGCCTATCGTTATGACTACCCCGACCCAATCCACCCCCTCCAACTTCATCTTCGACTTCATCGATTCGGACCTCAAGTCCGGCCGCTTCAACACCGTCGTCACACGTTTCCCGCCGGAGCCCAACGGCTACCTGCACATCGGCCACGCCAAGGCGATTTGCATCGACTTCGGGGCGGCGATCAAGTACGGCGGCAAGTGCAACCTGCGCATGGACGATACCAATCCCGTCAAGGAAGATCGCGAATATATCAACGCCATTCAGGAAGATGTCCGCTGGCTCGGCTTCCAGTGGGACGGCATGTACTACGCCTCGGAGTATTTCGAGCAACTGTACCAATGGGCCGAGCAGCTGATCCAGAAGGGGAAAGCCTACGTCGATGATCTGACGGCCGAGGAAGTGGCTGCGATGCGCGGCGGGTTGACCGCCAAGACGGCCCAGGAATCGCCCTACCGCAACCGCTCCATCGAGGAGAGCCTCGATCTCTTTCGGCGCATGCGTGCCGGCGAGTTTGCCGACGGGTCGCGCACTCTCCGCGCCAGGATCGATCCGCGCTCGCCGAACATCAACCTGCGCGATCCGGTGATGTACCGCATCCTGCACGCCACGCATCCCCATGTCGGCGATAAGTGGTGCATCTACCCGACCTATGACTGGGCGCACGGGCAATCGGACAGCATCGAGGGGATCACGCACTCGCTGTGTACGCTGGAGTTCGAGAACCATCGGCCGCTCTACGACTGGTACGTCGAGCAACTGGGCATCCACCATCCGCGGCAGATCGAGTTTTCGCGACTGAACATCACCTACACCGTGATGAGCAAGCGCAAGCTCTTGCAACTGGTCAAGGAGAACCTCGTGCGCGGCTGGGACGATCCGCGCATGCCAACTCTCTGTGGGCTGCGGCGGCGCGGCTACACGCCGGGGGCGATCCGTAAATTCTGCGAGCGCGTTGGCGTCTCCAAGTTCGAGGGGCTCATCGACATGGCCTGGCTGGAGGACGCCCTACGCGAGGACCTCAACAAACGGGCGGCCCGCGTCATGGGTGTTTTGCGACCGCTCAAGGTCGTCATCGACAATTATCCGGAGGGGCAGGTCGAGGAGCTGGAGGCGGCCAACAACCCGGAGGACCCGTCGGCCGGCACGCGAAAGGTGCCCTTTGCGCGCGTCCTCACCATCGAGCGCGACGACTTCCGCCAGGACCCGCCCAAGGACTTCCACCGCCTGGCCCCGGGCCGCGAGGTGCGGCTGCGCTGGGCCTACTTCCTCAAGTGCGGCGAGGCGGTGAAAGACCCGGCCAGCGGCGAGGTGACGGAACTGCACTGCACCTACGACCCGGCGACCAAGGGCGGCAACGCCCCGGATGGCCGCAAGGTGAAAGGGACCATCCACTGGGTGTCGGCGGCGCACGCGCTGGATGCGGAGGTGCGGCTCTATGACCATCTGTTCCGCATCCCCGAGCCGGAGGACGTGCCGGAGGGGACCGACTGGAAATCGAACCTGAATTCCGAATCGCTGGTCGTGCTGCGCGGCTGCAAGCTGGAACCGAGCCTGGCGACGGCCGCACCGGGGGTGAGTTATCAATTCGAGCGGCAGGGCTACTTCTGCCTGGACCGCGATTCAACCTCTCGCGCACCCGTCTTCAACCGCTCCGTCTCGTTGCGCGACACCTGGGCCAAGATGGAGAAGGCGCAGCAGGGCGGCAAGGGGAAGAAATAACCCTGCCAACCAGGCCAGCGCCGACCTAGTCCTTAAACAAGCGAAAGCCCGTGGCCCGGCGGGGTTGGTGAGCCAGGGTTCGGCTGTACGGACCACTCCCGCCCCGCCCCATCGGGGACGGACTGTTTGTGCCCGATTGTGATTCCCACATGGCTCACCAGACTTCCTGCGCTGTCGCTCTTGGGGCCGTGGCGGATCGGGGCCTACGTACCCCGACTTCATCGGCTCACGCCTCAACAACGCAGGGCATCAACCAGACGCAAGAAGATGGGAAGATGGGGGTTCCAAGACAACAGCCGATACACCAATTTGCCACCCGTCCGGAGCACCTGGCACGGCAGGCGCACGAAGGCATTCACGAACGTCTTGAACTCCAGCCCCAGCACCCAAGCCTTCTCCTCACAACGCTTCTCCCCCCAGCGCCCCCGGGCTCCGGCAAGGCCAGCGCCCACCACGCCTTCAGGTTCCACGCCAGGGCCGTCATCACCATGTACGCCCAATTGCTCTCCAGCGTGTCCGTCGGTGCCTTCAACGCCCGCACCCCGCCGTGCAACTGCGACAGCAGGTTCTCCTGGTCGCAGCGGTCGTTCGCGGCGAACACCACCTCCGACGCCTCACTCACCCAGTCGTTGGTGATGTAGAAGAAATAACGGACCTCATCGAACAGCCGCACCTCGCCCTTCTCCCGTGTGATGTTCTTGCGGACCACGACCATGCGGTACGTCTTCCGGCAAGCCGTCGGCCGGTAGTTGAACTCGGCCACCTCTTCCGAACGCAGCCGCAGGTTCTCGAACCCGCGCCTGACCACGATGGCCTCCTTGACCTTGTCCCGCCGCCGCCGCGGCTGCGTCTTGACCTCGTAGCGGGCCGGCCGTTCCAGCGGCCGCCAGGTCCGGGCCGGCAGCGCCCGAGCGATATCCTCAAGATTGGTCGCCGCGTCGTAGCCGAAGATAAAACGGACGCGGGGGTCGTCGTCCCAGCGGTCGAGGTGCTGGGTCTGGGAGAAGTCGGTGTCGCCGCGCAGCAGCACCTTGCGGAAGCCGCCTCGGAAGCAGACGGCCATCGCCCGGTCCACCTCGGCGGCGGCGCCCTCGTGCGAGGGTCGGCTGCCGGGGCGGTTGACCAGGCCCAGGACCTCCCCGGTGTTGGCCAGGGTCAGGATCAGTGGGTGGTAGCCCCAGGTGCCGTTGTAGGCGATGTCCATGCCCTTCTTGCACGCCCCGGTCGTGGCCACCAGGGTGCCGTCCATGTCGATCAGGGCGCGGTCGAAGAAGGCCCGCGGCTGGCCGGCCCAGGCCTTGATGCGGGTGTCGTTGATGATGTCGAGCAGGGTGTAGATGTGGGCGGGCTTGAAGCGGCGGCAGAAGTCCCCGGCGGTCGTCGGGTCAGGGGTGCGGCGGGCGCCGAGGGCGTCGAGGAAGTTCTCGTCGTTACGGCGGAGTTCCATGTCCTGGAAACAGGTGCCGTCACAGAGGGGGTTGTAGGCGATGTTGAGGACGTGGTCGGAATCGTGGTAGGGGAGGTGCTTCTTGAGGAGGTGAAGTCGTTGGTCGATGGCGTCAATGAGACCGAGGTGGCGGGCCAGGGTATGGATGGCGCCAATGCCGCCGTGGGTGATGGCGCGGGTTCGAGTGGCGACCTCGTAGTGGATGTTGGTGGCGGTGAGCAGGGGTCGGGAGCAGCCGCGGAGGTCGTCCTTGTCGAGTCGGCGTCGGATGCGGCGCTGGCAGTTGTTCAGCCACCGTCGTAGGATGAGATTCACTCGAAATCCCTCGTCGGGCCTGGGGTGAGAGAACGTGTTCACCTCTTGATACCCCGGAAAACGCCGAAGGATTTCGAGTTTTTCAAGAACTCCCAGCCGCCGGTCCAGGCGGATATGCTTATTCAAGGCCTAGTGACAACTGCGCGACCAGCGCCACGCGTCCGAGCCCGAAGCGTCAGCGAGGGTTTCGGGTCAGTCCCTCGCTGACGCTTCGGGCTCGGACGCGTGGCGCTGGTCGCGCAGATGCCGTGGACTTCTGTGGTTCATTCGTTCCGGGCGCTGTAAAAAGAGTCCTTGATACCGCCTGCCCGCAGCCCCGCCATCGCAAGGGTTTCCCGCCATGCGTTTTCCCCTGATTCCCGCCGCGCTCCTGGGCCTGTTCGCCGCCGGGTTGGCCGGCCCCGCCGCGGACAAGACGGCCGATCCGGGGAAGCGCGTGCCGTGGGATAGCTCGCATGTCATCGGCTCGCCGGACGGCCCCCGGCCCTATCGGGTGGTTCGCACCTTCAGCAAGCTCGATGTCGTCTGCCCCATCGGCGTGGCCCATCAGCCCGGCAGCGATCAGCTCCTCCTGATCCAGCAGATGAAAGCCTGGAGCGGCAACGGTCGCCTGTTGCGCGTCAAGGACGATCCCAACGCGGATAAGTTCGAGGTGCTGCTGACGCTGGACGGCATTGCCTATGGGATGGCCTTTCACCCGGACTTCGCCAAGAACGGCTACCTCTATCTCGGCGACAACGGGCCGATGAGCGGCGGCAACAAGAAAACGCGCGTCACCCGCTACACAATGGAGACAAAGCCGCCCTATCGCCTCGATCCCAAGTCGGCCAAGGTCGTCATCGAGTGGGACTCCGACGGCCACAACGGCGGCGACCTGGCCTTCGGCAACGACGGCATGCTCTACATCTCCTCCGGCGACGGCACCTCCGATTCCGACACCAACCACACCGGGCAAGACCTGAGCAAGCTCAACGCCAAGGTGCTGCGCATCGATGTCGATCACCCTGGCGCCGGAGGGCGTCAGCCCCCGGAGGAATTACTCCATACCGAAGGACAACCCGTTTGTTGGTTTGAAGGACGCCCGGCCGGAGACGTGGGCCTACGGCTTCCGCAACCCTTGGCGGCTGCACATCGACAAGCAGACCGGCGACCTGTGGATCGGCCAGAACGGGCAGGACCTGTGGGAAGAGGTCTACTTGGTCCAGAAGGGGGCCAACTACGGCTGGAGCGCTTACGAGGGGAGCCATGAGTTTTATGTCGATCGGCTGCGCGGGCCGAGTCCGCTGTCGAAGCCGATTGCCGAACATCCGCACTCCGAAATGCGTTCGCTGACCGGCGGAGTCGTCTATCACGGCGAGAAGCTGCCGGAGCTGCGCGGGGCCTACATCTATGGCGATTGGTCCACCGGCAAGATCTTCGGCCTCAAGCACGAGAAGGGTCGTGTCACCTGGCACAAGGAGCTGGCCAGCACCACGCTGCAAATCACCGGCTTCGGCCTGGATTCGCACGGCGAGTTGCTGATCGCCGACCACGGCAGCGGCTACTATCGCCTGGAACCGACGCCGAAGGAGGAGCACCCGGCGAAGTTCCCCACGAAATTGAGCGAAACCGGGTTATTTGCGTCGGTCAAGGAGCATCGCGTCCACCCCGGCGTGGTGCCGTACACGGTCAATGCCGCGCTCTGGTCCGACGGTGCCGAGAAGGAACGCTTCATGGCCCTGCCGGGAGCGACCACCATCGACTTCACCCCGTCGCGCGGCTGGACCTTCCCCGAGGGGACTGTGATGGTGAAGACCTTCTCGCTCGACCTGACTGACGAGCCGCCGGGTTCATCCCGGCGGAAGCGGGTCGAAACGCGGCTGCTGACGAAACAGCAGGGACAATGGTACGGCTATTCCTATCAGTGGAACGCGGCCCAGACCGATGCCGACCTGGTCGTTGCTCCTGGGATCGACCGCACCTATGAAGTGCGCGATGCGAAGGCCAGCGGCGGCCAGCGCAAGCAGACATGGCACTATCCCAGCCGCACCGAGTGCATGGTGTGCCATTCGCGGGCCGCTAACTTCGTGCTGGGACCGAGTCTGTTGCAGATGAACAAGGACGACCAGTTGAACCGGCTGGAGGAACGCGGGCTCTTCCACGTCAAGCCGTCGCTGCCGACCAAGCCGGAAGAGCCGCGCAAACTGGTCGATCCGTATGACCGCCGTCTGCCGCTGGAGGCGCGGGCCCGATCGTACCTACACGCCAACTGTGCCCAGTGCCACGTTGAGGCGGGCGGCGGCAACGCCCAGATGGAGCTGGAAATCGGCACCCCACGCGACAAGATGCGCGTGGTCGGCGTCAAGCCGCTGCACGATACGTTCGGCATCAAGGACGCCAGGCTGATCGCGCCGGGCGACCCGGAGAAGTCGCTGCTGTACCTCCGAATGAGGCGGCGCGGGCCAGGGCAGATGCCACCTTTGGCCACCGCCCTTGTGGATGAAGAAGCTGTCAGCTTGATTCACGACTGGATCAAGTCGATGAAGCCATGAACCCACCGGGCCGCGCTCCCTCCCCCTGCGGCCCATTCCTGTCTCACCCATGTAAGGTCAATCTCCATGCGCCAAGCTCTTGCCGCGAGCGTCCTTCTCTTAAGCCTGGCCTCGGCCCGCGCCGAGGACTGGACCGAGTTCCGCGGGCCAACCGGACAGGGCCACGCCAAGGGCAGCCTGCCCACCGAGTGGGGGCCGGATAAGAACATCGCCTGGAAGCAGAGCATACCGGGGGAAGGCTGGTCGTCGCCGGTGATCTGCCGCGGCCGGGTTTACCTGACCACCGCAGTCGTTTCGACGGCATCCGGCGCCAAGCAAGTTTCGCTCCGCGCCCTCTGTCTCGATGCCGGATCGGGCAAGACGCTCTGGGACGTGGAGGCCCTCCACCCGGTGGCTGGGAAGGCCGGCCATCATCCCAAGAACAGTAGCGCCAGTCCCACCCCAATCATCGAGGGCGATCGTCTCTACGTCCACTTTGGACATCTGGGAACGGCGTGTCTTGACCTGGAAGGCAACGTCAAGTGGCGGCAGACGACGTTGAGCTATTCCCCGGTCCACGGCAACGGCGGCTCGCCGATCATCGTGGACGATCTGTTGATCTACAGCATCGACGGTTCCGACAAGCAATGCGTTGTCGCCCTGGAGAAAGCCACCGGCAAGGTGCGCTGGCAGACCGACCGCAAGTCGAAGGCGGACAAGCGATTCTCCTTCAGCACGCCGCTTCTGATCGAGGTGAAGGGCGAGCGGCAGATCGTCAGCCCGGCCAGCGATGTGGTGACCGCCTACGATCCGAAGGACGGCAAGGAAATCTGGCGAGTCACCTACGACGGCTACTCGGTGATCCCGCGACCGGTCTTTGGCCACGGACTCGTGTTCCTGTCGACCGGCTACAACACCCCGGTCCTGCTGGCGATCCAGCCCAGTGGCAAGGGCGACGTGACTCAGGCCCACGTCGTGTGGCGCCTGAAGGAGCACGCACCGCACACGCCGTCGCCGCTGCTGGTGGGCGACGAACTGTATGTGGTGTCCGACAGCGGCTTCGCCAGCTGCCTGGACGCCAGGACGGGGACGATCCACTGGACGAAGCGCCTGGCCGGCGCGTTCTCGTCCTCGCCGCTGGAGGCCGACGGCAAGGTGTACTTCCTGAACGAGGACGGGGCCAGCTTCGTGGTGAAGGCCAGCACGAAGTACGACATGGTGGCGAAGAACGAGCTGAAAGAGAAGACACAGGCGTCCTATGCTGTGGCGGACGGGGCGCTGTTCCTGCGGACGGAGAAGCACCTGTATCGGATCGAGAAGCGGTGACGGCTCCGCTACAATGAGGGTGGAACCGGCCGCATGCGGAGAGCGACCATGCCATTGCTCGATCACTTCCACCCCCCTTTGATCGCGGAGCGTCGCTGGGAGTCGTTTCATTCCAGCTGGGCCACCAAAATCGTGGACGCCCTCACGGAGCGCTGGCTTCCCGCCAACTACATTGCCGAGGAACATGCTCACATTGGCCCATCGGTCGAGATCGATGTCGCCACGTTCGAGCGCGACCCGTCGAGCGTCAGCAAGGTGGGCGGCGGGATCGTGGCGACGGTGGGCCGGAAAGTCTGGACGCCCCCCGCACCTGACGTGGTCTTGCCTTCAGTCGTTCCCGACACGTTTGAGGTGCGGGTCATGAATATGGACACGGGACCCAGGTTGGTGGCTGCCATCGAGTTGATCAGCCCCGGCAACAAGGACCGGCCCGCGGAGCGGTTGGCCTTCGCCACCAAGTGCGCCAGCTACCTCTACCAGGGGATCAGCGTCATCATCGTGGACATTGTGACGAGCCGCCGTGCCAACCTTCACAACGAGATTCTGCGGGTAATGCAGGCGGACGAAGCGGCGAAGCTGGGGCCGCGGGTTTCCCTTTACGCCGTGGCCTACCGGCCGCTGCGCCGTAGCGGCAAGGACGAGATCGACGTTTGGCGATCACGCCTGGCGCTCGGCCGGCCGCTGCCGACGCTGGGCCTGAGCCTTCGCGCGGACCTGGTGATCCCCGTGGATTTTGAGGCGACGTATGCCGAGGCCTGCCGGCGGAAGCGGTTGACGGGGTCGTGAGGGTTCGAATGGGCACAGCGAGGGGAGGTTGATCAGATGGCAATACTCACGAAACTGGAATTGGCCGGGTTCAAGTCGATCAAGCGGCTCAGCCTGCCACTGGGTAGGATGAACATCCTCATCGGGGGGAACGGGGCGGGGAAGTCGAATTTCATCTCGTTCTTTCGCTTCCTAGGGAAGATGATGGAAGGGGAGTTGCAGTTCCACATCGCGAAGAGCGGGGGGGCGAACGCACTGCTGCACGACGGGGCTACCAATACACCAGAAATGACCGCAACGATAATCTCCGACACGCATGAAGGGGTGGATACGTACCACATCCGCTTTTCTTATGCGGCGGGCGATACACTGGTATTCGCTGAGGAGCAATGCAGGTGGGATGAGCCTGGTCAGAGGGAATGGCAGAGCGCGTCGCTGACGGGGCACCGCGAAGCAGCACTTTACTCGGATTCCGCAGAGGCACAAGTGTGCCCCGCCCGGGAATTGGCACGACTCCTGCGCCAATCAGCCGTCTACCACTTCCACAACACCTCCGAGACGGCACGCATTCGCCAGCGGTGGGATATTCAGGATAATCACGCTCTCAAAGAGGACGGGGCCAACCTGGCGCCGTTCCTCCTGCGGATGCGCGACGCAGCGCCGAAGGTATACGGCCGGATCGTGGGAACAATCCGACAGATCGCGCCGTTTTTCGCCGACTTTGTGTTGGAGCCGACCAACGGCTCGCTTCTCCTTCGGTGGCGTGAGCGCCACTCCGATATGCTCTTCGGATCCCACCAGGCGTCCGACGGGACTCTCCGGGCGATGGCCTTGATCGCTCTGCTCCTCCAACCGCTCGATGAACTTCCGGCGGTGATAATCCTGGACGAGCCGGAACTCGGGCTCCATCCCGCCGCCGTCGAAGTCGTTGCGGGTCTGTTGAAGAGCGCGGCGGTGAATCGACAGGTAATCGTCGCCACGCAATCGCCAGCCTTCGTCAACGAATTCGAGCCCGAAGATATCGTAGTTGTGGATCGCCGTGGCCGAGAGTCGGAGTTCAAACGTCTCGACCCCAAGATATTGCAGGAGTGGATGGAAGAGTATTCCTTGGGGGAACTGTGGGAGAAGAACGTCCTGGGGGGGAGGCCATCGTAATGCCCCGGCTTAACATGATCGTTGAGGGCCAGACGGAAGAGGCCTTCGTCAACGGGGTATTGCAAGAGCCGTTGGCACAACAGCAGGTGTGGGCCTGCGCCCGCTGTGTCGAAACGAGCCGTGACAAGAGGCATGCCAGGATTTACCGCGGAGGTCTGCTCGATTACCGACGCGCGAAGCGGGACATCCAGCGCTGGATGAAGGAAGACCAGCGGCCTGACGCCTACTTCACCACCATGTTCGACTTCTACCGCCTGCCGGCCGATTTTCCTGGGTTCGATCAGGCGCGGCGCATGAATGACTCCTTGCAGCGCGCTACTGCTTTGGAAGAATCGTTCCGGCTGGATATCGGCGACTCGCGCTTCATCGCGTACATCCAGTTGCACGAATTTGAAGCGCTGCTTCTCTCCGACCCATCGAAGTTTGATTGGGAATTCACGGAACACGTTGAAGCAATAGGCCGGCTCGTCTTGCTATGCGCCGGCTTTGCGTCTCCCGAATTGATCAACGACGGCCAGGACAGTGCTCCCTCGAAACGGATCATCAGGGAGATCCCGGAGTACGCACGACGCAAGGCATCCGCCGGTCCTTTCATTGCCGGCAAGATCGGCCTACCCATGATGCGGCAGAAATGCCCGCACTTCGATGAATGGCTGAAGAAGCTCGAAGCCCTGACATGAGCCCATGTCACCCCGCATTCGCCGGCGCCGGAAACTGCCGGCACATCTCCCCGACCCTCCCGCGCACCCGCTCCAGCACCGCCGCATCGGTCGGG
Organism: uncultured Planctomycetota bacterium; assembly: GCA_963827935.1. Lineage (GTDB taxonomy): Bacteria > Planctomycetota > Planctomycetia > Gemmatales > Gemmataceae > DATFNV01. The sequence continues at coordinate 118,323 of CAWHCN010000021.1, read as the reverse complement.
TACACTAGCACTTCCCCCATCCACGCCGCAATCTGCCGCATCTCCGCCTCGCGCATGCCGCGCGTGGTCAGGGCCGGCGTGCCGACGCGGATGCCGGACGGATCAAGCGGCTGGCGCGTGTCGAAGGGGATCATGTTCTTGTTGACCGTGATGCCGGCGACGTCGAGGGCGTGTTCCGCCACCTTGCCGGTCACGCCGCGCGAGGCCACGTCGACCAGCAGCAGGTGGTTGTCGGTTCCGCCCGAAACGAGGCGGAAGCCGAGGCGCGTCAGTTCATAGGCCAGCGCCTTCGGCGTTGGCGACGACCTGGGCGGCGTAGCCGCGGAAGTCGGGGCGAAGTGCCTCGCCGAAGGCGACCGCCTTGGCGGCGATGACGTGCATCAGCGGTCCGCCCTGCAAACCCGGAAAGACGGCCGAGTTGATCTTCCCAATCCAGTCCTTCTTGCACAGGACAAAGCCGCCGCGCGGGCCGCGCAGGGTCTTGTGCGTCGTGGAGGTGACGAAGTCCGCCAGCGGCACCGGGCTGCCGTGCTGGCCTCCGGCAACCAGGCCGGCCACGTGGGCCATGTCCACCATCAGCAGGGCCTTGTTTTCGGCCGCGATCTGGGCGAAGGCAGCGAAGTCGATCTCGCGCGGATAGGCGCTGGCGCCGGCGACGATCAGTTTCGGCCGGTGCTCGCGCGCCTGGGCCGCCAGGTGGTCGAAGTCGATGCGCTCGTCGCCCTTTCGCACGCCGTAGCTAGCGACCTTGTACCACTTGCCGGAGAAGTTGAGGCGCATGCCGTGCGTCAGGTGTCCGCCGTGCGCCAGGTCCATGGCCAGGATGGTGTCGCCGTGCTCCAGGCACGAGAAGTAGACGGCCATGTTGGCCTGGGCGCCGGAGTGAGGCTGCACGTTGGCCTTTTCCGCGTCGAACAGCTTCAACACCCGGTCGATGGCCAGGCGCTCGGCGACATCCACGAACTCGCAGCCGCCGTAATAACGCCGGCCCGGGTAGCCCTCAGCGTACTTGTTGGTCAGCTCCGAGCCCTGGGCGGCCATGACGGCGGCGCTGGCGTAGTTTTCCGAGGCGATCATCTCCAGCCCCTGCTGCTGGCGGCGGCGCTCGCCCTGGATCGCTTGATAGATTTCGGGGTCGGATTGTGCGAGAATATTCATCGGGACCTCGTGCACGCGAATCGCTCAATCGAGTGGGCGCCAGCGTCAATTATAGCCGCGGCGGGGCCGGGTGAATGCCTGGTTTCACCAACTCCGCGGTTTGGCGTGCAGTATGGGGAGCTTGTAGTGGACCCCGAAAACTGGACAGCCGACTAAGCTACTAACGGCAGTCCAGGGAAGGGGCAAGCGATGGGACGTAAGCCGAAGGCTCATGCGGCATCGTTCAAGGCGCAGGTAGCCCTGGCAGCGCTCAGGGGGGACAAGACGGTCAACGAGCTGGCCAGCCAGCACGCCGTCCTCCCTACCTTGATCCACGCCTGGAAGAAGCAGCTTCTGGCGGCGTCGAGGGTTTGTTCCAAAACGGCAGCAAGGCCGCTGCTGAAGACCACGAGGCCGTCCAGGCCCAGCTCTACGAGCAGATCGGCCGGCTTAAAATGGAGCTGGATTGGGTCAAAAAAAAAGCTGCCAGCCTGGGCTGACGCCCAGCGGCGCTGGTCGAGGTCGGTCACGCGGAATTGAGCATCGGCCGGCAGTGCGAACTGTTGAGGCTGGCCCACTCGAGCTTCTACTACGAGCCGGCCGCGGAGACGGCGACGAACCTGGCGCTGATGCGACTGATCGACCAGCGTTACACTTAGCGTCCGTTCTACGGCAGCCGGAAGATGACGATCTGGCTGCAAGGCGAGGGGCCTGCGGTCAACCGCAAGCGGGTGCGGCGGCTGATGCGGTTGATGGGTCTGGAGGCCGTCTACCCCAAGCCGAATTTGTCGGCTGGCGGCCAGGGACACAAGATCTATCCGTACCAGCTGCGTGGCGTGACGATCGGGCGGGTGGGCCAAGTGTGGAGTACGGATATCACATATGTCCCACTAGCGTCTGGCTTCATGTATTTGGCGGCGGTGATCGACTGGTTCAGCCGCTACGTGATCGCCTGGCGGTTATCGAACACGCTGAACGGCACGTTCTGCCTGGAGTTAATGCGGGGCGGCGCGGATGATCGGGTCGGCAACCCCAGCAGCGCTGGTGGTGGGCGCTGTCGCGGGCCACCTGGGAAGAGGGGGGCTGCCCGCCGGATCAGGTTTTCCAGGTCATTCTCGCGGCGATGGGGTAGCCCGCTGAAGACGGGGAAGGTCAAAGTGCTGCCGCCGCAGGACCGCACGGCACCTGCGCCTCGGGCCGACGACGTGCGGGCGTCGAATCGAGCCGCGCCCTCTTTATGTCTTCCTCTTTATGTCTTTGTTCTAGTTGGACAGCGCCACTTTTCACACTGGGCAAGGCCGAAGTCAAGCTGGGCAAAGTAAATCACCGTAAGTCCTTGGTTTTCGTGTAGCCATCTTACCCAGAATAAAAAGTGGCGCTGTCCAACTAGTGGGAGGCGGAATGGCGGGCGATTTCACCGGCCGCGCGGGTTGATCTCCGTGAAGGTCGGCATCCCGCGCGCCCGGGCGGTTGGCCGACCTGATCGCGGAAGGCGTGGTACTCGGCCAGCGCTAGCCGGTTCCGCGAAGTGACGTCCAGCGGGACGACGTGAGTGGCGCCGGGGGCGAGGATTCCCGGCTCGCCTGGCAGCGGAACCTCGAAGTAGATGCCGAACTGGCTTGCCAGCTCCGCGGTGGAGGGCAGCAGGCGGCGCACATCCAGGAGGCGCGGCACCCCGTCCGGTGGCGTATTCACCAAGGCCGCAAACGGGAACGTCAGCTGCTGTTGCAGCCAGCCTTGCCAGTCCCGGCTCCGCCAGGCGCGCAGGTAATGTTGTTCCGCCGTCCGGCTCACGTTCCAGGGGAGCGGCCGGCCGACCACGTCGGGATGCCTCAGCGCGAGGTACGCTAGCAACGGCTGGGCGAAGGTCTTTTCCAAGGCCTTGCTGTATCCCATGCCACAATACAGGTTGGCTTCCGGCAGCCAGGGTGCGACGTAGGAGAGCAGGAGCTTCCCGCGCAGCTGGCGGAAGGCATTGACCCCGCCGATGTTGAGGGTGATGGCACGCACCGGCACACCGCCCGGGGCGTCCCGCACCGCGTCCCATTCCCGCAGGGCCAGCGTTTCATCCGCCACCTCGCCGATCTCGTACAACCCGATGCGTGCCTCTTTCCAGCGGCGAAGCTGGTCGGCCGCCGCGGGCGGGTAGCGGCCGCCGGCCTGCGCCAGATACGCCTCGATGGGATGCCACGGGTCGCCGGGGATCCCGTGGTAGAGGAACTCCTCCCAGCTCCAGTGATCCACCTCCTCGAGACCGTGGAGTAGCCCCTTGCGGCAGGCGGCCTCGAATTGCCTGGCCTTCTCCCGACCGGGCGAGCGATGCATCGCGAACTCCGCGAACTCCAACTTGACCAGGTCGGGCCGCGCCAGGCTGGGATCGGAGGCCCCGGGCCAGCACGCCGGCTCCGGGATTTCGACTTGCCGTTTGACGTTGGCGACGACCCGCCCGAACTCATCGAGCGCCTTTTCGGCACTGGCACGAGTCGCGCGGGCTCGTTTGTCGAGGCGTTTCTTGCGGCGCCGCTTCTTGTCCTCGTCGCGGTTATGCTGGGGCATGGCTCCAAATCCTTGCAGGTCCGCAGGAGCGCCTCGGCCGGTCCGCTGAGGCATCCTCGGTATTATGGCCCTGCGCCGGTGTATGGGAATACCCCGCCACGGCTGTCTATTGGCGCGGTGCGGATGATCGGGTCGGCAACCCCAGCAGCGCTGGCGGTGGGCGCTGTCGCGGGCCGCGTGGGAAGAGGCAGCGCCCGGCGTCGCGTCGGGAGGGACAACACGATAGAATGGCCTCCCTGGTAGTGCAGCGAGCCTCAATGTCAGTGGCGCGGCATGACGAAAGCACCCGAAAAAGGCGAGAACGAGATCACCAAGAAGGCCAAGCTGGAGGCCGCGCGCACGGGGAAGGACGTTTGTGATATCCTGATTGCGATGCTGAAAAAGGCCAAGGCGGCCAAGGACAAGGACCGAGAGCGGCAGATCAAGCGTGCCCAGAAGTTCCTGCGATGCCGGAATAGGCGCAAGCGAGGGAAGAACCCATGAACAACTGGTACTCGGCCCATCTCATCCTGTACGTGAAGCTAAAGGATCAGCCGCAGCGGAGCTTCACGGTCTGGGAGAACATTGTGCTCATCAAGGCTCCAACCGAGGAGGACGCCTTCGCGAAAGCGACCCGACGTGGCCAGCAAGAGGAAGGGGACGACGACGGATCTTTCCGCTGGGAGGGCAAACCCGCACGCTGGGTGTTTGCGGGCATCCGGAAATTGACGCTGTGCGATGACCCGGAACAACGGCCCGGCGACGGCACGGAGGTTTCGTACCTGGAGCTGGAAGTCGATTCCGAGCAAGCGTTGTCCAAGCTCGTCCGGGGCGACGTTGTTTCCGTGAAGTACACGGAAGAGTTTTCCCACGCCGAACGCTGACCCGGGAGTGTGGCCGGATGGACTTGAGGCCGGGCGGCCGCCTGGCGTGTCCCACATGGTCGTGATCGACCCGGAAAACCAGGCCGTCTTGCACAGGAGGCTGTACCGCGGGGCGCTGGCCAATCCGCAGACCCTGTCGCCCGGTCCGCGGGAGGTGACGTGGGCTGAAGGCGGGGCGGTGTGGATGATCGGGTCGGCAACCCAAGAGGGCTGGCGGTGCTCCCGGTCGCGTGCCCACCTGGAGGAGGGGGGCTGCCGGCGCGATCGGGTCTTGCAGGCCATTCTGGCTGCGATGGGGTAGCCTGACGTAGACGGGGAAGGTCTGGGCGCTGACGCCGCCGGGCCGCACGGGACCGGCGACGGCAGCGGCCGACCGCAAGCGGGGCGACAAATCGAGCCGCGTCCTCTTTTGGCTTTCTTTTTTCCCGCTTCCGAGGATGAGAGGGCGGCGCCTGTGCATGGGACTGGGAAATACCTACCGTGGCTTGTCGGTGCCGCTTGCGTTTGTGCCTATTTGGTGGCCCAATACCTGTGCAATCATTATGTCAGGCGCCAGAAAATCCTCAGCACCGGCTCGCCTATTCCCGGCTGTGTTTCCTACGTCTCGTTAACAGGTTTCGTTGGCACGATCCTGTGCTGCATCTGGTCACTTACGATCACGTGGTGGGCGCCAATCCCGCTGTTGCTCGCGCTGTTCTTCCTTAGACCCTTCGTTCCTTCCGAGAACTTCAGCGCCTGGCTGCGTCTGGTCCACCATTTTGAAAAGGCTGAAGGTTCGGACTCTCAGCGCGTATGTATTGCAACGGCTATGTCGGAAATTGAGGACAAGAGCGTCCAGGCACAGCGCCTTCAGCTATCGGAGACGGACCAACCCATTTTTATGATGACTTACGAATGCGCTGTGATGTGGTGCCTCAAGCGAGGCATGGAAGACCTGCTCAAGCCGGAGGAGACGGAGTCGGTTATCGTTGCGATGCGACGGCATTTTGCTAAACATGCGTGGTATCAACCGGAACCATTTCAGAGGATCTGGAGTCAGATGCAGGTCATTATGCCGAGGGCCATAATGAAGACTGACGACGCAGGCTGCCCGCCTTATCCGCTTGCGGAAATGTCCATTGCCGCTGAGCTGGCCGGATACCCGCTACATATCTCGACACTCACAGATTTGCGCTTTGGCATGCACGTTGGTCTGCGATTTGGAATGCTAATTGGTCTTGGGCGGTCGTATGCAGCCGACTTTGCCGAACAGACCGCCAAGACCAACCCGGCTCACCGAAGCAGCCGGCCCGGCAAGTGATCTTGCCGTTCGTGCCACGACCGGCCCGTGGGGCAACAGACCGGCCGGCGCTGTCTGGCTTTCTCAAAGAGCGTCGAGAGGCTCGCTCAGATAGACATGTTCATCGTCGTTCGAGAATACACGAACGCTGCCGTCCTGAGAAATCACGAACGCCAGCGTGTTTGATGCGGACTCACAAAGATTGAACGCGGACCGATGCCTAGTTCCGCCCCGCTTACGGACGTCATCCACGGATAGCAGGTCGCCCGTTTGCCAATCCACCGGCGTTCGGGTGGCCTTGTGATCCGATGAATTGATCACGCATCCGAATCCGTGAAGCGTCAAGTTTCTGTCGAGGACGACGCAGCCGTCGGTGGCAGAAAGAGCAGCCAAGGCGCGGACAGCCGAAAACAGGACATGGCGAGTTCGGTTACATTCTTGGACAGCGACCGCGAACCCATCCTGGTCTTTCAATTTGATCGCGCTACCGCAAGCGAGCCAATAGTCTGCAAGCTGATCTGCAAGGCAAACACCTTTCGTTGGAAACTTCTGATCAAGGTCGTCAGCCTTCGGATCATCAAGGATTACAAAGCAACCTCCGTGCTTCAGATCTCTTGCCGTCGAAATAACCTTCGACCAGAGCCACACAATCTCGCCGTACGGTGCAAAGCGTAGCGCCGCCATTCCCGTCGGATCGATAGAAACACATTTCTCGTGCGCGTGCCGCACACACTCATCAAGCCATTCCTGAATCAATGGAGCGAAAACCATTGACATGTCATTGACCAATCTGTTCGCACGCAATCTCGCGCTGAAGATACCTTCACGAACTGCGATTTCGCCAGGCTCCAAAATCGCCACAGACAAGCCGTGATGCCCTCCTGACGTCCTCAAGCTGACCTCTGGAACTTCGACGTTTGCCTCCCCCTCGTTCATGAGAAAGATGCCATCGCAGCAAATCGCCCCATCGATATTTCTACTGTGCCCCTTTTGGGATAGTTCGTATAGTATGCCGGAACTCGCCCCATCATGGAAGATCAGTATGGAGGAACACGGATGTCCCTCTTGGAATCCCCGGAAGCGCTCGCCTTGCTCGCCGATGTGAAGGTGCCGCTGGCAGCCGTGCAGGGCGGCGTCCGCCGCTTGGCGGGGTTCATCGAACGCTATCAGCCCCTGTTCCATCGCACGGAACAACGGCACTGGGCCGAGGTCGTTCTCGAAGGCCGCCTCAGCAACCTGGAGCGCAAGACCAACGAGCCGATCGCTCGGCAAGCTGGCGCGGCACGCAAGCCGGTGCAAAAGTTCGTCGGCGCCGGCAAATGGTCCGATAGCGCCGTGTTGGGCGAGTTGCACCGGCACGTGGCCGCAGCGTGGCGCGACGACGACGCGGTGCTGATCTTTGACGGCAGCGGCTTCGCCAAGAAAGGCGACGACTCCTGTGGCGTGGCCCGGCAGTGGTGCGGCCGCCTGGGCAAGGTCGAGAACTGTCAGGTGGGCGTGTTCACGGCCTATGCCTGTGCTCAGGGCGAGACGTTGCTGGCCGCGGATTTGTATTTGCCGCAAGAGTGGGTGGACGATCGCAAGCGGCGGGCGAAATGTTACGTGCCCACCGAGACGACGTTTCAGGAGAAATGGCGTCTCGCCTTGGGCCAGTGGGAGCGTTGCCGAGCGTTGCCGCACGGCTGGGTGGCGGCCGACGACGAGTTTGGCCGGGTGACGGAGTTTCGGCAAGCCTTGCGACGTGGCGGCGAGCGTTATGTGGTGGATGTGCCGTGCAACACGCTGATCCGCGACCTGGAAGCCGAGCGAGAGGCGGGGCCGTCGGGACGGCGACGGTTGCCGCCCTTCGAGCAGGTCCAGGCCTGGGCGGCGCGTCAGCCGGCGTCGGCGTGGCAGCGCCTGACGGTGCGGGCGGGTGAGAAAGGCCCCTTGGTGGTGCGTGCCCTGACGCGGTTGGTGCAAACCAAGGATGCCGACGGCTGCGTCGGCAGACCGGAACGAGTCGTGATCGTGCGTCCGGTGGATCGCGCCGGCGACGTGACCTATGCGTTGAGCAACGCCTTGTCGGGGGTAGCGTTGGCGGAGTTGGTGCGTGTCAAGTGTGAGCGGCCGCGGATCGAACAGGCGTTGCAGATGGGCAAGGGTGAGGTGGGGTTGGCCCACTACGAAGTGCGCAGTTGGGTCGGCTGGTATCACCACATGACGCTGTCGCTGTTGGCCTTGTGGTTTCTGAATCTGGAGAAGTCGGTCCTCAAAAAAAAACGGTGTGGATCACCGTGCCGCAACTGCGGGTAATCTTCGCCTGGGTGCTGGAGCGTCGGCCGACGACGTTGGCAGGGATTCTCGCCGAAGTCAACACCGTGCTGCGCCGGACGGAAGAAGCGCGCATCTACCATTGGGTAGATGCGACCGGAGAATTCCCACCGTCTCGGCGCGCCAGACATATGAAAAAGGGGCACAGTAGAAATATGCAGTATCGAGAGCGCGTATTCATCGGACACAAAAGTCGGCGCGAAAAGGCGCAGGGTCTCAGGACCTGAAAGCGGCAGGGGTTCCGACAGTTGCACCGTTTTCCGAGGTCGAGGTTCATGGGTTCCAGACGCGAAGAGGTTGCACCGCGAATGCCTGCCCTCGTTCTTGAGAAAGCTCGCACGATACGCCAGGTCGAACAATTGCCGCACCGACTCTCCTCTAAGTGGCCCCCGGGCGTGGGCGGTAATTCGAGCAAGCTCTTCTCGACCAATCGCTCCTTCGTCTTCCCAAGACCAATAGGCTTCGATTATCCGCGCCAGTTCGTTTGGTCCGCAAAACTCCGGCAAATCCGCTGGGAATCGCCAAGTACGTTCCGCGCCTTCAATCACGTCACGGACATTGTCAGCCGATTCGAATCCAGCCATTATCGCTATCTCCCAGGTATCTTGACGTTGTTCTGCAAAAAACAAAGAGGGCGCAACTCATTTCCCCGCTCGTTCTCTCTCACCGTGGCACAAAGATGCGCGCCTGGTCGCGGATGTCGTCCTGGAAGACGATCACCAGGATGTCCGCGACGTCTTCCGCGACTTGGGTGGCATAGGCTGCGCCGTTTTCAAACTTCCCCTTGTTCGCCAGCGTGATGACGGGCAGGCACCCCTCTTGCCAGGAATCCTGGATCGTCGCCTCCAGCGAGTTCTCATCCGCGTAGTTGCGGTTGTCCGTGAACAGCACCCACGCGTTGGCCTGGCAGTAGGCCCACAGTTCACGGTCATTCAGGTGGCGATCCAGGCCGAGATCGGGAAAGGTCGTCAGGGTGAGGCCCAGTTCCGCGAGCAGGTCAAGGAGGCCCAGGCCATCGATCAGGCGCCGCAGGTACGGCAGATGCCCCTGGAGGTTCACGTCGGCGAGCAGGCCAGGCATGCGGTGGCCTCCGGGTCACTGCGCCTTCTGCGCTGCCAGCCACTCCCGGAAGGTGGGGAACCGCCCGGGTTCCGCCTTCTCGCCATTTTCCAGGGCATCGGCGGCATCGCGTTCCTCCAGCCACCGCTTGAAGCTCTGAAGCGTTTCCCGCGCTCGCCCGGCCTTTTCCCGTACGGCGGGCGGGTTTCCCGCGGCCAGCCTCTCCTCGATCTTCAGGTGCTCGGCCAGCACGGTTTCGGGGTTGCCCAGCACATAAGCGCGAGCCTCGGCGACCTGGCGGGGCGTCAGGTCGTAGACGCGGCAAATCTCCTCCTCGGTGACCGTTGGATCGAGGAACGACTGGAGCAGGTTGTAGACCGTGATCCTGGTTCCCGCGATCTCGGGACCGCGGCCACGGTCTTGAATCAAGCTCGCCATGGCGGCATCCTCAATTGTTTGGCCTGGCTCACCCTTCCGGCATTCATCGGTCAGTTTACAGTGCGGCAGCATCCGAGCCAAGCACGTAAGGCGTCGTGGAGCCGGCCAAGCCAGTGCAGGGCGTCGTCGGCGTAGCTGGCCAGGTCCTTGCGGAAGACGTTGTGGCCGAAGCAGTCATTCCACCCCGGCTGCTCACGCCTCCGGCGGGTGGAAGACACCCTCCGCCATGAGTGCGGCCCGCTGGGCCACGCGCACCGGCAAGTTGATTCCCAGGACGGCGACGGTGGCTCGCCCAATCGGCGTGCGCCCGGCGAGGATCGGACCCTGCCAGCGGAAGTGGCGCGACCAGCGGTGGCGGCGGGGGTTGAAGAGCCATACCTTCTCTCCGGTCCTGGGATCGACACCGGCAAGATTAGGCCCCTTGTGGTTGTCCGCCAGGCAGGCCAGGGCCAGGTTGGCGGCGACGGTGCGGCCGCCGTGCTGTTCGGCGATAATGTGATCGATCTGGAACCGGGTTGAGGAAAAGACTTGCGGGAGCCGGCAATACTCACAGCGGTGGGCCGCGCGGCGGCGCACGAGTTCCGCAAGTGCCGGGTCCAGGGCCATCACGAAGCCCGCTTTGGCGTTTTCTTGAGGGTTTGCCGTGCGCGAGCGTGCAAAATGTCGAGCACGCAGCCGAGGCGTTCGAAGGTGTCGAGTTCGTCTTGCTCGGACGAGGTCAGAGTGCCGGCCCGAGCCTTTGCCGAGAGTTCCTCCATGCGAGCGTGGTCGCCCTCGGAAAACCCAAACTGCAACAGGGCACGCGCAGCAGCGGGGGGCAACGCGCCGTCAAACTGGATGGCGAGCGGGGGGATGGCCACGGTATCCCTGGCACGGGCGGGTCGTTTGGTTCTCATGTTCCCAGGTCGCTTGGCGTCTGGCGGAACCGAATCGGTCCGGTGTATCACGTCGAGCAGGGATTGTACACGCAAGCTCAATGCCAAGGCAACAGCCGGAATCACGAAGCGCAAGAGTTCCGGAACCTGATCTGAGAAGGTTTCCCTCGAGGTCGTTCCTGTGCCCCCCGACCAAGTCAAGGAACTGGGCGCGGTGCTTGTCCTTGTCGTACTTGTCCAGATAGAGCGCCGTCCACTGGCCGCAGACGGCACAGAGCTGCACACTCAGGAGCGGCGTCAGGGGCAGGGCGTCGCCGGCGGGGGGTCCGCAGCCGCACGGGCGGGAGAGGCGGGCCGGCGGCTGATGGGCTGACAGAGGATTTCGCTGAACTTGAAGACCACGCTACTTCTTCTCGACGATCAACTCGCCGTGCGGGGCGCCGATCGAGGCGGGGTCCTTCGCGGTGGAGAAGTTGAGGACGTCGAGGAGGTGCAAAGGCTGGAGGAGCTTCCGCGGGAGTTGCCCGCGGGGCGTCCCCGGGGCCGGCGGTACGTCGGGGTCGCCCAAGAAAAAACACGGCACGGCGTAAAGCGTCTGGTCCATCCCTCGAATCCGGAAGGCGAGCTGTCCGGACCGCACTTCCAGACCAGTCTGCTCGTGCCGTACGTTAGCGGGCTGGGGCGGGACGTACAGGCCGAGCTGCTTGGCGTCGAAGGCGGGGAAGGTGGTGATTTGGGTGCCGCTATCGACCTGGAAGTCGAAATCGACGAAGTTCCCCGCGCCGGCCCGTACTGAGAGCGTCACATCGACCCACAACAGAATGTCCCCGGTGGCGTAGAGTGTCCGGTGGCTGACCGGGATGGCGAGCCTCGACATTAGAGGAAGCACCGGAAATGCTTGACGCCGGCGGGCCGCACGTCGGGGGGGAGTTTGTCCTGGTAGGCCCTCACCTCCTCGCGCCCGACCGCCAGGACCTCGGGCCCTTCCGGCGTCTCGCGATAGATGACGGGCTCGTCCAGGTCGGAAAAGAACCAGCAGACGGTCTCCCAGCAGAGCTTCTGGGCCGCGTACCCGGCGAACGCCTCGGGCGGGTACTTGGCGAACTGACCCTTGACGATTTCCCGCACCTCGGGCGGTATCGTGAGCAGGCCGTGGGGCAGCTCTTCCGGGGGCTTGCCCTTGAGGTCCAGGGCGGCGTTGTGCAGCGGGAAAGTGAGCATGGCGGTGGTCCTCCGGTCAGCCAGTATAGCAGAGGCGGATAACGGCATCGAGAGCGGCTGCCGCACGGTAGCGCAGGTCGTCGGCCGGGGCGCTGGTCATGTGGTCGGCGACGGCCAGGGTGGCCAGGAACTTGAGCAGGCCCTCCCGAATGTCCTTCAGTTGCCAGGCGGCGTGGACGGCCTGCCCTTCATCCATCCAGCGGTGGATGTCGTCGTAGCCGGCGACGACGGGCCAGGGGAAGGTCTCCACCGCGGCAGCGGCGTAGTCGCGCTCGCCCCGCGGGGGGAAGGGTGGTTCCGGGGCAGGCGACACGGGGCGTGGTCCTCAGTCGAGGAAAATGAGGTTCCTCCGGCAAACGCGTGCCGTGAGGCTTTCGCCCAGTGGTTCAGCCTGAGCCGCCAGCTCGCTTTGCTTTCAATGAACAAGGCCCCACTACCCGGGCGAGAGGTGTCGTGCTCGGGCAGCGATCTTACGGTGTGCGCGTATTTTCGACGCCACCGCCCCAAGCGGCTCGGCTTGAGATCGACCTCGCCTACTTCCCCGACGTCGTCTGTTGCCCCGCCGACCCTGCTCAGATCGGCACCACTTGCAGCCCTAACTCCCGCGCTTTGCGCCGCAGCGCTTCGACCTGACGCTCCTGCTGCTTGACTTCTTCGGCTGCCGTGCTCTCACGGCGATACGCTTCCCCACGCGTGATGAGGCGATAGAAGAGCTTCGCCAGCTTGTGGGCTGTCGCCCTGATGGCGCTGCCTATCCCCAGCCGGGCCCGCAGGCGGCGCAGGAAATTACCCAGCACGCTCTTACTTCTGAGCAAGGACCGCGCCGCCAGCCGAAACGCCCTGGCCACCCGGCTGGCCGTCTGGGCGGGATAGCGGATCCGCTTGCCCGATTGGTGCTTGCGCGCGCCAGCGTCGTCCAGGCCGCGAAGTGCTTGTCCGTCGGGAAACGTGCCGCCAGGTCCGGGCCTGTCTCCGACAAGACCGTCAGCACCGTGCTGGCGCCCAGACCGTCCACTTCCGTGACACGCACGCCCGTCAACTGGAAGATCAAGGCGTCGGCGTCGAACTCCGTCGGGCGGTTGCGACTCTTGGGCGCGGCCTTCTGGGACTCGGGCAACGGACGCCCCTGGGTCTTGTCCGGCATCGGCCCGGCCGCCTTGGCGTACTCCCGGTCACAGACATGGAGCTGATTCTGGTAGAAGTCCCAGGCCTTGAGCAGTTGTTTCAGCTCGAACAGGTGGGCCGTGTCCCAGGTCCCTTCCAGGGCCTTGGCAATCTCCTCGCGGCTCTTCTTGCAGCTGGGATCGCGCATCGCCGCCAGCGTCTGGGGGTCACGCTGCCCCTGGGCGATGGCACGCAGGATGCGCATGCCGGTGACGCCGGCGATGCTCGACACGGCCAGGTCCAAATGAACATTCATCTGGACCAGCACTTTGAGCATCATCTGCAAGAGCTTGGCTGCCTCGGTGATCAGATGCTCGCGATGCCGCCACAGCGTCCGCAACGCCAGCACCTCGTGCGCGGGTCGAAAACAGCTCTTGAGCTGGCCACAGGCGTGCATCTGCTGCAGCCAGACCGCATCGCAAACGTCGGTCTTCTTCTTGAGGTTGCGGGCCAGGCTGCGTGGATCGACCACCACCACTTCGAAGCCCTGGCTTTCCAGGAAGTCGCATAAGCACATCCAGTAGACGCCGGTCGATTCGAGCACGACGCTCGTGACGCCGCAGTGGCGTAACCACTCGGCCAGCGTCTGCAGGTCGGCGGTATAGACGCCGAAGCTACGCACGGGCTGCGGATCGCAAGCGGGGTCGACGGCGACGACGTGGCTGGCGCTGCCGACGTTCGATGGCGGCGGCACAGGGCCGGACGATGCGGGGCGGCGGGATGGGCTGGCGTGTCTTCTTCCGAGGCATGAGGACCTCCAACGACGGTGAGGGACGGGCGAAGAAAAGGTCGGCGGAGGATGGGTCGAACGAAGGACGAGACTTTCAAGCGGGCTCGCGGCACCAAGGAAAGTGAAGCCGACCCAAGGGCCAAGCTCAAGCACGGGCTCAGAGGCACCAGATCAAACGCGGCCACCGCGCTCCGCCGCCACAAAGAAGAGCTAGAAAGCGCAGTGCGAACGGAAAGCCGATGGCCTGTCAGGTTCATAGCGGAACGTGTGCCAGGGACTGGCATCAGCCCTTTCAATGAACAAGGCCCCACTACCCGGGCGAGAGGTGTCGTGCTCGGGCAGCGATCTTACGGTGTGCGCGTATTTTCGACGCCACCGCCCCAAGCGGCTCGGCTTGAGATCGACCTCGCCTACTTCCCCAACGTCGTCTGTTGCCCCGCCGACCCTGCTCAGATCGGCACCACTTGCAGCCCTAACTCCCGCGCTTTGCGCTGCAGCGCCTTGACCTGACGCTCCTGCTGCTCGACTTCTTCGGCTGCCGTGCTCTCACGGCGATACGCTTCCCCACGCGTGATGAGGCGATAGAAGAGCTTCGCCAGCTTGTGGGCTGTCGCCCTGATGGCGCTGCCTATCCCCAGCCGGGCCCGCAGGCGGCGAGGAAATTACCCAGCACGCTCTTACTTCTGAGCAAGGACCGCGCCGCCAGCCGAAACGCCCTGGCCACCCGGCTGGCCGTCTGGGCGGGATAGCGGATCCGCTTGCCCGATTGGTGCTTGCGCGGCGCCAGCGTCGTCCAGGCCGCGAAGTGCTTGTCCGTCGGGAAACGTGCCGCCAGGTCCGGGCCTGTCTCCGACAAGACCGTCAGCACCGTGCTGGCGCCCAGACCGTCCACTTCCGTGACACGCACGCCCGTCAACTGGAAGATCAAGGCGTCGGCGTCGAACTCCGTCGGGCGGTTGCGACTCTTGGGCGCGGCCTTCTGGGACTCGGGCAACGGACGCCCCTGGGTCTTGTCCGGCATCGGCCCGGCCGCCTTGGCGTACTCCCGGTCACAGACATGGAGCTGATTCTGGTAGAAGTCCCAGGCCTTGAGCAGTTGTTTCAGCTCGAACAGGTGGGCCGTGTCCCAGGTCCCTTCCAGGGCCTTGGCAATCTCCTCGCGGCTCTTCTTGCAGCTGGGATCGCGCATCGCCGCCAGCGTCTGGGGGTCACGCTGCCCCTGGGCGATGGCACGCAGGATGCGCATGCCGGTGACGCCGGCGATGCTCGACACGGCCAGGTCCAAATGAACATTCATCTGGACCAGCACTTTGAGCATCATCTGCAAGAGCTTGGCTGCCTCGGTGATCAGATGCTCGCGATGCCGCCACAGCGTCCGCAACGCCAGCACCTCGTGCGCGGGTCGAAAACAGCTCTTGAGCTGGCCACAGGCGTGCATCTGCTGCAGCCAGACCGCATCGCAAACGTCGGTCTTCTTCTTGAGGTTGCGGGCCAGGCTGCGTGGATCGACCACCACCACTTCGAAGCCCTGGCTTTCCAGGAAGTCGCATAAGCACATCCAGTAGACGCCGGTCGATTCGAGCACGACGCTCGTGACGCCGCAGTGGCGTAACCACTCGGCCAGCGTCTGCAGGTCGGCGGTATAGACGCCGAAGCTACGCACGGGCTGCGGATCGCAAGCGGGGTCGACGGCGACGACGTGGCTGGCGCTGCCGACGTTCGATGGCGGCGGCACAGGGCCGGACGATGCGGGGCGGCGGGATGGGCTGGCGTGTCTTCTTCCGAGGCATGAGGACCTCCAACGACGGTGAGGGACGGGCGAAGAAAAGGTCGGCGGAGGATGGGTCGAACGAAGGACGAGACTTTCAAGCGGGCTCGCGGCACCAAGGAAAGTGAAGCCGACCCAAGGGCCAAGCTCAAGCACGGGCTCAGAGGCACCAGATCAAACGCGGCCACCGCGCTCCGCCGCCACAAAGAAGAGCTAGAGAAGCGCAGTGCGAACGGAAAGCCGATGGCCTGTCAGGTTCATAGCGGAACGTGTGCCAGGGACTGGCATCAGCCCTCAAGCTGATCCTTTGTCGGCCGGGCGCGTCCGCACACACCGAATTATATGCGACCTGGCGCCTGGCGCTGAAATGTGAAGGCGCATGTCATTATTTGACAAGGGATTGCGACGCGCACCGCCAAGTCGCATATAATTCCCGGCCAATTTACGACAAAGTGGGAATTTGAGCGAATTCCCGCACGTGATTTCCGGATGCCCTCAATAATGCCTCGGCCGCCTTGTCTCGTCCCAGGTCCCATCCTCGTCTTCCGCGGCCCGGTCCCGCGCTTCCAGTTCCTCGCGGTCGCCGGCGGTCCGCTCGACACGGGCGCGGCCCCACAGCAGGTAGTGCAGGCCGCCCACCAGGCCGCCGGCGGCGACCACCAGCAAGATGTACAGCAGGAATCCGCCCGTCAGGACCGTGAAGACGAGCAGTAAGCCAAATACTGCAAAGGCCGCGAAGAAGACCGTCAGAAAGGTCTCCCGGCGGCGGCGGTAGGTGTCGTCCTCGTCGTCCATTGCAATCCTCCGGGGCGAGAGTACGGGCTGGCCGCCTCTTTCCCATCCTATCACGATCAAGCAGTCCAACTCAGCCCATCCGTCAAAAACGGACTGCTCAGCAAAAGTCGCACGACCAGTGGAACCGATACTAGCAGAGAAGACGGCGGTGCGTGCCGGCGTCGCGGGATCGTCCACGGCACAGCTGCCTGGCTGCACAGGATGGGAACACAGGGGAACGGGGAGTAGCGGCCCGGCTCCGGCGACGTTGGACCGGGCGCACATCGCATAGGCCCAGGACCCGAGAAGGATCGACCATGGCTCATGCAGCAACCGCGAGGGTGCCCAGGCCCTGCACCGGACCGATGGGGACAGGTTGGCCGGCGGCGGACGGCAGCGCGCGCGCCGCAGCCTGCCGGTCCTGGTGGGATTGGCCGTTCTGCTCGCGTTTGCCCCAACGGCATGGGGGCAACCGCTCGGGGCCAAGCCCGCGGCCGGGCCGGGGGAAGAACTGCCCCGGCCGCAAACCGTCACCGACACCCTCGGCCCCCGCACCCAGGCGTTGCCCACGGCCAAGGTGTTTGGCACCACCCCGATCCCCACGCCCCGCGACCTCGACCTGTATCATCGCGTCGTCTGGGGGGTCGATGACCCGGTCATGACCTTCGAGGTGATCATGGGCCATACGCGCCTGCTTCACCTCAAGGAGGCGCCGACCCGCATTCAGGTCGGCGACACCAAAATCTTCGACTACACCATCCTCGGGCCGCCCACCGAGCTGCTCATGCAGGGGATCACTGTCGGCAGCACCACCATGTACTTCTGGTTCGGCGACCGCACAGACCCGGCCAACCAGAAAGTGCTGGCCTTCCAGGTCAACGTCCTGCCCGACCCGGACCAGAAGCGCCGCCTGGAAGAAATTTACAAGGCCCTGCAGGAGGAGATCAACCGTGCCTTCCCGGACGCCTACGTCTGCCTGACCCTGGTCGGCGACAAGCTGGTGGTCAGCGGCGAGGTGAAGGACGCCATAGAGGCCAATCATGTCCTGCGCATCCTCACGCGGGGCTACGGGGCCCGCCAGGCGAGCACCAACCCGGTGCTCAACAACCCGGCGTATGGGACCAACATCAACCTGAACCTGGCCAATCCGTATCCCGGAATCATCGGCAACGTGCCCGGTATCCCGGACGGGCAGATTCGGCCGGACCTGTCGAACTACATTCTCCCGGGCGAAAACAACATCATCAACCTGCTGCGCATTCCGGGCGAGCAACAGGTCAACCTCAAGGTGACGCTGGCCACCGTCAATCGCGACGCGGCCCGCAACATCGGCATGAACTGGACCCTGACCAACAAGCAGGGAATCACGTTCCTCCAGGATCAAAACGGCGTGATGAACCCGAACCTGCCGACCATCCTGGATAACGGGCTGGTTAACGTACAGCTCGAGGCCCTGCGGACCAACAAGTTGGCCCGCACGCTGGCCGAGCCGAGCCTGACGACGCTCAACGGCCGCCCCGCGGTCTTCTTCGCGGGCACCCAGATGCCCGTGCCGGTGATTACCGGGGCGACGGCCGTGGGGCTGTCGGGCGTGTCCTTCGTGCCGGTGGGCGTGAGCCTGAACTTCGTGCCGGTCATCACCGACCGCGACCGCATCCGCATGACGGTGAATGCCACGGTCAGCTCGGGCGGCGGATCGTTCACCAACATCGGCGGCTCGCAGGTCCAGGACATCGCGGCCACCACCGTCAGCACCGAAGTCGAGATGCGCGAAGGGCAGACCTTTGCCATCGGCGGGCTCTTGCAAACCTCCCTCAACGGCCAGACGACGCGCGTGCCGCTCCTGGGCGACCTGCCCATCGCGGGCAACTTTTTCCGCTCCAGCGGCACGTCGGCCAACGAATCGGAGCTGGTGCTGCTGGTGACGCCGCAGCTGGTCCACCCGTTGGAGCCCAACGAGTTGCCAGCCTTGCCCGGGTCCGATTACTTCGAGCCGGGCGACCTGGAGTTCTTCCTGCTGGGCCGGCTGGAGAGTCGCCGACCTTATGACTATCGCAGCCCGGTGATGAACGACATCAATCGCATGGCCGCCTACCGTCGCTGCGAGTTGCTGTACTTCGTCGGCCCGCACGGGCACAGTGACGGACACTGAGACGGCCCGAGGTTTAGCGACGCTTCGCAGAAGCGTCCGTGGCGAAGACGCTTCTCCGAAGCGTCGCTAAACGCATCGCTATCCCGCAAGGAGACCCACGGATGAAACTGATCTGGTTCGGCGGCGGGCTGCTGACCGCGACGCTGGCCGTCATCGGCGCCGTCGAGGCCCAGAGCTGCGGACCGGCCTGCACCGGCCCCGTACACAGCGGCTGCTGCCCTTGGCTGGTCGATAACTGTGCTCAGATCCCGGGGATTGCCCAACCGGCCCCCGCCGGCACCTACGTCAACCGCTGGATCTTCCTGCAGGACCAAAAAGCGGAGATGGACGACTTCGTCATCTACCAGAACATGTGGTTCCGGGGCGGCACCGAGCTGGGACCCATGGGCCGCTATTACATCGACCTGATCGCCAACCGCCTGGGCGCACCCCCTTTCCGGTGGTCGTCGAAACCAGCCGTGACGATCGCCTCGACGAGGCACGGCGGGAAGTGGTCGTCACCCTCCTGGAGCGACGCGGGCTGAACGACCCCACGCGCGTTGTGGTGGCCTTCCCCATCGCCGAGGGTCTGATGGGCGAAGAGGCGCCGCGTATCGCGGCTTTCTACCTGCTGGGCGGCGCTGGGCTGGGGTACGGCAATGGCTTTGGCAACCAGTTCGGCAACGGCTTCGGCGGCGGCTTTGGTGGCGGCTTCGGCGGTGGCTTCGGCGGTGGCTTCGGCGGCGGCTTTGGTGGCGGCTTCTTCCGCTAAGGAAACAATGAGTCCGAGCGGGCGGCGCTTCGTTGTGGCACGGTCTCCTGACCGTGCCACTTCGGCTGACCGAAGGTTTCCACGCAACCATCGCGGATTGAGAGAGAGCTGCGGTCAGGCCGGATGGCACGGTCAGGAGACCGTGCCACAACAGGGCGGGCTCGCAGAACTGCTTGCAGAGTTTTCCTCCTTGTCAGGAGCGGTTTCATGATCCGGCGCTGGCTGTCTGGTTGTCTCCTTCCCGCGGCGCTCGGCCTGTCCGCCGTGGGCTGCACGACCGCGCCCGGATCGTTCACCGGGGACCTGGTGGCGAGCTGGTCGCCGGCGCCGAAGGCCGGCGACACGGCGGGCGCACCGCTCCGCACGGATGAGCTGACCGCCAAGGATCAGGTGCGCCTGTACCTCGAGACCGCTCACGCCATGGACAAGGCCGGCAATGAGGATGGCGCCCGCGAACAGTACGAGCGCGTTCTGGAGCACGACCCGAGTAACTACACCGCCATGCGCCGGCTGTGTGTCCTGTACGACGACCGCGGCGGCCGCGACGACTTCAAGAAGGCCGAGGAACTTTACCGCAAGGTCGCCAAGGTGCGGCCCAATGATGCCGACATCTGGAGCGACTGGGGCTACTCGCTGTACCTGCGGACCGAAAAGGAAAACTGCAAGGACAACTGGACGGAAGCGGAGAAGAAGCTGCGCCAGGCGCTGAAGCTCGATCCACACCATGCGCTGGCGCACAACAACCTGGGCCTGGTGCTGGGGCAGCTGGATCGCTTCGAGGAGGCCCAGCGCGAGTTCCGGGCCGCCACCTCCAGCGACGCGGATGCCCATTGCAAGATGGCCTTCGTTTATTGGACCCGCGGCCGGCTGGACGAAGCTCGGCAGGAGTGCCGCCTGGCGCGGGACAAGGACCCGTCGAACGTGAAGGTGCGCGATCTGCAAGCCGTGCTGGAGCAGCCGGCGCATCCGCACGGCGATCCGGGGCGCCCCACCGACGGTCGGACGCCCCGCGCGAACCGGCTGACGGCGGCGCAGTGGGACGCCGAGCGGGAAGCAGCCCACCGCGCGGTGGTCATCGACACCGGGTCCGCGCCCCGCCGGCCGGCGACAAGCCGCCAGCCTGGCAGGCCTCCGGGCCCATCGTCATGCCGAGCGGCAAGGCCTGGATGCCTGTGAACGCCGTCGCCAAGCCAACCGCTACCGTGCCGTCCTCGCTGCCCGCCACAGAGGGCGTCCCGGCCACGGTTGAATTCAACGAATAGTCAGCGGTAGCGGGCGCGTAGCTCTACTGTGTCGGATGAAGCAAAGTCCCGGCGAACCGGCTGCGTAAGCTGCCGGGTTTGAGGCCGCCACCCGGCAGCTTACGCAGCCGGTCGCCGGGAAACCCGGCAGCTTACGCTGCCGGTTCGCCCCAGCAGAACCCCCTTTCGCATTGACCCAACTCCCCGGCCTGCCTATCATCACTGGAATTGAGGGATTACCAGCAGCCCGGCGTGCTGCGGGTCCGCCCGTCGCAGGATGGGACCCACCCTCGCCGATGGCTGTCGCCTTCCGACGGGAGCACAGGCCGCATGAAAGCGGAGCACCGGCACGAGCTGAAAACCAACGCCCTGGCCGAGACGATGGCCCGCGTGGTGCAGGCCGTCAAGGCGGGGCCATCGCGCAATGCCCTGCTCATCTGGGGCGGGGTGATCCTCCTGGCCGTGATCCTCGGCGTCATCGGCTTCTTCATCTGGCGTGGCCGCAGCGAAGCCCGGTCGGCCTTGTGGGTCAAGGTGGACGACGCCGAACGCCGCCTGGACGCAGCCACGACCCCCCAAGAAGTTGATGATGCCCTGGACGACGCCAAGAAACTGGCCGACGCCAAGGAGAATAGCGGCACGCTGGCCGCCCGGGTCCTGAAGTTCGATCGGGCCCGGACCCTGTTTCGCCGCGGCCTGGAGCACCTCACGGCCGACTACGACAAGGCAGTTAGCGACCTGACCGAGGCTCGCGACCTGTACCGGGGGCTGGCGGGCGAGTCGTCCGACAACGATCGGGACACCGCCGTGCTCGCTCAGGAAGCGCTCATGAACGTGGCCAAGGCCAACGAAAGCCTGGGCGACCTGGACGAGGCCTTGAAGGGGTATCAGAAGCTGGCGGGCAAGTATCCCACCAGCGCTCTGGGCAAGGCCGCTCAGGAGCGCGCGGACTACCTGGCCAAGGACGCCAATATGGCGCAGGCGAAGGAGCTGCACGACAAACTCGAGACGCTGAGCAAGCCTTCATCCAGTCCCGACCGCTGAGTTCGGACCGCTGATTGCCATGTCCGACGCCATCACCTCCATTGCCGCCGACGGCCAGAAGACGGTCGAGTTGACCGCCCGGCACAAGGTGGAGGGGCTGCGTCTCGACCAGTACCTGACCGGCCAGTTCCCGGACTATAGCCGCTCGGTCGTCCGCCGGGTGATCGACGCCGGCGGCGTGCTGGTGAACGATCGGCCCGGCAAGGCGAGCTACCGGGTGCGCTTCGCCGATCGCGTGCGGATCACGCTTCCGGCACCGACCCACGAGCTGCCCGTCCCGGAAGACATCCCGCTGCGCATCCTGTACGAGGACGAGTACCTGGCCGTCATCAACAAGCCGCACGACATGGTGGTGCATCCGGCCAAGGGGCACTGGAGCGGCACGCTGGCCAACGCCTTGCAGTTCCATTTCAGCCAGCTCAGCCAGGCCAATGGCGAGTACCGGCCGGGCATCGTCCATCGCCTCGATCGCGACACCAGCGGTGTGATCCTGGTGGCCAAGGACGAGGCGACGCACCGCGACCTGAGCATGCAATTCGAGACCCGCAAAATCTTCAAGGAGTACCGGGCCATCACCCAGGGCGTGCTCGACCGTGACAGCGATTACATCGAGGCCCGCATCGGCCGGCATCCGACCGACCGCGTCAAGATGACCGCCCTCGACCGCGACGAGGAGGACGAGGGGAAGGATGCGTGCAGCTACTATGAGGTGATCGAGCGGTTCCGGGGCTACACCTTCTGCCGTATCTTCCCGCGGACCGGGCGGACACACCAGATTCGCGTCCACCTGGCCAGCGTGGGCTGCCCGGTGCTGGCGGACAAGATTTACAGCGGGCGGGACGTGCTGCACCTGAGCGATCTGGTTTCGGGCCTCGATCCGGCCGACGACGAGGTGCTGCTGGCCCGGCAGGCGTTGCACGCGGCCCGCCTGCGGTTCTTCCATCCGCGCCGGAGCCAGACCATCGAGGCCGAGGCCCCGCTGCCGCCCGAATTCGAGCGCACTCTGGCCGCCCTGCGGCAAAACCGGCCGCTGCGATAGGTGTTGCCCGCCAGCAGGGCAGCCCGAAGCGCCAGCGAGGGAGTCCCTCGCTGGCGCTTCGGGCTGCCCGGATTCCAGCCTAACGAACCGATTCCGCCTCCACGGAGGGAGGTCCAATGACACCATTGACACCCGCGCCATCCGCCCGTTCGTCAGCCGATCGCCCCCGGTGCTGGCACTGGCTCGGCCTTGGTCTGCTGATGGCGCTGTGCGTGGCGGCCAGTATCGTCACGGAGTACCGCAGCGCCTTCCTGCGGCGGCCGATGACCGATGTGCAGGTCTATCTGCGTGCCGCCTGGGCCGCCCGCGCCGGCGAAGACCTGTACGAAGTCACCGACGACAATCGTTGGCACTACCACTATCCCCCTCTCCTGGCCCTGGCCGCGATGCCGCTGGCGGACGCGCCGGCGGGAGCGGAACGCAGCGGGCTGTTGCCGTTTGCCGTTTCGGTGGCCCTGTGGTACTGGCTGAGCGTCGTCGCCCTGTGCCTCGGCCTGCACGTCCTGGCCGCGGCGCTCGATCCGCAGGCGGGCGCCGGGTCGCAGCGCTGGTGGGCGCTGCGGCTGTTGCCTTTGCTCGCCTGCCTGCCGCCGATCGCGGCGACCCTGATGCGCGGGCAGGTCAACCTGTTCCTCCTAGCCTTGCTCTGCTTCGCCGGAGCGGCCATGCTGCTTAGGCGCTCCGGGAAGGCGGGTTTCTGGATGGCCGCCGCCGCCTGCCTCAAGGTCATCCCCGCTTTGCTCCTGATCTATCCGCTCTGGCGGCGCGACTGGCGGGCGCTCGCCGGATGTGTCCTCGGGCTGGTTCTCGGTGTGGTTGTCCTGCCGATGGCGTGGTTCGGGCCCTCTCGGACGGTGACTTCTTATGTCGAGTGGTACAACGTCCTGGCCCGCCCGGCCCTCGGCGCCGGGGAGGACCATGTGCGCGACCAGGAGCTGATCGACCTGACCGCGACCGACAGCCAGTCGCTGGTGGCGATGATCCACAATCCGCTCTACCTGGAGCGTCTGACCCGCCCGCACCAGCCGGATGCTCCGGTGCGCCTGGCCCACTGGCTCGGCGGCTTGCTCCTGCTGGTGCTGACGCTGGCGGCCGCCGGCACCGGCTCAGCGGACGAACCCCGCTGGCGCCCGCTCCTCTTCCTTGGCTCGCTCACGTTAGTGATGCTGATCCTCAGCCCGGTCTGCCATCTACACTACTTCTGCCTGGCCGTGCCGTTGGTCATGGCCCTTATCAAGTGGCAATGGGACGCGAACGGTACCACGCGGCTGGGCCTGGGACTGACCCTGCTCCTGGCGGGCAACTTTGTGGTTAACTTCATCGCGCACCTGCCGGGGTTCGATTTGAACGCGCGACCTGTGCCTGGCCGGACACTCCACGCTGTTGCTGTGGCTGGTCGGCGTTGTGATCCTGTGGCAAACGCGATCGCAGCGCTTGCTCGCTGTCGGCCGGCCTGCTACCGTCAACAAGGTGGAGGCAGTTTCCGTGATCTGGGAACCGGCGGCCGACGATCATGCGCAAAGCGTACTCCCCGTCCGACCTGGCCCGAGTTGAACGCAGCCGACTGTATAGCCCCTGGGTCCTGGGCGCGGTTCTGGCCGCTCTCGTGCTGGCCGGCTGCACGGCCTATTACACCGTCAAGGAGCCGACGAATCCGGAATTGGACCTTTGCCGACGTTTCATGGCCCTGAAGAACGCTGGCGATCCGGCGGCCAACGATCTGCTGGGGACCGAGCCCGAGGTGACGAGTGAAGCGATCAGTGCCGAAGAAGCGGCTCACATTGATACCGATACCTTCCTGCGCGGCGATTTGCGCATGGTCGATGTCCTGGCAGACAGGTCCGCAACGGGGACGCGCTTTCTCCTCATCACCAAAGGCTCCGGCGTGGGCAAGACCCTCTACATCCGTTCGGGCGACAAGGTCAATCGCGTGCAGCGACTGGTGACCGACGCGGCCTTGCTCGTCGAGGTACGCAATGGCAAGATCCACGGCGTGAAGACTCAACTGCCGCCCACGTAGGTTTTTCGCCGCGCCCGGCCCAGAGCGGCGACGCTGAAGATGATCGGGTAGAGTTTTTCATAGTACCAGAGCTTGGCGAAGTAGAACCCGATCGGCGTTGGGTCGTTCAATCCGCCCGCTTCGATGCGGTCGATCAACCACCTCAATCCGCGCTCGACAGCCGCTTGCGGCTTCGCATCAATCAGCACCTCGACAGCCAGCGCCGTCTCCTCGACGCTCGACGGGGTATTCAACGCCCCACCCCACCCACCGTCTGCATTCTGCGCCGACAGCAGCCAGGCGACCCCCCGCCGCGCTGGTTCACAAGCCATCATCTTGAGATCGCGATAAGCGGCGAGGACGCGGGCGGTGCCGTAGGTGGGGTTCTCATCATCGGGGGCGTGCTGGCAGCCGAACCAGAGGGGGAGCCAGGAGCCGTCGGGGCGCTGAGTGTGGGCGATATAGGCCAAACCGCGCTCGATGTCGCGGTCGGGTGAGACGACCCAACCAGATCGCCAATCATATTCCGGTCCAGACCACCATCTACCAAGAGCCGCAAGCGCTCGCAAAACGTGGCCTGTGAGGTCCGCCCCGCTGCGGTCAAAAGGCAACGCTCCCCATCCCCGGCAAAAGGTCGGCCAGCCCCCGTCCCGGTTCTGCAATTCTCGGAGCCATTGGTCTCCTCTGTGCCATCCGTACCGGGGATCGGCGTGCATCTCATTTCGCATTTCGGCGGCCTTCTCAAAGTCTTGCTCTCGGAGGGCGCGGCGGTAGCCCTCTTCGGTCATGGTGCGGATATTCATACTAAGGATTGCTAGCATCGCTCCCGCCGTATCATCCGCATCCGGCACACCCCCCGGCAAATCGGTCCACGCCCAGCCACCCGGCTCAGCCCCTGTGTACAGGTGCCGCTCCCTGTACTGCTGCTTCACCAGCCACTCCCGCACCGCCTCCCGATTCTCAAGGGATTTCAGCTCCCCCGCCATCGCCAGCGCATTGATCGACAGCGTCGTCACCCAGGTCGCTAGGTTGGTGTCGATCGGCCAGCTGCCGTCCGGCAGCACCGACTTCGCCAGGAACTCGACGGCATGGCGGGCCACCGGATGATCGGCCCGGCCGCTGCTCGCCAGGCCCATCGTGACGAAGCTGGTCAACGGCGTCGCTTCGAGGTAGCCGCCGCTCGATGGCTGGATCGCCTGGAGCACGCGCAGGCTCTTCTCGATCGCCAGGCGACGGAAAGGGTTCCACGAGCCGCGATGATGGTAGACCGCCTGCCCGATGGCGATGAGTGCCGGCAGGGCATAGCTGACGACCGGCAGGCGCAGGAAACGAAACAGCGACTGCGGAAAGCACGCCAGCTCGAACGGCAGCGGCGGAACCTCACGCCACGCCACAAGGCCCGCGAGAGCGCTGGTCATGAGGATCGGCACGGAAAACGTGCGGTCCTTGCCGTAGCGGCGCCGCACCGCCTCGGCGTGCTCTTCCGCCGTGGGGCCGTAGCGTTCGGCCATGTAGGCATCCGCCCGGCGGAGCGAATCGGCGTGTCGCTCCGGGGTCGCCGTGATGTGGAAGGCGGCCCGGCAGAGCATGGTGGTCGAGATGTTGCTGAAGCTCTTGACCGTGTCGCCCCAGCCGCCGTCGGCATTCTGGTGATTGGCCAGCCAGGCGGCGCCGCCGGCGATCAGGTCATCGTGAGCCGGAGCGGCGGGGTCGTTTCTGCCGACGAGGGCCAGGGCGCTGATGGCAGTGGCGGTGGAAAGGGCGGAGGTGGAGAGCTGGCCGACCCAATGGCCGTCCGGCGTGCGCTCGGCGAGAAGGGCGGCGAGGGCGGTTTGGTAGGCGGATTCAAGACGGGCAACGTCGATCATTCGCCAGTCCGAGGGAATGCTCACACGATGTCTTCAAAGTTCTCCGGCCTCAAGAACGCGCTCAAGTCGCGACTGCCGTGGTAGAGCTGTGCAACGTGACAGGTATCACCACGAATTACGTAGATAATCCGGTAAGGCCGGACACTGACAATTTCGCGGATGTCATCCTCTGCACATTCCGGGACCACCCGGCCCAGGCGGGGCGAGGATTGCAGGGGTCGGGTTGCCTTCATAAACCGCGCGACCAGTCCAGCGGCCCGAGTCGGGGCTCGTTGCGATACATAGGCCACGATCTCTTGGAGGTCGTCTAGTGCGGATTGACGCCAGATGACTTGAGCCAATCTTCGACCCTCCGCTCGACTTCTTCCTGAGGCACGCCTGGTGTCGTACCTGCATCGATCTCTGCGATCGTGCGCTGGATTCCTGCGTAGACATGCATGTGGTACTCAATCTGCTCCAGCGTGCAGTCATCGGGCAGCCGCTGGATCATATCAATGACTTCCTGCTTCATCGACTTCGCCTGCAGGGTTTCTGGCATGATTTCCCCTCCTCAAATATCCAGCGCATCCAGCGCGTCGGTCAGTTTGTCCAGGTCGTCCTTCGGTTGTTCTACTTTATCCGCCTGTCGCTTGGGTATGCCGACGGACAATCCAACCGCATCCCGGCCGTCGGCGACCAACTCGCGATCGCGCTCCGCGGCGGCGATGGCGATGGCGTCACCGCCGCCGAACAACCGTGTCAGGTCGATCTTCAAGCCGCTGACCGCGCCGACCGCCGCCCCCGCGATGGCCGGCGTCTTATGATCGGGGAACATGATCGCATGTTCCGGACAGACCCGGCTGCACGCCGGGCAGCCCTTTTTACAGCTATCCTGATTCTCCACAAAGATGCGATCCAGGCTGTCCACGCCGTAGACGCCGAACAGGCAAAAGTCGATGCACTCCATGCAGTTGGTGCAGCGGCTGTAGTCGATCACCGGATACCAGCGCCGATCCGGGGCCTTCAGGAGCTGCTCTGGGGCGAAGCGCGGGCCGGGAAGTTCCCCCTCACCCCCGACCCCTCTCCCCCCAGGGGCGAGGGGGGCGATCAAGCCGACGTCCCCGACCCCGTTACCTGACGGAGCGAGCGGCGGCAGGCCGAGCTGCACCAGGGCTGAGGTGCCGTTGTCCTTGGCGTCGCGCCGCTCACGGCATTCCTGGGCGATGCGCTGGACCTCGGCGACATAGGGCTCGTGATTCTTGAAGTCGCGCAGGTCGAGGCAGTAAATGTGCCGATCGGGCGTGCCCACGGCCCCGATCCCCTTGGGCGGCTCCGGCTCGCCCTCGGCTTCCTCCTCGTCATCCACATCTGCGGGCGGCTTCAGCTGGCTCTCGCCGAATTGACCCTTCACGTTGATGCGATCGAGGAGCCAGAAGGCGGCGCGCGGGAAGAACCAGCTCAGCACCAGCATGTCGCCCTTGAGCGATTCCAAAAAGAGTCGGCCGGTGTGGTCGGGGCCCAGATCGTAGAGATAGGGGATGATCGACACATCGAGTCCCGGCTCCAGGATCAGGGCCGCGGCGATCGACTCTTCCAGAGCGCGCTTGGCCGGGTTCTTCCCCTGAGCCTGGGACAGCACGACGGTCAGACGGTGACGGGCCATGAGAGCCTCAATCCTCGTTGATTTTGCCTTTGATCATCCGCTGTGTCTTTTCCCAGTTCTCCGCGAGGAACTGGTGGTAGTCCGTCACGTTCATCAGGGGGGCGGGATCGCCTTCCATCTCGAACAGCCAGCCGGCGCCGTACAGATCGAGGTTGATCGGCGTGGGGTCCTTCAAGAGGTCGCGGTTGAACTGCACGATGGTGCCGGCGATCGGGGCGAAGAGGTCCGACTCGGCCTTCGAGGTTTCGATATGGCCGATTTCCTGGAGCTGGTGAACGGCATCGCCATTGCCGAGTGACCAGTCGAGGAAGTAGACATCCTGCATCAGGCGGACCGCGTAGGAGGTGAAGCCGAAACGAAGGCGGCTGCCTTCGGTACGGCACCACATGTGATTGCGCGCGTACTGCAACCCGCCCTGCAGCACGGCCGGGAACTTGCCCATCAGGAAAGTCACGTCGTCGGGCATGCGCACCCTACGTATACCGCGTCGTCCGGTGCTGCTCCTCGAAGAATTCCGGCAGCAGTCGGTCCACGTGCAACAGTCCCTGGCGTGTCAACTCCACGCCTTCCTCCTCGATCGCCAGGTCCCCCAGAGCAGCCAGGCGGCCGAAGGCGTCGGCGAAGTCGGTCAGGATATCGACGCCGAACTTGGCCCGGAAGTAGCCGGCCTCCACCCAGCCCGTCTTGAGCTGCAAGATCATCTCGCGGATGAGCAGCTCGCGCGGCTTCACCGGCAAGGCCCGGCCGAGCGGCAACTCGCCCCGATCGAGCATCTCGATGTAGGTTTCCCACTGATCGACGTTCTGGATGTGTACGCCGCTGGCATGCCCGAACGACGCGACGCCGGTGCCGAACATGTCGGCCCCATGCCAGAGACTATCGCGGTAGACGAACTTGGTCCGCCGCTTGTCGCGGACCGTGGTGTAGGCGCTCGACTGTTCGTAGCCGGCGCGGGCCAATTCGTCGAAGGCGTAGCTGACCCAGGCGCGCTTGGTCGGCCAGTCGGCCACGGCAAACGACGCCGGCTCGTCCCCGCCGATCACCCGCAGCTCCTGCGAGAACACCGTGTTGTACGGCAGCTCCATCTGATAGATGGTGACGCTTTCGGGAGCCAGCTCGATCGTCTTGGCGATGCAGCGCTTCCAGTTGTCCCAGGTCTCGCCGACCATGCCGGCAATCAGGTCGATGTTGACCTGGTCGAACCCCATGCTGCGGGCCCAACCGTAGGCCCGGAAAATCTCTTCATCGTGATGCGCCCGTCCGTTGTACTCGAGGATCTTGTAATCGAAGTTTTCGACACCCAGCGACAGGCGGGTCACGCCCATTTCGCGCAGGGCTTCGAGCTTGTGCTCTTGGAGGGTGCCCGGCTCGCACTCGAAGGTAACCTCTGCGGCACCGTCCCAGGGCATGATTTCCTTGAGGCGCGTCATCGAGTCCGCGAAGCTGGTCGGCACTGAGATACGACGGCGTGCCGCCGCCGAAGTAGACATACTGGAGCGGGCGCTGGCCCACGATCGGCAGGGCGGCATACAGCCCGACTTCCCTGATGAGAGCGTCGAGATAGACCTCGATGTCGCGCGCATTCTTGTCGGTGTAGACGCGGAAATAGCAGAACTTGCAGCGCTTGCGGCAGAACGGAATGTGCAGGTAGAGCCCCAGCGGCGTGCCAGGTTTCGGTGGCGCGGCCAGCGCGGCCCGGGCAGCGGGCAGGTGCTCGGGCTTCCAGAACGAAAACGGGGGGTAATTGGCGACGAAGTAGTTACCCAGGCCCGTTTTTTCCTGCGTCGATTCCGCGGTTGCCATGAGGATATTCCGATTCGTAGGGCAGGCTCCGCCCGCCCTGCAAGCGGCAGGCGGAGCCTGCCCTACTTCTTCGCACCAAGACAAAACACCACGCCCTTTTCGTTGCCGATCACCAGGCGACCGCCGCCCAGCGCCGCCGAGGCCACAATCGGTGAACCCAGATCGATCTTCTGCACCTGGGTCCCACGGGCGGCGTCCAGGACGTACAGGTAGTTATCGGCAGAGCCGAAGTAAACCCGACCGTCGGCCACGACCGGCGAGCTGTCCACTTTCCTGTCCGTCAGGAAACTCCAAACCTCCGTCCCCTTGTCGCGGTCCAGGGCATGGACCCGCCCGTCGCGGCTGCCGATTATCACGAGCTTGTCGGTGAGGGCCGGCGAGGCATAGAAGGGCTGGGCCCGTTTTTCGGCCTCAAAGGTCCAGGCGACCTCGCCCTTCTTCCAGTCGACGGCCTGGACCTGGTTGGTCATGGTGCCGACGTAAATGCGATCACCGCCCACGGCGGCGGCCGCCCCGACCTGGCCGCTCAGTTCCACGCCCTTTTGATCCTTACCGGAGTCAAGATCAATGATATGCAACGTACTGTCGCAGCCGGCGGCGAAGGTGCGGTTGCCGGCGACAGCAGGCGTCCCCATCACCGGCCCGCCGGCCACCTTGAACTTCCACAGCTCCTTGCCGTCAGCCACGGCGAGCCGATACAGGTTCTCGTCCCCCGAACCGAAAAGTACGCTATCGCCGGCGAAGTTGGCGCCGGAGGTGATCTCGCCGTCCGTCTTATAAGTCCAGGCCTTCACCCCCTTGGCGGCATCGACACGGTGGAAGATGCCATCGGCATCGCCGACATAGACGGCATTGCCGCGAACGCTGGCGGGGGCCTTGATGGGCCCGGCTTTGTACTTCCACTTTTCCTTGCCGTCGGCCAGGTTGAGAGCGTAGAGATTGCCGTCCATCGAGCCGATGAAGACCGTCCCATCGCTGATGGCTGCGGTCCCCTCGATGGAATCCTTGGTCTCGAATTGCCAGAGGATTTGGAGTTTATCGGGCAGCTTGTCCGTGGTGGTACCGGTCTGCAGCGCGTTGCCGCGGAAGAGCGGCCAGTCAGCGGCGGAAAGGGATAGGGCGACCCCCAACAAGAGGGCCGGTACGACGAACAGGCGCCGGACGAATCGGGTCATTACACGATCCTCCCGTTTGGCCGCGACCCGGAGGGAAGCGTCGGTCATCAGCGCTCCCCTCCGGGTCGCGGCTAACCACCGTTATAGCGCCGCCTCGTACAGCGCCAGCAGTTCTCTCTCGCTCACGGGCCGCGGGTTGAAGCGGCCGGTCCATTGCTGCGCGGCCTCTTCGGCGAGCACCGGCAGGATGCCGCGGCTGACACCGCATTGCTCCAGCCCTGTCGGCAAGCCGGCCGTGGCCATCAAGCCGGTAATCTGGCGGGCGATGCTCTCCGCGGCGACGGCCGTGTCGCCGTTGACCAGCCCCGCCTCGTGCGCCAGCTCAGCGTAGAGCGGGCCGGCCACCGCCGCGTTAAAGCGGACCACGTGCGGCAGCACCAGGCCGATGGCGACGCCGTGCGTGATGCCGTAGTGGGCCGTCAGCGGGTTCGCCAGGGCGTGAGCAGCGCCGAGCATGGAGTTCTCGATGGCAACGCCGGCGAAATGGGCCCCCACTTGCATCGCACAGCGTGCTTCCAGGTGGCCCGGATCGCGCAGCACGATCGGCAGGTTCGGCTCCATCAGCCTCCAGGCTTCGCGTGCAAACATCTGCGCCAGGGGATTGCGGCGCGTCGTCACATAGGCTTCGAGGGCGTGAGACAGGGCGTCGATGCCGGTGACGGCGGTCACCTTGGTGGGCTGCGAGACGGTCACTTCCGGATCGAGGATGGCCGCCCGAAAGGCGGCCTTGCGGTCCCCGCACGCCATTTTCATGTGCGAGCGTTCATCGGCGATCAGGGCGTACGACTGTCCCTCGCTGCCGGTGCCGGCGGTGGTGGGCACGGCGATGGAGGGGATCATCGGCCGGCTGGCCTTGCCGAAGCCCTTGTAGTCGGCCATGCGGCCGCCGTTGGTCAGGAGGAAGTTGATTCCCTTGGCGCAATCCATCGACGACCCGCCGCCGACCGCCACCAGGAAGTCGATGTGGTGTTGGCGTGCCACCTTCAGGCCGGCCTCGACATGGCGATCGGTGGGATTGACCTCGACCGCATCGAAGACGAAGCCCGTGAGGCCTGCGTCGCGCAGCGCAGCCAGGGAGCGCTGCGGGTGGCCGGCTTCCTCCAGGCCGGGGTCGGTGACGAGCAGGACGCGCTGGCCGCCATACTCGCGCACCAGCTCTCCCAGGCGCGCGGCGGTCCCGGCACCGCAGATGACGCGGGTGAGCGGCTGGAAGTCGAAGGCCGGCGGCTGCGCGCCGGCGGCCGAGGGGCCGTCGAGCGCGGGGGCCGGTATCGTCGCCTTCATGGGTGCGCCTCCCTCTTCCGCTTGCGGCTTCACAGGGCTGCGAAGCCGCAAGCGGCGATCCGTCACGCCTCGATCGGCCCTTCGTGCTGGAAGGCCCGCGCACGGAACAGGAAATCGACGATGCTCCCCTCGTGCGGCTGCAGCCAGTTCAGCTTGATCGTCGGAATCGGGCCAATGTTCAGCCGATCGATGTGCGTGGCATCGATCAGGGCCCGTTGGAACTTCTTGTCCTTCGTGATCGCCGAGCAGACCAGCGTCGGCCCGATCTTGTCGAGCATCTCCTCCTGCGGACACTGCACCACGGTGCAGAAGGGGAACATGTACTCCTTCTTCGCGATGTTCGCCTCTGGGGAGTCGCACAGGACGACCGTCGGCCGGAGGTACGAGCAGCGCTCCTGCTTGACCAGTCGCTCGCCGTACTTCGCCGTCATGTCGTGAACGCCGGCCTGCTTGAGGTCGTTTTCGATATCCTTGGAAACGCCCTCGGCCTGGCCGGGGACAGTGAAGGCGGCCAGGGCCGACTTCGGATTGTCCGGCGGCAGCGGCGTCACCGGCCCGATGCGGGCAGCCAGCGCCTCGGCGATGGCGCGGGCATGGCGCGGCACCCAGATACCGGAGCAGTTGATGCAGCCGCGGCCGCTGTTGACGAACACACTGTCGGCCATGATGTCCAGATACTTTTGCCAGTTGTCGACTTCATCTTCTCCAAGCAGAAGCTTGCTGAAGCCGGGGCCGTGGGCCTGCACACGCGGGTTCCCCTTGTACTGCTCGACGGTAGCGGTGCCGCCGAAGATCAGGTTGCGCGGGCAGTGCTGCAGCACCGCGGCCCCCACGTCTCCCAGGCCGGGGTAGATGGCGATCGCATGCTTGGGCACTCCTGCTTGAACGAACGCCGACGCCATGCGGTACGGCGTCCACGGCTCCTGTGGACCGGGCTTGAGCACCAGCCCCACCTGCATGGGGATGATCGGCAGCCAGAGAGTATGAACCCCGGGCGAGTTGCTAGGGAGCACCAAGCCCAGCACCGGCGACTGTGCCTGGTAGCTGATGGGCACGCCGCGGCTCTCGATGCCGTAGCCCTTCGACAGGACGTTCAGGTCCAGGCCGCGGGTCAGCGCGTCGAGGATCTTGTCCATGTTGCCCAGCACGAAGTTGTTCTTCTCCATATTGAAGCGGCACATGTGCTCGGGCAAGCCGGTGGTGGCCGACTGCATGCGCACGAACTGCTCCGGCGTTTGCGTGCCGTCGCCCAGGGGCAATTCGGCCTTGGCGAACAACTCGCCGGCCTTCTTGGCCATCTGGAGCAGGTCCTTGATCGGGATTTGCCGCAGCACCTCGCGGGCCCGTTTGGCATGGCGCATATCGCGCTCGACCAGGCCGGCGTTGGCCCGGCTGACCTCGGCCAGCGGCTCGCCGGTGGCGAAATGGACGACCTTGTCGATGTCGAGGCTCTTGTACGGCTCGCCCCAACGGAGGACCGGGATGTGAATCATGGGAAGGTTCCTTGGAGGAATTCAGCGATTCTTCTTTTCGCGGCGGGCAAGTATCTGACGTGCCCAGGTGGTGTCCTTGGGGCCGAGCCGCAGGTTAACCGGCTCGTGGTAGGGGAGTTCCGTGTCGTACCTCCCCTCGTCATACGCACGGTCGATGCAAGCCCGGAGAGGAAGCATGGTCTCCGAGGCCTCACTTGTCACAGGGACGGGGATAGGCGGCACGGTGTCGCGGAGTCCAAAGCTCCAGAAGTCCACGCGGGGGTACTGCCAACTCCGGCACACCATAACGTAATACGCGGCTAGCTCCGGCGGTTCGTCCCCGAGCGGCGGTCGTTTCCCAGCGCGAAGCAGGTCAATTTCCACCAAGCTAACCCGATTAGCCAGGTATTCGCTCCGCTTCGTCAGATACAATTCCCGGTCATCCCCGGGCCTCTTGTTAGCCGGACTCAGCAGTTCGACGACCGTAACCACCCGTTTTGTCCGAACATCGACCACCTTGATGTACTTGCGTCGCTTGCGCTCAACTCGTGGGAGAAGCCCCGTGTGCGAAGCAGGTACACCAATAACAGCAGCCGTTGCCCCTCGTTGCCGTTCGCTTTCGCGGACATAGACGTCAGGCTCGACGGGGCGCTTTTGCTTCGTTCCTTCCGGTTCGTGCGTCCACACATACAATTCGATCGAAGCAGCGTAGCCATTCGGCAAACGCGCATTGAGTTCCGCCCGGATAGCACTGAGTATGCTGCCTTGAAAGTCACCCCAGTAGCCGGATGGCTCAATGTATGGGTCCATTCCCGGAAACGGCGAAGGCATGGCGCACCTCCCTCAATACACCCCCACCGTCGTCGTCGCCGCAAAGGCCCGGAACGGCTTGACGCCGCTGACGCCGTCCCACGGATACTTCGACGACGGCCTCTCGCGCAGTCCCTCGTCGCGCTCCATGAAGCGCGGCACAAAGAACTCCTTCGTCAAGGTCGTCAACATCACCCGTCCTTCCTGGCCGTACTCGACAAGCCTGTCGTAGTTGTCGAAGTCCACGACCTCGACGACGGCCCGTGGCTGCGGGGCGTAGTAGGCGATCTTGTAACCGTCGGCAGCCGTCGGCAACTCCGAGGCCGCCAGGCCCATCAGCGTGTTCCCGTAGGTCGGGGCGATGTAGACGTTGGGCCCCAGGAACTCCTCGATGGCGAAGCGGATCCATTGCGAGGTCATCTCGGTCCCGCCGCAGAAGATGCCGGTGATCCCCTGCTTCGCCAGCGTGGTCCCCTCCTTCTCGAGCCGGCCGCACAGCGAGTCGAGGAGTTTGGGGGTCGTGAACATGCACTTCACTTCGTGATTGGCCGACAGCACCGTCATGGCCTGGTCGATCACATGCTCCTGGTAGGCTTTCAGGTGCTCCATCCACCCTTTCTTGATGAGTTTGACGACCCAGCGAGGATCGAGATCGACGCAGAAGCAGATGCCGCCGCGGTACTGGCACAGGTGCTCCACCGCCAGGCGGAGGCGGCGTGGGCCCGACGGGCCGAGCATCAGCCAGTTGCTCCCCTTGGGAAAATACTTTTCCGGCAGCGTGTTGCTGAACATTTCGTAATCGGTCCAGTGATCCTCGACGACCATGCGACTTTTGGGGATGCCGGTGGTGCCGCCGGTCTCGAAGACGTAGATGGGCTTGCTTTGGAGCGCCTTGGGGACCCAGCGGCGAACCGGCCCGCCGCGCAGCCATTCGTCCTCGAAATGGCCGAACAGCTTCAGGTCGTCGTAGCCCTTGACGTCCTTGAGCGGGTTGAACTTGAAGGACGCCGCCTTTTCGAGCCAGAAGGGCGTGCCGGTCTCTGGGCTGAAGTGCCAGCGGACGACCTCGCGCACCTGGGCGTCGAGTTGCTCGCGGGCCTGGCGGACCTTGTCGGTGGGTGTCGTGCTCATGTCGGCAAAGGTTCTCCGTACAGGATGTACCAGTTCTTCTCGGCCCGCTCGCGCAGCGATTCGGCGACGAGCATCGAGCCGCAGGTGTCGAGGAGGCGGCGGGCGATGGTTTCCTTGTCGAGGTGCGGCTTCAGAGCACGCAAATCGTCGAGGTCCTTGGTGCGGATGCTGAACAATTTGCTCAGAAACACGTCGCAGGCATCGACGAGGTAGACGGTTAATTCGCCGAAGTCGTCGAGGTAATGCAGGCGGTCCTGCCAGCGCATGGGGAGGTAGTGCTGCTGGAAGTGAGCCAATTCAAGTCCAAAACGCTTCCTCAAATCGGCGAGAAGCGCGTGCTGTTCGCGCAGCTCCTTGGGAACCTCATCAACGATGTCAATGTCCTC
Organism: uncultured Planctomycetota bacterium; assembly: GCA_963827935.1. Lineage (GTDB taxonomy): Bacteria > Planctomycetota > Planctomycetia > Gemmatales > Gemmataceae > DATFNV01. The sequence continues at coordinate 82,349 of CAWHCN010000021.1, read as the reverse complement.
AGTCGGCCGCAACAAATAGCCGGGCACGATGAGCGCCGCCGAGCCACCGACGGCCACTCGCAGGGGCCTGTGGACGTGGCGACTCAACTCGCGGAAGTACTCTTGTATCGTTTCCGGTGTGATCACATCCACGACACGCTCCATGAGTGAAGAGAACCCGCGGTCGCATTCCCACGGCCCGCGGCAAATCGTCGCGATCTGCTCGCCGAGGGGACTCATCTTCAGCCAGCTCTCGACGCGTTCGTCGCCCCAATGATGCTGCAGCGCCTTGACGCCATCACGGATCAATAGCCGGGTGCGGTAATCGAGATCGCGCCGGATCACCTGATCCTCCAGGGCCGCGCGCAACTCTTCCGCATCGACCCATTGTCGTCGCGTCAAGCTCCACAGATCCTTCGCTCGAACAACCATTTCACGTTTTCCGCGAACCAGCCGGCGGGTTTGTCACCTCTTCGCGATGGCAAACAGGCGTTTGTCCGTCAACAGATACAGCACTCCGTTGGCGACGACCGGCGCCGCCTTGATCCCCTCGTCCATCTCGATCTTGCCCAGCAATTTCTTCTCCTTGCCGTGGGCGAAAATGTTCATGTTGCCGTTCTCGGTCGGCAGGTAGACCTTGCCGTCCACCCAGAGCGGCGAGGCCCAGATGGAACTTTTCAGGTCTTCCTGCCACAACTCCTTGCCGTTGGCGGCGTCGAGGCAGTGCAGGAAGCCGTCGGTCTCAGCAGCGTAGACCAGGCCGTCGTGGATGGCACAGGTACTGATCGACCGACCGAAGGTGTAGTCGCGATCCGCGCCATCGGGGGCCTTTCCGCCGTACTTCCAGACCAGCCCACTGTTCGGATTGGCCTTGCCAGGCTCCAACTCCTCAGACACGTCGCCCAACTTGGTGATGTCCACGCACCACAAGTGCCCGACGCCGGCGTTATTGTCTGGCTGCTGGCCAACAGCCGTATAGAGTCGGTTGGCAACGACCGCCGGCGCCATCAGGTAGTTGCGCGTCCCTCGTGTATCGGTGCGAAACACCGATCCCTTGGGATTGCAATCGAACTTCCAGATGAGCTTCCCGTCGCCTTTAGGCTCGAAGGCATACAGCCAGCCGTCGCCGCCGGGGAAGATCACCTGCCCCTTCCCGTTGATCTCGGCATAGGCGGGGCTGGCCCAGGTCCCTTCCATGATCTTGTCGCCCGGCGAGTTATCTTGCCAGACGAGTTTGCCGGTCTTCTTGTCGAAGGCGACAAAGCTGGGTGCCTTCGGCTCGGGAACCGGCTTCTCGGGTTCAAAGGGATAGGGCTTGCCGTTGCCCGTGAGGCAAAAAACCCGATCGCCCACCACCAGCGGCGAACAGAAGGCGGCGGCGTGCAGGACGACCTTGAGTTCCTTGAGCATGTCGTAGTGCCAAAGGACCTTCCCCTTCGTACTCGCACAGATGACGTTGGCATCCGGCGTCACGTAATAGAGACGCTCGCCCTCGACAACCGGCGTGGAGAGCAGTCCCTCGCCCCCAGCCATGGCTGCGACAAGTGTTTCCACGTCATGGACCAATTGCCACAGAAACTGACCGTCCGACTCGCGAAAGCACATGAGGACGGCCTTATCGCCTTTCACACTCGGGTTGCGCGGCTTGCGGTTGTTCGTGGCGACGTAGATTTGTCCACCGGCAATGGCTGGTGGAAGGTAACGGCCGCCGTCCTTGCCGATCTCCTGCACCCACTTGATGTTCTTTTCGCCCGCCTTGGTGCCCCATTCGGTGGGGATGTCCTTAGCCAATGTGTTTACCATGTTGCGGGCCGGCGTGCCGCCGTACATCGGCCAGTCGCCGGTCGCCGCGGTCGGCACAGCCTTGGCGGTGGACTTTTCTTCTGCCGGCACGGCCCCGGGACCGGTGCAGGCAGCGGCGCAGAGCGCGGCGAACACGGAAAGAGCCGGGAGGAGGCGCAAGTGCATGCGTGAATTTCCTTGGGATTGGCGAGCAGGGGGCGTAAGCCCCCCGATGGCGTCGCGTCATCAGGGGGCTTACGCCCCCCCCACTCGCCCGATGGTCGCTCACTTCTGGATGGCGTACAGCTTGTTCTCCGTCAGGACGTAGAGCACGCCATTGGCCACAACGGGCGTGGCTCTGCACCAGCGAACCCATGTCGCGGACGCCGATGATCTTCTTCGTCTTGGAGTGCTCGAAGATGACCAGTTCGCGCTTATCGTTGCCGAGGAAAACCTTGCCGTCCACGGTGTAGGGCGAACTCCAGGTCGGCGCTTGCATGTCGTGCTGCCAGTATTCCGTGCCGGTCTTGGCATCCAGGCAGTGCAGGATGCCTTCTTGCTCGGCGATGAAGCACAGGCCATCGTGAACCGAGGCGGTGGACATGGTACGCCCGAACTTGTACCCGCGGGTCGGCCGGGTCCAGTCCGCCGTACTGCCAGGCCGCCGCCGAGTTGGGGTTCGGCGGCCCTTTCACCTTCTCCTTCTTCACGGGCAACTCCGGCGACACGTCGCCCTTGGTCTTCGTTGCCTTGATCAGATCGATGCACCAGAAATGGCCGACGCCCGCGTCGTGCTCCGGGTCCTGACCGACGCCGATGTACAGGCGGTTGTCGTGGACTGCCGGGCAGGCGACAAAGTCGCTACGGGTGCCCTGGCCGCCCAGTTTGTAGATCGAGTCCTTGGGATTGGCGTCGAATTCCCAGATGACCGTGCCGGTCTTGGGGTCATAGGCGCGCAGCCAGCCGTCGCCGCCGGGGAAGATGATCTCCGCCGTGCCGTCCACCTCGGCGTAGACCGGATTGGACCACTGCCCGTGCATGAGGACCCGGCCGGTGTTTTTCAGGTATTCCAGGTTGGCGCCCGGCGCCAGGAGTTGCTTGGTGGGCAGGTTGCTGTCCCAGAGTTTTTCGCCGGTGTTCTTGTTCAGGGCGATGAAGCTGGGGGCGTCGGGCTTGGGGATCTTGATGTGCTCCTCGTCAACGCCGTTGCTGGTGATGACGAACAGGGTGTTGCCGACGATGAGCGGCGAGCAGACGGCCAGGTTGTGCGGGAAGACGCCGAGCTTGGCCATCATATCGTAGCGCCAGAGGACGCCGGCGTCGGTGGGGCTGGTGTAGGCCGGGTGCGTCGGCTGCGTCTTTCCCTTCTGGTAGCCGTTCACGTCGGCACAGATGACCTCGCAGCGGTTGCTGACATACCAGAGACGATTCCCCTCGACGCAGGGGCTGGAGCAGATGCCTTCACCGGGCCAGTCGTTGACGCGGCCGGCGGGCAGCTTGTCGTGGACCGCCTGCCAGAGGAACTTGCCGTCGGCCTCGTTGAAGCACATGACGATGCCCTTGTCGACGCCGATCCTCTTTTGCGGATCATCGGGGTCGGGGGCCGTGTCGCGCGGGTTACGGGGCCGGGCATTGTTGGTGCCGATGAAGACCTTGCCGCCGACGATGATCGGTCCGCCGTAGGCCTTGGACCCCAGCGCGGCCACCCACTTGACGTTCTTACCGGTCTTTACGTCCCAATCGGTGGGCACGTTCTTTTCGATCAGGTTGACCATGTTGCGCTGGATGGTGCCGCCGAAGAGCGGCCAATCGTGCGACACCTTGGCGTCCGCGGCGGCGGCGGGCTGCGCCGTTCGCGAGTGTGACAGCGCCAGCACGGCCACCACGGGGACCAGGATTGTTAACGTGACCAGTCCGGCGAGGAAGCGCCGGAGGGTGGGACAGCAGCTCATGGAAGATTCCTCTCTGCGTTAATTCTTCGTTCCCGTGCGGAGCGTGGGAACGTGCATTCCTAGGCGAGCGGCACGAATTCTCCTGCCCTCTCCCCGGAGTGCCGGGGCGAGGGGTCGGGGGTGAGGGGTTCTGGTTTCGCGAGATTCGGCCCCTCACCCCCAACCCCTCTCCCCGGAGTACCGGGGCGAGGGGAGAACAGAGATCAGCGCCGCCAGCGGCCGAACAGCCGGCGTTCCCGTACGACGAACCCCGGGGCACACTGCGTTTCTGAAACGACGACCGGCATCAGCGCCGGCGAGACCGATGCCTCACCCGGGCCGGCGGCCGCAGCCCCCTTGGGTGACTTTTCCCTCGCACCGGTGGCTTCCTTCTTGTGCGGTGTCACCTTCACGTTATCGTAGTAAATCTCCGTGCCGGGATCCTGGGGGCCGTTGACATCCGTCGAGTAGCCGTGCAGGCCCGCGCTGCCGGGGCCGTTGGGCGTCGGATCCTCAAAGGTGACGGTCCAGGCCCCCGGCTTCGGCTGGCCCCGCTCCCACACCTTGCCCTTGAGCTGGGCCTTGCCGCCGCTCTGCTCGACGCTGAGCTTCATCGTGTACCAGGTGCCCGGGTTCCAGATAAACGGGACGGTCTGATCGATGCGCGGCAGGGCGTCCCACGACTGGAGCGATAGCTTCTGCCCGACGCCGCCCTTCTGGCCGCTGCCGCTCAGGATCAGCGTGTAGCGGCAGTTGATGAGGCCCATGTCGGGGAGATACTGGCCATTCTTGAGCGAGCCGCGCACGTCGGCCTGGACGGTGAAGTTGCCGGTGCCGGTGCCGGGCAGAGTGATATAGGTATTGGCCTTGGCGGCCAGCAAGCTGGCGATGGTGTTGTTCTTGGCCAGCACCTTCTTGCCGTCCAGTTCCTTGACGAGGTACTTGCCCTGGGCTTCGACCCAGCCGCCCGGCGTGCGCCCCACCGGCACCTTGGAAAAGTCCTGGGTGTAGGGCAAGCGCGGGGCGACGCGAATGCGGTGCGCGCCCGCTGAGGCCCTCTGCCTTGGCCACCACGCCGCCGAACTGCCCGGGCACCTTGTCGCTGACCGTCAACTTGCCGTCCGCGGTGATGGTCCCCTGGAGCGCCGGCGGCGGGGGACCTGCCTGAGGCTTGGCGCCGGGCACCGGCGGCGGGGGCAGGAAGGGCGCCGTCTCCCACGCAGCCTTTACCTCGCGCAGGAAGCGGCCCTGGTCGTCGTACAGGCGGGCCGTGAATGTCGCGCTCTCCCCCGGATAAAGCTCCACGTCGGCCGGCACCACCTGCAAGTGTGCCGCCTTGGCGTCGGCAGCCGGGGTGCTTCCACGGGCGGCGCCGGGACGGGGCTGGCCTCCACCTTCGCGCCGGGATTGCCGATGCAGTACATCTCCTCGCTGCTCATAAAATAGACCCGACCGTTGGCGACCGACGCGCCGCCGTTGATCGACAGGGCCGTGCCCGGCGTCTTGCTGCGCAGAATAACCCGGCTGAGCACGTCGCAGCCGGTGTCGCCCGGCTTGAGGATCACCACATTGCCCTGGACCGAGGTGGCGTAGATCTTGCCGTCAGCCCAGACCGGCGAGCCCTTGGCCTGAATGCCATAGCCCTTGTGCCACAATTCGGTGCCCTTCTTGGCGTCGTAGCAGTAGAGGGTGGCGGCCTCGTCGGCGATGTACAGTTTGCCGTCCAGCAGGATCGGCGAGGGGAAGGTGAACTGGATGCCGGACACCTTCCAGACCAGGGCGGGCTTGCCCTCCTTGACCTTGGAGCCGTCGAGGCACAGGAGCATGCCGCGTTCGCCGCCGGAGAGGTTTTCGCCGCCGTGGCCGATGTAGATGTAGTTGCCGTCCACGACTGGCGTGATGTTGATATCGCCGGTGCCGAACAGGTAGCTCCACAGCTTCTCGCCGGTGCGAGCCTTGAAGGCGTGAACGCCGCCGTCGCCGCCGCCGCTGACCATGATCCGTTCGCCGTTGACGACCGCCACCACCGGATTGGAGTAGTAGGTGTTCTTGACCTGATGTCCGGTTTCGGACCACCAGAGGATCTTGCCGGTCTTCTTGTCGAGGGCGACGAAGCGCGTGCTGCCGCGGGCATACTCGCCCCAGCTGGAGTTGACCATGCCGAGGATGAGCCGATCCTGGTCGATGGTGGGGGTGGTGACGCGGCCGCCATAGCCGGTGATGCGGCCGTATTCCTCGGTCATCGAGTGCTGCCACTTGATCTGGCCGGTCTTGCCGTCGAAGCAGAAGAGCAGCCCCTGCACGCCGTGGGCGTAGACGTTACCGGTTTCCGGGTCGCCGACGACGTTGCCCCAGCCGACGCGGTCGCTGACGATGCCGGTCAGCCAGACGTTGAATTTGTGCTCCCAGATTACCTTGCCGGTGTCGGCATCGAAGCACATGACCCGTTCCTGCTCGTTGATCCCTTCGCCGCTGTCATTGATGACGTACACCCGGCCGTTCATGACAATGGGAACGGTCCGCCCGCCGTAGGGCTGCTTCCAGATGAGATTGTTCTCGCCGACGGTTTTGGGCGACCACTTATCGGGCAGGTTCTTCTCGCGGGAAACGCCGTTGTTCTCCGGCCCGCGCCACTGATACCAGTCGGCGGCAGACACAGAAGGAACCACGAAACACACGAAAGACACGAAAAGAAAACACAACAGGAACGCAAGCATCCACTGTCGTCGCGTCGTCATCATGGTGTTCTCCTTGTCTTTATTTCGCGTCTTTCGTGTGTTTCGTGGTTCAAGTCTTCTTGACGAACCGATTCGCCTTCATTCCTCGAAGCGGGGCAGGCTGCCGGGCGGGACGAGGCGCACCTCGGCGCGGAACAGGAACTCGTCGCGGATGGCTCGATCGACGCGCTCGCCCAAGTCGCCGCTGTCGCCGTTGACCGGCTCAACCTCGATCCGCAGGGCCGCCAGCGCCGAAGACTGATCGATCTCGACCCGGAACTCGGCCACCTCCGGGAAGCGGCGCAACAGCGCCTCCAGGGCACCAGGATAGACGTTGTTGCCGCGGAGATGAATCATATCATCCGCGCGGCCCAGGATGCCGCCGTCCAGCCGCAGGTGCTGACTCCCGCACGGGCACGGCCGCGGATCGACGCGGACCAGATCGCCGGTACGGTAGCGGATCAGCGGACTCCCCCATCGCTCCAGGTTCGTGACCACCAGCTCGCCGACCTGGCCCGGCGGCACCGGCTCCGCCGTCTGCGGATCGATCACCTCCGCAATGTAGTCATTTTCCAGCACATGCAGACCGCCGGGGTTGGCCGGGCATTCGATCGCCATCGGCCCGGTCTCGGTCATACCACTGTGGTCGAACACCCGCGCCCCCCAGGCCGTCTCGATCCGGATCCGCGTGGCGGCGATGCTCCCACCCGGTTCCCCCGCGACCACCACCGCACGCACCGGTGAACCGGCCAGGTCAATCTTCTCCTCGCGGGCGACCTCGGCCAGGCGGAGGGCGTAGGTTGGGGTGCAAAAGATCACCGTGGCCTCGTTGTCCAGGAGCAAGCGAAGGCGGGCTCCGCTGCTCAGTCCGCCGGCCGGCAGGCAAAAGTACCCCGCCCGCGCCGCCGCCTCGAAGGCCGTCCAGAAGCCCAGAAACGGCCCGAACGAGAAGGCGAAGAACAGCCGATCATCAGACCGAAGCCCGATCATAGCGAACATCTGCTCCCAGCAGCCGAGCATCCAGCTCCAGCTTTCGGGCGTGTCGAGCCAGCGCAACGGCCGGCCCGACGTGCCGGACGTTTGGTGGAGGCGGCTGTAACGGTGCCGCGGGTAGGTCAGTACGGTGCCGTAGGGCGGGTGGGCCGCCTGGTCGCGAACCAGGTCGGCCTTCGTGGTCCAGGGCAGGCGGGCGAAGTCGGCCGGGTCGGCATTGGCCAGGCGGGCGGCGTAAAACGCATTGCGGGGCAGGATCTCGGCCAGCAGGGCGTCGAGGCGCTCGCGCTGCAACGTCGTCGGCCGCATCCGGGGCGCCTCCACGCCGCGAGCGGCTTCGCAATGGTGCGAAGCCGCAAGCGGCGATCACCTCACCTCATAGCAGTACAGCAATTCCTGATCGCGTAAATAAAGCTTTCCGTTGGCGACGACGGGGTGGGTCCAGAATCGGCCGCTCGGCCTGCGCAGCGGTGAGATCGCGGGCAGCACGAAGCTTTCCGTCACCGACAGCTTGGTCGCCGGGTCCGCCGGCGTGTGGACAATCCGGTTCGTCGCCTCGCCGGTGCAGATCAGGAACCCGTCGGCCGCCGTGATCGCCCCCTTGCCGATTCTGCGATCGTTCGAAGTCCACTTGACCGCACCAGTGGCAAAGTCCATGCACATCCACGACCCCGGCCCGCTGGCACCCACCGAGCCATAGACGTAGTCGCCCACCAGCACCAGGCCGCCGTGATAGTTTTCCAGGGCCTTCTTGGCGTAGAGCCTGTTCGCCTCGAACTTCGCGCCGTCCTTCTTGATCTCGATCAGGTCGCAGCCGCCGGCGCCCTCGCCTGCCCCGCTGATCAAAACGCGATCTCCCTTGACCAACGGCGAACAGCCGACGATGTCGGCGTAGGGCTCCTCGCGCTTGTAATACCACAGGAGCGCCCCTTCGGATCGACGGCCGCGACGCCCTTCTCGGTCATTTGCAGATACTGTTTCGTGCCGGCGATGGTCGCCATCACGGGGGAAGCGTAGGTGGCATCGGCGGTCAGCGTCTTGCTGCGCCAGATGTGTTCGCCGGTCTTTTTGTTAAGGGCCGCGAGAGTCCCATCTTTGCCACCGGGGACGCAGATGACCTGGTCGCCATCCACAAGCGGAGCACAGGCGAAGCCCCAACCGGCCGGCGCCGGCTGGCTGTTGTTGAAGTTGTAGACGTTGCCGTTCAGGTCCTTGATCAGGTGAGTGCGCCACTTGGCCGTCTTGGTCGTACGGTCCACGCACACCAGGTCGCCGCCGCCGCCGAGCGCGAACACGAGGTCGCCGTCCACCGTCGGCGTCACAAGCGGTCCCTGGTTCCAGGAGCCGATCTTTGGCATGAAGGTCGGGCCGATCTTGACCGCCCACAATTCCTTCGGCGGGTTCTTGGTCAGGTCCAGGGCAAAGACATACTCATCCGCTCCCCGCGCTCCGCAGGTGTAAAGGCGGCTCGCCGACAATGGCCGGCCCGCAGTAGCCGGTTCCGGCCTGCTTGTAGGTCCAGGCCAGGTTGGGCCCGTCCTTCGGCCAGGTCTTGAGCAGCCCCGTTTCCTTGGATACGCCGTCCCGGTTGGGTCCGCGGAATTGCGGCCAGTCGTCGGCGCGGGCCGTCAGCGGCAACAGGCATGCGGCCAGGGTGAGGAGCGCTGTGGTCTTCATGCCAAAGGACCTCGGGACCGAGGAAGAGCGGATTCGCGGACAGGCGGGGAAGGAGGCGCCAGGAGGGACCCGACGGGCACCGGGGCGTCCGCAATCGCCTCGAATCAGTATAGGGGCGGCGTCGGGGTGTGCCAAGCAATTTGAGGGGCAGCGCCCAGATTTCGGCCAGGGGGGTGGGCTCCGGCAGGCGTGACATGAAATTCTATTGATGTATCTAACTTGTGTCCTGGCAACGAATTCTGGTGCGCCGTTTCCTGTCACGGGAGGTTGACAGGAAACGGGAAACGAGACCAGGCATGACACCTCATGCGGGACTCCTTGGGACCGTGCGGAGCAACGGCTGGCATGCGGTTTGCTCACCCAGAGACGCCCGACGAGTTCCCGGCACCTGGAGGTAACACCGTCATGGCCGCTCCTTCGCGCCTGGTTCGTTCTGTCCCTGGCCCGACCGTTTTGCCCCGTCCGCGAATGGACCCGCCGCCCAACCGGGCGGTGCCCGTCGTCCTGACCATGATTGCGCTGGTCCCCTTCTTCGGGGTGGTGGGTTTGCTGTTCTCGATGGCCTTCGGCGGGGATCGGGTGATCTGCGCCTTGGCGGGGGCCCTCCTGGGAATGGTCTATTCGTTCTGGAAGGGCGATCGGTAGGACGCCGCCTGGGCAGCCCGACGCGCCAGCGAGGGGAGAAGAAATCCCTCGCTGGCGCTTCGGGCTGCCTCCCAGCGGACTATTCCGGCAACGGTCGGCCGCGCGTCTCCGGGGCCAGCCAGATGATCGCCACGCCGACGAGGTAGATGAGGCTCATGATCGAGCAGGCCTGCGGATAGCTGCCGCCGAAGGCCCCTTGCAGGGCGGAGGTCTGCAAGGCCCCGATCGCGGCCAGAATGCGGCCGAAGTTGAAGCCGAATCCCTGGCCCGTCGCTCGAATCCGTGTCGGGAACAGCTCCGGCAGGTAGAGCGGCAGCCAGCCGTAGAAAGCGGCTGTACATGCTCCCGCAATGCCGGCACTGAACAGGAACCAGGCGCCATAGGTGTCGTTGGTGCGGAAGAAGAGCCAGCACGAACCGAGCGATGTCAAGCACAGGACGACATAGGCCAGGCGACGGCCTTTCCAGCCGGCGAGCGAGGCCCCCAGCACACAGCCGAAGATGGCGCCTACCGAAGAACAAATCTGGGTCATTCCCTTGGCCGCCGGCAGCCGCCCGGACAGCTCGATCCGCCCAGGTCGGCCCCCATTGGACCGACGCCCAGGTCGCCAGCAACGGGACGCCGCTCAGGCCGGCGGCCAGGAGCATCGTGCGAATGGTGGCCCTGGTTTCGGCGGTCGTTCCCCCGGCCCGGCCCAGGTAACGGAAGATCGGATAAAGAAAGCCCAGGGTCACGCCGAGGAGCGCGAAGAGCGTGCCGTTGACCCGCAGCAGCCAGCTCACCGGCTGGCTCCAGAGCAACAGAATCACCCAGCAGCCCCAGGCGCCGGCCAGGACGCCGAGCAGGTCGCGGCCGGACCAGGCCAACGTCCTGCCCTTGCCGCGCTCGCGTTCCCAGTCGCCCGATTCGGGGACGAACGTCCGGATGAAAAACGTCAGCAGGGCCGGCAACGTCCCCAGCACCATTAGCAACCGCCATTGGACCCACGAATCGGGCAGTCCCCACGTCAACAGCACGCCGCGGAATGAACCGAGGCCGAGGCTGAGAAGCGCGACGATGAGGTAGCCTCCGTTGGCGGCGGCGCCGATCAGGCCCGCCAACAGGGCCCGGGACCGGCCGCCCCAGACCTCCATCACCAGGGCCACGCCCAGCGACCACTCGCCGCCCATGCCCAGGGCCGCCACGAACCGCACCAGCACGATCTGCCACGGCGCTGCCACGAATCCACCCAGGCCGCTGCACAGGGCATACGTCAGGATGCTCAGCGTCAGGGCCCGCACGCGCCCCAGGCGGTCCCCCAACCAGCCGAACAAGACGCCGCCGGTGGCGGCGCCCACCAGGAAACCGGCGATGGCCAACGAATTCCACAAGCCGACCTGGCCCTCCTGCTCCGGGGTAAGCTGCGAGAGGTGAGCCCATCCCAGCAGTTCGGTTAGCGCCGGTCGCGAGATGACCGGAAACAGCCCCATCTCGAACCCGTCGAACAGCCAGCCCAGGAGTGCCGCCGTCAGCGCCAGCCATTTGCCGCGCTCGGCCGCGCGTTCCTCATCGGTGCCCATCAGGTGCCCCGTTCCGCGGAGAGTAAGGCGACGGCCCCAGCATAGCGGTTCGGCCCGCCCGGTCAAACAAAACCGCTTTGCCGTACAATGGTGGCGAGTGGCCGGCGTTAGCCGGCCGGTGAAAAGCCGAAACCGGCCGGCTAACGCCGGCCGCTCGCCACAGACGGAGGAGACAACACGTTGAACGCCGATCAAGCATGGGTCATCGAGGTGGCGGAAGCGGAATTCGAGCGCGAGGTGATGGAGCGCTCGAAAACGGTCCCTGTCGTGGTCGATTTCTGGGCCCCCTGGTGCGGCCCCTGCCGGGCTCTGGGCCCGATCCTCGAAGGGCTGGCCGCGGAACGCCAAGGTCAGTTCGTGCTGGCCAAGATCAATACCGACGAGTGTCAGCAACTGGCCGCGGCCTTCCAGATCGAGTCGATCCCGGCGGTCAAGGCGATTCGCAACGGGCAAATCGTGCTCGAATTTGAGGGGCTGCTGCCGGAGCCGGCCGTACGCGAGTTCATCGACCGGATTTCGCCGTCCGAGTCCGAAAAGCAGGCACAACAGGCCCACGACCTGGAAACGTCCCGCCCCGCGGAGGCGGAAGCGCTTTACCGCCGGGTGCTAACGGCGGAACGGCCGCCGGAGGCAGCCCGGGTCGGCCTGGCCCGGGTCCTCATCGCCCGCGGACAGGATGAGGCGGCGGCGGAGTTGCTTCGCCGAGTCCCGCCCGGCAGTCCGGAATCAGGCGAGGTCGAACGGCTCAACGCCGTCCTGGCCTTGAAAGCGCTGGCCCGCGAGTTCGGTAGCGAAGCGGGCTTGCGGCAGCGCCTGGCCGCCCAGCCCGAAAACGCCGAGGTGGGCTATCAACTGGGGTGCGTCCTGGCGGCGGCCGGCCGATACCCCGACGCCCTGGAAATGCTCCTTTCCGCCGCGGAACGCGACAAGAAGTTGGCCAACGCCAAGGTCCGCGAAGCGATGGTCAAGGTCTTCCAGGTTATCGGCGTTCGGAGCGAGCTGGCGGAGAGCTACCGCGACAGGCTGAGGGCGGTGCTGTACTAGGCGAGCTGCCGGGCGTAAGCCGGCCGGTTTGGGGCAGTTCACCGGCCGGCTGACGCCCGGCCGCTCGCCTTTGATCTTGTCTCGCGGTGTGATCGCGGCTATGGAAGCGGCGCAAAAAAGCGGCGGCGCTGCCATGCGCCGCCGCTCCTCCTCAGGGTGGGTCAGCACCACAAGACGAAAGCTTGCCAAGGGTGGCTCCCGCGGGAGCCGTGGCCTCGTTGCCGCCTTGGCATCGGTGGTATCGACCCGGCCCTTGACTTGCCTTGAGACCGCCAGGAGTCCCGCGGCATGGAAGCGCTCTCGTCGCCCCCATCCATCTGTTGCCCTCGGCCTTTCCGCCTCTGGCTTCCCTTGACCGTGTCAGTCGCCCTGCATGCCCTGTTCGGGCTAGGGACCCTGCTCCTCACAGCCGGCGAAGGCGCCCCGGCCGGCACCCCCGTCCCCGTCGATCTGGTCGCCCTGGACGATCCTCCTGGCACCACCATCCTGGATGACCCGTCGTCCGGCCCAAAACGAGCTGACCGGACGCATCCCATTTCGCAGCCAGGTGGCGAGGAGGCGTCGGAATTCGTGTCTGACGTCGGCCAGTTGCCAATCGTATCTCCGCTTCCGGATGCGACCGGGAATGTGGGGTCTGCACCGACGGCTGGCGCCGGGGGCGGAGCCGACGGACATGGGCAAGGCTTGCTCCGGCCCCCGGCCACGGCGCGAAGCGTCGTGTTCGTCATCGACCGGTCCATGAGCATGGGCCTCAGCGGCGCCCTGGCCATCGCCAAACGCGAGCTGCTGGCCGGAGTCGATTCGTTGCCGCGGGACGCTCGCTTTGCAGTCATCCTCTACAACCGGCAGAGCGAACCGGTGCATATCGGCGGACAGATCGGCCTCGTCCCGGCCACGGAGGCGAACCGGCAAGCCGTCGCCCGGCTGGTGAACGGCGTGCGCGCCGAGGGAGGGACCGATCATATGGCCGCCCTGCGGCGAGCGGTGACGTTGGGAGCCGAGGTCATCTTTTTCGTGACCGATGCGGATGAGATGACCGCCGACCAGGTGCGAACCGTGTTGCGCCTCAACCGCGGCAGGGCCGTGATTCACACCGTGGAAATTAACAATGACGCCGGCACGGGTGAGGATACGCCATTGAAACTCCTGGGCCGGCTCAGCGGCGGGACACACCGGGTGGCGGCGATTCCTCGCTGAGAACGGTCGGAAGGAATGAGGCAGCGCCGGGTGCTGCAATAGTTGTCCATGTTGATCGGAATTGGCCTCTTTCTCGACGGCCCGGGCGCTCCGCACACACGGAATTATATGCGACCTGGCGCTCCGGAGCGCGATCTGACGGCGCAAGATCATGCTGGCACACGGGTTGTGCCGCTGAGCCATCTCGCATATAATTCCCTCCCGAATTTGCGTCGAAGTGGCTCGTTGGGATTGGGACGGGGCCGTGTCCACACGGTGGCTTCGAACGCGCAGCACGTCCGGCCTCAGACCCGACGCCTCGCGGAACGTCATTGCTTCCGGACGGCCTAAACGGCTATAGCCACCCCGCCCCCTCTTCGCGGATCAGCATGTGCATCGCCCCAATCCACGTCGGGTGATCGTTCAGGCACGGGCAGCGGTATAGCGCCTCGCCCCCCGCGTGCCGGAATGCCGCCGCCACCTCATGGCCGAGCTCGTCAATCGTTTCCAGGCAGTCTGTCGTGAACCCGGGCGTGGCCACGAAGACCCGCCGGACCCCGCGGCGAGCCAGGGCGCACAGCGTTTCCTCAGTGTAGGGCCGCAGCCAGCGCTCGCGGCCGAAGAGCGATTGAAATGTCTGCGTCCACCGGCCGCCCGGCCAGCCCAGCCGCTCGATCAGCTTCCGGGTGGTCCGCTTGACGTGCGTGGCATAGGGATCGCCACGCTGGGCATAGCGGATCGGGATGCCGTGAAAGCTGAGCAGGTAATGTTCCGGCGGAGCCGGCAGTTTGGCCAACTCCTCGCGGATGACAGCAGTCACCGCATCCAGGTAGGCGGGGTGGTTGTAGAACGGCGGCACGATGCGCAGGGCCGGCACACGCCGCTCGTGTAGGAGCGCTGTGAACAGCACATCGGTGGCCGAGGCATTGGTGGTGGCCGAATACTGCGGATACATCGGCAGGACGATCAGACGTTCCACCCCCTGGGCGATCATCTCGTGCAGCACGTCGGCCACGGGCGGATTGCCGACCTGCATGCTGAAGCGGACCGGCACATCGGGCAGAAGCCGTTGCAGGGCGGCCGTCTGCAAACGCGTGATGTGCAAGAGCGGCGAGCCGGTCTTGGGGTCCCAGATGCGACGATACTTGGCCGCCGACTGGGCCGGGCGTGTGCGGAGGATGATCAGGTTAAGGACCAGCCGCCATTGCAGGCGCGTCCAGAACGTGGGCGTCTCGATGACGCGCGGGTCGCCAAGGAATTGGCGCAGGTAGCGCCGCAGTGCGGGGGTGGTCGGCTCGTCGGGGGTGCCGAGTTGGATGAGGAGAATGCCGGTGGTCATTAGCCCGTAGTCCGTAGTCCGTAGTCCGTAGTCCGCGCTTTTGCTGCCACGGACTACAGACTACGGACTACGGACCCATGCTTACTTCTTCTTGCACTCCGGCCCTTCTTGCGCATCGCCCTTTTCGGTGATGTGGCCGGCCCCGCTCTCCTTGAGGGCGGCACACTTTTCGGCATTCAGGGGCGTGAAGCTCTGCCACTGCGCCGGGACGTTCGCCTCGGCGAAGATCGCCTCGACCGGGCACTCGGGCACGCAGGCCTCGCAGTCGATGCAATCGTCGGGATCGATGTAGAGCATCTTCTCGTCAAAATAGAAGCACTCGACCGGACAGACCGCAACGCAGTCGGTATACTTGCAGTCGTAACACGGCTGGCAGACGGTGTGAGTCATAAGACGCTTGGTCCTTTCCTCCGTTCGAGGCCCTCGGACGGGCAAGGGCTGACCCGGAACCCGCCGCTGCTCCGCGCCTCGCAAATGGCCACAAACCGCCGGGTGGCTCGCTGGGGCGGGGCGTCGGCCCACGGGTCGGCCGGACGCTCCCTTTCCCCCCGTATTCCTTAGCAGGAGATTCCCTCCCTGTCCAGGGGCGAGGCCCCTGATCGCCTGAGTGCTGCCCGACTTTCCCCGTCACGGCCCGTTGTCATCGCCGGCGATCCGCAGCCGCCGCCGGGCATCCGCTGCCAGCTCGCCCTCGGGGAACAGCTTGAGGTAGCGGCGGAGCGTCAACCGCGCATCGGAAGTTTGTTTGACTGCTTCATAGGACTGGGCGAGGTTCAGGTACGCCGGACCGTACTTCAGGTCGCAGCGCAACGCATCCTGGAACGCGGTGATCCCACGGTTGGGGCTGGCATCCATCAGGGTGATGCCCATCAGGTTGTAAAGGTGGGCATCACGTGGCAGGGCAAACGCGCCGGCGTCCAGCTGGTCGCAGAGCGGTTGCAGGAGATCGGCCAGCGCCTTGCCACGGCCGTGCTGCTGCAAGAGCGTGCCGACCTGCCGCACCAGGTAGTGGTTGCCCGAGTGGCGTTTCATCAGGTCCAGAAGGACGCGGTCGGCCTCGTCGCCCTTGTCGTTCTGCAGGAGGATGGTGCCGCGGGCCAGGTCCGGATCGACCTGCTTTTCCAGGGCCACCTTGACGGCGGCCGGATCGTTGCTCAGGAGCAGCGGGCGACCCTCGGCCCGGAAGAGGACCTCGGCCAGCGACGCCTCTGCGGCAGGGCGCGAGTGCAGCGGGCGGAAGGGATTGAATGCGACGGCAAACGGGTTCTCGCCGGTGACGGCGGTATCGAGCGCCCCAGGCCCCAGCAGCCACGACGACCCCTTGACCTGGCCGCGCAGGTTCTCTCCCTCGGCCGCACCCAGCAGCAGGACGAAGCGGGCCTGGTCTGGGGGGGCCAGCTCCAGGGAGGCTATCTCCTCTCGCTGCCGATTGAGGGTCGCCAGATCGAGGGGGCCTTCCTCTTCGGCCGCGGCAACCTGGTCAGCGAAGGCCCCGGCCAGCTTCTTCAAGTCCTCCGGCTTGAGGTGGCTAGCATCTGGCTTGGGGGGAACGCCTGCCTTCTTCAGTCCCGTATCGGCCCGCGCCTGCCAGTGCTTGTTTAGGTCCCGAGTCGCCTCTTCTTGATCGCGGACGACCTCATCGGCCTTGGTGAGCATCATCGACATAAGTTCCACGAGAAGAGGCGCCCCCGCTTGCGGCGTCTGTGAGAGAAAACACAACTCGCCCTTGTCCGTCATGCTCGGCGAGGTGAAGCCGCCGCCGCGGCTGAGGCGCGTCTCCTTTTTCGTCTCCACCTCGAAGCGGTAAAGATTGCAACTGTCCTTCAGCAGCCGCGGCGAATGGTCGGCTGGGACAGGCGTCTGGCTGCGGGCGTAAATGATGACCTTGCTGTCGGGCGTCCAGCAGACCCCGGCGCAGCGAGTTGATGGCGGGCTGGCGCAGACCTCGGCTCCGGTTTCCATGCTGGAAACGACCACGCGCCAGCGCAGTGTGCCCTTGTCCCCGTCCGGCAGACCCTGTTCCAGGGCCAGTTGCTTGCCGTCCGGCGACAGGGCTAGCGAGGCGATCCGGCCCGGGCGAATGGTCTTGCCGAGGCCGGGGTGAGGAATGGGAACGCCTGTGTTATCCACGGCCACCAGCTCCGTGAGGTCCGGGGCGGCCTGGACCCCAGTGCCGCTGGTCTTCGGACGCGACACGATCCGAACGGCCAGCTGCCGCTCTGGCTCGCCGACCGCGGCGGGGAGCGACAGGGCGAACTCGGCTTGCACTCGGCTACGCTCCATCTTCTGGGCCTGCGGGGTATAGACGCGGATCCGGCCGCTGCCATCGCTCCAGATGACCCGGACCGGCTCCACCCGAGACCAGCCGCAGAGCAAGGGCCGGGGGCGTTCTCCCGTCGATCGAGCGACGGCGCCGGCTCCGCCCATGCCGCCCACCATCCCACCCGGCGGCCGGCGGCCCCAGCCCGGCGCCGCCACCGGCCCGTTGTCGCCAATCAGCTCCGGCGCACCGCGCGGCCCGACCATGAGCCCGGCGTCGCTGACGTAGGCCATGTCGGCACCATCCGGCGAGATCAGCACGCGGTCGGGCGCTTCCGGATCGGAATTGGTCCACACGACCGCCGCCGCCTGATAGAACACCTGCCGCGGCGATGGCGCATGCCGCTCCAGCGGCCGGCCCGGGTCGCCGGGAACGGGGAACGTGCCTTCAGGGCGCAGATCCTGCTGCACGGGGTAGGGGAGGTTCCCCTGAAGTTCGAGGGCGTCGTCTGCCGCCACCACATCCGCCCCAACCGCCGCCACGCCAGGAGCCGGGGGAACCATCCCCCAACCGTTGTTGACGGAACCGTTGGTCTGTGCCGCCAGGCTGATCATCAGCCCCAGAGCCAGGGCCAGCAGGCCGGCCGCCGCCAACAGGCCGGCAATGCCGATCCAGCGCCACACCGGCGCCACGCCGGGACGATCGTAGGGAAGGTCATCGTCAGATTCGTCGTGCATGGGTGCCTTCTCCGCGGTAGGGCGCCGTCAGGCCGGAGCTGCGAGACATGGTGTCTGAATCGGCATTATATCCGCCTGGCGCGGGAAAGGAAGCAGCAGCCGGCCCGCGGTCAAGGCGGTGACGGGGTCGTTTCCTCGCGAGTGAAGACGACGGCCAGGTTCGGCTGCTCGCGCGTCTCGTCGCTGGGATCGGGGTCAGACGAGCCGGAAACGTGGGTCCCCTTGCAGAAGCGAGGCGAGCCGCGCTCTCGCGCGGGATCACGACGAGGCGGGCACGCATCAGGTCCGGGTCGCGGTCCCAGGAGTCGTCCTTGGTCGGAAGCCCGCGCATCGTGTTGGCGTGCCGGGCCAAGCGGTCATCGCCGTGCAGGTTGACCCGGCCGTCCATGCTGACGCGGCGCTCCGGCAGCGCCCAGATGAAGAAGCCCCCCCAGTCGGAGTTGTTGAACAGCGGCCCGGGGTAGCCCACTTTCCTGACCTGTTCCACAGCCGCCACCGGATACGTCCTCTCGACGGCGAGAGCTAGTCCCTTCTCAGAAAGACCCTGCCGCACCCACAGCACGGCCAAGACCACGGCGAGCGCGGCAGCGACGACGGCCGCCCGACCCCAGGAGAGCGCGAACCGCATCGCTCCTGGTGAAGGGCCGCGACCAGCTGTCAACAAGGCCAGGCAGACGAAGATAAGGATCCAGGTGTCGCGCCGAGCCCGGAAGGCGGCAAACGTTGTGCCTGCAAACAGCAGCAGCTCGAACAGCGACAGCCTGGGCTGACGGCGGTTGAGGGCATAGGCACCGCCTAGCGCCAGGGCGAGGAAGGCCCAATCCGGGTAATTCCGAAAGGTCGGGGCCTGCAACTCCTTGACCACGATGAACGGCACCTTCTGCGAAGCGTATTCGACCACGACTGCATAGAGGCGCAGGTGATACGGGTTGACCAGGGTGGCCGCCGCGCAGAGGGCGGCCAGCGCCACGAGCTGCCGCCAGACGCGGGTGCCGGGGGTGTCAGCCCACCGCCCCGACCCCGGCCGCTTGAGCAGGATATCGCCGAAAGGGGCGACGCAGGCCAACCCCAGCAGGGCCAACCCGTAGATGAACTGGACATGCAGGTTGGCCCAGAAGGCGAAGGCCACCGGAAGCAGCCACACGACCCTGGTCGCGCTCCCGTCACGCAGGCGGAGGACGGCCTCCAGCGTCCACAGAGTAAACAGGAGGGTGAATAACCAAGACCGTTCGTACAACATCCCGGCCAGGGCGGCGAAGGCCAGGGCCGTCAGCAACGTGCTCCGAAGGAAGCCAGGCTCACGCCGGACGACAAAGCGATGGATCGCGACGAGCACCGCGGCCCCAGCGACGAGCCGGAAAACAAGAATTCCCGTCAAGCCCATCCAGGAATAAAGGCCGTAGATGAGCAGGTCGAAGAGCCAGGAATAGGCAACGTAGGGTTGGGATTGTCCGTAGGTCGAGAAAGGGTCGTTGTCCGGAAGGGCGCGGTGATCGACGATCCACGCCCGGTGGCCATGTGCCACCGAACGTCCGCGTCGCCCACCGGCGTCATCATCAAGTAGGCCGGCAAGGCGTAAAGGGCGACGAGGCCAAGCAGGAACAGCACCGCGGGCGGGCGGGCCGTCGTTGCCCCAAGGAGGCTGCGGGCCGGCGTTGGGTCGGACGTGTTCAAGCGGAAACTCCCTTCGGCGCCTGCCTGTCGTCGCTGGCGGGTCAGAATTTCCACAGCGGGTCCACGGACGATTGCTGCACGTGGAACAGCTCGTACAGTGCGGGAATGCGCACGAACATCAGTCCGACGAACGCGGCCACGCAGACGAGTAAGTACGCCATCAAGCCCTTCTCGCGGTACAGGCGTTCCGGATTCTGGGCCGCGCTGTCCTTTTTGAAGGTGACTTGCAGGTAATAGCAGATGAACCCCGCCACCAGGGGAAAAACGAGGATCAGCTCCAGGTGGTAGCGGATGATGAAGACGCCCAGGAACAGGGCGAAACAGGTGGTGTAGAAAAACATGCTGATGAGCAGCTTCTCCTGGTCGTAGTGGCGGAAGGAGCGGCGGTAGGCGGCAGCGGTCTCCGGGTCGCCGAGGCCGCGGTACTCGGCCAGACGCTTGCTCGCCATGAAGAAGGCCCCAATCATCCAGTACGCGAGCAGCAGCGACACGGGAGGGAACTCTGCCGCGCTGACGGCGAACCAGCCCAGCAGCAGCCGGATGGGGTTATTGATCGACTCGGTCAGAACGTCGACATACGGGAGTTCCTTCGAGCGGATAGGCGGGACGTTGTAGATCAGTCCCATGCCAAGCAGGAAGAGGCCGGCCGCGAAGAAAGCCAAACCCAGGCCGAGCGCCAGGGCCAGGCCGGCCAGGCCCAGGCCAGCCCAGAGGGCGTAGGCGATCGGAACGGCGACTTTTCCCGAGGGGATGGGGCGGTAGCGCTTCGTCGGATGGCTGCGGTCGGTGGGCGCGTCGAGGATTTCGTTGAGCACATAGTTACTGGAGGCGATCAGACAGGTGGCGGCCAGCGCCCACATAATCGCCAGCACCGCCCCCGCGCCGAGCCACTCCGGGTGATAGAAAGCGGCCAGGAGCACCCCGACGGCCATGAAAACGTTCTTGAACCAGTGATCGGGCCGGGCCAGGGCCAGGTAGGGTTTGACCCGCGCCAGGAAACGCCTTGCCGGCTTAGGCGCCGGCTCCCCTGCCTGCGCACCGACGGTGGCCAGCCCGGGCGACGTGGCGGTCGTCGGTTCGGGCGACGATTCGTTTGCTCGATCCCTGTCGGTCATGGGGCTGGTTCTCATTCCGACGAAGGATTGTGGGGCATCAGGGTGCTCCGTCAGCCCCCCGATCCGACGCGTGGGCAACAGGGCGGTGAGCGCCGCTCGGTGCGCCCGATACAGTGATTATAAGGAATGCTTTGGTTAAGGGGTTAGGGGGGCCTTGGGCGCGGCCGCGGTTGACTGGGCATGCCGCTTGTGCCATCAGAGTGATGCAAGGCGGGGACGGGCAGATCGCCTGTCCCCGGCCCGGGACGGTTGGGCATCGGTTGGCTAATGGCGCGGCTCAATGCGCCATCTCACCCGCCCCTTCCGGCGGCTCGCGGTGGCCGTAGAAGCTGTATAGCAGCGGCATCAGGTAGCGCGTGAGGAAGAGCGTCGTGACCATGCCGCCGACCACCACGATGGCGAGCGGCCGCTGCGTTTGCGCCCCAATGCGGGTCGAGAAAGCGGCCGGCAGCAGGCCGAAGATCGCGGTCAGCGCCGTCATCATCACCGGCCGCACCCGCTTGCTGGCCCCTTCAAGGATTGACTCACGCAGCGGCAATCCCTGGGCCCGCATGCGGTTGAAGTACGACACCAGCAAGAGGCCATCCATCACGGCCACGCCGAAGATCGACACGAAGCCCACCGCTGCCGAGATGCTGAAGTTCGTCCCCGTCAGGTACAGGGCCCACACGCCGCCCACCGACAGGTCGAGGACGTTGGCCAACACGAGGATGGCGTCGATGAACGAACGGAAGGCCATGTAGAGCAGCACGAAGATCAACCCGAGCGAGAGCGGGATGATCCACAGCAGCTTGGCCTCGGCGGTTTCCATCTCCTCGAACTCGCCGCTCCATTTGGCGTGGTATGGTGACTGGAAAAGATCCCGAGTCTTATCGCGCGCTTCGTTGACGGCGCCGCCCAGGTCCCGGCCGCGCACGCTGAACTTGATGGCGCACAGCCGCTCGGCGCCTTCCCCCTCGGCCGCCTCGCGGTAGATCGTGGCCGCGCCGGGGCGGACGAACGAGCCATCCGGATCGGGCCGGCCGTCCTTGCCCAACGGCGTCACGAAGTCGCGCAGCGTCCGCCGCGGTGTGTTCGTGATCTGGTTGGAGGTATCGACGTTGTAGCCCGTCTTGGACGGCGGCAGCTGCCCGCTCCCGGTCGGGTTCGGGTTCCACCCCGGCCCCGAGGCCAAAAACACTTGGTTATTGATGATGTCCACGGGGATGTCGAGGACGGTCTCCTCGCTGGCCCGCCGCTCGCGCGGCCAGCGCACCGTGATGTCGAACTGCTTCTCCCCCTCGATCATGGTGGAATAGGCCTTGCCCCCCAGCGCCGTCGCCACGACCGTGGTCACGTCGTTGGCGCTGACACCCCACCGCCGGCATTTCTCCAGATCGACGCGGAAGTTGAAATCCACCTGCCCCTTGATGGTGAAGATGCCCACGTCCTTGATGCCGTCGATCCGGTCCAGCCGCTGCTTGACCTTCTCGGCGATTTCGTCGAGCTTCTCCAGGTCGGGGCCGAAAATCTTGACCGAGTTGTCCCCCTTGATGCCGGACAGCGACTCCATGACGTTGTCGCGGATGTTCTGCGAGAAGTTGTAGTCGGCGCCCGAGACCTTCGAGCGCAGCTCGGCATTCATGGCCTCGATCAGTTCTTCCTTGGTGCGGGCGCGCTTGTCGCCGTGCAGCCAGCGCCGCCAGCCGGCGTTCTGGACCAGCTTGGGCCACCGGGCCTGCGGCAGCAGATCGACGAAGAGTTCAAAGTTGCTGAATGTGGCCACGTCGGTACCGTCGTCGGGCCGGCCGACCTGGACGATGACCGTGTCCACCTCCGGATACGAGGTGAGGATGTTGCGAATCTGGGTCGCGTCCTGCGAGGCCCGTTCCAGCGACATGTTGAGCGGGAAGCGGCTGCGGACCCACAGGTTCCCCTCTTCCAGCTCCGGCATGAACTCGTGTCCCAGCCGCGGCACAGCGTAGATGGCCGTAAAGAGGATCAAGCCCGTGAACAGCCCCAGGGCAATCCAGCGGTGCCGCAAGACGCGGGCCAACTGGCGCAGGTAGCTCGTCTTGAGCCCGCGCACCAGGAAATTATCCGGCGCCGGCTTCAGGTGCTTGAAGAACAACAGGCACAGCACCGGCGCCAGCGTCAGAGCCAGGATCAGGGCCCCGCCCAGCGCGAAACCGTAGGTCTGCGCCATCGGGCCAAACAGCGCCCCCTCCGGGCCGCTCATCGTGAACAGCGGGATGAACGCGCACACCATGATGAGCGTGGAGAACAGCAGCGGTTTCTCGACCTCGTGGCAGGCGGCAGGATGCGTTCCTTGAGCGGCAGCTCGCGGTACTCGCCGGAGCTGACGTGGCGGTAGATGTTTTCCACCATGATAACCGAGGAATCGACGATGATGCCGAAATCGACCGCCCCGATCGACAGCAGATTGGCCGACTTGCCGCGCAGGAACATCACCGCGTAGGCGACCAGCAGCGCCAGCGGGATGTTGACGGCCACGATGAGCGCCGTACGCACGTTGCTGATGAACATGAACAGAATGACCACGACCAGCAGCACGCCCACCAGCAGGTTTTCCTGCACCGTATCGGTCGTGATGTTGATCAGGTCGGTGCGGTCGTAATAGGGCTCGATGAACACGCCCGGCAGCAACTTGCCCGATTCCGGGTCGTTCAACTCCGCCACCTTCTTTTCGACGTCCTTGAGGGCTGGCAGCGACTCCTCCCCCTTGCGCAGAAGGACGATGCACTGGACCACGTCCGGATCGTTGCGCCAGACCAGGTTCCCCTTGGCGTCCAGCACGCGATAGACGCCGTCGTTCCGTTCGACCTGCTCGGGCCGGCCCATGATGATCTTGCCGAGTCGTGTCTGGTTGCCGACCACCACGCCGCGCTCGCCGGGCTGCTCGCCGGGCACGCGGGCGCGGTTCACCACCAGGGTCCTGAACCGCTCACGCTCGCCCTGGTTGAGGACCCTGGCGAGGGCCCTGGAAAACTCATCGCGGCTGCTGTACGCCACGTCCTTCAGGGCTTGCAGCTTCGCCAGGATGGCCTCGGGCACGCTGGCGGCCCGCAGCGAGCCCAACGCCGCTGCCGTCACCTTGAACGCCTCGGCTTGCAGGCGTCCGCCTTCGACGATGTCCTCCAGGACGATTTCCCGGTTGTTGACGGCGGTGAGCGGGAGATTGCGAATCTGCCGGATGCGGTCGCCTTCCTCTTCGCGCAGCTTGGCGGCCGCGGCCGACGCCAGACGCACGCGCTGCTGCTCCTTCAGCTTGAAGCGCTCGGGGCTCTTCTCCTGCGCCGCCTTCTCCAGCTTGTCGGCCCTGTCCGGGTCCGGGTCCATCATTCCCAGAACGGAATTGACCGGGTCCAGGCCGGCGCCGAACAGGCCGATGGCCCGCGTGTTCATGGCCACGGGGCCCTGGTAGAGATAGTCGCCGCCTACGTTCACGTTGGCATTGCCCAGCGCCGTCTGGATTTGGCCCAGCGTGATGCCGAGCTGCTTCATGCGGTCCGGGTCGGGATGGATTTCGTAGCGCTTGACGGTGCCGCCGAAGCTGGTGAGGTCCACGATGCGCGGCACGCGGCGGAACTGCCGCTCCAGAACCCAGTCCTCGAGGGCCTTCAGGTCGTTCAGGTTGTAGATGTTCTGCCCGGCGGCGTCCTTGGGGCAGTTGAGCGTGTAACGGTAGATTTCGCCCGTGGCCGATTCGGGCGACAGGCTGGGCACGACGCCGGGCGGCAGCGGCTGCGTTATGACGGCCAGGCGGTTGATCACCTCCTGACGGGCGGCGTTGTAGTCGGTGTCGTACTCGAACTGACAGCGGACATCGGACAGGCCAAATTGGGAATAACTGTTGGTCCGGTGCAGGCGCGGCATGCCGGCCAGGGTCACCTCCAGTGGGATGGTGACGAGGCGCTCCATCTCCTCGGCCGATGCGCCGGGGTTCTGGGCAATGACCTCGATCAGCGGCGGCGACGGGTCGGGGTAGGCCTCCACGTTGACGTGCAGGAAGGAGAACACGCCAAACACTGCCAGGCGCAAGCCAGCAGGATGACCACGAGCGGGTTATTGAGCGCCCAGGCGATGAGATAACGGACCATACTCTAGCTCCGAGTCGTTATTTCCGCGCCGCTTCCGCCTCGGCGTTGAGGTCATCCAGCTCGCGCTTGATTTCCAACACACCGGCCCCATGTTGTGGCATGGTCTCCCGACCCGTGTTGTGGCATGGTCTCCCGACCATGCCACAGCCACCGACCGCAGGTCTCCGAGACTTCCAGGAGACCTGCGGTCAGGCTGAGTGGCACGGTCAGGAGACCGCGCCACAACGCGCGGCGATCCGACGTGGCGTTATTACTTCTTGGCCGCTTCCGCCTCGGCGTTGAGGTCATCCAGCTCGCGCTTGATTTCCAACGCACCAGCGGTGATGATCTTCTCGCCCGGCTTGAGGGCCCGTCGCGGCAGCAAGCCCTGGTCCTTCTCCTCCGGCGTCAGCGCCAACTCGTCCTGGCCGTCGTCAAAGCGGCTGCGGACGAAGACGGTCCGGTCGAAGCGCTGCACGATCGCCACGCGGCGCATGGTGTAGACGCCCGGCTGATCGCCCGTCTGGACAAAAACCACCGCCTGCTTGCCGTCGTCGGCGAGGGCATTGGTCGGAATCTCGACGACGTCATTCGGCGGCGGCAGCTCGATACTCGCTGTCACGTACTGCCCGCTGCGCAACTCCTCCCCCTTGTTAGCGATGTGCCCCTTGACCACCGCACTATGCTGATTGACATCGATGATGTAGCTGATGTCGTCGATCGGCCCCGGGATGTCGGTGCTGCTGCCCAGGGGGCGCACGATCCAGTGTCGCTGGGCTGTCGTCAGCCGATGGAGCGTCGGGAGTTCGTCCTCCGGGGCGTTGGCGACCACCAGCAGGCGATCCACCTTGGCAATCTGAAAGAGGTTGAGGGTGTTGTCCACGACCACGTCCTTGACCGACAGGTTGCGTTCGACGATGATGCCGCCGTCGAACTCCTCCGGGACGGTCAATTCCACGTGCGCCGACTTGCGCAGTTGCTCCTTGCGGTGCTCGGGGTTGCGGTCGCGCTTGCCGCCCTGCTTGTAGATGTCCTCCGCCTCCTTGCGCACGGCCTCGATGTCTTCCTCCGGGATGTACCAGGCCCGGAGCGTGTTTTCGGTGCGGTCGATCGTGCTGTAATCGCCTTCGACGGCCCGGTAGGCGGCCATGAAATCGAGATAGGGCAGGGCCCCCTTGTCGTAGGCCGTTTGCGAGGCGTCCAGGATCTTCTGATCCAGCTTCAGTTGCAGGACGGCATCGACCAGGTTGCTCTTCATGTTGCCCACATCGACGCTGTAAAAGATCGCCAAGCGCTGTCCCTTGTGAACCGTGTCGCCGGAGCGTACTTCGCGCTGTTGGGTGGCTCCCGCGCCACTTCATTCACCTGGCCCAGCTCGGTGCACTCGGCGGGCGTGAAGCGGATGCGGAAGCGGAAGAGCTGGGTGGGGTCCAGGGACAGCGAGCCGGACATGGCCAGCGGTCGGGTGCGGGTAGGCACCGCCACAGCGACCAGCTGATCGACGCCCCCCTTGCGGATGCCGAGGGCCTTGCGCGCTCCTCCGGGACGGCAACGGTCTGCGCCTGGCCGGGGACCAGTTCGATATGCGGTCCGGCCTCCTTGCGGACGGTCGGCTCCTGAGCCGGAGTCATGCCGGGGATGACCCCCAGTACATAGGCGACGAACCCTGCCAGCACGGCCAGGGCAGCCACCACGACCAGGGTCGAACGCAGTTTCTCGCCGCCCGTCTCCGGCGCCTGCTGACGGGAGACGGCGATGGCGGGCACCGGCGGCGCCGACAGGGGGCCATTGGGCATCGACGGCGGCGCCGGCTCCAGGGCGGATGGGGGGCGGGGCGGGTTCGGCTGTTGCATGGGACCCTCGTTGAGGACGGCATTGACGGCCTGGCGGAGGCTCGTTGATGTCCACCGGCTTGGTGAGTACCCGCCGAAACGGGCGAGCCAACTCCGGATCCTGGTGCAGCCGCAGCGGGTGGCCGGTGAGCAGGATGGTGGGCAAGCCGGCCTGAGCTTCCTGCAGCCGGCTCGCCAGCTCGGCCCCGTTGCTTGCGCCCAGGCACAGGTCGAGGAGGGCGAGTTGCGGGTGGTGGGCCGCGGCCAGTTGCAGGGCCTGCCCGGGGTCGGCGGCTTCCAGGACAGTGTGCCCCTCCCGCGCCAGGACGCGGCCCAGCACCTGCCGTAGCGTGGCATCGTCATCCACAACCAGGATCGTGGCCCGCTGGCAACCGACAGTCATGGTGCAATCATCCCTTCGCAGTGGACTGGATCGCCCATAGCATCTGGTATGCCGTTTGGGGCGGCGGCACGGACGGGCGGCTCCGGTGTTGAAATCCCGCGTTTTTTGACCCGCTGACCTGATTCACCTACGACGATCTCCCCTGGGGGATCACCGGCGAGCGGCATGGGAGTTGTTCAGTTGCTGGCCACGCGGTCAGAATGCGCTCAAGGTTGTGCAGTTGTTGAACGGATGGAACGCATCGATGTCCGGGTCGCAGCACTGCCCTGGGCCCTGAAGCGTACAGAAGGTGGCATCATCCACCCTGTGCAGAAGTTGTCCGGTTGGCCAGATTCTGGCCGCTGCCCGGTCCCCTTTCCCCGAGTCGTCGATGAGTGTTCGTCTGATTTTTCGCATGACCGCGCCCGTGGTGGCGATCAGCATGTTGCTGGCCGCGGTCGGCGTCGGGGCCGCCTGGTACGTGCAGAACTGGCAGACGACCGTCTCGCGCGAGCTGCGGGTCAACGCCTCCGGTATCCGCGCCGGGGAGGAACTGGAGATCCTCGTCCGCGAGGTTCGCACACGCCTGGACCGCTTCCTGATCACTGGGGATCGGCAGTACCTGGCCCAGGTCCCCGAGTTACGGGCGGAAACCCAGCACTGGCTTGAAGAGGCGGAGTCGTGGGGGACCACGCCGGACGAACGATGGCTGCTGACCCGGGTTCGGCAGGGGAATGAAACCTTTTGGAGCGAGCTGGAGCGGATCACGCACCAGGTGCCGGCCGGCGCCCTGCCGGCCGCCGTCCGCGGGCTGATCGACGATGTCCTGGTGGGCGAGGTGCTCGATCCGGCGCACCAGTTCCTCGACCTCACCGAGGAGGAGGTGAAAGCCTCGATTGCGAAAAACCAGACGCTGGGGGACCGGTTGGTCTACGCTTTGCTAGTGCTGGCGACGTGCGGCTCGGCCGCCGGGCTTGTCGCGGGCTTCGGCTTCGCGCGCGGTCTGAGCCGCTCTCTGATTCAGCTCAGCGTGCTGATTCGCGATGCGGCCGGCCGGCTGGAAGGAGGCGTCGAGCCGGTCATCTTCGCTGGGGGCGACCTGGCGGAGCTGGAGAACGTCATGCGCCTGATTGCCTCCCGCGTCGGGGCCATCGTCGAGCAATTGCAGCAGCGCGAACATGACGCTTTGATGGCGGAGCAGCTGGCCGCGGTCGGCCAGTTGGCCGCCGGCATGGCCCACGAGCTGCGCAACCCCTTGACCTCCATGAAGGTCCTCGTCCAGGGCGCCCTGGCCGGCCCCGCCTGGGCGCGCAGCGCGGAGACCGATGCCGGCCACGGCTTGAGCGCTCGTGACCTCGCCGTCCTCGAGGAGGAGATCACGCGGCTGGAGCGGCTGATCCAGTCGTTCCTCGATTTGCGCGGCCGCCGAAACCGGAGAAACGGGTCCTGGACGTGCGGCCGCTGGTGGAGCAAACGTTAACCTTCATGGGGGGCCGCGCTGCCGCCGCCGGCACGCGCATCCAGTTTGTCCCACCCCCCCAACTGGTGCCCGTCGCCGTCGATCCCGGGCAGTTCCGCCAGGTGTTGCTCAACCTGCTTCTGAACGCCCTGGATGCCATGCCGGCCGGCGGCACCATCGAGGTGGTCGTTGGCGTGAACGGGGATGGCACGTTGACGCTGCAAGTGGCCGACCGGGGCTGCGGCCTGCCGCCTGCCCTCGGCGAGCGCATCTTCGACCCGTTCACGACCACCAAGGAAACCGGGGTGGGCCTGGGGTTGTCGATCTGCCGCCGCATTGCCGCGGCTCATGGCGGCAGCCTGACGGCCGCCAACCGCCCGGGCGGCGGAGCGGTCTTTACCCTCGGCCTGCCCACTGAAAGGGGAGCGCATGGCACGCCTTCTCGTCGTGGATGACGAGCCCAATGTCCGCTACTCGATCAAGACGCGGCTCGAGTCGGCCGAATTGCAGGTTCAGGAGGCCGAAACGGGCCGGCAGGGCATCGAAATTGTCCGCACCTCCCCGCCTGATGCGGTGATCCTGGACGTGCGGCTGGGCGACATTCCGGGGATGGAGGTGTTCGACCAGATTCGCGCCCTCGATGCCCGCCTGCCGGTCATCATTGTCACGGCCTTCGCTGCGACCGAGACGGCCATCGAGGCGATGAAGCGCGGCGCGTTTGAGTACCTGCTCAAGCCGGTGGACTTTCACCAGCTGCGTGAGGTAGTGCAACGGGCCCTGGAACTGAGCCGCTTCCGCCACGTCCCCGCCGTGTTCGGCGACGAGGAGCTGCCAGCGGACGCCGAACGAATCGTGGGGCGCAGCTCGGCCATGCAGGAGGTTTACAAGGCCATTGGCCGGGTGGCGTTGCGCGACGTGACTGTGCTGATCGTGGGCGAAAGCGGCACCGGGAAGGAGTTGGTGGCCCGCGCCCTCTTTCACCACAGCGGCCGTACCGCGGCGCCGTTCCTGGCCATCAATTGTGCTGCCCTGCCCGAGGCCCTGCTGGAAAGCGAGCTGTTCGGTCACGAGCGCGGCGCGTTCACCGGCGCCGAACGCCGCCGCATCGGCAAGTTCGAGCAGGTCAACGGCGGCACGCTGTTCCTGGACGAAATCGGCGATATGAGCCCGGCGACGCAGGCCAAGGTGCTGCGGGTCATCCAGGAGCAGCGCTTCGAACGCCTGGGCGCCAACGAGACGATCGAGACGGACGTGCGGCTGATCGCCGCCACCAACAAGGACCTGGGCGCCGAGGTCGCCGCCGGCCGCTTTCGCCAGGACCTGCTCTACCGCCTCAACGTTTTCACCATCCGCGTGCCGGCCTTGCGCGAGCGGCGTGAGGACATCCCCCTGCTCATCGAGGACTTTCTGCCTCGGTTCAGTCGCAGCCTGGGACGCAGCATTCGCTCGATCGCTCCGGATGCGCAACGCTGCCTGGCGTCCTACGACTGGCCGGGCAACGTGCGGCAATTGCAGAGCGTGCTGAAGTATGCCCTGGTCCAGGCGCCGGGCGATGTGTTGACGCTGGAGTGCCTGCCCGAGAACCTGCGCACCAACCCGCCGCAGGCCGCGGCCCGGCCAGCAACGCCTGCGGTCTCCCTGGACGGGCTCGTCGATCTGGTCGACGGCTTGCTCCGTGCCGGCGAGCTGGACATCTACCGTCGCATTACTCTGGATTTGGACCGCGTCGTCTTGCCGGCCGTGTTGCGGCACGTGGGCGGCAACCAGACCAGGGCCAGCGAGCTGCTGGGCATCTCGCGCACGACGCTCCGCGCCAAGCTGCGGGCCCTTCGCCCGGGCGGCGTGGACTCGTTGCTCACGGGTCCAGACGACGTGACGGACCGCCCCTGAAGGCCGCAAGAACGGGGAATCTAAAGGGCCTTGATGCCCGAGCGGCATTCGCGTGACGGAAAGTGCTCGTCAAACCGCAAGCGATCCCGCTATACTGGAGGCCATGACTTGCGGCCTGCCGGGGCGCAGCCGGCACGGACCGCCCTGGCCGATCCTTTCGACGTCCGGAACCCTGCCGTGGTTGACCCTGCCAGTTCCCTTGCGGCGCAGGCTCGAGCCGATTACCTCGCTGGACACCCGTTCGCGGCTCGTCAGGCCCTGGAGGCAGCTCCGCAGCTCGACCTGGAGCCCGCCGCCCTGCTGGCGCTGTGCTGGGTACGGCAGGTGCTCTCGGATCGGCCGCATGGCAGCACCATCGATGCCGCCGTCTTGCAGGCCGCCCTCGCCACTCCCTTCGACGACGCCCGGCTCGAGGCCGACCGCCAGTTCGCGCTCGGCTGGTTGCACTGGTTGACAGGTGCCGCGGACCAGGCCGAGGCGCTGCTGGCGTCTGCGGCGGCAGCGCTGACCCACGAAGCAGCCGGGCTGGCCGGCGAGGCGGCTTACTGGTTGGCCCGGGTGCGCATCGGTCTCGGGCGCACCGACCCCGTTACCGATTACGAGCGAACCCTGCGCACTCTGCCGGCCTCGCCGCAAGGGACCTGCTGGTTCGTGGATCTCCTCTGGCGGACGGGGCAGCTCGACCGGGCCGAAAGCGTCTGGAAGACCGTGCGCAGCAATCGTCGGGTGACGGCATGTGACGAGGCACCACTGCTCGAGGCCCGTGCCTTGCTCCGGCGTGACGAGACGACCGCGGCGGAGCGAACGCTGACCGACGCCCAACCCCGGGGCGGCGTGGTTCAGGTCGAGCGCTTGCTGTTGTTGGCCTGGGTGGCGGCGGCTCACGGCCAGGCCGAACGGGCCGCGGACTACCTGCGCCAGGCCGAGGCCGGGCCCTACCCGCCCGCTTCTCTCCAGGCCTGGCAGCGAATCTTCGATCTGCGGACCGCGGCAAATCCGGACTGGCCCGAGACCCCAGGCCGGCTTGCGGACTGGGGCGCCGGCCAGCGTGCCCGGGCTGCGGGCCAGCGCGACGAGGCGGTCCGAGCCCTGCGGCAGGCGGTGCTGGGCGGACCCCTTCAGCCGTTCGCCCGCTACGGCCTGGCCTGCCTGGGAGAGGACGACCTTGCCGCAGTCCTGGCGAGTCAACCCGGCTGGTTTCTGGCGCAGCGCTGCCGGATGCGGCTGCTGCTGGAGCGCTTCTGCCGGCGCGACGCCACGCCGGGGGAGTTGCTGGAAGCCGTCCAGCAGGCGGAAGCGGCCGGCTATCGACCGGCCGGCGCCGAACACTATCGCCGCCTAGCTCTGGCGTTGAAGCAGCGCCAGCCGCGTGCCGACGACCTGTGGCGCCTGGCCGAGGCACCGACTGCCGAGGGCGAAGCGGCGGCACGCGGTGCGCTGCGCGCTGCCGCCGAGGCCGCGGTCCGCCTCTTGCCCCCCGCGGAGGCCATCCCTCTGCTCCTCCGCTGGGTCGGCGCTGGGCGCGTGCAGCAGGATGCGACGCTCCGTCCGTTCGTCGCCTCGCATCTGCTGCGGCTGCTGCTCACCACGCCGGCTGCGACACCCAATGCCGAGGAATCGCTGGCCGCGGCCGAGTCGCTCCTCGGCCGTGTGGCCCTGGTTGGGCTGCTGCGCGCCTGGCTGGGGGTGGGGGAGGGCTCGGCCCAGTCGTCAGCAGATGTTTCTCCTCACGGAGTGACGGGAGAAGACCTTCCGCCCCTCGTGGTTCTGTGGCGGGCAGCCGGGGAGCTGAGCAGGGGCGTCGCCGATCCGCGACGCTGGCGGGAGGAGGTGGCCGCTGTCCGCGCTCACAGCCGGCTCCGCGGCGTGGCCCAGTGCCTGCTGCTCCGCGAAGCCGCAGGTCGGAACGATGTGGCCGGGGTCATCGCCCTGCTGGAGGAGGTCGATGCCTGGCGTGGCTTCTCGCCCGGTCCGCCGCGGTTAGCCATCGACGCGCTGACCGCGCTGGCCGCCGTGGCCGCCGGGCACCCGCGCTGGCGAGCCTCCGTCGCGCGTTGGCTCCAGATTTCGGGCGCGGAGGGACTGTCCCCGGAGGCGCGAACGCTGGCGGTTGGCGCGGGTCTGGTGCGGCAGGACGCCGCCCGCGCCGCCCCGCCCCCGGGGCTGGCCGCCGTCCCCTGGTTGCTCCACCAGGCCGCGCTGGCCCTCCTGCGCGAGGACGCCCGCGAAGCGCTGACCTGGGTGCAGCGGCGCAGGGTGTCGATCCGGAACTGACGGCGGTTGGCGAACAGGCCGTGCTGGCGCGCGCCGTGCGCGACGAGATGCAGCAACTGGCCCGGGCGCAGCTCCTGGCCGACGTGGTCCGCCTCGATCCGGGCCAGACGCACACGGCGCCCTGCTTGCTGATCGATGCCGTCGCCTGCCTGGATCGGGATCCCCGCGGGCCTGCGATCCTGGAGGCGGCCGAGCGGGGCGACCTGGCAGCGGCCCGGCAGCTCCTGGCCCAGTTGGCTGCGCGAGCAGACCTCCCGCCCAGCCTGAACCATCACCTGGCTCTCTTCTACCACCGTGCTGCCGTTCACCTGGAAGCGTGCGAGCAAACTGCGGCCGCGGAGCCTTACTGGCGCCTCGCCTGGCGCGGCTGGCTGCGCCTGCTGGCCCTGTCGCCGCCCGCCGCCGGCGGCGAGTATCCGTTGCTGGTGCACCTGCTGGCGGGCCACCGCCGTCGCATCACCGCCCTGCTGGCACGCAACCTGGTCGAACCGGCCCGCGTCCATTGGTCCATTGTGGCCGACCTGGCCGAGGCCGCCGGCGCCATCGACCCCAACCTGGCCGAGACGCTCACCGTGGCCACCGCCCGCTATCGGGAGGAGTTGGCCACCGAGTACCTGGTTGCCACCACTGAGGCCATGCGCTATGGCTCCGTCGCGGAGGGTTGGCGGGCCGACTATGAGACGGGACTGGCGGGCCTGGTCCGCTTCCTGGCACTGGACGGAAACAACGTCCGCTTACTGACGGCCCTGGTTGAAACCTGCAACGCCTACTTCCACGACTGCTATGTGAATGAGGATAGCCGCCGGCTCTGGGACGGCGTGGAGCGCTACACGCCGTTCGCCCAGCAGCTCGCGCTGTTGGCGGATCAGAAGCAGGTGGAATTGACGGCGCGGGCGGCGGTGGCCGAGTTCTACAAGTTCCGCGGGTTCGTCGCCTCCGAACGCGATCGCAAACTGGCCCTGTTCCACGAGGCGTTGTCGTTCAACCCACGCAACCAGAATGTGCGCGAACTGCTAAGGCAGGCTGAGGAGTTGAAGGAGGCAGGCCGATGACCGAAGGCAGCGCTAACCCATTCGAAGTGCTACGGCTGGACCCGGCGACGCCGGCCGCAGATGTCGTGCGTCAGGCCGGCCGGTTGCGGCAGCGGGCCACCGACGAAGCCCAGGTGGCCGCCCTGCGTCAGGCCGTGCAAGCGCTGACCGGCCGGCCGGAGGAGCGACAACTTCACGAGCTGTTAACCCACCCGGCCCCGTGCCACCTCTGGCCGGCGCTGGAGCGGTTCACCGCCGCGTTTCGGCGGCCGCCGCTGCCCAGTGCCGCCGCCCCGGCTCCCTGCCCCCCGCTCGACCTGGCCGACGTTGTCGCTCTTTTGCGTCCAATGGCGGCCGCCGAACTGGACGCCCCACCGCCGCCGTTCGACCTCCTCGCCGAACCCGACGATACGGCGGAGATCATTCGACAAACCGTGGAAGGGGTCTGGCGGACACTGCCATTCGACGTGGGGGCAGGACTAGGAAGCGGAGTTCCTGGGTCAGAAAAGCATCTGGAGGCGGGTGAGTCCCAGGGGGGCTAGGGACCCAGCACCGCCCCCAGAAGGTTCGGCGGCCGCAACGAGCCGGCAACATGCCTTGCCGCAACCCGGCGCAGGCATGAACAGTTTTGCTCAACGATCGGTTGCTACCCTGTCCCTGCGCCAGGGGCACGAGGGACACTCCTCACCAAGAGAGTCAGCAGACATGAGCGTCAGTTCGCCCAGAGCCATCGCACGCGGGTCGATCTTTCTGGAATCGGCCAGGGAGTAGATCGCCCACAACCGAGCAAGACAGGAATGGGTTGCGAATCAGCAACAGCCACGTGCGTATCATACGGAGTGCCCCGAACGGGTGTCAAGCAGGAAAAAAGCGAAATCGTACCGACCGGGCAGGACGACGGCTGTGGGCGTTCGTTCGCTCCTGGCTGATGAAGGCGATCCGTGGGGGCCAGTCAGGGATTGGCGAACGGCAGCAACAAGCCGGTCGTTTAATTGAGCATTAAACGACTTTGTGGTAAACAACCGCCGAACCCGTTCCGGGTGCGCACTGCCCTCGTTTGCTCGTCGAGGGAAGAGCAGGGTTTGCCGCGGGTGGGATGGCAGGCGCGGATCTGGGATCAACTGGTGTCGATTTTCTGCTCTGGGGAAGTCAGGCCCAGTTTCGTGCGCAGGTTTTGGTTCAGGTTCCAGGGCAAGAACGGTTCGATGTCGTTGGGCACCTGGCCCCCGGCCTCGGCGCAACTTTGCAGATACCAGTTGAGCCACAGCCGAGGATTGATCTGCCACAGCTTGAGCGTGGCCAAGATCGAAAAGAGCATCGCGGCCAGGCGGCCACTCCACAGGGCTCCCGAACCGTAATAGTTCTTCCGCCCCAAAGCCGGCCCACGCAAGCGTCGTTCCGAAAGGTTGTTGTCCATCGGGATGCGTGGGTCAGCGACGAACTGCGTCAAACCCGACCAATGTTCTTGCAGGCTGGTTAACGCCTTGTCTACGGGCATACGCAGGTCAGGAGCGGCCAATTCGAGGTCGAGTTGTTGCCGCATGGCTGCGACGGCCTGCTCCAAGCCGGCTTGCCCAGCAAGGTCCGTCGGCTGGGCCAGTCGTTGTCGATTCCACCGATACAGGTCGCGAATGCGTCGCAGCCATGCCAAGGCCCAGGGCTTCAACTCGGGCCAGCCCTTGCCCACACGCACAAAGTCGCGGCGGACATGCGCCCAGCAGAACACCAACATCAGCGTGCCATTCTTCACCTGGAGCATGGCTTTATAAGCGCTGTAGCGATCCACCATCAGCACGCCGCCCGCCTGGGACGGGTAATGATCTTCCGGTACTTGATGACTACGCGAGTCATCCAGGAGGTACACCACGGTATCTTCGCTGTTGAAGACCCACAGCCACCAACCAAAGCCCACCTTGCCTTGCTGTTCCACGAAGACCAGCCAGCGGGTCTCATCGGCCTGCTTATAGTGCGACTGGCGGTTGCGTTGCCGCAGTGCTTCCATGATCGGCGCAAACAGCGGCTCCAACCGCTGCAACCCATCGGTGACGGTGCCCGCCGCCAGGTCCAGCCCCAACAACCGCCATTGCTCGAGCAACCGTTGCGTCGGCCGATAACTGGCGAACTTGTCCAGCAGGATTTCCACCCACACCGATACGCCCAGCAGCGACTTAGGGATCAACTTGGGCGCTGGCGGCGCCGTGACCGTGCGCGGCCCCGGACAGCCACAAGTCCGCTGGCCCCGCCGCCGGTGGATCACGCGGCGATAGACGCTGACTTCGATTTCGAGCTGTTCCGAATCTTCGCTGCCGCACGCTTTCAGCGGCAGGCCACACTGCGGACAGTTCTGGTCCGCTGCGGGCAGGTCGATGAACTGCTCACGAGTGGGCAGGTGGCTGTAATCGCGGCGCTTTGGAGCGGGCTGACCGGGTTGGCGACCGCGTTGGCGTTTCGGCTTGGCTTGCGTGGGGTCATCGAGATCGTTGGAGCGGTCGCTACCGGAGTGCTTCTCGGAGCGGCGTCCAAAGCGTTCGGCTTGCAGCTTGCGATTCTCGCCGCGGAGCTGTTCGTTTTCCTGTTCCAACGCCGCGATTCGCTCCACGGCATCGGCGTGTCGGCTCCGCCAATACCCGGCCTGTTGCCGCAACTCCAAATTCTCACGCCGCAGGCTGGACACTTCGGCGCGCAACTGATCCACTTCTGCCAAACGCCGCGCAACCAGCGCGGTCAAAGCCGCGCTTGCGGACACCGCCTCCAGAGGTGGGAGCAACACGCCATCCATGACAGCTGTGTTGTATGATCAGATTCCCGATAGGAAAGCTCGGGTCGCTCCAGAGAACGGGTTCGGCGGTCGTTTACACTTTGTGCTCCCCAAGTCATTACAAATTAGGCACTTGTGCGCCGGAGCGTGAGTCATTTAACAGGACATGGACACCGCCCTTGCCCGCCAAATTAAACGACACAACAAGGAGGAAATTGCCTCGCGTCGTTCAAGGCCGTGTGCTAAGGCGACCGGCAGGAGATAGTAGCCATCGGCAGCGCATTTCGGGCGCACGACACGGTTTGCAGCTGACGTACCGAAGTCCTACACTAGCTCGTAGGGATTCAGTCGTCTTGTTGACGTAACTCTTTGCAGGAGCCAAGGATGGCAGGAACTGAAAAATCCACTGCCAAGGTTGACGAAGTGCGGCCCTACGTAGAGGGCGTTGCCAAAAACCTCGTCGACAAGCTGTACGGCCCCGCCGGACTGCCGTGGGGCACTACTCTGACCGAACTGGAAGACGTCTGCCTGGGCATCCGCGCCGCTCTCACGGAAAAGATGCTGGACGTGGCCCTGGAACGCCAGGCGGCGGACCACCCGCGGCGGCCCAGGGATTTCGGCTGCTGTCCGGAATGCCAGCGCCCCCTCGTCTGCGACGACACGGAACCCCGCTTGGTGCAGACGCGAGCGGGAGAGGCTGAATGGCTTGAGCCCCAGGCTTACTGCCGCACCTGTCGGCAGGCTTTTTTTCCCTCAGTCCAAGAGCCTGGGCATTGATCGCAGTCACTACAGCCCCGCTCTGCAACACAAGATCGTTTACGCGGGC
Source organism: uncultured Planctomycetota bacterium (assembly GCA_963827935.1). Lineage (GTDB taxonomy): Bacteria > Planctomycetota > Planctomycetia > Gemmatales > Gemmataceae > DATFNV01. Next base: position 45,190 of record CAWHCN010000021.1, on the reverse strand, counting down.
GTCAACAACACCTCCTTTGCCAACGCCAGCGACAACCTGCGCGTGGTGGGGGATGTGGAAGTTGCCGCGAAGCAGATCGAGCGTGTCACCAAAGGCATCGGTCTGGAACGCTGCGTGGAACGTGACGAGGCCGTAGCCAGCTACCAGGCCCTGCCGTTGGTGCAACGCAAAGGCGTCCCCGACGGGGTGACGCCGCCGGCGCTGGCCGTGGTCGGCACGGACGGCGGTCGGATCCAAATCCTGGATCGTGCCGCAGCCGCCGCGGCGAAGGTGCCGCCGGCCGAAGCGTCGCCCGTGGCCGTGACAGCCGTGGCCAGCGAACCCGTGAGCGCGCCGCCCGTGGCCATCCCGGTGCTGGCCGTCGCGCCCGCTGCCGCGACGCCTGTGGCCGCCAACGCGCGTCCAGCGCCGTCGGCAGCCACGGCGGAGCGTGGGGGCCGCCACTGGCGTGAAGACAAGATCGGCCTGCTGCTGGGCATGACGAGCACCGTCTCGGCGAGCGATCCTTGTCCGCAAATTCCCGAGGGTTTCCTCGATCCCACGCGCATGGGGCAACTGGTGCGCGACTTGCGTAAGGGGGTCTCCGTGGCGGAGGAAGCCGCTGACGAGGTCCGGGACCCGGCCGCCGCAGCGGACGCCTATGAAAGTCGGCCCGCCGTCTGGAAACCGCCGGCCGTGGCGGAGAAACGGCTGGTCGGCTCGCGGCAAAGCTGGGCCGCGTTCGGGCCCATGGTGGCGGCGGCGGCCTGGGCGATGGGCTTGTTCGGGTCGGCCCGCCAGGCCTTCATCGGCGATGGGGCGGAGAACAACTGGACGGTATGGCGTGATTACTTCTCGTCGTTCGTGCCGATCCTGGATTTCATCCATGCCCTGTCGTACGTGTATGCGGCGGCGCACGCCGGCTGCACGAAGACGGCGGGCTGGCTGTGTTACCGCGTGTGGATCGCCTGGGTCTGGGAAGGGCGTGTGGAGCGTGTGCTCGAGGCCTTGCGGGCACGTCAGGCGGAGCTGGGCGAGCCGCAAGAGGAAGACAAGGAGACGCAGCCGCGCAAGGTCGTGGCCAAGGCGTTGACCTACTTGGAGAACAACAAGCACCGGATGCGTTACGACGTTTACCGCCGCGAGGGCTTGCCGATAACTTCCAGCTACGTGGAAAGCGCGGTCAAGCAGTTCAACCAGCGGGCGAAGGGAACGGAGAAGTTCTGGGGAGAGGAAGGCGCAGAGGCGATACTCCAGTTACGCGGCGATTACCTGAGCGAGAACGAGCCGCTGAAGGCCTTCTGGGAACGCCGCCAAGACCAGACCTCGGGGCAGCGTCCCTACCGGCGGGCAGCGTGATTGCAAACCAGGTCGTGCGCCCGGCCGCCCGGGGTGCAGTACGTGCTTTGCTCTAGGCGGCGGGGCGATAGCGATTTTGCCCAGTCTCGCTGGCTTCCCTACGCTTCCAGTAGGCTTCCATGACCGCGCCGTCGCTGAGGTAGTCCGCCCGCAACTGCAACAGTTCCTCGGCACCGTCTTCATTCCAGAACTTCTCTGACCCTTTGACTCGCTGGTTGATCTGCTTCACCGCACTCTCCACGTAACTCGACGTGATCGGCAAACCCTGGCGGCGGTACTCCTGGTAGCGCATCCGGTCCTTGTTGTTCTGCAAATACGTCAGGGCCCGTGCGACCACGGCGCGCGGATTCCCCTCGGCCTCGTCCTTCGCCGGCATCCCCAACTCGGCCTGGCGGACTGCCAACGCCGCGATCACCTGGGCCACGTCGCCGGACCAGACCCATTGAATCCAGCGCTCGTATACCGTCCAGCCCTCTTTGAAGTGGCGACCCGCCATGGCGGACGCGAACACATAGGACAACGCATGGATGAAATCCAGGATCGGCACGAACGACGAAAACAACTGGCGATGCATGGTCCAGTTATTCTCGGCGCCGTCGGCCACGAAGGCCTTGCGGCGCTGCGAAAAAGCCCAAGACCCACGCCGCCGCGGCCACCATCGGCCCAAACTGGTCCCACGGACACCGCGTCGCCACCACCTGCCTGGCCTGCACGTCCGGGGGTTGCCAGCGCTCTTGTTCGTCACGCAACGCCTCCACGCCGGCGTCCGGATCGTCCGTCTCCTGGACGGCTTCCTCCTGCGGCGGCGCCCGCTTCTTCAACTCACGCACCAGTCGGAGCATGCGGGCCGGGTGTAGAAACGTCTTGGGAATGTGCGGACACGGATCGTGGGCCGACTCCTGGCTCTGCATCGTCAACAGCAGGCCAATCTTGTCTTAACGCCAGAAGCGGCCGCGACGCTCCACGTCTTCCTCCTCGGCTGCCGGCGCCGCCACGGCGGGAGACAACGGCGTGTCGCCCGCTGCCTTTGGCGCCGGGTCGAGCCCCGGCGGCGCGAGGACGGCCGGGCTCGCCTCGGCCGCTGCCGTGACGACATCAGGGGAGGGCATGGCTACGGCCGCTGGCGCTGGCGCCGCCGCGGCACGCGGCGGCCGCTCGAAGATCTGCACGCGGCCGCCGTCGACGCTGACCGTGGCCACCGCCAGCGGCACAACGCCCGCCGGGGCCGACTTCCGCTCGACCAGCGGCAACGCCTGATACGCGGCCACGGCAGCATCACGCTCGTCAACACGCTCGTCACCGATCCGCTTGCACAGACGCCGCACCTGCTTGTCGGACACATCCAGTTCCGCGAGTTGGTCGAGGTCGGCTTGGGCCTGCTGGTAGGACGTGTTGTTGCTGCCCGCGTAGATGATCTTGGCCAGGATGGCACTGCTGTAGTGCGAGCGATCAAGGCCGAGACTCTTGGACTGAGGGAAAAAAAGCCTGCCGGCACTTGCGGCAGTAATGTTTGGGTTCTTGCCAGACGGCCTCCCCGCCGCGCGTTGCTAGCCTCGATTTCCACGGTACCGAATTGACCTAACAAATACACCTGGAGATGTCGCGTTTTAGGCGTAGCGGAGGAGCAGCCGTTTGTTGCCAAACCAGGGCATGGGCGTCGGCTCGTCCGCCAGGCGTGACTTCACGAGGTAGGGGTTGTGAGCCCTTTTATCGAGCGTTACCACGACGTGCTCGGGTTCGATCACGACCGTGGCCGAAACCTCCAGCAGATTGCGGAACAGCTTCTTGGCTTGGGCATGGCTATAGCCGCTGCCGATCTTGCCTGCCAGGAGACGGTACAGGGAACTGGCCATGAGGGTGAGCTGCAGCTCGAAATCCACCTTCAAGCCCACCATCGAGGACAGCGCATCGAGATGAAAGAACTGTACCGCTTCGGCAATGCCGTTTTCGATCAGCATGCGTTGGGCATAGCGCGTGACCAGGGCCGGGCAGCGGATCTTGCTATTGTTGGTGAGCAGGATCGTCGGTTCCTCGTGGCCGAGGTCCCTGACCGTCACCTGACGAAGTTCGCCTTGATAGCCTTTGAGACACACGCGTTCCTCCAGCACCTTGGGCGTACGAAAGAGCCGTGTCAGGGCCGGCAGGGTGATGCGTCGCCAGGCCGACTCCGGACGGCTCCAGATCGACCGCAGCATCTGGGGTGTACGGCGGCGCAGGGTGATGAACTGGATGTCGCGTTGATTGAGGCTGTGGAGATGGGCATAGGTGGTCAGCCGCGAGTCGAACACCAACTCGGCGGGCGCCACGCCGGTGTGCTGCTGCCAGAAATCGACGAAACGCAGGATTTCCGCCGCCTGGTCCGCCTTGGGAATGCCCGCATGGGCGTAGCGCAGAATCCGTTGGCTGGCATCCCGAGCCAGGAAGGTCAGGATGCCCTTCTGGCTGCGACTGCGGCGGGAGACATAGTGTTTTTCCAGGGGTTCCTCGACACTGTTGGCAGGAACGGTGTGAAAATCGAGGTCGAGCGACGCGCCATGCGCCAGGCCGGCCCGCGGCACCTCGGTGAACCACGCGGCCATGAAGCGGTCGATGGCCCGATCATCGACGGACGAACTGTAGGCCGCGAGATAGGAACGTTTGGGAACGACGTTGAGCCCGGCAAAGAGGGCGATGCCTTCGTCCGCAACGAGATCCATGACATGGCTTTTGCGTTCCGTGCCGACGAGTTTGAGGCCCAAGAGGGTGCGAACGGCTTGCTCGGCCGGGATCATGGCCGAGCCAGGGAGTTGGGCTTGCTGCACGACCTCCGTCAGACGCAGGTCGCGCAGCACCGGCACAAAAACGAAGAGGCCGCCCAGGCGTGTACGGAAGGAGCGTGGGGCCAGGTTGAGGGCACGGACATCCGCGACCGCCTCGGCTTGGGGCCGTACGGTAGGCGGTCGCTCGTCGTCGTCACGGCGGGGCAAGCGGGCAAAGCCTTCTTCGCGCAGCAGCAAAGCCAGGGAATTGATGCTGATGAGGTGGCCGGCCTCGGCCAACTCCCGTTGCATGTCATAGACGGACAGATTCCGCTTGCGCATGGCGACGACGAGTTCGCGGACACGGTCGCGGGCCGGGGCCTGGCGTGGCCCGGTGCGGGACGTTCTGGAAGAAGCCGGCCCGCTTGTGGGCGTCGTGGCGAAACTCGTGGCAGAGAACGCGGAAAGAGCCGGGGGAGTAAGCGAAACGGCCGGCGACCTCGGCGGACGGGAGCCCCTCGACGAAGTAAGCACGGAGCGCCTCGTATTGGCGTTGCTGGGGCGTCTCAGGGCCCAAGAAGAATCGCGCGGCCTGCCGGAGGGTTAGGCCATCCCTGGTAGTGTTCCTCATGGACATACATTGTCAGGAATTGAACTGCAGCTGTCAAGCAGCTGCTCGGGAAAACGGGGCGCTGGTGCGAATCTGGGCAAAATGAGCCGAAACGCTGTGGTTTCTGGGCAGGGTCCGGAAAAGCACGGATGACAAGGGGAAAAGTCTTGGGCTAAATCTGACAGTATGACTCGCATTTTATCAGTACCAGAATCATCGAACGGCAGACGCGGGAAACAGCCGAGAGCCCACCGCTCAAATGCCGCACCTTGTTAGGCGAATCGGGTAGCGTGGAAATCGAGGCTAGCACACGCGGCTCGGTCGGCTCCTCGGGATCGGGAGGAATGACCAGGCCACACCCAGAGCAGTGCTGGCACGCAGGTGGACGCTCGTCCACCTGCGTGGCGGCCTGGCGTTCCAGGCCGCATTGCAGCATCTTCTCGGAGAGAACGTCGCGAATGGCGACGACGAGGTCCTCGATGTCGGTGAACTGGGTGCCCCACTTGGGGCCGTTGGGTCCCCAGAGCTTGTCGGCCAGGTTTTTGGCGACGCCCTCGACGTAGGGACGTACTTCTTCGACTTCCGGACTCCTCTTTTTGCTGCGTGCCATCCCTGGCTCCTGCTTGAAGTTGCGGCGAACTTGGGAACGAACTTGTCCAGGGAGTCTACCAGAGCGGACAGCTGCCATGCAAACCAGGTACTGCACCCGTTGAAATGGTTCGACCCGCGAATCTGTTTGCATTTGGCGGCCGGTCGCGATAGGATTGCAGCATCGCCCCGGCTTATGGTGCCTCCTACCTTCGCGCCTGCGCACGGCACGCATAAGCAGCAACGCGAAGCGATCCCCCCAGCGCACGCTGCCCTCCCGGGGCCCAGCCCCCGACCCTGCCCGCCCGCCCGGCTTCCTCGGAGGCCGATCCGCACGAATTTGTTCCGTGAATCCGCCGGATGGGAGCCATGCCCGATTCAAGGAACTATGCCGCGCACCCGCCTTCCGTCAACGGAAACGGCTTGCACGGCCATGCCCTGCGCAATGCGCAGCCTGTGTCAGCACAGCTTGCACCGCGCCACCGACGCGCCCGCCGCTGGCCCGTGCCGTGGTCCAGATTCGGGCCGGCACGCTACGGATCACCCGCCTGGAGGCGGCCCGCCGCGCCGGCATCAGCCGGGCGGCCATGCGGCGACATGGAGCTGGGCATCCATACGCCTACCCGGCACACCTTGCAGCAGTTCATGACCTTCTGCGAGGAGGAGGGTGTCAAGGCGGACCAGCTGGAAGAGTTGCGCCGCCTCTATGCCGGCCACGCCGATAACCTGGAGCGCTTCATCGCTCGCCTGGAATTGCAAGCCGGCTCGTCGCGCGAGTTGGCCCGCCGGGTCGGCATCAGCCCGGCCACGCTGTGGGAATACCGCCGCGGCAACTTCCCGTTGCCCATTGCGGTCCTGCGCCAGTTGTGTGCCGCGGTCGATATGGCCCCGGCCCCGGCGGAGGCGCTTTGGCAACAGGCGGAACGCCGCCGGCTGCTCGACCGCGGCTACCCCGAGGCCCTGGCCGAGTTGTGCGTGCTCTGTGCCCGCGCCGGCCATCCCGAAAGCTATTTCCTGAGCACGGCCTCCCTGCGCGGCTCCGCTATTTCGAGTTGCCGCTCTGGACCAGCGTGGCCGACGCCGCCCGCGGCCTGTGCCGGGACGACGACGAATTCCTGGCCCTCCAGAAACTGTGGCTGCGCAACGAGGCCGATCAGCGCGGCCACACGCGCAATGATTTCGGAGTACGCCTCAAGCAGCTCCGCCTCGAACAGAGCGTCTCGCGGCGCGAGCTGGCCGACCTATTTGGCGTGGGGGGCAAGAAGCCGGCCCGCATCGTGAAGTACATCGAGGAAGACGGCTTCTATTCGATGCAGGCCTACCCCGCCGGCCTGGTCGCCGTGCTGGCCGGCCGCTCGCCCGAGGCCGCTCGCCTGCTCCAATCCTGGCAGGAACGCCGCCAAGTCTTCCACCGCCGCCACCGCCCCGAGATGCGCGTCGACCTGCGGCTGGCGCGGGAGACCTACGGCTTCGAGCTGAAGGACGTGGCGCCGCTGCTCGGTTACGGACCGCGCGAATATCAGAAGATCGAGGGGGGCGTCGAGCCGCTGCGTTACACCGCCCGCGAGCGCATCCTCCAGGCTATCCACGCGGCCTCGCAAAAACTCGTCGAGGAGCTGCTGGCCCTTCGCCTCGCGCTGCAGGCCGCCGAGCTCGCCTCGCGCGCGCCTCCCCAACAACCTCATCAATTCCACCACACAACACCACACCCACCACACACAACTCCACCACCTACAACACCCCACAAAACACCAACAACTCCTCCACCCATTCACCCCACCACATACATAACCTACAACACACACTCACTAACCATATCACACAACAACTCCACACCCCCTCTATCTACCATATCACATAATCCTAAACCAAACAACAACACCACATCCTTCAACTCTAAACCATAAATCTCCCACACCAACCACAAATCCACAACACTCATCTCCACAATATCCACAATAAAAAACTTCACACATTCCACCATAATTAAAACAAACCAACTACCTCTACAAACTACCTACACTCATCTTAAATACATCTAAACGCTTCTATTCTAGGCCCACCCCGCCGCCTGTCGCCGCCTCGCCGCTCCCCGAGCCGCTCGCCTGCTCCAATCCTGGCAGAACGCCGCCAAGTCTTCCACCGCCGCCACCGCCCGAATGCGCGTCGACCTGCGGCTGGCGCAGGGAGACCTACGGCTTCGAGCTGAAGGACGTGGCGCTCGCTGCTCGGTTACGGACCGCGCGAATATCAGAAGATCGAGGGGGGCGTCGAGCCGCTGCGTGACACGGCCCGCGAGCGCATCCTCCAGGCTATCCACGCGGCCGGGCAAAAACGGGTCGAGGAGCTGCTGGCCCTTCGCCGGGCGCTGCAGGCGGCCGAGCTGGCCTGGCGGGCGCCGCGCTCCGTGGCGGAATTGATCACCCTGCTGGCGCGGCGCGAAGGGGGGCTGGCCCCACTGGTCCGCTTGCTGCGGCGGACCCCCGGCCTGGACGGCCTCTCCACGGTCCGCCTCCGCGCCATCGTCCGCGGCGAGGAGACGCCCCCCTGGTGCCTGCTCTATCGCATCGGCGAGACCTGCGGCGTCGAGGACCTCAGCATCGCCCATCACGACTGGGCCGAACGTTACCGCATGGCCCTCGAAGACTGGTGCTTGTCGCCCCTGGGGGTCGAATTGCGTGTGCTGATTGCCGAGGTGGCCACGTCGCTGCGCGGGTTCAGTCCGCGCCTGGGGTTCAATTACTCGGTGCTGACGCGCGAGTTTCAGCGCATCGATCGCGATGAGCCGATCAAGTGGTTCCACATCGAGCGCATCCTGAACGCGGCCGGCATCCCTGCCGATAGCGACCGCTGGCGCGAGGTACGGGCGCTGTGGTCCACGGCCGATTCTCGTCGGAAGAAGCCGGCCGGCACGTTTAACTCGTAGCCTCTCCGTTTGACCTACCCCCGATGCTGTCCTAGCCTTGTGCGGGGCCTTCCCCGCCCCACCGGAACAGCAAAGGGGATTTCATGCCACGTTTGGGTCTACCCGGCCTGCCCAGGCCGGGGAAGCGCAAGCACGCCGCCGAACGGCGTGCCAACGTCCGCTTTACACCCGTACAGGAAATCGTCTGCTACTGGAGCGCGGCTGGCGGTGAATTCGCCCGGGCCCGCGTCTGCGACATCTCGGCGGGGGGAACCTGCCTGCTCGTCAATCGGCGCGTCGCCGTGGGCGCGTCGGTGGAGATCGAACTGATCAACGGTCCTCACACCTGCCTGTGCACACGCACCCTGGAGGTGCTGCGCGTTTTTCCCGGCCGCGGCCTGGATATGGTGATCGGTGGCCGGTTCGACCGCGCCCTGAGCTACGATGAGTTGTTGCCGTTTATTTTGTAAGACTTCGTTTAGCCGCCGTCCTCCGGGCGGCGCGTCATGCCAGCAACTTCTCCACCACCTGCCCGTGGACATCAGTCAGCCGAAACTGCCGGCCCTGGAACTTGTACGTCAGCCGCGTGTGGTCGAAGCCGAGCAGGTGCAAGAGCGTGGCGTTCAGGTCGTGGACGTGGACCCGGTCATCGGCCGCATTGAAGCCGAGGTCGTCGGTGGTGCCAAGCGTGATCCCTGGCTTGACGCCGCCGCCGGCCAGCCAGATGGAGAAGGCGTTGGGATGATGATCGCGGCCGTCGTCGCCGCCCTGCACCATCGGGGTGCGGCCAAACTCGCCGCCCCAGATCACCAGCGTGTCGTCGAGCAGGCCGCGCCGTTTCAGGTCCTTTACGAGGGCCGCGGCCGGCTTGTCGGTGTTGGCGCAGTTCTTCTTGAGGTCCGCCTTCAGGTTGCCGTGCTGGTCCCAGGCTTCGTGGAAGAGCTGCACGAAGCGGACGCCGCGCTCGACCAGTCGCCGCGCCAGCAGGCAGTTGTTGGCGAAGGATGCCTTGCCCGGCTCCGCCCCGTACATCTCCAGAATGTGCTTCGGCTCGCGGGCGATGTCCATCACATCCGGGGCGCTGGCCTGCATGCGGAAGGCCATCTCGTAGGAGTTGATGCGCGTGGCGATCTCTGGATCGCCGACGGCATCGAGACGCATCCGGTTGAGTCGGTTCAGCGACTCGAGGGAATCGCGCTGCACATCGCCGTCGATGCCGGGCGGGTTGGAGAGGTAGAGCACCGGATCGCCGCCGGAGCGGAACTGGACGCCCTGGTAGGCGGTGGGGAGAAAGCCGTTGCCCCAGTTGGAATTGCCGCCGCTGGGCCCCTTGCTGCCGCTGCTGAAGACGACGAAACCCGGCAGGTCGCGCGATTCGCTGCCGAGACCATAGCAGGTCCAGGCGCCGAAGCTGGGCCGGCCGAACTGCTGCGAGCCGGTGTTCATCAGAATCTGGCCGGGTGCGTGGTTGAAGGCATCGGTGACCATGGAGCGGACGATGGCGATGTCGTCGGCCACGGTGGCCAGGTGCGGCAACAATTCGGACAGCTCGGCTCCGGATTTGCCGTGCTTGGCGAACTTGAAGCGCGGCCCGAGCAGCTTCGAGTTGGGATTGATGAAGGCGGCGCGGTAGCCCTTGAGGAGGTCCGGCGGCGGCAGCGTGCCGCTGAGCCGGGCCAATTCGGGCTTGTAGTCGAGCAATTCCGGCTGACTGGGGGCACCGGCCATGAAGAGGTAGATGACCCGTTTGGCCTTCGGCGCGAAGTGGGGCGCCTTCGGCGCGAGCGGATCGTCGAGGGCCGCCTGCGGTTTGGCGAGACCGTCTTGCCGCAGTAGGTCCATCAGCGCCAGGGAGCCGAGGCCGACGGCGCAGTCGCCCAGGAACCAGCGGCGGGCGAGGAGGTGGGGAACGTTCATTGGAGGCCTCGATTCGCGGCTCAGGTGAGCCAGTTCTCGGTCGGAACTTCGGGTAAACCGGCGAAATCCTGATCGGTGGTCAGTACGGTGGCATTTTGCAGCGTGGCCACCACCGCGATCAGCAGATCTGCCACTCCCAGTACCCGGCCGCGGGCGCGAAGTAGTTCGTAATACTTGGCGTAAACAGGGATCGCGGAAGGTTCGAGCGGCCAAACCGCGAGCCTGTTCATGAAGCTCCTGAGACGGCGATGATTCTCCTCGATGAAAGCCGTCTGCCGGATACCTACTTCGAGTTCGCATAGTGCTGGCACGCACGTTCCGAACCTGTCGCCCCGAAGTTGCTGTTGTCCGATCCGATCCCGCAGGGTAGACAACTTGCGGATCGCATGGCTCAAGTGGTTCGTGTCCAGAAGGTAGCGCCTCATCCGGCGAGCCCCATCTGTCTTCGGGCCAGTCCTTTGGACGCTCGTTTGAGTTCATCGAGGGCGGCCTGGAGCTGTGCCTCTTGTTCCGGCGTCGAATCAGCACACAGTGCATTCATCTCGGCCAGCCATTCCTCAACGGCCTGGGGCGAGGGCGTAACGGTGGCCTGGCAAACTTCCAGCTCCACCCCCTCCGTCCAGTCCGCCGGTAATGGTTCGAGCGGCTGAATCACGCCGTTCTTGAGGACTGCCTTGAGCATGGTATCGCCCTCCCACAGGACACGGACCAGGATGATGAGCGGACAACGGAATTGTACCCGCGCCCGAGTCCGCCGCCATACCGGACCTGCTGGGTTATGCTCAACCTCCGCCCCCGGGTTTCGCCCCGATGTGGCGGGCGAGTAATTCATCCAGCCGGGCGTCGCTCAACGGGCCTGTCCCGTTCGGATCCCAGCCGAAGACAGATGAGACCTGATGGGCCTCCAGGTCCAAGGCTTCCATGAGGTAGAGCGCAAGGATTGGAGCGCGCGGCTCCTCGGGATGGAGCTGGTCCATCCGCTCCAACAGTTTGCGCAACATTGTCGTAGGGGCAACGCCGCACTGAGCCATCTCCCGAAGCTGGGCTAGGCACTCCTGGTCAAGAGTCAGCATGAGTCACCTCCGTCAACGCGGGGGTCAGGGAGTAAACAACACATCAACCGAATGATACCGTCCGGGGGCTCCGGCTGTCGCCAACAGAACAACCGTGGCCATGCCACGTTCCCGAGCCCGCGCCGCAGACCAGGTGTGCTTGGCCGCGTCCTCGACCGACATCCGGCCTCCCTAGGTAAGAGCGTTCACCACGTCCAGATTGTCCCCGAACGTCCATTCGCCTCGAATCCCGTTGATCACGCAGCCCTGCTGGATAAAGTGCTCCCACGCGACCTGAACCAGCCAGCGCCCCGGACAGCCGCTTCCGTCCTTGGGAGGGTTCTCAACATGGTAGCTGAAATACCCGGTCCGCGCTGCCACATCCGCCAGGATGAAGTTGCCCGGTTTCTTTTGGTTTCTCAAATAGAAGACCGCGCTTGTTGCCCTCTGCACAATCGGTTCGCAACCCGTCACGCCGGCGGGAGGGAGAACCACGAGTGTCGGGCCGGACATCGGATCAGCCGTCGCCGTCGGTGCCGAGAAGCCGTTACTTCAACTCGCGCACGAACAGGTTGGCGAAGTCCATCGCGCCTTCGGGCCTTATGTCGAATGTGCCCACCGTCGGTTTGTCGGAAACAAGTATATCATTCAGCATTTGCTTATTGTTGAGATTCCACTTGAGCTTGTTGCCCTTCAACGCGAGGTACAGCCGATTCCATTCGCCAGGAGCCTTGAATCCCGTGGCCTTCCCGCCGGCTTCCTTGAACGCAGTACCCGCCCGCGCGGACGTTTCAAAGTCTCCCGCGTGCGTTAGGGTCAATTTCACCTCTCGCCCCTTGCCCTCCTGGAAGGTGAATGTGCAGCTGGCGTCTTTCTTGACGGGGAAGCGGAAATCCACAACAAACTCGGCGTCGCCGTAGTCTTTCTCTGTACGCAGCGCAGTCTTCAGCCCGTCAGCACCGTCGTAATGCAGCACCGTATCCCTCGCCTGCCAGTGCTTCTTCGCCTCCTCGTCCGCCTTCCAACCCGATAGGTCCAGCCCGGTGTAGAGTTGCCGATACCCCTCTGCGACATCCGCAATCTCATCCTTTTTCGGATTCGTACTCGGCAACTCCTTGATCTTCAGATTCTTGAAGCGGCATTCCGACCCTTCCGATTCCAGAGCCAGGTATCCCTTGCGCGGATTGCACTTGCTGACGCCGGATACCTCATGGCCGTTGACGGTCAGCGTGATCCGACCGTTGTTCCCCTCGACGCGGTAATGGTTCCATTCTCCCTCGCCCTTGGTGTAATTCCCATTCGGCAGGCAGCGTTCCCAGCCGTCGGGGTGCGGGCGATCGGGCGTGCAGTGAGCGCCCCAGATGCTGAACAGGTCGCCCTGGCTGGTGGCGGTGATTTCGCCCTTCTTGTTGTGGTATGTCAGGTTTACCAGCACCTGGACCTCGATGCCGCGCGTGTAGCCGGTGCCGACGGCCGGGATCGGGTCGGCCCAGACGAAGAAGCCGCTGTTGCCGACGGCGCCGGGCTTGGGCGGGATGTGCATCCAGTCGAACTCGGCGATGAAGTTCTCGTATTGCTTCGCCGTCCGCAGGTAGCCCGTCGGCTTGCCGGTGGTGATGATCTGGTTGTCCTTCACGGTGAAGGTGGACGGGGCGCAGTTGACGTTGACCCAGCCCTTGAGGGTCTTGCCGTCGAACATCGGCACGAAGCCGTCGTCCTTGATCTTGTCCTCGGCAAGCGCCGGACCGGCGAGGGCCAGCGCGATGAGCAGGACGGCGAGGCAGGGGAGCGTTTTCATCGATGGGGTTCCTCAGTGATGTCGGAGCCGGAAGCGTAAGCGAGGGATTGACAGAATCCCTCGCTTACGCTTCCGGCTCTGAAAATCAATCCTTCGTCACCGTTTCATCCAGGTTCAACAACACACGCGCCACCACGGTCCAGGCAGCACTTTCGGCGTTGGTCGCGCCCGCGGGTAGGTTCGTGCCCGGTTTGGCGAAGCGTTCTTTCTCCTTCTTCAACAGTCTCAGCAACTCCGCCGACTCCTCGGCACTCGGCCGGCGAGCCACACAGCGCCGAAACGCATAGGTCAGCCGATCCGCGTCGGTCGCTCCCCCTTCCACCAGCGCCTTCTTCCCCAGGGCCTGGGCACACTCCATGAACACCGGCTCGTTGAGCGCCGTCAACGCTTGCAGCGGCGTGTTGGAACGGCTGCGGCGGACGCAGGCGAAATCGCCGTTGGGGGCGTCGAACGCCTGCAGCGCCGGATAGGGCAGCGAACGGAAACGGAATGTGTACAGCGCCCGGCGGTAGCGGTCGGGGCCGGTCGATTCCTTCCACGTCTTCGGCCCATAGCTGACCGGCGGCATCAGCATGAAGGCCGGCAGCGGCGGATAGACGCTCGGTCCGCCGACCTTGTCGTTCAGTAGGCCGCTCGCCGCCAGAGCGATGTCGCGCACCACCTCGGCGTCGGCGCGGAAGCGCGGGCCGCGTGCCAGCAGCCGATTCTGCGGATCGCGCTCCAGCAGCTCCGGCGTAACCCGCGACGATTGCCGATAGGTCGCCGAATTGACGATCAGCCGGTGCAGCTCTTTCTGGCTCCAGCCGCGCTCCATGAACTCCACGGCCAGCCAGTCGAGCAGTTCCGGGTGCGACGGCTTGTCGCTCTGAGTGCCGAAATCCTCTGAGGTGGCCACGATGCCAGTGCCGAAGTAGGCCTGCCACACCCGGTTGACCAGGACGCGGGCCGTGGTCGGGGACCGGCGATCGGCCAGCCAGCGGGCAAACGTCAGCCGGGTGGGCGGCGCGTCCTTGGGCAGCTGGTGGAGGAAGGCGGGGACACCCGGCTCGACGGCCGTCCCTGGCTTGAGGAAGTCGCCGCGCTTCAGGACGTGCGTCTCACGCGGTCGATCCTGGGCCTTGAGGACCAGCTGCGATGCCCCCTCCGGGTGCTGCCGCCACAGCGCCTCGATCTTCGCATTGGCCACTTTCCACTCGGACATCGTGGTACGCCAGGTGCTGAAGACCGCATCCATCTGCGACGGCGTCCGTTTGTCGGACGGAATGCTGAGGATGGCGCGGACATGGGCCGGCAGCGGGTCGGCGACGGGATTGGGCTCGTCGGTGACGGAGAAGCGGAACCGTCCCTGGTTGTTGTTCTGATTGTCGTCGCTGTTCCAGCCGCCGTGGTTCTGCGTGAGCTTGAACGTGATGACGGCCCCCTTGGGAAAGGAGGCGGGCTCCTCGAAGACGAAGACGGCCTTGCGCGGCACATTGCTGCGACCAGGGCCGATGTCGGTCGTCCAGGCGGTTTCGTCCTTGCCGTCGATCAGATACTCCACCGGGCCGGTGACGCGCTGGCGCTTGCTGCGGTCGTCGAAGATGGCGTCCAGCGGGCGGGTCGGCGGGTTGACGTCGGCCGTGGCGCGGATGATCTTGATTTCCTTCCGGCGCCCGGAATGTCGGCCGGGGCGGCGAACACGCGGAATTCGGTCAGCGCAAACAACCCCCGAATCGACCGCCCCGGTCCGCCCAGCGGCAGGTTGGGGTCGTTGAGCACTTCCAGCCGCACCCCAGTGATCGTCTTCAGATCGGTCGGGCCGGTGAATTCCGGAGAGTGCTTCGTGGGGGCGTAGCCGGCGGCGCGGACCGAGCCGTCCTCCTGGAGCGAGTATTTCTCGTCGCCGGTGCTATCGAGCTGCGGCCGGACAATTTTCCAGGCCGGCTGATCGTGCCGAACCTGGCGTTCCCAGGCGGCCATCAACTCGGGCCACTTCGGCTCGCGATGCCTGAGTCCCGCTTCGATCGCGCGGATTTGCCGGAAGAGGTCGGCCCGCTTCATCTGCTCTTCGGGCGTGTAGACGGCGACGTTGGCCTCGTTACAGGTGTTGAGGAAGGCGAAGAGGCGGTAATACTCGGTCTGCTTGAGCGGGTCGAACTTGTGGTTATGGCACTGGGCACACTGGATGGTCAGGCCCAGGATCCCCTTGCCGATCGCGTCCATGCGGTCGAACATCGCCTCCATGCGGAACTGCTCCGGGTCGATGCCGCCTTCTTCGTTAATCATCGAGTTGCGCAGGTAACCGGTGGCCGTAAGCGGGTCCTGCGTAGAGCTGGCACAAGCCTGAACCGCCAGCGAAGGGCTCTCCTTCGCTGGCGCTTCAGGCTTGTCGGTCAGCAAGTCCCCCGCGATCTGCTGAATGATGAACTGATCGTAGGGCAGGTCGCGATTGAAAGCGTTGATGACCCAGTCGCGATAGGCCCAGACGAAGCGTGGCTTGTCCTTCTCGAAGCCGTCGCTGTCGGCATAACGGGCGGCATCGAGCCAGAGGCGGGCCCAGCGTTCCCCATACTGCGGCGGTGACAGCAGCCGGTCCCCGACCTTCTCATAGGCCCGGTCGCTTTTGTCGGCGAGGAAATCGTCCACCTCGCGGATGGTCGGCGGCAGGCCGGTCAGGTCGAGCGACAGCCGGCGGATCAGGGTGACGCGGTCGGCCTCGGGAGCCGGGGCCAGCCCCTCTTTCTCCAGCCGGGCCAGCACGAAGCGGTCGATGGGATTGCGACACCAGCGGGCGTTGTTGACGCGAGGCAACTCGGGGCGTTGCGGGGCTCGAAAAGCCCAGGGCCCCTCGTCAGCCTGGGCAGAAGATGCCAGGAGGACGGCGACAAGGCACAGCCAGTGCCGGGCTGCCAGGTGCATGGATTGATCCTCCGGCGCGAGCAGGCGGGATGCGATTCCCGAGTGGCGGGATCTGCGACGGTGGAGACATCTTACCAGGGCGGGCGCGGGCCGGCATCGTGAATCCGCGGCGGTTCAGTGCGGGATTAGTTCGTGCTGCTCTCATCCCCGCTTAATGATATGTGGGTTAAACTCTTTTCACCGCGAGGCTGGGGTCCGGGATTGGGAACCGCTTTCTTCCCGGGCTCGTCAGAAAAACGGGGTGAGGCGAGCAGCGCTGACGCTCGGCGCGTGCTCTGCGAGGGCGAATGCCGGTGAATTCTCCGATCTCGGCAGTCTGACTTGCCGGTGTTGCTGGTGATTGCCCTGGGATCGGCCCTGGTGGGGCTGGCCTTGCTGATTTCCCGCCGGTCGCAATGGGGACGGTGGCGGCTGTTGCTCGGGTTGGCCGCGCCGCTGCTGGCCGGGCTGACTCTGTGGGCGCCCGGCTTTGACGTCCCCGCTTCGGCACGGCTGCCGCTCCTGACGCTGGCCGGCGGCTGCGGAGCGGGCTTGCTGCTCTCCTCACGCATCGCCGAGCACCTGCTTCTCCTGGCCCGTCATCCGCGGACCCTGGGCGTGCTCTTCCTCGCCGGCGGCCCGCTGCTGGTGCTGGGCTGGTCGTGGCAATCGGAATGCGAGGCGGCCCGAAAAGTGGAGCCGGGGACCTCACCCGCCGAGCGCCCCTTGCCGCCATACAGTCCCGAGGCCCACACGGCCTGGACGGATCGCGGCGCCGGTGTCGCTCTACGAGGTGGCCACTCACGAGGCGCTGCCCGCCGATCAGGACGCGGAGACGCGCGTGGTTCAGTCCCATGACCTGGGACTCCGCCTGATTCGGACCGGCCCGACCGACCGCGCCACCAACTGCCATGGCTGGGTGTTCACCGGCGGGCGCTACTGGATGGATGGCGGCGACATCGTCCGTATCCTGCACGACAATTCTTACGAAGCCGTGTCTGTTCCTCGCGCCGGCGACCTGGCCATTTACCGCGATGCGTCCGGCCAACCGGTCCACAGCTCCGTGGTCCGCACGGTGGGCGAGGACGGCCTGGTCCTGGTCGAAAGCAAGTGGTCCTTCATGGGCCGCTACCTTCACCGCATAGACGACTACTGCTTCGCCACCTCCTGGACCTATTACCGGAGCCCGCGTACCGGCCATCTCCCTGGTCGGCGTGGCCGGCGGACCTTCCGAGCCGAAGTAGTACGAGTCAGCAATAAGATCTTGGGTAGCTGAAGTCGCCAGACTTCAGAAAACCCGAACTCTGGCGAGTTCGGCTACCCCAATTCCAAGCCTCGACGACGCAGTAGTACGAATTATCTCCCAACAGCATGCACCTCGGCAAATGAGACCCCGGTTCGTGCTTGACGCCGTCCGAGAAACCGCCTACGATCCGGGCCGCGCGGCGGCTCCCGGAGCAGTTGCCGTGCCCGGAATGGGTTCAGGCCAGGCAAGACAGAGAAGCGAGGCAGCTCATGGAAGGGCGCAGAGCGGGCCCGTCGGCACAGCAACGGGGTGGCCCAACCGCGGCGTGGGTGGTCACCGGGCCTGCACCACGCCCCGAGCCTGCTTTCCCAGGAGGCCGCACGGCCTGGCGCGACCTTACCCTCCTTGCTGTGCTCCTCGGCGCCGCCATCGGGCTGCGGGCCTGGCACCTCACGCACACCGAAGTCGCCGCTCGCGACAGCATCGGCTACATCCGATACGCCTGGCAACTCAGCCACGAGCCGTGGCTCAAAACCATCGCCGACCCCAAACAGCAGCAACACCCCGGCTATCCGCTGGCCATCGCGCTGATGTCCCCGGCGGTGCGGGCGTTCGATGCCGGTCCGGATTCGCTGGTGATGCAGCTCAGTGCCCAGCTGGTCTCCGCCATCGCCAGCGTGCTGCTGGTGGTGCCGATGTACTTTCTGGGCCGCGACCTGTTCCATCGCAGCGCCGGCTTCTGGGCCACCCTGATCGTTCAGTGCCTCCCGGCCAGCGGACGGATTCTGACCGACGGGCTTTCCGAGGGGTTGTTCCTGCTGCTGGCTGTCACCGCCTTTTACGGTGCGGTCCGTGCCTTTCAGACCCGGTCGCCCGGCTGGTTTGGCGTTGCCGGCGCCTTTAGTGCGCTCGCCTACCTGACCCGGCCGGAAGGGGCCCTGATTGCCGGCGCGACCGGCCTGGTGCTCCTGGCCAGCCAGTGTACGCGAGCCGGGCGCACCGGTTGGCGGCGCTTCCTGGCCTGCGGCGCGGCCCTGACACTGACGGCGGTCGTGCTGGGCTGTCCGCTCTACGCCATCACCGGCCAATTGACGGTGAAGGCGACCCCTCGCCGTATCCTGCATCCCGGCTCCGAAGGTCCGACCGAGCCGCCTCCCCTGCTCAGCCTGGCGGGCGGCGCTGCTCCAGACATGCCGCTCTTCGCCGTCTGGCTCTACGAAGATGGCCGCCATGCGTCCTCGTCCGGACTCAAGGCGGTCATCGCGGAGTTCGTCAAGGGCTACCTCTATGTTCTCTGGTTGCCGCTCCTCCTCGGGTTGTGGTGGTTTCGCGATCGTTTTCGGGTTGTCCCGGGGGCGTGGGTGCTGCTGCTGGTGAGCCTGGCGATCCTGGGGCTGATGTGGCGGGTCGCTTCGGTGCTGGGTTACGTTTCCGACCGCCATCTGTTGCTGCCGCTGCTGTGCGGGACCTACTGGGCGGTGGCCGCCGTGCCGGGGCTGGTGACAACCGTCTCCTCGGCCCTGAGGCGATGGCCTGTGCTGGCCCGATGGAAGGACCGGCTACCGGCGGCGACGAGTCCCGTTTGGACCGTGCTGCTGTTGACGGCGTTCGTCGCGGCGACGCTGCCCAAGACCCTGGAGCCGCTGCACGCCAACCGCGACGGCTTTCGCGATGCCGGCCTCTGGCTGGCCGACCACGCCCGCCCCTGGGACGAGGTGATCGACCCCTATTGCTGGTCGCACTACTACGCCGGCAAGGTGTTCCTGGAACGCGAGTCTCCGGAGCCGCCGCCGGGCGAGACCAAGGTCTGTTACGTCGTGCTTGAAAACGCGCTGAACGACCATCCGCGCTTGCTGTCCGATATCGACAACGCGAAGGAACGCGCCCGCCGGGGCCACGCTGTCCAGTCGTGGAGCGGGCACCGCGGGGATCGCGCGTTCGAGGTGGTGGTGTACGAAACGCCGAGCCCCTGACGGTCCGGGGATCACTTCCCGATGCAGAAGCGGCTGAAAATGCGGTCCAACAGGTCGTCGGTGTGGATCGCCCCGGTCATTTCCCCTAACTCATCCAACGCGCCGCGCAGCTCCAGGGCCACCAGTTCGGGCGCCTCGCCGAACAGCACCATCTGATGGGCCCGCCGCAGCGCTCCAGGCCGGCTGCCACATGATGCCGGCAGCGGCTCACGCTGGGCGCCAGGCCTGACCGGGATTGGGCGCGGGCCCATTCCGCGATCGCCGCCCGCAGGGCGTCCAGCCCGGCCCCGGTCATTGCGCTGGTGGCGACGTCGCCCCATGTTGGCGGCGCCAGGTCGCACTGGGTGGCCACCTTCAGCACCGCCAGCGCCGAGAGTCGCCGGGCGACCTCTTCGCCGGCTTCGATGTCTCCCCCCGTCTCGACGCACAGCAGGACCAGGTCGGCGCGGTTCGGCCTGCTCGCCGCCCAGGGCCAGGGCCTGCGCCTCGATGCCGTCGCCGGCCTGCCGCCACCCCGCCGTGTCGATCAACTCGATCGGCGTCCCCTCCAGGGTGAGGCGGCGCACCAGATAATCGCGCGTCGTACCCGGCAAGGGGCTGACGAGGGCGGTGCCGCCGGTCAGGGCGTTGAACAGGCTGCTCTTACCCACGTTGGGCCGGCCGGCCAGCACCACCCGGAAAGGACGGCCGCCCAGCGCCCGCTGCTCCAGTTGCTTGCCCAGCAGCGTCATCAAGGCCAGTCCCTTGCCAATGCGCCTGAGCAGATCGTCGGTGCTGACGAAGTGCAGGTCCTCCTCCGCGAAATCGAGGCCGGCTTCGAGATCGGCGAGCAGATCCAAGAGATCGCCGCGGAGATCGTGCAAGGGGCGGGCGACTCCGCCGGCGAGCTGGGCCAGTGCCCCCTTCAACTCATCGCGGCTGCCGGCTTCGATCACGCCCAGGACCGCCTCCGCCCGCGTCAGGTCGAGCTTGCCGGCCAGAAAGGCGCGCAGCGTGAATTCCCCCGGCCGTGCGGCCCGAGCGCCGGCCCGGAGCAGCTCGGCGATCAACAATTCGAGAAGGGGTGGGCAGCCGAGCGTGTGCAGCTCCGCGACGTGCTGGCCCGTGGTGCTGGCCGGTGCGGGGAAGACATACAGGTCGGCCGGCAGCGGAGCGGCCACGCCCGGCAAACGCACCTGGCCCGAGATCAGGCGCCGGCGGTTGAATGCCAGCGGCTCCGCGCCGGCGAAAAGGCTGGCCACGCAGCGGAAGGCATCCGGCCCACTGAGCCGTACCACACCGCGGGCACCGGGTCCGGCGGAGGAGGACGGAGCCACGATGGTGTCGTTCAGGTCAAGGGCCATGATTCGGATGGTGCTTGAGTGTTCGGAAGAAATCGGGCAACGGCGGGCGCATCGCTAGATGCCCATGTTGATCGGATTTAGCCTCTTTCTCGGCTGCCCGCGCGCTCCGCATCCATCGGACTTCAGTTCAACCTGGCGCTTTGGCGCGATCTGCCGGCGCAAGCTCATGCTGGAAAATGGATTGCGCCGCCGCTCCAGGTTGAACTGAATTCCCCACGAATTCAGTTCAAGATGGCGCGTTCGGACGGAACGGGGATCCTCCGCCACCCTGGCTTCGACCGCTCCTGACGTCATAGCTTCCGAACGGTCTCAGCTTTTTGCTGGAGTCCGGCCGACCCCCAGGGCGTCGGCGACCCGGTTGATGAAGTTGAACCACGCGGCGATCAGCGTGATTTGCAGGATGCCCGTGTCGTCAAACCCCACGGACCGTAGGCGGTCGATGTCGGCCGGGGTCAGCTGGTAGGCAGCCCGAGTCAATTGCACCGCGAAATCGAGCATGGCCCGGTCCTGGGCGGGCAGTTCCACCTGAGTGTAATCCCGCCGCAACGCGGCGGCGAGTTCCTCGTCCAGGCTGGCCCGGCGCAGGAACTCCACATGGCTCTCAATTCAGTAGAAGCAGCTGTTCTGGACCGAAACGACGGCGGCAATCATCTCCTGCTGCCGCCGCGTCAGGGGAAGATGCGGCTGGAGCAGCACGGCCAGGCCACTCATAAGATGCCGCATCGCTTCCGGGATGAGGCTATGCGAGGCCATGATGCTGTCGCTGGTGCCGTCCGGCCGGAGCAGCGAGGCCACCGGCTCGCCGCCGTATTCCCTGGGATACAGCGCCCGGGTCGCCTCATAGATGCGCCGCAGGTCGGAGTCGGCCTGTTCGTAGGGGACAGTCTTGATCCAGGTCATCGCGGGATCTCCAGAGTCGATGCGCTCCCCAGGGATGGTTACTCGAACTCGGGCGGCTCGGTGGCGCCGGGGCCGATGACGATCGATCCGAAGCCCCCCTCGCGCAGGCGATCGATCAGCGCCAACAGGGCATGGACGTTGGGCACTCTGGTGAGTGGAATCACCAGCGTCGGCAGGCGCCGGCCGGCGCGGAAGACGAGCAGCCGCCCGCCGAACACGCCCATCCCGGACTCGGCCCAGGCCACGCGCCGCGACCCGGCGGCGATGGCGTCGCGCGTGACCGTCACGGGGCCGAACTCAACGGCCCGGCCGCCAAGGATCATGGCGCTGGCGCAGATGCACATCCGCTGAAACGTCTCGCCGTAGAGCGATTCGGCAAGGGTCGACAGACCTTCCAGGGTGTCCGGTAACATGACCTCGACCCCGCCACGGATGCGGAAGCGTCGGCCGCTGTCCCAAATCGTGTCGATCTCGTCCCAAGGGGCGACGACGCACCGGTCCGGCAGGTCGCACACGAGCCCGCCGGGACAGCTAACGACCCCGAGCACGGTCTCGCCGCGCCGGCGTCGCTCCTGCCATGCAATGCGTGCCCCCGAGGCCAGGTTTGCGCACCCGGAAACGATGAGCAGCGCAGTCCACACCCAAAAGAAGGCGTCCCGGTATTGCTCCGAGTCCAGGGCGACTGCGAGGCCCAGCCCGAGGAGTGCCAGGCCAAGGACGAGTCGCCCGGTAATAGCGATGTGCCGCAGTAACGACCGGCCGGGCCGAGTACGGTAATGCGACCGACGGGCGGCCCGAGGTCCCGCGCCTGGCGCGGCAGGTTGGCAAAGATGTCGTCCGGCATACGGCCTTCTCCTCCGGCGTCCATCCCTTCAGAATACCACGCCGGCCCGTCGGATCATTCTACCGCGCCGTCGCGGGCGCCCCGGCCCGGTGTATCATGCCAGTATGAGCCATGCATTCGCACAGCACGAGCATCACGATTTTCCGGGCGCCGTTCACCAGGCGCTGGCCGATCCGCCGCTGCAGGCCGCCCTGGTGCGGCTGACCAGTACGTTGCTGGCCGGCAACCGCCGCGGCTACGCCGCCCTGGCCGACAGCGACAAACTCCGCGACCACGCCAAGCGCATCAAGGAGCACGCGCTGGCCCACCTCGATCGCTACCTGGAACAGCTGGAAAGTTCCGTCCAGCGGCTCGGTGGGCACGTCCACTGGGCGGCGGACGCGGGCGAAGCCCGGCGGATCATCCTCGAAATCGCCCAGGCCACCGGTAGTCGCCGGATCGTCAAATCCAAGTCGATGACGACCGAGGAGGTGCATCTCAACCCGGCCCTGGCAGCGGCCGGCCTTGAGGTGACGGAAACCGACTTCGGCGAGTACGTAATTCAGCTGGCGGGCGAACGGCCGTCGCACCTGGTGGCGCCGGCGGTGCACCACACCCGCGAAAGCATCGCCCGCCTCCTCTCCGAGAAGTTGGGCGAGCAATTGCCCGACGACGCCCGCAGCCTGGCCCTGACCGGCCGGCGCGTGCTCGCGCGAGCACTTCCGCCTGGCCGACATGGGCATCACCGGCGCCAATTTCGCCGTGGCCGAAACGGGCACGATTGTCCTGGTGACCAACGAAGGCAACGGTCGCTTGACGACGACCTGCCCGCGCATCCACGTCGCCCTGGTCGGCATCGAGAAGGTGATCCCGCGGCTGGAAGATCTGCCGGTCTTTCTGAAACTGCTGGCCCGGGCAGCGACGGGCCAAACGCTGTCGGTCTACACGACGATGATTACCGGCCCGCGACGGGCGGGCGAAATCGACGGCCCGGCGGAGTTTCACCTGGTGTTGCTGGACAATGGCCGCTCGCGCGTGCTGGCGACGCCATTCCGCGAGAGCCTGCAGTGCATCCGCTGCGGGGCCTGTCTGAATGCGTGCCCGGTCTATCGGCGGATCGGCGGCCACGCCTACGGCGGCGTTTACTCGGGGCCGATCGGCAGCATCCTGACGCCGTTGTACGACAGCGTCGAGGAGAATCCGGATCTGCCGCATGCGTCATCCCTGTGCGGCGCCTGCCTGGCGGCCTGTCCGGTCAAGATCAACATCCCGCACATGCTCATTGGCCTGCGCGAGTTGCAGCACGAGCACAAGTCGGGCCGCGGCGAACGGCTCGCGTACTGGCTGTGGAAGGAGGTGCTGCGCCGGCCGTGGCTGTACCGGCTGGCGCTGCGGGCGGCGCGGCTGGTGCTGCGCGGGCTGGCGCGGGATGAGTGGTTGAGCAAGCTACCCGGTCCGGGGGCCGGGTGGACGGGGGTGCGGGACTTTCCGGCGCCGGCGAAAAGATCGTTTCGGGAGATGTTTAGCGGCGGATCGTAAATCCGCGCGCGGAATAACGCGCGGATCTACGATCCACCGCTAAACCTCGCTCACCCCAGCACCCCCGCAATCGCCTCCCCGTCCGGCAGCACCACCATCGGCCGGCCCTGGCGGTCGTGAACAACGGTCTGCGGGTCGAGGCCCAGCGCCCGGTAGATGGTAGCGGCCACGTCGCCGGGGGTGTGGCGGCAGGTTGTCACACTGCCGCCCCGCTTGTCCGTGGCGCCGATCACCTGCCCGCCGCGTGTGCCACCGCCCGCGAAGAAAATCGAGCCGGCGTCGCCCCAGTGGTCGCGCCCGCCCAGGGCGTTGATCGTCGGCGTCCGGCCGAACTCGGTGAGGAAGACCACCATCGTCTCGTCCAGTCGGCCGCGGGCCGCCAGGTCGTCCAGGAGGGCGGCAAACGCCCGGTCCATGCCGGCCAGGTGATAGGGCCGTTTTGCCATCTCCGAAATGTGCGGCTGGTGCTGCACCGGGGCGGCGTGGTTGTCCCACAGGTTGCCGTACTCCGGATCGTAGCCGTAATCGACCAGCACAAACCGCGCCCCCGCCTCGACCAGGCGGCGCGCCAGCAGGCAGCGCTGGCCGATCTTCGTCTTGCCGTAGCGGGCGTGCGTCGGCTCCGGCTCCCGCTCCAGCTCGAAGGCACGGCGGACCGCGGGCGCTGTCAGCATGGCGAACGCCCCCTGGTACTGCCGGGCCAGCGCCTCGGCCTGTCCGCTGGCTTCGGCCGCACGCAGCGCTGCTTCCAGGTGGCTCCGCAGGGAACGGCGGCCGTCGAGACGCGAGGGATCGACACCCGGCGGCGGCTTCAGCGCCTGCTGGTTGAACTCGTCTTCGGACGCCTCGGCAACCTGGGCGGTGAAGTCCTCGTTGCGCGGAGCACCGGCGGTCGGGAAGGGCGCGTGCTCGCGGCCGAGCCAGCCGCCAACGAACAGGTTGTAGGGCGGCGGACCGGGGCGCGTTGTGCCCGGCACAGCCAGGTAACCCGGAAAGCCGGCGCGCGGCCCCAGCAGCCTCGAGACGAAGGCGCCGACGTTCGGCTCTTCTGTGATCTGCGTCATCGAGGTTACTTTGCGTCCCGACAGCGCCCACGCCTGGCTGAGGAAGTGGTCGTTGTTGCCGTGCGCGAAGCTGCGCACCAGGGCCAGGCGATGGGCCTGTTTCGCCAGGCCGGGCATGACCTCCGTGAAGCGGACGCCGGGGAGAGTGGTCGCGATGGTTGACAGCGTGCCGCGGATTTGCTCCGGGGCGGCGGGCTTGGGGTCGAACGAGTCGATGTGCGTCACGCCGCCGGCCATCCAGAGGAGAATGACCGATGTTGCCGTCGCCGCCGCCGGGTTGGGGAGGGGTCGCGCGACCAGGCCCTCAGGCAGCAGCGCTGCCGACACGCCGACCGCCCCCGCCCGCAGCAAATCCCGGCGGTGGAGAAGCGGCTCCCAGGGATGGGGCAGCCAGGACATCGGCAATCTCCGGGCAGGCGGGGCACAAACCAACCCCAATCATAGCCGGATACACGTTGCGCGTGGAGATTTCAGAGTTGTGCGCGACGGAGCGTGCTCCTACACCAAGCAGGGGGGGTCCGACACGATTTCCGGAGCAATAGAGATGTCTGCACGTGACGAGTTTCTCCAACGCGTTCGTCAGGCGGTGGCAGATGGGAACCGCGCCGGGATCGTCCCCCCTCTGCCGGAGCGCTGCAACGTGGGCTACCAGGGCGCCGGCCCCGATGCTGTCGCCCGTTTCCGCGACGAGTTGACTGCCGCCGGCGGCGAGCTGCACGTCGTGGCCGATGAAGCGGCAGCGGCGGCGAAGGTCCTGGAGTTGGTGACCGCCCGGGGAGTGCGGACGGCCCTCGTCGGCCGTGGCGGCGTCCTGGATCGGCTCGATCTCCCGGACCGGCTGCGCAGTCGGGATCGAGGTGGCGATGGCTGATAGGCTAGCAGTGGGAGCCGAACGGGCCACGCTCTTCGCGGCAAACGTCGGTATCAGCGGTGTGGATCACCTTGTTGCCGAGACGGGGTCCATCGCCATCGGGGCTCGGCCCGAGGAGCCACGCTCGCTGAGTCTCTTGCCGCCGGTCCACATCGCCGTCGCCGATCGCTCGCAGCTCCTGCCCGACCTGTTCGACCTGTTCGCCGGCCGCCCGTCGATGCCGTCGTGCCTGACGCTCATCACCGGGCCAAGCAAGACGGGCGACATCGAGCTGCGCCTGGTTACGGGGGTTCACGGGCCGGGAGAGGTGCATGTCGTGCTGATCGACTCGCCGAGAGCGGTCTGACCGCAATTCTCAAGGCCGTAACCGTCGGGTGCGCTCGAGCGGCGCACGTGCTCAATCCACGCGATGATCTGCTCGTCCTCAATCGTGGGGTTCACCCAGTTGATGGGCCGAATAATACCGAAGCTGGCGGCGAGTCGGGCGAAGTGCCCGCGTGCGGTCTCATCCCCCGCGGCAATGCGCCGATCGGTGGCGAGGGCCGCCTCCACGAGATGGGCATCCTTGAGCATGATGGCAACGACATCCTCGTCCTGCGAATGACTCAGGATGGCATCGCGCAGCTTCTCAAGCGATTCATCCTCTACAAGCCGTAGCTTCTGCATATTCCTCATGGTAGTACGCCATTGCATGGCAAAAGTGCTCTGGTGTCTGTCCCATTCGGCCCTGATGGCCTCGCTCCATGCCATGCGATGACCGACGCCTCGAACAGCGATGAGAAAGTCGCGGCAAAGGGCGCCGGTTGGCTGGCGAGACTCCATAGGACTCGCTGCCCTGGCGACCGAGGCGTCGATGACGAGACAACAGGTACTGATCCGTTTCTTGCTCATCGGGCGAACATGCGCTTATCCGCGGCGTCGAGGTATCTCTTCTGCGAATAGAGCAACGTGTCGTCGAAGTCTTGCGGCCAGTCGCCGAAAGCGCCGAACTCATCGAGGTCGCCCCCGGTAACCGTTGTGCGCCCGGCCTTGTCGCGCTGGAACCAGTGAAGCTTGACAAGCTCGTGGTCCAAGCCGCCCTCTGCCACCAGCGCCTGCACGCCGAGGAGCAGGATGGTGCTGTGCGTTTCCACGACCACACGAACGCCCCGCTTGGCCGCCGCGGCGAGGATTTGGGCTAGGGCGAACTGGGCCTGCGGGTGCAGGTGGGTTTCGGGCTGCTCGATGTAGACCAGCTGCCCTGGCCTGGCCGCGTGCAGCGCGACCAGCACCGGCAGGGTTTGCGAGACGCCGAGGCCAACGTTGGCGATGTTGACTCGGTCTTCAGGGCGTGTGGGGGGGACATCTAGCTGGCGGCCAACCTGGAGTTCGATCTGCACTCCATTGAGGCGATTCGCGCGTACTCCGCCGGCCAGTCTCAGGAACTGCAAGTCAGCGTTCAACAGGTCGATGGCCTCTTCGTTGTCCGCCATCCACTCAGAGATCACGCTCGCGGCGTACTTCTCGAAAGTGCCTGGGTAGGAGGCGGCGACAGCTGATACGGGATACGCTCGCTCAGGATTGCCTCGGAGGCCAGGTAAGTGGATGATGTGTGGGATGATACCTTCCCATGCTGGCCAAGAGCGTGGGCCAATGTATCCCTTGTAACCGGAGGGACCGGGGGCAGCCCACGCCGGTCCGAGAAAGCAGCGCTCACGCTCAATTTCCCACCGGCCCTGTCCAAACCCGTTCGGCATGCTCGCGGAAACGTCCCATCCCTTCGTGATCCCTGTCTTGACTATCTCAGCAGGAGTCATGTCTCGCGTGAGTGTTACCTGGCGCCCGGCCCAAGTGGTGTCCATGCGCTCAATCTCGAACCCCATCTTGTGTTCCTTGCGGAAGGAGTTCAAGAACCATTCCCCCGTGTTCAGACGCATCCCCACTTGAAAGCTGCCCAGAGACTGCCCCTTGCCGATCCGCGACAGTAATTGATCCGCACTGGTAAACTTCACGTTCGGACCGCTCAGAAGGAGCGGCCCGGGATCGTACGAGGCCTCCAGGGTCTGCTTCAGCAGGAGCAACGGCTGCATCATGCTCGACTTGCCGGAGCTGTTCGCGCCCGCCAGGATCGTCAGCGGCTTGATGGCGATGCTTTGCTCGTCGCTGATCGACTTAAACCCGGCAACCCGGATTTCCGCGATCGCCGGGACCTCGTCGTGAGCCGGGTGCGGGTTTTTCTTTGTCCTGGCCATCGCTCGCCTCCCACGCATCCGCTGGTTCACAGGCCGCCACCGCCTGTGCTCCGGCTTCTGCCAACCTCTGCGGTTATTACGTTAGCAGGCTGCCCGCAATCTGTCGAAGCCGCGTCCCCACAGGCGGCGCCGCCGTTTGCTCTTCCGCCGCCGAATTGCCATAATAGGCGCGAGGGAGGTCCGACTTATGGCCGCGCCGCACGAAGTGCAGGCACTGGTGCAGGACGCCCACGACCGCCTTCGGGCCCGTAAGGTCGCGGTGGCAGTCGTCGGCGACATGATCCTCGATACGGCAATCGAAGGGGTCCCCAGCGGACGGCACCCGGAGACCAAGGTTTCGATCCTGCGCAAAGCCACCGCGCACGAAAGCATCGGCGGCGCTGCCAACATCGCCCTGACGCTGGCCCGCCTCGGCTGCGATGTGGCCTTGTTCGGCATCATCGGCTCCGACCTGCCGGGGCGGCAACTGGAGAACCTGCTCGATCGCCAGCCCTTCGCCGATTACCTGATCACGGAGCGTGGCTGGCCGACGCCGCGCAAGGACTGGATCTACGAACGCCAGGGAAGCCAGGTGGCGCTGACCCAGCGGATCGACTACGATCGGCCGCTCGGCGGTGACGCCCGGCAGGAGCTGGTCGGCGACTTCCGCGCCCATTGCCCGGCGAAGGTGGATGCCGTCATCCTGGCAGACCACGGCCTGGGCTGCATCGGGGCCGAATCGCTGGCACTGATCGGCCTGGCGCGGGAACGCGGGGCTCGCATCGTGGCCATCCCACGCACGCCGCTGCTGCGCGGGCAGCCGCTCGATGCCATCGTCATCAACTCGCCCGAGATGAAGCAGCTGGCTCAGTCGGACGAGGACCCCCGCCTACTGGCCGCGCAGTACGCTCGGGAATACTCTCAGGACGTATTCCTGCCCATGCTTGCCGAGGGTATCTTCGTTTGCCCAGCCGCCGGCCGATCCGCCGGTACGTTGATCGAGGCCTACCCCCTGGAGAGCGCCGACTGGATGGGCACGCGGGACATGGGCACGGCCATCTTGGCCCTGGGGGCGGCCCTCGGGCTGGGTGCGATGGACAGTGCCCGCCTGGCAACGCCGTTTCGGCACCTGGTGGCGGCGCAGCGCGGCAACGGGCGCGTGCTGTGGCGCGATGTCTTCCGGCTCGTCGGCCTGGAAATGACCGTTTAGAGCGCCGCCCAGGGGCGCCGGCTAAACAGAGAGGTGGACGGTACCTATGAGTCAGCTGGAGTTTCGCCCGGGCCTGGCGGATGTGCCGTGCGCCGAGTCGGCCATCAGCTTCATCGACGGCAAACGGGCCCGCCTGGAATACCGCGGCATCGCCGTCGAAACCCTGGCCCGGGAGAGCTCGTTCGAGGAGACCTGCCTGGCTGCTGCTCAAGGGCGACCTGCCGACGCAGCGCGAGCTGGCCGACTTCGACGATCAGCTTGCGCCATCACCGCCGCATCAAGTACAAGCTCAAGGACCTGATCAAGTGCCTGCCCGAGACGGGCCACCCGATGGACGCCCTGCAGGCAGGCGTGGCCGCCATGGGCATGTTCTATCCCGTCGCGCGACGTCGGCAACGCCACCAGCAACTGGGACTCGGTCGTCCGGCTGATCGCCAAGCTGCCGACCATCGTGGCCGCCTTCCATCGTCTGCGCAACGGCGACGAGCCCATCGACGCCGCGCGACGACCTCGACCACGCCGCCAATTTCTACTGGATGCTGTTCGAGCACGAGCCGTCGCCGGCCAGGCCGCAAGGTGCTCGACGCCTGCCTGATCCTGCACGCCGAGCACACCATGAACGCCTCGACGTTCAGCGGCCGCGTCACCGGCTCGACGCTGGCCAACCCCTACACGGTCATCAGCTCGGCCATCGGCACGCTGACCGGCCCGCTGCACGGCGGTGCCAACGAGGAAGTGCTGCGACATGCTCGACGAGATCGGCTCGATCGGCAACGCGCGGCCGTGGCTGGAAGCATGCGGTCGCCACGCAAGAAGAAGATCATGGGCTTGGGCCATCGCGTCTACAAGGTCAAGGACCCGCGGGCCACGGTGCTGCAGGAACTGGCCGAGCATGTCTTCGCGGAGACCGAGCCGGCCGCCGAAATACGAGATGGCCGTGGAGCTGGAGCGCGTGGCGGCCGGCATCCTGGGACCCAAGGGCATCTATCCCAACGTCGATTTCTATTCCGGCATCGTCTACCAAGCGCTGGGCATCCCGCCCGACCTGTTCACGCCGATCTTCGCCATCGCCCGCGTCGCCGGCTGGCTGGCGCACTGGCTGGAGCAGCTCAAGAACAACCGCATCTTCCGGCCGGAGCAGATCTACGTCGGCAAGCACTGACGTGGCCGTATGTGCCGCTGGAGAAGCGGCCGTGAATATCCCGTTTAGCCGCGAGCGTCCCGCGAGCGCGTGGCAATGCGCTCGCGGGACGCTCGCGGCTAAACGAGTGCGGATTGTATCATGCTCGACATCAATTTCATCCGCGAACACCTCGACGCCGTCAACGCCAACTGCCGTAACCGCAACGTGCAAGGCCGACCTCGACACGCGTCGTCGCAGCTCGACGACGAGCGCAAGCGCCTGGTGCAGGAAGCCCAGGTCAAGCAGCAGCGCACAACGAAATCGCCAAAGCTGACCGGCAAGGAAAAGGACACGGCGAAGAAGCAGGAGTTGATCGCCGAAGGCCGCAGGCTGCGCGAGGAGGTCGCCGGGCTGGAAACGCAAGGTCAAGCAGTCGAGGCCGAGCTGAAGACGGCCCTCCTCGCCATCCCCAACATGACCCACCCGGATGCCCCGGTCGGCAGCGATCCGACGGGGACAACAAGGTCATCAAGAAGTGGGGCGAGCCGCGCCAGTTCGACTTCCCCGCCAAGGACCACGTCGCCCTGGCCGAGGCGCTCGACCTGGTCGATTTCGAGGCCGGCGCCTCGGTGGCGGGGCAGAAGTTCTACTTCCTCAAGAACGAGGCCGTGCTGCTGGAGCTGGCCCTGGTGCAGTACGCCATGCAGACACGCTGATCCGGCACGGCTACACGCCGATCATCACGCCGGACCTGGCCCGGGTCGAGGTGCTGGAGGGCATCGGCTTCATCCCGCGACCCCAACCCGGAAACGCACATCTACACCGTGGCCGACACCGACCTGTGCCTGATCGCCACGGCCGAGATCACCCTGGGCGGCATGCACCGCGACAAGGTCCTGGACGAGATGCAGCTGCCGCTGAAGTACGTCGGCCTGTCGCACTGCTTCCGCACCGAGGCCGGCGCCCCCGGCCGCGACACGCGCGGCCTGTATCGCGTCCACCAGTTCACGAAGGTCGAGATGTTCGTCTTCTGCCTGCCGGACCAGAGCGAGGCGATCCACCAGGAATTGCTCGCCATCGAAGAGAGCATCTTCCAGGGACTCGGCCTGCCCTACCACGTCATCGACACCTGCACCGGCGACCTGGGCGGGCCCGCTTATCGCAAGTACGACCTGGAGGCCTGGATGCCGGGCCGCGGCAAGGGCGGCGAATACGGCGAGGTGACCAGCACGTCGAACTGCACCGACTTCCAGGCCCGCCGGCTGGACATCCGCTACCAAGTCGGCGGGGCAGAAGGGGACGCGGTTTGTGCACACGCTCAACGGCACCGCGGTGGCCGTCACACGGGCCATCCTGGCGATCCTGGAGAACTATCAGCAGGCGGACGGGTCGGTGGTGATTCCGGAGGCGCTGCGCGGGTGGGTCGGTAAAGCGCGCATTGGCGCTTGACCACCGCCCCCCGGCCGGCGTGTCAGGTCACCCCTGCGAACGAGAGATTCCCTTCAATTCCTGTCCCGTTGCAGCCGGGGCCATCCGCTCCTATAATCTACGATTCGCCGCATCCGGAGTGCTGCGCACGGCGGGCAGGGACACGAACCATGTTCGAAGGCATCCAACGCGGTCTGGGTGAAGCCTTCAAGAAGTTGCGCGGACGGGGCCGGCTCACCGAGGCCAACGTCCGCGAGGGACTTCAGGAGGTGCGCAAGGCCCTTCTCGATGCCGACGTCAACTACACCGTCGCCAACGAATTCGTCGATCGCGTCACCCAGCGCTCCCTGGGCCAGGAAGTCCTTCGCACCATCGATCCCAGCGAGCAGATCGTCCGCATCGTCTACGACGAGCTGGTCGGCCTCATGGGGCCGGTGGATCACAGCTTCCACTTCGCGAAGGAAGGGCCGACGGTCATCATGCTCTGCGGCTTGCAGGGCAGCGGCAAGACGACGACGGCCGGCAAGCTAGCCCTCAACCTGCGGGAAATGAACCGCAAGCCGCTGCTGGTCGCCGCCGACATGCAGCGCCCCGCCGCCATCGACCAGTTGAAGGTGCTCGGCGAACAGATCAACGTCCCCGTCTACAGCGAGGCCCCGCCCGCCAACCCGGTCCAGGTCTGCCAGCGGGCCGTCGAGCATGCTCGCAAAATCCTTGTTGACACGGTGATTCTCGATACGGCCGGCCGGCTGCACATCGACGAGATGCCGATGGACGAGCTGCGGCAGATCGACCGCGTCGCCAAGCCGCGCCAGGTCTATCTCGTCTGCGATGCCATGACCGGGCAGGACGCGGTCAACAGCGCCAAGGCGTTCAACGACGCGCTGGAGCTGGACGGCGTCATCCTCACCAAGATGGACGGCGACGCCCGCGGCGGGGCGGCCCTGTCCATCAAGGAAGTGACCAAGGTCCCGATCAAGTTCATCGGCGTCGGCGAGAAGCTCGACCGGCTGGAGATGTTTCGGCCGGAAGGCATGGCCCAGCGCATCCTCGGCCAAGGCGACATCCTCAGCATCGTCGAGAAGGTCCAACGCGCCCAGCAGGACATCAGCGCCGAGGAGTTACAGAAGCAGCAGGAGAAGCTGGCCAAGGGCAACTTCACCCTAGACGACTTCCGCAAGCAGTTCGAGACGCTGGCGAAGATGGGCTCGATGGGCGATCTCCTCAAGGCGATGCCTGGCGGCTTCGCGCAGATGATTCCCGAGGGGGAAGACCCCGAAGTGGCGATCAAGCGCATCCGCGGCATGATCGACTCGATGACGAAGGACGAGCGGCGCAACCCCGACGCGATCGACATCAACCGCCGCCGCCGCATCGCCTCCGGTAGTGGCACCGAGCCGCATGAGGTGAAGCAGTTCCTCGGGATGTTCGAGCAGGTGCAGGGATTCATGCGGCAAATGGCCAACATGAGCATCCTGGACCGGTTGAAGATGATGACCGGCCTGGGCAAGGCCGGCGCCTTGCGCCGGGCGGGGGCATGCCCAAGCAGAAGATCGGCACCGGGCACCGTAAGAGTCCGAAGGAGCGAGCCAAGGATCGCAAGAAGAAGAAGAAACGATGATCTGGTTAACCGCGAGGCGCCAGCCGAGCGCTGAGGCAAGCGCTCGGCTGGCGCCTCGCGGCTAAACGGGAAAATGAAAGGTAAAACCGTGGCAGTTCGCATTCGCATGAAGATGATGGGCCGGAAGCACCGCCAGTACTTCCGCATCGTGGCCATCGACTCGCGCCAGCCGCGCGATGGACGGATCCTGGAGGAGCTGGGCTCCTACGATCCGCAGGTCAAGAACACCGAGGAGCGCGTCAAGCTCAAGCCGGATCGCATCAAGCACTGGATGTCGGTCGGTGCGTTGCCTTCGGAGAAGGTGACGGTGTTCCTGAAGAAGTACATGAAAAAGTTCGAGGAGCTGGCGGCGCAACCGGTGCCGGCGCCGGAAGCGCCGCGCCGACCGCGTAACCCGCGACCCATGCGCTTCGACGTCCTCACCCTGTTTCCCGAGATTTTCCAGGGCTACCTGACGCAGAGCTTGATGAAGCTCGCGATTCAGAATGGCCTGGTGGAAATTCACCTGTGGAACATCCGCGACTGGGCTGCGGGGAAGCACAAGAGCGTCGATGACCGGCCTTTCGGCGGCGGCCCCGGTATGGTAATCATGCCGGAGCCGGTTTTTGCTTGCGTCGAGGCGATCCGCCCGCTGGCGCCGGACCCCGGGCAACTGCTCTTGTTGACCCCTGCCGGCGAACGCCTGACGCAGCCGGTCGTTCAGGAACTGGCGGAGCAGAAGCGGCTGCTGCTGTTGTGCGGCCGCTACGAAGGGTTTGACGAGCGCATCCGCCTGGGGTTGCGGCCACGCGAGATCAGCATCGGCGACTTCGTCTGCAACGGCGGCGAGGTGCCGGCGATGGTGGTGATCGATACTGTAATCCGCTACGTGCCCGGCGTCCTTGGCGACCCCGACAGCGTCACCGAGGAATCGCACAGTGAGGCCGGGCGACTGGAGTATCCGCAATACACGCGCCCCCGCGACTTCCGCGGCATGACGGTGCCTGAAATACTACTCAGCGGCAACCACCCGGCCATTGCCAAGTGGCGCCGCCAGCAATCCGAGGCCCGCAGCCCGGCCCGGGGCGAGACGGTACACAAGGAGCCTGACGATGAAAAACAAGTTCGTGGCCCTGATCGAGGGCCAGCAGATCGACTCGATCAAGAAGTACAAGGTGAAGGAGAAGGACAAGCAGGGCAACGAGGTCGAGAAGGAGTTGACCCGCCAGCTTGATGCCTTCCAGATCGGCGACACCGTGGACGTTCACCTGCGCATCCTGGAAGGGGTGAAGGAGCGCGTGCAGGTCTTTTCCGGCGTCGTGATTTCACGCCGCGGCGAGGGCGGCCGTTCCACGTTCACGGTGCGGCGCATCGTGCAGAGCGAGGGTGTGGAGCGTATTTTCCCCGTGCATTCGCCACGCATCGCGCGGATCGAGGTGAAGCGTGGCGGCCGGGTGCGTCGGGCCAAGCTGTATTACCTGCGCGATCGCGTGGGCAAGGCGACGCGGTTGCGAGAGCGCAAGAAGGGCGTGGCCATGCCGGGAGCCGCCGGCAAGGCGGCGGCGACACCGGGACCGGCGGTCCCATGAGTTCGGATTCCCCGTTTAGCCGCGAGCTTCTGCGAGCGCGCTCGCCGCAGAGCGCTCGCAGAAGCTCGCGGCTAAACGGTTTTGTGGGGTGCGACATGGCCGGCGAAACCCCGCGCAAGCCCTGGTGGCGGCGCTGGTTCGGCAGCCGATCCGAACGCGCCGCCGAACGCTTCCTCCGCCGCCTTGGTTATCGCATCGTCGCCCGCAATTACCGCTGTCCCCACGGTGAGCTGGACCTGGTGGCCGTGGACGGAACCTGCATCGTCTTCGTCGAGGTGCGCTCCACCGAGGGGAGCGATCCGACCGCCCCGGCCGCTTCGGTCAACGACGCCAAGCAACGCCGGCTGACGCGCCTGGCCCTGCACTTCCTGCAGAAGCACCGCCTGCTGAACCATTCCGCCCGCTTCGATGTCCTGGCCATCAGCTGGCCGGCGGAGCGGGATGAGCCGGTGATTGTGCATTATCCCAATGCGTTTCCGGCGGTGGGACGATTTCAGATGTACAACTGACATCAGAAGCCCGGAGCGTGAGCGACGGGTTGGTATGACCCGTCGCTCACGCTCCGGGCTCTGATCGGAGAGTCTCGTGATCCCCATCGACGAACAACTCACCCTCATCCGCCGCGGCGCCGAGCAGATCGTGCCGGAGGACGAATTCCGCAAGAAGCTCGAGCGCAGTATCCGCACCGGCAAACCCCTCCGCGTCAAGTACGGCATCGACCCCACCGGCATCGACGTTCATCTCGGGCACACCGTCCCACTGCGCAAGCTGAAGTTGTTCCAGGAGTTGGGTCATCAAGCCGTCCTCATCATCGGCAACTACACGGCCCTGGTCGGCGACCCGAGCGGCCGCGATCAGACACGGGCCAGCCTGACTCCGGAGCAGGTCGAGAAGAATGCCCAGGATTATCTCGTGCAAATCCGCAAGGTGATCGAACGTCGACAAGGCAGAGGTTCGCTCCAACGGCGAGTGGTTCAGCAAGTTCAGCTTCCTCGAAGTGATGCGCCTGATGAGCAAGATCACGGTGCAGCGCATGCTGGAACGCGATGACTTCACCAAGCGGATCAAGTCGGGAACGGCGATTTCGCTGCACGAATGCCTGTATCCGATGATGCAGGGCCACGACAGCGTCGAGATCAAGGCCGACGTGGAGCTGGGCGGTAGCGAACAGCTCTTCAATCTGATGCGCGGCCGGGACCTCCAGACCGATGCCGGCCAGGAGCCGCAGGTCTGCCTGACATTGCCGATCCTGCGCGGGCTGGACGGCGAACGCCGCATGGGCAAGAGCCTCGGCAACTACATCGGCGTCGGCGAGCCGGCCCAGGTGCAGTTCGACAAGACGATGAGCATTCCCGACGCGCTCATGGCCGAATGGTTCGAGCTGCTCACCGACAGGCCGCAGGCCGAAGCGGCGGCGATGATCGCCACCCATCCGATGGAGGCGAAGAAGACATTGGGACGAGACATTGTCCGGTCTTACCACGGCGAGACCGCGGCGGAGGCGGCCTGTGAGGAATGGGTGAAGCGCTTCTCACGCCGCGAGGATCCGACGGAGATTCCCGAGCGGGAAGTCCCCGCGGCCGAGTTGAATGGCGGGCAAATCGGCATCGTCCGACTACTCGTTCTCGCTGGGCTGGCGAAAGGAAGCAACGACGCCCGCCGCGCTGTCGAAGGAGGCGGGGTCACCATCGGCGAGGACCGGCAGAAGTTCGCCGATCCAAAGGCGAATGTTGCCGTGACGGACGGGTTGATCGTTCGGGTCGGCAAGCGCAACGTGGTGCGGGTGCGTCTGCGTTAATCGGAGCCGCGCACGAAGCGGAGCGGAGTAAGCGGCGCTCGGCTCCGACCCTTCTTGCGTGGCGGTCGAACTCCGCTTACTCCGCGTGGCTTCGCTCCGCGCCGTGCGCGGCTTCTGATCACGCGCGGCCACGGGCTCCCCAAACGTTGCCTCGCGCCAGCGTTGTTGCAGCGTATTCATGTCCAGGCCGTAAACCTTCTGAGCGGCCGCGTCGTAGCCGGTACGTAAGGCCTCGTTCACGAAGCGGGAAAACGCCTGCGCCCCACCCGGCTGCTTTACTAGATAATCCGTCACCGAAACACTCTGCACGTAGAAGGCGAAGGCGCGGCTCGCCGTGGGGTAGTCCTCCAGGGTCATCAAGTTGTGGAGCGGGAAGAGTAAGCCGCCCCGCTGGGCCTCGTCCAGCTTGCGGCGGTAGACATCCAGCCGGGCGTCCGGCTCGCTCAAAAGGGCCATCCCCTCGTCGGCCCAGCGCGGCACGTGATGCTTGCCGAAATGGCCGGCCAGGACGGCGTGCGTGGTTTCATGGGGGAGCGAGGCGGTGAGCAATTCGGCATCGTCGCCGCGCACGTCGATGCGGCGGAGGACGACGCGGCCGGCCTCCAGGTTGATGGTCGAATGGGCTGTCCAGGTCGGCGGCTTGCCGGTGGCGCGGCTATAGGCTTCAGCGGTGGCGTGCAGATAGATATCGCAGCGGGCCGGCCATTCGCCGTCCTCGCCGAACCACTTGCGTCCCATGTCGCGGCGGGTGCGCTCGGCCACCGTGGCCACGCGCTCGGCCAATTCGCGATTTTGCTGGTGGAAAATGCGGAAATTGTCGCTTTCGGCCACCGACCAGGCCCCGCGGCGCTGCTCCAGGTCGGCGCACCGGGGTGGCACTACCGGTCCGGCGACTGTCGATGCTGGCCAGGAACTGCTTGCCGATTGTCGCCACCTTGGGCGAAAGCACGATGGCGGCCCGCACCTCGCCGGCAAGCCGATCCAGGGTCGCGGCGTCGGTAGCGGTCGGGAAGTCTTCCTTCACGGCGAACAGCTTGCAGTAGGCCCACTCGTCCTGGCGGCCGGCCAGGCAATTCGGGTCCGCCTGGTGGGCCTCTGCGTAAAGCCGGCCGGCCTGGCGATACTCCTTGTCCAGGTACGCCTTCTCGGCACTGGCCACCAGCGTGGCAACGGGAGTCACCTTGCGATTGTTCGCATGGAATGGGTCCAGGTCATCGGCCTTGCCGCGAGCGACATAGGGCGTTTCGTTGCCCCGTCTGTGGCTCCCGATGGTGCCGCGGACTTGATCGCCAGCGCCGCTGGAACCGCTGCGGCCGGCGGATTATCGGGCGGTTTCACCTCAGGAGGAGGAGCTGGCGCGGCGGCCACCGGGGCGGCGGGGCGAGGGTCGGGGAAGTCGAGCCGAGCGCCGGGATCGAGGATTTCCAGCCGGCGCAGATAGACCTGGGCCTCGTCGCCGCGGCTGGCCAGGCGCAGGGCCTTGACGTGGCCGCGGTAGGCATCGCGCAGCGTGGCCAGGTAGTCGCGGTTGCCGTTGATCCGGGCGAGCTGCTGTTCGAGGACATGGACGGCGGTGGCGTACTGTCCGGCCGCCATCAATTCCCGGCCCTGCTTCAGCGCCTGTTGCACGCTGAGGGTGCTGGCGACGGCACTTTCCGCCTCCGGCTCGGCGGGCAGGTACGGGATCAGGGGCGTAAAGAGGACGCCGGCGCAGAGCAGCGCCGCAATG
This sequence comes from uncultured Planctomycetota bacterium, assembly GCA_963827935.1. GTDB lineage: Bacteria > Planctomycetota > Planctomycetia > Gemmatales > Gemmataceae > DATFNV01. The sequence goes on along the minus strand of CAWHCN010000021.1, from coordinate 6,921 downwards.
CCTTCCCGGGCCATGCGAGCATCCTTGCTTGGTGGGGGACGGGAAACCTACCGGCAAGCACCGCCGGCTCTGATGAAACCGCGGCGCGGACGGGGACCGGTAGCGCGGCCGGCGGGGAGCCGGCCGCCCCTCCTTGGGGTTGTTCCGTATTCGAGACGGGGAGCGCGGGAATTCTGGGTCTGCTCCCGGGGCAGCCGGCCATCCCGGCCAGCTGCCGCGCCTCAAACGGGGAACACGGTAAAAAGACGTAGGGAAAAATACAAGGCGAAGTGCTCGGCAGCCGCTCGTGTGTTTCGCGGTCTCCAGTCCGAATTAGTGCAATGTCAATGCAAGGATTTACGATTCGGTTGGGTGGCACGCCCTGAGGTACTCCGAAGGGCGTGCTGCACTGACCGCACGCCCTTCGGAGTACCTCAGGGCGTGCCACCCCAAATCCATGCCTGGACACTACTCTAGCCGCCCGTCCGGCGTCATTTCCCCTGGTGCTTGGCCACGAAATCGAGCATGGCGCTGGCCACCGGATCGTCGGGCTTGATGGCCCGGAAGGCCAGGTCGTTGTGTGTCCGGCCCTTCGCCCGGAGCTGCTGCACATCGCACTTCTTCGCCTTGAGGGCCTTGGCGAATTCGTCGGCCATTCTCGGGGAGGAGCGGCAGGTCGCTCTCGGCATTGACGAGCAGGAAGGGAGGCAATCCGGCGCAGACATGGCAGACCGGCGACGCCCCCTCGCGCACTTTGGCATCCTTGCCGAAGACGAAATCGAACGGGTTGGTGCGGACCTCGACGCTGACGCCGACCTTGCTGTCGGGCGGGGTCAGGCTGAATTCCACCTTCTCCGGGATGCGATAGACACCGCTGAGGGCCATCACACCGCGGATGTCCTTGCGCGACAGCCCCTCGGCCTTCAGGTACTGTTCGTCGGTGGCCAGGAGGGCGGCCAGGTGTCCGCCGGCGGAATGGCCGGCGATGAACATCTTGTTGGGGTCGCCGCCGTACTTGGCGATGTTCTTGTGGGTCCAGGCATAGGCGCGGGCCACGTCCTTGATGTGCTCGGGATGCTTCACCCACGGGGACAGGCGGTAATTGGGCAAGACCGCCCCGATGCCGCGGCTGGCGAGGAATTCACCGACCGCCGAGTAAAGCCCCACGCAACTCTTGTCGCCGATGGTCCAGGCGCCGCCGTGGAAGAAGACAACGACGGGAAAGTCTTTCTTGTCCTTGGGAACGAAGATGTCGAGCTTGTGGCGGAAGGCGTCGCTCGGTTTGCCCTCGAAGTAGGTGACATCGCGGATGTCGCGGACTGGATAAGTCTTGTCGGCCTCGGCGGCCTGGACTGCGCCGCCGAGAAGAACGCCGGTGAGCAGAGCGGGGAGCGTCAGGGTCGCTTTCATGCGTCCGTTTCCTCCGGGACTGGGCGGACTGTCCCATTATACCCGGAGGGCGGCGAAGAGGTTCCAGCTGCGGAAATTCTGACGTGCCCGGTTCGGCTCGGGCGTCCGGTGCGTTGGCGCTTTCGTCCCGCCGTCCCTACTGCTACACTCCCAGCAGGAGGGCTCCGCCATGCCGGTTCTGTTCCGCCGCTGGCGTCGGCTTGCGGTCATCGTCCTGCTCCTGCTGGTCGCCACGGCGGTAACCCTGATCCTGACCCGCCAATCCCCGCTGGACGCGGCGCGGGAGAGGTATGACCGAATTCGGGTGGGGATGACGGAAGATGAAGTGGGCGAGATCCTGAAAGGCTGGGTGCCCTTCGGTCCGTCCGCGATGCCAGGCGGCGGGGTAGGCCGCTTGGCAGAGTGGCGCGACGAGCGATCAGGGGTGTTTGCCCATTTGGCCTTCGGCCCTGATGGCAAAGTCATCCATAAGGACCTTGAAGAGGGCGATCAATCTTTCAACGGGCATCTCAAGCGGCTTGGAGAAAAGGTGCTCCAGCGATTCCGTTAGGCGAATCGTTTCAACCGGCACGCTCGTATCAAAGCCCAGTCACCCCGGCGAATGCGTTGCAACTGGCGAATGCGTGACCAAGCCTCCAGTGTGCGTGCGTGCGCAGTGCAACCCATCTTGACAACATCGGCCACGCGGGGGAGCTGCCACCCCTCCACCCATGAGCAACTTCAGGTCATTGTTGATCGGAATGGTCGTGTTTCTCGATTCCCGGCGGCCCAGTGCATACACGGAATTATATGCAACCTGGACCGTTTCTGGAAAACTGCCAGGCGCAACATCTTGTGCGGTCATGGCTTGTGATCGAGCGTCCAGGTCGAATATAATTCCGCGCGAATTCTGTTCAACCTGGCGGTCGTTGACCGACAAGTCGGGCACGGTTGGCAGGCTTCACCCGCGGATGGAACTTGTGATGGACCGCTCGCAGCCGATCCCGGTCCACATGGGTGTACATCTGCGTGGTGCGGATGTTGGCGTGGCCGAGCAGTTCCTGGACGGTCCGCAGGTCGGCCCCGCCGGAGAGCAGGTGGGTTGCGAAGCTGTGCCGCAGCGTGTGCGGACTGACCCGCAGATTGAGCCCGGCGCGGCGGACATACTTCTTCACGATCACCCAGAGCATCTCGCGGGTAAGGTTTCGTCCGCCGCGGCTGACGAAGACCCAGGGCACGTCGGTCGCGGTTTTCGTCAGCCCGGGCCGCTGCTCCCCCAGGTAAGCTCGCAGCGCCGCCAGGGCAGGACGCCCCAACGGCACCACCCGCTGCTTGTTCCCCTTGCCGTGACACTTCAGGAACGACGAATCGAGGTAGACATTCTCCAGCCGCAGCCCGACCACCTCCGAGGCCCGGCTGCCAGTGGCGTAGAGCGTCTCCAAGAGAGCGCGGTTGCGCAGGTAGAAGCGATCGCCTTCCACGGGGGCCGCCAGCAGCTTCTCGACGTTGGCCGGACTGAGGACCTGCGGGATGCGTTCCCACAGCGACGGCGAGCTAAGTAGCTCGACGGTGGTTTGGGTGGTGCGTTCCTCCAGGCGCAGGAAGCGGTAGAACATTTTGAGGGCGACGAGGTGGCGGGCGACGCTGGGCGGGGCCAGTTGCTCGTCGTGCAATCGGCCCAGGTAATGGGCCAGTTCGCGGAGGCCGGGCCGCAGGTAGTCTGCCAGCGTGCCCTCGCCAACCCACTGGGCGTAGCGGTCGAGGTCGCGGCCATAGGCCAGGACGGTGTTCTTCGACAGCCCGCGCTCGGCGGTCATGTAGTTGCGGAAGGCGGTCAGGTCTTCGGACAGGGCCGTGAATTGTGCGGTGGCATCGGCAGACATGGCGGGTCCCTCGCTCTCCTTCCTCATCATCGGTCCGCGGCGGCGGCGGACTTTCTCTTACCGCGGCCGGTGTGGTAATATCCCTCCCAGGTTGCCGGTGCTTTGCCGAACTCCGGACGAGCGTGCCATGAACATCCCAATCCGCATGCGCCTGTTGCCGCCTTACGACCCGGAATACCCCGACAGCGATGGGAAGCCGATGGCCGACAACACGCTGCAGTTCCGCTGGATGCAGACGCTCCAGGGGAACCTCGACGGGATGTTTCACAACGACGCCAACGTCCTGGTGGTAGGCGACCTGCTCTGGTATCCGGTGCAGGGCCATCCCGAAATCAGCACGGCACCGGACGTCTACACCGTGTTCGGACGGCCCAAGGGGGAGCGGCGCTCCTACAAGCAGTGGGAAGAAGGCGACATCGCTCCCCAGGTCGTCTTCGAGATCATGTCGCCCAGCAACACCAAGAAGGAGATGGACGCCAAGCTGGCGTTCTACGAGCGGTACGGCGTCGAGGAGTATTACCTCTACGACCCGGATGGTCTGAAGCTTTGGGGCTGGCGGCGCGTGCGGGGCAAGCTGCGGCCGATCCGCAAGATGGACGGCTGGGTCAGCCCGCGCCTCGGCATCCGCTTCGACCTCTCGGGCAAGAAGCTGGTCGTCTACCGGCCGGATGGCGGGCGCTTCTACACCTTCAACGAATTGGTGCAGCAGATGGAAGACCTCGAAGAGCGCGCCGGCGAGGCCGAAGAGCGCGCCCGGCGACTGGCGGAGCGCTTGCGGCAGCTCGGCATCGATCCCGACAGCCCGGAGGATTCAGACACCCGTGGGTGAGGACTCGGGCCCGCCGGGAAATGGCCGCGCCGTTTCGCCGTACCTGTGGATGGTTTCCGGCAGCCTCGCCTTCGCGGTGATGGGGACGCTGGCCCACGCCCTGCGGGAGCAGTTCGACTGGCCCGTCATTGCCCTGACGCGCAGCGTCATCGCCCTGGTATGCGCTGCCGGTCTGGCCCTGGCCGCGCGGGCCCCGCTGGTCTTCTGGCGGCCACGTATCCTGTGGATGCGCAGCCTGGCGGGCAGCCTGAGCCTGGTCGGCACCTTCTACGCCTTCACGCGCCTGCCGGTTTCTGACGTTCTCACCCTCACGCAGATGTTCCCCATCTGGGTCGCCCTGCTCTCGTGGCCCGTGCTTGGCGAGCGGCCCGGCTGGCGCGTTTGGATCGCGGTGCTCAGCGCCGTGGCCGGTGTCACGCTCATCCAGCAGCCGCACTTCGCCGAGGGGAACTTCGCCTCGCTGGTCGCCCTGGCCAGCTCCTTTACCACCGCCGTGGCCATGCTCGGCCTGCACAAGCTGCACGGGGTTGACCACCGCGCCGTGGTCGTCCATTTTTCGGCGGTGGCGACGCTGATTTGCGGCCTGGTTTTCCTTTTCGTTGATCCCGGCCCCGTGGCCTCCGGACGGGCCGGGCCGTGGGACCTGGCCCTCCTGGCAGGCGTCGGCCTGACCGCAACCAACGGCCAGCTCTTCCTGACCCGCGCCTTCGCCGCAGGTCCGCCGGCGCGAGTGTCCGTCGTTGGCCTGACGCAAGTGGTGTTCGCCCTGGCCATCGACATTCTGGTGTTGCGCGAGCCAGTGGGGAGATGGAAGCTGATCGGCGTGGCCCTGGTGATCGCCCCGGCGGCGTGGCTGATGGCGGGGCGAGCGGATGAGACCGAGCCGCCACCCTGAGCGAGGGCGAGTCCCGGCCTGGTGCTGGTCACCGATTTGGGGTCCCCGGCCCCGGCGTGAAGACTCGCGATCGCGGGCCGCTTCGCGAACCGGGTCGCGGAGACGGAAGGCGGTGCGGGCCCCCTCCCCCCAATTTGCCATCTTGTACTGAATTCGCCGGTAATTATATGCGTCCTGGCGCCAACGCCGCAATCACTTGTCAAATAACGACATGCGCCTTCACATTTCAGCGAAAAGCGCCAGGTCGCATATAATTCGGTGTGTGCGGACACGCCTTGCCGACACAGGATCAGCTTGAGGGCTGATGCCAGTCCCTGGCACACGTTCCGCTATGAACCTGACAGGCCATCGGCTTTCCGTTCGCACTGCGCTTCTCTAGCTCTTCTTTGTGGCGGCGGAGCGCGGTGGCCGCGTTTGATCTGGTGCCTCTGAGCCCGTGCTTGAGCTTGGCCCTTGGGTCGGCTTCACTTTCCTTGGTGCCGCGAGCCCGCTTGAAAGTCTCGTCCTTCGTTCGACCCATCCTCCGCCGACCTTTTCTTCGCCCGTCCCTCACCGTCGTTGGAGGTCCTCATGCCTCGGAAGAAGACACGCCAGCCCATCCCGCCGCCCCGCATCGTCCGGCCCTGTGCCGCCGCCATCGACGTTGGCAGCGCCAGCCACGTCGTCGCCGTCGACCCCGCTTGCGATCCGCAGCCCGTTCGTACCTTCGGCGTCTATACCGCCGACCTACAGACGCTGGCCGAGTGGTTACGCCACTGCGGCGTCACGAGCGTCGTGCTCGAATCGACCGGCGTCTACTGGATGTGCTTATGCGACTTCCTGGAAAGCCAGGGCTTCGAAGTGGTGGTGGTCGATCCACGCAGCCTGGCCCGCAACCTCAAGAAGAAGACCGACGTTTGCGATGCGGTCTGGCTGCAGCAGATGCACGCCTGTGGCCAGCTCAAGAGCTGTTTTCGACCCGCGCACGAGGTGCTGGCGTTGCGGACGCTGTGGCGGCATCGCGAGCATCTGATCACCGAGGCAGCCAAGCTCTTGCAGATGATGCTCAAAGTGCTGGTCCAGATGAATGTTCATTTGGACCTGGCCGTGTCGAGCATCGCCGGCGTCACCGGCATGCGCATCCTGCGTGCCATCGCCCAGGGGCAGCGTGACCCCCAGACGCTGGCGGCGATGCGCGATCCCAGCTGCAAGAAGAGCCGCGAGGAGATTGCCAAGGCCCTGGAAGGGACCTGGGACGCGGCCCACCTGTTCGAGCTGAAACAACTGCTCAAGGCCTGGGACTTCTACCAGAATCAGCTCCATGTCTGTGACCGGGAGTACGCCAAGGCGGCCGGGCCGATGCCGGACAAGACCCAGGGGCGTCCGTTGCCCGAGTCCCAGAAGGCCGCGCCGAAGAGTCGCAACCGCCCGACGGAGTTCGACGCCGACGCCTTGATCTTCCAGTTGACGGGCGTGCGTGTCACGGAAGTGGACGGTCTGGTGCCAGCACGGTGCTGACGGTCTTGTCGGAGACAGGCCCGGACCTGGCGGCACGTTTCCCGACGGACAAGCACTTCGCGGCCTGGACGACGCTGGCGCCGTGCAAGCACCAATCGGGCAAGCGGATCCGCTATCCCGCCCAGACGGCCAGCCGGGCGGCCAGGGCGTTTCGGCTGGCGGCGCGGTCCTTGCTCAGAAGTAAGAGCGTGCTGGGTAATTTCCTGCGCCGCCTGCGGGCCCGGCTGGGGATAGGCAGCGCCATCAGGGCGACAGCCCACAAGCTGGCGAAGCTCTTCTATCGCCTCATCACGCGTGGGGAAGCGTATCGCCGTGAGAGCACGGCAGCCGAAGAAGTCAAGCAGCAGGAGCGTCAGGTCAAATCGCTGCAGCGCAAGTGCGGGAGTTAGGGCTGCAAGTGGTGCCGATCTGAGCAGGGTCGGCGGGGCAACAGACGACGTTGGGGAAGT
>CAWHCN010000020.1:0-64800 GCA_963827935.1 uncultured Planctomycetota bacterium | reverse complement strand
GGGACCTGTGTGGCCGGTCAGCGTGAACTTCTCCTTGCCGGAGGGGTATTCCCACAGTTTGACGGTGTTGTCGAAGCCGGCGGTGGCGAGCAGCTTGCCATCGGGGTTGAAGGCGAGGTTGTAGACCAGCGCGGTGTTCCCCTTCAGCTCGGCCGGCGGGGACTGGGCCGAAGTGATGCCGAAGCAGGTGAGCAGAACGAACGAGGGCGGAGAGGAGACGGAGGTGCATGGCGGTTCCTCTATTGTTTAGCCGCCGCCCGGCGGGCGGCGTGTTTCGAGTTCGGCGGCACCGGGTGCAAAGCCGCGCCGCATGGTGTTCTCGGTGATCGTCCGCGGCAGCACGAACTGCAGCAGGTAATCCGGCCCGCCCGCCTTGGTGCCGATGCCGGAGAGCTTGAACCCGCCGAACGGCTGCCGATCCACCAGGGCGCCGGTGATCTTGCGATTGATGTACAGATTGCCCACGCGGAACTCACGCCGGACGCGGGCGATGTTCTCCGGGCTGCGCGAATAGAGGCCGCCGGTCAGGGCGTATGGCGTTCCGTTGGCGATCGCCAGGGCATCGTCGAGATCGCGCGCCTTGATCACCGCCAGCACCGGGCCGAAAATCTCTTCCTGGGCGATGGTCGCCGTCGGCGGCACCTCGGCGAAGATGTGCGGCGCGACGTAAATAGCCTTCCTCGGCCAGCGCGCCGACGTCGCCGGCATAACGCCAGCCGGCTCTCGGCCTTGCCCTTCTCGATCGAGTCGAGAATGCGCCGCCGGGCCTCGTCGTCGATCACCGGGCCGACGGGCAGCCGGGATCCTCGGCCGGCCCGATCTTCAGGCTGCGCGTCGCCTCGATCAGCCGCGTCGAGGAACGTGTCGTAGATCGCCTCCAGCACGACGGCCCGCGAGCAGGCGGAGCATTTCTGCCCGGCATAGCCGAAGGCGCTGTCGACGACGCCATGGACCGCTTCGTCCAGATCGGCGTCGTCGTCGATGATGATCGCGTTCTTGCCGCCCATCTCGGCGATCACCCGCTTGACGTGATCCTGCCCCGGCGGCGTCTCGGCGGCCTCGCGATTGATCAGCAGGCCGACGCCGCGCGATCCGGTGAAGGCGATCATGGCCACGTCGGGATGCTTGACCAGCGCCGGCCCGATTTCCTCGCCGATGCCGGGCAGATAATTGACCACGCCCGGCGGCAGGCCGGCCTCCTGGAAAACTTCCATCAGCTTGGCGCCGATGACGGCCGACTGCTCGGCGGGCTTCATGATGACCGTGTTGCCGGCGACCAGCGCCGCCGTGGTCATGCCGCACAGAATCGCCAGCGGAAAATTCCACGGGGCGATCACGACGGCGACGCCGCGCGGCTCGTAGAAGTAGAGGTTCTCCTCGCCCGGCACGTCCCTGTGCTGCGGCTCGGCCAGGCGCAGCATTTCCCGACCGTAATAGTCGCAAAAGTCGATGGCCTCGGCCACGTCGGCATCCGCCTCGCGCCACTGCTTGCCGCACTCGTACACCTCCCAGGCCGCCAGCTCGAAGCGACGGCGGCGCATCACGTCGGCGGCCCGGAAGAGGTAATCGGCACGCTGCGCCGGCTCGGTGTTGCGCCAGGCGGGGAAAGCCGCCCGGCCGGCCGCAATCGCCTGCTCCGCCTGGCCCGGCGTCGAGCGACCGCAGCGGCCGACGACCTGCCGGATGTGCGATGGGTTGACCGAATCGAGAAACTCAGATGTTGGCACCGGCTGGCTGCGGATGACCGGCGGATAGCTGCGACCAAGCTGCCCGGCGACCAATTCGAGGCCTCGTTGCATTGCCTCGCGGGCCTCGGCCCGGGCAAAATCGGACAGGGGCTCATTGCGAGTCCGTAGGGCAGGCTCCGCCTGCCGGTGGGACGGTTCGGCAGGCGGAGCCTGCCCTACGCGGCCGCGTCCGTTCTTGAGCGGATTCATAAGCAGCTGCTCCTCGGGCATGTGTTCTGTGAAGCTGGCCCGCAAGAACGATTCATTGGCCGTGTTCTCGAGCAGACGCCGGACCAGATAAGCCATGCCCGGCAGCAACTTGCCATACGGCGTATAGATGCGGACGCGCCGGCCCAGCGACACCAGGGCGGCCTTGATCGGCTCGGCCATGCCGTAGAGCATCTGGATCTCATAACTCCGGTCCGGCAAGCCCAGCACGCTGGGCCAGGGCGAGGCCGTGCGCCAGGCTGCGGACGTTATGGCTGCCCAGGGCCGGGCGGAACGATTCCGGCCGCTCCATCAGGAAGCGCGTCAGCCTCTCGTAACAGGCGTCGGTCTCCCACTTGGCGGTGAAGACGGGCACCGGCCAACCCTGCTGGGCGGCGATGACGGTTTCGTAATCCCAGTACGCCCCCTTCACCAGCCGCACCCAGATCGGGGTGCCGCGCCGCTGGGCCCAGGCCGCCAGCTCGCGCAGGTCGGCCTCGGTATCGCGCAGGTAGGCCTGGACGGCGATGCCCACGTCCGGCCAGTCGCGAAACTCGGCTTCCTCCAGAACCTCACGGACAATCCGCAGGGTCAAATCCTTGTAAGCGTACTGCTCCATGTCGATGTTCACGAAGCAGCGGTTTTGGCGAGCCAGGTGCAAGATGGGCCGCAGCCGCGAGCGCACCACCCGGCTGGTTCCTTCCGGATCGATCGGGTCAAACTGGCTGTAGAGCGACGACAGCTTGACCGAGACGTTGACGCGCGGCAGTGGACCGCGGTCATCGCGATCGATCAGATCGACCGCCGGCCAGGAGTTGACGGCCTGGCTGAGTCCCTCGACCAGGTGCCGGTACTCCCCCTGGTAGTGCTCCGCCTCGCTCTCGGTAATGACGGCCTCGCCGAGCAGGTCCACGGTGAACGCCTGGGCCTGGCCGCGTAACGTTTTGACGGTCCGCAGCGTTTCGGCCAGGTCGGAGCCGGCGATGAAGCGATGGGCCATCCGCTCCGCGGACCAGGTAGCGCTTTTCGCCAGGAGCTGGCCGAGGGGCCCCTGGTCGGGCAGCCAGCGCAGGCCGCGCAGAATCCAGCGCGGCACGTGCGGGCCGGCCTCGTTGAAATACTCACGCAGGTGACGGGTGATGTCGGCGGGGGAACGCAGCAACGGCAGGCAGTCGATGAAACGGAACAACTGGACCTTCACCGCCGGATCGCCCATGGTCCACTCCATGAGCCGTTCGTCCAGCCAGGCGGGGGTGAAGGGCAGCGGACCGCCCTGGTGCAGCCGCGCAAAGATTTCGCGGCCATAGTCGTGGGTCAGGGAGTCCAGTTCCGCAGCGGTGGACATGAAGGCGACTCGACGACAAGGTCGGTTAACCGCGACCCGGAGGGGAGCGCTTGGCAGTCATTGTAGCAAGCGGTGCCGGCATCGCGCTGTATGATAACGTTGCGCCCCGCGACCGTCATTCTGCCATTCAGAGATCCGCCGCATCATCAGCGCCTTCACCATCGGCAACTTCCAGGTCGTTGGCCCCCTGGGGAAGGGCGCTCATAGCAGCATCATGCACGTCCGCCGCACCGCGGATTCCAAGCACTATGCCCTCAAGGTCGTATCCATCGACGGTCCCAGCGAGCAGAAGTTCCTCGACCAGGCCGAGCATGAATTTCGGGTGTCGCAGATGCTGGACCATGCGAACCTGATCAAGATTTACGCCCTGGAGCCGGTGAAGGACTGGCTGTTCCGGGTGCGAAAGATGCACATGCTGATCGAGTACGTCAACGGCAAGCCGCTGGACGAGGTGCCGCGCATCCCAGTGCCCCGGCTCGTGCAGGTGTTCGAGCGGATCGCGGCAGGCCTGGTGCACATGCACCGCCGGCAGGTGTATCATGGCGACCTGAAGCCGAATAACGTCATGCTCAGCCGCAACGGCGAGGTCAAGATCATCGACTACGGCCTGGCCTGGATCAGGGGCGAGAGCAAGGGGCGCGTGCAGGGGACCCCGGAGTACATGGCCCCCGAGACCGCCAAGAGCAAGATCGTGAACGAGCGCCACGGATATTTATAACTTCGGCGCTCTGATGTATCGGCTATTAACCTGGCGCCTGCCTCCTCCGACGGTTTCGGTGGAGGACGGGGGGGCCATCGTCGATGCCAAAGTGTGGGAGCGCCTGTTCAAGCCGGCGCAGGAGTATGCCCCCGATGCGCCCCCGCCGCTGTGCGAGCTGATCCACCGCTGCCTGGCGTTCAAGGCCCTGGGCCGACCCGAGCGCGCAGCGAGATCCAGGGCGCGCTGGACCATCTGGCCGAGCAACTCGTCAAGACGCCGGAGGACCGGCTGGAGATGATGGAGTTTTGAGGCTATGGTTAGCCGCCGCCCTACGGGCGGCGTGCAAGAGAACGTCAGATGCCCGTACACAAGGATCGCGAGCACTTCATCCCCATCCGCCGCGGCGAGTTGATCGATCTGCTCTGCGCCGATCCGGACCTCAAGCCGCCGGACCGCGACTTGGTCCGCCAGTTCTGCGGGCGGATCACGACAGCACTTCACCGGCAGTACAACCAGCGCTTGCAAAAGCTGAAAGACGCCTATGCCCCATTCGATCCCGACCACGATACACACAGCCTGTTGACACTGGATACCGAGGAGCGCCAGCGGCGGCTGAACGACCTGTTCTGCGACTTCGGCTCGCTGATGGAGCGGGCCAATTTCCGGCACCTCAGCCGCGACGACCTGGAAGTGGCGCTTCATCGGGCCAGCGACTGGGGCATCGCGACGGATGTGGACTTCGGCGCCTTCGAGCGCGTCGCCCTGTTTGCGCGTGGCAACGCCGAGGAGAAACGCCAGCGCCGCCGGCTGCGTACCTTCTACCGCCTGGAAGAAACCACGGTGCCGGTCTACAAGCGCCTGGTCATCATCCTGAAGATGCGCAAGCATCGCCGGCTGCCCCGCGAAGTAGACACCCAAAGCGTCTACCTCAAGGTGTTCAAGGACATCCCGCGGCAGGATGTCAAGATGTTGCTGCCCGGGGTGCGCGTCTGCCTGTCGACGTTCGACCGCAGCCGCATCAGCGTGCCGCTCCTGACCGGGACCGGCATGATCCTTTGGCGCCTGGCGGGCTCGGCCTGCGCACCATCCTGGACTGGGGGGACAACGTGCTTGGCCTGGTGCTTGGAACGGCCAGCAGCAACCCCTGGCTGGTCTGGATCGTGGCCAGCGGGGCCCTGGGCTACGGCTATCAGTCCTACTACGGCTACCAGCAGCTCAAGCAACGCTACCACCTGGCGCTGACCGAAAGCCTGTACTACCAAAACCTCGATAGCAATGCCGGGGTCCTTACGCGCCTCCTCGATGAGGCCGAGGAGCGGGAGGCGCGCGAGGCGATCCTGGCCTACTACTTCCTGTGGCGCTACGCCGGCAGCCCCGGTTGGACCAGCACCGACCTCAATCTGCACATCGAGCAATACCTGGAAGGCACCACCGGGTTGAAGGTCGCCTTTGAGATCGGCGATGCGATTGCCAGGCTGGAGCGGATGCACCTGATCGTCAAGACCGCCACCTGTTACAGTGCGGTGCTGATCGAGCAGGCGCTTGAATTGCTCGAATGATATGCGGAAATTCCTTGTGCCGGCACGCTGCCCCGGCTACCATCGGGCGGTGTTCATCCCCGCCATCCCAGCTCAGTTATGCCCCGTTGCGAAAGGCCCCTCGCCATGAGTTCGACCCGTCATGCGGCGCCGGCATGCGCCCTGGTTCTGCTGGCCGCCGGACTGGCCAGTGCCGCTCCGGTCCCCAGCGAGGACGGCATCCTCCGCTACAAGTTCAAGGAAGGCGATCGGATGGCGTACACGCTGGAGGAGAAAAGCACGATCGACCTTGATCCGGGCACTGGGCCGATGAATATCGTCGCGGCGACCACGTTCGACGTCACCTGGCAGGTCACCAAGGTGGGCAAGGATGGCAAGGCGACCATCACCCAAACGTTTGAGCGCGTGCGCCTCAACGCCGAGACCCCGCAAGGCAAGACGGAGTACGACAGCAAGACGCCCGGAGCACCCGCGGATGAGATCGGCAAGGTGGTGGCCCAGGCGCTCGGTGCCCTGGTCGGCGGGGAAACGATCCTGACGTTCGACCCCCGGGCGGGCCTCGAAACCCTGAAGTTCTCCGAGAGGCTGTCGGGGGGGCTGGCCAAGCTACCGGCCGGGGCCGGCGTGATCGGGACCAGCCTCACGGAAGACACGGTCCGGCGCATGATCGCGCAATGCGTCCCGGCCCTGCCCAAGGAGGCGCCGGTTCGCGATCGGCCCTGGGAGTCCAAGCTCGACGCCGCGTTTCAGGAAGGCGCCAAGCTCCGGCTGCAGAACCAGCACAAGCACGCGGGCACGACGACCCTGAACGGCAAGACCCTCGACAAGATCACCACGAAATCGACCCTGGAGATCGACAGCACCGGACCGGCCATGCTGAAGGTGGAGGACCAGGATGTCGGCAGCACCGCCCACTTCGACCGGGCCCGGGGCCGCCTGGTGGAATCCGTCTACACCCAAAAGTTGACCCTGGTTGTCACGGTCGCCGAAACCATGCTGAAGATGAAGGCCACGACGACGACCACCCTGAAGCTGGCGCAAAAGGAGAAGTGATCCCCAAAGGGGAGCGGAGGAGGAAGCTTTTGCACAGTGGTTCCGCCTGAGCGGACAGCTCGCTTTGCTTTCAATGAACAAGGCCCCGCTACCCGGGCGAGAGGTGTCGTGCTCGGGCAGCGATCTTACGGTGTGCGCGTATTTTCGACGCCACCGCCCCAAGCGGCTCGGCTTGAGATCGACCTCGCCTACTTCCCCGACGTCGTCTGTTGCCCCGCCGACCCTGCTCAGATCGGCACCACTTGCAGCCCTAACTCCCGCGCTTTGCGCTGCAGCGCTTTGACCTGACGCTCCTGCTGCTTGACTTCTTCGGCTGCCGTGCTCTCACGGCGATACGCTTCCCCACGCGTGATGAGGCGATAGAAGAGCTTCGCCAGCTTGTGGGCTGTCGCCCTGATGGCGCTGCCTATCCCCAGCCGGGCCCGCAGGCGGCGCAGGAAATTACCCAGCACGCTCTTACTTCTGAGCAAGGACCGCGCCGCCAGCCGAAACGCCCTGGCCACCCGGCTGGCCGTCTGGGCGGGATAGCGGATCCGCTTGCCCGATTGGTGCTTGCGCGGCGCCAGCGTCGTCCAGGCCGCGAAGTGCTTGTCCGTCGGGAAACGTGCCGCCAGGTCCGGGCCTGTCTCCGACAAGACCGTCAGCACCGTGCTGGCGCCCAGACCGTCCACTTCCGTGACACGCACGCCCGTCAACTGGAAGATCAAGGCGTCGGCGTCGAACTCCGTCGGGCGGTTGCGACTCTTGGGCGCGGCCTTCTGGGACTCGGGCAACGGACGCCCCTGGGTCTTGTCCGGCATCGGCCCGGCCGCCTTGGCGTACTCCCGGTCACAGACATGGAGCTGATTCTGGTAGAAGTCCCAGGCCTTGAGCAGTTGTTTCAGCTCGAACAGGTGGGCCGTGTCCCAGGTCCCTTCCAGGGCCTTGGCAATCTCCTCGCGGCTCTTCTTGCAGCTGGGATCGCGCATCGCCGCCAGCGTCTGGGGGTCACGCTGCCCCTGGGCGATGGCACGCAGGATGCGCATGCCGGTGACGCCGGCGATGCTCGACACGGCCAGGTCCAAATGAACATTCATCTGGACCAGCACTTTGAGCATCATCTGCAAGAGCTTGGCTGCCTCGGTGATCAGATGCTCGCGATGCCGCCACAGCGTCCGCAACGCCAGCACCTCGTGCGCGGGTCGAAAACAGCTCTTGAGCTGGCCACAGGCGTGCATCTGCTGCAGCCAGACCGCATCGCAAACGTCGGTCTTCTTCTTGAGGTTGCGGGCCAGGCTGCGTGGATCGACCACCACCACTTCGAAGCCCTGGCTTTCCAGGAAGTCGCATAAGCACATCCAGTAGACGCCGGTCGATTCGAGCACGACGCTCGTGACGCCGCAGTGGCGTAACCACTCGGCCAGCGTCTGTAGGTCGGCGGTATAGACGCCGAAGGTACGAACGGGCTGCGGATCGCAAGCGGGGTCGACGGCGACGACGTGGCTGGCGCTGCCGACGTTGATGGCGGCGGCACAGGGCCGGACGATGCGGGGCGGCGGGATGGGCTGGCGTGTCTTCTTCCGAGGCATGAGGACCTCCAACGACGGTGAGGGACGGGCGAAGAAAAGGTCGGCGGAGGATGGGTCGAACGAAGGACGAGACTTTCAAGCGGGCTCGCGGCACCAAGGAAAGTGAAGCCGACCCAAGGGCCAAGCTCAAGCACGGGCTCAGAGGCACCAGATCAAACGCGGCCACCGCGCTCCGCCGCCACAAAGAAGAGCTAGAGAAGCGCAGTGCGAACGGAAAGCCGATGGCCTGTCAGGTTCATAGCGGAACGTGTGCCAGGGACTGGCATCAGCCCTTTCAATGAACAAGGCCCCGCTACCCGGGCGAGAGGTGTCGTGCTCGGGCAGCGATCTTACGGTGTGCGCGTATTTTCGACGCCACCGCCCCAAGCGGCTCGGCTTGAGATCGACCTCGCCTACTTCCCCGACGTCGTCTGTTGCCCCGCCGACCCTGCTCAGATCGGCACCACTTGCAGCCCTAACTCCCGCGCTTCGCGCTGCAGCGCTTTGACCTGACGCTCCTGCTGCTTGACTTCTTCGGCTGCCGTGCTCTCACGGCGATACGCTTCCCCACGCGTGATGAGGCGATAGAAGAGCTTCGCCAGCTTGTGGGCTGTCGCCCTGATGGCGCTGCCTATCCCCAGCCGGGCCCGCAGGCGGCGCAGGAAATTACCCAGCACGCTCTTACTTCTGAGCAAGGACCGCGCCGCCAGCCGAAACGCCCTGGCCACCCGGCTGGCCGTCTGGGCGGGATAGCGGATCCGCTTGCCCGATTGGTGCTTGCGCGGCGCCAGCGTCGTCCAGGCCGCGAAGTGCTTGTCCGTCGGGAAACGTGCCGCCAGGTCCGGGCCTGTCTCCGACAAGACCGTCAGCACCGTGCTGGCGCCCAGACCGTCCACTTCCGTGACACGCACGCCCGTCAACTGGAAGATCAAGGCGTCGGCGTCGAACTCCGTCGGGCGGTTGCGACTCTTGGGCGCGGCCTTCTGGGACTCGGGCAACGGACGCCCCTGGGTCTTGTCCGGCATCGGCCCGGCCGCCTTGGCGTACTCCCGGTCACAGACATGGAGCTGATTCTGGTAGAAGTCCCAGGCCTTGAGCAGTTGTTTCAGCTCGAACAGGTGGGCCGTGTCCCAGGTCCCTTCCAGGGCCTTGGCAATCTCCTCGCGGCTCTTCTTGCAGCTGGGATCGCGCATCGCCGCCAGCGTCTGGGGGTCACGCTGCCCCTGGGCGATGGCACGCAGGATGCGCATGCCGGTGACGCCGGCGATGCTCGACACGGCCAGGTCCAAATGAACATTCATCTGGACCAGCACTTTGAGCATCATCTGCAAGAGCTTGGCTGCCTCGGTGATCAGATGCTCGCGATGCCGCCACAGCGTCCGCAACGCCAGCACCTCGTGCGCGGGTCGAAAACAGCTCTTGAGCTGGCCACAGGCGTGCATCTGCTGCAGCCAGACCGCATCGCAAACGTCGGTCTTCTTCTTGAGGTTGCGGGCCAGGCTGCGTGGATCGACCACCACCACTTCGAAGCCCTGGCTTTCCAGGAAGTCGCATAAGCACATCCAGTAGACGCCGGTCGATTCGAGCACGACGCTCGTGACGCCGCAGTGGCGTAACCACTCGGCCAGCGTCTGTAGGTCGGCGGTATAGACGCCGAAGGTACGAACGGGCTGCGGATCGCAAGCGGGGTCGACGGCGACGACGTGGCTGGCGCTGCCGACGTTCGATGGCGGCGGCACAGGGCCGGACGATGCGGGGCGGCGGGATGGGCTGGCGTGTCTTCTTCCGAGGCATGAGGACCTCCAACGACGGTGAGGGACGGGCGAAGAAAAGGTCGGCGGAGGATGGGTCGAACGAAGGACGAGACTTTCAAGCGGGCTCGCGGCACCAAGGAAAGTGAAGCCGACCCAAGGGCCAAGCTCAAGCACGGGCTCAGAGGCACCAGATCAAACGCGGCCACCGCGCTCCGCCGCCACAAAGAAGAGCTAGAGAAGCGCAGTGCGAACGGAAAGCCGATGGCCTGTCAGGTTCATAGCGGAACGTGTGCCAGGGACTGGCATCAGCCCTTTCAATGAACAAGGCCCCGCTACCCGGGCGAGAGGTGTCGTGCTCGGGCAGCGATCTTACGGTGCGCGCGTATTTTCGACGCCACCGCCCCAAGCGGCTCGGCTTGAGATCGACCTCGCCTACTTCCCCGACGTCGTCTGTTGCCCCGCCGACCCTGCTCAGATCGGCACCACTTGCAGCCCTAACTCCCGCGCTTCGCGCTGCAGCGCTTTGACCTGACGCTCCTGCTGCTTGACTTCTTCGGCTGCCGTGCTCTCACGGCGATACGCTTCCCCACGCGTGATGAGGCGATAGAAGAGCTTCGCCAGCTTGTGGGCTGTCGCCCTGATGGCGCTGCCTATCCCCAGCCGGGCCCGCAGGCGGCGCAGGAAATTACCCAGCACGCTCTTACTTCTGAGCAAGGACCGCGCCGCCAGCCGAAACGCCCTGGCCACCCGGCTGGCCGTCTGGGCGGGATAGCGGATCCGCTTGCCCGATTGGTGCTTGCGCGGCGCCAGCGTCGTCCAGGCCGCGAAGTGCTTGTCCGTCGGGAAACGTGCCGCCAGGTCCGGGCCTGTCTCCGACAAGACCGTCAGCACCGTGCTGGCGCCCAGACCGTCCACTTCCGTGACACGCACGCCCGTCAACTGGAAGATCAAGGCGTCGGCGTCGAACTCCGTCGGGCGGTTGCGACTCTTCGGCGCGGCCTTCTGGGACTCGGGCAACGGACGCCCCTGGGTCTTGTCCGGCATCGGCCCGGCCGCCTTGGCGTACTCCCGGTCACAGACATGGAGCTGATTCTGGTAGAAGTCCCAGGCCTTGAGCAGTTGTTTCAGCTCGAACAGGTGGGCCGTGTCCCAGGTCCCTTCCAGGGCCTTGGCAATCTCCTCGCGGCTCTTCTTGCAGCTGGGATCGCGCATCGCCGCCAGCGTCTGGGGGTCACGCTGCCCCTGGGCGATGGCACGCAGGATGCGCATGCCGGTGACGCCGGCGATGCTCGACACGGCCAGGTCCAAATGAACATTCATCTGGACCAGCACTTTGAGCATCATCTGCAAGAGCTTGGCTGCCTCGGTGATCAGATGCTCGCGATGCCGCCACAGCGTCCGCAACGCCAGCACCTCGTGCGCGGGTCGAAAACAGCTCTTGAGCTGGCCACAGGCGTGCATCTGCTGCAGCCAGACCGCATCGCAAACGTCGGTCTTCTTCTTGAGGTTGCGGGCCAGGCTGCGTGGATCGACCACCACCACTTCGAAGCCCTGGCTTTCCAGGAAGTCGCATAAGCACATCCAGTAGACGCCGGTCGATTCGAGCACGACGCTCGTGACGCCGCAGTGGCGTAACCACTCGGCCAGCGTCTGCAGGTCGGCGGTATAGACGCCGAAGCTACGCACGGGCTGCGGATCGCAAGCGGGGTCGACGGCGACGACGTGGCTGGCGCTGCCGACGTTGATGGCGGCGGCACAGGGCCGGACGATGCGGGGCGGCGGGATGGGCTGGCGTGTCTTCTTCCGAGGCATGAGGACCTCCAACGACGGTGAGGGACGGGCGAAGAAAAGGTCGGCGGAGGATGGGTCGAACGAAGGACGAGACTTTCAAGCGGGCTCGCGGCACCAAGGAAAGTGAAGCCGACCCAAGGGCCAAGCTCAAGCACGGGCTCAGAGGCACCAGATCAAACGCGGCCACCGCGCTCCGCCGCCACAAAGAAGAGCTAGAGAAGCGCAGTGCGAACGGAAAGCCGATGGCCTGTCAGGTTCATAGCGGAACGTGTGCCAGGGACTGGCATCAGCCCTCAAGCTGATCCTTTGCCGGCAACGCGGGTCCGCACACATCGGAATTATATGCGACCTGGCGCCTTGCGCTGAAATGTGAAGGCGCATGTGGTTACTGCACAAGTGATTGCGGCGAGTGCGCCAGGATGCATATAATTCACGGCGAATTCAGTGCGAGATGGCAATTTCCGGGGAACCGGCAGCGCCTTCCGTCTCCTCGAACCGGTTCGCGAGGCGGTCCGCGATTTCACAGACTGGGCAATCCGGCATGGCCCGAAGCAACTTTATCGAACGCCGTCAGGCTTCCCGGACCGATACTACCGATATAACCGCGCAGGCCGTCCTGGTCGTGTACGCTGCCAAGGAAGGTAACATGAGGCTGTCCCGCGCCCTGCTGCTGATGCTGTGCCTGGGCGGTGGGCTTCTGGCCGGTTGCTCCACCCCGCCTCCGGTCATCTACGAATTGCCGGCCCGGCCGCCTGATCCGCCTCCGGTTGTCGCCGAACCCGCGACCAACCCAGCGGGCGGCACAGAGGAAGCACAGGCTGATCCTGTGCCGGAGAAGCCGGGCTTGCAGGCGGTCCCGGTGCCATCGGAGATCCCAGGAGCGGAAACACCGGCCCTGGAAGTGCCGCCCATCGAGAAGGGAAAGGAAGCGGAACGCGAGCAGATCATCGATCGCCTGTTCCCGCCGCTCCCGCCGCCGGGCGAGACCCCCGTGCCCCACCCGGCTCCGGGGACGCGACCGCTGGAGCTGCCCGAGTTGCAAGCGCAGGCCCTGGCCAACAGCCCGGTGGTGCAGCAGGCAGCCGCCGACGTGGCCGCCGCCCGGGGAGTTATGATCCAGGCGGGCGCGTATCCCAACCCGATGGTGGGTTTCGAGGGAGACGCACTCGGCCAGGGGGCCGAGCCGTTTGCGAGATCGACGGGCGGTCAACTCGGCGGTTTCGTCAATCAGACCATCAAAACGAAAGGCAAACTGGGGCTGGCGCGGGCGTCGGCGGAGCAGGAGCTACGCACCGCCGAATATGCCCTCCGCCGCGCCCGGTTCGATGTCCTGGCCCAGGTGCAGGGCGGCTACTACGCCGTGCTGTCGGCCCAGGAGAACCTGCGCGTCGATCTGGCGTTCGCCCATTTCACCGAGGCAATTTATCGGATTCCAGTCGGCCAGCTCAAGGCGGGTGAAGTGGCGCCCTACGAGCCCTTGCAGTTCCGTGCGTTGGCCGTGCAGGCACGGGTCACCCTGGCCCAGGCCCGCCACCGCTACCTGGCCGCCTGGAAACTGCTCGCCGCGGCGATGGGCCTACCCGGTTTGCCGCCCAGCCCGCTCGGCGGCCGGCTCGACGCACCGATTCCGGTCTATCGCTATGACGCCCTGGCCGGCCAGGTGCTGGCCAGGCACACCGATATCCTGATCGCCCAGGCCGATCGGGAACGGACCCGGAGTAACCTCCGCTTGGCCCAGGTGGCCCCCTTCCCGGACATCGACGTGCGCGTCCTGGTGCAGAAGGATTACACGGCCGAGCCGCACAATGTGATGACCAGCGTCCAGGTGGGTGGGCCGATTCCCGTCTGGAACCGCAACCAGGGGAACATCATGCAGGCCGAGGCCCAGCTGGAACGAGCGACCGAGGAAGAACGCCGGGTCAGGATCGACCTGTCACGCCGTCTCGCCGAGGCGTTCGAGCGCTACAGCCTGAACCGCGAGCTGCTGGCCCCTTATCGCGGCACCCTGCTGCCCGACCAGGTACGCGTCCTCAACGGCGTCTTTCAGCGCGTACCTGTTGCCGGGCCGGGTCCGTGATGTGAACTTCATCGATATCACCACTGCGGAGCAGAACCTGGTGGTGTCGGTGACGGCCTACTTGCAGGCGCTGGCGGGCGAATGGCAAGCCGTGGCGGACATCGGGGCGCTGCTGCAGAACGACGAGACGCTCCCAGCGGCTACCGAGTGTTTGCCGGCCCTGCCGGACTTTGAGCGAGCCCTGGTACGGCCGCGGTAGAGGATCCGTTAGGTGCCGGCCCGCCTCGCGAACCGGGTCGAGGAGATGGAAGGAATTGCCACTTGGACCTAAATTCGCCGGGAATTATATGCGTCCTGGCGCCCATGCCGCAATCCCTTGTCAAATCATGACATGCGCCTTCGCATTTGCATAGGTGCCGCCCTGGTAAGCCGTCGCGGTCATCGTCGCACTGTAGACCAGCGTAGCGGTGCTGCTCCCCGTGCTGCTCGACGTATCACCCGCCGTATAACTGCCCGCGCCGGTGCTGCCAAATGTCGCCAGCCCGAGGGTCAGCGTGCCGTGGGAAAATGGGGGGAAAATGGGGGAAAATGGGGACGCTTCACGTAATCTACAGATGTACATAATCTTACATCGAGATTTTCCAATCTCGCAAGAGAATCCGCTTTTCCCCTGCACGCTGGTCGCGTACACTCTCCGGCAGATGCACCGCTGCCGTTGCGGAGTCTGTCCTTATGCCCCGAACCGGACGCCGCAGCCTGTGGACCGAGGCCGCTTGCTACCACCTGCTCAACCGCGGCCACGCCCGCGAGACTCTGTTCCACGACGACCAGGATCGCTCCCGCTTCCTGGAGTTAGTCGCCCGCTATCGCGATCGCTTTGCGCTGCGCCTGTACCACTACTGCCTGATGGACAATCACTTCCATCTGTTGCTCCAGTTGGACGACCCCCGGCAGTTGTCGGCGCTGGCCGCCGGCTTGCTGGTCGCGTACTGGCACCACTATCGGCGGCGCTACGGCCTGGTCGGTCACCTGTTTCAGAATCGCTTCAAGAGTCCGGCGGTGGAGGCCGACACGTACCTGCTGACGTGCGGCCGGTACATCGAGCGTAACCCGCTGGAAGCGGGTCTGGTAGCCCGGCCCTGGGACTACCCCTGGTCGAGTGCCCGGTTTTATGCGCTAGGGCAAAGCAACGCTCTGCTCGCCCCGAACCCGTGGTATGAGGCCCTGGCTGCCGAGCATAACCGTCGCCAGACGTTGTGGCGCGAGTTCCTGGTTGGCGAGGATGTGAAGGAAGAAGCGGTGCGACGAGCGGACTGGGCGGTGGGCAGCGAGGCATTCTGCGCCGCCCTTCGGGTCAGCGCGGGTCGTCCCGTTGCCCGCCGGCGTGGCAGGCCAAGGAAAATATCGACGGGACACCATGCGAATAAAACAGTTATGTGAAGCGTCCCTATTTTCCCCGCTGCGCTGCCAGTTTCTTGTTGACCCTTTCCACGTCGAATTCTTCCGGATCGAACTGCTCGCCGACCCACTCCAATCGCTCCTCGTGTCTCGGGTGGCTCGCGTTGGTGACGGCGTCGACGAAATCGCCGTAGCCCCAGGGTCCACCGCAGTCCTCGGGCGGCCCGGCGCGCTCGCCCTCGATACAGCGCGGATACGCCACGCCCGCCTCCGCCCGTACCTTTTTCTCGATCATGATGACGTGTTCCCAACCATCGCCGAAGTCGTAGGTATAGGTGAGTTTCTTGCGCCGCACGGCCGCGAGACGGCTCAGGCTCATTGTGCGCTCGGGAGTGGCGTCGAGGTCTTGCATCTGCTCGGGGTCACCGTACTGCTCCCCGCCGATCACGAAGGCGTGCAAGTGGTCATCCTCCCAGCCGAAGCAGACCTGGATGATGTCGTGCAGTCGATCCAGGGTGCAGTCCGGCACCTGCGCCCGTCGCCAGATCGGCGGGTGGATGCCGGTCAGCGTGATTTTCAATTGGTAGATGTCGCCCGATGGTTTTGTGCTTGCCATGGTCGCCCTCCGCTCTCCTCTTCCGGAACGATGGTCCCGCGGTAACTTACCCAGTCGCGCCGGGAGCCGGCAAGCTCTGAAGATAGACGAAATCTTCTGGACGGGCGATGCCCAACGTCCTACTACAGCCGCACCAGCCGCTGCATCAGGCAGCCCCCCTGAGGATCCATACCATGAACGACTCGACCCCGACCCGCCGTCATCTTCTCCAGGGCGCCGCCGCTGCCGCAGTCCTGGCCGCCTTCCCCAACCATTCCGTCGCCGAGGAGAGAGCCGTGAGCAAGGGCCGCATCAAGCAGTCAATCGTCTTCTGGTGCTTCAACAGCGCCGGCGAGAAGTGGAGTGTCGAAAAGACCTGCGAGGTGGCAAAATCGCTGGGCTGCGTCTCGGTCGAGGTCGTGGCCCCGGAGGAGTGGGGCATCCTCAAGAAGCATGGGCTCATCTGCGCCCTCGCGCCGAACGGCATGCCGGGGGCGCCGTTCAAGAAGGGCTTTAACAATCCGAAATATCAGGAAGAGGTCATCGCCCGCGCGAAGAAGATGATCGACGCCTGTGCCGACGCGGGCTTCCCGAGCGTGATCGGCTTCAGCGGTTACAAGTGGCGCGACGCGGATGATCCCAAAAGCGGCGAGATTGGCCGCGACGAGGGGGCCGACAACTGCGTCAAGGGGCTTAAGGAGGTCGCTGGCCACGCCGAGAAGAAGGGTGTGACCCTGTGCGTCGAGCACCTGAACACGCGCGACGGCTCGCACCCCATGAAGGGGCACCCCGGCTACCAAGGGGACGACCTCGATTGGCTGGGCGGGATCATTCGCCGGGTCGGCTCGCCGCGCGTGAAGCTGCTATTCGACATCTACCATGTGCAGATCATGCACGGCGACGTGATCCGGCGCATCGAGGAGAACAAGGACATCATGGGCCATGTCCACACGGCCGGCAATCCCGGCCGCGGCGAGCTGGATGATAAACAGGAGATCAACTATCCGCCGATCCTACGCAAACTGCTCGACATCAAGTACACCGGCTACGTCGGCCAGGAATTCATCCCGACGCG
Source organism: uncultured Planctomycetota bacterium (assembly GCA_963827935.1). GTDB lineage: Bacteria > Planctomycetota > Planctomycetia > Gemmatales > Gemmataceae > DATFNV01. The sequence continues at coordinate 48,053 of CAWHCN010000020.1, read as the reverse complement.
CGATCCGGTGGCGGGGCTGCGCGAGGCGGTGAAGTTGTGCGATGTGTGACATCTCCCCTCGCCCCCGTACTTGGGGGAGAGGGGTTGGGGGTGAGGGGGCTGACACTCCCTAGGACGAGAACCCCTCACCCCCGACCCCTCGCCCCGGAGTACCGGGGCGAGGGGAGGAAAGGGGCTGCCGCTCGCCCAAACTTTACGCCGAGACAACCGGCCGGAAGCGTTCGCAGCGACATTCCGCGCACGAGCAGGTGCCGCCGCCGGGGATGAAGCGAATCCACGGGCCGCGGACGGCCAGCCAGAGTTGATGATGGTTCCGCGGATGGCCGCAACGGCACATTTCGCGACAGGCCTGGCGCCGGCCCCGACCGGCACGGCCGCGGGACATCAGATGTGTGGTCATGGTGCAGTCCCCCCCTTTTCAATTACACCACGTGCAGGGGAACTCCTATCGGAAATTGAGTATTTTCGTTCGGAAAACTGCCCACGCGAGGAAAGCTGTAACGGCAGGGGTAGCCTCCGCGGGATGCGCCGGCACGGCACTTGCCCTGTTTCGATTGGCCTCCGGGTCGCAAGGTGAGGCAATCATGTCCGAATTGAACCTGAGCCTGAAGCACCACAAGACGCAGGCGGAGGCGCGCCAGGGCCTGGAGGCGTCGGTGCGCGACGCTCAAAATCAGTTCGGGGGACTGATTCAGCGCGTCGACTGGTCGCCCGACCGCAACAGCGTGCAGCTGGCTGGCACGGGCTTCAGCGCGGCTCTGGGTGGATAATGTGGACGTACACGCCGTGGTGGACGTGCCGATGCTGGGCCGATTGCTGGGGGCGCCGATGGTCGCTCAGCTGCGCGGGCTGCTGGAGAGACGGTTTCCGCCGCAGTTGCCGGGGTAGGTCCGGTGGCAGAGCTGGAGTGGTGGGTGGCACGCCCTGAGGTACTCCGAAGGGCGTGCTGACAACGTAACACGCCCTTCGGAGTACCTCAGGGCGTGCCACCCGACGAAGTTACGTCTTGCGCTTCTGGGCCTTCTTGGCCTGGCGGGCTGTCCGGCGGCGCGTAGCGTTTTTGGAGGACTTGACGGCCGGCGTGTTCACCGACTTGCGCCGTCTCTTGGCGGCCGTCCGCAGTTCTTTCTTCCGCATCGTGCTGCTCCTTTGTCCCGGGACCTTGCGAGAATAGATTGATTGTAAGGGCGCGGAGACCGATGGCCACCGCGCCCGGCTTCGCGCTGCCGGGAAAATCCTTGCAATTCGCCGCCAACGGGATAGCTTCCTTGGTTAAGCATACGGAGGGCGTTCGCCCCCGATCCTGTCATGGCGAGGTGCTTCATGTCTCGATCCGTCCCAGCCGTTCTCGTGCTGTTCTGTCTCTCGGCAGCCCGCGCCGACGACGCACCCCGCAAGATCGCCAGCGTGGAAGGGGTGACCGAATACCGCCTGGCCAACGGGACCCGGGTGCTGCTCTTCCCCGAGGCGTCGCGGCCAACCATCACCGTCAACATGACCGTCCTGGTCGGCTCGCGGCACGAAGGTTACGGCGAAACCGGCATGGCCCACCTGCTGGAGCACATGGTCTTCAAGGGGACGCCCACGTTCCGCGATGTCCCGCGGGCCCTGCGCGACCACGGGGCCAGCTACAACGGCACCACCAACGTCGATCGCACCAACTACTTCGAGACCCTCCCCGCCGGCGACGAGAACCTCGAATTTGCCATCCACCTCGAGTCCGACCGCCTGGTCCACAGCTTCGTCAAGCGTGAGGACCTGATTTCGGAGATGACGGTGGTCCGTAATGAGTTCGAGCGCGGCGAGAACAACCCGCAGGGCATCCTGATGCAGCGCATCCACGCCGCGGCTTACGAGTGGCACAACTACGGCAAATCGACCATCGGCAACCGCAGCGATATCGAGCGCGTGCCGATCGAGAACCTGCAAGCCTTCTACAAGAAGTTCTACCAGCCGGACAACGTGGTGCTGATCGTGGCCGGCAAGTTCGAGGAGCCGCGGGCGCTGGCCCTGGTGCGGAAGTTCCTCGGCTCGATTCCGAAGCCGACGCGCAAGCTGGACGACACCTACACCGAAGAGCCGCCGCAAGACGGCGAGCGCGTGGTGATCCTGCGCCGGGTCGGGTCGGTGGCCCAGGTGGGGGCAGCCTATCACATGCCGGCGGCGGCCCATGCCGATTGGGCGCCCTGAGCCTGCTGGGCGACCTCATCTCGCAGCGGCCCAACGGCCGGCTCTACAAGGCGCTGGTCGAGTCGAAGAAGGCCACCAGTGCCGGCGCCTTCGCCGGCACCAATCACGATCCCGCCCTGTTCACCGCCTCCGCCCAGCCCGAGGCCGATAAGGTCGAGGCGGTCCGCGAGACGATGCTGCAAACGCTGGAAGGTCTGGCGGCCGTGCCGTTCACCCAGGACGAAGTGAACCGGGCCAGGGTTCGCAATCGCCGCGGTTTCGAGACCATGCAGTCCAACAGCAACCAGATGGCCTCGGCGCTCAGTTCGGCCTCGGCGCTGGGCGACTGGCGGCTGCTGTTTTTGCAGCGCGACCGCTTCGATGCCGTCACGGCCGACGACGTCAACCGCGTGGCCCGCACCTATTTCCAGAAGGACAACCGCACCGTCGGCGTCTTTATCCCGGTCAAGGAGGCCGACCGTGTGGCCATCGCGCCGGCTCCGCCGCTGGACAGCCTGGTGCGCGACTACAAGGGCGGGGCGCAGACGGCGGCCGGCGAGGCCTTCGACCCCTCGCCGGAGAACCTCGACGCCCGCACCCGCCTGGTTGCCGTCGGCCCCGTCAAAGCCGGTCTCCTGCCCAAGAAGAATCGCGGCGAAACGGTGTCGCTGGTGTTGACGTTGCATTACGGCAATGAGGAATCGCTCAAGGGGTTGACCACGGCCGCCGGGATGCTGCCCAGCCTGATGATGGCCGGCACCCGCCAGCACGACCGCCAGGCGCTGCGCGAGGAACTGGACCGGCTGGGCGTTCGCATCGGGCCCGGCGGCGGCTTCGGAGGGGGTGGACGGCGGGGCGGCGGGGGCGGCGGCGCGGCCAGCACGCCCGGTCAGCTCACCTTCGCGGTCGAGGCCAAGCGCGCCACCCTGCCCGAGGCCCTGAAGCTGCTCGGCGAAATCCTGCGCAAGCCGGCCTTCCCGCCCGCCGAGTTCGATCAACTCAAGCGCAGCGCCCTCGCCCGGTCCGTCAACGGCCGCACCGACCCGGCGGCCCTGGCCAGAAATCGGCTGGACCGGGCCCTGTCCCCCTATTCGCCGGGCGACGTGCGCGTATATCCCCACCGCCGACGAACGCATCGCCCGCCTGGAATCGGTTACCCTGGACCAGGTGATCGGTCTCTATCAGAAGCAGGTTGGGGCGACGGTCGGCGAGCTGGCCATCGTCGGCGATTTCGACGCGGATGACGCCCTCGCCCAGGTGCGCGACCTCATCAGGGACTGGAAGTCGGATGTTACGGTCCGGCGGATCGAGCGAATGGCACCGGCCGACCTGACGGGAAAAAAGGAAGTCATCCTCACGCCGGACAAGGCGAGCGCGGTGTTCGACGCCGGCCTGGCGTTTCGCCTGAAGGAGACCGATGCCGACTATGCCGCCCTGCGCATCGGCAACTTCATCCTCGGCGGCAGCACCCTCTCCTCGCGGCTGGGCAACCGCATCCGGCAGAAGGAGGGTCTGTCGTATGGGGTCACGTCGTCGCTCACGGCGTCGCCGCGCGACCCCAGTGCCACGTTCCTCATCACGGCCACCACCAACCCGGTCAACATCGATCGGCTCGAAAAGGCGGCGAGGGAGGAGCTGAACGCCTTCCTGGCCGACGGCCCCTCGGCGGCGGAGCTGAACGAGGCCAAGAAGGCCTATCTGGAGGCCCAGAAGGTGGGGCGCACCAGCGACGGCGCCATTGCCGGGCAAATCGTCACTAACCTTCAGCTGGACCGCAAGTTTGCGCACACCAGCGATCTCGAAAAGCGCATTGCCGCGCTCACCCCGCAGGATGTCAAGGCCGCCTTCCAGAAATACATCGATCCGAAGAAGCTCACGATTGTCCGCGCCGGCGATTTCAAGGGCAAATAAGACTGTTTAGCCGCGGATCGAAGATCCGCCGATCCAAACGGGACCGAGGTATACCATGCTTAAGCTCTCCCGCCTGTGTGCCATCCATTGTTGCCTGGCCATGCTGGTGTTTGCCGGTCCCACGCCGGCCGCGGACACCGCCCCGACCAATCTGTTCCCGCTGATGCTCCAGGCCACCGGCTGGGTCCACAACGACGTTCTCGAAGACGGAAGGAAGCGCCTGGGTGGTGGATAGCACCCTGCGCCTGATGGTCACGAACCACCACGTCGTCGCGAAGGCGGATTTCGTTACCGTCAGCTTCCCGGTCTCTAAGAACGGGAAGGTCATCAGCGAGCGCTCGTACTACCAAAACACAAAGAATAACGCGCCCCTGATCCGAGCCCAGGTCATCGACTCCGACCCCAAGCACGACCTGGCGCTCATCCTGCTGGACTCCTTGCCCGATGGCACGGGCCAACTGAACCTGGCAGCCAAGGGGGCTGTGCCCGGCGATAAGGTCTACACGGTCGGCAACCCGGCCCCCTCGGGCACCGCTCAGGCGAGCGACCCGCTCTGGATGTTCACCGACGGCAAGGTCAGCTCGGTCGCGCGTCAGCAGATCATCTACGCCAACGAAGGGCAGCAGCTCGACACGGTGATGCTCCTGATGACCGAGCCGATCAATCCGGGCGACAGCGGCGGCTCGGTGGTCAATCGCGCCGGCGAAATCGTCGGCATCATCTCGGGAGGCCGGCCCGGGCAGCAGAGCAGCGTCAGCCTGGCCGTCGAGCTCGGCGCGATCAAGACCTTCCTGCCCTCGGCCAAGCAATGGCTGAGTCCGGCCACCGTCGCCGACTACCAGAAGCGGGCCGCCCACTACGTCAGCGTGGGGCGGTACAGCGCCGCGGTGGCCGACTACACGGTGCTGCTCAAGGCCAATCCCAATGATGCCGTCAGCTACCGCAACCGCGCCGAGGCCCACCTGAACGCCACGGAGTGGCGCTGGCCATCGCCGACTTCGGCCAGGCCATTCGTCTCGATCCCAAGGACGCCATCTCCTTTGGCGATCGCGGCGTGTCCTACGGCAATCTGGGGGAATACGACCAGGCCATCGCCGACCTAACCACCTGCATCGGTCTCAATCCGCAGCTGCCCAGCGTTTATCGTTTTCGCGGCAACTACCAGCGCCTCAAGGGGAACCTGGACAATGCCATCGCCGACCTGACGCAGGCGATCGCGGCCCAGGCCAAGGATATGAACGCCTACTACTATCGCGGCCTGGCCTACGCCGCCCAGGGGAAGCTCGACCAGGCCATTGCCGATTTCGCCCAGGCGATCGCCCTGGATCCCAAGGCCGACAACGCCTTCATCTACCGCGGCGATGCGTATCTGCAAAGCGGGGACGCCACGCACGCCCTGGCGGATTACACCTCGGCCCTCAAGGTCAATCCTTCCTCGCTGACAGGCTACGTCAAGCGGGCGACCCTGGAGGGGCAGCAGGGCCAGGTGGACCAGGCCCTCGCCGACTGGAATCAGGTGATCCGGCTGAACGGATCTTACAGCGACGCCTACCGCGAGCGCGGCCACATCTATGCCGGCAAGGGCCAGTACGACAACGCCCTAAGCGATCTGCAAAAGGCGCTAACGCTGAACGGCGGCGATGCCGTTGCCTATCGCTACCGTGCCGCCGTGCTCCTGCACCAGAACCTTTTTAAGAAGGCCAGCGACGATTGCACCAAGGCCATCAGCCTGAACGCCAATGACGCCGAGGCCTACGAGCTGCGTGGGCGGATTGCGGTGCAGAAGAAAGACTACGCGGCGGCCTTGACTGACCTGAACAAAGCCATCGACCTGAACGGGAAAAGCGCGTTCTACTACACCAACCGCGGCATCGCCAATTACCACCAGAAGGCCTACGACAAGACGGTGGCCGACTGCTCCATGGCCATCGGCCTGAATCCGAAATACGCGGATGCCTATGTCTGGCGCGGCAAGGCTTACGCGGCCCAGGGCCAGCAGGATTTGGCCGACGCCGACGCCCAGACGGCGCAGGGCCTGGCACCGAAGCCGTGAGGCTTTGCTATCGTAGCGGCTTTCGCCAGAATTCCGCGTTCGCGTCCGAGCCCGAAGCGTCAGCGAGGGGCTGACCCGAAACCCTCGCTGACGCTTCGGGCTCGGACGCGTGGTTCTGGCTGCGCAGTTGTCAATAGCTCGGCGGCTTGCTGATGGCGTAGGTCAGCCACACCGACAGCCCATAGGCGACGCGCAGGCCGGCCTGAAGAACGACCCACCACAGGTTGACGTTCAACATCTTGCTGGCGCTGACCAGGGCGGTCTGCACCTCGGCGGCGACCATCCGGCGCGGATTGACGAAGCCGAGCGTCATGGTCCGCACCACCGGCGCCGCCCACGATTTCAGCCAGAATTCGGCCTGATCCAGGTACGGCTCAACCTGCCGCCGATCCACTTCGCCGACCACCAGGATGAAATAGAGGTCCACCGCCAGCATGCCGAGCCCGAACAGGGCGACGAACGGCACAGCGAGCGGATGGTGCAGCAGGCGCGCGATGGTCAGGCCGTTGGGCGGCTCTCCGGCCTCCGGCCAAAGCAGGCGCGAGGCCAGCATCTGCAACCCAATGAGGACCAGGGCCAGGAGCGCGGGAGCGATGGTTTCCCAGGTGAGAAAGAGGCTGCGGTGTTGCTTGACCAGTTCCAGGAGGCGCGGCCAGCGCCCCGGAAAGGAGCGAACCAGGGCCACGACCGCGCCGTACTGGCGGATGCGATTGGCCGTGCTCAGCAGGAACGTGGTTGCCAGGTAGAAGTCGAAGAGCAAGATGAGGTTCAGGTCCCAGACTTTGCTCATGACCGCCCGCCCCAGGGCCGTTCGGGAAGACTGCGCCGACTTTACCCCCGACAGCGGCGGCGCGTCCAGACCGGCCGGCGTGGCTGTCGCCCCGATGATCACGCCATGCACGGTTGCTCGGGGTGTTGATTCGAGGCGAGTCCAATGTGGGCTGTTCAAGGTTCAGCTGATATGCTGATTCGGAACCCTCCGCCAACCGGCCGCCACCGGTGGTCCCAGCTGCTGCGGGACGCGCGACCGCCTGTTGCTGCACGAAACCAAAGCCCGGGGGCGGTGTTCAAAGTGTAGCGCTACGCGGTCCCCCCCTGCCATCTGTTCACTCTTGGAAGGCCCTGGAATGCGAGTGACGGGTGCGTCTAAACATCGGTTCATTGGAAAGAAAGCTCTCGTAGCAGAACCGGTCGTAACTAGCTTGGAAGCAACAAGTTAAGATTCAGTAGCGCTCTGGAACCCAAGGGACAGCACGTTGACTGACAAAGAGCGCTCCATGAAACCGATGCGCGTAGCGATCATCGGCGGCGGGCCCGGTGGCCTGATGACCGCCTACCTTCTCGAACAACGCACTCCGTTTCCCTGCGCCGTCACCCTCTTCGAGGCGAGCCACCGGCTCGGCGGCAAGATCGTCACCGGGCAGTTCGGCGTGTCGCCGGTGGCTTACGAGGCCGGCGCCGCCGAGTTATACGACTATTCTCAACTCGGTCCCGACCCCCTCCGCGAGATGATCGCGTCGTTCGGCCTGACCACCCGGCCGATGCGGGGGAACACCATTGTGCTGGACGACCGCCTCCTCACGACCTGGGCCGACATTCGCCGCGAGTGCGGTGAGGCCACGTACCAGGCGTTGCGCTGCTTCGGTCGCAAGGCCCGCACCTGGATCACCCCCGCGGACTACTACGAATCGGACTGGCAGGAGGATAACGCGGACCCGCTGTCGCGCGCGAGTTTCCGGGCCCTGTTGGCGCGAGTGCCCGACGCCACCGCCCGCCGTTACATCGAGGTGGCCGTCCACAGCGACCTGGCCACCGAGCCGGAACACACCAGCGCCGCCTACGGCTTGGAAAACTACCTGATGAACGAGCCCAAGTACATGCAGTTGTACTCCATCGACGGCGGCATCGAGCGCCTGCCGCAGGAGCTGGCCAAGCGCATCGCCGCCCGCGTGCTTCTGCAACAGCCCGTCGTCCATGTCGAGCAATTGCCTGACGACCGCTACCGCGTGGTGTCGCGGCGCGGCGGCGAACGGGTCAGCGAGGAGTTCGACTTCGTCGTCGTGGCCCTGCCGAACAACTGGATTCCGGCCATCGACTGGGGCGGCCCCGTGCTGGCCGAGGCGATGCGGCGGCATCACGACTATTACAACTACCCGGCCCACTACCTCCGCGTCAGTGTCCTGTTCGAGCGGCCGTTCTGGCGGCGGCACATCGACGAGTCGTACTTCATGCTCGACGCCTTCGGCGGCTGCTGCGTGTATGATGAGAGTTCACGCCAGGACGGCTGCGAGCAGGGCGTCCTGGGCTGGCTGCTGGCCGGCGAGGCCGCCCTCACCATGAGCAACTTCGAGGACGCGGCGCTCATCGAGCGGGTCCTCGACTCACTGCCGGCCTGCCTGCGCGACGGATCGAAGTGCTTCCTCGAAGGGCGGGTGCATCGCTGGGTAGGGACGGTGAACGGCCTGCCGGGCGGGCGTCCGGCCCGCGAGCCCGACTCGCGCCACCTGCCCGAGCCCGAGCAGCACGACCGCCTGTTCGTGGTGGGCGATTACCTCTTCGATTCGACGATCAACGGCGTGCTGGATTCGGCCGACGTTGTGGCGGAGTGGATCATCGAAGAGATCGGCGAGGACCAGGGTACCGCGACCAACGGCACGGCCGCCGAGTTGGGACGGCCCCAAGGCAACGGCGTGGCCCGGAAGCTCCCGACCCCGGCGAATGATCTCGTGTCCCGGAAATGATCGAACCCAGCACAATGGCGTGAATCATGGCCAGCTCCGTTACCCGACCGTCCACCCCGGCTGCTGCCTCCCGACCGAGCCCGGCGCCGACGCTCCGGCGCATCAGCTTCCTAAGCGAAGTCGAGCCCGGGGCCAAGCTGCGGCGCGAGTTTTCCCACCCCTGCCGCGCATTTGCGGTCGAGGACGTGGTCGCCTTGTCCGACGACTTCCCGGTGACCGCGCCCTGGCCTGAGCCGACCGATTCGTGCTGCATCGTCGTCATTCCCCGCGGAACCAGCGGCGACGCGCCGAAGGAGGCCGAGGCCTGGGTGGCCGCGCCCGCCGACCGGCCCCAGGCCGTGCCGCCGGTCGTTGTCGAGCGCGAGGACGCGACCATCCGCTGGCGCCCCGGGCGGGCCGTCGTGCAGGCGCGTCCCGAACGCTGTGACGACGCCGTGGCCGCGCTGACCGACTTTGCCTTCTACGAAGGCGAGCTGCGTACCCTCGAAGCGGCCCTGGCTGCCCACGAGTCGCAGGCGCAGGAGGACGTTGCCCGCGCCTACCGGGTCCGCCAGCGCGATCGCAAACACTGGAAGCGTTTTGGCGCCCTGATCGAAAACTTCGCCCGGATGCGGCTCACCTTCGCCCGCCTGGAGCCGCAGCTGGCGAAAGGGTCGCGCAGCCTCTCTCCCGAGGCCCGGCGCCTGACGGCCCGCCTGCTGCGCGGCGCCGACGTTGAGGCCCGCCTTGAGGCGGTCAGCGACCGCCTGGAAGCGCTGGAGGACCTCTACGAAGGCGCGACCGACCGCGCCGCCGATTTTCGCTGGTATCGCAATGGCCACCTCTTGGAGATCGGCATCCTTCTCCTGCTCGTCGTGGAGTGCGTGTTGATGAGCGGCGACATCTACATGCACTATCGGGAGCGCGAGCAGCTTAGCCGGCTGGCTGACGCGACGCAGGAGGCCGTGGCGGACGATTCCGAGGAATTCCGGGCCACCATTACCAAGATTGCCGACGGGAAGGTGACCTTCTTCCGGACCGGGCTGAACGACGCCGCGGCTGCCGATAACGGCGAGGAACAGACCTACCCCGTCGCCGCCAACCTCAAGGTGTACCGCGGCAAGATCGACAAGGAAACCAAGGACGTTGAGGCAGGCGAAGCTCTCCCCGGCGGCGTGAAGAACGAGGCGTTCACCCGGGTGAAGGACAAGGGGCTCCGTGCCGTCATTGTGACGGACGCCGAGAACCAGAAGATCGCCGAAATCTATGTCCTGCCCCCTGGCAAGAAGGGCCAGTAACTCTTAAGGCGTCGGGCAGCACTTGTCGTCCCGTATCCACCGAGGTTGCGAGGGGGGGTGTGGCGAGTTTGCCCAGCAATTTGCCCAGAAACGCCCTCCCCTCCGAGGGTAGGCTATCTCCTGCCGCTCGCTTAAGACCGTTCGGAAACAATAAGCGTGAGCCCGCGGCGCCAGCCAAGGGGAGTCGGGCCCCCCTCGTTGTGGCACGGTCTCCTGACCGTGCCATTTCGGCTGACCGAAGGTCTCCACGCATCCATCGCGGATTCCGGGAGACCTTCGGTCAGGCCGGGTGGCACGGTCAGGAGACCGTGCCACAACGGCGTGAGCATCGGGCTTATTCTTTCCGAACGCTCTTAGGGCCGCAATGGCCGGCCTCGCCTCATGCCTTCCGCTCCCTATCGGTTCCGGCGACCGGCCAGGGGGTCGATGCCGGCCGAGTGTAATCCTGCTCCACAGCTACGCGGATTAGCCGGCGGCTTTCCATCGGGCTCAGCTCGGCCCTCGTCTCGACGGCCTCGGCCCGGGCGGCGAGGCCCTCGTCCTTGATCTTGTCGCGGAACCAGCGCGAATAATCACCCTGGTGAAGGTGATACAGCCAGGTCTCGTCGTCGAGGCCCTCGGCCAGTTGCAGGAACAGGAACAGGTTCTGGCGGCGCAGGTTCAATTTGCCGGCGGGACCGCGGAAATAGAAGCTGTGCTCCGGCGGCAACTCGCCCTCGGCGTATTTGCGGCTATGGCGGCGGCGCTCGGTTGTACCGGGGGTGATGTGCAAGCGAAACGGGGCCTGGTGGGCCGACCGTTGCCACACGACGGCCTGTCCGGGTTCGAGGGGTCCGGCGGGCCAGTCGGGCGGCTGCTGCGCCACGGCCGCCGCATACTCGGCCAGCATCGCGCCGGGGGTCTGCCCCACCACCAGCAGCGTGCCCACCGTGGCCAGGGCGATCGGATCGACCAGGTTGGGGTGAACCGTGATCCGCAGCACACTCTGGAGCTGTTGCGGGAGCCCGGGGAGTTGCGGCTCCCAGCCGGCCGGTTGCAGGTGGTGCGTCTCGTCGAGGACCAGCCAGTGCGGCCGGCCCGTGCGCGCCCGGAGTTCCAGCAGCCGGGGCAGCAGCGCCAGAAAGAACGTCGGACGGTCCGCGATGGGCAAGCCCACCAGGTTGACCACGACGTTGGACGAAGCCGGGCTAAAGTGCTGGAGGACTTCCTCCACCCCCGGCGCCCGTTGCGGCGTCCCCAGGCTTACCAGGCCGGGGAAGGTCTCGTAATCGCCTTCGGGGTCCATGACGCAGACGGTGTAGTGGTGCTCGATGAGGCGTTCCATGAAGCCGGTGGCCAGGGTCGATTTGCCGCTACCGGACGTGCCGACCAGGAGCAGGTTCGAGCCATAGGGCGGGATGCGCACCTCCGAGCCGTCGTCGCGCGTGCCGAGCAACAGGTGATGGCGGGTCAGTCGCGGCTCGCGATCGGCCAGGTCGTTGCGAAGCAGCTCTTCGATCAGTTCGACGACGCCGGCCCCGTGGTCGGCCGTGGTGGTCAGGTCGGCGGTGTGCTTGATGGTGTCCAGCGCGTTGGCCACCGCGGCCGAGCATTCGCACAGACTGAGGAAGGCATGATCGTTCTCCGCGTCGCCGACGCCGACCGCGTTGTGGGGCGACAGGCCCATCGCCTCGAGAGCGGCGGCCAGGCCGGTGGCCTTGTTGACGCCGCTGGGCAAGACCATGACGGCGCCCTTGTTGAAAATGACCTGGAGTTCCAGCCCCAGCTCGCGGATCGCTTGCAGGACGGCGTGTTCGTGCGGCCGCCAGGTGGCCACCACCACCCGGCCGGCCGACAACGGGGCCACGCCGCGGCGGCGCAGCCGCTCGACAAAGGCGGCGGGCGGTGCCTGCGCCAGGGCCTTCTCCTCGCGCGTCGCGGGACGGTACAAGACGGCCCCATTCTCGGCGACGACCCGTTCAAACAGCTCCAGATGCGGGAAGATCCGCTGCAAATCGGGAAGTTCGCGTCCAGTCACCAGCACCAGCCGGCGGCCGGACGCTAGGAGGCGTTCCAGGCCGCCGAGGGTGGCGGCATCCACGCGGCCATCGTGGGCCAGCGTGCCGTCGTAGTCGCAACACAGGGCCAGGTAACGCATGGACCACCGTCCCTCCGAGTTGCCGCGGTTCGGAGCGAAGGGAGCAATCCGTATACCGAATGAATGACGGAGGCGAGGTCCATCCATCGAGATTGCTGGCTTGCAATTCCGCCGCCCGTGGGGCAGCCCGAAGCGCCAGCGAGGAAGTACGGCCAGACCTCGCTGGCGCTTTCGGGCTGCCCCACGGGCGGCGGAACATCCCTGGTTTTTTGGACAATTATCTGAATGCAAACCGCCCCCGGGTGCAGTAAGAAGGTTGGTACGCGTTTCCGGAGGGTTCCGAGATGGGCGGTGGGCACATCGGCAGCGCCTTGCGGCGGCTCCGCGGACTCCTGGGGGCGGATTGCGCCGCGGGGCCCACGGATGGCGAGCTCCTGCGCCGCTACGTCGTCGCCAGCGACGAGGCGGCCTTCGAGGCCTTGTTGCGGCGGCACGGGCCGATGGTGCTCGGCGTCTGTCGCCGCCTGTTGACGTCCGATTCGGACGTGGACGATGCCTTTCAGGCCACCTTCCTCATCCTCGTTCGAAAGGCCCGGTCGATCGGCAACGGCGAGCGCGTAGGCAACTGGCTTTATGGCGTGGCCTATCGCGTGGCCCTGCGCCAGGGCCCAGGCCGCGCGGCGACAGGACAGGCAGCAGGTGCTGGTCGATGTTCCCGGGGAGGACTCGCCGGTTGAGGCGGTGCGGGCCGAGATCCGGGCCGTGCTCGACGAGGAGGTGAATCGCCTGCCGGCCCGCTACCGCGAGGCGGTGGTGTGCTGTTACCTGGAAGGGCGCACCCAGGAAGAGGCGGCTCACCTGCTCGGCTGGCCCAAGGGGACCGTGGCCACGCGCCTGAACCGGGCCCGCGAGTCCTGCGCAGCCGGCTGACCCGTCGCGGCATGCTGCTGGCCGGCGGTGTCGTGGCCGGCCTGATGTCCCCGGCGATCGCCGAGGCGGCCGTCCCGGCCCCGCTGATCGCTGCCACGCTTGGTGCCACCGGCCCGGCGGCGCCTGGTGCCGTTTCCGTCGGTGCCGCTGCCCTGGCTGCGGCGGTCCTTCGCAGCCTCGCCGTGGCCCGCGTCAAAATGCTCACCGCGGAGTGCTGGCCGTGACCCTTTTGACCGCCGGCGGCCTGGCGACGCTGACACACACCGCGCGGGTGCAGACCGTGGACGAGACTACCAGCGCGCTCAGCGATGTGACCCTGGCGCCGACGGCCCCCAGCATGGACACGGCGGCTGTGTCGTGCCGCGCCGGCTTGCCAGCGGCCCCGGCTCCCAACAGGACCGTCCGCGTCATGGTCATCTTTGTCGGCGAGGGAACGGTCCTGGACGAGCGCGGGCTGGGTCAGCGGCCGGTGTCCGTCACCGTCTCCTCGCTGCACCCCATCCCGCTGACCCTGGCGTTCTCTCCCGACGTGGGCTGGCAGGCCGCAACAATCGGCGGCGTTGGCTACTGGTCCCCTGCCGGGTCGGGTTGTGAGCGAGCGCTTGGAACCGGCTGTCCCGCGCGCCCGCTGCCGCTGGCGCCAACCACTTCGTCCTGACCGAAGACAGCGCGAGCGATTACTTCACCGGCATCAGGTGTCCCCAGCCGAGCAATTCCGGGTCCCGTGGCGGCGGATCGGCCGCTTTCAGAAAGCCCGCCATCACCAGCACGCCCACCTGAAAATAGATCGCGTCGGCGTCGGACGGACTGCCGACGAAATGGCCGAAGCCGCCGTCCGTGTTACGGCAGCGGAGCGACCATTCCGCCGCCCGGGCGATGGCCTTGCGGCAGTCGGGCGAGTCGCCCCCCAGGTGCTTCAGCGTGAAGACGGCGTCGAAGGCGGCGTGGCGGTCCCGCGCCGGCGGATTGAGCAGCCAGCTGCCGTCGGCCTTCTGGTCCCGTAGCGCCCGCTTGACGATGGCCTCGGCCTTTGGGGTCGGCTCGCCCATCAGCGCGTAATAGTGGGCGGCATGAAACGTGGCGGCGATGTGATCGTTCAGGTAGCCGTCGTCCGCCTGCACCATCAGGCGCGCACCCGCCGGTCGAACTCCCTGGGCCAGCTCTGGCCGGCCACGCGATAGGCCAGCGGAAAGAAGCTGGTGCTGTACGGCGGCAGCTCCTTGTAATCCCCCTTCATCACCTGCTCGAACACCGGCAGCGGATCGTACCTGGGCTTCACCCCCAAGGCGTGCAGGGCGACCAGTCCCTGCGTGGTGTTGTAGATGCGCGCGGAGGCCGATTTCGGATCGTTGGTGCCGGCCACGTTGACGAAGGCGCCGTCCGCCTGCTGCCTGCCCAGGAGGAAGGCGATCGTCTTCTTCTCGTCGGGCAGCTTCCAGCCGAACGTCTTGTGGATCACCACGGCATAGGTGACGGGCGCCAGATCGCTGGCGGCACTGTCGGACATCCCCTCGTAATCCGGATCGACACCCGGACGGAACGAGCCGTTGTCTTTCGCGCTCCTCTTGTAGAAATCGCGTAGCCCGGCGAGGACTTCCGGCGGCTTGATTGGATCGGCAGCATACAGGCGAGCCCCGGCATGGCGAGCCCCGGGCGTTAGCCCGGGGAGGATAACCAGCAGCGGCAGCACGAGATACATGGCTCTCTTCATGCCCCCCAGGCTACCTCTGCGCCGCCGAGACGGCAAGCCTTGGCCGGGCGGCGCTGCTGTGCGATAATCGCACGCACGCTCGGTCCTTCGTCGGAGATGTCTCATGCGGCCCTTCATGGCGACTGCCCTGCTGTTGCTGCTGTGCCTTGCCGCGGCCGCCGCCGAGCCGCTCGTCCTGAAGGGGCACGAAGGCTGGGTGGGCGGAGTGGCGTTCGCCCCGGATGGCAAGACGATGGCCACTGCCAGCGCGGACCGGACGATCCGCCTCTGGGAGGTGCCGGCCGGCCGGCTGCTGCGGACCCTGAAGGGGCACGACAACATCGTGGCGGCTGTTGCCTTCGCTCCGGACGGCCAGACGCTGGCCAGCGCCGGCTACGACGGCACGCTGAGAGTGTGGAATGCGGCCGGCGGCGAGGAGCGGCACGTCTGGCGCGGCCATCGGGGGGCGGTCCTGACGCTGGCCTTCGCTCCCGACGGCAAGCAGCTGGCGAGCGGCGGCCTGGACGGCGACCTCCGCCTCTGGGACATCGCCACCGGCGCCAGCGCGGTGCGGGGCCGCCACAAAAGCTGGATCAACGCCCTGGCCTGGAGTGCCGACGGCAAGCGCCTGGCCACCGCCAGCTCCGACGGCACGGTCCGGATCTGGTCCCTCCGCGGCGAAGAAGTGGCGACGCTGAAAGGAGAACGCGACGACGGCGAAGTTCGGTCTGTGGCGCTCAGCCCGGACGGCAAGGCGGTCAGCGCCGGCATGCGTTACGGCGCCGTAAGGACCTGGGACATCGCCTCCGGCCAGCTGCGGCGGAGCATTCGCGCCCATCGCGGCGACGTCTGGGCCCTGGCGCTTTCCCCGGACGGCAAGGTGCTGGCCAGCGGCGACGGCGACTGGAACCGCCCCAGCGCCGTCAAGCTGTGGGACGCGGCCACCCTCGAGGCCCGCGGCGAGCTGTCCCATACGGGCGAGGTGTTGTGCGTGGCGTTCAGCCCCGATGGCCGGCGCCTGGCGGCTGGGAGCTGGGACCGGACCGTGCGGGTGTGGGTGCTGCCGCGGTGAACCGCCACGGCGCACCACTTGGCGCCGGCGGCGCCGGATGCTAAACAAACCCTGGCGGCAGGACTGTCGCCGCCCACGAGGGAAGCGCATGGAACGCGACGCCGCCACCCCCGACCGCGAAAGTACGGCCTGGAGCCTGAGACAATCTCCGGTCTCCCATCACCGGCTGGCCGGCCTCCGCCCCGACTTCCTGGTCATCTCGCCTCCCAAGACCGGTTCCACCTGGCTGGCCGCCAACCTGCGCTGCCATCCGGACGTTTTCGTCCCGGAAATCAAGGAACTCAAGTATTTCAGCTCCCACTTCAAGTGGCTTGACCTGAACTGGTATCTGGACCAGTTCGCCCCGGGCGCCGGCCGGGTGAAGGGTGAAGCCTCGCCGTCGTATGCCCTGCTGCCGGTGGAACGGATTCGCCTGGTGCGCCGGCTCTTTCCGGACTTGAAGCTGCTGTTCCTCATGCGCGATCCGCTGGCGCGGGCCTGGTCGCAAGCCAAGCACTGCTACCGCTATCGTGAGATCAACTTCGCAACATTCACCGCTGAACGGGACGCCGTTAACGAGAGCCAGTGGCTGGAGAACGTTTGCCACGCCTGGTCCCTGGCCAGCGGCGATTACCTCGGACAGTTGCGGCGCTGGCTGGCCGTCTTTCCGCGCGAACAGATTCACGTCGGTTTCTATGAAGATATCGCCATTCGGCCGAAAGCCCTCCTCCGCGAGGTCCTCGCCTTCCTGGGTGTAACCGCAGCGGTGGAATTCTCCCGTTTTCGCCTGACCGAGCGAATCCTGCCCGGGCTGGACGGCGACCCGTCCCCCGCCTTGCGACAGGTCCTGCTGCAACTGCTGGGGGACAGGACGCGGCAGCTGGCGGCCTTTCTCCGCGAACGACTCGGGCTGGACGTTCCGGCCCAGTGGCAGACACACCTGGTGCAACCCTTCCCGGTGAACCAAACGTCCGCCGACCGCGCGGCGGCTGTATTCGGGCGGGAGTTCGACGACCGCACCCTGGCCGATTTGCTCGCCCAGGAGGAAACATTTCGTCCCACGCCCCGGCAAGTCGTGGCGGGGTATCGTGGCTATAACCTCGTCTTCTTTCGTGGACAGCTCTACGCCCTGGCCGATGCCCTGGGCCGCGTCGCCCTGGACGAGATTGGCGAAGCGGAGCTGACCAGCCTCCGGGAGCAGCGCCATTGTTTCGTCGCGCCTTCCCTGGCCGAACTCAAGGAGCAGGTGGACCAGTACGTCTTCGATCGCTTGCAGCACCAGGAACAGGCCGTGCGCGCGCTCCAGCAGGACCTGGGCACGGCTCGTCAAGGGATCGCCGACCTGTGCACGCCCTGGACCGTGCCAACGGCGACCTCCGGCAGACCCACGAGGCCCTCCAGCAGGTTCGGCAGGAGATCGTGCGCCTGACGCCGTTGTCCCTCCGGGTAGCGCGCCGGCTCCGCAGAGAGTGGCGGCGCCTGGCCTCGGCTCTTGGGAGGGAATCGCTTACTGCGTGCGCGGCTCCGACAGAGCCGCGCACGCATTAAGCGATTGCGCAGCAGGACCGTTTTCGCCGGCAGCGCCGCGTGATAGACTCTCCAGGTGAGGCATGTTCGTCGAGGACAGAACGATGTTCATCATTCGGGGACCCGGCACGCGGCTGTGCGATGGCCTGACCCGGCGCGACGTGCTCCAGGCCGGCAGCCTGGGGATGCTGGGCCTGTCGCTGCCGGAGTTGCTGCGCGCCTGCGCGACGGCCGCTGGACAAGATTCGACTCACGGCGGCCGGCGGGCCCGGTCCTGCATCCTGCTGTTCCTCATGGGCGGGCCGCCCCAGCACTCCACCTGGGACCCCAAACCTGATGCTCCGGACAATATCCGCGGCGTCTTCAAGCCCATCGCCACCGCGGTTCCCGGCGTGCAGATCGGCGAGTTGATGCCGCGCCTGGCCCGGTTGACCGATCGGCTCGCTCTGCTGCGGGCGGTAGCGACGGATGACAACGCTCATTCGTCCAGCGGCTATTACATGATGACGGGGCATCCGCATCAGCCGATGAACTTCGAGAACGCCAACCCCGGCCCGCCGAACGATTGGCCGACGCTGGCGCGCATGTGCAGCGGCTGCGGCCGGGTGCCGGCACCTTGCCGGCCGCGGTGCGGCTGCCGCACCGCATCTTCAACACCGACGGCTCCGTCTGGCCCGGGCAGGATGCCGGCTTCTTCGGCCGCAGTGCCGATCCCTGGCTGCTGCGCTGCGAGCCGGCCTCGCCGCAGTACAGCATCCCCGAGTTCCGCCTGACCGCCGACGTCGGCCTCTCCCGCCTGGAAAGCCGGCACAGTCTGCTGAGCCAGGTCAACGCCACCTTCGACGCCGCGGAGCGACGCAGCCATCCGGGGGCTTACGACACCCAGACCCGGCAGGCCTTCGATCTGCTCCGCTCCGCTCCGTCGCGGGCCGCCTTCGACCTGGAGCGCGAGCCGGAACAGGTGCGCGAGCGTTATGGCCCCAGCCAGTTCGGCCAGAGCGTCCTGCTCGCTCGGCGATTGGTGGAAGCGGGCGTGGGGTTGGTGCAGGTCAACTGGTATCGCGGCCCCAAGGAGCCGTCCGACAACCCGTGCTGGGACTCGCACACCAAGGAAGCCCAGCGCCTGAAGACCGTCCTGCTGCCGCCGGCCGACCAGGCCTTTGCCGCCCTGCTGGAAGACCTGGCTGCACGCGGGATGCTCGAGGAGACGCTGGTGGTCTGCCTGGCGGAGTTCGGCCGCTCGCCGAAGATCAACGGCAGCGGCGGACGCGATCACTGGGGCCATGTCTTTTCGGTGGCCCTGGCCGGCGGCGGCATCCGCGGCGGCACGGTGTACGGCGCCTCCGACAAGATCGGCGGTTACCCCAAGGACGGGCGCGTGGCCCCGCAGGACTTGCAAGCAACCATCTTCCACTGCCTGGGCTACCACCCCGATACCGAAATCCGCGACCCCCTGGGCCGCCCGCTGCCCCTGAGCCGCGGACGGGTGCTCCGGCAGATTCTGTAAGACTGGCGAGCCGGGAGCGTGACATGGCGAGCCGGGAGCGTGAGCGACCGGAGCTCTCTGGCGCCAAACTCCGGTCGCTCACGCTCCCGGCTCGCCTAACGCTCCCGGCTCACCATTGAGGACCACAATGTCACCTCGTTACCGCGTCGAGGCCGCCTGGCCGCCGTTCCCCGGCGATGGACCCCACGGCGAGGCGGTCGGCGTGGCTTGCGATGCGCGCGACCGGGTGTTCATTTTCTTCCGCGGCCCCCAGCCTGTCCGTGTCTACAACCGCGACGGCACCTTCGTCACCGGTTGGGGCGAGGGGCTGTTCGTTCGCCCGCATGGCATCTTCATCGGCCCCGACGGCACGGTCTACTGCACCGACGATAACGACCACTCGGTGCGCAGCCTTCACCCCGGAGGGGAAGCTGCTGTTGACGCTGGGGACGCGCGGCCGGGCGTCCGACACCGGGGCCACCAGTCACGACTATCGCACCATTCGCCGCGCCGGGCCGCCCTTCTGTTTCCCGTGCAACCTGGCCGTGGGGCCGACGGCCGACCTGTTCGTGGCCGACGGCTACGGCAACGCGCGGATCCATCGCTTCGCGCCGGATGGCCAGCCTGCTCCAGTCGTGGGGCGAGCCCGGCAGCGGGCCGGGCCAGTTCCATGTGCCGCACGGCATAGCCGTGGACCGCAACGGGACTGTCTACGTGGCCGATCGCGAAAATAGCCGTATCCAGCTTTTCAGCGCCGATGGCACGTTCCGCGGCGAGTGGACCGACGTGGCCCGGCCGTGCCAGGTGACCATCGACCGGGACGGTTCGATTTTCGTGGCGGAGCTGGGCCATCGGGCCGGCCGCTGGCCCGGGACAGGCCCGGCACCGGCGGGGGCATCGGGAGGTCGAGTCAGCGTCTTCGACCGGACCGGCCGGCTGCTGACTCGCTGGGGCGGCGGCGATAACCCGTCCACCCCCGGCGACTTCTGTGCGCCGCACGACATCTGGGTCGATTCCCAGGGCAGCGTCTACGTGGCCGAGGTCGCCGTCTCCGCGGGGGTCCCGATGGGGCTGGTGCCGACTTCGTGCCACACCTTTCAGAAGTTTGTGCGAACGTAGCTGACGGCGAGAATCGCGATCGGGAGTCGATTTGCCTCTCGCAAAGATCGCAAAGAACGCAACGCCAGGGAACGGACCTGCTCTCACCTTCTCTTCCCTTGCGTCCTTTCCATTCGCGTACGGAAAGCGCCGCCATGAATGAATTCACCAAAACCAAGATGCACTTTACGCTCGCCCTGCTGGGCGGCCTGTTCGCCTTGCACCCGTTCTTGCAGCAGTTTCAGAATGACGGGTTCGAGTACTACGGCGTGTACCTGAAGCTGTCGTATGCCTATGTGGGCTTCGCCGGCCTGCTGGCCCTGTGCGTCTACCTGTACGGCATGACGTTGCTCAGCGAACGGCCGCACTCGTGGCTGGAGCGGCTGGGCAACTACTGCTACGGCCTGGCGATTGTCTCGTTGCCGTTCTATTGCGGGCTGTACCTGGCTTCGTTGCTGGCCGATTTCCTCGGCCAGTCGCACCTCAAATGGGCCGCCCCCAGCGCGGCCCTGGGGCTAGGCATCGGCTGGTTCGTCTTCTCGACATTCCTGGCGTGGCTCCTGCGGGGTCGTCTGGGCGCAGCCGACCGGACCGCCAAGGTCAGCGAGTTTGCCCGGCAGGAGGTGAAGGCGCTGACCGACGCCCAGGAGTTATTCGCCGACGATCACTTCGACCTGGCGGTCATGGAAGCACACCGGGCGGTCGAGGCGCGCTGCGCCGGGTGCTGCTGGCCCGCGGGCAGTCGTTGTCGGACGGCAATCTGGAGGCGCTGGTGGCGGTGGGCAAACGCGCCGGCCTCCTCAAGGAACCGGCGCTGGCCCTTACGGACGACCTGTCGCGCCAGTGGCGCATCGCCATCGGCACCGTGCCGTTGACCCGCGAGGGGGCCGTCGTGGCCCTGAATGCGGCCCGCAACGTTCTTGCGATGATTCCCGTGCCGCCGCCGGCCCAGGTGAAGTGACCTCCCGGTCAGCGCCGGATGACGATCTCCACGCCCGCTTCCTGCGGGGGCACGTCCTGGCGCTCCGAGCCGTGGCCGGCCACGCTCCACGAGAAGGAACGGGCCAGGTCGAGGTGCAGGTTCCGGCCGGCCGGCACACGGCGCGTCTGGCCGGCAACTGTCAAAGCCACGTCCGCACGGGAAAGGTTCCAGAAGGTCACCGAACAACGATCCCTGGCCGCGGGTGCCTGCCCGGCCACAAAGTAGTGGTCGAAGAAACGCTCGTCGGCCTTGCGGCTTTCCTGAGCATTGACGCCCGCCTTCGGCATCGCCTCAAGTCCTCGAGGCGGCTCCGGTGTCTGGTTGGATGGCGGCGCGGGCGCGGCGGCGCATACTGCATTGAGGGTGGGCCCTGCGGAGGTTGGACCGGCACGACCGGCACCGCGACGACCGGCACCGTGACGACCACCGGCATCGGACAGTAGTAAACCCGTGCTGCCGGCGCCGGAGCGAACAGCCCGCGAAACCAGCCGAAGCCCGTGGACGGCACCACGAACACCAGCAACGCGGCGACGAACGGGATTGGCCACCTCATTCGCATCTCCTGCAACGACCCTGTTGGCGAATCGAAGCTCGTCGGCTGTTATATGACTCCTGGGCGCATTTGCTTGCCTGTGGCGATTTGCTAGCATGCCAGCGCTCCATCCCCCGAGAGGTCGCGCCATGACCGGCCCCATCGTCATCACCGCCGACCGCCTCTTCGACGGCACGGGCACCGCGGCCCTTGTTCGCCCGCTGCTGCGGCTCGACGGCGGCCGCATCGTCTCGGTCGATCGCACTCTCTTGCCGCCCGCCGGCTGCCACGGCGAACGGCACGACTTTGCCGGGTGCACCATCCTGCCCGGCCTGATCGACACCCACGTCCACCTGGTGTTCTGTGCGGCCGAAACCAACGAGGAGATCGTCCTCCAGGTCGGCCGGGAGGACGATGAGCAACTTCTGAAGCGGGCCCTGGCCAATGCCCGGGTGGCGCTGCGGGCGGGGCTGACCACGGTGCGCGATTGCGGCGGCAAGGGGCGTATCGTGCAGGAGGCCCGCGATCGCATCGCACGCGGCCAGGCCGACGGTGCCGACGTGCTGTCCTGCGGCATGCCGATCACGACCACGACGGGCCACTGTCACTGGCTGGGCCTGAAGGCCGACGGACACCAGGCCGCCTGCCGCGCCGCCGAGAGAATGCTCACTGCCGGTGCCGATTTCCTGAAGGTAATGGCCACCGGCGGCAATATGACCCCCTCGTCTAACCCGATGAAGCCGCAGTACGATCCCGAAACCCTCTGCGCCATCGCCGACATGGGCCGCAGTGCGGGGAAGCACACGGCGGCTCACGTCCTCAGTCGCTCCGCGCTGCCCCATGCCGTCGCCGCCCGCGTCCGCACCATCGAACACTGCGACTGGCGCGTGGAGGAGGATCGCTACGAATTCGAACCGGAGCTGGCGCGGCGCATGATCGACCAGGGGCAGTATGCCGGCCTGACGATGGCCGGCATCGCCCGCCGAGCGTTCCTGCCGGAGGTGGCGAAGATTGCCTCGGCGGGGCCGGTGCGCCGCCTGGACGCCCGCTTCGCCGCCGAGCGCCGCCTGATCGACTTTGGCGTGAAGTACACCTTGCACAGCGATGCCGGCGTGCGCCTGACCCCGATCGACCGCTTCGACCTGGGCTTGCAGGCGGCGGTCCGCGAGCTGAAGCTGACCCCGGCGGAGGCTCTGCGGGCGGCGACGGGGTCGGCCGCGGAGGCCCTGGGGCTTGACGATCGTGGCACGCTGACTCCGGGCCGCCGCGCCGATCTGCTCGTTGTTGAGGACAATCCGCTGGAGGACATCGCCTGCATCGGCCGCGTGCGGGCGGTGATGAAGGCGGGGCGGTGGATCGTTGGACCGTAGATTACCAGGACGGCGACCCTGTCGTGCATGTGCTACCTTCTCTCCATGCTGTCGAAACCCACCACCCTCGGCCGAGAGGAGGGCAGAGTCCGCGCCGTCCCCCTGCCTTGATTCGGTTCCGGGGCAACACTACAATCCTCATAGGGTTTATGGGGTTAGCCGTCTGCCCGTCGCGCACCACGTCTTTCGAACTACCGGCGCCTCGTCGCTTCCGCCCCGCTGCCAGGGGCGGCAGCAGTCGCGCGGGCCGACAGCGGCACGGCAAGGAGGGGCACAACGGAACGCACGCCAGGAAACTTCTCCCGGGCGACCTTCGCGACTCGGCGGGCGGCTCCCACCGGCCACTAGCCACGAGATACTAGCCACTTACTCGGAGACGGCTGGAATGTATGAACGCTTTACCGACCGGGCTCGCAAGGTGATGCAGCTGGCCAACCAGGAGGCGCAGCGCTTCAACCACGAGTACATCGGCACCGAGCACATCCTCCTTGGCCTGGTCAAGGAAGGGTCCGGCGTCGCCGCCAACGTCCTGAAAAACCTGGACATCGACCTGCGCAAGATTCGCCTGGAGGTCGAAAAGATCGTCCAGTCCGGCCCGGACATGGTCACCATGGGCAAGCTGCCCCAGACCCCCCGGGCCAAGAAGGTCATCGAGTACTCCATCGAAGAGGCACGCAACCTCAACCACAACTACGTAGGCACGGAACACCTGCTGCTGGGCCTTCTGCGCGAGCAGGAAGGCGTGGCCGCCCAGGTCCTCATGAACCTCGGGCTGAAGCTGGAAGACGTGCGCGAGGAGGTACTGAACTTGCTGGGGCACAACACTGGAATCCGGCGAAGGCGGCGGGGGCGGTGAAGGACGAACCGCCAACAAGGGCAAGTCCAAGACTCCCGCCCTCGACAGCTTCGGACGCGACCTCACCGAGCTGGCCCGCCAGGGCAAGCTCGACCCGGTCATCGGCCGGCAAAACGAGATCGAGCGCGTCATCCAGGTGCTCAGCCGCCGGACCAAGAACAACCCCGTGCTCCTCGGCGAGGCCGGCGTCGGCAAGACCGCCATCGTCGAGGGCCTGGCCCAGATGGTCGTGGACAGCAACGTCCCCGAGCTGCTCCGCGACCGCCGCATCGTCGTCCTCGACCTGGCCATGATGGTCGCCGGCACCAAGTACCGCGGCCAGTTCGAGGAACGCATCAAGGCCGTCATGAACGAGGTCCGCCGGGCCAAGAACACCATCCTGTTCATCGACGAGCTGCACACCCTGGTCGGCGCCGGCGGGGCCGAAGGGCGCCATCGACGCCTCCAACGTCCTCAAGCCGGCCCTGGCCCGCGGCGAAATCCAGTGCATCGGCGCCACCACCCTCGACGAGTACCGCAAGTACATCGAGAAGGACGGCGCCCTCGAACGCCGCTTCCAGCAGATCATCGTCAACCCGCCATCGAAGGAAGAAACGGTCGAGATTCTGCGGGGTCTGCGCGACCGCTACGAGGCCCACCACCGCGTGCAGATCAAGGACGAGGCCCTGGAGCAGGCGGTCGAGCTGTCCGACCGCTACATCAGCGGCCGCTGCCTGCCGGACAAGGCCATCGACGTCATCGACGAGGCCGGCGCCCGCGTCCGGCTCAAGGCGATGACCCGGCCGCCGGACCTCAAGGAGATCGACGCCCAGATCGAGCAGCTCAACCAGGAGAAGGAAGCCGCCGTCGCCGAGCAGGACTTCGAGAAGGCCGCCCACCTGCGCGACCAGGCCGACAAGCTCAAGAAGAAGAAGGAACCAGGTCACAGCGCGAATGGCGCGAAAAGTCCAAGGAAATCGACGGCGTCGTCGACGAGGAAGTGATCCGCGAGGTCGTCAGCAAGATGACCGGCGTGCCGCTCAAGCGGATCGACACCGACGAGACCGCAGCGGCTGCTGCAGCATGGAAGACGAGCTGCACAAGACGGTCGTCAGCCAGCACGAGGCGATCGTCGCCATCGCCAAGGCGGTGCGCAAGAGCCGGGCCGGCCTCAAGGACCCGAAACGGCCCATCGGCAGCTTCATCTTCGCCGGCCCCACCGGCGTCGGCAAAACGCTGCTGGCCAAGCAGCTGGCCAAGTTCATGTTCGGCGACGAGAACGCCCTGGTGCAGATCGACATGTCCGAGTACATGGAGAAGCACAACGTCAGCCGGCTCATCGGCGCCCCGCCGGGCTACATCGGCTACGAAGAAGGCGGCCAGCTCACCGAGAAGATCCGCCGCCGGCCCTACAGCGTGGTCCTGCTCGACGAGATCGAGAAGGCCCACCCCGACGTCTGGAACATGCTGCTGCAGATCATGGAAGAAGGCCGGCTGACCGACAACGTGGGCCGGACGGTCGACTTCAAGAACACGATCCTGATCATGACCACGAACATCGGCGCCGAGCAGATCGTCGGCAAGGCCCGACTTCGGCTTGCACACGCTGGTCAAGCGGAACGAGGACGCCGACTTACGAGAAGATGAAGGAGAAGCTCAAGACCGAGATGGAGCGGCACGTTCCGGCCGGAGTTCCTCAACCGCGTCGATGACATCATCGTCTTCCGCAGCCTGACCAAGGACGACCTGAAGCAGATCATCGACATCGAGCTGGCCAAGGTCCCCAAGCGGCTGCAAGGAGAAGGACCTGAAGCTGGTCCTGACCGACGAGGCCAAGGACCTGATCATCGAGAAGGGCTCGAGCACCGAGTTCGGTGCCCGCCCGCTGCGCCGGGCCATCGAGCACCTGCTCGAAGACCCGCTCGCCGAGGACGCTGCTCCGCGGCACCTTCGAGGGCAAGGACACGCATCACGGTCCGCGTCAAGGAGGTGGACGGCGAGAAGAAGCTCGATTTCGAGGCCAGCGGCGGCGCGGCGCCGGTGGAACAGGGGATTCTGGCGGCGAGTGAGGTGAAGTAGGGGGGTTGGCGATCAAAGGCAGCGGGGCGGCACTCCTGCGGGGGGGCCGCCTTTTTTTGCGCTCCAAGCTGCCCGAAGGCGGATACGATAGGATGATTGGGGGCCGACCAGCATGATCCGGGAAGGGACCAGCCATGAGCCAGGCCGTGCTGACGCTGAAGCTGCCCGAAGAGATCTATGAGCGGGTGCGCCGCGCGGCCCGGGGAATGAACCAGCCGGTGGAAACGGCCCTGGTGAACATCGTCCGGGCCGCCACCCCATCGCTGGAAAAGGTCCCGATCGAGTATCGCCCTGAGCTGGAAGCGCTGGAAGACCTGGGGGACAACGAGCTGTGGCGCGTGGCGGAAAGCCAGCCGACCCCGGCTCAGGAACGCCGACTGGCGACCCTTCTGGACCGAAACCGGGAAGGCGCCCTCAGCCCGCGTGACCAACAAGCCCTGACGGAACTGCGCACGACGGCGGACCGGCTCCTGCTTCGCCGGTCCTACGCTTACCTGCTGCTCAAGTATCGCGGGCATCGCATCCCGAGCCTGGCGGAACTCAGGAAATGAGCCCACGCAAAGCGCGGGTATCACGCGTCCTGCCTGACCGCGTCGCCCAGACTGCGGGGCATATTTGCGGCTACTGCCGCACGCCGGAGTGGATCGCCGGTTTCCGGTTGAGCATTGAGCATATCGTTCCGGAAGCCAAGGGTGGCCAGACGGTTGAAAGGAATCTCTGGCTGACTTGTCATGGGTGCAATGAATTCAAGGCAGCGCGCACTCACGGGCGAGACCCGGTCTCGGGAAAGCGGGTCCGCCTGTGGAACCCTCGACGGCAGAAATGGCACGATCATTTTAGCTGGAGCGACGACGGCACCGAGATCATCGGCCTGACGCCCTGCGGTCGGGCCACGGTGCTGCTCCTCCGCTTGAACCGCCCGGAACTGGTGGCTGCTCGTTCGCTGTGGGTTCAGGTGGGGTGGTGGCCGCCGGTGGACGAGATGGAGTAACGGTGAATCGGCGCCGTGAGGGCTGCGGGAAGCGTCGGGGCTAATGGGGATTGACCCCGAGGAACCGCGGCTCGGTTCCGAAGTCTCGGCGGCGAGGAATCCTGACTGTCCACTTGTTCGCCAAGGAACAGGGGCAATCCCCCAGCGACCGAAAACGGGAAGAGATCGAGAATGGGACAGGGCACTTAAGCTCTCTGTAGACGGCATTATTCACGCTGTGTTCTTTTCTTGGCTTTTCTTGGCATGGATGTGGGGTCTAGCGCACAACTTGCAGGATGCGCGCCACGACGAAATCCTGCACGGCGGGGCTGGCCGTGATATTCAGGTGATTGAGGTCTTGCCCCGTGAGGAGCACCTCCGAACTGCTAAGATCGATGTTCTCAATGCACGCCGTCGAGCCGGCTGCCGACTGCAAAGAGTCCGCCGGGTAGAGGCGGTCGCGGCTCATGTACAAGTTGACCACCCGCCGCACGTTGGCTGGGACGGTCGGCGGCAGGGCTACATCCAGGCAAACCAGAAGGTCCACGCCGATATCGGCCTTCTCCAGCACACGGGCGGCATCGAGGGCGTGGCGGGCGCCGCGCGAATGGCCGACCAACACAATCGGACCATGCAGTCGCCCGGCCCGGTGTTCGCTGATCAGATGCCGGCAAACCCAGCCATCGCCGGCCGGTCCGAGGTCCTCGGCCCATATCCCGGCGGCGCAGCCGCGTGCAGAGGCTCGCCAAAACCGGGACTGAACAGGGTGCCAGTGCCCCGTAAGAGAAAGACCTGGGCGTTGGCACGAAGCGGGTCCGGATTGGCAGTGGAGGTCGTGAACCAACCCAACCGCCCGCCCGAAGGCACTTGCCAGAGCAGATCGGCGCAGTACGGCACCAACGTCACGGCCGCCACAGCATGGGCAGTGACTTCCCGAAGACTCGTTGTGCTGCGACTTGCTGTTGTCTCCACGGCCGGCTCAGCAGAGAGGTGCTGACTTGCCAGGCTGGAGACGAGAATCGCCAACGAGCCCAGCCTTCTCATGGTCTGGCCCTCAGATATGGTCGCGATTGCCCCATTAAACATCGACGCCATAATGACTGCTCAATGCCATGTCAAGACCAATGCCGAGTGGGTCCCCGCTGGATTTTGGCATCTGGGCAACCACAATTGGCGGGGGAACAAAAGACCGAGAATAGGACAGCGTACTTAAACTCTCCGTAGATGGCCTTATTCATGCTGGCCCCTTTTCGCGTCCCTGCGCATGGAAGAGGAGCTGCACAAGGCCGTCATTAGCCTGCACGAGGCCATCGTGCGGATCGCCAAGGCGGTGAGAAAGAGCCGGGCCGGCTGTGCCGGAATAGTTCAGCACCTCACGGCAAGTGCGCCGCGACCCGGAGGACGGCCTGCGGCGCGGCCAGCGGCGTCACCACCTCCGCCTCGCCTAGGATGATCTTCTCGTCGTACCGGAAGCCTTCCGGGGCGGCCACATCCGCCACCGGCCGGCGATGGATCTCGAGCTGGCGACCCTCGAGGTTCACGATCCAGTAATCGGCAATCCCGCCGCGGGCGTAGATGCCCGCCTTGCGGCCGCGGTCGTAGGCCAGCGTCGTATCGCTGACCTCGACGACCAGGACGGCGGTTGTCGGGTGGCGGCCGGCAAAAGAGGACTTCGGGCCGTCGGCCACGGCTGCATCCGGCTGCGGCTCCACGTCCAGACCCAGATCGAGTGCTCCCTGCATGCGAACCCAGTAACGATTGCTGGGAAAGATCCCTTCGAGGGCCTTGATCACGTTGTCCATGCTGGTGTAGTTTTCCGGTTCATCCGGCAATCGCGTGTAGTGGTCCTTGAAAAGGTGGACAGGGCTTCCTTTCATGGAGTTACGCCAACAAGCTCCCTGAAGAGGAAGACACATGTCCACCAGCCTACTTCTACTGTGCCCCTTTTTCATATGTCTGTGCGTGCGCCGAGACGGTGGGAATTCTCCGGTCGCATCTACCCAATGGTAGATGCGCGCTTCTTCCGTCCGGCGCAGCACGGTGTTGACTTCGGCGAGAATCCCTGCCAACGTCGTCGGCCGACGCTCCAGCACCCAGGCGAAGATTACCCGCAGTTGCGGCACGGTGATCCACACCGTTTTTTTTTGAGGACCGACTTCTCCAGATTCAGAAACCACAAGGCCAACAGCGACAGCGTCATGTGGTGATACCAGCCGACCCAACTGCGCACTTCGTAGTGGGCCAACCCCACCTCACCCTTGCCCATTTGCAATGCCTGTTCGATCCGCGGCCGCTCACCCTTGACGCGCACCAACTCCGCCAACGCTACCCCCGACAAGGCGTTGCTCAACGCATAGGTCACGTCGCCGGCCCGATCCACCGGACGCACGATCACGACTCGTTCCGGTCTACCGACGCAGCCGTCGGCATCCTTGGTTTGCACCAACCGCGTCAGGGCACGCACCACCAAGGGGCCTTTCTCACCCGCCCGCACCGTCAGGCGCTGCCACGCCGACGCCGGCTGACGCGCCGCCCAGGCCTGGACCTGCTCGAAGGGCGGCAACCGTCGCCGTCCCGACGGCCCTACCTCCCGCTCGGCTTCCAGGTCGCGGATCAGCGTGTTGCACGGCACATCCACCACGTAACGCTCACCGCCACGCCGCAAGGTTTGCCGAAACTCCGTCACCCGGCCAAACTCGTCGTCGGCCGCCACCCAGCCGTGCGGCAACGCTCGGCAACGCTCCCATTGGCCCAAGGCCAGACGCCATTTCTCCTGAAACGTCGTCTCGGTGGGCACGTAACATTGCGCCCGCCGCTTGCGATCATCCGCCCACTCCCGCGGCAAATACAAATCCGCGGCCAGCAACGTCTCGCCCTGAGCACAGGCATAGGCCGTGAACACGCCCACCTGACAGTTCTCGACCTTGCCCAGGCGGCCGCACCACTGCCGGGCCACGCCACAGGAGTCGTCGCCTTTCTTGGCGAAGCCGCTGCCGTCAAAGATCAACACCGCGTCGTCGTCGCTCCACGCTGCGGCCACGTGCCGCTGCAACTCGCCCAACACGGCGCTATCGGACCATTTGCCGGCGCCGACGAACTTCTGCACCGGCTTGCGTGCCACGCCCGCTTGCCGAGCGATCGGCTCGTTGGTCTTGCGCTCCAGGTTGCTGAGGCGGCCTTCGAGAACGACCTCGGCCCAGTGCCGTTGTTCCGTGCGATAGAACAGGGGCTGATAGCGTTCGATGAACCCCGCCAAGCGGCGGACGCCGCCCTGCACGGCTGCCAGCGGCACCTTCACATCGGCGAGCAAGGCGAGCGCTTCCGGGGATTCCAAGAGGGACATCCGTGTTCCTCCATACTGATCTTCCATGATGGGGCGAGTTCCGGCATACTATACGAACTATCCCAAAAGGGGCACAGTAGAACTACTGTATCACGCCTTCGGCATCGTCGGCTACCACTATGTCAGCCAGCAATTCCAGGAGGGGCAGGTGACGTTCCGTATCCGCCAACCCCGGGAACGCCTCCGCTGTCCGCAATGCGACTGCGACGATGTCTGGGTTCACGGCCATGAGGAACGCACCTTCCGCATGGTGCCCATCGGCAGCAAACCGACCTTCGTGACCCTCGATGTCGCCCGCGTCTGGTGCCCCGTCTGTGACCGCGTCCGCCAGGTCAAGATCGGCTTTGCCGACCCCAAGAAGCGCTACACCCGGTCCTTCGAGCGCTATGCCCTGGAGCTGTCCCGGCGCATGACTATCAAGGACGTGGCCGATCACCTGCAGGTCGGTTGGGACACCATCAAAGACATCCAGGCCAAGAACCTCCAACGCCGCTTCGGCAAGCCCAAGCTGCACAAGTTGCGGCAAATCGCCATCGACGAAATTGCCATCGGCAAGGGGCATCACTACGTGACCGTGGTGCTCAACCTGCTCAGTGGCGCCGTGGTGTTTGTCGGCGACGGCAAGGGCGTTGACGCCCTGAAACCCTTCTGGAAACGGTTGCGTCGGGCCCGGGCCAAGGTCCAGGCCGTGGCCACCGACATGTCGGCCGCCTACATCCGGGCCGTACGCGACAACCTGCCTGCGGCGGTGCATGTCTTCGATCACTTCCACGTGATCAAGCTGTTCAACGAGAAGCTCAGTGCCTTGCGGCGGCAGCTCTATCACCAGGCCAGCAGTGAGCAGGAACGCAGGCTCCTCAAGGGTACGCGCTGGCTGCTGCTCAAGAATCCGGAGAACCTCGATGAGGACCGCAACGAACAGCAGCGGCTGGAGGATGCCTTACGCTTGAACAAGCCGTTGGCCATCGCCTACTACCTCAAGGAAGATCTGCGGCAGATCTGGTCGCAGCCTGACAAGCGGACGGCGCGGCGGGTGCTGCGTGACTGGCTGGCGCGGGCTCGTGCTTCGGGCGTTCGCATCCTAATCCAGTTTGCCAACACCCTCGAGAAACACCAGGAGGGAGTCTTGAACTACTACGATTATCCGATCTCGACCGGCCCCTTGGAGGGCACCAACAACAAGATCCAGCTGATGAAGCGCCAAGCCTATGGCTTCCGCGATCAGGCATTCTTCAAACTGAAGATCCTCGCCATCCACCAAACAAAGCACGCGTTAGTCGGATGAACCAGTTTTCCGGCCCCGGGTTCGCCATCTGCATGACCTCCCCATCAATCAGCTCGATCCGTTGGTCCTCGAACCAGCCCAGTTCCCACATCTTGTAGTACTCGGCCTTGGTCCAACGGCGGGGATGCGGGGCGCTGCATCCGCGCCAGGAGCAATGGCGCGGCCAGGGGAAGCGGAGGTGCGGCCAGGGTGGACATGCGTCGTCTCCTCCTTAAGGCAATATCAGTGTCCGTGCCCGGGTTGTCCCGCTCACGGCAAGAGCGCCGCGACCCGGAGGACGACCTGCGGCGCGGCCAGCGGCGTCACCACCTCCGCCTCGCCCAGGATGATCTTCTCGTCGTACCGGTAGCCTTCCGCGGCGGTCGCATCCGTCATCGGCCGGCGATGCACCTCCAACTGGCGAAGTTCGAGGTTCACGATCCAGTAGTCGGCGATGCCGCCGCGAGCGTAAAGCCCCGCCTTGCGGCCGCGGTCGTAGGCCAGCGTCGTATCGCTGACCTCGACGACCAGGACGGCGGTTGTCGGGTGGCGGTCGAGATACGACGACATCGGTCCGTCAGCAACGGCGACATCGGGTTGCGGTTCAACGTCCAGGCCGAGATTCAGAGCACTTTGGCGCCGCACCCAGAAGTCGTCGATGGGGAAAACAGTTTCGAGGACTCGGGCTACTTTATCGGTGGTGACGACGTGTGCGGGCCCCAGGTTCGCCATCTGCATGACCTCCCCATCGATCAGCTCGATCCGTTGGTCCTCGAACCAGCCCAGTTCCCACATCTTGTAGTACTCGGCCTTGGTCCAACGGCGGGGATGCGGCGCGCTGAACCGCGCCGGGAGCAACGCCGGGGGCGGGGGAAGCGGGGGTGCGGCCAGGGTGGACATGCGTCGTCTCCTCCTCAGGGCGATGTCATGATACCATCCGTTCGCGGGACGCGGAAGAAGGGCCGCCGTGTCTGATCGGGCCGCACTGCTTTTCTTGAGTTTCCCCGCCTCCGGCTGTACTTCCTCGCCAAGCTGTGGCCCATCTTCTGCTGGCTGCTCTGGAACGGTGCCGGTAGCACCCGGCGCATCGCCATCGTTCATCTCCTCGTCCCGGC
Source organism: uncultured Planctomycetota bacterium (assembly GCA_963827935.1). Classification (GTDB taxonomy): domain Bacteria; phylum Planctomycetota; class Planctomycetia; order Gemmatales; family Gemmataceae; genus DATFNV01. Next base: position 15,553 of record CAWHCN010000020.1, on the reverse strand, counting down.
CCTGTTGATCGGCGGCTGCCTGCTGCTCGGCCGGCTGCTTTCCCCCGGCTCTGGTCACTGGATGAATGTGGCCCTGCTTATTCTTCTGTTGCAGGCGCGCTGGCTCTGCGTGACCGCCACCCGCCATCGCGAGCGCATCCCTCAGGCCCTGTTCGGATGGAACAAGACCGAGCTGGATCTGTGGCGAAGGGGCTGAGGGCTCGCCTCGCTGTTAGCCTGTTAGAAAGTCAACCGACCCGCGCAACTCCGGCATCGAAACTCGCCCGGCCGGCTATGATGGAAGAAGGGCTTCACAGGAATGTCTTCGAAGAGATGATCGAGGATGCTCGACTCGAACGGTCCGCTGCGGCTTCGCACCCGCCGCGACTGCCGCCTGGCCCGATGCGAGTAATGATGCGTTTTGCCGCGCCGGTTGGGCCGCAGCGTGGCAATGGCAGACGTGATCCAAGAGATCGACGCTGACCAGCGCTGCGCGGCTTCCACGGGTCCGTAGTCCGAATACGCCCCAGCCGCTGGAGAATGGCCATGCGTTTCCCGATGACTTGCCTCGCTCTCACCGCTCTCGCTCTGGTTCCCGTCACCCGGGCCGCGGAGAAACCCGCCGACAAAACGCCGTTGCCGGCCTTGCAGGGAACCTGGACCCTCAAGGCCTCGGAAGCCGAGGAGCAGGCGAACACCACCCCCATCTGGTGGGTCATCAAGGGGAACACCATCTATTACGGCGGCAAGGAACTGGCCCGGGCGGTCGTGGACGATTCAACAAAGCCCCGGTGCCTCGATCTCACATTCCGCACGCCGAAGCGCACTCTGGAAGGCATCTATGCCGTGGACGGGGACACGCTCAAGATTTGCGTCAACCGGTCGGCCGACGGCATCAAAGACCGCCCCGCCGCCTTCTCGACCCGCGATAAACCGGACTGGCGTCTGCTCGTGTCCGAGCGCGGCAAGGATCGCAAGATCGACGATGTCGAGGGGCTGGGCGGCTTCGTCGGCCTCATGATCAAGGCCGACAAGGAGAAGCAGACCGTGGTGATCGACGCGGTCCTCGAGGACAGTCCGGCCAAGAAGGCGGGACTCAAGAAGGATGACATCCTCCTCCAGGTCGGCGGGGCGGAGGTAAAGGAACTCGTGGCCACCATCAAGATCACTCGCCAGGCCAAGCCCGGCAGCGAGCTGAAGTTGCGGATCAGGCGCGGCGACCAGGAAAAGGATGTGACCGTGAAGGTGGGTGTCTTGCCGTTCTTTCAGCTGGATTGAGGAGCCCCGGTCCCGCTGGCGCGGTAGCGGGCGGCCAGCCCCGGCTCGTGCGATCATTCGATCATTGGGGATCCTTGTCGGGCTGGCCCCGGGACAACCGACCCGCGAATTCCGGCACCGCCTTTGCGTTCATTTCCTGGGATCGCAATGTGACGCCCCGTCTTGCCAACGCCTTTCCCTGGAGCGACCGTTATGAATGCACGCTTTGTAGCGTTTTTGCTGGGTCTGTGCGGTTCCGCCGTGCTCCTGCTTTACCCCAGTGCGGCGCTGCCCCAGGGCCAGCCGCCCCCGCCGGCCAGCCCAGATACCGAAGCCCTCGCCCGCGGCCCGGTCCACGAAGCCTTCGCAGAGCCCGTCGATTACCAGCCGCAACCGGGCCCGGTCGTGACGAAGCAGCCGCCGGACCCCATTGACGAGCTGCCGCCGGACCAGAAGCCCGAAGGGAACGATGTCCGCTGGATTCCCGGCTACTGGGCCTGGGACGGCGCGAGCAAGGATTACCTGTGGGTCAGCGGTTTCTGGCGTGACATCCCGCCCGGGCATCACTGGGTGCCCGGTGCCTGGCAAGAGATCGAAGGGGGCTGGCAGTGGTCGCCCGGGTTCTGGGCGAGCGATGCCACGCAGGAGGTCGAGTACGTCCCCTATCCGCCGCCGACGGTGGACGCCGGCCCATCCACGCCGGCTGGCGATCCGAGCGACATCTACGTCCCCGGTTGTTGGGTCTGGAGCGCAACGCGCTACCTGTGGCGGCCGGGCTACTGGGTGGCCTACCGGCCGGACTGGGTCTGGGTGCCTGCCAGCTATATCTGGACTCCCGGCGGCTGCGTCTTCCTCGATGGCTACTGGGACCATCCGCTGGAGCTGCGCGGCCTCCTGTTTGCGCCGGTGCGCATCCTGCGGCGGACCCTGGCGGGGTTCGTCTATACGCCGCAGTTCGTCATCCGTACCGATTTCCTGCTGGCCGCCCTGTTCGTCGGCCCGTCGCGGCATCACTACTTCTTCGGCGACTACTTCACCGACGCCTACACCAAACACGGCTTTGTGCCGTGGATCGACTATCGGCCGACCAAGCAGAGTTTCGATCCGCTCTACCTCCACGAACGGCTGGCGTTCCGCAGTGAGCCGGCCTGGGACAAGAACCTGCACGAGCTGTATCGGGCGCGGTTCAGTGGCGAGGTCCCCCGGCCGCCGCATACCATCGCCGAGCAACAAAAGCTGGTTCAGACTCTGACCGCCAACAAGACGGGCGGCGCCAGCGTCCTCAAGAACGTCGCGGTGACCCGTTTGCAGACGGTCACCGCCCTGGCCCCGCTGGCGAAGGTCCGGACCGAGCAGGTGACGCGACTGGCGGGCCTGGCCCCGGGGGCGCGCATCCAGCCGCCTCCCGCCATCAAGCTCCAGACGGTGAACAAGGAGGAGCTCACCCGACAGAAAGCGCAGATTCAGCACGTCCGCGCGGTGGCTCAGCAGCGTCAGCAGCACGAGGCGAAGCTGGTGACAGCCGGCACGGTCCACCTGAAGCCGGCGGAGCAGCCCAAGACGACGCGGCTGGTGGTGCCGAAGTCGCCGGTGGTGCCGGCTCGGCCGGCGGTGAAGCTGCCGCCCTTGCCAACGCCGCCGAAGCATGAAGAGCGTCCGGTGCCCCAGCGTGAGCCGCCCCGGCCGCCGGCGCCGCCGAAGCATAAGTAGCAGTTACCAGGCGAACGGCGCGGCGTCAGCCCGCCGGTGAACAACCGGCGGGCTGACGCCGCGCCGCTCGCCCGCGCCGCGCCGCTCGACTGAATACTCTTCCCGCTCCATCCGTCCAGAGAATGGGTCCCGTCCGGGAATTTCGGCGCCCGCCTCTGGCAATTTGACGGCGCGTCGCCGATAATCTTTCAGTGGTGGCCCCGGCCACGCCCGCCGGAGCCCTCTCCCTCCACCGGCCCCGACCCCGCCTGCCCGCCGCACCCTGAGGACGCACCGTGTCGATCCTTGCCGACGCCAAGCCGGAGACGAAGGACAAGCGCCCCAACAGCAGTGCCTTCAAAATGGTGCCCGAGACGCGCGACCTGCGCGATCGGGTCCGCGCTGCGGCTGCCGAACTGGGCGGCGCGCTTGATCGGTCCGCGCCATTGACCCGCGATAGCCTGCGAGCGATCGCGGCTGAGTTGTTGCACCGGCTGGGCCTGGGCGAGCAGTACCTCGGCTTCGCCATGGTGGCGGTCAGCAACGAATTCTGGCGCGAGCAGGTGCAGGCCATCGCCTTCCAGCGCCGGCTGCTCCTTTTGCCCCACTGCCTCAAGAACGCCGAAGGCTGCCCCGCCGATTACGATGAATTTGGTCTCGATTGCAAAAAGTGCGGCGCCTGCTCGGTGGCCGACTTCAAGGTCAAGGCCGAGGAGTTGGGCTACAAGGTGCTCGTCTCCGAAGGAACGCCGATCGTCCTGAAGATCATTGTGAGTGGCCATATCGATGCGATTGTCGGCGTGGCCTGCCTCAACGTGCTGGAGAAGGCGTTCGACAAGATCCTGCTGGCCGGCATTCCCTGCGTGGCCGCCCCGCTCCTGTCGAGCAATTGCCGCAGCACCTCGGTGGACGACGACTGGGTGTCCGAGCTGATCCAGTTGCACAAGCCGGCGGAGCAGAAGACGAAAAGCTATGTTCATCTGATGCGGGCAGCCCATGCGGTGTGCGAAGAGCCGGAGCTGTCGCGCCTGGCACCGCGAGTCAGGGGGACTCCCGTCGCTCACGCTCCGGGCTCGCCCCTGGACCCCCTCATCCAGCACGAAGCCATTGCCTACGACTGGATGGGGCATGGCGGCAAGCGGTCGCGGCCGTTCATCACCCTGGCCGCTTACGACGCCCTCAAGGGCGCGCCCGGCACCCGGAGCGCCGACGGGCTCGCCTTGCCCGATTCGGTCCGCCGCGCCGCCCTGGCCATCGAGGCGTTCCACAAGGCGTCGCTGGTCCACGACGACATCGAGGACGACGACACCTTCCGCTACGGCCGGGCGACGCTGCACCGCCAGTTCGGCGTCGGGACGGCCATCAACGTCGGCGATTACCTCATCGGCCTCGGCTATCGGCTGGTGGCCCGTGAGCGGAAGGAGTTGGGCGGCGACTGCGCGGCCGACATTCTTAACAAGCTCTCGGAAGCTCATCTGAAGCTGTCCGAAGGCCAGGGAGCCGAGTTGCTCTGGCGCAATGCGCGCGACAAGGCGCTGACCGCCCTGGACGCCTTGAAGATCTACGCCCTGAAGACGGCGCCGGCCTTCGAGGCGGCCCTGTACGCCGGGCTGCGTTTGGCCGGGCCTGCCGACGCCTACGAAAAGGCCGTGACCGACTTCAGCAAGAACCTGGGCGTGGCCTTCCAGATCCTCAACGACCTGAAGGACTGGGAAGGGGACGGCGAAAACAAGCGGAGCGCCGGTGGCGATGTCCTGGCCGCCCGGCCGACGTTGCTTCTCGCCCTGGCCCTGGAAGGACTGGAGCCGGCGGCCCGCGAAGAGTTGCTCACTCTGCTGCGCCACGATCCGGACCCTGCCACGGAGGGCTCGCAGCCCCTGCCCCTCAGTACCGACGTGATTGCTCGGGTCGGCCGGCTGTTCACCCGCGCCCAGGTGTTTGCCAAGGCCGAGAAGCTGGTCGAGAAATTCCGCGCCAAGGCCGAAGGGATCGCCGACGAAGTCGAGCCCACCGAGCTGCGCGAGCTGCTTTATTACCTGGTCGATTCCGTGCTCGACCGCCAACCGCCGCCGGAGCCGGAGGCGCTCCCCCTGTTGCAAATAGGCCGATGAACCCACCCGCCACCGTCCGCGGTCCTCAACTGCACGATTTGCTTGGCCTCTTCCCCACCGCTGAGGATTTCAGCAGCATCGAGGCGGTCCCAGCCGAGAACGTGCCGCCTCCCTATCACGGCCTGCTGGTTCACGAGCACCACATGACTGTCACGGTGGAAACCTATCACCGCGACCGCGTGGATGTGGTCATCTACAACCGACGGCACGACGGCCCCTATTACGCCCGCCGCATCTTCCTGGCCCTGCAAAAGTCGCGGCGGATCGTGCAGTACGGCCTGGTGCGCATCAACCTTCAGTACTGCTCGCCGGCCGTGCGCACCGAGATCATCGCCGGCGAAACGCCCCTGGGCCGCATCCTCATCAACCACGATGTGCTGCGCCGCATCGAGCCGACCGGGTTCCTGCGGGTGCTACCGGGACTAGCGCTGATGAAGCAGTTCAATCTGAGCGAGCCGACCCCGACCTATGGCCGCCTGGCGTACATCCACTGCGACGAAAAGCCGGCCATCGAGTTGCTGGAAGTGGTGGCACCGGAAGGGGTCGTCCAATGATCCGGCGGCACGTCTCCCTGGCCCTGACCCTTTCCCTGGCCGGACTGCCCCTGCTTTTGGCCCAGGAAAAACCGATCCCGAAGAAAGAAATGCCCTCCGTGCTGGTGGCCCTGCCCCTGGGCATCCCCGCCGGCAAGACCGCGAAGGTGACACTCCGCGGTCTGCGGCTCGACACGGCCACGGCTGTCCGCTTCAAGACGATGAAAGCCAGCGCCCGCATCCAGAGCAAGGGCAAAGCCGCGGTCCCGGACAAGCAGGAGGCCAAAAGCGTCGGCGATACGCAGGTCGAGATCGAGGTGACACTGCCCGCCGACGTGCCGGACAGCACGGTCGAGTTCACCGTGTTGACGCCGGCCGGAGAGAGTCCGCCGCACAAGCTGCTGGTGGAAAAGAGCATCCCCGTGATTGCCGAGAAGGAGCCGAACAACGGCTTCAAGCAGGCCCAGCCGATGGCCCTGCCCCAGGCGGTGGACGGCGTCATCGGCCAGAGCCAGGACGTGGATGTCTTTCGGTTCGAGGGGAAGGCCGGCCAACGGGTGGTGATTGAGGTCCTGGCGGCACGATTCGGCTCGGCGCTCGATTCGTACCTGTCCGTCTACGACTCCGCCGGCCGACTGCTGGCCAGCTGCGATGACATCGAGGGGAGCAGGGACTCGCGCATCGCGTTGACCCTGCCGAAAGACGGGACGTACTACGTGAGCGTCAGCGATGCGAACGATACCGGCGGGGTGGTGCACGTCTACCGGTTGGTGGTGAAAACCGTTTAGTTGTAGGGTGTGTCAAGCGTACTCGCGCCGACGCACCGTTCCTACCCCCCGGTGCGTCGGCGCGAGTACGCTTGACGCACCCTACGCATGTAAACGGACTTCCCTACGCCAGCTTCTTCAGCAGTGTCACGCGCCCGGTTTGCACCCACTCGACGACGAAGATGTTGCCGTCCTTGTCGAAACAGGCATCGTGCGGGTGTACGAACTTCCCGGCCTGCCATTGCTTCTCGTCGCCGCGCACCTTGAAGCCGTCCAGCACCTTCTTCCGCCACGCCAGGTCATCGCCCAGGTGGGCCACCGGAGCGTTGTCCTTGTCGAACAGGGTGACCCGCGCGTGCAGGTCCGGCACCAGCAGCAGGTCGCCGCGGATGTCGAAATGAGCCGGGAACAGCACGTCGTGGACGAAGCTCAGGTGCTTGCCGTCCAGCGAGAAGTACTGCAAGCGGGCGTTGGCCCGGTCGGCGACGATGAGTGCCGGCTTGCGTCCGGGACGGTCGTCTACCCACAGGCCGTGCGGCGTGCTCAGCTTGCCACGATCCACGCCGCTGCCGCCGAAGGTGCGGACATAGCCGGCGTCCTTGTCGTATTCATGGATGTAGTTGGACCCGTAGCCGTCGCCGACGTAGAAGCCGCCGTCCTGCTTGAATGCCACATTGGTGGGGCTGAAACCGTTCGCGTCCTTGTAGACCTTCGCCTCGGTCGGAAAGCTCTTCTTCCAGACCATCTCGCCCTTGAGGTTGGTCTTGACGACGGTCCGCACCGGGCTGACGTTGGAGAAGTAGAGGAACTCTTCGGAGCCTTCCTTGCGCACGTCGATGCCGTGGCCGCCGGGGAAGAAGTCCTTGCCGAAGGAGCGGACGAATTTGCCCTGGGGATCGAAGACCAGGACGATGTCGAGGGCGGCCTTGCCGTTATGCCCCTGGTGGGTGATGTAGATCAGCCCGGCGGCATCGACGCAGACGCCGTGGGTGGTTTGCCACTGGAAGTTGGCGGGCAGCTCACCCCAGTTGTGGACGCATTCGTAGCGGTGCTCGCCGCTACCGACGACGGCGGCTTTGCGGCCGGCCTTGTCGGCGGCCCCAAGGATATAGGGACCCGTGGCGGCGAGCGGCCCCGCCGGCCGCGGCCTTCAGAAAATGACGGCGTTGCATGAGCAGTCTCTCCGGTGAAGGGGGACAATGGGGGACGCACGGCAATGTACGGCACGGCGCGGCGGATTGCAACAGGCTGCGGACACGCTCTCGTCAGGATGCGGGCGTCTCCTGCGGCTGCACCGCGAAATCGCCCAGGGTCACCGACCAGTTCCGCCGGGTTCCATCCACCATGCAGCGCAGCTTTGTAGCGCATTTGTACGTCAGGCTTTCCAGCCTGACGTGAGCAACCCAGATTGAGTCAGGCCAGGGAACTCAGGTCAGCCTGGAAAGGCTGACCTACGAAGGCGTTACAAAGCTGGCTGGTGACAGAAGACGTGGCATTCGAGTACGGACGGGTTGCTATCGAACTGCGCCGGATCGGCCGTATGATCGGCCAGAATGACCTGATGATTGCGGCCACTGCGCGGACCGTCGGCAGTTGCACAGTCGTCACGATGGACAGCGACCTGGCCGCGGTGCCGGGACTGGCGGTCGAAAACTGGGCCACGGCATAACGGCTGCGATCGGCGACGGGGGAGAATGACATGCCGACACGGAAGCTGCCTGGGTCGGCGGGTGGCACGCCCTGAGGTACTCCGAAGGGCGTGGATGACCGTCATCCACGCCCTTCGGAGTACCTCAGGGCGTACCACCCGGCGCCGCTCGGTGTTGCCTTCAACGTCGATTTGCAAGCCCCTAAAGTTATCGTCCTGCAAGCGTGGTCCATCCGTCCGCCCCGGCCGCGGCCTTGACAACGATCCACCCCTGCGGGCTTCATGAACTCTCACCGGAGAAAGAGTCCGCACACCTTTTCTGGCTCGCTACAATCTGGACGTTGGGCTGGCGATCCACCCCGGCCGCATTCCGGTGTCGCACGATGCAATGGCACCCGCTGTTCGCCGATCTCTTGCGGCCGCTTCTGGAACGGAGCTTCGAGGTTCGCACCAACATGCCGGTGGGCGACCTGCCCCGGGCCGCCGATCTCGTGCTGCTGCGTCGGACCTCGTCAAGTGGGCCGCCGTTCCTGGGCCTTTGGCGCTGGCTGACGGCCTGGAACATCCTGGAATTCAAGGGCCCCAGCGTGTCGGCCCGCCTGGCCGATCTGGACCTGCTGGCGGAAATCGGCCTGGGTATCCATCGACGGCTCAACGACGAACGACGCAAGCAAGGCCAGCGGCTGGTCGGCCGGACGCAGGTTTCGTTTTGGTACCTGGCGAACCATCTGGGCCGGCGACTTCCTGGCCGGCGCACGAGACCTCCTGGGCGACCTGGAGCCGCTGGGACCGGGCCTTTGGCGCGTCGAGCACCTGGGGCGAGCTATAATCCTCGTCAGCAACCGGGACGTGCCGGTCGAGCACGACAGTGTGCCGGTTCATCTGCTGGTACACGAGCCTTTGGATGCGACGCGACAGTTGGCGCAGGAAGTCACAAGCCGGCCGGAGCTATGGCGCCTGTACGGCCCCTGGCTCACAACGCTGTTTCCCCAACTGTGGGAGGAGGTCCGTCAGATGGCACGCAGAGCAAGCCAGAATGCAACGATCGATATCCGTCCCGTCGTCGACATTCTCGGGCTCGACGAGCTCATCCGCCAGGTCGGCCTGGAACGGATGATCGACCAGGCCGGCCTGAAGCAGGTGATCGACCTAGTCGGCGTCAAGCGGGTCATCGACCAGGTTGGCGTCAAGCGGGTGATTGACCAGGTTGGTGTCAAGCGGGTGATTGAGGAGGTCGGTCTGGAAGGATGGCTCGCCGGGCTGACGCCGGCGCAGCGGCGGCAACTGCGGGAGATGCTGAAGTAAGGGCGGCGCCCTGGCAGAACTGGCACGCGGATGAGGGGGCGATGGCGGGTGGCACGCCCTTCGGAGTACCTTGGAGCGCCGGCCGGCTGGCCCGGGTGGCACGCCCTGAGGTACTCCGAAGGGCGTGGTTGACGGTCATGCACGCCCTTCGGAGTACCTCAGGGCGTGCCACCCGCCGAGGGCGCCGGGGGCGGGTTTCGCTTGACGGGCGCCTGACGGCGGCGGACAATAGTGCGAAGGGGGCCGTGGAAAAAGTGCGCAGCCGTGCTGTTTGCGAGGCCGGCGCCGGCAGAGAGTGCGTGCGGATTAAACTCGGCGCACTCAAATCCCCGTTGGCCGACACGGAGGAGACCGGGATTATGAGCGATCTTGATGACAACGTCCAATACTCCGACCGCGTGTGGTGTACGCTCCTGTGGGAGTTGATGCAACACGTTGAGAAGAGGCTTATGGACACTAATGATCTGAACAAAACGCTTGATCTGGCCCAGCAATCGGGGTTCCTTCCCGTCGAGCCGTCGGTCGCCGAGCAACTCAACAACCCGCTCGTTATCCGGCTGGTCCACGCAATCGCGCCCACACTATGTCTCAGCTTCCTCCGGGCGAACGCGACACTGCTTGGCCCCGAATCCGTGGTCGAGTGGGTGAGCTCCCGTTAGCCGCTCTACCCTGATAACCAAATGCGCGATTCATCCGGTAGTGGCGCAGAATGACAACGTAGCACGCGCGGATTCAGGATGCGCTCGCCCAAACACTGGTTACACCTCAAGGAAGGATTCAATGAAAGTCGGTTCAATTCGCAGATGCGACGTTTGCGGTCTACGCATCCCGCCAAACACGACCTTCCGCGTTGCGGAAGTCGAACGACAAGCCTTGCATGTCTTCCTCAACGCAGACGCGGACCATCAGCCTACGTGGCAGGAGCTCGGCGACGGCTCAGGGCGTATTCGGTTGGATATTTGCAGGGAATGTAGCCAAAACATGAGTCAAGTTGTAGGCGAGGTAGACCAGGCCTAACAGCATCATGACTCCATCCACTTGAGAAAGATCACGAAGGATAGGATCATGCCAGATCAATATGTGGCAGAGTATCTCGAACTTGAAGCGCGCTATCTTCCCGATCTTTATAAGTTTGTTGTCGCAATCGCGCATGAAAACGAGACCGGCGAAGATTGCATTGGTTCAGGTGTGCTTGTAAACATTCGGGGCCGCCATTTCATCGCGACAGCGAAACACGTAATGGAGCGTAATCCGCGGGTCATTCACCGTGATTTCTATCTGTTGAATAATCGCTGTGGTACCGACAACCCTATTAGAATCCTCAAGAGTGGAAAGCACCCTGTTTTGGATGTTGGGTTCCTAGAAATCGCGGTCCCACCTTCCTCCGAGATCACGCAGGACCAAATCTGCTTTCAGACCCCCCTGAAGGCCGGCTGCGTCCATGTCATCGGCCACCCTGTCTGCACCATTCAGCGCATCGAAAAACGACACGAGTTTATCATCAATCGTTGTTCTTTTGGATCAGTAGTAAGCGAAGTGGCAAAGGACTATTGGAAACTTGACTATCCCGTTGATGGTGTCCGCCCCGATAATGGGATGTGGGTTAATGGCCATCCTATGTTAGATGTACTAGGCTTTAGCGGCGGTGGCTGCTTCGGGATCAGCAAGACTGTGCGTGCAGAGTTAGAGGTCATCGAATACAAGCTACTTGGCATTCAGTATTCGTGGCATAAACGCGAGCGCTGGGTAAAGGTCATACCGATAGAGCACTGGTTTGAGGGGGTGAAGCAGGTCTTGTGAGGAAATGAGCGAAAAAAGGGGTCGGCAGGTCCGGCGTCGTTTGCGCGGGCCGTTACTGCTGTCTCAGAAACCACTCCCTTCCCCTGTTCCCTTCGGCTCCCGCCAACTTTCCCTGCCACCTGCCCGATTCAGGCGACGGTCGACACGGGATCGACGACGGGATCGATCTGGCGCGATCCCTGGAGGGCGCGAGTCCCTTGACGCGCACCAGGACGACGGGCGTGCCGTGTTGCCGCGGTCGGGCGTCGGCCGGCTCGCGGCTGTACTGATTGAAATCCGCTTCGCCGGCCACCTCGAAAAACGCTGTCCGGTTTGCCAGCCTTGCGTTATAATGCAATTGTGCCACGATACAATCGCCAACCGGGGGCCACGGCATGGACTTACGGGAGGCCTGGATCGACTGGGACGATCCGGACGAGGGGGGTGGGAACAGGGCCCACATCGCCGAACACGACTTAACCTCGGAGGAGGTCGAGTTCGCACTCTTCGACGAGAACACGACGTTCGATCTGAGCGACTCCTCCGGCCGTCCCATCGCTTTTGGCAGCACCGGCACGGGTCGGTTTATCGCCGTCGTCTTCGACGTGCTTAACCCTGCCGATCCACTCCTGATACGCCCGATCACCGCCTACGACGTCCCCGAGCCGAGGGAGTAAAGCCATGAAGCCAACGATTAAACCGCAGCGCACCGCCGAGCACGCGCCGAGGAGGAAGCCGTCCGGCGCCAGCACGAAGCGAACCCGATCCGCCAGCGCCCGGCCAGTGCCGTCAACCGCCAGGGTTTTGCAGCCATCCTGGGCCTGGTGGCGCGGTTCAAGGCGGTGCGGGAAGCCCAGGACTTAACGCTGGCCGAGGTGGCCGGGCGCATGGGCATCGACGCGCCGGCCCTGTCCCGCTTGGAAACGGGCAAGATGCTCAACCCCACCCTGGCGACGCTCCACAAGTGGGCAGAAGCGTTGGGGCAGAGGCTGGACGTGGAGCTGTCCGCCCCATGAGCGGGGCCCGGAGAAGAGATTCAAGGCAAAAAAAACGCTCGGAAGTCGTTACCGCGCACCGTTACCCGCGTCTCAGAAACGACTCCCTTCCTCTTTTCCCTTCGACTCCCGCCACCTTTCCCCGCCACCTGCCCGCTTCAGGCGACGGCCGACACGGGATTGACGACGGGATCGATCAGGCGCGATCCCTGGGGGGGCGCGAGTCGCTTGACGCGCACCAGGACAACGGGCGTGCCGTGCTGCCGCTGCCGGGCGTCGGCCAGCTCGCGGCTGTACTGATTGAAATCCGCTTCGCCGGCCACCTCGAAGTAGACGAAGGCGCCATCCGCGAGACGCTCCTGCAACTCGGGATGGTCGAACAGGTACTTGCCGAACCCGGGCCGCCTGCAGAAAACCCGGCCAGCGATCACGGCTGTGTCGCGTAGGCCTCCGGCAAGGCAATCCGGGTGTAAGTGACGCCGAAATGCTGCGCCAGGTGCTCACGCCAGGGCGTGCGAACGCGCGCGGCCCGCTTGCCGTCGCCGACCAGATACTCCAGGGTGCGCCGCTCGATCGTGTGCAGCTCGCGCAGGTCCACGATTGATTCCGCCAGGTTGATGGGCGCAGGCGCGGCCGGCAGGAAATACCAGCCGAAGACCTGACCACGACGGACCTGGTCCCGGATGGCACCGGCCTTGAGGAGGTTTTTCGCGACCAGCTCCTCAGCCGCGTGGACTGGAGCAACGACCACCCGCGTCGTCTTGTCCTGGGCCAGGTCGCAGGCCTGGGTCAAGACCACGACGCGAATGATCCGGATTTCCGGAGGGACTTTCAGATCGAGAGGCGGCGGCGCGAGCTTCCACACCAGGATGGGGCAATCGTCGATAATGTCGCCCTGGGAGAGGTCCGCGGCGGCCGTTTGTTCGTTCATGGCTCATCGATCCCCGGCGGTGATCCAGGGAGAGTCCGGAAGGTGCTGTCCCCCCCGCACGGCTTGGACGGGCTTTCCTTCGCCAGGCAAGGGGATGGTGCAAGGAGCAGAGATTTCTGGTGTCAGGAAGGGCTCGTCCGGCAGATGACGGCGCGAGGTCTTCAGCCGCAATCGCTCCAGCGCCTCGTCGGCCAGCGAGCGCTGATTGGCTTCCGCGGCCTGGCGCAGGTCGTCGTACAACTCCTGCGGCACGTTCTCCAGGACCAGATTGGGCATGGGAGAAACTCCTGTTCGGTGCGATTTTTCCCATCCCATTATAACCCCGCCTCCGTCTCGAGAGGAGGTCAGCCATGTTTGAGAAATTCAACCCCGCACTTGGCGGGGTGAAGCTGCGGCGAAAAAAGTGGTCGGGAGTCGTGTCCGCGGGCCGTGACTGGCGTCTCAGAAGCGACTCCCTTCCCGTTTTCCCATCGGCTCCCGCCACCTTTCCCCGCCACCTGCCCGCTTCAGGCGACGGCCGGCACGGGATCGACGACGGGATCGATCAGTCGCGATCCCTGGGGGGCGCGAGTCCCTGGACGCGCACCAGGACAGCGGGTTGCCGTGCTGCCGCTGGCGACCGTCGGCCAGACACGCCCCGCCTCGTCTCCTACTTAAAGCTGCGATCCAACTCGCGCACCGCTTTCGCCTCGCCGTTCACGACGTACTCCAGGGGCGAAACCGCCCCAAAAGGCCGAATCACTGCAGCCGAACGCCACCACGATGGTCCGAGCGAGCGTGGCCTTTGCTTTCAATGAACAAGGCCCCGCTACCCGGGCGAGAGGTGTCGTGCTCGGGCAGCGATCTTACGGTGCGCGTATTTTCGACGCCACCGCCCCAAGCGGCTCGGCTTGAGATCGACCTCGCCTACTTCCCCGACGTCGTCTGTTGCCCCGCCGACCCTGCTCAGATCGGCACCACTTGCAGCCCTAACTCCCGCGCTCTGCGCTGCAGCGCTTTGACCTGACGCTCCTGCTGCTTGACTTCTTCGGCTGCCGTGCTCTCACGGCGATACGCTTCCCCACGCGTGATGAGGCGATAGAAGAGCTTCGCCAGCTTGTGGGCTGTCGCCCTGATGGCGCTGCCTATCCCCAGCCGGGCCCGCAGGCGGCGCAGGAAATTACCCAGCACGCTCTTACTTCTGAGCAAGGACCGCGCCGCCAGCCGAAACGCCCTGGCCACCCGGCTGGCCGTCTGGGCGGGATAGCGGATCCGCTTGCCCGATTGGTGCTTGCGCGGCGCCAGCGTCGTCCAGGCCGCGAAGTGCTTGTCCGTCGGGAAACGTGCCGCCAGGTCCGGGCCTGTCTCCGACAAGACCGTCAGCACCGTGCTGGCGCCCAGACCGTCCACTTCCGTGACACGCACGCCCGTCAACTGGAAGATCAAGGCGTCGGCGTCGAACTCCGTCGGGCGGTTGCGACTCTTGGGCGCGGCCTTCTGGGACTCGGGCAACGGACGCCCCTGGGTCTTGTCCGGCATCGGCCCGGCCGCCTTGGCGTACTCCCGGTCACAGACATGGAGCTGATTCTGGTAGAAGTCCCAGGCCTTGAGCAGTTGTTTCAGCTCGAACAGGTGGGCCGTGTCCCAGGTCCCTTCCAGGGCCTTGGCAATCTCCTCGCGGCTCTTCTTGCAGCTGGGATCGCGCATCGCCGCCAGCGTCTGGGGGTCACGCTGCCCCTGGGCGATGGCACGCAGGATGCGCATGCCGGTGACGCCGGCGATGCTCGACACGGCCAGGTCCAAATGAACATTCATCTGGACCAGCACTTTGAGCATCATCTGCAAGAGCTTGGCTGCCTCGGTGATCAGATGCTCGCGATGCCGCCACAGCGTCCGCAACGCCAGCACCTCGTGCGCGGGTCGAAAACAGCTCTTGAGCTGGCCACAGGCGTGCATCTGCTGCAGCCAGACCGCATCGCAAACGTCGGTCTTCTTCTTGAGGTTGCGGGCCAGGCTGCGTGGATCGACCACCACCACTTCGAAGCCCTGGCTTTCCAGGAAGTCGCATAAGCACATCCAGTAGACGCCGGTCGATTCGAGCACGACGCTCGTGACGCCGCAGTGGCGTAACCACTCGGCCAGCGTCTGTAGGTCGGCGGTATAGACGCCGAAGCTACGCACGGGCTGCGGATCGCAAGCGGGGTCGACGGCGACGACGTGGCTGGCGCTGCCGACGTTCGATGGCGGCGGCACAGGGCCGGACGATGCGGGGCGGCGGGATGGGCTGGCGTGTCTTCTTCCGAGGCATGAGGACCTCCAACGACGGTGAGGGACGGGCGAAGAAAAGGTCGGCGGAGGATGGGTCGAACGAAGGACGAGACTTTCAAGCGGGCTCGCGGCACCAAGGAAAGTGAAGCCGACCCAAGGGCCAAGCTCAAGCACGGGCTAGAGGCACCAGATCAAACGCGGCCACCGCGCTCCGCCGCCACAAAGAAGAGCTAGAGAAGCGCAGTGCGAACGGAAAGCCGATGGCCTGTCAGGTTCATAGCGGAACGTGTGCCAGGGACTGGCATCAGCCCT
>CAWHCN010000019.1:0-845864 GCA_963827935.1 uncultured Planctomycetota bacterium | reverse complement strand
GGCGAGGTCGATCTCAAGCCGAGCCGCTTGGGGCGGTGGCGTCGAAAATACGCGCGCACCGTAAGATCGCTGCCCGAGCACGACACCTCTCGCCCGGGTAGCGGGGCCTTGTTCATTGAAAGCAAAGTGAGCTGTCCGCTCCGGCTGAACCACTGTGCGAAGGCGCCTCAGTCCTCGCCGCCGTGCGCGTCCAGCAGCGTGCGGGCGACCTCGGCGGCCGGCCCCTGCCCGCCGCTGATGGCCAGGGCGCGGCGCCATTCCTCCTGGGCCCGCATCCGCCAGCGGGTAGCTCCCTCGCGCCGCCGGGCGGCCGCTTCTGCATTCCCGCCCAACTCGGCCTTGGCCGCCCTCTTCTCCTCCCGCGCTGCCGCATCCAGGTAGACCCGCCCCAGGTCATTGTGAGCGTCGGCATCGTTCGTGATGTCGAAGACCCAAATGGAATAGCCGATCTTCGCCCGGGGCTGACGCCGGGCGAAGGGGGCGTAGGGTCCGGGTTCGCCCAGGTAGAGGCCGTACAGGTTGTTGGCACTGATCGCCAGCAGCTGCGGTCCCTGGTCGGCCACGGATTCGCCTGGCCCCGGCGGCCACGAAACGGGATCGAAATTGGGGGCTTCCTGAAAGTGGATGCCGTAGGCCTCCGGCGACGCGGTGCCGAAGTACGATAGGTAAATCGGCGGCAGGCGTTCGCGCTCGCTGTATTCCCTAAGCCCTACCAGGTCCTGACCCCAGTCGAGATTGGAATCGAGCAGGTAGCGGTGCCCCTGCTCGGGACCGCCGATCAGCTCGTTGAAGTAGGCCAGCGGGTGCGGCATGGTGCGCAGCGAGGAGATGGCGCTGAGCCCGACCGCGCCGGCCAGAACCAGCGCTGCCATTCCGGGGCGTGCGAAGGTCACCGTCGCCAACCGGGCCGCACAGACGAACAGGAAGGGATAGATGGGCAGCAGGTAGCGCACACCGACATCGACCCGCCCCGGGATCAAGACGGCCAGCCAGACGGCGCTGGGCAGCAGCAGGAACAGGGCATCGCACAAGCGGAGCGGCACGCCCAGCCGGCACAGCACGAAGGACACCGCGATGAGTCCGATGCTGGCGATCGGCGTCTTGATCAGGAAGGCGACGGGATAATAGGCGTACCAGCCGTCTTGCGAGTAGTTGCCGAGGAAATAGGCCGGCCAGTGGGTCTCCGCCAGGCTTGCCTGGGCCAAGACGCCGCCAATCCAGGTGCCCCAGCCCTGGAAGAAGTAGGTCGCCAGGACCACGAGCGGCGCCACCGTGCCGACGACGGCGAAGACGACCAGCGCCTGCTTCAGACGATTCCCCAGTGCCGCTGGCCCGGTCAGCGCCGATGGAAGAACGACCTGAGCGGCCAGCAGGCCCGCCCCGATAGGCAGCAGCAGCACACCGGTGGCCTTCGAGGCGAGTGCCAGCCCCGTACTGAGTCCCGCCCCCGCCAGGATCCACCATGAGCGGCCCCGCGTGTACTCCCAGAGCAGGTACACGGCCAGAACGACAAAGAGGGTGCTGCCGGTGTCAAAGGTAATGAGGCTGGCGTTGGCCACAAGGTTGGGCTCGAAGGCGGCCAGGGCGGTGCCGAGCAGGGCGGCCCGCGCGCCCACAGACGGTAAGACCACCAGCCGACCAGCGCCACTAGCAGGGTGCCCAGGAGCAGCCCCGGAAGCCGGCCGAGTGTCAGGAGCCTTTCGTGCGGCACAGCGGAGTGATAGACGAAATCGCGCCCGATGGCCCACTGCTCCTCGCGCTCCCAGAGCTCCTCGGACGGCTGAAAGGGGAGATGATAAGTCAGGTAAATCGGCAGAGCAGCCAGTTCCTTCATCAGAGGCGGATGCTCGGGATTCAAGCGAAAGTCGCCCGTGGCCAGGTAGGAATAGCCGGCTGCCAGATGCACCGCCTCATCGTGCGTTTGCGAGGCGCTGCGAAGCGAGATCCAGGCCTGGACGACAAAGGCGGTAACCAGGACGAGACAGCCTATCAACGACCAGCGTCGTCCGGACCGGGTTTGCATGGGCTGTAGCATAGCACCCTGTGTGGGCGAGGCGGCAGGCGTCAGCCGCCAGATGTTCGTGAAGACGGGCGTCCGGGTGGCACGCTCTGAGGTACTCCGAAGGGCGTGCATGACTGTCAGCACGCCCTTCGGAGTACCTCAGAGCGTGCCACCCAACAACTGAAATGGGCCTGTGGTTGACCAAGTTATTGTTTCGCGGGCCCTAACTCCCGCCGCTCGCCTGGGCGCGCGCGCCGCGGGATTCGAGCCGGAGCACTCCGCGCGCCAGGACAATGGCCACCGGCGCCACAACGATTCCGGCGGCCACGTCCACCAGGTAATGCCAGCCGGTCGTGACCGTGGAGATGACGATCAGCCCCGCCAGCAGTGCGGCCGGCCAGCGCAGGTACGGGACGGGCCAGAGCACGGCCGCCGTCAGGAGTGCCAGCACCGTGTGGAACGACGGGAAGCAGATCAGGCCGTTCAGGTCGCCCAGGTTCAGCTCGAACCAGTCGTCGCTCTTGAGGGCCAACAACGTCTGCATCGACGCCGCCTGGGGCGGCGAGGGTTCGAAGCCGTAGTGCGACCACGGTCCCAGAGCTTGCAGGAACGCAAAGATGGGGAAGGTGAGCGCGGCTGCCGCAACCGAGGCCAGGGCGAACTCCTTGGCCCGATCCATGCGTCCATAGAGCGGCGGGACCATGATGGCCAGCACAATCATCACGATCAGCAGGCCGTAGGCGATCTCCAGGACGCGGCCAAGCAACGGCACCGAGGGCAGGATACGCAAGACATCCGGCACTTCGAGGCCCAACCGCGCGTCCCACCGTGCCAGGTCGGCATCGCAGAACGCCACCGGCCGGCGGCCAAGGATGTACATGGGCAGCAGCAAGAGATTGCTGATTAGAATGCCCCAGAAAGCCATGACGATCAGATCGACCGCCCTGGGCATTCGTCGCCAGCGGTAGAAAACCGCAGCCGCGAGCAGCAGGGCCAGCAGCCCTACGCGCGGCACCACCTGGCCGGGCGACAGATGGATTCGGGCGAGGTGCAGGCCCCAGGCCGAGAGCGCGATGACAATCAGCGCGATGGCGGTCATGAGCGCGTGGAAGTTCAGAAGCCACATGCGATGCTTCCTGGAACGCTGCCGCCAATCGGAGGACGCGTCCCTCACTGTACGGAGAGTGGCTGGGCTGGCGAGAGGCGGGCGTTGTCCAGTATTCTGGACAGGCGTGCGGCGAATCACCGCCCGTTCCGGTCCCTTCCCCCAGTCTCCTCGGGCCGAGATGTGGTAGCCCCGGAGGGGCGGCCGCGGTTAGCCAGGGGCTTCAGCCCCTGGAAGAGGGTCTTGATGGATGCGTAGCCCCGGAGGGGCGGCCGTCGTTTCGGCTGCCCCTCCGGGGCTGGCAAAGAACCTATTATCCCTGAGCCCAGGGGCTGAAGCCCCTGGCTAACAACGGCCGCCCCGCCGGGGCTGCAAACCGGGATCGGCATATTCCGCCCAGGGGCTGAAGCCCCTGGCTAACGAAGGCCGCCCCGCCGGGGCTTACCTCCGTGGGCGTTCGAGAGATTCCTCTTTGACGGAAGACCGGCTAGCCCTGGTTCGCCGCCTGGTCATCCTGATGGCCCTGTATGCCATCGCGGGCATTGTGCAGCTCAAGCCGGTGACCGACAACGACATCTGGTGGCACCTGCGCACCGGCGAGTGGGTGGTCAAGCACGGCGGCGTCCCCGCAACCGACGAATTCTCGCGGTATGGCCACGGCCACCCCTGGGTCGCCTATAGCTGGCTCTTCGAGGTGCTGGTGTACGGCATGTACACAGCGCTGGGGCTGACCGGACTGCTGCTGCTGCGGCTGGGCATCGTGGCGGTGGTACTGGTGGCCCTCCATCGCTTCGTCCTGGTCCGCGAGCCGCGCTTTGTCCGGGCCACGCTGCTGACGGGACTGGCCTTCTTCGCCCTGGTGCCGTTGCTCAACGAGCGTCCCTGGTTGTTCACCATCCTGTTCACGGCGGTGACGCTGGCTGCGGTGCTGCGGCTGCGCGAGGGGACGGCGACATGGACCGTCTGGCTCCTGCCGCTGGCCTTCGTCCTGTGGGCCAACCTGCACATCCAGTTTGTGTACGGGCTGGCCATCCTCGGCCTGGCGTGCCTGGCTCCGCTGGGCGATCGCTGGCTGGGGCGGCCGGTCAGCGGCCGGGAGGCGGACACGGCGGGCACCCGGGCCTGGCGGCACTTGGTTGGCCTGTCGGCCGCTTGCGCGGTCGCTACTCTGGTCAATCCCTATGGCCCGCGGCTCTATGTTGTCATTTTCGAGTACGCGACCCAAACGGTGCCGTTCGGGGTGGTCCACGAGTTGATGTCCCCGCCGTTTCGATTGCCGTTCGAGTGGGTCTTTCTCGGCCTGGCCGGGGCCGGGGCGATCGCCCTGGGGCGGCGCGGCGCTTCTCGCTGTTCGACCTCCTCTTGATGGCCGGGGCGGCATTTGCGTCATTCCGGGCCCGCCGCGATATGTGGTTCCTGGTCGTGGCCTCGCTGGCCCAGCTGACCCAGGGCGGGCGACTGGCGGCGGAGCCCCGGCCCTTCACGATTACTCTGCCGCGTGCGGCCATCATCGCGGCCGGGGTCAGCCTGTTCCTTATCCTGATGGGCAGGCAGCGCGGGCTCTCGGAGGCCAACCTGGCCGAGGCCGTCGCCCGTCAGTACCCCGTCCAGGCCGTCGAACACGTCCTTCAAGCTCGTTATCCGGGGCCGCTCTTCAACGACTTCGACTGGGGAGGCTACCTGATCTGGGCCCTGCGCGAGTATCCCGTCAGCATGGACGGGCGCACCAACCTCCACGGCAACGAGCGCATCGAACGCCACGTCGACGAACTCACGCACGGCAGCAGCCGTTATGAGGACGACCCTGACCTGATGACGGCGCGCCTGGTCATCCTCGAGCGCGACAGCGCCCTGGCCTCGATCCTGCGCCTGCACCCCCATTTCGAGTGCCGTTACGAGGATTCGGACCGGCCCGACGAGCCGGGCGCCCGGCCGGCGATCGTCTTTACCGCCCGGGAATGCGCGGCTGTGAAGACGCCCCCTGAGCCGCCGGATGCCCAATGATGCCAACCACGCCGTTCTCCTGCGTGGCCCGCGGCCGCTCCCGATTGACGGGTCGCCTGGCGGGCTGGCCCCGCGGGGCCCGCCTCCTGGTCCTGGTCTTGACGGTCCTGGCGGTGGCCGGGTGCCTCACCCTGGCGTTGGGCAACGAGGAGCTGCGCCAGGGTGAGCCATTGGGGTGCTTCCGGGACTACCGCTTTCATGCGGCTGTCACGGAGCGGGTCCGCGGCGGCGAGGATTATTATCAGGCGGTGCCGGCGGTGTTCCGGGAGTTCGACTACCGGACCTGGTCGATCTTCAATTTTCGCCCGCCGATGCACACCTGGCTGCTGGCGGGGTTGCCGCCGCCGCTGGGTCGTCTGCTGCTGATGGCTCTGGGCCTGGGAACGTGGGCGGCGGGGTGCGCCCTGCTGTGGCGAGAGGGGGGCCGGCTCTGGCTGGGCCGCTGGTTTGCCGCTGCCGGCGCCGTGGCCCTGGGCGGAACATTGGTCTGGTGCTTTGCCGGTCCGGTTTACCTGTTCGCCGAGCTATGGGCCGGTTTGCTCATCACGCTGTCGGTGTGCGCCTACGGCTTCGGCCGCTGGCGCTGGGCGGTGCTGGCCGGCCTGGCCGCCCTCTTCCTGCGCGAACTGAGTCTCCCCTACTGCGGCCTGGCGCTCGCCGTCGCCCTGCTCCTCTGGCGGCGGGCAGAGGTTCTGGCCTGGCTGGGCGGCCTGGCCGCGTATGGTGCCTTCTACGCCTGGCACTATCATCATGCGGTCGCGCTGGTGGCGGTCCCGGCGGGGCTGCTGGGGACGCGCCGCTGGCTGCAGTTCGGCGGACCCACCTTCCTGCTGCAGACGTGTCAGGCGGTCAATGCGTTTCTGGTTTTCCTGCTGCCGTGGTGGTCCGTGGCCATCTACCTTCCGCTGGCCCTCCTGGGACTGGCTGGCTGGCGCGGCGAGACCGGTCTTCGCGCCGGGCTGACGGTGGCCGTTTACCTGGCGGCCTTCTGCTCGGTCGGCTCCGCGGACAATGCCTACTGGGGACTGCTCTACGCCCCGACACTGGCCCTTGGCGTGGCGTGGACTCCGGTGGCCCTGTCCGATCTATGCCGCGGTCCGACGGGCCGCTGATGGGTTCGTGCCCGCGCAGAAATAAACTGGTCAATGACAGGCCGAGGTCAACTAAGGGTGGCACGCCCTGAGGTACTCCGAAGGGCGTGCTGATAGTCAAGCACGCCCTTCGGAGTACCTCAGGGCGTGCCACCCAGACGATCTGTGCCGTGGTCCGGCGGGCCGCTGATGGGTTCGTGTCAACTTGCTGCCCGCGCGCCGTCAACTTCTCTTGACAGTTCCGCAGCCCGGGCAATCCCGTCCGTGCCAACAGTGCCTTCCGGTGGACCGGTTCGCAGCGATTTTAGCGGAGTTAACGACTCTTCCAGCAACGATTTACCGCGACGGTGCCGAGGCCGGCCGGCTGTTCAAGCACGATTGGGCCTCCAGCGGCACGCGACGTGCTCTTGAGCCCGCACCACAACGTGTCCAGGGCGCGAGGGTCCAGGCTATAGCTGACTTCCCCTGTCGGCAACCCCGCGCGGGGCGATCGGTGAGGCGTTTTCTTTTCCTTCAGAAGGAGTGTTCTCGATGAAGAAGTGTGTGGCAGCGGTCAGACGGCTCAGGGATGGGGCCGTCGTCAAGTACCTCGTGGTCAAGAACTTCCTGAAGGAGAAGCAGGAGGGGGCCTCGCTCGTCGAATACGCGCTGCTGGTGGCGCTGATCGCCCTGGTGTGCATTGCCGCCGTGGCGGCCCTCGGCACCTACCTGAACGGGGTGTTCACCAACATCAAGACGAAGCTGAGCAATAACGGCGTTTCCTGATTTCGACCATTCGGCTGCTCCGGGCCGGGCCAGTGTCGAAGGTCGGTACCAACCTGTTTGCGCTGCGCCGTCCCGGGCACGATGTCCGGAGGATGCTTTTTCATGCGACGTTTCTATCTCCTCGCCTGGCGTATCCGTGAGGCGTGCTCGGCGCCGGCGCGGCTGGCCGGGCGCTTTCTCAAGCGAGAGCAAGGCGCATCCCTGGTGGAATATGCAGCTGCTGGTGGCCTTGATCGCCCTGGTGTGCATCGCCGCGGTGGCCGCTCTCGGTACGTACCTTAATAACGTCTTCACCAACATAAAGACGAACCTGAGCAACAACGGCGTTTCCTGACCGGCGAACCTGGCCGGTGGTCGTCGGACGGTTCCCGCCGCGTCGCCAAGGCGTTGCGGGAGCCGATTCCGCCGACCGCGAGGAGCCTTGCGGAGGCACCAGCGGTGGAGTTACAGCCCGTCCCGTCGGCTGTGGTCCTGTCGGCGGCCCTGGCTGCCGCCGTCACGGACGTGTGGAAGTTCCGGGTGTACAATGCCCTGACGCTTCCTTTGCTGGCGTCCGGCCTGATCTATCACGCCCTGACCGGCGGGTTAGCAGGGCTGTCGACCAGCTTGATCGGCATGCTGTGCGGGTTCGGCGTGCTGGTGGTGTTCTATGTTCTCGGGGGTTATGGCGGGGGCAACGTCAAACTGCTGGCCGCCATCGGCGCGTGGCTCGGCCCCGTGGCCACCCTTTACGTGTTTGCCGCCAGCTCCCTGGTCGCCGGCGTCTATGCCCTGGGTCTGGTACTCTTGTACGGGCGGTTGGGCGAGGTCTGGAAGCGCTGGAAGATCGTCTGGTATCGGCTGACGGCGCTGGGCCGGCACCTGGGTGCCGACGACGGCTACGGCGTGGAGCAGAACCGGATCGACCGCCGCCGCGTCGTCCCCTTTGCCGCCATGATGTGCCTGGGCGTGATTGCCACCCTGCTGTGGTTGTGGCTCAAGCCCTGAACCTGGCCGCCCGTGAACCTTGCGAGGTACTGCCATGACAGTGCGGACGATCCTGGTCATCGCGCTGGCCCTGGTCTTCGGCGTGGCCGCGTCGGTGTACGCAATCAATGCCGTCAGCCACAACCGCGAGGCCGCCAACCCGGACCGGGTCGGCATTGTCATTGCCCTTCGGGCCGTCCCCCGCGGCACCGCGCTGGAGCCGAGCATGCTGGCCATAAAGAAGGTGGCACGCGAGGACAAACCGTCTGACGCCCTGGAGGACATCAACAAGGCCGTGGGCCGAGTTGTCGAGAAGGACCTGGTCGAGGACGATCCCGTGCTGGAGCGCAAGCTGGCCAAGGACGGGGTCAAGGCCGGCCTGGCCCCGCTGATCCGCGAGGGGATGCAGGCCTTTGTCATCATGACGCCAACCGCCTCCGCCGGCGTGGGCGGCTTTATCCGCCCCGGCGACAAGGTCGATGTCCTGGTGACCAAGGAGCACTTCCACGCCAACGACAAGGGGGGCACCGTGCGCCTCTTGCAGATCATCGAGGTCCTCGCGGTCGATACGCGCATGGACGTGGCGCCTCCCATGGTCGAGGGGAAAATTGTCGAACAGCGTGAGTCGCGCTTCGTGACGCTGCTGGTCACTCCTGAAGACGCGCAGAAACTGGCCCTGGCCCAGAAGGACGGGACGCTCAGCCTGGTACTCCGCAACCCGCAAGACACCACTCACTTGCCGAGCAAGGTGGTGACCTCCGACGACCTGCCGTACCCGTCGGCTCCCGAGGAGAAGAAACCGGACTCCCCGCCGCCGAAGGTGGACCCGCCCGCGCCGCCTCCCTTGCCGCGCATCATCCGCGGCGGCAACGACTCGTCGGCCCCCAACCATTGAGGCCCCTTGCGGGCTCGCCCACGGCCGGAACTCGGACAAGCCGGCCAGGATTGAGAGAGGCCCAGCCGATGCAGGCTTTTCTGGTGAGCGATCATGACACGCTGGGTGCCAAGGTGAGGCAGGTCCTGCTCCGCCACGGGCAGGACTGCCCCGCCGCGCACCTGGTGTCGCTCGACCTGGCAGCCGACCACCTGACCGCGGCCCGCCCCGACCTGATCGTCCTGGTCCTGTCTCCCGACCCGGACCGCGCCCTGGGCATTCTGTCCGACCTGCGGGCGGTGGTGTCGGCGCGCATCCTGGCGGTCGGGCCGGTGTCCGACCCGCGGGTGATCCGTCGGGCTTACCAGAGCGGCGCGTCCGACTACATAGACGAGATCGACCTCGATGCCGAGATGTCCGCGGCCCTCGGCCGGGCCCAGGCCGGGGAGGCGGCGTCCACCGAAGCGGGGCGGACCATCGCGGTTCTGGGCCCCAGCGGCGGCGGCGGCGCCACCACCCTGGCCGCCAACATCGCCACCGTCCTGGCCCGTGAATACAAAAAAGCCCTCCTGATCGACCTGAAACTGGAGGCCGGCGACCTCGCCTCCCTCTTCGACATGCGCCCGACCTATACGCTGCGCGATCTCTGCGAAAACGTGCTGCGCCTGGATCGGGCCATCTTCGAACGCTGCCTGGCCCAGCATGACAGCGGCGTCCACCTGCTGGCGCCGCCTCGCAACATCGCCGACTGCAAGGCCATCACCCCCGAAGGCATTCGCCAGGCCCTGGCCCTGGGACGCAACCTGTACCCCTACGTCGTCATCGACCTGGATCACTCCTTCCGCGAGGAGCAACTGCAGACGTTGCGCCAGGCCGACCAGATCCTGCTGGTCTTCCGGCTCGATTTCACCTCGCTGCGCAACACGCAGCGCACCCTGGATTACCTGAGCCAAGTGGGCGTTTCGATGGAACGGATTCGCCTGGTGGTCAACCGCTACGGCCAGCCCAAGGAAGTTCCCGCCGCCAAGGCCGAGGAGGCGCTGGGCGTGAAGATCTTCCATTATGTCCCCGACGACCCCAAGACGATCAACCGCGCCAACAACAACGGCATCCCCGTGGTGCTCGAAGCCCCCTCGGCCAAAGTGTCGCGCAGCGTGCGGCAAGCTGGCTATCAGCATCAATGGGCGCCACAAGAAGTAGGACGTTTAGCCGCCGCCCAGCGGGCGGCGCGTTTCCAACGAAAATCGTTTCATGAGCCGACTGCCCAATCCAATTCCCGACCCGCTGCGTAGCCCGATGTCGTCCGACGAGCGGTTCCTCCGCTACAAGAAAGAGCTGCACCAGCAGCTCATCACCGGGATGGACCTGTCGGCCATCGGCACGATGAACGAGGACGAGCTGCGCCTCGAGGTCCGCCGGGCGGCCGAGGAGCTGTGCCGCCACAGCGCCGACCTGCTCAACCTGAACGAGCGCGAGCGGCTGGTCAGCGAGGTGCTCGACGAGACGTTCGGCCTGGGGCCGCTCGAGCCCCTGATGCGCGACCCGACGATCACGCGACATCCTGATCAACGGGCCCAAGATGGTCTACGTCGAGCGGCAGGGCCGGCTGGAGCGGGCCGACGTCGCCTTCAACGACGACCGGCACCTGGTCCAGATCATCCAGCGGATCGTGGGCCGGGTCGGCCGGCGGGTGGACGAGACCAGCCCGATGGTCGACGCCCGGCTGCCGACGGCAGCCGCGTCAACGCGATCATCCCGCCGCTGGCCCTCGACGGCGCCCTGCTCTCGATCCGCCGGTTCGGGGCCAGGCCGCTCCTGATCGACGACCTGCTCGCCAAGAAGGCGATCACCGCAGGAGATGGTCGCCTTCCTGGCGGCGTGCGTCAAGGCCCGGGTCAACATGCTCATCTCCGGCGGGACCGGCAGCGGCAAGACGACGCTGCTCAACGCCCTGTCGGCCTTCATCCCGCGACGACGAGCGGGTGGCGACGATCGAGGACGCGGCCGAGCTGCGGCTCGCAGCAGCCGCACGTCGTCCGGATGGAGACCCGGCCGGCCAACATCGAAGGGGAGGGCGAGGTCACCACCCGCGACCTGGTCCGCAACGCCCTGCGCATGCGGCCCGACCGGATCATCGTCGGCGAGTGCCGCGGCCCCGAGGCCCTCGACATGCTCCAGGCCATGAACACCGGCCACGACGGCAGCATGACCACCATCCACGCCAACGACACCCGCGACGCCATCAGCCGCCTCGAGATGATGGTCGGCATGGCCGGCTTCGACCTGCCGATCTGGATCATCCGCCGCCAGATCGCCTCGGCCATCCAGATCGTCGTCCAGGTGGCCCGCCTGCCCGGCGGCGTCCGCAAGGTCGATCAAGATCTCGGAGATCACCGGCATGGAAGGCGACGTCATCAGCATGCACGACATCTTCGGCTTCAAGCAGACCGGCGTGGACGACGACCGCGTCGCCCAGGGCTACTTCTTCTCCACCGGCATCCGCCCGCACTGCCTGGAGCGGCTGGAAATCGCCGGCGCCCGCGTGCCGATCGAGATGTTCGAGCGGCGAATTTTGGAGAAATAAGCATCGGGCGAGCGGGGGGCGTCAGCCCCCCGGTGACTCTTAACCGGGGAGCTGACGCCCCCCGCTCGCCAACAGCCATTTGCGTTGGATGAAGGTGCTCTCGTGGCTGACCTCCTCTTCGTCCTGATGTCGTTCCTGGCCGCTGTTCTGGCGGTGGTGGGCGTCTATTCGTTCCTGTCGGATTTATTCCTGCGCGACAATTCGCGGGTTGGCCGGCGCGTGGATGAGGAGTTCCGCACCAAGCAGCGCGACCGGATGCGGAAGGCGGTGCTGTACAAGAACCTGCCGCAGCCTGGCTGCCGACGCCACGTCGGACGAAGTCGAGCTGACCTTCCGCCGGCGCTTCGAGCGGCTGGTGGAACAGTCAGGGGTGGAGACGACGGCGGCGCGGCTGTTCGCCCTCTCCGCCGGCCTGGCCATGGGCCTCGGGGCAGTGGCCACCGTGCTGCGCGGCAGTGCCGTGGTGGGCTTCCTGCTGGCCCTGGTGGCGGCCCCTATCCCCACCATCTTCGTTTGGATCAAACGGCAGCGGCGCCTCAACAAGCTGCAGGCCCAGCTGCCCGAGGCGTTCGACCTGATGGCCCGCGTCATCCGCGCCGGCCAGACCATGGCCCAGGCCCTGCAGGCCGTCTCCGACGATTTCGAGAAGCCCATCTCCGCCGAGTTTTCGTACACCTGCGAGCAGCAAAACCTGGGCCTGCCGCCGGACACCGCCCTACGCGACCTGGCACGCCGCACCGGCATCCTCGAGGTGCGCATTTTCGTCCTCGCCCTCCTCATCCAGCAGCAAACCGGCGGCAACCTGGCGGAGATGCTCGACAAGCTGGCCGGCGTGATGCGCGACCGGGCCCGCATCCAGGGCAAGATCCGCACCCTGACCGCCGAGGGACGCCTGCAAGCCCTGGTGCTGCTGGGCCTGCCGCCGTTCCTGCTGCTGGCCATTATGTTCCTCAACCCTGGCTACGGAGCGGTGCTGCTCGATCACCCCTGGCTTCTGGGAGGCATGTTCTTCAGTGAGCTGCTGGGAGCCTTGTGGATTCGGAAGATCGTGAATTTCGATTTTTAGGCGAACGGCGTGGCGTCAGCCCGCCGGTACAGGCGAGCGGCGTGGCGTCTGCCCGCCGGTACCCTAACCGGCGGGCTAACGCCGCGCCGCTCGCCAAAGCTGTGTGTGAGATCATAATGACCGAGGAAACCCTGCAGGCGCTCGCCGCCTTCCTGATGGCCAGCAGCCTGACGCTCCTCATTTTCATGTTCGTAGCCCGGCCGCCGACCCGGCTGGAGCACCGGCTGCGCGAGCTGTCGGGCAAGGGGGACCTGCCCGACCCGATGGGCCAGTTCGCGTTGACGGCCCTGCCCAAGATGGGGGCCGCCCTCATGCCGGACAAGCCGGAGGAGCGCACGCGCTTGCAAATGCGCCTCATCCAGGCCGGCCTGTACGGGCGACAGGCGATCTACATCTACCTCGGCATCAAGCTGCTGCTGATCGTCGGTCCGCCGCTCATTGGTATCACCCTGGGCCTGTTCGGCCTGATCGGGCTGGGCACGGGGCTCATCGTGGGAGCCGTGCTGGGAGTGGCGGGCATGATCGGGCCCAGCTTCTGGCTCGACCGCTGCAAGGCCAAGCGGCAGATCAATTTCCGCCGCGCCCTGCCCGACGCCCTGGACGTGCTGGTCATCTGCCTGGAAGGCGGGCTGAGCCTGATCGCGGGCTTCAAGCGCGTGGCCTCCGAGCTGCGCACCGCCCACCCTTTGCTCGCCACCGAACTGATGATCGTCGAGCGCGAGGTCCAGCTGGGCCGCTCCACCGGCGAAGCGGTCCGCCATTTCGGCGAGCGGGCTGACCTTGAGGAGGTGCGCAGCCTGGCCTCGGTCATCACGCAGTCGGAGCGCTTCGGCGCCAGCCTGGTCAAGGCGCTGCGCGTCCATGCCGAGAGCTTGCGGGAAAAGCGGCTGCAGCGGGCCGAGGAAATGGCCCAGAAGGCGGCCACCAAGGTCCTGTTCCCCACGCTGATTTTCATTTTTCCCGGCGTTTTTATTGTCATTCTCGGCCCGGCTCTGATACAGATTTACCAGATGTTCAAGACCATGGGGCAGTGACACCGCGCGTGGGGGTGCGGCGATGTCGGGTGCGACGAAGGTGGATGGTGCCGCGACGCTGCGGCGCCGCTGGCGGCGCTGGCTGCGTGCCGTCGCCCTCTACTCGGGGCGCGGCTGGGCCGTGGGGTCGGCCGACCCGGCAGCTTACGGCGAGCTGCATGGCCAGCTGCTGGCCGCTTGCGAACGACTGGCCGAGACCGGCGGACCGGCCGAGCGCCAGTTCTACGAGGCACTGACCGAGCTGGTCCGTCCCTGGGTTTCGCCGGCGGTCTTCGCTCGGACCGAGCGCGACCTGCTGGCCGACCTGTGGGAGCGCTGCCGGGCCGCCGACCGCCGCCTCCGCGGCCAGCGCCCGGCGCTGAGGGTCTTGCGGGCCGGGGCTCCGTTCCTCTGGCTCCTGGCTGGCCTGACTCTGCTGGGCGCTTTCGCCTTCGGTCTCGACTTTGGCCCGGCCCTGTTTGGCGGCTATGTGCGGGCCCTGGCCGAGGGCATCGGGCATGCCTTCTTCCGCCTGACCGAAATGGAGCGGTTCGTCCTGCTCATGCTGATTCTGGGAATCCTGGGCATCACCCTGTTCGCGGACACGGCGGCGATGAACCGAGCCTGGAGCGTCAGCGACGGGTTTTGACCAAACCCGTCGCTGACGCTCCGGGCTCTGAGGCGAAACAAATAATGGGGACCGTGAGGGAGGGCGTTAGATGATAAATCGAACATCGGATCATCCACGTTGTGGCACGGTCTCCTGACCTGCACGTTGTGGCACGGTCTCCTGACCGTGCCACCTCGCCTGACCGAAGGTCTCCCGGAACCGCAATGTTACCGGGGAGACTTTCGGTCGGCGGAAGTGGCACGGTCGCGAGACCGTGCCACAACATGGGTTTTGACCAAACCCGTCGCTGACGCTCCGGGCTCTGAGGCGAAACAAATAATGGGGACCGTGTGGGAGGGCGTTAGATGATAAATCGAATATCGGATCGGCGCCGTGCTGCCGCCGCGGTGGAATTCGCCATTGCCATGACGGTCCTGATTCCGATCTTTGTCCTGGGGCTCGACCTGGCGCGGGCTTATCGCCAGTATCTCATCATCACTGATTGTGCGCGAAGCGGGGCCCTCTGGCTCAGCGATCCGGTAGCGGCCGCGCAATCGCCCTACGCGACTTACCAGGCCGCCGCCCTGGCAAATAGCTACTCCGACACCAGCGGCGACAGTCTGCTGTCGCCCGCCTTGACCGCCGGCAACATCTCGTCCGCTACGAGTACCGACGCCAACGGTAACAGCTACTACTCGGTGACCGTGCAATACAGTTATACGATGCTGACGGGAATGTCCGGGCGCAAATCACCATCCCGCTGAGTCGGACGGTCCAGGTGCGGGTAGCCCCGGTGTTGCCCAACTTCAGTTAGCCGCGGAGGTCAGCCATGAGAATTCGCAGTCCGGCCCGCCGCGCAGGCCACCATGGTGGAGATGGCTGTCATCAGCTCGGCCCTGTTCATCGTGATTCTGGGCTCGGTGGTTGGCTCGCTCGGTGTTTTTCGTTACCAGCAGGTTTCCGCCGTCGCCCGCGAGGCGGCCCGTTACGCATCGGTTCACGGCGGCCAGTATGCCGCCGACACGGGCAACGCCGCAGCCACCACCAGCACGATTTACAGCAATGTTGTCTGGCCGATGGGAGTGGGCCTCAACCTGCCCCAATCCAGCCTGACCGTGGAACTCAAGACCTACACCGTCAGCGAGAGTGTCAGCACCGGCGTGGTGACGGTTAAGCCCGTGACGCAGGCGTGGGACAGCTCGGACAAATATCCTTATGTGGTGACGGGGTCCAACGGCGCCGCGAGTTCCACGTCCGTCGTGGTCATCATCACCTACACCTGGGCTCCCGAGTTCCTTGGCTGGAACGTCTCCAACCAGACCCCACTCACTGTTCCCATGCAGACCCGAGCCGAAATTCCCATGTCGTACTGATTTGAATGCATCAGGAAAGGCGTGCCATGTATCTTCCTCGAACCATCAAACAAATAGTTCGTCGCCGTGGCATGGTGGCGGTCCTGGCAGCGCTGAGCCTGGTGATGCTGATCGGTGCCGCGGCCCTGGCGGTGGATGGCGGGGCCATGCTGGTGGAACGCCGGCACGCGCAGGCAACGGCCGATGCCGCGGCGCTGGCAGCGGCATCGGACCTGTTCCTGAACTACCCCCAAAATAACGGCCTGGACTCCGGCGGGACGGCAGCAACCAGTGCGCAAACAGTGGCGACCGGCAACGGCTACACCAACGACGGCACCACCAACTCGGTAACCGTCCGCGTGCCCGGCCAGAACTACTTGGGTGGTCCCAATGCCGGGTCGACGCTTCCCGCCGGCTACGTCGAGGTGACCGTGACCTGGCAGCAGACGCCGACCCTCAGCAAGGTCTTCAGCTCCGCGAACATGCCGATCAGTGCGCGGGCGGTGGCGCGCGGGCTGTGGGTGCCGGCGAAGCCCCAGATTATCGCCTTCGACCTGGCGACGCCCGGTTCGCTGACCGACAACAGCGTGGGCAACGTGCAGGTGATGAACGGCTCGGTCGTCGCCAACTCCAGTTCGTCCACGGCGGCCCAGAACAACTCGCCCGGTGCCTCGTTCAGCGCCGGAATTCGATCTGACGGGCAATTACCTGGGGAATTTCAGCGCCAGCGGCGGCGGCAGCATCAATACGGGAACCATGCCCGTCCCTGATCCACTCGCCTATCTCCCCCCGCCGAGCGGCCTGACGGCACAAGCCAACCCAGGCTCCCTCAGTAGCGGCACGACCACTCTTCAGCCCGGGAGCTACACGGGCAGCCTCTCGATTACCGGCACCGCCACCGTTCATCTCACCTCGGGGATCTACGCCATCCAGGGAGGCGGCTTCACGTTCACCAGCACCGGAACGCTCGATACCGTCGGCGGGGGGGTCATGATCTACGTCAGCCCCGTCAGCAACAGTACCATCATCCCGTCGATCAACATAGCCGCCGGCGCTGGGGGCGTGGTCAATCTGTCCCCCTTAACGACTGGGGCCTATCAGGGCATTACCATCTTTCAAGACCGTGCGGCCAAGCCGCCGGTCTGGATCACGGGCAATAGCTCCTACAACATCACCGGGACCATCTACGCACCCAGCGACGTCCTGAAGATCACGTCCAAGGGCGATCCGAGTGTCGGCTCGCAGTACATGGGCCGCATCGTCCAGGTGATCGGGTCGGCGAACTGGCAAATCAACCAGGTGCCTCATCCTTCCCACACCCGCATTATCAATTTGGTCGAGTAACATCGCTGCGATTACCGCGACTCGCGCTTTACAGCGTTCGGAAACAATGACGCCGAGCCCGACGCGCCAGCAAGGCGTATGGCCATTCGCCCTTGCTGGCGCGTCGGGCTCACCAATCGTGCCTCATTCTTTCTGGACGCCGTTAGGCGACCGGCAGGAGATAGTAGCCCTCGGCAGCGCATCTCCGCCCGCCCGCCGGCACCGCACGCGCTGTCAGGTTGAACTGAAGTGGGCGGGAATTCTGTTCAACCTGGCGCGGACACCGCAAGCCATTGGTAAATAACGACATGTGCCTTCGCAACTCAGCAAAAATCGCCAGGTTGAACTGAAGTCCGATGTGTGCGGGAGTGCTACGACGGGCCCCTCCGCCGCCGGGCGAGGGATCGTCGCCCCAGTCCCCCGTACTCGGTCGAAGCACCGGGGCGAGGGGAGATTATCTCCTCCCGTTCGCCATAACGTTGCGGCGAATCCGGACCCGCTAACCCTGTTAGCATCTGTTATCACCGTCGGTCAGCCCTGTTAACGAATGCGTACCTGTCGAGTGCCGAGGATGCGGCAACCCCCGATCAGCCGGTTCGATCCAGGCGAGCACGTCTCCAGCTTGTCTGCCGCAAGCCATTATTGTCTAATAACTTACGGCACATTCTCCTGGAGGCATGAGGTAGGAGGGTCACAGGGCGAGAAGCAGCGGCACAGTTATGAGAGCCAGGCGGCCTCCGGCGCGAGAAATGCATGTAACTTCCGGTTGTCAAGGATTTTGCAGACGGAACCGGGTGCCGCAGTCGCCGAGCCCGCCGCAGCGGGGCTTGGCAATCCCCTGAGTCGGTGCAGCGCCGGAGAAGGCCCGAACCAAACTTTTGACGTTGGGATGTGCTCATGTTTCTCCCCCGCACTGTCAGCCGGTGGCTCGCCGTCCTGATTGGCCTGGGCTTGGGTCCAGTCGGCATGGCCCGGGCGGATGCCGTCTACACCAGCCCCGACACGCAATTTAGCGTCGGCATCGGCACGCTGGGGAACCTGTACTCGCCCCCCAACTTCACCGGCTTCGTTCGGAATGCCGACGGATTCGACCCGATTTTTGGGGTCGGCGACACCTTACCACGGGAATCGTGGGGCGTCTCCAATGGGGCCATCAGCGGGTATGTGGATCCCAACGGCGTGTTGCCGCCCAGCGCCCAGGTCAAGAGTATTGTCGCCAACAGCTCGCCGCCGGCGACGCCAATGGGGGCCTTTGCTCTCAGCAGCACCTTCCTTCAACCGGGCAGCACGCCGCTGTTGCAGATCGACCAGGCCTACTATTTCGCGGCCAACAACGTCCTCAAGATCGCCATGACCATCACGAACCTGGATCCCAGCAGCGCCTCGGGCGATGTGCTGCTGCGGCGGAACGTCGACTGGGCGATTCCGCCGTGGGCCGGCTCCAGTCAGGGTACCGGTTCTCCCAACCAGTTTGTCAACTACCCGGCGATCTACGGGCCGGTGACGAGTACGACGGCTGACGGACTCGCGGCCAGC
The DNA here is from genome assembly GCA_963827935.1 of uncultured Planctomycetota bacterium. GTDB lineage: Bacteria > Planctomycetota > Planctomycetia > Gemmatales > Gemmataceae > DATFNV01. The sequence continues at coordinate 827,573 of CAWHCN010000019.1, read as the reverse complement.
CCCGATCCCCTCGTGCCCTACTACCCCGATCCGGGCTTTCCCGACACGGACGGCGGCGGCACGTTTGGGCCCGCCTATATCGGTGCGGGGCTCACCTACGATGCCGGCATCCTCGCCCCCTATGGACAACCGGGCGATTCGGTGACAGTCAATTTCTTCTACGGCGATAGTACCTTCGGCCAGTCGTACACCGAGCTGTCCGCCCAGGTGGCCGCCCTGGGCGGCAACTTCGTCATTGCGGGCTACAACTCCGCGGATCCCACCGACCAGGCCCCCGCAGACATCAACTCCGCCGTCCTCGCCGTCCAGGTCCAGGGAGTCCCCGAACCCGCCACCCTGGCCCTCCTCACCTTCGGCCTGGCCGGCCTCGCCTGTTGGCCCTGGCGCCGGCGAATCGTTTGATTCTCTGCCGGGAAATCGATTACCGTCGAACGCCCAGGGTGCACGCATCCTGGGCGTTTCTGCTTTTGGCCTGGCGCCCGGGATAATCAGATCGTCGATTTATCGCCAGTGGCCCGCACTGGCAGTTCGACGCGCCAGCGAGCACGTCCAGCCCATCCTCGCTGGCGCGTCGGACTACCCGGCTCGGCCGATGAGGGAAGCCTTTATGTCAGGATCGGGTTGACAGGGGAGCCCCTCCTCGCCATAGTGCCGCCCCCCGCAGGTGAACAGATTGCGCGAAGGGAGCTGCCATGGTTCATTCCGGCTTGACCGGGTCGGTCTGTCTTCTGGTGCTGACCCAGGCCGCGCCGGCAGGAAGCCGCGCCCCTCCGTCGCCGGCCGGTCATATGGTGCTGATGACCAAGCCGGACGTGCCCCTCTTTGTCCCCAAGGACGGGAAATGGCAAGAGGCGGGACCGGCAAGCCGGCCGATCGCCTGGGTCAAACAGGCTACCGAGGGGGCCTACCGGGTCCAGGCGGGGGAGCAGGACGGCTGGGTCCGCAAGGCCGAGGTGGTGCTGCTCGACGACGCGGCCGCCTATTTCACCGACCGCATCGCCAAGGATGCCAAGGACGCCTTTGCCTACCGGCAACGGGCGCGTCGCGCAGCGAGCAGCGCTATACGGATTATGACGGCGCCCTGGCCGACCTGAACGAAGCGATCCGCTTGCAGCCGACCGACCCGCTCCACTGGCGGCACCGGGGCCTCAACCATGCGTTCAAGGGGGACTACGACAAGGCCCTGCCCGACCTGGACCAGTCGATCCGCCTCGATCCAACCTCCGCGGACGCCTACAACAAGCGTTCCCAGGTCTGGGGCCGCAAGGGGAATCTCGACAAGGCGCTGGCGGACAGCGAGGAGGCAATCAAGCGCGAGCCGCGCAATGGCGACCACTACTGTCAGCGGGCCAACTGCTGGTTCGTCAAGGGAGACCGGGCTCGCGGCTGGGCCGACCTGAACAAGGCCGTCGAATTGCAGCCGGACGTCGGCTGGTTCTACCTCGCCCGGGCCATCCGCCACGAGCAGTTCGGCGAGCTGACGCAGGCCCTGGCCGACCTCGACAAGGTCATCGCCCTGGAGCCCAACTGTGCCCGCGGCTACCGGGACCGCTCGTTCCTGCACGTCCTGCGGGTTGATTACCCGGCGGCCCTCGCCGATATCGATCAGGCCCTGAAACTCGATCCGACCAACACGCTCTATCACCTGCGGAAGATGGAGATCTTCATTCGCCGCGGCTCGTATGATGAGGCCGAGGCGCTGGCGAACGAGGCGATTCGCGTTTGCCCGAAGTACAAGGCCGACCTGTACGGCAACCGGGCCACGCTGAAGCTGCTGAAGAAGGATTACGCCGGTGCCCTGGCGGACTACGACGCCGCCCTGGTCGAGGTGCCGACCTCGCTGCACTACCAGGCCGTTCGGGCCGAACTGCTGGCGACCTGCCCCGACAAGGCGGTCCGCAACCTGGATCAGGCCATCGCCGGGGCCGCGAAGGTGGCGGAGCAGCTGGGTGGCAAGGATGCTGAAACGCTGCAACGCGTGGCCTTCTACTGCACCCTGGCCGGGAAGGCCGAAGATGCCGAGAAATGGCGGGCGCGGGCGGAAGGCCCAAAGGCGTCGGTCAGCGCGGACGCGCTGCCGCCGTTGCCGGGGCGGAAGCCGTGAGGTCGCAGACCCGCCGCCCTCTGAGCCGCCCGTCAGACGAGGAGGGTAGCGATCGAACCGGTTCCCCGTTGACCATTGTCGGGTAGGAGGTGGATAATAGTCAGGGTAGCGTATTCTCAACGGGTTCGAAGGGTAGGTGGGACAGATGACGGCACTCATGGAATCGGCCATGGAATCGGCCCGCGACTGGACGGCGCGTTTCGGCGAAGAATTGATGCAAGAGGAGTCTAGATGGCAGCAGGGCGAGCGGCTCCAGCGCAAGGTACTGCGCTCCCTGGTCTGGAACGCGGATGTCATTGCGGCCATCACGCTTGGGGCCTGGGGATGGGTCCACGAACTGCTGGAGAACAAGGGGTTCGAGGGAGGGGAGCTGGCGAGCAAATGCCAGGTGCTGCTGAAGGGGATCGATCTAAGTCTGGCAGGTCATGACCGCCTGTTGGCCCTGGCGAAGGCCTCCGGCCTGACCTCGGAGGCCGCTGGCTTTCACGAACTGGAGGCCAAGCTCCCCGCCCTGCGCGAGGCCCGCCCGATGGTGGCTGAAGCACTCGCCCTGGCCAGCCGTCCGCCGCGACCCATTGATGTGGTGATGCTGACTGCCTCTCGGGCCGCACTCGACCGGGGCGAATTTGTCGTCCTCGACGACGACTACCTGGCCCGCGTGCAGGCTGGCGAGAACCTTTGAGGGTGCCGTGGCCTACAGTGTGCGCATGTCCGAACCCGTACGGACCTATGTGCGGACGCTCACCGGGCTGACCCGGCAGGGGCGATTGAAGCTCCTGGGCGGCATTTTCGGTCTCTTGCGCGACCACGGCGACCTCTATCGCTCCGAACCTTCGCGGCGCTCGCGCCTGACTCGCCGTATTTCCGGTTCGACTACGTTTTTTCGGATGGCGGCCGGTTTTGGCTCGCGGATTGTGTCGCCGACGATTCCGCCGCCGTCTACGGCTTTCTCCAGCTGGTGCACCTCGACTGCCAATCGGGGAATTGAACAGACTGTTTTACCACCCCGCGGTTTCCGCCATGTACATCCCTTCTGCCTTTCGCGTGGACGACCGCCCGACCCTTTACGACTTCATCGAGCAGCACAGCTTCGGCACCCTGGTCACTCTCCTTAATGGGTCGCCGTTTGCCTCCCACATCCCGTTCCTCCTCGATCGCGAGCGTGGCGTGTTGCTGAGCCATGTGGCCCGGGCCAATCCCCAGGGGCGCGGGCTGGACGGCACGATCGAGGCGCTGGTGATGTTCCAGGGGCCGCACGCCTATGTGTCGCCCTCGTGGTACACCGTGGCGCCGGCCGTGCCGACCTGGAACTACGCTGCCGTCCATGTTTACGGCGTGCGTCGGCTCCTGGACGAAGCGGCGTTGCTCGATCTGCTGCACCGCCTGGTGCGCCGCTACGAGTCGGGCCGCCAGCCGTCCTGGCCGATGGCCCTGCCGCCGGACTACGAGCGGAAGATGCTGCAAGCGATCATCGGCTTTGAGATTCCGCTGACCCGGGTGGAAGGGAAGTTCAAGCTGAGTCAGAACCGGTCCGCCGAGGATCGGCACGGCGTGATCGAGGCCCTGCGGATTGGCGATGATGGGGAGCGTGCACTGGCCGAGATGATGGTCCGATTCGCCGGGGCACCGTCTTTGGATTGAGCCGAGAATGGAACACGGATGACACGGATTGGACGGATTAGCACGGATCAGATCCGTGAAAATCCGCCCAATCCGTGTCATCAGCGTTCCATTCTCGGCTTCTTCCCGAAGCGACGGTGTTACTGTGGCGCCCGGGCCGCCTGCGCGTCTTTGACTCCCTCGACCAGATTCCAGTAGCGATCGACGGCCAGCCCTTCCCAGGTTTGCTCGGTCAGGTCGGGCCAGATGACGGTGACCTTGTCGATCCTGTCCCCCTGGCCCAGGCCGAAGGTGTGGCGCGGGTCGTTGGCGGAGGCGTAGCTGCCGCCGCCCTTGGCAAAGCGCGCCTGCTTCCTGCCGTTGGCCTCCAGGATGACGCGGGCGCCGACCGGGTCGCGGTGCTCCTTGCGGCGCAGGTCGAAGCCGATCCAGTGGTTGTCGTTGATCTTGCGGGTCTTGAGGACGGCGGTGGGCTCGTTGAGGTGGGCCATGACCATGTCAACCCGGCCATCGTTATCGAGATCGCCGAAGGCCACGCCGCGGCCGACATGGTCGGTCTGGCAGTAGTTGCCGCCGTTGGACACGGTAACATCCTTGAAAACCCGCCGGCCGCCGGCCTCTTCGGCGCCGTGCATGACCATCGGCCGCTGCGCCGCTTGGCCTTGCCCACTGGGAAGCGGATCGCGTGGCCATTGGAGACGAACAGGTCTTCCAGGCCGTCCAGGTCGAAATCGACGAAGCGGGTGCCCCAGCCGACCCAGTCCTGGCCGATGGCCGCGATGCCGGAGCGTTGTGTGGCGTAGCGGAAGACGACGCGGTCTCCGGTCGAATCGTTGTAGTACAGGGCATGCTTTTCGTGTTCGTAGTTGACACACCAGAGGGCCGGCCGCAGCGTGCCGGCGGCATCGGCAGCATCGGTCCCCATGCTGCCGTTGGCCGCCCCGTTGTCGTCCCGGGCCACGCCGGCCCCCAGGCCCAGCTCCTCAAACAGAATCTGGCCGGGGCGGCTGCGGTTGACGTACAACAGGTTGTCGACCGTGTCGCAGGCGACATAAACGTCGGGCTTGCCGTCGCCGTTGATATCGACCGCAACCACGCCGAGTCCCTTGCCATATTCGCGGTCGGCGTCGGCGGCGCGCAGCCGTTTGCAGATGTCGTCGGCCATCTGCTTCGCCGTCTTCGCCGCCAGCTCCTGGAACTCGGCGGCGGGCATCGCCTTGATGACGCCGCTGACGTGCTTTTCGGCAGCCTCGTCGGCTTCCTTTTCCGCCCGCTTCCGCGCCTCCTCCTCGGACCGGCCGGCATCGCGCAGCCGTTTGCGGACCTCTTCGGTCTTGAATCCCTTCAGGAATTCGTCCTTCAAGTGCCGGCGGACATCGCGTTCGGCCCGGCGGCTGGCCAGCGCCTCGTCCACGTAAGACTTGTGCAACGGGCCGTACTCGGCCTCGGTCCGCGGCATGCGCAGGCCGGCCGACTTGCTCACGTCCTCGAACTTCCGCCCCTTCGACGGGTCCATCGGATCGACTGGCACGTTGCGGTACAGCACGTGCGGCAGAGCGTCGAAATTCTTCGGCGGGCAAACGTCGGGGGTCTTGCCGTCGTAGTTGCACTCCGGGTGGCTCTTTTTCTCCTCGTCCTCGGTGCTGCCGAAGTGCCAGGTGACGTAGTGATCGACGTAGAGATCGACGAAACCGTCGCCGTCGAAATCGGCGAAGGCGGCACTGGTGCTCCAGCTCCGATCGTTCAGGCCGACTTCTTTCGTCACATCGGTGAACTTTCGCCCCCCAGTGGTGGGGTTCTTGGGATCGACCGGGTCGTTGCGGAACAGGGCGAGTCGGCCCCAGCCGGTGACCAGCAGATCGGGCCAGCCATCGCGGTTGTAGTCAGCGACGGCCACGCCGTGGGTGAAGAAGTCGATCTTGTCCAGGCCGACCTCGGCGGTGATGTCCTTGAACTTGAAATGGCCCAGGTTCTTGTAGAACTTGCAGGGGTTGCCGACGATGGTCCGCCGATTGTCGCCGACGTAGGTGCCGCCGCCGGGCAGGAAGACATCGAGCAGGCCGTCGCCGTCGAAGTCGATCAGCCCGGCCCCGCCGCCCAGCGATTCGAGGATGGCCAGATGGCCGATCCGGTGCCCCTCCTTGTCCAGTTGCGGGATGAGGTTGCCGTTGGCATCCCGAGCGAGTTGGGGCTTGCCGGCCGGATCGAGGACCAGCTTGCCGCTCTTCTCGTACTCCTTTTGATAGATCGGCTGCCCGGTGAGGGTCAGCGCGACCACGTCCTGGCCGTTCTTGTACGTGTGGCCGATGCCGCTGCCCTCGGTCACATCCTCGAACCAGGGCTCGCCTTTTAAGACGACCGTCAGGTCCTGATCCTTGCCCGGATCCACCGCGGGCTTGCACGAGTAGACGAGGACCAGTGCCGATGCTCCCAGCAAGAGCGGCACAGCCCCCCACCAGAGTCGTCCCTGGCGCGTCGCGTTCATGGGGGTCATCCTTACGTTGGGCGAGAGCAACGAACGTATGACGAAGGCGGCACAACGCCGCCGACAGAACTGGGGAAACCAGGCATCAATTAGACAGACTGCCCACACCGCTGGCAAGCTGCATTCGCCGTGGAGGTGACTTGGGCTCTCTGGTCTATACGTCAGGAGAATGTGTTTGAGGTCAGAATCAAAGCGTCTGACCAGGTCACGCCCCCGCCCAGGCATATCGGCTGACGGTGGCGATCAGCTCGTCGGGATCGACCGGCTTCCTCAGGAGGTCGTCGGCCCCGAAGGCCCGGACATCCTCGGCCGACACGCCGCCCGCCCCGGTCAACACGATGACGGGAACGCCGAGCCAGGTGGGGTGGTGGCTCAGGGCCTCCATGAAGGCCCAGCCGTCCATGCCCGGCATTGACAGATCGAGCAGGATCAGGTGGGGCGGTCCGTGTTCGTGCAGGAGACGAAGCGCCTCGGCGCCGTCCGCGGCCACGGCCACGTCGAGCCCTTCGTTCTCAAGCAGCAGGCGCACCGCTTCCCGAGTAGCGGGTTCGTCCTCAGCCAGCAAGACCTTTTGATAGACTGACTCTTCCATCGCCCGCCTCCCTATCCGCGGCAGCCCAAGGTGCAAAGGGCGTGCCCGGAACCGCTCGGTAGGAGAGCCCCGACTTTACGCTTGGGGTTAGCCTTTGCTATGCTCGTAGCTTCTCCTTTGCCAGGGGCCGGCCCTGGTCTGGCAGCCCGAAGCGCCAGCGAGGTTTCGCCGTTCGTCCTCGCTGGCGCTTCGGGCTGCCAGACCAGGGCCGCCACTGGCGGGGACCTTGCAAAATGGTCATCCCGACGGCAAGCGGCCCCATGACGATTACAACGACGGAGCGCCCGGTGGTGCCGGCCAGAGTCGAGGCAGCCGAGCCGGCGCCCGAGACGCTCCGCCTCTACTGGTGCCTGCTGGCCGGGGTCCTGCTGGCCGGGGTGGGTTCCGAGCTGGGAGCGCTGGCCGGATTGCCGGGGCATCCGACCTGGTACGCCCTGCATCATGCCCTCCGCTATCCGTTCTTTGTGCTGGCGCTGGCGACGCCACTCATCCTTCAGGCCGGTGCCCGTCCCCCCTGGCGGGAGCTGGCGGCGACAGTGGGCCTGGGAGTGGTCTGCGGCTTGGCCCTCTGCTGGCTGGCCCCCTCAGCCGGTCTTGACGTCGGCCCGGCCAACGCCCTGGGAGCCGGCCTGGGAGCCGCCAGCCTCGCCGTGATGGTTGTGCGGGCCGTCGCCGGCCGCGGCGCCGGCCGGGCTCGCGCCCTGGGTGCCCTGCTCCCCGCCCTGCTGCTCGTGGGGCTGACCGGGGTGGCCATCACCTTCCTGCGCCTGAGCTACTACCTGTGCCCCGTGACGGACGACGCTCTCCTTTATGCTGCCGACGCCGCCCTGGGAAGGCAATGGAGCTTCGCCGTCGGGCGGCTTTTCCATGACCAGCCCGGGCTCGAGCTGGCCGGCGTGTTCACCTATGTCGCCGCGATGGGGGCCTTTGCGCTACTGCTGGTGCTCCATCACCGGGCCGACCCGTCGCAGCGCCGCACCCCGCTGCCAGTTTTCATGGGGGCGTCGCTGATTGGCTACTGCATTTATCTGTTGTTCCCGGCCGTCGGGCCGGGGGGCTACTTCGGCAAGCATGTCTTTCCCGAGTCGCCGCCGGAGGTGGCCACCGTTCTGGCCACCACGTTTGTGCCCGCGGGGCTGCCGCGAACTGCGTGCCCTCGCTGCACGCCACCTGGGCGCTCTTGCTGTGCTGGCACGGCCGCCCGCTGGCCCGCTGGTTCCGAGTATTCACCGGCTTCTTTCTGGCCCTGACCCTGCTGGCCACGCTGGGACTGGGACAACATTATGCGTTCGACCTGGTGGTCGCGTTTCCGTTTGCCTTGGGGGTCCAGGCCGCGTTCGCCGGTCGCCCCGGAATCCTCTGGCGCGCACGTCTGGCAGCGGGGGCGCTCGGACTGGGGCTGTTCGTGGCCTGGCTGCTGCTGCTGCGCTTTGACCTGCCGCTGCTGACGGCCTCAGCGCCGCTGACGAGTGTCGCCGCCGTCGCCACGGTGGCGGTTTCGGTGCTGGTCGAGCGCCGCCTATCGCAGCGGATCGCTTCGTACTTCACGCCGGCCGAGCCCGCAGCCAGTACGGCACCTCGATGAGCAGGTTGCCGGCCAGGATCAAACCGCCGCCGAGGAACAGGCGGGCCGTCAACTCCTCGTACTGCCAGGCCACCGAGAACAGGGCCGCGAACACCGGCTCCAGCAAGTAAATCAGGGCCGCCCGACTCGCCGAAACCTGCGGCTGATACGAATTCATCCAGTGGAAGGCCAGCGTGGTCGGCAGCAGCACCATCAAGACGACGTCGCGGAGGATCGCGGGCCGGGCCAGCATATCGGCAGCCCAATGCAACCAGGAGCCGATGCCCGGACCCACGGCCGCCAGGACCAGACCTAGCCCCAGCGCCACCAGGGTCGTCACCCCCAGAAAGCCGACCGTCAAGTGGGCCGAGCGCACCCGCTTGCCCAGCCGGTCAAGGAGCAGCACCTGCCCCGCAAAGAGCAGGGTCGCCAGCAGGGTGAGCCCCTCGCCGCCCCCCAGGGCGAGGTCACTCTGCTCGTTGAACCGGATGCCCAGGACGGCGGTGCCGGCGACGCCGACGGCCAGGCCCAGGACCGTGATGCCGGCGACCGGCGTCCGCAAGAGGAAGAAGGCTAGGAGCGGCACCCAGGCGCTGCTCAGGCTGGTGATGAAGGCCGACAGGGCCGGCGTCGTCGCCGCCAGTCCCCAGGCCTGCAGGATGAAACCGGTCGCAAAGGCCAGGCCGATGGCGATCCCCGAGGAGATGCTCGCGCCGGGTGGTCTCGCGGAGCAGCCGGGGTTGAAAGGCCGTCAGCAGCAGCAGGGCGGCGCAGGTTCGCAGCGCGATCAATGTTATCCCCGCCAGCAGGGGACCGCCTTCCCAGTCGCTGGCCGCATCCTGCCAGCTCTTCATCAGCGGGAAGGACAGGCCCCAGAAGAGGGTGACCAGGACCAGCATCGCGGTCGCACGGCCGGTCCGAGGAGTGGAATCGGCGGCCTTCACGTCGGCTCCAGGACCTGGGCCAGGTGCAGCGCCCGCACCGCACTGCCGCGGCGGCGCAGGCAGCCGGCGATGTTCATCAGGCAGCCGGCGTCGGTGGCAACCACCGCGCTGGCCCCCGTCTTCTCGATGAACGCAGCCTTGTCGCTCACCATCGCACCGCTGATGCCCGGGAAGCGGACCGCAAACGAACCCCCAAAGCCACAGCATTCGTCGGCCCGCTCCAGCGGAACATACTCCAGCCCGCGCACCCGCCGCAGCAGTCGTTCCGGCTCGGTCAGCAGACCCAGACCGCGCAGGTGGCAGGCCATGTGGTAGGTCACTCGCCCCTCGAAACGGGCGCCGACATCCTCGACCTTGAGCACATTGACCAGGAAGTCGGACAGCTCGTAGGTGCGGGCTGCCAGGTCAGCGGCGCGGGCCTGGCCGGCGGGGTCGGCGTGGAACAACTCGGTGTATTCCAGCTTGACCATCGCGGCGCAGGAGCCAGACGGCGTGACGACGAGTTGGCCGTTGTCGAATGCCGCCAGGGTGTGCCGGGCCAGGTCGCGCGCATCGTTGTGGAAGCCGCTGTTGAAGTGGGGCTGGCCGCAACAGGTCTGGGCCGCCGGGAAATCGACCGTGACGCCGAGCCGGCGCAGCAGCCGGACGGTCGCCATGCCGACATCCGGGAAGAGGGCATCGCCCAGGCACGTGACCATCAGGGAAACGTTCACTCACCCTCCCCCGGTTAGCCGCGACGCGGAGCGGAGCGCTTTCTAACCTACAGCAAGCGTCTTCCTTGCTGCACTAACCCCGCGTGGAGGAATCGCAGCGCCCGCTCGGCGAGACTCTCGAAGTAGGCCCACGAATGTCCGCCGCCGCGGATGCTCCCCTCGTACTCGTGGACGATGCCCAGGGCCGCCAGCTTTTCGTGCAGCCGATCGCTGCCGCGACTCCACGGATCGTCCGGATCGACGGCAAAGAACAGGTGCGGCGGATAATCGGACGGGTGGACGTGCAATGGCACGGTGTCCTGCCGGCATTGCTCCTTGCTGTCGTACAGCTCGTCCAGCGGCGTGCCCTGGCCGTACAACTCGTGAGTGTCGATGGCCGGCGCGACGGCCGCGACGACGGCAAACGTCTTCGCGTGGCGAAACGCCAGCCGCAGCGCGCCTTGCCCGCCCATGCCGGCACCCAGCAGTCCCAGCTCGCGCGGCTTTACGCCCCAGCGCTGGTCGAAGTTGGGCACGATGTGGTCCAGGACGAAGCGCTCCGGCGTCAGCGGCGGGTCGAAGCCGAGAGCAGGGCGGTCCACCCACCACGACGGTCCGCCCGACGGACAGACGCAGCCGAGCCCCATGTCGTCGAGGAGGCGGGTAAAGACTGGCCGACCGCGCAGCGACTGCCCGTCGGCATCATGCAGGAAGAGCACGGCGAGCCGCGGCTTGACGGCCGGCTCGAACACGTCGGCCGGCCGGCCGGCAATCTCCACGCTGGTCCACGGACCATTCATTCGGTCATTGTAGCGATTGGCTCAGGATACCCGCCTGGCATTCCAGGCATCCACGATCGGCTTACAGGCCGCGATGTGCTCCGGCGTCGTCCCACAGCAGCCGCCGATCATGCGGACGCCGGCCTCCAGCAGCTCGGGAAGGCGTGCCGCCATCGCTTCCGGCGTCAGCGGATAGACCCAGCGCTTGCCGTCCCGCATCGGCGTCCCGGCGTTGGGACGGACGAAGAGCGGCAGATCGGTCATCGAACGATAGCGGCGGACGATTTCGATGAGGTCGTCCAGACCGATGTCGCGGCCGCAGTTGACGCCGAGGGCGGCGATGGCATATCGACTCGCCACCGCCGCACACCGCTCCGGGGTATCGCCGTGGATGGTGCCAAGTGTCCCGTCCTCAGTCCGCCGAAAAGTCCACGAAAACAGGATCGGCAGGCCCGTCCTCGTCATGCCCATGCGGCTACGGAATTTCACCAGCGTTGCAACATCGCTGATCTTGGAGCAGGTTTCGACGAGCAGGCCATCGACTGGTCCGGGAGCGGCCACGTGCAGCGCGCTGGCAGCTCCCCAGTGTCTCAAACCGACCTCAAACGGTCCGATGTCGAAGAAAACGAAACGCTCTTTTCCAGCCGTATCCCGCGCACTTCTCATGGCGGTTGCTGTATTCGACCAGAAGTCGGGAAATGACTGCGGGTTCGCCTGAAACGTATTCGTCAGCAACACCTCGGCCCCGGCATCGACATACGCCTGATGGATGGCACGCACGCGTTCAGGATGGTTCAGGTTCCACAACTCGCCGCACTCGCCGTCGCCCAGGCCGACTTTCTGAAGCTCCGTGCCCATCGCCCCATCCATGAGCAGCACCCGGCCGGAATGGAGTGCATCGAGGAAACGTGACATGGCCGGCCCTTACGCGGCGACGGGCACCACGATCGCCTCACAGCGCTCGATGGAGGGATACTTCTTCAGCGCCTCGCCGATGGCGCTGACGATGACCGCCAGGCGCTCCGCGGCGCCGTCCGGCTCGACCGGCTTGAACGTGACACGCAGCGTTCCGTTGCTCGGCGCATCTGCGCCGGAGGCGTCGTCTGGGACCAGCCCGGCGCCGCGCCGGCTGAGTTCAAGTTGATTCACGGCCGTATAAAGGCGGAACAGGTCAAGGGCCACCCGCCCGGCCGTGGCTCCGGGCGCAACGATACTGTGAGTTGAAGGGGCGGCACCGGCCTCGGGAGCAAGTCGAACGCAACCTCCGGCAGGACGACAACCGGCACCTCGGTTAGTCCGAGTTTCAGGGGCAACGGTTGCCCTTCGGAGAGATCAAAAGCCAGTTCGGGCAAAACGTGGACTGGTGCTGGTTCGGTTTGGCCGTATTCGCGGTTCGGGTTCATGCGCTTACCTCACATCCGAGTAGGCCCCGCCCCTGAGCTTAGACCGCTCGGACAGAACGAGGACTCACCGGTGGCCACCCTGGTAGCCCCGGAGGGGCGGCCGTCGTTAGCCAGGGGCTTCAGCCCCTGGAACCGGTGTGGCCGAAGCTTCCCTGGTAGCCCCGGAGGGGCGGCCGAGGCCTAGGGCGACGGCCGCCCCTCCGGGGCTACCAGGGTACTGGCTGGTCGGTGATCCAGGGGTTGAAACCCCTGGCTAACATCGGACGCCCCTCCGGGGCTGCCAGCGTTCCTGTCGAGGCAGCTCAACCCCGGTCATTCTTTCCGCCCGCCCTTACCGCTTCAGCTCGTACAGCTTCATCTTCCGGTCCAGCGTCGAGCGTTCGATGCCGATGATCTCGGCGGTGCGGGCCTTGTTCCACTCGGTGAATTGCAGGGTGCGGAGGATGTGCTCGCGTTCGAGCTGCTGCAAGGTCCGGGGCTGATACGCAGCCTCGGGGTCCTCTGCCGGTTTCGCAGCGTCCAGCGAGGAGAGCCATACGTCGGCCGCGTCCAGCATCGGCCCATTGGCGAGGACGACGGTGCGCTCCACCACGTTTCGCAACTCGCGGACATTGCCCGGCCAGTCGTGCGCCGCCAGCTTTTGTAGGGCGGCCGGCGTGAACCCCTTGATCCGCCGCCCCGTTTCGCGAATGAAGCGGTGCAGGAAATGGTCGGCCAGCTGCGGAATGTCGTCGCGCCGATCGCGCAACGGCGGCACGCGGATTTCGACGACCTGAAGGCGGAAGAACAGGTCCTTGCGGAATTTGCCGTCGTGGACGGCCTGTTCCAGTTCCTGGTTGGTTGCCGCCACCACGCGGACATCCACCTTGATGGAGGTGCCGCCGCCGACGCGCTCGAACGAGTGCCCTTCCAGGATGCGCAGCAGCTTGGCCTGGGTGCCGACGCTCATTTCGCCGATTTCGTCCAGGAAGATGGTCCCGTGGTCGGCCGCCTCGAACTTGCCGACCTTCTTGTCGGTGGCGCCGGTGAACGACCCCTTCTCGTGGCCGAACAGCTCGCTTTCCAGGAGCGATTCGGTCAGGGCGGCACAGTTCAGGCAAATAAACGGGCCATCCTTGCGGTGGCTGCTGAAGTGAATCGCGCGGGCGACCAGCTCCTTGCCGGCCCCGCTCTCGCCGCGGACCAGGACCGTGGCGTTGGTGCCCGCCACCCGGCCGATCTGCGACTCGACGTGCTTCATGACGGCACTCGCGCCGACCAGTTCGCTTTCGACCCGCAGTTGATCGCGTAAGGAGCCGATCTGCGCGGTTAGCGATTCCTGCCGCTGCATCTGGTGGATGACGTTGCCGAGCTGCTTGGCCACCGCGACGGCAAACTCCAGGTCCTCCTCGTCGAGCGCCTTGTGCGGATCGCTGCAATAGAGGTGGATCAGCCCCAGCACGCGGTCGCCGAAGCTGACCGGGGCACAGATCAGGCTGGTGACACCCAGGTCGGATAGGCTCTCGCGGTTGCGGAGATAGCGGTCGCGGGCCACGCTCTCGGCCAGGACGGCCTCGCGGGTCCGCAGCACATCGCGGCTGACATGCTCGCTGACCGGGGCATAGTTGCGGATCGAGGAGTCGCGGTGCCGGTAGGCGGTCACGTCGAGAGCCCCGCCATCCTTGACAGTGAGCACCGCTCCCACCTCGGCGGGAATCGCCTCCAGGAGTCCGTCGAGGACGACGCGCACCAGGTCCTCGTAGCCGGTGGCGGAGCCCATGTCGAGGGCCAGGCGGTAGAGCAGCGACAGGTTGCGGCTCAGGTTATGGCGCGACCCCTCCCCCGAGACGGTGTCGGAGGAGCCGTTGTCCGGCGGCACTGGCGTCAGGTAGTCGCGTCTGGCCGAGGCGCTTCTTGATCGAGACCTCCCCCTCGCCGGCCGGCGGCCGGAACGGCTCGGTGGGCACATCGGGCAGCTGGCTCATGTCCTCGACAAAAAGGAAGGTCGATTTTCCGAGGTGGATCTCGTCGCCCGGCGCCAGGTCGAATTCCCCGGTCAGGCGTTCGCCGTTGACGCGGGTGCCATTGAGGCTACTGAGATCGCGCACCCGCCAGTGGCCGTCGGCCCGGAAGACTTCCGCATGCTCGCGGCTGCACAGTTCATCCTTGAGCACAATGCGGTTGGTGGCAGCCCGGCCCAGCGTGTAGCGGTCGGCGGCGGCCAGGGACACCACGTCCCCGAATCCGTCGTCGCGCCGCATGACGAGGAAGGCTGTCCCGTTGGCCGGCATGGTCAAGCCACGAGTCTGTGAGGGATGCGATTGCTGAGAACCACCTTAACCATACCGCCGAGTGAGCCGTTTCGGCAAGGAGTTTCTTGGGGCGAACGCCCGGCCGGGTCCCATCACGGGCACCCAGTCTGGCTGTTCGCGAGGCCGGCCTGTCCCGCAAATCCGCTAAAGTTTGCCATGCCGGCCGGCCGATGAAGGAGAGGACGCCGCGTTGCCTGCGGCGGGACAGGAGGTCCGCATGGGCGCGGCAAGTACGGCGCTGCGGCCGGCCGCGCGATGGGGGACGCCGGCTGCGTGGGTCAACGCCCTGGTCCTCCTGGGTCTGGCGCTGCGGGCCTTCGGCTATCTGCGCGACCCGTCGATGTGGCACGATGAGGCCGCCGCCGTCCTCAACGTCCTGGGCAAGAACTTCGCCGAGATGCTCGGCCCCCTGTTCTGCAACAACCCCTCGCCACCCCTGTTCCTGTGGGCCGAGCGTGCCGTCGTGCTGATCCTGGGCGACAGCACCTACGCCTTGCGGCTGCTCCCGTTCCTGGCCAGTGCCGTGGCGCTTGTGCTGTTCGTCCGGATCGCCCGCGACCTGCTGGCGCCGGCTGCGGTCCCCTGGGCCGTTTTTCTCTTTGCGATCAACGATCACCTGCTCTGGCACGCCAGCGAGGCCAAGCCGTACAGCATCGACGTGCTCGGAGCCACGGTGCTGCTGCTGGCCTGGTCGCGCGGGCGCGGCCTGTCGTTTGGGCGCCGGCTGCTGTGGTTTGGGCTGCCCGCGCCGCTCATCATCTGGGCGAGCTATCCCGGCTGCTTCCTGTACGGCGGAGTGCTGCTGGCCCTGCTGCCGGCGCTGTGGCGGGAGCGAACGCGGCCAACGGCCTGGCTGGCCTACGCGGGCCTGGCGCTCACCGTGGTGGTTTCCTTCCTGCTCCTCTATCTCGGGCCGATCCGCGCCCAGCGCAACACCCAGATCGACTCGTGCTGGGGGCTGGGCTTCCCGGCGTGGGATCGGTCGGGCTGGGCGGTCCTGGGATGGGCGGTGAAATCGACGCTCGACGCCTGCTGCTATTGCTGGCGCCGGTCGGCAACCTGCTGGCAGTCTTTGCGGCGATCGGTGCGCTGTGGTTTTGGCGGGGCGGCCAACGTTCGGTGCTGCTGCTGTTGCTGGCCCCGGCGGGGCTGGCGCTGACGGCGGCGCTTATCGGTGCCTACCCCTATTGCGGCAGCCGCATCATCGTTTACCTGACGCCGGCGCTCGTCCTGCTCCTTGCCGCCGGCCTGTGGCCGGTGCTAACCTGGCTGCGAGAGCGGTCGCGACTAGATGGCCATCTCAGAACTCTCCCGCCAGCCACGGACCCGGGCAGCCCGACGCGCCAGCGAGGGAGTTCTCGTCCCTCGCTGGCGCGTCGGGCTGCCACACTGGCGGCGGGCTTGCGAATCAGTGCTATGGCGACCGCCACCCTGGTCCTGTTGGTCCTGGCTCCGGTCGGCCGGGTCGCCTACGCCACGGTCTTTCCGCAGGGGCGGGCCGACAGCGCCGCGGCCAGCCGCTATGTCCTCGCCGAACACCGCTCCGGCGAACTGGTCGTCGGCAACTGCTGGGAGCATTCGTACTACTTCCGGCACCTGGGGCAGGACTTTCGTCTCGACGAGCCGTCGCCAGGCGCCCTCCCCGGCCGGCTCTGGCTGGTGGTGACCGCCGCGACTCCGGAACTCCGTGACGAGGTCTTGGCGGCCCAGACGCCCGACGGCTGGCGGTGCGTGCAGCGGCGCGAGTTCCACCGGACCAGCGTCGTCCTGCTGCAAGGGCCGCCCGACGGGATCGAGCATCTGGCAGGTGAGCGCCCAGGGATGAATGCGACTACCGGCGGCTGAGTGCTATTGCGATAGGGAGGTTTGGGTGGCACGCCCTGAGGTACTCCGAAGGGCGTGCAGTAAGTGCAACACGCCCTTCGGAGTACCTCAGGGCGTGCCACCCGGACAGCGCGGAGTCAGGGACGGCCCATGCTCTTTTGTTCGCCGATCTTCTGTGTCTTCTTCCTGGCGGTCTTTGCCGCCTACTGGCTGATGCCGTGGCGCAGCGTCCGCGTCTATCTGCTGCTGGCGGCCAGCTTCTATTTCTACGCCTCCTGGAACCACTGGCTGGCGCTGATCCTCAGTGCCTCGACGCTGGTCGATTACCTGGTGGGCCGGGCCTTGGATGCCTGGAAGGAACCCCGGCTGCGCAAGCTGCTGCTGCTGGTCAGCCTGGTCGGGAACGTCGGACTGCTCTGCTACTTCAAGTATGCCAATTTCTTCCTGCGCTCGGTAGAGGAATCGGTCGGCCTGTTGGGGTTACACGCCGCCCTGCCGGTGCTCCGGGTGATCCTGCCGGTTGGCATCTCCTTTTATACCTTCGAGGCGATCAACTACACGGTGGACGTGTATCGGCGGCGATTGCCGGCCGAGCGGAACCTGGCCCACTTCCTGCTCTTCATCCTGTTCTTTCCGCACCTGATGGCCGGGCCGATCGTGCGGGCGCGATTTCCTGCCGCAGGTCGGCCGCCGCAAGCGCTGGAGCTGGAGCCGGGCCCATGCCGGCGTCCTGCTCCTCATCCTGGGCGTGGTCAAAAAGCTGGCCGTGGCCGACCGCATGGCCCTCTACGCCGACCCGGTGTTCGCCAACCCCGGGGCGTTCGGGAGTGTGACCCTCTGGTCGGCCGCGGTCGCCTATGCCCTGCAGGTTTACTGCGATTTCTCGGGTTACTCCGACATGGCCCTGGGATTGGCCCACCTGCTCGGCTATCACCTGGCCAAGAACTTCGATCTGCCGTTTCTGTCGGCGAACATGGCGGAGTTCTGGCGGCGCTGGCACATCTCGCTGTCCAACTGGATCCGCGAGTACCTGTTCATCCCGCTGGGCGGCAGCCGCGGCTCGGCCTGGCACACCCGGCGCAATGTCCTGATCACCATGACGCTGTGCGGGCTCTGGCACGGGGCCAACTGGAACTGCGTGCTCTGGGGCTTCCTCAACGGCGTGCTGCTGGTGCTGCACGCGGCGTTTGTGCCGTGGTGCGACCGCTGGCCGCGGGTGAAGTCGGCCCTGGAAACGCCGGCAGGCACGGCCCTGCGGGTGGCGGCCACCTTTGCCTCCTTCTGCCTGACGCTGGCCGTCTTCCGCACCCAGGGACTGCACGCCGCCGGCGTCATGGTCGGCCGGATGCTGGTCCCAGCGAGCGGTTCCGGCCTGACCTTGCCAGCCCGGGGGCTGCTGCTGACCTTCGCCGCCGTAGCGCTGGGGCATGGGTTGGGTTACCGGGAGCGCTGGCGGCGGCTGTGGGAGCGGCTTCCCGTGCCGGCCCGAGGGCTAGCCCTGGGCGGCGGGGTATCGCTCGCCCTGCTGATCGCCCCATCGGCCAGCAAGGCGTTTATCTATTTTCAGTTCTGAGAGGCGAGCGGCGCGGTTGGGTGGCACGCCCTGAGGTACTCCGAAGGGCGTGCCACCCCACCCTGGTGTCAGCCCGCCGGTCAACACCGGCGGGCTGACGCCGCGCCGCTCGCCGGAAGCCACTGGGAGGCAACGCCATGCGGCGGCCGACGGCGCGGCGGACAATGCGGACCGAGCTGGCCTGGATCGCGGCGGGCCTGGTGTTCTCCCAGGTTCTGCTGGGACTCGCGGTCGATCAGGCATGGCCGGCCGTCCGCGATCCGGAATTCGCCATGTTGCAGCGCCGGCTGGCGGCCCAGCGCGCCCGGGCGCCGCACCGGCCGTTGGTCCTCGTCCTGGGCAGCTCGCGGACCGCATTGGGTCTCCGGGCCGGGCGCCTCAACGTCACGAGCGATGAAACCGAGCCGCTGGTGTTCAACTTTGGCCTGTATGGCGCAGGGCCGATGCTGCAAGAGGTCGTGCTCGGCCGGCTGCGGGACCAGGGCATCCGTCCGGACCTGGTGATCCTGGAAGCCATGCCGGTGTCGATGAGCCAGCGCCGGGGCACGCCGCTGGAGGAACATCACCTCGATGCAGCCCGGCTGGATGCGGCCGAGGCGGTCCGCCTGGGACGCTATTACCGTCGGCCGGACAAGCTGTTGGCGACCTGGATCGCTGCCCGTGCCCTGCCGGCCTACCGGCACCAGGCCGAGCTGCACGACGCCTTGCTCCTGGACGCACCGGCCGCTCACGGGGGCACCGTCGAGGATAATTCCATCGACGCCTTTGGCTGGCGGCAGCGGCCGGCCCCGGTCAGCCCGGCCGCGCGCGAGGCCAAGCTCCAAGCCGACCTGTACGAGTACGCCCCGGCCCTGGCCGATGCCACCCCGGCCGCTGGTCCCTTTCATGCCCTGCGCGACCTGCTGGCGCTCTGTCGCCGCGACGGGCTGCCGGTGGCGCTGGTCATCCCACCCGAAACGGCTCCATTCCGCTGCCTGGCCGAAGGAGGGTGCGCCACCCTGGAGGGGCCGATTCGGGCCATCGCCACGGAATTCGACGTACCGGTGTACGACGCCCGGAATTGGGTCGCCGATGATGGGTTCGCTGACGCCCACCACCTGGATGTGAATGGGGCCGACGACTACACGGAGCAGTTTGGCCGCGTTGTGCTCAAGGCCGAACTGCAACGCCTGCACAGCGCCCGCCGCCTCGCCGCCGTCCTGGCCCGGTGACGGCGGCGCCCGATTGCTCCGCCAACCGCCGACGGTTGCTGCGCGCGTAGGCGTGTGGCTCACCCCGCCCGACTCCGCTCATAGGGCAGGCTGGGGTCCGAATCGAGCCCGCCCAGGACATCCACCCGGAAGATCATCGGCCCAAGGCGGACCTGGTCGCCATGATGAACGGGTGTCAAGTAACTCGCCGGCTGCCCGTTGACGTAGGTCCCATTCACCGACGCCAGGTCGTGGACCAGGACTTCCCGGCCATGGCGAACGAATTCGCAATGCCGGCGCGAGACAAAGGCCACCGGGATCGGCACATCGCAGCGCTCGCCCCGACCTACCACGACCGGGAAGTTCTTGAGTTCAATGTCGCCCAGTTCGGGAGACGGGCATGGATTCCGTAGGCGGATGTGCATGAGACACGTCCTTCCTTCTGGGGAATATTGCGACCGTCCCTGACGTTTGTCTGTTCCTGAGTGTGGAAAGATGCATCTCCTGTGCCGGGAGAGGCAGGTTGCTCCTGGGATCTTATGGGAAGTGGTAGCATTCTGGAAAAGAACGGTGAAAGAGAGAGGATAAGTCGATTGGATGGCTTGCGCGGAATAAGTAAACTTTATGGTTGCCGCCTGCTTGCCTGCTCGCTATACCTCAACGAGTCGTGAACCAGGCCAGAACGGCCTGGTCATTCGTTCAGAGGTGTTCAGCAACTTTGTTACAGGAGGGCAATCGGATGTACACCTCAGTCGTGCTTCTCGCCTTGTCGGCGGGTCTCGCCCCCACCGCCGAGCTGATTCCTGTCGCTCCGACGTGGCGGAACGACTATGGCCTCGCCCTGAAGGAAGGAAAAGAGAATAAGCGTCCGCTGGTAATCGTCGCTGCTGCCGGCCCGGAGGGCTGGGATAAGGTAAGCCGGGAAGGCGGCCTCGACAAGGAGGCGAAGTATCTCCTGCACAGCCGCTACGTCTGCGTCTACCTTGACACCAGCAAGGAGTATGGCCGCCGCCTGGCCGAACAGCTCGACCTGGGCAGCGGTCGCGGCATCGTCATCGGCGATTCCGGCGGCACCAAGCAGGCCTTCTGGCACCCAGGAACGCTCCCCAACGAGGACCTGGGCCGCTACCTCCGCAAGTACGCTGACCCTGACCGGGTCATCGTGCGGACGGAGACGGTGGCGGAAGCCGCACCCGCTCCCGTCGCCCCCGTCTACTCACCCTCACCTCAGTATTATAACGCCCCGCCTGCCAACTACTTCCGTAGCTGCAGCACCTGAAGGGGCTGATCCCCTGGCGCCGGTTCGGCGTTAAAGGTCAGTCTTGCGCCCTGTCTGTGTGCCACCAGTTGGCGAGCGGGGAGGCGTCAGCCCCCTAGTGCTCCACAGCACCGGGGGGCTAACGCCCCCCGCTCGCCCCCCTCAATGATCGGCGGACGGGCAGGAGGCCTGGTTTGCGAGCGAATCGGGTTGGCGTCCGCCCGTTTCATGTCCCATAGTTGACGATACGGTCAGATCGCTCGCTTCTCCCCTGGCCATTTCCCGTCCAAGCTTCTCACTCGTCCGTCACAATGACCGGGCCGGGAAAGGTCGTTCTCCATGAACGTGCGATCACTGATGCCTTCCAAGTGGGACGCCCGGGCCCTGAGTGGGCGTGTTGCGCGGGCTATGCTGCTGCTCTTGCCGGCTGGCTTGCTGCTCGTTGCTGCCTGGCGCACGCTGGACGACATAAACCTGAACCTATGGCTGGGCACCGCGTTTCAGTTGCTCGTTTGCTTGCTGACGTTCCTCACGCGGCGGAGCAGCCGGCAGTCGCTGGGACCGGCGATCGTCACGCTCTATATAATCGCCCTGGGCTGGCTGTGGCTCGGCAGCCCGCACGGCGATGACTGGTTCCTGTCGCTGGCCAAGGCGTTGCTGCTGGTCGTGCCGCTGATCAGTTTCAGCTTGCAGGTACTGGCCGAGTCTGGGGCAACAACCCAGCGACGGGCCCGGCTGCTAGCCGAACGGCTGGCAGCCCGCCGCGACTGGCCCGCCGACCTGAACGCCTGTCGATACCTGCCCGAGGTCAAAGCGCCTCGCCAGGCGCTGCACCTTGATGCCACGCCGGCGCTGGCGCTGTTGAGCAGCCCCCGACCCCAGGTTCAGGTGTCCGCCCTCGCCGCCCTGGAGTTTCGCAACCACTGGAAAAAGGGCCAACCCGAGATCGTGTTGCAGGCGGCCCAGCGCGCCGCCGAGGCGGCTGTGCGAACGACCGCCCTGGCCGCGCTCGGCAACCTGGACGATCGATCGCTGGTCGAGCACCTGGCCGAGTTTCTGCGCGATCCCTCCTGGGAGGTGCGGCGGGCGGCCACCGAGGCGCTGCTCTGGGACAGCGAGCACCGCTGGACCTGGATTCGCCATGCCGTTCGCCGGGCCCTGGCCGATCCGGCCTGCGCGGCGGACGGAGCCCTGCGCTTTGAGGGTCAGCCGCTGACCCGCGAAGCGGTGGCCGACCTAACGGCCTGGGTCGCTCAGAAGGGATTGCTGGGCCAGCGGGCGGCCCAGACCCTTGGGGTCCACTATGCCCGGGCCTTGAGCGAATGTCCCTCGGAAGACCTAGTCGCCGCCATGCGCCGCCAGCTGGTCCAGCCGCAAACCCCGGCGCCGCTCCGCGTGGAGCTGGCCCGGCTGCTGCAGAATGGCCAGGCCCTGGATCGTCCCTTGCTGGAGGGGTTGCTGGAGTCGGCCAACCCGGCCCCGTTGCGGTTGCTGGCGGCGGAGGCCTTGCTGGCGGACGGCACGACTCATCCGGCGGCGGTCACCGCCCTGCGCGACCTGGCCCGGCTCCCCAATCGCGAGATCGCCCTGGAGGCCGCCGACGTGGTCCAACGCCGCCTCGGCATCGACCTGGGGCTGGCACTGGGCGAAGCCCTGCCCCCCAATCACAGCCGCCAGGCCATCGAAGTCACCCGCCGCCTGATGCAGTGGGCGCTCATCCCGGAGGGGAAGGGGCGGCGCTCGGGAATGCACCCGAGGGCACCGGTGTAGCGGCAACTCACAGCATCGGCAAGCGGGGGGCGTCAGCCCCCTGATTCTGCGCAGAATCAGGGGGCTGACGCCCCCCGCTCGCCATTCCTGCGACTTACAGTCCGGTCTTTCCTCCATCGAACCTCGCGGGCAACCGGTGGCGAGCAGCCCCCCGGTCTGCTACCATCAGGCGGGCGAGCATCCGCCCGCATGGCCCAGCCCGAGGCCCCGATGAACCAGAACGCCGACACCGTCTGGACCGTTCCGGACCCGAAGGGGCGACCCCAGGACCCCGACACGCCGGTTTCGACGGGGGAGCCGCCGGCTTGCATCGGCCGCTACCGCGTCGAGCGGCTGCTGGGCCAGGGCGGCTTCGGGCGGGTCTACCTGGCTTACGATGACCAGCTCCATCGGCGGGTGGCCATCAAGGTGCCGCGACCGGAACGGGTGGGCCTGCCGGGCTACGCCGACACCTATCTGGCGGAGGCGCGCATCCTGGCCAGCCTCGACCACCCCCACATCGTGCCCGTTCACGATGTGGGTCAGACCGACGACGGCCTGCCGTTCGTCGTTTCCAAGTTCATCGAGGGGACCGACCTGGCCGGGCACATGAAGCAGGCTCGTCCCCCCTTCCCCGCATCCGCAGCCCTGGTGGCGACCATCGCGGAAGCGCTGCACCATGCCCATCGCCAGGGGCTGGTGCACCGCGACATCAAGCCGGGCAACATCCTTCTCGAATGGTGCGCGGGGAGTGTCGGCCCTCCGGTGCCCTACGTCGCCGATTTTGGGCTGGCCTTGCGGGAGGAGGACTTCGGCAAATGGACCGGCTGCGGGGGGACGCCCTCCTACATGAGTCCGGAGGAAGCCCGGAATGAAGGGCACCGGGTCGATGGCCGGTCCGACCTGTTCAGCCTGGGCGTGGTGTTTTACGAGCTGCTCACCGGGCGGCGGCCGTTTCGGGGCGAAACGCGCGCGGAGCTGCTGGAACAGATCACCGGCGTCGACCCACGGCCGCTACGCCAGGTGGACGACACCATCCCGCGCGAGCTGGAACGCATCTGCCTCAAGGCCCTGGCCAAACGCGCGACCGAGCGCTACCTGACCGGCCTCGACCTGGCCGACGACCTGCACCATTGGCTCAAGGAGGTGAGTGGCGGGCGTTCGACCCCGGATCTGAGTCCCAGGCCGGCGGCGGATGCCCCCCGCGCGTCGGAGGTCACCCCCACGGACGCGCGGCCGGTCGCGATCGTGCCCAAGGGGCTGCGCTCCTTCGACGCCCGCGACGCCGATTTCTTCCTCGAACTGCTGCCCGGTCCGCGGGATCGAGACGGACTCCCCGACAGCATTCGTTTCTGGAAGACCCGCATCGAGGAAACCGACGCCGACAACACGTTCGCCGTCGGACTGATGTACGGGCCCTCGGGCTGTGGGAAATCGTCGCTGCTGAAAGCCGGGCTGCTGCCCCGGCTGGCCGCCCGGGTCGTCACCGTCCACGTCGAGGCGACGGCCAACGATACCGAAGCCCGGCTTCTGAAAGGACTGCGGAAGAACTGCCCCAACCTGCCCGCCGACCTGGGACTGATCGAGACGGTCGCGGCGCTGCGTCGGGGGCGGGGCCTGCCGGCAGGCCACAAGGTGCTGATCGTCCTGGACCAGTTCGAGCAGTGGCTGCACGGCGAGCGGTGGGCCTTAGACCCCCGGCCGGACGGCGCCGAGCTGGTGCGGTCGCTGCGGCAGTGCGACGGCAGTCGGGTGCAATGCCTCGTCCTTGTGCGCGACGATTTCTGGATGGCCGCCACCCGCTTCCTGAAGGACCTGGAGGTCCGCCTCGTCGATGGTCAGAACAGTGCCGCCGTGGACCTGTTCGACGTGCGGCACGCGCGGCGGGTGCTGGCGGCCTTCGGACGGGCGTTCGGCGCGCTGCCCGAGACGTTCATCCAGCTGACGAAGGAACAGGACGCGTTTCTCGACCAGGCCGTGGCCGGTTTGGCCCAGGAGCGCAAGGTCATCTCCGTCCGCCTGGTGCTGTTCGCCGAGATGGTCAAAGGCATGCCGTGGACGCCGGCCACGCTGCACGAGGTGGGCGGCACGGCCGGCGTGGGCGTGACCTTCCTGGAAGAGACCTTCAGCGCGGCCAGCGCCCCGCCCGAGCACCGCTACCACCAGAAGGCGGCCCGGGCCGTCCTGAAAGCGCTCCTGCCCGAAGCCGGCAGCGACATCAAGGGCCACATGCGGTCTTACGCCGATCTGCTGGCAGCGTCGGGCTACGCCACCGGCTCCCGGGACTTCGACGACCTGATGCGCATCCTGGACAGCCAGACCCGTCTTATCACGCCCACCGACCGGGAAGGTGCGGAACCGCCGGCGAGTGGTGGGCGGCAGCCCCCCGATCACCCGATCTCGGCGAGCGGGGGGCGTCAGCCCCCCGGTTACTCGCAAGATCAGGAGGCTAACGCCCCGCGCTCGCCGGAGCGCTTCTACCAACTCACCCACGACTACCTCGTCCCTTCGCTGCGGAACTGGCTAACACGCAAGCAGCGCGAGACGCGCGGCGGGCGGGCGGAGCTGCGCCTGGCCGAGCGCACCGCCCTGTGGACGGCCAAGCCGGAGAACCGCCACCTGCCGGCCTGGTGGGAATGGGCGACCATTCGGCTGTTCACCAGCCCGCGCGACTGGGCGCCGGCGCAGTGCCGCCTGATGCGCCGCGCCGCGCGCTTTCACGCCGTTCGCGGCATCCGGCTGGGCTCGTGCTGGTACTCCTCACGTTGGGCGGCTGGTGGACATTTGGTGCCCTGCGGGCGCGGGCGCTGGTAGACACGCTGTTGGCGGCCAAAACCGCCGATGTGCCACAGCTGGTCCACAGCCTGGGACCCTATCGCCGCTGGGCCGATCCGTTACTGCGCGACACGGCAGCTCAGGAGGATCTCGGCGACGGCAAACGCCTGCACGTGGCGCTGGCCCTGCTACCGGTCGATCCGAGCCAGGCCGACTTTCTCTGCGACCGCCTCCTGAATGACAGCGGGCCGGAAGAGGTCAAGGTGATCCGCGCGTCGCTGTACGAACACACGCCGAACCTGGGCGGCCCGTTTCTGGCCGGTGTTGCAGGGCGACGCCGAGGAGCGGCCGCGCCGCCTGCGGGCCGCCTGTGTCCTGGCGCTATCCGACGGACAGGACCCGCGCTGGGCCGCGGTCGGCGACCAGGTGGTGCGCTGACCTGGCCGGGGAGAACCTGCTCTTCTTGCGCGACTGGGCCGCCTTGCTGGAGCCGGTCCAGGCGCATCTCATCCCCCATCAGGTGCGGCGCCTGCTGGAAGCCGATGTGGCCGAATTTGCCGCCTACCTGGCCATGCTGCGCGCCTATCCCGACGACGCCCCGGCCGCCCTGCACCAGCAACTGGAGCGTTCACTACCGCCGACCGCCCGAGCGGTCGAACCGCAGGCGCTGGCCCGGCAACAAGCCCAGGCGGCGGTGGCCCTGCTCCACCTGGGACGCAGCGAGCGCGTCTGGCCCCTCTTCCACCAGGGCGACGACCCGACCTGCCGCACCTACCTCATCCATCGGTGTGCCAAACTCGGCGTCGATCCGGCCATCCTGGCCAGCCGTCTGCTGGGGGACGAGGAGAGCGACCCGTCCATCCGCCAGGGGCTGCTGCTGGCGTTGGGCGAGTACAGCGCGGACCAGCGTGCTGAGGTGGTTCGCGGCCCCCTGGTGGCCTGGCTCTGGCGCTCGTACCGGGATGATCCCGACGCCGGCTTCCATTCGGCGGCGGCCTGGCTGGCGGGTCGCTGGCAGCTGGCCGAGCGGCTGCCACCCCTCGGAGCCAGCCCTGGGCGTCAACCCGGGGAGATCGCGAAACCGCGCTGGTACGTCAACGGCCTGGGACAGACCTTCACCGCCATCCCCGCCCCGGGCCGGTTCGAGATCGGCACGCTGAAGGACGACCCGGGCCGGTTTGGCCCTCCCGAAGACCGCCGGCCCGCAGTCGTCGATTACCCCTTCGCCGTCGCTGTCAAGCTGGTCACGGTGGCCGACTTCCGGAAGTTTCGGCCGGGCTTTCCGTTCGTCAAGCCACACGGTCCGGACGCGGATACGCCGATCAACTCGGTGAGCTGGTACGATGCGGCCGCCTATTGTAACTGGCTTAGCGAACAGGAAAAGATCCCGAACGACCAGTGGTGCTACGAGCCCAATGCCCGGGGTGAGTACGCGGAGGGGATGAAGGTGAAACCCCGCTGCTGGGAGCTGTCGGGCTACCGCCTCCCCCGGGACGCCGAGTGGGAATACGCCTGCCGCGCGGGGACAGTGACCGCCTGGTCGTGCGGCTCGGACGAGACGCTGCTGGGGAATTACGCCTGGTACAGTCTGAATGCCAACGCCACCATGCATCCCGTTGGGACGCTGAAGCCGAATGGCCTGGGCCTGTTCGACATCCACGGCAACGCCTGGGAGTGGTGCGAGGATAGCTTCGTGAAACCAAATCCCATTAAGGACAAGCCGGGCAAGGAGCTTCGAACCTTGCGTGGCGGCTCGTTCTACCTCGATGCACGCGACGCCCAGTCGGCGGCGCGCAGCCGGTTCGAGCCGGCGCTCCGCAGCGGCGACTTCGGCCTCCGGGTGGCGCGGACCCTGCGCTGAGGCTTGTTGCAGGTTTACCACTCCCCTCCCCCCCGGAGTCCCGTCATGCTTGCCGGCACCGTCAGTGACGAGTCCTACGCCGCCCTGGTCGATGTCGCCGTCGAGTTCCGCGGCCCCGGCGGTGTCGTTCTGGTCACTCGCTCCTCCCCGTCGGGAGCCCTTGTGGCCGACTTGGCGCCCGGCGATTACGAGGTCTGCCTGGCCCGGACCGGTTTTGGCTCGAAGCGCGTTCGCGCCGCCCTGGGCCGCAAGCCGGTTCACTTCCGGCTCCTCTCGGATCGGCTCCTCGGCTACGCCTGGCCCAAGTGGTGCCACGGCGGCGACCTGGTGCAGTTCCGCGTCCACTCCGTCGAGCCGTACAAGCTGCTCCTCTATCGCTACGGTCAGAAGAAGGAGTTTGTCCGCAACGTAGGCTGGTACGACAACCACGGCCCGCGAGCGGCCATGCAGACCGTGCCCGACGGGCACTTCGTCGAGACCGGCGTCGGCTGGAACAACGGCTTCGGCGTTCATCGCCAGCTCGTCGCGGCCCCGGAACGCACTGGGTTGTATTACTTCCATGCTCGAGGGGAATCGGGCGCGTTCTTCTCGTTCCCCCTGGTCGTGGCGCCGGCGAAGCCGCAAGCGGCGATTGCGGTCCTGGCCTCGACTAACACCTGGAACGCCTACAACCCGTTCGGCGGCCGTAGCAACTACATCATGGCGTCGCGGATGATCGACACGCCGATCGTCAATTCGCTGTCCGACTTGCCGCGCTACCAGCTCAGCGATTACGGCGAATGGAAGAGCAACGCCGACTTCGCGCCGCTCTCCTTCGACCGTCCCGAGCCGTACAACCACGTCCCCGACGGCGTCGAATGCACCGACCCAATTGAGGGCCGGCAGGCCTGCCACCTGGCCCCCGCCGAATGGCGCCTGCTCGGCTGGCTCGAACAGCAGGGGCATCCCTACGATCTCTATTCGGATTCCCAGCTGCACAACGGCATGCTCAACCTGGATGCCTATCGGGTACTCATCCTGAGCGTCCATCCGGAATACTGGTCGGAGGAGATGTACGGGAGTGTCAAGCGCTGGGTCTTCGAGCGTGGCGGGCGGCTGATGTACCTGGGCGGCAACGGCCTCAACTGCAAGGTGGAATTCCTGCAGGGCGGCACGGCGATGCGTTGCCTCAACCAGTGGCCGGCCGGCTGCGAGAGCCGCTTTCACGGCCAGGTTGAATCGGAAGCCAACCTCCTGGGCGTCGTCTTCACTGACCCCGGCGCGATGACCTCGGCCCCCTACCGCGTGCTGGAGCCGGAGCACTGGATTTTCGCAGGAACCGGGTTGAAGCAGGGAGATCTGTTCGGTACGAAGACGCTGCACGCCCGCTACGGCGACGGCGGCTCGGGACATGAAACGGATAAAATCAGTCCGCATTCGCCGAAAAACGTGACACTGCTGGCCCAGGGCCTCAACCCCGACGACGGCGGAGCGCACCTGGTCTATTTCGAGACGCCGGGCGGCGGGGCCGTCTTCTCGGCGGGGTCGATTACGTATCCATCGGGGTTGCTGTGCGATCCGCCGACGGGAAGGATTACGGAGAATGTGATGAGGCGGTTTCTCGGTGGTGGCAGCGGCGAGAGGCCCTGACCAGGGGTGCCTGAAACCGGCTGCATCGAGCGGATTTGCTTGACAGGGGAACCGCGGACGGGTGAAGTGAGAGTGTGGTCGGGCGCACCGGCGCGCCCGAGGCAGTAAGTTCAGTGACAACGGGGACCGATGGACAGGGGCAAACAGCATTCTCTCATCCACGCAGGCAGGGTTCAGCCTTGCTGGGCTGCTGGCTTGGGTCATTGCCGTCTGGTTGTGCATTGCGGGAAAGGATCTCCCCAGCACCGGACTTGGAGCGTTAGGGTTTGCGATCGCCGGCGGGCTGTGTTTCTTGAGCATTGCCATCGCGGAGTTGGCACGCAAGCAGGGGGTGCACAACGAGACGGGCGGGCCGGCGCCCCCAAGATGAACGAATGCGCTATGGGTCCTGATACTGTCGAAGTCCGTGGGATGCTACAACCCGATGGCACACTTGTCCTGGACGAGAGGCCGAAGCTCCCTCCCGGCCCGGTGCGCGTGGTGCTGCGGCGCCGAGCCCACGCCGCAGGAGAACCCTTTCTGGGCCACGCTCCGCGCCATCTGGGACAGCCAGGCGGCACGCGGGCAGGTACCGAGGAGCGCCGAAGACATCGAGGCCGAGCGGCGCGCCTTGCGCGAGGGAATGGATCAGGAGATTGACGAGGCCGTCCGCCTTCAGGGAGAAAGCCGCCGGCTGCGCGAGCAGGCCAACCGGGCGGCGCAGGAGGGGGAATGATCGTCGGCCTGGATGCGAATATCGTCATCTATCTGGTCGAGCGAAACCCAGTGTGGCTGCCGCGCGTCACCGCTCGGCTGACGGCGTTCCAGGCAGCCGGCGACCAGCTGGCCGTCAGTGACGCGGCTCGACTGGAATGCCTGGTCGGCCCGTATCAATCGGGCGACGCCGCCGTACTGGCTGACTACACGGCGTTCTTCGCCAGCTCGGGCCTCCTCGTTTTGCCCGTTACTGTCCCCGTCTGGGAGCGCGCCGCGCGAATCCGCGCGCTCCACGGCTTCAAGGCGCTTGATTCCCTCCACCTGGCGAGCGCTGTCGAGCATGGCTGCGGCGGGTTCCTGACCAATGATGCCTCACTGGGCCGGTTTACCGACATCCCCGTTGAAGTGCTGGTGTGAGTGAGCGCAACGCCGGCGGGCGATTTTCTTGACCTGATGGAGTACCCTCCCGAGTCGTAGCGTTGCTTGGCGAATAACCGCATCTGGTAGGATTGCGAGAGGGACGAACAGGCGCCAAGCGATTGTGTCGCCTTTTTTCGCGACGTGATCAGGAGCGTGAGCCATGCCTGCCACGAGAGAAGACCGCATCACCAAGACACCCGGGGTCTGTGGTGGTGATGCCTGCATCCGGGGGCATCGCATCCCTGTTTGGGTGCTGGTGAACTATCGCCGCCTGGGTGGGTCCGATGCGGCCCTCCTCCGGGACTATCCTTCGTTGACTGCGGCCGACCTGGAAGCGGCCTGGCACTATGCAGCGGCGCACGCCGAAGAGATCGAGCGTGCGATCCGGGAGAACGAGGAGGGCGACGAGGGAATTGTGGAGTGACCCTGGATGCGGCTCTACGCGGACGAGGATTTCACCTTTGCGGCCGTTGAAGAACTGCGCCGGGTGGGCTACGACGTACTGACGGCGCAGGAGGACGGCCGACGCGGCACGCCCGACCTGGACGTCTTGGCTCGTGCCCATGCCCTCGGCCGTGCGGTGCTGACGCACAACCGCCGTCATTTCGAGCGCCTGCACAATCAGGGCCAGCCCCACAGCGGCATTCTGTCCGCCAAACAAGACCCCAAGAAACATGTGGCTCTGGCCGGCCGGATCGCCGCCGCCCTCGCCGGCCGGGCACCCGGGCGCTGGTGCATCCGCGTCAACCGGGGGCCGTGAAGGTTTGGCAGAACACCTGGCGCGGCGATGCGATCTACCTCAGAATCCGGTAAGCCCCCGGGAACGCCCCAAAGGGCTGACTTGTGACGCCATGCGCCGTTGTGCCGTGAAACTCCGGCGGCGGGGCCACGATGCGCACCTTCACGGTCCCGGTCTCGCCGACTTTCAGCACGCCAGCGTGAACGGCCGCCACCGCCAGGGTCGAGTCGCCTGTGTAAACATCCGATCCCCACAAGCCGCCGCTGGCCGACCCGGTGACCCGGAACACGAAGCGCTTGCCGACCTGGTTCTGATAGGTGGCCAGCGAGCCTGGGTCGGCTTCCCCTTCCCCCTTGGCGTCGGCCGCGGCCTGCAATTCGTCCGGAGTGAGGAAGCCGTCGCCGTTGAGGTCTTTCGCCACGAACTCGGCAATGGGCAGGCCGGCCGCCTTCCACTCGTACAGTCCGATTTGCCCGTCGTGATCGGTGTCATACTGCCGAAACCGTTCCGGCAGGTCCGACGACTGATCGATGGCGTTGAGGGCCGACGAGGTGTGTTGCGCCGGCTTGTCCTCGACCGGTACTGTCCGTCTCACCACAACATTCTGCTGCCGCATGAGGGCCTCGAACAGCATGTTCATGTCCCCCCCACGGTTCTGGCGTGTGCGGGCCCTGTAGTAGGCGCGGTATTCTTGCAGATCGATGAAACCGTCCCCGTTCGTGTCCCAGCGGTCGCGCTCGGTCCGCAGGACATCGTCCATTCTCGTCGAAAGTCAGCAGCCCCGTGTGTTTCACGTCCAAGCTGCGGAACTTGGCGTCCGCCCCCCGAGGCGAGAAGAAGTCGTCCTTGCCGGGCGGCGGACTCCGGGGGGCTGGCGTTTTCTGCGTGGCGGCGGCTTGCTCGTCGGCCTTTGGCTCGGGAGTATGGCTCTTGTCCGCCTTCGCATTGGCGCTTTCGTCTCCCTTCGGAATGGCGGCGGCGACTTGAACCGCCGGCGGCGCTTCTTCCGAACGGGCCGCCGCCCGCCGTTCAGTCATGCCCAGGAATTGATCCCTGGTGATTTCGCCGTTCGTGGAGTGCAGCCGTTCCGCGAGCAGGTCGAAAATGTACTGCTGCTGGGGGTCCGTGATGTCCGCACGCCGCCAAACCGTGGCGTCACCGGCGAGTTGATGCCAGCGCTCGTTGGGGTCGGTCGATGCTTGCTGGGGCGCCGCCTTCTCATTGGGTTCGGAGCGGCCGCGGAGCTCGTTCAGGATGGCCGCCGACACGACAAGCAGCCCCAGCCCGATCGAGAGGAGAACGTACTTGCGGCGCATGATGGGACTCCGCCAAATCGTTTCACGCATGAGCTTCTCGCCAAATGGTACTCCATCGAGCCTTGCTGAGCAACGATAAAGCTGACTGAGGACGAGGTTGTTACTCGGCGCTTTCTCGCGGTTGATGCCGGCGCTTCGGCACACGCGGCGCATGGCGCCGCGCTGAGCCCGGAGCGTGAGCGACGGGCGGTTTTGGCTTCTCCCGTCGCTCACGCTCCGGGCTCGCCGGGGCCGCCACGATTCGCCGCAACGCATTAAGTTCTTCCAGACTCACCTTCCGCGCCTTGCCCCGCGGCAGCTTGTCCAGTTGCACGGGGCCCAGAGCGGTGCGGCGCAGGCGGAGCACCTTGTGGTTGAGCCGGGCCAGCATGCGGCGAATTTCGCGGTTCTTCCCCTCGCTCAGCACGATCTGCAACCAGGTGCTGTCGCCCTGGCTTTTCATGACCTTCATGCGCTCGGCGCGAACATGGCCGTCGCTCAGCCAGACGCCCTTCAGCAGTTGCTGCAAATCGTCGCGGGACGGGTGGCCGGCTACCTGCACCTGGTACGTCTTCTCGACGCCGAAACGCGGGTGCATCAGCCGATGAGCCAGGTCGCCATCGTTGGTCAAAAGCAACAGTCCTTCGCTGTCCTCGTCGAGCCGGCCGACGGTGTAGACACGCTGTTCGACGTGCGGGACCAGGTCGATGGCCCGGGGCCGACCGGCGGGGTCCTCGTTGGTACACAGGTAGCCGCGCGGCTTGTTGACGACCCAGTAGACCGACCGCTCCAGCTTGACCGGCTGGCCGTCCACGGTGACCTGCTGCGCTTCGGGATCGACCTTGGTGCCCAGCTCGCGGACGGGTTGGCCGTCAATCGAGACGCGGCCGGCGACGATCAGCTCCTCGACATGGCGGCGGGAGCCGACGCCGGCGTGGGCCAGGAGTTTGTTGAGACGATCCATGGGAGTTGCAATTCATCGTTTCGCGCTCGCTGGTAAAGCGAACGCGAAACGATAAATCGGACGGGGTGTTACGGCACTTCGCCAACCTTGTAGCGGACAAAACGCACCACCTTCAAGCCGGCCGCCTGCAATAGCTGGCCGACGGTCTTGCTGGTGTCCTTGACGAACGGCTGGTCGATGAGGACGTTTTCGGCGAAGAACGTCTTCAGCTTCCCTTCGGCGATCTTGTCGAGGATGTTGGCCGGCTTGCCCGCGTTCTTCGGATCGTTGGCGATCTGGGCCCGGGCGATCTCCTTTTCCTTCTCGACGACGTCCGCCGGCACTTCCTCGCGCCGGGCCGCCAGTGGCTTGGTCGCCGTAATGTGCATGCAGACGTTGCGCAGGAGCTGCGGGTCGGGGTTATTCCCTTCGACCTGGAGCAGCACGCCGATGCTGCCGTCGTGATGGACATAGGAGCCGAGCTGCCCGTGCAGTCGGATCATGCGGCCCGGCTTCATGGCCTCGCGGATGACGTTGACCACGTCGGCGATGCGCTCCTGTACGCTCTTCGCCGGGTCGCGGATGAACTTCTGCGCCAGCAGTTGCTCTGGCGTGGTCTCGCCCTCGATGGCCACCTGCTTGGCCAGGTCGCTGGCCAATTCGACGAACAGTTCGCTCTTGGCGACCGGCGCGCTCTCGCACAGGACCTCGACCAGGGCACCAACCTGCTTGGCCGGGTCGATAGCGGCGGCAATGCGGCCCTCGCCGGTGCTGCGGTCGGCCTTGGCGACGTGTCCCTTCTTGCGGAGGTTCTCCTCGGCCTTCTTGAGGTCGCCGCCGGCTTCGACGAGCGCATTCTTGCACTCCATCATCGGCCGGCTGGTACGCTGGCGCAGCTCGTTGACCTGCGCCGCGGTAATCGGGGTGCTCATGGTCTGCATGTCCTCGTATCCATCCAGGTTAGCCGCGACGCGGAGCGGAGCGCTGCCCACCAGCGCCTCCGCTCCGCGTCGCGGCTAAACGAAAATCGTCATTACTGAACGACGGCCGCGGCGGGCTTGGGGTTCGCGGGCGGTCTGGGGCGGGGCTGAGGTTGCGCCTGGGCCGGCTGCTCGGCCGGCAACGCCGCCTTCCCTTCCAGCACGGCGTCGCTCAGCTTGCCCAGGATCAGCTCGATCGAGCGGATGCTGTCGTCGTTCCCCGGGATCGGCAGATCGACCGTGTCGGGGTCGCTGTCGGTGTCGATCAGCGCCACCGTGCTCACGCCCATGCGCTGCGCCTCCTTGACGGCGATGTGCTCGCGGTGCGGATCAACCACGACCATGGCGTCGGGCAGACGGTTCATCTCGCGGATGCCGGAGAGGTTGCGCTGGATCTTGCTCAGCTCGCGGCTCAGGGTGGCGACCATCTTCTTGCTGTAGCCGCGAATCGGGGCGGTGTCCGGGGCCTTGGTGAGGTCGAGCTTGCCGGCCTCGTTGACCATGCCCTTCATGTGCTGAGGCAGGTTGACCTTGGCCGGGTTTTCGCCCTGGGGCAGCCACATCGCTTCCAGTTCCTGGAGGCGCTTGAGGCGGTCGCGGATGGTGCGATAGTTGGTGAGCGTGCCGCCCAGCCAGCGTTCGCTGACGAACGGCATGCCGCAGCGGGCCGACTCGCGCTCGATGGTTTCCTTGGCCTGGCGCTTGGTCCCGACGAAGACCACCAGGCTGCCGTTGCTGGTTACTTTCGCCAGGTAGCGGTAGGCCCGGAGCAGGCCGCGTACCGTTTCGCGCAGGTCGATAATGTGGATCAGGTTTCGCTTGCCGTAGATATACGGCCGCATCTTCGGGTTCCAGCGGCTGGCGCGGTGCCCGAAATGGACGCCCGCCTCGATGAGGTCCTTCACCTGGACAATGGCCACGCAGTTCCCTCCCGCCGTCAGGCTGGTTGGTCAACTAAAAAGGGGTGAAATGGAAACACAACAACGACGATCTTCTTCCCACCACCCGGGCGCGATGGGGAAAAGGGTTATCGTAGCATTCGATACCGGGAAGTCAAAGGGTTTTTGCTGAGGATCGGCGGCGCCGGCTGTGGACGTTCGGCTTTTCTTTACCGCCATCCTTCACCGCCAAACGGCCGTTGGCGGTGAAGGATGGCGGTATAGCAAACCCAGAGCAGGGACAGGACTTATTTCTTTACCGCCAAACCGCCAAGCGTTGCGCTCGACGCAGGGGCCACGCCAACGAAACGACCCCACCCGGCAGGTGGGGGGGACGCTGCCAGGCAGGGTCGGTCGCGGACGAACAGGGTAAAACCTCTTCTCTGTCGGTTTCGGCCCCGCACGAACATTATACCATCGTCGGCAAGGCCGATTCGACGGTCACGCCCCCTTCATCCGCCGGTAGCGCCGGATCAGTGCATTGGTCGAGCTATCGTGGCTCAGGGAGGGTTCCTCACAGCTCTCCAGCTCGGGCACGATCCGCTGCGCCAGCACCTTGCCCAGCTCCACGCCCCACTGGTCGAACGAGTCGAGGGTCCAGATCACGCCCTGGGTGAAGACCACGTGCTCGTAGAGCGCCACCAGCTTTCCCAGGGCGGCTGGAGTCAGCCGCTCCAGCAGGAGCGTATTGGACGGCCGATTTCCCTCGAAGGTGCGGTGCGGCACCAGCCAGTCGGGCGTCCCCTCGGCCTTGACCTGCTCCGGCGTCTTGCCGAAGGCCAGCGCCTCGGACTGGGCGAAGACGTTGGCCAGCAGCAGATCGTGATGCCGGCCCAGCGGGTTGAGCGTCTGCCCAAAGGCGATGAAGTCGCAGGGGATCAGCTTCGTGCCCTGGTGGATCAGCTGATAGAACGAGTGCTGCCCGTTGGTCCCTGGCTCGCCCCAGTAGACGGCCCCCGTCTGATAGTCCACGGTGCTGCCGTCGAGTGTCACGTGCTTGCCGTTGCTCTCCATCGTCAGTTGCTGCAAGTAGGCGGGGAAGCGTTTGAGGTACTGCTCGTAGGGCAGCACGGCCACGGTCTGGGCGCCGAAGAAGTCCCCATACCAGAGGCCCAGGAGCCCCATCAGCACCGGCAGGTTCCGCGCGAACGGGGCCGTGCGGAAGTGCTCGTCCATCTCGTGAAAGCCGGCGAGCAGGGCGCGGAAGTGCTCCGGGCCAACGGCGATCATGGTGGACAGGCCGATGGCGGAGTCCATCGAGTAGCGGCCGCCCACCCAGTCCCAGAACCCGAACATGTTGGCCGGGTCGATGCCGAACGCCTTGACGGCGTCGGCATTGGTCGAGACGGCCACGAAATGGTGGGCGATGGCCGCCTGGTGGTGCAGGCTCTTCGAGCGCCCAGACGCGGGCGCGTGTGCGCGTTGGTCATCGTCTCCTGCGTGGTGAAGGTCTTGGAGGAGACGATGAAGAGCGTTTCGGCGGCATCCAGGTCGCGGACCGCCTCGGCCAGGTCGGTACCGTCCACGTTGGAGACGAAGCGGAAGGTCAGGTCGCGCTGGCTGTAGTGGCGCAGCGCCTCGTAAGCCATCACTGGCCCCAGGTCGGACCCGCCTATGCCGATGTTGATGACATTGCGGATCGGCTTGCCGGTATGCCCCGTCCATTCCCCTTTACGGATTCGGCCGGCGAAGTCGGCCATGCGGTCCAGCACATCGTTGACTGCCGGCACCACGTCCTCCCCGTCCAGCACGATCGACTGGCCCCGGGGGGTGCGGAGGGCAACGTGCAGGACGGCCCGCTTCTCGGTGATGTTGATGCGCTCGCCCCGGAACATGGCATCGATGGCCCCGCGCAGCCCACACTCCTCCGCCAGGCCCAGGAGTAACCGGATCGTATCGTCGGTGACGCGGTTCTTGGAGTAGTCGAGGGCGATGCCCACCGCGTCGAGGGTGAGGCGTTCGCCACGTCTGGGATCGTCGGCGAAGAGCTGCCGCAGGTGCAGCGGCTCGACCTGGCGATAATGAGCGGCCAGGGCCTTCCAGGCGGGACGCTGGGTGAGCGGGGTGCGGGGGGTGGTCATGCGCGGTCTCCTTGAGGGCTTTCCGGTCCCGGGGCATTCTAGCCGGGTGGGGAGCAAGGAGAAGCTGGCGGGTATTGGCTATTGACCACTGCGCTGTCAATGCCACACAAGCCTGAAGCGCAATCGAAGGATGACGCGAACCCTTCGCTCGCGCTTCAGGCTTGTGTGGCGGCGCGTGATGCCTTGATTGCGCAGTCGTCAATAGGGCGACGCCGCCCGCAGGGCGGCGGCTAAACTGTCGGCGTCTCACTCCCTGTCAAACGCCACCACAATGCACGTCACATTATCCCGCGACCCGCGCGACAGCGCCAGTGACACCAAATGATCGGCCCACGATTGCGGATCGGAAAACTTCTCCACGCCGTCGCGCAGATCGTCGGCCGTGATGTGATTCGTCAGCCCGTCCGTCGCCAACAGCAGGCGGTCGCCGTCCTCGGGGATGAAGGGGCGGACCTCGGCCCCCTCGTTCATCTCGGCGCAGCCCAGGAAGCGATACAGCACATGCTGCCAGGGGCTGTTCCGGGCCTGTTCCGGCGTGAGCGTGCCGTTCAGTTCCAGGGCCATCGCCACCGAGTGATCCACGGTGAGCTGATCGACTCGGCCGCGGCGGACCAGGTAGGCCCGGCTATCGCCCAGGCCGGCGACGTAGAACTTGTCGGCCAGGCGGACGGCCAGGACGGCAGTGGTCCCCATGCGGCGGCCGGCCGGCTGGTTGCGGCCGGCGTGAACGATGGCGGCGTTGGCCTCGGCCAGGGCCTGCTGCACCGCCTGCTGCGGATCGTCCTGCTGGGCCAGGCGATCCTGGACCACGCGGGGGATGATGTCGGCCGCCAGGCCGCTCGCCAGTTCGCCGGCCTCCTGACCGCCCATGCCGTCGGCCACCAGGTAGAGGTTGCGCTGCGGGTCGGCGACGAAACGATCTTCGTTATTGGGGCGCACCCCCTGGTCGGTCTTGCTGCCGACGCGGATGACAAGTTCGGCCATGGTGCTGCTCCCTGGCGAAACGCGAGCCGGGCCGATGCGAACGGGGAACGGCGCGCGGCGCGTATGCCCACCCCGTATTGTACCCCCGCCTGATAGGATGGGCCAAGACGGAGCGGGTGTATCCGCGCGATTTTCGGGAGGATGGAGAGGAATCACCACGAAACACACGAAACACACGAAAAGTCGATTTGGGTGGGCGGGCCGGGGGGCGGGAGGCCGACCCGGATGGTTCTTCCATCAGAATCGGAACCCTGACCCACCCACCACTCACCCCGGTCCACCCTTGCCGTTTTTCGTGTGTTTCGTGTGTTTCGTGTGTTTCGTGGTTTGACGATGAGGCGCAATGTGGAGCGTTGCTTGCAGCCGGAGATCATGGACCAGCCGGGGCTGGATGCCCGCTCGCATCAGCAGGCGCTGGTCGGGCTGCGGCGCATCAATTTCTGGAGCGGTAGTGCCGGCATCTTCTGGCCGCCGCTGGCCGCCCTGGCCCTGGCCGAGGCCCCGCGCCCGCTACGCGTCCTCGACCTGGCCAGCGGCGGGGGCGATGTGCTGATCCGCCTGGCTTGCAAGGCGGCACACGCTGGCTTGGCCTTCACGTTCGAGGGGTGCGATGTTAGCCCAGTGGCAGTGGATCATGCCACCCGCGAGGCCCAGCGGCGTGGCGTCGCCATCCGCTTCTTCGTGGCCGACGCTCTCCAGGGCGACCTGGGCGACCGTTACGACGCGGTCCTTTGTTCGCTCTTCTTGCACCATTTGACGAGGGAGCAGGCGCTGCTGCTATTGCGGCGCATGGCGGCGGCAGCGCGGCGGCTGGTGCTGGTCAACGACCTGGTCCGCAGCCGGATGGGGTTGTGGCTGGCGCGGGCGGCCACGCAACTGCTGTCGCGGTCGCCGGTGGTGCACATCGACGGGCCGCGCTCGGTGGCCGGGGCGTTCACGGTCGCCGAGGCCCGGCAACTGGCGGCCGAGGCCGGCCTGGCGGGGGCCACCGTCGATAGCCGCTGGCCTTGTCGCTTCTTGCTCACCTGGGTCCGATCATGACGGTGGAGCCGACCTTGACGCTGGCGGAGGCGGCGGCCCGGACCTGGCCGGTGATCGTCGTTGGAGCCGGGCCGGCGGGGGCGCTGGCGGCGCGCGAACTGGCCCGGCGGGATCGGGCAGTACTCCTGGTGGACCGCGCGGCGTTTCCGCGCGGGAAGGTGTGCGGCTGCTGCCTGAACGCCCGGGCCCTGGCCACGCTGGCCGGCGTCGGCCTGGCGGACCTCGCAGCCCGCCATGGCGCCGTGCCGCTGCGCCAGCTGCTGGTCGCAGGGCGAGGTTGCCGGGCGCAGCTGCCCTTGCCGGGGGGAGCGGTCCTCGCGCGAGGTGTTCGATGCGGCGCTGGTCCATGAGGCCATTGCCGCCGGGGCCGCCTTCCTGCCGGAAACCCGCGCGGTGCCGGGGACGGTGACCGGTTCGGTGCGGCAGGTGAGGCTGATTCCGACCCCCCCTCGCCCCGGTACTCCGGGGAGAGGGGTCGGGGGTGAGGGGGCTGAAATCCTCCTGGCAAGAACCCCTCACCCCCAACCCCTCTCCCCGGAGTACCGGGGCGAGGGGGGTAGTGGTAGCAGCGTCACCGTCAACGCCTCCCTGGTCCTGGCGGCCGACGGCCTGGGCGGGCAGTTCTTCGCCGGCGCGGGGGACGATCTTGCGCGGCCGGCCGAGGATTCACGCATCGGGGCCGGGGTCATCGCGGACGACGCCCCCGCCTTCTACCAGGCGGGGTGCGTGTTCATGGCCTGCGGCGTGGGCGGCTACGTCGGGCTGACGCGGCTGGAAGACGGCCGGCTCGATGTCGCCGCTGCCTTTGACCGGGAGGCCGTGCGCCAAGCAGGTGGGCCGGGGGAGGCGGCGGTCGAGATTCTCGGCGAAGTCGGACTGCCAGGGGTGCCCGGATTGGCCGATCGACCCTGGCGCGGCACCCCGGCCCTGACGCGCCGGCCGACACGGGTGGCGGCCGAACGCATCCTGGCCCTGGGCGATGCCGCCGGTTATGTCGAGCCGTTTACCGGCGAGGGGATCGCCTGGGCGCTGGCATCGGCTGTAGCGGTGGCGCCGCTGGCCTCTCGGCCGTGGGAGCCGGACCTGGGCCGCGCCTGGACGGCGCGGCATCGCCAGCTGGTGGCCGATTGCCAGTTGCCCTGTCGGCTGGTGGCCCAGGTGTTGCGACGCCCCCGCCTGGCGCGGTTCGCCATTCGGCTGCTATCGCAGTGGCCGGGGCTGGCGGGTCCCTTCGTACGGCGGCTGAACGTCGTTCAAGGGTGGCACGCCCTGAGGTACTCCGAAGGGCGTGCTTGACTGTCCGCACGCCCTTCGGAGTACCTCAGGGCGTGCCACCCAACAGTGTCGCGTGATGTCATCGGATGTCGCGGGGGGGGGCTCACACAGGCGTGACATGTAATTTCATTGATGTATCTAACTCATGCTAAGATAAGGACTTCAGGTGCGCCGTTTCCTGTCACGGGGGTTGACAGGAAACGCGATCCGACTGACACCTTTCCGTCTGGACCGCCTGCGCATCGAGAAAGGACAACCAGATGACGCTGGCCATCGCGGGCATCGGTACGGCGGTGCCGCCGACGCGCGTCTCGCAGGCCGATATGATGGCCGTCGCAAGGGCACTGTGCCATCCTACCCGGGAGCAGGCGACCTGGATTCCCGGGTTGTACGAGCACAGCGGGATCGAGGGGCGGCATTTCGCCTTTGCCCCGGCCGTGGTCCGCGACTTCCTCGATGGCACGCGGCACACGAACTCGGTGTTCCTGCCGACCGGCACAGCGGACGACCGCGGTCCAACCGCCGGCGAGCGGATGCGGCACTATGTGGAACACGCCGGACCCCTCGCCCTGCGGGCCGCCCAGGTCGCCCTGGGCCGGTCGCGCCTGGAGCCGGGCCGGATCACGCACCTGGTGACGGTCTCCTGCACCGGCTTTCGGGCGCCGGGGGTGGATGTCCAGCTCATCAAGGGTCTCGGCCTGGCTGCGACGGTGCAGCGGACGAATGTCGGCTTCATGGGCTGTCACGGGGCGCTCAATGGGCTGCGCATGGCGCGGGCCTTTGTGGAGGCCGATCCCGAGGCCCGCGTCCTGCTCTGTGCCGTCGAATTGTGCGGGCTGCACTTCCACTACGACTGGGACCCGCAACGGATGGTGGCCAACGCCCTGTTTGCGGATGGGGCCGCCGCGCTGGTCGGCGTGCCAGCGGCGGCTGCGGCGGGGGAGGCCTGGCGCGTCGCGGCCAACGGCGCCGGCCTCTTCCCCCACAGCGAGGACGCCATGACCTGGAGCATCGGCGACCACAACTTCGAGATGACCCTGGCGAAGCGCGTGCCCGGGCTAATCGCCCAGAATCTGCGGCCCTGGCTGGAAGGCTGGCTGGCGGGCTGCGGCGTCGCTCTGGCAGACGTGGCATCGTGGGCCATCCATCCGGGGGGGCCACGCATCCTGACCGCCGTCGAGGAAGCGCTCGGCCTGGGCCCCCAGGCCACGGCCACGGCCCGGACGGTCTTCGCCGCGCACGGCAACATGTCGTCGCCGACGGTGCTGTTCATCCTGGAGCGGCTCCAGACCCAGCGGGCGCCGCGGCCCTGCGTGGCCCTGGGGTTCGGCCCGGGGTTGGCCGCGGAGGCGGCGCTGCTGATTTGACGCCCTGTACCGCCCCTGCCGGTTGTTCCGGTGGGTGGCACGCTCTGAGGTACTCCGAAGGGCGTGCTGACAGTGCAGCACGCTCTTCGAAGTACCTCAGAGCGTGCCACCCGGTGCTGGGAACGCGCCGCCCGTAGGGCGGCGGCTAAACATTACCGCCCCTGCCGGTTGTTCCGATTGCGGGAACCGTAGCGGCGAATCGGGCGAGCGAGCCGTCCAAACACAAGAATCCGATTGCTCTTGCGGCCGCGACCCGACAAAATAAGCAGACGCTGCGGCAGGGGCAAACGGCAGAGGTTCTACCACGTCCGCGGACCGGCCGGCTGCCTCAGAAACAGCATATCTCATCGACTCGAAGGCGTCCCGTGCACCGGGCCGCCAAACACGGGAGCGGCATTTCATGGCCAAGCACTGCAACGTCTGCAACAAAGCGTATCCCGAAACCGAAGCCCACTGTCCCCACTGTGCCGCGGCCACGGGCGATCAGCCGCACCTGGCGGAGGCCAGCGACTCGGACGTCGACCTGGGCCAGCCGGTGGTTGCCGACCTGGCCGGCTCGGGCGGCCAGGGCCCGGCCAAGCCGGAGAGCGGGTCTTCCGCCGTCTCCTGGGTGTCGCTGGTCGAGGACGAGGACGACAGCACGGTACAGATCGACTCGCCTTCGGATGCGGACCTGCTGGCGCATAGTGCCACCAAGGCCTCGACGGCGGGGATGGACACCGGCATTGCGGAAGAGCCGTTCGTCGCGGAAATCGCGTCGGGGACCGATCTGCCCGGCTCGGTGCCGCAGGACTCGTCGTCGGCGCTCGACCTGGGTTCGCTGGCCTCGAAGCCGGCCCAGCAGCCGCCTGACATCGAGTTCGACTCGTCCACGGTGAACCTGGGCGGCCAGGCCGTCGTCGAGCCGGGAGCCGACTCATCGCCGCCCCACCTGGCAGCACTGGCGGAGGCCTCCGGGGGGGTGGGTGCCGAGGAGTTCGATGATGAGGTGGCCCAGGTAGAGGCCGGGTCCGCGGTCGATCTGGGCGAAGCGGCCAGGAGTCCGGACCGCCTTTCCGGGCGCGATCTGATCGCCGAGGCGGTGGAATCCGGCGTGGACCTGGCGGGTGCTGCCTCGCCGGACGGTCCGGCCTCCGGTAGCTCCCCGGCCCAGCCGGTCGCGGAGGGAAGCGAGCATGACATCGACCTGGGCGCCGCCGAAGCGGGGGCCAAGGCGGTGCAAGTCTCCGGCAGCGACGCCGACGTGGACCTGGCCGCGGCGCGAAGCCGAGGCGGAGGACGGGGGCGCGGAGCAGCCGGAATCGTCCGCGGTGGACCTGGGGGGCAGCGCCGGCCGTCCCCCGAAGCTGCTGCGGGTCGGCTCATCGGCCAATCTCGACATGGACGCCGAGGAACAGGCGGCCGCCGACCGCGAGGCGATGGAGGCCGACGAAACGGAACACGACGAAGCCTCGCCCCCGCCGAAGAGCAAACGCCCGAAGCCAGCCGACACGGAGGACGAGGTTCCGGCCGACGCGGAGACCGACGAGCAAGAAGCGCCGACCCGGAGTGCGGCCCGCGGGCCGGCCGTCGTGGAGGAGGACGAGGAAGAGGCGCCCGCCCGGGCCAAGCGGCGCCCCGCCGACGACGAGGACGATGAGGAAAAGCCGGCCCCCAAGAAGCCGGCCAAGGCCCGCTCCGGCTGCGGCTGTCTGCTGGTCGGCTGCCTGCTGGGGCTGCTCGTTGGAGCGTCCACGCCCATCGGCCTGGCCCTGTCCGGCGTCCTCGATCCCGCCAAGCAAGTGGCGAACCTGGTCGGCATCAAATCGCCCGGCGACAAGGACGCAGGCAAGAACCCGAAAGACAACGGTCCCAAACCGCCGCCGGTGGCCGCGATTGATCCCAGCGTGCATCTGCAGCACGGCGACTTTGCCAAGGCCCTGGAGGGGCTAAAAACCGTTCCGCCGGACAAGGCCGAGGCCCTGGCCCAGCGCGGCACCGCCGAGTGGCTGCAATACCTCCAGGACCAGATGGCGAAAGGCGCACCCCCCAAGGCCGACGACGAGGCGGTTAAGGAAGCCCGCAAGGACCTGGAGGCCGCCGCCGCAAAGGACAACCCCGAGGCCCTGCTGTCGCTGGGAAATCTCCTGGAGTACACCGCCAGCCGCGATGAAGCCCTGACCACGTACCGCAAGGGTCTGGAGACGTTCCACGCCAAGCCGGCCTGGGCTCACGCCTTCCAGGCACAGATCGATCGGCTGGAGAGCCTGTCGGCGGCGCCGGCGGGTGGCAAGCCGGTGGGCAGGATCATGTCGGGCGATGAA
Source organism: uncultured Planctomycetota bacterium (assembly GCA_963827935.1). Classification (GTDB taxonomy): domain Bacteria; phylum Planctomycetota; class Planctomycetia; order Gemmatales; family Gemmataceae; genus DATFNV01. The sequence continues at coordinate 784,178 of CAWHCN010000019.1, read as the reverse complement.
CAGCGCGACGCCGCGGCGCGGGCCCTGGTGACGCTGCTGATCGCGTTCCAGGAAGCCCCGGCCCCGGCAGCCGACGAGGAGGAAGCCGGCGTCGACTTCTGGGCCGCCCTCAGGGCTGCCCACGCCGGCGACTACGCCGCCGCCCTCAAGGATCTCGAAACCGCCCGCAAGGCCCACGACAAGCTGCGCTTCAAACGACTCCGCAAGGCGCAGAACCCGCTCAGCGACCCGACGGAGGAGATCTTCCTGCGCAGCGCTAAGGAAATCGCCGCCTACTGGCAGATCGAGGAGCACCTCACCAGGGAGAAGCTGCTCGCCCGGGGCAGCGATCCGCGCACGGCCATCGATGGCCTGGTCAAGGCCAACGCCGACCTCCACGGTCAGCTCAAGGACCTGGCCGACAAACTCAAGACCACGCCCGACAAGCTCCTGGCCAGCATCGACACCCTGAGCAAGGAGAAGGACGACGCGGCCAAGAAGGCGCTGACGCTGGAAACGGACCTTACCACGGTCAAGAAGAACCTCGATGCGTCAAAGAAAGAAGCCAAGGAGCTGGCCGACAAGCTGGCCCTGGCCGGCGACCAGCTCAAGACCGCCGACGGCAAGCTGAAGAGCGTCGGCACTCGCCTGGAGGCAGCCGGCGTCAAGGAGGCCGACCTGGCCAAGGGTGTCGATGCCCTGGCCGCCGACCGCAGCACCGCCGACAAGACCCTCAGCACCTTGGCGGAACGCCTCGCCCTGGCCCACGTCAAGGTCGAGAAGAAGGACCTGCTCAAGGGCGTGGACCGGGTGGTCGAGATGGCCCTGGTCAACGATCCCAAGGGCGAGCTGCTGGCCAGCCGCGACGAGATCAAACGGCTGGACGGCGTCCTGGCCCAGCGGCGGACACCGCAGGAGATGCTCGAACGTCTGGCTGCCGATCCTGGCGGATCGGACCCAGAAGGATGCATCGCTCAAGGCGATTGTGGATGCCGAACGGGTCCGCGACAATGCCCTGGCCACCCCGGCAACGAAGGGGAAGGCACTGACCGTGCTCGGCCTGGCGCACCGCAATCTGGGTGAATTCGACAGCGCCCGCGCCCTGCTGAAGGAACCTGCGAGCAGCACCGCCATCCCCCGGCCCGAATGGGCGGTGACGGCTGCCTCCGCCCTCAAGGAGCTGACCGAGCCGGCCGCTTACTATCTGCCCCGCGCCCGCGAGCTGTACGAGGAAGGCAAGGACCAGGAGGCGCTGGCCGCCCTGGTCCAGGCAGCGACGCTATTCCCAAAAGATGCGCCGGCGCTGTTGCCGCTGCGCAGCCTGGTCCGCCTCGACCTGGCCCGGGTGAAGGGGAAGGGAAAAATCGAGGCGGCCGATCCACTCGTTGTCGAGGCCCGCAAGGATGCCGAAACCGCGGCCACCGCCGGCAACGCCGAAGGCCACTACGCCCTGGGCCGCATACATGAAGACCTGGGCGACCTGGCCAACGCGAAGGTGAGCTATGCCAAGGCCCTGGCCGCTCACGGTGCCACCGATGAGGCCGGCCTGCGCTATCGTGTGGCCCTGGCCCGCGTCTTGAAGTTGCAGGCCGAGAAGGCGGGGCCCGGCCGGGCCGCTGCCGGGCCGCGGTCCAGTGCCGCCGCGCTGGCCGACGCCCGCCGTCAGCCGCTGCTGACCCTGCTGTTGCTGGTCGAGCTGAGCTTCCAGGCGGCCCCCGGCCCGGAGCAGGACGCGGCCGGCAAGCTCATCGACGAGGTGTTGGCGGCCAAGGAGGGGCCGGATACCTTCATGCTGCGTGCCGAAGCCCTCGCCCTGAAAGGCCTGTGGACGCCGGCCTTGAAGACCTACGCCGCCGGCCTCCGGCCCCACATCCGCCGCGACTACGCCGACGGCCTGGCCAACCTGATCGATAACCATCCCGCCCTGCGCCGGCCGAGCGGGATGGAGCCGCCGAACCCGGTCCTGGCCGAGGCCCGCTACGCCACCGGCCTGCGAAATTACTTTGCCCGCAAGTTCGTGGATGCCGAGGCCTCTTTCGCCAGCGCCATCGAGGCCGACAACCAGGATGCCCGTTACTTCTACTTCCTGGGCCTCAGCTACCTAGCCCTCAACCGCCGCGACGACGCCAACGCCGACTTCGAGGAAGGCGCCCGGCTGGAGGAGCAGAACCGCCCCGGCCGCACGGCCGTCAGCACATCGTTGGAGCGCGTGCAGGGGCCGGCCCGGCAGGCGGTGAATCGGTTCCGGCCGTGATGCGGCAGTTCGATTGGCCGCCGCCCGCTGGCCGGCGGCCAAACGAGAATCCTCGGTCGCGATTTCTGTGGCCGCCCGGGCGCGGGCTTGCGTATGCTGTCGCTATCGCGCCCGAGGTCATCCCCGTCGCACACCCGAGGTCACTCCATGAGCCAGCCGACTCCCGATCGTCGTTCGTTTCTGGCCGCGGCCGCCGCCGTCGCCGCACTCGGGGGACTGACGCCCCCCGCTCGTTCCCGCGATTACGGCAAGAGCACCCAGCCGACCCGCTACCCCGATCCCGACATCGTCGTCCTGGACAAGCGCTTCGCGAAGATCAAGATCGGCAACTCGTCGATCCAGCGCCTGCACACCGGCCTGCTCTGGGCCGAAGGACCCGTGTGGGACGCCCAGGGCCGCTACCTCTTCTGGAGCGACATCCCCAACAACGTGCACATGCGCTGGCTCAACGAGGATGGCCACGTCAGCACCTTCCGGAGTCCGTCGCACTACGGCAACGGCAACACGCTCGATTGGGAAGGCCGGCAGATCGCTTTCGAGCACGGCACCCGCACCGTCTCGCGCTATGAGCACAACGGCAAGCGGACCGTGCTGGCCGAGAAGTTCGGCGGCAAACGCCTCAACGCGCCCAACGACGGCGCCGTCCACCCCGATGGCGGCATCTGGTTCACCGACCCCGGCTACGGCGCCCTGATGAGCTATGAGGGTGTCGGCAAGGCACCGCTGGAGATCGACGAGGCCGTCTACCGCATCGATCCCAAAACCGGCAAGCTCGACAAGCTCATCGGCCGCGACGAGATGTTCAAGCCCAACGGCCTGTGCTTTTCGCCGGACTACAAGCAGGTCTACATCTGCGACACCGGCGCCTCGCACTACGACAAGGCGCCGAAGAACATCATGGTCTACGACGTGGTGGATGGCAAAAAGGTCAAGAACGGCAAGCAGTTCATCTCAATGGAGATGGACGTGAAGGGCGAGAAGAAGGCCGGCTTCGCCGACGGCATCCGCGCCGACACCGAAGGGAACATCTGGGCCGGCGGCGGCTGGGTGGGCGATGGCTACGACGGCGTCCACGTCTTCGCCCCGGACGGCACTCGCATCGGCCTGATCCTGCTGCCCGAAATCTGCGCTAACATCGCCTTCGGCGGCCCCAAGCGGAACCGCCTGTTCATGGCCGCCAGCCAATCGCTGTACGCGGTCTACGTCGAGGCCATCGGGGCGCACATCTGCTGAGATGGTAGCAGGGCAGACCGAAGCGCCAGCAAGGATTTGTCGTCTATCCTCCCTGGCGCGTCGGGCTGCCCGACCCGCCGGACCTCATGATTTCAGCGCCGCGAACAGCTTGTTCAGGCTCTCCTTGGCGTCGCCGAACAGCATCATGCACTTGGGGTCGTAGTACAGGTCGTTGTCCACGCCGGCGAAGCCCGGGCGCATGCTTCGCTTGAGCACGATGATCGACCGGGCCCGATCGACTTCCAGGATCGGCATGCCGTACAGCGGGCTGCTCTTGTTGTTCTGGGCGGCGGGGTTGGTCACGTCGTTGGCGCCGACCACCAGGGCGATGTCGGCCTCGGCGAAATACGGATTGATCTGCTCCATCTCGTAAAGTTGGTCGTAGGGAACGTTGGCCTCGGCCAGCAAGCACGTTCATGTGCCCCGGCATGCGGCCGGCGACGGGGTGGATGGCGTACTTGACGTCGATGCCGCGCTTTTGCAGCAGCTTGGCCAGGTCGCTGACGGCGTACTGCGCCTGGGCCACCGCCATGCCGTAGCCCGGCACGACGATGACCGAGCGGGCGCTCTCGAAGCAGGACCGCCAGCTCCTCGGCCGTGATGCTGCGCACGGTCCCCTTGGCCTCGCGCCGCCGGTCCCTGCTCCTCCGCCTGCGACCTTGCCGAAGGCGCCGAACAGCACGTTGAAGGCCGAGCGGTTCATGGCCCGGCACATGAGCAGGGACAGCAGGAACCCCGAGGTGCCGTCCAGCGAGCCGGTGATGATCTGGATCTTGTTCATCAGCACGAAGCCCATGGCGGCGTCGGCCAGGCCGGCGTAGGAGTTGAGCAGGGCGATGACCACCGGCATGTCCGCCGCCCCGATGGGAATGACCAGGAGCAGGCCGAACAGCAGCGCCAGCAGCGACCATGACGAAAGAACAGCGGCGTGAGCGTCGGCACGAATCAGGTAGAGTGACCAGGCAGCCGACCATGACCGCCAGCAGGCATGAAATTGGAGATGTTCTGTCCCTTGTAGGTGATCGGCGCGCCGGGCAGCAGCTCCTGGAGCTTGGCGGCCGCCATCAGGCTGCCGGTGAACGTCAGGCCGCCGATGACCACCTCGAAGCCGAGCGGCAGTCATCTTCGCATTGGTCAAGTCCGGAGTGCCGACGTGCCGCACATACTCGGCGATGCCGACCAGCGTGGCCGCCAGCGCTCCGAGCGAGTGCGACAGGGCCGTCCGCTGCGGCACCGCCGTCATGGGAATCTCGCAGGCCCATGCTGCCGCCGACGACCGCGCCGATCAGCAGCGCCGCCGGCGATCCAGGCGTAGCCCCAGGGCTCGATGTGCTGGGTTCGAAGAGCGTGCCGATGATGCCACCGCCATGCCGAACTCGGCCAGGAACATGCCCTCGCCGAGCCCACTTCGGCGAGCTGAGCCCCTTCAGACCCAGGATGAACAGCACGGCCGAGAGGATGTACAGATAGCGCAGCACCTCGTCGGGATCGATGATGTCTCGCTTGACGCCCAGCCAGAAGAGGACCGCACCGATCACCAGGATGGCGATACCAATCGTCACGAAGCGGCGCTCCGACAGCCAGCCCGCCGATCGTGCCGTCGTGTTCGCTCTTGAACATGGCCAGCATGCGGTCGGTGATGAGGAAGCCGCCGACCACGTTGGTCGAGGAGCAGGCGACGGCGACGAAGCCGAGGCACGGTGCTCAGCCAATCGTGCAACCCGCCGACGACCACCAGCGAGCCGATCAGCGAGATGCCGGAGATCGCATTGGTCGCCGACATCAGCGGCGTGTGCAAGAGCGGCGGCACGCGCGTGATGACGTGATAGCCGAGAAAGCCGGCGAGGATGAAGATGTACAGCCCGACTTCTTCGTTGGTCGGCGGCATAATAACGTCCCTTGCTCCTGACGAGCCGGAAGCGTAAGCGACGGTTAGGTCAGACAACCCGTCGCTAACGCTTCCGGCTCGTACGTCGTGTGCCAACCCCATCGCGGCGCCGCCATGGCCGCCTTGACCACCTCATGGACGATCTCCCCCTGGTGCGTCACCAGCGGGCCGCGGGTCAGCTCGTCGGCCAGGTCGAGCGTCAGGCCGCCTCCTTTGAGCAGGTGCAGCAGGTAGTTGGTGACCGTGCGGGCATACATCTGGCTGGCGTGAGTAGGGCACCGTGCTCGGCAGGTTGGTGAGGCCGACAATGACGACGCCGTGGCGTGACCACTTCCTGGCCTGGCTCGGTGAGCGCACAGTTGCCGCCCTGCTCGGCCGCCAGGTCGACGATCACCGAACCTGGCCGCATCCCCTGGACCATCTCCTCGGTGATGAGGACCGGGGCGCGCTTGCCGGGGACCAGGGCGGTGGTGATGACCACGTCGGCCGCCGCCACGGCCCGCGCCATCAGCTGCCGCTGATGCTGGTAAAAGTCTTCCGACTGGGCCTTGGCATAGCCGGTCTTCGCCTCGGCGTCCTTGGTTTCCAGCCCGAAGTCGACGAACTTGGCCCCCAGGCTCTCCACCTGCTCCTTGACCACCGGGCGGGTGTCGTAGGCTTCGACGACGGCGCCGAGCCGCCTGCGCTGTGCCGATGGCCTGCAGCCCCGCCACGCCGGCGCCGATGATGAAGACCCGCGCCGGCGTCACCGTGCCGGCCGCCGTCATCAGCAGGGGAAAGAACTTCGGCAGGCGGTTGGCCGCGATCAGCACCGCCTTGTAGCCGGCGACGGTGCTCATGGCGCTGAGGGCGTCCATCGACTGGGCGCGGGTGATGCGCGGCATCAGCTCCATCGCGAAGGCGGTAACGCGGCCGCCGGCCAGGGCGCTCGAGGCCGTCGCCGGTTGGCATACGGTTGCAAGAAGCCGATCAGCGTGGCGCCCGGCTTGAAGCGGCCCACCTCGACGGGGGTCGGCGGCTGGACCTTCAGGACGACGTCGGCCGCTCCGACCACCTCGGGTTCGACCCGTGCCCCTTTTTCGCGATAGGCTTCGTCGAGAAACCCGGCGGCACGACCCGCGTCCGTCTCCACCGTGACCTCGAGCCCCGCCCCGGTCAGCTTGGACACCAGGTCGGGAACGAGCGCCACGCGCTGCTCGCCCGGCACCGTTTCTTTGGGCACACCCAGGATCATGGCTGTCAGCCCTCGCGGTGAATCGGAACGCACGCAGAGATGAGTCTACCGCTTACGCGGGCTGCGGACAGCCAGAAAGCCGGTCCCGGCGGCTGGCCGGCGGCCGGCCGCCTCGCCTTGCCATTTCCGGGGCCGCCGTTAATATGCAGAAAGCGTGGTGGGTGTAGCTCAGTTGGTTAGAGCGCCAGACTGTGGATCTGGATGTCGGGGGTTCAAGTCCCCTCACTCACCCTTAGCGTAAGCCTGACGCCGATCATGACTTAAGTAGACCTGCCCGCGGTGGGCAGCACGGCCCTGTCTTGGTTCAGCGTGATCTGGCAGATCGCCCCGTGCGAGTTAGCGGGTCAGGGCTGACGGTTGTCGCGGGACTCAGGTAATTGGTGCGTTTGCCGATCCAGCAGCTACGGATCGATGCATCGGCTCACTTCCGCTCGAACTTGTCCTTCGCGCCTGCGAGCTTGTAGAGCTGCTCCGTGCGGTCAAACGCCTTGTCCTTTTCTTCTCCCACTCATCGCGGGTTTTCGCCCCGTCCAGGTAATGGCTGCTGACCTCGTTCGTCAGTCCGGCCAAGTATTTGTCGATTATCTCGTCGCCGGGCCTGGTGTCAGGCTTGTCGGCGGCGGAGGCAGAGAGAGGAAGCAGCCAGAGGAGCGCGAGCAGGCCGAGGCGCATCATGGGGACAGCCCTCAGGAACAATGCAGCCGAAAGTGCTGCCAGGTTTAGGGTATGGGCAAGGAGGAACGGATGACAGCCCCGATCAACCATCGTCAGCAGGCAGCTTGACGATCCTGGCGACGGCCCTGATTGAAACCGGTAGCCGCATGGACGAGGTGATCTTCGAGGAGTTCAAGGGCACCGGCAACATGGACCGGGTCACTGACTCGCTCCTTGCGGGGGAGTACCTCAATGGGTGTGCAAGGCGACCGCAGGTCGATAGAGTGGGCTCTGACGGCAGCTCCATCGGCCCGAAGGTCGCCACGCATTCCAGTCGGCCGTTGGCAGAACGTGGCCCGCGACACCGTTACCTGCCCGGATACAGTATCATGGCGGCGTGGCGATGGCCGCGATTGCGCTGTGGCCTGCGGCGGAGCGCATAATCAACTCCAAGATGCGTCCTCGCCCCGTCAGGGATTACGCCATGGCTCAGACAGAACAAACCGCCTTCCCTCTGCTCACCAGCACCGAGCTGGCGCTCGTCAAACCCCTGGCCAAGATTTGCGACTACGCCGACGGCGACGTCGTTTTCCGGGCCGGTCAGCCGGACATCGATCTGTACGTTGTTGAATCCGGCGGGATGGAGATTCGCAACCCCACCGACGGCGACCGTGTGATCGCGACTCACGAACCGGGCCACTTCTCCGGGGACATCGACGTCCTGACCGGCCGGCCGGTGATCGTGACGGCCGTCGCCCAGGGGCCGACGCGGCTGCTGTGCGTCCCCCACGGCCAGCTGCGAATGCTTCTCAACCGCGTCCCGAGTCTCGGCGAGAAGCTGATCCTCGCCTTCACGCGCCGCCGGGAGCTGTTGGCGCAAATGGGCGGGTTGGGCCTGCGCGTGGTCGGCCCCGGACGCTGCCGCGCCACCAGTACCGTCCGCGAGTTCCTCTACAAGAACTTTGTCCCGTTCACCTGGTTCGACACGGAAACCGAAGCGGGCCGGCGCGTGCTCGTCGCACTGGGCTCGCCGCCCAAGGCGCCGGTCATTGACTGCGGCAACGGCCGACATCCTCGTGAATCCCTCCTTGCAGCAGCTGGCCAGCGAGGCGGGCATCTGGCGTCACTGCCCGACGCAGGAAGTCGATTTCGCCATTGTCGGCGCCGGGCCGGCGGGACTGACCGCGGCCGTGTATGCGGCGTCTGAGGGCCTGTCCACGTTGCTGCTGGACCAGCTGGGACCCGGCGGGCAGGCCGGAGCTTCCTCGCGCATCGAGAACTTCATCGGGTTCCCCGCCGGGTTGAGCGGGGCCGACCTGGCAACGCGCGGCGTTTTGCAGATGCTCAAGTTCGGCGCCCGGATGGTCGCCCCGGTCGCCGTCCAAAAGCTGACCCCCGCCCGGTCGGCCAACGACCGGCATGCGCTGCACCTGGACTGTGGTGCGGAAATTCGCTGTCGGGTCGTGTTGCTGGCCCTGGGAGTGCGTTGGCGGCGTCTCCAGGCCGACGGCGCGGACCGGTTTGCCGGCGCGGGGATCTTCTACGCCTGTACGACGGTGGAAGCGGACCTCTTCGACAAACAGGATGTCGCGGTAGTCGGCGGCGGCAACTCGGCGGGGCAGGCGGTGATGTTCCTGGCGGAGTGCTGTCCGTCGCGCAAAGTCCATCTGCTGGTTCGGCGCACGCTGGGACCTAGCATGTCGGACTACCTGGTGCAGCGCATCCGGGCCGCCCCCAACGTCGTGGTTCACGAACAGACCGAAATCGAGGCTCTTGACGGGGGTCGCCACCTGGAGGCCATTCGCCTGAACAATAACGTCAGGCGCGTAGCCACGTCACTGCCCTGTGCGGCCGTGTTCGTCTTCATCGGGGCCGAACCGGCAGCGGAGTGGCTGCCGGCTGAACTCGCTCGCGATGCCAAGGGCTTCGTGCTGACCGGCACCGAGGTCATGGCTTCGGGCCTGTGGCCGCGGTCGGATCGTGAGCCGTGTCCGCTGGAGACGAGCGTGCCGGGCATCCTGGCGGCCGGAGATATCCGCGCGGGATCCGTCAAACGCGTGGGCTTCGCAGTGGGGGATGGTTCGCTGGCGGTGGCCTGCGCCCATCGACTGGTATCCATCAAGAGCTGAAACGGAGTTAAGGCAAACCAGTTTTTCGAGACTGCACGTTCTTTGCAGGCGGCCCGGCGAGTGAACACTGTCGTTCGCCTCCAAGTCCACGAGGGTGCTAATGGACGAAGTCATCGCAAGCATCGTTGCCTTTGTGGAAGGACGCATCGAGCCGCCTGATTTTGAAAAGCGACTGTACAACGACCCGAGGATCGAAAGCGCCCTGAATGACGACCCTACGCTCAGCCCCGGCACGTACATCGGCACGAGCACTTACCTGTTCGTCGTTGAGCAAGACTTCGACAGCCCTGGCGGTGTGTTGAGTGTCCATGGTGCTCTCTCGCAGTTTCTCGCAAGGAAGCAGATTCCGTTTCGGCCGACAAAGTCATACGCGGAGCTGTACGACATCATCCTTAAAGCTCAGCCGCACTGGCTTGATATTCCGTCGGATTGGTTGAAGAAGAATGTCTTGTCGGCTGCAGAGGGGAGAAAGGGTAAGGAATTGCGAGACTGGCTGCGGACACGGCTTCTTGAGTTGTTCAAGTACAGGGAGAAGCCGCCCAAGTGGATTCAAAGCCCGAACTGGCCCATCGGGGAAAACGGGCCCCTCGTGTTTCTCGGTCAGATGAGAATCCCCGACTACTTTCACGACGAGGCGGCCGCGTACCTTTTTCACGACCCAACGACCGGCCGATGTGAAACGGTGATTCAGATATGTTGAGGGGCCGTGGCAAACCATCAAACGCTGAAACCGGAAGGGGCCAGGGCCGCGATGGATTCTTATACCGAATCGGAAGCCACGTTAACCGGACGCAGCATTTCGCCGGGCCTGGCCCTGGGGCCGGCCTGGCTTGTCCGCGATCCACTCCACTGGGATGGGCCGACCACGTCCGTCGGCAAGGACGACATCGAAAAAGAGTTGCTCCGCTTGCGGGACGCGTTCGAGGAGACGCTGGCTGAGCTGGATCACTATGCCCAACGCATCGAAGGGGAATTCGACGCCGCACTCGCGGGCATCTTTCGGGCGCACGGTGAGATGCTGCGCTCGCTGTTTGCCTCGGGGGAACTCGAGCGCGAGCTGCGCGAAAGCCTTCTGACGGCCGAGGCGGTCGTGGGGCGGGTGTTGCAACGGTGGTACCGGAAGATTGAGGCCATCGAGGATCCGACCCTTCGACAGCGTGCCGATGACGTGCTCGACCTGGGCCGCAACATCATTCGCCGGCTCCGCGGAGAGCAAGGCGCCGGGTTCCAGGCGGTCCCCGAAGGCAGCATCCTGGTGGCCCAGCAGCCTGTTGCCGTCGGACATCGTGCAGATGCCCCGGTCCCGCGTGGCGGGCGTGGTCGTGGAAGCGCTCGGACAGGGCTCGCACGCGGCGCTGCTTGGCCCGCGAAAAGGGAATCCCGACCATTGCGGGCTTTCCAGGCCTCCTGTCCCGCATCGGCAGCGGTACGGAACTCCTGGTGGACGGCTTCCGGGGCACGCTCGTCGTCGCGCCGCAGGAGGCCACGCGGACGGAATTTCAGAAGCGCATCGCCACATGGCGGGCGACAGTCGTGCGCTGCCAGGCGGCCTGTCATCAGCCGGCGCACACGCTGGACGGGCAACGGATCGATGTCGAGGCGAACGTCGGCATTGCTGGTGATGTGGAACTCGCTCTCGACAATGGCGCCGACGGGATCGGGCTTTTGCGGATCGAACAACTCTACTTCGCCCGACCGAGTCCGCCGACGGAGGAAGAGCTGTCGAGCGAGCTGGAAAGGCTGATTTCTCCGCTCGGGAATCGCCGCGTCACGATTCGGCTGCTGGACATCGGCGGGGACAAGCCGCTGCCATACCTGGGCATGCCGCCCAGTCCCAATCCGACCCTGGGACGTCGCGGTGTCCGCCTCCTGCTCGATTACGCCCAACTCGTCCGGACACAGATGGGGGCGATCCTGAGACTGTCGCAAGAGCACCCGGTCCAGGTGCTGATTCCGATGGTGACGCTCGAAGACGACATCCGCCGCATGCGTGAGACATTTGACACCCTGTGTGCGGAGCGAAAGATCAGGACCCCACCCGCCTTTGGCGCCATGGTGGAGACCCCGGCGGCGGCACTGGCCCTTCCCACCCTGGCCGGTTACGTGGATTTCTTTTCGGTCGGCACCAACGACCTGACCCAGTACACCCTGGCGGCTTCCCGCGATGACGCCTCGGTCAACGACTACTACCTGGATAGCCATGAATCGATCCTGCGTTTGCTGGGGATCATCCTGGCGGACGCGACCGGGCGGCCGGTCAGCCTGTGCGGCGAATTGGCGGGTCGGGAGGCAATGGTGCCGCGACTGCTGGGAATGGGCTTCCGATCGTTGAGCATCGCGCCGAGCCTGATCCCCACGACGAAGGCGCTCGTCCGCACGATTCGTCTTGATGCTGCCACCATTCCCCCCCTCGCCCCTTTACTCGGGGGAGAGGGGGTGAGGGGGACAAAGGGACAAGGAGAAAACATGACCTGCGAACATGCCGCGAAGGTCAAACCGGTTCCACCGCGTACGCCCGCAGGCTGCGAGGAGTGCCTGGCGGCAGGGACGTCGTGGGTCCACCTGCGTTTGTGTCTGACATGCGGCCACGTAGGTTGCTGTGACGACTCCCCGGGTCGGCACGCCACCCGACACGCGCAGGCGACCTCTCACCCCGTGATCGCCTCGTATGAGCCTGGGGAACGCTGGGCGTGGTGTTACGCCGACCAGGTGGGAGTGGATGTCCCTTCTAAGGCGGTGCCGTACCTGCGGTAACCGCGGCGACCGATCGTGACGCCGCCACGGCGTTCGCTTCGCAGCACCGGTTGGTCGAATAAGTCGGCCCGATGGTCGCGATTCGTCATCCTTGCCGAGCACGTAGCCCTTGCGCTCGGCCCCTGCGGTGGGCCAGCCCCGAGCAGCAAAACCAGTTCACGAGCGCGCTCGCGCGGATTCCGGGCCAACAAGGCGATCGTGGGGAGGCGCAAAGGGGACAGCGAGTTTTGTGCCACCTGGCACCTAGCCGTAAACCCGGTATACCGTACCGACACTTGATCGGAGGGGGAGGAGTACGAGACATGAGGATTGCCCCCTTGGCCGACGTGAAAGCGCGCTCGAGCGCCTACCTGGATGAATGTGGCGCGGAGGGCCCCGTGGTCATCACGCGCAACGGTAAGGCCGCCGCCGTGCTTCTCGTCCCCTATGATGACGAGGACTTGGAGCGGCTCCTGCTGGGGCGTTCGCCGCGTTTTCAAGCTTTGCTCGACCGCTCCAGGAAGAGCATCAAGGAGGGGAAAGGCCTATCCGAGGAAGCCTTCTGGGAGGCTGTTCGGAAGCGAGTCAAGAACGAAAGGCCGCCGCTGCGAAAGAGCGCCGAACCAAGCGTTGAAGCTGCCCGGGCCGGCATCACCACCTGTCGAGAGCTGACGGCCTGGCAGCCGGCCTGAGCAGCGGATAGTCCCCGTCGCCGGCGGCGATCTGCGTCTCGTAGGTGTTGGCGAACCAATCGAAGAAACAGGCGAATGTTTGCAATTCGACGGCTCGGCCGTCCGCCAGGATCGCCTCGGCGGACGACTGATTCGACAGCCCGAGTTCGGCGACCGGACGCAGCTCGAAAGGATATGCTGTCCTTTCGAGTTGCGTCCTCTTTTTGGCCTCGCCTCTTTTTGGCCTCGCCTTCCAGATTGTGGAAGGCGTGCTGACACCTTTTTTTTCCCAAGCAACGACAGCATGGCCTTGTACCGCCAGGAATGGCTCCCCTTTTGCCCTTCAGGCGACATCCGCGGCATGTCTGACATGACCGTGACCTAACAACCTCACCGACGTTCCGGCGGTTCTCCTCTCCGGCTGAAGGGGGAATATCGTTGCGGCGCCAAGCTCAGCAGGTTACATTACCGCTACCTCGACCCTCCCGGGAGTTGTGATGGAAACGTCACCCAGCCTGCTGGAGCGGCTGCGCGCTGGGCCCGACGAGGCGGCGTGGCGGCGTCTCGACGACCTGTACCGGCCGCTCATCCGCCGCTGGTTGCTTCGCGACCCCGGCCTCGGTGACGAGGCCGAGGATATCGCCCAGGACGTCATGACCGTCCTCGTCCGCGAACTGCCCGGGTTTCAGCGGCGACGGACCGGCTCGTTCCGCCGCTGGCTGCGCGACGTGACCGCCCACCGCCTCCTCGCCCACCAGCGCCTCGCGCGGCTACCGGCCCCGCGCCCTCGGCGCGCCACGGGACGAATCTCCGCTGGCCCAACTCGCCGACCCCAACAGCGAGCTGAGCCGCCAGTGGGACGAGGAGCACGACCGCTTCGTCCTGCGCCGCCTCATGGACCTGATCGAGCCGATGTTCGAGCCGAAGACCCTGGCCGCGTTCCGCCTTGTCGCCCTCGACGAGGTTGCGCCGACGCAGGCGGCGGAGGAACTCGGCATGACCTACGCCGCCGTGCTGCTCGCCAAGTCGCGTGTTCTGAGCAGGTTACGGCAGGAGGCGGAGGGGTTGATCGACTGAGCCGCCATTTTTCTGATAGGTTCGGTGGTCTCGCGCACTCTTTGATCTGTGAGAAGGGAACCTGTGCCGGGAATGAATCGACAGGGGAATCGCCCCACGACCGCGACGAGGAGTCCGCCATGCCGGAGATCATCACCCATCCGTCAGCGCAAGCGCTTTCCCTCTTCAGCCAGGGGAAGCTGTCCGAGGCCCAGGCCACAACTGTCGCCACCCATCTGGAAACCTGCGCCGACTGTCGCAAGGCCGTCGCTGGCGTGCCCGCCGACTCCTTCCTGGGTAAAGTCCGCGCCGCCCGTCCCAGCGGCACCGTCCCCCAGGCCGGACCGGCGCCGGCGCGACCCGCTGCCGCCCCGCTTGCGAACGTCCCGCCGGAGTTGGCGAACCACCCGAAGTTCCGCATCATCCGCGAGCTGGGCCGCGGCGGCATGGGCGTCATCTACCTCGCGGAACACCGCGTCCTGGAGAAGCAGGTCGCGCTCAAGGTCATTAGCCCCGCCGTTCTCGATAATCCCGACGTGCTGGCCCGCTTCCACGCCGAGGCCCGGGCCGCCGCCAAGCTCGACCACCAGAACATCGCCCGCGCCCACGACGCCGACCAGGCAGGCGATCTGCACTTCCTCGTCATGGAATTCGTCGAGGGCGTCACCCTGGCGCAGCTGCTGGAGCAGAAGGGGCCGCTGCCGATCGCCAGCGCCTGCCGCTGCGTGCGCCAGGCGGCGCTGGGGCTGCACCACGCCTTCGAGCAGGGCATGGTCCACCGCGACATCAAGCCGCAAAACCTGATGCTGACGCCCAAGGGGATGGTGAAGGTGCTCGACTTCGGCCTGGCACGCCTGCGGAACGAACGGAAGGCGGCGCCCCGGCTGACGCAGCTGGAATCGTTCATGGGGACCCCGGAGTACGTGGCGCCGGAGCAGGCGACCGACGCCCGCGAGGCCGACACGCGAGCCGATATCTATAGCCTCGGCTGTACGCTTTACGGGCTGCTGGCGGGACGGCCGCCGTTCGTGGAAGACACGGTCGTCAAGATGGTGCTGGCCCACATCGAGAAGGAGCCGCTGCCGCTGCACGAGGTGAGACCCGACGTGCCGCCGGATTTGTCGGCGGTCGTGGGGAAGATGCTGGCGAAGGACCCGGCGCAGCGCTACCAACGGCCCAGCGACGTGGCGCAGTGCTGGTGCCGTTCATCAAGGGGGATGGCAAGCCGGGGGTGGCCGGCGTCGCATCGCTGCCGCCGGGGGTGGCGTCGGCAAAGACCGGGACGCGGATTGGCGGGGACACCAGCCGCGCGAAGGGCCCTGGCCAGGGGGAATCGAAACGGCTCGACCAAGCACCGGCGGCCGCGGAGAAGGAAGGATCGCCGTTCAGCGACCTGGACGCGCCCACTGTGGCCCCAACCCCGAAGAAGGCGAAGAAGGAGCGGAAAGAGGCGAAGCCTACGCCGGCGGCGGGGTGGAAGCCACCGGGAGGGCGCAAACGCTGGGCAGTGCTCGCGGCAGCGGGTGGCGCTGGCATTGGTCCTGGCAGGGATCGTAATCTGGATCAAATGGACGGATGCCAAGGGCAATAGCACGGAGGTGCACGTAGAGGTAACCCCCAACAATGGCGCTGCTCCTCCAACTGGCCGCACTCCGTCCACTTCCAAGGGAACAGCGGAGACACCGAAACTGGCTCCGCCAAGGGCTGATGACGTCGTCGCCAAGGTTAAGAAGGTCGCCGGCATCGAGTTGGTGCCGATCCCCAAGGGGTCGTTCTACATGGGCTCGAAGGCGGACGACACGGACGCCTGGGACGATGAGAAGCCGCGGCACAAGGTGACGATCTCGCAGCCGTTCTACCTGGGCAAGTTCCACGTGACGGTCGGGCAGTTCAAGCGCTTTGTCGATGCCGCCAGCTACAAGACGGAAGAGGAGAAGGCCGGCCTGACCAGGACATGGAAGGACCCCGGCTTCGACCAGACCGACGACCATCCCGTCGTGTGCGTGTCGTGGAACGACGCGGACGCCTTCTGCCAGTGGCTGGCGAAGGAGACCGGCGCGAACGTCCGCTTGCCCCGCGAGGCCGAGTGGGAGTATAGCTGCCGCGCTGGGACGACGACGAAATTCTACTTCGGCGACAACGACGCGGACCTCGGTGACTACGCCTGGTATTCCGGAAACAGTGGCCACGGCACGCACGCGTGTGGCCTGAAAAAGCGCAATGACTTCGGCCTGTACGATATGCACGGACTGGTTTACGAGTGGTGTGCCGATGGCAAACGGCCCTACAAGGATCAGGAGGAGACCGACCCGGAGGGGCCGACGAGCGCCGGCGCGAGACGCGTGAACCGTGGCGGCTCCTGGCGCGACGACCCGCGGCTCTGCCGTGCGGCTTTCTGCCTCGACACCACGCCCTCGTACCGGCGCGACGACATCGGTTTTCGCGTGTTCGTTGGGAACAGGAAGATCGAGATCAAGGAGTTGCCGCCTGCGGGGAAGCCAGCCGAACAAGGCTTTGTGCCGCTGTTCAACGGCAAGGATCTGGCGGGATGGGACTACCTTTCTGACCACTGGAGCGTGAAGGACGGAGCGATCATCGGCTCCAGCGGCGCCAATGGTCTCCCGTTTAGTACCTTCCTGTGCAGTACGAAGAGATACAAGGACTTCGAGCTGTCATTCCAGGTCAAGCTCACGGGCAAGGGTTGGACCGGCAACAGCGGCGTGCAGATCCGCAGCGAGGTGTTCGACAAGGAGCATTGGGCTGTTGAGGGGCCAAAATGCGACATGGCGGGGAAATACTGGGGCAGCCTATTTGGCGAGCACTTCGGCGGAATCATGAAGGCCGCCCCCGAGGCAATGGTGAAGAGGCTGGTGAAGGAGGACGACTTCAACGACTACTACATCAAATGTGTGGGCAAGCATGTCACCATCAAGCTGAACGGCGAACCCACCATCGACGACGATTTCGACAAGCTACCGGCAGAGGGCGTCATCGCCTGGCAGCTGCACGGCGGGCCGTCGATGGACGTTGTCTTCCGGAACATTCGGTTCACCGCCCTCAGTAAGCCCGGCCAGAAGGAACTGCCGACCAACGGGCCAGTACCGAACACGCTAACCGACGAGGAGAAAGCCAGTGGGTGGAAACTCCTTTTCGATGGCAAGACTACAGAGGGGTGCGCGCCTACCGGGGCAAGGATCTCCCAGGGGTGTGGAAGGTCATTGGCGGTGCCCTGGTCGCCAGCCGAATGAACGGCCAAACCGAGGGCGACATTGTCACTGACGAGCAGTATTCGGACTTCGACTTGACGCTCGAATGGAAAGCGACTCCGGGTGTCAACAGCGGCGTCATGTACCGCGTCAGCGAGGCGAAAAACGTCCCTTACCGAACTGGCCCGGAGTACCAGATCCTCGACGACCCCTGGTACAAGGACGAAAAGAACTTCAAGGGCATCAAGCCGGTGCAACTCACCGGCGCCGCCTTCGGGCTGTACGCCCCGACGAAGGACGTGACCAGGCCCGTTGGCGAGTGGAACCAGACGCGAATCGTGGTGAGCGGCAATCACGTCGAACACTGGCTCAACGGCGAGAAGATCGTCGAGTACGAGTTGGGCACCGCCGACTGGAACAAGCGCGTGGCAGCAAGCCCATTTGGCAAGGAGGATCGCTTTGGCAAGGAGAAGAAGGGGCACATCGATTTGCAATGGCTCACCAATGAGGTTGCCTTCCGCAACATCAAGATCAAGGAACTGCCGACGGTCAAACCCGACAACGACGGCTTTGTGCCGCTGTTCAACGGCAAGGACACGAAGGGGTGGAAGACGCACTCTTCGCAACGGGGAAACTGGCGTGTTGTGAACGGTATCCTCACAGGCTCTGGCTCCGGGGCACAAGTTGACGTTCAGTCACTTGTACACGGTGCGCGACGACTACAAGGACTTCATTCTACGCCTAGATACGCGGCTCACGGGCGCGGGCATTAGCGCTGTCATGTTCCGGACGGGATTCGGCCCAGCACCGGAGGGAGCGTGGCCGCGGGGCTACACGGCCCGAAACTTTCACGGCCCCACCGGCCCCCAAGGGGGCCTCGAAGCCGGGTGGCTCGCCACTGGCGCTAGGGAATTCACACCTGTTCTCGGCCAGCCCCGGATCACATCGGGCGAGTGGTTCACGATGGAGATAGTTGCCAGGGGCAATCACTTGGTCATCAAGGTGAATGGCACGACGACGGCGGACTATACCGACAAGAAGCAACCATTAACCAGCGGCCACATTGCCTTGCAACAGAACGGTCAGAAAGTGGTCGTCGAGATTCGCAAGATCGAAATCAAGGAACTGCCCGCGAAGTAAGCTGGGCAAACCAACCCTGGAGGCCGGACCCATGAATCACCCTGCAAGCCGTTCTTTCCTGGCTGCCGGGACCTGCGTGGTCGGCCTGCTGCTTCTCGCCGGGCGCGCTGCGGCCCAGAATCCGGGCTACGACCCCAACCGGGCCGTGGTCGGCGCGGTGGCGTCGCCCTACTGGGGTTACACCTACACCCCTTACGCGCCCTCGTCGCCGCTGCGCGATGCCGCGGCGGCCGTCCACGCCGGGGCCGACTACCTGCGCCGAGGGGGACTTCCTCGTCAAGAAGCAGGAAGTCAACCTCCTCCGCCTCAAGGTGCGCGACGAGTGGCTGGAGGTGCATCGCAAGGAGCTGGAGCACTGGGAGTGGGTACGGGACTTCCGCGCTGCCGCGTTCATCAACCAGCTCGATCGGGAGCGCAAGACCCAGGTCGAGTACAACCGCAGAGTGCCGCAACTCTCGGAGATCATCACGGGGGCGCCGCTCAACTCCCTGTGCAAGGAGCTGGAACTGCGGCCCGAATTGCCCGCCGCCGGGTCGACGACAATCGACGAGGAATGCCTGCTCCATATCAACCTGACCGTGAGCGGCCGCGGCAACGCCGGCATGCTCAAGGGCGACAAGATCCTCTGGCCGCGGCTCCTCCTCCGCGCCAAGTTCGCCGACGACCGCCAAAAGATTGAGGATCTGCTCACCCGCGGCAAGAAGCTGGCCCTGGGCCGGAAAACGAGTCAGGAGAAGATGGCCGAGGTGCTGGACGGTCTGGAGGCCGCGGTGAGAACGTGCCAGGCCCGACTCGACCAGGAGATTCGGGCCGGCCTCAACGACGCCGATTGTAACCCTTGCCATTGGATCGAGACTAACAGGTTCCTCAAGGAGGTCGTTGACGCCACATTCATCCTCAAGAGGTCGGACGCGGCGACTTATTTCGAGGCCCCGGAAGGGAAGACAGTGGCCGACCTGGTCGCTTACATGAAGATGAAGGGCCTGCACTTCGCGCCGGCAGCGGTCGATGACGAGCGCTACTACGTCGCCCTGCACCGCGCCCTCGCCGACGAGGTGACGCGCCTCAAGAACCAGGAGACGCCTTCGAGCAAGCCGTGATTTACCGGCCGGCCGACAGTGAGGCGCGGTTGACCTGTGCGGAGCAGGGTGGGAGAATCGGGTGAGGGAGGGGAGCAGCGTTATTGATTGGAGGGCAGGGATGCCATCGCTCGCTTTGCAAGACTGGTCGGCGAAGCGCACGGCTGCGCTCGATGAAATCGAACATGCTCACCGGTCTGTCGGGGGCACGAGGCCGGGACGGTGCTACCTGACGCAGCAGATCAACCTGGCTTACGCGCTACTGCTGTCGGCGCGGTTTCAGGGCTTCTGCCGCGACCTGCACGATGAGTGTGCCGATCATCTGGTGGGCCCTGTCGCCTCGCCACTGCTGCAGGAGACTTATCGGCACAACCTGGTGTACGGCCGCAAGCTGGACACGGGGAACCCGAACCCGGGCAACATCGGGGCCGACTTCAACCGGTTCGGGTTGTTGTTCTGGGCCGCCGTGGGCACCGACCACCCGAGGAGCGCGCAACGCCAGCTGGCGTTGGAGGCGCTGAACCGCTGGCGCAACGCCATCGCCCACGATGCGTTTGGACCGGAGATGTACAAGGGCAGCCGTGCGTCCTTGCACCTTTCGGAGGTGCAGGACTGGCGGAAGGATTGTGACGGCCTGGCCCGTTCCTTCGATAACGTCATGCGCGCGCACCTGGTGTCCGCCACGGGCGTCGCGCCCTGGTAAAGGAGAATGTCCCGTGAACCCTTGGGTCAAAAATCCGCGAATAGAAGAGACCCCTGGTCCCTATCGGGAAGGCGACCGCGTGCGCCTCCTGTGGGGCGTTACCCCCGTCGAAGGGGTCATCATCGAGGATCAGGGCGATGTCAGCGTCAGAGGGCGGCGGTTCTACCGCGTCCGGGTCCAGCCCGATGACGTCAGCGAACCGCTGGACATCTCAGCACCGGCGGAAAACTTGACCCTTGTGGCCAAGGCCCCGCCGCCGCCGCGAAAAAGGCGGCGAGGATAGTACACGCGGGCCGATGCCGGCTGATAAGGGAGAGAATCCCGTGGACCCCTGGGCCAAGAATCCGTGGATCGAGCAGAACCCTGGGCCCTATCGGGAAGGCGACCGCGTGCGCCTCCTGTGGGGCTTTACCCCCGTCGAAGGGGTCGTCGTCGAAGACTGGGGCAACATCGGCATCGGGGGCAAACGACTCTACCACGTCCGGGTACAACTTGATGATAACATTAGCGAACCAATGGTCATTCCGGCGGAGGCCGAAGCCTTGACCCTCGTGGCCAAGGGCCCGTCGCCGTCACGCAAACGGCGGCAAGGATAGTACCCGCCAATCGATCCTTGTACCTGCGGCATCCAGCGCCGCAAGGAGTCCTCCATGTCGCCGAACCAGGGCCGGCCCGCGCCCGCCAACCCCCTGCCCGCCGCCATCGAGGGCACGCGGCTGGAATCGGACGACGAAATCCGCCAGGCCCTCCAGGCCCGCCGCGAGCGCCTTGCCGCCCTGGCCAAGAAGGGGCAGGCCGCCGCGCCCGGCAAGGCACCGGTCGCCACGCCGGCCGAAATCGAGGCCCAGGCGGAACGCCCGGTTGTGCGGCCTCCTACTGCCCTGCTTTGTGTCCTCGACGACGGCAGCACCGACGGCGAATGGGTCCGCCTCCGGACGGACGTCACCATCCTCGGCCGCACCGAGGGGAACGTCCGCATCCCCCATGACGCAGCCATCTCCGGCCGGCATGCGGAACTTGTCCGGCAGCACGGGCCGAACGGCTATCGCTGGGCGCTCGTCGATCTGCAAAGCACGAACGGGACGTTCGTGCGCGTCGGCAGCATTTTGCTCCGCAACGAGACCGAGTTCATCCTCGGCAGCGGGCGCGACCGCTTCGAGGTCGGGCCCCCTCCGGCTCCGGCGGTTGACCTACCCGGCGCACCGCCGCAGAGCACCCAGGCCTGGTCGGGCGCCAACCCGGTTCGTTCGCTGGTCCCGTCCCTGGTGGAACTGTCGCCGGCAGGGCCGGTGAACCGCTTCGCCCTCACGCTGCCGGAATACTGGATCGGCCGCGACCCCAGGGCGTGCGCGATCACCCGGCCCGATGACGTGCTCGTCAACGCGCGACACGCCCGAATGTACCGTGACGCCAAGGGGTGGCACATCGAGAACAACAAGTCCCTCAACGGCCTGTGGCTGCGCGTCGTCGAGCCAATGCCTCTTGCCAGCGGCTGTCAGCTCCGCGTGGGGGAGCAGCGTTTCATCTTCCGGGTGACGTAAATGAACATTCGCCTCTCGATTGCTGCGGGTTCGGGCCAACCGACTAGCGTGGAGCACGCTGGCCCCGTCATCCGCATCGGGCGCGATCCCGCCTGCGAGCTGCCACTGCCCGGCGAGGCTGGTAACACAGCGTCGCGGCAGCACGCCCGCATTGATCTGAGTGCCGGCGGCGCCACGCTGACCGACATGGGTTCGAGCAATGGCACCCTGTTGAACGGGACACTGCTGGCAGGACCATCGCCGCTGCGCGTTGGGGATCGCATCCAGATGGGCTTCACCGGCGCCACGCTCACCGTCATCGCACTCGACCTGGGCACGACTGCCGCCGGGAAAAGATCCCGAACGGGGCTGGCTCTGGCAATCGGCGCCGTCGCGGGCCTGGCCATTGTGGCGGGCGTGGTCGCTGTAGTCTGGCCGCGCACGAACAAAGGCCCGGATGAGTATGCGCTGGGACCTACGACCGCGCCGGCCATCGTCCCTCTACCGCCGGACACAAAACGCCTCCCGATGAGTGACACGGAAAAGCAGCCGGCCCCGCCGCCGCCAGTTCTCCCGCCGCCCTCGCCCGTGAAACCGGCCAGAAGTAATCCGAGTGAGGAGGTGAAGGAAGTCGGGACCTACATCAATCTCGACAAATGGGTCAGCGTGCTGTTGCGGCGAGAGGGGGAGGACCGGCCCTGGGCGGTGCTGCGCCCCGAGTCGCGGGTGTCCACGGCGCAGACGCTGGTCAGTCTGCCGGGCTATCGCAGCCTGCTGGCCCTAGACGGCGGCGTGGATCTCACGCTCTGGGGCAACCTGCCGGAATTCTCGCCGTCCCCGCCGGTCCTGGAGAGCGTGGTCATGCTGCACGTGCCGGCCGCCGGCACCGACCTGGACTTCACGCTGGACCGCGGGCGCGTCGTTGTTGCCAACCGCACGGCGCCGGCCCGCTCCGCCAAGGTGCGTCTCCGCTTCCTCCGCGAGACCTGGGACCTGGAGCTACCCCACGGCAGTGAGGTTGCGCTGGAATCGTGGGGCCAACCTCAGCGGCAGGCCGTGCCTCCTACGTGGCTGAGCCTGGTGGCGAAAGGCCGCGTCGTGGTGAAGACGTCCGACCAAACTCTCATCAACCTCCCGAATTGCACCGTGTCATCTGGCTCAACCAGGGCGCGGCCCGGCCGGAGCGCGCAACGCGCCGGACCTCCCCGCGTGGTGGACGAAATCGCCGGACCCCGCGGCGAAGCCGGTGGAGAAGGCCCTGCGCAGCCTCCTTGAGTGGAGGAACTTGCTCGGCGGGCCCGGGCCGGGCCCAGGGGAGAAGCAGCCTCGGCCAAACAATACCGAACCGGTGATGGCGCGCGTCAAGAAGCAGGTGCAGGACGTTAACGACCCCGACAATCAGGATCTTGGCGTGCTCTTCCTGGCGGCCCTGGACGTGGTGGAGCCGCTCGTCGATCTGTTGGGGGAGCGGGACAAGCCGAACGTTCGCGGCGTCGCGCTGTTTGCGCTGCAATCGTGGCTGGTGCGCGGCGGTCGCCACGCCCAGGAGTTGCAGGACATCCTCGGAAAGCGCCACGGTAACGTCGATGCTGAATTGATCGTCCGCCTGCTGCAATTCTTCCCGGCGCAATGCTTGGGGAGGAGAAAACCTACAGGGATCTCGTCGATCAACTCGACCACGGCAACCCGCTGGTGCGCGACCTTTCGTTCTGGCAGCTGGACCAGCTCGGCGTCGGCGGACATCTCCCGGAGGAGGCCCGGAAGATCGACTACGACCCGACCTGGGGGCTGGAGAAACGCCAGGAGGCGGTCGAGAAGTGGAAGAAATTGATTGCCGATGGGAAGGTGCCAGTGCCGTCCCGCCGCTGATGCGTGCTCGGCTGATCAGACCGATCTCACCCAGGGCTATCTGATGCCCTACATGGAGGGACAACGGAAGTCCGAGCAGTGCCCCGACTTCAACCCCGGGCAGTTCCAGCTGCGATTTCAGGGGGCGACGAGCGGCTACGGCTACAACTACGTGTACCTGGGCGCCGGGCCGAGCTACCCGGCGGGCATCATCACCTGGGTCAGGCTTGTCACGGTGGCGAGCACCTCGCAGACCATGAGCTTCGCGGACGCCATCCGCATCGACGCGCCCCTGGACACGCGGCAGCAGACGCTGGACGGTTCGGGCTACGACCTGGCCCACGTGGACGGCGACCATTCCTTCGCCGGCTGCCTGCACGACCTGGAACTGGTGGAGTGCCTGGGCTGCCCGTGGATTTTGGTGGACGACATCGACTATCTGCCGCCGGTGCGGCACGCCGTGGAGCTGTTCCTGGGCCGCACCGGCTACCGCCACGTCTACCTGCCCAGCTTCCGGGGCGACTGCCTGATCCGCACGCGGGCCGGGGAGGAACGATACGGGTCGACACCGCACGTCAGGATCAAGGATGAGGCCGGTCGCGTCAGCAAGCAGGTCCACAAAACTCGATTCCGGGCCTTGACTCCTGCCGGCGTGTGCTACAATTGCATTTGAAGAGCCGTTCTCCTGCCGGACGCCCTCGACTTCAGCGCGGCTCTCACTAGGCGCGGCGTGGAGCAGTGGTAGCTCGCCAGGCTCATAACCTGGAGGTCAGTGGTTCAAATCCACTCGCCGCAACTTTTGGCCCGGTCCGATCAGAACCCTGGAAAGCCGCAGAAATGCTCGGTTTTCCAGGGTTTTTCGTTGCTGACAGCCCCCTGTCAATTGTCTCCGCTCGTCTCCCGAAATCTCCCGAAATAGCCGCTTGCGGGGGCAGGTTTAGGGGCAGGGAAAATCGCCCCCCTTCCGTGCCCGTGGCGGCCAGCGGCTTGGGCTTGTCCCCCGTGGGAAGCATCGACGGCAGCGCGTTGACGGCGGCGGCCAGGTCGTACAGCCGGGAATGAGTGTAGCGGCCGGTCAGGGCGTAGGTCGAATGCCGGGCCAGGTCCTGATGTTCCTTCGGGCTTACCCCGGTCTTGCCGATCATCGTGATGTACGAATGCCGCAAGGCGTGGAAGTCCGCGTAACGGCCCGCGGAGTCGCGGTAGGCAAGGAAGTCGCTTTGCTCCCGTTCGGCCCGTTCTACGTCATTCTGGGCTTCCTGGAGCCACGTCTGGCGGGCCGCCTCAAGATCGTACTGGATCAACAGGAACGCACGCCGATTCCAGTCGCCGGACCAGACAGGGGCGCCGGCCGGCTTGCCGGCCAGGAACGGGCGCAGCGCCTCGGCAATATCGCGTGGCAGCGGTTGCCGGGCCATCTGGCGGTTTTTCGCGCAACCTGCCTCTACAGTCGCGGTCGGCGGCTCGCCGTCCGGGTCGAAACTCTCCGGGCTCAGACTGGCCAGCTCGCTTGCCCGGAACCCGGTCCCACAGGCGGTGAGGTACAGGAAGTGCCGTTCGGTGCCGGACAGCCGGCGGAGGGTGACAGCGCTTGTCCGGGCGGCTTCCAGAAGGCGGCGCAGCTCTTCCGGAGAGAAGTCCCGCCGGGGGTGGCGAACGTCGGTTTCCGGGTTCGCTAACTTGGACAACCCGGCCAGGGGGTCAACGGCCGTCCGGCGGTCCCGCCACAGCCAACGGGTGAACCCCTTCGCAGCGGCCAGGTAATCGTTGCTGGTCTTGAGTCCCCGGCCGTCGCGGCGGAGCCCGGCCAGGCATTCCTGGACCGCTGAGGCTTGCACGTCAGCTATCTTCACGAATCGGCACTGGTCCAGTACCCACGTCAATTGCGAAATGGTCCTGTCGATGTAGGGCTCACTGTTGCCCTTGCTGGCCAGGTGCCGGCGGAAGTCGGCCACGTGCCCGGCCAGCGGCACTTTCGCATGAACATCGCTCGGCTCGACAACGCCTGCGGCCTCCCGAATCGCGGCGGCGCTCCAGTTCGGCGGCCAGGGCCTCCGTCGCCTTGCGATCCCTGAAACCGGTTACTTCCGGACGGCTACCGTCCGGGCGGTAGTAGCGGATATGGTAGGTCTTCGATTTCTTGCGGACGGCGCCGGAAAGCCCTTCCTGACGCGCTTGCCCGTCGCGGGATTGACGTAGTAAACGGGGCGGAAAATCCGTGCCATCAGTCGGTCCCCTTCTGCTAGACGGCCGGCCCGACGCGCCGGCGGCTTGCAGTCCGCCAGCGGCCGGGCGCGGCCAAAGGATTCGGGTCAGGCGCGGGCGGCCTCGGCCCGTTGGAGCACGCGCAGCACTTGAACCGGATTCCACGCCTTTCCGCGGCGGGTTGTGTGCCCCTCGGCGTTCAGCCGGCCGGCGATCGCTTCCAACGTCAGCCCTTCGGTTCGCCATTGGACCATTGCCGGGGCCAGGTCCGCGTAGGCTTCGCTCGCGTTGCGGGAGACTACCTTGGCGGACGCAACCCGGCCGCGGGCCAGGCCGGCGAGCCGGGCCTCTTCCCGGCCCTTCCAATGATCCGGCCGGGCCGATCCCAACAGCGTGCCGCGTGCCTTCGCGGCGGCCAGGGCGGCTTTCGTCCGTGCCGAGATACGCTCGGCTTCATCCTCGGCAACGGCGGCAAGAATGTGAATCGTCAGCTTGTTCGCGTGCGGGTTATCGCAGCAAACAAAGTCCACTCCCGAACGCATCAGCGCGGAGAGGAAAGCCACGTTGCGGGCCAGGCGGTCCAGCTTCGCCACAACCAGCGTTGCCTTGCTCCGCCGGGCGTGGGCCAGGGCGCGGGCCAGTTCCGGCCGTTCGGCCAGCTTGCCCGATTCCACTTCCCGATAGC
Source organism: uncultured Planctomycetota bacterium (assembly GCA_963827935.1). Lineage (GTDB taxonomy): Bacteria > Planctomycetota > Planctomycetia > Gemmatales > Gemmataceae > DATFNV01. The sequence continues at coordinate 757,961 of CAWHCN010000019.1, read as the reverse complement.
TCGCCAGGATGCGGGCGCCAGCGTTGCGGGCATACGCTTCCACGGCCGATTTCTGCGCGTCCAGCCCCAGCCCCGAATCGCCTTGCTGTTTCGTGCTGACGCGGTAGTAAGCGATGATGTCCGCCATGATCCTTGCTCCCTTGTGGGCCAGCTTTCACCACACAAGGGTATTTTACAATCCTGTTTACGTCTGTCAATATCAATGTTATATTTTCTTGCGGATTTCCGCAATCAGCTTTTCCAGGGTATCGGCCAGGGTGCGGGCGTAGTCCCGTGTCGCCTCGGAAAGCCGCGGATCGTCGGCAATGCGGCGGTGAACGTCCAGGGCCTCTTTGCGGTCGCGGGCCGGTAGGGCGGCCAGGCGTTCGGCCTCGGCGTGGAACAGGTCGGGTTGCTTGCGGTCGGATCGGCGCTTGCTCATGTTTTGGCTTCATCCATAGGGGCCACGCGCCAGCGGGAAGAGGATCGCCTGAGTCGTGCCGGCCGGCCCGTCCGCGGCTTGCGGCGTCGGCGCGGCGACCCGTTCGGCAACAGGCTCGCCGCGGCGGAGAACGTCGGCCAGGGCCAGGGCCTCGGCTTCGGGCCAGGGCAACTCGCCGTCAAAGTGCCGGATGGAAGCCCGCTCTTGCCACGTCTCGAATAGGTCCGCGGGCAGGTCCATCAGCGTAAGACCCGGCGGCGGCTCGGGCGGCAGGTCGAGGGCCACGGCGGGGGGCGGCGGGTCAGGCGGCTTCGGTGTGCCAGGCTCCGGCGTCGCGGGTGTCGAGGAAGCCTTCTTTCCATCCGGCAGGACGCCAAACCGGGTGCGCAACCGGGCAATCGGTGCGCTGTGTGCGCGATGTGCGCTATGTATTCCCACTTCTTTTCTAACTCTATCCGTACTCATTGACGAACCCCGCGAACCCCCATCATGTGCAAAATAAGTAGGGGGGCATAGCGTACATAGCGCACACAACGCACGGACTACCCGCCGAACCCGCTCAGCCCGTCTGCGGCCAGGCCGCAATAGGCGTACAGCCGGCTTCCTCTCCCCCCGATTTCTCGCCGCTCGGCTTTGGGGAACACTCGCCGGACTTCTTTCCCGAACGAGCGATCCGCCAACGGAGAATAGCCGCTCGCGTTGCACCACTCCCGGTATCGCCGGTACAGCTCGCCGCACGGGGCGTGGCCCTCGGGTGATTCGCGGCAGGTTTCCAACAGGAACATGCGAGCTGGGTTGTTCTCTGTCCGGTACTCGGCAAGCGCTTGTTCGCAGACCTCGGATCGCGTGAACCGATCTTGCCGGCGAAGGCGGTCCAGTCCGGTCAGCGCCCAGTTGAGGATGCCCGGCAGCTCGCCGGATGCTTCCCACCATGCGGGCTTGTCCATCCCGAACACTCGGCCCGGATCGTCGCTGGCGATGACAACGCGGAAGGGCGTCAGGATCATCCGGCGCCACAACCCGCCGCTCCGGTCGGAGAACCGCGGCCGGTTGTTCGTGGCCAGAACGAGTCGGGCGGTCGGAACGGCTTGAACAGGCGGCTTGTGCTTGCGGTCGAATTGCATGGCATCGCCGGACGTGAAAGATTTCAGGAAGCCTTCCGCGGCCTTGTCCAGCTCGCCGACCTCGGAAGCAATGTTCGCCAGCTTGCCGATCGTCGGCGTGAGCTGGAACCGCTCGCCGAACACTTCCAGGGGGACGTGAGCACAGTTCCCGGTCCCGAGCATCGCTTCCAGGGCAGCACAAACGACGCTCTTCCCATTCGATCCTTCGCCCTCAAACACGATGAACTTTTGGGGAGAAGTGTCCGGCGTCAGGCAGTAACCAAACCACTCTTGCAAGAGGGCAATTCGCTCGCCGTCCGCTTCCAGGTTGCGCTCGAGGAAGGCTCGCCAGCGGGGGCAATCGGCGTCGGCGTCAAACGGGTAGGGCAGACAGAGTGGCGAAAACCAGCGAGGCGTATGGTGTAGCAGGACCGCGGCCTTGCCGCCAAAGAGCGCGTCCAGGTCCAATAGCCCATTGCCCAGAGCGATCATGTTGTGGCGAAGCCACTTTGCGCCGTCCCACCATGCCGGCGGTTCCACGGCGCCCGGCCAGACCGTCATCGACGCGAGGGCCAGCTCGACATTGGTTATCAGCGCTCTGTTGATCTTGCGAACGGACGGCGGTTTCTTACCGTTCGCGGCGGCCAGGGCCTGCGCGGTCAGATTCAGCCGGTCCATCTCGGCCTTGACCTCGACCGTCACCTCCGCCCGTAGCTCGGCATCGGGATGCTCGCGGTAGGCCGATCCGTCCCATCTCCACCATTGCTCCCGCCAGTAGCGCAGCGTCAGCCCGTCGGCGTGTTTGCAGCGTTCGTCGATGAATAGCCGAGCCAGGCGGTGCGGATCGTCGTCCTCCTCGATTGGTGCTACGGCCACCGGTGGCGTCGGTTCGGTGGCGGTGGCCAGCAACTCGCGGAAGGCGTCCGGGCCATGCGCGACAAGGAAGTCATCGAGCCCGACCTTGGCCGCAGTGCCGTCCGGTCCGGGCTCGCCGGGGGGAAGCCGCACGACCTTCACGATAGCGCCCTTGCCGGCCAGGGCCTCGGCCAGGTGCCATTCGGCCCAGCAGACATTCGGATTCGTCGCGGCGTCCGAATCGAAGCATAGGTAAACCGGCCGGCCTTGCCACGGGATCCCGGCAAGTCCGTCGATCAGCTGGCGCTCGCCGCTCGCCTTCCCTTCCTTGTCCCGCGCCCGCTTCTTTTGCCAGCCGTACACTCCGACAAGGCCGACGCAAGGGAACCCCTCTTGATCGGCCTTCACGGCTTTCTTCTCCCCTTCTGTAACGATCAGCCGGGCCGCGGCTTTCGGCAGCGCGGCACGGGTGCCGGGTGGGAAGTAGGCGCGATTCGTGGAACCCTTCGGGCTTTCGTACTTGCGCGGTTTGCCGTCTTCCTTGCCCTTGCGCGGCTTGTCCGGCTTCAGCCGACAATACCCCGTGGGCTTCCCCTCGGCATCGGGGAACGGAATGCACAGACACGGCCCCAGCTCGCCGCGGTAGAGCTTCCAGCACAGGGCGTCTTGCACGGATGCCGGCGCTTCCAGCGAACGGAACCCGCAAGCTGCAATGGTCGCGTCCGTCAACCCGCTCTTGCGAAGGTCGGCCAGGTGCTGAGGCAGCAACCGGCGGTTGGCAATGCCGTTGCATTCCCCGTTAGATTCAGCCATGATGAAGCAATCCTCACTGACAGAGCGCCGTCAATGCCACGAGCCGGACGGCAATCCGGCCCGTGGCGCATCGTCATCCGACGATTCGTGCAGCTCGCCGGCCGGCGGCCGCTTGCATCGCCGCCCAGGTCCGCGAGTCCGGGCAGCCGGCGTCGATCCAGGCCACGATTTCAAGCCGCCGCCACAAGACCTTGCGGCCGAGCCGGATCGACGGCGGCAGCTTCCCCGCAGCCCGTAGGCGGTGCCAGTGCGCCCGGCTCACGCCGGCCAGGGCGGCGGCGGCGGTGTCTGGGATCAGGAGCGGATCGGGGGGATTAGCGGGCATCGGCTCCCCCTTTCGCGCCCGGCGTCGCACGCGCCGCGCGGGCTTCGCTCGCCCGTCGTGCCGCACGCGACATGCGAAGAAGGCGCGACAGAGCCTTTAGCTCGGCGCGGCAAGCAGCGATGCGTTGTTGGATTTCGTCCGGCGGCGGAATTGTCAGCGTCGGAGTGCAGGGTGTCGTGTCCATGTTCATATCAGAACACGGTCACGACTTGCCCCGCCAGGAAGTTAAGGGGCAAACAAGCGGCAATTAGTCGGCAGGGCCGTCGGGGCGGTGAGGGAGCGATTCGATTGCGGAAATCCGCTCGGCCAGGTCTTTCCCGGGGAGCGTCAGCGTCGCGCCCTTGCGTCTGCCGTCCGGCCGCAAAGCTAGCCCGGCGCCGATCAGGTTGTTTAGTTCAGGGCCGATGGTCCGCTCTGAAAGTTGGTCTTGCAACCTCTCACAAATCGCTTCGATGCTCCGCAATTCGGGGTGGCATTCGAGCAATACTCCCAAGATCAGCTTGCCGGGCACAGTGACGGCGGGCGGTGGATCGGTTACCCTGGATTCAACTTCGGCGGGGAGCCTCGGCGGAGCAACGGGCGCGGCCAGCGGCTCAACCGTGGGGCGTGATGTGGCCAGTCCCTCCAACACCCGGTCGGTTACCTGGCCCGGGTCGGCGGCGGCGGTCCTACTCACCGTCTTGCGTCCCCGCTCGCCCTTTCGCTTGCCACCCCTCGGGAGGCGAACCAATTGGGCCAGTTTCTTCAGTAGGCGGTAGTGTTTCTTCATCGCCTCGTGAAACGGGTCCGGCGGAATCGGCGCCTCCGTCGCCCGGGCTTCCTGCTCCAACTGGCGCAGGTGGTCGATGTGGCTTATCGACCGAGGGCACTTCCGCAGGTCGGCCAAGAGTTCCTTCCGCTACGTCCCAGGTGGGGAACGTCGGGAGCGCAAGTACAATTCAAGGCGGTCCGCGCGGAGCCCGATCGCCCTGAGCGCCCTTGTTTCTCGGGGAATGTTCTCGGGCCTTTCGTCGTAGGCTTCGTCCAGACTGCGGCGCATGCTAATCAGCGCATTGAGCAAGTGCTGCGCACCCTTGACATATTCAAAGTCGGACATGCTCCCTACCCTTTGCGACCGGGCCGGCCGGCCACGGCGAAAGGGAAGGGTAGGAGCCCCCGTCGCCTGGCCGGCCGTTCACCGCTGGCCGGCGGTGCCCGACAAGGCGATTCTAGCAGTCACAACGATCGAGGGCGTGCGCATCGCGGGCAAGACGGGGCCAGGTCAGACACCCTGACGCCGCAATCGGCGCAGGCAATGAGCGCCGTGCAAAGGGGCTACCGCTCAGTTCAGCGAAACTTTCCGACCAGCGTCAGCACCCCAGCGCAGGCCGCGACTATCACCAACACGACACACCCCGCCCGGATACACCCGAACCCCTTCCGCGCCTGGTGCCCCGTGGCTCTCGCATGACGGAATCCGCATTTCTCGGAGCAGAACACGGCTCCGCACTGACCACAGCGCAGGGGATTGCTGATCTTGCTGAGACTGCGCCCGCAGCCAGTGCAGCTGGCCATCGTTCGTACTCCCTCGCTCGCCCGCCGAAGACACAAGGGTAGAAGCCCCTCGGCGGGTCGGCCGCTTGCCCGCTGGCCGGCGCCGCCGGCTGACGCGATGTGTCACTTACTAAACATGCTGCGGGGAATCTGAATCCGAACATCTCCCCTTCCGCCAAGGTTGTCGGCGGGAAGGCGCAGGCGTAAGTATTCGGCCTTATCTATTGGGATGGCGAACACGAGAAGATCGATCAGGTTTTTGCCGGGGTAGATGGATTCGGATCGCACCTGCCCCTCAATCCTTGACCCTAGCCCGAAGTGAACGCGGGGGTAAGTGTTGCCGAAATTATCTACCAATTCCGGCGGGTTATCGCCGCCGCCGTACACGGCGCCCCAACCGGCGTAATCGACCTTTCTGGTTTCGCTCTTGTTGAAAATGCCAACACGAATTACGAGATGCTTATCTCTTGAAGTCGTTTTGCCGAAATCGTTGACATCGACGTGTTCGGTCTCCAGCGTCAAGACAGCAACGTAAACGTCTTTGCATCCGGGCACCGGTGTTGGATTCTGAGCGGCTGGCGTCCACCCATCGTTCTTCTTTCTTGGGCGGTGGAATCGTCGGCTGTTCGGGCTGCGGAGCTTGCGCCTTTGGTTCCGGTGTTTGCGGCAAGACGGGGGCTTCGACGCGCCCACTCCCAGACCATTTTTCTTGGGCAGGTGCCCGGTCTGGTTCCTTGTTCGCACTGGGGAAAGTCCACGCGAGATCGGCGTCTTTCGGTTGGGCGCCTCCCGATTCGAGAAGATCGCCAACAGAATACCCACAGCAACGGAACAACCTTGCGTGGCAAAGTAGGGCCAGAGGTCACGAATTCCTAGAGAGCGTCGCACGGCGACGAAGCCAAGAGCAGCAGCGACTACGAGCCCACCAAACAACCCGAGGTACAACCCTGCTCCGGGACTGATTTGTGTGGCAAAGAGCATAGCCAATGGATTATCCTTCACAGCGGGTGAATCGAGAATGGAGCCCACCTTCCAAACAAGTGCTCCCATCCAGAAAACGGCGACCGTACCCCACGCCTGAACTGCGATGGCCCCGGCCTTGAGCCAGCTTGGCTTGAACAGCACCGCAACCCATATGGCGATCGCTAGCAACGTGACGCCGAGGACAATCTTGCCGTCTTCTTTCAAGCCGATCACGCCTCCGCTTGCGAAGTTTACCCAATTGAACAACGGCGAAGCGCCCAGGACAAGCAGGCCAAGGAGAGCAGCCACAGCGGCGAGCTTGGTGTAGATGTCCACCTGTTCAAACGCCAGAACAGACCGGACCACCGATTTTCGATTCGATTCATGGTTGCCGCGATCCGGCGCCGCCGCTCTTTCGGCCGGCTGCTCAGCCTTGGTTGGGATGGTATTCGGCGAGCGGATGCCATCGGGCCTGTTCGGCATCCTAATGGGTTCGCCGCACTGTGGGCACTTTAGGACCCGACCAGCGGCCGCGTCTGGGCCTTTCGCAGTCATCCCACAGGTAGGACAGTAGACGGTAATAGGCACGCTAGTTGCCCTCCGGGCTCCGCTGTAGGGCCTTGCGAAAGAACGGCAGCAGGGTCTCGAAGCCGGCTTAGTACTTGACCTCGATGACTTGACCGTCAACCCCATCCAAGAAGATGTTGAAGACGTGATTGCCTGTGTTGGCGTTTCGTGCGTAGTCGCCAATCATGTGTTTGTCGTGATGAGCCAGGTCCTTATCGCTTAACCGATCCGCTAAGGCGTCTTTTCGCATGCGCAAGCTTTCTCGTCATCGTAGACGGTTATGAAAGCGTTCCGGTCGTTTTTCGTATCCTGGCGGAATTGGTCACCGAGTGCTTTCATGTCTTTCTCGTTCCGGTGGACCGGATCGATCACGACTTCTCTGCCATAGCCGCCGTTCGGGATGCTCCATTCACGGACGATGCGGTAGGAGATACTCGGACGCGCCTGTTCTCTGGCCTCTCGTTCCGCCTTCTCTCTGGCCTCTCGTTCGGCCTTCTCCCTCGCCTCCTGTTCGGCCTTGGCCTCCCGGTGGGCCGCCTCTGCGTTCGCCTTCTCTTTTTCGACCTCGGCTTCCCGTCGGGCCTTCTCCTTCGCCGCTTGCTCTGCTTCCTGTGAGGGTTTGTTTTCGGCGATCACCCGCTCCGCGGTGCCGCCGGTCGCCTTCCCGTCTCCCGCGGTGGTCGCCGGCCTGGTCAGCAGAAATGCAATGCAGCCGACGCAGCACAGCAGAACAATCCCCGCGCCAGTTCCGCCGATCCCCAGCCAGAGGGGCGGCAGTCCCATCATTCCGGTCTTAGTGGGCAGGCCGCGGTCCTTTGCGCCCGCTGCCGCTCTATTATCATTTCGATGGGGTCGGTCGGTTGGTGGTGTGGATCTTGACGCGGCTGGGGCGGCCGGTGAAGCCTGGACGGCCACGCCGGCGCTGGGCACGCGCAGGAGCGTGCCGCACTTGGGACACTTCTTGACGGCGCCAGCCAGGCCATCGGGCGCCCGAGCGTTGGCCCCACAGGTGGGGCAGGTCACGAGGATCGGCATAGAGGCTCCTTGAGAAGTTCGGCGGCGTCCTGCGTGTCGGGGTTGGCAACGATTTGCTTCGGTTGCTCCACCGCAGGGCCTTGCCGGTGGGCGTAGGGCGGAAGATCACAGCTCGTCCAACAACTTCTTCGCCTCATCAGCCGCCGGCGTCCCGGGGCACTTGTCCACGACCTCTTGCAACAGAGCTTTCGCCCCCTGCCTCAGCCGATCCTCTTCCTGGCGATCGCCCTGCCGGTGGGCCTCTTTTGCATCTTCCAACAGGCGCTTGGCAGTCGTCACCTTGCCCGCTGCCTTCTCTTTGTCCTTCGCCGGGGCATTCGTTTTGTCCTGTGTTTCGCGTTCCTTCCCATCCGCTGGCTTTGCGGCCTTGTCCATTGCCTTAAGCAAGGCGGCGGCGTCCTTGGCCCCCTTGGTGTCCGGGGTATCGTCTATCACCTTCTTCAGGCGTTCGCGAGCCAGGTCCTCTTGACCCTCCTCGATGAGCTTCTTTGCAAATTTCACGTTCGCGCTGGCCCGCTCTTCGGCTAATTCGGCGGCCTTCTTCTGCTCGGCCAGCGCTTTCTTCTCTCTTGCTACCTCTCGCTTGCGGATAAGCTCTTTGGCTTGCTCCGCTGTTGCGCGGTCACGGGCTTCTCGTTCCCGCGCCGTGAGGCTTCCTCTGCCGCTTGTGCCTTCTTCTCCTTGGCCGCTCGCTCCACCTGGGCAGCCGCCTCGATTGTGCCCAGGGGCAGGCCAGCCTGCCGGATCTCGGATCGAATACCAGCTAACGCTTGCGTTGCCTGCGTCAAGGCCGCATCAGCTTTTTTAGCGTTGCTGGCCGCCTCCTTGGCTTCCTTTACAGCTGTTTCAACCGTTCCAGCCCTTATACCATCCCGAATACTCTCGTACATCCCACTCGCATCCCGCGGTCGGAATCCTGAAGAGTTTCTGCGGTAGTTCATCTCCGCCTGATCGGCCTTCTCGGTGGCGGCATCGGCCTTGGCGCGAGCGTCCTTGGCTCGATCCTTAGCCGTGGCCTCCGCGAGCAAGGCATCCGCCAGCCGACTCGTCAGGTCCGCCGTCAGGGCGGCCTTAGCTTTAGCATCCTGTTCCGCCTTGACCCTGGCGGCTTCCGCCGCCTTGGCCAGAGCCTCTCGCTGGTCCTTTTCCCGCTTCTCCCTGGCTTCCAGCGCCGCTTTGTCCTTCGCGGCCCGGTCTTCTGTTTCCGGGATGGGTTTGGATTCAAGGGCAACTTCCGCAGGTCTGCTGGTCGCAGGTGTCGCTGTCTTCTGTGTCGTGGCAGTACCGGCACAGGCGATGGGGAGCACGGTGAACAGGACAGCGCACAGGAGGGAGGCGACGCGCATTCTTGAGTCTCCGAAAGGGGAGGAGCGCCGAACCCGGCACCGCTCAAGAGGCCCCCGCCAAGGGGCATGGAAGAACAGCACAAGGCCGGCGCCCCTTGCGGGGCGCGGCGAAGTGCTGCCTCTTCCAAACGAGATACAAGGGCCCTGCGGTCCAGGTTGGCGGTTTCTCTTGAAGCAGCGCTCGACTCACGCGAGTCTTCGGGTTGTCACCGGCCCGGATGGGCCGGCAGTGGGGTGGCGGTCCTCTGGTCAACGAAACTGGCCATCGACGCGATGTCGCTGGCTAAGCTCACTTTTATCAGCCGTTGCTGGCAGAAGCCAGCAGAAAAACCGGCGTCTGCCGTTGACGATGGCGGTGATGGGCCCGCCTGTGGCCGGTCGCCCGCCTGGCACTGGCGCCAACGCGGGCGGGGCTGCCGGTCTGCCGGCCCCCCCCCGTCGGCGCGGGCCGATAGGAACGGTGCGTCAAAGGTCGTTCAGATCGAACCCGGCGATCAGCTTTACCGGCCCGCGCAGGTCGGCCGCGGTCATACCCGCCGGCGCCGGCCGAATGGTGCCGTCCCGCATCAGCAGTTGCGTTACGCGCCCGCCTTGTTCGACCACGGCAATCGACACGGCGGGAACGTCCTGGCGGGCCGCCTGTTCCAACCGAGCCAGGCGGCAAGAGAGTCGATTCATGGGCCTTCCCCCTGATCCTTCCGCCGGAGGTCCGCGGCGGTGACGACAACTTCCTCAATCACAATCGCGTCCTGCGGCCGGCCGCAACGTGGGCAGAGAGGCGCTTTCTCGCCCTTGCTGAGTATGACGAGGTAGGGCTTGCACTCGGGACAGCGCCCATCGCCGGAGGACCGCTCCAGCGCCGCAAGACGATTGCCGATGCTCATGGTTTCTTCCTCCGTTCTTGGTTTTGCTCCAGGGCGGCAAGGCGCTCTTCGTGATCGACGGACTCCCGCAGCTTCGTCCCCAGCTCCAGCAGCGCCCGGGCCGCCCCCAGGCGGACCGATTCGCTCTCCGCGGTCAGCAGCTCCCGGAGCTTGGCGGCGGCATCGCTCATGCCGTCGGCCATGCGCCCCAGGGCCCGACCTACCATGTCACCCCGCAGCTCAGCAACCTGTCGGCGGAAGGCGGCGTCAGCCCAGCGCCGGGTCGCGGTTCTCTCGCCGACGCCGGCCGCGGCGGCGGCGTCCCGAATGGTTGCCCCGGATGCCAGGGCCAGCGCCAGGGCGGCATCGCCTTTTCGTCGGCCAATCTCGGCCATAGTCGGCCACTCCCCAGCCCGCTCCATGCCCGGCTCGCCGGGATCGCCAGGCGGGCCCGTCCCTTGCATTATCCCGGTCCCCCGTTACCGTAGCAGCTTCGCGGCCAGGGCCGCCCGCTCGGCCAGTGGCAAACCGCGCAGGGCGTCCGCCAGGGCGTCCAGTCCGGCCTGCCGCTCGGCTTCCGGCAGCCGGGCCAGGATGCCGACGAACGCGGCCGAGTCGAGGGCGCCGGCGGCCGGTTTTTCGGTTTCCCGGGGGCAGGTTTGGGGGCAGGGGCGCGGGCCGCTTGCCGCAAGCGATTGATCTGATTGGCCTTCTGGAAACGCGGTCAGTGGTTCAAATCCACTCGCCGCAACTTTCAGCCCACCCTCGGAACAACCTTGGAAAGCCGCGGAAATCGCTGGTTTTCCAGGGTTTTTCGTTGGGCGACAGCTCCCCATGCCCCATTCGTTCACCGTTCCTTTCCTTTGGCCAGTGGGCGAACCGTCGCCACTGTCACAGCCCCCGGCACGCATCGTTGCGGTGTGCCACGCGCACCACCAGGACTATCAATTCGTCAGCGCGGATGGAGTAGACCACGCGGTACTGACCAACGCGGAAGCGCCAGAGGTGTTCTTCCCCGGCCAGCTTGACGGCACCGCGCGGACGTGGCTCATCGGTCAGGGATTCCACGACGGCTACCAGCCGGCGCTGCACGGCGGCGGAAAGCCGGCGGAGTTGTCGATCCGCCGACGGCTTGAAGACGATGCGGAACATCTACTCCATCCCCAGGCGCGCCTTGACCTCTTCCAGGGCAACACCGCCTTTCTCTTTCAGCGCCTTGCGAGCAGCCCGCACGTCGGCCCGGTCTTCCAGCTCTTGCAGCAGTTGCAAGTCTTCCATGGATACCAGTGCCGCCACGCCCTTGCCGCGCCGCGCAGAATCAGGCGTTCCCCGCCATACGCCACGCGGTTGAGGGCGTCCGCCAGATTGTCGCGGATTTCCTTGATGCTGACTTGCATGGTCTGTGCCCCTGCTAATGTACCTGATGGCTTTCATGTACATTATGGCTCCGGACGAACGCAGGGTCAATCCGGAAGGTGGCGTGTGGCGGCATCATGGCGCCGGCCGGCTGGCCCGGAAAATCACATGGTCCCTTTCTCGGCCCCTCGCTCACGGCGGCTCCTGGAACAGCTTGAGCCGGGTGAGAATCGTTTGCATCATCGCAAAGTGAGGATCGCGTGACCAGACTTCGAGGTCGTTCTCGATGCCCAGCGTGGCGATGACGGCGTCCGGGAAAGGTTCCGTGATACCGCGCGTAGAGGGCGGCCAAGTTATCGCCGACAAGCTCCCAGCACGATTCCGGCATCGGCACTTGGTGAAACCGGCTGAGAAACCGCAGCAGCCTTTGGCGGTCCTTGCCGCTGCGCGTGCCGGCCAGGACCTCCGGGCGCGTGACCCCGCAAACCGCCACCGCCAGAGAGCGGAACAACCCGTCCAGCTTCGAGTCCCTGGTTCGCAAGAAATCGATCAACACGCCGGTGTCAACCAGGATCATCGCAGGTGATCCTTGGCGTGTTCCAGGTCACATTCGCGCTGCTTGCGAAATGCGTCGAAGTCATAGTTTTCCAACTCCGCCACTGCTTTCATGGCCGTATCCCAGTCTCCCGCGCCTGGTGTGATCGGCGGCGGACTCTCCTCCAGAACGATAATCTCGACATTCTTGCCGACGAGCGCTTGCAGCTCCGGCAGGTGGAGGGTATCGGAGTCGAGCTTCTTGCGGATGCGTATGGCGTTCATCGGTCGTCTCCCTTGGGTGGCTCTCATTCTATTCCTACGCATCATTTCCGAGCAATCCCACTGAGGCGTTAAACCCCTTCGCCGCCGGCGCACGTGCTAAGGAAACAACGGGACATTCAGGGTTCTCTTACGACCAAGAACAAGGAAGGGCGCCGCTTGCAAAAAGAACCGTGAATGTCCCCGTTTCCCTCTCGTTTTTCTCTGCCTGGCCAGCGTTCCCTTCCGCAATCGAACGCCGCAGATGCTCGGCGTTCTTCGGGCTGGACAGCAAATAAAGCGTCTCTTTCCACGAGTTAAACTCATCCAGCGGCATGAGCACGACCTGTTCACCCTTGTCGGTCACCACGATCCGCGGTTCCGCATCGGCCAGAACCTGTTCGACGAGACGTGACAGGTTGCGCTTGGCGTCTTTCAACGTAATGGCTTGCATGGGTAACTCCGTGGCTTCTAGGGAATAGCTGGCTTCAGTGCGATCAAGGAAGGAGAAACGTGACCATTCCTGATTGATTCTCAAAGAATCATGAATGTCCCCGTCTCTCGCTGTCCCACCGTGACCCTTATTCGTCCTGCGGATTACGGTTCATCTTGTCGTAGCCCTGCCGTAGAGAGTAGACCTCCGTGTCCGCGCCCAACGAAGCTAGGCTCGCCTTGATGGCGGCGTCGGCCGTTGTGCTACTGGCCTTCTCCATCTCGTAGACGACTGCCACCTGCATCTTCTTGTTGTTAAGGGTCTCGTATTCGTAGAAATTGAACGAATAGGACCCCCAATGTCCCTCGGCGATCCAGACCTGTCCCTCGACGGTCAGCCGCTTCACTATAATCTCCGGTGCTAATCCCTTGGCCGTCCCAAGGAGAAAGGCGCTTCGCGGAATCGTCACGGCAGTCATGCTCGTCATGCTCCCCGCCGGGACGGGGAAACAGCCGACGATGTTGCTCGCAAAATCCTTGGCGTCGATAGTTGGACAGCGCCACTTTTTATTCTGGGTAAGATGGCCACACGAAAACCAAGGACTTACGGCGATTTACTTTGCCCAGCTTGACTTCGGCCTTGCCCAGTGTGAAAAGTGGCGCTGTCCAAATAGCGACACCCAGATAGACATTCAGGATGCCGACTTTGGTGCCGCCTCCGACATATTTCGCAAGTAGCCCGCCGTAGAGTTGGGCCAGGCCTGTGTCCTGCTGCGGCCTCGGCGATGTCTCGACGCCGCGCGGCAGGCGCAAGAATACTTCCCATTCCTGCGCCTTGCCATCCCTCTTCGGAAGCACCGGCATCGTGATCGGAGGGCCTAGCTGGCTTGTTTCCTCCTCCCATGCATCGCGCCGGGCCTTTTCCCCGGCCAGACTCTTCAAGTGGAACACGATTGTCAGAACCACCACGCTCAGCACCAGCACGGCCACGCCGACCCCGCCCCCGATCAGCCACCGATTCCTGGTCCGCGGCGCCCGTGCCGATGGACAGGGCGCACGAGCACCCGAGTTCTTCCGCCGCTGGGCGACATTGGAACTATCTTCCATCAAGGTCTGTTGACGAACCGGCGCTACTTTCCCCAGACTGGCTTGCGCCGGCTGCATGAGGATGTGCTGCACGATTGCCGCCAACTGCTTCAGGTGCTGCTCCAGCGGCGGGGCAAACGCGTCCAACCAGTGCGTCGTTGACAGGAAATACTCCAGCGCTTGGGCCGGCAGCACTTCCTCGATGCGTACGGGTATGATCGGCCGGCCGTGGTGCACCACCCGTTCCACCTCGCGCTTCACCTGCTGGGACTGGTTGGCGTGACGGGAGAATATCAGGACCATCAACTTGCAGCCGCTGATGCCGTGGATGATCGATTGTCCCCAGTCGGCCCCGGGCAGGATGTCGCGCGGGGCGATCCAGCAGCGAATGCCGCGGGATTCCAGAACGGCACAGGCCGCGTCCGCCGCCTGCTTGTCTTTCGACGAGTACGAGACGAACACGTCGTGGGCCATGTGAACCCCCTGGGCGCTCAAAGTTGGGCAGTGAAAAGGGGTCGGGAGTTCGGGACTCGTCTTCCCGCCGTTTCCGCATCAGGCCGATCTCTTCGTCAACTCGACCTCCACGCCGGTATGGCCGGCGACGTTGATCAGCTTCTGGTAGGTGAGGGTGGCCAGTCCGCTTGGGTCCGCGGCCCAGAGCTGGGCCAGGAAGCCATAGCGACGTTCACTTATGGGCGTGAAAAGGCGTCGGCGGGTCGGGAGTCGTTTCAGCGAGCCGGCTGACGTGCTTCGGAAACGACCTCCGACCCCCCTCTCTCTCTCTCCCGTAGTGCCCCCGCAGCTGCGCGAACCGCTGCAGAAACGCCGCGAAAAGGCAGGAAAAGAGCACGCAGCTCGATTGACATGGGTATGTCAATCGAGCTGTGTGCTTTTTTCCGCATCCCCGTCCGGTGCGGTTTGGCCTTGCTTCTCTGTTGGATTGGGGAGTTGCAAGCGCTGTTGTCGGGCGCGCTCGCGGGCCTGAATCTCCGGGTGGTCCGCGGAAAGAGCCTCGCATTCGAAATACTGTGTCTGACCCGAACCGAACGTCTCGCTCTGATGATTCGGGGTCGGTTGCTGCATCGCGCTCATGCGGACGTCTCCTCATTTCAGCTCCACGGTGGTGTCTGCCACCCACTGATTGTCCAGCAGTAATTCTACCAGGAAGATTCCCGGCTGGGGAAAGGAAACCCCCTTCATGGTCACCACCATGTTGACGATCGTATCTCGGTCGGGAAAAACCAGCTGTTGGACAAGAGTGCCTGCGACAAACTGGCCGCTGGCGGCGAGACGGATGTCCACCCGAAAAGGGATTGTTCCGAGACCTTGCGCCAGGCGAGCGAAGACCACAAAGGACGGGTGGATGTGCGGATAGCCGCCCTGCGGGCGAATGGAGTCAAAGATCCCCATCAGGTCCGTCTTTCTGGAGGTAAAGCCGAGGTGCCCGTCGCAAAGGTACAGCGATTTTGCCACCGGCAGAATCACTCCCGCACTCAACTGCCACCCCCTTTCCCACGATGGCGCGAAGAAGCACGCGCGTTCCGTCGCCATCGGGTTACTCAGTCCTCAGCTCACCGCTTTCTTCACCAGCGCACCGATCCTTGCCTCTTCGGCGGCAGTCAACTCCATCAAGGCGAAGGCGGTCGGCCACATGCCACCTTCGCAGCGGGTCAGGGCGGCGACTCCCGGCACCAATACGCGAAGAATGCCTCGGGCATCCTCTCATCGGAAAAGCGAAAAAGGCCCAGCCTACATTTCCCCCCGCCAATTGTCACGTCGGCATGTTCCGCCGGCTCGTTCCCTCGCGGGGCGAATCGGCGGCGGCGCCGTTTCGCTGGGCCAAGGGCGCCACAATGTGCTGGGCCGGATGGCACCAGCCGGTGAGGCGGTCCCATACGCCGTTGACAATTTCTTCCGTGTCGTCGCTGGCTCCGGCGGCCCGCAGGGCAAGCAACAGAGCTTCCAGGCTCTCCTCAAGGGACTGCCGGGAGTGGCCCTCAGCCGCCAGCTGCTCCACCGCGCGGTGCAAGGCAAGGGGATCGCCACTGTCCCAGGCCGCTTGAACGCGTTCTTGAACGGTCGCCATGTGCATCCTCCCTCGCGGGTCAGCCAATCACCCGGATCCAGCGCGCCGGGTCGCGGCCAGTGCCTGCTCCAGCATCGCAAGGGTCATCGGCTGTTTGGGTCCGACGACGCCATCGGTCGGCCCGTCCTGAGCGTACTGGAGATCAGGCCCCAGGTCGTCGGTGTCGAGTTCCCAAACCGGGTCCTTGCCTGTGCCAGCGTTGACCTGGGGAGGCCGGCGATTCCTGGGCAAGTTGGCCGGGTCGTGCGGCGCCGCCGACATCCCCTCGCCGGGAGTGACGGGGTCGTCTGGAGCGGCTGCACTGACATCATTATGGGGCAAACGGTCAAGCGGGCGAACCCCAAGTTGGCAGGCCGACTGGCCGACTTGTGGCGGTCCGTCACTGTCCGGAGTCATGGCCCGGTAGCTCTTCACCCCGGGCTCCTGCCACGCTGAAGACCGGTTGCACTGACGTCAAGCGAGCCAAGGAGCGTGCCTTGTTCACTGATTTCATCGCAACATCGTAGCATGCCGAATGAGGTCGCGGAAGGGGATCACCGCTTTCCCACCGCGTGCTGTCCGTACCTGGCCGGGGCTGTCCGTCAATGTCTGTCAATGACCGCCTCTGCCTGACCCCAGGGCTTCCGGCAGCGCGTGCCAGTCGTCCCCACACCTGGCAGGCCCCGAGTGCCTGCGCGTCGGCCCAGTGTGTGCGCGCAGGGGCAGTGCAATCCATTTGGGGAGCGCGTGCCAGACCCCGCACCCCCGCGCAACTTGGCACGCACGTCAGTCGGGAACGTCGCAACGTCATGCGGAACAATGACTAACGGCAGCGAGAGTGCGTGCCAAGCTTGGCACGCACTCTCGCTGCCGTTCCTTTGCTTTCAATGAACAAGGCCCCGCTACCCGGGCAAGAGGTGTCGTGCTCGGGCAGCGATCTTACCGTGCGCGCGGATCCTCGACGCCACCGCCCCAAGCGGCTCGGCTTGAGATCGATCTCGCCTGCCTCCCCAACGTCGTCTGTTGCCCCGCCGACCCTGCTCAGACCGGCACCACTTGCAGCCCTAACTCCCGCGCTCTGCGCTGCAGCGCTTTGACCTGACGCTCCTGCGGCTTGACTTCTTCGGCTGCCGTGCTCTCACGGCGATACGCTTCCCCAGCGCGTGATGAGGCGCGAGAAGAGCTTCGCCAGCTTGTGGGCTGTCGCCCTGATGGCGCTGCCCATCCCCGGCGGATCATCCCCGAGAACCCCTTCGCCGACCACAAGTGCGGCAACCAGGCCAACGCGAGCCGCAAGTTCTTTGTGACCCGGGAGACGACCGCGAAGGTACTGGCCGCCTGCCCCGACGATGAGTGGCGGCTCATCGTGGCCCTGGCACGCTACGGCGGGGTGCGCACTTCCCACCGAGACGCTCAAGCTGCAATGGACCGACGTGCTGTGGGACCAGGACAAGATGCGGGTAACGGCCGCGAAGACGGAGCACCACCCAGGCAAGGGGGAGCGCTGGGTGCCGATCTTCCCGGAGCTGCGCCCCTTCCTCGACAAGGCGTGGGAGGAGGCCACCGAGGGCGCCGTCTACGTCATCAGCCGCACCCGGGACGCCAAGGTGAACTGGCGGACAACCCTCTTGAAGATCATCCGCCGGGCCGGCCTGACCCCGTGGACCAAGCCTTTCCAGAACATGCGTGCGACCCGCGAGACGGAGCTGGCCGACCAGTTCCCCGCGCACGTCGTCAGCGGCGTGGATCGGCAATTCCGAACGGGTAGCGGCGGACCACTACCTACAGGTCACGGAAGAGCACATGCAGCGCGCTGCGAAATCCGGTGCGGTAAGCAGCCACAAAGGCCCCGGGGGCGAGTCACACCGCGATACAACGCCGGGTGAGAATTTTGCGAAAAGCCCTGTTTTTTGCGTGTCAGTTGAGGAAGAGAGATATAAGGACTCCGAATATCAGTACGCCCGGAGGGATTCGAACCCCCAACCACTCGGTCCGAAGCCGAGAGCTCTGTCCAGTTGAGCTACGGGCGCGGCGGGCCGTGCCATTGGCCACCTGGCGGCTGCGTGTTATCCTAGCAGGCCGGCTCTCGTTACGGCAACCAGACCGCTGCCGGTCCCGCCGTCGAAGGGCGGCCGATGCCTCAGCGAAGGATCGCCTGGATCGGCGACCCCTCGCACAGGGTCAACGGCTTGCCCAGCCGATCCTGCAACTGCAGGCGCGGATCGACGCCGAGGCACTGATAGACGGTGGCCGCCAGGTCGGCGGGCGGCGTGGGGTTGGCCGCGGGGTAGGCGGCGTGGCGATCGCTGGAGCCGTGGACCACACCGCCGCGGATGCCGCCCCCCGCCAGGACGGTGGTGAAGACATGCGGCCAGTGGTCGCGGCCGTCGCGCCCCGCCCCGGCGCCGCCGACCACGCTCTGCCCGACCCGCGGCGTTCGCCCCATTTCGCCGGTCCAGACCACGAGCGTCTCGTCCAGCAGGCCGCGCGCTTCCAGGTCGTCCAGCAAGGCGGCGAAGGCCTGATCGGCGACCGGGCACAGCCGCGTCTTGAGGTCGATGAAATTGCGATTGTGGGTGTCCCAGTAAACGCTGACGTTGGTGATGCCGTCGTTCTGCCAGAAGACGGTTACCAGCGGCACTCCCGCTTCCACCAGCCGCCGGGCTTGCAGCACCGCCTGGCCGTGGATGTTCAGGCCATAGCGTTCGCGGACGGCCAGCGGCTCGCGGGAGAGGTCGAAGGCCTCGGCCGTCCCCTTGGCCGACAGCAGCGAAAACGCCCGGGCATAGTGGGCGTCCATCGCCGCCACGTCAAGTTGCCGCTCCAGGCCGTGCCGTTGACGGTCCAGATGGCCCAACAGCCGCCGGCGCTCGTCGCTGCGCGAATCGGGGACGTCGGCCTGGAGGCTGAACTCGCCAACTCGATAGTCCGGCTTGTTGGCATCGGCGTTGATGTGCATCGGATGATGGAGCGGCCCCAGCCAGCCGGCATCCTGGCCGTGCGACTCCTCGACAAAGCGCGGGGCCCCGTTGGGCACGATCGGCATCATCGAGACGAAGGGAGGCAACACGCCACGGCCGCGCCCCAGCCAGCTCAGCACCGAGCCATAGGTCGGCCAGTCCTCCGCGCGGGGAGCCCCCCGCCGCGGGATGTCGCGGCCAGTGAGCAGATAGTGTGTCGCCGTGGTGTGATCGACGTCGGGATGCGTCATCGCACGGAGCAGGGCCAGTTTCTCGGTGTGCCGGGCTAGCCGCGGCAGGTGCTCGCAGATGCGGAGACCGGGCGTCTGGGTCGCGATGGGGCGGAACTCGCCGCGATAGTCCACGGGAGCATCGGGTTTTGGGTCCCAGGTGTCCTGTTGAGCCGGACCACCCCACATGAACAGCAGGATACAGGCCCGCGCCTTCCCCGGACGACGTCCCGCCCCCGCCTCACGGGCCCGGAGCAATTCCGGCAGGCCCAGGCCGAACAGGCCCAGGGTGCCGGCGCAGCAACTCGCGCCGGCCCATTGGTGCCGCCCGCTGATGACCCAGGCACGCTCCGCGCTCTTCCATGCTTCGGCATCCCCCCGTCGTGCGGCGAACCGGTGCCGTCCATTTGACTTGTCCCTATTCTGGCCGGCTTTGGAGACGAGAGCAAGAGAAGGGTGATCCATCACTGTCCCCGGCCACGAATCGCGGTAGAACGATTTCATCATTCCAACCCCAGGAGCATTCCCATGCCTGCCTTAAAGGTTCACAGTCCGTGGCTGGTCGTCGTTGTCGGCATTTGGCTGAGCCCGCCGGTGCTGGCGCAGAAGCCAAAGCCCGGCCCTGCCATCCCCGCCGGGGTCAGCTTCGAGCAAAACGTGGAATACGCCAATCCGGATGGACAGCATCTCCAGCTCGACCTGGCCCGGCCCCGCGACGGCGATGGGCCGTTCCCGGCCGTGCTGTGCATCCACGGCGGCGGGTTCCGTGCCGGCTCCCGGGCCGGCTACGTCGGCCTGTGCCTGCGCCTGGCCGAGAAGGGCTATGTTGCGGTCACCGTGGACTATCGGCTGGCCCCGAAGTATCCGTTCCCGGCGGCCATCCACGACACCAAGGAGGCGGTGCGCTGGCTGCGGGCCAATGCCGCGAAGTATCACATCGACCCAAATCGCATCGGCGTCACCGGCGGGTCGGCGGGCGGGCACCTGGCGCAGTTCCTCGGCGTGACGGCCGACGTCAAGGAGTTCGAGGGCGACGGCGGCCACCGCGACCAGTCCAGCCGGGTCGCCTGTGTCGTCAACTACTACGGCCCCAGCGACTTCACGCGGTCGTATGGCAAGAGCGTCGATGCGGCGGAGGTGCTGCCCCTCTTCCTGGGCGGCGACCTTCAGAAGGCGCGGCGACGGCACGTCCTCGCCAGCCCGCTCTACTGGGTCACGCCCCATGCGGCCCCGACCCTCTGCGTGCATGGGACCAAGGACACCTATGTCGCCTACGAGCAGGCGACCTGGATCGTGGAGCGCCTGAAGGCCGCCGAGGTGGAGGCCGAGCTGCTGACCCTGGAAGGGGCCGGCCACGGTTTCAAGGGCGCCGATGCCGACAAGGCCGACAAGGCGCTGTTCGCCTTCTTCGACAAGCATCTGAAGACGAAGTAAGGGACAGAATCGATGGCTGGCAGCTGACGCGCGGTCCCCGGCAAGGGACGCTCCCGCGGCGGTGACGGACCTCCCCACTTTGACAGGGATGCCGATTATGCCAGCCAGCGACCCTGCTTGCGGGACCGCTTGCGCTGGCCATTCCCGACCTGCCGGACATGCACGATCCGCCGGGCTTGTCGCGCCTTCGGAGATTGCCTGCCGGCGTTTGCGCGAACGGGGTGAATCTGGTGAATTTGGGCAGGCGGCGCTGGCCGGGGCTTGGCATACTAGCACTGACGGATTCGGCGCCTCCACGGAAGGCCCATCGCCCCATCTCTCGCGGAGGGCCCACACATGCCCAACGACGCAAAACTGGCCCTGGTCATCGGCGTTGGCCTGGTGGTTGCCGTGGCGATTCTCTTCTTCCACAAGGACTTCGCAGGGCGTCCCGGCGAAGACCGTTCCCCGGCCAGCGTGAGCCCCGTGCCCGCCGCACCTCCCAGCGGCAACGGCTCGCCGCGCCGCAGCCTGGCCCGGCCCACGGGCCTGGTCAGCGAAGCCGGTACCCGCGCCGACTCCACCGTGCGGGTTGCTACGCCAACACTGGCCACCCCGTGATGTCGCGAACCGCCAGGACGCCATTCCCGCGCTCCCGCATGGGCCCACGGTGCCACCACGACCTCCTCACACCCCGTGGCACCGTGATGGCACCATCTGGCACCCTGGTGGCACCCTTGGCACCCTCGTGGCACCGTGGCGGCACCGTCGTGGCACTGTGGCGGCACCGTCGTGGCACCGTCGTGGCACCCAGGGCACCCTGACCCAGCAAATCCGGCCAGGGGCACAGCTGCCGTGGATACGGATGCCGAGCCTGCGCGACGATGGCGTTGGGGACACCGCGGAAACCCGCAGTACGCGGCCGCTTCGCCAATCGACCGGATAATCGGTGCAAGCCCCGCTCCACTCGGTTATGATCCCCGTATCGACACTTCTCTCACCAGCTACGGGTGCTCTCCGCGCCGGGGGGAGGTGCCAGCCCGAGATCGAGGCGGGAGCGGCGGAGGCCAGGCGATGGCCGAGGGCATGCAGCATCTGGCGGACGAGCAACTCCTGCAACTCTGTCTTGCCGACGAGCAGGAGGCGTGGCTGGAGCTGCGCCGGCGTCATGTCCCAGCGCTGGCCCGGTTTATTGAGCACCTGCTCCACGGCCAGAGGATTTCCGCTGTCTACGTCATGACAGCCGACATTCACCGCAGGACGAGCCGGAGATTGGCCATGCGATGGCCGCCCGCCGCGCCGCGGTAAATCTCGAAGGCCCCCAGGGTGCCGATGGCGCCGGCGTCGATGTTGGCCTCGCTCCCTGGAGGAAGCAGCATCTCGGAGGTCAGCTCGCGCCGCGGCAACAGGCCGGTGAGCGCCCGGCAGACGGCATCCGCGTGACGGCGGAGGGCCGCGCCCCGGTCGTGGCGCCGGCGCACCACGGAATCAAGGTCCTGGTTCCAGAACAGGGCGAACTCGCCGAACCTCCCTAACCCGTGTTGCACCAATCCGCGCAGGAGCGCGAAGTCGCCGCGTGCGGACGAGTCGCCGACCTCGCCGTAAGCGTCCAGGTTCAGCACGCCGACATTGGCCAGCTCCGGCGCGTCGAGCCGTTCGTAGAGGTTGCCAGCGACCCACTTCACGTCCGGCCTCTGCTGCCGGAAGCCGCCGATGCGCGCCGGATCGAGGTCGATGCCGACGAAGCCGCCCGGCGCCAGCACGCCCTCGCGCTCCAGCAGTTCGAGGGTGAGCAGGCCGGTGGCCCCCATCAACTCACACCAGTCGCAGCGCAGCCGGGTCCGGGTGGCATCTTCCCAGAGGAGGTACGCGGCTTCGCGGAGGACGCGGAGGTTGCCGGCGCGGCAGGCCATCTTTGCAGGGTTGGCGAAGGCGTCGTGTTGGCGGTCGGAAAGTGGAGTCATGGGGCTTCCAACAAGAGGGCCGTGAAGCCGGCCTGGCGGAAGTGAACGTCCGCAGTCAGGGCTTCGGCGACTCCCTCCTGCTTCATCAGCGCAAAGGAGGCGCAGTCGGTCAGGCCCCAATCCTTATCGGGACGCGTGCGATAGAGTTTGAGCGCTTCCTGAAGGAGTGGCTCCGTGATAGGGCAAAGACGGTAGCCTTGCTCGCTCTCGAATTTGGCCAGCAGTTGCAAGCCCTTGGCCCGGCGACTGACCCGAGCGTAACCATCCAAGATCTCGAACAAGATGCCCCAGTGGAACAATAAGATGCCCTGATTCTCCAGCAACTCCCGGTCGAGCGCTTTCGCCCGTGCATGATGAGGATCGTCTTTGTTTTCCAGAGCCAGGATGAAGCTGGTATCGAGCAAGACGGTACGGCGCGGCACGATCAGAACCTCCGGCCGGTGAAGCCTTCAACGTCCTCGGAGCTTAGGTCGCGTCCCCAATTCTCCGCATGCGCTTCCGCCCAAGCAGCCAGGCTGGTTCGTGGCGGCTTATCTTCCTGAGGTGTCGGGGAAGCAACCGTCACCACCAACTCGGCCTTGCCGGTGGGCACCTCGGGAGGCAGCGTCAGGACAACCTGGCGATCGTCCTTGACGTCCGTTGCGATGCGGAAGGTAATCATGATTGGTCTCCGTGGACAACCCTCATTATAGCCGAGCGGCCAACGACCGCCATGCCGGCGCGGCAGGCCATCATCGCGGGGTTGTCGAAGGCGGCGAGAACCGGCGGCCGGACAACACCATCCTGGCGATGAGGACCGGCAACCAGGACGACGCCGGGCAGCCGGCGACCGGGCTTGTCGATCCGCAAACACCGGACGGGGCCGGATCAGGGCTGAGCGGCCCCGCGCTGGTCAAGTGCTATCACCTGGCCACCGTGCGACAGCGACGCATCTCGCAGGTCATCGGCCATTTGTCGGACGCGCTGATGCAACAGGTCAACCGGTCTGTCCTGGCTTCGATCACCTATGGTATACTACCGAGGTGGGCACCGGGTTCGGTTCGAGAGTGTTCATCATGGCTACCGACATGACCAAACGCGACGGCAGCAAGCGGGTTTCGTCTGAACTGCCGGCCACTCTCTACCCGGACCGGATCGAAGACTACACGCCGGAGCGCTTGGCGGAGTTCTTGCTCAACAACGCCATCACCCCCGAAGACTACGGTACGGCGTTGGCGGAAGTCCGCAAGCTCGGTATCGACCCGACAACCATCCCCCCACGAAAAACCGGCTGGAGCCTGACCAGTGGATCGGGTTTTCCTGGACGCCAACGTGCTTTTCTCGGCAGCCTACAAGCCTGGCTCAGTCCTGCAAGCCCTCTGGACCCTAGCCGGAGAATCGACTCCCGACCCTCCCGAGCCCTTTATTCCTGCGTCAGGACTTTTTCCGTCGTCGCGGGCGGGGTTTCGGCTTCAGGCCCAGCTCGTTGCGGAGGTCGTCGAGACTGATTCCACCCTTTTCGCGGTACGACTGTCGCGACTCCTCGATGAGAGCGAGGAATCGCGGGTTGTTGGCCAGCGCGACCGATTCCCAGTCGGAGCCGGACAGGTCTTTCACCGCTGCCAGCGGCTTGCCGTTGAGCGTCAGGATGACCGGACCGTCCCTGGCCATCGCGGCCAGGTCCGGCAGCCCGACGTCGGTCGTCTCCAAGGCCACTACTTTCATCGCAGGGACTCCTTGCGGAGCTGGAATTCCTCTCCGCCGATGTACAGGACGTTGTGTCGCTTGTGCCCGACCGCCACCACGACGACGAGTTCTTCCTCAGTCTTCACCTCATAGAACACCCGAAGGTTCCCCACGCGTAACTCCCAGGGGGCGAGAGCGTTCTCTTCCAGCGGCTTGCGGTTTCGGGTCGGTTGCGCGGGCTGATCCATCAAGTGGACCGCGATGGCGTCGATGAGGATCTGTTGATCGCGTTTGCGCAGGGCTTTCACGTGACCCTGTGCCTTTGGAGTGAGTTCGATCTTGAACGCCATGTCTGATGAACTCCCCCTCCGGAACGCCCGTCTCCATGTCGGTATCATACTACGGGTCGGGAAGACAAGCAGCCGGCGATTGTGCTCGTCGATCCGAACACACCGGACGGGGCCGGATCGGGGCTGAGCGGCCCCGCGCTGGTTAAGTGCTATCACCTGGCCACCGTGCGACACAGGCGCGTCTTGCAGGTCATCGGCCATTTGTCGGACGCGCTGATGCAACAGGTCAACCAGGCGCTGAAAACGGCGCTGGAGATGCCGTGGAAGACGCTCTTCGCGGAGGACGCGGAGGTAACCGGCGCGGCAGGCTACCTTTGCCGGGTTACAATGGCGGGGCGCTGCGGGCTAGGGTAGACTTTTCCCGTTGGGCGGCGCAGAATGCCCGTGGGTTGCTGGGGCCGAAGACTTCGAGAACGAGAGCGCCGTCATGTCGCACAGGAATCCCGAGAAGAAGAAGAGGCGGACGCGCGAACACGTCATCGCAGACCTCAGCATCAACCACACTGAGAGGCAAGCACTGCTGACCAGCTTCGCCGTTCAGCGCATCGTGCGCGATTACGGCATCGATCTGTTCATCGCCACGTACGATCGTTTCGGCGACGTGGAGAACGGCGAAATCCGTATCCAACTGAAGGCCACGGACGCGCCGAAGTGGGTGCGGGGCGGTCAAGCGCTTGCGGTGCGCGTTGACCAGGGTGATTTCCGCCACTGGCTGATGGAGCCGATGCCGGTCATCCTGGCCGTCTACGATGCCCCCAACGACACGGCCTACTGGCTCTACGTACAAGCCCATTTCAAGAGTGGGCAGGTGGCCCAATTCGACAAGGCCGGCGCCACAATGACTGTCCACGTGCCGCGAGCGAACGTCGTGACGCCGGCCGCCATGCGCGAGTTCGCCGCCTATCGCGACCAAATCCTGGCCCAGATGGGAGGATTGACGCATCATGACTGATAAGATCACTTTCGGCGACCTTCGCCATCTCCTTAAGGAGTGCGATTTCGATCAGGTTTCGGTGGACGGCCCGCACATCGTCTACAAGCACGAGGCTTCGGGTGCCCTCCAGGCGTTTCGGGCTCACCGTCCCGGCGAGCTTGTCGATCCCATGACTCTGGCGTCCGTACGCAAGACCCTGGTCGGGTTCGGCTTCATGGACGAGGAAGAATTTGAGGGCGCAGCCCGGGCTGCCGCCGCCGAGCGAAAAGCGAAGGCCAGGCGAGGATGATGCTGCCACGCGGCCAACGGAGGTCCAGAGCGACACCGAGAACCGGCGGCTGGCCAACACCATCCTGGCGATGATTACCGGCAACCTGGCCAACGTCGGCCAGCCGACGACCGTGCTTGTCGATCCGAAAACACCAGATGGCGCCGGATCGGGGCTGAACGGCCCCTCGCTGGTCAAGTGCTATAACCTGGCCACCGTGCGACAGCGGCGCGTCTTGCAGGTCATCGGGCATTGTCGGACGCGCTGATGCAACAGGTCAACCAGGCCCTGAAAGCGGCGCTGGAGTTGCCGTAGAAGACGCTCTTCGCGGAGGACGCGGCGGTTGCCGGCACGGCAGGCCATCTGCGTGGGGATGGCATCAAAGCTGCCTGATCGACAACAGACCGTGGAAGTCTGGGCGCGACACATGTTGCCGCTGTCGGCTAAAGACGCCGCGGGCTCGATAGGTGACGAGGTTCGTAGAGTCTGCTTTCAGGCTGAAGGCCTGGACCAAACCCAGAGAGCCTTTCGCGCGGATGGACAGCGTGAAGGTCAGTCCCAAGTCTAGACCGAACAGAGACACCAGTCTCACCAAGGCGTCGAAGTCGCCGCCAGTAGCGGCAGTGAACGCTTGCCGACAGGCTACCAGATGGACGTTCGTGTCAACGCTTGCCTGCTCAATGCGCTCTTCGGCTGCGTGGAGATCGGTGAGCAACTCCGAAATCCATTGTGGCTGTCCGAAGTCACCGGCAAGTGAAAGCCACATCGCCTCTCGCCCGTTAAAGAGCATCCCCGCTCGACAGCGTTCACGGCTCATGTAGGTCTTCAATTGCGCGACATGGCCCGCAAGCTCTTCTTCTTGGCGCTTGGTTTCGACAATCGCGACAGTGACACTTGGCCGGAACCGCTCATCAAGGACCGCGCCGGCAAAGAAGCCGGCCACGTCGAGCGAACTCTCTTCGACTCCGAATCGGATATACTCCCTCAGGGCAGCCGCACGATTACAACCTTCTCGCAGAAACCAGATCAGAGCTTGTCGAACGCGCTCCTCTGGCGTCAGCCGCAACAGACGTTGCCTCACCGGGCATCGAACGAACATCTCTACGCCAGCCCCATCTTCGACGATTAGGCTTGCGGTGAGGTCATTGCCAAGGTAGCGGAAACAAGGCACATCCAGACTAGCCACATTCCCTATTCCTCAGCGAGATATTCCAGGACCGGATCGATCACGGTGCGCTGCCAGGACTTCTCTGCCGCGTCCGTGAGAACTGTTTCGTGCCCGTCCATCGCGTCGGCGTACATGGTCAGCACATCGTCTCGGAAGCCCGGTCCCTGACCAAATCGCCGTTGCACGCTAACCCAGAACTGGTTGCTCGCGTCCTGTGGAGCGAGAGCCCTGTCGCGCAAATAGGTCTGCATGGTCGCCCCCACTTCGCGCACCATAGCCTCGAACGACGAATCAATGCGCGTCTCAAGAACCGTCAGCAGTTCCCGAAGGTCCGAATCCATCGGAGAGCTGTTCTTCACGCCACGCACGATTTCGAGAACCGCATCCTTCGGTCTGGAGATCGCGGTCCGTACGAGTTGTTCAGTGATTGGAACCGCGTCGTAGTAGACGTCGATGGTCCTGGGCGGATAATAGCCGAAGCGATTGTTCGTGGCCCGGAGGTACCCCGCAAGGCGGCTGCCAGGGCCTTCCCAGTTGCGGCGATAAAGTTCGAGGAAGCGATCGGCATTCGCCAGCGTAATGTGGCGGTGCTCGGTGATTTTCGCCCTGGCTTGGCGGACGAGGCTCACCTCTGCCAGGTTAAGCCCCTTCCCCTCTCGAATCTTCTGGAAGCTGTCGCCGATCTGCGTTACCCGCTCATGCGCCTTCGCCTCGCGCAACTCGATCGCTTTGAAAATCTCGTTCCACACGGCGTCGCGGTCATCGCTGACGTCTTTGGGTTCACTGTCCGAGCATAGTTTATAATCGACACCGGCTTCCTCGAAATGCCGCCAGGGGTCGAAGAACATGACGTTGAGCCCGCGGATTCCAAGGCTCGATAGCGTCCCATCAATCTGGCTTCGAAGGAGACTGATGCCGGCGTCTCGGCCCCCTACTTGCCCCTGCGTCCCGACCTTCTTTTCGGGCTCGCTGCCGCGTGGCATCACCATGAGCGCGAATTTCGACAGGGACATCGGGGCTTCTGGAGTGACGTGGCGCTGGAGGAGCGGGGCCACGTTCGTCGGCGCGGTGCCGAAACCTTCCGCCAGGATGCAGAAAGCACCCCGGTCCTCGCGGATGTAGCGGTCGAGGTCTTCTCGGTTGAACTGCACCGCGTCAACCCCCTTCGTGTCCACGACGGCCGCCACGTCCTCCATCTGACGTGTCAGTAGCTTCGCATCGACGCGCAGGGTAATCCGCCGCGGAATCGAAACCGTGTCTAGACGCGCGAGGTTCAGGTCCTCAAAGGTCTTTTTGATCCACGCCCGGGGGGCCGGTTCGGTTGGGGGGCAGACGAGTTCCGTCAGGGTCCGGCCGTCGAGTTTTGCCTGGCTCAACACGCGGGCCTGGAACTGCTCGAAGCCAGCAGAGGGGAATTCACGCGCGAGACGGATCTCTGCGTCGTCTTCTCGTCTGTCGCCCTCGGGAAGCTTCACTACATTTCGGACAGCCCGGAGGAGTTCCTGCGGAAAGCTCGCCTGGTCGCCCGCTTTCTGCCCCTCGCTGGTGTTGTCGGGGTAGACATGTTTCCAGGTGGTCAGGCAAAAATCCGCTATGATCCGCTCTACCTCCTCGCGTGGGTATGGCTCGATCTCGAATTCGTTATTGTCCGCGGGCGTAACCACGACTTCGCAGAGCGTGGTGAAGCCCGCGCCAGTGGCCATCAGAGGCTCGGTGACCGCTACCATCTTCTCGACACCGGCTCTATTCGTCTTTTTCTTCTCGCGGTCAGCGGTCAGGCCGACCAGGTGGCAAATCGCCGTTGTTTTTCCGACGCAGACCTGCCCGATGAACACCAGACGATGTCGCATCGTGCCCAGCAGTTCCGATAGTTCGCCCAACTCGGCCAGGAGGTCAGCAAGCGCACTTTTTCGCATCTGCTCAAGGACCGTCTTCGGCGTCTGGCGCTTCAGCCAGATCGGCGTCGATCTCGTTCGTCAGCTCATTCGCACGTTTCAGGCGGGAGGCACGTTCGGCGGTGTTCATCCTTTGTTCCCCGGGATCAGAAGCCGATCTACGTGATTAGCCTGACAATACTATTAGTGGCGGGATCGAGTGGCAAGGGTGGCAGGCCAGAGCGTGGTCCGTGCTCGGCTGGCACAGGTCGGCC
This sequence comes from uncultured Planctomycetota bacterium, assembly GCA_963827935.1. Lineage (GTDB taxonomy): Bacteria > Planctomycetota > Planctomycetia > Gemmatales > Gemmataceae > DATFNV01. The sequence continues at coordinate 729,302 of CAWHCN010000019.1, read as the reverse complement.
AGGGCCGCGCCGCCGCCGCAGGGGACGAAGAACACTAGCCGGGCGCGGTCGCGCTGGTCCGCGGGGTAGTCCGCTCCCTTGGGCCGCATCGCCCGGCCCAGGAGCTGAACCACCGTGTTCAGCGAGCCGGGCATGCCGACGCAGTAGACCGCGCTGCAAACCGGCCAGTCCGTTCCCTCCAGCACGCGCTGAATGCCCACCATCACGTCGAAACGGGAGTCGGCGTGCGTCCGGTCCTTCTCGGCCGCCAGCGCGCGGAGGAAGCGCCGCTTGTCCTCGACCAGGGTTCCCGTGGCGTCGAGGGTGCGGGCGCCGGCCGCGGCCAGGGCGTCGAGCAGGCGGTTGACCAGGCCCTCGCTGCCGCCCCGCATCGGCGGCACGCGCACAATCGCCTTGGGATTGCCGTCGTCCACCCACTTGCGGCAGATCGCCGTCACCAGGCCGTCGAGGTAGGACGGCGGCGGGGCGTCCTCGCCGGTGAACTGGGCGGCGGTGATGGCGTCGCCGGGCCGGCCGAGGGCCACGATCTCGCTGTCGAGGTGCCGCGGCGCGAAGCCTTCCGCCATGTGCTCGGCCAGCGAGCGCCGCAGCAGCCGCATCCCCTCCAGGGCGACCGGCCGGCCGTCGCCGCGGTACGGCGTGGCCGTGAAGAAGAACAACTGCCCGCCGCGCTCGCGCCAGGTCGAGACGATCTGCGACAGCCCGTCGGCCGAGGCGTGGTGGGCCTCGTCGATGAAGAGCGCCTTGCCGGTCAGGTCGGCGGGCAGGGCGGCGTCGGTCAGGCGGTTCAGGGCGGCGTGGGTGCAGGCCAGGGCGTGGTCCGGGGCCGACTGGCGCAGGTAGGCCAGGAGCCGCTTCACCGAGCCGAGTTCGCTCTGCCGGGCGCCCCAGATAAGTTCTTCCGGCACCGCGACCGCCGGGACGGCCACGCCGGGGCAGGTGGGGAAGGCCACTGTTTGATAGTCGCGGTGGACGAAGCCGTGCTCGATCTGCTCCTGCGGGGCCGCGATGACGGCGTGCGTGAAGCGCCGGCCCAGGTGCATGGCCACCAGGGTCACGACCGCCAGGGTCTTGCCGGAGCCGGTGGGTTGCTCGACGAGGACATCGCCGGCGGCGCGGGCCACGTCGGTCACGAGGCGGACCTGATAGGGCCGCAGTTGTTTCCGGGAGGGGTGCATGGGAAGACCCGACGTCGGGGCAGGAAATATGGATGGCCTATCCAAAGGATCAGTCTATCAGGGGACGGCGATTTGCGGTAGGCGCGGGGGAATACGTTCCATTCCACGGGGCGGAGGGCGGGAGGAGCGCGCTGGCGGACAACCGGGTTTATGTTGATCGGAATGGTCGTGTTTCTCAGTTCCCGTGCGCCCCAGCACACATCGGACTTCTGTTCAAAGTGGCCATTTTCGGCGAGCGATGCAGGCGCAACCTCTTGCTCAGTCCGTGATTGCGAGCGCCGATCCACTTTGACCGCAAGGCAATCGCATTTAATTCCCGGTGAAAATCATCAATAAGTGCTCCAGGGTGCTGTTGTCCCACGCCGCGCGCAGCCTTTTGCCACGCAGGCTGCCCGTATACCGAGTGTCCTGCTTCAGAATCGACAGGGCCAGACGGCGGAGCAGTGCCGCATTTTCAGCCGCATGACCCTGCCGAATCCGACTCTGATCCTCGTTGAACGTCACGTCCAACGACCAGTGTAAAGTGTTCTCAATCCCCCAGTGCCCCCGGATTCGCTCGGCCAACTCGTCCACCGTCGGCGGCAAACTGCTGATGAAATAACGCACCTCCGTGCTCTTCTTCTTCCCCTCCTGGGTGCTCTCCCGACAGACGCGCACGATGCTTTGGGCGTCCGGCCAGTAGCGGCGGATGGCCGCGGAGGCCGCCATGGCCGTGTAGGTCCGCTTGTCCTCACGCCCATGGTTCTTCTCGCACGTCGTCAGCTTCGACCGCGGCACCTGGGAGTGCCCCGGCCCCATCTGGAACAGGATCTTCTTCCGCAGGTCCTTTTGATTGTCCTTGACGGCCAGCACGTAGTCGCCGCCTTGCTCACACACCTGGCGGGCAATCTTTTTTTGGCAGCCCATGGCGTCGATGGTCACGACCGCGCCGCGCAGGTCCAAGACCCGCAACAACACGGGAATGGCCGTGATTTCGTTGGAGTGGTCGGCCGTGGCTACCTGACCGAGCACCACGCCGCGTTCCTTGGCCCAGGCACTGACCAGGTGCAACGCCGCTTGCCCGGTAGTCGTCTGTCCCGAACGGCGCAGGGTCTTGCCATCGACGGCCACGGTCTGGCCCTCGAGAGGACCGGCCGCCGCCGCCGCGTCCACGGGACTGGCCGCACCTGCCGTCGGCGGCTCCGTCGCAGCCAGACCGGTCACCGTTTGCACGAACTGACGCAGCACGCCAACCATCGACTGCGGTTCGAGCAGGGCAAACACGCGACCAAAGGTGTCGTGCGACGGGATGCCGTTGGGCAGTTCGAGGAAGGTCTCCAGCCACTTCCGCTTACTTGTGCCGAACAGTTCGACATCGGTCCAGCCTTCGCATCCTGCCAGGAAGCCGCACAGGGCGATGACCAGGATATCCACCAGCTTGTGCCGTTTGCGCCGATCGATTCTCGGATCGGGGACGCTTTCGAGGCAAGCCAGGGCATTGGGGTCAAGAAGCAGGGACATGATTCTCCTCCGTGAAGAAAGGGCTTCGATCCATCCGGAGAGAATTATTCCCGCCCCCCTTGTCCGGGCCTACTGAACAGCGCCTACAATTCCCTGGGAATTTTTGATGCGATTGCCCTGGTTTCAGCCTCCGACGGAAGCAGAATGGGTCGCAATTCGCCGGCCAGGAACACCGAGCCCGTGATGCAGATAAGGTCGTCCGGCCTGGCCCGGGTGCACGTCTCGTCCCAGGCCTCTCGGGGCGTTGGGCTGAGTGAGTACGGCAGATCGACGGCGCCGCGCAGGCGGGCCGCCAGGTTGTCCAGCGGCAGGCCCCGGGCGCTGACGGTGTAGCGGGTCAGGAAAGCATGGGTGAAGTGCGGCGCCAGCACGCGCAGCATGCCCCCCAGGTCCTTGTCGGCGGAGCCGGCGAAGATCAGCCAGCGCCGGGCCGGTGGAAAGGTCTGCTGCAAGGTGGCGGCGAGGGCCTCGGCCGACGCCACGTTGTGAGCACAATCGAGCACGACCAGCGGGCGGCGCCGCACCACTTCGAGGCGGGCCGGCCAATCGACGGCGGCCAGCCCGTCGATCACCGCCGTTTCGGCGATCGGCCACCCCTGTTCGCGCAAGACCTCGATAGCGGCGACGGCCACGGCGGCGTTGGCCGCCTGGTGCTCACCCAGCAGGTTCAGCTCCATCCAGTCGTGCCCCGGCGGCCGGCCCGTGTCGATGCGCACCCGGGGCGGCCGCGACATCTCGGCCGTCACCTGGCCCGGACGCGACTCGTAGCGGATTTCGACGCCTAGCTGGCGCAAGGGCGAGCCGCGCTCCGCCGCGATGCGCTCGATGACGGCACGGGCCTCCGGGGCGGTCGCCCCGCTAACCACCGGCCGGCCCGGCTTGATGATGCCCGCCTTTTCCATCGCGATCTGCCCCAGCTGTCTGCCCAGGAGCTGCGTGTGATCGAAGCTGATGCTGGTGATGACCGACAAGGCGGGTTGGCAGACGTTGGTCGAATCGAAGCGCCCGCCCAGGCCGACCTCGATGACCGCCGCGTCCACGTTTTGCCGCTGGAAGTGCAGGAACCCCAGGGCGGCCGCGATGTCGAAGAACGTCGGGTCCAGCCCGGGAGCGTCGGCCAGGGCCGCCTTGATTTCGCCCAGGAGCGCGGTGAGGCTTGCGGCGTCGATGGGCCGGCCGTCGATCTGAATACGTTCCTCGACCCGGCAGAGGTGCGGCGAGGTGAACAGGCCGGTGCGCTGGCCCGCGCGGGTCAGGATGGCGGCCAGCATGGCCGAGGTGGACCCCTTGCCCTTGCTGCCGGCCACATGGACGATGCGCAGCCGTTCCTGCGGATCGCCCACCAGGCGCAGGAGCGCACGAATGCGATCCAGCCTCAGATCGGCCCGCACGGGACGATGGCGCTCGTAGTTACTGCGCCCATACCAGAACGCCAGCGCGTCGTCGTAGCTCCAGGGCATAACAGAAGAGTACGTGCAGCGGAGGACTCAGGAAAGGGTTTCACGCTGTCGCCCGGAGGGCGACGGCTAGGCGCCCTCCGGCGGCAAGAGCGCGGTTTCGAGCCAGTACTGCCGCACGGTGCGCAACACATTCACGAATTGCTGAAAATCCCGCGGCTTCTCGATGTAGGTGGTGGCGCCGGCAGCGTACAGGGCGCGGACCTCCTCCGGGCGTCGCGACGTGGTCAGCACCACGACGGGAACGAAGCGATACGCTTCCTCGGCACGCAGCCGCTCCAGCACATCGCGGCCGCTCAGGCCAGGCAGGTTAAGATCCAGAAGGATCAGATCGGGCCGGCGCCAATTCGGACGCTCGGCATGAGGTCCCTCGCGCCGGAGGTAGTCGATGGCTTCTTGCCCGTCGCGCAGCACGATCAATTCGACCGGAGCCGCACTCGCGCAGAGCGCCCGGCGGGTGATCTCGATATCCGCCGGGTTGTCCTCGACCAGCAGGATGGCATGGCGCGGTTTCATGGAGCTTGGACGTCAGGGGGTAGGGCGACGGACAGCAGCTCCCGCGCCGGCGCGCTGGCCTCAGTCCCGAGCAACCGCTGCAGTTGCTGGGCAACAGCGTCGGCAAACACGGCCAGGTCGCGGCCCGAGACGGCGGTACACAGGTAAGCGGCGTCGAGGGCCAAGCCGTCCGGCAGCAGCCAGCGTGCGGCGTCGGCCTGCCTTCCCAGGGCCCGGCGCAGCACCAGGCGTGTCACCTCCGACCCCAGCTGGCGAAGCAGGGGGTGGCGCAGGGCGCGGCTGATCGCGGCCACGCCTTCGGGTTTGACTGAGGGGAGAAGACTGTTCCACTGACAACCTACTGACAGGGATACGGCCTGGCCAGCATTGTCGGCCAGGATTTCGGCCACGCGAGCCTGCCAGGCCTCGGGCCGGCGGAGCAGGTCCTTGGCCACCAGGTAGTCGGCCCCGGCCTCCAGACCGCTGACCAGGTCGCCGGCGCAATCCCAGTGCACAAAAAGGGCAATGCGGAGGCCAGTAGTCTCAGGGGTCGCCCGCACCTTCCGGCACAGGGTTTCGCCGCGTTCGCCCACCAGGTTGAGATCGAGCAGCAGCAGGTCCGGTCGGGCTTGGTCCAGGCAGGCCCAGGCCGACGCCACGTCCGGCCGGTGGTCCACCTCCAGACCCAGGCGCCGGCCCAGACGCACCACCAGCAGCCCCACATCCGGCGCATCGTCAACGAGCAACAGGCGGGGCATGGCTGTTCGTCCTTTGTCCCTGATCCGCACTCCCGTTGCCGAACGGACCCAGGCGAACGGCCGGACCAGACGGCGAGGGCAGGGTGAAAAAGAACGTCGCCCCACGGCCGGCCTCGGATTCGACCCGGATCCGTCCGCCGTGCGCCTCGACGATCTTTTTGCAGATGGCCAGCCCGGCGCCGTTGCCCTCGTACTCCTCGCGCCGGTGCAGCCGGCGGAACAGACGGAAAATCTGCTCGTGATACTGCGGGGCAATGCCGATGCCGTTGTCGCGGACGAAAAACGTCACCCCCATCACCAAGCACGCCGATGAGAACCAACGGTGAGGAACTCTTATTGTATTTCAGCCCGTTGCCAATGAGGTTGGCCAGGAGCTGGGCAATGCGTTCGCGGTCGCCTGTCACCGGCGGCAGTGGCCCCTCGAGCCGCACCTGGGCTCCCGTGCGCTGCAGCAGATCGGCCAGGTCTGCGAGGACCACGTCCACCACTTCGCCCAGGTCGAAGGCAGCGGGCGTATTGATGACCGTGCCCGCCCGGCTGAGGGCGAGCAGGTCGTCGATCAGATGGCCGAGGCGCCGGCTGGCGGCCACCAGGTGGCTGATGTATTCCGTCCCCTCGCTGCCCAGCGCCTGCCCGTAATCCTGCTGCAAGAAGGTGCTAAATGCCTCCAGCGTGCGCAGCGGCTCCTTCAGGTCGTGCGACACTACGTAGGTGAATTCTTCCAGTTCCTGGTTGATGGCCCGCAGGCGGGCATTGGCCTGTAGCAATTCTTCCGCCTTGGTGCGAACCGCGTTGGCCAGTCGGGTGCGCTCGGTCACGTCCTGGGCCGCGCTGCGCGAGCGGACAAACTTGGCGTGCTCGTCGAGGATCGGCGTGGTGCGGACCCACACGTCGATGACGCTCTGGTCTTTCTTGATCCAGTGCGTTTCGATTTCGCCGGCGCGGGTATAGGCACCCGGGTCCAGGAGGAAGCGGCTGGCACCTTCGGGCGTCAGCAGGATCGTGTAGGGTCGGCCCAGCAGGTCCTCGCGGGTGTAGCCCAAGGCGGCAAGCATGGTGTCGTTGCAAGCGGCAAAACGGGCCTGCGTGTCGAGACTGAAATACAGCACCGGCGCCTGATGGTACAGGTCCCGGTAGCTTTCCTTCAGGCGTACGAGGCCGGTGTTACTCTGGCGCAGGAGGGTATTGGCCTCCGCCAGCCGCGCGCTTTGCAGCCGCAGGCCGCGCTCGGCCAGCACGCGGTCGGTCACGTCGAGGAAATGGCAGCGGAGGTGCAGGGGCGTACCGTCCACGTTGTAGCGCGTCAGCACATCCATCTGCACGTGGCGCACCTCGCCGTCACCGACCAGGACGCGGAAAGTAATGTCGTGCCCTTCGCCCTCGCGCAGGGCTTCCTGCAAGGGGCGGAGCAGGGCCGGAGCGTCCTCGTGGTGCACCAGTTCCAGGAATGGCCGGGCGTTGAGGTCGGCCAGCGTCCGCCCGAAGAAGCGCTGCAAGGCGGCGGTGGCTGCCAGCCAGTGCAGGTTCGGAGCCAGGCGGGCAATCAACCGGGTCGAGCGAAAGAACGCGCTCTGTCCCTTGATAAAGGAATGGCTTTTCCCCTTCTCGGCGTCGGCCAGGCCGGCAAAGGAGCGGAAATTATCGAGGGCCTCCTGCGTGCGCACTACTTCACCCAGGGCCACGCGATAGTCGTCGGCCAGCGCCTCGACCTCGGCCAGCAACGGTGCCCATTCGAGCTCGTGGGGTGCGGACGCCGTTGTGTGTTTCTGGGTTAGCTGCGAAGTAGCGGGGGCCTGGCGAAAATCGGCGACGCGTTGTCCCAGCCGGTGGAGGGTTCGGCGGTAGTACCGGCGGGTGAGGAGAACGGCCAGGGCGGCGCTGCCGCCCGCGAGAAAAGCCATCACGCCCGCCGCCTCGGTCAGGGCGGACGCATCCCCCGGGCCGTGGCGCAGCGCTAGGTAGAGGGCCGACAGCGCTGCCGACCCGACGATGGGCGCCGCGATCCCCAGCAGGTCTCGCCGCATCCGGCTCGCCTCGCGTGACAGGAGGTCGCCGCCGCCGGACAGGCCGGCGGCGGCGCCGGAATATAGCACACGGGACCACGCGCTGCGCGCCCCTGGCTGACTTACCGGTACCGCACCCAGACCCGCGGCCGCACATAGTACCGGTGATAGCGCGGATAGACGACGTAGGGGCGGGGCGCCGACCACGATGGTGGGCGGCGCGACGATGATAGGAGCCGGGGTCACGACGATCGGCGGCGGCGAAACCAGCACGCCGGGCGACGGACTGACGATGATCTGCTGGGCGCGCGCGCCTGACCCGCGCTCAGCGCGGTGACTCCGCAAACTGCCAGACCGAGAGCTGCCGTAGTAATCCAGCTACGCATGGGACGTGCCTCCGTTTGGGTTGATCTCTTCCCCAGGAACAACGAGCGGGATCGCCCCAGCTTGCGCCGCTGTCCGTGTCTGCGGCCGCTCTTCCCTCGCTATCATACGCACCGGCTTGAGCGACCCCAAGCATCGGCCGCAGGCCCGTTGCCCGCCGTGGCGCCAGCGGCTACGCTACTGTTGCACGTTCCACGGCGGGTCCGCCCGGCTCGCTTTGTGAACAGGAGGAGACCTTCATGGAACCCGCTCCGCCGCAAACGGCGAGGAGTTTCTCGATCTGGGCCTGGCGCACACCGACGAGGAGCGCTACGATCAGGGCATCGAGTGCTTCGCCCAGGCGCTGGCCCTCAACCCGGAGCTGGCCGATGCCTACCTGCACCGCGGCCGCTGCTGGGATCGCAAGGCCGACCACGACCGCGCCATCGCCGATTTCACCGAGTACATCCGCCGCGAGCCGGAAAAGGCTCTCGGTTACCACTTCCGCGGCGTCTCCTACGGCAAGAAGGAGCAGTTCGACCAGGCGATGATCGACTACGACCGCACCCTGGCCCTGGAGCCGGCCAACTCCGGCTGTCTCAACAACCGTGGCAGCGTTTTCCACATGCGCGGGGAGATCGACAAGGCCCTGGCCGACCTCAACGCCGCCGTCGTCGCCCGCCCCGATTTCGCCATGGCCTATTTCAACCGCGCCAACGTCTACTCCGGAGAGGAAGAGTACGAGAAGGCGATGGCCGATTTCGACAAGGCCATCAGCCTCGACGACGACTTTGTCGAGGGGATCCTGGCCCGCGGCCGCTGCTGGCAGAAACAGGACCGCGACGACGAGGCGATGGCCGACTACAACCGGGCTGTCGCCCTGGAGCCCGATTCCTACGCGGCCCTGTTGCAGCGCAGGCGCCCTCTACTCCACCCTGAAACAGTTCGACCTGGCCCTGGCCGACATCGACCGCGGCATGGCCCTGAAGCCGCGCAAGGCGGAAGCTCACTATCTGCGCGGCACCGTCTATCTGCACATGAAGGAGTGGCAGAAGGCCGAGGCCGATCTGTCGGTGGCGGTCCGCTACGATCCCTTCCACGCCGAGTCGTACATGGCGCGGTCGATGGTCTTCACCCAGCTCAACGACTACCCACGGGCCCTGGGCGATCTGAACTCGCGGGTCCGCCTCAATCCGCCGGACCCCGAGGCCTGGCACCTGCGTGGCCTGTTGCGGGCCGAGAAAAAGAGCTACGACCAGGCGCTGGCCGATTTCAACGAGGTGCTCCGTCTCAAGCCGGAGCACGCCCGCGCCCTCAATGCCCGGGCCATGTGCTACGCCGAGCGCAAGGACTTTGACAAGGCGCTGGCCGACCTGAAGCGGTCGCTGGAGCTGGAGCCCACCATGCACGAAACCTGGTACGACCGCGGCAAGCTGTACCAGGACCGCGGTTCCTTCCGGGCCGCCATCACCGATTACGAAAAGGCCATCGAGCTGGGTCCCGATGTGCCGCGCTACCGCAACCAGCTGGCCTGGCTGCTGGCCACCTGCCCCCTGGACGCCTTCCGCAACGGCCCCCGGGCCGTCGAGCACGCGACTCGCGCCTGCGAGCTGGAAGAGTGGAAGGACGGCAACACCATCGACACCCTGGCGGCGGCCCTGGCAGAGTGCGGCCACTTTGCCGAGGCGGCGGCGCGCGGCCGGCAGGCCGTAGAATGCGCCCCCAAGGAGGTACTTGAGCAGGTCCGCGAGCACCTCAAACTCTTCGAAGCCAACCGCCCCGTCCGCACCGACCCCCCTCCCCCCACCGCGCCGAAGCCTGGTCACAAGGGGAAGGATGGGAAGAAGAAACGGCGGCGCTGAGGGCCGGCCCCGCGGCGTGAGCTGCCTGGGAGGAGATTATCGCCCGGGCGACGGGTCGGTGCTGGCACCGCGCCCAGAAAGTCCACGACTTGGGACCAGGCCGGTGGTACACTCTGCGCTTGCCTCCCTGGTTGCAGTCCCACCCTGGCGCGTCGAGCCGAGACGCCTCCGCCGGCTTGGAATTGCCGATGACCGATGTCACCCGCATCCTGTCCGCCATCGAACAGGGCGATCCCCAGGCCTCGGAGCAATTGCTGCCCCTGGTCTATGACGAGCTGCGCAAGCTGGCGGCTCAGAAAATGGCGCAGGAGGCCTCAGGCCAAACGCTTCAGGCGACGGCGCTTGTGCACGAGGCTTATCTGCGCCTGGTGAATGTTCCGAAGGCCCAGCGCTGGGACGGTCGGAGGCATTTCTTCGCCGCTGCGGCCGAGGCCATGCGGCGCATCCTCGTGGAGTCCGCCCGGCGCAAGCAGCGTCTCAAACATGGGGGCGGGCGCGTCCACGAGCCTGAGGAGAGGGACATCCCCTGTCCCGAGCGGCCGGAGAGACTGCTGGCCCTGGATGAAGCCCTGGACCGGTTGGCGACGACCAACCCCCAGGCTGCCGAACTGGTGAAACTCCGCCACTTCGCGGGATTCAGCAACGCCGAGGCCGCTGAGCAACTTGGCATTTCTCCGCGCAAGGCCAATCAGGTCTGGGCCTATGCCCGCGCCTGGTTACGTGAAGAACTGGGCGACGACGAAGAAGGGTAGCGCGGGCCGTCATCGCGCCGGCCGCGCTTTTTTCTGGATTTCGTGCGCACTTCGCTGCCAAACGTCGCATGGAACTTGTAGAAGCAAAAGCCCCAACGGGGCGGGAGCCACGGGTATGCAGGAACAATCCATCTTCAGCGAGGCGTTGGAAAAGGAAGATCCGGCCGAGCGCGCGGCCTTTTTGGATCGGGTTTGCGCCAGCGACCCGGCCCTCCGCCAGCGGCTGGACCGGCTGCTCCTGCGGCACCAGCAGGGCGATAGCTTCCTGGAATCGCCTGGCCCTGCGCTGATTGCGACCCTGGACGAGCCGATGTGCGAACGCCCCGGCACCGTCATCGGTCCCTACAAGCTCCTGGAGCAAATCGGCGAAGGCGGCTTCGGCATCGTCTTCATGGCCGAGCAGACGCAGCCCGTCCGCCGCAAAGTCGCCCTGAAGGTGCTGAAGCCGGGCATGGACACCCGCCAGGTCGTCGCCCGCTTCGAGGCGGAGCGGCAGGCGCTGGCGATCATGGACCATCCGAATATCGCCCGGGTGCTGGATGCCGGTGCTACTCCCCCCGCTCACGCGGGAGGCTCGCCCAGACCCTACTTCGTCATGGACCTGGTCAAGGGTCTGCCCATTACCGACTACTGCGACCAGGCCAAGCTCACGCCCCGCGAGCGGCTGGAGCTGTTCGTCTCCGTCTGCCTGGCGGTGCAGCACGCCCACCAGAAGGGCATCATTCACCGCGACATCAAGCCGTCGAACGTGCTGGTGACGGTGCAGGACGGCAAACCGCTGGTCAAGGTGATCGACTTCGGCATCGCCAAGGCGTTGGGCCAGCAGTTGACCGACAAGACCCTGTTCACCGGCTTCGCGCAGCTGATCGGCACGCCGCTCTACATGTCGCCGGAGCAGGCCGGGCTCTCCAATGTCGATGTCGATACCCGCAGCGACATCTACTCGCTGGGCGTGCTCCTATACGAGTTGCTGACGGGCACGACGCCGTTCGATAAGGAGCGGCTGCGTGAGGTGGACTACGACGAGATGCGGCGCATCATCCGCGAGGAAGAACCGCCCAAGCCGAGCACGCGCATCAACACGCTGGGGCAAGCGGCGACCACGGTGAGCACGCAGCGGCAGAGCGATCCGCGACGGCTGAGCCAGCTCTGCCGCGGCGAATTGGACTGGATCGTGATGAAGGCGCTGGAGAAGGACCGCAACCGCCGCTATGAGACGGCCAGCGCCTTTGCGGCGGACGTGCAGCGGTACCTGAACGACGAGCCGGTGCAGGCGTGCCCGCCGTCGGCGTGGTATCGGCTGCGGAAGTTCACCCGGCGGAACAAGCCCACGCTGGCAACCCTGGCTTTGCTGGGCCTCGTCCTGTTCGCGGCCGTGGCCGTGGCGGGTGTTCCAGCGACCGTCGGCGTGGTGGTGGTGGTGGCCGCCTTGGCAGTTGGCGTACTGCTCCTGGGGGAGGCCAACCGCCGGGCGCGGCAGCAGCGCGCCTGCGCGGAGCAGAATCTGGCGCAGGCGGAGGATGCCGAAAAGCGGGCCAAGGAGGCGGCTACCAGGGCCGAGGCCATTAACCAATTCCTGATCCATGATCTGCTCGCTGAGGCGGACCCGGAGAAAAATGTCTACGGCAACCAGGTGACCATCGAAGAGTTCCTGAACCGCGCGGCTGGCAAGATCGACGAGGCCTTCCCCGGCCAACCTGAGGTTGAGGCGGCCGTCCGACTCACCATCGGCAGGATCTATCACGGCCTGGGCCGATGGGACCGGGCCGAATCCCACCTGTACCGGGCTTGGGAACTCAGCCGGGCCAGCAGGGGCGTTGAGCACCCCGGCACGCTGGAGATCCTGAATGATTTGGCGGTCGTACTGGAGCTGCGGGGCAAGCTGGCTGAGGCCGAGCCGCTCTTCCGCCGAGCCTTCGCCGGCTGCTGCCGAGCATTGGGCCAGGAGCACGCACTCACGCTGTTAGCACTGCACAACCTCGCCTGGTCGGTTCACGACCAGGGCAACGCCGCGGTGGCCGAGTCACTCTATCGCCGGTGCCTGGAGGGCCGACGCCGGACCTTAGGCCCGGAGCACCCGGACACGCTGACATCGCTGCACCACTGGGCTTGGCTGCTGTGGGACCAAGAGCGACCGGCCTTGGCCGGCCCGTTGCTCCGCGAAGTCCTCAAGCTCCGGCGCCGAATACTGCCCCCCGGGCACCTGGTCATCGCCAAAACTCTGACGCTTCTGGGCTGGGTGTTGACAGACACCGGCAAAGCGCCGGAGGCGGAGCTGCTCTTGCGCGAGGCTCTGGCCGTCCGGCAGAAGGCACTGCCCGCGGGGCACTGGCTGACGGCGATCACCGCGAACATCCTCGGCGGCTGTTTGACCGCTCTAGGCCGCTATGGGGAAGCCGAGCTGCTGCTGTTGGATAGCTGCGCGACGCTTCAGACGGCCGCAGGCTTTCCTCCCGGTCGTCTTCCGGAAGTCCTGGGCCGCCTGGTCGGGCTGTACGAGGCCTGGGGAAAGGACGAAGAGGCTTCGACGTGGCGGGTGAAACGCAGCAACGCAACCCAGCCCACAGACAGGCCGGGACGTGCTTGCCCCCAGCCCCTCGGACTTCGGGCCCCTGGTGAGACGGCGCTGGAACCCGGCATGACTACCACGGCGTCGGCGTTGATAACCTCGGGGAAACCGGAACATGGCAGCACTTGTAAAGGACATGCAGTCGGATACGCGGAACGAGCCGCGGCACATAGCTCTGGCGGAGACGATAAGCCAGGACGTTCTCTTAACTCCTCCCGCAGCCCTTCGGGCGATACAGGAGGAATCGAATGCTCTGGGCTTCCAAATGATGTCTGTCCCTCGGACTGGGTCCCTGCTTCGCACGCTCGCCGCGAGTAAACCGGCGGGGACATTCCTGGAGTTGGGCACGGGGACCGGCGTCGGTACCGCTTGGCTGTTGGATGGGATGGATAACAACGCGCGGCTCATCTCGGTAGACCACGATCCGGTCCTCATGGCCGTCGCCCGGCAGTACCTCGCCGGCGATCCCCGGCTAACGCTCCAAAAGGAGGACGTGGCCGCCTGGATCAGTGCGGCACCGGAAGCTAGCTTCGATCTGATCTTTGCCGACACCTGGGCCGGCAAGTTTACGCACCTGGAGGAGGCGTTGCGAGCGCTCAAATCGGGTGGGCTGTATGTTGTTGACGATATGTTCCCCCAGGCGGATTGGTCGGATGATCACCGGCGGAGGGTTGAGAAGCTGCTCGCTGACCTGGAGGGCCGACCGTGTCTGAGGCTCACTGAGGTTAGCTGGTCCAGCGGTATTGTCCTCGCAGCGAAAAAAGGATGACGTTGCGCCCGCAGCAACGTGGTTCGGTTGGCCCGTGAAGAAAGCGGGCGGCGGAGCCCTCACCACCAAGCAAGTACCATCCCGACCCGCCCCGGCGCTCCGTCTGCGCCGGGATGTATGTGATCGACTGGATCGCAGACCAAGCCCCGAAAGGAGCCACCCATGCCACTGTTCTCCTGGCTACAGAAGCGGATGACTGGTCGGCCTTACACTCGACGAACCCCGGCCCCGCGCTTTCGGCCCCAGCTCGAAACGCTCGAAGCCCGCGACGTGCCCAGCACGCTGACCGTTACGAACAACCTGGACAGCGGTGTCGGCTCGCTGCGGGCGGAGATCGCCGCCGCCAAAGCGATGGACACGATCGTGTTCGCCCTCAGCCTGGACGGCCAGACCATCAAGTTGACCAGCGGCGAGTTGGACATCACCCATAGCCTGACGATCCAAGGTCCAGGGGCCGGCCAACTGACGGTCAGCGGCGGCAACGCCTCGCGCGTGTTCGAGGTGGACGGCGCCGCGACGAACGTGACTCTGAGCGGCCTGACAATCACCGGAGGGACCGGTGTGGCCGCCACTGAAGACCACCTGGGCGGTGGCATCCTCAACGACGGGAGCACGATGACGGTCAGCGGCTGCACCCTGACCGGCAACACGGGCGCTGCCGACGGCGGCGGCGTCTTCAACTCATTCGGCACGGTGTCGATCGTCAATAGCACTTTGTCCGGCAACTACGCCGGCTATGGCGGCGGTGTCTACAACAACCACGGCACGGTGACGATCAGCAACAGCACCCTGTCCGCCAACACCGCCACTTATGATGGCGGCGGCGTCTGTAATTCAGCCGGCACGGTGACGGTCAGCAACGGCACTCTGTCCGGCAATACGGCCGGCACCTATGGCGGCGGCCTCTACAACACTTTGGGCACGGTCACGCTCCTCGGCAGCACGCTGTCCGCCAACTCCGCCAGCGGGGGCGGCGGCATCTACACCCTCGGCGGCAGGGGCGCCCTAGTCACGATCAGCGACTGCATTTTCTCCGCCAACCGCTTGGAGGACATCTGGAACGCGAGCAGCAGCGCCATGGTGCTGACGATCAGCGACAGCGTGTTCTCCGCCAACCTCACCGGCAACATCCACGGCCCGTGGACCAACGGGGGCGGCAACACGTTCAGTTAACCGCGAGATCGCCGATTCCTGAAACGCAAGCGGCCGGTGCGGTTTCGCCGCCAAGCAGATCCCTCACCGGCCCGGCCAAGCCCCGGTGCTCGGTTTGCGCCGGGATCAATGCCATTTTCATCCTGCCGCAGACCGCTTTCTTCAAGGAGCAACCCATGCAACTGTTTTCCTGCCTACGCAAGCGGATGACTGGCCGCCGTCAAGATCAACGCTTCCTGGCGTGCAAGCCAGCGCTTCGTTTTCGGCCCCAGCTCGAAACGCTCGAAGCCCGTGACGTGCCCAGCACGCTGACCGTGACGAACAACCTGGACAACAACAGTATCGGCTCGCTGCGGTACGAGATCGGCGCCGCCAAGAGTGGCGACACCATCGTCTTCGCTCCGAGCCTGAGCGGCCAGGCCATCAGGCTTACCGGTGTCGGCCTGGACGGGAACACCGAGTTGCTCCTCAACAAGAACCTGGACATCGAGGGGCCGGGCGCCAATCAGCTGACGATTGCCGGCGCCGGCTCGCGGGTGTTCGAGGTGGCCGCCAACGTGGACGCTACCCTGTCTGGCCTGACGATTGCCAACGGCAGCGGTACTCTTGGCGGCTTCGACCCCGACCAGCGTGGGTACGACGGCCTCGGTGGCGGGATTCTCAACTTCGGCACGCTCAAGGTCAACGGCTTTACCCTGGTAAACGACTCCGCCTCCGGCGAGGGCGGCGGCATTTACAACTCATTCGGCACGGTGTCGATCGTCAATAGCACTCTGTTCGGCAACTCCGCCGGCTATGGCGGCGGTGTCTACAACAACCACGGCACGGTGACGATCGGCAACAGCACCCTGTCCGCCAACACCGCCACGTACGATGGCGGCGGCGTCTGCAACTCATTCGGCACGCTGACGGTCAGCAACAGCACCCTGTCGGGCAATAAGGCCGGCACCTATGGCGGCGGCCTCTACAACGCCGACGGCTCTGCGACGCTCGTCAACAGCACGCTGTCCGGCAATTCCGCCAGCCAGGGCGGCGGCATCTACAACATTTGCACTAGCCTCGATTTCCACGGTACCAAGTTCGGTTAACAAAAGCGACATGTGAGGTCAGGAAAAGCGGATGACCAGGCGCTTGTTACCGAACCAGGGCATGGGGGTCGGTTCGTCCGCGAGCTGCGACGCGACGAGGTAGGGATTGTGAGCCCGCTTGTCCATGGCAATGACTACTTCGTGGTCCAGCACCTCGACGGTCGCCGAAACGTTCAGCAGGTTGCGGAAGATCTTCTTGGCCGTCGCGTGCTGGTACTCCCGGCCTACGCGGTTGGCCAGCAGCCGATACAGGGCGCTGGCCATGAGGGTGATCTGCAGGTCGAAGTCCACCTTCATCCCGATCATCGACGACAGGGCATCGATGTGAAAGAACTGGATGGCCTCGGAGATACCATTCTCGATCAGCATGCGTTGGGCATAGCGAGTCACCAGGGTCGCGCAACCGGACCGGAAGTTGTTGGTCAGGAGGATGGTCGGCTCCTCGTGGCCCAGATCGATCACGATGATTTGCCGCACCTGGCCCGTATAGCCGGGGAGCGACACGCGCTCATCCAAGACACGGGGCGTGCGGAAGGCGCGGGTCAGGGAGGACAGCGTGATCCGCCGCCAGGCCGACGCCGGGAGGCTCCAGATACGGCCGAGCATCGAGCGTGTGCGGCGTCGGAGCGTCAGGAAACCGATACCGCGCTGGTTCAACTGCTGCAGGTGTTGGTAGGTGGTCAGTTGCGAATCGAAGACCAGTTCGCGGGGTGAACTGCCAGTGCGTTCTTGCCAGAAGTCGGCGAAGCGGAGGACCTCGGCCGCCTTCTGGTCTTTGGGGATCCCAGCGTGGGCGTAGCAGAGGACACGGGCGGCGGCATCGCGGGCCAGGAAAACCAGGACGCCTTGCTGGGCGCGGCTGCGGCTGGAAATGTAGTGTTTTTCCAGCGGCTCTTCCTGAGTGTTGGCGGGTACGGAGTGGAAGTCGAGGTCGATGGAATCGCCGAGCGGCAGCCCGGCCCGCCGCACCTCGTCGAACCAGGCAGCCATGAGGCGGACTACGGCCCGGTGATCGACGCGCGAGCTATAGCTGGCCAGGTAGGAGCGTTTGGGTACCACGTTCAGGCCGGCGAACAGGGCGAGGCCCTGGTCGCAAACCAGGTCCATGACGTGACTCTTGCGTTCGGTGCCAACGAGCTTGAGGGCCAGCAGACTCCGCAGGGCCTGCTCGGCGGGAATCATCTGGGAACCGGGGAGGTCAGCCTGACGCAGCACATCCGTCAGCCGGATGTCTTTCAGGAGCGGCACGAAGAAGAAGAGGCCGCCGAGGCGCGTGCGGAAGGAGCGCGGTTCCAGGCTCACGGCGCGCACGTCGGCCGCGGCCTCGGTTGCCGGTCGAGTCGCCGCGGGCCGTTCGTCATCGAGACGGCGCGGCAATCGCGCGAAGCCTTCCTCGCGCAACAGGACGGCGAGGGCATTAATGCAGATGGTGTGTCCGGCCTGGGCCAGTTCACGCTGGATGTCGTAGACGGAGAGGTTGCGTTTGCGCATGGCCACCACGAGTTCGCGGACCCGGTCACGGGCTGGGGCATAGCGTGGCCCATGCTGGACCGTCTGGAAGAAGCGGAGTTGTTTGTCGGGGTCATGGCGGAACTCGTGGCAGAGGACGCGAAACGAGCCGGGCGAGTAGCCGAAGCGGCGTGCGACCTCGTGGGAAGGGCTGCCCTCGACGAAGTAGGCGCGGAAGGCCTCGTATTGTCGGTGGAGGGAGTTTTCGGGAGCGAGGAAGAAGTAGGCGATCGGCGTTAAGTCATTCCGAGTAGTGGTGTTCATACCCAGCACATGCTACGCCTGGCACGCGCAGCTGGCAAGCAGCTGCGCGTGCCAGGCGGAATTCCGGGAAATCGTGGGATAATTCGCTCAAGGCGAGAATCCCTCGGAGGAGGTGACGAATGTACAACGAGGATTTAAGTCATCGCAACGGTTAACGAAGACGGCGAAAAACAGCCGGTTTTGCTGAATTTGCATGCGTTCAGAGGGGAAAAATCCCCTCCGTGGAAATCGAGGCTAGCCGCAATCTGGTGGCGATCAGCGACTGCTTCTTTTCCGCCAACCGCTTCGAGGACATTTACAACGCCAGCAGCGCCAAGGTGATGACGATCGGCGACAGCACGTTCGCCGCGAACGTCACCGGCAACATCCTCGGCCCGTGGACCAACGAGGGCGGCAATACCTTCTGACAACGCCGAGACCTTCGCGTCGGAAAACCATGCGGCCGATGAGGTCTCGCCGCCAAAGCAGATCCCTCACAGGCCCAGCCAAGCCGCGGCGCCAGTCTGACAACGTCCACCACGTCGGCTTTCCTGTGGAGGCTGACAGAGGCGCAAAACTGACGGTTCTTGGCGACAGGGTGTATCAAAATGCTACACTCGTGACTTGCTCATAAATACGTGAGCAAGTGATCAAGTCACTCTTCCGCAAGGCGCAAATCCTTGGGGTGTAGCTTGTTGTGTCATCCATGTGACTTGCTCACCGACTTGCCCAGTGAGCAAGTCACTCACACCGACGGCGTCCGCATGCAAGCTGAGAAAAGGGGTCGGGAGTCGTTTTCAAGATACTTAGACTTCCTCTTTCGTCATCATAAAACGACTCCCGGCCCCCTTTCTTCGCCTTTCTTCGCCCTGGGCGGTACCTTGGTCCAGGCATCGCCGGCGGCAGCGAAACAGGTGAGGCGATCTTTGGCCGACATGTTGAGCTATTTTGGCGGTGACGCGGGCAAGTTGGATGCCATGCTTGATAATCTGGATCAGCAGGGCTACCCAATGAAGAACAGGGCAGGCAAGCGTGCCTTTGAGGGGTATAACTGGATATGACTACAACAACCACAGGTCTGACCGCTCTCGAACTCCGCTTCCTTGAAGCCTGGCTCTGGGAACACACCCACGGGGAGGTCAAAGGACAGGCCCACTTGCTGGCCAGGGAGAAGGCCGTATCCCCCCTGGCCGTTTATCAGGCCGCCATGCTATTGCTCAAAGACCGGTTCGCCGACGCTCGCCAGCTGGTCGAAGTCCAGCGGCCAGATCCTCCCTATGCGTGGCCGTGGCCCGGAATGACACAGGACCAGATCTGCCGGTCCCTGCCTGCACGCACTGTTTCTTGAACCACCGATCGATACACTGGCGGACCGCCGCGCGGGCAGCTATACTCAGGTCGATTCCATAGGCCACCATCACCGACCCGTCGGGCCTGACCGCCACGAGCAGCGTCACCGTGACCGTCGTTCCGACGGTTAGCAGCATCAGCATAACGCCCAGCAATGTGACCGTGGCGGACGGGGCGAAGCAGCAATTCACGGCCGTGGCCCTGGACCAGTTTGGCCAAGCCATGGCCTCGCAGCCGACGTTCACCTGGCAAGTCAGCAGCAGCGGCACGATCAGCAGCACCGGGCTGTACACGGCCCCGAAGAAGGGCACGGGCACTTTCGAGGTGGAGGTTTCCGCCGACGGCCTCAGCGCCGAGGCCAACGTCACCCTGGTCGCGTGAACGGCATCCAGTTCGCCCCGCAGCAAAAAAAGGTGTGAGGAACCGCACAGACATCATGTCTTTACGGTTCCTGACATCTTTTCCTATCTTGTTCAATGACGCCCAGCAGCGGGTAGTGCAAGCTCCCCAAAGGGGGGTCAATGTTACCTGCCGGTCACCTTCGGGCGGCGTTTTCCCTTGCGACCGTCAGTCTGCTTGCGTGTCGGCTTTGGTGGGGCTGTTGTGGAGCCACTGGCTTGGCCGCGTCGCGCGGACGCCAGGCGTGCTTTTACTTGCGCGAGAGGAAGCAGCGGGCCGTGCCGCCGCTCCTCGATCATCCGCCAGAAATCGGCGGATGTCGCCAGTTCCCAGTCCTCCGCGTCGTACTTTTCGACGCCGACAATCACGGCACTCGGCTTGCCGTTACGCAGGATGACGAGCCGTTCCTTCTGCGCCAGGTCCAGTACAGAGTCGAGATCGGCCTGAGCTTCGGCGGCCCCAATAGGCTTCATGTGATGTCCTCGGTCGTCTGGCCTCGACCCTTCCGGCGAATGGCACGGACGTGTACTTGTCTCGCCGCCTCGTCGATATCGTAGAAAACCCGGAAGGCCCCGACCCGAATCTCCCAGACAGGAGGTACGTGCTCGAAGCTTGGCGTTGATGCCGGCAAAGGCTTTCGGCGGCGCGTTACCACGGCCGGCTGGTGACCGAGCTGGGCTTCGATGGCTTCCACGATCTCCCGACAGGTCGGGGAAATCGGCGTCAGCTCATTTGGCCCCCGGAGGCTGGTCCTGGAAAGAAACGTACCGGCAGATTGGGGAGAGCGTGGTTTTCCTGGAGAAAACCACGCTCTCCCCACGCTGTCCAGCCGTACCACGCGAATGAAAACGGCCGGTGAGCCTCGGTGATTTGAGCGCCGTCTCCCTGGACGCAACCACGTTAGGCGATGGGCAGCACTTGTCGTCCCGTATCCACCGATGTTGCGTGGGGGGGGTGTGGCGAGTTTGCCCCGCAATTTGCCCCGAAACGCCTTCCCCCCCGAGGATAGGCTATCTCCTGCCGCTCGCCTTAGGCGAACGGCAGGAGGTAAGCTCCCCTCGCCCGGTGCTCCGACCGAGTACGGGGGACTGGGGCGACGATCCCTGGCCCTGCGGCGAAGGGGCCCGTCGTAGCGCTCCCGCACACATCGGACTTCAGTTCAACCTGGCGATTTTTGCTGAATTGCGAAGGCACATGTCGTTATTTACCAATGGCTTGCGGCGTCTGCGCCAGGTTGAACAGAATTCCAGGTCACTTCAGTTCAACCTGGCAGCGCGTGCGGGGCCGGCGGGCGGTCGGAGATGCGCTGCCGAGGGCTACTATCTCCTGGCGGTCGCGTTAGCGCATGTGACGGGCAACACCGCCTCCAGCGTCGCCGCCTCCGACAACATCATCGGCCCCTACAAGCTCACGTAGTGAGCAGGCGCAAGAGCGCGCCCGGCAGCAGGGGGGAGATTCTGACTACGAAGACGGCAACGGGTTCTGGTCCACAGAGGACAAGCCGGGGCGGGCGCTTTTCGGATGGGCCAGGGCACAAAGAATCGTGCTTTCCCGCCGGCCTCGTGTATGTTCTAATCGTTAATGTCCCCCCCCCACGGGCCCCTGTGCCCTCCCGCCGGAAAGGATCGCTTTCGTGATCTCACCCACCGCTTCCCATCGGCACGGCATCGGCCTCAATCGCCGGGAGTTATTGCAGGTCGGCTATTCGGGCCTGCTGGGGCTGGGCGTGGCGTCGCTGCCGGCAGTCCAGGGCGCGACCGCGAGCAACCGTTCGACGCGGCGGCCGAAGTCCGTAATCATCGTCTACCTCACCGGCGCGCCCAGCCATATCGACATGTTCGACATGAAGCCGGACGCCCCACCGGAAGTCCGCGGCGACTTCAAGCCGGTGGCCACGAACGTACCCGGCATCCAGGTTTCCGAGCACCTGCCGCACCTGGCTGCCCGTGCGGACCGCTATGCCATCGTCCGCACCCTGTCGCACCGCGAGAACAACCACCTGGTCGCCACGCACCACGTGCTGACCGGTAATCAGCAGCCTGGTGCCTTCTTCGACAAGGTCGCCTCGCGCACCGACTGGCCGTGCTATTCGTCGGCCCTGAGCTATCTGAAGCCGCGGCACGACGGCCTGCCCAGCGGCGTCAACCTGCCGACGTTCCTGGTCGAGGGTCCGCTCACCTGGCCCGGCCAGCACGCCGGTTTCCTCGGGCCGCGGCACGACCCCTGGCAGATCAGCCGCGATCCCAATGCCCCCGACTTCCGCGTGGACAGCCTGCGCCTGGCCGCGGGGCTGGAGATCGATCGCCTCGATGACCGACGGGCCCTGCTGGCCCAGGTCAACGGGCAGCAGCGGGCCCTGGCCGAGCTGGCCGAAAGCCGCCGCCTGAGCGATCAGCAGCGGCAGGCTTTCACCATCCTGACCTCCGGCAAGCTGGCCCAGGCCTTCGAGATGGAGCGTGAGCCGGCGGCGGTGCGCGAGCGCTACGGCCGGCATGCCTTCGGCCAGTCGCTGCTGCTGGCCCGCCGACTGGTGCAGGCCGGCGTGCCGGTCGTGCAGGCCAACATGGGCCGGGTGCAGAACTGGGACACGCACGGCAACAATTTCGTGCGGCTGAAGAATGAACTGTTGCCGCCGCTCGACCGGGGCGTGGCCGCCCTGCTCGACGACCTGAGCGCCACCGGCCTGCTGGACGACACGCTGGTACTGCTGCTCGGCGAGTTCGGGCGGACGCCCAAGATTGTGGGGCAGGCAAAGTCGCGCAATGCCGGCCGCGACCACTGGGCCGGCTGCTTCTTCGGCCTCTTCGCCGGCGCCGGCGTCCGCGGCGGGCAGGTCATCGGCAAGTCGGACAAGATCGGGGCTTATCCCTCGTCCACGCCCTATGCCCCCGACGACGTGGGCGCGACGGTCTATCACGTCCTGGGCATCGATCCCGCCTCCGAGGTGCGCGACCGCCAGGACCGCCCCACGCAACTGAACCGCGGCAGCGTGATCCAGCCTCTGTTCACCGGGTCGGGAGCCGCATGATGACCAGTTCCCTGCCCTGCTGCCGCGTGCGAGTAAACACCTCCCAGCCGAGGCGGGCATAATACGCCTCCTGGCCAGCGGTCCACAGGTACAGCATTTCCACGCCGAGGGCACCCGCCTCTTCGACCGCCCGGCTCACCAGGCGCCGCCCGATTGCCGCTCTCCGCCATTCCGGCGCCACATAGACACTGGCCAGCCAGGGCGAGAGGTGCTCCCAGCCGTCGAGGTCGCCCGTCAGCAGACTGGCCGACCCGATCACCTGCTCCGAGACAATGGCGACCAGGGTGGTAGGGATTTGTCGGCGGGCGGTGTGGCTGCGCAAGTCGGCCTCAGCCTGGGAGAGCGTCCAGCCGGGCAGGAGGTGCTGCCATTCGGTGTGATGCCAGGCGGCGAGGAGCGGGATGGCGTCGGGGTGGTCGGCGAGGTAGTCGATGCGGACGGGGGCGGGCGATGGGAGTGGCATGCGTCTTCCCTTTGGAGGCTTAGTGTCCGCAGAGCAACCGCATGATCTTGCTCCGCTAACCCGCAGTGCAGACATGGCACTGAGCAGGCTTGCTGTCGAACCAGAAGTCCAGGCCGTTCTCACGGAGTGCAGCTATCCCCAGCAGCGGCACGCGCGGGAAGACGAGTTGGTCTGGCACACGCGGGCCGACCGCCATCCCCTCACCGAATTCCGACCGGAACGGCTGCCTTCCCGGTGCCCGTTCCCACGTACCCGGCGTGTTCGGGTGAAGCCACACGTCGGCTTCAAGGCAAGGGACGTTTTGCTGGTTGACCCGCTTGGCCACCAGCACATCCAGCAAAGCGGGACGAATCCCAGCCCATTGCGCCAGGTGGTGCTCGTGGAGGTAGAATGCCGAGTTATTCCCCGAGTCGAGTAGGGCGGGGAACGGCGGAGAGAGGCGTTGGTGGTCCCGTTCCCCCGGAAGGCCAACGCTGAGCCAGACGACGATTTCATCGCGCAAGAAGGGAACGTGCCGTTGCCCGAAACGCAAGGTCCTCGGCTGAGGAAGCAGCGGCAGACGGTCGAGGATTTTCATGGAACCTGCGGCGGGCACGCGGAATCGTCCGTGAACTCGTACAGCGACTCTTCCAGCGGCGTCGGCACCCACGGTGGAACGAGCGTTTCCTTGATTTTGCCGATGTAAAAGGTCCCCCGCTCCAGTCCCTGTTGCAAGCAGTGCTGGTAGAGTTCCGTGCGGGTCTTGCCGAGGCCCACCCGCCTGTCGCCGTGGCAGGCGAACCACTGGCCGTGATTCCGCTTTTTCTGCATCAGCTGGGGCAACTCACGCCAGAAGGTTTGTTGCGCCCGGAGCATCGCCGGCTGGATAAGCGGCGAGACTTCTTCACCGGCCGACGACAAAACACCCGCCATCCGCTCAAACATCTCCCGCGCATAAGGACGTAGGCGTCGTGTGTCGAAGGATCGACAAGGTGCACGGGTTCGCCGTGTTGCTCGTTGATGGCCTGCCGCTGCTCGGGGGTCAGTTCGATCATGAGAGCCTCCGGGTGCATCCTACACTCCGCATTTGCCGGCGGTCAAGCAAGTCCGCGCTGCCAATCTTCGACTCACCGTGGCGGAATTCTGGCGAATTCCGCTACGAACGAGTGGCAACGAATGTACAAATCAAACATCTAGGCATATGGTGATTTCTCCGTCGCCGCCCGCGCCACCGATTCAATCGCGATCGCTGCCACTGCCGCTCCGTAATCCAGGTCGATGTTCTCCATCGTATCGTGCGTGTCGTGATAACCGACCCGGTTGATGTCGTAGTTTTCCATGAAGAGCACCACGGGCACGCCCACATCGCTGAAGATCTGACCATCGGTATTGTAAAGCGTGCTGCGCGGGTCGTAGGCCAGGCGTACCTGCCCCTCCAGGACGGGATGCCGGGCGGTGGCGGGGGTGGACTGGCCGTCGGTGCAGCGCTGGCCCGGTCCGCAGGACTTGCGCGACGGTCGCCGGTTCCAGGCCCGTGTGTTTGCGTTCCAGGCCTCGGCGGCCAGATGCGACTGATAGGCCAGCCACAGCGACTCGCGGTTGGCCCCCGGGGCCATCTGGAATATATCGCGTTCGTGATCGTTATTGTGGGCGATCATGTCCATGACGTAAACGCCCTGGACACGCGTGCCGGCCAGGTCGTGCCAGGCGCCGTCCGGCAGGCGCAGCTTCAGGGTCCGCTCGACCAGCTGGCGACAGAGGGCGCGGGCGCCGATGCAGTCGGCCGGGAACTCCTCGCCGGTCAGGTGGACCAGCCAGATGTCGCAGCCCAGGGCCCGGCGGCGGCTCATCTCCAGGAAGATCGGGGCGGCCAGCATCATGGCGGCGGTTGCCGAGTGGTTGTCGTCCGCGCCGGCGGCGGCCAGGCGGGCGCCGTTGCCGCCCAGCGATGGATCGTAACAATCGGCCATGTACGCCGTGTCGTAGTGGTCGGCCATGATGACGGCCCGGCCACGGTCGCGCCCGGGGATCACCAGCACCACGTCGCGCTCCTGGGCCTTGCCCTCCTGGTTGGCCAGCCAGCCCCCCATCCACGGGAATGGAAACGCCGTCTGCCAGGGAAAGGGCACATCACCCGCCAGGGCCTTGCCGCGCAGCTTGTGCTCGCCGATCAGCTCCTCATAGTATCCCAGAAGGAAGTCACCCAGGTCGTCCAGGTCGCGGCGGTGGTGCGGTAAGGCCTTCTGGGTCGGCTCGTCCAGTACGCAGTCGGCATTGTTCTTGGTCTGGTATTGCCCGTGCGCCAGCTGGTAGATCGTCTTCCAGTAGGCGATCTCGAATGGTCGGTTGGCGGTTTTCTGGAAGGTCAACGATTGGGCGGCGTGTTTGATTGGGCTGGCCTTCTGGTCGATCACGTCGTCCCACAGATGCTCGAAGAGGGCTCGGCCGCGCTCGTATTCGCACGATTTGCGGATCAACGCGGTCAGCCATTCGCCCAGCGTTTGCTCGCACGGCAGGGCCAGCATGCTGCGGGCAAAGGCGCAGGGCAAGGCCCGGCCCATGACATCGCGGACGTCGAGGAGCTTGCGCACGTTGCGCGCGGTCTGGTGGCGGCGGTCGTCGTGAGCGCGGTCGAACAGGTCCGTGGCGGCCCGGTGCCACTCGCGCTGGAGCATTCGCGGCCAGAACTCCACCGGATGATCCAGATCGGGTTTGTCGGCATCGTAGGCCGTCAGGTAGCCGAGGGGAGCCGATGGCAGAACGGTTGGCTGCTTGGTCTCGCTGGACCGGAAAGCCGCCAACGGACGGTGCCAGTAGATTTCATGCCTTCCGACGCGCATCGCTGGAAACTGAAACCGGTAGCCAAAGAGTCCGCCTTCGACAATGACGTCGTGCGCGGCGCAGATGTCGTGGGTTGTGGCCTGGGGACCGTCGAGAAGCAGCCGGCCCTCCTGCGACCAGACCTGGGCATTACGGGCCATGGGCTTGCCGTACAGTCCCAGGTCGCTTCCCGCGGTGCTGAACAGGACGTGAGCTACCTTGTCTTCGTGGGCCAGGACCGCCAGTTCGTCCTCGTGCCGATGGATGCGCTGCCAGCGGTGGCTGCGCTTGTAGGTGTTGCGGAACGGACCGTGGTGAGGGTCCGGTTCCGCCTCTCCGGGCCGTGGCTCGTGCAACCAACCGGACTGCGGCACGCGCAGGCCTTGCGGATCCTCGTGACGGGCGAAAAGGTGCAAGAGGGGTATCTGGTTGGCAAACGGGAGCTGCTTCCGCAAGCGGCGATAGCCCAGCGTCCCCCAGAAGACCAGGCTGCCCGGGAATGGGAGCAGGTACAGATCGCCGGCCAGGTAGGCCCGTTGCACAGATGACGGCAGGTTGCCGAACGGGCGGAAGGTGAGCAGGTAGTGGACGCCTTTCAAGCCCTGTCGCGGCCGCCATTCGAAGGGCCGAGCCCAGGCCGGCAGGGAATCGGCCGCCGGCCAGGCCAGGGCGTCGCGCTTTTCGCTGGGCAGGATGCGGAAGCCAACGTCGTACAATTGGTCGCCGTCATTCACCTCCTGGCCATACGCCTGGGCCAGCAGACCGCGGAAGAAGTCGATGGCCCGCTCCGCCGGCTCCTCGCGGCCCGGCGCGTTGAAGAAGCTCATCCAGAAAGCCCGCTCGGGACCCTGCTCGCTGCCGCCGAACAGGGTCCAGCGAATGCGTCCCTTGTCGTCCTGTGTCCGCGCCAGGGCCAACGGGAGCAGGACGAGGTAGTGCTCGTGTTTAAGCTGCCCGGCGGCCTTGGCCAGCTCGTCGGGCCAGTAGGGATTCTTGTGCAGCTTGCCGCGCGAGATGCCGTGGCTGGAGTGGCCCTCGCCAAGGTGGACGAGCGCTCCCACGGCCCGATGGGCCAGCGCTTCCAGCCCGGGGCGTAGCTCAAACGCTTCTTCGTATTCGGTGATATTCCAGCCGAAGAGATCGCGCTCGGGCCGGGGGTCGATGCCGGTGGTGCCGTAAGGCTTGGGACCCAGCCGCGGCGGCGGGACGAATTCGGAGTAGGCTTCGACGGGGAAGGCTCCGGGGCGCTGAAACCACGGGGCGCCCGCCAGCAACTGTTTCCACCCCTTGCTCGGCATGGTACACTCTCGATTCACCAGCGCTCCCCTCCGGGTCGCGGCTAACCGGCCAGAAAGGAACTCTCCCATGATTCGTCCGACGATCCCGGCCGATACGCCCGTCTTGTTGCAACTGGCAGAGGGCACCGGCGTCTTCAAGCCGCATGAGATCGAGGCGCTGAAGGAGGTCCTCGACGATTTCCACGCCTACAACCATCAGCACGGCCATCGCTCGGTTACCCGCGAGGAGCACGACAAGGTCATCGGCTTCGCTTATTTGCGCCGGCCGCCATGACCGATCAATCGTGGTATCTCTACTGGATTGCGGTCTCGAAGACCATTCAGGCCCGGGGAGTGGGGCGGGAATTGCTGCTGTACCTGGAAGACGAAATCCGCAAGCTCGGCGGGCGGGTCTTGTTCATCGAGACCTCATCGTTGCCGCACTACGAGCTAACGCGGAAGTTCTACCTGAAGAATGGCTACGACCAGGAGGCCACGCTGCGCGACTATTATGCCGAGGGCGACAGCATGGTGGTGTTTCGGAAGAAACTGAGTTGATTCAACGGGCGAGCGGCGCGGCGTCAGCCGGTATCAACGGGCGAGCGGCGCGGCGTCAGCCCGCCGGTACTCATGAGTACCGGCGGGCTGACGCCGCGCCGCTCGCCTCGAAAAGTCAAGTGCAATGAGTGCGCAAAAAAAGTCCCGCCGTCGAAATTATCGGCGTCGCCCATCACCGATTACCCCGACAGGCGGGACAAAGAGTAGTATAACCCACGATGAATGGATGTCAAATCGCCCGCGATATTTTTTCGCTCAGAAAACAGCATCTCAACAGGGCTGCGCGTATCCTGTCGCCTCTAGCGGCACGGCTGTGATCTCATCCGCAAAAAGGCACCGATCGGCCCCTTGTCTGTCTCCTTAGAATGCGGACAGGCCAGGGCAGTAGCCGGCACGTTGTCGCACGATTCCTCGCGAGTTGGCCCCTGGCTTCGCCCGTCTTTCCAGTCTTGTTTCCCCGTCCCAATCGCCGGCTTCCATGCGGGTGTTCCGCACGGCCAGGTCCCGAGGCTCCGGCCTGCGCGTCAAGTGGGGCAACGGGCGGGACAGGCACAGGAAGGCGAATCCGCAGAAGTTCCCTAGGCTGCGGCCATTGTCTCATGTTGGGAGAGGACGAGAGCCGATGCATAAGCCTAGCCGGGGAGGTCGGTCCGCCGCGGGCCTACCCGAGGAACCCGCGGCTCGCCAGGACGGCGAGTCGAGACCGCGCGGACCCGCCCCCCAGCCCAGGCCCCCTGCTGTACCCGCCAGCGCCCCCCGGCAAGGAAGCCCCAGGCGGTCCCCGCAACCGCCGCGGCCCCGGAACCAGCGCCGGCACGGGTTGACGGCTCCCCGGATGGCGTGCCCGCGTCCGCCCCGAGGAGTGGACTCAGCGATCCCCGAATTGGAGTGGCTGCGATGAAGAAAGTGTTTACCACCGGGCAGGTGGCGAAGATCTGCAAGGTCGCGCCCCGGACGGTGAGCAAGTGGTTCGATTCCGGCCGGCTCCGCGGTTACCGGATCCCCGGCAGCCAGGACCGCCGCATTCCCCGCGAGCACCTCATCCGCTTCCTCAAAGAGCATGGCATGCCCTTGGGAGAGCTGGAGGAAGAGGGCTGGCACAAAATCCTCATCATCGGCGCCGACCGGCTCTTCATTGACCGCGTCAAGGAGCTGTTGCCCGATGACGAGGACTACCGCTACGAGGTCGCCAACAGCGGCTTCGAGGCGGGCATCCAGGCACACAGCTTCCACCCGGACACCATCGTCATCGATCTGGCCATGGGCCGTAGCGAGGCCATCCAGATCGCCCAGAACCTCCGCCGCGACATTGGCTACGAGGCGACCCTCATCGTCGCCCTGGCCAGCGAGGATGAGGCGGCTCCCGAAAAGCTGGTGGAATACGGCTTCAGCGAGGCCTTCAAGAAGCCGTTTGATATCGCTCTGCTCGCCGAGCGCATTCGCACGCTCGTCGAGGAGAAGCGCGACAATATGTAGGCGTGCGGCCACCCCTGCCGTCCCCGCCCCCCGCTCGCGGCCACTGCCTGGCCGCGAGCGGTATTTCTCCTTTGGGCGCCAGCGATTCGCCGGGTAGCTGAAGTCGCCACACTTCAGAAAACCCGAACTCTGGCGAGTCCGGCTACCCCGAATCCTAGCCTTGACGACGCACTAGCCCGTCTTATTCCGGCCGCAGCACGGAGATGGCTCCGTGATCGTGCAGCAGGTCCATGGCAGCCTCGACCCGGCCGGCGGTGTGAACGGTGACCACGGTGCGTCCGCCACGCAGCTCGTCCTCCACGTGGTGGGCCAGCGTGTCGTCAACATGTCTCATGCCGATGAAAGGCCCCAGGTAGGTTCCAAGGGCAGCGCCGGCCGCTCCCGCGCCCAGGATCCCGAGCAGGGCCCCTCCGACAATGACCTGGCCGATGCCGGGAATCAGGCCGACCGCGACCGCGCCGGCCACCACGCCCACCGCACCGCCCGCCATCGCTCCGGTGACGGCGCCCCGTTCGGCCCGGTGTTCGACGCGGGCGGTGGGCGTCTGGTCCGCCGTCCCCGCGCCGGCCGGCGAAACGAAGCCGATGTCCTGTTCCCGGAAGCGTGCATGACGCAGCGCGTCCATGGCGCCCTCGGCGTGGGCCCGGTCCAGAAACAGGGCTACCACGGTCTGTGTTTCGCCTCTCTTCATGGTGCACCTCTTGTGTTCGACTAGCTCTCTTGAGGGCGGCGCCTAAACTGATGAGCAAGAAGAATGCCGTTCGCCCCGGGACCGAAGACGGAACGCTCGCCGATGGGACAGGAACGAGTCGTTACTTTTGCCAGCGGATCGCTGCCCCCCTGGTCCGCCGTGGCCCAGACGCTGGCCGCCAACGGCTTCCCGGTCCAGGTGGCGCATGATCGACAATCAACTGACCTTTCCGGACGAACAGCCGTCCGACGCCTGGACGGAGCTACGCATCGGCACGCCGGCCGGGATGGTCACCGTTCGCCGCGAGCCCCAGAACGTGCGGCTGGTGACGTGGGGCAATGCCGATCCTGCCTTGACCCAGGCCTGGAACGCGCTGGTCTGGGCCTTTGCGGATTCGGGCCGGGGCCAGGTGCTGGCAGCCGACGGCCCCCAGTCGGCCGATGCCTTCCGCCGTCTGGCCGACCTGCCGGACGGGTTGCGGACCACGTGAGGACCAAACTTTCCTGGCCTCTGCATCGTCTAGGCGAGGGAACCCTCGACCTTTTCTTGGAGACCTGTCATGCGTCGCACCCTGCTATTGGCCCCGTTGGCGGGCGCCCTCGCCGTCGGAGGTTTCTTCGCCCTGAGACCGTCCCCATCCCCCGCCGGCGACCCTGTCCCCGCCCCGACGGCCCAGGCCGGCGGACCGTCGCTGCCGGTCGCTCAGGCCATCCTTTACAGCAGCGGCGTCGGCTACTTCCAGCGCGAAGGCACCGTCGAAGGGAACACCCGCATCGATCTGACCTTCCCAGTGCAGGACATCAACGATCTGCTCAAGAGCATGGTCCTGCAAGACATGAACGGCGGCCTGATTAGTGCCGTCTCCTACGACAGCCAGGCCCCCATCGAGAAGACCCTGCAATCGTTCGCCGTCAACCTGACCGGCAACCCCGGCTTCGGGGCCGTTCTGGGACAAGCTCGTGGCGAGAAGGTCGAGGTCACCCTCCAGCAGGGCAATGCCGCCCAGCCCGGGAATGTCACTGGCAGCATCATCGGCGTCGAGAAGCAGAGGCAGCAGGTCGGCAAGGACGGCATCGTCGAGACCGAGCTGCTGAACCTCTGGTGTGCCGAGGGGATGCGCAGCGTGAAGCTGGCCGACGTGCAGCGCATCCGCTTCCTCAACCCGGTCCTGGAGGGCGAATTCCGCCGGGCGCTGGAGACGCTGGCCCTCTCCCACGATACGCAGAAGAAGGCCGTCTCCCTCAATTTCAACGGCGAGGGGAAGCGCGAGGTGCGGGTCAGCTACGTGGTCGAGAATCCGATCTGGAAGACGAGCTATCGGCTGGTGCTGTCCACGAAGAAGGACGGCAAGCCGATGCTGCAAGGCTGGGCCATCGTGGACAACTCCAGCGAAGAAGACTGGAAGGACGTGCGCATGGCCCTGGTGAGCGGCCGGCCCATCTCCTTCCAGATGGATCTCTACCAGCCGCTGTACGTCCCGCGGCCCGTCGTCGAGCCGGAATTGTTTGCTTCGTTGCGGCCGCCGACGTACCAGGGAGCGATGGAGCGCAACTCCGCCGAGGTGGCGGCTGTCAGGGAACTGGAGCAGCTGCAAAAGAAATCGGCCCTGCAAGCCGGAAAAGGCGAAGGCAAGGCGAAGGCCTTTGACGACGCCGGCGCCTTCGGGCGCCGTGCCGTTGACAAGCAGCAGGCGCTGGGGCTCGCCCAGCGCCTCAAGGACAACATGGAACTGACCAAGGGCGTGGCCTCCTCCGCCACCGCCGGCGAGTTGGGCGACTTCTTCCAGTACGTCATCGACCATCCCGTGACCCTGCCCCGCCAGAAGAGCGCCATGCTTCCCGTCGTTCAGAAGGAAGTCGAGGCGGGCCGCGTCTCCATCTACAACGAGCAGACTCAGGCCAAGCATCCGCTGCTGGGCCTGCGCTTCAAGAACACCACCGGCATGCACCTGATGCAGGGACCCATCACCGTCTTCGAGGGCAGCAGTTACGCCGGCGATGCCCGCGTGCTGGACATCACTCCGAAGGACGAACGCCTCATCTCCTACGCCATCGACCTGGGCACCGAGGTCGAACCGGTCGCCAAGCGCCAGCCTGATCGCCTCACCAAGGTGAAGCTAAACAAGGGCCTCCTGTACCAGACGACCCGGGTGCGCGAGGAGAAGACCTACAACCTCAAGAACCGTTCCGAACACGACCGCACCGTGCTGATCGAGCATCCGTATCGCGCTGACTTCAGCCTGGTCAGCAAGGACAAGCCGGCCGAGCGGGCGCGGGATGTGTATCGCTTCGAGGTCAAGCTGCCGGCCGGCGAAACCGCCAGCCGCGAAATCGTCGAGGAAAAGGATGTCAATAGTACGGTGGTCCTCAACAACAGCGACGATCAGACCATGCGCTACTTCATCAGCCAGCCGATCGTCAGCGAGAAGGTCAAGCAGGCCCTCGGTCAGGCCGTCGAGCTGAAGACGAAGCTGTCGGCGACGCAGCGCGAGATTCAGCAGCAGGAACGGCAGCTGAAGGTGATCGTGGACGACCAGACGCGCCTGCGGGCCAACCTCAAGGAGATGCCGCCGACCGCCGAGGCGTACAAGCGCTACCTGAAGAAGTTTGACGACCAGGAAACGCAGATCGAGGACTACCAGAAGAAGATCAAGACGCTGCAAGATACCGAGTATCAGCAGCGCAAGACCTTCGAGGAGTACCTCGGCGGACTGGATGTGGAATAGAAGGATGGGCCGCTTGCGGCTTCGCATGGCCTCGCGAAGCCGCAAGCGGCGGTTCCTGGGAGCAGACTTATGATGCGCGCTCGATCAACGGTGCTCAGGTGCTGTCTGCTCCTTATCGCTGTCGTTCCTTGCCGCACGGCGCAACCGGCGGAGGACCTGGCCAAGCAACTGGCCGGCGTCAAGTTAGACTATTACGCAAAGGCCCCGCTGCCGGCTCAGGCGGCCATCTGGCACAAGGGCGAACTCTTCTTCGCCAGCGCCGGCGGCCTGTACCGTGTCGATGCCGAGCGGAAGGTTCACAAGTTTCTGGAGATCAATCCTGCCGGTTTCGCTCTACGCGGCGACGGGCACCTGCTCATCGCCGATAACAAATACAAGGCCCTGCTCGACCTGGCGCCCGATGGCAAGGTTGGCGTGGTGGCCGAGCGCTTTGAATCGGAAACGCTCCGCAGCCTGCGGGATGTCACCTTCGATACTCGCGGCAATGTCTACTGGTCTGATCCCGGCGGTCCGTCGGCTTCAAGTCCCACCGGGTCCCTCTATCGGCTGAGGCCAGACGGCCGCGTCGATCGCCTGGCCACGGGACTGGCGTCCCTCCGAGGACTCGCGGTCGATCCCGCCGACAAGTCCCTTTTCGCGATCGAGGGGACGGAACTCCAGCGCTACGATCTGCCCGACGATAACGCCTTGCTGGCCAAGCCGAAGACGTTCCGCGCGCTCGGCTTTGGCGCAGGTGGGTGTGCCTTCGATACGGAGGGCCGCCTGTGGGTCGCCGAATCGCGCGACAAGGCAACAGACCAGGGCTCCCTCTTGGTACTAGGTTCCAAGGGAGAGGCGCTGGTCCGCCTCAACGTGCCGGCCCGCTTCGTCAACGGCGTCGTCTTTGGCGGCGCGGAATTCGACGAGATCTTCTGTGCAACGGCCGAGCCGAACGGCGTCTTCCACGCCCACGTCGGCGTCAAGGGGTTCGCGGGACATCCGGGCAAGCCGCTGCCCATCCTGCGCGAGCTGAACCTCGTATCGCTGCGGCCCCACGCCGATTCCGAGGCCCTGCGGAGGATCGCGCAGGCGGCGGCCGATGCCCCACTCGAAGCCGGGCACCTCGACAAGGCCACGCGACTGCGACTCAAGGAACTCGTGGCGGGACTGAACGATGCCCAGTTCCGGCGGGACATGGACAAACTCCTGCCGGCGCTGGAGCAAGCGGCCGCTCAGCACGGACGCGACCGCCTCTTGCTCGCCGAGATCAAACGCCTGGGCGGCGCCGCCACCATTGAAATCGACGCACCGAACTGGCTGCGCTCCATCGCCGGCGACGAGGGGCTGCCGATCTTCGGGCGCATCGTCGAAATCGAGCTGAACGAACGGACCGACGGCCACAAGGAGCCGGTGCCGAAGAAGCTGTCTGATCGGGTCACCGACGATTGGCTGACGCACCTGGCCGGCCAGGACCGGCTCCGCCGGTTGGAGCTTTCCGGCACGGCGATCACCAGCGCCGGCCTCATCCACCTGAAAGAGCTGAAAAATCTCGAACGGCTCAACATCTGCCTGACCGCGGTTGACGACCGGGGCTTCGAGCACCTGGCCGGTCTCACGAAGATGCGGCGCATGGTCGTTTGCGCCTCCAAGATCACCGGCACCGGTTTCAAGCACCTTCAGGGGATGAAGCAGCTCGAGTCGATCAACCTGCATTCCTCCCCCGCCAGCGACGCGGGGCTGGAAGCCATTGGCAAGCTGACGAGTCTGCGGCGGCTCGAGATCGTCCACACCCACGTCACCGATGCCGGGCTAAAGCACCTCGCCGGTCTGGTCCACCTGGAGCAGCTTCACGTTCACGGCCCGGAAACGACAGCCGCCGCCCTGCCATTCCTGGGTCAGTTGAAAGAGTTGTACCAGCTTGACGTGTACGATCGGGCAGCCAGCAGTCAGACCCTGGAGCAGATCGGCCAGCTCCCTAAACTGCGTTTCCTGACCCTGCCCATTGGTATCTTTGACGACGCCGGGGTGAAGCACCTGGCCGGGCTGAAAACGCTGGAAGAGCTGGGCCTCGATTCGCCGAATGTCACGGACGCCTCGATCGAGACGCTGGCCGGCCTGCACAACCTTCGCAAGCTGCAACTGGGCCGGGCGAAGCTAACGGCTGCCGGGCGGCAGCGCCTGGCCACGCTGCTGCCGAAGACGGCGATCGGGCCGTGACCCGTTAGCCCGACGCGCCAGCGAGTGGAATCGGACCCTCGCTGGGGCGTCGGGCTAACAAGGAGGTGACTCCATGCGGACAGTACGTGTGGCGGCCGTGAGCATGAACGGCTGGCTGGGCGAGCCGGAGCGGGTCCTGGGTGCCATCGCCGGCTGGTGCCGGCGGGCGGCCGGCGAGGGGGCCGAACTGGTCCTCTTCCCCGAACTGGTGGTCCACGGCCATTGCACCCCCAATACCTGGGACCTGGCCGAGCCGGTGCCCGACGGCCCCAGCGTCCGCCGACTGTGCGAGCTGGCCCGCGAGCATCGCCAGGTCCTCTGCGTCGGCATGAGTGAGAAGGAACGCGACATCGTCTACAACGCCCAGGTGCTGGTCGGGCCGAACGGGTACCTCGGCAAGCAGCGCAAATTGCACCTGTCGCGCGACGAGGTGCAGTTCTACAAGGGCGGGCGGGAGATCACAGTCTTCGATGTCGGCCCCTGCCGGGTCGGCATCATCATCTGCTACGACAACCAGTTTCCGGAGATCGCCCGTGTGCTGGCGCTGCGGGGAGCCGAGGTGCTCCTGATGCCGCACGCCGCCCGCATGAAGATGTGGCAGGACACGCCGGAAAGCGAGGCGGCTGCCCGCCGTCACACCCACGACTATTTCCGGCTCCACGGCATGCGGGCTCGCGAAAACGCTTGCTTCGCGGTGTTCACGGACCAGGCGGGCCGGGCCGGTTATGTCGATGCTTATCCGCGCGATCACTTCAATCAACCGCACCACGCCGGCGCCGCCCTGGTCTTCGATCCCGACGGCGACCTGCTCGCCTCGACGCAAGCGGAACGCATCCGCGAGGAAATGATCGTGACGACCCTCGATGCCGCGCTGCTGGCCCGGCAACGAGCCCTGCCGAACTACACGCTGCGCACCCGCCGCCCCGAGCTGTTCGGCGAACTGGTTAGCGATCAGGTGAGTTGCTGAAGGACAGGAACGGGATTGCGACCGGGATTGTGCTGGCAAATGGAGCTGACACCCAGCACAATGGGAGTGAGGCTCCGCATCGACGCATCCCGAGGTTCCCACCATGAGTTGGCTCCTCCTGGCCGCCGCCCTGTATCCGACCCCCGCGCCTGCGGAGGCGAAGCTGCCGGTTACCGGCCTGGCGCCGGCCAAGTACGTGCCGGGATTGTGCAGCGTCAGCTACCCGGTTACCACCAATTCGCCGGATTGCCAGAAGTTCTTCGACCAGGGGCTGGGCTACTTCTACTCGTATGTCTGGACCGAGGCTGCTCGCTGTTTCGAGACAGCGGCCCGGTACGACCCCGACTGTGCCCTGGCCTGGTGGGGCCTGAGCCGGGCCCTGGATCATCCGCCGGCACACGGCGACGCCAGCAAGGCGGCCCAGAAAGCCTACGACCTGCGCGACAAGGCCAGCCATCGCGAGCAACAGCTGATCCTGGCCCGCATGCAGGAGAAGGGCCTCCTGGCCGGGGTCGGCGATGCGGAGGCGCGACGCAAGGCGGCCATCGCCACCATCGACACCATGATCGCGCTGTACGACGACGACGAGGAGGCGTGGTACTACCGGGCGCAGCTCGCCGGCGGCGCCGGCCTGTTCGGCGGGCAAGCATCGTCGGTGCCTTTCTACAAGGCGCTGCTGCGCATCAACCCGCTGCACCCCGGCGCCAACCACGAGCTGCTGCACCACTACGAGAACACGCGGCGGCCGGCGCTGGGCTGGGTCTATGCCGAGAATTTTATCAAGTCGTCGCCTGGGATCCCGCACGCCTTCCACATGCAGGCCCACCTGGCGATGCGCCTGGGCCGCTGGGACAAGACGAGCGACCGCTCGGCCCACGCCATCGAGTTGGAACGGGCTTACCACAAGGAGATGAACGTCGCGCCGCGGGACGACCCGCAGTTCGACCATCACATGGAAGTGCTGACGCGATCGCTGATCCACGACGGCCGCTTCCGCGAAGGCCGGGCGATCCAGAAGGAAGCCTTCGATGACGGCATGCGTCACTGGACCCAGTGGTTCCGGCTCTATCTCGCGGCCCGGGATTATGACGAAGCCCTGAAGGTGGTCGATCGTTTCCGCAAGACGGACAAGCTGACGGCCGCGTACATGGCCGCTCAGGTTTTCCTGGCGGAGGGCGATGCCGCCCGGGCCACGCCGGAGGTGGAAACCTTGCAGCACGCCTTCATCGACCACAAGAACGACCGCGAGTTGGAGATGCGCCTGTGGGAGGTCCAAGGCGTCCTGATGTGCCGCACCGGCGGCGTGGATGCCGGGCTGAAGCTGCTGGCCCGCTGTGTCGATCGCTTGAAGAACGATTTCCGCTTCCATTCCTGGGGCGGCGGCGCCTACTTCATGGAAATCTGGGGCACCGAGGCCCTGCACGGCGATCGCCCCGAGGTGGCCGAGGAAGCATTCCTCGAAGCCCTGGCCCATGACCCGGGTAGTGTCCGCGGAGCACTGGGGATGCAGGTGCTGTGCGAACGACAGGGGCGGTCGGAAGAGGCGCACCGGTTCGCGCAGCTGGCGCACAAGGCGTGGAACAAGGCCGATGCGAAGGACTTCGAGGCCGAGCTGGCGGCGATGCGCGATGGACCGGGTCCAGGAACCCACGCGGCCACCCAGGCGCAGCCGAGTGGCAGGGAGAACCCGGACAGTGACCCGCCCGGGTGAAGAGGGGTCGCGAGAGAGGAGGCACAGTCTGTGCCTCGGTAACTGAATCGTGGATCCACGATCCGCCGCTAAACGATAGAGACTACCCATGCGATTCTGCCTTCTTTTCGTGTTTTTCGTGTGTTTCGTGGTGCCCATTCCCGCCGCCGCCGCCCCCTGCGTCTCCGGCACCGCGGTTGGCGGCAAGCCGGGCCCGTACACCTTCCACGTCGCCACCGGACCGGAGCGCGGCCAGCTCACCTGCTACATCTGCGCGACCGAGGAGCGCCCGGCCGTCATCGTCTTCGCCCGCACCATGAGTGAGCCGCTGGTGAAGCTGGTGAAAGGTCTGGACAAGGCGAAGGCTGACTATAAGGCCAGGGAGCTGCGGGCCTGGGTCACTTTCCTCAGCGACGATCAGACAAGCCTCGATCCGAAGCTGGTGGCATGGAGCAAGAAGAACGCCATCCGCGATGTGCCGCTGGGCGTGTTCGAGGACGTGGGTGGTCCGCCAGCGTACAAGCTGGCCCGCGACGCCGACGTGACGGTACTGCTTTACGTGAAACAAAAGGTGGTCCGCAACTTCGCCTTTCGCGCGGGGGAGTTGACCGAGGCCCGCGTGAATGATGTGCTCAAGGAGTTGCCGAAGATCGTGGGGAAATGACGCCGCTTGCGGCTTCGCGCTCCCCGCGCGAAGCCGCTTGCGGCTCCAGCCTCAGGGCTTGTTGAAGACGGCGTCGTCGATCTTGTCAGTCACTTCATAATCGCTGATGGTGCCGTCGACGTACTTCTTCCCGTCGCGGTTGATGAGCATCTTCGTGGGGTGCTTCACGCCGCCGAATTCCTTGTACTCGCTGTAGAGGTCTTCCTGGGTCACTTCCTTGTCGGTCATGTCGTCTTTCACCGTCCGCTCGCTCTTGACCAGTAGACCGCTTTCCTTGTTGAAGAACAGGTTGATGTCGCGGTGCCCCTTGTGACTGACGCGGATGCCGATGGCCGGCTTGCCCTCCACCTTAACCTCGCCCAGCGGTTCCAGCTTGAACGCCTTGTTCTTGACCAGGGGCAACAGGGTCGTCACCTCTTCGGCGAACCGATCTTCCTTGACCTCGTAGAGCTTGTCCTTGTCCTTGATCTCCTCCGTCTTGTCAACCACCTTCTGCCACACTTTGTCGCCCTTGACGACCTGGACGAAGAAAGTGACCTGCTTGCCGTCAACCTCACCGTCGATCTTCACGCGCGACTTGTCGGGCAGTTGCACGCTCACTTCGCCGGTGTAGGGAACGCCCTCGCCCATGCCGTAGAACTTGCCCTTCATCTTGAAGGTGAAAGCCTTGACCTTGGCGAGCTTCTCTTCGCCGCCGCTGGCCTTGATGGCCTTGTCGATCACTTTGGTCAGGTCGGGCTTGTCCTCGGCCCGGGCGCCGCCGGCGGCCGCGACGGCCAGCATAGTGGCCAGGCACACGATTCTGCGCATCGCACTTCCTCCCCAGGGAAAACGACGTGATGTTGTGGGCTCGAACGGTAGTTGACTCTAGATGACCGTTTTGCAATTTCCTCGCCAGTGGCGAATCCGGGCAGCCCGAAGCGCCAGCGAGGACGTACGGCGAAACCTCGCTGGCGCTTCGGGCTGCCCCAGTGGCGGCGGACTTGCGAAACGCACATCTAGCGGTTCTTCGCCCGTGGACGCCGGGGATTTCGAGAAAACGAATCCGCCGGTTGCGGTCCTGTCTGGGCATAGCGTATACTAAACATCCCACCCGCCCAGAGTCCGGTTCGTGATCCCTCCGCAAGCGAGGCTACCCATGTCGCAGCGATCTCTCCTGGGCCTGTGCGTCCTGGGCCTGGCGATGGTCAGCGGCGGTCCAGCGTTGGGGGCTGCCGAACCGACGGCCGTCGATTTCAGCCGGGAGATCCGCCCCATCCTGTCGAAGAACTGCTTCGCTTGCCACGGCCCCGATGCCGCCGGCCGGGCAAGCAAGCTGCGTCTCGACAAACGCGACTCGGTCATCGCCCGGAACAAGAAGAGCGATGCGGCCATCGTCCCCGGCTCTCCGAATAAGAGCGAGCTGATTCGCCGCATCAGCAGCGCGGACGACGCCGAGCGCATGCCGCCGCCGGAGACCAAGAATCGGCTGACACCCAAGCAGATCGCCACGCTGAGGCGCTGGATCGCGGCCGGGGCGCCGTACGCCGGGCACTGGGCATTCGTCAAGCCGCAACGACCGCCGTTGCCCCCGGTTAGCCGCGACCCAGCGGGGAGCGCTCCAAACGGCTGGATCCGCAACGGCATCGATCAGTTCGTCCTCGCGCGCCTGGAGAAGGCCGGCATGAAGCCAGCGCCGGAAGCCGACAAGCATACTCTGCTCCGCCGCGTAAGCCTTGACCTGCGCGGCCTGCCGCCGACACCGCAGGAGGTGGCCGAATTCGAGAAGGACACGTCGCCCGATGCCTACGAAAAGGCGGTCGATCGCATCCTGAAGGACACGGCGTTCGGTGAGCGCTGGGCGCGCATTTGGCTAGACCTGGCGCGCTACGCCGACTCGGCCGGCTACGGCTCCGACCCGCTCCGGCCCAACATCTGGCGCTATCGCGACTGGGTCATCGACGCCTTCAACCGCAACCTGCCTTACGATCGCTTCACCATCGAGCAGCTGGCCGGCGACCTGCTGCCCAACCCCACGATGGAACAGCGCATCGCGACGGCGTTTCATCGCAACACCATGACGAACACCGAGGGCGGCACCGACCGCGAGGAGTTCCGCGTCGCCGCCGTCAAGGATCGCGTTGATACGACGATGCAGGTGTGGATGGGGCTGACAATGGGCTGCGCCAAGTGCCATAGTCACAAATTCGATCCCATTACGCAGAAGGAATACTATCGCTTCTTCGCCGTTTTCAACCAGACCGCGGATAACGACCAGCCCGACGAGAGTCCGACGCTGCCACTTTCCACGCCCTCCCAGCAGGCAGAAATCGCGCGGGTCAACGCCCGTGTTGCGGAGTTAAAGAAACAACTCGACGCACTGCCGCTTGCGGCTTCGCAACCAAAATGGGAATCGGAGCTGTCGAAAACCCAGCGCTCGGCTCTGCCCGCGCTCATCCTCGCCATCATCGAGACGCCGGCCGGCAAACGCACGCCGGATCAGCAGGCCAAGCTCACCGCCCACTATCGCACCGTGGCGCCGGACACAAAGGCTCTGCGGGACGAGATCGCGAAGCTGGAGAAGTCACGGCCGGCAGCGGTGATGCTGCCGGTCATGGTGGAGCTGCCCGCCGAGCGCCGCCGGCAGACGCATGTCATGGTCAAGGGCAACTTCCTCGACAAGGGGGACAAGGTCGAAGCGGGCATCCCCTCCTCGTTCCACCCGCTGCCGGCCGGCGCGAAGCTGGACCGTCTCGGCGTGGCGGAATGGATCATGTCCCCGGACAACCCGCTGACGGCCCGCGTCGCGGTCAATCGTTTCTGGGCCCAGCTGTGGGGCACCGGCCTGGTCGCCACCGAGGAGGACTTCGGTACGCAGGGCGAATTACCAAGTCATCCCGAGCTGCTCGACTGGCTGGCCACCCAGTTTATGGCGAGCCCAGCGAGCCCCCCCCGTAAGGGGGGGGAGTCAAGCTCTTGGAACATCAAATCCCTCCTGAAGCTGATGGTCACTTCCGCCACCTACCGGCAATCCTCCCGCGTGACCCCGGAACTGATCGCGAAGGACCCGAAGAACCGCCTACTGTCGCGTGGCCCGCGCTTCCGCCTGGAGGCCGAGATGGTGCGCGACCAGGCCCTGGCGGTGAGCGGCCTCTTGAGCCGCAAGGTCGGCGGCCCCTCGGTCTATCCGCCGCAGCCCCCCGGCTTGTGGCAGGCCGCCTTTAACGGCCAGCGCACCTACCCGACGAGCACCGGCGAGGACCGCTATCGCCGCGGCCTGTACACCTTCTGGCGGCGGACAATCCCGTACCCCTCGATGACGACATTCGACGCCCCCAGCCGCGAAACCTGCACGGTCCGCCGGGTGCGGACCAACACGCCGTTGCAGGCTTTCGTCACCCTGAACGATCCGGTATATGTCGAGGCGGCCCAGGCGCTGGCGCGGCGGATCATGAAGGAAGGCGGCGGCAGCGCCCAGGAGAGAGCGACCTTCGGTCTGCGCCTGGTGCTGGACCGGCCAGCCTCGGCGGAGCAGGTTAAGCGCGTCGTGGCGCTGTTCGAGGAGGAGCGCGAGCATTACAAGAAGGACGCGAAGGCCGCGGCGGCGCTGGCCTCGGAGCCGCTCGGGCCGCTGCCCGCGGGGATGGACGCCGCCGAGGCGGCGGCGTGGACGGTGGTGGGGAACGTGCTGCTGAACCTGGATGGGGTGATGACGAAGGGATAACATTCAGTTCCCCGTTTAGCCGCCGCCCTGCGGGCGGCGCATTCGTGAAACGCGCCGCCCTGCGGGCGGCGGCTAAACGGTGTCTTACAGGCGCTTTTTCATGAACCTGCACACGCATCTCGCCCACTTCCAAACCCGCCGCCAGTTCCTCAAGTCCACCGGCCTCGGTGCCATCGCTCTCGCCACGCTCCTCCAGCGCGACGCCTCGGCGGCCCCCGCGCTGGCGCTTGGGGCTGGTAATAACCCCATGGCCCCCAAGCCGCCGCACTTCGCTCCCAAAGCGAAGAACGTCATCTACCTGCACATGTCCGGCGCCCCGCCGCAGCACGACCTTTTCGACTACAAGCCGGAGCTGGTCAAGAACCACCTGAAGCCGTGCCCCGATTACCTCCTCAAGAACCAGCGGTTCGCGTTTATCAAGGGCACGCCGAAGCTCCTTGGCTCGCCGTGGAAATTCAAGCAATATGGCAAGAGCGGTGCCTGGGTCAGCGAATTGCTGCCGCTCTTCAGCCGGCATGTCGATGACGTGGCCTTCATCAAGTCGATGTGGACCGACCAGTTCAATCATGCCCCCGCGGAGCTGTTCCTTTACACCGGCTCGCCGCGGAACGGCGGGGCGTCGATGGGCTCGTGGATCA
Organism: uncultured Planctomycetota bacterium; assembly: GCA_963827935.1. GTDB lineage: Bacteria > Planctomycetota > Planctomycetia > Gemmatales > Gemmataceae > DATFNV01. The sequence goes on along the minus strand of CAWHCN010000019.1, from coordinate 686,980 downwards.
CCTGGGGGCTCGGCTCCGAAAGCCAGGAGCTGCCCGGGTTCGTTGTGCTCATCTCCGGCGGAACCGATCCGACCGGCGGCAAGGCGCTGTGGAGCACCGGGTTTCTGCCCACCGTCTACCAGGGCGTCCAGTGCCGCACCTCCGGCGAGCCGATCCTCTACGTCAACGACCCCAAGGGGATGGACCGCGACGTGCGCCGCCGCAGCCTTGACGCGCTCAAGCAGCTCAACGAGCTGGAATTGAAGGAGTTCGGCGATCCGGAAACGCTGACCCGCATCGAACAGTACGAGCTGGCCTATCGCATGCAGGTCGCCGTGCCCGCCGTCATGGACATCAAGCAGGAGACCCCGAAGACGCTGGAGCTGTACGGGGCCCAGCCGGGGGCGGCGTCGTTCGCCAACAACTGCCTGCTTGCCCGCCGTCTCGTCGAACGCGGCGTGCGCTACGTGCAGCTCTTCGACTGGGGCTGGGACTGCCACGGCACCGGCGCCGGCGACGACATCGTCAACCACCTGCCGCAGAAGTGCAAGGAGATCGATCGGCCTATCGCGGCACTCCTTGGCGACCTCAAGGGGCGCGGCCTGCTCGACGAGACGCTGGTGATCTGGGGCGGCGAGTTTGGCCGTACCTCGATGAACGAGGCCCGCGGCGGCTCGAAGTTCCTGGGCCGCGATCATCATCCGCACTGCTTCACCATCTGGATGGCCGGCGCCGGCGTGAAGGCGGGCACCGTCTTCGGCGCCACTGACGAGCTGGGCTACTTCATCACCGAAGGCAAGACCGGCATCCACGACTTGCAAGCAACCATCCTGCACCTGCTCGGGCTCGACGCCTATCGGTTGCGCTTCCCGTTCCAGGGGCTGGAGAACCGGCTGATCGGCCCAGAGGATGGCCCCGCCGTGGTCAAGGAGGTGCTGGCCTGAGTTCGGGCCGGCTCTCACCCTCGACCAGCCGCCAGTAGCGGTCGGTCGTCAGTCCCTCCCGGTGCTGCTCGTCGCCCCAGGGCCAGAAGACTGTCACTCGCCCCACCTGGCCCGCATCGCCCAGGCCGACCAGGACGCGCCGGTCTCCGGACGAGAGGTAACTCCCCCCGCCCTTGACGAAGCGCGTCAGCCGGCGTTGGCCGACTTCCACGACGACCTTGGCCCCGGTTATGTCCCGGTGCTTCCGCCCGACCAACTCCAGGCCCAGCCAGTGGTGGTGGGGTACGTTGCCGCCGCGCGGGTCATTGCGAAGCAAGACGGCTGGGCCGTTCTGGTGGGTGATGACCAGGTCGGTGCGGCCGTCGTTGTCGAGGTCGCCGGCGGCCAGTCCCCGGCCGCGGTGCGGCAGCCGAAAATAGTCCCCGCCCTGATTCGTGACGTTGGCGAAGCGCCCGCTCCCCTGGTTCCGCAGCAGAACGGGCCGCTGGGCAACCGTGGCGCGCGTGGGGTGCCGCCGCACGTGGCCGTTGCTGATCACCAGGTCTTCCCAACCGTCGTTGTCCACGTCGATAAAGGCGGTGCCGAACCCCACGTACCCGGTGCCCAGGGCCGCGATGCCGGCCTGCCAGCTGGCGTAGTGGAACCAGACCCGGTCATCGCGACATTCGTTGTGGTACAGGGCGTGCCGTTCGTTCTCGAAGGTGCTGACCCAGAGGGAGGGCCGGCCACAGCCGTCGTAGTCGGCCGCATCGACCCCCATGCTGCCGTCGGGGTGGGCCCGGTCCCCCATGGCCGTGCTGCTCTGGAGGCCGACCTCCTGGAAGCGCAGCTTGCCGGGGCTGCTTTCGTTGAGGTACAGGAAGTTCCGGGTCGTGTCGTTGACCGCGTAGATATCCGGCCGGCGGTCGCCGTTCACGTCCACCACAACCACGCCCAGCCCCATGCCGGCGTCGAGACCGATCTGGCGGAGCCCCGCCTCGGCGCTCACTTCGGTGAAAGTGCCGTCGCCGTTGTTCCGATAGAGCGAGTGCGCTACGCCCTGGAAATTGCCGGGCGGACAAACATCCGCGGCGACGGCGGTGTTGTTCCCCCCACAGGCCCGGTGTAAAGCCCACGACCAATCGACATAGTGGCAGATGTAGAGGTCCGGGTAGCCGTCCCCGTCCAGGTCGGCCCAGGCGGCGCTGGTGCTCCAGCGGGAGTCGTTCAGGCCGGCCGCCGCGGTCACCTCGACGAACTTGCGGCCGCCGCGGCCGTCCGCTTCGTTGTGGAACAGCGCCAGCCGGCCATAGCCGGTGACGAGCAGATCGGGCCAACCGTCGCGGTCGTAGTCGGCCACCGCGCAGCCGTGGGCGTAGAAGCAGGCCTTGTCCAGACCCACTTCGGCCGTCACGTCGCGGAACTTCCAGCCCCCGAGGTTGCGGTACAGCTTGCACGGGTGGCCCCGGATCTCCCTGTTGTCGGCTCCTCCGAAGTAACCTCCGCCGACGAAGAAAATGTCCAGCAGCCCGTCGCCGTCGAAGTCGAGGAGGGCCACGCCGGCACCCAGCGATTCCAGCAGCGTGGCGTGCTCCGCCTCCTCGCCGTTGCGAGCGGTGAACTCCACACCCGAGGCTGCGGTGACATCCTGGAAAAACTCCCGGGGCAAGTGGATCGCCTCAGCTTCGTCCGGCGGTTCCTCGGAGGTGATTTCGCCACGGGTGGCGGCCCGGAGAGGGGGTCCTCCGCCACACTGGGCGCGATGAAGTACCACAAGCTGGCCACGAAGCCAGGGATGAGTGCGCTCGCGATGAGGCCGATCGCCAGGGACCGAACGCTCCGGCGGCGGCGCGGGATAGTCATGGTCCGTGGTTCCCAGCAAAACGCCAGCTGGCTAAAGCTTCCTGGCGACATCACCCACACGGATCATACCGGGTTGAATGACCTTTGCATTGATGCCCCGCAGGTTGAGCTGCCGGCCCGTGGGCGAATTGACGAACTTCATCGCCGCCGACCCGAAACGCGACACGAACTTGTGGCAGCCCGTGTGCGGTTGATCGGTCACCTCGATCACCGACGACCCGAGCTGAAGCCGGGTCCCCGGCGGCAGGTTGGCGGCACTCAGGTCCAGGTCAATAAAGAGCTGGTCCCCCGCCAGGTGCCATCGACTGGGGTCACATGCCACGAGGGCAATCGCCCGGGCATTCATGATGTTCAACTGCATGTCCGGATGGGGCAAGCCATCCGCGGTGCGCGTGCTGGTGCGACTGTTCCAGTTGTCGCCAACCAGCCCTTCGAGCGGATCGAGCCGGCCATGCTCCAGGACCTCCCGCTCCCCGGTCCGCGGACGCCGGACAATCAACCGCAGCACGCCCTCGTCCTGGGGCGACCGGCGGACCTCGTCCAGCCCCGCTTCCAGCTCTACCATCGTCAGATGTTTCACGTCGTTTGTCATGGAGTCCGGCCCGGCCCCCTTCCTGCCCGCCGCCCGCGACGACCTGGGCCTGCTGCTCGACTTCTCTCTGTTGAAGCGGACGGTCGACGAGCTGCGCTACGAGCTGGCCCATCAGTCCCCGCGGGTCCGCGTGCCCTTGCTGGCGCTACGGCAAATCCTGGCGACGCCGACGACCTCCGCACCGCGCTGAGGCGCTCGAAAAGTATGACGTTGTGCTCGTACATGCTTGGTGCCTGCTCGCCTGGCGCAGCCCCGGAGACGCCATGAGGAAACGGTCAGGCGTGCCAACTGAGGGTGCCACCACCACCCTCGGACACCCCGTGGCACCATTGTGGCACCGTGTTGGCACCCTCGTGGCACCCTTGGCACTGTCGTGGCACCCTCGTGGCACTGTCGTGGCACCCTCGTGGCACCGTGGCGGCACCGTCGTGGCACCCTGCCTTCCGGGACCCCAACGAACAGGGCCGGCGGACTGCTGGCGTCGATGCGGATGCCAGCTGCGAGACGATGGCGGAGCGCCCGAGCGGGCCCCGCCACGGGCGGCACGCCGGCTGGGGAGCCGCGGCCAACCAATCATCTTACCACCGCCGCACAGCGCCAGGGGAGAGAAGTTCCGGGGATTGACCCAGCCGGGGATTGACCCCGCTGTGTGAGCGTCTTGTTAGTTGGTAGAGCGGATGTCCAGTGAAGCCGCTTGAGCCCCGTTCACGGGGCTTCCCGCGCAGCGGTGTAGGCCCGGCCCTTGGGCCGGGTTTGCGGACTCCTCTTCGTGGGTCGGAGCCCCGTTCACGGGGCTTCCCGCCGCAGCTATGAGCCGTCGAGCAGGGCTGAAGCCAAACCCCGAGAAGCCCCGTAAACGGGGCTGCAAGAGAGGGCTTTCGTGGTCCGCTCACCCGCCGTCAACGGCGGGCCGAAGACCCGCTGCGCGGGAAAGCCCCGTGAACGGGGCTGCTGAACAAAGATTCCACCAACTTTTCAGCTGCTCACACGACCACGCTTCATCGCAAACATTCCGCTTGCATTGCGTCAGACCCGTGCCCATGATGGGGTCCATCTCGTCGGCAAGTGCGGCCCACACCTTTCACGCCACCTCTGCGGGCCGTCCGTTTTTCGACGACACGTTTTCTTCGGCGAGCCGGGAGCGTGAGCGACCGGAGACCTCCGCACCCCATCGCTCTGCCAGGCCAGGGATGGTCGAATCCCGATGAAGGAGGATGCAACATGGCGGACCCCTTTCGTGATCGCCCCGGCGTCACCCCCCCCCAGCTGTAAATGCGTCCAGTTCGCTGGACCACGCGGCGTTGGATCGACTGATCGTGGAGCGCGACGGACCGATTGCAGAGTGCCTGCATCGCTTTTCGCGGGGCCGGAGGCTGTTCCGCGAGGACCTGCTCGACGATGCCCTTCAGGAAATCTGGTGCGAACTGCTGGAGAGCGAGGGGAACCTGCTCGCCTCGGCGAATCGCGCGGCGCGGATGGCGACTGCATCGCCACGCCCAGAAAGCGGCAGCTGACGCACCGCATCCTTCTGAAGGTGCTGGACTACCTCGAGTGACGGCTAAAGCTTCAGGCGGGAACTCCTTCGTTTCTTCCTGTCACGAATAGCGGACCGGCGGGCCTATCTCTTACAAAGGGACTCACATGTTGAAGCGATCATTCGTCATGGCCCGACTGGTTCGCTGGCCGCTGCTGCTCGGTCTTCTCGTCCTGCCGGGTTTTCCGGCGGCGGGAGAGCAACCCGCGGCAGGCCGTGCGGATACTGTTCGCACCGACCAATTTGGCGACCCGTTGCCCAAGGGGGCCCTGGCTCGCCTGGGCACTACTATTCGCTTCCGCGACGGCAATTACATCAGGACCGTCGCTGTCGCACCCGACGGCAAGACTCTCGCCTTAGGTGGCTACGAGGGCATCCGCATCCTCGAACTCGCCACGGGCAAGGCGCTACGCGTTCTGAAGACCACCCCGGGCGTTGGCTTTGACTACCTCGCGTATGCGCCCGACGGTAAGACCTTTGGGGCCGAGGACCAATTGGGCCGCATCGTTTGCTGGAACCCCGCCACCGGCGAGTCCGTCGGTCGGATCACGCCGGCGGCACCACCAAAGGGGCGGCCTGATCGCGGCTTTAGCTTTTCCGGCGACGGCAAGCATGTTGCGACCGGTAGCGCGGCCTTCGCCGCGGCGCAGAACTACGCCTACGTCTACGAGGTCGCCACCGGCAAGCAGGTGACCCGGGTGGAGGTGCTGCACAACGACGGCATCCGCGCCGTCCTGTCCGCCGACGGCAAGGTGCTCGCCACCAGCGGCCGGTACACCAGCCGAAACCCCGCGGAAAGTTCCGCGAGAGCGAATGAGATCAACCAGACCATCCAGCTCTGGGACGCCGCCACGGGCAAAGAGTTGCGCAAGGTCCGCGCCGAGGGGAGCGAGGGCGTCCGCAACGTCATCTTCTCGCCCGACAGCAAACAGATGGTCGCGGCGCTCGGCAACGTCGGCATGGTTACCTGGGACGTGGCGACCGGCAAGGAGCTGAACCGTTTTACCGGGCGGCGCAACATCGGATCCTGCCTCGCCTTCTCGCCGGACGGCAAGACCCTGGCCGCCAGCACCTTCGACGACGCCGTGCAAACATGGGATGCCGCCACCGGCAAGCGCCGCGGCGTATATGACGTGCCGCGCCACCCCCTGCCCCGCATCGGCTACACCAGCGATGGGAGACTTCTGGACTGGGGCAGCATCGGCCAGGCGGTCTATGTCTGGGACGTGCTGGCCGAGAAGCCGCTGACGCCGACCGCCGGCCACCAGGCGGGCCTCACCAACGTCGGCTTCACGGCCGGCGGCAAAGGCGTCGTCTCGGCGTCGTGGGATGGTGTCGTCTGCTTCTGGAACGCGGCCGGCCAGGAGACGCGACGCGTGCAGCTGCGAACGGGCGGATCAATGGTGCGGTTACGCGACGGCGAAGCGATGCCCTTCCCGCGCGACTTCCTACATTCCGGCGGCGTGCGGCTCTCTCCGGACGGCCAACAGGTCCTGGGCACCCGCCCGGACGGCACGTCGTTGTTTGAACTGGCCAAGGGGCGTGAAGTATGCACTCTTCCCACCCAGTTTGGGGCGGGCCTGGTGGTCGCGGCCTTTTCGTCGGACGGCAACCTACTCGCGGCGGTCTGCAACGACGTTCAGACCGGTGTGCCGGCCCTGCGGCTCTACGACGTGAATACCGGTCGGGAGTTGCGCAAGGTGGACGAAGTTCTCCGTGGCGACCCGCGGGCAGTAGCGTTCGCGCCGGACGGCAAGATGGTGGTTTCGGCGAGCAACCTCTATCAAGCCGGGCGGGCGTACCGGCTGCGGGCCTGGGAGACGGCAACCGGCAAGGAACGGTGGCGCGTGGAGAGGCCGGATGGGTGGGTACAGGCGGTGCGCTGCTCTTCCGACGGCAAGACGCTGGCGGCGTTGGACCCGGTGGGCGGGATAAGCCTCTACGAAGCCGCCAGCGGAGCCGAGCTGCGCCGGCTGGGTGTCCAGGTCGGCAACCCGATCGCCACGACGTTCGGCTTCTCCCCGGACGGCCGCCTCCTGGCGGTCGCCGTTCTCGACTCTACCGCGCACAAGTCGCACCTGGTTATCTATGAGGTCGCCAGCGGCACGGTGCGCCAGCAGTTCACCGGCCACGACGGCCCGTGACGGCCCTGGCCTTCGCCCCGGACAGTAAACGATTGGCGACGGGCGGCAATGACACGACCGTGCTGCTGTGGGACCTGACCGGCCGCACGGATAGCGATGCGCCCAAGGGCAAGCCGACAGCGGAGGAACTGGACAAGCTATGGACCGCGCTGAACGACCCGGACGGCCGTTTGGCATTCCAGGCGATGCGCCGCTTACACGCAGCGCCGGCGGAGGCAGTAACCCTGTTGGCCAGGCACGTCAAGCCGAGCGCAGCAGCCCAGGGGCCGGACGCTGGCACGATCACCAAGCTGATCGCCGCCCTGGACGCCGACAGATTCGACGAGCGCGAGAAGGCCGCCAAGGACTTGGCTGCACTGGGCAAGGCGGCGCAGGAACCGCTCAAGAAGGGGCTAGCCGGCAATCCGTCGGCGGAGACCAGGCGAGCCATCGAAGACTTGCTCGAGAAGCTAAGGGCCAAGGGCGGCCCGCCCCCAGAATTGGTGCGGCCGCTACGGGCGGTTGAGGTGCTGGAGAGCCTCGGCACCCCGGCGGCTCGTAAGCTACTCGAAACGCTGACCAAGGGCCAGGCCGAGGCCCCTCTGACCGCCGCAGCAAAAGAGGCGATGGCGCGGCTTTCGGCCGGGCAAGGAAAATAGCAGCTATCCTCGCCCCCAGATCGCCATATCAAGCAGCGACCCAAGGGAGCGTCCTCCGGCGTTCGGAAGGATTCCCTATCGAATCGGCTTCACGGTGCCAAGGACACCGGCGGGGGCTCGTCCAGCGAGCGCGCCGCCTCCGCGAACCCATCACCATGCGAAACCTGCTCGAACGCTTCCTCAGCCGGGTGGCGCGGGTTTCAGCCAGCGCGAACAACAGAACACGCCGCAAGCGAGTCGATGCCCCCTCAGAACCGCGCCCAATTTCCTGGCCGATCCGAGGCATTCTGCCCGCTCCCGATACAAGGGTCAGCTGGTGCCGATCCTCACTCCCCGGAATTGTACCAGACCAGCGCGGCCGGCCGGTAGTCCCCAACCGGACCCGATGCGGCGCTGGACACGGCGGCGCATCGCATGGACTTTCCCGGTCTGCAGCACGGCGCCACGTCTCCGCGGCCAGGTCGGCGCTGTCAACGGCCGGGTGGTCTGTAGAATCGAGGGTAGGTGCGTCGCCTCGAGCAAGGGCCCAAGGAGCAGGAACGATGGCATTGCCTCCAACGGGTGAGATCGTGGCGCGGGTGATGCTGAACCGGGCCTGTGGCTGCCTCCAGGAGTTCCAGCACTACAAGGTTGACAAGTACCGGGCGCAGCGGCAGGCCAAGTTCCAGGCGACCCGTTGCCCGGCCTGTGTCGCCATACTCGTCGAAGCGGAGCGGCAAGCGTTGCCGCCGCGGAAGGGTGAAGTCCTCAAGCAACTGCCGACTGGGACCCAGGTGACGCTGATGCGAGCGGCGGACGGATCGTGGGGTGGCACGCTTTCCGCCGAGGGCACGACGGTTGAGGTGGTGGGAGTGGCCCGGGAAGCGGGGCCCGGACCACAGGCCGTCGTCGTCGAACTCGGCCGACTGTGGCTCGCCGCCCGGGCGAAGGGCAACCCGTCTGCCTGACCCCGGAAACGATGTCACGTAGCCTCGTCTAATGTTTCGTGCGCATATCCTGAGCGGCACCGTCCACGTATGCAGGCCCGTTTGCCGGGGCAATGGCGGGGCTGTTCCACGGATCGATATCAACGGCCTGGCTTGCGCTATTTGCCTGCCACGTGCAACCGCTGCCATAGGCAAGCGAAACCAGTAGCGCAACGAATGTCAGCATGCGCCGCATAGGAAATCTCTCGAACAGGGAAGGCCCTGCCATAGCAACGCGTTGTGGCTGCGTCAACGGCGCTTCTCGACAGAAACCGGCGATTCTGGGAGATGTGCGGAAGTCTCGCGGCCGCACTAGAGCTGATCCTTCGCCCCGCTTCCGAAGGGGTTTTCGTCGGCCCCCAGGCGGTAGCCCATGCAGGCCGGGATGGCCTTGCCATCGTTGGACCAGCGGAAGGCATCGCACTGGTCGTGAAACTTCTTGACGATCTCCTCGGTGAAGATCGCCGGCGCCAGGAAGCCCTTCTTCCCGTCGATCATCAGGTGGAAGTGGATGTGACAGCCACCCACCTTGGGCGGGGTGTAAAGGTAGGCGATCACCTCCCCCTTCTTCACCTTCTGGCCTTCCTTGACGAGCAAGAACGTCTGGTAAAAGTTCTTGGCCGGCTCCGGGGCCATCGGCTCGATGGAGTAGCAGAAGCGGCAGGCGGATCCCTTCGGATCCTTTGCGAATGTCAGGTCGAGGCCGTAGCGGTCGTTGCCGCCCGGCAGGGAGAAGTGAGTATCGACGCGACTGACCAGGCCGTCGGCAACGGCGTACACAGCCGGGTAGCTGGCCGGCTCGTCTTTCCCTTTCGGCCAGCGGTTGCTGGAGTTGTCGAAGTGGACATGGGCGCCGGCATGAGGCCGGGGCGAATCCACCCCCAGGAAGGGATGGCCCCGGGTCACTTCCTTGATGTCCACCAGGAAACGGTCGGACGGCCTGGTGAGGAAGGCGGAAATCTCGGGCCAGTCGGCCTTGGCCGGCTTGCCGGCGGACTCGCCCCAGCCGGGACACGCCAGGACCAGGACCAGGGCGCAGCAGGCCAGGCTCAGCGGCTTGGGGGCCGGGATGGTGAATTCGCGCCGGGTTTTCATGGAGTCTCTCCGTTGCCGGCCGATGGGCAGGACCACGGGCATTGTATGGCGATCTGATGAGGTTTGACCGCGCCGGGCCATTTCAACCGCCGCGGCGCCTAGCCCGGATTTCTCACCACAAAGGACACAAAGAACACGAAGGAACAGAAATCCAAGGAACCTGAGCCGGGATTGAGCCCTTGGTGTGGTCGGACACCCACCTGGGCTCCGCCTGCCGCAAGGCCTTGAGTTCTCCTTCTTTGTGTTCTTTGTGCCCTTTGTGGTGAGAAATGTAGGCTACCGGCCGGCCTGTTCATGCTGCGGCACGGTTTTGTGGGTGCCGGATTGGCGCGGAGGCGATGGCGGAAAGGACGCCCGTTGCCGGGATTCGATCTCCTCACGAAACAGCGCCCGTACCTGCCGGGCCGCAATCCGGTCAGCCAGGCGCGGGAAGAAACGGCTCACAAAGACCATCAGCCGACCCTGGAACGTCAGGCAGGTCTCGTTCTGGCCCCGTTCGATGGCCCGCAAGGTGGCGGCGGCCACGGCCTCGGACGTCCAGCCGCGCAGGTGATCTAGCTGCAGGCGTGCCTTCTGCTCCAGCATGTTCTTCGAGAAGTTCGTCTGGGTCAGCCCGGGGCAGACCACGAGCACGTCGATGCCGAACCGGGTCATCTCGGCCCGCAGTGCCTCGCTGAAGCCCTGGACCGCGAACTTGCTCGCTGAGTATTCGCTCCGCGCCGGCAGGGCCCGCTTACCGGCGACCGACGAGATGTTGACGATCGCCGGCCGATTCCCCTGGCGCAACAGCGGCAGGCAAACGCGCGTCGTTTCGGTCAGGCCGAAGAAGTTGACCTCCATGATCTGCCGCAGTCGCTCGGGACCGCAGTCGGCAAAATGGCCGGTGGCGCCGATGCCGGCATTATTGACGAGGATGTCCAGGCCGCCGAAATGGCGAAGGGCCGCGTCCGCCATGCGCTGGCGGTCGTCGGGCGAAGTGACGTCGGCACAGACGGTTTCCAGTGTGCCGCCGGCGCCGTGGGCTTCGGCGGCGAGCTGCTGGAGCAACTCTTCCGAGCGGGCCGCGGCCAGGACCCGCCCGTTGCGGGCCGCCGCCGCCAGCGCCAGGGCCCGCCCAATCCCCTGCGACGCCCCGGTGATCAACAGGCGCGAGCCGGCCAATGTGCGTCGTTGTCCCATGACTTGCTACTCCGGCACGGGTGACATGAGCCCCTCGGGGGGCAATTCATTCTTACCACGCCCGGGAGCCGCCCGAAACGGAGATCAGGCCCTGTGGCTTGGAAAATCGGGAGGCGAGGGCAAGCCATAGCACCCATGCCGGTTTTTCCAGCGGTGCGTGGGGATCAGCCGGCGAGTAATCGCGCGTGCAGGATTTCGGCCGGTGCCATGAGGCGGATGTCCGTGGCGGGCAGGGTGAGCACGGCTACGGTGTCACCTCCGGCGGTGACGAACTCGACCAATGCGGCGCGTCAGAGCCGGAAGCGTCAGCGACGGCGCTCAACCGAAGCCGTCGCTGACGCTTCCGGCTCTGACGCGCCGCGTTGGTTGTGCGGTTGCCAATAGCAGGAGGGCAAACAGTGCCTGCTTGAGCGTTCACGCCATCACAGGGCCTCGCGTACGCGATAGTGCCTCGCTCCTGCCCACTGGCCCCACAAGCGTCTACAATGCCGACAGCTTGCCCGGACAGTTCCCACCTGAGGACTCATCGCATGGCCACCGCCACCGCCGACATCGGCCTGATCGGCCTGGCCGTCATGGGCGAAAACCTGGTCCTGAACATGGAGAGCCACGGCTACACCGTGGCCGTGTTCAACCGCACGCACGTCGCAAGGTCGATGACTTCGTCGGCCGGCCGGGCCAAGGGCAAGAAGATCGTCGGCTGCCACTCGGTCAAGGAGCTGGTCGCCGCGCTCAAGCGGCCGCGCAAGATCATGATCATGGTCAAGGCCGGGCCCGGCGGTCGATCGACGTGATCGACGAGCTCGCCCCGCTGCTCGAGCCGGGCGACATCCTGATCGACGGCGGCAACACGCACTACCCCGACACGACCCGCCGCACCCGGGACCTGAAGGCCAAGGGGCTGCTCTTCATCGGCACCGGCGTCTCCGGCGGCGAGGAAGGGGCGCTGCAAGGGCCCGTCGATCATGCCCGGCGGCGATCCCGACGGCCTGGCCGCACGTCAAGCCGATCTTCCAGGCCATCGCCGCCAAGGTCGACCGACGGCACGCCCTGCTGCGACTGGGTCGGCCCCGAAGGGGCCGGCCATTACGTCAAGATGGTCCACAACGGCATCGAATACGGCGACATGCAGCTCATCTGCGAGGCCTACCACCTGCTGAGCGCGCCTGCTCGGCCTGGACGCCGACGCGCTGCACGACGTCTTCGCCCGCTGGAACAAGGGGCCCGCTCGACAGCTACCTGATCGAGATCACCCGCGACATCCTCGGCTACCGCGACCCGGAGACGGGCAAGCCGATGGTCGACCTGATCCTCGACGCCGCCGGCCAGAAGGGGACCGGCAAGTGGACGGTCGATCTCGGCCTCCGACCTGGGCGTGCCGCTGACCCTGATCGCCGAAGCCGTCTTCGCCCGCTGCCTGTCGGCCCAGAAGGACGAGCGCGTCGCCGCCGCCAAGGTGCTGCAAGGGCCCGACGCCGCAGCTCGACCGGCGACCGCGAAGCGTTCATCGACGACGTCGAGATGGCCCTCTACGCCAGCAAGATCATCTCCTACGCCCAGGGCTTCGCCCTGATGGACGCGATGGCGCAAGGAGTCGAGCTGGGACGATCAACAACGGGGCGCGTCGCCCTGATGTGGCGCGGCGGCTGCATCATCCGCAGCGCCTTCCTGGGCAAGATCAAGGAAGCGTTCGACCGCAACCCGAAGCTGACGAACCTGCTGCTCGATCCCTACTTCGCCGGCGAGATCGAGCGCTGCCAGGCCGGCTGGCGGCGGGCGGTGCGGCGCCGGCGTGGCCGGCGGCATCCCGCTGCCGGCGATGAGCGCGGCGCTGGCCTACTTCGACGGCTACCGCTGCGACCGGCTCCCCGCCAACCTGCTCCAGGCCCAGCGCGACTACTTCGGCGCCCACACCTACGAGCGGGTCGACCGGCCGCGCGGCCAGTTCTTCCACACCAACTGGACCGGCCGCGGCGGCACGACGGCATCGACGACCTACAACGTCTGACAGGGGGGCAATGCTGGGTCCCAGCGAGGCAGCAGGTTGCGGGGTGCCTCAGCCCGCATCATACTTCCACCACTATCGTCAGCGATCCCGTCTGCGGGTCCTCGGTCATCTCCTTGATTTGGCCGAGCTGCGCCGCCTTCTGTTTCAGGGCGGCGCCTGTCACGCGGTTGGCCGCCTGGTCCAGCTCGGGGCGCAGGTCGCGGAGTTCACGCTCCAGGCGATCGGTCACCTGCGTCTGCAAGTCGGCGGCCTGGCGTTGGGCCTGCTTTTCCAGGGATTGGACTAACTGCTCGCGCAGCTCCTTCTCCATCGTGGCCGCGTGGGACCGACATCGTCGTAGACCCGTCCATGCTTCTCGCCCTCCAGCGCCGCCTGGTGCGTCGTCTCTGCTTCCGCCGTCACCGTCCCGGTCGTGGCATCGACCGTCACGGTCACGCCGTTCTTGCGGCGGACGAGACAACTCCCCTTTTCCTCGAAGCCGCGTTGCTTCAACTCCTCGCGCAGCAACTGCACCATCTGTTCGCGCGGCAGGATTTCGAGCAATTCGAGCTGCGTGCTGACCCGGTCGTGAGCCCGGATGATGCGGCGCAGGCTTTCGCGCACCTTGATGCGGTAGGCACGGCTAATGATTGCCCCTCCTCCCGTCGCAATGGATCGAGCTGGCCGATGATCTGCCGGGCCCGGACCAGGCAGGCGTCGCCGTTGGATCGTTCCCAGTCGGCCAGCCAGAGTTGACTGGCCGCGTAGCCGTCGTCGAGGTAGCCGATGCGGCGAGCCTGGTCGGTCCAGGCTGCCAGGCGGTCCACGGCACGGAGGAACGCTGCCGCGGCGCGGTATGTCTCCAAACGTTCCGCCATGCGGGCCCCGGGTGGCGTTTGCAAGCCGCCGACCCAGTCTTCCGCCGCCGCGCCGGGAGTCAACAGCTCGGCCGCTGTGCGGAGCAGGAAGCGAGCCAGGTCACGCCGCTGCGCTGTCGTCAGCGCGTCCAGAAAATGACCGAGCACCGCTTCCTGGGAGCGGCCCAGGTCACGCATGCGGCTGAACGGGACGACGGTCTCCTTGCCTCGTTCCATCTCCAGCCAGCGGGCCGCCAGCTCGGGCTGGAGCGCCTCGAGGACGCAAGCACCAACACCGCTGGTCCAGGGCGCGAAGTCGGGTCGCAGCTCTGTCTCCGGGGCGAAATCGTCGGCGAAGGCGAGACGGCACAGGCCATGCCGCACAAACGCCGGCCGGGACGCGAGATCGAGGTCGCCCCGCGCACTGTCTCCGCGCAGGGCTGCATAGGCGAAATACAGAAGCGTCTGATCGCCCACGGCCAGCGTCGCCGGGTCCGGGTTCCAGGTTGCGTCGGTCGGTGCCGCCACCCACAACAGAAACCGGAGCGTTTCTCCGGAGAACGTTAGGCCGAGGGCGTCCGGCGGGGTACGTGCCCAGAGGCGCCCTTCGACGACTCGCTCGCCGCGAAGGTGCCGTTCGCGCCGCCAGCCGCCGGCCTGGGCCAGCAAAAGGGGCATCCCTTTCGCCAGGGCCTCTTGTACCAGGGCTATGGCTGAGCGGCTGAGGCGCTTTGGAGGCGGCCGCCTGCCTTGCGGCGCTGGTTCCGGCGCGGCGGGGGCCCAGCGCAGAAAAAAGTGCAGCAGGCGCACCAGGGTGGCCTCGAAACGGGAGACGACTTTCATCCCTGCCATCGTACCAGGTTCGGGCGAGGCCGCCGCGCCGTCCAGCGATGGCTCGGAAGGTCTGTGCGGCCTGGGCCGTTCCTGCCGCTCGCGAGCGCGGTCCCAAGAAAAGATGCGTCCCTTTTGCTCTCCCGCGGGCCCGTTCTCCGGAGCGTGCGCTACTGGTTTTGAAGGACTGGCGTCAATAACAATCTACAGTGTTCCCTTTCTCTTCCCCCACAATCTACAGTGTCCCCTTTCTCTTCCCCTGAACTCCAGTCCGCCGCCTGCGCCAAGCGGCTCAAGGCGCTGGCCGACCCCGAGCGGCTGAAGATCATCCAGTGCCTCCAGACCGGTCCCAAGCACGTCAGCGCCCTGACCGAGTTGCTCGGCAGCGAGATTGCCAACGTCTCGCACCACCTCGGCGTCCTGCGCCACGCCGGCCTGGTTTGCGATGAGAAACAGGGCAAGTTCGTCGTCTATTCGCTGCACCCCGACATCTTCCGACCCGCAGAGGGCGGGCAAACCGCCGATGTGCTCGACCTGGGCTGCTGCCGCCTGGAACTGGGCGGATGAGCAGCTAGCCCGGACGATACTGTGATTGATTGTCGAGACCCACGTCTTCGGCTTGCGAGAAATCAGCGAGTGGGGTAAGCAACTCTGCAACCGCGCGGCCGCCGCTATACGCCGCGCAGGTCGAGCAGTTCTCAACAGGAGCCTGCCATGCGCTCACGGCACATCCGCCCCGCGCTCGACGGTTCTGGCGCTACTCGTTGCCACCACTCTGACGCCGGCGTCCGATGAGACGATCTCCCCGACGCCGAAAGATGCCAAGGAATTTGCCAGGCGGGGCTTCAGCTGGCTGGTGATGGGAGATCCCGACAAGGCGATCAAGGCCTACGACGAGGCGATCCGACTCGATCCGAAATTCGTGGACGCATATTGCGCTCGCGCCGCTGTCTGGTGGACCAAGAAGGACTACGAGAAGGCGATCCGGGACTGCGACGAGGCCATTCGTCTGGATCCAACCTGCACGCGGGCGTTTATGAACCGCGGGCTGATCCGACACTACAAAGGAGACTATACGGGCGCCATCAAGGACCACAACGAGGTCTTACGTGCCAATCCGAAAGATGCGAACGCGCTGAGTGCTAGGGCCGCAGCATTGACCATGGTCAACGAGTACGACCGAGCCATCAAAGATTACGACACAATCCTTGGCCTGGATCCGAAGTATATTGGGGCCTTAGAAGGGCGGGGCGAGGTCTGGAACCGAAAAGGGGAGTACGACAAGGCGCTCAAGGATTTCGATGAGGCTCTTCGGCTCGTCCACAAACGCGCTCTGAGGATCAACTTCGGCGATGGCGGGGTTTCGCTAACCACCGAGGATGCGAACACGGACACGCTCGCGCGGATACTGAATCAACGAGGTTGGGCCTGGTACGACAAGCGAGAATACGACAAGGCCATCGCAGACTGCACGGAAGCGATCCGGCTCAACCCGGATGACCAGTGGCCGTACCACAACCGGGGTCTTGCCTGGTCTGCGAAAGGTGACTACGACCAGGGCATCAAGGATTTTGATGAGGCAATCCGTCTAAATCCGAAGTTCGAGGCGCGCTGGCCGCACGTGGGTCTGCCTGGAAGTCCAAAGGAGAGTACGACAAGGCGATCAAGGATCTTGATGAGGTGATCCGGCTCAATCCCACCTCCGCGGGCGCGTTTAGGGCCCGGGGCAAGGTCTGGCAGCTCATGACAGACCACGCCAGGGCGATCAAGGACATTGACGAAGCCATTCGGCCCGGAGGGAAGGACGCGGATCTGCTGACCAACCGCGGCTGGGGCTGGAAAGTCAGGGGAGAATACGACAAGGCGATTGCCGATTACACCGAGGCCATCCAGCTCGGCCCGAGGTACGACTGGCCATACTACGGCCGGGGCCAAGCCTTGATGATCAAGGGCGACAAGGACCGTGGTATCAAGGACTTCGACGAGGCTATCCGGCTCAATCCGAAGTTCGAGGGCGCCCTGGTAGCCCGGGGGTGCGCTGGCACTCCCAAGGGGACTACCGCAATGCCATCAAGGACTACGACGCGGTGCTACGGCTTGATCCGAAGAACGCATTGACCTTCTATCAGCGCGGTCTGGCATGGCGGGCCCTGGGAGAGAGCGACAAGGCGAGGAAGGATTTTGAGGAAGCGGTCCGTCTGGATCCGGGGTATCGTCCTGCGGTTATGGCTTTGGACATTACCGAATCCCCGAGGTGAAAAGCAGATCGCACGCCTACTTCGCCGCCAACTTGGCCACAAACGCCGCGTGCTCCGCGGAGGCCAACCCCTGCCGCAGCACGGCGAGCACGCGTTTCTTGTCGTTCCGCAACAGCGCCTCGGGATCCAACCACAGACCGGGGAATACCTCGGAGCGGAGGATGCCGTCCTTGCCCGGCGCCAGCTCGCGAAACTTGCGGCGGTGGCGGATGAACCAGTACACCTGCTGCTTGCGCAGGGCGACCACCACGTATTCGCGCACACCAGCCTGTTCGTAGTCAGCCTTTTTCCCATGCAAGTCGATTGATTCACTTGCCCAGGAGACCTCGGCACACAATTCCGGTGGCCCGCACACATAGCCATCCTCGTCCCAGGTCTGCCCACCCTTCTCGGGCTGGATAATCAGGCACCCATCGGGTTCGGGCTCGCTGGCGGGTCCGAGAACATCGGTTGCGTTGCCAAGGCTTTCTGTCCCGGGGGTGGCGTCCTCATATTCATCGAGCCATCGCAGCAGACGGCCCTGCGCGCGACTGTGACGTTTTTTCTGAGGAGAGGCCATGTAGACAATACCCCCGATCAACTCCGCCCGCACATGGGGCGGCATGGCCTCGTAGCGCTCATGGAACGTCTTCTGATCGAGCCGGTCGCCGTTTTCCAGGGGAGGCACCTGGCGGCCATTGGTTTCCTTTTTGCTCCGAGACAAAGGAAGTGTGGCAATGGCTCTGCTCCATCAAATCAGCTTCCCAATCGGCTGCGCCGCCACCGGCATGATCGCCGCCGGCCGGCCGGACACATCCTCGACCATCATATGCGGGTCGATGCCCAGGTTATGATAGACGGTGGCCAGCACGTCCTGGTAGTGGATCGGCTGGTCCTTGGCGACGGCGGCGGTCGAGTCGGTGGAGCCGATGACCTGGCCGACCTTCATGCCGCCGCCGGCCAGCAGGGCGCTGTTGACGCGCGCCCAATGGTCGCGGCCGGCGTCCTTGTTGATCTTCGGCGTCCGACCGAACTCGCCCCAGACCACCACCGACACGTCCCGATCCAGGCCGCGGGCATAGACATCCTCGATCAGGGCCGATATCCCGGTGTCGAAGAGCGGCAAATGCTGTTTCAGATGGCGGAAATTGCCGCCGTGCGTGTCCCAGAAGCCGTAGGCCACCGTGACGACGCGGGCACCGGCTTCCACCAGGCGGCGGGCCATCAGCAGTTGGTCGTTCCACATCGGGGCGCCGTCGCCCAGGTGCCGCGGCGAACCCCGACCATAGCGGTCGCGCACCGCCGTCGGCTCCTTCTCGACATCGAGCGCCTCGACCAGCTTGCTCGAGGTCAGCACATCGAAGGCCCGCCGGTACTGGCTGTCCATGGCGCTGACATCGGCATTGTCCACCGTGCGGCGGAAGCTATCGAATTGGTCGAGCAGCTTGCGGCGATCAGCCAGGCCGTCGCGGGTGATGCCGCTCAGTTTCATGACGGCCACGTCGTCGCCGTCCACCTTGACCGGGTTGGCGGTATGCCCCAGGATGCCGGCCACCGGGCTGTTGTAGGGCCGGTGCTGCATGGTGGGGAACAGGTCGACGAAGGGCGGCACCACGCGATCGACCGACCCCTGCACCTTCGCCACCACCGAGCCGAAGTTGGGCCGGCCGTCGCGCTTGGCGGTGTTCATCGGGTAGCCGGTCAGGTTCTGCCAGCTCGAATGCTCGTCGATCAGGCCGCTGATGGAGCGGACCAGGGCGACCCGATCCATGACGCCAGCCATCTTAGGAAGCAGTTCGCACACTTGCAGGCCGGGGACCTTCGAGGCGATCGGCTTGAACTCGCCGCGGATTTCGCGGGGGGCCTGAGGCTTGAGGTCGAAGGTGTCCTGGTGGGACAGGCCGCCGGACAGGTAGACCATAATCACGGCCTTGTGCGAGCGCCGGCCCGCCTTCTGCTCGGCGTGCAGCAGAGTGGGCAGCGACAATCCGCCCATCGCCAGGCCGCCGATTTTCAGAAAAGATCGGCGGGAAATGCCGTCGCAGAAGCGGCCGCGGGGGCCAAGCAGGGTCAACATCGAGAAGTCTCCTGGAGAGGAAACCGGCGGGGGCAGGCGGGAAGGCGAAGCGGGCGGACCACTCCAGTCTACCCGATGCCTGGGCGTTCGCAAATAGATGGGGGTTTCCGCTCAGCGGCCGCCGAATGAGCCAAGCGCCTTCTCTTCCTCGGCCGGTGCTGCCTCGCCGTTGGCCGGCTCGTCGTCCGGCCAGTCCTCGAAGCGGACCGCCACGCGCTTGCTGATGCCGGACTCTTGCATGGTGATGCCGTAGAGGACATCGCAGACCGCCATGGTCCGTTTCGAGTGGGTCACGATGATGAAGTGCGAGCGGTCCAGAAAATCGCGCAGCACGGCGGTGAAGCGGCCGATGTTGGCCTCGTCGAGGGCGGCATCCACCTCGTCGAGGATGCAGAACGGGCTTGGGCGGCTGCGGAAGATGGCCAGCAGCAGGGCCACCGCCGTCATTGTCTTCTCACCGCCGGACATCAGCGAGATGCTACGCAGCTCCTTGCCGGGCGGGCGAGCGATGATCTCGATGCCGCTTTCGAGGATGTCGGCCTCGTTTTCCAGCACGATATCGGCCATGCCGCCGCCGAACAGCTTGCGGAACAGGTCCTGGAAGTTGGTGCGGATGGCGGTGAAGGTCTCGGTGAACAGTCGGCGGCTGTCGTCGTTGATCTTGGCAATGATCTCGTCCAGGGCGCGCTTGGCCGCCGCCAGGTCGTCGTACTGCGCCTGCAACGACGCCGCACGCGTCTCCAGATCGGTCAGCTCCTGAAGCGCTTCCATGTTGACGGCCCCCAGGCGGGCCAGCTTCTTCCGCAGATCGGCAATCTCCTCATTGGCCTGGGCGGCATCGAGCGCCATCGGCGTCGATTCGGCAGGCGGAGCCTGCCCTACGGGTGTAGTAGGGCAGGCTCCGCCTGCCGTGCGGGCCAACTCGGCCAGGTCAACCTGGTAATCTTCCCGCAACCGTTCGACCAGCGTGTCGCGGCGGTGGCGGAGGTCATTGACCTGAAGTTCCCGCGCGTGCGCCTGCTCCTGCTGGACTCGCCAGGCGGAGCGAGCCGTCTGCGCCTGTTCCAGGAGGCTGGCCCGCTCGATCCGGCGGCGGTCGCGCTCGACGATCAGCTCGGCCAGGCGGCGTTCCGCGGCTTCCTTGTCCAGGTACCACTGGGCTAGTGCCGACGAGGCCTGCAACATCGTCCGCTGGCTTTCCATCAGGCGGGCTCGGATGGTTTCGAGTTGCTGTGCGCCTGGGCACGCTCCTGGCGGCGCTGCTGGAGGTCGGTCGTCGTCTGCTGATGACGGTGCGCAGGGCCGACAAGCGTTCGTCGGCCTGGGCCAGGGCCACCTTGGCGGCGGTACATTCCTCCTGGTGGTGTTCGCGCTGCACTTCGCGCTCGCGGACCTCATGTTCTCCGGCCTGAATGCGACTGTGCAGCTCCTGGACCTGGGTCTCCGCGCGGGCGGCCGCCTGGCTGGCTTGCTCCCAACGCCGCCGCCACTCCTCGATCTCGGACTCCAGGCGGGTGATCTCGGTCCGGCTATCGGCGACTTCCTCCTGCAAGGTAGCGCTGCGCTCGCGGTGCTGGCCCAGGCGCGAGCGCAGGTCGGCCGCCTGCTCGCCCAGGGCGTCGATCTCTCGCTGCGACTCTTCGGCCCGGGAGTCAAATTCGCCCAGCCGCTCGCGCAGCTCCGCCAGGTCGTGTTCCGTCTCGCCGATACGGCGATCCAGGTCCGCCCCATCGCCGCGCAGCTCGCGCAGCTCGCTCTTGCGAGAGAGGATGCCGGTGGCGGCGTGGTGGGTGCCTACGGTCAAGGTGCCATCAGGCTCTAGCAATTCACCCTGCAAGGTGACAAAGCGGTAGCCTGTGGTCAGGGCCGCCATGGTGCGGGTGGCCTCCAGGTCACGCACGATAAGAGTCCGACCCAGGAGCTGGCCTGGCAGATGGGCGAGGTCCGGATTGTCACAAGCGACCAGCGTTTCGGCCAGGGCCACGACGCCGGGGTGCGAGGGCAGCCCTTCGGGCGATGCCGGCATACGCATCTGGCCGAGGCGCGAGACGGCGATCAGCCGGTTGGGGTGGGCCGGCGCGTGCTCGGCGGCCGACTGGGTCAACGTCAAGAAACTGACCCGGCCGGAAAAGGGCCGACCGCGCTGGCTCAGGGCCTCGTGGAGCAAGAGCGCGTCACGCACCACGAAGCGCTGAGCCCGCTCGCCCAGGGCCAGGTCGATGAGCGGGGCGTATTCGTGGCGCATGGTCAACAGGTCAGCCACCATGCCGACGACGGTGTGCCAGGGACCGGGGTCGGCACTCCGCACCAGTTCCAGCACCTCGCGGACGCCGGTGCCGAGTCCTTCCTGGCTGCGTTCAAGACCTTCGAGCACCTGGATGCGGCTGGCCAGGCCGCTGCGCTGTTCTCGCAGCCGGGCGGCGATGGCGGCCGTCTCCTGCTGCACCTGGTGGAGGCGCTCGCGCTCCTGCCGCCGATCGACCAGCGCCTGCCGGGCGGCGGCCAGCTGGGCTTGCAACGCCTGGTCGGCCTCGGTCAGCTCCTGCAGCTCCAGATCGACCGACGCCAGCGTCTCGGCGGCCTGCTCGCTCTGGCGGCAGAGCCGTTCGCGGCGGGGAATCAAGTCGTCCATGCGGGCCTTGCTGCTGACGGCATCGTTTTTCAGCTGGCCCTCATGGCGCATCTGCTCGAAGTGCTGCTTCTTCTCCGCCTCGACCTGGCGTTGCAGTACCCCCAGGCGCAGCACGACGCGTTGCAGCTCATCCTCGATGGCCCGCACGCCGCGGCGCTGTTCCTCGGAGCGGGCCTCGGCTCCCTGCAATTCGTTCGCGGTCTGGGCGGCGATCTCGGCCAGGGCAGCGACCCGGCTGTCGAGTTCGGCCAGGCGAAGCCGCGTGCCGCCCAGTTCCGCCTCCAGGTCGGCCGTCAGGGCGGCTTCGTGCCCCTGCGTGATCTCTTCCGAGGCGATCTGCTGGCGCGCGTTGGCCAGGATCGACTCCTGCTGGTGGGCGGCCTCCTCGGTGGTGCGCAGGGCGGCTTCGAGCTGGGCCGTCTCCTGCTCCCAGGCCGCGGCCCGCGCCGACTGCTCGTCGAGCCCCACCCGCAGCCCATCGAGAATCGCCGTCTCCGCCTGGAGCTGCCCGGCCACCTCGGCATAGTCCTGCAAGCCCAGGGCGATGCGCAGCTCCTTCAGCCGGGCCGAATGCTCCTGGTAGCGTTGGGCCTTGGCCGCCTGGAGCTTGACGCTGCGGAGCTGCTTCTCGACTTCGTCGATAATGTCCTTGAGCCGTTGCACATTCTGATCGACCCGCTCCAGGCGGCGAAGGGTTTCAACCTTCTTGGCCTTGAAGCGGCTGATGCCGGCCGCCTCCTCGAAGATGTTCCGCCGTTCATGCGTGGACGCCTGCAACAGGACATCAACCCGCCCCTGCTCGATAATGCAATAGGCATCGGCACCGGCGCCGGAGCCGAGGAAGAGCTGCTTAATGTCCTTGAGGCGGCTGAGCTGGCCGTTGATGAGGTACTCGCCCTCGCCGGAGCGGTAGACCCGGCGGGTGATCTGCACCTCCTCGGCCTCGGTGGCGAGGGCCCGCTTGGTGTTGTCGAACACCATCGTCACCTCGGCCATGCCGAGGCTGCGGCGCGAGGCGGAGCCGTTGAAGATGACGTTGGCCATCTCGCCGCCGCGCAACGACTTGGCACTCTGCTCGCCGAGCACCCAGCGAACGCTATCGACGATGTTGCTTTTCCCCGAGCCGTTGGGCCCGACGATGCCGGTGATGCCCGGCGAGAAGTGGAACTCCGTCCGGTCGGCGAAGCTCTTGAAGCCGGTGAGTTGCAAAGTCTTCAGCATGACACGATCCGCGGCGACAAGCGTCGGAGCCCGGAGCGTGAGCGACGGGTTGGTAGGATCCGTCGCTCACGCTCCGGGCTTCTGAGGAAACCACCGGCAATTCTATCGACCGGCCGCCCAGAAGCCCTACTCGGTCGGCGGTCGATCGTGAGGGGTGGCCTCGGAGCGGTGCAGGAGTCGGCCGTCGCCCTTGTCGAACAGCGTCGGCGTGGGACCCAGGTTGAGGCGCGTGCTCAGCAGCTCGTCGTCCTCCGTGTCCACGGTCAGCCCATCGGCGTGCGCCTTGGCGCGCTGCCCCGCCTTCTTCAAGGCGTAGACAGACGTGGCCTGCGGCAGGGCATCGACCTCGACGGCACAGCTGACGCCATCGCAGCGCCGGGCCTGTCGCAATAGCTCTGCCATCGTCGGATACTCGCCACCGAAGTCCGCCACCTTGCGAATCACGTCCTCGACCTTCAGCGAGGAGTAGCCCTGTCGCTTTTCGCCGGTCCGCGGGCTGAAGCGGCTGACCGTGCACTGCGTATCGCCCTCGTCCGCGGTGACGTTGACTTCCCCGGCACTCAGCCGCAGCGGCGGTTTCAGATACGGATCGTCGCCGAAGAGCACGATCTCCGCGCGTCGCCCGCTGGTGAGATGGATCATGCTGCGCGACCCGGCGCCACCTTGTGCAGCCAGAACGAATCGTTCAGCCGCTCACCCTGGACCGCGTCGTCGCGATCGTTGAGGGCCCGCAGGGCGCGGAAAGCGCCATAGCGCGTTTCCGGCACCGGCGAATTGAGCATCTCGACCAGGGCCTGGTAGCTGGCGGATTCGTCGAGAGAAGCCAGGGCGGTCAGGCAGAAGGCCCGCAGGGCCGGCTCGTCCACCAGTTTGGCCAACTCGAGGGCCGCCAGCGGCTCGGCCTGGTAGGCGAGGGATTCGGCCGAGCAGAAGCGGACCAGCAGCGAATCGCTGTGCAGGCCGCGCTTCAAGCCCGCCTTGCCCGCATCGCCCAGGGCTTCCAGGCGCAAGCTGGCCGTCACCACATGGGCCGGATCGAGTAGTTCTTCCTCCAGCCGCTTTTGATAGCTACGTCCGGCGTCCGCCGCCTTGGACGCGGAGGTCTCGACGGTCCGCACCGGAATCAGGCCGACAACACGCATGAAGTGCGGCAGGTTCAAGCGGTACTGCGGCGGCACGTTGAGCACGATCAGGCCGCCGTTCTCGGGCACGGCCACCTTGTCGCCCAGGGCACCGCCCAGCGACGCGCGAAAGGTAGCGTTGATCTTCTCGGCGACGAGGTTGGTGTTGGCGGCCTGGCGGCGCTGCTCGTTCATGAACAGGTACAGCGGCCGCGGGCCCTTGCAGGTGCCGCCGCCCCACAGGCGGGCCTGTTTTACCCGCGTCGCCTCGTCGCCGTCACTCATGCCCACCAGCAGCTTTCCCTCCGCCACCACGTAGCGGTGGCCCTTCGCACTGTTGGGGCTGCCTTGCGACAGGTTCGGAGCGATCATCTCCATCGAGGCAAAGTTGTAGAGGTCGCACTTCTCCAGGTAGCCACCTTCGAGGCTGGTGCTGCGGCTGCCCTGCGGGAGTGTGACCTCGATGTCCACCGGATCACCCTTGCGGGCACCCGGCGGCACCAGGGCCGAGACCAGGACCAGCGACGTATCCTTGCGCGACAGGACTTGCTTGACATTGACGACGCCGTGCTGTTGCAGCTCCTTTTCGAGCATGGCGCGCTGGTCGCCGGGGGGCGTTTCGCTGCCGGTGTTGGCCAGGCCGGTGACCAGGCCGACGCCAAAGACCGGCATCGGGATGGTCCCATCGAACATGGCCCACTGGTTGATCGTCTCCCACGAATATCGGGCTTGCTCGGCATCGTCGTCGGCCTGCAGCCGCACGTTCTGATTGGCACAGCCGGCCAGGAGCAGGAGCACCGCTCCCAGCGCCCAGACTGGACGATAAGCCCAACGGATTGCGTTCATGGTCCCCCCCGCGGAACGCGACGCACCGCCGCCGCAACCGGATTGGCGGTGTCTCCCCCGACGTAAAGCTGGCCAATGGAGGGCGGACCATAGGAATGTGGTCAGATTGTGTCAAGTCCGACTTGGCGCGGCGATGAGCGCGCCGTTTAGCCGCGGGTCGAAGACCCGCGCGGAGCCCTTACACATCCGTCTTCAGCAGGCACTGCAGCATGCAGTCGATGGCCCGCGGCATGTAATCGGGCTCTTCATAAAGGGGGATGTGCAACGGCAAGGTGAGGGTGTGGCCCAGGGCACTGCGAATCAGCTCCCAGGCGCCGACACGCGGATCGAGTTCGCGCCGGAAGACGCCGGCCTGCTGCCCCTCGGCCACCACCTCCGCCAGCAGCGTTTCGCTGTCCCGGTAGAAGGTTTG
This sequence comes from uncultured Planctomycetota bacterium, assembly GCA_963827935.1. GTDB lineage: Bacteria > Planctomycetota > Planctomycetia > Gemmatales > Gemmataceae > DATFNV01. Next base: position 661,847 of record CAWHCN010000019.1, on the reverse strand, counting down.
CAACAGGGCCAGTACCTCGGGGTCATCGCTCTCCAGCAGGGTGCGGTGCATGATGCGGAACTCGACGGCATGTTCGCGGGTCGTTCCGAGATACAGGTCGGCGATGGCGTGCAGCTTGGCCAGCGGGTCGGTAAGGGTGGCCGTCTCGTGCCGCCAGCGATTGAGGGTGACCTCTCGCACCTCCTGCAACACTTCCAAGAAGAGGGCCTTCTTGCTGTCGAAATGGCGATACAGCACCGGTTCGGAAACGCCGGCAGCCTGGGCAATCTTCTCGGTCGTGGTGGCGGTGTAACCGTGGATGACGAACAGCTTCTTGGCGGTGGCCGACAGCTGGCGCTTGCGTTCCGCCTTGCGCAAACGCGGCGCACGCTTGGCGTCGGGATGGCGGCGTTCTCGGGCGGGCATCGACGTCCTCATCTCCAGCGCGGGGGCAATGGCGGGCAGGGCCGCGCTATTCTATGAGAGCTGATTCGGAAAGGGGGCGGCGTTTCTCCCTTACTCGGAGGAGAGGCCTTGTGGCGGACAGCGCGGGGGAGAAGGAATGGCAGGAGACGCTAAACAAGGTGAGGGGACTGCTGCGAGCGCCGGAGATGGCGGGAATGCAACTGTGAGCTGGCGGCCACTTGCTCGTATAATGGCGGACGACCCTTCAGCCGAGGAGAAGACGATGGCAGCCGTTATCGAAGCCCCTGTAGACCTGGTGGAAGCCGTCGCCGACCTGCGCTTCCCGCCCAAAACCGATGTGCGTTTGCGGTCGCTCATGGACCGCAACAACGACGGCGCGCTCACGCCGGCCGAGCGCCAGGACCTGGAAGAACTCGTCGAGTTCAGCGAGACAATGGCCCTCATCCGCGCCAGGGCCCTGAAATTGCTGGGGAAGAAGCCGGCATGACGAGTTGGGCCAACCTCCTGCACGACGTGGCGACACGGGCCGGGGAACGCTGCGAATACTGCCGGATGCATCAGGCGCTCCAGGGCGCGACGTTTCACGTTCCGCATCGACTGGCTGAAACCGGTCCTACGTTCTCGAGCGCTCATCAACGTCCTCATCTCCGGCCCAGGGGCAGGGCGGCGCTATTCCATGAGAGCGCCGGCCAGCCGATCATAAGGCGAGCCGCACAAGCCAGCCTGCACCCCGGGGAGGCATTGCACGCGGCGCGGGAATCTCGTTGCATTGGCCATGCAACGAGATGCGATTGCCGATGTTCCCGGCATGTAACCACTTGCGCCATCAAGACCATTCTCGTTGCATGGGACACGGACACACCACCCCCACTTTGGAATGCAACACCCTGACAGGGAGGTAATTACCGCCGGGCCGGTGCCGTCTGACGTTGGAGGTGAATCATCGATTGCTGTCGCGGAGGATCTGGATGGCACCAGCCCCTTGACGGGCGCCCTGCGTGGGGGTAGTCTCGCAGGCCGTGGCCCAAGGCCCCTCTTTCCGATCTCGCACCTCAGGAGTCCCCTCATGCCTCCATCAGCGCGGATGCCCCTGTCCCTTTTTCTCGGCCTGATCGCGATGGCCGGCGGAGCGGTGCAGGCGGGGCCGGTCGACGATCTTCTGCCGCCCCCCGTGCGCCAGATCGAGAAGCGCCTCCTGGGCGGTGACGAACAGAATATGCGGTGCGCCATGTTCGCTGGCCGCGACGGCGTCGGCGCTGCCTTCTCGCCGGATGGCAAACTCCTGATCACCTCGATGGGCTACCAGGGCATGACGCTCTGGGAGGTTTCTTCCGGCCGGACCCTGGGCCAGTTCCTCAGCAATGGCCAGTCCGAAGGGCTAGCGGCGGCGTTCACGCCGGACGGCAAGCAGGTGGTGACGGCCAACTGGGGCATGGGCCAGCAAGGGTGCCCCGTCAGCCTCTGGGACGTCGCCAAACGCGAGCGGCTCCGCAGCCTCGACGAGGATGTCAACGACACGTCCTATGCCGGCCTGGCGATGGCCCCCGACGGCAAGACCCTTGCCCTGGCCGGGGCATGGTCCATGCGTGGGAACACCGGGCCGAAGGTCGTCTTCTGGGACGTGGCCAGCGGCGATGAGATCGGGCAGGTCAGTGGTCTGCCCGGCGCCGCACCGGGGCGGCGTCAGGGGTGGCCGTATTTGAAGCGGCGGCCTATTCCCCCGATGGCCGAACCCTCGCCGCCCTGCTGAGCGGCCACATCTACCTGGTCGAGGTGGCCACCAGCAAGGTGCGCGGCCAGCTCACGTTCCCCGCGGCTGCCGAGGCACGGACCATGCGTGGCAGCGCTGTCCCCGGGGCCCTGGCCTTCAGCCGCGACGGGCGGACCCTGGCCGCCGGCGTCACCGATGGCGTGATCCACCGCTTCGACCTGCGCTCCGGACGCGAACTCACCCCGCTCACCGGACACACCAGCGCGGTCCTCGCCCTGTGCAGCACGCCGGACGGCAAGGCCCTCCATTCGTACAGCATGGACGGGCAGTTTTTCGTCTGGCGCGTGGATACGGGCCGGGAATGGACGCCGAAGGCCGGGCCGTTGCCCGACGGCGCCCTCGACGCCCTCTGGGACACCCTGCGCAGCGACGACGCCGTCGACCTGTTCGGCAGTCAGGAGGCCCTGGCCGCCGTCCCGGCCGTGTCCGTCCCGTTCCTGCGCAAGCACCTCTCCCCGGCCCCGAAGGCGGAAACCGAGCGCATCGAGCGCCTGGTCGGCGACCTGCAAAAGGGGGACTATAACGCTCGGAAAAAGGCCGTCGTCGAGCTGCGCAAGATCGGGGCGGCGGCCGCACCGGCCCTGCTCCGGTCGCAGCAGCGCGGCGGGTTCGACCCGCTAACGCAGCGCCTGACCGTCGAGTTCCAGAACCTGGCCCCGCCCCCCGATCAGAAGCGTACGCTCCGTGCCCTGGCGGTCCTGGAACGGGTTGGCAACGCCGACGCCCGCAAGCTGCTGGAAGAGTTGGCGGGCGGCGCGGCCGAGGCGCCCCTGACGGTCGATGCCAAGACGGCGCTCGACCGGTTGGGCAAGGCCAGGCCGGCAGCGGCCGCCCCAGCGCCGGACGCCCTGTGGCAGGCCCTCGCCGAGGAAGATAGCCCCACCTCCTACCGGGCCATGCGTGGCCTCGCCAACCTCCCGGCGACGGTGTCCGTGCCCTTGCTCCGCGACCGGCTCAAGCAACTCGCCACTCGGGACACCTTCAACGACGACTCAAAGCGAACGGCGAAGCTGATCGCCGACCTCGACAGCGAACAGTTTTCGGTTCGCGAGGAGGCGGCCAAGGCCCTCCGCACGCTGGGGCGGGTGGTCATCCCGGCCCTCCGAACCGCCCTGGGGGCGCAGCCGAGTGCCGAAGCCAAACGCCACCTGCAGGAGTTGCTCGAAGAGCGCGACCAAGGGCCAGGTGTCGCCGGAGGTCCTGCGCATCGGCCGAGCCCTGGAGACCCTCGAACTGATCGGCGGCTCGGAAACGCGCGAGGCGCTGGCGGTGCTCGCCAAGGACGTGAGTGCCAGATGGCTACGCGACGCCGCCGGCGATTCTCTCCGGCGTGTGCGGGAAGAAAAACGATAGGGCAAGAGCGATCCTACCTGTCACGTCGCTTCGGCCGACGCCACTCAGCGAGAGGCGCCGGCAAGGTACGGCGATTTTCGCTGGTGCGCCTTGCACGCGGCTCCTGAATGCGCTCAAGAGACAGTCTCTGTCTCGGGTCGGTCGGCCGCCGCCTCCGCTCGCCGCACATCCGCCAGCCACGCCGCGGCCCCCGGCACCGGCAGGGTTGTCGGACCGGCCAGGCGGCGGAGGTCGTCGCCGGAGATGGGGCCGTGGACGGCGGCGGCGTGGGAGTAGAAGCGCTCGTCCGACGTGGGATGCCTTCCTCTGCGCCTCTCAGTCCTCCCCTCAGGGTGCTCCTACGCAAACAGCGATGGCCGCGGCGATGTCGTCCAGCTGCCCCGACGCCAGCTCGCCGAGCCGACTGAGGAAACGCGTCTCGGAGACGGACTTTACTTGAAAGGCGTCTGCCCCGGAGTCCTTCGTCAGGCCGTTGCTTGGCATTGGAGTAAGGCGAACAAACCAGGGATAGCTCGCATGGCGCGGTTTCCACTCGGTAATCGGGACGACGATCGTCAGCCTCAGGCGGCCGACTGCTTTTTCGCTCATGACGACGGCCATCCGAACCTTCTTGATTTCGTCGCCTTCTGCGGGGTCGAACCTGATCCGCCAGACCTCACCCCGGAGGGGAGTTGGATTCGTCGTCATCCAGTTCTTCCTCGCTGAAAGCGTCAAAGCCGGTCAGTTCCCTGTCCGTGTGGTAGTCATGCTCGGCGAGTGCCGCCGCGGCCGCCAGGATCGCCTGTCGCTCCTCGCGCGGCAGCTTCCGCAACTCACCCGGAGTAACGCGAGCCGCGACGACGGTTCCATCCTCCGCCCGAATAGGTTTCATCTGAATTTCAACTTGCGCCCCTTCTGGCAGCGGCGAACTGGGAACAACGACACCGTTCGTTACAACGCCCGAGATGGTGGTGGACACGGCAATGCCCTCCTGATTAAACCGCGCGGATTGTAGCAGACGTGCCATTGCCTGTCACCGCGGCCCGAAAAGCTGTCGATGCGGTACGCCATCTTCCCGGGATTGGCGAGCGCCGCGTGTTGCACGCAGCGATGTGCCGCTAATTATCACAGGTGCCGGGTATGTCTTCCGCTCGCCGCACATCCGCCAGCCACGCCGCGGCCCCCGGCACCGGCAAGGTCGCCGGATCGGCCCCGGACCGCAGGCTGCGGCGAGGTCGGAAAGCCAGGCGGGGAAGGGCGGGCGAGGTGCTTCGCCGGCGGCGAGATCGGGCGGCGGCGATTCGGGGAAGCGAAGCGCCGCCTCGGCCGGGATCGCGTCCAGCGGCTCCCAGCCGACCGGCCAAACCAGGTCCTCGGGGACCAGGCCGCCGGTGTGGACCAGGCGGCGGAGGTCGTCGCCGGAGACGGGGCCGTGCACGGCATTGGCGTGGGAGTAGAACCATTGGTCGGACACGGGATGTCCTCCTCACGGCGACCCGCACCCGTTCTGCCTGCCGACAGCAGCCTGGCCCGCCGTTCACGGACGGGCGGCGGGCTTCGTGCGGTCTCAGACTCAAAAGGACGCTTCCCCTTTGCGATACACCATGATGAAGGATTTGTGCCGTCCGGGGAACGGGTCGCTGAAGCCGAGATTGCCGGGGTTAGCGGTCAGCGTTGCGCCTTTCACCGCCGCCTGTGTCTTCGCCGTCTCGTGATCGTAGCGGTTCTCATTGCCGTATTTGGCATACAGAATCAGTAGTTCCTGTCCCGAGCGGGCTTCCCTGGCATCATGCCGTCCGGTCCTGTCGACGATGGGACGTTCACCGTATCCTCTTGTCCCTCGAGACTCAGGTGGATGCCGCCCCGATACCGGTAAACAATCACATCACTTGTCGTCGCTTAACACGTCGGCGACTCGGAGCCGCCACCGACGCTGATTTAATCTGCCAGTGGCCGGGTGTTGAACCATCAACAATCGGATGGGGCCTGGTCACGTTCAGCCACCGCGATAGGCGCCGTACCAGGCGTGCAGGATGACGGGTCGTTGCAGGGGTAGCATCCTGTCAATGGCAGCCAGCTTCTTCTCGACCTTGGTCTTGCCGAGCCCCGTGAACTGCCCGGCAGCCTGTTCATACCAGTAGCAGCTTGCGGCATTGGAGGTTCGTCTTCGCCGGGCCGGTTTCCGATGTGGCTCGCGCCGCATAACGATCCGCCAGTTCCGCGGCCGCGTTCCCATCGGCCGGGGTCGCCAGGTCGGCCGTGGCTAGCGACTTCAATGGGGCATCGTTTCCCTTCGCCAGCAGCGGCAGACCGCGTCCCAGTCGCCGCGGGCCAGGGCGTAGAACCGGCCCAACGCGAGGTTGGCGTCCGCGTCGTTGGAGTTGGTTTCCAGCATCTGCCGGGCCTCCTTCACCGCTTCGTAGGCTTTGCGGGTCGCGGCGATCTCCTTGACTGCGCGCCGCTGCGACGAGGGCAACGGGGCGTCCGGTGCAGGTGTGTCGCGCTGGCGGAGGCCGCCTTGATGAAACGCTCGGCTGCCTCGTACCTGTCCTCTTCCTCTGCCTCAGCCGCGAGCGCCAGGGCCAGCACCGCCACATCCTGATGGACCAGAGGAACCGCGTTCGGGCGACCGGCCGTCTCCCAGAGCCGTTGCCTTCATCTCGTCAATGTCTACGGTGAAGTGATTAGCTATCTCCTCGGCGGCGCGCATGGAGAGCAGCACGTCACCGGCCCTCGCCGCCACATCGCGCCGCCTCGGCGCAGTAAGAGGGTGAAGCTGGTGGCGGGCTTGTCTTTCGTCTCCACACCGTCCTTGAGCAGTCGGTCGGCCAGCGCCTGCATGTCGGCCGGCTTCTTCTGCGCCAGCTCAACCTTGTAGATGCTGCGCATCTCGTCCGCGGCGGCGGCCAGGGCGGCTGGCGTCCGGCACGGCGGGTTTCGCCTCCGGCTGCTTGACAACGGGCGGTGCCACACTTGGGAGGGCTTGTCACCGATAGGTGGATCGTTCCCGAAAAGAGGGTCCGGTTATTCGCATCCAGCTGCGGTACCCGTGACCTTGATCCTGGTGGTCGCCCACGGCAGCCGCCGCGCCCGCGGTCAATTCCGCCTCGATTTCAACCTCTCTCGCGTTCCGGTCGTCGGGGCTGAACAGCGAACGTTACCTGGCCCGGCAAGTTCCTGACTTGTACGTTCATCCTACCTTGATAGCCCTTGTGCTGGGCGATTACCTTGAATCGAACCTTGCCACCCTGGAGCAGAGTGACCTGTGAGGGTTCCACCTTGACTAGAACCTCCGGCGCCGCGCTCACCGAAACGTGACGATCCCGAGTGCCGTCAGTTCTTCATTTCCAGCGCGGTTCCCTGAACCTTGATCTGCTGGTCTCCGACAGGGGCGGTCATGTCAACCCTCAGCTCCATATCCACTTCCTTGATGCCGCGGCCCAGCATGGCTCGGCCCATGTTCAGCCCGCCTCGGTTCCCGAGCAACACCAACTCGATCGGTCCTTCATAACCCTTTCGGCCTGCGGTTACTTTGAGCCTCGCCCTGTCACCTTGTGCCAACACGAGGTGAGCTGGGTCAACCTGAATCGTGAAGCTATGCGGCACTTTCTCGTTGGTCCTCGCCACCGGCCAGCTGTGCGTCGGTTTGTTACGATCGTCACGTGGAATACCCAAGCACCGCATGATTGCCATGGCCGCGATGCCCATGATTCCGCCCCCGGGCACCACCGCCTCACTCGTTCCGGCTTGCGGCTCCGCGCCGTCCGAGGCACGACAATCGGTCCGGAGGCGACCACCTAGCCATCTTACCCTGTTTTTCCGGGGGAAGCGGCGGTTCGCCGACCGATGCCGTCTGCATCTCGCCGGCGCCGGCCGCGCCTGCGGCATCACCTCGTCGAGCAACGGCGTCTTCTCCATCCGCCCCGCAATGCCTCAGTTATCTTCTCCGCCAGCCCGCGCCAACCGCATCCTCCCCCTTCAGCAGTCCGTAAATCAACCGTGACTTGCTCGGCCCCTCCAGGTCCTCCTGCGTGAACAGCAGGTTGTCCCCGTTGTCGTATTTCTCCCACAACTCCCGCCCGCCCGACTTGAGGCGCGCAGCACCGTGGCAATCAACAGCACCGGGAAGCGGTCCACCTCGCGGTTGTAGGTGTCGTCGCGCAGGCGCTGCGGATGCTGATACGAGGGATGCCCCACCTCGCCCGACTTCGTCCCCGCCAGGGCCGGCACCCACATGCCGTCGTAATCGACCAGCTTCAAGGCCAGCGACGACGGCCGGCGCCGGGCACCAGGAGGACGTTGCCGTGCTGCAGGTCGGCGTGGGCCATGTCGGCGTCGCGGAGGCGTCTGGCCATGCGCGCCCAGATTTGCAGGAGCGCCTCCAGCGTGGCCGGCTTGTCGGCGGCCTTGGCCACGAACTGGTTGAGCGTCAGCCCCTCGACCCATTGCATCTTCAGCACCGGAAACCACTGGCCGTGGACGCGGATGCCCTGCTCCAGGAAATCGAAGTCCACGGTGAACGGCAGCCTGGCCGGCGCAGGTGGCGGCTGATCTCGGCATAGCGCTCGCGCAGGCCGGGGGTTTCGCGGGTGAAGCACTTGACGGCCCAGCGCGAGCCGTCGGGGCACTGGAGCTGATAGACATCGGCGAAGTTGCCGGAGCAGGGCATCGGCACGCCGAACTGATTGGTGGCGGCCTGGCCGCGGCGGAGGTCGGGATCGGCGAAGTTGGCGGCGGGGGCCTGGATGGCCTCGTTGTAATCCTGCGAGAGCGGCCAGGTCATGGCAGTCCCCTCCCCACAGCCTGCGGCGGCGCGACCGGGCTTGCCCCCGTTCGCGGGACAAGAATTGCGGCGCGGGGATTATTGTACAGCCGGCGCAGCCCGCCTGCAAAACGCCAACCTTCTTGACAGGAACACCACCGGCTGACGAATCGCACCCCGTCAGTCGGCCCAGTTCTCCACCCGCAGCCCGGGGACCTGCCGGAAATCCCGGACATTGCGGGTGGCGAGTGTGGATCGGTGGGCCAGTGCGATGCTGGCGATGAGGAGGTCGCCCCGGCCGATTTTCTTGAGTTTCTTGTTCCGGCGGAGCAGATCGAACTCCGCGGCAGCCGCAGAATTGAAACGAACGATTGCGATATTCGCCAGGTCACGCCCGCTCTCGTTCGGAGCCATTGCTGGGCTCGCAGGAGTTGTTCGCTGTCCTCCGCTTTGACCAGTGCCGCAAAACGACCCAGGAGGATCTCTATCTGAGAAACGAGGGTCAACGCGATATCCGGTGCTTCGCGCCGAAACCGCTCGGCGACGCGGGCATGTCCGGTGAAAAAAAGCGAGAGGATATCCGTGTCCAGGAATGTCATTCACCGTCCTCGGTCGGCCCGCGTCGCTTCCTGTAAATCTCCTTCAGCATTTCATCGAGATAGGGGTCATCCTTCCACGCGCCGATAGCGACAACATCGCCTCTTTGCTCGGTCGGTAGGAGGAGAGCGTAACCAGTCCTGCAGCGCCGGCTTGAGGAACCGCCATTCCTTCCCTACCAGCCGCCCCGGCAGCCCCTGGCCATGGACCAGGCGCACCACGTCGTCTTCGGACAGACGCAGATACGCCGCTGCCTCTGCCAGCGTAAGCACTTCGCCCGGTGCCCCGTTGGCGGGCTCCTTCCGTTCTCTTCTCGCGGCACCCTTCGGTTTCGTCGTCGTCCGTGGCATGGGACTCACCTCACGATTCGCGAACTGGATCACCATCCTACCGCCGATTGTACCACCGGCACGCCGGCGCACCAGGGGAAGGTACGCCTACTCCCTACCGTTGCCGGCATGATCCTCCGCGCGGCACACGTCCGCCAGCCACGCCTCGGCCGCCGGCACCGGCAGCGCCGCCGGGTCGGTTCCGGCTCGCAGCGCCGCGGCCAGGTCGGGCAGCCAGGAGGGGAAGGGCGGACGGGGTGCTTCGCCGCCGGCGGGATCGAGCGGCGGCGACTCGGGGAAGCGAAGGGCCGCCTCCGCCGGGATCGCGTTCAGCGGCTACCCGCCGACCGGCCAGACCAGGTCCTCGGGGAGCAGGCCGCCGGTGTGGGCCAGGCGGCGGAGGTCGTCGCCGGAGACGGGGCCGTGGACGGCGGCGGCGTGGGAGTAGAACCACTGGTCGGACATGAGTGTCCACCACGACGGCGGCTCAAAGGGTAGCCAAAAGGTCGTCCCAGGAGCCCGCGGTCAGCAGGTGGTCCTGTATGCGCCGCAGGCGAGACACGTCCGTGACACCTTCCAACTGCGCTTTTTGTTTGCCACTGGCCGGCTTGCGGAATCGCTGGCGGCCCAGCCTCAGCACGGCTCGGCGCAACTCATCGGCCCGACCCAGTGTCCGCACTTCTTCCCGCAATTCTTCGAGATAGCTCGACTTGATCACGGCCCAGCCCTCCAGTTTGCTCTCCCAAGTCGCCCGACAGCACGCAGAGTGGCGAAGGTCAGCGTCAGGTGGGCCAGAAGCCCCCGGTCACGCGGCCGCGCCTCCCTGGCTGCCTCGACAGTCCACGCCTCGATTATACCCGGCTCCGCCCCACCGTGCATCAGCGGCAGCCAGGCCAGCAACCAGCGCGAGATTGACCCCGCCGCGATCGCGTTCAGAGTCTCCCGGGCGTCCTCGTCGCGCAGGGTTCGCTGCTCGATGGTGCCCAGAAACAAGCATACTCGGGGCGATCGTCAGGCGTTGCTCGACCCCGGCCGGTTGCACCGGGCCGGTGAGGTTCACCACCGCTCCCCGGCCCCCGTCACCACCAAACTGCCCGCCGCCGCCGGTTCGGTTTGCAGGCACGGCACATAGCCCAGCAGCAGCCGGCTTGCCGCCCCCGCCTCCGACTCCGCTTGCAGCTCGACGCAGAGCGCCTCGAACCCGGTGTTCACCCGGAAGGCGGCCACCAGATCGTTGGTCAGGTCGCCCTGATCGGGCAGCGCATGGCGGCGGGTATCGATCCAGGCATGGAACGATACCGGCCGGCCCAGCAACCAGCGGAAGAACCCAGGCGGATCGCGCTTGATGAGGTAACGTCCCGCCTTGTCGTACTCGTTCATGGCCTCGAAGCGTACCGCCGGCGTGCTGCCGCGTCGATGGCGCACCGCCCTGGCGCCCAGCCGACCGGCCAGACCAGGTCTTCGGGGACCAGACCGCCGGTGCGGGCTAGGCGGCCTTGCTCTATGCCGGCTGGGCGCCGAACGGCTCCAGCATGGAGTTGGACTGGTCGAGCAGGAAGACAAAGGTAGTAGGGTTGGTGCGGCTGATCTGGGCTGTGGAGGGCACGAGGCACCCCTTCCCCCGAGCGAGGACGCACCCGCTGGTCGCCGCGTCGGCGGGCTTGATGCACGAAGCGGCTGCAGTGTACCAGCAGGGCGCACGGGTCGTTCAACGAAAATGAACTGCGGGCAGCCTGCCCGCCTGCCCGCAGGATCTTGTGCTGGTTGGCGAGAAGTCAGTCGATCCTGACCTCGACACCCCGGGCACGAAGGACCGCTATCGCCGCCAGCACCTCCACATCGCTAGGGCACCAGTCGCGATCCAGCTCAATGTACCGATTACCGACAAGACTCAGGGAGGTGAGGCAGGGCAGGTGAGGGGAGGCGGCCAATGCCCGTACACCTTCCTTCCCGATGTCGCAACTGCGCAGGTCAAGGTGGGTGAGGCGGGTCAGGTGTGGCGCAGGCCGCCCACGCGGCCGCCCCATCGTCAGCAACGCAGTTACTATACAGGCTAAGGGAGGTGAGCCGCGTCAGGTGGGGGGAGGCCGCCAACGCCTGCAGCCCACCATCGCCGATGTTGTTCTCGCCGAGGTTCAGGGAAGTGAGCCGCACAGGTAGGGCGACGCCGCCAACGCCTGCACCCCAGCATCACCGATGTTGGTCTCGGCAAGGTCCAGGGAGGTGAGCTGCGTTAGGTGGGGGGAGGCCGCCAACGCCTGCAGCCCACCATCACCGATGTTGGTCTCGCCAAGGTTTAGGGAAGCGAGGCGGGCCAGGTCCGGCGACGCCGCCAATGCGTGTGCCCCCGCCTCGCCCAGCTCGTTACCTCCCAGGTCCAAGGAGGTGAGCCGGGCCAGGTGCGGCGAGGCTAGCAAGGCCAACAGCTCGTTGGGCATTCGCGGGGCCGATGATGTTAGAGCGAATGTCCAGGGAGGTTAGGTTAATTAGGTGCGGCGACGCCGCCAACGATCGCAACCCCGCATCACCGAATCTACTATTAAAGCCAAGGTTCAGGCAGGTGAGGCGGGAAAGGCGGGGCGAGGTCGCCAACGCGTCCACCCCGTCAGGACCGATATCGTTCCCCCAAAGGTCTAGGGAAACGAGGTTGGCGATGTGCGGCGAGGCGGCCAGTGCATGCAGGCCCGCGTCGCCCAGTTGGTTCGCCCGAAGGTTCGAATGCGACGAACGTCAGGTAGGGCGAAGTCGCCAGCGACTGTGCCCCCTCCAAGCCTATTCTCTTAAAGGAGAGGTCAAGGGACGTCAGGAAACCTCGGTCGAACTCCCACTTCCCACCCCATCTGTCGAGTCCCCCCATCCATTCCATTGCATGCTTTTCCCCGAGGCGCCGTTGCTGGGCCTCTAGTTCGGCCCCTAACTCATGGTTTTCCGGAATTCTTGCGAACTGGCACTGAATGCGGATGAACTCGGCACGGGGGTCGCCGTGTTCCGAGAGCTTGTTGGCGTAGGCTAAACGCGGCACGTCGTTATCCGGGTCCGCCAAGATAGCAAGGATGAAAGGGTCTGCGGGGTTCAGCGGCTGACTTGCTGGCCTGATGACGCGGGCCAGGGCACGCTTGATGCCGGAATACCAGTCTGCGAAGCTCATCGGCTCCCTCCCTGGGCGGCGCGGGCCACGAACTGGTTGAGCGTCAGCCCCTCGACCCATTGCATCTTCAGCACCGGAAACCACTGGCCGTGGACGCGGATGCCCTGCTGCAGGAAATCGAAGTCCACGGTGAACGGCAGCCGGGCTCCGCGCAGGTGGCGGCTGATCTCGGCGTAGCGTTCGCGCAGGCCGGGGGTTTCGCGGGTGAAGCACTTGACGGCCCAGCGCGAGCCGTCGGGGCCCTGGAGCTGGTAGACATCGGCGAAATTGCCGGAGCAGGGCATGGGCACGCCGAACTGATTGGTGGCGGCCTGGCCGCGGCGGAGGTCGGGGTCGGCGAAGTTGGCGGCGGGGGCCTGGATGGCCTCGTTGTAATCCTGCGAGAGCGGCCAGGTCATGGCCTGCGACTCCTGGGGGGCGGGGTGGGCTCGGTGGAGTGGCCCCCATCCTACGGCGGATCGGGGGCGAGTGCAAAAGGGATTCTCTCCCTCTCGATGGAAAGTCAGCAGCTGAAAAGTGGCTGGGATTTTTTCCGGTAGCCCCGTTCACGGGGCTTTCCCGCGCAGCGGTGTAGGCCCGGCCCTTGGGCCGGGTCGCTGGAAGGGAAGCATCCCATTGAGCCCCGTTCACGGGGCTTCTCGCCGTTCGGGCTTCAGCCGCTCCCAGCAGCGTGGCTGCGCCGGCATCCTTAAGCCCCGTGAACGGGGCTCGGGTCGCGTGGGGGCTACCGCCCACCCGGCCCCAGGGCCGGGCCTAGACCGCTGCGCGGGAAAGCCCCGTGAACGGGGCTCGGGCACAAATCACCGCGCAGTCTGCGACACGCGCGTGCCGATGTCCAGGAAGCGAATCACCGCCACCAGGTCGGCGTTGAAGACGAAGCCGCGCAACTTCGGGCCGACCTTCAAGCCCGATTGCCGGGCCGTCTCCACCAGCTTCGGCGGCAATTCGCTGGACATGCGGAATAGCAGGCGGGCGTACTCGTCCGGCAGGCCCGATTCGTCCTCCGGTAACTCGATCGGCCGATTCTGCTTGTCCGACAGGTGGGCGTTGAACAACAGGATGTTGCCATCCGCGGAGGTCAGAGCACGCAGCTCCGCGGCGGCCTGGCGCGGGTCGCCGTCGGTCGGCTGGCCGTCGGTGATGTTGATGACGATCGGCGGATAGCACTTCGACTGGGCGGCCAGGAAGGTTTGCAGATACTCCCTGGCCTTGCCGATGGCCTCGCACATCAGCGTTCGTCCGGTGGGGCGCGCCTCGAACCAGACCGGGAACTTGAATTGCTGCTCGCTCAGTCCGCCGGCGCCGTCGTCCACTTTCTTGGCCCGGACCTCGACGCGCAGGGGGTTGTTGGCCAGCTCACTAATGGGGACGAGGGTCTTGCCGGCCAGGCCGCCGCCGAACGCGGAGACGACGCGGCCGCCGTAGCTGATCATGCCGACGTGGAAGAAGTCGCGGATGCCGTCGGCCTTGGCGCACTTCAGCACCAGGTTCTGCAAGAGGCGATTGAGGGCGTCGGCGACGCCGTTGGCCTTGCTCTTTTCCGGCTGGGCGCCGAACGACTCCAGCATGGAGCTGGACTGGTCCAGCAGAAAGATGAAGGCGGTCGGGTTGTTGCGGCTGATCTGGGCCGTGTAGGACATGAGGCGCTCCTTTCCCCCTGTGCGAGGAAGCACCAGCGGATCGCCGCGGCGGCGGGCTTGATGCATAAAGCGGATGCAGTGTACCAGGCCAGCGCGCGGACGTTCAACGAAAATGGACAGCGGGGGCGCTGTCACGCCAATTCCCGCGGTGGCCGTCGCCTCTGCGCTGCGATACCCTGGTACGCCAGCAGTGCAACCCACCCGAAGGAGCCAAGGCATGGGCCAACCCCTCACCCGCCGCCGTTTCCTCGCTGCCTCGGTCGCCGCCGGCATGGGCTATCTCTTCGCCCGCGTGCCGGGGTTCGAGAAACACGCGGACGCCGACCGGGCCCTGGTCGCCATTTCCCTCGACCTGGAAATGAGCCGCAACTTTCCCAAGTGGGACGATACGCACTGGGATTACGAGAAAGGCAATCTCAACGAGGAGACGAAGAGGTACACGGTCGAGGCGTGCCGGCGGGTCAAGGCGGCCGGCGGGCTGCTGCACTGTTTTGCCGTCGGCCGGGTGTTCGAGCAGGAAAGCGTGGCCTGGCTCAAGGAAATCGCCCAGGCCGGCCATCCGATCGGCAACCACACCTACGACCACGTCAACGTGCTGGCCACGAAGCCGGAGGATTTACAGTTCCGCTTCAAGCGGGCCCCCTGGCTGATCGACGGCCGCGAGCCGAAGGACGTAATCCGCGACAACATCCGGCTGACGACGGCGGCGCTGAAGACGCGCATCGGCGTCGATCCCGCCGGCTTCCGCACGCCGGGCGGGTTCAGCAATGGCCTGGCCGACCGGCCCGACCTGCAAGCGCTGCTGGCCGATCTTGGCTTCACCTGGGTCAGCAGCAAGTACCCGGCGCACGCCATGAGCCCCGCCGGCCAGGAGCCGACGCAGGCGATCCTCGACGACATCGTCCGCGCCCAGGCCGCGGCCCAGCCGTTCGCCTATCCTAAGGGGCTGATCGAGGTGCCAATGAGCCCGATCAGCGACATCGGTGCGTTTCGCAACGGCCGCTGGAAGCTGGAATGGTTCCTGAAGGCGATCCGCCTTGGCGTCGAATGGGCCATCGACAACCGAGCCGTCTTCGACTTCCTCGGGCACCCCTCGTGCCTGTACGTCACCGATCCGGAGTTCAAGGCGATAGACCTCATCTGCGACCAGGTGAAGAAGGCGAGGAAGCGGGCGGCGCTGGTGGATTTGGGGACCGTGGCACAGCGGGGGCGCGCTACGGAAATAGGGCCGAATTCTGGCAAAGTATTGGTGGAACCTGGCTCAGGCAACGGTTACCCCGCAGCAGTGGAGCAGCACTCCAAGGATGCGCTCGGCCTGGGCGATCTGGTATTCATCGAGGTCGATGTCCAGGCGCTTGCCGGCAAGGCGCAGGAAACGCCACAGGGTGCCGGTCGTGACGCAACCGTAGACGGGCTCGTGGGGCTTACCCGCTTTCTGATTGAAGCGCTGCACCGCAATCATCTCGGAGGCGCACTGACCAAAACCGTCGGGAATGCTGTCCTTCTTCGCTTCCACGACGGCCAGAACCGGTGCCTCGACGTAGTAGAGTTGCGGCGACAACCCCAGTAGAAAATCGCAAATGCCGTTCAACCCCACGGCTTCATCGACATTCAATTCGACCCCCGAATAGAGGCTGATGCGGTGCTCGGAGCGCTGCCACACCTCGGCCAACAGCGGCGCGACCAGCAGCTCGGAGCGTCCCTTCTCGGTCGGAAGGCTCATGCCGAGCGCCTGGAAGTCGTTCAGGTAGCGGCGCATCGTCTCGGACAACGCGACCGGTGCGACCCCGGCGAAGAGCTGCTGGGAGGTATCGGTCGTCAGGCCGAAATCTTGCTGGACTTTCGGCAAGGTGAAATCGCGGAAGCTCATGGGGGGTGCCAAGTGCGGACGGAAAAGGATCAACGTTTATGAAAACAACCTGCGTTCCTCTTCTGAAATGACTCGCGACCCCTTCCTGTGAGACAGAAAATGCCACCCCGGTCAGGTGTGGCGCCTTGTTAGGCGTCGCATGCTCCTCGAAGGGCTTCGGCCAGTTCGCCTTCATACAATTCCGAGTCATCGTCGCTATCGGCGTTGAGCCGCTTGCGGGCCTCCGGGATTATGAGTTGTAATGCAATCCGCTGACGAAGATATGTCGCCAGCATCTCGTTCGGCAGCTCAGTGACCGGAACACTCCAATATCGTCTGCAGCGCTCGATGAGGCCCGAGTGAAAACCCGGATCGACCCATGGACCCTCAGCATCGGCGACACTTTTTGACTTCATCCACCCCGCCTATCAAATTGTTCGCTCCCAAATAACCGTCCCGGCGCCTGTACCCAACCCCGTCGAGTCGTACTACCAATACTCCCCGGACAAGCCTCTGCATCAGTATACCGGATGGCTGATCGGGTTGCGACACCTGACCCCGGGAGGGCAGTCATAGAAATCCGGCCCGAAGAAAACCAGCGTTGCAGAAACGAGCCTTGACTGTTTTCACAAAACGTGAAAAATGCCTCGGGGAGTTTGGTGCAAACCTCCAGGCTGGGTCCGCCGGTGCACGTCATCCTCGGAAAAGATGCTCAAGCGGTTTTGGGCCGATCACCCGGATGCCGAGGAACCTCTGCGGGCCTGGCACCGCGTGGCCGAGGACGCCGTCTGGGACAGGTTCGCCGACCTTCGCCAGGTCTACCCCAGTGCCGATCCGGTGGGGCGTTGTATCGTCTTCAACGTCGGCGGGAACAAGTACCGGCTGATCGCCGCCGTTCACTTCAACCGGCACAAGGTGTTCGTTCTCGCCATCTTGACGCACGCGGTTTACGACCGGCAGAAGTGGAAAGAACAGTTCGGCTGCTGCTGACATGAGGTGACCGATGGCCACTGCAACGCGACGTAAGAGGGTGCCGGATTCGTACCTGGCCCTGATCCAGACGTTCCCCCTCCGCCCGATCCGCTCAGAGAAGGAACTGGACGACGCGATCAAGCTGGTGAACGCTCTCGCCAGCCGCCCGGATCTCGACACGGGCGAGGAAGACTACCTGGACGTGCTGAGCGACCTCGTGGAGAAGTACGAAACCGCCAACCACCCGATGCGGCCGCTTCCCGACGGCGTCCTGCTCCGGCACCTGATCGAGGCGCGTGGCGTCACGCAAACCGTGGTGGCGAAGGCGACGGGGATCAAGGATTCGGCGATTTCCGAGGTGCTGGCCGGCAAGAGACAGCTCAGCCGGGTGAACGTCGAGAAGCTGGCCGACTACTTCCACGTCAGCCCCGCGGCTTTCTCCAGCGAGTCTTGAGCGAGACGCGCGCCTTCGATTTCAGGATAGCGACGAGACTGCCGACGCGGCTGTAGGCGTCGATCTCCCGCTGTTCTTCCGCGGTCAGGGCGCCGGCTCGAGCCCTGGCCGCGAGGGCGCCATGCGCGCCCGGTCTTGCGGCGCAACTCCAGGCCAAGAATGGCCTTCGCCGCTTCGGGGGGAAGAGTAGGCTTCCTGGGCTCAAGGAGCCGGCGGAGGATGGCCGCTTCGTTGTTGGTTGGTTGCGCGAGTCGCATGGACACTCCTCTCTGCGGCGGGGCGTCTTGGTGAATATACCACGCGCGGCTTTCGTGAAAAGGGAAATGACTGCCGCGCTGCCGAGAGGGCCGTCATACAATACCAGTCCGCAGCACCGGCGAGGGACGTCCCTCGCCTGCGCTTCGGGCTGGTATCCCATGCGAGTGCCACGATGTTCACCCTATCCGCCTTTGCCGACGAAATCGACCCCAATCCGCAGCAGCAGATCGACGTCCTCAAGTCCTGCGGCGTGCGACACATCGAGTTCCGCTCGATCCACAAAACCAACGTCCTTGACCTGACCGATCTGCAAATCCGGGAGTTCAAGTCGCTCCTCGACCGGCATGGCTTCAAGCTCAGCGCCATTGGCTCACCCATCGGCAAGATCAAGATCGATGCTCCCTTCGAGCCGCACCTGACGCGGTTCAAGCGGGCCATCGAGCTGTGCAAAGTTTTCGGCACGCCGAATATCCGCATCTTCAGCTACTACCTGACCGAGGGCGGTGATTGGGACGACTGGCGGCGCGAGGTGCTCGATCGCATGTGGCAGAAGACGCGCTTGGCCGAAAAGGCCGGCGTGCGCCTGTTGCACGAGAATGAGCACGGCATCTACGGCGACTCCCCGGAACGCGTCCGCGATCTGATGGAGACCGTGAGCGAACAGGTCCACGGGCCGCACTTTGCCGCAGTTTTCGACCCGGCCAACTACGTCTTCTGCGGCTACGACCCGATCAGGGGCTGGGAGATGACGAAGGCGTACACGCAACATTTCCACATCAAGGACTGGTCAGCGGGCGAGAAGCACGGACGGCTAGCCGGAGAGGGGCAGGGGCGGATCGAGGAGGTGATGGCCGACGCGGTGAAGCGTGGCTACGACGGCTTCGCCACCCTGGAGCCACATCTGCTGGGTGGCGGGCCGACCGGCGGCGTGACCGGGCCGGAGTTGTTCCCCAAAGCGGTCGCCGCCTACAAGAGCATCCTGGACCGGCTTGGGGCTCAGTACCAATGACCGCCGCCTTGCACACGGTCCACGTCCGCGTCAACGACGCGACCACGGGTCGGCCGACGCCGGTGCGCCTGCGTCTGAACGACGCCGAGGGAACCTACTATCCGCCGCTGGGCCGGCTCATACCCTTTGCCACGGGACGCGGACAGGACATGGGCGGCAGCCTGCTGCAGGACGGGAAGGAGTACGCCTTTGTCGACGGCGCCTGCGAGGTGCCGCTGCCGGCGGGACCCATCCGGGCCGAGCTACGGAAGGGTCCGGAGTACACGCCGCAGAGCGTCGGGATGCAACTGGCGGCGGGCCGACTGGCGTTGCGGCTGTCGATCGACCGCTGGATCAACCTCCGCGACCAGGGCTGGTACGCCGGCGACACCCGGTGTCACTACCTCTCTCCCGCCGCCGCCCTGCTTGAAGCCGGTGCCGAAGACCTGGCCGTGGTCAACCTGCTCGCTTTCGCAGATCGCCTCGCGGACGGTGAGGTGCCGGCGCTGCCCAATATCCTCGACTACAGCGGCCAGAAGCCGGCGCTGCAAATCCCTGGCCACATGGTGGTCGCCAACACCCACAATCGCCATCCGGTTCTGGGGAGCCTGGGTCTATTGAATACCCACCGGGTCGTCTATCCGCTGGCATTCGGCGAGCCGGCTGGCGTGGACGACTGGACGCTACGCGACTGGTGCGGGCAGTGTCATCGCAAGGGCGGGCTGGTCATCTGGACCCGCCCCGGTCCGCCAGGCTGTCCTCTGGGCGAGCCGCTGGCCGACCTGATCCTGGGCGACGTGGATGCCTTCGAAATGGCATTTTGCGAAAATGGGCTGCTCGACGGGCTGGCGGACTGGTACGACCTCTTGAACTGCGGACTGCGCGTTCCCCTTGTCGGCGCGAGCGGCAAGGAGAGCAATTGCGTTCCTCTCGGGGCATTGCGAACCTATGCCCGGTTGAAGCCCGGTGAGGAATTCAGTTACAAGGCGTGGATCGAGGCGGTCCGCCGCGGAGATACGTTCGTCACCAACGGACCGCTGCTGTCGCTCAGCGCCGACTGGGTCGCTCCCGGCCAGGTGGTAGCCGTGCGGGCGCACGCGCGGAGCATCGTCCCCTTCGAGCATCTGGAGTTGATCGCCAACGGCCGGGTGATTGCCTCAGCGGCGCGGTCCGGCGAACCGGGCACGGCGATCATCGAGACGGAGGTCCCAATGACGGCGGACGGCTGGCTGGCAGCCCGGTGTGGCGGCGGCCATGCATTTGCCCACACCTCGCCGGTCTATTTCCTAGTCCCCGGGGCCAAACCGCGGGTCGATGCGGCTGCTCTGCAGCGCCTGATCGGCGAACTGGACCGCATGCTGGAGTGGGTGGCTCGGGAGGCACGTTGTCCGACCGAAAAGCACCGGGCGGCCCTGACCGCCGTGTTCACGGCCGCCCGGGCCCAATTGCAGCGCCGGATCTTCTGATCGCAGGCCGTCAATCACGGCTTTTTTTCGGGTAGGTACACCGAAACCGCCTGCTTCCCGTCGAACGTCACCGTGGCATTTTCGCCGGCTCGGACCGAAACCGTTTTCTGCTCGATCAGGAAGTTATCGCCCACCATGTAGCCGGCCCGCAGTCGGAAGACGTGCGACTGCCCCGCCGTCAGGGGTGGCGATTCCAGCTGCCGCGAGGTACCACGACTGTTGGTCAAGTGATCGTCCACGTAGAGGAGGCCATTGGGGTTCGGAATCTGGACCAAAATGCAGGCCCGGTCCGCAGTGGGTCGAGGCAGCACGGCCTGATGTTGCAGCACCAGCGGCACCAGCGAACTCTGTGCCGCGGAGGGGAGGATCATCTGCGTCCGGACCCGCCCATCCGGCCCCGGCTCGGAAGCCCAGATCTTCATCGGAAATAGGCCGCCTCCGATGCGTACGAAGCGCTGGCCATTGACCCGACCAAAGACAAGACCCCCCGGCATCGCCCCGGGGGTGTCGTCGTAGTCCAGCGGGCCCCACTCCTTGACGTTGTGAGGTGGTCGAGGAATCGGCAGACTGCCGGGGATTGGCACCGAGTCGGGCGGGTCGCCGCGACCCAGGGAAGCAAGAACGAACAAGCACGCCAGCGCCGCCAGGGTCCGGTGCATGGGAAACCTCCCGGGTCGCACCAATCCCTGGCGAATCTGGTCCTGTGCGAGAAGCTTATCCCACCCCGTCGCTATGCCGGCGTCTGTTTGAAGGAAAACGGGGCGAATTCTGGGTGCTGCGGACAGCCAGGTCCGCAAAAGTCAGCTGACTGGCGCAACCTACGCCTCCAAGTCCGCATCCCGCAAATCCGTCACGAACATGCACCCCGGCTTATGGGTGATAAGCAGCGGCGGGCGGACCTCCTGGGCCACGGCCTGCGGCGTCACGCCACACGCCCAGAAGACCGGCACCTCGCCGGCGCGAAGCTCCACCGGGTCGCCAAAGTCCGGGCGGCCCAGGTCCAGGATGCCGATGGCCGCCGGGTCGCCAAGGTGGATCGGTACGCCGTGGGCGCGCGGAAACCGCGCACAGACCTCCACGGCTCGGATGGCCTGCGCCGGCGTCATGGGCCGCATCGACACCACCATCGGCCCGTGGAACACTCCGGCCGGCTGGCAGGTGATCGACGTGCGGTACATCGGCACGTTGCAGCCCGCCTCGATGTGACGCACCGGCACGCCCGCCTGGAGCAAGGCATTCTCGAAGGTAAAGGAGCAACCCAGCAGGAAGCCGACCAGGTCGTCGCGCCACCAGGCCCCCAGGGCGTGCGGTTCCTCGACGAGTTGCCCCTGGCGGATGACGCGGTAACAGGGCAGATCGGTGCGCAGGTCCGCCGACGGGGCCACCAGGCGCGGCTCGGGCAAGCCGGGCTCGGTCACGTCCAGCAGCGGGCATGGCTTCGGGTTGCGCTGACAGAAGAGCAGGAAGTCAAACGCCAGGTCGCGCGGCACAATCACCAGGTTGGCCTGGACGTAGCCCAGGGCCATACCGGGGGTCGGACCGGTCACCTCGCCCAGGCGTGCGCGGCGGCGTACCTCGGCTCCGGTGGCGTGTTGAAGGTCCATATGCGATTCCTCCGGCGAGCGGGGGGCGTCAGCCCCCCCGGTGATGGAACCGGGGGGCTGACGCCCCCCGCTCGCCAAGATAGCGGTGCCGCCATTATAATCACCGGCAGACCCCGGAGACGACGGATGAGCCAGGATCAGCCCGCGAAGATGACCTACCGCGACGCCGGCCTCGATCTCGAACTGTACGCCCAGAGCCTGGCCGGCATGGCTCCCCTGCTCAAACGGACCCACACCCCGCGCGTGCTGCCGCCGACCTTTCCCCCCCGGGCAGGAGGCAAAGGGAGCGGCGGTTTTGCGGCCCTGTTCAGCCTCGATTACAACAGCCGGCTCTTCGCACGCAACTATCGCCATCCCGTCCTGGTCGCCTGTACCGACGGCGTCGGCACCAAGCTCAAGATCGCCGCCCTGGCCGGCAAGCACGATACCGTCGGCATTGACTTGGTCGCCATGTCGGTCAACGACTGCATCTGCACCGGCGGCGAGCCGCTCTTGTTCCTCGACTACCTGGCCATGCCGAAGGACGACCCGGCATTGACGCGCGACCTGGTGAAGGGGATCAGCGACGGCTGCCTGGAGGCCGGCTGCTCCCTGGTGGGGGGCGAGACCGCGATCCTGCCCGATGTCTACCAGCCGGGTGACTACGACCTAGCCGGCTTCTGCGTCGGTGTCGTCGAGCGCGACCACGCCATTGACGGCCGGGCCATCCGCCCCGGCGACGTGGTCCTCGGCCTGGCCAGCTCCGGGCTACACTCCAACGGCTACAGCCTGGTGCGCAAGGTCGTCTTCGAGCGGGCCGGGCTGCGCGTCGCCGACCGGGTGTCGGACTTGGGACGCAGCCTGGGCGAGGAGCTGCTGGAACCGACACGGATTTACGTGCGGGCTGCCAAGAGCGTGCTGGAGCATTATCCGGTGAAGCGGCGCGTGCTGCGCGGGCTGGCCCACATTACCGGAGGAGGCCTGATCGACAATGTCGCCCGCATCTTGCCGCCGGGGCGGCGTGCCGTGCTGAAGCGCGGCTCGTGGCCAATGCCGGCCGTCTTTCCTTGGTTGCAGCGCCTGGGGAACATCGACCAGGCGGAGATGGACCGCGTGTTCAATAACGGCATCGGTTTCGTGATGATCGTCAGCCCCTACTATGCCGACAGCATCCGTGCCCAGCTCCAGGAGGAGCAGTTCCCGACGTATGTGATCGGTGAGGTGCGCGAAGGCGAGACGGGGGTGGAGTTGGTTTAGCCAGGCGAGCGGCGCGGCGTCAGCCCGCCGGTATCAAACCGGCGGGCTGACGCCGCGCCGCTCGCCCTCCGCCCAAGGAGTCCCAATGTCCGATCATGCTCCCCTGGAAGCGATCCTGCGTCGGTGCGCCGCGGCGGCGCCGGTGCCCTGGTACCCCAAGGACGCGGCGGACGACCTCGGCCTCCTCGACGAGGACCTCCAGGCGTTCGTCGAGCAGTTGCGCAACGGCGGCTTGCTGGCCCGCACCGACGCCGTCGCCGGCCACGGACGCGGCTACGTGCTGACGCCGGCGGGGGTGCAAGCGCTGCGCGACCCCGGCGCCCTCGAATGGCTGCGCCGCGGCGAACTCCCGCCGAGACAGGCTGCCCCCCTGCCCGGGTCCGATTCCGATGCCCCGGCAGTACCCCAGCGTGAACGCGCCGTCCGCTTGTCGCTGCTGGCTCCGTTCACGGCGTATGTCACCTACGGACTGCTGGCGACCAACGTCGCTGTTTTCCTCTGGGGCGTTTACCTTGGCCAGCGGCAGCACATCCCGCTGAGCGCCTTCGTCCAGCCGTCGGGCCGGTTTGACGTGGCCGACCTGCTGCACACCACCGGCTCGCTCAAGGCAACCGACCTGGTCCCGCCCGGCTG
This sequence comes from uncultured Planctomycetota bacterium, assembly GCA_963827935.1. GTDB lineage: Bacteria > Planctomycetota > Planctomycetia > Gemmatales > Gemmataceae > DATFNV01. Next base: position 638,403 of record CAWHCN010000019.1, on the reverse strand, counting down.
GGGGCTGCTGCGGCTGTTAACATGCTGCTTCGTCCACTTCGGGCTGATCCACCTGGCCGTCAACATGGTGTCGCTGCACCTGGTCGGCCCGCTGCTGGAGCGGATGTGGGGACATGTCCGCTTCCTGGTCGTGTACCTGGTCGCTGGGCTGGGCGGTTGCTGCGCCGCGATGGTGCTCAGGCCGATTGCCGGCAACAACGTCGTGGCGCTGGCTGGCGCCTCCGGGGCGCTGTGGGGAATCCTGGCGTCGATGGCCGTCTGGGTGTTGCTGAATTACCGCTACTTGCCGCGCCGGCTGTTCTCGTCATGGGGAGTTCAAATCTGCATTGCCTTCGCCATCAACATCGGCATCACCTACATGGTGCCGGGGATCAGTGCCGAGGCCCACTACGGCGGCGGGGTGGTCGGGGCGGTCTGTGCCTTCCTTATCCACTTCACACGCTTCGGCCCCCTGGCGGTACGCGCCATCGCGATGGCGGCAGTGGCGGCGTACCGGTCTTCGCTGTCTGGGCGGTGACCCACCCGGCACGGTTCAACATGCGATGGCCGGCGCAGGAAAAGGAATTGCAGAAACTGAGGGAAGCCGAGGAGAGGAGGCGGGACACCCTGGACTTCGAGCAGCACATTATGCCGCAGGTGAAGGACCTTGAGAAACAGGCACTCAAGCTGGTCCCGGACGCCCTGGACGACCCGGTCATCAACCGAAATACCGCACGCCGCGACGAGGAGCGCGTGAAAAAGACCATCGAGGCCTACGGCGAAGCCGAGGCCGTGCTTCGTCCCGCGCTGGACGTGCTGCGCCAGGCCGGTCCCTATGGCGATCCGGAGGTGGAGAAGCCGCGCCAGGTGCGCCTGGAACTGATCGAGGCGCGCCTGGACCTGTTCGCTCGCAACAAGCGCTGCCTGGAAATGGGCAAGGATTGGCCACACCAGGATGAAGACAAGCGTGAGGAAGCGATCAATCGCGTGCGCGACTTGCAACGGGACTGGGACAAACTCCTGGCGCGGTAACGCCCACCGGGCCGATGTGTGTGTGCAACACTCACAGGCGCAGTGCAATCCATTCTCGCGGGGGGCGTCAGTGCGTCCGTGTGAAACGTGTGTGGCGCAGGCGCAGTGCAATCCATTTCACGTCGGCCGCAACACCGGTGCCAGGCGCGGCTTCAGGCGCAGATGGCGCACGGTTGCCGGCGGCACGTTGATGAAGATGCGCTCGCGGCGAATCTGGTAGTCGCGGATGTACCCGCCCACCAGCCGGCCGACGCTCAGCAGCCGGCGGCGCTCGCGGCGGTTGACGAACGGCGTCTTCAGGTGCCGGATCAGCACGTACTCGTAGTAAGTCAGCGTGCCCCCCGGTTTCAACAGTCGGTCGTAGGCCCGGAAGATCGTCCGCACGGTGGCCACCGGGAAGTTGTTGAGCGGCAGCCCCGACACGATGTAGTCGTAGATCCCCTCGCCGGGCAATGCCTCGACCGCGCTGTGAATCACCTCAACCTGCTCGCGGTAGAACCGAAACTCCCACTCTTTGTCGAAGCGATCTCTCAGCAGCCGGACGAAGCGAGCGTTGATCTCGACCAGGTCGAGCCGATCGCGCGGCTGCAAGCGGCGGAGGATTTCCTTGGTCACCGAGCCGGTCCCGGGACCGACTTCGAGGATGCGAGCCGGCTCGTGGGGCTTGCGCAGCTCAGAGGCCAGGGCACGGGCGAGAAAGCGGGTGCTGGGCAAGACGGCCCCGGTGCTGCGGAACTGGCGGCGACACTCGCGGATGAAGTCTCCGCACTCCTTCCAGTAGTGCATCCCCGTGGCCTCGCGATGTTGGAGCAGAGGAGAGGCGGCCATTGCTGAGGTCCGCGCAGCTAAACATATCCCATTTGTGGTAACGGGCAATAAGAATCTCGCAGCCGCGACGAATGTGAAGGCGCAAGCGGCTACAGCTTGGCCTCATACTCCAATCCCGCCAGCGCCGCGTTGATATCATCCCGGCACTTTTCCCGCTCATCCTGCCGTTGGCGCAGCTCGCGATCGATGGCCTCGAGCCGATCTTCCTGGACGTTCAAGGTCCGCACGAACCGCTCGCGCAGGTCCTTCTCCGAGGGCCGGTCGCCGAGGGCACCGAGGTTCTCGCGAATGCGCTTCTGCTCGGCGTGAATGGCCTCGCGCTCCTTCTCCAGCCGGGTGATCTGCGCCTCGATGCCCGCCGCCTGCTGCCGCAGGTCCACGACTTTCCGCAGCAGCTTCTCGGCGGCAGCGTCGAGGTAGCGCTGGCTGATCCAGAACGCCAGCTGCTGATCGCTCACGTCAGACAGGGTGAACTGCTGGCCTAGCAAGTGCTGCTGCTTGACCACGAACTTGCTGACCTGCTTCGCCGGCAGCATGAACCGGAAGCGCCAGTAGCTCTCGGTGACCTCGTGCGGCTCCGGCGTGTCGAACAGCTGCCACTCCTTGCCGGTGCGCGGATGCTCGATGTAGACGGTCTGCTCGGCGTCCGCCTTGTTCTTGAAGGAGTAGGTCGTCTGCCGCACCTGCGTGTACTGCGTCCGGAGGAAGCCCTTGCGGATGGTGACGCGCTGCACCTTGTCGTCGTGCGAATCGACGTTGTCGAGGACAGTCACGGCCAGCTCGACGGCGTAGGGGATCAGCCGCTGATCGTCGGGCTTGGTCGTCTTCGAGCATCGCCTCGCCGACGTAGCTGCCGCCTTCGAGGACGGTGAGCGGCCCGCCTTCGAGCGTCAGGCCGGTGGTGTTCTTGAACTCGACGCAGCGCATCGGGTTTTCCGCGCGAGTCGCCTTGTTGTAGAGCAACACCGGCCGCCCCTCGAAGGCACGCAGCACGATGGGGACCAGGGCCGACTGGTTGCGGCGGATTGTGACGGGGTGTTCGATCTCGTATTCGAACAGGTCGCCGAGCTGGCGCTTCGCGAGTCTGGACCGGGGTGGAGCTGACGGCATCGCGAGCCACGCCACGTTTGTCAATTTCTGCGTGGGAGCGTACCTTGGCCTTCCGCAGGGCTGCGACCTGGGGGGCAAGGAGTGCCGGGTCTCTATAGCCCAGGATTGTATCATCGTCCGACAGCGCCTCGATCCCCTCCTCCACTTCCGGCGGCAGCACGCCGGTCGTCTCCTTCACCTGCACCACCGGCCGTCTGATGTAGCGCGGCGTGTACAGATCGTGGACGAATGATACCGGCAGACCGGCGATCAGCGACAGCTGCACGTTCTCCCAGTCCTCGTCCTGCGTGTTGTCCACGACGGCCCAGCCCTGGATCATGGGCGGTGCCGAGCGGGAAGCGTTAGCGACGGGTTGCGCTTGACCCGTCGCTGACGCTTCCGGCTCGTTCAGCAGAATGCGATAGGTCGCCTTCCAGACCGGCGCCTCCAGCGTGTAGCTAAGGCGAATGGTGCGGCGGCCCTGGCCCTGGGCGAAGAAGGTGAAGGTGCGGGCGTCCTTCTTCTTCGCCGAGAGCTGGGTGCGCAGGTAGTAATCGAGGTCGCGGCGCAGGGCCGGGTCGAGGATCTCCAGCTTGCCCAGGCCGTGCAGGTCGAACGAGCGCACCTCGCCGGCATCGGTCAACAGCGACAGCAGCACCGCCTTGGCTGATGCCGTCGGCCGGTCTGCCGTTCCGCGGTGTCGATGCCGAGCAGGACCCCCTCGGTGCCGTCGTTTCGCCGGGCAATCCGCCGAGCCCAAGTCCGCCCATCGAGCCGGGCTTCCCCGACTGTACGCGGATGCGCACCCCCTTGATCTGCGGCAAGAGCCCCACGAGCGATCCCTGGTCGGGGATCGACAGGGCCACGTCGGCGAGCAGTTGCTCCAGCGGCTTGGTCGAGTCGTAGGAGACCGAGGCCACGTGCCCGCCGCTGAGGTCCAGGACAGTCAACGACTTGAGCACATCGCTAACCTCGGACTGCTTGAAGGTCAGCGCCAGGGCGGCGTCGCCCTCGACGGGGCCTTCGCGCTCGAAGTAGCCGACGCCGTGCTTGTAGAGGACCACGCGGGTGATCGGGGGGGCAGTCATGGGACGAACTCCGGGGATGAGGCTCGCGGACTGCGCACGCGCCATGATACGGTACGCTCCACTTTTTTCACTTTTTTCTGCAACCGTCCGCCGCCTCGCGGTACTCACCAGGTGTCGGACGGAGCACGTGCAGGCCGCCGATAACCAGTCAATCCTCAGTAAAGGAGGTGTCCCATGAAAGCGCCTGTTCGCCACCCTGCTCGCCCTGGTCTTCGCCGGATTCGCCAGCGCCAATGTCAGCGTCAACGGCACCGGCAAGGTGACCTATGTCCCGAACCTGCTGTACCTCAACGTCGGTGTCGCCAGCGACGGCAAGACCGCCAACGAGGCCTGGCAGAAAAACGAGGAGACGGTCAAGAAGCTGTTCGACGTGCTCAAGACCTACGGCATCAACCCGAAGGACATGAAGACGACCGGCCTGAACATCACGCCCCGCTATGTGCAACACAAGGACCAGGAGCCCGAGCTGATCGGCTACACGGCCAGCTACGACCTGAGCGTGACAGTGCGGAAATTCGACGAGGCCGGCCGGGTGATGGACGCCCTGGTCTCCGGCGGCGCCAACCGGCACATGAATATCGCCTTTGGACACTCCGACATCGAGCAGATGATGGACGAGGCCCGGACGAAGGCGGCGCCAGGACGCCCGCAGGAAGGCCAACCTGTACGTCACCGCCTCCGGGGCCAGCCTGGGGCAGGTGCTGTCGATCTCCGAGGGACAGGCCTTCGCGCCCAACTACATCGGCTACGAACGCCTGGCGGCGGCTGACAAGGGTCTGCCCATCGCCGCGGGGACGCAGGACCTGTCGGTTAACATCACAGTGGTCTATGCAATCAATCATGGGTAGGAGTCGTGCGGATTGCCGCTTGCGGCTTCGCAGGTCTCAGCGAAGCCGCAAGCGGCTTTACCCATTGGTGTCGGCGATGCACAATGCATCGGCATGACGCCCCGACCGACGATGCCGACCTGGTCCGCCGTTGCCTGGACGGCGAGCGCGACGCCTTCAACAAATTGACGGTGCGCTACTACCGGCCCATCGGGGCTTTTCTCCTCAAGCGCGTGCAGCGGCCCGACGTGGTCGAGGACCTGGCCCAGGAAACGTTCCTCGAAGCCTATCGGGCACTCAAGGAGGGCCGGCGGCCGGAGAACTTTTCGAGCTGGCTGTTCGGCATCGCGGTCAACCGCTGCGGCAAATGGCTCCGGCGCAAACGACCCACCTTGTTCGATCCCGCAGCTCCGCCCGACCTACCGGTCGTTCTTCCTAACGCTGAAGCCGAAGAACGCGAGGAGCAGGAGCACCGCCTGGCCGCCCTGGAACACGGACTGTCAGGCCTGTCCCCCGAGACACGGAGCCTTCTGGACATGAAGCATCGTCAGGGTAAGACGTGCGAGCAGATCGCCGCCGAGCTGGGCCAGCCGGTCGGCACGATCAAGAGCCAGCTGTCGCGGGCTTACAAGGTGCTGCGGCAACGGCTGACCCCGCCCGCGGGAGACACGGCATGAACACTCTGACCTGCCCCGACGTGGAGGACCGGATCGAACTGTTCGCCGCCGACGAGTGCGACGCGGCCGAAGCGGAGGCGATCCGCCGGCACCTGGCCCACTGCCCGGAGTGCGCGATCGGCGTGCGAGGAAGCCCGACAGCTGGTGGGACTGCTCGATCTGCGCTTGCAGGAGCCGCAGCGCCTGCGACGATTGACGGCTCGTTCGGCGGCCGAGGAACAGCCGCAGCCCCGAGTCTTGCGCTTCCCGACCGGCCTGCGCCGCGTGGCGGCCCTGGCGGCGATGCTGCTGCTCGCCGCGGGGCCCATCGCGTGGCTCGTCCCGCGACTGCAACCGGAGGAAGGGAGCGGCGGACTCGTCGCGGTGCTGCGCCTGCCCGATCGCCACGGCGGAGTGGAGGCCATGGTAGCTCCGGCCATCGACGTCCGCGCGATGCACCTGAAAGCGGACCTGCCGCTGACCGTCGATCGCACGCTACAGCTGCAAAACACGACAGACCGAAACATGAAGCTCTGGATCGAGGGACCGCAAACGGAGCTGCGCTTCGAGTTGCGGGGGCCCGGGGCGGTGAGTCGGCCAGCCCCGCATGAACCGCCGAGAGCAGAGCAAACCGTCACCTTGCGGCCGGGCGACATCCACACCATCCTCATCCATAACCTAACGGAGGAAGGTCCCGGCCCGCGCCGGTCGTGGTACGCGACAAGGCCGGGCGCGTACACGCTGACGGTTCGCTTTTCGACGGTGGTCTCGATCCCCGGTCAGGGCGAACGGCACATCAGCGTTCGCAGCGGGCCGGTGACGATCCCCGTCGATAGGGAGTAAAGCGTGGCGAGCGGCGCGGCGTCAGCCCGCCGGTGCTCATCACAACCGGCGGGCTGACGCCGCGCCGCTCGCCCCCCGAGGAGTGATCGATGCCGCGTTTCGAGTTGCAGGGCCACCGCGGCGCCCGCGGGCTGAAGCCCGAGAATACGCTGCCGATCGTTCGAGACCGCCCTCGACATCGGCGTCACTTCGATTGAAACCGATGTCCACCTGACCAGCGACGGCGAGCCGATCCTCTACCACGACCCGGCGATCAGCCCGCGCCTGTGCCGGCTCCGGCGCGGCAGTAGCTCACCCGATCCGGCGACCGAGCCGCTGATCAGCAGCCTGACCCTGGCGGAAACGCGTGGCTATGTCGTGAGCCGGAATCCCGATCGCAAACGCTTCCCGGACCAGGACGCCTCGCTCACCCCTCTGGCCCGTTGGTTTGCGCCGAAGATCGCCTTTGCGCCGCCGCTACTCTTCGAGATGTTCGTGTTCGCGTGGGCTTACGCCAGGACGCCTGGGGCTATCGTCGGTAAGACGGCGGAGCAACGCCAGCGCGCCGGTCGCGCCATCATTGACGTCGAGCTGAAACGCGTTCCTTATCGACCCGAGACTATGGGCGACAATTTCGACGGCGAGGTACCTGGCCTGCTGGAGCGGCACGTTGTCGAAGCGTTGACTTTCTTGGAACCGAAGCGGGTGCGGGTCCGCAGCTTTGATCACCGCGCACTCCTCGCCATCAAGCAGATCGACCCGCAGATCCCCACCGCCATCCTTATCGCCGGCACGGCCCCCGTCGATCCCGCGGGACTGACAAAATCCGCCGGTGCGGATACCTATTGCCCGGATTACCAGTTCCTCGACGAGCGACAGGTTCAGGCCTGCCACGCCGCCGGCGTGCGCGTCATCCCCTGGACGGTCAATGAGAAGGCCGACTGGCTGCGACTGCTCGAATGGGGCGTGGATGGCATTACAACTGACTATCCGGACCGGTTGGCGCGGTTACTGCGCCGGAAGAAGATTGAGTTCTCGAGGGGAGCGGCAACCCCGCTTACTCCGCTCCGCTGCGTGCGCGGCTCAGACGTTTGTCACGCGGCGTGGAAACAGCATGCACAGAAAATCGCCCCGCAGCGCCGTCTGCCGTGCGACCGGCAGACGTCGTGCGGGACGGGCGGGCAGAAAGAGGACGCGGACAGCTCGCGGAGTGCCGGTCTGCTCGGCCCCCCGCGGCAGACGCCGCCGGCCGTCGCCGCTCGCAGGAAATGACGGACGGGGCGGGGATGTCTAACCGGTTAACCGCGACGCGGAGCGGAGCGCTGTCCTCCACGGCGATCGGCAAGTGATAGTCTCTCCTCCGTGCTCGGCAATACCCGTGGATCGCACCATCACCGTCAAGCGCGCGAAGTACCCGAGGTGTGCGACCATGCGCCCAATTGCCCACTGGCTCCTTGACCAACCCCTCCCGACCTGCGAGAATCGTTCATAGAATCTTCAGCACTGAGTAGCCGCTGGCCAGACGATCCGCCGACAAGGCCCCCCCGCCGCAAGAAGCCTTCCTCGCCCCACGCCTGAACCCCTTGACCGGTCTGACCTTCTGCCGCAGTGGACGGCTGGCCCCTTCGCGGGGCACAGGTTTTGCTTTGCGCCTGGCCCGCCACGATTTTCCTCGCACAGGATGACAGCACCATGACACAGCGTCGCGTTGGCTTGTGGATGATCGGCGCCTTCGGCGGCGTCGGCACGACGGCAGCCCTCGGCCTGGCTGCCCTGAGCCGCGGCCTTACGGACAGCACGGGTTTGGTCACGACCCTGCCGCTCTTCGAGGGACTGGATCTGGACGCGCCACCCCAGTTCGCCGTCGGCGGTCACGATGTTCGCCGCAGCAATTTTCGCCAGACCGTCCGCGAGATGCAGCAGCGGGCCAATGTTTACGATCCGGCCATCGCCGACCCCTGCCTGGCGCAGCTCGACGACTGGTCCACCAATGTCCGCCCCGGCACCGTCCTCAACGCCGGTGAGACGATCCGCAAGCTGGCCGACCTGCCCGAAGCCCACCAGTTCACCGACCTACGTTCGGCCGTCGAACATGTTCAGACCGACCTGCAGGAGTTCCGCGAACGGCATCGTCTCGACCAGGTCGTGGTATTAAATGTCGCCTCGACGGAGCCGCCCTTCCCGCTCAAGGAGTTCCACCAGTCGCTGGAGCGGCTGCTGACGCCGCAAGAGTGCAGCGGCCATGCCGTGCTGCCGGCCTCGTCGCTGTATGCCTGGGCCACCCTCGACCTGGGCTGGCCCTACGTCAATTTCACACCCTCGCTGGGGGCCTCATTCCCCGCCATCCAGGAACTGGCCGCCGAGCGCGGTGCGGTCTTCGGCGGCAAGGACGGCAAGACCGGCGAAACCCTGCTCAAGACGGTGCTGGCCCCCATGTTCGCCCTGCGCAACTGGCGCATCCTCAGCTGGGTTGGCCACAACATCCTCGGCAACCGCGACGGCCAGGTCCTCGACAACCCGGAGAACAAGGCGTCCAAGGTGCGGGCCAAGGACCAGGTCATCACCTCGATCCTGGGCTACAAGCCGCAGACGCTTGTGACCATCGAAAACATCGAATCGATGGACGATTGGAAGACGGCGTGGGACCACATCCACTTCAAGGGCTTCCTGGGCACGAAGATGATGATGCAGTTCACCTGGCAGGGCTGCGATTCGCTGCTGGCCGGCCCGTTGGTGCTGGACCTGGCCCGGCTGGCGCTGCTGGCCCAGCGCCGTGGCGAGTCCGGTGTGTTGCGGCACCTGGCGTGCTTCTTCAAGAGCCCGATGGGGGTCGAGGAGCACGACTTCTTCAAGCAATGGGCGATGCTCGGGGAGTATGCGGCCGAGGCAAAACGTCAGGAGTTGGACATTGTGAGGTGATTCATGATTCCGTCGATCGTCTTCCACCTTGTCCTGGCAGCGGTCGCCGGCGCCGAGCCCAGTCCTGAAGCCCTGGCCAAGGTTCGTGCCGACTTGACCAGCCCCAAGGTCGAAGTCCGTCGGACCGCGATGCAGGGGCTGATTCATTCCGAGCTATCGGTTCACCTGGTCGGGGAAATGCAAGCGGGCCTGAAGGACGCGGACGGCGAGGTTCGCGCCACGGCGGCCACGGCCATCGGAAACCTGGGCGTCCGGGCCGAGCCGGCCATTCCTCTGCTAATCGCTCAGCTGGGCAAGGATTCCTTCAAGGAAGCGCGGGAGACGGCCGCGCGGGCGCTGGGTCGCATCGGCAAGGCGGTCCCGGCCAACCACGACGCCGTCAAGCCCTTGCGCCGCGCGGCGGCCGAGGATGCCGACCCGGTCACGCGAACCGTCGCCCTGGGCGCGCTGGCCATGATGAACGACGAGGTGCCGAGGCAGGTGAAGGCGCTGCGTAAATATCTGCACGACGATGAGCCGTTGGTCCGCATGAAGGCCGCCCACGCCCTGGGCATGATCGGCACGCCCGCCAAGGCGGCGGCCCCCGAGATCGTGGAGGTCCTGGGGAAAGAGACCGATGGGCACCGTCGGGGTTACATCGCGCGGGCCCTCGGCAACACGGGTGACCCCAAGTCGCTTCCCGTGCTGGAGAAGGCCCTCAAGAGAGAAACCGACCCGGGTGCTCAGGGAGAGATGCGCGGCGCCATCCAGAAACTGGGCGGCAAGCCGTAGGGCGGCGAGTGGGCCTCACCCTTCGTTGCCCGTCAGTAACTCCGGTTTGCCGAACTGGCTCAGGTCGACCTGGCCGCGGACCTCGCTTTCCACGAGCATCAACCGCTGTTCCAGCTGCTGGAACTTCACCTTGAGGGCGTCGAACTGCGTGCCCAGGTCGTCGCGCGGCCGGGAGCGGGGCACCTCGGGATAGCCGAGCTGCCGCTGCAACGCGGCGAAAAGAAACAGCGGATCGTGGCCGCGACTCGCCTTGGCAATCCTCCCTTCCTTCTCGCCGAAGAGCGGCGGCACCGGCGGCTCGTAGGCCGCATCGTCGCGCCGCTTCTCCATCACATACCAGTGCGATCGCAGATAAACCAGGTCGGCAAAATCGACCGTGCCGGCCTGCCGCCGCACCAGGTCGATGTAGTCCTTCCAGGCCGCATCGTACGCGGGATCGCCGGCCATGCTGGTGAGTCCGCGGTCGTAGCCCAGGCGGTTGCGGCACAGCGTCTCGAACTGGTAAACGAATAGCCCCGGCACCGTCGGCGCCTCCGCCCGGTACCGCGCCTCCCGCTCCAGCACCAGTAGCGCTGTCTCCACGTTGAAGCGCAGCCCTTCGTCCTCGGTGCGGCTGACCACGAAGGTCTGAAAGGGCGTGAAGTAGTGGTTCAGGCGGTCAAAGCCGGAGCTGAGCAGTCCGCTGTGCTTCATCTCCGTGGCCAGGAACTGTACCGCATAAGGGAGGCGCGTGGTAGTGAGGATTTCCTCATGGAGTCGGCTCAGCACATCCTGGGCCGCCATCTGGGCCGCCATCCGTTCGCGCAGCACCCGAAAGAAGTAGGCCTGCTCGACGTACTCTTCGCGCTCAAGGACAGGTTGGGTCGCCATGCCTGTCATCATAGCGACAGCGGCAAGAAAGATGGCCATACCAGGGGGCCGCTGAGCCGGTCTCGCCGCTTACTCCGCTCCGCTCCGTGCGCGGCTCAGCGGCGTGCAGATTGAGAATCTTCCTTGCCAGGGTAATAACGACCCCGACTTGGGCCGCTCAGTGCAGGGCAGAGCATGACCTTTGATCGCTCAAGATGCGCGGCGCAGGGGCTGTTCCTCGGGTGGCAGATGCTCGACGATGCGGCGGAGCACGCCGTCGGCCGGGGCGGTGTCGGCCAGATGGACGGTGTGTTCGCCGCCTTGCAGGTCCACCTCGAAGACAAAGCCGCCCAGGCGCACCGTGTCGCGGTGGCGCAGCTCGGCTTGCCGGACCAGGGCATCGTTGACGTAGACGCCGTTGAGGCTGTCGAGGTCAATCACCTGCCAGCGTCCCTCGTGGCAGACAAAACGGCAATGGCGGCGGCTGACGTTGGGCAACGGCAGGCGCACGTCGGCACTGCTGTGCCGCCCGAACACCAGGCCGCTGCGCGTGACCTCGATGACCCCGCGTCCCGGGCGCAGGTGGAGGCGGAGAGGCACTAGCGCATCGTTGGTAACGGGCGCCGGTTCGTGCCGCCAGTGCGGTCCCTGGAAGGGGAGGCTGGTCGCCTCCTCCGCGTGATGAGCGTCCGCCATGACTGTCCTCTGTTCCGTCGGACACGGGCCGGGGCGGGGCGTGCGGCTTATAGCAGATGGGCCGAGGGTGAGGAAGGCCCATTTTTGCCGGGATAGTTCGGCAGGCCGCCCGCTGAGCGGCGGCTAAACAAACGGAAAACTCCGCGCCTGCGCAAGAGTCTCGCCGCGCCACGCGACTTGAGGAAAAGATTGACCAATTTGCCTCATGCCTCCTTTGCGCCGCTTCGCGCATCGGGCACAGTTACCCTGGGCCGGGCGTGGGTCGCCTCCTGTCATTCGCCCGGGGTCGTTGGGAACCGGTCACCGTTGCTGTGAGGAGTCCAGAGATGAGGCTGAATCGCGCATTGCCGCTGTTGGCCTGCGTTGCCGCCCTGGTGTCGGCGGGCGCCGAGGCGCGGGCCGCGCACTGCGGGGCATCTTGCTACCCGGCACAATGTTGTGCCCCGGAGCAGTGCTGCATGCCCACCGTCCGCTATCGCGTTTGCTACCAATCCGTCGTCGAGGAACAGACGAAGGTGTGCTACCGTCCCGTGTATCGCACCGTGATGAAGGAATGCCGCTCCACCTGCTACCGCACCGTCTACGAACAACACGTCAAAACCTGCCCCTACACCGTGTGCAAGCCAGTGTGGGAGGAGTACGACGTGGTCCGCAAGTACACGGTCTGCAAGCCGTGCTACGAGCAGCATGTCCGCCAGTGCAGTTACACGGTGATGAAGCCGTGCGTGCAGACGTACCAGGTGCCGGTGACCTGGTGCACCTACAAGCCGTGCTACGAGCAGCACGTCCGTGCTTGCCCCTACACGGTGATGAAGCAGTGCGTGCAGCCATACCAGGTGCCGGTGACCTGGTGCACCTACAAGCCGTGCTACGAGCAGCACGTCCGCGAGTGCCGCTACATCGTGCAGCACCAGGTGTGCCAGCCGTACCAGGTCCCCGTCTACTACTGCACCTACAAGCCGTGCTACGAGCAGCACGTTCGCGAGCACTGCTATACGGTCTACAAGCCGTGCGTGCAGGAGTACCAGGTGCCGGTCCGCTGGACGACCTGCAAGCCCTGCTTCGAGCAGCACGTCTGCCAGGTCCCGCAGACCTGCTGCCGCACCGAAACTGAGGTCCATACGCGGACCGTGAAGTCATACACGTGCGAGCCGGTCGTCACCGAGAGAGTGGAGAAGGTCTGCACAGGCGACTGGGCGGAGGAGCGCTGCTACGTCCCCGGCCCGACGGTGAAGAAGTGCTGCAAGCTGCCCGGGACCTGCACGTTCGACCCGTGCACTTGCACCTCGCATTACTGCCCGGGCCAGACGGTGACGTATGAAGTCCAGTGCCCCGGCCATTGGAAGTGCAAGAAGGTCTGGGTGCCGCGCGAGGAGTGCCGCACCGTTCGCTGCACTTCCTATGTGCGCCGCGAGCACTGCTGCGAGGTGCCGTACACCGTGTGCAAGCAGGTGCCGTACACCGTCATGAAGGCCGTGCCGTACACCACCTGCAAGATGATCCCGGAAGAGCACTGCAAGCTGGTCACCTGCCACCGCTGCTACTCGGTGCCGGAGACGAAGGTCGAGCACATCCCGTACACGACCTGCAAGATGGTGCCCGAGCAGCACTGCCGCATGCTGACGAAGTACCGCACCTACTGCGTGCCGGAAGTGAAGGTGCAGTGCATCCCCTACACCACCTGCAAGCTGATCCGCGAGGATCACTGCAAGATGGTGACGAAATATCGTACCTACTGCGTGCCGGAGCAGAAGGTCCAGTACGTGCCGTACACCACCTGCAAGATGATCCGCGAGGACCACTGCCGGATGGAGACACGGTATCGGACCTACTGCGTACCGGAAGTGAAGGTGCAGTGCGTGCCGTACACCACCTGCCGGATGATCCCGGAGGAGAAGTGCGAAGTGGTGAAGTGCCGCCGCTGCCATATGGTGCCCGAGCAGCGCTGCTGCCAGGTGCCGTACACCACGTGCAAGCTGGTGCCGGAGGAACACGTGGAGTGCGTGCCGGTGACGACCTGTCACATGGAGCCGTACTGCGTGACGCAGAAGGTCTGCCGCAAGGTACCGGTGCTGGAGCAGGTGGTGGAACCGCCGTGCCCGCCGCCGTGTGCACCGGGCCACAGCAGTCTCAAGCTGGGACTGACGGAGTGGATGGCCCGACTGACCTCGCGTCGGGTCGTCGTCGAGGCTGACAGCCCGGCCAAGTGAAGCGGTCCGGTCCCCCAACGACAGCCCGTCCCCGCCACGATGGCGGGGGCGGGCTGTATGCTTTGGGGGCGGCGTGCTGTCGAGCCCGCGCCACCCGCTGGGCGACGGCTATTGAGGAGTGCGCGGACACCGCATTGGTCTTAACCAAGGGTGGCACGCCCTGAGGTACTCCGAAGGGCGTGCTGATAGTCAAGCACGCCCTTCGGAGTACCTCAGGGCGTGCCACCCTGATGCTCTGGGGACGCAGTTGTCAATAAACTACGGCAGTTCCACCTCCGCCGGTTGCAGAACAAACTCGTCTTGCCCCTCCGGCGCCGGTGCCAGCTTGATCGCTTTGACGCGCCAGCCGCGGTGCAGCAGGGTTCCGCGAAAGGGAGGTTGACCCGTTACGTTGCCGGTCAGGCGAATCCGCGAGGGATCGAAGCCGGGAGGCACCTCGACGGTCGCGCCCTCCTCCTGGGTCAGGACCGGTTCCATTTCGAGGTGCTCGGTCAGCGCCGCCTGGCACTTGCGGTGGATCTCGCGCACGGCGGCGCCCACCTGAGCATCGTCGTAACCGGCGATGTTCTCGCTGAGGAAGTCAACCAGTCGGCCCTCGCGCTGGAGCAGGCCGAGGAAGCGCACCGGCTCGGGATTGGGACGGGGGGGCTTGGGCGGCTCTGGCGGAGGCGGGTGAAGCAGGGTATGGACTTGATCGGCAAAGGCCGCGTCGCGGGCGCTCCTGGTGAACGCACTGGCGGCCAAGCCGAAGCGCCCGAGGTTGCCGCCCGTGGCGATCAGCAGCAGGACGGCCAGGACGACCAGGGTGCCCACGGCGCCGAGCACCGCGGTGACAGTCGGGTCCGAAAGCATCGCTCTTCCTCGGAGGAACACGGTCAGCGGGGCGCTGCCGGCAAGGTGGTCCGAGGAGTTGTTATAGGAAGGAGAGGCATTCCAGCGAGTTGGCAAGCAGGGCGGGGGGCGTGGCTGCGACCCCAACGACAGAAGTTGATTCCCGCCCCCGGATTGGGTATGAACCGCGCGACCGTTACTCCTGAGCGTTCTGGATGGCGTCGGCGGTCTGCTCGGCAGCGGCCCGGCTGATGTAGTAGCCGCTCTGCAGCCGTTGCGCCACCTGGTTCACGACTTCCTCGCGCACGGACGGCGACTCCCGGACCTGGGCCAGCAGGTCGAGCAGTTCCGGCGAGGGGATGTGCGAGCTGGCTGCCGCGGTGGGGCCGGCGACGCCGGGGCGGCCGGCCGAGGCGGCCTGGGACGGATCGGGCTGCCCGACCGTGCGGTTCGTGAGGTATGTGTTGTCTATCTGCATGGTTCGCTCCCGCGCATCCCCGCTCCGAGGAGATCATCGAAGCGCCGGCTGAAAACTTGCCCGGATTTTTGCCCTGCCCCTCATTTTTCTGTCTCGGCCGCAACTGGGGACGGGCAGGCCCGCAATCCCGAGCGAAAGAGGTTTCGGCAGCATGGTACGCAACACCCCTGACGCTGGCGCCCGCCCCGCCGCTCGTCCCGAGCCGGCGCCCAGCCCGCCTCCACCCAGCAAACCACCCGCCTTGCCCCAGCCTGGCCGGCTTCGCTATCTTTGGCCGTTCCTTTGTCTGCTTCAGCTCGGGATGATCGGCGGCTGGGTTTTCACTCGCTACGGCAAACCGCCTTCACCCAACGTGTCTGAAAACCCCGGCAATGGCGAGCCCAACGAAGCCCCGCAAACCCTTGAGGCTCTGAAACCGGGCGAGGTCCCAACGGTCGAACGGGGCGACGAACTGATGCGCGAGGGGCGTTACGACCTCGCGCTGAAGGTCTACGATCCGCTGGCCGGGCCAGCCTCCGGCGCCCTGCGCAATGCCCTGCAATACCGCGTGGCTCTCTGCCAGGAAGGGCTGGGGCGGACCGACCCGGCCCTCAAGGCTTACCGCCTGGTAGGCCGCACCGAGAACCCGGGGGCCGCCGGGGCTGCCCAGGTCGGCCAGGCTCGGGTGCTGGTCCGCCTGCGCAAGCCCGCTGAAGCCCGGAACCTACTGTACACGTTGCTGGTCCGTTCCGGAACCCCCGAACTGCGCGATCAGCCTTATTTGGGCGATGCTCGGTACCTGCTGGCGCTGACGTTGACGCAAGCCCTGCAAGGGCCCGAGAAGCCGGGCCCCCTCTCCGACGCCCTGGCGGAGTACACGGTCAGCGATTGGCCGGTGGAAGCGGCCCTCGACTGGGTCGGCACCCCCGCGAGCCGAAGCCGGCGACGCCGGCCCCACCCGCGGAAAAGCCCCAGGCAGAGCGGCCAGCCGAGGGCGAGGAAGAGGACGGCGGCTTCGTGGTCGCCGTCCACCAGGGCTCCGGGCCCGAGTCGGTGCGTGTCAGCGCGGAACTGCCACAGACCAGCCTGCCGCGCCTCATCGCCCGTCTCGCAGAACGTGCCCGCCTCAAAGTCGAATGGACGGACGAGGCCAGCAAGATCGCCGCCAACCGCACGGCCACCGTGGCCTTCGAAGACTTGCCCGTTGGCGATGTCTTGATCGACGTAATCCTGCCGCTGACCGAGCCGGTCGGCCTGTTGGCCACGCTGCGCGAGGGCACGCTGCGCATCGCCGCCGAGGCCGAGACCCTGTCCGAGGGGGTGGCGGCTTACCGGTCGCTGACCGCCCGGCGCGCCCTGAACAACGCACTCGCCAGCCATCCGGGCCACCGGCTGACGGCGGCGGCCTACCTGGAGCTGGGCAACCTGCTGGCGCACGCTGGCGAGGTCAAGGAGGCTGCCGGGCGCTACGATCGCCTCTGCCGCGAGCTGCGCCGCTCGCCGCTGGTGGTCGAGGCCAGCTACAATCTCGGCCTGTTGCGGATGAAACAGGGGCAGAGCGCCGAGGCCCGCACCGCCTTCTATGCGGCCCGCGACCATGCCCCGGGTCACGAGCTGGCACCCTTAGCCCTCTTGCAAGTGGGCCGCACGTTCCTGTTCGAAGGCGCCCCCGAGCAGGCCGTCAAGCCGCTGGCCGATGCCCTGGCTGTCTCGGCCGGCACACCGACGCAACCCGCCGCGGCTCTGACCCTCGCCGCCGCCTATCTGCTGACCGCCAAGCCGCAGCTGGCCAGCCGCACCGTCCGCGAACATCGCGACACCGTGACGCAGCCGCCCTACCGAGCGACCGGTTTCTTCCTCGACAGCTATGGCCAGTTGCTGGCCGCCACGAGCAAGAACACGGCCCGCGAGTCCAGCGAGCTGCTGGCCGCCTTGTGGACCGTGGAGAAGGGCGAGCCGGTGCTGGGCGCCATCGGCCCGCTCCTGATTGGCCATGCCTATCGCGATCTCGACCAGATCGACGACATGATCGCGGTGTATCAGAAGGCCCTGCTCCAGGCGAAGAGACCGCTGGCCGATGAGATGTCCTATGCGGTCGCGGAGGACCTGTATCAACGCAACCAGCGCGAGCCGGCCCGCAAGCTGTACGCGACCCTGGCCAAGGGGACCGGCGACCGCTGGACATCGGCTGCCCAGCTGCGTCTGGCCGAGATTGCCCTGCTGGAGAACAAGCCCAAGGAGTGTCTCCTGGTCTGCCGCCGCCTGGTCGATGAAAAGCTGGACGTGAAGCGCGAAGATTTACTGCGGTTGATGGGTCAGGCGTACCAGAAAGCCGGCGAATACCGCAAGGCCGCCCTTTGCTTCGACGGGCAGTTGCCGGAGTAGAGGGCGGACAGGCTTTTGGCCCGGAATTCCCATGTGGACCTAAATTCGCCGGGAATTATATGCGACCTGGCGCACGCGCCGCAATCCCTTGTCAAATCATGACACTGCGCCTTCACATTTCAGCGCCAACCGCCAGGATGCATATAATTCCGTGTGTGCGGACCCGTCCTGCCGACAACGGATCAGCTCAGAGCAAAGCGACTGCCCGCTTACTCCGGATTTCTCACCACAAAGGACACAAAGAACACAAAGGTAGAGAAGGCCAAGGAATTGGTGCCGAGACAGGATCCTCGGTGAGGCCAGGCATCTGGCTGGCTCCTCCCGCCGTAAGATCCTGGGGTTTCTGATTCTTTGTGTTCTTTGTGTCGTTTGTGGTGAGAAATCCGGCGTAGGCTGAACCACCGCGCGAAAGTCCCACTGCGCCCAGTTCCGGATGATCCCGAAATTCGCTGACAGACCGAACCTGGGCGGCGGTTAACTGTCTGAGTGGGTGCGGGCTTGGCTTTCGCTTGAAAATGACGGGATCATGCCGAGGCTGACAGCACCGGGGCCGGGGTTTTGCGAACGGTCCGGAAATCGCGAACCTGGCTGCTTGACGGCGGCCCCGCGCTCCGGGATGATAGCAGGTAGGGCAACCCGGGAGCGCTAGTCCCTGGGGAGCCGTGGGCCCGCTAACCGTGGACTGGTCTGATCCGGCCCGGAGGTGACCAACGACGCACTCGACATCGACAGGTTTCCTGTCGCGATCGGGCCGCTGCGCCTCCCGACCGGCATCACAGTGCCGGAAGGAGGTCACTTGAAACTCGCAGCGGTGAGCAGCGTGCCGACTACCTCATTGCCGGCCGCCGTGGAACGTGCTTGTCTCTCTGCCCGCATCGCCGCCGATAACAAGGCGCGGGACGTACTTGTCCTCGACATGCGGGGCATCACCCCTCTGTACGACTTCTTCGTCATCGCCACCGGCACCAGCCGTCGTCAGATCCACACGATCGCGGAAGAGATCGACGCCGGTCTGCGCGCCGTCGGCGACCGCCGCCGGGCCATCGAAGGCTACCAGGCCAGCAAGTGGGTGGTGCAGGACTACGGCGACATCGTGGTCCACGTGTTCGATGACGACACGCGTGCCTATTACACCCTGGAAGAGTTGTGGGCCGATGCCCCGCGCGTTGATTGGGAGCAGCACGAGCCATCAGAGCCCGGAGCGTGAGCGACGGGTCGTCAGGACCCGTCGCTCACGCTCCGGGCTCGTCGCCGGGAACCCGATGAACATCGTCAAACGGTTGCAAGAGACCTTCCGCGCCGCGCTGGCCGGACTGGTGGATGACCCGGCTCCCTATGTCGCGATGGTGAAGCCCGCCGGCGATGCTCGCCACGGCGACTACCAGGCCAATTGCGCCATGTCGCTGGCCAAGGTCCTGAAGCGGAAGCCGCCCGAAGTCGCTCGCCAGCTGGTGGAACGCCTCGACCTGGGCGACTGGCTGCAAGCGCCCGAGATCGCCGGTCCGGGATTCATCAACATTCGCCTGCGCGACGATTGGCTGGCCCGGCAACTGCAGCGCCGTCGCCGCCGATGAGCGCCTCGGCGTGGAGCCGGTCCCGTCGCCGCGGCACCGTGGTCATCGACTACAGCTCGCCGAATGTCGCCAAGCCGATGCACGTGGGACACCTGCGCAGCACGATCATCGGCGATGCCCTGGCCCGCCTGTTGCGCTTCCTCGGGCACAGGGTCATCACCGACAATCACCTGGGCGACTGGGGGACGCAATTCGGCATCCTCCTGTACGGCTATAAGCACTTCCTCGACCGCGCCGCCTTTCAGGCCGACCCGGTGCGGGAGCTGGCCCGGCTGTACCTCCATGTCCGCGGCTTGATGCAAGGGGCAGACGAGGACCAGGCCGTCGATCCGATGGCCGAGGCCTGCCGGCAGGAGACGGCCCGGCTGCACGCCGGCGACCCGGAGAACGTGCGCCTCTGGCAGCTGTTCATGCCGGCGTGCCTGGAAGAGATCAACCGCATCTATCGTCGGCTGGACGTCCATTTCGACCACACCCACGGCGAGAGTTTCTACAACCCGCTGCTGCCGGACGTGGTTCGCGACCTGGAGGCGATGGGGATCGCCCAGCCCAGCGAAGGAGCGATCGCCATCTTCTTCGGGGAAGGGCAGCCGCCGGCGCTGGTGCGCAAGCGCGATGGCGCCTTCACCTATACGACCTCCGATTTGGCGACGATTCGCTACCGGATCCAGGAGTGGCAGGCGCAGGCCATCCTCTACGTGGTGGACTCGCGCCAGGCGCTCCACTTCCAGAACCTGTTCCAGGCGGCCCGGCGCTGGGGGTTCCACCGCGTGGAGCTGGAGCACATTTCGTTTGGGTCGGTCCTCGGCAAGGATCGCCGGCCGATCAAGACGCGCGAGGGCGGGGCCATCGAGCTGGAATCGCTGCTGGACGAGGCGGTGCGCCGCGCCGAGCAGGTCTACCGGGCCAACCGCCAGGCGGCGATTGAGCGAGGGGAAGAATCGCCCGAGCTGGGGCCGACGGAGCTAGCGGCCGTGGCGGAAGCCGTCGGTCTCGGGGCCGTGAAATACGCCGACCTCAGCCAGAACCGCACCAGCGATTACATCTTCGACTGGGACAAGATGCTGGCGATGGACGGCAACACCGCCACCTACATGCAATATGCCTACGCCCGGGTCCACGGCATCTTCCGCAAGGGGAACGTGTCGCCGGCCAGCCTGCGGACCAACCCGAAGGCCCTTTCGCTGGAGTCGCCGTTCGAGCGATCGCTGGCTGTGCAGCTGTTACGGCTGAGCGAGGCCCTCGACGCCGCGGCGGCGGACTACGCCCCGAATGCCATCACCGCGTACCTGTGGGACCTGGCCCGCGCCTACAGCGGCTTCTTCCAGAATTGCCCGGTCCTCAAGGCAGAGTCCGAGGCGCTGCGGAAGAGTCGCCTGCTGCTGTGCGACCTCACCGGCCGTGCCATCGCCCGCGGTCTCGAGCTGCTCGGCATCCGGGCGCTGGAACGGATTTAGCCCCGCTTGCGATTTCGCACCTCCAGCGCCTATACTGCCGACATGACTCAGTCCGCCATGCCCCCCTTCCTCGAACGCCGTCCGCTGCTCCGCTTCGCCTACCGGCGCTGGCGAGAATGGCGGGTCCGTCACCAGCTGCCGGTCAATTTCGCCGTTCACCTGGTCGGCATCCCCCTCGCCTTCGCGGGTCTGCTCGCCCTGGTTGTGCCGGACGTGCCCTGGTACTGGGGTGCGGGCGGGCTGGTGGCGGGCTACCTGTTGCAGTACATCGGCCACCGGGCCGAGGGGAACGATGTCGGAGAATGGGCCGCCATCAAACGGTTGCTCGGATTGCCCTATGTGGCCATCTCGCCGCGCTGGCAGGCCGGCGACGGCCGGTTGCCGTAGTCCCCGCGGCTTGCCTGCATTGTCCCCACCCGTTCTTCAGCCATCTTCGGCGAACTCGCGTTGCTTCGGCCAGGATTCGTCGTTACAACCCGACCACCCGTTACGACCGGCAAAGTCAACTGAATTTCACGTGCATCGCTGCCGATCTACAGCGTAGCTAGTTCGAGAGAGCGCTCATGGGGGTTGCGCGGGGCGAGGAGCGTTCGCTCGGGGAGACGGCCGCGGCAATCCTCCGGGGCCGGGAGCGGTGGGTTCCAACGGGGTGAAGACTATGCGCTGGAAAAAGTTCGTCGGGGGACTGGCGCTCAGCCTGACGGCGGTCACCGGGTGTAAGCAGCCGGTCTTCATGACCGAAGACGTGTATAAGAACACGCTCTCCGCCCTGGAACTGCCGAAGAACCTCGAAACCGACCCCAAGCATGGGTCCCTGGTGCCCGACCTGACGGGCAAGCTCATCGGCAAACCCGCCGACGTGCTCGATCCCGAGCGGCCGGTGCGCTACCTCTCGCTGACCGAGGCGTTCACCCAGGCGTTGCAGAACGGCACCATCGGCCAGCCCGGCAGCGGCCTCAGCAACGACGCCAGCTCCACCTTCCCCATCGCTCAGAACGCCCGCGGCCTGGGCTATGGGGCGATCGACCGCGACAGCATTCGCGTCTTCGCTCTGGACCCGGCCAACGTGGCCTCCGACATCGAGTCAGCGCTGTCGAAGTTCGACCCCTGGTGGGTCACCAGCATGACCTGGAGCGCGACCGACCGCCCCGTCAGCTCCTCACTGGACCAGTTCCAGGCGCAAAACACCACGAATGTGGTCCGCACCATGGCGGCGGAGCTGACCAGCTCGCTGATAAAGCCCCTGCCCACCGGCGGTGTGGCCGCCATCACCTTCGACACCACGTACCAGAACACCAACCTGCCCGCCGCGGTGAACCCGTCGTACACGCCGTCGGTGACGTTCCAGTTCGAGCAGCCGCTGCTTCAGGGCTTCGGCGTCGATATCAACCAGATCCGCGCCGACCACCCAGGCAGCATTCTCCCGGGGACTCAGTTCAATACGCAGCCGCGCAACGCCCAGGAAGGCATCCTGTTGAGCCGGATCCGCTTCGACCAGACGCGGGCGGACTTCGAGGGCAACCTGCAGGCGATGCTGCTGAACGTGGAGATCGCCTACTGGAACCTGTACGCCGCCTACGGCCAGCTCTATGCCCAGGAGATCGCCCTGCGCAAGAACCTGGAAATCTGGCGGCTGACGAAGGAGCGCGTTGAGGCCGGCGTCAAGAACTTCACTCCGGCCGACCTCTACGAAAGCCAGGGCCAGTACGAATCCTCGCGCAGCTCGTGGCTGGCAGCCCTCGGCGGCGTCCTGGAAGCCGAACGCAACCTGCGCGGCCTGTTGGGCATGAAACCCGGCGACGGCACGCGCCTGGTCCCCACCGACAAGCCCATCCTGGCCCCGTTCCGCCCCGACTGGAACACCGGCCTGCAGGAAGCCCTTGTCCTCAAGCCCGAGCTGGCCATCGCTCGCGAGCAGATCAAGGCCACGCAACTGCACATCATCGACATGAAGAACCGGTTGTTGCCCGATGTCCGCTTCACCTCGACGTTCAACATTAACAGCGTCGGTACCAGCCTGGATGGGCCCGATCCCAGCCAGAACGCCCTGCGCGACCTGTCGTCGGACCACTTCAACAGCTGGAGCCTTGGCCTCAAGGGCAACTACCAGCTCGGCGAACGCGACGCCAACGCCGGCCTGCGCGCTGGCTCGGCTGCAACTGGCCCAGGCCTACTGGTCGCTGCAAACCGACGAAGACAAGGTCACGCGCTACCTGGCGCAGCAGTACCGCCACGTCGTCGAATACCAGCAGCAGATTCAGATGAACCTGGCCGCCGTCGAGTCCTACAACAATGAGCTAAACGTCCGCATCCAGCGCATCCGGGCCGGCACCGACACGCCCGACGTGACCTTGCAGGCCATCCGCTTCGGCTCGGCGGCGATGGTGCAGTACTACCAGTTCGTGGGGCAGTACAATGCCGCCCTGGCGAACTACGAGTTCGCCAAAGGCACGCTGTTGCGGCGCGACAAGGTCATGGTTGAGGACGGTCCGCTGCCCGCCTGTACCCAGGTCAAGGCTGTGGAACACGAGCAGGAACGGGAGAAGGCGTGCGTTGTGCACGAACGGGCTGTGCCGGCGCCCTGTGATGGCGCCTCATGTGCGGCACCGGACGATGGCAAGGCCTTCCAGTCGGAGATGCTGTCGCTGCCCGCTTCGGCCTTGCTTCCCGAGGTGAAAACCCCACCGGCGCCACTGCCCAAGACACTCGACCAGATGGGTTCAACACCGGGCCCAGTGATGAGCGTTCCCAGCGTACCGGTGGGGGGCAGCCCGGCCCCGAGCAGCTTTGGCACGGTGCGGCCGCTGACCTTCCCGGATGACCGCAAGGTCCCGAGTACGCTGCCGGCCCTGCCGTGATCGGACCTTTGGATTGACGAGCCGGGAGCGGAAGGCGAGCCGGGAGCGTGAGCGACCGGAGTTCTCACAAGCAGAACTCCGGTCGCTCACGCTCCCGGCTCGCCACTTGCCCCGGCTCGCCAGACAACGACCATGATGCGCATCTTTGTCTACGAATATACCTGTGCCCAGGCGGACGCGTCGCGGACCGGCTCGCTGGCGGCCGAAGGCCGGGCGATGCTGTCCGCCGTGCTCGACGACTTCCGCCGCATCCCCGGTGTCGAAGCGGTGACCCTCTCCGGTGGCGACCGGCGTGCGGCCTTCGCCGAGCTGGCCTCCCGGGCCGATTACACCCTTCTGATTGCTCCGGAATTTGAGGGCATCCTGGCCGAGCGCTGTCGCTGGGTCGAGGAGGCGGGCGGCCGACTGCTGGGACCTGCGCGGGCCACCGTCGAGTTGACGGGAGACAAGCTGCGTCTGGCCGAGCATCTGCGGGCCGCGGGCGTGGCGACCCCGGCCTGTTGCCCGCTTTCTGCCTCCACGATTCCGTTGCCGGCGATCTGCAAGCCACGCCACGGCGCCGGGTCGCAGGCCACTTTCTTGATCCGCGCTGGGGACGATCTGCCAGCGTGCGTCGCCAGGGCGGCTGCCGAGGGCTGGCGTGGGGAACTGCTCGTGCAGCCCTATGTGACCGGCGTGCCGGTCAGCGTCGCCTTTCTGATCGGGCGCAAGGCCTGTTGGCCCCTGGTCCCGGCCAGGCAGCACCTGTCTAACGACGGTCGCTTCCGCTACCGGGGCGGCCAGGTCCCGCTCCCGGGTGACCTGGGCCGCCGGGCCGTCGAGCTGGCCAGACGGGCCCTGGAGCAAATCCCCGGACTCTTCGGCTTTGTGGGCGTCGATCTCGTGGTCGGCGAGGTGGATCAGGTCATCGAGATCAACCCCCGCCTGACGACTTCCTACGTGGGCCTGCGCCCTAGCCGAAACCAACCTCGCGGAGGCGATGCTCCGCGTGGCGGCGGGGGAAGAAATGCCGCTCCGCTGCGCGCGGGCGAAGTCTGGTTCACCGCGGAGGGCCGGCTAGAGCGGCCGGGATAAGTCGTGGGTGGCACGCTCTGAGGTACTCCGAAGGGCGTGCTTGGCGGTTAGCACGCCCTTCGGAGTACCTCAGAGCGTGCCACCACGGCCCTATTTCACGCTGGCGCCGCCTTGCGCTTGTGCTCCTTCTCCGCTTTCCAGCGCAGGTACGCCGTGATGAACTCGTCGATCTCGCCGTCCAGCACGGCCTGGACCTGGCCCGTTTCGACGCCGGTGCGGACGTCCTTGATCAGCGTGTAGGGCTGCAAGGTGTAATTGCGGATCTGGCTGCCGAACGACACTTCCATCTTCTCGCCATAGCGTTTCTCGACCTCGGCGCACTTCTTGGCCTCTTCGATCTGGTACAGCTTGGCCCTGAGGAGGTTCATGGCGTTGTCGTCGTTCTTGTGCTGGCTGCGCTCGGTGCGGCTCTCGGCGGCGATGCCGGTCGGCAGGTGGGTGTAGCGCACGCCGCTTTCAGTCTTGTTCTGGTGCTGCCCGCCCGGGCCGCCGCTGCGGAACGTGTCGCGCTTCAGGTCGTCCGGCTTAATGTCGATGTTAATGGTCCCTTCGATTTCGGGCAGCACCTCGACGGCGGCAAACGAGGTTTGCCGCCGGGCGTTCGAGTCAAAGGGACTGATGCGGACCAGCCGATGGACGCCGGCCTCGCTCTGCAAGTTGCCGTAGGCGTAGTCGCCCTTGATCGACAGGGTGGCGCTGCGGATGCCGGCTTCCTCGTTGCGTAGCTCGTCGATGATCTCCGTTTGGTAGCCGTGCCGCTCGGCCCAGCGCGCGTAGAGGCGCATGAGCATCTGCGACCAGTCGCAGGCCTCGGTGCCGCCGGCACCGGCCTGAATCGTCAGGTAGGCATTGCTGGCATCGTGCGGCCCGCTCAGCATGGCGCACAGCTCGAAATCGTCGAGCAGCTTTTCGGACTTGCCGAGTTCCTGATCGAGTTCGGCATCGAGGCTGGCATCTTCGTCGGCCAACTCGGCCAGGGCCTGGATGTCGCCCAGGGCCGATTCGAGCTCCTCGAACGGTTTGAGCAGGCCGTTGATCGGCTTGAGTTGCTGAATGACTTGCTTGGCCTTTTCCTGGTTGTCCCAGAAATTGGGCTGGCCCATCTGGTTGGTCAGCCGGTCGCGCAGGGTCCGTTTGGCGGCTACGTCAAAGACTGTCCCGCAGCTGGGCCAAACGGCTGATCACCTCTTCGGTGCGACGACGGAGGTCGGCATTCATGGCTTGGTCCATCCTTCCAGGGACAGCATCGGCCCGCGCACCGTGCGCGGGACCAAGGCATGGTCCCACCATACCAGTTTGACGCCGCGAGAACAATTCGGGTTCGGGGCGGCCAACCGGCGGCCCAGTCCAAAGCGGTTGGCTCCCGAGCGGCGGCGGCATATAGTTACGCCGAGTCGTCCGGCTCCCGGCGGGGAGACAGTCATGGCGCGGCGCGGGCAATGCCGCTGTGGATTGATGCTGACGTTCCGGCGCACGCGGCACGGCTACAAGATGCGCTGCCCCAGCTGCGGCGCCGTGGTGCGTCTCCAGGTGCCAGCGAAGGGTGTACCGCCCCAGGCCGATCACCACGCGCCCCTGACCTGGCCGATCGAGTCGGCGCCGCCTCCGCTTGACGACATCGATGTCGAACTGCTCTTGCTTCCGGACGCCCCAGAGCCGGAATTCCTGATTCCTGGGGAGCCAGCGCCGCCGGAACGTCGCACCTGGGTTATCCTGCTCATCCTCGGCGGCGTGGTGTTGCTCACCGGCATTAGCGGATTGACCTGGTGGCTTTTGCGTTAGCCCGACGCGCCAGCAAGGGACATTCCCTCGCTGGCGCGTCGGGCTAACAAGAACGCACTGGTCTGATAAGGGGGGATTCATGAACAGGCTGACGGGCAAGCGGGCGCTGATAACGGGCGGCGGCAGCGGCATCGGGTTGGCGGTCGCCCGCCTGTTCCTCCAAGAAGGGGCAAAGGTCGCGATCACCGGCCGCGACGAGGCCAAGCTCCGTCGCGCGGCCGACGAGTTGGCCGGCGGCGAGCGGCTCCTTTTCCGCGCCTGCGATGTCGGCGCTCCGGACCAGGTCCGCGCCGCCGTCGAGTTCGCCACCAGCCGCTGGGGCGGCATCGACATCCTCGTCAACAACGCGGGCACGAACATCAAGGACCGCGGCATCAGGCAGCTCACGCCGGAGACATGGAAGCTCCTAATTGGGGCCAATCTCGACGGGGCCTTCTACTGCATCCACGCCGTGCTGCCGCAGATGCTGGCCCGCAAGGATGGGATGATCGTCAATGTCTCGTCGGTGGCGGGCAAGCGGGCCGGGCCGCTCGGCGGGGCTGCCTATGCCGCCGCCAAGTTCGGCATGAGCGCCCTGGGCATCTGTCTGGCCGCGGAGGAAAAGGACAGCGGCATCCGCGTCAGCAATGTCTATCCCGGCGAGGTGGACACGCCGATCCTGGAGGTCCGGCCAACCCCGGTCAGCGCCGAGCAGCGGGCGCGCATCCTCAAGCCGGAGGACGTGGCCGCCGCGGTCCTGTTCGTGGCGACCCTGCCGCCGCACGTCTCGGTCCCCGAACTGGTCATCAAGCCGACCAGCCAGGTCTACGTTTAGCCGCCCTCCGGGCGACGGGCGCTCTCACCACTACGTTATGAGATATACATACGCCGCAAATCCCAGGGCCGCCAGGCCGGCCACCGTCGCCATGCTCCACAGCACGCTGCGTAAGCGCACCGCCAGCGAGAAGGTAGCGATTGTCACGCCCGCCTGGGCCGCCAGCATGGCCAGGAAGAATTTCGTGCTGCGGTCGCGGTGCCGGTCCGAGGCGAGGCTGGCCTTGCGCACGTTCAACTCGTACAGGCCGGCGACGGCCTGGTTGGAGCGGGCCTCGCGTTCGTAGCGGCGCGAGTCGTAGCCGAGCTGCGCGGCCTTGAAATCGTTGCCGAGTTCGTCGGTCGTGGCGCGCAGGTCGGCACCGCTGCGAGCCACCGCGGCGGCGGCCAGACGCACGTCGGCCAGGGCCTTGTTCTCCCCCGCGGGAATCGCCACGGCAGCCAGGCTCACCTCCTTCGCCGCCCGTTCCAGGGCCCGGGCCATGAGCGCCTGCTCCGCGATCGCCTCGTCAAGCCGCTTGTAGATCGCCGCCGGCGGCTTGCCCAGGCGCTCGATCTCCGCGGCCTTGTCTTCCCCCTCGTCGATAATCTGAGGAATCTGGTCCTCCGGAATCTGGGCCAGCGTACCGCTCATCTTCTGTTCGGTCTTGCGGGCGTTGACCTCGGCCAGCGCCTGCGGAATGGCCGGATTGCGGGCCTGCAGGCTCGTCAGCAGCTCCGGATCGATGTAGCCCAGCGAATCGCGCACCGGAGAGTCGATGGCCTCCATCGCCGTGTCCAATTCCTTGCGCCGCTCGGGGGTCAGGCTCGGATTCTCGGGGAGCGTGCCCGCGGCGAGGTAGACGAGAGCCGACTGGACCTTGGGGTCGGCGAGCAGATCGTGAAACCGGCCACCCGCGCGCTCCGCGTTGCGAGCGGTTACGCGCAGGCGCTCACCAGCATCGCGCAGGCGATCGGCGGCTGGCCCGAGTTCGCCCTGGGCAGCCGCCACCGCCTTCAGCAAGGCCTTGGCCTGGTCCTCGCAGCGCTGGTAGTCGCTGGGCAACCCGCCCTCTGCGACTTGGAGTGATTCCGGTATCGCGCGGCCCGCGCCGCCCAGGAGCGCAGCATGCTGATCGTCATGTCCATGCTCGTTCCGCGGATGCGCTTGGCCTGGAAGAAGTTCCACTCGTCGCTGACCTTGGCCTGATGCTGGGCGGCCAGGGACCGGTAATACTGCGCCGCGTCATCTCGCTCGACGACAGGCCGGCGAGGATGGTGGCCACCACGGTCAGCACCACCGGCGTGGACGTGACGATGCGTTCCCAGGTGGTTCTCGGCGGCTCGGGTTTGTCCGCGGGCTTGACGGTGGTCGGCTCACTCATGGCGGCGTCCCTGACGGCAAAGGACGAACGAAGAGCGGCCGGCGACGCCGCCAGCCTGTCGGCCTGCGGATTCTACGGGAGGGATGGGGAGAACGCAATGACATGGGATCGGGAGATGAAAAGTTTAGCCGCGGTTCGCGGGCCCGCGCAGTTCTGTGAACCGCGGCTAAACGGGGGCGCCTACTTCGCCGGACGTTCGCCGCCGGCCTGGGCCTGGAGCTGCTTGAGGAACCCGCGCAACGTCGGCAGCGTCTTGTCGGCAAACGCCTTCAGGTCCGGGTCGTCGCCGTGAGCGGCCTCGTCCTCGAAGCGGGTGATCGCCCGTTTGTGCCCATCGAGCTGCACTTGTAGGAAGGTGCGGTCAAAATCATCGCCCTTCTTGGCGGAGAGCTTGTCGACCTCTTCCTGGTCCTGCTTGGTCATGTCGCTGGGACTGGGGATGCCCTTCTTGTTGAGGATGGCGATGAACTCCTTGTTGACCTTCACGTGCGCGGGCTGGAGTTCCTTGGCCAGTTTCTTGACGTCGTCGCTGGCGGCCTGATCCTCGGCCATTTCGTTGATTTTGTATTCCCCCAGCGCACTGGAAGAGGACGTCTCGACGAACTTCTGGTCGCGATCGCTCAACTTGGTCCTGGTGGGCGGGGCCCCTTGGCTGAGGCCCACCAGGGCCGCCAGCACGAGCAGGACGGTCAGTATTCCCAGGTGTTTCATGGCAATCTCCCCTCCGGGTGCCGGCCGCTGCCCGGGTCTGGCCGGGTCACACACCCGGGCAGCCGGACCGCCCGTCGCACGGCCGGGCTACGGCCATGATAGCACAAAGCAAACGAAGTGCCGGCGGTTCAGACCGCGAAGAGCAACTGCGCCAACACCACCAGAAACAGCCCGATGCTGATGATCCCATTCACCACGAAAAAGGCCTGGTTGACCCGGCTGAGATCGTCGGGCCGCACCAGCCAGTGCTCGTAGGCGATCAGCAGGGCCACGCCGGCGATGCCCAGGGCGAAGATCGCCCCTTGCAGCGGCGCGGTGATCCAGAGCAGCAGCACCAGCAGCAGCACCATGACGACGTGGCACGCCAGCGCCATTCGCAGGCTGGCCTCCACGCCGAACCGGGCCGGCACGCTGGCCAGCCCGGCCTGGCGGTCGAAGTCGATGTCCTGGCAGGCGTAAAGGATGTCGAAACCCGCGACCCAGAACAGGACGACCAGACCCAGCACCAGCGGCGTTCCCAGCTCCCGGTCGATGCCACGGATGGCGATCCACGCTGAAACCGGGGCCAGCAGCAACGACACACCCAGCCAGAAGTGGGCCAGGAAGGTGAACCGCTTGGTGAACGAGTAAGCACAAATGAAGAGGAGGACGGGGATCGCCAGCAGCGTCGGCCACGGGTTGCCGGCCAGCAGGAACAGGAACGTCGAGGCCAAGAAACCCGCCGCACAAAGGAGAGCGAAGAGCGCGACAGTAAACGCACTCAACAGCCCGGCGGGAAGATGGCGACCAGCGGTGCGCGGATTCAAGGCGTCGATGTGCCGATCAACCAGGCGGTTGAACGCCATCGCCGTGCTACGGGCAAAGACCATGCACAGCAGGATGCCGACCAGGGAGACGGCGACCGCTTTCCAGGAAGGCTCTTCCAGGTCGGACCAGGCCAGGGCCGCGCTCGCCAGGGCGAAAGGGAGGCGCAAAGATGGTATGGCTGAAGCGCACCAGTCCCAGGAGCAAGCGGAGGCGACCGAGCATGGGACTATTGTACGGGCCGAGGTTGACACGGTGCGGCCTCGCCCAGCGACGGCGAGCAAGAGGACCTGATGCCGGCGCGTTCGATCTCCCGATCAGCGCTCGGGTGGTCCCCTGTCGGGATCGTAGTATTCCTGGCTTGCGTCTGGGGGGCGGCGCCGGGAACGCCGAGGCTGGTCTTGAGCCTCCTCCTCGGCCCGCCGCTCCCGGCGATACTCGCGAACGGCTTCGGCAAAGTCCTGGGAGATGCCCTTCAGGGTGAGTGAGTCTTCCGTGACATCGGCAGGATGGATCCCCACCACCTGCATGATGGGGATCGACATGAGCCACAGCAGCCCCAGGGCAATCGTAACCGGGCATAGCCATCCAGCGATGAGCCGTTGCGTCGCCTCGCTGATATGTTCACGCAGCAAAACCGTGAGTACCAGACTACCGAGGGAAAAAACTACCAGCCCCGCAAAACAAGCCCAGCTGATCAGGGTGCGCCTCAACCAGTACCTTCGGTGCCGGTCGCAGAAATGCGTGTAGCAACGAACACGCTCGGTGAGAAGAGCGGCAACGATGGCATAGGGTAGCCAGCCCATCGGCAACAGGATGTAGACCCACAGGGGATGCGAGGTAAAGCGGAGTCGTTTCTTCTGTGTCGCGTGCTTCCCGCAGCACATGCAAACAGAAGGCAGATCGCCGTCTTCTGCCTCGTCTCGGCTCAAGCGGATTGACGCCATGTGCCAGGCCCGTCACCGTGCGACATCTGTCCTCTCGATCGTCGAGCTTGAAGGCTATGCCGCCTGGTTTCCCGTGTCAAGCGCCTATCGGCCGATGCGAACCCGTGAAGTGAACCCGGGACGGTCCCCGCAACGGATCAGGGCCCTGGCACGATGGCTGCCATGCCCCCCACCAGGCCTTGTTACCAGGGACTGAGGTCCATACGGAGAAACGGCAGCGAACGTTATACCGGCCTTGGCGCGAATGGGCGTGTGCGACATGATTGGGCACCACTGGCGACAGCAAGTCCAAGGAGGGACAGCCGATGCCACCGTCCGCCGAAGAAACCGCCTGCACACCCGTCCCGATCAAGCTAGACAAATTCAACCGAAAGGCTGTCATTCCGTACGGGCTAGACGTGGAGGCGATCTATCAGGCGATGCTGGAATTCACGAACTTCCTTGGTTTCATCAACTCGCAGCTCAACACCAAGGGGATCCCGCGGTTTGAGTCCATGCTCATGCCCGCCAACTTCAGCAGCATGGTCGGGGAATTCGTGGTTTCCACGATCCCGAAGTACTGCAAGAGCCTCGTCAAGAACAAGTACCACAACGGCCATCCGGACCTGCTGCCCAGGGGCCGCTACCCAGCCGACTCCGTGCAGCACGAGGGAGAGGGCATCGAGGTCAAGGCCTCGCGGTATCTCCGCGGCTGGCAGGGCCACAATGCCGAAGATTGCTGGCTGATGGTCTTGTGTTTCGTGGCAAGCCGAGGTAGCGATACTGTCAAAGGAGTGCCACCTCGCCCATTCGCTTTCAAGCGGGTCTACCTCGGGCAACTCACAAAGGCCGATTGGATGTTTTCCAGCCGCAAAGAAGGTAGTCGCCGCACCATCACCGCGTCCGTAACACAAGCCGGCTATCTGAAGATGACCGGCAACTGGATCTACTCCGATGACGATGTCAACGCGGTGGAACAGGGCAGCGAGCGGCCGGAAGCGGCATCAAAATAGCGTCATTTGATCGGTTTCAGCAATACACATCGACGCCAGGCAGGGGACGGCCTTCGTGGCCAGGGCAAAGTAGTCCGCGTGGCGCTCGACGCCGATGCCACGCAGTTTCATCGCGACACAAGCCGCAATCGTTGATCCGGAGCCCATGAAAGGATCAAGGATTGTTCCTTCGCCGAGCGGTAGGGCGGCATGGACGATCTGGCGGAGGAACGATTGCGGTTTCAGGCTGGGATGGTCAGCAATCCGGCGTTCCGCCCGCGGGGTCCGTTCGCTTTCGATCACGTCCTCGAAGGGTCGGTCGTCACGCCGCCGGCGAAGGCCGCCGGTGTGGAATTGCCGCAAGCAGTCGCTGACCGTCATCCTTGCGGGCAACGGCTTGCGAAAAAGGCCCCACGGCTCGTAGCACCCTCTCGGCATTGAGGATATCCCTGGGAATTCTTCCTCGGCGTTCTTTGGGCGATCACCGCCCCGCAGGGTGCGAACCTGGCGAATGATTTCGCCGCGGAACTCCAAACCGCCCTCGACAATTGCCGAGAAAACGAAGTTCGACAGAAAGGCGTTACTCGCCAGAAAAAGGTGGCCTCCTGGCCGGAGAACTCGCCGGGCGAGGCGGGACCATTCGACGAAGTACCAGCGTAGCGTGCCACGCTCCGCGTCGTTCAGGGCGGTGAAGCGAGGCAGCGGGGCACGCTGGTGGCCGTCGAAGGACGGCGGGATTCGCCAGATGCCGCCCTGGCCGTTGCTCCGCTTCTCCAGCTGGTCAAAATCGTACTCCTTGACCCCATAGGGCGGGTCGGTCACGATCGCGTGAATTGCGCCCTCGGGGATACGGCTCATCCAATCGAAGCAATCCGCGTGAACCAGAAGGGAGTCGCCCACCTCCTGAGCGGTGTAATCCAGCTTGAATGGATGCGAGGAAAGGGCTGCTGTCATGGCGGCGTCCCAGGTGGTCTCGACCTGAACACGCGCTCATTATAGTGATGGCGGAGCCGGTTTTTACAGGTCAGTTTGCGATTTCGTGGTTGGGGGCCAACGCCAGGGGCCGCCGTCATCTGTTTACAAATCCAGCCTCCACCGGGGCCGGCTCGGTACGGGGCGTGCCAGCAACCGTGCCGAACATCATTGCCCAGCGGGGGCGAGGGGCGCCTCGGACAGGCTCTCCGCCGCATAGTGCCGGGCGCATTCCCGCTCCCGCCCGCGCACCACGCGCCGGCCGCGCAGCTCCCCGCGCGGCTCCGTCACCACGGTCCGCTGGCCCGAGATGGTGCCGTCGGTGAAGTAGATTACCACCCAGTCGTGGGTCATATTCAGCCGATGCGCCAGGGCGGTGTTCGAATAGAGGGCGCGGTAGAACCAGTCGCCGCGGTCGGTCTGGTAGATCGGCAGCCAGGCGCGCTGCTCCGGATTGAAGCGGCGCGGCGTGAAGGTGGGCAAGGCCCGCCGCTCGGCCCGAGATCGATAGCCGGCATCGACGGCGAGCAGATCGGCGACCGACGGTTCACCGGCCACCGGCTCCGGCCGGCGCGAGCGGGTCAGCCGGCCGGCCAGGGCGTCGATGATGCCGCGCAGCCGCTTGGGACCGACGCCGACGCGAGCCAGCCGCCCGTCGTGGGCCGCCATTTCAAGCCCTTCCAGCGTGCTGACCCCCAGGTCATCGTGGAGCTGCCGCGCCAGGCGCGGGCCCACCCCGGGGACGCTCAGCAGGACCCTTTCCGGATCGATCCGGCCGCCATCGGTGCCCAGTGTCCGGAAGGTCCCGTCGCGCAGCAGCCCCTCCAGCGTGAACGACAGATGCGACCCGATCCCGGGCAGTGCTTCCAGGCCGTCGCGGCCCTGCTGCCGATAGATCTCTGCCAGCGATTGCTCCAGTCCAAGAATCATCTCCGCGGCCCGGCGATAAGCGCGGACGCGGTGGACGCTCAGCTCCTGGGAATCGAGGTAATCGGCATATTCACGCAGCCGTTGTGCGATGGTGCGATTGTCCATGACAGCGACCTTCCGTAAGCCGGATTCTCTATCCCATTATAGGAGTGAATGGATTTACAGTAAAGCGCCTGGCGGAATGCTCTGGCGTTACCCCAGCCTCACCGCTATAAGCCCGGCCTTTGATCGGGGCCGTCCTTTCCAACGAGAATGGAGACGTTGTGCGCAAGATATGGTGGGGCTGTGCCGCAGCGGGCGCGGCGGCCGTGGGGGTTGGCTGTCTGGCTGTCCAGTACGCCTGCGATCACCCCAATTCGTGGGCCGGACACGGTTTCACCGGCATCCAGGCTGCCGTTCTGACCGAGGCCGACACACTGCGAGCGACGCGGCAGACGGCCGAGGTGGCACTCCGCAGCGCTCAGGGCTTCCTGGGCACCGCCGGGCCGGCCACCGTGTGGGACAAGCCCGACTCCTGCCCCGTCTCCGAATCCACCCCCGCGGCGTGTCCGGGCCGCATGCACGCTGCCATCCTTCCGGGGAGCGTGGTGATCCAGGACGAGGAAGCGGACGGCGTCTTGCCCCTCCAGGCGATGCCCGCCGTGCCTGACGTGGCCGCCGGCATGCCCCTGAGCGGCAGCATCGAGGAGTGCAACGAGGCACCCATGCCACGGGTCGAGGACGAGGCGGCCAAGATGCCGGCCTGCCCGGAGGATGGAGACGGCCCGTTCAGCTGGGTCAAGTCCAGCCTCCCGATGATGCCGCGCGACGGCGGCGAGCGGCCGCGGCAGCGCAAGGCCGACACGCTGGAGATCCGTCCCGGCGACCTGTTGTTCCTCGACTGGATTGGACCGTTCTAAGGTCGCGCACCGCCCGGGTGGCGCTCCCCGCGCTGCCCGGAGGGTGGCGGCCAAACGGCAGCAGCAGGAACCATCGCCACCGCGACGAGGCCTAATTCTGCGTCCGGCGGCGGGCCTATTTTCTGCGCCGGTCCCTTGAAACCCTGGGCCGACGGTTTATAATTCCATCGGTTTGCGGGTGTAGCTCAGTGGTAGAGCGCCACGTTGCCAACGTGGCTGTCGTGGGTTCGAGCCCCATCACCCGCTCTTGTCTCAGGCAGTCCGCAAGAGTCCCGGCCGGCCGCAACCCCTTGCAGAATCAGGGGATTGCGGCCGGTGGCGTTTTCTGCTTCTCCACCCTCCGAAATCCCGCTCAGTCCCGGCCGATCCCCCTCGGGGTCGATGGTCTGAGCAACCGGTGAGCAACTGAAACTCCCGCCCAGGGGCACAACCGCCCGGCGGTCGTGCCGGCGGTCCACCTTGGCATTGCCCCCTTCCAGGTGTGCAAAAGGATTCTCCGCCAGGCGCCGATTCTTCACCAGCCAACGCCCGAACGATTTCAGGGCCGACAGTCGATCTTGACGAACTAATTAGACAGCTTGAATCGCGTATTTCTCCTGCAACGCTTATGACTGTTCAGCAGCCGCCACCACCGGATTCGCTAATACGCGAAGCTGCGAGCAATGGGAGCTGATTCCGGCATTGGGCTCCTGTTTGGGGAACGAACTGTCGGCTGAAGAGGGGTCGGAGCCAAGGGCAGTCCTCCGATCCTCCGGGCGCAACTTAGTTTGCCGAGTTGCAACGTCTTTAACTCTTAAATATCAAATACGTTGCATTGCCGGTCAACTCCGGGTCTCCAGCACCTCCAGGCCCAGCAACGTCAGGTCGTCCGGCTGGCTTCCCTTACCGAACAGGTCGCGGGCCAGGGCGGCGACGAAGTCGTCGATCGGCAGCTCGCGGTGAGACGCCGCGCAGGCCAACAGGCTCTCACGGCCCGCCGGGTGACCATCGAAGCTGGCCCCGTCGATGCCGTCGCTGTGGAGCACCAGCTTGTCGCCCACGCGCAGCTGGCGCGTCTGCATGGGAAAGGTCGTTTCGAACACGCCCAGCAGGCTGCCCTCGATCTGCCAGAGCGTCGGCAGGCCGTGGCGGGGCACGTGCAGTGGATACGGATGCCCGGCCCGCGCGAAGCTCACGGTCTGCTCGCGGTGGTTGTACAGGGCGTAGACCATCGTGATGAAGGGATGGTCGGCCATCGCCTGCTCGACGAGGTCGTGGTTGAGGCGGGCGAGGACCTCGCCGGGCGGCACCAGGCGGTACTGCCGGCCGAAGACCTCCTTGGCCCGCACCCCCTTCTTGACAAAGATGGTGAGAAGGCTGGCGGGCACGCCGTGGCCCATGGCGTCGGCGACATAAAGACCAACGGTCTGTTCGTCCAGTCGAAAGACATCGTAGAAATCGCCGCCGACGCGGCCGCAGAGGCTGTAGTGGACGGCGAAGCGAACGCCGGGCACCTCGGGGAGCGCCTGCGGCAGAAAGCTCATCTGGATGCGCCGGGCGAGGTCCAGCTCCGCATCGATCTGGCCGTAGGCCTGTTGCAGTCGGCGGTTGATGCGATGCACCTCGGCCGTCTTCTCCGCCAGCCGGTCGTGCATCTCCTTGATGCGCAAGAAGGCCCGCACCTGGGCCAGCAGCTCGCCCGGCGCGAAGGGGCGAAGCAGGTAGGTATCGGCACCGGCCTCCAGCGGGGCGACGCGGGCGGCCGGACTTGGATCGCCGGCCACATACAGGATGGGAAGAAAGTCGTCGCCCTGCCGGCTACGTAGCCTGCGGCAGCAGTGCAGCGCCTCACTGCTCTGCTGGCTGCTGTCGATCACGATCAGGTGGATCTCGGCCACCTCGGGATCGGGGGGCACCAGGGGGTGCCAGGCGACCTGACAGCGAGCGGCCTCGAGGAGCGGGCGCAGCTCTGCGACGCCGGCCGACTCGTCGGCGCACACCAGGACGCGCGGCGGGCCTGCGACTCGCATGGTACGGTTTCCCTCGGGCGCTCTACTATAGGCCGACACCTGCGCGGCGCTAAGAGCGGTCGGAAAGAATGCAGGTTTCAAGGTGGCGCTTGGATCGCTGAGCCGCCCATTCAGCGGAGCGAATTACGCGGAGTTCGGCCGCTTACTCCGCTCCGCTGCGTGCGCGGCTCGGCATACTTTCCGAACGCTCTAAGTCGCGTTTGGAGGCTTGCCGCCCCTTACCGCTCCAACGCTGCCACCGACCGTCCCTGTCGCCACACCGTCACCGAGCACCCCAGCTCCGGCAAGTCCCAGCGTCCTGCGGCGGTGAAGCACGCCTGGGATTCCAGCAGCCCGAGCAGTCGTTCCGCCCCCACGGCTTCGGTTTCCGCATAGTAGATCGAGTGGGGCGACACGTCGATCCAGACCACCGCGTCGCACTGGCTGCGCTCGGCCCATTGCCCGAAGGACTGCGGGTCGGCCGGCAGGTTGGAAACCTCGGTTATCACCCGCTCGGTCCGGCGGAAGCGTTCCTGGTACGTCCACATCGCAAAGAACTTGAGCGGCAAATTCGAGGCGATGACGACGCGGCGCGTGCCGGCCAGGGGCGGGAGGTATCGTTCCGCCAGCGCGAGTGCCGAGGGAACGGTAGGCTGGATGCCCCCTTCCGGGGCGTGGCCAGGGGACAGTGCGGCCGGCACGCAAAGGATGAGCAAAACGCCGCCAACCCCGGCGGCCAGGGCCTGGCCGGTTCGCCGGCCCAGGCGGGTGCCCCATCCCGGCACGGCGCCGGCCAGTCCCGCGCCGGCCGCCACCCAGAGGAGCGCCACCCAGGAATGCACAAAGCGACTGCGGCAGCAGGGCTGCAACAGCGTCAGGCTGGCGGCTACCAGCAAAAAGGCCAGCACGATTCCCCCGCCGGGCCGCAGCCGCGGCGCGAGCAAACAGGCCAGGGCAACCAGCGCGAGCACGATGGCCAGGGCCGCCGTCCCTGCGTGATAATCCGCGGCCAGCGTTTGAGCATAGGTCGTCAGCCGGGCCAGGAAAGAAGCGCCGGCCTCTCCCGCGCCGTGATCGCGCGACAGGTAAGAGAAGAAGAGCGCCGCTCGCTTGGGAACGAGGAACCAGGCCACCACCGGGGCCGCATGCCAGGCGACCACGGTGGCAGCTAGCGTCGCACGCTGGCGCAGCCACGGCCGGCCGATGCGGATCCACCACGGCAGGACGCGCGCCAGGGCGACCCAGCAGGCGATGGTCGCGAGCGTGTCGGCGGAACGGACGGCCACCGATCGGCCCCCAAGCCGAAGCTCGAACGGGCCGCCGATGACGAAGCGCATCAGAACGATCGCCAGGACTACGAGCGGGTAAGTGAGGGGATGGCGAAGCTGGGCCAACAGCCAGTCTCGCAGAGGAGCGGCCGGGCCCCAGCGCCGGTCCAGGGCGAGCGCCGCCGAGGCCACCAGCCGGCGGGCCCGGGCCAATTCGACGACGCCGACCGCCAGCAGGCCGAGGATCCAGTAGTTGTATTTCAGGAAAAAGAGGGCGGTCAGCGCCAGGGCGAAACAGCGGGCGTTGGCCGTCGTGGGCCCCTGCCGCAGGCGCAGATAGGTATAGACAACGGCCAGCGACAGGCAGGCGCCGGGGCCTCGAGCATGATATCGGTGGCGAACGCCTGCTGGGCCGGGCTGGCCAGGACCAGCAGGGCGGCGACGGCGCCGGCCAAGTTGCCCGCCCGCGGCGCGACCCGGCGGGCCGACAGGAAGGCCAGCACGGCGGTCCCGATCCAGGCGGCCAGGGCGGTCAGCACGGCCAGCCGATAATCGGTCCCGCCAATGGCCAGGACCACGCCGGTGACCAGCGGGTGCAGCGGGCCCCAGATGCGCATGCGTTCGACATCAATCGCCAGGTGTAGCAGGTGGCCCTGACGCAGGTCGAGTCCGACACTCTGGGCCGCCCAGTAGTGGGCGTTGCGGTCGTGAAGCAGCGACCCCCACAGGGCCGGTGCCTGGGGCCAGAAGCGGGCGTAGCTCCAGCCGGCCAGCGCGACGGCCAGCACAAGCATCAGGGCGAGCGACCAATCCTTGCCGGCCCGGGCCGCGCCGGAGTCAGCGACCGGGGGAGTCGTCATCGATTACCTCCGTGGATCGCGGACGCCCCTCCCCGACGACGGAGGGCCGGGCGGGGAAGTGGCGGGCTTCTCGCATTTCCAGCGGCCGGCGGCAAGAGCAACCGTGCTACTCTTCTTTGCGCTGCCAAGCTCACGAAATGGGAAAGCGGTGGGAGCGCCGCGAGCGAAAGGCGACTTGA
Organism: uncultured Planctomycetota bacterium; assembly: GCA_963827935.1. Classification (GTDB taxonomy): domain Bacteria; phylum Planctomycetota; class Planctomycetia; order Gemmatales; family Gemmataceae; genus DATFNV01. The sequence continues at coordinate 599,513 of CAWHCN010000019.1, read as the reverse complement.
CACCTGGCGTTCCCATCGCTATCTGCTGCCCTTCCTCTGCGCGAACTGGAGAGAAGGTCGGTTTCGGCTACGGAGCGCAACGGCCGCAGGCCGGCTGCCGAAAGGTGCCTGAGCCCTTTTGGCAGCCGCGCGCGTGCCAGAGGTCTTGACAGTCCGGCGGGCCCCGGCTATTCGGGGCCGCCCCGGGGCGTAGACGTGCTGCCTTCCGATGGGGAACTACCCATGCAAGCGACGGATCGCTTCCTTGTGCCGGTACGCCTGTGGGTTGTGGGGCTAATGGCCCTGGCCCAGGCCGGCGCGTCCGCCCGGGCGCAGGCGCCGCCGCTGCCGGCCGCGACCCCCCGGCCCGTCGTCGCCGCCCCGCAGGTCACAGTTGCCGATATCAAGGTCGACGGGACCCGCGGCAACTCCGCGCAACGGGTCCTCAGCACCATCCACACCCAGGCCGGACGCCCCTACAACCAGGCCACCATCGACGAGGATGTCCGCCTCCTCACGGCCACCGGCCTCTTCGCCCGCGTCGATGTCAAACTCGTCGAACATCCCGACAATCGCAACCTCGTCGATGTCTACTTCCAGGTCATCGAACGGCCCCAGCGGATTCAGGAGGTCGTTTACAACGGCGGCGTTCACATCAAGATCGACGAGCTGAAGAAAATCACCCATCTGCACAAGGGCGACCCGATGGTCCCCTATCTCAACCAGGAAGCCTGCAAGGCGATCGTGGCCGAGCTGTACAAGCAGGGCCGACCCTTCGCCACCTGCGACCTGACCGAAGGGGCCAATCCTACCGACACCCGCGTCGTCTTCAACATCACCGAGGGTAAGAAAGTCAAGGTCCGCGATGTGGCCTTCGAGGGGAATACCTTCGTCAGTGCCGGCCGGTTGTACACCCAGGTCAAGTCGAGCCACGAATATTTCGGCCTGTTCGGCGGCACCCTCAACCTGCAGATGGTCGAGTACGACGTAGACGAGCTGGAGAAGTACTACAAATCGTTCGGCTATCACGATGTGCATGTCTCCCGCGAGCTGCGCTGGGAGCCGGACGGCGACCACGTGATCCTCGTCTTCCATATCTACGAGGGGGCGCGCTACCGCGTGTCCGCCCGCCCGCAGGTCGATGGCGCCGGCCGGGAAATGCCGCTGGAAGTCATCCAGGCCATCCCGCGGCTGGCACCCGGCGAGTTCTACGACGAGGCCAAGGTGCAGGCCGATATCCGCGCCATCCAGGACTATTACGGCATGGCCGGGCGCGACGTCCGCGTCAAACCAGAGCCGGTCTTCAACGCCGAGACCCCGGGCGTCTGCCTGGTGCACTACCAGGTCACGGAACGGGCGCCGGCCAAGGTCGGGCAGATCTGGATCATCGGCAACGACGTGACCCGGCAGAACGTCATCCTCCGCCAGCTTCCCGAAGGGCTTTCGCCCGGCCAGACCCTCCAGTATCCCGACCTGCGCCTGGCCGAACGCAACCTGGCCAAGCTCGGTATTTTCGAAACCAATGGCGAAACCGGCGTGCGACCGACCGTCGAAGTGCTCAACCGCGATGGGGACGAGGAGTACAAGGACCTACTGGTCCGCGTGCAGGAAACCAAGACCGGCCAGTTGATGTTCGGCGTGGGCGTCAACTCCGATGCCGGCCTGACCGGCAGCATTGTGCTCAACGAAAAGAACTTCGACATCCTCCGCTTTCCGGACAGTTTCGACGATCTCCTGGCCGGGCGTGCCTTCCGCGGCGCCGGCCAGGAAATGCGCATCGAAGCCATGCCGGGCACCACGACCCAGCGTTATTCGGCCACCTGGCGCGACCCGATGATCTTCGACACGCCCTACAGCCTGACGGTCGGCGCGATCTACTGGGAGCGCCTCTACAACGAGTACACGGAAAGTCGCCTCGGCACGCGCATCACCCTGGCCCGCAAGCTGAATCAGTACTGGTCCGCCTACACCGCCGTCCGTATCGAGGACGTGGGCGTCCATGACGTGCCGGCCTGGGACCCGCCGGATTACCAGAATGTCATCGGCAGCAATTTCCTGGCGGGGTTCAAGGTCGGCGTCACCCGCGACACGCGCGACTCCTACCTGCGCCCCACCGAGGGCAACCACCTCGATATCTCCTTTGAGGAGGTCACGGGCGAATTCACCTTCCCGGTGGTCAACGTCGATTTCAGCCAGTTCTGGACGATCTACGAACGGGCCGACAAGAGCGGCCGTCACGTCCTGGCTTACCACGGGCAGGTCGCGTGGGAGGGATCGAACGCTCCGGTCTACGAACGCTTCTTCGCCGGCGGTTTTCAGAGCATGCGCGGCTTCGAGTTCCGCGGCATCAGCCCGCTGGCTCCCCCCTACGGCATCCCGATTGGCGGCGATTTCATGCTCCTGAACAGCCTGGAGTATCAAATCCCGGTCCGGGCCAACGATCACCTGTACTTCGTGGCCTTCGTGGACAGCGGCACCGTCGAGCCGCGCATGCAAATCAGCGACTACCGGGTGTCGGCCGGTGTCGGCGTCCGCTTCGTCGTCCCGATGCTCGGCCCCGTCCCCATCGCCCTGGACTTCGGCTTCCCCATCGTGAAGGCGGACGGCGACAAGACGCAGGTGTTCAGCTTCTGGCTGGGGTTCTTCCACTAAGAGCGTGGGAGCCGTGGTGGCAGCGCCTGGGGAGCCAGGCCGACACCGCCCGCAGTGCGTAGCCCCGGGTCGCCGGCTGCTCTCAGTTCACCCTCTTCCCGCGTCCGGCTTGCTAGAACTCGGGCCCGCCGACTGGACTGTCTTCGCCGGCCAGCCGGCCGCGCCAACGCGGATCATCGACGCCGATATTGCCACCGTCAACGGGGCCGCCGACAAGGTGCTGCACGTCGACACGAACCCGCCCTACCTCCTGCACCTGGAGCCAGCAAGCGTAGGGTGCGTCAAGCGTACTCGCCCCGACGCACCGGGGGGCAGGAACGGTGCGTCGGCGCGAGTACGCTTGACGCACCCTACAACTGGTCCGGACCGTTGTCGTACTCCTACGGCCCTCGGCCAACTCGCCGGTCCTGACGGGGGTGCGGGAACGCGGCTTCCCCGATGAAGTGCCGTACAATGTCTTCCGCTACCGGGTGATTCGGGTCTGGCAACTCCCCCCGGACCCGTTGTTGACGGGCGGCCTGGGGACGCTGCCGCTGGCGCCCATCAGTGCCGTGACGGTGGGCGACCTGCTCGTGCGCCTGGGGAGCAAACCGCTGGGCTGGCCCAGTGCGCGAACGCAGGCGGCGCTGGAGATGATTCCTGACCTGGACCGGCTGGAAGCCCTCATCGAACGGATTGGGGCGGTCGAGAGCTGGCAGGCCTTGCTGGCGGAGGCCAAGCCCGACCGGTAGTGCCTCGATAGACAAGGAGAGAGCGTGAATTCCCGCTGGAAAACCACGCTGGCCCCATATGCGCCCTCTTTGTGCTGCACGTGGGATACGCAGAAGGTCATCCGGCAATAGCTGGCGAAGCGTGAGCCCGCTCGGGTATAATCTCGGCAAAGGAGGTGCCCACATGGCCACCGAAACGACCAAGAAGAGCTGGGTGCAGAAAACGCCCGGCGTCTGCGGCGGGCGAGCGTGCATTCGCAAAACCCGGATCACGGTCTGGGGCCTCGTGAATTCTCGCCGCCTCGGTCTGCCGGACGAGCAGATCCTGGAGAACATCGTGGGCCTGACGCCCGAAGACCTCCAGGCGGCCTGGGACTACTACCGAGAGCACCCCGCCGAGATCGATGAAGACATCCACGAAAACGAGGCAGACTAGCGCACATGGCCCGACTCTATGCGGATGAGGATTTCCCCTACCCGGTCGTTGAGGTGCTTCGCCGGCTCGGCCACGATGTGCGGACAGTTCAGGAGGCGGGCCGAGCCAACCAGGGCATTGACGACGCGGAGGTTCTCGCCGATGCCGTTGCCGATCTACGCGCCGTGCTTACCCATAATCATGCCGACTTCCAACGCCTCCATCGGCAAGGTCCCATGCATCGGGGAATCATCTCCTGTACCCAGGATCGCCGAAACCCCGTGGGACTGGCGCAGCGCATCCACGATGCCATTACGGCCGCGTCAAGCCTGGCGAACCAGTTCATCCGCATCGTTCGTCCCAACCCGTCGGCCAAACCCTGAAGAGCACTTCACGACGCGCAACTGCAGAAGGCGGGATGAGAGCGGCTCGGGCCGGGCGGGCACGGGGCAGGGAATCGAGCTGCGTCCTCCTTCTCTTGGTCAGGCCTTCGCCCGTTTCTTCATGCGCGTCGGCCTGCCCGTGGATGTGCCGCCGTTCCAATAAGACGCGGTTCGCAGACGACCTCACCGGTTCCCCTGTCCGATTTGCGAGTCAAAACCACGCTGACCGCTTATCCGCGCCCCAGACTCCCGCAGGCTCCGGCGCTTTCTTCGCTGCCCCATCGTTCCTGGCCCGCGGCCTGCTACAATACGGGCATTGGGCCACGATCTGCCTCAGCCGCATTCCGGTGTCGCACGATGCAATGGCACCCGCTGTTCGCCGATCTCTTGCGGCCGCTTCTGGAACGGAGCTTCGAGGTTCGCACCAACATGCCGGTGGGCGACCTGCCCCGGGCCGCCGATCTGGTGCTGCTGCGTCGGACCTCGTCAAGTGGGCCGCCGTTCCTGGGCCTTTGGCGCTGGCTGACGGCCTGGAACATCCTGGAATTCAAGGGCCCCAGCGTGTCGGCCCGCCTGGCCGATCTGGACCTGCTGGCGGAAATCGGCCTGGGTATCCATCGACGGCTCAACGACGAACGACGCAAGCAAGGCCAGCGGCTGGTCGGCCGGACGCAGGTTTCGTTTTGGTACCTGGCGAACCATCTGGGCCGGCGCTTCCTGGCCGGCGCACGAGACCTCCTGGGCGACCTGGAGCCGCTGGGACCGGGCCTTTGGCGCGTCGAGCACCTGGGGCGAGCTATAATCCTCGTCAGCAACCGGGACGTGCCGGTCGAGCACGACAGTGTGCCGGTTCATCTGCTGGTACACGAGCCTTTGGATGCGACGCGACAGTTGGCGCAGGAAGTCACAAGCCGGCCGGAGCTATGGCGCCTGTACGGCCCCTGGCTCACAACGCTGTTTCCCCAACTGTGGGAGGAGGTCCGTCAGATGGCACGCAGAGCAAGCCAGAATGCAACGATCGATATCCGTCCCGTCGTCGACATTCTCGGGCTCGACGAGCTCATCCGTCAGGTCGGCCTGGAACGGATGATCGACCAGGCCGGCCTGAAGCAGGTGATCGACCTGGTCGGCGTGAAACGGGTCATTGAGGAGGTCGGCGCCGAGCGGGTGATCGAGGAGCTCGGCCTGGAGGGCTTGCTCGCCGGGCTCAAGCCGGAGCAGCGCCGTGAACTGCGGGAGATGTTGAAGTAAGGGCGCGGCGACGCCCTGGTGTGGGGCGCGCTATGGCGCCTGTACGGCCCCTGGCTGGCGACGCTGTTTCCCCACCTGTGGGAGGAGGTCCGTCAAATGGCACGCAGAGCAAGCCAGAATGCAACGATCGATATCCGTCCCGTCGTCGACAAGCTCGGGCTTCGACGAATTCATCCGCCAGCTGGGCCTGAAACGGATGATCGACCAGGCCGGCCTGAAGCAGGTGATTGAGCTGGTCGGCGTAAAACGGGTGATCGAGGAGGTCGGTCTGGAAGGATGGCTCGCCGAGCTGACGCCGGCGCAGCGGCGGCAAGTGCGGGAGATGTTGAAGTAAGGGCACGGCGCCGGGCGCTGACCACGGGCCCGCGCCGCGCTGGCTGCCCCTGGTCACCGTCTACCGCAGCCAGGAAACCGACGAGATCGTCGGCTCGCTCATTACGGGGGTGTCTAAGTTCCTCCGCGGTGTCCTCTAGCGCACGCCGGGCTTCCGGATCGAGATCCAGGATGGACGCATCAAGCTCGTCCACCTGTTCACTGCCAAACTGTGGACCGAAGAGATCGATCCCAAGACCGTCCCCGGCATCGTGTACCGCGAATTCCGCCAGGTTGCAGAAGAGGCGGGGACAGAAGTCGAAATGGGTGACGCGGCGCTCGCCTAAACGCGATCCACCAACGAGACCGCCATGCCCGTGTCCGCCGCCCGCGGCAAGGCCGTCTTCTGGTTTGACCTGACCCCCGTCCCGGAAGCGAAGCGCGCCGCGCTCGTGGCCGGGAACCGGTCAGATGAGCCAGCACACCCGAACAGAAGAAAGTGTCAGAAGCCATTTCTACCGGGGGAAAAGAGTCCTGACACCTTATGTCTTCCTTCGAACGCTGGCGGCGTTGGAGAAGATTCCCGACCTGGGCCGGCTGGAAGCCCTCATCGAACGGATTGGGACGGTGGACAGCTGGTAGGACTTGCTGGCGGACGACAAGGCCGACCGGTAGTGCGAAAGCGGACCAGGGGAGGGCGTGGATTTCCGCTGGAAAAGCTGCGCTGTCCCCTTATTCGGCCCGAGCAGGTCAAGGCCGGGCAGATGCCGTCGTTGGGAGCCGGGCCGCCGCCGGCTGTACCAATGTGAAATCTCTGACGTTGCCCCCCGAGCGGTCCATGCCCTACTTTGACTTTGTCTGGACCGAGGAAATCGTGGCGCATCTTGCGGAACACGGCATCTCACCGGATGACTTCGAACGAGTCGTGATGAGTCCGCAGCGCGTCGGCAAGAGCCGATCGTCCGGGAATCCGGCCGCGTGGGGTTACACTCGGGACGGCCGGTACATCATCGCCGTGTATCAAAAGATCGACTTCGCGACGCTGGTGCCTGTGACCGCGTACGAGGTTCCGGAGCCTCGCAGATGAGGAAGACCATGCAAAACAAAAAACAGCGGCAGATCGCTGACAAACTCGACGAGAGGCTCATGAAGAGAATTCGTCGATCGCGAGCGCTCATTGCCAAGGAACTGCCTGAGCTGATCGAAAAAGATCAACGCCTGCACGATGCCATGCAGGAGCGCACCCCAAGCGGGGCCTTGCGTCGAGCGATTCATTCCAGCAAGATCCTACTGCCCGATTTAGCGGAACGCGCACAGACCGACATGGATACTCTCGATGCGTTCCTCACGGGGGACCGGCCTCTCACCTCCGATATCATCGATCGGCTCAGCAAGATTCTGAAGCTCAAGTTGGGGTCGATCGGTTCGCGAGAAAAGTCGCGGCCCCCCAAGGCGGGATGACGCGGGGCGATCGCGTCTACCAGACGGGGCCGGCTGGAAGCCCTCATCGAACGGATTGGGACGGTGAAGAGCTGGCAGGCCTTGCTGGCGGAGGACAAGGCCGATCCGTAGTGCCTCGATAGACAAGGAGCGAGCGTGAATTCCCGCTGGAAAACCACGCTGTCCCCTTATTCGTCCCCAGACTCCCGCAGGCCCTTTCTTCGCTGCCCCATCGTTCCTGGCCCGCGGCCTGCTACAATACGCACATTGGGCCACGATCTGCCTCAGCCGCATTCCGGTGTCGCACGATGCAATGGCACCCGCTGTTCGCCGATCTCTTGCGGCCGCTTCTGGAACGGAGCTTCGAGGTTCGCACCAACATGCCGGTGGGCGACCTGCCCCGGGCCGCCGATCTGGTGCTGCTGCGTCGGACCTCGTCAAGTGGGCCGCCGTTCCTGGGCCTTTGGCGCTGGCTGACGGCCTGGAACATCCTGGAATTCAAGGGCCCCAGCGTGTCGGCCCGCCTGGCCGATCTGGACCTGCTGGCGGAAATCGGTCTGGGCATCCATCGACGGCTCAACGACTAACGCCGCAAGCAGGGCCAGAGGTTGGTCGGCCGGGCGCAGGTTTCGTTTTGGTACCTGGCCAACCATCTGGGCCGACGCTTCCTGGGCGGCGCACGAAACCTCCTGGGCAACTTGGAGCCGCTGGGACCGGGCCTTTGGCGCGTTGAGCACCTGGGGCGAGCTATAATCCTCGTCAGCAACCGGGACGTGCCGGTCGAGCACGACAGTGTGCCGGTTCATCTGCTGGTACACGAGCCTTTGGATGCGACGCGACTGTTGGCGCAGGAAGTCACAAGCCGGCCGGAGCTATGGCGCCTGTACGGCCCCTGGCTCACAACGCTGTTTCCCCAACTGTGGGAGGAGGTCCGTCAAATGGCACGCAGAGCAAGCCAGAATGCAACGATCGATATCCGTCCCGTCGTCGACATTCTCGGGCTCGACGAGCTCATCCGTCAGGTCGGCCTGGAACGGATGATCGACCAAGCCGGGCTGAAGCAGGTGATTGACCTGGTCGGCGTCAAGCGGGTGATCGACCAGGTTGGCGTGAAGCAGGTGATCGACCAGGTCGGCGCCGAGCGGGTAATTGAGGAGCTCGGCCTGGAGGGCTTGCTCGCCGGGCTCAAGCCGGAGCAGCGCCGTGAACTGCGGGAGATGTTGAAGTAAGGGCGCGGCGACGCCCTGGTGTGGGGCGCGTATGGCGCCTGTACGGCCCCTGGCTGGCGACGCTGTTTCCCCACCTGTGGGAGGAGGTCCGTCAAATGGCACGCAGAGCAAGCCAGAATGCAACGATCGATATCCGTCCCGTCGTCGACAAGCTCGGGCTCGACGAATTCATCCGCCAGCTGGGCCTGAAACGGATGATCGACCAGGCCGGCCTGAAGCAGGTGATTGAGCTGGTCGGCGCAAAACGGGTGATCGATGAGGTCGGCGTGAAGCAGGTGATCGACCAGGTCGGCGCCGAGCGGGTGATTGAGGAGCTCGGCCTGGAGGGATTGCTCGCCGGGCTTCAAGCCGGCGCAGCGGCGTGAACTGCGGGAGATGTTGAAGTAAGGGCGGAAGGAGAGAAGGAGAGGACGCAGTTCGATAAGGCGGCATTCTCTTTACGAGCTACGTCCTATTTTTCTGGCCCCGGCGACGCGCCGGAGCGGATGTCGGCTTTTCTGCAGGCGGTCAAGGAGCCGGTCGCCCGCAAGGCGATCCGGTATCTGAAAAAGGCACGCCACGGAGTGGCTGGCGCGGGTGACGGTGCGTGAAGGCTCCCGCCTGAGGCACCGCTTCCGGCAGCCGGGCGGCGGCTACGATCGCAACATCACGAGCACCGAAGCGCTGCGTGCCATGCTTGATACCATTCATGCCAACCCAGTGCGTCGCGGCCTGGTGGCCAGGGCGGAAGATTGGGAATGGTCCAGTACACGCTGGTACGCGTGACTGCGGCCGGTGAGACTGGAAATGGACCCCGGAGTGCTGGCGAACTCGCGCGGATGACGTGGCGCTGGCGTTCGCACGCCCTTCGGAGTACCTCAGGGCGCCGGCAGGGTGGCACGCCCTGAGGTACTCCGAAGGGCGTGGTTGACGGTCATGCACGCCCTTCGGAGTACGTCAGGGCGTGCCACCCGGCCCACCCGCCAGCTAAGGCCCAGGCTGCATAAGCCTGGGCCTTGTCGTTTCGGCCCTAACCTAGCAAGAACGGCCTGCCATCCATCTTGACACGGAAGCGCCAAACGAATTCATAGGTCTTCTTATGAACCATGAAGAAAATCTTGCCGTTATGTTCACGTTTTGCGTGCGGAAGTATGTTCTGCTTTAGGTAAGAGCTTGGGATTGCGAAAATCAGCTCATATGCAGTCTCGTAATCACAGACCACCACCAGGAAAAACTCTCCTCGCCTTTGGTATCCGTTAAACTTTCTTTCGGCTATATCAAATTTCCATCCAATTTCCTTATCCGGATGTCGGTGAATAACATAGTTCTTCTTGTCATCAACGAAGCCAGCCCTAAAGGGAGAACGCTCAGGCGGCGGCCGATCCTGCTGGCGTAATGACTTCTGATACTGTTCGGCACGCCTTTCCTCATCAAGCAGTTGTTCAAGAATGCGTTGCGTCACCTTCCGAGCTTCCGGCGAATTCCACAGCTTCAAGAACTGCTGCAAGACTGGCTTGCAGTCCATGTCAGAAGGCGACAATAGCACGTTCCATTCAACCCCCGTTGCGATGCCACTCGCTGAGAGGTTTGATGAACCGATGGCTGCCGAAACCTCTTCTCTTTTCTTGAAGATGTAAGCCTTCGGATGGAATGAAACCGGTCCCTCAAAGAACCTTAGCTTCGCTCCCAGGGCCTTCAATTCCTCTACCGCTGAATACTCAGTTGCACCGAAGTCATTTGCGAAGATTATCTTGAGGACGCCGTTGCGAGCGACGAACTCCTGAATTGCCTCTCTCAACAGGTTCACCCCGCTCTGTCTTACGAACGCCAGAGCGAAATAGGCCCTGTCTGCCTCTTGCAGCAGCTTCTTCAAATGATCGACTAACGCCGATCTGTCGTTCTCAATAAACCTCGGCATCGGGGGCTTGCCTGCCGTGTTCAGCTTGTGTTGCGACGATTCCGCGATCCCACCTCTGACGGCGGGCGTTAGACATGTACGTGCCTACCTACTTCTGTCTTGCGGGCTTGCACGAGAACTCGTCCCAAACCTGTTGGCACCCCTCTGGCATGGCCCGGATGCTCGCCGCCGTTTCCTCTTCCCTGCGGTAGAAGTAGGGAGAAATCAAGTCTTCCGCCACGGCCACCTCCAACCAGCGAGGGAAATGTTCTTCCTTCTCCGCCACCTTGTAGGCCAGCCAGACGGACGCGACCAATTTCGCGTCCTCGTAGTTCAGATGGTAGCGGTGGTAATGGCAGTCGAGGTGGTTGGCGACCCGTTCCAACAGCTTGGTGTTGTCTGTGTGCTTCACGAGCAGCATTGCTATTCCTCCTCCATCGGACTACCGCCACAGAACTCACCGGTGTACTATAGACAAGTGGCAAAGGAAGGCAAGGCTGTCAGTGCAAAGCAGAAAAAGGGGTCGGGAGTGGGTCGGGAGTCGTTTCTGCAGAAACGACTCCCGACCTCCCGACCCCGTTTCTCTCCGCGGCCCCGTCCCATTCCTGCCGGCCTGGTCAGCGTCACTTGCTCCCCTGTGTGCCGGCGCGGTCCGCGTATGCGCTGGGAGCCATCCGCCAGGAGAGGTGATCCGCCCCATCACGGAAGCCCCGGTCCTCCGCAGCGGAGCCAGGTCCGTTAAAATGTGCACGCCGCCATGGCGAATAACCAAACGTGGACGATTTGTCCGAGGAGGACCCTATGCGGCAGGTTTTTCGACTGGTTTCTGGCCTTCGGCAAGTCGAGTCTGCAACCCTGATCACGCTAGGCATTGCTGGCTGCGCGCTCTACGTCGGCATCAAGCAGACAGAGATCGCGAACCGCCAGACTGAAATCGCCGCGCAGCGCTGAAGACTGCGCGGCAACATACAGAGTGGGAATTGCTCGATAACGAGGTCGTGGTCAGCGTGCGGGAGAACGGTCAGACCGTCAAGTGGCACATGACCAAGGACGAGTTCATGAAGTTGAACATTCCTCTCAGCTGGGACATCCGAGTGCCTATCAAGGTCAATCCGGACGGCTCGGTCAGGGCGCTGCATGGGGAATGAAATGGTGTCCGGACCCGGAGGAAAAATGGGGACGCTTCACATAACATATTGGTGCGCATGGTGTTCTATCGATATTCTCCTTGGCCTGCCACGCCGCCTCGCCACGGGACGACCCGCGCTGACCCGAAGGCCGGCGCAAAATGCCTCGCTGCCCACCGCCCAGTCCGCTGGCCGCACCGCCTCTTCCTCCACATCCTCGCCAACCAGGAACTCGCGCCACAACGTCTGGCGACGGTCACGCTCAGCAGCCAGGGCCTCATGCCACGGGTTTGGGGCGAGCAGGCTCAGAATCGGATCCTTCCCGTTCGCCTGGGTGCGGCGAGGTGATCCGCCCTCTGGCGCGGCCCAGCAACGGTTGAGTCTGAGCGACTGTAGCAAAATGCAACAGTATAGTGTTCAATTTTGCAGAACCTGGTGACTTGCTCACATACACCTGAGCAAGTGGACAAGTCACGGTTCGCAAAGCGCAATTCCTTACGGCACAGGTTGTTGGCGTACGGACGTGACTTGCCCACCCACTTGCCCAGTGAGCAAGTCACTCGGGAGGTGACCATCCCCAACTCTTTGCTTTGACGATGCCGCACGCCAAAACACGACGCAGATGGTAAGTGTTGAGTATCTCCTGTCAAGCGACCAGTCGATGACTCCCCGCCTTGCGACCCGTCTTCCGCCGCGGTAAGGTGACGCCGATACCCGCCTCATCCTGTCCGGGAGCGTGCATGACGACTGAGAGAGGAAAAGCCAACATACCAGGTGTCAGGACCCTTTTCGCTGAAAAGGCTCCTGACATCTTTTCTCCCCTCGCCATCAGCCCCTTTCTCTTCTCGATGATCACCAGGCCGTGCGACGCCCCGATGGACGCCGGATCATTCTCCATCGTGAACTTGCGGTGGTCGAGGAGTGCACGCGGCTGGAGGAGTGCTCGCGGCAGGAACGCGGGCATGGCGCTGCCCTAGCCTCGATTTCCACGGAGGGGATTTTTCCCCTCTGAACGCATGCAAATTCAGCAAAACCGGCTGTTTTTCGCCGTCTTCGTTAACCGTTGCGATGACTTAAATCCTCGTTGTACATTCGTCACCTCCTCCGAGGGATTCTCGCCTTGAGCGAATTATCCCACGATTTCCCGGAATTCCGCCTGGCATCCCGGAATTCCGCCTGGCACGCGACTGCTTGCCAGCTGCGCGTGCCAGGCGTAGCATGTGCTGGGTATGAACACCACTACTCGGAATGACTTAACGCCGATCGCCTACTTCTTCCTCGCTCCCGAAAACTCCCTCCACCGACAATACGAGGCCTTCCGCGCCTACTTCGTCGAGGGCAGCCCTTCCCACGAGGTCGCACGCCGCTTCGGCTACTCGCCCGGCTCGTTTCGCGTCCTCTGCCACGAGTTCCGCCATGACCCCGACAAACAACTCCGCTTCTTCCAGACGGTCCAGCATGGGCCACGCTATGCCCCAGCCCGTGACCGGGTCCGCGAACTCGTGGTGGCCATGCGCAAACGCAACCTCTCCGTCTACGACATCCAGCGTGAACTGGCCCAGGCCGGACACACCATCTGCATTAATGCCCTCGCCGTCCTGTTGCGCGAGGAAGGCTTCGCGCGATTGCCGCGCCGTCTCGATGACGAACGGCCCGCGGCGACTCGACCGGCAACCGAGGCCGCGGCCGACGTGCGCGCCGTGAGCCTGGAACCGTGCTCTTCCGCATGCGCCTCGGCGGCCTCTTCTTCTTCGTGCCGCTCCTGAAAGACATCCGGCTGACGGATGTGCTGCGTCAGGCTGACCTCCCCGGTTCCCAGATGATTCCCGCCGAGCAGGCCCTGCGGAGTCTGCTGGCCCTCAAGCTCGTTGGCACCGAACGCAAGAGTCACGTCATGGACCTGGTTTGCGACCAGGGCCTCGCCCTGTTCGCCGGCCTGAACGTGGTACCCAAACGCTCCTACCTGGCCAGCTATAGCTCGCGCGTCGATCACCGGGCCGTAGTCCGCCTCATGGCTGCCTGGTTCGACGAGGTGCCGCCGGTCTGCCGGCCGTTGCCGGGGCCAAGCTGCCCGCCCTGAAGATCACCGATGTCAAAACCATCCTGACCGCGCCGGCCGGCATCCGCCTGGTCGTCGTCAAGGTGCTGACCAACGAGCCGGGGCTGTACGGCCTCGGCTGCGCCACCTTCACCCAGCGGGCCCGCGTCGTCGAGACCGCCGTCGACAAGTACCTCCGTCCCTTCCTGCTCGGCAAGGACCCGACCGCAGATCGAAGACATCTGGCAATCGTCGCTTCGTCAGCTCCTACTGGCGCAACGGCCCGGTGCTGGGCAACGCCATGAGCGGCGTGGACATGGCCCTGTGGGACATCCTCGGCAAGCGCGCCGGCCTGCCCGTCTATCAGCTTCTCGGCGGCAAGTGCCGCAAGGCCGTGGATACCTACGTCCATGCCAGCGGCACGACGTTCAAGGAAGTCGAGGACCATGTCCGCTCGCTACATGGAGCGTGGCTGGCGGCACGTCCGCGCCCAGGTGGCCGTGCCCGGGCTTTCGACCTATGGCGTCACCTCGAAGCCGGGTGACGCCCGACGGGCCCGACCAACCGCCGGCCGCAACTCTGGGAGCCGCGGGCCTATGTCCGCACCGTGCCCCGCCTCTTCGAGCACCTGCGCAAGACGGTCGGCGACGAGGTGGAGCTGCTGCACGACATGCACGAGCGCGTGCCGCCGGTCCTGGCCATCCGCCTGGCCAGCGACCTGGAGCCTTACCGCCTCTTTTTCTTCGAAGATCCGCTCAGCCCGGAGGATGTCGGCTACTTCGCCCAGATGCGCCAGCAGACGACCACGCCGATTGCGATGGGCGAGCTGTTCAACAACCCCAACGAGTGGGTGCCGCTGGTGACCGGCCGGCTGATCGACTTCATCCGCATTCACTTGTCGCAGATCGGCGGCCTGACGCCGGCGCGGAAGGTGGCCGCCCTGTGCGAGTTCTTCGCGGTGCGCACCGCCTGGCACGGCCCGGGCGACGTCTCGCCGGTGGGCCACGCGGCCAACGTCCACCTCGACCTGGCGTGCCACAACTTCGGCATCCAGGAGGCCCGGCGAATTCACGCAGGCCGAGCAGGACGTTTTCCCCGGCTGCCCCGAGCTGAAAGACGGCTACTTCTGGGCCAACGACCACCCCGGCCTGGGCATCGACCTGGACGAGAAAGCTGGCCGCCAAGTTCCCGATCGACGACGACCCGCCGTTCGACATGCGCTGGGGGAATGTGCGGCGCGGGGATGGGACGGTGGTGAATCCGTGAGGGGTGGAGGTTCTGGCGTCTTCCACTTGCCCTCACTGTGAACACCAGTATATTACACCTTGCGGGGTGAAATCGAATAGGACGACTACTCAGCCTGCATTTCAGGAGGAACCCTCCGTGGGCAAGCAACAGCGACGCCGGCTGAAGCTCGATGAGATCGGCTACTGGTCCGAGGTCAAGCTCGACATCATCCGCGATTACGCCCAGGAATACTCGAAGATTCTCGCTGCCCAGCGGAATCCGCGGCTGGACCACCACTACATTGACGCCTTTGCGGGAGCCGGGTTCCATGTCTCCAAGACCACGGGAGAGCAAATCGAAGGCAGCCCGGTGATCGCCGTGAACACTCAACCTCCGTTCAAGGCATATCACCTTATCGACCTGAATGGCACGAAGGTGGACAACCTTCGCACCATGTTCAGATCTCGGCCAGACGTTCACATTCACCACGGGGATTGCAATCGAATTCTGCTGGATGAGATTCTGCCGAAGGTGCAATTCGAGCATTTCCAACGGGGTTTATGCCTGCTCGACCCCTACGGCTTACATCTCAATTGGGAGGTAATCCATGCCACCGGCGAGATGCGCTCGATTGACATGTTCTTGAACTTCCCGATCGCAGACATGAATCGCAACGTGTTCTGGCGAAAGCCTGAGGGTGTCGCTCAGGCGGACATCGCACGCATGACTGCGTTCTGGGGCGATGAGTCCTGGCACGCGGTGGCATACCAAGCCAAACCTACGTTGTTCGGCCCGGAGGAAGAAAAAAGCGATAACGAGACGATCGCGGAAGCATTCCGGGAACGCTTGCGAGTAGTGGCGGGCTTCCTGAACGTGCCTGCGCCAATTCCGATGCGAAATAGCACCGGCGCTATCGTGTATTACCTTTTCTTCGCGTCGGCGAAGGCGGTGGCGCAGCGCATCATCACGCACATCTTCAACAAGTATCGTGACAGGGGGGCGGTTTGAGTTCGTGGTGGCAATCGTAGCAACGGCATGGTATCAAAATAACTGGCTGATCCGATAACCAGGAAGGCCCGGCCATGAGCGACCGATCCCAGATCGAGTGGACTGACGCGACCTGGAACCCCGTGAGAGGTTGCACCAAGATCAGCCCCGGCTGTGCTCACTGTTATGCCGAAACCTTTGCTGAACGATTCCGTGGCGTTGCCGGTCATCCTTACAAACAAGGCTTCGACCTGCGCCTGGTTCCCGAGAAACTGGCCGAGCCATTAAAGTGGCCGAAGCCGCGAATGGTCTTCGTCAACTCGATGAGTGATCTGTTCCACAGGGACGTGCCAGAGAACTACATCCAGGCTGTCGTCCGGGTCATGCGACTTGCGAACTGGCACACGTATCAGGTCTTGACGAAGCGCTCAGAGGAACTGCGTGACATGCTTGGCACCACCCTCCGCGAGGCGGCCGGCGACCCTCATATCTGGTGGGGCGTCAGCGTCGAAAATCGGCGCCACGGCTTGCCCCGCATCGAACACTTGCGCGAGGCCCCGGCCAGGGTGCGGTTCCTTTCGGTCGAACCGCTGCTGGAAGACCTCGGTATTGTCGACCTGACCGGTATTCACTGGGTGATCGTCGGCGGGGAGAGCGGACCAGGTGCCAGACCGCTGGATCCTGGCTGGGTTGCTTCGATCCGCGATCGATGTGTCGCGGCCGGCGTCCCATTCTTCTTCAAGCAATGGGGAGGTGTTCGGAAGAACAAGACGGGACGACTGCTGGAGGGTCGGGCCTATGACCAGATGCCGCAACGTGTGCAACGTCCCGTCCTGGAAAGGGAACGACGAGTTGCCGCGATTGGCGCGGTAGAGGCAGCGTATCTGCCCGCCAGGTCGAATACGCTCCCCGATTTGCGCGCAGCATGGCAGCCCGCGCCACTTGCTTGAAGAGTTTACCAGGTAGCAATTCTGGTTCAGTCGGCCAACGCGTGCAGTGGGACTCTCGCACAGTGGTTCAGCCTGGAGCGGACAGCTCGCTTTGCTTTCAATGAACAAGGCCCCGCTACCCGGGCGAGAGGTGTCGTGCTCGGGCAGCGATCTTACGGGTGCGCGTATTTTCGACGCCACCGCCCCAAGCGGCTTGGCTTGAGATCGACCTCGCCTACTTCCCCGACGTCGTCTGTTGCCCCGCCGACCCTGCTCAGATCGGCACCACTTGCAGCCCTAACTCCCGCGCTTTGCGCTGCAGCGCTTTGACCTGACGCTCCTGCTGCTTGACTTCTTCGGCTGCCGTGCTCTCACGGCGATACGCTTCCCCACGCGTGATGAGGCGATAGAAGAGCTTCGCCAGCTTGTGGGCTGTCGCCCTGATGGCGCTGCCTATCCCCAGCCGGGCCCGCAGGCGGCGCAGGAAATTACCCAGCACGCTCTTACTTCTGAGCAAGGACCGCGCCGCCAGCCGAAACGCCCTGGCCACCCGGCTGGCCGTCTGGGCGGGATAGCGGATCCGCTTGCCCGATTGGTGCTTGCGCGGCGCCAGCGTCGTCCAGGCCGCGAAGTGCTTGTCCGTCGGGAAACGTGCCGCCAGGTCCGGGCCTGTCTCCGACAAGACCGTCAGCACCGTGCTGGCGCCCAGACCGTCCACTTCCGTGACACGCACGCCCGTCAACTGGAAGATCAAGGCGTCGGCGTCGAACTCCGTCGGGCGGTTGCGACTCTTGGGCGCGGCCTTCTGGGACTCGGGCAACGGACGCCCCTGGGTCTTGTCCGGCATCGGCCCGGCCGCCTTGGCGTACTCCCGGTCACAGACATGGAGCTGATTCTGGTAGAAGTCCCAGGCCTTGAGCAGTTGTTTCAGCTCGAACAGGTGGGCCGTGTCCCAGGTCCCTTCCAGGGCCTTGGCAATCTCCTCGCGGCTCTTCTTGCAGCTGGGATCGCGCATCGCCGCCAGCGTCTGGGGGTCACGCTGCCCCTGGGCGATGGCACGCAGGATGCGCATGCCGGTGACGCCGGCGATGCTCGACACGGCCAGGTCCAAATGAACATTCATCTGGACCAGCACTTTGAGCATCATCTGCAAGAGCTTGGCTGCCTCGGTGATCAGATGCTCGCGATGCCGCCACAGCGTCCGCAACGCCAGCACCTCGTGCGCGGGTCGAAAACAGCTCTTGAGCTGGCCACAGGCGTGCATCTGCTGCAGCCAGACCGCATCGCAAACGTCGGTCTTCTTCTTGAGGTTGCGGGCCAGGCTGCGTGGATCGACCACCACCACTTCGAAGCCCTGGCTTTCCAGGAAGTCGCATAAGCACATCCAGTAGACGCCGGTCGATTCGAGCACGACGCTCGTGACGCCGCAGTGGCGTAACCACTCGGCCAGCGTCTGTAGGTCGGCGGTATAGACGCCGAAGGTACGAACGGGCTGCGGATCGCAAGCGGGGTCGACGGCGACGACGTGGCTGGCGCTGCCGACGTTCGATGGCGGCGGCACAGGGCCGGACGATGCGGGGCGGCGGGATGGGCTGGCGTGTCTTCTTCCGAGGCATGAGGACCTCCAACGACGGTGAGGGACGGGCGAAGAAAAGGTCGGCGGAGGATGGGTCGAACGAAGGACGAGACTTTCAAGCGGGCTCGCGGCACCAAGGAAAGTGAAGCCGACCCAAGGGCCAAGCTCAAGCACGGGCTCAGAGGCACCAGATCAAACGCGGCCACCGCGCTCCGCCGCCACAAAGAAGAGCTAGAGAAGCGCAGTGCGAACGGAAAGCCGATGGCCTGTCAGGTTCATAGCGGAACGTGTGCCAGGGACTGGCATCAGCCCTTTCAATGAACAAGGCCCCGCTACCCGGGCGAGAGGTGTCGTGCTCGGGCAGCGATCTTACGGTGCGCGTATTTTCGACGCCACCGCCCCAAGCGGCTCGGCTTGAGATCGACCTCGCCTACTTCCCCGACGTTGTCTGTTGCCCCGCCGACCCTGCTCAGATCGGCACCACTTGCAGCCCTAACTCCCGCGCTTTGCGCTGCACGCGCTTTGACCTGACGCTCCTGCTGCTTGACTTCTTCGGCTGCCGTGCTCTCACGGCGATACGCTTCCCCACGCGTGATGAGGCGATAGAAGAGCTTCGCCAGCTTGTGGGCTGTCGCCCTGATGGCGCTGCCTATCCCCAGCCGGGCCCGCAGGCGGCGCAGGAAATTACCCAGCACGCTCTTACTTCTGAGCAAGGACCGCGCCGCCAGCCGAAACGCCCTGGCCACCCGGCTGGCCGTCTGGGCGGGATAGCGGATCCGCTTGCCCGATTGGTGCTTGCGCGGCGCCAGCGTCGTCCAGGCCGCGAAGTGCTTGTCCGTCGGGAAACGTGCCGCCAGGTCCGGGCCTGTCTCCGACAAGACCGTCAGCACCGTGCTGGCGCCCAGACCGTCCACTTCCGTGACACGCACGCCCGTCAACTGGAAGATCAAGGCGTCGGCGTCGAACTCCGTCGGGCGGTTGCGACTCTTGGGCGCGGCCTTCTGGGACTCGGGCAACGGACGCCCCTGGGTCTTGTCCGGCATCGGCCCGGCCGCCTTGGCGTACTCCCGGTCACAGACATGGAGCTGATTCTGGTAGAAGTCCCAGGCCTTGAGCAGTTGTTTCAGCTCGAACAGGTGGGCCGTGTCCCAGGTCCCTTCCAGGGCCTTGGCAATCTCCTCGCGGCTTTCTTGCAGCTGGGATTGCGCATCGCCGCCAGCGTCTGGGGGTCACGCTGCCCCTGGGCGATGGCACGCAGGATGCGCATGCCGGTGACGCCGGCGATGCTCGACACGGCCAGGTCCAAATGAACATTCATCTGGACCAGCACTTTGAGCATCATCTGCAAGAGCTTGGCTGCCTCGGTGATCAGATGCTCGCGATGCCGCCACAGCGTCCGCAACGCCAGCACCTCGTGCGCGGGTCGAAAACAGCTCTTGAGCTGGCCACAGGCGTGCATCTGCTGCAGCCAGACCGCATCGCAAACGTCGGTCTTCTTCTTGAGGTTGCGGGCCAGGCTGCGTGGATCGACCACCACCACTTCGAAGCCCTGGCTTTCCAGGAAGTCGCATAAGCACATCCAGTAGACGCCGGTCGATTCGAGCACGACGCTCGTGACGCCGCAGTGGCGTAACCACTCGGCCAGCGTCTGTAGGTCGGCGGTATAGACGCCGAAGGTACGAACGGGCTGCGGATCGCAAGCGGGGTCGACGGCGACGACGTGGCTGGCGCTGCCGACGTTCGATGGCGGCGGCACAGGGCCGGACGATGCGGGGCGGCGGGATGGGCTGGCGTGTCTTCTTCCGAGGCATGAGGACCTCCAACGACGGTGAGGGACGGGCGAAGAAAAGGTCGGCGGAGGATGGGTCGAACGAAGGACGAGACTTTCAAGCGGGCTCGCGGCACCAAGGAAAGTGAAGCCGACCCAAGGGCCAAGCTCAAGCACGGGCTTAGAGGCACCAGATCAAACGCGGCCACCTGCGCTCCGCCGCCACAAAGAAGAGCTAGAGAAGCGCAGTGCGAACGGAAAGCCGATGGCCTGTCAGGTTCATAGCGGAACGTGTGCCAGGGACTGGCATCAGCCCTCAAGCTGATCCTTTGTCGGCAAGGCGTGTCCGCACACACGGAATTATATGCGACCTGGCGCTTGGCGCTGAAATGTGAAGGCGCATGTCGTTATTTGACAAGGGATTGCGGCGAGTGCGCCAGGATGCATATAATTCCCGGCGAATTTAGTTGGACAGCGCCACTTTCCTTGTTGCAATGGCGGAAGTCCAGCATTGAGAACAGTATAGCCGATCAGGTCGGCGATTGGGGGATGCACGATTTGATCCGATCGACATCGATGCCCAAGGATCGCAGTTGAGCCATGCGCGTTTTCACGTGAGAGCGCTGGGCCTGCGCATTGCGACGCTGGTAATACTGCTGCTTGGCTAACTCTCGTTGGAAGCGTGCCGCTTTTTTCAGTCGTCCCTGTGCTGTCTCCAACCAGGTGTTCATGGCTTGTCGCACTTGTTCTGTCGTCAGGTGTTCCAGCGGGTCGTCGTGCGTCGTTGCGGCGTCGAACTGCTGACGCATGCGGGCGCAAAACAGGTGGGTCAGTTGCGTCAGGTAACAGTGCCGGTGCAAGCAACGCCAGCCGCGAACTTCGTAATGGTCCAAGCCCAGTTCCTCTTTGGCCTGGCGAAAGCAGCTTTCCACCGACCAACGCCCAAAGGCCACACGCAGTAACCGCCGTAGCGAGATGCCACGCTCCCCGGGCACACGATTGGATAGGAAGTATTTCACCTCATTGGTCAAAACGTTGCGTGCTACGAGCAAGCAGTGCCGACGCCCCGGCAGGCCATCGAGTCCCTTGCGCCAGAGCTTCGCCCATTTCACCTCCCAGACTTCGGGGCCGTGCTGGGTGTCCTTGATGCGGTAGCGCTGCCACTTCTGCTGGCGAAAGACGGGCGAATAGCGTGCCAGGTTTCGCACTTCGCTGCCGCGCCGGCTTCGCGCCGCCAGCCGCGGATAGGTCCTTTTGCGGCCGCGCCGCCGCGACCGACCGCTCCGAAGCACCTGGGGCTTTTTCGTCCAGCCGCGGCAGTTCGCCGGCACTTCGCCCACGAATACCTGTCCACGCTGTTCGAGACCGTCCAGAAAGGCCGTGTCGCGACCGTAGCCTTCGTCAAACGTCCAGGCCTGGACGCGCACACCGTTGGCCAAGGCGCGGTCGATCAACTCCAGGGCGATTTGCGGCTTGGTACGGAACACGACCGCGTCGGGGATGTGATTTTTTTTCGACGCTCCGGATCGTCGGCCCAATCCCGGGGCAGGTAGACCGCGCTGTCGAGCAGACACTGAAAGCCGGGGCTGCTGTAGCTCAGATGCACGCCGACGACACCGTTGTCGACTTTGCCACAACTGCCCAGCCACTGCCGTGCGGCACCCGCCGTATGGCTACCGCTCTTGGCCGTTCCCGATTCGTCGAGGCAACCGATCGCCTCCGCATGAGCATGTTCGCGGGCCACCAAACGCTGGCAGTCATCGCGCACGCCGGTCTCATCCCACTTGATCGATTCCACGAAACGTTGTAGAGTCCGCGGTGCCGTACCCAGCTCCAAGGCCATGGCCTCGATGTTTTTGCGTTGTAGGTTCGACAGGAGCCCCTGGACATACACGGCCAACAGGGCGAAACCGGGGCGGCTGCGAAACCGGCCGACGAACAGCCTCAGAAACTTGGCCAACTCCTTGCCGAGACTGGCAATCTGCTTCAGCGTCATCCTGACGATCCTCCGTGGTATTCCTTCCAGGAATTAGCGAACACGGAGGATCGTCTTTCTTTACTCTATCACGCAACCCCAACTTCCTGTGGTAGCTGCACTTACGTGTCAACCATGACAGAAAGTGGCGCTGTCCAATTAGTACAAAGTGGGAATTTGCGGAGAACCCGCACCCCCCTCCGTCTCCTCGACCCGGCTCGCAAAGCGACCCGCGATCAGGAGCCTTCACGGACCACGGCACGCGATTCCCAGATGACCCAGACATAGCGGACGTGGTGGCGCAGGGGTCAGGCAGCCGCACTCGAGGAGGTCTCGCGGTTCTGCTATGATTTCGTCCTGGGATAGTACAGAACCCGACAGCAGTCCCCACCGACCTGTCCGGTTTCCGTTAGGCCCTTGTTGTCTGAGCCATGCCTGAGCCACCAGTCCCCGTTCCATCGGACTCGACCTCCCTCATCGCGGCCCTCCGTCTTCGCACCCCCGCCCGCATCCTCGTCGGCCGCGCCGGCCCCGCTTATCGCACCGCGACCGCCCTGGAGCTGCGCCAGGACCATGCCGCCGCCGTCGATGCGGTCCACGCCGAACTCGATTTGCCAAGCGACTTCACCGAACCATGGCGCCTCTTCGAGGTGCGAACTCGCGCCCGGGACAAGACCGAATACCTGATGCGGCCCGACCTCGGCCGGCGACTGGATGACGCGGCTCGTGCGGCAGTCAAGGAGCGATGTGCTCCCGGTGCCGAGCTTCAGGTCGCGATCGGCGATGGTCTCTCGGTCGCGGCGGTGACCACCCAGGTGCCGGTTCTGCTCCCTTTGCTGGCTAGGGAGACGGCGCGGCGCGGCTGGGCGTTCGGCCAGCCGTTCGCCATCCGCTACTGTCGCGTCGGGGTGCTGAACGACATCGGCGAATTGCTCGACCCGGCGGTGGTGGTGCTGCTGATCGGCGAGCGTCCGGGGCTGGCGACTGCGGAGAGTCTGTCGGCTTACCTGGCCTATCGGCCACGGCCCGGGCACACCGATGCCCAGCGAAACCTGATCTCCAATATCCACAACCGAGGAGTGCCGCCCGAGGCGGCGGCGCTGCGAATCCTCGCGCTGGCTGACAAGATGCGGCACTGCCAGGCGAGCGGTATCGCGGTGAAAGAAGAGCTGTGCCGCCCACGCCACGGCTGGCGCATTCCGTCAGCTGATCGCCCTCTCAGGCCAACAGCTCCTCCACCACCGCGGCGTGCGTCACTGGCACATCGGTCAGGCTATCCTCGCGCCCCTCGTGAGGCACCGTGAGGCGGGTGTGATCCAGACCCAGCGCGTGGAGCAGGGTGGCGTGCAGGTCGGGGACGCGGACCACGTCCTTGACGGCGCGGTAGCCGAAATCGTCGGTGGCACCGTGGACGTAACCCGGCTTGAACCCGCCGCCCGCAATCCACAGGGAGAAGGCATGGCGGTTGTGGTCGCGGCCGTCGGCCCCCTGGGAGACCGGCAGCCGGCCGAACTCGCCGGTCCACAGCACAAGGGTCGAATCGAGCAGGCCGCGCCGTTTCAGGTCGGTCACCAGGGCGGCACTGGGCCGATCGGTCATGCCGCACAGGTCCTTCAGGCGGGCAGCGTTCTTGTCGTGCGTGTCCCACGGCTGGCCGCTGAGGAAGATCTGCACAAAGCGAACCCCCCGCTCGACCAGCCGGCGGGCCAAAAGGCAGCGCCGGCCATACTCCGCGGTCTTCGGCTGGTCCAGGCCGTACAGGCGTTTCGTCTCCTCCGTTTCCTTCGACAGGTCCACGGCGTCGGGAACCGAGGTCTGCATGCGGGCGGCCAGTTCGTAATGGCGGATGCGGGCCTCCAGTTCGGTGTCGCCGGGGTGGCGTCGCAGGTGGTCGGCGTTCAGCTCGGCCAGGAACTCGAGTTGATTGCGCCGGCCGGCCGCCGGCAAGTCGCCGGGTGGGACCAGGTTGGCCACCGGCGCCCCGCCGGAGCGGAAGGGTGTCCCCTGATAGACCGCCGGCAGAAAGCCGGACGACCAGTTGCCCGTGCCGTCCACCGGCAGCCCGCCCGGATCGGATAGCACGACGTAGGCCGGCAGGTCCTGCCGCATCGACCCCAGGCCGTAGAGGACCCACGAGCCCCAGCCAGGCCGGCCGGGGAACGTCTTGCCGCTGTGAATGAAGCGCAGCGCGGCCTCGTGATCGACCGATTCGCTGACCATTGATCGGACCAGCGTCGCGTCGTCGATGATGCGTCCGGTGTGTGGCAGCAATTCCGAAAGCTCGATCCCGGAGTGCCCGCATTTCTGGAACTTGTAAGGCGAGCCGAGCACCTTGCCGACCTGGGTGTGGAAGTGGGCCTCCAGGCTGCCGGAGTAGGGCTTGCCGTGCTGCCGGGTCAGTTCTGCTTTCGGGTCAAACAAGTCCATCTGACTCGGGCCGCCGTGTTGGAACAGGCAAATCACGGAGCGGGCCCGCGGCTTGTGGTGCGGCGACCGCGATGCCAGCGGATCGGCGGCCCGGGTCTCGGCAGCAAGCAGGTGCGTCAACGCCAGGGCGCCCAGGCCGCTGGCGTTGCGGGTCAGGAAAGCACGGCGGGTGAGGCCGAGATCGAGGTTCATCAATCAATCCCTTTCGACCGGCGGGCGGGGGGTAAGGCCGGGAGACTCCCTGCGTCTCGAGTTCAGCCGCCCGATAGCAATGGGCGCTCATAACCGCGCCAAAAGTTTATCGTACTCGCCATGCGATCCAATCCAGAACCAGACCAGAGTGTTGCCTTCAAGCGCCCCAACCGCTCGATAGCCGATGCCGACGCGGGCCGAATAGATCGGGGGGTCGTCGTGAACCTTCCTGAATCGGAGTCCGGGATGCGAGCGGTTTTGGCGAAAGAGCCGGTAGGCCTCGCGCGCCTGCCGCCGAGCATGGGCCGGCATCGCGCCGAAAAGCGCCCGGAACTGCTTGGTGATCCGTGAGTTCATAAACTCTCCGGGTCGAGTTCCTCCGTCTCTCCAGCATGGTGCTCGTCCAGCGCCGCTCGAGCTATCTCCACTAGCTTGCCCGAGGTGCGCAAAATCGCTCGGTCGAATTCGTCGTCCGCAGCCAGTTCAGCAAGGAGCCAGGTAGCCAGTAGGTTTTGCTCGGCCTCAGGAAGCTTGCCGGCCTCGTCAAAGGCTTGCCGCAGCAGGACAGTCATAGAAATACCTCCTCTCTCACCATTCTATCGCGATCCGGCGAGGGCGCATCGAATCGCCCTCGCTCGCCCCTACTCCACATACAGGAAGGCATTACTCGCCAGCACCATCTGGCACAGGTCGGTCCAGGCTTGCTGGGTCGCATCCTTCTGGCCGGCGTAGACGGTTGCCTGAGCCGCCAGGAAACGCCGGGCCGCCGCGACCTCTTCGGTTGCCGGCGGTCGCCCGCAGGCCAGCCGGAAGGCCGCCTTCAAACGGCTCTCCGTGTCCGCTCCGGCCTCGCGCTGCAGGCGCTGGGCGAAGGCCCGGGCCCGGAGCCGGGCGAAGTCCGAGTTCAAGAGCGCCAGCGCTTGCAAAGGGACCGTCGAGGTGGTCCGCGTGCCGCAACTGCCGACAATCGCTGGGGCATCGAACAGGTGCAGAAGGGTGACGACCTGCGTCCGGCGTTGCTGCAAGTAGACCGAGCGCCGCCGGGCGCCGGGCTGCGTCCCCGCCACCTCGACGCTGCCATCGGCCGTGCGGCTGCTTGGGATGTAGTGGCCGCCCAGGCGCGGGTCCAACTCGCCGGAGACGGCAAGCAGGGCATCGCGCAGCGACTCGGCATCCAGGCGCCGCATCGGGTAATGTCCGAGTAAGCGATTTTCTGGATCGGCCTGGAGCGCTACTGCGCCGATCGTGCCGGCTTGCCGGTAGACGGCCGAATTCAAAATCAGGCGATGGAGGGCCTTCAGGCTCCAGTTGTTTCGGACGAATTCGGTGGCGAGGTAGTCGAGCAACTCGGGATGGCTTGGTGCCGCCCCCGACTGGCCGAGGTTGTCCGGCGTGCGGACCAGGCCGACGCCGAAGTGATGCTGCCAAACGCGGTTGACCATGACGCGGGCGAACAGCGGGTTTTCTGGCGATGTGATCCAGCGTGCCAGGGCCGTGCGCCGGCCCGTGCTGATGCGCCCCGCGGGCCTGGGATCGACGTGATACCCATTGTTCGTGGTGCAGAATGCCGCCGGCACGCCGGGCCCGACCTCCGCGCCCGGCGCATTGTGCTGGCCGCGCTTCATCACATGGTGCGGCGGCGGATTGGCGTCGGTTTCGACAAAGGCCGCCAGGGGTTCGAGAAGTGGCGGACTGTCCTTTTCACGCTCGGCGATTTTCAGGCGCACCTCATCGCGCTCGGCCGCGAAGGCGGGGACGCGCTTGGCCAGCTCGTCGTCATTCAGCTTGGCCAGGTCTGGCTGCGTTTTGAGCTTCTGGGCAGCGGCGGCCAGGCCGTCGCGCAGCGCCTTCACGTCGCGGTCCACCTGTTCCAGACGGCGCTGATGCTCGGCTCGTTGCGCCGGCGAGGCGACCGTCACCACGCGCTCATTCGGCTTCGTCCAGCGATCGGGGTTATAGACGGGAAAGAAGATCGCTTGCAGGCTATAATACTCGGAGTGCGAAATCGGCTCGAACTTGTGGGCATGGCAGCGCGCCACTGGATGGTCAGGCCGAGCAGGCAATTCATCGTCTGCTGCACGGTCCCTTCGAGCACGGTCAGGCGGTCGGTGCGGACCTCGTCGGGGTTGCCGTCACTTTCGCCGGTGCCGTCGGGCGCATTGCGCAGGAAATGCGTGGCCGTCAGCAATTCGGCCATCGCCGGCGTGACATCGCCGCCGGGTTCGTAGCCAGCCAACTCGTCCCCTGCCAGTTGTTCCTGAACGAACCGGGCGTACGGCTTGTCGGCATTAAGTGCGCGAATGACGTAATCGCGGTACTTGTAGGCCAGCGGGCGATCGGTGTCGGCGTTGAAGTAGCCGTTGGAATCGGCATAGCCGGCGGCGTCGAGCCAGTGCTTGCCCCAGCGCTCGCCATAATGCGGCGAGGCCAGGGTGCGCTCGACCATGCGCTCATACGCATCGGGCGACGGATCGGCAACGAATGTGTCGATCTCGGCCGGGGCGGGCGGCAAGCCGGTCAGGTCGAAACTGACGCGGCGAATCAGCGTGGCCCGATCCGCCTCGGCGGACAAAGCCAGGCCTCGCGCCTCCAGGGCCGACAGGATGAAGCGATCGATCGCGGTTCGTGCGCTCTGCGGGTGGCGGACCGCTGGGACCGCGGGACGGACCGGCGGACGGAAGGCCCAGTGGACCCGCTCTTCCGCGCCGGCGACGCTCGCCAGCAGCCCGAGGATTCCCACGGTGGCGAGGCAACGCATCCCGGTCATCGCGATCCTCCCGAAGCTGCCGAGGCACACGCTGTGCCGCCCACCGATCATTACGAATGGCGGCTGGTTTCTCAAGGGGCGAATTGCGGTCGGGATTTGACAACCGCTCATCCGTGTCCCACAGTTGTGCAGGAAACCTCAGAGAACCCGGCCGGGGCGTGATTCCCCTCTGCCGGGTTTTTTTGTTTCTCTGGACATCCAATCGTGGCGCGCCTAGTTTAGCCGCCGCCCAACGGGCGGCGCGTCCGCTAAACGGGTTCCATCTCTCGAGAGGGTCCACCATGCCCCGCGTCATCCATTTTGAGATCCATGCCGAAAACCCTGAGCGAGCCGTGAAGTTCTATGAAAGCGCCTTCGGCTGGCACTTCCAGAAGTGGGACGGCCCGATGGATTACTGGTTGATCCGCACGGGGCCGAAGGAGCAGCCGGGCATCGACGGCGGCCTGGTCCGCCGCCACCCCGGTCAGACCGGCAACGGCATCGTTGGCTACGTCTGCACCGTCGATGTTCCATCGGTTGATGACTACGTGAAAAAGGCGACCGCGGCGGGCGGGACGATCGCCCTGCCGAAGATGCCAATCCCCGGCGTCGGCTGGCTGGCCTACTGCAAGGACACGGAGGGAAACCTCTTCGGCATGATGCAGGCCGACCCCGCCGCGAAGTAGGGAGGCGGAAGGTCACTCCGGGTCCAGGTCCGAAAAGCGGTCCCTCGGGAATTCCTTCCGGGCGTGGTGGGTCATCACGCTCAGGGCGATCACGGCAATCACCTCGCCGATGCGTTCCCCGGTTTCCTCGTCATCGTCCACCGGCGCGATGAGCGTATCGGCCACGAGCTTGTGGGCGGGAGGCTCGTCCGAGGGTTCCTTGCTGAAGACCACCTCCATTGGCCCGCGCCGCCGGCGCAGCCGTTTCACATGCTCGGTATAGCAGGCGCCGATGTCCCGCTCGTAACACGCCAGCAAGAGTTCGTTCCGCTCAAAGTCGGGGATGTCGTGCATCAGCAGCATGGCGACGCTGTCATCGGTCTCCATCAGCGTCCGGGCCTCCTCGACATCGGACACGATCTGGAGATGAGCGCTGACGGAGTGGGCAAAGCGGAAGCCCGGCTCCTCCTTGTTGTTGTTGAGCCAGTCCAGGGCGCTTTCGACGATGGCCTCGGCATTCTCACGCTCGGGGCCATAGCCCGGGAAGATGAAGACGACCGTGTAATCCGCCTCGTCGTCGAACGCCATGGGACCTCTCCCGGCTGCCGGTGCCTCGTTGGGGTCAGGCTCCTGCCGATTCTAGCCTGCGGCCGCCTGGGTTCCAAGAGCCGGCTTGTGCCGTCGCTCTCCAGGCGCTACCCGGTTATAGTGGAATGGTGTCTGCTGCGATCCGCCGGGGGGGGAAGTCATGTTCGCCATCGAGGGTCCGTCCTTGCGCACCTGCCAGGGTGTCAGCCGGCGTGATCTGCTGCGGGCCGGCAGCCTGGGGCTGTTCGGCCTGACGCTGCCCGAGTTGCTGCGCGGCCAGGCGCGGGCCGCCCGCCAGAAACAGCCACGGGACAAGCTGTTCGGCAAGGCGAAGTCGTGCCTGATCGTCTTCCTCAACGGCGGCGCCTCGCACCACGATACCTTCGACATGAAGCTCGATGCGCCCGCCGAAATCCGCGGCGAGTTCAAGGCCATCGACAGCAACGTGCCCGGCATCCGCGTCTGCGAACACCTGCCCCAGCTCGCCAAGCAGATGGACAAGTGTACGGTCGTCCGTTCGCTCTGCCACCAGGACACGAACCATCCCAGCGGCGTCTACTGGATGGTTACCGGGCATCCGTACCACAAGGGTATCGGCTCCGGGCTGAGCGAGTACATTTCGCGTGAGGATCATCCCCATATTGGATCGGCCTTGACCGCTGTCGAGGGGAAACGCGACAGGGCCGCTCCGCCGTTCGTGACGGTGCCGGACTACATCGCCGTCAACGGGCCGATCCGGGCGGGGCAGCACGGCGGCTTCCTGGGTCCGCGCTACGACCCGATGGTGCCGCGCGGCAATCCGAACGATCCGGAGTACCAGCCGTGGGACCTGGGACTGGTGCCGACGGTGAGTGCCGAGCGGCTGCGCGAGCGCCGGGCCCTGCTGGCGGCCGCCAACCGCCCGGCCGTGGGACTCGGCCAGACCGCGGCGGCACGCTCGGTGGATCAGTTCTACGAAAAGGCCTTCGGCGTCCTGGCCTCCGGCGTGACCCAGAAGGCCTTCGACCTGGCCAGCGAGCCAACGAAGGTACGCGAGCGCTATGGCCGGAACCTGTTCGGCCAGTCGGTGCTGCTCGGTCGGCGCCTGGTCGAGGCCGGCGTGCGCCTGGTCCACGTCAACTGGATTCGCATCCTCGAACAGGGTTGGGACACGCACAACGACAACTTCAACGCCCTCAAGAACAAGCTGTTGCCGCCCGCGGACCAGGCGATCTCCGCCCTGTTCGAGGACATGCACGCCAGCGGCCTGTTGAAGGACACGCTGGTGATCGTGATGGGGGAGTTTGGCCGCAGTCCCAAGATTACCCCGGTCACCGCGGGGCGCGAGCACTGGCCTTTTGTCTTCACCATCCTGATGGCCGGTGCCGGCATTCCCGGCGGCCGGCTCTATGGGGCCTCCGACAAGATCGGCGCCTACCCGCTCGACCATCGCATTCTGCCGGGGGAGCTGGCCGCCACCATCTACCACGCCCTGGGCATCGATCCGGCCAGCCGGGTGACGACGATGCTGGAACGGCTCTGGCAGATTTGCGACGATAAACCTATCCTGAACCTGTGGGGTTAAAGGTTAGCCCCCTTGCTGGCGCGTCGGGCTTACATAATACGGTGGTCCGCGATGAGTCGCTGGTACTGGGGTGCCATCGCCTGTGCCGCCGCCTTTGTCTTGAGTTGGTTCATCCTGCCGCCGTATGTTCGCAAGGATGGGCTCGGGGCCGTTTACACCAGTGAGATCGGGTTGAGCTGGAACTGGACGGATTCCCACGGCAACCCGCTGCACGACGGCGTGGGCAACCCGATCAAGCCGTTCTGGCCGCGCATGGTCGTTCTCATCGTGTTCGCAGTCGGGGCGGCGGGTCTGTTTGCCGCCGGGCTGGCGTTTCCGCGGCGAGCGCGGATCTGCGATCCGCCGCTAAACGGTAATAAAGGGGATTGAGGTCGCCAATGAAGGTGCTATCCGTTGCCACGCTGCTTCTTTTGGTTCCGATGGCCGCTGGGGCGGACAGCGCCCGCACCCCGGAACAGGCCGCCGCGGACCTGGGGCGCCTGATCCATCAAGCCATCGTCGCCAAGCTGCCCCCCGTTATCGAGGACAGCTCCGGCTGGGGCCATACCATCCCTCTGCCGAACCGGGTGCTCTTGCCGCGCCTGAGGCGAACGCTGGTCCCCGTCGGCGAGCGCATGGAAGTGCCGGACGGGCCGTGGCGCAAGGCTGGCGCGTGCGCGTGGAAGACCCCCAGCGCGACCTGCAAGTGCGCGTCCGCAGCTTCAAGCGGCTGGAAGGGATGACCTATCGCGTGCAAGTCGAAACCGATGTGGCGCTGCGAGCCGAGGCGGATTTGCAAGCTTGGCGCAACGGCTTCTTGCTCACCGACCTGACTGCTCGGGCCGACGTGGCCCTGACCGTGCTGGTGGAATGCGACATGGTCGCCCGGCTTGACGCGGGACGCATCCCGCCTCGCCTGTTGCTGGAACCGGACGTGAGAGACCTGAAATTGAACCTGACGGAGTTCACGCCCCGGCAGGTGACCTTTCGGCGGGCCGGCGTCACCGTGCAGGGGACCTTGGTCGAAGCGGCCGGCGAGGAGTTCAAGGACGCCCTGCAAGCCTTGCTGCGGAATGCCGAGCCCGCGGCCATGAAACAAACAGACGCGGCCCTGGCCCGGGCGCTGAAGGAGGGGAAGGAACCGCTGACGCCCGCCCGGCTGCTGCGAACCATTTCGCCGTTGCTGAGAGAAAAGTAACCCGAACCTATCGTCTCCCCGATCGCCCCTTGCGCCGCACCCGAAACGCCTGCACTTCGTGATAGGTGACCAGCACGCTCCCCGGGGCCGCGTGGCGGTCGAACAGGTCGGAGATCACTTCTTCCTCGTCCGGCCAGGGGAAGGCGAAGATCACATCGAAATCGGCTGGCCCCAGGCCCGACTCTTCTTCGGCACGGCCGGGGCTGGTGGTCAGCCAAGCGTAGCCGGTCCCGTCGGCGACGCGCACCTCGCTCCCCGCCGGGATGAAGCTGCCGCAGACCAAGTCAACGGGCAAATCGAAGTCGTCGGCCAGCCGGCGGGCGGCCTCCACCAGGTCCGCCTCGATTTCGATGCCGTGCGCGTCGAAGTCGAGCAGGGCGGCGAGGCAGGCCACCACCCCGAACCCGCTGCCCCACTCGCAGAACAGGCTCCCCGGGGCGGCTCCGCTGTCCGCCAGGGCGCGGAGCACCCGATAGGCACCCGTGTAGTCGCTGGGCACAAAGGCCGGCACCCGGCAATCGCGCTGGAACCGTTCGATCCGGCGCTCGGCCTCGCGAAGAAAAGCGCTGACATCGGGAGGCGGGGGGGGGCCGTCGATGGCCAGGTCAAGCTCCACCAGCGCCATGACGACGGCTCCTCTTGGTCACTTCGGCTTTTCGGTATCAATCCCGATGTCGTCCGGCAGCGGGGTCCCGTCGGCTGGGTCGATCAGCAGCTTCAAGGTCGCCGCGGGGACTCCCTTCTTGAAGCGCTTGACCGAGCCGTCCGCAAACGCCGCATGAAACTGACCGTCGAACTGTCCGCCCAGGGCTGGGACCGTCTTGCCGTCGAACTCGAGGTCCTGCGGCTTGGTCCAGACGACCGGCTTGGCACCCTCGGCACAGAGGAAGGTGTTGCTCGTCCCGTCGGTGAAGATCATGGGGAAGCGCCCCCCCCCGGCCTGAGCCAGCCGTGCGAGCCGCTGAAGGCCTGGTAATAGGTCAGGCCCGCGTCCTTCTTGCCGCCGCGAACCGGGGCGTAGATCTTCGGCATCTTGGCGATCAGTTTTTTGTTGTGGTCGCTGTCCCACGCCTCGTCGAGCTTGAACTCCTTGTAGAGTCCATCCTGCTCGATATAGGGGAGGATCTGCACGCGCCAGCTCAGGAGCGGCTTGTCGTTGGCGACGACATTGGTGGGCATGATGCCGCCGTTCGTGTCGCTGTAGTTGATGACGGCCAGGGCGATCTGCTTGAGGTTATTGGTCGATCCCCGCAGTTGGGCCGCCGTGATCGGCCCGGTCGGCTTTTCATCGTCGTCCTTGGGCGGGTGCCGGAAGGCCGCGTTGGGGCACGGCGAACAGGACGAGACCGGCCAGCACCAGAATCGAGCAAGCAAGGAATCGCATGGGTCACCTGAGGAATGGGGACCTGGGGATCGGGCCGCCGCTGCCGAATCAGCATAAGGCAAGGTCGCGGTTTTCGCCACGCATTTTTGGGGCCAGTGGAAAACGGCGCGGACCGCCAGGCAAGATTTGCCTGACGGTCCGCGCTAGCTCATTCTGCGTAGTTGAGGAGCACAGTTCCGGGTGGCACGCTCTGAGGTACTCCGAAGGGCGTGCTTGATTGTCAGCACGCCCTTCGGAGTACCTCAGAGCGTGCCACCCGCCCCACTTGAACTGATCGCCGATCCTTATCTGTGGAGGTCATTACTCCGACGGCAGGATCTTCTTGATGTCGGCGATGACCTTTTCCACGTCCTTGTCCTTCATCTGGCCCTTTTTGAAGCTGTAGTTCGCCTTGACGACGCGGCCGGTGTAGAGGACGACGGTCACGTCGGCGTCCTTGGCGACCTCGTACTTGTCCGGGCCGGTGGCGTTGTCGAGCGTCAGGACCGTCTTCTTGAGGCCCTCTTTCTTGGCCAGGTCCTTGACCTTGGTGCCGAGCGACTCGTCGTCGCTGAGGAAGACGAAGAAGCTGCCCATCTTGGCGTCGCTGTTCTTCACGGTGGCGGCGTCCAACTCCTTGACGAGCTTTTCCACGGGCTTGCTGACGTTGCGAGCGAAGACCATGGCGACGGGGTTGGGCCCATTGATGCAGAACTGGCAGTACTTCTCACCGGCGTGGGCGCCGTTGACGTTCAGCGGCTCGAACGGGCCGGGAACCTTCTCGCCGACCTGCGGACCCGACTTCAGCGGCTCCGCGGCCAGAAGGCCGCCGGCCAGCACGCAGAACACCAGGGCAGATACGCCAGCCAATCGAGACATCTTCATCCAACTGCTCCTTTTAGAAAGGACACGGGCGAACCACACAATCTCGGTTCAGGCGCCTTTGCGCCACGCCTGTACGGGGATGATACGGAGGACGCGGCGCACGCAGCCATCCTTATGGACGCTGTCGTGGGCATAATTATTCATGGGGGGGAAGCAGAGAGGTGGGCGAGCGGCGCGGCGTCAGCCCGCCGGTGAGGCTAGAACCGGCGGGCTGACGCCGCGCCGCTCGCCGCTGCTTCACTTCTTCGCCAATTCTTCTTCGACCGCCTTGGTCAGTTCCTCGGACTCCGGCGTGATCTTCGAGTCGAAGCGGTTGACGATCTCGCCGTTGCGGCCGATCAGGAACTTGGTGAAGTTCCACTTGACCTCGCCGGCGAACTTCGGGTCGGTTTCCTTCGAGGTCAGGAGCTTGTAGAGGGGCACTTTCTCGTCGCCCACGATCGTGGAGACCTTGGCCAGCATCGGGAAGGTGACGCCGAATTTCGAGGAGCAGAACTTGGCGATCTCGGCGTCGGTGCCGGGCTCCTGCTTGCCGAAGTCGTTGGCGGGCACCCCGACGATGACGAAGCCCTTGTCCTTGTACTTCTCGTAGATCGCCTCCAGCCCCTTGTACTGCTTGGTGTAGCCGCACTGGCTGGCCACGTTGACGATCAGGACCACCTTCCCCTTGAACTGGGCCAGATCGACGTCCTTGCCGTCGAGCCCCTTCATCTTGAAACTGAGGGCAGCAGGCACCTTGTCTCCTTTCTTCTCGGCGGATTGAGCGAGGGGGGCGCACAGGGCCAGGATGGCGACGACGGCGAACAACGGACCGAACTTCGGCATGGGGAGTCTCTCCTTGGTGGTGGGGGAATGGGCAAAAAACGTTTAGCGGCGGATCGAAGATCAGCGGATCTTCGATCCGCCGCTAAACGGCGGGCAGGTGGATTACTTCGTGGGCTTCACTTCCTTTTCCTTTGCCTTCTTCGCCTCGGCTTCCTTCTCCTTTTTCAGCTCGGCCTCGGCCTTGTCGAGGGCGGCCTTGGCGTCGGCGAGCTTCTTGTCGGCGGCGGCCTTGTCGGCCTCGGCTTTTTGCAGGGCGGCCTTGGCGTCGGTCACCTTCTCCGCCGCCGTCGGCACCTTTTTGACCGCCACCGTTTCCTTGGGTGCCAGCTTGCCGGACATCAGGTCCACGAGCAGCGGCTGGAGTGCTTCGGAGGGGATGGCATAGGTTTCGGTGCGGCCGGCGCGGGCGATGTTGACGCCGATGGCCTTGCCGTCGAGGTCGAGCACCGGCCCGCCGCATTCCTGAGGCTTCAGGATCGTGTCGTGTTGCAGGTAGCTGGGGAAGCCGACGCGGCGCGGGCTGAGGCTGCCTCCCATCGAGTTCTGAATTTCGCCGCGGTCCGGCGGCCGCTTGCCGAGGGTCGCCTTGATCTCCTTCTCCTCGCTGCCGCGCTTGATCTTGAGCATGATCGTCTCGCCCGGCTTGTGCCGGCCGACGGCGCCGATGAATTCCTCGACATCCTTGATGGCCTTGCCGCCGAGGCCCAGCACGATGTCGTTGGGCATGATGCCGGCGGTCTTAGCCGCGCTTTTATCCTCGACGCTTTCAATCTTGATGCCTCCCTGGGCCGGCCCCAGGCGGATGCCCAGGTAGCCGCGCTTCGAGGAATCACTGGGGATCAGCGCGTCCTTGGGGTTTCCCTTGCGAACGCCGACGCTGACCACGCCCACGGCCAGCGGGTCCTGACCGGGGCCGGCGGAGGCGAGCCAGTTGCCGACCGGGGCTTCCTTGCTGGCGTGCCATTCCACCGGTGCTAGACCCTTGACCTCGACTTTCAGCAGGGCCAGGTCGAACGACTCCTCGACGCCAACCACGCGGGCCTCCAGGTCGCGGCCGTCGGACAGCTTGCAGGTGGTCTTTCCCTTCAGCTCGCTGAACTTGGTCAGCACCCAGCCGTCCGGCCCGACCACCGTCCCGAGGATCGTGTCCTTGCCGTCGCACAGGACCTTGACGGTGCTGGGGCGGGCTTTGTTTTCGAGGTCGCGGAAGGCGGTCAGCACCTTGCGGCTGTTCTTGGTGACATCCTCCTTGGCGATTTCCATCGGCCCACTGGGCAGCGGCCGGTCAGTCTTGCTCACCTTCACCTTGAGGGAAACGGTCTCCTCGCCGCGCTTGACCTCGAGCGCCACCTCGGCACCGACATTGATCTCGCGCATGCGGGCCCCGAAGTCCTCGAAGGATTCGATCTTCTTGCCGTCGAATTTGAGGATGACATCGTCCGGCTTGAGGCCGGCCTTCTCGGCGGGCGATTCCTTGCTGATTTCTTCCACACGGCATCCCTTGGCCTTGCTGTCGGCCCGGAAGCCCACCCAGGCATTGCCCCAGACATCGCCCTTGATCAGCCGATCCCAGGTGGCCCGGTAGGTGTCCACCGGGACGTGAATGTTGGAGGCCAGGGAGAAGGCGATGCGGCTATGGATGCCGACGACCTTGCCGGTCATGTCGAAGAGCGGTCCGCCCGAATCGCCGCCGACAATGGTGCAGTCGGTGCGGATCAACTCGCTGGTGGCCTGCTGGACCCGACCCAGGCGGACGACGACGCCGCGGCCTTCCTTCCAGCCGCCGGGGTGGCCGGTGGTGATGACCCACTGGCCCTTCTTGAGGTCGGCCGACTTGCCCAACTCGACGTGCGGCCACTTGCCTTTGTCGGTGATCTTCACCATGCCGCTGTCGATGAAGTGGTTGGCGCCGACGGTCTTGGCCTTGAGCTTGCGGCCGTCGCTGAGGGTGACGGTCACGTCGCGGTTGGCCTCGCGGGAGACATGGCCGGCGGTCAGCACGTAGCCGTCCTCGCTGACGATGACGCCGCTGCCCTGCCCACCGCTATCGCGGATGTTGACGGTGCAGGGGATGACCTTGTCGATGACCTTTTTGACCTGCTCTTGGATGGCCTTGAGTTCGCCGACGTTTTCCGGGGCCGGCTTGTCGAGGGCCGCCGGCAGCGGCGTCTCCTTCGGGGTTTTGATGTCGGGGGCCGGTGCGGCCAGGGCAAAGGCCGTCAGCATCAGCAGTGATGCCAGGGATGCCGACAGGCTGCGGAAGAGATGGCGACGTGTCATCGCAAGGAGTCCTCCGAGGCAGGAAGAGTCGAAGGTGGTAGGACCGTGTCCAGCACGCGGGGAGGCGGCAGGGCAAGCTATGCCGATTATACACCGGCCAGAAGCGGAGGTATCATGGAAAAAGTGAGGAATTCCTTCACGGACCAGCTGCGGCCGACGTGCCAGGCTCTGCCTTCGCTCCGGATTCGCCAACCCGAAGGGTCTGCGGGGCCGTTTACAACGGCAGCAAATAGGCCCCGGTGTCCATCTCGGCCGGAGTCGAGCCGCCGTGATGGCCGTGGTAGTGCATGTCGAACCGCCCTTCTTCGTACCAGTAGACCGATTCCCCTTCGTAGGGCAGGATCACCAGGTTGCCCAGGCGTTTTCGCAGCCGTTCACTGGGGGCGGCGCCGAACAGGCCCATGTTGAGCAACTCCTCCACGCGCCAGACTTCCCCGCGCTCGCCGATCACCCGCTGCACCTTGTCGTGGACCAGGTCCAGAGCGTCGTCCTCGACATAGAGGAACAGGTCGCGGCACGAGCCGGCGAACTTGATCGGTTGGCCGTCACGCGGGCTCTTGCGCAGGTACTTCTCCAGATCGGACAGCTCGCTTTCGCGGTTGATGGTGACCGTCCGCCGTGGATCGACCGCACACTGCCCGTGGTCGGCCGTCATCATGATCAGCGTGCGATTAACCGTGCCGGCGGCCTTCTGATAGAAGAGCCGTTCCAGCAAGGTGAACAGGGCATCCATCTCCGCCTCGAACTGGGCCGCCTTCGGGCCGTACTTGTGTCCTTGGTGGTCGATGCCGTCGGTGTAGAAAAAGAAGTAGCGCTTGGCGGCGTCCGATGGGGTCCGCAGCTGGAGCACCAGGTTGGTCAGCCCCTCGGCCAGCGTCTTGAACGGCGAGACCAGCTCGGCACCGCGGAAGGCGTAGTCGGAATAGGTCGAGGGGGTGTAGTCGCTGTGCTGGAAGACGTAGGACGCCACGCCCTGGCCGGCCAGGTCCTGGTAGAGGGTGCCGGGTGGGAAGATATCGGCGGCGGTCAGGCCTTCGGCTTTGAGGGTGTCACGGTGCTTGTCGCCGGCATAGCAGAACGGCAAGGGCGCGATCACCCCGCCGAGCCGCGGCTTGTAATAGTACCACTCGAAGATGCCGCTCTGGCCGACCGGCACGCCGGTGTGGATGCAGGTGACATGACACGCCGTGGTGGAGGGGAACTGCGAGGTAATTGCCGTCGCCCGGCCCTGGCGAACGAAGCGCTGCAGGAAGGGATAATCGTCGGCGATCTTCTCGAAGAAGTGCCAGCCAAAGGCGTCGAGGAAGAAGAGGACGACGCTGTCGTACTGGTTCGGCAGGCCGGCGTAGGTGTCGGGGGGCAGGGCGCGGGCGCGGTCTTCCGGCCGGCCGAGCAGGAGGTACTTGATCGTTGCCGGCAGGCGGCTGAAGCAGTAGGAGTCGTAAAGGGGGCGGCGAAAGCGGCCGGCCCGGCCCCAGGTGGCGGAGGCAATGGGATTGTTCGGATTGCTCATGGATCATCACCCAGGGCCGGCGCGAGGAATGCAACGAGCAAAGGTCCTGACATCAGGCCGAGCCACCCGACTTGCCACGCCTCTCGTCGAGAAGAGACTGAAGCTCCGCGATCGCTTGCAGATCCTTGGCACGTCCGGCAGCCCGCTTTAACTGGATGAGGCGTTCGAGGGTGACGACGCGGCAGGTCAGTCCGAAGGCAGTGGCTTGTTCGGTATACGGGAGGAGTTGTTCGTAGGTCCCTCCGCCTGCCACTTCACCCAGCAGGTCCAGGTCGCCGTACTGGGTAGTCAAGGTGAAGTTAAGCCCGCTGCGGATCGTTGCCGCGTCCCACTTGAAGGGAAGCCCCGGCGGGGCACCGCGGAGGTATGGCTGCCAGGTCTGGAGAGCAGCCACCAGCCGCTGAATGTTCTCCGGATCGCGTGCGTAGACCACATCAACGTCGTTGGTGGACCGCGCTGCCCCATGAATGATGGCTGCCCAGCCGCCGATGACGATGAACCGGACGCCTTGCTGTTGCAAATGGCCTGCCATCTGCTCAAGTGAAGCGATCATTGCTCGACTCCCGTCTCACGACGCCGCGTCGCCGCTCTCCACCCTGCAATCGATTCATGGAAGCTCTGTGCTTTCCGGATCCGCTCCTCCACAGTCAGCTTCAGATTTTCCCGCAACAGGGTACGGTCCACATCCTTCTTGTAAACCTCGATCACCGGATCGCAGTAATCGGCCGGTGCCAGTTCCGCCTGGTTGTCCGCCGTGGTCCGCATGGCCTGGTCCCTCACCAAAAGTGGTCCGATAGTTCATTCTATCCAAACGGGCCTGATTCAACGCCCGCGGGGCGCGACAGCACCGCCGTGCCGGCCGGCAGGTCCAGGCGCATGCCATAAGCCGCACGGGACGATTCTGGCTGCTGGGGAGCGATGTCGTTCTGCTGGTGTGGCGCTGCCGACGGTGCTTCCTCTCCCCTCGCCCCGGAGTACCGGGGCGAGGGGAGAAATAGGTTTGCCCCCCTTGCAGCAATCGCTCGGGCTGCCTATCTCGTCTTAAGCGACAGGCGCCCATGTTCTCCGCGCTGGCGGTGCGCCGGCACCGGAGCGGAATCGTGCCATCGTACAGGAGTGGTCAAATCATGCGGACATCCCACTGGCTCCCTGCCCTCGTGCTGGGACTGGGCGTGCTGATCGCGGCCCCAGCCGCCGACGCCCCCAAGGCCGACGCCGAACGCATCGCCCAGCTCATCAAGCAACTGGGCAGCGAAAGCTTCGAGGAACGCGAGAAGGCCACGAAGGACCTGGAGACCATCGGCGTTCCGGCCCTGGATGCCCTGCGGCGGGCTGCCAAGGACGGCGAGGCCGAGGTCAAGACCCGCGCCGATGCCCTGGTCCAGAAGCTCGAAAAGCAGAATTCCACCGCCAAGCTGCTGGCCCCCAGGAAAGTCAAGCTCTCCTTCAAGGAGACGCCGCTGGCCGACGCCATCGCGGAGTTCAACAAGAAGAGCGGCTACACAATTCAGCTGAACGATCCGGCGGACAAGAAGCTGAAGGATCGCACGATCACCCTCGATACCGGCGAGGTCACCTTCTGGGAGGCTTTCGACAAGTTCTGCGCGAAGGCGGGCCTGGTCGAGGCCACGTTGCAGGACATGATGAAGGGCTTCCCCGGCGGCGGTCCAGGGAACCCGTTGACCCCGGGTGGCCTGCCCGCGACGACGCCGCTCGCGCCGCCACCCCCTAAGCCGGCCCGGCCGGCTCCACCTCCGGAAAAGAAGGACGTTCCGAAGGAAGAAAAGCAGAAGGACGATCCCAAGGCGGCGGCGGCCGCGCCGGTCGCTGCCCGGGTCGCCGTGGTCGCCCAGATTCAGGTCGGTGGCGGTGGGGCCGCACCGCCCGGGGGCTTTGGCGGCGGTGGCCCAGTTCCCGCTGGAGGCGGTTTCGGCTTCGCTGGCGCCGCCACCGTAATGCCCTTCCCCGGCATGGGGGCGCGCCTGGCGTCATCCCCGTCGTCGACGGCAAGCCGAAGGCCCTGCCGACGTGCTATTCCGGCGCCGTCCGCATCCGGTTCCTGAAGGAGGGACCGCTCGGCGGCCGGGCGCTGCCGATCCTGGCACCCGGGGCGGGTGCCGCCAATGATCTCACCCTGGTCTGGCTGGAGGTCCGCGCCAGCCGAAGCTGCAAGTCCTGTCGTTACAGGGCGTCCAGGTCGACAAGGCGACCGACGATCAGGGTCAGAAGCTCGCGCAGGCGGCGCCGGTGCCCGGCCTGGTGCCTCCGGGGGGCGCCGTCCCGCCGGCAGCACGTCCGGCTTTGCGCCGGCGATCATGCCGATCTTCGGCATGGCTGGCTTTGGGACGCACACCATTCCAGTTCCCTTCAAGAAAGGGGAGAAGGAAGCCAAGGCCCTGAAAGCATTCGCGGGCTCGATCAACGCCATGGTGCTGACGCCTGCCGAGACGATCATCACCGCGGACAAGATCACCAAGGCGGCCGGCGAGACCTTCAAGGGGAAGGAGAGCGGGCAGATCAAGGTGAACGAGGTCAAGGAGGAAGACGGCAAGCTGACGCTCAAGTTCGAAGTCGAGCAGCCGCGCGACATCGTGCCGCCCAACACGAATGGCCCGGTGGGTCCCGTGGCGATCCCGCCCCGCATCCGCAGGGGGATTCCGGTTCCGCCTCCGGCTCCCGCGCCGGCGCCGGCGCCTCCGGGTGGCGGCGCCGGGGTGGCCTTCCAGGCCCCGCCCGCGCCTCCGGTCGCCCCGCCTCCGATCAAGATTCAGATTCAGATCGGTGGTGCTGGCGGCGGACAAGCCGTCGCGCTCGGCGGCTTCGCGGCCCCGGGTATCTCGCTGGTGGACGACAAGGGCAAGACGATCCCGCAGACCGGCGGTGCTCCGCCCAAGTTCCAGTTCACTCCGGGCGGCACACCCAAGATGGAGTACACCCAGGAGTACAAGCTCGCCAAGGATCAGAAGCCGGCGAAGCTGATTCTGTCCGGCAGCAAGATGGCCACTCTGGACATCCCGTTCACGTTCAAGGATGTGCCGTTGAAGTAGGCGCCTCGTTTAGCGGGTGATCGTAGATCGGCGCGGAACTGCGGCGATCTACGATCGCCCGCTAAACATCGTTATCGCCCGAAGTGGCGCAGCGTTCACATACACTTCCAATCCACCCTCACCGGGACAAATCGCTTCGCGCAGCGCGGCTGCCGCTCCCTCCGCATCCGCAGCGCTGCCAAACAGGGCGGGACGATACGCCTCTCCAGGCCGGCGCTCGCAGGCGAGCAGCGGGAACGCGCCGACCTG
Organism: uncultured Planctomycetota bacterium; assembly: GCA_963827935.1. Taxonomy (GTDB): domain Bacteria; phylum Planctomycetota; class Planctomycetia; order Gemmatales; family Gemmataceae; genus DATFNV01. Next base: position 558,118 of record CAWHCN010000019.1, on the reverse strand, counting down.
CGCTTGCACCCAGAACCCCACCCCATCGGCCGCGAAGGCCGCTTCCACCTGACCTCTCCCTCGCTCCAGCGCTCGCAAGAGTCCGTCGGCAATCGCGTTGCCTTCGTCGCGGTCGAGATGGAGGAACGGCGTGCCGGCCTCGCCGCCGGCCCCTTGGCGCACCAGCAGCAGGTCCCAGGGGACGGCACGCGGTCGCAGGATCAGCACGGTCCGCGGCCCCGGCGGGAGCAGGATCCCCACCGCCGTGGGACCGGCTTGACGTGCTTCGACCCGCCGCAACGACATGAATCGTGATCTCCTGGCCTCTGGGAGCGCTCAGGCCAGGGCCGCGCGGCGCGCTTGACGAGGTCGTTGTCCGCGTCGCCGCTCCCTTTGAGCCAGAAGACGCTCGACGCCAGGTAGCGGGCCCGCAAGGCGGGACTGGCGTGGTAATAATCCTCCAGGGCCGCCGAGCTGAACTTGTAGTCGTGGGCATCGCGGCCCTTGAGGAAGATCAAACGCCGCACCGCCGTCATCAGGCCCTCCGGAGTCGCGTCCTTGTGATCGAGCAGGGCCAGGACCTTGCGCGCGGCGGCCGGCTTGTCCTTGCCCACGTCGGCCATGATTTCCTCGATGGCCGCCGGCCCGGTTGCTTTCAACTCGGCTTTTTCGAGGAGTTCGATCTTCCGCGTCTCGTTCAGCTTGCCGCGGCTCATGAAGGTCTTGAACATCGGCAGGAAGGCGGCACATTGCAGCATCATCAGGCGCCGGGTTTCGTCGTTGCCGCTGGCGGTGAAGGCGTAGTGCAGGGCATTGGTCGAGGTGACGCAGTGCAGGCCGCCGATGCCGGGCTGCTGCATGAGCAGTTCGCCGGCGCGGAGGAACAGGCCGTCCCACACCGATGCCGGGGCGACGCCCTTGTTCAGCAGCTCGACGACTCGGGCGGAGGCGTCGGCCGGCGAGGCGGTCCGCAGCGTGGCCAGGAGGTCGATGGCCGCGGCGGCATCCGGCTTGCCCTGCAGCCAGTCCCCGCGAATCGTGGCCGCCCGCTTGACGTTCTCGCGCCACGGCCGATCCGGATCGGCATCGCGCTTGGACGGATTGTCTCCCTCATGTTGCAAGAGGGCAAAGGCCAGGGAACGCATGACCGGCTCGGCGTGCCGCCAGCCGATCGTTTGCATGGCCCGCCAGGAATTGGCGGCGTAGATCGCCTTGTGGCCGATGTCGCGGAAGTCGCGGGCCCCGTAGCGCCAGAATAACTCGATCACCTCGGCGGCGCCGGCGCCGCGGACGAGGGCGGCGATGGCGGCGTCGGCCCCTTCCTCGTCCCAGTTGTCCATCGCCTCGATGAAGCGTTTCCGCGCCTGGGTGGCCGACGGCAATTTTCCCTCCGCCACAGGCGGCATCATCCAGCCGGCGCTTCGTCCTTGTTCTTCGCCTGCGAGACCTTGTAGTTGTCCAGGGCCCAGAAGAGCGGCAGCCAGCGGTCGGAATCGGGGGCGGCGAGGCTGGCCAGGTGGGCGGAGTTGACGACGAGGACGGCGTGGAACTTGAAGCCGACCGGCCGCGGCTTGATGCCGCGCACCCCGGCCAGGAGCAACGCCCCCAGCAGCCGGCCATACGGCTCTCCGCCGCGGATCCGGGCCCCCACCACTTCCAGGAGCTTGGCCCGTGGCGTGTCCTCGATGAGGCGGACTAGCGGCTCCATCTCGGAGCCGAGTTGGACAACGGCGGGGGTCGCCTGGATGTCGGCGGCGCGGACGGGCGGCAGCTGATTCAGGAAGGCGAAGTCGCCCACGCCCGCGGCGAGGCCTGCGCTCAGGCCGAGGGAGACGAATTCGCGTCGGTGGATGGGAGAGGACATGGCAAACCCTCCGTGCTGGGGCCGGCGGAGACGGCGGCGCGGGCCGCCGCATTCTTCTTCAGGCCCCGGTAGACATAGAGACCGAAGGCGCCGAGCAGCAGGTACGGCGTACCCGCGAACAGATAGATGCTGTCGTTGTAGGCCTTGGCTTCCCGGGCCGGGTCAGTGTCGTTTTCCTCCGAACCGGAGGATTGCGTCGCCACCGCCTCGCCTCAGGAGGGGCAGGCCCGCGCCGCGCGCGGCATCACCGCCACGATCAGCAGGGCCAGGAATCCCACCAGGAAAATGAATCGTCGCATGGATCGACCTCTGTTCACCCGCTTACTCCTGCGCTGCGCGCGCGACTTCGGTGTATCATACCCCGCCCTCACCCGGACGGGTAGAGCCGATACAACATCCAGTAAACCACCACGCCGGTGATCGACACATACAGCCAGATCGGCAGCGTCCAGCGGGCGAGGCGGACGTGCGCCTTGAGCCGGTCGCGCAAGCCGCGGTACGCCGTCACCAGGGCCATCGGTGTGACGATGATTGCCAAGATGGTATGGCTCGTCAGTAAGGCGTAGTAGAGGTAGGCGACCGCGCGCGGTGCGCTGGGGTTCTTCGCGGTGAACTCCGTGGCGATTCCTTGTTTCACGGCGAAGTGAAAGTACAGGTACGACGCGAGGAACAGCGTGAAGACCAGCAGTCCGCTCATCATACACATTTTGTGCAGGGCCACCCAGCGGCCCTTGATGGCGAGATAGCCGATCAGCACCAATACCCCGCCGAGGCCGTTGAGTGTGGTGTTGAACTCGGGAGAAACAGTCTGATCGAGCCACTCCTTCATGGCTTCTCCCGGAGCAGGGCTGTCACGGCCTGGCGCAAGCGCGGTAGCTCATCAATCGCCTTCCCTTCCTCGTCAACCTGCAGGCCATCAAACACGCCGCGGTGATGGCCGTGCCGGTCCACCAGCACCAGCTTGAAACCGTGATGCACCGCCTGGCCGGGCATCGCATCCGGGGCCGTATTGCGCTCCACGGGGACCTTGAAGCCTTTCTGAATCAGCTGATGGATCAGCTTCTCCGAACCGGTCAGGAAGAGCCAACGCTCCGGGTCAGCCCCGAAATGATCCGCGTATTCCTTCAACTCCGCAGGGTTATCTCGCTCCGGATCGACGGTGAACGTCACCAGGCGGACATCGGGTTCATTGCGAAACTCCTCTTGCAGCCGCGCCATGGTGCCGGAGACCTGGGGGCAGCCGCCGGTACAGCGCGTGAAGACGAAGGAGGCGATCCAGACCTTGCCGGCAAGGTCGGCATTGGTGACGGTGCGACCGCTGCGCTCGGTGAGCGAAAAGTCGCCGATGGGGCCGAGGTCGTAGGGAGCCGGCTCGGGGGGCGCGTGCGGCGCAGGGCCGAGAACCCCGCGTAGCCCAAGGCGGCCAGCACGATCAGGAGCAGGCCCGCGGTCAGGGCGCGGCGCATAGGGGGAACCTCGCAGGGCTGCTTGCGGCTTCGCAGTCACGCGAAGCCGCAAGCAGGCTAATAGCGCCACGCCAGGACTATGTCCGGCAACAGCACGAACATCATCATCGTCCCGAGGATGAACGCGGGGACGAGCAGGAAATACAGCCGCCGCCAATCCACCAACAGGTGCATGAAGTAGGCGCCGACCAGCGACGCCTTGACCACGGCCACGCCCAGGATGATGACGAAGCTCTCGTGCGGCGTGAGGTAGTCGTGCGGCGGGTGCGTGTAGAAGTTGGCAAAGAACGACACGGCGGTAAACACCGCCAGCGCTGCGAAAATCACCAGGTACGCCTTGACGCCGGGGCCGTGATGCTCGTCGAAGCCGGTGACCGATTCATCGACGGGCGAATCTTGGTCCGTCATGGATAGTTCCTTCCGGGCGCGAAGCCGCAAGGGGCGATTATATCAGGTACAGGAGCGGGAACAGGAAGATCCACACGATATCGACAAAGTGCCAGTACAGGCCCACGTTTTCCAGCATCAAGCCGTGCTGCGGGCCGAGCTTGCCGAACAGGGCCATCAGCAAGATCAGCACGAAGATTACCAGCCCGCCCAGGACATGCAGGGCGTGGAAGCCGGTCAGGGCGAAGTAGCACGATGACCAGAGGTTGCCGAACGGGATGTTCGGGTACAGGTGCCAGTCCTCGTGGTGGTGAGCCAGCTTGTTGATTTCCTTGCCGATTTCCTTGTGATTGGCGACCGGCACGTAGGTCTTCTTGCCGGCGGCATCGACCACATCCCGTTCCTTCATCATGTCGAGCACGTGCTGGACCTCGGGATCGTCCTTGTGGTCCTGCAACTGTACGGCGACGCGATCGAAATAGACCTGCCCCGCCGGGCTGTCGAGCTTCTCGCCCACTTCGCCGGGCAAGATGTGGTGATCGAACTTGGCCTTGTATTCATAGGCCTTGATGCTGAGGAAGACGCAGCCGAGGAGTAACGAGACGCCGATAAAGAGGGCGGCCTTTCCCACCGCGTTGCGCATCAAAGCCCAGTGGGCCAGCACAACGGTCAAGCTGGAGCAGATCAGGACGAAGGTGTTGATCGCGCCCAGTTCCTCATTGAGATGGACCTCGTGCGGCTTGGGCCACAGTTCCGGCGCGGTGGGCGTGCCGGGGGTGCTGTTGCGCAGGATCATGTACGTCCCGATCAGGGCGGTGAAGAACATGATCTCCGTAACGAGAAACATCCACATGGCCAGCTTGCCGTTGGGCAGCGGCAACCCCATGTGCGCCGGCGGATGCTCAGCAACTGAGTGTGCCATGAGACCTTCCGTATCTGGTTAATCTGATTCATCGTTTCGCGCTCGATTGCTCGAGCGCGAAACGATGAATCAAGAACACATCAAGACCGTTGCAACAACCCATCCAGCAGCAACAGCGCCAGCACCGCGGGCAGATACAAAAGCGAGCCGCGCAGCACGCGGCGAGCACTGGCCGTCGAGGCGCTGCGCATAAACCCTAATGTCGAGGCGAAAAAGGCCAATCCCAGCAGCGGGGCAACCGTCAGATAGACCAGGCCGGCCTGACCGCCCAAGGCCGGCAGTAGACTAATCGGGACTAGGGCCAGACAGTACAGGACCATGTTGCGGGCCGTCGCCCGGCCCTCGGGATCGACCACCGGCAACATCAGGAAGCCACCCCGGGCGTAGTCCTCGCGGTGGATCCAGGCGATGGCCAGGAAGTGCGGCACCTGCCAAAAAAAGACGATCAGGAACAGCCCCGCCGCCTCCAGGTCGAGCGAGCTGCGCACCGCCAACCAGCCGATGAGTGGCGGCAGTGCTCCCGGCACGGCCCCGACCAGCGTGTTGAGCGGGGTGATGCGCTTCAGCGGCGTGTAAATGAAGACGTAGCTGACAAACGTGATCGCCGCCACCACGGACGCTCCCGCGTGAGGCAAGGCGGCCCAGAGGTAGACCGTGCCGGCCACGCCCAAAGCCGATCCGAACAGCAAGGCTTCCAGCGGCCGCAACCGTCCCGCCGGCAACGGGCGACCCGCCGTCCGCCGCATCCGCCCGTCGGCACGGCGTTCCAGGTACATGTTCAGGGCGCTGGCCCCGGCGGCCACCAGCACCGTGCCCAGGACCGTGTGAGCCAGGATCACCAGATCGACCCGTCCACCAGCCCCGAGGACAGCGCCGATGACAACCGTGAACAGGACCATCAGGGCGATTCGCGGCTTGGTCAATTCGCCGTAGGCCACAAGGCGGGCGCCGCGCATGGCGATCCCCTCGCCCCTGGCGGGGCAGCCCGAAGCGCCAGCGAGGATTCGCCGTTCTTCCTCGCTGGCGCTTCGGGCTGCCCCGCCAGGGGCGAGGGGAGCATGAATTGTGGAGGTGGTCTTCATGCGGCCTCCTCGAGACGAGGCGCGAGCGTGGAGTGCACGCCACCGGCCGCACCCCTCCGGGCCAGCACCGCGACGCAGACGGTGGCCGCCAGCAGCAGCGACCCGCCCAGGACGTGGGCGGTCCGCACCGCGACACGCTGCGGCGTGATCGGCAGCGATTCCGGCAGTTGATAGTGCGAAAACTGCGTCATCCACGCCTCAACGCCGAGCATGATTTGCAAGCCGAGCACGCAGCCCAGCACCACCGCGGCACGGCGCAGGGCCCGGTCACCGCCGGACCAGGCGAGCCGTACCAGCCAGGCGACGGCCAGAAAGGCCGCGAAGGCGAAGAGCAGGTGCAGTCGCTGGGCCAGCGCGGCGTAGGTGTGGCGCAAGACGACGCCCAGCACAATCTGACCATAGACGGCACCCAAAGCAATACGAGCCGGAAGCTTTAGCGACGGCTTGACCCCTCCCGTCGCTGACGCTTCCGGCTCGTTCCGAATCGTCAACACCGCGATGGTCACCAGCAGACTCAGGACCAGGGGGGCAACGCAGCCGTGGATCATCTTGAGTTCCGTCCCCCAGTGGGCATCCGCAAGCACGCGCATCCCACCCAGCAGGGCCTGGAAGGCGACGCCAAGCAGGGCGGCAGTTCCCAGCCAGCAGACCAGGCGGCGGCGCTCGGCCAGCCACAGCCAAACCGCCAGCACCAGAGTGCTGCCGCCGGCCACCCAGGCAGGCGCGCGGTGGCTGTGCTCGATCACCAGGGGCACATCCTGCCGTTGTTCCGCCGTCATGCGGAGCAGGGCGTCGGGCGGCGTCGGCCAGGCCTTGTCCGCCATGCCCGCCTTGAAGTTCGTCACCACCGAGCCGAACCCCATCGTCACCACCGCGGCGCAGACCGTCAGCACGGCCCAGCGGTGCAACCAGGGGGACGGTGCGGTGTCGGTCATGGAGTTCCGATAATCGCCGCTTGCGGCTTCGCATTCGCGCGAAACCGCAAGCGGTGTCATCCTCTAATGCGCATGTGCCGGTTGCGCCGCACCGGTGATCGGCGGTTCCGTCTGCGGAAGGTAATCCTTGTCGCTTTCCGGCGAGCCGTACTCGTACGCGCCGCGGTAGACGATCGGTTCCGTCTCGAAGTTGCCGTGCGGCGGGGGCGAAGGGGCGGTCCATTCCAGCGTGTTACTGTTCCACGGATTCCGGCCGGAATTCGGTCCGCGGAACAGGCTGTAGGCAAAGTTCACCAGGAAGATCAACTGCGACAGCCCCAGGCAAATGGCGCAGATGCTCATGAACGTGTTCAACTTCTGCAAGGGGTGCAGCCAGTCATACTGCATCGGATCGTAATAGCGGCGCGGGTGCAGCGCCACACCGATGATGTGCATCGGGAAGAACACGCCATTGGAAAAGACAAAGGTCAGCGCGAAATGGACCTTGCCCCAACTGTCGTTCATCATCCGGCCGAACATCTTCGGGAACCAGTAATAGATGGCCCCGAAAATGCCGAAGATGCTGCTCATGAACAGCACATAGTGCAGGTGGGCCACGATGAAGTAGGTGTCGTGGATGGCGATGTCCACCGGCGTGGCGGCCATGAAGATGCCCGACAGCCCGCCGATCACGAACATCGACACGAACGCCAGGGCGTTGAGCATCGGCGTCGTATAGTGGATATTCGACCCCCACAATGTGCCCAGCCAGTTGAAGACCTTGATGGCGGACGGCAGGGCGATCATGATGGTGGCGATCATGAAGCCGGTGCCCAGGCGCGGGTCCATGCCGCTCTGGAACATGTGATGGCCCCAGACGATGAACCCCAGCCCCGCGATGCCGGCGATGGAATAGACCATTGGCCGATAACCGAAGAGCGGCTTGCGGGCAAAGGTGCAGATGATGTCCGACACCATGCCCATCGCCGGCAGGATCATGATGTAGACGGCGGGGTGCGAGTAGAACCAGAACAGGTGCTGCCACAACAACGGCTGGCCGGCCCCCGGGACCGTCTGGTAATTGCCGATGGCCACGCCCCCCTGCCCCGGCGCCCAGTTGGGCAGGAAGAAGTTGGTGCCGATCGTCTTGTCCAGGAGTTGCAGGATCAGGGCCACGGTCAGCACCGGCAGAGCCATCGCCTGCAGGATGGCGGTGATGAACATGGCCCAGGTGGTCATCGGCATGCGGAAGAGCGTCATGCCGGGCGCGCGCATGTTGATGATGGTCGTGATGTAATTGACCGAGCCCATCATCGACGAAATGCCGATGAAGAGCAGGCCCAGTAACCAGAGGCGCTGACCGGTGCCGGAGTTGGGGGCGGCAAATTCGATATCGGACAGCGTCGGATACGAGGTCCACCCGGCCGCCGCCGCCCCGCCATGGACGAAGAAGCTGGCCAGCAGCATCGCGAACGCCGGCCACATGAACCAGTACGACATCATGTTCAGCTTCGGGAACGCCATGTCCTTGGCGCCGATCATCAGCGGAATGGTGAAGTTCCCGAACGCCCCGGTCAACAGCGGGATGATGACGAGGAAGATCATCACCGAGGCGTGCATGCTGAAGAGCATGTTGTACGTTTCGGGCGGCATGCGGTGTCCGAGGTCGCCGGGCCAGAGGAGCTTGCCCAGGATCGGGATTTCGGCGTGCGGCCAGCCGAGCTGGGTGCGTACTCCCAGCGCCAAGAGGCCGCCCAGGAAGAACATGAGGATGCCCGAGATCATGAACTGGATGCCGATGATCTTGTGGTCCTCGGAAAAGACGTATTTCCGGAGGAACGACAGTTCATGGTGCTCGTGAGCGGTAGTAGCGTGGGCGTGGTCGGCGCTGCTCATGCGTATCCTCAAAAGGTTTAGCCGCGAGCTTCTGCGAGCGCTCGCAGAAGTTCGCGGCTAAACGAGTTTCACGGTTGGGGACGTTGCGTGCGGCGTTCCTCGTCCGAGGCGTGCTTCAGCCAGGCCTCGTAGTCGTCCCTGGTTTCGTGGATATAGACGATGCCGCGCATCTTGTAATGGCCCCAGCCGCACAGCTCGGCGCAGGCCAGTTCGGCTTCCTTGGCCTTGTCCTCGTCCAGCCGCCAGTCGCCGGTCGCCTCGCTTTTGCGGCAATTGGCCTCGACTTTATCACCCTTCAGGTCGAACCAGACCGGGATGACCTTGCCGGGCAGGGCATCTTGCTTGATGCGCATGTTCGGCAGGAAGAAGCTGTGAATCACATCGCGCGACTTGAGGTAGAAGCGAACGCGGGCCCCTTTCCAGGTGTGCAACTCATTGACGATATGGACATCGTCGGCGTGCGGCTCGCGCTGCCAGGCGGCGCCCGCCGCCGTTTCCTGCCCTTCCTTCCAGCCTTCGATCATGGTCGCGTTCTGCTCCTTGGTGGGATAGCGGAAACGCCATTCGAACTGGCGGGCCGTCAGTTCGTAGACCTGGTCCGGCGCCGGCATGCGCGAAACGTACTTGATGTCGCTCCACGCCTTCACCTGGGCGAAGGCGATGAAGAGCAGGATCAAGGCGGGGACGATGGTCCAGGCCAGCTCGAGCTTGTGGCTGCCGTGGGTGTAGGTCGATTTCTGCCCCGGTTGGGCCACATACTTCCACAGGGCATACACCATGATGCCTTCGGTGAGCAGGAAGAAGAAGCCGGTGACGGCGAGGATGACGTAGAAGAGGCCGTCCGTGTAGGGCCCGAAGCTGCACAGGTTGTGCGGCAGCCACCAGCCGGAGACGAAGGGGGCGACCAGGAACAGGCCGGCCTCCGCCAGGATCACCGCGCCGAACAGGAGGGCCCAGTACTTCTGCACGAAAGAAACTCCTGAGGTGTTGCGGCCGATGTCCGCGGCGCATCTGCGATGCGGCCGCTAAACGGCATTACTCCTTGCCGTAGACCTGGTCCTTGACGTCCGTGGGCAGCATGCTCTTGTAGGGCAGGGCTTCGAGGAAATTGACGATGTCCCAGATGTCCGAGCCTTCCAGGCCAGGGTCCTCCGGCTTCAACTTTCCAAAGGCCGGCATTCCCACTCCATTGACTCCGGAATGAATCCGATAGTACAGGTCCAGGGGGCGGCGGCCGCCGCGGTAGATGCCCAGGGTCAGGTTCGCCGGGCGGACGATGGTGCCCCAGTCGTCGTAGAGATAGGTGTTGGCGCGACCGAAATCGCCGTGGCACTTACGGCACTCCGCCTTCCCGGTGGTGAACAATACGAAGCCCCGGCGCATCGATTCCTTCAACTCGCCGCGCTGCACATCACTGAGCAGGTCATCGGTCTTGCCGGCATAGCTCGGGGCAGGCGTCACCTCGATCGGTTTGTCGTCGGTCGCCTGCCAACCGTTTTTCCAGGCTTTCTCGAGCCGTTCTTTGGCCTCCGCGGGAATGGCCGCCGCGGTCAAATCGGAGTCGCTGCCCAGTAGGTCCTTGAGGATGGCCAGTTCGACCTGGCCGCGCAGGCTCAGGTGGATGACGTAGCTTACCAGCGGCTCGATTTCTGTCGGCTCGTCCAGAAGAGCAAACGACGGCATGGAAGTCCCCTCGATGCCGGACTTCAACGTTCGGACTAGGTCCTCGCGCCGCGCCTTGCGGAGACCGGTGCCAACGAATGTGCTGGTGAACTTGAACTTGCCCTCGCGATAGTCGCGGGGATGCGGGTTGACCCAGGGGCCGGTCGGGCCGCGGCCGTCGCCGGTCAGCCCGTGGCAGTGCAGGCAGTGGCGGCGATAGAGGCTCGAGCCCTTGGCCAGGGTGGCCTCGGCGAGCTTGGGGTCCGGATCGTCCAGGGCCACCTTCGGTTTGGCCGGCGTGCCGAACAGGTCCTTCAGCGCGGCGTCCAGGGCGGGACGGCCCGTCGCCATCTTGTCGGTGGTGTTTTGGATGGTCTTGTTGAGCGCGGTTTGCCGGCCCTCGAGGAGCGCCTTGGCGGCATCCGGCTCGGGCTTCGAGGTCAGCCCTACTGCACGCGCTTCCTCCTCGCTCAGGTTGAACTGGCTCCGGCCCAGGTACTCGTTGATCTTGGCGAGCTGGCGCTTTTCCAGCGTGGTGGTGGGGTCGATGAGCTTGCCGCCACGGCCGGGGAGGGAGTCGATCCACTGCTCGAGGTGACCGGGGGCGTCGAGCTGCGTCGGCGACCCATCGGGCGTCTTCAACACGATCGGATCACTGCGAGGGATGTAGTTGAGGTCTTCGGGGTAGCTGTCGGCGCCGCAGCCGGCAAGGAGGAGCGATCCGAGCAGCACCAGGGGGAGGCCCGCACCTGCCCGGAACGCCGTTTTCGAGGACAAGCCAGCCATCACGCGTGAGGCCTCCTGGGGGAGCACAGGGTCCGCGAAGAAAAACGCAACAACGGCCCGGTGAACGCCGGCCCTGTCGATCGGTCCTGCCATTCGGGACGGAGACGTTCCTCTTTGTAGTCCCCGCGCGGGAGGCGTCAAGCAGATTCGATAGGCCAAGGCCCCAACCGTGCGCGGGAAGCTGCTCCGGTCAGCAAGCGGCATGCCGGGGCCGGGGCGATCCGTAGAATAGGCCGCGCGGAGGCCATCGGTTGCGGCCGTGCGCCGGCGGGCAGCCCGCGGCGCCAGCAGGGGAGTTTTCCTTTGCTGGCGCTGCGGGCTCCCCCGACCCGGGCGAACTTCCAATCCTGAGAATGTTCGCGGCTTTGCCTCTCGAATGTGGGAAGGGGTCTGCGGTGTATCGCCTGGGGCGCTTCTTGCAGTTGATGGGTCTGCTTATCGCACCGGTCGGATTGGCCGGCAACCTGGCGAACCGCGACCAGGTCGGAACGGGCATCGAGTTGGGTATCCTGGCCGGCGGCATCGGCGTTTTTGTGCTGGGTTGGTTGCTGCAGCGCGGCTCCCGGCCGCAGTGAACCCTCCCCCCTGCCGGGGTCTCTCGTGATCGGCGTGTTCCGAAGAGGCTGGCTGCTCCTGCTGGTGCCGTTCGTGTACCTGGGCGTCATCTTCTGGCTGCAGCCGGCCGACCATCTTGGCTACTATCCGGACCGGGCCCCGTGGCTGGGCCGGCTGCTCTACGACGACTGGGACGAGGCCGCCTATGCCCTGCGCGGCCTCAACGCCCACCACGGACGCATCCCGGGCCGCGGTGATGAAGGCGATGAGACCCGGCCCGAAGACTTCGCTCCCAATCTCGATGATCCCGACCTGGCGCTTGAGAAGCGTTATTACCTCGAATACCCGAGCACCACGCTGATCCTGTTCCGGCTGGGCTGGGACTGGCAGCCCGAGCCGCACGCCCCACCCGCGGTGCAGGACGCCAGTTATCGGACCATCGTGGTCTACGTACCCCGGGACGACACCGAGCGCCGCCTGTGGGGTCAGTTCCGCCGAGCGGGGCAGACGTACCAGTTCCTGATGGCCGTCTGCTGCGCGGGACTGATGGCGGTGCTGCTGGTGGGGTACGAACCGGGCGGGAGCCTGGCGGGCGGCGCCGTCCTGCTCGTGCTGCCGGCGGCCCTGTACTTCGGGGTCAATCGCTTCGATGTGCTGCCGGCGCTCTTGACGGCGCTCAGCCTGGCCTGCCTGGGACGGCGCTGGCTCACGCTGTCGGCCGTGCTGCTGGCGGCGGCGATGATGTTGAAAGTCTACCCCCTGCTCCTGGCGCCGCTCATCCTGCGCCACCTGTGGCCGGAGCGCCGAGCCGTCGGCGTCTGGGCTGTCTCATTTGCGGCGGCGGCGCTGGCCATCGTCCTGCCTCCGTTGCTGCTGTGGGGCTGGGAGCCGGTGTGGGCACCCTATCGCTTTCAGCTGACGCGTAGCCCCTTTCCGCCGACGATCTACGGCTATCTGCTTGCCAATCGGCTGGGAGCCAGCGACCGCTGGGGGCAGCTCTTCCGGCTGGGGACGCTGGCGCTGGTGCTGCTCGTGCTCATTTGGCGGCGGCCAGCCGATCTCGCGGACCTGCTCCGCCGGGGGGCCCTGGGCCTGATCGTGTTTGTCACGCTGCCGGTTTTCTATTCGCCGCAGTGGATCCTCTGGCTGGTGCCGCTCGTCGGCCCGCTGACACGGCGCTCCCGACCGCTCCTGATCCTGGCCATTTGCCTCGACGTGGTGACCTATCTGACCTTCCCGGTCGTCATGGAGCTGGCCGGCGACGATGCACCCTACTTGGGAACTCTGCGAGCGCCACTGGCGTCGGTACAGGACACGCTGCTGGGCATCCTGGTCTATGCGCGGTTTGCCGTGCTGGGGGGACTGGCTCTAACTCTCATCCGCGGCCTGGGCACCAATCCGAATCACCACGAAACACACGAAAGACACGAAATGAAGAAGGAATAACGTCGGGACCGTCAACCGATCGCCAGGGCGCACCTGTCATTTGCATTCTTTGTCTTTTTTTCGTGTCTTTCGTGTGTTTCGTGGTGATTCATTTCAAGAACACCAGCCAGACGACAACCAGGACGATCAGCCCCAGCGCGATGCCCGCGGCGATCGGCAGCGCGAAGAGCAGCCAGGGCGCACGCTCAGCGGCGGGTGGCTTCACCGGCGTCGGCCGGGGCACGGTGTCGGATAGGACGACGGTCGAGGTCCGCCTGGGCCGCGGCCGGGGCGGCTCGGGGATGCCGACCGGGATGACTTTGGGGACCGGGTCCTCCGCCGCGGCGTGCGGCGACGGCGTTTCATCGGCGGGGGGATCGGACGGCGGCTCGTCGTCGGCGGGGAGCACCTCGCCGATCAGCTGCTCGGACGACGGCTCTTCGGTTTCCAGGAGCGTCACCGCGCGCTCGTAGCCCTTGTCCTCCGGGCGGTCGAGCGGCAGGCCGGACCCCTTGTCGGCCCAGCTGAGCAATTCGTGGCGGACGGCGGCCGCCGACGGCAGCCGCTGCTCCGGGTCCTTGGCCATCATGCGCCGGAGCAGGCCGATGAAGGCCGGGGGTACGTCGGGGTTCAGCTGGGGGATCGGCGCCGGCTCTTCGGTACGGTGCCGCTGGATCTTCTCCTTGGGCGTCCCCCCAGGAAAGGGCGGGCGACCGGCCAGCGCGAAATAGATGGTGCAGCCCATCGAGTAAACATCGCAGCGCGGATCGACCTTCGACGGATCGGCCGTCTGCTCCGGCGTATGTAATCCATCGTGCCGACCACATACCCTTCGCCGCCGATCACCTCGCGCTCCCCCTTGATCTCCCCTTCCATGAGCGCCAGCCCCAGGTCGAGGACCTTGGCATGGTCGTTGGGGGTGACGATGATATTGGACGGCTTCAGGTCGCGGTGGATGAGGCCCTGGTTATGGGCATGGTCGAGGGCCAGGCAGACCTCGCCGAACAGGCGGGCCAGGCGCGGCACGGCGATGGGGCCCTCGTCGTGGACCAGCCGATACAGGCTCTTGCCGGGGATGTACTCCATCGCGATGTAGTGGACCTGGCGCCATTTGCCGACCTCGTAGGTCCAGGCCAGGTGCGGGTGGGAGACGCGCTGGCACATGTCCCATCTCGCGGCGGAAGCGGAGCAGCAGAGCGCTCTTCCTCGCGGGCCTTGTGGGGCGGCAAGACCTTGAGGGCCACCAGCAGCCCGCCGCGGGTGTCTCGCGCCAGGTACACTGTCCCCATGCCGCCCTTGGCGATTGGCGCCAGCACATGAAAGGGGCCGAGCACCAGGCCGAGCGGCGTCCCGGCAATCAGCTTGCGTGCTTGGAAGCGCGTGAGTCGCCCGGCCTTGACGAGGTGCTCCGCCACGGCATCGGCCTCCTGGCGCCGGTCCAGCGGGACCGAGCGCAGGAGCCCTTGCAGGCTTTCCCGGTCGAGCAGGCCGCTGCGGAGGACCGCCCGAAGAAAGCCCTCAACGGTGGGCGGCGTCGCGCTGGTCGGCGAACTCTTCGGCATGGCGGCCGGCCCGGGAGGGAAAAACGTCCTGCGAAATGATCGATTGTAAAGCATGGTCGAAGGTCCGTCCAGCCAGCGGCGGGGGCCGGGCTCGCTGGCGTGTGAGCAGCTGAAAAGTTGGTGGAATCTATACTCAGCAGCCCCGTTCACGGGGCTTTCCCGCGCAGCGGGTCTTCGGCCCGCCGTTGACGGCGGGTGAGCGGACCACGAAAACCCTCTCTTGCAGCCCCGTTTACGGGGCTTCTTGGGGTCTGGCTTCAGCCCTGGTCGACCGCACACGCTCATGGCCGCGACGGGAAGCCCCGTAAACGGGGCTCCGACCCACGAGAGGAGTCCGCGAACCCGGCCCAAGGGCCGGGCCTACACCGCTGCGCGGGAAGCCCCGTGAACGGGGCTCAGGCGGCTTCACTGGACATCCGCTCTACCAACTAACAAGACGCTCACACCTCGCCGGCAAGAATCGGCCGGCGCAGCAAATTCATGGCCCCCCTCTTGCAAGCACCCCCCCAGATTGGAATAATACCCTCCTCGCAAAACGTCGCCCCCTAGGAACACCCGCCGGTTGGTGCGGTGTTCTCTTTTTGTTTAGGCTCCGGGCAACCGGTAGGACGCGGTCATGGCCGAATCGGTGCAGCTAAAAGTTCAACCCCGCGGCAAGTTCGGGACCCAGGCAACCAAGCATCTGCGCAAGCAGGGGCTCCTCCCCGCCGTGGTTTACGGACACAAGCAGGAAACCCTCCCGCTGGCGCTGGCGCAGGACGATTTCGTCAAGGCGCTGCGCCAGGGTGCCCGCCTCGTCGAGCTGAAGACCGGCGCCGACACGCAGATTGCCTTCGTCCAGGACGTACAGTGGGACCATCTGGGCAAGGAGGTGCTGCACGTCGATTTTCGCCGGGTTTCCCGCGACGAGCGAGTGGTGGTCAGCGTGCCCTTGCACCTGCGCGGCATCGCCCCGGGCGTGGCGGGTGGCGGCGTGCTCGATCAGCCGCTGCACGTCATGAACGTGGAGTGCCTGGTGACAGCGGTGCCGCACGAAATCCGCGTGAACGTCGCCGAGCTGCAGATCGGCCAGGCCCTGCACGTCCGCGACCTGCATCTGCCGGAAGGTGTCAAGGCGATGTCCGACCCGGACGCTATTGTGGTGCAGGTGACGGCACCGCAGGCCGAGCCGACCGCGGCCGCCGCCCCGGCCGCCGAATCCGCCGAGCCCGAGGTCATTGGCCGACAGGCCAAGGACGAGGAAGGCGAAGAGGAGAAGTGAGCAGTTGGCAGCGGCAGTAGGCAGTTGCCAGCCCTGCCAACTGCCGATTGCCGCTGCCAACTATGAAGATCGTGGTGGGCCTGGGAAATCCCGGCACGAAATACGCCGGCACCCGGCACAATATCGGTTACCTGGTGATCGACTACCTGGCCGCCAGCCCCCGTGCCGGCCGCTTCCAGACACGGTTCCAGGGCCAGATCGCCGACCTGATGGAGGGGGATGCGAAGGTCCTCCTGGTCAAGCCCGAGACGTTCATGAACCTCAGCGGCCGCTGCGTCCGCGAGGTGCTCGACTTCTACCAGGTGGCCATTGACGATCTGTTGGTCGTTTGCGATGACATCAACCTGCCGCTCGGGAAGCTGCGGGTGCGGGCGAAAGGGAGCGACGGCGGCCAGAAGGGGCTGCGCGACATCCGCAACCACCTGGGGACCGATGTCTATGCCCGGCTGCGGATCGGCATCGACGCCCCCGGCCAGGCCGACGCCGCCGATTATGTCCTCAGCCGGTTTCGCCCGTCCGAGAAGCCGGTCATCGACGAGGCCGTGCAGAAGGCCGGTGAAGCGGTGGTTTACTGGATCCACCACGGCGTCGAGGCTTCCATGAACCGATACAACGCGGAGCCGAAGAGCAAGAAACCGGAGAATCCCGTTTAGCCGCCGCCCACCGGGCGGCGTAAGAGAACCAACGATGCCAGCGAACGTCTACGAGTGCATGTTCCTGCTCGACACGACCAAGGTGGCCGGCGATGTGCCGGCCGCGGCCGGGCAGCTGAAGCAGATCCTCGAGCGCAACCACGCCGAGATCCTGGCCAGCCGCCCCTGGGACGAGCGCCGCCTGGCCTACCCCATCAAGGGACAGAAAAAGGGGCTTTACTACCTCACCTGCTTCAAGGCCGAGGGGAAGGAGCTGAAGAACCTCGAGCACGACCTCCAGCTCGCCGAACTGGTTCTCCGCCACCTGGTGTTGCAGATCGATCCGAAGCTGGTGGACATCATGCTGCAGGTGGCCCGTGATGAGCATGCCCTGGCCTTGCAGTCGGTTCACGAACCGGAAGGCGGCGACGGCACCGGCGACTCGCGGGAGGACCGCGGTCCGCGCCGGCGACGTGATGATGACAAATGATGGGAGGGGAGCGGAAATCGACGCGGGGGCTTGCATTCGACCTCGGTACGAATGTATAGTATAGCCATTGGCAGGCCCGCTTTGGGTTTGCGTTTCCCGTTAAGGGCCCGCGAAACAATAACCTGGTCAAATTCCCGGGATCCGGGTGGCACGCTCTGAGGTACTCCGAAGGGCGTGCTGACTGTCTAGCACGCCCTTCGGAGTACCTCAGAGCGTGCCACCCAACAGTTGACATCGCCCTGTCATTGACCAGTTTATTCTTTCGCGGGCCCTAACGCCACGGACCGACCCCCAGGAGATTGCCCCATGGCCAACTTGAACAGGGTGATGCTGATCGGCAGACTGACCCGCGACCCCGAGGTGCGAACCTTCGGCACCGGCGGCAAGGTGGCGAACTTCGGCTTCGCCGTCAACAACAAGAAGAAGAACCAGCAAACCGGCCAGTGGGAAGACGAGCCGGTCTTCCTCGACATCGAAGCGTTCAACCGGCAGACCGGCCGGCAACTGGCCGACCTGGTGGAACAGTACTTCCGCAAGGGGGCCCAGTTCTACCTCGAAGGACACCTGCGGCTCGACCAGTGGCAAGACAAGAACGACGGCTCGAAGCGCCAGAAGCTGAGAATCGTGCTGGACGAGTTCCAGTTCTTCGAAGCCGCCAGGATGGGATGAACAACGGCGGCGGCAGCCGTCCGATGCGAACGAATGCCCCCCCGGCGGCCCGGCCCACACCGTCGGCCCCGGCCAGCGGCCAGTATGACGAAGCGCCCGAACCCGAATATGCCCAGGAGCCGCCCCAGGGCGACGGCGGCATGGGTGGTGACATTCCCTTCTAATTCGGAAGGGGCCAGGAGACGCGGACTCAATCATGGCGACCAAACACCGTCAGCAAGTGCGTAAGGGTCCCCACGGCGGGATGCAGCTGGTCCTGACCGAGGACGTGACTCACCTCGGCAAGCAGGGCGAGCTGGTTGAGGTCAAGGCCGGCTACGGGCGCAACTACCTGCTGCCCAAGGGGCTGGCCACCGTACCGACGGAACACAACCTGCGCCTGCTGGAGCGCTACAAGGTGCGCGTCAACCAGGCGCGCGAGGCCCGCATCGCCGACCTGAAGGCGCTGGCCGACCAGATCCGCCGTACCCCCATCCAGATCGAGGCCAACGCCAACGAGGAGGGCCACCTGTACGGCTCGGTCGGCACGGCGGAAATCGCCAAGGCCCTGCGCGGCAAGAACCTGCACGTCGAGCCCGAAGCCATCAAGATGGAAGGGCCGATCAAGGAACTGGCCGTCTACGCCGTCAAGATGCAGCTGGGCTACGACATCGAGAGCGAGGTGCAGATCGTGGTGGTCCGCCAGGCCGAGAAGAAATAACCCGATCTTCCCCGGGTGCACGGAGGTACCGCCATGCCGGCCGAACCCGGCGCCGAACGGCTGCCGCCGCAGAACCTCGACGCCGAACGCAGCGTTCTGGGCAGCATGCTGCGCGATAACGTCGTCGTGGCCGATGTCGTCAACATCGTCCGCCCCGAACACTTCTACACCGACGCGCACCAGAAGATCTACCAGGCCATCAGCACCCTGTGCCTCGACCGCGGCCAGCCCGCCGACCTGGTCACCCTGGCGAACCACCTGGAGCAGGAGAAGCAAATCCAGGACGTCGGCGGTTATCCCTACCTGGGCGAGCTGTGGGACGCCGCCCCGACCGCCGCCAACGCCGAGTTCTACGCCCGCATCGTCCGCGACAAGGCCCTGGTCCGCGGCCTGATCCACGCCAGCAACGAAATCCTGCGCGACGCGTATGACCAGGTGCAGCCGGCCGACGAGATGCTCGGCGCGGCCGAGCACAAGATTTTTGAGATCGCCGACCGCTCGCGTCACCGGCCAGACCTTTTCGCTCCACGATGTCATCAAGGAAGCCTACGACCGCATCGACGACCGCATGGGCAAGGACCATCAGGCGGTCAGCGGCCTGGCGACAGGCTTCGTCGATCTGGACGAAATGACCGCGGGACTGCACAACTCGGAGCTGGTCATCCTGGCCGCCCGCCCGTCGGTCGGCAAGACCGCCTTCGCCCTCAACATCGCCCGGCACATCGCCGTTGAGGAGCAACAGCCCGTTTTCTTCGTCAGCCTGGAAATGGCCCGCGTCGAGCTGGCCGAGCGTCTGCTTTGCTCGCAGGGCAAGGTGGACAGCCACCAGCTACGCAAGGGCATCCTCAGCAGCGACGACATGGACCGCCTGATGGACGCCGGCAGCGTCCTGCGCAAGGCCAAGCTGTTCATCGACGACAGCCCGGCCCAGACCATGCTGCGCATCGCCGCCAACGCCCGCCGCCTGAAAGTCCGCGAGCATATCCGGCTGGTCATCATCGACTATTTGCAGCTGATCGAGCCGGAGAACCGCCGCGACCCGCGCCAGGAGCAGGTGGCCCAGATTTCACGGCGGCTGAAGTTCCTGGCCAAGGAACTGCAAATCCCGGTGATGGCGCTGGCCCAGGTCAACCGCGCCTCCGAGGATCGGCAGGACCATCGCCCGCGCCTGGCCGACCTGCGCGAATCGGGCAGCATCGAGCAGGACGCCGACACCGTCATGATGCTCCACCGCCCGGAGATGTACGAACCGGGCCAGCACGAGGGGACCGTCGAGGTCATCATCGCCAAGCAGCGCAACGGCCCGACCGGCGACATCACCCTGACCTTCCTCAAGCAGTTCATGCGCTTCGAGAACTTCGCGGTCGGCATCCCGTTCGAGGGGTAACGGGGTCCAGTAGGCAGTAGCAGTAGGCAGCGGCGGTAGGCGGTAGCAGTGGGTTGCCGCTGCCTACTGCCGCTGCTTACTGCCGCTGGTACAATCGCCCGCGGGAGGCAGCGCGGCATGCGCGTCGGCATCGGTCATGACACCCATCGCCTGGCGGAAGGCCGGCCGTTGATCCTGGGCGGGGTGCGCGTGGACCACCCGCGCGGCCTGGTCGGCCACAGCGACGCCGACGTGGTGCTGCACGCCGTGACCGATGCCCTGCTCGGCGCCGCCGGCCTGGGCGACATCGGCGACGCCTACCCCGACACCGACCCCCAGTGGCGCGACGCCGACTCGGCCCTGTTCCTGCGCGAGACGCTGGCCCGCCTGAACCGCGACGGCTGGCGGGTTGTCAACGTGGATGTGATCATCTTCGCCCAGGAGCCGAAGCTCGGCCCGGTCAAGGGGGCGATTCGCGACCATCTCGCTCGACTGCTCGGCATCGACGCGGGATCGGTCAACGTCAAGGCCAAGACCGGAGAGAAGGTCGGCCACATCGGCCGGGCCGAGGCGATCGGCTGCCAGGCCGTGGTGCTGATCGACAGGACAGAATAACCACAAAGGACACAAAGAACACAAAGAAATACAGTGTAATTGCATCCTCTTTGTGTTCTTTGTGTCCTTTGTGGTTCCAGTTTGGGGATTGGAAATGCCGTTGCGCGTCTACAACACGCTGACCCGCCAGAAAGAGGACTTCAAGACCGTCCACCCCGGCAAGGTCGGCATGTACGTCTGCGGGCCGACCGTCTACAAGCCGAGCCATATCGGCCACATGGTCGGCCCGGTCATCTTCGATACGGTCAAGCGCTATCTGACCTATCTCGGCTACGAGGTCACCTGGGTCGTCAACATCACCGACGTGGACGACAAGCTCATCGTCCGCGCCAAGGAACTCGGCACCACGGTCAAGGAACTGGCCGAGAAAATGACCGCCGACTACCTCGATTGCCTGAAGAAGCTCAACGTCAACATCGGCCCGACTGGCATCGACCGCATGCCGAAGGCGACCGAGCACATCGCCGAGATGATCGGCATGATGCAGGGGCTGATCGACAAGGGCTACGCCTACGCGGCCGGCGGCGACGTCTATTTCGACATCAGCAAGGACCACGATTACGGCAAGCTGTGCAACCGCGATCCGGAACAGCTGGAAGCGGGCTCGCGCATCGAGGTCAGCGAGAAGAAGCGCAACCCCGGCGATTTCGCCCTCTGGAAGGGCTCGAAACCGGGCGAGCCGGCATGGGAGTCGCCCTGGGGCCCCGGCCGGCCGGGCTGGCACATCGAATGCTCGGCCATGAGCATGAAGTACCTCGGCGAAACGCTCGACATCCACGGCGGCGGCCTCGACTTGCAGTTCCCGCATCACGAAAACGAGCTGGCCCAGTCGGAATCGTTCACCGGCCAGCCCTTCGCCCGCTACTGGATGCACAACGGCCTGTTGAAGATGGGCACGGCCAAGATGGCGGGCTCGGTGGGCAACGTGGTCAACGTGGTCGATCTGCTGAAGCAGCACAGCCCGGAGACGGTGCGATTTCTGCTGCTGAGCACGCACTACCGGAGTCCGATCGAGTAGAGCGAGGAGCGGCTGGCGGAGGTGGGGCGGGCATTGGAGGGGTTCTATCGCTTCTTCGAGCGGTATGAGCGGATCACCGGTGAAAGCATTCTACAGCCTGAAGGCGGCCAGCTCTAAAGCACAGCATGACCAGGTTCTCCACGAATACATGCAGCGATTCCCTGGCTTTGATTTCAGAGCCGATTGCTCAGATCGTGCGATGACGACTCGCCCAGATGCAGTTCGATGACTTACATGGACGACGACTTCAACACCGGCGGAGCGACTGGTTGGCTGAACAATCTGCTAAGGGACCTGAACCGATATGCGGACACGCATAACCTGGATACCTCGCAAGTCCAGCGCCAGATCCATGTGCCGCGGTCTGAAGTACGGCGCGTTCGTCCTCCGTGAGCTGAGTCAAATCCTCGGCCTCTTCTGGAGCCCCACCCAGACAGAAGAAACTCGGCGGTGACGATGCGTTTGTGGCAGGGCTGATGCAACTTCTCATCGACGTTCGCAGACAATCTTCGGGCCGAGGCGAAGAAGATTTCCGCCAAGGACGATCCGGTAAAGAAGGCGCTGTTCGAGCAGACCGATGTCATCCGCAAGCGGCTGGGAGAGATCGGCGTCACCCTGGAGGATCGGCCGGGTGGCACGGGCTGGCGCGTGGAGTAGAAGGAGCATCGCGATGAGCAGCAACGTGCGCATTGAGTACCACGGTTACTGGGACTTTCCGAGGATCTTCCTGACTCAGTTTCGGGGTCATACATTCCTGTTCGATTGTGCCTTTGACGAGGCTTCTCGATGACTACCCCGACTCGTTCTTCCGGTGATCCTGGCTTCACTGCCCGAGCTGCGTGACGCAGGATCTCCCCAAGGACTGGACCACTCTGGAAGCAAAAGCGATTCGCTACCTGGGCGAGGTGCCGACGAGCCGCGTGAAATTCGACGAAACACGCAGGCAATCCATCGATACGGGCATCTTGGAAGAACGTAATCGGCCGGATCGCCGCGGCGGGCTGATGATCGCAATTCGTCAAGCCCCCGCGTTCCGATCACGCCGGCACGCCACGGAGCAGGCATGTCCCCCACCCCCGGCGAACGCATCCTCGGCATCGACCCCGGCCTGCAAGTCACCGGCTACGCCGTCCTCGAAGCGGCCATCCGCGGGCCCATCGTTTGCGAGGCCGGTATCATCCGCACCGCCGAGCGGCGTCAAACGCTGGACTTGGCCCAGCGCGTTCAGCTCCTGTACAATGGTTTAGTCGAGGTCGTTGGCCAGTTTCATCCGCAGGTTATGGTTGTGGAGCAGCTGTATGCCCACTACCTGCACCCGCGCACGGCGATTCTGATGGCGCACGCCCGCGGGGTGATTTTCCTGGCGGCGGCGCAGCAGGGGTTGAAGGTGGTCAGTTACAACGCCACGCGCATCAAGAAGAGTATCACCGGGCACGGGCGGGCGTCCAAGGAGCAGGTGCAGTCCACGATTCAGCGCGAGCTGGGCCTGACCCAGTTGCCCGAGCCGCCCGACGTGGCCGACGCCCTGGCCGCCGCCCTGTGCCATTACCACGCCCTGCGACTGCCGGTTTAGCCGCGGCCCTCGTGTGAGAGGAACTCGCATGATTACCAAGATCACCGGCCTGTTGACGCGGGTCCTCGACGAGGAGGTGCGCCTTCAGGCCGGGGCGTTCGAATACCAGGTGCTCGTCCCCGACTTCGTTCGCCGGGCCTTGCAAGGGCGGACCGGCCACGAGGTCACGCTGCACACCAGCCATTTCCTCGACGGCAATCCGATGCAGGGGAAGGTCGTGCCGCGGCTGCTTGGCTTCACGTCCGAGTTCGAGCTGGAGTTCTTCGAGCTGTTCTGCACCGTGGACAAGGTCGGCACGCGCAAGGCGATCAAGGCGCTGGTGCGCCCGATCAAGGAGATCGCCAACGCCATTCAGCGGCAAGATTCCAAGTGGCTGACGACGCTGCCCGGCGTCGGCGCCGCCACCGCGGAACAGATCATCGCCACCCTTCGCCGCAAAGTCACACGATTCGCAATGGGCAGCGAGCCGGCTCCCGAGGGGGAGGCTCCCGCCGGTCCCGGCGCGGTTGTCGACGGCAACCTGTTCGAGGATGCTTACCAGGCCCTGCTGGCGGTCGGCCTGAGCCCCGTCGAAGCCCGGCAGCGGCTCGACAAGGTCCTGGCGACGGGACGCACTTTCACGGCGGCCGAGGAGATCATTCAGGAAGTGTTCCGCGGCGCCCGTTGAACACCAGCCCGGATTTTTCACCACAAAGGACACAAAGAACAGAAAGAAGAACAGACCGGGAACAAAAGCCGCGACAGAGTGCTCCGGATGGGCAGACAGCAAGCGAGCTCCGCCCGTCGCAATGCCTGCGATTTTCCTTCCTTTGTGTTCTTTGTGTCCTTTGTGGTTGGCGATCTGGGTACCCCGGTGTGAGGCATGATTGATGGCACGCACTCCCATAGTCACAACCGGCGGCGGCGCCAGCGACGAGCGCGATCCGGCCCTGCGCCCGAAGCTGCTGCGCGAGGTCATCGGGCAGCAGGCGGTGGTGCAGCGGCTGGGCATCATCCTCAACGCCTGCCGCAAGCTGAAGGAGCCGTTGCCGCACATCCTGTTCGACGGCCCCCCCGGCCTGGGCAAGACCACGTTCGCCCACGTGCTGCCCAACGAGTTGGGCACGTCGATCCAGATGACCAGCGGCCCGGCCCTGTCCAAGCCCGCCGATTTGCTGCCGTTTCTCACCAATGCGGGCGAGGGATCGTTCCTGTTCATTGACGAAATCCACCGCATGCCGCGGGTCGTAGAGGAGTTTATCTATCCGGCCATGGAAGATTTTCGCATCGACATTGTGCTGGGCGAGGGGATCAACGCCCGCACCATCTCGATGAAGCTCAAGCAGTTCACGCTGGTCGGGGCCACGACGCGGAGCGGCATGCTGTCCGGGCCGATGCGCGATCGCTTCAAGGTCCACGAGCACCTTGAGTTCTACACGGTGGAAGAGCTATCGCGGATTGTGCGGGTCAACGCTCGGAAGCTGAACACGGAACTGGGCGACGACGCCGCCCTGGAGATCGCGAAACGGAGCCGGGGGACGCCGCGGGTGGCGATCGGCCGGCTGCTGTGGGCCCGGCACTACTCCGCCAGCGAGGCCGACGGACGCATCACGTTGCCGGTGGCCCAGGCCGCGCTGGACATGGCCGCCGTCGATGGCGAGGGACTCGACAAACAGGACCGCCGCTACCTGGAGGTCCTGATCGATGTGTTTGGCGGCGGGCCGACCGGGATCGAGGCGCTGGCGGCCACCATGAACCTGCCGACCGACACGCTGAGCGACGAGATCGAGCCGTACCTGCTGCGGGAGCAATTCATTGTGCGCACGCCGCGTGGCCGACTGGCCATGCCGCGCGCCTTCCAGCAGCTTGGCCGGCTCCAGAAACCGGCAGCTGGGGACGATGGACCGACGCTGTTCGATACCAGCGAGCAAAGCTAACCCATCTGGCACGCCATTCGCGGTACAGCTTCCGGTTGGCGGCGTGGCGGGCCGGGGCGGCCGACTTTTTTCCCGTTTTCGGGTAGTCGAGCCGGCAGAGTCCCTATAACCATATCTCTGGCCTAGCCTTAGCAGTCAGAGCCCGCCACGCGAGCCTCTCCCGCCGGGGGTCGGCTTCGTTGGGATGCGAGCCGTGCCAGTGCTGTCTGGCTTCCACCCGCCCCTGGGATGGCAACACGACCAACCACACTACTGGAGAAGCCCCACGGATGCCCCGTACCCTGACTCTGCTGTTTCGCCGGGACCCCTCGCGCGACCGCCAGTGCGAGCAAATCCGCTTCGAGGGCTACCAGGTCCTTTGGCCCGATGGCCGGCCCGTGGCGGTCAGCCTCGATGCCTTCTGTACACATGGACAGAGATTGCTCGGCCTGGGCCGTCACCTCAAGGGGTGTACGGAGCGGCAAATGGAACTGATATGCTTTCCCTTGTGCGATCGCGAAGCCAACATGACCAAGCTGGCCGGCGCTCGCGTCCGCCGTTTCTTGCTCCAGCGCACCGGGCGGCAAGGTCGCCTTCATTTCCTGGATGGTACGCCAACGGCCACCGTGTTCGACCTGGATAGTGACGAGCATCGCGTTCTGCACTGGGTTGGCCTGCCGTCGGTGCGTGACGGCGAAGGGCAATGGTTCGACCTGGCGGCGCGCCCGGCCGACGTTCAGGCCGCCCCCAGACCCCAGCTCCGCGGTAGCCTCAGCGGCATGCTCAGCGGCGTTTCAGAGCCTGGTGCAAAATTGGGAGGGCGAGGCTCCTGCCGAGCTGTTTTTCTCGCAGAGAAAGCTCGGCAGGAGCCTCGCCCTCCCGGTTTTGTCAATTTTGCCACACGCTCTCAGTTCCAGCGAGCCGGGAGCGTGAGCGACCGGAGTTGAGCAGGTGAACTCCGGTCGCTTACACTCCTGGCTCGCCACTCAACACACCGATCGCACCGCTTCTCCCGCCTTTACGGTTAACCCGGCCCCGTCGCCTTGCCGAAGATAACTGATGCAGTGCGTACTTCCGTGGGGCGAAAGGAGGCCGGGATGCTCAGGGCGCGTATAGCTGCGGGGTTGGTCGCCGGATGCCTGCTCGTTTGGGGAAGCATGGCCCAGGCCGGGCCAGAGCCCGACCCGGCCATCTTTCTGAAGTACAAGCCCAAGCAAGAGGGCGTGCCGTACAGCACCCCCGAGGGCGCGGAGGTCAAGGCGTGCAAGGTCGAACAGGTCAAGGGCGTCGGCAAGGGTGCGGGCTGGCTGCTGCGTGACCCGCAGGGCCGACCGCTGCGCCGCTTCTTCGATACCCAGTACGATCACGTCACCAAGACCGGCATCGACGTCTGGTCCTATTACCAGGACGGCATCGAGACCTACCGCGAGCAGTACGTCAACACCGCTGCCGAACCGGATCAGATGCACTACCGCTGGCTGAATCACGCCGGCAGCAAGTGGGGCGTCGACCTGAACAAGGACGGCAAGATCGACACCTGGAAGGTCATCTCCCCCGAGGAGGTCAGCCAGGAGATTACCCAGGCGCTGGTGAAGAACGACTTCGCCCGCCTGCAGGCCCTGCTAATCACCGAGGACGAGCTGAAGTCACCGGACCTGCCGGCGGACCTGGTGAAGCGCGCCCGCACCGGCCGGGCAGCCGCCGCGGACCGCTTCAAGGAAACGGTCGCCAAGGTGGCCCTGACCGACAAGGCCCACTGGCAGCACCTGGAAACCGAGGCGCCTCACCTCATCCCGGTTGACGGCGGCCGCGACCTGCTGCTGCACGCCCGCGGCACCATTGTCGTCGAGACCAGCGGCAAAAACGACTGGGTGCAGACCGGCGAAATGGTGCTGGTCGGCTCGGCCTGGCGGATCATCGAGGCCCCGGCCCCCGGCGCGATGGACGCCAAGGCCGGCACCGGCGACGACGATAACCCGGCGCTCCAGAAGCTGCTCACCGGCCTGGGCGACCTCGACGGCACCTTCGCCAAGAAGACCGACGCCAAGCCCGCCGACTTGGCCCGCTACAACCTCGACCGGGCCGACCTGATCGACAAGATCGTCCGCGCCGTCAAGACCGCCGAGGAACGGGCGCAGTGGACACGCCAGCAATCGGACTGCCTGAGCGCCGCAGCTCAGAGCAGCCCGTCCGACGATCGGGCTGCCTACGATCGGCTGGTGGCCCTGGTCGGCGATGTTCAGAAGGCGATGCCGGCCGGCGATGCCTTGGCGGCCTACGTCACCTTCCGCGAAATGCAGGCCTGGTATTTCGACCAGACGCGGCAGAAGGATTACGACTTCAAGAAGGTCCACAAAGCCTGGGTCGAACGGCTGGGCAAGTTCGTCAAGGATTACCCCAGCGGCGAGGACACCCCCGAGGCCCTGCTGGCCGCCGGCTGGGTGAGCGAGACCAACGGCGAGGAAGACGTGGCCAAGAACTGGTACGGGATGCTGGTCAAGGACTTCGCCGACAAGCCGCAGGGGGCCAAGGCCAAGGGCGCCATCCGCCGCCTGGGCCTGGAAGGGAACGAGCTGGAGCTGACCGGCCCCACCCTCGACGGCGGCACCTTCGACATGAGCAAGGTCCGCGGCAAGGTGGTGGTGGTCTACTACTGGTACACCTTCAACGGCGGACCAGTGGGCGATTTCGCCAAGCTGAAGCAGCTCCTGGAAAGCTATGGCCCGAAGGGAATGGAGCTGGTGACCATCAGCCTGGACGGCAGCGCCAAGGAGGCGGCCGAGTTCGTCAAGAAGACCAGCGCCCCGGGACGCACCTTTACCAGGACGGTGGCATGGACAGCAAGTACGCCGTGGACTACGGCGTGATGATGCTGCCCACGCTGTTCCTGGTCGGCAAGGACGGCAAGGTCGTCAGCCGCACGTTGCAGGTGGGGAACCTGGAAGAGGACTTGAAGAAGCAGTTGATGAAGTAATCCGCACGCCGCTTGCGGCTTCGCAAGGTTGCGAAGCCGCAAGCGGCGGACTTGGCCAGCGACGATCACACCACCGGCAACCCGATTCGGCCAACGCCGACCTGTTCCCCCGTGACGACACTGCCGAACAGCGTGAACGCCGACGCATCCTCCACCACCACGTCCACCGTCCGACCCGTCAGACGCGGGTTGCCATCGAAGACGACGATGTGATCGGTCATGGTCCGGCCGGTGAGTTGCATCGGTCCGCCATCACCGGGGGGCTGACGCCCCCCGCTCGCCTTGAGGAAGTTTTTGCTCGGTCCTTCGACCAGGACCTGGACCGTCTGCCCAATCCGGCCGCGGTGGTCGGCGAAACTCACCTTGTTCTGGATCGCCAACAGGTCATTATTCCGCCGTTTCTTGACCTCCTCGGGCACGTCATCGGTGAACAACTCGTCGGCCTTGGTTCCCGGGCGCGGGCTGTACTTGAAGATGAAGCTGTTCTTGAAGCCGGACTCGCGCACCAGGTCGCAGGAGCGCCGCGAATTGCTCCTCCGTCTCGCCGCAGAAGCCGACGATGAAGTCGCTGGAAATGGCCACGCCCGGCACCCGCTCCCGGCAGCGGGCCAGCATGTCGCGATAAAACTCGACCGTGTAGAGTCGTTTCATCCGCTTTAACTGCTCGTTGTCGCCGTGCTGGGCCGGCACGTGCAGATACTCGCAGACCCGGGGCAGGCCGCCCACCGCGTCGAGCAGGTCGTCGGTCATGTCCTTGGGGAAGTTGGTGATGAACTTGATGCGCTCGAGGCCGGGCGTATCGTGGATTTGCTCCAGGAGATCGCTCAGGTTGAAACGCCGGCCGTCGCCCATCTCGTACTTGTAGCTGTTGACGGTCTGTCCCAGGAGCGTGATCTCCTTGCACCCCTCGGCGGCCAGCCGGCGGACCTCGGCGGCGATGTGCTCCGGCGGCCGGCTCTGCTCCGGGCCGCGCACGCTCGGCACGATGCAGTAGGTGCAGAACTTGTCGCAGCCGATCATGATGCGGACGTACGCCTGGAAGGGCGACGGCCGCATCGACGGATCACGCATGGGGTCGTAGCTCTCGAACGAGCGCTCGACCTCGTGGCGGGTCGCCTCGTTGCGGTCCAGCGACAGGGCCGTCTGCCTTTCGCCGCACTTCTCGACCGCGGCGATCAGTTCGGGCAACCTCGCGAGCTGCCCGGTGCCGCAGATGATATCGACGTGCGGGGCGCGGCGGGCGATCAGCTCCTGGTCTTTCTGGGCCATGCAGCCGAGCACGCCGATGACGGTGCCGGGATGACGGCGCTTGTGGTGCCGCAGCCGGCCCAGGGCGCTGTAGATCTTGTCCTCGGCGTGCTGGCGAACGGAGCAGGTGTTGAAAAGGATGACGTCGGCGCCGGCGGGGCTATCGGTCAGCTCGAATCCCTGGCGGCGCAGACTGCCGACGACCAGTTCGCTATCGAGCACGTTCATCTGGCAGCCAACGGTTTCGATGTAGAGTTTTTTGGTCATGACTTGCGCCGGCGTCCTTTGGCCTTCTTGGCCTCTGTCTCGTCCTTCGGCGAGGTGCCGCGGAGACGGGCCAGTTCCTCTTCCAGCTCCCGAACTCGGTCCGCCGTCGCTTCTGCCTCATCGGGCCGGGCATGTCGCTTGCCGGTCCTCGCGTCGATTACCCGGAGCTGTCCGTCTTCCTCTATTACGACCCGGAATCCCAGTCGGCTAGTGATGCCTCCGTCTGCGTCCTGCTCTTCCCGCCAACTCCCGTCCCGTTGCCGCCGCAGGAGCAGAAGACGTTCTGCTTAGCATCTCGCCGGTCACGTCGGCCACCAGGTATTTTTCGATGCCGATCTGGCCGTACTGGAGCGGCTTGCGGTCCAGATCGCCCTCCTGGTACGTTCGCGGTGACAGCACCTCGCCGACCAGGAGGGGGGGAGGTCCCTGTTCTCCGATCCGATAAGAAGGCAGTTGCTCGGGCGAGGGCTGCGGCAGTCTGACCACCATGACGTCGGGCGTGAGGCACAGGCTTGGGTGTTCCTTGGAGAAATAGAGGTTCAGGTTGGCGAAGACCCGGAAACCGGCTCGCCGGGCGAAGTGGAAGGTCAAACTGAAGAGGAGGATGCTAACACTGAGCGTGTGTACCGTCGCTTCGCCCATATTTGTTTCCTCATCTTCGCACGCCCAGGGCATGCCCTTCGGCCGGATGCGCTCAAGAACAGGGTCGTCCTGGTACACTCGCATACGTTCCAGGATCGATTGAGACCCGTTCGCGCCGCGCGTCAACGGATGAGTTCGATTAGCGGTCCTCGCCGTCGCCATCTTAATCCCTCCTCCGCAACCGTGCCCAGTATCCACCATCTGCCGGCCGGCCCGGCACCCGTTCCTCTTCCGCCTCCAGATTCAGCCCGCGCAAGCCGCGAAGGGCCGCCCGCACCGCGCCGCCGTTCTCTTCCGGCTCCATGCTGCATGTGGAGTATACCACGACGCCACCTGTTCGCACCCGTTCGCCGGCCCAACACAGCAGCTTGGTTTGCAGCCGCACCAGATGGACGAACTCGTCGGGCCTCAGGCGCCAGCGGACCTCGGGGCGGCGACCCAGGACGCCGGTGTTGCTGCACGGCACATCGGCCAGCACCGCGTCGAAGGGTCCGGCCGGCGGCTCCTCGTTCTTGTTCGGGTTCAGCCGCCACGGCTGCACGATGCCGATCCCCAGCCGATTGCTCAGGGCACAGACGGAGCTGAGCCGGTCCTCATCCACGTCGCAGGCGACGATCTGTCCCTGGTTGCGCATCAGCTCCGCCAGGTGAGTCGTCTTGCCGCCGGGGGCCGCACACATGTCGAGGACACGCCAACCCGGCTGCGGGTCGAGCGCCGACGCCACGCGCATCGCGGACTGGTCTTGCACGGTGAACCAGCCTTCCGCGTAGCCAGGCAATTCGCGGATCGACGCCGATTCCTCCAGCCGCACCGCCTGCGGATGGTCGCCTGCCTCAGCTGCGACTCCGGCCTGGTGCAGCGCAGCCAGGAATGTGTCGCGATCGGTCCGCAGCGGGTTGACGCGCAGCCACAGCGGCGCCGGCCCGGCAAACCAGAAGCCAAGACGCAGGCACTCGGACCAAGGATAGCGCTCGCTCCAGCGCCGAGCCAGCCAGCGCGGCAGGGAGAACGCGGTGAGATATTCGACCGGCTGCGTCGCCGGATCGGAAAGCACCGGCCGGGCCAGGCGGCGATAGTCGCCGTGCTCCAGCGGCAGGGCGTCGGCAGCGGGGGCATCGGTCCGTTCATCGGTAAGCAATCGCGAGAGGGAGCGCAGGACGCCGTTGAGGAATCCCTTCGCCCCGGGCCGACCCCATAGCTCGGCCAGTTCGACCGTCTCATTCAGCGCGGCGTGGGCCGGTACGTGCGACAGGAACGCGAGCTGATATGCCCCAAGGTACAGCGCATCCCACAGCCACGGCTCGACGTTGTGCGGCTGCCGCGCGATCAGCGGATGCAGCAGGGCGTCGAGACTGCCGCGGCGACGCAGCACGCCGTAGGCCAGATGCGTTGCCAGGCGGCGGTCGGCGGGACTCAGCGGGGACCGGGTCAGGTGCGCGTCCAGGACTTCCTGCACGAACGCATCGCCGTTGCGGCAATCGAGGAGGACCTGCAGCGCCAGCGTGCGGGCGGTGTGGACGCGGCCGATGAAGTGAGCGGGTTGGAGTCTCATGCGGTTTCCGGGCCGAAGTGATCGCCCGGCTGGATGGGGTGGCCGCGCAGAAACTCGGCGGCGGTCATGTGCTTCTTGCCGGCGGGCTGGAGTTCGAGAATCTCTAATAGTAGCCAGCCGTTCCAAACAAGTAATCGTCCCGGCTCCTCTTCAGCGAAATTGAGGTCGATCATTCCCGGCTGGGGTTCCGGTTGCTCAAGAGGGCAGACCATGAACTCCGTCGTGCGGTTGATGATAACGCGCACCGGCGGCTTGCCCGCGCGGTGGAGAAATGTGTACGCGGTTGGCCAGGGCTGCATCGCCCGGACCTTGAATAGCGCTGAACCCTCACTCCAGTCGATCAGGCCATCTTCCTTCTTCAGCTTCGGCGCCTTCGTCACCAGCGCTTTGTCTTGCTTGATGCCGTGCGTGGTCCCCGCCTCGATCTGGTCGATCACCAGAAGGGCCAACCGCGCCCCAACGGCGCCAGCCGAGCTTCGAGCTCGCCGGCCGTCTCGTCCTGGAGAATGTCAATCGCCTCCTGCGCCAGCATCTCGCCCGCATCCAGCCCCGTCGTCATGCGGATGATGGTAACGCCGGTCCGCGTCTCGCCGTGGTAGATCGCCCACGCTACTGGCGCGGCCCCGCGGTACTTCGGCAGCAGCGATCCGTGCACGTTGATGCCGCCGCGCGGCGCCGCTTCCAGCACCTCCTTCGACAGAATCTGTCCGTAAGCGGCCACTACGAGCAATTGGGCTTGCCATTCCTTCAGCCTGGCGACCCCTTCCGGCGTGTTGACGCTCTCCGGCTGATAGACGGGGATGCCCTTTTCCTGGGCGATCACCTTCATCCCTCTGCCGGTCTGGCGCGTGGAGCCGCGCTCCTGGCCGACGGCGCGATCCGGCTGCGTCACCAGTCCGACCACGGGGTGTGGACCGGCCAGAAGCGCTCGAATGTCGGCTCGGCAAAGGTGCCGGTGCCCATCATTACCAAATTCATCAACATTACCCACTATTGGGGCGGGGCGGGCCGGCCTCGCCATTCCCGAGGGGGGTGTCCGAGGGGGTGCTGAAACGAATGTCCAGAAGTCCTATATCAGCAATAGCTTAGGACGACACATTCGTTTCACACAAGACATGTCCACGCGCCACCCGGATTCACAGGATCGGCGGCGTCCCGTTCCCCTCCGCCTGTTCCTTCAGCCGCTTCTCGATCTCGGCATTCGGCGGATACTCGCCTTTCTCCTGGGCCTTGCGGAATTCGCGCTCCAAATTGCGCAGCGAGCCGCGGGCCGACAGCTTGCCGAGCGGGCCCATCTTGTCAATGTAAAGGATCCCGTGCAGATGGTCGATCTCGTGCTGCATTAGCCGCGACGACAGCTCGGCGATGGCCTGGGGCAATTCGCTCGTCACGATGTCGATGACCTTCCCTTCCAGATCGTACGCCTGCACGCGAACGGTCTTGGCCCGGCGCACCTTCTGATAGAGCTCCGGGAAGCTGAGGCACCCCTCGTCCCCCTCGATGGTCCCCTTGCGCTCGACGACGACCGGATTGATGAGGACACGCTGCTGCTCGGCCATCTCGTGGTTGGCGGTGGCGTTCATGACGAACATCTGGAACGGCCAGGCGACCTGGTTGCCGGCCAGGCCAAGGCCGTGGGCCCCGTACATCAGCTCCAGCATGCGGCCGGCCATCAGCCGCACTTCCTTATCAATGGCCTGCAGCAGGCTCGACTTGAAGCGCAGGGCGGGGTGCGGGTACTTGACGATTCTGATCTCGCTCACGGCAGTCTCGCGGCTGAAGGATCGGCCTGGAATCACTCAATTATAACGAGACCATCGCGGGCCGCACAGCGCCAGCGCTGCGGCCCTTCGTTGGCGCGGGTCGGGGCAACCCGTATAACAAACGCGGCTCACTCACCAGGATCCAATCCATGAAGATTCACGAATACCAGGCGAAAGAACTGCTGGCCGCCGCCGGGGCGGCCGTGCCGCGCGGCGTGGTCGCCTCCACCCCGGCCGAGGCAGTCGCTGCCTTCGAGAAAATGGGCGGCAAGCCGATCGTCCTCAAGGCCCAGGTCCACGCCGGCGGCCGCGGCAAGGGCCGCTTCAAGGACAGCGGAGCCGACTTCGGCGGCGTCAAGTTCCTCACCAAGCGCGAGGACGTGGCCCGCGTCGCCGAGGTCATGTTCAAGTATCACCTAGTGACCAAGCAGACCGGCGAGCATGGGCAGAAGGTCAGCAAGGTGCTGGTCCAGGAGGCGGCCGACATCGCCCGCGAAATCTACGTCGGCATGGTCCTCGACCGCGCCCTTTGCCTGCCGGTGCTGATGGCCAGCAAGGAAGGCGGCGTCGAGATCGAGGAAGTGGCCGCCCGCAACCCGGACGCCATCCTCAAGACGCCGGTCGATCCGCGCACCGGTTTGCAGCCGTTCCAGGCCCGCCGCCTGGCCTACGCCCTCGACTTCACCGCCGAGCAGGCCCCGAAGGCCGAGGCGATCATGACCGCCCTGTGCCGAGTCTTCCTCGACAAGGATTGCAGCCTCGCCGAAATCAACCCGCTGGTGGTGACGCCGACGGGCGACGTGATCGTGCTGGACGCCAAGATGTCGTTCGACGACAACGGCCTGTTCCGCCATCCCGACGTGGCCGCCCTGCGCGACGAAACTGAGGAGACGGCGGCTGAGCTGCGAGCGGCGAAGGCGAACCTGAGCTTCATCAGTCTGGACGGCAACATCGGCTGCCTGGTCAACGGGGCCGGTTTGGCGATGAGCACGATGGACATTATCAAGTATCACGGCGGCCAGCCGGCCAACTTCCTCGACGTCGGTGGCGGCGTCACTCCGGAGGGGGCCATCGAGGCCTTCCGCATCATCTTGTCCGACCCGAAGGTGAAGGGCATCCTGGTGAACATCTTCGGCGGCATCGCCAAGTGCGACCTGATCGCCGAGGCCCTGGTGAAAGCCGGCCGTGAGGTTGGCTTCAAGGTCCCGGTAGTGGTGCGCCTGGAGGGGACCAACGTCGATAAGGCCCGGCAAATCCTGAACGGCGTCCGCGGCGAGTTGCCGATGATCCAGACGGCGACGGGGTTGACGGAGGCGGCGCAGGAGGTAGTGGCGGCGGCGAAGTAGAATGACAAGGACGAGGCGTGATGAGCCGCCCTCTTCGGGAGTTGATCCGGGATTACCACGCCGATCCGACGCGGTGGGAAGTGGTACGCACGGAGACCACTCGGTCCACCGGCCGGCGGAATAGGGGCGGGACAAGCGTCCAGGAACTGCTGCGACAGAGGGTGACAGGCGAGGAGATGGTTCGACACACCTTGTTGCGGCCCGACGGCCGCGTGTTTCAGCAACCGCACTTCCGCTCCGACTGGAAATAGGAGGCCGGCGATGCAGATTCTCGACAGAGCATCATGGGAAGTTCTCAACGCCACTGCCGACGATTGGGAAAACCTGGAGCAGATCTACTACCTGGTATGCCTCGAGTTCTCGCCGGAGGGCTACGAGAACCGAGATCACGGGGCATTTTACCTGCGCCGGCCAAGGGGGCCCCTTCGCTGGGAGAGATCGCCGATCGCATTACCGACCTCGTCACCGCCGGCCTGCTGGCGGCACGCCAGGAAGACTCGGGGGCGCCAGTGGCTGACCTCGACGACCACAGCTACGTCTGGCGCGCCTGGTTCCAGATGACCCCCGCCGGCAGGAGCGCGGGGGCCTCCTCGGAACATGCGAACCTGGTCGAGCATGAACATCATTCATGAACATCTTCGTCGATAAGCACACCTGCGGCGAAGAACGTGGTGGCGGCGGCGAAATGAACCAGCCCGAAGCGCGAGCGAGGGATGCCGATGGCGACGGTGACGACCAACTTGATGACAGTCGACGAGTTCTTCGATTGGGCCAACCGCCCGGAGAACGCGGACCGCTTCTGGGAACTCGATGAGGGCGAGGTCGTTGAAATGCCATCTCCTGGAGAGATTCACGGCATCCTCTGTGGGTTTATTGCTCACCTCCTTTGGGCGTATGTTCTCGAACGCGGCAAGGGGGCCGTCTCCAGCAACGACACGGGGTTGCTCGTCAAGCGAAAGCCCGGAACGGTGCGCGGCCCGGACATCATGCTGTTCGACGAGAGCCGACCGCTCCGCAAATTGAGCCACAAGTTCTCCGAGCGTATCCCCCGGCTTATCGTCGAAGTGCTATCGCCGAGCGACAAGATGTCGAGAGTGAACCGGCGCATCAGCCAGTTTCTCAAGCGTGGCGTGCCGCTCGTGTGGCTCGTCGATCCCGACCTGCGCACGGTAACTGTCTACAGGCACGGCAAGGACTTCAAGGTCGTGCGGGAACACGAGGTGGTGACGGGTGAGGATGTTCTGCCGAAGCTGCGGTATCGTGTGAGCGAATTGTTCGCCGTGCCTGGAGAGGAACAGTGAGTTCGGTTCCGCCTCCGCTGCGGACGAATTACCTCCGACGAGCGATCGGCGCGATGGTGTGCCTGAGCCCTGCGATCTTACTGCTAGTGTCGCTGGTCTACGGAGTATTGACAGGCCACGACAGGGCTTCCGCAGCAGGGCATACGGCCGCTGTTGTGGGACTGCTGGTCGCTTTCGTCAACGGCTTGTACCTCTCATTGGGGCGAAGGTTCCTGTACCGCTGGTGGCACGGGGGGATGGAGGGCTATAAGCATGTTTCGATACTACCGGGCATCGGGACAATGCTTGCCGCGCTGGCAGCGGTTCTGAACTTCGGTGGCAAGTATGCAGCGCTTTCAGGCCTGATTATCTTGGTGATCGATACAGGCGGTTTACCCTGGTTCCTGGTGGCCACCTGGCGCGATCGTGGGTTTTGGGATGGCGATACAAACTGGAAACCTCAATGAGCATCCTCGTCAATAAGTCCACCCGCCTCCTCGTCCAGGGCCTCGGCAAGGCCGGGACCTTCCACGCCAACCAGTGCCGCGACTATGGCACCCAGATCGTCGGCGCCGTCAAGCCGGGCAAAGGCGGGGCCACGCAAGAAGGCTACCCCCTGTTCAACACCGTCGCCGACGCGGTGGCGAAGACCGGGGCCAACGCCAGCATGGTCTTCGTGCCGCCGGCCGGTGCCGCCGACGCCATCATGGAGGCCGCCGACGCCGGCGTAGCCGTCATTGTCGCCATTACCGAGGGCATTCCCGTCCTCGACATGGCCAAGGCGATGCTGTTCCTCAAGACGAAACCGAAGTCCCGCCTCATCGGTCCGAACTGCCCCGGCGTCATCACGCCCGGGCAGTGCAAGATCGGCATCATGCCCGGCTACATCCACAAGCCCGGCTCCGTTGGCGTAGTCAGCCGCAGCGGGACCCTGACTTACGAGGGTGTGCATCAGTTGACGAGCCTCGGCCTGGGCCAATCGACCTGCGTCGGCATCGGCGGCGACCCGGTCGCGGGCACATCGTTCCTTGACGTGATCAAGCTGTTCAATGACGATCCGCAGACGGAAGCGATCCTGATGATGGGCGAGATCGGCGGCAGCGCGGAGGAGGCGGCCGCGGACTTCATTCAGAAGCACGTCAAGAAACCGGTAGCGGCGTTCATCGCCGGGCAGACCGCGCCGCCGGGGAAACGCATGGGTCACGCCGGCGCCATCATCAGCGGCGGCAGCGGCACCGCGAAGGACAAGATCGCGGCCCTGCGCACTGCCGGTGTCGTCGTGGCCGACAGCCCCGCGGACCTGGGCACTTCGGTGCAGAAGGCGATGAAGGGGAGAAAATGAGCTACTATCCCTCGGGCTGGAGGATGAGGCCTCCGGCGATAAGAGGTTCGCGCTCTTCGACCCGTTTTGCTGTGAATAGATAGAGGCCATATCCCGGCCGGAAATTCACGGCCCGCCATCCAATCGCACACCCTCCACCTCATCGAAGACCGCCTCATCGGCATCCCGATCGCGGGGTCGGGAACCCAGCCAGCCCACCCAGGTGTTCCACCCCAGGCGGGCGGTCGGGTTGTCGGCAACGAGGCGGCACGGCGGCACTTCCGCGGCCAGAAGCACCAGCTGCACGTCGAAGTCCAGCTCCGGACCGATATAGAACCGCACCAGTTGGGACAGCACGAACAGCGACTTGCGCTCGCTCACGGGACTGCGGTCGGGCAGGAAGGACTGGAAGGTGGCGAACTTCATCGGTCCCAGGCGAATCCGGAATTTACCCTCCACGTCCCAGACGCGTTCGCCGGCTACCGCGCTGACACCGAGTTGGGTGTTCATTTCCCCGTGCGCCATGCGCGAGCGGTTCTCCGGATCCAGCGGCAACCAGCGGCCCTGGAACTGTTGCACCTGCACCGGAAGGTTGAAGTAGTCGGCGAGAAGCGCCTCCAGGCCGACGGCGTTGCGGGGCCGTTGCCGTAACAGCCCGCCGTAGTAGAGCAACACGGGATCTTCGACCCGGGCCAGCACCTCCGCCGGCCCTCCGCTGGCGTCCGCGACCTCCACGCGTAGGCGGTTGCGCAGGTGCGGAACGCCCAGGCCAACCAGGCTGTACAGAGCCTGGGTGACCGGGTCGGGCTTCGAGCGTGTGGCCTCGCCGCGGTCGTAGGCCACCACCACGCGGTACTTTTCCCAGGCGCGATAGAAGAGCGAAATCAGGCGGTGATTGAACAGGTCGAACCAGTCGGCCAGGGCCCGCTTCTCCGGTCCCTTGCCGTCGCGCGCAGGCGCATCAGCAGTTCGGTGTAGTGGCGCGGCAGGACGCCGCTGGGGCCCGTCAGCCCCAGGAAAGCCACGCGCAAGGCCGGCAGCGGCAAGGTATCGCTCGGGGGCAGCGCCTCGGCAATGGCGCTGGGGGGAAAGGAGAGGACATTGAGGGCGCGGAAGCGAACGACTTCCGCGGCCGGGGGACCCTCGCGGCCCACGAGACGGCGCTCCGGCGCCAGCCGCTCCAGCAGCCGTACCGCCTGGAAGAAATCGAAGGCATAGCCCTCGGCGAAGAGGCGGTCGGCCACGCAGCGTGGGCCTTTCTTGGAGGCCGCTTC
This sequence comes from uncultured Planctomycetota bacterium, assembly GCA_963827935.1. Lineage (GTDB taxonomy): Bacteria > Planctomycetota > Planctomycetia > Gemmatales > Gemmataceae > DATFNV01. The sequence continues at coordinate 519,732 of CAWHCN010000019.1, read as the reverse complement.
GCCGGTTTTCACAACAGCACCTGGGTCCCCGCCCGCGGCGGCCATTTCTTCATCACTCCTTCCGCCTGGCGGCTCTTGGCCACCAGCTGGCTGAACGAGTTAATCGAGCAGTAAAGTCCCAGAAAACGCTCCAGCACACAGGCGAACAGGAAAGCGCCGGTGCCAACGAACTTGTCCTCGTCCAGCTCGACGGTGACCTCGATGCCGCGGCAGAATCCGCCCGCAGCGGAGGGAGGCCGGCCGACCACGCGCCGGCTGGACACCGCCGTCAGTCCGTCGATGAGCTGACGTGTAACGGCGGCCCGCTGCTCGCCCGCTTCCGCGTCGGCGAATTCATACAAGCTCAGGATCTCGCGCAGAGCGTCGCGCCCTTCCTCGCCGTCAGCCAGCGACAGGTGATTGAGCGTCAGGTGCGAGATCAGGCGCAGCGGGAGCCGCGGCGGGGCGGTGGTCTGAGAGGCGGCGTCGGCGCCGCCGCCGAGTTGATCGCCTTGATGGGGCCGCCGGCATCCAGCTGCCAGGTCAGCCGTTCCCCGGCTTGCCGCAGTTGCAGCGGCAGCTCGCGGTTCGTACACAGGGCCCGCACCACCAGCGCCTTTTCCTCCGGCAAGCGGGGTTGAAACTCCTGATCCACCAGTGACAGATACACGTCGGTAGCCCGGTCGTTGACCCGGGTGGAGGGCCGGCGCGACTGGCACCAGAACGTCTTCTGATTCGCCGGCGTGCTGCCGTGACGGTACGAATAGAGCGGCAAGTACTCGACGTCGGCCTCCCGTGTCGGATCGACGCCGGTGACCGACTCGATCGAGTGAACCTCCATGCCCAGCGGGTGGGAGACATCGGGCACCACCAGGTATTCGTGCTGCGCCCGGGTCAGGTTGATCGGCTCGGTGACCTGCTCGAACAGATTGATCGCCGGCGTGCAGCCGAGCAGAAAGGTGCCGGTTTCGACACCCTGGGCGACGGCCGGCACATGGCGATTGAGGAAGATCAGGATCTCAGCCTTGCGGCCGAATTCCTTGCGACAGATCGGCGCAAGGCCGCTGAGGTCCAGGAACAGGAACTTGTTGCGGAAGGCGAAGAATTCGGTCAGCAGGCCGTAACCGGGGAAGGATCGCCGCGACATCGGCAACAGCGCCTCGTCGGGGTCGAAGCCCACTTGGTGGAGGCAATGGCGTGGATCCAGCGCGAACGCCGCTGCCGACCCGCCATCTGTGGGCCGAACCAGCACCTGCGTGGCGTGATTGAACAAAAGCTCGAAGAGCTGGGCGGTGACCTGGCTCTCGCCGTTCAGGAAGAAGCGCAAGCGATCCACGGACAATTCCGCTAACTTGACGCCCCCGAGTGCCTCCACTTCCAGGCGGAGCAGGGCCGCCGTCCGCGGCGGCGGCCGCAGCCCACTTGGAAAGGGTGGCGGCTGCATCGACACGGACGACATCCCAAGCGGCCACAGCGTCACCGGATAGCCCGTACGGAACCGGCAACTCAGATCGCCCACCGGCTGGGTCCGCAGCAGGTTGTCCTTGGCGATCACGAAGCCTTTCTGCAACGCCGATTGTCCCGGGTCGGGCACGAATTGCACGACGCCTACCGATGGGACCGGCGCCAGGTAGTGCGGATAGAGCACGCCCAGAAGGGCATCGGTTAGCTCGGGGAATTCGTCATCGAGCTTGTGCTGGACGCGGGCCGCCAGGAGGGCGAAGGCTTCGATGAGCCGCTCGATGTGGGGATCGACACTGCGGCCTGGCTCCAGGAGCAACCGCCCAGCCGCGGCCGGGTATTGCTTGGCGAATTCCTGCGCCATCTGCCGGATGAACAGCAGTTCGCGCTCGTAGTAGTGATAGAGAGTCTGGCTCATGCGCCGCCCGTCCGCCGCTGGATGGAATAGTGGCCGGTCGTCAGTTCCAGCAGAGTATCAAAGGCCACCTCCGGGGACGGGTCGACGCGAAGCCGCGCCTCGACGGCGAACTTGATGGTGCGGCTTTTCTCGTCGCCGGGATCGACGAGCTGGACGCGGACGGAGCGCAAGCGCGGCTCGAAGTTGGCAATGATGCTTTCCAGCAACCGCCCGAACGTCGCTGCGCTGCTGCTCGGTGATGGCGCTGAGGTTGGCCAGGTCGGGCAGGCCAAACGCCGCAATGGAGCGGCGCACCTCGTGCAATTCTTCGGGAATGTCAGCTAGCGACTGGCGCGTGTTAAGCAGGTCTTCCAGGTCGCGGCGGACGGCATCGGTCATCTGCTCAATCGTGTAGCCGCGCACCGCCTCGGTCCCCCCGGAGTCCGGGTCGGTGAGCCGGTCGGTGAGGGAAGGGAGCAGGACCGAAGGAGTGTTCACGCGTGACATGATTACCCGCCGGCTAGCGAGAACAGGGGAGCTACTTACGGGTAATACTCCTCAGTTCATACCCCTGCCTGTCCCCCAGGAAGTAGAGGTGGTAAGCCCCCACCCCGCCCGCGTAAACGGCGATGGTCAGAGTGGGCCCCTCGGGGCTCCCGCCAACGAGTTCAAGGACGCTGACCCTCACCGGGTTGTCGGGACGCATGGCCTTTATCAAGGGCAGGTTTTCTAAGCAGACGCCTGCCGGAGCCGCGCGAACGGCAACCCGGATCTCGTTCTCCGTGTCCCGGTCGAACCCGAGCAAGGCGTCGAACTCCAGCATGGTTGGTACTCCGTAATCTCGGCCCGCGGGCAGGGAGAAGCAGGGGAGCCGGGCACGCTTGGCGTGCCCGGCCGCGGCCGCTCGGCTCACGTCCGCGTTAGCCAGTCATCCCCGGCCGTGATGCCGCCGTCGGTCCAGGTCCACTCGATCTTCTGGTATGTGAAGGCGATCTCCTCGTACTCGGTGAACTTCACCAGGTCGGCGTGCCGGATGTTTGCCATGCGGAAGTCGATGGATGCGATGTTGGCGTTGGTCAGCAGGACCGTGAAGTGCTGCACCTCGGCGCCCGTCCCGGCCGTCGCCCTGATCTGCGGCGTCCAGTATTTGATCGTGACCGTGCTGAGGTTTTCGTTGGTACAGAGGACGTTGTAGAGTAGCGGGGTGGCCTTATCCAGTTCCTTGGTGATCACGTACGGCTTGTGCATGCGCTGGCCGGTCGGCAGCCCGGACTGCGGGTCACGGGGGCTGATGATCGAGTGGGATACGGCGATGACCCCGACGGAGTCCTCGCGCCCTTCTGATAGATTGAGCCCTTGATCTGGCCGGTCTTCTGGCCCACCGCATACATGTACGCCATCATTGCCATTAGCTGGGTCCCCTAACAGAGATTGATGCAGTCGTGGCTGACGCCAGCCACGCGAACAGATCGTGTGCCGCCCGCCCCGTTCGCGGGCGGCGGCCGTCTTCTCAGGACCCTCCCTGGCCTGCCCCGGCCGGGGGACCGGCGTCAGCCGCCGTGCTTCCCGGTACGTGCGCGGGTTGTCCGTCCCCGACCTGAAATTCGCGCCATTCCAGCAGCGTTCGGGCGTCGTCGTTGACGAGGAATGTCCGCAGGCCCAGGCCCCGAACCGGCCCGCCTTCCGGCCCAATCCACTCCGTTTTCCGCCCCAGTTTCACCTGGTCATCGGCGTGCTCGTGGGAGCCGGCGTAGAGCGTGGGGAGGAACACGTTGCCCGCGGCGCCGTCGCGCAGGACCAGTTGCGCGGGCAACCAGAGCAGATCGCGCGGGAACTTCGGCGGCGGTGCCGCCACTGCCTCCACTTGCTCCAGCGAAACCCAGTAATAGTCTCCGTGAGCCATCACCTCCAGGACGGGGCCGAGCAGGTCGTCGGCATCGCGCAGTGCCGCGAACGGTTGCCCGTTGAGCTGGCCCGCGATGGGCGGCGTGAGTTCCTCGGCCCGTTGCAGCAGGCGACCCGCCTCGGCGGTGTCGGCGCGGGCGGCGGCCGCCGCCTGGAGACGCAGGCGAACGTGCTCCGGCGGATCGACGAAGAACTTCGGCTCCACCCCATCGGCGAACAGGCGCCGCCGCCGCCCCTCTGCCTCCAGCAAGCTGCGATAGTTCGCCGTGGCCGCGTCCAGCTCCGGGTCGCTGTACTGGACCACGTCGATCTGCTTGCGGGCCCGATCCAGGTCGCCGGCGAAGGCCAGCAGCTCGAACAGGAACAGCCGCCGGGCCTGGTCGGCGGGTCGAGACTTGACTTCTTGGATCTGGGCGGCGACGGCCTCGCCGAGCTGACCGGCCCGGAATAATTCGCTGGCGCTGATGCCACCCTCCCCTACGCTCACCCGGACTTGCCGCTGGCTGTCCCCAGGTCGAACGCCCCCGTGACCACACCGCCCAGTTGGCCGTTCCCCATCCGGGAGCGGTAGTCCACTCGAATTTTGCGAAAGCTAAGGCTGAAGTGGTCCAGCGGATGGACCTCATGCGAGGTCGCCGATGTCGCATAGCTGGTGACGCGCCCGTCGTTGAGCGTCCACTCCAGGAAGTCCGCCTTCTCCTGGGCGTTCAGGCCGCGGCAGGAGATGACGGCCTCGACCACACGGTCGTTGGTCGCCGCCGCTACCAGGAGGAAGGGCGAGGCGACGCTCATCTTCGCGGAGCAAACAAAATCGCCGATGTGCGCCGCCTGAGCCTTGCCTGCCGCCGGACCCTCGTTCGTCTCGGCAAAGTGGTACGATTCCAGGAGAATGTGTTCCTTGTGGTCGGCGTCGCGGGACGGGCCCTTGACCGTGCCGCCGTTGGCCAGCGTTAGCTTCAGATAAATGGCTACGCTCGACATCGCTGGTCCCTGTCCCGGCGCCTCACGATCTGACTAACCCCGAGTGCCAGCGAGGGGGCCTCGCTGGCACTCGGCGCCATTCAGCCCTTTTTCGTCGGCACCTCGGCCACCAGGCGCATCGACGCGTTGAGAGCCTCCAGCTGATAGTGCGGGCGCAGATAGGCGACGGCCTGGTAATGCCCCGGCCGGCCCTTGATCTCGGTCACGTCGATCCGCGCCTCGGACAACGGCCGCTTCGCCTTGATTTCGTCTGAGGCACTTTGCGGATTGCCCAGCACATAGTTCTGAATCCAGCTGTTTAGCCATGTCGCGCAGTCGGTGACTTCCATGAACGACCCGATCTTGTCGCGGGCCATCACCTTCAGGTAGTGAGCCAGCCGCGACACGCACAGCAGGTAGTTGAGCTTCGTGGACAGCTCGGCGTTGGCGTTGGCGCCCGGGTCGAAGTACTGCTTGGGCTTCTGGCACGATTGCGTGCCCATGAAAACGGCGAAGTCCTTCCCCTTGGCGTGAACCAGGGGCAGGAAGCCGAGGTTGGACAACTCGAATTCGCGGCGGTCGGTGATGGCGATTTCGGTGGGGCACTTCATGGCCACGTCGCCGGCGTCGGTGGAGAAGGTGTGGACCGGCAGCCCTTCCACCTTGCCGCCGCCTTCCACGCCGCGCGTCCGGGCGAACCAGCCGTCCTTGGCGAACGCATCGGTAATGCGGGCCGCATAGGTCCAGGACGCTCCCATCCACAGGTACTTGTCGTGGTTGGTGCCGTCCACCTGCTCCACGAAGTTGAACTCGCTGACCTTCTTGAACTCCGGCCCGTAGGGCAGCCGGCCCAGCACGCGCGGCATGGTCAGGGCCACGTAGCGTGCATCCTCCGACTCGCGGAACGACTTCCAGGCCGTGTACTCCACCCCCTCAAAGATCTTGGCCAGGTCGCGCGGGTTGGACAGCTCGGTGAAGCGGTCGAACCCGAACAACTTCGGGCTGGGGTTGGCGACAAAGGGCGCATGTGATGCGGCTGCCACGTTCGAGAGCATCTTGAGCATGTTGACGTCTTCAGGCCCCCGGCCGAACTCGTAGTCGCCCACCAGCAGGCCGTAAGGCGTCCCGCCCAGCACGCCGTACTCATCCTCGTAGATCTTCTTGAAGGTCTGGCTCTGGTCGAACTCGACCGCCTTCTCGAGGTCCTTGAACAGCTCCTGCTTCTTGATGTTGAGCACGCGAATCTTGAGGGTCTCTCCGGTCTCGCTCTGGTGGACGAGGTAGTGCAGGCCGCGCCAGGTGCCTTCCAGCTTTTGCAGATCGGGATTGTGCAGGATCTCGTTGAGCTGCGCGGACAGCTTCTTGTCGACCTCGTTGATCCAGTATTTGATGTTGCTCTCGACATCCTTGGAGACGACCTGGCCGGGCTTGACGACCTGGGCGATGAACTGCCCGAGGTAGTCGCGGGCCTTGGTGGCCTCGGACTGGCTTTGCGGGCGGGTGGCGGCGATCACCTGCTCCAGAAAGTCCGGTGCCTCGGTCGTTTGCGCCCCGGCGGCGGCCTTGGCTTGATCGGCGGTACTCATTTGGACTCCTCACTCTTGGGTGCGCCGGCTTCGACTCCCATCTGCTTGGCCAAGGCGGTGGCCTTTTCGGTGTTACTGAGCACGTCGGCCAGTAGCTCTTCCAGCTTGTCGTTCCCTTCCATCTTCGACATCAGGTTGACCAGCCGCTGCCGCATTTCCAGCAGCTCCTTCAGCGGGCCGACCTGCTGGGCGATGCGGGCGGGGTCGAAGTCGTCGATCGACTTGAAGTTTAGCTCCACGGCCAGCTTGCCGTCGCCGCCGGTGAGCTTGTCGTCCACTTTCATGGCGACGCGCGGGGCGGCCTTGGCCAGCACATCGTTGAAGTTGTCGCGGTCGATGTTGGTGAACTTGCGCTTCGGATCCTTGAGGGACCCCAGCGCTTCCTTCGGTTGGCCCGACAGGTCAGCCATCACGCCGACGACGAAGGGCATCTCGATCTTCTGCATCGCGCCGTTGGTTTCGACGTCGTAGGTGATCTGGACGCGCGGTCGGCGCACGCGGTCTAGCTTATGTTGCAAACTCTCGGCCATAGCAAGCCTCCGAAAAGCGCCGCCCGGAGGGCGGCAGCTAAACCAATGAAGGATGTCTCAATCACTAGCCGCCCGATCCGTCCGCGGATGCGGCCTCCTTGATACCTAGCTCACGATTCAACTCCGACAGCACCCCCTGTTCGCGGATCAGGGCTCGAATCAGGAGCGGGAACGGCATGGCCCCCAACTCCACGGCGCGCTTGATCAGGTACGGGATCGGGCTGTGCGGTTCGAGCCGTTCCAAGGTATCGGCCAGGTCGGCGAGGCGGCGGTAAACGTCCTCGCGCGAGGCTGCTTTCGAGCTGATCGCCTGGCCGTTCGTCGCCCCGGCCAGGCCGGTGTTCTCTTCCGGCTGTGCCTGTTCCTCGGGCACTCCCCCTTTACGCTGGACGAGTTGCCGTGCGAGGTCCCTGGTCTCTTCCAGGGCCCGGGTCAACAACGTCATCCCCGGCACATCATGTCCAAGCTTGGCTGCGAGGCTGGCTACCAGGGAGCGCAGTTCCTGGGACGCCCCGTCCAGGTCCTCGACGGTCAGCCCAAGCCGTTCGCCGGGGTGGCTTGCAGTGCTTTGTCGAACATCTCGTGGGTGACGCTGCCCTTGCCGTCCATCGCCTGGCGCCAGTCGAACCAGCTGAAAGCCCCGTCGCCGCCCTGCACCAGGGGGACCTGGCGGACGGCGTGCGGGAAGCGAGCGCCGCGGTCCGGCTCGTCCAGCCAGTTGAAGGGGCCGGCGACATCTCCAGGTCGCCGTCCTCGATCGACGGCAGGATGCGGTCCCAGCAATCGTCGATCAGGCGCCGCAGCAGGTGCAAGCCGTCGCGCAAGCCGGCAAATCCGTTACGTCGGACCAGCGACTCGGTCAGACGGGCAGCTGTTAACAGGTCCTTGCAATTCTCCATCAAGACTTGCTTGGTCAGACGCTCGATGGCGACCCAGTCGGCCCGCTTGGGCTCGGATGGGCGCATCGGGTCATCGGCGGCGAAATCCTCGGGATTGACTTCCTTGCGCACCTCTTCCAGCTTTTCGCGGGTGGTAAACGGCACGCCTTCGCCGGCCGGCTGATCGCCCGGGATGGGGGCGAGCAAGGGGTCGAAATCGAGCAGCGGCGGTGAAGGCATGGCGGTTCCCGCGCGGCGTTCGGCAATTCCTGCGTCGTTGACCTCGAACCGAGGCCGATGATGGCGCAGACTCGGCCCCGCTCACGGTCCGACGAGGCGGATTCCTTGACGAACCGATGCGGCAAATGGCTAGTGCTGAAACCACACTACACCCCGCCGGGGGTTAGCAAGACTGTTCGAGCGAAAATTGAGCGAGCTACGGTTCAGCGGCGCGTTGGCGGCGGCTTCCAGCGCGGCGGTGCGGTCGGTGGTGCCGGCCGGCCAGGTGGGACGGGACTGGCGGGCGGCCGGCCGACGGCCGGGGGCGCGACGGGCTTCGGCGGGGGCGGCGCCGACTGCGGCCACGAGTTCACTCCGTCGCCCACTTCCACGCCAAGAGCCAGGAAGCGGCGGTAGTTCTCCTCGGCCTGGATCGGCCTGGGGAAGACGGCCGCCAGGATGATGCCATTGCCGACGATCGACGCCGCCAGCCCTTCCTTCGGGGGCACAGGCGGGGCGCCAGCAGGCCCCAGGCTCCCTTCGCTGAAATAGGCGGCCAGGGCGGGGCAACCCGGGACCGTCCCAGCACCCACGGCCTCGGCCAGCGGCAGGCAGGCGCGGCGGTGGTCGTCGGTGGCGTCGGCGGCCCACGTCTCGGCCGCCTGCAACGCCGTCAGCGCGTCCGGCTCCAGTTCGGCCCCCAGGGCGGCCCGGGCACACTGGCAGGCCCACCACACCGCCTCGCGCCGGGGCAGGGCCGCGGCCAGGAAGTGTACGGCATCTTGCCAGTGCCCGGCCTGGCGCAGCACGTCCAGGTATTGCCGCGGGGTCAACTCGTCGCGGCGGAGCGCGGCGGCCGCTTTTCCCAGGCTCAGCTTCCGGCAGATGTCCGCCGTCCGCTGGGTTACCCGCCCAGGTTGCTCTGGCTCATGGTCTGCTCCACCCGCACCGTCAGTTGATTTTTACCATGCCGCCCTTGATGGTCAGGTTCCCGCCGCCGTCGAGCGTCCCCGTCGATCCGCCCTTGAGCGACAGACTGCATTTTCGCTTCCGCCGAGACGTTCATCCCCTTGATGGTGACGCCGCTGGTGTCGATGGTGATGCTGTTGTCGCCCACCTTGAGGGTGATCGACTGCATAGCCTCGACGGTACACGATCCCTTGCTGATTTGGATGCTCTGGTTGCCCTGCGTGATGGTGAGGGTATCATCGCCGGTCTTGAGAGTGGCGGTGCGGTCCTTGTAGATGGTGATGGTCTGGCTGCCGACCTTGGCCTGGCCTTCGCCCTTGCCGACGGCGAGGGTCTGGCTGTTCCAGACGGTGATGGTCTGGCTGCCGTCGTCGCACTTGTCCTTGCCGCCGCCGACGGTCAGGTCCTGGTTGTTGAAGATGTCGATGGTCTGGTCGCCCTTGTCTTTTTTGTCGTGGCCGACCTCCAGCATGTCGTTGTTCTCGACGACGCGGTGGAAATCCTTTTCGGCATGAAAGGCGATCAGCTCGGAGCCTTTCTTATCCTCGAAGATCAGTTCGTTGTACTTATCGGTGTCCCCCTTGGGGGTACTGCGACTTTTGATGCCGCTCTTGGTCTTTTCGCTGGGCAGCGAATAGGGGACGACGTTGGTGCCGTGGTAGACGCAGCCGACGACGATCGGCTTGTCGGGGTCGCCCTCCTCGAACGCGACGATCACTTCCTGTCCCACGCGGGGGATGTGAATGATCCCCCACGCTTCCTGCGCCAGGGAGTGCCGACGCGAATCCAGCAGGAGCTTTTGTCGTCGTTCTTGCCGAGGCGGTCCCAGTGGAACTGGACCTTGATGCGGCCGTGCTCGTCGGTGTAGATCTCCTCGCCGGCGGGCCCCACGACGATAGCGGTCTGCGTGCCCCAGACAGCCGCACGCGGGGTGGCGCGGGCTGGGCGGTACGGAACCTGGGCGGGAATGCAGCGGAATTCATTCAGGTAGGGCTGGTCTGTACCGCCCGCTTCCTGAAGGCCGAAGTCCGCCACCAGGGCCGGCTCTCGGCCGCGATGCGACACCTCGGTGAGCAGGTACTTGCCGTTAAGGCTCTCTCGGCGAAACTCGTCCAGGCTGAAGATGCTGCCGCCGGTGAGGCGCGGGCACTCGCTCTCGCCCGAGCCTTCCTGCGACAGCATGCGCGCATGCTCCAGGCGGATTTTCGCCCTCGGGTTGGTCACGCCATCCACGGAGGGGCCGTTCGCCACCTGGCCGTCGACGGGGTAGTCGTAGACTTCCAGGCCCGCCAGGTGGGAGTCGGCCGCCCCCTCTTGGTCCAGGGCCGGCTTCAGGAAGTTGTACTCGCGCAGGGTCATCTTGTCGGATTGGACTTCGCCGCTGAACTCGAAGCGCGTGACGTCCTCTCCTTCCCCCGCCAGGCCGAGTTCGCCGATCCTGGGGCGGTACTTGAGCGTGCTGTTGCCGCCGATGGGAGAGCACGCCGTGTTCAGGTCCGCGAGGATGAGTGTATGTTTCTCCTCGGCGAACTCGAAGAAGTAAAAGATGCCCTCCTCTTCCATCAGGCGGCAGATGAAATCGAGATCGCTTTCACGATACTGCACGCAGTACTCGCGCTTGGAGTAGGTGCCGCGGAGCGACAGGCGAAAGTCGTCGCCGGCGCTGAGCCCGGCACCCTCCAGCACAGCCTTGATGATGTCGGGGGCCGTCAGATTCTGAAAGATGCGGCAATCGGAACGCAGGCTGAGAAGCCAGACCCGGGGGACGACCTCGATGCGGTAGGCCGCCAGCTTCTCCGCGGTTTCCAGCTGGGTCAGGCGGCTGACGATGCCGCACAGGTAGCGAGGATCGCCATCGGCCGGCGGGATGCTGAGCTGCGCCTTCTGCCGCAACACATCACCAAAATCGAGCGTGGCATCCTCGCTGGCCACGTCGATCTCGATGTGGAACAGGCGCGACATCCCCTCCGTCGCGCTGAAGCGGACGACGCGGAGGGTCGCCTGCACGCCCTCGACCGCGAACAGAAAGCGGTCCACGGCATCCGGCATGGGGGCATCCCTTGAAACCCAGGGGGTTCACGACGGGAGCCAATTCTAGCTGCCCCTGGGGCAAAGGGAAGGACATCTTGCCGGGCGCCGGTCCCGCCGCAGGCGTATCGGCCCGCGAGGCGTCTCGCTGTGCAAATCGTCAACGGGGGCCGGGCGGGGAGAACCCTCGCCCAGCCCCAGTCTCATGGGGACTCTGCATGGCACGGCATTACGTCACGTCGATGTCGTCCGTGCACGCCGGCATCGCCCGCTGTGAAGGTGTAGTAGCCGGTCACCACGGTGCGGGAGTTTGTGCGGGGATGAGACGGTCGGCAAGACCAAGTGACTTGCCCAGTGGGCAAGTCACTTGGGCAAGTCACTTCCTGTGATAAGATGCTCTGCGGTAATGACTTGCGTCTTGGACACAGTGACTTGCCCACTTGCTCACGTATTTGTGGGCAAGTCACAAGTGTAGCGTTTTGATACAGTCGGCAAACATCAGCAAGACGATCAACTTGCTGATGTACCTCCTTCGTCGCCGGAATGGGCGATCGGGTTCACGACACGCTGATGCTGTCCGTAGCCGTCAAGGCCCCGTTCGCGATGTCGGTGACGCTCAGGGTCTGCGTCCCCTTCTTCTTCAGGATGAAGGCGCTGGTGAAGGTATGCACCCCGGCGTCGCCCGCCGTGAACGTGTAGTTCTCCGGCAGCGTCCCCGTGCTGTCCGAGCTGCTGAAGTGGACCGTGCCGACGTAGCCGGTCACCACGTTGCCGTAGGCGTCCTCCACCGTCAACGTCACGCTGAACTTCGTCCCGCTCGTGACGCTCGACGGGCCGCTGAGGACGGAACTGCGACGCCGCCGCCGGAGTGACCGTAATGCCGGCATCGCTGCCGTTGATGCCGGGGGTCACGGTATCCGTCGCGGTGAGGGACTGGGCGCCGGCCGTCTTGAGGGTGGCGTTGAAAGTGGCGGTGCCGCCGGTGATGGTGAAGTTGGCCGGCAGCACGGCCTGGGGGTCGCTGCTGGTGATCTGAACGGTGCCGCTGTAGCCGGTGTCGGCGCTGCCGTCGGGATTCAGGACCGAGATCGTGAAGGTGCCGGCCGTGCCCGCCGTGATGCTGGTGGAGCCGGTGATCGTGAAGTAAGGCCCCGTGGCCTGTGCCAGGTAGCGGGCCACCAGGACGTTGACTTTGCCGTGCCGTTGTTGCTTCTGCCTGCGACGACGATGTCGCCATCGGTGGCCGCGCCAGCGTTGGGGTAGATGGCTACCGCAAAGCCCAGGGACGCGGTGCCAAAAGTCGTTGTAACAAGCCCACCGTTGCCGAAGGTCGAGTCCGGCGTGCCGTTGACGTTGAAGCGAGCCAGTGTGGTCGCCTGATGCCTATTCCCCAGCACCCTGTGGCAACGATCCGGCCATCGGCATCGATGGCGGCCTGGTACACAGTCCGCCATGTTTATCTGGCGTTTGCACGAAGCCGCCGTTACCGAACGTGGTATCCAGGCTGCCGTTAGGGTTGTAACGGGCCAATTCCACACCCGACCCGTTAGCCGGTTGCACAACGAAAACGATCTTGCCGTCATTGGGCGTCCCGGCGTTGGGGTAGAGAACTGCATCCAGGCATCCGATGGCCCGCCAGGGACGTGGTGCTGGCGATGCCTTGGTTGCCGAACGAGGTGTCCAACGTGCCATTGGGATTGAAGCGGTACAGATCCGAAGACGTTCGGCTGGGTAGTTACTTCCTTGGCCCTCCCACAATTAGGTCGCCGTTCGGCTGGTTGAAGCAGGCCACCAGCCCAATCGCTGTTCGCGCACCGAGACTCGTGATGACGTAGCCCCCTGGCCGAAGGTGGTGTCCAGGCTGCCGTTCGCGTTGTAGCGCACCAGCGCGAATTTCCCGCCGCCACAAACGACGCCACGATCTGCCCGGTGCTCGTCACGGCGACCCCCGCAGGCAAATTGCTTGGAGGCTGCCCATGCCCGGGAAGGCGGTCATCACCTCGCCGCCTGTGCCGAAGGTGGTGTCGAGCGTGCCGTTGGTGTTGAAGCGCGCGAGGGCCAGGTCCTGCAGGTTGGTTCCCTGCAGGAAGTAGGTTCCCTCTTCGACGATGTCGCCGGCATTGGCGGTCCCGGCTGGGTACAGGGCACCCGAGGCGCCGATGAGCCGATTGCGAGCCAAAGCTCGCTTGGACCACGCCGCCCGAGCCGAACGAGGAATCCAGGCTGCCATTCGGGTTGTAGCGCTCGACGCAAATAGGTTGCCCGAGCCGGACGAATTAAGCCCGGTACCAACCGCGACGATGTCGCCATTGGGCTGGATCAAGACGCTGCGGGCTATCCCATCGGCGGCGGCCGTGGTGACGTAGCCGGCGCCGTTGCCGAAGGTGGGGTCAAGGCTGCCGGCGGCGCTGGGGACGCAGCGGTCTTCCAGGGCCTCGAGCGCGGATGCCAGGCCGGACGGCGGAAGGCGGGGCGGCGGGGTGCCGGCTTCCGCGGCGGCTTGCCGGACAGGGCGAGGCACAGCGAGAGAAGTGTCTGCAACATGAGCGTGGTTCCTTGGCTGGGTCGGCCTGCGATACAATGAGGAGGTCATCGAATCCCGTGCGCAGACCGAGCGCCGGGGCGATGCCGAGGCCGGTAAGACTTCAGCTTGGCGGCGAGGCCTCACCGGCCGTCTTGTTTCCTCTTCCGTTCCCTGTTCGCCTGTTCGCGTGCCTGCCTGGTCCGGTCCGCAGCCATCTGCTACAGTGACGAAGGAATGAGACTCATCCTTCGGAGGCAAGCATGGCTGAGGCCGTCAAGACCGAGCATCCTCACATCGTCCGCCTCGAAGGCGTCTGCGGCGGCGAGCCGGTGATCGACGGCTTGCGCGTCACCGTCCGCCACGTGGTCACGCTGCATCGCCGCGGCGAAACGATCCTGGAGATCGCCGAGGCGCTGGGCATCACCGAGGCCCAGGTCTTCCATGCGCTGAGCTACTTCTTCGACCATCGCGACGAAATCCTCGCGCTCATCGCCCAGGAAGAGCAGGCCCATGCCCGATTCCGCCGGCCTTGAAGCGCTCTTCGTTCGCCTCTACTTCGACCGCCACATCATGACGGCAACGGTTGGCCGTCGATCTGCGCGGCCGCGGTTACGACGTCTTGACCACTGAGGAGGCCGGCAACGATACCGCCTCCGATGAAGACCAGCTGGCCTTTGCCACGGGGGAAAAGCGGGCCATCCTCACCTTCAATATCCGCGATTTCGCCCCCCTCCACGAAGTGTGGCAAGCGGCCGGCCGGCCCCACGCCGGCATCATCGTGTCCCAGCAACTCGGCAGCCGGGAATACGGCAGCTGCTCCAACGGATGCTGCGGCTGCTCAACCACTTCACGGCGGAGGAACTGGTCGGCAACTTTGTCCACCTGGAACAATTCAAATAACGACCCGGTCTGCGGTCATCGTGTGCCCGCCCCCGCGCGTGCAAACCGAGCGCCGGGGCGTGCCGAGGCCGGTGAGACTTCAGCTTGGCGGCGAGGACTCACCGGCCGCCGTCTTGTCTCTTCTGATCCGTCGCTAAAGGGTAAGTACCGGAACCGGCCCGATCGCGCCGCGGATTTCCGAAAATAAATGCCCGGGCTGAGACGGAGCGGGGTTTCGAGCGGTGCCTGGGTCCACCCCGGCCCGGCTTGTGGCATGCAGACCAGGCGCCGGGCGCTCCAGGGCCGGTGAGACTTCCGGCTGCCGGCGGGGAGGGACCGGCCGCTTTTTGCTCTTCTGGTCCGTGGTAGTATTCATTAGGCTGGAGCCACTCCAAGCCGTTCGTTGTTCCGTGCGGAGGTCAACATCCATGTCCACCCTTCTCAAGGCCGATGCCAGCGGTGCCGTTATGCTCCCCGCCGACCTGTGCCGGTCCGCCGGCGTGGCCCCGGAGAGCGACCTGGTGGCCGAGGTCCAGGACGGGCGCATTGTGCTTGAGGCCCAGGCGGCTGCCCATTTGGGAGAGGATTGTCGCTCTGACGGCGGACATTCCGCCCGAGGAGTTGGACAAGCCGCCGGTCGACAGTGCCGCTCAGCTCGACCACTATTTGTACGGGGCCCCGAAAAGGCCGGAGTGACCGACGATGCCGCACAGAATGCTCTTTGCGGACGCCTTTTATTGGGTCGCGCTCATTTTCCCACGCGACACTTTTCACGCCAGAGTCCGGTCGTTCAGCGCCACACTCGGGCCAGCCCGATTGGTGACGACCGACGAAGTACTGACCGAGGTACTGAACCACTTCTGCCATCTCGGCCCGATTTGGCGGGCTAAGGTCGCGGCTCTTGTCCACGACGTGCGGAGCAGCCCCGACGTGGACGTGCTCCCCCAAACCCGGGCCGATTTCGACGCCGCGCTGGCCCTGTACGAGGCCCGGCCCGACAAGGAATACAGCCTGACCGACTGCCGCTCGATGGTCGCCTTGCGGGCCCTGGGAATCAGCGAGGTCTTGACGAACGATCATCATTTCACCCAGGAAGGATTCGTGAGCCTGTTCCCCTAGCTCCAGTGCTGTGTCGAGGCCGGTGCGACTTCTGCTTGGCGGCGGGGGCTCACCAGCCGCCTTGTTTCTCGCACTTTCTTCCCATCGAGCCGTTTGCTACGCTACACGCTCGTTCCGATGCGGAGGAAACGATGGCCGCAAAACGAAAAGTCACCAAGAAACCGCCACGCAAGCCCGCGAAACGGCGGCGTACACCCGAGGACGATGACCTGGAGTTGGCCGAGGAACTCCTGCGCCCTGAATCCCCCGAAGAGCGGGCCGCGTGCGAGCGCGAGTTGGACAAGTTCATGAAACAGCTCGGTCTTCTCGGGAGAAAGCCGATCGGGGCCAAGAAGCTGCGCGAGCGAATCCTCAAGAGGGGCTTGATTAAGCCCGAGAATAACGAGTTCAGCCGCGGCATTATTGAGATGCGCGAGGAGTAGAAGTGGCGAATTCCTTCTACTTCGACGCGAGCGCCCTGGCCAAGCGCTACGTCCCTGAAACGGGGTCGGCACAAGTCGATGCGATCCCCGACACCGTACCTGCCCGCCGAATCTTTCTCCTGACTATCGGCGCGGGCGAGGTCGTGTCGATCCTCGTCCGAAAGCGGAACGCCAGACTTCTCTCGACGTCGGAATTCGACGAAGCGATGGTCGATTTCCGGAGCGAAGTACTCCGGTCCACCGAAATCAGGTGGCAGCCGGGCAGCAAGCGCCTCGTCTTCTCGTCTCTGCCGCTGATTGTGGCTCATTCGATCAACTCCACGGATGCCATGACGCTCAAGTCGGCCCTGGCCATTGCCCGGCGATTCGCGCCGCGGGCCACGACCTGGTTCTCGTGGCCTCAGATCAACGGCTTCTCCGCGCCGCTCAGGCGGAGGGGCTGAGCACGTTCAATCCGGAAAGCCAGGATCAGGCGGAACTGGCCAGGTTCCTCGGCGCGTAGGGGCTTCGCGGACCTCTGATTTCGGCGGCGGCTTGTCCTTGCTGCTCGGCTGTCCCGCTGCCCGTTCCCGCAGTCGCCGCGACTCCTGCCACAGCTTCTGCCACTCCTGCCGCTCGGCCTCGGGCAGCTTGGCCAGGGCCTCGGCACCACGCACGCCGGCGAAATCCGTGTCCTGCTGCCAGTGCTGCATGTTTTCGCGTACCGCGGGGTGAGCCTTGTCCGGCTCCTTGTCCAGCAGCCGGCGATACGCGGCCAGGTCGGCCCGCAGCCACTCCAGGGCCTGGCGTCGGAGGCGGCGACGCTCCTTGTCATCGCTTTGGTCCGCGTCCTTGCCCTGGCCGCAACCGGCCAGGGCCGCGGCGCAGGCGGCATCGTAACGGGGCTGGCCTTGTAGGTCGTCGGCCAGGTTCGGCTGTTGGGCAAAAGCGTCGCGGTAGAAGCGGACGGCGGCTGCGTGGAGCGACTTGTGCTGGCAAATCTGGGCCAGCCCAGGCGCCCACCGACATCGGCGGGCTGGACCTCGCCCTTCAACACCTTGGGCAGCTTGGCGTCGAGTTCGACGAGGCGCTCGCACCTGTTTGACCACCGCCTCTGACGGGTCGGGCCGGAGCGGGTTCTTCGCTCCCAGTTCCTGACGCGGTCGCAGGTAGATCGAGCGCCTCGGCGAACTGCCCCTTGTCGTGCAGGGCCTGGCCGAGGTTGCGGTAGGCCTCGAGGTAGTCCTTCTTCAATCGCACGGCCCCGTCTGGAACGCATGAATGGCCCCGTCCAGATCGCCCTTGGCCGCGAGGGCGACTGCCGAGGTTGTTGTAAGCCTCGGCGAAATCATTCTTGTGGCGGATGGCTTCCTGTGTACTCCTCAATCGCCCCGTCCACATCCCCCTTGGCCTTCAGGGCGACACCGAGGTTGAGGTGGGCCTCGGGATAGTCCTTTTTGAGGTCCAGACGGCCTCGGATACTCCTTAATGGCCCCGTCCACATCGCCCATCTTCCTCAGGGTCAGGCCGAGGTTAAGATGGGCTTCGGGATAATCATTCTTGAGGTCCATCGCCTGCCGGTACGCCTGGATGGCCCCGCTCAGATCGCCCTTTCGCAGCAGGGCGACGCCGAGGTTGTAGTGGGCCTGGGGAGTCTTGAGGCCGAGTGCTTGCCGGAACGCCTGGCCTGGCCCCGTTCAGATCGCCTTTCTCCAGCAGGGCTTGGCCGAGGTTGGAGTGGGCGGCCGCAAACCCGGGCTGCAGGGCGATGGCCTGCCGATAGGATGTCACCGCCACCTCCAGCCTTCCCTGCGCCTTCAGGGCGACGCCGAGGTTGTTGTAGACGGCAGGGCTATTCGGCCGCAGCGCCAGCGCGGCCTGATAGAAGCGAATCGCCTCCGCGGCCGCTGCGGGTGTTTCATGGCCAAGCTGGTTGGCCAACCTGAAATTGATCCAGAAATCGGCCGGGTGCGCCTGCTGGGCCGCGCAGCAGCCGCTCGGCCGCCGCCCCGCTACCGGCCTCCTGGAGGGTGCCGGCGAGTAGCCCCAGGTTGGTCGATGGCTGGCTCGAGGGTCTCTTGTTCGGCCGTCAGCCCCTCCAGGGCGGTGCGGTCCCCGCGGGCGGCGGCGTCGCGCAGCCGCCGGCGCCACAGGTTGTCGTCGGCCAGGTCGGCCACCGCTCGCAGCCCTGATCCGCTCGCTTCCTCCAACCTGCCCCGGACCAAGGTCCACTCGTCCAGGGCCGCCGTCAAGCTACTCCAGATCGCCGATCCCCGTATGCGCTGGGCGGCCTCCGGAGGGGCCAGCGCGGTCACGGGCAGCCCGTACCATTCAAATGCCTCCGCGTAGAGCCGGTCCGCGCCAGCGAAATCGAAACCCGTCTCCGTGCTACCGGCCGCCATTTGCAGGCGCGCCTCTTCCAGCCTCAAGACCATGTCCACGTCGCGCCGAATCGGGCCACGGCGCTGGTTGAGCCCCGCCAGCCCGCGGCCCTCCAGCAACCCCGCCGCGGAAGCGAGCACCGCCTGTGCCTCCCCCCACCGCTCCTGTTGCTGAAAGAGAGCAGCCCGCTCCAGGTCCGCCTCGACCGCGCCTTGCAGGGCGGCCCGCTCCCGCTGCTCCCGCCACAGGGCGGCCCCAGCCAGCAACAGCATCGCCAGCATCACCGTAAGCGCCGCGCGGACCAACACCTTGTGCCGCCGTGCCCACTTCCGTCCCCGCGCCAATAGGCCCGGCCGCTTCGCCCGGATCGGCTCGTCCTTGACGAAGCGCTCCAGGTCGTCCGCCAACTCCTGCGCCGTCGCATAGCGCTCCGCGGAGTTCTTCTCCATCGCCTTGAGCACGATGGTTTCCAGCTCCGCCGGGATCGCCCTGCTAATCCGTCGCGGCGGCCTCGGCTCCTCGAAGGCGATCTGCCGCAGCAATTCCTGCCGGTCGCTGCCGCGAAGACCGGCCGCGAGCGTCAGCAGCTCGTACAGCGTCGCCCCCAGCGAATAGATGTCGGTGCGGTGATCCACCACGACGCGCTTGGCCAGGGCCTGCTCCGGGCTCATGTAGCGCAGCGTGCCCACCAGGTCGCCGGTCATCGTCAGGCCGGCGTCGCTCTAGCACGTGCGCCAGGCCGAAGTCGGTGACCCACAGCCGGCCGGCCGCGTCCACCAGCAGGTTGGCCGGCTTGACGTCGCGATGGACGATGCCCAGCGTGTGGGCGTGCTCCAGCGCCTCGGCCGCCTGGATGCCCCACTCGGCCACCGCGCGGAAGTACGCCGGCATCGCGAGCGCCGCCGGTGCCGTCTGCGGCGGCCAGCGGCGGTTTCGTTCAGAGCCGCGGAGCGTGAGCGACGGGCTGTCCGACTGGTCCGGCGCCGTCCGACCCGTCGTCACGCTCCGGGCTTCGATGGCTGCGCCGGCGTCGGCGCTGGTTTCGCCGCCGCCCTGCAGCTGGGCGATGAAGTCGGCCAGGGTGCGGCCCTCGATGAACTGCATGGCGTAGTAGTGAACGCCGCGCTCGCAGCCGACGGCGTAGACCGGCACGATGTTGGTGTGGTGCAGGCTGGCCGCGGCCCGGGCCTCGTTCTGGAAGCGCTGCAGCTGCCGCGGGTCCATCGTCGCGGCGAACGGCAGCACCTTCAGCGCCACGCGCCGGCCCAGCGACATCTGCTCCGCCTCGTAGACGATGCCCATGCCGCCGCGGCCGACTTCGCGGATCAGCCGGAAGTCACCGAGCGGCGCGCCGACGTCTGGTCCCGCGCTGGGCGTGCTGCCCGTTGCGGGCGTGCTCAAGTCCGGGGCGGCGGCGTGGAGGAAATCCAGGCCGGAGAGACAGTCGGCCAGGGCGCCGGCGACCTCCGGGAAGCGGGCGAGGAAGTCCGCGTGGTCCGGCTTCTCGCCGGCTGCCCGCAGGGCCTGGTACTCCTCCATCGCCCGCGCCAGCCGCGGATCGTCTCCCGACCGTTCCTGGCTGCCCTGGGCCACGCCGTTGATGCCGGCGCACCCGTCTTCGGTCTGTTTCATGACGAATCCTTGAGCGAACGCCTCAGTCGGGCCACGGCCCGGGCCCACAGGTTCTTGACGCTGTCCAGGCTGCGGCCCATGCGTCGGGCCACCTCGGGGAACGCCAGCCCCTCCAGGTGGGCCAGGATAATGACCTCCCGGTACGTTTCCGGCAACTCGTGCAGGGCATTGGCCAGCAGTACGGCTTGCTCCCGGCGCGGCCCGCTGGCTGGGCGAACTGTGCCGCGCCGCCAGCCTCTCGCCCAGCGCCGCGACGACTGGTCCAGCTCGGCGGCCAGCTCCTGCTCCAGGCGCACGTTGCGTCCCTTCGTGCCGTAGCGGCGGACCAGCTTGCCCACAACGTCCGCCAGGATTTGCCGCAGCCAGCTCACCAGTTCAGCCTCCGTCGTGCCGCGGAACTGAGCGAAATGGCGGTGGGCCTGCAGGAACGTGTCCTGCACCAGGTCGGAGTCGTCCACTTTCCCTTGCAGCCGCCGGCCGATCTCCAGCCGGGCCAGCAGGGACAGGTAGTTGCGGTACAACTCCAGCAGCGGCCCCACGGCCTGGTCCTGCCCTGAGCGGGCGAGCGACAGGAGGTTTTCGGGATCAGGGCCGGCGCTCGTCATGCGGTTGCTCCCCATGACACAAGTACCGGAAACGGCCCGATCGCGCCGCGGAATTCCGAAAATAAATGCTATGAGCGGCCGGAAAAAAAGGCGACAGGACTCCTGAATGGAGAGTCCTGTCCCCCTTTTTCCGGCCGCTCTAAGGGACATGATCATCCCTGTCGGATCAGGCCAGCACTGGCCCGCGTTGCCGAAACTCAGTCCGGCAGGCGCCGCCTATAGCCAGGTCACGGCGAAGCTCGAACTGGTCTTGCCAGTCCCCGGTTCGTTGTAGCCCAGGCTGTTCAGGAGGCTCGCCGGATCGGTAGTCACGTCCTGGGCTTGCGACCCCGCCATGTTCAGGGCGAGCAGGTTGGCCAGTCCGTTGAAGCCGCCGCTCTTGCCGCTGATCGTCGCCCAGGCTCCTGTGAAGTTCACCTGGCCGAAGTCGGCGAGGGGCTGGACGGTCTTGGTGCCGGGGTAAAAACCGCCGTTGGGGTTCTCGACGATCCATTCGGCCGTCGCGAGCTGGGGAACGACATACGACATCGTCTTGGTCGCGGAATAGACCTCGGTCGCGCCGCCGCTCTTGGGCTTGTCCGTCATCTGGAACAGGAAGGAATTGGCAGTCCCCGGCACGAGCGAGACCTCGGCTGAGATGGTATCGCCCGGCTTCACGGTGAAGTTGGGGATGGTCGTCTGATAGTAGAGCGGCCCCAGCTTGCCGGTGCTGGCCTGCTTGTCGCCGAAGAACTCGATCCAGGGGGTGTAGACGGTCGAGCCGTTGACCACGCTGGTGGCCACGCCGAGCTGTTCGACGGTGCTGCCGTTGAAGCCGTCGATGCCGACCCAGATCGACGAGGCGCCGGGGCCGCTGGTCGTGGGTTCCACCCAGGTGCCGGCGACGGCCGTCACTCCCGAGCCGGGCGAGGCGACGTACCCGGACCAGATGCTGTTGGTCTGGCTGGGACCCTGGACGAAGATGCTGCCGGTCGTCTGCTTGACCGTGCCGCTGACGCCCTGGTCGCTCACGGTGAGCGTGAGGATGTCGGGCTCGTTGAGGGTCACGCTGGCCGTCCCGACGCCGTTGGACCAGTGGATGCTGTTGAGCGACACCGTCTGGCCATCGCTGGCGCTGAAGGTGGGAGCGGTGGCGTAGCTCGTGTCGATGTTGCCATACTTGTCCTTGGCCGTGATGCTGACGTTGAACGCCTTGCCGCTCGTTTCCGTGGTTGGCGCGCTGACAATCAATTGCGACATGCCGGCGGGGTTGACGGTAATGGGCGCGGTGGCCCCGGAGACGTACGACTTGATGTTCTGGATCGAGCCGGACGTGGCGAAGATCTCGACGCCGCTCTCGGCCTTGGTGAGCGTGATGGTGTCCTTGCCGCTGCCAGCGCTGAGGGACAGGGCGGGCAGGGGCGTGTCGGTCCCGCCAAAATCGATGGCCATCGACGCACTGTTGACGGTGCCGGTGACCTTGCCGGTGGCGTAGGCGTATTCCGTGACGGTGACCGCGAACGGCGTGCCCGCCGTCACCGAGGCCGGGGCCCCGGTGACCAGGAAGTAATCGAGCTCCGGCGGCGGCAGATGCACCGGCATGGGCAAGTTGCTCATCACGAGGCGATCCTCCAGACCCTCGACCGCGAGGGACGGACGGAGGCCGATCCTCCGGGACGGGACCCTGCGCTTCGGCTGTCGGGCCGGGTTGCCAGCGCGGGCCATGGTGCGACGCAAGAGAGACGTTCAGGGTGCTGAACATCGGACAACTCCTGTAGTGGGTTCCTGGGGCACACGGCCCCGATTGGCCCTGACCGCGCGGGTCGGGCAGGATCGAATAGCGGCCGCCCTCTGGCTCCTTGCGGCAACCAGCGAGGACCGCTCCTACAGGACTGATCGTGGTCCGCGCGCTGGAGGAACACGAACGTGAAAAAAAAGTTTGTTCGGCCGGCGCCGGCACGCGCAGACTCAGGAGGCGAGAGCGCGAAACTCGTGTTCGGTCCGTACACGGCCCCGCCCCTCCGGCGCGGTGACCGGGCGACGTGCCGTTACCGCAATACCACGGTCATGAGTCGGCCGCCGCGGTGATGAACTGGTGGGGCGCGAGTCAGGCGCTGGCTGAAAGCCTCCACGAACTGGCCCGCCGCGATTGGGGCTATGGCCAGGGCGAACGCCTATCGAAGGACGAGCTGATCGCCGAGAAGTACCGTGGCATCCGGCCGGCGGCGGGCTATCCGTCGTGCCCCGACCACACCGAAAAGGGAACGCTCTGGCGTTTGCTGGGGGCCGAGGAGGCTGCCGGCATCCGCCTGACCGAGAGCCACGCCCTGTGGCCCGCGGCCTCCGTCAGCGGCCTCTATTTCAGCCACCCGCAAGCTCGCTATTTCGCCGTCGATCTGGTGACACGCGACTAGGTTGAGGATTATGCGCGTCGGAAGGGGATGCCGCTGAAGGAGGTGGAGGCGCTGGCTGGGGCCGAATTTGGCGTATGACGCAGAGTAGCGGGAGAGGAGTTGTACCGGTTGCAGGCGACGGGTTCGCCCAGGTCTATCCGTAATCGATGCACCACAACTCAGGTCGTAGAGCCTGTCTCTCGCCGTGCCCCGAGCAGCACCTGTGTCAACGGCCCGCCGGCAACCAGCAGTTCCGCCAGTCCTTCCTCAATATGGCGATCATGCACTACAAGAACACCTTCCCGGTCCTCCTCCGCGGCGAAGACGGCCGCCTTCCGCAATAGTTCGCGGATGAACGCCCCACTGACCCCCTCGGTGCGCGTAATCAATTTCTCACGGTCGGCCAGCTCGAGCGTCAGCCCGCGCCCATACAGGTCCAAAAGTCGGCGGCGACAATCGGCATCCGGCAATGGAATCTCGATCGCCTGGTCGATTCGTCCGGGGCGAGCCGCCAGCGCTGGTTCTAGAAACTCTGGCCGGTTGCTGGTTAGAACGAATAGCAAGTCGGCATCCTCGGCTAGGCCGTCCATCTGGTTCAGTAGTTCGAAGAGCAGCGCGTTGGCGCCGACTTCCTGGTGCTGGCGCTCAGTTCCGATCAGGTCCACGTCTTCAAGGATGACCGTCGCCGGTTCCAGGAGCCGGGCCAGGGCACAAACCGTCTCGATAGATTTGACGGCGGCGCCGGTCATGAGCAAGACGGTGCGGCCCGGCATTTGAGCTGCCAGGTACATCGCCGACAGCGTCTTGCCGGTACCCGGCGAGCCGTGTAAGAGAATTCCCCTCTTGATGTGGCGACCTGCCGCGCGAAGTCGGTCAGCGTGGCGCGTGAAACCAAGCGTGTGGCGTTCGATGCGTTGCAGCAGAGCCTGGGGTAGGATCACATCGTCGCGGCCGATTCTTGGAAGTTGATGGAACTGCACATTGACATTACCGTAACAGTCGGCTTCGACAGAAAGGACGTGCCCACGAAACGCTGCTCCGCGTCGGACACGGCCGGTCAGCCGGCGCAGGACCGCCTGGGCCTGTTCCCGATCACCCGCCATTGTCTCGACAATGATTGCAGGCTTGTGCGTAAACTCCGACTCACTGAGTAGTAGGGCAACCGGCTTATCCTCATCTTGGAATAGGTGGAGGGCACGTTTTACGCATGCCAGCTGGCGCCCGCCAGCAAGGGCGACATCCACGTACTTGACCGGCCCCATTTCGAAGCGCTTGGCCGATGCCGATCGCGTCAGTTCCGCAAGACGCGCCTCTCGGTACTGCTCCAGGACAAGGATCCCGATTTGCTCCGCTTTCCTCTGCGGTTCGGCGAACATTTCTTCAAGCGCAAGATGAACGTTCGGCCGTTCGTAGACTGCGAATTCCTGCTCGAAGATGGGCAACTCGGCCGGGTCCTCGCCGAAATGCCGGCGGAGTCGCCTCAATAACGGCGGTTCGCGCTTCGGCTTGCCTACAGATCTTCTTTTCTGTGGCATCGACGGCCTCACACCAACAGGTCACCCACCGGAATCAACGCTATCTGCTGGCCGCCGATCACCAGCGGTACCGAGTCGCCCGATCCATAGTCCGTGCGCCGCCGGTAGGCCGGCTGCCCCACGGGGCCCGTCGGATCGGTGTAGACTTCGACCTGGCGCTGGACCAGGTTGATGATCCAGTAGCACACAATGCCCGCCCGGGCGTAGGAGCGGCATTTCTCACCGCGATCGCGCGCCAGTGAAGAATCGGCCACTTCGACCAAAAGGGCGATGTCTAACGGTCCAGGATGGTGCGTGGAGTAGCGGCTAGCCGGGCTGGGAACGACGACGATGTCCGGCTCCGGCTCGCTATCGGGCAGGGTGATTGCCGACTGGATGCGCGTCTCCCAGCCCGCGGGCAGCAGACGTTCGATTCGCTGGCGGGCATTGTTGACGCCGCTATCGTGAGGGGGATTGTGGGGCATCTTCGCTACGATCCAACCTTCGATGAGTTCCACGCGGTCGTCCTCGGCAAGGACACCGGCCTGGATCATCTGATGGTATTCCGCCACAGTGAATTTCCGGGGCGGCGCCTGGATGGACATCACATCTCCCTCTTCCTCTAACCACCCTAGCGATCACCGCTGGCTGCCGCAATCCCTGCAAGGACCAACTCGTCCGCCCTACCTCCGCAAGCCCTCCAGAAGCGCTCCGACCGCCTTGAGGGCGTTTTCCAGCACGTCGGGCCTGGGCAGCGGCACCTTCAGATAGGACTCGCCGGTGCGTTCATCGCGGACCACAGCCGCCGACCGACCCGACGACCCGCCAGCGCCAGCGTTGCCGTTCCCCGAGCCGCCGCCGGACAGCTGTTGCAAGAGCGCCATGCCGACCTGCAAGAGACCTGACCACGGATCATCCGCGGCGGGGACCGGCATCCCCGCTTCGATCGGTTCCTCGGCTCCTGTGGGCATCGTCCCGGGCCGTTGGCCGCGTCCGGACCGGCCGCGCCGCCCCGCTGGCTGCGGCTCCTCGTCGTCGCCCTCCATCGGCGCTCGGTGCAGGGCCTCGGCGGCGTCGTCGAGCATCTCCTGCGGCGGAATGGCGGCGGCAGCCTTCTCCACCGATTCCATGAACTTGTTCAGCCGGCTGCCGCCCAGGAACACGTCCTTCTCGCCTCCGTCCAGCACGCCCGCGAACAGCGAGCGCTTGAACTTCAGCACCGACAGCATCCCCTCTTCGATGGTGCCCTGGGCGACGAAGTTGACCACGCGCACCGGCCGTTCTTGGCCCAGGCGGTGTACCCGGCCGACGCGCTGCTCCAGCACCGCCGGATTCCACGGCAGGTCCATGTTGAACACCACCGAGGCATGTTGCAGGTTCAAACCAGTGCCGCCCGCATCCGTCGAAAGGAACAGCCGGCAATCGGGATCGTCACGGAAGCGGTCGATCAGGTCCTTGCGCTTGACTCCCGGGATGCTGCCGTGAAAGACGACGTGGCCCCAGCCGCGCTCCTTGACCCGGCGGACCAGTAGTTCGTGCATGCGCAACCACTGGCTGAAGATGACCACCTTGGTCCCGGGGTCCTCGAGGATTTCTCCCAATAGCGTTGCCGCCTCATCCGCCTTGTGGCCGTGGTCGGTGCGGTGATCGACGAGGTAGCTGCTGTCGCAGGACATGCGCATGTGCTGCATCGCGATCATCAGCCGACGCTGGTCGGCTTCGGT
This sequence comes from uncultured Planctomycetota bacterium, assembly GCA_963827935.1. Classification (GTDB taxonomy): domain Bacteria; phylum Planctomycetota; class Planctomycetia; order Gemmatales; family Gemmataceae; genus DATFNV01. Next base: position 493,668 of record CAWHCN010000019.1, on the reverse strand, counting down.
TAGAAAACCGAGCCGCCGCCATTTCTCCACAATCTGGGCGACAATCAGCATGTTTTCGCCGTGGTGCTTCTTCTGAAGCGGCGTCATCGGCACGAAGATGTTGCTGTCGATGCGTTCGGGCAGCTGGTCGAGCACCTGGTCCTTCTGGCGGCGCAGCAGGATTGGCTCCAGCGTCTTGCCGACCCGGTCCAGGTCCTTGTAACCGATCACCTTGCCGAAATCGTCGCGGAGCTGGTGCTCGTGCAGCAGCTTGAAGGTCGGTCCCAGACGATAACGATCCACGAACTGCACGATCGACACCAGCTCTTCCAGGCGGTTTTCCAGCGGCGTCCCGGTGAGGACCATGGCATAGGGCGACTGGATGCGCTTCACGCTGCGGGCGGTGCGCGTGTTCCAGTTCTTGATGCGCTGAGCCTCGTCGAGGATGACCAGGTCCGGCGCCCAGCGGGCGATCAGGTCGAGGTCGCGATAAACCGTGTCGTAATTGGTGACCTTGTAGAAGGACGGGGTAGCGAAGTGATCTTCACGGCGAGCGCGCATGCCGTTGACCACTTCCACAGGGCGTCCTGCGAAGCGCTCGATCTCCCGGGCCCACTGGTGCTTGAGCGAGGTGGGGCAGACGACCAGGACACGCTCGACGCCGTAGAGTTTGGCCATGACCTCGGTGGCGGCGATGGCCTGGGCGGTCTTGCCCAATCCCATTTCATCGCCGAGGAGGCACCGCCCGGCGCGGGCGGCAAAGAGGACGCCCTCACGCTGATACTCGTACAGCGGGACCCTCAGCAAATCCTTGAAGGCCGGGCTCTTGGTGCCGCGCGGAAAGGCCTCGTCCACCCGGCGCTGGCGCTGCTCGGCGTCGCGCACCTCGGCGATGAAGGTCAGCACGTCCTCATGGCAGCGGAGGTCGTGATCGAGTTTGCCGGCCTCGGCCAGGAACGCCTCGAAGCGGCCGAAGGCTTCCGGCAGCAGCCGGCCATCGTCGTCGAAGTACTGGTCCGCCAGCCGCGCGATCGGCACCGGGCAGTCGCTGCCGGGGCGGAAGCAGACCTCGCGGTGCGCTCCATACTGAAGGTAGACCTCGCTGTACGCCGGCTGATAGCCGGTCCGAAGCTGGTCGGCCAGGCCGCGCTCGCGCTCCAGGGCCGCCAGTGTGAACTCGACATGCTTGCAGGTTCCCAGACTGTTGGTGGCGAAGTCCGGGCAGGAGCAGTAATTATCGCCGGGGTTCGGGCCGCGGACATGAACCCGGTAGGTCCGCTGCGTCAGCGGATTGGTCACCTCGAACTCGGAGAAGATCGGGTGGTCGCCGACGTTCTTGAGGCGGAAGTTCTGCTCGCGGCCGAACTGCCGGCGCAGCTCGCGTTGCCAGTCCTCCAGCGACATCTCCGGCGGCTTCTTGAGGTGCGACAGCTTGCGCGGCTTGCGCCCGCCGGACTTGCCTTGCTTGCTCCTGGGCGACGGCCTCTCTAACTCTTTCCCAGCCTGCCCAGTCTCGCGCTGCGGCTGCGGGGGACGCGGTTTGGTGGTGGGTGGAGTGGTGCTGCTCTTCTGCTTCCACTGCATGGGACAGGCCTCCTGCATGTCTGCGACTGTAGAAATCGAAGGGATCGCCGACGGTGCGCATTGTATGGGGCAATGGCAATGGCGGGAGCAGGCATGGACAGTTTTTCCTCGAAAGCGCGAGGGTGCAGGGGGCGTTGCGAGGGGGTCTGGGGGGCGGTTCGTCCGAGAGTTTGCGGCTCAACTGGCGGAGTTGATTGAGTGTGCCTTGGGCGTCGGCAAGCCTCTTGCGTTCTGAGCGGGGTGGACCTCGGTGCAAAGGGGCGACATCGTGAAGACGCGTCGCGCTTTCTTCTTCCCTACAGTCCGTGTCCTGATAGGGCCTTGCAATTCCGAACGAGAACGAACTTCCGCGTCCTATCGACCGCAAAATCAACCGCGAGAAAGCCACGGACGGCGAGGTGTTCTTCGACCGCGCCTCGCAGACGGTAGGCCTCTCCCACTGTGACGGCATCACGGCGCAAGGCATCATCCGTGGCCCGGACGACTTCCGCCAATTCGGTCGCCCGCCCAACAGCCCGCGCTCTCAGCCCCATCTCCTTGAGTGCTTCCACCGCCCGGCGCGACCACGACACGCGATAAGGGAAACTGTCGGGCATCATCACCCCCTATTCGCCGGGGGCTCCAACTCGCCGATAAATGCTTCAAGGGGTTGGGCCTCTTCGTCCGCCGCTATGGCTTCGAGATCCTTGTCGGGTAGCGGCGGAAGCTCGCGCTCGAATTGTTCGCGCAGCGTCGCGTAAACGGTCTGCTTCAGGTAAGGATAGTTGGCGGACATTTCGGCCTGAGCTGCGGCGCGCGTCGTCAACTCGTCGGCGAGCAGCCGCAACCGTTCGCTCTCGCGTTTCAACTCCTCGGCAACCGAGCCGAGACCGGCATCATCCTTCTCAGGGTGAATGGGATTCGCGGGGATTGGCGTCATGGTCTTCTCCGCAGACTGGCGGACAGCCAATAGCGCGGGCCGCAGTTCCCCACTGACAAAGAGGACTTGCAGCCCGCACCTCGACCTCTTTACTCACAGCAACTCCCCAATCGCCGTCGGATCGTCCAGCACGTTCGTCGGCCTTCCGCTCGGGTCCATCACCTGCAGCTTCGGGTCGATGCCGAGGCACTCGTAGATGGTGGCGTGGATGTTTGACGGCGTGACCGGGCGGGTGTGCGGGCGGACGCCGAGCTTGTCGGTGGAGCCGACGATCTGGCCGCCCTTGACGCCGCCGCCGCCCATGAGGCAGAACATCGAGTCGCCCCAGTGGTCGCGGCCGGGCGTGCCCATGCTCATCGGCTTGCCGCCGTTGCCGCCGTCGTTCATCTTCGGCGTGCGGCTGAACTCGCCGCACAGCACCACCAGCGTCGTCGCCAGCAGGCCGCGCTCATCCAGGTCGCGGAACAGCGTGGCCACCGCGCGTATCGACCATCGGCAGGTAGTTCTCCATGCCGGCCTTCAGGTCCCAGTGGTGGTCCCAGCCGCCGAAGTGGACCGCGACGAAGGTACAGCCGGCTTCGACCAGGCGCCGGGCCAGGAGCGTGCTCTGCCCCCAGTTGTGCCGGCCGTACAGATCGCGCCATTTCGGATCTTCGGTGGAGATGTCGAACGCCTGCCGGGCGGCCCGGCCGCTGACGAATTCGTACGCCTCCGCGGAGAACCGGTCCATCGCCTTCGCCTCGGCCAGGCTGTCGATCTGCTGGCGGGCGATGTCGAAGTGCTTCACCAGGGAACGGCGGTCTTCCAGCTTGGCGATGCTGAGCCCCTGGGCCAGGTTGAGATTTTGGACCTGGAAATTGGCGGCGTTGGGATCGCCACCGGTCTGGAACGGGTTGTACTCGGCGCCGAGCATGTGCCCGCCGAAGTAGCCGGGCGTCAGGCCGATGCTGCTGGCGTGCGGCACCGCGACGTAGGCCGGCATCCCCTTGCGCCGCGGCCCCGCCTCGCGCGAGCACGATGGCGCCGATGCCCGGAAACTTCGGCTGCGCGTTGGCGCCGCTGACGCCCATGTCCTTGGTGGTCAGCATGCGATGGCCGCCCGCGAAATGGTCGCCGGTGTCGTGGTGCAGCGAGCGGACGATGGAGAACTTGTCGGTCACCTTGGCCTGTTTGGGGAACATCTCGGTGATGTCGAATCCGGGGACCTTGGTGCGGATCGGCTTCCAGATGCCGCGGTACTCTTTGGGGGCATCCGGCTTCATGTCGTACAGGTCCATGTGGCTGGGCCCGCCGTCGAGCCAGATCAGGATGACCGAGGTGTTTTTCGTGCCAGCCGTCTTCGTGCCGGCCTCTTCGCGAGCGCAGGGCTTGCGGCAGGCCGAGCGCGGCCAGGCCGGCGACGCCGATTTGCAGGAAGCTGCGGCGATTCATGCCGTCGCAATAGCGGCCAGTGCTGCCGAGGTCCAAACGAAACATGACAGTTGCCCCCCTGTCGGTGTGGTCAGCGGGCGATGCCGGGTGAACGGCAGCGGTGGGATGGGCGAACGAAGGTATTCTAACATGAGCGGCGGAGGAAGGTAGGCGGATTCGGGAGGTGTCATTCCTTGCCGAGGATCAGGTCGAGGGCCCAGCAGCCGCGGACATGCGGGCCGGGACTGCGGCAGTGGTCGAGGAGGTGGTCGTTGTCGCAGCCGGCGTCGAGGAGGGCGTCGGCGAGGATCGGGAGACGGTCGAACCCACGCACCTCATAAATGCCCTCCGCAATGCGGCGGGGAGCACCGTCGTTCCGGGCAAGCCAAGAGGGTGAGCCACCTGGCCATGAAAAAAGATGGTCAAAGATGCAGCGCAGGAAGCCAGCCTGCTCGCGTTCGGTGAACTCCGGCAAGATGCGTGCTGTCATCCCCGCCGCGTTGCGCGCAGCCAGTCGTGCTGGGCCGCGTGTCGCGTAGAATGTCGCCCTTGCGAGTGCCTGTGCCTGGGTGCATACCCGGGTTTCCTTTATATGGCGGACGCATGCATCTCTTGCCCGCGCCAGCGTTTCATCTGACGCACGGGCGTCGGCGTATTGCTCTGCAACCTCGACCGCTTCTCGACACGGCTTATTGCAGAGCAAGGGCCAGACTTGGCGACAACAGGCTGTCGCGAAGAGACGCAGTTTCCGCGGACTGGCTTTATTGTGAAGCCAATTGAGCATTCTTCGTGGTTCGGCAGAGCCACGCCATTCCGCTTCGGTCATGGGCGTCACTCCTGGCTTTTTGCAGTCCGGGGCTCCTGGACTCGGCCATCAACACTCCAACCCGAACTGCCGCTTGTCGCCGAAGTTGCCGTAGGTGAACCGATTGAGGAAACGGAACCCGGCCAGTCCATCGAACCCTTGAGGCGGTTTCGCAATCGCAGCCGCCCAGATCGCCCCGCGAAACGCGAGTCCAGGGATCTCAACATAGACGAGGTAAACTCGGTGCTTGCCGCGGTAAGCGCCTCCCAGATTCACATCGTGCGACAATACGCCTCCGCAGAGGAGGCAATCGGCCAGCGGCAGCAGAAGGTGAAACCGAATGGCCAGGCTGCCCGCGCCGGTGTCCGGCAGCAACGTGCGCGTTACGGGTGATCCGCCGGCCGCCGGCACGAGCGTGACTTGAATGCTCGGCCGGTTATGATGAAACGGCCAGAGGACCCGTGCCATCAGATCATCCCCCCAACGTCCTGGACCTCGTCGTAATCCACGCCAGCCTCGAAGCAGTAGCATTTGGTCGGGTCGGGCTCGATCGCGAGGAGCCGGTCCATGGCCTCGTCCAGGTTGTCCGCGACCACCACAGCTATCCCGTTGGCGATTCCGACAATCTTGCCTGCGTACAGCGAACTCGGATCGCGTAAGGCTTCATTGTTAATCTTGTCGGCTAGCTGACTGTTGACCAAGGCAATGCCGCTCAGTGGGGTCATGGGAATACCCTCCTCAGGTTCAGGCGATCGCGCAGCGACTTTCCCAGGCGCCAGCGGACAGCCGCGCCCTCTCTCTGGACACAGCCACTCTCCGTAGGTCGCAAGCATCCCCTCGTCGCCTTCCCCCAGCCCCTCCATCAGCAGCGTTCGCGACACATCCGGTTCCGCCGCACTCAGGCGCTGCTGAGCCTCGTCGAACGTCTCCGCCGCGACGACAACCTGCCCGTTCGCAATGCCGATCCATTTTCTCCTGTAGGGCGAATCCGGATCGCCGAGGAGTTCGTTCTCGATACGGCGTGCAGCTTGCTGATTGAGATCATGGATGGCTGAGTCGTTCATCGCCGTACCCTCCAACCGACCGAACGGCAAGGAGCCGGAGCCCCGGCCTGCCTCTATCACACCACGCCCCGCCCCCGCTCGCAAGACCGCCTCTCCCCTGCTCAATCCACCCTCCCCAAAGCCGCCCGCCCCCCCTCGCCATACAATATCGCCGGTGTAAGGATTCCCCGCTTTCCCGATCCGAGGATTCACTCATGTCCGTCGCACAACCGTTTCGCGGCCGTATTTACGACGACATCACCCAGGCCATCGGCCATACGCCGTTGATCCGTTTGCGGCGGGTCGTCGGCGATGCCAAGGGGACCGTGGCGGCCAAGCTGGAGAGCTTCAACCCGCTCTGGTCGGTCAAGGATCGCATCGGCGTGGCCATGATTTCCGCCGGCGAACGCGACGGCAAGATCAACAAGGACACCACCGTCATCGAGCCGACGAGCGGCAACACCGGCATCGGCCTGGCCTTCACCTGCGCGGCTCGCGGCTACAAGCTCATCGTCACCATGCCCGATACCATGAGTGTGGAACGCCGCCGCCTGCTCAAGGCGTTCGGGGCCCAGGTCGTCCTGACTGAGGGGGCCAAGGGGATGAAGGGGGCCATCGCCAAGGCCGAGGAGCTGATCAAGGCCACCCCCAATTCCTTCATGCCGCAGCAGTTCGACAACCCGGCCAATCCCGAAGTCCACCGCCGCACCACCGCCGAGGAAATCTGGGCCGACACTGACGGCAAGGTGGACATCCTGGTGTCCGGCGTGGGGACCGGCGGCACCGTGACCGGCGTCAGTGAGGTCATCAAGAAGCGCAAGCCGTCGTTCAAGGCCATCGTGGTGGAACCGGTCAAGAGTCCGGTCATCACGCAGAAGATGCACGGCCAGGAGCTGAAGCCGTCGGGCCACAAGCTCCAGGGCCTGGGGGCCGGCTTCATCCCGAAGGTGCTGAACCTGGACATCGTCGATGAGGCGATGCAGGTGGAAGAGGAGCCGTCGTTCGAGATGGCGCGGCGGCTGGCCCGGGAGGAAGGCATCCTGTGCGGCATCAGCTCCGGAGCCGCGGTCTGGGCCGCGGTGCAGGTCGCCAAGCGGCCGGAGAACGCGGGCAAGCTGATCGTCGTCGTCCTGCCGGACCTGGGGGAACGGTACCTGAGCACGCCGTTGTATCCGGCGGACTGAGCGAGCCGGCCGCTTGCGGCTTCCCACTCGGGCGAAGCCGCAAGCGGCGGTCAGCGGCCCACCTTCACGCGCACATCCAGCAGCACTTCATCGCCCTGGGCGGATGTCGCGCGGATACGGACGATGCCGTCGCCGGGCAGAGCATTGTCGGCGGTGCTGAGGGTCAGGCGGGTCGTGCTGTTCTGGCCGCGCAGCACCGGCACCGCCAGCTTCGCCGCGATGCCCTTCGGTTTTTCGTCCACTTCCAGCCTGACATCGCCACGAAAGTTGGCCACGCGATCGACGGTCAGGGTGACCTCGCGCTCCACGCCGCGTTCCAGCGCGACCGGGTCGGCCGGCCCGCTGAGGGTGAAGTTGTTGAGCGGGGGCGGCGGTACGGGCGGGACCGCGGCCTTCCACGCCGGCGGCTTGGCGGCCGGCATCGGCGGCAAGGGCCGCGGAGGCGGCGTGGAAGCCGCATGCTCGAATAACCCCACCAGCACAAAAATCCCCACCACACCCAGCGAGTAGAACGCATTGATGCAAATGCCGACGATGCCGCACGTCTTGCCGTCCCGCGTCTTCTTGCGGCCGGACGGATCCATCACGCCCGCTTCCATCTTCCGCAGGTCGCGGTTGGCCATGACCCAGGCGACGATCCCCAGCGGGATGCCGATCGGAAACAGGTAAAAGACGGTCAAAACCAGGCTGGTGACGCCGAGCCCGAAGACGGTGCCACCGCGATGCGGCTCGGCATCGAGGCGGACGCGTTGCTGGCGGCTGCGGCCGTCGCCCTGGATTTCCAGGTCCAGCTCGCAGTAGGGACAGACGACGGCCCCCCGGCGGACATCCCTGCGGCAGCGGGGACAGGGCTCGAAGTCACGGCGGCGCCGGCGGCGCGGCGGCTCGTCCCACGTGTCGTCATGTTTGGGTTCCGGCTCGCGTCGCCGTGCCGGCGGGGGCTCGGCGGGAGCCGGACTGGCCGCGGGCTGGCGGGTCACCGGTCCGTCGTCGAGTTCCAGGCTCAGCGGCACGGTCAGGAGCGGATCGGGGCTGGCGGGGGCCGGTTCGGGGAGGGAGGGCGAGGCACTCTCGGTTTCCGCGGGGGGAGCGCTGAACGTCTCGTTGCAACTGGGGCAGCGCACCGTCTGGCCGAGAAATTCCCGCGGCACGCGCAGCTGGCGCCGGCACGACGGGCAATCAATGAGGACCGACATCGCACGTCCCCTCCCCGAATCGGACGGCTTCACGCCCCTCGCACCTGCGTCCCGGCGGCGTTGCGTGTCTGGAAAACAAGGACGATCCGCCAGATGATCATGGCCAGGAAGAAGATAAGCCAGATCCCCACGCAGACCAGGCCCATGGCCCCGCCGGCCGCGAAAGCGGCTGCCGGATCAGCCTGGCCCCCCTGCTTCTGGGGGCCGGCAGCCGCCGCCATGGTCATGCCCATGACCATCGCACCCGCGCAACTGATCACGCACAGCGCCACCGGGGCCGCCAGCACCGTGATGATGTAGATGATCACGTTGCGGGCCAGGCTGGCATAACCTGTTGTCAGCGCAATGGACCGAAGGTAGACAAGGAAGACGAAGAAGTCGGCGATCACCACCACCACCCACAAGAGCGCGAACGCAATCAGCAGCCCGGCGGCCCCTTTGTTCGCAAACAGCATCGGGTTGGCACCGCCCCCAAGGCTGGCCAGTCCCCGGGTTGCAATGGAGACGACCATGAGAAGTGCCTGGCAGAGCCCCTCGCCGGCCCCAAGGATGAGCGAAGCCATCGCCAATCCCTTACCAGCGTTGACCTGTGGAGACGGCAAGCAGAAGTACAGACCAGCGACCTTCAGACCCAGGGCAGCAAACGTCACAAGCATGCCGAGCACTGCAACGACTTTGTGTCCGACCTGGCTGGCGGCTTCGGCTTTCACGCCGCCCGGGCCGCCACCCGCCGCTGCGAACGCGCTAGCACCCCCCAGCGCGAAGTTCAAGCCGGCGGAAATGAAACCCCAAACGAGCATCACAATGAGCGCGATCAGCACCAGGGTGAGGCCCCGCCGCACGCTCACCCAATCCTGCGCCAAAGGTACGCCTCTTCCGCCCGCGCCGTCGCGGCCGGTCGTCATCATCGTCATCCTCATCGTCGTCATCATCATCCCGGTCCCGAGCGTAGGGGTTTCGCCGCCGGCTGGTTACGCGCTCGTCATCGTCGTCGTCGTCCCTGTCCCGCGATTTGGAGCGGCGCGGCTTGTCCTCCTCCTCGTCGTCGTCCTCCCGCGCGGCGCGGGCGCGGCTTGTCGGAAACGGCCTCGTCCTCGTCGTCGGTGCTGCGTTTCTTCCTGTCCTCGACGACTTCGTAGCCGGCATCATCGGCTTTCTTCTTCGGCTGGGGCGGTGGCGGTGCGGCGCCGTTGACGGCGGCGGTGAAGATCTCGCTGCATCCGGGGCATTTCACCTTCTTGCCCACCAGCGTGTCGGGCACGCGCGATTTGCGCTGGCACTTGGGGCAGGAAACGATTTCCGGCATGACGACCTCACGGTGAATACCAGCGTTTGCGGTGGCACGCTCTGAGGTACTCCGAAGGGCGTGCTGCATGGACTGCACGCCCTTCGGAGTACCTCAGAGCGTGCCACCCGGTGAGTCTCCTACTTGAGCCGCGGCGGCGGCTTGGGCACGACCGGGCCGGGCTTGAACGGATTGCCGCCGGCCCCGCCATTCATGGCCGCCGGCAGGGTCACCCCCACGATGATCAGGATGCACAGGGCAATTGACGGCAGGATGGCGAGGATGTTGAGGATCAAGCCGATGATCCGCATCGTGCTGCGCGCCCAGATGGTGAGGATGCAGCCGGCCAGGGCCAGCGGGATGACCCCAAACCAGAGCGGGCCGCAGCAACAGCCGATCGGGAGCAGCACGATCGACACGCCGCCGATAACCACGCTGATGATGCCGCAGACGTCGGCGCCCTGGCTCGCCACCGGGGGACGGCGCCGCGCCGGCTCCTCGTCATCGTCGTGACGGGATCGTTTCCGGCGCGATTCGTCCTCCTCCTCGTCTTGCTGCGAACGGGAGCGCCGCGGCCGATCATCCTCGGCATCCTTTTCCTCATCCCGCTTGCGGCCGGAGCGGGTCCGGTCGGAGACCGCGTCGTCGTCGGTGCGGGCACTCTTGCGTGGCTCGGCCTCCTTGGGCGCGCTGGGCGGCTGCGAGGCCGGGACCTCGGCGGTGAAGGTCTCGTCGCAGCCGGGGCACTTGACCTTGTGCCCCATCAGCGAGTCCGGCACGCGCGCCTGGCGCCGGCACTTGGGGCAGATCACGATTTCGGGCATGGACGCCTCGTGGAGAAAACGACTTTGTTTTCCTGGTGGACCGTTTCGCAACCCAGCCGCTGCCCGGCCCCGGCATGGCAGCCCGACGCGCCAGCGAGGGATTCGCCTTACGGCCTCGCTGGCGCTTCGGGCTGCCCGGGCCCGGCATGGCAGCCCGACGCGCCAGCGAGGGATTCGCCTTACGGCCTCGCTGGCGCTTCGGGCTGCCCGGGCCACGGTGACGGGTTTGCGATCCGGCAGCTAGCGCCGGCCGCCGCCCAGACCCGCACCGAGGCCACCGAGGCAACAAAAGCCGAGGATGAGCACGAGGCTGACAATGTGCAGGATCGTGGAGATCATCCCGCAGATGCGGCCGGCGTTGGTGGAGCCTTCGCCCTCCGGGTCCATCCGCCCGGCCCGGATTTCGGCCATGTCGGTATTGCCCATCACCCAGGCGATCGGGCCCAGGATGAATCCGGCAATGAAGAAGCTGAGGATGCCCAGGGCCAGGATGGTGGAGCCGCGGTGCGGCATCAGGTCGCGTCGGCGTCGGCGACGCCGACCGCGATCGTCATCATCGTCGTCGTCCCGGGCGGATCGGGAACGGCGGCGACGCCGGCGGTCGTCATCGTCGTCATCATCATCATCGTCATCGCGCCGGAGCGCGCAGCGCGGCCGGCGGGAACGCTCGTCGTCCTCGTCGTCCTCGTCCCGGCTCACCTTGCTGGTGCGCGGGGCCTTCTCCTCGACGGGCGAGGGAGGGGGCGGCGGCGGGGCCTGGGCCGCGGGGTCGGCGGTGAACGTCTGTCCGCACGTCGGACACTTGACCAGTTTGCCGACCAGCTCGTTCGGCACGCGCAACTTCCGCTGACAATCCGGGCAGCTGACAACTTCGGCGGGCATAAATCCTCGGACAGTAGGGACCGACTACCGATGGCGCAGGGCGCGAGTGTCCCGGAGGCGCGCTGCGTGACACGCCCCCTAACGCGGGCACCAGAGAATGACCTCCCCGTATTTCCATGCTGAACTCTGGCGAGTTCAGCTACGGGTATAAGTCGTCTCGCAGCTCGCCTAACGAATAGACACCCTCCACTGGGAGTTCCACCAGGCAATTCGGTCCGGTACGCTGGATATTGCGTTTAGTCGGATCGTGGGCAGCGCACGGGCGTCCAGAAACGCTCGCCGCCGTCGGGGGTTCCTGATAATACAGAACGAGTTTACCGCCGAGGCGGCCCCGCGCAAAGGGCCTGGCCCGTCTTTTGTCCGGGGGGAGAGTGAAGCGTGGCGGAGAAGCCCGGGCAGCGGGTGCAGTTGCACCGGGCCCTGTCCAAGCTCGGCTGGGGCTCGCGGACGCAGGCGATGGCCTGGATCCGTGCCGGCCAGGTGCGCGTCGATGGCCGGGTGGTCACGGAGCCGCTGACTTGGATCGACCTCGACCGCCAGCACGTCACGCGCGGCGGCGAGGACGCGCCCGCGGCCAGGCCCGTGATCCTGGCCTTGCACAAGCCGCGCGGCATCGTCACCACCCGGAGCGACGAGCGCGGCCGGCGCACCGTCTACGACCTCCTGCCGCCCGGGCTGCCCTGGGTTTTCCCCGCCGGCCGGCTCGATGCCGATTCCGAGGGGTTGCTCATCCTGACCAACGACGCCCAGCTGGCCCTGCGGCTCACCGATCCGGAACACCACGTCCCGAAGACGTACCACGTCACGATCCAGGGCGAGCCATCCGAGGAGGACATTCAGCAGCTGCGCGACGGCATCCCCCTGCGCGATGGACCGACCCGGCCGGCCCGAGTGCGCGTACTGGAGCGCGGCCGGGGCCGTTGCCTCGTTGAGATGGTACTCAGGGAAGGGCGCAACCGGCAGATTCGCCGGATGTGGTCGGCCCTGGGGTGGCGGGTGAAACGGCTGGCCCGGGTGGCGATCGGCGAGTTCCCCCTGGGCGAACTGCCGCCGGGAGGATGCCGCCGGCTCAATACGGCGGAGGTGGGGCGACTTGTTCTTGTCTCCTCGCTCGCCTGGCGGAAAGGAGATCGGAAGTGATGAGAGCGCCCGGAAACAATGAGACGGTTGGCTCGCCCCGTTGTGGCACGGTCTCCTGACCGTGCCACAACGCGTGCGGCGTGAACGTTTCGGGAGGGGGTGTCCGAGGGGGTGCTGAAACGAATGATCACAAGTCATGGCGCAGCATGAACTTGGGAGATGGGATTCGTTTCAGCACCCTCCGGATGTGAGGAAACCGCCCCGTTGTGGCACGGTCTCCTGACCGTGCCACAACGATTCTGGTTGATTCTTTCCGAACGCTCTAAACATGGATTGAGGCGCTGAGGGCTTTCTACGCCGGCGTCGGCTGCCCCGGCAGGGTGGCGGGGCGACGGCCGGCGCTGCCCGCCGAGCGCAGCACCAGCACCGTTTGATCGTCCGCCAGCGATCCGGTCGCCGCCTTGGTCGCCGCCTCGCCGACGATTTCCTGGCACAGGTCCTCCGCCGACAGATGTGCGTGGCAACGGTGGTAGGCCGCAGCCCGCTGGGCATCCAGGGAGTCGCCGTCGCGTGGCCCCTCGGTGACGCCGTCGGTGTAACACAGGATCGACCAGTCGCCGGCGCCGAGCGAGATCTTGCCGACCTGCCAGGGGCTGTCGAAATCGAGCCCCCACGGGCGGGTCAGGCACTCCGGCGGCAGTGAGACCGGCTGGCCATCAACCAGCAGCGACGGCGGCTGATGCCCCGCCGAAACGATTTGCAGCTCTCGCTTTTCCAGGTCGACCTGCCCGACAATCCCCGTCACAAAGACCGAATCCGGCTGGGCCTGCCGGATAATTTCGTCCAGCCCCTTGAACACCTGCGTCCACGGCTGTCCCAGCAACAGCCCCATGCGCAGACCGGCGCGGACGGCGGCCATGAGGATTGCCGCCGGCATGCCGTGGCCCATGGCATCGGCGATGACAAACGCGAAAGTGTGTGCTCCGGTCTTCACCAGATCGTAATAATCGCCGCTGACCCGGACACTGGGCAGGTTGACGGCAAAGGCGTTAAGCCGCGGATCGATGTCGAAGGTCGCCGGGAACAGGCCGATCTGAATCTGCCGGGCCTGGCGCAGCTCTTGATCGTATTGCTTCTGGGAGCTGCGCAGCTCGGCCAGCTGCAAGTTGTCCCACACCAGGCCGGCGTGCGTGACCAGCAGGCTGAGATCGCGCTGCACCTCGGGCGGAAGCGGTGCCACTTTCGGTCGATGGACATAGACGTGGCCGATGATGCCGGAGCGCCCCTTCATCGGGAAGAGCAGCGAGAGCGGCGGGATGGGGCCCGGGGTATCGCCGTTTGGCTCCGGTCGGGCCCAGCACTGGATTTCGCTTTCCTCGGTCTGGGCTCGGGTGATCGCCTCCTCCAGACGAACGGCGGCCGATTCCCCGTCCGGAGCCAGAACAACCTCCCAGTGATAGCGCTCACGGGTGCCGGGGGCCGCCGCCGTGCCGACGGCCACCGACTGCGGCTGGACGATGCGGCTGAATTCGTGGGCCAGCTTTTCCAGCACGTGCCGGGGCTGATCGAAACGGAGCAGATCGCGCTGGAAGGCGTGGAGCTGTTCCAACCAGCCGGGTCCCAGGTTCGTCCACGGCTCGCCGCTCTCGGTCGCGCGCTGGCCCGGCTCGATGATCGTGGACGCCTCGAGCAACATCAGCCGATATTCGGCGATACGGATTTCCTTGCCATTCTCCAGCACGATCTGCTGAACCGGGTGGTCCTCGACATAGACATGGTTCAGGCTGTTGAGGTCCTGCAGGATCCAGGCCCCTTGCGGGCTACGCTGAATCTGGGCATGACGGCGCGACACGTTGGGGTGGGGCAGGTAGACATCGCAGGTCGGCTCCCGGCCGACGAGCAGACGGTTTCGCTTCAGTTCGACGCGACGGCGCCGCCCTTGCGTGTCGGTGATTTCGAGATACTCCATGAGACCGCTCCGTGGCTGCGTGGGCCGCGAGTGCAACCGGGGGAGGGAATGGCCGCGTTGGTTTATCATATCGCCGTTGACCCGGGTGGGGGAAAGGAATTCGCCGGGCGAAGCCGCAAGCGGCTCCCTCGCCACCGCCCCGTCGGCGGATTAGACTAAGCTCCATCCCTGTCCCCCCATTCTCCGGGAGAGCGCAGCCATGAACCGCCGAGACTTCCTGCAAGCCGGCACTGCCGGCATGGCCCTGACCCTGGCGGGCAGCTACCACAACGCGCACGCCGCCGAACGATCGCCGCGGGTTGGGCTGATCGGCTGCGGCTGGTACGGCAAGATCGACCTGTTTCGCCTGATCCAGGTCGCGCCGGTGGAAGTGGTTTCGCTTTGCGATGTCGATCGCCGCATGCTGGCCGATGCCGCCGAGCAGGTCGCCGATCGGCAGGCGTCGAAAAAGAAGCCGCGGACCTACGCCGACTACCGCGACATGCTCAAGGACAAAGACCTCGACATCGTGCTGATCGCGACGCCGGACCACTGGCACGCCCTAGCGATGATCGCGGCGGCGGAAGCCGGGGCCGACATCTACGTCCAGAAGCCAATCAGCGTGGACGTGGCCGAGGGCCGGGCGATGGTCGCCGCCGCCCGCAAGCACAAGCGCGTCGTGCAGGTCGGCACCCAACGGCGCAGCACGCCGCACATCGTCGAGGCCCGGGACCGGGTCGTGAAGGAAGGGAAGCTCGGCAAGGTCGCCCTGGTGGAGGTCTACTGCTACTACCACATGCGCACGCGCGAAAACCCGCCCGACGAGAAGCCGCCGGAGTACCTGGACTACGAGATGTGGACCGGCCCGGCCCCGTTGCGGCCGTACAACAAGCTGGTCCACCCGCGAGCTGGCGGGCGTTCATGGAGTACGGCAACGGCATCATGGGCGACATGTGTATTCATATGTTCGACATGGTGCGCTGGATGCTCGACCTGGGCTGGCCCAAGCGCATTAGTTCCGCCGGCGGCATCCTCGTCGATACCAAGAGCAAGGCGAACATCACCGATACCCAGTCGGCCACATTCGATTTCGGCGATCTGCAAGTCGTCTGGCAGCACCGCACCTGGGGGCAAGCGAACGATCCGGAATACCCCTGGGGCGCCACCCTGTACGGCGACAAGGGCACCCTGAAGGTGGACGTGAACCAGTACGCCTTCACGCCCCTGTTCGCCCCGAAGCCGACCCTGACGGGAAGGGCACTGCTCGAATACGAAAAGTATCCCATGGACCGCACGGAGAAGGACCTGGAGCGGCACGTGGCTTCGGCGGTGCGCGGGCACATGCGCGACCTGCTGGCAGCCATCGCCACTCGCGGCAAGCCGGTGGCCGATATCGAGCAGGGGCACATCTCCACCGCGAGCTGCATCCTGGCCAACCAGGCGATGAAGCTGGGCCGAACGCTGACCTGGGACGCGGACATGCAGCAGGTGACCGGCGATGAGGAGGCGAACAAGCTGCTCCGGCGGCCGTATCGCAAGCCGTGGGTGCATCCGGAGGTGTGAGTGTGTCTTAGCCCCCCAAGGGGGCGGCGGATGGTAGCCCCGGGTGGAGCGCAGCCCGCGCCAGCGGGCGGAGCGCAACCCGGGGACAAAGACCGAAGCGAATCACACCAGCCCCCGGAGGGGGCGGCGGAGCCAGCATTATGACCCTGGCTCCGTCACCCGCTCCGCGGGTTCCAATCTCCGCTAGACCCGTCATCCCCGGGTTCCGCTGCGCCCGCTCGCGCGGGCTGCGCTCCACCCGGGGCTACGATCCGCCGCCCCCTCCGGGGGCTAAGACCGTATCGCAAGCCGTGGGTACATCCGGAGGCATGAGCGTGGGACGGTGTAGGGTGGGTCGAGCGCAGCGATTCGGGCAAGTTGCCTCACACATCTGCGAGCGAACCGATCACCCGGGGGTTGTGGTCTTCGTCCTCGGTGTAGATCAGCCATACCCGGCCGTTCTCTGCGAAGTGGTATTCGATATCGCCGTATTTCCAGATCGCCGGCTGAGGCCGGCTGCCGGTCGGGACGCTGCTATCGGTCGGCTCTCCCAAGAGCCGCCGCAACTCGTCTCGCGTCGCCCCAAGCCCGACCGGCGACTCCCTCATTGATTCGCCCTCCGGAAGCCGACCCACCCTACCTAATCGCCTGCGCCAATCTACGGCTTGCTCATCCCCACGAACCCACCCTCGTTCTCCCGCGTCAGCGCCCGACAAAAACGCCCCCACGTCGGGGCTCTCGTAGAAGAAACCCACCGCGTTAACCCGCACGCGTCCCTCCCCGCGAATGGTTCGGTTCCAGTCGCTCTGCAACTTGCGGCGGATGTACTTGCCCAGGATTTCCGCCTGATCGGTCTCCTTCAGATTCTTCGCCTGTTCGTCCGACAGCCCCTCGCCCATGTTCGGCAAGCCGTCGGAGAGAAAGTAGATGGTGTCCAGTCCCTGGGTGCGGAAGCGAAGCGCGTCTCAAAGGCGGCGTACATATTGGTGCCGCCCTTCGGCTTGACGGCCCGCAAAGCCTCCGTCGCCCGTGCTCGCGCTGCGCCGGTCGAAGTCGAGCCAGGCATCCACATTGCCGAGCAAGAACGTTACCTTGTCTGAAAAGCAGATGATCTGGTATTTCTCCAGCTCGGGCAGGCTGCGCATGATCTTGCCCAGCGTTTCGCGGACGCCGGACCACTTCTCCGGGGCCAACGTTTTTTCGTCGACATACTCCATGCTGCCGGACATGTCGATGAGGAAGACGACGCGGCGGCCGGTCAGTTGGATGCCGGCAAAGCGATTGTCGGCGGCCAGGCGTTCTCGCTCCGCGGCGGCCGCCAGGCCCTTCTTCTCGTCTTCCAGGGTGGCCACGCTCCGCCGTGCTGCATCCAGCTCCTTACGGGTGCGGTCCAGGTCCTGGGTGCGGGCGGCCAGTCCCTTCTCGGCGTCGTCCAGGTCGCGGACGCGCTTGTTGATCTCCTTCTCCAGTCCCTTGGCCAGCGCCTCCTCGGCGGCGAGCTTGTCGCGGTAATCCTTCGCCTTTGTCTCGGACTCCTTGAGGCGGGCGGCCAGATCGTCGGCCCGCCGGTTGGCGGTCGCCGCGTCAGTGCCGCGGTCGCGGACCTGACCCTCCAGCGCGGCGATCCGCTCCGCGGCGGCCGCACGCTTCTTTTCCAGGTCGGCAAGGTCCTTTGCCGCGCTTCGCCAGCAACTCCTCGGCCGCGGATTTGTCGGCCCGCAGCCCAGTCAGGCTCTTTTCCAGATCGTTGGTTTCCTTCAAGCGTCGGGCCAGGGCCTCATCGGTGCCGGCCTTGACAGCCTTGAGCGCGGCCAGGCTTTTCTCCAGGGCAGCTAGCTCCTTCTCACGCCGGGACAGCGAATCATCCGCGGTCTTCTTGTCCGCCCGGATGCCCCCAGGTCCGACTCCAGGCGGCCGATCTGCACGCGGGCCGCGTCGCGATCGGCCTGGGCAAGCTTGAGTCGAGCTGCCGTGGCCCGGGTCTCGTCTTCGGCGGCCGCCAGTTGACCGCGCAGACTGCTCGCCTGCTGCTCCGACTCGTCGAGCTGGACCTGCGTTGCCTTGTACTTACCGTTCACATCCGCGAGCTGCGCCCGCAGGGCGACGACCTGCTCATCCGACTGCCCGGCTTGGAGGGCCTTCTGCTTCGCTTTGCGCAGGTTGAGCAGCCACAGCAGGATCATGCACCCCAGCGCGCAGCACAGCACGTCCACCATCGAGAGGTTGAAAATGGACGGTATGCGGTGGCGGGTTCGCATGGCGGTTATCCGTGCCGTTGTGTTATGCCGTGGTCATCAGCTTCAATTGATCCGCCGCCTGCCCGAGGAAGCGCACCAGCGGCCCGCCCGGGCCCAGGCGAATCCAATCGCCGGCCTGGAGCACGCGTTCCTCCACCACCGGCCGTTCGTTGACCAGCGTCCCGTGCCGGCTGCGATCGCGAAGCAAAAAGATACGGCGTTCGTAGACGATCTCGCAATGACGGCCGGACACGGTCGGGTACTGATCGCTGTCGAAGACGAGGTCGCAGTCGGCATGGCGGCCCAGAAGGAAGGCCGGGCCGCGCAAGGGATAATCCTGGTGGCGGAATTGCAGACGGGCTGGGCCGGCATCCGCGGGTTGCGGGGCGGGCAGGGGGGCCACCTCGACCGGCCCGCTCTCCATTTCGCCCCGTAGCCATCGCCCGGCCAGCTCGCAGGCGGCGCGGGCCGCCGCATCCGGCGACAACACGCCCACCGACCCGCGCGCTCCATCACCTCGTCGTCAATCAGTCCCTCGCCGAAGTCGTCGCCATCGAGGGCGCGGATCGGCCGCATCTGGTTGGTGCCGATGACCTGACCCAGGGCCCGGACCAGGCCCGGCATTCGGCTCGCCGCGTCCGACACCAGCACAACGGGATTGGGCCCTCGCGGCAGGCGTTCGCGCTGGGCCTGCATTTCCGCCACGGCCTGCCGCACCAGCGGGGCACAGGCGGCGGCCATTCCATCGGGCCGCAGCAGCAGATTCTGCCCCCACTGGGCCAGGTGGACCAACAGCTCGGCCACCTGCCCTCGGCGACAGGCATCCAGGACCCCGTCAAGCTGGCCATAGAGCGCCTGCTCCGCCGCCCCGGAATCGCGCGGATCGCGACGGCTCTGGCGAACGCAGCGGTCAGCGACCATATCAAGGAGCCGACCCTTCCACGCCCCGAGGCCCAGGTGCGGCATTGCCTGAATACCGAGCAAGCGAGCCTGGCCGAACTCCACCGCCACCACCGCCCAGGTCAGGGCGTGACTATCCAGGTCCAGGATGAGCGGCGGGTCCGTTCCAGGGCAGGTCGGCATAGGCGGTCAGCGCAGCGCCAGGGGCGTTGCGATCCAGCCGCTGACGCCGATCCGGGCCTTGGCGGCTGTCTGCGTCAGGATGGCCGCCTGCCCGGCGGTCAGGTAAGGCGGGACCGCCAGGGCGATGGCGCTGGCCTGGGAAACGAAGGGGCTCAGTCGATCGAAAATGAGGGCCAGCGCCTGGGCGGCATCCAGGCGGTGTCGTCCGGCCGACCACTCGCGGTCGTGGCCCAGGAATGGAAGGAACCCGGTGCAGGCCAGGTGCGGCGCCCGCCGGCCGAGCAGAAGCCCGGCCCGGCCCACCTCCAAGGTGCGGGCTTCCAACGAGACGGCCAGCAGCAGCTCGGCCTCGCCGGCCAGCGAAAGCAGCGCCGGCGCCTGCCCCGGAGCAGCCGCCACCGCCCGGACGCGCGCCGCATTGAGGTCCAGCCCCATCACCGGCTGCTTCCCAACGTGCCGCATGGCAAGGATCCTCCCAACAAGCGCTCCCCGATGGGTCGCGGCTAAACGGCGTCGTACGCCGGTTCGGGACGTACAGCCGGTTGACGAATGCTCCTGGCAATACTGCTGGCAGTCGATGACCAGCGCCTCCTCGTCGCGCTGCACCGAATGGAGCAGGAACATGATGGCCAGGCTGAGAACCAGCGCGACCAGCGTGCAGTCAAAGGCGACGTTCAGGTGCCGCGTGGCCTGGGAGATGAAGGATTGCAACGAGTCATTGTCGATCTGCGAGGCCATCGACAGGGCACCCGAGAGCCCACGCACCGTCCCCAGGAAGCCAAGGGCGGGGATGGCCCAGGCGAGGTAGTGGACGGTGGCCATGCTGGTGACGAGCCGGCCGAGATCGACCTCGGCCGCGGTCCGCACCGCTTCCGAAGCGTCCGCGCTGGACCGGCTGATAGCGTACTTGTTCATGGCCTGGCGGATCATGTTGGCCAGGATGTAGGGCTTGCGGCTGGTGACGGCATCGAGCTTGCGCTGCAACGGCCGGGCGTCTTCCGGCAGGATGCGGGCCCCCTCGTCGGTGGGCAGCAGACCCAGGGTGAAGCGCGGGCTGCCGGCGCAGCTCCAGGTAGCGGTTGCCGATGATGAAGATGCCCCAGGTGAGGCGCAGTAGCAGCCGATCTGCTCGGGCCCCAGCAGCAGCCGGCCCAGGCGTTCCGGCGTCCAGCGTGCCCAGAAGTCGCCGCCATCGTGCCCCGCCGTCCATTGCCAGAGCGGCACGCACACCGCACAAACCAGGGCCAGGGCCAGCACCAGCAGGGGCCATTCACGAGTCGGGCGCTGGGAGGGGGTGATCGCCATGGGGGGTTCCGTCGGCCGGCGAGGATCAAAGCACTGATTCTGAAGCACGGAGCGGAAGGCGTCAAGGGGCGGGGCTGGGATTGAGCGAGGCCGGGGCGGGCGTCCCAGGCCAGTCGGGTCCCCTTGCGCCTCGGCTGGGATGATACGCCAAGAGACGGCTGCGCCGCCTGCCAAATGCGACGTGAAGGCCAGGCTGACCTGAACGAAGCCGCGGAAGAGCGGGTAGGACCGCGCCGGTTTCGCCTCTTCCCTTTTCTCGCACAAGCGCGTTGTGCGAATTGTGACCGCGACACGACACTGGTGTCGCCCCGCCCTGCTACAATGGTGGCAGGAGCGGCCACGCAGACATCCCCATTCTACCCAGAGCTGTCCGTACCTCTTGGAGGTGGCGAGACGTGCCGCGCGAACAGCGGCGACGCCGAGTTCCGCTCGGTAAACTGGATGAGGATTCGCAGGGATCGTTCAACCCTTACGTCTTCGGGGTGCTATCCTCAGCGGTTTCGGCCGAAGGTGGCACTGAAAGGCGCGTTGGCGTCGGTAGCACCGGGTCCAATGGGCTGGACGATGCCGAAGATACTGGACAACGGCAAGTTTCGAGTCTACGTCTACGCCAACGACGATAACCCGCACCACCTTCCGCACTGCCACGTTTACTGGAACGGCAATGACCATGCGAGCGTGGTGAGCCTGCCCGACCTTGGAGAGATCGCCGGGGAAGCCCTGCCGCGGGCGGTGCGCCGATACCTTCAGGTGAACGTCGATGTCCTCATGGCTGCCTGGCGGCGGCTGAACCCGTGAGTGGAGTGAGACAATGGCCAAGAATTATGATAGGACGGCCATGCGGTTTTCATCGTCAACTATATCGACCGGGAGGGGATGCTCGATGTGACGTTCGAGAACGGCGATCACTTCCTGGTCGCCCTGGAGTCGGTCCTGCCCTGGCTGACAGGCGCTCAATTCGGAAGTGCAAGCCCCGGAGTGGTCGGGAGCGCTGCGACCGTGACGCCGATAACGTGGGGCAAGTTGCGGATCGGCGAGACGGGTGACGTACTTGAGATCCCGGCCGAGGGCACGGTCATCGAGATTCCCTGGGACCGCATCCGCGCAATCGCCGACCCCGATTTTCGTGCTCACCTGGCCGAGGTGACGCACGACCGCGCCCGGCGCATTGGGAGACGGATTCACGCCATGCGGTTGGAGGCCGGCTTGACGCCGACCGCCCTAGCCGGGAAGGTCGGGATCTCGAGGACGTGATCGCCAACTTGGAGGCTGGGAAAATCGAGCCTCAGACCGATTTAATTCAGCAGATTGCCGGCGTCTTGGGTCGGCGTCTCCGGGACTTTGCCGAGGAATGAGTCGGCCGCTGGCTACCGGCAACCCGCTGCGCCCCCGGCATCAGGGCAACAGATGCGGCCGCAGCAGGGCGGGGCCGCGTTCCTTCAGCAATTCGTCGAAGATTTGTCGGTCGCTCAGGCCGCGGTCGATCTTGGCTCCGATGGTGGCCCGCATCCGCTTGGGCATGCCGCAGCCATTCGGGTTGCAGGCCGCCAGGGTGTAGAAATGGCCCGTGCAGGTGTCCTTGCCCACGCCGCAGGTGCAATAGGTGCTGGCCAGGAACCACCGATGCGTTCTGTCCGGGTTCGCGGCCGGTCGATGTCCGGCGGATAGAGGCTGTCGTCCAGCGCCGCGGTGGGCTCCGCCATCTTCAGGTGCCAGCGCTGGCCGGCGGCAAATTCGCCCAGGTCCTGGCCGTTGACGACCAGGGTGACCCGGGTCCGCTCGGCAGCGGGGCCACCCCCTTGACCACGGCCTTGACCGGTGGATCAGCCGCAAGCTCTACTCGTTCGCCGGCCTTGAGCGACCGGCCCCAGCGCATGGCCTCGTGATCCAGCAGCAATTCCACCTCGCCGTGGTAGTGGGCGTAGCTCACCGTCCCGGGCAGGCCGTCGCGGACCCAGGCCTTGCGCAGCCAGGCCCGCTGGGCCTGTGCGCTTGCCTCGAAGTCGGGAGCGGCCACCTTCACCTGATGGATGTCCTGAGTGCTGGCCTCGTCGGCGAGCAGGAAGATGCTGGTCGGCTGCTTGTGGCGATCGGTCCGGAACCAGACCCAGACACGCTCGCCGGGCCGAAATTGGGACAGGCGGCCCCACCAGCCGTCGCGTTTGATCTCGGCCTCCGGATCGAGCGCCCAATCGCGAGCTTCCTTGTCGCCATCGGCCAGGAAGGTGACGTGCCTGCGCCCGGCATCGACGGCTTTGAGAACGCCAAACTTCTTGGGCACATTGCGCAGGAACTCCGCCGTCCCCGCAACCTCCTGAATGGCCGCGGCCGGGTCCTTCGGCGTGGCGGGCGCCCGGCCGTGGATCGTCGTGTGCGGCACCTCGGCCGCAAACGCGAACCAGCGCACCACCGTGCTATCGACCCACTCCAGCGTCCAGCCTTTCAGCTCCCCCTCGATGGCCCGCCCGGCCACGTCCCAGTGCGAACCGGTCTCCTTGTCGGTGAACGCGGCCCACTTCTTGCGATCGTCCAGCGTCAAGGTCACAGGCCGCGGTTTGGCCTTCGAGTCCTTGTCCGGGGTCGTCGCGACCGGGCGATAGGCGGCGGCGGTTTTGGTTTCCCCTTGCCACAACACCACAAGAGCGGCGCATCCAGGGTGTCCTTGACGAGCCCCGCCTTCGCCAGGGCCTCCAGCGGGTAAGCACGCGCTTCCTTCCCCGCCACGACGCCCAGGACCAGGTTGTCGGCCGGCAGACGCTTGTCGAGCGGCCCGCGGCTTTTCACGGAGTCCGCGTTCGGCTTCGCGGGCAGATCCTCGGGCTGGTAGTTGTCGAACATGTGATAGGCGACATTGTGGGGATACTGCCCCGTCCACGGGCCCCAGTCGCTGACCAGCGTCGCGATCGGCTTCGGGCGGTCTCCCTTGCGCGGCCGCCGAACGCCAGCCCCGTCAGGCAGGAGTAGAGAGTGCCGTCCTTGTGTTCATGACCATGACGCCGTTCGCCAGCCGTGGAACGTGAAGTCCACGGAGGGCGCGGAGCCGCGGGCGAAGCCGGCGTCGGGGTCGTGTACGAAGACGCCGTAGGTATCGCTGATGACGCGATACGGGTTGAGGAAGAAGCGGAAGGGGATGGCCCCGCCGTCCGAGTAGCCGCGCTCCAGCAGAGGACGCGGTCGTCGTCGCGCAGCTCGCCGGCGCGGCGATTCGCCTCGTCCTTGCAGTGCGAGCAGTTCGGGTTCACCAGCGTCTTGAAGGCATCGGGCTTGACGACCAGCCTGGCCTCCGGCTCGGCAGCACCGACGGCGGCGGCCAAGGGCAGGAGGAGGAAGAAGGCAGCACGGCGATGGAGGACTCCGGAGAGGAAGGAGGTGGCTGCGCACATTGTAAGCGATGCGCGGAAAAAGGCACGGGGGCTGGAGATAAGCTGCGGCCTCGGCCGCATTCCGGAGGTCTACTTTGTAAACTCCTTACGATGCCTTTACGGGGGCGCACCGCCATGCCATAAAGGAAGCGGCCGCCTCCCCAGCCCTTACTTCGGCGGCCAATTCTGCCCCTTTGACGACGCTGACGGCGCCGACACCGTCCGGTGTCCCTTTTGCCGGGCCCCCATTCACGAGGACGCGGAGGCTGTCCGGAGTGTGAGAACTACATTTCGCGGGAGACGCGCCCGCGCGTGCCGCTGTGGATCAAGCTGACGGCCCTGCTGTGCCTGGTGGCAGCGATTCGCTGGGCGGTGGGGTGCTGAGGGGAGGGCCAGGTTTGGCCACGCCCCACCCCGGCCGGCTTGTTCGGCCGCTGAAGCAGTAACCCCGCTAGAGAAACATGGGCAGCGTGTAAACGTGAAGGTGAATCGGACCGACCCGATGCCCACGCTCGACTCGCCCAGGCGGGCCCGCCCCCGCCGTGAGGGAAGGAACAGCGATATCGGGGGCAGTCTCGGGTGCTTCTGGGGAATGGTTTACGGTGGCCCCTTATTCTTCCTGGTTTGACAGCCACTACCGTGCCCGTCTATAGTTGCCGGTGGAGAAACTTCGATTCCTCTCAAACAGGGGTTGACCGTGAGCGTGGAGATCACCTTGGCGTTGCCGAACACGTGGCCCGGGAAGCCGAGGCGAGCGGGCTGTTGACACCGGAGGCCGTGGAACGGATGCTCCGCGAGGAAATCCGCCGCCGTCGGGTGGGCGAGTTCTTCACGACTGCCGACCGGCTGGCCGCACTGCCGAAGCCACCGCTCACCGATGCCGAGGTCCTGGCCGAGATTCAGGCGGCCCGTGCGGAGAGGCGAGCCCGCCATGCGGCTGGTGCTTGATACAAACGTCGTGGTTTCCGGCGTGTTGTGGCACGGCACCCGCGCGAACTCCTCGACGCGGCTCCGGCCGGACGGGCAACACTGTTCGCGACCCCGGGCTTCTCGAAGAACTGCAAGGCGTCCTGCCTCGCCCCAAGTTGGCGAGGCGGCTGGCGACCATCGGCGTCACGCCTGAGGCCCTGGTGCTCGGCTACGCCGCTCTGGCCGTGCTATTTGCCGGCGAACATCGGCCCAGTCATCGCCGCCGACCCGGACAACGACGCTGTGCTGGCCTGCGGAGTAGCGGCCGGCGCGAGGCGATCGCCACAGGCGACCCCCACCTGCTCGATCTCGGACAATTCCAGGGCATCCCGATCCGAACGCCCGCCGAGGTGGTGGCCTTGCTGGGGGCGTGACGACGAGGAATGGAGGAAGCTGATCGCTTCCGGAAACCGAGCCGCGTCCGCCTATATGCCCGGTCGCCGTTGCCAGCCGGCTCGACCCCATTGTCACCCGAGACCCGGTCGGCTTTGCGGGATCGCCCCTCCCCATCCGCTCGCCCGCCCACCTGTAGCTTGACTCGCCCAGGCGGGCCCGCCCCCCGCCGTGAGGGAAGGAACAGGGATATCGGGGGCAATCTCGGGTGCTTCTGGGGAATAAGCCTACGCTGGCCCCTTTCCCTTTCGACCGTTTCGCCGAGTATTGGTCGCCCCATGAGTACGTCCCCACCCACTCGCTTCTCCCTGCAGCCTACCCGTCACGGGATTAGCTTGGTCTTATCGCATAAGCCCAGGATGGTGTTCACGAATGCCTTCAGCTCTGGACAAGCGTTGATCGCCACCGTAAGGTCTTCGTCTTTCAGTATTCGACCGGCGTCACGGGTCTTGACATAGCCCTCGGTCTTCGGGCCTGTCCGAAACACTTCCGCCAACCGATAGGCGGGCGAATTGCCGTGGTTGACCTTCTCGGGGTTGGAGCCAGGGCTTTGCGGTTGCTTCCTGTCAACTTTTTGATCTTCTCCCAGTACGGCAGCAGCCACGCCTCGAAGTCGTGGAGTGCCACATGAGGATAGAATCGCTTCTCCGCACCAACCCATTCGCCGCATCTTTTGCTTTGCATCTTCCGCCGTCGGGAAACTCCGGTGGGATCGAGCCGGTGTAGACGTCAGTCAAAGCAATGACGGCATCGGCTGGCTGCTTCCTGTCGTTCAGAAGATTCTCGACGACTCGTTTCAGCTTGTCGCCCGTAGGAATACGGCCGTCGTACGGCACGAAGTCCAACTTGGGCATCTTGCCGGCCAGTCGCGTTTGCAAGATACGCGAGCAAGTACGGCTTGAAGGCTTTTTCGGTCTTTCCTTCAACGAGGATCGCGATTCTCATGGCCGCGCCTCCCATGCGGCCCATCTGCCACACTTCATCCAACGTGTACTCCTCAAGCCACTTTTCCAGATCGAGCTCATCAGCCCGCGTCGCTTCAGCCGCACCTTCCTCATTCACGTCGATCGTCACCACTTCAGATGGCTTGAGGAATCGGATCAGCCGGTCGGCGTGTGTGGCCACGATCAACTGGGTACGTTGGGATGCTTCTCGCAAGAGATCCGCCAGAAGCGACAGCAGTTCGGGATGCAAGCTGACTTCCGGCTCGTCGATCATCGTGACGGCCGTCAACCCTGGACTTTGCAGCAGCGTCGCCAGCCACAAGAATCGCAACGTGCCTTCGGAAAGCTGGTGCATGTAAAATGGATTCTTGCTCGTCTTGTCCTTCCAGGTCATCGCCAAGGTGCCGGCAGCGACGGGCGGAAAATTGAGTCGCTCGAAGTCGGGGAATCCCGCTCGCAAAGTGGCCTCGATCGTCTCAAAGCGATCGGGATCGGTTTCTCGCAGCGTGTACAAGCACGAGACGAGATCCTCGCCGTCATGGCCTGGCAACTGTGCGTCCCGCATTTGTTGCGGCAGACGGATCGGTGCGCGACGACTGACGTCGAGAACGTGATAATGAGTCGAGGACGCCAGACGCTTGCGGAAGTCTTCTGGCTCTTGAAACATCTTCGGAACCTGTGAGAGCGCCGATTCGGTCGGGTTGTAATCCCAGTTCGGTCGAACAGCCCTTTCTTCGTGTTGTCCTGCTCGTAGTATCGCACATCGCCGTGATGGGCCTGAATGTGCTTGAACGGCTGCGGCTTATTATCTCGCTGCTGGGTCAGCGTTTCGTCCGAAATCTCGTACCCCACCCCCTGCGGGGCCATCGCGATGCGGTACTTGATCGGGTTGTGATCCAGGAACGCCCATCGTCAGATCGAACGCCATGAACCTCGCCTTTTCGCCCTTCGCCGCCAGCAGGTTCGTCAGATTTGCGTCGATCCCACCGAGATCGCTCATGGTTTCCTTCAGCCTGCCGGATGCGGACGCCGCCAGCAGTGAAAACACCTCCAGGAGCGATGTCTTCCCACTCCCGTTGGCACCGATGACCACGTTGAGTGGCTTGAGTTTCAGATCGACGTCGTACAGACGTCGGAAGCCCTGGACGTGAATCTTCTCGAAGATGTTCATGGCGTATACCCCATCGTGGTTGTCGCTGTGATAAGGGGAAACTGGTGTCAGTTAATTGACACCGGTTCTCTAAGCCATCTCCACAAGGAAGACCCGGTAGGCAAAGGGGTTCGCCGTGTCCTTCCGCCGCTCGTAGAATGCGATCGTTCGGGCGTTGCCGTCCCTAATGATAAGGTTGGTTCCGAGTCGCATTACTGTAACGTTGTACTCGATTTCCGCCTCGTTCATCTGGAGAAACCATTCGATCCGACGAAGGAGATCTCCGCCATCAGGAGGCTTGCCGCAAGGCTGGCAGCACCTGTGCCACGCGGAATTTCTGTTCCCCGAGGTGGGTGGTGGCGATATGCTGCCGAGTTGTCCGAATTCGGTCTTGAGCAGGCCGAACGGCAGCGATCGCGCCGCACCTTTGCTCAGTCTGCATTGCCCACTCTCCAGCAGGTGTGCAATGCCGGCCACCGGTGTGCTCGCGAGGTATGCGATTTGCGCCTCCAGCTCTGACGGCGAGCAGGGCTGGATCTCTTCGATCATTTGCACCCCTTTCCCGTCGAACAGGAATGGCAGATCGCGTTGGAGCTTCCTCGCCTCCAAGTGTTGGGGAAACCGTGCAATCGCCTCGCTCCAAGTATCGCGCTAGCGGAAATCACGTAGATTCCAGTGGATACCGCCCAGATTGAACCAGGCGAGATCGTAGTCAGGATCGAGTTGCAATGCACGCTGGTAGGCCTCGATCGCGCCGACTTGGTCACCGACTCCTTCGCGTGCAACTGCAACTTGGAACCAACTTCTTGCGTCGGGCAGGTGCTTCTCGGCCTGCTCCATGAGCATCGGGATCGCTTCCGCATGCCGGTCGAGAAAGTTCAAAGCGGTCCCAAGGCAGTAACCGTATCGGTCGGGCTCAAGGTCGTACGCCTTGCGAAAGGCGCGGTTCCGCGTTCTCCCACTCGCCCTCATCTTGCGCCCAATGACCGACGCGGTCCCACAAGAATGCGGCATCCGGGTCGCCTCGCTGAATGAGCCTTTCGGCCGCCTGCTCGAACGCATCAAAATCGGCATCCGTGGGATTACCAGCCGAGTGCAGTACCGCTAGACAAAGAAAGTGCTCCCGCTGTGCGGCAAGGTCCTTCGGATGCTTCCGAAGGTACGCACGCCAAAATGCAAGCGCCTTGATCGCTGAATCGGTCGTCGCCCGTCCGAATGCGGCAACTTGCCTGGGGCAAGCTTGGCCATACCCAATCGAATTGATTAGCGGACGCCAGCACATTGTGGAGTTCCCGAAACGCAGCCGCGCTGTCACTCAGCCGGAAAAGGATCTCGGCGCGCCAGCCCTGCACTGCCGGGGCTGGGATCCCGGACGTGTCGCGATGGGTGACGGCGTCGAGGTGGGTAAGAGCCACCTGGAGGTCATTTCCACTCCGCAGAAGTTGCACGGCAAGCGCGTAGTGTGCTTCGGCCAAATCAGGATTAAGGTGAAGTGCTCGCTCCAGGCACTGTGTCGCCGCCTCGCTATCCCCGAGGAGCTGCAATGTCGTCCCAAGGTTCTTGCAGCACTGCGCCGCAAGATCTGAGAACTCCGGTCCTTCCATGCCAGCGAGGGCGGCTAGGAACAAGTCCTTGGCCTTCGCGTGCTGCGCAGGGCGAGCCACCCGTTGCCCTGGCAGTAAAGAAGGGAAGCCGGATGCATCTCTCCCCGCCCGATTGAGTCTCGCAGCGCTTCGATGCCTTCTCGCACCCGCAACTCATCGTATGGCTGGTCGTTGATCCCGAGATTAATCTCCGCCATGTACGCAACATCGAGGCCGCCAGGAATCGTACTCAAGACGGCCGCGAAGCGCGGGAACGAGGCAGAGATCACCTTGTCCTGGCCCGCGTGATACAGCTCAACGAGCACCTTCTTGGCCTCTGCTGCATCCGCCGGCACCTCGACGGGGGGAATAGAACGGCGAACCAGCCAGGGGATTTTCTCCGGCGGAGTCACCGTCCATTGCAGTCGCCGATCACGTCCAGACCGGCCAGAGGACAGAACCCGGGCGTGCAAGGTCCGCTGGAAGGCTTCATCGAATTCTTGGGTGAAACGGACGGTAATCGTATCCTGACCGCGCCATGATGGTCCGCGGCGCTCGTAATCTAGAAACACGTCAATCGCGTACCGAACCAGCAGCCGGCAGGATGGGATATGGAGACACGCGTAGATCGAGTCGGGTTGTGCGAGGAGGTAGTTGAGATTTGTCCGGCTAATGCCGCCGACGCTGACCGACCATCGGCGTTGGGAGCGCCTTCGGTACCTTTGAGTTGCACGTGAACGCGAAGGTTTGTCATTGCCTGGTCTTCGCGAGCTTCCATCTGAACGTCGGTCCCGTAGTCGTTGCGATCCTTTTGCTGAATCATGAAAGAGCCGGCCGGCATCGATTGTAGCCTGGAATGCCGTTTCGGCAGCTTGAGCCGTGTCATGTGCACCATCGCGATTGGGAAGGTTGTCAAGAAATCCCATGGTTAAGCCCGGATGGCAATCGCTTTCTGGTCCTACATAGAGGCATTCTATTGCATTGAGCCCCGGGAAGTGGATAACGACCGCCGGGCCTTGAAGGCGCGAGCGTTTTTCGCGCGTCCTTCACATCGACCGACGCATCGAACCGCCCAGGAACACACCTGACAGCGCGGATGAGGGAACTGCGTACTTCTTGCTCGCCTCTAATCAATGGCGGCGGTCGGCGGCCCACCGCGGCCGGGCAGCATCGCGACAGCACCGCCTTGCACGTCAACCCCTCCCCCTGATCCGCCCTAGCAGCTCCACCTGCTGCGTCTCATCCCGGCACGTCACCAGCACGAACCACTGCTCCTCCAGCCGCTCACCGTCCAGGCGCTTCCATTTCGGCGGCTCTGCTGATGGCAGTAGACGATACCCGGATGTTCGACGCCTTGGTCGTGCAGTCGCAGGAAGTCAGGATCGTTGGAGAAGATAACGCGGCCGTTGGCAACCGCGAAGACGATGTGGTCGAGATCATCGGCGCCGCGCAGGCCGGCGTCGGCCGTCGTGGTGACATCGATGCCGCGGCGGCGAAGACCCTGGGCGACCGCGAAATCGATGTGCTCATCCAGGTGATACCGCATGGTCCTGGGCATCTTTCCCTGCCAGCTTCTGCGCCAGCGGCGACGGATGCTTCTGCTTCATTTGCTCCACAAAATCCGTCTCCTCCCGCATCTGCCGCTGAATCTCGTCGCGATGGTCCCAGTAATAGGACAGGGCGGCGTAAACGTCGGCCATCGTCAGATGCGGGAAGCGCGAAACGATCTCGTCGGCCGTTAGCCCTTGTAACTCGTGCCAGACGTAAACGTCCTGAACGCGGATGCGTGTGCCGGCGATGCACGGCCTGCCGCCGCAAACGGTCGGCTTGCTAACAATGTGCTCGGTCGTGGTTTGGCTCATGCCCCAATCTTACCCGGCGCGCGAGAAGGGAGAAGTCACGATGACCGGTTGCCGTGCCGACGGCCATCATTCCTCCGGTGGAACGCACAAAGGGGCCAGCAGCGGAGCCGGCTCAAGCCGCGTTTAAGCCGCCGCAGATTGTCGTCGCGGTGGGCGCTGTTCTCAACTCCAAAGAACAGTTCCGCCACCACCGGCTCGCAAGTGCCGCTGATCGCTCCCCGACCGCGGGCGCCCGCAACCCGCTGCGGCAGTCCGTAGCGGTGGTTGATGAAGTCGCTTACGGCGTTGTCAACGGGTCGATGGTCAGCAGCACCGCGCGTCCGGCCACTGCTATTCCAGCCCGAGCGGGACCGCTCCCTTTGCTCAAACTGATCCTTGGTCGGCAGGGTGTGTCCGCACACACCGAATTATATGCATCCTGGCGCCTGGCGCTGAAATGTGAAGGCGCATGTCGTTATTTGACAAGGGATTGCGGCACTGGCGCCAGGTTGAACATAATTCCCGGCGAATTCAGTACAAGATGGCAAATTGGGGGGAGGGGGGCCGTACCGTCTTCCGTCTCCCCGACCCGGTTCGCGACTACCCCATTGGGCACAGAAGTTTGCCGCTCTCACCCCGCATACGCCTCATCCTGCTCGATCCGGCTCAGCACCCAGTCGAAGTCGCCGCGGGTGATTTTGCCGTGGCAGTATTCGCACAGGCCGGCCATGTTGATCTTCAGGGCGGCGCCGCAGTTGGGGCAGTGGGCGTCGTCGTGGGGCTTGTTGCCGGCGCCGCGGCGGCGGATCACGGTCCAGTATTCCGAGAAGCGGCGCGGGGCGGTCTTGCTGCCGGAGATCAGCTGGCCCTGCTCGTCGGTCGTGGTGTCGCGCATGTGGGCGAAAATGCGGAAGGTCAGGGCGTCGTAGAAGGCGTCCAGCGAGACCTTCACCACCTCCAGCGATTCCACCTGCACGTCCTCCAGCACATTGCGGAGATGCTGACGGCGATATTCGCTGATCCAGTAGTCGAGCATCTGGAACAGGCAGTCGCTGACGTAGGGGCGGGCCTTTTCCCAGGTGCGGTCGGACCAGCTCTGTTGCAGGACCAGGAAGATGTGGCGGACGCGGCGCGAAAGCTGTTCCCAGTCGAACTGGGGGTTGAGGGCGAGGAAGCGGGCGCGCAGGGCGGCCAGTTGCGGGTGATAGATCGTCGGCAGATCGGTGCCAGTCTCGGGGACGGTGGCGGTCAGCATCGGCCCCCGGTTGGCGGAGGCCAGCACCTGAACGCCGGCGACGTACCAGTCGAAATCGCCGCCGGTGATCTTGACGCCGCAGTGCCGGCAGGCGCCGTCAGGTCCGCTCTCCAGGGCGCCGCCGCATTTCGGACAGTGCAGGGCGGTGATCGCCTCCGGCGGGCGCGACAGCACGGCCGCATTGCGAGTGAACTGCCAGCGCTCGCGCAGATAATAGGTCGTTTGGCGGTTGGCCTCGAAGGTCTCCGTGTAGTTGGTCTCGAACTCGACGGCAACGGCGATGGTTTTGGCGTCCGGGTTGCTGACGCTGAGGACGCGGGCGGCAGCGACGATGATGCCGCTGACATGGGTCAGGCCCGGGCCGCTCCGTCCCTCCAGGGCCGCGATGGCGCGGGGACCCAGGTAGGGGGCGTAGGTTTGCAGGTCCTTTCGGCCACGGGCTTCCTGGGCGGTGGCGTACAGCGTGTAGACGAAATCCTCGAACAGGACGCGGGAAAAGTTGGGATCGTGCTCGCGGAGGGTCTCGAAGCCGCGGTCGGCGACGGCGAGTTGCTTGCGGCCGCCGATGCGGGCTTCCTGCGAGGAGTAGCTGCGGCTGGGCTGGACGCGCGTGGCCCGATAGTAGGCCGCCGCGATGATGGCCCCCAGCACGATCAGGTCGAGCGGCACGCCGACGGCAGGGTAGTTCACGGTCAGCTGAAACAGCTCGATAAGGATCCAGAAGAGCAGATCGAGTCCGCCGCCGTCGCCGCTGCTGCCACCCCCGCCGCCGCCTCCCCCGCCACCGCCGTAACCCTGCCCCCCGCCGACGCGGGCCCAGGCGACGGAGACGAGCAGCGCCAGCAGGAGCAGCGGAGCCAGCCAGCGAAGGCGTGACCAGAGGGCGGCAGTCATCGTTGACTCCTCCACAGCGTCGTGTGCCGATCCGGGGTGGTTGCCTCGTGCGGGAAGTGCCGGACCAGCAGCTGGCCGATGTGGTGCAGCTCGGCGAGGAAAGCCGCTTCTGGCTTTGCTTGCTGGACCGCGCCGCGCAGGGCAAAAATGGCGGCGTTCCATTCCTTCATTGGGATCGAGGGCAGGATGGCGGGCCCGGTTAGCACCTCGACGCGGCGTTCCAGCCGCGACCAGTAGATCAGCACGCCGCGATCGTCCGGGACATGGTGGGTGCCCTCCTCGAAGAAGGCGGCATGGGCCGCAGTCTTCACCAGTCGCCGTTGCCAGCGCCTTGGTGTCAACCAGGCGCGCAGCCGCGTGGCGGAACAGAGCCACGCGCCCAGGACGAAGAGGAGGACCACATCCACCGGGACCATGTAAGCGTGTATCGGGTGCGGCAACAGCAGGATGGCTACCAGGCCCAGCCACGACACGACTGAGCCGAACAGGAAGGCGACGTCGCGATAGGGGCCGGACGAAGGGCGGACGACGACGGCCAGGCTGGCCGCCGTCTTCTCGTGCAGGCCCTCGACGCAGGCGGTCAGTGCCTGGAAGAAGGCGGCCTGTTCGTGGTGGCCCCGTCTCTGGAACCAGCGTTGCCATCGGACCATGCGTGGCGCCTCTGTGATGTGCGGTCACCGTACCAGGCGAAGGGGATTGGAGCAAGCGCCGAGGCACACGCGCCGCCCGCAGGGCGGCGGCTAAGCTAGCGGGGTGGACTCACCAGCCTGCACCCTGACGTTGCTTACACCGGGCCTGGGCACGCGCGTGGTAGACTTCGGCCGACCGGCGACGCGCAGCCTCGGGGTGCCGGTCGGCGGCGCGGCGGACCGCTTTGCGCTGGCCATCGGCAACGGCCTGGTCGGCAACCCGGCCGATGCCGCCGCTCTCGAAATCACTCTCGCGGGGCCGACGCTCCGGGTCACGGGTCCGGTCGCCTGTGTCGTGTACGGTGCCCCGTTCGAGCTGGCCACCGATCGCCGCACGCTGACGACCGGCATCACCTTCATGCTCCGGCCGGAGGAGATACTGCGCATCGGTGCGGCGCCTCACGGCTGCCGGGCGTATGTCTGCGTTGCCGGGGGGCTGCTGACGCCGGTGATTCTCGGCAGCCGCTCGTCGCTGGAGCCGCTGCGCCGGGGTGCAACTCCCGTGTACGAGCAGCTCCATCGCCGGCCGATTCATCCGTCTTCCCGTGGCCGACGATCCGTACCGCGGTCATCTGGCGGGGACAGCGCAGCCGCCGCTGGCAGTTCGCGTCCTGGCTGGACCGCAAGCCGACTGGTTCGACGGTGCGGAGTTTTTCGGCGGTCCGGAATTCAGCGTGACGGCGGCCAGCGACCGCATGGGCCTGCGCCTGCTGGGCACGCCGTTGCACGTTCCGGCGCGGGAACTCGTTTCCGAGCCGGTCTGTCCCGGTTCGGTCCAGGTGCTGCGCGACGGTCAGTGTGTCGTGCTGGGGGTGGATGGGCAGACGATCGGCGGCTATCCGAAGGTGGCCCAGGTCATTGGGGCGGAGCTGGGGCTTCTGGCCCAGCTCCGGCCCGGAGACCGCGTCGTGTTTGAGCGGGTGGAGATGGCAGAGGCGGAGCGGCTATACCGCCACCAGCAGGCGGTACTCCGGGAGTGGTCAATGCGGTTGCGTGAGGGGGAAGGGGTCGCGGTCTCGGGCCGATAGCTGGGCTCAAAAAGGGGTCAGGCCCCTTTTGTGCGAAGCACCCTCCGGGCCGTCCCGGCAAAAGGGGCCTGACCCCTTTTTGAGCCCGGTCGGAAAGGGGCCGTCACCACGGTGGTGACGGTCCCACGAACTAGGACAACAAGGCGGACAGCTCGTCGTTGGTCAAGGGGATGACGAACTCGCAGCCGGCCATCCATAAGCCGTCGGTGTGCGGCGTGACATGCCGCACTCGTACCATCAAGCCCGGGGACAGGGCTTGCGGTAACACCTCTGGGACCACGGACAACAGCGACCCCTCTTCGTAGGAATGAGGTACGATCAGGGCCAGGCCGCCGAGGGAGATGTCCCAGATCCGCGCCGGACAGGACGGGCCGACTGCCGTCACAGCGATCGGGTGGTACGACGCCTCCATGATCGAGGCATGGCGTACCGCCGCCCGGCGCTCACGACACTGAATGCGGCAGACCGACGGCTCCGCCATCAGACCAGTCGCGTCAGGCATGCATCCTCCTGGGGTTGTAGCGCGGCTCCACCGAGCCGCGGGCGAAGGTGTCGGACGGGCGACTCAGTGGTGTTATCGACGAGACGGCGGCAGACTTGCTTGGCCGGACGGGGGGAATATCATGCAGTTGCCCGCTTGCGGCTTCGCAGCGAGTGCGAAGCCGCAAGCGGCTCCTCCTTGATGAGATTATCACCATGTCCAAGGTCCTGATAGCCCCGGCCACGCTGACCGAGATCGACGGAGTTTACCGCGACGCTCTGCGCGCCGCCGGCCATGAGCTGATCCTTTCCCCCTTCTCGGCCCAGATGGTGGAGCACGAACTGCTACCCACGCTTCGCGGAGTCAGGGCCAGCCTCGCCGGGTCGGAGCCGTACACGCGGCGGGTGCTGGAGGCCAACCCGGAGCTGCGCGTGATCGCCCGGGCCGGCGTCGGCTACGATGCCGTGGACCTGGCGGCCGCCACCGAACGGGGCATCGCCGTCTGCATCACGCCGGGCACAAACCAGGACGCGGTGGCCGAACACACTTTCACGCTGATCCTGGCGCTGGTGAAGCACCTGATCCCGCAGCACGCCGGGACGGTGGCCGGGCGTTGGCCGCGCCAGGCCAACCTGCCGCTGCGCGGCCGCACCCTCGGCATCGCCGGCCTGGGCCGCATCGGCAAGGCCGTCGCTCTCCGCGGCGCCGCCTTCCGCATGCCGCTGCTGGCCTACGAGCCGTTCCCCGATCAGGCCTTCGTCCGCCAGCACCAGATCACCCTGGTGCCGTTCGATCGGCTGCTGGCGGCGTCCGATTTCCTCTCTCTGCACCTGCCGATGTCGGCGGAATCGAAGCACGTTATCAACAAGACAACGCTGGCGAGGATGAAGCCGACGGCGTTTCTGATCAACACGGCCCGTGGGGGCCTGGTGTGCGAGGCCGACCTGTACGAGGCCTTGCAGAACGGTCGCCTGGCCGGTGCCGGGCTGGATGTCTTCGAAGTGGAGCCGCCAGGCCCCAGCCCGCTGTTCGGACTGGAGAACGTGGTGGTTACTCCGCACGCCGCCGGCGTCGACACGCAATCGCGCGACGACATGGCCCTGTCGGCGGCCCAGGCTATCGTGTCGCTCCTGAAGGGCGACTGGCCGGCTGAGAAGGTTGTCAACCCGGAGGTGCGGGCCAGGTTTCGGCCGTGAACAGGCGCCGCGGGGCAAAGTCCCGGCGAACCGGCTGCGTAAGCTGCCGGGTTTTGGGTCAGCACCCGGCAGCGGCCAGCACCCGGCAGCTTACGCAGCCGGTTCGCCCCGCACAGAAAAAATGCCCATAAGTGAATTTTCCGTTTGCTTTTTGCCCAACTCTTCCACTAAACTGGTCAGTTGACATGGGGAAGGCTGTTACTCCGGAGGTGCGGCGGCGGCATATTCTGACGGCCCTGAAACTCGCGCTCGCCGCGCATACCGGGGAACTCTCCCCCCTCCCACCCTGTCTAATGGCTACGCGCTGTCGGCACCTGCCAGACGGATGGCGGTGCCGTTAGGTCGATGAAACGAACCCTGCTGCACGCCGCGGACTGAACGGTTTCCGCTGGCGTGGGCCGGAGTAGTGATTCCGTTTCCTTATTGTGTCTTCTTGTAACTTCTTTCGGGGGATCGAGTCATGATTCGCGCGCTTGCTCGCAGAGCGTTCACGCTGATCGAATTACTGGTGGTGATCGCCATCATCGCTATTCTGATCGGTCTGCTGGTGCCGGCGGTCCAGAAGGTCCGCGAGGCCGCCGCCCGCATCAAGTGTGGCAATAACCTCCACCAGCTGGGCATCGCGGCCCAGAACTACCAGGCCACCAACGGCATCCTCCCGCCCGGGATGCTGGAATCCCCTTCGCCGTACAACATTTCGGGGCAGTGGGGCGCCGACCAGGAAGTCGGAGTGCTGGCGTTCCTGCTCCCCTACGTCGAGCAAGATAACGTCTATCAGCAGATGCTGTCCGGGGTCCCCGCTGACTACCTGTCGCCGTCCAAGAGCGGTACGCAGAACGGCGGGTCCTATGGGCCCTGGTGGACCCTCGGCAGCACCTGGGCGGCGGCGCAGGCCCAGATCAACACGTTCCTGTGCCCGGCCGACGACGCGATGAACCGTCCGTACCCGATGATCATCCTGTACCCGTCCTCGGACGGCCTGTTCCAGGGCGTCTACCTCAGCGGCCCGACCTATTCCTGCGGGCGAACCAACTACCTGGGTGTGGCGGGGTACTTCGGCGAAGGGTTCTCCAATACCTATCCCGGGCTTTTCGTCAACCGGGCCCAAACGTCCATGCCGCAACTCACCATGGCGGATGGCAGTAGCGAGACCCTCTTCTTCGGCGAGGCCGTCGGTGACTCCATCCCGCAGCCTGGCTACACCGCGCAGTTCGCCAACTCCTGGATGGGCACCGGCAGCTTGGTCACCGCCTGGGGACTGCCCAACCCGCCCCAGTGGTATACCTTCGGCAGCCGCCATACGGGAATCGTCCAGTTCTGTTTCGGCGATGGCTCGGTGCGCGGCTGCACCAAGGTGGGCGGCGGGGGCAACGGCTACAACAACTTCATCTACGCCAGTGGCTGGAACGATGGCGTGACTGTGAGCATGGACTCCTTCACCAACTGAGGAGGTGTCCGCACGGAGGGGCAGCCTTGTGCCAACTGGTCCTGGGCACGCTCGGTCGTATTGTGGATCGGTCTTCACCAGCTGAGTGAAAGGGTCAAGATGCACCGCCTGATGGCTGTGGTTCTGGTCACGTCGGTCCTGCTCGCCGCCGGGTGTACCGGCAAGGCGTCGAACATGGGAGGCACCGGTCCGGCATCCTCAACGGGCGGCAGCGGTCTGCCCCCACCGCCTCCCATGCCGCCGCCGCCGCCGATCCCGAAGTAAGCGGGCTCCCTGCGGCCCGGTGCGCTGCCAAACGTCTTCAGAACTCGGGGCTTGAGCGGCGGGTTCATAACCCGTCGCTCGCGCTCCGGGCCCTGCTGCGCCGGCCGCGGGAGCTTACCTCATGACGCCGCCTCATCCAGCCCCTCTTGGCCTCGAAACTGCCGGCTCCGTCATTATCGTCCGTTTCCAACTTGTCGAAATCCTTCACAACGACATCGTCGATTTGATCGATGAGCAGTTGTCGTCTCTCGTTGAAGACGAAGGGCGGCGGTTGGTGGTGCTCGACTTGACGGCCGTCCGCAAGGTGTCGAGCGCGTTCCTGGGCCGGGTGGTTGCACTGCACAAGCGCCTGCTGGCGCTGCAAGGACGGTTGGTCCTGTGCGGGCTCGATCCCGAGGTGAGGCGCGTCTTCGACCTGTGCCAGCTCTCCCGCCTGTTGCACTTCTGTGCGGACGAACCGGCGGCGCTGGCGGCACTTTCCGATGGTTAGTGAAATATCAGTGCAAGGAAATAGAATTGCGTTGGGTGGCACGCCCTGAGGTACTCCGAAGGGCGTGCTTGACTGTCCGCACGCCCTTCGGAGTACCTCAGGGCGTGCCACCCTAAGACCTGGGCCAGACGATCAAGCCCCTGGGGCCGGTCCCACGTCGTAGCCGGCGGTGCGCAGTTGCCTGGCCAGGCGGTCGCCGGCCGCGGTTGCTTCGGGCGAATCGACTCGGGCCCGGGCGATGGCCTGATACCAGAAGCGCTCGCGGTCGCGTGGCGGCAGTGAGGAAGGGCCCAGGCCCAGCTCGGCGGTGGCGGCCGGTTCCCAGCGCGCCCGTTTCAGGTGGGCCGCCGCCTCGCGATAGCTCAGGCCGGCGGCGATCACCGTGCCGTCTTCCAGGGCAATGCGCCGCCCGATCAGGACATTGAGCAGGCCGAGCAGATTGCCCTCCGCCAGCCCGTGCTTCTCGACTTCGCCCAGGAATTGACGTATGCGATCCATCTCCGCCCCCGGTCCCGTGTCCCCGGCCACCGGTCTCCCGCGCTCATGGTAGCACCTGCGTCCCTTTCAGCGGAAGGCCCCCTTGCTATACTGCGATTGGCCCCCGTGCCGGGGCCATGCTACCAGGTCGCCCGGGAACGGGGTGCAGGTGATGTCGATGACTGTGAAAGCCAAGGGCGCCGTGACAATCGCCCTCGTGGTGGTAGCGTCCAGCCCGGCGGCGGCGCCGACCGGTTTCCAGGAGCAGGTGCAAATCTCGGCCCCGACCCGCATCGACTGGAAATTTGCGGCGTCGGCCTTCGGCCCGGCTGCGATCAAGATCCCCGCAGCCTATGACTCGCGCCAGCAGCGCTATCAGCTGTTTGTGCCGCGTGCCTACGACTCCAGCCTCGCCTGGCCGCTGGTGATCTTCATCTCGCCGGGCGACGAGCCGCTCGGCTGGCGGTCGTGGCAGAAGACGTGCGAGAAGGCGGGTGTCCTTTTCTGCGCCCCCTATGGCGGCGGCAACAGCTGCCCTGTCGGCCAGCGCACTCGGCTCGTTCTGGACATGCTCGACGATGTGCGCCGGCATTACCAGATCGACCCCGACCAGACCTATCTGACCGGCTTCTCCGGGGGCGGACGCATGGCCTGTAGCATCGCCTACGCCCTGCCCGAGTATTTTGGCGGCGTCGCGCCGGTGTGTGGCACCAACCCGCTGCCCCGCCTCGACGCCCTGCGCCACCGCCTGCACGACCGCCTGTCGGTCGCCTTCGTCACCGGCGAGAGCGATTTCAACCGCAAGGAAACCGAGGTCTACATGGCCCCCCTGCTGGCCGATCTCGGGATTCGGACGAAGCTCTGGGTGGTGCCGAAGGTGGGGCACGGTCTGCCGCCAGACCCGGTGTTGGCCGAGGTGTACGCCTGGCTGGCCGACGATCTGAAGCGTCGTCGCGAGGATGCGCGAGCCCATCCGGGACTGGCGCTGGCGGCCGGCGATGCGCTCACGCCGGAAAAAGTGGCGGCCCGCCACGTGGACGAGGCTGAGGCCGACCTCAAGAAGCCCGGCCGGACCTGGCGCGGCGTGGCCCTCCTCCGCGCCGTCCGCGAACGCTGGCCCGACACCAGTGCCGGCGACCGCGCCCGCAAACTCCTGGAGGAGATCGTCACCGATGAGACCCGGGCCCGCGCCATTCTCGACGAAGGCGGCCGGGACGAACGCGAGTTGCTCAGCGCCACGGCCCGTGCCTTGGAGCGCTTCGGCGACTTTTCCGGAGCGATGAAAGCGTGGAACCTCCTGGCCAAGGGCCAACCGGATACGCCCGCCGGCCAGAAAGCCGCCTTGGAGGCGAAGCGCCTGCGCACCGCCCTGGCGGCCAGCCCCTACCTGGGCATCGGCTTTGCCCCGAACAGTGTGCTGGTGACCGAGGTGGCACGGCGCGGGCCTGCCGACAAGGCCGGCCTGATGCCCGGCGACAAACTGCTGAAGGTCGGCGGCGCCCGCGTCGCCTCACCCGACCAGGTGCGCCAGGCCTTGGGCAAGCACAAGCCGGGCGATCAGCTCGACCTCGAGATCGAGCGCGGCGGCAAGGTGGTGACGTTGACCGCGGAGGTCGGTTCGATCCCGGTCAAGGAATGAGCCGAGTCGCGCACGCAGTGGAGCGGAGTAAGCGGCATTCGGCCGCTTACTCCGCTCCGCTGCGTGCGCGGCTCGGACCACTCAACGCATGGAGCTTCTCGTGTCGCTTGACGATGCCTTGACCATCCTGGGAACCCACGCCTCCCAGGCCGACGGCGATCGCGCCTGGCCCGCGGCGTCGTGGGCCGCGCTGCGGGACGCCGGGGTGACGCGCTGGTGCATTCCTCGCGAGTACGGCGGCGACGAGTTGTCCTCCCCGGACCTGCTCGAGGGCTACGAGTCGCTGGCCGCGGCCTGCCTGACCACCTGCTTCATCCTCAGCCAGCGTGATGCGGCCTGCCGCCGTCTCCGCGATGGCGGCAACGCGCGGCTGCGCGATGAATTGCTGCCGCCCCTCGCCCGGGGTGAAACGTTTGCCACCGTCGGCCTGTCCCAGCTCACCACGTCCCGCCAGCACGTTGGCCCATCGCTGACCGCGACCTTGACCCCGGAGGCCGTCCTCCTCGACGGTACGATCCCCTGGGTGACGGGAGCCGAGCCGGCCGACCATCTGATCGTGGGCGCGGTCCTGGACGACGGCCGGCAGATTCTGCTGGTCCTGCCGCGCGGGTTGCCTGGAGTCGCTATCGGTCCGCCGCTGGAGTTAGCGGCCCTGGTCGGATCGCTGACCGCCGAGGTGCGCTGCAGCAACGTTCGGGTGGAACGCGACTGGCTGCTGGCCGGGCCGGTGGCCAATGTGATGGCCGTTGGCGGACGCGTCAGCACCGGGGGCCTTGAAACGTCGTGCCTGGCCTTGGGGCTGACTGCGGCGGCGGTGCGCTGACC
The DNA here is from genome assembly GCA_963827935.1 of uncultured Planctomycetota bacterium. Taxonomy (GTDB): domain Bacteria; phylum Planctomycetota; class Planctomycetia; order Gemmatales; family Gemmataceae; genus DATFNV01. The sequence goes on along the minus strand of CAWHCN010000019.1, from coordinate 452,435 downwards.
TGGACGTTGAAGCGGCGCGGTGCGCGGAGCTGCAAACAACGGCGAAGCGGCTGAGCGAGGAGCGGCAGCGGCTACGGGAGGGGATGTTCGCGCTGCGCGGGGGAGCAGCACGCCGCAGGCCGCCGCCGATCTGTGCGCCGCCGCCAACAGCTTGGCCCTGCGCCGACCCAGGCCGCCCTGACGGCCGCCAAGGGCGCCGGCTTCTTGCGCGACCACCCGGCCCAGCGCTGGGCCCGGCAGGCGCTCTTCTTCCTTGTCTGGTCGTGCCCGCGCTCCGCCGCCGAGGCCACCCTCGCCCGCCTGGCGCAGGAGAGCTGCACATTTTAACAGTCCCGCTCGCCTACTTTCTCTCTTCATCCTATCTTCACTTGATTTGAGCGATGCCTTCACTTATTGCTGGACAAAGTGCGATCTTTGCCCCCCGCAGAGGTCGTGCTGGTTCGGGAGCCGCACGGACGTTGTCCTGACCAGGATCTGACCACGACATACAGGAGTCGTGGTCGGCGGTTTCACTCCGGGAACGGGCGGTGTTCGTCATGAGCGTCCTCCGTGTCGCGTGCGGTAGCTGCGGTCAGAGTTGGGTCCTGGCTGCCAACGGATCGGTGTATTTCCAGTTGGATGTCGTCTCGCACCCCTGCCCCTACTGCGAGGCCTGTGCTCTGCGCTGCGAGGCCGAGCCGGCGCGTCTGCCAGCACCGGCGGCGGCACAGGCGGGCCGGCCGGATCTGCCCGGCGCGGCTCCCGGGACCGGGTGATGGGGAAGTCGCGACGATGGCGAGCGGTAAGTGGATGACGGGGTTGACGGCGGACACGACGCTGGCCGAGGCGGCCCGCCACGCGCTGACCGAGCGCCTCGAAGTGGTTCGAAAGGCCCTGGCACCGGCCCTGCAGGAGGCCGACCGCGATCCCGAGCACGTCCACCAACTGCGCGTGGCCACGCGCCGCGGCCGGGCCGTCCTGGATGTTTTCGCCGTTTGTCTCCCCGCCAAGGTCGTGAAGCGGGCCCGGCGAGCGCTGCGCGATCTGCGCCGGGCCGCCGGCGAGGCGCGCGACTGGGATGTCTTCCTCCAGACCCTGGCGGAACGACAGCGCCGGCCTCCCGTCCGGCAACGGCCGGGCCTCGATTTCCTTACCGGTCACGCTCTTACCCAGCGTCTCGCCGCGCAGGAACGCCTCATCGAAGTGGGCCAGCACCACCCGATCGCCTCGGACCGCTTGCTGGCCGAAACCGTGGCCGCCGTCCGCCGGCCCCACGAGTTCGACGGGCGCGAGCTGATCGACCTGGCGCGACCGACCCTCGCCTGCTTGCTCGGGGATCTGGAGGCCGCCGCCGGGCGCGATCTGCACGACTATGAGAGCCTGCACCAGGTCCGCATCGCCGGCAAGCGGCTGCGCTATGCGATGGAACTCTTCGCCGATTGCTTCGCGCCTGCGTTCAAGGATGAGCTGTATCCGGCCGTCGAGGCCATGCAGGAGATCCTCGGCGATGCCAACGACAGCCATGTCGCCTGCGGCCGCCTTGTGCAACTGCGAGCCCGGACCGAGCTGCTCCTGGGCGAGCAGGCCAACCGCTTGCTGCCGGGCTTCGACGGCTTGCTGCGCTATCACGAGCAGCGCTTGCCGAAGGAACGCAAGCGGTTCGAGACCTGGTGGGCTTGCTGGCGCAAGACGAGCGGTGAGGAGGCCTTCCTGGCACTTCTGAAAATCTAGCGGCAGACCGTGGACCTGCGCCACTCACACCTTTTCCAGCACCAGACAGGTATTACTGCCGCCGAAGCCGAAGGAGTTGGACACGGCCACGCGCACCGGGTGCTCGCGGGCGGTATTGGGAACGTGACACAGGGGACAATCGGGATCCGGGTCGTCGAGGTTGATGGTCGGCGGCACGGCACCGCGCTGCATGGCGACGACGCAGGCCAGCGCCTCGACGGCGGCCGCCGCGGTCAGCAGGTGACCGGTCATGCTCTTGGTCGAGCTGACCGGGATCCGCTTAACGGCGTCGCCGAAGACCCCCTGGAGGACGTTGGCCTCGGCCACATCGCCGATCGGCGTGCTGGTGGCGTGGGCGTTCACATAATCGACGGTCTGCGGAGCGATCGCGGCATCATCGAGGGCCTGGCGCATGGCGGCCATCGCCGGAGCAGGATCGGGGCTGGGGATGACCATGTTGTGAGCGTCGCTGCTGGCCCCGCAGCCGGCGACGCGGCCGTAGGCCCGCGCCGAGCGCCGGCGAGCGCCGGCGGCGGCTTCGAGGACGAATAGGGCCCCGCCTTCGCCCATGACAAAGCCATCGCGGCCGCGGTCGAACGGGCGCGAGGCAGCCGCCGGATCGCCGTTCCGCCGCGATAGCGCCCGCAGATTGCCGAAGCCGGCCAGGGACATCGGCGTCACGGCCATGTCGCAGGCGCCCGCCAGGCAGACATCCACCCAGCCCATCTCCAGCCAGCGGCGAGCCTGCGCCAGGGCGTAATTGCCGCTGGCGCACGCCGCGGACACGGTCACGGCCGGGCCCGACAGCTCCAACTTCCGCCGCGCCACGCTGACCAGCGATTCGCAATCCTGGGCCGGACTGTACACCTGCGTTCCGCCGTGGAGCACGTCTTCTTCCCAGCGGATGAGCCATTCGGCTCCCATGCCCAGGATGAGGCCCAAGCGGACCTCGGAGCGGCGCTCCCACCAGCCCGCGTCGCGGAGGGCCGATTCGCCGCACCACAGGACCAGCTGCTCCAGGCGGGGCAAGCGGGCGAAGGCCTCGGCCTTCTGGCTGGGCGGACAGGGGACCGCGCCGAACTGGCCGGCGATCTGACTGGGGTGATCCGCGACATCGAAGGTCTCGACCCGGCGCACGCCGGAATGCCCGGCCAACAGGCCGTCGGCGATAGCGTCGTAGTTGCAGCCGAGCGGCGTGGCGGCGCCGACCCCGGTGATCCAGACCGCGGTTTCGTGAGTCACGAGAGCTTCTCCGCCCCAACGGTGCAGGGTTCGGTGCCGAAGGCGCGGTGCGGAGCCGGGCCGTGGCTTCCGACCGCCGCGCGGCGCTCCAACTCCACTCGCCCCCCACCCGGCAGTCGCCAGACCGCCGCGGCGGCCGGCGCGGACGGGCCGGCCAGGGTGCGCAGCAGTACCTCCAGGCTCAGCAGGTTGTGGCTGCCATGACCATTGCGCCGCGGATCGGCGCCGGCGGGCATGACCCGCAGCGTGATCCGATTCGCCGACGCCACCAGGGCCAGGGCGACGGCGTTGCAGACGCAGTCCGGGGTGAGTGCCTGGCCGGTGGCATCCAGGATGGGCTCGGGCTCCCACCCGGTAAGCACGACCCAGACGCCCGGCAGAGCACTGCCGTGCAGCAAGGCGGCCGCTGTTAGCAAGGCGTCGGCCGCCCCCTGGGGGCCGCCGCCGCTACCGAAGTTCGGACCGTGCAGCTTCAGCGCCTGGCTGATCGTCCCGGAAAGGGCATGGAGCGAGCGGTGAGGGATGAGGTGAGGCGACAGCCCCCAGGCGCCCTCGGCCTGGAACTTGGCAATGGCCCCAGCTAACGCGGTCCGTCCCATGTACCGGGAGGCCGCCACCACGCCCCAGTCACGGAAGGAAGTCTCCGTCAGGCCGCCTGCCTCCAGCGCCCGGAAGACGGCGGCAATGCCGGTCACGGTCTGATCGTCGGCGTGCCGCAGAAAGGCCGGAGGGAGCGGGGCGCCACCGATCCGACGCAGGGTCTGGCGGAGGCCGGGCAACTCGGCCAAAGGGGCCTGCACGATGCCGACGCCGGCCACACCACAACTCACGACGGTCCGCCGCTCGGGCCCGTTGGGGAGCTGGAAGGAGTTCAAGCGCCACGATTCCTTTCCGGCATGCACTCCCGCGGGGCTCGCGTCCGTAGCCGGCCCCGCCCTCCTGGCGGCACCGACGCGGACAGGACGACTGGGCAACGGTGGATAGTCTGGAGGCCCCCGCGCTGACTAGGTACAAGAAAACTGCCCTTGCTGTCAACATCGGTTGGGCGAGCGGGCGGACTTGACGGGATTTGCCGTTGTTTCCGCTGCGGCTTTTTGGTTTAACCCGCCCCTGGCCCGGCGGGTACCACACGCCGGCCCCGTCCCGGCTCCAAGTGGAAGGGCAGGCATGACCAAACAACCCATGCAGCACCTGGTCCAGGCACTGCGCCAAAACGGGCTCATCCGATTCATGGAGCACTTTTCAGCGCAGTTCCCCGATACCCACATGAAGGACATGGTGACCGAGGATTCCCGTCCGGACCGCACCGTGCTGATGAACGGCCGCCGGGTGGTCAACTTCGGCTCGGATAGCTTCCTTGGCCTGGACCAGGATCGGCGCGTGCAGGAGGCGGTCATCCGCGGCACGGCCAAATGGGGCACGCACAACGGCGCCTCGCGAGCCTTCGCCAGCGTCCGCGCCAATATCGAGGCCGAGGAAAAACTGGCCCGCTGGCTCGATATCGAGGCTGTCCTCATCTACCCGTCGGTGACGCTCGCCAATCTCGGGGCCATCCCCGGACTGGTCGGCAAGCCCGACCTGCTGGTGGTGGACGAGCACGCCCACAACTCGATCCAGGAAGGGGCGAAGATCGCCAAGGCCAACGGCACGCAGTTGCAACTGTTCTCGCACTGTAACCCAGTGGATCTGGAGCGAGTGCTGAAGACTGCCGGCAGCTACCGGGTGGCCCTGGTGGCCATCGACGGCGTCTACAGCATGAGCGGCGCCCTGCCACCGCTACCTGAGTTGAACGAGGTCTGCCGCCGGCACAATGCCGTGCTCTATGTCGATGATGCCCACGGCACCGGCGTGCTGGGCCGCAAGGGGCGAGGCACCGTGCTGGACGCCCTGGGCAGCTACGACAATACGCTGGTGATCGGGTCGCTCTCCAAGGCGTTTTCGGCCATGGGCGGCTTCGTCGGCTGCTCGGCACAGATGAAACGTCTGCTGAAGATGCGCTCCAACACCTACATCTTCGGCGGTCCGGTCCCGCCGCCGTATCTCGAAGCCGTCTGCAGCGTTTGCGACATCCTGATGTCCGAGGAATACGACCTCCTGCTGGCCCGGCTGCGGCGCAACTTGCAACAGCTTGCTGCCGGACTCGTTGGGCTGGGGCTGACTGTGCTGGGCGGCGAGACGCCAATCGTCTCGGTCCTGGTCGGCGACGAGGCCGACACCCTTCGCGCGGGGTCGTTCCTGTTCGAGCGTGGCTTTTACGTACAGTCGGTGACTTTCCCCGCCGTGCCCTATCACGCCGGCGTGCTGCGGATCCAGGTAAATGCCAACCACAGTCGCGAGTCGATCGACGCGCTGATCGAGGCCCTGGGCCGTCTGCACCGGCAATGGCCACTACCCGGGCCTGAGCACCTGCCCCGGCAATCGCTGGCCGCGTGATCCTGCTGAGTCCCCGTTTCGAGAGGACGCCGTTCCGTCCAAATGATCCAGGTTGAACTGAATTCGGCGGGGAATTCTGTTCAACCTGGCGCGGCATTGCAAGCCTTGTACCACCATGAGCTTGCGCCGGCATATCTCGCTCAAGAGTGCCAGGTTGAACAGAAGTCCGATGTATGCGGAGGGGCGGCAAGCCTGAGACAATAGTGCCATCCCGATCAACTATGACATAATAACGACAAGGCCCGCGCCGCTCTCCTTACTCCTTCGTCTCTTCCTCATCGGATGACGGCGCCGGCCGCGCTGACGCTCGCACGATGGCAGCCAGCGCACCCAATCCAAATCCAATCGTGGCCCCGTAGAAGAGCCCGGGCACGCCGGCCAGTCGGACGCCGAGCGTGCCCCCGCCGAGGGCGGCCACGAACACAACGCCGATCCCCCAGACACCGGCGCGCACCAGTCCGGAGGCCATCGAACCCATGACGGCCGCACCCAGCGCCAGACCACCCGCTGCCATCGCCAGGTTGACCATCATCTCCCGGTTTCTCTCGCCGACGGAGCCGTAGACCAGGCCGAACACCGCGCCCACTACGCCGAGGAACGCGACCCCATCGATGCCGCCGACCACCAGCCCGGCGGCGATCGGGTGGAATTCGCGGCCGCGGACCCGCTCCAGCGCCCGCGCTGCCGCCAGGCCAAGCGCACCGCCCGCGACCCGGCCACCCGCCCGCACGTTGGCCCCCGCCGCGGCACCGAACACCGCGCCGAGCAGACCGAACAGGCCGGCGCCGCTCAGGGTACACAGAAACAGCCGCAGGCGATCGTCCATATCGACAATCCCGTCTCGGGGCCGCCGAGCCGCGCACGGAGCGGAGTAAGCCGGTCAGCCGCTTACTCCGCTCCGCTCCGTGCGCGGCTCGGCTGGGCTAAACAATTTGCGTCGCCGCCCCCTTCCCCTTATCCTAGCAGCGGCCATTCCCCCCGGAGGTCCCCCATGACGCGCCTCATCCCATTCGCCGCCCTCCTGCTTCTCGCCCTACCGGTCCACGCCGCCGACAAGCCCGATACCAAGGCCGGCGACGCCATGATCGACAAGTACCTCGCCGGCCTGGCGAAGGACCTCAGCGGCCGCTTCCTCGACGGAGCGAAAACCCGCGAGGAATGGGAGAAGAAGCTGCCGCGCCTCCGCCACGAATACCTCGACATGCTCGGCCTCGATCCCCTCCCCGAGAAGACGCCGCTGAAGGTGACCGTGACCGGCACGCTGGAGCACGAAGGCGTCGTCATCGAGAAGCTGCACTACCAGAGCAAGCCCGGGCTCTATGTCACCGCGAACCTCTACCGCCCCAAGGCGAGCCAGGCGAGCGGGGGCCGTAAGGCCCCCGGTAAAAAATACCCCGCCATCCTCTACGTCTGCGGCCATTCCTACCGCGGCCCCGACGGCAACAAGTCGGCCCACCAGGACCACGGCCTTTGGTTCGCCAACAACGGCTACATCTGCCTGATCGTGGATAGCCTGCAGCTCGGCGAAATCCCCGGCGTCCACCACGGCACCTACGGCATCGGCAACGAGAATTACGCCATAAAGAAGGACCCTGTCGAGACGCGCTTCTGGTGGCAGGCGCTGGGCTACACGCCGGCCGGCGTCGAGTGCTGGAACGGCATCCGCGGCATCGACTACCTGTGCAGCCGGCCCGACGTCGACCCGGAACGCATCGGCGTGACCGGCATCTCCGGCGGCGGGGCCGCCACCTTCTGGATCGCCGCCGCTGATACTCGCGTCAAGGTCGCCGTCCCGGTCAGCGGCATGAGCGATCTGGAATGCTACGTCACCGACAAAGTCATCAACGGCCACTGCGACTGCATGTTCCTGGTGAACACCTACCAGTGGGACTGGACGACCATCGCCGCCCTGATCGCCCCGCGGCCGCTCCTGTTCTGCAATTCGGACAACGACACGATCTTCCCGATGAGCGGCAACCGGCGGATCATCGCCAAGCTGAGGCAGCTTTACAAGATGTACGACAAGCCGGACCTGGTGGACGACTATGTCAGCCACGGCGGCCACGCCTACCGCCCCGACCTGCGCGTGGCGATCTTCCAGTGGCTCAACAAGCACCTCAAGGGCGAGACCGGCCCGGTGAAGGACGCCGATTTCAAGCTGCTGCCCGGCAAGGAGCTGCGCGTCTTCCCGGAGGAGAAGGACTTTCCGAAGGACGCGATCAACGGCAAGATCGACGAGACGTTTGTGAAGAAGGCGGACGTGAAGCTGCCGGAGGAAGGGAAGTTTGAGGAGTGGAAGAAGGGGATGATTGCGCAGCTAACAGAGCGTTGCTTTCGCTCCTTTCCCAAGTATTCCTACGTTCCGGCGGCACGGAGTCTGAGTGCTCCCTACTCGATCGACGGACAGCAGAAAACCGAATCGGGCATCACCATCGGTTTTCACGTCGAACTAGATGAAGCAGCAGCAAGGGCAGCAGGTACGGCAGATGACTTCACAACCCTGGTTCTGGCAAATCGGGCAGATGCCGTCTGGTACCGGACTGTGTCAAAGGGCAAGGTCCTTGCCGCGTTTTACCCGCGCGGGTGGTACGCGCCTTGGACGAACAATTCGCCGCCTAACTACGTCGATAGGGCTCACGCCCTACTGGGTGGGACGACAGACACCGGGCGCCTCTACGACATCCTCTCCGTGGCCCGGAATTCTAATCGGCGGAAGGACGAAGGTCGTACTCGCTTGGTTGGCCGCGGCCAGGGCGGTATCATTGCCGCCTATGCCGCCTTGCTGGCTCCGTCGCTGGCAGGCGATAAATCCATCACGGAAGTCGTCATCGTCGACCCGCCGACCTCGCACCGGGACGGGCCGATCTTCCTCAATGTGCTGCGCGTCCTCGACATCCCCGAGGCGCTCGGCCTTTTGGCTCCGCACGTGAAGCTGACCCTGGTCAACGCCAAGGACAAGGCGTTCGACAAGACGGCGCAGCTTTACAAGCTCGCGGGAGCGGCGGAGAAGTTCGAGCGGAAGTGATCGGCGCCGGCCCGCCGTGGTAAGATGGCGGTGGGCTGCGGAGGGTGTGCGATGAAGAGTCCGTTTCCGGGCATGGACCCGTATCTCGAAGTGCGCTGGGGTGATGTGCACACGCGGCTGATTGTGTACGCCTGCGATCAGCTTCGGGGGCAGATGCCTGGCGGGTTGCTGGTTCGAGCCCAGGAGCACATTACCGTACACATCGCTGGAACCGGCAACGGCCAGCCCGGCAAGAAGCACGGGCTTTACCCGGACGTGCGTGTTGTGGAGCATCCCTCGAGCGCGGCAGGACTATCCGCAGTCAGTCCGTCCGAAGGCGCTGTGGCTGTGGCGGATCCCCTCGTGGTCCCATTGGCGGTGCCGGACGTTGAGCCCGAAACCCAGCGTTCCGTTCAGATCATCGACACCCGCTCGAGAGCCCGCGTCGTCACCACCCTCGAATTCCTGAGCCCGACAAACAAGATCGACACCAAGGGCCGCGCTGCATATGAGGTGAAGCGGGCGGAGTTGTGGAAGGCGCAGGTCAACCTTGTGGAGATCGACCTGCTCCGAGAAGGTCCCTCCGTTCTCCCCGCTTTAAGCGAAGAGCCTCCGCCAGAATACCTGCGTCCTTACCGCGTCTGCGTGATCCGGGCCAGCCAACCGCACCAGGCCGAGGTCTATCGCGTCTCCCTGCGCGAGCGCCTGCCGATCATTCGCATTCCGCTCCGCGAAACCGATGCCGACGCGCGGCTCGACTTGCAGGAGTTGATCGACAAGGCCTACGAGAACGGCGGCTACGATCTGGAGATCGATTATCGGGTTGATCCGATCCCGCCGCTCCAGGGGGATGACGCCGTTTGGGCGGAGGCCCTGTTGCGTGAGAAGGGTCTGCGGAACCATTAATATGCCGGGCGAGACAGGGTAGCGCAACCCCTCTGGCGCATCCCCACCAGCCTTGGGCACCGGCGAATGTGCGATTCCAGCCCCGGCGCCAGCTGCCGCCGCTGGAGGGTCCGATCTAAACGGCCGAACAGTCCCTCTGGTGATTGAGGCCGCTCCTGCCTATAATTTTCAGTTCCCATAACCCCCGGTGGCCTGCCGTGTTGGCGGGCGGGGTGTGGGGTTCACCCTTTTTTGAGGAAGGCCCGACGGCTCTGCCGTGGGGCCCTAGAGGAAGCTGTACATGGTCAACCGCAACTTGCTCCGCCAGTACGACCTGGTGGGAGACGAACTTCAGCGCGAGCTGGAGGCCGCCTTCGACCAGCCCGAAACCGGGACCGACGTCGAGAGCTGGCTGCCCCCCGCGGAGCAGGAATTCGAAACGAACAAGATCGTCAAGGGCCGCGTCCTCGACATCGTCGGCGACGATGTCCTCGTCGACGTCGGCTACAAGTGCGAAGGGATCATCCCCATCAACGAATGGTACGACGAGGGGCAGGACAAGGTCGTGCCGCCGCAACCCGGCGACGAAATCCAGGTCCTGCTCGACGCCGTCGAGGACGAATCCGGCGCCATCGTGCTGTCGCTACCGCAAGGCCAAACGGCAGAAGGAATGGGAAGCCGTCATCGCCAAGCACAAGGAAGGCGACGTCGTCTCCGGCCTGGTCACCCGCAAGATCAAGGGCGGCTTGCTGGTCAACATCGGCGTCAACGTCTTCCTGCCCGCCAGCCAGGTGGACATCCGCCGGCCGCCGGACATCGCCGACTACATCGGCAAGACCATCGAGTGCAAGATCCTCAAGATCGACGAGGCCCGGCGCAACATCGTCGTCAGCCGCCGCAAGCTGATCGAGGACCAGCGCGAGGCAGGCCAAGAAGAAGCTGCTGGCCGAGATCGAGCTCGGCCAGATCCGCAAGGGCGTCGTCAAGAACATCGCCGAGTTCGGCGCCTTCGTCGACCTGGGCGGCATCGACGGCCTGCTGCACATCACCGACATGAGCTGGGGCCGCGTCAGCAATCCGCACGAGATGGTCCACATCGACCAGGAGCTCGAGGTCTACATCCTCCACGTCGACAAGGATAAGGAAAAGATCGCCCTGGCCTCAAGCAGAAGACGCCCAGCCCGTGGGACGAACGTCGACGACAAGTACCCGGTCAACAGCCGGCACAACGGCGAAGTGGTCAACGTCATGAGCTACGGCGCCTTCGTCAAGCTGGAGCCGGGCATCGAAGGGCTGGTCCACATCAGCGAGATGAGCTGGACCAAGCGCATCAACCATCCCAGCGAACTGGTGTCGATCGGCGACAAGATCGAGGTGCAGGTCCTGAACATCAACAAGGACAAGCAGGAAATCTCGCTGGGCATGAAGCAGGTGCAGCCCAACCCGTGGGACAAGGTGGCCGAGAAGTACCCGCCGGGCACCGTCGTCGAGGGGCGTCGTCCGCAACCTCACCAACTACGGCGCCTTCATCGAGATCGAGGAAGGCATCGACGGCCTGCTGCACGTCAGCGACATGAGCTGGGTGCGCAAGGTCGGCCATCCGTCGCGAAGTGGTCAACAAGGGCGACAAGGTCCAGTGCGTGGTCCTCAACGTCGACCAGGAGCGCAAACGCATCGCCCTGGGCCTCAAGCAGATGGCCAACGACCCGTGGGAAGGCGACATCCCGGGCCGCTACCACCCGGGCAGGTCGTGAAAGGGCAAGGTCACCAAGCTCACCAACTTCGGCGTCTTCGTCGAGCTGGAGCCGGGCCTGGAGGGCCTGCTGCACATCTCGGAATTGGCCGACCACAAGGTGGAGAGCCCCGAGGAAGTCGTCAAGGTCGGCGACGAGATCGAGGTCAAGGTCCTGCGCGTCGATACGGCCGACCGCAAGATCGGCCTGAGCCGCAAGCGGATCGGCATGCCGCCGGAGGAAGGGACCGAGGAGGCAGCAACAGCGGAGGGAACCCAGCCGAAGGAGAAGCGCGAGCTGCGCGGCGGCACCGGCTCGGGTGGCGGGCAGCTGTTCCAGATGCCCACGGCCGGCGAGGAGCAAAAGTAGTGGCTAGTGGCTAGTGACAGAGGGCCGCGGGGAACATTCGAGCGTTCCCCGCGGCCCTTGTCTTTTCACTAGCCACTGGCCACTGGACACTAGCCACTGCTAACGATTGGTCGTTCCGTGCCGTCCGTGGGAGGCGGGAGATGGGCAAGGTGCGTGCCGCTGACTGGAGGCGCCGGCGGGAGGCGGACGATACAGGGGGTGGAACGACCCGCCGTTGCGACCGCCAACGGAAAACTCAGCCCGGAGCACCAGGGCCCCGGAATTTCTGGGGATTTTGGCGGATGAGGCGGGGCGTTCCGGTTATTCCTGCTGTAGCGCCCTTGGCCGCGTTGACAGGCTTATCCACCCGCGCCGGAACACTCCCCCATGACACGAGCCCGCCGACCCAAAAGTGACTTGGTGCAATCCCCGCTGGAGACTTATCTCCGCGAGATCAATGAGACGGCGCTCTTGACCGCCGCCGATGAGAAGGAGCTCGCCTACCGCATCGAGGACGGCGACAACCAGGCTCGCGACCGCATGGTCCGCGCCAACCTCCGCCTCGTCGTCAACATTGCCCGCAGCTACACCGGCAAGGGGCTGGGCTTGCAGGACCTGATCGAAGAGGGCAACCTGGGCTTGCTTCGCGCTGTCGAAGGCTTTGACCCTGGGATGAATACCCGCTTCAGCACCTATGCCAGCTACTGGATCAAGCAGTCGATCAAACGGGCGCTGGTGAACACGGCCAAGACGATCCGCATCCCGGCTTACATGGTCGAATTACTGGCCAAGTGGCGCCGGGCCATGAGTAAGCTGCAGGAAGAACTGGGCCGGGTGCCCACCCAGGAAGAGATCGCCCGCTCCCTCAACCTGCCCAAGAAGAAGCTGGCCATCATCAAGAAGGCGATCCGCGTCTACAACTCGGCACCGCAGACCGACCAGGCCGACACCGGCTGGTCGCTCGACGAGATGCTGATGGACAGCCACACCAAGACGCCCGATACCGAAATGGTCGAGGCCGACGATCTGCATCACGTGCTCATCCTGTTGAAGAAGATGGATCAACGCGAAGCGAGCGTCCTGCGGATGCGCTTCGGTCTGGACGACGAGGAGCCTAAGACGCTCAAAGAGATCGGCGAATGCCTGGGTCTGACCCGCGAGCGCGTCCGCCAGATCGAGAGCGAGGCGCTCAGTACACTGCGCGAAAGCATGGAAGCGGGCTAAAAAAACGCGCAATACGCCACCCCGTTTAGCCGCGACCCGGGAGGGGAGCGCTGTTCAGCAGCGCTCCCCTCCCGGGTCGCGGCTAACCGCGTTTTGTATACTGTTCATATAGATACTCCGATCCTTTCGCGATTCGCGATTCGCGATACGCCCGGACTCAGCCATTTGGCAAGGAACAGAGCACGGTGGAAACGATTCATCCTGCCTCGTTGGCCGACGAGACGAAGCGACGTTACCTCACGTATGCCATGTCGGTCATCATGTCGCGCGCCCTGCCGGATGTGCGCGACGGCCTCAAGCCGGTGCAGCGGCGCATCCTGTATACGATGTGGCACGAATTGCACCTCTACGCCGGTGAAAAGCCACGCAAGTGCGCCAAGATCGTCGGCGACGTGACCGGCAATTATCACCCGCACGGCGAAGATGCAGCCTACGAGGCGCTGGTCCGGCTCGCGCAGAACTGGGTGATGCGCGTGCCACTGGTGGACGGCCAGGGCAATTTCGGCTCCGTCGATGGCGACCGGCCGGCCGCCCGGCGCTACACCGAGGCGCGCCTGACGCGCATCGCTGACGCGCTCATGGGCGAGTTGCGGCAACGCACCGTCGAGATGAGGGCTAATTACGACAACACGCGGACCGAGCCGGCCGTGCTGCCGGCACAGTTCCCCAACGTCCTGGTCAATGGCGGCTCCGGCATCGCTGTCGGCCTCGCCACCAACATCCCGCCACACAACCTGGGTGAGGTCATCCGGGCCTGCATCCATTCTCATCGAGAACCCCGAGGCGACCACGGCCCAACTCCTCGACCGCGTCAAGGGGCCGGACTTCCCCCTGGGCGGCAAGCTTGTGACCGACCGGGCCACGCTCCGCCAGATTTACGAGGAGGGCACCGGCAGTATCAAGGTCCAGGCGGAATGGGAGACGGAAACGCGCGGCCAGCGCGAATTCATCATCGTCACCTCGATTCCGTACGGCGTGGACAAGGGAAAGCTCGAAGAGGACATCGGCGCCCTGATCGAGGCGCGAAAACTACCTCAGCTTCTGGGCGTCACCAATGAAATGAGCGAGAAGGCTGGGCTGCGCATCGCCCTGGAAATCAAGCCCGGCACCGACCCGAACCTGGTGATGGCCTACCTCTACAAGCACACCTCGCTGCAGGAAAACTTCGCCTACAACATGACCTGCCTGGTCCCCGGCGAGGACAGCATCCTGCGGCCGGAACGGGTCGGCCTCAGGGCGATCCTGCGCCACTTCCTCGACTTCCGCTTCCAGACCGTGCGGCGCCGCTTCGAATATGACCTGGAGAAGCTGCGGCCAGCGCATTCACATCCTTGAAGGCTTCGCCATCATCTTCGATGCCCTCGACAAGGCCCTGAAGCTGATCCGCGAGAGCGAGGGGAAGAGGGACGCGGCCGATAAGCTCATAAAGGCGTTCAAGCTGGACGAAATCCAGGCCAACGCCGTCCTCGACGCTCAGCTCTACAAGATTGCCCAGCTGGAGATTCAGCAGATCCTCGACGAGCTGAAAGAGAAGACCGCGCAGGCCGCCAAGATCGAGGCGATCCTCCGCTCGGACCGGAAACTCTGGGGCGTGGTGAAGGACGAGCTGACGGCACTGGGGGAACAGTATCCGGAGCGACGCCGGACGAAGATGGCCTCCGGCGAGGACACGCCGGAGTTCAACGAGGAGGCCTACATCGTCCGCGAGAACACCAACGTCGTGCTGACGCGCGACGGCTGGATCAAGCGCGTCGGACGGCTGGCGTCGGTGGAGGGAACGCGCGTTCGCGAGGGGGACGAGGTGATCGCCGTGGTGCCGGGCAGCACGCTGGAGCACGCGGTCTTCTTTGCGGACGACGGCACGGCCTACACGATGCGCATGAACGAGGTGCCGGCCACCGCGGGCTACGGCGAGCCGATCGCCAAGTTCTTCAAGCTGGCCGACCAGGTCAAGGTGATCGCCGCCGTCACGACCGATCCGCGCTTCACACCACTTCGAGCTGCCGGCGACCAACGGCGAGCCCCCAGCGCCCTACCTGCTGGTCGTAACCGCTCAGGGGCAGACGCTGCGGACGCCGCTTGCTCCGTTCCGCGTGGAATCGACCAAGGTGGGCCGGCGCTACGTCAAGTTGAACGAGGGCGATCGCGTGGTGCTGGTGACGGTGCCACGCGAGGAAAAGACGATCTACCTGGCATCGCAAAATGGGCACGTCATCCAGTTCGCAATCGAGGAGATTAACATCCTCTCCGGAGTGGGGAAGGGGGTGATGGGGATCAAGCTGGAGGAAGGGGACGTTTGCCTGGGCGGGGCCCTGATGGGCGGTCGCTTCGACAAATTCGCCCTGGAAACATCGGGGGGCAAGACGATGGAGTTTGGGCGGGAAAAGTATGCCCCGACCTCACGCGGCGGCAAAGGATTCGAGGCGGTCAAGCGGGCGAACTTTGTTCGAGTGGTGCCTCCGCCGATTGAGTTGGTGGACTGGGAGCAGGTGGAAGGGAAAAATGGGAATGGGCAGAGGGAGAACGGGGCGAATGGAGAGCAGCAGGGTAAACTGTTTGGGGAATGACGCCCTTTCGTTTAGTGGCCGCTCGCAGCGGTCAGTAGCCCGGACGAACTGAGGGGGTGTCTGGGCACGCTCGGCGTGAGGCGCACTCATGGACTTGCGATCGCTCGGCCGGGCACTCGCGCACCGCAATTTTCGACTGTTCCTGTTTGGCCAGGGCGTGTCGCTCATCGGCACCTGGATGCAGCAGGTCGCCCTGGCCTGGCTGGTGTTTCAGCTCACCAACTCTGCCTTCTGGCTCGGCCTGGTCGGATTCTGCGGCCAGGCGCCCGGCCTGATCTTCGGCCCCTTCAGCGGCATCGTCGTTGACCGCTGGAACCGACTGCGGCTGCTGCTCGTCACCCAGACCCTCATGATGTTGCAGGCGTTTGCCGTGGCGGCGTTGGCCCTGACCGGGACCGCCAATGTCGGCAATTTGACTGCGCTGAGCCTGGTGCTGGGTGTGGTAAACGTCTTCGACATGACGGCGCGACAGGCGTTCTACACCGAAATGGTGGTTCGCCGTGAGGACCTGGGAAACGCGATCGCCCTGAACTCGTCGATGGTGAACGGCTCGCGGTTGGTGGGACCGGCCCTGGCCGGCCTGCTCCTGGCCCAGACCAGCGCCGGCGTCTGCTTCCTGGTCAACGGCGTGAGCTTCCTGGCGGTGCTGGCGGCCCTGCTGGCCATGCGCCTGGACGCCAAACCGCGAGAGGCGCCCCCGGCGCGTCCTCCAGGGACTGTGGGAGGGCTTCGCCTACGCCTTCGGCTTTGCGCCCATTCGATCTCTGCTATTGCTCCTGTCGCTGGTCTGCCTCTTTGGCATGTCCTATTCCGTCTTGCTGCCGGTTTTCGCCAGCGACGTGCTCCAGGGCGGACCGAGCACCTACGGCCTGCTGAGCGCGGCGGCGGGGGTTGGCGCCCTGGCCGGTGGCGCTCGGGCTGGCCGCCCGTCACAGCGTCCTGGGGCTGGGCCGCTGGATTGCCTTCTCCCCGGCTCTGTTTGGCGCCGCGCTCATCGGTTTCTCCTTCTCCACGGCCCTTTGGCTGTCGATGATCCTCCTCGTCGGCGCCGGCTTCGCCATCATGATCAACCTGGCGGCGACCAACACGGTGTTGCAAACCATCGTGGACGAGGATAAGCGCGGCCGGGTCATGAGCCTGTACTCGATGGCCTTCCTCGGCACGGCGCCGATCGGCAGCCTGCTGGCCGGCTGGCTGGCGGATGTCCTGGGGGCGCCCAACATGGTGCGCCTCGGTGGGGCCTGCTGTGTCCTCGGCTCGGCCCTGTTCGCCGTGCAGTTGCCGCAGCTGCGCGACCTGGTGCGGCCGATCTACATCCGCATGGGGATTCTGCCCGAGATCGCGGCCGGCATAGGGACGGCCAGCAACCTGACCGTGCCGCCGGTGAAGCAGTGAGCTATTGGCCAGCTGATCCGGCAAATGGGTGGCTCCGTGGTGCTTGCAAGCCAACCACAAGTGCGATAGGCTGCGGGCATGGACTTTGAGCTGGTCGGTCCGTTAACCGATATCCAAACGATCGCGGTCAACGTCTCTATCCGCGAGCGCGATTTGCTCAAAGCCCGTTACGGCGGTCGCCGCTGGCGGAAGCTCAAGGGAGTTGCGCTGGTACGGCTGATCAACGGGCACGTTCGACGGGCCGAAATCCACTGGTACGAGGCTCACGGCGTGGGCCGGAAGAAGATGAAGATCAAGCGTTTACTGGACTGAGGCGCCATGGCCAAAAAAGAATCACGACCGAGGTTTGTCGTCTGTGTGTCCAGCGACGGCTGCGACGACCTGGAGGTCTGGAAGTTGTATCGCGTGTTGCCCGACGCCAAGGCGGAGGCCGAGGAGTACCTGCGCGTTGTGGACGAATCGGGCGAAGATTACCTCTATCCTACCAGCCGGTTCGTACCTGTCGAATTGACTGCGGCGGCGGTGCGTCAAGTGCTCTCAGCAACATCATCCGTTGCCTGAAACCTTTATGGGCGACCCGTGCTTGCAGGCGCCTCCAGGGCCGTCAACCGCCGGACGCAATCCGCTTGATCACCAACGTCGCGTAACTCCCACGCGGCAGCTCGAAGGTCAGCGTCAGCCTGTGTTTCCTGGGGTTCAATTCGTCTCCCGCGCCCTCCGCCTCGAGGCCCACCGGCAGGCACCGCGCTGCCCGTTCGCCCTTCGAGAAGAACAGCTCGCGGACGCCCTTCACTTGCATCTGCCCCAATTCGAGTCCGTCTTCGGCCAGAATGGACTGCACCAGCGGCGCGACTGGATCGGTGGGATCGAGCTTCCAACGCGCCGAAGGCAGGGGCAAGAGCAGGCCGGCGACCTCGCTGCGCTGCTTCTCGTCCAGGCCGCGCCACAACGGGACGGGACCAAGCTTGGTAGCGACCGGTACGATTTGTTCCGGCCGCCAGCGGCCCTCGATCCAGCGGGCCAGCATCCGATTCCACAGGTGGCTCTGGTACGCCGACAGATACAGGCGGCGCAGTTCCGGAGGCAGCCGAATCGCGGCACCGCGGAAGTCCCCGGGCTGCCGCGCCAGGTACTCGACCACCCGGCGGGCATGGCCGCGCAGCAGCTGCTGCCGTAGCAAGGGCCAGTCGCCCCAGTGCATGCGGAGGAGTCGCCTTTTCCCGCTTATCCGCCGCCCGGTCGTAGTCGTAGGGCGCGGCCAGGGCCTGCCGCACGGCCTCCTCGAACCGGCCCTTGACCAGCAGATGGGCGATGAATTTCCCGCCCGGCTCGACCGAGCCGAAGCGCTGATCGTCGAAGTAGTTCGGCACGCCATCGGCCCGCACCTCGGCGAGCGCCTGCCGGGCCAGGTCGATCTGGCCGGCTGTCAGATCGCGCACCGTGACGCGGAAGCGGTTGGCGCGGATGTCGCCGGCTTCGTAGGCACGCGGCACCTGGCCAAGGTATTCCAGCGCGATGCCTTCCTGATGGAACTGGCGACTCGGGCCGTGGAAAATGGTGAGGTACTGCACGGTGCCCGCGTGACGATCCTTCAGGCCGCCGTAAGCGATGCGGCGCGGCTCAATCTTCCAGCGGCGGCGCACTGCGGCCAGGGCATCCGGCGTGGACCAGCCACGCTTCTCCAGACGATAGAGCGCATGGTCGCCGCGGCCGGTGGGGACCAGGTCGGTAAGCTCCTCGACCTGAAAATCCTCGGGCCGTTGCTTGACCTTCATGGCCGCACGATAGGGTACATCAGTACAGAAAAAGTGAGGCGCAAAAAAAGAGATCGAGAGACACGGAACTCGAAACCGTCGCCCAATCAGCTTCGGGTCCCCAGTTATCTCTCGATCTCGTCGGTACGAGACAGCAACCTGCGTTGCGTCTCTAATTTCATTTATACCCGGGTCGAAATGGATAGCAATGGAATTTCCGAGTTTTTCTTCGTTTTTCTGAAACCATTCTCGGAATCGGGTTGCGCGCTGGCTGATCGCTGGTCGATTATTCGCCGCAAGACTATTTATATAAGAAAGTTATGACAACACGTGCTGCGAAAGTGGCCTGGGCCCCAAAGCAAGGGATGGTCGCTCAAGCGCGACACTATCGCGCAGCTGCTATTCGCCGGAGGCGCTGTCTTACCAGTCCTGCCGGGGCAGCGCCTGAGTGCCTCGCGGAACTCGACCGCTGTTTGGAAGCGCAGGTCGCGCTCGCGCTCAATCGCCTTCATTAGCAGGCGGGCTGTGGGTTCGTCCAGGTCGGGCCGGGCTTCCCGCGGATCGCGGCCGGACATCGCCATGTGCTTGCGCAGGACTTCCATCGAGCCGCGCGCCTTCTCCCAGGGCAGCGTGGCGGTGAACGTCTCATACGCCGTCACGCCCAGCGCGAACAGGTCCACCCGATGGTCGGTGCCGCGCCGGGCGATTAGCTCGGGCGGCAGGTAGTCCGGTGTCCCGGTGCGGTTGCCCGGGCGGCAGAAGGGCGGGGTGTAAGGGATGGTCAGGCCAAAGTCGATCAACTTCACCAGGCCGTCCTTCGTTACCATGATGTTGCGCGGGCAAATGTCGCGGTGCAGGTAGCGCTGGCCGTGCAGGTATTCCACCGCATCGGCGATCTGGCACAGGTAGTTGACGCGATTCCCATTGAGGGACGGGCTGGCGGTCTCAATGAGGAAGTTCAGGCCCATGCCGTCGATTAGTTCCATGACCAGGTAGGGCTCGCCGGCCGTGGTGAGGCCGTGCTCGAAGGTCTGCACGATGTTCTTGTGGCGCAGCACGCTGCAGACGGTTCCCTCAGACGGCTTGTTGATCCCGGGGAAACGCGCCTCGAACTTGGCGGTCTTAAGCTTGTCGAGCAGCTTGACGCAGACGATGCGCCCAAGTGACTTGTCGCGGGCGCGCGCAGACGCGCGACATGCTTCCCTGCCCGGTGCGGTTGAGCAGGTCGAACCGCTTCGCCACGTCAATGCGCGGTTGCCTCTTGCCGCCCTTGCCGAAGAGACTGGAAAAGAAGCCCACAGGACGCCCCTCTCCCTGTTTAGCCGCGAGCTTTTGCGAGGCGCTAGCACCGCTCGCAAAAGCTCGCGGCTAAACGACGCCCCATTCAATGTTCGCAGAAATCGATGATCCGGGCTACCTCGGTGCGCAGGTCCTTGCGGTGGACAATGCGGTCCACGAACCCGTGCTGCAACAGGAACTCGCTGGTCTGGAATCCCTCGGGCAGTTCGAGGCGGACGGTGTTCCAGATGGTCCGCTTGCCGGCGAAGCCGACCAGGGCCCCCGGCTCGGCCAGGGTGATGTCTCCCTGAAGGGCAAAGCTGGCGGCCACGCCGCCCATGGTCGGGTTGGTGAGGACGGAGATGTACAGGCCGCCGGCCTTGTCGTAGCGGCCCACGGCGGCCGATACCTTGGCCATTTGCATCAGCGACAGGATCCCCTCCTGCATGCGGGCCCCGCCCCCCGAGCCGGAGACGAAGATCAGCGGGTGCATGCGCTGCGTGGCTTCCTCGGCGGCGCGGGTCAGCTTCTCGCCGACGACCGATCCCATGCTGCCGGCCATGAACGCGAAGTCGGTGATGCCCAGGACCACCGGCCGGCCGCGGATGTAGCCCCGGCCGACTACCGCCGCGTCGAGCATGCCGGTCTTGGATTGCTCGGCCGTCAGCCGTTGATCGTAGCGGATACGGTCCTGAAAGCCGAGCGGATCGGTCGGCCGCAAGTCGGTGAACCACTCCTCGAAGCTGTCCTGGTCGAGCATCTGGGCGATACGGTCGCGGGCCGGCAGATAAAAGTGGTAGCCGCACTCCGGGCAGATGTTGAAGCGGCTTTCCACTTCCTTGCGAAAGACCGTGGCCTTGCACTGCGGGCAGCGCATCCACAGCCCCTCGGGCACCCCGCGATGAGGCCGATTCGGCGTCGTCATGTTCGCCTTGTGATTATCCAGTGCCATCCACCACCTGAGAGGGAGAATCCGCACGATGATCCGATGCGTATCTCAACCGTCCCGGGCAGGGGCGTCAAGGGCTTTTCGTGCGACCTGCCCCTGGCGGGAACGTAGCACGGGAAGCCCATCCCTCGCACAACGACCCGGCCGCGGGTATAGTAAAAGGAATGGCCCGAGGCAGGCCGGTGGCCGGGCGCAGGGGGCGGTCATGAAGGTGCTGATCGCCGAAGACGATCCCATCTCGCGCGTGCTCCTGCAAGGGCACCTGCAAAAGTGGGGGCACGAGGTGACGGCCGCCTCCACCGGCGCCGAGGCCTGGCGCCTGTTCGAGGCCGGCTCCTTTCCCCTGGTCGTCAGCGATTGGATGATGCCCGAGATGGACGGGCCGGAGCTGATCCGCCGCATCCGCGCCTGTTCACGTCCCGGCTATGTCTATGTGATCCTGCTGACCGCCCGGGCCCAGAAGGCCGACGTGGTGCTGGGCATGGAGGCCGGTGCCGACGACTTCGTCACCAAGCCGTTCGACCGCGAAGAGCTGCGTGTCCGCCTGCGAGCCGGCGAACGCATCGTGCAGCTGGAACACACCCTGGCTGAGCAGAATTTGACCCTGCGCGAGGCGCAGGCGGCCCTGGTGCAAAACGAAAAACTCGCCAGCCTGGGGCTGCTGGCCGCCGGCATGGCCCACGAAATCAACAACCCCGTCGCCTACGTGACCAACAATCTGACGGTGCTCCGCCGCGATATGCTGGCGGCCCTGGAGGTGCTCGAAGCCTATCGCCAGGGCGACACCGCCCGGGCAGCTCGCCTCGAAACCGAGGCCGACCTGGCTTACTTCCAGGCCAACTTCGCCCGCACCTGCGACACGACGCTCGAAGGCCTGCAGCGCATCCGTGATATCGTCGGCAACCTGCGCGACTTCGCCCGGCTGGACGAGGCCGACTTCAAGGAGGCCGACCTCAATGCCGCCCTGTCCTCGGCCCTTGAGATGCTTCGCCACGAGATCAAACGGAAGGGCATCGAGTTGACAACCGACCTGCAACCCTTGCCGCCGGTGCTCTGCCACCCCGGCAAGCTGAACCAGGTGTTCCTGAATCTGCTGGCCAATGCGGTCCAGGCCAGTTCGCCCGGCGGGGCGGTGTCGGCCCGTACCCGCTTCGACCCGTCCCCGCTGACTCCGCTTCCCGGCAGGGCCCGCGACGCCGAGGTGGTGATCGAGATCGAGGACAACGGCAGCGGCATTCGGCCGGAACACCTGCCGCACATCTTCGAGCCGTTCTTCACCACCAAGCCGGTCGGCCAGGGCACAGGACTGGGGCTTTCGGTCAGCTTCGGGATCGTTCGCGATCACGGTGGGGCGATCGAGGTGGAAACCGCCGTGGACCGCGGCAGCACGTTCCGCGTCCGCCTGCCGCGCCAGCCCACGGAATGAAATTCGCACTTCGGATTTCCTCCCTCGGAGGGTTACAATGGCGACCGCAACTAAGCATGTCATTCTCCTGGTTGACGATGAGCCGGAAATCTTGTTTTCCCTGCGCGGCCTGTTGCGCAGGGAATTTGACCTGCACACCGCCAACAGCGGCGCGGAGGCGCTGGAAGTGCTCCGCAGGCAGCCGATTCATGTCATCATGACCGACCAGCGCATGCCGGAGATGAGCGGCGTGGAGCTATTGCGACGGGCACGCGGGGCGTGTCCGCAGGCGATCCGCATTGTCTTCACGGGCTATGCCGACATCAAGGCTGTGATCGATGCGATCAACCAGGGCCAGATCTATCGCTATCTGACCAAGCCGTGGGACCCCGACGAATTGCTGGCGGTGTTACACCAGGCGTGCGATCAATTCGAGCGCCTGGCCCAGGGACGCCGGCTGCTCCTCGACCTGCGCGAGTTCGTCGCACGGTCGCCGGCGCTGCCGGAGAGCGCGGACTTGATGGCGCGCTTGCAGCAGGAATTGGCGGAGGAGCCGGGCCTGAAGCGGTGATCCCGCCGCCGGCGATCCGTCATCAAAAAGGTCCACGGGCCGGCCTGTAAGCCGGGTTCTGTCCCTGTTGCAGTCGGCAGTTGGCAGTGGCAGTTGGCAGGAAAGATTGGCTGATCGTTCCTGGCCACTGCCACTGCCAACTGCCGACTGCAACAGGCGACGGTCATTTCTCTAGCCTGCCGGTTGCCCGGCGGGTCGAGCAGCCTACCCGGGAGTCGTAACGGGTCGGGCCGACCCTGCTCCCTTATTTGGCCTTGCTCCCGGTGGGGTTTGCCGAGCCAGCCGGTCACCCGGCTGCTGGTGGGCTCTTACATTAAGGGACTTGCGTCCCCCCGCCTTTTCACCCTTACCGAAGGGCACTCCGTTTAGCCGCGACCCGGAGGGGAGTGCTGCTCGTCAGCGCTCCCCTCCGGGTCGCGGCTAAACGGAATGTCCTCCGGCGGTATACTTTCTGTTGCACTTTCCCGGTCCTTCGTCGGCGGTTTCCCGTCGGCTCGAACGGTGGGCGTTACCCACCACCGCGCCCTGTGGAGCCCGGACTTTCCTCTCCCCGGCCGAAGCCGGGCAGCGACCGTCCGGCCGGCCCATGAACCACTCTCATTGTACGGACACGCGGGGCAGCGATTGGTGATCGACAGCGTTTGGTATACTTCACGATGAGCCGCCGCTCTCAACGGAGAATCCTCCCCATGACCGTCAACGTTCAGGAAATCAACCGCCTGGTGCGCGACCTGCGAGCCGGGCTTGGGCCGCTTTACGATGAGATGGAGAAGGTCATCGTCGGCCAGCGCGCCATGCTCGACCGTCTGCTCATCGGCCTGCTGGCTGGCGGGCACATTCTGCTGGAAGGGGTTCCCGGCCTGGCGAAGACCCTGGCCGTGCGAACCCTGGCCCACGGCCTCCGCCTCAACTTCAGCCGCATTCAGTTCACGCCCGACCTGCTGCCGGCCGACGTCATCGGCACGCAGATTTACAACCCGCGCACGGGCGAATTCACCATCAAGCGCGGCCCCATCTTCGCTCACCTGGTCCTGGCCGACGAAATCAACCGCGCCCCCGCCAAGGTCCAGAGCGCCCTGCTCGAAGCCATGCAGGAAAAACAGGTCACCATCGGCGACCAGAGCTATCGCCTCGAACAGCCCTTCCTGGTCATGGCCACGCAGAACCCGATCGAACAGGAAGGGACCTATCCGTTGCCGGAGGCCCAAGTCGATCGCTTCATGCTCAAGCTGAAGCTGACCTACCCGAACAAGGAGGAGGAACTGCTGATCCTGAAGCGGATGTCGGCCGTGGAGCCGGACCTGACAATCGCGGCCGTTTTGGCCCCAGCCGACATCTTCGCCATGCGCGGCGCGCTCGATCAGATTTACATGGACGAGAAGATTCAGCGCTATGTGGTCGAGATCGTGGATGCCACCCGCCACCCCGGCAACCACGGGCTGGACATCGGCCCCTACGTGCAATACGGCGCCAGTCCGCGGGCGACCATCTTCCTGGCGCGGGCGGCCAAGGCCCATGCCTTCCTCGACAGCCGCGGCTACGTCACCCCGCAGGACGTCAAGTCGATCGGCTACGATGTGCTGCGCCACCGCGTTTCGGTCACCTACGAAGCGGAGGCCGAGGAAATCACGTCCGAACAGCTCCTACAACGGATCTTCGACCATCTCAAGGTACCGTAGTGGACCACTGAGCCGCGCACGGAGCGGAGCGGAGTAAGCGCCCGAACACTCAGCCTGCCCTCACTCTCTTCGAACGATCCTAAGCATTAGTGAACTGCGATAGCGGTTAACGGGGAGTTCCGCTATCCTGGCGAAGTCGGGCGCGTTTGTCCTGACTAATGATCAATGGCTGATGACTGCTGACCCAAGATGCAACAAGTCCTCCTTCGCATACCGACCGATACGAACTGGTTCCTCGCCTTTTGCGTGCTGGTGTTTCTGGCGATCGGCGTGGCGATTTGGTGGGCGGTGGTCAAGCGCAAGACCATCGGCACGCTGGCCCTGCTGCCGCTCTTCCTGGTGGTGGCGGCGTACATCGGCTACAGCGTCGCGGATTTCATCGCCGCCCGGGCCCCAGAAGGAGTCCCTATTTACGGCTACGGCTTGATGTTGTTCCTGGCCTTCGTCTGCTGCACCTGGCTGGCCGGCCGACTGGCGCAGCGCGAAGGCATCGCCAAGGAACACATTCAGGACCTGGCCATCTACCTTTTTGTCGGCGGCATCCTTGGCTCCCGCGTCGTCTTCATGCTTCAGTTCGGCCTGCCGTTGTCGCACTTCTTCAACATCTGGGAAGGCGGGCTGGTCTTTTACGGCGGCATGTTCGGCGGCGCCATCGCCTACGTCGTCGCCTACTACACCATCTTGAAAAAGAACCACATTTCCACGTTGAAGCTGGCCGATGTCATCGCCCCGTGCGCCGCCCTGGGTCTGGGCCTGGGCCGTATCGGCTGCCTGCTGAATGGTTGCTGCTATGGCGAGGTGGCCTGTACCAGCTGTCCCCGGCTCGAGTTCCCGTATTCCGGGATGCCGCGCGAGCAGCTCGTGCGGCAGGGCTATCAGACCGCGGCGGGGTTTATCTCGATTCCACTGCCTGGTGATCCGGTGGTCGGTCTCGTTGAGCCCGGGTCGGCCGCCGATCGCGCTGGGCTCGAGCGCGGCGATGTCATCCAAACGGTCAACGGCCGCGTGGTCGATTCGTTCGGCGCGCTCGCCGACGCCCTGGATCCACCCCGCCCGCGTGGCAACAACGAGCTGGACCTGACCGTGAAGCGCGGCGACGACACCCTCAACCTGAGCTTCCGACCGCTGACCCTCGGCCTGCACCCGACCCAGGCTTACGAGTCGATCAGCATGGCCCTGTTGCTGTTCCTTTTGCTAGCCTACTACCCGTTCCGCCGGCACGACGGCGAGCTGTTCGCCATTTTCCTCATGCTCTACCCGCTGCATCGTTTTCTCAACGAGATGCTTCGCGCAGACAACGAGAAGCTCCCGTTCGATCAGCTCACGCTGTCGCAGAACGGCAGTATCCTGGTGTTTGCGATCGGAATGGTCTTCTTCCTGTGGCTGCGGCGCCTGCCGACTCAGAATCAGCCGGCGAAGAAGTTGCAATCGGCGTAGTGCGTGGTGATCAGTAAGGACTTGGGTAGCTGAAGTCGCCAGACTTCAGAAAACCCGAACTCTGGCGAGTTCGGCTACCCCCAGGTGCAAGCCTTGACGACGCAGTAGTCCTGTCAGGGCGCGGCGGTCTCGTCCAGAATGGTCACCTTGCCGCCGCCGCCATCGACGCGGAGCCGCTGCCCCGTCTTCAGCCGCTTGTGGATGCCGCTGAGCCCTGCCACCGCCGGCAGGCCGAACTCTCGCGCCACGATGGCGCCGTGCGATAGCACCCCACCCGTCTCCATCACCAGCCCTTTCGCGTGGACGAAGAGCGGCACCCAGGCGGGATCCGTCGAAGGGCAGACCAGGATGTAGGGCTCGGCCGGGATGGCGGCGCCGTTGGGATGCTCCAGCACCAGGGCCAGCCCCTCCGCCACCCCGGCGGAGAGCGGCACTCCTTGCAAGGCGTCGCCCCCCGTCTCGGCCACCGGCCGGCCAATGGCCTCCAGGTCGTCGCTGAAGAGCACCTGCGGAACTTCCAGGGAGAGCACCAGCTCGCGACGGCGGCGGCGCTCGTCGATCACCGCGGTCAAGTCCTCGCCCTTCGCCAGGCGCGGCAGCTCGTCCGGCGTCAGGAAGAAGATGCCGCCGTCCAGGTGGTGCCGTTGATCCAGCTCGACCAGCACGCGGCGGATCAGGGCGTAGCCGCGCATCAGGTGATGCTTGCCCGTCTCGCGGAGGGCCAGGTAGTCGTGCAGCGATTTCAGCTCCGGCTCGATCAGTCGGCGCTGCAAGGCGCTCACCTTCGCTTCGGTGGCGATGCGCTCCCAGGCGCCGTCCGAGCCCGGAGCGTGAGCGACGGGTTTCGATAACCCCTTGCTGGCGCTTCGGGCTGGCAAAGACCCCGGCTCTTCCGCCCAGCGGGGATGGGCCAGCTCCATCTCCTGCGGCCCGCGGTGGCCGAAGCGTTCCAGGAAGGCCGTGTGGTCGATCTTCCCTTCGCCGAGGTCGCGGATGGCGCTGGGCAGATCGGCGTCCGGGTCGGCCTGAACGCCCATTGTCAGCTCGCCCATCGCCGCCCGTGTCCGCTCGGCCCCCAGAGGACGGAGCAGGAGATATTCCACCTTGCCCATCGCCACGGCGGCCAGCACCGTGGCTTTCAGGCTGTCGCGCCGAAGTCGTAGAGAGTCCGCTGAATCCAGTGCTCGAGCCGCGCCAGCAACGCGGCCTCGTCCAGCTTCGACAGGTCTTCGGCAGCGCCCTGGGTGGTCTCGGTCACAAAGGCGGGGATGACCTGGCCGCGCAATCGGTCGGCGAATGAGCGCACCCAGTTCTGCAACTGCAACTCGAAGCGGAACGAGCGCCACAGGTGCAGCGGCTGGAGCAACCAAAAGGTCCAGCCCACCTGGGTCCAGTCGGGCTGGGCCCGCGGATACAGCGCCTGGTGCGGCGCCTTTTTGAGGGCCTCGAAGGAATGCCGCAACGGCTGGCCGCGGGCATAGAGGCGCGGCTCGCGGCTCAGGTTGCAGTACGGCCGGCCACAGACCAGGTCGTACACGCCCATTTCGTCCAGCGATGGGTCGGGCTGGTAGCCCAGGTCGTGATAGGTCAGCCCGAAGCCGCCGCGGCCGGACATGAAACGGCGGACGATGGCCCAGGTCATCGGCGTCGGCTCGGGCAGGATTTCGGCCAGGTTGAAGCGGGCGAAGACTGTGCCGCCCGGTTGGGCCAATGCCGATAGCGCAACGATCTCCTGGCGGCGGACCCGCTCACGCTCGGCGGAGTCAGGGGGCTGACGCCCATCGCTCGCCAGTCCTTTGATAGCCCGGGCCTGCAGCAGATAGAACTGGCCTGCGGAAAGGGCCCATTCGATGTCGCTGGGGACCTTGAAGAAGGCCTCCACCCGCTGCCCGAGTCGGGCCAGTTCCGTAAGCTGCTCGTCGCTCAGCGAGGCGCCGGCGTCTCGTGCGGTCGCCTTTCCGCCCAACGTCAGGGTCGAGATCACCACGTCCTTGGCGGCGATTGTCCGTTCCACGACCTGGAGCGTCTTTGGATCGAGCACGAAGTGGTCCGGCGTCACCTTGCCCAGAACCACGGCTTCGCCCAGGCCATAGGACGATTCGATCAAGATTTGCTGCAACGATGGGTTGACCGGGTTGGCGGTGAACATTACCCCCGAGACTTCCGACGGACACATGGCCTGGATGTTGACCGCGGTGCCGAGCAGCCCGTCGATGGCATGGTGGCGGCGGTAGGTGACGGCCCGCTCGTTGTGCCACGACCCGAAGACAGCGTCGATCGCCTGGCGGAGCATGTCCCACGGATCGGTGGGGAAGTCGCGGCCGGCGTGGTGGCGATAGGCCTGCTGGAAATGGCCGCACAACATCTCCATCTGCCCGGCATCCACTTCCGCCTCGGCGGTTTTGCCGGCTTCGCGGAGCAGATCGGCGAGCAGGGCGGCGAAGACCGAATCGCCGACGCCGCCGACGGTATGGCCGAACATCACCAGGAAATGGCGATACGCTTCCCATGCCGCCCGCGGCTGGCCGGTCCGCTGAGCGACGGCCCGCACGGCGTCCGGGTTGAGGCCGACGTTGAGGATCGTGTCCATCATGCCGGGCATCGACTGGGCGGCGCCGGAACGGACGGCGACCAGCAACGGATCGTTGCCGCGGCCAAAGGTGCGACCGGTGAGCTGCTCCAGGTGGGCCAGGCTGGCGCGGACGGCTTCCTCAAGTCCGCCGGGCCACTGGCGGCCAGCCTGGAAGTAGAAGTCGCAGCAGGCGGCGGAGATGGTGAAACCGGGCGGGACGTTGAGGCCGGCCCGCGTCATGTCCGCCAGGCTGGATCCCTTGCCGCCGACCAGGTGCTTGATCTCGCTCCCGCCGTCGGCCTGACCGTTGCCGAAAAAGTAGACGAGCGGCCGCCGTGTGGTGTCGCTGCTCATGAATGCTCCCCCGCTCCGCTCCGCGTCGCGGCTAACCTAGTCGGCGTGCCATTGATCCTCGACGCAGATCACCGCCAGCTGATTCCGCCCGTTCAGGCCCGCCCCGAAGTAGACAGCACGGCGATCGCCCTGGGGCGTATGTTGGACCAGCACGACAGGTGGCGAGATCAGCTGAGCGGCCGAGGCCTCGTCGTACTGCCAAAAGGGGGTGCCGGTCGCCACGTCGAGGCAGGAGACCTTGCCGTCGCGGGCCACCGCATAGACGCTGTTGGTGCCGCCGCAGCACGAGCAGGCGGCCAGCGCGGGGGTGGCGATCACGGGGCTGCCCAGGTCGCGCTTCCAGTGGACCTGCCCGTCGGCGCGGCCGACGCAGTAGCACTGGCCGTCGCGGCTGCCGAAGTAGACCTGCCCGGCATCGACGGCCGGCCCCTCCAGGACGCCATCGGGCACATCGACCCGCCAGGCTTCCTTGCCATCCTTCGCAGAAACGCACAGGAGCGCTCCAGCCGGTTTGGCAGGCGCCTCGACCGGGAAGAAGGCGTCGCCATTGCCCAGTGTGAAGAAGGCCCGCTCCGCGGTGACAAACGGCTTCCCCCACACCGGCAGGTTCGTCTTCTCCTTCCAGATCTCGTGTCCCGTGGCGGCATCGAGGCAAAACATCGCCGTCTGCTGCGGCCCGTCGATATCGCGGTCCACGCCGCTGCCGCAATAGACGCGCCCGCCCAGCACCACCGGCGGACAGTCGATGTGTCCTCCCTTGTATTCCCAAACCTTGGTGCCGGTCGCGGCGTCCAGGCAAAGGAGACCGTCGCTGCCGGCGCCACAATACACCTTGCCGTCGGCCACGCACGGGCTCGATTCGGTGTGGCTTTCGGACTCATAGGCCCAGAGCTTTTTGCCGGTGGCCGCCTCCAAGCAGTAGAGCTTGCAGGCGGCGTCGGTGTGGAAGCCCTCGCCGACGTACAGCTTGCCGTCGGCCAGGCAGGGAGAGGAATAGACCTGCTTCATGCGCAAGCTGTTGACGCCGTTGAAATCCCACACGACGTGACCCGCATGATCGAGGCAGTACAGGTTGCCCGGTGTGCCGAAGGCGCTGGGGGCATAGCCGACGGCGGCATAGATGCGGTCGCCGTCGATCAGCGGCCGGGCGACCATGGCGCCGCCGGTGCCCTGGGGAGCAAAGACGCGCGTTTGCTGAATGAAGGTGGCGCCACGGCCGGCATCCGCAAGCTGGACCCCACCGCTCCCACCGCTCGTCGCCACTGCGGCCGCCGGAGCGAGAGCCAAGCACGTCGCCACCATCGCCCCGAGGATCACGCCTTCCGAGGAGAGTGCCGGCCGACTGCTCGCTGTCCCGCCCGAACGCCAGCGAACGGCCAGGGCATGGAGCGTGCCCACCCAGATTCCGACCCACAGCGCCAGCACGAAGCTCCAGGGGAGCATCGTGACGGGCACCTTGAAAAACAGACAAACGACGAAGACGACGATGCCAACGCCACTAAGGATCAGCAGCAGGAGACGCTCGTAGCGGTTGTCGTCCTGGGCCGACGGGGCCGGGGGAGACAGATCCGGCTTCGTGCCGTAGGAGGAACCGGCCGGGGCGACGTTCGCGCATCTGCCGTTGCCAGGCCCACAGGACGCCGACCACCGTCAGCAGCGTCATGGCCAGCCAGAGGACCGTCTGCGAGGCCCACCAGGCTGCCGACCCCGCGGCCAACCAATCGTGGAGGAAGAGGAGCGTGCTGTTGAGGCTGGCCACGCTGATGACCGCCATCCAGCGCTTGAGCTGGCCGGTCAGTCCGCCGAACACCGCCGGAAACAGCATCGCCAGCAACGAAATGACTCCGCCGATGGCCACGGTCGGAATGACGGCGAAGAGCGAACCTCCGCCGGAAAAGGACAAAGGACAAAGGACGAAGGACGAAGCCGTCCCCGCTGGCTCTTCTTTGTCCTTTGTCCTTTGTCCTTTGTCCTTTGCCTCCACCTCGGGTCCCAGGCCCGGCTTCTCCTTGGCATTGGGTGGCGGGGCGGTCTTCTTGCCGGCGACGCTGTCGGCCACCGCCCGCTGCATCTCGGCCGTGGTCCCCGTGAAGGTGCGGCGGAGGTACGGCTCGCAATGCGTGAAGCTCCAGACCGGCTTGTCCCCCTCCTCGGGAGCGATCAGTTGAAACCAGGTTCCGTTGGTGTAGGCCAGGCCGATGTATTGCTTGCCCTGGGCCAGGACGAATACCACGATCTCCTGCTTGGGGGCCAGGCGCTTGAGGAGCTGAGCGGTGTGGTCGCGCTTCTTGGCATAGGCGTCGCCGGTTAGATTGATCGGCAGGCGCGTGATGGGCACCTTCCCCTTGAGCGTAGCGCCGATGGTCATCACCACGCCCGGCTTGTCCGGGTCGATCTTGTCCACCTTGGCCGTGAAGACAAACGTGGATTGCTTCTGGATAACGTCCTCGAGCGGCATCAGGACTTCGATGACCGCCGGGGCGGGACCCACGGCCAGCAAGGCGCAAGCCGCTGCCAGGCATCCTACCCTCATCAATCGTCGCTTGTTCACTACCACGCCCCCCTGGCGACCTTAACGGTTGTTCCGAACGTTCCGACAATCTTAATGCGATCCTCGCTTCCCTGCCAGTCGCTCTGTCCGGAGAATCGCCGCCGTGACAAATTGGCACTCTGTTCGGCGCCGGCTGCCACATTGACAGCGAGCGGCGCTTTCCGGAAGAGCAGCTCCTGTCACAAGCGCCGTAATGACAATAACTTGCACCATTGCCACGGCGCTGGCACGAGCCTTGCTAGGCCCACGCCGGAGAACAGGATGGAGATTCCCTTGATTGCGCGACTGCGACTGCCCGCTGCGGCAGGGCAGACCCCAAGAAATCAACAGACGACTCTGAAAAAGGAGATGCGTGGATGGCGAAGCAACTCACCTACGCGGATGAGGCCCGGCAGAAGCTGTTGGCCGGCGTCAACAAGCTGGCCCGCGCGGTCCGCAGCACCCTGGGCCCGCGCGGCCGCAATGCCGTGCTCGACAAGGGCTGGGGTAGCCCGAACGTCACCAAGGACGGCGTCACCGTTGCCGAGGAGATCGAGCTGCAAGATCCTTTCGAGAACATGGGCGCTCAGCTCGTCAAGGAAGCGGCCAGCAAAACCAGCGATGTGGCCGGCGACGGCACCACCACCGCCACCGTCCTCGCCGAGGCCATCTATCGCGAGGGCCTCAAGAACATCGCCGCCGGGCACGACCCCATGGCCCTGACCCGCGGCATCCAAAAAGGCGTGGAGAAGATCGTCGAGGAGCTGCACAAGCTCGCCGAGAAGATCGACGAGAAGGACGACAAGGAGATCACCGAGGTCGCCACCATCGCCAGCAACAATAACCGCGAGATCGGCCTGAAGCTGGCCGAGGCGATGAAGAAGGTCGGGGCCACCAACGGCGTCATCACCGTCGAGGAAGGCAAGACCGCCGAGACCGAAGTCGTCGTCGTGCAGGGCATGCAGTTCGACCGCGGCTACCTGTCGCCGCACTTCGTCACCAACCAGGACGAAATGATCGTCGAGTTGGAGAATGCCTATATCCTCATCTACGAAGAGAAAATCAGCTCGCACAAGGGGCTGCTCCCCCTGCTGGAGCAAATCTCGCAGAAGAAGGTGCCGCTGCTCATCATCGCCGAGGACGTCGAGGGCGAGGCCCTGGCCACCCTGGTGCTGAACAAGATGCGCGGCATCCTGCAGGTGTGCGCCGTCAAGGCCCCCGGCTACGGCGACCGCCGCAAGGCCATGCTGGAAGACATCGCCACCCTGACCGGCGGCAAGGCGATCTTCAAGGACCTGGGCCTTCAACTCGAGAACATCAAGCTCTCCGACATGGGCCGGGCCAAGAAGGTCAAGGTGGACGCCGAGAACACCACGGTCACGGAGGGCTCGGGCGACAAGAAGGCGATCGACGGCCGGGCCGACATGATTCGCCGCGAGATTGGCACCACCGATAGCGAATACGACCGTGAGAAGCTGCAAGAGCGGCTGGCCAAGCTGGCCGGCGGCGTCGCCCAGCTGAAGGTCGGAGCCGCGACGGAAACGGAGATGAAGGAGCGCAAGGCGCTCTACGAAGACGCCCTGCACGCCACCCGAGCCGCCCTGGCCGAGGGGATCGTGCCGGGCGGCGGCGTCGCCTTGCTTCAGGCTCGCAAGTCCCTCGACAAGTTCAAGCTGGACGACGAGAACGAACAGGCCGGCATCCAGGTGCTGCACAGTGTGCTGGAGATGCCCTGCCGGGCCATCGCCGAAAACGCCGGCAAGGACGGCAGCGTCGTGGTTCACAACATACGCAAGAGCAAGGAAAAGAACTACGGCTACGACGCGGACAAGGACGAGTACGGCAACCTCCGCGAACGCGGCATCGTCGATCCCGTCAAGGTGACACGCATGCGCCCTGCAGAACGGCGCCAGCGTCGCCTGCCTGTTGCTCACCACCGAGTCGCTGGTCGCCGACATCCCCGAGAAGAAGGAAAAGGGCGGCGGCCACGACGACCATCATGGCGGCGGAATGGGCGGGATGGGTGGCATGGGCGGAATGGGCGGCGGGATGGGTGGCATGGGCGGCATGGGTGGCATGGACATGATGTAAACGACCGCGAGCCGCTTGCGGCTTCGGCAGGCCTTGCGAAGCCGCAAGCGGCGATCCAACACATATACCAACAACGGGGACCCCTAATCATGGCAAAGGACAAGGCAGCGGCAGCCTCCCTCAAGGTCCGCCCGCTGGACGATCGCGTCGTGGTGGAGCCTCTGGAGGCCGAGGAAAAGACGACAGGCGGCATCCTACTCCCGGACACCGCCAAGCAGAAGCCGCAGCGCGGCCGAGTGCTGGCCGTCGGCCCGGGCAAGCTCCGCGACAGCGGCGACCGCGCCAAGCTCAACGTCACCGTCGGCGACGAAGTGATCTACGGCAAGTACAGCGGCAACGACATCGAAGTGGAGAACCGAGAGGTCAAAATCCTGCGCGAGAGCGATATCCTTGCGAAGATCGTCAAGTGAGAACGCGCAGCCGCTTGCGGCTTCGCAAACCTTGCGAAGCCGCAAGCGGATTCATTCCCAGAAACCAATGGAGCGATTCCCAATATGGCAAAGCAACTCCTCTACACCGACGAGGCCCGCAAGAAGCTGCTGGCGGGGGCCGAAAAGCTGGCGCACGCCGTCGGCATCACCCTGGGCCCCACCGGGCGCAACGTCATCATCGACAAGTCGTTCGGCGGGCCGACCGTCACCAAGGACGGCGTCACCGTCAGCAAGGAAATCGACCTGGCCGACCCGTTCGAGAACATGGGGGCCAAGCTCGTCAACGCCGTCGCGCAGAAGACCAGCGACGCCGCCGGCGACGGCACCACGACGGCCACCATCCTGGCCCTGTCCATCTACCAGGAAGGGCTGCGCAACATCACCGCCGGCGCCAACCCGATGGCCGTCAAGCGCGGCATCGACCGCGGCGTCGAGGCCGCCGTCAAGTACATCGAAGGTGCCACCAAGCGCCTCACGAAGAAGGAAGAGATGCAGCAGGTCGCCAGCATCAGCGCCAATAACGATCCCGTTATCGGCCAGATGATGGCCGACGCCTTCGAGAAGGTCGGCAAGGACGGCGTCATCACCGTCGAGGAAGGCAAGACCTCCGAGACGGCCCTCGATTTCGTCGAAGGCATGCAGTTCGACAAGGGGTACATCTCGCCCTACTTCATCAACACGCAGGACATGACCTGCGAGCTGGAAGACCCATACATCCTCATCCACGAGAAGAAGCTGGCCAACGTCCGCGACATGCTGCCCCTGTTGGAGCAGGTCGCCCAGGCGGGCCGGCCGCTGCTCATCATCGCCGAGGATGTGGAGAGCGAAGCGCTGGCCATGCTCGTGGTCAACAAGCTGCGCGGCATCCTCAACGTGTGCGCGGTGAAGGCGCCGGGCTTCGGCGATCGCCGCAAGGCCATGCTGCAGGACATCGCCGTTTTGACCGCCGGCCAGTTCCTGAGCGAGGACCTGGGCATCAAGCTGGAGAACGTGACGCTGGATCAGCTCGGCACGGCCAAGACGGTCAAGATCGAGCGCGAGAGCACCACGATCATCCAGGGGGCGGGCAAGCCGGGCGACATCAAAAAACGCATCGAGCAGATCCGGGCCCAGATGGACCAGACCGAAAGCGAGTACGACAAGGAGAAGTTCAGCGAGCGCCTGGCGAAGCTGACCGGCGGCGTCGCGATCATGCGCGTCGGCGCCGCCACCGAGGCCGAGATGAAGCAGACAAAGGGGCGGGTGGAAGACGCCCTGCACGCCACCCGGGCGGCCGTGGCCGAAGGGATCCTGCCGGGCGGCGGCACGGCCCTGGTGCGGGCCATCCCCACTGTCAAGGAGGCTGCCGAGAAGCTCGATACCGATGAGCGGCTGGGCGCCCTGATCGTGGCGCGGGCCCTGGAGAAGCCGGTGCGGACCATCGCCGAGAACTCCGGGACGGACGGCGCGGTGGTGGCGGCGGAAGTGGCAGCGCAGAAGTCGGCCAACGTCGGTTATAATGCCAATACCGGCGAGTACGTTGACATGTTCAAGGCCGGCATCGTGGACCCGACCAAGGTCACACGCTCGGCCCTGACCAACGCCGCCAGCATCGCCGGCCTCATGCTCACGACCGAGGTGATGGTCACCAAGATCGATGAGGAGGAGTCCGGGAACAAGGTGGCTGGCGCCGTGCGATAAACGACGCCGCTTGCGGCTTCGCACCCCTGCGAAGCCGCAAGCGGCCCACGCCACGAGGGTTTGCATGGCCAGCACGAAACGCGACTATTACGAGGTCCTCGGCGTCTCTCGCGACGCTGGGGACGAGGAGCTAAAGAAGGCGTACCGCAAGCTGGCCTTCGAGTTTCATCCGGATCGCAACGCCGGTGACGAGACGGCCGGCGAGAAGTTCAAGGAGGCGACGGAAGCCTTCGAGGTGCTGCGCGACGCCGACAAGCGGGCCCGCTACGATCGCTACGGCCATGCCGGGCTTAACGGCGACGTGCTGCCGGACTTCGACCCGCGTTCGGTCTTCCAGGATCTGTTCGGCGGCATCTTCGGCGACATTTTCGGGGGCGGCCGGCGCGGCGGGCCGCAGCCGGGACGCGACCTCCAGGTCGGCCTGGAGATCGACCTCATCGAGGCCGCCCGCGGGGTCGAGAAGACCGTCACCATCCCGCGCAGGAAAACTGCCCCGACTGTGCCGGCGGCGGAGCCAAGCGCGGGACACGTCCCGCCGAGTGCCGGCGCTGTCGCGGGCAGGGCGTCGTGCTGATGTCGCAGGGGATCTTCCGCCTGCAACAGACCTGTCCGGGTTGCGGTGGCCGCGGCACGGTCATCACCGATCCGTGTGCCAACTGCCACGGCCACGGACGCATCGAGGTCCGTCGCAGTGTGGCCGTCCCCGTCCGTCCCGGCATCGACACCGGCGATCGGATGCGCATCAGCGGCGAGGGGGAGGCGGGCGAGCCGGGAGCACCGCGCGGCGACCTGTACGTCGTCTTCCGTGTCCGCGAACACCCCCTGTTCCAGCGCGACGGTCCCAACCTGATCTGCCGAGTGCCTGTGACCATCAGCCAGGCCGCCCTGGGTGCCGAAATCGAGGTGCCGACGCTGGACGGGCCGATCAAGCACACGCTCAAGCGCGGCATCCAGAGCGGTGAGGTGGTGCGGATTGGCGGCAAGGGCGTCCCGAACCTCCGCGGCAGCGGCCGGGCCGGCGACCTGCTCGTCCAGGTCGTGGTCGAAACACCACGGAACTTGACCAAGCGCCAGGAGGAACTCTTCCGCGAACTGGCCGAGATCGACCAAAAACACGTCTCAGCGGAGCGGAAAAGTTTCCTGGAGAAGATCAAGGAGTTCTTCACGCCGCCCCCGGAACCGAAATAGTCGCTGACGGCTTGACGTTTGCACCTTCGCTGAACGGCGAGCGCGAAACGATGAATCGCGACAGAGGAGACCCGCGATGCCCGAACAGCCTACCCCAAGCGGAAACGGTGCCGACGCCGACAAGGCGGCGGCGACCGCTGTCCTGGAGGATATCGACGCCCTCCGCAGCCGGGCCGCACAGGCCGAGCGCGACCGCGATGAGCTGCGCGACCTGGCCCAGCGGACCCGGGCCGATTTCGAGAACTATCAGAAGCGCATCCAGCGCGACCTGGCCCAGGAGCGGCGCTACGCCCACGGCTCCCTGGCCGCCGACCTGCTGCCCGCGCTGGACAACCTCGACCGCGCCACCGCCGCCGCCAAACAGGCCGGCGAAACCGGGCCGCTGGTCCAGGGCGTGGCCCTGGTGCAGAGCCAGGTGCTCGACATCCTGCGCCGCCACGGCATCACGCCCATCGACGCCCAGGGCCAACCGTTCGACCCCAACCTGCACCAGGCGGTCATGCAGCAACCCAGCGGGGGCGTGCCGCCGGGCACCGTGCTGCAAGTGCTGGAACAGGGGTACAAGCTACACGACCGCGTGCTGCGTCCGGCCCGCGTCGTGGTGTCGGCGGCGATGGCGTGAGAATGAAAACCACAAAGGACACAAAGGACACAAAGACAGACCATTGAATTTCTCTCTTTGTGTCCTTTGTGCGTTGAGTTGAAGAGAACAGCGATGCCAACCTACGACTACGTCTGCGATGCCTGCGAGCACGCCTTCGAGGAGTTCCAGTCGTTCAACGACGAGATCCTGTCGAAGTGCCCGAAGTGCGGCAAGAAGAAGCTACGGCGGTTGTTCGGCACCGGGGCCGCCATCCTCTTCAAGGGATCGGGATTCTACGAAACCGATTACCGCAGCGAATCGTACAAGGCCGCCGCCAAGAAGGAGTCGGAGGGGTCCAGCAAGCCGGCCGCGGACACTGCCGGCAGCAACGGCAAGCCGGCCTCATCCTCTGATACAAGCGGCAAGACCGACACCCCCGCCCCGGCAAAAGCCGAAGGCGGGGGCAAATCGTCAGGAAAAGGTGCAAAGTCGAAGGGCCGGGCTTCCGATGATTAAGGTGAGCTGCCCGATCTGCGGGCGCAGGATGGAGGGACAGAGTACGGCCGACTGGCCGGCGTTTCCCTTCTGCAGCCAGCGGTGCAAGACCATCGACCTGGGCCGCTGGATCAGCGAAGACTACGGCATCCCCGCCGAGGCCGCAGGGGGAGACCGGGGTGCCGACTTTGCCGACGAGCAGGAGACCCCCTAAGCCGGCCGTTCCTTCGGCCGATCCCATAGAGCGGAGGCGCGGCTGACGGCCGCGCTCTCTCTTGCGCCATCCTCCCATCACTTCATTGGCTTTCGCCCCTTCCCGCGGCGGCCGGGGGTCTGTGGCTGCGCCTGCATCGGGAGCCGATCGAACTCCGGGGGTTCGACATCAGGAACCGCCTTGAGTGCAGCCTCGAACTTCTTTCGCGACCCCCGTTTCGCCCGAGTCTCGAGGTATTCCGGGCTCAGGAGCGCGGCCAGTTTCTCGGCAACCGCGGATGTAATCAACTGGTCAATGGAAGTCCCCTCGGCAGTGGCACACTCGCGCAGCTGCTTGTGCAAGGAGGGGGGAAGGTGGACATTCAACCTGCTCACGTTAGTCTCCTATCTCCGCCAGGAACTCGGCCGGGCTCAGGACGCGAATGCCGAATCGGTCAATCCCTTGAAAGTGACGGCGGTTATGCGTCACGATCGCATCGCATCCGGCGGCCACCGCCAGTTCCAAAAGCATATCGTCATTAGGGTCCAATAATGTCGGACGCCACCGGAAGAATATCAGCTGTTGCCTGGCGGAGGAGCAGAGATAGTCCAGCACGTCCTGAACCCGCGCCTCCGTCCGCTCGATTTCATCGACTCCGCGCATCAAGACATCCTCGTACTCCAGGGCCAGGGGAACCGAAATGGCAATCTCGAACCGACCCGTGCCTACCAGCGACAAGATCGCGAAAGAAGCGCCCCGTCTGGATCGGAAGGCCGCCTCCAGGACATTCGTGTCGAGTACGACAATGGGTCTTTCCTCTGTCAGACAGTCTCACTGCATCCTACTCGCGCCCTGTCACTCGTCCAATCGCGCCCTGGCCATAGACGCGGGCACCTCTTTCGCGTCTACTAGCGAACGGGCCAGGGACAAGGAATGATGCTTTACCTCATCGACGGCTACAATCTGCTCCACGCGCTGGGGCTAATGCGGAAGCGCATGGGACCCGATGGGCTCGAAAAAGCTCGCCAGAACCTCCTCGGCGTGCTGCACGGCTCATTCGGCGCCGAATCGGCCAGCGTCACTGTCGTGTTCGACGCGGCCCACCCGCCGCCGAATGTGCCCGCGGAAATCGAGTACCACGGCCTCCGCGTGCGGTTTGCCGTCGGCCAGCCGACGGCCGACGATCTTATCGAGACGCTGATTCACCAGGCGTCGGCGCCGCGGCAGCTCACCGTTATCTCGGACGATCGCCGCATCAAGGATGCGGCCCGGCGCAAGCACTGCCTTGTCCAGGGCTGTGGGGAATTCCTGGAGGAGTTGCAGCGGCGCCGCAAGCCGCCGCCCGCCCGGCCGGAGGAACAGCCCGCAAAGCCGTCCGGCGTCTCCCGCGCGGAGACGCAACACTGGCTGGCGGAGTTCGCCGACCTCGACGATGACCCGGCACTAAAGGAATTGCAAGATCCGCCCGAATTCTTCGAGGAAGGCCCCGAAGAGGGATGAGCTGCCCAGGATTCCGTTGCCAGCGGCTGCCGTGCCCGTTAGGATCAGTTTGCCAGATCCATCTCCTCGCTTCGGGGGTCACCATGAGCCTTTGGGACAAGTTGCGCGGCGAACTCATCGACATCATCGAGTGGACCGAGCCGGCGCAAAACGAAATCCTGGCCTACCGCTTCCCGCGCCTCAACAACGAAATCAAGATGGGGGCGAAGCTCACCGTCCGCGAAGGGCAGGCCGCCTGTTTCGTCAACGAAGGGCAGCTCGCCGACGTTTACAAGCCGGGCATGTACACCCTGCACACCGAAAACATGCCGATCCTGTCCACGCTCAAAGGCTGGAAGTACGGCTTCAGCTCGCCGTTCAAGGCGGAGGTCTACTTCATCTCGACGCGGCAGTGGACCGACCAGAAGTGGGGCACGCAGAACCCGATCATGATCCGCGATCCGGAATTCGGCCCGGTGCGCGTCCGTGCCTTCGGCACCTATGCCATGCACGTCAGCGATCCTGGCGTCTTCCTCAAGCAACTGGTGGCCACCGATCCGTCCTTCGAGACCTGGGAGATCGCCAATCAGCTGCGAAATGTCATCGTCTCGCGTTTCGTGGATGCCGTGGGCCAGGCGAAGATCGCGGTCCTCGACCTGGCGGGGAACTACGACACGATCAGCAAGGTGGTCCAGGACCGCATCCGCGGCGACCTGGCGTCGATGGGGCTGGCGCTGACGCAGTTCTTCATCGAGAACATCTCGCTGCCGCCCGAGGTGGAGCAGGCCCTGGACAAGCGAACGCAGATGGGCGTGCTGGGCAACCTCGACCAGTATGCGAAGTACCAGGCCGCCACCGCCATTCCCGACGCGGCGAAGAACCCCGGCGGCCTGGCCGGGGCCGGCATGGGGCTGGCCGCGGGTGTGGCGATGGGCGGGCAGATGGCGGGCGCCCTGGCCGGGGCGGCCCAGCCGACACCGGCCCCGCCGCCGCTACCCCAGACTGGCTTCTTCGTGGGGGTTGGCGGGCAGCAACAGGGGCCCTTCGAGGCCGCCGCCCTCGGCGCCCGGGTGCGCGACGGTTCGCTGACACGGACCACGCTCGTCTGGCGCCAGGGGATGCCGGGCTGGGTCGCGGCCGATACGGTGCCGGAGCTGCAAGCGCTCTTCGCCGCCGCGCCGCCGCCGTTGCCCAAGTGATGCGCGCTGAGCCGCGCACGCAGCGGAGCGGAGTAAGCGGCGCCTCGGCCGCTTACTCCGCTCCGCTGTGTGCGCGGCTCAGACGTGATAAACGATCCCATCCCGCGCGAGCCCCCGCCATGTCCACCCCCGAGCGCGAAGTCAAGGAACCCACCGTCACCAAGGCCCCGCCGGCCGGGCGCAAGTTCCCGTGCCCCAAGTGCGGGGCGAAGCTCGATTTCGATCCCTCCTCGCGGGCCCTGGCCTGTCCCTACTGCGGCCACAAGGTCACCATCGAGCGCGGCAAGAAAGACCTCGAGGAACACGACCTCAAGGATTACCTCCGCGACCGCGATAGTGCCAAGACCGCGCTGGCCGGACACGCCTCGCAGATCACCTGCACCGGCTGCGGGGCGGTCGTGATGCTGGAAGACAAGGTCGTCACCGACAAATGTCCTTATTGCGGCACCCACCTCGAAAACAAGCCGGTGGCCGCCGAGAACATGGTCCAACCCGAGGGGGTGCTGCCGTTCAAGGTGGACAACCGCCAGGCGCTCGACTGTTTCACCACCTGGCTCGTCAGCCTCTGGTTCGCGCCGAATGCCCTGCGCAAGCTGGCCACCATCGGCCAGCTCAACGGCATCTACGTGCCGTTCTGGACCTTCGATTCGATGACCTACACGCACTACACCGGGCAGCGCGGCGACGACTACTGGGAGACCGAAACCTACACCGTGACCAACGCCCAGGGCCAGACCGAAACGCAGACCCGCCAGGTCCTCAAAACCCGCTGGACCTGGGTCGAGGGCGAGGTGCAGCATTTCTTCGACGACGTGCTGGTCTGTGCCTCGAAGGGATTGCCGGAAGGGTATCGGCAGAAGGTGACGCCGCGCGAGCTGAAGGGCCTCGAAGAGTTCCGCCCCGAGTTCCTGAGCGGCTTCCAGACGGAGCGCTACCAGATCGGCCCGCGCGACAGCTTCGAGAAGGCCCGCGCGATCATGGACCAGCAGATTCGCCGCCTGTGCGAGCAGGACATCGGCGGCAACCATCAGCGGCTCGACTCGGTCAACACCCGCCATGTCGGCGTGACCTTCAAGCACATCCTCTTGCCAGTCTGGCTGGCGAATTACCGCTATCAGGAGAAGGTCTATCGCGTTATTGTGAACGGTCGCACCGGCGACATCCTGGGCGACCGGCCATACAGCTGGGTCAAGATCACCCTGCTCATCCTGGGGATCCTGCTGGCGATCGCGCTGGCTTTCCTGATCTTCGGGCTGATGTCGAAGGGATCGCACCAGCCGCCGCGCTACGGTGCCAGTCCGGGATGGGTCGCTCCGGCGCCGAGGTTCTCTCGGGAAGTGTGGTCATCCTGACGCGGAGCCGGCCGACTTTGCGAACCTTCCCTCACAAGCCGCTCTTGCTGGTGGCCCTGGCTTACACGGTCCTCAACGCCGCGAAGCCCTTGACCATCGACGATACGCACTATCACAGCGTGGCGGCCCAGGTTGCCGCCAAGCCGCTCGATCCGTACGGTTATGCCGCCTTCTGGTGGTCGTGGCCCGAGGTGGCCAACGAGGTGCTGGCGCCGCCGCTCTTGCCCTATTACTGGGCCCCGGCCATTCGCCTCTTCGGCGAGAGCCCAATTCTCTGGAAGCTGTGGCTGCTGCCAATCGCCGTGCTCTTCGCCTACGCCCTCCACGACCTGTTTCGCCGGTTTGCCCGCGGACTGGAACTGCCCCTGGTCGCGCTGACGCTGTTCTCGGCGCTGTTCCTGCCGACCTTCAACCTGATGCTGGACGTGCCGGCACTGGCGCTGAGCCTGGCCGCGATCGCCCTGTTTTGCCGGGCCTGCGACCGGCAATCGTTCGGCCTGGCCGCCCTGGCCGGGCTGGTCGCGGGGCTGGGCATGGAGACGAAGTACACCGGGTTTCTGGCCCCTGCCACGATGCTGCTCTACGCGGTCTGCCTGGGACGTTTGCGCCTCTGGCCGGTGGCAGCCGTCGCGGCGGCCCAGGTCTTCCTGAGCTGGGAATTCCTGATGGCCTGCCTCTACGGCGAGTCGCATTTCCTGCTGCACCTGCGCGAGCAGGCGGGCAGCGATCTGGAGGTGGTACGCAAGCTGACGGCGCTGGTCACAAACCTTGGTTCGGTCGCCTGGCCTCTGGCCCTGCTGGCCCTGGCGGGACTGGGCGTTCGCTGGCGCGGCCTGGCGGTGGCCGGCGCCATCGGCCTAGCCGCCTATCTCGCCGTGGCCTGTCTCGGCGGCGAACTGCACCGCAGCGAGAAGATCTTTGGGCCCGCCGACGAAACGCATGCGGTTGTCTATTCCGAAGAACTGATCTTCGGCTGCCTGGGCGCCGTTGGGGGCCTGCTGGTCCTGGTGGTGGTCTGGCAGCTCGCCCGGCCGCATGTGACCGCGGATCGCTGGCTGAATCGGCTGAGCAATTGGCTGGCGCCGCCGCGCCGGGCCGCACGGCCCTGTTCCTATCGTTATGGCTGATGCTGGAGGTGATTGCCTACGTGCGGCTATCGCCGTTCCCAGCCGTCCGACGCCTGATGGGTGTTGGTATTGTGCTCACGCTCCTGACGGGCCGGCTGGCGGCGCTGGCGTGTCGATCGCCGGCGGCCCGGCGGGTGATCTATGGCATCGCGGCCTATGGCGCCCTGATCGGAATGCTGATTTACGGCGTCGATCTGCTTGAGGCCCGCACCGAGCAGGCAGCGGTCGAGGAGGCGGCGCGGCGGATTCGAGCCGAGGATGCCGACGCTACCATCTGGTACGTCGGCCACTGGGGCTTTCAGTATTACGCGGAACGCGCGGGCATGCGGCCCATTTCCACCTACCCCGCGGACCCATCCCGGATTCCCATCCCGGGCCGGTCGGAATTCCACCGGGGCGACTGGCTGGTCCTGCCTCAGTTCAGCTATTCGGGCGGGCGCTTCGCCGCCGGCGTCCATCAGCAGCCGTTTACCCCAGACCCGGACCGCACCGAACATGCCTTCAACGTCGTCGTGGACGACCCCATCCCGCTGCAAACGATCATGACGATGTATTCGGGGTACGCCGCCGTCGTGCATCACGAGGGGCCGCGCCTGGAGGTCGAGGTCCGCCGTGTCCTCCAGGACCACGAGGCCCGGCGCTGATTTGGCGAGTGGGGGGCGTAAGCCCCCCGGTGAGTGGCTTCTCGCCATCACCGGGGGGCTTACGCCCCCCGCTCGCCAGTCTGGGTTCGCTACCCCGCCATCGGCCGATTCAGGAAGTCCACCACCAGCTGGTTGACGATCTTGGCCTTTTCGATCTGCGGGGCGTGTCCGCAGCGGGCGAGGCAGACGAATTCGCCGCGCGGCAACAGCGGCGCAGACCGTCGCCGCGTGCTCCGGATCGACGATGCGATCTTCCTGCCCCACCACCAGCAGCGTCGGCTGCTCGAGTCGCGGCAACAGGTCGCGCACGCAGTGGTCCATCGTTCCCCGGATGG
The DNA here is from genome assembly GCA_963827935.1 of uncultured Planctomycetota bacterium. GTDB lineage: Bacteria > Planctomycetota > Planctomycetia > Gemmatales > Gemmataceae > DATFNV01. The sequence continues at coordinate 408,568 of CAWHCN010000019.1, read as the reverse complement.
TGCGAACCAGCCCCAGCCGCCAGCGCCGTTCCACGAACCGCTGCTGGAAATAGCGGACGACCTCGCGGTCCAGCCGGCGGATGTTGTAGAACACGCTGCCCACGATCGCCCGCATGTCGTTGTGCCGCACCCCTTCGACGATGGGGATCTGCTCCTCGTCACCCAGGCCGGATGGGCACAGGAGCACCAGCCGGGCCACCTGTTCCGGATAGCGCACGGCATATTCAACCGCCACCTTCCCGCCCATGCTGTTGGCGACCAGGAAATAAGGCGGCGCCTGCACGAACGATTCCAGATAGGTACGCAGTTGGCCGACGAGGTAGTCGATGTCGATCGGCTGGCGCTGGGCGATACGCTGTTGCAGGGCGGGGCCATCGTACACAGCGATGTTCGGGGCGTAGAGGCTGAAGTGGCGCCGCCAGGCACGGATGTTGCGGTACCACGTCTCCGCCTGCTCGGCCAGGCCGTTGACCAGGACGAGAGACGGCTTGCGGCCGTAACCGGACGCGCGGGGCAGGCCGAGCAGCGAGGCAACGGGGGCTATCACGATGCACTCCTTCCGGACATCAGGGACATCTGACGACTCCTTTCGACCCGGCCCCATTGTGAAGGAGATCAATGGCGGGTGCGTGAAGGATAGTTGCGCGGGGAGTGATGCTTGCGGGAGAGTTTCGAGAAGCCGACGCCTTAGAAAAAGCGGATCGTTCTTGCCTCTCTCGCCCCATCGCGCCATGATGACCGGAGGAGTCTGCCTAACTTTCCCCGTCGCGTCAAGTGTTAGACGCGCCAGCGCGGCGGAATGGAGCACATCCTTGCTGGCGCTTCGGGCTGCCTGGGCCGCCGGCGGGCAGCCCAACGCGCCAGCGAGGCCGGCCGGCATCACCGGAACAACCGGTGCGTTTAGCCCGGCCCACAGGCGCGGACCGAAAGAAATCTCTCCGCTCGGCAAGGGCGCCGGCGGCAAGGAGCCGATTCCTGTTACCAGGGAGTACGCCGAGCCATGGCGCACGCCGCGCCGGCCGCGGGACGTAGGCAGGGCGGCCAACCGAATAACTACCTCTGACTTGTCGCGAACCACGATCCGGGATACGACCCATGCACATCCGCACCCACCTTCCGCGTCTGGCCCAGGCCCTCGGCCTGGCCCTTTTCCTGCTCGCCTGCGGCCTCGGAGGGCCAGCCCAGGCCCAGCAGTCCGAGGCGGTCCAGGCGGTGGAGCGGGCCCTGCTTCAGCCGCTGCCGCCCACGACCAATGCCAAGGAAGTGGACGACGCGCTCAAGGCCCGCAAGGCGCGGCTGACCGAGGTGACCGACGACAAGAGCACCCTGAACTCGCTCAGCGATATGGCCCAGGTGCTGCTCTTGCCCAGCTGGAGCGACGAGCGGCTTCCGATCGGCGATGCCCCGGATACCAGCAAGATTGACCACGACGTTCGTCTGGCCCTCTTGCAGCGCTTTCTGGCAGCGGTCAAGGCGACCCTGAAAATCGGCGACGACAATCCCGACCTGCGGGCTGCGGTGGCCACGCTGGTCGGGGAGTTCGCGGCCAGCTCTCGCAGCGGCTTTTTGGGTGCCCGGTCCGGGAACGACCTGCTGATCAAGGGACTGCCCGCGTTTGCCGATGTGCTGGCGGGCCTGGCGAAGAGCGACAAGTCGCCCGAGGTGCGTGCCGGCGCGGCGCGGGCTCTGGCCAAGTTGCGCAGTGCGCCGGCTGTCACCGTGCCGGCGCTGGTAGTGATGCTGAAGGACAGCGACGGTGCGGTGCGGCGGTCGGCGGCGGAGGCCCTGGGGGGTTTGCTGCGCGGCACGCAGGCTGCCGATCGCGGTGGGTTTGCGGCCCCCATTGTCGAGCCGTCGCGGGACAACATCGTGGATTTTGGGCCGAAGGTGGCCGCTGCCGCCGCCGCCGTCCTCAATGATGCCGAGCCCGACGCCGAGGTGCGAAATCGGGCGGCGGCTGCCCTTCTGCAAGTCGCTACCATCATCAACAACCAGCTGCGCTCCGCGGAAACCATCGCCGACCTGCACAAGCAGCTCGGTCCGGTGGTCACGGCCCTGTGGAACCAGGCGGCCGCCCTCAACCGCGGGGCCCTCGATGCCGACCCGGAGGTGCGCCGGACTGCGATCCGGGCTCAGGAGGAGATGGGCGAGCTACGTCTGCACTGGCTCAACCCCGAGAGGCTGCCGGTCGGACCCACGCCCTTGCCCAGGCCAGCCAAGCCGAAGCTCGGTGCCGTGCTATTTCCCGAGGATTCGGACGAGATCGCTCTGACCGCCTTGCAGCAGCCGGCCAAGGATCGAGCCCGCGCCGCTGACGCAGGCCATTCCCGGCCTGGCGCGTGCCCTGGCTGATCCGGAGGTGACGAACCGGCTGGCGGCAGTTGACGCCCTGGAGGCCATCACCGCACGCACGGGCGATCAGACCGTGGGGCAGGAGCTGGGCAAGGACTCGGCGGCCACCGCGGCCAAGGCGCTGACCCGGGCGCTGTCCGATCCGAATCGCTTCGTCCGCTGGGCTGCCGGCCGCACCCTGGGCAAGATGGCCCCACTGGACGACGTGGACAGCGATCATGGCGTGGAGCAGGGCGCGGTGGCCGGCCTGGTCCGCGTGCTGGGCGATCCGAACCCGGATGTGCGGCTGCGAATCGCGATTGCCCTGGAGCGCTTCGGCAAGGCGGCTTGCGCGGCCGCACCCGCCCTGGCCCTGGCCGCCAGCCGCGGCGACCTGGAAGCCCGCATCGCCGCCTCTCATGCCCTGGAGGTAATTGGCGGCAGTCCCGAGGTGGCCGTCCCCGCCCTGGCCGCCGGCCTGCGCGACCCCAATGTGCGCCTGCGCCGCTCCTCTGCCGAGGCCCTGGCCGCCTACGGGACCCAGGCCCGTCCCGCCCAGGCGGCCCTCAACCGCTCCCTGCGCGATACCGACCCCGAAGTCCGCCGCCTCGCCAGCGACGCGCTCATCAAGATTGCGACGGGGAAGTAGGAGAACTGCGAGCCCGCGGCGCCAGCCAAGGGCAACACGGTTTGATGCGAGCCCGCGGCGCCAGCCAAGGGCAGTACGGTTTGCCCTTGGCTGGCGCCGCGGGCTCGTAGAACTCATCACGGTAGCGCCGCAGTTGTGGCACGGTCTCCTGACCGTGCCACGCGGGTTGTGGCACGGTCTCCTGACCGTGCCACGCGGCCTGACCGAAGGTCTCCACGCATCCATCGCGCCGTTGTGGCACGGTCTCCTGACCGTGCCACGCGGCCTGACCGAAGGTCTCCACGCATCCATCGCGGATTCCGGGAGACCTACGGTCGGGCCGGGTGGCACGGTCGGGAGACCGTGCCACAACGCTATGGGAGACCGTGCCACAACGCTGGGCGCCACAACGCTGGGCACCCCCAGTTGTGGCACGGTCTCCTGACCGTGCCACCCCCAGTTGTGGCACGGTCTCCTGACCGTGCCACAACGCTGTTCAGCGTTGTGCTGAACTCTGGCGAGTTCAGCTAGGGGGACATGCAGCTCCGGGTCTATGCCCCCTACTCCCGCCCGCCTCACGGCGGCGCCACCGTGAAGTCAACCGTTGCCGACCCGTTCGCCTTCACTTCTACGTGCTTTACCGTTTCCCACGGCGGCCGGAAGAAGAGTCGCGTGATCAGCAGCGATTCCGGATCGCGTTCGTGGTGTTCCTCGCGCCAGTCGGGCAGCCAGCAAACGGCCTCGTAGCGGCCCGGAGGGACACCGGCCAAATCGAAATGCCCCGTGGCATCGGTGCTCGTGTAATAAGGATGGTCATCGACGAACAGGGTGGCGCACATCCAGAAGTAGCCGGCCGCGCTGGTCAGCTCGACCACGCCGCGCTCGACCAGGCGGCGGGCGCGCACCTTCCCCGGGTCGGGGAAGGCCAGGGTAAAGTAGGCGGCCCCGCCCGCGTGCAGGGAGTGGAACACCTGATCGGCCGAGACCATCGTCACCGTGTCGCCGCGTCGGACGAAGCCGATCGCGCCGTCCTCCGCCCCTTGCCGGACGTGGCACTGCCGGCCTTCCAGAAGCACGCGGACGGGCGGCAGGTCCCACGGCCGGGCTCGACGCGGATCGACTCCCCGCAGGTACACCACCGCTCCCCGGACGCCGCGGGTCGTGGGGTCGATGGCCGGGGCGTTGGGATTGGGCCAGGGCGTCTTTTCCGCCGTGGGGCTGGCGGCCAGCGCGCTGATGGGCTCCAGGAGCGGCGGCACCACCGGCAAGTCCGCGGACCAGTGGACTCGCCCGGCGATGCGCCCCGCCGTTGCGGAGTCGAACTGAGTCCCTGCATCGGCCCGGGGAGATGCCGGCGGCGGCTGCGGCCGAGCGTCCCCACAACCGACGGCCCCCACCGCCAGCACCATCATCGCCACCACACCGCGCATCGCCACCTCCCCTTCCGTCGCCCCGCCCGGGGATCGACCGGTGGGGTGGTGTACCTCAAATCGCGGGGATAGGGCAAGATGGAATTGATTGCTACTATTGCGGGCTGCGCCAACGATTTGCGGGGGTGGCACGCCCTGAGGTACTCCGAAGGGCGTGCGGACTGTCCGCACGCCCTTCGGAGTACCTCAGGGCGTGCCACCCAGAAGCCTTGGCTGACTGTCCGCACGCCCTTCGGAGTACCTCAGGGCGTGCTACCCAGAAGCCTTGGCTGACTGTCCGCACGCCCTTCGGAGTACCTCAGGGCGTGCCACCCAGAAGCCTTGGCGGCGTACCCCTCGATCAATGCGTCAGCCCGACAGCTTTTCTTCGAGGACAACGCCGGGTAGGGGAAGATTGGCCTGGCCCGCTGCCTCCCCGGCCGGTGCCGGTTGCACAGGCCGCAGCGCGAGGGAAGGGCCGCGGGACGGAAAGAGGCGATCGCGCCAACGGAGAAAGGGGCCCTCGACGGCCTTGGCCAGCAGCACGCCCGCCAGGATGCTGGCGAGGATGTAGATGGCCAGCTCCGCCAGGTAGGGCAAGGGCCGGCCGCCTCCGATCGTCACGCGCAGCAGGGTCAAGGAGCAAGCCTTGGCGCTCGTGTGCCAAAGATAAATCGAGTAGGAATAAAAGCCGATGCCCGCCAGCAAGGCCCCGGGCCGACGGAGGCGACCCGGGCCAGTGGCCGGCCAGCAGACCGCGACGAGCAGGATCACCCCGAAGCCGAGGTAGGTGGTCGTCAGCCCAATCGTGTGCAGAAAGAAACTCTCGCGGATGTTCAGGAAGAAACTGGGGCAGACCAGGGCCACCCCGACAGCCAGGAGCGCGTATCGCCTCCGCCGGACCAGCGAAGCCAGGGCCTGCCAGCGGAAGTGGTACAGGTACGCAAGCAACACGCCGAACAGCAGGGCATCGAGGCGCAGGTGGGTGGGAAACAGGTGGGTGAGGTTGTCGAAGGGGGCCGTGGACGACACCCACAGACGGGCCGCCAGGCAGAGGGAGGCCACCACCAGGAAGGCCGCCGCCAGCCAGGAGAACACAAAACCCTTCACCAGGCGGAGCTGGACGAAGAAGAACAGGCTGAGCAGCAGATAAAAATGCTCCTCCACCGCCAGCGACCAGGTATGTCCGAACGGCGACGGGAAATAGTTCTGAATGAAGCCAGCTTCGCGGAGGTAGCTCCACCCGTCCACTGGCGGCGTCGTTTGCCATGCCCACAGGAAACAGACCAGCAGGTAGACGTAAAAAGCGGGATAAATCTTGAAGCCGCGCCGGATCAGGAAGCGTCCGACATGGACGTTGCCATGCCGCTTCAGTTCGTGGAACAGGAGGCCCGCCACCAGGAAGCCGCTGAGCACGAAGAAGAGATCAACGCCCATCCACCCGCCCGTCATCACCGCCTGCACGACGGCGGGCGGAGGCCAGGCTGCCCCGGGTGGGCACCGGTCCATGTGATGTCCCAGGACCAGCAGGATGGCCACCCCGCGGAGGATGTCAAGCTGCGGCAAACGCATCGGTGCTCCGCATCAGAAGGCCCCTGACCCGGATCGCCGGCCGATCCACGCAGGGAATGAAGCCGTGCCAGTCAGCTTGCAGCATCCAAGCCGATGTCGCCACGTGGCAGAGAATTAGGGGACGGCGTCTATAGGTTACAGGCGCGGGCTGAGGTCCGCCAAGGGGTTCGCCCGTCCCGTCCATCGCAGCTGGCATCCGTGGCTGCGCCCAGCTGTGCCGCTGCCGCATTCGCTAGCGCCCGGAGGGTATGGTGCCACGATGGTGCCACGATGGTGCCACGACCGTGCCACGACCGTGCCATGACCGTGCCACGACCGTGCCACGATGGTGCCAGATGGTGCCATCAGGGTGCCAGATGGTGCCACGATGGTGCCACGGGGTGTCCGAGGGTGGTGGTGGCACCGTGGACCGACAGGCCTGGACCCCTTCTGATCCCACCTCCGGGGGTACGCCAGGCCACCAACCATCAATACGTCTGCGAGCACGACTTCATTCCTTCCGAACGCTACCAACTCTCCCCCGTTCGATTTCTCTGGCATCGCCCCTTTGCTTTTCGCCGTCCCCGCAAGTTATACTGAAGGACCCTGGTTCGGTGGTGTGGGCAAAACCACTGGCCGGGATGGTTCGTGGTCGCCCGTGCGGTGTCTGTCCAGACAGGGGGGGCCGCCATGGGTCCGCAGGCCGACGACCGGGCACTGGCGCTGGATCAGTTTCGCGATTACCTGCGTCTGCTGGCGCGGCTTCAGCTCGACGCGCGCCTGCGCGGCAAGCTGGATGCGTCGGACCTGGTGCAGCAGACGCTGCTCAAGGCGCATCAGGCTCACGGGCAGTTCCGGGGGTCCAGTCCCGCGGAAAAGGCGGCCTGGCTGCGGCAAATCCTGGCCCGCACCCTGGCCAACGCCATCCGCGACTACACCCGCGCCAAGCGCGATGTCACCCTGGAACGCTCACTCCAGGCGACCCTGGAGCAGTCCTCGGCCCGGCTGGAAGCCTGGCTCGTGGCCGACCAGGCGTCGCCCAGCGAAGTGGCCCAGCGCAACGAACAACTGTTGAACCTGGCCCAGGCCATGTCGGGTTTGCCCGAGGCGATGCGCGAGGTGCTGCTGCTCAAGCACTGTCAGGGCTGGTCGGTGGCCGAGATCGGCGATCATCTGGGTCGCAGCCGCCCGTCGGTGGCCTCACTGTTGCGCCGCGGCCTGAAGCATCTGCGCGACCACCTGAACGACGGAGACTAACGCATGGCGGCCGAGCGGACCGACGCCGTCACCCCGGCGGAGGACCTGGACGAGATCATCCTGGCCTACCTCGAAGCGGTCGAGGCGGGCCAGGCGCCGGACCGCGCCGCCTGGCTGGCCCGCCATGCCCATCTGGCCGAGGAACTGGCCGCCTTCTTTGCCGATCAGGATCAGTTCTCGTCGCTGGTGGCCCCGCTGTGCGTGGACACGCCGTTGCCGTCGCGCTCGGGCCGGGGCGACAGCCTTGTCCTCGACGTTGCTCCCCTGGTGGCCGGCTGCCTGGTCGGCGACTACGAACTGCTCGACGAGATCGCGGTCGGCGGCATGGGGGTGGTCTACCGGGCACGGCACAAGCAACTGGGCCGGGTTGTCGCCCTCAAGATGATCCGGGCCGCCCGCCTGGCCTTGCCCGACGACCTGGCCCGTTTTCGGCTGGAGGCCGAGGCCGTCGCCCGCCTGGATCATCCCAACATCGTCCCCATCTATGATGTCGGTGAGCACGACGGCCAGCCGTACTTCACCATGAAGCTGATCGAGGGCGGCAGCGTGGCCCAGGCCCTGCGCAGCCGCGGCGCCTGGCCCACCGCGCAGGATGCAGCTCGGTTGCTGTCGGCCGTTGCCCGCGCGGTCCAGTACGCCCACGAGCGTGGCGTCCTGCACCGGGACCTGAAGCCCGCCAACATCCTGCTGGACCACAAGGGGCAACCGCACATCTCGGACTTCGGCCTGGCCACGCGCCTGCCGGCCGCCGACGCCGGCGTGTCCCTGCTCGACCGGAGCCTGACGCAGAAGGGCATCGCGGTCGGTACACCAAGCTACATGGCCCCGGAGCAGGCCAACGGCCCGAAGCGAAGCGTCACCGTGGCGGCCGATGTCTACAGCCTTGGGGCGGTGCTGTACGAGTTGTTGACCGGCCGGCCTCCCTTCCGGGCCGATACCCCGCTGGAAACGCTGGTGCAGGTGCTGGAGCGCCAGCCGGTCCGCCCGCGTGCTTTAGTTCCGTCCGTGCCGCGCGATCTGGAAACGATCTGCCTGAAGTGTCTGGAGAAGGAGCCGGCCCGGCGCTACGCCAGCGCCGAGGCCCTGGCCGCCGACTTGGAGCGGTTCCTGAACGGCGAGCCGATTCTGGCCGTCCCGGCCGGTCCTATCGGGCGCTTCACCGCGCTGGTGCCGGCGCTCGCCGGTGGTTGCCGGCCTGGCAGCGGCATTGGCCCTGGCGGTCACGTCGAGCCTGGTGGCCGTGACCGCGCTCTGGCTGCGGGCCGAGTATCACTCGCGTCAGGCGGAGCGCCAGCGCCAGATCGCCGAGACCGCCCTGGCCCAAGCCCAGGCCGAACGCGAACGCGCCGACAAGCACCGCCGCGAGGCCGAAGAGAACTTTCAGCAGGCCCACCAGATCATTGAGCGCTTCTGCATGCGCCTGGCCGGCGAGCGCCTCGGCGCCTTCGAGGGGCTGCAACCGCTCCGCAAGGAAATGCTCGAAGTCGGCCTGAGGTACTACCAGGGATTCGTGGCCCAGCGTGGCGACGACCCAGCGCTCAAGGCCGACCTGGCCTTGGCCCACTTCCGCCTCGCCTTCCTCACCAACCTCGTCGGCTCGAAGCGCGACGCCCTCGCCTCTTATGCCCAGGCACGGACCACTTATGAGGACTTACTGGCGGCCGACCCGGACAATGCCCACTATCGCGAACAGATCGCCATGACGTGTATCAACATGGGTGGCGTGCAGGAGGCCGTCAACGACCGCACCGCCGCCCTGGCCTCCTATCAGCGGGCGCGGGAATTGCTCGAGGGGCTCGACCGGGCCTCCCCGGACAATCCGAAAACCCTCGCCCACCTGGGCATCCTTTATAACAACCTGGGCAACGTCAATCGCAGCCTGAATCGGCTCGCCGACTCCCAAGACGCCTATGACCAGGCGCTGGCGGTCCAGGAAAGCCTCATTCGCCGCGACCCCGGCAATCCCGGGCCGCAACGCGAAATGGCCGTGGTCTATGTGAACATTGCCATCCTGCACCAATCGTGCGGGGAAAAGGACGAGGCGCTGCGCTGGCATCAGAAAGCTCGGGACCTCCAGGAACAGCTCCTGCGCGACCACGGCACCGACCGCGAGGTGCAGCACGACCTGGCCTTGACCTGCCGCCGCATCGGCGAGCGTCTGGTTCGCGATGGCGAGGTCAAGGAGGGACTGGCCTCGCTCCTCAAGGGACACCCGCTCATCCAGGACCTGGCCAACGCCAATCCCAGCGTGACCGCCTACCAGTGGGAATTCGCCCTCAGCCATCGGGCCCTGGGCCATGCCCGCAAGGCCGACGGGGACAAGGTCGAAGCGAACAAGTCCTATCGCGCCGCCATCGATCTGTTGCAGCGGGTCCGCCGTCAGGATCAGTCGGCGACGATCTACACCCGCGACCTGGCGGCCACCCTCTTTGACCTCGGCCTGCTCGGCGACGAGACGAAGAAGCCGGACGAGGCGGCGCGGGCCTATGCCCAGGCTGCCGACCTGTACCGCGAGCTGGCCCGGCCCGGTACCGATGTTGACGCCTTGGCCGACCTGGCGAATGCCTGCAACAACCTGGGGCGTGCCCGGCGCGATGCCCGCCAGATGGAGGGCGCCCTCGCCGCCTTCGGCGAGGGTCGCGATGTGCGCGAGGCCCTGGTCCGCCTGCGGCCCGCCGAGCCACGCTATCGCAACGACCTCGCGGCCGCCTGGTTCAGCATCGCCCGCCAGCAATTCCTGCTCAAGCGCCGCGATGAAGAGACGAACTCCTACGAGCGCTCGCGCGAACTCCGCGAGGAGCTGATCCGCGAGTTGCCCGGCAACATCGCCTTCCACAGCGACCTTGGCACCACATTGGTGAACCTGGGCTATACCTATGCGCAGACGGGGCACCTTGTCGAGGGACTGGCGACCTTGCAGCGGGCCGTCGAGGAGAAACGGCTGGCGTACCGGGCGATGCCGACGAATGCCGACTATCGCCGCGGCCTCAACGCCGCCTTCGGCGCCCTGGCCGAGGTCGAACGCAAGCAAGGCTCGCCCGGCTCGGCGGTGGCGGCCTTGATGGAACGCCGCGACCTGTGGCCCGACGACGCGGCCGAGCTATACCGCATCGCTCGCGAATTGGCCGACGCCGCGGAACAGGTCGGACGCGGGCGCAATGTCCTGGGAACCCTGGAACGCGAGGAGCGGGAGCGGTATCTTGATCTGGCCCTCGAAACGCTGCGGCTGGCGGTCAAGGCCGGCTTCGCGGATAGCGCCCGCCTGGTCAAGGAGTCCGAATTCGCCCCGTTGCGTCCGCGCGAAGATTTCCAGAAACTGCTGCCTGGCATAAAGGAATAGCGCTGGCAATAAGGCTCTGAGCCGGCAGAATAGACAGGTTCCCCCCTCGCCCCGGTACTCCGGGGCGAGGGGAGCGAGAAGCGCGGTCCGCACAACCACGAGATTCACCCTCGCCCCAAGAGGAGCGTCGTTTCATCGCCGTCGAAGCCCTTTGTCCCACCTGCGGTGCCGTCTTCAACCTGAAGGACGAGTTCCAGGGCAAGAAGGTCCGCTGCAAGAAGTGCGAACACGTCTTCACCGTGGGCGGCGAGGCCCGCGCCCGGGAGCGCGACGACTCCGACCGCGTGCAGTCCAAGGGAGGGGCCGCCCCCAGGAAGAGCGCCCCGGACGATGACGACGACCGGCCGCGCAAGAGTGCCTCGCGCCGGGACCGGGACGATGACGACGACGACCGCCCCAGCCGCAAGAAGTCTCGCGCCGGCCGGGACGATGACGACGACGATGACGACCGGTCGAGCAAGCGGAACAAGCGCGTCTACCACGACGATGATGACGACGACGACGACGATTTCGCCAGCAAGCCGGCCCGCAAGAAATCCGGCGGCGGCACCGGCGTGGTCCTGGCCATCATCGGCGGCGTGGTCCTGGTGCTGTTCCTGGTTTGCGGCGGTGCCATCTGGGCGATCTACCGGGTGGGGTCGGACGTCGCCGACCAGGTGGACCAGGCCCAGCAGAACATGGCCAACGGTCCTCAGTGGGATCCCAATGCCGGCGTGTGGGGGTTCGAGAAGCAGCCGCACGACCTGGCCGAGGCGCTCACGTTCTTGAAGTCGGCCGACCTGCTTGAACGCCGTGGGGCCGCCACCTGGCTGGCGAATCAGCCGCTTGACGCGGGCAAGCAGAAGGAAGTCGCGGCAGCGCTGGAGACCCTCGTCAAGGACTCGGACGACACCACCTGCGCCGCGGGTGCCAAGGCCATGAAAGTGTGGGGCACCAATGCGAACGGCCCGGCCCTGACCACCGCCCTGAGGTCGCGGGTGCCCGGCCCGAATCGCCCCTTCCTGGGGGAGGACCAAAAGCAGTTGATGGCGGCCCTTGCCGCCGTCAAGTACGAGCCGGGTGCGGAGGTGATCGTGGAGTTCCTGCCCAACGCCTTCTCCGGCGGCGAAGCGGAGATCGCGCTGGGCAACTTCGGGCCGGGGGCGGAAAAGGCTGTCGTCAAGTGCTTCAACCATCACGACGGCAACGTGCGCGGCCGGGCACGCGGCCTCTGCGTCCGCTACAAGACCAGGCCCGCAGTCATCCTCGACCAAGTCACCGCCGATCTCAACGCGGTCGATCCCGAATCCTCCAAGGCCGCGGTCGAATGGCTGTCGAAGCCGTCCTCGAACGAGGCCCTCCAGCTGGCCAACGCCGAGCCGGCCCGCCGGACCGCGGTCGCCAAAGGCCTGAATCATTCTCATTGACGCTCCGCCGACGTTTACCGAGGACACTATCCTGAACGCGGCCAAGCGCTGGGGCACGAAGGACAACGTGGCTTCGCTGGTACATATGCTGGAGACCGCTCCCTTCAGGAAGCGCGAGGTCGCCGACGCACTGATCGGCATCGGACCCGCTTGCGAATCCGAGGTCCGGAAACTGCTCGACAGCAATGACGGCCAGGTGCGCGAGCAGGCCAAGCGTATCCTCAAGAGCGTCACTGGACCGGGCGGGGCTGCGGACGTCGAAATCACCGAGGCCCTGGTCGACCTGAAGTCCGGCGACTTCGGCCGCATGAACAAGGCCGGCAACTATCTGCAACGGGCCCGAGTCGACGAAAAGCAACGGCCCGTCGTTGTTGCCGCCCTGATCGATGCCCTCAAGGGCAGCGGCGTTCAGAAGGGTGATGGCCAGATTGAGCCCGCTACCAAGGCCCTGACCGTCTGGGCCACGAAGGAGGACGGACCAGCGGTGGCCCAGCTCCTTGGCGACATGGAAAAATTCTTCGCCCAGCGCTCGCGCCGCCTCCTTATGGACTGGCTGGGCACCCAGAAGGTCGAAAAGGCCATCCCAACCCTGGTCGAGGCGCTCTCGAACGGGCAGGACCGCAGCACGGCCAGCAAGGCGCTGCAAACAATGGGGCCGGACCTGGGCGAGAAGATCGAGGTCGAAGTCATCAAGGTCGACGCCCGGAACGACAAGCAGCTCCTCTTGGAACTCATCAAGGTTCTCGGCGCCGTCGGCACCAAGAAGGGGAGCATCCCGTCGCTGACGCAGATCGATGCCGATGCCCTCAAGCGGCGGGATACACAGCTGTCAACCGCGTGCCGGCAAGCGGCGGCGAACATCAATGCGCGGGGGAAGTAGCGAGTATCTCCCCTCTCCCGGTACTCCGGGGAGAGGGGTTGGGGGTGAGGGGCGGACGCGTGCGTACGCGAAAACCCCTCACCCCCGACCCCTCTCCCCGGAGTACCGGGGAGAGGGGAGCCACGGAGATGCCGACTCACAATTGAATCCGGGGAGCAATCGTGATCATCTCCTGTCCATCCTGCGAGAAACAACTGCGGGTGCCCGACGAGTTGATGGGGCAAGATCGCGTGGTCAAGTGCCCCGGCTGTTCGCATCTGATCAAGCTGGCCGAGCTGGCGACCACGACCCAGCCGTCCGCCCGGCCCCGGCCCGTGGCGCGGAGGAGCCGGAGCGCCTGGAAACCATCGACGACGAGCCGCGCGGCAAAGGCCGCCCCAGCAGCAAACGGGACCGGGACGATGAGGACGACGATGACGAACGGCCCCGTGCCGGCAAGAAGCGCGATCGCGAGGACGATGACGACGAGGACAATCGGCCGGCACGGCGCAGGTCGGCGGGAACGAGGAAGAAAAAAGGGAGCAGCACCGCGCTCATCATCGGCCTGGTCATCGGCGGTGTCTGCCTGTTGCTCCTGATCGGTTGCGGTGTCGGCGGCTACCTGATCTGGGCCAGTGCCAAGGGCGGACTGGCCGGGCTCGTCGATAACCCGGCGGTGACCGATGCCAACTACGCCAAGGTGAAGCTCGACATGCCGCTGGCCGACGTGAATGCCATTTTCGGCCTCGGCGGTGAGTGTTCCGATGCTGATGCCCGCGACATCCTGGTCCCCGCCGGCGGCGCCCCGGGTCCCATGGGCATGCAGGATCAGTTGACGGCCGTCGCCACCGATCCGAAGGGACACGGCCTCAGCGCCTGGTATCGCTGGAAGAACGGTCCAACGACCATGATCATCGGCGTGGACGGCGGGAACAAGGTGCGCGTCGCCGGCCTGTTCACCACCACCGCCACCAGCAGCTCGCGCAAGTGGCAGTCCAACGTCTCGAAACCCGGCGGTCTCCCCGGCCCGCAGCGGGGGAAACGGTGACGGTGGATGGTGCAACGCCGATTCGGGGCAAAATGCGGGGCAAATCGCTCACACCCCCCCCGCTTCCTCAATCGCCTCGGGGTACTGCCTGATACGCCTGCGTTTCTTGCTCGGCGTTGGACCGTGCCTGGGCCTGCAAGCCGGCCAGGGCGCCGGCGTCGGCGAAGGTCAACAGGCCGCGCCGCTCGTAGCTGGCCAGGTCTTCGAGGATCACGTCCACTTCCTGGTAGCGCTCCTCCCGGCGGCGGGCCATCATGCGGGCGACAATCAGTCCCAGCGGCAACGGCAGATGCGGCGCTGCCGCATGGAGGCGCGGGGCATCCTCCTGCGAAATCTGCATCAGCACCGCCGCCGATGAATTGCGGTCGAACGGCAACTGGCCGCTGAAGACGTAATAAAACGTCGTTCCCAGCGAAAACAGGTCCGAGCGCTCGTCAAGCGGCTCGCCCAGCGCCTGCTCCGGGCTCATGTAATGAGGCGTGCCCATGATGATGGAGCGTGGCGTGAGTCCCGCGGGGGTCTGCTGCACCTGTTTGAGCAGGCCGAAATCGCTGACCTTGACCGCCGCCTCGGCGGTCAACAGCAGGTTGTGCGGCTTCAGGTCGCGGTGCAGCACGCCGCGGCGATGGGCATAGGCCAGCCCTTCCAGGGTGTCGCGGAACCAGCGCAGGCCGACCTCGATAAGCGGCGGTCCCTGGTGTTGCAGGTAGCGGGCCAGGTCGCCGCCGGCCATGTATTCCATCGCCATCCAGCCGAGAGTGCCGCCGGCCGCCCCGGGAGTCGTCCCCGCCGCCAAGATCTGCACGATTTGCGGGCAGCTGAACTGCGCTAACACCTGCGCTTCCTGGTTGAAGCGGGCGAACAGATCGGCGTCGGCGGCGCCCTCGTGCTGAAACAGCTTGACGGCCACAGTGCGGTTCAGGCTGAGTTGCGTGGCCTGGTAGACCTCGCAGATGCCCCCGCTGGCCAGCTTACGCTGGAGCTTGAACTCGCCGCCCAGCAGCATCCCCTCGTAGCCGGTCGGGCGGCGGACCGACCCGGACCGACGGCCTGGCGTGGCCGTGCCCTCGGAGGGGGTGACGCGGGTATCGGCGGCCACGCTTTGGGCGGCCAGCAAGTCGCCCTGGGCCAGGTGGGCAAACGACTGCCGCAGCCGTTCGCGCAGAGCATCGGTGAACTCGCCCAGCGACTGCCCGTGCAGCGTCCCGCTGACCCGGAGCACGATGACGAACAGGCGCGGCGTGGTCGGGTCGTCGCCGGTTTCGAGGTAGGGCGCCACTTGCACGTCCTCGAGGCTGAAGGTCAGGGCCGCCAGCGCGGTGGTGATGCAGGCCACGGTCCCGGGATGGTCCGTGCCCACCACGGTGACCTCGAAGGCATGGGCGGCCAGGGGGCGGACCTCGACATCGACCAGAGCGGCCGGCGACAGGTGGGCCAGCAAGCGGAAGATGGCGCACTACCTCGGTGACCGAGTAGCGCTCGAAGTACGACGCCGGCAGGCATTCAAAATGGCGGGCCAGCAGAACCGGGTCCAGGTCCGGACACTGGCTGCGAACCGCTTCCACCAGAGAAATCATGCCTGCTTCTCCTTCCATCCGGCGTGCGCCGACCGGGGCCAGGCCCGAGGTCCCTGGACGACGCTTAAGGCTGCACAGTTATTTTCGCGATTCCCCGGCGTGAATCCAAGGACAGCAGGCACCTGTTCGTCGGCCGTGGATCAGCCGGGTCCGCCTGGGGGGGCGGCGCGGATTGGGGCGACGAACAGGGCGCCGGGGCCGCCGGTCGAAACCGGCGCGTCCCGGCGCCCCTTCTCTCTCTACGGCCGGCCGTTACTTGCTGCCGTCACTCACGCTGCTGCCGCAGCAGGCACTCGCGGGAAAGCAGCAGTCGGCGCCCGCGGCGCAGCAGTCGTCTTCGCAACAGGCGCTGGCGGGCGCGCAGCAGTCGCTGCCGGCGGAGCAACACGCATTGGCCCGCGGAGCCCGGCTGCCCGTCGTCGAGGCGGAGCGGGCGCCCCAGCTGAAGCCCCCGCCAACGAGGGCCGTGGTGAGAACGACGACGCCGATCAATTTCATGAACATGGCTCAGTCTCCAGTCTTTGGTAGGTGTGGTCAGGGCGAAGGCGCGACTGTCATGGCGCGCGGGGATTCACGGTCCCTGCGCGCTCTCTGGCATTGCTGGCAGCGCGCGCTCCTCAGCAGAGCCAAAGACACAGGAGGACGTGCAGTCGTTGCGATGGGGCGGCTGGGATGGGAAAACTGACGACCGCAGTGGCGGCTTGCGGAAAGTCGGTAACGGCGCAGAACGGCGAGGCGGGGAGATAGAGGACGGACGCGGATTTTACCGGGCCGCTGGGGTCCAGACTGGCCCGATCGTCGCAGGGACACGGGGTAGTTGGCGCGGGTGTGGGTTGCGGTTCTTGCTCGTGCTGGCAGCAAGCCGGCCTGCGGTGCTTGGCCGTGTGTGCTGGGGTCCAGCAGCACCAGGCCGGCGGCAACGCCAGCAGGAACCCACAACCCAGGGCTACCAAGCGGATGAGGTGCCGACTCATGATGACCTATTGTTCGCTCTGGCCGGCGCCGGGTCAAGGCTAGATCAAGGCGATCGGCCCTTAGGACAGTCCGAAGCGCCAGCGAGGCGGCCGGACTTCCTCGCTGGCGCTTCGGACTGCCCCCGACCTGCCTGCCAACAGTGGTAGGCAGCTTCCTTGCCGTTACTCCTTGTTTTTCATACTCTTGCGCCGCCGAGAGGAGCTGCCCACCCTGTCACGGGGGTTGACAGGAAACGCGACAGGAACCGCTGCCAGAAAACGGGCAGGCCCATGCCAGCGGGGCCAGGTTCGTCAGCCTGGCCCCGTCCGAGCGGCTGCTGCCTTCACATTCACTACCCCGACTACCCGCCGCTGGTAGCTGACCGTCGGACTGGCCTCCGGCCGCGGGGCCAGGTCCCAGGTCCACTCCTCGCCGGTCCAGGGGAGCGTCACGCCACGCAGGGCGCTCTGGCGTTCCACCAGGGTTCCCGTGCGGTCCAGCGTCATCCGCTCCAGGTCGCAAATGAGGGCGACGACGCCGGGCAGGCGCTTCAGGTAGTCGATGTGGGCCAGCACCAGGTCGCGGCCGAAGGCGGTCACGGCGGCGGCGGGATAAACGCCGGCGTCCGTCAGGCACTTGCAGGGCAGATAGGCGAGCTGCGACAGGAGGTTGACCGAGGCCACCAGATCGACCTCGGGGTCGTCGCAAAACAGCGAGGGCGTGAAGCGCGGCAAGGGTTCGCCGCCCCGTTTGGCCAGGCGGTGGACCGTTTGTGCGACGCCGGTCACGTCGGCGGCCAAGGCCGTAACGTTGGCCAGGCGCCAGCCGGCGCCGAGCGGGTGGACCACGTCCACCAGCACCACCTGGGCGAAGGCCGCCACCAGCTCCGGCAAGGGCACGTCGTAGAGCATTCCGGAACCGAAGATCACCGCCTTTCGCTTGGTGGGGCACTGCTGCACGGCGGCCCGGATGATGGCCTTGGTCCGTTCGAGGTGCGGCTCCCAGGCGCGGCGGCAGCGGTCGTGCCGGGCCTTGATGCTGATCTGTTCGTGCAGGTAGCCCATCGCCCGGACGTATCGTGGACAGGGCGTCACCAGGGTGCGGAACAGCTCGCCGAGCATTTCGTCTGTTGTAGGGCGTTTCCAATTGCCCGGCCGCGTCTGGGGGGGGAACAAGACAGGGAAGCCTGGGTGTGGTTCAACGCTGGGTGGCACGCCCTTCGGAGTACCGGAGGACCTCAGGGCGTGCCACCCCAGGCGTTACCCTGCAAGTGGCTCCAGCGCCTCCCGCGCCGCGTCAATGGTCCGATCAATGTCCACCTCGGTGTGAGCCGCCGACACGAATGCGGCCTCAAACTGGCTACACGGCAGATAGACGCCGCGATCCATCATCCCCCAGAAGAACCGCGCGAAGTTCGCGGTGTCGCTCCTTTTCGCTGTGTCGTAATCGGTCACTGTTCTGTCCGTGAAAAAGAGCGTCAGCATGCTGCCGACGCGCTGCAGGCAGTGGGGAATCCCCGCGGCGGCCCGATCGAGGCCGTCGGCCAATTTCGCACTCAGCGCCTCCAGTTTGGCATAGGGCGGGTGTTCCCGCAGCTCCAGCAACGTGGCGACGCCGGCAGCCATCGCCAGCGGGTTGCCCGACAGCGTGCCGGCCTGGAAGACCGGGCCGGCGGGCATCACCTGCGACATCACGTCCGCCCGGCCGCCGTAGGCACCCACCGGCAGCCCGCCGCCGACCACCTTGCCCAGCACGGTGAGGTCCGGCTTCTGCTTGAAGAGGGCCTGCGCCGCCATAGGCCAGGCGGAAGCCGGTCATTACCTCATCGTAGATAAGCAGCGCGCCGTGCTGCGCCGTCAGGCGGCGCAGCTCGGTCAGAAACTCCGGCGCCGGCACAACCAGGCCCATGTTGCCGACCACCGGCTCGAGGATGACGCCGGCGATCCGCGGCCCCTGGGCGGCAAAAGCGTCCGCCAACGCCTGACAATCGTTGTAGCGCAGGACCAGCGTGTCCTGCGTGCAGCCGCGCGGAACGCCCGGCGAATTGGGGACGCCCAACGTGGTCGCACTGGAGCCGGCCGCGACGAGCAGGCTATCGACGTGGCCGTGGTAGCAGCCGGCGAACTTGACGATGACATCGCGGCCGGTGAAGCCACGAGCCAGGCGGATGGCGCTCATCGACGCCTCGGTCCCGCTCGACACCATCCGCACCATCGCGATCGACGGCACGGCATCGACGATCAGCTCGGCCAGCTGCGTTTCCAGCTCGGTCGGGGCGCCGAAGCTGGCGCCGTTGTGCAGGGCCTCCTCGACGGCGCGAACGACGCGGGGATGGCAATGCCCAAGGATCAACGGTCCCCAGGAACCGACGTAATCGAGGTAATCGTTGCCGTCCAGGTCGAAGAGGCGGGCGCCCTGGCCGCGGGCGATGAAGATGGGTTGGCCGCCGACGGCACCAAAGGCGCGGGCCGGGCTGTTGACGCCGCCGGGGATGAGGCGGCAGGCCCGGGCGAAAGCGTCGTGGCTGCGAACGCGGTTCATACGGCTTGTTGTAGCCCCGCGGACTGCGGCTGGCCCTGCTGATCCGCCGCGGCTGTGCCGAACCCACCTCCAGGCTCTTGACAGGCGTTGTTGCTTCTGGTCTGTTGGCGACTGTGTGGCAGTGCGCCGGGAAACTCGGGCGCGGTCCCGGCTTCGGGCGCGCACAGGCGTGCGAGTCGGATGGGGCGCTGCAAGAATACGTTCGGGGAAGAGGAATGCAGATGCTTTCGTTGTGGGGCGAGTTCGTTCGGTCGCGCGCCTTTTGGCTGAGCTACGTCTCCGCCGGAGTTGACTTCGTCGGTTGTTCCACCCTCATGGCTGACAAGCGACTGCTATGGGGCGAGCCGTACTGCGGCGCCACGCTGGCGTTCGCGTTCCCCGGCTCTCATACGCTGCGGCTGGACATCTCGGCGGGGGAACACCGACTCGAGCATCGGGACGCGGACCACGACGAGCCTCAGCTGGTCGGCACGATGGACTGCCACCAGATGAGCGACCTGTTCCGCTGGGACGAGTTCCGGGCGGTCACCTGGCACTTGGCCAAGTCCTCCGGCCCGGCATGGGCGCACGAGTTGCTGTTCGGCTTCTACGTCGCCGTCACCGCCGACTGCGCTGAGGAGCACGGGGCGGTGCTACGGCGGAGCCTGGAGGCTTCGGAGCTGTTCAGCGGCCCGGAGGTCGATCACATCCTGGCGTACACCCGCCGAGTGGCGGTACGGCAGGACTTCCGGTGGCTCGACACGCCGGGTCTCGGGTGGGTGGCCGAGGGCCGCAACGCCTACTGCATGCGGCACACCCGGGGCGCGTTCGACTTCGCTCGGTTCGGGCGGTTCGTGGCGGCATTGGCCCAAGACGCCGAACCTGGCGCTACACCTGACCGGGGCGGCACATAGGGTTCCCCTATCGTGTAGCTCCACGAGCCGCAACCGCAGGCGAGCTAATCGTTCGGCGCTCGCGACTTGGCAGCGGGTGGCACGCCCTGAGGTACTCCGAAGGGCGTGCGGGTACAACTCAGGTCGGTTCAGCACGCCCTTCGGAGTACCTCAGGGCGTGCCACCCTGATGCATCGGCTGCGCAGCTGTCAGCCTTCATCCCTCGCGCTCGCCTTCTCCGCCCGTTGCCACACGTCTTCGGGAACATCGGCCGGATTCATGATGTTGAACGGGTAGGGGAAGCGCAGCGGCGCCTGCTCGGTCGGCGGTGCGGGCGGGGCCGGCGTCGGCTCCGGCACGGGGGTAGGAGAAGGCGACGCCGAGCCAGGCGGTCGCGGCAGCGGCGCACCGGCCGTGGCGGGCGGTTCCGGCAGCGGCGGCGGCAGCGGCAGCGGATCGCTGGTAGGGGCTGCCGGCTCCGGAACGGGGCGGGGCTCGGCGGGGCGTGCCCACTCGTATTTCGCGGAGAGCCTCCGCGAGATAGCGGTTATTCCAGGCCTGTAGCTCCTCGGGTGTCCCCCCTTCCGGGCGGAGCAATTCCTCCCGCGTTGGTAGCCAGTAGCGGAAGGGTTCGTGATGGCGGCCGGTTCCCTCCTGGCGGACCTGGCCGCAGGCCACGGCCCGGGTCAGCCAGCGCCACAGGCTCGTGGCGTCGGGCCTGTCGTAATCGGCCGGCCACTGGTCCAGGATTTCCTGGCGCGTCAGCTTGCCGTAGGCCGCCGCCAGGATGGCCAGGACCGCCTGCCAGCCCTCTCCGGCGGCCGCCTCCAGGCCGCTTTGCAGCACGCGGTAGTCGCTGCCGTCGGCCTCCAGCTCGATCAGCAAGTGGCGCGGGGTCTGCTCGTGCCGCGAAAAGGCGACCAACCGGCGGCGCCGGTCCAGTTCGTCCGGGCGGGTGCAGTAGCCCATCTCGATAATGATGTCGGCGAAGCCGGGCAAGGCGCCGCTGCCGCGTGCGGCCTGGCCGGCCACGGTCTTCCCCTTGCGCGGGTGGTGTAGCAGCAGCACGCTCATGCCGGCGGTCGTCAGGCCCTGCAACGGTGTCAGACATTCGAGCAGGGCGCTGGCCGAGTTCTCGCTGTGCGCGGGCAGGAACTGGGCCAGGGAGTCGATCACCACCAGGGCGGTGCCCTGGCGGTCGTGCAGGGCGGCGGCGGCTTCGAGCAGGGCCAGCCACTGGCTCATGGTCGGCTGGGTCGTAAACGGGCGGCACAGGAGATCGACCTGCTCGCGGATGCCCAGCTGCTGGAAGCGCGGCCGCCAGTCGGTGGGGCTTTCCTCGGAAACGACCAGCGCCCGCCCCGGGGCCACGGCCAGGTCGAGCAGCCGGCCCCCGTGCGGCAAGCGGGCCAGCAGCAACGACACCAGTGTGGTCTTTCCGGATTTCCATTGACTGGTCAGGAGCGTCACCTTGCCCGGTCCCAGGTAGCCATCCCAGAGCCAGGGCGGCGGTGCCGGCGCTTGCTGGTCCAGCTCGCGGGCCGCGATCACGCGGCCGAGAAGGTCGGCGGCCGTCAGGGGCGGGCCGGCCGGTGCTTCGGCAGCAACCGCGCGGACCGCGTACGGAGAGAAGGCGGTGGTGTCGGGGCTCATCGCATGATCCTCGTCGTTGCATGGCTGTATCGTTGCATCGTTGCAGTGCAATGCGTGCAATGATGCAACGCTGCGATCGTTGCAGCGTTGCATCGTTGCAGTGCATTGCATGCATTGCACTGCAATGCAGGGGTGGTGGCATGGCTGCAATCGTGCAACGATGCAACGAACGCTGCGTTGGGCCGACGATTGTAATGGATCGGGGGCGAGCGGATCAAAGTCAGCAGGTTGCGGAACGGGATGGATGGGCAGAGAAGTGCTGCGTTGACACCGGGAATTGGCGGGGCGGGGCAGGCGAAGGTTGCCGCCCCGATCCGCGGTTCGAGACGATCAAGGCGCCCTCTTCTCCGCCTGCTTCTTCTGGTACGCCGCCCACTCTTTCTTATCGATCTTGCCGTCCTTGTTGGTGTCGATTTCGTCGAAGTGCTCGGCCCAGGGTGTGCCCTTGAGTTCGTCGCGCGTCAGCCGGCCGTCGGCGTCCTTGTCGAGGGCATCGAAGTCCGGGCCGGCAGCGCCGGGAAACCCACCGCGTCCGAAACCACGACCGAGGCCCCCGCCGCCGCCCAGCGCCATGTTCTGCGAGACGAAGCGACGCAGCTCGTCCTTGTCGATGAAGCCGTCCTTGTTGGTGTCGATGCGGTCGAACGACTGGGCGATGAAGTTCTTGGCCTCGTCCTTGCTGATTTTGCCGTCCTTGTTGGTGTCCATCCGTTGGAACACGTTGTTGACGCGTTGTTCGACGGCGGCCGCATTGACAGCCGGCTTGGTGCCGGGCTTCCCAGGCGCGGCGCCGGCGAACATGCGCTGGGCGGCTTCGAGCATCAGGCCGATCTCTTTCTTGTCGAGCTTGCCGTCGCCATCGCGATCGAAGCGGTCGAAATTCGGTGCCAGCCGGGGAGGCAGTTCATCCTTCGTCAGCACGCCGTCGTTGTTCTTGTCGAAGCGCTTGAGGAATTCGTCCGGCGTGAGTTTGAGCCAACCTGGCGCGGGCTTCTGGGGCGGCTCGGTCTTGTCGGCAGCGGCGACCGGGCGGAGCACCGCGAACAGGCTGATGGCGAGCAACGGCATCACGAAGCGCGACATGGCATCTCCTCGCGGCTAGCAGGCGGGCCCTACAGTATCATATAACCCAGCGGGCCCGGCCCGGTTCCGCTGGAGCCTGGGCGGCGGTGCTCAAACGCCGCTGGCCCCTAGCGGCCCCCGCCCTATCTCCGCTAGAATCCACTTCTCAGGAACCACAGTTGCGAGACCTCGTCCGAGCCGCCGTCATGCCGATCTCCTCGGTCGCCGCCCTGGTCCAGTTGCTCGAGCAGTACGGCGTCGTCGAGCCGGAGCACCGAGCCCAGGTGGCCGAGTTAGCGCGGGCCGGCCCTGCGGAACCGTGCGCCTTCGCGCGCGAACTCCTGAAACAGGGCTGGCTCACGCCTTACCAGGTCAATCAGCTCTTCCAGGACAACGGCGCAGGCCCTGCTGCTCGGTTCCTACGTCATTCTCGAGCGGCTGGGATCGGGGGGCATGGGCAACGTGTTCAAGGCCCGGCATCAAAAGCTGGGACGGGTGGTCGCCGTCAAGTTCATCCACCGCAACAAGCTCGATAACTCGGCCGTCGTCAAGCGATTCCGCCGTGAAATCGAGGTCGCTGCCCAGCTCGACCATCCGAATATCGTGCATGCGTACGACGCGGAGGAGGTCGATGGCGCGCGGATCCTGGTCATGGAATACCTGGAAGGAACCGACCTGAGCAAGCTGGTGAAGGAGAGCGGCCCGCTGCCGGTCCGCGCCGCTTGCGACTATATCCGCCAGGCGGCGCTGGCCTTGCAACATGCCCATGAGAAGGGGCTGGTACACCGCGACATCAAGCCGAGCAACTTGATGTTAGTTGGTCCGCCGGGCCAATCCGGAGGTGCCGGAGTCATCAAGTTGCTCGACCTGGGGCTGGCGCTGTTGCAGCAGCCGCTGGTCGACGGCTCCGTGTCCGGACCGCTGACGGTGGCGGGCAAGGTCGTCGGCACGGTGGACTTCATCGCACCGGAACAGGCCCGCGACGCCAGTACCGTGGACATTCGCGCGGACCTCTACGGTCTGGGTTGCACGTTCTATTATCTGCTGGCCGGCCGGGCCCCGTTCGACGGTGCCACGATCACCAACAAGTTGTTCAAGCACGCGCTGGAGCATCCCGAGGCGCTGGAAGGGCTGCGGCGCGACGTGCCGGCGGCGGTGTCGGCCATCATCCGCCGCCTGATGGCCAAGAAACCCGAGGAGCGGTTCCAGACTCCCGCCGAGGTGGCCGCCGCGCTGGAGCAGGTGCTGCAAGGAACGTCCGGTGCGTGCCAGCGCCGGCCGAGGAAGTGAAAGAACGACCACCGCTGGCGGAACCGCGACCCAGCCGGCGCAAGCCGGCAGCTCGAGCCGCATCGACCAAAGAGACCGAGCCCTGGCCGCTCGCCCTGCCGATAGCGGCAGTCGCCGTGCCACGCCGCCCGCGTGTCCCGCAGCGCCGCCGCTGGCTTCTTTTCAACCTCGTCGGCCTGGCCGTCCTGGTCCTCATGCTCGGCGTGCTCGCCCTGGCCCTGCACAAGGTCCTGGGAGGGCCAGCATCCACGGCCCGGGACTCGGCTCGCCTCTCCCCGGCCGAGCGTGAGGCGCAGGCGGAGCTGGACGTCCTGCTGCGACGCCATCGGGATGGAGTCGAAGACAAAAAGGGCATTCGGCAGGACCTGCTGGCTTTCCGCGGACGCCGCGCCGGCTTGCCGCAGACCCTACAGGCAGCGGTACTCTTGCACGAGTTGCCGTCTCCTCTCGACGCGCTCGAATCGGCCAAGATCCTGCCGCGATTGCGTTTCGACGAGCAGCCCCCCGAACTCGTAGCCATCGTGCCCATGCCGGCAGCCTCGGCTGTGCTCGCTCCGGAGGATTTCCGCGTCTTGACGCTCTCGACGGCGCGGCCAGCCCAGGTCGTCTTTGTCGATCTTCTCACGGGCCGGCCCGGGCGGCGCTTCGAGCGAGTGCCCGCCGAGGTGGTCAACCTGAGCCTCGCGCCGGACGGCAAGAAGTGCCTGCTGGCCGGTCGGGGCAAGCAGCTGGCGGTCTGGGATGCCATTTCCGGCCGCGAGGTCCGCAAACTGGAGGGACATGCCGCCCAGGTGACTGTCACCGCCTTCTCCCCCACCGGCCGCTGGCGCTGTCCGGCAGCCAGGACAAGACCGTCCGCCTCTGGGACCTGGAAGACGGCTCGATGCACGTGATGGAGGGCCATGCCGCACCGGTCGCGGCCGTCGCCTTCACCCCGGACGGGAAGCAAGCCCTGTCGGCAGGGCAGGACCGGACGCTCCGGCTGTGGGAGCTGGACATTCGGCGAGAACGCAAGCCCACGACCGAGACGCCCGGCCCGGTGCACTGCCTCGCCGTTGCGCCGGACGGCAAGCACGTCTACAGTGGCGGCGACCGGGGCGTGCAACGCTGGTCGTTGGGCCCGCTGGCCGCGGACGGGTCGCTGGCAGGGTATGACGGCTCGGTTTCGGCCCTCGCCGTCGCGCCCGATGGGCGCTACCTGGCGGCCGCCAATCCGGAGGCGAAATGGGTTGGCATCTGGGACCTGGCTTCCGGCCAGAAGGTGCGCAATTGGAAGCTGCCCGACGCCGTGGGCCTGTCGTGGGCCATTGACAGCCGCCACCTGACCGTGGCGGGCGGGGCGGGTGGGATCTTTGTGTTGCGGATGCCCTGAGGCCGAACGCCGCTTACTCCGCTCCGCTGCGTGCGCGGCTCGGCGTGCTCAGCTCAGGATGCCCTTCACCGGCGAATGCTCCTCGACCCCGGTCAGGCGCACGTCCAGCCCCTGGAACCTTACCGACAAGCGCTTGTGGTCGATCCCGAGGATGTGCAAGATCGTCGCATTCAGGTCGTGGATGTGGACCGGGTCCTTGACCACGTTGTAGCTGAATTCGTCGGTCTGGCCGTACTCGATGCCCGGCTTGACGCCGCCGCCGGCGAACCACCAGGTGAAGCAGCGCGGATGATGATCGCGGCCATAGTTTTGCCGGGTCAACTGCCCCTGGCAGTAGATTGTCCTGCCGAATTCGCCGCCCCACACCACCAGCGTGTCGTCCAGCAATCCGCGCCGTTTCAGGTCGGTGATGAGGGCGTAACAGGCCTGATCGACGTCCTTGCACTGGTTGGGCAGATCGCCGCCGACGTTGAAGTGCTGGTCCCAGCCGCGGTGGAAGATTTGCACGAAGCGCACGTCGCGCTCCACCAACCGGCGGGCCAGCAGGCAGCTGGCCGCGAAGGTGCCGGGCTTGTGCACATCGGGACCGTACATATCCAGGGTCTGTTTTGTCTCCTTCGACAGGTCCATCAGCTCCGGCACGCTCGACTGCATGCGGAAGGCCATTTCGTACTGGGCGATCCGCGCCTGGGTTTCGGGGTCGCCGACCTCGGCGGCCTGCTTCTCGTTGAGACGAGCCAAGGCATCCAGCATGCGGCGGCGCGTGGCCGGATCGACGCCGTCCGGGTTGGAGAGGAACAGCACCGGGTCGCCCTGCGAGCGCAGGGCCACACCCTGGTGCTTGCTCGGCAGCGGGCCGGTGCCCCACAGGCGGTTGTAGATGGCCTGCGCCTCCTTGCGGCCGGTCCACGAGGCGGTCATGACCACGAAGGCCGGCAGGTTGCAGTTCATTGTGCCCAGGCCGTAGCTGAGCCAGGCCCCGATGCTCGGCTTTCCTGGAATCTGGTTGCCGGTGCAGATGTATGTCACCGCCGGGTCGTGATTGATCGCCTCGGTCCAGAGGCTCTTGACCACGGCCAGGTCATCGACGACCTTCGCCGTCCACGGCAGCAACTCGCTGACCCAGCGGCCGCACCGGCCGTGCTGCGCGAACTTGTATTTTGACGGGGCGATGGGGAAGCGCGTCTGCCCGCTGGTCATGGTGGTGAGGCGCTGCCCATTGCGGATCGAGTCGGGCAGGTCCTTGTCGAACATCGCCTCCATCTTGGGCTTGTAGTCCCACATGTCCATCTGCGACGGGCCTTCGTTCATGAAGAGGTAGATGCAGCGTTTGGCCCGCGGCGCGAAGTGCGGGGCCCCGAGGACGCCGCCGATGTCGGCACCGCTTGCGGCTTGGGCCGGCAGCAGCGAGGCCAGCGCCGCCGTGCCGAGGCCGAGGGCGCCCTGGCGGAAGAAGTGACGGCGGGTGAGGGTGGTGAGGCAGTTGTGGATCGGGTTCATGGCTCGGACTCCCCAAGAAGTGCACCACGAAACACACGAAAGACACGAAAAGCGAGAAAGCCAAGTTCTGTCTTTCCGTGTGTTTCGTGTATTTCGTGGTGAAGCCTCCTCTACCCCTTGTTCATCACCTCATCCAAATTCAGAATCAAATTCGCCACCATCGTCAGCGCCGCCAGTTCGCCCACATCCAGCCGGGCGTCCGGTCTCGACTCGCCGATCGTGATGAGCTTGCGTGCGGCCGCCAGGTCCTTCGCATAAACGGCCAGGTGGTCCGCGTAGGCGGACATCAATTCTTTCAATTCCTGGTGATCGGGTCGTCGCGCGGTTGCCAGGCGGAAGACATACGCCAGTCGATCCTCGACCTTCGCTCCGCCGTCCCTCATGCCGCGCTCCGCCAGGGCCCGGGACGCCTCGACGAACTGCGTTTCGTTCATCATCTCCAGGGCTTGCAGCGGCGTGTTGGTGCGTTCGCGGCGGACCGTGCAGGACTCGCGCGATGGGGCGTCGAAGGTCGTCATCTGTGGCGGGGCGGCGGTGCGCTTCCAGAAAGTGTACAGGCTGCGGCGGTGGACCTTTTCCAGGCCGGTGTCGGCGGTGAAGTTGCGCGTGTTGCTGGCCACGTAGCCGACCGCTTCCCATAATCCGGCCGGTTGCGGCGGTTTGACGCTCGGCCCGCCAACCTTCTCGACCAGCAGGCCGCTGATGAAGAGGGCCTGGTCGCGCAGCTCCTCGGCATCCAGCCGGAAGCGCGGGCCGCGCGACAACAGCCGGTTCGCCGGGTCCTTCGCCAGCCGCTCCGGCGTTACCTTCGACGATTGCCGATACGTCTGCGACATCACCAGGCGCTTCATGAAGCGCTTCACGTCCCAGCCATCGTCCATGAAGTGCACGGCCAGCCAGTCGAGCAATTGCGGGTGCGTGGGCAGCTCGCCCTGGCTGCCGAAGTCCTCGGTCGTCTTGACCAGGCCGGTGCCGAAGAGCTGCTGCCAGAAGCGGTTCGCCGCCACACGCGCGGTGAGCGGATGGCGCCGATCGACGAGCCAGCGGGCGAAGCCAAGGCGGTTGCGCGGGGCATCGGCGGGCAGCGGCGGCAGGAAGACCGGCGTCGCCCGGCCAACTTGCTTGTCCCGCCGATCGTATTCGCCGCGCTTCAGGATGTAGGCGGGCCGTACGTCCGGGCGCTCCCGGAACACCAGGCTGCCCGGCATCGTTTTTTCGAGATCGCTCCGTTCTTTGGCCAGGGCAGCCAGTTCGGCATTGAGTGGAGCCAGGGCCGCACGGGTCCTGGAATAGACATTCTCGATGAAGTAAGTAAGGAGTCCCTTCTGCTGCTCCGGCGTGCGTTTCGCCCTGTCGATTTTCACCAGATCCTGAATCGGCTTCGGCAGGCCGGCACCGCCGGTGGCACGCTGGACCCGCAGCCAGCCGAAGAGGGTGTCGGGCGTCTCCCCGGTCTGTGGCAGCCGGGTCGCCAGGCCGGCCTTGTCCCAGGTGGCGGTGCCGCTCTGCTGGGTGAACGCCCAGCCGGTGATGGTGGTGCCGGGCGCGAGGCCGACCTGGGCTGCCGGCACCTCCAGCCGCACCCACGTGCCGGCCTTCGGCAACGGGCCGACCTTGTGCCGTTCGGTCGAGTTATCGCGGCCCCACGGAATGGCATTGTCGCCCCAGTAGGCCCGGTGCAGCCAGCCGGTCGAGTGCCACTGGAGCATGATCTCCTTCGGCGGATGCTTCGGATCGAGGTAGACATAGGCAAAAAGCGTATCGCCCTGGCCAACGTGCAGGGGCGACTTCGCCTCGGACAGGACGCACTGCTGCACGCCGTTGGCTTGCAGCCGCAGGGCGTGACGGCCCGCGAACGTCGGCTCCTCCGGCGAGGAGACGAACTGCCAGCGGACGTTGGGTCCGCCGACCTCCTGCTTGCCCGCCGGCACGGAATCGTCAATCCAGACATATTCGGCCCGCGGCAGGTCTTCCGAGACATTCGCGTCGGCCGCCGGGTCGTACTTCACCTTCGCGATCTCGGCGGCCATCCGGGTCCGGACACCGGCCTCCTTCTGCTTGATCCGCTCCAGCACGATGGCTTGCTGGGCGTTCGGCACGCGCATGCTGGGCGGCGTGTTGGCCGCGTTGCCGTCCAGAGCCGGGCCGTCGATGTTGTTGAAAAACGCAAAGAGGCTGTAGTAGTCCTTCTGCGTTACCGGATCGTACTTGTGGTCGTGGCACTTGGCGCAGCCGACCGACAGGCCCATGAAGACGGTGCCGTTGGTATCGACCTGGTCGTCCACATTGCGGACGTAGACCTCCTCGTCAATGGAGCCCCCCTCGCTGGTGGAGACGTGGCAGCGGTTGTAGCCGGTGGCCACAATCTGGTCGGTCGTCGGGTCGGGCAACAGATCGCCGGCGAGCTGCTCGACGACGAAGGTGTCGAACGGCTTGTTGGTGTTGAATGCCTTGATAACCCACTCGCGGTACGGCCAAATTTCGCGGTAGTTGTCCAGGTGCAGGCCGTGCGTGTCGCCATAGCGGGCGTTGTCGAGCCAGTAGCGGGCCATGTGCTCGCCGAACCGCGTCGATTGCAACAGGCGATCCACCACCTTGCCGTAGGCATCGGGCGACTGGTCGGCCAGAAAGGCATCAACCTCGGCCGGGGTGGGCGGCAGGCCGGTCAGGTCGAAGGTGAGGCGGCGGAGCAGGGTGATGCGATCGGCCTCCGGCGACGGCTTCAGCCCGGCCCCTTCGAGGCGGGCGAGGATGAAGCGGTCGATCTCGTTGCTCGGCCAAGCGCTCGCCGGAGTCTCGCGGCTAAACGTCGGCACGGCCGGCCGTTTCGGCGGCACGAACGCCCAGTGTTCCGACCACGGCGCACCGGCTTCAATCCACTTGCGCAGGAGATCGATCTGTGAGGCGGTCAGCTTCTTACCGCTTTTTGCCGGCGGCATCCGCTCGCCGGGATCCTGCGCGGTGATGCGCTCGATCAATCCGCTCTGCTGGGCCTGGCCCGGGACGATGAGCCCAGCGTGGCCGAGCGTCCCTCCCGAGTGTCGAGGCGCATTTTCGCCTTGCGGGCTTTGTCATCGGGCCCGTGACAGGCGAAGCAGTTCTCGGCCAGGATGGGGCGAATCTGCCGGGTGAAGTCGATGGCCGGCTTCCCCCGCGGCACCTCGGCCCCGGCCGACTCGGACGGCGCGACCTGAAGGAGGGCGAGCATGCCGAGGCTGCCGAGGACGACCAGCGCGAAGAGGCGCCCGCGACGGGCCGAGAAACAAGCGATCATGGCGGGGACCTTCGTGGGAGGGCGGGCGACGGCTCAGGCGGGGGTCACTTCCTTATGATACTCTGATGCGACCGGGCCGCAACCGTGTTTTGTTATGGAGCCCGAGGCGTCGTTGGGTCCGTCGCTAACGCTTCCGGCTCGTTTTGTTGGGGGGGTATCGTGACTGAACCGCTGGCGTACTTCATCACCTTTACCACCTATGGAACGTGGCTCCACGGCCGTGCGCCGGGCTCCGTGGATCGCGCGCACAACGAGGTGGGGACCCCGTTTGTTTCGCCCGATTCGGGGTTGGAGACGGCCCGGCGGCAGGCCCTGCGACAACAACCGTATCTCCTCGATGAGCCGCGACGCCTCGTGGCGCTGCGGACCATCCAGGAGGTGGCTCGACATCGCGGCTGGACGTTGTGGGCGGTTCATGTGGCGCACGAATCACATCCACATCGTCGTGACTACCCCGGCCAGGCCGGAAAAGGTGATGGCCGATTTCAAGGCCTGGATGAGTCGTCGGCTGCGCGAAGCATTCGGCGAATCGGCCGATCGCGACCGCTGGACGCAGCACGGCAGCACCCGGTATCTGAACACCAACGGCGCATTGCACGCCGCCATCGCTTACGTCGTCGATCAACAGGGACAAGCCATGCAAGTGTTCGATGGAAGAACCCAGTACGAGCCGGAAGCGTAAGCGACGGACTTTGCACTGCTTCCGTCGCTTACGCTTCCGGCTCGTACCCGTCGCTTACGCTTCCGGCTCGTACCTGCTCACCACCAGCGACACATTCTGTCCGCCAAACCCGAAGGAGTTACTCAGTACGTGCTGCACGCGCCGTTCGCGGGGCTTGTTGGGGATGTAATCGAGATCGCACTCCGGGTCCGGCGTCTCGTAATTGATGGTCGGCGGCAGCACGCCGTGGCGGAGGGCCTCGACGCAGATGACCAGCTCCACGGCGCCGGCGGCGGCCATCAGATGGCCCAGCATGCTCTTGCTACTCGACACCGGCACCTGGTAAGCCAACGGTCCGAACACCTCCTTGATGCCCCGCGTCTCGACCTTGTCGTTGAGGAGGGTACTCGTGCCGTGGGCGTTGATGTAACCAATGGCATCGGGGGCCAGGCCGGCGTCGGCCAGGGCGGCGCGCATGCAGGCAATGGCGCCCCGTCCTTCGGGATGGCTATCGGTGACGCGGAAAGCGTCGGCCGTGCTGCCGTAACCGGTCAGCTCGGCATAAATCGTCGCCCCGCGCTTCTTGGCGAGTTCCCGTGCCTCCAGCACCAGCAGGCCGGCCCC
This sequence comes from uncultured Planctomycetota bacterium, assembly GCA_963827935.1. Classification (GTDB taxonomy): domain Bacteria; phylum Planctomycetota; class Planctomycetia; order Gemmatales; family Gemmataceae; genus DATFNV01. The sequence continues at coordinate 377,359 of CAWHCN010000019.1, read as the reverse complement.
CTCGCCGATGACGAAGCCGTCGCGGCGCAGGTCGAAGGGGCGCGAGGCCCGGGCCGGCTCGTCGGTTCGCCGCGACAGGGCCGTCAGCAGGCTGAAGCCGGTCAGGCCAAACGGATGGACCATGCTGTGCGACCCGCCGGCCAGCATGCGGTCGGCCTCGCCGGAGCGGATCAATTCCATCGCCTCGCCGACGGCCTGGCTGCCGGCCGCACACGCGGTCAGGCAGCTGTAATTGGGACCCCCCAGGTCGAAGCGCTCGGCCAGGTGAGCCGTGGTGGTGTGCAGCTCTTGCTCCCGTTCGAGACCGGGACGCATGTGTTCCCGGGCCGATTGGGCGAAGGGCACGCCGCCGATGTCGCCCCGCTCGGGCCGATAGCCGTGCGCGATGGCGCCGAGCAGGGCGTCGTAATCGTGCCGTCCCTCGCCGATCCCCAGGTAAACGCCGAAGCGCTGGCGGTCCACGCGGTCATCGTCGAGCAGGCCGGCATCGTCGAGGGCCAACCGGGCGGCGGCGGCGGCAAACTGGCTGTTGAGCCAGGCATCGGACCACGGATCAGGGTCGGCCACGTACCGCGCCAGGTCGAAGTCTGCGCACTTCCGCGGCGATCCGGGTTGGGAAGGTGTCGGCGGGGAAACGCGTGATGGGTCCGACGCCGCTCCGCCCTTCCAGTTGCGAACGGAACAGCGACGCCACGCTGTCGCCCAGCGGCGTGATGACGCCCATGCCGGTGATGACAACGCGACGCTGCATGGGTTTCCTCCTCGTTCCCACGCTCGGCGTGGGAACGCACGTGGCGACGCTCTGCGTCGCGTCCGACACCAGCCGGGACGCAGAGCGTCCCGACGTGCGTTCCCACGCAGAGCGTGGGAACGAGGGCACTGCACGCCGGCGTTCGCAGCGGTCACCCGCTCCCGCAGCGTCGGCACACCACCGCCGCGCACTGGCCCACTTCCGTCATGCCCACCTTCAGGAAGCAGGATCGCTCCACCGCGCGGGTCCGGCGCGTCACGGCCACGGGACAGACCGGATCGGGCTCTTCGTAATTGAGGGTGGCCGGCAAGGTGCCATGGCGCAGGGCCAGCAGGCTGGCGGCCAACTCGACAGTGCCGCTGCCGGGGCCCAGGTGGCCGAAGTAACTCTTGGCGGCAAAGATCGGCAGAGTGGCGCCGGCGTCGCCCAGCGCCAGCCGCAGGCCGTGCGCTTCCCGGGCATCCCCATTCGGCGTACTGGCCCCGTCCGCATTGACGTGGTCCAGCGTCTCGGGACTCACACCGGCGTCGGTCAGCGCCACCTCGATCGCACGGGCCAGGCCCTTGCCGGACCCGCCACGGTCGAAGGCCGAGCCGAAGCCGATGACCTCGGCGTAGATCGGCGCCTGCCGCCGTCGCGCGTGCTCCAACTCCTCCAGCACCAGCGCCCCGCCCCCCTCGCCGAGCACCAGGCCGTCCCGCTGCCGGTCGAAGGGACGGCAGGCCCGCTCCGGCTCCGCGTTGCGACGCGAAAGCGGAGCGAAGAGCGATTGCCGCACATAGCTGATCGGGTTGATCCGCGTGTCCCCGCCGCCCACCAGGAACAGGTCGGCCCGCCCGCGCTGCAGCGCCCGCCGGGCCTCGCCCAGGGCAAGCAGCGACGCCACATCGGTTTGCGTGATCGTGTTGCAAGGTCCCTGGGCGTTGTGCAGGATCGAAACGTGGCATGACACCATGTTCGGGACGTGGTTGAGCATCCACATGGGCGGGACCAGCGGCAAACCGTCGCGGCCCCAGCGGCGGTAATCGACGCGGCCCGTGTTGGGGTCGAAACAGGCCTGTGCCAGCGGTCCCAGGTCGGCCAGGTCGCCGGGGATGGTGCCGGCTCCGAAGACGACGCCGAAACGCTTGGGGTCGAGAGTGGTGCGTTCGAGGCCGGCATCGTCCGCCGCCAGGCGGGCAGCGGCCACGGCAAGCTGAATCGTCCGCACCATCATTTTCAGGCGTTTGCGCTCGGACTTGTCGACATAATCGCGCGGGTCGAAGTCGCGGATTTCGCCGCCGAAACGCACGGGCAGAGCTGCCGTCTCGAAGGCCGTGACGGGGCCGATGCCGCCACGGCCGGCCGACAGCGCCTCCCAGAACGCAGCCCTCCCGTGACCCACCGGCGTGACTACGCCCAGGCCCGTGATGACCGTGTGGCGGGGGGAGGGTGCCATGACAGCGCCTGCGGATCGCTCTCCCCTCTCCCCGGAGTGCGGGGGCGAGGGGCTTTGCGGATTACGCCTTCCGGCCGGTCGTGACCAACTCGCGTGGCGAGCTGCGGCGGCGCAGCTCCGATTTGTGCACGCCCAACGCCGCCAGCGCCGGCTCGTAAACCTGGTAAACGAACATGTCCTCGTCGAACAGGCGCAGCTCCTTGACGGCGGTAGCACGGCGTGCGCCATCCACGAACAGGTGCATCGCCGGCATCTTGAACGTGTTCACCACCCGCCGCAACTGCTCCAGCGTCCCCGGACGGTCATACTCCAGGTACACCTGCACCAGCTTGCGGAAGAAATCGTAGTGGGCGCGTTCGTCGATGCTCAAGAGCTGCAACACACGGTCCAGCGCCAGGTCACGATCGTCCACCATCTTCCGCAGGTTATGATAGGTCAACCAGGTCGCCAGCTCCTGGAACATGGTGTAGCAGACCATCGCCCGGGCGTTATCGTGCGGGAGCTGCCACTCGTTCGCGAAGACGGCCCCTTCCATGTCGGCCAGCTGTTCCTCGGTGCGCTGGCCGGAGTGCAGCAGCCAGTCGGCCAGGGCCATCGAGTGTTTCGATTCTTCGTAGCCCCAGTTGGCGATCATCCAGGCCCGCCCGCGGTTGGCACGGACCTGCGGCATCAGCTTGCCCACGTAATCGGGCAGGTACAGCTCGACCATGCAGAAGGTCTGCACCACGTCACCGACCTCGGGTTCCAGCGACGGGTTGCACTGGTCCCACGGGATGCCGTCCTTGACCGACCAGCGCCGCTTCTTTTCGGCGCGATCGAAATAGTCGCGGTAGAGGCGGTACATCTGGGCGAGGACGTCCGGGCTCTCAGCCTGGAGCGGCACGGTCATGGAACGGACCCTGGGTGTGGACTCCTGGTTGTACTCCTGTGTGGTTTACAGCCGCGGCAGGAATAATCAAGCGTTGGCGGAAGGGGATTGCGCGGTTTGGGAAAGGTTGGCGCTGAATAAAAGGAGTAAATGGTGCGGCCGTATAGGCCACGCCAGGGAACCGAAGCCTGTCGGTCCAGGGTGCCACCACAGCTTTAGACACCTCGTGGCACCCCTCGTGGCACCGTGGCACCCTCGTGGCACCCATGTGGCACCCTCGTGGCACCCATGTGGCACCCTCGTGGCACCCATGTGGCACCCTCGTGGCACCCTGCCCTCCCGACGCCGCGAAGGAGCGGCCAGCGCACAGCTGGCGACGCCACAAGCGCCAGCTGCTGGACCATCAGCCCGCAGCGCCAAGTAGCCCTTCGTAGTATCCGCTCACCGCCGCGGCGGCCTGGTCCGCCGTCAGCGCCCCCGCTTCGACCAGCCGCTCGGCCAGGCGCTCCGGCGGCTCCTGGCGCAGGGCCTGGAGGGTCTGAACCTGGCCCTTGGTCAGATACCCCAGGGACTGGGCGGCTTCGCCGAATGACCGCCGCTGGCGGCGCTGGTCGCGGAGGGTCCGGCAGCTGCGGCGCGGGGTCAGCCACGCCAGGTCCCGGGCCAGCCGCCCGCCGAGCCGCTGCGGCAGGGCCGGCCGCCGTGCCGCCGCCAGCTCCGCCTCCGTCACGGTCCCCTGCGCCAGCAGGAACGTGCCGAACTGCCGCCGCCGGAACTCCTCCAGCCTGGCCGCGTCCTTGTCATCCAGCAGGGTCCAGACGCGGATTTCGTCCTTGCCGGCGGCACGGGCAGCAGCCAGGGCGCGGGCGGCGGCGGCTAGCAGGTCGGCCACCTGGTGACGCGCCCGGCATGGCCAGGCCAGCGCCGCCCCGACGGTGGCCGAAAGCGTGGCCGTTTCCCCGTTGTGGCGGACCAGCAACCCGGCGACGGCAGACCGCACGCGCTGGGACGACGTCCACAAGCCGTCGGCCGACGCCTCGGGAATCACGATGGAAAACTCGTCGGCACCCCAGCGAGCCACGATCGCCTCGGGCTGGACCGTGCGCCGCAGGGCCGCCGCCACCGCCTTCAGGGCCTGGTCGCCGAACGCCTGGCCCCGGCGGGCGTTGAAGCCCTGGAAGTCGTCGAGGTCGAGAACCAGCAGGCCCAGCAGCGTCCCGCGCCGCCGGGCCCGCCGATGGGCCTGGTGCAGCGACTCCTCGAAGCAGGCCCGACTGAACGCCCCCGTCAAACGGTCGCGCGTCGCCTCGCGGCGCAGCTGGTGGACGATGCGACGCCAACGCAGAACCTCGTAATCGGGCGGTTGATTTGGCAGCGCCGCCACCGGGGCCGCCCGCAGCGCCAGCGAGGGAGTCCCTTGCTGGCGCTGCGGGCTGCCCGGCTGCGGGCTGCCCGGATCGTCGAGTACGGAGCGCGGTTCCACGCTCAGGCGAACCAGCTCCACCGAGGCATTGGCCACCAGGCTGGGGTAATGGGCCACGCGACCCAGGTCCATCTGAAGGATGCTGGTAAATGCGTCGATTTTTCGATGGAGCGATCCCAGGACGCCAAGGAAGCCCCCCTCGCTGAGGCCGAATTGATCGCAGGCCAGCTGCAAGACCTCGCGGACCAGGGCCGGCTGGCTGTTGACGGCAATCGGCAGCTGCGCCAGACGCATCGCCAGGTAAAGCAGCCGGCATCGCTCGGCCCAGGATCGCTCCCGCCAAGGGGCCCCCGCTGGCCGGTGATGATGGCGGATCGGCTCGGTGATCTCGGGCGGCAGCCGCCAGCGCTCCAGCACGAACGCGCTGACCTCGGCATGGGTCAGCCCCAGGCATTCCTCTTCCAGCTCGCACTGGCTGTAGGCCAGCACGTCGGGCGGCTGGGCCAGCACCGTGGCGTAAGCGGCCGGGCAGGCCTGTTGCAGCACCAACATGCCCAGGTCGCAGAGCAGGGAGGCCACCAGGTCGTCTTCCGGATCGGGCCGGCGCAGCTGCACGGCGAACTCGCGGGCCACGATGGCGGCCGCCACCGACGCCTTCCAGCACTCGCGCCAGCGCTCTTCGCTCCCCGTCGTCCCGCGCAGCGACGGCAACGACAGGCTCAGCACCAGCGAACGCACCGATTTCAGCCCCAGGAAGTTCAGCGCCCGCTCGATGGAGCCGATCGGGTGCGGCAGGCCAAACAAGGCCGAATTGACCACCCGCAGCACCTGCGCGCACAGCCCCGGATCGAGCAGGATGATCTGGGCGATGTCCTCCAGCTCGCACTCCGGCTGCGACGCCTGCTGAATGATGCGAAGCGCCACCGGCGGCGGTGTCGGCAGGTGGGGCGATTCGCCGATGCGCGCCAGCAACTCGCCGGCCGCGCAATCTTTCGGCAAGGTGGTAGTTGGCATGCAAGGGGACTCGTGAGCTGAGGCGCCGGGCAGGCGATAATCTCCGCTCGCCCAAGAACGTTCGGAAAAAATGCAGGTTTAGGAGCGACGGTTGACTCGCTGAGCCGCGCACGCAGCGGAGCGGAGTAAGCGGCGCTCATGCCGCTTACTCCGCTCCGCTGCGTGCGCGGCTCAGCGGGCCTCATTGTTTCCGCTCGCCTAGTTGGACAGCGCCACTTTTTATTCTGGGTAAGATGGCCACACGAAAACCAAGGACTTACGGCGATTTACTTTGCCCAGCTTGACTTCGGCCTTGCCCAGTGTGAAAAGTGGCGCTGTCCAACTAGTGCGTTCGGAAGGAATGAGGGCGACAGCGCCGGATAACCGTCTCGGGTAGCCCCGGAGGGGCGTCCGCCGTTAGCCAGGGGTTTCAACCCCTGGAACGGGGCGCCCTACAGCGCCAGTAGCCCCGGAGGGGCGGCCATCGCTTCAAGCCTCGGCCGCCCCTCCGGGGCTTGGGGACATCCCCAATCTCCCGATCCAGGGGTTGAAACCCCTGGCTAACAACGGGCGCCCCTCCGGGGCTTGCCAGCGCTGCTGTCCATGCAGCACACCCGCCGTCATTGTTTCCGAACGCTCCTAAATCAGTTTGGGCCACGCCCCGCCTCCGGTCAAAAGCGGGGTCAGCGAAAAGCTCAGGTTCAGCCGCTTGCTTCCGGCGCGGTGGTAGTGCACAATAATGGTCAGGTCCCACGGACGCGGGCTCACCCCTGCACCGTATCCCAGTCCCGGGTGTCGCCCGCGGCCGACCGGCCGGCGTCGCGTCCCCGCGGGGGAGGGGGCCCATGCCACCGCCAGCGTCCGCACCCGCATCCCCGGCCGGCGTCCCGCTCCCAGCGGTGCGATCGCCCCGCCCCGGGCCACTGGCGGCGCCCGCACTCGACCTCCACTCCCACGACGAACTCCGCGGTCTCCTTCGGTCCCGGCTGCGGCTGCTGGCGCCGCTCCTGGGCTGCATGCTCGTCTTCTATCTGTTTTGCAACCTGAGCGAGCTTCTCGACCTGACCGTGGCGCGGTTCGGGCTGTTCCTCCAGGTCGTGCTGCTGGCCGTTCTGACGGCCGTGGGCGCCCGCCTCTACGCTGGGGGCACGCTCCCCCTGCGCAGCCTGCGAACGCTGGAGCTGATCCTGTTCGGGCTGACAGCCACCTCGCTGGCTTGGTTGCAGTGCGGGTCGGTGCTGGAAGCGCTGGCGCTGGGGAAATCGGACCCCCGGCTCGGCGGCGCGCTGCTTCGTCTGGCCCTGGGAAGTGCCGCCGGCCGCTGGCTGCTGTTGATCGCGGCTTACGGCATCGCCATTCCGAACACGCGCCGGCGTGGCGGCGTGGTCCTGGGCACACTGGTGCTGATGCCGGTCGTGCTCACGCTGACCGCGGGGCTGGCCCAGCCGGCCTCGTGGCCCGCCACCGTCCGCGCCCTGGTCCCCCTGATCGTCGTGCTCAGCGCCGGCGGCGCCCTGGCCCTGTTCGCCTGCACTCGCCTGGGCCCGGGCGGAGAAAAAGGGGACTGGCCCCGTGAGGAAGAGGGCCTGGCCCCTTCTTCTCCGGCCCAGCTCGTCGGGCCGTACCTGCTGCGGAGTCACCTGCGCAGCGGCGGCATGGCCGACGTGTACCTGGCCGAGCATGCCGTGCTTCGCCGGCCCTGCGCCCTGAAACTGATCCGGCCCGAGCAGGCGCGCGACCGGGATGTGCGGCATCGCTTTGAGCGCGAGGCCCGCGCCCTGGCCGCCCTGCGCCACCCCAACGCCGTTGCCATTTACGATTGTGGCCGGGCCGACGATGGCCGGGCCTATTACGTCATGGAGTACCTGGCCGGCCTGAGCCTGGCGGAGCTGGCGGCCCGCGACGGCCCGTTGCCGCCGGCCCGTGTCGTCCATCTGCTTTTACAGCTATGCGGGGTGGTGGGGGAGGCGCATGCCTGCGGCTTTCTGCACCTCGACATCAAGCCCGGCAACGTGATCGTCGGCCGCAGCGGCGCGGCCTGCGACGTGGCCAAGCTGCTCGACTTCGGCCTGGCCCGCGAGTTGGCCGCCGGCACCCTGGGCCTGAGTTCTTGGGGCGAGGAGCCGGCCGCCGGGTCGCCCCAGTACATGGCCCCGGAGCAAGCCGCCGGCGCCGGGCCGCTCGACCCGCGGGCCGACGTTTACGGCCTGGGCGGCGTCGCCTACTTCCTGCTGACCGGCCGGCCCCCCTTCGACTGCGATGGCGCCCTGCAGCTGGTGATGGCCCACGCCTACGACCCCGTCACGCCGCCGAGCCGCCTGCGGCCGGAGGTGCCGGACGATCTGGAAGCTGTCGTCCTGCGCTGCCTGGAGAAAGAGCCGGCCCAGCGCTTTGCCGGTGCGAATGAGTTGAGCCGGGCCCTGGCGGAATGTGCCTGCGCCGGCCAGTGGGACGCGCGCCATGCGGCGGCCGCCTGGCAGCGCGACGGAGATACGCCGATGCCGCTGCCGGCGGTGAAGATGGGGGAGTAAATGACGATGCCGGGCGTGGCCCCGACGGCCGGGAAGCCCGACCGCTGGGCAGCCCGACGCGCCAGCGAGGGATTTCGGGGGTGGCACGCCCTGAGGTACTCCGAAGGGCGTGCTGCACTGACTGCACGCCCTTCGGAGTACCTCAGGGCGTGCCACCCAACCCGGTCGCCGGTGTTGTGGCACGGTCTCCTGACCGTGCCACGGCCGGGACCGAAGGTCTCCTTTGGGTTTGATCGGGAGACCTTCGGTCGGGCGGGGTGGCACGGTCAGGAGACCGTGCCACAACAGTGGGCCACCCAACCCGGTCGCCAACCCCTCAGGCAAGGATTGACGAAGGGCTACTCCAGCACGATGTCCCAGTCCTGTTTCCCCTTCTCGACGGTGTGCTTCAGCGTGGACTTGGTCCTGTCCGTGTACTTGGCCGGGATGGGGACGATCTTCTCCGGCGCGCTCTTGGTGATGCTGTGAGTCGAGTCCGGCGGTGGGACCACCGTGACTTTTAGCTCTCCGGTTGGCAGCCCGGGGACGGAGTACGCCCCATTGGCGCCCACGGGTCCCGGATACTGGGCATTGTCGGCGCCCCAGAAAATGACCGTGGTACCCGGGGAGACGGGCGTGCCGTCCTTGAGCTTGACCGTGCCGCTCACCGTCCCCTTGGAGCTACCGCAGCCAGAAAGCAGCATCACGCCGAGGGCGAGCAGGCCCGCCGCCAGCCGGCGCAACGGCATCCCATTCCCTTGCCGGACCATGCACATGACTCCACAGGCTTTGGGGATTGGCCGCCGGATCGCCGCTGATCCAACGGAACCGCCCCCGGAAGTCGGCCTCCGGGGGCGGGAACAGGTCAGAATGTTACCAGTCGGGTCCCAGCGTGTCGGCAGCGGCCGGCGTCAGCACGGCCTGCCAGGTCTGCTGGCTGACCGAGGTCGAGACGAGGCGGGCGCTGCCATCGCCCATGGCCACTATCATGCCGCCGGTGTGCGGCGACTGCGGTTGCGCGGGATTGCATTGGGTGGGGAGTGGGTTGGGCTGGAAGGTCACATAGGGCGACGGCAGCAGGGCGAACGCCGCCAGCGAATTGGTCACACCGGCATCGCCCCAGGTGCAGACACCCTGGACGCCGGAGTTGACGTTGGTGCAAATCGCATATTTCTCGGCGAAAAATACCGTATTCGAGGGCCCATCCTTGATCGCCGCCGGGTACTTGGGTCCATTCAGGACGCCAGGCCCCGCGCCGTTACCGGCCGCACCGGGCACCTGGAGGGATGAGTAACCAAAGACCAAGGCGTTGGCGGGGTAGTTAGTCAAGGCCCAGCTGCCGGCCGACTGCCCCGTCTGGGGACCACTGGCCCAGATCAACCCGATCGGGTTTTGGTCGTTCGTGGAGTCGCTGGGGCAGAGGAACACCTTCAGGATATTGCCTACGATCGGACCCTGGAGCGGTGTGCCGGCAGGATCGTTCGGATCGATCAGCGAGTTGTACGGCTGAATGCCCCACTGATTGCCCGGCAGGCGCGACTGGGAGTTGATGCCGCCGTTATAAAGCGGGTCGTTATCCAGGTACGGCAGAATGAAGTAGAACATGCTGCCGTAGCTCGTGGGGCCCTGCGCCTGCCAAAGAGCGGCGGCAGGTGGCTGTTGTGATCGTTGGTGAAGTGGATGGTCGCCAGGCAGATCTGCTTCTGGTTGTTGCTGCACGCCAGGCGTGAGGCGGCCTCGCGCACCTTCTGCACAGCTGGGACGAGCAGCCCAATGAGGACGGCGATGATGGCGATGACCACCAGCAATTCGATCAGCGTGAAGCCCCGCCTCCGCCGACGTGTACTGAGCCTCGACATGGAGCAGACCTCCTGCGACGACAACTACAAGATTAGGAAGTACGACACCTTGAACTGGAGACGCTGCCGGGGCCCGAAAAGTTCCGGCGGACGGGCCCTCGCCGCGAGGACCGCGCAGTCTGGCGGGTTGCAACCACTGGCGATACCACAGGTAGACAGTGGTCCCACCTTCTGACTCTACGGGCTCGGAAAATCACTGTCAATCAAAATCTCACGCAAATTGGGGCGCCCTCCCCCCCTCGCCCCCGGTACTCCGGGGGAGAGGGGTCGGGGGTGAGGGGGCTGAATCATCCCGGGGAAGAACCCCCTCACCCCCGACCCCTCTCCCCCGGAGTACCGGGGGAGAGGGGGGACGCGTTACCCTCACCTCACTACACCAGACACCATCCATCCGCCACCGAACCACCCTCCGGGAGTCGCCATGACCGGCCTGTACAACCAGATTCAGGAAGCCACGCGGGCGATCCAGGCCCGCTGGACCGGCAAGCCCCGGGCGGGCCTCATCCTCGGCACCGGGCTGGGCGGCCTGGCCGAGGATATCCGCGCCGAGGCGGTCATCCCCTACGCCGACGTGCCCCACTTCCCGCAATCGACCGTGATGACCCACGCCGGCCGGCTGGTTTGCGGCACGCTGGGCGGCAAGAGCGTGATCGCGATGGAGGGCCGCTTCCACTTCTACGAGGGCTACTCGCTCCAGCAGATCACCCTGCCGGTGCGCGTCTTCAAGGCCCTGGGCTGCGACACGCTGATCGTCAGCAACGCTTGCGGCGGCATGAACCCGCAGTGGGCCAAGGGCGACCTGATGCTCATCGAGGACCACATCAACCTCATGGGCGACAACCCGCTCATCGGCCCCAACGACGAGCGCCTGGGCGAGCGCTTCCCCGACATGTGCCACGCCTACGACCGCGACCTCATCGCCCTGGCCCAGCGCGTGGCCCTGGAGGAGCGGATTGTCTGCCATCGGGGCGTCTTCGTGGCGGTGCCGGGGCCGAACCTGGAGACCCGGGCGGAGTACCGGTTCCTGCGCGCCATTGGGGCCGACGTGGTCGGCATGTCCACCGTGCCGGAAGTCATCGTCGGCGTCCACAGCCAGCTGCGCAACCTGGGGCTGTCGGTCATCACCGACCAGTGCCTTCCCGACGCCTTGGAGCCGGTGAACCTGGCGGAGATCATCGCGGTGGCCAACGCCGCCGAGAAGCAGCTGCGAGTCCTGGTCCGGCGCGTGCTACAGGAGATGACGTAAGAAATACCGGCGCGGGGGGAGGATCGCAAGAGAAGGCGAGCGGGGGGCGTCAGCCCCCCGGTGATGCACTCACCGGGGGGCTGGCGCCCCCCGCTCGCCCTCCAACCGCCCCAGCAGCCGCAATAACCCATCCAAAATCGTCACCGGGTGCGGCGGGCAGCCGGGGATGTAAAGGTCCACCGGCAGGGCCGAGTCGCAGCCGTCGTGGACTTCGGGGTTGCCGCGATACGGTCCGCCGCTGATGGCGCAGGCGCCAACGGCGATGACCAGTTTCGGGGCTGGCATCGCCGCGTAGGTAGCCAGCAGGGCCAGGCGCATGTTCTCGGTCACCGGACCGGTCACCACCACGACATCGGCGTGCCGCGGCGAGGCGACGAACTGGATGCCGAAGCGTCCGAGGTCGAAGACCACCGTCCCCAGCACATTGAGGTCGGCCTCGCAGGCGTTGCAGCCGCCGGCCGACACCTGCCGCAACTTCAGGGAACGTCCAAACAGCCGGCGCGAACGCTCGTCCAGCGCCTGGGCCAGGGCCAGCGTTCGCCCGTCGTAAATCAGGTCGTCCCGCGTCCGTGTGGCCAGGCGGTAGTCCGTACTGTAACTGAGCGCCCCGGCGGGACAGGCGGTGGTGCAATCGGTGCAGAACAGGCACCGGCCCAGGTCGAGCCGCAGCCGGCCCTCGGCCAAGGTGATCGCCTCGGTGGGGCAGGCGGCCACGCACTCACCGCAGCCGTCCGGGCACTTCGACGCATCGATGACCGGCAGCCCGCGGAAGCGGTCGGGCAGGGTGGGCGGTGCCGCCGGATAGGCGATGGTGCGGCGGCCTTGCCTCAGCCGGGCGAGCGAGACTTGGAGCATGACGATTCCTCACGTGGGCCACGACCGAAAGTCTATTCCCGCCGCCGCCGCCCCGCCACTCTGAGCGGCCTTTCTCAACCACAAAGGACACAAAGAACACAAAGAATACAAAGGGGGAGCCCTGGCCTTCCTCTTCTTTGTGTTCTTTGTGTCCTTTGTGGTTACGAAGTTCGCCCCCAGCCTGGCCGACTGGCGCTGACACGCCCCGCGACCCGTGCTATGCACCTCCCGTTGTCCGAGCCCGCATCGGAACAGGAGGACAGATGATGACCCGGAAGCGATCGTGGTTGGCCCTCGGCGCCCTGCTGACGACCCTGGTGGTCGGCGCCGTCTGGGCGTCCGAGCAGCAGAAGAAGAGCGAAAAGGTCGCGGCACCCGCCTGCTGCGCCGAGGGAACGAGTTGCTGCACCGACAAGTGCAGCACCGCGGAGAAGACCAAGGGATGCTGCGCCGACGGCAAGTGCTGCGGCTGCTGCGAGAAGGGACAGAAGGCGACGGTGCTGCCCATTCCCGTGCCGGCTGGTTCGTCGATCCAGGTGACCATCGAGCCGGCCGAGGCGAACCGCGCTGAATGGGCCGCACCGGGACCGATGATCCAGGCCGCGCAGGTGCCTCAGCCCCCGCAGTCGGTGCCGGTTGGCATGCCGCAATTCCCGCCGCAGTATCTCTCGCAGCCGTGCGCCCTGCCCTGTGTTGCGCCGGCGTATCCGGCCTACCAGACCCAGGCTGCGCCGGTTCCCACGGGAGCGGTCAGTTGTCCGCTCGCCGGCCAGTGTGTCTCAACGCCACGCTACGTGGAAACGGCAACGATGGAGCGGTCTCTGCCTCCGATTCCAGTTGCACCTCCAGCATACCCCGGCTTGCAACCGTGGCGCGTACACACCGTCACCGACAAGGAGCACACCTGCCTGGAAATTCAGTTGTCCGAGCCCGAGCAGACTCGCCTCTGCTGTGAGAGCACAGTCGTCAAGTTCGGCAAGGAATCGCTGAAATTCACCATCGTGGACAAGCAGGTTCACGTGTGCGGCTTGTTCTTCAATGGGACTGCCGACAGTGTCGTACGCAACTCGGACAAGGGATCGCTGACCTTCGAAGGACACGCCGATATTAAATACGTACGACAGGGACAGAAGGCACAGATTTCCGCCGAGCACGTCGTCGTCGGCATTACGGACGGCAGCCTGGAGGTCAAGCCGGTCAAACAAGTGCAGGACCTGACGGTCTGGTTTGGTTGTTTCGATTTCACCCATTGAGTTCGGACGCACAATCGCGCAGGGTGTCGCCCCCCTGCGCGGCCACCCGGACATCACTACCTTGTGCGCCGCTAGCGCCGCCGCTACGCTGAACGCGATGCGCTGGCCGATCCGCTATCAACTGCTGGTCCCGCTCCTGACGCTGCTGCTGGGCGTTGTCGGCATCAGTACCTGGACCGCGTTCGCCTCGGCCGATCGGGCCCGCCATCAGATCGAAACGCAGGTCCGCAATGTCGCTCATACCCTCAGCGATTCCCCCTTCCCGCTGCACAAGACGGTGCTGGACCGCATGAAGCTGCTCTCCGGGGCGGACTTCCTGCTCATCACGCCGGATGGCGATGCGCACGGCCACGCTGCCGGCCGAGACCCTCGAATTGCCGCCGGCCGAGGAAGTGGTCGAGGACTGGGAGACGTTGCGGCTGGGGCCGCGCGTTGTCCTGGGGGAGCGGGCCTACCTCGGCAGCGGCGTCCGGCTGCCGCCGCGGGCCGACATTCCGGACGGAGCCACGCTCTACATTCTCTATCCGGAAGAGCTGTGGCGCAGCGCCTTGTGGGAAGCGGTGCGGCCGTCGCTGATCCTGGGCGGCTTCGCCGGCCTGGCGTCGCTGGTATTGGCCATCGCCGTGGCCGAACACTTCAGCCGCCGCGTTCGGCAGGTGGAGCGGCGCACGCGCCTCATCGCCGCCGGGGACTTCAGCCCGATGCCGCTGCCGGGCCGCAACGACGAGCTACGCGACCTGGGCCGATCCATCAACGAGATGGCCGAACAGCTGGCCCGCCTCCAGGAAACCGTCCAACGCACCGAACGGCTGCGGTTACTGGGACAGGTCGGCGGCGGATTGGCCCATCAACTGCGCAACGGCCTGACCGGCGCCCGCCTGGCCCTGCAACTGCACGCCCGCGAATGCCGGGACAAGTCCGAGGGCGAAACTCTGGCCGTCGCCCTGCGCGAGCTGGCCCTGCTGGAAACGCACCTGAAACGTTTCCTGGACCTGGGCCGCAGCGATCCTCTGCGGCGTGAACCGCTGTCCCTCCGCTCCCTGATCGGCGAAATGACCGCCCTGCTGGCCCCCCGCTGCAAGCATGCCCACATCGACCTGCGCTGGCAACCGCCGGCCGAGGAAGCCATGATCCTCGGCGATTCCGGCCAAATGGAGCAACTGCTGCTCAACGTGATGGGCAACGCCATCGAGGCGGCTGGCCCGGGCGGCTGGGTCGAGGTGACGTTGCGGCGGGAGCAGGATTCGGGGCGGACCGTCGTCATCGAAGTCAGCGATTCCGGCCCGGGGCCGTCGCCGGAAGTGGCCGCCAAGCTGTTCGAGCCCTTCGTGACGGGCAAGCCGGAAGGCATCGGCCTGGGACTCGCGGTAGCCCGGCAGGTGGCCGAGGCCCACGGTGGACGCATCGGCTGGCGGCGCGACGGAAAGGTGACGCAGTTTCGGATCGAGTTGCCGGCGGGGGGGGTACAATAGCGTCATGGTAAAGAAGCGCACCAGCAGGCTTCCTGAACTATGGGCCCATTGGACAGGATCCCCATGAAGAAACTCTCGTCATCATCCCGGACGCCGCCCCACGGTGCGCGGGGCGCGCGAAGGCGAAGCGAACGGCCGCGATCGAGGCGGCGCTGGAAAGCCTGGACGCTCTCGTGCCGGAAACGCCGCAGGCCGCCCGCCTCCTGGCGTTACTCCGCTCCTGGTTGAGTGACGAGTCCGGTTACGACGAGCAGACCTGGCCGAAGCTAAAGAAGTGCATCGACGAAGAACGCGAGCGCGTCCGTGCTCGGAGGTTGTTTGATGGCTGACGTCGTCCTGTTGGACTCCGGACCGCTTGGCATGATTTCGCACCCTCGTGCCAGGACCGACATTGTTGTCTGGGCCGCGAATCTTGTGACGGGCGGCGTCGAGGTGTTGATCCCCGAGATTGCCGACTACGAAGTGCGTCGGGAACTGCTACGTGCCGGGCGACAGAAGGGCATTCAGCGCCTGGACGAACTCAGGGAGACACTCGGCTTCGTTCCCATCACGTCCGAGGCGATGCTGCAAGCGGCATCCTTCTGGGCCGCTGCGCGTCGGCGTGGCCAGCCGACGGCTTGGGACGAATCCCTGGACGCCGACGTAATCCTGGCCGCGCAGGCCGCGACCTTAGCGGGCCACGCCGTCACCGTCGCCTCTAGCAATCCCAGGCACATTGCACGATTTGTGCCCGCGGACCACTGGCAGAATATCACCGCGTGATCTCCGGTGTGCCGATGAACCACCGCGCAGTCTTCGTTGATAGAATGGCAACATGGCTAACAAACCCACCAAATCGGCTTCTCCTCCTCCGGAATGCTACTGGGGCGCCGATGTCCCGATGCACGTCATCCGCCGCTTCGCGCGGCAGGTGGCGGAGCGCTTCCAGCCCGACAAGATCATCCTGTTCGGCTCCTACGCCTACGGCACCCCGAACCAGGACAGCGATGTGGATATCCTGGTCATCATGCCGGCATACCATCAGGGGAGCAAGGCCAGACGGATCTGTCGGGAAGTACCGGCCCCCTTCCCGATGGACCTGATCGTCCGCAGGCCGGAGGAGATGCGCTGGCGGCTGGCCGAAGGCGACCTGTTCCACACGGAAATCGTGTCGAAGGGGAAAGTCCTCTATGAAAATGGCGACGCGGGAGTGGGTACGAAAGGCCGAGGCCGATTATCGCGGCGCGCAAGAACTCGCCCGAAGCGATCCGCCTCTTCATGACTTGGTTTGCTTCCACTGCCAGCAATCCGCTGAAAAGTATCTCAAGGCGTTGCTGGAGGAACTCGGAATTCCGGTGGCGAAGACCCACGACCTCAGGAAGCTGTTCACCGTCCTGCAACCCCAGTACCCTGTGTTGCGCTCGGTTAAGCGCGGCATGGGATTTCTGACACACTTCGCCGTGGAAACGCGCTATCCGCGTGAAAGTGCGAACAAACGTGAAGCACAGGCCGCGATGCGCTGGGCGGAGCGAACTCGGACCGAGGCGCGATTGATCCTTGGCATTCGCTAGGGCCCGAATGGATTTGGTGCTTCACGACTTCTTGGGTAAGGTCCCATGATCAGCAATGAAGACCCTTCTGCCCAGGTTATCCCGCTCGCTCGCCGGGATGTAGTTACTCGCCTCGCACTATTCGTGTGTGGACTCCTGCTGGCGTGCGGGTTGGCATTGAGTATCGCGCTCGTACCAGATCCGATCGCGACCGCCATTTTGGATCTGTCAGTCATAGTGTTCGGTGGCGGCATTATTGTGGGCACCGGGTGGCATCTGCTCAATTGGCATCGCCGCCTCATCATTGGTGCAGAGCAGATCGAGCACCGAATTGCCAATCACGTATTGTGGCAAGTCCGCTACCGGGAAATAGACAAGCTCGCGCTGTTCATGGGGTTCCTCGGCGCACCGTACCTGGGGATTCGCCTGCGAGAACCTGCACAATTCGACCGGACCAGGCCAAAGCTGGCGAAGGATCGTGCCCACAACCGCGAGCAATACGGCTTTGATCTTGGCCTACGGCTGGCCGCCGCCACCGAGCCCCCTGAGCGCATCCTCGAAGCCGCCCTCCGCTGTCTGCATCGCTACCGCGCCGAGCAAGGTGCCTCGCCTTGCGACTGCCCGGCCGGCGATTTACGATCCAATCAGGCCGATCTCAGCGACCTCCACCCCGACGGGGCGTTCCGTGAAACACATCCTGATCGTCGATGATGAAGAAGCCGTCTGCTGGGCGCTGGAGCGCGCCCTGACCAAGGAAGGCCATCGCGTCGCCGTCGCCTCGTCCGCCGAGGACGCCTTCGCCCTGGCCGCCAAGCAACACTTCGATGCCATCATCCTCGACGTTCGCCTGCCCGGGATGGACGGCCTGTCCGCGCTGGGCGAGCTGCGGGAGCTGACCGAGGACGCACCGGTCATCGTCGTCACGGCGTTCGGCAACCTGAGCACGGCGGTCAAGGCGGTCGAAGGGGGCGCGTTCGACTACCTGGCCAAGCCGTTCGACCTGGACCAGGCGCTCGACGCCGTCGCCCGGGCCCTGCAGCGCCGGTCCCAGCAGCCGGCACCGGCCGCGGACAACGGCGCCGCCGCCGGCCCGCCGGAAGAGATCGTCGGGCAAAGCCCGGCCATGCAGACGGTCTTCAAGCGCATCGCCCTGGTGGCCCCGCGCGACGCCTCCGTCCTCATCACCGGCGAGAGCGGCACCGGCAAGGAGTTGGTCGCCCGCGCCATCCACCGCCACAGCGCCCACCGCGATCGCCCGTTCCTGCCGGTCCACGTGGCGGGCCTGAACCCCAACCTTGTGGAAAGCGAGTTGTTTGGCCACGTCAAGGGGGCGTTCACCGGCGCCGCCCAGGCCCGGCCCGGGCTGCTGGCGCTGGCCGACGGCGGCACCGTCTTCCTCGACGAGCTGGCGGACATTCCGCTGGCCGTGCAGGTGAAGCTGCTGCGCGTGCTGGAACACAACGAGGTGCTGCCCGTCGGCGGCAACCAACCGCAGCCATTGCAGATCCGCGATTCTCGCCGCCACGCACCAGGACCTGGCCCGCCGGGTCGCCGAGGGACACTTCCGCCACGACCTGTTCTTCCGCCTGAATGTGTTTCAGGTCCACCTGCCGCCCCTGCGCGAGCGCATCGAGGACATCCCGGTCGCTGGCCGAGCACTTCCTGCGCCGCTGCGAGCCGTCGGCCCTGCCGCTGTTGCCCGAGACGGTGCGTTACCTGCAATCGCTGCCGTGGCTGGGGAACGTGCGCGAGCTGCGAAACGCTCTGGAACATGCGGCGATCGTGGCTCGCGGCGGCCCGCTCTTGCCGGAGCACCTGCCGACGTTTGCCGTCAGTGCCCTGGGGGGGACGCCGGCGGAGCAGCTCTCGGCCGCCGTGCGGCACTGGCTGGCCGAGCGCCTGAAGGCGGCCGATGCCCCGGCGGACCTGTACGCCGAGCTGCTGCGCGGCATCGAGCCGGCCCTGTTCGACGAGGTGATGCGCCGCGTCCAGGGCAACCGCTGGGTCGCCGCCAAGTGGCTCGGATTGAATCGAGCGACGGTGCGGAAGAAGCTGGGGGTTTACGGATTGACGGATGCGCATCGGCCGCAGCATCCGTGAGACGCAGGTGGGTCAAACCGCTCTCATCTCGCCAGGGGGCAGGGTGGCACGCCCTGAGGTACTCCGAAGGGCGTGCTAACAGTGCATCCTGCACGCCCTTCGGAGTACCTCAGGGCGTGCCACCCTGACGCAGCATCCGTAAGACGCAGGGGGGTCAAACCGCTCCCATCTCGCCAGCGTTCAGGGTGGTGCACCGTCACATAAGCAGGTCCGCTACCCGCACCACCGCCGCCGGCGCCGCCAACGGGGAGACGCTGTCTGCCGGGCCGAGTGCCTGTTGGCTGGAGTAATCGCCCGCCCGGGGGTCGCGGTAGACGAGCAGCCTCCGCCCGTTGATGTCCACCACCCAGTACTCGCGTAGGCCGGCCCTCGCATACAGCAGCCGCTTCTCGTTCGTGTCGAAATCGAGGGAGGAGTCCGCCACTTCGATCACCAGGTCCGCCGTTGTCGGGTGCCCCGTGTAGTCGCGCGGCCGGCCCGGAACGACGGCGACGTTGGGTTCCGGGTCGGTGTCTTGGCCCAGGATCAACGGCAACTGCTGTCGCAACCACCACCCGGTCCCGAAAGCCGTTCGGATCGCCTCTTCGACCAGTCCGAGCGTGATCGCGTGCGGCGGGTTCATCGGCCCTTGCGCCAGGATGACGCCGTCGATGAGCATCGCTCGCCGGCCCTCGAACACGCCCATGTCGCCGAAGCGGTGGAACTCGTCGCACGTCCAGCGCAGCGGCCGAGGCCCGGCCGGAGCGGGGGGTGAGGACGGAAGCAACATCGTCGTCATGGAACTCCCACCTGTGGGGCAGGGCCTGGGGCTTCATACCGGGCTTCATACCGGACGTTTCCCCGAGCCCAGGCGGGGCCGTGGGGCCCCGCAGGGCCGTCAGTCGTAGTCCTCGGGTGCGCTGAAGCGTACTCGCGCCGACGCACCGTTCCTGCCCCCCGGTGCGTCGGCGCGAGTACGCTTGACGCACCCTACAACTACTTCAATCCGGGGTTGAACTGCCGTGCTACATCTCTGAATCTCGACAGGTCAACGTCCTTCAGACAACCCTTCAGGGGGCCGTCATCGAAATACGTTGCGATGCCGACCTCCAGGCCGCCATGTTCGGCAACAAAATAGACACCAGTTTCGTAGCATCGGAGCAGGGTGCGCAACATTGCTTCAAGGCTGACATACTCGACGACTGGCTGCGTGACACAGTCTCTATGCTCGCCTTCGTTATTATCGTTGACCACTTCTCCATCGGTAGTGGGAGCGTTCGAACAACAGACCCCGTAGAAGTCGGTGCCACCGCTTCGGAAGACGGGGAACCATTGCCTATCGCGGGCCCGGAAACGCGGAAAATCGGAGGCAGGGCTCAATTCGCGATACATCTCGACCATCTCAGGCAACGCTTCCATTCCGTAGCCGGGAAGGAAATCGTTGCGGATCCCTGCTCGCGGTTGCAAACCTTCGCTCCATCCGTAGAGGTCGATCACCGAGCGCGGGAGAACAAAGGGCAATCCAGCTGTGAGTTCCCGGACTTTCTTCTCGCTCAGGCCCGGGAGCATGTTGCGTTCGGTATGCAAACCGAGTCTGGTCAGATGCTTCAAGATCTGGTCGCAGAGATCGCCGATCTGGGACATTCAAGTGCCTTCCCGCACAGCGCGGTTTGTGGCCGAACAACTGAATAACGCAACCGGCGCGGACACGTTAGTGCCCCCGCCAGCGCTTGCTGGCGCCGCCCGCGCCTTTCCGGACTTATTGCACCCCGGTCCGCGGGTGGTGTCAACAACTTTCAGCCGTTTTCCGCCTCATTGGCAGTAGGGATGGGCGAGATCGTTGAGATTTGGCTCGAACCTCGATCTTGAGGCACCGGCAGAGCAAACCCACCAGCACAAACAGGGCCGCCAGCGGCTGCGGCCCCAGCGCATGAACCTGCCGTCCCCAGCCCGCCGGAAGCGTCGCAGCCACCAGCGAGAGCAGCAGAATCCGTAACCCGACCAGGCCCACGATCCGCAGTCCGCCCCCGCTCTCACCCATGCCGCTCACCACCAGCCACGCCGCCGTCGGCCCAAGCAGACTGTAGGTCGCCGACTCGCTGGCCGGCCCCAGCGCCGTCATCCAGCAGCAACCCAGCCCCAGCACCAGGGTCAGCAGCCGGGCCTGTCCGATGCCCGCTCGCCGGGCCCAGAAGCAGACCGCGGCGATCGCGCCGCCGGCGCAGATCTGGAGGATCAGATAAGTCCGATAGCCGATGGGCGCGATCCACTGGCTGAACAGCAGACGCAGGTCGCGATACCAGAAGAGGTACGAACCGTGCTGGCGGTCGTCCTCCGCCAGGGATCGGACCCAGGCGGCATATTGGTCGGCGACATAGCCGGGCCGTTGCAGCAGAAACGGCAGCAGGAAACCGGCCGCCAGGGCCACGCGCGAGCCGCGGGCCGAGGCGGCGCGGAAGAGCGCGACCAAAAGCAGGCCGACCGCGATCGGGTACAGCTTGAAGAGACAGGCGATCGCCAGGCAGGCGGCGGCGATGTTCCAGCGGCCGTCGGTCACGGCAGCCACGGCGATCAGCACCAGGCCCAGGACCAGCAGATTGGCCTGGCCATTGTGGATATTCCCCACCGCTAACGGCAGCGCCAGAAGGAAGACGAGGCCGCGTTGTTCTCGGGTGAATCCAGTCGCCCAGAGGGTCTTCACCACCCACTCCAGGCCGATCAGGAAGACGGCAGCGCCGAGCCAGCGCCACAACAGACCGGCCGGGCCGGCCGGAAGCACGGCGAAGGGCACGAAGCCGGCGGCGGCCAGGGGGCTGTAGCGGTAAGGGCCGGGGCCGGGCGAATCGTACAGGCCCTGTGTGCCCAGCCAGTGCCGGCCGGCATTCGCGAACACGGGATAGACGGTATGGGTAGTGGGCCGCAGGAAGGCGTTGCCGCCGAGAACAGCGAGGGTCAGGACCCAGGCCACGACGGCCACGGCGCTGCCAGCGGTGCGCGGCCCGCCAGGCCTCAAGCAGCATGGCTGACTCCGCCGGGGTGCAGATCGGAGATAGCGGTCAGCACGAAATCGGCCCGTTCGCACGCTTCCTTGAAGGCCGGCTTGCCGCAACAGGGCATGTTCGCGCACCCGCCGCAGCTGGTGGCCGTCGCCGGGGGTGCAGTCGCGGCCGGCCAGGGTGGCATCGAAGAAGCCGGGGTGGCAGCACAGCTCAACCACCTGGCCCGGCGTGCGGCGCAGCCAGCGTGCGAAGAAGTCGGGATCGGCCACGTGCGGCGGATCGGTGATGCCGACGTGCCAGTCGGCGCCGGGGAAGCCGGCCACCGCCTGCCGGCGGGCGCCACCTCGTCCCAGCAGACTCAGGACGGCCCGCTTGACCCGGGCCCCCGGAACCGCGGCCAGCAGCCGCCACGGCTCGTGAATCCGCCGCACATAGGGCAACGGCCGCACGGTCGCCAGGACCTGTTCCAGAATGGCCCCGATCGGCGAGAAGACCTGGACGTGATGATGACTGTTGACGAGCGTCGGCGGCGAGCCGACCAGGTCGCGAAAGCGCCGGAGCTGGGCGTGAAACTCGGCTTCCACTTCCCCAGGCTGCATGCCGCAGCACAGCAGACGCTTGACCAGGCGACCGAGCCTCAGGAAGCGACCGTCCGGTCCCACCAGCGAGGGCACGCGCTCAGGCGGCAGGATGGGAGCATCGAGGGTCAGGCAGGGGTGCCAGCCGAGCTGCGGCCGGCAGCCGGCCCGGCGCCAGGCGGCGACATCCGCCTCGGCATACGGCGAGGTCACCAGCAGCACGCTGCCGGTCACCACGCCGCGGGCCGCCAGGTCGAGGATGCCGCGCGAGGTCTCGGGGCCGATGCCGTAATCGTCGGCCATGACGATGAGCTGCCGTTGCCTCCCCACGCCGCGTCCCCTCCCTTCCATGCGCTGCTCCGCACCGGGGGCGGGAGCGGACGCCGGAGCCACCGGAAGCGGGCTTTATCCGATTCGGGCGGCGGGGTCAAGACGCACTGCCGCCCGCGGTTTGCGGCAGGAAGCGGGACGCTACCCAGCTCGCCCTTGCCATCGGCCCGGCAGCCGATACCGTGGGATTGCCGCTTGCATCCCGATCCCCGGTGGTGTTGCCATGCGCTTCCTTGCTGCTCTCGTTGCCTGCTGTCTCGTATTGGTGCCGCTCGCCCGAGCCGCCGAGCCGGCGTATGACCTGGTCATCCGGAATGGCAAGATCATCGACGGCACCGGCAACCCGTGGTTTTATGGCGATGTCGCCGTTCGCGGCGATCGCATCGTCGCTGTCGGCCGCGTCCCAGCCGGCAAAGCGGCGCGCGAGATCGACGCCCGCGGCCTGGTCGTCGCGCCCGGGTTCATCGACATGCACTCGCACTCGGATTACGTCCTCCTCGAAGACGGGGCCGCCCAGAGCAAGATTCGCCAGGGGGTCACCACGGAGGTGCTGGGAGAAGGGCAGTCGGCGGGGCCGTTCGAGGGGAAGCTCAACCCGCACCGCGCCACCGTCAACGGCAAGGAGGTCCGCTGGACCACGCTCGGCGGCTACCTCGACTTGGTGGAGAAGTCCGGCAGCGCGGTCAACATCGCCTCTTATGTCGGCATGGATAACGTCTGGGAAAGCGTCATGGGCAAGTCGCACGCCCGGCCAACGGCCGATCAGCTCGAACAGATGAAGGCGCTGGTGGACCGGGCCATGAAGGACGGTGCCTTCGGCCTGTCCACGCTGCTGGCCATGCCGCCCGGCTCGCTGGCCACCACCGACGACCTGGTCGAATTGTGCAAGGTGGTGGCCCGGCACGGCGGCATCTACTCGACGCACAACCGTAACGAGGGAACCGAGGTCTTCACCGCGATCAAGGAGGCGATCGCCATCGGCGAGCGTGCCGGCGTCCCGGTCGATGTCATCCATCTGAAGATCGCCGACCAGAAGCTATGGGGCCACATGAACGAAGTCGTGGCCCTGATTGACGAGGCCCGCAAACGCGGGGTCAACGTCCAGGCCAATGTCTATCCCTACACGCGCGGCAACAACGACCTGGCCAGCATCATCCCACCCTGGGCCCATGAAGGCGGCACCGCCAGGATGCTTGAACGACTCAAGGACCCCAAGCTGCGCGAACGCATGAAAAAGGACATACGCGAGGGGATTCCGGGCTGGTACAACCACTTCACGGCCGTCGGCGGCGACTGGGAACGCATGCTCGTCAGCGGCAAGGGAGCTTACGAGGGGTTGACGATGGACCGCGTCCTCGCCCTCCAGAAGAATCGCCAGCCGGACGACCTGGATGGGATGTTCAACGTGTTGAGCGCCGAAGGAGGCTCGGTGCCGGTGGTCTACGCTCACCACACCGAGAAGGACATGCAACTGGCCCTGGCGCAGCCGTGGTGCAGCATCGGCTCGGACGGCCAGGCCCTGTCGATCGAGGGACCGCTGCGCCGAGGCAATCCCCATCCGCGCAGCTTCGGCACATTCCCGCGCGTGCTGGGCGTCTACGTCCGTGAGCTGAAGGTGCTACGGCTGGAGGATGCGGTGCGGAAGATGACGTCGCTCAATGCCGCCAAGATCGGCCTCAAGGATCGCGGCCTGCTGCGGGCGGGGAACTTTCGCCGACCTGACGCTCTTCGACCCGGAAAAGGTGATCGACCGCGCTACCTACGAGAAGCCGTTCCAGTACAGCGCGGGCATCGTCACCGTGATCGTCAATGGCAAGGTGGCGGTCGATGCGGAGAAGCCCACGGGAGCGCGCCCGGGGCGGGCCTTGCGGCACGGTTCGTAAGTTTCCTTACTTGTTCTTCTTCGCCTTGGCCGGCGTGTCGGTCGTCGGTGCGTCGGCCACGATGACGACCATCGAAACCTGCGGCTTCTTGTCGTCGGCCGCGTCCTTGTCCTTTTCCTTGTTGGCCTTTGGCTTGGCCAGGGTCACGCGCACGGTCTGGCCCACTTGCAGCTTGTCAAAGTCGGCGGCGTAGCCGGGCAGGTCGGGGTTCTTCCCTTTCAGTTCCTTCAACTCGGCGGCGGTGTATTTCTTCAGGTTCCCCTTGTCGTCGTAAGCCGCCAGCGGCTCCAGGTAGTGCGCGGTCACGTCCGGCGTGCCGGCCAGGTCGAACTCCTTGTGATTGTGGACGACCTTGAAGGCGTTGTTGGCGGACTGGACTTCCGTCTTGAGCAGGTTGACTTCCAGCTGCTGGAGGCGTGCTGCTCGCAGGAACGGATTGCGCATGCGCATAACATTCCGCTGTTCGGTCAGCAGGTGGTTCAGGTTGTTGTTATTGGCCCGCGCGCCGTTGGGCTTGGGCTGCAGAATCTGGTACTCGACGCGGAGGCTGAGCGTCTTGTCGGTGCCGCCCACGGCCAGGACCTTGCCGACGACGGTGCGGGCATCGGCCAGGGCCTGGTAATCGTTGGCGCTGGCCGCATCGGCGGGCGGCGGGGCATCTTTCTTGTCGGCAGCGAAACCCGGCACGGCCAGGAGGAGAGATAGAAGGGCGGCCGAAAGGGAACGGTGCATCATGGTGAGCCACCTCTTCTCCGAGAAACGGAGGCGACGGGCGTTACCAATTAGACCCCGGGGACCCAGAAAAGTTCCGCAACCCGATCCCAGCTCAGCCGCTTGCGGCGCTGCGGGCGAGGGCGTAGTCTGGAGGTGGAAATCACATCCGCCCGTCCGGAGGGAGCAAATCATGGGAGCCGAAGGGGTTGATCGTCAGCAGCAGAAGGTGGCCGAGTTCCTGCGTTTATTGCCGCTCACCGTGGAAATCGCCGGCCTGCCGCTGTCTGAGTTGAACAAGCACTTCAATGAAGGGCAAATGGAGGTGCGCGCGACCACCCTGCGCACCGCCTACAAGCTGGCGCGGCAGCTGGTTATTGAGATCGCGAAGTAAGCCGCTTGCGGCTTCGCAGTGCCTGGCGAAGCCGCAAGCGGCTAGGTACGCACCGCCACCGCATGGGCCGTCGCATACGCCCGGCAGTGCGAGATGGACAGCAGGATGTCGCTGACGTGCAGGGCTTGCGCCGATTCCTTGGCGGCACCGCACAGGAGCACGACCGGCCGGCCGCTGGGATCGTTCTTGATCTCCATATCCGTCCAGCACAGCCCCTTGCGCCAGCCGGTGCCGAGGCACTTCAGGACGGCCTCCTTGGCGGCCCACCGCCCCGCAAAATGCTCCACCGCGCGCTTGCGCCTGGCAATAGCGCACCTCCCGCTCGGTGTAAACGCGGTTGAGGAACAGCTCGCCGTGCTGCTCGATCATGCGGCCAATCCGCAGGCACTCCACGATGTCCGTGCCGATGCCAACGATTTCCATACGTCAATCTCCAGTCGTATCTGCTGATCTTAGCAAAGCTGCCGGCGCCGTGTAGAATCCTATTGCGGTCGGCGAGCGGGGGGCGTTAGCCCCCCGGTGCGGGAATGCAACCGGGGGGCTGACGCCCCCCGCTCGCCAAGAAGGAGTCCAGCATGCCCGCCGTCACGATTGACCTCCTCGCCGACCTGACACCCGCCCAGCGCGAAGCGGTCACGCACCTGGAAGGTCCATTGCTCATCCTGGCGGCGGCCGGCAGCGGCAAGACCCGCGTCATCACGCGCCGCGTCGCCTACCTGCTTCAGCAGGGCGTGCGGGCCAGCAACGTCCTGGCCATCACGTTCACCAACAAGGCCGCCGGCGAGATGCGCCAGCGCGTCGAGCAGCTCGTCCCGGATTGCCGGGCCTGGATCAGCACCTTCCACAGCCTCGGCGCCCGCCTCATCCGCCTCTATTCCGAGCGGTTCAACCTCGACAAGAACTTCACCATCTACGACCAGGGCGAACGCGCCCGCATGGTCAAAATGGTCCTGGAAGAGGCCGATGTCCCCAACATCCGCATCACTCCCGAAACGATCTCCGGTGCCATCAGCAAGGCGAAGAATCAGTTGCTGACGCCCGGTCAGTACGCCCAGCGAGCCGGGGACTTCTTCAGCCAGGTGGTGGCCCGCGTCTACCCCCGCTACGAAAAGCGGATGCGCGAGTGCAACGCCCTCGATTTCGACGATCTGCTCTACCTGCCCGCCCTGGCCCTCAAGAACGACGCCGAGCTGCGGGCCGAGTTGGACGCCCGCTTCCGCTACGTCCTCATCGACGAGTACCAGGACACCAACGCCGCCCAGTACGCCATCGCCCGGCTGCTGTCCGTCGATCACCCCAACCTGTGCGTCGTCGGCGATCCGGACCAGTCGATTTACGGATGGCGCGGATCGGATATCCGCAACATCCTCGATTTCGAGCGCGATTTCCCCCGGGCTCGGGTCCTGACACTGAGCCAGAATTACCGCAGCACCAAGTCGATCCTGCTGGCGGCCGACCGGCTCATCGGCCACAACCGCCAGCGCAAGCCCAAGGACCTGGTGACCGACAATCCTCAAGGCGCCCCGGTCGCGCTGCTGACCTTCGAGAATGGTCTCGATGAAGCCGATGGCATCACCCAGCGCATCCGCCGGGCGGTCGAGGAGAAAAAACGGAGTTTCCGCGACTTCGCCGTCTTCGTCCGCATGAACGCCCTGACACGGGCTCTCGAAGCGGCCTTCGTCAAGCAGCGCGTCCCGTACCAGATCGTCAAAGGACTGGCCTTCTTCGACCGCAAGGAAAACCGCGACGTGCTCGCCTATCTGCGCCTGTTGGTCAACCCGCGCGACGACCTGTCGTTCTTGCGGATCGTCAACGAACCGGCCCGCGGCATCGGCAAGACCTCGCTGGATCACCTGCTCGATTACGCCGGGCCGCGCGAGCTGAGCCTGCTGGCGGCTGCGGCGGAAGCGGGGAACGTCCCCAAGATCAAGGGCAAGGCCACCAAGGGTCTCGTCGATTTCGCCGCGATGATCCGCAAGCTGCAGGATCAGATCGAAGGCCGGCCGGACGAGGTCATCCGCGCGGTGCTCGACAAAAGCGGCTACCGCCGCATGCTCCGCGACACCCACGACGAGGAGGACGAGGAACGCCTGGCCAACATCGAGGAATTGATCACCGCCGCCAAGCAGTTCGCCGAGGAGGATGCCAGCCGCACCGTCGGCGACTTCCTCGAGAACATTACCCTGGCCAGCGACGTGGACGGCTGGGACGAAAGCCAGGACTGTGTCTCGGTGATGACGCTGCACGCCTCCAAGGGGCTGGAGTTTCCCGTGGTGTTCATCGCGGCCGCCGAGCAGGGCATCCTGCCGCACGAGCGCAGCCTGGCCACGGACGATCAGTACGAGGAAGAACGGCGCTTGGCCTTCGTCGGCATCACGCGATCCCGGGAGGAGTGCTACCTGACGCACGCCCGGCTGCGCGAGTTCCGCGGCAGCGCCCTGTACGCTTCCCCCAGCGAGTTCCTCGACAACCTGGCGGGCGAGGCCGTCGAGGCCATCGACCTGTCCGCCAGCGCCGCGGCCCGGCAGCGGGTCCTGGAGAGCTTCCGCGGCGGCGGCCCCGCGGCCGAGCCCGGCTGGGAAGAGGCCGGCGTGCGACCCCCGAAGAAGGCCGAGCCGATTCCGGCTTCGCCGAGCCCCGCCGCCGACTGTTTCGCCGTGGGCGCCTATGTGCATCACCCGAAATTTGGCCCCGGCCGCATTACCGACCTGAGCGGACAGGGGGCACTGCGGCGTGTGAAAGTGCGGTTTGCTTCCGATGGCGAGAAGACGCTGATCTTGCAGCATGCGAAGCTGACGGTGCTGCGGAAGGGGTGAGGCGACGATCAGGTGGTCTGGTCGGCTGCGAGCGAGTGCCGAATC
The DNA here is from genome assembly GCA_963827935.1 of uncultured Planctomycetota bacterium. Classification (GTDB taxonomy): domain Bacteria; phylum Planctomycetota; class Planctomycetia; order Gemmatales; family Gemmataceae; genus DATFNV01. Next base: position 349,327 of record CAWHCN010000019.1, on the reverse strand, counting down.
TCAGGCAAGAGCGTAGCAGGCACGGTGATAACAGTCTGGTCCCGTTTACCCGTAGGATGCAAAGGCGTGTACTTCGGGGCAGGGAGACCAAAACGGACACGGAACCGTCTCCTCACCGAAGACCTTGGCCACCGGCGGCGATCCCTTCTCCGGCACGACCAACAATACGAAGAAACGACGACCGAGCGCGAGCTGCCGACGGCTGTGCTCCCGGGCTATCGATAGCAACCCGCACAGCCACTGCGAATTCTCCTGCCAAGCCAGGTCCGCTCGGAGGACCTCGAACACCCGACCGCCACCCTCCGGAATGTCGAATTCAAACCCGTCGCGGAGGGCATTAAGATCACAGTTATCCGCACTCAACGGATACCCAAACCGCTTTTCCCAGCCCAAGAGCCGACCCAGTTCCGAAATGGCAACGCCCAATCCTGGGGAACAGTCCAGGGTATCGATTCCGTACTCGTGTCTGAGAAGCCAACCGCGGCACGCCTGGTGGCGGGCTTCCTCGATGGTGGCGATACCGCCAAAAGTCACGATGGCCGTGACATCGATTCGGCGCCAGTCTAGATCCGCGAATGCCGCCACCTGCCACCCCCAGGTCCCTTGAATTGCAAAGCCGAACAGCGTACTCGCACAACATACGGACTCGGCGCGGGCCTAACCTTCAAGCTCTCCTTCTTCGTCTCTCCGGCTTCCGCTTCGCGCGGCGTGAGCACTCCACCTCCCGCCAGAACTGCTCATGCGGAATGCCCGCGCCCTGTTCCAAATTCTCGTGAGCCTCCTGCAGGACTGACCGCAGAGATCGCACCCGGCCAGCGGCCAGCTGCTCTGCTTCGTCCCGATTCTGGACCGAGAAGAGAACGGCGACCGGTTTGCCATTCTGGGTGACCAGCACCGGTTGCTCTTGGCTCGCTTCCAGGTAATCGTTGAATTGAGCCGCAACCTTCGCGGCTGATACAGTCTTCACAGGGCAACCTCCCGCCCCACCGCCCCCCGCACCGCCTCCACCAACGCCCCCTCCTGATCCGCCAGCACCGTCCGCACATCCAGCACCACCCGCCCATCCCGTATCCGCGCCATCACTGCCGGCGTCCCCGTCCGCAGCCGCCGGGCCAGCTCGGCATCGCTCAGCCCCTCGGCCTCCAGCTCCACTACCCAGCTCGGCATCGCCTGGTCCGGCAGTGAGCCGCCGCCGACATAGGCCTCATCCTTCGCCACCCGCACGACGGCCAGTCCGGGGATGCCCCGCAGCCGGTCCGCCAGCGCCTCCGCTCGTCGGTGCAGCTCCTCCAGCGGCGTGCCCAGCATCCGCAGGACAGGCACCTCGCGCAGGGCGCGTTCCTCGTTCAGGTAGAGGCGCAGCGTCGCCTCCAGGGCGGCCAAGGTCATCTTGTCCAGCCGGAAGGCTCGCATCAGCGGGTCCTTCTCGATCTGCTGGATCTATTCCTTCTTGCCGGCGATGATGCCCGCCTGCGGGCCGCCCAGCAGCTTGTCGCCGCTGAAAAGGACCAGGTCGGCCCCGTCGGCGAGGCTTTGCCGGGCCAGCGGCTCGCCCGTGAAGCCGAAGCGGGCGAAGTCCAGCAGGGCGCCGCTGCCGACGTCGTCGATCACCGGCAGACCGTGCTTCTTGCCCAGGGCCGCCAGGTCGGCCAGGGCGACGGATTTCGTGAAGCCGGAGACGCGGTAGTTGCTGCGTGTGGATCTGCATCAGGGCGCCGGTCGCGGGACCGATGGCCCGTTCGTAATCGGCCAGGCGGGTGATGTTGGTGGTGCCGACCTCGCGCAGCGACGGCGCCGCTGACGGCCATGATTTCCGGGATGCGGAAGCTGCCGCCGATCTCGATGAGCTGGCCGCGCGAGACGATCACTTCCTTCCCCTGGCACAGGGCGCGCAGGACGATGACCGTGGCGGCGGCGTTGTTGTTGACGGCGGTGGCCGACTCGGCCCCGGTCAGCCGGCAGACCCATTCGCGGAGGGCAGCCTGGCGCGAGGAGCGCTTGCCGGTATCGAGGTCGAGTTCCAGGTTGAGGTAGCCGCGCGCCGCTTCGTAAGCCGCCCGGGCGGCTTCCTCGGCAATGGGGGCCCGGCCCAGGTTGGTGTGCAGCACGATGCCGGTGGCATTGATGACCGCCCGCAGCCTCGCCCGGATTTCGCGCCGAGGCGCTCGGCCACCCGCCCGGCCACGGCGCCGGGATCGGCCAGGCCATCGAGGTCGGCCCCCTGTTTCACATAGTTCCGCAGGTCGGCCAGCTCTTGTCGCACCGCCGTGACGATCGCCTCGTGCGAATAATCCGGCCCCAGCGCACGGACCCCGGGCAGCTCGAGGATTTCGTTGACCGACGGCAGGTTGCGAAAGGGATTGTCAGCCATGCGAATCGGTCCGGAGAGGGAAGAGCGGAGGGGGCGGGATTCGAACCCGCGAGGGTGTTACCCCTGTCGGTTTTCAAGACCGAACGACCGGACAAGGAAAGGGTAGGCAGTGCAAGGACTTCCGACGAAGCGCCGCCTGCGCTTACAGGCTGCTTACACGCGCGGGCCGAAACCGACCCCGACCTGGCCCGTGTCATCATAGCTTGGCCCGACCTGCCTGACCATATCCGCGCCGCCGTGCTGGCTTTGGTCGGGACAGCCTTCTGACGGGCCCCTCAACGGGCTAGCCGTCCTGCCCCGATGGCCGCCCGTGGGATGGTTTGTCGGTCTCCTTTTCGGTTCCGGCCACCCACACAACTGGTTATCATTGTGGGTTTCAGAGCGTGCGCGGTAATCTCCGATTTTGTCCGCCTTAGCAAGGGCAGGCCACTGGCTGGCCTCCTCTCGCCAGTCGGCGGAGCATCAGATGAATCATCGCCACCTGGATCAGGGCTTCGCTCATCTGCGGGTGGAACTCGTAGTCCCGCGCCACGCGCACGTGTCTGGGGGCGTGTGGCTGGGTGCTGGAGATCGTGAAGCGCAGCGACGCCGCGAAGGGTTGGGTATGCTGCCGCGGCGGTGACCACGCAATCAACTTCCCCGCGCAGCCCCCGTTCGCCCAGATCAGCCGCAGCCCGGGGAACGGCATTGGCTCAGCCAGCCGAACGTCCGCTCCACCACCCGGGTAGAAGGAGTCTTCGGTCAGTTGGCAGGCGCCGGCCAGCAGAGAGAGGAGAGTGCCGAAGCAGAGCCCGTGGACGTGGAACAGGGGCAGGACGTTGACCACAACGTCGTCGGGCCCGACCCGCCAGCAGGTCCGCAGCGCCGCCCAACGCCGAGGCGACGTTGACGTGCGTGTGGACGACGCCCTTGGGCCAGCCGGTGGTGCCGGAGCTGTAAAAGAGGAAGCAGGGATCCTCCGCGGCAACCCGGATGGGGCGGTGCTTGTCCACTGGCGCCTGTCCCAGGGCCGTGTCGGAGACCACCGTGTGCAGTTCAGGTAGCTCGGATCGCAGGGCTTCCGCCAGGTGAAGGTGCCCTTCCCCGATCACGGCCACCTTCGATCCGCTGTCTGCGAGGAAGTAGCGCAGTTCGTCGGGCGCCAAGCGAGGGTTGAGAGGCAGCGACCGCGCCGGCCGACAGCGTGCCCAGGTGGCACACCAGCAAGGCCAGCTTGTCGGTGCTGGACAGCACCGCTCGGCCCGCTGCTGGGTGGTGACCATGAACGACGTGCCCGTGGCCTTCACCAGCACCATGCCGCTGGTCGGCCACGCCGACGTCTACGCGCGAGCACCGCACCGTCGTCCTGCCCGATTTCCAGGGGGTCGGCATCGGCCACGCCCTGAGCGAATGGCTGGGGGCTTACCTGAAGTCCTGGGGCCTCCGGTTCACGTCCGTCGCCAGCCACCCGGCGATGATCCGGCACCGGGCCAGGAGCCCGAAGTGGACGATGAAGCGGTTCGGCCACCTGAAGGCGCACGAGCGGAAGGGCCACCGGAGCATCGGCATGATGACGGACACGAGCAGTACGTCGAGGCTGACGGCGAGTTTCGAGTACATCGGGCCGGCGCCGGGGCGAGATTGCTGAGGAAATGGTTTCGGGTACGCCAGGATGATCGCTGATAAGTCGAGGACAGCGGGGCTGGATTCTGGGTCGATTCTATCAAGGGGCGTTGGGGCAGTCGGACCACAAGATGGTCGAAAGCATCCCCGACACTGCTTCGGTGTTCCGGACGTGTTTCGGATCGCCGCGCGCTACGGATCTTGACTTGGCCACTTCGGGCGATGTGACGAATGGCACTAGCCTGCTTAAGGATGGCACTGTCGAGCATGAGTTCTGGAGTAACTTGATAGCAAGCTATCCTCGAAAGCTCGAACTCTACGTAAAATCCTTAAGCTAGTGCCATTCGTCGATGTGACCGACGCGCCGAGTGCTTCTGCACGAGCTTACGTCGGTGGAGTGGACCGCCGCGCGCTCCGTTGTGCGGGTTATTAGTGCGCAACCGAGTCGGTCATCGAGGTGCCACCAGGTCCGGGTTCGGATGCAAGAGCGCATCGACGATCGCGGTATACGCCGGCTTCCGCTGGTTGTTGGAATCGAAGATGAGCGGGTGCTGTCCAAAGCGCCAGGTGCGGCGATCGCTGAGCCCCCAGAACGTCACGCGCTCCACCACGTCCTTATGTTTGAGGAAGATCGCGAACAGCCGCGCGTAAGCGTCCGCCTGAGCCTTGAGGTCCTCCGCTGACGGGGGCGTGACATTGCCCCTCCCTCGGCCGCCGCCGAACTGGCCGCCCGAGGCGCCGCGGATCGTCACGTCCAGTTCCGTGATGCTCACTTTCAGCCCGAGCGACTTGTAGTCGGCGATCGCCTTGTCGATGGCGTCATAGGGGACGCTGCCCGTGCGCCAGTGGCCCTGGATTCCCACGCCGTGAACCGGCGCGCCGTCCTTGACCAGGCGCTTGAGCAGCATCATCGAACTCTCGTGCTTGGGGCCCGCCTCGATGTTGTAGTCGTTGTAATACAGCTTGGCGTCCGGGTCGGCCTCGTGCGCAAACTTGAACGCGAGCGTCAGGAATTCCGGCCCGAGAGTCCGCAGCCATTGAGAATTGCGGAGGTTTTCCGTCCTGACCGTCTCGGTATTGCCTCCGTCGTTGATCGCTTCATTGACGACGTCCCAGCCGCGGACTTTTCCCTTGTAGCGCCCGACCAGGGTGCTGATGTGGTCCTTCAGGCGCTGGGTGACCTTCTCCTTGTCGCCGTCGCGGAAGAACCAGTTGCCCGTCTGAGCGTGCCACACGAGGGTATGGCCGTGGACGGCGATCTTGTTGTCGGTGCACCATTTCACCAGGGCGTCGGGCCGCTCGAAGTTCCAGGTGTCCTCACTGGGGTGAACCGGGCCGGGCTTCATGCAGTTCTCCGGTGTCACGATGTTGAAGTTCCCCGTGACGAGGGCCAGCTCCTCCCTGGAGTAGTTGCCGGGCAGGTCTCCCGCCATGCCGACGAGAAAGTGCTTCTTGTAAACGTCCTTGATGGCCGGCCCGTCCTGCTTCACTGGCGGTGGCGCCTTTTCCTTCTCCGGCTCGCGGAACAGCAGTTGCGCGAAGTGGTACAGGTCGTTCTTCCACACCTTGAAATCGTGCTGGCCGCCGGGAATGACGATGTAGACGTGCGGCACCTTCTTCTCGTCGAGCATCTTGTGAACGCCCTGGCTGATCCGGAACAGGCCGTCCTTGTCGCCGCAGGCGACGTACAGCAGCCGCAGCTTCTTGGCTCGCCTCCGCGTGGTCCTTGATGAGGTCGGCGGGCGGCTTGGTGTTCGGGGCCGACGAGAAGCCGCCCACCCAGGCGAAGGTGTCGAGGTTGTTCAGCCCGAAGTTGAGCGACTGGCCGCCGCCCATCGACAGGCCGGCCAGGGCACGCGACTCGCGGTCGGCCTTCACCGAGTAGGTTTTCTCGATGAACGGGATCAGGTCGGTGAGCAGGTCCTTCTCGAACGCGGCGAACGCCGGCGACTGCTTGGGGATCGGGTCCCGCGCCGGTCACGTCCTTCGACGCCCGGCCGTTGGGCATGACGACGATCATCGGCACCGCCTTCTTGTCGGCGTACAGGTTGTCGAGGATCACGTTGGGCGCGCCGCCGCGCGGCCACTCGTTCTCGTCGCCGCCGATGCCGTGGAGAAGGTACAGGACCGGGTACTTCTTGTCCTTGGAGTAGCCGGGCGGCGTGTAGACCTGCGCCTTGCGCTTCGTCCCGACCGTCGTCGAGTCGTACTCGACCGTCTCCATCTTGCCGCGGTCGATGCCGTCGCGCTTCTTGTCAAAGCCTTCCGGCGCCGACGTGTATTTTTTCTCGTCGTCCTTCTTGTCCTGCCCCTGGCCGACGGCGCCGGGTGGGCACAGCGTCAAAAGAAGGACACCGGCCATCAGCCAGCTTGCGTGTCGCATTGGTTCATCTCCATCTTGCCTGTTATCCGGCTGTGCGGCTGCGATGGCCGACGGCCGGGGCCATCACTTCGGCGACGCGGTGCAAGAACCCCACCAGGGCGGTTACCTCCTCCGGCCGGAAGGCGGCCAGCAGCCGTGCCCGCAACCCCTCGCTCCTGGTCAACAACTGCTCGAACAGGCGCCGTCCTTTCCGGGTCAGCGTCACGCGTCGGGCCCGACCATCGGCGGGGTGGCGCTCGCGGGAGACAAGGCCACGGCCCTCGAGCAGCAGCAGCATGGCCCGCACCGTGTTGGCGTCCGAGCCGACGCGCCGGACCAACTCCTGCTGCGTCACCCCGTCGGCGTCGGCCAGGGCGGCGAGCAGCACGAACTGGTCGGCCGTCACCCCGTCCTCGGCAAAGCAGGCGTTGGTCTGGCGGTGGAGGGCCAGGTAGGCGGCCCGCAGCCCCCTGGCAACCTCACGGCCCGATGTCATGCCTCCCCGCGGCATTGTATACTCCCGAGCGATTGGCGCTGGCCGACTTGCGCCGGCCGGCATCCTGCCTGAGCTAATCCCGGAACAACAGCGGCGCGAACTGGTGGAGGCTCCGCCGCCAGCTCTGCCACTCGTGAGCCGTCTCCGGCGACTCGTAGTAGGTGTTCTTGATGCCGATCTTTTCCAGCGCGTCGTGGTTGGCCTTGGCGGTCGCGGCACCGCGTTCCTCCCGGCTGCCGTAGCTGACGAATAGCACCTTGACCTTCTGCCGGAACGCCTCCAGATCCTTGAGCGCGGGATCGTCCGCGGCGATGCTGCCGCCGCTGAAAAGCCCGATGTGCGAGAACTTGTCGAGGTTGGCCAGGGTGATCTGCTTCGTCTGCATGCCACCCATTGACAGCCCCGCCATGGCGCGGTGCGGCTGGTCGGACAGGGTGCGGTAGTTGGCATCGATGAAGGGGATCAGCTCGTCGGTCATGATCTTTGCGAAGGCACTGAAGTTGAACCCTCCAGGGCCGCGGCCCCGGCCCGGGCCACCACCGGGTTTGTCGCCGGCGGGCTTGTCGCCGGGTTTGCCGCCGGGGCCGCCGCGCCCGGGTCCGAAACCGAACACATTGCCGCCGCCGTTGTCCATCACGATGATGAACGGCCTGGCCTTACCAGCGGCGATCAGGTTATCCATGATCAGGCTCGTCCGCCCCTGGTTTCCCCACCCGGTTTCGTCCTCGCCCGCGCCGTGCTGGAGGTACAGCACCGGGTATTTTGTCGTGGTGTCCTTGTCATAATCGGGCGGCGTGTAGACGTAGCAGCGGCGCATCTTGTCGGTGCTCTTGGAGTAGTAAAGAGTCTCGCGCAGCTGGCCGTGCGGCACGTTCTTGACGGCATAGAAGTCCTGGCCCTTGGCGGGGATCTCGATGGCGCTGCCCGTCCGGCTGGCTCCGAAGAACATCTTGCTGCCCGGGTCGGGCACCTCGGCGCCGTCGATGTTGATGCGGTAGTAATGGAATCCCTCGTCGATGGGACGCGAGGTGCCGTACCAGGCGCCGTCCTCACCCTTCGTCAAGGTAATCCCGCCCCACTCGGGCACGCGCACGCTCTTGGCGTCGGGTGCGACGACGCGGAAGCGGATGCGGCGCTCCGAATTGACCTGCGGCCACTGCCGGCCCGGCTGGTTGGAGGTCGCCGGCTTGAAATCGTCTGCCGGCACGGGCTGGGCGGGCACGTCCTTGGCCGGCGGCTCCTTCGGTTTCTCGGCCTGTCCCAGCGCGAGCTGGCCGGACAGAAGCGGCAGTAACGCGAGACCGATCGACACAGCTCTCATGGCGATGTTCCTCCCGATGCTCCTCTTGCCCCGCGGCGATTTGTTACGTAGACGTAGGAAATGCGGGGGCAAGTCTATCACGCGGCCACCCCGACGTCAAATGAGAAAACGAAGAGAGGCAAGTGGGCGGCAGCCGCCGCGGATAGAAGCAGGCCGCAATTGGCGATCCCAGTTCTGTCAAGCCGAAATGAGATATGATAACGCTCTCGGCGGGGGTGAACCCCGCGGCTCGCTTCACTTGGCCCACGAGGCACTTTCATGGATCTTGACCTGGATTATCGCCTTGCTGCTGATGCCCACGCATCGGAGCGGGCGGCCTTCATTCGCCGGACTTACGGTCACCTGGCTGGCGCGATCCTCGCCTTCGTGGTGATCGAGGCGGTGATCTTCAATGTGGCCCCGCCGGAGTTGGCCCAGCAAATCACGGCCCTGATGCAGGGGGCACGCATCAGCTGGCTGCTCGTCCTGGGCGCGTTCATGCTTGTGAGCTGGATCGCCACTCGTTGGGCCCAATCCGACACGTCAGCTGGCTTGCAGTATCTGGGTCTGGGGCTGTACGTGGTGGCCGAGGCCATCCTGTTCGTGCCCATTCTCTTCGTCGCGCAACACTACTTTCCGCCCGACGCTCATCTGGTTGCCAAGGCCGGGTTCATGACACTGGCCGTCTCCGGCGGTTTGACCATCGCCGTCTTCGCCACCGGTAAGGACTATTCGGGCCTGCGTACAATTCTGAGCGTCGGCAGCCTGCTGGCCTTCGGGTTCATCGTGGCGAGCATCTTCTTCAACTTCGGCAACATGGTCAGCCTGATCTTCTGCTTCGCCATGGTCGGCCTGGCGAGCGGCTGGATCATCTACCAGACCTCGAACGTGCTGCACCATTACCGGACCGATCAGCATGTGGCGGCGGCGCTGGCCCTCTTTGCGGCGGTGGCGCTCTTGTTCTGGTATATCCTGCAAATCTTGCTGCGGATGAATCGGCGCTGAGCGAGGCCGAACAAGATCCTCTCGCCCTTTGGGGGTGAGGGGTTTTGTGTGCGCAATGGAGTCCATATTGGATCAGCTGGGGCGCTGGGACTCCAGGAGTCGCTCGCGATCTTCCTGCCGGTGGGCGTTTGTCAGACCGTGGTTGCCGGACAACGTGCCAGGCATTCATCCAGCAACCGGCCGACAGCCCGCCAGCGACGCCAGCGCGGCCCCGGAAGGCCGCGGGGAGCGAAGGGCCGCCCGGTCAGCCGGCCGCGCCCACGCGGCCGCGGAGGAAGGTCACGGAAGATGCTGGCAGGTGCTACGCCACCGGCAACCAGCAAGACCCGGGGGAAGTGAGTTATTCCAGGCAGCCGAACGGACCGCAACAGTCGGAGAGCCACTTCAAGGCGCGTAAGAGGGTGACGTTGATTAGCGATGATCCTTCAGCAATGAGGCACACGATGATCACACGCTGGCGGGCTTTGTGGTTTTTGGTGAGCGCCTTGATTCTTCCCGTGCTGGGAACTCGGGCCCGTGCCGAGGACCAGCTTCCCGCGAAGGGGACAGAGGTCACTCTCAAGGGGAGCCTAGTTTGCAACGGGGCCTGCATCCCGAAACCGCCGGAGGAGGATCATGGCATAGTGCTCTTTGCCATCGACGGCACGCCGGAGGTCCGCGCGGAGGTGGAGCGGATCATGAAGGACCACTACCCGGAGAAGGGCCTCGACGCCGATGCGGCACAGAAGCTGATGGACCAGTTCAGCACGCGGTTGAAGTTCTATCTCGCCCCGGACAGCCCGGCGCTGAAGGGGGACAAGAATCGCGGGAAGAACCACTACTGTCAGCCGGCGACGGCGAGCGCGGTGACGGGGATCGTCATCGAAAAGGATCGCAAAAGATGGATCACCGCCACGAAGATCGAAGCGGCCAGCGGAAGTCTCACGAGCGAAGGATGACGGGGAAAGGACAACGTGTGCCGAAGGTAACCACCGAGACAAGAACTGGCGCTCGACCGTGCGCTGACGTCGCGTGCGTCCGCCACGGCGACGGCCGGATTATCTGGCTGCGACCCGAGCAGAAGCCCGCCGACGTAGAGGCGGCCTGAGCCTTGCCTGGGGATAGAAAGAGGCATCGATTGCACGGTTGCAGAGTTCGCCCGGAGGGCTCACACGATGGATACTATCGAGGTCTTGCGGAAGGCCGCCCTGCTGTTTCGGGCCGGCGACGTGAGAGCAGCGCGGCGCTTGTCAGCCAGGCGGACGCGCTGCTCGCGGAACCGGGCTCAGCGCCGGAATTCGTCTACCGGGTGCAGATCGCACCGGCCGCGGCCGGGGCGGCGCTGGCCGCCGGGGACACTGACCGCTGCGAGGGCAAGCTGGCCGAAGCGTTCCGGCAACGGGGATCGAGCCCAAGCAGATGGGAGGGTGAGCAACGGAGCGAAACAGAGGAGGGGACGGCCCGCGATGGCGACCTGCTGCCGCGGGGCTAGTGCCCCGTCCAGACTAAGTTTTCGGGTATCGCCACGGCATTTTGGCCCGAGACTCAGCAATCGACGGTTTCGGCAACCCGAAGGATTAGTCTGGACGGGGCACTAGCGGAGGGGGCCGCGCGGCCTCGGGCGGCGGGAGTCCACCCGTGGGCCTCACGCCGGTGCGAGGTGGGCCAGAAGGTGCCAGAAAGAAACCCCGTAACGGATCAGGAAATCACGGTGCTGGCTCGGCTGTCTCGTGGGGTGCCGCGTTCAACCCCTCCAGGTACGCCTGCAGTCGGGCTCCGACCTTATCGCGGACGGCTGCCGGCGTGTTCGCTAGGCGGCTCTCGCCCTCATTTTCAAGGACCTTCACGGCCGACAGCACCTCCTCCGGTTTGGACCACTCCACGCACCGCTCCAACAACTGCACCGTCAGCCCCCGGCCTTCCAGCATCGTCCGGTACTCCTCCAGCGTCAGGTAATGCCCCACACCGTACACCGTCTCCGGGTGCAGGATCGCGTGGTACACCTTTGCTTCGTCGCGCTCCAGCAGCGTGATGCCGAACAAACGGAAGTGCCCGTCCTCGACCACGTACGGGGCGTAGTCCTTGTTCGGAATCTCCAGGTACAGCCAGCCGCCCGGCGCAGCATCCCCGCCATGTTGCCCACCAGGGCTTGCGGGTCATCCACGTGCTCGATTACGTCGTTGCAGGTTATTACGTCCTTCGACCGCCGGAAACGCTGCCCGACCTCGGAGCGAGTCGCGTCGAGGTGGAAGAGGTCGGCTTCAACATTCTGCTCGGCCAGGTTCGCACGGGCCAGGTTGAGCAGACCGGCGTCCAGGTCCAGCCCCTGGACACAGGCGCCCCGTTTGGCGAACGCCGCCAGGAAGCCGCCGTACGCACAGCCCACGTCGAGGTAGTCCTTGCCCGCCAGGTTCACATGTTGGGCCAACGTCGTGGCGACGTACGCGCCGCGTTCGTTGGTGGTCAGGGCGTACTCGAAATGCAGGCGGTAACAGTCGGACCCGGCCGCGTGGTCAAAGAAGCCGGTCAGGGCGTGGAAGTAGCCGCGGTTGACGTTCGTCTCCAGGCCCGCCACCTGCCGCAGGGCCTCCAGCCGCCGCAATGCCGTGCTCGTCCGCGTCTCCCAGGAGTTGACTCGCCCCACGGTCCTATATGCCTCGCGCCGCCCGGCGTCTTCGGCATCCCGGCGCGCCTCGTCCAGCGCCGCCGCGAAGTCGAGGACATCGTGGACGATCCGCACCTCCGGGTGGGCCTGACACTCCGGCATGGCTGTGGTGATCACCGGCTTGCCGCCGGCCAGGTACTCGTACAGCTTCAGCGGCGAAGTGGCGAGGGTGATGTCGTTTAGCTGGAACGGAATCATGGCGCAGGTCATCGCCTGGAGGTAGGCGGGCAGCTGGTCGTAGGGGCGCGGGCCAATCCAGCTGACGTTGGGCCGATGCAGGAGGGGCTGCCCCGGCAAACTGCCGTCGTAATCGGGGCCGATGAGCAGGAAATTCCAGTCGGGGCGTCGGGCCGCCACAGCCGCCAGCAACGGGTAGTCGAACCAGGACGCCAGGGCACCGTAGTAGCCCGCGATCGGCTTGCCCTCGGCACGGAGCCGGCGCAGGGCGGGATCGTCCGCCTCGGCGGCCGGCCGGGCAAAGTGGTCGAAGTCCACCGCGTTGGGCAGGTAGATCGCGTCCGGCCGGAGGTGCGCCGCGGCGGCGTGGAGCTTGCGCGCCACGCTTACCACCACGGTCGCTTCGCGCAGAGCTCGTTCGTGGCAGCGAAGCAACATCTCCTGGTCGTAGGGGAAGACGCTTAGGTCGTCGATCCAGTCGTACACGACCCGGCATTTCTTGGGGTACAGCTCGCGCTGGGAGTAGTTGTAGGTGAACGCCCACAGCACCGGGTCGGGCAGCGTCGTCAGGTAATAGGGGTCGCCTTTATACAGGAAAAGGTTCGGCTCGCGTTCGACGAGACCTACGATCTCCTCGTTGGTGCCCGAGCAGTCATAGACCACCAGGCGGCCGGCCCTGGCCAGGTCCCGCGCCAGGCGCTGGCGGCGCTGGAACAGATTCACCGTCCAGGGAATGGAGGGCAGGAAAATGAAGAGTTCCTGGCCTGCAAGGCAGCGTTCTCGCAACGCCTGAACCTGCCGCTCGATCAGGCCGGCGCCGCCCGGGACAGCCCTGCGCTGGGCCGGCGCGACGGACAGGGCGGCTCGCCCTTGACCAGCGCCCCGGCCCCAGTCGAGCGCAGCAGCCGCCACAGCCGCCGGGCCGCGCGGCTCGCAAGCTGCCCGCCGGCGCGACTGCGTGCCGCAACCGCCGCAAGACGTGGGCGAGCCGCGCGGCACGGCTCGTGCACAGCGCCCGCAACTCCTTCACGGCCAGGTCATGGCGGGTCCGCTCCTCATCCAGCTGGTCCAGGGTCACCGTCAGCGCCGCTTCGGGATCTCGCAACAGTACGGCGGCGTCCTGGTCCGTACGGCCCGCCAGGATCTCACGGACCAACCGGGCAAATGCCTGCTGCGTCAGTCCTTCGCGGTGGCTTGCGCCGTGCTGGCTCATCGCCTTCCCCTTGCCCCGTTTGCCTGTTTCCCCGCCGAGGCGGGCACGGCGCCAGTTCGGCCCGGGATTGCGTTTATGCCGATTGCGCAGCGTTGCCGATAGAGCATTCGTCAGCGATTGTCCAGGGGAGAAATCACGCTAGGCCCTTACACGCCCAGGGCGACCGCCGGCGGCGGATCCTCATGGTGATCGGCACCGGGCTGGAGGCGATTAAACTCGCCCCCGTGTTCCATACGCTCGCGGTGAGTCCCCTCGATACGCCGGCGGTCCCCTTCACGGTCGGGCCTCTCTGCGGCGACGGCCTGTCCTGCGAGCGGATCCTGGACATCCTGGTCGGTGCGACGTAGGCGTCGGCCTTGCGGCCGGCGGCCTGCTGGGAGGGGCGATGCCGTCACACTGGGAAGCGGGGGCCATCATCGTGCTGGGCAACGTGCCCTTCCGCACGTGCCAGCAACGGCCGCAGCACCTGGCCCGGACCCTGGCCCGGGCCTGCCCGGTCGTCTACGTCAACCCCAACCGCTCCTTCCTTCAGCGCTGGGCCCGCCCCCCGGTAGAAGTCGAATCCGCCCCCGACGGCGCTGGGCCGCTGGTGCTCGAGGCGCCGGCCGGCCTGCCCGGGGCGCGAACGATCCCGTTCCTCAATTCGGTCAACTGCTGGCTCAGCCTGCGCCGCGTGCGCGACTTCCTCCGCGACCGCCTGCCGCGCGTCTGGGCCGTCATCGCCACCTTCCCGGACCAATGGGAATTCGTGCGGCTGCTGCCGGCCCAGGTGCCGGTGCTGTACGACGTCATGGACGACTTCACGCTGTTCTTGCGGCCCCGCCAGGCGCCGCGATACCACATGTGGCACCGCAGCCTGATCGCCCGCTCGGCCTGCGTGCTCACCTCCTCTCGTGTCTTGTTCCGCCGCCACTCCGCGCCGGCCGGCGCGTGGAGTGCCTCGGCAACGGCATTCCGGCCGCACTGATAAAGCGCTGCCGCGTCGGGTCGCCGCCGCCGGCGCTGGCGGCGCTGCCGCGGCCGCGCCTGGGCTACCTGGGAATGATCTCGCACTGGATGGACTTCGCGGCCGTCGCGGCCCTCGCCCGCGCGACGCCGCACGGTTCCGTTGTCCTGGTCGGCCCGCGCGATATGGCGCCACCGCCGCTGCCCGCCAACGTGCATTTCCTCCCCGCCGTGTGCGAGGGGGCCGTGCCTGGGGTGCTGCGCGGCTTCGACCTGGGCTTGATCCCGTTCGTCCGCTCGCCGGCTATCGACGCCGTCAACCCGATCAAACTTTTCGAGTACCTTGCCGCGGGGTTGCCCGTCCTATCGGCCGACTTCGAGGAGATCCGCACTTATGCCCCCTTCGTCCACTGCTACCGTTGCCCGGCGGAAGCCGTCGCGCAATGCGCCGCCGCCCTAGCGGAACCCGTGGCCGAAGTGCTCGCGGGCCGGCGCCGCGCCTTTGCCGCCCAAAACACGTGGGAGCGGCGCGCTGACCAGTTGCTGCCCTGGATCGCATCGTTGCATCCGGGGGCGTCCCGGAGGGCCGCCTAGCCTTCAGTGAGGTGAACAATGGAACGGACCTCTAACGCCCAGGTGCGTTTACTTCCCTTCCTGCTGCTCCTGACGGCGCTGGCCGGGCTGACGGTCTGGGCCCCCTGCCTGCCCACAACTGCGCCCGCAATGAAAGAGGAGAAGGCGCCTTTGGTCGAGCAGGAGCGAGCGACGGCCGCCCCGGATTTCAACTACGAGGTCCTGCCCCTTCTCTCGGACCAATGCTTCGGCTGCCACGGCCCCGACGCCCGGACACGCAAGGCCGGGCTACGGCTGGATACCCTCGCCGCCGCGACGGCGGGGCGGCGGCAAGGTCCCGCCGTAGTCCCCGGCAACCCTTCCGCCAGCCGCCTCATCACCCGCATCGACGACCGCGACGACCCCATGCCTCCCGCCCCACACCCCCCTCTGTCGCCTCGCCAACGCGAAACCCTGCGGCGCTGGGTGGCCGCTGCGCCAGGTGGGGCGAGCACTGGGCCTTCCTCCCGCCCACGCGACCGCCCCTCCCACCCGTGCGCCGCGCGGATTGGCCCCGCAACCCGATCGACCACTTCGTCCTCGCCCGCCTGGAGCATGAGGGGCTGGCCCCGTCGCCGGAGGCCGACCGTGCCGTGCTCCTGCGGCGCCTCAGTCTCGACCTGACCGGCCTGCCCCCTACCCCAGAGGAGGTGGATGCGTTCCTAGCTGACGCTCGCCTGGACGCCTACGAGCGTCAGGTCGATCGCCTGCTTACGTCCCCGCGCCTCGGGGAGCATCTGGCTCGTTACTGGCTCGACATGGCTCGCTACGCGGACACTCACGGCATGCATTTCGACAACTACCGCGAGATCTGGGCTTACCGTGACTGGGTCGTCCGAGCCTATAACGCCAACAAGCCCTTTGACCAATTCCTGACGGAGCAGATTGCCGGCGACCTCCTGCCCGGTTCGACGGTCGAGCAGAAAGTCGCCACCGGGTTCCTCCGCTGCCACCCTAGCACCGACGAGAGCAACTCGGTCCCGGAGGGGGAGGCGCGGCTGGCCACGGTCCTGGACATGGCGGAGACCACGGCGACGGTCGCCCTCGGCCTGACCTTCGCGTGTGCCCGCTGCCACGACCATAAATACGACCCACTGAGCACGCGCGATTACTACCGCTTCGCCGCCTACTTCAACAGCAACGAGGGAACGCCGTTCGACTACGGCGGCGCCTACGCCTTCCCCGCCGTCGCCGTCGCGACCCCGGAGCAGCTGATGGAGGACTACCGTCTGCGCCAGCAAATCGAACGCTTGCGTGGCCGCCTCGCCGAACTGGCCGCCCGCGTGGCTCCCGACGTCGGCGTCGGCTCCCCCCGGGAGCCGGCCGCGTCGGCACCGCAGGAGTTTGTGTGGCTGGACGACGAGCCAGAGCGGGTGGACTACGAACGCTTCCAGGCCCCGGTCGAAGATTGCCGCTTCGTGCGCGGGCCGGACCACCCGATCCTGAGCGGCGCCCAGTCCCTGCTGCAACAGGGGGACGCCGCCACCCAGCTGTGGATCGACAAGCTTCAGCCCAGCCTGGTCGTGGGGGAGGGCGACGTGCTCTTTGCCTACGTATGGGCCGACCCGAGCAGGCCCCCGAGGGAGTTGGTGCTTGAATGGAAAGCCGGCGACTGGGAGCACCGCGCGTTCTGGGGAGAGGACCTCGCGTTCCAGGGGAAACTGGGGACGCCCTCCCGCTGGCCGGCAGGGTCGGCACCCCAGCCCGGACGCTGGGTCCGGCTGGAAGTGTCCGCGGAAAGGGTGGGCCTGAAACCGGGCACGGAGGTGACCGGCATCGGCTTCCGCCAGGACGAGGGGCGCGTCTACTGGGACCGCGTCGGCGTCGTCAGCCTGCTGGCGCTCGGGCGCCGGGATTTCGCCACGCAGCGGGACTGGGAGGCGGCCCAACGCGCCCTGGCCGGCAAGCGACTCCCCCCGGAGCTGCGCGAAACCCTCTTCCGGGAGCCATCGCAACGCGCTGTCGATGAACAGCGCCAGTTGCGCGAGTTCTACCTCATCCACGCCTGCCCCGAGACGCGCGAGGTCTTCGCGGCCCCGCTCTCCACGCTCCGCCGTGCGGAGCGCGAGCTGGAGGACTTGCACGCTGGGCTGGCCCGCACGCCGGTCTTTCAGGAATGCGCACGGCCGCGGCCTGCCTACGTTTACGAACGCGGCCAGTTCGACCGGCCGCACGAGGCGGTCGAGCGCGGGACGCCCGCCTTCCTTCCGCCGCTAATGCCCTCCTCGCCTCCGGACCGGCTGGGCCTGGCTCAATGGCTGGTCCGGCCCGACCAGCCCCTGACGGCGCGGGAGGCCGTTAATCGCGTCTGGCAGCAGATCTTCGGGACCGGGCTGGTGGCGACCTCAGAGGACCTGGGCCGGCGAGGCAGCCTTCCCAGCCACCCCGACTTATTGGACTGTCTGGCAGTGGATTTCCGCGAACGCGGGTGGGATGTCAAGCGCCTGCTGCGCCTGCTTGTCACCTCGGCGACCTACAGGCAGTCGTCTCGCGTCACGCCCGAACTGCTGGCCCGTGACCCCGAAGACCGCCTGCTCGCGCGGCGCCGCGCTTTCGGCTGGACGCCGAAACGCTGCGCGATCAGGCCCTGGCGTGCGGCGGCCTGCTCGTGGAGCGCCTCGGGGGGCCGAGCGTCAAACCGCCCCAGCCCCCCGGCCTCTGGGAAGGCGGCGCCAACCTCGCCAGCAACACCGCCCACTACGTCCCGGACACCGGCGCGGACCGCGTCTACCGGCGCAGCCTCTACACCTTCGTGAAGCGGACGAACGGCCTGCCCCAGATGCGGCTCCTTGACGCCCCAAGCCGGGAAGTCTGCGTCTGCCGCCGCGACCGGACGGACACGCCGTTACAGGCCCTTTTGCTGCTCAATGAGGTTCAGTTCTTTGAAGCGGCGCGCGGCCTGGGCCGCCTGGCCGTCGAGCACACCGACACGCCGAAGGCGCGGCTGGCTTACGCCTTCCGTCGGGCGACGGCCAGATCCCCCGACGCAGCTGAGTTGGCCGACCTGTTGGCCGCCTGGGAGACGTTCCGCCGCCATTTCCGCAAAAATCCCGACGAGGCCCGCCGGGCCGCGGGCGACGACCCGCCCGCCGGGGTCGCAGTCGATGATTTTGCGGCCTTCACCCTGACCGCCAATCTGGTGCTGAACCTGGACGAGGTCCTGAACCGCGAGTGAAAGGCAAGGGAATCCATGCGGCCCGTCAACGACCATGTTCGACTAATCACCCGCCGGCACTTTTTCCAAGGCGCCGGGGTGGCGTTGGGAGGTGCCGCCCTAGCGACCCTGGCCGGAACTGGGGCGGTCGCCGATGCCGCACCTTCCGGCCCTCATTTCCCGCCCCGCGCCCGCCGGGTCATCTACCTGTTCATGAGCGGCGGCCCCAGCCAGCTGGAGATGTGGGACTACAAGCCCCAGCTGGCCAGCCGCTACGGGGAAGAGCTGCCCAGGAGCATACGCGGCGAACAGCGGCTGACGGAAATGACCGCCCATCAGGAGAGGTATCTGGTGGCGCCGTCGCCCTTCCACTTCGAGCGCAACGACCGTTGCGGGACCTGGGTGAGCGAGCTACTCCCCTATACCGGCCGCGTGGCGGACGATCTCTGCGTCGTGCGTTCGGTTTACACCGAGGAAATCAACCACGACCCCGCCACCACCTACATCTGCACCGGCCAGGCCGCGCCCGGTCGGCCCAGCCTGGGCGCGTGGGTCGGCTACGGCCTGGGGAATCTCTCTGACAATCTGCCCACCTTCGTTGTGCTGACGCCAACGCCGAAAATCCTTCCCAACGACGCAGGCTACGGCGCCCGCCTGTGGGGCGCCGGCTGTCTGCCTGGAAAGTACCAGGGAGTCGCCTTCTCGCCGCGGGCCGACCCGATTCCGTTCCTGAGCAACCCGGACGGCGTGGACGCCGTCAACCGCCGGCAAATGCTGGACGCGCTGGCCCGGCTCAACCAGGAACACCTCGGCCGGATGGGCGACCCGGAAACCCAGACCCGCATCGACCAGTACGAGAATGGCCTTCAGGATGCAGGCGGCGGTGCCGGACCTGGTCGATGTGACGAACGAACGCCGGTCAGTACTCGAGCGCGACGGCCCGGAGGTTCATCGCGCGGGGAGCTTTGCCGCCAGTTGCCTGTTGGCCCGCCGCCTGGCGGAACGCGGCGTCCGATTCGTCCAAGTGTTCTTGCGCGGGTGGGACCTCCACACCGAGGTGCCCAAGCCGATTGCCGCGCTTTGCCGGGAAATCGACCAACCGTGCCACGCCCTCCTGTCGGACCTCAAGGAACGCGGGCTGCTGGAAGACACGCTGGTCGTCTGGGGGGGGGAGTTCGGCCGCACGGTTTACTCTCAGGGGACCCTCACGCCCGCCAAATACGGCCGGGACCATCACCCGCGCTGCTACTCCATGTGGATGGCCGGCGGCGGCGTCAAGGCCGGTGTGGTCCACGGCGAGACGGATGATTTCGGTTACAACGTCGCCCGCGATCCGGTCCACGTGCAAGACCTCAACGCCACGATCCTGCATTGCCTCGGCCTCGACAACCGACGCCTGACGATCCGTAGCCAGGGGTTGGACGTCCGCCCAACGGGGGTGGAGGACCACGCGCCCGTACAGGCGATCCTGAGCTAATCGTGAAGGGAGTCCCCGGATGCCACCAGGGCGACCAAAAGCGGCGTGCCGACCATGCCCGGCCCAACTCATCACGACGCGCCTGCTGCGTCGCTGTTGGGACATCCTTCGCCACGAAGGGCCGAGCGGAGTCGTGCAACGCGCCCGCGTTCAACTGGGGCGGGCGTGGGGAAAGGTCCGCCACGCCACGAGCCGGGCTGGGGCATCGGTTCCCCCGCCGGGCGCAAACCCGTTCCAGTCCGTGCTGGACGTGTGGAAACCCTGCGGCCAGTCGCCGCTCGTCTACCTGCACTGGATGCTCACGGAGTGGTGCCATTACAGCTGCCCATATTGTCCCCAGAACCACGCGCGGAAGGCCCCCAAGGGGGGCGGCCACACCGCCCACGCTTTTGACAACTATCCCATGGAACAATGGCTTGATGCCTTCCGCCGCCACTTTGGCCCGCAGAGGCTGTCACTGAAGATCACCGGAGGCGAGCCGATGCTCGACCGGCGGAACATGGCGCCCTGCTCGAGGGCCTATGCGCCTTGCCGACTGTGGAAGTCATTCGGATTGACACTAACGCCTTCTGGGATCCCACGCCCTACGCACGGCTCCCCCGACGCAAGCTGATCCTGATGTGTACGTATCACCCCACGGAAGTGAGTGAACCGGCGTTCCTGCAACGCATCGACCGCCTGCTGTCGTCCGGCTTCCGCATCGGGATGGTGAACTTGGTCATGACGCACGAACAATTCGAACGTTACCCGCTGCTGAAGGATCTTCTGGCCCGGCGTGGGGTGCCGTTGCATCCAAACCCGCTGTGGGATTCAGGAGGTTACTACACTCCGCAGGAGCAGGAATTGCTGCGGCGCGAACTGCCCCCCGGCGACCTCGGCTACCGCTCGCAAGCGCTCAGTCCCCGCGGCAAGCCCTGCTTGCACCCCGCCGTGGCGTATCGGCTCGATCAGACCGGGCGAATCGCCGTCGGCTGCCACGAGGACCGATACGGCGATTTCTTCGGTGCGACCCTCCCCGGGCTATTCCCGGGGCCCGTCGCCTGCCCACACGGATCCTGCGTGTGTCTGGACATGTATTCCTTCCTTGGTGAGATCAACCGCAACAGCCAGGCGAGCCCTTTGCACGTGTACTCGGAGGTGCTCCGGAAGGCGTCGTCGGGCCGGGCTGCCTGAGGGGACGGCCGCTTTCGACGGCGCACTGCGCGAAAGGCGGTCCGGCGGCCCCGGTGAATGGACGGTAAGAAAGAGACGCTATGGGCGTTTCGCCTCTTGGCAGACGGCGTTTCCGCCCACCCACAATCGCCGAAGAATTCCGGCCCGCCGGCTGCCCGAAGGCGCCAGCGCTGGCGCAGACGCTGTAATAATCTGGCGACCTGCCAGCTCCGGCTGTCGTAGACCGATCGGAGTCCGGCGGCGAATTCGGCCTCGCGCCGCCGCCCCGCGGCCAGTTCGGCCTGGGTTGCGGCGAGTTCCTCGCGGCATGCGGCCAAGTCGGCGCCCCGCGCCACGGCGGCGGCAAGTTCCTCGCGGCATGCGGCCAGATCGTTTCCCCACGCCGTTAGTTCGGCTCGGGTCGCCGCGAGTTCCGCGCGGTGACCCGCCAGCTCCCTCTCTGCCGAACAGGCGCGGCGAACCGTAGCCAGCGCCACGCCCCCCGCCAGCCGTTCCTTCGTCGGGATCACGCCCGGCTCCTCGTCCAGTAAGCCGAGCGCCAGGAGGGCATTTTCCCGCGCCAGGTCGCGCATTCGGCCCACGAACGGGGTTAGTGCCGCTGCATGAGCTTCCCGGCCGGACCATGCTTCCAACAGCTGCCCTCCCAGGGAAGCGCCCGCGAAGCCCTCCAGATCGGTCGTCCGGCCTTCGAGGCCCGCTCGGGCATGAGCGCGGCCACCTTGGGGTCGTAGGACAGGGCCACGACAGGCACGCCGGCGGACAAGCCCAGGATGACCGCGTGTAAGCGCATCGCCACGACAAGACTGGCGCGGGCCAGAAGCGCGGCAGCCGCGCCGGGCGGCAGGGAGCCGGGGACGAAGCGAACTACTGCCGAGGAGTGGAGCCGGGCCCCGAGGGCCGCGCAGATCGCCTGGTCGTCCTCCAGCGCAGTGTTGGGGTTGGCTTGGAAGGGCAGGAAGACGAAGGGGGCCGGGACCTTGCCGGCGAAATGCTCGAGGGCCCTGCCCATCTCCTGTTGCCAGGCCAAGGCCGCCGGGCCGGACTTCCAGGCTCGAGGGCAAACGCCCACGAACGGCACGCCGTCGCCCAGCCCGAGGCCGGCCAACACGCGCTCGGCCGTCTCCTGGTCCGAGGGGGTCACGGGCAGGCTGAACGCCGGGTCGGCCAGCACCCTGACCTCGCGGCGCGGCGCAGCATCCTCCCCGCCGCATGTGTCCAGCAGTGCCGCCGACTCGGGGTCGCGAACGGTGACGACCTTACAAAGGTCCGCCGTGAGGCGCGTATACGACCGGCCCGTTGGGGTGGAAAGTGGCCCCACCCCGACGGCATAAAGCATGCAGGGGCGACCCGCCCAATGCGCCAGCAGCGGTAGCCCGCCGTAGAAACTAACCGAGTCGTGGCGCGAGGTCAGGTAGGTTTCCGGGTCCAGCCCCCAGTAATCCTGGAACAACCCGCCGCCGCCAACCAGGACCAGGTCGCTCTGGCGTACCGCCGCCTCCAGTCCTGCGATGTCCGACCAGTGAACGCCCTCCACGTCGTACTGTCGAGCCGTACCCTCCTCATCCCCCGACACGACGACCGCACCGAGACCAGGGCGCAAAGCACGCAAATCGCTCAGCATTCCCGCGAGGATGGCCTCATCGCCCGTGTTTCCGAATCCGAAATAGCCCGCAATGAGCACCCGGGGATGCGAGGTCACCATTACTCTTCCTTCGGGCTGAGTATTAGGGAGATCGCGAGCTCATGTGAGGTGGCCTCCGATGGTGTGCCGCCGTGGGCCGGATCGGCCGTTCAGTCACGATCGTTTCTCCGCCAGCACGAACGAGAGCACGGGCACCATCGCGGCCAAAACCTTCCACGCCCCTTACCGGTTCAGGTGGCCCACGTCCCGGAAGTGGTCCGGGCCGAGCACGGGAAGGCAATCCCAGTTGACAAACATGTGGCATGACGGCCAGCCGCAGCGTTGCCTGGACCAATTCGGCAACTGGCCTCGGGGGCCGCCCGTAGATATAGACGCACAGGGTAGGCGGAACAAGGCGAACGACCGTGAATGAAACAACATCCAGCCCCTGGCCGACGCCAACAGAACGTTGGCGAATCCGTACAAGTGGACGGTCACAGGACCCGTGACATTATCGCTTTACCCTTCCCTTGAGTATTCGCCCATTGCCCCCGCCCGGTGCAATCCCGCAAAGCCCTGGCGGTTCCACCAGCTGATCCGGCACGCTGAACAAGCTCACCTGCCCCGTGTACGGCACCGGCCCCGGCGCGTGAGACCTCGGCTGCACTCGCCCGCCGGGCTACCGGTCAGCAACTCGGACGAGACGGAAACCCACATCACCACTCCGGATCGAGGGCGGGTTCCTGCTGCCGCGTGAAGCCCGACAGCCGAGGCCAATGACACTCCAACTGCCGCCCCGCATCGGTTGGACCGAGGTTCCTGGAGGCATGTTGGCGCACCATTGCCACACGTTCCCGTGCATGTCGCACAAGCCCAGCTTGTTCGACGGATAAGCGCCGGCACGTGTCGGCCGCCTCAGGAACTTCCCGGTTGGCCCCTGGCCGTCCGGAACCTCGCCGTTGAAGTTCGCTTGCTCGGAGGACAGGTCGTTCGTCGGCTTCTCGAAGTAGAAGTAGTACGAGCACTCTCGCTCGGTAGTCGCGCCTCCCCGACAAGCGTATTCCCATTCCGCTTCGGTCGGTAATCGGTACAGATAGCCACGACCATGCTCCCTTTCGTTGAGCTTCTTGTTGAATTCCTGCACCTCGTTCCACGATACCTGCTCCACCGGAAACAGCTTCAGTTCCTCATCAGAGATGCCCACAACGGAACCCCTGCCCTCGCCCCCACGCGAAAACCAACTTGGGTTGTTCCCCATGACCGCCTCCCACTGTCCCTGGGTGACATCGTGGACAGCGATTTCGAAGTCCTCCTTGATTTGCGTCCACTTGGCCGATCCGTTCGCGTGGCCCCAGCCCATATAGAAAGTCCCCTTCGGCAAATGCACAAACGTCATCAGGACGCTGTCGTCGCGCTGCGAGACCGCATCCGCCGGATTACAGCCCCCGCAGTCGATGGTGACCTCACGGCCCGGCTTAATCCACTCCTTGTGAAGATCTGACAGGAAGACGAGCTGGACCTGGGCGTCCGCAGACAGGGTCAGGCGGTCGTCGAGGCTTAACAGCGTCTGGGGGACCGCCTTCCTTTTTTCGCCGCCGACCGACTGCAACTGCACCGTTCCGTGCGCCTCCAAGATCATCGCCTGGGGACATTGCCTGGCGATGCTGCGCTTCACGTCGCTAATAGCCTTCACCAATTGAGCGGCGTAGCTCCGGCTGGTCTGCGAACTCGTCCGGGATTCGCCTCTCAGCGTCTGCCAGGATCTGCCGCGCTGTGATGCTGCCCCCCGGGGCGTCGGTTTCGTAGATGCGGAAGATGCTAACGAGGAACTCGCGGGCCTTTGTCGCTTTCTCGGCCTCCTGCCGCGCCTTCTGTTCCCGGTCCAGTGCGATCGCGGACAGGGTGCTCAGGCCGACCAGTGCAAGCAGTGCGATGCCCAACAACGCGGCCAGCGCAGGCCGCCGCTTCGCCCATTTGACAGTTCGCTCCACCCGGCCGACCGGCCGCGCACGAATCGGCTTGCCAGCCTGGAAGCAGCGCAGGTCGTCGGCCAGCTCCTCGGCGCTGGCGTAGCGCCGCGCCGGCTCCTTGCTCAAGCACTTCAGGCAGATGGTCTCCAGGTCGCGCGGGACCTTCGGCGCCAGGCGCGACGGCAGCGCCGGTTCATCGTTCATCACGCTGGCCAGGACGATGTGCTGCGGGCCCTCGAACACGGGCCTGCCCGTCAGGCACTCGTACAGCAACGCGCCCAGGGCGTATACGTCAGCGGCCGGCCCTGTATCGCGCACCTTTCCCGCCGCCTGCTCCGGCGCCATGTACGACGCCGTACCCATGACAGCGCCGGACTTGCTGACATCCCGCGCCTCGGCGTCTATGCGCTTGGCCAAACCGAAATCGGTGATCTTGGGCACATGCTCGGCCCCTGCCAGTAGCACGTTACCCGGCTTCAGATCGCGATGCACCACCCCACGCAGGTGGGCGTAGTGCATCGCCCGCGCCAGCTTCTCGATCAGCGCGGCGGCCTCGCGCGGCGTCGGGCGCTGCTTCTTGAGCTGATCGCCGAACGTGCCCTCGTCGCAGAACTCCAGCGAGAAAAAGGGCTGGCCGCGCACCTCACCGACCTCGTGCAACTGCACGATGTTCGGGTGTTGCAAACGCGCCACGGCCTCCGCCTCGATCTGGAAGCGCAGCCGCTCCGTGGGGCTGGCGTGCTCGATGGCCCTGATCATCTTGAGTGCCACCAGGCGATTGGCCTTGAGCTGGCGCGCCCGGTATACGACGCCCATGCCGCCATGACCGAGGATGCCGAGAATCTCATAGCCCGGCACATCGGGATACTCTCGGCTTTCTCCGGGGGTCAGGTCGGTAGAAATGGCCCCCGTATTACGGGTCATCTTCGGGGGGGTGGCGTTCGGTGCAGCCGGCGGCGGCAGACGATCGGCAGCGGGCGGGTCGTCCACAAGGCACCTCGAAGCGATTGAGTGGGGACCGTTGCCTCTGTTATAACCCCCGTTCAGCTTCAACTCCATAACAAGCCGGGCCGAGCAAAATCGCAGGCGGGCCCTGACCCTGCGTCAAACCACCCCCTTTCAGTCCCTCGAACTCGCGTAGCCCAGCGACCAGACTACTCTATTTCGTAGGTCGGCCCGCGCCGGTCACGCGGGCTCGCCCCGCGAGCACGCAAATCCCTCCTCGACCGACGATGCCGCGTCGGGTATCCTCATGGGCATCCACGCTAACCGACCCGGCGAGGTCGTCCCATGCACATCCTCTGCCCCGGCTGCCATAACCCCATCGAGCTGGCCACCCTTACGGCCAATGCCGAAATCGCCTGCCCCGCCTGCGGCTCCACCTTCCACCTAGAAGCCGACGCCTCCACCGGCTCCGAATCCAGCCTCGGGCGCCGCATCGGCAGGTTCGACCTGATCGAGACCGTCGGCCGCGGGGCCTTCGGCACCTTCTTCAAGGCCCGCGATCCGGAGCTGGATCGCATGGTCGCCGTCAAGGTGCCCCGAGCCGGCAACCTGGCCGGACCAGCCGCCCTGGACAGATTCCTGCGCGAGGCTCGCAGCGTCGCCCAGTTGCGGCATCCGTCGATCGTCAGCGTCCACGAGGTCGGCCAACAGGATGGCTTGCCGTACCTGGTCAGCGACTTCGTCCGCGGCGTGACGCTGGCCGACTTGCTGTCGGCCCGCCGCCCCGGCTTTCGCGAATCGGCCGAGCTGGTCGCCGCCGTGGCCGACGCCCTGCAATATGCCCATGACCAAGGGGTGATTCATCGCGATGTGAAACCGTCGAACATCATGATCGGGGAGGATGGAAAGCCGTGCGTGATGGACTTCGGCCTGGCCAAGCGGGACACGGGCGAGATCACGATGACGGTGGAAGGGGAGGTGCTGGGAACGCCGGCGTACATGAGTCCGGAGCAGGCGCGGGGTGAGGCCCACGCGGTCGATGGCCGCAGTGACATCTACAGCCTGGGGGTGGTCCTGTACCAGTTGCTGACCGGTGAATTGCCGTTTCGCGGAACCACGCGGATGCTCTTGCACCAGGTGCTGCACAACGAGCCGCGGCCGCCGCGCCAGCTCAACGACCGCATCCCGCGCGACCTGGAGACGATCTGCTTACAGGCAATGGCCAAGGAGCCAGGGCGACGCTACCGCCGCGCCGGCAACCTTGCCGATGACCTGCGACGCTTCCTGACGGAACGGCCGATCGAGGCCCGCCCCGTGAGCCGGCTCGAACGCTTTGGCCGCTGGTGCCGGCGTAACCCGACTTTGGCCGCCGTCACTGGCCTGGCAGCGACAGCCTTGCTGGCGGTGACGGTGGTGTCCGTCTGGCTGGCCGTCGTTCAGTCGGCCGCGGCGACGCGCGAGGCCCACGATCGCCTGGTCCTGGAGCAGAAGGAGAATGCCGCGCAGGAGGCCCTCGCAAGCGAGCACACCGCGGTGGCGGAGAGCGAGGAGCGCGGCCGCAAGCTGCTGGCGGAGGTGCGACAGCGGCAGGACATGCTGCGCCAGGTCGGCGCGGACGGCGCGGCGGCGCGGCCTGGACCTGTGCGCCGCTGGCCAGCCTCAGCAAGGCATCCTGTGGTTAGCTCGCGCCCTGGAGTTCGTCCCTGCCGGAGGTCCCGACGACCCGGGCGCCGACAAGGACCGCGCCCTAGAGGAAACGCTGCGCGTGGAGCTGGCGCAGTGGCAACGCAACGTCATCGGGCTGCGGGCCGTCCTGCGGACCGACAGCCCGGCGACGGCGGAGTTTGTTCCGGGAGAGGCGGCGATCCTGACGTCAAGGCAAGAGCCCTGGACGAGCGCACGGCTCTTCCACATCCAGGACGGCAAATGGGTGGGCCGGCCAATGCGCGTGGCGGGGCGCATCGGGCACCGCGAGATCAGCCCCGACGGCAAGCGCGTGCTGCTGTGCTCCGACAAGGAGGTTCGGTTGTACGACGCGGCCACCTGGTCACCGCTGAGACCGCCCCTGGAGCACCCGGCCCCGGTGCGGCGCGCCAAGTGGTCGCCCGACGGTCAGCGGGTGCTGGTCGAGGCGCAGGGCGCTCTCCCTTACCTCTGGGAGGTCGGCTCCGGCAAGCCCACCGGTGGACCGCTAGAATCCGGCCGCGGGGGAGGACAGGCCCTGTTCGTCCGCGGGGGCAAGGCCGTGGCGACCCTGGCGGAGGATCAATTGCAACTGTGGGACGCGCAGACGCGGAAGCCACTCTGCAAGCGGGTTCCGGTCCCATCCCAGGGGCGGGACAAACCTGCCGTGCTAGCGCCGGATGGCCGGCTGCTGGCTGTCTTCGGCCCCTCCGGCGTGGCCCTGTGCGACCTGGCCGGCGACGTGCCGGTGGTCCGCCCGCTGATGGGGACGGCAGCCGCCCAGCAAGTGGTCTTCAGTCCCGACGCCAAAATGCTGGCCGTGCGGACCGCGGACGGGGCACGCCTGTGGGACGTCGGCTCCGGACAGCCGGCGAGCGAGCCGATCAAGCTGTCCCCGGGTGACAACGCGGTCTTCTTCTCTCCCGCCGGTGCTCGCGCGGTGGGGCACGAGCTCTCGGGGCAGCAATGGCAAGTAATCCTGCGTGACCTCCGAACCGGCAAGGCGCTCGGCCGGCCGCTGCCGTCTCCCGCGTATTCCGTCAGCTCCAGCCCCGACGGCCGGCGCTTCCTGCTGGTCGGCGCAGAGTCGGTCCTCATCCTGGACAGCGTGACGGGAGAACCGGTCGGTCGTCCCCTGCGCCTCGCGAGTAACCTTCCGTCCGCCGTCTTCGCGCCGGCGGGCAAGGGGCAGACTCGGGTGCTGACGGGCGAGGGACTGCTCGCACCCCCCACCCGCCTGTGGGACGCCGAGACGGGCCGGGTGCTCGCGGGGAGTGGCCCCAATGGCCCGGGTGAATTGACGTGCAGCCCCGACGGCTCCGTCCTGCTGGTGGTCGAGAACGGCTGGCGGAAGCAGGGGCGGCTTTGGGACGCCGTCACCGGCAGGCCCCGGTCCTTGCCGCAGGGCGACCCGGTGCTCGCCGTCAGCCCGGATGGACAGCGGGTCCTGCTGCTCCATGAAGCCGGAGAGGAAACAAGTGTCGGGCTTTACGCAGCCGACACGGGCAAGCCCCTCGGACCGCCGCTGCCTCACTCGGATGGCGTGATCGAGGCTGCCTTCAGTCCCGATGGCCGCACCGTCCTGACCCGCGATGCGGCCCGTGCCCCACGCCTGTGGGAGCCGCTGGGAGGCCGGGTGCTCATGGAACCGCCGCCAGGAAACGGCGGCCCAGCCGTCTTCAGCGCCGACGGCTCCCTCTGGATGGGAGTCGGCCGGGAATTCCGCTGCCTGGATGCCTCGACTGGCCGGCCGCGGGGCGAGGCAATGCGCCACGCCGGGCTCGTCGCGCAGGTTCAGCCTGGGCCCAGCGGGTTGGCGTTGGCCTGGGACGACGAAGAGGTGCGCCTGTGGGACACGGCCGGGACTCTGCGCGGCGGGCCCTGGAAGTACGAGCGCCGAACGCAGGCGGCCTTCTCCCCGAGCGGAGACGCGGTCGTCTTCTGGGAGAGCCCGAAGACCGCCCGGCTGTGGCGGGCGGGCAAGGAGGCCGTCCCGGTGCTGGCACACGAGCACTTCTTGCAGCGCTTCGAGTTCAGCCCCGCCGGCGAAACGCTCCTGACGTCGGCGATGGTCCACGCCAAGTGGGGATCGCGGACCCGGGAGGCGCGGCTGTGGCGCGTGTCGGACGGCGAGCCGCTCGGCTCCGGCGTGCAGGGGGACTGGGACCAGCCGTGGGCCTTCAGCCCGCGGGGAGGCGTGCTGGCCCTGGTTGAGGGGGAGGAGGTGCGGCTGCGTAACGCGGGGACCGGCCAGCCCCAGGGACCGACGCTGCGGCCACACGCCCGCATCCAATCGCTGCGCTTCAACGCCGACGGGACACGGCTCTTGACGATCAGCGTGATCCCCTCCCAGGGGGATGCCCGACCCGATAGCTGGGAGGCCCACCTTTGGGATGCCCACAGCGGGGCGCCGGTCGGGTCGGCGGCGGTTTTCCCCGGCGACTCGGCGCATGCGGAATTCAGCCCGGACGGCAGGGTACTCCTGGTCGCGCTGCCCGGTCGCGGCCCGCAGTTGTGGGATGCCCGCACCGGCAAGCCGCTGTGCGACCCGCTGGCGGAGGACGGGAAAGTGCCGGGTGTGGCCTTCGCCGGCGACGGGCGGTTGTTCCTGACCTGGATGGACCGGCAGGTGCGCATCTGGGAGCGGCAGGCGAGCCCGGAGGAGGTGCGGCCGTCGGGGACGGAACCGGCCGCGGCCAGCGCCGACGGGGCCTGGCACCTGCGGCGGCAACCGATCGGCGTGCTGACGCTCTTCGACCCCGCGACCGGCAAGCCGCTGGGGCCGCCGCTGCGGGAGCCAGGGGCGCTGGGGGCCCACGGATCAGCCCCGATCGCACGCGGGTCCTGACCTGGGGCTGGTTCGGCGCCCACCTGTGGGACCCTGCCCGCGGCGAGATGGTGAGCGAGATGCCGCGTCCGCGCCACCTTTCCACCGGCCTCGTGCTTCCCACTGGAGCCCTGAGTCCCGACGGTCGGCTGGCCGCCACCGCCGGCTGGGACGGCGTGGTCCGCCTGTACGAGACGGTGACGGGTCGGCCCCACCTCGTGCCGCTCCGCCTCCAGGCCAATGGGTCCGTCGAGGTCCTGTTCAGCCCGGACGGCAAGGCGCTGCTGACGCACGTCTACGACCCGGTCGCCCGCAGCGAGCGGAATTTCTTCGACCTCTGGGTGGTGGAAACCGGCCGGGCCGTCGCCTCCTGGAAGGGGGGGCAGGAGACCTCTTTCCGCGGTGCCGCCGCCTTCAGCCCGAACGGTCGGCTGGTCGTGGCCCCGGCGGAGGGCAAGAAACCCGCCCTGCAGATGCGCAGCTTGGCCGACGGGGCGGCGGTCGGTGAGCCCCTCCCTTCCGGGGAACCGGTCTTCAGCCCTGACGGAAGGTTCCTGCTGTTGTGCGGCTTCCGCCCGTCGCTGTGGAACACGGTCACGAGGCAGCGGATCGGCGAATTGCCGGGGCCGCTCTTCCCCCGAGGGGCTGCCTTCAGCCCCGATAGCACCACGTTGTTGACAGCCACCAGCAAAGAAGCACATCTGTGGAAGACAAGCACAGGAGAGGTGATCGGCGAGCCGCTGCGACATACCGACCATATCTTGGCAGCAGTCTTCACGACCGACGGTAAGACGGCCTGGACCGCCAGTATGGTGGAGAGCCGATCATGGGACCCCGCCACAGGCAAACCCCTCGGCGAGCCGCTGCACCACCCGACCGGCGTCACGCGCGTCGTCTTCGGGCCCGGCCGGCGCACTGTGCTGCTGGCGCTGGGTGACCGGCGGTTTGTCGCCTGCGACCTCCAGACGCGCAAACCGGCTTACGAGCCCGTGGAAGCGCCGGGGGCGATCACGAGCGTCAATCGCGATTTCACCCAGGAACGTCGTGGCCATCGGCGAGGAGCACTCCGGCGTCGTCTGGGACGCGGCCGCCGACCGGCCGCTGGCCAAGGACTTTCCCCTCTCTGATTACTGGCCGAAAACCTTGAACAAGCTCAACCGGCCGGACCCGCTGTTCGCCATTAGCCCCGACCACTCCTCCTTTTTCGTGCAAACGGACCCGCATTCTCTCCAGGTGCGCGACGCCGCCGGCAAGGCCGTGGGCGGGCCGGTGCGGGAGGACGCCGACTTGCTCGCGGCCGGGTTCGGCCCCGACGGCAAGACACTGTGGACCGAGAGCGGCTCGGAAAGCGCCGCCACCCGCCTCTTCCGCCTGCGCCGCGTGGCCGGCGGGGACGTCGTCCTCTCGCGGGTCGTGCCACGCGGCTGGCCGCGCGCCTTTACCCCCGACGGCAAGACACTGGTCGGCGGCCCGGAATCGAAAGAGAAATCCGAGATCCACTTCTGGGACACCGCGACCAGCACGGCGGAGGCCGAGCCGCTGCCAGTGCCGGGGCAAGTCAGCCTGTGCTCTTCAGCCCCGACGGGCGGTATTTCATCGCGGCGACCGGCGATTCCGTGCGGGTGTGGGACCTGGCCTCGCGCAAGATGGTCGGCCCCCTGGCGCATCCGTGGCCGGTGGCTGGCCTGGGCGTGGTCGCGGGCAAGGATCATGAGGTGTTGCTGGCATGGTCGGACAAAAAGGTGCGATTGTGGGATTTGGCGACGGGCCAAACTATCGGTGCGCCAGTGGAGCACACGGCCGCCATCACGTCGTTTGCCTCCAGTCCCGACGGCGCCCTCATCCTCCTGCGCAACCCCGATCCGCTCCATGGGGGGGGGAAGTCCGCCAGCGTCTTCACGATACTCGACGCGCGAACTGGCAAGGTTCTGGGCCACCTGCCCCACCCGGTCGGGGTCAACGCCCTGGCCTTCCGCCCCGACGGGCAATACCTGGCGACCTTGGATTTCGAGGGTGTGATCCGCCTGTGGCGAGCGGGCCGCTGGGAGTGCCTGGCGTCGTCCTCGCCTCGGAAAGTCCCATTCAATGCCGTGGCACAACTGAGTTGGGACGGTGACGGACGGACAGTGATCGCTGCCGACAGCAACGGCGGCCGATCGATCTGGCGCCCGCCGTTCCCACTCGAGGGCACTCCAGAGATGCTGCGTCGCCGGCTGGAAGCGATGACCGGCCAGGCCCTGGACGATGAGGGGGTGCCGCAAACCCTGGACGCCAAAGCCTGGGGGCAGCGGGTCGAAAAGTGAAACCGTTCTCCAATTCGCTGAAAAGGAAACACGCTCACCCCATCTTCTACTGTTCGACATCGTGCGACCCCGCGTGCTGATGCAACTCGGCGTGCCTCAGTTGGCCCTCAAGCCGGCGCCGTCGCCCCTCGTCGCAAAGAGGGCGCGCAAGACGAAGTAGCCGGCGGTCAACGGGCTGGGTCAGCACAGCGCCCTCCCGCCGCACCGGTCCAGCCGTCTGCCCTCCGGCGCGGTGGCGTGGCAGGGGCAAGGACCCGTGCCGGTTCACTCGTTTTGCCCACCTCCCCCAGTTGCCGTCCAGCCCGGGGGCCGAGTGGACGATGGCACTGCTACTACGCTCCCTCGCCCGATGCCCCCGCGCGCAAGCAGGGTAGCCCACCGTGCGGCGCCGACGAAGCCTGGCCAGCCGGGCGTACGCCCGTATGCTGATAGTGGACGCGCCCTATCGCTGATGCATTCCCCTTCCCGCGAAGTCTAATCATCGGGCCCGGCGTACATCAAGAGAGCGGGGCGGGGCGACAAGCGGCTCCCGCAGACGCTCTGACGTTGGGAATGAACCAGGCCCCTCGCCGTCCGAGGGCCTGGCTGTCCCGTCACGCCGCGCGGTGGCCCCCGTGTCCGGCCGCCCGCCTTCAACTGTTAAGGATGCCACTATACGATGGTCAACCGCAACCTGCTCCGGCAGTACGACCTCCCTGACGACTTGCTCCGGCAGGAGCTGGAAGCCGCCTTCGACGAAGGCCCGGAAGATTGGCTGCCCCCCGACCGGCAGGACTTCCAGGAGAACAGGATCATCACCGGCCGGGTGCTCCGCGTGACCGGCGACGAGGTCTGGCTGGAACGTCGGCTACAAAAGCGAGGGCGCCGTCGAGCTGCGCGAGTGGTTCGACGAGGACGCCGGCCAAGTCGTCCCGCCTCAGGTGGGTGACGAGGTGCCCGTCCTCCTGGAAGCCGCCGAAGACGAGGCCGGGACCGTCGTCCTCAGCTACCGCAAGGCCAAGCGGCAGGCGGAGTGGGAGACGGTCATCGCCAAGCACAAGGAGGGCGACGTCGTCAGCGGCCCGGTCACCCGCAAGATCAAGGGCGGCCTGCTCGTCAACATCGGCGTCAACGTCTTCCTGCCCGCCTCGCAGCTCGACCTGCGCCGCGTCCCCGACATCGCCGACTTCATCGGGCAGACCATCGAGTGCAAGATCCTCAAAATTGACGAGGCCCGCCGCAACATCGTCGTCAGCCGGCGACAACTCCTGGAGGACCGCCGCAACGAGATGAAGGGCCAGCTGCTGGCCGAGATCCAAGAGGGGCAGGTCCGCACCGGCACCGTCAAAAACATCGCCTCGTTTGGGGCCTTCGTGGACCTGGGCGGCATCGACGGCTTGTTGCACATCACTGACATGGACTGGGGCCGCGTCAGCGACCCGCACGAGAAGGTCAAGATCGACCAGCAGCTGGAGGTCTATGTCCTGCGCGTGGACCGCGACAAGGAGAAGATCGCGCTGTCGCTCAAGCACAAGACGCCTAGCCCGTGGACCGGCGTGGCCGACAAGTACCCCGCCGACAGCCGCCACACGGGCGAGGTCGCCAACATCATGAGCTACGGCGCCTTCGTCAAGCTGGAGCCCGGCCTGGAGGGGCTGGTCCACATCAGCGAGATGTCCTGGACCAAGCGGATCAACCACCCCAACGAGCTGGTCGCCATCGGCGACAAGATCGAGGTCCAGGTCCTCAGCATCAACAAGGACAAACAGGAAATCTCCCTGGGCATCAAGCAGGTCCAGCCTGATCCCTGGCAAAAGGTGGCCGAGAAGTACCCCCCGGGGGCGGTGGTGGAAGGCCCCGTCCGCAACCTGACGAACTACGGCGCGTTCGTGGAGATCGAGGAGGGGATCGATGGCTTGCTGCATGTCAGCGACATGAGCTGGGTGCGCAAGGTGGTGCATCCCAGCGAGGTGATCAACAAGGGCGACCGGGTGCGCTGCGTGGTGCTCAAC
Source organism: uncultured Planctomycetota bacterium (assembly GCA_963827935.1). GTDB lineage: Bacteria > Planctomycetota > Planctomycetia > Gemmatales > Gemmataceae > DATFNV01. Next base: position 315,456 of record CAWHCN010000019.1, on the reverse strand, counting down.
GTGGACCAGGAGCGCAAGCGCATCGCCCTGGGCCTCAAGCAAATGGCCAACGACCCGTGGGAGGGCGACATCCCCGGCCGCTACCAGCCAAACCAGGTAGTCAAGGGCAAGGTCACCAAGCTGACCAACTTCGGCGTCTTCGTCGAGCTGGAGCCCGGCCTGGAGGGCCTCTTGCACATCTCGGAGCTGGCCGACCACAAGGTGGAGAGCCCCGAGGAGGTCGTCAAGGTCGGCGACGAGATCGAGGTCACGGTCTTGCGCGTGGACAACGCCGCCCGCAAGATCGGCCTCTCCCGCAAAAGCGCGAGCGAGCCGGAGGATGCGAAGGCACCGGACGCGACCACGGCCCCGCCGAAGGAGAAGCGCGAGCTGCGCGGCGGCACGGGGTCGGGCGGCGCGCAGCTGTTCAGCCTTCCTCCAGAGCCGGAGAAGAAGGACGCGGCGGCGGAAGGCTCAGACCGGACCTGAGCCGCGGAACGGCTCAATCGATCGACTGGTCCGCGGGGGGGGAAGGTCACGTCCCGCCCGCAGTGAGAGCACTGCCCTGGTGGCGCAGTCAGAATCCGTCTTGCGAAGTTGTACCCTGACGGCCGTTTACCGCCGGCGGCGGGAGCGCGGCGGGCGGGCAGGTGGTCGGCCGTCGCCGCCTGAAGGCACCCCTCCCGAGCGACGCGACCCCGCCTTGGTGCGCTGGGGCTGGGGCGCAGCTTTCGGCGATCGCGCGGCGTCTCGCCCCCGGGGGCTTCGGCCTGCCTTGCCCGTCTGGCCCGACACCGACTGGGAATAATCGAAGTCCGGCAGCGTCACCCGCGGCAGCCGCTGCCCGATGTGCCGCTCGATCTGCGCCAGCGCCTTCTCCTCGGCGGGCGAGACCAGCACGAAGGCGTCCCCCTCCGCCTCGGCCCGGCCCGTGCGGCCGATGCGGTGGACGTAGTCCTCCGGCACCGGCGGCACGTCCACGCTGATGACGTGCGTGATGTGCTCCACGTCCAGCCCCCGCGCCGCGATGTTCGTCGCCACCAGCACCTGGAAGTCTCCCCGCCGGAACCCTTCCATCGCCCGGTTCCGCTGCGGCTGCGTCAGGTTGCTGTGCAGCTCCGCCACCGAGAAGCCGTCCGCGCTGATGGCCCGCGCCAGGCGCCGGGCCGACACCTTGGTGCGCGTGAACACCAGGACCGAGGGCATCTCCGTGTTCCGCAGCAGGTGGCGGAGCAGCGACGGTTTGAGGTGCTCGGGGACCGGGTAGGCCGCCTGCGTGATGCCCACCGCCGGGGCGCTGCGCCGGCCGACCTGGACTGTCAGCGGGTCGTGGAGGATCTCGCGGGCCAGCTTCGCGATCACCGGGGGCATGGTGGCGGAGAAGAGCAGCGTCTGCTTGCGCGCGGGCAGGCGGGCGACGATCCGCCGGATGTCCGGCAGGAAGCCCATGTCGAGCATGCGGTCGGCCTCGTCGAGGACCAGGGTGTGCAGCTGGTCGAAGCGCGCCTGGTTGTGCCGCATGTGGTCCAGCAGCCGGCCGGGCGTGGCCACCAGCAGCTCCGCGCCGCCGCGCAGCGCCTTCTCCTGGCGGGCCATCCCTGTCCCGCCCACCAGCAGGCCGACCTGCAACGGGGTGTGGTACGCCAGCCCCAGGCAGACGTCGTCGATCTGCTGGGCCAGCTCGCGGGTGGGCGTGATGACGAGGGCCCGGGTCGTGCCGCGGGGGAGGGCCAGCAATTGGTGCAGGATGGGCAGCAGGAAGGCCGCAGTCTTGCCGGTGCCCGTCTGCGCGGTGGCGATAAGGTCGCGGCCGGCGAGGACTGCGGGGATGGCCTGCGCCTGGACGGGGGTCGGCTCGGTGTAGCGCATCTCGCGGGTGGCCTGCACGAGCGCAGGGTGCAGGCCCATTGCCTTGAACGGCATACGAAACTCCGGAGGTAGCCGCCGGCGAACCCGCGGCGAAAGCGCCGGGTGGCGGCCGGCAGATGGCGTGCCCCTCGTCCCAGAGGACGCTGGGAGTGATGTCCCTGCCCCTGGTCCCTCAGGGCGCGTCACGCAACCGCCCCGTGACCTCGGACACCGTCGCCGGATGGCCGGTTCAATAGCGCCGGCCACCGCCGCCGCCGTAACCGCCGCCGCCGCCGGAGCCGCCACGGCCACCGCCCCCGCCTCGGTCCTCACGCGGCTTGGCCTCGTTGACCGTGAGGCTGCGGCCCCCGGACATCTGGCCGTTGAGGCCGGTGATGGCCGCCTGAGCCTCCTGACCGGTCTTCATCTCCACGAACCCGAAGCCCTTCGAGCGGCCGGTGTCTCGGTCCATGATGACCTGGGCCGACTCGACCGTGCCGAACTGCGCGCACATCTGCTCCAGCGCGCTGTCTGTCACGTCGTAGCTGAGGTTCCCGACGTACAACTTCCTACCCATGGAGGGCCTCCACAGAGACTAGGGCGGCCCGGACCCGGCGGGGCGGCGTCACGCCTGGATGGAAAAACGGACTTACGAGGGGGAGAAGAAAGGGTGAGAGGAAGCTGACGCGACCGCAGAACCGTTCACTCGACCCAAGTACCTCAGCATTATATGGCGCCGCCCGCGGAAATAATAGCTGGCGCGCCCAACCCGGCACAGCCAGCTGGGACAACACGGCTCGGGTGTGGGATGTTTCGCTGGAGGAGCGTCCTGCGGGCGACTGGGTGCCGCTCGCCGAGTTCTTCGACGGCCAGCACCTCGACCGCTCCGGTGCCGCGGAGCCCCTGTCCCCGCAAGAAATGCAAGAGGACTGGGAGTATCTGCGTGCCTGCTATCCGCTGGACTCCACCGTGACCGCGGAGCAGGCCTTCGCCTGGCACCGGGCCGAGGCCGCGAAGTGCCCCCAGGAGAAGAACGCCGGCGCCGCCCTGTTCCATACCCTGCACAGCGGCCTGGAGTGGCCCCTGCTTAACGGCCGGCCGGTATGGTGAACAACATCTCTCGCAAAGAGCGCAAATGAGGCGGTAGCCCCCCGGTTCTTCTCGGCACCGGGGGGCTAACGCCTCCCCGCTCGCCAGAACGTCGATCATCGCTCACTTCTTCGGGTCCACCACGCGGTCGGCTTCCTTCAGCAGCTCCTCGGCTCCGGCGTCCGGCGGCAGTTTCTTCATCCCTTCGCGCAGCCGGCCGAGGGTGGCGGCGGCTTCGGCCTTCTGGCCGAGCTGGAACTGCGTCAGCGCCAGGAAGGCCAGGTCGGCCGGCAGAGAATGCCCGAATCGGGCGGCGTTCCGTTTTTCGGACTGCGTCAAGGTCTTCAGGGCCGCGGCATACTGGCCGGTGCGATACTGGGCCACTCCGAGGGTGTTGACCACTGATCCGTTGTCGGGTTCTTGCCGGCAGGCCGCTTCCGCCTGGCGCAGGGCCAGGGCATAGGCGCCCGGCCGCGCCCACGACCGGCTCACCACCGACCAGCTCGCCTCGTTGAGCCGGTTGGGGACCTCGCGATAGTCCTTGACGAACGCCAGGGCCAGCTCGCGCGCGGGTTCACTCAGCGTGGGCGTCTGGCGGATCTGCAGGAACATCTCATCCTTGAGGACCACCGTTTCGGCTACGAAGCGAAAGTAGCTGAGCGCCTGGCGCTGGAGGATGGACGCCTCGGTGACCGGGGTCGCATCCCAGACCTTCACCGTCCCGTCCGCACTGGCGGAGGCGAGGCGTTGGCCGTCCGAGCTGAACGCCACGCTCCAGACAATGCTGGCGTGTCCCTTGAGGGTGAGCGTCTCCTGACCCGTGCGCGCATCCCAGATCTTCACCGTCTGGTCATCACTGGCGGAGGCAAGGCGTTGGCCGTCCGGGCTGAACGCCACGCAGGTGACAAAGCTGGTGTGTCCCTTGAGGGTGAGCGTCTCCTGGCCGGTGCGCGCATCCCAGACCTTCACCGTCCCGTCCGCACTGGCGGAGGCGAGGGATTGGCCGTCCGGGCTGAACGCCACGGAGAGGACCGCGCCAGCATGTCCCTTGAGGGTGAGCGTCTCCTCGCCGGTTCGCGCATCCCAGACCTTCACCGTCTGGTCCACACTGGCGGAGGCGAGGCGTTGGCCGTCCGGGCTGAACGCCACGCTCGAGACTCCGTCGTTGTGTCTCTTGAGGGTGAGCGCCTCCTGGCATCAGCGCCTCCTGGCGCATGGCGCCTCCCAGATCTTCACCGTCCTGTCCTGACTGGCGGAGGCGAGGCGTTGACCGTTCGGGCTGAACGCCACGCCATAGACAATGCTGGCGTGTCCCTTGAGGGTGAGCGTCACCTGGCCGGTCCGCGCATCCCAGACCTTCACCGTCCTGTCCAGACTGGCGGAGGCGAGGCGTTGGCCGTCCGGGCTGAACGCCACGCTGGAGAGACTGGCGGTGTGTCCCTTGAGGGTGAACGCTTCCTGACCGGTGCGCGCATCCCAGACCTTCACCGTTTGGTCAAAACTGGCGGAGGCGAGGCGTTGGCCGTCCGGGCTGAACGCCACGCTGTGGACCTGGTCGGTGTGTCCCTTGAGGGTGAACGTCTCCTGGCCCGTCCGCGTATCCCAGACCTTCACAGTCGCGTCCCCACTGCCGGAGGCGAGGCGTTGGCCGTCCGGGCTGAACGCCACGCTGGAGAGACTGGCGGTGTGTCCCTTGAGGGTGAACGCTTCCTGACCGGTGCGCGCATCCCAGACCTTCACCGTTTGGTCAAAACTGGCGGAGGCGAGGCGTTGGCCGTCCGGGCTGAACGCCACGCTGACGACAGGGCCGGTGTGTCCTTTGAGGGTGAGACCCAGATGGCCGGTGTGCGCATCCCAGATCTTCACCGTCCTGTCGTCACTCGCGCTGGCGAGGCGTTGGCCGTCCGGGCTGAAGGCGACGCTGGTGACAGCTGCGGTGTGTCCCTTTAGAGTTAAGAGGCTGGCCTGGCGAAGGTGTAAAAGGTAGTCCCGCTCAAAACCAGGGAGACCCGCTCCGGCCGTCTGTTCCGGTCCCGTCTGCTCTAACAGCTCGTCCATGGCGCGTCATCTCTGCATCCTGCCAGGCCCGATCGGCAAGGCCGATGCGCGAAAAGTACAGGTAACGATCGGCCCGCTCGCGCTGTGTCTTGGCCTCCTGCTCGTTCCTCTCCGCCGCGGCCCGTTGGGTGTCGGCCTCGGTCGCCTCGTGTTGGGCAATGCCGCGCAGCTCTTGTTCCGTCGCAGCGCGATCAGATGCGGATTTCAACAGCACGCCGGCGACAGCGACGGTCACGGCCAAAACGGCAAAGGCCGCCACGCTCCCCACCAGCCCCTTGTGATGGCGCACCCACCGCCCCAGCCGCGCCGTGCCACGGTTCCGCGTGGGCCGTCACTGGCTCGTCGGCCAGCCAGTGTTCCAGGTCGTCGGCCAGCGCCCTCGCCGAGGCATAGCGCTCGCGGGGTTGAAGTGCCATCGCCTTCAGGCAGATCGCTTCCAGGGCCGCCGGCACCTGGCGATTAACGCGCCGCGGCGGCGGAAAGTCGCCCTTCTGCACCTTGTGCAGAACCTCGCCGACCTCCGACTTCGCGAACGGCGCTTGACCGGTCAGCAGGTGGTACAGCGTCGCCCCCAGGCTATAGACGTCGCTGGCCGGCCCCAGCTGATCGAGCCGGCCCGCCGCCTGCTCCGGACTCATGTACGCCGGCGTGCCCAGGGCCTGACCCGGTGCGCGTCAGGTCAGAATCGGAGTTGGCCAGTGGGAGGACCCACGGGCCGGTCGATCCCGCACCGTCCTCCTGCGGGTCGGGAGCTGAAAGGGCCTTCGCGAGGCCCCAGTCCACGACCAGCGTTTCGCCGAACTCGCCGAGCATGATGTTGCTCGGCTTTAGATCGCGGTGCAATACGCCGCGGCTGTGGGCATAGGCGATCGCATTGCAGACGGCGATGAAACGGCTCAGGAGCTGGCGGAACTCAAGCGCTTCATACGAGCGGCGGGGCTTGCCCCCGCCGGACCGCCGGGATGAACCCGGCGGCTCGTCCCCGCGTGATAGCGCTCGATCGCCTGCTTCAGGCTATCACCGCGAATGAAGCGCATGGCGTAGTACGGCCGGCCGTCGGCATACTGGCCCAGGGCGTACACCGGCACGATGCCCGGATGCTCCAGCCCGCCGGTGATCTCCGCCTCGCGCACAAAGCGGGCCCGGCTCTCGGGGTGATCGGCGTGCCGCGCCTGGATCTCCTTGAGCGCCACCTCGCGGTTCAGCTCGCTGTCCCGGGCGACGAAGACTTCGCCCAGCCCGCCGCTGGCGTGGGGACGCAGAATCTGAAAGCGGGCGCCGTCGGTGGCGACGGGGGCCGTCGTGGAGAGCAGATCGTGAACCACCGAAGGGGTCGCCGGCAACTGGGCCAGGCTGGCGTCCAGGTCGCGGTCGGCAATGCGGCGCAGCTCTTGCTGGACCCCAGACGGGGCCGCGACGGCCGCCAGGCTCTTGTCGGCATCCCCGCCGTGCCATTCCAAATGCTTGGCGACCAGGGCCTCCAGGACGGCGCGTGTGTCGGCGGGCAACACACCCTGGTCCTGCAGGATTTGTCCCAGCGGTTTGGCCTTGTCCAGCACCCAGGCGTTCATGGCCGCAATCAAGGCATCTCGGCGGATGAAGTCCATCTGCAGCGCCAGGATGCCGAAGAGCAGGTTTCGATCTGCGGCCGCCTGGGACATGGGCTCACCTCGTCACGAACAGCGCGCCCTCGGAATGGCCCACACCGGTAATGGGACATCGTCCAGCGTCAGGGTTGAGTCTAAGCGCGGGGTTGACGAGAATCGAGCGAGAAACGGCGCAGCGTTAGCAGCAGGCCCCGCCTGCGCGACCGCGCAAAAGCCGACCCGCGACCAGAGGTGGGCAGTGTCTCCGCTGCATCAGGCAGCGGCTCCAGGGTAAAGAGTACGGCTGCGGCGCGCTGGCGGGCCGTATCGTTTAGGGTTGGCTCCGTTTCGGCCCCTGCCGAACCCTTGAATTCCAGATGTTTCGCGGCTTGGATTCCCGTACCGTTTCGAGTATACATTTAGCGTTACTGAACTGTCGCACGCCTTACCGAGGACACCCGACTTGCGATGTACCAGGACCAACTTCATCCCCCACACTCCGGACGGGCTAATGTCCCTTAGCGTGGGCACGTCGTACGGCGTTGGCGGTGAGGCGGTCGCGCCAGGCGTTGGCCTCCCTCTCAGCCAGCAGGAAGCCTGATCCCCTTGAGTTCCCGACACCCTTTCCTCTCCTCCATCACCACGGCGGCCGGCCGCTGAGCTGGGGCCACTCCAGGCCGCTCTGCAGGGTGTGGAACAGGGCAGCGCCGGCATTCTTCTCCGCAAGGCACTTCGCGGCCTCGGCCCGGTGCCAGGCGAACGCCTGCTCAACGGTCACGGTGAAATCCCGCAGATACGGGGCGTGCAGATCCTGCCAGTACTCTTGCATTTCTTGCGGGGACAGGGGCTCGGCGGCACCGGAGCGGTCGAGGCGCTGGCCTTCGAGGGACTCGGCGAGCCGTACCCAGTCGGCCGCGGGACGCTCGTCCAGCGACACATCCCACACCCGCGACGTTCGGTCAGAGCTGGCGGTGACGACGCGGCGGCCGTCCGGGCTGAACGTCGCCTCATGCACTATACCTGCATGCGCGAGCGGTGGCGACAACGCCTGGTCTGTCGCCGCGTCCCACACCCGCGCCGCGCCGTCCTCACTCGCAGTGACGACGCGGCGGCGGGCGTCCGGGCTGAACGTCGCCTGCTGCAACGTGCCGCCGCTCGCATGGGGGCCGACCACACCGGCCCGATCACCCCGGCACCTGGCTGAGGAAGGTCCGCGTCCGCGGCTCCCGGGGGCAGTCGATGACTTCAGCGGCTGGGCCCTGCTCGACGACCTTGCCGTCGGCCAGGACGACGACGCGGTCGGCGGCGCGGCGGGCGAAGCCAATCTCGTGCGTTACCATCACGATGCTCAGGCCCTCGCCGCGCAGCTCGCGTAACACCCCCAACAGCTCGTATTTCAGCTCCGGGTCGAGGGCACTGGTGATCTCGTCGCACAGCAACCCCCGCGGCTCCATCGCCAGGGCGCGGGCGATGGCGACGCGTTGCTTCTGGCCGCCGGAGAGCTGCCGCGGGTAGGCGTCGGCCCGGTCGCCCAGGCCGATGCGCCCCAGCAGCTCCCGGCCGCGCGTCACCGCCTCGCGGCGCGGCTGGCCCAGCACCCGCAGCGGCGCCTCAATGACGTTCTGCAGCGCGGTCAGGTGCGGGAAGAGCTGGAAGTCCTGGAACACCATCCCGAACAGGCGCCACAGCGGGCTGGCACCCCCGCCACCGGCCCGAAGCACGTGCGCCCCGACGCGCACCTCCCCGGCGTCGAAAGGGGTCAGCCCGTTGGCGCAGCGTAGCAGCGTGGACTTGCCGCCGCCCGACGGGCCGATCACCGCCACCATCTCGCCGGGAGCCGCGGTCAGGCTCACGCCGTCGAGCACCAACCGGCCCCCAAAGCGCTTGGTCACATTTGTCAGCGTAAGGGTCGCGTCGAACATGGTTAATTACCTCCCCAGGTTGATCTGTGATTAGTTCTCGTCTCCAGTTCTCCCCTCGCCCCGGTGCTCCGGGGGGAGGGGCCGGGGGTGAGGGGTTCTTCCCTGCGATGGCCCAACCCCCTCACCCCCGACCCCTCTCACCCGAGTACGGGGGAGAGGGGAGTTCTGAACCGATGCCTAGTTCTCGTCCGGCGCCCAGCGCCGCTCCAGCCGGCGCGACAGATAGCCCAACGGCAGCGACATGAGCAGGTACAACGTCGCCGTCACGATGCCGATCTCGGCAATCTGGGCGTAATCGGCCCCCGAGGTCGAAAGGATCTGATACGACTTGCTCAGTTCCACCATCGTGATGCCGCTGACGATGCTGGTGTCCTTGAACAGGGCCACCAGGTCACCGGTCGAGGCGGGCAGAATGAGCCGCACCGCCTGCGGCAGGATGACGCGGCGGAAGCGGAGCGCGGGCGACATGCCCAGCGCCGCGGCCGCCTCCCACTGGCCGGGCGGGATGGCCCGGATGCTGGCGCGATACACCTCGGCCTCGTAGGCGCCGTAGTTTAGCCCGAGGCCGAGCACCGCCGCGGTCATCGGGCCCAGCTCCAGCGAGCTGCCCAGTCCCAGGTACTCGCCTACCGACGGCAGGCCGTAGTAGAGCAGGTACAGCAGCAGCAGCACCGGCACGCCGCGGAAGAATTCGACGTAGGCCAGCGCCAGCCAGCGCAGCAGGCGCCGAGCCGTGCAGCCGGGCCAGGGCGACCGGCAGGCCGAGCAGCACCGCCAGCGCCATCGCCAGGAAGGTGATTCGCACCGTCAACCAGGCACCCGATACAAGGAGGGGGAAATAGCGCAAGAAGATCCAGTCCTGGCGCGGCCGAACCCGGTTGGCCGACGCCTCGTCCCCCTGCTCGTAGAAATGGTCGGCCGGGGCCAGCTCGTCCTGGCTATCGTTCCACAGGCCCCATCGGGCATAGATGCACCGCAGTTCGCCGCTCGCCCTCAGAGCGCTCCAGGGCGGCGTCGCACTCGGCCGCCAGGGTCTCGTCGTCCTTGCGGAAGGCGATGGCGTAGTACCCCTTGCCGCCCACCGGACCCTCAGCGAACTTGAGCGCGGCTCGGCCGCGGGCGTAGTAGAGGGCGATGGGCAGGTCCATGAGGACAGCCGCGCAGCCGGCCGACCTCCAGGTCCTGGTAGGGCGTGACCTGACTGTCGTAGACTTTCTTGTCGATCCCCAGGCGGTCGAGGAGCCGGGCCGCAGCCGTCCCTTCCAGGGTGCCGACCGCGGTGCCGGCGGTGCGGCAGTCGGCGAGGCTGCGGACCTCATCCTCGCCGGAACGCACGACCATCTGCAGCTTGTAGACGTAGTAGGGCCGACTGAAGCGGACGCGGTCCTGCCGGTCCGGAGTGACCTCCAGGCCGTTCATGGCGAAGTCAAAGTCGCCGCGGTCCAGGCCCAGGAACAGGTTCTTGAAGTCGTACTGTTGGAACTCGATGGGCCGGCCCAGCTCGCTGCGCCAGGGCGGCGGCCAGGTCCACCTCGAAGCCGATGTAACGGTCCGGGTGGTCGGGGTCGCGGAAGACGTAGGGCGCGCCGCCCTCGGCGTCGCCGGCCCACACCAGGGGCCGGGCCGCGGCCGGGGCGGCGGCGACGGCGAGTGCGGCGCAGGTCAGGATCAGGAGTCGTCGGCACATCGGAAGGCACCTCCCGGGGTTGGAAAAATCGCATGGGCGAACGGGTCCTATCGATTCACTCCGCATCGAGCGGCGCGGCGCCATCACGGAATCTTGTCCCCTGTCGCGGAGGGCGTAAGAAGGCCGCTGGGGAGTGAAGTGATGGGAGGACGACGGGGATGTCATCGGAGGGGTCGGTTACGCACTGGGTGCGCGAACTGCGTGCGGGCAATCACGCCGCGGCGCAGCGGCTCTGGGAGGGGTACTTCCGCCGCCTGGTTGTGCTCGCCCGGCAGCGGCTGGCCGGCAGTCCGCGCTGCGCGGCCGACGAGGAGGACGTGGCCCTCAGCGCGTTCGACAGCTTTTGCCGCGGCGCCGCCCTGGACCGCTTCCCGCGCCTTGACGACCGTAACGACCTCTGGCAACTCCTCGTTGTCCTCACCGCCCGCAAGGCCCTCGACCTGCGCCAGCACGAGCGGCGGCAGAAGCGTGGCGGCGGCGCGGTGCGCGGCGAGTCGGTCTTCGCGGGTCGGGAGGACGCCGGCCTCGAACAGGTCGTCGGCGCCGAGCCGGGGCCCGAGTTCGCCGCCCAGGTCGCCGACGAGTGCCAGCACCTTTTCGACTGCCTCGACGACGTTCGAGCTGCGCTCGGTGGCCCTGTGGAAGATGGAAGGACTCACTAACCCCGAGATTGCCGCCCGTCTCGGCTGCGCCCGCCACCGTCGAGCGGCGGCTACGGCTGATCCGCACCCTCTGGTCGGAGGAATTGCAGCGATGAGCAACGCCCCGACCGGCGACCCCGTACCGCTCGCCGTGCAGCGCCACGTTGAGGCCCTGTGCCGCCGCTTCGAGGCTGCCTGGCAAGCCGGCGGCCGGCCGCGCCTTGAGGAGTACGTCGCCGAGGCCGCCGACCCGGAGCGACCCGCACTGCTCGGCGAACTGCTACGGTTGGACGTCTATTACCGCACCCGGGCGGGCGAAGCCTGTTTCGCCGCCGACTACGAGCATCACTTTCCCGGACAGGCGCCGCTCGTCCGCGAGGTGCTCGCGGGGGGCGAGACCCAGCCCGTCCCGACGGCCTGCGACATGCACGCGCCACCCACCGATTCCCCCACGCCCTGGCCCCGGATCGCCGGTTACGAACTGCTCGCCGAGGCCGGCCGCGGCGGCATGGGCACCGTCTACAAGGCCCACGACCTGCGCGCAACCGGCTGGTCGCCCTCAAGGTGATCCGGGCCGACAAGCTCGACGCGCTGGACCCGGCGCGGCGGATGGAGTGGCTGGAGCGCTTCCGGGCCGAGATCGAGGCGGCCGCCCACCTGGAGCATCCGCACATCGTCGCGCTGTACGACGTCGACGACAGCGAGGGCCGCCCGTACTTCACCATGCGCCTGGTCGATGGCGACAGCCTGGCGCGGCGGCTGGCGGCAAGCCCACCCATCCCAATGCGTGGGCTCGTCCATCTGATGGTGAACGTGGCGCGGGCGGTCCACTTCGCGCACCAGCACGGCATCCTGCACCGCGACCTGAAGCCCGCCAACGTCCTGATCGGCGCCGATGGGCAGCCGCACCTGACCGACTTCGGATTGGCCAAGCGCCTCGACGACGGGCAAGCAGGCGCCGAGGAGGCAGGGACCGACGCCCAGGTCAGCGACCTGGCGGGGACGGTGAGCTACATGGCGCCGGAGCAGGCGGAAGGACGCAAGAGACTGACCACGGCCGTCGATGTCCACGCGCTGGGCGGCATCCTCTACGAGATCCTCACCGGCCGGCCGCCCTTCCCGACCGACCCGCCGCGCGACGTGACCGAGACGCTGCGGCAGGTGGCCCTCCGAGAGCCGCTGCCGCCGCGCAGCCTGCGACCCGCGGTGCCACGCGACCTGGAGGCCATTTGTCTGAAGTGCCTGGTAAAGGACCCGCGGCAGCGCTACGGCAGCGCCGAGACGATGGCCCAGGACTTGGAGGCGCTACCTCGAAGGCAGACCGACGCACGCCCGCCGCGGCCCGGCCTGGGAGCGGGCCGGGAAGTGGGCGCGGCGCCAGCCGGCGCTCGCGGGGCTGGTCGCGGTGCTCGCCGTCGTCCTGCTCGGGGCGTCGGCCGCCGTGCTGTGGCACAATGCCCGCCTGCGCGACGCCCTGGGCGAGTCGCGCCGCAGCCACTACGCCGCCGACATGAACCTCGCCTTGCAGGACTGGAGGGAGGGGCACGACGATCTGGTTCGCCTCCGCCTGGACAGGCACCGGCCCCGGACCGGGGAGGAGGACCAGCGCGGCTTCGAGTGGTACTACCTCTGGCGGCTCTGCCATCACGGGCGGGCGCTGCACGGCCACGCCGGGCCGGTCTTCTCGGTCGCCTTCGCCCCGGACGGCCAGACGCTGGCCTCGGCCGGCGGTGACGGCACCGTGCGACTCTGGGCCCTCGAGGGCGGCCGCTGGCGCGAGGCGGGGGCGCTTACCGGTCACGCGGGGATGGTCGTCGCGGTGGCGTTCGCGCCCGACGGCCGGACCCTGGCCACCGCCAGCGAAGACAAGACGGTCAAGCTGTGGGACCGGCCGTCGCTCCGGCTCCTCGACTCGGTCCCCGCGGCACTGCCGGTCAGTTGCGTCGCATTTTCGCCGGATGGCCTCACGCTGGCCACCGGCGGCTACGACCGTGCCCTGCGGCTGCGGGACGTTCAAGGACGGGCGGCTTACGCTGGGTCCGGCCGTCCTCGACGCGCACGCCGACGCGATTCGCTGCGTCGCCTTCTCCCCCGACGGCCGAACGCTCGTCACCGGCAGCCTGGACCGGACGATGAAGCTCTGGCAACTCCAGGAAGGCCGGTTGAGCCTGGTGCGGCCGCTCAAGGGACATACCGATGAGCTGTGGGCTGTGAGCTTCTCCCCCGACGGCCGGCGGCTGGCCTCCGGCGGCACCGACGACCCCGTCCTGGTGTGGGACCTCGCCACCGGCGAGTCGCGGGCACTGGAGGGCGACCGACGCACGTTCCTGTCGGTGGCATTTCGCGCCGGGCGGCCGGACGCTGGCCACCGGCGGCCGCAACGGCGTCGTGATGCTTTGGGACGCCGAAACGCTGAAGCCGTTGGCCCGGCTCGAAGGCCACACCGGCCCGGTGTACTCTGTCACCTTCAGCTCCAACGGCAAGACGCTCGCCAGCGGCGCGGTGGACCGGACTGTTCGACTTTGGGACCTGGACAGCACGGCCGCCCGGACGCTGGCGCGCGCGAGGGCTTCCACAGGGTTCGGCTGGGGGACGGCGGCCGGGTCACCGCCGCGGCACTGCGGCCCGATGGCCGCCTCGTCGCCGCTGCCGCCACCGGGCCCGACGGTGCGGCCGAGGTGAGGCTTTGGGATGCCTCCCTGGAGCGAGAGTTGGCCCACCCGCCGGCACCGCAGGGGTCGGTCACTGCCCTCGCCTTCTCCGCCAACGGCAAGCGGCTTGTCCTGGGATGCGAGGACGGAACGGTCGCGGTGTGGAACGTCGCGGAGGTCGAGGGTGAGTGGCAGGTCGCCGCTGGGTGGGACGGCAGCCACGGCGGCAAGGTTCTGGCGGTGGCCTGTGCGCCGGACGGCGGGCCGGTGGCGACGGGCGGCCTCGACGAGAGGGTGAAACTCTGGGACGCGAAGACTGGCCACCTGCTCCACGAATTGAAGGGACACACAGGCGCCGTGGCGGCCGTTGCATTCGACGCGAAAGGCGAGACGCTGGCCTCCGGCGGCTACGACCGGGCGATCCGGCTCTGGAACGTCGCGGACGGCCGGCGGCTCTCCGACCCGCGGGGCAGCCCGCACCTGGACTGGGTGACGGGACTGGCGTTCGCTCCGGACGGCCAGACGCTGGCCAGCGCCTGCGACGACTGCACGATCAAGTTGTGGGACCTGAAGGGCGGGCACGAGGTGGTCACGCTTGAGGGGCACGCCGGCTGGATGGGCTGCCTGGCCTTCGCCCCGGACGGCCGGACACTGGTGACGGGGAGCGACGACCTGACGGTGAAGCTGTGGGACCGCGCCAGCGGCCTGGTGCGGGCCAGCCTCACCGGGCACCGCGGCATGGTCCGCGCCGTCGCCTTCAGCCCCGACGGCAAGACGCTCTCGACGGTCGGCGAGGACCGCTTCCTGCTACGCTGGCAGGCGGCCACCGAGGACGAGGCGGCTGAATAACTTCCGTGCAACGGGATCACTCCCGGAAGATGACGCTTACGAGCTGGCGCTGGACCATCTCCGGCTGATCTCCCTGGTGGAGTTCGAGAACCGGCTGCTGGTCCTGCTCCAGTGGGGGTGGAACTACTTCACGCGCAACCGCGCGGCGCGGCTCATAACGGGGGCGAGTCCATTGCCGCTTCCGAAGTAGGTTCCGCGCGACAGGCTGCACCGGGAAGTTACCCTCAAGGTGCCACGGGCTACCAACCTAAACACGGCGAAACGCGCGATTGAGCCATGTCCTGCGCGAGGGCCGCATCGCAGCACGCTTCCGCCACGCGCACATCGTCCCGGTCAACGACGCCGGGGAAGGCGGCGGGCAGCTCTACATCGCGTCGGCGTTCATCGCGGGTGGGCAGCTCGGCTGGTAGCGGGTCGTCGTGGACGGAGTCTCCCGGCAGGTTTGCTTGAGCGTTTGCTTTGTCTTTTGCTCAAGCAAATGCTGACGGTCAGCACGATGTGCTCCCTATGGCGTGGCGGTGGCCGTCAGGACCGCATAGATCGTCGGCCGAGACAGACCTACCGCACGCGCGATGTCGGCGATCCGCTCCCCCTCGTCCTTCATGCGGCGGATGGTCCGCTCCTGTACCTCGCTGACCTGCTTCCGGACGCCCGGCTTGCTGCCGCCCCATCGCTTGCCTGTCTTGCGTGCTGCAGCCTGGCCGGCCTTCACCCGTTCGCCCCTCACCTCTGTCTCATACTGCAGCCACGCTGGCGAGAACGTTCGCCATCAGCCGTCCGGCCGGTGTCGATAGGTCGAGCCCCTCCTTCATCGACACGAGGTTCACCTTGCCTTGCCGGAGGTCGTCGAATAGGGCAGTCAGCCCCTTGGCCGTCCGGCCCAGTCGGTCGAGCCGCCAACAGACGATGGCCGACACCTGCCCCTTGCAAACCGCCGCCTCCAGCCTCGCCCAGCCGGGCCGATCCATTGTCTTGCCGGTCGCCTTGTCCTGATACCACCGCACCGGCTGTTCCTGTGCATTGGCCCACCGTTGCAGCTCAGGCTCCTGACTCCTGGTGTCCTGACCGTTGCTGCTCACACGGAGGTAAACGGCGATGTGCTTCACGGCTGGCTCCCCGGAATGGGCGACGCCTTCATTCTAGGCGCCAGCGGCCGAAACGTAAAGCGTCACTTATAGACCAAACATTACATCGGTTGGACAGGAGCTTCACCGTAAAACGTCGGCGAATTGCCCACCGGTTCGGCATGGGGTTGATACTTTACACTTGGGCCTGCGGATCATCAACTATTCCCTTCAGCGCCTGTAAACACGGGAGTGGTGAAACCGTTGAGTCGGCCCGGGCGGAAAGGCCGCTGAAATGACCCATTCCTTGTGCGAGACATGCTCCTTGATGCGCGAGGTCGTCACGCCGAGGGGATCACGCTTCTTGCTTTGTCAGTTATCGTTAACCGACCCGGATTACCCGAAGTATCCTCCCCAGCCAGTGGTCCGGTGCGACGGCTACCGGAAGAAGGAACAGATTGAACGTACTGTACAGCGATGACGCAGCGCCACGAAAAGACCGTCCTGTTTCTCTGCACCGGCAACTACTACCGCAGCCGGTTTGCCGAAGTCCTGATTAACTTCGTGGCCGGGAGGATGGGCCTGCCCTGGCGGGCGTTGTCCAGGGGCCTGGCTGTGGAGCGGGGCGTGAACAACGTCGGCCCGATGGCCGTGCTGGAAGGCATGGGCTATCGAGTCAAGCGGGTCGGGGGCTGAAGACGATGACGGACGAGGCCAGCTACATTTGCGACTCCTGCGGCAAGGAGATCGTCGTGCCCATCGACCTGACGACGGGATTAAGCCAGGAGTACGTCGAGGATTGCCCGGTTTGCTGCTGCCCGAACGTCATTCACGTTGAGATTGATGATGACGGAGACGTGCGGGTGCGGGCAGAAAAGGAGTAGGATGCGGCCGCTTTACCAAGGAAGGTGTTGGACAATGCCTCTGGCCAGCAGGATCACCTTGTCCCGCGTCTCATCCACTGGAGCGATGGTGACCGGCATCGAGACCGTGCCAGGCCGCGAGTGTGGCGTGGTGCGGTTGCCCGCAATAAGACAGACTCTGGCTCCAGTTGGTCACCACTCAGGTCCAAAGCGCCCGTGCGGGAAGTGGGGCATCGGCCCCAGGTCAATCGGCAAGGCATTACAATGTTTCCCGAACCGGCCCATCTCCATTGACGGCATAGGCCGTGACGTTGACACTGTCGGTGTAGCTGTCTTCCTTGTCGTTGCCCGTGAACATGCCCAACTCCGCGATGTAGTCCTCCAACCACGGAGCATTCTCCGGCAGGTAGATGCGACCTTCCTTCGCCGCATAGATCGCCTTGATCGCCCGTGTGAGTTTCCCCTTCCCTTCATGGGAAAGTTCCACCACCATCGGGATCGACGGGTACTTGTGTGCGTCGCGGGCCTCATCGGCCAGCCCCTTCTGAAACCCGTCCGCTTCAAACCCCACCCAGTCAATCGGCGCATGCCGGCGGCAGATCTCCTGGACCTTCGGCACGATCTCTTTCATCTCCAGGTGCTCGCGGATCATGTCCATGACGAGCACACGATCCCGCCCCGCGTCCCCGAACACGCCGATCGCCGTGTACTTGCTGTTCTTCCGTTTGCTGTTCGCGGGATCAATCACAACGATCTTGGGTATTCCAGCTTTTGCCTGTGGCGCTCATGCGGCCCAAAGCTGACGCCGTCCCCGAAATCTTGGTAGTACTTCCACCACTTCGGGTCGAACTGCCCGCCCGCGTGTGCCTTCCAGTCGCCCCGCCGAATCTGCGCTTTGGTCACTGGATCTAGGTGTTCGAGCGACTTGTCGTAGGCGTCGATGTCGAGATGCGGGTTGTCCTCCAGTCGGGCCGGGATGAACGTGCGATCCTCTGCGGCGTGCCACATCCGCGAAAAGAACTCCTCTTCATCCGCCCGCATCGCCATCTCCGGCACAAACCGTTTCCGGACCCAACCACGACCAGGACCCACCGGGTTCGTTGCCGCCCTTTTCCGGATCGGTACTTGAACGCTCGCCAATCGCCGAAGACGCGAGGACAGAAACGTATACTGCGTCTCCGTGAAAGTCGTCAACTCGTCAAACGCCAGATATTGGACCTCGGAACTCGCATATCTATACTTGTCGTCTTCATGCTCCAGGTAGCCGAACGTGATCGTGCCCCCACCCGGGAATCGCCACGTTTTGTTCTTGTCGTCCCAGGTCGCCTTGCGGCCGTTCACCTGTTTTCCCAGCCACCACGACTTTGAGCGATCAAGCAGAGCACCGGGCAGGGCCAAGTCTTGATACGTACGTCGCAAGATAAGGGCCGCATAACCGGGCACATCGACGAACTGCGCGGCCGCCATCAGCAGGGCTTCACTATTGTGCGTGGGCACCATCGAGCGGCCGGCGAGAAACATGCCGTCGGCGGCAGCAACCTGGATGCAACGCACGGGGACGCTCTCAACCGGTTCGCAACCGATAATGTGGCGACACCGCGTCGTGTCGCCCACAGGGATGGCGCGGTTCGCCTTGCCACCTGGTGCCACCATTTTCGCAATCATCGCCGTCGCCCGCAGTGCACCATCTAACGTCAGCCAGCGGTGATCGGCATCCGCCACGATCTCGTCGTCGCAGTCGAACGTCAGCCGGAAGCACGGCCGACCCAGCAGAACCTCCGACACGGCCAGCACCTCGACCGGCTTGCCGTCCATGCCGAGGACGCGATCCCCAGGCACCAGCTCGCCCATCGGCTTCCAGCCGGCCGGGGTCGGGATCGGGGTGTCCACCGCAAGCGCTTTTCCGCCACCGCCGGCCCCGCCGTACAGAACCTCCAGGCGCGGTTCAACCAGGAAGAACCGCTGCTTGATGCTAGGCACCTTGGGGATCCACGGGTTGTCCACCACGGTTGCCAGATAGAGGCCCGCCTGTGTTGGCTCCATCGACCAGTTGACGGTGGTATTCGAGGGTGGCGGGATCGATTGGAGCACCAAGCTGCTCGATGATGTCCCGGTACTTGATGATTTTAGCGATGACATCGTTGTCGCCCGTCACGACGTTGTTGTTGATGTTGACCTCGACGCCGGGATTCTTGCCCTTGCCTGCCTTCTCGACCCACTGGCCCAGCTCCTGTGCGGCCGCCTTCTGGTACTCGCGCAGTTCCCGCAGCAGACCGACATCCGGGACGAATTCCTCGATGAGCTGGAAGTCCTTGCCCTTCCCCACGCCCTTCCTCTCGCGCATGATCAGCCCCGTGTCGCCGCCCGGCACGTTTGCCATGCTGGGGTCCGCAGCCCGTTGTTCGATGACACGAAGGATCCGGTGCCAGATGTCGGTCAGTACCTCTAGCCGCCGGGCCAGCTTGCCGAGTTCGTATCGCCTAGCCACGTCGCCCATCTGAACAGACAGTTGCTCAACCCGAGCCTTGAATTCAGGATGCTTCTTCCACACGTAGAACTGGCAACGGTTGACTCCGAGCTGTTTTGCGATCTCGCGATCCGTAAGCTCGTCGCGGGCAAGGAGTACCGCTGCCTTGCGCTTAGTCGCGTTCCACTCAAATCTGGTCGGGTCTGGTCGGGTTTCGTCAACATCCGGCGGGAGGTCGAGCAGATCGTCATCCTCAGCCGGGTCTACGACTGCCGGCGGCCGCGCGAGCAGCGGGTCCACGGCATTTTGTGGCGTACCGGGCTCGGGCATGCCTGGGATGGTTGCCGGTTCGGCTGGTGCAGCCGGTGCGGATTGGTGGTGGGAGTCAGATGCACCGGGACAGGATCGCGGGAAACTGGACACGGGAATGGATCCAATGCGCTCCTCACTGACCTTGATTATGCGGAAACCCGCACCAAGTTTCAACCCGATCTTCGCCGATCATTAGCCAGCAAGGATCGGAGGTAGAGATGGCGGGGCCAATCTGGGCGGAGGGGGGACTCCTCGATGGCATCTGTGGCTCCTGCCGTTGGCGCGTTGAAAACGACGTGGGTTCGTCGCGTCTTACGGACACCTCGTGAGTCATGTCTTTGCGGATCGGATTGTCCGGGGACCCCCTATCCGCAAATCGTCAAGGACGTGACGATGTTGCTCAGCCAGCCCGAGGTGCTGGACGCGCTCCTCGTCATCGACAGCACTGGCGTCGGCGCGGCCCGTCTGCGATATGTTCGCCGACGCCAACCCACGAGGCAGCCGCCGGCGAGTGTGGATCACGGCCGGGGCCAAGACCCACATCGACGACCGTGGCGTCTGGAACGTGCCCAAGCGGGAGCTGGTCTCCTGCTTGCAGGTCCTGCTGCAGAGCCGCAGGCTCACGATCGCCAACGTCCCCGACCGCGACCTCCTCAAGAAGGAACTACTCAACTTCCGCGTGAAGATCACGGCGGCCATGAACGAGACGTTCGCGGCCTGGCGTGAGGGGATCCATGACGACCTTGTGCTCGCCGTCGCACTGGCGGTGTGGGCCGCGGACAAGACGCCCGAGACGCCCGGCCTGCCGATCGACCTGGGTCGGCTGGACTGCTCGCCGTTCAATCGCCGCCCGGAGTTCCGCATGGGGGAATTCGACAGTAACAACCGACGGATCGGGTGGCCGCAGTGGTAGGTCCCGTTTCACTTCGCCCCCCCCGAGGAGTCATCATGGCCGGATGGATCGACCGCCGCGTTGTCGCGAACAAGACCGCCCCGACCAGCTGCCCGACTGGCTGCTGCGTCTGCGGCACGACGTTGACTGCACCCCAGGCCCGCTGGAGTCCGCGGTCAGGTCCGCCGTCAGCCGCTACGCCGCTCTGGTGATCGGCGAGATGGACAAGCTCCCAGCGTCCGAGGCGGGCTTCTTCCTTGATCGCCTGGATTTGCTGGGGCCGGCAGGGCAGTGAGGAGCGGGAGTGGATCGTTGGACAGTTGGTGCGTGCCTTCGGGCCTGAGCGTGCGCAGCCCCTGAAGCCGGTCGCCGGCGAGGCAGCCGGCGAGTAGGCCGCCGAACACCGCGGAGGCCGTTGACGTGTTAGCAGCGGATTAGAATGAGGCCACTTTCGCGGCGGTGGCCCGGGGGCCAGGGGAACATTTTTTCGCCACAAACGCCCTCAGCAACGGGTGCAGGGCGTTTGTGGTGAAAAAATGTTCAGGTGGCCAGTTGGCCGCGAAAGTGGCCCCCCTTTTTTTTCCCCGCGATCAACACGTTGACGACGAGAACGAGGATCCGGCCGACGCCCATCCTCTGGGGGCGTCTGGGATTGGGGCGAGCAATGCGATATGCGTTCGGCAGGCGAGGGGCGAGGGGTAGCTCTTGGCATCCCGTTTCGTTGGCCTGCGCTGCGTGCGCTCCTTGCGTTGCCGGCTGCGAGCGGTTACTTTACCCTGAACTAGACGGGCTCGCCGGGTGCTCCACCTTTCCTGATCTCCTTCTGGAATTGGACACGGCCAGCCCCTCTCCGGGGATGCCCTCGTGAGCAGCGTCGCACTTTCACTGCCCGAACAAGGCCGACTGTTCAGCGTCTGGTCGCTCACCTGGATTGTGACGGACGCCTCTGCCGGCACGCTTCCTCCTGAATTACGTGCATTCCGGCCTGGAGTCGCAGCCAGCATCTCATCAGCCTGTCGTCAGTCGATGACGACAGCCTTGGCAAAGAACTGAACGTCCATTGGGAGTTTGAGCCGGGGCCAGGGTGGTCGAGATGGTCGCCCTCCGTGACCACACTGGCATCTTCGGGACGAAGGACCGCTCGCCTTATCTGCGGCTAGTACAGGCGAATCAACGAGTGAGTCGGGAGCCGTCATGGCGGTGCTGAATCCCACGAGACCGAAAGGAGCATCGGCGTCGGTCTTGCCTCCGTACACGTCGAAGATCATCAAGGCCGGTGCCCTCCTCGACGACACGAAGACGCTGCTCTCGCACTGGGACGTTGCGGCCCCAGTGCCCGACAACCTGGACCGCATCCGCCGGGAAAACGTCTTCGGCAAGGCGTCCCGGTCAAGGGTCGAGGACATCCTGGCCGTGTTCCGCCAGCGATACCTGACGGAGGGTGAGGTCACGAAGGCACTGGTCGTGCTGGTGAAGAACCGCCTGCCGGCGGCAAGCCTGGACCGGGTGCTGTACTTCCATGCGGCGCGGGCCGACCGGCTGCTCCACGATGCCGTGACGGATGATTCTGACGCCGTTGCAGGCGCAGGGCATCACCGACATCGACCCCACAGCGATCCTGAGGACCCTCGAGCAGTGGGTCGATAAGGGCCTGACGACCTCGGAGTGGTCGGAGAACACCACCGTGCGTGTCGCCCAGGGGCTGCTATCCACGCTCCGGGACTTCGGCGTGCTGCAGGGAGCCGTC
Source organism: uncultured Planctomycetota bacterium (assembly GCA_963827935.1). Classification (GTDB taxonomy): domain Bacteria; phylum Planctomycetota; class Planctomycetia; order Gemmatales; family Gemmataceae; genus DATFNV01. The sequence continues at coordinate 293,801 of CAWHCN010000019.1, read as the reverse complement.
AACAAGCGGATCGCCCCGGCTTACTTGCCGGTGACGGCGTTCGCCTACATCGCCTTCTACCTCAAGCAGCACCAACCGTCGGGGGCCAAGCTGCTGGAGCACCCCGACTGGAAGCTGTTCTTCCTGTCACGGGACGGGCGTGGAACGCTTCTTGTTCGAGGCCCACCAGCAGAAACTTCTGGAGTACCATGCGGCGGGCAGCGTGACCCGGCTTACCTTCCCCGTCGGCACCCTTGAGGAGTATGCGAATGTCCTCGCTGAAAGAGCGCATTGAACTCCTCGAAAACGACCTGAAGGCGGTGCCGTCCCGGATCAGCGTCTACCACGACCTGCCGTTCGCCATCCTGCGCTACGACCCGGACGAAGGAGTGGGAACTGCGGCGGGAGGTCAAGCTGCTGGCGACCCGGCTGGAAACCGCGGGAAAGGAGGTCCATGAGATCCCGATGTCGGAGTTCCTCTGGCGGGCGCATCGATCGAGACCGAGGGGTTGGATGAGGTCGTCGACCTGGAGCGGTCACGTGGCTACCTCGCCGCTCAGGATCAGGTCACGACCTACCTCTCCGACAAGGACTGGCTCCCGCTGTGCCGAAATGCTAGCCGAGCGGCTGGCGAAAGCTCGACCCGGCCAGGAGCATCGCCTTCCTGACGCGGGTGGCGGTGATGGCCCCCGGCATCTACCACATGTCGAAGCTGCTCGACCAGATGCAGGGCAAGACCCGAGTCACCACGATCCTGTTCTATCCCGGCTCCATCGAGGGAACGACCGGCCTGCGGTTCATGAACCTGAAGGACCGGGACGCGCTGGGCAACTACCGGGTCAAGATCTACGGCTGAGGCAAAGGGTCCGCCATGAAGATCCATCGCCGAACTGCTGCAACGAGACCTCAGCCGCAAGATCGAGGAGATCATCCAGGTCGATCAGGCCGACGAACAGTCCGTCTACGCCGAGATCACCGAGTACGTCGCCACCGACAGCATCCGGGACCAGTACGCACCAACTCTTCAAGGCCATCGCCGAGGCCCCGTCCGACCCGCAACGAGGGCATCGGCGTCTGGGTTTCCGGATTCTTCGGCTCTGGGCAAAAGCTCATTCGCCAAGAACCTGCGGCTACGCCCTCCAGAACAGCACGGTGCATGGGCAACGCCGTTTGCCGACCTGTTCAAGCGGCAGATCAGCGACAACCGCATCGCCGACCTGCTCGACCTCATCAACGCCAGGATCGCCCACCGAGAGTCATTCTCTTCGAGGTCGCCAAGGAGCGCGACACCCGCAAGGTGACGGAGCGGATCGCCGAGTTGATGTACACTGTCCTGCTGCGGGAACTCGACTACGCCGAGGACTTCGACATCGCCGAGCTTGAGATCGAACTCGAAGCCGAGGGCAAGCTCGACCAGTTCATCGCGACCTGCAAGAAGCTGCACAAGCAGGACTGGAAGATGGTCCGCAAGGGGGCCCAGAAGCTCTCCAGGGCCAGCGCGGTCCTGCACGAGCTCGACCCGAAGACCTACCCCTCGGCGGACTCGTGGGCGCATTCGCAGCGGAATCGGGACGCGGCCATCACCGTCAGCAAGGTCGTGGAACGGACCTTCGAGCTTTGGGGGCGGCGGCGACCGGGCAAGGCCCTCGTCTTCATCATCGACGAAGTGGGCCAGCACGTGGCCCGCAGCGGCGACAAGATCGAAGACCTACGGGCCACGGTCGAGGAGTTCGGCAAGGTCGGCAAGAACCTGCTGAAGAAGCGCAAGATCGCCGCCCCGTGCTGGATCGTCGTCACCTCGCAGGAGAAGCTCGACGAGGTGGTCTCGGCCCTGGACTCCAAGCGGGTCGAACTGGCGAAGCTCCAAGACCGCTTCCGCCACCGGGTCGATCTCGCCCCGTCCGACATCCGTGAGGTCGCCACGAAGCGGGTGCTGGCGAAGAAGCCGCAGGCCGAGCCGCCGCTTAAGAAGCTCTTCGCCGACAATCAGGGGTCGCTGAACGCCGCCCTGCGGCTGGAGCGAACGACCCGCCGCACCGACATCACCGAGGCCGATTTCGTCCAGTTCTACCCGTATCCGCCGCACTACATCGACCTGTGCATCGGGATCATGTCGGGCATCCGGCTCCAGCCAGGAGCACCCCGGCATTACGGCGGCAGCAACCGGACGATCATCAAGCAAGCCTACGAGATGCTCGTCTCCGAACGCACGGCGTTCGCCAAGCAGGCCCATCGGCGCGCTGGTCACGCTGGACAAGGTGTTCGAGTTGGTCGAGGGCAACCTCTCCAACGAGAAGCGCACCGACATCCACGAGATCAGCCAGCGGTTCAAGGCCGACGCCGACGACCACGGCTGGACGCTGCGGGTCGCCAAGGCCGTCTGCCTGCTTGGAGTTCATCCGAGATCTTCCCCGCACCGAGGCCAACCTCGCCGCCTTCTTGGTCGATGAGGTCGGCAAGCCTGCCCCGCTGACGGAAGTGCAGGCGGCGGTCAAGCGGCTTGCAGGACGCCCAGTTCATCCGCAACACCGAAGAAGGCTGGAAGCTTCAGACGGCGCCAGGAGAAGAAATGGGACGAACGAAAGGGGTACACACCTCGAACCGAAGCCCCGAGAGCGAGAACGACATCACCCGGCAAGTGCTGCGAGAGATCTTCGGCGAGCCCGAGTTCAAGACCTACCGCTACCAGAATTACCGCATCGTTCCGCATCGGCATCAGCGTCGAGGGCTCGCATCTTGGCGACGAAGGCGACCTGCCGCTGACATCTGAGCATCGCCGATGACGCCGACGACTTGACGAGGAAGCTGAACGAAGTCCGGGAGGAGAGCCGCCAGAAGTCGCACGAGAACGACCTGTACTGGCTGTTCTGCCTCACCCCGGAGATCGACGAGCTTGTCGCCCAGCTGCACGCCTCCCGCAAGATGGTCGAGAAGTACGACCAACTGCGGGCACAGAACAAGATCACGACCGACGAGGCCACCTGCCTTCAGGACGAGAAGACCTCCGCCCTGGGTTACCAGTCCCGGCTGCGGGACAAGCTGACGGAGGCGATGGAACAGGGACCGGGCTGTTCCGGGGCGTGCCAGAAGGACGCCGCTGGGCTCGGCAAGGGCCTCGGCGAGATCCTCAAGAAGCTCTTCGCCCACGTCGTCCCGTTCCTCTACCCGAAGCTGGAGATGGGGTCACGCCCGCTCAAGGGCGACGAGGCCGAGCAGATCCTAAAGGCGGCAGACCTGAAGGCGCTGCCCCAGCGTCTTCTACGGGGGCGAATCCGGGCCTGGGGCTCGTGGTCAAGGATGGGGCGAAGTACGTCATCCGCACGACGGCGCGAAGTCGCCAAGGAAGTGCTCGAATACCTGAAGGGCGATGCACAACTACGGCAACAAGGAACAGCGCATCGGCAAGGCGCTGGAGCGACGATTCGGCGGCATCGGCTACGGCTGGGAGCAGGACATGCTGCGGCTGATCCTGGCTGCCCTGTTCCGGGCGGGCGAGGTTGAAGTCACCTACCAAGGCAACCGTTTCGCCAACTACCAGGACCCGATGTCCAGGACGCCATTCACCAAGACGCAGGCCTTCCGTGCGTCGCTATTCTCGCCCCGGCAATCGCCCGGTCTGAAGATGCTGACGCTGGCAGTGCAGCAACTCGAAGACCTTACCGGCCAGGAGGTTGATGTCGAGGAAGTGGCGATTGCGACGGCCTTCAAACAGGTCGCCGCCGAGGAACTGGAGAAGCTGTATCCGCTCAAGGCCTTGGCCGAAGCCAACCGCCTGCCGGTCCTCACGGTTCTCACGGAATACCAACAGACGCTCACGGGCATCCAGGGGTCGGCGTCCGACGACTGCGTGCGCATCCTGACCGAGACCGGGGCCATGTTCGGCGAGACCCGTGAGCAGGTGCGGAAGCTCTGCAAGGCCCTGAACGACAGGGCCCTCGGCGTGCTGCGGCAGGCACGCACGGCTACCGAGCAGGTGTGGCAACGGCTCGCCGCGCATGCGCCCGCCCCAGAAGTAGCCCAGTGCGTGGACGACCTCAAGGGAATGCTCGGCTCCGAGCACTTCGCCGACTCGCTCGACGCCATCGCCGCCAAGACCAAGACGTTGCAAGGTGCCTACCAGCAGGCATACCTCACCTTGTTCGACCGACGTGCCGAGTCGTACCGGAAAGCGGTTGATGAGATCAGGAACCGGTCCGAGTGGGCATCGTTGGTTCAGACCAACAAGGACATCGCCGAGCCGTTGCTGACGCCGCTGGTCGGGCGGGTTGGCGCCGACGACGACCGTGCTGCGGTCGCCAATGGCACGGGGCTGGGCCGGGCCAGCCTGACCGAGATGGAGTCCGATCTAGCGGCCGTAGACGGACTGCGATCGTCGGTCCTTTTCAAGCTGCAAGAGTTGTCAATGGGTGGTGAGAAGAAGGCCCCCATCCGCCGTGTGCGGGTGGCCGACATCTTCAACCGACCCATCCAGACCCAGCAGGATTTGGAGACCGCCCTCGGGCAGCTTCGGGACGCCCTCCAGAAGTTCATCGACGAAGGCGCTGCGATCATTCTGGAGTGAGTCATGGATCAGGCCATCCGCAACAAGCTCCGGGGCGTGGTGACGCAGTGCCGCAGGCTGCTCGAAGACTCCGTGCGTGACGAGCTTCAGGGAAAGTTCGGCGCCTACGCAACTCGGAAGGACGACGTGCAGGTGGACGACGAGGCTCGCATGACCAACCTCGGTGGCGAGGAGCGGGCCGCTCGCAGAGACATCCTCGACCACTTCACCCACATCAAGGCTCGGGGCTTCAAGCCGAAGGAAGCTCTCGACCAACTGGTTCGGGAGATCGCCTTCACGCACCTGAACCGCCTGTGCGCCTACAAGATGATGGAGGCCCGGCAGGTCTATGTCGGCGACCAGCGCTTCCGTGAAGCCGTTAGCCGGGGCGTCAACTCCAACGGCGTGAAGTTCTACCTCGCCGACCATCCCGACGACGAGCGGCTGTTCACCACCGGCCAGCAGGACGTGGCCTACCGGCACTTCCTCGACTGGCTCGGCGGGCTGCTGTCGGAAGAGATCGGTGTCCTGTTCAGCCCGCACGACCCGGCCAACCGCCTCTACCCAGCACAGCGAGTGCTCGACGAGGTTCTGGCCCTGCTCAACGATGAGGCGCTAGCCGACATCTGGACGCAGGACGAGACCATCGGCTGGGTGTACCAGTATTTCACGCCGAAGGAACTGCGGGATCAGGCCCGGAAGGAGAGCCAAGCCCCCCGCAACTCCTACGAACTGGCCTTCCGCAACCAGTTCTTCACGCCCCGTTATGTGGTCGAGTTCCTGACCGACAACACCTTGGGCCGCATCTGGTACGAGATGCGGAAAGGCGACACCAAGCTCAACGAGCAGTGCCGGTACATGGTCCGTCGCCCGAACGAGGTGTTTCTGGCCGATCCGATGGTTGCGGCCCGTCGCCTCGGCATATCGGTAAGGGCAATGGACGACATCCCTCCCAAGGTTCAAGCCGCTTTTCGAGGCGATCTCGCCACGGCTGTCACGGAGAAGGACGGGATCAACCGCTCTTGGATTGGATTGGCGGTGCCGCTCGGCCAGTATCAGTCGGCCACGGGACATCCGTTTCGGAAGGGCGAGGACCACCCGGCTGTCAACGAGATCTGGGGTTCTCTCCACGAGCATCCCGATGGCAGACTGCCCGTGAATCCCTTGAAGATTCTCGTTGCGATGTCGCAACTGGTTCTGACCGCCAGCGGTGGCCCCTACGCCGCCAGAGCGGCAGATCAACTCTGGGCGGCACTGGCTGCGACAGTCGAGGCTCAGGGAGAGCAGAGTGATGTGTCACAGGATGTCCTTCTCAAGCAGCCAGTGTGCATCCCCCACCGCCCGAAGAAAGACCCACGGGAACTGAAGATCCTCGACCCGGCTTGCGGTAGCGGCCACTTCCTGCTGTACTGCTTCGACTTGCTGCTCACGATCTACGAGGAAGCCTTCACCGACCCGGACCTCGGCCCAGCGCTTCAGCGGGACTACCCGACGCTCGACGCCCTACGGCGGGACGTACCACGGCTGATCCTCGCCAACAATCTGCACGGCATCGACATCGACTTGCGGGCCAGCCAAATTGCGGCGTTGGCCCTGTGGCTCCGCTGCCAGCGTGCCTATCAGGACATGGGGCTGAAGAAAGATCGACCCAAGATCACCCGGTCGAACTTCGTCTGCGCCGAGCCGATGCCCGGCGAGCAGTCCATGCTCAAGGAGTTCGTCGGCCAACTTGAGCCGAATCTCCTCGGGCAACTGGTCGAGGTCGTCTTCGACAAGATGAAACTGGCCGGGGAAGCTGGGTCGCTGCTCAAGATCGAGGAGGAACTGCGGGACGCCGTGGCCGATGCGAGGAAGCAATGGCTGGCTGGTCCCGTCTCGATCCAGCGGAGCCTGTTCGACGACGACAAGCCTGTGGTGCAGCAGCAGAGGTTCGACTTCTCGGGGATCACCGACGCCCAGTTCTTCGAGCAGGCCGAAGCAAAGGTTGTCGATGCCCTCCGCAGCTACGCAGAGAAGGCGCATAACGGTCATCGCCTCCAGCGGCGGCTCTTCACCGAAGATGCTGTGCGCGGGTTCGCCTTTGTGGACCTCTGCCACAAGCGGTTCGATGTGGTACTGATGAACCCACCGTTCGGCGAAGTATCCCTTACTGCACGCCAGTACCTCTACGCTGCGCTGCCTGAAACGGCGAGAGACTTATTCGCAGGCTTCATCTCAAGATTACTGACACTTCTACGAAAGGGAGGCTGTCTAGGTGCGATAACCAATCGTACAGCCTTCTTTAGCGAGCACCTCGACAAATGGAGAAAGCGGGCGTTCGGTGGAGAAGAAGCCACGTTGTCTTGCATGGCAGACCTTGGATATGGCGTCCTTGACGCTGTAGTGGAAACCGCTGCTTACGTTTGTTTCAAGCCGGGAGGTGATTATACCGCCTTCATCGATCTGTTGCACTCGACTGATAAGGAAGCATCATTAGGCGAAGGAGTGCTCGGTGTCTCCACAGGCGACATCACGCATGGAGTCAGCATTCGGACAATTCATGACTTCGACAATGTTCCGGGTTTTCGTATCGCCTATCAGGTCGATCCTTACTGGGTTGGTCGCTTTAATCAGTTGGAACGGCACCCGATCTTCACGAGCAAGTACGGGCTCGTCACAGGAGACGACTTTCGGTATCTGCGGTGCTTCTGGGAGGTTCAGGATGAACATTTAATCTCTGGTCGATGGCGATGGCTTGCCAAAGGCGGGGATTTTTCCCGTTATAGGACCACTGTGCATTTGATGGTCGATTGGGATAGCAGGGAGAAGATGCGGAGGCTGCAAAACAGCGATCTGTACGGTCGCATGGGTGCCACATACACCGAGAGAACAACATCCAACTTGTCCGCTCGGATCTTGCAGCGAGGCTGTCTATTCAGTGGGGCTGGACCGGGAGTGATCCCTCACAATGATGTAGACGCTTCCTTCTTATTGGCCTATCTCAATTCCGCTGTAGCCGCGCTCTGCCTCGAAGCCATCATTGGTGGCGGCGACTTTTCCATGAAAGGCACTGCCGCCCGACATCTTGAGCCACGTTACCTTCAGTTCTTGCCCGATGTTCAGCTTACAGACGAGCATCGGCAGTTGTTTGATGCGGCGATCAGTCAACTCGTCGGGCATCTGAACGCTGTTTCCAACCACGAAACTGATCCGTTCTATTGTGGGCTTGCCTCGCTCGCGTGCTCATCTTTGCGAGGTCTTGCCGTCGAGTATTATCGCGCGGTGTTTGCATCCCTCGGAAAGTGCTACCCCATAGTCAGGTCGCTGGAAGCAAAGGTGATTGAGCTAGTTGGGGTGCCTGCCCGGAGACTGCCCGATCTTCGAGGTTGTATGGGGTATCCTCTGCCGAAATGCACTGACTTGCGGCGTCTGCCGAGTGGCTGGGAAGACACGGTTGATCTGCCCGACCAAGGGGATGCATCCGAGACACCAGAGGAAAATGAGCGACAGTTCCGCTTCGAGAACAAACTTTCACACTACTTGCATCCAGCCATCGAGCAGCTTGCTCATCGGTACGACGTGGCCCCTGAGTCTATCTGTGAGCACTTGGCGGAAGTCGGCACGCCCTCCGCAGCACTAATTCAGCAGTTGGCAGTCGCTCTGATTTCTCACGCTATTGGAGTCGTATTCGGTCGCTGGGCTGAGGTTCCTACTCGATGCGAAACGCAAACAGGGGATGGAATGTCCTGTCTTGATCCGATCCCACTTAGTTCTACTGTGCCCCTTTTTCATATGTCTGGCGCGCGCCGAGACGGTGGGAATTCTCCGGTCGCATCTACCCAATGGTAGATGCGCGCTTCTTCCGTCCGGCGCAGCACGGTGTTGACTTCGGCGAGAATCCCTGCCAACGTCGTCGGCCGACGCTCCAGCACCCAGGCGAAGATTACCCGCAGTTGCGGCACGGTGATCCACACCGTTTTTTTTTGAGGACCGACTTCTCCAGATTCAGAAACCACAAGGCCAACAGCGACAGCGTCATGTGGTGATACCAGCCGACCCAACTGCGCACTTCGTAGTGGGCCAACCCCACCTCACCCTTGCCCATCTGCAACGCCTGTTCGATCCGCGGCCGCTCACACTTGACACGCACCAACTCCGCCAACGCTACCCCCGACAAGGCGTTGCTCAACGCATAGGTCACGTCGCCGGCGCGATCCACCGGACGCACGATCACGACTCGTTCCGGTCTACCGACGCAGCCGTCGGCATCCTTGGTTTGCACCAACCGCGTCAGGGCACGCACCACCAAGGGGCCTTTCTCACCCGCCCGCACCGTCAGGCGCTGCCACGCCGACGCCGGCTGACGCGCCGCCCAGGCCTGGACCTGCTCGAAGGGCGGCAACCGTCGCCGTCCCGACGGCCCCGCCTCTCGCTCGGCTTCCAGGTCGCGGATCAGCGTGTTGCACGGCACATCCACCACATAACGCTCGCCGCCACGTCGCAAGGCTTGCCGAAACTCCGTCACCCGGCCAAACTCGTCGTCGGCCGCCACCCAGCCGTGCGGCAACGCTCGGCAACGCTCCCATTGGCCCAAGGCCAGACGCCATTTCTCCTGAAACGTCGTCTCGGTGGGCACGTAACATTTCGCCCGCCGCTTGCGATCGTCCACCCACTCTTGCGGCAAATACAAATCCGCGGCCAGCAACGTCTCGCCCTGAGCACAGGCATAGGCCGTGAACACGCCCACCTGACAGTTCTCGACCTTGCCCAGGCGGCCGCACCACTGCCGGGCCACGCCACAGGAGTCGTCGCCTTTCTTGGCGAAGCCGCTGCCGTCAAAGATCAGCACCGCGTCGTCGTCGCGCCACGCTGCGGCCACGTGCCGGTGCAACTCGTCCAACACGGCGCTATCGGACCATTTGCCGGCGCCGACGAACTTTTGCACCGGCTTGCGTGCCGCGCCAGCTTGCCGAGCGATCGGCTCGTTGGTCTTGCGCTCCAGGTTGCTGAGGCGGCCTTCGAGAACGACCTCGGCCCAGTGCCGTTGTTCCGTGCGATAGAACAGGGGCTGATAGCGTTCGATGAACCCCGCCAAGCGGCGGACGCCGCCCTGCACGGCTGCCAGCGGCACCTTCACATCGGCGAGCAAGGCGAGCGCTTCCGGGGATTCCAAGAGGGACATCCGTGTTCCTCCATACTGATCTTCCATGATGGGGCGAGTTCCGGCATACTATACGAACTATCCCAAAAGGGGCACAGTAGAATTAGGCAACCAGCGAGGAATGCGGCTCCACCTGACTCGTCACTTGCCTTGTACTGTGACGATGAACAGCATCCTGACGATCTGTTGCGGCGTCTTCATTCAGTTGTTGACCAATGGTGGCCTTCTGACGAGGCTATTCTCCCCGAGATGCGAACAGCGCTCGGATACAGCAATCTGAGGGATTATTTTCGCAAGTCGGGTAAGGGAGGCTTTTGGAGTGACCACTTGTCTCGCTACACCAAAAGTCGCCGCAGAGCCCCGATCTACTGGCTACTTCAGTCGTCGAAGAAGAACTACGCCCTCTGGCTCTACTACCACCGCCTCGACAAAGACCTGCTGTTCAAGGCGTTGGTGAACTACGTTGAGCCGAAGATCCGACTGGAGGAGAGTCGCCTCGAAACCCTTCGCACGCAGAAAGCCACCGCTGGCGGCACGGGCCGTGACGCCAAGCGGCTCGGCAAAGATGTCGAGCGGCAGGAAGAGTTCCTGTCCGAACTGCGGGACTTCGAGGACAAACTGCGCCGTGCGGCGAACTTACACCTCGAACCGGACCTCAACGATGGCGTGGTCCTCAACATTGCGCCTCTCCACGAACTCGTCCCGTGGAAGGAGGCCAAGAGCTACTGGCAGGAACTCCTCGAAGGTAAGTACGATTGGTCGTCCATCGGGAAGCAACTTCGCCAGAAAGGGGTAGTGAAGTGATGGCCGTCTTGCTCGACCGATTCAAGCAGTTCCACGGGGACGGAACAAAACAGATTGGACGGAACTTTTGCATTCCGGCATCGCTCTGCAATGCAGTGCGTCTCTGCGGTGTCACCTGCTGCACACAGGAGAAAGTTCGAGACGAGTGGTACGCCGAGAACGGGAAGGCCATCGAGCCGAACCTCGACGACCAAATGGACGGCGCAGGCTTCGGGATCTTCGAGACGATGGAACGGCGGATAGAAGGCATGGGTTGCATCGACAACGAGTTCTTCCACCGCCCCGGCGATAATGACCCCGTTGATTTGCGGAGGGCAGACCAAGCCCTCGACTTCATCGAAAAGCACATCAACGCTGCACATCCGGTGATCGTGTCAACGTGGAACCGGGTTTACAAAGGCGACATCATCGAGATTCAAGGCTACCACATGTGGCTGGTCCTCGATTTCGACCGGGAAACGAACGTCGCCGTGTTTCACGATTCTGGACCCGACCAGATCCGCCAGACGACGATCACGAATCTTCAACCCATCAAGTTGAAGGAAGAAGATTACCAGTTGGGCGTGGGGCTGAGGGGCTGTATCACCCACTCCGACTACAGTTGCCTTGCGTTGTGGAAGGAGCCCGCCTGATGGCCGTCGTTACCGAATACCTGTTTCAGTTGATCGCCAAGCAAGTCGAGGATCGGGGCCTCGTCGTTTGGTACGACCCGGAGCAGGCGTTCGTATCGGCGGCGGTGGAACTGGCGATCCCGAAGACGACCGTGGCCCGCTACGACGGCAGCTTCTTCCGCCTGCGCAACGAGATCGACCACCTGATGAACGGCGACTTGCCGCCCCGGCTGGTCGTCTACGTGCCCGCAGAGCGGCGCAGCACCAACAACGCCCTGGTCGAGTTGGAAGCAGCCGGGGTCGTCATGCAGCCCGGCCAGCAGCCGCCCAACCGCAACACCCGGCTGGCCGTTGTCGCCCGCAACGCCCTGAAGCCCCTCCTCGGCGACGATCAGGTAGCCGAGATCGAAAAGCAGGTCGAGAGCGGCAAGCTCACGCTGGCCGACCTGAACGCCCTCGCCGACAAGGGTAACGTCTCTTCGGGCGTCCTGTCGCTCATCTTCGGCTCGGCCAACCCGCAAGAGGTCGCCTTGGCCTTCTTGCACGGCGACCTCCACGACGGCGAGATCGAGAAGAAGTCGGCCCAGAACGACCTCCGAAACCTGCTCCAGCCCAGCTTCGACATCGAAGAGTTCCCCGCCTCGGCCACGCTCGCCAACCTGCGAGAACGGCTCGCCCGGCACGTCCTGCTGACCGACCTAATCGCAGGGCTGGGCCAGCAAGTGCCCGCCTCGCTGTCCTCGCTCAAAGTAGCAACCTCACCGGGCGGCGTTGACGCCTGCGTGCGGTTGGCCCATTCATGGCGGAACAGCCGGGACGACCGGACCGGCTACGTGGCAGCGGCGAACAAGGTCGAGCAGGATTTTTCGCTCGCCCAGCTTGCCTTCGAGCCCAAGAGCCTCACTGACATCGAGACCTTCCTTGCCGTCGAACGGGCGCTGCTGCGCCACGTCGAGAACGAACTGCTGGACAAGGCCCGTCCAGACCTGCTGCAACTGGCCCTGTCCCGGCTGTCCCGCTTCTGGGCCGAGGCCATGCCAGCGATCCAGGCTCGTTGGGCGCTGATCGCCGCCGCCGCCGAAGTGCTGCTCGAAGCCGACCGGGTGGCGAAGGAGCTCAAGAAGCCGCCGACCACGGTGCCCGCCCTCGTCAAAGCCTACGCCGAGGGCGACGCAGCCCTGGTGCCTGCTCGACACGCACCACCGGCACATGGAGAGCCGCTAGTACAACTTCGAGTTCGACGCCGAAAACGAGCACCAAGGGCTGGACAAGCTCATCACCAAGGCCGAGCAACGATACACCGAGGTCGGCTCGGCAGCTGGCGAAGCACTTCGTCACCCAGTTCCCGAAGGCCAAGCACCCGATCAAGGGGCTGCTGCGGCAGCGGGACTTCTTCGAGACGCAGGTGAAGCCGAAGCTGGACGGCGGCAAGGTCGCCTACGTCTGGGTGGACGCCCTGCGGTTCGAGATGGCCCGTGAGCTCTGCCGGTTGCTCAAGGACGACTTCGACCTCACCCTCCAGCCCGCCATCGCCACGATGCCGACGATCACCGAGATCGGCATGGCGGCGCTGCTGCCCAAGGCCCACGAGACGGCCAAAGTCGTCTCGGTTGGCAGCGGCAAGCTCGGGCTGGAGATCGAGCGGCACGGTCATCAAGGACCGCAAGGATCGGGTCGCCTTCCTCAAGGCACACGCCGGGGTGCCGGTGTTCGACTGCAAGCTCGACGACCTGCTGCCCAAGCCGACGCAAGAAGGTGCAAGGACGGCATCCAGAACGCCCAACTGGTCCTGGTCACGTCGCAGGAGATCGACGAGTTCGGCGAGAGCGACACCAAGCTGGCCCGGCTGCAGATGGACAGCATGCTGAACGACCTGCGGCGGGGCGTCCGCATCCTGAGCGACCTCGGCATCAAGACGATCATCCTCGCCGCCGACCACGGGCACCTGTTCGCCGAGGAGATCGGCGACGACATGAAGATCGAGGCCCCCGGCGGCAAGACGGCTGACCTGCACCGGCGGGTCTGGGTCGGCGAAGGCGGCACGTCGGACGCCGTCGTTCCTGCGAACCCCGCTTTCGTCGCTGGGCGTCGACAGCGACTTCGACATCGCCACCCCGTGGAACATTCGCCGTCTTCAAGGTCGCAGGGCGGCAACCTGGCCTACTTCCACGGCGGCCTGTCGCCCCAGGAGCTGATCATCCCCGTGGTTGTCGCTGACGCTCGACGGCCAAGGCGTGGCGGGACCGCCGACCGGGATCGAGTGGACGCTGACGCCCGGAGCCGACGAAGCTGACGACCCGGTTCTTCTCCGTGCAGGTCGCCGGGCGCAGAGCAGCCGAGCCTGTTCGGCTTCGAGCCGCCGAAGGTGCGGGTCGAGATCCGGGCCAAGAAGAAGGTCGTCTCGGTCGCCGGTGAGCGCCTCCTACGGCTTCGAGGATGCCACGGGCGAGGTCAAGCTGAAGGTCGCTGAGCAGGACGCCAAGCAGATCGAACCGAACACAGTCACCCTGATGATCGACGAGGACATCGCCCAGAAGACGGTCGGCGTCGTACCTGCTCGACGCCACCACCGGCGCGGAACTGGCGACCCCTCGACAAGATCGAGGTCGCCATTTCGATGTGAAGGTGAACCATGCCGAACTTGGACAAGAAAGCGACGTCGGTGTTCGCGGGCAAGGTCGTCCGCAAGGATCTCGTCCGCAAGGTGAAGGTCGGGGCCAACGTCCCGGTCTTCGTGCTGGAATACCTGCTGGGGAAATACTGTGCCACCGACGACCCGGCCGCCATCGACGCCGGGCTGCGGGTCGTCAACAACACGCTGTCGTCGAACTTCGTCCGGCCCGACGAGGCGAACAAGGCCCAGTCGATGGTGAAGGACAAGGGCAAGCACACCTTCATCGACAAGGTGAAGGTCCGCTACCTCTCCGACGACGACAAGCATTGGGCCGAACTGGTGAACTTCGGCCACAAGTACGTCCACGTCCCCGAGCACTACCTGCGGGAGTTCGACCGGCTGCTGATGGGCGGCATCTGGGCGCAGGTGGACATCCGGCACCAGTACGACGAGGAGGCCAAGGGCAAGAAGAGCCCGTTCTGGATCGAGGGCCTCAAGCCGATCCAGATCGCCACGTTCGACCTCGACGAATACCGGGAGTGCCGCCGCCAGTTCACGACCGACGAGTGGATCGACCTGCTGCTCCGGACGCATCGGCATGGAGCCGATCGCACTTCGAGCGGCGGCTGAAGCTGCTGTTCCTGATCCGGCTGCTCCCGCTCTGCGAGCAGAACTACAACCTCGTGGAGCTTGGCCCGCGGGGGACGGGCAAGAGCTACGCCTACCAGGAACTCTCGCCCTACGCCATCCTGCTGACCGGCCCGACGACGGTCGCCAACCTGTTCTACAACATGGCGAGCGGCAAGATGGGGCTGGTCGGCATCTGGGACGCCATCGGCTTCGACGAGGTGGCCGACCTCCAGAAGATGCCCAAGGAGGTCGTGACGACGCTGAAGACCTACTGCGAGTCCGGGCACGTTCGCCCGTGGCAAGGACTCGCTGTCGGGCATGGCGTCCATCGCCATGTTCGGCAACACGAACCAGCCGGTCGAGGTGATGGTGCGGTCGTCGCACCTGTTCATGCCGATGCCCGACGTGATCCGCGAGGACATGGCGTTCCTCGACCGCATCCACTTCTACATCCCCGGCTGGGAAATCCCGAAGATGCGGGTCGAGTTCTTCACCGACCACTACGGCTTCGTGGTGGACTACCTGGCCGAGGCCCTGCGGGAACTTCGCAAGCACAACTTCACCGAGATCATCGACCGCCACTTCTCGCTCGGCTCGCACCTCAACGCCCGTGACGTGAAGGCCGTCCGCAAGACGGTCTCGGGGCTGGTGAAGCTGGTCTACCCGCACGGCGAGTTCACCAAGGACGAGCTGGCCGAACTGGTCGAGTTGGCCCTGGAAGGCCGTCGCCGGGTGAAGGAGCAACTCAAGAAGATGGGGTCGTTCGAGTACCACCAGACCTCGTTCTCGCTACATCGACAACGAGACGCCGGGAGGAGCGGTTCGTCGGCGTGCCCGAGCAGGGCGGCAGAGACATGATCTCGACCGACCCGCTGGCCCCGGGCTCGGTCTACGCGGCCTCGGTGGACGACCAGGGCAAGGTCGGGCTGTACCGGCTGGAGGTCGGCTGCTCGCCGGGCACCGGCAAGCTGAAGATCGCCGGGGGCATCGAAGGGCCGATGAAGGAGTCGATCCAGCGGGCGTTCGCCTACCTGCATGGGCCAGAAGGTGAAGATGGGGGTCGGCCAGCAGGTGGACACGACCGACTTCCACGTCGAGGCCATCGACCTGCTGAGCAACCGCGTTCCGTGCGAGGCCGGGATCGCCCTGGTCGTGGCCGTCTATTCGGCGATCAAGAGGCACTCGGTCCAGGCCGGGCCTCGTGATCCTCGGCGACCTGAGCATCCAGGGGAACATCAAGGCGGTGCGGTCGCTGGCCGAGCCGCTTCAGGTCGGCATGGACAACGGGGCACGGCGGGCGTTGGTCCCGCTGGAGAACAAGCGGAACTTCCTCGAAGTTTCCGGGGACATCGTGGAGCGGGTCGATCCGGTGTTCTTCTCCGACCCGATGACGGCGGCGATGAAGGCGCTGGGGATGACGTGAGCCGAGGATGCGGACACCGAGATTGCGCAGGAATGCCCAAGCCCAGAAGCCCGGGAACCCGCCCAAAGTCGCCGTGAGTCTGACCGCAAGCGGGGTTGGTCCAGGTCCGCAATCACGTCTAGGCGGTGCTGGGCCGTCTGCGAGGACTGGGAACGCGCCCGGGATGGTCAAGATGGTCCTTACCCCGGACGGCCCTCTGCTCGGTCTTCGGGTACGGCGATATTCCCTAGGGTCAACCATTGGGAGAACCTAATGAATCTCGGAATTACCCTGAAGAACTACCGCTGTTTTCCCCACGATCTCCCAGCTTCAATGCGCCTGGAATCTGGCTTCACAGCACTCGTAGGATCAAATAACTCAGGGAAATCTTCTCTGCTCAAGTTCTTCTGGGAGTTCCGCGGCCTGTTCGATCAGCTCAGGAACCTCAACGCGCTTTATGGTGGCCTAGAAGGCAAGCGTCAAGGGCTAAACTTTCCAAACACGGTCCGCGATCACACAGAAGTCTTCTGCAACCGAAACGCCGAAAGCCTTTCTGTCGAATTCGATTTTAGCAGAATCGATCCAAGCGAGCTGCCCAAACCACTAGCTCCGTTTCCCACCAAATTGGTGATCGACATGGACCGCGCCACGCGGGGGTGGATCGCCAAAGCATCGGTTAGAGGCCACCCTTTGCTGACGAATGACACGAACTTGACTTCGCGTGAGAATACCGCCGTAGTCACCCCAGTGCGTGGGGGGGAGGCGCTCGCTGATCTTGGGGCGATCGTAGCTGTGTGTGGCCGGCTTTCACAGTGCGTTTACATTCCAGCCTACAGGAATGCGATCAATGTGGGCAGCGCCCAGCCATACTTCGATATTCAGACAGGGCAGGCATTCATTTCGCAGTGGCGTGCTTGGCAGACAGGTGACGTTGTTGAGTTTCGGCGCGCTGCGCGGCGACTGACTGATACGATTCGCGATATATTTGGATATGGCCGACTTGAGGTAAATGCTGCCAATAATAACGAAACACTTGAGCTGTTCATTGATGGTGAGAGCTACATGCTGCCGGAACTCGGATCCGGAATCGCCCAATTCTTAATGGTGCTTGCCAACGCGGCGACAAAGAAGCCGCCGTTCGTTTTCATTGATGAGCCTGAGTTGAATCTTCACCCATCGCTACAGCGCGCCTTTCTTAAATGCCTCGCTTCCTACACGACGGAAGGAGTCGTTTTCGCGACCCATAACCTTGGGCTGGCGTTGGCTCAGGCTGATCGAACCTACTCAGTACAAAGGATCGATCATGGGCGAAGCGAGATACATCGGTACGGGGAAACGCCGCGGCTACCGGAATTCATGGGTGAACTGAGTTTCGCTGGTTATAAGGAGCTTGGCTTCGACAAAGTGCTTCTGGTCGAGGGTGTCACTGACCTCCGTGCAATCCAGCACTTTCTTTCCTTCTACGGAAAGCAGGACAAGGTCGTCCTCTTGCCCCTTGGCGGGAACGCGCTTATCAACGGCAGGCGTCGGGATGAATTGCAGGAAGTTCAGCGAATTTGCCCATATGTCCATGCCCTGATCGATAGCGAGAAGGCGGACGCGGCTGCCCCGCTTGAATCGGCGCGAGATGCGTTCGTTGCCACCTGCGCGGGGCTGGAACCCGCGATCCCGTGCCACGTCCTGGCGCGTCGCTCCCTTGAAAACTACTTCACGGACGCGGCGGTCAAGGCAGTGCTTGGTCCGCGCAGTGCGGCGCTTGGTCACTACGATCGGGTGTTAGATAAGTGGAAGGTGGACAACTGGCGTATCGCCCAGGAGATGAACCGCGCAGACATTGACGGGACAGATCTCGGGATTTTCCTTGATTTGTTATAGAGGCTCGTGTCTGAGACGGCGGAGTGCCACCTGACGCCCAGGACAATAAAGGTTGCGCCTCCACGTCAATGTTCAATGGTGCTCGCACTATGCCACTGGCCAGATCCTCCAGGCGGGCGCTCGTGGAAGAGATCGACCAGTCCACCCAAAAGCTGGCCTCGCACGTTGAGGCCGGCGACGTGACGGCGGCCCGTGCCCCTTTCGTCTATGGCCAGTTGGCCGACGCCGTCCGTCGCGAGTCGAATCAGGCCGTCCCCGAATGGTGGGGCATCACGCCGCAGACAGTGACGAAATGGCGGACGAGTCCAGGCGGGAGAAGATCGCGGCATCAAAGCGCGACAAGCCCAGGCCCGCCGGCATCATCGAAGCCCTGGCCGAGGCGAACCGAGGCCGACCGCTCAGCGAGGAACGCCGGCGGAAGATGAGCGAGGCCCACAAGCGTCGTTGGACGCGGCCCCCGGCAGCCGGCCGGCCCTGGAACGTCGAGGAAGATGAGTTGCTCCGGAACCTGCCGGCCCGGGACGTGGCGGAACGCACGGGGCGGACGCTCACGGCGGTTTACAATCGCCGGGTTGACCTTGGGGATCCCTGACGGACGGCGAAGGGAGCAGAGGGCATGAGCAACGCAAACTACCCCCGCGCCATCGCCCGCGTCTTATTTGTTGACGGCGTGACCCGCGACGTTTTCGAGGACATTGGGGGCCGGCAGTTCGTCCTGGACGACGCCGGCGACCTGCAGTACGGGGTGTGGATCTTGCCGAAGCCGCTGGCCGAACTGGACGGTGGGGACGATTTGGACGATGGCCCGCTGCCGGATGCCGTGGTCAGCTGCCTGGCCGGCCTGCCGGAGCAGCTGGCCCGGCCTGAATAACGTCCATGTCCTGTATCACCCGCTCTTCCTCGATCCAGATGATCTCCAGAACCCTGTCATGCGTCCGCCCGAGCTTCCATAACGCCAAGGCGGAGGCGGCACACAAACCAAGACCGGTCACTGCGGCCAAGGCGAACTCGGTCGTTCCGAC
This sequence comes from uncultured Planctomycetota bacterium, assembly GCA_963827935.1. GTDB lineage: Bacteria > Planctomycetota > Planctomycetia > Gemmatales > Gemmataceae > DATFNV01. The sequence goes on along the minus strand of CAWHCN010000019.1, from coordinate 275,184 downwards.
TCCCCCGTACCTGACCGCAAGGAGGCTCAGCCCGCTCAGCGTTATCATGGCGAAGTTGAACAGGCTCGCCCGAGCTACCCGCATGCGGCTACGGTGATAGTTGACGAAGTCCACCGCCGTCTTCGGATCCGCGCCGAACACTCGCCGACGCCGGCGGTCCTCTTCTGACAGCCTCCCCCGCGGGCCGGGCCGGCCCCGGAACCAGGCCTGAAGCCCGGTCACGTCGAGGAGGAAGTCCCACACCCGGTCGAAAACGACGCCCAGAGCGTAGGCCAGGGCCAGAAGGAATCCGGCCGTGAGGGAGGAGACCGGCAGGAGGGGCGTTACCTGGGAAGGGCCGAGCGCCGTCATGGCGAAGAGAAGCATCCACGTGAGCGTCAGGACGCCCCCCACCACCAGCTCTGCGAATAGGGCAGTTGTTCCCATGAGACTTCAACGTGAGTGAAGACCGTTCAGAAGGAATGACGCTGGACGAGATGCGTAAGCGCACGGTCGAGCCCGTTCTTGTGTCGGTTGTTACCTTCGGGACACGGTTCTCTTTCCCCGTGTCCTGGAGGTCCTGTCCATGCCACAAGGCAAACCCCGCGATCCCCGCAACGCAGAGCACTGGCGACGACTGATCGAACGATGGCATCGCAGCGGGCTCTCCGTCCGTGCCTTCTGCGAACGCCATCATCTTGCCGTCCCCTCCTTCTACGCCTGGCGACGAAGGCTCGCAGCAAGATGCCCCCCTGCCCGACGTGTCTCCGCCACCCGAGTCCGTTACCTTCGTCCCCGTTCATGTCCAGCCCGACGCTTCCGACCAGCAACAGCCCCTCGAACTCGTCCTCGCCAACGGGCGCTGCCTCCGCATCCCGTCGCGGCTTCGACGCCAACGCTCTCCGAGCCCTCCTGGCCGTGCTGGAGGACCCGTCATGCTGAGCCTCTCCCCCACCATCCGCATCTTCCTCTGCCTCGAAGCCGTCGATCTCCGCAAAAGTCTTCGACAGCCTCGCGGCTTTGGTCCGCCAAGCCCTCGGCGACGACCCGCTGTCAGGTCACTGGTTCGTCTTCCGCAACCGGGCCGGCGATCGTCTGAAGATCCTTGCCTGGGAGGAGGACGGCTGGTGCTTCTGGTATAAGCGACTTGAGGCAGGGGTATTTCGGTTCCCGCCGGCCGGCGGGGATGGCCCGCCCCGGCTGGAGATCCGGGCCGCGGAGCTGGCCATGCTCCTGGACGGCGTCGTCCTGGAGAAGGTGCAACGCCGCAAGCGCTATCACCGCGCAGGCCACGGCCAAGTGACCCACCTTCCGACACGTCTGGGGGTTTCCGCCCGGAGGCCCCCACTCTTCAGCCCGCATCCCGCGGCCCCCATTCCCCGCCCTGTTTGACAGTGGCTTGTTTCGCCAGCCTGCGCGACCGCGATAGCTTCACACCCGCCGGACGGTTTCTCGGCGTCTCGCACCGGATTTCCCGGATGAGGTACGGGCCGCCGGCGTCTTAAGAGGTATGAGTGCCGCCGCACCACGACTGTTCCCGCCTGTCGATCCGGCCGACCTGCCCGACGACCCCGCCCTGCTCAAGGCCATGCTCGCCGAGGTGCTCGCCGCCCTGCGGGCGAGCCGGCAGGAGGGCGACCGGTTGCGTCAGCGGCTGGACCAGTTGCTCCGCCGGCTGTTCGGCCCGCGATCCGAGCGCCTCAATCCCGACCAACTCCTGCTGTTCGCCGACCTTCCGCCGATGAGGCCGTGGCGCCGCCGCCCCCGACCGACCCGAGTGAGGTCGGCGAAGCCCCGCCGCAAGGGCCACGGCCGGCAGCAACTGCCCAAGCACCTGCCCCGCGACCGGCGCGTCTACGAGCTGTCCGAGGCCGAGCGCGTGTGCCACGGCTGCGGACAGGCGCGGGTGGTCATCGGCCAGGAGGTGAGCGAGCAGCTCGACTACGAGCCGGCGTCGCTGACGGTGATCGAGCATGTCCGACTGACGTATGCCTGCCCCTGCTGTGAGAAGCAGCGGCAGGCGGGCAGCCCGGCGGCACCGGCGCCCGCGACACCGAACACCGCGGCAGCACCGTTCTCGGCGGCGGAATTGAACGACCCCGCCACGACGTGCCTGATCCCGGTGACGCCGATGGCCTCCACGTTCGTAACGGCCTCTCGTCCGCCTTCGCCGATCGCCCGCGGCCTGGCCGGCCCTGGACTGCTGGCCCACGTCATCGTCAGCAAGTTCTGCGACCACCTGCCGCTGTACCGCTGCGAGCGCATGCTGGCCCGCTTCGGCGTGACCCTGTCGCGGAGCACGTTGTGCGATTGGCTGGCGCAGAGCGCCGTGCTGCTGCGACCGCTGTGGGAACTGCTGAAGGGCCGGGTGCTGCAGTCGCGCGTGATCCAGACCGACGACACGCCGGTGCGGGTGCAAGCCCAGGCGGGGGTGGCGGCGCACCAGGGCCGGCTGTGGGTGCAGGTGGGCGATGCGGGCCATCCGGGTCTGGTCTACCTCTACAGCCCCAACCGGGAGGGGCAGTGGCCGCAGACGTTCCTGGCCGGCTACGCGGGCTTCTTGCAGGCTGACGCCTACGCCGGCTACGACGCACTGTTCGCGACGGGGGCGGTCGTGGAAGTGGGCTGCTGGGCGCACGCCCGACGCAAGTTCTTCGAGGCGCAGAAGACGGACCCGGAGAATGCGCTGTACGCGCTGGGGGTCATCCGACAGTTGTACGCGGTGGAGCGAGAGGCGACGGAGCAGGGCGAAGAATGCAGGACTGTCGCGGGCGGAGTTCGAGGCGTTGCGGCTGCGGCTGCGGCACGAGCAGTCGGTGCCGCTGCTGAAGTCCTTCGGGGAGTGGCTGGAGAAGCAAGCGGCGTCGGCTTTGCCCAAGAGCCCGCTGGCCGAGGCGGTGGGCTACGCCCGGAACCAGTGGGCGGCGCTGCAGGTGTACACGACGGCGGGCTTCCTGGAGATCGACAACAACGCGGCGGAGCGGGCCTTGCGGGCGGTCGCAATCGGTCGCAAGAATTACCTGTTCTTTGGGAGTGACGTAGGGGGTGAAACGGCGGCGGTGCTGTACACCTTCACGCAGACGTGCCAGGCGTTGGGCGTCGAGCCGTGGCGTTACCTGCGTGACGTGCTGGGGCGTCTGCCGGGCCTTCCGCCGGAGCGGCTGGCGGAATTGCTGCCCGATCGCTGGGCGGCGGCGGAGCGGGCGGCGGTGCTGGCGCAGACAACGGGGCCACCCCGGGAGGAGTCGCCGCCGGCGCCGAACTGAAGGCGCCAGTCGGGTTCGAGCCGATCGTGGAGTCAAGTCGAGCGTTGTGCGGGCCGGTGCCCGGCTGCGCCTGGGGGCGTGTGTACCTCGGCGTCGGTCGCGGCGCCGGCCTGTTTCATTCTGAAGAACCATCGTCCCCTTGAGCAACGCCAGCGCGGAAGCCGACGTCAACGGTGCCCGCGTCTATTGCCATGTTGCGCACCGGCCCGAACTCGAGCCGTCCGCTCGGCTGCTGGCCGGGAACCGGCTCTATCGTACGTTTACCTACAAGGCGTACAACCTGCTGTCGTCCGGCTTCTCGCGCTCGCGCGAGTTCCTGGCCGACCGCATGGCCGCCGGCCTGTACGGCTCGGGCGTCTTCGCCACGGCGCTGAAGAAGGTCTGCACGGAGGGGACGCTGTTCGAGATGACCATGTACGACAACGTCGGCGCCTGCTGGCCGAGGACAAGGCGTTTACCAACGTCTACGAGGCGTTCCGCAATTACCGCAACGAGCAGCTCGAGCGCGGAGGAGCGCGAAAAGGTGTACAACGACATTTTGACGGAGAAGGAGTCGCTGTTCGCGTCGCAACCGACGTTCCGCGAGCGCATCGAGGCGGTGGTGCCGCTGCCGAAGGCGGAGAAGCCGGACGACACGCCGGCGGCGCGGCTGTTCGAGAACGCGGAGGCGCTGGAGAAGGAGTTGACGGAGTTCATCACGGGCTACGTCGCCTACGTGCAGAGGATGCGGTCGCAGGCGGCGCAGCAGTGAGCGAATCGCCTACCGTTGAGCTTCCAGAGGGGTTTTTGTCACCATGCCCAAACAGCCTCCGTTCGACGCCGCGTTGCTCAAGAGTTTGCCCGGCGTGCTCGCCATCCCCCTGCACGAGTTCGCCACCGCGAACCTCCTCGAACTGCGGCTGCACCGGCTTTGCGACACCATCGAGATCCTTACGCGGTTCTGTACCGTTCTGGCCGTCGCCGAGGTCCGGCTGCCGGCCGATCCACGGAAGATACCGGACCAACTGGTCAAGGAACTCGGGCCGAACATCCTGACGCCGACCTTCGCCCGCTGGCTCGGCATGGCGAAGGGCCTTGCGGACTTCCTGGCCGGGGAGCGGTCGAACCCGATGGTCCTGCCGGAATTGCCTCGTTTCATCCGCGACGTGCTGCTGAAGGCCGCCCCGCGCGACAATCGGTATCTCGAATCGAGTATCATCGAACTGCGAAACACGCTGGCGCACGGCGGCCGGATGACCGGGGCAATGGCGGAGTATCTCCTGCACGGCGACGCATCCGGCCACGTCCAAGGGCTACCGTCCCCTGTGCCGGCGGAAGCGGATGCGGAGGACGCCGACGAGGCACCGTCGCGGCCGGCCGTAGACGGATCGGCTCCGGGCGTGACGACCTTTCGCGGCTGGGAGGCGGTGCTGGGCGAAGTGGTAACGGGGCTGGTGGCCCTGCTCGAAGGCAGCCGGCTGTGCTCGTTCGACGGCGAGGCGGTGCGCGACCTGACGGGGCTGCACCCGGCCGGCGACGTGGTGCCGCTGTCTGCGGACCTGCGCCTGACGCTGCGCCGGTTGCAGCTGCAAGGGCATGTCCTGCTGCTCCGCGACGGTCGTTGGCTGGACCTGTGGCCGCTGTGCGATCACGGCAAGGCCCGGCTGATGTCGCTGCGCGGGCAGATCGAGTCCCAGGGCGAAGCCCCGCTGCTTTATTACCGGGGCGAGGCGCAGCGGCTGCTTTACGCGGCCTTCGGGACGACTCCGCCCGTCAGCGAGCGCGGCGACGCCGTCGCCGAGTTCCAGGCCCTGTTCCAGACGGGGGAGCGTCAGAAGACGGCGCCCCAGGTCGCCCTGGATTTTACAGACGAACTCCAGAACGATTCCCAACAGATGATCGGCCGGGCGGCGGAGTTCCAGCGGATCTTGGAGGTCCTGGACGAGACCCAGTCGGGGGTATTGTGGCTGGAGGGCACGGGCGGCGTCGGCAAGAGCTTCCTGACGGCGAAGGTCGCCGTCAAACGAGGCACCGACCCGAGGCGGTGGTGCTGCATCCCCTGGCGCTTCCTCGTCAGCGACGCCGACCGCAGCAACCGCAACACCTTTTTGCGCTACGCCGTGGCGCGCCTGGCCGCCTGGAAGGCGCTGGGTCGCTCCGACGTCCGGCCGGACCTCGATTCCAACAAGTTGCCGGCCCAGCTGGACGACCTGCTTCGCGCGGCCGGGTCGCTGCCGCCGGGGAAGGACGGCAAACCGCCGCGGGTGCTGTTCGTGTTGGACGGCATGGACGAGGCGGCGCGTCTGAGTCCCGAGTTGCTGGAGTGGCCGTTCCGCGTTGCGTACGCCAACGTCGTCTGGCTGTGCGCCGGCCGGCCCGGGGAGGCAACCAGCAAGGCCTACGCGCCGGATCGCTGCAGACGCCTGTTCCCCGGCGGCCTGCCGCCCATGAGCAGTAGCGACGTCCGGGCGATGCTCTACCAGCAGTTAGGCGAGCAGAAGTACGAACTGCTCGGTCTGGACCGCCGGGACGAATCCGGCGACGTGACCAATCCGCTGGTGGAGGCGATCGTCGCCAGGTCGGAAGGCTTGCCGCTGTACGTCCACTTCCTGGTGGAAGACCTGCTCACCGGCCATTTCGAGCTGACCAAGCATCTGAAGAGCAAGCTCCCGCAGGGGCTGGCCGCCTTCTACGACGACCTGCTCGGCCGAGCCCAGATTGACGACGTGCAGGCGCTTCTGCCGAAGATGCTGGGGACCATCGTCTGGGCTCAGGGACCGGTTGCGGGGGAGCTGCTCTTCGAGCTGCTGCGGCGCCTGGAGAACGAGCGGCCGGAGAAGTGGGATCGACTCCGGGCGGACATTCAACAGGCGCTGCTGCGCGCGGCCAGCCTCGTCCGCCCCGGGCCGCTGCCGGAAGGTGAACTCGGCTACGTGCCGTGCCACACGACGTTTCAAGACCACTTTCGCACCAACTCCACGCGCCTGGGACGGACGAACGACCAGGCCCACGACTGCTTCGTACGTTTGACGAACGACTGGCGGAACATCGCGGAGGCGGCGGCGCGGCGTTACGTCTTCCGCCACGGGCCGCAGCACCTGCTGGACGAGAATCGGCAGGAGGACCTGTACGCACTGGCCCGGGACGAGGCGTTCCTGCAGGCTCAGGCGGAGGGGCTGCCGGGTGAGCCCGAAGCGCCACTGCGAACGCTGCAGGCGGCGCTAACGGCTGCCGGGCAGCGTGACGACGCGGCCGGCATGGCGGAGTTCCTGCTGCGACACGCGGCGCGGACACACGCACTGCAGAGCGAATCGCCCCTGGGTGCCCTGCGTCGCGGCAACCTGGACCGCGCCCTGCGGTTGGCCGATCTCGCGGACCCCGGAAGGACAGTGGCGTATCGGCTTGTGCTGGTGTGGGAATTGTGTGAGGGTGGCAGGATGGCTGAGGGGCAGCGGATCCTCGACGAGTTGACGCAGTGGACTCTGCCGAGATTGACTGAGGAGCCTGAGGCGGCGAAGGTGGCGAAAGTAATTCTTGTTCACCTCGGAAAGTTACTTCCAGCATCGATCACGGGTTTGTCCTGGCGGATACTCGGTGATGTGGATCGGCAGGAACTCGCGGAGAGATTGATTACCGAGGGTCTTCTTGAATTGGCTCATACCTTCATCGGTTCCGAAACACACTTGCTGAGGAAGTTGGCGGTGGCGCAGGCAGCGGCGGGGCAAGCGGAGGTGTCACGGCTCACCTTCGACTTGGCCCTGAAGGTGGCTCACGACATCGGCGATCCCGAGCTACGGTCCTATGTTTTGGAACTCATCGCAACCGCGCAGGCGGAGGCGGGGCAGGCGGAGGCAGCACGGCTCACTTTTGAGCTGGCACTGAAGACGGCACGCGATCTCGAGGACCCATCCACCGGGACCAGGCGGTTGATCAGCATCGCAATGGCGCAGGGCCAGGCAGGGCAGGCGGAGGCGGCGCTCCAGACGGCACGCAGCATCAACCATACCCCGGGCCGGGCCCAGGCCTTGCTTGCGATCGCGGTGGCGCAGGCACGGGCCGGGCAGCCGGAGGCGGCACTGCGCACCTTCGACCTGGCCCGAAGAGTGAGAGGCGTCGTCGAAAAGCCTGACGGTGATGAGGCTGAGGCTCTGAGTGCCATCGCGGTCTCGCAGGCGCGGGCCGGACAGCCGGAAATGGCGCTGCACACCTTCTCCCTGGCCCTCCAGATTGCAAGCACCCTCGACGCGAGCTTCTGGCAGCCCCGGGCTTCCTGTGCCATTGCGCAGGCACAGGCGCAGGCCGGGCAGGTGGAGGCGGCGCTCCAGACGGCACGCACCATCGATGATCATCACCGAAGGGGTGAGGCCCTGAGTGCCATCGCGGAGGCGCGAGCGCAAGCCGGGCGGCCGGAGGCGGCGCTGTACACCTTCGACCGGGCCATCCGGACCGCAAGCGCCATCGATGCTCCTTCCGGTCGGGTAGCAGCTCTCAGTTCCATCGCGGAAGCGCAGGCGCGGGCCGGGCAGGCGGAGGCGGCGCGGCTTACCTTCGACCTGGCGTCCGGACCGCCCGGGCCATCGACGATCACGACTGGCGCCCCAAGTGTTTGAGTCACATCGCGGCGGCACAGACGCGGGTCGGGCAGACGGAGACAGCTCGGCTCGCCTTCGAGCAGGCGCTCCAAACGGAGCGTGCCGTCTCCTATGACGACAGTCAGACAAGTGCCTTGAGAGCCATTGCGGAGGCGCAGGCGCGGTCCGGGCAGTGGGAGGAGGCGCAAGTCACCTTCGACGCGGCCACGCAAGCGGCACGCGCCATCGGTGGTTCGTACTGGCGGCCCCGGGCTTTGAGTGCCATCGCAGAGGCGCAAGCGCGGACCGGGCAGGCGGAGGCGGCGCGGCGCACCTTCGATCTGGCCCTCCAGACGGCAGGCGCCTTCGATCGTCCATACGATCAGGGCATAGATTTAAGTGACATCGCAGAGGTGCAGGCGCGGGCCGGGCAGGCGGAGGCGGCGCGGGTCACCTTCGACCTAGCGACCCAGGCAGCACTCGCCATCGAGGATTCATACAGTCAAGCCGAAACCTTATGTGACATAGCGAAGGCGGAAGCGCGGGCCGGGCAGGCGGAGGCGGCCCTCCAGACAGCTCGCGGCATCAACAATCCTTACTGGCAGGCCCAGGCCATTCACGCCATCGCGGAGGCACAGGCGCGGGCCGGGTGGTCTGAAACAGCCCGGGTCGCCTTCGATCTGGCCATCCAGGCGGCACACGCTCTCGACGATGCCGCCGATCAGGCCGAGGCCTTGGGCGCCGTCGCGGCGGCGCAGGCACGGGCAGGGCAACCTGAGGCGGCGCGGGTCACCTTCGACTTGGCCACTCAGTCGGCAGGCGCCATCGTCGGTTCGGTCTGGCGACCCCGCGCTTTGAGTGCCATCGCGGCGGCGCAAGCACGAGCCGGGCAGGCGGAGGCGGCGCGGCTCACCTTCGACCTGGCCCTCCAGGCGACACGCGCCGTCGAGGATCCACACACCCGGGCCTTGGCGTTGGGCGCCATCGCAAGGGCACAGGCGCAGGTCGATCAGGTGGAGGCGGCTCTCGCCACGGCACGCGCCATCGACGAGACATTCGACTCGAGCCGCGGCCTTGAGGGTGATTGCGGCGGCTTGCATCGAGGCGAACCACATTGAAGCGGCGCAGACACCCTTGACGGAGTCCCTGCAAGCAACGAGAGAGGTTTCCAGTGAACTAGAACGCGCGACCCTGTTTTGTCGAACTGCTTCCCTTCATGCCAAAGCGTGCCTGCCGGATCAAGCCATCGCTACTGCCCGGTTGATGCTGGTCGATCACGAACGGCACCTGCCTGTCATAGTCGAGAGCTTTCTTCAGGCGAACGATCGAACCGTCTTCAAGGAGTTGCTGATCCCCTGTGCCGCCCATTCTCGCATCCGCCTGGAAAGTGTGTGGCCTGCTCGCCCAATCTTACCCCGAACAAGCCTCCGCCATCGCTCAGGTGGCCCTGCACTTCACCGCGAGCCGGGCTGAGCCGCTCGCGGCGTCAACCCGCCGACCTGCGCATGTAGCGTAAGCGGGGAAAGACACGCCGCTGTGTTGCCAGCGTGCCAAGTGGCCACGCCAGAAGTGCTCGTTAACGGGGATCGCGGGGTTGGCCTTATCGCATGGTGCGAACCGACAGCGCATCGTAGAGTTTTTACCGACAGGGCATCGTGGAGCTTTGCGCTTGCGGAAGCGACACGACCTCGTGGAGCTTACTGTCGGAGTCGGCACATCGTCGCGTCGTTCGGCCCCTTCCTTGGTCCCAGTTTGGTCTACAACGTCCCCCGCGGGCAACCGCCAGCGGCCGCCACGCGGAGGTAGCCATGAACGACGAACTCGTGGCTCGTCACCGAGCCATTACTCTGCGCCTCGAAGGCCGGCCCGTCCAGGCCATCTGCGCCGCCGTCGGCCGTACCGAAGTCTGGTTCCACAAGTGGTGGCGCCGCTACCTGGAGGCCGGGCCCGACGGCCTCTACGACCTGACACGGGCCCGCCACGTCGCCCCGCGCATCTCGCCCGCACTGGAGAGGGCCATCCTCTCTATCCGCCGCCGACTTCAGGCCCACGCCACGCCGGCCACCCGCTACTGCCTGGTCGGGGCTCCAGCCATCCTCGCCGAACTCAAGGCCCTGGGCACACGCCCGCTCCCCTGCGAGCGCACCATCCAGCGCGTCCTGGAGCGCAACAACTTGACCGCGTCGCGGGTCCGCCTGGCCCCGCTGCTGCCGCGCCAGGACTACCCCGGCCCGCAAGCCCGGGCCTCCAACGACCTGCACGAGGTCGATCTGGTGGGGCCGATCTACCTCAAGGGCAGCGGCCACCGCTACTACATCTGGGTCGGCAAGGACGTCTTCGACGGCGCCGTCTGCCTGCGCCTGGCCAGCTCCCGCCGCATGGACGAGGTCCTCTGGTTCCTCGGCGAGTGCTGGAAGGACCTGGGCATCCCCGAGCAGGTGCAGTTCGACAACGCCCGCGAACTGGCCGGCTGGGGGCCGTCGGCGCGCACCCTGTCGCGGGTGATTCGGCTGTGCCTGCGCTTCGGTGTCAGCCCCGTGTTCATCCCGAAAGGGGAGCCGCAGTTCAACGGCAGCGTGGAGAACTTCAACGGCTGGTTCCAGGAGCCGCTGTTCCAGCGGAAGTTCCACCGGCCGGGCGATCTGCGGCGGGAGTTGGCCCGACTGCAGGAGGCGGTCAACACGCAGCACGTTCACCCGCGGCTGGGCGGTAAGACGCCGGCGCAGCACCGCCGGGGCCTGCGGCTGCGGAAGTTGCCCCGGAGCTTCGTGGTGCCGACGGGGCGCCTGCCGCTGGCAGCGGGTCGGGTGACCTTCATCCGGCGGGTGAGCGTGGCCGGGACGGTCACGGTGCTGAGCCAGTCGTACCGGGTGGGGAAGAGGCATCGAGGGCTGTACCTGCGGCTGGTGGTGGACACCGGGCGTGGGCAACTGACGGCGTACCTGAGCGGGCGAGTGCTGAAGCGCTGGCCCTACAAGCTGCTGAACGACTAACCGACACCTGAACACGCGGCCGCTGACGGTTACCGCAGACATTCAGGGAGGGTATGCAGTGGCGGACGAAAGGCATTCCTACCTCCACGATGCGTTGTCGGCTTGCAGCATGGAAAGGACCTCCAGGACACGGGAGAAGAGAACCGTGTCCCGAAGATAACGACCGACACAAGAACGGCCTGGACCGTGCCGCTACCGAGATGCCGGGGCGGGGAACGTGTCATCCGCCTACGCTGTGGCCGCTCGCTTTCGCTCACGCCATCGCCGCCAGCCGGCCAGAGTAGCGGCGCCCATGACGAGCAAGAGGAGCGAGGAGGGCTCGGGGACGGCGGCAGCGGGGCCAAAAGTCAGGTAGGTGGGGAGGTCCAACCCGCCACTGCCGGTGGGAACGAAGGCGGTGTCGAAGGCGCCGGTCGTGCCGTCATACTCCAGCACCGCGCTGTTGAAGGTACTGCTGACGAAGAGATTGCCGTTGGGACCAAACTCCAGGCCGTAAGGCCAGATCAACCCCCCACTGCCGCTGCTAACGAAGGCGGTGACGAAGGCGCCTGTCGTGCCGTCGTACTCCAGCACCTGGTTGGTGTTCACACTGCTGACGAACAGGTTGCCGTTGGGACCAAACTCCAGGCCGTCGGGCTCGTTCAACCCCCCATTACCAGCGGAGACAAAGGCGGTGACGAAAGCGCCTGTAGTGCCGTCGTACTCCAGCACCTGGTTGGTGTGCACACTGCTGACGAACAGGTTGCCGTTGGGACCGAACACCAGGCCCACGGGGAAGGCCAACCCGCCACTGCCGGTGGGGACGAAGGCGGTGACGAACGCCCCGGTCGTGCCGTCGTACTCCAGCACCTGCCAGGTCTCGAAGCTGCCGACGAAGAGGTTGCCGTTGGGGCCAAACACGAGGCCGTCGGGGTCGATCAACCCCCCACTGCCGGTGGAGACAAAGGCGGTGACGAAGGCGCCTGTCGTGCCGTCGTACTCCAACACCTGGTTGGTGTTCACACTGCTGACGAACAGGTTGCCGTTGGGACCGAACACCAGGCCGTCGGGCCTGCTCAAGCCGCCGCTGCCAGTGGAGACGAAGGCGGTGACGAAAGCCCCGGTCATGCCGTTGTACTCCAGCACCTGGCTGCTACTGCTGCTGACGAAGAAATCGGCGCGGGCGTGCTGCGCCGTGAGGGCCAGCAGCAACAGCGCCAAGCACCCAACCGCGAATGGACGGCGGACGAGCGCGGCAGCTCCCTGCGCCAACCGCCTCGCCATGAAGCCAATCAGCGACCTTATGCTGATCTGCTGGTGCCTCTGCGCGAGGTTGCAGCCTGCTCCGGGACATCGGTGCGAAGCTGCTGGCGCAGTCGTCGGCAGTCGTCCCGAACGACGTACAAGCGACAGTGATCGACATGGGGCTCTCGAAAAGGTGAGGAGCGCCGAACCCGGCACTGCCCACGAGGCCCCCGCTACGGGGCGCGGAAGAACAGCACAAGGCCGGCGCCCCTTGCGGGGCGCGGTCCAAGTGCTGCTTCTTCCGGGATACAAGGACCGGTTTCCCGGCCCAGGGTAGCGGTTTCTCGTGAAGCAGCTCTCGACTCACGCGAGTCTTCAGGTTGTCCCCGTGGTCCCGCTGACCACGGGCAGCCGTGTTCGGTCTCCTGCGTCTGAGGGTCAGGTTCGCCCGGCACGCTGCCGGGCAGTTCATGCGAGTCTAACGCGACCGTGAAGCCAGTCAACGAAAAACCCTGCGGCAGCTGGTTGTCACCGTGGGGCCAGTGGCAGCTGCCCGCCGCCATCGGCGGCGGCGGCGATAGGATAACAACCATCGCCTCAGATGCTGGCATCTTTCAGCCCGTCCTCTGCCGTCTCAGGACCGGCGAGCCGAAGTTGACGTTGAAGAGCACCGGGTAGCTGACCGCCTTCCTCGACCTCGTGTCGCCCCTTTCCGCCGAAACGCGGCTGCAAGGCGAAAGGATGGAATCATGAGCGACGACCATGAATACGACAGTGCCGACCTGCACGACTCCCTCAATAACCTGGACGACGTACTCGACAAGCTGTCACCTGAGCAGCAGCTGAAGGCACATGCCTGTCTGCTCAAGAGTATTCTGAGGCGACTGAGGAGCATCGGGATAGAGACGCGGATGCTATTGCCGATGCTCCGAGCAAAGATCCGGGCAGCCAAAAACGCAGGCGTGCTGAACACCAAGGAGAGGAGATTCGCTCAAATAGATAAGAGGATGGAACAAATCCGGGCCTTGTTAACGGACGAGTCCGAGTTCTGGAACGCTAGTCTAAAGGAAGAAAGCGAACGGGCGGAGGAGTGATGCCTGCCCCGCCACCAGGATTCGGTCTGCCCTGGCCTACGGGACTGCGTCCCGGGACCGACCAGTACCGGGCCGGGCTTGTGTGGCCGGCTGGTTAGTCGAGATTGCGGGTCATTCGGGTGGTGTCTTGGACAAGACGCAGATCGAAAAGCTGTTCGGCGGCATCAACGTCTGGAAGCGCGGCGACGAGCGCGCCCACACAAGCCGCTGTTGCTGCTCTACGCCCTCGGGAGGTTAAGCCGCAACGAGCCCCGCCTGATCCCCTACGCGGACGTGGACCAGGATCTGCGCTCGCTGCTGGTGCAGTTCGGTCCTCAGCGCAGGAGCCAGCACCCCGAGTAGCCCTTCTGCCGCCTGCAGAACGACGGCCTTTGGGAACTGCATGGGGCCGAGCTTGTGCAACCGCGGGCGAGCAACAACGACGCGAAGAAGCGCGAGTTGCTCAAACACCACGTCGAAGGCGGCTTCCCCGAGCCGATCTTCTCTGGCCTCCGGAAAAACCCCCGCCTCCTGGCGGACGTGGCGAAGGGGCTCCTCGACCAGAGCTTCCCCGCATCGGTTCACGAAGACATCTTGAGCGCAGTCGGGCTCGATCTTCCGCTTCACGTTGCGGTACGGGCCTCGCGTGACCCGGGCTTCCGCTCGCGCGTCCTCACCGCCTATGAGTACCGCTGCGCAGTGTGCGGCTTCGACGTGCGCCTTGGGTCAGTCTCGCTGGGGATCGAGGCGGCGCATATCAAGTGGCACCAGGCCGGCGGCCCCGATGTGGAGGCGAACGGCCTGGCGCTGTGCGTGCTGCATCACAAGCTGTTCGACCGGGGCGCCTTCACCGTGTCTGCCTCGGGCCGCGTTGAGCTGTCGGAGCAACTCCACGGTAGCACCGGGTTCCGTGAACTCCTGCTGGCGCATCACGGAAAGCCCGTCCGGCCACCGCCGAACCCCACCCATCGGCCAGAGGGGCAGTATCTGGCCTGGCACCACAAGGAAGTGTTCCAGGGGCCGGCACGCTACATCGAGCCCGACCCTCGATGAGACGGGCCGCGACTCAATTCCGCCAGCCTCGTCTGTGGCGGTCCGTGTGCGGTCAGTTATACAGGGGGCATGCGTCGGGCCTTGTCCATCGCTGGCAATGCGGCCGCGGCGCGGTTCTTGAGCCAGTAAACCGGCTCGGAGGAGTATCATGTCAGCGGGTGCAGCGGGTGCAGCGGCGGCCATCGCGGCGGCGCAGAGCTATCAGCTCTTGGTAGGCGGGCTGCTTCTGGAGGTGCCGCCTTCCGGATTCCAGCACCTTCATCGACAGCTCGGCGGGCTGGTACTCTCTGGCTGCACGAAGACGTTCTGGAGCAAGCGCGACAAGACTCGCTTCTACTTCCTGCCGTACCAGGGTGTCACGCTGTACTGCCGGTTGCCTCCCGAAGAACCGCTGGACATCCCCGGGGCCATCGAGGTGCCGAACATTCGCCTCGGTCCGCTGGCCGACCTCATAGGGAAGTGACTGCAAGGGGCCCCCGGACGCCCTCGGCGGCCTGGCGGAGAAGAGGGCATGACCGCACCGGCCGGCTTGGGCTATGCTAACGCTCCGGAGGCATCCCCATGACCCCAACCGAAAAGACACCCAACCAGCCGCTCCTGCTCCACGAAGCCACCGTGCAGGAAATCCAGCTCGAACTGATCCGCCGGACACGCTTCAACGCTTTCGACGGTCCGCGCATTGTCGCATCGCTCATGGCGCACAAGGACCTGTGGGAAGCCGTACTCCTGGATCGTTTCGGACTCTCGGAACGTGGCCGCCCAGCCGGGCTACCAGCAAGCAGTCTCATCAAGCTCCGTGACCTGTCCGACAATATCTGGAACGCCGACAAGCTCTTTATCCTGACGCCTGACGCCGCCAGCGCCCATCGGCTCGTCGAGATCATCGAGGCTGAGGACTGGGGAGGCGAGAAGCCGCAGGTCTTCGAGGGCGACGATGTTGACCGGGCGCTCGGGGGCAGTGAGGAAGGTCAGGCCATCGTGACCGTCTGGTGGGACTGATCTCGGCCGGCCAGCTGACGATGGAGGGCTGACCCGTGGGCGGGGCAGGGAGCGGCAGGCAACGCAACTACACCCGGGACCGGGAGATAGTCCGGCTCCGTGACCAGGGATTGACCCTGCGCGAGATCGCGCAACGGGTCGGCGTGAGCCGGCAGGCCGTGCTGCTGGCCCTCGACCGGCAGGGGTATGCGCGGCCGCCGAAGCGTCCGGGGAGGCAGGTTCCCACCAAGGATCCCGACCGCGTAACGCTACTGTTCGGCCCGTACACTCCCCCGCCGTTCAAGCGAGGAGACCGGGCGAGTTGCCTGTACCGCAATTGCCAGGTTGTTATCACCAGTTGGACCGACGCCCCGATCCCCTGGCCACGGTGCCGCGGGTCCATCACCGCCGCGGCGGACCGGGCCTCCTGGTCGATGAGGAGCTGGCGCGGGCGATCCGGCATGAGTCCGCGGCCGTCGTCATGCACTGGTGAGGTGCCGGCCTCCGGGTCGTCTGGCAGTGGCGGAAGGCCCTCGGCGTCGGGCGGACCAACAACGAGGGCACGCATCGCCTGATTCAAGGGTCCGCCGAGAAGGGCGCCGAAGCAATCAAGGCGCGGGAGTGGACCGCGGACGAGCGGGAGCAGCGGCGGCAGGTCAACGCCGAAAAGGGCTTGGCGAATACCCTGGTGCTCGGCTACCACGGGCCACGCTGGACGCCGGAGGACATTGCCCTGCTCGGGATCCTCCCCGACGAGGAAGTCGCGCGACGCACGGGTCGGACGGTGGAGGGTGTGCGGATCAGGCGGACTCGACTCGGCATCCCGACGTTCGAGGACCGGAGGCGGAGATGACGCCCCGCAAGGCGGCTCGCCGTAAGAGCCCCCCCCCAACGGAAGGAGTTGCACCATGTTCAAGGAGATTCTGGTCCCTGTGGACCTCACTGACACGCACGGGCACGCCCTGGACATCGCTAGGGAGCTGGCCGGGCAGGACCGCGGCCAAATCACCCTGCTACACGTCGTCGAACTGATCGCCGGCCTCTCGCAAGAGGAGGGGAAGGATTTCTACAACCGGCTAGAGAACAAAGCCCGCCAGCATGTCGAGACCCTGGCCGCGCGGCTCGCCGCGCACAAGATGGCGTGCAAGTCGGAGGTAGCATTCGGCAACCGTGCCGTCGAAATCCTGCGATACGCACAGCAGAACGGGACCGACCTGATCGTCCTTACCTCGCACCGCATTGACCTGCAACAGGGTGTTGCGGGCTTGGGGACGCTGAGCCACAAGGTTGGCATCCTGGCTGCTTGCCCCGTCTTGCTGGTGAAGTGACGGCGGGCTGCTGGGAGTCTTGGCGGTGTAAGTCGGGCATCCCGACGTTCGAGGACCGGAGGCGGAGGGACTCGCGATGAGCGACGGCACCTACCCCCGCGTCCTTGGCTGCTTGCCATTCGTGAATGGTGTGACCCGCGACGTTTTCGAGGACGCCGGCGGCCGGCAGTTCGTCCTGGACGGTGACGGCGACCCGCAATACGGGGTGTGGATTCTCCCGCGGACGCCGGCCTGGCCGGACGACAGCGACGATGGCCCGGTGCCCGATGCCGTGGTGAGGCTGGCGGGACCGGACGCCTCAAGGTGACCCCTGTACAACGTGGTCACGGCCGACAGGGATAAGAAAACGAAAACCCCCGGCGGGGTCATCAACCCGCCGGGGGATGCAGGGGTGGACCAGCATCAGTGGCTCCCGTCATATCGGCGCTGCTAGATGAAATACTTGAGAAGATGCACACATTCTGTGAGCCAGGGAACCTGGAGGGTGCAGGTCGGACGAGGCCTCGCCGCCGCCGGGTGTGGAGGAAAGCCAGGGAGCGAAACGCTATTCCAGGTCAGCAAGAGCCAGGAGCGAAGGCTTTTTCTTCCCGACCGCAGCGCGGTCCACAGCGAGGGGGGTGGGGATTATTCCGCTCACAAGGTTGGGTTTGTTAAGGTCCTTGCCGTGGATAAGCACCAGCGGAAGGTCAAGGAGATGATCCTCCAGGCCGTTGAGTGCATCGAGAAGATGCCGTGCCGTGTAATAGGCGGGTTCGTCGTTTTCCTGCATTTCTTGCTCCGGCGGGGCCGCCTGGTTCATGCAATTGTTACGACTATGGCCCCCGTCGCACGGCCCAAACGGTTACGAAGTGGAGGAAGGCCCTGCACGCTCCGCGGGCCGGCGAATGGACGCCTTTGTCGCCATCCCGAGACGGGGGCCATACCAATAGTCCAGCGCAGCGTGCCGCCCAGCGCCAGCTGGGCCCCGACTCGCAGCAGACCCAGCGCGGAGTGTGCTCGGACCTTGCGACCCGAGGTAATCACGAATTCCCGGAGGATGACGAAACGCCCGTGCTGCTTGAGTCGCTTGGCGAAGGCCACCTCCTCCGCCCAGAACAGCCCCTCGTCGAACCCTCCCGCAGCCAGATAGGCCCGCCGCGTGCAGAACAAGAAGCAACCGGGTGCCATCTTCAACAGCGGTAGGAGTACCGGCAACACCACGCGCTCCAATATCGCGGCGTACAGCGGAACCGGACCGTCAAACCGGACGGCCGAGCCGCCGCCGGCCGCGCCGTCCCGCAAAGCGCGGAGTGCGGCGCGGACCGCTCTCGCCGTCACCATCGTGTCTGCATCAACGAAGAAGAGCAGGTCGCCGGTCGCCGCGCGGGCACCGGCGTTCCGCGTCGCGGCGATCTGCCGGAAGTTAACGGCGACCACGCGCAGCCGCGCTGCTGCAGCGATGGCGCCGGTGCCATCACGAGAGGCGTCATCGGCCACGATGACCTCATAGGGCTCGCCCACGGCTCGAGCCGACTCGTGCAGCGCCGCGAGCGTGTGGCCGAGTAATTCCGCCTCGTCGTGCGCCGGGATCACGAACGAGATCATTGCCGGCGTCCCTCCGCCGAAAAGCAAGGTCAGCAGAGGCGGCCGCGCTGAGCTGCGATAGCCTGTCAGGCACCATGCGCGCTGCCGCCGTCTGCTGTTAAGGCCGGGCTTCCAAGACCAGATTAAACGGCGTTGCCGTCGCGCGACGAAAGCGGGTAAAGCCACCGGCCAGAACCACTTGACGCAGCCGGGCTTCGCCCGCTTGGGCGCCCAGGGCCAACCCTACGTCCTGACTCAGGGACGCCGGCACGCATATCATCGTCGAGGCGGCGTAGTAAATCCGCCCGACCGGATTGAGATTGCCTTCGACGGCGTCGCTGGCAAAGGGTTCGACGATGAGCCAGGTGCCGTCGGCGCCAAGCGATTGTCGCACGTGTTTGGCCGCGCCGACCGGATCGCCCATGTCGTGTAAGCAGTCGAAAAAGGCGACCAGGTCATAGTCGTTGCCGGGATAGCTCTTGGCATCGGCGACCTCGAACCGGCAGCGCTGCTCGACCCCGGCTTCGCGCGCCGCCGCACCGCGCCCGCTCGACCGAAGGGCCATGATAATCGAAGCCCGTGAAATTCGAGTTGGGGAACGCCCGGGCCATGAGAATGCTCGACGCGCCGTGGCCGCAGCCCACGTCCGCCACCTTGGCGCCCCGTTCCAGCTTCTCCCGCACGCCCGCGAGCGCCGGCAGCCATTCCTGAACCAGGTGAGCCGCATATCCGGTACGGAAGAAACGCTCGGTGCCGCGGAACAGACAGGGGCTGTGTTCATGCCAACCAACCCCGCGGCCGGACCGGAACGCCTCGCTGATCTTCGGCTCGTCTTTGAACATCGAGGCGAGGACTTCAAAGCCTCCGGCCATAAAAGCCGGGCTGGCGTCATCCGCCAAGACCAGGGCCTGTTCGGTGGTCATGGCATATGTGCCCGTCTCCGGCCGATACTGGACGTACCCCGCGGCCGCTTGGGCCGCCAGCCATTCCCGAATATACCGCTCCGCCGTGCCGGTCCGCGCGGCGAGTTCGGCGGGGGCGAGCGGCCCCCCTTCGGCGAGAGCCTTGTACAGGCCCAATTTGTCGCCGATCAACACCATCGCGCCGGTCGCGGCGGCGCCCATGTCGTTGAGTATCTTGCCTACGAATTCGTCGAGCTTCGCTTGATCCTGCGGCATGACTTTGCTCCTTGGAAGCAATCCCGGGAAGTTCCGTTCGTTGCACGATGGCCCACCGGCATAGCCAGCCTCTGCGGCCGAACCATTGATCGGACAACCCGCGCTGGATATTACCGCGCACTGGGGCTGTCTCAAGAGAATTCCTTGGCCCCTTGAAAAGCGACCGCCTGCTGACCTGGAAACAATCCACTTCCCTGCGCTACGATTGCTCCCTGGTCAGACACGTCCCCGCCAGCGCCGGGCATCCCAGCACGACGCGAGGCCGGAGCAATCCCGTGGCCATTCACGAAAAGGATCCGATCGCCGAGGTGGCGGCCTCGATGCCGCGCCTGCTCGACTCGCCCATCGAGTCGCACCCAGGCGGCGCTATCCTGGTTGCGATCGAGTACGCCGAAATGGTCTCGCTGTATGCCTGGGACAACGCCAAGGGCAAGCCGCCAAGAGAGCGGTTGCAGATCACGCTGGCGGCCGTGCTGGAGAGCTTGCAGGCGATAGGGACGGCTCTGGAGAAGACGCCGCCGGCGCCAGAAGGGTAAGCCAACGCCTGCCACCGGGCAGGCGGAGGCGTCACCAACCCCCGCCGGCCAAGCCACCGATTTCAGCGAACCCACCGGAACCCATACCACGGCCGGTAGACGCGGACGAACGGCGCCACGCGAACGACCGGGACCACCGGAGCGACCGGGACCACGGGGGCCACCCTCACGACAGGGCCGGGCACCACGATGGGGGCCCGGCGGATGATGATTTCTGCCGCACCGGCCTTGGCAGGCTGGAAGAGACCGACAGACAGCCCCGCGGCCGCCACGCACGCCAGACACGCCAGACGAACGATCTTGCTGCTGAACATGCTACTTCTCCCTGAAGGAGGTGATCGGTGTTGAGGCCAGCGAACCACCACTGGCTCGCCCCTCACGCTGGCCCGTCCCGTTGCCGACCCGCGTGTGCCTCTATTCTTCAAGCGTGAAATGCACGAAGTGGGAGCGCGCCATCTCTCAAAAACGGAACGCGAAATTCGTGGAAGGGTGTAGCCGTCACCCGGCTCCTATAAAGGGAGGCAAGGGGTCCGAGGGCGCGTGTCGTGGACGGGGCCAGACTGCGAACCATAATCCGGCGGCTACGGCGGGCGGTGACTCCGGCGAGCGACGGCGGGCTCACCGACGCTGACCTATTGCGGCGCTGGGTCACCCACCGCGACGAGGCCGCCTTCGAGGCACTGCTGTGGCGGCACGCCGCTGCTGTGCTCAGCGTCTGCCGGCGTGTCCTCGGCGACGCCCACGAAGCAGAGGATGCTGCTCAGGCCGCCTTCCTCACCCTCGCCCGCAAGGCCGGCTCCATCGGCCGACGCCAGGCGGTCGTGGCTTGGCTTTACACCGTGGCTTACCGCACGGCCCTCCGGGCGCGTGCCTGCGTGTCCCGCAGTGTTTCCTTTCCTCCCCACGACCTGGACGCTCTGCCTGCCCGCCCGGTAGCTGACCCCGCCTGGCGCGATCTGCGCCCAGTGCTGGACGAGGAGGTCAGCCGGCTGCCGGAGAAGTACAGTGCAACCTTCGTGCTTTGCCACGTCGAGGGACGCACCAATGAGGAGGCGGCCCGGGAGTTGGGCTGTCCGGTGGGTACGGTCTTGTCGCGTCTCGCGCGAGCGCGGCAGCGACTGCGCGACCGTCTGACCCGGCGGGGCGTGACGTTGGGTGTGTTGGCGGCGGTCCTCGCCGTGGAGACCGCCACGGCGGCGGCCCCCAGCGCCCTGGTCCTGGCGTCGGTGCGGGCCGCGGCTCTGGCCGCGGCGGGGAAGGGTCTGGCCGGGGTCGTCTCAACCGAAGTGGTCGCCCTCTCAGGAGAGGTGGTGAGAGCCATGCTGCTAACGAAGGTGAAGATAGCGGCCGTCGTGGTCCTCGGGGTGGTGCTGCTAGTAGGCGGTGGTGGTGTGGTGAGCTATCAAACGGCGGCCGGTGAGCCAGGGCGCACGCCCGCGGACTCGGCCGCGACCCAAAAGTCCGCGCGAACCGCGCCGGCGGATCAGGAGAAGCTCCAGGCGCTGCTGGCGCAGCAGGAGAAGGAGATTCGTGAACTGCACGAGCGGGTAGAGGCCCTGCAGGTGTCGCTCGACGCGAAAACGCGCGAACTGGAGAAAGCCCTCAAGCAGGCGGAGGTGCAGGCAGAGCGAGCACGGGCCGCTGAACAGGAGGCCCGGCGCCAGGCCGAAGCTGAGCGCAACGCGCGGAAGCTGGCCGAGGACAAGGCGGTGCGTTCGGCCGCCGGGTCAGGAAGGGCGGGGCCACAACCCGCAGGGGCGGGAGACGCCACGGCGAAGGAAGTCCCGAATCGGGGCGTGAAAACGGACCGTGCAGCGCAGGTGGATCAGGCCCGGGACGAGGTGGAGTTGCTGGAAGTGCAGCTGGGTGTGAAGAAGGCACAACTGAAGGCCGCGCGCCTCAGTGTGGAAGTCGCTCACAAAGGCGGGGTCAGTCCCGTTGAACAAGCCGCACTGGTTGGCCAGCTTGAGGTGAGGGAAGCCGAGTTGAGGGAGTCGGAGGTCCGGCTGGAACAGGCGAAACGCCGGCTGACGAAGTTGCAGGGACCTGCGGAGTCTGGAGGGGACCTGCATCGCCAGCAGGTGAGCCAGCGGGCGGCCGAGCTGGAGAAGAAGCTGGACGCATTGCGGGAGGAGTTGAAGGGCCTGCGCAAGGACCTCGAACAGGCCCCGCCGGGCCGGCACTGAGAGGACGGGACACTGCGTCAGCGGCGGCTGTTCTTCGCTGCTAACCTCCTGCTGGGTTCGTCCTGTTGTGGCTGCTTCTCAACCCGACGCGAAACCCAGCGCTCGCCGACGCGATCTTGGCCACCGCAGTCATGCTCGCGTGGGTGGTGGCCCAGTTCCTTGGGCCTGCGAAGTGACTCGGGCTGCATGTGCCCCTGAGCTACAAGCCCGACGCTTGCCCAATGGCGGCGGTGTCCCCGTGCGGTTCGATGCGTCGGTCGATGTGACCGGAGAGGATTGGCAGGATTGCGTTGCGTGCTGAGGTGGGGCGGACCGGAGTGGGCTACGTACAGCCGCCGGAATCTGCGCGGCCCGAGCCGGCTGCTTGCCATAGAATGACGCCCGGTCGTTGTTCCATCCCGATCAACCGCGGCGAGGACACCCCCATGACAGACGCATTGAACCGGCGTGATTTCCTGAAAGTCGGCGGTGGTTCGCTTGCGGCCGCGGCGGTCGGCGGCAGCGGCAACACGGCCCCCGAGAAGAAGCGGACGATTCGCAAGGCAATCATGTACGGCACCATCGGCTACAAGGGCACCGTGCTGGAGAAGCTGCGGGCCGTCAAGATGGCCGGCTTCGAGGGCGTCGAACCGATGAGCCACATGAACCAGGACGAGGTGCTCAAGGCGCTTGACGACACCGGCCTTAAGGCCGCCAGCGTCTGCTGTGCGACGCACTGGACCAAGCTGCTCTCCGACCCAAGCGACCGCGTCCGTGAGGAGGCGGTCCAGGGACTGATTCAGGCGCTGAAGGACGCTAAGCGCTACGGGGCCACGTCGGTGCTGCTCGTCCCGGGCCGAGTCACCAAGGAGGTCTCCTATGAGGATTGCTTCAAACGCTCGGTCGCCGAGATCAAGAAGGCAGTGCCGGTCGCCGAGGAGACAGGCATCAAGATCGCTATCGAGAACGTCTGGAACGACTTCATCACCAAGCCGAAGCAGGCCATCGACTTCCTGGAGGCGATCGATAGCAAGCAGGTCGGCTGGCACTTCGACATCGGCAACACCATCCGCTACAGCCCGGCCGAGACGTGGATCCCGGTCCTGGGCAAGCACATCCTGAAGCTGCACATTAAGGAGTACAGCCGGGTGAAGGGGTTCGGCGTGCGCTTCTTCGAGGGGGACGATAACTGGCCGGCGATCATGAAGGCGCTGGACAAGGTGGAGTACCAGGGCTGGGGCATCTCGGAACAGCCCGGCAGCCAGTCGGCGAGCGCCGAGGAATTGAAGGACCTGTCGGAGCGGATGGACCGGGTGTTCGCGAGTTGAACGTGTTGCCCCCTCCAACAGGCCGGCGTTCAAGTTCAGCCTCAACCCCGCCAAGAAGCCGAAGTGGTAGGACAACATCTCCACGTTGCATGGAGATCGTGGGTGGCAGGCCCGATCAAATCGGCCTTCTTGAAGTAGTCACAGTGACGTGGTCCCAGTACAGATGGCGGGTCTGGCGATCCGGTGAGAATGGGATTCCGGTGGGCTCGGCGGGTTGGCCGAGCGCCGAGCAAAGGAACCCGACGGCGGTTGACCGGCTCTTTTCCGGCACGCCGGTGATGATGCGGCAGAAGGCCGTGATTGCCGGGTGCGGCGGAATCTCTTTATGCTCGCTCATTTCGTCACCTCAGGCGGATTTCATTGAACGAAGTAGCTCAGCGGCCACCGGCCTTCGGAGTCGTCGTGAAAGAGTGACCATCTTCGCAGCGAAACGAGGCGAACCCGGCACCAATATCTGTAATTTCAAAAGGTCGCTTGTTACACTGCGGGCATCTGGTATCACGATGCCAAGTGGAATGCACACACCTGGGGTTCCTGCATTCCCAGACCGGCGGCTGAGCCGGATCCTTGCCAGCGTTCTCCATCGACTTCTTGCACCACGGACACTTCCCCCGCAGCTTCTTCGCCAGCTCACGGCCGTCACCCGACAAGTTGAAGACCTGGCCATCCCCAGTCGGATTGATAAGGAGCCCGTGGCGCACAAGCCGCATTACGCCCTCAATGTACGGCATGGCGGCCTCCGCATCGTGCGGATTAACGATCTCCACGAGGTCTATCAAGACCATGAACCCAGCTTCCGAATCAACCTTTGTCAGATGGAGTAGCTTCACACTCGCGTCGTAGAGGCGAGTCAGCATTTCAGCCTCTTGGGGCCGCAACTCAAATGCAGGCGCCGGAAGCCACCAGTCGCCGGCGGGAGGACGGTGATTTCGGCAACCTTGCCGATCCATGTGCTGAGCAGCATATCAAACGCTGCGCACTCCAACGGAGTTCCCGTAGTCGCAAAAACGGATAGGCGGGTGACGAAGCCTCGACAACCAACTCTCGTATCGAAGGTTTCTGTACACCCAACCGTCTGCTTTGCAAGTAGCGGTCCAACTGGTGAGCGGCCTGATGCACCAACCCGTCGAGGTTGAGCGGCTGGGGGGTGGGGACTCGCACTTTCCCAAGAAACGCAAGGGTAGTAACGCCTTGAGAAACTGGGCCGATCAGCCGGATTTCGTATTCGTCTGCGGTGGTCGAGGCTTCAAGCTCCTCCGCCCAGGTCTTGACATCCGGCACGCTGATCGTGTTCTGCGAGGACTTCACCTGTGTGACTTTCCGCCGCGCCGGATACTGCCAAAGAATGTCCACTTTGTCCGAAGAGAGATTCGGCTCCAATGTGATCGATGTCCATTCGCTGTCGTTCGTCAGCGCATCGAGAAGCGAGATCAACGCCTGAATCAAATAGCCCCGCCCGCCAGCTTTACCGCTCATCAGTGTCTCACTTCACTAGAGAGATTCCGGCAGCCCCGTATTCAGGAAAATGGCTACGCACCAATCCCATTCCTCGGCCACCGAAACCAGGAATCAGTCCAGCACGCGCATCCCCATCTCGCACACAACCGTCCCGTCGCCCGGATTGTGAAACGCGGAAATGCCGCCATCCTGCGATATGACGAAGACAAACGAATTAGGCACGCGCTCTGCATAGAACAAAGCCGATTGATGGCGCAAGCCACGATTCCTTAATATGTCGTCACACCGTTGTTCTATGTGGTCTTGATCTACTATGCGGGGAGCAGGATTTCCCGCTGCCGACCTGTCGATAATGGCATTGAAGGCGGCAACCCTGCAATCATATTTCATCACAATTGCGCCGTCCATGCCGGCCAAGTGAGCAATGGAGTCGATACAGTTTTCCAGCATCGTAATGTCTGATACGACCGGCAGCATACGGGGGCGCAGTTTCCCCGCTTCAGCATTTACCATCAACCGGCCTACCCCGCCTGCGCTTGCGGTGAGAGTAGCGACATCATTCCAATACTGAGTTATCAACTGCTGGAACACGAGGCAGTCGATCTCCCTGAGCGGCCTTGTGAAGTGGCTCTTCTTGGGCTCCTTGGCGACAATCAGCAATCCCCCATGACCAAGCCTTACGATGGCTTCAGCGAGGTCGTTAAAAATATCTTCGAGCGACTCAACAGTCCCGATAGTAAGCTCCTGCAGCTCCTGTGCAATCGCGCTGGCTAGCGTTCTCATCGACCGGCTGTATTGAAACAGGTTTTCCTCGGTAATCTCGCCTGCCTTGTAAAGAAGGGCGATACCTGCCAGAGGACATCTCGATATGGCCCGGCCCTCGGATTAGCAGTTTGAGCGGATTGGCAACACGGGACGAACTGTAACCAAACTCGCGCATCTCATTCAGCATGGTGATGTGAATGCCACCGAGTGCTATTTCACCCTTGTCACAGATGCAGCAAATGTGACTACCGGGAGCGGTGGCGTGGGCAAGCTTGGAGATTTCTTGCGCGGATGGCCGGATTGGGCTATTGAAGAGGAAGTGCAAAGACCTGTCGGCCCCCTTTCGATAGCTCATCAGGCATACCGATGGGTAGCGTCCCTCATCGGGGATTAGGCTAGCATAGTAGACCGTCCTGACGAACTCCTCGACAGCTTGTCTCGGAAGCGACAGATTAAACTGGTCTTTTATGTCCCGCTGTGAATCAAGGAATCGGTCAGCGGCCAACTGCGCGAATTCGCCGATGTCGGGCATCGTTGTGAGCCTCTCCGGGGTTAAGTGTGAGCATCAAAGGCGGGCTGTCCCCAAACCTCCCAGAGAATTCGGTAGGCGAGTTCGACAAAGAGCGCATCGCCACCGTAGAAAACCGATTTGCCACCATGGAACAGGTTGCAACGCACCTTGTAAATACCGCTAAGAACGTGTGGCCAGTCAAGCGGCACCCTGGATGCGTCAAACGTCTGAAAGTCCGCCGGGTCTGTTTGATGCCTACAACAACATAGCGGCGCGAAATCCCTGTCCAATAGCTTGAGCAATTTTGTCCCTTCGCCGTCTGTCAATGGGCTCCCCTTTTTCGCCTCCTTATCGGCCGTCAGGCTTCCGAACCTTTTTTCCTCTTCAACGAAAACCGCCCGTCGATAATCGTGCCTGTTCCTTATCGCATCATCCCAGGGCGGCAGCTTGAAATCTCGAATGGTTAGCGCCTGGAAGATTGGGAAGAGATCTCGGAATCTGTGAGCGATCATCTTGAATTGCAAGTGATTGGTAATTAGCGTATCGAACAGGCGGTTCAATTCCACATCCCGCGCAGCGGCATTGACCAGCTTTGCGTCCGACTCGGCATTTTCGTGGTCCTTTACCACCTTTCCAAGCCATCCGTTGAATACCACCCACAAGTAAATCAGCGCGGAAAAGTAGCTCGGGGGCTCGTCAGGGCCACCGCTGGCGGCCACGTTCGCCTTCTTAAGCCAGTTGTTGAAGTAAATCCAAAAGTCATTCTCCTGCGTCCTATCCAGAAGATTTCCGGGAAGCCGCTTGCCCGACTTGTCCGTTCCAGGGCAGTTAAAGATTAGGTCCATCTCTGTAATGCCTGCAACAGAGCCAAGATTATTCAAGCATCCACCACCAATGGCGTGTCAAGGCCGTCGTCAGCGGTCTACCCCGCCTTCACCGCCACCCGCTCCTTCCACGTATGCCCACAGGCCCGGCAGGCGTGCTTCGTCTCCACGGCCGGCGGCTGGTCGCCGTTGGCCGCGATCTTCTTTCTGCCCCTGAACACGTAATCCTTGCTGCCGCACTCCGGGCAGGACCGTGCCGGGTTGACGAGCTGGTCCATCAGGTCTCCTCCTTGGGTTCAGTGCCCATCATTATAGGGGTGAAGGGCACGGCAGCGCTCCCGCTAGCCTGCGGTGAAAAAGATGAGGCCGGCGGCAGTGCCACCGGCCCTCGCGGATGAGTCGTATTGAGTTGGCAGTAGGTGTGCCAGGCGGGCCGCGGGAACGGCCCGACTTGTTGTTCGCTGGGGCGAAGTGAGAGCACACGGCGTGCCGAAGCAGGCTGACGTGACGCATGGAAGGCGCAACGTCTTGACATCATTGACGCTACGTCCGACAGATTGTCCGCAGCCCGGGCAGGACACCGTCACAATGTTGCAGTTTTTACCATGCGGTCAGGCAATCTGGCACACGGACCGCAGGCAGCCTGCACCACGCCAGACGCCTGCCGCTCCTGACCGTGACACCCGGCGACCCTACCATGACGATGCCCCAGAAGCCCCCTTGTCCAAGGAGACACTGCGATGCGACAACTGATGCCTGCTCTGCTGGTCGGCGCCGCCCTGGCCGGTATGGCCTCTGCCGACGAGAAGAAGGCCGAGCCCAGTGACCGCGCCGGGTTATCAAGTTCCTCAAGGAGCACGTCAACGGGAGGACTCTCGCCACGCCGAAGACCACGTTCAAGGTTGATGACAACAAGCTGGAGGGCGAGTACGAGGAGCTGACGACGTTCAACAACCTCGTCGAGACGGAGCGGGGGCTCGCCTTCGACGTGACCATCGTGAGCAAGGAGATGCAGCTACGACCTCGACAAGGACGGCAAGCGCACCCTGCCCGGCCGAGACGCCAGCGGCACGGAAGTGTATCGATACGCCTTGTGCGAGCGGGCCAGCACGAAGAAGCTCACCGGCAGCTCACGCCTCCTGTCCCGCACGACCACGCGCGGCAGCTACGAGGCGGTCGCGATACTCGTGACGGGGGTGAAGGTCGCGGACGGTAAGCTGACGTGGAACGAGACGCTCCCCGGCTACGTCGATCTGATGGCCAGCAAGGGCAAATACATCCCCGGCAGCTGGGACAGCAAGTACACGTTTTCGGTCGTGAAGGGCAAGTTGGTGAGCGAGTACGAGACGAAGCGGTACGACGTGGACCCCGAGACACTGAAAGCGCACCCCGACGAAGGATCAGGTGCCGATATTCACAGCCGAGGAGATCAACCAGAAGGCGAGTCGTTGAGCTGTTGCGCGTGATACGAGTCCCGCGGTGACGTTTCATGTGCTGCCAGGCGTAACCGCAGGGGCAGCGTGCCGGGGCCATTCCTGGCCCGTGAATACTCCTTCTCTTCGCCCACTTCCCTCTGTTTTGCCTCAGTCGGAACTGGAAGAACGCCCCGTTTGAGTTAGTTATAACTCAAACGGAGGTTCATCATGGGTAAAGCCCGCCGTCATTTCACCGGGGCCGAGAAGGTGGCCATCATCAAAAAGCATCTCCTCGACAAGGTCGCCGTTTCCGCTCTGTGCGAGGAACACGACCTCTACCCCACTCAGTTCTACGCCTGGCTCAAGGAGTTCTTCGAGAACGGCCACACCGCCTTCGACAACGGCCGCAAGTCCAAGTCCGCTGAGGACGCCAAGGACCGCAAGATCGAGCAGCTCGAAGCCAAGCTCACCCGCAAGAACGAAGTCATGGCCGAACTCATGGAAGCACACACCGAGCTAAAAAAAAGTCTTGGGGAGACTTAAAAGCCCGCTGGGTACCCCACGACACCCGCGACCAGATCGTCGACTTCGTCCGCTGACTGGAGCGACAAGACGGACATTCCCGCTTGTCGCTTCCTTCCCTGGACCGGCATCTCCACCAGCAAATTCCACGACTGGAAGAAACGCTTCGGCAAGGTCAACGAGCACAACGCCCTCGTCCCCCGCGACCACTGGCTCGGCGACGACGAAAAGGAACGCATCCACGCCTTTGCCCGCGCCCACCCGCTCGAAGGCTATCGCCGACTCACCTTCATGATGCTCGACGCCGATGTCGCCGCCTGCAGCCCCGCCACCGTCTACCGCGTCCTCAAAGCCGCCGGACTTCTCGCCGGTTCGTCTCCCAAACCGTCCCAAAAGGGCACCGGCTTCGTCCAGCCGCTCCAGCCCCACCAACACTGGCACGTCGACGTCAGCTACCTCAACATCGCCGGCACCTTCTACTTCCTCTGCTCGGTACTCGACGGCTGCAGCCGCTTCATCGTCCGCCACGACATCCGCGAAAAAATGGAGGAAGCCGACATCGAAATTATCCTGCAATGCGCCCGCGAACAATATCCCGACGCCCGTCCGCGCATCATCTCTGACAACGGGCCCCAGTTCATCGCCAAGGACTTCAAAGAGTTCATCCGCATTGCCGGCATGACCCACGTCAAGACCTCGCCCTACTACCCCCAGTCGAACGGCAAAATCGAACGCTGGCACAAGACCCTCAAAAGCGACTGCATCCGCACGCGCGTGCCCCTCTCGCTCGACGACGCCCGACACACCGTCGCCGACTACGTCACCCATTACAACACGCTCCGCCTCCACTCCGCCATTGGCTACATCGCCCCCAAAGACAAACTCGACGGACGCGAGCACGCGAATCTTCGACAACCGCGACCGCAAGCTCGCCGAGGCCCGCGAACGACGACAGCTCTTGCGGCAAAGCCAACGCCAACAGCCCCAGTGTCAACCCGCTGTCACTGCCAAGCCCGCCATCGACTTCCCCGCCGTCCGCACCGCCGTGCCCATCGCCGACGTCCTGCAACTGCTCGGCTTCAAGGCCGCCAACGCCCGCAGCCGGCAGCAACGCGGACCCTGCCCACTGCACGGCTCCACCTCCGGCACCAGCCGCTGCTTCTCCGCCAACCTCGACCGCAACCTGTTCCAATGCTTCAAGTGCAACCGCGCCGGCAACGTCCTCGACCTCTGGGCCGCAGGCCAACACAGCTAACCCCTCTACGACGCCGCCATCGACCTGTGCGACCGGCTCGGCCTCCCACTGCCGACAACTGGCGTCGCCGCCGCCCCGGAACAGGGAAGAGGAACACGTAGCTCCGGAATCGGCTACCTGTACAATGACCTGAGCACCGCGAAAACCGTCACCCTTTACCCGCTAACTCAGACGGAGCGATCTTCCAGATCACGCTGAACCAAGACACCTCCGCATTAAGCGCCAGTGCCTTCCTAGCCTCGATTTCCACGGAGGGGATTTTTCCCCTCTGAACGCATGCAAATTCAGCAAAACCGGCTGTTTTTCGCCGTCTTCGTTAACCGTTGCGATGACTTAAATCCTCGTTGTACATTCGTCACCTCCTCCGAGGGATTCTCGCCTTGAGCGAATTATCCCACGATTTCCCGGAATTCCGCCTGGCACGCGCAGCTGCTTGCCAGCTGCGCGTGCCAGGCGTAGCATGTGCTGGGTATGAACACCACTACTCGGAATGACTTAACGCCGATCGCCTACTTCTTCCTCGCTCCCGAAAACTCCCTCCACCGACAATACGAGGCCTTCCGCGCCTACTTCGTCGAGGGCAGCCCTTCCCACGAGGTCGCACGCCGCTTCGGCTACTCGCCCGGCTCGTTTCGCGTCCTCTGCCACGAGTTCCGCCATGACCCCGACAAACAACTCCGCTTCTTCCAGACGGTCCAGCATGGGCCACGCTATGCCCCAGCCCGTGACCGGGTCCGCGAACTCGTGGTGGCCATGCGCAAACGCAACCTCTCCGTCTACGACATCCAGCGTGAACTGGCCCAGGCCGGACACACCATCTGCATTAATGCCCTCGCCGTCCTGTTGCGCGAGGAAGGCTTCGCGCGATTGCCGCGCCGTCTCGATGACGAACGGCCCGCGGCGACTCGACCGGCAACCGAGGCCGCGGCCGACGTGCGCGCCGTGAGCCTGGAACCGCGCTCCTTCCGCACGCGCCTCGGCGGCCTCTTCTTCTTCGTGCCGCTCCTGAAAGACATCCGGCTGACGGATGTGCTGCGTCAGGCTGACCTCCCCGGTTCCCAGATGATTCCCGCCGAGCAGGCCCTGCGGAGTCTGCTGGCCCTCAAGCTCGTTGGCACCGAACGCAAGAGTCACGTCATGGACCTGGTTTGCGACCAGGGCCTCGCCCTGTTCGCCGGCCTGAACGTGGTACCCAAACGCTCCTACCTGGCCAGCTATAGCTCGCGCGTCGATCACCGGGCCGTAGTCCGCCTCATGGCTGCCTGGTTCGACGAGGTGCGGCGGGCCGGGCTGCCGCTCGGCGATTCCATCGACCTCGACTTCCACTCCGTACCCGCCAACACTCAGGAAGAGCCGCTGGAAAAACACTACATTTCCAGCCGCAGCCGCGCCCAGCAAGGCGTCCTGGTTTTCCTGGCCCGCGATGCCGCCGCCCGTGTCCTCTGCTACGCCCACGCTGGGATCCCCAAAGACCAGAAGGCGGCCGAGGTCCTCCGCTTCGCCGACTTCTGGCAAGAACGCACTGGCAGTTCACCCCGCGAACTGGTCTTCGATTCGCAACTGACCACCTACCAACACCTGCAGCAGTTGAACCAGCGCGGTATCGGTTTCCTGACGCTCCGACGCCGCACACGCTCGATGCTCGGCCGTATCTGGAGCCTCCCGGCGTCGGCCTGGCGGCGGATCACGCTGTCCTCCCTGACCCGCGCCTTCCGCACGCCCCGTGTCTTGGATGAGCGCGTGTCGCTCCCCGGCTATACGGGCCAGGTGCGGCAAATCATCGTGATCGATCTGGGCCACGAGGAGCCGACCATCCTCCTGACCAACAACTTCCGGTCCGGTTGCGCGACCCTGGTGACTCGCTATGCCCAACGCATGCTGATCGAGAATGGTATCTCCGAGGCCATCCAGTTCTTTCACATCGATGCCCTGTCGTCGATGATCGGGATGAAGGTGGACTTCGACCTGCAGATCACCCTCATGGCCAGCGCCCTGTATCGGCTGCTGGCCAACCGCGTAGGCCGGGAGTACCAGCACGCGACGGCCAAGAAGATCTTCCGCAACCTGCTGAACGTTTCGGCGACCGTCGAGGTGCTGGACCACGAAGTAGTCATTGCCATGGACAAGCGGGCTCACAATCCCTACCTCGTCGCGTCGCAGCTCGCGGACGAACCGACCCCCATGCCCTGGTTCGGTAACAAGCGCCTGGTCATCCGCTTTTCCTGACCTCACATGTCGCTTTTGTTAACCGAACTTGGTACCGTGGAAATCGAGGCTAGGGCGATTCCTTGCTCATGGGCGACACTGTCGCCGGCACGGCCTTCCCTTCCTGCCGCCCTTCACCCCGCTTGCATCCCGAGCGGGATAACTTAAAGCCGCAGCCTGAGCCCGCCAGCTGTCGCAGCCCACGATATGCACCTCCCACAATCCACGATCGTCCTCGAACCGGAATTCCAGCGTGCAGGGCATGATCCCTTGCGCCTGAAATCCGACTGTCACCGAGCGCCCCAAATTAGGCCACCTCTGAGTGCCCCCAAATTAGGCAGAGGTGTGGATGTTCACTGCTACACTCTTCTCACCGCTCCAACGTCACCTCAGCGATTTTAGCCGCTTTTTCCCGATGGGCGCCCCGCCAGGGGTGGCCTATTTTGCTCGTTGGACGTTCCTGGCGGTGACCTGGCCTATTTGACACCATCAGCGCCCCCTCCGGGCTGGCCGGTTTTGCGTCCGTAGCCACGTCGTTGTCGTCCTTGCCGCGGGCCTGGTTCCGCAGGCGGTAGCTCTTGCCGGTGATCTGCATGATCTCGGCGTGGTGCAGGAAGCGGTCCAGGATCGCCGTGGCCGCTGGGCACGTCGCCGATCAGCTTGCCCCAGTCCTCCAGCGGGCGGTTGCTAGGTCATCATCGTCGAGCGGGTCTCGTAGCGACGCATGATGATCTCGAACAGGTACTCGCCCGAACGCTTCGGCAACTGCTTCATGCCCATGTCGTCGATGATCAGCAGGTCGGGCTTGAGATAGCGGGCCAGGACCTTGTCCTCCTGGCCCAGGGCCTCGTCGTGCAGGAAGTCGCGGACCACGTCGAAGATCGAGCGGTACAGCACCGACGAAGCCGGCCTTGATGGCCTGGTAGCCGATGGCCTGCACCAGATGGCTCTTGCCGACGCCCGGCGGACCGAGCAGCAGCACGTCGCGGCGCTCGCGGATGAAGCGGCCGGTCGCCAGGTCGAAGACCTGCTTCTTCTTGATCGACGGGTTGAAGCGACCAGTCGAACTCGTCCAGCGTCTTCAGTTCGCGGAAGCCGGCGGCCTTGACGCGCCGGTTCAACTGCCGCTCGCAGCGGACGACCAGTTCGTCCTGCAGGATCAGTTCCAGGAACTCGGCGTGGCTGAGGTGGTGGCCGGCCGCCTCCTGCAGACGCACCTCCAGGCTTTCCAACAGCCCGGACAGGCGCAGCTGCTTCAGGGCCTTGGCCAACGCTCGGTCATCGCAAAGTCTCCTCAAAAGAGCAGGCATGTCGGGTATTGTCTCGCTGCCGTGGGGCCTGCGGCCCGCGAACAGAGAGAGGCTAGCAGGGGGTTCCAAGGGGGACGGCAATGAGTCCCCCTTGGTCGCGGCATGGAGGCCGCGAACTCTTGACAGGATGTCGTGCCGCGACAGGGTTCATCGCTTCGCCTCCGTTGAAAGGCGCGATGGACCAAGTCGGCCATACTCCGACAGACTGCGGATGAGCGGATGCTCCTCCAGGAAGGCGAACGACTCCTGACGCGGCGCTTCGCGCTCGAGCAGCGTGCGAATGCGTCCGCAAACGGTAGGAGCCGTAGGACAGCGCGATGCCACAGGCCCGTTCCAGTTGTTCGCGTGGATGCTTGTGGGCCAGGGCCAGCAAGCCCTGGAGCACGCGCACGCCTTCGACGCCGCGTGCCTCGATCACTGCCTCGGCCCAGCGGGCCGCCTGCGACGCCGATACCGCGCGTCTGGCCCAGCAGCCAGACCGCGCCACGCTCGACGCCGCTGATCTTCTCAGCGGCAATATGGACCCGCTGCGTGCTGAAGCGCCCCGGCTCCTGCTGGACGTGCATGGCGATCTGCTCGAAGCGTTCGTTGAAGATGCGCACGCAGCGGCCGTCCCAGCGGACCCACACACGCCGCGCCAGGTACTCCGGCGGCACCGAGTAGTAGGCCTTCGCCACCTCGACGTGGCCGTCGCGATGCACCAGCCGCGGCGCTTCGTGGAAGAAGGGGAAACGCGTCGCTGGGCAACGGCCGCAACGCCGGCCGTTCCACCTCGGCGAAGTACGTGCCGACTTGCTGGCGGATCGTGCCGTGGATGCGCAGGTCCGCCACCGTTGTCTCCCAGTCGAGCAGATGACGGTTCTGCTCCTCCAGGCTGGCGAACACGCGGCCCTTGAGCGCGTTGCCTTTCACGTAGCCGATGCCCGACTCGATCTTGCCCTTGTGCCGCGGCGTGCGCGGCTTCGTCGGCAGCACCGCCAGACCATAGTGCTCGGCGAACGAACGCAGCTTCGGGTTCAGCTCGGGATCGTACCAGTCGGGCTGCTCGACGCCGGCCTTGAGGTTGTCCAGCACCAGGGACCGTGGGCACGCCGCCGAAGTGCTCGAAGGCGTTTTCCAGGCAGCGCAGGAACTCGTCGGTCGTCTGCCGCTAGACCGCCTCGCTGTAGCCCTTGCGCGAGTGGCTCAGGACGATGCGAAAGACATGCGTGCGCCGACGCTTGCCGTCCGCTCCCACGACCGGAGCGCCGCTGCCGAAATCGACCTGCACCTCTTCGCCGGGGGCACACTCCATGCGGCGAAAGGGTAACGGCCGACCGCCATCGAGGCGCTGCACAAAGCGGCGGACGCTGTGGTACTTGGCCGGTGAAACCGTGCTCGCGAACGAGGTCCTGGAAGATGCGCTGCGCGGTCGAGACCGGCGGCCAGCTTGGTCTCGATGATGGCCCGATACGGCTCACACAGGCTGGCCTGTTTCGCCCTGGCCGGCGGTGCCGGCACGCCGATGGGCGCCTGGCCTATTTTGACATCGGCGGCGCCCTCTTCGGAGTGGCCGGTTTTGACACCACCGGCGCCCTCTCGGGGTGGCCTATTTTGCACCGCGGCAACCCCGTCGGCGCCGGCGTCCGGTTCGGGTGGGTTGTGTCGATTGTGCCGGCTGCTGCTGAAGCTGGAGGTGCCGGGCCACGGTGTCCCGGTGCAGCCCCAACTCCTTGGCAATGCGGCGGATAGACCAGTTACGCTGACGCAGCGTCAGAATCGCGTCGATTGTGGCCATGCTGAGCAGGTTCGCCATGCTTGTTCTCCCGCCGCTGGGTCTGCGGAAGGATACAAGCCGAACCCTTCTCCTCAGGGTGGCCTAATTTGAGGGCGCCTCGAAGTGGCCTATTTTGGGCGCTCGCTGACACGACACGCCGAGGTCAATTTGTCGCTCGTCGTTGCGAGCTTCGGGCTGATCGACCGCTCGGCGCAAGCCTATCTGTGCAACCTGCTCCGGCCCGACACACCGATGCAGTCTCCATCGTCGGCGAACGCGATGCAGCCGCTCACGGATTGTCACGAAGGTGAGGAGGCGACAGGGATTGAACTCGGCAACCTCCTCACGCGGACCGATGTCCATTCGACTCATCGAGTCGCGGCGTGCAGCCCGTCACCTCCTAGCCCCACAAAGGCCGCGACGGCTGCAAGCCCAACTCCGTGGCCTTGGGGAACGCTGACGCATTCGTGGGCCACGCCGACTCAGGGTGTCAGCAAGCGAGCCACGGGACCGGGTCACGTCAGAGCAGCGACTTCGCCTCCGCCGATGCTGATACCTCCTAGCCCGATCGGCGGCGGCACAGGTGGCGGTTCCTGTCGTTCTCTGCGGGGTCGGCCTGCCCCACCTGGCATCTCGGGCGGCCCTCCATCCCCGGTACGGGTCGTGGTTCCACCCCTGGCCGCTGGCCTCCAGACGGACTTCTTCGTCCGGCTGAATGTCGTCGGCGTAGACGACAAGGCCCCGGGCGTTCACTTCCCTGGCAAGAGCCTGGGGGTACTTGACGGTGGGGCGGGACACGTTTTGCATCTTGGGCCGCTCCCCGCAAAAGGGCGAGGCGATCGAATCGGCCTACGGGGCGACATGCCCTGATAGCAAACCGGCTGGCGTCGTTAAACCCCGAAACCCGTGGGGCGGCTGTCAGGTCACCGTTCGCCGTCGCGGCTGCCTTCTCGGCTACGGAGCGAGTTTGCATGGGAACCGTCAAATGAACGGCTTGCTGCCACGGGCGACAGCCAGTCGAATCCGCCGAAACCCATCCGCAAAAAAAACTGGCGGGCCCTTGCCGCCATTCGTCCGCATCAATAGCATTCCGTGGACGCCAATATAGTGGATAGTAGCGATAGGGATCATAGCAAGATAGTAGAAAGAACAATATATTGTCCGCCAGTGGCTTTTTTCTGGCCAGCACCGGGCGCATCAAGTGAACACAGGGAGGCGGCAGCCGCTCAGCGCCATGGCCATGCGTGAGACTGTGGTGCTCATGAATCATGGCTCTACTGGTCCACCAGACCCTCTGAGCGGGCGGCGATCCGTCCAGCGGGCGAACCGGAGATCGAGCTGCCGTAGCGGGTCGGTAGGCCGTGAGGAGAGTGAAACAGAAATGCCGCGCGGACCTGCACGGCGGGTAACACCACTACCAGGCCAAGCGGCCCACCGCAGTTGTGCCGCTTCACTCGCTGGCCCAGCGAGTCCAACGCGAAATCGGGAAGCACCCGGGATTCCAACGAGGAGAATAGGTCATGTTAGAACCGACTCGCCTGGCGTTACGTGAGCAAATTCTCTCGCGCAGCTCCACGCCCCCAT
This sequence comes from uncultured Planctomycetota bacterium, assembly GCA_963827935.1. Taxonomy (GTDB): domain Bacteria; phylum Planctomycetota; class Planctomycetia; order Gemmatales; family Gemmataceae; genus DATFNV01. The sequence goes on along the minus strand of CAWHCN010000019.1, from coordinate 238,365 downwards.
CGAACCTGAAAACCTGATGGTTGGTTCCAAATTCCTGAACGACCTGGAGAGCGGGGATCCGAGCGTCATCCGGTTGCGAGGCGTGCCGGCTGACGTCGCTGAAGCATTGCTCAGGTTCCTAAATGAGTTGGAGGGGGTATCCGAGACGAGAGCGGACACGATTGACAACCTTAGCAGGGCGGCCCGCAATACGGAGCGAACGGCCAAAGGCGCCGACTCCAGTTCCGGCTCCGCTGAGTCCATGCGCTCCCTCAACCGCACCGAGAGGCGCATACTCGCGTTGTGCCGCCGCAAAGCCTACAAGGGCGAGACAATCGCGTATCACGTTGGCTTGGCTTATACCGGGCACATCCGTCGCGTACTGTCCCAACTGGTCAAAGAGGGACGTCTGCGCGTAACCGAAGGCGGCTACCGCACCGTGTCGCGCGCGACAGGCACGCGACGTTGCGCGACTTGAGCAGTCTTGCGCCAGCAGTACGCTGGACTCCGTCGCCTGACAGTGACGGAGGCCCGCAATGTCTAACCTGGCACACTCCCAATCGATCCTCGACGCGATCCCCGACCCGCCAGTCATTCGCGCTCGGCTTTCCGACATAGCTGTGGAGGCGGATCTGTTGCGCGCTCTGCTCCGACTGCTGGAAGAACGGGAGTGCGGCCGGCAGTTGATGCGCCGACGCCGAGCCGTTCGGCAGGAGGTGAGCAATGTCGGCTGACAGCCTCCCCCTGCACACGACCACCCACGCCACCGTCCCAACCGTTGAGGCCTTGCGAGAACACCCCGCGGCCGGCCGGCTGGCATTCCTGGCCTCAGCAGTCGAACCCCTGCTGTTGACCGCCGATCAGGCCGCCGCCCTCTGCGGAGTGAGCCCGGCGACCTGGTATCGCATGGCAAGTGCCGGCCGCTGCCCGGCACCGCTGCGCCTATCGCGTGGCTGTGTCCGCTGGAGGATTGAGGACCTACGAGAGTGGATTTCCGGTGGTTGCGTGCCTCGTCGGGAGTTCGAGGCTCGCAAGAACGCCAGCGGCCGCGCCCGATGAGGTGCCGCCGATTTGACCTGTGTAGACGCCGTGAGCCAGCCCGACGGGCGGCTCGTGGCGCCTGTTCCATCCTCTGTTTCTTGAACGGAGACTTGCCATGATTGAGCGTACTGAAATCCGCGAACACCTGCGTACCTGTGTCGGCCCGGACAAAACGGACCGCCTTCTGCAACTGGCCGCCGAGGCGGCACGATACCACCCCGGGGACAGCGAGGCGGCGCGTGCGGCCCTCTACGACAGGATTCACGGTGACGACGACCGCAACCTATTCACGAACGAAGCGGTCAACCTCCTCACCGTCTCTGCTCTGGCGTCACTGTAGCGCGCGAACTGCCGGCTGCAGGGGCCGGCCGCTGTAGATCGCCGGTGCGCCGCTCGCTGCCCCGATTTGCGCACCTGGCAGGCGCTGAAAACGCAAAGGGCCGGCCCAGCCGGGCCGCCCCTTAACTGAGAGTCTCTTTGTCCCTTTTCATGGAGAGTTGATCGATGACGAGAAGGATTGCTGCACCAAAATCCGATCCGCCCAGCAACGGCCAACTGTTCGGCGGACCCCCGCGCATCCGGAAGCCCACGGCGACGCCCGCGAGCCCGAGGGCCCGGTCAACACCGACTTCGACCCCGTCGTGATCGAGTCCACGACGCCGCCCCGTCCACCCGTCCCGCCAACCGCGGAGATCCCACCGGACTATGACCCCTTCGACCCGGCCCTCTACCGGATCACACAGTCCTTCTCAGACCTGCGGACGAAGACGGTCGTCACCGACTGCCCGGTGAAGCTGCGACTGGTGAAGGATTGGTGGGTGCGGATTCACCCTGACCTGGAGGGATACAGCACAAAAGCGAGCTTGCTCGTCCCGAGCCAGGGAGATCCCTACCTGGTCCCCCCGCCGCTGGTTCCCGCGTTCAAGGAACGGCGAGAGACGACCCTGGTGTCCACCTGCCTGTACCTGGCGCAGAACCGCCAGAGAAGCCTCTTCCTCTGGGGGGTGCGGATCCCGAGCGAGGAGAACCCGGTCGTCGAACCCTGGATGAGAGGCCCGCTGGAGGCCGCCCACCGGGCTCGTACCGAGTGGGTCCGCCTCACCTGGAACCCGGCCACAAGATCCCACGATGTCCGGACTTCCGAGGCTGACTGGCCGGCCCCCGTTTGGCCGTCGGAGAGCCTCCGGGACTTGCTGGCCCTCGGCTTCGGGGAGCGAGTTGTCCGGTCCCTGGATGACGCCTTCGTGCGAGAGCTCTGGGGCAAGAAATGATTCCCCCACAATTTCGCTCCGCGTGGGTCCTGGACACGGAGTTCATGCCCGTGGCGGGTGGACTGCCCGAGCCGATCTGCCTGAGCGCCGCGGACCTGGTCTCAGGCAGAGAGGTGCATCTGTGGCTCTGGGGCCAGGAGGCCCCGGAGCCGCCCTTCGACCTGGGGCCGGAGAGCCTGTTCATCGGCTACTCACTCCCGGCCGAATGGTCGGTCTTCCTTCGCCTGGGCTGGCCGCTCCCGCTAATGGCCTTGGACCTGTTCGCCGAGTACCGATGTGCGACGAATGGCCTGAATGTACCCGCGTGGGACCTGGCAGGTGCGCTCCGGCGGTATGGCCTGCCGTGCTTCGACGAGCTGGCGAAGCTCGATGTGCAACGACGCTGCGCGGAGGGTGGGCCGTTCACCTCGGTGGAGGTCCGTGAGATCATGAGTTATTGCGAGTCGGACGTGCAGTTCACCGCCGGGCTGTTTCGGACCATGGGGCCGACGCTCTCCTGGCCGCACTCCCTGATACGCGGTCGCTACACCCGGGCCATCGCGCGCATCGAGTCGAACGGGATTCCCCTGGACGTGGAGGAGTACATTCGACTGCGGGCGGGCTGGTCTTCCATCCGGCGACGGTTGATCGACCGCGCTGATCGGTCCACCCAGGTGTACAAGAATGGCGAGTTCAGCGAAGCCGCCTTCGAGCGTTACCTGGGTCGGACCGGACTTGTCTGGCCGCGGCTCAGGTCCGGGCGGCCCGAGCTGAACCAGGATGTATTCTCCGAACTGGCGCAGGTGAACCCCGACCTTCAACCTCTGTCCACCCTGCGCCACGCTGAATCAGGCTGAAGGACTGGAAGTTGAAGGTCGGGCCTGACGGCCGGAACCGTGTGTCGCTGCGGCCCTGGGCCGCCAAGACGGGCCGAAATCAACCCTCCACGTCCGCCTTCATTTTCGGCCCGGCGGTCTGGCTCCGCGGCCTGATCCGGCCCGGACCCGGCACAGCCTTGTGCTACCTGGACTTCGCCCAGCAGGAGTTCGGGATTGCGGCGGCCCTCGCCGGTGACGAGCAGATGATGGCCGCGTACAGGTCGGGCGACCCCTACATGGCATTCGCGATCATAGCCGGGGCGGCGCCTTGGGGGGCTACCAAACACACGCACGGGTCAGTGCGCGAGCTGTTCAAGACCTGCATCCTGGCCGTGCAGTACTGCATGGGCGAGCGTGCCCTGGCCCAGCGCCTGCAGATCCCCACCACGAAGGCGCAGGAGCTAATTCGGCTGCATCAGTTGGTCTTCAAGGAGTACTGGAAATGGTCCGAGGACGCCCAGGACATGGCCATGCTGGGGAACCGGCTGTCCACCGTGTTCGGATGGGAAATCCGGCCCGGCAAGGAGGCAAACGGGAGGACTTTCCGCAACTTCCCGTGCCAGGCGAACGGTAGCGAGATGCTCCGCCTCGCGTGCTGCCTGGCCACGGAGCGAGGGGTCCGTGTAGCCGCCCCGGTCCATGACGCATTGCTGATCGAGGCGCCCGAAGACGAGATCGAGCTAGCCAGGACCCTGACCCGCGAGGCGATGGCCGAGGCTGCCCGCGTTGTACTGGGAGGATTCGAGCTGCGGATCGACCCGGACGCCGCGATCGTGTACCACGGCGGTCGCTACATGGACAAGCGAGGTCAGGAGATGTGGGATCTGGTCCAGGAACTACTGGGAGGCCTGGGCCCCGGAGTCCTTGCCCGGGACCCCTCCCGTACGTGGTAGGGGGCGACGAGCCTTACCCCCGTCGTGCGTGGTAGGGGCACCCCCGCCGTAGGTGGTATACCCGGTCCCTATGGTCTTATACCTATATTCAATCCTTCGGTATTGATCTATGGATCGCAAGACTGTGCCGCCGCACACCCACCCGAACGATCCGGCCGCTATCCTGGCCGCGTACCCCGAGGCTTAGCCTCGCCCCCGCGTGCAGAGGGGCCGCGTCCTCCCGGCCAGATGTCCGGGAGAGTGGCACGTCCGGGTCCCCTGGCCGTGGGCCCTGGCCGCGGGTCTCTTGTCAGGGAAGGCTCTCTTGGTCGGCCTGGCCCTCTGGCGAGTCCAGGGGCGCCGCAGGGGACCCTTCGGGTTCAGTCTCTCTCGTCTGGAGAAGGAAGGGATCCCCCTCTCCACCGCCCGGAGGGGCCTGGTGGCATTGGAGGCCGCCCGCCTGGTCGAGGTAGAACGGCCATCCGGTAAGAAGTTGAAGGTGCTGATCCTCGCGGTCGATGCTGCGACAGACGCGCGGCGGAAGAAACGACGCCCTGACCCCAACTCGATCGGTGCTCTCGGCGAAGCGCCATTGCTGGTGCTGCTGTCAGCCGCGTTGCCCGGGCAGCCGGTCGACTTTGAGCCTGTTCGTTCAGGTTTGCAACCTGTGCGGTGTGGTCGAGGGCAGAAACAGGAGGGGAGCAAGTGCGCCTGCGCCGGCGGTGTTTGACGCCGTGCCTCGTCCCCCGGCCTGCGGGCCTTGCTTTCCTCCTCGCCCGGTATACCATCAGTCCCGCTGATCCCCTGGTTGTGCGGCCCGGAGCCGTCCTAGGAATCAGGGAGTCGGTCACGGCAGTTCTCAGAAAGGAACCCGCCTCATGGCCCGCGTCTTCCGCCAGCAGTACACACGCCCGATTCCACCGGACGCCCAGCGCGTCACCATCCACAACAAGAAGGGTGAGTCCGTCCCCGCTGTCCGCTTCAAGGGCGCCGATGGTAAGAGCGTAACCGCGCCCGTTACCGCCAAGGGCAAGAACGCCGGCAAGCTCTGCCGGGTTGCCTCGCCGAACTGGTATGGCCGGGTGGACGGGGAGCCCGTGTCCCTCTGCACGAACAAGACCGCTGCCGAGCAGATGCTGGCCGAGTTGGTGAAGAAGGCCGAGATGGGCAAGGCCGGCATGCGCGACCCCTTCGAGCAACACCGCAAGCGGCCGCTGGTCGAACACCTGGCGGGCTTCCATCAGGACAAGCTCGACAAGGGCCATTCGGCCAAGCAGGCTGACCAGTGCAAGAGCCGGTGCGAGGCGGTCTTTGACGGCTGCGGCTTCGCCCTGCTGGGCGACCTCGACGCCGAGGCGGCCGAGCACTGGCTGGCCGAGCGGCGGCAACTGCGCCGGAAGGAGGGAGGCTTTGGGGTACAGACCAGCAACCATTACGTCGCCGCCCTGAAGTCGTTCGGCAACTGGTGCGTGGCGCGTTCAGCGCCTGTCGGCCAACCCGTTCGGGCTGCTGGGCAAGCTCAACGTGGAAGTGGACGTGCGCCATGCCCGCCGCGCACTGGCCGCCGAAGAGTTTGCTGCCGTACTGGATGCGACTCGCCTCGCGGAGCCCTACTGCGGCCTGTCTGGCCCTGATCGGAGCATGCTCTACCTGGTGGCCGCCTATACCGGGCTCCGCGCGTCCGAATTGGCATCCCTCGCGCCGGAGTCGTTCGCCCTGGACACCGACCCCGCCACGGTCACCGTCGAGGCGGCCTACAGCAAGCACCGTCGGCTGGACGTGATTCCCCTTCACCCCGACCTCGCCAATACCCTCCGCCCCTGGTTGGCCGGCCGGCCAACCGATGAGCGCCTCTGGCCTGGCAAGTGGGCGGAACACTGCCGGGGCGGGGAGATGCTCAAGCGTGACCTAGCCGCTGCCGGCGTGCCGTACGAAGTGGGTGGGAAGTTCGCAGACTTCCACTGCCTGCGGCACACCTTCATCACCGAACTGGTTAAGGCCGGGGTCCAACCGAAGGACGCCAAGGAATTGGTGCGCCATAGCACCATCACTCTCACGATGGATCGCTACGCTCACGTCACTCTGCGCGACACGGCCGCGGCCGTCTCCAGTTTGCCGAGTCCGCCGGCAACGACTGCCCGCCAGGCCCTGCGAGCTACCGGCACCGACGGCGCATCCTCCCCTCGGGAGGGAGAAAACGCCACCGGCGCTTACACGCTGCTTACACACACCATCGATTCCCCTTGCGACGCATTGATAGGCGTTGATAGGTCCGCACGCGACAACGGGGCAAGGACACCGTCGCCGACGGCCGGCCGCAAGTCATTGCCTGACAAGGGATTTGAGGGCGTCTGCGAGCCGGCGAGAGCGATTGACAGGAAGGGAGAAAGCGGAGGGGAAGGGATTCGAACCCTTGAACGCCTTTCAGCGTTGTCGGTTTTCAAGACCGATGCCATCGGCCACTCGGCCACCCCTCCGGGAGCCCTGGTTTGCCGCGGAAACCAGCGGAGCAGCAGGGCCGGTTGATTTTACCCGCGCCGACAGGGATAGTCCACGTGCGTGCGGAAGCCGTGCCACGCCAGTCTCAGTCCTGGCAAAGGGCGGCCCATCTTGACAGGGAGGCGTCAACCTCGTCAAATAGGGGACCGGACTGACCGGTCAGTCCGTATTCCACGCGCGGCCGTGCGGCCTGCCAACCCCACCTCGCCCCCAGGAACTCGCCATGCATCGTCGTGCCATTCTGTCCGTGGTCGCGCTGTGCGGGGTGGCGGCCGCCGGCTGTAACACTGCCGCGGCTCCGCTGCCGCCGCCCAAGGCGCCCGAGGTGGTCGTCAGCCCCGCCGTGGCCCATGAGGTCACCGACTTCGAGGAATTCCAGGGGAAGATCGAGGCGGAAAAGGCGGTCGACGTGAAAGCCCACGTCAGCGGCTATCTGGATCGCTTCAACTTCAAGGACGGGGCCGAGGTTCACGAGAAGGACGTGCTGTTCGAGATCGATCCGCGTCCCTTCAAGGCGGATCTGGAGCGGGCCGAGGCCAACGTCAACCTGGCCGAGGCGCACGTGCGGCGGCTGGAGTTCGACTTTTCCCGGGCCCAGTCGCTTCTGGGCAAAGCATCGATCAGCCGGGAGGACTATGACAGGGCCGTGGGCGACCTCGATGAGGGGCGGGCGACGGTCAAGGCCGCGCGCGCCGCCCGCAACGCGGCCCAGCTCAACGTCGATTACAGCAAGGTCACGTGCCCCATCAGCGGCCGCATCAGCCGCCGCATGGTCGACCCCGGCAACATGGTCAAGGCCGACGACACGCTGCTCACCCGCATCGTCAGCCTCGACCCGGTGTATGCGTATTTCGACATCGACGAGCGCACTTATCTGCGTATCCAGCGCTTCCTCGAGAAGCAGGGCATTACCGGCAGCCAGCAGAAGGACATGCCCGTTTCGATGGGGCTTTCGGACGAGCCGGACTATGTCCACCACGGCAAGATCGACTTTGTGGACAATCGGGTCGACCTGGACAGCGGCTCGGTCTGGCTGCGCGGCGTGTTCGCCAATCCCAAGCAGCTGCTGACGCCGGGCCTATTTGTGCGCGTGCGGCTGCCGCTCGGGGCGGCCCACCAGGCCGTCCTCATCCCCGAGCAAGCCCTGGCGACCGACCAGGGGCAGAAATTCGTCTGGGTGGTCGATAGCGACAATCACGCGACGTACCGACGCATCGAACTGGGGGCGCAGCACGGGGCCGAGCGCGTGGTCCTCAAGGGGATCGAGGCCGGCGAGCGCGTCATCGTCAGCGGCTTGCAGCGGGTGCGCTCCGATCCCAAGACCGGCTACGCGGAGGTGCGGGTCTCGAAGGAAGAGGCGGCTGAAGAACAAAGGACGAAGGACGAAGGACAAAGGACAAAGGGCGAGTAGATTCTGATTTGTCCTTTGTCCTTTGTCCTTTGTCCTTTGTCCTTCGTCCTTTGTCCTTCCCGAAGGGCGCACTGATGTTCTCGAAGTTCTTCATCGATCGGCCGATCTTCGCTTCGGTGCTGTCCATCCTCATCACCCTGGCCGGCTTCCTGTCCGTCTTCGCGCTGCCGCTGGCGCAGTTCCCGCGCATCACGCCGCCGACCGTCCAAGTCACCTGCACGTATCCCGGCGCCAGTGCCCGCGATGTCGCCGAGGCTGTCGCCGCCCCCATCGAGAAGGAGGTCAACGGCGTTGAAGGCATGATGTACATGTCGTCGTCGTGCGCCAACGACGGCTCGTACAGCCTGACCGTCACCTTCCACCAGGGGATCGACCTGAACATGGCCCAGGTGCTGGTGCAGAACCGCGTCAGCCTGGCCATCCCCAAGCTGCCCGATGTGATCAAGCAGACCGGCGTGACCACGCTGAAGCGGTCGCCGGACATCCTCATGGGCATCTCGATCAATTCGCCGCACGGCCGGTACAACCAGCTTTATCTTAGCAATTATGCCCTGCGGATCATTCGCGACGAGCTGACCCGGGTGCAGGGGGTCAGCGATGTTTTCCTGTTCGGCCAGCGCGATTACAGCATGCGCCTGTGGATCAATCCGAACCGGTTGGCGGCGCGCAACCTGGCGGCGACCGATGTGGTCCAGGCCCTCCGCGAGCAGAACAACGCGGTGGCCACCGGTCTCATGGGCCAGCAGCCCGTTGGCCGACAGCACGGATCGCACCATCACTCTCGATACCCTGGGCCGGCTCAAGGAGGTCGAGCAGTTCGAGGACATCATCGTGCGGGCCGACTCGCAGGGCCGGCTGACGCGGGTCAAGGACGTCGCCCGGGTCGAGTTGGGGGCCAAGGCCCAGGATGTCACTTGCCGCATGGATGGCAGGCCTACCGTCTTCCTGGCCATCTTCCAGTTGCCCGATGCCAACGCCCTCGACACGGCCGATCGTATCTATGCCAAGATGGACGACCTGAAGCGCTCCTTCCCCGAGGACCTCAACTGGGAGATCGGCTTCACGACGGTTCCTTACACGCAGGAATCGCTGCGCGAGGTGGTCAAGACGCTGCGCGATGCCATCATCCTGGTCGCGTTCGTTGTGCTCCTGTTCTTGCAGAACTGGCGGTCGGCGTTGATCCCGCTGATCGCCGTTCCGGTGGCCATTGTCGGCACCTTCGCGATCATGGCGCTGATGGGCTTCAGCCTGAACAACCTCACCATGTTCGGCCTGGTGCTGGCGATCGGCATCGTCGTGGACGATGCCATCGTCGTGGTCGAGGCGGTCGAGCACCACATCGAGGAAGGGCTGGCGCCGCGTGAGGCGACGCTGCTGGCGATGCAGCAGGTTTCGGGTCCGGTGATCGCGGTCGGCCTGGTACTGAGCGCGGTTTTCGTGCCGTGTGCCTTCATCGGCGGCATCACGGGGCTGTTCTTCCGGCAGTTTGCGCTGACCATTTCGGTGTCCACGTTGCTGTCGGCGTTCAACTCGCTGACCCTCAGCCCGGCGCTGGCGGCACTCTTGCTCAAACCGCGTGACAAGGCGAAGCACGCTCCCCTGCCGTGGCCGGCCTACCTCCTGGTGGGGGGAGTCGCCGGCTACATCTTCTTGCCGACGACGCTTGTGAGCCAGGTCGTGGGGTACGTTCCTTATGCCGATCTGTTGCTGCAATGGCGGCAGGCGGATCCTGCCCTACAGGCGATCGCTATTGTCGCAGGAGCGGCCGCCGGTGCCCTGCTCGGCCCGCCGTTGAACATTGTCCTGGGCTGGTTTTTCCGCCGCTTCAACGCCGGCTTCCGCCTGACCGCCAACCTCTACACGCGGGCCGTCGGCGGAATGTTGCGCGTCAGCGTCGTGGTGCTGGCGGTCTACGGCGGCCTCCTGGCCCTGACCTGGTTCGGGTTTACCCGCACACCGCGCGGCTTCATTCCGCAGCAGGACATGGGCTACCTGATGGTCACCATCCAGCTGCCTGACTCGGCCTCCACCGAGCGCACCGACGAAGTCATGCGCAAGATGGAGAAACTGGCCATCGGCTCGCCGGGGATCCTGCACGCGACCAGCATCGTCGGGCAATCGTTCGCCCTGAACGCCACCGGGTCGAACTTTGCGTCGATGTTCGTCAACCTGAAACCGTACGGGGAACGACAGACGCCGGACGTGAGGGCCTCGGCCATTGCCGACCGCTTGATGGCCGACTTTGGCACCATCCCGGAGGCCATGATCCAGGTCTTTCCGCCGCCGCCGGTGCGGGGCGTGGGGCGGGCCGGCGGCTTCGCCTTCGTGGTCGAGGATCGCGGCGACCTCGGAGCCGTCCCCCTCCAGGAGCAGACCGACGGCCTGATCCGCAGCAGCTTCCAGGAGCCGGGGTTGATGCGCCTCTTCACCGCCTACCGGGCCAACGTGCCTCAACTACACGTGCAGCCCAATGCCCGCGAATGCGAATCGCGCGGCGTGAAGGTGGACGACGTCAACAACACGCTCGTCATCTTTCAGGGCTCGCTCTACGTCAACGACTTCAACCGCCTGGGTCGGACCTGGCAGGTGATCGTCCAGTCCGACGCCCAGTTCCGGACCAGCGTGGACCAGCTCTATCGCCTGAAGGTGCGCAACGCCCGAGGCAGCATGGTCCCGCTGGGCTCACTGGTAGATATTTCCGAGCGCAATGGTCCGCTGGTGCTGACACGGTACAACATGTACCCGGCGGCCACCGTCCAGGGGAGCGCCGCGCCCGGCTACAGCTCGCGGCAGGGGATCGACATCATGGAACGCCTGGCCGACCGCGAGTTGCCCCCCGCGCTCCGCTACGAGTGGACCGATATGTCCTACCTGGAGCTGCAAGCCGGCGGCACCGCCATGAACCTGTTCGCCTGCGCCGTGGTGGCGGTCTTCCTGGTGCTGGCCGCCCAGTACGAAAGCTGGTCGCTGCCGCTGGCCGTCATCCTCGTCGTCCCGCTGTGTTTGCTCTCCGGCATCGCCGGAGTGCAGGTGGCCCACCAGGACATCAACATCTTCACGCAGATCGGCTTTGTGGTGCTGGTGGGACTGGCCAGCAAGAATGCGATCCTGATTATCGAGTTTGCCAAGCACAAGCGGGAGGAGGGGCTGGAGCGGCGGGAGGCGGCGCTGGCGGCCTGCCGGCTGCGGCTGCGGCCGATCATCATGACCTCCGTCGCCTTCATCCTCGGCGTGGTGCCGCTGCTGCTCGGCCACGGCGCCGGTGCCGAAATGCGCAAGACCCTGGGCACGGCGGTCTTCGCCGGCATGATCGGCGTCACCCTGTTCGGCATCTTCCTGACGCCCGTGTTCTTCTGGGTGATCGACTGGCTGGGCGGGACGCGTCTGTTCCGCTCCCGGGCCATGCAGCTGTTCGGGTTCTTGACGCTGGGGGCACTGACGCTCGGCCTGCGCCGGGCCGTGCCGGCGCTGTTGCGGCGACGCAATTCGCGCGATGTTTAGCGGCGGATCGTAGATCCGCTCGGATCGAGGGTGTTTCGTGTTCTCGAACTTCTTCATTAGCCGGCCGATCTTCGCCTCGGTGCTGTCGATCACCATCACCCTGGCCGGGTTGGTGACGCTGGTCACCCTGCCGGTCGCGCAGTATCCCGAGATCGCGCCGCCGACCGTCGAGGTTTCGGCCATCTATCCCGGGGCCAATGCCGAGGTGGTCGCCGACACGGTCGCCGCCCCCATCGAGCAGCAGGTCAACGGCGTCGAGGGCATGATGTACATGTCCTCGCAGTGTACCAACGACGGCACCTACAACCTTACGGTCACCTTCCAGCACGGCGTGGACCTTAACATCGCCCAGGTGCTGGTGCAAAACCGCGTGGATTTGGCCCAACCGATCTTGCCCGACCTGGTCAAGCGCAACGGCGTCACGGTCAAGAAGAAATCGACCAGCGTGCTGATGATTATCAACCTGTTCTCGCCGGACGATTCGCGCAAGGACCTGTACCTGAGCAACTACGCCACCATCCAGCTCAAGGACGAGCTGTCGCGCCTGAAAGGGGTCGGCGATATTACCTACCTGGGTAAGCGCGATTACAGCATGCGCGTCTGGCTCAGCCCGGACCGGCTGGTGGCCTACAACCTGTCGGCCTCGGACGTGGTGACGGCCATCAATCAACAGAACACGCAGGTGGCGGCCGGGCAGGTCGGCCAGCCGCCGGTGCCCAGCGGCCAGGTCTTTCAGTTGACGATGAGCACCTTGGGTCGGCTCGTCGCTCCGGACCAGTTCGGCGAGATCATTCTGAAGAACGACTCCCAGGGCCGGCTGGTGCGCCTGCGCGACGTGGCCCATGTGCAACTCGGGGCCGAGAGCTACGACCAGACCTGCACCCTCGACGGCCGGCCCTCGGTCGCCCTGTCCGTCTACCAGCTGCCGGGCTCCAACGCCCTCAAGGTGGCCGAGGCGGTCAAGGACAAGATGGAGGAACTCAAGAAGACCTTCCCCGCCGGCGTGGGCTACGACATCGTTTACGACACGACGCCTTTCATCACGGAGTCGATCCACGAAGTCCGCAATACCCTGTTCGACGCGGTGCTGCTGGTGGCCGCCGTCGTGCTCCTGTTCCTGCAAAATTGGCGGTCGGCGCTGATCCCGCTGGTCGCCGTGCCCGTGGCCGTCATGGGCACCTTCGCCGTGATGGCGATCCTCGGCTTCTCGCTGAACAATCTGACGCTGTTCGGGCTGGTGCTGGCCATCGGCATCGTCGTGGACGATGCCATCGTGGTGGTCGAGGCGGTGGAGCGGCAGATGGAGCACGGCCTACCGCCGCGCGAGGCGACGGTCGAGGCCATGCGCCTGGTGTCCGGGCCGGTGGTAGCGGTGGGGCTGGTGCTCAGTGCCGTCTTCATCCCCTGCGCGTTTATCAGCGGCATCACCGGCCAGTTCTACCGCCAGTTCGCCCTGACGATCGCGGTTTCGACCCTGATTTCGGCCTTCAATTCTTTGACGTTGAGCCCGGCGTTGTCGGCCCTTCTGTTGCGGCCCCACCCGAAGGGAGGCGGGATCGTCAAGCCGTTGCCGCGTGTGTCGTTCGCACTGCTGGGTGGGGCGGCCGGCTACTTCTACCTGGGTCCCTGGCTGGCACCGTGGGTAGCGCGGCTGGTTCAGCAACTGCCGCCGAACCTGGCGGGACCCCTGGAGTTGCTGACCGACCGGACAGCCCTGATCGCCGCCCTGGCCGTGGCGATCCCGGTTGGCTGGTTCGTGGGCCGGCCGCTGAACTGGCTGCTCGGCGGGGTTTTCTGGCTGTTCAATGCCGTCTTCGATATCTCCACCGGATTGTACACCCGGGTCGTCGCCGTCTTCTTGCGGGGCAGCGTGCTGGTGCTGGTGGCCTATGCCGGCCTGCTGGTCCTCACCTGGTGGGGCTTCACGCGGACTCCGACCGGGTTCATCCCGCAGCAGGACAAGGGGTATCTGCTGGTGAATGTCCAGCTGCCCGACTCGGCGTCGCTGCAACGGACCGACCGGGTCATGCGCCGGCTGGAAGAGCTGGCCCGGACCGTGCCGGGCGTCAACCACACCATCGCCATCGGCGGGCAATCGGTATTGCTCAATGCCAACGCGCCGAACTTCGGGTCGATGTTCGTGATGCTCAAGCCGTTCGAGGAGCGCCTGGGGCCGGAACTGTCCGGCGAGGCGATCACGGCTCGGCTGCAGGCCGAACTGCAAGAGGGGGCGGGCGAAGGGCTGGTCCAGGTCTTCGGCGCGCCGCCAGTCGAGGGACTGGGGACGGCGGGCGGGTTCAAGATCGTGATCGAGGACCGCGGCGACTCCGGCCCCGATCTGCTCCAGGCCGCCGCCGATCGCGTCGTCGAGGCCGGCCGGGACGACGACCAGCTGGACGGGCTCTACACCAGCTTCCGCGCCCGTACACCCTGGCTGTACATCCGCATCAACCGCAGCATGGCCAAGAAGGGGGGCGTGTCGATCGCGGAGATCTTCAACACCTTGCAGGTGGATGTCGGCTCGCTGTACGTCAACGACTTCAACAAGTTTGGCCGTACCTGGAAGGTGACCGCCCAGGCTTCCGACGAATACCGGCGCCAGGTCAAGGACCTCAACCACCTGCGCATCCGAAACGACAAGGGGCGGCAAGTACCCTTTGCCACCATGGCCGAGGTCGAGGAACGGCACGGGCCGGTGATGATTGTCCGCTACAACATGTATCCGGCGGCGATCATCACCGGGGGGCCCCGGCCAGGCGTCTCCTCCGGCGACGCGATCGCCCGCATGGAGCGCGTGGCCCAGCCGGAACTCGATCCGTCGATGCGCCCGGAGTGGACCGAGCTGGCGTTCCTGCAATTGCAAACCGGCAACACGGCCCTTATCGCCTTCGGGCTGGCCGTGGTGCTGGTCTTTTTGGTGCTGGCGGCCCAGTACGAAAGCTGGTCGCTGCCGCTCGCCGTCATCCTGGTCGTGCCCATGTGCCTGCTCTGCTCCATCACGGGCGTGGTGCTGGCGCACCTGGACATCAACATCTTCACGCAGGTCGGCTTCATCGTGCTGGTGGGCCTGGCCTGCAAAAACGCGATCTTGATTGTGGAATATGCCCGCGCCCAGTCGGAGGCCGGCGTGCCGACCTACCAGGCCACGCTGGCCGCCTGCCGGCTGCGGCTGCGGCCCATCATGATGACCTCCTTTGCCTTTATCCTCGGCGTCGTGCCGCTGATGCTGTCGCAGGGGGCCGGTGCCGAGATGCGGCGCACGCTGGGCACCGCCGTCTTCAGCGGCATGCTGGGCGTCACCCTCTTCGGCATCTTCCTGACGCCGGTGTTTTACTATGTGATCCAGTGGCTCAAAGACCGGCGCCGCCCCAAAAAATCGGTCCTGGCCTTGCCCACGCCGAGCGGCAACGGCGTGGCCCACGCCGCGGACACCAAGGCGGGCCTTCTGCACGACGGCGTGACGGCCCGGTCGCCGGCGGGAGCCTAGATCGGCCGGCCCCTCCAACGGATTTTCAATTTGCTCGCTCCTGCGCTTTGACAGGGCCCCGAAAAGCGGTTACAACACGGGGCAACGCGGAGGAACCGAATCATGCCCATCGACTGCGAAGTGATGCCGCTGGCCGAGGCCACGTCGCCGGAGCTGAAGGCGCTGGGTGCGGCCTTGCTGCGCTGGTACGTTCGCGAGTGTGGCGGCGCGGGGCTGGCCCATTCGGTGGACACGGAGGCCCTGATCGAGCTGCTCAACGGGCGCATGCCGGCCGCCCGGGTCCCGCGGCTCGCGCCTGCCTTTGTCCCGGCGGGAGCCGTGGATGTCTCACCCGCCCCGGGCCTGCTCAACGGCTACGAGCTGCGCGCCCCCGACGTGGAAGAGCTGCGCGACGCCCTGGCCGAGGCCCGCCGCCCGGCGGCCCTGCTGCGCCTGCGCGACGAACACTACGACCGCGCCCACACCATCGCCAGCCTGCGCCGCGATTTGCCGGGTGAGTTGATCCGCGAAGTGTGTCTGGACGGGCGCAGCTGGGATCGGGAGTAGGGGCCCGCGAGGAATGACTTCGTCAATTACTGTCCGAGGTCAGCTGTTGGGTGGCACGCCCTGAGGTATTCCGAAGGGCGTGCTGACAGTCAAACACGCCCTTCGGACTACCTCAGGGCGTGCCACCGGGCGCGGCCGCAAGTAGTCGATCCAACTCCTGGCGCCAATTGCGATCGACGTACTCCCCTTCATCCAGAATCTGGAAGCGGGAGGTGTGCTCGGCCAATTCCTCGCCCAGCTGCTGCCACGAGACCCGGCGGCCCGCCCCCTCGAACAGGCGGCCAGCGCGGCGTGTTTATTGCCCGCCGCCCGCTCAGCTGCGAGAATCGTGAGGAAGTGCTCCGCCTTGCGCAGGAGGCGCTCCTGGTATTGCTTGAGCTGCCTGGCCCGGCCTCTTCATGCAAACACCTGCTGTTGGTGTCCGATTCAGGGGTGGAGGTCGTAGGGCTAGGCGAGCGGTGCGAGCCACCCCATTGCAGCTACGTTTGCGGACCATTGGAACGACTTGGGGGAGCAGGAGCATCCGAAACGCTACGGGCCAGGTCGCCGACATGCACCAACAGATGATCTTTCAAGGCCACCGTTTCGGACTCGTCGATGGGCAACGTTTCGAACTGCTCGACCCATTGTCCCTTTGTATAGTCAGGAACCCTGATGAATCCCTCGAAGAGCCCCGGTTGATACACCTTTCGCAGCAGGGTCATGGCTGTGGATAGGTTCTCCTGCACGTGAATCACCTTGACGCGCCCCTTATGAAGCTCGAGTTCTCCGAGGGATTCCTTGGTCTCGGGATCGAAGATGGGATCGCTGAGTTCGTAGATAATGAACTCCATTCCCTCGTTGATGCCCTGTTTCGCCCCCGCCGCCAGGACTACGCGAGTGGGGCTGATAATACGAGCAATTTTGGTCCGGATCATGGGTCTATTCCCGAAGCCGAATGAGTTCGTCCGTCAAGACGCGGACGATTGTCGCCACGTCGGCAAGGTCCCAGTTTGCATAGCGCACCGTGTCGACCACGGGGCAGGCGGTGTAGCCTTTTCCTGGCACGTCTTGTTTCTCCGCCAGAGCATCGACACGCGCCACCTCTTCGCCTGAATAACGGACGACCCGGAACCAGGCAACCTCCTTGGGAGGGATGAATTGATGCACGCGAAGGCCGGCGCTGGCCGTTACCAAGCCGCTGGAGTTCTTGAACTCAAGCAGAAACGGATCGTCCAGTCGAAGGCAGTGGATTGCGGCCGGACTGAGTTTTGCATCGACATAGAGTACCTCGCCTCGCTTGACGAACGTACGTAACGTAATCGGCCGGGTCACTGCCTGTGCCAGTGCGACCATGCGTGCCACGTAATCCACGTGCTTGGCCAGCGCGGCCGCCAATTCTGCGAAGGCATGCCGGTGAATCAGCGCCTCAAGCTGCATGAGGATGTTCGCTGGCACCTCGTTGAGTTTTCGCTCGGCCTGTTCGGCCCGCGCGTTGGCCGTCCGAACGTCCGTTCCCAGCCCCTCGATTTGGGCCGCGTGGCGATTCTCGGCGTCTACGAGCGCCTTGTGCCGCTGATAGGCGAGCGCCGTTAGGGCGAGGAGGCCCGCAGTCGCGGCCAAAGCACCAATCCAGGCCAGGGCGCCCCCCGCCCACAGCCCGAACACGGCCCCGCCAACAGTAAACAGCCATCCCGACCAGGCAAACCAGTTCCGGCGCAGGCCGGTCAAGAACCCTTCCCGCATGATACGGCAGCCCCTAAGCGGCGTACAACGGTTTCTGCAACGAGCTTACCGCCTCCATCAATCTATCCGTGGGGCCAAATAGGCCGCGATCTTCACCACTTGTCGTGGCGGCAGGCGTCCTCGCCCTCCTTGCCGACGGTCTGGCCGATCCACTCCTGGAACTGCGGCTGCGTGAGGTTGTCGTTGTAGACCCAGCCCTCGTTGCCGGTGTTGTAGGGCGGGTCGATGTAAATGCACTTGACGCGGCCGGCGTGCGTGGGGAGGAGGGCTTTCAGGGCGAGCAGGTTGAAGCCTTCGATGATGAGGTTGCCGTCCAGCCCCGGCTTCTGGCCCCGGGGCAGCAGGGAGAGCTTCTTGTCGAAGTCGAGGGTGTGGTGCGGAACGGTATAGTGGTAGGATTCGACCGCCGCTTTGCCCTTGAACTGTAACACAGGCATGGGTCGATTCCTTCCTGACGAGGCGAGGGTGAGCGTCGGCGGACCCGAATGCGAGGGCCCCCTCCAGTAGTATTCATACGGACAGGTGATTGCAAGAAAAATGCGCAGGCTTTTTTTGGGCTGCGTGGGCAGAGGCCGGGCGCGTGCTGGCCTGCCTTGCCCCCGTACTCGGACGGAGTACGGGGACAAGGGACGACTATCCTTCGTCCGACGCCGCGTGAGATCGTCCGACCGGTTCCGCACACTTCTGACTTCAGTTCAACCTGGCGCTTTTCGCTGAAATGTGAAGGCGGATGTGGTTATTCGACATGGACTTGCGGCAGGTGCTCCAGGTTGAACAGAAGTCCCGGCGAATTCAGTTCAAGTTGGGGTTTTGGAGAGGCCCGCCCGGCGTTTCCCCGCCGAGTCACGCCGCCACCCGCCGCTCCCGCACCCGCTCCCCATCCCCGCCCGTCCGCGTTTCCTCCCGCCCCAGCAGGTGCAGCACGGCCGGCAGCAGGACCAGGGCGGTCAGCATGCAGCAGCCGACCCCCAGGGTCAAAATGAAGCCCAGGCCGAATAGGCCGCGGTGGCTGGACAGCATCAGTGCGCCGAAGCCGATCATCGTGGTCAGGGCCTTGACCAGCACGCCGCGGCCAATCGCCCGGCTGATGGTCGCCTGCCCCTCGCGTCGCCGCAGCAGATAGTCATGCAGCACATGGACGCCGTTGTCCACCCCCACCCCCAGGATCAACGGCAGGGCGATCATGTTGGCCGGGTTCAACGGCAGCCCACACAGGCCCAGCACGCCGAGCGACAACAGCAGGCCCACCACCAGCGGAGCCACGGCCACCAGGGCATAGCGCAGATTGCGGAAATCGACCAGCAGGACCAGCACGATCACGCCCAGGGCATAGAGCCCGGCCCACTGGAAGCCGTTCTTGAGGGATTTCAGCCCCTCGACGGTGCCGAACGGCTTGCCGGTGGCATCGGGATCGACGGTCTGCACCTGGCGGGTGAAGTGCTCCAGCGGGCCGAAGTCCCACAGGCAGTCGCGTGCAAAGATGCACAGAAGCCATTTGCCGCTCTTGCCGACATAGCGCTCGCGCAGGGCCGGCGGCAGGTCGTCCAGGGCGATCGGGGCCGGGGTGGCCACGTCGCGCAGGCGGTGCAGGTCCTCGGCCAGGTCCCCCTTCAGGTGGAGCTCGAAGCCCGACAGCCGTACCAGGGCCAGCTTGGGATCCATGCCGTCGATGCGATCGTGCAGGGTCTGGACGGCGTTTCGCAGGTCGGCCAGCAACGGCACCTCGCCCGGTGTGGCGAACTGAAGCTGGCTGACCAGGCTCAGGAGCGCCTGTTGCAGCGACGCCACCTGCCGGCTGATGACCGCCGCATCGCTCAGGTCCGGCGCGGTGTGCGGCACCGGCTGGCCCCGCGCCGGCAGCGTTTGCAAGGCCAGCGACATCTCGCGCAGCAACACCACCTTGCGGTCCTGCTCGCGCGGCACCAGCGAGGCAATCTCGACCACCCGGCTCACCTCAGGCAGCTTCTCGTAGCGGGCCTTCAACGCCAGCGCCTCTTCCGGCGTGTTGGTGGTGCTGAGGGCATGCCAACTGGCCCCGTTGGTGTGCTCGATCAGCGTCGTCTCCCAGCGGACGGCATCGAGATCGCGTGCCTGGAGATGCAGTAAATTGTGGTCGTACTTCACCTGCGTGGCAAACGCCCCCAGCCCCAGGACCAGGATCGCCGCCGTGCCGATCACCCACCAAGGGCGAGCGGAGAGGCGGGGAAGCCAGCCCGGCTGCAAGGACGAAGGAGGAAGGACAAAGGACAAAAGATGATGCTCCTCTTCGTCCTTCGTCCTTCGTCCTTCGTCCTTTGTCCTTGTGCCCCGCCGGTCCGCCAGCATCAGCACCGCCGGCAGGACAGTGAAGCAGGCCAGGGCGCAGAGGAGGACGCCGCAGCCGGCGATCCAGCCGAGTTCGGCCACGGCGCGGAAGTCCGCCAGCATGGCGGCGAAGAAGGCCAGGGCCAACGCCGTGGCCGCCGTCAGGTTGCCGACGGCGACATGCGTGGCCGTGTGCAACAGGGCCTGGCGCACGTCCAGCCCGCCCCGCCGCGCCTGCTCATAGCGTGTCACCCACAGGACGCCGTAATCGCCCATCGCAATCAGCATGACGGCGAAGGTGGCCGACAGGATGTTGAGATGGCCCACCGTCAGCGTCAGCCAGCCCACCGACCAGGCGATGCCGACCAGCAGCGTACCCACGGTCAGCATCGGATAATACAGGCCGCGGAAGACGATCAGGTAGAGGACCAGGACGGCCGCCAGCGCCAGCCATGAAGCCATCTCGGTATCGTGGCGGGAGGCGACCATTTCATCGGTTTCCAGCACGGGCAAGCCGGTGAGGCCGATTTCCAGCGCGGGATAGGCCGGCCGCACCTCGGCCAGCAGCGACCGCAGTCCCTCGACGCTGGTCCGCGACGCGGTGAAGGAGCCGGCCTCCTGCTTCGGCCGGGCGAGCAGGAAGGCCAGTTGCCCGTCGCCGCTGAAGAAATACTGCGGCTCGGCCAGCAGGTCTTCCTGCCCGGCGCCCGCCGGCATCACGCTGACCCACGGATTGGTGTACTCAGCCGGGTCGGCGAGGGTGGCATCCGCGGAGCGGTGGATGGCGGCGAGTTGGCGGAAGAACTGTTCGTCCGCGGCACTGAGCGGCTGCCCGGCCCGCATCACCCCGAGGCGCCGGGTCGCCTCGATCCGCACCAGCGATTGGAGCGTGAACCCCTGCCAGCCGAACCGCCCGGTGAACAGGAGCGGCCCCAGCGGCAACAGGCCGTCGCGGATCGACTGAATCTGCTCGGCGGGCAGGAACAGCAGGGCCCGGTTGCGCAACGGCCGCAGGTCCACCCGGTAAAACAGGCGATCAAACAGGTCGGCCCGGCTGGTGATGCGTCCGCCGATGTCGTCCAGGGCCTGCTTCATCTGGGCGCGATCCTTGCCGCGGACCACCACGACCATGTCGTCGTCGTCCCCGAATTCGTCCAGGTACTGGTGCCAGCGCTTCTGGCACTCCTTGCCGGGGTCGATCAGGTCGTCGCGCTGGGTGTGGTAATTGAGCCGTGTGGCCGCAAGATAGACAGACAGGCACGAAAGCAGAAGGGCGGCAAGCAGCACCAGGCGCGGGCACTGGCAAACGCCGCCGACGAAGGCCGCCAGCAGCCGGTGAACGAGGGGGACCTGGCGATCGTCCGTGCGCATGGCGGCGCTGGCCTCTGCGGATTCCGTTCCGGCCCACGCCCCGCTCCGGGGAGGACGTGCGGCGGGCGGATTGTAGGCCGGCGCTCAAGTCTTTGCAAGGCGAACGAAAAAACCCCGCCGACCGCGGCCCGAAGGCGTTGGACGGCGGGGCCGGAACAGAGAAGAGGCCGTTACGCCGGCTATCCTCCCCGACGCTGTTAAGGATGTCAACAAGATTCTCGGATTTTTTCGGGCGGTGGTGTGTACAAATATGTATCCGTGGAACGCTGATGCGTTGGCGACAGGAGCCGCCCGTCTGACACCTTCCAGCCTTGCCACGGCACGGTTCAGGGTGCCACCACACCTTCGGACACCTCGTGGCACCCTGATGGCACCCTCCTGGCACGGTGCCTGGCGGACCCATCCGCGCACCCATTCTGAGCCCAGTCGGCGTTGCCACGGGCGCCAGCTGTGGCGTTGAATCGACTTCCGATTCCCGATCCCGTTTGCTACCCGAAGCGCGTTTCCTGTCAACCCCCCGTGACAGGAAACGACGCACCCTAACCCCTTGTTACCACGAATGATAGATACATCAATGGAATTACATGTCATGGCTCGCGGAGCCCACCCCCTGTGCCAACCGCGGCCAACCGGCGACAGGGGGAGTGTCACCTTTGTTCCCCGACGTAAAGTGGTCCGGTAGAAAGGGAAGACGATGCATATGACGAGCGCTGATGCGTCTGCGGTGGATCGCCTTTCCCTTATGGTCACGGCGACCTGCGCTGCGAGGCGCTCTTCGATCGCGAGCACGACCGTTACGCCCTCATAACGCTTGGCTGGCAGGGGGGCAAGCGCGTTCACTTCCCCCTCGTGCACATCGACATCATCGGCGACAAAGTGTGGATTGAGAAAGACAACACGGAAGCCGGCGCAGCCGCGGGACTGGTTCAGGCGGGCATACCGAAGTCGCAAATCGTGCTTGCTTTCCGCCCGCCGGAAGTGAGGAAGCACACCGAGTATGCCGTGGCATAAGTGGCGGCCCAGCGGGGGTGCCGTTGCCGCCGATCACGTGCTAATTCACGCTGTCCCCATTTCCTACCAGCGTGCGGGCGCTGGGACGATCCGCGGCCGTTGGCGAGCGAAAGCGGCTGCCGGGCAGCGTGACCACGGCCACGGTTCGGCCGGTCATGTCAAAAAACTCCACGCTGTAGCCGTCCTCCTTGCCGGGCGCCACGTGGCGCTCGGCCACCGTCCCCACGTCTCCGGCGCACAACCCCTGATCCGGCACGTCAGCAGTCAGAATCACGTCCTGGTACATCTCGAAGTTCATCGGTCACTCCGGGTACATGGCGGCGCAGCGGGCGTTTGCAGCCAGGCCCTGACACGCTCATTCGCCGCCCGCCAGCGCGAACTCGACCGATTGGGGAGCCTTGACCTGCTCCGAGGCATCCAGGAGTTCGAGAGAAATAAGCCCGCCGGCCTTGTCGTAGTCGAGGATCAGCCCCGGCCGGGCTTCGTCGCTTTCAGCCACCTTGCCGGGCCGCAGGATGATCGACAGCGTATCAGTCTGTTTATCGTAGATGACTTTCACGGCTTCCCCCAGTACTTGGTGATCTTGGTGGTCTTGTAGGCCGTCACTACATGATAAGCCTGCACGTCCTCCTTGACGACCACACGCAGCAGGTGTCGACGCGCCGGACCGATCAGCCCCTGATAGATGTGCCGTCCTTTAGCGGACGGCAGCACCTGGCCCGGTTGATGCCGCGCCGCCGCATTTCAAAGCGAGCGTGACCACTGATTCGGATCGGTTTGCCAGGCATCGCCGATCATCCCCCCGCTTGCTCCACAATCCGAATCTCCTCCTCCGTCAGCCCGTACAAATCGTACACCAGCCGGTCGATCTGCCGATCCGTCGCGTCGGTTCGGCGAAAAAGGTCCTGACACCTTTTCCTGCCCCGTCTTTGTCACCGCGTCAGCTGATAGATCGCCGGCCGATAGGTCGGTTTCGGAATCGGCTTGCCACGTTCCTTTGCGACCTTCAGCCAGGCCCGCTTGGCGATTTGCAC
Organism: uncultured Planctomycetota bacterium; assembly: GCA_963827935.1. Lineage (GTDB taxonomy): Bacteria > Planctomycetota > Planctomycetia > Gemmatales > Gemmataceae > DATFNV01. The sequence continues at coordinate 215,456 of CAWHCN010000019.1, read as the reverse complement.
CTCGCGGACCGCCAGTTCGGGCGTCGCGCCGAATGCCGAGCAGTATTTCAGGTCCGGGATGTCTGCGATGTAGCAGTGATCCTCGTCGCTGTAGAAAACATTGATGTGATAATCTTTCATGCCTCGTCTCCCAGCCGCAGGTTATGCGCCTCGATCAGGTCGAGAAATTGCCGAACCTGGTAAGCCTTTGCTTTTCCCTTGCTGTCCTGAATGTTGACCAGTTGTGCAACTCCCGGGTGCTCGAAAATATGGTGACTGCCGCTGATTCGGGCCAGGCGAAAGCCAAAGGCCTCGATCAGCGTAACCAGTTCACCGAAGCGGACGTTGCTCGGTCTCGCCAGGGCCTTCTTCAAGAGCTTCTGCGGCTTCATGCTTTGGCGGCCGATGCCTCCTCCACGATCCGGACCTCCTCCTCCGTCAGCCCGTACAAATCGTACACCAGCCGGTCGATCTGCCGATCCGTCGCGTCGATCTGACCCTGGAGCACGGTCCGGTCGTGCGGTGCCTTCGCCGCGGACAGCTGCTTGTGGAAGGACACCATGTGCTCCACGAGGTTTACCATCCGGTCGTGTGAGGCTTTTTCACCTTTGTCGGAGAAATCGATGAGACGAACTGGGAGTTGCTGGATGAATCGCTTCCCGTAGGACCAGTAGCCGCCCCGAAAGGGGCTACTCACTTGCCGGAGCTGGAAATCGAGTAGCCGGGATCCGAGGATGGCCTGCAGATAACTCGTTGAATGGGGATCAGCGGGGCTGGCCCAACGGACACCGTAGTAAGGGCCATTGCCACCCCCGGTAAAGTACAGGCCCGAGTCATCGTAAGCATACCTGCCAAACAGCGAGATAACCTGCACGATGAGCTTTGGTGCATCAAACAGGGTAAGGTTCTTACGGTAAATATATCCGTACCACTGTTCGTTATCTGCCTTGCCAGATTCCCGGGCTCGAAGGGCTTTGGCGTTCTCTTTGAGATAAGCCCACACCTGGGGGTAGGCGGAGCACATCTCATCAGGCGGAAGGAGCCTGGCTTTGTCGTCAACGAAATCGTAAGGGAAGATTAGCCAGTGATGGGCGGAAGGTTTCTCGAAGGTCGAGACAGTCACGTCGTTCAGAAATGGCTTGAGGGCCTGGCGTTCCAAGGCCCATTCGCCGCCGTTGCGATCCTTCACCTTTACGTATTGCTCGCCTGCCGGGGACAACTCTTCGAGGATATAGATTTTGTCTGCACTTGTTTGAAGACCAACGAAAATCGAAGCCACCGTTCCCAACTTCGCCGGCATCCGCGCGAGCTTTTCGAAGAGTTTGGCGCCCCCGCCGACAGCAAAATTCCAGGGGCCGGCCCCAATTGCAGAAGCAGGTATAGCGGCCTCCGTACTTTTGCCGCCATTCCGCCACGCAGGGAGGTCGTCCACCTTGACAAACCGGAACTGTGGTGCAGGTGATTTGTCGAGAAACAGGAGACAAGCGTAAGTGGTTGCGCCCGCAAAAACTTGTTGATAGCCGAAATGCACAATCTGGGATAGATGGCTACCAGTGACCAACCGCTCCCGTAGTGGCTCTCCGTAATCCGCATTGAAGAACTTGTGTGGGAGAATGAATCCCAGACGGCCACCCGGACCGAGTAGGTTCAAGCCACGCTCGACGAACACAACATAGATATCGTAGTTTCCATGGCCGGCTGAAGCGTACACCTTCCTGTAGTGCTCCACTTCTAGCGGAGCCCACTCCTTCATTGTCTGGATGCGGACGTATGGCGGGTTCCCAATCACCGCATCAAACCCGCCCGCCTTCATGATCTTCGGAAACGCCGCGTTCCAGTCGAAGACGTTGATCCGGTAGCGCTCCTCCTCGTCGAATAGAGTCGCCTGTTGGCCTTCGTAGAAGTCAGGCCCGATGAGCGAGTTGCCGCACTTGATGTTGCCGGCCAGGTCGGGCAGGGCGCGTTCGTGGAACAGCTTGCGCCTGCGTGTCAATGGTCTCCTGCGATTCGCCTTCCAGCACCTTGAGCAGGAGCGACAGCTTGGTCACCTCCACCGCTTGCGGGTCGATGTCCACGCCGTAGATGTTGTTGAGCAGGATTCGCTTCTTCTCGGCAGTGGTCAACCGCCAGGCGCCGCCGGCGCCCTGGTACAGTTCCTTCTTGTGTTTCGCCGGGCCGTCGATTTCGTACTGTTTCAGGTGCCACTCGAGCAAGTACCGGTAGGCGCCAGGAGAAAGGAGCCGGAGCCGCAGGCGGGGTCGAGAATGGTCAGCTTGGCGGCTTGTTGGGGGCTGAGTCCGGGGCCTGCTCCCGTCGCTGACGCTCCCGGCTCGTCGAGGAGTTTGCCGAGTGTGTGTTCGACGATGTAATCGACGATGTAGGAGGGGGTGTAATAGACGCCGCCGGCCTTCTTGACCTCCGGTTTCTCCTCGACCTTGGCCTGGTGGGCCGCGGTCAGGCGAATGACCTTGCCGAGAAACTGCTCGTAGACCTGGCCGAGGATTTCGACGGGCAGCACCGAAAACTCGTAGGGGCTGTCGGGGTAGTAGAGGCCGCGGAAGATCGACTTGAGCACCTTGTCGTCGATCTTGAGGCGGGGCGTCAGCTCGTCGGGTGCCTCGGCGCGGTCCTTCTCCTTGTGGAAGTGGAACAGGCCGGAGTTGTAGCGTTCGTCGGCCTTGCGGAAGAGGTCGCGCAGGCCGTCGTAGATGTTGGGATGGGCGTGAAGATTCTTGAGCTGTCCATAAGGCTCGATGCCGCGAGCCTCACACATGCGCAGGAAGATGATGCGGTCGATGGTGACCTGAACGGCGAAGTTCAGCTCGCGCGAGGAGAGTTCCGGGTTGCGCAGGGCCAGGTTTTTGGCCAATTCCTCCCGCCAGGTCTCGATCTCATCGAGGAAGGCCGCATCCACGGTGGCCGTGCCGCGCTTGGCCTTTTTGGAGTCGGCGAAGCGGTCGAAGGAGCCCTTGAGGACGGCTTCGCGGGAGAAGATGCCGGCGATCTTGTCGTCCCAGGCGTCGGCGAAATCGGCGCAGCGCAGATACAGGATGCGAGCGGTAGAGGCCTTGTCGGTCTGGGCAGGCTTGACGCGGCCGTCGTAAACGGCGAACTCCTTGAAATTGGTGAGGATGGAGAGCGGCATCCGGGCCGTGAAGGCGTAGCGGCGCAACTGGAAGGCCGGGGCGGGATCGTCCTTGACGTTGACCGCGGGTTTTTTGGCTTCCAGGTAGAACTTGCGCGTGCCGCCGATGCGAAACGAGTAATCCGGGGCCTTGGTGGCGCCGGCGATCACGATGGCCGCTTCGTTGACGACGTCCTTGTAGGCCTCGGCATAGCCCTGTTCGTTGTCCATGTCCCAGCCGAGGCACTTGAAGAGCGGGTTGACAAACTGCTGGCGCAGTTCCGCCTCCTTGAAGCCCGCGGCGAGGTAATCCTCGGCGTTGCGGTCGAAGACCTCGACGAGGTCAAGAACTCTTTGGGGCGCGCTCACAAGGTCACGACCTCCGAATGCGATCGGCCTCGACTGGGCGGCGGGGGAGTCAGCAGCACTTCCGGTGCGAGTGACATGGCTACCAGTTCCGCGGGAAGAAACTCATCGGTCAGCCTACCGATTGTTACCGGAACGGACCCGGAAGGCAACGAAAAAGGAACATGACGAAAAAGAGGCATCGGGAGAAACCCGGCCCCCCTTATCCCCCCAGCGGCCGGCGAAGCAAGCACTGAAGACCGGTCGGCCGGTCGGCCGGGGACCGCGCAGGGCAATGCGCAAGCCGGTCTCGGGGAGCGCGTGCCAACCCCCCCCCCAGTACCCCAGGAGTCATGGCACGCGCTCGATCTGCGCGGCGCAACATCAAGCGGGACAAGCAGTAGCGGCACGACGAGCGCCTGCCAGGCTTGGCAGGCGCTCATGGCACGCGCTCGCTGAAACGACGCCCTCGGCAGCCTGTCTCCGAATGGTCCGTAGGACGCAGGTGCGAATCCGCCCTACACCACCTCCCGCAGCGGCTCCGCCTGGTCTTCCACGAGGTACTGCGGCCGGCCGTTCAGGTCGGTGATGGTTGTGCGTGCCACGTCGATGCCCAGGTTGTGGTACAGCGTGGCGTACAGCTCGCCGAAGGTGACGGGGCGGGAGGCGGCCTCGCCGGCGATGCGGTCGGTGGCGCCGATCACCTGGCCGGTTTTCATGCCGCCGCCGGCCAGGAGGCGCAGTTGACCTGCGGCCAGTGGTCGCGGCCCACCTGGGCGCTGATTTTCGGCGTCCGCCCGAACTCGCCGGCGATCATCACCGTGCAATCCTGGTCCAGCCCGCGCTGACGCAGGTCCTCCACCAGGGCGCTGACGCACTGATCGAAGATCGGGAAGTCTTCTTCTTCCCTCTTGAAAATCGAATTATTGGCCCGACCTTCGGCGTTGATGCCGCCGTGCCAGTCCCACTTGCTGTAGTTGAGGGTCACCACGCGGGCGCCGGCCTCGATCAGGCGGCGGGCCATCAGCAGGCTCTGCGGCACACGCGGGGCGCCGTTGCCGTCCATGTGGACTTTCGGGTCGCCGGTGCCGTAGCGGTCCACCACGCGCCGATCCTCGCGCGACAGGTCCAGGGCCTCGGCCAGGCGCGACGAGGTCAAAAGACCGAAGGCCTGCTCGGTGAAGGTATCCATCCCCTCCACCATGCCGCGGGCATCGAGGTCGCGGCGGAAGGTGTCGAAGCCTCTCAAGAGCGACTTGCGGTCGGCCAGGCGCTCCACGGACACGCCCTGGAGGACCATGTCGCTTCGGCCGGGGCCCATGGGGCGGAAGGGGGCATACGAGGTGCCCAAAAAGCCGGGGCCCGGCTCGTTGTAGGGGCCGTGCGTGCAGGTGTAGCAGAGGCTGATAAATGGCGGGGTGGCCTGATCGACGGCGCCTTGCACTTTCGCCACGGTCGAGCCGAATTGTGGCCAGCCGCCCGAGGGCGTCGGCTTGCGCGGGTGATGGCCGTTGAAGACCTGGATGGCGTCGTGGTCCGCCTGGTTGCCGACCAGCGAGCGGACGACGACGAGCTGATCCATGATGCGGGCCAGGCGCGGCAAGGCCTCGCAGACCTGGATGCCGGGCACGCGGGTGGCGATCGGCTTCCAGGGACCGGCGATTTCCTTGGGGGCGTGCGGTTTCAGGTCGAACAGGTCCTGATGGGGCGGCCCGCCGACCAGGTAGATGAGGATCACCGATTTGTGGGACGAACGGATGCCGGCCGCCGCCTCGGCCTTCAGCAGGTGCGGCAACGTCAGGCCGCCGAGACCCAGGGCGCCGATCCTCAGAAACTCGCGCCGCGACCGGCGAATCGGGCCAAATGGTGGCATCAACGGCGGCATCGGAATCCCCCCGAAACGTCGAATCGGTCAGCAGGGCGGCGCCGACGCGCGGCCGCCTGCGATCATTCTCTACCACAGATGGTACCGCTGGATGCGAGGAACGCAACCGAAAGCGCTTCGCCCTCCGCCGCGTCCCCTTCCCGCGCCCGGTCCGGAGCCGCTAGGATAACGGTACGGAGCCGATGGAAAGCTCGCTGCTGTCCCGGAGTCCTCGACATGTCGCTCAGAATGTGCCAGGGACTGATCCCGCTCGTTCTTCTTGCCGGCCTGGCCGCGCCCGCCGCGGCCTCGGGCATCGACGATGCCGCCGGCCTGTTCAGCAGTGCGGCGAAGGCGAAGGCCAATGACATCATCGCCGACACTCGACTGCACACGCACAAGGACCTGGTGATTGCAACCGTGAACCAGCTGCCGCCGGAGAAGCTGAAGGAATACCAGGCCCTGAAGACCCCGGCCGCGCGCAGCCGGTTCTTCCGCGACCTGGCCGCTGAGCGGGCCCAGCAGGCGGACGTGGATGGGGTGTACGTGCTGCTCTGTCGCGTATCGCCGGCCGGGGAGCCGCGGCACGGGCTGGTGGGGTGGGTCGACCGGCTGCTGCCCGACCGACGGCCGTCGGTGGTCGGCCATGCCGTCGTCACCTGGCCGGAAGGCAACGATGGCTCGTTCACCGCGGCGGATTGCGAGGCGCTCGACGGCATCCTGGCCGGGATGGGCGCTCACAATCACGATCAGGTTCTGCTGGAGGCGGTGGCCGGGGTGCGGAACCGCTTGGAGGCCAATGCCCGCAACCACGGGGCGCCGCCCTTGCACACCTTCCGCTGGACAGCGGCGCTGTGGGCGGCGGCGGGGCTGGTGACAGTCTGGGCCGTCCTCGGCCTGGCCCGGGCTCGGCTGGCGGCCTGCCCGGGAGGCGCGGCGGGGGTGCCAGGAACCAGCGAGGTCCAGGCCGCGCTGTTCGGCGCGGCCGCCGTCCTGTGGCTGGTCGAGGCTTATCGGGCCCGGCGAAACGAACCGGTGCGGCCCGCCGTAGAAGCCGCCATCGGCCCTCCCGGAGCCGGCCGCCCAGGATGGAGCGATGCACCCCGACGACCTGGCGGCCCTGGCGCAGGCCCGGGGCCGTGGACTCCTGACGAGGCCGAGGCGATTGCCGGACATGACCGCCCCTGATTGTCTCTTCTGTCGCCGCCTGGCCGCCTTGCCCGCCGAGGACATGGTCTGGCAGTTCCCCCAGTCGGCGGCATTCCTGGGCCCGTGGCAGTTCTATCACGGCTACTGCGTGCTGGTGGCCCGCAACCACGCCACCGAATTGAGCGGATTGGAGGAGACTGTCCGCCGCGCCTATCTCGACGAATTGTGCCTGCTGGCGCGGGCCATCGAGGAGTGCTTCCATCCGCACAAGCTGAACTACGAATTGCTGGGCAACCAGGTGCCGCACCTGCACTGGCATCTATTCCCGCGCTCTGCCGCCGATCCGGACGCCCTGAAACCGGTCTGGCTGGCTCTGGACCGGGCCGAGCGCGACGAGTCGCTGCGGCAACGGCTGACGACCGGGCCGGTGGACCGAGCCGTGACGATGCAGGCCCTGCGAGAAACCCTGATGCTTATAGATCGGCACGAACAATTGAACCACAGAGACACAGAGACACAGAGCGGAAAGGAATGAAAAGTGCATGCCGTCCGCGAGGGACGCACCGCCCCCTCTGTCGTCCATTCTTTCTCTTCTCTGTGTCTCTGTGCCTCTGTGGTTCGTTTCTTCCGGCCGCCGTCCTTCGCGTGAGCTCCCCATGACCCCCATCCGCATCGGCACCCGTGGCAGCAAGCTGGCCTTGTGGCAGGCCAACCATGTGGCCGCGCGCCTGCGGCCGTTGGCGGGGCCGCGCCCGGTGGAACTGGTCATCATCGCCACCGCGGGCGACCAGGTCCGCGATGTGCCGCTGGCCCAGATCGGCGGCGAAGGGGTGTTCACGAAGGAAATCCAGCGAGCGCTCCTCCAGGGCGACGTGGACGTGGCCGTCCATTCCCTCAAGGACCTGCCGACCGAACCGGTCGCGGGCCTGCTGCTGGCCGCCGTGCCGGAGCGCGGGCCGACCGGCGACGTGTTCATTTCCGAGAAGCATCGGCGCTTCGACGACTTGCCGCCCGGCGCGGTGCTGGCCACCAGCAGCTTGCGGCGCCGGGCCCAGGCACTCTTCCGCCGCCCCGACCTGAAACTGATCGACATCCGCGGCAACGTGGAAACGCGGCTGCGCAAGCTGCACGACGAGGGGCTGGATGCCACCATCCTGGCCGAGGCCGGCCTGGTGCGCCTGGGGCTGGAAGCGGCCAGGACCGAGATCCTCGATCCGGTGTGGATGTTACCCGCCGTCGGCCAGGGAGCACTCGGCCTGGAGTGCCGTACCGATGACCGGCCGACGCGGGACGCCTTGGAGCCGCTGAATCACCGGCCGACGCGGTGTGCGGTGCTGGCGGAGCGGGCCCTCCTGCGCACCCTGGGCGGCGGCTGCCAGGTGCCGCTGGGGACGGTATCGCGGGTTGAGGGCCAGACGCTATTCCTGCGCGGGGCCGTGGTGCGGCCGGATGGGACAGAGCGGATTGAGGCGGAGGGGAGCGGACCGGCGGACGATCCGGAGGTGGTCGGGCGGGGGGTGGCGGAGAAACTGTTGGCGGGGGGGGCGGGGAGGCTGTTATAGTCGTCAGTAGCAATGTGAGGCGAGTGCACCGGCTCCCGATTGAATTGTGTGCGCTCTTCGAGAGCCGCCCGGAGCAGCGATGTCGTGAGCAAAGCTACGAAGACGCTCGAGCGCATCCTCCGCGGTAACGCGGATACGAACATCCGGTTCAACGATCTTTGCGCTCTTCTGTCTCATCTGGGTTTCGCGGAGCGTATCCGAGGCGATCACCACATCTTTACGCGAGATGGGGTGGCTGAAATCCTCAACCTCCAGCCCCGTGCCGGCAAAGCGAAGGCGTATCAAGTCAAGCAGGTGCTGCGCCGTGCTTATTTCGTATCGGCTTGCCGGGGCGCCCGAGCCGGGTGAGCCGCCGCCCGGCGCGGAGCCGGGCGAGAATGCGGATCCAACCACGACGGAGGAAGGTGATGGCAACTGACGCCAAGTACGAAATCATCCTGTACTGGAGCAAGGAAGACCAGGCATTCCTCGCGGAGATTCCGGAATTGCCGGGCTGTGCGGCCGACGGAGCCACTTATCAGCAGGCTCTGGCCAATGCCGAGGTCGTGATCCGCGAATGGATCGAGACCGCACGGGAGCTGGGTCGTCCGATCCCTGAGCCGCGCGGGCGACTGCTTTACGCCTGACGGCGCTCACTGTATTCCTGGTCCCCTGGCCGAGCCATTCCCATGCTCCCCCTGGCAATCCTCGCCTCTCTCCTGTTGCTCACTCCGCCAGCCCCGGCCGCCGACCCATCGCCCCCCGACCTCTATCAGCGCACCCTCCGCGGCACTGCCTGGGTCATCACCCCCACGAAGGGCAAGGGGACGGGGTGGGTCATCGATCGCGATCGCAAATGGCTCATCACCAACTTCCACGTCGTCGGCGATCACGAGACGGTCGATGTGCTCTTTCCCGCCCGCCGCGAAGGTCGCCTGGTCACGGAGCGCACTTATTACCTCCAGAATCTGCGCGATCTGCACCGCTCCGGCCGGGTGGTGAACAAAGACCCGGGCCGCGACCTGGCGCTGGTGGAGCTGGAATCGCTGCCCGATGAGGTTGCCGCACTGAAGCTGGCCGCGGTCCCGCCGCAGCCGGGCGACGAGGTCCATGCCATTGGCAATCGCCGCGATCTGGACGAACTGTGGGGCACCACGTCGGGCCAGGTCCGGCAACTGGGCCGCACCGACGAGGGCTATTTCTGGCACGGCCGGCAGCTGGCGAAAGGGGCCCGCGTGTTCCTAGCCCAGGCGCCGATCAACGAAGGGGACAGCGGCGGGCCGGTGGTCAACGGCCGGGGAGAGGTAGTGGGAGTGGTGTCGGCCGTGCGCTGGCAGGCCCGCCTCGCCAGCCTGTGCATCGCCGCCGACGAGGTGCGGGCCTTTGTCAAGCCGCTTGCGGCTTCGCCGTCTCCGGAAAAACCGGCCCAGGCCACGGGTGCCGCCGAGGTCTATCGCCAGGCCCTGCGTCGGTGGCCCTGGTGAAGAACGCCTCCGCGAACGATCGCGGCACCGCCTGGGTCCTCGATAGCAAGCGCCGCCTGCTGGTCACCAGCGCCACCATCGTCGGCACCCAGGATTTCGTCGACGTCGTCTTTCCGATCAAGAAGGACGGCCAGACGGTAGCCGAGGCTACCTACTATCGCGATCATCGGGCGGAACTGCGTGCCAGCGGCCACACCCTCCGCGGCCGGGTAATGGTGCGCGATCCGGCACGCAACCTGGCCCTGCTCGAAGCCGACTCGATCCCCGAGGGGACGACCGATCTGCCGCTCGCCGACGCTGTCCCCGAGCCCGGCTCGCATCTTCATACCCTGGGCCATCCGAACAGCGTCGAGGTGCTCTGGCTGTACGCGGCGGGGAGCGTGCGGCAACTAGGCCGGCTGAAGCTCGACCCGGCCGAGAACGGCAAGGAAGTGCGCGTGATCGTGGCCCAGCTGCCGCTCAGCGACGGCGATAGCGGCGGACCGGTCCTCGACGACCGCGGCCGGCTCGTCGGCGTCGTGGCCGGCAAGGACGCGCCGCAGCAACTGGTCGGCTATGTCCTCGATCTCCGCGAGGTGCAGACATTTGTCGATGCGACCCGGCCGCTGCGCCAGCCGGGCGGAGCCGCCGAGTTCCTCCAGCGTGCGGCCCTCTATGCCCGGCTTCACCTCTGGCAGCGGGCGGGTGCTGATTATGACGCGGCCCTGGCCCTCGACGCCAAGAACCTGACTGCCTTGGCCGGCCGGGCCCACGCCTGGCTCCAGAAGGGCGACGCGGACCGCGCCCTGGCCGATTGCACCGCCGCGCTGGCGATCGACGGCCATTGCGTCGCCGCCCTGGTGGAGCGTGCCGCCGTCCGCAGCCGCAAGGGCGATCATGTCGCTGCGCTCGCCGACGGCGATGCAGCCATCAAGCTCGCTCGGAAGAATGCCGCCGCTTTCGCCATGCGCGGCGACATCCGCCGGATGAAAGGCGACCACGACGGGGCCCTGGCCGACCTGGACGAGGCCCTCTGGCTCGACGCCAACCTGGCGGCGGCCTACCAGGCCCGCGGGTTGCTCTGGGCCGGGCGCGGCGATCCCGACAAGGCGGCGCGCGACCTGGCCCACGCGGCGAGCCTCGACCCCAATGATCCGGCGCTGTGGCAAGCGCTGGCCGCGGCCCTGCACAAGAAGGGGGACGAGGCCGGGGCGAAACGCGCCGTCGAACGCGCGAAGCAGGCCGCCGAGGATACGACCGCGCCGCGGAAATAAACCCATCGATTTTCCCCTATTACCTTCCGCTGCTCGCTCTACTATCAGTGTGGCAGCCCGGAGGGATCGCAGCATGACGGACGCGGAACTGGTCCGCCAGGCGTTGGCGGGGCAGGGCGAGGCGTATGCGGAGCTGGTGCGCCGCTGGACGCCGCGCGTGCTGGCCCTGTGCCACGCCCGCGTCGGCCGTGCCGGCGCGGCCGAGGACCTGGCGCAGGAGGCGCTGCTGCGCGGCTACCGCGCCCTGGGCACGCTGTCGCAGCCGGACCGCTTCGGCGCCTGGCTGCACGGCATCGCCCTGCGGGCCTGCCTGGACTGGTTGAAGGCCCGCGAGCGCAGCACCGTCCCGTTCAGCGCCCTGGGCAACGGCTGCAATCCGGATGCCTTTCAGCATCCGCGCGATGGTCACGAGGTGCCCGCCCTGGACCGCGACGACGACCGCCGCCGGTTGTTGGCCGAGGTCGAGGCGCTGCCGCCGGAATACCGCACCGTCGTGATGCTTTATTACTACGAGAACGTCACCTATCGCGAACTGGCCGAGACGCTGGGCGTCTCGCCGGCCACGATCAACGCCCGGTTGACGAAGGCGCGTGCGCCTGTCGCGCACGCCTGGTGAATCACCCATCGATCGGCCATCCTGTTTAGCCGCGGATCGAAGATCCGCGCGGATTTCAACGGAGGCGGCGAAACCCATGACCTGCGAACGCGCCCTGGCGCTGATTTCCGCCCGTATCGACTGCGAATTGTCCGCCATCGACGAGGCGGCGCTGCAAGCGCATCTTGGGACCTGCCCGGCCTGTGCCGTGGCGGCCGAGGCGTTCGAGCTGCAAGATGCCGACCTGCGTCATGCCTTCGGCGAGCGCCGGGCCGAAGCCGGGATGGTGGCGGAGCGCGTGGCCGAGCGCCTGCCGCGCCGCCTTGCCGTGGGCCGCTGGCGCCGCTTGCTCCGGCCCGCCGGCTTCGCCGCGGCGCTGGCCCTGGCCATTGTGGCGCTGGTCTGGTTCCTGGCCGTCCATTCCAATCCGCCCATCGTTCCCGGGCTGCCTCCGGAAGCCGCGCCCGAGTCGCTCGCCGGGCTCACGCCCCGGCCCCGGCCCGCCGTCCCGGCCGCGCCGGTCCTTGCCGTCGGCGGCAGTGTCCAGACCCGGGCGGGCGAACGCCGCCGCCTGGCCTTGCCGGACGGCTCGGTCCTCTACGTCAACCAGGGCACCAAGGTCACGCTCGACCAGGAACGGCACCTGACCCTGACGGCCGGCGAGGTGTTCGTCGAGGTCAAGCCGATGGACCTCCCCCAGGGCGTCGGCCCGTTCGTGGTGCAGACACCCAAGCGGGAGTTGACGGCGGTGGGCACCAAGTTTGCCGCCCGCGCCGATGCCGGCCTCCTGGTCACCCAGGGCTACGTCATGGCCAGCGGGCACGACGGACTCATCCCGTTCGGATCGGAATTGTCCCCGGAGGGCCAGGTCCAGGATGCGCCGTGCGCTTCCTATTGGCTCGACCTGGACGCGCGATCTGATGGCCGAGGCCGACACTCCGTTGGTGCCGGGGAGCAACTTCGCCGGTGGGGCCCTGGTGGCCGTCGATGCCGCCGGCGAACAGGCCCGGCTATCGCTCCGCCGCTATCACGTGGATGTTCACATTGAGGACGGCTTCGCCCGCACCACCATCGACCAGACCTATTTCAACCACGCCAACTGGCGGCTGGAGGGGACGTTTTACTTCCCGCTGCCGCCCGATGCGTCGCTGTCGCGGCTGGCGATGTACGTGGACGGCCGGCTCATGGAAGGGGGCATGGTGGAGCGCGATTACGGCCGGCGCGTCTACGAAAAGATCCTCCGCAGCCAGCGCGACCCGGCCCTTTTGGAATGGGTGGACGGCAGCACCTTCAAGATGCGCGTCTTCCCCTGGAAGCCCGGCAAGAAAAGCGACTCGTCTTGTCCTATACCCAACGCCTGCCCGCCGACTATGGCCGTATGTCGTACCGCTTCCCCGCCGGGCACAACCTGGAGGTGGTGCGCGACTGGTCGTTCCACGCCCATGTCGTTGGCGGTGCCCAGCTGACGCCGTCCAGCCCGTCGCATCCCGAAATGACGGCCGCCCGCATTGGCAACGACCTGGTCCTCGATGCGGCGGCGCGGGAGGTTCCGGTCAATCGCGATGTCGTCCTTCAGCTCGCGCGATGAGCCCCCCTCGCCCCCTGGGAGAGGGTTGGGGGCGAGGGGACCGGAGAGCGCCCGCTTCTCCGCCGCCGAGCACGACGGCAATCGCTACCTGATGCTCCGCTACCGGCCCGAGTTGCGAGCGCGAACCGATCAATCGGCCGAGGGGCGCGACTGGGTCTTCCTGTTCGAGTCGTCCGGCGACCGCGATCCGCTGCTGGCGCGAACGCAGATCGAAATTGTCCGCGCCCTGCTCGGCAACGCGGAGCACAACGACACCTTTACCATCCTGGCCGCGGGCACCAACGTCCGGGCATCCTGGCAGGGGACGCTGCCGGTGACGGCCGAGAACATCAAGGCCGGGCTCGATTTCCTCGACACCACCCACCTGATCGGCGCCCTCGACCTGGGGCATGCGCTCGACGAGGCGGGATCGTACCTGGGCAAGGCGAAGAATCCGTACCTGGTCCACGTCGGCAGCGGCGTGGCGGCCATGGGCGAGCGGCGCGACGATGTGCTGGCCAAACGGCTGCCGGCGGGGACACGCTACGTCGGCGTCGGCGTCGGCCGGCGCTGGAACCGCAGCCTGATGAAGCTGGCGGCCGAGCGCAGCGGCGGCTACTTCACGCAGATCAACCCGGACGAGCCGGTGTCGTGGCGTGGCTTCGAGCTGCACGCCGCCCTGGCCCTGCCGCGCCTGCTCGATGTCAAGGTGACCGACAATGCCGGTCGCCAATGGCTCGACGTTCGCCAATTCGATCAGCGCCGGCGAGGAAATCTGCGCCGCGATGCGCCTGGACGACGACGCCCAGCCCCGGCCCGCCACGGTGACGGTGACCGGCTCGCAGGACGGCCAGCCGTTCGAGCGTGTGCTGCCGTTCGGGACGTGGCGGCCGGTGCCGACTACCTGCCGCGCACCTGGGCCAAGCTGGAAATCGAACGCCTGCTGGCCGACGATGCCGCCAAGCACCGCGCGGAAATCGTGGACCTGAGCAAGGCCATGTACGTGATGACGCCGTTCACGTCGCTGTTGGTGCTGGAAAACGAGGCGATGTATCGCGAAAACAAGGTGGACCGCGGCCGCAAGGACCACTGGGCCATGTACCCATGCCCCGACAAGATTCCTGTGGTCTACGAACCCGATCCCGATTCTCCGCCGGCCACCGGCCTGCCGGGCGACCAGAAGCCGAACGAGCAGCAGGTATTGCAGACAATCCTGGTGCGCATGCCGCCGCGCTGCCTGAACTGGCCGGGGGCGCCAAGCATCCCTGGCGGCGGGCCGGTGGCGACGGCGCTGCAACTGTACAGCGGGGCGTTCGCGGTGCCGGAGACCCGGCGGGGTCGGTTGGGCGTCAGCAGCGGTGAAAGGCTGGGGGACCTATCGGGTACCGAGATGGGCCTGGACCCCATCGTGCCGCTCAATTACAGCGTCGAGAGCCTGGCTGAACTGAGCGTGCCCGGCCTGTTGACCCCGGAGCCGGACCCGCTCGGCACGGAACGATTTCACATACCTATGCAATTGCCGCCCGGTGGCTTCGGGCCGCCGGTCCTTTCCAAGATCCCTTTCACCAATCGCCTCTTCTCGAACCTCGGGGTGGGCCGCCCCTCGCGGACGCCCGAGAGCTTGGGCTGGGGTTGGAATGGAGCGGTCGATGGCACGCCGGTCGCCCCTGAAGAGGCCTCGCCTGTAGTGATGATGGACGGGTCCATCCGCACTGTCGACTTCTCCTCCGATGGGCGACGGCTCGCCCGGTCGCAACTGGCTGGCGACGCGGTCATGTGGTCGGACGTGACGGGAAAGCTCCTCAAGCCGCGTGTGACAAATGGTATGGACTATTTCGATGCCGGTGACAAGAGCCATTTCCTTGCCTACCGCGGCTTTGTCGATATGGACGGTAGCGTCACGAGGTCACCGGATCGCCGGGTCCTGTTCCTGATGAACCAGTCCGAAAATCTCCGCGGGATCGACTACGAAATGGAGCGTTTCTGGATGGTCGATCAGCCATCGCACCTGACGCCGGAGCGGGTGCATGGCGGTGTCGGGCAGGACGATCCACTGCCGGCGCGACCCGCCACGCGAACGGCCATGCCCCAACTCTATTCCCGCCCCTCCTTCAGCGGCGACCAACGCATCTTCACCGACCTTGTCTCCTACGCCCCCGGCATGAACACCAGCCTGGCCGACATCCGGGCCGTGCTGGCGGCCGAGGCGGCGCCGCGGCTGACGGAGCAGGCCGGACACATCGAACCGGCGGCCCGCAAGCTGATCGATCGCGCTCGCTCCGCCGGCTGGCAGACGTTGACCATCGCTGACAAGAATGGCCAGTCGCTCCTGGCCATCACCTTCGACGGCGCCGGCCGCTATGCCTATGAACGCACTTTGTCTAACGGCCTGAAGGAGCGCGTGGTCTGCGACGGGCAGACGCTCCTGCACCTTTATCCCGATCTGGGCATCGGTGCCCGTCGCACGGTGAGCCGGTTCCATCGCGCCGAGCTAGCCGCCGTCCTCCCCTGGCTGTTGCCCCCCGCCGAGGACCTGGCCCACGGCAGCGATGTGGCGGCCGGCGACGAGCACACCGTCGTCCTCCGCCCGCGCGGTGCGGCCACGGCGAAGACGGCGGATGGCAAGCCCATCCGCTACGCGGCCGTGCAACTGCTCTTCGGCGACGACGGCCGACTGACGGAGCGGCGCGTCGTCGTCATGCCCGAAGGGAAGATGGTGGCTTGCCTGACCTATGGGGCCGACGGCACTCTGAAGCGGCTCGACGCCGTTGGCAAGGAACTCGCCGTCCTGCACAACACGCTTCGCCCGGCTGCCACGCCGGAGCTGGTGCCGGATACGTCGGCCCTGGTCGTCCTGGCGCTGCCGTTACGGACCCGCGAACTCGTCTATCGCAAGCTGGCGCTCGATCCGAACAAGCCGCTCGACGTGGCGGAAAATGGCTGCCATCGCTACCTGAACGACGAACAAGCTCGCGAACTGTTCGCCGCCGACTACGCTGCCCAGAACCCGGCAAACGCCGGCATCGTCTACCATCACTGCTTCCCGGGGACCGATGCCCGCACGGCCGGTTTCCACGTCCTGCTGGCGGCGTGCGGCGATAGCGTGTCGCTCTCCCCCGAGCTGAAAGCGCTCCGAGAACAGCGGCCACGCGATCCGCTGGTGCTCTACCTGTCGCTGCTCGATCAGCCGCTGTACCAGTCGTGGCAGCCGCGGCTGGCCGTGGACCTGGCGGGGGCGCTCTGCCAGGGCCATCCCTTGCTGGGCACGCTGGCCGGCTTCCGCGATCAGTGGCTGGTGGCGCAGCGGTGGAGCAGTGTCGATGCCAGCCTGCCCGGTGCCGGCTGGTTGCGCGAACGACAGCTCCGCGGTCTGGACTATGTGAGATCGCACAAGGATTCGCTGTTCGGCTGGGCGCTGCTGGGTCTCCTGCACGACCAGACCGCCAATTCGGACCAGCGTTTCCAGCGCGAGTTGGCCGAGTCGTGGGGCCGCTATGCCGATCATCCGGCCCTGGGGTATGCGGCCCGGTACGAACGGGCCCGGGCCTTGCTGCGCGGCGGCCGGCGCGATGAGGCGCGGGCGCAGTTCCAGGCGATGTTCGAGCAGGCGGTGAAGGCCGGGGTGCTGCCGGCCGTCGATGGCACCTTCCGCGAGGCGCTCCAGGGCGAGGCCCGCGATGCCGACCTGTGGACCGATATGATGCGGCAGACGGCAACCAATTTCTGCCAAGGGCACCGCCGGCCGGCAGCGGTGGCGCTGGCCTGGCAGTGCTGGCAGGTCGGCGATCAACCGCTGGCCAGCAACCTGCTGGCGGCCGCCCTCGACGGCGGCGACGAGGCCGAACGCCTGGGCACCAGCCTGGCCGCCGTCCATTTCCTGGTGCAGACCGGCCAGCACGCCGACGCCGACCTCCGCCTGCGGCCGCTGCTGGAGCACAAGGAGTTGGC
Organism: uncultured Planctomycetota bacterium; assembly: GCA_963827935.1. GTDB lineage: Bacteria > Planctomycetota > Planctomycetia > Gemmatales > Gemmataceae > DATFNV01. The sequence goes on along the minus strand of CAWHCN010000019.1, from coordinate 198,607 downwards.
CCGCCAGCCCGGCCTCTGGCGCCTGGCCGGCCAGATCGCCGATGCCCGCGGTCTGACGGCCCGTTCCATCGAGTGCCTGGAGCGAGCGCTGGCCCTGGAATACCAGGACCTGCCGGACGTGATCGACCTGGAGCCGGTGCGGCGCGACTATGGCCGGCTGCTGGATCACTACGCCTCGCTGGCCCAGGCGGTGAAGGCGCTGAAGCTCGAGCCACCGCGCGACCTGCTGGCCAAGACGGTGCGGGCCGCCGACTGCTGGCGGGCCCTGGACCACGACGACCCGACGGCTGCCTGTGCAGCGGCGGCCGTGATTCTGCGCGACCTGGGCGCCGCCGACCTGGCCTGGGAGTACCTGACCACGCCCATCGGCCAGAAACCCAACGAATCCGGCCCCTGGCTGACCCTGGCCCAGACCCTCAGCCGCGAAGGGGCCTGCCCCCTGGCGGACCGCGCCTACCTGGCCGCCTCGGAAGCGGAGCCGGCCAACGCCCAGATCCTGTGGGATCGGGCCCAGAGCCTGCGGCAGCACGGGCAGCAAGCCGAGGCCCAGAAGGTGCTGCGGCGCATCGTGGACGGCGACTGGGAACCCCGCTTCGGCTGGATTCGGGCGCAGGCGAAGTGGCAGCTGGAGGGACGCCTGGCGAATCAGGCCGGCTCGTCCGGCAGGTGAGGACGGCTCGCTTTGCTCAAACTGATCCTTTGCCGGCAAGGCGGGTCCGCACACACCCAATTATATGCGACCTGGCGCTGGCGCCGAAATGTGAAGGCGCATGTCCTGATTTGACAATGGATTGCGACTCGCGTGCCAGGTCGCATATAATTCCCGGCGAATTCAATACGACATGGCAATTTCCGGGGAACCGGCAGCGCCTTCCGTCTCCTCGAACCGGTTCGCGAGGCGGCCCGCAATCGAGGTAATGGGGAGGACTCACCCGAGCGATGGTCTTGGTGACCGGCACGCTCGTTGTCAGCGAACGGGCTCCTGTAGAAGCAATACGGCGGGCTGCTGCAACGCCTTGACGACGGCGTTCCCGAATGCCGCGCCCACCGCTCCGTCCAGCACCCGGTGATCGAACGAGAACGACAGGTACACCATGTCCGCGGGGCGCACCGCACCGGCGGCGTCGAAGACCGGCCGCTTCACCACCCGGCCCACGCCCAGAATGCCTACCTCCGGCGGATTGATGATCGGCGTCGAGATCAGGCCGCCCACGTTGCCGATCGAGGTGACCGTGAAGGTGCCGCCGCGCAGGTCCTCGAGCGCGACTTCCCCGCCCGGGCCTCCGTGCTCGAGCCGGTCGATGTCGGCGGCAATCGCACCCATGTCCTTGCGGTCGGCGTCGTGAATTACGGGAACGATCAGGCCCGACGGCGTCGCCACGGCCATGCCGATGTGATAGCGGTCGTGCAGCACAATCTCGCCCTGTGACTCGTCGAGCGAAGCGTTGACGATGGGGACTACCTTCAGGGCCCGGGCCACCGCCTTGACGAAGAAGGCGAGGTAGGTGAGCTTCACGCCGCTTCGGGCATACGCGTCCTTCAGCGACTCGCGCAGGCGGACCAGGTCGGTCACGTCGCATTCATCGACATAGGTGTAGTGCGGGATGGTGGTCTTCGCCTGGACCATGCGTTCGGCGATCTTGCGGCGCAGTCCGTGCAGCTTCACGCGGCTGCCGGGCACCCCGTAGTCGGGCTTTGGCTCAGCCGGCTTGGGTTTCGCTTCAGGCGTGGCCGGCGGAGGAGCCGTCACGTCGTCCGCCAGGATGCGCCCTTGCGGGCCACTGCCGTGAACGCTGGTCAGGTCGATGCCAAGTTGCCGGGCAAGATGGCGCACCGACGGCGCTGCCTTCACGATGGCCTGTTCGGAGGCCGGCGTGCGAATCGCCCCGTTGGTCTCGATGGCGGCCGGGGGGACCGACCGGGTGGGTTCGGGCACAGCGGTTTCGGCTATCTGGCCGGCCGGCGCGAAGGTCAGCACCAGGTCGCCCACCTTGATCTGCTGCCCCGGCTGGGCGGTCAGTTCGGTGATGGTCCCGGCGAAGGGAGCCGGCACCTCCATCGTCGCCTTGTCGGTCAGCACCTCCATCAGTTGCTGGCCGCGCTTGACCGTATCGCCGGGTTTCACCGCCCACGCGACCAACTCGGCCTCGTAGACCCCTTCGCCGAGTTCGGGAAGCTTGAAGTCCATGGGACGCTCGGCATCAAGAATAAGAGAACCACAAAGGACACAAAGAACACAAAGAAGACAGGGATGGGATTTCATTCCGTTCTTTGTGTTCTTTGTGTCCTTTGTGGTTCGAGAATTAACCAGGAACCAAGCCGCTTTCTGTTCACGCGGCTTCCGTCGCCACGGCCAGCATGGCCTCGCGAATGTGCGACAATTGCGGCACGGTATTCTGTTCATAGACCTGGTTCAGCCCGATGCCCGGCACGTGCTTGCCCATCAGGCAGCGCGGGCGGACCGCCAGGTCGTAAAAATGCTCGTCGATTATCCGCCGCAGCAGGTGCTCGCCGAAGTTCGTCACCTCGGTGTCCTCGTTGACGATGAGCACCCGCCCCGTCTTGAGCACGCCCGCGCTGATCGCCTTCCAATCGTAGGGGAAGATGCTGCGCAGGTCGAGCACCTCGAAGCTGAGGCCGCGGTCCTGGGCCAGCTGGTCGGCCGCCTGCTTGCACAGGGGGAGCATGCGGCCATAGCTGACGACCATCGCGCTGGTCCCTTCCCGCACGCGATTGGCCAGGCCGAACTTGATGAAGTGAGGCCCCAGCTCCGGCCAGCGCGGCTGCCAGTCGCTGCGATCGCCCACCGGCGCGTCGATCATCTGCTTGAGCTGGTCCGGGTCTTCCGGTTCGCCGGGGAGCAGTTCCTCGCCGCGGACGCGGAGCAGAGCCTTGGGCAAGAGCACCAGGACCGGATTCGGATCGACGATGGCCGACAACATCAGCCCGTAGGCATCGAGGGCGTTGCTGGGCATGACGATCTTCCAGCCCGCCAGCCGGCTGGCCCAACTCTCGAAGGAATGGGAATGATAGAGGCTGCCGCGGATGCCGGACCCGGTGGGAGTCATGAGCGACCATGGGCATGTCGAAGTTGCCGCCACCGGCCCAGCGCTGGTTGCCCGCCACTTTCAGCAGGTCGATGGTGTTGAAGCCATAGTCGCAGAACTGAATCTCGGCCACCGGCCGGCCGCCGGCATAGGCGATCCCCATTGCTGTGCCGATGATGCCACGCTCGTCGAGCGGCGAGTTCCAGGCGGTACGCAGCCCCTGCGTCGCGGTGAAGACGCCCCCCAGCGGCGGCCCGACATCCTCGCCGAAGATGTCGGTCACGCCGAGGTGCTCTTCGCCGTAATGGAGAGCCATGCGAACGGCCTGGACCAACGTTGCCATGCAACACTCATCCGCGGCCGTTTCGCGGCCAATCGCAGAGCGGCGCTCTTGCCGCTCTGCGAGCGGCCGCTAAACGGGTAATCCCGTGTAATCCCCCGGATAAACCGCATCCACCGGGCTGGGGGCGTACGTGAACTTCTCCACGTCCTCCGCCGCCGGCTTCGGCTTGCGCAGAGCCTGCTCCAGCGCTTCTTCCGCCTCGATCCGCGCCTCTTCGTGGACCCGGTCGAGCGATTCCTGATCCGCCACGCCGGACTCGACCAGCTTGTGCTCGAACAGGTCGATGCAGTCGGGCTCGCCCTTGACTCGAATGGCACCGCTCGACGACGAATGGCCGTACAGCCGTGAGACGCGCGACTCCAGCAGGAAGGGCCGGCGCTCGACGCGGCACCAAGTCATCGCCCGGCGGATGGCGTGCCAGCTCGCGATCGGGTCGTTGCCGTCCACCACTTCGCCGGGGATGCCAAACGCCTTGCCGCGGTCGATGATCCGCTTCTCGGCATGGACCTCGCCGGCAGGCGTCGAGATGCCCCAGCCGTTGTTTTGCACGACGATGAGCACGGGCACTTCGTTTCCCGGCCGGGTGCTCCAGATCAGGCAGGAGGCAAAATCCCCCTCGGCCGTCCCTGCGTCGCCGCCGGTAACGATGGTGATGGCGTCGCCGCCGAGCCGTTTCTGCACCAGGCGCACCCCGGCGCCACGGTGTGACGCATCTCGATCACCGAGGTGACCGGGATCACGTTCCACTCGTGGCGGGCAAAGTGGCTGCCGAAGTTCCGGCCGCGCGAATGCGGATCGGTCACCGTCATGGCCATCTGCCGGATGCCGTCCAGCATGGGCATTCCCATGGCGACCAGCGTGGCACTGTTGCGGTAATGGAGGATGAGGAAATCGTTGTGCGGTCCCTGTCCCTTCTTGACCTGGAGGCCCAGGCAGGCGTTGAACGCCTCTTCGCCGGGACCGCCGATCCAGAAATACCCTTCGCCCGACTTGCTCATCTTGATCATCCGCTCTTCCATGGCGCGGGTGCGCACCATGAGGCGGTGGATGTGCAGGCCCAACTCGGCCGGCAGCGCTTCGTCCCCGCTCGCTACCTCGGTTGGAGCCAGCGTGGCGACGCCGTTTCCTTCCAAGGCTTTGTCCGGGCTCGGCATGCCGCGTCCTCCGCTCACAAGCAGCCGTCGGAGGCACTCGCCCTCGACGACCGGCACCTTCGTCAGCGCATTCGCCGCCCGGGGCCGGGCGGCAGGGGAAGGGGCCCCGCTCATATTGTACGTTCTCTTCCTTATCTGGTGAGGGTAGGATGAAGAGTCTAGGCAGGGCACCATCGAGATCAGACTCCCGGAGCGGTGGGTGGCACGCCCTGAGGTACTCCGAAGGGCGTGCTGCGCTGACTCCACGCCCTTCGGAGTACCTCAGGGCGTGCCACCCTGCCTTCTGGAGCACCTCCGTTGAGGGCATGGCATGAAATGGTACATCGGCGCCGCCCTGGTGCTCGTCGCCGCGCTCTTCCTCGAGTCGAGCCTGCTGGCCTATGCGATGTATGTCCTGTTCGGCGTCCTCGTCATCAGCCGGCTGTTGGCCCGGTCGTGGATCGGCAATATCACGGCGACCCGCGAGTGCGACGTGACAACCGCCGAAATCGGCGATCTCGTCCCCGTCCGCGTCACCGTCCGCAACGTCGGGAGGCTGCCTGTCCCCTGGCTGCTGCTGGAGGATGTGCTGACGCGCCAAGCCCTGGAGCAACGGCCGCCGCGATTGAAGGTCAAGGGCCGCCGCCTGCACATCGCCATGCTGCGCTCGGGCAAGGAGATGGTGCTGCGCTACAAGCTGGAATGCCGGCAGCGCGGCTACTACCAGGTGGGGCCGCTGGTGCTGGAGAGCGGCGATGTTTTCGGGCTGCACCGCCGCTTCCGCGTGGAAACCGAGCCGCACTTCTTTATGGTCTATCCGAAAATCGTTACCCTGGAGGGGTACGAGTTGGCGTCACGCCGGCCGATCGGCGAGATCATGCTGACGCACCGCCTTTACGAGGACCCGACGCGCATCGCCGGGGTGCGGCCCTATGAGGCCGGCGATCCGCTCAACCGCGTCCACTGGCGTGCCACCGCCCGCACCGGCACCTTGCACAGCAAGGTCTACGAGCCAACCACCATTGCCGGAGCGACCATCATGCTCGACTTCCATGTGGACGGTTATCCGTCGCGCGGCGAGCCATACCGTTCGGAGCTGGCGGTGATGACGGCCGTCTCGCTGGCCAACGCCGTGTACGAAATGGGGCAACAGATCGGCCTAGTGACCAACGGCCGCGATGCCGTCGATCGCATCCAGCAGGAAGGCTACGAGCACGATGCCCGCACCCGCCAGGCGGCCCGGCAGGTCGGCGGCATGAAGGAGACCAGTGAGCGATTGCAGCCGATCGTGGTGGAGACCCGGCGCGGCGTGGAGCAATTGCAGCGCATCCGCGAAACGCTGGCCCGGGTGGAGCTGACCGACGGCATGTCGTTCTCCGGCCTGGTGCTGGAAACCTCGGGCCGCCTGCCGCGCGACGCCACAGTGATCGCCGTGCTCGCCGAGGTCTCCCTCGAGACGGCCATCGCCCTGGGCACCCTTAAGCGCGAGGGATTTGCGATCACGGCGATCCTGATGGTCTTCGACTTCAAGGAGCTGGAACAGGGGCACGGACGGTTGGCAGCCGAGGGCATCCGCGACGTGCGCCACCTGGCCCGTCCGGAGGGGTTGCCGTCCCTGTGCCGGCAGCAAGTGCTGGGCCGCGGGCAATTCACGGCGACGATGACCGCCGATGTGGTGGCGGAAGATGCCGAGGGCCGGACGGAGTGGATGAATCGGTTGCCATACGAGTTGAATTCGCCGGAAGAGTAGTTTAGCGGCGTATCGTCGATCCGCCGGGAGACGTCCATGGCCAAGAAACCGCCTCCCAAGCTCGCCGACTACATGGCCATCGCCTTCAGCCCCCTGCTGATCATGGCGCTGATCGGCAGCCTCGTCTTCTTCCTTGTGGACATCTTCTATGCCGGCGAGTTCACCGAGCGGCTCCGTTACGTCCTTTTCTTCTGCGTTTTCGGCATGGTGCTCGTCGCTCGCATCTCGATGGAGTACGGCATCTCCGACCGGGCGCGGACCTATGGCTTCATCCTTGCCGTCGCCAGCTGGCTCGGCCTGGCGCAGTTCGTCGATTATCCCGCCGGACTAAGCGGGATGAGCTGGCTCATCAACGCTGGCCTGGTCGCCCTCATCTGGTGGTCCAGCTATCGACTGGTCTACGATTGCACCTACATCGACGAGAAGGCGGAAACCACCGGCACCGGCCTGCTCCAGGCCTCCGGGCTGGAGAAGACGACGCCGGAACCCCCGAAGCCGCCCCCCCCGCCGCCCGAGCCGAAGGGCACACGCCGCAAGAAGGCCGGCACCCCGCTGGGTTGGTGGGAACGCTATCAAAACCAGCGCGAGGAGCGGAAGAAGACCAGGCCGCCGGGGGTCTGGGTCGTTTACTTCTCGCTGGCGGCGCTGCCGATTTTCGGACTCGGCCAGTCGCTCATCGACATTGAAGACGTGGACCGCCGCCGGCACGTCTTCTGGCTGATGGGGATCTACGTCGCCAGCGGGTTGGGCCTCCTGGTGACGACATCGTTCCTCGGCCTGCGCCGCTACCTGCGCCAGCGCAACCTGGAGATGCCAAGGAAGATGACGACCGCCTGGCTGACCGCCGGCGGCGCCCTCATCGTGACACTCCTGGTCCTGGGGGCCGTGCTACCGCGACCCCAGGCGGAATACTCCCTCCTCGACCTGGCACCCGCCAAGTCGAAGGAGCGCGAAGCCTCCGACTATGCCATGAAGGACGGCGAGGCCGGCAAGGGCGAGGGACGCCCCGGCGAACAGCAACCCGACAAGGACGGCAAGCCCGTCAACAGCGGCGACCCCAACAAGAAGGGCCAGGGCGGACAGGGCGACGCGAAAGGAAACGGCGACGGCAAGCAGGGACAGCAAAGTGGCGGCAAGAACGGCGAGAAAGGCAAAGGCAATTCCGGCGATCAAAAAGGCCCGCAGGACCAGGGGAAGAACCAAGAAAAGGCCGACGGCGACAAGTCGGGGGGCCGCGATGCATCCCGCACCGAGCCGGCGAAGAAAACGTCGCGCTCGGGATCGAAGAAGGCCAGCAGCCGATCTTCGGGATCATTCGCCTTCCTGGGCAGCGTGGCGCCGATTCTCAAATGGATCGTCTTCGCCGTGCTGGCCGTGATCGTGATCGTCTTCCTGCTCCGCGGCGGCCTGTGCTACCTGGCCAACTTCTTCGAGTGGGCCCGGCGCCTGCTTGAAGCGCTCAGGGCCTTCTGGGAAGGGCTATTCGGCCGGCGTGCGGTGGGGTCCGCAGCCGAGGGCGGCGAAGTCGAAGAGCGTCGCGCCCCGCTGCGGCCGTTCCGCTTCTATCGCAATCCCTTCCAGAACGGCCGGGCCGACGAGATGTCGCCGGCGGAACTGGTGCGCTACAGCTTCGAGGCGATGGAGGCCTGGGCGTTCGAGCACGACCTGCCGCGCATGACCGACGAGACGCCGATCGAGTTCGCCGACCGCGTGGGCTGCGATGTCCCGGCCCTGGAGGCGGACGCGAAGCGGCTGGCGGCGCTCTATGCCCGGGTGTTGTACGCGAAAGGCGGAGTGCCGGCGACCTGGCGCGGGGTGGTGGAGCAGTTCTGGGAGAAGCTGGAGGTGGTGGCGGAGCAGCCGATGTCGGCGTGAGGGAATTTCGTTGACCCCTCTTTTTGAGGGCGGGACAATAAAGAGACTGACGCGCTGTGAGCGTGCGTCGGCGGTTTCTTTTGGGGAAACGGGCCCGGGGATGAGGGGGGCACTGGTTGGGTTGGGCGCGTTCAAACTCCTGTTCGGCCGGTATGCCACTGGGCAAGGAATGATATGACCAAGATGGAGATTACCCGGGCAAGCGTCACGTCCTGCGGCTGTGTGCTCGCCTTGATGAGCGCCGGGGGAGGTGCGCTCGGCGGGGTACTACTCCTGCTGGTGCGGGCCTTACTCCACCAAGGAGGAATCTCAAGTGAGGGAATACTGGGGATGCCTGACTGGGTGGTGCTGATGTTGGCGCCGATCACGGGTGCGGTCATTGGCCTGCTTGTCGGTTGCCTCACCGCGGTGCTTTACAACGTCGCGGCGCGCTGTGTCGGTGGCCTGAAGGTTGAGGTGGGGGAAGACTTTCACTCGTGAGGGAAAAACCGGCGGAACAAGCGGGACATTCCGGGAAAGAAGGAGGATTCATGATCGCGCCATCCTGAAAAAAGGCAAAATCCAACGGCTCGATGAGTTGCCACCGCACTGGCGCGAAGGCCAGGAGTTGTTTGTCGAGGGTTGGGAACCGTCGGACGATCCCGTGGAAATCCAGCAATGGTACGACAAGCTCGTGGCTTTGTCGGCACAAATCCCAGCAGAGGATCACGAGCGAATGGCGGCCGCCCTCGCGGAGGCGGATCGCTGGGCGAAGGAGAGCCACCGTGCCTCGTAAGAAGACCACTGCCCCCGTGGCCGTTGAGCAGATCGAGCGCGCCATCCACGTCATCCGCGGGCAGCGCGTCATGCTCGACTCGGACCTGGCGGAACTCTACGGTGTAACCACGAAACGCCTCAACGAGCAGGTAAGGCGCAACCCGGATCGGTTCCCTGCGGATTTTGCGTATCAGCTTACCGAGCAAGAATTTATGAACTTGAGGTCGCAAATTGCGACCTCAAGTTCTGGCCACGGTGGTCGGCGCTATCCCCCTTGGGTCTTCACCGAACAGGGTGTGGCCATGCTGTCGAGCGTTCTCGATTCACCGACCGCAGTCCGGGTCAACGTCGAGATCATGCGGGCTTTCGTCCGGCTCCGCCGATTGCTCGCTACGCCGGGTGAACTGGTCGAGCAACTCCAGAAACTGGCCGAGACGGTCCAATTCCACGATGAGCAGATTCGTGCCATCACCGAGGTGCTGCGGCGCATGGTCGAGGCGCCGCCAGAGCCGCCCAAGCGGCGCATCGGCTTTCAGATGCCGGGACAGGCGGACGGAGAACCGAAGGGGGACGCGCGGGGGGCCTCCGACTCCGATGAACCAGAGAAATCGCTCGGGAAGAGCAAGAAGTTTCGGCGATTTCTCAGGGAGCGGTCCAAAGAAGCCGCAACGACATCCCTTGACGACTACAGACGATCCATCGAATGATGCGTCGTCCCCCTGACGAGCGAGACATCTTACTCCAACCCCAGCTGCAACCGCGCCGCCTCGGTCATCCGATCCGGCGTCCACGGCGGGTCCCACACCACCTGCACCTTGACAGCGGTCACCTCCGCCAGCCCGCGTACCTTCCGCTCCACCTCCGGCGGCAGTGATCCGGCGGCGGGACAGGCCGGGGAGGTCAGCGTCATGCGGATCGTCACCGCGTTCGTCTCGGTCACGTCGATGCCGTAGATCAGCCCCAGCTCGTGGATGTTGACCGGGATTTCCGGGTCGTAGCACGTTCGGATCACGTCCACGATCCGATCCGGGAGCGGGACCGGCTCAGCGGGCGTCTCAGGCGGCGGGGCGGTGTCGGTTTCCATCGGGACCCCAAACGAATCGTATTTGCTCGATGCGTTTTTGGTAATCGTACCAAGACTCGAAACACACCCCAAAGGCGGCAAGGAGGGGGATGGCGAGAAACAGCAATCCAGTGACCCGCACTAGCTTGCGTATCATCGGCTCACCCTGCCTCCCCGTCAGTTCTCCCCGTCCTTGTACCCCCGCTTGAACGGTGCCGGATCGATGATGTCCGGGAACCCGTCGCCATCGCTATCCTTCAGGCATTCCAGGTCGAGTCCATAGGCCTCGCGCACGTTGGTCAGGGCATTGGAGATGATCTTCTCGCCGCGCAGGTTCTCCGTTGGCCCCTCGATCTTGCCTGGCACCTTGAAGAGCCACTCCGGGTTGAAGCGCTCGTAGCCGGTGTCCATCCCCTGGACCCGGAAATGTTCGCTGATCTTGCCGTCGCCGTCGATGTCGCAGGGGACGCGCTCGGTCTGGTAGAGCACCAGGCTTTCGAGGAACTCGATCACCGTGCGGCGTTCGGCCCGACTCAGGGCTGTATATTTCTTGCGTGACTCCAGGGCCTCGCCGCCATGACGGCGGATCACGTCGTCCAGGTTCAGGCTGGCGCCGTCGTGGCCGTAGGGGGCGGTGCTGCCGACACCCCAGAGGGGAAGCGTCCGCCATTTCTTGATGAGGCTGCCGTCGAACTGCAACTGGTAGAACGCCTCGCCCATATCGTGGTACTTGAAATCGCAGTAGATGCCGCGGACCGTGTAGGCCTGCCGCCGGGGCCGCCAGATGCCGCCCTTCCTGTCGGCCAGCAGGACCAGTTTCCCCTCCAGGCGCTCCGTTTTGTCGTTGTAGCCGACCTCCATGTCGAAGAGGCGGCGGTCGCCGGCGTGCTGCTGCGTATAGTCCTTCGCACCGAGGTTGGCGGCCGGCAGGTGCCAGTCGGGGACATGACACGAGGCGCAGCCGACCTGCGAGAACAGCTTCTGGCCCTGCTTGACCTCCGGCGTGATCTGCCCCCGGCCGGGCCTGGGATGATTGAGCAGATACCACTCGCACATGTCGAGGTCGCCCTCGGTGATCTCCTCGCAATAGCCATCGCGATCGGGGTCGTCCTTGCTGATGCCGGTAGGGCCGCGCACCGCGCCACGGTCCTTGCCGGCCGCCGTCACGCACTGGAGGCAGCCCGCGTTGGACACCTGCGCCCAGCCTGTGCCGTCCGAGTCTGTCAGCGTCGTCGGGTCGAACGCCTGCAACCCCATGTGGATGTCGAACGGCGTCGCCGTGAAGGCGCGGATGGTGGTCGCCACCGGCGGCCGGAACGGCATGTACAGGTGGCCGGGGCCGAAACACTGGACCTCGAACTTGTAGCCGGCTACGCCGGGGAATTTCAGATCGCGGGCAAACGGGATGCGCTTGCCCTCACTGTCCACATAGATGGGATTCAAGATCGGGTTCAGGTTGGGCCTGCCGCTGCCATCGAGGTCCTCGAAACTGCCCAGGTCGATCTCGACGCGGTCGCCGTCCACAGCGGCGGGCAGATTGGTCAGGATGCAGCGCTTCCCCCTGGCTTCGTCCAGGCTGATCCAGCCATCGCGGTTGGTGTCGGCGAGGGCCATGGCCTGGAGGCGAATGTGCTGGCCGATCATTTCGACCAGGCCGGCGCCGAACATGTGCGGGGTGTTGCGGCCGTCACCGCCATTCTTGGCGATGGTGGCCCCGGCGCCGCCGTCGCGATACGGCGTGTTATGGCAGACGCCGCAGCTGTTGACGTGGCTGCGCGACATCATTTTCGTCGCCCCGTCGGGCAGGAGCAGGCCATCGAGCTTGCCGGCATCGCCAAAGACGCCGTCGCGCTCGCGGAACTCGCGCTGGCTCAGGCTCCAACCCCACTTGTAGCCGAGGAACGGATCGACCTGCTGCAAGTACATCGACCCGCCGGCCTTGTTCGGATCGGTAGTGTGCAGCACGCGGATGCGCGGAATCTTGATCGACAGGCCGGACAGGTCGTGTGGGGTGTCAATGGGGTTGTCGAGCGAGTTCCCCGGCCGCTCGCTGAGCTGCGCCGGAGCCAGGTTGCTCCGGATCAGCCAGGCAACCGCGACCAGGGCCACGAGTCCGGCGACAGCGGCAATGCGCTGTTCATGATGGATTCCCCGGGGTCTGCCAGCGGGTTGGCACGCCCTGCACAGCGGCAACTCGGCGTAGACAAGACGATCCGAGCGCGAGAGCGGATGGGTCAGCTGCTGTGCCTCACCAGCTACAGTTTAGTATGGCCGCCCTGCGGACGCTTGTCCACCCGCCTGCCTGCCAGCAGGCATGGGGCGGCTGGCGCACGCCTCAGGACATCTTGTCCGGGAGTGCCTTGCCAGGGAGAATGAGCCAGGAGCCAGAGAGTCTCTCGTTCCGGGCAGGCTTGTGACGAACCGACCATGTCTACTGCCATCGCAGCTCACGACTACACCCCCGGCAACCTCGATGCCGCTGTCGAGTTCGTCAAGCGCACCCGGGCGGAACTCCGGTCGTTGCGTAAGGTGCGCCTCTGGAAAGACAAGCTGCACATCATCGACGTGAACAAGGACTACTTCGAGGTGCGCGGCCTGGGGTACGGGGATGCCGATGTTGTACCTCTGCTGAGGATGATTAACACGGCCTACAATCCGGAGACACTGCACACCCCGATCGCGGCAGAGTACAAGGAATTCGACACCGGACGGCGCCATCCGTGGGCGGAGGATCGGGTGATGTGAAGGAGCTACCCCGGCCCCGAGCCGTAGATATGTTGGATCGGCGTCTTGTGGCCCCAGGCGATCTGGTCGCGCGTCAGGCCGAAGGCGGAGGCCACCTTGTCGCGCTCGGCCGGGCTGGGTGTCCAGCGCCCCAGCATGATCGCCAGCACGCGCGACTCATCCAGGCCCGACTTCTCCGCGAGCTGCTGATGGCTCAGGTTGTGCTGCACGCACAGCTCATCGACCGTCCTCAAGCCTTCCATTCGATCGTCCTCCCTTATCGCGTCGCCGGGTGCCGCCAATCATGGGGTGCGGCCAAACTGCGGTCCGTGGCCATACAGGTGCGACACCGGCGTGCTGTGGCCCCAGGCGATCTGCTCGCGCCCCAGGCCAAAGACGGCGGCAATGCGATCGCGCTCGACGGGGCTGGGCGTCCAGCGTCCCTCGATGATGGCCCGCACGCGCCGCTCGTCGAGGACCGCTTTCTCGGCCAACCGCTTCGCATCGAGGCCCTGTTCGGCACAGAGGTCGGCGAGGTTCTTGAGTGGGTCCATGCATCTCATTGTGGCTGCGGAGTCCGCCCGGGGCAAGCAAATCCCACGGACAGTCGGACTTGCCGCAAATGGGCCGGCCGGGCTATACTCGCCAGCCAAACAACGCGTTTCGCGTCCGACTGGCCTGAGGGAAGGAATCCCATGCACCGTGCGCCATTGCCGGCACTCGGCGTTGCAGCACCCGTCCCGGCCCGCCCCGTGCCCCGGCCCGCCGGCCCGCCGCGTCCAGTGCAAGCCGCACCGGAGCTGTCGGTGGTCATCGTCAACTATCGTCAATGGCAGGACACGCTGGCGTTGGTGCGGCAGCTCCGGCAGAGTCCGGCCTTGCGCGAAGGCGTGGCCGAGGTGATCGTTGTCGATAATCATTCGCCGCGGGACCCGGCGGTGCGGCGGCTGCGGCGCTGCGCGGGGGTGTCGCTGTGGCGAGCCAGGCGGAATCGCGGGTTTGCCGCGGCGGCCAACCAGGGCTGCCGACTCAGCCGCGGCCGCTGGCTGCTGCTGCTCAATCCCGACACCAGCGTCCATGCCGGCTTTCTCGATCCGGCTCTGGCGGCGGCCGAGGCCCTGGCGGCGGCCGAGCCCCGGGCCGGCGTTGTCGGCTTCGAGCTGCGCCATAGCGACGGCAGCCGCCAGCATTCGTTTGGCCCGTTCCCGACTCTCTTCAGCACCTTGGCCCGTCTGCTGTTGCCGCGCTCGCGCCGCAAGTACCACGCCGTCGCCCCGGAGCGGCGCTGTCGCGTGCCGTGGTTGACCGGCTGCTGCTTGCTGGTCCGCCGCGACTGCTATGAAGCGGTTGGCGGCTTCGACGAAGATTTCTTCCTCTATTACGAGGATGTGGACCTGTGCCGGCGAGCGGCGGCGCAGGGGTGGTCGGTATGGTACGAGCCGGACTTGACCGTGACGCATCATCGACCGCTGCATGTGCGGACCGTGCCGGCCCACCTGCGGGTGTTCACGCGCCATGCCGCGCTGACCTATGCTCGCAAGCACTGGTGCGGCTGGCAGGCACGCGGTTTGGCCCATCTGGTGCACGGGGCCGCCGGGTTGCGCCGCCGCTGGGCGGCGTGGCATGGCGACACCGACGCCGCCGAGGCCTTCGCCACCCTGGGTGCCATCGCCGCCGACCTGGCCGCCAACCACCCGGAGGCCGCGCAACGCCACCTCGGTCGCTTCATTCACCGCCGGGAGACGCAACTTGTCCGCTAAGCTGTCGATCGTCATCCCCAGCCATAGCCGTGCGGACCTGTTGCGCGCGTGCCTGTCCAGCGTGATCCGCCAGGCCCCCGCCGGAACTGAGATCATCGTGGTGGACGATGGCTCGCCGGGTGGTGCGGTCGGTGCGGCCGCAACGGCATTTCCTGAGGTCCAGTGTCTGCGTCAGGCGCGGGGTGGCTTCTGCGCGGCGGCCAACGCGGGCATTGAGGCGGCGACGGCCCCCGTGGTCGAGCTGCTCAACGACGATACCGAGGTCGATGCGGGCTGGGCGGAGGCGGCGCTGGCCCATTTCGATGATCCGGCGGTGGCCGCCGTGGCTCCCCTGGTGTTACGGTGGACCGGCCAGCCGGAAACCGAGGTGATCGACAGCGCCGGCGACCGCTATTTCCGGGGCGGCGTGGCGGCGAAGCGCGGCCACGGGGAGCCGCTGGGGCCGGACTATCTGCAATCCTGTCGTGTCTTCGGAGCCAGTGCCTCCAGCGCGTTCTATCGACGCGACCTGCTGCGCCGGGTCGGCTCGTTTGCGGAGCGCTTCGGTGCCTATTTCGAGGACGTGGACCTGTCGTTTCGCCTGCACCGGGCGGGGGGGAGGTGGTCTTCGAGCCGGCCTCGCGGGTTCGGCATCGGGTGTCGGCATCCTATGGCCGGCCGCACCGCCGCCTGCTGGAGCAGCAGTCGCGCAACGAGGAGCTGGTGTTCTGGCGCAATCTGCCGCTGACGGCCCTGCCGCTGCACCTGGCGGTGCTGGCGGCCAAGGCCCAACGTCGTTGGGCCGAAGGCCGTCTGGTCCCGTTCCTGGCCGGACGTTTGAGCGTGCTGGCCCAGTTGCCGGAGATCGTGCGCCATCGCCGCCGTCTGCGCGAGCTGAGCCGCACGGCCCAGACGGTTCGCTGGGGCGTCGAGGATCGATTTTGGGCCTCAGCCGCCGAACCGCCGGCACCGTCACGGCGTAACAACAATAGTGACGGAGCGGAGAACTGCCCTTCAGAGTCTTCCCCCACATCCTGGGGGGCAGGTTGACCCTCCGGATCCTCGGGTGGTCCACTGTGCTCCCCCAGCCGGTGGACCGCCCGAGTCCGCTTTCTGCTGTCGCGATCCGCGAGCCACGTTTTCTACCGCTGTCATGCTACCCGCACCGGTTGACCATGTCGGCCTCGGAGGCTCCCGTCTGTCCCGTTTGGATTCATCCTTGCGGACAGAATCCAGCAGGTAATCTAGATGGATTAGTATGGTTTCCTAGAATGCCCTGCGTCCGACCGCCTCTTCCGCCAATCCTCTTCGTACTCGTCGCGAAGGCCGGCTCAACCCCGGCGTGCAATACTTGACACCATAGTAAAGATTTCTACAATTCCTTCTGGGGACTCCGATCCCCTGAGCGCGAGGGACCCATGAAGATCACAGCCCAGGAAGAGTACGGCCTGCGGTGTTTGCTGCGCCTGGCGCGGGCGGGGGACGGGCGGTCCCTCACGATCCCCCAGATCGCCACCGATGAGGGGCTGTCGGTCCCGTACGCGGCCAAGTTGCTGGCCGTGCTGCGTCAGGCCGGCTTGATCGAAAGCGTTCGCGGCCGATCGGGGGGCTATCGCCTCGCCGGTTCGCCGGCCGAGGTCAGCCTCGGCTCGGTAATGAACGCCCTGGGCGAGCCGCTGTTCGACGAGCCGAACTTCTGCAACAAGCACACCGGCACGGAGACGACGGACGGGCGTTGCGTCCACCACGGGGCCTGCACCCTGCGGGCCCTCTGGCACACGCTGGAGGACTGGATGCGGAACGCCCTGGACCGTGTCACGCTGGCCGATCTGCTGGAGAGCGAAGGCCGTCTAACCGAGTTGCTGCGGGCACGCCTGGCGGAGGCGGTCCTGGAGCCCGCCGGCCCGTTGATTCCGATGATTTCCCTGACCACGCTCCGCGACCCTGAACCCGTTTAGCCGCGACCCGGAGGGAGCGCTCCCATGAGCACTGCCACAAGCACGATCGAGGAACTGGCCAACCGCGAGTACAGCGCCGGCTTCTACACCGATATCGAAGCCGACACGGTGCCGCGCGGCCTGAACGAAGACATCGTCCGCCTGATCTCCGCCAAGAAGAACGAGCCGGAGTTTATGCTGGAGTGGCGCCTCAAGGCGTTCCGTCACTGGCTCACCATGAAAGAGCCGACCTGGCCCAACGTCCATTACCCGCCGGTCAATTTCCAGGACACCATCTACTACTCCGCCCCCAAGGCGAAGAAGAAGTTGACCAGCCTGGACGACGTCGATCCGGAGATGCTCAGCTACTTTGCCAAGCTAGGCATCTCGCTGGACGAGCAGAAGCGCCTCAGCGGCGTCGCCGTCGATGCCGTGTTCGACAGTGTCTCGGTGGCGACCACTTTCAAGGAAGAGCTGGCCAAGCGAGGCATCATCTTCTGCTCCTTTTCGGAGGCGGTGCAGAACCATCCCGAGTTGGTGAAGAAGTACCTCGGCTCGGTGGTGCCGTACAACGACAATTATTACGCGGCCCTCAACTCGGCGGTCTTCAGCGACGGCTCCTTCGCCTACATCCCCAAGGGCGTGCGCTGCCCGATGGAGCTGTCCACCTACTTCCGCATCAACGCCAAGGAGACGGGCCAGTTCGAGCGGACGCTGATCGTGGCCGAGGAAGGGGCCTACGTCAGCTACCTGGAGGGCTGCACCGCGCCGATGCGCGACGAGAACCAGTTGCACGCGGCCGTGGTCGAGCTGGTGGCCGTCGGCGAGGGGTCGCAGATCAAGTACTCGACGGTGCAGAACTGGTACCCCGGCGACCAGGAAGGTAAGGGCGGCATCTACAACTTCGTCACCAAGCGCGGCAAGTGCGCCGGCCGGGGCTCGAAGATTTCCTGGACCCAAGTCGAGACCGGCTCGGCCATCACCTGGAAGTACCCGAGCTGCATCCTGCTGGGCGACGACTCGGTCGGCGAGTTCTACTCGGTGGCCCTCACCAACCACAAGCAGCAGGCCGACACCGGCACGAAGATGATCCACATTGGGCGCAATACGAAAAGCACGATCGTGTCGAAGGGGATCTCGGCCGGCAACGGCCAGAATACCTACCGCGGCCTGGTAAAGGTCATGAAGGGGGCCGAGAACGCCCGCAACTACTCGCAGTGCGATTCGCTGCTGCTGGGCGACCGCTGCGGGGCGCACACCTTCCCGTACATCGAGGTGCGCAACCCGACCGGCCGGGTGGAGCACGAGGCGAGCACGTCGAAGATCGGCGAGGACCAGATCTTCTACTGCAAGCAGCGCGGCCTCTCGACCGAGGACGCGATCAACATGATCGTCAACGGCTTCTGCAAGCAGGTATTCCTCGAACCTGCCGATGGAGTTCGCGGTGGAGGCGCAGAAGCTGCTGGGGGTGAGTCTGGAGGGGAGTGTGGGGTAATTCCTCGCGGGAGATTTCTCATGACGACGCTAATTGCGAACGATGCCGTTCAGGCATTCCTAGGGCAAGCCAAGCAGCGGACCGAGATTCGTGGTCCCGATGGGCAACTGCTCGGCCACTTCGAGCCCCGCCAGGAGACCGAGGACGAACTCTACGAACGAGTCATCAAGCTGTTCGACTTGGATGAGCTAGAGCGCCGGAAGGCAACCGAGCAAGACGGTTTTACCATTGATCAGGTGATGACGCACCTGGACTCGCTGGAGAGCCGTCAATGAAGTTCATGGTGACGTGGACCCGGAATGCCCAGAACGACCTGGCGGAGATCTGGATGAATGCCGTCGATCGACAGGCCGTTCGGGACGCCGCCAACCGAATTGACCGAGTCCTGGAGCGGAATCCTGAGAGACTCGGGCGACCCGTCCGCAGCGACCGGGCCTATGCTGACGCCCCGTTGGCTGTCACTTTCTCCGTTTCGCCGGCTGACCGCCGGGTTTGGGTCTGGCAGGTCGAGCCGGTTTGAGGACCAAAGGAGGAGGCAACGATGCCGCTCATACCTTCGGAACGGGTGTTCCTGGACGCGTATGTTTATGAGGCGACTCATGAACCATTCGGAGGGCCCGCGACCCGAGATCTCGGCCAGCGGGGCATATGGTACTCGGACCTCGACTGGATCCTGACTGCGTACCAACGTGAATTGTGGGCCGAGGGCAGGCCGTGCATCGGAATCCACAATCCCGAGCCGCCGCCGAGGCCCTGGCAAACTCTGGAGCAGGTGAAACAACGCAGCCACGAGATGCAACAGGAATGGGAGCCGATTGTTCACGGGCAGCAAACAGTTCCCGCTCATCGCTCGGCTGGATAGACCCTGGAACACATGAACCAAACTATGCTCACCATCTTCAATCTCCACGCGAAGGTCGGCGACAAGGAAATCCTTCGCGGCATCAACCTCAAGATCAAACCGGGCGAGGTCCATGCCATCATGGGGCCCAACGGCTCCGGCAAGAGTACCCTCGCCGGCGTCCTCGCCGGGCGCGAGGCCTACCAGGTCACCGAGGGCGTCGTCACCTTCAACGGCAAGGACCTGCTCGACATGGACGCCGAAGAGCGGGCCCGGGAGGGGCTGTTCCTCGCCTTCCAGTACCCCGTCGAGATTCCCGGCGTCAGCAACCGCGTCTTCCTGCAGGCGGCCCTCAACAGCATCAAGAAGTACCGCGGCGAGCCGGAGCTGGACTCAGCCCAGTTCCTCGTGCTTTTGCGGCAGAAGGCCAAGATACTGCACATGAGCGACGAGTTGCTGAAAGCACCGGTCAACGAGGGGTTCAGCGGCGGCGAGAAGAAGAGAAACGAAATCTTCCAGATGGCCGTCCTCGATCCGAAGCTGGCCATCCTGGACGAAACCGACTCCGGCCTCGACATCGACGCCTTGCGGATCGTCTCCGACGGCGTCAACACCCTGCGGAACAAGGATCGCGGCATCCTGGTCATCACCCACTACCAGCGGCTGCTCAACCACATTGTCCCCGATTTTGTGCATGTCCTGGTGAGTGGGCGCATCGTCAAGTCGGGCGGCAAGGAACTGGCGCTGGAGCTGGAGGCAAAGGGATACCGCGAGTTCGGCTGGAGCGATGATGAGGTCGCGAAGAAACCGGTGTAACCGATTCATCGTTTCGCGCACGGGACATCCAAGCACATGACCGCACTGATGGACGCGAAGGACACCTATCTGTCGGCCCACGCCCGCTTCGAGAAGGCGCACGCCAACGATCCGCCTTTCCTGGTCAAGCTGCGCCACGAGGCGATTGAGCGCTTCGCGGAACTGGGCTTCCCGACGCAGGAGGACGAGGAGTGGCGGTTCACGCCGCTCGGGGCGCTGACGCGCGTTCCGTTCAGCAAGGTCGCTCGGTCGGGCTTCGGCCTGGAGTTGCCGCATTGTGACGGCGTGATTGTCTGCACCCTCGTCCAGGCCCTCACCGACCATCCCGACCTAGTCGAGCCGTACCTGACGCGCTACGCCGACTACCAGGAGCAGGCATTCGCTGCCCTTAACACCGCCTTCCTGCACCAGGGGGCATTCGTCTACCTGCCGCCCGGGGCGGTAGTCGAGGAGCCGATCGACCTAATGGCCCCCGTTGTCGCGTTCGGCGAGCCGCCGCTCTTGTGGCCGCGCCGCGTACTTATCGTCGCCGGCCGCAACAGCCAGGCCACGGTCTGCGAGCAGTACCACGGCCTGCCTGGGCTGATCTATTTCACCAACGCCGTCACCGAGATCATCCTCGACGAAGGCGCCATCCTGGACCACTACAAGGTCCAGCAGGAAGGCGACGCCGCCTTCCACGTCGCCACCACCCAGATCCAAATGGGCCGCAGCAGCAACTTCTCCTCGCACAACCTCACCTTCGGCGGCAAGCTGACCCGCAACAACATCAATGCCGTTCTCGACGGCGAGGGTTGCCAGTGTACCCTCAACGGCCTCTACATGGGCGACGGCGAGCAGCTCATCGATAACCACACACGCATTGACCACGCCAAACCGCATGGCACCAGTCACGAGCTGTACAAGGGGATCCTCGACGGCAAGGCCCGTGGTGTCTTCAGCGGTCGCATCTACGTCCACCAGGATGCCCAGAAGACCGATGCCAAGCAGACCAACCAGACCTTGCTTCTCTCGGATGAGGCAATCATCGACACCAAGCCACAGTTGGAGATTTTTGCCGACGACGTGAAGTGTACGCACGGGGCGACGGTCGGGCAGCTCGACGCGGAGTCGATCTTCTATCTCCGTTCGCGCGGCATCGGCAAGGAGGAGGCGCGGGCCCTGCTCACGTTCGCCTTCGCCAACGACATTATCGGCCGCATCAAGGTTGAGTCGTTGCGGGCCAGCTTGGAATCGATGCTGTTTGCCGCACGCACGGCCCAGGAGGCCGTATGAGCATTCTTCCCACCGCCGAAGCCCGGCCGCAGTCGCATACCAAAGCGCTGCCGCCGCTGTTTGACCTCCAGAAAGTCCGCAACGACTTCCCGATCCTGGACCGCAAGGCCCACGGCCAGCCGCTTGTCTACTTCGACAACGCCGCCACCACGCAGAAGCCGCTGGCGGTCATCGACGCCCTCCGCCGCTACTACGAGCTGTACAACGCCAACATCCACCGGGCCGTCCACCTGCTCAGCCGGCTCGCTACCAACGAGTACGAGGAAGCCCGCGCCAGGGTGCAACGCTTCATCGGCGCCGGGTCGCCCCACGAGATCATCTTCACCCGCGGCACGACCGAAGGTATCAACCTCGTCGCCCAGACTTACGGCCGGGCCAACCTCCGCGCCGGCGATGAGGTGATCGTCTCGTGGATGGAACATCACTCCAACATTGTCCCGTGGCAGATGCTGTGTGAAGCAACCGGCGCGAAGCTGCGCGTAGTGCCGATCAATGAGCGCGGCGAATTCCTCTTCGAGGAGTACGAAAAGCTGCTTGGCCCACGGACGAAGCTGGTGTCTGTGGTGCATGTGTCGAACGCGCTGGGCACTGTCAATCCGCTGAAGCGCATCATCGAGGCGGCCCACCGCCGTGGCGTCCCGGTGATGATCGATGGGGCCCAGGCGGTGGCCCACCTGCGCGTTGACGTGCAAGCGTTGGATTGCGACTTCTACGCTCTGAGCGGGCACAAGCTGTATGGGCCGACCGGCATTGGCATTCTGTACGGCAAGGAGAAGTATCTGCGGGCCATGCCGCCCTACCAGGGCGGCGGCGACATGATCGCCTCGGTCACATTCGAGAAGACGACTTACGCCGAGCTGCCCAACAAGTTCGAGGCCGGCACGCCGGACATCGCCGGGGCCATCGGCCTGGCGGCGGCCATCGACTACATCGAGTCGCTCGGCCTGGAGAACATTGCCGCCCACGAGGACAAGCTGCTGCATTATGCCACCGAGAAGGTGCGGCAAATCCCGGGAGTACGCATACTGGGCACGGCCACGCACAAGGTCGGCGTCCTCTCGTTCGTCGTCGAGGGCATGTCGGCACTCGACGTGGGCATCAAACTCGACCTGGAGGGGATCGCGGTGCGGACGGGGCACCACTGCTGCCAGCCGCTGATGGAGCGCTTCGGCCTGCCCGGCACAGCCCGCGCGTCCTTCGCGATGTACAACACGACGGAGGAGATTGACCATTTCGTCGCCGTCCTGCGCCGGATCGTCGCCGAGGCAGCCGCGAAGAAGCGACCGGCGATTGCCGCCCCGCCGGTGGAGGCGTCCTACGCGAAAGCGTCGGCGGCCAGTCCGCAGGAGGCGGCCGAGAAACTCGCCGACGTCTTCGAGTTCCTCGACGATTGGTCGGAACGCTACGCCCACATCATCGAGCTGGGCAAGAAGATCCCACCAATGCCACCGACGCTGAAGACCGAGGCGAACTACGTGCACGGCTGCCAGAGCACGGTCCACATCTCGGCGCGCAAGAAGCCCGGCACCGCCGACGTGCTGGAGTTCGTCGCCGACAGCGATGCCGACCTGGTCCGCGGCCTGATCGGCATGCTGGAGCGGGTCTATTCGGGACAGCGGGCGGAGGATATTTTGGCGTTCGACGTGGAAGGATTCTTCGCCCGCCTGGGCCTAGATCAAAACTTGACGATGGGCCGGCGCAACGGCCTGGCGGCGATGGTGCAGCGCATCCGCGGCCTGGCGGCGTCGCTGGCCGCACCGCTACCCGCCGCCACTTCATGAGGAGACACGCCGATGGAAACTGACACCGCCCCACCGCCTGAGACGCCCGCCGACCCGGTGCCGCTGGAGGATCGCATCGTGGACGTGATTAAGACCTGTTACGACCCGGAAATCCCGGTCAACATCCACGAGTTGGGGCTGATCTACGGCATCGACGTGACCGAGACGAACGCGGTGACGATCCGCATGACGCTGACCTCACCCGCCTGCCCCGCCGCCGGCTCGCTGCCGCCGGAGGTGGAGCGGAAGGTACGCAGCGTGGCGGACGTGACCGACGTGAAGGTGCAAGTGGTGTGGGACCCGCCGTGGACGCCGGAACGGATGAGCGAAGCGGCGCGGTTGCAATTGGGGTTGGAGTGAGCTGTCTACGGCTTTGACCAATCTGCCGCAGGGATGCCTGGCCGTGCCTCGAAGTCGCGATCCGTTGTGAGAATCGTGAGTTTCGTCTGAGGGCAGCTACTGCGCCGGCACAACTCACCAGGAATGTCCCCGCAGCGGACCGGCCCTCCCGCAGCTGGCACCTCTGGCGACACCGGACGACCCACGAACGGGTTAGCTGGCGTGTCCGGAAGGAATGGTGCCACGACGGTGCTACGATGGCGCCACCACCATGCCACGATGGTGCCACCACCGTGCCACGATGGTGCCAAGGGTGCCATCAGGGTGCCACGATGGTGCCATCAGGGTGCCACGATGGTGCCATCAGGGTGCCACGGGGTGTCCGAGGGTGGTGGTGGCACCATCGGTTGAACGGCGCTCGAGCTTCTCCAGCGAACCTCCGCCCCACCATTAGAAGTGACACCTGGGCGGCCTCGCCAGGACTGGCCGGCCCGCCCCGTCCTTGCTATACGTCCACTGAGGCCGAACGATAGTGCGTGTCCGGCAGCAGCCGCGGGTGCCGGAACTTACGGGACTCTTCACTTTTCCAAGACGGCCCTATGTTCAACGCGGCTGAAACCCTTGCCTGCCGCCGCCTGGTCGAGCTTGCCCTTGCGGAGGACATCGGCGGCGGCGACCTGACCAGCCAGGCCGTCATCCCCGAAGCCCTGGCAGGGCGTGCCGTCTTCGTCGCGCGCGCCCCCGGCGTGCTGTCCGGTCTGGCGGCCGCCGCCCTGGTCTTCGCCACCCTGGATCCCCAGGTCCGATTCGAGCCGCACCTGCGCGATGGCGACGCGGTGCAGCCGGCAAGCAAGCTGGCCACCGTCGCCGGGCCGATGCGTTCGATCCTCTCCGGCGAACGCACGGCTCTCAACTTCATGCAGCACCTCAGCGGCATCGCCACGCAAACACGGCGGTACGCGGACGCCGTCGCCGGCTTGAACTGCCAGATCCTCGACACGCGCAAGACGCTGCCGGGCTGGCGGCTGCTGGAGAAGTATGCCGTCCGCTGCGGCGGCGGGCACAATCACCGCGTCGGGCTGTTCGACGGCGTCCTCATCAAGGACAATCACCTCTCGGCCCTGGGCCACGGCCGCAAGGAAATTCGGATCGCGGTCGAGGCGGCCAGGAGCCTGCACGGTCCCAAGGTGCCCGTCGAGATCGAGGTGGAGAGCCTCGCCGAACTGGACGAGGCGTTTCCCTGCGGACCGGACATCGTGCTTCTCGATAACATGGCGCTGGAGGCGATGCGTGAGGCCGTACGGCGGCGTGATGCCGTGGCCCCGAAGGTACTGCTGGAGGCGTCGGGCGGCGTCACGCTGGCGACCATCCGAGCGATTGCCGAGACGGGGGTCGATCGGGTCAGCGTCGGGGCGTTGACGCACTCGGCAGCGGCGCTGGATATCGCCCTGGATTACCTCAAAGAATAGAACACGGATGACACGTATTGGACCGATCTTCACGGATCAGATCCGTGCAAATCCGTCCAATCCGCGTCATCCGTGTTCTATTCTGACCTCCATGAATCCGCGCGAAACCTGGACCCTGGACACTCATCGCCTCGGCCGCCGGGTCCTCGTCTTCGACCGTCTGGACAGCACCAGCAGCGTCGCGGCCGGCCTGTCCGATTCGCCCGAAAACGACGGCGTCGCGGTCCTGGCCGACGAGCAAACCAGCGGGCGCGGCCAGCATGGCCGCACCTGGTCCTGTCCGCCGGGCCGCGGGGTGCTGCTGTCGGTGCTGCTCTTTCCGCCAGCTTACCTGCGAAGGCCCGCCATCCTGACGGCGTGGGCGGCCGTCTCGGTTTGCGAAACCATCCGCGAGCTGACCGGCTGGCAAGCCCGCATCAAGTGGCCCAACGATGTTCTGATCCACGGTCGCAAGGTCTGCGGCATCCTGATCGAGCAGGGGCGCGGCACCGTGGCCGGCATCGGCTTGAACCTCAACCAGGAGGTTGCCACATTCGAGGCGGCCGGCCTGACGGAAGCTGCCTCGCTGGCCCTCTTCACCGGGCAGCAGTACGATGCGCACGCCATCGCCCGGCGGCTGCTCCATCAGCTCGACGAGCAATACGACACCCTCTGCGGCGGCGACCTGCACACGCTGGAAGCGTGCTGGAAATGGCGCCTGGGCCTGCTGGGCAAGCCAGTGGTGGCGGAATGTGCCGATGGCCCCCATCCCGGCATCCTGCGCGACCTGACCTGGGACGCGCTGGAGCTGGTCCGGGCCGATCGCAGCCTCGAACTGCTGCGGCCGGAGGCGGTGCTTCATCTGGCCCAGGCGTAAAGTCGAGCCCATCCCTCCATCCTGTCACAGCTTCCCCGGTCCGGCTCACCGGCAGAGTCGATCCAGGCGTCACCAGGATTGCAAGCGTTTGGGTCGCTGGCCTCTTGACCAGCTTGCCAGGCCGCGCGACAATCAGGCAATGCCGGCCGAGGCCGAGGAAGACCTTCCTCGACCTGCCGTCGCCGCGCCGGGAGTCTGGTTGGCTCTCTCCCGAAGCGACGGCCCCGGGCTGAGAAGGATCCAAACGATGGGAACCGAGCGCTGTCATGAGTTGAATCTGGGCTTCTGCCGGCGGTTCTTGCCGGCGAAGGCGACCAACGGGCATGCCCTCCTGCAGGACTGGGACGGGCACATCGGCTTCGTACCCGATGATGCCGACCTGCACCGGTGCCTGACCGACTACGCGGCCCTGGTGACCGAGGCGACGCGCGATGATCCGTGCGACCTCATCAGCGTTCGGGATGCCAGCGAGGTGGCGCTGTCGTATCTGTACCGCGGGCTGGAAGCGGGCCGAAAGCTGCCGCACACCGCCAATCTCCAGCAACTGATGCTGGAGCTGCGCCGCCTGCTGCGAGCCTCGGCGGAGTGGTTCGGCCAGGCGCGCTGGAATGAAGAGATGAAGCGGTACGACGGTTTCCGAGCGCCGGACGCGATCGTATCACTGCTCGAAACGCTGGGCGAGGCCGACGCCTTCCGCCGGCGCTTCCTGCCCGCCGGCATTGCCGACGCGCATGGTCTGCTGGTCGATTTCCAGCACGAACTGGCATTTACTCCCAGTGCGGCCGAGCTGCAGCAGTGTCTGGAGGCGTACACGGCGCTGTTGCGGACCGCGACGCGGGTCACCTGCCTGCCGGTGCGCTGGTGTGTCGAATCCAGCGAGTTGGCCCTGGCCTATCTTTCGCGGGCCGTGCAGAATGACGTGCCTCTGCCGGAGCGGGCGACCTCCCACGCCCTGGTGCAGCTCATTCGCAAGACCCTCGGCGATGCCGTCACGCTGTTTGGGGCGATGCGCTGGTACGACGGGTTCAAGCGCATCGACATCCTGGCCTGGCTCCTGGAAGAACACGCTCCGCGCGGCCTTCAGGGCTGGCACGTCTTTCGGGCCCGGCTACGGCAGACGCTGCGGATCGGCTAAGAGCGGCAGGAAACAATGAGCCCGATGCTCGCGCCGTTATGGCACGGTCTCCTGACCGTGCCACCCGGCCTAACCGAAAGTCTCCCGGAATCCGCGACGGATGCGTGGAGACCGGTCGGCCCACGGTCGCCTTGGCCCGGCGCGCGATGGGCAACCGTCCCCTAATCAGCTTGCCGCCACCATGGCCGCCCCGAGCGCCCGCGGCCGGGCCTCGTCAGCGCTTTTCTTTTGTTCCCGCCGCGCCAGGCTTGCTTGCACGAAGCTGCGGAACAGCGGATGGGCTCGCGTCGGCTTCGACTGGAACTCCGGATGGCACTGCACGGCCAGGAACCAGGGGTGCGACGGCAGCTCGATCACCTCCACCAGGTTGCCGTCCGGGCTGGTCCCGGAGAAGTCCATGCCGTGCTCCTCGAACTGGGCCCGGCAGGCGTTGTTGAACTCGTAGCGATGGCGGTGCCGTTCGTGAACCAGCAGGCTGCCATAGGCCCGATGAGCCAGGCTGCCTTCCTTCAGGACCGAGGGATATGAGCCCAGCCGCATGGTGCCGCCCAGGTGGGTGATGTTGTACTGCTCGTTGAGCATGCACACGACCGGGTTGTGACAGTTGGGCGTGATCTCGGTGGTGTCGGCGTCTTCCAAATGGAGCACGTTGCGGGCAAACTCGATGACGGCACACTGCAAGCCGAGGCAGATGCCGAAGAAGGGGATGCCCTGTTCCCGGGCATAGCGGATGGCCTCGATCTTGCCGGGGATGCCGCGGTAGCCGAAGCCGCCCGGGACCAGGAGACCGTCCACGCCGGAGAGGAGCGACTCGGCCCCTTTGCGCTCGAAATTCTCCGATTCGATCTTGCGGATCAGCACACGGGCTTGCAGGGAAATGCCGGCGTGGTCGAGGGCCTCGTACACCGATTTGTAAGCATCCTGCAACTTCATGTACTTACCGACGACCGCGATCGTGACCTCCTGCTTCGGATTTAGCAACGCGCTGCAACATGGCCCGCCAGTCGCTGATGTCCAGCTCCCGGGCCGTCTTCAGGCCGAGCTTCTCGACGATCAGGTCATCCAGGTTGCTCTCGACCAGGGAGATGGGCACCTCGTAGATAGACAGCTCCTTGTCGCGTTCCTCGATGACGGCCCGGGGCTCGACGTTGCAGAACATGGCGATCTTCTCGGCCATGTCGTGCGGCATCTCGCGTTCGGTGCGACAGATGAGGATGTCGGGCTGTATACCGATGCGGCGGAGCTGCTCCACCGAATGTTGCGTCGGCTTGCTCTTGGCCTCGCCGGCCGCCTTCAGGTAGGGGATCAACGTCAGGTGGATGTACATGCAGTTCTGCTTGCCGACGTCGAGAGCGAACTGGCGGATGGCTTCGAGGAACGGAAGCCCCTCGATGTCGCCGACCGTGCCGCCGATTTCGGTGATGACCACGTCGACGTTGTCGGCGGCGAGCTGGCGGACGGCTGACTTGATCTCGTCGGTCACGTGCGGGATGACCTGGACAGTGCGGCCCAGGTAGTCGCCGTGGCGTTCTTTCTGGATGACCGATTGGTAAATCTTGCCGGTGGTGTAGTTGCACTGCCGGCTGAGGGGGGCGTTCGTGAAGCGTTCGTAGTGCCCCAGGTCGAGGTCGGTTTCGGAGCCGTCGTCCAGCACGTAGACCTCGCCGTGCTGGTAGGGGCTCATGGTGCCGGGATCGACGTTGATGTAGGGGTCGAACTTCTGGAGGCGGACCCGGAGGCCGCGGTGTTCGAGCAGCATGCCGATCGAGGCGCAGGTCAGCCCTTTGCCCAGCGACGACACGACGCCGCCGGTGACGAAGATATGCTTGGACACAAACTTACTCCCAGGGGTGAAGTCCGCCGCGTGAGGAGCCGGCCGCGCGGCTGGTGGGCGCGGTCCGGGCGTCCCTGAGTAGTAGTATAGGGGTGGGGGCGGCTGAAGACAGACGGGGGGTACATAAGGCCTTGAGCGGATGCGCCAGACCCGAACGAGCTTCAACTCGCGAGATCGGCAAGCCAGTTCTCGATGTGCAGCCCGACGACTGGCTTAAAGTCCCGGTCGGTCGTGAGGAGGGTCAACACCCTGGACCGTGCAAGAGCAACGAGAGAAATGTCGGTCTGGGACAAGGATCGACCCTGGCGGCGTAGCTCGTTGAAAACAGCGCCCCAGACCACGGCCAAGTCCCGGTCGATGGGCCAAAGGCGAACGTCGCGTAGTAGCCGATTGAGCGTCTGGCGCGCGGATTCGGGCCGAGCCGTCTGTTGAATACCGGCCTCGACCTCGCACAGGACAGGGATGCAGGTGCCGAAGCGCGCCCCTTGTCGGCGCGCCTGTTGAATGCGATCTCGGAGGCCCGAGGCACGCCGGATGGCAGCACTGATGTGGTTGGTGTCCAGCAGATACCCGGCCATCAAGGTGACCCCATCTCACGCCGGGCGGTTTCCTTCGCGTGCCGGCGAACCTCCGCAATGGCCTGTTCCAGCCGTTCGTCGTCGGCCGGATCGAGTTGCCGGGCCGATTCCTCCAGTTCCGCGAAACGCTGATCGATGGTCTCTGGACTCTCCGATTCGGCGTCCTCGATCCATAGCTCGCGGCCGTCGGCCCAGTCGGTTGGTAGCGGCTCGATTGGGTAAATCACACCGCCTTTAAGGATGGCTCGGGGCATGACTCTCTCCCTCGTCGCAGGCGCCTTGTCGCCTGCGGAAATCTTCCAGGAGAGATTTTAGAGGGTCTCATGCCTTTTTGCGAGTGAATTACGCACGGCAGTTGCGCTACAATAAGTCGCTCTGGTCGCTTGAACCGGTCGCAACCCGAGGCATTCGGGCATCGGCGCAAGAGGCCTTGACTGTCAGTCATGTTGTGTTATACTCGTGAACGACGGATGCAATGGCCCGACCGCTGTTTTCCTTGTCCCTGGGGACGGCGGTGCTTGAATGGCGGAGCCATCCAAAAAGTGGCGGGCAAGGGACCATGTGAGCGTACGCGATTCCACGCCGCAGTGCGGCGCGGCGGCCGTGCGCTGCGAACGGTCATGGAAGACTTCGTATGACGACATACTTCGCGAAGGGACGCCTCCATGGCCCAGGCAGTCTTGGTCGAATGTTCGTTTCTTATTCCCATCCGGCGAGATCGAAACTTGTCGGATGGGCAGATCCACGCGACCGATGCGTGGGCGTGGCTCGATGACGAGTTGTACGTCAGGTTTGGTGGCCGTACCATCGCGCCGGGGCTGTACGAGGGGTTCTACCCGGATCCGGATACGAAGCAGCGGGTTGACGACCAATCCCGCAAGTTTATCGTTGCGGTTCCCCAGGGTGCGGTGGACGACTTGCGTGCCCTCCTCAGGCTGGCGTGCGGGGTGTTCGAGCAGAAATGCATCTACCTCGCCGCTGCCGGTCAGGTCGAATTTGTCGAGGCGAAATCCGATGAACCGAACGAAGGAGTACATTGATCTGAAAGGCCAGTCGCACTCGCTTGCGGAGCTGGACACGGAGGAACGTGCGCTGATCCGTGAGCTGCGCGACTACGCGAGCGGCCACAGCTGGAACGACTACAGCAATTTCTGGCTGTCCAGGGTCGGCTATTTCTACGCGCGGCGCGGCATGAGCCGGCAGGAGACGCTGCGGACCGCCGTCTATCGTATCGGCCAGGATCTGGGTAGCCGGCTAGCGGTCGCCGAGGGGATGGCACAGCCGCCCGATTATCGAGAGGACCTTGCGGAACTGATCCGCACCCACTTTAGTACGCGCCGCGCCTTCTGCGAGGCCACGGGGCTGTCGGAGGACATGCTCAGCCACGTCCTGGCGCGGCGCAAGCATCTGGCGATTGACACGCTTACCAAGGCGCTTGCCCACATTGGGTACACCCTCCACATCGCTCCGGCATCGGAAGTGAAGGTGGAGCGTTAGTCCTTGGCTCCGACCCGCCTCTATGCCGCCCGCGCCAACTCCCCCTGGCCGCGATAGATCCGCACAAACTCCCGGTAATCCTCGAACGTATCCACCCCCCGGGCGGCATGAGCCACGATCCCCACCTGAATCCGCTGTCCCAGGGCCAGCACGCGCAGCTGTTCCAGCTTCTCCAGCTCCTCCAGCGGATGCTGTGGCTGGCGGGCCAGCTGGAGCAGGAAGGGCCGGCGGTAGGCGTAGACGCCCAGGTGCTGTAGGAAGCGGGCGGGGCGGGCGCTGAAGTCGGGCTGGCCATCGCGCACAAATGGGATGGGACTGCGGCTGAAGTAGAGGGCTCGCCCCCTGCCGTCGCAAACCACCTTCACGCAGTTGGGGCTCTGCCACTGCTCAGCGGACGCGATCGGCACGGCCAGGGTCGCCATCTGCGACAAGGCATCGCGCTCCAGCAGGTCGGGCAGCAGGTCCAGCGCCGCTGCATCGACAAGCGGCTCGTCCCCCTGTAGGTTGACGATGATGTCGGCATCGAGCTGCTCGGCGACCTCGGCCACACGGTCGGTGCCGCTGGCGTGGTCGCGGCGGGTGAGCATCACACGGCCGCCGAAGCTCTCGACGGCCGCCACCACGCGCGGATCGTCCGTGGCGACAATCACCTGGGGAGCGCGGTGGGAAGCGCATGCGCGTTCATAAACGTGCTGCACCAGGTACTTGCCCGTTTCCCGCAGCAGCGGCTTGGCGGGCAGACGTTGCGAGCCGTAGCGGGCGGGGATGACGATGGCCGTTTTCATAAAGGACCTCCTTGTCCGCGAAACCGTCCGTGGCTGAGAGGGAACATTAAACCGTTCCTGGCCCCGCGCGGCAAGCCCTTCCGGCCTGTGCTATCGTTGAGCCGCCGTCAGCACGCTATCCGGGGGGCGGCGGCTTAACGAGGTCCACCCCATGCTCATCATCGGAATGCCCGCCTACAACGAGGGGAAGAACCTGCCCTTTCTCCTCGAAGAAATCTGCTGGCTGGCGGAGGAATCGCTGCCGCACCGCGACATCACGGTGGTGGTGGTGGACGACGGTTCCGCCGACGACACGGCCGCCGTGGTCCGCCAGTTCGCCGCCCAGCTCGACCGGACGCGCTTTCCGCGTCTGACCATCGAGCTGGTGCCGCACGAGGTGAACAAGGGGCTGGCCGAGGCGATGAAGACGCTGTTGACTCATGTGGCCGGCCGCGGGGGGCCGCGCGACGTGCTGGTGACGATGGACGCCGACAACAGCCATCCACCCGGGCTGATCGTCCGCATGCTCCAGCTGGTCGGCGAGGGGCACGACGTGGTGATTGCCTCACGCTATCAGCCGGGCGGCCGGGTGTTGGGCCTGTCGTTTTTCCGCGGCTTTTTGAGCCTGGGAGCGGCCTGGATGTTTCGTCTGCTCTTTCCCATCACGCGGGTCCGCGACTACACCTGCGGCTACCGGGCTTACAAGGTCCCGGTTTTGCAGCGGGCTTTGAAGGAGAATACGAATTTTGTCAGCGAGCGCGGCTTTTCGTGCATGGTCGATATCCTGCTCAAGTTGCGGATAACACGACCGTCGCTGGTGATGAACGAGGTGCCGATGGTGCTGCGCTACGACAAGAAAGCTGGCGCCAGCAAGATGCGCGTTTTCCGCACCGTCAAGGACACGCTGAAGCTGCTGGCCCGACGGCGGCTGGGGGACATGTCGTGAATCGCCCTCTATGACCTCATCGCAAGGCCGCAGCCAGCGTGGCAGCCCGAAGCGCCAGCGAGGGAGTCCCTCGCTGGCGCTTCGGGCTGCCCGGAATGGCCAGCTACTCAGGCGTCAGAGTCCGCACCGCCAGCAGATCGGGCCCGGGTTTTCGTGGGATTCGGGCCGATTTCCTTGTGAGCGATCGCCCCAGGGGTTAGGCTCCCCTGGGGAAGTCGTTGCGCGACTGCCCCGTCCAGTGGCGATCACTGCAAGGACCATTCCCCATGAAGAAGTTTCTGACATACATCGCCGGCGCGTTCCTGCTGGGCTGGCTGGCCGGCCCGGCGTCGGCCCAGAACACTGCGATGCAGCTCGGTGCCCTGCTCAAGGATACCCACGTCGAGGTGCGTCGGGCGGCCGCCTTCGCCCTCAAGTTCAACCTGCAATCGGATCAGGCACTGGCGAACCTGATCGATGCGTTCAAGGACAGCGACGAAATCGTACAGGCCAACGCCTCGGATGCTATTGCCCTGATGACGCCGAAGGTGGCCGTGCCGCCGCTCACGCTGGCCCTTCGCGCCACCGATGTGCACGTGCGCATCAATGCCGCCCGGACGCTGGGACGAATCCGGCGCTACACCGACGAAGCGGTTCCGAACCTGGTGTTCATGCTGAAGGATGATAGCTACGACGCCCGCCAGGCCGCCGCGGAAGCGCTGAAACGCATCCATAGCTCGACCCGCGAGTATTGATATTCGTTTAGCCGCCGCCCAGCGGGCGGTGCGCTTCTCAGAGCGCGCCGCCCGCTGGGCGGCGGCTAAACGGCGAACGGCTCGGTTAACTTGCCGGTCCGCAGTACCTCGACAATCCGCCCCGCCGCTCGTCCGTCGCCATAGGGGCTGATCACCGGGTGATCGGCCCCTTCGCCGTCGAGCAGGGCGCCGGCGCGCTGAACGATGCGGTCCACATCGGTCCCCACCAGTTCCGCGGCTCCGGCGTCAATTCCTTCCGGCCGTTCCGTCGTCTCGCGCATCACTAGTACACGCTTGCCCAGAGCGGGCGCTTCTTCTTGAACGCCACCGGAGTCGCTGAGGATCAGGTCGGCGTCCAGCAGGGCGCGGACGAAATCGGGATAATCGAGCGGCGGGACCAGGTGGGCACGCGGTCGGCCGCGGAGCAGCCGGTCCGTCGTCGCCACCACGTTCGGATTGGGATGCACGGGATACAGCAGGTGCAGATCGGGATGGCGATCGAGCAGCGTCGTCAGCGCGGTACAGATGCGCTCCAGCCCCTCGCCGAAGGACTCGCGGCGATGGGCCGTCACCAGGGCCAGTCGCCCGCCCGGCGGCAGCGCGATGGGCAACGGCCGGGCCTGGCGGCGGACGATGTCGGCCGCCAAGAACAGCGCATCAATGCCGGTGTTGCCGGTCACGAACACCCGCTCGGCCGGATACCCCTCGGCCAGCAGATTGGCCCGGGAGCCGGAAGTCGGCGCAAGCAAATACGCGGACAGCACATCGACGAGACGGCGGTTGCCCTCCTCGGGGAAGGGCCGGGCCAGGTCGCCGGACCGCAGCCCCGCCTCGACATGAGCCACCCGAACATGCCGGTAGAACGCCGCCAGGCCGGCGGCGAAGGCCGTCGTCGTGTCGCCCTGGACAACGACCAGGTCGCACGTCTCCGTCGCCAGCAAGTCGTCCATCCCCTGAAGCACCCGGGTCGTCACCTGGGCCAGCGTCTGCCCCGGCGTCATCACGCGCAGGTCGAACTCCGGCCGCAGCCCAAAGAATTCAAGCATCGGCGTCAGCAGATCGGTGTGCTGCGAGGTGATGCAGGTGCGCACTGTGAAACCCGGTGCGGCGGCCAGGGCGTGGACCAGCGGAGCCAGCTTGATGGCCTCGGGACGGGTGCCGATGACGACAAGGATGCGCACGGAGTTACTCCTCGACGGCCAGCTCGGCCCACTGGTCGGCCACGGCCTGGTGCCAGGCCGCCCCGGCGGAGTCATCCGCCCTGGTCCGCTCGGCGGCCAGCTTCCGCTCCCGCTCCGCGGCAAACCGATACGCCTCCGCCAGGTGAGCCAGTCCCTCGGTGTCGCCGGTCAAATCGTAGATCCAGATCGAGTAGCCGATCTTCGTCAGCGGCCTCCGCTGATGGTAGAAGAACGCATAGGGCCCCGGCTCGCCCAGGTAGGCCCCTTGCAGGTTGGTCACGCTAATGGCCAGCACGCGGCGTTGGGCATCGCGCGGCAGGCGCTGAATGGGGTGGGCCGGCCAGTCGACGGCGCCGAAGCTGGGCACCTCCTGAGAGTTGATGCCATAAGCCTCGGGCGGAGCCGTGCCGAAGTAGCAGAGATAGACCATCGGCAGCCCCTGGGCGTCGAGGTACTGCTTGAGCCCGATCAGGTCCTGGCCCCAGTCGATGTTGGTGTCGGCGAGGTAGCGGTCGCCGTGGTCCGGGCCGCCGATGATTTCGTTGAAGTAGGCCAGTTGATGCGGGGCCTGCCGCAGCGACGAGGCCGCCGTGAGCAGCACGGGGATGCCGAGAAGTGCCGGGGCCAGCCACGGTCGTGGGAACGGAATGGTCGCCAGCCGGGCCGCGCAGACGAACAGAAACGGGTAGATCGGCGTCAGGTAGCGGACGCCGATGTTGATCTTGGCCGGGATCATCAGCGCCAGGAAGATGCCGACCGGCACCAACAGAAAGAGGACATCGCGCAGCCGTAACGGCGTGCCGGCCCGGAACAGGAGCAGCGATGCGGCGATTAGCACGAGACTGGCCACCGGCGTCTTGATGAGGAAGGCAACCGGGAAGTAGAGGAGCCAGCCCTTATCGGAGTATTCGCCGAGGAAAAAGGCGTGATGGCCAAAGGCTCCCTTGGTCGTCTGCCAGCGGAAGCCGTACCACCAGCGTTCCCACCCCTGGAAGTAGTAGGGCACCAGGATGGTCACCGCGGCCAGTACCGCGATCACCAGGGCTATCAGCCCGGCCTGCTTGAGGCGCAACACTCGGTTTGAGCCGGCCAAAGACTTCACCGCGGGGAAGAGCGGCGAGTTGGGTAGCAGGACATGGCCCATCAGGACCAGGCCGCCCATGCCGAACAGCAGCAGCCCCGTGAGCTTCGAGGCCAAGGCCAGACCCGTCACGACGCCGGCCGCCACCAGCAGCACGGCCGCCCGGCTGTTGCCGTATTCCCAGAACAAGTACATCGCCAGGAAAATGAACAGGGCGCTGCCCATGTCGGTGGTGATAAGACACGCATTGGTGACGAGGTTCGGCTCGAACGCGGCCAGCCCCATCCCCAGGACGGCGGACCACGGACCCCAAAGGCGGTACGACCACCAGCCGACCAGCACTACCAGCAGCGAACCCATCAACAGGCCCGGCAGACGGCCCAGGTCGAGCAGATCCTCGTGGGGCACGCTCGACCGGTAGAGGAAATCGCGCGAGATGGTCCATTTCTCGGTCTCCGTCGCGCTCGAGCCCCAGAGGTTGGCGGCGGGATGGAATGGTAAGCCGTAGCGGAGCCAGATCGGCAGAGCGGCCAGTTCCTTGAGCAGCGGCGGATGCTCGGGGTTGAGGCGGAAGTCGTGCGTGGCCAGGTAGGAGTAGCCCGCAGTCAGGTGGACGGCCTCGTCGTGGGATTGCGAATTGGCGCGAATGAAGCCCCAGCCCTGGGCGAGGAACGCGATCCACAGGGCGACGCAAACTCCCAGGGCCAGGCGGTTTGCCGTCTTCGTCTGCATAGCCGGTAACATAAGTCGCGCCGGGGGCCTAAGCAAGCGGGCGGGACGATTCTGACCTAGGTTTAGGGAGGGCACTGCGCCGCCCGGTGGGCGGCGGCTAAACGGGGGGGAGTGCGTGCGAGTCCGAATCATTCCACCCCTGATCCTCGCCGCGCTTGCTCTGCTCTTCTTTGGCGATCTGGTCCTGCACCCCACCCAGGTGCTTTACTCGGACCATTCCGACCTCTTTGCGGAACATCTGCCCGCCAAGCGCTTCCTGGTCCGTTCCTGGCAAGAGACGGGGGAACTGCCGCTCTGGTGCCCGCACATCTTCGCCGGCTCGCCGTTCGTTCATTATCCGCAGGTGGCGATGTTCTATCCGCCGCACTGGCCGCTCTTGCTCCTACCTGAGAATTACGTTGGTGCCGGATTGAGCTGGCTGATCGTACTGCACGTCATCCTCGCCGGCTGGGGAGCGTATGCCTGCGCCCGCAGCCAGGGACTGGGCCAGCCGGCGGCCCTGGTCGCGGGGTGCGGCTTCATGCTGGCGGGCAAGTGGATGCTGCACCTGCTGGCGGCGGGGCATTACATCACCATCGGCCTGGCCTGGCTGCCGTGGGTCCTCCTGCTGCTAGAGGGGGCCATCCGGCAACGCAGCTTCCTGCGCGACGGGCGCCGGGGTCGTCTTCGCGCTCCTGGTGCTGGGGACACATCCGCAGTGGACGTTCTATTCCGGCTTGTTTCTCGCGCTGTGGACCCTCGGGGCCGCCCTGGCTGAGGCGGGCCTTTGGACCCCCCTCTCGCCAAATGGCTGTGTGCGCGCGCATGCGCAGTGCAATCCATTTTCTGAAGCCGCAGACCATGTCTCTG
This sequence comes from uncultured Planctomycetota bacterium, assembly GCA_963827935.1. Lineage (GTDB taxonomy): Bacteria > Planctomycetota > Planctomycetia > Gemmatales > Gemmataceae > DATFNV01. The sequence goes on along the minus strand of CAWHCN010000019.1, from coordinate 162,037 downwards.
GACTGCCGGGGCGATGGAGAAAGATCGTCGTAACTATCATCTGCTGGGCCGGTTATGGCGCCTGGGCAGCTGGGCTGGCAGTAGTCCTGGCTGCGGTCCAGCTGTTGCCGACCCTGGAGGCGGCGGGGCTGTCCACGCGGGCCGGTGGGGTGGCGTCGGACGAAATCCTGGCCGGAGGTCAGAGGGCACTCCTCTTCTTTGTTGGACCCGCCTTGCAGACATCGCCGGCTTCGCTGATGTGGGAGGATCGGGGCGGCTTCGGGCTGCTGTGGGTGGTGGCGGCCGCGCTGGCCCCCTTTCTCCGCCGCGGCCGGGTGCGCTTTCAGGCCGCCGTTTGCCTGGGCCTGGTCACCTTCGCCCTGGGCGGCGCTTTCCTGGTCCAGCGGTTGCCCGGGTTCAGCGTCTTTCGCCAGCCGGCGCGGATGCTGCTCGTCGTGACGCTGCCGGTCGCACTCCTGGCCGGCCAGGCCACGGAGGCACTGTTTCAGGGGACCGACACCGTACTGGGTCGCCGCCTGCTCACGCGGGTCAGCGCCGCCGCCGCCATCCTCGTGGGTGGCTTCGCCCTGCGGCTGATCATCCAGGGCGACTCGCTGCGCTGGCATGTGTACTGGTTGAGCCTGCTGGTCATCGTGCCGGCGGCCTACTGGGCACTGAGTTCGGCAGGCGGAGCCTGCCCTACTGGGGTAGGGCAGGCTCCGCCTGCCGATGCTCGCCTTAGGACGCGCAGTGTACAGCTCGTCTGGGTCTTGCTCCTCCTCCTCGACCTCTGGGCGCTGGCCCGTCCGCTGGTCCAGGTGCGACCCGAAGAGGAGGTCTATCGACCGGCGGCCTGCGTCACCCTGCTGGAGCAGATGCGCGGCGACGGACGGCGAATCCTCGACCGCGACACACCAGGCCTGGAGGCCGGGACTCCGCTCGGCGGGGGGGCACCGCTGGCCCTGGTCGCCGGCCTGGAGCCGCTGCGCGGCTACAACCCGCTCGATAACCGCCGCACCAAGGAGTATCTGCAATTCATTGCCGGGACCGACCAGCCGCTGCACCCGCTGGACGGCCCGTTGACCTTCCCCGTGATCGGCAACTTCCCGATCAGGAACCGCTCGCTGCTTGACCTGCTCGGCACCGGCTATGCGCTCCAGCCGACGGCCCTGGCGCAGTGCGGCGACGAATGGCGCCTGGAGGGAAACGGTTGGTACGCGATTGCCGACGATCCCGCTCCCGAGGGTTATGATTTTTCGAGCGGCGGGCGGCGGGCGTTGCCCAGCTACACCCTCTATGCCAACCCGCAGGCGCTGCCGCGAGCCTTCATCGTCCCGGCGGCCCGGCCCTTGCCGGAACGTCCGCAGGTCCTGGAAACGCTGGCCCAGACCGATTTCCGCGCCTGCGCCTGCTCGAAGAGTGGGACGGTCCGGAACGACCGGGCGGCGACGCGGCCGCCTTCCGCCCGGCCCAGGTCGTTGACTACCGCCCCAATCACGTGACCGTTCGGACCGGGCCGGGCCCGGCGGGCTATCTGGTCCTGGCGGATGTGTGGTATCCCGGTTGGCGCTGTACCCTCGATGGGCGAGAGACGCCGTTGTACCGCGCCAACTATCTCTTCCGGGCCGCCGCTGTGCCCGCGGGGGACCACGAGGTGATCTTCAGCTTCGAGCCGGCGTCTTATCGGCGGGGCCGAACCTTGAGCCTGGCAGGGCTCGGCGTGGTCGTGGCGACGTTCGTCATCGGATCATGGCGAAGGAAGCGCGGACCGCACCGCGGCCGCGATTTCTGATGAAGAATCGACAACCGGGCGGACAAGTGCAGAAAAGGATGAACGGGGGCTCTGCCTGCCAGGCTTGAAACTCACCCGGCCGCCGCGCAGAATGGCGGGCATGCTTGCTCTCTCGCTGAAACAACCGTGGGCGGCGCTGCTGGTGCATGGCTTGAAGACCATTGAGGTGCGCCGCTGGCGCCCACGCGCCACGGCCGCATCCTCATTCACGCCGCCCGCCTGCCCGATGAGCGCCCGGAGGCCTGGGCCCGCGTGCCCGCCGACGTGCTGCCCGCGACCAAGCTGCTGGGCGGCATCATCGGCGCCGGCGACCTGAGCCATCGCTATCTCACCTACCGTAACCTCGCCGATTTCGTCGCCGACCAGCCCCGCCACCTCAACGAGCCCGCCTGGTTCGAGGCCCCGGTCCTGTATGGCTTCGTCTTCAGCAATGTCACGGTGCTCCCATACCATCGCTATCCCGGTTGGATGCGCTTCTTCGAGGTGAACGACGACAAGGACAAGCGAGCAAGCTCAGCGCCGGCCGGCTCGCCCTGAGGCCCAGGCGCTACCGCGTCGGGTAGCCGAACTCGCCAGAGTTCGGGTTTTCTGAAGTCTGGCGACTTCAGCTACCCAAGATCGTATTGTTCAGCACACTCTACGCTGGTTGCCCTCAAGGCCCTCATCCCTTCGGCGCCTTGGGCTCGATGTGCTTTTGCAGGGGAGGCGGACTCTTCACGTCTTTGCGCAGCTTCTTGCGGCGCGCGACAGCACCGGCCCGATGGTGTTCACGGGGACGTTCAGCTGGGTGCTGATCTCCTCGTAGCTGCGCCCTTCGAGGTAATAGAGGCGGACCACCTCGCGATCGCGGCTGGCAAGCTTGCCCAGGATGCGTTCGACCTCTTCCAGGCTTTCCAGGCCAATCTCCGCGCGGGGCGGCTCTTCCGGTTCGCCCACGGGCCGCCCCTCGCGGTGCTGGACCTCGCGGGCGGCGCTGCGGCGGGCCAGTTCGTGCACGCAGATACGCCGGGCAATCACGGCCAGGTAGGTGGCCAGGCTGCTGTTCCCCTTGAACTGGCGCAGCACGGCATAGTCGTTCGAGACGATCTGCAACAGGATTTCCGCGGCCAGGTCTTCCGTATCCTCGGGGCGCAACGGCGTGCTGCGAAGATGGGCGGTGTGCGAGATGACGTGATAGATCAGCCCCAGGAAACGATCGACGAAGTCGTTCCAGGCGCCCGGCTGGCGGTGGAGGCAGCGCTGCAGCAGGGTGCGGTCCACGGGTGTCAGTGCCACGTTTCATCCCCCATCGAGTTCGCCTGGTCGGGCGTCCCGGCTGGACGAGACGTTGCCCCGGTCGTCCCTCCTGGCCCGGGCCTCCTTCCCGCCCTCCCTGGTGCGTGAAGGTGTGCAATACCACCCTATTTTACCCGGCTGCCACGGCCCGGGGTAGGTCAGGCGCCAAAATTCGCGCTTCCGGCCCGGCTGGCAAGCCCCTCAATCCCGCAAAAGACGAAATCGAACCACTCCGCATGGACACCTCCCATCGGAAGGGTCCGCCTTCGCTCGATCGGGAGTCCGGTGTCGCCCGGTGTCAACGGATGTCGCGGGGGGGTGGGCTCACACAGGCGTGACATGTAATTTCATTGATGTATCTAACTCCTGTTGCAGCAATGACTTCAGGTGCGCAGTTTCCTGTCACGGGGGGTTGACAGGAGACGCGATTTGATGACAGGAACGGCTCCACACTCCCTATCCGCGGCTGATCTTGACCCCCCGCTCCGCCAACGGTACAGCACGCCTTCCTGTTCCTTCATTCACGGAGCTCTTGCATGGTGTCTCGCGCCGCGCGGGCCGCACGCCAGAACCCGTACCTTGTGGCCCTGCTGTTGGCGGGGTGCTCGGCGGGTAGCCTGCTGTTCCTGTGCCAGGCCCGGGCCACGGACGTAGCTGCCGCTCCGGCCCAGGCCGACGACAAGAAGGACGAGAACGGCAAGAACAAGGAGAAAAACGGCGACGACAAAGACAAGGACAAAAAGGAGCAGATGCAGAAGATCCTTCAGCTCGTGGCTGAGGGCAAGATGACAGTGGAGCAGGCTCTGGCGAAGTGGGCGGAGAAAAAGGACGACGATAAAGACAAGAAAGACAAGGACAAGGACAAGGAGGAGGATAAGTGGAAGTTATTGCCCGAGGGGTGGAACTTCCACGGTCAAACCACCATTATTCCGAGTTTCGACCCCGGATTCGGTGCCAAGTACTCCGGTCCCAACAGCCTGAGCACGGAAGCCGATCGCCGGGGAACGATTAGCGCAGACCTTTTTCTCGGCGTGCCGCTATGGCATGGTGCCGAGTTTCACGCGGATTTGCTTCTGTGGCAGGGCTTTGGCCTGAGTAACAGCTTTGGCCTCGAGGCTTTTCCCGACGCGGACGCGTTCAAAGCCGGCACCGCCGATCCCCGGTTCATGTTTTCACACTTCTTTGTTCGCCAAACTATCGGCCTGGGCGGGGAACAGGAGGACGTGCCCGATGGCCAATTCACGCTCTCCGGCAAACGGGACGTTTCGCGACTCACCATCACCGCCGGCCGGCTGAACATGGCGGAGCTTTTCGACAATAACACCTACAACCACGATCCGCACACACAATTCATGAGTTGGGCGAGCACCATGCTCACCTGGGATTATCCCGCAGATACCGTCGGATTCACCACAGGAATTGCCTTGGAGCTGAATCAGCCGGATTGGGCCGTGCGCTATGGCTGGTTCCAGTTGCCCAGCCTTCCGAATGGTTTCACCTCCGACGACCGGATCTTTATGTATCCCGTCGAGCCTGGGGAGCAAACGTCCGACGGGGAGTTTTGGAAAGAGTGGGGAATGATCTTGGAATTGGAGCAGCGTTGGCGCATCGAGGATCATCCCGGAGCCGTCCGGCTTCAGGCATGGGCTGACTACGGTTACCTTGCCAGCTATAGCGCGGCGACCCGTCTTCTGCTCGCCTCCCCTCCGCCTCCCAATACCCCTCAAGGAGTGGAAATAACCGTCCCGGCGGCCGCCTTCGGCTTCCATGACAAATACGGTTTTGGGATGAATTGGGAACAGGAGATTGCGAAGAACGTCGGCATCTTCGGTCGGGTTGGCTGGCAAGACGGCCAGACTGCGGCGGCGGCGTTCAACGACGCTGACTGGACGGTACAGCTGGGCCTAAGCGTCAAGGGCGCCGCCTGGCACCGTCCCGGTGACACCTTCGGTTTGCTCGGTAATTTGGCCGGTGCTTCGTCCCAACAGCAAGCCTTCCTGAAGGCCGGCGGCACGGGCATTCTTAACGGCGACGGCAACCTGAGCTACGCCTGCGAGAAGTCTTTGGAAACGTACTATGATTTTGCCGTTGGAAAGAGCGTTCACTTGGCGTTGGACTACCAGTTCTTTGCTGATCCGGCGTTCAACCGTGACCGAGGCCCGGTCAATGTCTTCCAGGGAAGACTCCACTGGGAGTTTTAGCGCGGATTGTCAGGATAGCGCCGGCAGATTGCCGTCCTTGTCAAAAATCAGCGGCCGGGCCGAGCCCAGCGGCACGAACTCGGTCTGCCGGCTCGGGTCCTTCAGACACGCCTCGGACACTTCGATTTCTTCCAGGCACAGCGTATTGCGGATGTGCATGACGCGGGCGTCCTCCGGCTGGCGGCGGCCGGCGATGGCCAGGGCCGCGTCGATCACCTCGCGATCAGTGTCGAAGTGGACCGGGATGTTCGCCCCGTCGGGATAGCCGGCGGTGAGGCAGTTGATGCAGGTGGCCTTGTAGTTCATCGCCTTCACCAGGCGGGTGGTGGTGAAGTCGGCCAGGCCGATGCCGGTGGCGTTGCCGTGGGTGTGGGCGCTGAGGCCGCGGACGAAGATGTGCCGCATCATCGGCATGCGGAATTCGGCCGGCTCCACGATCTTGCCGAACCGCAGCGACCGCTTGCGGCCCACCACGTTGGTATCCATCCCCGAGCCGCTCACGTCCTTGCCGATCTCATCGACAATCAGCAGGTCGGCCTCGGCGAACGGAAGCCGGGCCAGCCAGCGCCGGGCCAGGACCAGCAGCTCTTCCTCGCGGCGCTCGAAATCGTCGGGGCGGACCGCCTCGACCTGGGCGGTTTCATCGTAAGCATTCTCGACCAGCCCCAGGCCAAAGGCGATGGCCGCCTTCTGCCGCATGAGGCGCCCCACCGAGCGGACGACCTGGTCGTAGAGGCTCTTCGAGCAGGATGCGATGATAGGCCAGGGCGCCGACGTGCTTGCCCAGGCCGATCATCATCATCTTGAGCAGGCCGCTTTCCACGGACCCGTGGTAGTTGGTGTGCGGCTTGATCCGACCGACGACGCCGATGTGATCCGCCTGGCTGGCGTGCTTGTCGAGGTAAACCGGATACCCCTCGGCCGTGGTGCCGAGGGAGATGACCTCCATCGAGGCCCGGATGGGGGCACCGACGAACTGCTCGGTGATGCCGTAGCTCTCAATGACCTGGCGTTGGCCCTCGGCAGTGCCGCCGCCGTGGCTGCCCATGGCGGGGACCAGGAACGGCCGGGCGCCCAGGTCCTTGAGGAACTGGGCCGTGGCCTTGAGGACGGCCGGGATGTTAGCGATGCCGCGGCTGCCGGCGGTGAGGGCCACGGTCTGCCCGGGGCGGATGGTGCGGGCCAGGTCCAGGCGCTCCAGGGCGGTCCGGACGGCGGAGCCGATGTCGGCAATGACGGGGCGCTCGAAGGTCTGGCGGATGCGGAGGGTTTTGGGATACGGCACGGTGGGACTCGCGCTTGCAGGATGGTGACACGGGGGCCGGGACCCGCGCCCCGGCCGGCTGAGGTATGCTAGCCGATTTCCATTCGGCAGGCGAGTGCTTAGCCGCCGCCCTGCGGGCGGCGCTGGAAACGCGCCGCCCGCGGGGCGGAGCTAAACCTGCTGCAATACCTGCCGCACCTCCTCCTCCGGCACATCCTCGACAATCGCCACCTCACCCAACCGGCGCGGCAAGACCAGGCGCAACCGTCCCGCCACGCTCTTCTTGTCGCTGCGCATGACGCGCAACAAGTCTTCGACTGGCCAGGATTTCGGCGCCACCGGCAGGCCAAACGCTTCCAGCAAGCGAACCTGCCGCATCGTCACATCCGCCGGCACCAGGCCGCGGCGCTGGGCCAGGCGGCTGGCGCAGACCATGCCGGCCGACACCGCCTCGCCGTGCAGCCAGGCGCCGTAGCCGCCGACGGTCTCGAAGGCGTGGGCGAAGGTGTGGCCATAATTCAGCACGGCCCGCAGCCCCGTTTCCTCCCGCTCGTCCTTCTCAACTACGTCGGCCTTGAGCCGACAACAGCGGGCCACGATGTGCCGAACCGCGTCCGGTTCGCGATTGAGAATGTCGGCGACGTTGGCCTCCAGCCAGGCGAAGAAGTCGGCATCGAGGATGACGCCGTACTTGACGACCTCGGCCAGCCCGCTGCGGTACTCGCGGTCCGGGAGGGTGGCCAGGGTGGCGGTGTCGATCCAGACGCCGGCCGGTTGATGGAAGGCACCGATCAGGTTCTTGGCCCGCGGATGATTGACGCCGACCTTGCCGCCCACCGAGCTATCGACCATCGCCAGGAGAGTGGTCGGCACCATGAGCAGAGGCAGGCCGCGGTTGAAGGTGGCGGCCACGAAGCCGGCCAGGTCGCCGACCACCCCACCGCCCACCGAGACCACCAGGGTCCGCCGATCGGCGTTGAGGTCGGCGAGGCGATCGTAGAGGTGGGAGGCGACGGCCAGGGCCTTGCTTGATTCGCCAGCGGGCACCAGCTCCAGGACGGATTGAAAACCGGCATCAGCCAGGGAGATGGCCACGGCCTCGGCGTGGGGCCGGGTATTGCTGTCGCCGATGACCAGCGCCAGCGTCCCCTTCACCCGTTGACGGGCGAACGGCCCAAGGCCGGCAAGGTCAGCAGCAACGACGGCGATGTCGTAGCTGCGCTCGCCCAGGTTGACGCGGATCGTGCTCATGCCAACACCTTATCGCCCGTAGAGGAGTGTCGCAAGGAAAGGGTAAGGGTACACGGCGCGGGCCATCGTTGCCCCACAGGGTCTCGGCGGCGAGCTTGCGAATTCGAGAGATAAGCCGTAAACTGGTTAAAGTCAATGTGATTCAGCTCCGAGGGTGCTCGTTATGCCGCGCAAGCCTTCCAAGACGGCCGTGGTGGCGTTCAAGGTCGAACGGGAATTGGCCGACCTCCTCAACAAGCTGCCGAACAAGAGCGCCTTTATCCGCAAGGCGATCGAAGCGCAGCTCGGCATGGCCTGTCCGCTCTGCAACGGCCGCGGCATGGTGCCGCGCGGCGTCCACGACCACTATGCACCCATCCTCAAGGACCACAACCGCCACGAATGCGACGGCTGCGGCAGTTCGTTGCCCCTGCCCCTCGATGCCGGCGAACTGGAGGCCGAGCACCTCAACCGCCTGGAGCAGTTCTTCCACGGCGGCCCCCTTTACTGCGACGGTTGCTACGACAAGGCCCCCACCTGCGACGACTGCGGCTGGCACATTGCCCCGGAGTTGACCGCCGAGCATCACCGCCAGGCACATCACGAATAGGGATTAGGGACCTGCGGGGCGAACCGGCAGCGTAAGCTGCCGGGTGACGGCCGCCACCCGGCAGCTTACGCCGCCGGTTCGCCGGGCCTTTGCTTCATCCGATCTCCATGCTCGACGACTTGCGCCGCTTGTGTGCCGCCCCATTGCCCCACCCCGACGACGATGCGCTCCGCGATTATGCTCAGCAGGCCCTGGGCTGGGTTCTGCACCATCAGGCCACCTTGTCGGAGCAAGGAATCGGCTTGACGGCGAGCCGCCCGCAAATGGAGGAGTTGCTTCGCCGGCCCCCGCCGGATGAGGGGCGCGACTTCGCCGAGGTGCTGGCGGATTTCGAAGCCAAGGTCGCGGCCTACTGCTTCCGCATCAATCATCCGCGCTTCCTCGCCTTTGTGCCCTCCTCGTTGACCTTCATATCCGTGCTGGGCGACCTGCTGTGTGCGGGCACGAATTTCTTTGCCGGCGTCTGGAAGGAAGCGGCCGGGGCCGCCCAGGTGGAATTGCTGGTGCTCGACTGGTTCAAGGAGTTCCTCGGCTACCCCGCCGAAGCCTCGGGGATCTTGACCAGCGGCGGTTCGGAGGCCAACCTGACCGCCCTGCTCGTGGCGCGCGAACGACTGGGGTTCGAGGAGCGCTCGCGGGCCGTGCTGTACCTGGCCGAACAGCGTCACTGGTCGGTGGACCGGGCCGCGCACATCATCGGATTGCGCCCCGATCAGCTGCGGCCGATTCCAGCGGACGATCAGTTCCGCTTGCAGCCCGCGTCCCTGAGCCGGGCCGTCGCCGAGGACCGCGCCGCCGGCCGCTTGCCCTGGGCCGTCGTTGCCAACACCGGAACCACGAACACCGGCACCGTCGATCCGCTGGCGGCGCTGGCCGAGACCTGCCGTGCGGAGGGACTCTGGCTGCACGCCGATGCGGCCTATGGCTGGGCAGCGGCGCTCACTGCCGAGGGGAAGACCGCGCTGGACGGCATCGCCCGGGCCGATTCCATCACGCTCGATCCGCACAAGTGGTTTGGCCAGGCCTTCGAGGTGGGCTGCGTCCTGGTGCGCGAGGGCCGACGGCTACAGGAGACCTTTGCCATCCGTCCCGACTACATGCAGGACGTGGAGCCAGTCTGACGACCAGGTGAACTTTGCCGACCGCGGCATCGCCCTGACGCGCCGTTTCCGGGCCCTGAAAATCTGGCTCTCGGTCCAGGTGCTCGGCCTCGACTGGTTCCGCGCCCTGGTCGAACATTCCTGCCGCCTGGCCGACTTCGCGCAGGCGCTACTGGAGCAGTCGCCCGTTTTCGACGTGCTGTCGCCGCGGCAACTGAGCATCGTCTGCTTCCGCTACCGGCCGCCCGGCTTGCCGCTTCGCTGTGAGGAACTCGACCGCCTCAACCTGGCCCTCGTCGAGGCGCTGCGCGAAACGAACCGGGCCTTCATCTCCTCGACCCGGCTTCGCGGCCGGGTGGCGCTGCGTTTCTGCTTCGTCAACTGGCGAACCACGGCGGGCGATGTGGAGGAAGTGGTCCGGCTGTTGACGGCGCTGGGAGCAGAGCTTACGCTGGGGCGCTGATCCAGATTGAAACGGCTGCGGATTTTCGAGGGGCACATGATAACGATTCGACTTCCCAAGGCTGAGTGGGGTCGGGCCTGGCGCCGATGATAGAGATCGGGCCGGTGCGAATGATTGCGCACGACCCCATTTACGAGGTCTTGCCGGCTCACGTCGAGAATGCTTACCGCACGCGGCTTTTCTTATGAGGTAGTGCAGTTGCGACCCCAGCGGCACGAGAAGAGGCGCCATGGCACGGCCGATTAGTTGGACAGCGCCACTTTCCTTGTTGCAATGGCGGAAGTCCAACATTGAGAACAGTATAGCCGATCAGGTCGGCGATTGGGGGATGCACGATTTGATCCGATCGACATCGATGCCCAAGGATCGCAGTTGAGCCATGCGCGTTTTCACGTGAGAGCGCTGGGCCTGCGCATTGCGACGCTGGTAATACTGCTGCTTGGCTAACTCTCGTTGGAAGCGTGCCGCTTTTGTCAGTCGCCCCTGTGCTGTCTCTAACCAGGTGTTCATGGCTCGTCGCACTTGTTCTGTCGTCAGGTGTTCCAGCGGGTCGTCGTGCGTCGTTGCGGCGTCGAACTGCTGACGCATGCGGGCGCAAAACAGGTGGGTCAGTTGCGTCAGGTAACAGTGCCGGTGCAAGCAACGCCAGCCGCGAACTTCGTAATGGTCCAAGCCCAGTTCCTCTTTGGCCTGGCGAAAGCAGCTTTCCACCGACCAACGCCCAAAGGCCACACGCAGTAACCGCCGTAGCGAGATGCCACGCTCCCCGGGCACACGATTGGATAGGAAGTATTTCACCTCATTGGTCAAAACGTTGCGTGCTACGAGCAAGCAGTGCCGACGCCCCGGCAGGCCATCGAGTCCCTTGCGCCAGAGCTTCGCCCATTTCACCTCCCAGACTTCGGGGCCGTGCTGGGTGTCCTTGATGCGGTAGCGCTGCCACTTCTGCTGGCGAAAGACGGGCGAATAGCGTGCCAGGTTTCGCACTTCGCTGCCGCGCCGGCTTCGCGCCGCCAGCCGCGGATAGGTCCTTTTGCGGCCGCGCCGCCGCGACCGACCGCTCCGAAGCACCTGGGGCTTTTTCAGCCAGCCGCGGAAGTTCGCCGGCACTTCGCCCACGAATACCTGTCCACGCTGTTCCAGACCGTCCAGAAAGGCCGTGTCGCGGCCGTAGCCTTCGTCAAACGTCCAGGCCTGGACGCGCACACCGTTGGCCAAGGCGCGGTCGATCAACTCCAGGGCGATTTGCGGCTTGGTACGGAACACGACCTCTTTGGGGATGTAATTTTTTTTCGACGCTCCGGATCGTCGGCCCAATCCCGGGGCAGGTAGACCGCGCTGTCGAGCAGACACTGAAAGCCGGGGCTGCTGTAGCTCAGATGCACGCCGACGACACCGTTGTCGACTTTGCCACAACTGCCCAGCCACTGCCGTGCGGCACCCGCCGTATGGCTACCGCTCTTGGCCGTTCCCGATTCGTCGAGGCAACCGATCGCCTCCGCATGAGCATGTTCGCGGGCCACCAAACGCTGGCAGTCATCGCGCACGCCGGTCTCATCCCACTTGATCGATTCCACGAAACGTTGTAGAGTCCGCGGTGCCGTACCCAGCTCCAAGGCCATGGCCTCGATGTTTTTGCGTTGTAGGTTCGACAGGAGCCCCTGGACATACACGGCCAACAGGGCGAAACCGGGGCGGCTGCGAAACCGGCCGACGAACAGCCTCAGAAACTTGGCCAACTCCTTGCCGAGACTGGCAATCTGCTTCAGCGTCATCCTGACGATCCTCCGTGGTATTCCTTCCAGGAATTAGCGAACACGGAGGATCGTCTTTCTTTACTCTATCACGCAACCCCAACTTCCTGTGGCAGCTGCACTTACGTGTCAACCATGACAGAAAGTGGCGCTGTCCAATTAGAAGCATCGAGATTTACTTGCCGCTCGATTTCAACGACGCACGCCCCATACCGGAGTCAAAATTCCTCTCGCTCCAGGGCGAGTTGGTGGACCGGTTCGGTGGTGTGACCTCGACCCAGCGACAGTTCCCTCTTCAGGGGATCTGGCAGTCTGGGAGAAACCTGTACCATGACCGGGTGGTGGTGTTCAGCGCCATGAACTTTCGCGACGAAACGCAGTTAGCTTGTCTCCGCTACCTGGAGCGCCTCAAGGCTCGCCTCAAGAAGAAATTCGACCAGCTCGAGATTCTGATTACGCTAACCGAATTGCTGGCGGTGTGAGACCGGCCAACGCAGAGGTGCATCCATGGCAACGGCAACGCTCCCATCGGGCCAGAGGCTGGTCCTGACCAACGTCGATTGGAAGACCTACCTGCGTCTGTCGCGACTGTTCGACGAACGCCCCGCGTTGCGTCTCACCTACGACCGAGGCACGCTGGAGATCTCGACTGTCACCTTCGCTCACGAGAGCCGGGTCTTCCTCCTGGGTCGCATCGTCGCTGCCCTGACCGAGGAACTGGGCTTGCCCATCGCCGGCGGCGGAACCACGACCTTTCGCCGCAGGAAGCGTCAGCGCGGCCTGGAGCCGGACCAGTGCTACTGGATCGCCCACGAGGCCCAGGTGCGCGGCAAGATGCGGATCGACTTGCGGAAGGACCCGCCACCCGACCTGGCCATCGAGGTGGAAGTCTCGCGTAGCGCCCTCAACCGCCTTGCTATCTATGTAGCCCTCGGCATCCCGGAGGTCTGGCGCTTCGACGGGAAGTCGCTCACGTTTCACCTCCTCAATTCGCAAGGAAAGTACGAGGTGCGGACGCACAGCGTCATCTTTGCCCGCGTCGCTGCCGTTGATCTGCTGCCGTTCCTGCAGCAGCACGGCCAGATGGACGTGAACGCTCTCATTCGCCAGTTCCGCGCCTGGATGCGACAGGTGCACGGGCTGGGCGCACCGTGATCCCATCCTTCCCTGGAATCCCGCCATGCACTTCGCTCGGCTCTTGCTCCTGTTCTGCGGGCTGTCGCTCGTCCTCCCGCATTATCTCCTCGCCGGAGAACCCGCGCCGGATCGCGACCGCACCCTCGCCGCCCTCAAGAAACTCGGCGGCAGTGCCACCACGGACGACACCCGGTCCGGCCAGCCGATCGTGGCCGTCTCCTTCGCCTACCGTCCCATTGCCGACGCCGAGCTGGCCATCCTGAAGGACTTGCCGGCCCTGGAATCGCTCGACCTGCGCGTCACCCGCATCGGCGATGGGGCCGCCGTTCATCTAAAAGGGCTGACCACGCTGAAGCTGCTCAACCTGGCCGGCACGCGCATCGGCGACAAAGGGCTGGAGCAACTCAAGGCACTGACCCGGCTCGAGGACCTCGATCTCAGTGCCACGGGCGTGACCGCCACGGGCCTAGTTCAGCTCAAGGGCATGACGGCCCTGCGCACGCTCAACCTCGGCGCCTCCGGAATCAAGGACGACGCCCTGGTCCATCTCACGGGACTGACCCGGCTGCAAACCCTGCGCCTCAGCGGTAGTCCGGTGAAGGATGCCGGCCTCGTCCACCTTAAGGGGCTCACCAAGTTGCAATCGCTCCACCTCGCCAGCATGGGACTGACCGGGGCGGGTTTGGAGCACCTAAAGGGGCTGGCCGAGCTGCGCGAGCTGGACCTGAGCGGCAACGAGATTGCCGACGCCAACCTGGCCGCCATCGCCGGTCTGAAATCGCTGCAATCCTTGAACCTCGACCTGACGCCGGTCGGCGATGCCGGACTGACGCACCTGAAAGACCTCACCGCCTTACGGCAACTGAACCTGTCGCACACCAACGTCACCGGGACCGGCTTCGTCCACCTCAAGGGGCTGACCGGCCTGGCGGCGCTGCTGTTGTACGACAGCAAGATCACCGACGCCGGCCTGGAGCACGTCGGCCGGCTGACCGGGCTGGAGTCGCTCAACCTGCTCTCCACCGCCGTGTCCGATGACGGGCTGGCCCATCTTCAAAGGGCTGACGAAGCTGCGCACCCTCGAGCTGCGGGCCACCAAGGTCAGCGACGATGGCCTGGCCGCGCTCCAGGGACTGCCCGCCCTGCGAACCCTGAACGTGGCCTTCACCCGAGTCACCGGCTCCGGGTTGGTTCATCTTAAGAACGCGAAGCTCCTCGAACAACTCGACCTGAGTTACAACAAGCTCGACGCGGAGTCCCTGATGCTCTCAAGGACCTGAAAGGCTTGCGGACCCTGGTCCTGGACCGCTCGCGACTCACCGATGCCGGCCTGGTGTACGTTGGCAACTGCCCGGCCCTGGAAGTCCTGAGCCTGAATGCCAACGACGTGACTGACAAGGGCTTGCACGAATTGACTGGGCTCCCGCGGTTGCGGACTTTGACGGTCGGTGATACGAAGGTTACCGACGACGGCATCCGGGAGCTGAGCAAGGTGCTGCCGAAGACGAAGATCACGCGGGGGCCCTGAACGATCATGTCCGGAACCGAGCGACTCTCGCTGCCGCTGCCGGGGGAGCCGACGACCTCCTACGAGGGAACCGGCACCTTTCGCCCCGCGCCGCCGGTGCCGTCGGCCGTCGGGCCCGGGGTCGAGCCGAGCGCGGATTTCCGGAACCTGCTCCGAAGCCGCTGGACCACGATATCGGTCATCGGCCTGTGCCTCAGCGGTGTTGTCACCGCCATCGTGACGCCGATGCACATCCGCGAGGGCAGCTGGCGCGCCCTGGCCTTCTTCTGGGTGCTGGTCGCCATTCCAGCAGCGGTGCTTGTCGTGCTTCGCAGCCGGCCCACGATTTCGCTGCGCACACTGCGTGCCGGCGAGCTAATCGTGCTCGGCCTTTTGGCAGGGGCCCATATCTACCATACACACCTGACGCTGGGCCGCGCGGGAAGGCGCTGTCTTTGCCGGGCTTAGCGAGGTCCGCGTGTATCTCCCGCCCTACAATCACTCGGAGGGCTTCAGGATCATGGTGATCCTGGCGTCCTGGTACAGCCTGTGGTGGCTTGCCCTGCTTGTGGGCTACGGCCTGCTGGTTCCAAATACCTGGAAGCGGGCCACGGGCATCGTCAGCGTGCTCGCCCTGATTTCCGTCGGGGTAAACGGGACCATCTGCTGGCAGGACCCCGACATCAGCCGGGAGAATGCGTTCTGGTTCATGCTCATGATCGTCGGGTCGATGGCCGTTGCAGTGGCGGCCGTCTGCTTCTGCGCGCACGGGATGGAAACCCTGCGGCAAGAAGCCGTGGCCGCACGCCGGCTTGGCCAGTACCAGCTGAAGGAACTCCTCGGTTCCGGCGGCATGGGTGACGTCTATCGTGCCGAACATCTCCTCCTACGGCGGCCGTGCGCTATCAAGCTGATCCGGCCCGAGCGGGCCGGCGACCCGCAGAACCTGCGCCGCTTTGAGCGCGAGGTCCAGGCCACGGCGACCTTGACCAACTGGCACACCGTCGAGATCTACGATTACGGCCACGCCGCCGATGGCACCTTCTACTACGTCATGGAATACCTGCCGGGGCTGACGCTCGATCAACTCGTGAGCCGGCATGGCCCGCTGCCGCCGCGCGCGCGGTCCATCTCCTTCGTCAGGTCTGCGTGGCCCTGCGCGAGGCCCACGGCATCGGCCTGATTCACCGCGACATCAAGCCGGGCAACATCATCGTCGGCGAGCGCGGCGGCCAGCCCGACGTGGCCAAGCTCCTCGATTTCGGCCTGGTCCGCCCCGCCGGACCCGATGGGCAGGACGACAAGCTAACCCAAACTGGCGCTCTGGTCGGCACGCCGGCCTACATGTCGCCGGAACAAGCCGGCGGCGAGGAAGACCTCGGCGTCCGCAGCGATATCTATAGCCTGGGGGCCGTCGCCTACTTCCTGCTGGCCGGCCGGCCGCCGTTCGTCGGCAAGACCGCCCTCCAGGTCCTGGCCGCTCACCTCCGCGAAGGGGTCCGGCCGCTAACCGATCTCCGCCCCGAATGTCCCGCCGACCTGCAAGCCGTGGTGCTCGCCTGTCTGGAGAAGAAAACGGAGGATCGCTTTGCAGATATTGGCCATCTGGAACAGGCGCTGGGCCGATGTGCGTGTGCCGGGCAATGAGACAGGGAGCAGGCGGCGGCCCGGTGCGCGCGAGATCACGGACGCATCTTCGATGCGTGGCTAAACGGGCAACGGGGGAATCATCATGCAACTCGGTTTCGTCAGCGCCATCCTGCCCGACCTGTCTCTGGACGAGGTGCTCGCCTTCGCGGCCGATGAAGGCTTCGGTTGCGTGGAGGTCATGTGCTGGCCGCCCGGCGGGGCCGATCGCCGTTATGCCGGCGTCACGCACCTCGATGTCAGCCACTTCACCGATGAGCTGGCTGGCCGCGTCCGCGACCTGGTCAAGAAGCACGGCGTCGCCATCTCCGGCCTCGGCTATTACCCCAACCCGCTCGACCCCGAATCGGACCATCGCGCCACCGTGATCGAGCACCTGAAGAAGGTCATAGCGGCCGCCCCGAAAATCGGCGTGGGGATCGTCAATACCTTCGTTGGCCGCGATTGGCGGCAATCCATCGAGGCCAACTGGCCGGCCTTTCGCGGCGTCTGGCCGGGGCTGGTCAAGCAGGCGGAGACGGCCGGCGTGTTTCTCGGCATCGAAAACTGCCCGATGCTCTTCTCCAAGGACGAATGGCCCGGTGGGAAGAATCTCGCCATTTCCCCGTCGGTTTGGCGGAAAATGTTCGAGGAAATCCCCAGCCGCCACTTCGGCCTGAACATCGACCCATCGCACCTGGTCTGGCAGATGATCGACATCCCCCGCGCGGTGCGCGACTTTGGCCCGCGGATCGTCCATGTCCACGCCAAGGACGCGCGGATCGATCACGACCGGTTGTATGAGCTGGGCAACCTGGGCTTGAACTGGCACACGCCGAAGCTGCCGGGGATGGGCGATGTGCCGTGGGGCTTGTTCTTCTCGGCCCTGACCGACGCCGGTTACAACGGCCCGGTGTGCATCGAGGTGGAGGACCGCGCCTTCGAGGGCTCCCTGGCCGACCGCAAACGATCGCTGCGGCAGAGCCGGAAGTACCTGGAACAGTTTGTGGCGTGAGGCCGCCCGCAAGGTCCCAGTCCCGCGTCTGAGCTGAACTTCCTTCGGCGATGATGCCGCGTTAGGCTGAGAGGAAAGGAGCAATCGCATGAACGCCATCGAAACCATTCCCGGGATCCCTGAAGACGTCAAAGCCCAGTTGCAGCAGACTCTCGACGATCTCGTAAAGGGCATCCGTCGTCCGGACAAGATGATAGCAGCCTGCGAACGCATGGATCGGATGCGCGAGGAAAACCGCAAGCTGTTCGGCGAGCAGAACATCGCGGTCGATCTCATCCGCGAGACTCGCGATCATCCATGAAGTACGTCCTGGACAGCAGCGTGGCGCTGAAGTGGGTTCTTCCGGAGGCGGATTCCGCCAAGGCGATCCGTCTGCGTGACGAGTACTGCAACGGCATTCACGAACTCCTCGCGCCTGACATCTTCCCATCGGAAATCGCCAACGGCCTTGCCTCGGCCGAGCGCCAGAGGAGAATCGGCGCCGGCGAGTCGGCAGTCTTTTTGAACGACGTTCTTAGTGCGGCCCCGGCGCAGTACCACTCCTCAACATTGTTGATTCGGACAATGGAGATCGCGATTCCCTCGAAGCAAGCGGTCTACGACTGCATCTACGTTGCCCTGGCCGAAAAGGAGGGGTGCGAATTGTTGACGGCCGACGACAAGCTGGCCCGGCGCCTTCGCTCTGCTTACCCGTTCATTGTCTCCCTGGTGGTGCAGCCCTGACGCTGTCGAAAGAACCGCGTCAACGCTACCCCAGCCGTGAGACGCCTTACGGCTCTTCCAGGTAAGTATACCCCTCCAGCCCCGACTCGTAGAACCGCAAGAGTTGCCGCGATTCGTCGAGCGAGACCTTGCCGGCCCGGACCGCGCGTTCCACGTCTTTGCGCATCGCCGCCACCAACTCGTCAGCGGAATACTGCACGTAGGCCAGCACCTCGCGCACGGTGTCGCCCTTGATGACGTGATCGACGCAGATGCCGCCGTCGTCCTCCAGGCTCACGTGGACCGCGTTGGTGTCGCCGAACAGGTTGTGCAGGTCGCCCAGGATCTCCTGGTAGGCCCCCAAAAGGAAGGCGCCCAGGTAGTAGGGGCGGCCATCGTAGGGGTGTAGCTCCAGGGCACTGCGCACGTCGCGCAGGTCGATGAACTGGTCGATTTTGCCGTCCGAGTCGCAGGTAATGTCGCCCAGCACGGCCCGCCGGGCCGGCCGTTCGTTCAGGCGATGGATCGGCATGATCGGGAAGAGCTGGTTGATCGCCCAGCTGTCCGGCATCGACTGGAAGACCGAGAAGTTGCAGAAGTACGTGTCCGACAGCATCGCCGGCAGGCCGTGCAGCTCTTCCGGGATGTACTCCAGCTCGCCCATGATGCGCAGCACCTTGCGGCAGACCGCCCAGAAGAGCGACTCGGCCATCGCCCGCAGCTCCACCGTCAGGTAACCCAGGCGGAACAGGTTCAGCGTCTCGTCCACCGCCTGAAAGGCATCGTGGTAGCTTTCCAGCAAGTTCTTCTTCGACACGTCGCGGTAGATGGCGAACAGGTCCTGGATCGGCTGCGGGGCGTCGTCGGGGACCTGGCCGGGGGCCTCATAGCGGTCGAAGGTCGAGACGCCCAGGACATCGAAGACGAGCAGGCTGTGGTAGGCGACCACGGCCCGGCCGGATTCGGAGATGATCGTCGGCAGGGCGACGCCGACCTCGTCGCAGACGCTCTTGATGCGAAAGACGATGTCGTTGGCGTATTCCTGGAGGGTGTAATTGACGGACGATTCGAAGTCGGTCTGGCTGCCGTCGTAGTCGATGCCGAGTCCGCCGCCGACGTCGAGGTACTTGACACCGGCTCCGACACGGGCCAGCTCGACGTAGACGCGGGCGGCCTCGTTGACGGCGTTCTTGATGTTGCGGATGTTGGTGATCTGGCTGCCCAGGTGGAAGTGGACCAGTTGCAGGCAGTCGGCCATGCCGCGTTGCTTGAGGTAGTCGATGGCCTCGAGGACCTCGGCCAGGGTGAGGCCGAACTTGCTGCGGAAGCCGGCGCTGTACTTCCACCGGCCGGCGCCGCGCGTGGCCAGCTTGACGCGCACGCCGATCACCGGCCGCACCTTCCACTCCTCGGCATAGCGAACGATGGCTTCCAGCTCGGTGAACTTCTCGACCACGGGGATGACGTTCTTGCCGATTTTCCGGGCGAGAACGGCCATCTTGATGAACTCCTCGTCCTTGAAGCCGTTGCAGATGATCGGCGTGTCGTTGCCGCCGTTGGTCATGGCGAGCACCGCGAGCAACTCGGGCTTGGAGCCGGCCTCCAGGCCGAAGTGGAACGGCTTGCCGAAGTCGAGGATTTCCTCGACCACGTGCCGCTGCTGGTTGACCTTGATGGGGTAAACGCAGCAGTAGCCGCCCTGGTAGCCGTACTCCTGCATGGCGGCCTTGAAGGCGTCGTGGATCTCGCCGACGCGGTGGCGGAGGATGTCGGTGAAGCGAAGCAGGATGGGGAGCTGAATGCCGCGGGCCTGGAGGTCGTCGATGAGCTGCTTGAGGTCGATGGCGTGCTCGGGGCGCTTGTCCGGATGGACAACGACGTGGCCGTCCGTGTTGATGGAGAAGTAACCCTTGCTCCAGTGGCGGATGCCATACAGCTCGACGGCATCCTGAACGCCCCACTTATCCAGCAAGTCCGGTTCAACCACCTTGGCCATCAGAGAAGTCTCCTGGTGAGCCTTGCTGATCGGAGCGCCCACGAAGGGCGGCAGCTGAACGAAAGGATTACGCTCGTGAAGATTGGGGCCGGCCGCCCCCGCCGCCGGCCAAACTCCTGGTCCGCACAGAAGTTTTGACTTCTTTTGCTTACGCTGTGGCGCATGGGGCGTCAAGGACATTTCATCCAGCTCCATCGGCAAATCGTTGGCCCCGGGCCAGACGATGGGATACGCTAGGGTTGCCCGCCGACGCCGCACCGCTTGCCTGTGTTCCTGTCGCCTGGGGGTAAAGGGCGCCGCTTGTGAAGACCATTATCGAGCCGTTCAAGATCAAGATGGTCGAACCGATCCGGCTCACCACGGTCCAACAGCGTGAAGCCGTCTTGCGGAAGGCCCATTTCAATGTCTTTCAGGTGCCCGCCGAGGACGTCATCATCGACCTCCTGACCGACAGCGGCACGTCGGCCATGTCGAGCGAGCAGTGGGCCGGCATCATGCGCGGCGACGAGTCCTACGCCGGCGCCGCAGCTGGTTTCACTTCGAGCGCGTGCTCCGCGACCTGACCGGCATGCCGCACATCCTGCCGACGCACCAGGGCCGGGCCAGCGAACGCATCCTGTTTGAGTTAATCGGTGGGCCGGGCAAGGTGATCCCAAGCAACAATCACTTCGACACGACGCGGGCCAACATCGAGCATTCCGGGGCCGGGGCGGTCGATCTCGTCATAGACGAAGGGATCGATCCGCGCTACCGGCATCCGTTCAAAGGGAACCTTGACCCGCGCAAGCTGGAGGCCCTCGTCGCCGAGGTGGGGGCCGAGCGCATCCCGGTCTGCATGGTAACGGTGACCAACAACAGTGGCGGCGGGCAGCCGGTGTCGCTGGCCAACCTGCGCGACTTGCAGGCGATTTGCGAGCGCCATCGGTTTCCTCTATTCCTGGACGCCTGCCGTTTTGCGGAAAACGCCTACCTGATCAAGCAGCGTGAGCCGGGCCAGCAGGACCGGACGGCTCGGGCCATTGCCCGCGAGATGTTCGACCTGGCCGATGGGGCCACCATCAGCGCCAAGAAGGACGGCCTGGTCAACATCGGCGGCGTGCTGCTGATGCGCGACGATCGCCTGGCCCAGCGCGCCAACAACCTGCTCATCCTGACGGAAGGGTTCGTGACCTACGGCGGGCTGGCCGGCCGCGACCTGGAGGCGATGGCCCAGGGCTTTGTCGAGGTCCTGGATGAGGATTATCTGCAATATCGCCTCCGCAGTGTCGCCTACCTGGGCGAGCATCTGCTGGCGGCGGGCGTGCCGATCGTGGAGCCGCCGGGAGGCCACGCCATCTACATCGACGCCGCCGCCTTCTGTCCGCACATCCCGCGGGCCCAGTTCCCCGGTCAGGCGCTGGTCTGTGCCCTCTACCGGCACGCGGGCATCCGGGCGGTGGAGATCGGCAGCGTCATGTTTGGCCGGGTCGATCCGGACACCGGCGAATCATCGCACCCGCCGATGGAGCTGGTCCGGCTGGCGATCCCGAGACGGGTTTATACGCAAAGCCACATCGATTACGTCATTGAGGCGACGGTCGAAGTGTTTCAAGAGCGCGAAAAGATGCGCGGATTGCGGATCGTCGAAGAGCCGGAGGCGCTCAGGCATTTCACGGCGAAGTTTGAGGAAGTGTAGTCCGGTGAACCTTCTTGCCCCGGTGGTCAAGGCAGGCGTCTCCGCCAGTAGCCCGGACGCCTTTGGCTATGGGCGACAGCAACCACCTTGACGCCTGCGGGCGTTTCGCAATAGACGACGAGATAAGGAAACCGCCGAAGCCGGTAAACGCGGGTGCCGTGGAGATAGGGGGACCATTGAGCTGGAGCGCCGGCGATCTGTCTTATCGCTTCATCCAGCTGTGCCATGAACCGGTCAGCCCGTCCGCTGCTACGGCGGGCATACCAGCGCCGAGCAGCGCGTGCCTCTCGGATGGCTTGCGGGAGGATCTCAAGACCCCACGGCGTCATCGATATCTTCCAGAATCTGGCGACGTGCCTCGTCCCAGGGAACCGGTTTCACGGCGCCGCTTTCGACTTCCTCAATTCGCCGCCGAATCTCCTCGCCCCAGGCGGCTTCCACATCTTCCTCGCTCGCCGGCTCCAGGTTTTCCAGGAGCTTGTCCGCCAACTCGCTGCGCTCCTTTTCCGGCAAGCGCAGCACCTGCTCGAGTAACTGAGCTGTCTGCTGGGTCATCGGAAGCACCTCCTCAGGTCGAGTTTACCAGATCGGCACCGGTTACTCCAGCCAACTGTACGGATAAGCCGGATCATCCATCTCGACAGCGCCTGCCTTGTTAGCAGCAGGGGCCGGATCGTGTCCACCATTACCGCCAACTCGTCGGTCCGGGTCATCGGGCGGCTGGTGACGATGGTCCCCGGGTGCGGGCCGTGTGGGATGCCGCGCGGGTGCAGCGTGATCGATGCCTCCTCGACGCCGCGGCGGCTGCCAAAGCGTCCACGGACATAGTACAGCACCTCATCGGCCTGGACGTTGGAATGGGCGAACGGCACCTTGACCGCCTCCGGATGAGCGTCCAGCATCCGCGGGGCGAAGGTGCAGACCACGAAGCCCGGCGCTTCGAACGTCTGGTGGATCGGCGGCGGCTGATGGACCGTGCCGGTGATCGGCTCGAAATCATCGGCGTTGAAGGTGTACGGGTACACCATGCCGTCCCAGCCGACCACGTCGAACGGATGGTTGGCAAGGATGTAGCGCGTCAGGCGGGCGCCGTCCCGGATCAACACCGGCGTATCCTCCTCGCGATCGACGACCAGCGTCTCCATCGGGCCGTGCAGATCGCGCTCGTAGTAGGGGGCGCCGAGACGGAGCTGACCGTCCGGGTTCAGGTAGCGCGGCGGGATGACAATGTTGCCGGCCGACTCGATGATGAGCAGGTCGGGCGGCGCATCGGCGTCAAAGATGATCCGGTAGGTCGTGCAGCGCGGGATCACCACGTAATCGAACGGCCGAAACGGCAGCACGCCGAACATGGTCTCCAGGTGGCCGGAGCCACGGTGGATGAAAAACAGCTCGTCGTGGGTGGCGTTGCGATAGAGCTCGGTCTGGGGCATGTCGGGGCGACAACGGGCGAGGATCACGTCATCGTTGATGAGGAGTGGCACGCGGCCCCAGATCGGATCGCCGTAGCGATTGACGGCACCGGTCTTCAGGTGATGATGCCGCAGGACGGGTTGGTTGACCGCTTCGGGCGGCAGGTCCCCGGCGGGCTCGATGGCGCGGACGCGGGTCGGTGGGCGCAGGTGATAGGCGATGCTGTAGGCTCGGCCAAAGCCGGCCAGCGTCACGACCTCCTCGTAATTGATCCCCTCGCCGCGGAAGCCGGGCTTGTTGTGCAGCATGGTGTGCCGCTTCGGGGGCACGGTGCCGAGTTTGCGATAGAAGGGCATGGGATGTTCCTCTGCTTAGACGCCGCCCTGTGGGGGCGCGGGGACTCACGCCGCCCAGAGGGCGGCGGCTAAACGCTACAAGGTCCCCCGCAGCTCCTGTTCGCGCTCAATCGCCTCGAACAGCGCCTTGAAGTTCCCCTTGCCGAAGCTGCGCGAGCCGTGGCGCTCGATCACCTCGAAGAACAACGTCGGCCGATCCTCGACGGGCTTGGTGAAAATCTGCAACAGATAGCCTTCGTCATCGCGGTCCACCAGGATGCCAAGCTCCGCCAGCTCGCGCAGGTCCTCGTCGATCTTGCCGATGCGGTCGGGCAATAGTTCGTAATAGGCCTGCGGCACGCGGAGGAACGATACGTCGTTGGCACGCATGGCCCGGACTGTCTCGATGATATTGCCGGTGGCCATGGCGATGTGCTGTACCCCGGGGCCGCCGTAAAACTGCAAATACTCGTCGATCTGCGAGCGCCGCCGGGCCCGGGCCGGCTCGTTGATCGGGAACTTGATTCGCCCGGTGCCGTTCTGCACCACCTTCGACATCAGGGCGGTGTACTCGGTGCTGATGTCCTTGTCATCGAAGTGAATGAGCTGGGTGAAGCCCAGGACGCGCTCGTACCAGCGCACCCATTCCTCCATCTTGCCTTCCTCGACGTTGGCGACGACGTGATCGATCGCCTTCAGGCCGACGGGGCGGAAGGTGCTGGGGTTGTAGCGCTCCGGGTCAATCGGCGTGAAGCCCGGGGCGAATACCCCGTGGTAGCGGTCGCGATTGACGAAGCTGTGCGTCGTATCGCCGTAAGCCCGGATGGTGGCGTATTCGTAGGCTCCGTGTCTGTCCTCCACCTTGGTCGGCGGCACCACGCCGATGGCACCATGGCCGGTGGCGTAATCGAACGAATGCTTGACGTCGTCCACTTCCAGCGCAACGTCCTTGACCCCGTCGCCGTGGAACATCAAGCGCATGTTATCCGGATCGTTGGCGCGGAGCGACGAGGTGAGGACAAAGGTGATGTGTCCCTGGCGCATGACATAGCCGGCCTCGTGTTTGATGCCGGTTTCGAGTCCCTCGTAGGCAATCACATCGAAGCCGAAGGCGTTGCGGTAGAAATAGGCCGACTGGCGAGCGTTGCCGACGAAGAAGCGGACATGATCGATACGGCGAAGAGGGATGGAATCGACGGACATGGAGGCCTCCCAAGCCCACGGATTGCAATCCGTGGGCTTACGACACCATAATCCCAAACCGCCGCACCAGCCCCTCCAGCTCGCGCCGCAAGAACGGCAACGACGGGGCGACGAACAAGTGATCCTGCATCCGCGACGGGTCGTAGTCCGTGTTAATGACAACGTCGGTCACGAACGGCCGCCGCGCCACCTCGGGCGAGAACAGGGCATAAGGGATCTCACCGGTGGACGACAGGATACCGGCACCGAACACGCGCGTCCCATCTTCCTCCTCGATCAGGCCGAACTCGATGCTGAACCAGCTGAACCGCTTGAGGGCGAGCACCTGGTCGCCATGCGTCGTCGTGGCCACGGCCTTGCCGATGAGGACGAGCAGCTCGGCGTAGTCGTGGTTCAACAGCGGCGGGACATGCCCCAGGCAGTCGTGGATCATGTCCGGCTCGGGCGTGAACTCCGGGTGCGAACCGTGGCGGATGAACTGGGTCACCGGAAAGCCGCGCCCAGCGATGTATTCGTAGAAGGTCCGATACGGCAAGGCTCCCTCGGCCGGCACCAGGTGCATGTTCGTGGTCTGCCGCAGTCGATCGCTCAGGTGCCGGAGTTGCGGAATCTCATCCGACGTGATGGCCAGGGCCCGCTTGGCGTCCAGATACAGCCGGCTGGCGTAGCGGACGTGCAAGGCATCCAGTTTCGGGCTGACCTCGCGCCAGATGCGCGTCTCTTCCGGCGTGTACTGGATGAGCGGCGGACCGAGGTCGTCAAGGCGATGGCGGCGGCACAGGGCGAACAGGTCGCGGCGGCGGCGGACGTAGCCCTCGTCGCCCAGGCCCGGATGGCCCGGCTCCAGCTCGAGTTCGCTTACGTCGGGCGGCTGCACCATCGCCTCGGCATCGATTGGCGCTCCGTATTCGACGAGCATGGCGGCCTTATCCATGACGACAGCCCCTCGTGCGGCCGATGTGGGTTCGCGAACTGGGTCATCGGCATATACTATTTTAGCCTAACTCTGGGCGCCGACAATGCATCGGCGTGCCAGTCCACCCACCCCTCAGGGACGATCTGCACCGTGAAAGCCGCATTCATCGAACAAACCGGCCCTCCCGAAGTCATCCGCTATGGCGACCTGCCCAAGCCGACGCCCCAGAATGGCCAGGTCCTTGTACGGGTCGGCGCGGTGGCGGTCAACCCGATCGACACCTACATCCGCTCCGGCGCCGTCAAGATGCCCTTGCCGAAGCCATTCATTCCCGGCTGCGACCTGGCCGGGACCGTCGAGGCCCTTGGACCTGGGGTCCAGCGGCTCAAGCCCGGGGACCGGGTCTGGGGTTCTAACCAGGGTCTCCTCGACCGGCAAGGGACCTTTGCCGAGTACGCGGCGGTCCACGAGGACTGGCTCTACCCAACCCCCACCGGCGTTAGCGACCAGGAAGCCGTCGCCGTCGCCCTGACCGGCATCACGGCCCATCTCGGCCTGTTCCACCGTGCTGCCCTGCAACCCGGCGAGGTGGTGTTCGTCAACGGCGGCACCGGCGGCGTCGGCTCCATGGTTGTGCAGATGGCCAAGGCCATCGGGGCAACGGTCGTGACAACCGTCGGTTCCGCGGAGAAGGCGGCCCTGTGCAAGACCTGGGGCGCCGACGGCATCATCAATTACAAAACCGACGACGTGCCGGAGTCGGTGCGGCAGCTCACCAACGGCAAGGGCGTCAACGTCTGGTATGAAACGCAGCGCGAGCCGGACTTCCTGACGACCGTCCCGCTGATGGCGCGGCGCGGGCGGATCATCGTCATCGCCGGCCGGCAGGCCCAGCCGGTCTTCCCGCTTGGCCCGTTCTACGTCAACGACCTCAGCCTTTTGGGCTTCGCCATGTTCAATGCCACCTCTCAGGACCAGCGCCGCGGCGCCGAGGACATCAATCGCTGGCTGGCGGAGAAGAAGCTGCGGGCGCTGATCGGCAAGGCGCTGCCGCTGGCCGAGGCCGCTGCCGCGCACCGGTTACAAGAGGAGAACAGCCTGCAGAAGACGGGGACGCTGGCGGGGAAAATCGTGCTGACGCCGGCCTGAGGGGCGGTCAACGAGCGCTTGACCGCCCGGCGCAACCCTGCTACAACCCCGCCCCTCCCGTCCGCCGACGGGAGATGGCGCGAGGTCACGGATGATCCTGCCAACGTGGTTGCAAATGGGACTGGCGGGGTTGGCTGCCGTCCTGTTGCCGGGCTGCATCGTCTCACCGGTCGACCCGACGCTCGACCCGCATGACCACATCCCGGAGTTGCCGCGGATGCAGTCCCGCGAGCCGCAGTCGCCGTACCATCCCCAGGCGACACCCCCCGAACCGCCGACCGGCCGCAGCGACCAGCCCGTGGTGCCCGAGCCGCCGCTCTTGCAGAAGGGGACCGCCGAGCCCACCTTGCCGGACCTGCCCGTTCAACCTGTGTCGCCTGAACCGCCTGCCGAGCCAAAGCGCGTCGTGCCGCCGCAGGAAGTCCGGAAAACCGAGCCGCGCGACGAGCCGCTCGTGGTTGCCCTCCGCGCCTATTTGCAGAAGCATCCGCCGGAGGCCCTGGAGGCCTTGAGCCATTACGCCAAGGCTAACCAGGACATGCTGCTGGTGACCCTCCCGTTCGCGGCGCGACTGACGGAGGGGAACATCGACAAGGTGTCGCCGCGGGAGGCGGCCGAGTTGGCCGACCTGCTGCAAGGGGTCGAGGATCGCTTGCGCCAGCGGGCGGCCCTGCGCATCGAGAAGATCATGTTCTGCCGCAAGATCGACGATTTCGGCGTCTACCAGGTCCGCGAATCGGTTAATGGGCTGGCCACCTTCGAGGGCGGCTTCGAAGATCAGGTTGGCGAGCTCATCCAGGTCTATGCCGAGCTGCGCAATGTCTCCTCACGGCAGCAAGGGGATCGCTATGAAACGCGCCTGGCGGGGAAGGTGGAGCTGATCGAGTTCCCCATAGGAGACGATCCGCAGGGCCGGTCCGTGTACCGGCGTGATTTCGCGCCGCCGCCGCACATCGGCCAGAGCCCGCGCCGCGATTTCTTCGTGAAGTGCTCCTTCTCGGTGCCCCGGAAGGTGCCGCCGGGGCGCTACCAGCTTCGCGTGGAGGTGCGCGACATCACGGACCTTTCCACGGACCCCTCGTCCCTGCAAGCGGCACCGCCGCCTCATCGCGTGGCCCGGCAGACACTCGACCTCCAGGTGACCGAGCCGCGGCCGGAGCGGAAAGTCAGCGCCGTCCGCTAGAGATCGACGCGGAAGTTGCCAGGTCGAACATAATTCGCGGGGAATTCTATTCGACCTGGACGTTCGATCACAAGCAATGACTGCACAAGAGGTTGCGCCCACCGATTTCCCGGAAAGTGTCCAGCTCGAATATAATTCGGTGTGTGCACAAGGCCCTCGAGAGAAGTGAAACACGACCATTCCGATCAACAAAGACCTGATAGCGCACGCTCAGATGGCATAACGTGTCGGATCGAGCAGCCCAGCCGCCTCGAAGCCGGCCCGACGCAAGACGCACGAATCGCAACGGCCGCATGCCGCTCCGTCCGGGGTCGGGTCGTAACAGGAATGGGTCAACCCGTAATCAACGCCCAGGCCGTGCCCCAGGCGGATGATCTCGGCCTTGGAGAGGTGCAGCAGCGGCGCGTGCAGGCGAAAACGACCCCGCCCCTCGACCCCGGCCCGTGTCGCCAGGTTGGCCAGTCCCTCGAACGCGGCCAGGAACTCCGGCCGGCAATCGGGATAGCCCGAGTAATCCACCGCATTGACGCCCAGGAAGATGTCGAAGCTGCCCAGGACCTCCGCATAGCCAAGGGCCAAGGCGAGGAAGGCGGTATTGCGCCGGGACGTAGGTGACCGGGATGCTGGCCGCCATTTCGCCGGCCTCCCGGTCCTTGGGCACGGCGATGTCGGCGGTCAGCGCCGAGCCACCGACGCTGCGCAGGTCCAGCGAAATCACACGGTGTTCGACCGCGCCCAGAGCCCGGGCGACCTGGCGGGCCGCGTCCAGCTCGACGGTGTGTCGCTGCCCATAGGCAATGCTCAGGGCGTGACAGTTGTAGCCGTCGCGTCGCGCCACCGCCAGGACGGTGGCCGAATCGAGGCCGCCGCTCAGCAGAACCACCGCCGGTTTGCCAGCCGTCGCCATGATGCCCTCCCAGGAGATCGCTGGCATCATGGTAGCGATTGTTCGGCGAGCCGGGAGCGTCAGGCGAGCCGGGAGCGTGAGCGACCGGAGTTCTGTGCAAAAGAACTCCGGTCGCTCACGCTCCCGGCTCGCCGAAATACCTCAGCGCGACCAGTAGCTGCCGCCGGGCCAGAGAATTCGGTCGCCCACGACGGTCCCCAGCAGCCCCTGGTGGACGCCGTCGCTCCAGTCCGGAATCCAGACCTCGTTGTCGCGGATGGTGCCCCAGGCCGCGCTGCCGTGCTCGTTGATGAACTGGGCGTCGCGGCCGCCCCATTCCTGGCGAATCTCGCAACGGGCGTTGGGATCGCCCTTCAGATACCAGTAGCCGTTGAGGTTCGGCACCCGCGCAAACTGCCGGTGACCCTCGCGCACCGGGATTGAAACGTCTGGGGCCTGGGCCAGGGCCGTCACAGGCGAGATCAGTAGCAGCAGAGCCAATGCCGTTTTCATGGGAGTACCTCCAGTGAAGGTAACCTGGTGCAATCCGGGTGCCGAGACTGGCCTCATCGCTTACCCTCAAAGCGGACTCGCTCCTCGGCGAGGGAATGGCTATCATGGGGGAGATTTACGGACCATCGCCCGGGGAGCCGTCACGATGTGGAAATCGGCTGCCGTGCTGCTGGTGGTAGCGGCTGTGATTGTGTCGGGGTGCTTCGTCCTGTCCAAGCCGCCGGCCGCCCCGGGCCAGCCGGACACGGCCGCGGAAAAAGAGACGGAGTTTGCCGCCGCTCAAGGCACGTCCAAGGGGGTGGCCTTCGACCCCAAGCGGGCCCTGGGCTATCTCGAAGACCTCTGCAAGATCGGGCCCCGCATCAGCGGAACCGACGGCATGAAGAAACAGCAGGAGCTGATCGAAAAGCACTTCACCGACCTGGGCGCCAAGGTGGCTTACCAGAAGTTTAGCGCTCGCCAGGCCAGCCGCCGCCAGCCGACCGACATGGCCAACATGATTGTCAGCTGGCACCCCGAGCGCGAACGGCGCGTCATCTTCTGCTCCCACTACGACACCCGCCCGCTCGCCGACCAGGAAGACAACCGCCGCAACTGGACCAAGCCGTTCGTCAGCGCCAACGACGGCGGCTCCGGCGTCGCCCTGCTCATGGAACTGGGCCACCACATGAAGGACCTGCCGACCAAGGTCGGCGTCGATTTCGTGTTCTTCGACGGGGAGGAGTACATCTACGATCGCGATAGCGACCATTACTTCCTCGGCTCGGACCATTTTGCGAGTGAATACAAGAAGGCCAAGGGGAAGACGAAGTACATCGCCGCGCTGCTTCTGGACATGGTGGCGGGCAAGGAAATGCGTTTCCCGAAGGAGATGCGCTCGGTGATGGCGGCCGGCCCGCTGGTGGAGAATGTGTGGGAGGTGGCAAAAGAACTCAAGGTCAAGGCCTTCGTGGACGAGTTCGGGCCGGAAATCCAGGACGATCATTTGCCGCTGAACCGTGCTGGCATCCCGGCCGCCGACATCATCGATCTCGCCAACGACCGCAGGGTCTTCAACTATCCGCACTGGCACAAGCTGAGCGACACGCCCGAGAACTGCTCCGGCGAGAGCATGGCCCAGGTAGCGCGGGTGCTCAGCGTCTGGGTTCAGCGCGTGAAGTAAGGCGAGCGAGGGGAGAAGAAGGCCGTAGCCGTAGTAGCCGTAGGGTGGGTCGAGCGGAGCGAGACCCACCCTACGGCTAATGTGAGAGCACGGACAGACGGGGAGTCGCCGTGACTACCAGTGAAATCGTTTTCAGCGTGCTGATCGTCGTCGTCACCGCGGCGCTGGGGACGTATTACGCCTGGCGGCAGGCGCAGACGTTGCGGCGGCTCCGCGTGGATACAGCGATGGCCGACGACGAACGGCTCTTCCAGCGCAACCAGGCGCTGCGGCGGTTGGCCGGCTCGGTGCTGCTGCTCCTGTTGGCCAGCCTGTTCGTCGGCTTTTTCTTTCTCGAAGGCCCGGTCACGCAGCTCATTCAGGTGGGCCGGGCCAATGTCGAACAGCACGCGGAACGCCCCCTCAATGACCCGGAGAAGGACTTCCTGCGCCTGTTCGGCGGCTATGTCATCATCCTGTTGCTGCTGGTCCTGGGATTGATCGCGATTGCCGGCTACGAGTTCTACGCCATCCGCCGCTACAGCGTCCAGCATATGCGGCGGATTCAGGACGAACGCCGGGAGATGATCGCCACCGAAACCGCCCGGCTGAGGCGGGAGCGCAACGGTCATCCGTGAAGTCCGCGGCCGGCATTTCCCTCCCCTCGCCCCGGTACTCCGGGGAGAGGGGTCGGGGGTGAGGGGTTCTCGTCTTGGGAAAGTCAGCCCCCTCACCCCCAACCCCTCTCCCCGGAGTACGGGGGCGAGGGGGGAGATTCACCTGCCTTTCGCCCGAGAATCGTCCTGTCATTCTGGTTTCCCTTTAAGCAACTCCCGGGCGGCTCTATAATCGACACCATCGGCGACCGCCCCGACGAGCTATAATAAGCGCGTTCTCGTTGCGATGACCCCAAGCGAGCCCAGCCTCCATGGGCGTGATGAGCTTTCTGTTGCCGCCCGGTCTGAGTGCGGACGGGTTGCGCGAACTGGAGCGTGCCTGCGTGGCGGGCGGCCCGGACAACATGCCCTGGCCCACCCAGGCCCGGGTGCAGGGCGACCGGCTGCTCGTTCGCCGCTCGGTGGATGAGAGCGGCTCGCTGACGGTCCCCTGGGAGGTGGATGGGATCGGGCGGCTGATGACCAACACGGCCACGCTCATGGAGCGGGCCGCCCCCTACACGCTGGCCGTCGAGGTGGCCCGGGGCAAGGTCAATCAGCTACGCTGCCAGGCGGCCGATTGGCGGGCGGGCGGGTTGACGCTGCCGCCCGCCGTCGCCGCGGCCGTCCAAGAGGTCAGCTCGACTTTTGGCCGCGCCGTGACCCAGCCCGCTTCGGATGGGGCCGACGAAGCGGCCCGAACCGCCCTAGGCGGCGCCTTCACGGCTGCCAACGACCTGGTCGCTGCCTATCTGGAACAGGTCTTTCAGATTCGGCACGGCCACCAGCCCCAGCTCGAGACGGCATTCGGCGTTCGGCTGGGCGACGTGGCGCCGGCGGCCGCAGCGGCCGAGGCAATCGCCCGGACCTGCAACAGTGTCTGTCTGCCCCTGGCCTGGAATGTGAGCGAACCGGCGTCCGGCGACTTCCGCTGGGAGGCTCACGACGCCGTGCTGGCCTGGGCCGAGGCGCACCACCTGGAGGTGACGGCCGGGCCACTGGTCGATTTCACGGCCGCCCGCCTGCCCGACTGGTTGTGGTCGCACGAGCGCGACCTGTCGGCCCTGGGCCGGTTCATGTGCCGCTACGTGGAGGCGGCCGTGCGGCGGTATCGCGGCCGCATCCGCCGCTGGCAGCTCACCGCCGCCAGCAACAGCGCCGCGCTCCTCTCGCTGGGCGAGGACGAACTGCTCCTGCTCACGGTACGCATGGCCGAGGCGGCTCGGCAGGTCGATCCGACCCTCGACCTCATCGTCGGCCTGGCGCAGCCGTGGGGCGAGTACATGGCGGCCGAGGAGCGCAACCACTCGCCCTTCATCTTCGCGGACACGCTCATCCGCTCCGGCCTGACGCTAGCGGCCTTCGACATCGAGTTGGTGATGGGGGTGACGCCGCGCGGCAGCTATTGCCGCGATCTGATGGAGACGTCGCGGCTTCTGGACATGTATGCCCTCCTGGGGCTGCCCTTGCGAGTGACGCTCGGCTATCCGTCGTCGGCGTCGGCCGACCCGCTGGCGGACCCCGATTTGCGGGTGGCCGCCGGCCACTGGCGGGACGGCTTTTCGCCCCGTGCCCAGGCCGACTGGGCCGCCGCCTTCGCGGCCCTGGCCGTGGCCAAGCCGCTCGTCCAGGCCGTCCACTGGACCCACTTCAGCGACGCCGAGCCGCACACCTTCCCGCACGCTGGACTGCTCGACCAGCAGGGGCAGATCAAGCCGGCCCTGGTGGCGTTGCAGGAGCTGCGCGAGAAGCATTTGCGCTAGCGGGCGGCTCTTCGAGCCGCCGCTAAACAAGCCCGCCGAATGCGACCTATACTTGCGCACGATCCGCGCTCTTCCCCTACCCACTGCTGCCTGGACGCGGGCGCTGTTCGCGCCGGTCCTGATGTTCGTCGCCACCTCGGTCGATCGCAATTACCAGACCGATTTCTGGCACCACCTGGCGCGCGGCCAGGCCATGGCCCAGCGCGGTTCGCTGGTCGATCACGACCTCTTCACCTACACCGTTTCGCCCGAGCAGCCGTTCCAGGACGCCAACTGGCTGGCCCAGCTCTCGTACTACCGCCTCTACAGTGCCGGCGGGCTGCGGCTGGTGCAGCTGGCCAATTCGCTGCTTCTCACGGCCATGATCGTGGTCCTGGTGTGGCTGTGCTGGCGGTCGTCGCGCTCCCTGACCCTGGCGGCGGCCCTGGGGGCCTTTACCTTCCTCGGGCTGTGGCAGCTGCTGTTGATCCGACCGCAAACCTATTCACTCCTCTTGTTTGTCTTGCTTTATGGCATCCTGGAGGCATCGCGGCGGCGGCCGGCCTGGCTGCTGGCTGCTCCCGCGATCCTGGCCCTTTGGACCAACTTGCACGGCGGGTTTCCCATCGGCCTGCTACTCATCGGTTGTCATGTCGCCGCGGCCGGGTGGGATGCCGTGCACGCTCACGGCCGCTCCGGCTGGCGCGATCGGCGGCTGCTCGTGCTCGGCCTGGCCCTCGTCGCCAGCGGCCTGGCGACATTCGTCAATCCTTACGGCTGGCACGTGTATGAGTATGTGCTGCACACGTCCGGCATCGCCGCGGCACGTCACATCGACGAGTGGGTGCCGCCGGGGCTCGATCTGCTCGTCAGCAAGGTTTGGATCGTCTCGGTCCTGGGCCTGATCGTGCTGCTGGCCCTGTCCGGGCGTCGGCCGCGGACCAGCGAGATTTTCCTGATCCTTTGCTTCTTGCCGCTGGCCTGCGGTTCGGTGCGGATGGTGGCGTGGTGGCTGCTGGCGTGCGCGCCCATCCTGTCGGCCCAGCTGGCGGCGGCGCTGCCGGCCGGTGCGCTCGATGAAGCCGATGCCGGGCAGGCCACCCGGGGCACCGTTCTGACCTTCGCCCTCTTCGCCATCGCCTGTGTCATCAGCCTGCCCTGGCTGGAGCGGTACAACCCGGTGTTGACGGCCCTGGGGCGGACGCATCGCCCCGAGGAAGACCTGCAGGCCGTGGTCGATCGTCTGCACGACGAGCGCCCGGCCGGCCGCATCTTTACCCGGTTCGAGTGGGGCGAGTACCTCGGCTGGGCCCTGCCGCCCGAGCACCGGATCTTCATGGACGGGCGCATCGAGATCTTTCCGGACCGCGTGTGGGACGAATACACCGCCCTGACACGCGGCCGGGCCGACTGGCAGGATATCCTCGACGGTTATCGAGTCGATTGCCTGCTGCTGGACACGGCCGGCGGCTATCATGCCGACCTGTTGCCGCAGGTGGAGCGCTCGCCCACCTGGGAACGAGCCTTTACTTCCGGCCGGGTCGCCGTCTTCCTGCGACGGGAGCGGCTCGTCGCTCAGACCGTTCGGAAACAATGACGACAGCTCCACGAGCCCGCGGCGCCAGCCAAGGGCGGCCCGACTCGCCCTTGGCTGGCGCCGCGGGCTCGCGCGCATCATTTCTTGCCCAGGTGCTTGACGAAGAACGCCGCCGCCCGTTGCGACGCATCGAGGAGGTTCTTGCGGCGGGTGAAGCCGTGCCCTTCGTCGTCGTAGACGATGTACTGGTGCGGTTTCTTAAGTTCCTTGAGTATGGCGACGAGCAGGTCGGACTCAGCCTTCGGCACGCTGTTGTCGTTGGCGCCCTGGAACACCAGGAGCGGGGCCTTGATGTCGTCGAGGTAAAGCAAGGGTGAGCGTTCGCGGAAGCGAGCGGCGTCGCGCTTCGGGTTGCCCATCTCGGTTTCATACCAGTCGCCGTAGCGGTTCTTGGTCAACAAGTAATCCATGACCAGGTCGGGCATGCCATAGAACTCCGCGCCGGCGGCGAAAACGTCGGGCATCTTGGCGAGGGCCAGGAGCGTCAGGTAGCCGCCATAGCTGCCGCCCGTGATGCCGACGCGGCGGGGATCGATGACGCCCTTGTCGCCGAAGTGCTTGACGGCCGCGGCCAGGTCGCGCAGGTCGCCGCCGCCCCAGTCCTTGCGATTGGCTTCCTCGAACGCCCGGCCGTAGCCGGTGGAGCCGCGATAGTTTGGGGCAATCACCACGAATCCCTGCTCGGCCAGGAGCTGCTGGCGTGGGTTGAATGACAATGTCTCCTGGGCATGCGGTCCGCCGTGGACGTAAATAATGGCGGGCGGCGGCGAGCCGAGCCGCAGCACCTTCGGCCGAATCACCAGGGCGTGGATTTTCTTGCTATCGAAGCTCTCATAAGTGGCCATCTCGCCGCGGCTGAGTTCTGCCGGCCGCACCCCGCCCAGCAGACTGAACGTCACCTGCCGCAGGGTCTCAGCCGGCGTGCCGGTTTCCGGTGCGGTCTCCAGCAGCCAGGCATCGGCCGGCCGGGTCGCATCCTCGCGCAAGAGGGCCAGGTGCCGGCCGGAGGCGTCGGCACTCAGCGTGTGTACCATCCCCGTGGCGGGGAGCAGCTTTTGCAGCTTCGCATCCGGCGAGGCGAGGAACGCCAGGCTGGTGGAGCCTCCCTCATTGCGGAGGAAGTAAATCCCGCGTTTGGTCCAGCGCGGCTCGGAGACGTCCGCATCGGCGGGGCCGAAGAACGTCGGCGCACCGGCGGGCAGCTTGAGCAGGGCCAGCCGATCGAACCCCGCCGCACTCGGAGCAATGACGGCCAGCGATTTCCCATCCGGCGCGAAGGCGGCCGGCCAGAGGATGGTGCCGGCGACCGGGGGCTTGACCACCGTCTTCGTCCCGGCCTCAACATCCACAAGCAGCAGATCGCCCGCTTGATCATCCCCAGAGTGTGTGACGGCGATGGTCCGGCCATCGGGCGACCAGAGGGGAGCCTGCACCCTGGCCGGCTCCCGGGTCAAGCGTGTGACCTTCCGGGTGGCCAGGTCCATAACATGGAGCTGGAAGTCGAACTCGGCATCGGGGTCCGCCGTGAAGGCCAGGCGCAGGCCGTCCGGGGAAAAACGCGGCTCAGTGGCCGAGTACCTGGCGTCGGTCAGCTTCTCGACCTCGCCGCCGTCCGCCGGCACACGGTACAGGCCGAAGCGCTCATTGCCCCCGCGATCGGCCGTGAAGACCAGCCAGCGCCCGTCCGGCGACCAGGCCGGCTCGGCGATCCGCTCCTGGAGACTCGTGAGCTGGGTTGGCCAGCCGCCTTTCGCCGGCACGGTCCACAATTCGAGCGCTCCGGTGACATCGCTGACAAACGCCATCGATTTGCCGTCCGGCGCGAGGCGGGCCTCGGCGGTGTTGCGGAGCAACGTCAGTTGCTCCGCACTGTACGGAGGCCGGTCCGCGGCAAGCGTCAGAGGCGCGGCCAGCAGCAGCACGACCAGGCCCGAGGCACGGGTCCTCAGTTCGACGGGTGCGAGGACAGAAAGCGGCATCGCATCACCCTTGAGTGGTCTCGGAAACGGACCCGTGACGGAACTGCCGAACCGGCGGGCAAATCGGCTGCTGTATCTTGCACGCCGCTGCGCGCGGCAGCAAGGGTTGGGCCGCCAGCGAGGACTGGGCAGGCAAGGACACCGATGGGTGCAGCTGGCCCATGGGACAACGCCAGCCGTGCTCTGGCAGGAACCTGACTCGTTCCGCTTTGCGGGCCACGGCTGGTGCACTTCCCTGTTCTATTGGCTATACTTGATTGGCCGGGCTGACCGCGGAGCGCAGCGTTTGGACAGGCGACCACCGGGCGGGCGTTGCCAAAACAGGGACCAGAGGATGGCTTGAAAACAGCGGCTTACGAACTCGGAGAGGTGACAGAGTGGCCGATTGTGCGGCACTGGAAATGCCGAAAGTAAATTCCTCCACAACAAATCCATAAACGCAAGTACTGTAACATGTGGCACTTGCGGCAATAGCAGGAAAAGAGACTGCTAACCTGTCCACCCACTTCTCCCACCGAAAGTTAGCAAAAAGTTAGCAAATCCCTTGTTCCGGCGGTGCCCCAGCCGTACAATACTCGTGCGGCACCTTCGGTTAGCAGGGGTTAGCAATGGCCCGAAAGTACCTGATGACCTGGCGGGCATCAACCCGGCAGTGGTTCAAGAAATTCAAGGGGAAAATGTACATCGTCTCCTGCCGACAGCTCGGCGTCGAGGCGACGAAGGAGGAGAGCGCCGCCGCCGCCAACACCTGGTGGGAGGCAAAGCGGAAGGAGCTGGAAGCGGCCCCGCCGTCGCCCGAGGACCTGCGCGCAATGCGGTCAAGGTCTGGTCGCTGGTGCAAGAGTGGCGGCAGTTGGACGAGGGGAGCCGCGAACAGCTGGTGGACGCCCTGGTCGGCGAGGGCCAGTATCAGAAACTCAAGGGGCAGGCCGAGGCCGTGGTGACGGCCGCCGTGCCGGCCGCCCAGCCCGAACGGGCGGTCGGTGCCCAGGTCGAGGCGTGGCGGAAACTGTTGCATGGCATTTGCGTATCCGGGCAGATGAGCGAGGGTCGCTATGACGCCTACTGCCGCAACATCGCAAACTTCGTCGAGTGGGTCGGGCCGGACACCGCCATCGACGCCATCGACGAGGCGAAGCTCGAAGGGTTCTTCGCCCACCTTTCGGCACTGGTGGGCAAGAAGAAGTATTCGCCCAACTACGCCCACACGTTGCTCATGACGGCCAAGCAGTTCATCAGCCGCCTGGCCGAGCTTCGACTGATCCCGCTCCCGGGCAACATCCGCTCCCGCCGCTTCCGCTTTAACCACTCCGCCGCTGCCCGGATCGAGACGTTCACCGTGGAGGAAGTGCGGCAGATCCTGTTCGCGTGCGACGGCTTCTCCGAAAAGACGAAGCTCTACGTGCTACTCATGCTCAACTGCGGCATGTACCAGAACGACATCGCCGAGCTTCGCAATGACGAGGTCAACTGGGCGGACGGCACGGTGACGCGAGCCAGGAGCAAGACCCGTGAGCGGAACGGGCCGGTGGTGACCTACAGGCTGTGGCCGGAGACGCTCGCGCTCCTGAAGAATCACCGGGCCGAGGACGGGGAACTGGCGCTGACCACCGAAGAAGGGAACCTGCTGGTGAGGTATTGGGTGGAAGGCGGGAAGATGCGCCGTTATGACTGCATTCATTCGGCTTGGACGCGGCTTGCCGCGAAGCTCGGGGCTGAGAAGATGCGCCTCGGAATGAAGCACCTGCGGAAGACGGCCGCCTCGATCCTGGGGCAGCACCCGCAGTACAAGTTCTACAACACCTACTTCCTGGCGGATTCGCCGCGGCACATGTCAGAGAAACACTACGCGAAGCCTTCAGACGAGGAGTTCTTCGCCGCCCTTGACTGGTTGCGAAAACGGGTTCTGGGGCTGTGAGCGGTAGGCAGCCAGCTGTCGGTCAAACGCCTCTTCGATCAGCAGCCACAGGACCAGTCGCGCGGTTTCCTCTGCAGTAAGATGCATGTAAGCATCCAACTCCTCCGGCGATGGCTCGGTGACCATCGGCGCACCTACCTCTCGATCCACTTGTCGCGGGTATTCTGCAGACCCGGCTCGCTGAGTACATGACGAACATGACTAGAAACAGTCCCGCGCGATTCGCCCCGGGGCCGGGGCTAGCGTTATTGGCAGCCGAGGAAGTGATGGCCCGGTCGCTGTGCGCCACTACGAAGCCTGGTACTGGCAACCGTACTGGGACTCGACCAGCGTCCCCCAGTAGCGAACGGGCGCGTTTACGAACCCGTGTGCGTTCAATTCGCCTCGCACGCCGCCAGGAGAGAAATGTGCTTGCAGAACCGCCCGTTCCTGAAGCGGCTCGTCGGCCTTCACCAGGAGGGCAGTCAACCCTCGTGCATCTGCAAGGTACATACAGTCCTGCAACGTGTGCTGGATTTTGACCGAGAGGTTTACCCCTGCTGGAGCAGTTCGGCCCCTGGGATGAATGAATTGCCAGCCTGATCGAGTAGCCGGAAACACTTGGCGCACCCGGTGCGCGCCACGTTGGGGCGAACCGCTCCTCACTTCTTGTCCGCTCGCACGCGGCGCCTGATCGAAACGGCGACCTCCATCCGGATCAGGTCGGAACAATCAACTGGCCCGGGGACTCCTGCAATTCAACGGCGGCAGTGCTGCCGAGTTCCGGCAAGTACCACTTGGCAGCGTCGCTCGCGTCAAGCAGTTCAGTGGCGATTGGGAGCCGGCACGTGGCGACGAGCCGCTGCCGAGCAGCACGACCGATCTCCTCCCCTCGGCGAGGGCATTGCGCCCGGGCTCGGAAAGGCCGAGCCGCCCGGAACGTCGCAGCGGGTTGGCGGTGCGGCAGGGCCAGGTGTCGGCGGGTCAGGATGCCGGACGGAAGGAAGAGGTGCTGGCCGTGGGCGAAGCGGGTAAGCGTCGCGCGCCGCAGTGCGGGGATGCGACGCGCCGGGGCAGTCAGCGCAACGCCCGCCACCGCGGTCGGCATCCGCGACTTGGCCGTTTCCGCGGTGCTGATCTTCACGGCGCCGACCCCGGAGCCGTAGCCCGGCGTTTAAGAACGTCATACAATACGCAGACACCTTTCGCGAAAGTGTCGTCTCCATGCCTGTGGACTGCACGGCCGGCGATGGCCGCATCAGGAATCGACCGGAGGCCTTCGCATGGCTGGTACGCCGGGAACCCTCGACCGCACTGCCGCGAACCTCCGGATTTTCGTTCTCGGTGATGTCAATCTGGATACACTAATCGTTCCTCTCGCCCCCCACAAGCAATCTACCGAAACCAGGCGGATGGCGTGGCTGTCGGAAGGAAACTATTGGCGCCACCGTCGCCGCGGCGGTGCCTGGTTACTGGCGGAAATCCTCAACGCGGCGCTACGATCTCGAAGCGTCCTCGACCGATTCGGCAAGGTAAGGGCCGAGACCTACGACCAGCAAGACAGCCACGTCGATGACGCGACCATTACGTCGTCCCTCGCTACCGACTATCTTAGCTCGGCCGCCCTAATGGGTCTCTTTCCGCAGACAGCCAAGGCCGGACCTGGCGATAAGAAGCGAGTTTACCGCGTGGAAAGGTTTTTGGGTTGGCTTCACGCGAAGCCCGATGGCCAAAGCGAGAACGACCGCTACGAGCGGCAACTCCAGCAGTGCCTGAAGCTTCCTCTCGGAGGAGGCAAGGGCGCGTGCAACGTCCTAGTCTTGCACGATAGAGCTGCTCATTTCCGCCATCTGGACCGTCGATCGCTGGAGGAGGCCATCGAACGGCATTTCGAGAAGGGTAGAACCTGGATTGTCTGGCACATGTACAGCCCCCTGTCGGAGGGGAACCTGTGGGAGGTCATCAACAGGAACAAAGTGTGGCGGAGAAGCACCATCATAGTCGTGAAAATGGAATGTTTGCGGCAAGCCGGCATGAATCTACCCCAGGCCACCTCGCTGGAGCAAGAGAGTCGCCTATTCGTGGAGGGCATAAGAAAGGGGAAAAGGCAAGTGCCCTGCTTAGCCAAACTGAATCGCGTCGGCCACATCGTTGCCCACCAACATCGCGAGGGCGTGCTGCACTACGACTGCATAGAAGAGCGTCTGGAAACCTCGTGTTATTACTGTCCCTACATCACGGAGGACCCGGGGTCGCAGGAATTGGGCCACATGGTGGGTTACACATCGAACCTCATCGCAGCACTCGTTCGCGGGATGGCGTGGTCACTGCTCAACAAACACGCCAACTACCCAAAAGAAGGCATAATCGCGGGCATCAAGCAGGGAGCTGTTCTTGACCACCTACACTACCTGAATGGTTATGGCGACGAGAACATTGTTGCCTGGCCAGACCTATCGACGCCCTACGAAAAACTATTTGCAACACTAACACATGCCGGAGAGGAACACTGGAATTATGAGGGGAGACGCTATTATCTCGCGGCCCTACCTCTGGATTCGCCAGACGCTGATCTTGCGACCTGGAACCGCATTGACGGATTTATCCAGCGGCACTATGATGCGAGTTTACACAAGAAGCACAGGACGCTATTAGAAGAGGCGACA
Source organism: uncultured Planctomycetota bacterium (assembly GCA_963827935.1). GTDB lineage: Bacteria > Planctomycetota > Planctomycetia > Gemmatales > Gemmataceae > DATFNV01. Next base: position 121,435 of record CAWHCN010000019.1, on the reverse strand, counting down.
AGGATCGCTAGCGATGTCGTGCGCTTTGGTCTCCCCCGGGTGGTGGAAGACGATCGTGATCACCAGAACCAAACGAGCCAACCAGTTTTGCCCGACACACCGGAGGTTACCGTCAGGTGTCCCTTTGAAGTTCACGGTCAGATTCAGACGGCGTACCATGAGGAAATTGACAGCTTTGCGACGATCCGGCGAATCCTGCGAAAATACATCAACGATAAGAGTTGGAAAACACCGCTCTCAATCGCCGTGTTCGGGCCGCCGGGCTCCGGCAAGAGTTTCACGATCCAGCAGATCTTCGCGACGGTTAAGCCAGACACGGCGAAACGGCCGTTGGAGTTCAACTTGGCCCAGTTTCGCAATGCCGATCTCGACCTTGCAGTCGCATTCCACAAAGTTCAGGACGAGGCTGTGGCAGGCGAGGTGCCCTTGGTGTTTTTTGATGAATTTGATGTAGATGAGCTGACGTTTCTGAAGAGTTTTCTAGCGCCGATGCAGGACGGAACGTTCAAGGCGGGCGAAAGTACGTACCGAATCGGACGAGCAGTATTTGTGTTCGCAGGTGGTGTCACGCCGAATTGGGATGAGTTTTGCAAGAAAGTAAATCACAAGAAGAACGAGGCACTCAAAGGGAAGGATTTCGTCAGTCGCCTGCGTGCGCATCTGGACATCGCGACTATCAACGGTTCCGTCAACGGGGTTCTTATGTTCCGCCGCGCCGTGTTGCTGCGTTCGCTCCTGGAGCATCACCTCCCAGTCATCTTCGACAGGAACACGAAGGAGGCGCAGATAGATACTACCGTCATCCGCGCTTTCCTTAAGGTCAAGAAGTACATTCACGAAGCACGTTCAATGCGAGCCATCATTGAAATGGCGCAACTTTCTCCGCGTGGAAGATTCCAGAACTCCTCACTCCCGGCTGCGGACCAATTGAGAATGCATGTGAATGAGAGCGAGTTTTCTCAGATCCTGGCCGAGTCCGACCAACCCGACTGAATGCTTCTAGCCAACTCCATCAGTAGATGTCTTAAATCGCAACGAAATAACCTGTGCGTGCGCCCGCCTTAGCGAATGCGGGGCGTCTCCATTTATCGCGTCCTGTGACCGGCGCGGCCGGATGCCTTTTCTAACTTGGCTATTTTGGCCTCCAAGCGGTGTACATGATCCCCTACCGCATCGAAGGCGTCGACGATGCACTTACGAACCCAGGTATCTTTTTCGTACGTCCAATAGCTTTGGCTCAAGTACTTGTGATCTTTCATATGCAGTTCCTCCGTTAACGAGTGTCTACCGCAGGCACCCACCACGGAAGCTGCCACAGTACCGGCCATTGTGTCAATTCATTTCGTGCGTGTTGTGCGCCGGATGTCGTTATGGCTGGCGAGTAGCTGGGGTTTATCGCACGAACGCTGGTGCTTTCTCGCTGAGCCATGCCTTGAGCGCGTCGTGCGCCTCGAACTCCGCCACCTCGATGCTATCGATGGTCGGACCAGTTTCCCCCACTTGCCGGATTTCCTCTTCGCTCATTTCCCGCAGCCACAGCACGCGATGCCTTTGCAGGCCGGCGTGAGTGAGATTGATGGCGCCTTCCTTGAGCGGCTTGTCGAGATTGCTGCCACGGATCAGAACCAGGTACACCAGGTCGCCGGAGAACTTCAAGAGCAGCCCCTCACTGGGGTAGTACTGCCAGGGTCCCATCCAGCCGTAAGGAAAAAACATGCTGTTGCCAGTCCGGAAGCGGAACTCTACTGCGGTGGCCTGGTCCCGGATTCCTCTCAAGTAGCCAAATGCTTCGCACGAAGCCTCGGCCGCCTCGGCCTCCCCGTCTTTTGCCTGCAAATACGCGGCAAGCCCGGCCGGGGGCGGGTTTCGCTCTGATCGATCCTGAGGTGGAAGCTTATTGCTCATGGTCCATTCCTCTTTCGGCCACTCCGTCTCTTGCGACGCCCGGCTGCATGTTTGCAGGCCGCTGGCCAAACACGGCAAGGCCGCACCCAAACACCAGGCGCTTCATCGGCCCACTCCTCGCCCCTGGTTTCGGCGGCATCGACTCCGAAAGCTCTGTCGCCGACAACGCATCGTCCGGTCGGCTGATCGCCTTCAGCAGTTCATTCCTGTCGTCCGTGAAAATCTGGGCTTGTTCCCTGCCTCGCGTCACGGCGACGTAGCCCGTCCGCTGGTAGGTTGCCGGGAACGATTCGCTGGACATGCCGATGAAAACCTTATCGACGGTTACGCCCTGGCTGGCATGACTTGTGACCACATAGCCGTGGGTCAAGTGACCGAACTCGCGGTCGAGGACCCGGCCGTGACCCACGATGATGTCGCCCCGGCTGGTGAACCCCTGAACGGTCAGCAGTGAGCCGTTGCTGAAGCGCCTGCCATCTTTGGTCTTGCCGCCGGCCGTAGCCCGCAGCCGGTCCCCGACGGCCAGGGCGAGCTGCGTCGGGCGGTACAGCTCGAACCGCTTCGCAAGGTCGGTCGGCACCTGCATCGCCTCGCCCACCAGCAGCCGCGATCCCTTCCTGTATCCGGCCGCGTTCTGGTGAAACTGGACCAGGTCGCCCGCGTCATATTCGGTGACATCGGTTTTCTGGGCGTCGGTCAGGTGCGCCGGAGCCCAGGCCTGCACGATGCGTTCCTTGCCAAGTTTGCCCTGCGCCTTCAGCCCGGCGCGAATCGCGTCGGTGATCCTGTTCGCCTCCGCGTGGGTTGGGCTGACTACCAGCGCTGATTTTGGCTGACCACCGCGCTTCTTTTCAGATACGGCGGCGAGGTAGGCGGCGGCCAGCTGCCGGTCAGCATCTTCAACCTCTTTGATCCAGCCGAGCTTATCCAGCTGCTCGAACGCCTCCTGCGTCCTGCCTTCACTCAGCGACTGAGCCGCTTTCTTGTAGTCGCCCCGTTGGCGCAGTATCTCCGTTACCTCCGCCACCCGCAGGCCGGCCCTGTCCTCCAACAGCTTGAGCGGCTCGCCGGCCGTGACGCTGCGGTGCTGGCGTTTGTCGCCAACGAGGACCACTCGGGCGCTTAACCCTTCGGCCACGGCAAACAGCTGGGCCGTATCCCGCGTGCCGAGCTGGCTGGCCTCATCGACAAGGATGACGCCGCCTCTGGCCGATTCCTGCATCTGCTCATCCTTGAGGAACCTGGCCACCGTGTCGGCATGGGCGAAGCCAGCTTCCTCGCGCAGCACTTCCCGGGAGGCCTTCACCGACTGCGCCAGGGCAACCACCGGCTGCCCGGCTTCGGCCAGAGCCTCACCGATCTGCTGTTCCAGCGTCGTCTTGCCCGTTCCGGCGGCACCGCGAATGATCATCACCCGGTCGCGCGACCCGAGCACATGGCGGACGGCCGCCTTTTGCCCTTCGTTGAATTTTTCGCGCGAGCATGGCCGCCCCGGGTCGCCCAGCGGCCGGCAGCGCCCGCGCCCCTGGCGGGCGAAGTCGATCAGCCGCGACTCCAGGGCGAGCATCTCCTTCGTTGTCGCCATCTTCCGCCCGGCGATCTCGCTGCGGATCAGGGGACGCCTGCCGACCTCGCGCGTCACGCCCTCCACTGTCACCGCGCCGATCCCGCGTTTCAGGGCTTCGGTCACGAGCTTGCGTTCCGGCACGACCGCCTCACGCACGAAACTGTGTAGCGTGGCATGATCGACAGCAGCTGCCTCGCCGCGTTCGGGCCGGGCAACCGCCCGCTCGCGACGGTGAACTGCCGCCAGCGCCTTGCGCTCCTTGTCGCTCAGCTGCGCAGTTCCATTCCTTCCGGAGTGACTCCCAGCTGAGCGATGACTCCTTCTTCTCTCTGGTCTCCGCTCCGAGTTCGGCCTTGCGTTTAGGGTCGGAGATGCCCTTCTCCTCGGCCACCTTTTCGATCAGGGCGGTGCGCCGCGAGAAGCGCTTCAGCACATCGGCCGGAATGCCCGCAATCTCGAAATCGTCCCGTTTCCGCTCAACGCCGAACCCCAGATCCTGGAGCCTGCCCGCCAGACGAACGCGGAATGCCGCCTGGAAGTAAGGCGCATCCCGTTTTAGCTCGCGGAACTGGCCAGCTTTCCAGCGGTTTTCCTGCTCGTCCCACGTCGTGTTGAAAGCAAAGACATGGGCGTGTAGCTGCGGGTCGGGGATTCCGTCAACAGGACGGGACGTAGTGTGGATGAACTCCGCCCAGACCATGTTGCCGGTAGTGCGCGTCCGAATCCTGTCGTCGCTTGCGGACGCGGGTTTTCATCTCCGCTTCGATCTCGCGCATCGTTTCATCGACGGCACTGCGAAACGCAGCCATGATGTCCTGGTCGCCGCTCATGGCGTAGAGCAGCGACACCGACTTCGGCACCGAGAATGTGAAATCGTAGCCGACCGTCCGCTCCGAGCGCATGCGCACCGTCAGCTTCTTTCCGGTCACTGGGTCGAGGTTGTCGCACAGTTGCTCGAAGGAATCCTTGTCCACGGTCCCTTCCAGCCCAAGCCGCGACGCGCCCTTGCCGCCCCACGAGCCGACCAGCTCCTGTCCTTCGCTGTAATAGTCGGCTGTCGAGTAGTATTTCTTTGCCGCCCCGGCATTATCCTGTTGCGTTACACGGATCATGCCTAATTATAGCCTAGCGCACATTCGTTAAGAATTGGTTAACGTACCCTCGCGAAGCCCCAGCCAGAGCCGATGTGCAGAGATTCGCCCTTTCCCCAATATCACTCGCGCGCCACTGTGGTGTCACCCACCACCGGTGACTTGGTTTACTCTGCTGGACGGCCTGCTTGATGGTTCTGGCAATCCCCCGCGAAGGACACCTAGGCCGCTGCCCAGCGATCAAGAGAAGGCAACGCCCGAGGCCACGGCGCGCGAATCACGAACGCCAGGAAACGGCGATACGCGGAGGGACCCCGGTCCATGCAATTACGCTCTCGACAGGGCTAGGCAGACTGCACTATGATGGAGGCTGTCCACGACGACTAATGAGGAGAACCCGCCATGACCATCCATTTACCTGAAGACCTCGAACGTTTTGTCAAGGCGCAGGTTCTGAGCCGCCATTTTGACTCGGAAGAGGAGGCGATCATCCAGGCGGTGCGGCTGCTGCGCCAGCAGAAGGAGAACACGGCCACGCCCGGCACGCTCAGCGAAGATGAGTGGGAGCGCCAGCTGATGCAATCCGGCCTGCTGGCAAGCATACCCCCTCTTCCTGCCGGTGCCGGAATGCACCGCGCGTTTCAGCCCATCAAAATGGAAGGCGAGCCGCTTTCAGAGACCGTCATTCGCGAGCACCGCTGAGATGGCAGCCTATTTCTGCGATACCAGTGGCATCGTCAAGCGCTACGTCCAGGAAACAGGAACGGCCTGGGTTCAAGCCCTGGCCGACCCGATAACCGGTAGTCGTCTCTACCTGGCCCGGATTGCGGCCGTCGAGGTGGTTGCTGCCGTAACACGGCGCCACCACGGAGGACACCTGACCGCCGCCGAAACTGCCGACATCCTGCGTCAGTTTCGCAGCGATCTGACAGCAGAATACCGCGGTGTTGAGATCACTCCGGCCTTGTTGACCAGCGCGATGAATCTTGCCGAGACGCATGGACTTCGCGCCTACGATGCCGTTCAGCTGGCCGCGGTCACCGAACTTAACGCAAGTCGGATCGCCAGCGGCCTTGGCCCGATCACACTGGTGTCTGCGGATCGGGACCTTAATTCCGCCGCACTCGCCTCGGGCTTAGCCGTCGAGGACCCCAACCTCCATCCTTGATGTTCCGACGGCCTGCCCAGATTGCCTCTCAGCTAGCCGCCCCTCCCCTGTAGCAGCTGCCATCCGAACGTCGTGGCCGGGCCCTGGCGGTGCGCCGCGCGGGCCGATTTCGGCGATGAGCAACGGAAAAACGTCTTGTGTGGTGGGTCCGGGCCGTGACGGGGGGGATAGCGGCAGCTTTTTTTAGAAAACCCTTGCAATCGCACCTTCCGGGGGCTAACTTCGGCCGTGGTGTCGTACCCGCGCCGCCGGAGGCGGGCCATCTGCGAAAGTTCGGGTGACAAGATTGCGTGCCCGACGCTACACCCCAACACGCCCGTGCTACACGGGAGGATTCGCATTCGTCAATGCGATGCGTCCAGAAGCATCCAATGGTCAGGCGCGTTCTGGGTTGCCTCACCGTTTGATTCTTACAGGGCCAAGGGAGTCAGTGGATCCGGTCTTTGATCCGCGCGGAAATACCATTTCTGGCGCAGATCTCGGACTGATGAGACGTTACACGTCTTCGAGGAGAGCAACATGTCTTTGCCTGCTCGATCCAGCGTTGTGTTGCTGACGTGCTTTGTCGTGCTGGCATTGGCCGTCATGACTGTCCTTGACTTTGGCCCGATTTTCGCGCCACGGGGCGCGATGGCTCACGTCTTTGCGGCGGATGCTCCAATGCCCCCCGTCTCGCCGTTTCACCTTCCTAATCCGATTCGTCCGGATCTGCCGTTTGATGTCGATATCGATGCCTTGCGGAAACTGAGTTCGACGCCCACCAAACAGGATCCGCCCTTCGCTATACCGGCGACCAACTTGCCGCCGTCACAGCGTCTGTTCGACGTTTTTGCCTGGCGTGCGTTTGTGAGCTTGAATTGGCCGGCGAAGGCCGATGGCGAGCCCGACTTGACCAAGAACCTCACCGACACGCAAACCCTGCGTGTTTGGGAGTATTACTGCGAAGTGGGCAATGTTTATCGCGAAGACGGTGCAGCGCCACTTCCCTGGGATAAGGCCGTAGATGACAGTTGGGCGAAAGGGCAGCGAACCCTGTGGCTTCATGGCATGGGAATCGGCAAGCGAAAAGCGGACAAGAATCCAGTCCTCGATGAAAGCCTGCAAGCATTCCAGGGTCCCATGGTGGATCAGCAGGGGCATTGGGTCCGCTATGAAATCGGCGTGAATCGCCGCGAATTCGACTATCTGGTGGAGAATAAGCTTTACAGTCTCGAAGGCGAGGCGGAGTTCACGGCCAAGAACAAGATCACGTTTCCAGCCAATGATGGCACCAAAAGCCACGGGGCCATTGAGCTAAAATTCGCCTGGAAGCAATTGGCCAACGCCGATGATCGTGCTCGCTTCTTCGCGCGAAAAGCCATAGTCAAGCGGCTGGACGGCACAGAATTCACGGCCGACTTCGGATTGGTGGGTATGCATATCGCGGCTCGCACCGTTTCCTCGCCGACTTGGATCTGGGCAACGTTCGAGCACATCGACAACACCACGGTGAACGACTTTGAAAATGACAGCAAGGGACGTTCCCTGCGGCCGACATTCTTCAATTCCGACAATCCTACCAAGCCAGTCAACGTCCTGGCGCCGAAGAACTCGCAGCCGACCGCCAGGGGAAATTTCACGAGCTGGGACGAATCAAAGACGGCGAATCCGACGCAAACGTTGATGGTACTGCCAATCCCGAAGGCTACCGCGGCCCTGAACGCCGAGGCGCAGGCGCAGCTCAAGCAGCTCGGTTCGGTCTTTCGATTCTATCAGCTTATTGGCACGCAATGGCCGTTGGAGCCGGACTTCCCCGCGTTTCCCAACGGCGTGGCCACCCAAAACGACGGCCGACTGTTGCCCAGCGCCGGAGAGCATTCTGTACAAGGTTCCTGGCAAGATCGTTCCGCTCTACCTCGTGAATACCACCATGGAGACATTCTTTCAGGTCGGCAACCAGACGGCCGGTCCCCTGGCGGAGGACGACCGCCTCCCGCCAGGGCAGGTTGCCGACCCGTCAACGGTGTTCAGTACGGAGAGCTGCGCCGGCTGCCACTTCTCTGCCGGCGCTTGTATTGGATTCAAGCGCGACTCAAACGGACGTTTCCTCGTGCAGCAGCGGGACGGCAAGCAATACCGCGTTCCGATCTACGGCAAGAACGCTTCGCGCGGCGTGACCGGGAACGCCGACTATAGCTGGCTGATGCAGCTACGCGCGCAGCAGGCTCCGTATGCTGGCAAGAACGTCGTGCCCCTGGATGATTCACTGCTCGGTCCGGTCAACTCTTCTCCGAAGCGATGAAGCACTTCGAGAAGTTGGCCTTCGGCTCCTCCGCCTGTTATTGAAGTTCGGATTACCAGACCGAAAGATTGGCCAGGTGCGAGAGCCGGTTTGCGATCGACACTGCTGCGCGGATGCGGAGCTGCCTCCGCGGCGCTCATTTCGGAAAGGTTGGGTTTTCGCTCTATGGCAGACCCCATATTCCTCGATCCGAGTTGGTTCTTTGCGCCACAAAACCAAAGCACCTGGAGCGGCGTCGGCAACATTGCCACATTCAATCAGGTCCAAAACCGCATCAACCTGGTGGCGGCCAGCGGTGGTTCGGCGCCTCAGATCACCGTGTTGTCGCCGACCGTCTTCCGAGTACGGTTCAACCGCAACGGACAATACGACGTTCCGCACGCCGTACGATCCAGGCAATTTGACCAATCCGGCCGACCCGAGCTACGCGGTGATCACGCAGGATCTCGGCATCCCCGCGGTGATCAACCCGGTGGACAACGGCAGCACGATCATCGTGGATACCGGCAGCCTGAGCATTCAAATCTCGAAAAACCCGTACTCGCTGGCCGTCTTCCAGGGCGGTCGGCAGATCCACGGGGACGCACCTCTGGGCATCCAGTACGTCGAAGAGAGCGTTGTAAACTTCAAGCAGGCGCAATGTGGACGCGTACTACTACGGCTTCGGGGAAAAGGCGGGCCCCAGCCTGGAGAAGTCAGGCAAGTCGTTGACCTTCTTCAACTACGACAACTTCATGTACAACTTCGGCCCCGCCGAACCGGGCGACCCGCTCTACATCTCGATCCCGCTACTGATCGAGACACAGCCGGACCCCTTGGTTTCGCCCCCGTACAACTATGCAATCTTCCTGGACAATCCTTCGCAGACCTATTTCGATACCGGCCGCCGTCTCCAAACGCAGTATTACTTCGGGGCGGTCTTCGGCGACCTGAATTATTACTTCATTTACGGCGACACGGTCGCGGAGATCATTCGACAATACACGGCCCTAACGGGCCGGATGCCCATGCCGCCCAAATACGTCTTTGGGTATCATCAGGGCTGCTACGGCTACAACGTGGACGTGGGCAACACCTCTGGTCTCGCCGCCGACCGCCAGAACGTGCTGGAACGTCGCCCGGAAGTACCGCGGCCAAATCGGCGACCAGGCCCCCATCCCCTGCGACGGACTCCACATCGATGTCGATTTCCAGCACGATTATCGCATGTTCACGGCGGGGCCGAGCAGCTACCGGCCGAATGTCCAGTTCGGCGATCCCGTCGTGCTGATAAAGCAGCTCCACGACCTCGGCTTCAAGTGCAGCACGAACGTAACGGCAATTATTCGGAACGACAACGGCAAGGACAAGCAGGGGAACGACGACCCCTATACTGTTCGGGACCTGGGCTTCGCGAATCCACCCGGCGCCGTCTTCCTCCGCGACCCGAACAACCCCAACGACTTCTTCAAGGGTGCCGTGGACTACGGATTGAACCCTCTGGAGCCCAACGACAACGGCAAAGACAACCTGGGCACGTCGGGATTCTACCCCGACCTGACTCTCCCCGTGGCGCAGCAATGGTGGATCAATAACTACACGTTTCTGCTGCAAACGGTCCAGATCGACATGATCTGGCAGGACGAGACGTGCCCGGGGCTGGAGGAGCCTCAGAGCGGGGAGAATTTCAAGACCCTCCCACCCAACGTCGTCCAATTCGACTACGGCCGCAACCGGTCGCACGTCCAGCTCCACAACGCCTACGCACAGACGATGCTCCGGACCACCACCGCGGCCCTGAACCAGATCCGGTCCGGGAAGCGTGCGTTCATCATCGCGCGCGGCGGGTATGCCGGCCTCCAGCGGTACGCTGCCGTCTGGACGGGCGACTCGGCCTCATCATGGGACCACTTGCAAATGAACATCCCGCTCGTGCTCAACCTTGGGCTCTCGGGGGTCCCAATCGCTGGCAGCGACATCGGCGGGTTCGCCACCGGCGGATCGGATGTAGGGTCAGCCGCCCCCGGCAAGCTGCCGGTGGCTGAGGCCGAACTGCTGATCCGCTGGATGACGTTGGGCGCCTTCCTGCCCTGGTATCGCAACCACTACGACAGCTACACCAAGGCGTTCCAGGAGCCATTCAACTATGCCGACCCCAATTTTTCGGCCGCTCCCAACACCGATGTCCCTCGCATTTGCCGCAAATACATCGAGATCCGTTATCAGCTCCTGCAATACTTCTACGACTGCATGTGGGTAAGCCACAATACCGGTCTCCCCATCGCCCGGCCGATGTTCCTGAACGACCCGACCGACACGCATGCGCACGATCGCATGGCCTCGTCCACCGAGTTCGGCATCGGCGAAAATATCCTCGTCGCCCCCCAGGTTTCCCAGGGTTCCTCAACTAGGCCCGTTTACCTGCCCGCGGGGAGCCTCTGGTATCCCTTCCCCGAGGGTGGTCCGCTGACCGCGGCGATCGCCGGCGGGCAGTACCCCGCCCCCAGCCGCCCAGCCCCAATTGACTTCGTCCCGGTTTTCATCCGCGCCGGGGCCATCATTCCGATGCGGCCCCTGGAGCAGTACGTAGGCCAGAATCCGACGGAGCCCTTGACGTTCGACGTTTACCCCGGCCCCGACAGCATCTATCAACTTTATCAGGACGACGGACTCAGCACCGATTACTTAACGAAGAAGGCCTATCGGCTGACGACTATCTCTCAATCCCAATCGGTCACCGCTTCCCGACTGCAGACCGTTCATGTACAGCGGATCGTCGATCATTTCACGCCGCCGGAGGCATTCTACTTCATTGCCCTGCTGGCCACCCCAAGCCCTGTCTCGGTGACCGCCAACGACCAGGCATTGCCAGTCATTCAGGCGAACGCGGACGCAGACTCGGCCAATCAGCTTGCTGCGTCCGCCGTGAATGCCTTTTATTACTTCTACTGTGCCCCTTTTTCATATGTCTGGCGCACGCCGAGACGGTGGGAATTCTCCGGTCGCATCTACCCAATGGTAGATGCGCTTCTTCCGTCCGGCGCAGCACGGTGTTGACTTCGGCGAGAATCCCTGCCAACGTCGTCGGCCGACGCTCCAGCACCCAGGCGAAGATTACCCGCAGTTGCGGCACGGTGATCCACACCGTTTTTTTTTGAGGACCGACTTCTCCAGATTCAGAAACCACAAGGCCAACAGCGACAGCGTCATGTGGTGATACCAGCCGACCCAACTGCGCACTTCGTATTGGGCCAACCCCACCTCACCCTTGCCCATCTGCAACGCCTGTTCGATCCGCGGCCGCTCACACTTGACACGCACCAACTCCGCCAACGCTACCCCCGACAAGGCGTTGCTCAACGCATAGGTCACGTCGCCGGCGCGATCCACCGGACGCACGATCACGACTCGTTCCGGTCTACCGACGCAGCCGTCGGCATCCTTGGTTTGCACCAACCGCGTCAGGGCACGCACCACCAAGGGGCCTTTCTCACCCGCCCGCACCGTCAGGCGCTGCCACGCCGACGCCGGCTGACGCGCCGCCCAGGCCTGGACCTGCTCGAAGGGCGGCAACCGTCGCCGTCCCGACGGCCCCGCCTCTCGCTCGGCTTCCAGGTCGCGGATCAGCGTGTTGCACGGCACATCCACCACATAACGCTCGCCGCCACGTCGCAAGGCTTGCCGAAACTCCGTCACCCGGCCAAACTCGTCGTCGGCCGCCACCCAGCCGTGCGGCAACGCTCGGCAACGCTCCCATTGGCCCAAGGCCAGACGCCATTTCTCCTGAAACGTCGTCTCGGTGGGCACGTAACATTTCGCCCGCCGCTTGCGATCGTCCACCCACTCTTGCGGCAAATACAAATCCGCGGCCAGCAACGTCTCGCCCTGAGCACAGGCATAGGCCGTGAACACGCCCACCTGACAGTTCTCGACCTTGCCCAGGCGGCCGCACCACTGCCGGGCCACGCCACAGGAGTCGTCGCCTTTCTTGGCGAAGCCGCTGCCGTCAAAGATCAGCACCGCGTCGTCGTCGCGCCACGCTGCGGCCACGTGCCGGTGCAACTCGTCCAACACGGCGCTATCGGACCATTTGCCGGCGCCGACGAACTTTTGCACCGGCTTGCGTGCCGCGCCAGCTTGCCGAGCGATCGGCTCGTTGGTCTTGCACTCCAGGTTGCTGAGGCGGCCTTCGAGAACGACCTCGGCCCAGTGCCGTTGTTCCGTGCGATAGAACAGGGGCTGATAGCGTTCGATGAACCCCGCCAAGCGGCGGACGCCGCCCTGCACGGCTGCCAGCGGCACCTTCACATCGGCGAGCAAGGCGAGCGCTTCCGGGGATTCCAAGAGGGACATCCGTGTTCCTCCATACTGATCTTCCATGATGGGGCGAGTTCCGGCATACTATACGAACTATCCCAAAAGGGGCACAGTAGAATTACAACCAAGGCCTGAAGACGACGTTCATCAAGATCTTCGATGTCAGCCCGGACATGGTAGTCGTCGGAACCTTTTCTCCTACGGGTGTTTAGGCGGGTACGAATGGACACAAGCTTCCTGGGCGCTCGTTTCGCGAATGGACGGGGCCAAGTGGCTTTTCGCATTTCCGCCCCGAAGGCCACCCGGCTGGAATTGTGGATTTTCGCGGCGGCAACCGCTGCTAATCCGATTTACAACCAGGCGATTACACGTGGAAACGATGGGGTTTATGAAGCAACGGCTTCGTTGCAGGACCTCCAGTCCCGCGGTTTAACTGGAACGATCTATTATGGTTTCCGCGCTTGGGGCCCAAATTGGATTTACGACCCGACGTGGAAGCCGGGCAGCATCGCGGGATTTGCTTCGGATGTCGATAGCAACGGAAACAGATTCAATCCCAACAAACTCCTGCTCGATCCGTATGCCCTTGAGGTAAGCCATAATCCTTTGACTCTGTCGCAACCGAACCCAACCGTCTACATGTCAGGGGATGCGTTCCGCACCATCGACACGGGTCCCTTTGCCCCCAAGGGAATTGTGCTTGCCATTCCCACTTATGACTTCGGTGCCAAGCCGGTCCGCGCCTTCAAGGATGACATCATTTACGAAGTTCATCTGCGCGGTTTGACAAAAAATGACGCGGGCGTTCCAGCTCCGTTGCAAGGCACGTACCTCGGTGCTTCACAACGCGCAGGCGTACCTCAAAGGACTCGGGGTCACGGCAGTCCAGTTCCAGCCGATTCATGAGACGCAGAATGCATTGAACGACTTCCCGAAACTTGGCTCCGCCCATAACTACTGGGCCTACGACTCCTGCAGCTACTTCGCTCCGGACCGGCGCTACTCAAGCGATCAATCGCCTGGCGGACCCACCCGGGAGTGGATCGGCATGGTCAAGGCCTTTCACGACGTGGGACTGAAGGTCTATGTAGATGTGGTTTACAATCACCACGATGAGGGTGCGGTCGACGTGACTGGTGCCAGCGGGACCATCTATTCATTGCGCAGGCCTGGACAACACCGGATACTACGAACCGGCCAACAATCCGAGCCAATATCAGGATGACACGGGTGAGGAGGCGAATATCAACGCCGCCACGTCGATGGTGCGGAATCTGGTCATCGACTCCCTCAAGTATTGGACGACTGTGATGGGGACGGATGGCTTCCGGTTCGACCTCGCGGCTGTGTTGGGCAACAAGCTGGCGTCCGGGGGCTTTTCGTTCGATCCTGACGACAAGATGAATATCCTGAATCGCGCGGTGGCGGAATTGCCCGCCCGGCCGGCTGTCGGCGGTTCGGGTGTTGACCTGGTCGCGGAGCCCTATACGGCGGACTCACAAGGACAGGACCAGGGACTATTTCCCGTGGGATGGTCGGAGTGGAACGACCGGTATCGGGATACCTTCCGCGCGGCTCAAAACAAACTTGGCATAACGCCGATCACGCCCGGAATGATGGCGAGCGTTTCGCCGCCTCAGAAGACCTGTTCGGGCCGCGCGGGCGGAAGCCCTGGAACTCCGTCAACTACATTGTCGTTCATGACGGCTTCACATTGCGCGACCTTTACTCCTTCACTGCTCCGCAAAACAATCAGCCCTTCCCGAAGGGACCGTCCCCGGGCGGACGCAGTGGGAGTGATGAGAATGTGCTGGGACCAAGGAGGAAATGCAGTGCAGCAAAGACAGGCACATCGAACAGGCCTGGCACTGTTGCTCCTTTCCGCGGGCGTGCCACTCATCACGGGCGGGACGGAGATTTACCGGACCCAGTTCGGGAACAATAACGCCTACAATATCGACACCATTGCGAATTGGCTCGATTGGTCCACGGCGTCAGGGGAAGCCGCGCTGACCAATTATGTTCGGCTCCTATTGCAATTTCGCCTAGCGCATCCTGCATTGCGCCCTGCGAGTTTCTTTACCGGCCAGGACAACAATGGCAATGGATTGAAGGACCTTACCTGGTATCGTGACAACGGGGTCGAGGTCGATCCCGCGTATTTTTCCAATCCGTCCAACCATTTTCTGGCTTTCCGTCTCGACGGAACCGAGTTCGGCGATCCTGCCACGTCGATCTACATAGCCTACAATGGATGGACGGATCTTGTCAGCGCGACCTTGCCGTCACCCCTGCCGGGGAACACATGGTTCCAGGTCGCGGATACCAGCGCCGCCGCTGCAGAGTTCGGAAATATTCAGCCGGCCGGGGCGGAAATCCCCCTGAGTAACCCGCAATATTGCGTCGCGGGCAGGTCCGTAGTGCTGTTAATCGAGAAATGAGCGATTGCCAGTGACCCACGGCGGCTTTCTTTCCGAAAAGCCTACGGATTCTTGTGTTCGCCAGCGATGGACGTGGTAAGACACCTCTGGCCGTCAGGTTTCATGTTATTGATCTCTGCGCATCAACAGCTACACCTTGCAGCTGCACATGCGTATAATGGTATATGAAAACACCATCACCAAAAGCCTTGGAACTGGAACGACGGCGACGCCATGCTGTCAGCCTGTTGCACCAGGGCGAATCGCCGACTGTTGTCGCACGCATTCTCGGCGTCCATCGTGTTACTCTTTACCACTGGCTCCGCCAAGAGCAACAACCCGACGGCCTCGCGGCCAAGCCACGGTTCGGCAATGAACCACGCCTGACCGACGCTCAACTGCTCCAACTGGAGCAACTCTTGCTTCGAGGAGCCAAGGCCCACGGCTGGCCCAATGAACTGTGGACCTGCCGCCGCATCGCCGAACTGCTCCGTCGCCGCTTCGGCGTTTCCTACCATCCCGATCACGTCGGTCGCCTCCTGCACACCCGGCTGCGCTGGTCCTGCCAGAAGCCGCAACGCCGGGCCAGGGAACGCGACGACGCGGAGATCGACCGTTGGCGCCGCCACGAGTTTCCGCGCATCCTCCGGGAAGCACAGCAGCGCAGCGCCCACCTGGCCTTCCTGGACGAATCCGGCTTTTTCCTGCTGGCGGCGGTGCGCCGCACTTGGGGACCGCAGGGCCAGACGCCGATCCTGCCGGCCTGGGACCGACGCGACCGCATCTCGGCCATTAGCGCCATCACCGTCAGCCCGGTACGTCAGCGCTTGGGCTTGTGTTTTCAGTTGCTGCCCACGAACACCAATGCCAAGGCTCCGGACGTGGTCGACTTCCTCCGCCATCTCAAGGCCACGCTGGGAGGCCCCATTACTGTGTTGTGGGATCGCCACGGGATCCACCGCAAAGCGGGCGTCGTCCAAGCGTACTTGGCCAAGCACCCAGAGATCGTGGCCGAAGACTTCCCCGGTTACGCACCGGACTTGAACCCGGACGAGCAAGTGTGGAACTGGACCAAGAATGGCCCCTTGGCCAACCGGCCGGCCGACGATGCTGACTGGTTATTCGATCAGCTGATCGAGAGCCTGACAGACGCTGCAACAGCGACCCGATCTATTGGCATCGTTCATAGATCACACCGGACTACAACTAACCGAAGAAAGTTATCAAGCGATCGCCGCATAGGTTGTAGCCCTATCCGCGCAGCTGTCAATAGGGTTAGGGGGCGACTGGGTTGAATGAGCCGCGTGTTTTCAGAGTGCGTATTATGCCCCATGCTCTGACCTCGCCACTAACACGGATGTCGAAGACGGTTGGGCGTTGATCGGCCGCAGGCCGAAGGGCCTGCTGGACGACAGCGAGCATGTCTGTGAGCCAGGCTATCGCATCCTCAAGAAGGGAGCATTCAGAGGCCGGGAGAGGTCTTCTCAACGTTTCCACATTGAGTCTTGTCGTCGCCGCCGCAGCTACCAGTGTAACCGTTCGGAGTGGGTTAGTGGGTTGAAACGCATGGCGGCGTCTTCGGCCTGCTCGGCGATGTGACTCGCACTTGTGAGATCAGAGAGACCTGCCGCAAGCTGCCCTTTGCCCAACTAACATCTGCCACAGACGAACTCGAGCAAACTGGCTGCCGGAGCCATTTTCCTCGCGACCTGGCCGCTTATTCGTGGTATAGTACTCTTAATAGGGCTTAATCACGGCCGGCATCCTGGCACCCACGGTGCCTGTCACCACGACGCGGTATTCGGGAGTGCCGCCAAAGCTGGCCTTGGTGCCCAACGCCATTGAAAGGCACTTGCAAATGTACGACATTCCAGAAACAGGCTTCCTGCGACTGCCACAGGTCTTGACGGTCATTCCCCTCGGGAAAACCAGCTGGTGGGACGGGGTGCGGTCAGGGCGACTTCCCGAAGCCGATCAAGCTGTCGCCCCGATGCACCGCCTGGCGAGCGGAGGACATTCGGGAGCTGATCAAGACTCTGTCAACACGAACACCAACCAATTAGCCTCAGCAGTTGTTAAAGCATGAGTTTACTGCTATGACCGTGGAGGCGTTTTTGTCGCATCGCACAAGTAGGGGTACAAAATCGGGGTACATGTGTTTCTCGCGTTCTGTAAACCGCTCTTAGTACAAATGGTTATCAGCACAATGTGGATACCGTAGGGGTCACCACTTTCCTGGACGCCGTCATCCAACAACAGCCGCTAATCGTAGAGTGACAGCCGATCTCTCCACAATCATTAACCAAAGTTAACCGACGAAAACCGTTGACATCCGCCTCCAAATCGGGGTACATTTGTCCCAATCACACCCCACCACAGCAAGGATGTACCCCATGTCACTCACGGATGCCAAGGTGCGCAACGCCAAACCCAGGAAGAGACCTTTCAAGATCGCCGATGGCGAAGGGCTGTTTCTCCTTATTGCCCCCTCGGGAAGCAAGTATTGGCGGTTGCGGTACTTCTTGGGCGGCAAGGAAAAGCTGCTGGCGCTTGGCGTCTACCCGGGGATTACTCTGGCCGACGCCCGCGATCGGCGGGCGCAGGCTCGCAAGCAGCTTGCCGCTGGCAACGATCCTGGGGAGGCCAGGAAGGAGATCAAACGCCAGGCCGTCCTGAAGAGTGCAAACGCCTTCGAGACCGTTGCCCGCGAGTGGATCGGCCAGCGCAGGCACGAATGGGCGCCACGCTCCGCCAAGACCACGCTCGCCCGCCTGGAACAGCACATTCTTCCGAAGCTGGGGCCAAGGCCGATTGCCCAGATCACTTCGCCGGAGGTCCTGACGATGGCCCGCGTCGTCGAGGCCCGGGGCACGCTGGAAACGGCCCGCCGCGTCATGCAGATATGCGGGCAAATCTTCATGTACGCCATTGCCACCGGCCGGGCCGAGCGGAATCCGGTTCCCGACCTGCGAGGAGCGCTGAAAACCCCCGTGTCCAGGCACTATGCGTTCCTGAAGGCCAGTGACCTGCCGGAGTACCTCATGAAGCTGGACGACTACGACGGCAGCGTCCAGACAAAGCTGGCGCTGCGCCTGCTGCTGCTCACTTTCGTGCGCACCAACGAATTGCGCGGGGCCATGTGGCCGGAGATCGATTGGGACAAGGCCGAGTGGCGGATTCCCCCCGAACGCATGAAAATGCGGGAATTGCATATCGTGCCGCTGTCCCGGCAGGCCATCGCCGTGCTTCGTGAATTGCAGGCGCATTCCGGTAACCGCTCGTATCTGTTCCCCAACGAGCACAATCCTGCCACGTTCATGAGCGAGAACACGATGCTCTTTGCCCTGTACCGCATGGGCTATCACTCCCGCACGACCGGGCACGGCTTCCGCAGCACGGCCAGCACCATCTTGAACGAGCACGATTTTCGTGCGGACGTGATCGAGCGTCAGCTGGCCCACACCGAGCGCAACAGCGTCCGGGCGGCCTACAACCATGCGCAATACCTGCCCGAACGCCGCAAGATGATGCAATGGTGGGCCGATTACCTTGACGAGATGGCGAAGAAGCAATTGCCCGGCGTTCCAAGTCGGCCAGCGTAGGCCGGCGTCGCTTTGCGAGCCCGGGACACGTTTCTTCTTGCCCACAGCGCTTCTGCGTGATAGATGCCGGGGGGTTCGCAGCATTCCGCTCAACCGATCACCCCGGACAGGATTTCTCATGCCCGTCACCCCGACTCCTCGAACTGTCCAGATCGACCTCTCCGAGGAGTATTTCGATTTCCTGGACATGGCCTGCCGGGCCAGCACGCAATCGCGGCAGGAGGTCATGCGCGAGGCGCTGGCCATGCTGAAGGATGCGGACCTCACGCCGGAGGAGCTGCGGGTCCAGCTGGCCGCCTTCGGCAAGAGGCACGCAAGCGACCTCAAGCAACCGTCTCTGAAAGCCTGGGATCGCTGGACCGAGAGCCGCGGGCAGCAATTGCCGCTTTCGGAGAGCATGGCCACCTTCGTCGAGCAGCTTCTTGCCACGAGCGGGGCTCACGACGCGACCGGCATCGTCATGCTGGCCTTGCTGCGCTACGCCAAGGTCCTGGGCTTCTTGTCGAATTGGGACGAGGACGAGGACGAATCGTAGCCGCACTGCCAAGCACTCCTTTGCCGGTCTTGATCCGAATTTGCCCGCGCCGGCCATCAGTATGAGCGCGGTTCCCCGATCATGGTAATGCGTCCCCGCTCTGCTTTCCCCTCCCGTTGACGTTTTGCCGCCAGGCGTCTCCGCGTGCCGGCGTGCGGACATGCCGTCTCCCGCCTTTCGGTCCGTCCCCGCACGTGGCCTTACTCGCGCGAACCTACAGCCGCAGCCGCCCGTCGCAACCAGAGAAACGGCTTTCACAAAACATCGTTTTCTCCAAAGCGTGAACCTTCCGTTTCTCAGGTTGCAACGGGCACGGTGCCGCACGACGCGGCCCGTGGGCTAAAGCCCGGCTATGCGTCTGTCTGGTCGCTCCCGTAAGGCCCCGATGAGCGGGGCCTGAAACCCAAAGGAAAGGAGACCAACATCATGTCAAAACCAGCACACAAACTCCGCAACGGCGTCCTGCAAGTCACCATCTGGCGCAACAGCGGCGACAAAGGCAACTGGTACAGCGTCGTACCCACCCGCAGCTACAAGAACGGCGACGGACACCTGGAAGGAAACCGACAGCCTCAACGCGCGACGACTTGCTGCCGATGGCCGAGCTGTCCGACCAGGCCTACGCCTGGATCATGAACCAGCAGCAGGCCGACGCCAAAGCCCGCAAGGATGCCGAGCAGGCGGCCAAAGAATCCGAGCAGGCGGCAGCCTGAACAGGATACCGGCGGGCGGCCAGTGCCGCCCGCCGGTTTTTTCAACCATCAACTTCAAGGAGTCTCTTATGAATACCATCGAAAACACTACCGCGCAACCGCGGCTGATCGCCGTCAGCCAGCTTGAAAAATCCCCGCTGAATGCCCGCCGCACCGGCGGCAAGGGCGGGATGGACGAGCTGAAAGCGTCCATCCTGGCCCACGGCCTGATGCAAAACCTCGTCGTCACCGACGCCGGCGACGGCGCATTTCGCGTCATCGCCGGCGGCCGGCGCCTGGAGGCGATCCGCTCGCTCCAGGCGAGGGCAAGCTGCCGGAGGATTTCGCGGTGCCGTGCCAGGTCGTGACCGAAGAACACGCCCTGGAAATGAGCCTTGCCGAAAACACCGTCCGGCTGGCCATGCACCCGGCCGACCAGTTCGAGGCGTTCGCCGCGCTGATCGACAAGGGCGACACGGCTGCCGAGGTCGCCCAGCGTTTCGGCGTCGAGGAAAGCCTTGTCCTGAAGCGGATGAAGCTGGCCCGCGTCGCGCCGCAGCTGCTCAAGGAATACCGCAACGACGGCATGACGCTGGAATGCCTGATGGCCTTCACCATCACCGACGACCACCGGCGGCAACTCAAGGTCTTCAAATCCCTGCAAGACTGGCAGAAGACCGATCCCGAGCGCGATCCGCGCCGCCCTCACCGAGAAGATGATCGAGGCCGAGCAGCAAGCTCGCCCGCTTCGTCGGGCTGGACGCCTACACGGCGGCCGGCGGCGCCACCCGCGCCGACCTGTTCGGCGAGGAGGTCTATCTCGAAAAGCCCGCCCTGCTGCACAAGCTGGCCGAGGAGAAGCTGGACGGCATCCGCAAGGCAGCTCGAAGCCGAAGGCTGGGGCTGGGTCGAGATCAACCCGGAGCGGGACTACGCAATCCATCTACCGCTGCGAGCCGCATTCAGCCGAGGCTGATCGGTGCTCCGGTCGAGCTGCTCGAGCTCAAGTCGCAGCTCGACGCCGAGCTGGAAGCACGAAAGCAAGCCCTTCGCCGACACCGAGTCCGACGCACTGCTCGACCAGGAGCAGTCGCATCCACGGGCGTACTCGACGAAGTGGAGCAGAAGCTCGCCGCCTTCGTCGGTTTCGACGCCGACGCAGAAGATGCTGGCCGGGTTGCTACGTTTCCATCGGCCAGGACGGCACGCCGTTCTTCGATCAAGGGCCTGGTGAAGCCCGAGCACCGCAAGCAACTGGCCAAGTTGCTCAAGACCGATGGCAGCGACGGCGAACTCGGACAAGGTCGAAGCCGAAGAACCCCCTGTCCGAGATCCTTCGCCGCGACCTTGCCGCCTACCGCTTGCAGGTAGCCCAGGTCGAGATCGCCAAGCATCCGGCGATTGCCCTCGACCTGCTGGCCTTCCAGGCAGCAAGCCAATTGCTCGACGAGCGCCCTGCTCTCGACGGGCCGGACATCGACTTCAAGCGTCCCAAGGCCGAACCTGACCAGTCAGAAGGCAACAACCGCTGCCAGCCACGTGCTCTGGAAGCGATCGAGAAATCGCTTCCGTCCGACTGGCGCAAGCCGAAGTCCGAAGCCGCGCGGTTCGAGGCGTTCCGCTCGCTGCCGCAGACGGCCAAGCTGGAATTGCTGGCCTACTGCGTGGCTTTGACGCTGCAGCCGAAGCTGGCCCCCGCCGACGGCGACGAAGCCACGGCCTACGACGCCGCCCTGGCGCTGACCGAAGCCAGCGTCGCCGGCTACTGGCGTCCGGGCAAGGACAGCTTTTTCGGCCGCATCACCCGCGAGCAGTTGCTGGCCCTCGGCCGCGACACGCTCGGCGAGCCGTGGGCACAGTCGCGGGCAAACGACAAGAAAGCGTTGCTGGTCGAGCAGCTCGACCGCGCCTTCGCCGATCCCGCCAAGCATGGCCAGCACGCCGGAGCAGGTGGAGAAGCTGAAAAGCTGGCTGCCCGCCGGCATGGCCTTCGCCGCTGCCCCGACGCGAAACCGGCCAAGGCCAAGAAAGCCAGGAAGGCCGCTTAACAACCAACCGGGGGCGGGCGGAAGCGTCCGCCCCCAAACTGAAAGGAATCAGCTTATGACCAAGATCTCACAACCAAAGTTCCCGCTCGGCCAGGTCGTCATCACCGCCAATGCCGCCCAGCACCTCGACACGATCGCCGTCAACGACGCCTTGCGCCGCCACGCGGCAGGCGATTGGGGCGACATCTGCCCGGAAGACGCCAGCGAAAACGAGCTGTCGCTGAAGGCAGGCTGCCGCCTGCATGTCCGTCTACGGCAACGGCGAGCGGCGGTTCTGGATCATCACCGAAGCCGACCGCTCGGTGACCACGATCCTCATGCCCGAGGATTATTAACCGACCGGCGGGCACGAGGCCCGCCTTGCAAATGAAAGGAAACACACCATGACGCTATACAACGTGCATATCTACCGCGAAATGCGGCTCGCCTTCCAGCGGCATCGAGGCGGAGACGCCTGAAGCCGCCGCCCAGATCGCACGCTGACGGGCTGACGGAAGACGCCGACGACATCGAGGATTGCAACGGCGAGGACCTGGCCGCCTTGTCGACATAGTCGGCGATGACGACTATCGAGCACTCCGTTACTCTCGACTTCGAGGCCGAGCAAATCCGCAAGGCTGCCCCGGAATTGCTGGCCGCACTCCAAGCCGCTTCGGACTGGATTGACGCTCAGGTTTTCGTCCCGCGCACCGACATTCAAGCGACGATTCAAGCCGCCATCGCCAAAGCTACTCCACCGCTATCCGCAACGGAGGCCGGCATGACCTCCGCCGCGAACCGATGTCTACCGCCGCGTCACCGACCAGATCGTCGCCGAGCTGGAAGCCGGCGTGCGTCCCTGGGTCCAGCCCTGGAACGCCGCCCACGCCGCCGGCCACGTCTCGCGGCCGCTGCGGTTCAATGCCGTGCCCTACCGCGGCATCAACGTCGTGCTGCTGTGGATGTCCGCCCTGCGGCGGCATTTCACCTCCCCGCTGTGGATGACCTACCGCCAGGCCGCCGAACTTGGCGGCCAGGTCCGCCGCGGCGAGAACGGCTCGCTCGTCGTCTACGCCGACACCTTCACGCGGCGCGAAGCCGGCGAGGACGGCGAGGAGCAGGAAGTCGCCGTCCCCTTCCTCAAGAGCTACACGCGTCTTCAACTCCGACCAGATCGACGGCCTGCCGCCGCGCTACTACGCCCAGGCCGCCCAGCCGCCAAACGCCGCCGAGCGGATTGAACGGGCGGACCGCTTCTTCGCCCGCACCGGCGCCGACATCCGCCACGGCGGCGGCATGGCCTACTATGTTCCTGGCTCAGGACTTCGTGCAGATGCCGGCCTTCGAGAGCTTCCGCAACGCCGAAGTCGTATTACGCGACCCTGGCCCATGAGACTGTCGCACTGGACCAGAGCACTCGTCCCGCCTGGCCCGCGAGTTCGGCAGGCAGCGCTGGGGCGACGAAGGCTATGCGATGGAGGAGCTGGTCGCCGAAATGGGCGCCGCCTTCCTCTGCGCCGACCTCGGCCTCACGCCTGGAGATTCGCGACGACCACGCCGCCTACATCGCCTCGTGGCTCAAGGTGCTGAAGAACGACAAGCGCGCGGTGTTCACCGCCGCCGGCCACGCCCAGCGCGCCGCCGACTACCTGCACGGTCTGCAGCCGAAGCCGGCGGAGGCCGCCGCATGACCCGCCGTCTCGCCGCATGTTGAAACCACCATCCCACAGCGGCTGTGAGTCCTCCGACAGGCCCCTCGACCCGTCCGGCGAGTCCACAACCAAGCCCTGCGCCTCCGGCGAATCGCCGCCTGGACCGGCGCGCCTTTCGCTCGGCAGCATCGTCTTCCACGGCAATGCCACGTTGCGGCTCAGGACCGAGGAGGTGCTCACCGCCCTGTCCCGCCATGCCCGGGGCGATTGGGGCGACCTGCTGCCCGAGGATGCCATCGCCAACGAGTTGGCCCTGGAGCGGGGCGGCCGTCTGTTTTCCGCCTATGGGCGGGGCGAAGAGCGCTTCTGGGTTATCACTGCGGCCGACCGCTTGCTGACCACAGTGCTCCTGCCGGATGACTGACCCGCCGCTTTCGCCTTTCTGCCACATCTGGCCGCGACATCAGGCGGCCTGACTCACGCGACATTACAGCCGCAGCCGCCCGCCGCAACCAGACAAACGGCTTTCACAAAGCATTTGTTTCTCCAAAGAGTGAACCTTCCGTTTCTCCGGTTGCAACGGGCACGAGCCGCACGATGCGTCCCGTGGCCTATAGCCCGGCCCGAGCGGCTGTTTGGTCGCTCCCGTAAGGCCGCGAATGGTCGCGGTCTCGAAAGCAAAAAGGAGAAAGCACCATGACTCATTCCTTCGACATCGTACCGCTCTGCGAATCCCTCGATGAATTCGCCTGGGACCCGGAAGAGGTACGCGATCTCATCCAGACCACGCCCCTGCGCTTCGACGACGACGGCGTGCCGGTCGGCTACGAGTCCGAGCAGCTCTTCGGCCTGGAAGGCACTCATCTCGGAGGCCGCTCTTGGTGAGCGGCTCTTCAAAGTACATGTCAGTCTTTGACATTGCCCCCAGAATGCGCGTAGCATTGAATCATGACCATGAACGTGTCCCTCACCCCTCACCTCGAAGCCTTTATCCAGGAGACCGTCACCGCCGGCCACTACCAGTCTGCCAGCGAAGTAGTCCGGACTGCTCTCCGCCTTCTGGAAGAACGCGAGCAGCAGAAGGCAGCGACGCTGGACTGGCTGGCCCAGGTAATCCAGAAGGGACTTGACAGCGGGCCTTCCGAACCGGTCACGCCAGCGTACTGGCAAGGACTGCGCGACAAACTGGCCTCCTCCACTGCCGCGGACAATGCCCCAGCGGATTGAAAAGACCGCCCTGGCTACCCATGACATTGAGGGGCTTGCCGCTTATTACCTGGGAGAAGCCGGCACGTCGGTGGCTCGGCGCTTCATTGACCATGCCGAGTTGGCGTTCGCGCACCTTGTTCAGATGCCCAGGATGGGGGCGCTCCTTGGGTTCTCGCACGCGCCCCATTCCGACATCCGTCGCTGGCACATCCAGGGCTTCCCCCGGCTGCTCATTCTCTATCGCGTCCTACCCGATGGTATCGAGGTAGTCCGCGTTCTCGATGCCGGCCGCGACCTCCATGCTCTCTTCGACGACACCGGCCTTCCGTCGGCTTGAGCGGAGTCCGGAGCACGGGGCCCTTCGCCTATCCGGGCTCACCCGGCATCCATCCTCATCAAAGTGTCCGAGCGCCGCCCTCCGCGGGCGTTCGGCTGCATCATTCCCAGCGCGACCCCGGCGACTTGGCGCGTTGGGGTTTGCCCGACCGGCTGACTGGTATCGGACGGGATCGCGCGAACCGCCACCGACCCCCGCAGGATGCCGAAAGGCAGCCGAACTGCCCCCAAAGGCAGCCAAGGCAGACAGCCAGTTTCCACCGACCCAGAGTCATTTTCCAGTGACAGGCGTCTTCCCTATGCTCTGCATAGGCCAAATGGAACGGTTCCAGCCGCCGGCAAGCTGCTGGCAGGCCGCCTCAGACGGTCGCCTGACGGGATGCCCATTACCGTGGGCAACGGTGCGTCCTTCCAGGCTGCCCACCCAGGCTTTGCGCCCCAGCCAGCACCATGCCCCTGTCCCTGGGTGTCGCCAAAGCGCCCTTCGTCGCTCGCGATTCAGCGGCTTGTCTCACCACCGGCCGCCTTGCCAATCACCGGATAATGCGGTCCCGATGGTCTGTTACGCCTCGTGTGGCGTTTCGCGTGTCGATCACCAATTGCGACTGAGCGACGATCCAGTCCCAGTCGTAGCCGGAGTGATCCGTCACGATCACGATGCAGTCCTGCGCCGCCAGTGATGCGCCGGTCAAGGGCTGACTCTGTCCCGAGAGGTGGGGATAGCGTTGCATCGGCGTCAGCTGAGGGACATGTGGGTCGTTGTACTCCACCACGGCTCCTCTTGTTCGAAGCAGGTCCAGCAGGGCCAGCCCCGGCGATTCACGCAGATCGCCCACGTCTTTCTTGTACGCCACCCCCAGCACCAAAACACGCGCTCCCTGAATCGGTTTTCGCCGCTCACCGAGCGCAGCGATCACCTTCTCCATCACATAGGCCGGCATGGCGGTGTTGATCGCGCATGCTTGCTCAATGAGATGGGCCGTCAGGCCTTGCTTCCGAGCCAGCCAGGCCACGTAGTGCGGATTGATCGGGATGCAATTCCCGCCTGGACCCGGGCCTGGGTAGAACGCCTGAAAACCAAACGGCTTCGTTCGGGCCGCTTCGATGACCTCCCAGAAGTCGATGCCGACCCGGTCGTAGACTACCTTCAGTTCATTGGCCAAGGCGATGTTAACCGCCCGGTAGGTGTTTTCCAGCAGCTTGCTCGCTTCAGCCACTTCGGCGCTGGAAACGCGGACCACGGCAGGTACGATCTGAGCATAAAGCGCAGCGGCGATCTCCAAACTCTCCGAGTCGATGGCCCCGACCACTCGGGGGATGTCCGCCACACCGTGGGTCGAGTTGCCAGGATCCTCTCGCTCGGGGCTATAGGCCAAGAAGAAATCGCGGCCGCTCCGCAAGCCGCCGGCTTCGAGGAGTGGCAAGACAATCTGCCGCGTAGTGCCCGGGTAGGTGGTACTTTCCAGCACGACCAGCTGACCCCGGCGCAGACGCGCGGCCACTGCCTCCGCCGCCGCGGTCACGTGCGTCAGATTCGGCTCGCGTGCGACGGTCAGCGGAGTGGGGACGCACATGAGAAGTGCGTCCGGCTCGCCCAGGCGGTCGAAGCAGCCGCTTGCCTCGAAACCGTGAGCCTTCAGCTCCAGGATCGCCGCATTCGGGACGTGAGCCAGGCCACTTTCGCCCCGCTCCAACTCAGCAACCCGGACGGGGTCGGTGTCGAATCCAAGGACACGAAAGCCACGTCCGGCAAAGGCTCGTGCCAGTGGGACGCCCACGTATCCCAGGCCGATGATGCCGACGCACGCCTTGCCAGTGGTGATGCGGTCCAGCAAATCGCGGTAGAGTTCCGTCATGAGGGGCCTCGCTCGCCGGGTGGGGCAGCGGCCGGTGGAGATGATTTGGCCGCTCGATTGTACCAGCCCGGCCCGGCCCTCTCCCTCTGTCAATTATGAACATTTGCAGATTTTTCTGTTTTCCCTCTTGACAGGCGACCCTCCGCGCGGGAGCTTGGCGGATGCTCTTCACTCGGCACCTTCGCGCCGCTCATCGTGCGGGGCGTGACCCGCACACCTGAGCGCCGCCACCTCGGCCGAGGAGCGGGAACATGGCTTTCACCGACCCACGCACGGCTCTGGAGGCGGCCGCTTTCGGCACCCCCGTGCGCTGTGGGGGCGGGGGTGGTGGTTGCGGCTGTGGCGGTGGTTGCGGCGGTGGTTGCGGGGGAGGGTGCGGCTGTGGGGGCGGCGGACAGGGCAGTAAGGGTGTCCCGTTCCTGCTCCCCGTCGCCCTGGCCGACTGCGCCGACCGCACCTGGTCTGCCTGCCCGGCCGGCGCCCTGCCCAGCTACGGCGACCCCGTCCTTGACCGCGCCGCCGCCTTCCTGGCCAATACCCGCCAGACCGCCCTGCAGGCCTTCCTGGCCACCGAGCAGTTCCCCATCAGCCTGGGCGCCGCCGCCCGCATCAACCAGGCCACCGACTGGATCGGCCTGACCGCGCCCGCCGTCATCCTGCAATTCGCCCTACCCGCCACAGGTCCCCTCGATCCGCAGCCGCTGCTTACCTTCAACAGCGGCAACAGCGGCGCCGCCGGCTTCGGCGCCGGCTGGACCACCGCTTACTATCGCAAGGTCGTCACCGTCTCCGGCAGCGCCGCCAACGTCTTCACCGGCGTCGGCAATATCCAGAGCTTCACCGGCCTGGTCGGCGCCAGCGGCTATTACCTGCCCCCGCCGCAGTCGCATAACTCCCTGAGCAAGGATGCCAAGGGCTGGACCGAGACCCAGCCCGACGGCACGGCCTACCGCTACGACACCACCGGCGCCCTGCAATACGTCGCCAACCCGGCCGGCGGCCGCTGGACCGTCTCCTACACTGCCGGCCTCGTCAAGACCATCCGCGACCCGTTCGGCGGCCGCACGACCTGGACCTACACCAACCTGAACAACGTCCGCCGCATCCAGGACGCGACGGGGCGCATCACCAGCTTCACGGTGGCCACCGCTCCCAGCACCAACCTGACACGCATCCAGACCCCGGACCTGGCGATCACGACGTTGGCCTATTACGGCGCCGGACAGCTCAAGTCCTGCACCAACCCGCTGGGCCAGGTCACGACCATCGGCAAGATCTCCGGCATGCAGTTGATGCACGTCATCGCTCCTGGCGGCCAGCGCACCAGTTACGCGGTGGGCCCGACCGGCGCGGGGCCGGTGCTGTACCAGGCCGCCATCACCCCGCTGGGTCAGCGGACCACCCTGTACTACAGCCTCACGACGGGCAACCTCAGCGCCGTCCTCAACCCGTTGGGTCAGCGGACCACGTTCACCTGGACGGCGGGCGGGCTGTTGCAGTCGGTGCGTGACTCTTTGGGCAACCGCACTAGCCTGGTGTACACGACGCTGGGCGACCGGACGAGTCCGCTGTCGGGGGTGGTGACGCCGAGCGGCGGGCGGGTGACGCTGCTCTACGACGGCAGCTACCGCGTCAGCACGGTGCAGGACCCGCTGGGACGGCGGACGACGCTGGCGTGGAGCACCGGCCGCAGCCGCGCCGCCAGCGTCAACCCGCTGGCGAAGCGGACCTCGCTGGCGTACAACACGTCGGGCCAGCCGACGGCGGTGAAGAACCCGCTGGCGCAGATCACGACGCACGTTTACGACTCGTCGGGGCGGCACAACGCGGAGGTCAACCCGCTGGGGCAGCGCACCTCGTTCGCCTACAACGCCAACAACCAGGTGCAGCGCAGCCAGGACCCACTGGGGAACATCACGACCTTCGTGCGTGACGTGATGAACCGCGTGCTGGCGACGGTCGATCCGCTGCTGCGGCGGGTGACCAACAGCTACGATGTCAACGGGAACGTGATAGCGGTGAAGGACCCGCTGGGGCACATCAATACGCAGGTCTTCGACACCGACGGGCACCTGGTGGCGCAGGTTGATCCGCTGAACCGGCGGACCTCGTTTACCTACGACGGCAACTGCAACCGCATCCGAGTGACGAACGCCCTGGGGCAGATTACGACCAGCGTATTCAACGGCAACAACCAGCTGGTCGCCGTGGTGAACGCGCTCTTGAACCGGACCACGTTCGGCTACGACGGCGCCGGCAATCCGGTGAGCGTGAAGAACGCCCTGGGTCAAATCAGCACGGTCGTCTTCGACACGAGCAACCGTCCGGTGGCGCAGGTGGACGCCCTGGGCAACCGGGTGACCACGGCTTACGACCTGAACAACAACCCGGTATCGGTGAAGAACCCGCTGGGCAACCTGACGACGAGCGTCTTCGATTCGCTGAACCGCCTGCTCGCAGTCATCAACCCACTCGGCCAGCGGACGAGCCAGGTGTGGGATGCGGCCGGGCGGATGGTCGCCAGCAGCAATGGCCTGGGATACCGCAACACCTTGGTCTTCGACGCCGCCGGGCGGCCGCTGGCGAACGTGAATCCGCTCAACCAGCGGACGAGCATGGCCTACGACTCGGCCGGGAGGATGATTCGGACACAGGACGGGCTGGGGCGGATCACGACCAGCGTGTTCGACGTGGCCGGACAGCAGGTAGCGACCGTCGATGCCCTGACCAACCGCAACACGATGGTGTACGACTCGGCGGGGCAGCGCGTGGCCACGGTCAATGCTCAGGGCAATCGCTCGACCTCGGTGTTCGACGCCGCCGGCGAAGTGGTGGCCACGGTCGATCCGCTGGGGAATCGGAGCAGCATCGTCTATGACAACGCTGGCCGTGCGGTGGCCCAGGTCAGCCCGCTCCTGAATCGCGTGACCACGATCTATGACGTGGCCGGGCGGGCAGCGGCCTCGGTCGATCCGCTCACTAACAGGACAACACAGGTCTATGATGTCGCCGATCGGAACGTGGCGGTCGTCAATGCCCTGGGCAAGCGCTCGACGACGGTGTTTAACGTCGCCGGCCGCGTGGTGGCCGGCGTGGACCAGCTGGGCAACCGCACCTCGTTTACCTATGACAAGGCGTCGCGGCAGGTGCGGGTCACGAATCCTCTCGGCAACAGCAGTACCACAATCTATGACGCCGCCGACCAGCCGGTAGCGAGCATCAACCCGCTGCTGAACCGGGCCACGACCACCTATGACGCGGCCAGCCGGCCCATCCGAATTACGAACCAGCTGAACAAGATCACCACCAGCATCTATGACAACGCGAGCCGTCTTGTAGCGAGCGTCAACCCGCTACTGCAACGGACCTCGTTCAATTACGATGCCGCCTCGCAGCAGGTGAGCGTGACCGACGCCAACGGCAATCGCACCAGCACGGTGTTCGACCTCGACGGCCGGCCGCTTGCGTCGGTGGATGCCAACGGCAACCGCGTCACCCAGGTCTACGACCGCTCCGGACGGCGCGTGGCCGTGCTGGATGCCCGCGCCAACCGCACGACGTTCCTGTTCAATGCCGCCAACTGGCAGACGGCGCAGCTGGACGCCCTGAGCCGGCACACCACCCTGGCCTACGATAACAGCGGCCGGCAGACCCTGCGCCTGGATGCCCGCGGCTACCGCACCACCTTCGTCTTCGACAATGCCGACCGGCTGACCGGCCGGCGCTATCCCGACGGCAGCCGCGTGACGCTGGCGTATAACGCCCTGGCCGACCGCACCCTGATGCAGGACGGCAACGGCCGTACCACCTTCGGTTACGACAATGCCCGCCGACTGGTCTCGGTGGTCAACCCGGCGAGCACGCGCATCACCTACGGCTACGACGCCGCCAGCCAGCGCACGCTGTTGATTGAGGTGGGCGGCGGGAGGTTTACCTCGGTGTGGGACGCGGCCGGCCGCATCGACCATATGATCGACACGCAGGGCTACCGGACCAGCTGGACCTACGACGCCGCCAATCGGACCTTGACGCAGCGGCTGGGCAACGGCGTGCGCGCCTCCTACAGCTACGACAATGCCGACCGGCTCCTGACCCTGGCCAACATCACCTCCGGCGGCACCACACTGTCCAGCTTCTACTACGCCCTGGACGCGGTGGGCAATAGGACGCGGGTAGTGGAGGCCGACGGCACACGCGTGACCTGGAGCTACGACAATGGCTATCAGCTGCTGCGTGAGACGCGCGGCGGGACCAACGCCTACGACGTGACCTACAGTTATGACCAGGCCGGCAACCGCAAAACGATGCTGACCGGCGGCGTGACGACTACGTATAGCTGCGACGCCGCTAACCAGCTGACGAACTACCAGGACAACACGGGCACGACCAATCAGAGTTTCGACGCCAACGGCAACCAGACGCGGAATGTGACGCCAGCGGGATCCCGGACGACCTATAGCTGGGATTTCGAGAACCGGCCGACGCAAGTAGCGCCGCCGGTGGGGGTGCCGAACACCTTCGTGTACAACGCTGATGGCAGGCGCATGCAGAAACAGGACTCGTCGGGGACGCTCAATGCCGTCTGGGACCTGTCGCGGGTCTTGGAGGAAACGAACAACGGTGGTGTAACCCAGGGTCTATACGCCCAAGGCCCGGGCGAGTACGGAAACGTGCTCTCGCAGCTGCGCGACGCCACTAGCCAATTCTTCCTCTTTGATGGTCTTGGCTCGACCGACCGGCTGACGGACAACTCCGCGAACGTCACGGATAGCTACATCTACCAGGCTTTCGGGTCGATCAAGACCAGCACTGGAAGTAGCACTAATCCGTTTCGGTTCGTGGGCCGCTCAGGATATTACTTCAACCTTGACCAACTGAACTACTCGTTGCTAGCCCGCGTGCTGAACTCAGTGTTGGGACGGTTCCTGAGCGCCGATCCGCTTGGGGTCCATGCCGGCGATGCAAACTTCTATCGGTATGTCCGGAATGCACCGACCATCGCCACCGACCCGTGGGGATTAGCAAATAGCAAACCGCAGGATCATCACTGGTTCCCGCAATTTGGCGAAGGAGGGGCGGAGGGCCAGAGAAAGGTAAGCGCGATCTGCAAGAAACCACAAGTTGATATAAACAGGTTTACGACTCGCCTTTACAACAGTGATGCCGGTTCTCCGCATTGGTGCCTAACTAAGGGTGATCCGCAGGATCCGCGGTTCAATCCGAAGTACAATGATAAGATTGTGAAACTCTACGCGTCCGTGGGGGAGGATTGTTGTGTGCTGCTTAAGGAAATGTGGCTCCTTATAGCCCAGACGTACGACAACCTTGTAGCGAGGTTTGGCCAAGCCAATGTAGGTCCTTTCCCGATGTTCGAAATGCACAGATGGAAAAATGACCCTGCGACCCCCGGCACTATCCCTGACTACGCGGCGCTTGTCAAGGAGGCGTGCCCTAACGATGATGATTGGTCGGAACGATTGAAAGACGTCAAGAACTGGATTCTGTACATCGCCACATTTATCATCCTAGCGAAATCGTTTCCGCCTCGACCGCCCGGACCCCCGCCCATCTGGCAACTGCCTTTCGAGGGGCTCCCAGTCCGTCGGCCACCCATAAAACTGCCGGAACCGTTGCCAGGCAGGAGAATACCATCGCTGAGACCGGATACAAGAATGTGCCACCCCGGGACTTGGGGGCGATAGACCTGCCGAACACATTGATGCTCTCACGAATGAACCGATCCACATGCACACCGCATCATGTGGTTGTGCGTTGGCTAAGATATCAAGGGGACATAGAAAATGGTTGACTTCAAACGTTGGGCCGAACGAGCGGTGGATTTCACGAAGCGCCTCCGGTCGTTGCCGGGAGAGATCAAGGTTTCAGCTGAATTGGCCCCGCCAATGAGCCCGCCTGATGCTCAAGCATTGTCCGGGCAGCTACGGTTGCCGCTTCCTGCGCCGTTGCTGGCATTCCTAACGACTGCGTCGTGCAAATGCTTTTGTGAGTACTGGTGGGAACCACCTGCGGAGTTCACGGGTCGCTTGCAGGACCTCTTTCCCGTCAAGACCTTTATCTTTGGCGGCGCTTCCTTGTGCGACAGCACCGAATTCGCTACCAACGAGCGAGGGTGTTGGGATACTGCTGATGCTCTGGCCGGTGACTACCCGGAGGACGCACGGCTTTGGTCCGAGTCGGTGCCATTCTATGAATGCGGCAACGGTGACTACGTCGCACTGTACCTCGGTAGGGGACGAAAGGAGGACGACTGTCCGGTTGTGTACCTATGCCACGATGGCTATGGTGCCAGCCGTGTACTGGCCCCGAGCTTTGAGGAGTTTCTAATCCAATGGGAACAACTCTGCTACATTCACCCAAGCTTTCTGGTTCAGTTCTTTCTGGACCCGGTTCGACAGTGTATTAATGCGAAGTCGCCGAAGAAGGAGGGCCTGCACGAGCTTCTCCGAGGGTGAGGGGCAAAAGGAAGACGGGCTCAGGCGAGTTTTGCTTTTTCCTACTGCGATGTTCGACCGGGCCGGCCAGCCACGGGCGTCGCTTTATGCCAAAGATAACCGCAGGCCACGAAAAGGGATTAGCGCAGTGACAGCGTAGGTAGTATCTGCTCCCGTACCGACTCAACAAGCACGCTCTCGCCCTCGTGGGCCAATTGCGATCGTGGGCTCTTGACAAGCGGCGTGCGGCGCGTGACAGTGATTAGTGCTTTTCACTCGGCGCCTTCGCCCCGCTCATCCTGCGGGGCGTGACCCGTACCCCTTGAGCGCCGCCACCTCGGCCGAGGAGCGGGAACATGGCTTTCACCGACCCACGCACGGCTCTGGAGGCGGCCGCTTTCGGCACCCCCGTGCGCTGTGGGGGCGGGGGTGGTGGTTGCGGCTGTGGCGGTGGTTGCGGCGGTGGTTGCGGCGGTGGTTGCGGGGGAGGGTGCGGCTGTGGGGGCGGCGGACAGGGCAGTAAGGGTGTCCCGTTCCTGCTCCCCGGCGCCCTGGCCGACTGCGCCGACCGCACCTGGTCTGCCTGCCCGGCCGGCGCCCTGCCCAGCTACGGCGACCCCGTCCTTGACCGCGCCGCCGCCTTCCTGGCCAATACCCGCCAGACCGCCCTGCAGGCCTTCCTGGCCACCGAGCAGTTCCCCATCAGCCTGGGCGCCGCCGCCCGCATCAACCAGGCCACCGACTGGATCGGCCTGACCGCGCCCGCCGTCATCCTGCAATTCGCCCTACCCGCCACAGGTCCCCTCGATCCGCAGCCGCTGCTTACCTTCAACAGCGGCAACAGCGGCGCCGCCGGCTTCGGCGCCGGCTGGACCACCGCTTACTATCGCAAGGTCGTCACCGTCTCCGGCAGCGCCGCCAACGTCTTCACCGGCGTCGGCAATATCCAGAGCTTCACCGGCCTGGTCGGCGCCAGCGGCTATTACCTGCCCCCGCCGCAGTCGCATAACTCCCTGAGCAAGGATGCCAAGGGCTGGACCGAGACCCAGCCCGACGGCACGGCCTACCGCTACGACACCACCGGCGCCCTGCAATACGTCGCCAACCCGGCCGGCGGCCGCTGGACCGTCTCCTACACCACCGGCCTCATCAAGACCATCCGCGACCCGTTCGGCGGCCGCACGACCTGGACCTACACCAACCTGAACAACGTCCGCCGCATCCAGGACGCGACGGGGCGCATCACCAGCTTCACGGTGGCCACCGCTCCCAGCACCAACCTGACACGCATCCAGACCCCGGACCTGGCGATCACGACGTTGGCCTATTACGGCGCCGGACAGCTCAAGTCCTGCACCAACCCGCTGGGCCAGGTCACGACCATCGGCAAGATCTCCGGCATGCAGTTGATGCACGTCATCGCTCCTGGCGGCCAGCGCACCAGTTACGCGGTGGGCCCGACCGGCGCGGGGCCGGTGCTGTACCAGGCCGCCATCAGCCCACTGGGGCAGCGGACTACCCTGTACTACAGCCTCACGACGGGCAACCTCAGTGCCGTCCTCAACCCGCTGGGGCAGCGGACCACGTTTACCTGGACGGCGGGCGGGCTGTTGCAATCGGTGCGTGACTCGCTGGGCAACCGCACCAGTCTCGTGTACACGACCCTGGGCGACCGGACGAGTCCGCTGTCGGGGGTGGTGACGCCGAGCGGCGGGCGGGTAACGCTGCTCTACGACGGCAGCTACCGGGTCAGCACGGTGCAGGACCCGCTGGGGCGGCGAACGACGCTGGCGTGGAGCACCGGCCGCAGCCGCGCCGCCAGCGTCAACCCGCTGGCGCAGCGGACCTCGCTGGCGTACAACACGTCGGGCCAGCCGACGGCGGTGAAGAACCCGCTGGCGCAGATCACGACGCACGTTTACGATTCGTCGGGGCGGCACAACGCGGAGGTCAACCCGCTGGGGCAGCGCACGTCGTTCGCCTACAACGCCAACAACCAGGTGCAGCGCAGCCAGGACCCGCTTGGGAACATCACGACGTACGTGCGTGACGTGATGAACCGGGTGCTGGCGACGGTGGACCCGCTCTTGCGGCGGGTGACCAACAGCTACGATGTCAACGGGAACATGATCGCGGTGAAGGATCCGCTGGGGCACATCAATACCCAGGTCTTCGATACCGACGGCCACCTGGTAGCGATGGTCGATCCCTTGAACCGGCGGACGAGCTTTACCTACGACGGCAACTGCAACCGCATCCGGGTGACGAATGCCCTGGGTCAGATTACGACCAGCGTGTTCAACGGCAACAACCAGCTGGTAGCCATCGGCAACGCGCTCTTGAACCGGACCACGTTCGCCTATGACGGCGCCGGCAACCAGGTGAGCGTGAAGAACGCCCTGGGGCAGATCACGACGACGGTGTTCGACACGAGCAACCGTCCGGTGGCGCAGGTGGACGCCCTGGGCAACCGCTTCACAACCGCCTACGACCTGAACAACAACCCGGTGTCGGTGAAGAACCCGCTGGGGAACCTGACGACGAGCGTGTTCGATTCGCTGAACCGCCTGGTTGCAGTCATCAACCCGCTGGGCCAGCGGATGACGCAAGTGTGGGACGCGGCGGGGCGGCAAGTGGCGAGCATCAACGGCCTGGGATATCGCAGCACCTCGGTCTTCGATGCCGCGGGGAGAGTCCTGGCGACCATCAATCCGCTGAACCAGCGGATGAGCATGGCCTACGATAACGCGGGCCGGCCGATCCGGACGCAGGACGCGCTCTCGCGGATTACGACCAGCGTGTTTGACGTCGCCGGGCAGCAGGTAGCGGCCATAGATAGCCTCGGCAACCGCAGCACGTCCGTGTTCGACCTGGTCGGTCAGAGCGTGGCCACGGTGAATGCCCTGGGCAATCGCTTCACCTCGGTATTTGACACGGCCGGGCAGGCGGTTGCCTCGGTCGATCCGCTGACGAACCGCAGTACCGTCGCCTACGACAACGCCGGCCGCGCCGTGGCCCAGGTCAGCCCGCTCATGAACCGGATGACCACGGTCTATGACGTGGCCGGCCGGGCGGTGGCCAACATCGATCCGCTCTCTAACCGGACGACACAGGTCTACGATGTCGCCGACCGGAACGTGGGTGTCATCAACGCCCTGGGCAAGCGCTCGACTTCGGTGTGGGACGCCGCGTCGCGCTTCGTAGCGAGTGTCGACCAGCTGGGCAACCGGACTACGTTCAGCTACGACAAGGCATCGCGGCAGATTCGGGTCACGAATCCCCTGGGTAATAGCAGCACCACGGTCTTCGACACCGCCGACCGGCCGGTGGCGAGCGTCAACCCCTTGCTCAACCGCGTCACGACCACCTACGATGCCGCCGGCCGCCCCGTCCGCACGACGAATCCGCTGAACAAGATCACGACCAGCGTTTTCGACGTGGCGAATCGCCTACTGGCGACCGTGAACCCCTTGCTGCAACGGACGAGCTTCGATTACGACGCCGCGTCGCAACTGATCAACGTGACGGACGCCAACGGCAAGCGGACGACCAGCGTTTTCGACCTGGACGGCCGGCCGCTTGCGTCGGTCGATGCCAACGGCAACCGGGTCACCCAGGTCTACGATGCCGCCGGATGGCGGGTCGCCGTGGTGGACGCACGGGCGAATCGCACGACCTTCCTCTACAACGCCGCCAACTGGCAGACGGCACAGCTGGATGCACTCTCCCGACGAACGACCTCGGGGTACGATAACAGCGGCCGGCAGACCCTGCGTCTCGACGCCCGCAGCTACCGCACCTCGTATGTGTTTGACAATGCCGACCGCCTGACCGGCCGGCGCTACCCCGATGGCAGCCGCGTGACCCTGGCCTACAACGCCCTTGCCGACCGCACGCTGATGCAGGACGCCAACGGCCGGACCACGTTCGGCTACGATAACGCCCGCCGGCTGCTGTCGGTGGTCAACCCGGCCAACAAGCGGATCACCTACGGCTATGACGGCGCCGGCCAGCGGACGCTGCTGATTGAGGCGGGCGGCGGCAGGTTCACCTCCGTCTGGGACGCGGCCGGCCGCATCGACCATATGATCGACACGCAGGCCTACCGCACGAGCTGGACGTACGATGCGGCGGACCGCGTGCTGACTCAGCGCCTGGGCAACGGCGCGCGCGCTTCGTACAGCTACGACAACGCCGACCGGCTTCTGACGCTGGCCAACATCACCTCAGGCGGCACGACGCTCTCCAGCTTCTATTACGCCCTGGACAGCGTGGGCAATCGCTCGCGCGTGGTGGAGGCCGATGGCACGCGCGTGACCTGGAGCTACGACAATACCTACCAGCTGAAGCGTGAGACGCGGGGGCGCCCATGCCTACGACGTGACCTACAGCTACGACCCGGCCGGCAACCGCAAGACGATGCTGACCGGCGGCGTGACTACGACCTACACCTGCGATGCGGCGAACCAGCTGACCAGCTACCAGGATAATACGGGGACAACGAGTCAGAGCTTCGACGCCAACGGCAATCAGCGAGTGACCACCACGCCTGCCGGCAGCCGCACGACATATAGCTGGGACTTCGAGAACCGGCCGACGCAGGTGGCGCTGCCCATCGGAGTGCCAAACACATTCTTGTACGATGCCGATGGCAAGCGGGTGCAGAAGCAGGATTCATCGGGGACGCTCAACGCGATTTGGGATGGGGCGAGGGTCTTGGAGGAGACCAACAGCGGCGGCGTCACCCAAGGGCTCTATGCCCAGGGGCCGGGCGAATACGGGAATGTGGTATCGCAGCTCCGTGGTGCGGCCAGCCAGTTTTTCCTGTTTGACGGCCTTGGCTCGACGGACCGGCTGACGGATAGCTCCGCCAACATCACCGACAACTATGTATACCAGGCGTTCGGGTCGATCAAGGCCAGCACGGGAACGAGTGCCAACCCCTTCCGCTTCGTCGGCCAGTCGGGCTACTACCTCAACCCCGATCTGCTGGATTACTCGCTGCTGGCCCGTGTGTTGGACCCGGGCATGGGTCGGCTACTTAGCGCGGACCCAATCGGCTTTGACGCGGGGGATGCCAACCTCTACCGCTATGTAGGCAATAATGCGATAAACTGGATCGATCCCAGCGGGTTAATTGATGAGTGCCTTCGGCAACTAAGGGCAGCCAAGGCGGAGTGCAAGCGACGACTTGACGGCTTGGAGGCTCATGGAGATCCGAGAAATCGAGCCCAGTACTTGAAGGAGTACGATGTCTGTATCAAAGCTGCGCAAGCTGCCTATAACGCATGCAAGAACATGGCAGGAGGCGCTGCCGTTGCGGGTGGGGGCGGCAAACCAGGCGGTCCCGGTGCACCCGCAAGTCCGGGGGGCGTCGAGCCTGGCCCGGGCGGCGGCAAGCCCCCTGCGGGCGGTGCTGCACCAGGCGGGCGGATCAGTCCACCGGGCGTACAGGCACCAGCTAGTGCTGATTACCTGGACCTGTGTCGCCTACTTGACCTATCGCCGGAGACGTGTGAGTTTTTCAAGAACAATCCAGAGTTCCGCAAACTGGCGTCCGTGATAGCGCTCCCCGGGAGGCGGTTAGCCTTAGGCCCACAAATACTCATCGCGCTGTGCGCGATACCCGGCGCACTTGCGATCATCAAAGTGATCGATGATATTATTCGTCTACGCGTTGATTGTGAGGCAAAGTATAGTGCGGATATCGCAGAGTGCCAACGAGTGTACAAAGCTGCTCGAGACCTGGCTGCCTGCTACGGTCGTGCCGCGGACAGATACGCACGATGCCTTGCGGGCGACGCACCTCGCCCACCACTTATTCCAAAGCGAAGGTAACCGCGGTTATGAAACAGGCAATGGTTAAGATTGATTGTCGCGGACTTCGGAGAAGCCGCCGAAATGCCTTCCAGGTGAACATCCTGCCCCCACAGAAGGATGCCCGATCAGGAGATTACTTTTGTCGCGTTACAGGCTCTGGCGCGATTGACTTCCGCTTGGATGTCTTTGGCACGACTCAGGAACAGGCTATCAGATTGGCCTTGGAAATGACGGCACTCAAAACGGCCTCCGTCTTGTCGCGTGAGGCATGCTATGATGAAGGGCAGACCTGAGCAACGGAAGGAGAGAGGAGGAGAGAAAAGACTGCCATATTGGAATTGGGTTAGCCGAGCAGGACGGGGCGCGTACGATTCCGACAAACGGGTGCTGCCATGAGCAAGCGCCACAAGAAACTGAAAAGGCAGAAGTGCCAGGCGATAGCCCCACCGATTACAGAGCCTGGAGATCGGATGCTGTACGATCACGCCTCACGCTGCGCGATTCAGGGACAACTCGATGAAGCACAGCGGATTTATGCCGCGCTGGCCAAGGCCTTTTTGGAGCCGCTGCTGCGAGCTCTGGTCTCGAACGATCGCGCGACCCTGGCCGCTCTGGCTGGGGATCGGCCATCGGCGCTGGGTGGCTTCCGTCAGGCCCTGGCGATCGACCCGCAGTGCGAGGTTGCTCGTCTCAACCTGACATTGCTGGAGGACGAAATGGCGGAGGAGGGGGCGCAAGACCACAATCCAGAGGGGCAAGGAAAGGAATCGCCCACTCGCTCGCTTGTGCCTCAGGTCTCCCACGAAGATCCAGGGGCATCCACCAAACCGGCAAGCCCTGGCAACGTGGCCATCCTCAGCTTCCTCTTCAACTGGCCAAGTTCAGGCGGAGGCAACGTCCACACCGCCGAATTGGCCCGCTTCCTGGCCAAGGCGGGGTACTCCGTCCGCCATTTCTATCCGCGCTACGCTCCCTGGGGCATCGGCAATGTGGCAGGGGCACCGTTCCCCAGCGAGGGCTTGGACTTCACGGACAGGGACTGGAACGTCGGCGCCATCCAGGCGCGTTTCCGTTCGGCCGTGGATGCCTTCGCACCCGATTTCGTCGTCGTCATGGATTCGTGGAATTTCAAGCCGCATCTGGCCGAGGCAATGCGCGGCTACCCGGTGTTCCTCCGTTTCCAGGCGCTGGAGTGCCTGTGCCCGCTCAACAACGTGCGCCTGCTGGTCGAACCGGACGGCCGGGCCACCCAGTGTCCACGGCAGCAGCTGGCCAGCCCGGATGTTTGCATCGCTTGTCTCCAGGCACGTGGCCACCAGTCGGGCGCCCTGCACCAGGCGGAGCGGGCGATTGCGGGCGTGGGCACACCGGAGTATCATCGGTTGTTGTGCCGCAGCCTTCAGGAAGCCGAGGCGGTGCTGGCGCTCAACCCCTTCACCGAGGCGATGCTCAGCCCCTACGCCCGGCGGGTGTGCGTCGTCCCCTGGGGCATGGACCCGGCCCGCTTCCCCTGGCCGCCGCCGGACGCGGAGCCGCAGCCGGTCACGCGAATCTTCATGGCGGCCCTGGTCACGGAGTATATGAAGGGCTTCCACGTGCTGCACGAGGCCTGCGCCCGCCTCTGGCAGAAGCGTCAGGATTTCGAGCTGGTGGCCACCGGCGACCCGGCCGGGCGCGTCGATGAGTTCACGCGCTTTGTGGGCTGGGCCTCGCAGGACGAGTTGCCGCGGCACTACCTGGAAACAGACATCACCGTGGTGCCGACCATCGCCCAGGAGGGGCTGAGCCGGACCTCGGTGGAGGCGATGGCGGCGGGCAAGCCGGTGGTAGCCAGCCGCATCGGCGGGCTGCCGTTCACCGTCAGCGACGGGGCCACGGGATTACTGTGCCACCCGGGTGATCCCGACGACCTGGCGCGGAAGCTGGCGATCCTGCTGGACGACGCCGACCTGCGGAAGCGGATGGGGCTGGAAGGTCGGCGACGCTTCGAGGAGGAATTCGCCTGGGACGTGGTGATCGAGAAGCACTACCGTCCGCTGTTCATGAAGAGATAAACGACGGACCCATGACCCTTGAGAGAAGGAGAGTACCGATGGTTTCCTCTGTAACGCGTCGCGGTTTCTTCGCCAGCTTCGTGGGCGCTGCCGCGGCTGTTGCCGGGCGTGGTGCCGCGGCTGCCGGCCCGGCCCGCTGCCAGCACTACTACGATGGGGTCCTTTGGTGTAATGGGAATCCCGGTCGGGAACGCTATGTGCGCGACGAGACGAGGTGTCCCTTCTGTGCTGCGCAGAGATCGGCAAGCGGCCCCCTGGTGGCTCACTTGCCATTGGGCAGCAGGACAACCTATGTTTACGACCCAGGGTCGCCACCGAAGTCCTGCCTGTCCCAGGTGACTACCTCGACGTACGACTATACCGGGAAGTTATTGTCCACATCCGGTCCGGTTCAGACAGTAACTTACAGCTACCATCCGCGGCGCTGCTGAGGCCGCCAGCAGATCGACAATCACGATCGCCCACTCTTGAGGACGAAGGCGACCGAGCAGGGATGAGACCCATCGCACAAATCGAGCGCGGACGTCAACGACATCGGTCCGTGGTTCCGCAGCGTCCGGAAGGCGGCCGGAGCCATGAAGCGCGTGGCCCTCATCTTCGATGATAGTGCCCGGCCGGAGACGACCGGCGTCTACTGCCGCCGCGCGCTGGAAGGGCTGGTGACGGTTGAACATTTCCGGCCGGCCGACCTGGAACACATCCCCCGGGATGGCTTCGACCTGTATCTGAGCATAGACGACGGCCTGCGCTACCATCTGCCGGCCGAGCTGCACCCCTCGGCGTGGTGGGCGATCGACACGCATATGGACTTCGACTGGTGCCTGATCCGGTCGCACGGCTTCGACTTTGTCTTCGCCGCCCAGCGCGACGGGGCGGTGCAACTGCGCGACGGCGGCATCAGCACCACCTGGCTGCCATTGGCGTGCGACCCAGAGATCCATCGCAAGCACGAGGCTGAAAAGACTTACGATGTCTGCTTCGTCGGCAATGTCTGCCCCGGCGAGCGTGCCGAGTTGCTCCAACTCCTGCAAGGTCGCTTCCGGAAGAACTTCGTCGGCCAACGATACTTCGAGGACATGGCACGCACCTATTCGGGGTCACGGGTCGTCTTCAACCGCAGCGTCCGCAACGATGTCAACATGCGCGTGTTCGAGGCGGTCGCCTGCGGCTCGCTCTTGTTGACCAACGACCTGCGCGACAACGGGCAGGAAGAGCTGTTCCGCGACGGTGTCCATTTGGCTACCTACCGCGACGCCGAGGAAATGGTCGATAAGGTGCGCTTCTACCTGGACCGGGAGCCGCTGCGCGAGCGGATCGCGGCGGCCGGGCGCGCCGAGGCAATCGCCCGGCACACGTATCGGCACCGAATGGAGGCGCTCCTCGCTGAGGTTGCGCAGAAGCTGGAGGCCATGCCGATTCGCTGTGAAGCGTTGGATGGCGGCCAGACAAACGGGTCGCCTATGGACCAGCCGACTCAGTCAGTTGCGACCCGTCCGGTTTCGCCAATCCAGCAAGCGACAGCGAATGGCGCCGGTGCCGGTGACATTGCCGACCTGTCTTACTTCGAGTTCGATCGACCCGAACTGCTGGCGCTTATCCCGCAGTCAGCCCGCCAGGTGCTCGACATCGGCTGCGGGGCCGGGCGACTGGGCGGGGCACTCAAAGCCCGGCAGCGCGTCGAAGTCATCGGGATCGAGGTCGTCGCAGCGGCGGCACACGCGGCACGCGACCGACTTGACCAGGTGTTCGCCGGCGACATCGAAACGATGGAGCTGCCGTTCTCCTTGGGCTCGTTCGATACCATCGTCTGCGGCGACGTGCTGGAACACCTCACCCACCCAGAGGATCTGCTGCGGCGGGCGCACGGTTGGCTCAAGCCCGGCGGGCGATTGATCGCCAGCATCCCCAACGTGCGCCATCATACCGTCGTCCGCTCGCTCCTGGACGGCAATTGGACATATCAGCCAGCCGGACTGCTCGACCGCACCCACCTCGGCTTCTTCACACGCCGGGACATTGAGGACCTGTTCCGTAGCACGGGCTTCAGCATTGCACGACTGGAAGCAGTGCCCGGGCCCGGTGACGAGGAGTGGTGGCAGCAAGGACCGCGCGGCGAGGTCAAGGAAGGTCGGCTCCACATCGCCAACCTGCCGCCCGAGGAGGCGCAGGAGTTCTACGTCTATCAGTACCTGGTCACCGCCGAGCCGGTCGCCAACGGCGCGCCGTCCCAGCCGGTCCACACCCCTGCCAACGCCGACCAACCCCGGAAAGAGGCCCAGAGCCACAAGCGGATCGCGGCTGCGCTACCCGAGGCCGACAAGCGGACCGCTCGTCGCCCCGCGCGGCGCAAGCTGCGCATCATGCTCCTGGGCGACTTCGGCTCGTCCTGGCGACACGAGGCTCTCACCGCCAACGCCCTGCTGGACCTTGGGCACGCCGTCAGTAGGTTTCATGAATACTTGATGCTGTCGGTGGAGCGTGTCGCCGCCGAGGTCAACAGCGGACGCTACGACTGCCTTTTGTTCTACAAGGGGCGCGTCGGCGCTCGCAGCTTGGAAGAGGTCTTCGCCCCGACGGGAGAAGCCATCGCGGCGGTCATCGAGCGGGCCAGGGTCCCCTGCTACACCTGGTACGTGGACCGAGCTTACCAATTCGACTTCCAGCCGGCACGCGAGGCGTGGATGCGCCGAGTGGCACCGCTATGCCGAGTGGCCTTCGTCGCCGACGGCGCGCTGGCCGGCACGGACTGGGCACGCTGGCACATCTTGCGCGAACCGATTGATCCTGGTGTCGTCCAGCGGCTTTGCGTGCCCGATGATCAACGCAAGCCACTGGCCTTCATCGGTCAGCTCTATGGCAACCGCGCCGACGAGCTGGCCGCAATAACCACCGCTTTCCCGCTGGAGTTCATCACGGGCACCTACGGTGCCGCCCTGAGTGCAGCGATTCAGGGACACAAGATCATCCTGGGGCCGCGCTACCCGACTGTGCCCGGCTTTTGGGGCAACCGTGTCTACGTGGTGCTGGGCCACGGCGGTTTCTTCCTCGCGCCCGAGGTGGAGGGGATGCGCGACGAGGGTTTCCTCCCCGGCGTCCACTACGCGCCGCTGGGTGACGACCCGGTGGCCGACGTGCGCCTCCTGGCTCGCCCGGCCCGCAGAGCGTGAGCGCATTGCCCGGGCCGGGCAGGAACTCGTCCTCGGCCGGTTCACCTATGAGCACGCTGTCCGTGAGCTGTGCGGCATCATCGAGGAAACGCTATGAGCGCGGCCCCTTCTTCATTGGACGCGCTGGCACTTCATCACGGTGCCGACAAATCGTCGAAGGTCCACGGCTATGCGCG
The DNA here is from genome assembly GCA_963827935.1 of uncultured Planctomycetota bacterium. Taxonomy (GTDB): domain Bacteria; phylum Planctomycetota; class Planctomycetia; order Gemmatales; family Gemmataceae; genus DATFNV01. The sequence continues at coordinate 77,129 of CAWHCN010000019.1, read as the reverse complement.
AGCCTACGAACGACACCTGGCCGCGCTACGGGAGTTGCCCATCACGCTGCTGGAGATCGGGATCGGCAGCGGCGCCTCGCTGCGGGTCTGGCGCGACTACTTCCTGCGGGGCACGATCTACGGCCTGGACCTGGCCGATTGCAAGGGGCTGGACGGCCCGCGCATCCGCACGTTCCAGGGGAGCCAGGCCGACGAGGACGTGCTGGAGCGACTGCTCCATCGAGCGGGGCCTCTCGATGTGGTCATCGACGACGGCAGTCACCGCTGGGCCGACCAGGTTGCCTCCTTCCGCAAGCTCTACCCGCATCTGAAGCCGGGCGGTTCCTATGTGATCGAGGATCTGCACACGAGCTACTGGGACCAATACAAGAGCGGTGAGAGGAGCATGATGCGCTTTCTGGCGGACCTGGTGGACGAGATCAACCTCCGTGGCCGAAGCGGTTACGGCACGGTGGCGAACGACCCCGAGTACAGGTCGTACAAGAGCGAGTTGAACATCTATCAGCGGTCACTCGGCAGCATCACGTTTTACAAGAGCATCGCGTTTGTCCGCAAGAAGGAAGCCGACGAAATGCAACGGGACGGCGAAGCGCGGGAGGGGACTTCGTCATGAAATTGAACCTCGGCTGCGGCGCGGACCTACGGCCCGGCTGGCTGAACGTCGATTGCCGCCGCCTCCATCCCGAAGGACCCGAGTTCGTCTGCTGCGACATCCAGGCGCTCGACGGCCGCCTCGACGATGGCACCGCCGATCGCATCCTCGTCCGCGACGTGCTCGATTGCCTTCCATGGCGCGAGGTGGATGCCGTCCTGACGGTACTGGGCAGGAAGCTGCGGCCGACCGGCGTCCTGGTGGTCCGGGTCGCGGACGGAGAGCAGATCGCCCGCGTGTTAGCCGCGGGGAACTTGGCCCATCATGAATCGCAGCGGTTGCTCTTTGGTAACCAAGGTTACCCCGAGGAAACCCGACGCAGCCTGTGGAGCCAGGCGGAGCTGGTCCGCCGACTGGAAATGATCGGACTGACGGTGGAGCGCCTGGAGCAACGGCGTTTGCGCCTGATGGTGTGGGCCAGGCGGCCAGCATCCGCCGGGGACTTGGTGCCGTAGAACGGCTCGCCCACGTTTCATCTCGCGTTGATTCGTGTCGGCCAAGCGGCCAACAGGAGGGCAGGCGCCATGCGGCTGGCGGTCGCAACCCGGTCGATGAATGACTTCCTGTACGACGCCTCGGGCGAATTGCTCGGGCTCGATTGTCCCCGCTACCGCCTGGCCGGCACTGACAACTTCGGCTATTTCCGGGAATTACTGCACATCGACGCGGACTGGGTGATCAGCATCGACGAGGACGCCTTCGTGCTCGACCCGGCACGTCTGCGCGGGCTGGTGCGCGTGCTGGAGGAAGGCGGCTATGCGGCCTGTGGGATGCCGGACGGCGGCGTGGTCCCGATCCGCCGTCACAACCCCGCGGCCTGCAATGCGTTTTTCAACGTCTTCGACCTGCGCCGCGTCCGCCGCGTTTGGCAGGACTGGGATCATGTCCGATCGGCGACTCACCACCGCGCCTACGAGAAGCTGGCGTCGTCGTTCGCCCGGCGCACGACCTTTGCCTTCGACCACTTCGAGCACTACTACGGCGCATTTTTCTCGCTCCTCGATGCCGGGGAGCGGTTGCTGTACCTCGATGCAGAAGAGTGGCGGGACGGCGTGTCCACGCTTCTGAAGGATGCCGCCGGCGATCCGCTGCTGCTACACTGCTGGTACACCCGCCACTGGTCCACGAGCTACCACACCCGTCGGCGCTATCAAGCGGTGATCGACCATGCCCGGGAATCCCAGGGGCTTGAACCGTACAGTTGGGGGCCGGACGGCATCGGGAAGGAGGCCGCAGCGAAGAGCCGCGCTCAGCCGCCGCTGATAGCTGACCGGTTGCCCTCTGACCCCGTGCGGCGCGCAGTGCTCGATTGCATCCCACGATCGGCTCGGCGGGCGGCGGTCGTGGGGAGCAACGCGGACGACCTCGCCCAAGCCGTAAGAGCAGCACGCAAGGCCGAGATTTTCGTCGTCAACTACGAGGAAATGCAGTCCCTGGCCGTAGACCAGAAGCTTGACTGCATTGTCTGTCAGGAAGGATTCGCCGACCTGCGCGACCCGGAACTCTGGTTACGCCGTGCCCGCTCTTGGCTCAGGGAGGGCGGCTCCCTGATCCTGGCCTTCCCCAATGTTCGGCATCATGACGTCGTCGATGGCCTGCTGCAGGGCCGATGGCAAAGAGGCAGCAACGGTCCAGCGCGGCGGCCGCTCCGTTTTTTCACGCGCCGTGAAATCGAGAAACTCTGCTACCGAGCCGGGTTCAGCGTCGGGCGCCTGGAGGCCGTGCCCGGCGCAGAGCACGCCGCATGGCACCAGCGCGGCCGCCCGCCCGAAGTGAAGGTCGGCGATCTTCATCTCCGAGGGCTGGCGCCGGACGACGCGGAAGAGTTCTACACCTCAAACTTTGTGGCTCAAGCTGTCGCGGCCGCTCCGCCCAGTTACGGGCTTACCTCGATCGTAATCGTCACCCATAACGAGTTGCCCTACACTCGCCTGTGCCTGGAGAGCATCCGCCAGTACACCGACGAGCCGTATGAGCTGATCCTGGTGGATAATGGCTCCAGCGATGGCACACCGCAATTCCTGGAGCGGCACACCGGCGCCAAGGTGATTCGCAACGAGGACAACCGCGGCTTCCCCGCCGCCGTCAACCAGGGGCTACGAGTCGCGAGCGGCAGCCAGTTTCTGCTGCTCAACAACGACACGATCGTCACCACCGGCTGGCTGGGCCGCCTGCTGCAAGCGTTGCACAGCGACGAGCAAATCGGCCTGGTAGGCCCGTGCTCAAACTACGTCAGCGGCGCACAACTGGTGGAGGTCAATTATGACGACTTGGCCCAGGTGGACGGTTTCGCCTGGGACTGGGGTAAGGCACACCAGGGCGCTCGCGAAGACTCGGATCGCCTGGTCGGCTTTTGTCTGCTGGTTCGGCGCGAGCTGATCGATCGCATCGGTCTTCTCGACGAGCGCTTCGGCGTGGGTTGTTTCGAGGACGACGACTTCTGCCGCGCGCCCTCCGGGCCGGCTACCGTGCGGTGATCGCCCGCGATGCGTTCGTTCACCACTTCGGCAGCCGCACATTCGCCGGCAGTGGAGCCGATTTCGCGGCCATCATGCGACGCAACGAGAGCCTGTTCCGGGAGAAGTGGGAACAGGAGGATCAGCGGCCCGAGGCAACGCCCGCAGCGCCTGCGGCGGCACCCGCTCCGCGACAGCGAGCATATCAACTGCGTGCGGGGGCCGGCGGCGGCCTCCTGCTCGGCTACGCCGGGGTCGAGTTGTCCCTCTGCATGATCGTCCGTGACAACGCCCGCACCATTGACCCATGCCTGGAGAGCATCCGACCCGTGGTCGACGACATGGTGGTGATCGATACCGGTTCGCGCGATGAGACGCCGGCGATTGCCCGCCGCCTGGGCGCCCGCGTCTATGAGTTCCCCTGGTGTGACAGCTTCTCTGCGGCGCGGAATGAATCGCTGCGGCACGCCCGCGGCCGCTGGGTCTTTTGGATGGACTCCGACGACATCATTGACGCGGCCAACGCCCGCATGCTCCGGGAAATAATCACCCGGGACGCCGATCCGAGGATCATGGGCTACGTGGTGTCAGTCCATTGCCCGGGTCCGGGAGAAGATGCGGATGTAACGGTCGTGCAGCACGTCAAGCTCTTCCGCAATTTCCCGCAGTTGCGCTTTGAAGGCCGGATCCACGAGCAGATCATCCCCGCCATTCGTGCCCTGGGCGGCGACATCGCCTGGACCGACCTGTTCGTCGTTCACTCGGGATATGACCACAGCCCGGAAGGTCAGAAACGCAAGCTTGAACGCGACCTGCGCCTACTGCACCTGGAGCTGGAAGAGCGTCCCGATCACCCCTTCACGCTATTCAACCTGGCCATGACTTACACCGATACCGGGCGATTCAGCGAGGGGGTCGGCTACGCCCGGCGCAGCATCGCCGTTTCGCCGGACGGTGCATCGCACCTCCGCAAGGCTTATGCGTACCTGGTTCATAGCCACGATCGTCTGGGGCAGCCCGGCGCGGCGTGGCAAGCCTGCCTTGAAGGACTCGGCAAGTTTCCCCTCGACGATGAGCTGCGCTTCCGAAAGGGAGTGCTGTTGCATGCTCGGGGCGAACTGCAAAAGGCAGCAGAGACGTATCTCGACTTGCTCCGCACGCGCGAAGAAGCGCACTTCAGCAGTGTCGTGGCGGGCATCGCCGGCCATCTGGCCCGCCACAACCTGGCCCTCGTCTATGGCGAAATGGGGGAGCTTGCTCAAGAGGAGGAGCAATGGCGGCTGATCGTTAATGAGCGACCGCACTACCGGCCGGCGTGGCGTGGCCTGGGGGACGTGCTGGTCCGACAAGGAAAACTCGCCGAAGCCCAGACGCTGGGTGACCGCCTGGTCAGCGACAAGCGGTTGAGCGGCGAGGGCCAGTTGCTCGCCAGCGCGCTGGCCGCCAGCCGCGGAGACTGGGGCGCAGCGCGGCGCGATCTGGAGCGAGCCGTCAAGGAAGACCCCGAGGACGTTGGCCTCCTGGAAGCGCTTTGTCGCATGCTGTTCGAGCACGCTCCGCTCGCCGAGACCGAACAGGCACTGAGGGAACTGGTACGGCGAAGTCCCGACAACCCTTCCGGCTGGCACAACCTGGGGACGGTCTGCCTGCGCCTCCACCAGCCGGAGGTGGCCGTCGCGGCGTATCGTGAATCTCTCCGCTATCGGCCGGACGCCGCTGAAACACATCTCCACCTGGGCTATGCGCTGAAACAGATCGGCCGGATGGATGAGGCGATCGCGGCCTGGAAGACGGCCGTGCGCCTTGATCCCGGCAACCCGTTCGCAAGCGAGGAACTGCGCCAGGCCCGTGCTGCACAGCAGGGCTGACGCCGGTCCCCGAAGCTGCCCGCGAACGCCGACAGCGGCATTCGCGAGCGGCCTGGATGGGGTGCCGCCCTGGGGGTAACCACGATGGCAGAGTTCCGCTTGCTCCCGCAGCTGGCTTCGCTCCCGCGCTACTTACGCCTCTACGTCTGCTTCGTGAAGTATTCGTTGATTCGCGAGATGAGTTTTCGTCTCCATTTTGTCCTGCGCTGTGTCATTCATATCGTTTGGATCGGAATCTACTTCGCTTTCCTCCAAGGGCTCTTGCTTCACGCCAAGCAGATCGGCGACTGGGACAAACGTTCATTCCTCGTGTTTCAAGGGACGTATCTACTCCTCAACAGCTTGGTCAATGGCCTCTTCTTGAATAACGCTGCCGATCTCGCAGGGCGCATTCGGACCGGAGACCTGGATACGGCCTTGGTGAAGCCGGTGGACGAGCAGTTCCTGCTTATGTGCCAACGGGTCGATTGGGCTCTCCTCCCCCAGGTCGCCGCCGGCTTGGCGCTCATCGTCAAGACCACGATGCAGACACCCGAGCCTTGGACCGCGCTCGACGGCCTAGCCTATGCGATGCTGGTCGGCGGCGGCGTCCTCATCCTCTACAGTTCCGTCGTTATCCTGGCCTCGGCGGCATTCTGGCTCCCCTCCAGGGAAGGACTCTTCGACCTGTGGTTCGCCATCATGGAAGTGATCCGCGTCCCGTCTGACACGCTCACACAGAATCTACCCCTCTTGCCCGCTCGATTGGCCCTGTACTGCGCGCTGCCGATTGTCCTGGCGGTGAATGTTCCCGCCCGCGTCGGGGCTCGTTTGGTCACAAACCCGTGGGAAATCGGCCTGTTCTGCCTAGCAGGCGTGGGCGGCTTTGTTCTGGCTCGATACGTCTTCCACCGCGGTCTTGCGGCTTATCGCAGCGCCAGCAGTTGACGAAGCGTCGCATACCGCGGCACACCTGCTCCCAGAAGTACCCGAGTTGCCGGGGGGTAACGGTGGGAACAAGGCTGACGCGCCGTCCAAGGCAGCGGCCGCCTTGCCGAATCTCCGGCCTTCCCAAGCTGCGGCGTCCGTGACCGCAGCTTGGGTCCCGAGGGCCGGAGATTCGGGGCGATGCGCGGCGGCGGCCGTGCTGCCGTTGCACCCCCGACGCCCGAAAACCATCCGGCGAAGCCACGCATTAGGCCAAAGCAGAGGCGCGCGAAGTCCAGCATATCCGCGCTCTCCGAGGCCAGATGGCTCTGCATGGCGCACAAATCCTCACTTTTTTGCCAGTCAACACGCGGAGACCCGCAGTTTTCCTATTGCGCAGCCCGTTAAGAAGTGTTAATATCCGAAATAGGGGGTTAATGATTGACCCCCGTAACCAACAAGGAGGACACACCATGTCACGCAAACGCACACCCGATCAAGACACACCTGAAACCACCGCTACAGTCGCCGACCCGCCGGCCGGCGAAGCCAAGCCGGACGGCCAAGGCTTCGCCGACAAGGTCGGTCAGAGGAAATGGACCCCGGCGCCCGATCCCTTCGGCATCGCCAAGGACAACCTCGCCGGCGTCCGGCTGTTCGAGAGCAAGCACGATCGCCAGATGGCGATCCAGTTCGGCGACGGCCGTCCCGAGGACAAGCCGAGCCAGGCCGTCATCGACCTGCTCAAGGAAGGTGGCTACCGGTGGAAGCCGGCAGACCGCATCTGGGCGCACCCGGTCAGGCCCGACACCGCCATGAGCACCCGCATCGAGGCCGAATGGCTCTACCAGGAGATTCGCCTGATGCTCCGCCAGGAGAAGGGTATCGAGGCTGGGCAAGAATTGCCTACCTGATCGGGAGTTGGCCGGCCTATGCCGCTTCCGCCAATCTACGACCTCCGCGATCTCGGTCCCCAGGCCCAGACGATGGCCAAGAACTGCGCCGATCGAGCGCATGGCGATGACACTGCAATACGTCGCCATCGGCTCGATGATCATCATGGCCGGGGCAGCGGCGGCCAACCTCATGAAAGAGCTGTTCGGGCACACCGAACGGCGCGGCAGGTCAACATGAAGCGGGCGGGCAGCATTTCCCTGGCCGCCGGCGGAGGCGCGGCCGGCGGCAGCGCGAAGCGGCGCCGCCACTTGCCCGCCGCGGGCGAATGGCCGCGCCGCGGCCGGGCCAGAGACCGGGAACCAGGTTTGCCTGATGGTTCCTGACGATGGCCCGCAAACCCCCAGACTGGCGACAAGGTTCGCTCTTCCCGCCCGACCCCGCAACCGGCCTGTCTTCCGCGAAGGCGGGGGATGCGGGGCAGGCCCCCGCCGCTACGCCTGAGCCTGAACACAACGCAACCCCTCAACCCAATGGAGACGCTTATGCAATACAAAACGATCGTCTTGGAACTCTTGAAGGAACGGAGCCGGCTCCACGAGCGGCTACGCAAGGAACGCAAGGTCCTGCCGACGATGGAACGCTACGCCCGGGAACTGAAGACCAGCCACGAAGCCTGGAAGGAACTGCTGGCGCCGCTGAGGCCGGGCAGCGACCCGAGCCAGATCGCCAGCGAAGCCCTGGAGATGGCCCTCAAGGAACTGGAGGAGCGTTTGCCCTCCGAGCCTGGGGACGAGAGCGAAGCGCTCTTCCTCGACGCGGCCATGCTGTTCCTCCGCCGTCCCACGTCGCGCGGCTGAAAGCGTCGCGGCGCCAGCCGACGCTGTTTGACTCCCTCCCTCCGCCCGATCCGGCCAGCGAGGCGTCCGCTTCTGGCGGTCTCCCATCCCCTGCCGCCCCGCCCGGGGCCATTGACGGCACGCTAATCAGCCCGCCGGGCCGGGCAAGCGGACAATCGGTTCCCCCTGAAGGTCTCCCCCAATTCTCCGCTGGCCCGGTCGCTACGCGAGCAGAGCCCCGGCTAGGGGCTGATTCCCCGGCGTACCGTCAGGCCCCGTCGGCGGGGCCGCTCACGCCGGAAGAAGGAGACCACGTCATGCATGTCACGCAACTGTCGTTGCCGCTCAACGCCCCCGCGCCTTTCGCCCAGGCCAATGATCCGGCGCTGAGGCGAACGCCGACGACGCCCCCGCAGCCTGATTCAGCGGCTCCGACTGCCGCCATCGCCAGCGGCGAGAAAACAAAAGCCCGCGACATCATCGCCGCCATCCGCGCCTTGAAGCGCATCGAGGAAGAGAAACGGCCCGCCACAAGAGAGGAGAAACAAACGCTCGCCCGCTTCGCCGGCTTCGGGCCAGTCGCCCTGTCGATTTTCCCCGATCCGGTCAGCGGCCGCTACAAGGATGCAAGCTGGCAGGCTCTGGGCGAGGAGCTGCAAGCGCTGCTGACCCAAGCCGAGCATGACAGCGCCAAGCGCACCACCTTCAACGCCTTCTATACGTCCCCTACCGTCATCACCGCCATGCACGAGGCCATCGCCCGCCTCGGCGTTCCTGACGGCGCCACCATCCTGGAACCCGGTTGCGGCAGCGGTAACTTCATGAGCCACGGAAAGCCAGGGACACGCTTCATCGGCATCGAGCTGGATTCGACCTCCGGTCGCATCGCCCGCGCTTTGCACCCCGAACACGACATCCGCATCGAGAACTTCCGCGACAGCAAGCTGCCCGAGGACCGCATCGACGCGGTGATCGGCAACGTGCCGTTCGCCGACCTGAAGCTCGACTACCACGGGCAAAAGCTGTCCCTGCATGATTACTTCTTCGCCAAATCCATCGACGCCCTGAAGCCCGGCGGCGTGCTGGCGCTGGTCACGTCGCATTTCACGCTCGACAAGCAGAATGCCGCCATCCGCGAATACCTGGCGTCCAAAGCCGACTTCGTCGGGGCGATCCGGCTGCCCTCCGACGCTTTCAAGCGCGAAGGCACGGCGGTCGTCACGGACATCCTCTTCCTGCGCAAGCGGGCGCCGGCGAGCCTGCCAACCACGTCGATGCCGACTGGCTGGGCATTGCCCCGCTTTCCATCGAGGACGTGGAAATCGCAGTCAACCGCTACTTTATTCGCCACCCGGAAATGGTCCTCGGCACCTGGACAAGCAAGGACACGCTCTACGGCGAGGGCTACAGCGTCCAGTCCAACGGCGACCCCGGATCAAGTCCGGCCCAGGCTCTGGCCGGGCAGCTCAAGGCAGCGATCCACCGCCTTCCCGAATTTGCACCTATCCAGGTATCGCCGGTCCAGGACCAGAAGACTGCCCCGGCATTCACGCCGCCGCCACAGGAGCGGCACATCGGCGAAGGGAGCTTCTTTGTTGGGGATGACCGCATCATTTACCAATCCCAGGCCGGGCAAGGGTTGCCCGTCGTCTATGGCGGCACGACGCTCCGGGCGGACGGTACGTTGACAGGCAAACGCCTGGCCGCCCTGGTGGGGCTGCGCGACCGGGCCCGCCGCGTCCTTGAGTCGCAGAATGACGGCTGGCCCGAGACCAACCGCAACGACGCACGCCGGGAACTGAACTGGGCCTATGACCGCTTCGTCGGCCATTACGGCCCGATCAACAAGACCACCTTCGGTGAAACCGCCGACGGCAACGTCATCCGCCGCATGCCAAACCTTGTGAAATTCAAAGAAGACCCCGACGCCATGCTCGTCATGTCCCTGGAGGACTACGACGAGGTAACCGGCAACGCGGCCAAGGCCGCCATCATGACCAAGGACGTGGTCGGCAAGACCCCGCCCGTCACGCAGGTCAGAAGCGCCGAGGAAGGGTTGCTCGTTTCCTTGAACCAGCGCGGCGCGGTCGATCTGCCGTTCATTGGAACCCTCTACGGCAAGCCGAAAGCACAGATTGTCGGCGAGTTAGGCGATCTGATCTTCCCCGACCCGGATCTGAGAACCTGGCAGACCGCCGACGCCTATCTCTCCGGCAATGTGCGGGCCAAACTCGCCGCCGCCGAGCGCGCCGGCTCGGCCTTCACTCGTAATGTTCAAGCCCTGCGTGCAGTGCAGCCCGAGGACGTGCTGCCCGGCGACATCGACGCCAATCTGGGGGCGCCGTGGATACCCGAGCGCGACATCCAGGCTTTCGCCGCCGAGCTGTTCCACGTCGAGCCAGCCAAGGTCCCCATCGCCCACCTCAAGAAAGATGCCGTCTGGAGCATCGATGCCGACTACGCCGCGAAAGCGTCGGTCGCCGCTACCTCCGAGGTCGGCACCGAGCGTGCCAACGGCACCTGGCTGCTGGAGCTGGCGCTCAACATGAAATCGCCCACCATCTACGACACCATCCAGGCCGGCGACCGCGAGGAGAAGGTGGTCAACCAGGAGGCGACGATGGCCGCCCGCGAGAAACAGAAGATCATCAAGGAACGGTTCCGCTCCTGGGTGTTCACCGATCCCGAGCGCACCGAGCGGCTCGTCCGTTTATACAACGACACCTACAACAATTTGCGTCCCCGCCTGTTCGACGGCTCGCACCTCGACTTCTCGGGCATGAACCAGACCATCCGGCTCAGGCCGCATCAGAACGATGCCGTCTGGCGCGGCATGAGTTCCGGCAACACGCTGCTTGCCCACGCCGTCGGCGCCGGCAAGACCTACACGATGGCCGCCACCGGCATGAAGATGAAGCAGGCCGGCCTCCTCAAGAAGCCGATGTACGTCGTCCCCAATCACCTGCTGGAGCAGTTCTCCCGCGAATTCATGCAGCTCTACCCGAATGCCAGGCTGCTCGTCGCCGCCAAGGAAGACTTCACCAAGGAGCGCCGCAAGTTCTTAACCGCCAAGATCGCCAGCGGCGAGTGGGACGGCATCATTGTCACGCATTCATCGTTCGAGCGCATTGGAATGTCGCGGGATTACCAGGAGAAGTTCCTCGTGGAGCAGATCGCCGAGTACGACGAGCTGCTGCGCGAGCACGCCGGCGCAAGGGTGCCAACCGCAATCTCATCAAGACCATCGAAAAGCAGAAGGCGGCCAGGGCGGAACGCTTGAAAGACCTGCTTGCCAAGGACAAGAAGGATGACGGGCTGGTGTTCGATGAACTCGGCGTCGATCACATCTTCATCGACGAGGCGCATTACTTCAAGAACCTGGAGACGCCGACCAAGATGGAGCGGGTCGCCGGCATCCAGACCGGCGGCTCGGAGCGGGCCTTCGACGTGTACATGAAGGCGCGTTACCTGGACGAGCAGCACGCCGGCCACGGGGTGACGTTTGCCACCGGCACGCCGATTTCCAACACAATGGTCGAGATGTACACGATGCAGCGTTTCCTCGACCCCGAGGGGCTCAAGAGCCGCGGCCTGGAGCATTTCGACGCCTGGGCGGCCACCTTCGGCGAAGTCATCGACACGATGGAGATCTCCCCCGACGGCGCGGGCCTGCGGCCGCGCAGCCGGTTCGCCCGGTTCACCAATTTGCCGGAACTCCAGCAGATGTTCCGGGCGTTTTCCGACGTGCAGACGGCCGATATGCTTAACCTGCCCCGGCCCGCCTTAGAGGGCGGCAAGCCCATCGTCGTTGCCTGCCCGATGTCCGAGGAGCAGCATGCCCTCCAGCAGGAGCTGGTCGAACGCTACGAGCGGCTGCGGTCGCAAAAGGTGGACCCGCGAGTCGATAACGCGCTCAACATCACCACCGACGGCCGCAAGCTCGCCACCGACGCACGGATGCTCTCCGCCACGGCTCCCGACTTCCCGGAATCGAAGGTCAACCGGCTGGTCGAGAACGTCGCTTCCATCTGGAGCCGCACTGCCGCCACACGCGGCACGCAGATGATCTTTTCCGATATGGGCGTGAATCCTACGCCCTGGGGGTATTCGCCCTACCAGGACATCATCAGGAAGCTAATCGCCGCCGGCGTTCCGGCCGAGCAGATCGCCGCCATCGGCGACGCCGAATCCGACGCCAAGAAACAGGCCCTCTTCGAGAAGGTGAGGCAAGGCTCGGTGCCGCGTGCTGCTCGGCAGCACCCAGAAAATGGGCACCGGCACCAACGTCCAGAAACGCCTCGTCGGGCTGCATCACCTCGACGCTCCCTGGAAGCCCGCAGAAGTCGAGCAGCGCGACGGCCGCATTCTCCGCCAGGGGAACGAGAATGAGGAAGTGGCAATCTACCGCTACGTGACCGAGGGAAGCTTCGATGCGTATATGTGGCAAGCCCTCGAAACCAAGGCCCGGTTCATCGCGCAGGTCATCACCGGCGACAACGCCGCCCGCCGCGCCGAGGACATCGGCGGCCAGGAACTGAGCTACGCCGAGGTCAAGGCAATTGCGTCCGGCAACCCGGCGGTGCTGACGCTGGCCGAGGCCGATGCCGAATTGCAACGGTTGACCTTGCTCAAGAAGAACCACCTGGACGAGCAATACGTCGCCCGCCGCAGCGTGCGTGATTTGCCGGGCACCATCGCCAGCCTGTCCGGGCGTTTGTCGAAGCTCACCACGGACGAGGCAACGGCAACGGCTCATGCCGGCGACGCGATCACACTCGCCGGCCGCAAATGGTCACGCGAGGACGCCCCCGGCATCCTGGCCGGCCAGCTCGATGCCTTGCCCAAGAACGTCCGCGATACGACCCGCGTGCCGTTCGGCGTCTATCGCGGCCTGCGCTTCGGGATGGTCCTGCATCCGCAATTCCCACCCGACGTGTATCTCGAAGGTGCGATCACCCGTCAGTCCACTCTCTCTCGCGACCACCAGGGGCCGCGTGCCGTCCTGAACGCCGTGGAACGCCTGGCCGGTGCCTACGGCTCCGAATGCACCCGCGTCCGGCAAGACCTTTCCATCGCCGAATCACAGCTGCGCGATTACCAGGCCCGCCTCGGCAAGCCCTTCCTGCACGACGCCTACCTGTCGGAATTGACCGGCCTGCGCGACCAGCTCAAGGCCGGGCTGTCGGCCACGGCTCAGATGCAGGGCGACGAAGCAGGGCCGGGCGTGTCCGACCTGGCCGAACGCATCAAGGCGCTCAAGGCCGCCCACAGCATCGAGGCCACGCCGCAACGCGCTCGCCAGAAGCAATCCACCGCTGAGGAGCCCGTCACCGCCCGTATCCGCCGGCGGACGGAGGCGCTTCCCGCCTCCGATCACGAGATTCAGTCCGACACGGCCGAATCGGCGTCAGGCGCTGCCTTGCCACCACCAACGGCGGAGAATTCATCCATCAAGTCGCAGACGACGTTCCAGGAACGCCTTGCGATGGAGCGGCAAGGCAAGGACCAGGAGCCAGACCTGCCATAGCATCATCACGCGAGCACAATCTTGCCGGAGACGATCCTCCGCAGTACGATCATTTCACGTCCCGTCACCCCGAGGATGAGACGATGGCGCCTGACGAACTAGCCTTGATCTCAGCCATCCACGCAGACCCCAAGAGCAACTCCCCGCGCCTCATTTACGCAGACTGGTTGGAGACGAATGGGGAGCCGGAGCAGGCCGAGTTCATCCGGTTGCTGTGCCAGCAGCCTTACTTCAAGCTGGACACCGCCGATGGCACTGCGAAGCTATCGCACGACACCTGGCGGGCACGTTCGGAGGATAAGCCACGGGTGAATCGAGCGATTGAACTGTTGAGCCGCATTTACGGTTCTGCTCGGTATCCCAAGCTTCGCCACAGGTACTGGGAAGAATATGTTCGCGGACTGCCGCTCTACTACGATGAGATAGATGATTATTCCCTGGGACAATCCTTTGACACCTTGAACCCCCTTGCTCGCCTCGACATCAGTTTGCGAACCGCCCGGTTGGCCGAATGGCTGGCCCATCCGATGATGGCGAGAGTTGACAAGCTCCACATCTGGCCGGAGCTGCCACCAGACGCCAAGTGCGACGAGCAATGCACCATGAACCCGCATTACGACGCCTTCTGGGCGGAAAACATCCCGGTGCTTGCCGCCAGCGCCGTCATTGACCGCCTCGAAGAGCTGAATCCGTGCGGTTGTCATTCTACCGGCGAATTGACCAGCCGTTCAGCCCAGAATCTAGCACAATGCCGGGAGTTACTCGAACCCCGAGTCTGCGTTGAGTACCGCTACTAACCAACTACCGGAAACACATCTCCGATTTGACAGAGCCTGTCGTAATTCTGCAAGCCCCGAACGCACGGTGTAAGCCCATTGCCAGGCAAGGCGGACGCGCTACTTAAATCACGTCCTGCAAACGACTTAAGTGGTTCCTTCGCCCTGTATCCCCGGGTCCAGGAGATCTCGCGGAACGCCAACATGTACGAATTTCCACATGCCAACCTTGACAAGCCTATCACGAATCGATAGGCAGGACAGTGGTAAATCAAGGAGAATCCATGCTTTACAAGCGGTCCCTCGACATCGAACAGCGGCTAAGTAAAGTCCTTCGCCTAATCCGCAATGGCCGGTACTCGACGCCGAAGCTGGCCGAGCGGCTCGGTGTTTCTATCCCGACCGTCTCCCGCTGTGTCACGGCTCTCAGGCAGAGGGGGCACGACATCCGCGCGGAAAAATCACCAGCAGGATGGAGCTATATCCTCGCCAGAACGCTTCCAAACCGTCGCCTGGAACCTGGTCGTATCGACATTACTTCACAACCGGCGGCACAACGGCAGTGAGCGAGACCAATCACCGTTCCCGCACCGCAAGAAGCTCACCGCCAGGGGCCGCCAGATGACATCCTCAACCAAGCTCCCGTCGGCCGGTCAGATTGCCCGCGTTCGACAGCGCCTTTATCTCGTCGAGAACACCGTTCCGCCTCCTCGTCCCGGAGATAGCACGCTGGTGTCGCTGTCTTGCGTTGACGATGACGCCCAGGGACAGCGGATCGACGTTCTTTGGGAACGCGAAATCGACCCCGAGATCATCACCGGAGAAGCTTGGGACCTCGATCGCCAAGCGCGGATTTGATCCCTCCAAACTCTTCGCCGCCTACCTCAATACCCTCAAATGGAACTGCGTCACATCAACCGATCCCCGATTATTCCAGTCGCCGTTCCGTGCCGGCATCCGGCTCGATGCCTATCAGCTTGAGCCGCTCCGCAAGGCACTTCGCCTGCCACGAGTCAACCTGTTCATTGCCGACGACGTTGGTCTGGGAAAGACGATTGAAGCCGGCCTCATCGCCCGCGAGTTGCTCCTGCGAAAGAAAACGAGAGAAGTCATCGTCTGCTGCCCGCCGTCGATGCTCTTCCAGTGGAAGGACGAGCTGGAGGTGCGTTTCGGACTGACTTTTGAGATCCTCGACAAGGATTACATGAAGCGGGTTCGCCGTGAGCGAGGCTTCGGCGTCAATCCCTGGAGCACCCACTCACGGTTCCTGGTCTCCCATCGCTTGCTGATCGACGAAGCCTACACCGCCCCGCTTCGCGACTGGCTCGGCGACTTCCGCAGCGGCACGCTGTTCATTCTCGATGAAGCCCACCATGCGGCCCCATCGAGCGGTCAAAAGTACGCCATCGACTCACAAATCACCCGAGCGGTGCGCGACCTGGCCCACCGGTTCGAACATCGCCTGTTTCTTTCAGCGACGCCGCACAACGGGCACTCGAACAGTTTCTCGGCTCTGCTCGAAATCCTCGACCCTCAGCGGTTCTGCCGAGGCGTTCCCGTCACCAAGAAAGCACTCGATGACGTCATGGTCCGTCGGCTCAAGGAAGACATCCGCGAAATTCAAGGCGGGTTCCCCAAGCGTCACGTCGTCCAGCTCGACATCGACGGACTTCCGGCAGACGCCCCCGAGCTGCAGCTTTCGGCCCTCCTGGACCAGTACCGCCGCCTCCGCGAACAGCGGCTCAGCGGCGAAACCAAACGCAATCAGGCGGCTGCCGGCCTGCTGATTACTGGCCTGCAGCAACGGCTGTTGTCCTCGATCGAAGCGTTCGCCCGAACCCTGCGAGTGCATCGCAGGACCGTGCAGCGGCACTGGGAGCTGGCCCAAAGCGAACAGGCCGCAAAGAAGGCCAGCCTTCCAGCCCGTCTCGACCTGTTCACCGAAGCTGTCGGCAGCGACGACGACCGAGCCACATTGTCGGAAGAACGAGCTGCAGGCCGAAGAGGAACTCCAGGTCGCCGCGATCAGCGCCGCGACGACCGGACCGCTGAATGATAACCCGACCCGTCAACTCTTCGCCCGCGAGCAGAAGCTCCTCGACGAGATGACCGAGATCGCCGAGGAGTCACGAGCCTTGCCCGACGCTCGCATCACGCGGCTCATCGACTGGATTCGCGAGAATCAGTGCCCCGATCTCCCCAAGCCGGGGCAGCGGTCATCGACTCCAGCCAAGTGGAACGACATTCGATCATCATCTTCACCGAGTACGACGACACGAAGCGCTACCTGCATCAGCAGCTTCAGGCAGCGATCGAAGGCACCGACCGGGCCGACGACCGGATCGCCATCTTTCACGGCCCCACGCCCAACGAGGAACGCGAGGCGATCAAGCATCGCCTTCAATGCCGACCCGAGCAAGCATCCCGTCCGCATCCTGATCGCCACCGATGCCGCCCGCGAAGGTCTCAACCTTCAGGCCCACTGCTGGAACCTGTTCCACTTCGATGTGCCTTGGAACCCCAGCCGCATGGAACAGCGGAACGGCCGCATCGACCGCAAACTTCAACCGAATGACGATGTCTTCTGCCACTACTTCGTTTACCGGCAGCGGCCCGAGGACCGCATCCTTGCCGTCCTGGTCCGCAAAACCGAGACCATCAAGCGCGAACTCGGCAGCCTTGCCCAGGTCATCGATGCACGGCTGACCGAAACGCTGAAAGCGCGGCATCCGCCGCGACGCGGTCGATCAACTCGAACGAGAGATCGAGGCGGCCGACCTTGACCCGGAACGCCGGCAGGCCGTCGAAGAAGAACTCGAAGCGACCCGCGAACGGCAGCAGGCGCTCCGCAAGCAAATCGACACCCTGCGAAATCTTCTGGCCGATTCGCAGAAGAGCATCGGCCTCGACGAGGAACATTTCCGTTCAGCCATTTCCTCTGCCCTGCAACTGGTCGGGGCCGAGCCGCTGAAGCCGCTTGCCGATCCTGAAGCCGAAGGCGGCCCGCCGCGCTGTGCCTTTCCTTCGCTCGACCAGCGAGAAGGAGCCGATCCGACCTGGGCCGACACGATGGACACGCTCCGTGTTCCGCGTGCCCGCGATCAGAAGCCGTGGGAATGGCGTCGTGTTTCGCCGATTCGCCCCGTGGTCTTCGAAGACCCCGGCACGATGACGGACGAAGTCGTTCACTTGCACCTGGAGCACCGCATCGTCCAGCGGTTGCTCGGGCGGTTCACCGCCCAGGGCTTTGTGCATCACGACCTGTCGCGTGCCTGCCTTGCCCAGACCACCGATGCCATCCCCCGCGTTGTCCTGCTGGGGCGTCTGTGTCTGTACGGTCCCGGAGCGGCCCGGTTGCATGAAGAACTCATTCCGATCACGGCCCGCTGGACCGACCCGAAGATCCGCAAGTCCAGCCTCAGCCCGTACGCCCGCGAATCGGAGACCAAAACGCTCAGCCTGCTCGACAAAGCCCTCATTGCCGGCATCGGGCCAAGCCATCAACGACCAGGTACTCAAGCAGTTGCAGGCATCCGCTCCGCGTGACATCGAGGAGCTTCTGCCACACTTGCAAACGCGCGGCGAAGAATACGCCGCCGATGCCCGGAAGAAGCTCATCGAGCGCGGCGAAGCCGAAGCCAAGGCGATGCGTGAAATCCTGGAAACCCAGAAGAAATACATCGCCCAAACCGTCGCCAAGCACGACAAACCAGATCAACGAACGCTTTTCGAGTTCATTGAAGAAGAACGCCGCCAGCTCGAATCGAACCGCCGCTACTGGGACAAGCGGCTGGCGGCCCTGGAAACGGAACTCCGCACCGAACCGGACCGCATCCGCGAACTCTACGACGTGAAGGCAACCCGAATCGAACCGGTCGGGTTAGTTTACCTCTGGCCGGTAACGGGGTGAGACGATGGCACGCGACCCGGAAACACTCTCGCACGTCGAATGGCTCGGCTATGTCCAGCCGGTCGGCCTCGTCGTCTCGATTCCGGCTTTGCTTGCTGCCCAGGCCCACATCAATCGCAACATCACCCCGGACCATCAGCGCTTCCTCGACTGCCTGCCGCGTGACGCGCAAGACGAACCTGATCCCGGAGATTCGCGACTTCGCTGAATTCACGCAGCAGGTTCTCGGCTGGCGGGCCAGTGACCTGGAACCAGTCTCGCCGGGCGATCCACGGTATGCCTCCGTCGAGGTTCCGCTCCCTGAATACAGCGAGACCCTGCGCCCGACGCACGTCGTCCGCGAACTGGAGCCGAAGGACCCGCAGCATCCCTGGATGATGCTCATCCATTTGCTACCGACCGGCACGCCACTCGATGAGGCTCCCGCCTCCAGCGACCGCACCTGGCATGCACCGCCGCAAGCCCGCTTCGAGCGGCTGCTCCGCGAGACCCGCGTTCCGATCGGACTCCTCTGCAACGCCACCCAGATTCGCCTCGTCTACGCCCCGCGTGGCGAAACCAGCGGCTTCGCCACGTTCAGCGTCGCCGAAATGGCGCAGGTCGCCGGCCGCCCGATCTTCGCCGCCCTGCACATGCTTCTGTGCGAAGAGCGGCTCTTCAGCCTTGGCGAAAAGCAGCGACTGCCTGCCATTCTCGCCGACAGCCGCAAGTATCAGAACGTCGTCTCCACCCAGCTTGCCCAGCAAGTGCTGGCCGCCCTTTTCGAGCTGTTGCGGGGCTTCCAGGCTGCCGACGACCAGCGCAAGGGCGACCTTCTCCGCGAACGTTCTGGCCGACAATCCCAATCAAGTGTATTCCGGCCTTTTGACCGTGCTCATGCGGCTGGTGTTCATTCTGTACGCGGAGGACCGCGGCCTGCTTTCCAGCGATCCGGTCTACGCCAACTACTATTCAGTGACCGGCCTGTTTGAACGCCTTCGGGCGGACGCCGGCCGCTATCACCGATACGATGGACCAACGCTACGGGGCCTGGGCGCAGCTCCTCACGCTTTTTCGCCTGATCTATGAAGGCGGCAGCCACGGCGGGTTCAAGCTCCCGGCTCGCAACGGCTATCTCTTCGATCCCGACCGCTATGCGTTTCTTGAAGGCAGCTGGACATCGCGGCGGCAGTCCGAGGAGAAACCCGGCGTGCCCCGCGTCGCCGACGGCGTGATTTTCCGCGTGCTCAGCAACCTGCTCATCCTCGACGGCGAGCGCCTGAGTTACCGGACGCTCGACGTGGAACAGATCGGCAGCGTCTACGAAGCCATGATGGGCTTCGACCTGGAAGTGGCCAATGGGCGCTCCATCGCCGTCAAGCCGGTCAAGTCCCACGGAGCCCCGACCACTATCAACCTGGAAGAATTGCTCGCAGCCAAAGCCGCCGACCGGACGAAGTGGTTAACCGAACGCACCGACCAGAAGATCACCGGCCAGGCCGCCGAGGCCCTGAAGAAAGCCGGGACCATCGACAGACCTGCTCGCCGCACTGGAAAAGAAAATCGCCCACGACGTGACGCCCAACACCGTCCCCAAAGGGGCGATGATCTTCCAGCCGAGCGACGAGCGACGACGGAGCGGTTCCCACTACACGCCGCGTATTCTCACGGAACCGATCGTCCGCAAGACCCTTGAGCCCATTTTGAAAAGACTCGGCGATTCGCCCGACGCCGGCACAGATCCTCGACTTGAAGGTCTGCGACCCGGCAATGGGCTCCGGAGCGTTCCTTGTGGAAGCCTGCCGGCAGCTTGGCGACGTGCTGGTCAAGGCCTGGCACTTGCACGACCAGGTGCCGCGGATTCCGCCGGATGAGGATGAGATCCTGCACGCCCGCCGGCTGATCGCTCAGCGCTGCCTTTACGGCGTGGACAAGAATCCGATGGCCGTGGACCTGGCGAAGTTGTCGCTGTGGCTGGCAACGCTGGCCAAGGACCATCCCTTCACGTTCCTGGATCACGCCCTGCGCTGCGGCGATTCGCTGGTCGGCCTGACGCGAAAGCAGATTGCGGAATTCCACTGGAAGCCGTCGCCCCAGCGTGTTTTCGGGCAAAGGGTGATCGAGGAACGCATCCAGGCGGCAACCCGCGTCCGCCAAGAAATCCTGGACGCCGGCGACGACACGCCGTTTCTTGCTCAAACAGCAAAAACTCGCCGTCGCTGACGAAAGCCTGAACCTGGTTCGGTTCACCGGCAACCTGGTGATCGCTGCCTTCTTCGCCGCCGACAACGACAAGAAACGCCAGGCCCAGCGGGACGGCCTCATCGAGAAGATGGCTGCGTTTCTCAAGGGAGATATGAACGCCCGGCCCACCGCCGAGGAAGATGCGGCTCCGCGCCGGTCGCAAGGGATATCACGCCGTTTCATTGGGAGATCGAGTTTCCGGAAGTGTTCGGCCGCGAGAACGGCGGCTTCGATGCGATGGTTGGCAATCCCCCCTTTGCGGGGAAAAACACTGTAATCGCCGGAAACGCTGACGCCTATCCCGATTGGCTAAAATCGCTGCACGATGAGACTTACGGGACTGCCGATCTGGTTGCTCACTTTTTCCGTCGCACGTTCGATCTTCTGCGATCTGGCGGGACGTTCGGTTTGATCGCAACTAACACTATTTCCCAAGGGGATACACGTTCGTCGGGTCTGCGCTGGATATGCAACCACGGCGGCACTATCTACGCGGCACGCAAACGGTTCAAGTGGCCTGGGCTTGCTGCCGTTGTGGTCAGCATTGTCCACATAATCAAGAAAGACGTTTCCCGACCTTTCTTGCTGGACGGCCACGAGGTGCCGATTATTACGGCTTACCTGTTCCACGCGGGCGGTCACGACGACCCTGCCCCCCTCAAGGTAAACGAGGCAAAGAGCTTTCAAGGCAGTATTCTTCTCGGTATGGGATTTACCTTCGACGACACGGATGAGTCCGGTGCCTCGAACCCGATCGCACTGATGCACGAGTTGATTTCGCGAGACCGCCGCAACGCCGAACGAATCTTTCCATACATCGGTGGAGAAGAAGTAAGCAGTAGTCCAGTGCATGCGCACCACCGTTACGCTATTAGTTTCGTCAACTGGCCATTGTGCCGGGTTGATTTGGACGCTTCGTGGGAAGATGCGGATCAACGGCTACGCGATCAATGGCAGCGAACAGGAAGAGTTCCCCTCGACTATAAAGGGCCGGTCGCATGCGACTGGCCGGATCTAATTCGAATTGTGGAAGAAAAGGTAAAACCTGACCGGGATAGGCAGAAACGCGATGCCAATAGGGAGAGATGGTGGCAGTACGCCGAAGTTCGTCCGGGACTGCTACGCGCTCTGGACGGGCGCGAGCGCGTTCTTGTTGTTCCTCGTGTTGGCAACGCATTTGGCTTTGTATTCTTGGATGCGAGGCAGGTACTAAATGACAAATGCATCGTCTTTCCTTACGCAACGTACTCGGACTTTGCGGTATTGCAATCACGCGTGCATGAGACCTGGACACGGTTCCAAAGCACGACTCTAAAGGATGACCTGCAATACACGCCTTCACTTTGTTTTGAGACATTTCCATTTCCCCGCACATTCGGCGACTCAGCGCCTACCAGCAACCGCCACCTGACCGGTCTTGAAAACGCTGGCCGCGCGTACTATGAGTTCCGCGCCGCCCTGATGGTGAAAAACAACGAGGGACTGACCAAGACGTACAACCGTTTACACGATCCGAACGAGACCTCGGCGGACATTAGAAGTTGCGCGAGCTGCACGCCGCTATGGACTGGGCCGTCCTCGACGCCTACGGCTGGACCGACCTGAAGCCGATGTGCGAGTTTCTGCTCGATTACGAGGAAGAAGAGGAAGAAGTCGCGGATGAGCGTCCCTCCGGACGCGGCCGCAAGAAACCCTGGCGTTACCGCTGGCCCGACGAGTTCCGCGACACTGTTCTCGCCCGACTCTTAGAATTGAATAAGCAACGGGCGGAAGAGGAACGCCTCAGCGGCCAGATCGGCGCAGCGAAGCAGACCGGGAAGGGCAAGGCCGGGAGGAGCAACTCGAAGAAATCACTGACGAGCAATAGTGATGATGCTACGCTGTTCGACAAACATGCTGGGCGAGGTGACAAATGAAGCCGGTTGAAGTCCGAAGCGAACTCGCGGACGCTCTGAAGCTCGACCTGGTCGGGCCGAGTGAGCGGCTTGGCTCACCCCATGAAGTCTTGCCACAAGCTCCTTCACGCTGGTATCTCACCGGCTTTCTGGTTCCGCTCGATGCCGATCAGAGCCAGCGCGCGGATGCGGACAGCACCGAGGAAGTCGATGCCGCCAACGACGCGGGTGGGACCGACGACGCGACGACGCCGGAGCCCGCGTCCGCCCGCCAGCGCTACCTGCCGTCCTCGACCGGCCTGAGCTTGCTGGTTCCCAGCGCGACCCGCAAACTGAAGGTCAAGGTCCGCTGGGGCGACTATAACCGCAGCAAGCCGGACGACGGACACGGCGCACACGAGGAATGGAAACGCGAACAACGGGACGAAGAGCTGACCATCGACGTTCCTGGGAAGACCAAGCGCCCGGGCGAAACCGAAGTTCGCGGCAGCGGCGGCCTTACAGTGGCATTGTCGGTCCGTCCCGTCGCCAGCGAAGGAGCCGAGGGCGGCCTGCCCAAGGAACGCGGTCGGCATCCGTGTTTCTCGTCAACCGCCGGAAACCCGCGCCCGACGAAACCCGCGACGAAGCCTTCGCCTTCCAGACGCAGCTCGAAGTCCGGTGCGAAGAGGGCTTCGTCCCACGTCCGAACCTGCGCAGCCTGGAAAGCGACGACTGGGACGAGCGAGTCGCCGACCTGCAATATCGCGACGCGTGTGAGTACGCCGTCGGGCACAGCGTCGCCACCGAGGCCGTTCTGACTGACGGCCGTGTCACACCGTCCGCACCTGCTGGATTCCCGAAGCGCAAGTGGAGCGGGTTGCACCGGCAGACCTGAAAGACATCGAGCTGTCGATGGATGACCTCGCGGAGCTTCCCGACGGCGCGGCCGCC
Organism: uncultured Planctomycetota bacterium; assembly: GCA_963827935.1. GTDB lineage: Bacteria > Planctomycetota > Planctomycetia > Gemmatales > Gemmataceae > DATFNV01. The sequence goes on along the minus strand of CAWHCN010000019.1, from coordinate 54,250 downwards.
AAAGCCAAGCTCGGGAACTTCGTGACACAGTACACGGCCTGGATTGCCCAGCAACGGGCCAAGGCCCCCAAGTCGCCGCCCCGCCGCAAGCAGACGGGCACTGAACTGCTGAACCGCGCACAGGTCGCCGCCAAGCGGATCGAGCAGGGTATCGAGCTTCTGAATGATCCACAATGCCTCGAAGCCTTTCGCATCGCCAACCGGGCGATGGCGACGGCCGCCAAACGCCGCCTGGGAGTGATGCAGGGGAAACCGCCGGAATCGGTCCAGCCGAAATGGCGTCCGTTCCAGTTGGCTTCATCCTGATGAATCTCAAGGGGATCGCCGACCCCGCGCATGCCGACCGCGAAGTCGTGGACCTGCTCTTCTTCCCAACCGGCGGCGGCAAGACCGAAGCCTACCTCGGCCTGGCGGCGTTTACGCTGGTGCTGCGCCGCCTGCGGAATCCGGGCATCGCCTCGGCCGGCCTTAGCGTCCTGATGCGCTACACGCTTCGCCTGCTCACGCTCGACCAGCTCGGCCGCGCCTCGACGCTGATCTGTGCCCTGGAACTGGAACGCCAGCAGGACATCGACAAGCTGGGCGAATGGCCTTTCGAGATCGGCCTGTGGGTCGGCCGGGCCGCGACGCCGAACCGCATGGGACATAAGGGCGACAACGACCGTGAAACCGCCCGCGCCAAGACGATTGCCTTCATGAACGACGACCGCAAGCCGTCGCCGATCCCGCTCGAAGAATGCCCGTGGTGCGGCACGAAGTTCAACAGGCACTCCTTCAAGCTGCTGCCCAATACCGACACGCCGACCGACCTGCGTGTCACCTGCATCAACCGTGACTGTGCCTTCAGCCGAGGCAATTCGCTGCCGATCCTGGCCGTCGATGAGCCGATCTATCGCCGGCTTCCCTGTTTCATGATCGCCACGGTCGACAAGTTCGCGGCCATGCCCTGGACCGGCGAGGTCGGATCGTTCTTCGGACGAGTCCAACGCCATGACCAGCACGGATTCTACGGCCCCTGCGAGCCGCTGGCGGGGCATCCGCTTCCCGGTAGAACGCCTTCTGCCGCCCGACCTGGTCATCCAGGACGAATTGCACCTGATTTCCGGCCCGCTGGGCACGATGGTCGGGCTGTACGAGACCGCCCTCGATGAACTTGTGTTCGGTCGAAGTGGACGGCAAGAAGATACGCCCCAAGATCGTGGCCTCCACGGCGACGGTTCGCCGGGCCGAGAGCCAGATCCGGGCGCTGTTCAATCACCGGATGATCGACATCTTCCCGCCGCCCGGTCCCGACCGGCGCGACTCTTTCTTCGCACGCACGCTGCCCCCGGAGGAGAGCAACGCCCGGCTTTACGTTGGGATCGCCGCCCAGGGACGCAGCCCGAAGGTCGTGCATGCTGCGGGTCTATCTCGTGCTGCTGGCGGCAGCGCAGAAATGGTACGCCAAGCTCGGCAAGAAGCCCGATCCATCGAATCCTGCCGATCCCTACATGACGCTGCTCGGCTACTTCAACAGCTTGCGCGAACTCGGCGGAGCACGGCGCTTGATCGAAGACGAAGTCCGCAACCGTCTGGCGGGCTATGCGAACACGGAAGCGGATCGGCGAAACCGAGGGACTCTTCGAGAACCGCAAGATCGACTACGAACCGGTCGAACTGACCAGCCGCGTCAGCACGGCCCAGGTCTCGGAAGCCAAGCGCCGCCTGTCTCTGCCTTTCAGCGACAAAGAGCGTGTCGATGTCGCCATTGCGACCAACATGATTTCCGTCGGTCTCGATATCACCCGGCTCGGCCTGATGGTCGTCTTCGGCCAGCCCAAGACCAGTGCCGAGTACATCCAGGCGACCAGCCGCGTCGGCCGCGACCATGATCGGCCGGGCTTGGTTGTCACGATTCTGAACATCCACAAGCCCCGCGACCGCTCGCATTACGAACGGTTTGCGGCCTATCACGAATCGTTCTATCGTAGTGTCGAAGCCACGAGCGTGACGCCGTTTTCTCCCCGTGCCTTGGATCGCGGCCTCGCCGGAACCCTTGTTTCCCTCGCTCGCCAGGGTCATGCACCCATGACCGCTCCCCGTGGAGCATCGGCGATTCTTGAGCGAGCGCACAAAGCTCGATTTCGTGGTCGAACGCCCTGGCGGATCGTGCCCGCGAATGTTGCGGGCTTGATCCTTCATCGCCCGAAGCCCAGCAAATCCGCGAGCGAGTCCGGGGCCGGACGCTCGACTTGCTCGATGACTGGAGCAAAATCGCCCTCGATCTCAGCCAGTCCGGTGTCGCCCTACAGTACCAGCAGGAAGTCGGCAGCGCCCAACGGCTGTTGTACGAGTTCCTCAATCCCGAGCTGAAGAACCTGCCGCCGCAGAACCCAAAAATGAAGTTCCGGGCGAACCGTTCGCATGCGCGATGTCGAGCCAAGCGTGAATCTCTGGATGAAGAAACTGGACGGCACGGAAGTCGAGGAGGACGACGCATGAAGCACAAACGTGGAGCCAAGCCGCACGGCGAAATTCGCCAAAGCCAGGTCATAACGACCTTCGGCCCCGGTGCAATGCTCGACCTGCCGAATCATTCGGTTCTGATCGCCGGCCTCGATTTCTGGTCCAAGGGCGGCGAGGAAATCATCGAGCCGCGATTGACCGAGAAGCTGGCCACAGCTTCTCGACGTTCCGACCTTGCGCCTCCTCACCGCCTCCGACGGAACAGGAAGACCCCACCGCGCCTTCGACCGGAATCGACTGCTTTCAGTTTCCGGAGTGGTTCATTACCCAGGATGTCGAATCGGCCGACCCGCAATCCAGCAGCCGATCCCGGATGCTTGTCCATCGCAAGGCCTTGACACGCGGAAAGTTCATCGACCGCAATCGCAAGAGGAGGGCGGTTGTCCCCATCCGTTTCGTTCGGGCCTGCCGGTGTGGGCACATCGGCGACATCGATTGGTACAGCTTCGTGCATGGCGGGCCAAGCGATTGTGCGGCAAAGCATCGCCAGTTGTGGATCGACGAGCGCGGCACCAGCGGCGACCTGACTGAGGTCTGGATTCGATGCGAGTGCGGCAAAGCAGAACGCAACATGGCACAGGCGGCCAAACTTCAGGACCGCGCCCTCGGTCATTGCGACGGATACCGTCCCTGGCTCGGGCCGTTCACGAAAGAGTCATGCGGAGAGCCGAATCGGCTCCTGATCCGCACCGCAAGTAATTCCTATTTCCCCCAGAAACTGACCGTCATCTCGCTTCCTGATCGCGATCGAGACAGTCAAGCAAGCCATTGATGCAGCGTGGGAATTCCTCGAAGCGGTCGAAGATATCGACCAGCTTCGCTACGAACGCAAGAAGGCGAAGGTCAAGGCGGCTCTGGACGGGGTAACCGACGAGGAAGCCTTCGCCGAGATGCAGCTCCGGCGCGGCGGCGGCATGAAGCAAGAAAAGAAGGTCAAAGTCGCCGAGCTGGAAACGCTCGTGGCGTCGAAGGAAGAACTCGGCGACGACCGGCCGAACGGCAATTTCTTTGCTCGTGCGCTGCCGCGCCCTGTCTGGGACAGCCGCTGGATGCGGGATATTGACCGTGTCGTGCTCGTGCATCGCCTACGCGAAGTCGTCGCCCAGGTCGGCTTCACTCGATTCGAGGCCGCCGCACCCGACATCGAGGGTGAACTCGAAATGGGTGTCCGCCGTGCATCCCTGGCCCGGGAAGTCTCGTGGCTACCAGCCGTCGAGAACAAAGGGGAAGGGGTTTTCATCCAATTCAAGACCGACGCCATCAAGCAATGGCTCAATCGGCCAGACGTTCAGCACCGGGGCAGTCAGCTGGATGCCGGCTTCGCCCGTTGGCAGAACGAGCATCAGGGCACCCACCGCGTCTTTCCGGGCCTTCCGTACCTAATGCTGCACTCCTTTTCGCACATGCTTATCACGGCTGTCGCTCTGGAATGCGGTTATCCCGCAAGTTCGATCCGCGAGCGAATCTACGCCCTGCCTGGAGTCGGCTATGGCGTGCTGCTCTACACCGGAACCTCGGACGCCGAGGGTACACTCGGCGGCCTGATTCAAGTCGGCCGACGAATCCACGAGCACATCCAGAACGCGCTCGAACTCGGCGAGCTGTGTTCCAACGACCCGGTCTGCGCCCAACATGAACCAGAAAGCATGCACGAGCACCGGTTCCTTCACGGTGCGGCCTGCCACGGCTGCCTGCTTATCGCCGAGACGGCATGCGAGCAACAGAACGACTTTCTTGACAGGGCGCTCGTCGTCTCCACGGTGGACAATCTCGGCAGCGAGTTTTTCGAGGCAGGACATCCATGACGGAACACTTGCTTGAACTCTCTGAACGCGACATGCAGGAAGTGGGGAACGCCTTGCGTTCCGGCCGCCTTCCGCCTCCGTTTTCCGCTGTAGCTCTTCAGCGCATCATCTCCAGGGCTGTCGCCCTGCGAACGGTCGAGGATCTCGACAAACTGACCGCTCTTGGCTTCAGCCCCGAACAAATTGCCGTTACCTTGGACATTCTACGGGCGGATCGAGCCACCCGGCCCCGACTCGATGATGTTCTCGATCTCGTGACTACCGGCCCCGACGTACCGGGCGTGGTCAATCGCGATACCAGCGTCGTCGTAAGAGAACTCTTTGCCAACGCCAACCAGTCAGTGCTCGTCGCCGGCTACGCGGTGTACCAGGGCCAGAAGGTCTTTCAAGCACTTGCCGACCGGATGCTTGAAGTCCCATCTCTTTCCGTCCGCCTGTTTCTCGACATCCAACGACCGCACGGAGACACTACCAGTTCCCCAGAGCTTATCCGCCGCTTTGCCAGCCGTTTTCGTCAGTCGCAATGGCCAAAGGATCGCCCCCTGCCTGACATGTACTACGACCCCCGCTCCCTCCACCCAGAAGCAGATAAGCGGGCGTGCCTGCACGCAAAAACGGTTGTCGTCGATTCCCGATATGTCTTCGTCTCCTCCGCGAACTTCACCGAGGCGGCCCACCTCCGTAACATTGAAGTCGGCGTTGCGTTCGACTCCTTCCCTTTCGCTCACCAGGTATCCGGCTTTTTTGACGTGTTGCTGTCAGCCAAACAGGTCCTGCCAGTCATGGCTAATCAGTCTGACTGAGTAGCCAGACTCGGCCTCTCTCATGTGTCCAGTGACTCCTCCCACTCAGCGCCCATAACCCAGCTAAGCGCAGACATCCGCCCACTGAGTAGACCCCAGTCAAAATCATCCCAGCCAAGGTTTTTCTTGCCGTATTTCCTCTCAATGCGTCTCGCGGCCTTCTTCGCTTGCTCAAGAATTGGCCGCTGCCCCTCTCGCAACGACTCCTCTCCTGTCCTGATTCTGTGCAGCCAGTTCTGGTGACGATTCCACCACACTTTGTCCCAAAACTCGTTGTAAGCTGCAAGAATCGCCTCGTCGTTTCGTCGCAATACCAGAGGCCACTCTTCGCCGGGCCGCTCCTCGTCCGGTATCCATTCCACTTTGTCTCCTGCATCGTTGTACCCGACCCGGTGCCCGTTCGGCCCGACTTCTCCCGGGGGCACCGGGTCTGTCGTCTGGGCAGGCGTGCGGCGCCCTCGCCCTAGCAACTCATCGCGGTACGTTCTGAACATTTCCGGGGTGATGTTGTGCCGCTTGTGGGTGCGGATCAACTCGGTGATCTTCGCGGCCTGATCAAGCTTATCGCTCGCGGATGAAGACCGGCCCGGCTTCAGCTTGCGAACCTGATTCATCAGGTCGCGCAGTACTGCCTGCCGCAGCTCCTCGACCCGGCTGAAGGTGCCGACAAGCGCTGTCTTGTAAGTGGCAGCCTTGAAGCCCTTCAGTTTCTTCTGCTGTCTCAGGTCGATCTTGTTTGGATCGATGGGGCGGCTTGAAAAATACAGCAGCGTCGGCTTCCCGGCCTCGACGCACTGGTCAATCTCCTCGACAGTCCCTGATTCAGCGACGCCCGTGCTGGTGCCGATCTTCGTCCAGAACATGCCCACCAGAATGTCGCAGTGAGCCACGAGTTGCTGGTTGATTGCCTCTTGTGGCCTGACACCTGCCTGCGGCGTGGCATGCGTCTCCCACTTGACCGGCAGCAGCACGACGCCCTCAGCAGCAGCGTGCTGGGTATTCCATTCGTTTACCGCATCCGTCACGGCCTGCCGCTCCTCTCCCAGATCGGAGGGTGAAGCGATCATCACGCGATATGTTTCTGCTCTGAATGGCATCGATGCACCGGCTTTCCGCCTACTAGGTTTTTGGGCATAATACGCAGATTTGTGCGCGAATTCAAGACTGCCGCGGCCGGGAATTCGGGGCGATGGTCAGGCGGCGGGCGGAGATCGGATGCATCGTGCATGGCGGCAGCTCGTAACCCGGCAAGATTTCGCCCCGTGTATGCCGGCAACATTGTGTTATTGTCGGACTCGACATTTCGCAGGCAAGGACCCACGTATGCGTAATTGACAGCAAAGGCAAGGAAGAAGGTTTGGCAGGGGAAATGCCTGACAAAGCCGCAGGATAAGCGGCGCACACCCGTCACCGGCTTCTGAATCCACAAACGCTACCATCACAGGAGGTCTCGAATTGCCTCCAGACGCGCCTGTACTTCGTCCCAGCTTGGAAACGGCCCGAAACACAGCACCCGGCACTGCTTCTCGAATTCAGCTGCAAGAACGGCACGCAATTCGGCCTGTGGAAACAGGGCTTCGCTCGTCGCGAAGCTCATGCCCGGCGGCGGGACGTAACTCCGCTCGAAATGTTCCCGGCTGATGCGGTCGTAGTCGGCCTTGATCGTGCCGTACTCGTCGGAGCCCAGCATCGCCACCACCTCGGCCCGCTCGGCCAGGCAGTAGAGGTCGTAGTAATGCCGGGTGTATCCGCCGATGGCTCGTCCCTCACGCTTCAACGCCTCGACCTTGCCGTGAATGGCAAACATCTTCTCGACGAAGGTGCGGCGGAAGTGTAGTAGCCGCATCTCGAACGCGCCCTCGTCGTCGGCGCCGAGCGACACGGCGGTCTCCTGGAGGAACTGCCCGACGTATGACTGGAGCCGGATAAGCTCAGTCGGCTCCCGGCCGCTCGCCGTACCGGCCTCGACGAACACGCGGTTGCGGACCTCGCCTGTGCCCGCGAAGCGCTGGCGGTACTCGAAGCGGTCGTTACGCCCGAACCCGCCGATCGTCTGGCTCTCCTGGTCAACGAATCGCATGGCCGGGTGTGTCTCGACGGCCAGGCACAGCTTTTTCAACTCGCGGTCGATCGCCCTTTTGCCGAGCGGAGGGGTGAAGGCGAGGGGATCGAGGAAAATGTGTGTAAAGTAGGCGGCAGGCGCCGTGTCGCCTTTCAGCGACCGGTTTCCCACCGCCTCTCTCCGAACCGGACATGCGTCTTTCGTTACGCATCCGGCTCTCCAGAAGACATGGCGAAGTCAGGCTTTCCCATCCATGCTAGTTGGACAGCGCCACTTTCTGTCATGGTTGATACGTAAGTGCAGCTACCACAGGAAGTTGGGGTTGCGTGATAGAGTAAGAAAAGACGATCCTCCGTGTTCTCTGATTCCTGGAAGGAATACCACGGAGGATCGTCAGCATGACGCTGAAGCAGATTGCCAGTCTCGGCAAGGAGTTGGCCAGGTTTCTGAGGCTGTTCGTCGGCCGGTTTCGCAGCCGCCCCGGTTTCGCCCTGTTGGCCGTGTATGTCCAGGGGCTGCTCTCGAATCTACAACGCAAAAACATCGAGGCTATGGCCCTGGAACTGGGTAGGGCGCCACGGACTCTACAACGTTTCGTGGAATCGATCAAGTGGGATGAGACCGGCGTGCGCGATGACTGCCAGCGCTTGGTGGCCCGCGAACATGCTCATGCGGAGGCGATCGGTTGCCTCGACGAGTCGGGAACGGCCAAGAGCGGTAGCCATACGGCGGGTGCCGCACGGCAGTGGCTGGGCAGTCGTGGCAAGGTCGACAACGGTGTCGTCGGCGTGCATCTGAGCTACGGCAGCCCCGGCTTTCAGTGTCTGCTCGACAGCGCGGTCTACTTGCCCCGGGACTGGGCCGACGATCCGGAGCGTCGAAAAAAAATTACATCCCCAAAGAGGTCGTGTTCCGTACCAAGCCGCAAATCGGCCTGGAGCTGATCGACCGCGCCTTGGCCAACGGTGTGCGTGTCCTGGCCTGGACGTTTGACGAAGGCTACGGCCGTGACACGGCCTTTCTGGACGGTCTGGAACAGCGTGGACAGGTATTCGTGGGCGAAGTGCCGGCGAACTTCCGCGGCTGGCCGAAAAAGCCCCAGGTGCTTCGGAGCGGTCGGTCGCGGCGGCGCGGCCGCAAAAAAACCTATCCGCGGCTGGCGGCGCGAAGCCGGCGCGGCAGCCAAGTGCGAAACCTGACGCGCTATTCGCCCGTCTTTCGCAAGCAGAAGTGGCAGCGCTACCGCATCAAGGACACCCAGCACGGCCCCGAGGTCTGGGAGGTGAAATGGGCGAAGCTCTGGCGCAAGGGACTCGATGGCCTGCCGGGACGTCGGCACTGCTTGATCGTAGCACGCAACGTTTTGACCAAGGAGGTGAAATACTTCCTATCCAACCGTGTGCCCGGGGAGCGTGGCATCTCGCTGCGGCGGTTACTGCGTGTGGCCTTTGGGCGTTGGTCGGTAGAAAGCTGCTTTCGCCAGGCCAAAGAGGAACTGGGCTTGGACCATTACGAAGTTCGCGGCTGGCGTTGCTTGCACCGGCACTTTTACCTGACGCAACTGGCCCACCTGTTTTGCGCCCGCATGCGTCAGCAGTTCGACGCCGCAACGACGCACGACGACCCGCTGGAACACCTGACGACAGAACAAGTGCGACGAGCCATGAACACCTGGTTAGAGACAGCACAGGGGCGACTGACAAAAGCGGCACGCTTCCAACGAGAGTTAGCCAAGCAGCAGTATTACCAGCGTCGCAATGCGCAGGCCCAGCGCTCTCACGTGAAAACGCGCATGGCTCAACTGCGATCCTTGGGCATCGATGTCGATCGGATCAAATCGTGCATCCCCCAATCGCCGACCTGATCGGCTATACTGTTCTCAATGTTGGACTTCCGCCATTGCAACAAGGAAAGTGGCGCTGTCCAACTAGGCGGTATCGGCGGATTGGGATCTGTGCAAGCACGAACTGCTCTTTGGTCCCTTCCCGCCATACCTTGCGTGTGCGCCGACATTGACTGGGCCTGCGAGAGGCCAGTATCTCGTGCGCCGACGCTTTCGGGCGTTTGTCCCGCAACCAGCGCCATACTCGGTCGCCAATGTACCAGTCGAGACTGGTAAATACATCGCCCGCATAGGCACAGTAGCGGTAGTAATTCGCCCACCCGCGTGAAATGGTATTGATCTCTTGGAGCTTCTCGCCAAGGCTGACAAGGGTAGTGTTACGTCTTGTCAGTTGCTTAACTTTGTAACGTAGGTCAGAGGCCTTTGCCTTTGGGATTTGGACGCGCGTGCCGAAGCCGTAGCGTCTGTCCCAATACGCGCCGAAGCGGAATCCAAGGAAGTTGACTCCGTCCGTCAAGGCTGTGACCTTCGTCTTTTCCGGTGACAATTCCAGGCCCGTCGTAGCACGCAGGTATTCGGCCAGTGCGGATTTCTCCGCCAAGGCGTCCTCCTTTGTGCCCGACACGAGCACGACAAAGTCATCAGCATAGCGCACGGGCAGGAATACACACCGACCGACTTGCCGGTCGGAATTCCGTACGCATGCTGCTGCCCTAACCCCGTCACATTTGCGACGGGCGTAGAGTTTTGTACGGTGGTATGCCCATCTCTCGTAGCGTTCCTCGATTGCACTGAGTGCAATGTTGGCTAGCAACGGAGAGATAATACCACCTTGGGGTGTTCCTGCCTCTGTGCGGAGGAATTGAGCCTCCACCAGCACACCGGATTTCAGGAACCGCCCGACCAGCCGCGTCACCCGACGGTCGCCTACGCGAGCGCGTAAGCGATTCATCAGGTGGTGGTGCGAGATATGGTCAAAGCAGCCCTTGATGTCACCCTCAATAACCCATTGATAGGGCAACCGGCTCCGCCGGTTATCCTTGTCGCGTTTGAACGGCAAGGTAGTTCGGCGGATATACTCCAAAGCCCCGTGGCTGTTTCGTCCGGGCCGAAACCCGTAGGAGACATGCCAAAACTGCGCTTCGAAGATAGGCTCCAATAAGATTTTGAGCGCGCCTTGAACGACGCGATCCTTGACCGTGGGAATACCCAGAGGTCGGAATTGCCCCGGTTTCCCTGCCTTGGGGATGAGCACCCGTCTGGATGGACTGGGCTGAAATGTGCCTGAGCACAGTTCAGCTTGCAGTTCTTCCAAGAAACGCTGTTCACCCTGTTTGGCACGGATGCGCCCACAGTAATCCCGTCAACCCCGGCGGTGCGTGCGCCCCGATTTGAGGCAGCGCGCCGCCAGGCGCAGCGAAGCGTGCGGATGTCGGTTAACCAACCCCACATGTCTCGCCAGTTGTCGCCAGGATTAGCCTGACTCCACTGATAGAGTTTGCACTGGACGCTGAGTATCCAAGCTTCATCATCTTGACGATCCATGTCCATGAATCATTTCTCCGCCTTACAAATCTATCGTCTTCCTGCTCCCCTTCGCCGTGTGCATGGCTTTCCCATGCTCAGACTACTACGAGAGCCTCCGTCCTCGGCTCTGCCCATCTCTGGTCGTCGCAGCTAGCCCAGTTCCGTGTTGGGCGAACAGGCCGAGTTCCCGTGTTCCGATCTTTAACCTTCGTATCGGTAGGTGGTGAGCTATACCCCTTGCGAAACAGAAGATGGGCTAAGGAGAGCCTGTCCCATCCTGAATGCTATGATCGCATACACCAGCGAGGAACACCGTGCCGCGCCAGTTCTGTTCGCGTTATCTTGCCTCCCGCGCCATCGCGTGATTTGGAGACGTTTTCGGATATAGAGGGTTCTGACGCTCACTTCGTTGTCTCACCATAGTTCTACTGTGCCCCTTTTTCATATGTCTGGCGCGTGCCGAGACGGTGGGAATTCTCCGGTCGCATCTACCCAATGGTAGATGCGCGCTTCTTCCGTCCGGCGCAGCACGGTGTTGACTTCGGCGAGAATCCCTGCCAACGTCGTCGGCCGACGCTCCAGCACCCAGGCGAAGATTACCCGCAGTTGCGGCACGGTGATCCACACCGTTTTTTTTTGAGGACCGACTTCTCCAGATTCAGAAACCACAAGGCCAACAGCGACAGCGTCATGTGGTGATACCAGCCGACCCAACTGCGCACTTCGTAGTGGGCCAACCCCACCTCACCCTTGCCCATCTGCAACGCCTGTTCGATCCGCGGCCGCTCACACTTGACACGCACCAACTCCGCCAACGCTACCCCCGACAAGGCGTTGCTCAACGCATAGGTCACGTCGCCGGCGCGATCCACCGGACGCACGATCACGACTCGTTCCGGTCTACCGACGCAGCCGTCGGCATCCTTGGTTTGCACCAACCGCGTCAGGGCACGCACCACCAAGGGGCCTTTCTCACCCGCCCGCACCGTCAGGCGCTGCCACGCCGACGCCGGCTGACGCGCCGCCCAGGCCTGGACCTGCTCGAAGGGCGGCAACCGTCGCCGTCCCGACGGCCCCGCCTCTCGCTCGGCTTCCAGGTCGCGGATCAGCGTGTTGCACGGCACATCCACCACATAACGCTCGCCGCCACGTCGCAAGGCTTGCCGAAACTCCGTCACCCGGCCAAACTCGTCGTCGGCCGCCACCCAGCCGTGCGGCAACGCTCGGCAACGCTCCCATTGGCCCAAGGCCAGACGCCATTTCTCCTGAAACGTCGTCTCGGTGGGCACGTAACATTTCGCCCGCCGCTTGCGATCGTCCACCCACTCTTGCGGCAAATACAAATCCGCGGCCAGCAACGTCTCGCCCTGAGCACAGGCATAGGCCGTGAACACGCCCACCTGACAGTTCTCGACCTTGCCCAGGCGGCCGCACCACTGCCGGGCCACGCCACAGGAGTCGTCGCCTTTCTTGGCGAAGCCGCTGCCGTCAAAGATCAGCACCGCGTCGTCGTCGCGCCACGCTGCGGCCACGTGCCGGTGCAACTCGTCCAACACGGCGCTATCGGACCATTTGCCGGCGCCGACGAACTTTTGCACCGGCTTGCGTGCCGCGCCAGCTTGCCGAGCGATCGGCTCGTTGGTCTTGCGCTCCAGGTTGCTGAGGCGGCCTTCGAGAACGACCTCGGCCCAGTGCCGTTGTTCCGTGCGATAGAACAGGGGCTGATAGCGTTCGATGAACCCCGCCAAGCGGCGGACGCCGCCCTGCACGGCTGCCAGCGGCACCTTCACATCGGCGAGCAAGGCGAGCGCTTCCGGGGATTCCAAGAGGGACATCCGTGTTCCTCCATACTGATCTTCCATGATGGGGCGAGTTCCGGCATACTATACGAACTATCCCAAAAGGGGCACAGTAGAAATAGATACTTTGGTAGCCCGACCTACGCTCGATGGGCGTACTCGGTACAGTTAAGGCCGCTCTGCTCATGACACTCTCCCGGCGACACCCGGTCGAGCTTTGCGGCCCCCTTCCATCTACTGCTCCCTGTAGAGGGGCGGCTTTTCAGCCGCCGGTCAAAGATCAGCAAGCTTGAGAGGTTTGCCTTAATTCATAGCAAACCTCCCGCGCCGACGCGGCGCACCGATGTCTTCCGAGAATCGCTGGATGAGGTTCCAGCCCTTCGACAGGCTGGTTCCGCCCTTGAAGATGACTTTGTCACCGGCGGCCTGGGCGATGATCCGCAGCGCCTCGGTGACGTAGTAGTCCTTCTCAATGATCGCCTCGCGCAGGCCCCGCGCGCGGAAATGCTCCGCCGCGCGGATGACGGCCTGCTCGAAGTCGGGATGCTCAAACAGTCTCACGGGTCTTGCGCTCCTTCGCCTGCCACTGCCCGGCGCACTCTCGCGCCGCAAGTATGCCGAAGTCAAACCGGGACAGGGGGTTCAACCCCTCCCGCAGTCCCGCCAGCCGTTTCTCCGGCTGCCCGAGCTGCTGGCCGATGGCCCCAAGCATGGCGCAGCGCGGGGGTTCCACCGGGGCGACCTTAAGCAGGCGCTCGAAGCGCCCCGGCTCGCGGAAGTGGCCGATCACCTTGTCCACGGTGTCCTCGGGCGACAGCTCACTCGACGCCCCCCGGTTCCGCAGGAAGTCGAGAAGGGCAGTGTCCGTCTCGGGAAGCGTTCGCCACGATTCGGGCCGCCGCGTGTGGATGCGGGCCTCTTTGCCGACGATCAGCCGCGGCAGGCTCAGCCCATCCGTCGCCAGTTCCAGCCGCGCGGGGTTCTGCGTCGTAAAGCCGAGCAGGTTTGCCGCCGCCACCCCGGCCGGGAAAACTCCCCTACGCCGCATGGGTAGGGAGCGGATGTGAGCGGGATTGGGCCGGCTCGGCCCAAACGCCGTCGGCCGCGGCCGGTAATAAAGGCCCTTGCCCAGCCTCTGGAGGATGCCCTGGCGTGACAGGCGGGACAGCGACTGGGCGACCGCCGTAAACGCCATCCCCTCGAAGTCCGCCAACCGCCAGATGCGCTCCCCGCCGCCCTCGATCCGCTGCCTGACGGCCTTAGCCACGTTGCCAGGCGTTGCCGCTTTACTTTTCATGGTGCTCATGGTTGCATTATCGCTGAAAGCGCAGCGTCAGTCAAGTTTTATTGCTGTAAAACTTGACATCACCGACGCCACCTTGTGCATAAATCATTATAATCCATGCGGTTGCGGCAACAACCTCACACCGTGTCAGAGCGGCCGAGCCGCTGCCGCGCAGCTTCTCGCGTCTCGCCACGGCGCTACGGCGGCTTACCCGCGCCGCCAGTACCGCAGTTTCGGCGCTTTTGAAAGGATCACTAATCCACGACTGGACGTTCAGGGTGCCATAGCGACCGGCGAGCTACCTGGCGCTGTTGCTCATGGGGAGCGTCCTCTGGTGGGCCACGGCTACGCACTGCCCGACTCGGGAGGCAAGGAGCGAACTCAAGAGGGGCAGGTGAACCCGTCCGTATGAGGGTAAAATAATCACTGGCAGCCGGCTAGGCAAGGATCGCAGTGCGGCATCACGACAATGGGGAACTTGCTGGTACTACTTGAGTCTGCCTGGAACAAGCCGCTCATCGCCTTCGCACCTGGGATGCGTCTTCAGACCGCATATCGGCCCCACCAGGAGTTGGCATTCACTCTCACTGTCCGCACGGCCACACGCTTCGAGTAGCGCCGCCACCTAAATGACACCAAGTCCGCAGGGGCACAATGAGCACTGCCACAACCGATTCTTCGACGGGCAAGCACCCCGATTTTCAGCAGCTGTTGCAGAGGTCGCTCGGGTCATTGCAGCTGGCCATCGAGTTGTTCAACCGCCCATCGGAGGTCGGCCGGTGCGAGTCCGTGCTGATGCTCTGCCACCACAGCTTTGAACTGATCCTCAAGGCGCTGATCTTGGATCGGACCGGAACCGCCACAGACGAAGGGCGGGGCTACTCCTACCAATTCGACACCTGCCTCCGAATAGCAGAGGAGCAGATCAAAGTGATCGACAAAAACCAGCGGCGTTTTCTGTCGATGCTCGACAACCTCCGCGACTCAGCCACCCACTACTACCTCATCATCTCGGAGGACCAGCTGTACGTCTTCGCCCAGGGCTCGGTCTCGCTCTACGACCTACTGTTAGCGGTGGCGACAAGTACGCGGCTGGTGGATCATCTCCCCGCCCGTGTTCTGCCCCTGTCCAGCCGACCGCCTCGCGACCTTCATGTCCTCGTCGATGCCGAGTTTGGCAACCTCCGTGAGGCCCTGCGAGGACTGCAAATCACGCCGGCCGAGGCAATGGCTCGTCTTCGGCCACTGCTGGCGTTGGCCGTGGGGGCTGAGGACAGCCATCGGCGAATGACCACAGAAGAACTCAGGAAGGCCACCGAACGCCTGCGCGACGAAGCCGACTGGCGCGTCGTTTTCCCCGAAATCGCCAACTTGAGGCTGTCCGTCGAGGGGGAGGGCATCTCGGTTGTCGTGAAGATTGTCAAAGACGTGTTGACCGCGATGCCCGTCAAGGTTCTCAAGCCGGGCGACGCCGAGGAGCCGCAGGGAACTCCGATCGTGAAGGAAGTCAATCCGCTCGACAAGTTCACGATGGGGTTGAAGAAACTCGCGGGGCACCTCAAGTTGTCCATGCCCAGGGTGCTCGCACTGGTGCGCGAGTATCACATCCAAGAGGATCCCGAGGCATACCGCATGATCCGCGTGGGTAGCATTGAGCAGAAGCTCTACAGCAAGAAGGCACTCGACGTGCTTCGCGGGAAGATTGACGACGTGGAGGAGGTCTGGAAGAGGCAGCGGACAAGCTTGACGCGGCGATCCAAGCCCCGGCCGAATAAAGCATGAATGTGACCGTCCGGATCAGCCCGGGAAATGACCCGTTATTAGCCGCGACAGACGCGAACCTCTCATGTCCCCCCGTGTCCAAAGAATAGGAAATCGGAACAAGTGTCTACCACAACACCAGGAGGGGACCATGTCCGCCGACAACTCCAGCGTCGATTT
The DNA here is from genome assembly GCA_963827935.1 of uncultured Planctomycetota bacterium. GTDB lineage: Bacteria > Planctomycetota > Planctomycetia > Gemmatales > Gemmataceae > DATFNV01. The sequence continues at coordinate 38,680 of CAWHCN010000019.1, read as the reverse complement.
GTTTGTCCACCACGAGGGCGTGCCCCCGAGGCATGTGCGCACGACCGCCGAGGAACCCCTGGCAGAGGCTTCTCGTTCGTGCGGGCCTGCAGCCTCGACCGGACCTCCTGGTGTTCGTGGGGCAACCCCAGTCCGCCCTCGCCCAGCCCGATGCCGACGTGGATGACGCTGAAGACGTTCATGAACCCGCCGACGCAGCCATCACGCTCGCAGGGCTAGGCATCCATCGTAGCGGCCACGTCCACTGCCACAGGTGCCACCACGTCGCGGTGACCGTCTACTACAAGAACCACGAAGTACGCCGCCGCTTCTCGCCGGCCACGACGGTTGCGGCCGTGACTGCCTGGGCACGCCACCGCTTCAAACTCGCCGACGCCGACGCCGAGAAGCTCATCCTCCAGATTTGCGACTCGGATCGCCGCCCCCGGCCGGAGGAGCATCTGGGCGAGTTGGTGCATGCCCCCGACTGCCGACTCTGTTTCGATCTGGTTCCGGAACAGAAGATCGAAGGCTGAGGGAGGCTTGCCCGTGGCACAGCTCCCCGACCAGCGGAGGTTTGAGATGGACCTCCGGGATGGCGCATTCCTGGCCAGCGTCGCTGACGGTCGCTACGGCCTGCCCGACGAAGAACATACCAAGGGAGTGGCCTGGCCCCACGTCGTTATCTGGGTCGCCGCCGCCCAGCGGAGTGGTTCGCCGGACAGGTTCCACTTGCTACTTGACTGCCAGGGCTATCCGACCCAAGGCCCCACGGGATCGTTTTGGGACTCCAACACCAAGGGACTGCTTGTGGCGTCGGACTGGCCGAAGGGGCAAGGGCAGGTAGCGGCGGTCTTTCGCTCCGACTGGGAGGGGGGCCGCGCCTTATACCATCCCTTCGACCGGTACACGGCCGGCAAGCACGCGGATTGGCCCGCTAAGTACCCCCACCTGCTGTGGCATAGCAAGCGTACCATCGTGGACTACCTGGGGATGGTGCATGGACTCCTCAATTGCAACGACTACCGCGGCGTCTGACCGGCCCCGGGTGCTCTGCATCCCCGTGCTCGTTTGGATTCGGCTGGTCTTCGACCTGCGCCGCCGCGGCGCCGGCCGCCGTGAAAGCGGGGCATTCCTTCTCGGGGTTCGCGGCCGGTCGCGGGACACGGTAAAGGCTTTCGCCAGCTACGATGACCTCGACCCGCACGCCCTCGACAGTGGCATTGTCGTAATGGATGGCAGCGCCTACGCGGCTCTTTGGAAGCAATGCCGCGAGCGCTGCCTCGACGTGCTGGCCGACGTCCACACGCATGCGGGACCGGGGCCGCGTCAAAGCGAGGCTGATCGTACCAACCCGATGATCTCCGAGCCGGGCCATGTGGCATTGATCCTCCCGCGTTTCGCCGGAACGTGGGGCTGGAAATTCCACGACGTAGCGATCTACGAGTATGCCGGCAACTACCGCTGGCACGACTGGTCCGGCGCCCGCCGACGTGACAGGGTCCGCTTCTGCGTCTGGTAACGGGAGCGAAATGATGACCGGCCCCGACGACTTGAGCCGCATCGCCAAGTTCTTTGTTGACCAGCAGGACACCGGACCCGAGGAAGCCCGCCTCCGCCTGGCTGCCCACCGGGTCGCGATCGCCTGCGGACCCGAGGTGGCCGTCTCTCCTACCCTCCAGGCAGCGGTTCTCACAACGGCGAACGCTGCAGCCCGGTGTTTCCCGGGGGCCGTCAGCCTCCACGTGTGGGGCGGCGGAACAGGACCGCCGGTCATTGTGCCCTGGCCTCGGAACACCACCTTGGCAGATGCGGCAGTCGAAGCCGCGCCAGGCGTAACGCCCGGAAGCGAAGACGTGCCGCACGACGCAGCCGCCACGCTGGTTTTCGGAAGTCGGCCAGACCTCGACCGCTACCTCCAGGTCACCTTCGACGGCTGGGTTGCGGCCGTCGCCCCCGCGGACCACAAGGTGCGTCTTGCCGAGAGGGAACGATGTGTACTTGCCGGGGTTGCCGCCGGTGCCCTGGCGGTGGCCGAGACCTTCATGGCGTTTGCAGGCATCAACGTGGAGGCTGAGCGGCGTTCCGTTGGACTGTCGCTCTGGCGCCCCGACCTTCCGTGGAACTCCCCCGACGCCGTCGGCGTTGCAGTGGAATGTCTGCCGGGCGAGGCGTGGTGCCTCGGCCTGGGCCACCTCGGTCAGGCGTATCTGTGGTGTCTCGGCCTCCTCCCCTATGTCGAGCCGGGACGGGTCACCATCATCCTGAACGACTTCGACTGGGTAGTCCCTGCTAACATCGACACGGGCATGTTGACCCTGGAGCGGCATGTAGGCCGTTTCAAAAGCCGTGTCGCCGCCGAATGGCTGGAGGACCGGAGATTCTGCCCGCGGCTGGTCGAGCGGGCATTCGACGAACGGACGCAATGCCGGCCGGCCGAGCCATTGCTCGGGCTTTGCGGCTTCGACGGCAGGGGCCCGCGTAATCTGCTCGATGCGGCGGGCTTCGAGGTCGTGGTCGAATGCGGTCTTGGTGGCAGGTGCGACAACTTCGATGCCCTGCTGATGCACACGCTCCCTATCCCCGGCCGCTCATGCCCGCAGATATGGCCGCCGGGCCAAGCCGGAGCGGAGCGCACTCGGGCTGAGCAGCTGGCCAATCGGACTCGCTTCTACCAGGAAATGGGGACGCTTGCCCGGTGCGCCCACGTCGAATTGGCGGGACTGTCCGTCGCTGTGCCGTTCGTCGGTGCGGTCGCTGCGTCGCTGGTGGTCGCCGAGACCCTCCGAATGTTGCATGATGGTGAGCGCTACGAAGTGATCGACCTGCGGCTGTCGTCGGCCGGTGGGCACATGGCCCGGCGGGCGTCGAGCAGCTACGCTGGTAGCGGCCAGCCGCGACTTTCTTTCCAGCCAGCAGGCGTGTATCGTTGCTGAACGCTCGTGCCCCTTGGCCTGGGCTATCGCCTATCCGCACAGCTGCGCAAGCAACTTCGCGAGAGTCGCCTCCCCGAACCCGCAGCCCCGCTCCCCTGTCGGTATGATGATGCGACACGCGCGGGGGTGAACGGTGTCGGCGAGCACTGCGCCGGGCGCCCCCTGGCCCCGCGCCGTAACAAGATTTACAAGCTCCGATCAACCATCCTCCACGGGAGCGTGCTGATGGCGATCGACCAGGACCGCGACTTCGGCTGGGACCCGTCCGGGGAGAAAGACCTGGAGTTGCATCGGGAACTGTGGACAGTGACGCGGACTGCTGTTCGGAACTGGCTGAGGAATCCGCCCTTGGTGTGAGCGGTGGTACACTGGCGCCATGCCCGGACGGTTTCCAGCGCGATTTTGTCTGCTGCCCCGACATGCGACGCCGCATCGCCGCTGCTTTCCCGTGACAACGCCCGCCACGGTTGTTATCATCGTGATCTTCGGCCCGGTAATGGCCGGGAGTCAAACGGATTACCCTAGCGTTTTTTGCAGCAAGCTGACGTAACGCAATGCCAGACGATACGGAACCGCAGGTCAATCTTGACCGCCTTCTGAAGCGCTTGAAGGACGGCTCGCTTGCGCGGCGGCTTGTCCAGGCATACCGCGATTCGAGAGCCGCCGGCTCGTCGGAATCAATGAAAGCCGTGCTCCGCGCCCGGCTTGAAGAAGTGAGAGGAGACCTTGACGACACCAAGGCTTAGATCGCTCTCCCTGAAGGGCTTTCGTTGCTATGGAACCACCGAGCAGACCCTCAGCCTGCCGGCGGACCTTGCCGTTGTCTGGGGTCCCAACAGCAAGGGCAAAACCAGTCTTGCTGAGGCCGTGGAGTTCCTGCTGACCGGGCGCACTGTCAGGCGCGAGCTTATGGCAAGCAGCCAGGACGAATTCGCTGACGCGCTGCGCAACGCCCATCTCGCAGACGGCGAGGAAGTCTATGTTGCCGCCCGTATCATAGCGGGTAACGGCATGCACCATGAGATCAAACGCATTCTCACAACCGACTACGCCAAGAAACACCACTGTACGTCCCGCCTTGAAATCGACACTGTGCCAGCTGCCGAGGCCGACCTCGCTGCGCTCGGCGTCGTATTATCACAACCGCCTCTTGAAGCTCCGGTCCTCGCCCAGCACACGCTTAGCTACATCTTTTCTGTCGGCCCGCAGGACCGCGCCACCTATTTCAAGACCCTGCTTGAAGTTACCGACCTCGACGATGTCAGCAACAAAGTAGCGGTTTTGGCCGACGAGCTGAAACCCCCGCACGATCCGTTGCTCACGAAGTTCAACGCCTGTCTGGCCGTCACGGCTATCAATCCCGCACTTGCCACTGTAGGGACATACATTCCCGACACCACGACGCTCACGGCCAAGATCGACGAGGGCGTGATCGCCCTCATCGATGGCGCCGGGCGGCAAGTCCCAGAAACCCCAGAAGAGCGCCTGGCGACGCTCGAAAGGATTCTGACCGACGCAGGAACAAGACATTTCCGGTACGCGGTTTTGAGCGCCAGGACCTCGCCGGCTGGAACTCGCCACCAGGAGACGTGTGGACCCGTCTCTGTACCTATCTGGATGAACGCGGAAAGGTTGATGAAGAGACGCGCCAGCTCGTTGCCCTCTTTGACCAAGCTCTCAGAATCCCCGCCATTTCTAACATCACAGAGACTATAGACTGTCCTTTGTGCGGCTCAGAAACCGCTCTGACGCCCGAGCGCGTTCAGCTCATACGCCAGCACGTCGAGAACACGAGAGATTTCAAAAGGGCCGAGACAGCCGCGAAATCAGCCCTCGCGCAGCTTTCCGCTTCGGCCGAGGCTCTGGAGACCGCCGCGGAGGCTGCCCGTCCCCAATATCTCAAAACAACGCCAGCCAAGCGCCGCATAACAGGATTCACCGTCGCGCGCATCCGGAACCTCCTTGGCGATCGCGCCCACGAGCTCGCCGATCCCTGGCTGGCCCAAGTCTGGCCATTCGCACGGGCCGGAGCCGCCCTGCGCCGCGGGCGCAACAAGCCCGTGTCCTCGTCGAGAACCAGGCAGATCAGATCGGAACGAACCTCGACCTCGAAAAGCTGCGCGCCACGTTTTCCACGCTCGTTACGCTTCGTGCCAACTTCACCACGATGATCGACATCTATGAAACGCCCGCGCAGTTACTCTGCGCCTCCCTCAACCAGGGTCTTGACGCACAGTCGGACACCACCGGATGGCAAGAGTTTCTCGATATTGCCCGATCTCCTGGCACCCTTCGCAGCGCTCTGATCGAGCGACGGGCACGCGCCACCGTCGCGAAGGAACTCGACACGGCCCTCAAGCAGATCGACCAGGCCAAAGGGCAGGTTCTCGACGACAAATTCTCCGATTACAGCGCGACCATTCAGGCCTGGTGGGAACGTCTACGACCTGACGAGCCAACCTTTTTCTCGGCCGTCAACCGTCGGAAGGGCGCAAAGCGAACGATCGATTTCAAGGCGGGGCTTTCCCCCCACGCTGACCGCTCCGTCCCGAAGCTGCGGGACGTGATCGGCGTTTTCAGCCAGTCTCAGCTTCACTGCCTGGGTCTGGCATTGTTTCTCGCCCGCGCTCAGCATGAAGGCGTCGGCTTCATTATTCTTGACGACCCGGTCCTTTCCAGCGACCAGGACTACCGGGTGCATTTCAACACAACCGTACTCACAGAACTCCTCAGCTTGCCGATGCAGGTAATCATCCTTACGCAGGACCACGCCACATGGGAAGAGCTTGAAAGCCGTTACCGGCATCTTGGAATCGGGAACGCCCAGCTTTATATCGAGACTCCTGCTGAAGGCTCCATCATCGAAAACACGAGCGACGCGCTGCTAGCCAAGATCAACCGCGCCAGCTCCCTCGCGCGAGGAGGTCATCCAGATTCGCGAAAGGAGTGCGGTGTCCAATTGCGCGATGCCGGTGAGCGCTTCTGCAAGGAAATACTGGTCAAGTCTCGTCACGAAAAAGGCGATGCCGCAGCCTCCCTCAGCGACTACGACGGTAAACTTCTTGAATGGTTATGCCCGCACATCGATCCGCTCCTTGACCGCGATCCATTCTCATTCGGGCAAACTCGAAGTATTCAGGAAGACCGTCAATCGCGCCTGTCACGACAACGCGCCGCCGGGCACTGAAGAGATGAAACAGGCCTGCGGCGACATCCGTCGTTTCGTGAAGGACTATCTCGGGCGTTAGGCCGTCCCCCGCTCCGGGCCGGCATCTGACGCAATCATGGAGCGAGCGAAAGGCCTCGACTCCGGTGAGAACAATGAACCTGGCAGCAAGGGATATGTCTGAAGAAAAGACCTCGATAGCCGGAACGCAAATCCGACCACCCCGCCGGCTCAGCTCAGGCTCAAGGATGCCTTCCAATGCACGCCGCCTCTGCCTCGCTTTCTGGGGCGGCCGCGGCGCAATTATACCGGACTTCCATGTCCGGTGCGCCTTCAGCAACCACCCCATACGGCGAGGCGATGGCGACGGGAAGCAAGACAGGGAGGAGTGTTTTTGCAAAGGAAAAAAGCCTTGACATGCCCGCAATTTGAGAACGGCGACGGGAAGCAAGACAGGAAGAGTGCTTTGCAAAGAAACAAGGGCCTTGACATGCCCGCAATTTGAGAACGTGCGGGGCGATGGGCGGCGTCGGCGATCCGCAGGAGCCGCAGCCTCGCGACCGGCTAGTCGCCGCGGCCGAGCATTCGATTGCGGAGATGTCGCCTCTCCCGTCTATTGCCAAGTGCGAACTGGCCCGGTGATGTTTCGTCTCCTTTTCCCATCCGCTGCTGACGTGCCCTTCTGGGCGGCCGCCTGCCGCTGATGCCTTGCCGCCTCTGTGGCGGCGCCAGGATGCATCGAGGACTTGGCGCTTTGCCGCCGCGCGTCTCCGGGTGCCGGTGTCGGGACATGCCGTCTCCCCCATTTTCGTCCGCCCCCTTCCTGTGGCCATACTCACGGCACTTATGAAGCCGTCGCCGGGCCGGTAAATCACCGGCTTCCGTTGCGAAACGGCGTCTCGCTACGTCGCTGGCGCTCCTATCTCGCCAAAGCCGTTTCGTTCTCACCCGGCGATTGACCGTCGCAAGGACTCCCGGACTAGCCGGCTTCTTTGGGCGTGCCGTAAGGCCCCAGGGTGGGGCCGGAAACCAAAAGAAGGAGACCACCATCATGTCACAACCAGCACACAAGATACGCCGAGGCGTCCTGCAAGTCACGATCTGGCGCAACTCCGGCGAGAAAGGCACCTACTACAGCGTCACACCGAGCCGGGGCTACAAGCAAGGCGACGACGCCTGGAAAGAGACCGACAGCCTCAACGCGGACGACTTGCTGCCGATGGCCAAGCTGCTCGACCTGGCAGACACCTGGATCATGCACCAGCAGCAAGCGGACCAGAAGGCCAAAAAGGCCGCCGCAGCGCAGGCCGCCTGAGCCATCACCTTAACCGGGCGGGACTTCGGTCCCGCCCATCACACGAAAGGAATCACGCCATGATTACACCTCATCACTCCCGCTTCACAGGCAGCCCGTCCAACCTCATCGAAACGCTCAACTGCTACAGCGACGCCGGCATCGACCCGGCTTTCGACGGTGAAATGGAAGAGCTGGAACGCCAGTTCGCCGAATACCGGCTTACGCTCGACCACAACTGAACCGGAAAGGAATCAGCTATGACCAATGCCAACGAAATCACGACCGACTCATGCCATGAACCTGTTGACATCGATTGCGACGTTCACGCGCTCCTGGCCAAGCAGAAGAAGATCGCCATTATCTGGTGCATCGAGGACGTGCGCACCCTTCGCCCCGACCTCAACAATGAGCAGGCCTGGGTGGTGCTCAAGCAGGTCGAGGACATCCACGACGCCGAGTGGGGCATCAACTGGACGACGCTCGAACAGGTCGCCGACGACTTGTTTCCCGAGTCGGATGATCCCAGCCAAACCGCCAGCGACCAGGAGGTTTCCCATGAAGCTTAAGACCCTCGCTGTCGCCCATCACCGCAACGGTGTTGGTGGCGCGCCATTCGATGTCATCCACTTCAAGGAATACGGCCAGGCTGGCAGCCGCAAGGTCGGCATCGTCTTCGACGAACCGGCCTATTGCGCCGTGCTTGACATCGACCTATTGGTCGCGGGAGACATCGCCTTTTCAAGTAATTCCTGGAGGGGCGACAACTACGAACCGCACTTGCGCCAGGCCATCGCAGCGCATGACGGGAGGAGGCGCCCGATGACTCACTCACTCGCCGCTATCGATCCGTTCTACGCCGCATGCCTGAGCATGGCCGCTTCACCCGCGCAGGACCGGCCACCCAAGCCGATCTATGCCAGGCTGCCCCTGGCGCCGGTCACTGGCCCGGTGCCGCAGACCCAACCCGTCCGCAAGGTGCGGATCGGCCCGGCGACCCTGTACAACGGCGACTGTTTCGACATCATGCCGAAGCTGGAGGCCGTCGAGGGCGTGGTCACCGACCCGCCCTACGGCATCGGCTTCAAGTATCGCACCTACGATGACGCGCCGGAGAAGTACGCCGGCATGATGAGCCGGCTGGTGCCGCAGCTAACCCGCCTCACCAGCGGCGGCCCCTGCTTCGTCTGGCAAAGCCCGCTCAAGGCCGATCGGTGGCACGAGTATTTCCCCAAGGGCTACCACATCATCGCCGCGTGCAAGCTCTACCCGGCACGCCCCGGCAAGAGCAACTGCCTCAGCTGGGACCCGGTGATTTTCTGGAGCCGATCGCTCGTACGCGACGAGCTGCCCGCGGACTGGCACGTATCCGATCTGAGACCCTATGACGGCTATCAGTGGGACAATCCCGTGCCCTGTCCGCGGCCCCTCCAGCAGGTCGCCTATTTCTGCCGCTCCACCCGGGCACGCACGATCTGCGACCCGTTCATGGGAAGCGGCACGACCGGCGTTGCCTGCGTGCAAGCTGGGAAGCATTTCGTCGGCATCGAGCAGGACCCGGTGTATTTCGAGTACGCCTGCGAGCGCATCCGCAAAGCCGTGAAAACCGCTTGACCACTCGGAAGCACAGATGACACTCTAACCATGAACCGAAAGGACACGTTATGACCGCTTTCAACATCGACCTCATCGCCGAACAGCCTGACCACATTTACGTGGAAGTCGATCGGCGATTCAACCTCGCCATCGAGCGCACCGGGACAGGCCTGGCACTTCGCGTCTATCCGCGCACGGAAGGGCTACTGTGGGACTGCCCCTTCACGTCATTCGAGGTCAACGAGGCCGAGATCATCGCACTCGAAGAGGAGATGGTTCTCGATGCCGCCATTCCGCTGGGCGCTGGCGAGCCATCGCAACCAACCAAAGGAGCCTGAGCCATGTTCTCACAGCAAACCGACTGGACTGAATCGACCTGCTATTATGCTGCCGCGGTTCACCGCGTGGAGTACCGATTGCTCGCCGGACCCTACCGCACGGAATCGGAGGCTGAGGCCGTGCTCCCCTTCGCCCGGGAGTGGGCGCTGCATGCCAGCTGCGACCCCTCCGCCGCCGCCTATCGCTACACCGTGGTTACTGCCGTCCAGGGCCACGGCCGCAGCATCCTCGGCGAGTTGAACCCGCTGAAATAAGGCGGACTCACCCGCTTCGACGGCTACGAGATTGGGCCCCATCTCCCAGCGCTCACCTCAGCGTCCGCCTCCCCGGCGACGGCCGGTCCTGCACCGGTCCACCGGCTCCCGGTCATGTCACGGCGCTTGTCCTCGCAAGCCCGGGCTGTCTCGGTTCTCATCCAGGCCGCTTTCTCCTGTCTTGTCCTTTCTCTGTCGCCCCCACGGCCATTCGGTTCGGGGTCTTAAGCCACCCGCCGGAGCCTGACAAGCTGCCAAGGCCGTTTCCCTGCGGGACCCTCGGCCTTTCGCTTGCAGGTGCGCTACGCCTCCGGACTGGGGCGGCTTGAGTTCGACCCCGAAAAGGCCGCATGGGGCGGCCTGTAATGTAAAGCCAGGAGAAAGCCCATGACTCATTCCTTCGACATCCCGCTCTGCGAGTTCTTCGACGACGACGCCTGGGACCCCCAGGACATCCGCGACCTCATCCAGACCACCCCGCTGCGCTTCGACAACGACGGCCTGCCGGTCGGCTACGAGGCCGAGCAGCTCTTCGGCCTCGAAGGCGCCTATCTCGGAGGCCGCTCCTGGTGAGCGGCCTTCACTCCAACAGTGAGGAACAAGCCATGACATCCATCGATCAAACCACGCCGGCCGCGGCGCTGGTCGATGTCGTCGGCGACAACGGCTACGTTTCCTCTTCCTGCACCGCCTCTATCTCCACCGAGGTGATAACCTGGCCATCGCCCTGCCCGAAATCCCGGTCCACGCACCTGATCCACGGCATGCGGTGAGCGACGATCAGATCGTAGCCTTCTTCGAGCTGCCGGCCGCGGATGGTGACGCGCATCATGCCGCGATGCCGGCGACGACGAAGGAGAAGGACTGCCCGTCCTCGGCCAAGCCTTCGCTCGCCGGGTCGTCGCTGTCCAGGTGCTCGTACTGGAACTGGACCTTCTTCTTGCCGAACTTGCGGCGCTCGGCCGCGTTAAAGTAGATGACCAGCGCGGGCAGGGCGTTCGGCCGCGCGCGCCCGAACGCCCGATACGCCCCCCTGAAATCCGGCCCGTCTTCCTCTTCCCGGTCGCCGCCCTCCGGCTCGGCCCGGCTCCGGGCATGGGCCCTGGCCGCAGTCTCGTCGTCGTGCGGCGGCGCGGCGGGGCCAGGCGCCGGCGGCCGGCGGGACGCGAACAGTTCCTCCGCTAACGGCCTATCGGGCATGGCCATGATGCAACTCCTGCTCCGGCCGCCGTAGCGGCGGCGTGAGGACCTCGACCGCCCGGTCGCGCAGGATGCGGTAACGCTTTCGCATCCGCATCACGAACGCCCGGGCATTCTCATTCACCGTCTGCTTCTTCCGCGCCGGCCTCGGTCCCATCAGCTCGGTCGCCGACCGCCGCCGGTCGCTGCGATGCATGGCCTCCAGCAGCTCCTCGCGCGTCAGGTCGGTAAAGACCATGCCGCGCTCGCGGCCGCGCGACACCGTGACGTAGCCTTGCTCGGCGCTCATTGCCCCAAGCGAGGCCCGGTTCATCGCCGCCAGCACGATGTCCTGCGTCTTCGACTGCGCCGCCATGCTGGTCGTGACCAGCCCGTTTTTCCAGTGGGCAAATGTCTTGTCGAGCACCCAGCCGTTCGACAGCACCACGTCGCCGCTGGCGGTGAAACCGGCGATGTCGTCGATCCGGCCGTTATCGACGCGCTTGCCCTCCCTGGTCTTGCCGCCGGCGGTCAGGCGAATGGTGTCGCCCTTCGCCAGCCGGATTTCCTGCTCGGCAAACACCTGGAAATGCTCCGGCTTGACGCGCGCAGCTGCGGCAGCAGCTCTGCCGGCCGCACCCGCTGGCCGGCCTTAAATGGCCCCGAGTTCCTGTAGAACTGGACGACCTCCTGGCCGGCGTAGCGGCGGACATCGGCCTTTTCCGCGTCGGTCCAGGACAGCGGCACCAGCCGGGCGAACGCCCGGTCTGCCCGGTCGATCAGCCCCTCGGCCTTGCGCAGCGCCCGTAGCTGATTAGCCAGTGCGTCACCGTCCTTGTGCGTCGGATCGACCACGATGACGGTCTTTGGCAGCATCCTGACCTGGCCATCGATCTTGACCGCCTTCCGCTCCTTAATCGCCCCAGCGTACTCCTCGACCAGGGCGGCATGCCCTTCGCCCTCGACGACCCAGCCTAGGTTCCGCAGCACTCCATCGGCCTTCTTCCAGTCGCCATCGCGGACGGCCGCCACCGCCGCCGCGTAATCACCCGTCTGCCGCTTGATCTCCTTCAGCTCGGCCGCCGGCAGCCCGGCGTACTCGTGCAGGACGCCCAGCATGTTGCCGTGCCGGGACACGGCCTTGTGCTGCTTCGAGTCGCCCTGCAGCACCAATTTCGCTCCCAACTCGTTGGCAACGCCGCAGAGCCGCTCCAGGTCGTCAATCGGCAGCAGCCCGGCCTCATCGCACCACACGACCCCGCGCCGCGCCTTCTCCTGCATCTCCGGCCGGTCGAGGAACGCCGCCACCGTGTTCGCATCACGAAAGCCTTGCTGCCTCAGTTCGCCACGCGAGGCATCGGCCGAAGGAGCAAGCACCACCACCGGCTGACCGGCCCCGGCGATGGCCGCCGTCATCATCGTCGTCTTGCCGGTGCCGGCGCCGCCGCGAATCAGCAACACCTGGTCCGTCGATTCCCAGACGTGCCGCAGGGCGGCCCGCTGGTCGCGCGACAGGCCGCTTGCGTCAGGCTTGCGTGCCCCCAGGCCCAGCGGCGCCATCGTGCCCCTGGTGTCGTAGCAGAAGCCGATGACGCGCTGCTCCTGCGCCCACACCTCCCGCGTCGTCGCTTCGCCGTCCTTGACCAGACCGCCTTGCCGCAGGAATTCGGGCAGCAGCTCCTCCGGCCGGCCCCTTCCCATCATCCGCTCCATTGCCGTCACTTCCAGGTCGGTGTAATCCACCACGGAATTGCGCTCGAACTGATGCTCGATGGCGTAGTTCACCGCCTCGGCCGCCGCTGGCGTGGCCTTCGCATTCAGTCCCTCCCTCGCCCGCCGGATGCACTCGTCCCTGCCGCGCACCTCCTCCGGCGTGCGCTGGCTGTCCCAGTATTCGCGGTAATCGGCCAATGTCATGTCTGTGCGCTTGGCCAGCCGGGAAGTCGCCCCGAGCCTGGCCTTGGCCAGGGGGCCGGTCGCGCCCAGCTTCTCGGCGAGCTGCTCGATCTCCTGATGGCGCTGACTGTCCCACGCAATCATCGACGCGGGCATGCCCGCGATGTCCCACGAGTAGTATTTGCGGCCGCCCTTCTCATGGCCGCGGCACTCGGTCTTAATCTCGTACCCCAACTCGGCCAGCTTGTGCGACAGCCGCAGGTCGAAACGGGTGGAGAACCATTTGCGCAGGTCGATGGTCGGCCGCCACTTGATGGCTTTAACCTGCCGCTCGACCGGGTCGAAGGTCAGCGACGGAATGACGACGTGGATATGCCGGTCGGGCCGCGGCATCCCGTCCTCTTGCGTCGGCCTGGTCTCAGGGTGTTCAAAGGCGAACCAGACCATGTTGCCGGTCACACGGTCTTCCTGGCGGCCGCGCTTCCTGACCCGCGTGGTGATGCGATCCTCGACCTCCGCCACCGACTGCCGCAGCGCTTCCAGCACGGCAGCCCGGGCACGCTCGTCGCCGCCCTCGATGGCCTCGGTGACGCCCTTGGGGAGGCTGGCCGTCATGTCGAAGCCGGCCACGCGGTCATCGACCAGCCGTTGCGTGAGCCGCGCGCCCGTGAACGGATCGAGCCCCTGAAGCAGGCGCTTGAACTGCTCATAGTCCGGTTTCTCCCCCAGGCCGAGCTGCCGGGCGAGCTTGCCACCTACCCCTCGGTACAGCTCAGCGCCGTCGAGATAGTAGCCGCCGTCGGTCTTGCCGTAGTAACTGCCGGCGGCGCCGGCATCCCTGATCTCGGTGAAGCGCAGCATGGGCATTCCTCCGTTCCGGATGCAGCATCCTACGCAGCGTTCGGCAGGAGGGCAAATTGGTTTCGTCTTACACTCAGATGCCCTAAGCTGCGCTTAGGCCCCGTAATATGCATAAACAAGATAGTAAAGATCCTATACGTTGCCGCCGGCAAAACCGCGGCTTTTTCGGGCAATTGCTGGAACGTCTACCGCCCCCCGGCTCGGCACCCCGTGCCGCCGCCCCGGGGGAGCGGGCCGTTGCCGGCACTCGACGAGCTGCCCCGCCTGGTACTAACGGTCAGGCGATTGCAGGGACGCGAGCAGTGGCATCCGGGCAACGCCGCAACGGGAAAAAGCACGTAAGAAGAGCTGCAACATCGCCTACAACCCTTGAGGAAAGGAGAAGCCCGTGGCAACCGTTACGCACCGCCAGCGTTTGCCGAACGCCGCGACCCTGCTTGGCACTGAGGAGGTACTCCGGCACAGGCTGCGCCCACACTCGCCGGGGCTGGAGGCGGCCGTCTACCAGGCCGTGCGGCGCCGGATCAGGCACTACGCCGAGGGGACAGACGCATTGTCGCGACAACTCCGCTTCCTGGATGGCAGCCAGACCGTCCACACCTGACCCGCGGCCGTCCATGACGCTGTTATCTCCGCATCCTTATCACACGCATCGGCGATCACCCGGCCAAGCGCATCGGAGAACTGCTTCCCTGGAACATCAAGTGCTGATTCCACGGCCTAACTAATTGGACAGCGCCACTTTTTATTCTGGGTAAGATGGCCACACGAAAACCAAGGACTTACGGCGATTTACTTTGCCCAGCTTGACTTCGGCCTTGCCCAGTGTGAAAAGTGGCGCTGTCCAACTAAACGCTTACAGGTAGATCGTCTCGACGCCCTTGTAGTGCCGCCGTGCGTTTTCTTGAACAGCTCGATAGCCGCTTCCTTCTGCGATTCGCTGCCGAAGATCTTGGCAACGATGCACTCCAGCATGCCGCGGTAGCCCTGGTCGATCGGCCAGTTCCCCCAGGCCGCCAGGGCGTCGCTGGCAACGATCAATCTATCGCCGGCCGCCGCACCGCTGCCCGCGTCCACGCTGCATCTCCATGTGGAGTAGTGGTCTACATCATCCACGACGCGGTTGCCAAGGAGGTGGACGAGCACACCTTCTACCACACCCGCGAGTCGGGCGGCACCAAGATCAGCTCCGCCTACGAGATGTGCGAGAAGAGCGTCACAAAGCGCTATCCGCCGGACCAGTCGAACAGCCCTGTGCACCGGGCTGATTGAGAGAAGCGTGTGCCGATCGACCCGAAGCACGGCGGCCAGGGGGCGCCGTTTCAGCGCTTCACCCACCGTGCAGACGCGGGTCGCCAGCCAGGAAGCAACTGTCGCGGGGCTAGCGTCGGTCCACGGCTGCATCGAAGCAGTCGATCCGGTGCGGACCTTCGGCAACGCGGAGCAGAATGCCCGCTTCCTGCCGCGGCTGGCAAGCGGCGAGTCGCTTTCCTGGTTCGCCCTCACCGAGCCGGCCGCCGGGTCCGACCTCACCGCCCTGCGGACCCCGGGCGTCCGCGTCGGCGACCACTTCGAGATGACCGGCGAAAAGTAGTTCATCGCCAACGTCGGCTTCGCGGCCGACAGGAAGCGGCCGGCGGGCCTAACCATCATTCCTATCGAGACTTGTGTCCATCACCGTCCTCGCCGGACTACCGGAGACTCCTTCAGAAAAGCCCGCGACGAATAATGAAGCAGGTCGGGTCGGATGCATTGCGGACGCGGGCGACCGGAGCAGGATGCGAGGTGATCCACTACTCGGATCAGAGGTGATCCGGTGCTCGAACCGCTGGTATTCCATCACTTGCACCACCACCCACTTGATTTTTTCTGGCTCTCGTTTTCAGTGTCCGCATTGCGCCGGAAACAGCCGAGTTGGCCACGATCGAATGGACACGAACTACGATCATTTGCGTTCCCAGGCCGTCGCCAGCGTTGCTGTAACTCCCTTTATAACTTTGATTTGCGGCGACACCGGCCGTCTGGCGTATGCTCATCGACGCGAACCACGGCGGGACTCTGTACGCCACGCGGATCGCATGGCTTTCGCATATCCACGTGCTCTCGGCGTTGCTCGCAGGCCGCAGGCGGGCCGCGGACGGATGGCGGTGCGCACATCGAAAAAAACGCGGTAGAATTAAGTAGAGGGGTCGAACACGGGCGGGAAGCACTTGGTTAAGTACCTCTGGTCGCTACCTGCACAGCAGTTCTTACTGAAGACTGGTGCCGCATGAGGAGGCACGAGCAGGGAGCCCAGGCCACGCGGCCGATCCATGCTTTCAACGCGGCCCGGAACGGCTTCGTGGCGCAGACCTTCGGGCGTGGAAAGCAGTTAATCGCATATATACCAGGGACTTACAGCGGGAATCAGTGCAGGCCGCACACCGCCCAAGTGACTTAACTTCCTTCGATAATCCGTGTAGAATCGGTTTACGATGAACGAAATGCTCAAAACTTGTTGTGTTCGAGTCGTCTGGCCGAGACCAGGCGGCTCCCGCGGGGTCGCGCGGCCAGTTGGGCTTGCCCCAATTGTGACATCCCTTGTAGACTCGCCAGCTTAGAAGGGCTTCGACGCGGAAGGCCGCATCTTTTTCGTGTGCCATCCCGAGGAATAACGATCGCCTGACGAGGCCGCTATCCTGCGCACCGCGAGGAGGCTCCGCGCGCATCTTGATCGTCGAGTGTCATGCTCGCGGCACGGGCCGTTCATCTGAAATCTGCTCGCTAAGGATCGCTCCGCACTGAGAGACTACACCAATGACGAGTTCAACGCCGAACGCCGACTTCGATGAAATCTACCAGCACCATCACGGCGAGGTCTGGGCGCTCGGCTACGCCCGGTCGAGGAACGCCGACACCGCGACCGACATTATGCAGGAGACGTTCGCACGCCTGTTGGGGCAGTTGGAGGCCGGCGAGACGATCTGGAACCCGCGAGCTTGGCTCCTGCAAACGGCAAGAAATTTAGCCAAGGACCACGCCAAGAGCGCTTTCCGCCGCAATGGCACCAGCCCACCGGACGAGATGTTTGACATCCAGTCCGACGAGCCGCTGCCAGACGAACTTGCACGCGCCGCGAAGAAGCCGCCGCTCTGCGAGTTGCCCTCGCCAAACTCTCCGACCGCGAGCGTTCCCTTTTGGAGATGCACTACACTCAGGAGATGACCACCCGCCAAATCAGCGCGGTGACAGGGATACCCAACGCCACTGTTCGCGCAAGCTCTTCAACGCGCCCGCCGCAAGCTGCATGAGCTTTTGGATCCCTCGCCCAACACCGACAGCGACCCTGGCCTTGCCGCTGCCTCCTAAAGGGACGGGCCTTCGCCCCCGCCGCCTCTCCTGCGACGTTCCTCTTCGGCGTTCTTAACGGCAAGGCGCAGTACCTCCTCCGCCCATTTCTCCCTAATGGCGGCCAGTTCCTCAAAGAACTCGCGGCTCGGATAGATCGCTGCCTCGCGAAGTACCACGCCCTCATTCGTCTCCGCGTACGCCGCGTCGAGCACGGCAGCGACCAGCGGCTCCGGCTTTGTCATCAATCCGTCGTGTAGCAAAAACCCGCGCTTTTGAAGGTCTACTCTGGCCCTCGCCATCGCAGCAGTTGGCTCCGGCAGGCGCATCGCGCCGCTGGGCCTCACGCTCCGCACCAATTCCGCAAATTGCTCGGACGCTGCCTCCTGCATCTCCCTCAGCTCTTCGAGCAGTCGCTCCGCTACACCGCAGTCCATCTCTGCCCCGTTGCCCTTCAGGCGGATTTTTTCTCGCCTCAATTCGTCATAACGTTGGTAGCTCGGCACTGCTTCCCGAATCGATCTCGCAGCCGCCCCACCAACTCTAATTCATCGCGTTCCCGATCCTTTTCGCCTACCACCTGCCATTGCCCCTCCCTAGGCTCGTTTGTTGTCGCTTGCATCGCCTTGCGGCGAGCGTCGCCGTCCATGCCTGCCGCTGGCTGCTCACGTCGTGCCATAGCACCTGCCTCCAATTGAGCGCAGTTTCCCGCCGAGTTGTCCAGCGAAATCTCACCTCCAGCTTACACCATACGCCCGCCGCGGCCAACAGCTCCCCCCGGCCGCCCTTTCACTTTCACGCAGCAACGCCCGCGCCTATGGGACAGGCGGCGAGCTTCCTCGTCTTCCTGCTAACCGTGGCATCGCGCCACTTCCCTGCGACCTTCGCCCTTAATGGCACTGGCAGCGTTTCTCTGGTCTCAGGTCTCACAACCCGACCTGAGAAAACCGCCCCGCCAACAACAAGGACCGATCATGACGAATGCCAACCTGCTGCTTCCGAACGGAGACGAGAACCCCCTGGCCAGCCTGGAAAAGAAGCTCCAGCTGCTCCGCGATCACGTTACCGGGGTCGCCCGCGGCTTCAAGAACGGGCTTTTCCTGTACGACTCCGGCGGCATGGGCAAGTCCTACACCGTCCTGCGCCACCTCGAAAAGCTCGAAGCCCCCTATCAACTGTTCAACGGACGGATGACGGGCAAGGGGCTGTTCCTGACCCTGGGGCGCGCCCCGGATGCGGTCCACGTCCTGGAGGACATGGAGCGGCTCACCAAGGACCCGGACGCCCAGGGCGTGCTGCGTAGCGCCTTGTGGGCCCAGCCCGGACACGACCGGCTCGTCACCTGGACCACCGCCACCGAAGGCGCACAACGTTTCGTGTTCCGCGGCGGCCTCATCCTCATCAGCAACCGCCCCTTGGCCGACCTGCCCGAACTGCGGGCGCTGGCCACCCGCATTGAGGTGCATCGGCTCGACGTTACCGAGGTGGAGCTGTCGGCGCAAATGCGCCACCTGGCTGGCCAGGGCTACCGGCAGCACGACAAGACGCTCCTGGGGCCCGACGAGTGCCTCCAGGTCACGGAGCACGTGCTGCGCGAGTGCCGGGCGGCAGGCTGCCCGCTCGACCTGCGCTTGCAGCAGAAGGGATTCCAGACCTACCTCCAGTGGCGGGAGGAGTATTGCCATTGCGACTGGCGTGACCTGCTGGCCGCCAGCGTCCGGGAAGCCACCTACCACTTCCGCCATGAAACCAACCCGCTGCCGCGCGAGGCCCGGAGAACGCAGCGCCGGAGCGTCCTGCGCCGATCCTCGGCCAGACCGACGACGCCAAGGAACAAGAGCGGCTCTACGCCGAGCAGACGGGCGCCTCGCGGGCCGATTTCTACCGCCGCAAGGGCGAGGTCGAAAGCGGGGAATTCGACGAAGACGATGCCGTGTGACCGTCCCGCGCGGGACAAGAACCAGGCTCGGTCGTTTCCCTCATGGCAGGCGCGGCGGCATGGCCGCCTGTCTTCTGACCTTCGCCCCCAAAGGACCACTCCCTTGGCCACCACCATCTGCCAACTGTCGCCCGGCGCCGGCCATTTCGACCGGCCCCCGGCCTCACCGCGCCGCAAATGCACACGCGCGAACAACGGCGATTGCAGCCGCAAGCGCCGTTTCCTCGATCCGATCCGCCGCAGCTACTACGCCAGCTACCGCGCTCTGCGCTTCGCCCGCAGGATGCTCGGCTACGCGGCACCGGCGGCGAGCACCAGACCTTCTGTCGTGGAACGGGTCCCCCATCTTCACCTTCGCCCCAAGAAGGAGTCCGAGCCTTCGCAACTCACTAGCCGATTGCAGGGCTGCCGGTCCGCGGCCGGTGGCCCTGCATCCTTGCCCCAGGAGACTTCCTCCGCCTGTGCGGCCACCGGGCCCTGCGGCGGCGGCTACCGGAGCCCGGCACACCAAAAGGAGGGCATTTGTCATGCTCTGACCAGACCCGAATACTGAGCGCCGGCGCTTAGCCCTTGCCCGCGTCCCGGGATGCAGGTGCGGGCTAACGCCGGTCGCCTCTTGACTAACCCCGGGCCGCCAGCGAGGCGGCCCATCTTTTTCCCCTTTGCCTTGAGCAGACGGCCCACATGCCTCCGCGACGAACTGTTTGCCCCGCGCAACGGAACGCCAGCGCGGCGAGCGACGCCAGGCCCCAACCGGAGCCGCCCGCCCAGCAGCGCCAACGAAAACACTAAGCCAAAGCAGCGCCGCCCTCTGCCTTCCCCGCCTCCGTGGGACAGGCATGGTGCTGAATCGTCCTCCCCTTGAGCCCGCCGCTATTCGCCCCTCAGAGAGCCAACCATGACGCCGCACGCACCGGCCGCCTCGCCCATCGGCACCTTCCCGCAGGTTGCCCCAACCGCTCCCGGCGATGCCGAAGGGCGCGAGGTGCCCATCACCGAGATTGACGCGGAGGACAACGCCCGGAAGCATTTCGACGCGGAGCAGACGAGGGCTCTTGCGGACAACATCGCGGCGCACGGCCTGCTCAATGCCGTCATCGTCTACCGCCACCCGCAGACCGGCCGCTTCCGGCTGGTCGCCGGCGAGCGGCGCTGCCGCGCCGTCCAGCTCCTGGGCTGGAAGACGGTACGCGCCCGCGTCCTCAAGGAGCCGCCCGACGACGCCACCCGCCGCGAGCTGGCCTTGATCGACAACGAGCAGCGCCAGGACCTCTCGGACATCGAGCGCGGCCTCGCCTACCTGGCCTACGTGACAGCCACCGGCTCCACCGCCAGCGCCCTGGCCAACAAGCTGGGCAAATCTGTCTCCACCGTGACCCGCGCCATGCAGATCGCCCAGAAGCTGCCCCCCGACACGCAGGAACTGGTCCAGAGCGGGAAGCTGCCGCCCTTCGCCGCCCGCCACCTCCTGCGGCTGCCCGACGACGAGGCCAAGCGGCACTTCGCCCGCCTGTACTGCGACGGCCAAGTCAAGACGGCGGCACAACTGGCCGCCGCCATCAAGAACGGTGCCGCCACGGCAGCGGGCAGCCCGGCCACCTTCACCTGCGAGGTCGATGGCGTCCGCGTAGCCGTCACCCTGCCCGGCGGCGATCTGGCCGCCGCCGAGTCGGCCCTGCGGGTCGTGGTCAAAGACCTGCGCGACCACGGCGGGCAGGGCCTGGCCCCGTTCAAGGAGTTCCTGGCCCGCAAGGCTCGCGCCGCCCGGAAGGCCGCCGAACTGCAAGAGGCCAAGGACGCCCTGGCCGCTTCGTGAAACCATCCCCTGAAACCGAGGCATCCGATGTACCGACTTTCGCACTTGATGTTGACGCTGGCGGCCGTGCTCTACGCCTACTGCGCCGTGCTGCTCGTCATCACCGCCGGCCTGCTGTTCGGCCCAGTGGCGTGGGTCGTCCTGCCGGTCCTCGTTTGTGCCGTTGTCGCGTACCGTAAGCGCCGCCGGCTGCTGACCGCCTGCGGGACGGCAGCCTGGGCAAGCGAGCGCGACCTGGACCGGGCCGGCATGCTCACGGCCCAGAATGGCATCATCCTCGGCCGCATCCCCGACGACGGCCGTTGGCCGCTCGGCAAGGCTGTCAGGGCCCTGCTGAATCGACGGCTCTCCGCGGCCGCCGCCTGCCGCGCCTACTTCGACGCCCTGAGCCGCCGCAAGCGCAAGCAGGGCCGCCTCGTCCGGCTGCCGCAAGCCGTTCATACGGCGGTATTTGCGCCGACCCGGGTCGGCAAGGGGGTCTCGCTGGTCATTCCGTTCCTCCAGACCGCCGAGGAGTCGTTGGTAGCGGTCGATCCAAAAGGAGAGTTGGCGACTCTCACATCGGCGGCGCGAAGAAAGATGGGGCACAAGGTCGTGATCCTCGACCCGTACAAGGCGGTGACCAAGCGCCCGGACATCATGAACCCCCTGGAGTTCATCGACAAAAACGATCCCCTGGCTCTCGATCAATGCCGCGCCCTGGCCGAGGCGATGGTTACCCGTACAGGAGATGAAAAGGATCCGCATTGGGTTGATTCAGCCGAGGCAGTCATCCGCGCCATCATCGCGGTCGTGGTGATGTACGGCCAGAAGGAGCAAGGCACGCGGTCGCTCCAGGCCGTCCGCGACATCCTGAGCAACCCGCAGAAGTGGGAGATCGCCAAGCAACTGATGCGCCAGCACGGCGGCATGCTGGCCCGCTGGGGCGGGGAGCTGGAGCATTTCCAGGGAAACGAACTCTGCAGCGTGCTCACCACGTCCAACCGCTTCTTGGGCTGGCTTGATACGCTCCCCATCGCCGAGAGCACCACGAGCAGCAGCTTCGACCCGGCCGGCCTGCGCTGCGGCAAGATGACCGTGTACCTCGTGCTGCCGGTCGAGCACATGCGTACGCAGTCGCCGCTGCTGCGCATGTGGATCGGCAGCATGTTCCAGGCCGTCATCCGCGGCGGGCCTAGTGAGAATAACAAGGTCCATTTTGTCCTTGATGAAGCGGCTGCCCTGGGCCATATGCAGCAACTTGACGACGCTGTGGACAAGTACGCCGGCTTCGGGGTAAGGCTACAATTCTACTATCAATCGTTGGGCCAGCTCAAGAAGTGCTGGCCCAGCGACCAGGGCCAGACGCTGCTCAGCAACACATCGAAGATATTCTTCGGCACCGCCGACATCCAGACGGCGCAGTTTGTCAGCCAGAGCCTGGGCAACGAGACGATCATCGTGAACAGCGGCGGCACCAACGAGGGCACGTCGCGGCAGCATTCGGCCAGCACCGGCGGCTCCTATTCGACGAGCACCAGCACCACGCACTCCAGCGGCAGCAGCAGCAACTGGCATCAGCAAACCCGGGAGTTGTTAAAACCTGATGAAATTTGCCAGCTCTCGCCCCGGACCGCCATCATCCTGACGCCCGGCGTCCGGCCCATCTGGACCACACTACTGCGCTATTACGAAGAGAAGAATCTCTTCAAGCCGCGCCGCTGGTGGCGGCAGGCCATCGATGCCTGCCGGACGATCATCGCCTCCGCCACAGTCCTGGCACTCTCCGCCAGCATCGCCGCGCTTTTCACCTGCGCCTCGCCGCCACCGTCGAGCAGCCGAAGCAGCCGCCAGCATCACCCTACCAGGCCCCGGCCACGGGACCCAACTATCAGTTTCAGTTCGAGCCCACACCCGCCCCGGGACAAACCCGCGTCCCGATCGCCAGCCCGACCCGGTGCCCCGCGGCCGGGACCAGATCCCGCCCAAGCTCCGGCCCGGCGCGATTCACCCGCCCGGGACAAAGGCGCCCCCGACCGTCTGCGTTCTTGAGCAACCTATCGCCCGAGGCTTTTTCACACAGAAAGGTAGTGGTTTATGGCTACGCAACCGCAGCAGGAACTGGCCGAGCAGCTGTTCGCCGGCCGCGGCAAGCCCAGCATCGGGCACCTTGGAGGCGGTGAAGGAGGCGTTCCTCGCCATCGCGCCGGGCCTCAAGGACGCCGGGCCGGAGATCGCGACGGAACTGAAACAGATCGGCGCCCAGGGAGCCCATGAACTGGCAGCTGCGCTGTTCAACGGGTCAGCTTTCGTGATGTACCCGCGCGGCGCCGGCAAGGACGAGCACGGCGTTCACGGCCCCGAGCAGTCACAGGACCATGCCCAGGACAACCAGGGCATGCAGCCCGAATCGCCGACCCAGGAGCACGAGCGCGGCGGCCGCAGCATGTAGCCCCCCGCGGCACGGACGCGGACGCGGGCAGCATGCCCCGTTTACCCACCCCGCAGCCCGCAGCGCAAAGCGGGTTCCCCCCAACCGTTTTACCGAGCAGGGATCATGCACCGGCACTTGCGATGGTGGCAACGGCTGGTTTCCCGCAGCGCCTGGCTCGCCGCCCGCCTCCGCGCCCGCCTGCGTGCCCTGTTCTATCGCCGCCGCCACGCGGCGGCCGGCCACGACGACCGTGCCGCGTTGTTGCGCCAGAAGGTCCAGGCCGAGGAACGATTCAATCTGGGCCAAACCCAAGAGGCCGAGCTGGGCAGCCTAGTTCCGAAGCCGACCGGCGAGCAGCCTGCCGGCGAGCAGCCGCAGGCCCGCGAGCGGGACGCCCACGCCCGGCCGCCGCCGGGCCGCCGGCGCTGAGGGACCCTCGCGCAGCCATGCCCGGATCACGCCCTCGGCTTCGTCGAGGCCGGCCAGCACCCGCCGCCACTCGCGGAAGCGCTCGGCCGTCATCGCGCCCGCGTCGTGCCTCAGGTGCCGCCGGCGCACCTTGAGAATCTGAAAGTAGGCGCCCTCCGGCGTCTCATAGAGATCGCGGTTGTCGTTCGCCGGAGACGCAGCTGCAAGCGGATGGTTCATAACGCCCTTTGTCTATCCGTGATGGTACACGAAACATCGGCGCCGGTCAAAGCCTTACGGACGCCGCGCGGGACAGGCGGGGACCTGAATCGTCACCCCTCCGAGCCCACACTTATTCGCCCAAAGGAACAGAAACTATGACGAAGCACACCGTGCTGCCGCGCCGCAACTGGCTGGGCGTCGGCCTGTCGCTGCTGGTGGTCATCATCACCGGCACTGCCATTGCCTGGCAGGTGGCCGACCTCCTGGCCGACCCCGACGCCACGCCGGCGGCGCCGCGCCCGCCACCACACCGCCGATCGACGAAACCACCGCCCGCGCCCGTGCCTGGGATCGGACGGAGCCCCTGCTGGCCGACGCCGACCGCCAGGCCGCCGCCGCCCTCGACAGGCAGCTCACCACCATTCACGCCTTCCTGGTCCAGCGCAAGCCCGGCACCCGCGCTTTCGCCGAGCAAATGCTGTCGCTCCGCGGCAAGTGGGAGCTGCTCGAGGCGCAGGTCACGACCGACGGCGACCAGGACTATGCTCGCTTCCTCGACGACACTTTCGCCGAGCACGTGTTCCAGGCCGACGAGCTGCGGCAGGTCGTCGAGGCCGCCATCCGCGGCTACCTGGCCGAGCTGGAAGGCATCGAGGCCAAGCTGCTGGTGCGCCTGCGAGCCGACCTCTCCGAGGACCAGCTGCCCCTGCAGGCCGTCATTCCGGCGCTGCGATCCGACGAGGCACTCAGCCGCCACTACCGCGTGCTGGCCGGGCGGCTCACCCAAGACCTGAGTGCCGACCTGGTGTTTGTCGCCGGCCGCGAGCTGGTGGTCTGGGAGGCCACCACCCTCGCCACCGACCTGACCATCAAGGCCGGGGCAGCCGTGGCCGCTCGGCTGGGCGTCTCCGCCGGCATTATCGCCGCCGGCGCCGCCTCGACCTGGGCCACGCTGGGAGTGGGCCTGGTGGTGTCCATCGTCGTGGACGCCATCATCAACCAGATCATCAAGGCCGCCGGCTACGACGCTGAGGAGCGCATCGCCGAGCGCGTCGGCCAGACCCTCGACGACCTCGGCCGCACCATCACCGACGGCGACCCCGAGGCCCGCGCCACCTTGGCCATGCTCAAGTCCATACCAATCGACGCCCTCGACGCCGGGCAGCGCGCCGCCTGCCAGCAGGGCATCGCCCGCATGGAGGCCGGCAGTCGACTCTACGGGTTGCGCGGCGAACTTAGCAAGATCGCTGGCGCCCGCGCCTCCCTGCGCAAGGAGGCCCTGCGCCGCCTCATCCACGACAGCGAGGGAACGCCCTGACGCGCCGGTGCATCCTCACGCTCGCCCTCGCCCTGGCCCTGGCTGCACCGACCGCAACGATTGCCTGAAGGCCGTGGCGGACGCCGAGGATCCCTTCGGCGTCCGCCACGGCAACGACGCTACCGCCATCCGCACATGAGGAGTCTCGCAACCATGATGACGCGCACACTCGCCGCGGCGGCCCGACCGGCCGCTCTCGCCACCTTCATCGTCCTTGTTCCGCTCGCCGTCCCGGTGACGGCCGTCGCCGACGCGAAGACCAAGGCCGCTCAGGAAGCCGCCGAGTTCGTACTCCAGAAGTTCGGGCGGGAGGCCGCCAAGGACGGCACCCAGGCCCTGGCCCGCCGCATCGAGCAGGCCGCTCTCGCCCACGGCGACGAGGTCTTCATGGCCGTGCGTCGGGCCGGGCCGCGCGGATCGCAGCTGATCGAGGAGGCCGGGGCGCATTCCCGGCCAGTCGCCCGCGTGCTGGCCGCTCACGGCGAGGAGGGCGCCGTCTTCGTGGCGTCGCGGCCCAAGGCCATGCAGCTCTTCCTCCAGCACGGCGACGAAGCCGCCGCCGCCCTGGTCAAGACGCGCGGCGTCGCCCAGCCCGCCATCGAAACGTTCGGCCAGCCGGCCGTCCGCGCCTTCCAGTCCGTTGCCAAGCCGCAAAACGCCCGCCGCCTGGCGATGATGGCCTCCGAGGGCGGCGAGCTGGTCCAGATCGGCCGCACGCCGGAGGTACTCGGAGTCCTCGAAAAATACGGCGACCCGGCAATGGAATTCGTGTGGCGGCACAAGGGGGCGCTGGCCACGACGGCCGCCCTGGCCGCGTTTCTGGCCGACCCGGAGCCGTTCATCACCGGCGCCAAGGACATCACCCAGGTCGTGGCCGAGAACGTCGGCAAGCCGATTGCCGAAACGCCGGGAATTGCCGCCAAAGAAGGCGCCGCCATCGTCGCCCGCGAGACCAACTGGACCCTGATCGGCATCGCCATCGTCGCCGCCATAACGCTGCTCCTGGCCGCCCGCTGGCGGTTGTGGCGCCGCCCCGCCCCAGTGCAGGCGGTGACGCAGTTGCCCGCCCCGGGTCCGTTCGCTCCGGCAGCGCAGGCCGCCCCGCCCACGCCACGCCCTTGACCGGAGCGCCACGTTCGTGCCACCCCGGCCTTTCCTTTGGAGTCCTCATGGCCTGTGCCTTTATCACTCTTGCCTTGACCCTCCTCGGCCTCGGCGCCCTGGCCGTCCTGGCCGGCCGGCACCTCGCCGCTCACATCCAGCGCCACCGGAAGCGCTGAAGGTCATCACCGAGCACGTGATCCTGCCGCTGCTCGCAAAGCCGCCCGAGGAGCAGCCGCTGGCCGAACACGCCGCCGCGCCGCCGGCGGACCCATGACCCCCGCCCAGGGCCGGACCGCCGGTTGCACTCCCCGTTCCAGAGAAACTCCCCAGACACACGCCCTCGCACCACCCGTTTTCGGAGAAACTCCGATGCGACGCTCCCATCATCGTCCGGATCAGGGCGGCACCCTGGCCGCCGACCTCAAATGGGCCTGCGCAGGATTTTCCAGGCAGCAAAGCAACTCGACGCCGAGGACGATACGCACGAATTCCTCGCGCAGGCCGACCCGAAACGCTGGCGCCGCCTGGCCGAGCGCACGTGTGAAGACATCGCCCAATTGCTCACCCAGCATGTCGAGAAGCATTACGATCGAGCATCGAGCCGCCTTGACGCCCCGTGCCGGAGCCTGGCTGAGCTGCGCCCGTCCCCCGAAACGCCCGACAAGCTGTACGACCGTTTCGCTCGTCGCCTCAACCGTTTTGACCAGGCCCTGGACCGCTACACCGACAAATACGAACGCTTCGCCCGCATGGTAGCCGACGCCCCGGAACACGCACGCCAGAAGGGGGAGGGCTACGGGCGCCTCGCCGTGTTCTTCGCTATGCTGCTCCTCGGTCCCCTGGCCCCCATCGCCATCCTCATCCTTCTCCTCACCAGCCGCACCGCCGCGCACGTCAGGGTGCGGCGCCAACTGGAGAAAGAGCGCCAAACTGCGACGGTCCATCGAGGACCTCCTCGATGTGTGGGACACCGTCGCCCGAGACTTGCGTGCGCGGGCCATCGCGCTAGCTGAGCAGTACCGCGATCAGCTGAAGATCGGCGTCCGGGAACAGAAACGCCTCTCGGGCCGACCCACAGCAAAAGGTGTCGATATCCCCCTTGCCCTGCCCTACTATCCCGACCGCGACGACACCTGACATGGCGGAGCCAGTGGCGCACACCGCCGGCGCGGCGGAGGTTCAAGGAGCTGCGGAAGCTGCTCGTCGAGGCCCATGACCGGCGCTAAAGCCGCAGGGCTCCGTCGGCGCCTACCTGTAACAAAACGACGGCCAGGTCCAGAAGCTCCGCCGCGCCATCGACGCCATCAAGCAGGAGGTCGGCGTCGAAGACCTCGACTGACCCCGGCCGCAAGCGGGCAAGGACGCCCAAAGTGGGCAAGCGAACGGGACCATTCCCCGTAGTCATTTCCGACGCGCGTGGCCAGCCGACCCTCCTGGGCGCATCAGCCCGGCCGTTCGCCGCGATGCCGAGCGTGCCCTGGATGCGGCACGAGAAGGTCACGGAGCCCAAGAAGGTGATTTCAGGCGGGGCATGTGAAGGCAGCTAGGGGAAGCCGCCGCCTTTCGCCCGTGCGTCCGCAGCCCGCGGCCCAAGCCGGGGCGTCCATGACCCCGCCTTGGGACCCCCGCGGGCAGCTTCCACACACGGGCGGGGCGATGGGCGGCGTCGGCGGCCGGCCGGCGAGCCCGGGCAGCCGAAGGCAATGGAAGAAGCCGCTGCATCGCACGCCCAGCAGCGGTATAGCCAAGCGCCCCTCCTGGGCGGCAGAAAGAGGCCGACAGGGAAATGTTGCAACAGGCGCGCCTAATGACCGCCCGTCAGAAATCCCGGATTTACGTTGCACGCAGGAACGGGCCGGGTAGAATCCAAAGGTGTCCTGCCGTGAGACGTTCCCGGTGATTGGGCGACGCCGAGGGACGGCCGGCAGGACTTTTCATGCGACGATCCCACGGCCGCGGCTTCACCGCAGCCGTTTTTGTTGTTTCGTAGCTTACGAGACAAAGCGCGTTAACTTCCTGCACAGACAGGTCAGGAAGGTTCCTGCCGGGGGCCGGAACCGGGGAACGCTGTCGGAGCGCAGCGACGTGTGGGCTGTGCGGGAAGACTGTCCTACCGCATGACAGGCTACAAACCTTCGCTCGACACTGCCGGCGAGCTGTGTTAACTTCGAGACAGGAGGGTACGCCATGCACGAACAGATTGAGGTGATTTACGAAAATGGGGTGCTGCGTCCTCTTGGGCCTATCCCGGACGAATTGCACGAACGCGAGCGGTACACCGTCACCGTCGAGACTCGTGGGCCCAGCGTGATCCAGTTTGATACGGCCTGTGTCGTGGCAGCAGCGCGTGAGGCCGACCCCACGGTGCGCCTGGAGGACGTGCGCAAAATCCTGGCCAAAGTACCCCGGTCGGCGGCCGAAGCCGTCGCTGCCGAACGCGAAGAACGCTAACGGCCGGAGGCCAGGATGGCCGACCATTTCTTCGACACCAGCGCAGCCGTTAAGCACTACTGGGCCGAGGTAGGAACAGCCCGGGTAGATGCCCTTCTGGCTGGTGCCGGGTCGCAGCATTTCCTTTCTGCCCTCGGCGTGGTTGAACTGCATTCCGTCTTCGCCCGCCTGGTCCGCACGGGACACATCACGGCCGCCGAGTTTCATCAGGTGCGAGGGCTGTTCCTTGCCGACATCGCTTCCGGCCTCTGGCAGGTTATACAGGTGACCGTGGCCGATTTTCAGCTGGCACAGCAGCTCCTTGTACGGCATGGGCTGACTCGCGCTCACCGCACCCTGGACGCGATTCAACTCGCCGTGGCGCTCAGTCTGTACGCCGCCAGTCCGTTCAATGACTTCGTGTGTGCAGATGCCAATCTCGGCCAACTAGCGACCGCTGAAGGCTTGACGGTGCTGAACCCCGAGATTCCTTGAGCATCGAGCATCGTCCTCGCACGCCGCCACGGGCGCCGGCGCCGAGTTGAACCCGCATTGATAAAGGCGCCGGGAATCGAATCGTTTCGACTCCCGACCCTTTTTTCGGACCGGCCCTGCGCGAGAGCTGTCCGGCCGAGATCGGCCGTGCAAATGACTCCGCGACTTCCTGCACGACGCGGTTGTGGGCCACGCGGACAAGATCCTCGGCCGTTACTCTAGCCCTCGGATGTACCCAATAGCCCTGTCAACGTATGCTCCAGCTACCCAACGAGGAGGGGATCGTTGAATTGAAATGTGTCCGCCAAAACCGCCGAATATCTCTTGCATCTCGGGCGACAGCACTTTAAGTCGGTTGCCTGAACGGTCTAGGCCATCGGTACTTATCTTATGCGCCCTGTTGAAAAGACGGCTGCCCAAATCGCCCTTGACCAGTACCAGGTCGTCTCTTTGGCGAGTGAACACAGAAGGATAACGGACGTGAAAGTTGCTCCCAAACTGACTGCGCAATGTATCGTCATCGAACTCAGTCGCCATCCCTGCGAGTGCTACCTCGAAATAGCCTGCTAGATAAAGGGCCGGACGGGTATCACAACTCCAGCCTCTTTCCTCATCCCAATCCTGCAACCCGCAATAGAACGCCAGAATGTCGCCAGGCTTCAGGCCCCGTAATGACTTCTTAGGGGGAGTCGGGTCGCCATAGGTAAAGGTATCGAATTCAGGATCAACATGGATATGCTTTGCTGCCATCCGCACCCGGCTGGAGGAAGGGAAATAGTCCACAAATGGTCTGCCGTATCTGCCAATCATACTTCCGTACGTGTGAACGCTTACGCCTTTCTTGTCTGGAATACAGATAAACTCAAATGTGCCATCCTTGAACAGAGGCCCTTGAATACGACCGGCCCCGGCGTCAACGCCAACTCGCAACAGGACGCAGTTCCTCTTCATTGACGAGTCCTTACTTCTAAGTATTGCATCAAGGCGCGTAAGGGTGTCCCATTTCTTGGTTCTTGGGTGACTCGCGAGCTTGAAGCAAATGATAGGCTGCTGCCATAGAAAAGCGAGGCGGTGGTTTGCTTCCAGAAGCGCAGGATAGCGATTGAAGTATACTACAGCAATGTCGCTTTGCCATTCGGATTCAGATTCGGTCTCCCGATGACTATGGCCGATCATTGGCTCATAGTAGGCGTTTGGATCAAATGGGTTTGTCTGAGCAAGATCGGGTCGAGGCTCTGTATAGATCGCCCAGGCGGTTATTGCGTGAAGACTTCTTTTCCCGAACCCCCGGCAACGCTGCCCAAGCCGCAGCCTGAGACGGATGTGCCGCTTGCACTTGCATTAAGTAGAAAAGCCAATGGCGATCGCACTTCTGACGGCTTGTGAAACCCGCAATCCAGTTACCCGGCCATCTTTCGACAGGCAAACCACATCGCATTCGATGTTTGCAGGTGCATAAGGTTAGGCAGTCTCCTTGAAAATTTGGGCCGGAACCTCTCTGCTGGAAAGTCGTTCTCGTCCGATCGAACGTGACGGACGTCAAGACATAGGAATAGGCTTTATGACCTGAAGTGCCTACCCGTTCAATTAGCTCTGGCAGCGTCAAGTCGAGATTTCCACGAAATCTACCGCCCTTCGGAGGGAAGGGTTGTACTCCTTCATCGTGTGCCGTACTCCCCCTATGGGCCAAGTCGCCGCATCCACGTTTATACTTGTCCTGTTGCATCGGGATTCTCCATCCTCAAACGGATTAGAATAGGTGTAGGCTCGTCAATCAGATATTGCAGCGCCGCCTGTGTCTCCGCAGGTACTTCGGGTTGGGACAGTAAGCCTGGTCGTGAATCCTGAATTGGTTGGTCATCGCAAGCACGTTTGCCAGCATTTCACTTTCGCAATCTGGTTTTCTTACTACCTGAAGCTTGTCAGTCAATGCAATGTAGCCGCACTCGAATAATGGGTGGTGGAATTTACATAAGCAAATGATGTTGGTTAGATCGGCCCGTGCTGACGGGTCATCCGACCAGCGCACGATATGGCTGGCCTCCAAGAAAGACTTGTCAGCAATGTCACATAAAGCGCATTGATTGCCGTAAACGTCCAGCGCGTAGGTCATGGAGTCTAGCTTGCCCGTGACGACGACGGGCCATCACTTTCTTGTCGAAAGCATCGACGTTATCCTTGAACCGCAGTCTATTCTTCTTAATCGCTTGGTCAATTTGCTCGTCGGATAAATCCCTGTCTTCAATGGCAATCGTACTTGCATTGTCAATGTGGCGAATGATGTACTGTACCGCAGCCGGGTCATTAAGCCTGCAAACAATATGGCGATATGGGAGTTGATAGCCTGTTGCCTTCATTACTTCCGCAACAGTCAATGGGGTTTCCAGGACTCGTAGGTTGTCCACGACCCTATGGTATTCTCCTTCGGCGTTCCCTGCCCCAAAGATCGACTTACTAACGAATGGCGGTTCCTCCGTCGCTTGTCCACTTGCGATTATTCCCCGCCCAGCGCAGAAGAGGAAAACTGTCTCCCCCGGCTGAGGCTTTGCAAGTGTTTTTTTCGCTCCCTGGTTCTTACAGCTACCCCAGGCTGCGATGCAGGACTGGTCGATCATTTTCTGGTAAGCGCCTTCCCCTTCCTTCTCGGTTTCATCCGTGTTGAACAGCCAGAATCTTTGCTGGTTCATGCCCGGCCCGCCTTTCTGCACTTAGCAATGATTTAGATCATTCCATTTCGTATTCGTAGGTTCCTCCGCCGCCTGTCCAGCTACCGACGACTCCCATTGCCCCTGGCCCGGCAGGGCTGGAAAACTGAACGTTGATGTTGCGGAGAAGTCCGGGGCCATCCTGTTTAAGAATGGCCTTGCCGTCGTTTCCACGAACTAGGGTAAGCCTGCCCTGGTCGCCCCTAACGTGGATGGTAGCCGAGGACGGGGCATTGCCCCGGTTGACGTACCGCCAGCGCTTTCCGTCGTCGTCTTCGATTTCCATCCATGCGGGGGCCACGCTAGGGGTAGGATCGCAGGCAGTAATCTTCGATGCTATCGCCATCGCATCTCCCTTTCCGGGGCGGGGGTTGCTAGGTGAAGGGTTACTGATTGCGGAAAGTCTATTCGACCGCCCAGGCGCAGGGAAGGCCATCCCGTGAGGAGAAAACCGCCATTGTCGTTTCCCGTGTCACTTCAACGACTTACGAACAAGAAGACAAAAAGGGCTCGACCGGTCATATTGCTGCCCCGTAGACCATCGGCCCGTGCCGGCGAAGCAGCGCCTCAAAGCTGGCCTGGTCAGGGAGGAATGTCCTGTAGTGCAGCAGCTGCATTCGGAGCCCCATGTCCTTCGCTGCTCTCTTCCGCGATGTCTCTGCAAGCCCGATATAATGCCACCTGTTACGCGGCAGGGCGGCGGACGACCGTGTGAAGACCGGACTGCACCACCTCACAGGAAACGGGTGGCCTGAATGGTGAAACACCGGCGAGAACAAGCGCGCATCGACGAGATGCACGACCTGGGGGTGAGGAACGTAGAAACCCTTGCGGGCGCCCGAGGGTGGTGCAAGCACCTCGAAGTCGAGATGACCACTCATGGGCTCCTGGCCGAGATGTCCGGCCTCCCGATCGGTTCGCACGACGTCACCTGCCCCCACGCCGAGCATGGCCTGGGCGGCATGAACTTACCGATGATACTGCCGGACTTCGTCATTCAGAACTGCCGGGGCTGCACGTCACACGCCCCGAATGGCGACACTGAGTGGGGCGACCGAGTCATCGCGGACTACGAGGCCAGGGTCAAACGGGCCGGCGAACGACAGTCCTCGCTCGCCGCGCAGCTTGAGGAAGTCCGGGTAAGTAGGCGCATGCTCGCGCGCGCAGGCGCAGGGCCAGGCCGACTTCACCGTCCACCGCGTGCTGGAACTGACCGAGGGCCTCTTCGGCGAAGAGCCCCAGGGCCGATCCGATGCGTCCGCATCGCTTCAACAGGCAGCAAAGATCAGCGCCCGAACTGTTCCACGCCGCCTCCGTGGATCTCATCCTCATGTCCGCGCCTCAACCGCCATTGGCCGAGCTGTGCCTGCCGGTCGCCGCGGCTCTCGCCGGCCGCCGCGATGACCTCGGCGATCGGCTCGCGTCGGTCGCAGTGCAGGCCATCGACGCCGGCCTGTCCCTTGAGACGGCCTGCGAGATTCTCGTCGGCTGCGGCTGCGCCGCTGCCAGGCCCATCCCCGCCGGCGTGATCCAGAAGGTCGTCGCACGACAGAACCACATCCGGCCCATCGGCGGTTGGCCGACCCGCCATCCGGACTGCCCCGTGGTGGACATCCCGCCGTCCTACGCCTTCAGCACTTCCCTGCTAGTTATGGCCTACGACCAAGACCCGGAGGCACTGCTCACACCCGTCCGCGCCGAATTCCGCAACAACAACAAGTTTCGCAGGGTGAACGTTTGCGGCCTGGTGAAGGAACTTCTGAAGTCGCGGCCGGGGATCGGCGCTGCGCTGCTCCCCGTGGTCGTGGATTCCCTCGACCTCGATGACGATGCCTTCAACGACAGCGCGGACCAAGAGGCTTGCCACTTAATCGGGAGAATCTTCTTTACGGAGCCTGAGTTCACGGACGGGCTTCTACGCGATCGGTTCGACCGGCAGTCGCGGGATGTCCGGTGCCTTACGGGCGACGCCTACCAGCACGTGCTACGGACGGAGTGGGATGAGAGGCGAGGATTAGAGCGAGCGCGATTCGATGAGGCCGTCGGGCTGGCGTTCGGCCGCTGTCTGGCCCTCATGCAAGACGAGGCACTCGACCTGGAAGTGCGCCAGGAACTCGCAGACGCTGTCGAGTGCGCATGCCACTACCACCCGGATGTTGCGATGGCCAAATTCGACACGTTGCTTGGCGCACTGGCCTGTTTGTGCGCCCGGGACGAGGCACCGGCACCACCGCCTCGGATCATTCTCCCCGGCGATGCGCTGCCCGACCCCAGGCTACAGGGTCTCGAACGGGCGAACCGTCGGATGAGTTGGGACCAATTCAAGACCAAGATCGCCAAGTGCCTGGAAGAGTTGGCCAGGGAGCGGCCGCAGCAGGCCGCCGAGCAGCTGTTGGGCTGCTTCGCTAGCCTCGACTCGAAAACGCATGAAGGGCTGAAGGCAGCAGTCGTCAGACTTCTGGGCGAGGTGGGCCGCGAAAGGGAACTCCTGCCGCGAGTGTTGCCCCTCCTCTGGAGAGCGTTGATGGACTATGACTCCGCCTTTGTCCGCTGTCGCGGCATCGAGGCCGTCACGCGCTGCTTCGAGTCTGCCGATTGCGACCCCCCGCCGGACGTTGTGGAAGCGCTGGTGTTGCATCTCAAGGACACTTTTGTGATCGTCCACGATGCCGCGATCCGCGCGATTGGCTGGAACACGCGCTGGCTGACGCCGACCCAGGCCGAGGACGCGCTCCAACAGTTGGCCGGTTGGGGGGCGACCTACCGAAAGAACAAGCCCTACAAGCTCAGGGACATCTGCCGCCCCATCCTATCCCTGTCCCGGTCCGTTCCCGCGCTGCGCTACAGCGCCGTCCGCTTCGTCGCTGGTCTTTTGCTGACAGGGGAGCCCCACGTCGATGCCGACCTGATTGAACTACTAACCGACAGGGTGGAGCCGGAGGAAGATGGCGCCTCTGCGTCGCGCCGCAGGTCGCCGCCTGGTTGGCCCATAACCGGCGCGACCAATTCGACCACCGCGACGATGCGCGGGACAAGGCCTACGATTGGCTCCGAGCACTCCCGGAAGAAACGTTTCAGGAGGCGCGGCGGCGCTGGTCGCAGCCGGGCGGACGGTTTCCGAGAGAGGTGACGCCTGGAGCGCCTATCGTTTCGCTGCGATTTTCGGTTCCTTCGGTGATTTCCAGGCCGAGGCCGACGTGCTCGGACTCGCCAAAGGCAGCTTGCCCGAAGGGCGCCGGAACGAACGACTGATCCACACCCTTGGCGATTTGGAGCAGGCCGCGAAGGTGAACGAGCAACTAGCACGCGAGCCATGACGAGAGGAAGGCGCTTCATGAGCAGAGGCACTTTGGATCTCAATTACATGGGAAGAAGCGTCGAGGCCGCGCGTCAATGCAGGGAACTGATTGGTGCCCTGCGGCACCGCGAGGACCGATGGGGTGAGGTCGAAGCCCTCGTTAGAGCTCTTGAGGCGCTTCTGCAATCGTCCTCCGCGGGCCGCCCGGTCGCTCCCTGGAAACTGACGCTCGCTTGGCTCCGAACCCTCGATTGCGATCGCCGGCTGCGGGCGGCGGCGCGCTCTCCCTCGGGCAGAGTCACTGAGGAGAGCGCCCGGCTGGCCGTCTTGCTCCGGGAATTGCACGAATGCCTTGCGGGCGATGGCGCCGAATCATTGCGGGAGCGCTTCAACGGGACTTACAGTCTCGACCCGGTTCGAGTCGATGCCAAGGTCGCCCTCGATCTACTGTCGGCGTTGCCCCTACCGACCCTCTACTACGCTGAAAAAGAGGACGTGTGGCGGGGCCGGCGGATGAGATCGACTCCGGTCCAGGAAGAGAGACGACCGCCGTTGCTGAAAGTGATCGCCTTCATCGACGGGTCACCACTCGTCTGCCCGCAGGTGCTTCGGCCGGAGCTATTGTATTCGCTGCGCCTCCGCGTTCGAGGGTCGTTCTGGCCGGCGGGAGCGGACTCCCTCTGTCTGGACCTAATTACAACATGTCCGGCAGGCAGTTATGCTCTATCGCCATTCAGCATTCCCCGCCCGAACACCGACGGTGAATTCGAGAACGAAGCGGAGGGCAATATCACCTTTCATGCCGCGCAGAGCCCGGGGTCGATGAACCTCGCGTTCACCGTCCGCTGCCGGTTCCAACCCGAGGAGGGTTCCAGCTCGGACGCAGTCGTCGTCGGGCACCACCGCCTCCAGTTCCGAGTGGGAGACTTGAGCAGGCTGGCGATCGCCAGCGGATACCGCAGGATGGACGCGCGCGTCCTGGAACTCCTCCAAGGGCTGGAACGATCGACCCCGGCCGCCGCCTCCGAACTCCCAGAGTTATTGCCCGTGGTGGAGGCCCTCGCGAGCTTCCTCGGCGTTTGTTCCCAGCGAGGCGTGTTCAAGGGGTCCAACAAGGTGCAGGAGAATGAATTCCAGCACCACGTCGTCGATTTCATGAGGATGAGACTGGGCGAGGAGGTTCAAGAGCACGGCCACCGAGCAGGAGGTATCACCGATGTCCGTTACCGGGGAGTGATCGTTGAGTTAAAGGTCGAAAAAGACACCGGCGACAGGGCCGCGATCTGCAAGAAGTACACCGCCCAGCCTACGCAATACGAGGGTCAGCGAGGCCCGGCAGGTTTCCGTGCTCCTCGTTCTGGACCTGACGGAGAAAGACCTGCCACCGGGCGACATCCGCAACGACATCCTCTTGGCGGACGTGCCGACACACGGGGGTACTGACTCCTCGAAGCCCCATCCGTCGAAAGCGTTGGTATTCGTCCTGAATGGGAACATCCGTTCGCCATCTTCCTACTCATAGATCATGCAATCTCATGCACGGTTCTCCCAGCCGATTTGCCCGCACGCTCCTGATTGCCATGCCGTGCCTTTCGAGGTATCCTGACCGGATGGTTAGCAATCCTGCCGCACGGCCGCCGTACCGAAAGTTAGCAGGAAAGTTAGCAAGGCGACCGGCGACGAAAAGTTAGCAGAAAGTTGACGACGTAAAGCTAAGCAGAATAAGTGTTTACGATTTTCGGAGAGGTGGCCGAGCGGCCGAAGGCGCGGCACTGGAAATGCCGTGTGGGGGTCAAACCTCACCGGGGGTTCGAATCCCCCCCTCTCCGCTAGTTTGTCCGCTTGCAGCTTGGCCCCTTCCCACCGTCCTCAACGGCAAGTCCCCGTCAACGCAACCGGGCGAGATGAGGATCAAATCCTCACCCCGCCCCGCTTGTTTGGCATCCGTTGCCCGCGTCAGGCGCAGGCCAGTTCCTCCGTGGCGGCACCGGCGGTGCTCCCTTCCATTTGCCGCTTCAGCCGGTTGCGGGCCACGTGCAGCCGGCGCTTGATGGTGCCGATGGGCGTCTCGAACTCGCGGCTCATCTGCTTGAGCGAACGGCCGCGCAGGTAGAACGCCATCAGCGTCGCCCGGTCCAGCGGCTTGAGCTGCTCCAGGCCGCGGTGCAGTTCGGCCTTCAGCTCCTCGCCGATCAGGAACTCGAGCGGACCGCGGACGCGGCCCTCGGCCTGGTCCAGGACCTCGGGTTCAACGCCCTGCACCGGGCCGCGGCGCGTCAGGCGGTTGAGGGCCATGCGCACCGTGATCTGCCGCAGCCAGCCGGCGAAGCAGTGAGGGTCGCGGAGTTGCGGCAGCTTGCGCATGCCGTGCAGGAAACGTCCTGCGTCAGCTCCTCGGCCTCGGCCGCGTTGCGCAGCCGAGCCAGCGCGATCCCGTACACAGTGGTGCGGAAGCGCTCGACCAGCTCACCGTAGGCGGCGCGGTCCCCCGCGCGGGCCAGTTCCACCAGGGTCGTGATTTCCGTCCAGCTCATCGTGATTCACCCGTCTCGATCCACGCGATCGCTCTGGTTCACACCGCCGCGGTGCATCCGGTCCGCCAAGGATCAGCGGTTTGGGGGCCCGGCATGCGCCCGCACTTGTCGTCCTCCGCGCGATTCATCGTTTCGCGCGGCGAACGCGGTGACGGCGACTGTGCGCAACGTCGGAAACGTCGTTGACCGGTTGGATGGTGGCGGGCCAGTCCGTGAATGGACCGGGACCGTCACGTTCCAAACCGGGAACGCGTCCGCGTTTCGTTCAGCGTGGGAAAAGCGTTAAGGCGCTGGCGTCAGTTCGAGTGATTCAGCTCATCGATCTGACGATTCCCCGTGTCGAAGCCGCGGGTGGCGTCCTCGGGTCCGCTGGGCCGGCCAGGCCGGCTAGCGGTCCCTGCCACATGCGTTCGTCGCGCTGATAACGCGACGGATCGCAATCGTGCAGGGTTGAGGCACGCCGGAAGAGCACGTCGGCCACGGACGCCGGTTGTTTGGCCCGTACGGGGCACAAACGCGCGGCGGCCGTGAACTCCGGCCCACCCACGGCAAAACGACCGAGGACACCAGCACGGCTGCCAGGCCGACCGGCCCGTCGGACGGCACTATTGTGCCGCCCGCTGGTCTCGGGCATGCTGGTCGTACAGCCGGGCGACGGGTGTCGCTTCGGAAAGGGGGTCGCCTTAAGAATCTGCGTCTGGCCTTCATAGGAACCGAGGCGCAGACCGACGGCCGGACCGTCACGCAGGACGGACGCGCCACGCAGCACCAGGGATTCCACATGAAGAAGGGCCATTGCAGACCTCCGACGACCTACGGATAGGACAGTCAGGGACCCGCCGTCAAAGGTGACGGCGGACAGGCTGAGCCTCTGTAGGCAAGTTAGGGAAGCGGTTCGTTACCTCATGATAGCACCGGGCGAGCAGGGACTCCAGGCAAGGATACCACAGCGGGCGCTGTTTTTTTCCGCGTTCTGCCTGTTTTTTCGGCTCGGCGCCACCTTCTGGTCGCGGAAAACACGGCGGACGCTCCACCACTGTGTTGTTGGAGACGCGGCAACAACCAAAAGGTTCGCGCGAAAAGCGCGGGGGACGAAAAAAGTTCCTCCGGCCAGCGCATGCGGTGGGACTTTCGCACAGTGGTTCGGCCGGGCGCCCGCTCGCTTTGCTTT
>CAWHCN010000018.1:0-374047 GCA_963827935.1 uncultured Planctomycetota bacterium | reverse complement strand
CGGCAGCTTACGCTGCCGGTTCGCCGGATTGCGGCCGGCGGCGAACTCCGAAGGACTATTCTCATGCCGACCCCGAACGACCCCCAGCCACCGAAGAAACCAGCGCCGCCTGGGAAGGTGCCGCCTCGTCCCGCCGCCGCGGGTCCCAAGCCGCCGGCTGCGGCGGGCAACACGAATATCCGCCCCGCCGCCCCCGGTCCGAAGCCGGCGGCTCCGGGTCCGAAGCCGGCCGCTCCCCCTCCCAAGCAGCCCGCGCCGGCCGGCAAGGGGCCGTCCTCCGCCGGCATCAAGCCGGCCCCCGCCAAGAAGCCGCTGCCCGCCAAGAAAGAACGCGATACCACCGGCCGACGCCGCATCGGCCAGGTCCTGATCGACCTCGGCTTCATCGACGAGGACCAGCTCTGGTCGATCCTCGACGAGGCCAAGACCAACCTGCAGCCCACCGGCCAGGTCGCCGTCAACCGCGGCCTCATCACCGAAGACCAGCTCCTCCAGGCCCTGGCCGAACAGCACGGCCTGAAGGTCCTGAACATCGACGACATCAAGCCGACCGCGGAGGTGCTGCAGCTGGTCCCCGAGACGATGGCCACCGTCTACAAGGTGCTGCCGCTGTCGATCAAGGACAAGGCGCTCACCATCGCCATCGGCGACCCGGCCAACATGACCGCCGTCGACGACCTGCGCAACCTCCTCAGCGTCAACGAGGTGATTGCCCAGCTCGCCTCGCCGAAAGTCATTCAGGAGTACCTCGGCAAGATCTACGCCGGCAAGGAAGAGAGCATCGTCGATATTTTGCAACTGATCGAGGCCGACCCGAAGCTCCAGGCACGGGGCGGACGCGCGGAAACCAGCATCGACCTCGACGGCATCCTCGAAATGGCCAACGAGGCGCCCGTCCGCAAGCTCATCAACATGATCTTCTTGATGGGCATCAAGGACAAGGCGTCGGACATCCACTTCGAGCCGTTCGAGGACGAATACAAGATCCGCATGCGTTGCGACGGCATCTTGTACGAGATGGTGCCGCCGCCGCGCCACCTCGCCAACGCCATCAGCAGCCGTATCAAGGTCATGTCGAATCTCGACATCGCCGAGCGCCGGCTGCCGCAGGACGGCCGCATCGAGCTGAACGTCGGCGGCAACGCCATCGACATGCGCGTCAGCATCCTGCCCACCATGTTCGGCGAGAGCGTGGTCATCCGCGTGCTGGACCGCACCGTGGTCTCGCTCGATCTCAACAAGGTCGGCATGCAGCCGGAAACTCTCGAGTCGTTCCGCCAGCTCATTCATCGGCCCAACGGCATCGTCCTGGTCACCGGGCCCACCGGGGCCGGCAAGACCACCACACTCTACTCCGCCCTCAACGAGCTGAACGAAATCAGCGACAAGATCATCACCACCGAGGATCCGGTGGAGTACGACATTGACGGCATCGTGCAGTGCCCGATCAACCACGAGATCGGCCTGACATTTGCCACGGCCCTGCGCTCGATTCTGCGCCAGGACCCGGACATCATCCTGGTGGGCGAGGTGCGCGACCTGGAGACGGCCCAGATTGCCGTGCAGGCCTCGCTGACGGGGCACATGGTGTTCAGCACGCTGCACACCAACGATGCCCCCAGCACGATCACCCGCCTGCGCGACATGGGCGTGGAGCCGTTTCTGATCACCGCGACCCTGGAAGGGATTCTGGCACAACGGCTGGTGCGGCGCATCTGCGAGGACTGCCGGACCGAGTTCGAGCCGTCGGCCGAGATGATGATGGAGTTGAACATGCGACCCGGCGACGTGCGTGGCCGCAAGTTCTACTACGGCCGCGGCTGCGATCGCTGCAACAACACCGGCCACCGTGGCCGCATGGGACTGTTCGAGCTGATCCTCATGAACGACGAGCTGCGCGACCTGGTCTCCTCCGGCGCCTCCACCGACCAGCTCCGCATCGCCTGCAAGAAGCTGGGAATGGTGACCCTGCGAGAATCCGGCCTGCGCGCCATCTTCAAGGGGGCGACCACCATCGAGGAAGTGGTCCGCGAAACCATTCTCGACGAAGAAGTCATGTAACGCAGCGAAGAAACGAACCACGAAGAACACAAAGGACACAAAGAAGACAAAGAATCAAGTCAATGTGAATCGAAGGGGCTTGGTTCCTCCCTTCCTTTCGGCTCTTTATCTTTGTGTCCTTTGTGCCCTTTGTGGTTGCCTTCTTTCGGCTGGGAGTTGACGATGCCGAGCTACAAGTACGAAGCGATGGATACCAGCGGCAAGGAGGTCAAGGACACCATCGACGCCGCCAACGAAGAAGAAGCCCAGCAGAAGATCAAGCAGATGGGCTACTTCGTGACCAAGATCACGGAGGTGTCCACCGGCAAGAAGGGCGGCAAGAAGGGCGGAGCCAAAAAGAAGAAGGGCAAGACCTTCACCATTGGCGGCGTCTCCATGAAGGCGCTGTGCACCTTCACGCGCCAGTTCTCCACCCTCCAGGATGCCGGCTTGCCCGTCTTACGGAGCTTGAAGATCCTCGAAGGGCAAATGAAGCCCGGCGTCCTCAAGAACGCCCTCATCGACGTGGTGGACGACGTTGAATCCGGCAGCACCCTCTCCGAGGCCTTCGGCAAGCACCCCAAGTGCTTCGACCGCCTCTACGTCAACATGGTCAAGGCCGGCGAGGCGGGCGGTGCCCTCGAAGTCATCCTCAAGCGCCTCGCCGACTTCAAGGAGAAGTCTCAATCGCTGAAACGCCGCATCATCGGCGCCATGGTCTACCCCTGCGTGGTCATCCTGGTGGCCGTCCTGATCCTGACGTTCATCATGATCTACATCATCCCGAAGTTCAAAAAGATCTTCAACGACTTCGGCATGACGCTCCCCTGGCTGACGCTGAAGCTGATCGACATCTCCGATTGGGTCTCCACTTACTGGTACATCCTGCCGCTCTTCCCGCTCTGCTGGTGGCTGATGCTGAAACTGATCCGGCTGAACAAGACCGGGGCCTACGCCCTGGATCGCCTGTGGCTCTGGAGCCCGATCGCCGGGCAGATCATCGAAAAGACGGTGGTGGCGCGGACCATGCGCACGTTGGGCACGCTGGTTGCATCTGGTGTCCCGATTCTGGAGGCGCTGAGCATCACGCGCGAGACCTGTAACAACGCCGTCTTCGAGCGCATGTACACCCGCGTCTATGAGTCGATCCGCGAAGGCGACACCATCGCCCAGCCGCTGAAAGAGAGCCGGCTGGTGGACGACATGGTGGTCAACATGATCGACGTCGGCGAGGAAACCGGCGACCTGGATACCATGCTTTACAAGATCGCCGATGTCTACGACGAGGAAGTGAACGTGCTGGTGGAAGGCCTGTTGAAGCTGCTGGAGCCGCTCATGACGGTGGTGCTCGGCGGCATCGTCGGCCTGATCGTGACCGCCCTCTTCTTGCCCTTGATCAAACTGCTGGAAGGCCTGAGCAAGGCATAAGGCGAACGTTTAGCCGCGGATCGCAGGTCCACGCGGACCTCCGATCCGCGGCTAAACGGCGGCCTTGAATCGGAGGACGTTCCCTATGCGACTGCACTCCGCGCGCCTCGCGCCGCAGCGGCTTCACGCTGATCGAGATGATGGTGGTGATCGGCATCATCGCCGTCCTGGTCAGCCTGCTGACCTCCGCCGTCATCATGGCCCTGCGCAAGATCGACGAGAGCCGGGCGACCACCGAGCTGCGCCAGATTGAATCCGGGATCACGCAGTTCGAGGCCGATTTCAACATGCAGACGTCGCCGCCGCCCAGCCGGCTGTACATCGACGAATCGGGCCAGTACAACCCAGCCGCCAATGTCTCGGGTTTCGCCGCACTGACGGCCCCTCAGCAGGCCGCGCTGATTCAGATGGCCGCCGACTCCAAGGCCTATCTGTCCCGGGTCTGGCCGCGGCCCCGCCGCCAACGGCACCCAGTACGACTGGAACCTTAACAACCAGATCGACAAATCGCCGTACATCCTCGAAGGCGAGCAGGTCTGGGTCTTCTTTCTGGGTGGGGCGATCGTCAACGGCGTGCCGATCGGCTTCTCCACCAATCCCAACGCGCCCATGCAGACGAGCGGCCCGCGGAAGGGTCCGTACTTCCAGTTCGTCCAGAGTCGGCTTCTCGCCAGCCCGTTCCTGGGCACCGCCTTCCCGGTCTATTACGACGCCTTCTCCTCCTCGCAGCCTCTGCCCGGGGCCAGCGCGACGGGCGCCGGGGACAAGCCCTATCTCTATTTCAGCTCCGGCGGCAAGGCCAATGGCTACAATCTCTATCCGGCGTGGGCCGGTTCCGATTGCTTCACGTTCAATGTCTGGCCGTACGTGCAGCAGGCCCAGACCCAGACGCTGCCCGCTCTCTACTACAAGCCGGATACGTTTCAGATTGTTTGTGCGGGGCGGGACCAGCAGTTTGGCCTCGGCTGTCCGCCGACGCTCAACAATGGCTTGTTCGTCTTCAACAACGTCTGGCAGCCGTCCCTGGGCGCGGGCAACTTCACCAGCCCCGCAACCAGCAGCCCCTTCGGCATGGACGACATGAGCAACTTCTACAATCTCACACTCGGCACCACGCCGTAAAGGAGCCGCCATGGTGCGATCGAATCGGCCGCCGCGCCCGTCCGCTCGCGGCGGCTTCACGCTGATCGAGTTGGTTGTCGTTGTCGGCATCATCCTGGTGCTCGTCAGCCTCAGCATCGGCGCCGTCATGCGCGTGGTGAATATCCAGCAGCGCCGCAACACCGAGGCGACCATCCTCAAGGTCGATCATGCGTTTCAGGTGCAGTGGAAGGCGGTCATCGACCTGGCCAAGACGGAGCAGGTCAACCCCATCGCCACCGCCCTGGCCGGCGGCGACGATCGCCGCGCCCGCGTCATCCACATCCTGATGTGCTTGCGCCGTGAGTTCCCCATCAGCTTCCAGGAAGCGACGCAGACGATCAGTATGCCCAACGTCGGCACTTTTCCGCCCAACCAGGCCTATGTCCTCGCGCTGCAAAACTACACCCTGGCGAACAACTGGGGCGGGCGCGGTGTCCTGGACCAGTCGTCGGCTTGCCTTTACCTGGCCCTGAAACAGCACCGCAGCGGCGTTGGCTTCGACCCGGACACCGGCCTGACCGCCGGCCAGGAAGTAGTCGATCCCGCCAACGACGGGGTCAAGGAGATCATCGACGGTTTTCCGTCGCAAACCAACGCTCCGTTTCAGCCCATCGTCTTCAACCGTTGGCCGGCCGCCAACGGCTATGGCTCGCGCCGATCCTGAATCCGGGCGGAACTCCGAGCGGGTTCAACCCCAGCGCCCGGCCGATACGGAAGACCCCGAAGGGCTGTTGACCACCGCGAGTTGGCTGACCTGGGTGCAGACTAACAACCTGATCGGCCCCGGCCCCTCGCTTCAGTATGTCGGCTATCCGCTGTTTGTCACCAACCAGAACAACCTGCTGGCCAACGCCCAGTATCGCCTGACCCCCGTGATCATGTCGGTCGGGGCCAACGGCAAGGACGACCAGGGGGCGGTGAATAGCGACGACATTTACAACTTCCAGCTTGGCTCGCTGGGCGGCACCAACAACTGACGACCTATGCGCATCCACCACCGATCGCCGTCGTCGCCCCGCTCCGCGTTCACGCTCGTCGAGCTGATCGTGGCCATGGCCATCATCGCCACGCTGGCGGCCCTGGCCGTGCTGATCTTCCCGCGCCTGCAGGACAGCCAGCGCGTCATCAAGGGGGCCGACCAGCTCCAGGGGACGTTCTTCATCGCCCGCAACATGGCCATCCGCGACCAGCTGCCGCGCGGCGTGCGCCTCCTCCCCGTCGTAGACACGGACGGCCTGGTGCGCGTGCATAGCTTGCAGTACATCGAGCAGCCGGCCTACTTTCTGCCGCCGGCGGGAAGCCAACTGTATGGGGTGCCGAGCCAACCCTCGGGCTTTCCCATGTTCGGCTGGTCGAATACGCCGACCCAGCCCATTAGCTTCAACTTCAACGTTGGCTTGTTCAGCAACGTGGATTTCTATGGGGGGTACGGACCCGGCAACCTGCTCAATCCCAATGCTCCCGCCGCTCCACCGCTCTGGAGCAACCAGGCGCAGTGGCCGG
This sequence comes from uncultured Planctomycetota bacterium, assembly GCA_963827935.1. GTDB lineage: Bacteria > Planctomycetota > Planctomycetia > Gemmatales > Gemmataceae > DATFNV01. Next base: position 367,933 of record CAWHCN010000018.1, on the reverse strand, counting down.
TGCAGCCGGGCGATTATCTCGATCTGATGGGTAGCAACAAGCCGGATGGGTTGTACAAGATCTTCTCGGTCAACCCGAGCACGGCCAACAACGCCATCAGCGATAATTTGACGCTGCTGAGTCCGCTTGGGGCGCAGCCGGGGAGCGTGCCTATGCCGATTCCCGGGAACCTGCTGGTGAGCCCCCAGTGGGTGAATGACAATCGGTTGGCCTATTTCGTCTCGAATCCGCCGGCCTCGTACCCCGCACCGAGCCCGGCGCCGCCGGTGGTGGACCCCGTGCCGCGGCTGTCGTACCGCATCCTGCGCGGGCCGCGGCCGATGATCGGCCAGCAGCCGATCAATCTGCCGTCCGACGTGGTCATCGATATCCCCGGCTACGCCAACATGCCGCACCCGCCGCAGAGCAGCGTTGCCGTGCCGACCGATAGCCAGACCGGCCAGCTCGACATCCTCTTTGCCCCCTCCGGCAAGGTGTTGCGCGACGCGGGCACCACGGGCAAAGTGGTCTTCTGGGTGTGGGACTCGACCGGTAATCCTATGGCTCAGGAACAAACGCTGGTGGTGATCTACACCCGCACCGGCATGGTCGCGTCGCAGCCGGTGAACGTCGGCGGCGTAGACCCTTACTTCTACATCAAGGACGGCCGAGCGTCGGGGATGTGAGGCGACTAACGCCCCCCTCTCCCCCGTACTCGGGAGAGAGGGGTCGGGGGTGAGGGGGCTGAATCTCCAGGGGCCAAGACCCCTCACCCCCGACCCCTCTCCCCGGAGTACCGGGGCGAGGGGAGAGAAGAGAAGAGAAGACGCACAGCCGCCCACCGGAACCGCCCCAGAGGAGAAGACATCATGCACCGCCGTTCCGCCGTCACGCTGATCGAAGCGTTGATGGCCATCTTCGTCATGGCCATCGGGCTGTTGGCCCTGCTCACCCTGTTTCCGCTGGGCGCCTTCACCATGGCGCAGGCGCTGAAGGACCAGCGGACAGTCGAGGCGGCCAATACCGCCACCGCCGATTTCAAGGCCTTCCAGCTCCAGAACGACCCGGTCGTTCAGTCCCCGGGTTTCACCATCGCTCAGGGCGGCAGCGGCCTACCCGTTTTTCAGGATCCCTGGCCGCAGGCGTTCTTCCCCAATCCCAATGTCTGGGTTCCCCCGCTTGCCACGGGAACTAGCTACCCGCTCTATATAGATCCCCTTTATTTTCAGGCTGATCTGCTGGCTACCAACAACAATACCATCGATCCGCCCTGGGCTCTGAATAGATCGCTAGGCATCCCTGTCCCTGCCGTCAACCTTCTCGCCTCGCAGATTCGGCGGTGCACGCCGACCATCGGCTCAGTGTTGCCCGCAACACCGGCAAGTCCGATGCGTGTAAACCCCACCCGTTGGTGTACGCTCCAGGACGACATCTATTTCGCCGACAACGGCGCGCCGGACCTGAGCGGGGGAAATATTCCGCGTGAGGGGCGCTACACGTACGCCTATCTGGTGCGTCGTGCCGCCGCCAACAGTGCCGACCTACCGCTCGATCTAACTGTGGTCGTCTATTCAGGCGCCGAACCGGGCCCAGACGTCAATGGCAATCCGACCGGCGAGCCGCAGTTCAACGCGTCTTTTGGTGTGACCAACACGCCAGGGGTTTTCTCAAATCGTTCCATTTTGTTGACGTGGGCTCCACTTCAGCAGGCACCGCCCAAGGTGCGGCGTGGCACCTGGCTCCTGGATGCCCGGATGACGGGCGTGACGGCCAACGGCACACCGTTCGTCCCCCAGGGCTACTTCTACCGCGTCACCAACGTGAGCGATGTATCCAGCGATGGCTTTCTTGAGGTCGAGGTGCAGGCGCCGGGCGGCGGGACCCTCCCCATCGGCTACTACACGACACAGCAGGCGCTCCAGCTCCAAGGCACCGTCATCGTCATGGACAACGTCAGCGAGGTGTTCGCCCGGGGCACGAATTATTGAGGGCGTTTAGCCGCGAGCTTGTGCGAGCGCGCCACGGCGCTCGCAAAAGCTCGCGGCTAAATGGAAATGCCAGAGGTCCACCGCCATGATCGCGACAACATACCGCCCCACGCCGCGCCGGGCCTTCACGCTGGTCGAGCTGCTGGTCGCGACGGCGCTGATCGTGTTCATCATGGTCATCCTGACCGAGGCGTTCAGTGCCGGCATCGGCACGTTCCGGCTGCTGAAAGCCCAGGGTGACATGAAATCGAAGCTGGCCAACGCCGGCAGCCTTTTGATGGACGATTTGCGGCAAGCCGCATTTCGACTCCAACGACAAGAAGCTCAGCAACCTGTTCACCAGCCCGGCGAACGTGCCGCTGGCGGGGTATTTCTTCATTAGCCAGCAGCTTTCATTCCCTGAAGGAAACGACTCACTCGGTCAGCCGTCGTTCCGCATGGCCGCCCCTCCGAATCCAACGCCGGCCCTTTGTTTCAGCGTGCGCCGTAATGGGATTCAGCCCTCGGATTATTTCACGGGCCGAATTGGCTCGCCTGCTGCGCCGCCGCTAATGGCCAACGAATCGCTATTGTTCGCACAGGGCCCGTTGGATTACCAGCAAGCGAACAGCCTCATTAGCCTTTGGGCAGAGGTGGGCTGGTTCCTGACACCAGAGTTGGATAGCAACGGCAATACCCTGATGACCCCGACACTTACAGTGAACGGTGTGCCAATCAGTGGCCTGCCGCTGTTCACCTTGCGGCGGCGGGTCCGCGTGGTGGTGCCCGACGACCCGGCGCAAATCACTCCCGTCCCTACGCCCGTGCCGATCACCCCCGGCCTCAACTTCGCGAACCTCGTGGCAGGGCGCGTGCCCGCGACCCCCCTCTGGGGGCAGCGCTACGCCGAGGTGAGTTGCACGCCCGACGGCCAGACGGGGTTCCTCTACTTCAACAGCACCAGCGACCTGACTAATCCCGCTCGCCAGGCCATGCCGCCGTCTCTGTCTGTCCCACTCGGATCCCCCACCATCCAGAACAGCCTGGGCCAGATGGACGGGCAGGCCAGTTGGTTCGGCGACGACATCGTGCTCAGCGATGTGATTTCGTTCAATGTGCGGATTCTGGCCGCCGATTCTCAGACGGGGAACATCCTGCTAAATCCGCTGACCGGCCAACCGGACTTTATCGACGTACCAACTGCAAACGCCAACTACAACCCCGTTCCGCCCAACCCGATTTACAACACGGGGAATTTCCTCTGGCTGGTCAACCCGCCGCCGTTCCGGATCCTGGCGGTGGAGATCAGCATCCGCATCTGGGACCTGAAGACGGCCCGCAGCCGGCAGATAACGATTGTGCAGGATATGTAAGTCCGCTGGGGCGAACCGGCAGCGTGAGCTGCCGGGTGGCAGCCCAAAACCCGGCAGCTGACGCAGCCGGTTCGCCGGGCCGGCCCCGCTGGGGCGAACCGGCAGCGTGAGCTGCCGGGTGCCGGCCCCGCTGGGGCGAACCGGCAGCGTGAGCTGCCGGGTGCCGCCCCCGCTGGGGCGAACCGGCAGCGTGAGCTGCCGGGTGGCAGCCCCAAACCCGGCAGCTTACGCTGCCGGTTCGCCGGGCCGGCCCCACTGGGGCGAACCGGCAGCGTGAGCTGCCGGGTGGCAGCCCTAAACCCGGCAGCTTACGCTGCCGGTTCGCCGGGCCGGCCCCGCTGGGGCGAACCGGCAGCGTGAGCTGCCGGGTGGCGGCCCCGGCGGGACGACCGGAGATTGCGACCATTCGCCAGCGCCCGCAGAGGAGAGAGCCATGTATCGACCGCGCCTCCTGCCGCCCGCGGAACGACGCCGCGCCGTCATCCTGATGGTGGTGCTGGTGCTGTTGACGCTGTTCGCCATCGTGGGCCTGGCGTTCGTCCTCTATGCCGACGGCCAGGCCGACGAATCGCGGCTCAGCCGCGAATCCCAGGCCACGGTCAGCACCGTGCCCACCGAGGCCTACGACTCGCTGATGAACTACGCGATGGCGGAGCTGATCTTCGGCGTCGGCGATCCCACGCCGGCCAACTTGACCGCGGCCACGCCCTATGCCGCTAATCTCTATCCCGACGGGGCCTACAGCGCGACCCGCGGCCATGACCTGGCTCGCGATATCTACGGCTGGAACCCCGATAACGCGGGGAGCAACATCTATCCCTACATCGGCAAAGGCCATCTGCACACCAACGGCAACGCCGCCAACGGCGCGGTGACCTGCCAGAACCCCTACGGCGTGGACGACTACACGCTCATCAACTACATTCCCTATCTGAGTAGCGTCAGTGGGTTCACGCTGGCCGACGGCTTCGTCCGCGATCCGGAGCGCTTCAACTATTCGGCGACGCAGCCCAACCCGCCCAACTATCGCACTCTACTCAGCCAGACGCTGCCGCCCTACACCGGCGGCTGGAACCCCAACTATACCTATCCGGACGGCAACCATATCTACCTGGGCGCGGTCGATTCCAACGGCAACGTGCTGGCGCGGTCGTTCCATCGGCCGTACTTCATTCCGACGACCCTGATGATGGTGAACGGCAACCCGGTGCCGACGCAGACGCCGTGCCTGCCGCTCGACCCGAACGCCCCGGGCTACTGGACCTGGTTCTGGAATACCAACCCGAGCAACCCCAATGAAATCGTCCCGCCGTACCTGAAATACACCAGTCTGCGCATGCGGCCGGCGGACCAACTGCTGCCCGGCGAGTCCTTTCTCTTCATAGGGAGCAACACGCCGGCCGGCATCACGCCGACCAATCGTCCCTTCTTCCCGGGTCCCGGGCTGGGCGGCGACCTGGTCAGCCTGCGCGGCTTCTCCAACCCCGGTGTGCCCGGTGCCAGCGACACCATCTGGGTCGATCTCGATTATCCGGTGAAGGTCGCGTCCAACGGGGTCAAGTACAAGCCAATGTTCGGCTTCTTCATTCAGGACCTCGACGGCAAGGTCAACATCAACTCCCACGGCAACATCCGCGGTGCGAATGGGGCTTCTTTGTCGAACCAGGGATGGTGCAAGTCGGAAATCAACCCGGCCCAGCTGGCGTCCACCGGCACCCCGGCCATGCAGGCCGAGTGGCCGCAGCTCTTCCTCGGCGGCAACGGCATCACCGGACGCTACGGCCTGGGCAACAACTCGGCGCCGGGCCCCGTCAATAACAACAACGTGGCCAACAGCGGCAAGGCCCCGCACGTTTACGGCCAGGTGGACTACGACGGCAGCAACGAGGGCCAGGGCGGCGTCGGCACGCAAGCCATCAGCTATGTCCTCGGCACGTCCTGCTTCCCAACCTTCCCCGCCGGCTACGGCAACGGCTCGCAGGTGGAACGCACCAACCACCCGCTGCTCTACGATCCGGTCTGGCCCGGCCTGCCGCTTTATCCGAACAGCACCAATACCCGCTTCCCGGCCAGCAACCTCGCCAGCCTTTACAACAAGAGCGTCCTGGGCAGCATCAACCTCAATTGCCCGCTGGGCCGGCTGCTCCCGAATAACATGAGCAGCGCCCGCATTCCGTGGATGATCACCACCGACAGCTACCACCTGAACCGCCCGGCGCTGACGCCGTGGCTGTGGGACACCACCGCGGTCAGTTACAGCGGCTTCTACGGCTACGGCACGGGCGTCGGCGCGAATGCCGGCCAGGGCCAGACCTCCATTGGCAAGCCGCCGATTGGATCGGCCGTGGCGTTTCCGCCGCTGACAAATCGCGTTACGAATCCGGCCGCGAATCCCCCGGTCACCGGAGTGCCGAACAACAGCGATTTCAGCGTGAACGGGGCCCAGTACCTCCTGCCGCCCAATCCGCCCGGCACCATCAACACCACCATCGACTGGCGGCGGGCGGTGGACCTGTCGCTGACCAAGGTGAACCTGAACCGCTTCCTGTCGCCCTACCCACACCAGGGGAGCGGCACCTCGCTGGTCACCTACAATTCCAACCCCATGCAGGTGGATCCGCAGAACAACCCCAACCAGCTCTTGCAGCCCTACGACCGCTTCGACGGCTGGCCGAACAGTCCCAACATCCTGGCCCAGGCCCAGCAGGCGCAGGCCGATCGCCAGAAGCTGGCCAACGACATTTATCGCCGCTTGCTGCTGGTGACCGGTGTGCCGGCGGTGCTGACTCCGCAGACGCCGACGCCCCAGGAACTGGCCTCGCGTCGCTGGCTGGCCCAGCTGGCCGTCAACATCGTCGATTACATCGACGAGGACGAAATCAGCACGCCCTTCAATTTCTACACCACCGGCGACGGGCTGCTGCCAGCCAACGTCAACAACGCCAACAGCATCGGCACGCCGGCGGAAGGGAACCTGACCTACTGGGTCTTCGGCACCGAACTGCCCAAGGTGCTGCTCAACGAGGTGTTGGCCGAGTACAAGCCGCCGCCGATGAACCCCGGCAAGGCCACGGTCAACATTTTCGTCGAGTTGGTCAATCTGATTCCGACCCCGGCGGCCAACGCGGGGACGCAGGGGCAGGACAGCGCGGCGGTGCCGCTCTACACGCCGACGCCGGCCAACAACACCGGCAACCCGTTTGCCCCGTACATCGTGGTGGTTTCCGATAACAACATCAATCCGCTGCCCAACGTGCCCAACGCCACCGGCCTGGCCGTCACGCCGACCGGGACGCCGTTCAACAACGACGCCATCCTGGGCACGCCCAACAACGTGCGGACACAGACCGATTTCAGCCCCGGCGCGGGGAGCATCGCCACCATCGATGCGAACCCGCAAAAGAACGTGCCCGCGGTGATCGGGGGGCCGGCGACCGCCCAGGTGTCCAACCCGGCGTACTTCCTGGTCGGCCCGGGCCCCGACGCGCACGGCACCATTGCGCCGAAGGCCAACGGCGGCACCGCCGTGGTCCCCGCCGGCACGCCCATGCTGACGACCGGGAACATGTCGTACACGGTCAACTTCGACGCCAAGGGCAACTGGAGCCCCAACGATGCGACCAACGGCGTCAACGTGCTGCTGCGCCGCCTGATGAACCCGCACATTCCGAACGATCCCGTTGCCAACCCGTACATCACGGTCGATTACATCGGCGGGGGCGTGCTGCCGCAGCAGGGCGCGCTGCAGGCGAACCCGAAGGGCGTGGTGCCGCAGAGCACCGCCAATTCCTACAAATCGCAGGCGAAATACCAGCCTTATGCCGCCCATCCGACCCAGGTGCAGAGCGAGACCGTCACCGCCGTCGCCCCGATGACGCCGGCCACCAGCGACACCTTCGGCTTCGATAACGGGCTGGTAGCGAATACGCCAAACCAGTCGTACAACTGGCTGATGCACCTGGACCGCCAACTGGTGAGCCCTCTCGACTTGTTGCACGTGTCCGGCCGGCAGGTGTGGGACCTCACTCACTCCTTCGTGGTGACGCAGCCGGGCGCCAACGGGCTAACCATCGCCTACAACCACCAGGTGAACTGGTTCGACGAGACCAACCGCCTGTATCGCGCCCTCGAATTCCTCACGACCAAGGACCGCACGACCGGCGTCTCCAACGGCGGCCGCATTCCGGGGATGATGAACATCAACGGCATCTGGGACAAGGAGGTTCTGCGCGCCCTGTGCGATGCCCAGCAGGCGAACACATTTTACGTCAATGGAAATCCGAATCAGCAAGTGGATGCCATCTATCAGAGCCTCCTCAACCTGCGGAGCCCGTGGTATTCGAATCCACCCGCAGGGCTGCCGCCGCAGATCAGCGGCCACGACCGGCCGTTCCAGAGCATGGGCATCGGCAACACGCCCGGCACCGGGAACAACGCCGATCCCCAGTCGGTGTACGAGGATGGCACGAATCCGCCCGCGACGCGCGGCATCGAGGACACGATCCTGCGCTCGCTGAGTGGGACCGGCGCCAACGGGCAGCGGCTGTTCGACCCGACCGGCGGCACCACGGTCCCGCCGACGCCCCAGCAGACCGAGTTGATGCGCAAGATCTACGGCCACATCACCACGCGCAGCAACGTCTTCGCCGTCTGGTGTACCGTGGGCTACTTCCAAGTGGTGGACGACACGGTGCGGCCGGTGAAATTGGGGGCCGAGCTGGGGGCCAGCACCAACACCAACATCCGCCAGCGCTTCTTCACCGTCATCGACCGGTCGCGGCTGGTGATTGCCCCGCAGGTGACGACGACCGTCAATAACGTCTCGATCGTCAATCAGCCGATCACCATCTGGGTGGTGCGCTGAACGGCACGGTGGGGCGTTACAACATGCCGTGGCAAATGCCGGGGATCATGCAGCCGCCGACCGTCTCGGGCGTGCAGCCGTCAATCGTCAACGGTCCGCCGACGACAGTGGTGATCGACAACGGCACGCCGAACGAAGAAACGGTGCTGGTGTCGGCGCCGACAGCCGTTCCCAACCTGCCGCCCAACAACCAAGGTCAGACGATCTTCTGGATCACGGCCACGTTCCAGAAACTGCACAACAACAATTCACCGCTCACCATCCCCGGCAACCCCGGCCCCCAGCCGACGTTTACCGTCAACAATCCCAGCTATGGCGGCATCATCGCGGCGTATGGGATTCTGGAGTGAGCGGAGGTTGTTAGGACTCGTCCAGGAATGACTCCGGTGGGACCGGCGGGACGCCGGTTCCACCCCGCGCCGTTGTGGCACGGCCTCCTGACCGTGCCGCCCGGCCTGACCGAAGGTCTCCGGAATCCGCGATGGATGCGTGGAGACCTCCGGTCAGACCGGGTGGCACGGTCAGGAGACCGTGCCATAACGAGGGGAGACCTCTCGGCGCAGCTATCAGTAGGGGACACGGGACTCATCTTATGACCAGGAAATGGTTATCAGCGATCGCCCTTGTCGCCTGCCTGGCCAGGCCACCCGCTTCGGCTGGGGAACCGTCGGCCCTGGACAACTGGCCCGCCTGGCGCGGCCCGTTGGCCAATGGGACGGCCCCGCACGGCGATCCGCCGATCTCCTGGGACGCACAGACGCACGTCCGCTGGAAGGCGGAGCTGCCCGGTCGAGGCAGCGCCACGCCCATCGTCTGGGGGGACCAGGTGTTCGTGGTGACGGCGCTCAAGACCGAGCGTGCGGTGACCGCGGCCGATCTGCCGAAAAGCGATCCGAAATTCGAGAAGAAGACCGACGCCCCGCCGAACTACTACCAGTTCGTTGTCCTCAGCTTCGACCGTGCCACCGGCAAGCTGCGCTGGAAGCAGACGGCGGCCGAGAAGGTTCCGCACGAAGGGCACCATCCGACGCATTCCTACGCCGCCGGCTCGCCCACCACCGACGGCCGGTTCCTCTACGTCTCCTTCGGCTCGTTCGGCATCTACTGCTACGACCTGGCCGGCAAGCTGCAATGGCAGCGCGACCTGGGCCGGCTGAACACCCGCCTCGGCTGGGGCGAGGCCGTCACGCCCGTCCTCCACGGCGATTCGCTGCTCCTCAACTGGGACCAGGAGGCCGACTCCGCCCTCATCTGCCTCGATAAGAAAACCGGCAAGACGAAGTGGCAGGCGGAGCGGGCCGAGAAGACGTTGTGGAACACGCCGCTGGTGGTCGAGCACGCCGGCAAGTGGCAGGTCATTGTCAACGCCGGCACCAACCTCCCCGACGCCGCGGACCGGGTACGCAGCTACGATCTGGAAACGGGCAAGGAGCTATGGCGCTTTCGGGGGATGACGGTCAACGCCATCCCTTCGCTGGTGGCCGGGCGGGACGTGGTGTACGTGATGAGCGGCTACCGGGGCTCGGCCGCCGCCGCCCTGGCCCTCGACGGCAGCGGCGATATCACCGACACCGGCAAGGTTCTGTGGCGCTACGACAAGGGGACACCTTACGTTCCCAGCCCGCTCCTGGTCGGCGACCGCCTCTGGTTCACCGAGACGAACAGCAACCTGTTAACCATCCTCGATGCCAGGACGGGCAAGGCGATCCTCGACCGCGAACCGCTGCCGGGGCTGAAAACGCTCTACGCCTCGCCGGTGGCGGCGGCCGGGCGCGTCACCATCGTCGATCGCGAAGGGACGACCCTGGTGCTCAAGCAGGGAGACAAGCTGGAGGTGCTGGCGACGAACCGCCTCAACGACCCGGTGGATGCGTCGCCCGTGGTGGTGGGGAAACAGCTATTCTTGCGAGGGGAGAAGTACCTGTATTGCATCGAGTAGGGGCCGCTTGCGGTTTCGCAGGGCTTGCGAAGCCGCAAGCGGCTAAGTTACCGCCGTCCCCCCAGCAAGCCACTTCGCACCAGGAAGTACAGCAGCGTCATCACGCTGGACAGCGTGGCCGCCACGTACGTCAGCGCCGCCGCGTCCAGCACCTTCTTGACGTACGCGTCCTCATCCTGCGTGATGAGCCCGCCGTCGATCAGGGCGATCCGCGCGCGGCGGCTGGCGTCGAACTCCACGGGCAGATTGACGAGCTGGAAGATCACCACCAGCGAAAAGGCCCCGATGCCCACCAGCACCAGCGATCCGCCGAGCGCCTGGTTGAGGCTCGACAGCAGGAAGCCGGCGATGATGATGATCCAGGCCAGTCCGCCGCCAAACGAGGCCAGCGGCACCAGTCCGTTGCGGAGCGCCAAGAGCGGATAGTGCTGGGCATCTTGCATGGCATGCCCCGACTCGTGGGCCGCGATCCCAAGGGCAGCAAGCGAACGGCCGGCGTAAACCTCCGGGCTCAGCCGCAGCACCTTGGCCCGCGGATCGTAGTGATCGGTCATGGTCCCCTGCACCTGTTCGATTTGCACGGTATCGGGGACGTGGCCGTGGCGCAGGACGGCCTCGGCCGCCTCGGAGCCGCTCAGCCCGCTGGCGGGACGCAGCCGGCTGGCCTCGGCGTAGGCACTGCGGACGCGGTACTGGGCCCACAGGGCCAGCAGCATCGCGGGAAGGGCGAACAGCAGGTACAGCGGGTCGAAAAACATGATCGGCTCCTCCGGACCGCTTCGCCCGGGGTCGAGGGGTGCTTATCAGGTCTCTTCCCTATTATAGCGCGGACCGGCCGGCGGTTTGCGCCGGTTGGCCCGGTAGCGGCACCGCAAAGCTGCCTGCCCTGTGTCTGCACACATCGGAATTATGTTCAACCTGGCGCCTGGCGCTGAAATGTGAAGGCCCATGTCGTTATTTGCCAAGGGATTGCGGCGCGGGCGCCAGGTTGAACATAATTCCCGGCGAGTTTAGGTCCAAATGGTTGGCGGGGAAACCCGCTGCGCCCTTGGTCTCCTCGACCAGGTTCGCGGAGCGACCCGCGATTTGGAGCCTTCACGCCGGGGCCTGGGAAACTGTCCGCGCGAGTTATCCGGGTCTGAGACGGTCCCGCAATGTCGACATTCTCAAGGACTGCTGCACGCGATCCCCGGATGGCCCAAAAAAGTTCTGTGCCAAGGGTGGCACAGAACCCCACCGCTTGGCACAGAACTTGGCTAGCCGACCAGGCCCGCCGGAAGTCTTACTTCTCCTTCGTGTCATCCTTCTTCGCATCCACAAAGCGCTGAATGCGGTAGGTGTCCGCATGCTCCTTGAGCCAGCGCTTGGCGGCCTCGCCGTAGGCCGTGGCCGGCGTATTTGGGGCCGGCTTCCAGACCCAGCCGTCCTTGTCCGTCAGGTTGAGCTGGGCAAACGCCGTCCGCGGCATCACGGTGTTCGGCGCGATCGGCTTGGCGAAGTCGGCGTCAGCCAGTGCCGTCAGGATCAGTTTGCTCTCGTCGGCCTCGATCGACTCGGTCTTGGCGTTCGGCCTGCGCCAGGCGCGGTAACGACTGACGAGCAGGCAGGCGGTAAAAGTGCGCTCGTCGGCGCTTTTGGATTTCAGGCTGGCCATCGGATCGGCCAGCACCTTGGCCGCTTTCTTCGCCTGCTCCACGTCCTTCTCGAAGTTGGCGTTCTTCTTGTCGATGACATCGAAGTAAGCCGCCGCCACGTAGAAATCGCCGTCATGGTGCCGCTTCAGGAAGACGCAGACCTCCTGATCGACGTTGAATTTCACGGTGGGACGGCGCTTGATCAGGAGGACGGGGCCGCCCGGCTTCACCGGCGGAGCCGGCGGAGGGATGATGAATCCGACCTTGATGTGCGTCAGCCCCTTGGCGCCCAGCAGCGCGTCCTGGACCTTGATGATGGCGACGTGGTACTCCGTCTTTTCCTTGACGCCCGGCGCCGCAGTCGCCAGGACAGGCTTCTCCTCGATGGCCGTGACCTTGCCGATGACGACAACATCGGCCTGGGCCACACGCTGGGGAACGGGCGCCGGGGCGATCATCATCGCCGAGGCCGGCAGGCCGACCAGGAGCAGGGCCAACCCGACCACCCAGGGCAGGCGGCGCGATAACAAACGGGACATACGAATTACCCCTCATGAACAGGTTTAGCCGCCGCCCGCTGGGCGGCGGCTAAACGGGATGTCTACTTGTCCTTTTTCTCGTCCCTGTCGCTGACGAAGCGCTGGATGCGGTAGTTTTCGGCGTGTTCTTTCAGCCACGCCCTGGCCGCATCGTCATAGGCGGTCGCGGGGCGCCGGGGGCCGGCTTCCAGGTCCAGCCGTCCTTCTCGGTCAGGGCGAGCCGGCCGAAGGCAGCCGACGGGGGCAGATCGGCCAGCGAGAATTTCTTGGTCCAGTCGCCGTCGGCCAGGGCCATCAGGATTTGCTTGCTCTCCTCGGCACCGATAGCTTCGCGCTTGGTCTGGCCGGGTTGAGGCGTACTGTAGCGGACCACGAGCATGGCGGCCGTCAGCGCCCGCGCGTCGGCATCCTTCGCCTTGAGGCCGGCCTTCGGGTCGGCCATCAGCTTGGCGCATTCCTTCACCCGCTCCATCTCCTTGGCGAAATTGCCGTTGCCGGTCTTGTTAATGACGCTGTTGAAGCCTTGGAGCAGGTAAAACGACTCGGTCGGGTGCTTGGTCAGGAAGAAGCAGCCTTCCTGATCGACCTGGGGCTGCGGCGGACGGTAGCCGCCGGGCCGGATGATTGGCTTGCCCTCAGGCGGCTTGATGAAGCCGATCTTGATGTGCGTCAGCCCCTTGGCCCCCAGCAGATCATCCTGGACCTTGACGATGGCCACGTTGAATTCGGACTTTTCCTTGGCGCCGGGGAAGGCCTCGGCACTCACAGGCTTGTCTTCGATGCCAGTGACCTTGCCGACGACGACGGCGGCGGCTGTGGCCACCCGTTCGGGGATCGGCGACAGCCGAATGGCCAGGGCGCGGGCCTGGGCGGCCGATGAACCCGCCAGCACGGCCAGCAGAGCCGAAGCGACCAGCCCGGCCAGGAGAGTGCGTGTCATGATAGTTTGCCCTCGAAAATGGCGATGCAGATTACCTATTAAAGACGAGCCAGCCTGTCCCGCGGATGGGGCGGGCTACCGTATATAATGGGGTGGCCGGACCGCCCAGCGCGGAGTCCCGGCGAACCGGCTGCGTAAGCTGCCGGGTTTGGGCCGCCACCCGGCAGCTTACGCAGCCGGTTCGCCCCAGCGGGCCCAGTACGCAGCCGGTTCGCCCCAGCGGGCCCGGTAGATACACCCCGCCCGACCCGGTGAGCCAAATCGAAAATCCCATGTCTTCTCTGCCCGACGCGCCCGTCGCCGCCCTTCCGCAAGTGCGGTTGAAAATCGTCCGCCGTTCCTCGCACCCGTGGGTCTTTCAGAAGATGGTGGAGCGGCCGGCCACGCGCTTGCCTGCCGGCAGCGTGGTGGACGTGATCGACCGCGACGGCCAGTGGGCTGGGCGCGGCCTTTACAACGGCCACTCCCGCATCGCCCTCCGCATCCTCACCGCCGATCCGGCCGAGGCAATCGACGAGGCCTTCTTCCAGCGCCGGCTGACCCGAGCCATCGGATTGCGGCGCGACTGGCTTCGCCTCGACGCCGTCACCGATGCCTACCGCCTGGTCCATTCCGAAGGCGACGCGCTGAGCGGCCTGGTGGTCGATCGCTTCGGCTCGACCATCGTCCTGGAGTTCTTTGCCGCCGGCATGTACCGCTTTTGTGGTGCGATCCAAACGATCCTGGCCGGCCATTACCCGGACGCTCGATTCTACTGGTTCGCCGAAGAGCATGTCCAGAAGCAAGAATCGTTCGATTGCCGTCCCCCGGAACCGCCGCCGCCTGGGGTCATCACCGAGCACGGGGTCCGCTTCCGGGTGGCACCGGGGAGCAAGCACAAGACCGGCTTCTTCCTCGACCAGCGCGACAACCGCCGGCGGCTGGCCGCATTCTGCTCGGGGAAGCGCGTTCTCGACCTCTGCTGCAACACCGGCGGTTTCGCCGTTTATGCCAAGGCTCTGGGCGGCGCCGAGGACGTGGTCGGCGTGGACATCGACGAGGAAGTGATCGCCCTGGCGAAGCAGAACGCCAACCTCAACCAGGCCCGTGTCCGCTTCCTTCAGGCCGACCTGTTTGCCTGGCTGCGCGACATCCGGCCAAGCGGCCAGCAGTTCGACGTGGTCGTTCTCGATCCGGCCAAGCAGACGCGGGATCGCGAGGAGATCGGCTTTGCCCTGAAGCGCTATTTCGACATGAACCGGCTGGCCCTGGGAGCGGTCGCCCCGGGCGGCATCTTTCTGACCTGTTCGTGTACCGGCCTGGTGAGCGAAGCGGACTTCCTGGAATCGCTGCGCCGGGCCGCCTGGCAGGCGGGGCGAGCGCTTCAGATCCTCCATATCGACGGAGCCGGGGAGGATCATCCGTTCCAGCTCTCGGCCCCGGAAGGGCGCGATCTGAAGGCGGTGTTTTGCCGGGTGGAATGAAGGCGGCCTTGTGCACCCGCCCGTTCGCGGGGGACAATACCAGGGTCGCCCCTCTCCGCCCGCCCGTGGAGTAAACTCGATCATGGACGAAACCATTCTGCCCTCCGTGGGTCACACGCCGCTGGTTCGCATCCGCCGCCTAACCGTGGGGTTGTCGGCCGCCGTCTACGTCAAGGTGGACGCGCTCAACCCCGGCGGCAGCGTCAAGGATCGCGTGGCCGTCGCCATGATTGCCGAGGCCGAGCGCCGCGGGCTGCTTCGCCCCGGCGGGACCATCATCGAGGCCACCGCGGGCAACACCGGCGTCGGCCTGGCGATGGTGGCCGCCGTCAAGGGCTACCGCTGCATCTTCGTCCTGCCCGACAAGATGAGCAGCGAGAAGATCGCGCTGTTGAAGGCCTACGGTGCCGAGGTCGTCATCACGCCGACCGCCGTCGCCCCCGACTCGCCCGACAGCTACAACGGCGTCGCCGACCGGCTGGCCCAGGAGATTCCCGGGGCCTGGCGGCCCAACCAGTTCAGCAACATGGCCAATCCGGAAATCCACTATCGCACTACCGGCCCGGAAATCTGGGAACAGACGGAGGGTCGCATCACCGTCTTCGTGGCCGGCGTCGGCACGGGCGGCACCATCTCCGGGGTGGCCCGCTACCTCAAGGAACGCAACCCGGACATCAAGATTGTCGGGGCCGATCCCGAGGGGTCGGTGCTGTCCGGGGGCAGTCCGCGGCCGTGGAAGGTAGAGGGGATCGGCGAGGATTTCGTGCCCAAGACCTTCAACGGGCAGCTGGTGGACGACTGGGTCCGCGTCAGCGATGCCGAGTCGTTCCACACCGCGCGGGAACTGGCCCGGCGCGAGGGGATGCTGCTGGGCGGCTCGACCGGCACCGCCGTGGCGGCCGCCCTGCGCTACGCCCGCCGCCTGACCGGCGGCGATCACCTGGTCGTGGCCTTGGCTGCCGACACAGGCCGCAATTACCTGAGCAAGTGCTTCGACGACCGCTGGCTGACGGAGAACAAGCTGGCCTGGGACGAGCAGGTGCCGCACTCCCTGGGCGACCTGATCCGCACGCGCGGCCCACGCAAGCTGGTGACGATCACCCCGGAGGCGACGGCCGAGGACGCCATCGAGCTGATGCAGTCGGCCGGCATCTCGCAGCTCCCCGTGGTACACCACGGCCGGCCCGTCGGCAGCGTGCAGGAAATCACACTCGCGCGGGTGCTGCACGACAATAGCGATCCCAAGCAGGTGAAAGTCGGCGAGATCATGGCCAAGCCGCTACCGCAACTGGAACTGCGAACGCACCTGGACGAGGCCTATCGCCTGCTGATGGCGGGGAATACGGGGGTGCTGGCGGCGGATGATGGGAAGGTGGCGGACATTATCACGAGGATTGATCTGATTCATTACTGGAACGAGATGCGGAAGGGATGAGGCGGGTGAAGGGCACGGGAAGGTGGTCGAGGACTGGCTTTGGCGTCACGTGCCCTCGTCAAACCATGCCCCTACCTTCTCGCCCTCCAGCGTTCGTGCCAGGACATCATGCTGGGCGAAGAACCGTTCCAAAGCGGTCACCAGGAAGAGCATGTCTAGATCCGCCTCAGGTGAGTCACGATGCTCCACATGAACCCGCTTCACCAGGTCCACGAACGCCATGTTCACGAGGTTCTTCGTGACTCGGTTCTGAATGCGGTCTATGAACCGCATCGCCTCGTTGCAGTTGATGAGTGTGCCGGCCATCCCGCAAATCCTCCCGATCAATCGAGCGGTATCAGTGAACTCGGATTGGGCTGAAGTCCGTTTCTGGTGATGTCGATACCTCGGCCCAAAGCGCCTCGAAAGATTCGTCCATCCGGTGCTACGACCAGGCCCTCACCTTGCCTTCCGAGAAAAATGACTGAGCCGTCGATCGCTGTGCCACGCGCAGCCCTCCAGTGCGCCGCCCGAATGACTCTCGATCTGCTTGGCCATCGCCTCGAAGGCATCGGCCCGCTGAATCGGATCGCGCGATAACGATTTCAGATAGCGGATGGCCTCGCCCAGCATCTGGCGAGCTGATCCCGGCATCAGTTGGGGGACGGGCGATCCGCTCATAATCGCACAAGGACTACTCGAACTCCGGGGACGACCCCTTGGTTGCAATCATACCCCGAAGCGATTGGGTGCCGCAACCACTGTCACTGGTTGTACGCCGACCTGACCGTACCTGACCACATCTGCTACATTCACGAAGTCCCGCCCCCATCGATGGAGGAACCATCCCATGCGCCCCCCCGAACCGAATCATCTCGCCTTCGCCACCCTCGCCATCCACGCCGGCCAGGATCCCGACCCAGCCACCGGCGCCGTCATCACCCCGATCTACGCCACCTCGACCTACCACCAGGACGCTCCCGGCCAGCACAAGGGCTACGAATACTCGCGCAGCGGCAACCCGACACGCGCCGCCCTGGAAACGTGCCTGGCGGCCCTGGAAGGCGGCGAGCGCGGGCTGGCCTTCGCCTCCGGCCTGGCGGCCACCTCGGCCGTGCTCTCGACGTTGAAGCCCGGCGACGAAGTGGCCGCCGCCGCCGACCTCTACGGCGGCACCTTCCGCCTCCTGGAGCGCGTCTTCAAGCCCTGGGGCCTCGTTGCCCGCTACACCGACGACGCCAGCCCCGCCGGCTTCCGCAAGATCATCACACCCGCCACGCGCCTGGTGTGGATCGAAACGCCGACCAACCCGCTCCTGCAAATCCTCGATATCGCCGCCATCGCGGAGCTGGCGCACCAGGTCAAGGCCCCGCTGGCCGTCGATAACACCTTCGCCTCCCCTTATCTCCAGCAGCCGTTGCGCCTCGGGGCCGACGTGGTTGTTCACAGCACCACGAAGTACCTGGGCGGTCATTCGGACGTGATCGGTGGTGCCGTGGTCGGCCGGCGCGACCTGCTCGGCCCCATCGCCTTCTATCAGAACGCCGCCGGCGGTGTCCCGGGACCCTTCGATTCCTTCCTGACCCTGCGCGGCATCAAGACGCTGGCGGTGCGCATGCGGCAACATTGCGAGAACGCCCGCCGCCTGGCCGAATGGCTGGCGGTCCAACCGCGGATCGAGCGCGTCTATTACCCCGGCCTCCCCTCGCACCCCGGCCATGAGCTGGCGAAGCGGCAGATGCGCGATTTCGGCGGCATGATCTCGGTCCGGCTCAAGGGCGGCAAAGAGGCGGCCCTGCGCTTCATGACGCGCACCAAACTGTTCAGCCTGGCCGAGAGCCTGGGCGGCGTGGAATCGCTGGTGTGCTATCCGGCGACGATGACCCACGCCAGCATCCCGAAGGAAGTCCGCGAGGCCCGCGGCGTGGACGATGGACTGGTGCGGCTGAGCGTCGGCATCGAGGATGGGGACGATTTGCAAGAAGACCTGCGGCGGGCGCTGAGTTGAAAGAGGTGCCTTGGAGAGGGGACGCATTAGCTGCGTCCCCTTCTAGTTCCAGGAGAGACCGGATTGTCGGCCCCATCCCCTTCTCTGCGCGATGCTGCCTGCCTGATCTGGCAGCGGGCTGTTGCCGCCGTCGATGCCGAGGCGCTGGTTCGTGAGGCGCTGGCCAATCCGGTGCCGCCGCTGCGCGATGCCCTTGCCTCCGCCGCACGCATCCTGGTGGTGGGTGCCGGCAAGGCGGGTGCCGAGATGGCCGCCGGGATTGAAGAGGCCCTGGCCGGAGTCCTCGATCGCGTTACCGGCGTGGTCAATGTACCCGCCGAGCAGGTCCGTTCGCTGCGGGCTATCCACCTGCATGCGGCCAGGCCGGCGGGGATCAACTTCCCCACGGAGGCAGGCATCCGTGGCGCCCGGCAGATGGTCGAGCTGCTGGAGCAGGCCGGCCCGAACGACGTGGCGATCTGCCTCCTCTCCGGGGGCGGTTCGGCCTTGTTGCCGGCGCCCGTTCAGGGGATTTCGCTGGAGGACAAGCAGCAGGTAACGCGCCTCCTCCATGCCTGCGGGGCCACCATCAATGAGATGAACTGTATCCGCAAACACCTGAGTGCCGTCAAGGGCGGCCGGCTGGCCCAGGCCTTCCGCGGCAAGGCCCTGGTCAGCCTCATTATCTCCGATGTGATCGGCGACCCGGTCGATGTGATCGCCTCGGGCCCAACGGCCGCCGACCCCACCACCTTCGCCGACGCGCGTGCGATCCTGGATAAATACGACCTGGCAGCGCAGATCCCGCCGGCGGTGCTGGACCACCTGGCCGAGGGGACCGCGGGCCGAATCCCCGAGACCCTCAAGTCGCTGCCGGCCACTGTCCACAACATCGTGCTGGGCAACAATGCCCGGGCGCTGGCCGCTGCCGCCGCTGAGGCCGGACGACTCGGGTATCGCGTCCTCAACCTTGGTTCGTTCATCGAAGGGGAAACGCGCGAGGTCGCCACCGTGCTGGCCGGCGTGGTGCGCAGCATCCGGGCTGATGGCGTCCCCCTGACCCCGCCTCTGTGCCTTCTCTCCGGGGGCGAGACAACTGTGACACTCGCCAACGGCCACGGCCTCGGGGGGCGGAATCAGGAGTTCGTCCTGGCCGCTCTTCTGAAACTGGGGGAGGCTGGGGCCCGCGACGCGGCCATCCTGAGCGGCGGGACGGATGGGGAAGATGGGCCGACCGACGCCGCCGGCGCGATCGCGGATGCCGAAACGCTTCGAAACGCCCGCCGCCTTGGGCTCGATGCCGCAGCCTTCCTCGCCAACCACGATGCCTATCACTTCTTCGCCGCGACGGGAGACCTGTTCAAGAGCGGCCTGACCGGCACCAATGTCATGGACGTGCGCGTGGTCCTCCTGCGCCGCGCCGGTTTGTTAGCCCGACGCGCCAGCGAGGGATGAACGAAATCCTCGCTGGCGCGTCGGGCTAACAAGCTCCACGCCAGGGAAATGGGAGGGAACTGCAAAGTTCGCCGGCCGGTTGTAAGTCTTGCAGTCGGGTTGCGGCGGTCCGCCGTTCAATCTTCGGGTCACGTTTCGCCGCTAACTTGAATGCATGTCATGGCTTGTGAGCGAAACGCGGATTCCCCGCGGCTGATTGGCGCGCTTCTTGCTTATGCTCTGCCCAGCAACACCGATGATCACCTGGGAACACGACTGGGGCTGGAACAGAAGAGGTGGCCCGGGCGCCGGAACGCCTGGGCGAAGCGGGTGGCTGCTCGGGTCCGGGCCGCGAGATCTTCGCCGACCGGATCCGGGCAACACCCCCTATCGAACTGACCCGCAGGGCTCGGCTAGCGGCACAGGAACGACCCAATCGACCGCTGTGCTGGAATTCTGCCCCCCTCCCAGAAACCCGCGCCGCTCCCCCGGCGCGGGTTTTTCCATTGCCCGGCGTTGCCCAGCTTGCTTCGCTCCAGCAACAGAGCTGACGGAAGGCAGTAAAGCGACCTTAACGCTCGCGGGCGCTATCGCTGCCAACCGCGTCAGCCGACGAAACTCACAAGTCATTATCACACTGACAGTTACAATTCGACCCGTTCGATCCCACCTCGCGTGGCACTGGCTTTGCCTTGTCAAGACGGTGCACCGATCCCTCGTTTCCTCGACCACTGCGGGGCTGCCATGCACTTCCGCTGGATCGCCGCCATTGCGATCTGGACGATACTGTCGGGCCCGATCTTCGCCCCATCGTATCCGCTGCCGGCTTCAGGCCGCCGAGTCCCAGCATCCGATCCCAGGCACCGTCCGGTGCCGCGCTGGTCCGGCCGCCGCTAGAAGGCTTTCCTGCCGCAAAAGGGGTAGCTCCCCTGTCCTTCCCCGAGGCGCGCGATAGCATCAACAGCGCCGGCGCTGGGCCCGCGCGGCCTGGCGTCCTCGGGAACCGATGGACTCGGAGGGCCGACTGTGCCAGCCAACCTCGCCGATCTGCAAGCCCGCGCCAAGGTCGTCCGCAAGGAAATCATCACCAGCACCACCACCGCCGGCTCGGGGCATCCGACCTCGTCGCTGTCTGGCGTTGAGATCGCCGTCGCCCTCTACTTTGGCGGCATTCTCCGCTACGAGCCCAAGAATCCGACCTGGCCGCAGCGTGATCGCTTCATCCTGAGCAAGGGGCACGCCGCCCCGCTCCTCTATGCCGTGCTGGCCGAGGCCGGCTATTTCCCGCGCGACCTGCTGCCGACTCTGCGCAAGCTCGGCAGCCCGCTCGAAGGGCACCCGAACATGCGCCGCCTGCCGGGGGTGGAGGCGTCCACCGGCTCGTTGGGCCAGGGCCTGTCGCTGGGCATCGGCCACTGCCTGGCCACGCGCCTCGACGGCTACGATTCGCGGGTCTATGTCATGCTGGGCGACGGCGAGATCGAGGAGGGGCAGGTCTGGGAAGCGGTGATGGCGGCCCACAAGTTCCAGCTCGACCACCTGGTGGCCGTTGTCGATCAGAACGGCTATCAGCAGACCGGGACGACGGCCGAGGTCATGGACATGAAACCGCTCGGCCCGAAATGGGCCTCCTTCGGCTGGAGCGTGCAGGAGATCAACGGCAACGACATGAAGGAAGCCCTGGGCGCCCTGGAAAAGACGAAACAGGCCAAGGGCCAGCCCAGCGTCATCATTCTCGAAGACCGTGAAAGGCTGGCCGATCCAGGGACTCCTGACCAAGGACCCCAACCACCACGGCAAGCCGCTCACGGAAGAGGAAGCGAAGAAGGCGATTGAGTTTATTGGAGCGTGACCGTATCGTTTAGCCGCGAGCTTCTGCGAGCGCCTTCCAAGGCGCTCGCAGAAGCTCGCGGCCAAACGGGGAGATCTGCGCTATGAAAATGGGGAAAAGCACCCGCGAGGCCTTCGGCCTGGCTCTCGCCAAGCTGGGTGAGGAATACTCCGATGTAGTCGTCGTGGATGGCGATGTCCACAATTCGACGCGCACCGACTTCTTCGCCAAGAAGTTCCCCGAGCGGTTTTTCAACGTTGGCATTGCCGAGTCAAACCTGGTCGGCGTGGCTGGCGGGCTGGCGTCGGCCGGCAAGCGGGCCTGGGCGGCCAGTTTCGCGGCCTTCATCGTCTGCAATGCCTACGATCAACTGCGCATGTCGGTGGCGTTTCCGCACCTCGACGTGAAGATCGTCGGCACGCATGTCGGCATCAGCATCGGCGAGGACGGGCCGTCGCAGATGGGGATCGAGGATATCAGCCTCACCTGTTCGCTGCCGAACTTCACCGTCGTGGTGCCGGCCGACGAGCCGTCGATGATGGCCGCGGTGCCGGCGTTGGCGCGGATCAAGACACCCGCCTACCTGCGTGCGGGCCGGCCGAACGTTCCCATCGTCTACGAGAACGCGGTCCCGTTCACCCTCGGCAAAGCGAACCAGCTGCGCGACGGCAAGGACGTGACGCTGATCGCCAACGGCCTGATGGTGGCCGAGGCGCTGAAGGCGGCCGACACGCTGGCGGGGCAGAAGATTCAGGCCCGCGTACTGGACATGCACACCGTGAAGCCGCTCGACGACGAGGCCGTGCTGAAGGCGGCTCGCGAGACGGGCCGCATCGTGGTGGCCGAGGAACACCTGCTGCACGGCGGACTCGGCAGCGCGGTGGCGATGTCGGTCGGCGCGCAGCAGCCGGTGCCGATGCGCTTCGTGGGGATCAAGGACACCTTCGCGGAGTCCGGCCCACCGGAGGCGCTGCTTGCCAAGTACGGCCTGACCGCGGCGGACATCGTCCGCGAAGCGCAGGCCCTCGTCGGCAAAAAATAAACCACAAAGGACACAAAGACCACAAAGAAAAGGCAGAAAGACAACCTTCATTCTGCCTTTTCTTTGTGTTCTTTGTGTCCTTTGTGGTTCTAATCATAGCTGCAAAGTCGGCAGCTCCGGCCCTTGTCCCACTCTGGCCAACCCATCGACGACAGTTGCCGCCAGGGCCACGTAGGCCTTCGCCACCGCCGAATCCGGATACCTTTGGACGATCGGCTCGCCCTGGTCGCCGCATTCGGCCACGCGCGGGTCGATGGGGAGTTCGCCCAGGAAGGGCACGTTGGCCTCGGCCGCCAGTTTCTGGCCGCCGCCGTGACGGAAGATCTCGTAGCGCTTGCGGTCTTCGCCGATAAAGTAACTCATGTTCTCAACAATGCCGAGCACCGGCACACGTACTTGGCGGAACATCTCCAGCCCCTTGCGGGCATCGATCAGGCTGACATCCTGCGGCGTGGTCACGATCACCGCGCCGGTCAGGGGGGCGGTCTGCGTCAGCGTCAGTTGCGCGTCGCCAGTGCCGGGTGGCAGGTCGATAACGAGATAGTCGAGCTGCCCCCAGTCGAGGTCGGTCAGGAACTGCGTGATGGCCCGGTGGACCATCGGTCCGCGCCAGATCACCGCCTGCTCCTGCTTGACGATGAAGCCCATCGACATGAGGCGCAGGCCGTACTTTTCCAGAGGAAAGCTGACCGTCTGCGGGTCGATGCCTTGCAAGCCCATCATGATGGGTACGCTGGGGCCGTAGATGTCGGCATCCATGAGGCCAACGCGGCCGCCTTGTTTCTGAAGGGCCAGCGCGAGATTGGCGGCCACGGTCGATTTGCCGACGCCCCCCTTGCCGCTGGCCACGGCGATCAGGTTCTTGACGCCGGGCAGCGAAACCTTCTGGGGCATCGGTGTGGGAGGAGGCATGGCATGATCCTGTGGCCGTTTAGCCGCGGTTCGCAGAACCGCGCGGTTCTGCGAACCGCGGCTAAACAGAATTATCGTACTGTGCACTCCGGGCACTGGCACAGCGCCCGCAGATGTTCCAGGGTGAAGATGCCACTGTCGTGCCCGTCGTTCCAGGTGATCTTGTAGGCGTAGCGACCAACCGGCTCCATCTTCGTCGGCCGCAGCGGCGCCAACTCGTTGGGCTTCAGGACGCGGAACGGATCGGGCGGCTTCTGACGCTCGTCCCGGCAACCTGCACAGGGACACTGCTTGCGAAGGTGAACCCACGGGTAGACGCTGCGGTGTCCGTCGTTCCAGTCGATCACCAGCCGGTCGTCACCGTCCTTGCCCAGGGCGACGGGCAGCAAGGGGCCGGGAACTGGCGCGGACATGAAGGTCTTCTCCGGGGCGATTGTTTAGCCGCCGCCCGCAGGGCGGCGGCTAAAGTTATTGTAGCGGAAACAGCTTCCCCAGCGCCGCCAGTTGCGCCTCGCTTGGGAAGTCCGCCACCCGGTAGCGCTCGGGGTAAAGCCCTTGCGGCGTCATCAGCGGCCCGACCACATCGCGGACGCGCTCCCAGCTGGCACTGGCCACGATCTCGCCGTCCTTCTCCCCCTTGAGGCGGAAGAAGTAGACCATGTCTGCCTCGGGCAAGAGGGAAACGATGCCGTCCGACCAGACGGTGTAGCTGGCCACCTCGTCGGTATCCTTGCGGCGAAGCAGGGAGCAGCCGGCCACGAAGGTGTCCTCGTTGGCCTTTTCGTGAAGCGCCTTGAGGGCCTCGCCCTGCTGGGCGTAGTCGCGGGCCAGATCCTGGACCCGCAGCCGGCGGAAGGCGATGTGGGCCGGATGGCCGGGCAGGGGGAGGAACGGCACCCATTCCGAGCCGACCAGGCGGATGGCCACGCCGCTGAGGAAGCGTGGCTTTTCATAGGCCGACTCGGCCACGCCGACCGCGGCAACCAAGCCCGCCGTGTCCTCGCTGCCCGTCACCATAAAGATGTCCCGGTTGGGGATCAGCACCACCGCATCGCCGCGCACCTCGCACTCCCGCACCATCTCGGTCAGCACCAGGCGGGAGGCGTCATGGTTGTCGTGGTAGGGGGACATCCAGACGCCCGGCACCCCCTGGAAGAGCGGCTGCTTGGATAGGCCGCGCAGGTTGTCGCAGGCCGCCTTCAGAGCGTCGTCAAAGCTGACCTCCCACGTCTTCAGGTTGTGCTGGCCGATCTGCACGATGGCCCCGGGCAGATCATAGGCCAGGCCGATCGCCAGGTGGTCCGCGAGCGGGCGGTAAGGCCGATCTTCGGACTTGTGGCCTTCCGCCTTGAGCTGCAAGAGCGTGACTTCGAAATAGCCGCGGGCACGCACGGTGGGCAGCAGATCGGGATGCACGTCCTCGAAGTCGTCGGGGACGGAACAATCGGCGACCAGCCAGCTGCGGATGAAGTTCCTCAACAGGAGCTGCCGCTGATCCGGCAGGGCCGAGCAGAACTCATTGTAGATGTTGTTCAGCCAGAAGATCCGCTGGGCATCGCCCTGGGTGCGCAGGGCAAAGGCTTCGGCGTCGTAGTGCAATTCGGCCGTCTCCCCGGCCTGGCGCAGGGCCTCGGAGACGAGGCGGACGAACTTGTCCTTGCTCGGCGGCTTGTTGAACTTGCGCGAGGCGCTCATGGGATGGTCCCTCCAGTTGAGGCGCCATCACAGTAGCGGGCCGGGGGGCAGGTTTCCAGGAGAATCCCGGTGGGCGGCAGCCCAGCCCACGGTGCCCCCACGGTGCCACGTTGGTGCCACCAAGGTGCTACCAGGTGTCCGAAGGTGTGGTGGCACCATCCGACCGACCTTCACTACGCCCGGTCCCGGGCAGTATTCCTTCCCAACTTACTTTGGAAGGCTTCGCTGCCCCCAAGGGATCGGCATGGTCGGCGGCTTGCGATGCCGGTCGCGGCGGCGATCCTTCGGCCGATCCTTGAACCAGGTCACGAATCGCACCAGCTGCTTGACCGCCTCCTCATAGGCCTGGCGGCCCTTCTCCGCCGTGGCCAGTTCCGCCTCTCCCAGCACGCCGGTCTCGCTGTAGCTACTGGTCCAGGAGATGCAGGTGGCCGGCCCGGCGGCGAACAGGTCCACCCAGCTGAACGGGCTGTTCTCTTCGTTGAAGCTGATGACACCGTTCTTGATCTTGTCCTTGCGCACGTTGTCGCCGTCCAGGTACAGGTAGAGCGACGTCTCCAGCTCGCAGGCGTGGGCACAGCCGCCGGGGAACTTGCTCTGGCGCCAGCGCGGCAGGAAGGTCTTGTCCACCGTCAGCAGGTTCCACCACGCGGCCAGGACGCACTCGGCGTCGGTCTCCAGGTTGGTGCGGCGGGCGACCAGGTCCAGGTTGGGCATGTTGGAGCCGTGGCCGTTGAGCAGCAGGATCTTCTTGAAGCCGTGGTACGCCAGTGACTTCGTGATGTCGAGCACCTGCTGGATAAACGTCTCGAAGTGCGTGTTGATGGTTCCGGGAAAGTCCATGACGTGCCCGGTGTAGCCGTAGCAGACCGGCGGCAGGACGAGCATCTTTTCGGGAATCTCGCGGCCGGCCCCCTGGGCGATGCCGACGGGACAGACGACATCCACATCCAGCGGCAGGTGCGGCCCGTGTTGCTCCACGGCACTGCACGGAACGATGCAGACCTGCCCCATCTCGACGGCGTCGTTGATCTCGGGCCAGGTGAGTTTCTCGTAGCGGTATTCAGTGGCGGCGCGGCTGGTCATCGCAGGTACTCCGTAGCTTCTCATCGGGGAAAGCCTTGATCCACCGTTCTGACGTTGTGATTGAGGCGATCGGAGATGGCGCGAACGAGGCAGTCCCCGAGTTGTCGAGGCTTGCCGTTGCGGGGGACCCGTCGCGCCAAACGAATGGCTTCTCTCCAATCCTCGGGAAGGACATTCCCGCCGTCGATGACGCGAAAGGAATGGAGGTAAGCTGTGGTCAACAGCAGCTCATGGCTGCCTCGAACGCCGCAAATCATCTCGACATAGACCGGCGTGACGATGGCATCGGCCTTCTCCAGCGCGATCAGTCGGTGCGCCCAGGTCCTCGCGTCGTCTTCCGTGGATCTGTCCAGGGAACTGCCGCCCCGCGAGGTTCGCCAATGAAGAATCAGGATGCTGGTGTCAAGAACCCGCTTCCTCATGGGCGACCTCTCATCGCGCGGCGGGCTGCATCTCCGGCAGCGAGCGGAGGCGTTCTTCCCAGTTCAGCCGGATGTCTTCGAGGATGTGGGCCAGATCAAGAGCTGCCAGGCGGCGTGTGGTCGAGGTCACGACGTTCATGCGAACTCCTGGCGGCGGGGCGGCAAAATCGCCCCACGTGACCGGGTATGCCGCCATGTCCACGCCGGCCGCAACCTTTTCGGCGAGCTGACGGAACCCCTCTTTGATCAGATCGGCATTGGCGAGAAACCACGTGCGAGCCGATTCCGCGTCCTCCGGAAGGTGATCCCCCTCGCAGCGCAGATCGACGTACCAGAGCAGCGCCGCGTCGTGGTCTTCGCCACCGGGCTCATACTTGTGAAAGACGGTCTCGTCGTCAACCTCAATACCCGTACGCACTCCCCCGTCCGCTCGCTGTTGCCGGTAGAAAGCCAAAGTATGCATTGCTGTACTCTCTTCGGGCGACCGGTCGCGCCGCGCCGTCCGGTTACGTCCACAGGCTAGGGGACGCCGTTGTCGCAGTCAATGACGCGGCACCTGCGCGATGATTCATTTCAACCGGTCCAGGAGCATCTGCAGGGCATCCAGTTTCCTGGGCCGCGGCAGGTGGAACAGCCATTCGGGCCGCAGCCAGATTCCCGGCAATACGGTGCTATGGTACTCGCCTTTCTTCGGCCTGACCTCGCGATATTTGCCATCGGCACCAAGGCGGAGGAGCGTGATGGTTTCCTCGATCTCGTCAATGATCCAGTATTCGGGGACGCCGGCACCTTCGTATTTCAACCGTTTCAGGTTGTAGTCGCGGTCGATGCTTTCCGGAGACACGATTTCCACGGCGATGTCCGGCGCGCCTTCCACGCCACCACGCTTGACCCGGTGCATGTGAGCCTTACTCATGAAGAGGATGTCCGGCTCTGGAGCGGTCCTCTTGGTGAAGCGCGTGGCAACGCGAGAGCCGTAGATTTGCCCGAGTTGGAACTCTTCGACAAAGAGTTCCATGACTATGAAGAGCCAGCCAAAGAGACTCATTCGCGTCAGTGTTTTCCGGTGAGGCCATGTAAATCACTCCGTCGATGAGGTCCGCTTTCTGGTCTTCGCTGACTAGAGTACAGAAATCTTCCCAGGTGAAGGGACCTGTGACTGGCTTGGTTTGTTTCGTCCGCATCGGTTCTCCTTCTCAGGTCTGTCAGCATGCCGCTCATGCCGCCGCAACATCAGCAGCGTCAGGTCGTCCTGCAAGTCCGCGGAGTGGGTGAAGCGCTCGACGGTGGCCTTCAGTTCCTCGGCACAGCGGTCGAGGGGCAACGCGGTCCGTTGGCCGCCCAGGGCCTCGGACAGGCGGCCGACGCCGAACATCGTGGTGCCGTCGGGGGAGCGGGCCTCGGTGTAGCCGTCCGTGTAGACGATCAGCGTTTCGCCGGGGGCCAGGGTGAGGGTGGTGTCGGCGAGGCTGCCGTCGGCCGGCTCATAGCCCAGCAGCCGGCCGTTGCGCAGCGGCACCTCCTCGACCTGCCCGTCGGCCCGGTGCAGCAGCGGCCGCGGATGGCCGCCCGAGGCCAGGGTCACCGTCCCCGTCCGCGGCTCGAAAACCCCATAAACGAGAGTGACAAACATGGCCGATGGGTTGTCGGCGGCCAGGGCGTTGTTGAGTCGGGTCAGGGCCTCGGCGGGTCCGACCGCTGATGTGCCCAGGTGGCGGGCCAGGGTCCGGACGGCCACCATGAACAGCGCCGCCGGCATCCCCTTGCCCGACACATCGCCCACGAAGAAGGCCAGGCGACCGTCCGGCAGGGCGAAGAAATCGTACAGATCCCCCGACACCTGCCGGGCCGGCTGCACCCGGGCGAACAGATCGAACCCGGCATCGCCCAGCGGCTGGAAATCGGTCGGCAGGTAGCCCTGCTGAATCTCGCGGGCCACCTCCAGCTCCTGGTGCAGCTTCTCTTCCTCGATGCGGGCCGCGTGTAGGGCCACGTTGTCCAGGACCACGCTCACTTGCAAGGCGATGGCCGTCAACACTTCAAGGTCTTCGTCCCGAAAGGCCAGGCCGCCTGTGCCGCAATCGAGCTGGATCACACCGAGCCGACTCCCATCGGCAGCGATCAGCGGCACGCACAGGAACGAGCGCAGGTTCAGGCCCATCAGCGTCTTGCTCAGCATCAGCTTTGTGTCGGCGTTCACGTCCTGGCTCAGAATGCCCACGCCCTCGTCCAGCGCCCGGCGGACGACGGTCCGGCTATAGGGGGCCGAGTCGGCGGCATCGATCCGCCGGCCACGCAGCGCCCGCAACATCAGCCGATCCCCTTCGCACAGCAGCACCAGGCCCCGGTCGGCCTGCGGGAACAGGCGGAGCAGGTGATCGAGCAGCTTGCTCAAAAGCGGCTCCAGCTCCAAGGTCCGGGCCAGGGTCTGGGCGATCTCCAGCACCACCTGGAGCTTGTAAGCCGGATTCTGAAGGTAGAGCGTGTGGTTGGACGGGGTGGCCGCCACACGGGTCCGAATAACCTGGTCGGGATCGCTTTTCGGAGCGGGCGCCGGCTGCGGCCGCAGGGCCAGGACATATGGGCCGATTTGCAGCGTGTCGTTTTCGGTCAGCGGCATGCGGCGGTCGATGGGCCGGCCGTTGAGGTAGGTACCGTTGCTGCTGCCCAGGTCCTCGACGAAATAGGCACCGTCGTCCTGGAGGACGCGCGCATGCTGGCGGCTGACGGCCAGCGAATCGAGGTGGACGGCAGCCTCCGGCTGCCGGCCGATCAGCGACGGACCCTCCTCCAGCCGGAACTGCCGCCCGGCGTTGGGACCCTGCAGGGTGACGAGATTCGCCATGCTCCCGTTTTACCCGGAACCCGATGGGCATGCCAGCGCCAACCAGCCCATCGGTGCTACGAAGCGTCCATTAGGGCTGTCGCTGCCGCGGCGGTGGCGGCGGCAGCTTCCCTTCCGGAATTAGCTTCTTCCACGCTTCGTACCCCCGCTGCAAGCCTTCCGGGGTATCGGCGGGGTTGTAGGGAATCATCTTCCATTGCGCCATCCCCAGCAGGTGCCGCAAGTGAAAGAAGGCCAGCTCGCGGATGGCCAGCTTGTCGTGGCGCAGCTTGTCGATCAGGTAGGACCAGTAGGCAGGGGTCTGGATTTGCTCCCGGCTGGGCGAGTGCAACAGTTCCATGACAATGGCGGCCTCCGCGACGCGATACTTCGTGCCATCGGTCAGGATGCCGCTGCGGGTCTTGGGGTCAAGAAGCCGTGCTTCCATGCTGTCGTTGCGGCCGGACCAGTGCCGCAAGGTGCTGATGGCCTCGTCGCGCAGGGCGGCGGGCATCTGGTCGTCGCCGAGGATGTTGACGACATCGCCGATGGCGTCGATGGCGCCGAGGCAACGGACGGCCAGGATGGCGTTCAGGAGCTGCCCCTTGGCCAGCGGCGTGTCGCCGGGTTGCAGGATTTCCACCAGGCCGGTCTCAATCCGCCCCGGACCGTTGAGCCGGGCGCTGACCGCACCCAGGGCCCGGTAGGTGTCCTCGATCTGGGTCTGCACGTCCTCGGGGAGCCCCGCGCGCAAGGGCCGGCTGAACACGCCGAGCAAGGCCCACGATTCCCGATCCTGGGCCGGCACCGGCTTCTGCGTCCCACGGCCCTTGTTGTCCCAGAACAGGACGAAAGGAACCGCCCCATCCTGTTTCTGGATGTTGTCGAACTCCTCGAAGGGGGTAATGCGCACGGCGGCCCGGCCCTTGAGGACAAACAGGTGCAGCTCGGCCTCCGGTCCCTCGCCGCTGCCGTAGGGCAGCGCATGGCGGCTGAACAGGGTGACGCCGACCTCGGTATCCTTCTCCACCAGGCGCACATCCCACACCTCGCCCTGGAAGCGGATGCGCACGGCGGCTGCGCCGCTGTCCTTGCGGTTGATCAGCTTGATGGCGCCCCGATCTAACGTGAGGTCCGCATCGAGC
The DNA here is from genome assembly GCA_963827935.1 of uncultured Planctomycetota bacterium. Taxonomy (GTDB): domain Bacteria; phylum Planctomycetota; class Planctomycetia; order Gemmatales; family Gemmataceae; genus DATFNV01. Next base: position 337,443 of record CAWHCN010000018.1, on the reverse strand, counting down.
CCCTTGGGGGCCGCGTGCAGGATCACCGCACTTTCCAGAATGGGCAGGTTGGTGAACTCATACGTGTTGCCCCAGAGCGTCAGATCGACGCCGTTGTCGAGTCGCAGATCGCTGTGGTAGCCCGGCAGGCTGACCAGGGCATCGGTGGTGAAGAGCCGATCCTCGGACTTGAGTCGCTGCCACGGCTTGTCAGGGGATGCGCCTGTGCGGGTGACGAGGATGGGAGGGGCCAGCGGCGCCGGCACGGGCAGGTGAAAACGGCCCGCTTCGAGGCGTTCCTGGCTGGGCGGCTGTGGCCGGACCACGGGAGGCTTCTTCTTCCGCTCCTCGGCCAGGCGCGTTTCCTCAGCCAGCCGCGCCGCTTCCGCCACGCGCGCCTCTTCCATTATTCGCAGCCTTTCCTTTTTCCGCTCTTCCGCCAGGCGCGCGTCCTCCGCCTTCTTTTGCTCGTCCCTGTTGGCATCCCCGTCGCCAACTGGCCCACCGGGTGCGGTGTCCTCCGGCGCCTTGGCTACCTGGGTCTCGTTGTGGCCCCACGGCACGGCCTGGTAGATGGCCACCGCCAGCACGGCCAGGAGCAGGACGGCGGCCAACGGCAGCAGCCAGCGCATGGTGGCCTGGCGGCGATAGAAGGGGAGGCCCAGCAGAAGCGTTTCATCTTCCTCGGCGCGGGCGTCGCGCTCCGGGGCCGGCGCGCCGTTGGGCGTGGCCGCCGCCGCCGGCCGGACCCGAGCCCCCGACCCCCCGTGCACCAGGGCGTACATCCGCTGCTTGGCCGTCGGCGGCACCAGGGCCGGCTGGCCCAGCACCAGCGTCAAAATCTGGTGCGCGGCCGCGATCTCCGCCAGGTGAACGTCGGACTCCAGACACGCCTTCTCGACCTCCGCCACCTGCTCCGGCGACAGTGTATTGTCGAGGTATTCGGCCACCAGGTTCGGCTCGAACGCGTTGGGACCGGTGGCCGGCGGCGTCGTGAGGCGGCGGCGACGCGTCACTTGCTTGATCCGCGCGATCAGTTCCTGCGCATGATCGCTTTCCGCCACCTTCTGGCCGATCAGCTTCGTCTCGGCGGGATCGAGCATGTCGTCCAGGTAGGCGAGCAGGGTTCGCAGGGTCAGGCGCATGGCATTCTCCTTCCCGGGGAGGGGGGCGGTTGGGGCGTCTCCTAATAATAGTGGTGCCGGCGCGCGAATTCCGTGCAGGAATCTATTCGAATTTCTGGATTAGCGTCGCTTCGGTCCCGCCACTTCGGTCGCCCCCGGCCGCCTGAGGCGATTCTGCTCGTCTACGAATACGACACACGGTCGGTGGCTCCGAGCCTCCTGCTCCTCCACTTCAGCAAAGGTGGCCACGATGACCACGTCGCCGGGCCGCGCCAGGTGAGCCGCCGCCCCGTTCACGCACACCACGCCCGACCCCGGTTCACCCGCGATGGCGTAGGTGGTCAGTCGCGTGCCCCGAGTCACGTTCCAGACGTGTACTTGCTCGAAGGGCAGGATGTCGGCTGCCTCCAGCAGACTGCTGTCGAGCGTCAGGCTCCCCTCGTAGTTGATATCGGCATCGGTCACGCGGAGGCGGTGGATCTTCGATTTCAAGAGTACGCGGCGCATCATGGCCCCTCTGCCAGCGAATGGGACTTCTGGTCCTGTGTCTCTCCATTTTACGCAGAACCGGCCGGAGTCGGCGACTTTTGGATGGCGGAGCGGCGTTCGGCACGGTGTAATTACAGCGTCGCCGCACCATTCCGAGGAGTCCGGACCGATGACACGACACGCCGTCCGATTGGTGGTTCTCCTTGTGGTCACGATCTGGGGAACAACCGTGCGGGCCGCGGACGCCGATGTCCCCCCGGGGTTCGAGAAGCTGTTCAACGGCAAGGATCTGGGCGGCTGGCAGGTCAATGAGGGGGGCCACCTCGACAAGTGGGGTGCCGGAGAGGGACTGCTCTTCACCAAGGGCGGCGGCGGCGGTTGGCTGATGACCGAAAAGGAATACGGCGACTTCGAGCTGCGCCTCGAGTTCAAGGTGCCCAAGGCCGGCAATAGCGGCGTCGCCCTCCGCAGTGCCGTCAAGGGCGCCCCCCACCTCGACGCCGGCATGGAAATCCAGATCCTCGACGATCCTTGGTACCTGGACGAGAAAAACTACAAGGGACTCAAGCAGACGCAGCGGACCGGCTCTATCTATGGCGTGGTCCCGCCGTCGAAGGACGCCCTGAAGCCGGTCGGCGAATGGAACCGCTTTCGCATTGTCGCCCGGGGCCGCCGCATTACCATCGAGCTGAACGGCACGAAAATCGTGGATGCCAACCTGGACGACCACAAGGACCAGGCCAAGGAGCATTCCGGCCTGCTGCGGACCAAGGGCCACCTCGGCTTGCAGAGCCACGACGGGCGGGTGGAGTTCCGCAACATCTTCGTGAAGGTGCTGGAGTAACCGGCCCGTTATCCTCCCACCGCCGCCGAGGAGCCTCATGGCACCCATCGATCTCCATGCCCTCGCCGGGCTCACGGTCGAGGAGGCCCGCCGCCAGGTGGAGGCCCAGGGGTACACGTTTCGCGTTATTGTTCAGGACGGGCACTGGTTCGCGGTCACCGCCGACCTGCGCACGGACCGGGTCAACGTGGAGGTAGCAGCGGGCAAGGTGGTGCGGGCCGACATCGGCTGATTGCGGCCGAAAAAAAGGGACAGGCTCCTGAATTTAGAGCCTGTTGCAAAACTGGGAGGGCGAGGCTCCTGCCGAGCCGCGGACCGCAGAGAAACCGGCTCGGCAGGAGCCTCGCCCTCCCGGATCCGTTAATTTTGCAACAGGCTGTTATGCGAACGGCAGGAGATAATCTCCCCTCGGCCCGGTGCTCCGACCGAGTACGGGGGACTGGGGCGACGATCCCTCGCCCTGCGGCGAAGAGGCCCGTCGTAGCGCTCCCGCACACATCGGACTTCAGTTCAACCTGGCGATTTTTGCTGAATTGTGAAGGCACATGTCGTTATTTACCAATGGCTTGCGGTGTCCGCGCCAGGTTGAACAGAATTCCCGGTCACTTCAGTTCAACCTGGCAGCGCGTGCGGTGCCGGCGGGCGGTCGGAGATGCGCTGCCGAGGGCACCTATCTCCTGCCGGTCGCCTTATTGTGGAAGTGCCATTCGGTCCGGACACCTTTTCTTTCCGCTGCCGTCGGGCGGCGCGGGGCCTCGCCCTCGAACCGCCCCAGGAAGACAGTGGAATCACGGCCTCCGCCCCCCGCCACCCATCGGCCTTGACGTACCCCGCCTCCGAGGCTAGCCTCCCGCCCCCGTCGTTCGCTTACGACGCCAAAGGAGACGTTTATGATCCGATTTCACGCGCCGTGGGCAGCAGGCTTGCTGGTGCTGGCCCTTGCCGTCGCGCCCCTCCGAGCGGGCGACCGAGAAACGAAGACGGTGGAACAGGCCACCGAGGCGGTGCGCGGGCTGGCGGCCATTCCGCTCAAGGGGATTCCGCAGCAGTTACTGCAGGATGCCGCGGGGGTGGTCATCATTCCCGAGGTGCGCAAGGCGGCGCTGCTGGTGGACCGTGAGTTCGGCCGGGGGGTGCTCCTGGCGCACGAACCCAACGGGTTGTGGAGCAATCCGGTGTTCGTAACGCTGAAGGGACTCGGCGTCGGCGGCGAGGCGGGCATTGAAAAGATCGAACTGGTGCTGGTGTTCAAGACGCGCAAGAGCCTCGACCGGGCCTTGCAGGGCAAGCTGACCCTGGGCAGTGATGCCGCGGTGGCGGCGGGCCCCCTGGGGCGCGACAGCGCGGTGGCCTCGAGCAAGGTCAAGGCGGACATCTTCAGCTACTCGCGCAGCCGCGGACTGTTCGTAGGGGTATCGCTGGAAGGGGGCCACATCCGGGTGGACGAGGAGGCGAACGAGGGGTTCTACCGGCTTCGCGGCGGGCATGCGGCCGACGTGCTGGCGCTGAAGGGCCTCCCCATTCCCGCACCGGTGGTTCCGCTGCAGGAGCAGCTGCTGAAGCTCTGCGTGCCGCCGCCCCCACCGCCCCCTCCCCCTCCTCCTCCGCCCCCAGTGATTATTGTCCCCATCCCGCGTCGTTGATCCGAGACGGCGGCCCGGGGAAAGCCCCAGATGTCGGGGATTGCTCCCGACACCTGGGGCTCTTGCGTCGTCAAGGTTTGGACTTGAGGTAGCCGAACTCGCCAGAGTTCGGGTTTTCTGAAGTCTGGCGACTTCAGCTACCCCGCGATTCTCCCTCCCTGCCCCAATTATCGCGTCCTCCCTACCGCCCGTCGCTTTCCCTACAGCCCGAATCCTTCCTCCGCCGATGATAACCCAACCGATTCCCCAGATTGGCTGCGCGCGCTCCGCGTCCCACCCCAGGAAAAGACGCCATGTTTACTCGGCTCGGTCGGCTGACCACCTCGCATCCGTGGTACGTCTGCGGCGCCTGGCTGCTGGCGGGCCTGGTTCTGACCGTGCTCGCCCCGCGCTGGGATGCCAGGGCGGTCGATGACGACATCACCTTCCTGCCGGCCCGGTGCGACAGCGTGCGCGGCTATCAACTGCTGCGGCAGGCGTTCCCGCAAGATGTCTTCGCCAGTCGGGCGATCCTGGTGGCGGAGCGGACGGATCGCCCGCTGGATGCCGCCGACTTCACCGCGGTCGACCGGGCGGTGGATGCCGTCAGCCAGTTGCGCCAGGCCGAGCCGGAGTTGCAGATCGGCCGGGTTTACTCCCACCGCGACGGGCTCCTCGGCAAACGGCTGGTCAGCGCCGATGGGCATTGCACCCTGGTCCAGGTGGCGCTGGGCACGCCCTTCCTGGCGTTGCAGACGCGGAGTACGGTGGATCGCGTCGAGGCGGTGGCGCGGTCCGCCTTTGACGAGTCACCGGGGGGTGCGCCGCCGCTGGTGGTGACCGGCCCTGCCGGCCTCGGCCGCGACCTGACCCAGGCCAGTGCCACCAGCCTCGAAGGCACCACGCTGGCCACCATCTTGCTGGTCGTGGTGGTGTTGCTCGCGGTCTATCGGGCGCCGCTGCTGGCGCTGGTGCCGCTGGCCACGATTGCCGTCTCGGTCTGGGTCGCGCTGAGCGGGCTGGCCCTGCTGACATTGATCCCCGGCGTTTACCTGGTGAACGTCAGCAAGGTGTTCGCGGTGGTGTTGCTCTATGGGGCGGGGATCGATTACTGCCTGTTCCTGATTAGCCGCTATCGAGAGGAGATGGCCCTGGGTCACGAAGGGACGGCGGCGATCCGCGGCGCGGTCGGCCATGTCGGCGGGGCGTTGACCGCCAGTGCCGGCACCGTCGTCTGGGGCCTGGGCCTGATGGTGTTCGCAGAGTTTGCTAAGGTGCGCTGTGCGGGGCCGGCGATCGCCCTAGCCCTGACCGTCGCCCTGCTGGCGTCGCTGACCCTGACGCCGGCCATCCTGACGCTGCTGGGCCGGACGGCGTTCTGGCCGGGCCGTCTGCCGACCCGGGCCGACCTGGCGCCGACGGGTTTCTGGGAGCGCGCCAGCCGGCTGGTCGTCGCCCGGCCGGCGGCGGTGCTGGCGACCTGCGTGGTCGTCCTCTTGCCGTTGGCCGTCGTCGGTTACCGGCTCAAGCCGAATTACAAACCGATGGGCGAGCTGCAGCCGACAGCCGAGAGTGTCCGCGGCCTGGGCGTCATTCAGAGCCGGTTCACCGCCGGCGAGACCGGGCCAATCACCGTGCTGTTGACTTCATCCAAGGACTGGACCAGCCCGGAGGGGCGGCTGGTGCTGGACCATCTGAGCCGCGGGTTCGGCTACCTCGACAACGTGGCCGAGGTCCGCAGCCTGACCCAGCCGCTCGGCTTCCCGTTGCCGCCAATGCCGCAGATGCGTGCCCCCGAAACCCGGGGCCTGCTGGGGTCGTTCCTGAAGACGGTGAAGAAAAATGTGGACGAGACCCGCGAGCAGGCAGACCGCAATACGCGCGAGTTCTACCTGGCGGACCTGCCGGACGCGCCGGAGGGCCGGAGCCATGTCACGCGCATCGACGTGGTACTGCGCTCCGACCCGTTCGCCCCCCGGAGCAACGCCAGCCTGGATATGATTCAGATGTGGCTGCGCGACGAACTACCGCGCCGTGGGGCCGCCCTGGGGGGCGTGGGGGCGGAGTGTTACGGCGTGACCGTCAACGCTCGCGACCTGGCCCGAGTCACCGCCAGCGATCGGACACGCGTCAACCTCCTGGTCATCGCGGGCATCTTTGCCATCCTGGTGCTGCTGGTCCGCCGCCCGTGGCTGGCCGCCTACCTGCTGGCCACTGTCTTGCTCAGCTACTTGGCGGCGCTGGGAGCGACGGCCCTGGCCGGCACCCTCTGGACCGGCCGGCCGCTCGGCGAGGTCGATTTGCGCGTGCCGTTCTTCCTCTTCACGATTTTGGTGGCCGTGGGCGAGGATTACAACATCCTCATCATGGACCGTATCCTCAAGGAGCGGAAGAAGCTGGGCACCGATGCCGGCATGAGGCACGCCCTGGCCCGGACCGGCGGCACCATCACCTCGTGCGGCGTCATCATGGCGGGCACCTTTGCCACGCTGATGTTCGGCGGCCTGGGGACGCTGGTGCAGTGCGGCTTCGCCCTGGCCTTCGGCGTGCTGCTGGACACCTTCGTGGTGCGGCCGTTCCTGGTGCCGGCCTTTGTGCTGCTGGTGTGGCGCACCTGGCCCGAGGCCGAGCCGGAGGTGGCCCGGACGCTGCCGGCGTCGCGGCCGGTGCGGCGGCGGGTGGCGTAAAAGGCGGGCGTACCGGCGGATCTGCGATCCGCCGCTAAACTGCGCCCAATCGGCATCTTCCTTGCCTTCCCCCGCCCCCGCCTCCCGGGAATCTTTCACACAACGGGCCTAAGCGAGCCGAACTGTTGTAGGGGAGACGACGCCTGGTTCATCGGGGGACCCGATCATGTTGCGAGGCCTTTACGCCGCCGCCAGCGCGATGGACATGAGCCAGGTCAACCAGGACGCCATCGCCGAGAATCTGGCGCACGCCAACGTCCCCGGCTACCGGCGGCTGATCCCGGTGTTCGAGACGTTCGCGCCCACCTCCGCCTTGCCGACAACGTCCAGTCCCGGGACCACAACAGCCGACCGACCCCGGGAAACTTCGGCCAGTGCTCCCGACACCTCGATGTGGGGCTGCCGGGGGTCGTATGTCTCGACCGACTTCACGCAGGGGCCGCTGAAGTTCACCGGCAACAACTTCGACCTGGCCCCGGCCAATGCCTCGACGTTCTTCGTCGTGGACGGGCCGAACGGTCCCCTGCTGACGCGCAACGGCACCTTCACCCTCGACGAACGCAGCCAGATGGTGACGCGAAGCGGCATGCCGGTGCGCGGCCAGGCGGGCCGCATTGCCATACCGCCGCAGACCGTGAAGGTGACCATTGGCCCGGAAGGCGCCGTCCTTGCCGACGGAGTGCAGGTGGACAACCTCTTGCTGGCCAACGTAGGCAACCCCAGGGGCATGACCCGGGTCGGCGATACGCTGTTCCGGGGACCAGTGCCCAGCGGGCCGCCCGTGCCCGGCACCGTGCGCATCCAGCAGGGCTACGTCGAGGAGCCCAACCAGCAGATCGTGCAGGACATGGTCAGCATGATCAACGGGCTCCGCCACTACGAGGCCGCGCAACGGTCCCTGCGAGCCCTGTCCGATGCCGTGGCCGAGAACACGCGGCTGCAAGGATAGTGCGCTGCCGATGCACAGAATCAAGGATCGGGGGGTGGCACGCCCTGAGGTACTCCGAAGGGCGTGCTGGACTATCAGCACGCCCTTCGGAGTACCTCAGGGCGTGCCACCCGACCGTGGCTCGAGAATACCCGACTGCAAGGGTAGCCAACGGCAGATAACGAGCCGGCGGGTTCATCCCGCCGGGACAAGCCCGGCGGCTCGCCGGTCAGGAGGATTCCGCATGATCCGCGCTTTTCAGACCGCGGCGACCGGCATGGATGCTCAGCAGCTCCAGGTCGACAACACCGCCAACAACCTGGCCAACCTGAACACCACCGGCTTCAAACGCAGCGAGCTGTCGTTTCAGGACCTGATTTATCTCAACCTTCTCCAGCCAGGCACCGAACAGCTCCAGGGCACGCCCGTGCCGACCGGGTTGCAGGTCGGCAACGGCGTCCGCGTCGCCGGCAACACCAAAATCTTCACCGAGGGAACGCTCACCAACACCGGCAACCCGGTGGACCTGGCCATCCAGGGGGACGGTTTCTTTCAGGTGACCCTCCCCGACGGCACGCTGCGCTACACCCGCGATGGGTCGCTCCGTATGAACGCCAGCGGGGCGCTGGTCACCTCGGACGGTTACCTGTTGTCGCCGAGCATCAACATCCCCAACGACGCGCTGTCGATCGCCATCGGCACGGATGGGACAGTGTCGGTGACCACCACGGGGACGGCGGCACCCCAGACGGTGGGCCAGATCCAGCTAGCGCGCTTCCCCAACGAAGCCGGCCTCAGCAGCGAGGGGCGCAACCTCTTCAACCAGACCGGCGCCTCGGGCGCACCGACCACCGGCCAGCCGGGGCAGAACGGCGCGGGGCTACTACAGCAAGGGTTCCTGGAGCAGTCCAACGTGGACGTGGTGCAGGAACTGGTCAACCTGATCCTGGCCCAGCGGGCCTACGAGTTCAACACCCGAGCGGTTAAGGTGTCGGATGAAATGTTGTCCGCCACCAATGAACTTGTGCGTTAGCGACGCCGAATCGTTCTTCTCCCCTCGCCCCGGTACTCCGGGGAGAGGGGTCGGGGGTGAGGGGTTCTTGTCTGGGGAGATTCAGCCCCCCTCACCCCCGACCCCTCTCCCCGGAGTGCCGGGGCGAGGGGAGAGCCTTGACCGCGGCTTGGCTGTCGACGGATTGTAGGGCTGGAAACCGGAAATTTCTGCTTGCCCCGCAAGGAATGCGGATTTGCTTCGATAACGGTCGTGTTCCACGTTCTTCAGAGCCCGGCGACCGACGACAGGAACCGTCCGCGCCACGAACCACCGCAGGAGGTGGCAAGGAATGCACTCCCCCATCCGACTGTGTCCGTGGGCGCTGTTGCTCGCCCTCGGCCTGGTTTCGCCGGCGTCCCCCGCCCCCCCCGGGGACGGCGCCGGCGAGGCCGGTCCGGTGGTGGTGACGCTGCGTTCCGCCGTGCGCGTGACCGCCTCGCCGGTGTGCATTGGCCAGGTCGCTTCGCTGAGCGGCGGCACCGCAACCCTGCGCCGCCAAATCGCCGATCTCGATCTGGCGGAGCGACCCCACGCCGGCAAGCCCTTGCAGCTTCTTCGCGAATTGATCGCCTACCGAATCCAGGTGGCGGGCATCGACCGCGGCCGGTTTCGCGTCCAGGGGGCCACGGTGGTGCAGGTCGCTTCGGGCGACGCCTCACCGGGCGAGGATGACCTTTTCGAGGCGGCACGGGATGCCCTTCTGGAGCGACTTCATAAGCCCGCGGACGCCCTGACGGTCAGCCTGGCCCAGGCGCCCACCCTGCCGCCGCTGAACCTCTCCGTCTCGGACGAACTCCGCCTCGACGCCGACCCCCGCGAGCCGCTGTCCGTGCCCGGCCGCGTACGCGTCGATGTAACACTGCGAGTCAACGGCGAGCGGCTGGCTGTGGTCCCGGTGCTCCTCGATGTGAAGGCCCAGCAGGGTGTGGCCGTGGCCCTGCGCCGCATCGAGGTCGGGGAGGAGTTGGGCGGAGACAACATCCGCTTCGAGCAGCAGATGATCGACGATCCAGGCGCCTGCCTGACAGCCCTCGACGTGGCGGCGGGCAGGAAAGCCCGGCGAGCGATACCGGCGGGGCAGGTCGTTCCAACCGCGGCTGTGGACATCACGCGGGTTGACAATCCCATCCTGGTCAAGCAGCGCGACCTCGTGAAGTTGATCGCCCGGGTGGGCAGCCTGCGTGTAACGGCACTGGCTGAGGCGCAGCAAGACGGCCGCGCCGGCGACCGCGTCCGCGTCCGCAACGTCGATTCTCGCAAAGATGTCCTCGGCCGCGTCGTCGGACGCGGCCTGGTGGAAGTGGAGTATTAGCTGATGAGTCGGCGAACCGGCTGCGTAAGCTGCCGGGTTAGATCCCACGGGCGCAAAACGCCAGAACCAGGAGGCCGGCCGTGAAACGCCTCGCCATGCTGCTCGCCGTCGTTGGCGTGTTCATCGTCCTTAACCAGGCGGGGGCGGATTCCCTCTGGGAACGCCGCAACCCGTACTTCGCCAACCTGACCTGGGACAACCGCGCCCGCCGCGTCGGCGACGTGGTCACCATCGTGCTCAACGAGACGACGAACTTCCAGGGACAGGAAACACGCACGCTGAAGAAGAATACTATCGCCAGTGCCAACGCCAACGTCAGCGGCAGCGCGACCGGCGGCGCCAAGTTGCGCAGCTTTGCCGCCGCGTTCACCGGCGCCGCCAACTCGGACCGCGAGCTGAACGGCACCTCCAACTACCAGAGCAACCGCAACCTGGTGGACAACATGGCCGTGCAGGTCATCCAGGTGATGCCGAACGGCAACATGGTCGTCGAAGGGTTCCGCACCCGCGTGATTTCCGGCGAGGAGCGGACCATCCGCGTCAGCGGCATCATTCGTCCGACCGATATCGGGGCCAACGACAGCATTCAATCGCAGTACATTGCGAACTTCACGCTGGAGTATTTCGGGAAGGGCCAGGAGACGAGTTACACCAACAACGGCTGGCTGGGCCGGGCCATGAACAAGCTGTGGCCATTCTAGAAATCGATTCCAGCTGCATCGTTGCATCGTTGCACGCAACGACTGCAACGATGCAACGAATCAGCTGCATTGTTGCACTGTTGCAATCGTTGCGTGCAATGCAGTGCAATGCAGTGCAATGCATCGGCTTCCGGTATGGCTGCAACGATGCAACGATGCAACCAACGAGGTTGCGGCTTGGTCGAGGAGATCAATCGATGTGGCAGACAGGGATGAAACTGGCGTTGACGCTCGTTTTCCTGGCCGTGCCCGTGGCCGGCACATCCGCCGCCGGCACGCGCATCAAGGACATTACGGAGTTCGAAGGTGCGCGGGCCAACCAGCTCATGGGCATCGGCCTGGTGGTCGGCCTCGAAAACACGGGCGGACGCAGCCTTCTCACTCAGCAGGTGGCCGTTGACCTCCTGGAACGGTTCCGCATTAACTCGCTCATCAACTCCAACAACCGCATTGATCCCGTTTACCGCGCCGGCAGCGTGTCGGTGGTGGCGGTCACGGCGGAGCTAGGTCCTTTCGCCCGCCGCGGCAGCCGCGTCGATGTCAAGGTGTCGGTCTACGACGACGCCCTGAGCCTGCAAGGGGGCGAGCTGATGTACACGACGCTGCGCGGGGCCGACGATGTCGTCTACGCGGTCGCCCAGGGATCGGTGTCGATCGGCGGGTTTCAGTTCACCGTGCCGCAGGGAAGCTCCTCCCCGCTGGCCAGCGCACAGAAGAATCATCCCACGGTTGGCCGTGTCCCCAGCGGAGGCATCATCGAACGCGAGGCCCGCGGCGAGATCGTCTGCAACGGCACGGTCCGCCTGCTGTTGCGAGAACCCGACTACACCACGGCGTGCGGCATCGCGGCCGTCATCAACAAGCGGCTTTGCCCGCAGCGCCGTCGCACTCGACGCCGGGACGGTGCAGGTCTTCGTGCCGCGCGATCGCTGCCTGGATGTGGTCTGCTGGGCCGGCGAAATCGGGCAGCTCGAGGTCACCACCGACGTGACGGCCAAGGTCGTCCTCAACGAGCGCACCGGCACAGTGGTGGCGGGCAAAGACGTGCAGATCGACATGGTGGCGGTGGCCCAGGGCAACCTGTCGATCCTGACCAGCGACGAGCCGTATGCTTCGCAGCCGCCGCCGTTCAGCGGCGGGCGAACGGCCATCCTGCCCCAGCCGCGCATCGGCGTGACCGAGCAGGGCGGCTCCTTGAAGGTGCTGGAACGGGCCGCCACGGTCGCCGACCTTGCTCGCGCCCTGAACGCCCTGGGGGTGACGCCGCGCGACATGATGGCCATCTTCCAGGCCCTGAAGACGGCCGGCGCGCTGCACGCGGAACTGGTGATTATGTGAAAAACCGCGAGCACGCCTTGGTTCCTAATCCTAATCCTACTCATAATCCAAATCTCTTTTGGGAAGGGAAAGCCCTGCTGAGGATGAGATTACGATTAGGATTACGATTAGGATTACGATTACGATCACGATTAGGATTAGTAACGTAGATCGCCGTCCCCCCGGAGCCCGGACATGGACGTGCTCGCTCCCCTGCAAGGCCAGGCGTTGACGCCCGGCCTGGACCTCGCCATGACGGCGGCCCCGACCCACAAGGGCGACCCCAAGAGCGCCGAGGCGGTCGCCCGCGGCTTCGAGAGTATGTTCTTCTCGCTTATCTCCAAGGGGATGCGGGATACCCTCGAGCCGGAGACCCTGTTCGGCGGCGACCAGGGCGACGTTTTTGGCGGCATGTTCGATCAGTTCCTGGGCGAGCATCTCGCTCAGGGCGGATCGCTGGGCATCGCCGCGATGGTTCGCAAGCAGTTGAGCGCGAAGTACACCCATGAGCAACACCCCCCTCAACCCGGCCATTCCGGACCCAACCCAGGCGTGGCTGGCCCGCTTCTGCGTTGAGCACGTCGCCGAGGAGCAGGCCCAGCTCGACGCCACGCTGGCCGCCCTCCGGGACCTGCGGGCGGCGCTGGTGGATCGGGACCATGTCCGGTTGCAGGAAGCCCTGGAGCGGCACGCGGCCACGATTCAGCGGACGGCTGCCCTGCAAACGCGTCGCGCGGCTTTTCAGCAAGAGATCGCCGGGCTGCTGGGCGTTCCCCCCGAATCGGTAACGCTGGCTCTTCTTGCGGCTCGTTTGCCCGGGGAAGCCGCCCAACGCGTGGCCGAGGCCCGGGCCCGCCTCCAGCAGACCGCCACCGAGGTCGATCGCCTCAACGGCCGCAACGCCTCGCTTCTCCATTACAGCCTCGATTTCCTGCAGCGCTTCTTCGACCGGTTGACCGGCCGTCCGCACGACGGCCGCTATGGCCCGGCCGGACAACGCGCCGGCCGGATCAGGCGGCTCCCTTATCAACGCCCGAGGATAATCTCCCCATGTCCGCTCTCTCAATTGGTGTTTCCGCGCTGCAGGTCAGCCAGAAACTGCTGCAGTTGACCGGTCAGAACGTCGCCAATGCCGACACCCCCGGCTATCATGTGCAGGTCGCCAGCCTTGCCGGCATCGAATCCGGCGACAACATCGGCGCCGGCGTCACCATCACCGGCATCGCACGCCAGATCAGCGGCCCCATCGAAACCGCCCTGCTCAACAATACCTACGAATCGCAGGACACAACCGCCCAGCTTAATAACCTGCAACAGGTTCAGGCTTACCTGGCCCCTGGGTCCGGCGGGATCGACACCCAACTGAGTAGCTTTTTCAACGACGTGCAGCAACTGTCGGCAGAACCCGACAGCCAGGCCCAGCGCAGCGTCGTCCTCAATGATGCCGTCAACCTGGCAAGCGGGATCAACTCGGCCAGCAACCAGTTGCAGGCGACCGGAAGTACTATTGACGCGACCCTGGGCAACGTGGTCGGCCAGATCAATCAGGACGCGCAGCAGATCGCCAGTCTGAATGGCCAGATCGAGACAGCCACCGTTGGCGGCCAGCAGCCCAACGACCTGCTCGACCAGCGCGACGAGCTGATCTCGCAGCTGTCGCAGCTCATCGACGTGCGCGTTATCCCGACCGGCTCTAACGACGTGACGGTGCTGGCCGCGGGCGCTCCCATTGTGGCCGGCACGCAGAGTCTCGCCTTGCAGTACCAGGTGGGCGCCAACAACCAGGGCGAGCTGCTGCGGGCCGATCAATCCGCACAGGGCCCGAACCCAACCGGCGGCCAGATCGCCGGCCTCTTGCAGGTGCGCAACGGCGACCTGCCGCAGATCACCAGCCAACTCAACTCGCTCACCCAGGCCCTGATTCAGGGGGTAGACGAGGCTCAGGCCACCGGCATCGCCTTGACCGGGCCACTCACCAGCGCGACCGGCACACGCGGTGTCACGGAAACCACCGTGCCGCTCAGCCAGGCCGGGCTGGCGTTCCCGCCGTCGGCCGGCACGCTGGCCATCTCCGCTCACCCAAACGACGGGGGCCAATGCCGGAACGCGCACGCTCTACCAGGTACAAGTCGACCCGGCGACCGAAAACCTCGGTCAAGTCGCGGACGCCATCAACGCCCAGGTACCTAACTTGACCGCCTCGATCAACCCGTCGAACAACACCTTGCAGATCGTGGCGGCCAACGGTTACGCTTTCGACTTCGCCGGCCGGTTGCCGTCCGCGCCCATCCCCGGACAAGGGAATATCGCCGCCAGCATCAGCGGCAGCTACACCGGCAGCACCAACGACACCTACACCTACACGGTCTCCGGGGCCGGAGCCGGCGGCGGGACGGTCGGCGTCACTCCCGGACTCACCCTGCAAGTCACCGACGGTAATAACAACCTGCTTGGGTCGTTCAACATCGGTCAGGGCTATTCCCCGGGATCGGCCCTGGCGGCCATCAATGGGGTTACCGCCAACATTGCGTCCGGCACCGTGAACAACGGCGATTCGTTCCAGGTCCCGGTCACCGCCAATCCGGATACGGGAAATCTGCTGACCGCCCTGGGGCTCAACACCCTCTTCACCGGCAACGACGCCGCCACCCTGGCGGTCCAGCCTGGGCTAATCGGCCAGGCGCAGCTGCTGAGCGGTTCGCTCGACGGCGATCCTGGCGACGGCTCCAACTTCACCAAGATCGCCAATGTGCAAAACGCCCCGCTCCTGAGCAACGGCACGCAGACCCTGAGCCAGTATTTTGCCAATACCGTCAGCGACGTGGGCGTGCGCGTTCAGAACCTCACGAATCAGCAAACGGCCCAGCAGGCTCTTGGGCAGCAGCTCAGCGCCAACAGCAGGCCGTCTCCGGCGTGGATACCAACGAGCAATTGACCAACCTGCTCCAGTATCAACAATCGTTCCAGATGGCGTCGGAATACATCAGCGTCATCAATCAGACGATGACTACTTTGCTGGGCATCATCCCGATTACGACCAACGGCTAAGTCCCCGTTTTGCCGTGAGTATTCCGCGAGCGCAGGCGAGCCTCCCGCATAAGCGGGGGGAGAGCACTCGCAGAAGCTCCCGGCGAAACTTACCCCCTGACCCCTCGAGTGCCATGGAACTCCGCGTCTCAGTGCAATCGCTCGTGAACCAATCCATTTACTACGAACAGCAACAGTCGGCCGCGCTGTCGCAGTTGCAACAGCAGGCGTCGTCGGGAAATCGCATCCTGACCCCGTCCGACGATCCTCTCGGCGCTGCAGCCGTCATCAACTACAACACACAGGATGCCAACGAAGGCACGTCCCTTACGAACGTCAACACGGCCGCCAACGATCTCAACGTCAGTGTCTCCACCTTGCAGTCGGCCAGCAACGTCCTCGTGAGCGCGAAAAGCCTGGCCACGCAGGCAGTCAACCCCGGGAACGATCAGAACGCGCTCAATGCCATCGCCACGCAGGTGAGCGACTTGCTCACTCAGCTTACCAACCTGGCGAACACGCAAAACAACGGGCAGTATGTCTTCGGGGGCACCAAAACCCAGGTCGCCCCGTTTGTGACCGATGCGTCGGGCAATGTGAGCTATGTCGGCGGCACCCAGAGCGCCACGGTGCCGGTCAGCCCCACTGAGTCGGCGACGACATACTCACCGGGAAGTGTGATCTTTCAGTCGCAAGATCGCGGTGCCAGCGTCTACACCGGCAACACCGGCGCGGCCGCCGGCACCGGCACCGACAGCGCCACCGGGCTGGGTACGCTTCTCGTTACGCATACCAGCACCACCTACGGCGGAGCCTCGGGCGTGGCTGCGAGCGCCAGCCAGTCGGCGGCGGGCGACACGATTATTGGCCCCGCCGGGGCCAATACGTTGACGGTGGTGGACACCAGCGGCAACGGCAGTGCCGGCACCGTTTCCCTCAATGGCGGCACGCCGGTCGCCTTCGCCAACACCGATCACAACCTTCTGGTCACCGGCCCGTCCGGCGAGGTCGTGTATGTCGACACCAGCAATATCGCCGCCGGCTATAGCAGCACCGTCCCAATCACGGCCAACGGCACGCTCTCGGTTCCCGGCGGCACACCGGTGGCTATCAACTTCTCCGCCAACCAGGTCGTCGCTGGACCGGACGGCACGGTCACCAACGTCAACAGCACCAATATCCGCCAGGCGGGGGCGGAGAGTGTGAGCTATACCGGCACCTACAGTGCGTTCCAGATTTTGACCGCCCTGCAAAGCCAGCTGCAAAACACGCAGAATCTCAGCTCAAGGCGCAGCTCCAGGCGATTTCAAGCCAGATCGGGGAACTGGACAGGATCAACGACAATGTCCAATCGGTGATCGGTGAGCAGTCGGCCACGCTGCAGAACCTGAGCGGCTTGCAGACCCAGGTACAGAACGTGCAGTTGCAAACGCAAGAACAGACAAGCAACGTGCAGAGCGCCGACATGGCCAGTATCCTGACCCAGCTCCAGGCCCAGCAGAACCTCCTTCAGGCGACACTCAAGACAACCTCGCAGATGTTCAGCGACAACCTGCTTAATTTCATCAAGTGAGGGCGGCGCGGCAGGCGGCTTAGGCCGCCTGCTTCGTCTCCCGCGTCCGCCGCGCCTGCGGCTGATGTTTCCAGCGCCGGTGCAGCCAGAAGTACTGCTCCGGCGCTTCGCGGATGAGACGCTCCAGGGCTGCGGTGAACCGCTGCGTCATCGCCGCGACGGCGTCCGTCCTCGTTCCATAGTCTTCGGGCAAGATTTGCTCCTCGACAACGATCTGGTATCGCATCGGCTCGCCCACCTTGCGGACGCCGAGGACCAGCAGCGGCACACCATGTTCCAGCGCCAGCAGGGCGATGGCCTTGTGCGTGGAAGCCGGCCGGCCGAAGAAATCCACAAATAGGCCGCGCGGCCCGGCATCCTGGTCGCCGAGCGTGGCCAGCACGCCGTTCTGGGTTAGCACCGCGAGTATCTTGTGGACCTCGCCGTTCTTGGCGATCAGTCCCTGGCCGTTGCGTTCGCGGAACCGGCGAAGAAACTGATCCAGAAAGGGATTATCCAGGTCTCGTGCGATGGCCGAGGTGCGGAAGCCGAGCAGACCAAGGGTATAGCCGCCGATCTCCCAGTTGCCGAAATGCCCGGTGACCACCAGGCAGGGACGGCCCGACAGCAGCCGATCGAGCAGTAGCCAGCCGCGGGCCATGTCCACATGCCGCCGCCAGGTGCCAATGCTCAGCAACCTCGGCGCCAGCGCGATTTCCATGAGCAAATTGCAGAAGTGAAGGTAAACCGCCCGCACCATCCGGTCACGCTCAGCATCGCTGAACCGGCCGGGGAAGGCCTGGCGCAGGTTGTCGTCCGCGACCAGCCGATGGCGACGGTCCACGTGGTAGAGCAGCCACGCCAGGGCAGCGGCTAACCGGCGGAGTGTGTCGAGGGAAAGGGCCTGCAGAACGCAGACAATGACTCGAACCAGCAGATAGACGGCGTAGTCGGCAGACTTCGAGCGCGGCCTGGCCATGCGGTCACTCCTTTGACCTGGTGTGTCGTTACAACTCCACCATGCGTCCACTGGCAGCCGACTGGTAGATCGCCAGGATCACCGCGACGGCGCGACGCCCTTCCCGGCCATCGACCAGGGGCTGGCGTCCTGCTTCCAGGGTGGCCACGAAATCAGCTAGCTGCCGGGCATGATACACATGCGAGATGGCCGCCGGGTTGCTCGCTCCGCCCGAAGCACCCACCTTCTGGGCGAAGCGCTGCTCCAGCGCCCGATCCTGGTCGGTCTCGGGGGTAAAGTCCCAGCGGAGCACGTCTTCCTGTTCGATGACGGCCGTGCCGCGGTCGCCGTGGACGGCGATGGTCTTCGGCGAGCCCGGGTAAACGCTCGTGGTCGCCTGAATGACGCCCAGGGCTCCGGAGGCAAAGCGCAGGCAGGCGACGGCGGTATCCTCGACCTCGATGCGCTCGTGAGCCAGCGTGGCAGTGAAGCCGACGACCTGCGTTGGAGGCCCCATCATCCACAAAAGGAGATCGACATTGTGGATGCCCTGGTTCATGAGGGCCCCGCCGCCGTCCAGCGCCTGGGTCCCTTTCCAGCCGCCGTCATCGTAGTACGACTGGGCCCGCCACCACTTGCAGGTGGTTTCGCCGAGCGTGATCCGGCCGAATCGCCCCGCCTCGACGGCGCCCTTCAGGGCCCGGTTGGCATCGGCGAAACGCGACGGAAAGATGGTGCAGAGCTGGACCCGGTGCCGATCGCAGGCGTCGATGATGCGGTCGCAGCGATCCAGGGTGATTTCGAGCGGTTTTTCGACGACGACGTGCTTCCCCGCGGCAGCGGCGGCCACGGCCGGCTCCATGTGTGCCCCGGACGGCGTCGCAATGATGACCACGTCCAGGTCGCGGCGGGCAAGGGCTGTGGCCAGGTCCTCGTAAATGTCGCAGCGCAACCGCAGCTCATCGGCCATCTTCCGCGCCCGGCGGCGCGACGGCTGACCAGCGCCACCAGCTTCGCCCCCGGCACCTCGGCCAGGGCGCGGGCATGGAAGCGGGCGATCATGCCGCAGCCGACGATCGCGAAACCAGGCATCGTCGCCTCCCGAATAGAACACGGATGACACGGATTTGACGGATTTTCACGGATCAGATCCGTGCCAATCTGTCAAATCCGTGTCATCCGTGTTCTATTCTGATTTCAACAACAGCGTCGCCTTCCACAGGTATTGCGCCCGCTCAGCGCCGTGGCCGCCACCATCACGTAAATGAGCCACAGGCTCAACACCGTCCGCCAATCGCCGGCTCTGTAGTCGTGCAGGGCCACGAAGACGGCGATGAGGGCGGCACACTGTAGCCACATCTTGATCTTGCCGAGCAGATCGGCACCAAAGCGGATCCCTTCACTTTCCAGAAAGCCGCGCAGGCTGGTGATGATCAGCTCGCGCGCCACCACCACCACGACCATCCAGGCGCAAGCCAAGCTCCGTGGCGCCCTTGACCTCCAAGAGGAAGGTGAAGGCGCCGCACATCAGGACCTTGTCCACCAGCGGGTCGAGATTACGGCCCAGCGTGCTCATCAGGCCGAGCTTGCGCCATAATAACCATCGAAGTAGTCCGTCACCGCCGCCGCCGCGAAGATGCCCAGGCACCAGAGCCAGACGCCGGGGATCGACTCGCACCATTCGATCAGCACGAACAGCACCATCGCCAGCACAAAGCGGCTGGCCGTCAGCACATTCGGCAGGTTGACGATCGGCGGACGTTTAGGGGGAGTGATCGCAGTCGCCATGCCTTACCTCCCCGTGCCGAGGGCCCGAGCGGCCAGGTCGTAGCCGTCCGCCCCGGTCACCTTGACCCGCACAATATCGCCCGCGTGCAGCCGTTTCCCCTTGACCCGCACCAGGCCGTCGATGTCCGGTGCGTCGGCATAGCTGCGGCCCAGGGCGTGGTTGGGCACCTCGGGGTCGGGGCCGTCGATCAGCACATCCAGTTCGCGGCCCACCTGCTCGCCGCTCCAGAGGAAGGCGACTTCCTGCTGCGCCTGCCATGAGCCGGTCGCGGCGCTCCACCTTGACCTCCTCGGGCAGATGGCCTTCCAACCGCGTCGCCGGCGTCCCCGGCTCAAACGAGTAGGGAAAGACGCCGGCACGCTCGAAGCGTGTAGCCTTGACGAACGCCACCAACTCCTCGAATTCCGCCTCCGTTTCGCCCGGGAAGCCGACGATGAACGTAGTGCGCAGGGCCAGGTTCGGGATCCCGCGGCGCAGCTTGCCGAGAAGATCCTCCGTCGCCGCCCGACTGACGCGCCGCTGCATCCGCTTGAGGCAGCGATCGTTGATGTGCTGCAAGGGCATATCCAGGTACGCCACGATCTTATCGGCACTCGCGATGGTAGCGATCAAATCATCGTCGAGGTACATGGGGTAGGCGTACAAAATGCGCAGCCACTGGAGGCCTTCCAGGGCGTCCAGCTCGCGGAGCAACTCGGCCAGGCGGACGCGGCCATACAGGTCGAGACCGTAGTAAGTGGTGTCCTGGGCCACGAGGATCAGCTCACGCACGCCGTCGGCGATCAGTTCCTTGGCCTCGCTGACGACCTGCTCGATGGGCTTGGTGACGTGCTTGCCGCGCATGCCGGGGATGGCACAAAACGTACACAGACGATCGCAGCCCTCGGAAATCTTCAGGTAGGCGTAATGCCGCGGGGTGATGCGCAGGCGGGCGGTGTCGTCGAGGGCGCGGACCGGGGCGGGGCGGAACAGGCTGCGCTGCTCGTGGTCATCGCCCCCGCGCTGGCGCTTGGGGCTTGTGAGGGCACGATTGACGACCTGCACGATTTCCTCGCGTCCGAAGACGCCGACGATGTGATCGACGCCGGGGACCTCTTGCAGCAGGTCGTCCTTCTTGCGCTCGGCCAGGCAGCCGGCCACGACGACCGCCCCGACACGGCCCTGCTCCTTGAGGGCCAGCATCTCGCGGATGACGCCGAGCGACTCTTGCCGGGCCGGTTCGATGAAGCCGCAGGTATTGACCACGACCACGTCGGCCCCGTCGGCGTCGGGGGTCAGCGCATAGCCGTCCTGGGCCAGCTGGCCGAGCATGCGCTCAGAATCGACCAGGTTCTTCGGACAGCCGAGGCTGACGAAAGCGAAGGTCTTTGAGGCCATGAAACCATCCCGAGTGAGGAGCGTCCGGCACGAAAGGGGATTATACAGGAAGGAAGCGACGGCGGGGAAGGCGTGCCGGCCGCAGCACAGCATCGGCGTCAATGGCCGCGACGAAGGCGGCCGCTCCTTCGGCGACGAACCCGCGGGAGACGACCTGCCCGTCCGAATGCCACTGTCCGAATTGAAGCGGAAGGAATGAGCTGGCGATCAGGAAAAAAGTAGGGCCGGCCGACCACGAGGACGCTGCCAACCTCGCGATCCGCACCGGCCCTATCTGCACAACGGCCCCGGCGTAGGGGGGCCGCTGGGTGTGCAGGGAGATTCATCCCTACGATGCGCGTGAGGCGGGGATTATTGTGTGGCTTCTTTTCATAGCCATCGGCTGGCGCTTTACCCAGCCGCGACCCCCCCGTGGTAGAGGGCGGTAAACACGCGGGCCATCATCGATTCTCGCTTCTCCGAGCGGAGTCGACGAGGTAGAATAACCCCAGATTTCAACAGCCGAGCAAAGGGGCAGAAAAATGACGGGGCAGGAGAAGATCAGGCGAGCCTACAGGATCAGCGTCCACCAACCTGCCGACCCTGCCACTGGCTACCGTGTTCTCTACGCTCCGAGAGGGGCTCAGCAGGCCAGGGGGAACGGTTCCGCCCCACAGGTGCCCGCCGAGTTCGAGGCCCTGGTTCAAGCCGGCGGGGAGGTCGCATCCGTCGAGTGGGTGAATCGTCCGGATGACGGGGAGGCCACGCTGGAGGTTTTTGGCCAGGATGCGGCGGCCCGGGCCCGCCTCCTCCGCGACTGGCTGGCCCGCCTCTCATCGCTCGTCCAGTCCGTCGAGGGGTGGGCGAAGGAACTGGGCTGGGCCACCCGGATGGTCGAAAAGCCGATGGAAGACTCGCAGATCGGCAGGTACAAGGCCCCGGCGCTCCTCATGCAAGGCGGAGTGGACCGCGTCCTTCTGGAGCCGGTCGGCCGGTCCGCTCCGGGGACCGAGGGGGTGGTCGATCTCTACCTGATGCCAGCCTACGACGATATCGCCAGCCTCTATTTCTACGGTGGCTGCTGGAACCTGCACCATGCCTCCGCTGGGACCGCTGCCACGGCGGCAGTCCGCGAGGCACCAGCGAAGCCACTGTCCAAGGAAACGCTTGAGGAAGTCCTTGCCGAGATGACGCAGCATGCCGCGTAGAGACGACTGGCAGAGCCGGATCAAGGCGGTCGAGCGCGAGTTCCTGGCCATTCGCCTTGCCACCGACCGACTCCTTGAGGCGGCGCGGCGCGACCCGACGACCCTGCTGAACCAGGTGGAATTTCGAGACCTCACCAGGGCCTCCGCCGCCCTGGAGGGCAGCTACCTCATTCGCATGTTCGCGGAGTTCGAGACGGAGCTGCGGCTCTGCTGGGGCACAATTCGAGATACACATCCGCCGATGCGGGACCTGCTCGATGGGCTGGCGGCTATTCGTGGCATCCCCGACGACCCACACAAGAAAGACACCCACGCGGTGCGGATCTACCGCAATAATCTAGTCCACGAGCGGGAGGACGAGGACCTGGAGCCCTTCCCCCTGTCCGTAGCCCGAGGCCACCTGTGCCGCTTCTTCAGCTTCCTGCCCTCCCAATGGTAAGCCCCGCACTCGCTGCCAGCACATCGTCTGCGGTAGGGTATCGGGTCAGCGCCTGCCCAGCCGCGACCGAAACCACCGGTACACCACCACCGGCCCGACGATCCCCAGGGTCGGCAGCCAGACCCAGCGCATCTCGCTTTCCAGCACGGGCCAGCCGCGGCGACTGAAGAACGCGAAACCGATGGGCGAGACCTGGATTGGCCGCCACGGCAAGAAATAGCGGCTGTTGTCGAACGGGGCGAAGAAGGCGATGCCGCTGCCGCCGTTGGTGCAGGCGTCGAGGAGACCGTGCGAGGCCGTCACCAGGAACAGGAAGCCGCACAGGTCCAGGCGTCGCACGCCGAGGTGTTTGCCAAGGAGCAGCGCGGCAGTGGCGGCGGACAGGAAGGCGAACACCAGCGAGTGGGTAAAGCCGCGATGGCTCAGCTCCGTGCCGTAGCCGAGGCCCAGGGCACGCTGCACCACCACGTCGAGATCGGGCAGCATGGCCAGGCCGGCCGTCGCCAGCCAGAAGCAGAGCGGCATCCGCCGGGCCGTGAACAGCACTCCCAGGCCCGCCCCCACCAAGGCGTGCGTCATCACCGTCGGCATGGCCGGTTACTTCAACTCCTTGACCCGCAGGTTGCGGAACTCGACGCGCTCGCTGTGGCTTTGCAGCCCGAGCCGGCCGGTCTTGCGGGCCAGGCCGGGATGCTCCTGGGCAATCGCCTCATCCTTCAGGGAGCGGTCGAGATCGGCATCCACGATCTTCTTGCCGTTGAGGATGACGACCACTTGCCGGCCGTCGGCGCGGATTTCGATCACGTTCCACTCGCCGGCGGGCTTGACGGCTTCCTGGGACGGCGGGACGACACCGTAGATGGCGCCGGTCAGCTGCACGGGCTTGATCCCCTTGTAGTTCTTTTCGTCCTTGTACCAGGGATCGTCGAGGAGCTGGATTTCCATGCCGACGCGGCTGATGTGGCCCTGTTCCGGGGCGCGAATGTAGACGCCGCTGTTGCCGCCCGGCTTGAGGCGGTATTCCAGGCGCAGGACGAAGTTATCGTAATCGCGGCCGGTGCCTAGCCAGCCGCCGCCCTTTCCCCGGCAGACGAGCAGGCCGTCCTCGGCGGCCCAGTTTTCGGCCTTGCTGTCGTACAGCTTCCACCCGTCCAGGCTCTTGCCGTCGAAGAGCGGCACGAAGCCGTCGGCCTTTTCCTTGTCGCCGACCAGCTGGGCCTGGGCGGGCAGTGTGGCGAACAGCAGAACGAGCGCCAACGGCGGGGAAATGCATGAGCCAACTCCGGAGGCCCGATTGCCCATACCCCTCGAAATGGTGGCACAGAACTCGAATCGACGACGCAATACCAATATTGACAAGGGTTTGTATCGAGAAAGTTCCGTGCCAAGGTTGGCACAGAACTGCCTCTTTTGGCACTGAACTAACCGGGCAGCTTGCAACAGCCTGGTCCGCAGGGCGGCGTTCGCGGATCGCAGCTCATCGGCAGGGATTGCGAGGCTACACGCGGCCGGGCGGGCACGCTGAGGAGGCGCTCCACCTTGCGGCCTTCGCACTCCGGGCAAGCGACCGCCTCGCCGTTCTGGACCAGTTCCTCGAAGGTGTGCTCGCAGGTGCGGCAGGCATACTCGTATAGGGGCATCGACATTCCTCCGGGTTGTTTCACAGCCTTTGGCGGCGGCGGTACACTTCGCTGGCGCGGACCAGCAGGGCCTTTTCCGTTTCGCTGAGGCTTTCATGCCCCGAGCGCGCAACCTTTTCAAGCACGGCATCGACCTGGGCCTCGAGCTGCTCGTCGGCCGGGGAGCTGGCGCCTTTGCTCGGGGCCGACGCGGCCGTGGGGCGCGGACGGCGGCTGGGCGGCGCCTGTTCCTCGTAGACGCGCAACCGAGGGCGGCGTTGCGGCAGGCGAAAACTGGTCAGCCACGTCCAGATCGGGGCCAGCCGCAGGTTGCCTTTGTAGTAGGCGAATCCGAACGCGGCGCCGGCGAGGTGAACGGTCACCGCCGTCGAGGTTGGCATCCCGGTGGCGAAAATGAAGGTGTCCTGCGCCACCTCGAACAGGACAAAGAGCCAGATTGGGATGGGGAGAAAGAACCAGAGGCGGATGATTCGGCTCGGGAAGTGAAAGGCGTACAGCACCATCACCGCCGTCACCGCGCCCGAGGCACCGACACAGGGTGCCATCATGTGCCGGCCCCAGGCCCAGATGGTGTAGGCCACGCCGCCCAGAATGGCCGAGACGAGAAAGAAGATGACGAACTCGCGGCTGCCGTACATCTCCTCCATCTCGTGGCCGAACCACCACAGGAACAGCATGTTGAAGAGGATGTGCCAGATGCCCGCGTGCAGGAAGGCATACGTCAAGAGCCGCCATACCTGTCCGTGGAGGGCGGCCTGCGGCTCCAGTTCCAGCGCCTCGTTGACGTAGCCGCTGCGCTCGCCGAACTGCGGCTCGGCCTCGTCGCCCGCGGGCGCCTGGATCACCACGTGGCGGCCCCGGCCGACTTCAACTTGACGGCCGGCAGGCTGGGCCGGCGTCAAGAGGCTGGCGACAAACAGAATCACGTTGATGGCAATCAACCACTTGCACGCCGAGCCCTGCCCGGTGAACGACGCCAGGAAGCTGGGGCCGTCCTTGCGGTAGTAGTCGCGGTCGTAGATGCCCATGGGCAATCCTCAGGGCCGGAGCCGGGGCGGGAGAGTCCCTTGCTTTCTACCATAACGACCCGGGCGCTGGAAAGGCCCTGTCCGGCGAAGGCGCTTGCGGGGCAGCACGCGGGCCCCCGGACTGCGGGCATAACGCTCGCGGTCTGCCGCGCCCTGCCAGTGAGTTGCAGGTGCCGGCCTCGTCCCCTCGAAGGGCGGGTGGTAGAATGGCTCGGCGCATGGGGCACCTTGTTCCCATCCACCCCAGAAAGCGAGGCCGTGATGACCGTGGCACAGCTGGAAGATCGTTTGATCGCCCTGGAGCAGGCCGTGGCGCGGCTGGAGGAGCGTGTCGCGCAGCCGGCCAGTAGGAACGGCACCGCGGCAGGCTTGACCGAGGACGACATCATCGACGGCGTGGAGATCGACTTTGTGCCCCACGTGCCGCCCAAGCAGATCATGAAGCTAGAAGCCCGAATCGTGGCGATAAGGCGGCCTCCCGCCCAGCTTGCCCTTTCAGATGCCGAGTGGGAATCCATCGCGGCAATGCTGGAGGACGATATCGATGCCCAATGAAGAGTGGTACGAGGTTGCGGAAGGCGCATCCCTGCTCCAGGGCGACCTGCTGAAGGATTGCCCTTTGCCCCGCTTCACGGAGCATTTACCTAGTCCGCTTGCCGGCGGAACGAAGCTAGATGTCACCATCGACACCTTCGATCTGGTCATCATGTCGCAGAGCTGCGATCTGGTGAACGATAAGATCGAGGAAGTCTTGTTGGCCCGGCGTGTAGCCTGGTCCGAACTTGTGCGCGAACAAGAATCGCACAATCCGACCCTGAGAAGTGCGAAATTTCGCAAGATCCTCGTCGATGGCAATATCCCCGGCATGGCCCTGCTGCACAAACGCGACAGTGCGCCAGCAATCCCGTGGTCCATCGTTGATTTTCATCAACTTCTTGTTGCTCCAAAGTCGTACCTAAAACGGTTCGCCTTGGTAACTGGCCCTCGCCTACGACTCCGTTCTCCCTATCGCGAGCACCTCGCCCAGGCCTTCGCCCGCTATTTCATGCGCGTCGGCTTGCTGCTTGATGCCCGCGCCTTTGAGAAGGAAGGCGACGTGGGGCCTTGAGGGCCGCAGGGAACGTTGCATGGCCCCCTTCCGCTTCGGCCCCGTCTTCCTCTACGAATCCGCCAGCGCGGCGCGGCGCTGGCAGACCTACGCCGCCCGGGCTGCCTACCTCTTCGTCCTGTTCACCAGCCTCACCGTTGTCCAGGCCGTCAAGCTTGGCGGCGACCCGGACGCCTTGCGCATCAGCAAGCTGGCCGAGGTTGGCGAATCGTTTTTCTACGCGATTGTCGGCACTCAACTCGCCCTGGTGTTGCTGGCGGCGCCGGCCTATACAGCGGGGGCCATCTGCCTGGATCGAGCCCGCGGCACCCTGGCCCACATGCTGGTCACCGATTTGTCGGCTACTGAGATCGTCCTGGGCAAGCTGGGCGCGCGGCTGCTGCCGGTGCTGAGCCTCGTCATCGCCGGCCTCCCCATCCTTGCCCTGGCGATCCTGCTCGGCGGCATCGACCCCGGCGCGCTCCTGGGCGGCTTCCTCGTCGCCCTGGGCGTGGCCATCGCCGGCTGCTCGCTGGCCCTGGCGCTTTCCGTCTGGGGAAACAAGCCGCACGAGGTGCTGCTGGGCACCTACGTGATCTGGGCCATCGTCCTGCTCGCCTGGCCCGCCTGGCACCTGCTGCCGGCGCGCTGGGCCGTGGGACCCGCGCCCGCCTGGCTGGAGGAATCCAATCCGTTCTGGCTGACGTTTGCTCCCTATTTACGATCCGGCGGGGTGCCGTTCGAGCACTATCTCGTTTTTCTGGCGCTTGCCTGGCGGTGTCGGCGCTGCTGGTGCTGCTGGCGGCACTGACCCTGCGGCGGAAGGCGAACCAGGAATCGGCTCCGCGGCGCCCCGGCTTAACGGCGCAGGCATGGCATCCGCCGCGCGTCGGCCCGTCGCTCGATTTCAATCCCGTCCTCTGGCGCGAGCTGCACCGGCGCAGGCCGTCGCGCTGGGTTCGCGTCCTGTGGGTGGTCTATTTCCTGGTTTCGCTGGCCGCGACGGTCGTGGCATTCCTCGCCCGCGGGCCGGGGATGGGACGCGAGAATGATGCCGTTCGTCAACGCCTTTGTCTACTCCATTGGCCTGCTCCTCGTCAGCGTCACATCGGTGACGGCCCTGTTCGAGGAGCGTGTGCGCGGCAGCCTCGACGTGCTGATGACCACGCCGCTCTCCACGGCAAGCATTGTGTATGGGAAATGGTGGGGAGTGTTTCGCAGCGCCATCCTCGTTACGATGCTGCCGCTCGGGAGCGCAGTGTTGCTCGCCGCGTTCCAGTTGCCGGACTCCTTCGCCTTTCTAGCCGGGCTGTGCGTGATCCTGCTCCCGGTGGGAATGGCTCTGGCGTTGGCCGTGTCCCTTATCATAGGCCGACGGAAAACGCGGGCCGTTGCTCCTGGTCTGGCCCTGGTGTTGGTGCTCATCTTCTTTGCGACGTTCTTCGTCGGCACGGTGCTGAGCAATCCAAAGAACCTAGTTGTCCTGCTGCTAACCTTCCTCATGCTCGCTTACGGCGCCGCTGTCACCAGTCTCGGCCTGGCCCTGGCTACCTGGGTCAAGCGCTTCGGCATGGCCATCGGCCTGAGCGTCGCTGCTTATGTTCTCGTCACCGGCGGCTCGATCCTGGTGCTGCTTGCCGTCGGCCCCGCATCGGTGGACGACCGGGGCCTGGGATTCATCAGTCCGTGGTACGGGGCCGGTGAGTTGACTTATGAGATAGGCGAGCACTTTGGCGGGGCCGATCCCGTTCGCTGGAAGATCGCCTGGGGCTGCGTCTACGGCGTGGCTGCCCTGGTGCTGCTGATCGCCACGCGGCTGACATTTGACCGCTGCATGGGCCGAATGAGTGACAACGGCATCCGCAAGGCGCTATACCACGTTCGCGTTTAGCCGCCTCCCGGCGGGCGGCGGCTAAACGCGAAAACCTCAGGCATGCACCGGCACATGGGCAGTCCCCGTCACCTGCCGGCGCAGGTGTTCCAGCTCCTGCATGCGGTGATGATGGTGGAACGCCAGGCCGATGAACGTCGTCGTCAGGCCGACCAGCAGGCCGAGGATCGCAACCGTGATGGTCACGGTCAGCCCGCGATCCATCTCGCTGAATTTCACATAGGCGACGCCGTGGTCCTTGTCGGGGATGCCCGGCCCGGTGAAGTTATCATCGCCCTTGTACTCGCGCAGCAGGACCCGGCCGCTGGCGTCGGGGCGAGACAGCTCGCCGTAGCGCAGGCCGACGCCCAGGGCGGCCAGTCCCAGGGCGATGAGGGATGCGGCCGAGATGATGGCTCCCGCTAGTGCTCTCATGGTGGACTCCCTAAAAGTTGAACATGCGCATGCCGCCCGCGCACACCAGAAGGATGCCCGCCACGATAATGAACAGGCTACTGCAGCCGCAGCCCGCATAGGGGCCGTACGACCCGTTCGGCCCGCCGAAGAAGCCACCGCTGCCTAGCAGCGGCCCGCCGCCGTAACTCATCGCTCACCTCACTTCCCAGGAAATTGGTTAGATTCACCCGCCGTCAGCGCCCCTGCGCCGGTGCGATTCGTCCCTCGTCGTAGGCCTTCTTCGCCGCCGCCGCCTTCGGCACCCAGGCTTCGAGCTGCTGAATGCGCTTCTCGTCGCTGGGATGATCCGATAGGATTTCGGGGATTTTCCCGTGCTGGTCACTTAGCTGTTTCATCCGCTGCCAGAAGACGACCGCCTGCTGGGGTTGATAGCCCGCGAAGGTCGTCAGGAAGAGGCCGATGTGATCGGCCTCCGATTCTTGCTGGCGGTCGTAGGCCTTCTCGCGGAGGGCCGCCAGCACGCCGCCACCCTCGCGCTGCTGCCGGGCTAGCCGTTCGCTGGCGTGGTGGGCCAGGGCATGCGCCACCTCATGGCCAAGGACCGCGGCCAACTGGTCGTCGTTCTGCACCACGCGCAGCAGCCCGGTATAGACCGCCACCTTGCCGCCCGGCAGGCAAAAGGCGTTGACCTGATTCTCCTGGAGCACGTGAAACTCCCATTCGAAGCGATAGTCGTTCACGTGCAGGTTGATCTCGCCGCATCAAGGGCTCAATTTGCACCGTGTCGGCAATACGTTCGCCGACCGCCTTCACCCGGCGCGTCTCCCGGGAGTCGTCCGGCAGGACGGTCGCCTGTTCCAGGATTTCGCGATACGCCTTGCGGCCTACCTCCAGCTCTTGCTCAGGCGTGAGGGCCAGCTCCTGCGGCCGATGCCCCGGCCCTTCCCCTGCGGCTCGCCACAGCCCGCCAGCGGCAAAAGCCCAGCGATCAGGAGGATGGCAACGGAAGGCAGTTGTGACCTCATGCCGGACCTCTTGTGATGCTGGAACTCGGGCCAACCGATCATATTCCCGGCCAGGCGACCCCCGGTGGGCGAGTGGACCGCAAACGGTGTGCCGGCACCGGCCCGCATAAGCCGCTGCTCTGACATGGAATTGGAAAAACCGCACCGAACCGGGTGGAACAGGCGACCATGACCGAACAGCGGGGCACCGCTAAGTCCGGCTGTGCCTGAGGATAAGCAGCCTGGTGCCCGCTGGCCACGAAGATTTGCCGCCGTCCATGCGGGGCCGCCCCGGCGTCGGGGTCATCATCGTTCTGTACAACGACGGCAGCTGGGAATATAAGCTACCCCCGCACCTGGCCGGCGGCTCCGGCGCCCGGGGCCAGGCGCCCAAGGGCCCCGGTCCGGGCCTTGCCCCGAACCAGGAGCCCAATCCGGCCCTTGCCCCGAACCAGGAGCCCAATCCGGCCCTTGCCCCGAACCAGGAGCCCAATCCGGCCCTTGCCCCGAACCAGAAGCCCAATCCGGGCCTTGCCCCGGACCAGAGGGCTGTCCCGGCGGGCCGCAGAAAGATGCCCGCCGGCCCCGGCTTGGGCCTCGCCCCAAACCAGAAGGGCAGTCCGGGCGGCAAGAGCCTGGTGCCCGCTGGCCACGAAGACTTGCCGCCGTCCCCGTCCATGCGGGGCCGCCCCGGCGTCCGGGTCATCATCGATCTGTATAACGACGGCAGCTGGGAATATAAGCTACCCCCGCACATGGCGGGCGGCTCCGGCGCCCGGGGCCAGGCGCCCAAGGGTCCCGGTCGGGGCCTTGCCCCGGACCAGAAGCCCAATCCGGCCCTTGCCCCGAACCAGGAGCCCAATCCGGCCCTTGCCCCGAACCAGGAGGGCAAGCCGGGCCTTGCCCCGAACCAGAAGCCCAATCCAGGCCTTGCCCCGGACCAGAAGCCCAATCCGGCCCTTGCTCCGAACCAGGAGGCCAATCCAGGCCTTGCCCCGAACCAGAAGCCCAATCCGGCCCTTGCCCCGAACCAGGAGGGCAATCCGGACCGCAAGGGAACGGCGCCCGCCCGCCCCAGCCAAGACTTGGGCCCCGCCCAGAAAGGCGCGTCAGCCGGTGGTGGTGAGCGCCGGTCCCTGTTAGCCTCTCTGACACCCAGCGCTTCCAACGCATTAGGGGATCTGGATTCCCAAGCTTCGAGGATGGGTGCGTATTGGAGGGAATGCTTCACATCCAAGGAGTAAGTAAGCTTTTCCTCTTGGGATCGAAATACGGCAGGCCGGCCAAGAAGCGGTGGCCCAGTTCG
The DNA here is from genome assembly GCA_963827935.1 of uncultured Planctomycetota bacterium. Lineage (GTDB taxonomy): Bacteria > Planctomycetota > Planctomycetia > Gemmatales > Gemmataceae > DATFNV01. The sequence continues at coordinate 306,705 of CAWHCN010000018.1, read as the reverse complement.
GTTCGATGGCTCGCTGCGCGATCTTGTTCCAACAAGAGAAGTTTCCTTTGACACCACGACGGGGAAATACAGGACCGACAGTGGGTCTTGGTTGCCTGGCGGGGTCTTGAGTAGCGATGCGCTCGAGTCAACAATGTGCTTTAGCTTCCGCGCGATCGTTTTGAAGCGAGGCGTGTCGGTCACCACATCAGGCAAGCGTGCGCTTGGGCTCTTGGCCACTCGCGATATTGTCATCGAGGCCGATCTCAACCTGGAGGGGCAACCGGGTACTCCAGGACATGACGGATATGGAACGGTAGGAGGAGGCGGCGGCGGGGGTGGTGGCGGTGGGGGCGCTCTTTTGCTGACCAGCCGGGAAGGTAGCATTACCTTTTCAGGCTTGTTGAATGTGTCAGGCGGCCTGCCTGGACCACGCGGTAAGGGCTTCTTGTCGCTGACGGGCCGGCGATACGACGAGGGTTGGAAGGATGCCAGGGATGATTTGGCCAGTGTCAGCCTTCGTCAATGGCCTAGGGGAAATCTGTTCCCCACGAAAGCTGTTCGCTCGTCGCCTCCTCCCGGGACAGGCGGCGACGGTGCGGTGGTGATGGCTGCGGCCGGGGGTGTGTATTTCTCTGGAAAGATACGTCTTGGGTGGTCAGGCGTGTCTGTCATCTACGGCCCGTTCAATAATACGGGGGAAGTGGATGGGCGGACTCCGATTCGGCGCCCACATACGGCCTGGACTGGGATGAGCCCCCGGGAGTTCTACTTGTATGCCGGCTCTGGCGGAGGCGGTGCAGGAGGAGATGGCCAGCTGGTCCTGAAACCGGTTCCAGGTGAGCCCTCGGGTGAAGGGGGGCGTGGAGGGGCCCCGGGCGTTGGGGGCGGTCGCGGTGGCGACGGCGGTGCTTCGATTGCAGGCGGTAGCGGAGGGGGAGGGGGCAATGGGAGTAACGGTGGCGGGGGTGGCGGAGGCGCAGGCGGAGGGGGTGCAGCGAGCGGTGGAGGCGGCACCGGTGGGTTTGGCAACGGCGGTGGGGCTAACGGCGCCAACGGGACCAACGGTGGAGCGGCAACCGGAGGAGCCGGAGGAGCCGGCGGTGGCGGAGCGACCGCCCCAAGCTTCGGCGGCGGTGGTGGTGCCGGAGGAGCGCTTACGAAGACTGGTGTCAATGGCAAGAACGGTGGAACGGACCTGAACTGTGGCAACCCGTTCGGGGGCGGCCGCGGCGGTGGCGGTGGTGGTGGCGATGGGGGCGGGGGCGTCCCACCCGGCACGGGTGGAACCGGCGGAACGGCGGGCGCTGGAGGCACCAACGGCGCTGACGGGGGTAACGGTACGCCTTGAGTTTGATGATCTATCGGGGACCTACCCTGCCTCCGGGAATCGCTTGATGTGCTGGCTCACGGCGCCGCCGGGCGTGCGGGCGTTTCCGCCAACCCCCGCCTCTCCTGCGGCACCGCCTTCCGGGCCGCCTCTTCCATCAGCCCCAACAGCGGCGGCACCCCCAGCGCGATCGTCAGAATGGCGCAGATGCCGACGGCGGACAGGGCCGGCCAGCGGCGCCGGCCCTCAGGCGGCCGCAGCGGATTGCGTAGGTACATCACCGCGATGATCCGCAGATAGTACCAGGCGCCCACGGCTGCGTTGAGCGTGCCGATGAGGGCCAAAATCTGGAACAGCTTCGCCTGTTCCGGCATGTCGTCCGGACGCACCGACATCGCGCCCCAGAACAACAGGAACTTGCCGGCAAAGCCGCCCGTCAAGGGGAAGCCGATCAGGCTGAACAGGAAGATCAGCATCATCAGGGCCACCACCGGCGAACTGCGGCTCAGGCCGGCCAGGTCGTCCACGGTTTCCACTGGTCGTTCCGGAGTGTTCAGGTGCGAAATGACGGCAAAGACGCCGAGGGTCATGGCTCCATAGGCCGCCAGATAGAACAGGATCGCCTCGACGCCGCCCGGCGCGTCCACACCCCGAACATAGGGTGCCACTGCCAGACCGATCAGCATGTAGCCGGCATGGGCCACGCTGGAATAGGCCAGCAGGCGTTTCAAGTTGTCCTGGAGCAAGGCAAGCACATTGCCCAGCGTCATGGTCACGGCGGCCAGGATCCAGAAAAGCGTCGAAACCTGCGGGCCGAGCAACAGGCCCGGGATGACCTCGCGCTTCAGGAGGGCTTCGAGCAGGCTGGCCTGCGGGGCAAAGCCTAGGACGCGGACCAGGGCGACGAAGCCGGCGACCTTCGGGATGAAAGCCAACAGGGCGGCGGCCCCGGGCGTGGTGCCCTGGTAAACGTCGGGCGCGTAGAAGTGGAACGGCACCGCCGCGATGCGAAAGCCGAGGCCCGCCACCACCATCACCAGCGCGATGAGGGCCGGCACCGGACCGCCCCGCACGCTGCTCAGCGCCTGGGCTATCCCCGGCAGGTTGGTCGTGCCGCTCAGGCCATACAGGTAGCTGAAGCCAAAGAGCAAGAGCGCTGAAGAGAAGACGCTGAGCAGGAAATACTTCATGACCGCTTCGTGCGCGGCGTTGTCATGCCGCGGCAGATAGAGGAGCACATAGGTCGGAATCGAAATCAGCTCCAGGGCCAAAAAGAGAGTGACCAACTCGTTGGCCATGCCCACCAGGCTGGTGCCGGCGACGATGACGAGCAGGCAGGCGTGGTACTCGGACGTCTGTTTTTCGGGCACCTCGTGCCAGCTGAGAAGGACCAGGATCGCGCCGCCGGCCAGGGCCAGCGCCTTGACCACCACCGCCAGGCGGTCGAGCAACACCGGGGCGGCGTAAAGGTGCTCGAGTCCTGGGTCCGTCGGTGCCGGGCCAAGCCAGGCGGCCAGGGCGGCGACGGCCAGCGAGGCCAGGGCCACGGCACCCCACAGCGTGCGATCCGTTCGGAAGGTGCCGCCCACGAAGAGGACGCAGGCGGCGGCCACCAGCAGCAGCTCCGGCACGACCAGCGGCACCCAGTCTTTCAGCGCCTCGATCACCGATCGCCCCCTTCGTCAGCATTCTCCCCTCGCCCCGGTACTCCGGGGAGAGGGGTTGGGGGTGAGGGGTTCTGGGCTCGGGAGATTCGCCCCCTCACCCCCAACCCCTCTCCCCGGAGTACCGGGGCGAGGGGAGAAACTTCCACGCGCCCCGATTCCTCTTCCTTGACCCGCTTCCGCGCCGCATCGGCGATATCGGCGACCACCTTTAGGTCGGGTGCAGCCGTCTTGAAGAACGGCCGCGGATAAACCCCCAGCCCCAGGCACAGCAAACCAATGGGAATCAGTGCCGCCAACTCGCGAATGTTCAGGTCGGCGACCGGCTCGTGCCCGTCGTGGTGCGGCTCCTTGAGTGGGCCGAAGAAAACGCGGCGGAGCATGGTAAACAGGTACCAGGCTCCCAGCACCACGCCTGTGGCGCCCAGGGCACAGAGGAGCGCACCGGATGCTCGCGACCCTTCCAGCGAGCCGATGCCCATGAGCGACAGCACCTCGCCCCAGAAGCCGTTGAGCCCCGGCAGCCCGGCGCTCGACAGGCAGATGTAGACCATCCAGACGCCCAGCAATTTCAGCTTGGCGGCCATGCCCCCGTAGTCGGCCATCAGCCGGGTGTGATAGCGCTCGTACAGCATGCCGACAAGAAGGAAGAGGGCGCCGGTCGAAAGACCATGGTTGATCATCTGGATCAGGCTGCCGCCTAACCCGGTCTCATTGAGGGCAAACATGCCCAGCATGCAGATGCCGAGGTGGCTGACTGAGCTATAGGCGACCAGGCGCTTGATGTCGTCCTGAGCCAGCGCGCACAGGGCCCCGTAAATGATGCCGACGACGGCCAGGCCGCCGATCAGCGGGACGCCCAGGCTCAGGGCGGCATCGGGGGCCAGCGGGACAGCCAGGCGCAGGAAGCCGTAGGTCCCGATCTTCAGCATGACGCCGGCCAGGAGCACGCTGCCGGCGGTCGGCGCCTCGACGTGGGCCAGCGGCAGCCAGGTGTGCAGCGGCACCAACGGCACCTTGATGGCAAACCCCGCCATCAGGGCCAGGAACACAAACAGTTGCACGGTCTTCCACAATGCCACCTGGTCCGGCCGCAGGGCCTGGTCCGGGGTGGGGGTCAGCCGGCTCTGCACCGTGGCCACCAGCTGTGGGATGGAGAAGGTGAGTTCGTTGTCGGGACTGGTGAAGTAGCAGGCCAGCACGATGCCGAGAACGCCCAGCAGGGTGATGAGCGATCCGGTGAGTGTGTAAATGAAGAACTTGCGGGCCGCGTGCTGCCGTTGCGGACCGCCCCAGATGCCGATGAGGAAGAAAAGCGGCACCAGGGTCAGCTCGAAGAAGACGTAAAACAGCACGATGTCGAAGGCCAGGAACACGCCGATCATGCCGGCCTGAAGCAAGAGCAGCCAGGCGTAGAACTCGTTGACCCGCTCGCGGATCGCCATCCACGAGACAAGGACGGAGGACACCATCAGCAGCGCGGTCAGCGCCACCAGCCAGATGTTGAGCCCGTCGATGCCAACGAAAAACTGGATGGTAGCCGGCTTCTTGGCCGCGTGTTGGACCGGCAGGATATCGACGGCCGTGACCATCCTCGGCAGAAACGTGCCGCCGCGAGGAGCCGCATCCGCCGAGCTGGCCACATAGCGGATCGTGAAAATCGTCACCAGGACCAGCGTGAGCAGCGTTGTCGCCAGTGCTGTCCAGCGGACCAGGTCGCCCCGTCGCGGGCCGAGGAGGGCCACCGCGGCGGCCCCGACAGCCGGCACGACCAGGGCCAACCAGACCAACGGTGCGTAATCATCCATGTCAATTCTCCGTTTAGCCGCGACCCCGGAGGGTCGCGGCTAAACGATCACAGTTTCGACACTAGCGCCAGCAGGAACACCGTCAGGCCGAGTATCATGGCCAGGGCATAGAACTGCACCAGCCCGTTCTGTACCGGCCGGAACAGCACGCCCAGTAAGCGCGGCAGTAGACCGACAATGTCCACCAACTTGTCGACCACGTAGAAGTCGAAGTAACGACAAAACGTGGCGAAGGCCTCGAACGGCTTGACCACGAAGGCTTGGTACAAATCGTCGAAGCCGAACTTGTTCAGCGAGAGTTGATAAAACACCGGGGCTCCGCGGGCCAAGCGGTCGGCCAGGGCGGGCTGCCGGCCATAGACCCACCAGCCGGCCGCGATGCCGCCGAGGGCCGCGAGGCTGGTGATCGCCACCAGCAGCAAGCTGGTGGCTTGCGGGTGCTGTACGGCGACCCCATTGGTGTGTTGCTCGATGAAATGGCTGAATGTGTTATGGACACCGAGCAATTCCAGGAGCGGCTCGACCGCGAAGCCGACCCCCGCCGCCCCGACCGCCAGAATGATGAGCGGCACGGTCATCACTGGCGGCGACTCGTGGGCATGATGTCCCGCCTCGTCGGGGATGCGTTCGGGTCCCTGGAAGGTGAGCATGTAGGCGCGGGTGGTGTAGAAGGCGGTCAGCGCCGCCGTCACGATCGCGCTGATTAGTAGCAGGCTGTAGACCCAGGCGATGGCCGGCGCGGCGTCCAGCGAGGCCGCCAAGGCGCCGCCGATGATCTCGTCCTTGCTCCAGAACCCGGACAGCCCGGGGACGCCGGCCAGCGCCAGGGCCCCCAGCAGGAAGGTCCAGTGCGTTCGCGGCAGGAGCCGGCGCAGGCCGGAGAAGCGGCGCATGTCGATCACCCCGCCCATCGCGTGCATGACGCTGCCGGCGGACAGGAACAGGAGCGCCTTGAAGAAGGCATGGGTGACCAGGTGGAAGATCGCCGCCGTAGGCACGCCGCAGCCCAGGCCGAGGAACATGTAGCCCAGCTGGCTGATCGTCGAATAGGCCAGCACGCGCTTCAGGTCGTTCTGGGTCAGGGCGATCAGCGCACCCAGTAGCGCGGTAAAGCCGCCAATGCAACCTACGGTCAACTGCACGCCGGGGACCTGGAAAAAGAGCGGCGAGCAGCGGGCCACCAGGTAGACCCCCGCCGTCACCATCGTGGCGGCGTGGATCAAGGCGCTGACCGGCGTCGGGCCCTCCATTGCATCCGGCAGCCAGACGTGCAGCGGAAACTGCGCCGACTTGCCCACGCAGCCGCAGAACAGGAGCAGGCAGATCGCCCCCACGAAGAACGGGTCCGCCGTCCGCAGCGTGTCGAACACATGGCCGTAATCGAGATTGTAACCCGACTTCACCCACAGCAGGATGATGCCCAGGAGCAGCCCCATGTCGCCCAGGCGCGTGACCAGGAACGCCTTGCGGGCGGCGTCGGCGGCCGACGGCTTCTGGAACCAGAAGCCAATCAGCAGGTAGCTGCACAGGCCGACGCCTTCCCAGCCGGCGTACAGCACCAGGAAGTTGTCGGCCAGCACCAAGAGCGTCATGGCCGCGATGAACAGCGACACCGACGCGAAGAAGCGCGGGTAGCCGGGATCATCGTGCATGTAGCCGATCGAAAAGATCGCAATCAGCGTGCTGATGAAGGTGACGGTGACAAGCATGATCGCGGACAGGCCGTCCGCCCGCAACGTCAGCCCGAGGTTGACGTCACCGACCCGAACCCAGTCGTAGTACTTCACGATGTCCAGGTGCCGGCCGACAACTTCCCCTTCGCCGTAGGGCGCCATCTGGCCGACCGCCAGGAGGACCAGCAACGAGAGAACACACGCGAGGCCGGCAGCCACGACACAAGGCCAGTGGCTGGCGCCGCGCAGCCAGCGCGGACCGAGGAAGGCGATGACGCCGGCCGCGAGCAACGGCAGCGCGGGGATCAGCCACAGGTAGCTGCCGACCTCAGACATGGCTGGTCTCCTCGCGCCGGCGGTTCGACCCCGGATGGCGTCAAGGTCGGCATTGGCTCCTCGGCGGGCGGGGCGGGGAGCGGCTCGGCGTCCACCGTCGCCTCCTGTCCCGGCTCGCGCAGTTCCTTCCACAGGCTCACGTCCAGCGAGCCGCGCCGCCGGTAGAGCGTCACGATCAGGGCCAGGGCGATGCCGGCCTCACAGGCCGCCACGGTGATGATGAACAGCGTGAACGCCTGCCCCTGCAGGTTGCCGCGGTAGCGGGCGAAGGCCACCAGGTTGACCGCCACCCCTTGCAGCATCATTTCCGCGCTCAGGAACATGACGATCAGGTTGCGCCGCGCCAGGAACCCAATCATCCCCAGGGCGAAGAGGATGGCGCCCACGGCCAGGTAGTGGTGAATTGGGATCGGGTTCATGGCTTCCTCTCCCCGCGCCGGCTGGCGATGGCAATGGCGCCGATGGTCGCGACCAGCAGCAAAGTGCCGCCCAACTCGACGGCAAGCAGGTAGTCGGTGAACAGGGTCCGACCCAAATAGGCGGTGTTTTCGTGCGGCAACTGGGGGCGATTCTCCGCGTCGCGCCGCAGGGCGGCCCTCCCCTCGAAGAGCGGCAGCCCGGCACTGGGGCCACTCAGGTCCGATAGTGGGACATTCGCGGGCGGCTGGAGTGCTCCGTAGGAAGCCCGGCGCGCAGGCCGATCGTCTCCATCTGCTCCCAGACCATGCGGGCCTTGTCGGCATCGTTCCCCTTCGTGCCGGCGGCCCAGTCATTCCATTCGCTGGCCAGGTTGTCCACCTTGTCGGCCAGTGCCAGCGCCTCCGTGCTGGCCCCGCCCTTGAGGACAGCCCGGCGGAAGCGATCGCTGAAGAATAACTGGATACTCCGCGGGTCCTCGCCGCCCACCTTCGTCATTTCCGCCACCGTTTGGGCGGATTTCGCCTTCCGCACCTGAGCCAGCAGGTCGTCGATGTCGTCGGTGCCGTAGCCGAGTTGCAGGACGTAGAGCAGCGCTCCCAGGAGGACGAACCCGGTCAGCGACGCCAGCAGCGGCTCGCGCAGGCGCTGGTCGGCGTCGGAACGGCCTTCCTGCTGCGCCAGCATGATGACGAACAGGAAGGTGACGACGATGGCACCGGCGTAGATGATGGTCGTGGCCGCCATGAGGAACGGGGCCGCCTGCAACAAAAACAGGCCGCACGTGCTGAGGACCACCAGGGCAAACGACAGGGCGGCCCGGGCCGGATTGCTCTGTGTCACCAGCAGGCCGCCGGCCAGGACCGCGATGGCTGAGAAGGCGTAGAAGAGCACCGTTTCGGGGGTGAAGCGCCTGCGCGGACGACAAAGGCACCGGCGACCAGCAGGGCCAGGCCGGCGGCCAGAATCCCCCAGGTCCAGGGCGTGGCGCGTGGCCGTGGCAGCAGCAGATAGATCGCCGCGAACCCCAGCACCGCTGCCAGCGTGATGGCCCAGTTGTCCACCAGCACAACGCGGAGCACGTGGGCCAGGTAGTTGAACATGCGCAAATCCGTTCTTTCTTACGCCATCGTCCCGGTCGACGATCCCGGCACGCCGCGTTGTGGCACGGTCTCCTGACCGTGCCACTGCCGCCGACCGCAGGTCTCCACGGCATCATCCCTTGCCCAGGGGTTCGAGGAGACCTGCGGTCGGGTCGGGTGGCACGGTCAGGAGACCGTGCCACAACGGCGTCGGCACTTGTTTCATTTTCTCCGAACGCTCTTACGCCATCGTCCCGGTCGACGATCCCGGCAACCCGCCCGGCTGGGCCAGCTCCGACGCCACGCTCAACCGCCCCGATTTCGTGCGCACGGGATCGGTCCCCGTCCGCACCGTCTCGTCGAAGACGCTCAGCAGCTTTTCCTTGTCGAACATCATCTCCTCGCGGCTGAATCCCGTCAGGTCAAAGAGCGTCGTCAACTCGATCGCATCCACCGGGCAGGCCTGCTCGCACATGCCGCAGTAGATGCAGCGCAGTTCGTCGATGACGAATGTTTCCGGATACTTCTCGCGGTCCGGCCAAGGGGACGGAGCGGCGACGATGTCGATGCAGTGGGCCGGGCAGGCGGTGGAGCACATGTAACAGGCCACGCACTTGACGCGCCCCTGCTCGTCGCGGTTGAGCCGGTGGACGCCGCGATAGCTCGCCGGGATGTTCGGCCGTTCCTCGGGGAACTGTGTCGTCACATCCTTGCCGGCCAACGTCCGCGCCAGGTGCCGGCCGGTCGTCACCAGGCCGGAGACGATTGCCGGAACGTAAAGCTGCTCCAGCAGAGTGAGCTTCGGCGGCTCGACCCAGCGAATGTCGGTCGCGGCGATGGGCATCACAGGCCCCCTGTAGTGTGCGGAGCCGCAAGCGGCCGCGCTCTCAGCGTCAGCGCCCCGGTCCCCACGATCAAGACCAGCGACATCACGAACAGCACAACCGCCTGCGCCCAGTTGGCCCAGCCGTATGTTTCCGCGAGCTGCTTGACCACCAGGACCACCACCACGTTGGCCAGGGCCAGCGGGATCAGCACTCGCCAGGCGATGCCCATGAGTTGATCGAAGCGGAAACGCGGCAGGGTCCAGCGCACCAGCATGTAAAAGAGGATAATCAGGAACATCTTCGCGGCGAAGACGAGCAATTTCAGCACCCAGAACGATTCCGGCGCCGCGATCCCCGGCAGGTGCCAGCCCCCGAAGAACAGGATGACGAAGAGGAAGCTAGTGGTGATCATGTGCGTGTATTCGCCCAAGAAAAACAGCATGAACTTCATGGCGCTGTATTCCGTGTGGTAGCCGCCCACCAGCTCCTGCTCCGCCTCGGGCAGGTCGAACGGCAGGCGGTTGCATTCCGCGAAAATGCTGGTGAGGAATAACAGACAGGCCAGAGGTTGATAGGCGACATTCCAACCGTGATCGAGCTGCCCGGCGATGATCCGTTCCAGGTTGAGCGACCCACTCAGGATGACCACGCCCAGGATCGACAGGCCCATCGGGATTTCGTAGCTGATGAGCTGGGCGCTGGAGCGCAGGGCCCCCATCAGGCTGTACTTGTCGTTGGACGACCAGCCGCCCAGGATAATGCCGTAGACCGCCAGGCTGCTGATCGCGAAGAGGAACAGGAAGCCGATGTCCACGTGGGGGGCGATGACGAACTGGTAAGTCTCGTCGTAGGCCGTCTTCTTCTCTTTGAAGTCGGTGGTGTGGAAGCGGGCTTCGTCCGCCGTGGTCTGCGGCCAAGGGGTCCGCGTCGGGGCCGCGGTCTGGATGGCTGGGATGCCGTCCACTTTGTACCCCGTCGGACCAAAGGGGACGACGGCGAACGCCAGTGTGGCAGTGCCAAAGGCGATGGCCGGGGCGATCAGGAAGAAGACCCGGTCCACATGGGCCGGGATGATGTCTTCCTTCAGGAAAAACTTGACGCCGTCGGCGATGGGCTGGAGGAGGCCGAAGGGGCCGACGCGGTTGGGCCCCAGGCGGTCCTGCATCCAAGCCGCCATCTTGCGCTCCAGGAGGACCAGGTAGGCGACGCCCCCTTGCAGGACGCCCATCATCACGGCGATGGTAAAGATCGTCCACCAGGGATGGTGGTTGAAGGATTCGTAGTGCATGGGTCTAACCGAGTTTCACTCCATATTCGCCGATGTCCCCGGCCGCCAGCGCCGCGAAATACGGCACCTCGGCGGCCAGTTCCTTGCGCAGTGTCGGCACGTGAACCAACCCGCGTCGCTCCAGCAGGTCGAGGAACACTTGCCCGTCGGGGCGGCATTCTCCCGGCGGCGTCGCGCCCAGTGAATCGCCTGCGCCAGCCCGGCGTGATTGACGAAGGTGCCGTCCTTTTCCGCGAAGCTCACCGCCGGCAGGATGTAGGTTGCCCGGTCGCTGGCCGGGGTGGCGAACAGGTCCTGCACCACCAAGAGCGGCACTCTTTCCAGCGATTTCGCCTGTCCCTCGTTGATCCAGCCCTCGCCGCGGGGCGGATAGCCGGCGGCCAGGTAGAGCGCCTGGACCTTGCCGGGGGCGGTGTCGCGCAGCACGTCGTCGAATTTCACCACGTCGCCCTGGAAGTGCCGCAGCACCTCCTCGACGCCGCGGCGATTCGGACATTTCTCCGCGCGAATGGTGAATTTCACCGGCTGCGTCGGCCGGCCGCGGCGATCCTTCGGATAGGTATCGTCTTCACCGACCACCGGCACCGGACCCAGCGCCAGCCGTACCTCGCCGGACAGGCCCTTGAGGAAGCGGGCCAGCAGGAACGCTTCCTCGCAGGTCAGGAATGGGGACAAGACACCGACGACGGCCGAGCCGTCGCGTCGGGCTGCTTCGGCGAAGTCACGCCGGATTGCCTGGATAACCGCGGGCCACTCCGCCGTCTCCAGGCGGCCGTCGCGCCGCACAAACGGCCGCTTCAGCCGCTGGTCTGCGTTGATGTAGTGATACCCCAGCCGGCCGTCGTCGCACATGAAGTGCCCTTGGGCCTGCGGGTTGAACCGCGGACGCAGCCGGTAGACAATGCTCTTGTTGGTCTCCAGGTCGATGCTGCAACCGGTGCTGCAATCGGGGCAGACGCTCTTCGCTTCCTTCAGCAGCCAAACGCGCTGCGTGTACAGGAAATCCTTGCTGCACAGGGCGCCGACGGGGCAGAGGTCCACCACGTTGGTGGCCAGCTTGTTGTCGAGCGGGATGCCGGGGAAGGTGTCGATTTCCTCGTGATCGCCGCGGTTGGAGACCAGCAGTTCCGCCTCGCCGCTGATCTCGCGCGTGAAGCGGACGCAGCGCGTACACATGATGCAGCGGTCGGTGAAGAGGGTGACGTTCGACCCGATGTGCGGCTTGTTGGGCGGCGTGTGCTTGATATCGATCATGCGGCTCTGGGCGTGGCCGAAACGGTAGCTGAAGTCCTGCAACATGCACTCGCCCGCCTTGTCGCAGACGGGGCAGTCGAGCGGATGGTTGAGGAGGAGCCCCTCCAGTGTCTGGGCCTGGGCAGCCTTGGCCTTGTCGCTGTTGGTGACGATGACGGTGCCGTCCTTGGCGGGGGTCTGGCAGGCGGGGACGACGCGCGGCTGCATGACCGGCTTGCCGTCCTTCATGTCGCCGGCCTCGACCAGGCACATGCGGCACGAGGCGACCACAGTCAGGGTCGGGTGCCAGCAGTAGCGCGGATAAAAACACCGGCCTTCTCGGCTGCCTGAATCAGGTTCAGCTTCTCGTTGCCGATGTCCACCGGCGTGCCGTTGACGTGAACGACTGCCATGTGCGTGTCTCGTCGCCTCGGTTTGCTACTGTCCCTTGAGCGCCGCCTGAAACGCCGAGTTGTCCATCAATTCGACCGCGCCGCCGCCCAGCAACACGACGCGGTTGTTCCACTTCTTGTAGGGTTCCTTCTCGTAGGCGAGCACTTGAGTGGTGCTGGGCGGAGGATCGAGGACCAGCACCAGCCAGTCCTTGTCCAGTGCCCGGACCAAAAAGCGGGCATCGGGTTCCTTTTGCAGGTAAGCCTTGAATTCCTCGCGAGTGCGCGGCGGCTTGTCGTTATGATCGTTCCTATAGCTCTGATAATACACGCCGAGGTTGGTCATCACGTTCTTGATGACGGGCAGTTGTAGGTCGCGCAGCACCTCGCTCTGGGCGGCCGGCCCACCGGCCGGGTCCGGCTTCAACGGATTGCCGCCTGTCTCGGCCGGCTTGGGGGTCGTATCCTTGTGCCGCTTGCCGCAGCCGACCAGGACCAGCGCCAGGACCAGGATCGGCCCGACGGCGAATAAATGAGATCGCATGCGCATGGCCATACTCCCCACGTCACTTGTTCGCCGCCGGTGCCGCCTTCGGCATCTTCTCGAACTCAGCGGAACTCACATACTGCGCGAGGCTGTCACCCATGAGCACGATCACGTTGCCCTTATCGAACTGCGTGTCGTAGCCGATGACGGTCAGCGATAGGCCCTTCTGCTGCATGTCGGCCAGCGTGACGCCGTAGATGAAGGTGAACGAGCCGTCTGTCAGGGCGGCGTTGGCGGCAGGATCGCCCGCGGTGAATTTCTGCAGGTCGGCAGCGGCGGCCGGCGCCTTGCCAGGGTTCGAGTCGCAGAAGTTGTGGTAGGCGATGCCAATCATCTTGATCGTATTGATTCGCTGAGTCCGGGCGGCAGCCTGGCGCACCTTGGTGATGGGGCAGCTACAGGCGCTGAGCATAACGATTGCCACGGTCGCCAGCAGGAAACAGCGGATGGTACGCATGGCAAGTCCTCAAGGCCCGGCGAACCGGCAGCGTAAGCTGCCGGGTTTTGGGGCCACAGAACCCGGCAGCTTACGCTGCCGGTTCGCCTACTAATGGGCGGCGGCCAGCGCCGGTGCCGCGGCACTCTTCTTCCCCGCGCAGGTACTCCTCGAATTCCGGGCGGAACTTCCGGATCGCCGTCTTCACTGGCCAGCCCGCGCCGTCCGCCAGGCCGCAGATGGTCGTGCCCGGCATGATGCCCATGCCGTGGCCCACTTCTTCCATGATCTTCAGGTCCTCGCTGCGTCCCTGGCCGCGGCGCAGGCGGTCGGCAATCTTCAGCATCCAGCCGGTCCCCTCGCGGCAGGGGGTACACTGGCCGCACGATTCGTGGGCGAAAAAGCGGCAAATGTTGTAGAGAACATCCACGATGCTGGTATCTTCGTCGAAGATCGTCACCGCGGCGGTCCCCAGGCCCAGGCAGCCGACCTTGCCGGGGCCATTGAAATCGAGCGGCGTGTCGAACTCGGCCTCGGTCATCAGCCCCATGCTGATGCCGCCGGGAATGCAGCCCTTGGCCTTCTTCCCTTTCCAGACACCGCCGCCGTGCTTGTCGACCAGCTCACGCACGCTGATGCCGAGCGGCAATTCGACGCAGCCCGGCTTGTTGACGTGGCCGCTGATGCAGTAGAGCTTCGGCCCATAGCTGCCAGCGTCACGCGGGTTTTTCGGGTCGGGCGGCACGCCCATCGACTTGAACCAGTCGGCCCCGCGCTCGACGATGTTGGTGACGCAGGCCAGCGTCTCGATGTTGTTGACGATGGTCGGCTTGCGGAAGGCCCCCTCGACGGCGGGGAACGGCGGCTTGATCCGCGGCCAGCCGCGCTTCCCCTCCAGGCTTTCGATCAGTCCCGTCTCCTCGCCGCAGATGTAGGCGCCGGCCCCGCGGTGAATGACGACGTCGAGGTGAAAGTCCTTCCCCTGGATGTTCCTTCCCAGCAGGTTGGCGGCGTAGGCTTCGTCGATGGCCCGCTGCATGGCCCGTGCGGCGGGGCCATATTCGTAGCGCACATAGACAAATGCCGTGGTGGCCCGGACGGCGTAGCAGGCGAGGATGATCCCTTCGAGGACCTGGTGGGGATCCTGTTCCATCAGGATGCGGTTGTTGAAGGTGCAGGGCTCGCTCTCATCCGCGTTGACGCACATGTAGAACGGGCCGGGGTGGTCCTTGGGGAGGAAGGTCCACTTGACGCCGCAGGGAAACCCGGCGCCGCCGCGGCCACGCAGTCCCGAGACCTTGACCAGATCGATCACCTGCGCCGGCGTCATCTCGCCGAGCGCCTTTGCCAGGGCGCGATAGCCGCCGTCGGCGCGGTAGGCGTCGAGGGAGACATCCGCGTTGCGCAGGATGCGGCGCAGGAGTACGGGTTCAAAGTCGGGCATGAGACCCGCGGATCTACGATCCGCCGCTAAACAATGGTTATCCCTTCAATTGCGCGAGCAATCCATCGACCTTGTCCGAAGTTATGTTCCCGCGGCCCGCGTCGTCGATCAGCACCGCCGGCGCCCCTCACAGACGCCGATGCATTCGGCGAACTCCACAGTGATCTTGCCGTCGGCCGTCGTGTCCCCAGGGCTGACGTGCAGCCGTTGGCACAGGTTTGTCAGTAATTCCTCGCCGCCGTGCAGGGCACAGGCCAGGCCCCGGCACACCCACAACCGCGTCTTGCCTAGCGGCTTGTCTTCCGGGCGGAAGAAGCCGTAGAAGGTCATCGTGTCCTGCACCTCGGCCGGGCTGAGATCGAGAAGATCGGCAATCTCCACCACGGCCTGGCGCGGCACACAACGCAGCGCATCCTGGACGACGTGCAGGGCCGGCAGCGTCACGGCCTGCTTGCTCGGGTAGCGCGGCAGATACGCCAAGATCCTCTGCCGCAGGTCGTCGGTCAGGACGTTCATCGATCCAGCTCCGCCGCGATGATATTCAGGCTCCCCAGCACCGCCACCACGTCACTGATCTGGTGCCCCACAATCAGGGGCGGGAACAGGGCGAAGTGGATGTACGACGGCGGCCGGGTGCGGGCCTTGTAAGCCTGCCCGCTGCCGTCGCTCACCACATAGAAGCCCAGCTCCCCGTTGGGCGATTCCACGGCCCCGTAGACCTCGTCCACCGGCGGCGTCCATTGCCGGTTCGTCATCACCAGCTCGAAGTGCTGGATCAGCGATTCGATGCTCCGGTAGACGCTGAGTTGATCGGGCAGCACCGCCTTCCCCTCGACATCGACGCTGACCGGCCCCGCGGGCAGGCTTTCGACGGCCTGGGCCACGATCTTCAGCGACTCGACCATTTCCTCCATGCGCACCAGGTAGCGGGCATAGCAATCGCCGGCCGTCGCGCAGATGACCTTGAAATCGAAATCGCCATAGGCCAGGTACGGCTCGTCCTTGCGGAGATCGCGGACCACGCCGCTGGCCCGGGCAATCGGCCCGGTGGCTGCGAAGCTGATGGCCATTTCCTTCGACAGCACGCCGATGCCCTGGGTGCGGTCGAGGAAGATGCGGTTGCGGTTGAGCAACCGGGTCATGTCGGCCAGCGTCTGCGGAAACTCACTTATGAACTCGCGGACGCGCTCGATCCAGGCGTCATCGACATCGCGGACCAGCCCGCCCACCCGCAGGAAACTTGGGTGAAAGCGCTGGCCCGCGGCGAACTCGAAGATGTCGTACAGCTTTTCTCGCTGATAGAAGGCGTACAGGAAGGCGGTCAGCGCTCCCAGGTCGAGGGCGGCGGCTCCGGTGCAGAGCAGGTGGTCCGAGATCCGGGCCAGCTCGCCCAGGATGACGCGCAGGTACTTGCAGCGCGGCGTTAGCTCGATCCCCATCAGCTTCTCGACGACATGAAACCAGGCCACCTCGTTCATGAGCGGCGAGATGTAATTCATCCGATCGACGACGGTGACGTACTGGTTGTAGTCGAGGTGTTCGCCAAGCTTCTCGAAGCCGCTGTGCAGGTAGCCGATGTCCGGCACCGCTTTGGTGATCGTCTCACCGTCGATGGTGAGAAGCAGGCGCAGGGTGGTGTGCGTGGCCGGGTGCTGCGGGCCGAAGTTGAGGGTCCATTGGTAATCGTGCTCGCTGACCTCGTCGGCCGGTGCTTCGAGCGTTTCCAGCGGCATCTCACACCTCAAATCCGAAATCCGAATGCGCCAAGCTTAAGGGGGTGGCACGCCCTGAGGTACTCCGAAGGGCGTGTAGACAGTCAAGCACGCCCTTCGGAGTACCTCAGGGCGTGCCACCCGGACGCGCTCCGGGCGGCGCGGGACTACCCCTCCGCCCTGGTCAGGACCGGCAGGTTGTGCCGTTCGCCCTTGCCGCGCAGGGGATAGTCCTTGCGCAGCGGGAAGGCGGTGAACTCCTCCGGCATCAGGATGCGGCGCAGGTCCGGGTGCCCGTCGAAGCGGATGCCGTACATGTCGTAGACCTCGCGTTCGAGCCAGTCGGCCGACTTCCATACGGTGCAGGCCGACGGCAGCGTCGGGTCCGGGTCGTTGACAAACGCCTTCACCACCAGCCGTGTGCCCGTGGCGGTGTCGAGCAGGCAGTAGACGACACCATAGCGGTCCTTGGCATTCGAATAGCGCAGGTAATCGACGGCCGTCATCTCCGCCAGCATGTCGAAGCCGCACTGTGTCTTGAGGAACTCCAGGATGCCGAAGAGCCGTTCGGGCGCGACCACGACGCGGCGGTTGTCGCGGAACCGCGAGGCGGTGAATGAGTCGGGGCCAAAGCGGTCGCGCAGGGCGGCGAGGATTTCGTCGTGGGTCACCCTAGCGTCCCCCTTCACCCTGGTTCCCAAACTCTGTTTGGGAACCCGCCTCTGCGAAACTCTGTTTCGCGACTCACAGGGCCGCGAAACAGAGTTTCGCTGACCGACGTTCCCAAACAGAGTTTGGGAACGAGGACCGAATGTTTGAGTTCGACGTTCCGGGCTCTTCGTCACCTCTCGTTCTCTCGCAATCGCGTGGCCGTGGCGAAGTCGCCCGGGGCCACCACCTTCTCGGCCGGCAGCACCTCCAGAGAGAGCGGCGCCGGGTTCCGAGGCCGGGTTCGGGCGGCGAACTCCTTGCCTGCCAGCGTGCCGCCCTTCTGAATGCGCTCTTGCAGGTCGATGATGGCTTGCAAGATCTGCTCCGGACGCGGCGGGCAACCGGGGATGAAGATGTCCACCGGAATGAAGCGGTCGATCCCCTGCACGGTGCAATAGGTGTCGAAGACGCCGCCGCTGGAGGCACAGGCGCCCATCGAGATGCACCACTTGGGCTTCGGCATTTGCAGCCAGATGCGCTGCATGACCGGGACCATCTTCATCACCACCCGGCCGGCGACGATCATCAGGTCGCACTGCCGCGGACTGAAGCGCATGGCTTCGGCTCCGAAGCGGGCGATGTCGTGCCGGGCCGCCCCCACGGCCATCAGCTCGATGCCGCAACAGGCCGTGGCGAACGGCATCGGCCACAGGCTGTTCTTCCGTGCCAGGCTGGCGGCACGGTCCAGCGTCGTGACGATGAAGTCGCTCAGCGCCACTTGAAGACCTCCTTCCGCCAGGCGTAGACGTAGGCCACGGCCAACGTCAGCAGGAAGACGATCACCTCCCAGAAGACGATCGTGCGAAACTCGGCCGGCAGGTTCGCCACCTGCTGGTCGCCGTAGGCCGCCACCGCCCAGGGGTACAGGAAGAGCAATTCGACGTTGAACACCAGGAACAGGATGGCAACCAGGTAGAACTTGATGTCGAAGCGCTGATGGGCATCGCCAATGGGGTCCATGCCGGATTCGTAAGGCATCAGCTTGACCGGCGTGCGTTTTTTCGGTTTCAGGTAAGGGAGGTGGGTCAACACCAGCACGCCGGCGGCGAAGAGGACGATGGCGATAAGGTAAATGAAGATCGGATAATAGGTCGAAAGGCTGAAATCCATTCGACGACTCCACCCGGGCCGGGGCAGATTGTGAATCTTTTCACGAAGTCCTGCCAAAAATAACCCCGACGCCCTGGTCGAGGTGAGGATGGCTCCCCGTGCATGGTTATAGAAGCGATAACCCCGTCGTCAAGCTGGAGCATTCGCTCTCCGGTAAGGGTAGGCGCGTTGCCTGTGCGTGGATTGTTTCCGCGCCTGCCTGGAAAACCGGCCACCCTATCGTTGCATCGTTGCACGCATTGTGTGCAACGACTGCAACGATGCAACCGTGCAACGGTGCAGATGAGTCGTTGCATCGTTGCAGTCGTTGCATGCAATGCATGCAATGCAGGGCCGGTGGGCTGGCTGCAACGATGCAACGATGCAACGCCGATGGCCCGCCCAGTCCCAGCCAGCCTCCCCGCTCGTCGAACCGCCGTCTTTCCACCCGCTTCCCAGCTGCTCACCCCCCCAGTAACAGGCTGCGGGAATTGCTTGGCGGTCGCGCCCGGGTCCGGATATAGTTTTACTCAAGCGTCCGTGCGTGCCGTCGGTTCCCGGGAGAGCGCATCATGCCCTCGAAGAGTTTCGCCTGCCTGTTCCTTGGTCTGCTGGTTGTATCGCTTCTGTGGGGACAACAACCGCCATCGCCGGGAAAGGCTGCCAAGGCCCCGGAGAAGCCGGCCCAGAAGGCGGTCATCGATCCGGCGACGCAGCGGCTTGTCGATCAGCTGGCGGACCTGGATTTTCGCAAGCGTGATGCGGCGGCCCAGCAGCTCGAAGCGCTGGGGGCCAAGGCGCTGCCGGCGCTGCGGGCGGCGGCGCATCACAGCGATCCCGAGGTGCGCCGCCGCGCCGCGGAACTGCTTGGCCCCATCGAGTCGGCCACGATCCTCGCCCCCAAGCGCGTCACCCTGACCCTGGAAAAGAAAACTACCGCCGAGGTGCTCGAAGCACTTCGCAAGCAAACCGACTACCCGATTGACCTCTTTAACACCGTGCCGACGAAACCGGGTGCGGGGGAGCAGCGCTTCACGTTCCAGTGGAAAGACGTGCCGTTCTGGCAGGCGATGGACGAGTTCAGCCGGGCAGCGGGCCTGATGGTGCAGCAGGGGTTCGGCGACACCCGGCTGCGGCTTCAGATGCGGGGCCGGCATGTCGCCCTATGTCTGCCAGGCCGGCGCCTTCTGCCTGGCGGCCGGAGGATTCCAGGAGACTCGCACGGTCGATTTCTCTTCCTTCCCGCGCGACAATCCCGAGGTGGCCCGCTGGAACGAGCTGATGTTCGCCTTCACGGTTCACGCCGAGCCGCGCCTGCCGCTGCTCAGTCTCGGGGAGCCGCGCCTCAGCGCAGCCTATGACAACGAGAACAACAGCATGATCCCGCCAGCAGGCGCCGACAAGAAGGAGCCGCCCAACCCGCAGCTCTTCGGCTACCGGCCCAATCGCGCTTACTACGGCGGCAACCGCACTCTCACACTGACCAACCAGATCGAGCTGGTCCGCCCCTCCCCCAAATCGACGGCCTTGAAACTGCTGCGCGGCAGCGTCCCGGTCACCATCCTGGTCGAACAGAAGCCGGAGGTCGTCAGCGATCAGCTGGCCACCGCCAAGGGGAAGAAGCTCCGCGTGGGCACCACCACCTTCGTGATCGAGGACCTGTCCGAGACGCCGGCCAAGCAGGTCCAGCTGCGGATGACCATCACCGAGGATGCGGGCATCAGCGATAACCCGAACGATTACACCTGGCTCAATTCGCTGTGGGGCCGGCTGGAAGTGTACGACGAAAAGGGCGCTCGCCTGGGGAACAACGGCAGCAGCTACGGGGCCGGCGGTCCGCACCAGGCCAACATGACGCTCACCTACCCCGCCGGCGGTAAACCGACCAAGCTGGTCTACCACGTCTGGACGACGCTGCGGACCCAGCTCAATTTCGAGTTCAAGGATCTGCCGTTGCCGTGAGGAGCCGCCGATAGAATTGGCGAGCGGGGGGCGTCAGCCCCCCGGTGGCCCGAAGAACCTCACGTTGTGGCACGGTCTCCTGACCGTGCCCCACTCACGTTGTGGCACGGTCTCCTGACCGTGCCACAACGCCTGACCGAAGGTCTCCCGGAGCCACAATGTCACCGGGGAGACCTTCGGTCGGCGGAAGTGGCACGGTCAGGAGACCGTGCCACAACACGGGGACCGGGGGGGCGTCAGCCCCCCGGTGACCCGAAGAACCGGGGGGCTGATGCCCCCCGCTCGCCTGATCTTGCGATTCGATTTCCGATGGCACAATCCTCACCCCTGGTCGGCGTCATCATGGGCTTACGCTCGGACTGGGAGACGCTGCAACACGCGGCGGCCCAGCTCGAAGCGTTGGGCGTGCCGCACGAGGTGCGCGTGGTTTCGGCCCATCGCACGCCGCAGCTGCTGGTCGAGTACGCCTCCTCGGCGGAGGCCCGCGGCCTGGAAGTCCTTATCGCCGGCGCCGGCGGGGCGGCCCACCTTCCTGGCATGACCGCGGCCCTCACCGCCTTGCCGGTGCTCGGCGTCCCGGTCGAATCCAAGACGCTTTCCGGAATCGACTCGCTGCTGTCGATCGTGCAGATGCCGCCGGGCGTCCCGGTGGGCACGCTGGCCATTGGCCGGCCCGGGGCGATCAACGCGGCCTTGCTGGCGACGGCCATCCTTGGTGGCAAGCACCCCCAGTTTCGCGAGGCGCTGCACCGCTTCCGCGCCGCCCAGACGCAGGCCGTCCTCACCGATCCCGATCCGCGGCAGGAGAAGGCATGACCGTCGGCGTTCTCGGCGGCGGGCAGCTCGGGCGCATGCTGGCACTGGCCGGCTATCCCCTGGGCCTGCGGTTTCGCTTCCTCGATCAATCGCCTCGGGCCCCCGCCGGCCAGCTCGCCGAGCTGCACTGCGGCGACTACGAGGACGTGGATGTCCTCGAACACTTCGCCTCGGGTCTCGATGTCATCACCTACGAGTTCGAGAACGTCCCCGTCGCCTCGGCCCAGCTGCTGGCCCAGCGCCTGCCGGTCTTTCCGCCGCCCCGCGCCCTGGAAACGGCGCAGGATCGGCTCGTCGAGAAGTCGTTCTTCCACGACCTCGACATCCCGACCCCGCCGTTCCTGGCGGTCGATTCGGAGGAGAGCTTCCGGGCGGCGTTGCGGCTGATCGGGCTGCCGGCCGTCCTCAAGACCCGCCGGATGGGGTACGACGGCAAGGGGCAAATCGTCCTGAGCACGGCGCCAGATGCCGAGTCTGCCTGGCGCATCCTGGGCGATGTGCCGCAAATCCTCGAAGGTTTTGTAGCCTTCGAGCGCGAGCTGTCGGTGCTGGCCGTCCGCAGCCGGGGCGGCGAGACGGCGTTCTATCCCCTGGTCGAGAACCACCATCGCGAGGGGATGCTGCGCTGGTCGCTGGCCCCGGCCCCTGGTCTGGAGCCCGCCCTGCAAGGCCAGGCCGAGGACTATGCGGACCGCGTCTTGCGGGCTCTGGACTATGTCGGCGTGCTGGCGATTGAGTTCTTCGAAGTGGGTGGCCGACTACTGGCCAACGAGATGGCTCCGCGTGTCCACAACAGCGGGCACTGGACCATTGAAGGGGCGGAAACGAGTCAATTTGAGAATCACCTGCGGGCCATCCTGGGCTGGCCGCTCGGCACCACGGCCGCCGTCGGCCAGGTCGCCCTGGTCAACCTGATCGGCAGCACGCCGCCTGTGGAGTCCGTGCTACGCCTGCCGCGGACGCACCTGCACCTCTACGGCAAGGCAGCGGCACCGGGCCGGAAGCTGGGGCATGTGACGGTGGTGGCGGCGGATGAGACGGAACGGCGGCGCCGGCTGGAAGAACTGCGCGCCCTCGGAGTTTAGCGGCGGATCGCAGATCCGCCCTTGTATCACGCGCTGGGCGTCGGCGCGGCCGGTGCCGGCGGGGCCTGCTCTTTCTCGCGCAGCAACCGCGCCAGCTGCGACTTCTTCCGCGCCGCCAGGTTCGGATGAATGACCCGCTTGGATGCCGCCTGGTCGAGTTTCTTCGCCGCCAGGTTGTATTCCTTGCGCAGGTCCTCGATGGTCGCCGTCGCGGACACGGCCCGCACCTTCTTGAGCTGCGTTTTCAGCGCTTTCATGGTCGTGCGGTTGCGCAGGCGGCGCTGCTGATTTTTCCGCAGTTGTTTCTTGGCACTACGCGTGTGAGGCATCGAGTCCACTCCGTGTTTCAGCCAGGTCGCAGGATTCGTCTTTATACGGGGCGTGGCGACGAGCGGCAAGCGAGGTTGGCGAGCCGGTCCCCTCACACATCCGCCTGTTCCAGCCGGGCCTGCCATTCGTCGAGCAGGCGGCCGATCTCCTTGAAACCGAAATCGAGGTTGGCCAGTTCGTGCCCCAGCTCGACGGCGGCGGTCAGGTCGCCCGCCTCGGCCGATCCCTGGGCCAGCTGAAAGAGCACCTCCTTGCGCGTCGCCCCTTCCGAGCTGGGCAGATTCTGCAAGCACTCCTCGAAGTTGCGCTTGGCCAGTGCGCCAGTTGTTGCGCGTCTTGAAGCAATAGGCCAGGTACAAAAGCGAGCGCCAGTGCTGCCGGGGGTCGGAGCGGGCGGCCTGCAACTCGCGGATCGCCTCATCGACCTGGCCGGCCCGCAATAAGCGCACGCCCAGCTCGAAGCGGTGGGCCATCTCGGTCGGATAGCGGTCCGACTTGCGGCGATAAATGTCCAGTTCGCGACTATTGATCTCCTTCATCAGCCCCACGCGGATTTCCCGCAGTCCGGCGTCCTGCGGGGCGGTGCGCTGCTTCGCCTCGGTCAAGGCCAGGTCGCGGCGGAAGGCCTCGATTTCGAGGTCGGCCAGCTCCAGGGCAATCTCGAAGGCGTTGCCCGTGGGTCCGAGCCCTTGCTGAAGCACGGCCCTGGCCTGGTCGAGCTGGTCGTTCTTGCGGTGGAGCGATGCCAGTTGCAGATAAGCGTTGACGTTGGTGGGGTCGGCCTCGATGCGGGCTCGGACATTGGCCGCCTCGCGTGCCCCGCGTTCGGCGGCGGGCAGTTCCTGGGCCGGCGTTTGCGGATTGGCCCGAGCGCCTCCGGTTTTCTCCGGATGGAGCCGCTACCCGGGCGGAGGGAGCCGGCGCGGCAGCTTCCTCGGCCGCGGCGGCCTCCATGTTCCGCGCCGCCGCCCCTTCGTAATTGCCGCGCAGGATCGTTTCGTTGGCCGCCAGGTCCTTCGACTTGCTCTGCGCCTCGACATCGCGCGGATCGGCCCGACGGACCAGTTCCCAGAGGGCGATGGCCTGGGCGAAGTTGCCGCGCTTCTCGTACAGCCGGGCCAGGAACCGGTTGACGATAACGTCGCGCGGGTCCTTGTGGCGGGCCTGCTCCAGAATCCAGACGGCGATGTCGAGCAGCCCGAGCTGGTCGGCGGCCTCGGCCATGTCGAGCTGAGCGCCGGTGTCCCACGGATTGCGGGCCAGCAGCGATTCGCCCAGCTCGAGCACGCGGATGTAGTCGGCCGCCCGCTTGGCCGCCTTGATCTTGGTCCGCATGGGCAGAGTGCTGAAGCGGGCATGCCAGCTGCCGCGCATGTTGTTGCGGTACTTGGTCTTTTCGGTGCGGCGCAGGGCCTGGCGGTAGATGAGGTTGGCCGGGTCGAGGCGGCAGCAGCTCAGGAGTAGCCGAATGCCGTAGTCGAAGTTGCCCGTGGCAATGACCTGATTCGCACGCTGGAACTGGCCGGCGGCGACTTTGCGGTGCTCCGGGCTGGGAGGCGGCAGGCGCAGGGCGCTCGTGTTGGCCATACCGTGTTCCACCCTGGGTTGGCTTGTCTCCCCCTCACGACGGGGCCAAAAGGTAGATTACCAGAGCGGCAGAGGCCGTCAATAGCCTGCCGCCATCGATGCCGTCCGCATCCTTTCCGGAACCAACCGCCGCGGCCCCTCGTCCCAGTCACGGTCGCCGCCCGGGGACGGGTTGACGACTTTGTCGAACAGCTCCATACTGAGCGTGGTCTCCATTCTGTCGTGCCGAGCCGAGTCCGTGCCGTTCCTCCCTGTCGTTCCTCGCTTGCTGCCTCGGGAGCCGCACCCATGAAACGATGGCTTGCCGTCCTGGCCTTCGCCGGTCTCCTTGGGTCGCCGGGCCGCCTTTTCGCCGACGACGTGCCGCAACTGGAATTTCTCCGCGAGCTTCGCGGCCGCTATCCCGAGCTGGCGGAGGAGTATGTCAACAAGCTCCGCCAGAGCAACCCGCCGCCCGAGGTGGCCGCCATCCTGCCCCTCGAACTCGCCAAGATCCTGCTGGACAAGGCCAGCGCGGAGGAAAGCGGCAGCACCAAATTGGACCTGTACAACAAGGCCCGCGCCGGCTTCGAGGAATTCATCGCCAAGAATCCGAATAGCCCCCTGATCGGCGATGCCCGCCTGGAAGTCGCCCGAGTGACGGTGCTCCAGGGCAAGACGCAGCTCAGTCGGGCCCTGATGCAGGAGGAGAAGCGCAGCGCGAGAAAGAGGCCCTGGCCGCGCGGCAGAAGTTTCTCGAAGCCCAGGCCCAGCTCACCGCTGCCGCGGACCTGCTCGACAAGCAGGTCGACAAGATGGGCGAGCCCAAGACGCCCCAGGAACGCACCGCCAAGCGGGCGCTGGAGCAGGCCCGGTTCCAGGCCCACATGGACCTGGGCCTGAACCTGCTCGACCAGGCCGAGACCTACGTGGACGAGCAGAGCAACGAAGTGCTGCTGGCGCGGTCGAAGGTCATTGCGGCGGCTGAGCCAATTCTGAAGCGGGTCATCAAGGATGCCGACCAGAACCACCCGAGCGTGGCCTGGCAAGCGCAGGCCTGGCTGGGCTTCTGCGACAACCTGAACGGCGCTCCGGGTACGGCACTTGGGAAGCTGGACAAGGTGCTGGCGCGGACGGAGCCGGCCGCCGCTGCCGGCAAGCGCCTGGCCCTCTTTTTCAAGCTGCGCATCGTGCTCGACCCCCCGGCCGTGCCCAAGGCGCCGACGTTGCCCAGGCGGAGAAGGACGCCGACACCTGGATTTCCGACTACCGCAACTACCTGAAAACGCCGGAAGGGTGCGGCGTCCGCTATTACCTGGCCGATGTCCTGTTCCGCCGCGCCGGCGAAACCAAGGATAAAATCGCCCGCAACCAGCTCCTGAACCGTTCCCGCGGCCTCTGCCAGGAACTGACCCGCTCCGAGAACGATTACGCCGAAAAGGCCCGCATCCTCAGCATTCGCATTGTCAGTGCCGAAGGGGGCTTCAACAAGGAGATCGCCAAGCTCCTTAATTTCGACGAGTGTCTGGTCCGGGCCGAGTACGAGGCGGTGCAGATCGACATTTTCGCCAAGAAGGCCGACGTGAAGCCCGAGGACGTGGAGAAGGAGCGGCGCACGCGGATCGGCAACGCCATCGAGGCTCTCAACCGCGCCCTGGAGTTCGCGAACAAACCGGGGAGCAAGGTCTCCGGCCCCGAGCTGAGCAAGGCGCGGTCGATGCTGTGCGGCTACTACGTGTTTTTGGGGAAATACAAGGAGGCCATCGCCGTGGGCGAGGAGGCCGCCCGCGCCCTGCCTGCCACTTCGCAAAGGGCCCGCACGGCCATGTACGTCCTACAGGCCTACTGGGAGTACATCAACCAGGGCATCCACGACGGCAGCACCACGCTGGCCGACCTCGACAAGGACGGCTTCACCGGCAGCATGAACAACCTGGCCCAGCTGGCCGAACAGCGCTGGCCCAACGAACAGGCCGGCGACGTGGCCCGCCACCTGCTCGGCCTGCTGCTCATCACCCAGAAAAACCAGGCCGAGGCCATCAAGGTCCTGTCTCGTGTTTCGCCGAACTACACGGCGCTCATCTTCGTCAAGAATGCCCTGGCCCGGACCGCCCTGCAAGCCGCCGAGGACAAAAGCGCCCTGGCCAAGGCCGAGCCGGACAAGGCCAAGAAAGACCAGCTGACGAAGGACGAAGCGAAGTACAGCACCCTGGCCCTGGATGCCCTCAAAACCATGCCGCTGCCGCCGGCAGGCGCCGATCCGCTCACCACGGCCATCTTCCTCAACGCCAAGGTCGAGCTGGCCCGCATCTACAACCGCAACAAGGAGTACGCCGAGGTCGAAAAGCTGGTCGATCCACTGCTGGCCGGCATCCAGAGCGGGCAGTACAAGATCGACGCTCTCGCGGGGGAGCCGGGCAAGCCCAGCCCGCTGGAGCAGGCCCGGTCCAGCCTGGTGCTGATGAAACTGCTGGCCAGGTACTACACCGCCGATGCGGAATTCGCCGCCGGCCACCTGGCCAAGGTCAAGGAGATCACCGATCCCGTAATGAAAGAGATCGGCAACGGCGGCTACAAGGAGCTGGCCGCCAACCCCACCCTGCGCCTGGGGGCTGATGGGGCTGGCGCTGCGGGTGAGCATCCAGGAAGGGAACACGCCCCGCGCGCTGGAAATCCTACAGGGGGTACAGAAATTTGCCGTCGCCGATGGCGGCGAGGCCGGCAGCAAGGCCGTGCTGATGCAGCTGGCCCTCATGGTCAAGGAGCAGATGCGCGAACTGCGCAAGAAGAAGGATAAGGACACTCTCAAAAAGGCCTCCGATAATTTCGCCACCTTCCTGGACGAGCTGCGCAAGGGGCAGAAGACGCCGACCGCCGAGTTCCTGCGCGTCATGGGCGAGGCCTATGCCGCCCTGGAAAAGTACGACACCGCCGTCGAGCTGCTCCGCCAGGTCCCCGAGCCCAAGGGGGACGACGCCAAGGACGAAAAGAAAGCCGGCAATTACCTGTTCTGCCGCCTGCTGATTGTCAAGGAGCTGCGCCTGGCCGGCAAGCTCGACGAGGCCAAGGCGGAGCTGGACGAGGTCCACAAGCTGCCCAAGGGGAAGGAACATCCGGAGGCGATCAAGGAGTCGATCCAATTGATCGCCGACCGCGGCGCGCCGGGAAGGCTTATGGCGAGTGGAGCAAGCTGGTCAACCAGCTCGCGCAGAAGATCCAGCAGCCGGGCATGAAGGATCAGTATTTCGAGTGCTATTACTACATGACCGAGGCCTGGCTCAAGCGCGCCCAGGGCCTGCCGGCGGGAACGAAGCGCGACGACGGCGTCAAACGCGCCGCCAACTTCATCGTCAAGCTCGAAGAACGCTGGCCTGACCTGGGGAACGAGGAATCCAAGGCCCGCTTCACCGACCTGCTCGATCGCGAGCCGGCCCTGAAGGAACAGTACGACAAGCTGAAGGGCGATAAGTAAAGGCAAGCGGCGAGCGGGGGGCGTTAGCCTCCCGGTGAAGGAACAGAAGTTACCGGGGGCTAACGCCCCCGCTCGCCGGCGAGTGACCGAGGAACCTCCCATGAAACGCCTGCGATTGGCCGTCGCCATTCTTGGGCCCTTCTTCCTGCTCGGCGGGTCGGCCGTTCGTGCCCAGGACCTGATTCATTACTTCGACCGCAAGAAGCAGACCAACGAGGTGGGCAAAGGCGTTATCTCCGACGAGACGCCCGCGGAGGTGACCTTCAAGCCGACGGGCGCCGCCCCGCCGGTCAAGGTGCGTTCCTCCGACATAACGGAGATTGAGTATCGTTATATCGATAATGACAAGTTCGCGAGCCTGGACTGGAAGCGGCCCACGAACCTGCTGCGCCAGGCCCTGGCAGAGAAGAAGCCCGCGCTCCGCAAGATGAAGCTCGACTCTGCCCTGGAGGCCTTCCGCGCCCTGGCGCCGCTGGTGACCGACAATCGGTCGTGGGTGCGGCACGTCCAGTTCGGCATCGCCGAGGTGCTGGCCCTGTCCGCCGAGGACGACCCCAGCCAGCTCGACCCGGCCATCGAAGCCGTCAAGAAGTTCAAGGCCGACTACGGCGACGGCTGGCAGCTGGTGAAGGCCACCAAGCTGCTGGTCCGACTGCTAGAGCAAAAGGGGGACGAGGCCGGCGCCCAGGCCGCTTACACCGGACTGGCCGACAACGCCTCGGCCCCGAAGGAGGTGCGCCAGGAGTTTGGCCTGCTGGTAGTGCGTTACCTGCTGCGCAAGAACAAGCATGCCGAGGCCGCCACCCGCGCCCGCCGTCCAGGAGGGACTGGCCGCCGACGACCCGCTGGCCATCAAGCTGAAGGTGTACCTGGCCGCCTGCGACGTGGCGGCCTGCAAGTTCGACGCCGTGGAGAAGGACCTGAAGGCCGTCCTGGACAGCAACGCCGATAACGATGTGAAGGCTTTGGCGCGGAACACGCTGGGCGACTACTTCCGCGCCCGCGGCGAAGGCGACAAGGCCTTTTGGGAATACATCTGGGTGGACGTGCACTACAACCAGGACCGCGAGGAGCTGTCCAAGGCCCTCTACTACCTGGCGAAACTCTTCGCCGACGTGCGCAAGGATTCAACCCGCTCCAAGGAATGCCTGGAGCGCCTGTGCGACGAGAAGCAGTTCGGGGGGCTGGAATATCACAAGAAGGCGGTGGCGGAGAAGGGGGGCGGGAATTGAGCGGCGCGGGCCGTTAACTCGCCTTGTCGCCCCGCTCAGGCTAGCCGTATAATCCCTCAGTTCCATCACGGGGCCGTAGCTCAACTGGGAGAGCGCAGCGTTCGCAATGCTGAGGTTAGGGGTTCGATCCCCCTCGGCTCCATTTTCCCCCCGCTTTGTCGATTACCCTGGAAAGCCGCGGAAATCGCCGGTTTTCCGGGGTTTTTCGTAGGAGACAGCCCGCTGTCAATTGTCTCAGCTTATCTCTCAGACAAGCCGTCTGTGGGCCAAGGTTTGGGCCAAGGGGAAAAATGCCTTCCCTCCGTCCCCGTGGCGGCCAGGGCTTCGGGTTTGTCCCGCATCGGAAACCAGGCGGCCGGCCCGACGCACCGGCGGCTTGTAGTCCGCCAGCGGCCGGGCCACTGTCACAGCCCCCGCTACGCATCCTTGCGGTGTGCCACGCGCACCACCAGCACTATCAGTTCGTCAGCGCGGATGGAGTAGACCACGCGGTATTGACCAACGCGGATGCGCCAGTGATTCGCTTCCCCGGCCAGCTGGACGGCACCGCTCGGCCTCGGGTCATCGGTCAGGGATTCCGCGGCGCTGACGAGCCGCCGCTGCACGTCCGCGGGAAGCCGGCGAAGTTGCCGATCCGCCGACGGCTTGAAGAGGATGCGGAACATCTACTCCATCCCGAGGCGCGCCTTGACCTCTTCCAGAGGGACGCCGCCTTTCTCTTTCAAGGCCTTCCGGGCGGCCCGAACGTCGGCCCGATCCTCCAGTTCTTGCAGCAGTTGCAAGTCTTCCATTGATACCAGTGCCGCCACGCCCTTCCCGCGCCGCGCAGGATCAGCCGCTCCCCGCCATACGCCACGCGGTTGAGGGCGTCCGCCAGATTGTCGCGGATTTCCTTGATGCTGACTTGCATGGTCTGTGCCCCTGACAATGTACGCGATAGCGTTCATGTACATTATGGCTCCGGACGAACGGAGGGTCAACCCGGACGGCGGTGTAGCGGGAAAGAACGGAAACGACGGCCGGGTGGCCCCGGGTAGGCAACTACCCGGGGTCACCCGGTCCCTTTCCCCCCTCTTCATAGCCAACTAATCCGCGCCCTTGAGTAAGCAGTTCGTGGCCTTGTTCGGACACGCGGCCGGCGGTACGATACGGACAAGGAGACGGCCATGATCGAACTGACCGAACAGCAACGGCAGGAATTGAGCGCCCCGGAGCCGCTCGCCATCGACCCCCAGACGCAGCAGACCTACGTCCTGGTTCGGCGGGAAGCCTACCAGCGCTTCAAAGCCCTCCTGGCGCTGGATGACTACGACCCCGAGGAAGGGGCCGGCTACGTGAATGAAGTCATGGCCGAGGACGACGCGATGGACCCCTACCTGGAGAGCTACCAGCACTACGGGAAACAGGCATGAACCGCGGCGACGTCGTGATCGTGCCCTTCCCCTTCCAGGACAAGCCGGGGGAGAAGATTCGCCCGGCCGTGGTGGTCCAGAGCGACACGGAGAACCGGCGGCTAGCCAACACCATCCTGGCGATGATTACCGGCAACCTGAATGACGCCGGCCAACCGACCACCGTGCTTGTTGATCCGAAGACGCCCGACGGGGCCAAATCGGGGCTGAGCGGTCCATCGCTGGTCAAGTGCTACAACCTGGCCACCGTGCGCCAGCGGCGCGTCTTGCAGGTCATCGGCCATCTGTCAGACCCGATGATGCAACAGGTCAATCAGGCGCTGAAAGCGGCGCTAGGATAACTAAGGGGACGCATCTATTCTTGAGGATTAGATGCGTCCCCTTTGTTTCTCTTCCAGGCAAAGGGCGTGAACGTCAGATTCATTCTGCGCTCAACTCCTTTTCCTCTGCCTGGCCAGCGTTGGCTTCCGCAATCGAACGCCGCAGATGCGCGCCGTTCTTCGGGCTGGCCGACAAATAAAGCGTCTCTTTCCACGAGTTAAACTCGTCCAGCGGCATGAGCACGACCTGTTCCCCCTTGTCGGTCACCACGATCCGCGGTTCGGCATCGGCCAGAACCTGTTCGACGAGACGTGACAGGTTGCGCTTGGCGTCTTTCAACGTAATGGCTTGCATGGCTAACTCCGTGGCTTCTTGGGAATAGCTGGCTTCATTGCGATCGAGGAAGGACAAAAGGGGAGATTCATGCTCCTTTGCTTATCAAACAATCATGGATGTCCCCTTTTTGTCCCCCGTCCTCAGACGGGGTAATGAGCATAGATGACGTTGATCAGACCTGTGACATTGATGTTCCACTCTGCCAGCCGATTGATCCACGCGTCGAAGCTTGAATCGGCGCCCTCCTCAATAATCCTGATAAATGGCTTCAAGTGCGACGGCACCGGTAAACTCGCCCCGATCTTCCCAGGCTTCAAGGTGTTGCCTCCCGCAGCGAAGGTGCAGTTCTCAAACACAACCCCTTCGCCGGCTTTAACAACCGGGTTGATGCCATCCGGGTTGATATGCATCCATTTTTCCCCTAATTTCACCGTGTCATTGTGCTTCTGGTCGTTCACGCTCTTTATCAGGTCTGACAGCCATTGTTCTCCTTGCACCCCAAGCAGTATTCCATAGATCGAAGGGTGGTACCGCTTGAGTTCTGGGACCATTCGCTTATGAGCGAAGTCGTTCAGGATGTCGGTTCTCGACTTTGCTTTCCCTGCCTTTGTGATCGGATGGGCAAACGGGAAATAGAGTGTGTCACCGGACCCTGGCGAGCTGACTGTCGGAATGATCGCTACAAGATCATGGAAGGTGTAGTCGAGGACCGATCGGAGGTTTTCGAGGACCGACTTGATGTCCGCATACAGCAGATCATCGGCGTCGCGAAGACATCGGTTCGCAAACGCTACCCGGAGTGAGGGGATTCTGCTCGTTGCATTCACCCTTAACAAACGGTCAATACTGGCTTTTCTGCTCATCCGAGCCTCCCTGGGGTAGCGTCGGGGGTTGGGACGTCACCGCCTGGACATCTTGACACGGGGAAACCTGGCCCGGTTCGGAGTCTGCCCCAGCTGGTGCCCCGTAGTGGAAAAAGGGGTCGGCAGTTCGGCAGTCGCCTTGCCGACATTTCTGCATCAGGCCGCTCTCTTCGTCAACTCGACCTCAACCCCGGTAGGGCCAGCCACGTCGAGCAAGAAAGAAGTCAGGAACCTCATCCATCACACTCAGCGGCGTTCGGCCCCGCGGTCACGATCCAGCGAAAAAAGATTCCTGACACCTTTTTTCTCCTAGACACTCAAGCCGAAAAATGACCTGACGCCGGTTTTCCGACTCAGCTTCTCGGTCACCCCTGCTATGCGGGTGGAGCGGGTGGAATCTGATTCTGCACTTCCTGAAGAATCTTGGCCAGTTCGATTGGTGGAGTGAATCCCTGCCTCTTGATGATGTCCCCCGGCGTTGCAACGACCCTCCAAGTGCAATCGGCGACGCAGGGTTTGTTCAGCCTTGTCTTGCAGTTCGCATCCTTACGAGAGGTCATCTTGACCGAGGTGCTCGGGAGGGGAAGGTCGAAGGAGCCGGTGATTGCTACGCCTAATATCTCGGCATCGCCATCGTTGTAGTCCCGGACCAGGACGACGAACCGGTCCTTATGATTGCCGCCCTGTTTGTCCGGGACCTGCCGGACGCGGACGATGTTTCCGAGAGGAATCTTGACTGCCACGGGTTCATCCTCCAACCGCCTTTTTCAGTGCGGCCGGAGTAAAACTGGTAGCGGCCGCCTTAAAGCGACCGACATCGATTGGCGGAATCTCCCTCAGCTTCAGTTCCGCTTCCTCTTCCCGCCTTCGGAGGTCGTGGCAGTACGCTGCCAAAGGCGCGGGGACCGCCTGCCGGCTGAAGTGATCCTCGATGTCCTCCACCGGAATTGGCCGGTTCGCGGTCGGCTGATCCTGCCAGGTCTTCTGCCAAGGCATCTCCGAGTGGGTCATCCGGTATAACTGGCTTGCCGAGTGCCCGCTGTAGGCATCCCAGAAGTGCTTCAGGAAAGCCGCATCCTCCGGCTCTAGATCAGGAGCCGAGTCAAAAGCGTTCTCTGGGACGACCGCAGCACATCGGCCGTCCGGGAGTTTCCGGTACACTTCCTCTACGACTGGCCCGTTCTTCCAGGCGCGTATTTCTTCCGGGAAAAGCTCAGTCTCCCGAAGGACAAGTGACCATGCTTGAGCGTAATACAGTAGTTTCTGCAGCCGAAAGTGCGTCAAGGGATCCGATTCGTCCCCTTGAAGGGAGAGCTTGATGAGTTCCTTAGCTAGTGCAAATACCTGCGACACAGCAGGACCCTCTGATGCGTGTACAAATGCTCCGGAGTTCATTATAATCTAGGACAGAAATCGAGTCCAGCGGGTTCGGCCGTTTCTCCGGGGAGCCAGGACCCGCTTGGCCGACGCAAGGCGTTTGCCGTAGAAAAGAAAAAGAGGTCGGGAGTCGTCTTACCGACGTTTCCCCATCACGCCGCTCTCTTCGTCAACTCGACCTCGACGCCGGTAGGGCCAGCGACGTCGATCAGCTTCTGGTAGGTGAGGGTGGCCAGGCCGTTCGGGTCCGCAGCCCAGAGCTGGGCCAGGAAGATGTGAACGAGCTTGACCTTGCCGTGTTCAATTTCGATCTTGAAGCCGGGCAGTCGCTCCAGGAGTTTCTGGCACAAGGGGGTCACGCCCTTGAGCAAGGAGCCGATAATCTCACCGGTTTCCTCGCTGTGGTAGACCGTCACCAGGTCGTCCACACGCTCGGCATGGAAGTTGTCGGGCCGTGCGAGAAACTCGATGCAATCGCCATCCGGGTCGTAGTAGGCGGTCGGGCTGAATGGTGCGACGGGTGCGGCCAGTTCCATGACCCGCGCGGCGAACTCGTCGTTCGTCAGGGCACTCATGCCAGTCTCCTCTTGAAGCGTTTCTCGTGGCCCAGGGGAAGGTCGGGCTTGTGGGGATCGGCCTGCTCCCAGCGCCAGTTGTAGGCGACGCGATCCTCGTTGACGAACACCAGAAAAACCTGCCCGCGCCGCGGGGGGTGGCACGCCCTGAGGTACTCCCTCATGTTATACCGCATCTCCACAAGTGCTTATTTGCAAGGCACTTGCGGAGAGCACGGGGTGAACAAGGCGGCGTAAACAACCGCCGAACCCGTTCCGGGTGCGCACTGCCCTCGTTTGCTCGTCGAGGGAAGAGCAGGGTTTGCCGCGGGTGGGATGGCAGGCGCGGATCTGGGATCAACTGGTGTCGATTTTCTGCTCTGGGGAAGTCAGGCCCAGTTTTGCGCCAGGTTTTGGTTCAGGTTCCAGGGCAAGAACGGTTCGATGTCGTTGGGCACCTGGCCCCCGGCCTCGGCGCAACTTTGCAGATACCAGTTGAGCCACAGCCGAGGATTGATCTGCCACAGCTTGAGCGTGGCCAAGATCGAAAAGAGCATCGCGGCCAGGCGGCCACTCCACAGGGCTCCCGAACCGTAATAGTTCTTCCGCCCCAAAGCCGGCCCACGCAAGCGTCGTTCCGAAAGGTTGTTGTCCATCGGGATGCGTGGGTCAGCGACGAACTGCGTCAAACCCGACCAATGTTCTTGCAGGCTGGTTAACGCCTTGTCTACGGGCATACGCAGGTCAGGAGCGGCCAATTCGAGGTCGAGTTGTTGCCGCATGGCTGCGACGGCCTGCTCCAAGCCGGCTTGCCCAGCAAGGTCCGTCGGCTGGGCCAGTCGTTGTCGATTCCACCGATACAGGTCGCGAATGCGTCGCAGCCATGCCAAGGCCCAGGGCTTCAACTCGGGCCAGCCCTTGCCCACACGCACAAAGTCGCGGCGGACATGCGCCCAGCAGAACACCAACATCAGCGTGCCATTCTTCACCTGGAGCATGGCTTTATAAGCGCTGTAGCGATCCACCATCAGCACGCCGCCCGCCTGGGACGGGTAATGATCTTCCGGTACTTGATGACTACGCGAGTCATCCAGGAGGTACACCACGGTATCTTCGCTGTTGAAGACCCACAGCCACCAACCAAAGCCCACCTTGCCTTGCTGTTCCACGAAGACCAGCCAGCGGGTCTCATCGGCCTGCTTATAGTGCGACTGGCGGTTGCGTTGCCGCAGTGCTTCCATGATCGGCGCAAACAGCGGCTCCAACCGCTGCAACCCATCGGTGACGGTGCCCGCCGCCAGGTCCAGCCCCAACAACCGCCATTGCTCGAGCAACCGTTGCGTCGGCCGATAACTGGCGAACTTGTCCAGCAGGATTTCCACCCACACCGATACGCCCAGCAGCGACTTAGGGATCAACTTCGGCGCTGGCGGCGCCGTGACCGTGCGCGGCCCCGGACAGCCACAAGTCCGCTGGCCCCGCCGCCGGTGGATCACGCGGCGATAGACGCTGACTTCGATTTCGAGCTGTTCCGAATCTTCGCTGCCGCACGCTTTCAGCGGCAGGCCACACTGCGGACAGTTCTGGTCCGCTGCGGGCAGGTCGATGAACTGCTCACGAGTGGGCAGGTGGCTGTAATCGCGGCGCTTTGGAGCGGGCTGACCGGGTTGGCGACCGCGTTGGCGTTTCGGCTTGGCTTGCGTGGGGTCATCGAGATCGTTGGAGCGGTCGCTACCGGAGTGCTTCTCGGAGCGGCGTCCAAAGCGTTCGGCTTGCAGCTTGCGATTCTCGCCGCGGAGCTGTTCGTTTTCCTGTTCCAACGCCGCGATTCGCTCCACGGCATCGGCGTGTCGGCTCCGCCAATACCCGGCCTGTTGCCGCAACTCCAAATTCTCACGCCGCAGGCTGGACACTTCGTGGCGCAACTGATCCACTTCTGCCAAACGCCGCGCAACCAGCGCGGTCAAAGCCGCGCTTGCGGACACCGCCTCCAGAGGTGGGAGCAACACGCCATCCATGACAGCTGTGTTGTATGATCAGATTCCCGATAGGAAAGCTCGGGTCGCTCCAGAGAACGGGTTCGGCGGTCGTTTACAAGGCGGCCGCCGCAAGTCGATACATAGCAACGACTTCCGAGCCCGCCTCCCGACTTGTGGTAAAACTTGAGGGTACTCCGGAGGGCGTGCTGAACTTCCACTGACCGCACGCCCTTCGGAGTACCTCAGGGCGTGCCACCCGCCGCCCCGGCCCTGGAGGGCTTGCGGGATGAGTTCCGCTGCTTCTTTGATCTGGCCCGGGCTGCGCTTGTCAACGGCCTTGAGTCGGTCGTAGGAGATGGTTACGACGATTTCGCCCCCTGTGACGGGGTCCCACGCCTGGATGGCCAGCCTCTCCCGGTGGCTTGGGAATTCGTCGGCCACGGCAGACTCCTCGGCCTGAATCAGCGTGCAATGTATATGAGGGTACACGTTGCGTCAACAAGCACGGCTGCCCTAGCAGGTTGTGGTAGCCCGTGACCTTGTTCGGGTGGTGGGCCAACACCCGGGGCTGGCCTCCCTCCTTGCCGCTTCCTGTCCGTCCCTGGCCGGGGCTGTCCGTCGATGTCCGTCCATGGCCGCCTCTGCCAGGTCCCGGGGTGAAGGTAGCGCGTGCCACTCGACTCACCTGGCAGGCCCCGACTACCTGCGCCGCCTCAGTGTGCGCGCGCGCAGGCGCAGTGCAATCCATTTGTGGAGCGCGTGCCAGCCCCCACACCCCCGCGCAACTTGGCACGTAGTCATCTGGAACGGCGCAACGTCATGCGGAACAATGACTAACGGCAGGGCGAGTGCGTGCCAAGCTTGGCACGCACTCGCCCTTGCGGGTCGGTCTGGCCGGGCGAGCGGGTGTAGCAAAATCGAACACAAGTGACTTGCCCACAAATGCGTGAGCAAGTGAGCAAGTCACTTTGCCGGAGGCGCAAGTCATTATGGCATGGGGTGTTATCACGCCGGAGTGACTTGTCCACCCATAGGCCAGTGAGCAAGTCACTCGCCCCTGCCGTCTTGCCGCGCCAGGCCACCCGGGAGATTATTACCTGCCGCCGGGCTGAGACTTCTCGCTGATCGCGACAGTTCTCTTGGCGGGCCGGCCTGGCCTTCCCCTAACTTAGCAGCTTCGCGGCCAGGTCCGCCCGCTCGGCCAGCGGCAAGCCGCGCAGGGCATCCGCCAGCGCGTCCAGTCCGGCCAGCCGCTCGGCCTCCGGCAGCCGGGCCAGGATGCCGACGAACGCGGCCGAGTCGAGGGCGTCGGCAGGGCCGGCCGGGGCGCTTTTTGGGATTCGTGGGCTAAGGTTTGGGCCAAGTGGTCCGGTGGTGTCGCCGGAAGTCCTTGATTGGATTGCGGTTGCGGAATCGTGGCGAGGGATTCGATCTCCATCGGCTCCATTTGCCCCCTCTCTTGTCGATTACACTGGAAAGCCGCAGAAAATGCCGGGTTTCCAGGGTTTTTCGTTGCGCGGGCGGCTGGCCCCACCGTCCTCACAAATCAGGCCGGTATCCAGGTCGATTACTGTGGAAGACGGGAGCGCGCCCGGCGGCCGCCATCGACCCACGCGGACCGAAGATTTATCATTTCGCTCAATTCAGTAATCGTTCCGTGCCGGCCGGCTGTCCTTGTCGGAGTTTCGGCCACGGGCCATAATGGCGACAACCCGCACCAGCTTCGGTTGAGGATAACCCACCGTGAAGCCGCCCGCCTATCTGAAGCCGACGCATGAGGCCCTCCGCGCCTATTACGAAGCGCTGAAGACCTATGCCAGCCAGGGGACCCTGTTCGAGGGGGCCACCGAGACCGCCCTCAGCCGCCTGCCGGCCGACACCGCCGCCGGCGTCGGCTGGACGCTCATCCCCAAGTTGCCTCTCAAGGACGGCACGCGCACCA
This sequence comes from uncultured Planctomycetota bacterium, assembly GCA_963827935.1. Taxonomy (GTDB): domain Bacteria; phylum Planctomycetota; class Planctomycetia; order Gemmatales; family Gemmataceae; genus DATFNV01. The sequence goes on along the minus strand of CAWHCN010000018.1, from coordinate 269,490 downwards.
TCATCCCCGACGGCACCCTACGAGACAGCTACCACCTGCGTCGCGGCTACTGGGAGGCCAAGGACACCAACGACGACCTGGACGCCGAAATCCATAAAAAGATCTGCAACATAATCGCGCGAAGGCGTGCTATACGTGGGGCCACGTGATTGCTCGTCGTCTAGCGCGTACGGATTGGAGCCGAGGCCATGTACATCAAGCGCGTGGTACTGGAAAACCTGCGAGGGTTCCCGCACCTTGAGTTTGATTTTGATCGCCCTGATGGCGCTACGCTGGGTGGGTGGTTATCACTGGAGATAACGCAGCTGGGAAGACCGCACTCCTTAAGGCGATTGCCCTCGCCTTGGTCGGCACTGACACCGCACGCGCGCTCCAGCCCTCATTGCAAGGTTGGATTCGACGTGGCGTCAGTGAAGCCGTCATCGCCGTGGAGATTGTCGGCGGCGACCTCGACAGATTCGCCCAGGGGAGGGGGTACGAGCATCCTTTCTGGTCGGAGTTGAAGTTGTCGGATGATCCGGGGCCAGAGGTGACGCTGACAGTTGGAGATGAATACAAGGGGAAGGGAAAGGGTCCCAAGCACGGCCCATGGGCAGAAAACCCGACCGGATGGTACTCTGTGGGCTATGGCCCATTTCGGCGGCTTTATGGGGCGTCACCCGATGCCCAACGCATGATGGTGGGGCCCAGTCGGGTCGCGCGCTACGCCACCATGTTTCGGGAAGATGCGACGCTCGGGGAGTGTGAATTGTGGTTGAAAGACCTGCACGTCAAGAAGCTTGAGGATCGCCAAAAGGAAGCCCGGATCCTGGATGGCGTCCTGAAACTGCTCAACGATGATTTCCTCCGCAACGGTCTTCGGATCGAAAAGGTAGATTCTGAAGGGCTCTCGGCTGCGTGATGCGCAGGGCATTGTCCTTCCCCTCGGCGACATGAGCGAGGGCTATCGCGCGGCTCTGGCGCTGCTCGTGGACATTATCCGGCATCTCGTAAGTGTGTACGGCCCAGACGATCTCGTGCGGGAGGAAGAAGGCCGTCAGGTCGTCGTTCACGACGGCGTTGTCCTCATCGATGAAATAGACGCACATCTGCATCCAGAATGGCAGCGCCAAATCGGGGATTGGCTTAAGGAGCGATTCCCTCGCATGCAGTTCATCGTCACGACTCACAGCGCACTCATCTGCCAAGCGGCTGATGAGAACATGATTTATCATTTGCCCCCGCCGGGGGTGGTGTCGGAACCGTATCGCATCACAGGCCCGCAGTACTGGGAGATCGTGCGCTCAAAACCGGACGTGATCTACCTCAGCCTGCGCGTTCGGAATGAAGTATACGCGTTCTCCTCGAGCTGTGCAGGCCAGGAAAAGGCACGCAGAACTGCTCGCGAAACAACACGCGACGCTTCTGTCTCCGAATGAGGCACAAGAGCTGAAGGGACTGTTTTCATTCATGGAAGACCGCGAAGAGTGAAGTTCATGCGTCAGGTCCTTCGCCAACCCTTGCCCCGCCGCGTTCAGACCTACCTCACCCGCAAGCAGTGAGAAATCCGTGCTGGCGGCGACGTGGGTGCGACCTGGAACGCAGCTCGCCGGACGAGGATGGCCGGGCAAGTGGCCCAGATACTCGCCAGCATGTCCGGTAGACGGCAGCGCTGCATGTTCTGTGGTGATTCGCGCAGCACTGACATCGAGCATTTCTGGCCCAAGGCTCGCTATCGCGGTAGAGTGTTTGTCTGGCGGAACCTGCTATGGATTTGCGCGGGCTGCAACCGCCAAAAGGGCATCCAGTTCTCACGGGACTCGCACGGCCGACCGCTGTTGATCGATCCCACAGCCGAGGACCCATGGGACTTCCTCTTCTTCGATGGCCGGACAGGCAACATCACAGCTCGGTACGATCCGGCTACCGCTCTACCCCTTGCCAAGGGGACACACACGGTGGATCCGGCGGTCTTGCCATTGAACATCGAGGCTGTAGCGGAAGGGCGGCTAACAATGCGCCGTAACCTTGCTCGGGCCATCAAGGCCTTCTTGTTTCAGGTAACCAACAGTACCACCGACCCGGTGACGCTGGAGGCCGAGTTACTGGAGGCAGTCAGGGACAACGACGAGTACGGCTTGGGTGTGTGGTACTTTCGTCGTGATGGTGCAACTGAGCCGCCTTTTCAGAGCTTGCAAGCCTCCCACCCTGCTGTTTGGGCCCGGATAGCGCAAGCCCTGTAGCGGATGACCTCGCGAGTGCATCGTGCGACAAACAGCAAAGGAATGGCAAACCTGAAACCGAATGCAGCATGTTCCACTACGTCTACCGCCTGTTGCACCATCCCGGGTAGCGGTCGCGGTTCGCGGACAACCTGAAGCGCGACCTGCCGCGCATCCCGTTCGCCCCGGACTTCGCGGCCTTCGCCAACGCCGGCCGGCAGCTGGCGGAGTTGCACGTCAATTACGAGAAACTCGATCCGTATCCGCTCCAGTTCGTCCAAACGCCGAACGTGCCGCTGAGCTGGATAGTCTCCGACAAGATGAAGATGCCCCCGGACAAGACCACCCTGCGGGTCAACGACTCCCTGATCCTGTCCGGCATCCCGCCGGTGGTCTTCGCCTACCGCCTGGGCAACCGCTCGGCCCTGGAGTGGGTGATCGACCAGTACCGCGTGACCGAGGATGCCCGTAGCCGCATCCGCTCGGACCCGAACCGGGCGGACGATCCGGAATACATCCTGCGCCTGGTGGGCCAGGTGGTGCGGGTGAGCGTGGCGACGGTGAAGCTGGTAGCGGGGTTGCCGGAGGGGTTTGCTGGCTAACGCCGTCATCGAGGGCGATATCGATTATCGGCTCGGTCCGGCAAAGGACGGCGTATGAAGCTTCCCAACATGGAACGGGCCGTGGTGCCGATGGAAAAACTGACGGCGTACCTCCTTTCGGAGACGCACCCGGATGGCGCACCGAAGGCGGCATTCTACCGGCGCTTCGGTTACGGACTGAGCAACTGGCAAGATTTGGCACAGGCACTGCTGAACCATGCCGCCGAGCATGATACGGTGAGAGAAGAAGTGACGCCCTTCGGCGTCCGCTATGTCATCGAAGGGCCGCTGTCGGCGGCCGACGACCGGCGTCCGAACCTGCGGTGGATCTGGTTCCTCGATACCGGCACGGACATTCCCCGATTGGTGACCGCCTATCCGCTGAAAGGGAACGGCAATGATTAAGGAACACGATCGCGTTGCGCTGACCGAGGATATCCCCGAATACGGGTTGAAACGAGGGGACGTTGCGACGGTAGTGATGGTTCATTCGATTCCGGGATACGAGCTGGAGTTCGTGACACTGGACGGAGAGACGTTGGCGGTGATCTCCGCGTTTCCGCACCAGGTGCGCCCCATCGGCCGGTGGGAAATCGCCCAGGCGCGCATGGTGGAAACGGTCTGAGGGCCGCCATGTAATGGCTTGACGGAAGCTTCCGACGGAGCTGACGCCCGCGGACACCTCGCTTTGCTTTCAAGGAACAAGGCCCCGCTACGCGGGCAAGAGGTGTCGTGCTCGGGCAGCGATCTTACCGTGCTGCGCGGATTCTCGACGCCACCGCCCCAAGCGGCTCGGCTTGAGATCGATCTCGCCTGCCTCCCCGACGTCATCTGTTGCCCCGCCGACCCTGCTCAGACCGGCACCACTTGCAGCCCTAACTCCCGCGCTCTGGCGCTGCAGCGCTTTGACCTGACGCTCCTGCTGCTTGACTTCTTCGGCTGCCGTGCGCTCACGGCGATACGCTTCCCCGGGCGTGATGAGGCGCTGAGAAGAGCTTCGCCAGCTTGTGGGCTGTCGCCCTGATGGCGCTGCCTATCCCCAGCCGGGCCCGCAGGCGGCGCAGGAAATTACCCAGCACGCTCTTGCTTCTGAGCAAGGACCGCGCCGCCAGGCGAAACGCCTTGGCCACCCGACGCCTGCGCGCGACCCCAGACGCACGTGTCGAGAAGCCCATTCAAGCGGCCGCCTCGATCTTCAGAGGCTCGATGCGCTCAGGCCCGACCAGCCGGCGGGCATGGACCAGGCACGCCTGGACGTCTTCCTTTTCCAGCCAGGGGTAGCCCTGCAACAGGATTTCCGGACTGTCTCCCGCCGCGAGCATCCCCAGCACATGCTCGACCGCCAGCCGGCGACCGCGAATGATGGGCTTGCCGCCAAAGATGTTCGGATTCACGGTGATGCGTTCGAGCAGTTTCGCTTCGTCCGTTGGTTGTCTGTTTGCTCGGCGGGGGATGGTCAATTGGAGAAATGCGGACAGGGTCAACCGTACCGCGAGGACATGCGAAAAGTGGGGTGTCCCCTTTGCTCCTCCTCTAGCTGCGTCCTCTTTTCCTGTCTCCTCTACCTCAAAGCTTCCTCGCATTACTGAACAAGTCAACGACGATGTCACTCGGCTGCCCAACCAATGGGACGCGAAGCCGAATATGTCCCGGCCGCTTTAGCACTGCCTGACGATTTTTCGCCACCTCATTCATGGTTCGATCTACTGGCGTCCTGCTCTTTGGTCGCTGGCTTGCAGGCCAGACGGTACAGTACACTTTGTCGCTTTGTGACTTGAGTCGTCTTACGTCTTCGTCTGATGGTAAGGGCTTTTTTCCGCGGGAATAGGTTGTAAGTAAGGTTTGCGGATTCGTGTGATTCAGGTGAGTCCAGATGCCTGGCATATCTCCGTTGGGTGAGCCATGATGGGCCACTTTGTAGCCGCTACTCAAAACCTTGGGTCGAGTCGTGGACGCCACAACCGCATTCCAACCAGTGTTGGCATTGGCGCCTGTTTCGAGGTCTGCGCGAAGAAGAAGATGCACGTCTCTTGTTTCCACCAAGAGCACGACCGATTGATCGTTTGGAGTCACACTTGGAAACGGCTGACGCTGTCCCTTCTGGACCGTACCCCACATTGCCGCAAAGTTCCCGATTGCGTTAGTGACGGTGTGAGCGGAGGGGCTCAATGCATGAACCTTTACTTGAGGCGAGGAACCGCTCGTGTAAAGCACCTTCCCCTCATCCATCCAGAGGTCGGGTCCGTTCAATTTGGTCGACAAAACGTCTGCCAATTCGTCCAGACCGGACGTTTGTCCTACAAGTTTGATTTGCTTACCTGCAGACATGAGGCTGAAGAATTCGGGGGCCTTCACCGCGGCCGAACATCCAAAGCGCGCTGTCGGAACCGTCCGAACAATCTGGCCTACACCTCGAATGTGATCATCATGCCAGTGTGTAACGAGGACTAGCTTGACTTGCTTACTTACATCAACTCCGATTGATTCGAGGTAATCGAGCGCGACCGGCCGGCCGGTCGCTCCGTTGATGCAGGAATCGACAATCATCCATTCGCCGGATCCCAGATGAATGGTGAGACACTCTCCCATACCAGGCCCGAACAGGGAGAGTTCTAATTCATTTGCTTGTGGAGGTATTTCCTTCCCCACGCGTAAACTTGCTGAATAATTCTTGCCCTTCTCGTGTGATTGCTTCGATTTCATACTCTGACCATCGCGGGCTGCGACGTAAGCGAATTTCCGAAACCCGCTTGTAATCGCTTGGAGTCGTTTCGAAACCCAAGATCCAGTAGAACACCGCCCCCGGTGTCACCAGGCTTCGGTCAGCTGGATGTATATCGTCGAGGAAGAATTCTGCGCTCTCTCGTTCTCTGGCAGAGTCTGTCAAATCGATTAGGTCAGCTCTGAAGGTACTGGAGTCTCCGTAGAGCCTCCGTCACTTTTCCTTCAAACTGCTGCAAGACCTTGAATCGTCGCACCGGCCCCTCCTGACCCCTTAGTTTGATGAGCGGCGCAACCTTCATCTTGATGTCAGCTGAACCTAATGTGTTCCCGTCCGTCTCTGCTAATTGGGCTGTTGATCCTGCGTTCAAGTTTTGCAGCTTCTCCGATATTGGAGGCGGTGGCAGTATGAAGTCAGCGGCCCCGATGTTGCCTATTTCGTTGACGAACCAATTCTCGAAGGTGATGTTGTCCATTGTGAACGGGAAAGCCAAGTTCTTGGCGTCCCCGACGTTTGTCACTGCGGCTGACGGCCCACGCGCTGATGCCGTCAGCCCAGGGGAAACTGAGAATCGCATTGCATCACTCTTTTGCGAATAATGCGTAAGATCTGTCGACGCCATGATTAGTTCTTTTTCTTTCTTGCAGGTCTCGCGCTTGGGTTAAACCCCGTTGTCAGCAGGTGATTCCGAGCCTCCTTTGCGTACGTCAAGAAGCCATCCCAATCATTCTGAAGTCCCGACAGGAACGCCTTGGTCCGCTCTTGCATCGTGGTCTCACCTCCCTGACTATTCTTCGTCAGGTCACGATGCTGATTGACAGTGATCATTATCCCCAGAATGAGAAGATCCGCTGGCAACGATTCAATCCTAATCTGGATTCGGTCATCGCAATCCTCTCGTGTGCCTTGCATCTCCAGTTTTAGGAGCCCCGGATTCTTGAGAATGGTGTGCCATGACTGTTTCGGGGCATAGTGATGCCCAAATGCATGCCAGCTCTCTTCCGAGGACGCTTTGCATTGTCCGAATCGGTTGAATCCGAACGCAGTCAAAGGCGTGTGTTCTAAAAGAGTAAAGGTTCCCATCGCCAAGTCCCGAAGCGGTAGGGGCTTCGTGGGATCTTGGCTCAAGATCGTGAAGTTTCCCGCTGTAACCTGTAGTGAAAACCAGCCAGCAGCGAAAATCGCTGCCTCCCGGTGGATGATCTCGATCTTCGCTGCGTCGGCTTCTTCTTCTCGGATCAGGTTATGCGCAGCAAACCACCGGGGTTGAAAAATGGTCGGGTTGAAGCTCCCCAATGCAACAATGGAGAAGCCTTCTTTCTCCGGCTGGTGATCGGCCATTTGCCACCGCGTTTTTTGAGTGAATTCTACTGCAATCCCCAGTTTTATCAATCAGATTTGGGCCTGGACCTGGCACCAGCTTCGTGTCGTTGACGCAAACCCTTACTGTATAGGCGCTTGCGAAATAATGACAATCCCGCTTTCGGCGGGTGGCACGCCCTGAGGTACTCCGAAGGGCGTGCGAACGCCATCGCCATGTCATCCGCGTGCCAGTTCTGCCAGGACGTTGGGGTCTATTTCCAGTCTCACCGGCCGCAGTCCCGCGTACCAGCGGCGCTGGACCATTCCCAATCTTCCGCTCTGGCCACCAGGCCGCGACGCACCGGGTTGGCATGAATGTATTCAATGACGGCACGCAGCACCTCGGTGCTGGTGATGTTCCGATCGTAGCCGCCACCCGGCTGCCAGAAGCGGTGCCTCAGCCGGGAGCCCTCGCGCACTGTCACCCGCGCCAGCCAGTCGGGGGCGTGGCTCTTCAGATACCGAATCGCCTTGCGGGCGACCGGCTCCTTCAAGGCCTGCAGAAAAGCAGACATCCGCTCCGGCGCGTCTCCGGGATAGACAAGAACATGGACATGCTCCGGCATCACGACGTAGGCCCAGAGCTGAAAGGCAGATTTCGTGCGTGCTTCGTCGAGTGCCTCGCAGAACCACTCGCGCGTCCGGTCGCGGTCCAGGAATGGATAATGGCGATAACAGGAAAAGGTCAGCTCACGCGGCTGGCCGGGCTCGTTGTAACGCACGCGGCGTTTTTCGAGGTAGATTCTGCCGGTATCGGGATCATTGATTCTCATGCTGGGCAGGATACGCTCTCGTCCTGGCTGGTGCAAGGAGCAAGTGGCGTTCAGCACGCCCTTCGGAGTACCTCAGGGCGTGCCACCCCGCCGCGCCTCATGTCAACCGCGTCCACAGCTCCTCATTGCCCCACCGCTTGCGCCAGTCCTCCTTCGGCGCCGGCGAATCGGGCGGCGCAGAGCCATCCGCCGGCGGCGCCGCTCGTCGGTCCTTCGCCATGCGGCGCTGGTCCAGGCGGCTGATCAGATAGCGCAGGGCGTCCAGGGCGTGGTTGCTTTCGGACAGGGGGGTCTCCGAGCCGCGGCCGTTGGTCGCGTCGTCGTAGCGGTACAGGCCGGCCTCGTAGAGGAGGTTGGGACAGGCGCCGTCCACGACACGGAGGCGGCCGGTTTCGAGGCGGCTGCGGACGGCCATGATGCCCAGGCGGAGGTCGTTGATGCCGGGGCGGACCTGGCGGCCGGCGGCGGTCAGATGCCGAAGAGGCTGAGCGGTAATCCCTCTCACGGTGTAAAGGGGATGACGGTCAAGCCGGGGACACGCGAAAACTCGTTACGGTTGTCGGTAAGCACCGACAGATGATGGTGAAGCGCGGTCGCCGCGATGATCAGGTCGTGAGCGCCGATTAGCTGACCCCGCCGCGCAGATCGGCACCGATTTCAGCATGAACCCGCGCAATCTCGGCCGTAAAACCCAGGGCGGGGATGCGGGAGATGATCGTCTCTACGAAGGCGGAGCGGCGGTTCCGACGGGCCTCGTTATCGGCGCGATGGACTCCCATCAACAACTCGGAAACCGTGACCGCACTGATGAACACATCCTCGGTCGGCTCCCACGGCGACAGGTCAATCACCCCGCCGCGCCGCTCAAACGCGATGAAGACATTGGTATCGACCATCAATCCCACGGGTCGCCCTCGGCGGGAAACAGGCGGCGAATGTCGCGCAGGTCGCGGTCGAACGCTTCCGCGTCGTCACCCAGGGGCGGAAGGCCCTGGAAGAACGCGTTCAGATCGCGTACCTTCACCGGTGACGCTGGGAGGCCCGGCGTGATGCGGGCTACGACCCTGTCTCCTTGTTCCAGCTCCACGGAAATGCCTTCCGAATAAACTCGGTTGACAAGGCCATCAAAGTCCCGTCCGGCGTCGGCAACCGTCATGCGTTCCATGGCAGGTTCTTTCATGTGGTGAGGGGCCATCGATTGACACATTATACCACGGCTGGCACGCGAGATAGGGTGAATTCATCAGCAGCAAACACAGGTCGCCTCACGTCAGCCGCGTCCACAGCTCCTCATTCGCCCATCGCTTGCGCCACTCCTCCTTCGCCGCGGGGGATTCGGGGGGCGCGGCAGCCTTCGGCCGTCGGCGCCGGGCGCCGGTCCTTCGCCATGCGCCGCTGGTCCAGGCGGGTGATCAGGTAGCGCAGGGCGTCCAGGGCGTGGTTGCTTTCGGACAGGGGGGTTTCCGAGCTGCGGCCGTTGGTGGCGTCGTCGTAGCGGTACAGGCCGGCCTCGTAGAGCAGGTTGGGACAGGCGCCGTCCACGACGCGGAGGCCGATGTCGGGGCCGCCGACCGGGGTGCCGGCCGGGGCCGGGCCGGGGACCACCACGCGGGCGAAGTCGGGGTAGACCAGCCCCTCCAGGGCCTCGAACGAGCAGCCGTATTCCTGGCGGACATACGACTCGCCGTGCTGGCGTCGCTCTTCGTCCAGGAAGGCGGGCTTGATGCGGCTGATGCGTTCGGCGGGGATTTCGATGCGTTGCCAGTCGTCGCCGCCGTTGGCCCAGGCCTGGTAGAAGAAGCCGCGGCGGCCGTAGGGGGTGGAGAGGCAGATAAGCCGGCCGTTGGAGACGGCCAGCATCGGCCGCACCGCCCGGTACAGGTCGTCCGGCACGCGGGCGGCTTCGTCGATGATCAGGAGCGCCGGATAATGGGACAGGCGGCGGATAATGGGGCGGCGGATAATGGGACAGCGTGATTTTCCGGGCGAATCCCGCTCTCCCCTCGTCCGCCTTCGCCCTACCGCCCGCCCGGATGGCCGCCGAGCGCAGTCCAGGTGGCGAATGGAGCGTCATCCGCTTCGACCCCGTGTCGCTCAGCAAACGAAGTGGGACCGGGGCCGGCCGAGGGCGCGGAGGTTCCGTAGGCGTTCAGTGTCCTTCGGTTCCAGCTCGCCCGATTCTATCCCTGCGGCCGCGCTGACAGCCTGGCCGGTTCTGGCCGTCAGTGGCCGGGTGTGTCCGTCGGCGGCCGCTTCTGTATTCCTGAGGGGGGTGTCCGAGGGGGTGCGGAAACGAATGTCCAGAAGTCATGCTCCGCAAACAGGTTACGATGAGACATTCGTTTCCGCCTTCCCCCCGAACGATTAGAAACAGTCCGGGATGACCCGCAAGCCTCAGGTGGTACCGGCCCCGGGCGGTGCCCGCAAGCGTCGGGCCGACTGCCACAGGAGCAAGGCGACCGGCACCCCAAGCGCCAACATCATCAGGCTGAAGAAACGCAGGCCCTCGCGGAACCCGAAGGCGACGCCCTCGAGACGGATAGTTGACGAAAAACGGTGGGGAAATAGTTGAAGATTCTTCTTGACTCGCCGAATTCCGCCACCTAAGTTTTTATGTCCCCGACCTTTCGCACGAGATAAAGCGACCGCTCATCCCGTCCTCTGCGGTTCGTCGTTTGCCAGCAATCCCCAAGGTTGAAGCCAGGTGACACCCCGCGCAACGGGGTGAGCCACGGTTGCCGTTGCTTCCCGGCGAATGGCAAGGTCGCGCATCTCTTGGCGGCAGAACGCTGATGTCTTTGGCCCCCCATCCAAGTTTTGCGACTAGGGAGACGAAAGATGCGTTTCTTCTCACGGAACGGTCGGACGGCGAAGGCGAAGCGCTCACAACCGGTTCGGCGCCGGCCCGTCTCATTTCGGCCGCGGCTCGAGGCCCTGGAGAACCGTTGGCTGCCGTCGAACATGGTACTCACCGTGAACAGCGCCGGCGACGACCCCTCCGGACCCACTGCGGGCATAGTCACTCTTCGGGACGCCATCATCGCAGTGAATCACGATGCCACCGATAGTGCCAGCAGCCCCGATGTCATCAACTTTGCCATCACGGGCACGCCGACCATCCACCTGCTCGCCGACCTGCCGGCGCTCAGCAACCCGGTGTGCATCGACGGCAGCACGCAGGCGGGGGTGACCATCGACGGCAACGGCTTCGCGATGCTGGTCGATAACTCAACCGCCACCATCAACGACATGACCTTCACCGGCGGCACAGTGACGCTGGGCGCCGGTGCCGGGTTGACGGTCGGCGCCGGCAGCACCTTGAGCGTGGCCGGCGATCTTATTGCGGGCAATTCCGCCTACCTGTACAACTACGGCAACCTGTCCGTGAGCGGCAATTGCAGCATCGGCGCCGGGGGAATTGGGTATGTCCGCAACTACGGCACCGCGGACCTCAGCGTGACCGGCAACTTCACCCTGGGCGGCGACAACGCCGGCGCTTTGTACAACGGCGTCTCCAGTACGGACGCCGCGACGCTCACCGTGGGCGGCAACTTCAACATCGGCCCCGGGGGGTATGCGTATGCCTACAACTACGGCGACTCGACGCTCAAGGTGACCGGCAACTTCACCGTGGGCGACGGCGACTTCGGCTTCTTGTACAACGGCACCTCCAGTTCGGAGGCCGCAACGCTGATCGTGGGCGGCAACTTCAGCATCGGCGGCGCGGGGTATGTCTCCAACTACGGCACCTCGGCCATCCGGGTGAACGGCGACTTCAGCCTGGGCAACGACGCCTCCTTGTACAACGGCAACTCCAGTTCGGACGCCGCAACGCTCACCGTGGGCGGCAGCTTCAGCATTGGTGACTCCAGCGCCGGCCTGTCCGATTCAGGCTCAGTCTACAACCAGGGCACGTCAACCTTCACCGTGAGCCGCGACTTCACCCTCTATGGTGAGGGCGGCAGCTATGTCTATAACGGCGCTTCCTCCACGGACGCCGCGACCCTCACGGTTGGCGGCGGCTTCGACCTGGGTGCCGACAGCTATTTCTACGAATACGGTGACAGCACCTTCGACGCAGGCCCCGCCAGCACGGTGACGACCAACACCGGGACCTGGGAGGTGTCCGCGGGTGGCCAACTGGACGTGGCCGCCGCCGCCGGCTTCACGGTCGCTGCTGGCGGCAGCCTGCTGGTGGACAGCGGCGCCAGCGTGACCGACCAGGGCAACCTCACGGTCGAGGGGACCCTCGCTTCGGCCACGCTCAGTACCATCGTCGTTGATTACAACGGCCAGCTGAGCACGCAAGGCGCCGGGCAGCTCAACATCCTGGGCACCCTGCTCATCTGGAACAACCCGGCCGCCAATATCCCCTACGGCGCGCACCCTGGCCGCAGCGGGAGTACTGGATGCCACCGCCAACGTCGCCGGCACGTTCACCTACACGCCGGCTCCCGATACCGTGCTTCCTGGCGGCAATGGCCAGACCTTGAACGTTACCTTCACGCCCTACGACACCGCCGATTACAGCAGCGCCAGCGCCCAGGTGCTGGTCAATGTTGTCCAGAGCCAGACCACGCCCACGGTGGGCGCGACGGCCGAGAGCTCCACCTATACCGGCGCTCCGCAAGGATATCCGACGAGCGATGTCACGGTAACCGGCGCCAACGGGCTCACCGGCAGCGACGGCAGCCTGAGCTTCACCTACAACGGGTCCAGCAACGTGCCGACCAGCGCCGGCACTTACAGCGTGGTGGTGACCTTCACCCCGAACGATACCACCGACTACACGAACGGCAGCAGCACGACGACCTGGACGATCAAGGCGGCGACGCCGACGGTGACGGCGGCGGCACAAAGCACCGTCTACACCGGCGATGCGCAACCCTATCCCGGCACCGACGTGACGGTAACCGGCGCCAACGGCCTCACCGGCAGCGACGGCAGCCTGAGCTTCACCTACAACGGGTCCAGCAACGTGCCGACCAGCGCCGGCACCTATAGCGTGGTGGCGACGTTCACCCCGACCGATACCACCGACTACACGAACGGCAGCACCACGACGACCTGGACGATCAAGGCGGCGACGCCGACGGTGACGGCGGCGGCACAAAGCACCGTCTACACCGGCGATGCGCAACCCTATCCCGGCACCGACGTGACGGTAACCGGCGCCAACGGCCTCACCAGCAGCGACGGCAGCCTGAGCTTCACCTACAACGGGTCCAGCAACGTGCCGACCAGCGCCGGCACCTACAGCGTGGTGGTGGCCTTCACCCCGAACGATACCACCGACTACACGAACGGCAGCACCACGACGACCTGGACGATCAAGGCGGCCACCCCGACAGTGACGGCGGCGGCACAAAGCACCTTCTACACCGGCGTGCCGCAACCCTATCCCGGCACCGACGTGACGGTGGCCGGCGCCAACGGGCTCAGCAGCAGCGACGGCAGCCTGAACTTCACCTACAACGGGTCCAGCAACGTGCCGACCAGCGCCGGCACCTACAGTGTCGTGGTGACCTTCACGCCGACCGATACCACCGACTACACGAATGGCAGCACCACGACGAACTGGACGATCAAGGCGGCGACGCCGGTGATCACCTGGAACAATCCGAGCGCCATTGCCTACTTCACGCCGCTCGGCAGCAACCAGCTGGACGCTGTGGCCAACGTGACCGGGAGTTTCGTGTACACGCCGCCGGCCGGGACGGTGCTGACGGCCGGAACCCAGACCTTGTCGGCGAAGTTCACGCCCGCCGACAGCACCGATTACAAAACCACGACGGCGACGGTCCAACTTGTCGTGCTGGGCCCCGGCGTCAGGGCCATCGGCACGCAGCTCTACTTCGTCGGGGGGGGGCCACCAGCAATGACCAGGTCCAGGTCAACCCGACCGGCAGCAGCAACACGGGCAGTACGGGCGTAACGGTCAATGGGATCACGTATAGCCAGTCCTTCACCACCATCTCTATCTTCCTGCAAGGCGGCAACGACAACGTCCAGCTGGCCAACAGCCTGACCATCAACGCCGTTGTCACCGCCGGCAACGGCAACGACAACGTCCAGCTGGGCAGCGGCAACAACACCGTGACGCTGGGCAACGGCAACGACAACGTCCAGCTCGGCAACGGCAGCAACACGGTAATAGCCGGCAACGGCAACGACAACGTTCAACTCGGCAACGGCAGCAACCAGGTCGTGGTGCTGGGCAACGGCAACGACAATGTCCAAATCGGCAACGGCAGTTACGACGCGGTGACGGTGGGGACCGGCAACGATAACGTCCAGATCGGCAACGGCAGTTACAACACCGTGATCCTGCCGGGCACCGGAAAAGGCCACGACAACATCAAGTTCGGCAACGGCAGCAATGACACCATCGTGTAGGGCAACGGGACAGACACGGTCTCAGGACGGACCAGGTGGTTGGAGCAAGAACTGGTCGAACGCAAAGTTGTCGATCGGCCGCTCAGGCCGGTGGGGCCAAGTCGGATCCTCCGGGCCACCGCCTCAAGCCGCACGAACCCGGAAGCCTCAGGTATAACCGGCCCCGGGCGGCGCCCGCAAGCCTCGGGCCGCCTGCCACAGCAGCAAAGCGACCGGCACCCCAAGCGCCAGCATCATCAGGCTGAAGAAACGCAGGCCCTGGCGGAACCCGAACGCGGCGCTCTCGAGCGTGGCGAACCCGCCGAGAACGGTCCCGGTTTCCTGCTCGAGGACGGGCCCGCTCTGCCCGCGCTGTTGGTAGTAGTCGGCGACGCGGGCTGCGGCCTCCGACACCGCAGGGCGATTGGTACTCAGGTTAAGCCGGTAGGTGTCCAGCGCCCGGTCGGACCAGGCCTTGATGACGGTCCCGGTCGCGGTCGGCACCGTGATGATCGGCGTCACGATACCAACGATGGCCAGGGCGCCGGCGTAGAGGAAGTCCTTGGCGGGCACCCCCTCGATTTCGTCGCTCAGGAAGGCGGGCGGGATCAGGCCGAGGAACGCCCCCCAGCAGGCCAGGATCAGGGCCACGTGCTCCTTCGGGGTGAAGTTGTCCAGCGACGACAGCCACCACACGCAGGCCGCGGCCCCCACGAACCCGAGAACCAGCCAGACGTGCCGCAGGCCGCGGCGGTGGAGCCAGGTCGTCAGGACCGTGGTGGAAGTCATCGCCAGCGTGGTCGGCACCATCAGCCAGCCGGCCGTGGTCCGGTCGTAACCGCGCAGCTCGGTGGCGTACAGGCCCACGATGGTCAGCACGCCGACCAGGTGCGTGAGCATCAACGCGCGGGCGGTCATGGACAGGGCAAAGACGCGGCTTCGCACCAGGCGCTTGAGGTGCTCGTCGGGGCTGTAGTTCGACCCGAGCCGGATCACGAGGACCACGGGCAGGGCGACGCAGACCAGGACGGTCGCAACGAAGGCGTTCGACGTCCAGCCGCCCCACTTGCGGTACCAGCTGAAGGCGAACACGACCGCCACGACCCAGGCCACGAAGAGCGTGATGACCAGCAAATCGACGGACACGGTCACGGGCCTCGGCGGGCGGTCGGGACGGAAGTAGCGCCAGACCAGCACCATGCCCACGAGCGCGATCGGGACGTAGAACCAGTACATCCAGCGCCAGGACAGCCACACGGTCAGTTCCGCCATGAGCAACGGGGTCGCGTTGCGGGTGGCGTAGGCGAAGGCGCCGTAGAGGCCGATGGCCACCAGCAGCCGCCCGTCGAACTGCTTGTAGAGCGTGGTCCGGCAGAGCGCCATCACCATCATCTTGCCGAAGCCATCGACGAAGCGGCCCAGGACGAAGCTCTCCAGCCCGACCGCCGCCCCACACAGCACGTTGCCCAGGGCGAAGCCCACCAGGCCCAGGGCAATGGTATAGCGGGCGCCGATGCGAGTCGATAACCCCAGCCCCGCGAATATGCCGTAGATGATGCCGACGCCGTAGCCGACCTGCTGCCAGGTCATGTCGTAGTCGTCGATGTCGAGGCCCTTTGCGCACGGCGTCGTCGGTGATGACGGTCTGCACGAGGGTCTGGTAGGGGGCGGCGAAGACGAAGACGACGGCCAACGCCGCCAGCCACTGGCGCTTGAGCAGCAGCGGCGGGCCCGACGAAGCCGCCGCGGGCTCGGGCAGCGACGGAGAGGCGGCGGCCAACGTTGCGGTCATGGCGGTGTCCTGGCGTCAGAGCAAAATCCCCAGTTCATCCCGGTTGCGAACGAGGTCCGTAATGTTACGGTACACGCGGCAGGCCCCCGCGTGGTTAAGGCAACCGCCGTGCCAGGGATAAGCGGTCGGCGTGAATCTACCCACGGCGGTACCACGGCTGTTCGTCCTCAAGTGACTTGCCCACCGGGCCAGTGAGTGAGCAAGTCGCTTCCGTGCGACAACCGCATGTGCCACAAGGGGTTGCGCCTTACGACATAGTGACTTGCTCACTTGCTCACGCATTTGTGGGCAAGTCACGAGTGTATCATTTCGCTACACCTGCGAAACCTCCTTCCGCTCTGCCGGATTCCCTTTGTCTCGACGTGCTCCCCACTGGTAGACTCATCCTGCTTCCCCTCGCCGCGACGCCGAGGCTCCTGCCATGACCGATCCCACGCCCACCCGTCCGGTTTCCGAAGCCGACTCCCAGGCCACCCTGCCGCCGCTCGATGCCGATGGGGCCGCCACCCTGCCGCCGACGCTCGCCGACGGCACCCCTCCCGCCGACGCCCCGGTCGATGGCGTCCGCTACCGCGTCCTGCGTTCCCACGCCCGCGGCGGCCTCGGCGAGGTCTTCGTCGCCCTGGATACCGAGGTCGGCCGTGAGGTCGCGTTGAAGGAAATCCAGGGTGAGTTCGCCGACGACCCGGCCAGCCAGGGGCGCTTCCTGCGCGAGGCCGAGGTCAACGGCCGGCTGGAGCACCCGAGCATCGTGCCGGTCTATGGCCTGGGCCGCCATGCCGACGGCCGGCCCTACTACGCCATGCGCTTCATCCGCGGCGAAACGCTGGACGCCGCCGCCCGCCGCTTTCACGAGGCCGACCGGCCCGGCCGCGACCCCGGCGAGCGGGCCCTGGAGTTTCGGCAGCTCCTGACACGTTTCATCGCCGTCTGCAACGCCGTGGCCTACGCCCACTCGCGCGGCGTGCTGCACCGCGACATCAAGCCGGCCAACGTGATGCTCGGGCAAGTTCGGCGAGACGCTGCTGGTGGACTGGGGCCTGGCCAAGGTGATGGGCCAGGCGGAGAGCGCGCCGCGGGCAGGACGAGCCGGCGCTGGGGCCGTCCGGGGACGGTGTGGGGCACACGCAGCAGGGCGCGGTGCTGGGCACGCCGGCGTTCATGGCGCCGGAACAGGCGGCGGGCCGGCTGGACCAGGTCGGCCCGGCCAGCGACATCTACAGCCTGGGGGCGACGCTCTACGTGCTGCTGACGGGGCGGGCGCCGTTCACCGATCCGAACATGACGATGCTGTTGGCGGCGGTGCAGTTGGGGGAATATCCGCGGCCGAGCCAGGTGAAGCCGGGGGTGCCGCCGGCGCTGGAGGCGATCTGTCGCAAGGCGATGGCGTTGCAGCCGGGGGACCGTTATGAGTCGGCGGCGGCGCTGGCGGGGGACGTGGAGCACTGGCTGGCGGACGAGCCGGTAGGCGCTGGCGGGAGCCGTGGGGAGTGCGGTTGCGGCGCTGGCGGCCGGCATCGCACGCTGGTGACGGCGGCGGCGACGTGCGTGGTGGTGGCAACGGTGGCGCTGGCGGTGGTTCTGGTGATTCTGGTGGCCACGTGAGGAGCGCCAGAGGCAGGTGTTGGCCCTGCCGATAGGACCACCGCTCAGACCCGGAGTCAAAGCTCGGTGACGCAGGCGACGTTCAGCCCAGACGGCCGCCGCGTCGTCACCGCCAGTGACATGGCGGCGCGGGTGTGGGACGCGGGCACGGGCCAGGCGTTGTCGGCACCGCTAAAGCATCGAGGCCCGGTAAATCAGGCATCGTTCAGCCCGGACGGAAGCCGCGTTGTCACCGCCAGCTTAGACACGACGGCTCGGGTGTGGGACGCGGACACGGGCCAGGTGTTGACGCCCCCGCTCACGCATCAAAATGTGGTGAACCAGGCCGAGTTCAGCCCGGACGGCCGCCGCGTCGTCACCGCCAGTGCGGACGACACGGCGCGGGTGTGGGACGCGGTCACGGGCCAGGCGTTGTCGCCACCGCTTAAACATCCAGCCCGGTGATGCAGGCGACGTTCAGCCCGGACGGCCGCCGTGTCGTCACCGCCAGTTCTGACGAGACGGCGCGGCTGTGGGACGCGGGCACGGGCCAGGCGTTGTTGCCTCCGCTCACGCATCAAACCAGGTGTTTCAGGCGTCGTTCAGCCCGGACGGCCGCCGCGTCGTCACCGCCAGTGGCGACACACGGCGCGGGTGTGGGACGCGGCAACGGCCCAGGCGTTGTCGCCCGCCCGCATCAAGGAGTGCAGGCGACGTTCAGCCGGACGGCGCCACGTCCTGCGGCCAGTGGCCCGAAGTAGACCGTGCACGCGAGGCACGGGCCAGCCTTGTCGCCGCCCTCCTCGGCAAGGTGCGGCGAGGCAGGCGACGTCAGCCCGCACGGCCGCCGCGTCGTCACCATCACTTTCATGGCTGCGCAGGTCTGGGACGCGGCCACGGGCAGGCGTTGTCGCCATCGCTCAAGCACCAAGGCATAGTGGGGCAGGCGACGTTCAGCCCGGACGGCCGCCGCGTCGTCACCGCCAGTTGGGAACAACACCGCGCAGGTGTGGGACGCGGTCACGGGCCAGGCGTTGTCGCCACCGCTGGCCCATCAAGGCGTGGTGAGGCAGGCGACGTTCATCCCAGACGGCCGCCGCATCGTCACCGCCAGTTGGGACAACACCGCGCGGGTGTGGGACGCGGCCACGGGCCAGGCGTTATCGCCACCGCTCACGCATCGGACGTCGTGCGTGGGGCGTCATTTCAGCCCGGACGGCCGCCGCATCGTCACCGCCAGTCGGGACAGGACGGCGCGGGTGTGGGACGCGGCCACGCGCCAGGCGTTGTCGCCCCCGCTCACGCATCAAGGCGATGTTGTGCAGGCGTCGTTCAGCCCGAACGGCCGCCGTGTCGTCACCGCCAGCGACGACAAGACGGCGCGGGTGTGGGACGCGGCCACGGGCCAGGCGTTGTCGCCGCCGCTCACGCATCAAAGTGTGGTGTGGCAGGCGTCAGTTAGCCCGGACGGCCGCCGCGTTGTCACAGCCAGTCAGGACAGGACGGCGCGGGTGTGGGACGCGGTCACGGGCCGGCGTTGTCGCCGCCGCTCACGCATCAAAGTGTGGTGTATCAGGCGTCGTTCAGCCCGGACGGCCGCCGCGTCGTCACCGCAAGTGTGACAAGACGGCGCGGGTGTGGGACGCGGGCACGGGCCAGGCGTTGTCGCCACCGCTCACGCATCAAGGCCCGGTGTTTCAGGCGACGTTCAGCCCGGACGGCCGCCGCGTCGTCACCGCCAGTGCTGACAAGACGGCGCGGGTGTGGGATGTATCGCTGGAGGAGCGTCCGCGGCCGACTGGGTGCGGCTCGCCGAGTTGCTCGCCGGCCAACCGCCTCGACCGCTACGGTGCCGCCGAGCCCCTGTCCTCGCAAGAAATGCAAGAGGACTGGGAGTATCTGCGCACCCGCTATCCGCGGGACTTCAGCGTGACCGCGGAGCAGGCGTTCGCCTGGCACCGGGCCGAGGCCGCGAAGTGCCTGGCGGAGAAGAACGCCGGCGCCGCCCTGTTCCACACCCTGCACAGCAGCCTGGCGTGGCCCCTGCTCAGCGGCCGGCCGGTGTGGTGAAAGGGAAACACTAATCGACGCTAATCTTCACTAATCGGAAAGTGGGTTTCCATCCTTCGCTTAGCGAAGATTAGCGCGGATCAGCGTTCCATTCCTTGTGTAGGCGTTCGCCTGGATACTCTGCACAGCGGCCTGGAGTGGCCCCTGCTCAGCGGGCGGCGGGGGTGGTGAGGGGGTCGGTCTTGACTGTTATCACCCCGTGATATACCATTCGGTCTATACCATCTCCAGAGGGGACGTCCCATGACCATTGCGAAGGTCTTCCGAAACGGCCGCAGCCAGGCAATCCGCCTGCCCAAGGAGTTCCGCGTGAATACCGACGAGGTGTACTTGAAGCGGACCCCGGAGGGGTTCCTGGTGATTCCGCGCGATCCGTGGGAACTGTTCCGGGAGGGCGCCCTGGAACTGTCCGAGGACCTCATGGCCGGGGGCCGTGAACAGCCACCGCTCGAGGAACGCGAGTGGTCCAAATGATCTACATGCTCGACACGGATACGCTGATTACCATGATTCGCGGCCAACGGCCCTCCGCTCGCCGGAAGGTGCGTGAGCGGGCGGAAGAGCTTGTCGTGCATTGCCAGAACGCGCAGAGCCAGGGCCATGCCGTGGGTGTCTCGGCCATTGTGCTCTCGGAGTTGGAGTTCGGCGCCCGGAAGAGCGGCTGGTACGGCGGCGAAACGGCCGCCATGACAAAGGTGCTGGCCCCCTTCGAGCCCTACGACTACGGCGCCGTGAGTTGTGTCCCTTACTACGGCCAGGTTCGGCAGGCACTGGAGGCGGCCGGTGAATCGATCGGCGCGATGGACTTGCTGATCGCGGCCCACGCCCTCGGCCTGGATGCGACCCTGGTGACCAACAATCTGGCCCATTTCCGGCGCGTGCCGGGACTGAATGTCACCGATTGGCGCTGACCTGTTCCACACCCTGCACAGCAGCTGGGAGTGGTCCGCGCTGAGCGGCCGGCCGCCCCGTCGCCACCGTCGATGGTATGACCGCGCAAGTGTGGAATGGGTTCCTGGAGGATCGTCCCGTGGCCGACTGGGTGCGGCTCGCCGAGTTCCTCGCCGGCCAGCGCCTCGACCGCTCCGGTGCCGCCGTGCCGCTGTCCCCGCAAGAAATGCAAGAGGACTGGGCGTATCTGCGCGCCCGCTATCCGCGGGACTTCAGCGTCACCGCGGAGCAGGCGTTCGCCTGGCACCGGGCCGAGGCCGCGAAGTGCCTAAAGGAGAAGAACCCCGCCGCCGCCCTGTTCCATACCCTGCACAGCGGCCTGGAGTGGCCGCTGCTCAGCGGCCGGCCGGGGTGGTGAGGGGGGAACACTAATCGACGCTAATCCACACTAAACGGAAAGTGGGTTTCCATCCTTCTCTTAGCGAAGATTAGCGCGGATCAGCGTTCCATTCCTTGTGTAGGCGTTCGCCTGGCACCGGGCCGAGGCCGCGAAGTGTCTGCAGGAGAAGAACCCCGGCGCCGCCCTGTTCCACACCCTGCACAGCGGCCTGGAATGGCCCCTACTCAGCGGCCGGGCGGGTGTGGTGACGAGGGGATGAATGAGAAACTGGTAGCCGCCGTAATCCCCTCGCTGGTGACGCGGCTCGTCAAGGCATCCAGTCTTCCAGCGCCAGCCCGGGAACGCGGTTGAAGTGCCGGTTATTGTGCGTGACCAACGTGAAGCAGTGTGCCAGCGCCGTTGCCGCGATCGCGAGGTCGAGGTCCGCGATCATCTGGCCGCGGCCCCGAAGGAGGGCGCGGACGCGGCCGAATTCCTCGATGCTGCGGTAGGTAGGTGCCTGCACGGGGACCCATGCAAGGAAGTTGTGCAGGCTAGCCCGGGCCAGGTGATAGCCTTGGCTCGTCTGACTATGCCAGGGGCCTTCCGACAACTCCATCAACGTAAACACAGAGAGGCGAAGGTCCGCTGCTGACGTTGTTGCGACCCGATGAGCCACCGGTACGTGACCGGGATGGGTCGGCTCAAGATAGGCAACACAATGATCGGTGTCGAGGAGATAGGGCGGCGGCATCCTTGCAGCTCCGTCTGGTCAGGGCGACTGCCCCTCTCCGTTTAGACATCTTCGCGGCAGAGCGCGCGCATCACCTCCGGCGGCAGGTGCCAGGTGCCTACGGGATCGACCAGGGTGCCCTCCGGCGTGTACAGCAATTCATACGACGGATAGAGGATGCAGACAGGCTTCCCTGCCAACTCAACAATGGTGGGCTGATCGCCAACTTGCTCGAAGAAGCGCCGAACCGCTTCGGGCTGGTCGTCAATTCGGATCGTGCGGTGCCGCATCGCAGCGACTCCTTCCGTTAGGGACGGTCGATGGCCCCATCCCCCTTTGACCATTATCGTCCTCCCGCCGGCTCCGGGTCAAGGCGACACCAATCCCGCCTCGACCGCTCCGGTGCCGCCCAGCCCCTGTCCCCGCAAGAAATGCAAGAGGACTGGGAGCAACTGCGCAGCCACTATCCGCGGGACTTCAGCGTGACCGCGGAGCAGGCGTTCGCCTGGCACCGGGCCGAGGCGGCAAAGTGCCTGCTGGAGAAGAACCCCGGCGCCGCCCTGTTGCGTACCCTGCACAGCAGCCTGGAGTGGCCCCTGCTCAGCGGCCGGCCGGGGTGGTAAACAAAAGACGATCTGCCTGAAGTGCCTGCACAAAGAGCCGGGGCGGCGCTACGTCAGCGCCGCGGCGCTGGCCGACGACCTACGGCGCCTCGGCCAGGGGCGGCCGATCCACGCCCGGCCCGTGGGCTGGGCCGAGCGGGCCTGGCGGTGGGGCCGTGCAACCCGACGGGGGCGGCGCTATTGGCGGCGACGCTGGCCCTGATCGCCCTGGCTTTCGGGGGCGGGACGTGGTTCGTGAAGCAGCGAGCGGAGCGGCGGTCGGAAGCGGTCCGGCACGTCGTGGAGCTGCGAAACGACGTGGGCGCGGCCGTGACTCAGGCCGTGGAACTCCGCGGGCAGTTCCATTTCCGCCAAGCGCGGGAGCCGCCCGCCACGGAAATGACCTCGCCTGAGCGTCCCGGCACGACCGAGGCCGGCTCCGCGCCGTCAAAAGGATGAAGGACGAACGTTCGTCCCTCCTCCTTTCGTGGAGTCCCCGCCATGACCGACGACCGTGCCCGAAGAGGAGGAAGTCTGGCTGTGGCTTCGCTGGTCTGCGGGGGGCGGGTAGTGCGGGTGTAGTGCCGGGCTCGGCAGCGGGCTTGTCCGCGACGGTGGGCCTGGTAGGATGGGCATCGGACATGGTGACTGCTCCTTGACCCGGGTGTCACTGTGTTCACGGCCGGGGACGCTCGCAACGCGCCGGCCACTTCAGAAATGATTGTGGCGGGTGTAAAGGCCGTGAGAGTGGAAGACGTGAAATGCCGCAAGTATTTTCAAATTGCGGCTTTATACCCCGTGGTGTAATGGTAACACAGCGGATTTTGGCTCCGCTATTCTTGGTTCGAATCCAAGCGGGGTAGCAGATGGAGCGTATGGCGAGCGGGAGGGCGTCAGCCCCCCGGTATACAACCGGGGGGCTGACGCCCTCCCGCTCGCCATACAAATGAGTCGGTCTTATTTGTCCTTCTTCTCGTCATCTCCCGAGAGTTTCCGGAAGTTCTCGAAATAGCCCCGGGCCATGTCGCTGGCGGCGCGCGGATGCGCTGGCGTTCGATCGCCTCGGGGGCTTCCTGGCTGGCTTGCTTGATGTCGCCGGCGATCTCGGCGGAGCTCTTCTTCTTGAAGCTTGTGCCGGGGGCGTAGCCGGTCAGCTCCTTCTGCCCCTTCGGATCGAAATGCCCCTTCAGTTTCGAGGTGAACGAGCCGGTGTGGTGCGGGTCGCCCTCGGGCCGGCGGCCGGCGCCGATGCCCTGCTGGCCCATGCCGTCGCGCATCGCTCGCTGGGCCTCGGCCAGCTGGTCGAGCTGCTCTTGCAAGTCGTCCTGCTCCTGCATCAGCTCATCGGACTTCCGCATCGCCTCGCCGGCCCTCTGCAGGGCATCCGATGCCTTCTGCCCATCGCCGTCCTTGAGCGCCTGTTCGGCGGCCTTCAAGGCATCGGCAATCTCCTCCATCTTCTTCTGGTCGTCGGGGCTCATCTTGTCGGCGTTCTTCTTGACCTGCTCCATCGCCTTGTCGAACTGCTGCTGATCGATCTTGCCGTCGCGCTTCATCTGCTCGAGCTGTTTCTGGGCCTCCTGCGGGTCGGCCGCACGCTTCATTTTTTCCTTCATGTCCTGGAGCTGCTGCTTGAGCTGTTCCTTTTCCTTCTCGTCGAGCTTGCCTTCTTCCATTTTCTTGCGCAGCTTTTCCAGCTCTTCCTGCGCCTTCTTGAAATCCCCCTTCTCCAGGGCTTTTTGCATCTCCTTGGCCGGGCCGTCCTTGCTGTCGCTGCCGGCGTTCTTGTTCAACTGCTGCAACTGGTCCTTGATCGCCTGGGCCCGGTCCTTGAGTTCGTCCTGCTCTTTCTTGACCTTGTCCTCCAGGCCGGTCAGGTCCTTGATGCGGTCGCGGACTTCCTCCTTGGTGTCGTGCGGCTTGTTGATGATCTTCTGCAATTCATCGTCAAGCAGGTCGATCTTTTCGTTCTTGAGTTTGTCGGCCTGCTTCTTTTCGCGGGCCTTCTTCTTGACATCGTCGAGCTTCTTTTCCACCTCGTCCTTGTTGGCGATCGGCTGCTTGTTTTCGTCGGCGGGGTTGGTGGTCGCCTGGCTGCGGGCCGGCAAAGGGAAGAAGAAGACGGCGGCCAGCGCCAGCCCGGCCAGCGGCACCAGCACGGCGTTCCAGCGCATGCGGAGCGGGAAGCGTTCGCCAACGTCCAGTTCCGCGATCCGCTCGGCCGTATCGGCCAGCAGCGCCTGCCCAGCGGGCAGGGCGGCGGTGTGCAGATCGAGGGTCAGCGAAGTGGTGACGCGCTCCTTGAGGCCGAAGCGTTCGTCCAGGCTGAGGGCCGCTTCGAGCTTGCTGGGTGCCCGCAGCACCGCCAGGAGGACCGCCAGCATGGTCCCGGCCAGGCCGATGCCGCCGGCGATCGCCCAGCGCACCCACTCGGCCCGTTCGCCGGGGAGCCACGGCTCCGCCAGCAGCCACAGGGCGATGAGCAGCAGGGCGCCAGACCAGCACCACCACAGGATGTCGCCCAGCGTTTGCAGGAACAGCCGGCGGCTGACGCGAGCCAACTGCCGATGAAGAGGCACAAGAGACGAACCAGCCATGACGGCGTCTCCGCTGGACACGCTTACAGACGCGGCACCCCAGGCTCCGCACCCGGGCCCACCCAGACCATTATCCGCTAGCCGAGGCCGAGTGCAACGACGATTTTGGCGATTCAGACATTTTGTCCTTAAGCACGCGTAGGGTGCGTCAAGCGTACTCGCGCCGACGCACCGGGCAGGAACGGTGCGTCGGCGCGAGTACGCTTGACGCACCCTACAGTTTCTCCCCTCCTGCCAAATGCTCGCGCTCATTAACTCTCCTTAACGCTGGCAAACAATGGCGCTAATCGACGCTTACAGCGCGGACCAGGCGGGCCCTCCCATTCTCTGCCGTAGCCTCAGATTTCATCCGCCAGCGGCGCGTTTTTCCGTTGTCGGCGGAAGCGACGCCCGCTATCCTGGCTTGGTACTGGATTTGCCAGGATTAACTGTGATCCCCTCCTTCCAGACGCCTGAGCCAAACGCCTTCCGAGCTGGACTTGCTCGCCGGAATCGGGACCACCAAGGGGCCAGTTGACATGCCACTTCTGGAGCGGCCGCCACTCGACCTGCGGCGTGAGATCTTTCGCGTGGAACGAATCACCGAGCCGGAGAATCCGCATCCGCCGAAGCGACAGCATCGCGTGATCGCCGTGCTGCCGGCCTACAACGCCGAAAAGACGCTGGCCGCCACCCTGGCCGACATGCCCGCCGGCTGCGTCGATGAGGTCATCCTCGTCGATGACGGCAGCAAGGACCGCACCGTCGAGGTCGCTCGCGAAATGGGCCTCACGGTCATCGTCCACGAGCAGAACAAGGGATACGGCGGCAACCAGAAAACCTGCTACCGCACCGCCCTGGAACATGGCGCCGACGTGGTGGTGATGATTCACCCGGACTACCAGTACGATAGCCGAATCATCCCCCACGCCGTCGGCATCATCGAACTGGGCATCTGCGATGTGGTCATGGGCAGCCGCATTCGCTCGCGCCAGGAGGCGCTGGCCGGCGGCATGCCGATCTACAAGTATCTCAGCAATCGCTTTCTCACCATCTGCGAGAACCTGGCGCTGGGGCAGAACCTCGGCGATTTCCACAGCGGCTTCCGGGTCTATCGCCGCGAGGTGCTCGAAACCATCCCGTTCGAGCAGAACTCGGACGATTTTGTGTTCGACACGCAGTTTTTGGCCCAGGCGGTGCGGCTGGGCTTCCGCCTGGGCGACCTGCCGGTGCCGGTGCGCTATTTCGACGAGGCCAGCAGCATCAACTTCCGCCGCAGCCTGCGGTACGGCCTGCTGACGCTCGGCGTGATGGGGCACTACTGGCTGGATCGCCTTCGCCTGTGGCGCTCGCCACTGTATCAGGCGAAGAAGAAACCTGCGTAGCGCTCACGCGGATCTGCGATCCGCGGCTAAACCGATTCCATGCGCGGGCCCGCCCGGTGCCACGCCGTGTGCTACACTCGCACTGATAAACGGAGGCCCCCATGTCCACCGCCATATCCGCTCCGGTGCCTGAAGCGGCGCCCCCCGTGGCCCGGGAAATTGGCCGACCCTTCCTCTGGCTGCTCGCCATCGTTGGGCTTGGCCTGGTGCTGCGCGGCCTGCAAATGCGCGACTTGCCCGTCGAGGTGGATGAGTTCACCTCCCTCTCGGCCGTGGCCGAACGCCAGGGCCTTGACATCGGCACCACGCCGACCGTCAACGACCCGCTGGTCCCGGTCGCCAGCCTGGGCGAGGTAAGCCACCGCTCGGTGATTCCGTTCGGCCTCGAGGACCCGGTGCCGCTGTACCACGACCTGCTGTGGGCCGTCGCCCATGTACTGCCGATCGCCGACTGGTCGATGCGGCTGCCGTCGCTGCTGGCGGGGCTGGGCTGCATTGTCGCGGTCTTCTTCCTGGTGAAGCGGACCTTTGGCGTCGAAATGGCGCTGGCGGCGTCGCTGTTCGTGGCGCTCGATCCCATCCAGGTCAACACCAGTGTGCTGGTCAGGCCGTTCGCGCTGGGGAACCTGGCGGCGGTGCTGTCGTTTGTGAGCCTGTGGGGCGTGCTGCACGCCACCTCGCCGCGCTGCGTGGTCCTGCAAGCGCTGGGCTATGCCGTTTGCGTGGCGGCCCTGGGCTATTTCAGCCCGCTCTTGCTGTTCGTGGTGCTGGCCCACGCCGGCATGGTCTGGTATGCGGCGCGGAACGGGGTCGAGGGGGCCAGCCGGCGGGCCGCGTTCTGGGGCGGTGCCTTGGCGCTGGCGCTACTGCTGCTGGCGCCGGAGCTGCCGTACCTGGGGCGGGTCAGTGCCTGGGGCTGGAGCCACAACCGCTACCTGACGGCGGCCCACAACGTCCACCTGTTCACGCCGTTCGTGGTGCTGTTCATGCACAACCTGGTGTTCCTGGGCGGCCTGGCCCTCATCCTGATCGCCGGCTACATCGTGCGGATGCAACTGCAAGGGGGCGATGCGGAACCGAAGGCGGAGGGAGAAGCGCAGACGACCTCGGCGGAGAGCGCCGCCGCGGCGCCGGCCGGAGGGTCGGCGACAGCCATTGCGTCCGCCCCGACACTGAGCCCGGCGCTGGCCGCCGCGCCGGCGCCGGCCGCCGCGCCCCCCGTGCCGCTCCAGCCTTTACCCGAAAACGACGAGGCCCTGTGGATGGGACGAGTATGGCTGTTTTTGCCGCAGGCCGGCCTGCTCGTGGCTTCCCTGGTGGTCTCTTCGATTTTTACCAGCCGCGCGTTGACCTACACCACCATCGGGGCGGCCATTCTGCTGGCCTATTATGCCACCCGCGATGGTTCGCGCGAGGCTCGCATTGGCCTGGTCTGCGTCCTGGCCGTCGGCCTCCTGCTGTTCGGCTTCCTGTCCTCCTGGAGTCGGGGCTCGGGCCTGGTCAGCAACGATAAGGCGCTAGCCATCATGGGCAAGCCGGGCAAAGGCGAAGGCCTGGCCGGCACGGTCATGAATGAAGGGGTGACGACGGCCGACGGCAAAGTCGAGCCGCCGCTCTGGAAGAGCGGAGACGTCGTTCTGATGCGCTCCGGCCTCATCGAGGCCGACTTCCTGCGAACCGAGATTCCCGAGGCGGCCCGACCCCAAGTGGAACGCGCCATCCTGGCCCCGCTCACGCTCCTCTATCCGGATAGCAGCAACAAGCCGGTGATGGCCCTCACCTTTTCCGAGTACCATAATCAGGAGGTCAAGACACCGGCAGGCGACCAGGAGCAGGTGAAGCTGGATGCCTTCTACGATGCGGCCTTTGCCGAGCGGCTCAAGAGCTACCAGCGCTACCGGATGACCGGCCTGGCCAATCCTCAACCCAATACCTGGTACTACCTCTCCTGCATCGTCCCGTGGATGGCCGATCACCTGGACCGCGGCGACCTGGTGGTCTCCCGCATGCGCAAGGACCCCGCCGAGCATTACGTGGTCGTCAAGCCGGGCCTCAGCATCAAGGAAAAGATCAAGGGACTGACCGACGACCGGCAACCCGGGGATTTCGACAACATCCTGCACATCGTCCGTAAGCGCAAGTCGGACGACAACAAGGGCGAGAAGAAAGAGGAGAAGAAGAAGTAAGTTTGGCAGCCCCGGGTGGCACGCCCTGAGGTACTCCGAAGGGCGTGCTTGACTGCCTCCCGTTGTGGCACGGTCTCCTGACCGTGCCACCCGGCCTGACCGAAGGTCTCTCGGAATCCGCGAAGGTTTCTTGGAGACCTTCGGTCAGCCCAAGTGGCACGGTCAGGAGACCGTGCCACAACGAGTGGTAGTGGTCTCCTGACCGTGCCACCCGGCCTGACCGAAGGTCTCCCGGAATCCGCGAAGGTTGCATGGAGACCTTCGGTCAGCCCAAGTGGCACGGTCAGGAGACCGTGCCACAACGAAGGTTTCTTGGAGACCTTCGGTCCGCCCAAGTGGCACGGTCAGGAGACCGTGCCACAACGATGGAGAAGACTCCCTCGCTGGCGCTTCGGGCTTCCCTGCCCGTGTGACCGCTCGATTTTCTTGAGCCCTGCTCCCTGACACGCAGACAGCCCCATGCGCACCCCGGCGGACACCCTGGCGACCCGACCGGTAGCCCAGGCCGGCGCCGAGCCCGCAGCCGGACGGCTTGGGGCCGCACTGGCCGCGCTGGCCGATCCCGAATGGCCGCTGCTGCTGCTCGTTCTGCTGGCACCAGCCGGCGGGTGTCTGGTCCTCGGGCAAACGGCGAAGGCCTCGTTCTTCCTGGGCAGCGCCATCTATATCGCCGTCCTCACCTGGCTTGGCTGGCTTGTCTTCGGTCGTTGGACGGCGGTGCGGCCACGCTTCCTGCTCTTCCCCGCCGATTTCTTCGCCGGGCTCGCCGTTGTCTGCACCTGGTTCTATCTGCGCAACCTGGTGGCGAAGCTCTGGCCGGCGTCGTACGGGCTGGGCGAGCTGGGATGGCTCTTCCCCGCGCTGGTCGTCCTGCACGTCGGAGCGCTGGGCCTGCGGACGCTGAAGCGATTGAACGGCACCCCTCACCTCCCACCCCGCTCCGCTGAGTACAGGGGCGAGGGGAGCCTCCTGGCACTCGGCCAGCGCCTGCTGCTCTACGGTCCCTTCGCCGCCCTGCTGGTGGTGGCGTTCTGGTCGATTGGCGATTCGCTGGGCGTGACGGGGACGGATGCGATCCAGCATACATTCATGACCCGGGTCTACCTGCACGGGGGGATGGACTTCGCGGTGCCGCCGCTGGGTCACACGGTCGGCTACCCGGCCGGCTTTGGCGCGATGACCGCGACCACGGCAGCGGTAGCGCCGCTCAGCGTGGTCCAGGCCTTTCACCTCCAGCACGTGGTGCTGTGCATCGCGGCGGTTGTTCTGGTGACGACGGGGGTGGCGGCGCTGGTCCAGCGCCCGCTTTCGCTTCTCCACCTGCTGGCCCTGCCATTCCTGTTCGTGTTCCCGCTGTATGCGCTCTACCCGGACCTGCTATACCCCGGCACTCCGAAGCAGGCCGGGCCGCCCCTCTGGGTCGCGATCTGCGTCCTGCCGCTGCTGGCCCCAACCAGTGGACGCGGACCGTTTGTCCTGACGCTGGCGCTGACTGGCTTGCTGGCCGCCCTGAGCGTGGCCCAGAATCCCGCCTGCGCACCGTTCGCGGCGCTGGCGATGGTGGTGGCGGCGGCGATCCTGGCTTATCGGGGCCGGCGGGGACTGGGCTGGTCGCGCCGCCGCGTGCTACTGATCCAGGCGGGGCTGGCGCTGCTGACGGCGGCCCTGGTCCTGGGGAACGATCCCTATTATGGCGGCCTGGTGCGGCGCGCGGCGCCGGCAGCGAAAGTCGCGTCGGCCTCCTCCGCGGACGTTGCCGCGCCGGCGCCACGTTATTCCTTGGCCCGGGGACTGCACGAGGCCGCCCGGGTCAATCCGTTGACCCTCAGCCCAATCGTGACCCCCACGGGCATCACCCATTACGATCAGCTGCGCACCTGGAACGAAAAGCGACCCGCCACCGCCCTGCTGGTGGCCGCCGGAGTCCTGGCGCTGCTGGTGGTGGGTCCCCTGGTGCTGCGCGGGCGCCGCGCCGCCCTGATTGGGGTGCCGCTGGCGCTGCTGGTGATGACGGCCTTGGGGCTTCGCCTGATTCTGAAGTACGGCATCACCCTGGCGGCCGACGGATTGTCGCTCTCTGATCCGCAGACGGCCCTGCTGTCCGTCTACCTGCGCTACCTGCTCCTGCGCGTCGAGCTGCTGCTTTTGTTCGCGTGCCTGGCGGCGTCGGTGGCCCAGCTGTTCCTGCTGCTGGAAAGCCGCGAGCGCTTGCCGGTCGTGACCCGGGCCATCGCTCTCGGCAGCTTGGCCCTGGCCTGTTGCGTGTTTCCGATCATTTGGCTTTTCGTCCCGCGTGCCGACCTGGAATGGAGCGGCACGCCGACCATGCTTCAAAACAACCGCTTCAAGGTCACGCCCGACGACCTGCGCCTGGCCGCCTGGGTGGACGACCATGTACCCCCCGACACGGGTGCGATCGGCCTGGCCGCCCTGACGTACCGTTGTGGGACGAACAACGCGGAACACCACATTTATCCGGTGGATGGCGGCCTGGCCCTGGCCCTGTACACGCGCTCCTACAACGTCCGTTTCCTGATGCCCGCCCTGGAAGGACGGCGCGGCGTGGTTGAGTACGAGAGGCATGTGCGCGACAAACTTGACGGTGAGTGGTGTCGGATCAACGGTATCCGCTACTTCTATGCGACACCGGCGGGCCTGCGCGAGAATCCGGGACTGGCCCGGGCGAAAGCCGCTGGGCAGCTAACACTGCTCCATGCCGAGGGGGAATCCGCGGTATACAAGGTGGTGAAGGCGGTGCGGTAGTGGCGCTCAGGAAGCCCCTCGCACCCGTACCCCGCATAGTGTTCGGCGCGATGCCCGCCGAGCCCCGTTCACGGGGCTGTGCTGCGCAGCGGTTGAGGCCCGCCCTTGCAGGGCGGGTTGCGGAGCGGAATGGGCCCGTTGACCCCCGTTTACGGGGGTTCTCGCTGAACGGCTTTAGCCCGGAGGAGGGTAAACCCGAACAGCGCGAAGCCCCGTGAACGGGGCTCGGAGTGGGGGGTGGCCGCCGGGTTACCCGCCGTCAACGGCGGGCCTGAACCGCTGCGCGGGAAAGCCCCGTGAACGGGGCTTTGCAGCAACACGCTCCGCCCTCAGAGGATCCTGCTGGTGAACGACGGAAGCACATTACCGGCTGCCGGCGGAACCTGGGTGGTGATCGCGGCCTACAACGAGTCGCGGCGCCTGGGGCTGACGCTGGCCGGCCTGTGCCCCGTCTATCCCCAGGTGGTCGTCGTCGATGACGGCTCGACCGATGCCACCGGCCAGGTGGCCCTGGAGTATCCGGTGTGGCTGCTGCGCCATGTCATCAACTGCGGGCAGGGGGCGGCGCTGCAAACGGGGATCGACTTCGCCCTGGCCCGCGGAGCCGAGGTTATCGTCACCTTCGATGCCGACGGCCAGCATTCGCCGGAGGAGATCGCTCAGCTGGTGGAACCGGTGGCGGCCGGCCGGGCCGATATCGCCCTGGGCTCGCGCTTCCTGGGCCAGACGGTGGGCATGCCGCGGACGCGCTGGCTGGTGCTCAAGCTGGGCGTGCTGTTCACGCGGGTCTTCTCGCGGATCCGTGTGACCGACGCCCATAACGGCTTCCGCGCCTTGTCGCGCCGGGCCGCCCAGACCATCCGCATCACGCAGAACCGCATGGCCCATGCCTCGGAACTGCTCGACCAGGTCCGGCAGCGGGGATTAAGCTACTGTGAAGTGCCGGTGACGATCCGCTACACCGGCGAAACCGTGGCTAAGGGGCAGAGTTCCTGGAACAGCCTGAGAATCGTGGGCCAACTGCTGCTGGGGAGGGTGGTGCGCTAACGGCGTTCGGAACCAAGGGGCCAGCCCACGGCGCCAGCCAAGGGCGAGTCGGGCGGCCCTTGGCTGGCGCCGCGGGCTGGCCTCCTCTCGCAGCTGCTCTCCGAGTCGGCGCCAGCTGTCCCCGGACATCGTTCGCAGCCGGTCCGGAAGGTATGGTGCCACGACAGTGCCATGAGGGTGCCATGAGGGTGCCATGACGGTGCCACGACGGTGCCAAGGGTGCCACCACGGTGCCACGAGGGTGCCGCCACGGTGCCACGGGGTGTCCGAGGGTGGTGGTGGCACCGTGGGACTCAATGGCCTGACGCAGGAGGCCCGCCGAGGGCTAGCCATGATCGACAACCCGCCGCACTCTCTCGGGTGGGGGTGGAAGCTGACGCTGCTCTTCCCGCTCGTCGCGATCGGGGCGGGCTTCCGCCTGCAAAACCTGACGGCCTGGCCGACGGTCTTTCACCCGATGCTTCAGTACGAGAATGCCGTGACCACCCGTGTCCTCTGGCTGAAGATGCGCGAGTCGTCGCTGAATGCCGACGAGGCGCCCTGGTTGCAGCACTGGAACGGCCGGTTCAAGGCGCCGCCCGTCATCGAGACACTGGCGGGGCTGGCATTGGTCTGGGCCCTGGGGGCCACCCGACGGCTCCAGCAGGAGCCTGACGAGGCCCTGGCTCCCGTCTACCGGCATGCGGGAACCATCGTCGGTCCGGGCCAGTCGGTCCTCTCGCTGAGCTGGCATTACGGTTTTCCACTGACCTTCCACGGCTGGGTTGTGGCCCATCACTGGGGCTATGCCATGGACCGCCCCCTGAAACAGACCTACTACGAGTCCGCAGCGCCCGATGACGGCGACCGGCTCACGCGCATGATCCAACGCTTCCACCCCACCCACTTTGTCGTCACCCGCCTTGACGAGTGGGAAAAACAGCAGGGCCTGCGGCAGGCCCTGCACTCGCGTTTCGCCCTGTGCTACAAAGATGATGCGCTGATCGTCTACGATCTGCGTCGCCGGCCCGCGGGCGGAGCCCGAAATCGATAGGCAGGATACTGACCCACCCCGCGGAGCCGGCGACGGCTGGTCGTGGTGTCTGGCGGGGCCGTGGGGTGTGTGCCGCCCTTGCGAACGGAGAGCTATCGCATGAACCTATTCCAGTGGTTTGCCCTCTCGGCCCTGGGGCTGATTTTGTTGGTCGAGGCCATCGGCTGGCTGCGGCGGCCGGGAATGCGCCGGGCACGGACGTTTCGCTGCCTGATCTGGATCGCCGCCGCCGTGGCAATCTACGACCCGGGGCTGCCCCAGCGTGCCGCCACGGCCGTCGGCATCACCCGCGGTGCGGACCTCGTCTTCTACCTGGCCGTCCTCGGCTTCCTGGGCGTTTCGTTCTACTTCTATGCGGGGCAGGTGTACCTACAGCGGCAGGTGACGGAACTGGTGCGGCACATCGCGATCCGCGAGGCGCGGCAAGGCGAGGAGAAGGAGTCATGAGCGACCCCGCCGCCCCCGCCGTCACGCTGGTCATCCCCGGAAAGAATGCCTCGCGAACCCTGCGCCCGTGCCTCGACGCCGTCGTGCCGCTCCTCAACTCGGAGGAACTGGCAGAGATCATCTTCGTTGACGACGGCTCGACGGACGATACGGCGGCCATCGCGGCGGGCTATCCGGTGCGCGTGATCAAGGGGACGGGGGGCGGACCGGGGTACGCGCGCAACCTGGGCTGGCGCGAGGCGCGGACGCCCCTGGTCTGGTTCATCGACTCGGACTGTGTGGCCCAACCGGACGCCCTTAAACGCCTCCTCCCCCACCTCCCCGACGAGAAAGTAGCGGGCGTCAGCGGCTTGTACGAGAACGTGCTCCCTGAGTTCCTGCTCTCTTGCCTGATCCATGAAGAAATCGTGGAACGCCACCGGTGGATGCCAACCGATGTCAATTACCTGGCAGCATTCAACGTCCTCTACCGAAAAGATGTGCTCGAACAGGTCAGCGGGTTCAACGAGTTTTACCGGACGGCCGAAGATTGCGAGCTGTCGTTTCGGGTCCAGGATGCCGGCTACACACTGCGGTTTGAAATCGGGTCGCGGGTCGGCCATTACCATCCGACGAGGCTGTCCCGCTATCTGCGCGCGCAAGCGATCCACGGTTATTTTCGGGTCTGGCTGTACCTACACCACCGCACGCGTGCGGGGGGCGATGCCTACAGCGGCCTGGTCGATCATGTGCAGCCGCCGCTGGCGATGCTGCTGCTGCTGACGCTGCCGCTGGCGTTCTGGTGGCCGTGGTCCTTGGTGCCGGCTGCCGTTTTCGGCCTGCTTTTGCTGGCGCAGGTGCCGATGACGGTGCGGCTTGTGCAGCGCATGAGACAGCCCAAATACACTTGCTTCATCCCAATGAGCCTGGTCCGTGCTTTCGGGCGCGGGTTTGGGATGTCATGGGCCGTGTTGAGGTATTTGTTCGAGAGGAGGTGGGTGCCGGATCACGCTGGAACGGGTCAGAAAGGTGAGGCAACAAGGCCAGGGACAGGTGACCATCCTCACGGCCGCGAAGCAGGAGGCAGCCCACGCGAGATACCGGTTGCTCGAGCGTGTCGAATCCGTTCTCTCACGACCCCTGCTGTGTCGGTACTCATGCCTGTGCTCAATCCGCACCCGCGCTATTTCCCCGAGGCCGTGCGGAGCGTGCTCAACCAGACCTTTGGGGACCTCGAACTCATTATTGTCGAGGCCCCGTCCCCCGGTTCGGCGGCCAACTTGCTCGCACTTTTCTCGGATTCTCGGATTCGGCACATCGCGAACCCCGAGCGTACTTCCTTGCCCGCACAGCTGAACCAGGGACTGGCGGAATGTCGTGGCCATTACATTGCCCGGATGGACGCCGATGACATCTGCGAACCGGCGCGGTTGGAAGAACAGCTCGACTACCTGCAGCAGAATCCCGAGCTCGCGGTCTTGGGGAGCCAGATCACGGTCATTGACGACGCTGGAACTGTCATTGGATGCAGAGACTACCCGTGTGACCACGCCACCATTCTCCGCTCGATGGAGCGATTCAACCCCTTGGCCCACCCCACCGTCATGTTTGCCCGCGACGCCGTGCTCGGGGTCGGGGGATATCGCGCTGTCGGAGGGGGAGTTGAGGATTACGACCTGTGGTCGCGGCTCGCCAAGCGGGGGGCTCGCTTCGGAAACTTCCCGGAAGCTCTGCTGCGCTACCGAATCCATGACCATAGCATGAAGTCGGCCGGGCTCCGACGGATGCTGCTGCACACGCTCAAAGTGAAAAGAAGACACTGGCTTTCGGAGATGAGTTTCAAGGGGAGGATCCGACTGGCTGCCGAACAACTCTTGACGCTCCTCCCGCCTGAGATCGTACTTCGGCTGTTCATGGCCTCAATCCTGCGGCCCACCGACCCCAGGATGGGGCAGAGACGAGTCGTTCCTTGCCGGGAATGGCAATGAGCCGTTCAAGCCGCGGTGTTTCCCGTCTTTATCGCTACCACGAGAAATGCCTTGGAGACCACCCAAAGCGGAGGGAATCGCCGCAGTGCGGCGGTCCCCAGCCGGTAGTGCAGGGAACGGCCTCCCGTCGACAACGATAGGTCAGCCGGCAGGACAAATCGGGAGGTAAGCTCACCGCGCCGCTTGAGCAGGCGCTTGAGCCCGAAGTAGGTCGGGGCGTAGCTGGCGTCGGTATAGTCCAAGCCGCGGCCCGTGAGTCGGAGATACCAGTTCGCGAGGCGAAGTGGCAGATAACTGAGGAACGGCAGGTAATAGTGTACTTCGATCGGCCATAGCTTATTCGGAACCAGGATGTAAATCGCCCCGCCGGGCCGGAGCGAACGCGTGAGTAACGCCAGGGCTCTGGGCTGATCCGGGAGATGTTCGAGGACGTTGTCGAGCACCACGAGGTCATAGCACTCCACCTCTTCGATCTCGTACACACTCGCGGTCCGAATTTCGAGGTTAGGCGTGCCTTCGGATTCCTTGAGGGCGTGCGCCGTGGACGCCACCGCGGCGCTGGGCTCGATGCCGACGACCGAGGTACAGACCCGGGATAGCTCAAGAGCCGTGTGGCCGTATCCGCAGCCGACATCGAGCACGCGCCAATCGGCGGGTGCGCGGGCGAGGAACGGCCTGACCGTGCGAATGATCTGGTCGGCGAAAGCGCGCGCAGCGGCGCACGCTCTGCCTCCATCTTGCGGTATCCCAGGTAATGGGGGTCTTGGGATGACGATGGGGTTTCCTCGGACATGATCCATCCTCACGCGCGGCAGGCCTCGGCGCGGTCCTAGGCGATGCACACGACTACCAGGACCTCGGGAAGATGGCCGTCCGTGATTGGTCGTGGGCAATGCTTGTCCCGGCGCTCCCAGGGGATGCCGCACATCTTGCGGACCTGATGGACGCGGACGGCCAGCATGCGGTGGATGCGTGCCATCCCGGCCAGCGCCTTTTGATAGCGGACACCGAACGGGGTTTGGCCAAACAACTCAACCCTTGGGAACTGCTCACGCATGAGCGCCTCCAATTCCGCGGCGGTGTACTCCCGGAGGTGGAAACGGTTGAACGGCCTGTCCCTGAGACTCGTGCCGGGATTCGTCAGCAGACGGTTCGGCGTGGAGCACACAAACGTACCTCCCGGACGCAGGACACGCTTGGCCTCAGCCAGGAAGGCGCGGTCGTCGGCCACGTGCTCGATGGTTTCCAGGGACACGAACGCATCGAACCCATGACTCTCGACAGGCAGGGCCGACGCATCCGCGACTGCGAAATGAATGCCGTCCCCACCTTGAGATTGCCTGGCCTCGCGGATGGCGTCCGGCGACAGGTCAAAGCCGATGACCTCCCGAGCCCCCCAGTCGCGGAGCATTTTCGTGCCATAGCCCGTGCCGCAAGCGCAGTCGATCACGCGCCCGCCCGCGGTGAGCGGCGCGACCCACCCATAGCGTGCCAGGTGTTGATGCTCCAGCCAGGGCGGCACCCAGGAGCTGGAGGACAAGCGTTCGACTACCAACGGCGTTTGCCCTTATTCTACTCGGCACGAGGCACCGATTCCCCGCGGGGCACCGGCCTCCGGGGACTCGCTGCAATCTCACAGTGTAGTGTAGATTCATTTTCCCAGCGAGAGCAGCGCGACGCGCTGTGGGCTCCTCGACAAACAGGGCTGCGGGCCGACAACGCGTTGGGGTGTCAGCCCGTAGCCCTGTCCTTGCCCTGGTCGTTTTCGTTCAGATGTCAGCCGACCTTTTGGATGCGAACAGCATCGGCGATGACGTAATTGTTGGCGGCGTTGGTGAGTGTCACCACCAGGGTGTTGCCAGTGATGGTAAACGTGCCGAGGTTCTTCCAGCCCACCCCCTGATCGGTGAAGTCGTTGGGCGTCAGTTGCTGGTTGACCGCGGTGGTGCCTAGCGACGTAATGCCGTCGTAGACAGTGTACGGCGAGTTGGTGGCGCGGTTGTTTTGGGCCGAATAGGTAACCGCCACGTCGTAGACGCCGGGCGCCACGGTGAATGTCCAGGTCGCCACCTGGGAGCCGTTCCCCGCCGCCACGTAGTGCACCCCGTTCAAGTATCCCTGTCCGCCGTAGCTGATCCACCCCGATGTCACCTTGAATCCAGACGAACTGCTGTCGTCGATGATCTGGGTCGTGGCGACCACGGCCACCGTGCCGGAAACACTGAAAGAGTAGGTGGTGTTATTGGGGTCGTTGGTGGTGAAGGCCACCATACCGCTATAGGTTCCCGTGGAGGCCGCCGTCAGTTGCACGGCAAAGGTGGTCGAGGAGCCCGGCGCCACCGTGGTACTGCCGAAGTTGGAGGCGATGGTGTAGCCCGCCGGTATGTTGAGGGCCGACAGCGTCAGGTTGGCCGCGCCGGTGTTCTTGACCGTGAAGGTCTTGGTCACCGGCACGCCCGGGGTCGAGGTGCCGAAGCTATCGCTGCCGCCGTTGGGGATGCTCGTGCCCGCGTCGAAGAGGGCCGCTGTTGCCTGCGGGGTCGTGACCGTGCCGGAGACGGTGAAGGTGTACGTCGTTTTGCTGGGGTCGTTGGTGGTGAAGGAAACCGATCCGGTGTAGGTGCCGTTGGCGGCCGCCGTCAGTTGCACGGCGAAGGTGGTCGAGGAGCCCGGCGCCACCGTGGTGCTGCCGAAGTTGGAGGCGATGGTGTAGCCCGCCGGCACGCTGAGGGCGGACAGTGTCAGGTTGGCCGAGCCGGTGTTCTTGACCGTGAAGGTCTTGGTCACCGGTGTACCCGTCATCGTTGTTCCAAAGGCGTCGCTGCCGCCGTTGGCGATGTTGGTGCCGCTGTCGGACAGGGTCGCCTGAGCCTGCGGGGCAACCTGCTGGATGCGGACGGCGTCGGCGATGACATAGTTGTTGGCGGCGTTGGTGAGCTTCACCACCAGGGTGTTGCCGGTGATGCTGAAGGTGCCGAGGTCCTTCCAGCCGACACCCTGGTCGGTGAAATCGTTGGGGGTCGATTGCTGGTTGACGGAGACGGTGCCCAGGGCGGTGTTGCCGTCGTAGATGGTGTAGGGGGCGTTGGTAGCGCGGTTGCTCTGGGCGGAGTAGGTCACCGCCACGTCGTACGATCCCGGCGCTGCCGTGAACGTCCAGGTCGCGATCTGCGAGCCGTTGCCCGCGGCGGCGTAGTGTACCTCGTTCAGGTAGCCCTGCCCCCCGTAATAAATCCACCCAGCCGTCGTGCTGAACCCTGACGCACTACTGTCGTCGATGATCTGGGTGCTGCCCACGCTCCCCGTTAGCGTGAAGCTGAACGGGTTATTATTGGGATCGTTCGTCCCAAACGATACCGTCCCCGAGTAGGAGGCGATGACCGAAGTGCTGAGCTGAACGGTGAACGTCGTCGACGCGCCCGGAGCCACGCTCGTTGTTCCGAAATCCGCCGTCAGCGTGAACCCTGCCGGGAGTGTGATGGGGTCCGATAGTGTTAGTGTCTTGGCGCCGAGATTCTTGATCGTGAAGGTGTCGGTCACCGTGGAGCCCACGGTGGCGGTCATGGAGACGCTGCCACCATCGGCGACCTGGGTGGCCCCATGGAACACTTGGATCTGCACTCCGCCAATCAGTCCGCCGACGACGAGGTTGGCGATCGGGCTGCCGCGACCGGTGGCGAGGTCGTAGCCGGGGCCGGCCGAGTAGTTCGGTGTCCCCGTCGTGGTGCCGGTGGTGATGTCGTGGAAATCGCTCTGCGGCAGGGCGTAGAGGTCGGGCAGCGTCTGGCTGGCGCCGCTGAGAGAGCCGAGGCCGGCTAGGGCCCGCCCCTGGTCGGCAATGGCGATGAGTCCGGCCCACTGCGGGGCGGCGGCACTGGTGCCGCCGACCTGGACCCAGCCGCCGTAATCGTAGCTATCGAGGACGCCGACGCCGGTCCCCGGATTGGCGTTGTAGGAGACGTCCGGCGTGGTGCGAGCGCCATTGCTGCTGCCGTTGAAATCAATCAGGCCCTGCTGGTACTGGGGCGTAGACTCCACGGCGCTCAGGCCGCCGCCGCTGCCGCTCCAGGCCGTCTCGCTGACGTAGCTGTTGCCGTTGATGGTCAGGCTGGTGCCGCCGGCGGCGATGACGTTCGGCGAAGCGGAAGGGTAGATCGGCGGCGCCCCGCTATCGCCGGAGGCGGCGACGTAGGTGACGCCCGGCTGGGTGAAGTTGGCGTCGTCGGCCGTTTCCCCCCAAACTCCGTTTCGCCCCAGCTCATGGACACTACGGACGCGCCCCCCTTCGTGGCCGCGTATTGCACCCCGGCGTACATGTCGCTGTCGTTGGACGTGTTGGTCTCGACCAGGAGGATATTGGCTTTCGGCGCGACGGCGTGGGCCCATTCGACGTCCAGCGAGGTTTCCAGGCCCCAACCCTTCAGGGCGGCGTTGGCCGGCAGATTGCTACCGCCGTTCTGGTTGACCACCTTGAACGACGGCGGCGCGGGAAGGCCGTTGGTCGTGTCGAAATTCGTCAGATCGGCGACGATGTTCGGCTGATTGTAGGCATCGATGATGGCAATCGTCTGGCCGGTGCCGTCCCCCGTAACGCCGTTGAACGAGATCTGGTTGAAGCCGTAAGCCTGCGTGATCTGGCCCGGCGAGTAGCCGACCGGGCTGGTTCCGGACAGCGGTCCGACCTTGAGCGGATCGGCGAGAATGTACTGGGGAGAGACGACGCTGGGCAAATCGCGCGTCTCCAGCATCTCCACCCCCAGCGGCCGGTTGTGGAGCGGGGTGGCACGCCGCGGCGCGAACCAGCGGCGGAA
The DNA here is from genome assembly GCA_963827935.1 of uncultured Planctomycetota bacterium. Lineage (GTDB taxonomy): Bacteria > Planctomycetota > Planctomycetia > Gemmatales > Gemmataceae > DATFNV01. Next base: position 229,189 of record CAWHCN010000018.1, on the reverse strand, counting down.
CGGCCGGGCCAGCAGGTCGAGCGGGATTGTCCACGAAGTAGGCGAACGGCGCGGAGATGAGTAATTGCGCATGGGTCTTCAGTGCCCCAGAAATAAAAGATGCGACGACTCGCAGAACGCGAGAGATTCGTCGATTCCAGCCAATGAGCGATTCCTTCATCTGTCCCGAAATGAGCGGAGGTACTATACCCCGGCGCGCGTGAGGCGACGAGAGGAAAACGGCGCGAGCCGCACGGCCAGGCTCAGGCGGCCGCTTGGCCGTTCTTCGGCTCCACGGCTTCACCCAACCAGGTCAGCACAACGGGGCGAATCCTCGAGACCGGGTAGCGCATCAGGCGACAGGGCACCGGACCCAGCTACAGACCGGGCGGGGCTTCATGGACGAGAGAGCGTTCGAGACTGATGAACGGATGCCATAACGTGGAACACGAATTCGGCCGTGTCAAGCCGGCAACCGACGAGGATGACAGATTTGACGAACAATGCGATCAAATGGGCAAAATAGGACAATTGGGGGGATCGCTGGATGCGCAATCGGAACGACGTGCACGATCCGGCCTGCTTTTCGGAACTCATCGCCAGAATTGATTTGCACGGCAGCGACGGCGCAGATAGGAAAAGGGGGTCCAGAAGCCTCGGCTCCCAACCCCCGACGAACGCGATGGTCCTATGATTCACCTCCTGACCTGGCCTCCTCGGATCTTCTGGAGCAGCGCCACTCGACCCCGCCCTGTTCCGCGCACCGTCCCGACGTTGGAAGGCCTGGAGGAACGGGCTCTCCCCGACGCCGCTCCATTACTCGCGCCACCTCTCCTGGCTCCGGGGCTGTTCGGCCCAACCACGGCGAGCATCACTCTCAGCCCTAGCCCCTTGCCCCAGGCCCAGGTCGGGGTCAAGTACAAACAGACGCTGACGCCCAGCGGCGGCACGGCGCCGTACCATTTCAGCGCCATCACTGGCCTGCCGCCAGGGATGACCTTTGACCTGAGCAAGGGTGTGCTCAGCGGCACGCCGACGAAGCCGGGCCAGTTCAGCTTCAAGATCCCGGTAATCGATTCCACCACTGGAACTCCTCTGACGGCCAGCCCGAACTTCACGCTGACCGTAAAGCAGGGTGCCCCCGCACGGCTGGTGTTCCTGACGCAACCCGGCCCGGCCCCCTCCGGCGCCGTGCCGAAATTCCTGGTTCAGCTGTTCGACGCCTTCGGCAACCCCATCAGTGGCGTCGCCGTGAAGTTGACCATGAAGAAGATCCAGAGCATCGGGACCCCGGCCTTCGCCAAGGGGAGCGTGATGCAAGCCACCACTTCCGCCAAGGGCATCGCCACTTTCAGCAAGGTGACGATCAGCTCCCGGGGCCGCTTCGAACTGGTGGCGACTGTCGGTACCGGCAAGCAGGCGGTAAGCCTGCTCTCCGCCATTTTTGACGTCCTGCTCCTCGGCCGACATTCGCCGCCGTGACGGCGACGCCAGCGGAGCGATCCGTCACTTTCAGTCGAAGAAGCTGAGTATGAAACCACTGGTCCTGGTGGAAAGCAATGTCACGTACGGCCGGCTAATCCTCCAGACGGCCGCCAGGCTCGGCCTGGCCCGCCCGGTGATCTTGGCCCATTCGCCGGAACGGTATGCTTATGCCGCGGGCGATGGCATCGAACTGATCCCGGTCGATACCTTTTCCGATGACACGGTACACGAGGCATGTCACAAGCTGGGTCCGCTGGCCGGCCTGTGGGCCGGTTATGAGTACATGCTCCCTCGGGCGGCGCGAATTGCCCGGCGGCTGGGCCTGATTTCCCCTGAGCCGGCGGCCCTGGCTGCCTGCATCGACAAGCTGAGCCAGCGCGAGACTCTGCTGGCTCACGGTGTGGACATGCCGCGTTTCGAAGGAGCCGCGACGGCGCCGGCCGCCGTTGCGGCAGCGGACCGGATCGGCTATCCCGTGGTGCTCAAACCACGCCGCACCGCCGCCAGCGTCGGCACCCGGCTTTGTGCAACAGCCGCCGAAGTGGCCGCTCATGCCACGTTCCTGGCGGGGCGAACCCTCAACGAGCGCGGTCACCCGGTCCCCCCCGGCATGCTCGTCGAAGAGTACATTCCTCTCGATGATTCGCTGCCGGCTCACCAGGGCACGTTCTCGGCGGCGATTTCCGCGTACACCTTCGGCGAGACCGTGGTCGGCTTGTCTCGATGGCACTGGAGCCCCCTGCCCTGGTTCCTGTGGACCGGTTGCGAATACCCAGCCGCGCTGCCGGATGCCGTGCGGCAACGACTCGAGCAGGCTACCCTCAGCCTTCTTCGAGCGGCGCGTTTGACCAGCGGTCCCAATAATGTTGAGTTCCGCGTCCTGCCCGCTCCCGGCGGGGGGATCGCCGCCAAGATGATCGAGATCAACCCGCGCCTTCCCGGGGCTGGCGTGACGGACCTGATCCGCCTGGCCACCGGCGTCGATATGGTTGAGGCTACGCTCCGCTGGCTTATCGGCGACCCGACGGACCTGAACGCCACCGCTCGCCGACATGCCGCTATCCGTTATGTGCTGGCCAGGCAAGACGGGGTCATCGAGCGGATTATGGGCCTGGAGGAGGCGCGAGCGACTCCCGGGGTCGTTGACGCCCGCTGCGATCTGCCCCCGGGAAAAACGCTTCAATTGCAGCACGACACCCGGGATTGTGTCGGGTTCGCCGTGGCCGTGGCTGCCGACATGCCCGCCGCCATCGCCGTCGCCGAGGCAGCCCGGGATCGCATCGCACTGGTTTACCGCCCTGGCTGACAGCAATCGGAAACAAAAACGTCGTACTCCACCGCGGCCACGGAAGGCGGTGCTCGTTCCCCCCGAATTCCCACTTCGCACTAAATTCGCCGGGAATTATATGCGACCTGGCGCGTGCGTCGCAATCCCTTGTCAAATCATGACATGCGCCTTCACATTTCAGCGCCAGGCGCCAGGTCGCATATAATTCGGTGTGTGCGGACACACCCTGCCGACCAAGGATCAGCTTGAGGGCTGATGCCAGTCCCTGGCACACGTTCCGCTATGAACCTGACAGGCCATCGGCTTTCCGTTCGCACTGCGCTTCTCTAGCTCTTCTTTGTGGCGGCGGAGCGCGGTGGCCGCGTTTGATCTGGTGCCTCTGAGCCCGTGCTTGAGCTTGGCCCTTGGGTCGGCTTCACTTTCCTTGGTGCCGCGAGCCCGCTTGAAAGTCTCGTCCTTCGTTCGACCCATCCTCCGCCGACCTTTTCTTCGCCCGTCCCTCACCGTCGTTGGAGGTCCTCATGCCTCGGAAGAAGACACGCCAGCCCATCCCGCCGCCCCGCATCGTCCGGCCCTGTGCCGCCGCCATCGAACGTCGGCAGCGCCAGCCACGTCGTCGCCGTCGACCCCGCTTGCGATCCGCAGCCCGTGCGTAGCTTCGGCGTCTATACCGCCGACCTACAGACGCTGGCCGAGTGGTTACGCCACTGCGGCGTCACGAGCGTCGTGCTCGAATCGACCGGCGTCTACTGGATGTGCTTATGCGACTTCCTGGAAAGCCAGGGCTTCGAAGTGGTGGTGGTCGATCCACGCAGCCTGGCCCGCAACCTCAAGAAGAAGACCGACGTTTGCGATGCGGTCTGGCTGCAGCAGATGCACGCCTGTGGCCAGCTCAAGAGCTGTTTTCGACCCGCGCACGAGGTGCTGGCGTTGCGGACGCTGTGGCGGCATCGCGAGCATCTGATCACCGAGGCAGCCAAGCTCTTGCAGATGATGCTCAAAGTGCTGGTCCAGATGAATGTTCATTTGGACCTGGCCGTGTCGAGCATCGCCGGCGTCACCGGCATGCGCATCCTGCGTGCCATCGCCCAGGGGCAGCGTGACCCCCAGACGCTGGCGGCGATGCGCGATCCCAGCTGCAAGAAGAGCCGCGAGGAGATTGCCAAGGCCCTGGAAGGGACCTGGGACACGGCCCACCTGTTCGAGCTGAAACAACTGCTCAAGGCCTGGGACTTCTACCAGAATCAGCTCCATGTCTGTGACCGGGAGTACGCCAAGGCGGCCGGGCCGATGCCGGACAAGACCCAGGGGCGTCCGTTGCCCGAGTCCCAGAAGGCCGCGCCCAAGAGTCGCAACCGCCCGACGGAGTTCGACGCCGACGCCTTGATCTTCCAGTTGACGGGCGTGCGTGTCACGGAAGTGGACGGTCTGGGCGCCAGCACGGTGCTGACGGTCTTGTCGGAGACAGGCCCGGACCTGGCGGCACGTTTCCCGACGGACAAGCACTTCGCGGCCTGGACGACGCTGGCGCCGCGCAAGCACCAATCGGGCAAGCGGATCCGCTATCCCGCCCAGACGGCCAGCCGGGTGGCCAGGGCGTTTCGGCTGGCGGCGCGGTCCTTGCTCAGAAGTAAGAGCGTGCTGGGTAATTTCCTGCGCCGCCTGCGGGCCCGGCTGGGGATAGGCAGCGCCATCAGGGCGACAGCCCACAAGCTGGCGAAGCTCTTCTATCGCCTCATCACGCGTGGGGAAGCGTATCGCCGTGAGAGCACGGCAGCCGAAGAAGTCAAGCAGCAGGAGCGTCAGGTCAAAGCGCTGCAGCGCAGACGCGGGAGTTAGGGCTGCAAGTGGTGCCGATCTGAGCAGGGTCGGCGGGGCAACAGACGACGTCGGGGAAGTAGGCGAGGTCGATCTCAAGCCGAGCCGCTTGGGGCGGTGGCGTCGAAAATACGCGCACACCGTAAGATCGCTGCCCGAGCACGACACCTCTCGCCCGGGTAGCGGGGCCTTGTTCATTGAAAGCAAAGCGATTGCCCGAGCGCCGTCGATCAGCGGCTTCGCAAGAACGGTTCCAGCAAGGTCCACCCGGCCAGGGCGAGCCCGGCAGCGAGCACCAGGACGGACAGGCCGACCGATACCCAGCTTCCCGTGGCCACGTCGTCGGACTCGGCTCCGAGCGGGATCGAGCGCGGCAGCGGTTCAGCGGGGAGCGGGTACGGACGCGCAGCGGCTGGCAAGCCCGGCCGAGCAGCCCGGGAGGGTGGGGAACGTCCCATCGGCCTCGTTCTGAACGCGATAGACCTTCAACGGCTCACGGCCGGCCCCGGCCGCCTCGGCCTCGTTGTCGAGATCGACCACCGGCGCGGTGGGCGGCAAGGCCCGCGTTTGACGTCCCGCAGCCGCCCCTCGAGCCTGACGCATTTTGTCAAACTGCTGCTCCGCCTGCTCCGGCGGATAGGTGCGACGCAACTCGCCGACGTAGTTTTGGATATCCGGCGAGGCCATGGCTTCGCCGAACGACGCAACCGGTCGCAGCATGTGATGTGGGTTCGACCGCAACAGCCGCGCCAGCAACAGGTCCCCCTCGACGGGTCGCCCGGCACTCAGGGCCGCGTCAGCGGCTAGCACCAGGAACCGGTCGCGCATCTGCGGCTGGCCCTGGCGCTCGTGCCAGTCGGCCAGCTCTTTGTAGATCAGCACCAGATTGTCGGGAGTCGCCATTGAGGTTTGTCGGTTGAGGCACGAGCCTGTCTGAGCTGGACTGGTGGGTCTCGCTCCGCTCGACCCACCCTACCTTCTGTTATGCTAATCCGGGCGTCTTCAATCATCAATCGTCGCACAGCGATCTGCAATGGCTATTGATCCGCACGGCCCGCTGGCTGACCTCCGGGTGGTGGACGCTTCGCGCGTCCTGGCCGGGCCGTTCTGCGGGCAGGTGCTCGGCGACCTCGGCGCGGATGTTATCAAGGTGGAGCGGCCCGGCGCCGGCGATGAAACCCGCGCCTGGGGGCCGCCCTTCCTGGGCGACCTGAGCGCCTACTATCTCTCGTGCAACCGGAACAAGCGTGCCATCACGCTGGACCTCGGCCGCCCGGAAGGCCTGCACCTGTTTCAGGACCTGATCCGCCGCAGCGACGTGCTGCTCGAGAACTTTCGCTCCGCCAGTGCCGACCGCCTGGGGCTGAGTCCGGAACGTTTGTTGGCCCTGAACCCCCGGCTGATCGTCTGCTCGATCACCGGCTATGGCCGGGCCGGTCCGCTCCGCGACGTACCGGGCTACGACTTCGCCATCCAGGCCCAGAGCGGCTTGATGAGCATCACGGGCCCGGTGGAGGGACCGCCGTGCAAGGTCGGCGTCGCCGCCACCGACGTGGTGACCGGGCTCTATGCCGCGGTTGCGGTCCTGGCCTGTCTCAACGGTCGGGCCCAAACCGGCCACGGCTACACCATCGACCTGGCGTTGCTCGACTGTGCCGTGGCCGCCCAGGTCAACGTGGCCCAGGCGTACCTGACCGGCGGGGCGGTGCCGCCGCGGCAGGGAAACGCCCATTTGCAGATCGTGCCGTATCAGCTCTTTGCCACGGCGGACAGCTGGCTGGTGTTGGCCGTGGGCAACGACGGCCAGTGGCAGCGCTTCTGCCACGCTGCCGAACGCCCCGACCTGGCCGTCGATCCGCGCTTCACCACCAACTCGCAGCGCGTGCAGGACCGCCTGGTGCTGGTCCCCATCCTCGAGCCGTTGCTCAAGGTGCGAACGACCCGGGAGTGGGAAGCCCGGCTGAGGTCCGCCGAGGTCCCGCACGCTCCGGTGTGGGATTACGCCACGCTGTTCGCCCAGCCCCAGGCGGCGGCCCGCGGTCTGCGCGTGACCGTCCGCGATCCCAAAGGCCAGCCCGTCGATCTGATCGGGTCGCCTTTTCGGATCGCCGAGGCGACGCTCCCCCCGCCGTCAATGCCGCCCGCGCTGGGGCAGCAGACAGAAGAGGTGTTGCGCGAGGTCCTGGGCCTGGACGCCGGGCGGGTGGAAGAACTGCGGCGGGCGGGGGTCGTCTAGCGCGTCGTCAACATTATGGACGGCGCCCGAGCCCGAAGCGTCAGCGAGGGACTGACCCGAAACCCTCGCTAACGCTTCGGGCTCGGACGCGTGGCGCTGGCTGCGCAGCCGTCAAATAAGAGCGTTCAGAAAGAATGGGCGATGCACGGAGCCGCGCACGAAGTATGCGGTCGTTCGGACCGCTAACTTCACGCGCGGCTCCAACGGTGCTTCGAAATGGTGCCAACGGGTCATCGCGGCTTCTTCAGCCGTTCCCGCACCAGCTCCGGCAAATACTTCACCGGCAGCGTCCCGTGGTCCAGCACGGCCTCGTGATAACGGCCCAGGTCGAACTTGTCGCCCTGCTCGCGCTCCACGGCCTGCCGCAGCCGATAGAAGGCCGTCCGGCCCACAAAATAGGTGGAAAGCTGCGTCGAACTCTGCTTGGCCCGCACGATCTTGCCCAGCGCCTCCCCCTCGGCCTGGTAGCAGCGCTTCGTCAAGAACGCCAGGGCTTCGGCATCCGTCATCTCGGTGCAGTGCATCTTGTGGTCGAAAATGGCGTTGGCCACCGCTCGCAGGTAGAACTTCAGTTGATTCAGGCGCAAGGCCAGATCGCCCTGGCCGTAGCCCTGGTCGAGCATCATCTGCTCGGTGTAGACGGCCCAACCCTCGGCAAAAACGCCAGACGAGAGGACCTTGCGAATCAGCGACGGGTTGCGGTTGCTGTACTCCAGCTGCACGAAATGCCCGGGATAGGCCTCGTGAATGGTGAGGATATGCAGCATGTGGCCGTTGTACTCTTCCAGGTAGCTGGCCACCTGGCGTTCGTTCCAGTGGCGCGGCGGCGGGCTGATGGCGTAGTAGCTGTGCGCCTTCGGATCGAGCGGCGGGGCCGGGTTCAGGTAGGCCGTCGAATTGCCACGCATGAACTCCGGCATCTCCTCCACCTTGCACTGGTCCGGGTCCGGCAGGCGTAGGATGTCGTTCTCCTTGATGAACTGCTTGACGCGCTGCACCACCGTTCGGGCATCCTTCACCAGTTCTTCCGGCTTGCCGTGCTCCTTGCCGACATCGGCGACGACGCGGCGGACCGTCTCGCGCCGTCCTTCCTCGTCGTCCGGCGGCAGCGGCTTGCCGTGGAAGCGCTGGCCCCACATTTGCCGGGCGACCACGTACATCTCGCGATCAACCCGGGCAAACTCCTTTTCTGCCTCGGCCAGCACCTGGTCGGCGGTCAGCCCGGCGTTCAGCTCCAGCTCCAGTTTGCGATAGAAGCGCTCGCGCCCAGGCGCCATTCCCCTTTCGCCCGGGGAAGCAGGTCCTTTTCGAGGAACTCGTGATACTCTTTCAGGGCGGCCACCACCGGCTTGCTGGCCGCACGCAGCTCGCTCAAGCCCGGCGTCTCGCCGGTCAGCTCGAACAGGCCGGTTTCGTAGAAGGCGATGGCCCCGCGGTTCTGGCGGATCGCCGTCTCCACGAAGACGGACACCGGCTCCTTCAGGCCCTCCTTGGCGGCAGCGACGATGCGGGGGATGAAGGCCATGCGCTTGACCGCGTTCTCGACATTGCGTTCGCGCGGCAGGGTCGATTGCGTCAGCAGCAGGAAAACGCTTTCCGAGATGTAGTCGTTGTACGCACGCGGATCCTGCTCGAACCGCCGCGTGTTTTCCATCTGCCAGAGGTCGTACTCGAGCTGATGCTGGAGGATTTCGTAGTCGATCTGCCCATTGCGCGACAGCCTGGCCTTGTCGATGCGGCGAGGGAGATCGGCGAGGGTTTGTTTGGTCCGCTCCTTGTCGGCGGCCCGCGCCTTGGCCGACACGTCGTCGAGCAGATGATCGAAGCGGTGATCGCCGGCGCGAGTGGCATCCAGCGGATGGGCCGTGAATTGCCGGTCGAGGTACTGCTTGAAGAAGTCGGCCAGGCGGGCGTCTTCGGTGTCGGCGCCCCGGGCGGCAGCGGAAAGAAGTGTCATGGCAATAAAAAGCGCGACGGTTCGGTACATGGCGTGGCCTCAAGTGTTTAGCCGCCGCCCTCGGGGCGGCGCGACCCGCCCACTCTACGCGGCGCTGGCAATGGCGCCAACCGTCGATTACCATGCGGCATCCGAAAGTCTGCCGCCGCTCGGCGGGCGGCGGCTAAACGAAAGGTTCCCCTCATGCCCGCGAAACCCCCGCGCATCCTCGTGTTGGCCGCCTCGGTCGGTGCCGGCCACCTCCGGGCCGCGCAGGCGGTGGAGCTGGCCCTGCGGCAGACGCGGCACGATGCCGTGGTCCGCAATATCGACATCCTCGAACTGACTAACGGCGCCTTTCGCAAACTTTATGGCCAGGCCTATCTCGATCTGGTCAACAAGGCCCCCCACGTTCTCGGCTACTTCTACGACCTGATGGATCAGCCGAGCAAGTCGGGCAAGAACCGGCGCGACCGCTTCCGCCTGGCCGTCGAGAAGCTCAACCTGCGTACCTTCATCCGCCTGCTGAGCGACGAGCCGTGGGACCTGGTCATCAACACACACTTCCTGCCCGCGGAGATCATTGCCTCCTTGCGCACCCGCGGAGACCTCGATGTGCCCCAGGTGACGGCGACGACCGATTTCGACACGCACCGCCTGTGGGTGAATCAGCCGTGCGATCACTACTTCACCGCCACCGCCGAGGGGCGCAATACCTCCAGCACTGGGGCGTGCCGAAGGAGGACATCACTGCCGTCGGCATCCCCATCCACCCGGTCTTCGCCACGCCGAAGGAACGCGGGGCCTGTTCCGAAAAACACGGACTGGCCGGCGATCGGCCGATTGTCCTTCAGCTGGCCGGCGGTTTCGGCGTCGGCCCGATCGAGCAGATTTATCGGGCCCTTCTTGGTGTCGAGGTACCGCTCGAAGTCGTCGTGATCGCGGGTCGTAACGAGGCGGCCAAAACGCAACTGGAAGCGCTGCCGGCTCCGGCCCGGCATCGGACGAAGGTGATGGGCTTCACGACGGACATCGACGAGCTGATGGCGGCGGCCGACCTGGTCGTCTCGAAACCCGGCGGCCTGACCACCTCGGAGGCGCTGGCCCGTGGGGCGGCGATGGTCATTGTCAACCCGATCCCCGGCCAGGAGAGCCGCAATAGCGATTTCCTGCTGGAGAACGGGGCCGCCATCAAGGTGAACAACGTCGCCACGCTGGCCTACAAGGTGACGGTGCTCTTCCGCGAGCCGGAACGCTTGGCCCGGCTGAAGGACAACGCCCGCCGCCTGAGTCGGCCTCGGGCCGCGTTCGATGTGGTGGAGCGGGCGCTGACGTTTGCAAAGAGTTAAAGGCGAGCGGCGCGGCGTCAGCCCGCCGGTGATGGCCATCACCGGCGGGCTGACGCCGCGCCGCTCGCCGTCGGGGTATTCTCGGGCCCCTCCGCTTCGGCCTGCGCCGCCAGCTGGCGCAGATGTACCCCCATCGACACCAACGCTACGACCCACAACCCCCCAAAACCCAGCGGCGCCAGCTCTACCGGCAGTGAGGGGATGAGCACCGCCAGGCCGAAGAACGCCAGCCCGAAGGCGTAGCACCGCCCCCAGTAGCTGCTCCCCATGACGAACAAGGCCATGCCCGCCAGCAGGCTCCACAGGATGTAGAGCTGCGTCTTGTACACGTCCGTCTCGGGGATGAACTGGCGCCCGGCGATGACGACGGCGACGCAACCGACCAGATAGGCGATCCAGATCGACCACAATTGCCGCTCCGCCGTGCTGGCGGGCAACAGACGGCGTGATCGATTCCGCCAGAAGATGACCCCCATCAGCGCGAATTGCAGCGTCCGCACCAGCAGGAAGACGATACCCGGCTTCAGGCGGGCCTCCATCAGGCTGAACAGCAGGGTGTGCTCCACGCCGACGATGACGGCGAACAGCAGCAGCATGTTGCCCCAGGTGCGAAACTCCCCCATGTACTGGCTGCGTCCCAGTGTCCGTCCCAGGTACTCGAATACGTTGACCGTGCTGGCGCGGATCGACTCGCCATCCAGGTAGCGGTGCAGGTCGTCCGCCAGGGCCTCGGCCGAGGTGTAGCGATTATTCGGATCCTTCTCCAGGCATTTCAGGCAGATGGTCTCCAGGTCGCGGTCGATGCTGGGGTTGAGCAGGCTGGGCGGGGCCGGATCGCGTTCCAGGACTTGCCGGAGCGTCTCCATCGGCGATTCCGCGTGGAAGGGCGGCCGGCCGGTCAGGCATTCGTACAGCACGGCCCCAAGACCGTACACGTCGGTGGCTGGTCCCAGGTCCTTGATGCGGCCGGCTGCCTGTTCGGGTGCCATGTAGCCGGGCGTGCCGAGGACGGCTCCGGTGCGCGTCTGCCGGGCGTCGCCGTGCATCCGCTTGGCCAGGCCGAAATCGGTGATGTGCGGCTCGTCCTCGGCGTCGATGAGGATGTTGGACGGCTTCAGGTCGCGGTGCAGGATGCCGTGTTCGTGGGCGTGGTGCATGGCCCGGGCCACGGCCTGGACATAGCGGGCGGCGGCCCGGCCGGCGATCGGCCCCCCCTCCAGCCGCTGGCCCAGGCTTTGCCCCTCGATGAAATCCATGCTGTAGTAATGGCACCCCTCGACCTCGCCAACCTCGTGAACGGTGACGATGTTGGGATGGCGCAACCCGGCGGTGGCCTCCGCCTCGGTCCGGAAGCGTTCCAGGTCCTCGCCGCTGGCCAGCGACCCGGGCAGGAGCATCTTCAGGGCGACCACGCGGTTGAGGCTCTTCTGGCGAACCCGGTAGACCACCCCCATGCCGCCGCGGCCGATCTCGTTGACGATCTCGTACTCGCCAAAGCAGCGGCCGTTGGCCACGGGCGATGCCGCGACCCCGCGCCGCGCCGATCGATCATGGTCACGGGCAAATCGCCGGCAGGGGGAAGCTTCTCGGTCACCGGCAGCGGGGTCGTTTTCGCCGTCGAATCGTTCATCGGGACCTCCGTCGTTGCGGTGGGCCTATTGTGGCGGGGGCGGCGGCGGAAGGCAACGGCAGAGGGGGGCAAGCTCTCCTCCGCCCTCTCGACGGCCCCGCGGAAATGGGGTTAAATACGGTGGGTATCCAGGACGAGTGATCCAGAAGGGTAGCGAGTCCGATTCGCCCCCTTTTTCATCCAACCGCGAGATCGCGTTGAGCATCTGCGGCGTTCGATTGCGGAAGCCAACCGCCTATCCGCAAGCCATCCCCCTACAGCGGCCGGTCCACCGGATGCACCATCCCGATCAGCCTCCACAAAGCGTGCAGCAGGCGCCGCAGCCAGCGGCGGAGCGGACCGATCCTGGTGATGATGAGATAGTCGCCGTCGATGGCGATGGCATATTCGCCGAGGAAGCCCGCCCGGCCGAGAACCGGGAACAGGTCGATTAGCGGCCGCAGCGTCTCATGGTCGATCGCCTTTTCCGTGAAGTCGCAGGGCCAGTCGTGCTCCCGCCCGGCGATGACCAGGTGGATCCGGTCGCGATACTTCCCGACCTTCCCTGCGATGCCACGGGCGCTGCCAGCCGCCGTCTTCGTGAAGGGGATCGCTTCGCGCTCGGCCAGGCTGATGGGCACCGTTGTCACGTCCGCCTGCGTATCCACCCGGAAGTCCACTTCGGCGAGCGCCCCGTAGCGGTCACGGACGAGGAGCCGGACGACCGGCATGGGACAGGGCTCGCCATCGTTCGCTCTTGGGACAAGCTCCAGCCTAACTTTCGTCAGGGAAGGGAGTGAGGATTTCGCTCTCGTCGTCGAATAGTCGGACGGGAGACGTGATGATGGCGCCACGGCGTTCCTCGGCCGTCAGCGCGGCGAGCTGCTGGTCAAACAACGGATCGCTAAGGTCTTCCGCGGCGGCGACGACCACGGGGCCTTCGTCACTCCGCAGGTACGCGATCCACTGGCCGCCGTAGTAATGCTGGAGCTTCATCTGTTCTTCGAGCTGCCGGCGGTGCTTGGCCCTCCAGCAGCCGATGCGCTTGCCGTAACGCACCGCTTCTGCTGCTACTTCGGGAGGGAGCGGAAGGTCGCGGACGAGCTGCCGGAGCGGCTGGGGTTGTGGGGCAGCGCTGGCCGGGGGCTTCATCGCGCCCGCGAGGCGCTCGAAGACCTCTGCCCGCACGACAACGAAGGCAGCCTGCGTCGAAGGATCGACGACACGCACGGGTTCGCCCTGTGCGGCGGCCAGCAACTGTTCGGCGGTCAATGCGATCATGGTCGCCTCCACGCCAATCCTACCGGCACGGGAACCAGGGGGACAAGCGGAATCGTGATTGAGCCGTCTACGCCCCTCCTTTCCCTCCCGCCGCCCTTCGTGCAATCAGCGCCGCCACATACCCTCCCTTGAACCCGCTATCGATATTCACCACCACCACATTCGCGGGGCAGGCGTTGAGCATCGTCAACAGCGGGGCCACGCCGCCGAAGGCGGCACCGTAGCCGATGCTCGTCGGCACCGCGATCACCGGGCAATCGACCAGGCCGCCGACCACGCTCGGCAGGGCACCGTCCATACCGGCGACCACGACGATGCAATCGGCGGTGCAGAACTGCTCGCGATAGCGCAGCAGGCGGTGGATGCCGGCCACGCCCACGTCAGGCACCAGGGCCACGTCGGCGCCCAGGGCCTGGGCGGTGTTCACGGCTTCTCGGGCCACAGGCAGGTCGCTGGTGCCGGCCGTCAGGACGAAGACGCGGCCAGCCGTCGTTCGCGGCTCGCTGCCCGCCGCCGGCAGCCAGAAGGTACGGGCCACGCGATCCTGTTCGGCCTGGGGGAACTGTGCGGCCAGGTGCGCGGCCTGGGCATCGCTGACCCGGGTGGCCAGGCAGTCCTGCCCGGCCTCCGCCAGCTTGCGGACAACGCCCTCGATCCATTCCGCCGTTTTCCCCTCGCAAAAGATGACCTCTGGAAAGCCGCAGCGCTGCCGGCGGTGCAGATCGACATGAGCATAGCCCAGGTCGGCGACGGCGGCCGTCTCGACCCGTTCCAGAGCGGCGTCCACCTCCAGCCGGCCCGACCGTACCCCATCCAGCAGCTCGCGCAGCTCGTTCTTGTCCATGATCCCTCCCGGCATGTCCCTCCTTTCAGGATACAGGCTGGCCCCGCTACCAGCGCAGGTGAGAAGGAATAATCTACAGATGACGCAGATGACACAGATTTCCGGACCCTCTCAGCTCTCGCGCCCACACCCGCGCTCTGCCTTCCATCTCTGTCATCTGTGGATAACTGCTTCTTGCCCCACGATCCCGAGCGTGCGAGAATACACAAGCATCGGGCAACCGGAATCCGGCCGGGGCGCGGAAAAACGGCTGGGCCGCTGACGTATGCCGCCTGGGCCGAGCCGAGGCACACGGAACGATACGGGGGAACTCTCTCCATGCCGACGCAGTTGAGCCGACTGCTGCGTCCGCCGGCGCCGGGTCAGGCCGACCCGCTGGTGGACCGGCTGAAACTCCAGGAGCCCGAGGCTGAACGCGAGATCGCCCGCCGCTACAACCGCAAGATCGCCGATCGCAGTCGTGTCATTCCCGATCCGAAAAGTGGAGGCAAATACGACACCTACGATCCCCGCCACCTCGCCCTGCTCTGGACGCTGGCCGACAATCTCGAAGCCCTCCGTGCCCTCGGCCGGCAGCTCCGCCTCAGCCTTCCCGTCCCGCCCGCTTATGCCGCCTTTGGGGATGACCTGCTGGCCCGCCTGTGGGAGCTAGGCCGCGACGGCCTGGCCCTGGAACAATTCTGGCTGCGCCGCCAGCTGTTGCCGGTCAAGGAACTAAGCGCCGACACACCCGAGAATGTACTGGGCTTTTTGTGCTGGCAGCAGTTCGCCGGCGCCTGGGACGAGTTGCTGCGGCGTTATGCCCTCCTCGATATCCAGCTTTGTGCCGACGAGGACGAGGGGTACCCGGCGGCCGAGGCGCAGCTGCTGGAGCGGTTCCGCTTGACCCGCGTGCCGCGCATCTGCCAGGGGGCCCGGGAATTTGCCGCCATTGCGGCCGCCAAGCTGCTGCATCTGGTCCCGCTCTGGGATTACCTGGCCTATCCGTCGATCGAGCACATGCTAGTGAAAGCGGCGCATAACGAGCTGCGTGACATGGCCCGCGCCGGCCGCCGCCGCCCCGCCGTCTCAACGGACGAGTTGCCCGAAGCGGCCGATCCGGTCCGCGTTGTCCCGGGCAGCGATGCGGAGCTGCAAGACTTCCTCGCCGCCAGGCTGCCGTTGGAAGAACGGGTCATCCGCAAGGCGCAGAACGGGATCGATCTCACCGATGAGGAGCTGGACTGGGCCGCCCGCCGGAACCTGCCGACCGGCAGCGACGAAAGTCTCGCGGTCGAACGGGCCCGCATTGCCCAGTGGCTGGCGGACAACCCCTCGCCGACCGGCGATCACCTCAACAAAGTCTTCCCCTGGTACAAGGCGACGCAGTTCGGCAAGGCGTCGCGCGTCGCCCGGCTACGGCTGCTGGCCGACGAGACGGACCGCTATCTCGACCAGCTCGTCGCCGAGGCGCCCGCAGCCATACGCCCCCTCCTCCGCGAGGTGCGCGCGGCGATGGACGAATTGTTACAACGGACGGCCTCCGGCAATCGGCCGGTCAAGCGAGGCCGGCCCCGCCCGGGACCGGTCGCCTGTTTCCAGCGGCTGGACGAGAAGGCCCGATTATTGCTGCACCTGCTGGGAGAGCGTCCGCTCGACCGCCGTCGGGCGGAGGCGTTTGCCCGGTTGCGCGACACGCTGACCCTGTTTGGCGAACAGTTCCCGGTGCTGGTGAAACTGGCCGCCTGCCGCCGCCTGGCCAGCGTGCTTCCTCCGGCTGCCGAGCTGGCCGCCTGGCTTGACGCCGGGCAGCAATGGCTGTCGTCGTTGCACGAGGAAGATCGCGAAAAATGCCGGTCATTCGCCGCCAGGCTGGGCGCGCTGCCGCCGCCGGCAGCGTCCGCCGGCGCCCTGCCGCTGCTGCTCGGCTGGTTGCAGGCCACGCAGCAACCCGGGCCGGCCGACGCCCGCCTGGTGCTGGTCGATCGGGCCTGGTGGCTGAGCCAGGGGCGCGAGGACCAGGCCGAGGCGGCCGAGGCACTGGCCGAATTTGCCCGGGCCGGCAAGTGGTCCGCCGCTGCCGAGACCGCGGCGCAGATGCTGCGGCACCTCGGCCCCGCGCCCGAGGTAGCCTGGTCGGCCGAGTGCGAGTATCGCGCTTGCCTGGAACGGCTGCGGGCCCGCCGCCGCGACCTGCCGGTCCGCCTGGAAGCGGCCCGCCGGCTGCTGGCCCACCTGCGCGACAACAGCCCCGCCTTGCCCGTGTCGCGGCTGGCCGACTGGTCGGCCCGCCTCGAAGCGCTCGACGGTGCTGCCGACGACGACGCCCTGTATCGCGAGGTGAACGCAGCCGCTGCGACCGGCTCGCCGGCCCTGGGATTGCTGGCCCTGTGGCTGCAACCGGCCGGCGAATCGCGCTTCGCGGAACTGCGCCCTGAAGGACCTGACCGCGCTGTGGGCCCTGACGCACGACCCCTGGTACACCTGGCCGGCGGAGGTGCCGGCCGCCGTGGCGGGATTGATCGCGGCGGCCCGCGATGGCGACTGGCCCCGCCTGGCCGACGCCGCCGCCCGCACCCTGCGCCGCAACCCCGACCTCTCCGGTGTCAGTCGCTCGGCCGGCGAGGAATTCCGCGCCGCCCTGCAGCGCCTGGCCCACCGCCGCGGCCAGCGAACACGAGCCCGACGGAGTTCGACGTGAGCCGCTTGCGGCTTCGCAGTTCGAGAATGCGAAGCCGCGAGCGGCGTGACCGGCGACAAAACCGACCGCAAACGCTCGTATCAGAGTGCATTCTCGGCTCGAAGGAGCGGTTCCATGACACGGCAGCACGACGGCCTGGCGACGCGCCGGGCGATCTTCACGGATCACGGCGGCGAGATGCCGTTCTGGCTGGCCTGGGTACATGGCGAAATCGACGGAGCCGTCCAGGACTGGGTCCGCACCAAGACCCGCCACGACCCGGCGCTGCAACAGGACCTGGACAGCATCGAGGGCCCCGCCGCCCGGTCGCAGGTCGCCCGCGCCCTGGAGGCCACCGGGTGCATGACGCCGAAGCCGCCCGACTCGACCGGGGCACGCCCGGCGATGGTCGAAGACCTCGACGACATCACCAACCTGGTCCAGCAAGGGGCGGGAGGTGCCCGAACGACCGCCGAGGTCCGCTCCTCTTCCGGGCCGGCGAGCGGCTCTCGCGGCAGCAGCGGCTCCCTGACCCCGGTCATCGGCAAAGCGGACAATCCCAGTCTTGTTTTGCGACAGGCCATCGAGCAGCTGAGCAGCGACGAACGCACCCTGCTTTTCGCCCAGTGGCAGGGCCGCGCTGGTTGCAAGGAATCGCTGGCCCGGGTGCTCCTGCCCGAGGACGATCAGCCTCCTACCCGCGGGGAATTATCCGAAAAAAGTTGGCGGCTGCGGCGGGCCGAGGGCCGACTGCGGCAGGCGCTGGGCAGCCGGCGCGACCTGCTCTGGACCCTCGGTCCAGGCCGCCTCTGGCAGCTGCTGGCCGACGAATACCTGGCTGCCCCGTCGGATGGCCGTGCTTCGGTGCCACTTCCCCTGCCGGACCCGCCCCGCGGAAAACGCCGCTCCGCCGCCGATATCGAGGTCTATCGCCGCGTCGGCCGCAGCCTGTTTCGCCTCCTGGCTGAAGTGGAAATCCCACTGCCGGCCCGCGACGAGGCCGGCGAGGCCACACGCCTGTTGCAGCACCTGGTCGGCCGCGAGGCCATCACCCACTTCCGCGAGCTGACCTGCTGGCTTCAAGAAACCCGTGCTCGCCTCGACCTGGCCGGCGACCCGTCCTTCTCTCCCGCCCTGGATCGCCTCTTGCTGTGGCTGGCGCCGGAGTGTTTCGTCAGCGACAGCCAGCGCCCGCGTTTTGAGCTGAGTTTTCGCCTCTATTTGCGGGTGCGTCTGAAGGATTATTGCCGCCGCAAGACCTGGCAGCCCGGCGGTCCGCGCTATCGCGACCTGGAAAGCTCCTTTCGCAACCTGGGTCGGCAACGCATCGGCGACATCGTCCGCGAGGCGGTGGAGGAGGCAGCCCGCGCCGACACCGAGCCCCCCGCCCTGGTCGGCGTGCCGCTGGCGCAGGCGCTGCAGTGGCTGCAGGTGGCACCCTGAAACCATCGAGGCGAGGGCTACCAGCTGGGCGATCAGGAGGAATGAAGACCTGTTGAGCCTCGCTTATTCCCCCACCGAGAACGTCCGCTCCACCCGGCTGATATTCCCCTGCCGATCCGCCACGGAAATCGTCAGCCTGCCGCGCGACAACTTGGTGATCGGCTTCTCCAGGCGCCATTCCCATACCCCTTGCGACTTCAGCTTGAACCGCTCGGCCAGGTTCCGCCCGGCCGGTACCCCTTCGATCGCGAAATCGGCCGTGACCGAAAACGACTTCATCTCCACCCCAGTGCCGTAATCGTGCATCCCCACCAGGACACGCGATAGTTCGGCATTCTTTCCAGCGGCGGGCAGCGTCAGCGTCAAGGTCGGGCGGTTGTCTTCCAGCATCCAGCCGAGGCCGCGGGCCTCCGGATGTTGCGGGTCGTAGTCGAAATCGATGGGGCAGCCCAGGTCGATCCAGCGCACCAGCGTCCGCCGATCCTCGTCGGTCAGCGCCTTCACCTTGCCGGCCTTGACCGCATCAGGCGGCGGCATCGCGCTGCCGACGTAATCCAGGTCCCACCGATGACGATTCTTTTCCAGGTCAATCTTCTGGCCGCGCTGCGTCAAAGTGCGCTCGCCGGGCTTCGTCTCGGACGGCAGATCGTCGTTGCTGAAGCCGTCCAGCCGCTCGCCGAAGACCTTCCAGGTGAGCAGGCTGCGCCGCGATTGGAACATGCGGATATAGCGGGAAGCATTCGGATAGCCCCAGCTGTCGTAGCCGATCGGCTTGTGCCCGAACTTGGCCCGCTCGTCCATCGCCAGGCGATAATAGGTCCCCGGCACCTTGCCCGCCTGCTCGGTTTGCACCAGGTCGTCGTCGGCGTCGAGGTTCAGGTTGCCGGCCGGCTCCTTGCCGCTCTTCGTCGTGTGGCAGGCGATGCAGCTCCGCTTGAGGATCGGGCGGATGTCGCGATGGTACTCAACGTTGACCGGACCGTTCTTCAGAGTCCGCAGACCGGCTTCATCCTCATTGTCCCATTTTCTCTTGCTCTCGTCGCGTGCCTTGTCGGTGAGCAGCGGCGTGGTATTGACGAGGTCCCAGACCTTGTAGTCGGCCTTCGCGGCAGCGGTCTTCTCAAACGGGGTCGGTGCCTGGCTGTGGGCATGGCAGCCGCCGCAGTTGGTGCGGATTTCGCCGGGCCGCAACTGGTGCCACGTCTGCGCCATGTTCAGGACCATGCCACGCTTGTCGAGCGTCTGGAACGTGAACGCGGTATCGGCAGGGAGCTTCGCCAGGAAGCTGGTGTCGGGGTTGCCGTCGGGGTCGTTGGGTTGGCCTCCGGTCGCTGACGCTCCCGGCTCGCCGAACTTTCGCAGGGGGATTTCGCCCAGGATGCGCAGGCGTTCGTGGGCATGGTTGTGGAAATGCCGGCCGCCCTGGGCTCCCTTGCGGTCGGTGGTCGGCTCCATCGCCAGGATGCGCACCGCGTGGATTTGGTCGTTGGAGTAGAGGCCGGCGTCGGCCCCCTGGTTGTGCCAGTTGAGCGGCATGCCATTGCCGTGGCTGGTGAAGGCGTCCAGCCCCTTCCAGGGATCGTTGCCGCCCGCATAGACTGCCGTCACGCCTCCCTTCGGCACGGTTCCGCTCGGATAGCTTTCGCGCTTGTAGAAGCTGGATGTGCCGACCAAGCCGAACGGCGTCCCTTCCGGCAGATGCTTCGACAGCTTGCCGTCGTTGGCCAACCGCGGCAGCGCTTTCGGCTCCGGGATGCCGTAGATGCGCTGGTACGGGACGACGGCCCGCGGCCAGCATTCGTTGTAGTTGGGATCGTTCTTGATCAGCCGCATCTGGGCCGGCTCGTTGACGACTTCTCCGCTCTTGATAAGGTAGATTCCCCCGTCGAGTTGCGGCAGGAAGGTGTACTGGTGGTTGACCGGGCCCGGCGAGTAGCAGGTCAGCAGGTGGTTGTCCGGCGCCGCCGAGGGGTGGGTGAACTTGCCGACGGCCGGCGACTCCTTGTCCTTGGGCACCGATCGATCGGCAGGCCCTTCCAGGCCGTGGGTGAACGGCGTCAGGGAAATTGACCCGGTCGGCATGAACGGCATGCGATACCACTTGCCGTGCCCGTTATCGAAGCGGCCATAGCGCCAGCTGGCGCCGCCGGCCTCGCGCATGTTCGCGGAACCAAAGGCCGGATATCCCTCGGGCGGCGACGGCGGCAGCTTGATATAAGCACCAAATCCGCTGTTATTTTGGTTGTAATACTCCTCGACGATGATGCTGCCGTCGCCTAGCTGCGTCCCAAAATGAAAACCGTTGGGAGCGCCGCCGGGGTCGAAGGCGCTGACCAGCGGGTTCCAGCCGGTGCCGTCGGGGCGGATGGTCCAGAAGCCCCACAGGATGTCGCCGCGGATGCCCTGCGATTCGAGCGAGCTGTACATGATGCGGCCATCCTTGAGGGCCACCGGGTGCAGCGCCCCGGAGATATTCAGGTGGCCGATCTTCTCCAGGTTCGGCGGATCGTCGTCGGCCCCGAGGTCGGTATCAGCATCGTCCATGACGAACAGCTGCAAGGCGATGGCCGGGTAGCCCTTGGCGGGGCGGAAGCCGTCGCGGTTGCTGGTGAAGGCCAGCCGGCCCCCCGGCAGCGGACAGGGCCCCATGTTGTACACACCGTATTCGTAGTACGACTTCCCCGGTGCCGGCGTGCGGAAGTCCTTCGTCCAGGGGGCGGCCCCGGTGTTGGGCATGAACTTCTGGTTGGTCAGCCGGATGGTTTTCCGCGTTTGCAGATTGAGTTTGTAGATGTCAGCCCCCTGCCGCGGCGGATTCCACTGGCTGGCGTTCCTGAGGTTGTGGATCAGCGTGTAGTAGACCGAGCGGCCGTCCAGCGACACCACCGGATCGGTGACCGAGCCGTCGCCCCCCTTGACCAGCAGTTCCTCGCTGCCGTCGGGGTGCAGGAGCATCAGGTCGGCCCCCGGCTCCAGCGTGACCGGCGACGAAAAGTCGGTGAAGAAGCGCTTGTGCACCTTGTCCCCGGCCCGGAGTGCCCGGACGTAAACGATGTCGTAGTCGTAGCGGATCGACCTGTCCGACGCGATGGGCCGCACCTTGACATCAATCGAATCGAGATAGAGTTTCTCCTTCTTCTCCTGGCTGCCGGCGGGCAGCACGCCGAGGCGGATGGTGGCGAGGACAAGGAAGAGGAGAGCAGCGTGTCGCATGGCGGCGACCTCTCGGGGTGGGAGGGCGAGGCAGGACGACCGTCGGGGGGGTGGGCGAATCTGGGGATGAGTATAACCGGCTGCTCGGTCCGAGGCGAGCCGGGAGCATGAGCGACCGGAGTTGCGCTTGACCCGACGCGCGGTGGGAACGTACTCTCTCTCGGGCATGGCCGGACGATGGCCTGAGGAAGCGATTGATGGCCCCCACGCTCTTCGCCCAGGACGGCGACTTCCTGACATTCTGCCACCGCTGGGGCGATGCAGCCAGCATCCTTGGCTTCGCGCTGAGCCTGCTGAGCGTCCTCGTTGCTCTCGTCGGGTTCTTTTTGACGCTACGAGGACAGCGGAGGATTCGGGAAGCCACAGAACAGGCGTTGAGTCAGGCCGCCTATAAAATTGCGGTTGCAGAGGTAGGAACGCTGCTGCGGCAGTTGGAAGGCATGCGGGACGCGGTCCGTCATCAGCTCTGGCTGCCGGCCGTCTTCCGGGGCGGCGAGGCGAGATATCTCGTTCTGTCGCTTTCTGCCAACTCGACCCTGACCGCGAACGAACAGCGGGATCTTTCTCGAGGTGACGAGCGCTGCGCCTTGCGGTACAATACATCGAGCAGCGCCTGCTGCCCCACGGCCATGGCACGGGCACCCTTGCCTCACGGCACAGGCGAACCCTCGATGAACTGGTTCGGGTCGGCGGGGCGCTTCGCGGGCGACTTCAGCACACTTAAGCCCGAGGTCCGCATGCGTGACGATATTGAATTCTGGCGTCGGCTGCTGACCATCTTGCTGACCGCCACCGAACAGGGCCGACTGGAGTGGTGGGACACACCCGACGAGCCGCGCTACGCCTCATTCTATAGCGACGGGATGGTGCACCTGGTGTTGCCCGCGGAGGGCGCCTGGCCGCCGGAGGTCATTGTGTTCGGCCAATGGCACGAACCGCTGGCCACGTTTCGTCCCGAGCAGGCCGAGGACCTCGCCCTGGTGGAACGGCTGTTCCGGCTGGTCGAGCGAACTTGCCGCCGCGATGACGACATTGCATTTAAGACCAACGAGGGAGCGCTCATCAGTCTTGGGCCGGTCTTTCGGGCCATCGAGGCAGAGTTGGCCAACAGTGGGAAAACCGCCGTCGGAGCAAAGGCCTGCGGCTGACAGGGACTGTACGAGTTTCGACATTCGGACTCTGGAAGAGGCAAGGAGGCTTTCATGAAATGGCTTTCGTTCGTGCTCTGCTGCTGTCTGCTCCTCGTTGGCGGAGCGCCCACCGCGGCCAAGCCCAAGGAGAAAGGGGGCCAGGAACTCAAGTGGGCCAAAGGGATAGCCCGCGATTTCTGGGACGCCATGACGGATTACGAGGTAGAGCAAGCGTCGGGTCTCCTGAGTCCAGAGTGCTCCCAGCACTGGCAGGGTGACGGGCTTTCGCACCACATCTGGGAAATTGCCGATGGGTCCAAGCTGACAATTGCCTACACGTCCGAGGTGATGGCACCGGATAACAGCGAAGCCGTCTTCAAAGGAACCCTGTCCGCGAAGAACCTCGTCAAGGCCGACTTCACTCTCCGCATCGCCAAGGAATCCGGCGGCGGCAAGTGGTCCATTCGCTTCATCCGTTTCAAAGAGCGTGCCAGCACGCCACCGCCTGCGTCTCCGGCCCCAGCACCGGCTCGCTCTCCCGACACTCCGCCGTCGCCAGGGGGCAGCGGGGATGGAAGCGGCAGCCGGCCGGCACCTCGCGCGGACTCGGCACCTCGCCCATCAAGATGATCCGCTGCCGGACCCGCTCGGGGTCCGGCACCGGCACCGCCGACAATAGGGCCTGCGTGTACGGGTGCCGGGGATGAGCAAAGACCGATGCCGTTGGTCCGATTTCCACGATCTTGCCCAGGTACATCACCGCCGTCCGGTGGGCGATGTGGCGGACGACGGCGAGGTTGTGGGCCACGAACAGGTAGGCCACGCCGAGGCGCTGCTGCAGGTCCTGGAGCAGGTTCAGCACCTGGGCCTGGACACTCACATCAAGGGCCGACACCGGCTCGTCGGCCACAATCAGGCGCGGGCCGGTGGCCAGGGCGCGGGCGATGACCACCCGCTGGCGCTGGCCCCCGCTGAACTCGTGCGGATAGCGGCCGGCACAGTCAGGGCTAAGGCCGACCAGTTCCAGCAAGGCCCCCACCCGCTTCGGATACTCGGCCCGCGCACACAGGCGGTGGACCAGCAGCGGCTCGGCGATGGCCTGGCCGATGGTCATGCGCGGATTAAGAGAGGCGAACGGGTCCTGAAAGACGATCTGTGCCTGCTGCCGGAACAAGCGGAGATCCTCGGAATTCAGACCGAGCACGTCGCGCCCCCAGAAGCGGACGCAGCCCGATGTCGGGTCGATCAGGCGAAGAATGCAGCGGCCCAGCGTACTCTTGCCGCAGCCACTCTCGCCCACCAGGGCCAGCGTTTCGCCCGCGTCCAGCGTGAAGCTCACGCCGTCCACGGCACGGACCGGGCCGAAGTGCTTAAGGAGATTCTCAACCTGGAGGAGCACTGGCATAGCATTTTCCTCGGAGCCCGCAGCGCCAGCAAGGGGCTCGGCTCATACCCTTGCTGGCGCGTCGGGCTCCGCGGGCAGTGGTGCGCGGCCGCAGCGAATGCAGTGACTCGGCTCGATCTCGGCCAACTCCTGCCGCTGCCGGCAGGCCTCGATCGCATGGGGACAGCGCGGGGCGAAACGGCAGCCGAGCGGATAGCGCGTCGGATCGGGCACGGTCCCCTCGATGGTCGTCAAACGTTGCCCGCCATCGCCGTCGAGCCGCGGCACGGCGGACAACAGCGCTCGCGTATAGGGATGCAGCGGGGAGCGAAACAGCGTGTTCACATCCGCGGACTCCACAATTTGCCCCGCGTAAAGCACTGCGACACGGTGCGCGAGCTCGGCCACCACGCCGAGGTCGTGGGTGATGAGCAGGATCGAAAGCCGCCGTTCCTCGCGCAGCCGCAGCAACAGGTCGATGATCTGCGCCTGCAAGGTGACATCGAGCGCCGTGGTCGGCTCGTCGGCCAAGAGCAGCGGCGGGCGACAGGCCAGGGCAGCTGCGATCATCGCCCGCTGCCGCATGCCGCCACTGAGCTGGTGCGGGTACTCGGCGGCCCGGCGCCTCGGGTCGGCGATGCCGACTTCGCGCAGTGCTTCGACAGTGCGTTCCCAGGCGGCCCGGCGTGAGCCCCTCGTGCAGCCGCAAGCCCTCCGCCACCTGCTCGCCGATGGGCCAGACCGGGTTCAGGGCGGTCAGCGGGTCCTGAAAAACCACCCCGATTTCCTTGCCGCGGACGGCCCGCATTCGCGCTCAGAGGCCCCGGTCAGCTCCCGGCCATGAAGCTGGATGCTGTCGGCATGCAGCGTGGCGGCGGGGGGCAGCAGGCGCAGGATCGAAAGGGCCGTCAGCGTCTTCCCGCAGCCGCTCTCGCCGACCAGGGCCAGGGTTTCGCCCGCGGCTAGGGCGAAGGAAATCCCATCCACCGCGGACACGGCGCCGAAGCGGACGGACAGGTTGCAAACGTCGAGGAGGGACATTTGTTCTCTCTCGTTTAGCCGCGAGCTTCTGAAAGCGCTTTGGTGGAAGCGCTCGCAGAAGCTCGCGGTTAAACGGTGATCCGTGGATCAACGAATCGATAGACCAGATCGACAATCAGGTTCGCGCCCACCACCATCACCGCCGCGAACAGGACCGTCCCCATGATCATCGGCACATCGATGTTGAGCACCGCCTGGAGCGACAGCGCCCCCAGCCCTGGAAGAGCAAAAACGCTCTCGGTGAAGACGACGCCGCCGAGGAGCCCAGCCACATCGATGCCCAGCACCGTCAGCACCGGCAAGAAGGCGTTGCGCAGGCCGTGCTTGAATAGCACCGCCGGCTCGGACAATCCGCGAGCCCGCGCCGCCCGGATGTAATCCTGGTTCATCACCTCCAGCATGTTGCTGTGCACCAGACGGGCATAGTAACCCGCTCCGACGATGCCGAGCGTCAACGACGGCAAAATCAAGCTGGTCCACGAAAAGAGGCCGGCCACCGGGAACCAGCCGTGGCGGTAGGCCAGCTCGAACTGCAACAGCCGGGCCAGCCAGAAGGTCGGCACCGAAATGCCCACGGTCGCCAGCACCAGGACCACGCGATCGATGGGCCGGTCGCGATACTTCGCCGTCAATACGCCCAGGGGGATGCTGACGAGGAGGTAGATCGTCAGTCCGCCGAGCGACAGGGCCAGGGTCGCGGGGAAGCGGTTCAAGATCGCGTCTAGCACCGGCTCCTGGGTGACGTTCGATTTGCCGAGGTCGCCCTGGACCGCGTCCCACAGAAAGCGGGCGTACTGCTTGGGTAGCGGCTCGTCCAGGTGCAGTTGCTGGCGGATATTCTCGCGGGTCTCGGGGTCGGCCTGCGGGCCGGCGAAGGCGGCCACCACATCGCCCGGCACCGCGTGCGCGATGAGGAACACCATCAGCGAGGTGCCCAGCAGCGTCAGCGCCGCCCCCGCCAGTCGTTTCCCCACGCGCACCATCAGGCCGGCTCCAGCGACAGCTTCTCATAAGAGATAAACCACATCGGATGCAGGCGGAAACCCTTCACGCGCGGCTGAGCCAGCCGCGATTCGATGTTGTACAGCAGCGGACAGTACGGCGCATCCGCCAGCACCTGCTCCTCGGCCTGCCGGTACAGGGCCACGCGCTTCGTTGCGTCGGTTTCGGTGGCAGCCCGCGACAAAAGATCGTTCACGTGGCCGTTGTTGTAAAAGGCCATGTTGTTGCACCCGCTCGGGACGATGCGTGTGCCGTCGCACAGCGCGTGCAGGAAGTCGCCCGCGTCGGGATAGTCCTCGGTCCAGCCCATGATCGAAAAGGGGACCTTGCCCTGTTGCCCGATGGCTTCGATGCAAATGGAGTAGGCGACCGAAACCAGATCGACGTCGATACGGACCTCCGCGAGGTCCTGCTTGACGACCTGGGCGATCCGGCCCCAGCGATCGCCGTCGGCGATGTACCAGAGCGGGACGGTGAAGCCGGCGTCGCGGCCGGCCTCGGCCAGGAGCTGCCGGGCCCGGGGTAGGTCGCGAGTGGTGCCGGGCCCGCTCGGGTTGTAGCCGGGGATACCCGGGGGAACCAGGCTGGTCGCCGGTACGCCGCGATTGCTCAGGATCTTCACGATCCGGTCCCGATCCACGGCATGGCACACCGCCTGGCGCACGCGCACGTCCTGGAACGGGTCCAGTTCGGTGTTCATCACCAGGAAATTGGTTTCCTGGATTTGCAGGGACTGGACATAGGGCCGCCAGGCCGGATCGCGCATGAAACGGATATAGTTTGGCTGCGTAAGGATCGGTAGGATGTCGAGGTCGCCGTGCTCGAACATCATCGTCTGCGTCATTTCGTCGTAGCCGACCAGGACCTCGAAGGCATCGTAACCAGGCGGGTTGGGCTGGTCGTAGTAGGGATTACGCTCGAATTGCAGCCGCAGTCCGCGCTGCCACACCGGCAGGACGAAGGGCCCGGTGCCGCACGGCTGGCGGTAGAACTGGTCGCCGCGGCGTTCGACCTCCTCGCGCGGCACGGCGTAGGTGTACGGCAGCGTCAGCACCCAGAGGAACGCCAGGTCGGGCTTCTCCAGCTCGATGCGCAGGGTCAAGCGGTCCAGGGCGGTCAGCCCGGCAACATGCGGATCCGGGTCCTTGTTCTTGCGGGCCTCCTCGAACTCCCTGGCTCCGCGGATGTTTCTCAGGAAGGACGGCCAGGGCGATTTGGTGGCGGGATCGAGCGTGCGTTCCATCCCATAGACGAAATCGGCCGCCTCCAGCTCGCGGCCGTTGGCAAAGCGGATGCCGGACCGAAGGCGGAAGGTGTACGTCTTCGCGTCGTCGGAGACGGCCGGCATCGCGGCCGCCAGCGCCGGCACCAGTTTGATAGCGTCATCCGCATCCAGCAGGCCCTGGTAGAGGAGCCGGATGAACGGCAGCGCCTCCGCATCGTCGGCGACCGCCGGGTCCATCGTCTTGAAGTCGGTGCGGTAGGCGGCGCGGAGCAGTGCGCGGCGCAGCGGCGCCGGACCCGCAGCCGGACAGCAGCATCGGGGCCGCGGACAGCGCGGCCAGGAAGGCGCGGCGATCCACCTCACACCCCCTTCTTCTGATACGGATCGAGCACGTCCTGCAACCCCTGGCCGAGCAGGTTGAAGCCGAGCGCCAGCACCACGATCGCCACGCCCGGCGGAAACACCAGCCACGGGGCCACCAGCAGATAGGGCTGGCCGTCGGCGATCATGTTGCCCCAGGACGGTGCCGGTGCCGGCACGCCCACGCCCAGGTAGCCCAGCCCCGCCTCGAACAGGATCGTGCCGGCGACAGTCATGGCCGCCAGCACCAGGATGGCCGGCAGCACGTTGGGCAGGATGTGCCGCCACAGGATGCGCCGGTGCGAGCAGCCGATGGCCCGCGCCGCCTCGACGAAGGCCCGTTCTTTCAGGGTCAGCACCTGGGCGCGTACCACCCGGGCGATACCGGACCAGCTCACCACGCCGATCACCAGGCAAACGCTGAACAGCCCACGTTCTAGCCTGATCTGGACGGGCCGGGCGAGCAGCAGCTTGCCGTCCATCAGGCCGGCCAGGGCGATCGCCAGGAGCAGCGCCGGCAGGGCCAGCATCACATCGGTCAGGCGCATTAGGATCGCATCGACCCAGCCGCCATAGTAGCCGGCGTAGAGGCCGACGAGGACGCCGATGAGGAAAGCCGTCAGCATGGCCACGGTGCCAACAGTCAGCGACACCCGCGTGCCGTGCAGGACACGACTGAGCACATCGCGCCCCAGGTTGTCGGTGCCGAGCAAGAACTGGCGGGAGGGAGCCAGCGGCATGCCGTCGGCGTCCAGTCCGTCGGCAAGCTGCATGTCCGGGGCGTGAGGGGAGAGCTTCTCGGCGAAGAGCGCGACCAGAATGAACAGGGCGATGATGGCCAGGCCGGCACAAACGAGGCGGTTGCCCAGCAGGGCGCGCCAGGCCGCCGGTGCGGCGGGGATGGAGAGGTCGGCGGCAACGTCGGCGGTGCTCACGCGGGACTCTCGGGCGGCAGCGGGGTGGCCCCGGTGGGTGGTGTGCCATGACCGGCCCGGATGTAGCCCGCCCGGCGGCGCTCATATTCCTCGGGGCTCAGCTGTTCCAACTCGGTGGCCCCACCGGCCACGGCCTGCTGGTGGAGCTGCTTCAGGAACGGGATGCACCAGCCGCAGCCGCTGCCGGCCCCGCCGCACTCCGACAGCTGCGACGGCACCCGCGGCCTGTTGACCCGAATGAAATTGACCAGTTTGCGCTGGGTCACGTGGAAGCAGTAGCAGACCTTGGCATCCAGATCCATGCGGCCATCATACGGTGAATTCGCGGGGTGGGGAACGGCGAACGTCCCCATCGTCCGCCGCATCAAACCTACACCGCCCCCTCACCTCGGGCTCTTGCGTGAGCTAGACTTTGGCGCATGACGAGAAGCCCGCTGCTGCTGCCCGGCGGGAAAGACGCAGCTCCCCGCGTTGGACGCCGGCGCTGCGTGCCGCAACCGTGGCCATCTCCGGAGAGGTAATACCGTGCCCGTGACGCAGCCGACCCGGTTCGACGAACTCAAGGCCACCAACCAGCTTCCATCCCCCACCGGCGTGGCTCTGGCCATCTTGCGCCTGACCGAGTCTGAAACCACGACGGCTCAGGAAATCGCCCACGTTTTGCAGACCGATCCGGCCCTCTCCGGCCGCATCCTCAAGATTGCCAACAGCGCGTTCTGCGGACGGGGGCGGGCCATCGGCTCGGTCCGCGAAGCCGTAACCCACCTGGGCGTCCGCATGGTGCGGAACGTGGCCCTGGGGTTCTCGCTGGTTTCCCAGAACGGCAGCGGGGCCTGCCACGGCTTCGATTACCGTACCTTCTGGTCGCACTCGTTGGCGATGGCGGTGGCGGCGCAATCGGCGGCGTTCTTCGCCGGGAAGATCGTCCCGGCCGAGGCCTTCACCTGCGGGCTGCTCGCCCAGGTCGGCCGCCTGGCACTCGCCAGCATTTATCCCGACGTCACCACCGAAATCCTCGCGCGGCCCGAGGCGCAGCAGAACGGCGACCTGTGCCGGCTAGAGCAGGAGCATTTCGCCACGGACCACAACGCCCTGACCGCCGCGCTCCTGCGGGACTGGGGGCTGCCCGAGCCCTGTGTCGAGGCCGTCTCGTGGTTCGAAGCCCCGGAGCAGGCCGAATGCTCCAAAGGCGGGCCGACGAAGGTCCTGGTGCGTCTGCTGAGCCTGGCCGCGAAGCTGGCGGAGGTATGCGTCGCGGGCGGCGAAGGACGTGAGACCGGCGTGTTAGACCTGTTCACCGTCGGCCAGGAGGTCGGCATCCCGCCCCACGAATTGACCAACCTGTTCGATTGCATCGTGACCGAATGGCAGGACTGGGGCCAAATCCTCAAGGTTGACACGCGGGCGGTTCCGCCGTTTGCCGAGCTGGCCGAACGAGCCCGGACGTGCGGCACCGAAACCGAAGCCGTCGAGGAATTCCCCGCGGACCGGCCCGACGCCGGCCCGCTGAGCATCGTCGTCGTGGATGACGACATCGTGCAACTGCGCTTGCTGACGACGTACCTGACCAGGGCCGGCCACCAGGTCCACAGCGCCCGAGACGGGAGCGAGGCGCTTCGCCTGGTCCTCGAAACCAATCCGCAGCTGGTGATTACCGACCTGATGATGCCGGGGATGGATGGCACGGCGCTGGTCAAGGCGTTGCGGCAAACGAAGCTGGGCCGGGCCCTCTACGTCATCATGCTCACGGCCAACGGCCACGATGAACACCAGGTGGCCGCATTCGAGGCGGGGGCGGATGACTTCGCGGTCAAGCCGGTTCGCCCTCGTCTGCTGGAGGCCCGCCTCCGCGCCTGTGCCCGCGTCATCCTGTTGCAGGGCGAGGTGGCGCGAGACCAGGAGGAACTGCGGCGCTGCATGGCCGAGCTGGCCGTGGCCAATCGCAAGCTGCAGCAGGCCGCGCTGACCGATGCCCTCACCGGCCTCTACAACCGCCGCTATGCACTGGACCGACTCGACCAGGAATGGACCGACGCGACGCGCATCCGGCCTGCCCCTGACGTGCATGGTGCTGGACCTGGATTTCTTCAAGCGCATCAACGACACCTACGGACACGACGTGGGGGATCAGGTGCTGAAGAATACTGCCGCGCTGCTTCGCACCACGCTACGCCAGGGCGATGTGGTCTGCCGGTTGGGCGGTGAGGAGTTCGTAATCATCGGCCCGGGCATGGACGCTCAGATCGGGAGGGCGTGCGCGGAACGGATTCGTGCCGCCCTGGCCGCGCAGCGCATCCGCTCAGACGGTGCGGAGGTCCGCGTGAGGGTGAGCATCGGCGTGGCGGTGCGGACCGTGGACACGGCGGGTCCTGCCGCCCTGCTGAAAGCTGCCGATGAGGCCTGCTATGCGGCCAAGCGCGCTGGACGCGACCGCGTCAGCCTGGCGACGCTGGGCGAAGCAAACCACCTGACCTCGACCGTGGCCGGCCGGACCTTCGCCTGAGTCCTTTCTTAAAGAATGAGGCCCCGGCCGCAGCGCCAAGCCGCTGAAGGCCACGGTGCCACCACCACCCTCGGACATCCCGTGGCACCCTGATGGCACCCTGATGGCACCCTGGTGGCACCCTTGGCACCATCGTGGCACCGTGGCGGCACCATCGTGGCAGGGTCGTGGCACCATCGTGGCAGGGTCGTGGCACCATCGCGGCACCGTGGCTTCCGGACCGCGACCAAACCCGGCCAGCGCACAGCTGGACTTGCCCATGTGCCAGCTGCGGAATCGGCGCACGACCTGGTTTGCAATCACGCTGCCCGCCGGTAGGGACGCTGCCCCGAGGTCTAGTCTTGCCGGCGTTCCCAGAAGGCCTTCAGCGGCTCGTTCTCGCTCAGGTAATCGCCGCGTAACTGGAGTATCGCCTCCGCGCCTTCCTCTCCCCAGAACTTCTCCGTTCCCTTCGCCCGCTGGTTGAACTGCTTGACCGCGCTTTCCACGTAGCTGGAAGTTATCGGCAAGCCCTCGCGGCGGTAAACGTCGTAACGCATCCGGTGCTTGTTGTTCTCCAAGTAGGTCAACGCCTTGGCCACGACCTGGCGCGGCTGCGTCTCCTTGTCTTCCTCTTGCGGCTCGCCCAACTCCGCCTGACGTGCCCGCAAGGCCTCGAGCACACGCTCCACACGCCCTTCCCAGACCCAGGCGATCCACACGCGGTAACGCAGCCAGCCCGCCGTCTTCGTGCCGCCAGCGTGCGCCGCCGCATACACGTACGACAGGGCATGGATGAAATCCAGGATCGGCACGAACGACGAGAAGTAATCACGCCATACCGTCCAGTTGTTCTCCGCCCCATCGCCGATGAAGGCCTGGCGGGCCGACCCGAACAAGCCCATCGCCCAGGCCGCCGCCGCCACCATTGGCCCAAACGCGGCCCAGCTTTGCCGCGAGCCGACCAGCCGTTTCTCCTCCACGGCCGGCGGTTTCCAGACGGCGGGCCGACTTTCATAGGCGTCCGCTGCGGCAGCCGGGTCCCGGACCTCGTCAGCGGCTTCCTCCGCCACGGGGACCCCCTTACGCAAGTCGCGCACCAGTTGGCCCATGCGCGTGGGATCGAGGAAACCCTCGGGAATTTGCGGACAAGGATCGCTCGCCGAGACGGTGCTCGTCATGCCCAGCAGCAGGCCGATCTTGTCTTCACGCCAGTGGCGGCCCCCACGCTCCGCCGTGGCTGCCGACGGCGCTGGACTCGCGTTGGCGGCCACAGGCGTCGCGGCAGCGGGCTCGACGGCCAGCACCGGGATGGCCACGGGCGGCGCGCTCACGGGTTCGCTGGCCACGGCTGTCACGGCCACGGGCGACGCTTTGGCCAGCCGCACCTTCGCCGCGGCGGCCGCACGGTCGAAGATTTGGATCCGGCCCCCGTCCGTGCCGACCACGCCCACTGGCGGCGGCGTCACCCCGTCGGGGACGCCTTTGCGTTGCACCAACGGCAGGGCCTGGTAGCTGGCGACGGCCTCGTCACGTTCCACGCAGCGTTCCAGGCCGATGCCTTTGGTGACACGCTCGATTTGCTTCGCGGCAACCGCCACGTCCCCCACCACCAGCAGGTTTTCGTTGGCGTTGGCAAAGGATGAGTTGTTAACGCCTGCGTAAACGATCTTGTTTTGCAGAGCAGGGCTGAAGTGACCGCGATCAATGCCCAGGCTCTTGGACTGAGGGAAAAAAAGCCTGCCGACAGGTGCGGCAGTAAGCCTGGGGCTCAAGCCATTCGGCCTCTCCCGCTCGCGTCTGCACCAAGCGGGGTTCCGTGTCGTCGCAGACGAGGAGGCGCTGACATTCCGGACAGCAGTCGAAATCCTTGGGCCGCTGCGGGTGGTCCGCCGCCTGGCGTTCGAGGGCCACGTCCAGCATCTTTTCCGCGAGAACGGCGCGAATGCCCAGGCAAACGTCTTCCAGTTCGGTCAGGGTAGTGCCCCACGGCAGTCCGGCGGGGCCGTACAGCTTGTCGACGAGGTTTTTGGCAACGCCCTCCACGTAGGGTCGCACTTCGTCAACCTTGGCAGTGGATTTTTCAGTTCCTGCCATCCTTGGCTCCTGCAAAGAGTTACGTCAACAAGACGACTGAATCCTTACGAGCTAGTGTAGGACTTCGGTACGCCAGCTGCAAACCGTGTCGTGCGCCCGTAATTATCCATGAAAATGAGGTTCATCCGACTAACGCGTGCTTTGTTTGGTGGATGGCGAGGATCTTCAGTTTGAAGAATGCCTGATCGCGGAAGCCATAGGCTTGGCGCTTCATCAGCTGGATCTTGTTGTTGGTGCCCTCCAAGGGGCCGGTCGAGATCGGATAATCGTAGTAGTTCAAGACTCCCTCCTGGTGTTTCTCGAGGGTGTTGGCAAACTGGATTAGGATGCGAACGCCCGAAGCACGAGCCCGCGCCAGCCAGTCACGCAGCACCCGCCGCGCCGTCCGCTTGTCAGGCTGCGACCAGATCTGCCGCAGATCTTCCTTGAGGTAGTAGGCGATGGCCAACGGCTTGTTCAAGCGTAAGGCATCCTCCAGCCGCTGCTGTTCGTTGCGGTCCTCATCGAGGTTCTCCGGATTCTTGAGCAGCAGCCAGCGCGTACCCTTGAGGAGCCTGCGTTCCTGCTCACTGCTGGCCTGGTGATAGAGCTGCCGCCGCAAGGCACTGAGCTTCTCGTTGAACAGCTTGATCACGTGGAAGTGATCGAAGACATGCACCGCCGCAGGCAGGTTGTCGCGTACGGCCCGGATGTAGGCGGCCGACATGTCGGTGGCCACGGCCTGGACCTTGGCCCGGGCCCGACGCAACCGTTTCCAGAAGGGTTTCAGGGCGTCAACGCCCTTGCCGTCGCCGACAAACACCACGGCGCCACTGAGCAGGTTGAGCACCACGGTCACGTAGTGATGCCCCTTGCCGATGGCAATTTCGTCGATGGCGATTTGCCGCAACTTGTGCAGCTTGGGCTTGCCGAAGCGGCGTTGGAGGTTCTTGGCCTGGATGTCTTTGATGGTGTCCCAACCGACCTGCAGGTGATCGGCCACGTCCTTGATAGTCATGCGCCGGGACAGCTCCAGGGCATAGCGCTCGAAGGACCGGGTGTAGCGCTTCTTGGGGTCGGCAAAGCCGATCTTGACCTGGCGGACGCGGTCACAGACGGGGCACCAGACGCGGGCGACATCGAGGGTCACGAAGGTCGGTTTGCTGCCGATGGGCACCATGCGGAAGGTGCGTTCCTCATGGCCGTGAACCCAGACATCGTCGCAGTCGCATTGCGGACAGCGGAGGCGTTCCCGGGGTTGGCGGATACGGAACGTCACCTGCCCCTCCTGGAATTGCTGGCTGACATAGTGGTAGCCGACGATGCCGAAGGCGTGATACAGTAGGCTGGTGGACATGTGTCTTCCTCTTCAGGGAGCTTGTTGGCGTAACTCCATGAAAGGGGCTCTTCGCGTTTTTTAGTGGGTAACTTTCGGCCCAGGAAGGGACAAATCCCCTGCTTTCCCCGAGGAAAACCGCCTTCCCCGCGGAGCAAAAAGCTGCCATGCTGACACGATGGCCATCTTCAAGCTGCTCCATGACCTCTACCGGTTTCCTGGCTTCGTCCCTCTGGCCCAGGTCCGGGGCCTCTTCGGGGACCCCCACGCCGTCGTTATCACCCTGCGGCGCTGCCGAAAAAAACGCGCTGCGGCGTCTGCGGCCAGGAGTATTACAGCCACTACGACAAACGGACCCGACGCGTCCGCGATCTCTCCTGCGGCGACAAGCGGGTCTACCTCACCTTCCGCCTCCGCCGCGTCCAGTGCTCACGGTGTGGCGGCGTGAAGAACGAGGGCCTCGACTGGCTGGCCGACAACCCGCTCTACACCAAGCGGTTCGCCTTCTTCGTGGGCCGCCGCTGTCGCCAGACGCCCATCAAGGAGGTGGCCGAAGAACTCTTCCTCGATTGGCACGCCGTCAAGGAGTTGGACAAGCAGTACATGCGCGCGCAGCTTCGCCGGGTCGGCACCCCGGCGCCTCGGGTCATCGGCATCGACGAAATCGCCGTCGCCAGGGGGCACCAGTACCGCATCGTCGTCAGCGACCTGGAGCGTGGTCGTCCCATCTGGTTTGGCGGCGTGGACCGTTCCGAGGCCAGCCTGGACGAGTTCTTTGCCTGGCTGGGCCCAGAAAAATGCGGCAAAATCCGCGTGGCGGTCATGGACATGTGGCAGGCGTTCCGTAACTCCACCCTCAAGGAGGGGAACGCTCCCCAGGCCACGATCGTGTACGACAAGTTCCACATCCTGATGCACCTGGCCGAGGCGATGGACCAGGTGCGCAGGCGGGAATACGCCCGCGTGTCGGGCCAGGATCGGCGCTTCATCAAAGGGCAGAGGTACACGCTTTTGTCTCACTGGGAAAACCTCAACGCCACGGGGCGGGAAGCCCTGACGCTCTTGTTCAAGGCCAACCGCCGGCTGAACAAGGCGTACCTCCTCAAGGAGTCCTTCGATCAGCTCTGGGACTACTGGAGCCCCGGCTGGGCCCGGCGTTTCTTCGACCAGTGGCGTGCCGCGTTGCGCTGGCAACGTCTGGAGCCCTTCGAGCGCTTCGCCCGCATGGTGGCAGCGCACTGGGACGGGATCGAGGCCTATTGCCGCGCGGAGAACAAGGTGCCGTTGGGTTTCGTGGAAGGCATCAACAACAAGATCCGTGCCATCCAGAGGCGGGCGTACGGCTTCCGGGATGAGGAGTACCTCCGGCTGAAAATCCTGACCTGCATGCTCCCAAAACTGTGAAAAGTACCCACCAAAAAACGCGAAGACCCTGTTTTGATTTCCTTCTCCGCACTCGACTTGGTGGCCTATCCATCAGTTGGTTTATCGTCCAGGAATGCCCGATTCCTTCGGGGCTCTTCGCGTTTTTTAGTGGGTAACTTTCGGCCCAGGAAGCGGACAAATCCCCTGCTTTCCCCGAGGAAAACCGCCTTCCCCGCGGAGCAAAAAGCTGCCATGCTGACACGATGGCCATCTTCAAGCTGCTCCATGACCTCTACCGGTTTCCTGGCTTCGTCCCTCTGGCCCAGGTCCGGGGCCTCTTCGGGGACCCCCACGCCGTCGTTATCACCCTGCGGCGCTGCCGAAAAAAACGCGTCTGCGGCGTCTGCGGCCAGGAGTATTACAGCCACTACGACAAACGGACCACGACGCGTCCGCGATCTCTCCTGCGGCGACAAGCGCGTCTACCTCACCTTCCGCCTCCGCCGCGTCCAGTGCTCACGGTGTGGCGGCGTGAAGAACGAGGGCCTCGACTGGCTGGCCGACAACCCGCTCTACACCAAGCGGTTCGCCTTCTTCGTGGGCCGCCGCTGTCGCCAGACGCCCATCAAGGAGGTGGCCGAGGAACTCTTCCTCGATTGGCACGCCGTCAAGGAGTTGGACAAGCAGTACATGCGCGAACAGCTTCGCCGGGTCGGCACCCCGGCGCCTCGGGTCATCGGCATCGATGAAATCGCCGTCGCCAGGGGGCACCAGTACCGCATCGTCGTCAGCGACCTGGAGCGTGGTCGGCCCATCTGGTTTGGCGGCGTGGACCGTTCCGAGGCCAGCCTGGACGAGTTCTTTGCCTGGCTGGGCCCAGAAAAATGCGGCAAAATCCGCGTGGCGGTCATGGACATGTGGCAGGCGTTCCGTAACTCCACCCTCAAGGAGGGGAACGCTCCCCAGGCCACGATCGTGTACGACAAGTTCCACATCCTGATGCACCTGGCCGAGGCGATGGACCAGGTGCGCAGGCGGGAATACGCCCGCGTGTCGGGCAAGGACCGGCGCTTCATCAAAGGGCAGAGGTACACGCTTTTGTCTCACTGGGAAAACCTCAACGCCACGGGGCGGGAAGCCCTGACGCTGTTGTTCAAGGCCAACCGCCGGCTGAACAAGGCGTACCTCCTCAAGGAGTCCTTCGATCAGCTCTGGGACTACTGGAGCCCCGGCTGGGCCCGGCGTTTCTTCGACCAGTGGCGTGCCGCGTTGCGCTGGCAACGTCTGGAGCCCTTCGAGCACTTCGCCCGCATGGTGGCAGTCGCACTGGGACGGGATCGAGGCCTATTGCCGCGAGGAGAACAAGGTGCCGTTGGGTTTCGTGGAAGGCATCAACAACAAGATCCGTGCCATCCAGAGGCGGGCGTACGGCTTCCGGGATGAGGAGTACCTCCGGCTGAAAATCCTGACCTGCATGCTCCCAAAACTGTGAAAAGTACCCACCAAAAAACGCGAAGACCCTTATTAACTTTGTGAAGAGGAACAGTCGTATGCCAACACACGAGGAACTTAGCAAGATGGGTGCGGCAGGACGGCCTATGTCGCCAGGTAGTTCCAATAGCTCTTCTCTCAATGAGAAGCTAGCCTTTCTCGAACTGATGGCTGATTTCATCGAGACGAATCGGCGCTGGCCAGAGCCTGGGGAAGTCCCACCCGATCCATTTTAGGGTTCATCCGGGGGAACAAGGTCACAGAAGGAGAAAAGAGCAGAAAAGACTGCCATGTATGAATTGGGCCTGCCGATTCAGACGGAACTTCCACGGGCCGCTGGGCCAACAGCTTTTTGAGGAATCAAGGGATACCGTAAGTGGGTCAACGAGCCATCCTCTCTCGTCGCTGGCGGTCACCGTGTCGCCATACTGGTACATAAGGGGAGTGACCCCACACTGCCGTATCATACGTTTGTGCCCCGAAAGAGCGCCAGGCCAGAATAGGTGTCAGCGTGAGTTACCCCCTGCAGCATGAGCGCCGAGCATCTGGCTTGCGCCGCAGACCGTGACAGGGCAGGGTCGAATGAGCAAGTGCGTCTTGAGGTCCCTCATCGTGGTTCGTCCTCCGTGTTACCAGAACAGAGATAAGGGGACAGCGTACTTTTTGCTGGTTCCCCTACGCCGTCCAAGCCCTTGCGGGATTAGCCCCCGCCAACAACGACTCGCCGACCCGGCGCCTGTCTGAGGAAAAGCCAAGAGGAGTGCATCATGAATCAGAAGCCTGATCGCCGCGGCCTGTTCCGTGCTTTTCTGGCCGCTGTGTTCGGCTGCGGCGCGTCCGCGGCCGCTGCCTCGTCATCGCCCGCGCCCCGCTGCTGCCATTACTACGATGGTGTCTTGTGGGCCTGGGACTTGGCTGGCCAGACCGGCCACTACAGCCGCGACACCCAGGGTTGCCCCTACTGCCGTCTCGCGCAGGTAGCCAGCCAGTCGTCACCGGGCCAGGACGTGCCCATCCACCGGACGACGAGAACCTACTCCTAGAATGGCAAGCTATTCACGACGAGGGAATCCTTCTACCCGGCGACGACCTACGTCTACGACACCGCCAGGTAGCGCATCGGGGACCAAGGAGATAGTTTACGGAGTAGAAAAGGGGTCGAGAGTCGTTTCCGGATCGGGACGGAGCACAAAACGACTCCCGACCCCTTTTCTCGTCCGCCTCACGGCAGCCAAACCGCCAGCAGGCCGGCGCAGACCACCAAGCTAATCAGTCCCAGCACGCCCAGGGCCCAGGGCGAAACCTCCCACCCCAGGAACATCAGACACGGCACCAGCACGATGGCGATGAGGAACAGCCCCAGTTGCGGGCGCGAGCGTGGCGTCTCCGGTGCATGCGGACCGTCGAAGATGTGCCCCAGCGTGTCGATGGCTCGGTCCAGGAGATTGAAGACCGTGAACATGTCCGTCACTCGTCCCGAGAAACGGCAAGGCAGTACGCCCCGGCCCGCTCTGTAGAGACGATAGACGTGCCATGAGGATTCGACAACGGCCCCGGATGATCGTGGCAGCCCGACGCGCCAGCGAGGGACCCCGTCGCTGGCGCGTCGGGCTGCCAGGCGTCGGGCTGCCCGCTGGCCTGGCCGGTCACTCGTCGGCAACATCTTGCATTGCGTGGGCGTCGTTCATCCAGCCGAGAGCCTGCTGATAGGAGGCCAGGACCGTCTGGTGTGCCACGCCCAGCACGGCAGCGCCGGCCACGACCTCGTCCCAGGCCCCGGCTTCGTATGCCCGGATCAGCGCACAAAGCGGTCCGAGGCGGCCTCGGCCCTCAAGCAGGGCGTCGCGGATATCCGCCGACACCGAGAAGAGCCGCAGTGCCTCGTCCAGCGGCCGTTCCAACAGCGCGTCGGCGGCCACCAGCAACCCGATCAGGAACATCTCGAACGGCTCGTTCTTCAACTCCGCCCGGCAGCCAAGCACCTCGGCGAAACGGGCGCGGACCACGCAAGTCACGAACAACTCCGGCGGCTTGCCCTCGCACAGGCCCAGCACCGCCATCATGTTCGCCCACCGCTTCAGGTTCCGCGGCCCCAGCAACAGGGCCGCGTGCCGCAGCGATGTCACCCGGCTCGACGAGGCGAACAGGGCCGAATTCAGATAGGAAAGGAGGTTCAAGGCCAAAGTCGCGTCGCGTTCCAGCAACTGCTCGACCCGGTGGAGGTCCACCTCCGGCCGATTCAACTCTTCCAGCAGCCGAACGTAAGCCAGCGCCGACGGACGGAGGGCCTTGCTCGACAGCGTCTGCGGGCGGCAGAAGAAGTAGCCCTGGAAGAGGGCATAGCCGGCGTCGGCCGCCTCGCGGTATTCGTCCCAGGTTTCGACCTTCTCCGCCAGGAGCTGGATGCCGCGCGGGACAAGGGTCTCGGCAAAGCGGCGGCGCTGATCCGGGTCAGCCCCCCGAAAATCGACCTTGATGATGTCCGCCACCTCGACCAGCGCCTCGAACTTCGGGTCGCCGACAAAGTCGTCCAGCGCCACGACATAGCCCGCCGCCCGGAGGTCGCGGCAGGCCTGGATCACTTCCTGGTCGGGCTCCACCGTCTCCAGAATCTCCACGACAACGCGGTCCGGCGGAAGCAGGTGGGCGTGGCCATCGACCAGCAGGCTGCGCGGGAAGTTGATGAAGGCCCGTTTGCCGCCGGTCAGCGCTTCCAGACCGAAGGCGGACAGCGCATTGCCGATCACGTGCAGCGACGCCGCTTCGCCATCCGTGCCGTTGAAGCGATCCGCGCCGGCGG
This sequence comes from uncultured Planctomycetota bacterium, assembly GCA_963827935.1. Classification (GTDB taxonomy): domain Bacteria; phylum Planctomycetota; class Planctomycetia; order Gemmatales; family Gemmataceae; genus DATFNV01. Next base: position 189,422 of record CAWHCN010000018.1, on the reverse strand, counting down.
AGCGGAACAGCAACTCGTAGCCGTAGAGTGCTCGCGGCGAGTCAAAGATCGGTTGCCGGGCGATGAAGCAGGTAGCCCCGGGCGGTTCCTGGACCCCGACTGCGGAGTGGGGCATGCGGGACCCTCGCCATTGTGGGGGGAGATTGGCGTGGCCGAATTCTACGCCACGGCCCAACTGTAGCTCACAAGTTGTGCCGCGGCTCGAAGAGCCGCGAGGAGCACTTGTAGGGTGCGTCAAGCGTTCTCGCGCCGACGCACCGTTCCTGCCCCCGGTGCGTCGGCGCGAGAACGCTTGACGCACCCTACGCTTGCTGGCGATTGAGATCAAAACAACGCGATCCGCGTCACGGCAATCTTCCCACGGAAGCACACATCCACATCCGAGCCGGCGGCACGGCGGCGCAGGTGATAGTTGCCGGCGTAGTGCCAGGCCTCCCCTTCGCGACGGAACGCCAGCGGCAAGGGGGCCGGGTCCAGTGAGCAGACGACGACCTCGGGGTCCGGCTCCCCGGGCTCCAGGTGCGGCAGGTTCACGTTCCACAGGACGCCGGGCTGCCAGGGGCGGCCGACCAGGTCGCGCAACACCGCTTCCACCAGGCGCGAGGCCCGCGCCCAGTCGAACTCCTGGCGGCCCTTCCGGTAGTGCGAGACGGCGATGCCGGGAATGCCGTGCAGCACCGCCTCGCGGACGGCAGCCACGGTGCCGGAGTGATACACGTCGGCCCCCAGGTTGCCGCCGGCGTTGATGCCGGCAAAGACCCAGGCGGCATCCGCAACGATTTCATGCAGGGCAAGGCGAACGCAATCCGCCGGCGTCCCGTCCACCGCATGGCCCGCCGGCCGCTGCTCCACCCGAATGGGACCGTCCGTGGTGACGCGATGACCGCAACCGGACTGGGCGCTGCTGGGAGCCACGATCACCGGTTCGCCCAGGGGACGAGCGGCGGCGAGGAGGGCTTGCAGGCCGGGGGCGTCGATGCCGTCATCGTTGGTGAGGAGGATGCGCATGCCGTCTCTGAAGCCTCACCGGTGATCACCAGTTCGTCCCCAGCACTTCCATGCCTCCTGGCAGTTGGTAACACGCCATCTCGTTATGGTTTCGCACAAAGACAAAGCCATGTGACAGGGCTGGCGGATTCCACGTCTTGCCGTCAAGCGCAGAGAACTTCCCGAGCTGATGGTGCCCATTCGGGGTCGCATCGACCAGAACCAGGTCCCCCTGCTCTGAAAGGACGAGAATAAGGTCGTTGGCCAGGAGAACTTGGCCGTGCCCATAGCGCCCATCCTTCCACTTGCGTTCCCCAGTCTTGGCATCGAGGCAGACGAGAATCCCTTCGTCAAGTCCGTACAGGTGGCCATTGTAGTAGACCGGGCTGGTGAACTTGCAGCGCATCAGCTTGTTTTGCCAGAGCACCTCCGGCTTGTTGTCCTTCTTGATTTGCAGCATGGCACACCCCTCGTTGTAGCCCGAGGAGATGAAGACGCGGTCGTTATCGAGGACCAGCGGCTGGGCGACATTGATGAACTGCGGTGGCAGCGACACCCAGTGATGGTGCCAGAGTTCCTGTCCCGCGATCGGATCGTAGCCGGTCAGACCGTCGCCGTCGAACACGAGTAATTGCTGGACGCCACACAAGTTTGCAACCACCGGCGAGCTATAAGCGCCGCGGTGGTTGCCGAAGGCGCGGAGCTCCTGGCCAGTGCTTTCGTCGTAGACGATAACCGCTCGCCCTTTCGCCGAATCCGCCTGAACGCCGGGAGCAACGACCACCTCCGCGCGCTTTCCGCCGCCCAGGATCAGGGGTGAGGCCGCCATTCCCCACGGCAGGTTGGCGTTGCCCTTGAGAATACTCACCGCCTGGGCCCACTCCGGTTGGCCCGTCTCCAGGTCGAAAGACATCAGGTTCCCATTCGCTCCTAGCGTGACGACGTGAGCATGGCTCATCCCGTCTTCGTCTGTGTGGGAATAAAGAGCGGGAGTAGCCCGCGGACCGGGCCCACCCATCCGTTCCTGGAAGTGCGCCGGATAGGATTGGACCCACAATTCATGTCCGTTATCCACGTCGTAGCAAACTACCGCCTCATTCTCGCGGCGCTGCTCGATGGTCACCGCTCGCCCGCCCTGCACCACGAATCCCGCGTAGCCCCCGCCGACCGGCTGGCGCCAGAGCTGGCGCGGCGGTTCGGCCTTCCAGTCCGTCGCGAGGGACCAATCCATGACCTGGCCGTTGCGAAAGTTGCCGAAGAACCCGGAGAACGAGAGGCTGTGTCTTGACGGTGCTGATTCATCCGGTTCGGCGGGCGGCGTCGAGGCCAGCTGCCAGCGCTGTTCCTCCAGCAGATCATCGTGCGTCTTCTCCCAGAAGAAGGTGAACGACGGCACGATGTCGCCGGTCACGCGGACCTCGCGTATCGACAGCAGGAAAACGGCCAGAGCCGTTGCGACCAGGGCCACCGGGGGAAGACGCACCCAGGCCGGCAGGCGCGAAAACACCAGCAGCCAAAGCGAGAGCAGGATCAGCCCGGCCCCCGCCAGGGAGAGCAGCGTCAGAAAGCGATGCCCGTGATCCCAGTCCGACGGCCAGTACCAGACCATCGCGCCGGCCAGCGGCGTGCCGATCAGCACCAGCAGCGGAAACCAGAAGCGGTGGGACGGGGTCGGCACGGCGGCGGTGGACATCAGCGCGCTCCTGAACAGCAAGCTCCCCTCTCCCCCGTACTCGGGGGAGAGGGGTTGGGGGTGAGGGGTTCTGGTCCGCGGAGAGTCAGCCCCCTCACCCCCAACCCCTCTCCCCCGAGTACGGGGGAGAGGGGCTTCCGGAACAGACTCTCATTATAGGTTGGTCCGCCCCGGCACGACCGGCGCAAGTCCTTCCTTCGTAACCCCCGGTATCGGCTTGTCGCACTTCGTTGGCGTTGGCTGTTGGCGGAGGGGGTCGCCGCAGTTTAGACTCGCGCATGAGATAAGGAGGTGGCACCATGTCTCGCACCTTCCGCGGCGTTCTGCCCCTGCTGTTACTGGCAGTCTGCTCCTGCGACGAATTGCGGGGCCCTCGCCTCTCCCTGACCAGCAGCCGTTCGACCGAGGCCGCTCCGGAAACGGCCCGCGCGGCACCATGTCGGGGTGGCCCCGCCGGCCCACAAGGGACCGACCGTCTATGGCGGCAAGACGGCCGCCGAGTGGGCCGCGGTGCTCCAGGGCAACAACCGCGACGATGTCATCGAAGCCTGCCGCGCCCTGCGTGTGTTGGGCCACGAGGGCCGCGAGCACCTGATCCAGGGACTCGACAGCGCGACACCCGAGACGCGGCGGCTGTGCCTGAACACGCTGGCCATCGCTGACTTCAAGAAGATGGGCGACGCCGGCCGGCAGAAGCTCGTCACCCTGGCCGGCGACCGCGACGACGTTCGCATCCGCGATCGAGCCGCCCTGCTGTTGACCGAGTGGCGCGGCTCGATCCCGGCACCGTAAGCGTCTGTTTAGCCGCCGCCCGCTGGGCGGCGGCGAAACCATCACGGAATGATTACCGCGGCGTGATCTTGATGTGGCGCACCGCCACCGGCCCGTGGTCGCCCTGGATCATGAGCGGGCCGGTCGCCACTTCCTTGCTGCTCAGCTCGCTGCCGGTCGGCTTGGGCGCCTCCACATCTTCGTGGATCACCTCGTCGTTGAGGACCACCTTCAGGAACTTGGCGTTGGCGGTCTTCTTGCCGTCCTCGAAGCGCGGGGCCTGGAAGTCGATGACGAACTTCTGCCACTCGCCGGCCTTCCTGCAGGCGTTCTTCTTCGGGGCGGCCGTGTTGTAAATGCCGCCCATGTCCCCGGGGCCGACCTTATCCTTCCCATAGCTGTCCAGCACCTGCACTTCGTATTCGCCCATCAGGTAGATGCCGGAGTTGGACCCCTTGGGGATCATCAGCTCCAGCTCGACACGGCAGTCGCCGAACTTCTGCTCGGTGTACAGGTCGGTACCGTGCTCGCCCTTTTTGAGGTCGTTGACCAGCTGCTGATGCTTCAGTTCCAGGTTGACCTTCACGTTCGAGCTGGCGCGGTTCCTTCTCGTCGAGCGAGGCGATGCCAACAACCCACTTGTTGTTCTTCTCGTTGCGTGGCTTCCACCCCTTGAGGTCGGTGCCGTTGAAGGGGGTGACGGTTTTGTCCTTGTCCGCCTCGGCGGCGTTGGTAGGGACAAGGGCCAGAGCCAGGGAGAGCCCGGCGAGGACACAGACGGCGACGCGCGGCATGACGATCCTCCAGCAAGGTGCGATGGCGGGATGTGCGGGAATAAGGCCCCCGCGATGGAGTAATCCTACCGGCAGCCCCGGCCACGGCCAGCGCGGACGATCGGCGAATCCTCGCTGGCGCGTCGGGCTGCCCAGCTAGGCCAGCGCGACGCGCTCCCGGGCCGCCGTCTGCCGGCCGCGAATCGCCGCCACCAGGTCGCGCGGATCGCGGATCGCAGCGCGGAACTCGGTATAGCAGCAGCCTAGCGTCTCAACGCGGTGCGCATCGCTGTTGCCGAGCCCCGCCAGGTTCAGCCGGCCGTTCACGGCGGCGGCCAGGCGGCGCGTGTCGGCGTCCATGTTGTTGCTCATCAGCTCCAGGCCGTCCAGATCGGGGCGCTCCGTGGCCAGGATGTCGTCGAAAGGCTGGTTCCAGCGATAGGGGTGGGCCGCCACCACGGCGCCGCCCTGCCGATGCACCTCGCGGCACAGGTCGGCAACGCCGATGCCGTGCGGCAAGGCGAACGGATTGTTGACGCCGTAGACCAGAAAGTGCCCCTGCCGGGCGCTGACCTCGATGCCGGCCAGCACGACCAGCTCCGGGGCGGCGGCACGCAACTCGTCCAGCTCCTCCTCGGTCCAGAGCCAGTCGTGCTCGGTGATGACGACACCGTCCAGGCCGATCTGGCGAGCCCGCTGGAGCATCTGCTGGGGGGCCATGATGCTGTCGGGGGAATGCCGGTTGGTGTGCAGGTGCAAATCGAACTTCATCTCTGATCCTTCCATCAGGTAACCAAAGGAAGCGCAAGGCGGGAGGATTCTTGAGGCCGATCGTCGGCATCCGCCATTGGCTGACCGATCACCACATCGCCGCCATCCTCAACGGCTGTCACGGGGATGCGCCGGGCCAGCAGCGCCGGCGCGAAGCCGGGGAGCGTGACCGGAACGGCGCGGCAGGCGGTGCCGCGGGCCCAGCCGGGGCGTTCCGGGTCGGCGCCTTCCACAAGCACCTCGAGTGGCCGGCCGAGCAGCCGCCGGTGGTACGCCGCCCTGGTTTCCGCCTCCAGCGCACGCAGCCGCTGCCGACGCTGGGCGATGATGGTGGGCGAGACAGTGCCGGGAAGCGATGCGGCGGGCGTCCCTTGGCGAGGACTGAACGAAAAGACGTGAACCTTGCAGAAGCCTACCTCGCGGACGATGCGGCAAGTCGCCTCGAAATCGGCGTCGGTCTCTCCGGGAAAGCCGATGATGACGTCGGTGGTGAAGGCCGGCTCGTCCAGGGCGTCCCGCAGTCGCCGGCAGCGTTCCAGAAAGCCGGCGCTGCGATAACGCCGCTTCATGGCCGCCAGGATGCGATCGGAGCCGCTTTGCAAGCACAGGTGCAGGTGCGGACAGATACGCGGCTGGCCGGCCAGGACGCGGACCAGGTCGTCGCGCACCTCGGCCGCCTCCAGACTGCTCAGGCGGATGCGGAAGTCGCCCGGCAGCTCGCCCAGTCGCTCCAGCAGGTGCCACAGCCGGCACCACTCGCTCCCGGGCTCGCCCGCGGCTCAGGTCCAGGCCATAATGGCCCAGGTGAATGCCGGTCAGCACGATTTCCTGATAGCCGGACTCCACCAAGCCGCGCACCTCGGCCACGATCTCCCTGGGCAGCCGGCTGCGCAAGGTCGGGCGGACCTGGGGAATGATGCAGTAGGTGCAGTTGAGCAGGCAGCCGTCCTGCACCTTGACGAAGGCGCGCTGATGGCCGTCGAAACGGGAGATGCCGGTGGGCACGGTCGTGACGCCGAAGTCGCGCAGCTCCTCGGCGAGGCGATCCTTGTCGGTGATGACCTTGACGACGCCCGGCAGACGGCCCACGGTTTCGGGGTCGCGCGTGGCGTAGCAGCCCATGACGACGATGGCGGCCCTGGGATTGCTCGTGAGCCAGGCGGCGGATCGCCTGCCGGCCCTTGGCGTCGCCCTCGTGCGTGACGGTGCAGGTGTTGACCACGCACAGGTCGGCCGGCTCGCTCGTCGGCCGCCTCGCGGTAGCCGTTGGCTTCCAGCAGTTCCTGGACGTACTGCGTCTCGTACTGGTTGACCTTGCAGCCGAGCGTGACCAGACGGCAGGTACGCGGCGCGGTCATGCATGATCCCCATTGCGAAGCCGCAAGCGGCGGCGCCTGCTATAATAGCACGCTTGCCCTGGTTCGTTGACCCCGCGGAGCCGCTCTCCATGAGTGCGATGACGCTGACCGAGAAGATCCTCGCCCGCCACGCCGGCCGCGACATGTCGTCCCCGGCGACAATATCTGGATCGACGTCGACGTTCTGATGACCCACGACGTCTGCGGGCCGGGCACCATCGGCATCTTCAAGCAGCACTTCGGCCAGCAGGCCAAGGTCTGGGATCGCGACAAGGTCGTCATCATCCCCGACCACTACATCTTCACCGCCGACAAGATGGCCAATCGCAACGTCGATGTGCTGCGGGCCTTCGCGGCCGAGCAGGAGCTGCCGTACTACTACGATGTCGGCACGCCGCGCTACAAGGGCGTCTGCCACATCGCCCTGCCCGAGGAAGGACACACCCGGCCCGGCGAGGTGCTGTTCGGCACCGATAGCCATACCTGCACGGCGGGGGCGTTCGGCGAGTTCGCCACCGGCATCGGCAACACCGACGCCGGCTTCGTCATGGGCACGGGCAAACTCTGGGTCAAGGTGCCGGAGACGATGCGTTTTGTCTTCCACGGCCAGCTGCCGCCTTACCTGATGGCCAAGGACCTGATCCTGGCGGTCATCGGCGACATCGGCTGCGACGGCGCCACCTATCGGGCGATGGAGTTCGACGGCGACGGCGTCTACGCCCTGAACATCGAAGAGCGGATGACGCTGTGCAACATGGTCATCGAGGCCGGCGGCAAGAACGGCGTCATCGCCCCGGACCAGGTGACCCTCGACTATGTCAACGATCGCGACAAGAGCCATAAGGCGTACACACCCCTGGCCAGCGACAAGGGGTCGAAGTTCTGCTTCGAGAAGGTCTACGACGTGACCAAGCTGGAGCCGGTCGTCGCCAAGCCGCACAGCCCCGACAACCGCGCTTCTGTCAGCGAAATTCGCGGCACAAAGCTGGACCGGGCGTACATCGGCTCCTGCACCGGCGGCAAGATGACCGACTTCCGCGCCGCGGCCCGCATCCTCAAGGGCAAGACGGTCAAGATCGACACCTTCATCGTGCCGGCGACGACGGAAGTCCGGCGAGGGATTCAGACGGAGAGACTTAACGGGCAGACGCTGGAAGAGGTGTTCCTGTCGGCGGGGGCGAAGATCGGCGATGCTTCGTGTGCGGCGTGCCTGGGCGGGCCGAGCGACACCTTCGGCCGGCTGAACGGGCCGTTCAGCTGCATCAGCACGACCAACCGCAACTTTCCCGGCCGGATGGGGCACAAGGAGGCGCAGGTGTTCCTGGCCAGCCCGCTGACCGTGGCGGCGAGTGCGGTGACGGGGGTGATTACGGACCCGCGGGATGAGATGCAGTGACATGGAACGCAGGGGACAACGATGACCAAGAAGAATGGAACATCGGGCGTAGCGGATTCATCCACAGTTGGGCCTGAGAAGGTCGAGAAGTGGGCCGCCATTGCCGGGCGGTGGAAGTTCTCGAAAGGCGGGGCCAAATACCTCGGCCCGGACGAAAGGCGCTGCGTTCCCTCTGGGGATTGCGCGGGCCGCTCAGCGGTTTCGGGACGGTACGATCCGAACGACTGTGAAACTGAAGCGCAGCACGAAGACGTGTGCGGGTGTGGTGGTCGGGTATCAGTCGCCGAATGCGCCCTACGCGGTAGCCATGATCGGCGGCTCTGATCGCGCTTATATGATCGCGGACAATCTGCCGGGTATGGGCTTGGTGCCGCGTGTGTCAGCCGGATCGCTCTCCAATCTCTCGCACGAGCAGAACCACCATCTTGAAGTTCGCGTCTTCGGCCAGACCATCGAAATGGCTGTAGACGACGTGGACGTGCTTCGCTTTGTCCTTCCGCAGCCGATCGAAGGAACAGGGTTCGGGCTTTACGCCTGGGACGATGCCGAGGTCGATTTTTCGGACACGACCATCGAAGGCATCACCCCGAAGATGTTCGTCATCATGCCGTTCTCAGAGCCGTTCGACACGCTGTACCGCAACGTCATCCTGCCCGTCTCCAGTAACGCGGGCTTCGACGTTGTCCGCATCGATGAAATCACCGGCCCCGGCATCATCCTGGACGACATTCAACAGCAGATCGAAAGGGCCCAGGCGGTGGTTGCAGAGATCAGCACGCAGAACCCCAATGTGTTCTACGAACTGGGGTATGCCCATGCGCTCCGAAAACCCGCCGTCCTGTTGGTCCGCAGGCAGGAAGGAGACAAGATGCCGTTCGATATACGGAGCTACAGGGCCATCTTTTACGACGACAGCATCGGCGGCAAAAAGACGGTCGAGACAAACCTTCGACAACACCTGAGCGCCATCCTGCGAGACTCGTAACGGATCAATCACCCCGGTGCGGAACCATCCATGCAATCCCTTATCACCGGCCGCGCCTACGTCCTCGGCGACAACGTCGATACCGACCAGATCATTCCGGCGCAGTACCTGACCTACAATCCCTCGATCCCCGAGGAATACAAGCAGTTCGGCAAGTACGCGCTCAGCAGCGTGCCGCCGGCACAGGCGGGGTTGCCCAAGGGGCACGTACCGTTCCACACGACCGACGAGTTCGTGTCGGACTTCAAGATCATCGTCGCCGGCAAGAACTTTGGCTGCGGCTCCTCCCGCGAGCACGCTCCCATCGCACTGAATGCTGCCGGCATCGAAGCGGTGGTGGCCGAGTTCTATGCCCGCATCTTCTTCCGCAACGCCGTCAACGGCGGCTACCTGATCCCCTTCGAGACCCCCGAACGCCTGTGCGAGCGGATCTGCACCGGCGACGACCTCCGCCTCGACGTGAGCCGGGCCACGCTGGTCAACGTGACGACCGGCGAGGAATATCGCCTCAAGCCGCTCGGCGAGGTGGCGCCGATCCTCAAGGCCGGAGGCTTGTTCCCTTACGCGCACACAGTGGGCATGCTCAAGGGGTAATCCCCTTGACCAACCTCCACCGTGCGACTAGGGTAATTCTTTCTTGTGACGGTCCGCGACTGCCTGGGAGTAGGGAATGCCGACGATCAACCAGCTGGTGCGCAAGCCGCGCCGGCAGCAATATCGCAAGCCGAAGCACCCGGCCATGCAAGGCTGCCCGCAGAAGAAGGGCGTCTGCCTGCAGGTCAAGATTATGACGCCCAAGAAGCCGAACTCCGCCCTGCGCAAGGTGGCCCGCGTTCGCCTGTCCAACGGCATCGAGGTGACGGCCTACATCCCCGGCGAGGGGCACAACCTCCAAGAGCACTCCATCGTCCTGGTCCGTGGCGGCCGCGTTCGCGACTTGCCCGGTGTGCGCTACCACATCATCCGCGGTGTTCTCGACGCCCAAGGCGTAGCCGACCGCAAGCAGGCGCGGTCCAAGTACGGCGCCAAGCGGGAAGGCAAGTAGACCGGGAAGGACGAAGGACAAAGGACAAAGGACAAAGCTGGCTGAGTCTTTTTTGTCCTTTGTCCTTCGTCCTTTGAGACCGCGGAGCGATAATGGGGAAGGTGCGGCTGACGCTCGAGTTCGCGTGTTGCCATTGCGGCGACCCGGTCGCAGTCACGGTGGAATGTCTCGGGTCGGGCGGCGGAGGCGAGCGTCTTGTCGCCTCGGTCGGCATTCCCTGCCCGGAATGCCATCGGATCAACCAGGTGTACTTCGACCCCCGCGGCGCGGTGCAGGCCGTGGAGCCCTATCGGGTCCCGCAGCGCATCCCGGAGCCGTCACTGAATTAGAGAACTTCGGATCACGACAGGATCAAGGATCATGGGCAAGCGAACCGCCAGTGCCGAAACGCTCAAGCCGGACCCGCGCTACGGGTCGAAGCTCGCGAGCAAGTTCATCAACTGCCTGATGTGGCAAGGGAAGAAGGCCACCGCCATGCGCTGCTTCTACGGCGCGCTGGACCAAATCAAGAAGCGCATGCCCGATGCCAACCCGATCGAGGTGTTCACTCAGGCGGTCGAGCACGTGAAGCCCACGGTCGAGGTTCGCTCCAAGCGCGTCGGCGGGGCGACCTATCAGGTGCCGATGCAGGTGAACAAGACGCGGCAGCAGAGCCTGGCGATCCGCTGGATAATCGGCGCCGCCCGCTCGAAAGCGGGCCGGCCGATGTTCCTGCGCCTGGCCGACGAATTCATGGCCGCCTATCGCCGTGAGGGCGAGGCCATGACCAAGCGCGAAAACACTATTAAGATGGCCGACTCCAACAAGGCCTTTGCGCACTTCGCGTGGTAAGCAGAGCTTTCAGCCGTCAGCTTTCAGCTCTCAGCCTGTCGCGGACACGGCTCCCGGCCGTCGGCGCACCCGATGGCCGGGAGCCGTGTCCGTATAATCGAAGAGTGACAGGCCCCTTTAGGGCTGAATGCTGACGGCTGAACGCTGAGAGCTACCTCATGGCCGCCAAAGATGCACCGCCTGACCTCAACAAGTTCCGCAACATGGGGGTCATTGCGCACATCGACGCCGGCAAGACGACGACCACCGAACACCTGCTCTATTACGCTGGGGCCAAGCACAAGCTTGGCGGCGTCGATGAGGGCACCACCGACACCGATTACGATCCCGAGGAGCAGGAACGCGGCATCACCATCTACAGCGCCTGCGTCCCGTTCCAGTGGCAAGATTGCACGATCAACCTCATCGACACGCCCGGCCACGTCGATTTCACCGCCGAGGTCGAACGCTCGCTGCGTGTGCTCGACGGAGCGGTGGTCGTCTTCGATGCGCAGAAAGGGGTCGAGGCGCAGTCGGAGACGGTCTGGCGGCAAGCGAACAAGTACGCCGTCCCGCGGCTCGTCTTCGTCAACAAGATGGATGTCGTCGGCGCCAACTTCGCCAACGTGCTCGACGAGGTCGCCGAGCGCCTCGAGGGCCGGCCCGTCGCCATAAGTATCCCGATCGGCAGCGGCTCGATCAAGGATAGCCCGACGCCGTTCATCGGCATCATCGACCTGATCGAGATGAAGGCGCTCTATTACGAGGCCCCGGATGGCAAGAAGTTCCGCGCCGCGGAGATCCCCGAAGAGCTGCGCGACGAGGTCCAGCGTTACCGCGAGCGCCTCTTTGACGTGCTGACCGAGCACGACGAGCACGACCGCCTGACGAGCACTCTCCTGGAAGGCGGCCAGCCGTCCGCCGAGAACATCCGCGCCGCGTTGCGCGAACAAACGCTGAAGCAGCAAATCCACCCGGTGCTTTGCGGTTCGGGCCGCGAGCACATCGGCATCCAGCCGCTCCTCGACGCGATCTGCTGGTACTTGCCGTGTCCCCTCGATCGGCCGCCGGTCGTCGGCACCAATCCCAAGAAGAATGACAAGGAAGAGAATCGCAAGCCCGATCCGAGTGAGCCTTTGTGCGGCCTCGTCTTCAAGATCGTCGCCGGGGCTCACGGGGAGCTGTTCTATGTCCGCGTCTACTCCGGCCTCCTCAAGGCGAACAGCCGGCCGTATAACGCCACCCGCGACCTGAAGGAATTTGCCAGCAAGCTCTACCACACCCACGCCGACCCGACAGACCGCACCGAGGTCGCCGCCGGATATGCCGGCGACATCGTGGCCGTCATCGGCATGAAGGAGGCGATCACCGGCGACACCATTTGCGACCTGAACCATCCCATCGTGCTGGAGCCGATCCAGTTCGCCCAGGGGGTGGTTAGCCAGTCGATCGAGCCGGAATCGTCGGCCGACAAGCAGAAGCTGACCGACTCCCTCAACGTCCTGCGCCGCGAGGATCCGACGTTCGACTGGAAGGTCGATCCAGAGACGGGCCAGACGCTGATGACGGGGATGGGCGTGCTGCACCTGGAGGTCAAGCGGCATCGGATGGAGCGCGACTTTCGCCTGAAGGTGCGCGTCAGCCGGCCGCGCGTCAGCTACCGCGAAACGCTGCGGACCGCGCGGACGATCGTCGGCGAGTGTGTCCGCCAGACCGGGACCGCCGGATTGTTCGCCCGGCTGGCGGTGGCCTTTGAGCCGACGGGGGGCCAGCAGCCGGTGACCGTGGATATGCGGCTGCCGGAGGAGGTCGAGCTGCCGCCGCTGTTCCGCCTCTCAGCTGAGCAAGGGGTGCGCGGGGCCTTGCAATCCGGCGAGCTGGGCTTTCCGGTGATGGGCGTCCACGCCACCATCATCGGGGCGGAAGTGGATATGCAGGACTCCAACGAGGTCGCCTTCCAGGCCGCCGGCGCTGATGCCGTTCACAAGGCGCTGCGCGACAACATCGTGCTGCTGGAACCGGTCATGCGCCTGGAGGTGACGGTGCCGGAGGAGTACCTGGGTCCGGTGTCGGCGGACCTGAACGCCCGCCGGGCCGAAATCCGCGAGGTACTGATGCGCGGCAAGTTGCGCGTCATCGAGGCCCTGGTCTCGCTGGATAAGATGTTCGACTACGCCGACAAGGTGCGTTCGCTCAGCCAGGGCCGGGCCAGCTCGACGATGGAGCCGCACGCCTACCGGCCGGCGCCGGACGAGGTATTGCAGCGGCTGCTGCACCCGGAGCAGTTCGAGTAGTCGCCGCCGGCACATAAGGCGACTGGCAGGAGTTAGTAGCCCTCGGCAGCGCATCTCCGACCGCCCGCCGGCACCACACGCGCTGCCAGGTTGAACTGAAGTGACCGGGAATTCTGTTCAACCTGGCGCGGACACCGCAAGCCATTGGTAAATAACGACATGTGCCTTCACAATTCAGCAAGAATCGCCAGGTTGAACTGAAGTCCGATGTGTGCGGGAGCGCTACGACGGGCCCCTTCGCCGCAGGGCGAGGGATCGTCGCCCCAGTCCCCCGTACTCGGTCGGAGCACCGGGCCGAGGGGAGATTATCTCCTGCCGTTCGCCTAACCTCTTGACGGCGCCGCTCTTCCACTGAACAATGAGCGCGTACAGGATCGTCCGCGGACCGCCTTGCCATCACTCCACGCCATGCTCCACAAGGGAGGTTTCCAATCATGAAGCGCTGGTTCCCCATCGCTGCGATCGCCCTGATTGTCACGGCCCTGCCGGTCGGCGCCGCCGAGATCACCGGGCAGTATGTCGAATGCCGCAACTGCGATGTCTGGACTGGGCCCTGCTTTGCCAATGCCGAGATGATTGCCGGTAAGAACGCCGTCCTCGGCTGGAAGATCGAAAAGGGAGCCCTCGACGGGGCTCGGCTCGATGGCCTGTCGGTGGTGGCCGTCGTGTCCGCGAGCGACACCCTGGGACTGGAACAGACTGGGCCGGCCAGGGCCGTTCTCATCGTGGACGAGAAGGCCAGCCGCAGCCAGCGCGACGCCCTGGTCAAGCTGGCCCGCGGGCAGGGCGGCGACCTGCTGAAGAACGTCATCAAGGTGGAAATGGCGCCGATCACCATCGATGCCTGCCTGTGCAAGGAAAACGGCTGCGCCAAGCTGCGGGCCGGATCGGCCAAGATTGAAACGCGCTGCCTGGACAACCACCACGACAAGAAGTGCGGCAACGAGTTTGCCTTCTATCCCCCGCTGGTCAAGAACGTCAAGGCCCAGGCGGCGGTGGCCACCGAGCACGGCTACAGCGGCAAGGGCTTCCAGCACACCTGGAAGGAAACCGAGCGGCGCGGGGCCTACGTCGGCACCTTCGAGATTCGCTAACCGCGTAATCGCATCCCTGTTTAGCCGCGAGCGCTCGAGAGCGCTCGCGGCTAAACTTTCCGGAGAACTGCGCATGACCTTGCGAATCGTCCGCGCCGCGGCACTGCTCGCACTCCTGGCGGGCGCAACCGTTGCTCACGCCCAGGCCAAGTACGCGATCAAGGAGGCGAAGACGGCGCCTCCCAAGGAAGTCAAACCCGCAGTTGCCGCTCTGCTCGACGAGGCCACGGTGCAGCTGGTCGATGCCAAGGGCACGCTGCTCTGCGAGGCTCTGGTTCCGCAAGGAGGTGCCGGCCAAGGCGACTCCGGAACAGGTCAAGAACGGCCTGACGCTGCGGGAGATCCCCGAGACAACGCTCCTGGGGGTCTTGCAGGTTCACAGAACCCTGATCGACTATCGCAAGCAGAAGATCAAGGAAGGGGTTTATACCCTGCGCCTGGCCTATCAGCCGGCGGACGGCGATCACATGGGGACGGCCCCGAACAACGAGTTCTGCCTGGCGGTCTTCGCCGACGACGACAAGGACGCGAAGCTGATGAAGGCAAAGGCGCTGCAGGAGGCGAGCGCCAAGGTGACAGGCGGCAGCCATCCCGCCGTCCTTCTTCTCTTCCCACCCCGTGCCAAGCGCGCCCGACGCCCCCAAGCTCGAAAAGGATGACATGAACGATTGGATTCTGACCAGGGCGATCGCGGTCAAGGCCGGCGACGCGGCGGCGAAGATCGGCTTGATGCTGACGCTGGTGGGGGTATCGACAGCGGCATGAATAGGGCAACCTGTTAGCCCGACGCGCCAGCGAGGGAATTACTGCGGCAGGCCCTTCACGTCTTCGCGGGCTTTCTCCGGATTGCGGATACGCATTTTGAACGTCCCTTCCGGCGGTGGGCAGTCGATGAACGAGAGGAAACGGTTGGGCCGCGCTTCGATCTGCGGGGTGAGGTCGAACTCGTAGGCGGCGTCGGCGGTCGTGGTCTTGATGCTCAGGTGCGAGAAGGTCACCGGCCGGGCCGCTTCGCCGTCGCAGTTCATGAGCAAAACGCCCGTGGTGGTAAAACCCTGCACGGTCAGATCCTCGAGGGTCGTGCCGGGGCAGTGTCCGGTCATGAGGATCACGCTCCGCTTGCAGCGATTGTCTCCGTCGAGCGTGAAGCCGCGCAGCCTCAATCCATCGGCACCGCTTAGCGCGATCAGGTGGACCAGCTCCTTTCCTTTCGGGGCTCGCCAGAGCAGAGGCGTGCCGCCATTCTCAGCGGCGATGGTCAGATTCTTGCGCCGTTCGTCCTTGCCGTCGAACAGCAGCTCTTCCTCCAGCGGGTCGGGCCCGTGAACCAGGACCGTGTCGCCGGGGATGGCATTTCTGATTGCAGTCTGCACCGAGGCAAACCGCTGTCCCTTGCCGACCCGCAGCGGTGGGCGCTGGACCGGGGCGGCGTTGCTGGCAGCGCTGGGTCCTGGATCGCGCAGCCAAGCCCAGAGCAGGGCTACCGCGAAACCGCCCAGGATGACCGCCGACACAATGGCCACCACGACGAGCACCCGCTTGCGGTCGCGGGTGGCGTCAGGTTTTCCGACGGGTCGGCGCCGGGTTGAAGAAGGACCGGCCTTGCGGGTTTGACGAGGCGGGGTATCGCCCTGGGCGGTCAGGTCGTCGGTCTCGGGAGCCAGATGCTCCCAGGGCGCGTGTTCCTCTTCGGCGGTCGGTGTGGGGCCGGCGCGGGGAGCCGTAGGTGTGGGGGTCGCACGCGGAGCGGCCGCAGTCGCCGGCACCGGCGTGGTCCGGGCCGATGGGGAGGGCGGATTGGGACGCGTCGGGCGAGGCCCCGGCGCGGGCGGCCCCGCCGCCGGGGGCCGCGGGGCCGGGCTCTTCGCCGCCGGTTTGGTGCCCGGCGTGATCGGAACCTGCCAACTCTTGCGCTGGCCGGACGAAGGCGCACCGGACGAAAACGTCGGCGCCGAACCCGGCGCGCTGGCCTCGGTCCCGGTCAGACCCAGCGCCGCGGGACTCAGCCGCGGCATTTCCACCTCGGGCGGTGGGGCGATTGGGTTCTGCACGAACGGCTCCAGGGCGTCGGCCACCTGCTGCGGCGTCTGCGGCCGTTGTGCCGGGTCCTTGGACATCATGTGCTCGATTAGCCCAGCCAGCCCTTCCGGCACTTCCGGGCGAACCTGGCGGATCGCTTTGGGCTGTCGCGTCTGATGCCAGATCAGCTTCTGCGCCACCGTCCCTTCCGTGAACGGCGTGCGGCCGGTCAGGCAAAAATAGAACGTGGCGCCCAGGCTGTAGATGTCGGCCCGGATGTCCACACCGTGGCTATCTAGCGCCTGCTCCGGGGCCAGGTAATCGGCCGTGCCCAGCACATTCTCGTCGTACTTTTTCGTCAGGATGTCTTCTTCGTCGTGGAAGAAGCGGGCCAACCCCATGTCCAGGATCTTTACCACGCCGGTGCGATCGACCAGGATGTTGCCCGGCTTGATATCGCGATGGACCAGGCCGGCGCTTTCGTGGGCGTGCTGCAAGCCCATCGCCGACTGGTACATGTAATGGGCCACGCGCACAACGCTCATCGGCCCGACCTTCTTGATGATCTCCTGCAGACTGGCACCGTCCACGTATTCCATCACCAGGAAATGCAGCTTGTCGTCCTGGTCGATGTCGTAGGCGCGGACGATGTTGGGGTGATCGAGGGCGGCGACGGCACGGGCCTCGCGATAGAAGCGTTCGAGGGACGACGGATCGTCGGCTTTGGCGGTGGGGAGCACCTTGACGGCGACCCGGCGGCGCATCAACTTGTGTTCGCACAGGTAAACGCTGCCCATGCCGCCGGCACCAAGGCGTTCGAGCACCTTGTACTTGCCGATGGTGAAACGGCGCCATTTACCCTGGGCCACCTGTTCAGCCTGGAAGTGCGTCAGGATGCCGTCGCGGACGAGCAGGCCGGCGAACTTGCCCGGTTCGGGAGGCAGCGGCCCGGCAGCGCGCAGCTTGGCGAGGTACGCGCTGAGGCGCTTTTCCTCCACGACACCGCTCTTGCGCACCAGGTCCAGGAATTCGTCGGTGGTCGTTGGTGCCGGCATCCGCCCGCCTTTCGCGGCTGCACGGAGAGAGCCCGCCGCGTTTGTGCCACTGACTCAACTTAGCAACTATAGGTCCCGCCCGGAAGGGGGGACTGGAGATTCCCTCCGTCACCCTGCCTCGCCGCGCAGCGACACGAGTCGTCGGCCGCAAAAAACTGCTCAAGTGTGACAGGCGAGCGTCGTTGTTGCAAGAGGCGGGGCGAAATTTTTCTGCTGCCCTGCCGCCGGCCCCGCTGGTAGAATAGCACTAGACCACCGCGAGCGGGAGATGGGCATGGCGAGCAAAGCGTCGACGCAAACCCTGGCTCCGCCCCGTTTCCTCGGGGGCCCGGAACTTGACCCCGCGGCCTTGAAGGCCTTCACCGCGAGTCTACCCGACAGCGATGGTGAACCCTTGGAAACGTCCTGGCACTGGTTGCAAATCGGCTTCCTGGCGGCCATCCTTCACCACCACTTCCGCGGCCGCACCGATTTCTATACCGGCTGCAACATGTTCCTCTACTACAGCCTCCATCAGGCGTTGAACCGCGATTACCGCGGCCCCGATTTCTTCTTTGTCAACAACGTGGACGGCACCCGGCCGCGAAGGAGCTGGATCGTCTGGGAAGAAGACGGCCGGTTCCCGAACGTCATCGTGGAGCTGTTGTCGCCTACCACCGCCGATGAGGATCGGACCACGAAAAAAACTATTTACGAGCGCACATTCCATACGCCTGAGTACTTTCTGTACGATCCGGACACACAGAAGCTCGAAGGCTTCCGCCTGAGTACCAAGAAGCGTTATCGAGCCCTGAGGCCCAACGAGCACGGCTGGTTGTGGAGCGAACAGCTGCAATTGTGGATCGGCTTCTGGGATGGTACTTACCTCAACTACACCGGGCGCTGGCTCCGCTTCTACGATGCCGAACGCCAACTCGTGCCGATCGCCGCGGAGGCCGAGCGACTGCGGGCCGATCAGGAGAAGGGACGGGCCGATCAGGAGAAGGAACGGGCCGACGCGGCGGAAGCTGAACTCCGTCGCCTCAAAGAGCAAATCGCGAGCCTCGGCGGAGGGGAAGCTAATCGCACACGGAACGGACGGTAGGCGCCATCATTCGCCCACGAACTCCTGTAACGTCTGCCGGTACGCCTCCTGCAAACGCCGCGTGATTGATCCGGGCCGGCCATCGCCGATGGTCCGCCCATCGACCGTTACCAGCGGCAGTATCTCCGCCGTTGTTCCAGTCAGGAATAACTCCGAGACGGCCATCAGGTCGTCCCGTTTGAGGACGTGCTCGCGGACCGGCACCCCGGCGCGCTCCGCCAACCGTAGCACCAGGCCGCGCGTGATGCCCGGCAGGATGGCGTTGCTGTTGGGCCGCGTCAGCACCTGGCCGTGCAACACGCCAAAAAAGCTGGTGTGCGTCCCTTCGGTCAGGGTACCATCGGGCAGGTAGAGGATGGCCTCCAGGGAGCCGGCCTCGCGCGCCGCCTGCATCGCCAGCACGTTGGCCAGCAGGTTTGTCGATTTGATGTCGCAGCGATCCCAGCGGAGGTCCGGCTGTGTGATGACGCTGCCGCCGTCCTGCCGGACCTGCGTATAGGGATCGCGGAACTCCTGCAGGTAAAGCAACTCCAGCGGCGTGGCGGCGGCTGGGAACGGGTGGGCTCGGGGGGCCGCCCCCCGCGTCACCTGGATGTAGACCAGGGCCTCCTTGAAGGGGCCGGCCCGGATCGTCTCGTGCATCCGACCACGAAGGCGGGCGACATCGACGCCGCTGATGCGGACCGCGGCCAGACTGCGCGCCAGCCGGCGGAAGTGCTCGTCCTCCAACCACGGCTTGCCGCCGTAGACGCGCAGGACTTCGTAGATCGCGTCGCCGAAGAGGAAGCCGCGGTCCAGGGCCGAGATCTTGACCTCGGACAGAGGCATCTGCTGGCCGTTGACATTGGCGAGTGGTACCATGGCATCGCTCGGATCTTCGATCCGCGGTTAAACGGGGTTCGTGGGTAGGTGAATGGTGAATTTGCTGCCGCGGCCGACCTCGCTTTGCACTTCGATGCGGCCGCCGTGTGCTTCCACGATCTTGCGGGTCGTAGCCAGCCCGAGACCGCTGCCGCCCGTCTTGGTCGAGAAGAACGGCTGGAAGACCTTGGCCGACACCTCCGGCGTCATCCCCTGGCCCGTATCGATCAGCGACAGGCATAACTCCTCGGGCCGTGCTTCGGCCTGAAGCGTCAGCGTGCCTCCTTCGGGCATGGCCTGCTGGGCGTTGAGCATCAGGTTGAGGAGCGCTTGCTTGAACAGCTCGCGATCGAGCGGCAGGGACGGCAGGTCGGCGGGCAGGTAGAGCTTGATGTCGATGCTGCTGCCCCGCGCCGTTGGGCCGAAGAAGTCGACCATCTCATCAATGATGGGGGCCAGGTCGGCGGGTTCGCGTTTGAGGTCCTTGATGCGGGCGAACCGCAGGAAGTCGTTGGATACATCGACCAGGCGTTGGCACTCGCCCTGGACGCGCTGGATGCGGTCGTGGCGCGGCGTTCGCGCTGGGATTGGGGTTCGGCAAAATCTTCGGCCAGGAGCTGCAAGTTGAGCCCGAGCGTGCTGAGGTGGTTCTTGATTTCGTGAATGAAGCTACCAGCCAATTCGGCGAGTTCGGCGTATTGCTGGCTCCACATCGCGTTGCCCCAAACGTTTAGCCGCGAGCGCCTCTGTCCTAGCGCTCGCGGGACGCTCGCAGCTAAACGGGGATTAGTCATCCGTCTCGTGAACCTCGGGAGGCGGTGCATGGCGGCGGGGCGCCTCGGCTTCGGCACTGTCGCGGCGGCCGCGCGGGGACCACTGTCGCGGCGGCCACGCGGCGGACCGCCGTCACCTCCCTCGCGCCGGCGCGGCGGCGGACCCGACGGGTCCATCGGTGGCAGGCCCTGCTCCTCGCGCAACAGCGCCTTGCGCGACAGCTTCACGCGGTCGTGATCGTCGATGGCGATCACCTTAACCCGAATCTTTTCGCCCATCTTGACCACGTCTTCAACCTTGCCGACGTACTTGTCGTCCAGCTCGCTGATGTGGCACAGGCCGTCGCGCCCCGGCACGATCTCGATGAACGCGCCGAAGTCCTTGATCGAGGTAACCTTGCCCTCGTAGACCTTGCCGACCTTGATTTCCTCGCAGAGAGCCTCGACCTTGTTGCGGGCAGCCTCGGCAGCATTGGCGTCCAGCGAGGAGATGGACACGGTGCCGTCGTCGTCCACGTCGATCTTGGCGCCGGTGCTCTCTTGGATGCCCTTGATGGTCTTGCCGCCGGGGCCGATGAGCAGGCCGATCTTCTCCGGATTGATGCGAATCTGCAGGATGCGCGGAGCGGTGCGACTGACCTCGGCACGCGGAGCCCGCAGCGTGGCCAGCATCGACTTGAGGATTTCTCGGCGTGCCTCGCGGGCCTGGTCCAGGGTCGCCCGGATGATTTCCTCATTGATGCCGTCGATCTTCAGGTCGAGCTGGATGCCGGTGATGCCGCGGCCGGTGCCGGCCACCTTGAAGTCCATATCGCCGAAGTGGTCCTCGTCGCCCATGATGTCGGTCAGCAGGGTGAACTTGCTCCCCTCCTTGACCAGGCCGATGCTGATGCCGGCCACCGGATCGGTGATCGGCACGCCGGCGTCCATGAGCGACAGCGTGCCGCCGCAGACCGAGGCCATGCTCGACGAGCCGTTGGACTCGAGAATGTCGCTGACCACCCGGATGGTGTAAGGGAACTTCTCCGCGCTGGGGATGACTGCCTTGAGGCTGCGTTCGGCCAGGGCGCCGTGGCCGATCTCGCGCCGGCCCGGACCTCGGATCGGCTTGCACTCGCCGACCGAGAACGGCGGGAAGTTGTAGTCCAGCATGAACTTCTTGCTGTACTCGTCCATGAGCCCGTCGACGCGTTGCTCGTCGCTGGGAGTGCCCAGCACCGTCGTCACCAGGGCTTGCGTCTCGCCGCGCTGGAAGACGGCCGAACCGTGCGTGCGCGGCAGGACGCCGACCTCGCAGGAGATCGCCCGGATCGCCTTGGTGGTGCGGCCGTCGATGCGCTTGCCTTCGAGGATCAGGTCGCGGACGACCTTTTCGTGAAGGGCCTCGAAGGCGGCGGCCACCTGGCCGGGCTCGAACTGGGGCTCCTTGCCTTCCGGCAACAGGTCGGCCACGATCTTGCGCGTAACTCCTTGATGGCGTCGGCGCGGGCCTGCTTGCCGGAGGTCTGCTTGCGGGCCTTGAACTCCTTGTAGTACTTGGCCTGGACCGCCTCTTTCGCCGCGTTGGGGGCGGCAGGGGACGGCAGCACCTTGGGACCCAGGCCGGCCACCTGGCGCAGCTCCTCGATCATCTCGATGACCGTGACGATGTGCTTGTGCGCGAACATGACCGCCTGGAGCATGTGCTCCTCGGACATTTCGCGCGCGAACCCCTCGATCATGGTGATGGCGTCGCGGGTGCCGGCGACGATCAGGTCGAGGTCGCTCTCCTCCAGCTGCGAATGGGTCGGCATGACGACCAGGTCGGTGCCGATGCGGCCGACGCGGACCGATCCGGTCGGCTTTAGGAACGGAATCGGCGAAACGTGCAGGGCGGCGCTGGCCCCGATCATGCACTGGATGTCGGGGTCGTTCTCCCGGTCGGCCGAGAGGACGGAGGCCATTATCTGGACTTCGTTGATGTAGCCTGCCGGGAACAGGGGGCGAATGGGTCGGTCGGCGAGGCGCGAGGTCAGGATTTCCTTGGTGGTGGGCCGCCCCTCGCGCTTGATGAAACCGCCGGGGAACTTCCCCGCGGCGTAGACCTTTTCGCGGTAATCGACCTGGAGGGGGAAGAAATCGCGGCCGGGGATCGGGTCGCCCTGCGACGGCGGCCACCAGGGTGATGGTGTCGCCGTAGCGGACCGTGACGGCGCCATGCGCCTGCTTGGCCAGCTTGCCGGTTTCGAGGATAAGAGACTGGCTGCCAAACGGACGTTCGACATGACTTGCCTGCACGGGACTTTCCTCTTTCGTGCCGGCAGGAGTCGGAGTGGGGGAGTGATTCGACACAAGCCTGAAGCGCCAGCGAAGGACAACCCTTCGCTGGCGCTTCAGGCTCGTCTTTACTTGCGGAGGCCGAGACGGCCGATCACGGCAAGGTAACGGGCGCGGTCGGTGGTCCGCAGATAGTTCAGCAAGCCGTTGCGCTTGCTGACCATCATGAGGAGGCCGCGCCGGCTGGCATGGTCCTTCTTGTGCGTGCGCATGTGCTCGGTCAGCTCGTTGATTCGAGCCGTCAGCAGTGCGATTTGCACTTCCGGCGAACCGGTGTCGGCCGGATCGCGCCGGTACTGATCGATGATACTGGTTTTGCGGTCCTTCGTGATCGCCATCGCGGTCCTCACACCCTCCGCTACGTTTCCGACTCCTGCCTGGGAATCTAAACCTTCAACACTCTTTGGTTTAGTGATCCTAGCAGTGCGCGGCGAGATGACAAGAGAGAAAAATCCGGGGGATAGCGAGTGGCAGCACAACTTGTAGGGTGGGTCGAGCGGAGCGAGACCCACCGCATGTCGCCGAGGGACCCGGTGGGTCTCGCTCCGCTCGACCCACCCTACAAATTCCCTGCACCCGCCAGCGGCAGTGCGCGGCGAGATGGCAAGAGAGAAAAATCCGGGGGATAGCGAGTGGCAGCACAACTTGTAGGGTGGGTCGAGCGGAGCGAGACCCACCGCATGCCACCTCAGGTTCTGGTGGGTCTCGCTCCGCTCGACCCACCCTACAAATTCCCTGCACCCGGCGGCGGCGGCTTCATCTTCGTTGCCCGCCCCGCCTGGAACATCCAGTAGAGCAACGTCTTGATCTCGAACGGTTTGAGCCCTGGCCGCAGCGACAGCAGCCGGGCCGCGATGCCCGCCAGGTGCGGGGCCGCCCAGCTGGTGGCCGGCTCCTGCGCGAACGGACCCAGGTAGCCCCGGCCATGCGCCTGGAACTCCACCTGCTCGCGCAGCGCATAAGCAAACTGCAACGGGTCGTCAAAGAGCTGCTTGTCCACCGACAGCAAGGGCGGCGCGAACGCCGAGGGATAACTCCGGGTGAGCGGATGCTCGTTGTGGGCCGCCGCGACGATCAGTACGTCCTTGTAGTAGCCCTCCTCCACGGCGCGCAACAGCTGATAGCGGCGCTGCACCTGTTGCAGGCGCTGCTCCGGCACGCCCAGCGACAGGTTGATGACCTTGCAGCGCCACACTTCCATCGCCCAGTGCAGGGCCCGCTGCACCACTTCGACCTCGCACGTCCCCGCCGGCCCAAAGACATCGGCCGAATACAGGCGCACGCGCGGCGCCACGGTCAGGAGGATGTCGGCCACCGTGGTGCCGTGCGGCGTGCTCTGGTGTCCGGTGTACGGCAGCGGTTCCGCCTGCGTTGCCGTGAACAGGCCGCCTTCGATGGGAAGCAGTTCTTGACCCTGACGGCGAAACTTTTCCTCCAGAACGGTGCGCTCGACGCCGCTGTCGATCACGCAGACCGACACCCCTTCACCGGTGGCGCGTGGATCGTGCAACAGGCGCTCCGGCGTCAGCAGGGCCAAGAGATCGTCGAACAGGTCGCTCATGGGGGCCCCGGGGCGTAACTAAACGGGACCGGGTTCGGTGATCTGGTCGAGCAGGGCCCGCACTTCGTCCACCAGGCGGGTACAGTGGCGGACGGCGGCGGGGCCGTGGCGCAGGGCTAGGACGCGGATGGCCTCGGCCAGGCGCAGGGTGTCGGCGGCATCGGCGGCCGGCGCGGCGCGGCCCGGAGCCCCTCACGCAGCTGGTCCATGACGGCGGGCGGCGGCGGCTCCTCCGGCCGGCCCGGCGTGCCGCCCCTGAGCGACGCCGCCACCGATTCGCTCGCCCCCAGGGCCGCCCCGACCGCGTCCAACAACACCTGGTGGGTCTGCCGTTCCGCTAGCGCCTGCCGGAGCATTTCGACGCCAAAATCGGCCGCCGCCGCCACCAGGCGCCGGTCCTCCTCGCTGAACCCCTCCGCCTGCGGCCCTCGCCCCTCGGGGGAGAGGGGTTGGGATGGGGGGGACTGCTTGTCGAACAATTCCAGGACGACCTGCACGCCAGGGCCGACGTTGAGCGGGGCCGCCAGCAGGGACCGGCGGCCCCGCTCGAACGGCTGCAATTCCAGCGTCGCGTCCGTCTCACTCAGCCCGTTCAGCGTGTATGGCTCCTGTAGGCTCACAACGGTGCCGGCGATGGAGCGGGCGAAGGGCACCAGATCGACGGCCAGCGCCTGCCCTGCGGCATCATAAACACGGCCTAGCTCGGGTGGTGTGCGGGCCGCATCATAGCTGCGCACCAGCAGCACCCCGTCGCTGGCCCCGGTGGTGCGGAGCAGGAAACGGAACAGGCTGCTGACGGCGTGCGGCAACGGCACCGGATCGTTCAGTGCCGCGGCCGCACTCACCAGCGGCAACACCTTGCCGACGGCCTCGCGGAAGGCGACCAGGCTGCGGTGCAGCCGCCGCTCGCGCCGCGCCGGCCGAATGTGATCGAGCTGCTTCCGCACCGCCCGGAGGAACGTATCGCGATCGAGGTCCTGGTTCTTGTCCAGGTAATCGCGCACCCCCATGCGCATGGCGTCCAGCGGCGTCGCCTGGTGGGCGAAGCCGGTGATCATGATCGCCGCCACGTCGGGGTTGAACAGATACAGGTCTTCCAGCAGGTGCAGGCCGTCGTTGCCGGCCCCGAGGTTCCAGTCCAGGATGGCCAGGTCGATGGCGTGGCGATTGGCTTGCAGGAGAGCGGCCTCGGCGTCGGCGGCGGTCAGCACCTCGCAACCGAGGTTCGCCCCTTCCAGCCACTCACGAAACGTGCGGCGGACCGGCTCTTCATCATCCACGATCAGGACGGTTTCGGCGTCTGCGGCCTGGGACATGATGGGTTCTCGCGGTAACCTCTTCCCATCCCCACGGTATAGCAGTCCGCGAGGGGCGGGTCCATTCCCTTTGTCGGGCGCGTCGCCTGACGTGTGAGCAGATGGACAGCGCGTGGAATGATGCCGGTTCGATGAACGGGGAGGCTGGCTGGGACCGAGCGGCCCGTCGGCGTTGCATCATTGCATCATTGCAGCCATACTAAAACCGCTGCATTGCATGCATTGCATGCATTGCATGCATTGCATGCAACGACAGCAAAGCTGCAACGATCCAGCTGCAACGTTGCATCGTTGCACGCATTGCACGCATTGCATGCAATGCGTGCAACGATGCAACGACGGGGCTGGCGGCTCCTCACACCACGCTCACAGTGGCCGTGCCGGTGAGGCTGACCCCATTCACGGTCACCTTCGCCTTGACGACGGCCGTCCCCTTCGCGTTGGCCGGTGCCTGGTACAACCCACCGCTGCTGATCGACCCGGGGCCCGTGAGCGACCAGGCGATTGCCGGCGTCGCCAGGACCTGGTGAAACTGGTCCAACGCCTGGACGGAGAACTGCTGCTGATGACCGCGTTGCACCGTGGCCGTCGCCGGAGTCATCACCAGAGAGGTCAGGACCGACTTGACCGTGACGGTCACGGTAGCGACCGTTGCCGATCCCTTTTGGTTGGTGACGGTGACCTGGAACGTATAGCTCCCCGCCTGGAAAAACGTGGCGGTGGTTGTGGCGGCTCCGGCGGCGCTGAAGGTCGGCAACGGCGCTCCGGCGGGTGCGGCCACGACCTTCCAAAGGTACTTCAGGCTGCCGCCGCTTGGGTTGGAGGCCGCCACCTTGAGCGTCGTGGTCGTGCCGGTCACCGGGTTCGGCCCGGCGCTGATCGACGAAATCGCCGGCGGCGGCTGGAGCGTCACGGTTGCGGTGTGGCTGACCGTCAGGCCGTTCACGGTGGCGCTGGCCTTGACGACGGCCGTACCGCCACCGGAAGCCGGCGGCGTGTACAGCCCGCTACTGGCATTGACCGAGCCCGGACCGCTGGCCATCGACCACGTAAAGGTGGCCGGCATCGGCTGGTGGAACTGGTCGAACGCGCTGGCCGTGAATTGCTGCGCAACCTGGTCGGGCACCGTCGCCGCTGCCGGGGTCGTCACAATTGAGGTCAGGACCTGATTGACCGTGACGTTTTCCGTGGCAAGCGATGTCACGCCCAGGTCACTGGTCACGGCGACCTGGAAGGTGTACGTCCCCGCCTGGAAAAACGTGGCGTTGGTCGTGGCGGAACTGGCGGCGCTGAGCGTCGGCGTTTTCGCTCCGGTCGGGGCGGCCACGGTTGTCCACTGGTAGGTGACGCTGCCGCCAAACGGGTCATAGGCAGCGACGCTCAAGGTGGCGGCTGTCACCGGATTGGGCGAGGCCGTGATCGACGTGATGGTCGGCGGTTGCAGCAGGATCGGATAGCCCTGGCCGCTGACGGTGACGCCGTTCACCGTAGTGCTGGCCTGCACGTACACATTGGCGGAGCCCGTGGTCGGGGCGGTGTACAGGCCGTTGGCATCCACCGAGCCCGGCCCCCTGGCGATCGACCACGTGAACGTCGCGGGCATCGGGTTGTAGAACTGATCGAATGCCTGGGCCGTGAACTGCTGCTGGCCGCCCAGCGGCATGTCGACCACCAGCGGCGACACGACCACGGAGCTGACCGTCGAAAGCACGTCCACGTTCACCGTGGCGATGGCCGAGTCGCCGCTCAGGTCGTACGCCAGGACCATCAGCGTGTACTGGCCCGGCTCGAAGAAGGTGGCGGTGGTGGTTTGGCTGCCCGGGTCGGTATAGATCGGCCCGCCGACGCCGTCGGGGGCACTCCAGACCCACCAGAAGTAGGACACGTAGCCGCCCCCCGGGTCGGCGGCCAGGGCGCTCACCGTCGTCGTGGTGCCGGTCACCACGCCGGGACTGGCGCTGATCGACTCGATCTCGAAGCCCGGGACATAAGTGACCACGGCCGAGCCGCTCTCGCTGACTCCATTCACGGTTGCCAGGATGCTAACGGTATCGGTCCCGCTGCCGGAACCGGGGGCCGTGTACAGGCCCTGGGCGTTGACGGTCCCCTGACCGCTCTGGAGCGACCAGGTGAACGCCGGCTGCGTCGGCAGGGCGTTGCCGAATTGGTCGTCGGCCGTCGCCGCGAATTGCTGCTGCGTCCCGTTGCCCAATGTGACCGTGGCGGGTGACACGGCGATGCTGGTGAAGGTCGGCACCACCGTCACGCTGACGTACCCCGTGGCGCTGACGCCGGCGCCATCCATCACGCTGAATCCGAACTGGTAGGTGCCGGCCTGGAAAAAGGTCGCCGTCGTACTGACGGCGTTGGGCGTGGCCAGCGCCGGGGCGACGGCGCCGGCCGGCTCGGCGGACGCCCACCAGAAATAGGTCAGCGATGCCGGGTTGAGGTCCGAAACCTGGGCGCTCAGCGTCGTCGAGACACTGGTCACCGGGCCCGGGTTGGCCCCGAGTTGCGTGATGGACGGACACGGCTGGAAGCTCAAGGTGAGCGTGGCGCTGAGGGTGATATTGCTCGCGCTGGTGCTGACGGTGACCGTGTCCGTGCCCGATCCCGTTCCCGGCGCCGTGTACAGGCCGCCGCTGCTCAGCGTCCCCTGACCGTTGGCCAGCGACCAGGTGAAAGACGGCTGGGCGACGAGCGGCCGGCTGTACTGGTCGAGGGCGACGGCCGAGAGCTGAAGCTGGTTGCCGTCGCCCACGGCGGCATTCCCGGGACTCACGGCGATGCTGGTCATCACCTGCGAAGTGCCGATCAGGTCGGGCACGATGAGGTTGGCGATGGGGGTGCCGAGGCCGGTGGCCAGGTCGTAGCCCGGGCCGGCCGGGAAGCCGTTGTTGCCGGTGGTGATGTCGTGGAAATCGCTGCTGGGCAGGTTGTAGAGATCGGGGAGCGTCTGGCTGTAGCCGTCGAGGGACGGTTCGCCGGCGAGGGCGCGGCCCTGATCGGCGATGGTCACCAGGGCGGCCCACTGGGGCGAGGCCGCGCTGGTGCCGCCGACCTGGACCCAGCCGCCGTAGCCGTAGGTCGAAAGCACCGCTACGCCCGTATTCGGATCGGCATCGTAGGAGACATCGGGGGTGGCTCGCATGCCGTTGGCGCTGGCCCCGAAGATGGTGAGACCCTGTTGATAGCTGGGTTCCGTGATGTAGGTGCTGAGGCCGCCGCCCCCGCCGCTCCAGGCGCTTTCGTCGATCCAGTCGCCGGCCGCATCCACGGTCAAACTCGTGCCGCCGACTGCCACGACGTGGGAGGAAACGGACGGGGCCAGGGCCGGCGCGCCGCTGTCGCCGGTGGAGGCGAAGAACGTGACGCCCTGATGGCCGACCGGCGTCGTGAAGTGGCTGTCGAACGAGGTCTCGCTGCTCAGCTCGCTGCCGCCCCAGCTCATCGACACCGTGGCCACGTTCCCGTAGTTGCGGGCAAAATCGACCGCCGTCAGCAGGTCGGCGTAGCTGTCGCTGTTGGCCTCGACCAGCAGGATCTTCGCCTTGGGCGCGATGGCATGGGCCCACTCCACGTCCAGGGCAATTTCCACCGACCAGTCTTGATCGGGGGTCGGGAAGCTTGTGGTGGACCACGCCCCCTGGGCATTGATGCCGACCTTGGTGAAGGCGGGGTCGGGCAGGCCGAACTGCTGGTCGAAGGCGGTCAGATCGGACCAGGCGGTCGGATCGTCGTACGCATCGACGATGGCAATGGTCTCGCCCGCACCGTTGGCGGCGACGCTGCCCGGGAAGGCAATCTTGTTGAAGCCGTAGGCATTGCGCACCTGGGCAGGGGCAAGCCCGGCCGGAATCAGGAGTTGGCTGGTCAGCACCGCTCCCGTCGTGGGATCGAAGAGCTGGTAGGTTGGTTTCATCAGGGCGGTGGCCGCGGTCAGGGGCGTCGCCGTGGGAACGCAGCGGTCCTCCAGCTCTTCGACTTCCAGACGCAGGGGGTGCCTCTCGCTTGCGCTTCGGGTTGCCGCGACGCTGGCTTTCCGCAAGAAGGACCTGGATAACCGCCCGAACCAGCTTCGCCGGAATGAAGTGCCCATGTGCGCTCCTTAATAGAGCACTCAGGGGTGGTCGTTCGCGGCCGTTTCGTGCTCTGAAAGACGAGCGCTCTGCCCACATGAGCTTGCGCAGCTTGGCCTCCCGGCTCGGGGATGGCCCCTTGAGGCGACAGAATTGACCATCAGCGCGGCGGCCCGCTAGAATGGGCCTTTCCCAGCGGCCGCCGCCCCTCCGAGGAGCCCGCCTTGATCGTTGTGGCCTTTCTGTTCCCCGTGGCCGTTTATTGCCTGATTGTCGGGCAGATCAACCGGCGGCGGCATCCGCTCATGGTTTCGGCGGCGTGGGACTTCGCCGGGCTGATCTGGGCCGCCTCGGGGTTCATCGCCTTCGGCATTCCGGGCTTCCTGAACGGGTTCAGCGAGCGTGGCCGGCAACTGGCGCTGTTCGGCCGACCCGCCGGCAGCGACGGCGGCCTGCTCGCCTTCTTCGCCGACCTCTTCGAGGGACTTTGTGCCGCCCTGTTCACCGTCGGCAACAGTAACGTGTTGACGGCTTACTTTGTCCTGGTCGTGGCCGCCTGCGCCCTGCTCCTCTGGCGACGCCAGCGCCAGACGGCCATCTACAACGTGCGTCCCGAAGTGTTCGACGAGGTGCTGGCCGGCGTGCTCGATGCCGGCCGGGTGGCCTGGTCGCGGGCCGGCAATCGCTACTTCATCCGCCCAGCCGTGGCTGAGCCGTTGCCCCGTGCCAAAACTCCCGAGCAGGCCATCCAGCCAGGCCCGGCTCGCGAGCACCTGCCTGCCGCGCCGGCCCGGCACAGCTTTCCTTCGTCTGCCGAGGACCTGGAGCGAAGCGCCTACCTGGAAGTGGATGCGGCCCCGGCCCTCTGTCACGTCACCCTGTCCTGGGAGACCGACAACGCGGGACTGCGGCGACAGGTCGAGGGGGAATTGGCCCAGGCCCTGGGCGAGGTAGGGACGCACGGCAACCCGGCCGCCCTCTGGCTGCTGACCGCCGGCAGCGTGCTGACGTGTTTCACCCTGATGACCTTTGTCTACGCGGTGTTGGTCCGCTTGCTGGGGCGGTGACAATGAACGGCCGGAAGACCGTGTGGCAGCCCGACGCGCCAGCGAGGGTTTGGACCGAATCCCTCGCTGGCGCTTCGGGCTGCCACGCCAACCACGGAACTGCCCGCCAAGCGGGCAGCCCGAAGCGCCAGCGAGGATAGGGTTTATCCTTGCTGGCGCTTCGGGCTGCCACGCCAACCACGGAACTGCCCGCCAAGCGGGCAGCCCGACGCGCCAGCGAGGGTTTGGACCGAATCCCTCGCTGGCGCTTCGGGCTGCCACGCCGAGGTGCCAGCTTTCACGCCGCCCGCCGCTGTACCAGCGGCTCCAGGTTGACGGTCGTGCGAACTGTGTACGGCGTCTTCCCCTGGCTCTCGAAGTAGGTGCGCGTCAGCAACTCGCCCAGCAGGCCGATCGGAGATGAACTGCACGCCCACCAGCGCCAGCATGGCACTGAGCAGCAAGAGTGGATTGCCCGTCATGAAAATGCCCGAGTGCAATTTCATCAAATAGGTCAGCAGCAAGCACACCACGCCCAGCCCCATCGATACCAGGCCGGCCATGCCGAAGACGTGCATCGGCCGCGTCAGGTAAGTGCCCAGGAACTTGATGGTGATGAGGTCCAAAAAGACGCGCACGGTGCGCGACAGGCCGTACTTGGTCTGCCCGGCGGTGCGCGGATGGTGCGTTACGGGAATCTGCGCAGGCGAGCCCCGGATTGCTGCAACAGGACCGCGATGAAGCGGTGCATCTCGCCGTACAGCGGCAGCGCCTCGGCCAGCTCGCGCCGCATCACCCGCAGCGTGCAGCCCAGGTCCTTGATCTCGGTCCCCGTGACCTTGCGGATCGAGCCAGTTGGCGGCCCAGGAGGGCAGCTTGCGGATGACCAGGTGGTCGTGCCGCTTCTCGCGCAGGCCCATGACCGCATCGTACCCCTCGTCGAGCTTCTGAAGCAGTCGCGGCAGGTCGGCGGGATCGTTCTGCAGGTCGCCGTCCATGGTGGCGATGACATCCCCGGCGGCATGGTCGATACCGGCTTGCAGGGCCGCCGTCTGCCCGAAATTGCGGCGCAGGCGGACCACCTTCACGCGGCCGTCGCGCGCGGCCAGTTGCTCCAGGACGGCAAACGACCCGTCGATGCTGCCGTCGTCCACGAACACCGCCTCCCAGGCCAGCCCGCCCGGGTCGAGGACGGCGCACAGACGCTCATGCAGCCGCCCGAGGTTGTCCTTCTCGTCCTTGATCGGAACCACGACCGACAGGCTTGTCATCGGAGCGCACCTCGAACCGGGAAAACTGTCCCAAGAGATAAAAACCCGCACCCGCCAGGCTGACGGCCGCAAACGTCAGGAACCAGAGGAAGGCCAGGGCGGTGGCGGCCCCCGGGGCAATGCCCAGCGGAGCCAGCAGCAGCACCGTGCCCCACTCGCGCACCCCCATACCATTGAGACTGACCGGTAGCAACGTCATCAGTGTGACCGTCGGCACCAGGATCGCGTAGTACAGGGCCGGCACGTCCAGCGCCAGCGCCTGGCCGAGCAGCCAGACCAGGATCACATTGGCCGCCTGAATGACCATCGACAGCAGCGTCGTCAGCAGCAACAGGCGCGGCCGCGGCAGCAGGGCGGTTTGCAGCTCGCGAGCCGCGGCGAGCAGCTTCGCCAGCGGTCCTGAGTGCGGAGTACGGAGCACGGAGTACCGCCCGAGCAGCAGCAGCACGACCAGGCCGGCCAGGCCGGCGCCCGTCAGGCCATACACGGTCCTGCGAACGGGCTCCGATAGATCGAGCGGCGCAACGGCCACCGCGGTACATGCGATGGCAAGGAGCATCAGCAGGCCGCTGACCCGGTCGGCCAGCACGCTGACCAGGGCGGTGCCCTTGCGTCCCGAGCCGCCGTCGAGATACCAGGCGCGAACCATGTCGCCTCCCACCGAGGTGGGCAGCACCAGGTTGAAGAACATGCCGACATAGTAGAACGCCACGAACTGCCCCAGGCCCTGGCGAAAGCCGAGCGGTTGCGCCAGCAGGCGCCAGCGCAGACTGCTGACCACCTGCGTGGCCGCGTAGAGCGCGACGGCCATCAGCCACCCGCCGGCGCGCACCCCGTGCAGGGCGGCCCAGACTTGCCGCCAGTCGGTCCGCCAGGCCAACAGGCCCAGCAGGACCGCGCTACCCACCAGCCGCAGCATCTTCCGCACGGACTTCAAATTCCCACTCCCACGGCTCCGAACCGACCTGGGAAAAGCTACAATGACTCTCCTCAATCATGTCCACGCTGAGCACATAGTGCCCCGGGCTGGGGATGGCCGGCACCGGCAGGGTCAGGTCGATGCTCTGGCCCGGCGGCACCTCCGCTTCCAGGAAGCCGGACCGCGTCATGGTCAGCACCTGGGCGTGGCTGTTGGTCACCACAAACCAGGCGTGAATCCCGGCCGAGGCCTCGGGCCGCAGATGCCACGGCCTCTCCGAAGTGTTGTGAAACCGCAGGCGGACCCCGAATGGCAGGCCCGCCCGAACCGACTGTGGCAGGTCGAGCGGCTCAACCCGGGCCCGGCAGGGGCCACCGGCGTAACCGGCTTCGACCCAGTAGCGGAAAGCCGCGGGCGAATGCGGCTGGCCCTGGCGCTTCAGCCACGCCTCGTAGAGGTCGAAGAACAGGTCGAGGTTGGCCGGCCGGCCCAGGGCCACATGGCCGTAGCGCGGGCTCAGCTGCCGACGCGCCTGCTCGTAGGGAACCTCGGGCGACAGCAACAGGGCCACCGCCGAGGCCAGCCCCGTGCGGTCGGCGCCGCGCTGGCAGTGAAACAACAGCGGACGTTCGCCGCGATCGATGACCTCGACCAGGCGGCGCATTTCCGCGACGGCCGGCAGACGACCCGCCGAAAAGCAGAGATCGACCTGCGAGGCATCCAGCTCGGCCGAGGCACGGCATTCGGCGATGTACCAGTCGAAGCCGGCGCAGCTGCCGCGCAGGTTGACCACGGTGCGGATGTCATGCGCATGAATCAGCCTGTGCCAGCCGCCGCGGCGACGGCTGCGCGGAGCGGTAAATCTGGCCCGGGATGACCGCGTGAAAGTTTCCGCCCACATAAATACGGCCGGTCTCCCCCGCACAGGCCACCAGCAGGCCGAGCAGGAGGGCCTGGATCGCCAGGCGCAGGTAGCTGGCCGCGCGAGAGCGGGGCGGCCCTGGGTTGGCCGCCGGTGCTGCGGGCGTCTCCATCCGCCATCTCGTGAAGGTCCGCACCGGTCGGCCGTCATGGCTCCGGTCGCGGGCGGCATGATGCCACAAGCGACGCGGGAAGGCTAGGCGGATTTGGCCCCACGAGGCGGTCTTTCCGCCTGGCCGCGGAAAAACTGTTGAGATCGGGCGCGCGGATACGGTACTCTTGAGTCATCCTGGGACGCTCACAACTTCGATCCGATCGACAGACCCGGATTTCTGACCACAAAGGACAGAAAGAACACAAAGGAAGAGAAGGCCAACGAATAGGTGCCGAGACAGGGTCAAGGGATCGGGCTGGCTCCGCCCGCCGTAAGGCCCTGGGGTTTCTCCTTCTTTGTGTTCTTTGTGTCCTTTGTGGTGAGAGATGGAGGCTACCGGTCATGGCCATCCCGCTCACCTGCGACTGCGGCCATTCGATGCAGGTCAACGACGACCTGGCCGGACGCAAGGTCCGCTGCCGACAGTGCGGCACGATCCTGGAGGTGGCGCATCAATTCCTGCCCCAGGACGACGAAATCGGCCTGCTGGCCCTGGACGAGTCTCCTCCCGACCGGCCCTGGGATGAGGACCAAGAACCGACGTCTTCCGGCGTGAAGACTCCACCCGCACCGCGGCCGGCCCGCGACCGGGAAGACGACGACCCGAACGACCCTGAAGGACTCCGCCGCCAGCGCCGTCGCCGCGAGGCGGAAAGGGCAGAAAAGGAGCGGGAGGAGCGCGACGAGCGGCGCCGCCGTCGCCGGGAGGAGCGGATCGACCAGGCCCTGGAAAACCAGCGCGGGCGCCGCAAGATCGGCGTCGCCATGGACGGCTGGGCCGGCGGCGGCACCAATGCCGGCATCCTGGGCGGCGTGTTGATGGTCGTGCTGGCCATTGTCTGGCTGGTCGTCGGCCTGGCCTTCGACCGCCTCTTCTTCTACCCGCCCATCCTGGCGATCCTTGGCATCGCGGCGATCATACGGGGGATTGTGAATCGGTGATGGGGCGGCGGGGCGGAGCGTCAGCGCGATACTGGCGGCCCACACCATCAAAACCGCCGCTGCCGCGAAATCAGGTACTCCAACAGCGCCTTGTCGAAGCTCACGCTGGTATCGATCGGCACATAGTCGATATTGGCCCGGGCACAATCCGTCTTGTAGCGCTCGCGGAAAGCGTGGACGGCCTGCAAGTAGTCGCTGCGCATCCCCTGCGCGTCCAGTGTCAACTTGCGCTCCTCTTCCACGTCGCGGAACTCGATCACTCCCTGGAAGGGGAAGTGAACCTCGGCCTCGTCGAGGATGTGAAAGACGATGATTTCGTGTCCGCGATGGCGCAGATGGTGCAAGCTCTGCAAGACCGGCTCGGGGTCGGTCAGCAGGTCGCTGAAGAGCACGATCAGCCCCTTGGTGCGGATCATGGCGGCCACCTGGTGCAGGCAGGCGGCCACGTCGGTCTGGCCGGCGGGCTTCAGGCCGGCCAGCAGGGCCAGGATGTTGCCCAGCTGCGTCCGCTTGCTCCGCGGCGGCAAGGCGGCGCGGATGCTGGTGTCGAACGTCACCAGGCCGACCGGGTCCTGCTGGTGGATCATCAGGTAGCCGAGGGCGGCCGCCAGGCAGATGGCGTACTCGAACTTCGTCAGCTCCTGGCGGTAGGTGTAGGCCATCGACGCGCTCAGGTCCATCACCAGGTAGCCGGTGACGTTCGTCTCCGCCTCGAACTTGCGCAGGTAATACTTGTCGGTCTTGGCGTAAACGCCCCAGTCGAGGTCCTTGATGTCGTCGCCGGGGACGTACTTGCGATGCTCGCTGAACTCCACGGAGAAGCCGTGAAAGGGGCTGGCGTGCAGCCCGGCCAGGAACCCCTCGACGATGAACTTGGCGCGCAGGTCGAGCCGGGCGACCTGGTGGATGACCTCCGGACGAAGATATTTCTCGGCGTTGGTCATGGGGATTCGGGCACCAGCAAGGTTCCGTCCGCGGCGAAGAAACCGAGCCTGTCAACCTGGTAAACGCCGTCGCCGGCCGCCGCCAGGTAGCGACAGCAGGTCAGCTCCAGCCGTTCCGCCGGGGAGTGCTCGTCCCCTTCGTCCTCCGCCAGCTGGAGTGTGAAAACCTGGGCCGTGCCGATGAGCCGTCCATCAGCGACCGATGGTGCGGATTGGCCTCCTGCTCCTCCAGCCAGGCCGCCCAGGAATTCAGCTCGGCCCGAAGTCCCTCTTCGTCGGCGAGGTAGCGTTCCAGGACGACCGGCACAGCGTCCTCGTCGAGGCGCAACTCGGCATGGAACCAACCCCGATCGTCGCCGCGGAAGTGGCCGCGGACCGGCAGACCGCTGACCGTGCAGGTGCTCAAGGAGTGCGGCGGGCTCGATAGTCGCGGCGCTCGCGCCGAACACGCGGTACCACGGGCTATCCAAAACACCACGACCGGCGAGGCGCGGCGTCAGCCCGCCGGTGTCCGAGCACCGGCGGTCTGACGCCGCTGCTCGCAAACTACTTCTTCTTCTCGTATTTCGGCGGTTCGGGATCGCCGATGGTCGCGAGCAGCTGCTGCACGATGTCCTCGCTCGTCTTGCCCTTCGGCCTGGGCCTGGAAGTTGGTGCTGATGCGGTGGCGCAGCACGGGGATGGCCACCTTCTTGATGTCGTCGATGGCCACGCTGAAGCGGCCGTCCATCGCGGCCATCGCCTGGCCGCCCTGGATCAGGAACATGCCCGGCGCGCGGCCCGGCCCCCCAGTCCACCATCTTGCGCACGAAAGTCCGGCGCCGTCTGCGTCCTTCGGCCGCGTCGCCCGGACCAGGCGGACCACGTATTCGCTTGACGTAATCGCCCACCGGCACGCTGCGGACCAGCTTCTGCAGGTTCACGATCGCCTTGCGCGCTCAGCACCTTCGTCAGCTCCGGCATCTCGTCCTTGGTGGTCATGGCCAGGATGCGTTTCTCCTCGTCGAGAGTTGGATAATCGCACCTTGATGTTGAACATGAAGCGATCGAGCTGGGCCTCGGGCAGCGGATAGGTCCCTTCCTGCTCGATCGGGTTTTGCGTGGCGATGACGAAGAACGGGTCGGGCAGGCGGTGTGTCGTCCTGGCCGGCGGTCACCTGGCGCTCCTGCATCGCTTCCAGCAAGGCGGCCTGCGTCTTGGGCGGCGTGCGGTTGATCTCGTCGGCCAGGATGATGTTGGCGAAGATCGGCCCCTGGACGAAGCGGAACTCGCGCCGCCCGCTGGTCTCGTCCAGCACCGTCGTGCCGGTGATGTCCGAGGGCATCAGGTCGGGCGTGAACTGGATGCGCTTGAAGCTGATATCCAGGATCTGGCTGATGGACGAAACCATGAGCGTCTTGGCCAAGCCGGGCACGCCGACCAGCAGGCAGTGGCCGCGCGTGAAGATGGCCGCCAGGATCTGCTCGATCACATCGGTCTGGCCGACGATGATGCGCCGCAGCTGGTCGAGCATCAGGGAGCGGGACTGGGCGAACTGGGCCAGGTATTCGCTGATTCGGTCGGTAGACACCGGCGGTGGTTCCTCGGCAGGGACGCAAGCAGAGAGGGCGCGCTGCCCGCTATTGTAACACGCCGGCCCCAGGTTTGTTGAGCCGCGACTGCAAACGGCCGGCACGGCCGGGCCTGCTATTGAGGACTGCGCGGACAATGCATCGGTCTAAACCAAGGGTGGCACGCCCTGAGGTACTCCGAAGGGCGTGCTGATAGTCAAGCACGCCCTTCGGAGTACCCCTGGGCGTGCCACCCGGGGCAAACGTCCGGCACGGTCGATTCTGCTAAGATCATCACCGACAGTCGCGCCGACGGGGAGCCGGTCCCCGCTCGAGCCTCGGCTGAGGGCGGGACAGTACACGATGGCCACGCGCGCGGAATTGCAGCAGTGGGACCACGACCACGTCTGGCATCCCTTCACGCCGGTGCCGGCCGACGGCAGCGAGCCCGCGCTGGTCATTGAACGAGCCGAGGGGTGCACCCTCATCGACACCGAGGGACGGCGCTACATCGACGGCGTGTCGTCGCTGTGGTGCAACGTCCACGGGCACCGTGTGCCGGAACTGGACGCCGCGGTCCGGGCCCAGCTCGACCGGGTCGCTCACAGCACGATGCTTGGCCTGGCCAACGTGCCGGCCACGGTCCTGGCGCGGAAGCTGGTGGAGCTGGCTCCCGCCGGGCTCACCCGGGTGTTTTATTCCGACGATGGTGCCACCGCGGTCGAGGTGGCGCTGAAGATGGCGTTTCAGTACTGGCGCCAGTGTCCCCAGCCCCGGCCGGGCAAGACGAAGTTTCTCTCTCTGGAATCGGCCTATCATGGCGACACGCTGGGCGATGTCAGCGTCGGCGGCGTGGCCCGCTTCCACCGCACCTTTGGTCCGCTGCTGTTTCCCACCCTCAAGACTCCCAGCCCCTATTGCTATCGTTGCCCCCTCGGGCTGGAGCGAACGACTTGTCGGATCGACTGCGTAGAAAGGCTGGCGGGGCTGGTGGCCGAGCACGCCGCCGAGCTGGCCGCCGTCGTCATCGAGCCGCTGGTCCAGGGGGCTGCGGGGATGATTACCGCCCCGCCCGGGTTCCTGAAGCGCGTGCGTGAGGTGACCCGGCAGCACGATGTCCTGCTGATCGCCGACGAGGTCGCGGTCGCCTTTGGCCGGACCGGCAGCCTGTTCGCCTGCGAGCAGGAAGGCGTCTGCCCCGATTTCCTGTGCCTGGCCAAGGGGCTGACCGGCGGCTACCTGCCGCTGGCGGCCACACTGACCACCGAGCCGGTCTTCCAGGCCTTTGTGGGGGAGCCGCACGAGGGGCGAGCGTTTTACCACGGCCACACCTACACCGGCAACCCGCTGGGGGCCGCGGTGGCCCTGGCCAGCCTGGAGCTGTTGCTGACCTCCGGCACGATGGCGGCCTTGCCGGCCCGGATCGACCAACTGCGACGCCACCTGACGCGGCTGGCCGCGCTGCCCTGTGTCGGCGACGCCCGCCAGTGCGGTCTGATCGCCGGCATCGAGTTGGTCGCCGACCGGGGCACGCGCGCCGTTTCCCCCGGAGAAGAGGATCGGTCCGCGCATCTGCCGGCTGGCCCGGGCGCGCGGCGTCCTGTTGCGGCCGCTGGGCGACGTGATCGTCGTCATGCCGCCCCTGGCCATCGACGAATCTACGTTGGACGTTCTCCTCGACGTGGTTTATGATTGCGTTTCCGCGATCGCGGTTGAGGAGTGCCAACGTGGCTGATGCGTCGCGCCCGACCGGTCCGGGCCTCTTCTTCACCGGGACCGACACCGGCGTGGGGAAGACGATGGTGACGGCGGCGGTGGCGCGAGCGCTGCGGCAGCAGCGTCGGGCCGTGGTCGTCTGCAAGCCGGTGGCCACGGGCGCGCGACGGGTCGGCTCGTGCTGGCAAGCGGACGATACCGCCGTGCTGGCCGATGCGGCCGGAAGGCCCGGCGACTGGGAACGCATCACCCCCTGGGCCTTTCCCGATGAGGTGGCCCCGCCGCTCGCCGCCCGGCGACAGCGTATCGCCTTGAATCTGTCCGAGATCGCCGCTACCGTGCGCCTGCGGGCCGAACAGGGGGCGGCACTTCTGGTCGAAGGAGTGGGCGGCTTCCTGTGCCCGCTGACCGAGTCGGCGACGCTGGCAGACCTGATCGGGGAGCTGCGCCTGCCGCTGATCGTGGTGGCCCGCCGTTCGCTCGGCACGCTGAATCACACCCTGCTCACGCTGGAGGCGGTGCGGGCGCGCGGGGTCCGGCTGGCGGGAGTCGTCGTCTCCGAAACCGTCCCCGTCGAAGGGCTGGCCGCTCAGACGAACGTGGACGAGATGCGCCGGCTCGGCATTCCCGTGCTGGCGGTGCTGTGCCACCAGGCTGACCCCAGGGCGGCAGCTGGCCGTTCGTTCGCGGCGGTCGATTGGTGGAATTTGTGCAATGGTTAGTACGGTTTCGGAGGACGGAGCATCGCTCCGTCCTACAGTTCCGGAATCGGGTAGGACGGAGCGGTGCTCCGTCCTGCTCTCAGGAGTGAGAGTCCGCATGACGACCCTGAATTTCCAGTGTGGTCACTGTCACAACCTGATGGCGGTGGGTCAGGAATTCCTGGGCCAGCAGGTGCGTTGTCCGCACTGTCAGCAGGTGGTGCTGGCCCCGCCGCCGCCGCCCCCCGCGGACGATCTGCCGACCATCGAGGTGCCGCAACCGGCGGAGCACGAGAGCATATTCGCACCGCCGGAAGGGGTGGGGGACGACCTGTTCGGCGAGGTCGCTCCCGACCTGCCGCGGGTGGAGCTGCCGACCGAACCGATTTTTCCGCCGCTGGCGCTGGATGAGAAGACGCTGCCGGGGGAGGGAGTCGCGCCGCGATCGCTCGGCGCCGACGAGCCGACGCTG
Source organism: uncultured Planctomycetota bacterium (assembly GCA_963827935.1). Classification (GTDB taxonomy): domain Bacteria; phylum Planctomycetota; class Planctomycetia; order Gemmatales; family Gemmataceae; genus DATFNV01. Next base: position 149,744 of record CAWHCN010000018.1, on the reverse strand, counting down.
ACCTACCCCGGCCACGAGCTGCCGCCGCCCCTGCTCTCCGGGACCGAGATCAACCCTTCGGCGGCGACGGAGCCGGCGGCGGGTCCGGGCCTTTCCGATAGCGCCGGACCAGTGGCGGCCCCGCCGGAGGAGCCCCTGCCGCCGCTGCGCGTGGAGCCCAGGACGCGCACGGCGCGGAACAGCGGCTGGATAATCGCGATCCTGATTGTACCGCTTATTTCCTACAGCATTCTGGCAACGATCGCCATCATCATGCTGATGACGCAGATCCGCAACACGCCGCATCCCCTGGAAATCCTGCCCGACCTGGAGGGGGACAACAAGGGAGACGCGAAGCGTGGCGGCAAGCGCAGCTCGCTCGACATCCGGCAAACGGACCCCGAGCAGGCGCTGCCGGCCCAGCTGCGCGTGCCGCTCGGCCACACCCTGGCCATCGGCGACCTGGAAGTGACGCCGCTGGGCGTGGAGCGCGGGCCGATTGTCATCAAGGTAGGCAACTATCCGCCGGAGGATCCGGAAATTACCCTGGTGCTGTGGCTGCGGCTGCGCAACCGCTCCAGCGACGTGACTTTCAAGCCGATGGACCGCTTCTTTGCCCGCGCCCGCCCGCAGAGTGCCAGCGCCTTGAAGCAATACACCATGCTGGAGATGGGAACGCACAAATTCTACGGCGGGCCGCTGACCTGGGCCTCCCGGCGAGAAACCAGCGGCCCCCGGGCCGAGAAAAACTACGAGGTAATCGTCGGCCAAAAGATCAATAAGGAGCTGAAGCCTGGCGACGAGATGAACACGTTCGTCTGCACCAATCCGAAGGACCCGGTGCTGAAGACGCTTGACAGTTATCAGGGACCGCTTTTGTGGCGAGTGCAGCTCCGGCGCGGCCTGGTGGCCTGGACCACCAAGGACGGCGTCGAGCGCGAGGATTCCGCCACCGCCGTGGTCGGCGTCGAATTTGCCGCCGCCGACGTGAAAACGGCTGCTGACTAGAGGACCGTGCCACAGCTTCCACCCCATCCCGTAACCCGGGCAGCCCGAAGCGCCAGCGAGGGAGTCCCTCGCTGGCGCTTCGGGCTGCCCAGGCGGCGGGGCGAGGCCAGACGAACGCCCGTCCCCTCACATTTTCTCCAATTCCTCTAGTACGGAGGGTTGTCGTTCCAAAAGGCGGCGAATACAGTACCCACCGGTTAAGGTCGCCAGACCTTTGGATCGGCGAACCTGGCCAAGCCCCCGTTAATCCCCGTACCAAGGAGCGATGGTCGCGGCGTTCCCGCGGCCCGGATGAAGCCATGAAACTGAGCCGCGCTTCCAGCTACGCCTTGCACGCAGTCGCCTACATGGCTGCCCAGAAGCAGCAGGACAAGCCGGTGGCCTCGCACCACATCGCCCAGGCCCGCGGTATCCCCGAACGCTTCCTCCTTAAGGTGCTCAAGCCGCTCGTCTCGGCCCGCGTGCTGACCTCGATCAAGGGACCCAACGGTGGCTATCGCCTGGCGCAAGCCCAGCGATATTTCCATGCTCGAAGTCCTCGAAGCGGTGGACGGCCCCATCCGCGGCCACTCGCCCCTGACCGAGCAAGGCAACGGCAGCCTCAATCAGAAGCTCGAAAAAATCTGCGCCGATTCCGCCAAGCAGATCAAGGACCACCTGGCCAAGGTGCACCTGTCTGACCTGCTCGGCAAGAAGTAACGCCAATTCGCCCTTCGCCCCGATGTTAGCCCGACGCGCCAGCGAGGAGCAGAACCCCTCGCTGGCGCGTCGGGCTAACATCGGGGCGAGGGGCGAACCCATCCCCATGCCCATCCGCGTCGGCAACATCCGCCTCGGCATCGACGAGCCCGAAGCGGCGCTGGCGGATCGCCTGGCCCGAAGCCTGGGTCTCGATCCCAGTCTGCCCCTCCAGTGGCGAATCCTGCGCAAGTCGCTCGATGCCCGTTCCCGCGATGCCCTGCAATTCGTCTACAATGCCGAGGTGATATTGCCGGGCGACGAAGCAAGCGTGCTGGCCCAGGCGCGGCGCATCGTCCGGCCGCCTGTCAGTGTCGATCTCCACGCCGACGAGCCGTTCGTCATGCCGCCGCCGGGGCCGGCGCTGCTGGCCGACCGGCCGGTCGTCGTCGGCTCCGGTCCCGGGGGCCTGGTGGCCGCTTACTTCCTCGCTCAGCAGGGCTATCGTCCGCTGGTGCTGGAGCGAGGCCGGGCGGTGCGCGACCGCATCCACGATGTCCGCGCCTTCGACGCGGGCGGCGCCTTCAATCCGGAGAGCAATTATCTCTTTGGCGAAGGGGGCGCCGGCACGTTCAGCGACGGCAAGCTGACCTGCCGCAATGCCGGCCCCGATGTCCGCCGCGTGCTGGAACTGTTCGCCGAGTGCAAGGGCAAGCCGTCGGTCCTCCACGACGCCCGCCCCCACCTGGGCAGCAACCGCCTGCCGGCCGTGGTCAAGGCGATCCGCCGCCGCGTCGAGGAGCTGGGCGGCGAGGTCCGCTTCTCGTGCCGAGTCGAGGACCTCGATATCGCCGATGGCCGCGTTCGGGGCGTGATGACCTCATCGGGCACTCTGCCCGCCTCGGTGGTCCTACTGGCTATCGGCCACAGTGCCCGCGACACCTATGGCATGCTCCTGCGGCGTGGCGTGCCGATGGTCCAGAAGCCGTTTCAGCTGGGCGTGCGCGTGGAGCATCCGCAGGAAACGGTGAACCGCGTCAAGTATGGTTCCGCCCCCCTAGAGGATCGCCTGGGCGCCGCCGACTACACCCTGGTCGCTCATGGCCGCCGTGATCTGTTCAGCTTCTGCATGTGCGCCGGCGGCTACATCATGCCGAGCGTTTCCGAGCCGGGCTACTTCTGCACCAACGGCATGAGCCTGTCGAAGCACGATTCACCGTTTGCCAACAGCGGCCTGGTGGTGACCATCGAGCCGGCGGAATTCGGAGCCGCCGACATCCTGGCAGGAGTCCGCCTCCAACAGGCCTACGAAAAGAGGGCATTCGGGGTCGGCGGAGGAGATTATTCCTGTCCGATCCAGCGGGTCGTGGACTTCCTGGCCGAGCGCCGGACGAACGGCGTACCGGCCAATAGCTATCCGCGCGGTGCCGTGTCGGCCCGCATCGCGGAGCTGGTGCCGCCCCTGGTGGTCGAAGCCTTGAAGAGCGGGCTGCCCATTCTGGATCGAAAATGGCGCGGACGCTTCCTGCCCGAGGCGACGCTGGTGGGGCCCGAATCGCGCGGCAGCGCGCCGGTGCGCATTCTGCGCCATGAGGGGACCCGCGTGACGCCGGGGATCGAGGGGCTTTACCCGGTGGGCGAGGGGGCCGGCTATGCGGGCGGGATTGTCAGCGCGGCGGTGGATGGATTGCGGTCGGCGAAGGCGATTGTGGCGAGGTACGCGGCTCTGGAACCAGGTTAGCCGCGACGCAGAGCGGAGGCGCTGGCGACCAGCGCTCCGCTTCGCGTCGCGGCCAAGCGGCGGCATCATCCCGCCGCCTTCCGCTGTTCTTCCAGCTTGGCCAGCTTGTTGTAAAGCGTCTTCAGGCTAATCCCCAGCTCCGCCGCGGCGGCCGGCTTGTTCCCCTTGTGCTTGTCCAGCACGCGCAGGATGTGCTCCATCTCGATCTCTTCGAGCGTCCGGGCCGTGGAGGCTGTCGTCGCTCCAGCCGGGGCGGGCGCCAGGCTGAGGGTGGGCCGGGCCGTCGGCTGCGAGCGCACGCTGTAGGGCAGATGCTCCGGGGCGATCGGCTGGCCGCCGCCAATGATGTAGGCGTGCTCCATCACGTTGGCCAGCTCGCGGACGTTGCCGGGCCACTCGTGTTCCAGCAAGGCATCGACCGCCTCGGGCGTGATCAGGTCGGCCACCTGCTCGACCGGCCGGCGGGCGGCGCGGGCCAATAAATGACGAGCCAGGTCCGGAATGTCCGAACGGCGCTCGCGCAGGGCCGGCAGGCGAATCTCAAAGGTGTTCAGACGGTAAAACAGGTCCTCGCGGAAGTCGTCGTCCTGAATCATCTTTCTCAGATCGCGATTGGTGGCACAGAGGACGCGGGCATCCACCCGGAACGGCTCGGTTTCGCCCAGCCGGCGGATTTCGCCCGCTTCCAGGAAGCGCAAGAGCTTAACCTGGATGTTGCGGTCCAGCTCGCCCAACTCGTCGAGGAAGACGGTGCCGCCGTTGGCCACCTCGAACAGCCCCTTATGATCGCGATCGGCCCCGGTGAAGGCCCCCTTGCGGTGGCCGAACAGCTCGCTTTCGACCAGGTTCTGCGAAAGCGCTCCGCAATTGATGGGGACGAAGGGCATTTCGGCGCGCTTGCTCTGCTGCCAGAGGGCCCGGGCCGCCAGCTCCTTGCCGGTCCCGGTTTCGCCGAGGATGAGGACCACCGATTCGGTCGGCGCCACGGTGGCAATCAGCCGTTGCACGCCGGCCATCGGCGTGGACTTGCCGACCAGGACCGTTGGACCCTCCGCCGCCTGGACCCGGCTCTGGAGAGCGAGATTCTGATGTTTGAGAGTGCGTTTCTCGGCCACCTTGGCGAGGATGGCCTCGATCTCGGCGAGCTTGCACGGCTTGGTGATGTAGTCGAAGGCCCCCAGACGCATGGCGGCGATGGCCGTATCGGTGCTGGCGTGCCCGGTCATCACGATCGCTTCGGTGTCGGGGGCCAGCCCCTTGAGGTGCTCCAGCACCTCGATGCCGGTCATCCCGGGCATGCGCAGGTCGAGGATGGCCGCATCGAACGTGTTCTTTTCGAGCACCTTGACCGCGGCCCGCCCATCGGGGCAAACGGTGACCTCGTGCCCCAGGCGCGGCAGCTCCGAGCGCATGAACTCCTGCAGCGACCGCTCGTCGTCCACGAACAGGACCCGCAGGCTCTTGTGCGAAGCTGTGGCCAAGCGTTTCTCCTGTGCTCAGTCGGCAGTAGGCGGCCGCAGTTGGTGTAGGGTGGGTCGAGCGCAGCGAGACCCACCGGACCTACAGCGGTTCTTGGTGGGTCTCGCTGGCGCTCGACCCACCCTACACCTACACTACACCTACACCTACACCAAACACCATTCACGCCGCGCTCCGCCTCCGGAACAGCAGCTCCGGGTCACCCACATCGGCCTCGTCCTTGCTGCCCGTGCCCCGGTCACCGTCGGGCGGCTTGAGCGGCAGGCGGACGGTGAAGGTGCTTCCCTGGCTGGGGCCGGCACTGCCTGCTTCGATCTCGCCGCCGTGGCCGGTCACGATGCGGTGGCTGATCGTCAGGCCCAGGCCGGTTCCCTTGCCGGTGCGGCTGCGAGTGAAGAACGGCTCGAAGATGTTCTCCAGTACGTCGGCCGTCATGCCGCAGCCGGTGTCCTGGAACATCACCTCGGCCATGCCGTCGTGCGTCCGCAGGCCGATCGTCAGCGTGCCGTCTTCCTCCATGCTGTCCAGGGCATTGACCACGAGGTTCAACACCACCGACTTCACTTCCTGGGCGTTGACCCAGGCGGTCACCCGGGGCGGCGGGTCGAAGACGATATGCTTCCCCCGGCGGTTTTGCAAGTGCTGTGTGATGTCGAGGACCGATTGGACCAGCTCGCCCAGGTCGGTCGGCTCGCGGCGGCGTTCGCCGCTGCGGCTGAACTCGAGCAGCTTCTGCGTGATGTCCTTGCAGCGGAACGCTTCCTCCTGAATCATCTTCAGGTACTTGAAGATCACATCGGAGTCGGTGCGGCCGGCCAGGGTGGCCGGGCGGCCCTGGGCCAGGGTCTCGGCCAGGCGGGCTTCCAGGGCTTCGCTGCAAAAGGCGATGCTGGCCAGCGGATTGTTGATTTCGTGGGCCACGCCGGCGGCCAGGAAGCCGACGCTGGCCAGGCGTTCGGAGCGGACCAGCTGACGACTGCGTTCGTTCACCTGGTGAGCCAGGCTGCGGTAGATGTCGCGGAGGCGGCCGGTCATGGCATTGAACGCCGCCGCCAGGTCCTGCATCTCGTCGCCGCTTTTGACCTCGATGCTGTGCTCGAAGTTGCCGTTGGCCACTCGGTCGACGCCGGCCATCAGGTCGCGCACCGGGTGAAAGACCCAGTTGTAGAACGACCGCAGCAGGCCGGCCATGAGGATGACGCTGAAGATGCTAGTGGTACCCAGGACCCAGAGGCTCTGGGTGTAGCGAGCCTGCCCCTGCCGCCTGATCTTGTCGAAATCGCCATAGATGGTGGATTCCCAGTCGTTGGTCGTGGCCGCGAGTTTCTCGATGACCTTATCACACCTGGCCCGAGGGGAAATATCCGAACCCTTGCCCTGGGCGAAGTCTTCGACTTCGGCGGTGAGAATGTGCCGCAGGTCAGCCAGGAGGAGTTCCAGGTCGTGAATTGCGCCGCTCGTCCAGGTGTAGGTATCGAGGTAGCGACCACGGTCAACGCTATCCTGGCTTTGAGCACGGCATGCCTCAAGCAGCTCCTTGGCATGGTCGACATGCTCGAGCAGGAACCTTCTCTGCACCTTGTCGGTCAATTCGGCGTCTGTGTCCCCCTTGACCGTGCCGGCAGCAGGCGGCGCGGCCAACTCCTTGATGGCCGCCTTGAACTCTTGCACCCCGTGCAACTCGTTGACCTTGCTCTCCATCAGCTTGGTGGTGGTTCGATAGCCAAGAAGGCCATGCACCGTGCCCGCCAGCAGAATGGCCATGACGGCGACCACCAGGCCGAGCCCGAGCATCAGCTTGTGGCGAATCCGCCATTGACCGGCCACGCCCCGACCTCCTTGTCCGCGGACCGGGCGAGGGGACCGTGTTCCCCACCGGCTTCCTGCCGCACCCCCCGCTGTCGGCGCCAACGCGCCGGGAATCTACCAGAAGGGAGAGGCCGCGGGGAGGGCAATTTGTGACCGGTCTGCGGGCGCAAGATAGGCAGGATGGTGTTGAGTGGCACGCCCTGAGGTACTCCGAAGGGCGTGCAGACAGTCGGGCACGCCCTTCGGAGTACCTCAGGGCGTGCCACCTAAATCCTGGGCTTGACGCTGCACTTGACGCCAATTCTGTCAGGGCGCGTACGGCTCCAGCCGCGGGCCCAGCCACTTGAGCACGCAGGGGAACAGGCGCTTCGCCGTCGGAAAGTCGTGCTTGCCGTTCGGATCGCAGCAGACCTCGATGTCCAGGCCGCGCTGCCGGGCCACGTAGACGAAGCTCTCCACCTGGGCGGCCAGGTTGAACTGGTCCTTGGTCCCATAGGCGGCGCACATCTCCAACTCGCCCGGCTTGACGTTGAGGCGTTCGAGCATCTCGATGGGATTGTCCTCGCTGATCTCGGCGATGACGTTGGGGGACTTGCGATCGTAGAGGGGATCGAGAACGCGCTTGAGCTTGATGTTGACCACGCCGTAGAACCGTCCGACGGTCTCGTGGCCGTGGCTGACATCGGTGCGCCAGCCCCAACAATCGGGGTCGAAGTGGCCCATGTAGCGGTCGTGACAATCGACCCAGCGCGTATTGAGGGGCGGCATGAAGCCGACGGCGACGGCGACGCGGTCGCGGTACTTCAGGGCCGTATGGAAGGCCGACCCGCCGCCCATTGACACGCCGGCCATGACGTGGGCCTCGCGTTCGGGGCGGATGGGAAACTGCTTGTGCATGAAGTCCCAGACATCCTTCATGAGGAAGTCCTCGAAGTTGCCGGCCTTGCTGTTGATGAAGAAGCTGCCGGGACTCAGGTAGGTGAAGCCGGCCTGGCCGGACAGGCTGCCGTCGGGGGCCGCCACGATGGCCCGGGGCAGCTTGCCGCTCACCATCGCCTCGTCGAGGAAGCCCACGACGGACTGGATGAAGGAGTGCTCGTCCTGGGCAAACCCGTGCAGCCAGAAGATGATGGGGTACTTTTTCTTCGGGTCGAACTCCGGGGGGAGATAGACGTACAGGTCGCGCTTCTGGCCGAGCGCCTCGGACCAGATGCGGTGATCGCCGCAATGACGGCGGGTGTAGTCGAGGACCTGGCCGCTGAGGCGGCGGTTGATGCGGTCCAGCTCGAAGGGCCGCGGCAGGTTGTTGGCCGCCGCCGGCGCCACGCCGACGCAGAGCGTCAGCACGGACGCGATCCATCCTGCCGTCTTCACTTGGGTGCCGCTCCAGCGAGAGTGTAGATCAGGGGTATTCCGGCCGCCCCTCGCCCCCGTACTCGGGGGAGAGGGGTTGGGGGTGAGGGGGTCTGCTTTCTCGAACAAAACCCCTCACCCCAACCCCTCTCCCCGGAGTACCGGGGAGAGGGGGCGTGCGGAACAGGCTGCAAGGTTGCAAACCGGATCGCTCCATCATCTTCGTCGAAATGTTGGCCCTGACCACAGTCCAGACACGCGCTTCCTGGCCACAGCGGCAGGGCCAAAGGGGCAACGGGGGAACTGTGAGGGGAGTGCCCAGGAAGCGTCCCCGTTTGGTTACAATGAAGAGAACGCCCCTGCGCATCCAGGCAACAGGAGGATGGATCATGCCCGCGACTGCAACCGAGCTGACCAGCAAGCACTGTGTTTCGTGCGAAGGCGGCATCCCGGGCCTGAGCCGGGCGGAGGTGCAAGCCCACCTCGCCGTGCTGCCGGCCTGGCAACTGACGCCGGACGGCCAGCGCATCCGCCGCGAATGGCGCGTGAAGGACTTCAGCACGGGGCTGGACTTCTTCAATCGCGTCGGCCGGATCGCCGAGCAGGAGGACCACCATCCGGACCTGCACCTGACCGGCTATCGCAACGTGGCCATCGAGATCTGGACCCACGCCGTCGGGGGGCTGACCGAGAACGACTTCATCTTGGCGGCCAAGATCGATACACTCCCGGTGGCGCTGAAGAAGTAATGCGTTTAGCCGCGAGCGTCCCGCGAGCGCCTCCCCCGCTGACGCGGGAGGCTCGCCCGCGCTCGCCAGCGCTCGCGGGACGCTCGCGGCTAAACGGAACCACGGAGGGTCCCCTCATGCCGGCCGTACAACCCGTGACCATCGGCTCGAACCTCTGCGGGCCAGGCCAGCCGCTGTTCTGGATTGTCGGGCCCTGCGTCATCGAGTCGGTCGACCTGACGCTACGCATCGCGGACACCCTGCGCGAGCTGGCCGACCGCCTGCACCTGCCGCTCATCTTCAAGGCCTCGTTCGACAAGGCGAACCGGACCTCGGGGAAGTCGTTCCGCGGCCCCGGGTTGCAGGATGGCATGAAGACGCTCGACGCGGTCAAACGACGCACCGGGCTGGCCGTGACCACCGACGTCCACGAGACGAACCAGGTGGCGGCAGTGGCGGAGGTCTGCGAGCTGATCCAGGTGCCCGCCTTCCTGGCCCGGCAGACCGATCTGGTGCAGGCGGCAGGGCGGACCGGTCGGGCCGTGAACGTCAAGAAGGGGCAGTTCATGGCACCGTGGGACATGCGGCCCGTGGTCGCCAAGATGGCGGAGGTGAACAACCGTCGCCTGCTGTTGACGGAACGCGGCTCCACCTTCGGTTACAACACCCTGGTCAACGACATGCGGGCCATTCCCTGGATGCAGGACCTGGGCTGCCCGGTGATCTTTGATGCCACCCACAGCGTACAGATGCCAGGCGGCCAGGGCGACCGCAGCGGCGGCGACCGGCGCATGGTCCCCTACCTGGCCCGTGCCGCGGTGGCCTGTGGCTGCGACGGCCTGTTCCTCGAGACGCACCCCCGCCCTGACGAGGCCCTCAGCGACGGCCCCAACATGGTCCCGCTGGATCAATTGTCCGACCTCGTTCGTTCCTGTCTCCGGGTGCGCGACGCGCTGACGAGCTAAGGACGAAGGATCCCGCGATGAAGACGGTTTCTCGTTGCCTGGCCCTGTCCTTGGTCCCCTGTTTGTTGTCGTTGTTGTCGGGTTGCAGCGGAGGCCTATCCACCGAGCCGGCCGCCGGCCGGTCGGCGGCCCCGGTACGCGAACTGGACCAGCTCGAGAGTGCCCGCCAGATCTTCACCGGCTCCCCCGATCGGACTGCCTGTAGCAGCGGGCTGCAGCGGATCAATGCCTATCTGGCCACGCATCCGGAGCGGCGCCCGCCCGCCCTCGGGGCTGCGGAGCGGAACCTGTTGCTCCAGCGGCTTGCCCTCGACGCCGGCGAGATGGGGGAAGTCGATAGCAGCATCTACACTCCCCTGGACGCCGCCTACCTGTGGTTGTGCTTCCTGCTGCGCGACACGGCCCGCTCCCTGGAAGCGGAGCAACTGGCGCCGGCCGAACAGGCGGCCACCGCGTTCGCCTGGGTCATGCACCTGACCATTCCGATGGACGGCGACAACGAGCATCCGCCGGAATTCGCCATCCGCCGCGGCTGGGCCGGCGGGCCGGAACGGGCGCGCATCTTCCTGGCCCTGCTCCAGCAGATGAGGATCCCAGGCTGCCTCATCGTTTCCCCCAGTGTGCCGACCCCGTGGGCCTGCGGGGCCCTGGTGGCTGTCGAAGGGAGCAAGGAGAAGCAGCTTGTGCTGTTCGAGCATCGCCTGGGCCTGCCCGTGCCCGGTGCGAAGGGATCCCCTGGCGGCGACCTGGCCCGGGCCTATCGGTTGGCCTGCCCCGTGCCCGGTCCCAACGACGGGCAACAGGTGGCCACGCTGGCTGTCCTGCGAAAGCAGCCGGAGTTGCTGAAGCCGCTCACCACCGAAGAAAAACAGCCGTACGACATCGGTCCGGAGCAGGTCAAGGAAGCGGCCGTGCGCCTGACGCCCGAGTTGTCGGCCCTGACGCCGCGGCATGCACCACCTACAAAGCAGCCTGCTCCCGGAGGCCACGGGCGTTCGCCCGGCGATCGATGCGGCGGACTGGATCGCCCAGTTTGGCAGCGCTGCCGGCGTCGAGGGGGGTCCGGACGCCGTCCTTGGCCAAACCAGGGCCCCGGGCGTGCTGCGGCGCTTCCTCGGGGCAGCCGAGGGCGGCATCGATGAGGGAGGACGCCAGCAGCGGGCCGAGCTGAGCGTGATCCCGTTCCAGAGCCTCCCCCGGCAGTTGCAAGAGCTGGAAGGGGAGCCCGGGCAGCGCATCCTGGCCTATTTCGCGCAGCCGTTCCGGGCCATCCAACTCGACCCGCACCTGCCGCGCGACCTGATCCTGCACGGCCAGGCCTGAAGGAAGCCGCCTCACAACTGAGTTCTCTTCTGGACCAGTACCATGTGCAAAAAGACCTCTTGGCGACTCATCCCGAGGTCTACGCCGACTTCGACCGGTGGAAGGATTCTCTCTACAAGGCCTACGGCGACGTGGGGCGAGCCCACGACGACGCCCGCAGGGGCGGGTCGCCGCAGTCGGTCGAGGAAGCGCTCGCCCACCGCGAGGAGGTATGGAAGCAAGGGCACAACATGCTGGTGCTCTATGTAGACGGCGTGGCCGCTGAGCCGCGCACCGCCCAGGCAACCTACATGATGGCCCTGGCGTTGCACGAACAGGCCGAGCGGGCCCAGGCCCGGGCCGACCACGTGGCCCGCCCCGGCGCGGCCACGGCGGCGGCAGACCGCAAGGCAGCCGCCGAGGAGGCCCGCAGCGCCTGGAAGGACGCTGCCGGCTGGTGGGACACCTACATCCAGCAGCAACCGGTCAGCCCTTTCAGTCTTCATGCCCGCTTGCTGCACGCGCGCGCCGCTACCAGGCGGGCAACCGCGACCGGGCCCGGGCCCTCCTGGAGGACGTGTCGCCGAAGGTCGGCCAGTTCCCACGCCGGACCCGGCTCTACCTGGCCCAGCGCCTGAAGGCCGAGTCGCCTTGAGGAACCGGGCTCCTCGTCTCCCTTCCGATGCCATGCCCACCGTCGTTCTGACGACTGACCCCGACCGCCCCGACGCGGACCTCATCGCCCGTGCTGCGGCCGTGCTGCGCCGGCGGGCTGGTCGCCTTCCCCACCGAGACGGTCTACGGCCTGGGTGCCGACGCGCTCCAGCCCGCTGCCGTGGAGCGCATCTTTGCCGCGAAGGGCCGGCCGCCGAACAATCCCCTGATTGTCCACGTCGCCGACCGGGCCGAGGCCCTGACCGTTGCCGCTACCTGGCCCGAAACGGCAGCCCGGTTGGCCGAACGCTTCTGGCCCGGCCCCTTGACCCTGGTCCTGCCGCGCCGGCCGGAGCTTCCTGATGTTGTGACGGCCGGCGGCCCGACGGTGGCGATCCGCGTTCCGGCCCATCCGCTGGCCCTGGCCCTGATCCGCGCTGCCGGGATCCCCGTGGCCGCCCCGAGCGCCAATCGTTCCAGTCAGGTTTCGCCCACTCGCCCGGAGCACGTCCTGTCCGGATTGGACGGCCGCATCGACCTGCTGCTGGCCGCTGGACCGGTGTCCGGCGGCATCGAATCGACCGTGCTCGATCTGACAAACGATCCACCCCGGCTCCTTCGGCCAGGCCTGGTGGCGCCGGCGGAGATCGAGGCGATCATCGGCCCAATCACGCGCCCGCGCCGCTCGCCGCACCGACCCAGGGTCCGCTGCCCTCGCCCGGCATGCTGGCACGCCATTACGCCCCGCAGACGCCACTGGAGTTGGCGGAGGATGACGGAGCTGCTCGTGTCGAGGAACTGCGCCGGGCCGGATTTCGCATCGGCTGGCTGACGTTTGATGGGGGAGAGAGGCGCTGGCGTGACTGCGATCGAGATGCCGCGCGACCCGGCGGGGTATGCGGCCCGGCTGTACGCGGCCCTGCACATGCTTGACGGGGCCAGTTTGGACCGTATCATCGTGGCACGGCTGCCGGAGTCCGACGAGTGGTTGGCGCTGCGCGACCGGCTGACCCGGGCTGCCGCCCTGTAGGAGAATGCTTGGCATGAACCGCCCCGACGCCTACGCCTTGATGACCGAGTACACCCAGAGCGACAGCCTGCGCAAGCACATGCAGGCCGTCGAGGCGGCCATGCGCGCCTATGCCGGCAAGCTCAACGAAGACGTGGAAAAATGGGGCATCGTCGGCCTCTTGCACGACTTCGACTACGAACGCTGGCCCGACCCGCCGGATCATCCCCTCAGGGCGCGGAAATCCTGCGGCAACGCGGCTACCCCGACGATGTCATCTACGCCATCAAATCGCACGCCGACTACCTGCCCGACTGCCCGCGCGTCCACCTCATCGACAAGGCCCTGTATGCCTGCGATGAGTTGGCGGGCCTGATCACGGCCACCGCCCGCTTGCGGCCCAACGGCATCACCGACCTGACGGCCGCCAGCGTCAGGAAGAAGATGAAATCCAAGGGGTTTGCCCGCGGTGTGAAGCGCGAGGACGTGGAGCGCGGCGCCGCTGAGTTTGGCATGGAGCTGGGCGAGCACATCCAGTTCGAGATCGACGCGATGAAGGCGATTGCGGCGGAACTGGGACTGGAACGGGGAGCAGGAGGCGCGGAGGATTAGGGGACTATCAACCAAGAATCCGGTTCCACCGCGCCCGGTGGTAGGCCACCTTCTGTGCCGGCGTCATCTTCGTGAAATCGGGCTGCCCGTTGGCAACCGGCTCCGCCGCGGTCTTCGGCTGACAGGTCCCGGCTCCGTTACAGCCGCAGCCGCAATCCTTCTTCGCAGCCACTTGCGGTTTCGCCCTCGGCGGCGTGCTGATCGTCGTCCCGTTTCCCCCGTAGCTCATGACATTGGTCTGCAACCTCATATCGTCTTCGAGCGACCTTTGCGGCTTGATGCCGAGCTGCTGCAACACGCCGTGATACGCCTGGACCGCTTCTTCCGCGCCAAGCTCGCCATCGGCGATCCAGCGCAGGAAGCGGATAAAGGCGAGCTGGTTTTCCGCATTGTTGATCTTCCTTCCGAAGAGGGCGACGCGGGCGCCGCACTTCCGCGCCTCGCTGAGCAGCTTGAAGGCATCGTAGGTCGTCCCTGCCGACCCGCCGAGGATGCCGACGACCAGGTGCGGATCGTAATGGACCAGCTCCTCCATCGCCTTGGGGCCGTGATAAACCATCTTGAGGAAGAGCGGCCGGCCCTTCGCCGTCACGCCGCCCAGCGTCCGCACGATCACGTCGTTGATGAACGCCGGCACCTGGCTCGCCTCGATCGCCTCCGGACGGTTCGGGTCGAAGATTTCCAGGAAATGGCGGAAGCCCTTGCGCCTCGGCTTCCAGGCGGAAGGCCTTGTATTCCTCCAATGCCTCCCGGTCGATGGCCGTGTCGTTCTGGAAAGTGATGCTGTAGAGGCCCAGGTTCGCGCCAACGTGGCGTTCCTCGGGCGCACAGTCGAGGTGGCCACACTGGATGTGGTCCAGCGTGGCGGTGCGAAACGGCAGTGAGGCATCCGTGGGATAACGGCTGCCGCGGACAATGTGGATGTCCGTTGTGTCATTCGCCCGCGCCGCGGGAGTGACAGAGCTGTTGTCGAAGAGGCGCTGCTGGATCGTCGAGCCGTTCGCTGGTGCTGGCGGACATGAGCATGATGTCCACGAGGCCCTGCGCGACGATCTGTTCGATGATGTCGCGGAACTCGGCGAGGGACCGGTAGCGCAGCTCGCCGCTGTGGGCCTCCGGCGAGCGGCCGGGAGCACCGATCGCCAGGGCCATGTCGGCGTCCTTCGCGTCGGCCAGGATGAAATCCTTGCAGCCCTGCGGATCGGCATGGATGCGAGCAAGCTTGAGGTCGAGAGATTTGTGCACCATGACACGTCCCGATTAGCCTTCTTAACGGCGGCCCCAGTCGGGTCCGAACGTCATGAGTCCAACCACGGCGCAATACAGGGCTTGCGCGGCAACGAGAAGATAAGGATTGAGAAACACCAACAGCCACGTGGCCAGGTAGACGCCCGTCACGATCAATTTGGTGCGAAACTCCAGGTCACCGATAACCCAGCAACAGACGAGCAAAACCACCGCCAGGATATAAACGACCAGGAACATGGTGTGTTGCCTCCGAGCGGCCTCATCTTGCCTTCTGCCACGCCGTTCGCGGTATCGCCCGGCCATTCCCATTGGGCACCGCATTCCCTCGCGCCCGCGGTACCTCCACAGCCTCCGTCCGCACCTTCCCAATCCGCGCCTCCACATGGTCGACGATCTCGCGCAGCACCCGCGCCGAGTTCTGAATCCCCGTCCGCTCCTTCGGTGTCAGCGGCAGCTCGATCTGCTCGCGCACCCCGCCGCAACCGACCACCGTCGGCACCGAGAGGCACACGTCATTCACGCCGTACAGTCCATGTTGCAGCGTGCTGACCGGCAGCACACGGCGACTGTCCTGGGCCAGGGCGTGGACGACCTCGCGAATCGACAGCCCCACGCCGAACCCCGAGCCGCCCTTGAGCTTGATGAGGGTTGCGCCGGCCGTCTTCGTTTCCTCGAAGACCTCACGCGCCAGGGCGGGGTTGAAGCCCGGCCACTGTTCCAGCGGCAGGCCGGCGACGGTCGCGCTCGACCAGACCGGGACCATGCTGTCGCCGTGCTCCCCGAGGATCAGCGCCTGCACCTGCGTCGGCGGTGCTTGCAGCCGGCGAGCGAGGTAGCTCCGGAACCGGGCCGTATCAAGCTGGGTCCCCAGGCCGAGGACGCGCTGCCAGGGCAGGCCCACTCGCTGCACCGCCAGGTAAGTGAGCACGTCCACCGGGTTGCTCACCACTACGACGCAGGCCGACGGCTTCGGTCCCGCGGACTTCACCTGGTCCAGAATCCCCAGGAAAAGATCGACATTGCGGTTGATGAGGTCCAGGCGGCTCTCGTCCGGCTTGCGCCTCAGGCCAGCAGTGATGACGACGATGTCACTCGATGGAATATCGCCGTAGTCGCCCGCCGCGATGCGCTGATCGCCCGGCACCAGGCAGGCGCCGTTGAGGAGGTCGTTGGCGACGCCCTGGGCCAGGTCCTTGTTGGCGTCGATGACGCAGAGGCTGCTGACGATGCCGCCGCATTGCAGGGCATAGGCCGCCATGCTGCCGACCAGCCCGCCGCCGCCGATGATGCTGACTTTCATGGCACGACCTTTCGCGGTCTACAATTCAAGCCGCTTTTTTTGGATTTCGGCCGAGTCCGGTCCGGCCCGCTTTTCGCGCTCAGCAGCGTGCGAGGAAGGAGGCTCTCCGGTCGGCCGGGGGAGCTGGCGGATCGCGTTCAGGCTGAGAACGATCGTCGCCAGGGAAATCCCCCCGGCGATCGACCAGGCCACGATGAGCGGGACGGCGATGTTTTCCCTCGCCATGAAGATGATGGCCACGATGGTGCCGGCCACGGCTAGCGACACCACTACGATGGGTACCAGCAGGCCGACCAGCCCGGCCGCCCAGGCCGCGCTGGCGTAGGCGTTGGCCCGGGCGATGTCGGCATCGGGTGGCGGATGACCCAACTCCAGGGCCTTCATGCGCTCCAGGTGAGCGGCGTCTCGTTGGCCCTTCTCCTTGCGGTAGTTGATCCAGACGGCGAAGCTGACGAAGGCGAAAAACGCCACCGTGCCCATGGACCCGAGCAGCGCGACCACGATACCATCCATCATCGCATCCCTCCCCGATTAAGCGGCACGCCTCCATTACCGGCGGGCGCCGTTCAGCGCCGCCATCACCTGATCGGTGACGAGCCGCACCACCTCATCCAGGTCATTCGCTGCCGTGAGGTGTCCATTTTTTCCGGGTGCGGCGGCCGGCTCCACGTAGCCGCGGCCGAAGGTCGCATTGGCGCACAGGTCGCAGTTCTCGCCGTCCTGGTTCCGCAGGTCGTCGTAGCCGAGGCGCTTTTTCAGGTCGAGCAGTTCCTTGGTCTGCTGCGGAGTGAAATAGTTCACGTTGCCGAGCTGCCGGGCGAGGATCAGGATCCGACAGTAGGCATCGATGATCTCGCTGTTCCAGTACGCCTTCTCCAGGTCCGGGCCGAAGGTGACGGTGCCGTGGCTGGCCAGGATGATCGTGTTGCTGGCCTTCAGGTGCGGCACGATGGTGTCGGCAAACTTCTGCGTGCCCGGCGTCTCGTACATAGCCGTCGGCACGTCGCCCAGGAAGACCTCCACCTCCGGCAGCACGCACTGGGGGACCGGCACGCCGGCGACGGCAAACGCCGTGGCGTGCGGCGGATGGCAGTGCACCACGGCCTTGACATCGGGCCGGTTCTTGTAGACGGCCAGGTGCAGCAGGATTTCGCTGGAGCGTTTGCGCGTGCCGGCCAGCTGTTTCCCTTCCAGATCGACCTTGCAGATGTCGTCGGGCTTCATGAAGCCCTTGGACACCATCGTCGGCGAGCAGATGACTTCCTTCTCGCTCCAGCGGTAGCTGATGTTGCCGTCGTTGGCCGCGGCGAACCCCTTGGCGTAAAGCCGCCGGCCGATTTCGCAAATCTGTTCTTTGATTTTGTATTCGTTCAGCATGGTCCAGCTCTCAGCATTCAGCGGTCAGCTATCAGCTTTGATCCGCTGGATTAGGGATGTCAACATGCGTTTGATTTCAACCACAAGCGCGTGCAGCTCAGCGTGCGTGGCTTCGTGAACCAGGCCCAGCTCACGCGCCAGCAGGAAGTGGTACTCCACTTCACTCGCCGATCCCATCGCCATTTGGAGAAACCGGGCGAAATCCGCCGGAGAACCTCTCCCGCAGCCCTCAGCGATGTTTGCCGGGATCGACACCGTCGCACGCCGTATCTGACTCGTGAGACCGTATAACTCCTCTTTGGGGAATGTCCTGGTGTGCCGATAGACCGCCAGCGCCAGTTGATGGCCTTTCTGCCATACCTTCAAGTCACGAAAATCCTTCATGGACGCTCCCCTGCCCTATCATCCTCGCTGACTGCTGACTGCTGACTGCTGACGGCTATGCGATCCAGAATGCACGCACAATACGCATCCACCGGCTTCTTCTCGGGGTGGAAGGGCGCCGCCGCCTCGCCCCCCTCGCTGAAACCGACCCGGCTGCCGACGCCGGCGCCCAGGTCGTCGTAGATCACCAGGTCCTCGCCGTCCGGTCCGGCATCGAGTTTCAGCGCCTTGAGGCTGAACGGCACGGCGATCAGCCAGCGTGCCCCGATCAGGCTGGGGTGGACCCGCGTCAGGGTGACGCTGCCGATAACCTCACCGATACGCATGGCCGTCACTGCTCCGTTGGCGTCCAGGTGTCGCAAATCCCGAGGACCATCCATCGCACCGGCGCATTGTTGTGTCCCATCAGCTTGCGGACCGCGCCGCCCTCGCCGGACAGGATGACCAGGTCGGCCGATCGCGCCCCGAGGTTGTCGATGGCCAGCAGCGGCTCGCCGTCCTCGATGCCGGCGGCGGTCAACGTCTGGACGACGAGCAATCGCCAGCCCGCCATGCTGGGGTGCTTGACCGTGGAGACGGCCTGACCGACGACGCGACCGATTTGCATGGGTGACTAAACCCCTAACGATCCGCGAGCTTCTTGTTCAGCTCGTCCACCTTCGTCTCCAGCCGCTGAATCTTCGCGTCCATCTCGTTCAGTTTGTTCATGAGTGGGCCGCTGTCGGTCTTGCCGGCGCCCGACCAGAAAGACACGATGATGGCAATGAGGATCAGACTGCCGCAACCGACGCTGACCTCATTGCCCTTCGCCATCCCCGTCAACGAGCGCTCGGCGGCGGGAGGCGGGCTCTCTTCGGATGAGTCGGACACTTTCACCCCCTTGTTCGTTCTCAAATGACGCGCAGTGCCTTCACTGTCGTCGAGCGCCGCTGCCGCGTGAACGTCAACGGCGTCGTTACCCCTTCGCCCGTCGGCGTGGCGATGCTGAAGCTCAGATACCCCTCGCCGCCGCTCCCCAATCCCGCCATGCTCGGTCCGTTTTGGATGAAGAGCGTCACATCCATTTCGCGCCCATCTTCGTGATCGTCTCGACATTCCGCGAGTGGATGACGGCGGTGTGCTTGAACCCATGCTCATATTTCTTGGCGAGAGCGATGGCGGCATCCACATCGGGCACGCGGACAAAGGGAACAAACGGCATCATCTGCTCGTGATCGACGAAGGGGTTGTGCTCGTCCGTCTCGCCGAAGAGGATCAGGGTATCGGCCGGGACGGAGAAGCCGGCGGCTTTCGCGAGGACGGCCGCGTCCTTGCCGATCAGGTCCTTGTTCAGGTGGACCTTGCCCCCCTCGCCGGCCGGGAAGGCGACCTTCGTCAGCGCCTGCACCTGGGCGGCATCGAGGCGGACCGCCCGGAAATGGGTCATGGCCTCCAGCAACTCGTCGAAGATGGCAGCGACGGCGAATACCTCCTTTTCGCCAATGCAAAGGAGGTTGTTGTCGTAAGCGGCCCCATCGATGATGGACCGGGCGGCATTCTCCAGGTCGGCGGTTTCGTCCACCACCACCGGCGGGTTGCCGGGCCCGGCGACGATGGCCCGCTTGGGGCTGCGCAGTGCGGCGCGGCCGACGGCGGGGCCGCCCGTCACGCACAGCATTTTCACATCGCGATGGTCGAAAATCGCCTGGGCCGACTCCAGCGTCGGCTTCTCCAGGATCGTGATGAGGTTGTCGATGCCGATAGCCTTGTGGATGGCCTGGTTGAACAGGCGCGTCCCCTGGCAGGCGATCTTCGCCCCGCTGGGGTGCGGATTACACACCAGGGCGTTGCCGGCCGCCAGCATGTTGATGGCGTTGGAGGCCAAGGTCGGCAGCGAGTGCGTTACCGGGGTGATGACGCCGATGACGCCGAAGGGGGCGTATTCCTGTAGCGCGATGCCGTTCTCGCCGCTGAAGGCATCGGTCCGCAGGAACTCGACGCCGGGGATGCGGTCGGCGACCACCTTGAGCTTTTCGATCTTGTGTTCCAGGCGGCCAATCTGCGTTTCTTCCAGCTCGTCGCGCCCCAGCTTCTCGGCTTGCTGCGAACAGATGTCGCGGATGCACTGGACGGCTTTGCGCCGATCCTCCAGGCCGCGCCGCTCGAAGGTGCGCTGGGCCTCGGCGGCTGCCGTGACGGCCGCGTTGACATCGTCGAACACGCCCCATCGCTGGGCCTGACCGTTGGCCGTCGGCATCTTGGCGTGGCCGTTGCGCACGTGCGAGAGGACCTCCTGCACGACGCTGCGGATCAGTTCGTCGGTCACTTGCATGGTGCTGCCTCATTCGCCCCGCGCCCTCTGGGGGCGGAACTCTGGCGAGTTCCGCTACGCGTAGCGGAACTCGCCAGAGTTCCGCCCCCAGAGGGGCAGGGGAGTATCATGTCTCGTGCGCCGAAAAAATCGTTTCGTTCCCGACGTTAACCGTGTCCACGATGCCGATGATGACCGCGTCCACCGGCAGTTTCTCCGTTTCCGGGGTCAGGCGGGCGCTCGAGCCCTGGACGATCAGCACCAGCTGCCCCTGGCCGGCGCCGACGGGATCGACCACCACAAAGGTCCGGCCGGTGCTGACCAGGCGGTCGCGCTTGCTCGGATCAACGCGGAGCGGCTCGACCGTCAGCAACTTGCGGCCGGTCATCGAGGCCACTTTCGTGGTGGCGACAACGCTGCCGGTGACACGGGCCAGGAACATGAGAGACTCCCTCGGGGGGCTAACGCCCTCCGCTCGCCAGCAATTCCTTCGCCTGCCGGGCGACGATCAATTCCTCGTTGGTCGGCATGGCCCAAATCTGGACTCGGCTGCCGGCCGCGTCGATGCGCATCTCCGCGCAGGCACGGGTGTTAAGGGTCGGGTCCAGGGCGATGCCGAACCAGTCCAGGTTGGCACACACGGCCGACCGAACTGAGGCCGAGTTCTCGCCGATGCCTCCGGTGAAGACGATGGCGTCCGCCCCACCCAGGTGCAGCAGGTAGGCACCCAGGTAATGCCGTATCGAGGCCACGAAGACGTCGAAGGCCAGTTGAGCCCGCTCGTCACCATTCGCGGCGGCCGCCTCGATGTCGCGCAGGTCGCTGTGCCCACTGATCCCCAGCAGCCCGGACCGGTTGGCCAGGTCGTCGAGCACCTGCTCCAGCGTCTTGCCGGTGGCCCGCAGCAGCGGGGGCAGGGCGAACACGTCGAAGTCGCCCACGCGGTTGTTGTGCGGCAGGCCGCTCTGCGGGCTCATGCCGAGGCTGGTGGCCACCGACTTGCCGGCCCGGATCGCACACAGCGAGCTGCTGCCGCCCAGATGGCACGAGATGATGCGTGCCTGGGCGTTTTTCAACAGGCGCGTTGTGCGCTCCGCAATATAGCGATGACTGGCGCCGTGGAACCCCCAGCGGCGGATGCCGTGCTCCTCGGCCCATTCCAGCGGCACCGCGTAAAGCTGCTGTGCGGGCGGCACCGTCTGGTGAAACGTCGTCTCGAAGGCGGCCACCAGCGGAATCTCTGGCAGTTCCTTGGCCAACAGCCGCATGGCGCGGATGTAGGGCGGATTGTGGGCCGGGGCCACGTCGGCGAAGTCGTCCATCGCCGTCAGCACACGATCATCGACCCGATGAACGCCGGTCAGCCCGCGGGCGTGTACCGTCTTGAAGCCAATGGCCGCCAGCTCACCCGGCTCCTTCAGTGCCTGCACGCGCGGGTCGGCCAGCTGCTTCAAGCAAAGGCGTACGGCCGCGGCGTGATCGGGGGCGGCCACCTGGGCCTCCTCCTTGACCGCTCCGGCTGCGACGTAGCAGCGGGAGCGCTCCGCGCCGATGCGCTCCACCCCACCGCGCACCAGTACATGCTCGGTCGCCATGTCGAACAGGCGATACTTGAAGCTGGTGCTGCCCAGGTTAGCGACCAGGATCTTCATGGCGCGTCCGCTTCCTAGCGACCGAGGAACACTTCCAGCACCGACTCTTCCGGGCGCGGGATGACGTGGGCCGTCACCAGGTCGCCGTTGGCCGTGGCGGCCTGGGCGCCGGCATCCACGGCGGCGCGGACCGAGCCGACATCGCCGCGGACCAGGGTGGTGACGTAGGCGCCGCCGATCTGCACCTGGCCGGCCAGCGTGACGTTGGCCGCCTTGCACATCGCATCGGTGGCGGCGATGGTGGCGATCAGACCCTTGGTTTCGACCAGGCCGAGGGCCTCGCCGTTGCCGTTGCGTGAACCATTGCTCGCAGCCATGAGAGAAACCTTCATTTAAGGGAGAAGAAGACGATTAGCGTCCGCGCTGGATAGTCTGGTCAATGACAGAGCGATGTCAGCTAGTGGGTGGCACGCCCTGAGGTACTCCGAAGGGCGTGACGGACAGTCAAGCACGCCCTTCGGAGTACCTCAGGGCGTGCCACCAGAAACTCGGAACCTGACCAGGTAATCCCCGCGCAGGCGCCTCGCCGACCGACGCTGTCTGTTTCTTGCCCGCGCGCGGCATGACGCTTTCAACGTCGCCGTGGGGACGGGGGATGACCTGCACGGCCACCACCTCGCCGATGCGGCCGGCCGCCGCGGAGCCGGCATCGACGGCTGCCTTCACCGCGGCTACATCGCCGACCACGAACGCCGTCACCAGCCCGCTGCCGATCTTCTGCCAGCCCAGCAGCGTCACGTTGGCCGCCTTGACCATCGCATCGCTGGCCTCGATCAGGGCCGTCAGGCCCTTCGTTTCAATCATGCCCAGGGCTTCCAGGTTGTTGTTGGCCATTGCCGATCTACCTCGTTGTTAATGTGAGCACCGCCCGCAGGGCGGCGGCTAAACGACTGAGTTACTTGAACAATTCCACCTTCGTGGCGTGCGGCAGGTCCACCGCGTTGCCCTCGTCCGTGTCCAGGTGTACTTCCAGCTTGCTCGTCGGTGCGAAGCGGACGAGAAGGTCCTCCAGGACCGCGCTGCAGGTGCTTTTCACCCGCAGGTGAATCCGGTCGCCGTCCTTGATGCCGTAGTACGCGCAATCCGCCGGCCCCGCGTGGACGTGTCGTTCGTGGCGGATGACGCCGCGCGGCAACTCGATCATGCCCGCGGGACCCAGCAAGTAGCAGCCCGGCGAATCGCGGTGGTCGCCGCTCTTCCGCACCGGCACGTCCAACCCCAGCGAGATGGCGTCGGTAAACGCTAGCTCCACCTGGCTGTGGTCGCGGCAGGGGCCGAGGATGCGCAAGTTCGGAATCATCCGGTGCCGCGGGCCGATGATCGTGACCGCCTCCTCCGCGGCGAAGAAGCCGTCCTGGTAGAGTCCCTTGTGGACCGTCAGCTTGTGCCCCTTGCCGAACAGCCGTTCCAGGTCTTCCTGCGTGACGTGGCAGTGGCGGGCCGAAATGTTGACGACGAGGTTCGGCCGTCCATTGACGGACGGCTGGCCGTTGCCATGTACCTGCCGGCTCAGCGCCTCGCGGACAAGCCGTTCGACCAGGGATCGTTCGATGGTGGCCACGCTCATGACCGGCTCCGTCTCCCGTTGCGCCCGTTGGCGGGCGTCCCCGCGATCACTACATGGGCCCCGGCGGTGCGTAGGAGTTTCCGTTGAACCGCTGACAGATCCTGATCGATGATGAGCGAGTCGATGGCAGAAACCGCGCACAAAAACGCCAGAGCCTGTCGCCCGATTTTCGTGTGGTCCGCCAGCACGGTGACCTCGTCGGCGCAGGCGCATCATCTGCCGCTCGGTTTCGACGAGCAGCGGGTTACTGTTGAACAGCCCCTTGGCGGTGATGCCGGCCACGCTGAGGAAGGCCCGCTGCACGTGCAGCCCCTTCATCATCTGAATCGTCAATGGCCCCAGGGCAACGCCCGTCGAGGGGTAGACGTAACCGCCCAGGATCACCAGATCGGTCTCGCGGCTGTTGGCGAACAGGTTGGCGATGGGCAGGCTGTTGGTGACCACCTGCAGCGGCCGGCCTACCAGCGCCCGGGCCAGTTCCAGCGTTGTTGTGCCGCCATCCAGCAGGATGGCCTCGCCGTCGCGGACCCGGGCGGCTGCCGCCTGGGCGATGCGCCGCTTGGCGGCCACCTGGGTGTTGGCCCGGGCCTCCAGGGCGGGCAGGGCCTGCCCCTCCTCGGTGGACATGGCCCCGCCGTGGATGCGTTTCAGCAGCCCGCGCCCTTCCCAGTGGTCCAGGTCGCGCCGGGCGGTCGATTCCGACACGCCGATCTCGGCCTTCAGGTCGATCAGGGTGATGAAACCCCGCGCCTTGACCAGCTCCAGGACCTGCTTGCGGCGATCTTCGGCCAGCATAATGGCGGCACCGCTCTCCCGTGCGACCCCACGCTCCGTGTTCAAGTGCTGGGGAACATGGTATAGTGTGCGGGGTGTAGCGGCAGGTTGCAAGTGAAATCTTCCAGAAAGTACCAAAATCTTTCATGTCACCGGCCGACTGGCAGTTGCCCCCCGGAGTAAGCCGGGGCCTGTGGGACTATCTGCACGACGCCGAGTTGGCGCGGAACTACGACGCCAACCTGGCCGGTTCACCGCTCCTGACTGCTGATCTGCGCTTCGCGGAGCGGTATTTCGACCGTCCCGACTGGCTCATTGACCTGGGCTGCGGCACCGGCCGGCTGCTGGTGCCGTTGGCCCAGCGCGGCTTTCGGGTGCTGGGCGTTGACCTGTCCGCCGACATGTTGCGGGTGGTGGGAGAGAAGGCGGCCGCTGCCGGCGTGACGGTCCACCGCTTGCAGGCCAACATCGTGCAGCTGGACGGACTCCGCGACGGCGTTTTCGACTACGCGGCGTGCCTCTTCAGCACGCTGGGCATGGTGACCGGGGCGACGGAACGGCGACAGGTGATCGGCCATGTCCATCGGCTGCTGCGACCCGGCGGGCGTTTCGTGCTCCACGTCCACAATCGCTGGTTCAACTTCTGGGATCGGGCGGGGCGACGATGGCTGCTGCGGGACCTGCTGACGCTTGGCATGGGCGACCGGCCCATGCCGGTGCACCAGGGGGTGGCCGGCCTACGCGCTGCACCAGTTCACACGCCGCGAGGCGGTTCGGTTGCTGCGCGAAGCCGGCTTTCGCGTGCTGGCAGTGCGGCCGGTCGGCTTGCGCCGGATGGGACGTTGCCGCGGCCTTGGTGGTTCGGCTGGCTGAGAGCGTATGGTTACCTCATTGCGGTGGAGCGGCCGGGGTAGCTTGCATGCCTGACCCCCATCCTGCTACAACGACGAAGCCGAGGCCGTCGCCCGTGCGAGAATGCGACCATGCCGCTCCTCGATCATTTTGGACCGCCGTTGTTCCCGCGCCACCACTGGGAATCGTTTCACTCCAACTGGGCGACCCGCATTGCCGACTCCCTGAACGAGCGCCTCCCGCCGGAGTTCATGGCCGAAGAGCACACCAGCGCCGGCGCCCGCCTTGAAATCGACGTGGCCACGTATCAGGACCAGGCGGTGATCGCTCCCCCGGGTCCAAACGGTCCAACAACGGCTACCCTGCCGCAAACCTGGGCCCCGCCCGCGCCGCCGCACATCATTCCGGCCACTTTCTCCGATGCTTTTGAGGTGCGCGTGTTCTCCACGACGGGCGGCCTGACTCTCGTCGGCGCCATCGAACTTGTCAGCCCCGGCAACAAGGACCGAGCCGAGGAGCGTCATGCCTTCGCGGTGATGTGTGCGAGCTACCTGTTCCAGGGCGTCAGCGTCATCCTGATCGACATTGTAACGACACGCCGGGCCAACCTCCATAATGAGACGATGCGCCTGGTCAATGCCCCGGCTGCCGTGTCCCTTCCGGCGGAGATCGACCTCTACGCGGCGGCCTACCGGCCGGTGTTGCGAGAGGATCGGGCGGAAATCGAGGTGTGGCCGGTCACCTGTGCCCAGGGGAGCCCCCTGCCCATGATGCCGCTGCGCTTGACCGGGGACCTGTTCGTGCCGGTCGATTTTGAGGCGACGTATCAGGAAGCGTGTCGGCGGCGGCGGCTGCCGGCATAGTCTGGGTTCATCCGGCCAACGCGTGCCGTAGGAGCTCGCTTTGCTTTCAATGAACAAGGCCCCGCTACCCGGGCGAGAGGTGTCGTGCTCGGGCAGCGATCTTACGGTGCGCGCGTATTTTCGACGCCACCGCCCCAAGCGGCTCGGCTTGAGATCGACCTCGCCTACTTCCCCAACGTCGTCTGTTGCCCCGCCGACCCTGCTCAGATCGGCACCACTTGCAGCCCTAACTCCCGCGCTTTGCGCTGCAGCGCTTTGACCTGACGCTCCTGCTGCTTGACTTCTTCGGCTGCCGTGCTCTCACGGCGATACGCTTCCCCACGCGTGATGAGGCGATAGAAGAGCTTCGCCAGCTTGTGGGCTGTCGCCCTGATGGCGCTGCCTATCCCCAGCCGGGCCCGCAGGCGGCGCAGGAAATTACCCAGCACGCTCTTACTTCTGAGCAAGGACCGCGCCGCCAGCCGAAACGCCCTGGCCACCCGGCTGGCCGTCTGGGCGGGATAGCGGATCCGCTTGCCCGATTGGTGCTTGCGCGGCGCCAGCGTCGTCCAGGCCGCGAAGTGCTTGTCCGTCGGGAAACGTGCCGCCAGGTCCGGGCCTGTCTCCGACAAGACCGTCAGCACCGTGCTGGCGCCCAGACCGTCCACTTCCGTGACACGCACGCCCGTCAACTGGAAGATCAAGGCGTCGGCGTCGAACTCCGTCGGGCGGTTGCGACTCTTGGGCGCGGCCTTCTGGGACTCGGGCAACGGACGCCCCTGGGTCTTGTCCGGCATCGGCCCGGCCG
This sequence comes from uncultured Planctomycetota bacterium, assembly GCA_963827935.1. GTDB lineage: Bacteria > Planctomycetota > Planctomycetia > Gemmatales > Gemmataceae > DATFNV01. Next base: position 123,333 of record CAWHCN010000018.1, on the reverse strand, counting down.
CCTTGGCGTACTCCCGGTCACAGACATGGAGCTGATTCTGGTAGAAGTCCCAGGCCTTGAGCAGTTGTTTCAGCTCGAACAGGTGGGCCGTGTCCCAGGTCCCTTCCAGGGCCTTGGCAATCTCCTCGCGGCTCTTCTTGCAGCTGGGATCGCGCATCGCCGCCAGCGTCTGGGGGTCACGCTGCCCCTGGGCGATGGCACGCAGGATGCGCATGCCGGTGACGCCGGCGATGCTCGACACGGCCAGGTCCAAATGAACATTCATCTGGACCAGCACTTTGAGCATCATCTGCAAGAGCTTGGCTGCCTCGGTGATCAGATGCTCGCGATGCCGCCACAGCGTCCGCAACGCCAGCACCTCGTGCGCGGGTCGAAAACAGCTCTTGAGCTGGCCACAGGCGTGCATCTGCTGCAGCCAGACCGCATCGCAAACGTCGGTCTTCTTCTTGAGGTTGCGGGCCAGGCTGCGTGGATCGACCACCACCACTTCGAAGCCCTGGCTTTCCAGGAAGTCGCATAAGCACATCCAGTAGACGCCGGTCGATTCGAGCACGACGCTCGTGACGCCGCAGTGGCGTAACCACTCGGCCAGCGTCTGTAGGTCGGCGGTATAGACGCCGAAGGTACGAACGGGCTGCGGATCGCAAGCGGGGTCGACGGCGACGACGTGGCTGGCGCTGCCGACGTCGATGGCGGCGGCACAGGGCCGGACGATGCGGGGCGGCGGGATGGGCTGGCGTGTCTTCTTCCGAGGCATGAGGACCTCCAACGACGGTGAGGGACGGGCGAAGAAAAGGTCGGCGGAGGATGGGTCGAACGAAGGACGAGACTTTCAAGCGGGCTCGCGGCACCAAGGAAAGTGAAGCCGACCCAAGGGCCAAGCTCAAGCACGGGCTCAGAGGCACCAGATCAAACGCGGCCACCGCGGCTCCGCCGCCACAAAGAAGAGCTAGAGAAGCGCAGTGCGAACGGAAAGCCGATGGCCTGTCAGGTTCATAGCGGAACGTGTGCCAGGGACTGGCATCAGCCCTCAAGCTGGTCCTTGGTCGGCAGGGTGTGTCCGCAGACACCGAATTATATGCGTCCTGGCGCCTGGCGCTGAAATGCGAAGGCGCATGTCATTATTTGACAAGGGATTGCGGCGTGCGCGCCAGGTCGCATATAATTCCGCGCGAATTTAGCTCGAAGTGGGAATTCTGGGCCAGTCCGCCTTGGTCCGATTCTTGCGCCCGTCGCGCAAGTTCCTTCCTGTCTCCCGTCCGTTTTGCGCTAGCGAAAGCTGCGCCGTTGGAGTACTCTAGCTTGAGTGGAGAAGGGACAGTGCGCCCCGTTTCTCCCGCGAGGATCACACATCATGTCAATCGTGTCCGTTCGTCGGTTCATCCTGGCCGCTCTGTCGCTCCTGACCGTCAACGCGGCTGTCCTGGCCGCCGATCCGCCCGCGAAGGGGGACAAGGGCCTCCTCGATGAGGCCCAACGGCGCGATCAGGTGGCGCAGCAGAAGGTGGAGGCCGATTTCCGGGCCGCCCTCATCGAAATGAGCAAGCTCGAAGCCGCCAACCCGGCCCGCGCCGCCGAACGCCTCAAGAAGATGCTCGGCGTGCTCGAAGAGGACACGGTCCTCAGCCCCGCCAAGCGCGAGGCGTGGAAGCGCGTGCTGAAGGACCGCATCCGCGTCAGCCAGGCGGAGGCCGAGCGGGCGGAAAAGGGTGCCGTCGATACGGCGGTGCGCGATGCCAAGAAAGACGACCGCAAGGCCATTGAGGAGCAGAAGGCCCGCGACGAGGCCAAGATCCAGCAGGAGTTCAAGGACATCCGCCGGCTTCAGCTGGAAGGAAACACCGACGAGGCCCAGCGCCGCGCCGGCGACCTGGCCAGCCGACATCCCGACAACCCTGCCGCGGCGGCCACTCGCTACATGACCGGCATCGCCGGCGCCAAGAGCGCCAACGAGGCCATCAAGGCGGAGCGGAACAACCGTTATGTCCTGGCCATGCAAGAGGTGGAAAAGAGTTCCATGCCGATCATCGGCGACATCGAGTTCCCCTCGCCGGCCAAGTGGAAGGAGATCACCAAGGCCCGCACCAAGTCGATCGCGACCGACCGCGAGAAGGCGATCCTGAAAGCGCTCGACACGCCGATCACGGTCAGCTTCGAGGGCTCGACCATCGAAGCGGTGATCGACTACTTGCAGACCCTCTCCGACCAGACGATCAGGCTGGACAAGCAGACGCTGGAAGCGGCCGGCATCAACTACGACACGCCGATCAACCTCCGCAAGATGCGCAACGTGACGCTGCGGACCGTTCTGCGGAAGGTGCTGGGCGAGGTCGGGTTGACCTACATCGTGGAACAGGAAACGATCCACGTGCTCACGCCGGGCGAGGCCAAGAAGAAGATGACGGTGCGGACCTACTACCTGGGCGACATGGCGGGCGTGGCCGACGTGAGCCTGGGGCCGGTTTTCTCGCGGGTGGCCATGGCTAACACGGTGCGCGACCTGGTGCAGATGATCGTCAGCAGCTTCGACGAGGACAGCTGGAAGATCAACAACCCCGAGGCGGAAGGGACCATCATCTTCGACCCGCGCACGTTCACGCTGATCGTCAAGCAGACGGCGGAGGTCCACTACATGCTGGGCGGCGGACTCGGCAACGGCCGCTGAACGGCGTCCATGACAGCTCCGAAGCCCACGGGCCGCGGCTCGTGGGCTTCTTCGTTTCACACTGGTCCTACCATGAGCCTCTTCTTTCCCGAGCCGGCCGAATGCGCCCAACACACGATCTTCCCCGGCGTCCACATCCGGACGTGTGCCGCCGAGCGGATGATGATGTCCTTCGTGGACCTGGAGCCGGGGTCGCGGGTGGAGGAGCATTCCCACCCACACGAGCAGGTCGGCATGGTGCTGAAGGGACGGGCCATCTTCTTCATCGGCGGCGAACAGAAGACGCTGGGGCCCTGCGACATGTATCGCATCCCCGGCGGCGTGCGGCACCACGTGGTGGCCCTGGAGGAGCCGGTCCAGGCACTCGATATTTTCTATCCGGTCAGGGAAGACTATCGGTGAGCGCATTGCCCGGCCCTCTCCGCTACTCCGGTAGCCGTCTTGCTTGTGGGTGGAGTATCTCTGCGCCCGCCTGGAAAGCCGCGCACCCCATCGTTGCATCGTTGCATGCATTGCATGCAATGCATGCAATGCAAGGCAGATGGGCTGGCTGCAACGATGCAACGCCGATGGGCTACCCGGTCCCAGCCAGCCCCGTTCGTCGAACCGCCGTCTTTCCCCCCCCGTCCAGCTGCTCCCCCGGGTACTCCCTGGAAGTTGCGACTTCGTTGACCCTTCCTCCACCTGCCGGCTATAATCCCTTGCTCGACCCTTGTACCACGCCGGCGCCGCGGACTGGGCCACGGCGCCCCGAGATCACCCCGACCGGGAGTCCGCATGCCGCCGGACCCGTCCGCCAAGCGCCCGCGCCGTCCTGTTCGCATCGGCAAGTACGAAGTCGTGGCGCACGTGGCCACGGGCGGTATGGGGGCGGTTTACAAGGCGATTGACACCGTCCTCAAACGCGAGGTGGCTCTCAAGGTCCTGCCGCCGGAAATGGCATCCAAGCCGCTGGCCCTGGAGCGCTTCCGCCGCGAGGCCCGCAACGCCGCCCGGCTCCGCCACGAAAACATCGTCACTATCTATGAATTCGACCAGAGCGGCAGCACCTGCTACCTGGCGATGGAGTTCATCGACGGCATCGACCTGCACGAGTACATCGAGCGCAAGCAGCGGCTCGATCCGGAAGAAGCCCGCCTCATTACCATTCAGGCCGCCCGCGCGCTCGAACAGGCCCACACGCAGGGGGTGGTCCATCGCGACATCAAGCCGTCGAACTTCCTCATCATGCGCAAGGGGGACAAGCTGATCGTCAAGATGAGCGATTTCGGCCTGGCCCGCGAGACCTCGGATGAAGAGGCACGGGTGACGCGCGACGGCACCACCGTGGGCACGGTCGATTACATGGCCCCGGAGCAGGCTCGCGATTGCGGCAAGGCCGATTGCCGCAGCGATATTTACTCCCTGGGCTGTACCCTGTTCCACATGCTCACCGGCAAGGCTCCCTTCCCGGAAGGGAGCCTGCCGGAGCGGCTGTACAAGCATGCTCACCAGGAGCCGCCCGATCTACGGCGTCTGAACCCGCGCGTGTCGGAGGGGATGTGCGCCGTTGTGCGGCGGATGCTCGCCAAACAGGCGGACGATCGCTATCCGACGCCGGGGGCATTGTTGAAGGATCTGACTCGCCTGGAGAGCGCGACGGCGCCCCAGACGGGGGCCGACGTACTGGCGGGCCTGGCGTTGGCGGCCGACGAGCGGGTCAAGCAGCCCAAGCGGCGCCCGGCGAGCACGGAGCGCGTCCTGCCGCCGGCCGCGCCGCCACCGCCGTTCCGCCGCGGCCGGCGCGGCGAGGCAGTGCCGGTTGACCCCGACCAGCAGGCCGACGGCGAGCGTTCGATCTTCAAGGGACCGTGGGTCTGGGTCCTTGGTGGAGCCGCGCTGGCCCTCTTGCTCGCCGGCGTTGGCATTTTCGTGGCGACCCGCTCCCCGCCCCCCGGGCCGAGCCCTGAGCCTGGCTCGTCCGTCGTTGTCGTACCCCCTCCTCCGGACACCGGCCGCGGAGCCGACGGAGGCGTCCACCCCACTGACCCGCCGCAGGACACAGTCGGAGCTGCAAAGCCCGAGTGGCCGGCGCTCTACAAGCCGTCCGCGCCGCTGGCCGTGGAGGCACTCCGCAAGCAATTCCTGGGCCCGTGGGAAGGCCACGCCGACCCCGGCATCGGTGTGCCGATCCTGCGCATGGCGCGGGTGCCGGTTGGCGGCGGGTCCTATCCCTCCTTACAAGCGGCCTGTAACGCAGCGGCCCCGGGCAAACTGAGCGTGATCGAGATTGAGGACAACGGCCCCTTGTACGAAGCTCCCGTGGCCGTCGCCGATCGCAGCCTGGTGATCCGAGCCGCCCGGGGCTATCGACCGCTTGTCGTCTGGGAAGGCGAACGACCCCGCATGGAGGTCGGCAAGCCCCACATCGACCCCGGCTTCTTCCTCACGCTGGCGCGCGGCAACCTGACGCTCGATCGCATCGACCTGGTGGGTCGTTGGAACGAGGCGTCGCGCCCCTTCCTGGTCCATGTGACCGACGGCGATTTCCTGGCGCGGGATTGCACCTTTTCACTGACGGGGAAGCAGCCGGCGGACCTGGGCGTGGTGCGCTTCGACCGCAGCCCCGCGAGCGGCCCGCTGCCGGCCACGCCAGCCCGCTGCCGTCTGAGCCGTTGCCTGGCCCGCGGCCCCGGGCTGGTCGTCCTCGACCTCGACGCACCGGGGGCTGATGTCCTGTGCGATGGCTGCCTGGTTGTCGGCACGCAGCAGCCGCTGATCCAGGTGGCCGGCCACAACCGGGCGCCGACCGTTCTCCGCCTGCTCCGCTCCACCTTCGTGGCCGGCCAGGCGCTGCTCCACGTGCACCCGGCGACGCCTGCCGACATCCGGCCCGAGCTGCACATTCGCGCCTGGGATGTCCTCTTGACGCGGCCCGGCACCCAGACGGGCGGGCAGATGGTCGTCCTCGGCGGTAGCACGCAGGCCGCACGGCTGAAGTGGCAGGCCACCAACTCGCTCTATGTCGGTTGGCAGAAGCTTCTGGCTGCCAGCTACGACAGTGCCGACGACCTGCGGGCCTGGCAGACCACCTGGCAGCGGACGGAAGGGGACTTGGCCCTGGCCCGCCCCTGGCCCGCCGTGCCGCGCCTGGACCCCGCCGAGGCCTCGGCGGAGGACTACCGCACAGCGCCGGCCCCCACGACACCTGTCGGCTACGCGGCCACCTCGGGGCCTGGCCCGCTCGGCTGCGATCTCGCCGCCTTGCCGCCGGCACGTACCAACTGGCTGGCCCTCACCTTCGACCCCTCTCCGGCACCGACTCCGGAGATGATCACGGCCGCGGCGGTCCCGCCCGTGCCGAACATGGCTGACGGCCATTACCACGGGGGACGAATCGACCTGGCCGCCACGCCGGACCTCGGCAGCTTCCTCGACGAGATGCAGAGGACCCGCGGACTGGGCCCGCGCGTCGTCCTGCACCTGGCCGGCAGCGGCGAGCACAAGACCCGGCCCATCCGCATCAAGGGCTCCAGCCTGGTGCTCTACTTCGAGCCCGGCGGCGCCGAGGCCGACCCACCGACGCTGGTCCCGCACGACAGCACCGCGCCGGACGCCGATGCCCTGATCGACCTGGACGGAGGCAGTCTGGAGATGATCGGTGGCGGCATCCGCTTCCCTGATTCCCGGCAGGCGCTGATGCCGCCACACGCCGTCAAGGTCCGCGGCGGCGACCTGCGCCTGTTCCACTGCCGCCTGCAGGGGCCCCTGAAGGACGCGCCTCCCCGCTATCAGGGCCTGGTCCGCTTCGAGGGGGCCTCCGGCGAGCCCGACCCGACGAAGGTCCGCGGCTGTGCGCTCAACGAGTCGGTTCTTGTCTCCGCGAAATCGGCTCTCCACCTGGTCGGCGGCGGCGCCCGGATTCGCCTGCGGCAGTGCATCCTCCTTTCAACAGCCGACGCCTTGTACTTCGACCCCGGCCCGACGGCCAGGCCGCGCCTGGATGTCCAATGCCTCCTGGAGCAGACCACCGTGGTGGGGCGGAAAGCGCTGGTCCGCCTGAGCGACGCTCCGCAACTGCAAGGGCCGGTAGACCCGATCGTGCTGGAGGCGCGTTTCTGTGCCTTCCTGAACCCATTTGCCGATATGGCGGCGCCGCTGGTCCTGGCCGCCAACGAGGGCGCCCTGGGACGCGGCCTGCTGCTGTGGCAGGGAAGCGGCAATGCCTTCGACTGGCGGCTGGCCTACGACGTGGTCCCCAAGGCCGTCGGTTCCGCCACCTGGGCCCGCCTCTGGGGCCGCGCCTGGGAACGCCGCCAAGCCCTCGACGTACCGTTCAAGCAGACGCTCGACCTGGCCCGGCTGGATCTGGAGCGCCTGGCCGTGCCGCCGGGCCTGGTTCGGCCGGTGCCGGGAGAGGAGAGGCGACCGCCGGGGGCGGATGTGGAGTTGCTGGGGTTGGGGAAGAAAGGGAAGGGGCGGCCGTAGCTAACTGGGCCTGATTCTCTCCACATAAGCCTCAATGTCTTGAATAACGGCGTCGTACTCCGCGCGATGCAGCTTGCGAGCATTTACGTCGATCTTCACGCTCTGCAAAAACTCCTCGAAGTCCTTGTTCTGTTCACACAGCTTATTGATTGTCTCCCAGTCCAAGTTGCTTTTAGCACGTGCCGGGTAGACGACGCGGGATTCGCTAAGATCTGCAAGTTGCAGCTGGATAATTCCAATCCCGAATGAGGACGCGAGGCGTTCGAGTTCCCCGAGCAAATCATCATCCTCGTCAATTCCCGCCGCAACCAGATAGCCTTGATGCGCCCACGAGGAGTTTGAAACAGCTTGAAAGTAGGCTTCCCGATAGGTGCCCTTGGTCAGCTGGCGCTTGACTTCAAAGGAAAACAGCGTAAGTGCATTTCGGTCTATCATTTCGTTGAAGGCGATGACGTCGGGTTGCCAGTCTTCCAGCGGTATTGAGAATCCGACGATGTCCGGATGACTCCACTCGCTATAACCCGACTTCTTCGATTTTTCATGGTGGATGGTTTTTGTCACAATCGCCCGCCTCCGGTTGAATGTCGGATTCGCGAACGCAAAGTACGTCAACACAGGGTGCAGCTGGTACTCCTTGTACCCAGGGTGTAGTCGCTCCTGCACCGCGAATTATGCGGCAATACCATAAGCTTGCTCGTCGTCTGCCCGGTGACTTGCCTCTTGGGCGGGGCGGCACGCGGCAGCAAGTGGTACGGGCAGTTCGCGGGCTCCCAGGTCGGCGGCGAAGGCTTGGTCCCACATGCCGCTCAGGTGGATCGTACGCAAATCCAGAATCACCTGGCCGGACGCGCCCTGCCAACGCATCCCCGAACGTTTGAAGCGTTGCGTGAACACCGTCTTGCACGCCGCTTCCGTCACGCCGCTGCCGAGCGGCAGGCCGCGACGGCGATAACCGGGGTAGTCCATCAGACGCCGATGGTGACGCAGGTAACGATACGCTTTCCAGAACTCCGCCTTCTGCACCTTGGTCATCGGCCGTCGCTCCAGGTGCTGCATGGCTGACCGCAACACGTGGGCCGCTCCCTGCGGCCGGTCACGCAGCCAGCACCGCATCCGGGCGAACCACCGCGCTGCCGCCGCCGTTTGCGGACCAAACAGCGCGTCCGCCATCTTGCCGATGTAACCGCACACATGATAGAAATCGAGCACCCATTCCCAGGTCAACGCCTGCCCGTCACGCGGATGCTTCATCTTCTTCAGCACCTGCCGATAGTATTCGTCCGGCGCCGAGCCCTTGTCGGTGATGTAGGCCAGGCGTGGCACGGGCCCCTGCCAGGCCGTCAGCGTGGCCCGCAGCAAGGCCGTCAAGGCGCGCGTCAGCGTCACTTGCTTGGCCTCCGGCATCTGGCCCAGGTAGATGGTGCCCAACCGCCGACGCCGACGGTCGTAGACGCTCACCGTGGCGGTGCTGGCCTCCTGGTAGCCGCCCGCACGCATGGGCATCATGATGCCGTCCCGCCCCGCCGCCAGCACCGGACGATGGCGGCCCCGCGACTGCTGGGCCTGTTGCAGCCACAGCAGCAGACGCGCTTGTTGCAACGCCGCCACGAACGGCAGCAGCGCCTGGCGAAAGCCGGCCAACGCCGCCCGCAGCCGATCGTTCGACCACTTCAGGCCATGTTCACGCAGCAACCAGTCGCGCACCTCGGCCTGCGTCTGGTCTACCGACAGCCGCGCCACACGTTCCAAAAGCGCCGGCGTGGCCGCACCCGCACCGATACCCAGACGCACCCACAACGGATGCAAGCCCGGTTCGCCGTCCTCGGCGTTCAGGTAGTAGAACGAACGCAGGGTGATCGTGCCAAAGCGGCTGGCGATGCGGGCCGGTGTCTTCTTGTTGACGCGATACGTCTCCTTGCGATAGCGGATCTTAGCTGGCACCTCACGCCGATCGTTGCCTTCCAGGCGGTTCGCCTCATGTTCGACGACGCCCCGGCAGAACTCCTGGGTGGCGTCGTGCAGGCTGTTCTCAAGCTCCATGAAGCGTTGCGCCGTCACGGGACCCTCCCGGAAGCGTTCGACGATCTCGTCCAGGCACTTGCGGAGGGCGTCGGCCGGTTTGTCCACCGCCGCCGGAACTGCACTTGTCGCTGCCACGGGCCGCTGCGTAATCTTGACGACCATGAGGATTCCTTTCCTCGGGAGTGGTTGTTGTACCTCCCATTAGAGGAAAGGATCCTCATTTCTTCAACGACCAGTCACGCGGCTTATGCTGCGGGGACGGTGCGTTTCCTCGCGAATTCTCGATGCTGGGGCGACTGCACCCTGTACCCATCCGTTTTCTTGGGTGGCTTCTCCTCCGCCTTTTCGATCTTGGCAGTGATCGCTTCCGTGATCTCCGTGCTTCGCTCCTTAAGGAAAAAGCGTGCTGGACGCTTTCCAACCTTGATGAACCTGGATACGTCGTTATCGCGAACGTCGACGTACAATTGGGATGCAAGACTTTGCCATGTCGTCTTGCCTACACTGCCAAGTTTCCTCGCTAGCCCCATGTCCTGGGCGGCCTGCCAAATCTCAGGATACGTCAGCGGCTTGTCCGCATTCTTGAGGACCTCAAACGCTAGATCCAGGAACATATTCGCCACGGCACAACCTCATGTTCTCGGCGGCTAATTATTATGGTGCCGATACAACCCGGTCCGCATACCACCGCGCCAGACCTTCCGTTTAGCGCCCCGGCAACTCACCCCGTCAAGCCGGCTTGCTCACCCGCAACACGACCGCGCCAACCGGATTCTTCAGGTCCCAGACGCTGTTGAAGTGAACCTCGACCCCCGGCCCAAGCGGCTCGAGGATGGCGTCCAGGGCAGCCATATCCTCGCAGAGGAACCAGTCCGGCGACGTGCCCATCTTGGGGAACCGGACCTCGACCAGGACGGGCGGCTTTTCGTCGAACAGTTTACCCACCGCCGTGCGAAGGGCGCTGGTATCCGAGACGAAGGACGTGCTCATATGCGGCCCTCACTCGACAAGTTTCGCTTCCGCGGCCAGTTCCGGAGCGATGCACTCATTAAACCACTCATGGATCGGCACACGCTGCATCCGCAGCACAAGTCGCCGCCATAACGCTGGGCGGGCCTTAGCATGCGCCGCGTTTACCACGGGGTCGGGCGTTCCGCCAGGCGTCCGCACCAGGACAAGCCCGAGGCGCCGAAGCGCGTCCACTGGGATTTCTACCATTCCTAGGTCGCCCTGTTTCCCGGAGGCTCGCACAGCTGCGATGATCGCCTCGGGATGAGGCACGTCAGCCGCTCGGAACAACGATAGCGCCGTTTCATCGTTGCGCAGGCGGAACTCGGTCGGCTTCACTTTTCCTTTCCGGACCACCACCACTCGGATTATGCCGTACTGCGGCACGCGAAGCCTCCCCAGACATCCAACTCAGAGAGCTTTCCGCCGCCCCGCGCGTGGTAGCCTCCTCCCGCAGTATCTTGCCCCTGCGCATTCTACCCCGTGTTATCGCCTTTCTCCACGGAGGAACCCTCACAACACCGGCCGCCGCAAATGATACCCCGTCGCCTGCTGGTACGCATGCGCCACCCCCAAAAGCGCCGTCTCCCCGTACAGCCGTCCGGTGAACGTGATCGACGGCACCTCGCTCGCCCCGGCCTTGTGCTCGCCGTTGGGCAGCACCACCGTCGGATGGCCTGTCAGGTTGGTCAAGAGCAGGTCCCGGCCGCCGACGTACAGATCGACCGCGGCCATCACCTCTTCCATCTCCTGCATCAGCAGGCTGCGGATGCGATTGGCGCGCAGGTACTCGACGGCCGGGGTGAACTGGCCCTGGCGGAAAGTTTCCGGCCACGAGTTGAGCCCCTCGGTCACGCCGGCGCGCGTCAGGTCGTCGAACGCGGTCGCCGCCTCGGTGTCGAGGATCATCACCAGGGCCCCCAGGGGATAGCGCGTGGGCAGCTTCAGCGGCAACAGCTTGACACCCAGGTCGCGTAGAATCGCGCAGCTCGTCGCGCTTGTCGGCCGGCGTGTCCCCTTCGACATAGCCGACCTTCAGAGTGCGCAGATCGCGCGTCGACGGCCAGCTGAAGGGGCGGTCCACGGCGCTGGCGTCGAGGCCGTCGAAGCCGTGGATGGCGCCGAAGACCAGGGCGCAATCCTCGATGGAACGGGCGATGGGGCCGATCTTGTCCATGCTCCATGAGCAGGGTCATGCAGCCGTGCCGGCTGACGCGGCCAAAGGTCGGCCGCAGCCCGCTGGCCCCGCACACCCGGCATGGCGACACGATGCTGCCCAGGGTCTCGCTGCCCAGGGCGAAGCCGACCAGGCCGGCCACCGTGGCCGACGCCGAACCCGCCGACGAGCCGCTGGACCCCGCCTTGGGATTCCACGGGTTGCGCGTCAGCCCGCCGAACCAGAGGTCCCCCATCGCCAGGGCCCCCAGGCTCAGCTTGGCGACCAGGACCGCTCCTGCGTCTTCCAGGCGGCGAGCGACGGTGGCCTTGGTCTCGAGTTTCTGGTCCTTGAACGGAGCCGCCCCCCATGTGGTCTTGTACCCGGGATAGGCGATCAGGTCCTTCGCTCCCCAGGGGATGCCGTGCAGCGGTCCACGATAACGGCCGGCGGCAATCTCCCGATCCGCCCGCTCCGCCTGCTTCAGGGCCAGTTCGTCGGTCAAGGTCACGACGCAGTGCAGCGTGGGGTCGTGTTTTTTCAGACGTTCCAGGTAGAGTTTCGTCAGCTCGACCGAGGAAACCTGGCGATTGCGCACCAGGGCCGCCAACGCCGTGACCGGCAGGAAGGCGAGATCGTCGGCTTTGTCCGGCCTCCTGGGGGCCGCCTGGCTGATGGGCTCCACGCTACCCCGGCGACCGTCCGGGCTGGGCGGCAGCCAGGGGGCTGGGTTGAACGCCAGGGCCGGGGCGACGGCATTGGCGAGTTTGACGGCCCGCAGCGCCCGGAACTGGCCTTGCGAGCGCGTGAGGGCGCCGACGAGGGCCTTGCGGTCGTCTTCGGATAGCTTGAGGCCGGCGATCCACTCGGCTTGCTCGATCCGCTCCGGCGTGATGGCAACCGCCTTCTCCACGTCGGCAGCGAGCGCCCGCTGGAATGCGGTGGTGCCGATGCCGAGGCCGGCTAGCACCTGGAGGATGTTGCGGCGTGTCGGGGCCATGTCGGCGGTAGCATCAGCCGGCCGGTTGTCGCTGTTCATTGCTGATCCTCAAATCGAAGGCTCGGAAACGAATCGCATCTCACAAGTCCATGCTGGGCCACGACTTGCGATCATTCGTTTCCGCACCCCCTCGGACACCCCCCTCGGCAAACGTTGGCCCAGCCCGGGGCAGGGGGAGATGAACGGTTACCCTATTCCCTCCCACTGAGATACGCTTCCGGAACATTGCTCGGGAAATCCATCGAATCGTGCAAGATGCGGCCGATCTCCACGCTGTGGGCTTCGGTGACACGGTAGAGGAGGAAATACCGAGGTTGGCGAATCCGACCCCCGGACCGTCCTGCGGACTTGCGGCTGAAACAGGAGATGGTAGGTTCGGCAATTCTCGGCGATTTCCGGCCGCCGACTGCTGCCGGCGCGTTCGGGATTCTCACCGATTTGCTCAATCGCTGTGGCAATCAGCTGGGCGTAACGTTTCATGGTCTCTGGGCCAAAACTCTCCTCAGTCCAGGCGAGGATACTCGCGATGTCCCTTCGCGTCTTCGGGGCGATGATGACTTCCATTGTCCTACCTGCCGTTCCGCCCAGCTTTTGTCCTGACCTCGGCTGCGATCTCCATGACAAACTGATGCAGCGCCTTCTTGCCCTTCAGGACGATGCCCTGGCCTCGATCGAGTTCATCGAACCCCTCTTTGGCAGCTTGCCGCAGCGCCTTGAGCTTCGCCTTGCGTTCTTGCTCCTGTTCTTCGAGAAGACGCAACGACTCGCGGACGATTTCACTGGCGTTGCTGTAGCGCCCCGAGGCGACCTGACGTTCGATAAAGTTGTCCCAATGTTCGGTCAGATTGATGTTGCGCGTCGGCACGATGGTCTCCTTTCGATGCCATGCTAACATGACTGGCAAGAGTTGCCAACCAACTTTTTCTTCCCGATGGAGGCAACCGGTCAGCACGGTGCGCCTCGGTGCCAGGATTTTTGGCGAGTCGCTGTGGGGACGGTTAACCGCGCCTAGCGTAGGTCATCGAGGAGGTCCAGCCGGCTGCGGACGCCGGCCACGCCCTGCCGGGGGACGTGGTGCTGGATGGTGGTCGCTTCCAGGCTCTCGTCACCCAGGAGCGGTTGCACGGATGTTGGTGCCGCTCTCGACCAGGTGGGTGGCGAAGCTGGGCCGGGGCCCGCAAGGGGGTAGCCCGAAAGGCGAGCCCGACAGAGGGACAGCATCCTTAAACTCTCTGTACAGGGCACTATTCACGCCGTGCCCGTTTGGTCCCGTTTTGGTCCCCGAGCGCCTATTTCAGGATGTCCCCTTTTTTCGACAGTCGCTGATTCTCCGATCAGCCGCGAATACTCAGCCAGATTCCGCAAGAACAGCTGATCGACCCTTTCCCCGCGGCTGTACGGCACCTGACGCCAGCGCGGGCGGCTGAAACCGGAGACGAGCGCCGGCAGCTTCCCGCGCGCATCAGCGGGTCCGGTGCGATGAAGGCCACCTGGCGGAAGTGGGAGCGCAACTCCGGCAACAACAGGCGCCCGCCCCGCACCACCAGCTGGAGCCTTCGCCCCACTGCGGCGGCCAGTGCCGCTAACTGCCGCAAATACCACCGCGCTCTCCCTTTGGGTGCCGCCCCCGTCCCGAACTCAAATGCGACGGAGCCGATCTCGGGGTGGGCGATGAGGAACTCCTGCCAGCGGCGCCAATCGTGGTCGGTGCGAGCGTTGAGGTGCAGCGGTGGGGATGCCGCGGCTCGCCAGCTCGTGCCAGCAGATCGCGATCCGCTTCATGTTGTAGAGGTTGTCCTCGCGCGGTTTGTCGCTGAACAGACTGAAATTCGGCGTCGTCACCAGCGCCGGCGCCAGCGCGGCGAGGTCGTCGAGGAAGCCGGCGCTGCGGGCCGGGCTCCAGTAATCCTCGATCGGCTGCTCGTAGCTCACGCCGGTGACCAGGAAAGCCGCTTGCAACGTCACGGCGAAGCGCGCCGCCATCGCTGCCCTGTCACGAGGGATGGCTCGGCCGGTGCGACCGCTGAAAAGTCGCCGCAGTGGGACGGCCACCATTGGGAGAGCCAGGCCGCCGGCCAGGCAGCTGCGGCCATCGATCCAGGGGATGACCGCAGGTAGGTCCGGTTCAGAAACCACGGGCGCGTGGCCGATGGTCCGCAGGTCGAACCCCCCGACCTCCTGCCGGCGCCGGACGAATTCCTGGGGCTTCGAGGGGCAGACGTGAGGGCACGTCTTCTTCTCCTCCTCCGAGCAGCGACACAGATCGCTGCAGTCGTAGAACACCTCGTCGATCTTCAAGCCCCCGCACAGGGCGTGCTCGGGGCACGGCGGGCACCCGAGTGCCATAGGCAGTTCCGTTCGGTGCGCGAGCCTTTGGTTGGCCCGGGCTTTGCTTGTCGCCATCATGTCTCCTCGCTGTGTCCGTCGTTGTTCAGGGGATTAGGCAGATGTCCGCGGCGCCGCTCCTCGGGTGGACATGCTGGACGCGGGCACATAAGGCGCCGCCGGCCTGCTCGACCGCGTCAATCAAGGCGCGGGGCGGGTTCGCCATGACGCCCACGCGGACGCGCCCCCAATAAGCCATAAGGTCGTCCGCGCACCGGCGCAGGAGGACCTCCTCTCCTTCCCGCACGCTGGTCCCCTCGGCGGCGGAGAGGCGGAAGCTGCGGCCTTCGAGTTGAGGATGCCGCTGGAACAGGTCCGGCTGTAGTAGCTCGGCGCGGCCGCGGTCCCACGACCGCTGGAACGTCGGGGTGCATGTGGTGATGAAGTCAAGGCCCACGTTGAAGGCCCTCCACGACAGGTCGGTATCGCTTGGCCCGCCCGTTGCGGGTCTCGATCAGTATGCCTTCGGCCGCCAAGGAGGCGAGCCGGTTGTTCCACCCCGTAGGGCCGATCTTGTCCGTCGAACCGAGCTGCTCGGCTAGCGTAGCGGCGTCGGCCTCGCCCATCGCCAACACCGCGTCCAGAGTGACGACTTGCTTCTCCTCCAGCACCCCTTCGACCCGAGGGGTCCTGAACTGGTCGTCCCCCTCCAACCGGCAACAGACAAGCGCCTGCCGGCGGTGCTTCAGCAGGTCGCGCAACTCCTCCAGTACCGTCTCGTCGAGGTTGGCGATGACGGGGTAAAGGTTGGGCTGGCTACGCCGACAGTAGTCCCGAAAGCCCAGCACGCACTCCCGCAAGAAGCTGCCGGTAGCTACGGTGACGCCATAGAAGTCCAGGGCGATCACGGTGGGGACCGCAAGCCTGTGGACCTGCGACACGAGCCGCGACAGCACCACGGCGCCGTTTGCCGCCCCGGCCAAGACGTTGTCGTGCGAAGTTCGGAGATTAGTAGCCTCATGTTCTCGACCCTCACGCCAGTCATGTGAATAATAAGAGCGGCTGGCGCCTGTGTCAAGGGCGCGTTGGTGGACAGGGCCGGTTAGGACGAGCAGCAGACCACTGAAACCAGAAAACCGTCAAACTCGAGACCAAGTTGTGCAAGGTGTGCGCGGCTCAGATCAGGTGAGGTGCCGTCGATGGTAAGGACGTGGTCGCCGCTCCGGAAGCGCAAGCAGCCGTTGAGGTTAGAAAGGCTGAGAAAGACCTCGCGGAAGCCCCGCCCCCGCCCGGCGCCTCGTCCCAGGCAGGACTCACCTTCGGTAAGAGCGATGCGGAGTGCGTCCCCCGAGTCCTGAAGGTCGGTGTAGTCGTGGCACGACTGGAGGCTCGCGAGAACGCCTCGGCCTGCGTCGGCGACCACGTACTCGAAGATACCCTCTGACCAGCGGTAGCCAGCCACGGCCGTCAGCGGACGCAGGCTATGGCGGAAGGCGTTGTCGGCCATCTCCCCGAACGCGCCTGTCAACCCAGGTGCCACGCGCCGGCCGAAGCCCGCCTGTTCTGCCGCGTTCTGTAGTCGCCGCTGAAACATGACCCAGGCCGGGGAGGAAAACGCTTCTGGGTCTGGCGGTACCCAATGAAACTCCACCTCGGCCGCCTGGTGGGAACGTCGAAACCGGCATGTGGGCGAAGCTGCCCCGGCCAAGGACGCTACGAAGTTCTCGCGCCGCCGGGCTATTCATCAACTCTGTCAGCGGGGGCAGGTCAGCGGGACGGTTCCGAGCCTGGTAGGTATACTCGACCAGCGCCACCACGGTGCGAGGCTGCGCGCACCGGATGGTGACGCCGGCCACGTGATCGGCCTCGGCCAGAAGGGGGAGGATGTCGTCGAGCAGGGCAAAATCGAGTTCGGGAACCATAAACAGTGCAGAAAGGGGGCGAATCTCAAATCATACGGATTAAACGAATCGTATGATTTGAGATGCGCCCCCAGATGCGCCCCCTTTCTGTGCCTTTCTTTCTGTGTCCTTCAACTCGCCGAACCCGCCGATTGAACGATGGACCAATACCCCTTCGGTAGTTCATCGGACAGCTTCTGGTGCGCTTCTCGTGCCATCTCCATCGTCGGGAAGCGGAGATCGACCTTGCCACCCTCCAGAACGAGGCCGCCATGTTTTTTCATGGCCTCCCTCAGCGATTCTTCGCTGACTTCCTGCTTCCGGGTCATCGGAATCACCGCGTAGGGAAGCAGGAACTGCTCGATGGCCTCTTGGTAGGTGACGCCGAGGGGCTGAGCAATCTTGTCTTTTTTTTCGTTATACGCTTCCGTGATGATCTTGCTCCGCATCTCCGACGGGACATCCTTCCATTTGTCCCACACCACGAATATATCCAGCTTAGCGCTCCCTTCCTCTAGCGGGATTTCAAATATGACGGGCCCATCCTGCGTAGCCTCTCCCGCCAATTCTTTTGTCAGTTGGGCGATCAGTGCCTCCCGTTCTTGAGCCTTGAAAACCGTGGCAGTGGGCGTGAGTCGAATGACCGGCATGAGCCGCTCCTTTCTGGGGTTAGAGCTGCCCCTGATTGTCGAGCATCCATTTCGCCGCTTGTCGCACCTGCTGAAGATGTTGGTCGTCGATATCCGTGACCTTATATCGCAGTTCCGGCCGCCAGTACCGGTAGATTATCACCGCCTTGTTCACCGCCTCATTCAGCCGCTGCTCATCCTGCAACGTCAGGTTTCCGACGAGACGACGCTGCTCTTGCAGATAGCGAGCCCAACCCACAAGAGGGTGGGGGTCGCTATTCATCAATGGTTCCCCGTTCGGCATTCTCATCTGCCTTGCCTGAGCCATGCGTCGTTGGCGAGTATCGCGATCAATAATAGCGTTAGGCGAAAATCCTGAGCTTCGATAGCTGGCGACCGTCAGGCATATTTCCGCGCAATACCCGAAGATGTAAAGCGCGGCCAAGGGTCGATTCTGCGCTCGCATTTTCTCGGCCGTGATGAACCTCTGTTGAGCGGCCCGCTCCAGCCTGATAATCGTGTCGGGGGCTAGGCGCATCGGCAAATGTTCCTACCTCTTTCATGTAACTGCACCAGTGCGTTACCTGTTGAATCAAAACTGCTCAGGAAGCCCCAGCTCGTCTTCCAGCAGGCGTGCGAATACGCGAACAGGACACGCGAAAATAATTCGCCGCTCTTCGCACCATCGGCTCTGCATGGCGACGATCCAATACTCCCATTGTCCGTCTGGCCTTTTCGCCATGCCGAAGATTGGGCCACCACTCATGCCCTCGATACTCGGCAACCCTTTGGAGCCGCCTACTCTGCCTACGAACCAGGGATAAACGGACACTGGCATTTCGTCCACCGGCAACTCGACCCTCTCCACTGGCACCATTGTTGGGTTGACGAGGCCCGCGACACCTCCCCCGTGCGGCACAAGGCGACTGTGGTCGTCAAACTGCGCAGTGCGGGAAGCCCAGCAGAGCAAACACTTCGCACTTCGCCGGATCCTGCGTGGCCCAGTTTATATGGGAGATCGGCCGGATGCCGTTCTCCTCCAGCCATGCCCGTTCGTTGAAGTTGAGCGTCAGGACGGCATAATCCAGCCCGACGGACTGATCGGCGATGGCTTGTACTACTGCGCTGCGGCAGTCGAATGGAATCGCCTCCTCCCCCTGCGAGCCGCTGCCGAAGGACGCGGCCAGGACGCAGTGGGTCATTCGGTACTCCCCAGCTTGCAGCTTGCGCTCGATCTCCTTAATAGCGTGCCCAGTCGTGACGAGCCGCCAACCGCCCCGGAGCGAAAGGACGAACCCCGGCAGAGCGAAAAACCGCTCTTCGCCCGCTTCCTGCCCCGAACCATCCAGCGGGACGTAAGTGCCACCCAAGGCAACAAGGTGATCGCCGAAGAACTTCAGAAAGCCTTCTCGGTTTCCGCCACCGTCACGTTGGGTGTCGTCTGCCACGGGCATTCCCTGAACATTCTTATGCTAGAGCGAGCCGGATCGCCTCAACTCATTTTATCCCTCGAACAGCGCTCGAGATAGGGAAGTTAAAGGTCATACCAGCGGGACAGAATGAAAATGGGCACGCTTCATACAAGTCCTTTTCAATCAATGTCTTGCGCCGGAATTGCCCCAGGCCCTCTTCGGTCAACCGCAGCCGACCCCGACCACGGGGCCGTGGACGGCCGCCCTCGTGGCGCATCCGCCGACGATAGGGCGGGCTCCCCACCGCCCAGTCGGCACGGCGCACCATCCCGTGGCACCGAACATCGGCACCCGCGTTCTGCGTCCGCGGCCCCGGGCCCCGATAATCGCGCCCACATCACCCCGCCCAAGGGCAGGCTTGCCCGTCCGCCGTGTCCAGTCCGTCAATGGCCGTCAATGTCCGTCCGTGGCCGGCTCTGGCCGGGGCGACCAGCGTCGAACCTGTTGTGGCACGGGTCTCCTGACCGTGCCACTTCCGCCGACCGCAGATCTCCCCGGTCACATTGCGGGTCCGGGAGACCTCCGGTCAGGCTAGTGCGTTGTCCAGTCTAAATGTGCGGGCTCCACGGGTCTCCGAGCTGTGCCCTGGAATGGGTGATACGCCGGTGTAGGCGACCAGGCCCGTTCTTCTCCGGCCCGCGTGCGAATCAGGCAGTCGCCGCGGAAGATGGGGAGGTAGACGTGGCGGTAGCCGGTGCGGCCCAGGAACAGCTCCACGGCGTGCCGCACCGGCGGCAGATAGTCGATGTCGTCCACCAAAATCCACGGGCCGCCCAGGCGATCCACCAGCTCCAGGTCGTGCAGGCAGCCGGCGAAGGAATGGTCGCCGTCCACGTGGGTCAGGTCACAGCCCGAACCGTCCGGCGTTTGCTGCCGCGTGTCCAGGGGCGCGTCGATGCGGATGGCTCGGCCGGGGAAGTGGCGGGCCAGCATGGTCCGCGCCCATCCGACGGCGCCGGGCAGGCCGCCCTGCTGGCGGTTTTCGGCATCGACGCCGTGGTAGCTGGCCTGCGGGCAGGCGGCCTCGAAGGCGGCGGCCCCGTAGCCGGCGCGGACGCCGATCTCCAGGATGCGTTGCGGTTGCAGCAGCAGGCCGACAGTGTGCTTGAAGGCGTAGCAAGCGCATATGTTGCCGGGCGGTTCGATCCGCAGCCACGGGTCAGCAGGCCAGAGGTACGGGGTAATGTCGAACATGTGGATCGCTCCCGCTGCGGCCGGCCATGCGAGGGAAGCTACCCCTGGCGGCCCAACGCTGGGCCACCTGGGGACGACGGGCGAACGCAGCGGCGCTGTACGCGGGCGAAACGGACGGCGGGGGCAGGTATCATGTGAGCGAAGTGGCCAGAACTCTCCCTCCCCGTCCCTCATGACCGGCGCTTCCGTTCCGCCGAAAGGAGCCGGAAACGAATCGCGTGTCGCAAGTTCATGCTGGGTCACGACTTCGGGACATTCGTTTCACCACCCCCTCGGACACCCCCCCTGGAAACCACCGGCCCGCGCGGCCGAAGCCTTGGCACACCAAATCGGCCACCACCGGGCAGAGCGGTGAACGGTTACTCCTTTTTGCGCAGTCCGTTTGCGGATTATTCCGTGCTTAAGGAAAAAGAGGCCGAGGGGATGGCCGGACTGACCGAACTGTGTTACACTGCTGCCTCGACCCCGCCGCTGACGGATCGGTGCACCCCCTGTGTTCATCGCGCCGACTCGAACGCTTGCCACAGGGAGATGCTCCCATGTTCCGCTCCCTGGCCCGCCTTTTTCACAACTCCAAGGGTGCGTCCTCGCGGCCCCGCCGGCATCAAGCCGTCCGCTTGATCCCCGCCGTGGAGGCCCTGGAAGACCGCTGCGTGCCCTCCACTTCGTATGGCCACGCATCGGTGGCCGACATCAATGTCAGCGTCACTAACGACCTGCCTTTCCACCTTGAGTTCGATGTTCTGGCTCAGGGCAGCTTCACGACACCTCTTAATCAAATCACAGTGCTCGTTGCAGACAACAACCAGCCCCTGTTTGGGACTGCATATGTCGGCGGGACCCCGGCCGGCTATGCGGATATCCAGTACGACTGTCATCAACCAGGCCATATCATAGGCCCGGTCATCATCACCTATCAGGTATTCGGCCTGGACCCCAACCCAACCCCTACAGAGCCCTACGAAGGCGGCACGGGCACGATTACCATTCTCGATTGATTACGCGCCCCCTGGCGGCGGCGGCGGCGGTGGGACATCTCAGCCTCCCGTCGCCCCGCAAATCACCAGCGGCACCTCCACGAGCTTCACGGTGGGGGCGACGAACAACTCCTTCCAGGCCCAGGCCAGCGGCACCGCGCCGATCCAATGGAGCCTGTCCGGCCCAGCGGGCGTCAGCATCGACCAGAACACCGGCGTCATCACCGGCACCAACCTGACCGCCGGAGAGGTTGGGGGCGGCTCCAACTCGGATGGCTCGTACCCCGTCACCATCACCGCCCAGAACAGCGCCGGGTCGAACAGCCAGACTTTCGCGCTGACTATCCTGCCCACGCCGAATTCCAACGATCTCTGGACCGGCGCTGGCGACGGCACCTGGAGCGACTATCGCGACTGGGCTG
Source organism: uncultured Planctomycetota bacterium (assembly GCA_963827935.1). Classification (GTDB taxonomy): domain Bacteria; phylum Planctomycetota; class Planctomycetia; order Gemmatales; family Gemmataceae; genus DATFNV01. The sequence continues at coordinate 102,095 of CAWHCN010000018.1, read as the reverse complement.
GCGGCGTCCCGCAGGCCGGCTACAACCTCATCTTCCAATCCGGAGCCAACAGCACGCAGAGTTTCGACGACCTCCCCAATCTCACCCTGGGCAACATCGAGATCGATACCAGTTATCAGCTGAGCGCACAGAATGGCGGTTCGATCACCCTCAATGGCAATGTTACGGTCCTAGGCGGCGCGAGCACGATGAGCATCCCGATAACGCTCAGCAGCACCGTCCACACGTTCAGCATCGTCCAGCCCGTAATTGGATTGCAGAGCGGCCCCGGCCTTACGGTTGCCGCCGCCCTCACCGGCAGCGGGGGGCTCTCGAAGACCGGCGGGGGGGAACTCGATCTGACGGGGAGCAACAGCTATTCGTTCGGGACCGCGCTATTCGGCGGCACACTGGGGCTGGGCAATGCCGGCGCCCTTGGCAGCGGGCTCTTAAACGTTCAAGCCCGGTCTCGGCAACTCCGCCAGCCTCACCCTGCCTGCGGGCTCCCCGGCAACGCCAATCACGCTAACCAACGAACTCGATCTCAGTGGCGGCACCCTGAGCATTGCGTCCGGGTCCTGGGTCTTTTCTGGACCCATCAAGGTGATGCAGAACAGCGAGATCGATCCGATCATGGGCGGCTCCTCTTCGGTGGCCCTGAATGGCCCCATCACGACCACGCCGCCAATTGTTAATCAGGGCTTCACCACCACGCCGGCGCCGACTCTGACGGTAGGTGGCACGAGCACCTTGACCCTCAACTCGGCCATCGATGAAAACACAACCATCGTAGTGATCGGTTCCGCCAGCGTGGCCCTCGGACCACAATTGTCCGGCAGTGGTTTGATCTTCGTGCGAGACCAGGGCAGATTATCGTCCAGCAGCGCGTAGTAAATTCTCGGGCGGGATCACGCTGGGGAGCGGCACAATCAGCCTGAGTGCGGACCAGGCCCTGGGTACTGGCGAGCTCACGATCGACACCTCGCCATCGCTTGCGAGTGTTCTGCAGATCGGCTCGCTCAATCCCCAGGTGAAGCTGCCATCGACGGTGATCCTGGGGAATAGTGTGTCCCTGGATACGCAGGGCGGCGCCAACTGGACGGTCGGCCCCGGAAACTTCTCTCTGACCGGGTCGATTTCCCTCGGCGCGTTAGGTCATACCAGCGAGATCGACACAGTCACCGGCACCACCCTCACCCTTCTGGGCGACATCGGTACCAATACCGCCGCTGCCCTGACTACGCTCCGGGTTGGTGGGCAGAGCAATTCCGTCGTGGAACTGACGGGACAGATCGCCAAGAATGTCGTGGTCGTCGCCGTACCCCACGGCACGATCGCCTATGGCCCGAACCTGACGATCAGCGGCATCCTGGAATCCAACGGCGGCTCGTTGATCCTGAAGGGGGCCAACCCGCAGGGCGTGGCCGCGGCGCTGTTCCACACGCCGCCCGGGGTGCAGATCGAGCCATCTCCAGGCTGTCCCTTTGGGCCCCCTAGGGCCGCCACCGGATGCCGCCTTCCCCGTTGGGGTCTATAACTTCACGATTACGGGAGCGGTCGGCTTTGGGACCACGGTCACCATCGGGCTGCCGGCCGGGGTGACGGCGAACGCCTACTACATGTACGGGCCTCATCCGGTTGGGGGCACAACGGTAACGGGCTGGTTTGCGTTGCCGACCTGGTCGAGCAAGGCGCCGAGCAGTCCCGGCGTCGAATTCGTCGACGGCGGCAACATTCTCGTGCTGCACCTGTTCGACGGTAAGCTGGGCGATACCGACGGTAAACTAAACGGGGTCATTACCGATCCCGGCGCCCCCGCCATCGTGCCGCCGCCACCCAAGAAGCATGCCCACGGGTTCGCGATCTGATGACGACGCAACTCGACGAGCCGGAAGCGTTAGCGACGGGTTCGGCATGACCCGTCGCTAACGCTTCCGGCTCGGCTAAGGCGAACGCGCCGCCCAGACGGCGCCAACGTATTCGGGACACGCTGAGCGGTCATGTGAACCGCGTCCGCGTTCCTGAGCGGCACTTTCACGGCGACCCTCAGGTACGCTCTTCCTCGACCGGTTGGCCCACCTTGAGTGAAAATGCCGAAAAATCGTCCGCGCAGGGAATTGAAACAGAACTTTCCCAGTCTGGCATGCAAGTGTGCGACAGCGACACACCGATAAGAATTCGAGTGGTGATTCTCTCTCCCCGCCCGGCCGCGTCGCGGCGTTGAAAACGGAGTTCTGCCCGTGAAGAACGACTGACCTGGCCCAGGCTCTACCCTGGAAGGACCCATGAGATTTGCACCCCCTGGCCGTTCCCTTCTCCTCATGCTCGGTGTGCTCAGCGCGGGCAGCCTGGCCCAGGCCCAGGCCCCGCTTCTCTCCGATGCCGCCCCCCCGACGGCCAGTCCCGCTGCCGACAAGCCGTCATGCCTGGCCGCCGCTTGCTGCCCGGCCCCGGACTGCGACGGCCGCTTCTGGGTGGGAGGCGAATACCTGCTCTGGTGGGTCAAGAACGGGCCGCAGGCCGCGCCGCTCGTGACGACCGGCGATCCGGGGACCGTCGGTGCCGGCCAACTGGGCACTAGCACGACCTCCGTTCTCTTCGGCGACAAGAACATCAATTATGGTGCCCTGTCGGGCGCGCGACTGGCGGCGGGCCTGTGGCTGAATCCGGAGCACACGCTCGGCCTCGAGTCAAGCGGCATGTGGCTGATGCAGAAATCCGTCCATTTTTCCGCCGCCTCGGATGCCAATGGTAATCCCGTGCTTGCCTTCCCGACGCTCACTCCGGATGGCAGCGCCAACACCTACTACGTGGCGGCCCCCGTCGGCAATGGACTCGGAGGCGGCGGCACGACCATCGGCCCGTTCGCCGGCAGTGTAACCATTTCCTCGTCCACCCAGCTGTGGGGCACGGAACTCAATGCGGCGTGGAACGTGGTCCGCCGGGATCGCTTGACGGCCGATTTCCTGGCCGGGTTCCGTTACCTGAATCTCGAGGAGAAGCTGGATAGCACCGTTTCGACGGATGGCATCGGCTTTGACCTCCCGGTGCTTGGGATCGACCACTTTGCGACCCAGAACCAGTTCTACGGCGGCCAGGTCGGGGGTCGCTTCGGTTACAGCACCGGTGCCTTCTCGCTGAGCGCGACCGCCCTGGTCGGTCTGGGGGCCACCTCGCAAGCCAGCAATATCAACGGCGTGACGATCGTGTCCGGCGCCGATGCGCTCCAACCCGGGACCTTCCCGGGCTTCGTTTATTCCCAACCGACCAACATGGGGCATCATACTCACAGCGATTTTTCCGTCGTCCCCCAGGTCCAGCTCAAGGGGGGGTATGATATGCTGCCCGGCGTTCGAGTGACCATCGGCTACGATTTCCTCTACTGGACCAACGTGCTCCGCCCGGGCAACCAGATCGATCCGGTCATCAACGTGTCGCAGACCGCGCCGGATTCCTTTGGCGGCGGCTTGCAGTTGATCGGTCCGGCCCGTCCGGAGGCGTTGGCGAAGACCTCCAATTTCTGGGCCCAGGGTGTCAGCTTTGGCGTGGAATTCCGCTGGTAACGGGCCGGGCCGCAGCAACCCGATCATTGACACTGCGGTGTCATCACACCGGCCCGAAGCGCGAGCGATGAGAGGAGCCCCTGTCGCTGGCGCCTCGGGCTTCTCAATGGTCACAGTGGCGAACAACACTCTGGCGTACAAACCGTTCCTCTTGCCCGCGGTGACGATCACGTTAGTCCCCCTGGGCGTGTCGATCTCGTGAAAGTAGGTGTCAGTTGTCATGCCGCTCCCCGGCATGACGACTGACACCCATCGCTGGCCGAACGCCGGCCGGCCCACCACGCCATCTTCCTGCCGCACCACCTCCTCCTTCGGATCGTCCCCCACAAGAAACGCACGCCAGAGACTCTGACGACGGCTTTCGTCCCACGGCACGCCTCTGCCTGATGGAGTCCACTTCAGTCCGTGCGCGCCTCGGAACGCGTCCCGTTCACGCCGCCGGCGCCCGGCGCAGCCTTCTGGGGCGTAGGCCGGTGGGCGGGCGGCGCCGACTGGCTCCGGCCTGCGCTCGGGCGGCGGTCCGCCAGTCGTCGGGCAGGGCGCGCGACAGGCGCAGTCGGGCTTGCCGCAGCGTGATGCCGCTGTCGCGCAGGCACCGGGCCAGCACGCTGAGGTAGACGTGCAACGGCCGACCCGTCAACGAGACCAGCGGCTGGCCGGACAGACCGAGCGTCTGCTCGACCAGGGCGGCCATCGAGGTCACGTCGTCGGGCGAAACGCCGTCGACGCGCTCCAGCCGGGTGTCGGGATTCAGGCATTCGCGGGCCTGGTAGGGCCCGGCGACACCCAGGCCATAGGCGATGAAATCGCGGACCACCGGGTAGGCGGGTCCCCAGAGCTCAGCTCCGCCCATTGTTCGCCGTGTCATGGTGAAGCCTCACTTGGTTTGTGCCAGGTGTCTCGCCGCCGTCGATCCGGCCTCGCCGGTTGTGCCCGCCGGCCCCGCCGGCTCGACCGGCTGGCGCCGCTGGATGCGTTCCTCCCAGAGGATCGTCTGTCCCTCGCGGCGTTCCGTCTCGAACGCGACGTCCCAGAGGACCGGGTGGCTGGCCACCAGCCGGCACCAGGCGCCGGCGGCGTTGGCCACCACGACGCGCAGGCGCTCGAATACGGCCTGGGCGCGTTGCTCCTCGTCCCGGGCCGGAGGGCTGTTCCGCCGGGCCGAGGCGCCCGCGAACTCGCCGAGGGCGGCCGCCAACCCCGCGCCCAGGCCGCAGTGCAGCTCGGCCACCCGGAACGGACCAAGGGCCAGCGGGATGGCACAGCGGGCTCCGTCGCGACTCAGGCGAACCCCGAAACGGGCCAACATCGGATCGCCGCAAGCCTCCAGCGTGTCGCGATGGGACCCCCCGCCGGGTTCGCACAGATCGCGCAGCTCGGGTCGGACCAGCTTCATGGCGTCGTCGGTGGTCAGGTAGGCAAAAAAGCCGGCGACAAGTTCGCTATCGGGGAGCGGCCGATCAGCCTGCCAACCATTGGTCGACCAGACCGCGGCCACCCGGGCCGCGGTCCGGAAGATGGGCGTCGCCACCTCCCGGCGCTGGAGGGGCACTTCCGCCGGGAAATCGAAGGCGCAAAGCGACTCGACCAGGTACGGCCCGCTCCAGACATCCAGGGGCACATAAACCCGAGTGCAGACCCGGCCGTCGCCCTGGGTACACGGCGTCACCGCGACCTTGCTCGGATAGAGCCAGCCATTAGGGCCGACCAGGTCGTCCGGCGGCTCCGCGACCAGGCCCTCGGGCTGAAACTGATGCCAGGGCGAATGATAGGCATAGCGGCGGTACTCCGGGCGTGCCTCGGACGAACGCACGAACACGCTCGCCTGGAAGGCCGGGGGGGCCAGCCCGGCGACCGCACGCTGCAAGACCTCCTCGACCCGGGCCAGGGTCGGCCCCACGAGCGTGGGGCTGATCAGTTCCTGCTGGAAGAAACGGCGAGTCTGGAACAAGGGGCGTGCGGCCTGGGCCAGCACGGCCAGCACGTGCTCGTCGGCCGCCGTGAAGGGACAGGCCGCTCCCGAACGGAGCACGCGGAGCACACCCGTCGCCTCGCCGGCTTCGCCGTGGTCCCGCCACACGCTGGCCGCCAGCAAGCGGCGATGATACGAGGCGTCCTGGCTGACTCGCTCGCGGCAGCGGGTGCTTGGGGCGGGCGGCAAGCCCCGCGCCGTCAACCCCTCGTCGTCGCCCGGACCTCCGTTCATTCGCAATACGCTCCCCGGGTTGCGAGCCAGCCAGCAGGTATAGCTCTCCCGATCCGCGTCCAGGTCGTAATACGCCTGGGACGGGTCCGTGATTTTCTCAAAGCCCGTGCTGTCCACGCATTGCAGCCGGCGTGTCTCCTCATCGAGGGCGAAAATCGACATGGCCTGACCCCCCAGGACCTTCACGACCGCGGAGCGGTACGCCTCGAAATCGGGCGCCATCGAGGTCCCGCGGGTCAGGACGCAGCGCAGGTGCGCCAGGGCCAGCTCTCCGTGCACTCACTCCCTGCCTCTCGTGCGAATCGGTTCCGGTACCACTATAGACGGCGGCCCGTTACACATTGCGTCACTTTTTGGCGCAAGTGATTGAAATGAGGCTAGTTATTTCAAGGGAGTCCGAAGAGAGAGGTCACTGGCCAGGCGGCGCTGCGTCCCATCCTCCGAGCCCGCGGCGCCAGCCAAGGGCGAATCGGCCCGCCCTTGCCTGGCGCCGCGGGCTCGCTGGCCGCGATTCACCCCGTCATCCGCATGTCCGCGCCCAGCAGCTCGCTGGCATCCGCGATGCTGTAGCTGTACCCCTGCTCGGTCAGGAACAGCTGCCGGTGATGGGCGAAGTCCAGTTCGCGCGTGTCACGGGTGACCAGGGTGTAGAAGTGGGCCACCTCGCCACCCGCCTTGGGCCGCAGGATGCGCCCCAGGCGCTGGGCCTCCTCCTGCCGCGAGCCGAACGTCCCCGAGATCTGGATCAGCACGTTGGCGTCCGGCAGGTCGATGGCGAAGTTGCCGACCTTCGACAGCATCAGTTGCCGGATTTCTCCCTTGCGGAATTGGTCGTATAGCTGCTCGCGCTCGATCTGGGGCGTTTGCCCGGTGATGAGCGGGATCTCGAAACGCTTGCGGAGCGAGCGGAGTTGCTTCAGGTATTGGCCGATGATGAGTATCCGCCCGCCGGGGTAGCGGTCCAGCAGGCGGGCGACGATCTCCTCCTTGGCCGGGTTTTCGCTGGCGATGCGGTACTTGTTGCGCCACTCGGCCACGGCATATTCCATGCGCAAGGGCTCCGGCAGGGCCACCCGGACCTCGGTGCAGGTGGCCTCGGCGATCCAGCCGCGCGTCTCCAGCTCGCGCCAGGGCACATCGTACTTTTTGGGGCCGATCAGGCTGAAGACGTCCCCCTCCTTGCCGTCCTCGCGGATCAGGGTCGCCGTCAGTCCCAGGCGGCGTCGGGCCTGAATCTGGGCCGTCACCCGGAAAATCGGCGCCGGCAGCAGATGGACCTCGTCGTAGATCACCAGCCCCCAGTCGCGCTGGTCGAAGATCTTGAAATGGGGGAATTCGTCCTTCTTGTCGTTGCGATGCGAGAGGATCTGGTAGGTCGCCAGGGTGACCGGCCCGATGCTCTTGGTTTCGCCGGTGTACTCGGCGATCTGGTCGTCGGTCAGGTCGGTGCGTTCAAGGATTTCGCGCTTCCACTGCTTGACGGCGGTGATGCCAGTGGTGAGGACGAGGGTCGAGCGTTGCATGAGGGCCATGGCGGCGATACCGACGATGGTCTTGCCGGCCCCGCAGGGCAGGACGATGACGCCGCTGCCGCCGCGGACATCGCCGCCGGCGTAGAAGATGTCGGCGGCATCGCGCTGGTAGTCGCGGACGTGGAACGGCAACCCGCTACGGGTGATGGTGCGCAGGTGCAACGGCAGGGCCGCCCCCTCGGTGTACCCGGCCAGGTCCTCCGCCGGGTAGCCGACGGCCACCAACGCCTGCTTCAGTACGCCGCGGAAGGCCGGCTCGACACGAAAGCTGGTCGGGCCGATCCGTTCGCCCAGGAAATCGCGGACCTTGGGTTGCCGCACCAGTTCCTCAAGCAACGGCCGATCGTCGCAGACCAGGCGCAGGTGGTCCGCGTCGCGTTCCAGGCGCACCCGGCCATAGCGCGAGACGACTTCCGCCAGGTCGGCGGCGATGTTCGTCGGCAGGGGAAACTTGCTGTACTTGCCAAGCACCTCGATCATCTCGGCGGCGGACATGCCGGCGGCGGCGGCGTTCCACAGCGACAGCGGCGTCAGACGATAGGTGTGTATGTGCTCGGGACTCTTCTCCAACTCCGCGAACGGGGCCAGCATATCGCGGGCCTCGGCATACAGCGGGTTGTCTACCTCCACCAGGATGGTGCGGTCGCCCTGAACGATGAAAGGGTTCGAGGGATGGTAATTCATTCTTTGGCTGACTCACTGGCTTGGTGTGGCCCGCGCACGGGGAAAAACAGGCGTTCCCGGGCGCCGAATTTGCAAGTGTAGGGTTGCCGGCCGGACCGTGCAAGCCGAACTCTCGGCCGGACAAAAAGGGGACTGTCCCCTTGAGGAAGGGGGACAGTCCCCTTTTTGTCCGGTGCGGCTAATCGACGATGATGCGCACCACCTCGACCCGCAGCCAGAGCGGGTCGCGTTCGTGATGCCGGCCCTTGCCCAGGTGATTGTCATTGTACCGGCCGCGCTCGTCGTTGAAGCCGACCCAGAGCTTCTCGTTATCCTTGCCCAGCTTGACTTCCAGCGGTTTGCCCGCGGCCAGGCAGCGGCGTGCGTCATTCCCCTCCGTCTTGACCAGCAAGGCGAAGGCGTGTTCCGGCTTCGGCGACAGCGCGAGGTTCTTCGCCGCCTCGACGGTCAGCCCGCCAACGCCGTCCGGTCCGCCGGTGTTTTCGCCGGGCTGATCGCCGTTGCCGCGATCGATGCTCCCGCCGGCCCAGATGCGGATCACATCGCCCTTGCGCGTGCCGCCGGCGATCTTGAGCGGCACCTCGGTCCACCCCTCCGTGCGGACGGCGGATTCGAGAAGGTCCTGGGGAAGGTAGTGGGTCAGCACGCGACTTTCCACCTCCGCGGCCAGGCTGCCGCAGGCGGAAACAAGCACGAGCAGGATGGCGGCACGGTGCATGGTCGATTTCCTCTGGTCATTGGAGTCATCAGCCATTATGCAGGGGAACGGGCGTGGGGAATAGCCGATTGTCTACCAAGGCTGTGTAGCCCCGGAGGGGCGGCCGTTCTTAGCCAGGGGCTTCAGCCCCTGGGACGGCGGCCAAAGCAAATCCTCCGTAGCCCCGGAGGGGCGGCCGTAGCATACGGCCGCCCCTCCGGGGCTACCCATCCCACGATAAGCCCTCGTCCAGGGGCTGAAGCCCCTGGCTAACGACGGCCGCCCCTCCGGGGCTACCCCCCGCGAGACGAAGATTTCTGGCGGCGCAATAGCGGGAAGTCGCCCGAGCCCGGCTTGCCTTGCGGCCCCGCGGCAGGGCATAATAGCGCCTGGTCTCGCCTCACGACCAACCGCAAGGAGTTCTGCTCATGGCCGGCCCTGTTCTGCGACGTTGCCCCGCCGTCCTGTTTGCCGCCCTCGCCTGCCTCCTGTTTGCCTTGCCCAGTTCCGCGCCTGCTGCCCCTTCTGCACCATGCAGGGGCAAACCCTCACCGGCGACGTTGATCAGGCCAGCATGGTCCTCGTCGGCGCGCTGACCAATGCCAAGCTCTCCGCCGCCGACGGCATCGACGGCACCACCGACTTGGTCATCGAATCGGTCATCAAGAAGAACGACATCATCGATGGCAAAAAGACCGTGACGCTGACCAAGTACATCCCCGGCGACGACAAGAAGCTGAAGTTCCTGGTCTTCTGCGACGTGTTCAAGGGGAAGATCGATCCGTATCGCGGCGTGGCGGTCAAGGCGGATTGCGACGTGGCCGGCTACATCAACGGCGCCCTCAAGGTCAAGGGCAAGAAGCCCGGCGAACGCCTCGCCTTCTTCTTCAAGTATCTCGATAGTCCGGAACTTGAGGTGTCCATGGACGCCTACAAGGAGTTCGGCAACGCCGACTACAAGGACTACAAGGACATGGCCAAGGACCTGCCGCCGGACACGCTGGCCAAGTGGCTGAAGGACCCCAGCACGCCGGCTTACCGCTACGGCCTGTACGCCTCCATGCTCGGCCATTGTGGCAAGACGGAACACGCCAAGCTGCTGCGATCCATGCTCGACGACCCGGAAAAACGGCTGGTCACCGGCTCCGACGGCATCCTGGCCGGCTACATCATGCTCCAGCCGAAGGAAGGCTGGGACTACGTCCGTTCGATCCTGAAGGACGACAAAAAGGAGTTCACCCAGCGCTATGCCGCCCTGCGCACCGCTCGCTTCTTCCACGACTCGCGCACCGACCTGATTACAAAGAAGCAGGTGGTGGCGGCCATCGCACTGCTTCTGGACCAGAGCGACATTGCCGACCTGGGCATCGAGGACCTGCGCAAGTGGGGCTGCTGGGACATGACCGACAGCGTGCTGGAACTGTACGGCAAGAAGTCGCACGATGTGCCGATCATCCGCCGCAGCATCCTGCGCTTTGCCCTGAGCGCCCGCAGATGAACGCGGACGGGTCGGTGAACAAGGACAAGCCCAACCCCAAGGCGGCGGCGTTCGTGGCGGAGCTGCGCAAGAAGGATCCGGAAGCGGTGGAGAGTGCGGAGGAGTTACTCAAACTCGACACGACGCCCGTGACACCGCCGGCGAAGACAGGGAAGTGAGTTCCGTGTTTAGCCGCGGGTCGCAGACCCGCGGATCTGCGATCCGCGGCTAAACGTCCGAAATGGAGGTCGATTGTGCGATATCTGCCGTGGATCGTCCTGGTCGGCGTGGCCATCCCGGGGCCGGTGCGGGCGTGCAGCCTGTGCGGGGCGACCGCGCCGGCCGCCAGCTACCGCAAGGATCTGGCTGCGTCGCGTCTGATCCTGTACGGTTCCGTGACCGACTCGCACCTGTTGCCCGCGAACGGCCCGGGTGACGCCGGCAAGGGTGTCAGCACCTTCCGCATCACCACAATCCTCAAGTCCGATCCGTGGCTGGGCACCAAGGCCTCCATCGAACTGCCGCGCTACATCCCCGTCAGCGATCCGAAGAATCCGCCCAAGTATCTGCTCTTCTGCGATGTGTTCGAGGGGAAACTCGATGTCTTCCGCGGCGTGCCGGTGCAGTCCGAAGTGGTGGTCGCCTACGTCAAGGGGCTGATGGCGGCCGATGCCCGGGGGACGCCCGACGTGCTGCGCCATTGTTTCAACTCGCTGGAAAGCCCCGACCAGGAAGTGGCCGCAGACGCCTTCCTGGAATTCACCCGGGGCAGCGACCGCGACATCGCCGGCATCGCGCCGAAGCTGTCGGCCGAGAAGCTGCGCGGCTGGCTCAAGGATCCGAAGACTCCTGAACTGCGCCTCGGCATGTATGCCTTCCTTCTGGGCGGTTGCGGCGGTGACGCCGATGCCCGCTTCCTGCGCGACCTGATCGCGAAGCCGACCGATCGCACCGCCGGCGCCTTCGACGGCCTGCTCGGCGGCTACATCCAGTTGCGGCCCCGGGACGGCTGGGACTTGGCCCTGGCCCTCCTCAAGGATGGAAAGCAGCCGCTCAAGCTGCGTTTTGCCGTGGTGCGCATGCTGCGCTTCTACCACGCCTGGAAGCCGGACGATGCGCACGACCACGTTTTGCAGGGCATGGCCACCATCCTGGCCCAGAACGACATTGCCGACATCGCCGTGGAAGACCTGCGCCGCTGGAAGTCGTGGGAACTGACCCGCGACGTGCTGGCCCTGTACGGCAAGAAGGGTTACGACTCGCCCCTCGTGCAGCGGGCGCTGGTGCGCTATGCACTGACCTGCCCCAAAGCCCGAGGCGGTGAAGTTCGGCGAGGACCTGCGCCGCAATGATCCGGAGTTGTATCAGGAGATCGCGGAAGCGGTGAATTTGGAGAAGAAATAGCGAGGTCATTTGAGGCGTTGTGGCACGGTCTCCCGACCGTGCCACCCAGGCGTTGTGGCACGGTCTCCCGACCGTGCCACTGCGTTGGACCGAAGGTCTCCTCCGCTCTCGACGCCCACAAAAAAGGAGACCTTCGGTCGGGACTGGTGGCACGGTCAGGAGACCGTGCCACAACGAGGCGGCGCCATTCCGCGAGCGCGAAGCCGCAAGCGGCGATCATTTCTTCTTCAATTCATCCGTTTTCACCACGTACAAATCGAGTCCGCCCTTACCGCCGGGGCGATCCGAAGCGAAATAGAGAAACGTGCCGTCCCGGCTGAGCCCCGGCGAGCGGTCGCCGGTGGGGCCGTCGGCGTTGTTCAGCCCGTCGAGCGGCTCCGGCTTGCCCCAGCCGCTGCTGCCGCGCACGCTGCGGAACAGGCCCCAGCGCTCCTTCTCCAGCGGCCCCTGCAAATACATCGTCTTGCCGTCCGGCGTCAGTGTGGCGTGATGGAACCCTTCGGGCAATTCCTTGACCAGGGTCGGCTCGCCAAAGCCGGCCCCGCCGGTGGCCTCCTTGCGCGTGGCCAGCGCAGACTCGCCAGCCCTCCTTGGTCTTGCGGCTGAAGTACAGGGTCTTGCCGTCCGCCGTCAGCCAGGGATGCAGCTCGTCCTGGTCGGTGCACACGGTTTGCACCGGCGTCGGAGAGCTGAAGACGCTGCTCGGACCCTGGCGGACGGCGACGAAGATGTCGAAATTGTTGTTCGTCTTGTCCTTTTTGGTCGCGTAGTAGAGAAACTGCGGATAGCGGCCGTCGGGTGTGGCGAAGGCGCTGCGGTCGTCGGTCTCGGTCGAAATGTAGTCGTCCATCGGCTTGCCGGCCGGCCAGGCGTGGGTGCGGTCGCGGCGGCGCGAGCATCATGATGTCGGATTTCTTCTTCGTGGTGGCCGTGTAGTAGAGGGTTAAGCCGTTGGTGGAGACGTGCGGATCGTCCTCGTCAGCCGCGGTGTTGACGCCCAGGCTGGTCACCTTGACCTGGGCCGCCGCGGGGCCGGACAGGATGGCCAAAACGACGAACGCGCAGAGCAGACGCCTCATGGACGGGTGGCCTCGCGTGACGGAGATTGCGGGATGGCGGCGTGCCGTTCCCCGGAGATATTGTAAGGCCGGGTGGCGAACCGGCAGCGTGAGCTGCCGGGTGGCGAACCGGCAGCGTGAGCTGCCGGGTTTTGGCCACACCGGCGGCGTGTGAACCCGGCGGCGTGAGAACCCGGCAGCGTGAGCTGCCGGGTTTCGGCCACACCGGCGGCGTGTGAACCCGGCGGCGTGAGAACCCGGCAGCTTACGCTGCCGGTTCGCCAACGTGCCGCCTAGCCCTTCTTCGCGGGCAGCAGCGGCAGGTCGTGCGGCGCTGATTCGCCCAGCTGCTCTTTCCCATAGACGCGGCTGGAGTAGAGGATCAGGCCGTGAACGGCATGATACATCGAGCCGCCGTCGATGCCCTTGCTCTGGTTTTCCAGGAACATCATCGCCAGGGCGCTCGCCGCGCTTTGCACCCAGGGCTGCTTCAGGTCGTCGTCGGACAGGGCCAGGGCGAGCCATTCGAGGATGTGGCCGGTGGTGCCGATGCGCAGGTCCCCCTGGCGCTCCTCGGCCCGTTCACGGAAGTAAGCGGTGGAAAACGACCCGTCGGCGTTCTGCTGCGCCCGGGCCCGCTGAACATAGAGGGCGATCCGGTCGGCCACTTCCTTCCAGATGCCGGTCGCCTGTCCGCCGTGCCGCAGGTGGAGGTGATAGGCCCAGGTGAGGCCGAACAACAGGTGCGTCCCGCCGCAGGCCGACTTGTCCATGTCCTTGTCCAGTTCCGCACGCACCAGGTCCTCAAAGCGCAGCTCCTCGCCGGCAGAATTGGTCCAGCGGCAATCCGTGCCGAACTGCGTCCCAATCACGACCAGGGCCCACTCCAGCTCCTGCGGGTCGGGCGTCTTCACGCTGGCGTGCGCCTGGCTGTAGCGCAGGAACTCGCTAAAGGGGTGTTCCTTGCCGTCCACCAGGAACTTGCGCTCGGGTGAGACGCCCCACTCGACCATCTCGGCGACGAACTGGTCCTGATGCCCTTGCTTTACGAACGACCCGGGGCCGGTTTCCACGTCGAGGCCGGAGGGCGTCGGGATGAAATGCAAGCCGGGCACCTTGCCGCCGCTGCAAATGTACTCGAGGGCCTTCACGTGCTGGCCGGTCAGCGGATTGACCAGCTCGACGGAGGGCCCGAGTCCAAGGATACCGTGAAATACAGTCCAGAAACCGTTGTCCGTGCGCAACTCGCGGCGGCGAATCTGTTCGATGGCGGCGTCGATGCGGGTCTTGAGGGCGTCCGCTGGGGGTGTCGTTGTGCCGGTGGAAGTCTGCCGCGGACCGGGTACCGCGATGGAGACCTCCGGCGATGGGGCGCGGGCGGTCGGCTCGCCAGTCGCTCCGCTCCCACTGGCCGCGGGGTCCACCGGGGCGCAATCGAGGCCGAGGAAGGCGATACCAAGCCCCAAGGCCATTGCCAGCAAAGTGCGGGTCTTCATCAGCGTTGCCCCAGGGAGGCGGCCGAGGCCTTGACCAGGATGGCACTCTTCGGACCAGCGAGGCCCAGGCTCGGCTGCGCCAGCCGGGCCGTGAGTTGTCCAACCAACGGGAGCCGCTCGATCAGCTCCTGGCAGCGCCGCCATTCCGCCGGCGTCAGGTAGGCCAGGCAGCTGACGACCATGAGCGGTCCAAACAACGGCAAGGGGAGCACGGTGGCGCAGGCCAGCCAGGCCACGGCGGCGCCGCCGAGCAGGACGAGCCGCAGGCTCCGTCGCCAGGCGAAGGCCGGGAACGCGAGCTGCCAGGCCAGGACCACGTAGCTGGCCAGCGTGAAGAATGTGAGCATCGTCGAGGCACTCGGCGCCAGGGACTGGATGTCATCCCTGCGAGGTCTGGAAGGGGGGATTGGCGGTGTACCAGAGCGCCAGGCCGTTCCACCATTCGCCGGCTTGCAGTTTTTGCAGGCCGCCGGCCACAAGGGCGATGGCAAAGTGCACCTGGAAGAGCCGCAGCGCCAGGTTGGCCGCCACGCTCTCGGTGAGCGGTTCGCTCCTCGAACTGGACCTCCGGGGCGACGAGCGAGTCGGCCACCAGGCCGGCTTCGAGCCCAGCAGTCGCGTGAGCCACGATTGCGCCTTCTGCCGCTGCCCCAGTAGCAGGTAGCCGAACATCAGGTAGAACGCCAGCATCCGCAGGAACGAATCGGCCTCGTAGGTCAGCGGCGGGCTGGCGGTGTACGAAACGACGGCGACCCAGGTCAGCACGCCCGTAAGGCGGGTGGCCAACCCAAGCGTGAACAGGGTGATGGCCGTAATCGACAGCCAGTAGACGGCCAGCGAGGCAGTGGCGTTCGTGCCGCACCAGTAGACGACCGACCAGCCAAACAGGTGCGGCGGCAGGTCGGAGAGCCGGGACGCCTCGTGGTAGGCCGTGGTATCGAACCAGCCGCCCAGCGAGAACAGGGCCTGGTGGTCGGCGGCGAACGGCAGCAGCCAGAATAGGAACAGCAAGCCGGCCAGCACACGGAGGATGTGCAGCCCAATCGGATCGCCGGCGGCAAACCAGAAGTGGACCCACGAGCCGATGAGCCCCGCGGAGGGTGCGGCCGGTGCCACGGGCTGCTTGGCCGGCGTGGGCAGGGATTTGGGCGCGCTCATTCCGACATCTCCCCATAATTGGCTGTCACGTCCTCAAAGACCGCGGGGGGCGTCGGCCGGCCGAACAGCACCGCCGGCGGGATCGGCGGCCGCGCCTGGCGGACGATTTCGGCCGAGGCCGCGCCGTGGGTCCGGCACAGGTAGCGTGCATAGGAATGGGCCAGCACCAGCGACAGGTCGCTCGGCCGCGATACCGGGCGCGTTCGCGGCACGCGATGTTGCAGCACGCGCTCGAGATGGACCGGCACGATGCGATCCGGCGGCTGCGCGGGCGGCTTCATCCCGCTGAAATCCTCGCCCGGCAACGCCCAGATGGCCACCAGCGGCACCGCCTCACCCGGCGCCGGGATGACCTCACCCCCCTGGTGGACGTAGGGAAAGTCGAATGCCAGCCCGCGGGCCAGTTGCTCCTGCCGAAAACGCACCCAGCGGTTCGCCTCGGGGTCGGGAAAGTGCAGCGTGGCGATCACCTTGCCATCCTTACCCTTCAGGCGCACGTCGAACTCAACGCCTTCGATGCTGGCTGGGCGGCCCGTCATGAGGTCGTCGTGGTAACTGTGCGCCAGGCGCAGGTAGTCGGCGTGAACCGTGGCCAGGGCGCTGGCTTCGTGGACAAAGGCCGGGGCATCGCCGCTTTCGGTTCGGTCCAGACCGACCCACGGACCGCTTGGCACGTCGAGGATGAGAATGAGGATTGCCGCCAGGTGAACTACGATCGCCAGGCTCCCGGCGGCGATCAGCCAGCGTGGCAGCGGAGTCGCACTCGGCAATGGTGCTTGATGCATCGGAGTCTCCGACGAGACAGCCCGGGGAGAAGAGCCCCGCCTGTGATTCCGTCCTGGCGGGCCCCGTCCGAAGTCGCGCCGCTCCTGGCTGCAAACGCCCCTTCCAACCAGGATACCGTGCCGGCGCGAAAAATCACCAGGACTTACCTGGCTCGCCCCACTTTCGCACCTTGCCCCGCCCGCGAGGTCGTGCCAGGCGATACAGGGGGATGGCGCGGAAAGAAGCAACCTTGATAGCGTTTACAAGGGATGACGGAGTTCCCGCAGCTGGCCTCAGGGGTACGCCGGCACTGCCCGGACGGGACAGTTGGTGCGTCCGGATGGGATGGTGTCATGACGGTGCCACGACAGTGCCACCATGGTGCCACGACAGTGCCACGACGGTGCCACCAGGGTGCCAAGGGTGCCACCAGGGTGCTACAGGGTGCCATCAGGGTGCCACGATGGTGCCACGGGGTGTCGGAAGGTGTGGTGGCACCGTGGACCGACAGGCCTGGCCCCGCTCTCCTGTCGTCTCTGGAGGTACGTCAGGCCAGCGAACATCAATACGTGGGCGAACACGACAACATTCTTTCCGAAGGTTCTTAGCGAATCCCGCGCCGGATTTTCGATTTATGAGCCGACAGGTGGGCTGTAGTGATGATACCATGTTTTCACCCGGGCACCCCGCGGATCGCAGCCGCGTGTCCCGTCGCCTCTCAGCTCCTCGCCCTCACGGAAGGAGTGCTGCGTCCGATGTTGCTCACCAAGCTGAAAATCGCGGCGGCCTTGCTTATGACTGTCGGCTGGTTGACGGCACCTCCCGCCGGCCAGGTCGCCCGCGCGGCCGAGCCGGACACCGAGGATCTGGCCTCCGAGGCGCCCCTCCCCGCCGGGGCCCTGGCCCGGTTGGGTACGTCGCGCTTCCGCCACGCCTTCATCGTCCGCGGCCTGGCCTTCTCGCCGGACGGCAAGATCATCGCGTCCGGGTCGCAGAAGGGGACCATTCGATTGTGGGACGCCGACACGGGCCGCGAGCAGCGCGTCCTTACCGGCCACGCCAACGCCGTCTCCGGCCTGGCCTTCTCGCCGGACGGCAAACGGCTCGCCTCCTGTAGCTGGGATCAGACCGTCCGCCTCTGGGATGTCGCCACGGGTCGCATCATCCGCTCGCAGGCGGGCCACGGGGCCGCCGTTCATGCCGTCGCTTTCTCACCGGACGGCAAGCTGCTGCTCACCGCGGGCGGCGATGGGACGGCCCGGCTTTGGGACGCTGCTACCGGCGCGGAGACGCTACAACTCCAGGGGCATGAAGGACAGGTGGACTGCGCCGCCTTCTCGCGCGACGGCAAGCTCATTGCCACCGGCGGACTGGACAAGACCGCCCGCATCTGGGACGCGGCTACCGGCAAGGAGCTGCACAAGATCGATGGGCATGGCAGCCGGGTGCGCGGCGTCGCCTTTACCGCCGACGCCAAGCAGCTCCTCACCGGCGGCTGGGACACCAACGCTCGGCTCTGGGACATCGCTACCGGCAAGGCGGTCACCGTTCTGAAGCACCCCAGCGGTCTGGAAACCGTCGCCCTGTCGCCGGACGGCAAGGCGGTCGCCAGCGGCAGCGGCTGGGAGAACACGGTCCGCGTCTGGGACGTGAAGGGCGCCAGCGGCCAGGTGCGCTGGAGCAGCCAGGTCGGTCAGCCGTTCGCCGTGACCTTCTCGCGCGACGGCAAGCGAGTCGCCGCCGCCGGCTGGGACAGCATCGTCCACGTCTGGGATGCCGCCACCGGGAAGAAGATCGCGATGGGCCCGCGACCCGGCCATTCCGGCTGGGTCCACACCGTCCGCTTTCTGCCGGACCGCAAGACAATGGTTACCGCCTCGGACGACGGCCTGGTGATTTTCTGGGACACTACCCGGGGGAAAGAAGTGGGCCGAATCCAGGCACCCGGGCCGCGCGCCTGGTGCCTGGCCGTGTCGCTGGACGGCAAGACGCTGGCCGTCGGCTGCCACGATCATTCCGTCCAACTCTATGACGTGCGCACGCTCAAGTCCGTCGGCAGCTTTAAGACTGACGGCTCGGTGCGGGGGTTGGCCTTCTCGCCGGACGGCCTACACCTGGCCGCCGTCAGTGGGGAACAGAGCGAGTTCACCTCCGCCAAACCACTGCCCGGACAGGGGGCGGGGGTCTGGGAGGTGGCGAGCGGGAAACGGCTGCTGGGCCTCGACGGCCATGAGGGTGGCATCCGGACCGTGGCCTACTCCCCGGACGGCAAGACGATTGCCACCGGCGGCAGCGACCGCACGGCCCGCCTCTGGGACGCCGTCACCGGCAAGGAGCTGCGCAAGTTCGAGGGTCACGGCAACACTGTCGAGCAGATCGCCTTCACCCTGGACGGCAAGATTCTAGCCACCGCTGCCCTGGGCGGAACTGTGCGCCTGTTCCGTCTGGGGACCGAGGAGCCGCCGACCAACCTGGTCACCGGAACAGCGTCGCTGGTGGGGATGACCTTCTCGCCGGATGGCCGGGTGCTGGCGACGGCGACCCGTAATGTCGGCCAGGTGCGGTCGGCGGTGCGCGTCTGGGACGTGGCCACCGGCAAGGAGCGTCTGCGGTTCGTCGGCCACCAGGAGAGCGCCCTGGGCCTCGCCTTCTCGCCGGATGGGCGGGTGCTCGGCTCGGGAGGCGGCGACGGCACGGTCTTGCTCTGGGACATCACCGGTCGGGTTCACGAGGGCCAGCTCGCCGCGGCCGATCTGCCGCCACCGGTCCTGGAATCCGAGTGGGCGGACCTGACCGGCGACGATGTCATGAAGGCGCACAAGGCCCTCTGGTCGCTGGTCGCCGCCCCAAAACAGACCCTGCCATTGCTGCGCGACCAGCTCAAGCCGGTCCAGCCGGCGGATGCGGCGCGGATCACGCAGCTCATCAAGGACCTCGACAACGATGATTTCGCATTGCGCGAAAAGGCCTCTGGAGAGCTGGAACACATGGGCACTCCCGCCGAACCCGCGCTTCGCAAGGCCCTCGACGGGAATCCGTCAGCCGAGGTCCGCATGCGGATTAACCGCCTGCTGGAGCGATTCAACGGCAAGGTGATGTCGCCGGACCTGCTGCGGCAGGAGCGGGCGCTGGAGGTGCTGGAGCACATCGGCGGAGTAGAGGCCCGGGCGATCCTAGAGGACTTGGCCAAGGGGGCGCCTGAGGCCGGCTTGACGCTGGAGGCGAAAGCGGCGCTGAAACGGCTGCAGAAATGAGGCGGGCGTCGTTCGAGCCGCGCACGCAGCGCAGCGGAGTAAGCGGCCGCCTCACGCACGCCACTTACTCCGCTGCGCTGCGTGCGCGGCTCGGACTTCGCTTTACGGGTACAATCCGCGTCGCGATTTCTCCTGGGCAATCTTCTGCACGCCCAGGCTCAAGGCCGCGGTGCGCATCGTTAGTTTCCGCTCCAGCGCCAGGCCGCGCACCTGGTGGAAGCCACGCCGCATCAGCTCTTGTAGCCGCTCGTTGACTTGCGCCTCGCTCCACCAGAGTTGCTGAATGTCCTGGACCCATTCGAAGTAGGAGACTGTCACGCCGCCGGCGTTGCAGAGCACATCGGGGATGATGTAGATGTCGCTGTCGGAAAGGATGGCGTCGGCATCCGGGGTGGTCGGCCCGTTGGCGGCCTCGGCCAGGATGCGGCACTTGAGCCGGGCGGCATTCCTGGCGTCGATGACGCGCTCCAGGGCCGCCGGTACCAGGACCGTGCACGGCACGGTCAGCAGCTCCGCGGCCGGCATCGGCTCGGCTCCCGGGAACTCCTTCACCAGCTTGCCCGCTGCCACGTGCTTGAGCAGGGCCGGGATGTCGATTCCCTTGAGATTACGAATGGCCCCGTACCGATCGCCCACAGCCAGAATCTTGACACCGCGCTGATACAGCTCCTGGCAGGTGACCGAGCCGACGTTGCCGAAGCCCTGCACGACGGCGGTCGCTTCTCCCGCGGGAATCTTCAGTTCGTTGAGGGCTTCAAGAATGCAGTAGGTGACACCGCGGCCGGTGGCCTCGCGACGGCCGATGCAGCCGCCGATCTCGATCGGCTTGCCGGTCACGATCTCGGGGCAGGCATAGCCGACCGACATGCTGTAGGTGTCGTAAATCCAGGCCATCGTCTGCTCGTCGGTCCCCATGTCCGGGGCCATGACATCGACACGCGGGCCGATGACCGGTAGCACCTCGACGGTGAAACGCCTGGTCAGCCGTTCCAGCTCGCTCTTGGTCATAGCGGCGGGATCGCAGGCGATGCCGCCCTTGGCGCCGCCGAAGGGCAGGTTCATGATGCCGCACTTCCACGACATCCACATAGCCAGGGCCGCCACCTCGCCGAGATCGACGCTCGGGTGATAGCGCAACCCCCCCTTCGACGGGCCGCTGGTCAGGCTGTGCTGCACGCGGAAGCCGACGAAGTTCTCCGTGTGCCCGTCTTCTCGTTCGATGGGGATGCTGACCACGATGGCGCGTTTGGGGTGAGCGAGGCGTTCGAGGATTCCGGGGTCGATGTCGATGGCCTCGCTGACGCGCTGCAGCTGCCGGCAGGCCATCTGGAAGGTGGGGGAGTTCTCGAATACGGGATTGGGATGGTGGTAATTGTTGCCGTTACCGTTGGCGTGGACCGTGACATGAGCAGAAGACACGAGGGCCTCCTTGAGATGGGAGAGGAGTATCCGCGGGGAAGGCCGTCCTGGCCCCGCGGCGTCGCCTCGCGGTTGTCCGGCTCGTGGACAGGGCGACGCGAGGCGGCCACATCTAAAGTATACGCGACGTTCCGCCGTCGGAGCCGCTTACTCCGCTGCGCTACGTGCGCGGCTCCGACGGCGCTTGAATCCCCCCGCCTTTGCTCTAAGATGACTCGGACGAATCATCTCTCCTCGGGGCTTGCCACATGGCGTTCGAGCGCAAGTACCTTTTCCCGCACGTCATCGAGATGAACTACCAGGCCGGCCACCGCCTGGGAGTGAACGTCTATCTCATCGACGGCGGCGGCGAATTCCTGCTCATCGACATCGGCTTCGAGGAGACCGTCGACGAGATCGCCGAGCTGATCCGGCGCATGGGCTTCGAGCTGTCGCGCTGTAAGATGATCATCGCGACGCACGCCGACGCCGATCACATCCAGGGACTGGCCCGCGCCCGCACGCTCTTCAAGACAAAGACCGCAGCCCACCCGAAAAGCATCGAGCCGTTGGAAACGGGCGACGCCATCTTGACCTACGCCTCGATCAAGGCCCAGGGCATAGACATTCCGATGCCGCCCTGCAAGACCGACCTGGTCCTCAACGAAGGGGATCGCATCACCGTCGGCGATCAGCAGCTCGATGTCTGGCATACCCCCGGGCACACCGCCGGGCAGCTCAGCTTCAAGATGGGCCGGCTCCTCTTTTGCGGCGACAACATCTACAAGGACGGCTGTGTTGGCGTTATCGACGCCCACCACGGCTCGAACATCCCCGAGTTCATCAAGTCGCTTATCCGCATCCGGCAGGACGATGGCCTGTACCTGCTCCCCAGCCACGGCCCGGTCTTCCGCCGCGACAACCGCATCCTTCAGCGGGCGATCGATCGGCTATCGCAGTACCAGTACATGGCCGACTTCGGCACCTGCGCCATCGGCTGGCCCCTGCTGGACGAGTGGGAGAAGGACGTCAACGCCGGGCACCTGCCGGATTTCGGGCGCGAGTAGCGGCTGACTTGCCGTTACTCAGTGTCCCGATTGCCCTGGTGCTGAAACGAATCTCATCGCCGAACTTCATACTGGGATTGGACTTGTGATCATTCGTTTCAGCACCCCCTCGGACACCCCTTTCCGAGATGCTGGCCCAAGCCGTTCCCAGGGTGATGAACGGTTACGAATTTCTTCCTGGCAGGCTATTGACAAGCGCTGCGGATCGGTTACACTTCTTATATTGAGATTCAGTCTCAACAACCCCGCCTGCCCCCGCCGCATTTGCCAGAGGCAGTCCGTTGCACCCAGACGTCTTACTACCGTTGGAGACATTGCACACCGGCGACTGGGCCGAGGTGGCCGAGGTCACCGGCGAGCCGCGTTGCGTGGGCCGATTGGCGGAACTGGGCCTGCGGACCGGCACCATCGTGCGGGTGCTCCAGCCGGGCAGCCCTTGCCTGCTCGATGTCGGCGGCTGCCGGCTTAGCCTTCGGGCCGATTGTACCGTGCACATCCTCGTCCGCCCCGCGGCGGCCGTCGCGTAAGCCCCGCCGCACGGAACCGAGGCTCCGCCACCCATGCCGACCCTCGATCAGTTGCACATCGGCCAGCGCTGCCGCATCGTGGCGCTGCAGGGAAATGACGGCCTCGTCCAGCGCCTTCTCGAAATGGGATTGCTTGAAGGCGAGGAGATCGAGGTCACCAACCTGGCCCCGCTGGGCGACCCGATGGAAATCCGCCTCCGCGATTACCGCCTGAGCCTCCGCCGCCGCGAAGCCGCACGCATCGATGTGCTGATGATTGAAGATGGGAGAACGACGCCGTGAGCGAGCCCTTCAATCCGCCATCGGCCGTCGGCGCTGCTCAATTCCATCAGCCGGTGATCGCTCTCCTGGGGAATCCCAATACCGGCAAGACGACGCTCTTCAACGCCCTGGCCGGCATGCGCCAGCGCGTCGGCAACTATCCCGGCGTCACCGTCGAAACCAAGAAAGGGCAGATGACCCATGCCGGGCGGGTCTTCGACCTGATCGACCTGCCCGGCACCTACAGCCTGGCCGCCCGCAGCCCGGACGAAATGGTGGCGGTCGATCTCGTCCTGGGACAGCAGCCCGGCGAGCCGAAGCCGGATGTCCTCCTGTCCATCGTCGATGCCTCCAACCTGGACCGCAATCTGTACCTGACCACGCAGGCGCTGGACCTGGGCCTGCCGATCGTCGTGGCCCTGAACATGATGGACGTGGCCGAGAAGCAAGGCCTGCGCCTTGATGTCGAGCGCCTGAGCAAGCAGCTGGGCGTGCCGGTGGTGCCGATCCAGGCGAACAAGGGGAAGGGGCTGGATCGGCTCAGGCAGGCTGTCGCGGATGCGGCAAGCAGAGCCTGCCCTACGCCCGTCGGGCAGGCTTTGCCTGCCAACCCGACTCCCGGCGTCCCATTTCCCGGAAGCCTTTGAAACGGAAGTCGCCTCACTACACGACCACATCGGCGGCGGCGTCTCGCCGTTCCTGGTCCGCCGCCTGCTGCTGGATGTCGGCGGCTACACCGAAAAGCGGCTGGCCGCGTGTCACCACGACCTGCCCGACGACGTGCTTGGGGCCCGGGAACGCCTGGCCGCCGCCGGCTGTGGCGTCCCCGGCGTCGAGGCCCGCGTCCGCTACGGCTGGATTCGCGGGGCCACCGCCGGCTGCGTCGAACGGCCCCGCGTCCGCCCGGTCACCTGGACCGAACGCATCGATCGCGTGCTGACTCATCGAGTCTGGGGGACCGTGATTTTTCTGGCCCTGATGTTCGGCGTTTTTCAGGCGATTTTCACCGGCGCCCGGCCGCTCATGGATGCCATCGACGCCGGCAAGGATTGGCTGGCCGAGAGCGTCCAGCACCTGCTCCCGCCCGGGCCGCTGACGAGCTTGTTAGCCGACGGCGTTATCGGCGGCGTCGGCAGCGTCATCGTCTTTCTGCCGCAGATTCTGATCCTGTTCGCCTTCATCGCCATCCTCGAGGATTGCGGCTACATGGCCCGGGCGGCGTTCCTGATGGACAAGCTCATGTCGCGCTGCGGCCTGAGCGGCAAGTCGTTCATCCCGATGCTCTCCAGCGTGGCGTGTGCCGTGCCGGGCATCATGGCGACGCGCGTCATCGAAAATCGCCGCGACCGCCTGGCCACCATCCTGGTCGCGCCGCTCATGAGCTGCTCGGCCCGGCTGCCGGTCTACACCCTCCTGATCGGCACCTTCCTGCCAGTGCGGGACGAAGCCCATCCGAGACGGCTACGCCTTCTGGGTGCCGGGCTTTACGATGTTTTGCATGTACGCCATCGGCCTGGTGGTGGCCCCGCTGATGGCGCTGCTGCTGAAGCGAACGCTCTTGCGTGGCGAGACGCCGGTCTTCGTCATGGAGATGCCGCTCTACAAGCGCCCTTCGCTCCGCACCGTCGTCAATCGGGTGAAGGATGCCGCGTGGGCCTTCCTGCGCCGCGCCGGCACGATGATCCTGGCGGCGATGATCCTCGTCTGGGCGTTGCTCTATTTCCCGCGCGGCGAAACGGACGGCGTCACCGATGATGTGCGGGTGGCACGGCTGGATCAACAGTTGGTAACGATCAAGGATGAAGCCGGGCCGCAGAAAGACGACTGGACGCCGGCACAGAAAACGGCGATCGAGGAGAAGGAGGACGAGGTCAACACGGTGCGCGGCGACTGGAAACGGCAGAGCGTGCTGGGCCGGATGGGCCAATGGATCGAGCCGGCGGTTCGCCCGCTTGGCTGGGACTGGAAGATCGGCATGGCGGCCCTGGCCAGCTTCCCGGCCCGCGAAGTCGTCGTCGGCACGCTGGGCATCATTTACAATGAAGGGAAGGTCGATTCAGACAGTGCCGCGGACAGCGGCTTGCCCGGCAAGCTGCGCGGTGAATTCGGTCTGCCGACGGCGCTGTCGCTGATGGTGTTCTTCGCCCTGTGCTGCCAATGTGCCTCGACGCTGGTGGTGATTCGCCGCGAGACGCGGAGCTGGCGCTGGCCGGCGTTCACCTTCGCCTACATGACGGCACTGGCCTATATCGGTGCGCTGGTGGTTTACCAGGTGGCGGCAATTGTGTGTTAGCCCGACGGGGCAGCCCGAAGCGCCAGCGAGGGATTTGGGCCGAACCCCTCGCTGGCGCTGCGGGCTGCCCGGCCCGGCCGGAAATTCGAGAATCGGTCATCGAGTCGCAGAGATTAATGAGAATCGCGATGGACAACTGGCAACTTCCCCTGGCTGCCCTCGTCATCCTTGGCGCCGTCACCTACCTGGCCCGGCGGACCTGGCGGACCCTGAGCGGGCGCAAGGCCGGCGGCTGCGGCGGCGGTTGCGCCTGCGGCCCTGCGCCCGAACAGGGGACCCTCATCACAGCGGAGCAGCTGACGCTGCGATTGCGCAAGGGAAACGACAACACCAACCCGCCGGTGTAGCCGCGCCCTCCCGCCGCGCACTCCGATGATGTCTGCCCCATCCAAGCGAGCACTCAGGGCCCGCGCAGAAATAACTTGGTCAAGGACAGGTCGATGTCACCTGGTGGGTGGCACGCCCTGAGGTACTCCGAAGGGCGTGCTTTACTGTCAGCACGCCCTTCGGAGTACCTCAGGGCGTACCACCCAAATGCCCTGAAACTTGACCAGGTTATTCTTTCGCGGCGCTCGAGTGTCCCCCGCGTCCCTACGCACCCGCGGTCTTACTGTCCCTGCATCCAGACGACCGCATTGCGTGCGGCGCGGAGCAGACTATGAACATGGTGAAGCGCGTCCGCGTCGATCCCGCGGGCCAGCACCATGCAGTCGTCGATGCGCTCTTCCAGGCGTTCGAGCGGCGCGACGGACCGCTTGGGTTTCGCCGACGGCGGGGCCGCCGTCGCGGTGGCGACCGGAGCGGCTGCATTCTTCCGCGGGCGTCCGCGCTTGCGGGCCTTCTTGCGGAGGATGCTTTTGACGTTGGACAGGTTGTCCTTCACCTTCTTGGGCACTTCCCTTTCTCCGGGATGATCCGCCAACCAGCGGTCGAGCACCTGCTGGTTGCTGCGGCCGTGCAGCAGTTTTGGGTTCTCCTTGAACACCTTCCGGAAATACCCCGCCACGGTTTCTTCCTTCGTCCTGGCCATGCTAATCCTCCACCCGGGGCGACTGTGTTGGGGCCAATTGTATTGGCCGGGCGTTGGTTTGCAACAATTCTCCGAACAATTTCGCAGAAAAATCCACAACGGAGAACGAGCGTGCGAATCCCAGGAGCTGGGCAGTGCCAAGGGACGTGAGAGCGGGCAACTGTTATTGACATGTGCGAACCGTGCAGGTGAGAGCCCGTAGCGTCAGCGAGTGCTTCGGCGAATCGCCTCGCTGACGCCACGGGCTCCGCGCTAGTGCGTTGGTTGTGCAATTCTCAGTAGTCGATGCAGGAATCACTGCACAGCGCCAGGTTCAAGGCCACGCGGAACCCGAGGCCCGGCTTGGCCTCGAAATAGAGTTCGTGGTCCACGCGATCGGCAAAGAAGAGAGGGCGGGGCCGGAAGTATTCGCGGCCGCGGACGATCACCAGCATATCCTCCGTCGGCTCCGGCACGGGCACGAAGTTGCCGCCGTCGTCCATGCTGCGGGTCCATTCCTTGCCGTTGCCCGACATATCGCGGCAGCCGAAGGGGCTGACATCGCGGCGGGCAGTGCCCACGGGCATGGGCCCCTCGGCGGCCCTGCCGACGGCAACGTCGCCGGGGGCCAGCGGCTGTTCCGGATCGTGGAAGGGGGCTTTGGCGCCATCGAGCCGGCCGGCCGCCTTGTCCCACTGCAACAGCGCGGGCAGGTTGCCGCCCAGCCAGCGCAAAGCAATGGGCTTCGGTAACCGTGACGCGCAAGACGGGTAACCGGCCGTCGGCCAGCGCCTACGTCCTTGTCGGCCGCGATGCCCCCCTTCTCCCATTCGTTGCGAATGCTTTCTGGTTGCTTCTGGGCGAACTCGGCCAGGTGTTCCTGGAAGCCGGGATCGGCCAGCGCGGCCCGGTAAAGATCGTTGCTCACCTTGTCTTCCATCAGGTAGAAGGTCGCTGGGTCGGTTTCCTTCTCCCTGCGGAATAAGAAAAGACAATACGTTGCCCGCCCTTGATCCGGACGACCGCGGTCGTAGAGGCGCTTGCCGTCGACGGTTTGATGTGCGCCGCCCTCGGCCTTGTTCGTCGCCGGCGGGCAGCCAATCGACTTCGGCGGCCGGCCCGGTCGGCGGAGCCGGCTGGCCAGCCGGATACCAGAAATGCCAGCGAGGACCGCGAGCAACGCCGCACCAGCACCAGCACCGCGGCCAGCAGTACCCAGAAGGCACGCGTCTGACCGCGCCGGGCAGGGCGGTGGCCGTTTCCCGCCCGCCCATTCGGGCCGTGTCCGCGCCCCTGGCCCGGCGGGCTGCCGTCGCCGCCGGGCGTGGCCGGCAGCAGCGGCGCCAGCGCTTCTTCCAGGGCAGACACAAAATCCAGACACGTCGGATAGCGTTCCTCCGGATTCTTGCCCAGGGCCCGACGCAGCACCTGTTGCTCCGCCTCGGGCAGTCCCGTCAGGTCCGGCTCCTCCCACAGGTGGGCGCTCATGGCGGTGACCATGTCCTTGCATGAGGGGAACGGCAGCCGGCCCAGGCGCATCTCGGCGTAGGAGCAGGCCAGGGCGTACTGGTCGCTGGCCGCGTGCTGTTTGCTTTGCCAGACCTCGGGAGCCATGTAGTTGGGCGTGCCCAGGGTGGTCATGCTGGCGGCGGCGTCCTGCAGCTTGGCCAGCCCGAAGTCGGCCACCTTGGCATGCCCCGCCACCAGCAGCAGGTTGGCTGGCTTGATATCGCGGTGACGGACATTGTTGCTCAGCAGGAAGTCGATCCCCTCGGCTGCCTCGCGGAAGATCCGCAGCAGCTCCGGCACGGGGATGCCCGGCAACCCCTGCTCGCGGCACTGCTTCTGCCGGTCGAGCAAGGTCCTGTCCGCCAGGTCCATGGCGATCAGGAGATAGTCGTCCAGCGACCAGTAGGCGTGCGTTTGCAGCAAAAAGGGATGGCGGATCTCTTTGATGATTTCCAGGGCCTGCAATTCGCGCTGGGCCATCTCGCGCTGGAGCGAGCGATGGATGATCTTGATGGCGATGGCGATGCGGCCCGGCGCTTCGCCCCGCCAGACCTCGCCGAACGCCCCCTGGCCGAGGCGGTTGAGCAGGCGATAGCCGGCCTGGCGCAGCACGCGATCCGCATCGGCAGCCCCGCCGGTGAGCTGCGGCAGGTTGGCGGCCGGGGCGGGGCGAGCCGCCGGGGCCGGGACCGCCGAGGCGAGGCGCGGCGTCAACACCTGCGACGGCACGTGCGTCCCGAACGCATCGCCGCCCATCAGCCGCTCGAAGTCGGCGAACTGGGCGGGGAAACGAGTGCGATAATCCTCGATGGGCTGGGCCTGTCCGTGGCGCTGGCGCACCATGTAGTCATCGCGGACCAGCTCCGCCGCCGCCGTCGCCGGTCTGCCCAGTTCCGGGAATTGAGACAGGTACTGCTCCAGGTCGATCGCCTGCTGCCGCCGGCAGCAGCTGGTCGAGATCGACCTTGATTATTTCCGCAGAGGATTATCGTGCGGAGAGGATCGCCGGGCGGAGGCAGGAGGGAATCGAGGGGCCAGGGCCCGCCGCTTGCCAGGCCGCCTCGAGCCGGGCCACGAGTGCCTCGATCTGTTGCCGGTCCTTGCTTTGCAGATGTGCCAGGTCCACTACAGGCACCATGAATCGCCACCTCGCCCCGACCCGGGCCAACGCCGGATCGCCAGAGATGCCCCCACCTGGTTGGGTATGGTAACAAATGGAGGATGGGTTCGGGAGGGGAATCGGCACCGGCTCGTTGGTCGCGTATAATCACTCCCAGGTCGTCCATTCATCGCAGGGGGGAGTCCTCCCATGCCGATCCACGACTGGACTCGCGTTGATGCGGGCATTTTCCACGCGTTTCACCACGACTGGATCACCGAGATCTCCCGCTCCCTGAACCGCGGCGTCCTGCCGCCCGGATACTACGCGCTGCCCGAACAGATCGCCGGCGGACTGGGGCCCGACATCCTGACCTTGCGAACGCCCCAGGGCAATGGCACTCCGGGGGCCGCTCGGGCCACCCAGTGGCGGTGTTGCCCTGGCGGTCGCGCCCCCCGAAGTTCGCATCCGCATGCGGGCCGACGCCAACCGCTACGCGGCCCGGGCGAAGGCGGTTGCCATCCGGCACGTGAGCAATCACCATGTCGTCGCGATCGTGGAGATCGTTTCGCCAGGCAACAAGAACAATCTGAACGGCTTGAATGCCTTCGTGGCCAAGGTGCGCGAGGCTTTGGCCGCCGGGATTCACCTGTTATTGGTCGATCTCTTCCCGCCCGGCGCCCGTGACCCTCACGGCATTCACCGGGCAGTCTGGGGCGACGATTGCGGCCCCGATTATGCCCCGCCGGAGGACAAGCCGCTTACCTGCGTGTCCTACATCGGCGGCGCGGCGGCGGAAGCCTTTGTGGAACCGGTCGCGGTTAGCGACGCGCTGCCGCAGATGCCGCTGTTCCTCACGGACGAGGTTTACGTGCGTGTGCCGCTGGAGGCGACGTATCAGGCGGCGTGGGAAGGGATGCCGGCGTATTGGCGGGAGGTGTTGGGGTGAGGGAGGGCCCGGTGCGGTGCTAGGCTTGGATCGGCCCAAACTCGGCCCGCGCTATCGCTTGACTAATTGCTCATAACAGTCCAAGCAAAGGCCCAGTTCATCAGGACTGGCCGCCCACCATTCGTCGCCGGGGTTGATCGTCAATTTGCAAATCCAGCAGTGGTCATGGTCCCAGCCCCCGCGGACCAGTCGAAATCGAGCCTCGTCGTACTTCCCGCCGCGATAGGGGTGAGAGGGGTACAGGCCAGCCTCGTTTGGCTCGAGGGCTATGAGAAGGTCTTCAGCGGTGTAGGCGTGGCGGGAGAAATGCAATTCACGCGCGACCTCCACGCGCCGCAACCGCATTTGCTCCAGTTCTGCAGCCTCATCCTCGGTCATGGCTGTTCCCAAGATGTGCGAAAGGATCGGGCACGGAATCCTCCACGGATTCCACGCCCGACCCCTTTGCGCTCTCACAGCGGGGATACCCCCCCCCGCTCGTCTCCGAATTATCCCATCAGCTCCCCAATCGGCTTACCCCCGTCGATCATGGAGATCGGCCGGCCGCTCGGGTCCTTGTACTGCAATTCCTGCGGAATGCCCAGGACGTGGAAGACGGTGGCCATCAGGTGTTGCGGGGTGATGCGTGTGCTCTTGGGCACCTCGGCCTTGGCGGTGGATTCGCCGACGACCTGGCCCATTTTCAGTCCGCCGCCGGCCAGAGCCAGGGTGGAGAGCGGGGCCCAGTGGTCGCGGCCGGCGCCGCCATTGATCCGCGGGGTGCGGCCGAACTCGCCTGTCACCACCAGCAGGATGTCCCGGTCCAGGCCGCGGGTGGCACAATCGTCGACGAAGGCGGCCACCGCTCGGTCGACCTGCGGGCCGAGGATCTTCATGTTCTGGGCCACAGCCCCGTGCATGTCCCAGCCGCCGAAGTGCATGGTCACGAAGCCGACGCCCGCCTCGCACAGCCGCCGGGCCATCAGCAGTTGCGCCCCCAGCCCGGGGCCATAGAGATCGCGGGTCCGCGGCGACTCGCGGGTGACGTTGAACGTCTCGCGCGCCTTGCTGCGGATCAGGTCGAAGGCCTGCCCCTCGAAGCTATCCAGCCCCTGGACCAGGCCGCTCTGATCGATCTGGCGGTCCAGCTTGTCGAAGGTCTTGAGCAGCGACTGGCGGTCGCCGAGGCGTTCCTGGGCCACGCTCAGGTTCATGTTGCGGCGGGCGTTGCCGCTGGTGTCGAAGGGGGCGTAGGCGGCGCCAAGCCAGGCGGGGCCGTCGCCGTAGGTGCTGCTCAGGCGGACGTAGGTGGGCAGGCCGCTGTCGGGGTTGTTGGGGCCGCGATGGCGGGCGACGATGGCGCCGAGGCCGGGCTTGATCTGCGGCTGGCCGGAGTCGGCGGGCGGGAAGTTGTAGCCGGTCATTACCCAGTGCGTGCCGCCGCTGTGTCCCGAATTGTCGTGAGCGAACGAACGGATGAAGGCCCACTTGTCGGCCTGGGCGGCGACCTTGGGGAAGACGCCGCCGATCTCGACGCCGGGCAGGTTCGTCTTCACGGCGCCGACCGTGCTGCGGAACTCGGCCGGGGCGGTCATCTTCGGGTCGAAGGTTTCAATGTGAGTCGGCCCGCCGCCGAGCCAGAGCCAGACGACCGAGGTGTTGCGGACGCTTTTGCCGGCGGCGGCTGCCGCGGCGCGGGCACGGAGCAGATCGGGCAGCATCAGGCCGCCCAGGCCAAGGGCGCCGACCTTGAGGAAGTCGCGTCGGCTGCTGCCGTCGCAATTGGCTCCATTCCGTGGGCCCAGAAGAGAAAACATGGCAAGGCTCCTTGTCAAATGCCCGCGCGACCTGGCTGCGAAAGGCCCGGGAGGCAGGAGGATGGGCCGGCAGCCGGGGGCGGGTCCCCCCAGTGTGCAACACGTATCCCAGCGTAAACCAGGCGGGACGGCGTGTCAATTTGGAAACCGCTGCCCTGCGGGCGGCGCGTCCTAGTGCCGCACCGCGGAAACGGCGTAGCACGAAAACTGGACATGGCGTATCTTGCCTGGTCCCTCGATTGTGAGGCGGGAGATCGACCTATGCCAGGGAAGGCGGCGAAGATCATCGTCAGCGAAAGGCAGCAGGTTCTGCTGCAGGAATTCAGCAAGTCGCGTACGGTCGCCAAGTGCGTGGTGCAGCGGGCGACGATCATTTTGCTGGGATTCGCCGGCCTGCTGAACGAGGAGATCGCCTCGCGGGTCGGCCTCAACCGACTGCAGGTGGGCCTCTGGCGGCAGCGCTGGCGGGACGCGTGGGATTCGCTGTGCGTGTGGGAATGTACCGAACCGCACCGTCTGCGTGAGGCGATCGTCGACATCCTCTCCGACGCCCCGCGACCGGGTGCCCCGGCGACGTTCACCGCCTTTCAGGTGTCCCAGATCGTGGCGTTGGCGTGCGAACCGCCGAAGTTGTCGGGCCGGCCGATCGACCACTGGACGCTCCGGGAACTGCGCGACGAGGCGATCGCGCGGCAGATCGTGGAGGCTATTTCCGTGTCTCAGGTTGGCCGCTTCCTGCAGCAGGCCGCCGTGCAGCCGCACCGCAAGAAAATGTGGCTCAACACCACGGAGAAGGACCCCCAGAAGTTCCTGGCCGAGGTCGAAAACGTTTGCCGAACCTACCTCGAGGCGCCGATGAAAGCGGCGGACGGCACGCACACGGTGAGCGTGGACGAGGCGACCTCGCTGCAGGCCATCGAGCGGAACGCCCCCGACAAGCCGGCCCAACCCGATAGCGTACCGAAGCAGGAATTCGAATACACCCGGCACGGGACGACGACACTGACCGCCGGTCTGGACGTGGTGACGGGGATGATCGTCTGCCCAACGCTGGAGGCGACCCGTACCGAAGCGGAGTTCGTCGCGCACATCACCCGGACCGTGGACACCGACCCCACCGCCGAATGGCTCTTCGTGGTCGACTGCCTCAACACGCACATGTCGGAAAGCCTGGTGAAGTTCGTCGCCCAACGCTGCGGCGTGCCCGATGAGCTGGGAAAAAAACGACAGCGGCATCCTGAAATCGATGGCCACGCGGAAGGAGTTCCTGTCGGACGCCGCCCACCGGATCCGCTTCGTCTACCTCCCGAAGCACAGTTCGTGGCTTAACCAGATCGAGATCGTGTTCGGGATCATCCACCGGAAGCTGCTGCGGTGCGGAAACTTCACGTCGGTGACGGACCTGGAAGCGCAGTTGCAAGAATTCATGGACTACTACAACGCCACGATGGCCCACCCCTTCGCCTGGACTTACACCGGCAAGCCGGTGCAGAAGCAACGCCGCGCGAGCTTCGTCGCACCGCACCGCCGCCTCAAACTGGGGAAAATCCAGCGACTGGCGGAAGCCGCTGCCTTATGCAATGATGCTTGAGAGATGCGGCACTAGCCTGGCAGGCGAATCCGCAATCACCTCCGGTGACCGCTTCACTTACGTCCCCGTCCCTGCTCCGTCCGTCACGAGCCTCGGCACATCGACCGGCACCACTGCCGGCGGCACGGTCGTCGCCATCAACGGCAGTGGTTTTACGGGCGCCGATGATGTCTTCTTTGGCAGCGTCCCCGCCGCCAGCTTCACCGTCAACAGCGACAGCCTCATCACCGCCGTCTCGCCGCCTGAGGCCAGCGGCACGGTCGATGTCACCGTCGATACGCCCACCGGCACGTCGCTTGTCTCCAGCGGCGACCACTTCACCGTCACGAACGCTACGGCCCCGTCCATCAGCGGCCTCAGCATCACCAGCGGGACGACGGCCGGCGGCGTAGTGACCACCATCAGCGGTAGCAACTTCACCGGCGCGACCGGCGTCAGCTTTGGGTCCGTCCCGGCCGACGATTTCACCGTGCTGGCCGACGGCAGCATCGTGGCCACGGCGCCGGCCGAGGCCGCAGCCACTGTTGATGTCACTGTCACCACTTACAGCGGTACGTCCTCCACCGGCAGCAGCGATCACTTCACCGTGAGCAACGCTTCCACGCCCACGGTGTCGGCGCTCTCGGTTTCGTCCGCACCGGACACCGGCGATACGCCGGTAGTCATCACGGGTAGCTACTTCACGGGGGCGACAGCGGTCAATTTCGGCAGCGTCAGCACCAATGACTTCGCCGTGCTCTCCGACAATGCCATCCTGGCCTACGCCCCGGCCCAGGCGGCCGGCAGCGTCAATGTCACCGTGACCACCTACGCCGCGACCTCGTCCAGCTACGGGTCCTACACGTACAACAGCGTTTCCGCCCCGGCCATCACCAGCCTCAGTACCAGCAGCGGCAGTACCACCGGCGGCACCCTGATCGAGATCGCGGGCAGCGGTTTCACCGGGGCCGAGGAAGTCGATTTCGGCAGTGCCCCGGTCTTCGACTTCACCGTCAATTCGGATAGCCAGATCACCGTTTATTCCCCAACGAATTATGCGGGCACGTTCGATGTGCAGGTCACCACCCCGGCCGGCGCCTCCGCCCCGGTGTCGGCCGACCAGTTCACCTACAGCGCCGCCAGTGCCCCGAGCATTTCGTCGCTCGGCACCAGCAGCGGCAGCACCACGGGTGGCACCAGTGTCGCCATCAGCGGCAGCAACTTCACCGCGGCGGACGAGGTCCTCTTCGGCGGCGTGTCGGCGACCAGCTTCACCGTCAATTCGTCCAGCAGCATCACCGCCGTCAGCCCGCCCGACGCGGCGGGCACCGTCGATGTCCAGGTCGAGACCACGGTGGGCAGCTCGGCCGTCTCGTCCAGTGACCACTTCACCTTCAATGCCGCCAGCGCTCCGACCGTCACCTCGCTTGCCACCACCTCCGGCGTGACTGCCGGCGGCAACCTGGTCGGCATCAATGGCACCAATTTCACCTCCGCCACGGGCGTGACCTTCGGCGGCGTGGCGGCGGAGAGCTTCACCGTCTTCTCGTCCACCCTCATCGTCGCCGTCGCGCCGGGGCATGCCACGGGCACCGTCGATGTGCAGGTGACCACGGGCGGCGGCACCTCGGCGACCGGCTCGGCCGACCATTACACCTTCAATAGCGGCACCGCCCCGTCGGTCAGCTTGCTCAGCACCAGCAGCACCGCGGGCGGCGACACCATCGTGGTGATCGGCAGCAACCTGTCGGGCGTCACGGGCGTGACCTTCGGCAGCCTGGCGGCGACCAGCTTCAGCTTCATTTCCGACAATGCCGTCATTGCGGTGGCCCCACCCCAGGCCGCCGCCACGGTGGACATCAAGGTCACCACCTACCTGGGGACCTCGTCGGCCGTCAGCGCCGACCACTACACCTACACCAACGTGACCGGCTCGGCCCCGACGGTGACGGGCGTCAGCCCGAACACCGGCAGCACGGCCGGCGGCCAGGTGGTGACGCTGACCGGCACCGGCTTCACCGGAGCGACCGCGGTCAAGTTCAACACCACCAATGCCACGGCGTTCACCATCCTGTCCGACACGGCCATCACCGCCACGGCGCCGGCAGGGTCGGCCGGCACCGTGGACATTAAAGTCACCACCAATAACGGCACGTCGAGTGCGGTCTCCGCCGACCAGTTCACCTGGCTGACGGCGGCGACGCCGGCCATCACGTCGTTGAGCACCAGCACCGGCACCACGGCGGGCGGCACCAGCATCACCGTGACGGGCACGACCTTCACCGGAGCCACCGCGGTCTCCTTTGGCGGCGTGGCGGCAGCCAGCTTCACCGTCAACTCGGCCACGTCGATCACGGCCACCTCGCCCGCCTTGCCGGTGGGGAGCCACGGCCTGACGGTGGCGACGCTTTACGCCGAAGGCGTTGCATGACAGCACAAACGATGTTGTAAAACGGCCGGTGTTCGTCGATACTTTCATCCCTCGCTCGTCGCTTCGGCGGCGCGGCAGACAGCGGTAGGGGCCGCGGCATGGCGCCGCCCGGTTCCTTCCGCGAGGAGATCATGGAGGATCAACGCCGGCGGAAATCACGCACGCTGCAGCGTCTCTGCGTCTGCTCACGCCTCGAAGAACAACTGTGGGCCTTGGCCTACCAGCAGCTCGGGCTAGGGATCGGCCGCCCCGCGGGGCGGCTGCCCGAGCCGGCCCGAAAGCGCGCCCGGCCCCGCGCTCCAACCTCTTCTTCCATCGCCCACGGAGCTTAATGTCATGGACGACAACCGTCGCGTGGCCCTCTACGCCCGCGTCAGCTCGCAGCGTCAGGCGGACGAAGCGACCATTCACAGCCAGGTGGCCGCTCTGGAGCAGCGGCTGCAGGCCGACGGCTGCCGGCTCGAGCCCGAGCTCCGCTTCCTCGATGAGGGCTACAGCGGGGCCAGCCTGCGCCGCCCCGGCCTGGAGCGGTTGCGTGACCTGATTCATGCCGGCGGCGTCGAACGCCTCTACGTCCACTCGCCCGATCGCCTGGCACGCCAATTCGTCCACCAGGCCGTGTTGCTGGAGGAATTTCAGCGCCGGCACGTCGAGGTCGTCTTTCTGAACCACCCGCTGGCCGAGGCCTCGCCGGAAGGCAATTTGTTGTTGCAGATGCAAGGCATGATTGCCGAGTATGAGCGTGCGAAAATCCTGGAACGGACTCGCCGCGGACGCCGCTTCAGCGCCCGCCAGGGCCAGGTGAGCGCCTTGGCCCACGCACCCTACGCCTACCGCTACGTCAGCAAGCACGACAGCGGCGGCCTGGCCCGCTATGACATCGTCCCGGAAGAGGCTCGGGTGGTCCGCGACCTGTTTGCCTGGGTCGGACTGGAAGGGCTGTCGCTGGGCGCGGCGGTGCAGCGCTTGACCGCCCAGGGCGTGCCGACACGCACGGGCCGACCGCGCTGGGACCGGGCCACGCTGCGCGGCATTTTGCTGAACCCGGCCTACTACGGCGAGGCCCACTACGGCAAGACCCGAATGGAGGCGCGGTCGGCCGACCGGCGGCCGGGCCGCGGACAACCCGCGCTGCCCCGCAGAGACCAAGTGCCGCGGCCCACCCCGCCGGCCGAACACGCCGTGATTGCGGTGCCGGCGCTCATCAGCCAAGACCTCTTTCAGGCCGCGGCCGAACGCCTGGAGGAAAACCGCCGACGGCAGCGGGCGCAGCAGCAAGGGGCCGACTTCCTCCTCAGCGGCCTGCTCGTGTGCGGCCTCTGTGGTGGGGCGTACTGCGGCCGGCGCAGCCGTTACGGAGATAAACGCTATGTCTACTATCGATGTCTTGGAACGGATAAATACCGTCACGGCGGCGAGGCCTGGTGCCGCAATGCTTCGGTGGGTTCGGCCCTGGAAACTGAGGTCTGGGCCGATGTCTGCGCCTTGCTGCGCGACCCCCGCCGCGTCCGCGAAGAGCTCCAACGTCGCCAGCAGCCGGCAGCGGCGACGGGGTCGCTGCGGGCGTCGATCGCGCGACTGAAGCGGCAGTTGGCGCGGTTGCTCGATCTGTACACGACGGAGTACCTGGACCAGGCAGAGTTTGACGCGCGCGCCCAGCGGGTGAAGGAGCGTCTGCGGTGTGAAGAACAAGCGTATGCGGCACAGGCGGAAGCCGAGCAGGGCGCTGCGGCGTTGGGTCACCTCCTGGACGACTTCGAGGGGTTCGCCCGGCAGGTGCAAGCCGGCCTGGAGCAGGCCGACAAGGCCACCAAACGACAGCTGCTGCGGCTGCTGATCAAGGAGATCAGAGTCGGTGAAGACAGTGTTCAGATCGTGTACAAAGTGCAACTGCACCCTTTTGTCCTTAGCCCCGACGGGGGCATTTTACAACATTGCTTGAAGTTCCATGCAACCCCTTCGGCGTAACGAAAGAGCCGCTGGCAACCAACGGTGGAATTACTCTCGATTAGCCACTGAGTGCGGACGGCGTCTTCTTCGGCGGCATCGTTCATCGTGGTCAACGACACCGTGCTCATGGTGACGGCGCCGCCACCGTGGACGTGACCGTGACCACCTTCGCCGGCACGTCGGGCACAAGTTCGGCGGTCTATTAGAGCTTCAGCGTGTCGTCGGTGCCTATCAGCTGCCGTTATTCCGGCCCGTAAGGCAGGAACACGAACCCGCGGGTCTCGAAGAGGATAAACGGACCCGAGCCGCCGAGTAGGTCCAGACCGTTGCCCTTGGTCAGCTCCTTCTCGTTCTTCCCGTCGGCGTTAATGACCCGGATAGCCGACTTCTTCGGCTCGTACAACATCCGAGTGAAGTAGAGGCGCTTACCATCCGCCGACCAGCGGGGCGGACACTCGCCCTCCGCGGAGGTGGTCAAGGGCTTGGCGCCGGACCCGTCAGCGTTGCTGACGTAAATGTGCGGCCGCTGTGGGAGCCCACCCTTCGAGCCAAGGTAGGCGATGCGCTTGCCGTCGGGGGACCACGCCCCCGCAAATGCCAACCCCTTGACCAGTTCCTTATCATTGTGGCCGTCGGCATCCCTGACGCGCAGACGCGGCTCTTTGGTCGCCTCATCCCGGCGTGAGTAGACCATCCTCTTCCCGTCGGGCGACCAGGCCGGCATTAGGCCCTTCCCCAGGCTCTTGGCGTTCTTGCCGTCCGCGTCGAATACAACCATTTCGGAGTTGAATCCGGAACCATCTTCATTATCTGATAGTTTCGTGTAGGCGATGCGCTTGCCGTCGGGCAACCAGGTCGGAGCCAGGGCAAACGTCCTGGACGTCCCGATTACGAGTTTCTTGCGATCCTTGCCGTCGGCGCTCATCACCCAAACCTCGCTCTTGTTAGCGATCACGAAGGCGATGAGCTTGCCATCCGGCGACAAGGCCGGGTCAAGCTCCAGGGCGTCATGCTTGGTCAGAATGGTGCGCTTCGATCCGTCGGCGATCATGATGCCTATGTTAGCCTTCTTTCCGTCATGGACGCCAAAGCGTGGCTCTCCTCGAAGTTCGATCGACGTGAAGACGATCATTTCGTCCTTGGCGGACTCCGGAACCTGAGCGAACGCCGACACGGGTAGCGCGATGGCCAGTGCCAAGGCTCCGCAGAATGGTTTACCAACGTGGCTCATGGCTGCAGGCCTCCTGATCGGATAGGCGGAACGCCCCACGAACGGTCACGGGCCAACATTGATTGATTTTCGAGCCGCGATGCTCCGCTGTCAAGCGCCGGGAAGACGCGAAGCAAACCGCCGGGACGAGGTCGTTGGGTGGCGCTGGCCTTTGTCGTCAACAGCGACACGCAGCTGACCGCAGTGGCCCCGGCGCAGGCGGCCGCCACGGTGGACCTGATGGTGACGACGCCGTCGGGCACTTACTGTAACTCCCAAGCACTCTTCTTTTCCGCGGCCGCCCCGGGCGCGTTCCAACATGATTCCTTACACCCGCGGCGGCTCCAGGCACTCTTCATGCTCTTTTGGGGGTGCGGTCGCTAGTCGCTCCGCTACGGCGAGTACGCCTCCGCTCCGCTCCTACGCGACCCGCCAAGCGCGCCGCCACATCCATGCAGGCGGCCGCGTTCCGGCATCCATGCCTCCAACGGCGGCGGAGTACCGCCCAGATGGCGGTCCTGTCGGCACCACCACCACCCACCTACCTACCATCCACCCCTTCCTAGTTGGACAGCGCCACTTTTTATTCTGGGTAAGATGGCCACACGAAAACCAAGGACTTACGGCGATTTACTTTGCCCAGCTTGACTTCGGCCTTGCCCAGTGTGAAAAGTGGCGCTGTCCAACTAGTCTAAATCACCACATTCGGTGCCGCCGTCTCGCTCCGGCCGCCCCCCAAGTGCGGCGAGTACGCCGCACTTGGGGCCCCGAGGCGGCCTCCGCTCGGGGCGATGGCACGGCGGCGGCAGGCTCAGCGTGCGGCTCCGCCGCGGTGCTGGCCGGCATCCCTGCCGGCCCCCCCCGTCCTTCCGCCTCCCGCGCCGGCCTCCCACCCCTGGCCGTCAGCTCCACAGCACCCCCTGCCGTTCCCCTTCCCGCTCCTCGCGTACTCTCGCCTCGGCCGCCCGCCGGGCTTCGCTTGCCAGCTGCCCGCTCACCCGCAGCGCCGCCGGCCCCGCACCCGCGTCTTTCGCCAGCCGGTACTCCACTTCCAGCAGTTCCGCCCGCAGCTCCCGGTCCCTCTTGCACATGGCCGCCACTCCTCAAGTGGCATACATCATAACACAGCTCCCCTTTGTCTGTCAATCATGTTTCCGCTGTTTTTCAGGCTTTTTCCGCGTTTTCCGCTTGACAAGCCACCCCGTCCGTGTGGTATACCGGGGTCCAGTTAAGTGAAATGGGCCGGCGCTGTTGGTAGCAGCCCGGCCCGTGACCAACCCTATTGAGGAAGGTCAGCAATGACTCACTGTACTCCCCCTGTCCCCGCGCCGTCCAGCCCCACCGCCCCCGAACAACCACAAGCCCGCGTCGCCCGCCTCTGGCTCCGCATCTGGGACGACCAGGCCAACTCCACAACCTACACCTGTTGCCCTGTCACCGTCCCCGACGCCCTGGCCGCCGTCCGCCTCAACAAGTGCCTCGACGGCAAACCCACAGCAGACATCTACATTGTCTCAATAGACCCCGCCACCGGCGCCCGCTGCGAGTACCACGGCCCCAACCTTCGCCTCCATAACCACTCCAAAAACGGCTGCAAACACCTCGACGCCGTCAAGGCTTGTGGGCTACTCCCCGTGCCCCAGGTCCTCGACCTCGCCCGCCTCTCCGCCGAGGCCGCCGCCCGCGCCGACGAAGCGGAACGCACCGTCAACGCCCTGCGCGCCGCCTACGACGACATGCAGGAACAGCGGCTCAAGGACCGCCTGGCCCCCGTCATCGGCCACCAGGCCGAGGCCGACGCGATGGCTGCCGCCCTGGCCGACTGGCGCAAGGCCCGATGCCGCGCCCAGGCCGCCGAACGCCGCGCCCGCCTCGCCGCCCATCGCCGCATGCAACGCGACCAGGCCGCCGAGCCCGAAGACCGCCAGCTGCAATGGGAACACGAAACCCAGCAACTGGCCGTCACCGCCTGACCCTTCCACCCGCCCGGGGCCTCGCCCGCCCCGGGCCTTCCCCGTCGCCCAGGAGCCGCTCATGCACCGCGATTACCGCCCGGGCTGGTATCACGACAAGCCCCCCGGCGAGGACCGCGCCATTGACCAGGCCATCGCCGCCCAGCAACGCCGTGACGAGCTCGACGCCCACGCCAGCAAACCCCTGGACTGGACCCCGCCCCCAACCCCAACCGAGGAATCCTCCCATGACCACACCGTTCGGCCCTGACCTCTCCCGCGTCGCGCGCCGCTCCCTGCCGCTGCCCGACCGCATTCTACTCTATGTCCCTCCCAAATGGGGCAAGACCACCTTCGCCGCCCAACTTCCCAACCCGATCTTCCTAATTGGACAGCGCCACTTTTTATTCTGGGTAAGATGGCCACACGAAAACCAAGGACTTACGGCGATTTACTTTGCCCAGCTTGACTTCGGCCTTGCCCAGTGTGAAAAGTGGCGCTGTCCAACTAACCACCCGGGGCGAGGACGGCCTGCAAAAGCTGATCGAAGCCGGTCAGCTCCCAGAAACGCACCACTTCGCCGACCAGGCCCTGAGCTGGGCCGACGTGCTCACCGCCGTCCAGGGCCTCACCGACCAGCAGCACAGCTTCAAGACGTTTGTGCTCGACACCGCCAACGGCGCCGAGCGCCTGGCCCACGAAACCGCTTGCCTCGACCAGTTCGCCGACGACTGGGGCGAGGGCGGTTTCAACGCCTTCGGCCGCGGCGAGAAAATCTCCGCCAACAAGCATTGGCTTCCCTTCCTGGCCGCCCTCGACCGCCTCCGCCAGGAACGCCGCCTGCGCATCGTCCTGACCGCGCATACCATCATCCGCACCTTCACCCCGCCGGACGGCCCGCCCTACGACCGCATCGAGCCCGCCCTGTCGAAACTGGCCTGGTCCGCCACCAGCAAATGGGCCGACATGATCCTGTACGGAAGCTGGGACGTAACCACCCAGCCCGTGAGAAGGGAACGCGGCAGGGTCACGAAGGCCCCGGCCACCGGCGGCAAACTGCGCCTCCTGCACACCGCCCCGAGCCCCACCTTCGACGCCGGCAACCGCCACGGCCTGGCCCCGCTGATCAAGTTGCCGGACGACCCGCAAGCCGCGTTCCCCGCCTTCCTGGCCGCGTTCCCCAAGCCCAGGCCCCGTCCGCCCGCCCAACCCGCAACCACGAATGGCGAGCTACAACCCTCGCCCTGAGACCGTTCCTTTTCTCTCAAGAACCATCCCGGGGCCGGCCGATGCCGGCCCCGGGAGTCGCCAGGAGCAAGCATCATGGCATCCGTCTACAAGCCGACCGGCCGCAACATCTACCGCATCGAGTTCAAGGACCAGCACGGCAAGACCAGAACGATCAGCAGCGGCACCGCCGACAAGCGCCTTGCCGAGTCACTCGGCATGAAGATCGAGGAAGACGGCGACCGCATCCGCGTCGGCATAGGCCCCCTTCACCCGGACCTCACCGGCCCCTACCTCGGTCTTGCGCAGATAGTCCGCTGCGCCGCCCGCAGCTGGCCAGAGGCCACCGAGGAGTACCTCGCCGACCTGGTGCGCCGCGGCAGCCCAAAGGCCGGCAGCCACTACCGCGACGTGCAAATGCAACTCGACAAGGTGGCCCACGATTGCCACTGGCGCTCCCTTGCCGATGTCGCCGCCAAAGCCTTTGCCGCCTTCCTCGACGGCCTGCGTGAGGCGGGTCGAGCCCCGCGCACACTCAACAAATACCACCAGTGCGTTAACGCCTTCATCGAATGGTGCCGCTCGCCTCCGCGCTCCTGGATCGCCGCCAACCCCCTGGACGGCATGGCCCGGGCCAAGGGTGGCCGCCAGGCCCGCCGGCGCCTCCGACAAGCCTACACGCCAGCCGAGCTGGCCCGCCTCCTGGCCGCCGCCCCGGACCGCCGCCGTATCGTCTACGAGATTGCCGCCTACTCGGGGTTGCGTCGCGAGGAGCTGCGTCGCCTGCAGAAGTGTGACTGCGACCCCACCGGCCCCCGGCCGCGTTGGCACATGCGCCCCGAAGTCAGCAAGAACGGCCTGCCCTGGAGCCTGCCCATGCTTCCCGAGTGCGCTGCGGTCTTGCGTCCGCTCTGGGAAGCGCTTCCCACCCCTGGCAGTCTTCTCTTCGGTGCCGGCCGTGGCGAGGAGAAGGGCCGTCGCGGCCGCCCGCGCAATAACTCCGGCCCCGGCGTCCCGAAGATCACCAGCCTTTACGAGGA
The DNA here is from genome assembly GCA_963827935.1 of uncultured Planctomycetota bacterium. Classification (GTDB taxonomy): domain Bacteria; phylum Planctomycetota; class Planctomycetia; order Gemmatales; family Gemmataceae; genus DATFNV01. Next base: position 59,534 of record CAWHCN010000018.1, on the reverse strand, counting down.
CCTGCAGCGGGCCGCCATCGACCGCACAGACCTCCGCGGCCGGCACGCCGATTTTCACTCCCTTCGCTATACCTTTTGCAAGACGGTCGGAACCGCCCTCCCGATCCAGAAGGTGAAGCTACTCATGCGACACCTGACACTCGGCATGACCGCCGACCTGTACGCCGACCTGGAAATGGAGGACGTGGCGGAGGAAGTCTGGGACCTACCGCCCCTCTTCCGCCCTATCGCACCGCTAGCGCACAGCCGTCAACCCGACTACCCTACCGTTGACCCTACCGCACCCTGAAAACGCCACAAGGGCTTGCGGCCAGTGTCGCCGCAAGCCCTTGTAATTTATCGACTTCCGTCAAAGGCCCCTCCCGGGATCGAACCGGGGATGGCGGATTTGCAATCCGCTGCCTTACCGCTTGGCTAAGGGGCCCAACGCTCGACAGGTCCAATGTAGCCAGCCATTTTCAGCACGTCAACCACTCGCATTCTCCTGCCTCAGGCCGTCTGTCGCAGAGCCTCGGCATCGCTCCAGGCCACCAGGCTAATGCCGTAACGATCGGCCAAAGCGGCAGTTTCGGCGGGTTCCAGGATGATCGTCCGGGCTGCCTCAATGGCCAAAACGCGGCCGCCGGCCCGGTGGATCGCCTCGATGGTGGCACTGCCCACGGTCGGCACGTCGAAGCGCAGGTCCTGGTTGGGCTTGGCCACCTTGACCACGACAAAGCCGCCCGCCCGGCAGAACACGCCGGCCCGGGCGATCATGTGATCGGTGCCCTCGATCGCCTCCACCGCCAGGACGGCCAACTCCTTCACCGCCACGCTCTGCCCCACGTCCAGATCGCCCATGCGGCGGGCCAGGTGCCAGCCGAAGGCGATGTCGGCCTGTTCGCGGGCCGTCGGCCTGCGACGCGTCAACACTCCAGCGTTCACAAGCAACTCCGGGCAGAGTTCCAGGGCCGAATCAAAACGGATGCCGTCCGATGCAAATTCGTCGATCAGCCGCAGCATCAGCGTGTCGTCGCTGTTGTCGCGGCGGGGACGGAACAGCCAGACGCGGAAGAAACGCAGGTCGGGCCAGAGGGACAGGAGCTTCCACGGCTTGTGCAGGTAGTCCGCCTTGGGGACCTTGCCCGCCATGACCGCCCGGCGCACGCCGGCCCGCTTGAAGCAGCGGATGATCCGGCCGAGCTGAGCTGGCCGGCTCCAGTAGAACCGGTCCGCCAGGGCCGCCAGCTCCGGCGACGCCATGCCACGCAGGCCGACGCACACCAGCGGTAGTCCCACGCTCCGCGCTTTGCGGGCAATGGTCAGCGGCAGCTGGCCCCAGCCGGCCAGCAGCCCGATGGGTCCGGCATCCACATCATCCTTGGTCGATGGCAATATCACGATTCTGTTTCGTTGAGTCCGGCCAGTTGCTTGAGGCGTCTCAGGTCGCGGCGCATCTCGGGCAGCCGCTCCAGCGTGGCCCAGACGCGCCGCTGATCGTTCAGAGGCCGGGCCGGGTAGCCCAGCACCCATTCGCCAGCCGCAACATTGTTGGACACGCCGGACTGCGCCCCGATCACGGCCCGGTCGCCGATGTGGACGTGGTCGGTCACCCCGACCTGGCCCGCCAGGACGACACCATCGCCGGTCGTGGACGAGCCGGCGATCCCGCTCTGGGCCGCCACCAGGTTTTGCCGGCCAATACGGCAGTTATGGCCGATCTGCACCAGGTTGTCCAGCTTCGTCCCAGCCCCGATCTGCGTCGCCCCAAACGTGCCCCGGTCGATCGTGGTCCCGGCACCGATCTCCACGTCATCGCCAATCTGGACATAACCGAGCTGGGGAATCTTCATCAGACCCCCGGCATGGGGCCGATAGCCGAAACCGTCGGCCCCAAGCACCGCGTTGGCATGCACGATCACCCGGTGACCGACCACGGTCTCGTCATAGAGGACGGCGTTGGCGTAGATGGTGACATCGTCGCCCAGCCGGCAGTTGCGGCCAATAACTGCTCCGGGATGGATACGGCAGCGCGCCCCGATCACGGTCCCGGCCCCCACGCAGGCGAACGGCAGGATCGTCGCCTCGGGGCCAATGCGGGCTGTGGCGTCCACGCAAACGCGTGGGTCGATTCCCTGCGGCCCGGGCTGGCTGTCCGGCTTGCCACGCAGATGCCGCACAATGGTGACGAACGCCAGCAGTGGGTCGGCCACGCGTATGACCGTGAGCCCGTTGGTGGGCAGACCGGTCCCGACGACCGCGGCCGTCGCGCGGCTGGCGTGGAGCCGGCTGACGTAGCGCTCGCTCTCGGCAAAGGTGATGTCGCCCGGACCCGCTTCGGCCAGCGTCTGGGCCGACCGAATCACCTGTTCGCCGTCGCCGCACAGCTCACCCTGAACCAGCTCCGCCAACTGCCGCACCGTACTGGGCACGCTGCACTCGTCCTTTCTTCCGTGATCGACGCTCGGCAACGCGATCGAGGCACCCTGAAGGTCGGCGGGATCATAGCCCGGCCCGAAAAGTGGGGCAAGCCGAGTTTGAGGGCCATTTGGGCCCGGGGTGCACGACACGGTTTGCAAGCTCGCAGGGTCATCTGGTAGACGCCTGTCCCAGCTTACCCATTTGCCACGACCTAAGGCGACCGGCAGGAGATAGGTGCCCTCGGCAGCGCGTCTCCGACCCCCCGCCGGAACCGCACGCGCTGCCAGGTTGAACTGAAGTGGCCGGGAATTCTGTTCAACCTGGCACTGACACCGCAAACCATTGGTAAATAATGACATGTGCCTTCGCAAGTCAGCAAAAATCGCCAGGTTGAACAGAAGTCCGATGTGTGCGGGAGCGCTCTGACGGGCCCCGTCGGCGCCAGGCCAGGGATCGTCGCCCCAGTCCCCCGTACTCCGTAGGAGCACCGGAGCGAGGGGGGATTATCTCCTGCCGTTCGCCTAATCACTCGCTGGAGCCAAGGATGGCACAACACAAGAAAGCGACTAACGAAGTAGATAATGTGCTCCCCTACCTGGAGGGTGTCGCGAAATCTTTGGTCGATCGTCTGTATGGCCCAGCTGGTCCTGCCTGGGTAACCACCTTCAGCGAGTTGGAAGAGACGGTCGCGGCCGGTCGCAAGGCGTTGACGGCAAAGATGCTGGACCAAGCGCTGGCTCGGCAGGCCGGCCAGACCGAACGACCCCCGGAGTACAACGTCTGTCCCGGCTGCGGCCGACCGACGACGGCCGGCATTCCGCCGCAGCCGCGCCGGTTGGCAACCGGCGCTGGCGAGGCGCGATGGCAAGAACCCAAGACCCGCTGCGACACCTGTCGGCGGGATTTTTTCCCTCAGCGCAAGAGTCTGGGGCTTGATCGCAGCCAGTACAGTCCCAGCCTGCAACGCCAGATCGTTTACGCCGGCGCCGCGCACGGGTCGTTTGAACAAGGTCAACAGTCCCTGCGGGAATTGGCCGGTGTCAAGGTGTCGGCCAAGCAGGTCGAACGGCTGACACGCGCCTTCGTCGGCGACGGTTCCGACAACAATGGGGCGATCTGGCGGCGGTTTTTCAGCTCCTGGACAGCGCTCATCGATTTCATGCACGTGTTGTCGTACCTCTTCGCGGCGGCAACGGCGGGGCGGACATTTGCCGAGGGCTGGCCGGTGTACGTGCGTTGGATCGAATGGCTCTGGCAAGGGCAGCCGGAACGCGTCATCGTCGCATTGGCTCGGCGGCAGGTCGAACGCGGTGCTCCCGAGGCGGCGGATGGCGAAACCAGTCCGCGGCGTTTGGTCGCGGACGCCCTGACCTACTTGCAAAACCACAAGGACAAGATGGGTTACCATGAGTATCGCCGGCAGGGATGGCCGCTGACCAGCAGCCACATGGAGTCGGTCATGAAACAGCTCAACCAACGGGTCAAAGGCACCGAGAAGTTCTGGTGCGAAGAGGGTGCGGAAGCGATGCTGCAACTGCGAGCCGACCAGCTCAGCGACGCCCGCCCACTCGACGCCTTCTAGGAGCGTCGGCAAGCCAGCGAAACTAGTGCCCCGTCCAGACTAAATCTTGGGGTAGAGCCGCTTCAACTTGACCCTTGCTTTCTCGATGATGAATTGCCAATCGACGGCTTGTTGCTTCTCGTTGATGCGGGTTGACCAGGATCGGTACAGCGTATTTTTCGCCTTAGAGCCTGTGGCAGAATCGACAAAACCAGGAGGGCGAGGCTCCTGCCGAGGCGGTTTTTCGGCCGTCTGCGGCTCGGCAGGAGCCTCGCCCTCCCAATTTTGCCACAGGCTCTTTAGATAACCGTCCCCGGCCGATCGCCCCAGGGCGGCGGGAAGGCGCCGCGGGCATAGCGCTGCGCCAGCTCCAGGTAGCTGGCGGCGATCTGCTGGGTCCGGGCCAGTTCGGCGGCGGTGATCTCGCGCACCACCTTGCCGGGCACCCCCATGACCACCGAGCGCGGCGGGATGCGCCGGCCCTCGGTAATCAGCGTGCCGGCCGCTATCAGGCACTCCTCGCCGATCTCGCAGCCGGTCAACAGCAGGGCGCCCATGCCGATCAGGGTGTCGCGGCCAATGCGCCGGCCGTGCAGCACCGCCCGATGCCCCGCCACCACGCCGGCCTCGATGTCCTGCGGCTGGCCGTGATCGGTATGGATGATGCAGCCGTCTTGGATGTTGACTCGCGGCCCCAGCGTGATCCGCGCCAGGTCGCCACGGATGACCGTGCCGAACCAGACGTTCACGCCCGCCGCCAGCACCACCTCGCCGGTGACCACCGCGCCCGGTGCCACGTAGTAATCCTGGATCGAGTGCATGGTCCGTATTCCGTAGTCCGTGGTCCGTAGATATGAGGTACTCCGTCTCACTGTACAATGGTCCAAACGCGGTGACCATAGATAACACCTTGCGGACCACGGACTATGGACCACGGACTACGTACTACCGCCGTCGTGTTCCCCTTCGACCTGTTTGGTAGCGGCGGGGCCGGCGCCGGGGCGGCACTGGTCGGCGATGAGCTGCGCGAGGTAGTGGGCGACTTCCACCGCGAAACCGTGCCGACTCGGGCGGCGGCCTATGCCGACCGCCTCCGCCTGCGCGAATTCACCTTCGAGACGCTGGCCGACTACGACGGCTGGCGGTCCCGCGGCCGGCAGGTAATCCGGCAGCTCCTGAAGCGCGGTGACTTCCTCCTCTGGCTGGCCGGCAACCACCTCGGCGTCTTACCGCTGTACGACGAGCTGTCGGGCCAGGATTGCCTTGTCGTTCAGCTCGATGCCCACCTCGACATCCACCAGTTCGCCGCGTGTACCACGGAAATGTCGCACGGCAACTTCCTGCTCCACTGCGACGGGCCGTTACCGCCCATTGTCAATGTCGGCCACCGCGACCTGCTCCTTCCGCCGGGGTACGTGGCCCAGCATTATCGGCTGGCCCTGCCGGCGGAGGCCTTGGCGGTGGAACCCGAAAAGACCCTGGCGGCGCTCCGGGAAGCCAGCCGGGGTGCGGCGCGGGTATTCCTCGATATCGACTGCGACGTGCTCGATGCCGCCTTCTTCCCGGCCGTGGCCGAGCCGGTGCCGTTCGGCCTGACGCCCCAGCAACTCCTGCGTGCCTGGACGCCGCCTGGCCGGAGCGGGTGGCGGGGGTCGCCATTTCCGAGTTCGACCCGGCCCGCGACCAGGCCGACCGCAGCCTGGCCACCCTGGTGTGGTTGCTGGAACGGCTCCTGCTTCGGCGTTACGAGCCGGCGTGACCTAAAGTTGTAGTGCGCCGCATCGCGCTCGGAACTCCCCGGAGGCGTATCAATGGCACTCTTCACACAGGGCCGACCCGACCAGGCCGCCGACCCCATTCCCGAACTCGATCCACCCAAACCGACCCCCGAAGATGAGGCGCCGCCCGCACCGCCCGAGAAGGCCCCCGAGGAGGTAGCGCCCTCCGATCCCTCGATCTGCCCGCGCTGCCAGGGCAAGCTGACCAACCCGGCCGGGCTGGGCTGGTGTGCCGGGTGCGGTTACTGTCGCTCACTGGAGGAGGAAGGACCGGCGGTGCTGCCGCCGGAGCCGGCGCCGAGCCGCAAACCGTCGGCCCTGGGGGCGACCGAGTTCGGCGAGGCGATGCGGCGCATGCCGGCCTGGGCCTGGCCGCTACTCGGCGGGACGGCTGCGATCGCCTTCCTTGCCATTGCCGGCGACTGCCTGCTGGACGACGACTGCCTGGAGCGGGCCCTCTGGTCGGCGATCCAGATCATGGTCAGCGTCATTGGCCTGATCGCCGCCCAACTCTGGGCGATGCTGCGCATCGGCGCCAGCGAGGAGGGGCTGGGGGCGAAGGATGTCATCATCCCCGGGCGACTGTGGCGGGCCGCCTTCCGCCATCTGCCGGCGACGCGCTGGCCGGTCTCGCTGGGCGCCTGGTGCCTGACGGCCATGATTTGCGGAGCGGCGATCATCGGCGGGTACGAGTACTGGTTCGAGGCCTTGCGAGTCCGCCAGCTACGGCGTATGGCCGGGGCCTTGGCCGTCGAGCCGAACTCCACCCTCCGCGATACCGCCCGCCAGGGACCGATTATCGATCTCCCAGTCGTTCCGGTGCAGGCCAACACCGAATCGCGCCAGGTGGCCCAGTGCGTGGTCATCGGCTATCTAACCGACGGCAAGACGGTGACCCGCCTGGTCTTGGCCCGCGCCGAGGGAGATCGCCTCACCTTCGCCGGCGTGGTGAAGGAGGGAATCGCAGCCGACCTGCGGGTGGAACTCACCAGACGGCTGTTGGGCCTGATCCGCGATGAGCCGTTGATTCCCGGCCTAAAGCTGCCAGGGGCGGTGTGGGTGAAACCGGCCATCTTCTGCGATGTGACGCACAGCAGCGTCGATAAAGAAGGGCATCTCCAACAGCCGGCGCTGAAGGGGTTGCGGGAGTGAGCGCGGCCGGCGTTTCGCGTCCGAAGGCGGAGCCTGCCCCTGTTAGCTAAGGGAATCGCAGAGACACCGCAACGCATCCACGGTCGGCGACTTGTGGTCGTTTTCCAGATGTAAGATGTATGTGCGGTCCAGGCCCGCCTTGAAGGACAATTCCTCCTGGGTCAGGCCGGCGGCCAGGTGCGCTTCACGAAGGACGGGGCCGAGCATGTGCGGACCTTATAAGGTCGGAGACAGAAATGGCCTCAGGACCTGGTCCCGACCCTTCTTCATTCCCCCCGCAGTCCTCCTCGGTTCTTGAGGATCTCGCAGTACGCCTGTCCGTCATTGTCCCCCTTTGCCCCCCATGTCCCGGGATGTCCGTCATTGTCCCGGGGCGCTGTGTCCGTGTCCGGTGCAACGATGAAGTGACGGCGTCGCAAGTCCTGCCGCGCCAGGGACATGCAAATTGCGTCATCGTTGCATCGCCAATGCAACGATGCGCCTGGTCGCTAGGGTCGGCTCGCCGCGGGGAAGAAAGGGTGCTGGGACCGGTCCTGACCCCCGTTCTCCGTCATCGTCGCGCAGCTGGCATCCGTGTGACCGCCAGCTCTCCGCTGGCCCTGTTTGCAGGAGTCCGGGTGTCAGGGTGTCACGACGGTGTCAGCAGGGTGTCACGATGGTGCCACTACGGTGCCGCCACAGTGCCACGATGGTGCCAAGGGTGCCACCAGGGTGCCACAGGGTGCCACGATGGTGCCACGAGGTGTCGGAAGGTGTGGTGACACCCTGGGCTGACATGCTGGGCGCGGGGTTCGTGGCCGCGTCCTTTCCGAACGCAGCTAAGCTCCCCCGCAACCCGCCCACCTCCCGGCACAGCCGCTGCGCCTGGTCGGCCAGCGGGGCTTCGCCGGACGGGGTATGCCGCCCAGGAAAGAGGAGCAGCTCGTTCTTGCGAACGAGCTGCTCCTCTCTTTTGGGCTCCATGTGCGGACCTGCACAGGAGGTCAAGGCACTGCTCCGGCCTGGCCCGCGAAGGACCCGATCAGCTGTTCGTCGCGGGCCTTGAGAACACCGCCCGCCGCCACCGTCGCGCCGGCCAGCAGGTTGAGGATGGCGCCGATGCCAACCGAGATCCGGAATCCCATCAGGCTACCACTGCCGCTCAGAGCGGTGACCAGCAGCCAAAGGGCCAAGAGCGTGATGAAGGCGCCGACGCCCACGCCGGCCCAGCTGCGGGTTTTCTGAACCAGACCGTTGGTCGGGTAGAGCACGAACGTGAGGGCCAGGGCGGCGAGGTAGCCCACCAGGCAGAGGATGCCGCGAAAGTCGCCGATCACCATCACGCTGTGGCTGGAGCTAAGCCCAGCTACGTTGGCTCCCCCCTTGCCCCCGAGCCCCGCTGTATCCAGCTGGATGGACATGGACACGAGGGGGAGGAACACGGCGATGACGCCGACCAGGCCGCCGATGGCCAGGAGCTTGCCGCTCAACCCCAGACGAGCCAGCCACGCTTGAAAGGCCTGGAGTTGGGGTGAGGCGGGGGGTGCCGTAACGGAACTTGGAACCGGTTCACTTGCCATGACTGTTGCGCTCCCCAGAAAAAGGCGAGTTTGCCTGCGTGGAACGGGTGCCGGTTGCCCAGGAGTGCCTGTCCTGGCGGCCGGCACGGCCCAGGGGGCCGCACGGGCCCGCTTACTCGGCTATGAGAGCGTACTTTCCATTTCCGACGAGGGCAAATCACGAGGAAGCGCATCAGCAGCATTCGCCGCCGGCGAATCGGGCTTCACGACTGCCAATTCGCTGGACACGGCCCCGGACATCGGTTAGCTTGACCCCCATCCCAATTCTGGTTCGGCGTCCCTTCTCTTCGACGCTTCCGCCCTCGCTCCGGCGATGAGAATCTGAAGGCCTTGTCTGCCGCCTTGGAAATGCACATGGCGAACGGCCGTCCACGCTGCGGACGCGCCGGCCCGGTCCGCGATGCCGCGCCGGGCACTCCGCGACCGCCGCGGCAGGCTGCCGGGAATCGGGACGGGAACTGACGCATTCTCTCCACCGTCAGGAGGCAACCCATGAGCAGTCATCGCGAGGAATGGACGGAAGCCGAGTGGGCGGCGCGGTGCCGCGACGGCGACAGCAAGGCGTGGGATCGGCTGGCCGAGTTGTTCGTGTCGAGGCTGCACGCCGATGTCGCCCGTTGTTGGCGGCACCGCCCGCCCGATGCCGAGCAGTACATCCAGGATGCCGTCCAGGATATCTTCCGTAACCTTCGGGGGAAGCCCGAACAGGTGCTCAGCACGTTCGATGGAGCCAGCGAGAGTCTGGAGGAGTTCCTGACGGGGCTGGCGACGAACCGGTGCAGACCCTTGGCCGCGGGGAGCGGCGCCGGCACCGCTGCGAGGCGGAGGCGGCCCCGACGGAGGAGGAAACGCCCCGTCACGGCGAAATCGACGACGAGGACCGGGCGGAACGGCTCGAGCCGGGTCTGACGCCCAGGGAAGCGGACCTCCTGCACATGCTGCTGGAGCGGAGGCTGTCCGACGACGGCTGTGCCCTCTCGGCCGCCGCCCGCAGGCAACTGACGCACCGCATGGCTTTGAAGCGACGGAAGCAGGATGTCGACGACGCGAAGAGTGGCAGTGAAGGCTCCTGATTGCGGGCTGCCTCGCGAACCGGTTCGAGGAGGCGGAAGGCGCTGCCGGTCCCCCGGAAATTGCCAAGTCGTACTGAATTCGCCGCGAATTATATGCGACCTGGCGCGCGAGTCGCAATCCCTTGCCAAATCAGGACCTGCGCCTTCACATTTCAGCGCCAGGCGCCAGGTCGCATATAATTCCGCGCGTGCAGACCCGCGCTGCCAGCCAAGGATCAGCTTGGGCAAAGCCGAGCTGTCCGCTCAGGCTGAACCACTGTCCGAACGTCCCACTGCAGGCATCGGCCGGAGAAACCAAAACATCGCGAAAAAAAGTAAGATTCCTGTCACAGATTCGCGGTTCTGCGGCAGTTATAGGTAGAGGGCAGCGCTGCCTCTCCCGCCGAATCATCGATCCGTGCGGGAGTGGTAGCGCTGCCCTCTCTTATGCGCACCTTTGAGCCGGGGAGAGGACGAAATCGCGCACCATTCCATCCTGCCCGTCGAATGGTCGGCTCAACGGTAGAGTGCGGTTTCCGCCAGCAGGATTGTGGGTCGAGAAAGTCGCCAAGTGGAGCGAAATGCATTTGCTGGCGCCCCGTGGCAAGGGATATGATCGGGAACGGCGTCGTAATGCCACGATTCCGTGCTGCGCGGGTCCAGGGTGAGATTTGTGTTCGTTTGGGAGGGAAGGGCTCCAACTATGACTCTCTCACGCCGCTTCCTTACAGCCTTTGGTTGTATGCTGACTACGATTGTGGCCCCCAGTGCCTGCGGGGACGATGATGAAGACCAAGAGCGACCGAAGGCTCTCCCGTTGTGTACGGCCCCGACCCTGGAAATCCGGCCCACGCGCGTCTTCAAGACCGTCGGGTGGCCTTGTGCAGTCAGCCTGTCGGCCGACGGCAAGGTCCTTGCCGCGACCGAGGCCAGTTCCACGCGTACTTCCGCCCGCGGCTGGGTATGGCAGACAGCCACAGGGGAGGTCATCGCAAGACTCGACTTCAAAGCCATTCCACTGGGAAGGACCCGCTTATCGCCCGACGGACGTATAGTCGTCTTTACGACCACACGCGATGACAAGTTGCGCCTCTTTGACGTGAGCCGAGGAGAAATCCTCCGAACACTACGCGGACCGTCCGGCGGGTACTTGCCGTTTTCACCTGACGGTAGCCTGCTTGCTTCGTCAGTATCGGGGGGCGAACCCACAAAACTGTGGCAGTTAGCCGACGGCAAGGAAGTGGGGCACTTTACCACGAGCCTGGAGGCGACGGCGGCGGCGTTCCAGCCCGACGGCAAAATCCTGGCAGTGGCTACGGACGCTGGATCCATCCATCTGCTGGACGTCAGTTCTGGCCGTGAGGTGCGCACCCTCCCTTCACCAAAGAGGCGCTACCGGACCCCCAGCTCTGTGGCGTTCTCGCCGGACGGTCGCCTGTTAGCCGTCGCGTTCCGGGGGGAGAATATAGTTTTGGTCTGGAACGTGGACAATGGGAAACTTGTCCGAGAGTATACATGGCAAGCTGAGGACGAGCGCGCTGATAATAGCTGGGCCTACCCTGCCGGGGTGGTAGGCGGGCCCGGGGCTGATTCTCTAGCTTTCAGCGCCGACGGCAGGTCATTGATCGTCGCATGTCACTGTATGCGGCTGTTCTGCTGGGAAACGGCAAGTGGGAGAATGCGTTACCAGGTCGAGGAAGGCGTAAGCTTCCTGGCAGCGGCACGCGCCAAAGGCCTTTTCGCCGCTACTATCCGTGACAAGGAGATTTACTTTTGGCATAGTAGCGCCTCTTTAGTGGCGCGCCACGGCGACCACCCCCCAAGCTTAGCTAACGCCTGGTCAGGTCTGTTGAATACGGACGCTTCCGTCGCCTATGCCCTAATGCGCACGCTTATGGCCGCACCCCATTCAACGGTAGCGCTCCTCGGTGAGCACCTCATTCCGGCTCCTCGGGTCGAGTCCGGATCCATCGAGCGGCTACTGCGCGATTTGGACAGCGATCAGTTCGAAGTACGTGAAAAGGCGAGCCGACGCCTGGCGGAGTTGAGAGAGGTGGCCTGCCCGGCCTTGACCCGGGTGCTCGGGGCCAACCCGTCGGCCGAAGCGCCGGCGGATCGATGAGCTACTTGAAGCGCTGGATGGGCCTCCCGACGCCGAGCGCCTGCGGTTGCTCCGTGCAGTGGAGACATTGGAAGAGATCGGGACACGCGATGCCTGTCAGGTGCTTAAACGACTAGCTAGCGGTGAGCCCAGCGCCGAACTGACCCGTGAGGCAAAGGCCGCCTTGGGCCGGGTAGAGTCGAAGTAAACTCAGCACCTGGTTCACCACTTGATCGTGCATTCGGCAGCGAACCGACCGCGTGCGGGGCGGATCGCGCCGGCCGCGCGCAGGGGGATCGCCGGACGCATCTTGCATCATGGACCGATCGTAGAGCCCAAAGGAGCACATCATGGTTCGCAACGCGAGGTGGTGGCTGACCCGCTGCTGGCGGAGTATCTGGGTGCCGAGCCGGCGCAGCGTCAGGCTCCCCAGCCGGCCCGGGACGGAGCTGCTGGAGTCCCGTCTTGCACCAGCGGTCATCACCGTGAACACCAACACGGATGTTAGTGACTTGGGGATTGGTGATACCTTGTCGTTCCGTGACGCTCTGCTAATCGCAAACGGCGCTGCAGCGGCATTGACACCAGCGCAGAAAGCTCAGATCGCACCCGGTGGAAACCCCCGCACGGACCCAAGCAACACGATCCAGTTCGACCTCGGCCTCGGCCTAAAAAGGATCATCGCGGTGCAGAATGACCCCCTGCCCACAATCACACGCCCTGTAATCATTGACGGCAGCTCACAAACTGGCGTCCAGCTGATGGGCGGCACAGGCATGGCAAGCCTCCGACCTGGGACGGCCGGCCTGACCTTCACGACCGGGGCTGAAAAGAGTGCCGTATTTGGGCTGATCATCGATAGTTTCCCCGGTACTGGAATCAAGCTTCTGAACGTGAGCGATGTCCAGATCGGGGCTGCGAATGGCACCACGATCGCCAAAATCCCTATCGTCGGCGACGACGGGCGCATGATGATCTACGGGAACTCTGGGCCCACTGGCAATGGCATCTGGATTACGGTCCCGAGTCGAGGGACAACATCGTCGTGTCATCCTACATCGGGACCAACGCGGCATCTGCGTCCGGGCTCGGCAACAAGCGGAACGGGATACTCATCGATGGCGGCGCCGATTACAACCGCATCGGGCCATACACCAGCACGATCAATCCGACTCTCAATACGAGCACCACGTCCTACGTGAGCTTGGGCGTCAATATTATCTCCGGCAACTTGGTTGACGGCATCATGATCCGGGACGCCAGCGATAACACGATCGCAGGAAACTTGATCGGCACCACCGCGAGTGGCAGTGCGCCCCTGGCTAACGTGAGGAATGGCGTTGAGATCGTCGGATCGGCCCTTCAGAATTCCGTCGGCGTCGCTACGCCGTCCTCAAGCTCCCTGCTGACCGCGGCCGCTAATGTCATCTCGGGTAACGGCCAGAACGGCGTGGCCATCCACGACACAGTAACAGTGGCGGGCCTGGGCACTAACACCTATGTCTTCGGCAACTTCATCGGGACAGATAGGACGGGCAACACGGCGCTTCCCAATCGGGCGAATGGTGTGCTCGTCAGCAACTCCTCAGGCAACTGGATTGGACGAACCGCCAGTGGGGGCCAGCCGAATGTCATCTCAGGCAACACCCTGAACGGCGTGAGCATCACCAACATGGGCTCTACGGACAACAAGCTCGCGGCTAACCTGATCGGTGTCGGCGCCAACCTGTCATCCAACGTCAAGAATCTGATCTACGGGGTCAGTTTCGACGGCATTAGCGCCCGCAACTGGCTCACGGGCAACGTCATCGAGAACAATGTGAAAGCCGCAGTCTACGACCCAAACCCCAAGAACACGGTCTACCCGCTCAACATCATAGCCAACAACGGATATGGCATCCGCAACAACACGCTCAATGGTACCCCTGTCATCACCAACGTCACGTACTTCGGCACCACGCTGACCATCGCAGGGACGGTATCCAATAGCACTCCGAATGCCGCATTGAGCCTCGAGTTCTTTGGCAACCTCATCGATAACCGCCAGGGTCTGAGCGAGCTGGGCACCTGGTCCGCGAGCACTGATGGCAGCGGCAGCGCGAGTTTCACTGCGACGCTGAGTGAACCGCTTGGTCCAGCGGGTCCTTACATCGATGCCACCGCTACGGTACAGGGCCCCAATGGCTGGACTTCGGAGTTCTCCACGGACTTCTCGTTCACCTGGGCGGGCCCTCTCCCAGGACCGAATCTGGCTTCCCTCAGCCCCGCGGTGGGCCCGAGTGGGGGTGGGAACGTCGGTCACCATTACGGGTAGTGACTGAGCTACGCAAGTGGTGTCTCCTTCGGGGGGACGCCGGCCGCGAGCTTCGTCATCAACTCAGACACCTCTATCAGCGCTGTCGCGCCGCCCGAGGCTGCCGGCACAGTGAACGTCACGGTAGCCTCCCCTGGCGGGATTTCCAGCGTGAGCTCCGGTGACCGCTTCACCTACGTCCCTGTCCCTGCTCCGTCCGTCACCAGCCTCGGCACATCGACCGGCACCACCGCCGGCGGCACGGTCGTCGCCATCAACGGCAGCGGCTTCACGGGTGCCGATGGCGTTTTCTTCGGCACCGTCCCCGCCGAGGACTTCTTTGTCAACAGCGATAGCCTTATCACCGCCGTCGCGCCGCCCGAGGCCAGCGGCACGGTCGATGTGACCGTGGATACGCTCACCGGCACCTCGGCTGTCTCCAGCGGCGACCACTTCACGGTCACCAACGCGACCGCCCCGTCTGTCAGCGGACTCAGCATCACAAGTGGCACCACCGCCGGTGGGGTCGTAACCACCATTAGCGGGAGCCATTTCACCGGAGCAACCGGCGTCAGCTTTGGGTCCGTCCCGGCCGACGATTTCATGGTCCTGGCCGACGGCAGCATCGTCGCCACGGCGCCGGCCGAGGCCAGCGGCACCGTCGATGTCACCGTCACCACCTACAGCGGTACATCCTCCACGGGCAGCAGCGACCACTTCACCGTCAGTAACGCCTCCACGCCTACGGTGTCGGCGATTTCGGTCGGCTCCGGACCGGACACCGGCGATACGCCGGTGGTCGTCACGGGCACCTACTTCACCGGGGCGACGGCGGTCAATTTCGGCAGCGTCAGCACCGATGACTTCACCGTGCTGTCCGACAATGCCATCCTGGCCTACGCCCCGGCCCAGGTGGCCGGCAGCGTCAATGTCACCGTGACGACCTACGCCGCGACCTCGTCCAGTTACGGGTCGTACACGTACAACAGCGTTTCCGCCCCGGCCATCACCAGCCTCAGCACCAGCAGCGGCAGTACCACGGGCGGCACCCTGATCGAAATCGCGGGCAGCGGATTCACCGATGCGGAAGAAGTGGATTTCGGCAGCGCCCCGGTCTTCGACTTCACCGTCAATTCGGATAGCCAGATCACCGTTTATTCCCCAACGAATTATGCGGGCACGTTCGACGTGCAGGTGACCACCCCGGCCGGCACCTCTGTCCCAGTTTCGGCCGACCAGTTCACCTACAGCGCCGCCAGCGCCCGAGCATTTCGTCGCTGGGCACCAGCAGCGGCAGCACCACCGGGGGCACCAGCGTCGGCATCAATGGCAACAACTTCACCGCGGCAACCGAGGTCCTCTTCGGCGGCGTGCCGGCGACCAGCTTCACCGTCAATTCGTCGAGCAGCATCACCGCCGTTAGCCCGCCCGACGCGGCCGGCACGGTCGATGTTCAGGTCGAGACCACGGTGGGCAGTTCGGCCGTCTCGTCCAGCGACCAGTTCACCTACAATGCCGCCAGCGCCTCCGACCGTTACTTCGCTGAGCACCAGCTCCGGGGTCACGGCGGGCGGCAACCTGGTTGGCATCAATGGCACTAATTTCACCTCCGCCACGGGCGTGACCTTCGGCGGCGTGGCGGCGGAGAGCTTCACCGTCTACTCGTCCACGCTCATCGTCGCCGTCGCCCCGGGTCATGCCACGGGCACCGTCGATGTGCAGGTGACCACGGGCGGCGCCAACTTGGCGATCCGGGTGGCCCGCGTTACCCCGTCGGAGATTTCGAGGACACCATCTGGATCCTCGTACACGAAGATCGGCGGCATCCAATCAGTCGATGACCCGAACTTGCCGATTTGCTGGTGCAGTTTCCACGGGTCAACACCGCTCGCTCGACTTGGCGGAAGCCGCAGATCGTTCGGATCGACCTCCCGAATCGGCTCGCTCATGCACCCAGTTTACATGCCCTCAAACGGACTGCAAGCAGAGGGCGATTTGGACACATTGCGGATGATTTTTAGGCCCATCAAATCGCCGATGGTGCGCCACACGATCGACCGCGCTCTCACGCCCGTCGGCGTGTGTCCAGTTGGGCCAGTTCTTCGTGCAGCTTGCGCTGCTCCTCGAAGAGGCGGTACATCGGGTCGGCGTTCCAGCGTTGTTCGGCCTCGGGCAGCCAGTAGCGCAGGGGGGATTCGCGGGTGCCGGCGCCTTCGGAGCGGAGCAGGCCGCGGGCCAGGGCAGCGTTCAGGTAGCGGCGCAGGCTGGTGTCGGGGGGAGCCGGACCGTCGGCGTCGGGCCAACTGGCGGCAAGCTCGCGGCGGGTCAGCTTACCGCGGGCCGCCAGCAGGACCGCCTGGAGCCGTGACCAGTGCTCCAGGAACTCGTCCAGGGCGGCCTCGCCGCGGGCCTCGTAGTCGGTGCCCTGGGCATTCAGTTCGATGACCAGGTCGCGGGGTGTGTCGTCGAAGCGGGAGAAGGCGGCCAGGGCGCGGCGGCGGTCGTTACCGGGGCGGCTACGTCGGCAGCAGTCCATCTCGACGATGATGTCGGCGTAGGCGGACAGGGCGCCGCTGCCGCGGGCGGCCATGCCCTCGGCGGGCGTCTCCTTCCTCGGGTGGTGCAACAGCAGCACGGCCATGCGCCGCTCGGTCAGGCGGCGGAGCGGGGCCAGCATTTCCAGCATCAGGGGGGCCAGGTTCTCGCTGCCGCCGGGCAGGAAGCAAGAGAGCGAGTCGATGGCCACCAGGTCGACGCCGCTGGCATCGCGCAGCAGGGCCAGGCGGTCGATGAGGGCCGTCCACTGGTCAAACGACGGCTTACCGGAGTAGGGGCGGCAGAGGAAATAGGTGTGGTTACCGAAGTCGAGGCGTTGGCGGCGCAGCTCCCACTGTTCGCGCGACTCTTCGGAGACCAGGGCGGTGCGGCCCTGGGCGAGGGCGCGGCCGGCCAGCTGGCCGCCGGTCACGCGGCGGGCCAGCAGGACCGAGAGGAGCGTGGTCTTGCCGGCCTTCCAGCGGCTGGTCCAGAGGGTGATGCTGCCAGGGGCCAGGTAGCCGTGCCACAGCCAGGGTACCTCGTGCGGCATCACGGTGGAAAGGTCGGCGGACCAGAAGCCATCGGGGCAGGCGACGGGCTGGCGTGAACCGCTGCGGTTGGCGGGCGGCAGCTGCAGATCGCAGGACGGGTCCATGAGGTTACCTCCGCGGGAATTCAGGTGTCCCTGAGGGGTAGGTGCCACGACGGTGCCACGACGGTGCCAGCAGGGTGCCACGAGGGTGCCAGCACGGTGCCACGACAGTGCCAAGGGTGCCAGCAGGGTGCCACGAGGGTGCCAGCAGGGTGCCATTTGGTGTCCGAAGGTGTGGTGGCACCGTGGGCCGACCCATCTGGCGGGCGGGTGCAATATACTGAACATTGGATCAGTAGCATAGCCCAGTTGGCGCAGTGCAGAGTTTGCGAGCCCGCGGCGCCAGGCAAGGGCGGCCCGAGTCGCCCTTGGCTGGCGCCGCGGGCTCGCGCTCCTGGCCGCCGGGAGCGGGCCCCCACTTGCTGGCGCGTCGCCTGTCGGCCTTGACCCCTTTCCGCTGCGTAGGAATAATGGGCCGGCGCGGCCTGCCTCGCTTCTCTCCGAATTCACAACTCGTATCGGTGGCAGCCATGAGCGGTAAGCAGTTTGCGATCCTCACCGCGGCAGTTGTCCCCCTGGTGTTGATCGCGACGTACCTCAGCGTCGGCACCGGGGGACGCCAGAGCCAGGGTGGCGGGCACAAGACGACGCCCACTCCTGACCTGACCAGCCCGCATTTGCTGTTCGACGGGGCCATGCAGGTAGCCGGCTCGTGGGGCGTCCCCGCCGTGACCAGCGCGATCAATCCGGGGGTTCCGCCGGATGAGGAGATCGGCATTGAAGGGCACCGCGATTTCTGGTTCAAGAACGAAAACGACGTGGCGGTGGAGGTCGTGGTGACGCGCCTGAGCTGCAATCGCTGTGTCACCATGAAGCTAGCCCTGGCGCCGCAGGACTGGGAAGCGGTGCAGGCCGCGAAGACGGCGGCAGCGGCGGCCCTGGGGCCGGCGGCGCTGACGGGCGGGAATCTGCAGGCGGCGGCCCAGGCACCCGCCCCGGGCGACGACGCCGTCTGGGTCACCCTGGAATCGCAGGAGATCAAGCACGAAGCCAGTGGCTTCAGCGTGCCCGCCAAACGTGCCGGCTGGGCCCGCCTGGGCTGGAAAGATCAGCAGCCGGGCCATCAGCGGATCTCGGCCAACCTGCACACCACCAGCTCGGCCGGCAAGGCCCCGCCCATCTACCTGGAAACCGGCGGCAACTTCATCGACCCGGTCCGCGTCCTGCCCGACAACAAGAACTTGGCGGTCGGGACCCTGGTCAACGGCGATGCACCGCGCACGGCCTGGTTTACTGTCTATTCCTCCACGCGCGACCGCTTCTCGCTGGAGGCGGAGCCCGAGGCCGTGCAGCAGAAGGAGCATCCGTTCGTTAAGTGTGGCCGACCCGAACCGCTGAGCCCCACCGAGTGCGGCGCCTTGCAGACCGAGCAGAAGCGGCGAATCCGTTGCGGCTACCGGGTGCCGGTCAGCGTGTCCGAGCGCCTGGCGGATGGCCGCGAGAACGATCTGGGGCCCTTCCAAACCGGCGTGGCCCTGACCAGCGATGTCTTCGACAAGACCATTGGTCTCGTCGTCAGCGGCACCGTGCGCGGTGAAGTGACCGTGCTGGGCGGACAGAGCGAGAACAACAAGGACCGCGTCGGCCTGGGCGCCTTTCCGCGGAGCAGCGGCATCACGCGGCGGTTCACGGTCGAGGCGCTGGCCGATGTGCCCCTGGAGCTGGAGCGGACCCCGGCGTTCATCAAGATCGAGGGCCCGCGCCGAACCCAATGCAGGCCGGCGCAGGGTCTGGACGCTGACGCTGACGATTCCGCCCAATGCCGTCAGCGGCAGCTTCCCCAACGAGGACGATGCGGCGTTGCGTGACACGGCAATTTACTTGAAGGCGAAAGGCCGCCGGGTACGGATTCCCGTCAGCGGCATGGCGAGTCAGTAGCAGGCGGCAGTGGCAGTTGGCAGTGGCAGCCGGCGGTAGCTGACCGCGCACTGCCCACTGCCACTGCCAACTGCGCACGATCCCAGAACCCAACGGAAGGGCTGATGGCGATGAATGACGACCAGACCAGCGCGGGTGCGGAGGCCGAGGCATCGCTGGGCAGGAAGCCCGGTTCCGCGCGCGGCACAGCCTTCAAGATCGCGGCCCTGTTGTTGCCGCCGCTCTGCCTGGTCGCCGGCGCCGCCTGCTGGCTGCACGCCCCGAACGACGCCGACACCGCCCGCACTCCCCCCGCCTCCACCGAGCCCGAGGTGCCGCCCGGCACGCAGCGCGGGCTGTTTTTCGGCTGGCCCAAGCAGGATTTCGTGGTGGTGCTATCGGGTGAACAGCATGGGCTCGTCCTGCCCTGCGGCTGCTCCAGCCCGCAGTTTGGGGGCTATGAGCGGCTGGCTAATCTGATCGAGTCGCTCAAGAAGCGCGGCTGGCCGGTCGTCGCGTATAACCTCGGCGACACGCCTCAGATACACGGGCCGGCTAACCTGGCCAATATCCAGGGCAAGCTCAAGTACCACTATGCGATGGAATCGCTACGCGAGATGGGCTACGCCGCCACCACCTTTGGCGTGTACGAGGCCGCCCAGCCCTTGACCGAGATCATTGACGAGTACGCCCTCAATAACCCCGAGCCGGCCATCCTCGCGACCAACCTCGTCGACAAGGCCAAACTTTTCCCCGACGACACTGCGAGCCGGGGCGCCAAGCCGGAATGGGGCGGCAGCTACGTCGGATCCTGGAACGTGACCAACGCGACCAAGAACATCAAGGTCGGCTCCCTGGCGTTCATCGGGACTCACACCCCGGCATGGATTGACACGCTTGTGAAGGACGGCAAGCTTCCGGCGGGCATTCCCATTCCGCCCGCTGTTGGGGTGCGCATCGCGGATATGGACCCCAAGTTCAAGTTCCAGCCGGCTAACAAGGTGATCCCCGGCGACCTGAAGGCGATAAATGCGGCTCACCCGGACTTCCGTGTGCTGCTCTACCAGGGCCCCGTTGCACTGGCAAAGCTGCTGGCCAGGGAGTACTCGGAGTTCAATGTCATCCTGTGCCTCGACGTAGACGAACCGCCGCAACAGGCGGTAATCGTGGACAAGACGTTTATCGTGAGTGTCGGCCACAAGGGAAAGTATGTCGGCGTGGTCGGTGGGAAGGCGACGGGCAACCCGGCGCGACCATTCGAAATGCGCTATGAGCTGGTGGCGCTAGGGCCGGAGTTTGCCACGCCGAAGGGAAAGGAAGCAGGCCATCCGATCCTGAAGCTGATGGAGCAATACACCAAGCAACTGCACGATGAAAACTACCTCGACAAGTACGGCAAGGTGCCGCATTCGATTCAGGCGGCCCTGAAGACCGACCCCAAGTTCGCCGGGATGAAAAACGGCTATGTCGGCTCGGAAGTGTGCGGGAAATGCCATGTCAACGAGTACAAGATCTGGTCACACACCGACCACGCCAGGGCCTACAAGACGCTGGTTGACGCCCGGAATCCGTCGCTCCGGCAGTTCGATGCCGAGTGCATCGTCTGCCATACGGTGGGGTTCCGGAATGACGGCGGCTTCGCCAATGCGGAAAAGACACCGGCGCTAAAGAACGTCGGCTGCGAGAGCTGCCACGGCCCGGGCGAGCTGCACTCCACTCCCAAGTTCAAGTTCAACAAGACGCTCCATGCCCTGATGAACCCCTGGAAGGCGCCGCTGGACGAGGGCAAGGCAGCGAAAGCCAAGCGGATCCTCAAAATCGAGGGGATGTGCCGCGAGTGTCACGACTCGGACAACGACGTGCACTGGGACTTTGCGAAGTGGGAGAAGAAGAAGATCGTCCACATGAAGGACACGCCGCCGCCGGAGGACGAGAAGTAACGCCACCGCTTGCGGCTTCGCGTTCGGAGGATCAGGGATGACGGATCACTTCGTATCCCCGATCCCCCGAACGCGAACCCGCAAGCGGTGTTGCTACACCTCCTTGAACACCGTCTTGTTGATCTGATACTCCGCGATCTTCGCCGAGATGCTGCGGCGCGAGAGGCCGCAAATTTTGGCGCAGCGGCCGATGTTGCCGTGGCTCTTCTTCAGCGCCTTGCGGATGTATTGCTGCTCGATGTCCGTACTCACGTCGCGCAGGAGCTGAGGCAAGGGCGTGTCCAGGTCGATGGCGAACGGTTGCCGTGGAGCACCCGGCGTGAGGATGTCCGGCGGCAGGTCGGTCGGCTGAATCGTGTCGCCGCGACAGGTCACGCTGGCCCGCTCGATGGCGTTTTCCAGCTCGCGGATGTTACCCGGCCAGCGATAGTTCAACATCAGCTCCATCGCCTCCGGGGCCAACAGCTTCGGGGCCTCGCCGGACCGCGCGTACTTCTGCGTGAAATGGGTCGCCAACAGCGGGATGTCTTCCGGCCGGTCGCGCAGCGGCGGCAGGTCGATCTTGACCACGTTGAGGCGGTAGTACAGGTCCTCGCGGAACGTCCCCTCCTTGACGAGCTTGGTGAGCGAGCGGTTGGTGGCGCCGATGACGCGCACGTCGACTTCGATGCTTTCGGTGCCGCCCACGCGCTCGAAGCTGCGGTCCTGCAGCACGCGGAGCAGCTTGGCCTGCATGGCGCCCGGGATATCGCCGACCTCGTCGAGGAAGAGCGTGCCGCCGTCGGCCAGCTCGAACCGCCCGCGCCGCTGGCTGACGGCGCTGGTGAAGCTCCCCTTTTCGTGGCCAAATAGCTCGCTTTCCAGCAGGTTCTCGGGCAGGGCGGCACAATTGAAGGCGACCAGCGGGCCGTTGCGCACAGCCGAGGACGCGATGTGAATCGCCTTGGCCACCTGCTCCTTGCCCGTGCCCGTCTCGCCCTCGATCAGCACCGTGGTGGTGGTGTTGGCGACGTTGTTGATCAGGTCGAAGACCTGGTGCATGCGCGGATTCTTGGTCAGGATGTTGTGGAAGGAATACTTGTCGTGCATCTGCTCGCGGAGGGCGGCGACTTCGTCTTGCAGGGCTCGTTCGCGCAGGGCCCGCTGCACCACCAGGCGCAGCCGCTCGACGTTCGATCGGCTTGGTGAGGAATTCGTAGGCCCCCAGGCGCATGGCCTGGACCGCCTCGTCAATGCCGCCGAAGCCGGTGGTGACCATGACGGTCACCGGCAGGCGGCGTTTCTGCACTTCCTCGATCAGTTGCATGCCGCTCAGACGCGGCATCTTGAGGTCGGTGATGACGATGCTGTAGCTGCGGGAGTTGAGGCGGTCGAGCGCCTCCACCCCCTCACCGACGGTGTCGACGATCAGTGCGGGATCTTCGAGAAGTTGCTTGAGGAGCTGCCGTTCCTGCTCCTTGTCTTCCACGATCAGGATTCGCCGTTGCTGCATGAGCCCGGTCTCCATCGGTGTCGGATGCAGTGGAGTTTTGGTGTTAGGCTCAGCATGGGATTGCAAAGTGCGCGCCATCGTTCATCCCTGTGGGAAGGTGGTGTTTCAATTCGGGAAGGATCGTGCGCAATGTCTAAGCAGATGATGGGCAAAACCGAAGGTTCCGCCGGCCACGCGACTTTGGGTCGGCAGGCGGAAAAGCAGATCCCGACCTCGGCCGGGCAAGGGACTCCCGAGACGGCCTGGTGAAGCGCAAGGTCTGTCGTGGGGCCGTGTTTTCGGGTTGCTTATACCTCATCTTATGCATGCAGCCCGCTGCGTGCAAGTGGGCAAGTCGATTCCCTGGGGTGTGCACTGAGTCGCGCAGGGAGATACGTGAGAGAGACGTAGGCCGGAGCGGTGCTCCGTCCTACCTTAGGCGAGCGGCATGCGAAACCTTACCCGGTGCCTCGTAGCGATGGACGACTTCGTTGCAATGGGGGGGGTGTGAGCGATTTGCCCAGCAACTTGCCCAGAAACGCTCCCCATCAGATCGGGTACATTATCCCCTGCCGTTCGCCTTACGGGACAGGGGCAGGACGGAGCACCGCTCCGTCCTACAGTACCGGCAGCGTCATATCCGGCCCCCAGCCCTTGCCGCGGCCAAAAGGTTGCGAACCGCCGCGGCGGGCCCCGCCGGGTCGCCGAAGACGGCTGTGGCGGCCACCAGCACATTGGCCCCGGCCTGGACCGACGTGCGACCAGTCTCGATCATGATGCCGCCGTCCACCTCCAGATCGCAGCTGGCTTTCAGTCCGTCAATCAGCCCGCGCAGGCGGCGAATCCGCTCCGGACTTTCGGGTAAATAGGCCTGGCCGCTAAAGCCGGGATGGACGGTCATGCACAAGGCCAGGTCGAGGGTCCCCAGGAACGGCTCCAGGGCTTCGACCGGCGTGTCGGGCCGGACGGCCAGCCCGGCCATCTTGCCCGCGTCGTGCAAGCGGCGGATGAAGACCGCCGGGTCGGACAGGACCTCGACGTGGGCGATCAGCAGGTCGGCCCCCTTGTCCAGGAAGGGATCGATGAAGCGAAGCGGCTGCTCGATCATCAGATGGACTTCCAGCGGCAGCCGGGTCACGCGCCGCAAGCTGCCCACGATGGCGGGCCCCAGGGTCAGATTGGGTACGAAGTGGCCGTCCATCACGTCGATGTGGATGCGCCCCGCCCCGCCTTGCTCGCTCTCGACGACCTGTTCCCCCAGGCGAGCGAAGTCCGCGGACAGGATGGATGGGGCAATGACGATCATGGGTGGCTCCTTCTCTCCTGGCGAGCGGGGGGCGTCAGCCCCCCGGTCTCTTGGCGAGCGGGGGGCGTCAGCCCCCCGGTTTCTTGGCGAGCGGGGGGCGTCAGCCCCCCGGTGATGAAAGAAACCGGGGGGCTGACGCCCCCCGCTCGCCCTACCGTGGTATTCTTACCCCTTTCAAGACCCTCCGCCTACCGTTGACCCCCGCGTGAATTCCGCGCCTGTCGTTTGACTTGCCCCAACGGCGAGCTACGGTTGTGTCAATCCCCCTCCCCTGTCTGAACAACTCCCCGGTCCTCGAACGGGCAAAGCCGTCGAAAGGCGGCGACGCAAAGCCACGGGCCTAACGCGGTGTTATCCCACCGCCACGGCTGCCGGGCTGCCGAAGGGATCCTCCCTCTGGATGCAACGGGGCGTCCGGAGCCATCCGCCGCACACGCAACGGAACCGAGGAGAGTCCCAAATGTCGATCTGGTCCGCGGCCGTGCGCCGCCGCCTGCGCCCCACTTGCCGTCCCACCTTCCGCCCGACATTCGAGGCGCTTGAAGAGCGCCTGATGCCGTACGCCACCTCCGGAAACGCCTGGGCCAACCCCGACCTGATTACCATCAGCTTCGTGCCCGACGGCACCGTTCTGGCCCAGGGGCAGAACGGCGGGTACATTACGAGCAACCTGCAAAGCGTGTTCGACAAGAAGTTCGGCAGCGCGGCCAACTGGGAGAACATTATCCTCAAGGCAGCCCAGACCTGGGCGGCGTCGTCGAACATCAACATCGCCCTGGTGAGCGACGACGGCGAATCGTCCGGCTCGGGGGCGTATCAGCAAGGGAACCCGAACTTCGGCGACATCCGCGTCGGCGGCTATGCCTTCAGCGTCAACAGCCTGGCCGCGACCTTCTACCCGCCGCAGGGCAACAACTACTCGGTGGCCGGCGATATCGACTTCAACAGCGCCGCCAGCTTCAACATCGGCTCGACCTACGACCTCTACACCGTGGCCCTGCACGAACTCGGCCATGCCCTTGGGATGGCCCACTCCTCGCAGGCGTCAGCCGTCATGTACGGCACCTACGAAGGAGCGCACTCCGGCCTGTCAAGCGATGACATCAACGGCATTCGGTCCATCTACGGGGCCCGCCCGGCTGATGGGAACAACACCGCCTTTGGCACGGCCAGCAACGTGGCCTCGGCGATCAATTCGTCGAGCCTCACCGCCGTCATCAACAACCTGAATCTCAGCTCGACGAGCGCTACGGACTACTTTTCGTTCACCGCCCCGGCCGGCAGCTCCGGTACCATGACCGTGACCGTGCAATCGACCGGCCTGAGCCTGTTCACTCCCTCGATGACGGTCTACGCCTCGGACCAGCAGACGGTGCTCGGCTCGGCCACGTTCCAGCTTGCGAGCGGGGCCCTCCATAATGGAGCGACGCTGAGCGTAAGCGTCAGCGGCGTCCAGGCCGGCATGACGTACTACATCGCAGTGCAGGGGGCCGATTCGTCCGTGTTCAGCACTGGCGCGTATGCCTTGACGTTGAATCTGGGCACCGGGGCGAATCCAACGGTGGCGCCGCCGAACACCGAGACCGCCAACGGCAACCCGCTAAGCGCCGGCGGCGGCATTCCCATGGACCCGAGCCTGTTCTCCACCACGGCATCAGCTTTGACCAAGCTGTTGGGCCCCGGCTTGGGCGGCCTGCTGGGGAACGTGGTGATGGGGGTGGGCCAGTCACTGACGGGCCTGGTGGCGGGCCTTTCTACCGGCTCGGACTGGGGTCTGAGCCTGCCGCCGCTGATGTGTACCTGCCCCGCCTGCCTGGCCGCGCAAGCCGCCCTCATCAAGGAGCTGGTCATGGCGCAGGGCCCATTTGGAGCACGGCAATGCCGGCCCGCTGGCGCTGGGTGCCCCCGGCGGGCCGAAGGGCCTCGGCAGCAATCCGGCCGCCTCGTTCCTCGCCGCCCTGGTCGGCCACGATCGGCCATTGCCTCCACCCCAGCCAACTCCGCCCGGCAATGGGCCCCAGTCGCCGCACGGCCCGGAGCAGAGCGCCCACGCGGGCTTCGTCCTCTACTCGGCCAATCCGACAAGTCCCAACCCGGCCCTGTGGACTGGGGGCACCGGCGGACAGCAGGCCCTGGACGATTTCTTCACCAACCTCGACTGAAATGGCGAGCGGGGCGGCGTAAGCCCCCCGGTTCGGTTACCGGGGGGCTGACGCCCCCCGCTCGCCAATGTGCGGCTATAATGGCGTGACCTACGCCTTCTCTCCGTCAAGGCTAAGCCGCATGATCCTTCCCACCGAGCCCGCCGCCCTCCGCCGTTACGCTTACGCTTTGTTGATCCTCGTGGCTGTCGCCGGCCTGGCCGGGCGCATCGTGGGCGTCGGCCGGGTCTACGAGCCGTGGCTGTCCCGGCCGCCGGGAGCCACCGACGATCCGCGCGGCAACTGGCCGGCCACGCGTCCTGAACCCGAACCCACCCACGGCGACAACGACCGCTCTCGCTGGGCCACCGTCCGGGCCCTGGTGGAACAAAAGACCTATGCCGTCGGCCATCGCGACAGCGATCCGTCAACAGGCGAGTACACCGATCGCGGCATCGCATTCGAGGACGGCTGGAAGACGATCGACAAGGTCAAGAACCCCGCGACCGACGATTTCTATTCCAGCAAACCGCCGTTCCTACCGACGCTGGTGGCCGGGGAATACTGGCTATTCCACGATGGGCTCGGCTGGTCGATCACGGACGAACGGCATCGCTGGGAGATCGTGCCCGCCATCCTGTTGACGCTCAACGCGCTTCCCTGGGCTGTGGCCTTGATCCTGCTGGCCTGGCTGCTGGAACGGCACGGGCGTACCGACTGGGGCCGGCTGTTCGTGCTGGCGGCGGCCTGTTTCGGCACCTTCGTGACGACGTTTTCCGTCACCCTGAACAACCACACCGTGGCGGCCTGGTCGGCGTTGTTTGCCCTGGCGGCGGCGATGCGCATCTGGTCGGGGAGCCGCTGCTACTTCCTGTACCTGTTCGCCGGTTTCTTCGCCGCCTTCACGGCCTGCAACGAGTTGCCGGCCGCGGCATTTGCGGTCGGCCTGTTTGTGTTGCTGCTGTGGGAATCGCCCCGCCGCGCTCTGGCCGGCTTCCTGCCCGCGGCACTGGTCCCCGTGGCGGCCTTCTTCGTCACCAACTACCTGGCCCTGGGCGAGTGGCTGCCGGCCTACGAGAAGTTCGGCGGGCCGTGGTACGACTACGAGGGGAGCTACTGGAAGAAGCTGGTGGAGAACCCCAAGGGGATCGACGCCGCCGCTCATTTCGAGAGCCGCGGCATGTACGCCTTCCACCTACTGGTGGGCCATCACGGTGCCTTTTCGCTGACGCCGATCTTTTTGCTGTCGCTGCTGGGCATGCTGGCGGCGGTGTGGCGCTGCGCCACAGAGCCCGCAGCGTTAGCGAGGGATTCGGCTCAAACCCTCGCTGACGCCGCGGGCTCGGTAACGAGTCCGCCGAATCGCCGCGGACTGGCGTTGGCGGGTCTGTTGACCTTGGCGGTGACGGCCGTGGTGCTGGTCTTCTTCATCATGCGGCCGGACGGCCAGCGGAACTACGGCGGCTGGACCAGCGCCCCGCGTTGGCTGATCTGGCTGACGCCATTGTGGCTGGTTACGCTGCTCCCCGTTGCCGACTGGCTGGCCGGGCGCCGCTGGGGGCGGGTGCTGGGCTATATTTTGCTGGCCGTGTCGGTGCTCTCGGTCAGCTACCCGGAGTACAGCCCCTGGCGGCATCCGTGGGTGTACAATTTCCTGGAAGCACACGGGCTGGTAAAGTATTGAGGCGGTGGTGCGAAGCCGCGAGCGGCTACCGACGGAGCAACCATGTCTACAGACAGCTCCCTGCCCGAACCGGGTGACACGGGGATCACCGGGAAATCCCCCGATGCGTCGGCGGAGCCGGAGCCGTTCCTCGCGGAAGCCGTTGATGACGACGAGCACATTGTTGCGGCCGAGTTGGTAGAGCCCGTCGATCCGGCGCGACTCCGCCTGCGCTTTCGCCGGCCTCCGGCTCCGCCCGGGCCGCCGCACCCGGGGTTCTGGTGGGCCGTTGGGTGGTGCTTGTTAATGCTCTTCGTCGCGCAGCTCGTCGTCCCCGTTGGCGTGCTGCTGGTGATGTTCGTCGTCCAGATCGCTCGCCTGGGCGGACTGGGTCCGGCGATGGATTGGTTAACGGCGAACCAGTACGCACAGGAGGTGCTGCTGCCCGCGCAGATGGCTGGGCATATCGCCATTTTCCTGATGGCCCTGGTGGCCCTGCGGCTGGTTGTGGGGAAGAGTTGGCCGCGGCCAGATTGCCCTCCGCCTGCCGACCGTCAACCATGTCTTCCTGGCGCTGGCCGCCGTGCCCGCCTTCTGGTTACTCAGCGGCGGGCTGTCGCTGATCGGCGGCAAGGTGATGCCGCCCTTCGGCGACTTGCCCAGCTGCGTGGCCGTCATCGGACTGCTCATGCTGGCGTTCGGCGCGTGTTGGTTGGCCGTACGCCTCAGCACCGGGCAGGATTGGGTCCGCTTGCTGGCGGGCGCACCGCTGCGGATTCAGTTCATCGTGGGGCCCATGTCCGTGCTCCTGCTGGTCGCGCTGGCGGCGGTACTGTATCCACTCGTCAGCCCGCACGTCTTCCGAATTCCGTTCCTGGACAGGGAGGATCTGCCGGAAAGGGGCTGGAAGGACTGCTCTCTATCCCCTGGTGGGGGGCGATGCTGGTCATCGCCGTGACGCCGGCGTTCAGCGAGGAATTCTGGTGCCGGGCCTTCCTGGGTCGCGGGCTGGTAGGACATCAGGGGTACGTCCTGGGAGTGATCTGGACTTCCGTTCTTCTTTGGCGCGATCCACCTTTACCCACCCCAGGCCGCGATGGCGGCCGTGCTGGGGCTGGTCCTTTTTTCTGGCTACCTGGCGTCTGCGCTCCATGCTGATTCCGATGTTGATGCACTTTCTGAACAACGGGCTGGCCGTTCTAAGCTACAAGCAATTCCTGGCCAACCTGAGCCCGAAACTACAGATCGTCGAGACCAATCCGGAGCAGATTCCCTGGCAATGGCTGGCGGCATCCGGCTTACTGGCCGTGGCTGTGCTGTGGGCGTTTTTCGACAGCCGGGCTCACCTGGCCCGCATCGACGGTAGCGATAAGCCGCCCTGGCAACCGCCCTTCGCCGGCGTCGCCCACCCACCCCCAGACAGTGGCACCGCGGTCGTTTATCCCTGGCCGGGACGTGCTGCCGAGCCTGGCCGTTCTCATCGGCATCCTCGGCCTGGCCGGCGCCATCTACTGCTTCTGATTTTCGCTGGCTCTCCGTCCCCCGACTCGTTACACTCTTCCTGTACACCCACCACCGCGGCCAGACCAGGGGGGCCTGGCCGGCGGCACTCATCCCACCTGACCCCGGGAGGTCGAACATGCGTCGCATCCTCGCCACGGCCCTGGCGTTTGCCGCCGTTGCCGTCGTCGTCCGCGCCGAAGAGCCGGCCAAGCAGGCGCCCAAGGTCGTGCTCCACTCGCCCGACGGCAAGAAATCGTACGACCTCGGCAAGCTGGTTGAGGAAGGGCCCGTGCTGGTCCGCCTCACCTGCGCCTGCTCCGGCTGCGACAAGGAGCTGGCCCAGTTCCAGAAGCTGCAAGAGGCCTACCACGCCAAGGGACTCAAGACGCTGGCCGTCTTCCGCGAAAAACCCGAATCGACCAGCGACTACGCCGCCAAGAAAGACATCAAGTTCCTCTGGCTTTCCGATCCCAAGGGCGACCTGTGGAAGACCTTCGACACCAAGGCGATGCCGACGAACATCCTGATCGACAAGGGCGGCCGCGTCGTCAAGGTCGTGCCCGGCTGCACCCCGGACGGCAAGAACGCCCAGGCGCTGTCGAAGGAGATTGCGGCGCTCCTCAAGACCGACGAGGTCAAGGTAATCGAGGAGACGAAGAAGAAGTGACCTTCGTTTAGCGGCGGATCGAAGATCCGCGTGGATTCACGCGGATCTTCGATCCGCCGCTAAACTTGCTTGACCCCCTGCTCGCCACCGCTTACCATGTCGTAATACGCTCAGCCCGCCTGCCGCGCCCTCCCGCCACCCGCCCGCCTGCCCGAACCATCCCGCCTTCCGTGGGGACCGACCAATGTCGCAGCAGCACGCGCGTTTCGTCAGCTTCGCGGCCGCCTTGCTGTCCACCGCCCTGCTGTCGGGCCTCGCCTCGGCCCAGCCGCAGCAGCCGGGCAGCGCGTTGCCGCACCCGCAGCTGACCACGCTCGTCCCCTGCGGCGGCAAGGCCGGGACCGTCGTCGAGGTCACTTTCACCGGAACCGATCTCGAAGAGCCCGAGGGGTTGATCTTCAGCCATCCCGGGATCAAGGCCGAGCCGGTGCTGCCGCCGCCGCCCCCGCCGCCCGATCCGAAGAAGCCGCCAGCCAAGCCAGCCAAGCCCGCGCCCAAGGTGCCGGTCACCAAGTTCAAGGTGACCATTGCCGCCGATGCGCCGCTGGGCATCCACGATGCCCGCCTGGTCAACAAGTGGGGCGTGAGCAATGCCCGGGCCTTCGTCGTCGGCGACCTGGCCGAGGTCCAGGAGAAGGAGCCCAATAACGATGTCGAACAGGCCCAGCGCGTCGACCTGAACAGCACGATCAACGGCGCCATCAGCGCCCCGACCGATGTCGATTACTACGTCTTCGCCGGCAAGAAGGGGCAGCGCGTCGTGGTCAGCTGCCTGGCGTCGAGCATTGATTCCCGCCTGATTGCCGGGCTGGAGCTGTACGACGCCCAGGGCAAACGGCTGGCGGTCAACCGGCACTATAACGGCAGCGATGCCCTGGTGGATGCCACGCTGGCCGATGATGGCGACTATTACGTCCGCGTCTTCGAGTTCACCCATGTGCTGGGGACGCCGGAGCACTTCTATCGGCTGACGATCTCGACGGCGCCGTGGATCGACGCGGTGTTTCCGCCGGCTGTCGAGCCGGGGAAGGCGACTCAGGTGACCGTTTATGGGCGCAATCTGCCCGGCGGCCAGCTCGACCCGGAGGCGGTGGTGGACGGGCGCGTGCTGGAGAAGGTCACCGTCAGCATCACCCCGCCGGCCGATCCCTCGGCCACGCAGCGTCTGGCCTACAGCGGACACATTCAGCCGACATTGGCGATCCTGAATGGCTTCGAATACCGCATCCGCAACCCCAGCGGGGCGTCCAACCCGGTGCTGCTGACCTTCGTCCGCGCGCCGCTGGTGCTGGAGGCGGAACCAAACGACAGCGCGGAGAAGGCGCAGAAGGTGCCGGTGCCGTGCGAAATCGCCGGCCGCATCGATCGCCGCCACGACCGCGACTGGTACAGCTTCACCGCCAAAAAAGGGGACATCCTGAATATCGAGTTGCTGAGCGACCGTCTGGGCGCCCTGACCGACATGAAGCTGCTGATGCGGAACCCGGCGACCAAGTCGGACTTTCTGGAGCTCGACGACGCTCCGCCCACGCCGCCGGACGCCCCGGGGCTGAAGTTCTTCACGCGCAGCGAGGACCCGGCCAGCTATCGCTTCGTGGTGCCGGCCGACGGCGAGTATCAGATCATGGTGACCAGCAACTGGGCAGGCCAGGTTTTCGGGCCGCGCTCCTTCTACCGCTTGCGCATCGCCCCGGAGCAGCCGAACTTCACGCTGGTGGTGATGCCGCCGGACCACATTCGCCCGGACAGCGGCCAGCTGGGCCAGGGCGGCAATGAGGGTTTCACGGTCCTCGCCTTCCGTCAGGAGGGTTTCACCGGCGACATCACGTTGACGGTGGAGGGCCTGCCGAAGGGGGTGAGCTGCGCCCGCAGACGCTGGGCGGCGCCGAGCGGGCCGGGGCCCTGGTCTTCACCGCCGCCGCCGATGCGGCGGCCTGGACCGGCGAGATCAAGGTGAAAGGCACCGCCACGTTCCGCGGCCAGACGCTGGTGCGCGAGGCCCGGGCGGGCGGCATCACCTGGCCCGTGCAGCCGCAACAGAATATCGCCACCATCAGCCGGCTGGACCGCTCGATCGTCCTGGCCGTGCGCGACAAGGCGCCATTTGCTCTTAGCGCGACTCTCGACAAGGCCACCCTGGTCCAGGGCGACAAGGCCAGCCTGGCGGTGAAACTGGCCCGGCTGTGGCCCGAGTTCAAGACGCCGCTCAACGCCGTCGTCATGGACGCGGTGCCGAACGTCAGCATCAACAACAACCAGCCGATTGCCATTGCAGCGGGCAAGGACGAGGCGAAGGTCCCCGTGGTGGTCAACGCGGCGGCCCCGCCCGGAACCTACACCATCATCCTGCGGGCGACGGCAGCGATCCCTTTCGCCAAGGACCCGATGGCCAAGCAGAAGCCGCCGGTGAACGTGGTGCAGCAATCGGCCCCGTTCACCATCACGGTGCTGCCGAAGACAGTCGCCACCGTGGCCGCGACCCTGACCAAGCCGAGTGTCAAGGTGGCCACGGACGGCGAGGTAGTGGTGAAGGTGACGCGGCAGTTCGACTATGCCGGCGAGTTCAAGGTGCAACTCATCGTCCCGGCGAACGCGCCCGGCGTGACGGCGGCCGACGTGGTTATCCCCGCGGGCAAGGACGAGGCGAAGCTGGTGCTGAAGATCGCCGCCGCCGCGGCACCGGGACCCCGCAACGATCTGCTCGTCCGGGCGACGGCCGTGGTCAACGGCACTGTATCGATCGTGCAGGAGTCGGCGAAATTCAATGTGACCGTGGTGAAGTAACCGTTTTACTCGACTGTGTCGGATCAAGCAAGGTCCCGGCGAACCGGCTGCGTGAGCTGCCGGATTTGGGGCCATCACCCGGCAGCTCACGCTGCCGGTTCGCCCTAGCGGGGGCGATGAAACTCGGAGACCCACCGATGCGTTCCCTCCTCACGCTCTCCCTCCTCGCCGCGCTGCCGGGTTTCCTCCAAGCGACCGACGAGCCCAAGAAGCCGACGGTTCAGCCGATCAAGGTGATCACTATCAATCGCAAGGACCCCGTCGTCTACGAAAAGGACGTCGAGCCGATCTTCGTCAACAAGTGCTCGTTCTGCCATAGCGGCAATGTGAAGGAGGCGAAGCTCGACGTTTCCTCCTACGACCTGCTGATGAAGGGCGGCAAGCACGGCAAGCCGATCGTGCCGGGCAAGTCGGCGCAGAGCCTGCTCATCAAGTCAGCGGGCAAAACCGAGCGGCCTTACATGCCGCCCAAGGGCGAGGAAGCGCTGACCCCCGAGGAACTGGCCCTGGTCAAATTGTGGATCGACCAGGGGGCCAAGCCGCCTACCGGCGTGCGCGAGAAGCCGAAGATCATCGTCGGCCTGCCGCCGGCCAGCGTCCATCCGGTGCGGGCCGTGGCCGTGGCCCCGGACAAGTCCGGCATCGCCGTGGGGCGCGGCAACCAGATCCACGTCTTCGACGGCGGCGGGACCTACATCCGCACTCTCTTCGACCCCAACCTCAAGACCGCGGACGGCAAGCCGGTCAAGGCCGCCCACCTGTCGATCATCGAATCGCTGGCCTATAGCCACGAGGGGAAGTACATCGCCAGCGGCAGCTACACCGAGGTCAAGATCTGGGATGCCGCCCTGGGCATCCCCAAGCACACCGTCGGCGGCTTCGCGGCCAGCGTGGTCACCCTCTCCTTCTCGCCGGATAGCAAGCTGCTCGCCGTCGGCGGCGGGGCCCCGACCGAAGACGGTGAGATCAAGGTCTTCGACGTGGTCAGCGGCAAGATCGTCACCGACATCAAGAGCGGGCACAGCGACACTGTCTACGGCGTTTGCTTCAGCCCCAACGGCAAGATGCTGGCCACCTGCGGCGCCGACAAGTTCGTCAAGGTCTGGGAGATGCCGGGTGGCAAATTCATCAAGGCGTTCGAGGGGCACACCCACCACGTTCTGGATGTCGGCTGGAAAGCGGACGGCAAGCTCCTGGCCAGCGCCGGGGCCGACAACACCGTCAAGGTGTGGGACTTCGAGAAGGGCGAGCAGGTGCGGACCATCGCCGCTCACACCAAGCAGATCACCCGCCTGGTGTTCGTCGGCACCAAGCCCGAGTTCGCCACGTGCAGCGGCGACCAGACGGTGAAGTTCTGGAACGTGGACAACGGCGGCAACACCCGCAATTTCAGCGGCTCCAACGATTTCCTCTATGCCCTTGGCGTCAGCCCCGACGGAGCCATCGTGGTGACTGGCGGCGAGGACGGCATCGCCCGGCTGTACAACGGAGCCAACCCGGGCCAGCCGGCCAAGCTGCTGCTGCCGCCGGGCGTGGCGGCGCCAGAAGAAGTGACGCGCGGGAGTCCGAGCCGCGCACGCAGCGGAGCGGAGTAAGCGGCCGAGCGCCGCTTACTCCGCTCCGCTGCGTGCGCGGCTCGGCTAAACGCGCTTTGTCATTTGTCACCGCCCGCCCTGGTAAAACTTACAATTCCGCCTTGCCCCATCCCCGCCGCCGGAATCTTCGCTGCCGCCCGAACTCCTTTCCCAGCCGTCACCTCCGGTCCCGCGACCCGACCGATCCGAGTCCGATTCCCGGCTCTGGTCCGGGCTTTGCGTTAGACTTGTGCGGACACGTCATCCCCACGACCGTCCCACCGCGTCGCTTGCCTCCCCCGCCTAAACGTCATGGAGACCCCGGGCATGGCCAGAAGGCTTCTCGATTGCTCTGGTGCTGGTGAGTGCGCTGCCCGCCGTGGGGGCCGGCCCCTCCCGGGTGCAGTCCACCAATTTCCTCATCGAGGCCCCCACGCCGCAGATGGCCCAGCAGATCGCCCAGTATGCCGAGACCTACCGCAAGGAAAAGGCGATCCAGTGGCTAGGGCGCGAGATGCCGACCTGGCCGGCGCCGCTGCCCGTGAAAGTGACGGTTCAGCTGGATGGCGCCAGCGGGGCGACCACCTTCGGCTACGGCCCCTCCGGCGTCGAATGGCAGGAAATGCACATCGAAGGGCGGTACGATCGCCTCCTGGCCAGCGTTCTGCCCCACGAGATCACGCACACCGTCTTTGCCCATTACTTCCGCTGCCCGGTGCCGCGCTGGGCCGACGAGGGGGGCTCGGTGCTGTCGGAGGACCAGCCGGAACGCAACCGGCACGACCAGATCGCCCGCGGCATCCTGAACACCCCCGGCCGCCTGATTCCCCTGCGCCGCCTGTTTGTCCTCAAGGAATATCCCGA
The DNA here is from genome assembly GCA_963827935.1 of uncultured Planctomycetota bacterium. Taxonomy (GTDB): domain Bacteria; phylum Planctomycetota; class Planctomycetia; order Gemmatales; family Gemmataceae; genus DATFNV01. The sequence goes on along the minus strand of CAWHCN010000018.1, from coordinate 24,678 downwards.
CGATGTCATGTCGCTGTATGCCGAGGGCTACTCGGTCTCGAACTTCCTAGTGACGCAGGGCGGCGAAAAGGGGCGAGCAACGTTCCTGAGCTTCGTCGCCCACGGCATGAGGAACAACGATTGGAACGGGGCCGTGCAGAGTCATTACGGCTATCGCGATGTGAACGACCTGGAACGGGCCTGGGCCGACAGCCTGCGCCGGCCACGCACGCCGCCGGCCCAGCTGGCGAACAACAAGGAGCCGGCGGAGGGCGAGACGACGCTTCGCGTGGTCTCGCGGCAGACGGCGCCACCGCTGCTCGTGACGCTGGAAGCACCGCGGCCGACCTACCGCGGCCAGATGCCCGAGGGCGCCGCCGACCGCTGGGACTCCCGCCCCCCGGCCCGCCCGGTGAACGGTCCCGGTTTCCCGCAGGATTATCCGCAGCGGTCGATGGGTTCGACGGTTCCCGCGGCGATGGTCCCGCGCAGCACAGGCCCGGTGCTACTGGGGGCGCCGCAGATGCTGCCGCCGCCGCCACCCCCGGTCGTGCTCGGGGCGCCAATCCCGGTGGGGTATCCTCGATAAACAGGTGCGATCGGCGGCGTACGGCCCGCCGAGTTGATCGGAGATGGCGTGGACGCAGCAGGTCTTCGAGACGGCATTTTCGCAATGCGCACACGGCGAGTAGGGTCCGTGGCAGAAATGCTTGTCAAGCGACTCGTCCAACTGGGTAAAGGCAGGCACTTTCTGCATGACCTCTACTTGGACAGCGCCACTTTTTATTCTGGGTAAGATGGCCACACGAAAACCAAGGACTTACGGCGATTTACTTTGCCCAGCTTGACTTCGGCCTTGCCCAGTGTGAAAAGTGGCGCTGTCCAACTACGATGACGTGGAAAACAAGCGGGTCGAAGTCAAGTTTTCCGTCGTGACAAAGAAAAGCCAAATTCCCGTTACTGAAAACACAGTCTTGCAGGCAATCGAGGCTGCTATCAGCGAGAAACGAATGGTTGATTTCGATGAGTGGGCCAACGTGACTTTCGACAGCAACATCCAGCAGATCAAGCGAAAGCAATTTGACGTACTCTATTATGGGCTATTCTTCTACGATGTTGTGCTTGTTTTTCGGATTACGAACACCAATATAGGACACGAAATACGCTATTCCGACAGACAACATTTCGGAAACGAAGGCGAAGGCCAGTTTCACATCAACAACCGCACCATGCAGTACCACCTCGACAATTTCCTGTACAAGAAGCTAACCTATGCCGAACTCCTTGCGCTACTGCAATAAGAGTCAAAACAGCAGCGGTTGCTGCGCATCGGCAAGTTCGATGTGAAAAGGGTTTTGGTTTTGCCAGCCTGTTTTTCGGGTAGCTCGGAATCTCTCTAATCGCCTAATGGCAATTTCACAGTAGATTGGATCGATGTCCGCCGTGAGACAACGGCGATCATGGCGCTCACAGGACAGCAACGTCGTCCCAGAATGAGCAAAAAAGTCCAGGACGGTGTCCCCTGGACACGAACTCGCCAGCACAATCCGGTCAATTGCCTTTAGGGGCTTTTCTGCGCGTAGCACCCGGAAACATTTTCTTCCAATCGGTAGAAAACCTGCTGGATATCAACCCACACATTGCCGGGACGAATGTTCCCGGACCTGCTGCGCTCGATGTTTTCCGTCATCTGCCCGTTGACGTGCTTGTAATAGCCTCTAAGTATCTTGGGGATCTCAGTGTACTGGACCGTGAAGGTGGGCTTCCCCTTGGTATAATAAAGAAGCTCTTGCCGGACCGCCATCCAGTTCTGCTGAGTTCCGTAGCCTCGTTGATTGCGCATCGTGATGAAGGATCTGGACTTCAGGCCCATTTCCCTCATCATCAACACAAAATCAGGAAGTGGCTGAAAATGATTATCCTGATCCGCGCCTAACCAAACGTACAGAGCAGCATTCACTGCCAAGGAATCGATGCTCAATTGGACCCAGGACTTGCACCATTGAATGTACTCGCTCAGTGGCTGCTCTTCAAAGGCGACCTGATTGTATGGTGGGTCTTGGATTGCGAGTGCTGCCTTGCGCGAGCCGACTAGCTTAGCCACCTGATCGCGCTTGGTGGCGTCGATGCACGCGACCGTGTGCCGTTCTTCGGGATCGTTCCAGGCCTCCCCACACCTGAGCCGACAATGCTGAAGCAGCGTGTTTCGGAGATCGCCGTCTCGATCTAGTTGGACAGCGCCACTTTCTGTCATGGTTGACACGTAAGTGCAGCTAACACAGGAAGTTGGGGTTGCGTGATAGAGTAAAGAAAGACGATCCTCCGTGTTCGCTAATTCCTGGAAGGAATACCACGGAGGATCGTCAGGATGACGCTGAAGCAGATTGCCAGTCTCGGCAAGGAGTTGGCCAAGTTTCTGAGGCTGTTCGTCGGCCGGTTTCGCAGCCGCCCCGGTTTCGCCCTGTTGGCCGTGTATGTCCAGGGGCTCCTGTCGAACCTACAACGCAAAAACATCGAGGCCATGGCCTTGGAGCTGGGTACGGCACCGCGGACTCTACAACGTTTCGTGGAATCGATCAAGTGGGATGAGACCGGCGTGCGCGATGACTGCCAGCGTTTGGTGGCCCGCGAACATGCTCATGCGGAGGCGATCGGTTGCCTCGACGAATCGGGAACGGCCAAGAGCGGTAGCCATACGGCGGGTGCCGCACGGCAGTGGCTGGGCAGTTGTGGCAAAGTCGACAACGGTGTCGTCGGCGTGCATCTGAGCTACAGCAGCCCCGGCTTTCAGTGTCTGCTCGACAGCGCGGTCTACCTGCCCCGGGATTGGGCCGACGATCCGGAGCGTCGAAAAAAAATTACATCCCCAAAGAGGTCGTGTTCCGTACCAAGCCGCAAATCGCCCTGGAGTTGATCGACCGCGCCTTGGCCAACGGTGTGCGCGTCCAGGCCTGGACGTTTGACGAAGGCTACGGCCGCGACACGGCCTTTCTGGACGGTCTGGAACAGCGTGGACAGGTATTCGTGGGCGAAGTGCCGGCGAACTTCCGCGGCTGGCTGAAAAAGCCCCAGGTGCTTCGGAGCGGTCGGTCGCGGCGGCGCGGCCGCAAAAGGACCTATCCGCGGCTGGCGGCGCGAAGCCGGCGCGGCAGCGAAGTGCGAAACCTGGCACGCTATTCGCCCGTCTTTCGCCAGCAGAAGTGGCAGCGCTACCGCATCAAGGACACCCAGCACGGCCCCGAAGTCTGGGAGGTGAAATGGGCGAAGCTCTGGCGCAAGGGACTCGATGGCCTGCCGGGGCGTCGGCACTGCTTGCTCGTAGCACGCAACGTTTTGACCAATGAGGTGAAATACTTCCTATCCAATCGTGTGCCCGGGGAGCGTGGCATCTCGCTACGGCGGTTACTGCGTGTGGCCTTTGGGCGTTGGTCGGTGGAAAGCTGCTTTCGCCAGGCCAAAGAGGAACTGGGCTTGGACCATTACGAAGTTCGCGGCTGGCGTTGCTTGCACCGGCACTGTTACCTGACGCAACTGACCCACCTGTTTTGCGCCCGCATGCGTCAGCAGTTCGACGCCGCAACGACGCACGACGACCCGCTGGAACACCTGACGACAGAACAAGTGCGACGAGCCATGAACACCTGGTTAGAGACAGCACAGGGGCGACTGACAAAAGCGGCACGCTTCCAACGAGAGTTAGCCAAGCAGCAGTATTACCAGCGTCGCAATGCGCAGGCCCAGCGCTCTCACGTGAAAACGCGCATGGCTCAACTGCGATCCTTGGGCATCGATGTCGATCGGATCAAATCGTGCATCCCCCAATCGCCGACCTGATCGGCTATACTGTTCTCAATGTTGGACTTCCGCCATTGCAACAAGGAAAGTGGCGCTGTCCAACTAGTCTTGGCAACGGGTTATTCTTCATCGTGGCAGCCTCTTTTGACTATGCCAGCGCCAACAAGGATTCTAGCGGCAAGGCGGACGGTCGATCGGGGCGGCGAGATACGCTGTATTCACTCGCTCGATTCCAGCGTCGGCGTATACGACGACTCCTCTCCCTGCACGCTGCCCTTGAACAGTTTCCGCTGCGTCTGCTGGTTGTACGGCGTCCAGGCCGACAGGGCATTCCGGTCTTCGCGGATATCGCGCGTAAAACTATGCACCTTAGCGTCGAAATTGTCCAGGTAGTGCAGGGCGATCGCTTCCGGGGTCATCGGCAGCTTCGGGCTGCCGAACTCGTACGTGCCGTGATGCGACACGATCATGTGTTTGAGCCGCAAGAGCAGCTCGTGCGGGAAAGGCTCGGCGGTCAGGTCGGGGACCCGCGCGACCTTTTCGCCCAGCATTTCCACGCCGATGACCAGGTGGCCGATGAGCTGCCCCTCGTCGGAGTAACCGAAGCTGCGCCCGTAAGTCAGTTCGCGCACCTTGCCGATGTCGTGTAGGAAGATGCCCATGAGCAGCAAGTCGCGGTCCACGTGGGGGTAAAGCGGCAAGAGTCGCTCCGCGGCGTCCAGGAGGGTGACGACATGCTCCAGCAAGCCGCCCAGATAGGCGTGGTGGTTTTTGATGCCGGCCGGGGCGCGGCAGAAATCGCCCAGGAAGTCGGCGTCCATCAGGAAGCATTCCACCAGGGCGCGCAGGTGCGGGTTGGTCAGCTTCAGCAGCACGCCGCGCAGCCGCTTGAGCAGCTCGTCGATGTCGTGGGCCGTGTGGGGCAGGAAGTCGCCCAGGTCCAGGCCGATCTTCTCCGGCTGCACGCGCTCGACCTGGTTGAGGATCACCTGCAGCGCACCCTGGAAGAGCTGCACCTTCCCCCGGATCTGCAGGAAATCGCCCACATCGAACGACTTGAAGACCTGCTCGTTAGCGTTCCACTGCCGGGCGTTGATGGTGCCGGTGCGGTCGGCCAGGTCGACTTGCAGGTAGAGGTTGCCGTTGCGGTTGGCACGCAACTGCTTGTCGGTCACCAGGTAGACTTCGTCGAGGGGCTCGCCGTCGCCCAGTTGCTTTACGAAACGTCGTGTCATTGGTTATTGGTCATGCATTGGCGAGCGGCGCGGCGTTGGCCCGCCGGTATTCACAAGTACCGGCGAGTTGACGCCGCGCCGCTCGCCGGGCTGTGAGTGGCTCAGGACATCACCTCACTGTACACTGACGCCTGACCCCTGACCACTGACCCGTGACTCCTGCCATGCCCGCCACCAAGAAACTCCTGGCCTTCGACCTCGGCGCTGAGAGCGGCCGGGGAATTGTTGGACTGTTCGACGGCTCGCGGCTGCGGCTCGAAGTCGTTCATCGTTTCCCCAACGGACCGGTCCGCACCCTGGACACGCTGCACTGGGACGTGCTGCGGCTGTGGAGCGAAATGCTGATTGGGCTGCGCAAGGCGGTCGCGGAGCAGGGGGGCATCGATGCCCTGGGCGTGGACACCTGGGGCGTCGATTTCGCGCTCCTGGGGCGTGGCTGCACGCTGCTGGGTAACCCGCGGCATTACCGCGACCCGCACACCGAGGGCTACCCGGAGGCCGCCTTCGCCACCATGCCCCGGCTGGAGATTTACCGGCAGACTGGCCTGCAGTTCATGCGCTTCAATTCGCTGTACCAGCTCCTGGCGCTCAAGCGTGATCGGTCCCCGCTGCTCGACGCGGCCGAGTCGCTCTTGATGGTGCCAGACCTGTTTCACTACTGGTTCACCGGGACCGCGGTCAACGAGTTCACCGACGTCAGCACCAGCCAGATATACGATCCGACGGCCCGCGACTGGGCCAGGGGGCTGGTGCAAACGCTCGGCTTGCCGACGAAACTGCTGGGCACCATCGTTCCGCCCGGCACGGTCCTCGGCCCGCTACGGGCGTCGGTGGCGGCGGAGGCGGGGGTGCCGGCCGTGCCGGTGGTCCTGCCCGGATCGCACGACACGGCTTCGGCGGTTGCAGCGGTACCCGCCTCAGGCGAGCCCCGGGCACCAGGCGAGCCCCGGGCGTTAGCCCGGGGAGGTCACGCCTGGTGCTACATCAGCTCCGGCACCTGGTCGCTCATGGGGGCCGAGCTGCCGAGGCCGCTCATCAGCGAGAAAACGCTGGGATACAACTTCACGAATGAGGGGGGCGTCGGCGGCACCATCCGCTTCCTCAAGAACATCATGGGCCTGTGGCTGGTGCAGGAGTGCCGGCGGGCCTGGGAGCGGGCGGGGCGCGATCTGACCTACGAGGAGCTGACACGCCTGGCCGGAGGGGCGCCGGCCTTCGCCGCCGTGGTCGATCCCGATGATCCCTCGTTCTGGCTGCCCCCCAGCATGCCGGAGGCCCTTGGCGAATTCTGCCGGCGCAGTGGGCAGCCGGTCCCCACCGAGCCCGGGCCGGTGGTGCGCTGCGCCCTGGAGAGCCTGGCCCTGCGCTACCGCTGGGTGCTGGGACGGCTCGAGGAGTTGCTGGGGCGGCGCCTCGATGTGATTCACATTGTCGGCGGCGGCGGGCAGAACGCGCTCCTGAACCAGTTCACCGCCGACGCCTGCAACCGCCCCGTCCTGGCTGGCCCGGTGGAGGCGACGGCCATCGGCAACGTTCTGGTCCAGATGATCGGCCTGGGCCTCATCGGATCGCTGGCGGAAGGACGCGAGGTGGTCCGCCGCTCGTTTGCGCTAACGACGTTCGAGCCGCACCAGCCGGAGCGCTGGGACCCGGCCTACCAGCGCTTTGTCCGATTGCTTGGCGAAGGTCGGACGTAGGGAGGTCCTGGCATGGCTCCGCGCCCTGGCCCCGCTACCACGAAAATGCCACGCCGGCGTTCAGGCCCTGTGCCCAGAACAGGTCGGACTTGAAGGGGACCGAAGGGGGCGCGGCCGGGTTGGTGTTGACGACCAGCTCCACCTGGTCGCCGGAGCGGACCGGGCTGGCCCACAAGAGGAAGGTGTAACCCGCGAATGCCTGGATGTGCGAGGTGAAGCGGTAGCCGACGTTGAAACCGACCTCACTCACCAGGTTGACCGCCGTGCGGTCAAAGGTCCCCGCGTTGCCGGGCTGCACGGTCAGTCCGTTGTTGGCGACCAGGCGCTCGGTCGGCGTCTGATAGAGCGTGTAGCCGATGGTTTGCACCTCTTCCAGGTTGGCGCCGAGACCGACCAGGCTGCGCATGTTGACGAACCAGCCGCCGCGCGACAGCTCCCCGCGCAGGCCGACCTGACCGCCATAGTAAGCGTTGTCGGCCCGGTAGTGATCCTCCAGGCCGAAGAGCGTGGTCTGCTGCGGCAGGGCCCAGCCGGTGGCGGTCAGGTCGGTCCGATCGCGCATCTGCAAGAAGCGGGCTCCACCGAGGGCGTCGAGGCGAACGCCGTCCGCGTCGAGCAGCGGGGCGACCAGGTTGGCCTCCTCGCCGAACAGCTCGATGCGTGAGTAGCCGACGAAGCCGCCGTTACGCGGCCCGTCCGGCGTTGGGCCGGCCACGATGTAGCTGGCGGGTGTGCCGTTGGGAAGGAAATACGGCCGGGCCAGGAGCGTGCTGCCGTCGGACACATCCTTGAAATGGGTCGAGTCGCGCTCGAGGAAGAAGGCGCGCCCCTCGATGCCGAGGCTGTCGTCGAACCAGTACTCCACGCTCGGGCGGATGCCGTTGAAGCGGTCGCCGTGCCGGGTCTCCAGGCGATCGTCGCCGTAGAGGATTTGCGTGCCCGGCTGGCCGAGCAGGCCGCGCGAGGCCGGTGAGCTGGTGGTCAGGGTCGCCGGCAACCGGCCTTCACGCAGCCACCAGAGGACATATTCCACGCCGATGATCAGGCGCGGGGCCGCCCCGCCATCCGCGCCAACATCGACGAGGGGACCGTCCATCGGCGAGGGTGCCGGTGTGGCTGGCGGGTTCAGCATGTCGGCCGGCTCGGCGGCGACGACCGGGCCTACCAGGATTGCGACCCCAAGCAGGGCGCTGAGCAGTTTTGCCACGAATGTCTCCGGACTGGGTCCGCCGGGGTAGGAGAGGCAGGTCGGGCGAGGCAGGCTGACCGGGGCGGGTTCCCAGGCAGCGTGGCCGATGCCGTAGCTGGTATCGGCAGGCGAGTGCCGGAAATATCAGTTTTGCGGGTTGCAACGCCTTTATGGAAAAGTGGGAGGGGGGGAAGGGGCCCTGCGCGGCCCGCGGGGCGTCCCACAGCTGGCATCCGTGACAGCGCCGGCTGTGCGCGGGCCGCGTTCGCCGGGGTCCGGGAGACATGGTGTCACGACGGTGCCACGCAACGCCAGTAACGGAACCAGGTCTGTTTTTGCTGTAAGTTGTTGAAGTATTATGGCTTTCGCCGAATTCCTGCATCAGCTGTTCTGTGGTCGCGCCAAACTGGCGCAGCTCGAATGAGCCGTTCCCCGCCACATTGGATGTTGCCAAACGTCCAAGGGGAGGAACGGCTCATGTACGGCAACTCGACAGCGCGACGCTTGCGACCGCAGGCCCGCTCCTTCGTTCACTGCCTCCGCGAGTTTCTCACACCCGCTCTCTACAAGCAAGCCCACCAGCAACGCCAGGGCCAGAAGCGCTCCTCGCGCTGGAGTACCCAGCCCCTGCTGCTCGTACTCCTGTTGATGACCTGGACCTGTGGCGACTCGCAGGCCGAACGCTTCGAGACGGCCAGGGCCTGCTGCGTGGCTCTGCTCCCCAGGCGTCGCCGGCCGGGGAGGACCGTGGCCGGCTTTCAGAAGGCCCTGGCCCGGCTGCCCAGCCGCGTGCTGCGGACGGTGGCGGCCGGCATCCGCCAGGTTCTGGCGACGCGTCTGGCCGACTACTGGTTGACGCAGGGCTTCATCCCCATCGGTTGCGACGGCTCACGCCTGGAATGCCCTCGGACGGCGGAGTTGGAGCAACGCCTGGGGACAGCCAACAAGGCGGGGGCGGCGGCGACGACGCCGTCGCTGTACGTCACGGCCCTGGTGCATCTGCGTCTGGGTGTGCCGTGGGCGTGGCGGCTCGGCCTGAGCACGGCCAGCGAACGGTTGCACCTGCTCCAGCTGCTGCCGCTGTTGCCCGCCGCCGCCTTGCTGGTCGCCGACGCCGGCTTCTGCGGCTTCGCGTTGATCCAACACCTGGTGCAGCAGCGTGTGCCGTTTCTGTTGCGGATGTGCGCCAACGTGACGTTGCAGGTGGACGACCCAGACTCCTGGTCGCACACCGACGACGGCTTGGTTTATTTCTTCCCTCCAAAGCGTCAGGGCCAGGCAGCGCCTTTACGTCTGCGTTTGCTGCGGGTGCGGTCCAAGAAGGGCAAGCAGGACGTGTGGCTGTTGACCAACGTGCTGGACCGCCAGCGTTTGTCGCTGGCCAACGCGGCGCAGTTTTATCGTTGGCGTTGGGAAAGCGAGGGGCAATTCCGGGCGTACAAGCGCACGTTGGGCAAGATGAAGTTGACCAGCCGGACGGTGCGTCTGGTGCATCGGGAGGCCGAGGGGTCGCTGCTGGCGTTGCAACTGATGTTGGCGCAAGGCGTGCTGGCGGTGACGCCGCGGGGTGCTGCGGGGGCCGTCCAGCCGGTGTGCAGTCCGCGCAAGGTGCTGTTGGCGATCCGGCAGGAGTTGTCCGGTCTGTTGCAGCGGCGAGCGGGGAAATACGCGGAGCGTTTAGGTCAGGCCGTGCGCGAACGTCGTGAGCGGAGCAGCTCGAAGGCGGTGCGCGAGTGGTCGCGGCGCAAGCCGCACAAGGCGCCGAAGCCGCCGCGATTGCTCAAGCTGACGGCCGCGCAAAAAGCCCTGATTTCACGACTGGAACGCACAGCAGCCTGACGGAATTGTTACTGGCGTTGGGTGCCACGACGGTGCCATCACGGTGCCACGACGGTGCCATCACGGTGCCACGACGGTGCCATCACGGTGCCACGACGGTGCCAAGGGTGCCACGACGGTGCCACGACGGTGCCACGGGGTGTCCAAAGGTGTGGTGGCACCATCGGCTGACCTGCTCGGCGCTGTGTCCGGGGCCATATTCGTTCCGAACGTTCCGAGCGGCGCATTCCCTTTGCAAACGTCCGTTCACCCCGGATAATACCGCGCACGATGCAACCATTTTCGGAGGAGCGGCCCGTGACCGAGTCCGAGACAGTCCCCCCGCCGCCGGCACCGTTCGACATCGAGCAGCCCGCCTGCTTCTACCTCGGCCGCGAGTACGACATCGCCGCCGGCCAGGTCCTTACCGACAAGCACGTCATGTACGACGCGGGGGACCTGACTACACACGGAGTCGTCGTCGGCATGACCGGCAGCGGCAAGACGGGCCTCTGCATCGCCATCCTTGAAGAGGCCGCCATCGACGGCATCCCCAGCATCATCATCGATCCCAAGGGGGACCTGGCGAACCTGCTGTTGCAATTCCCGAACCTCGATGCCAAGGACTTCGAGCCGTGGATCAACCCCGAAGACGCCCGGCAGAAGAAGATGAGCCCGCCGGAGTACGCCGCAGAGTTGGCCCAGCGCTGGAAGCAGGGCTTGGCGGACTCGTACCAGAAGCCGGAGCGCGTGGGGCTGTGTCAAAGCTCCTCGGAATGGCGCGTCTACACGCCCGGGAGCGAGGCGGGCCTGCCGCTGTCGATCCTCGGCAGCTTCGCCGCCCCGAAGGGGGAGTTGCCACGCGAAGCCCTCAACCAGCGCATCGACGCCACCGCCAGCGCCGTCCTGGGACTCACCGGCCTCGAAGCCGACCCGGTCCAGTCGCGCGAGCACATCCTGATCGCCCAGCTCCTGCTGCATGCCTGGACTCGCGGCCAGGATCTCGACCTGCGCGGACTGATCCAGCAGGTGCAGGTCCCGCCGATGGACCAGATTGGCGCCTTCGACGTGGAGACGTTCTACCCGGAAAAGGAGCGGCTCAAGCTGGCGGTGGCCCTGAACAACATCCTGGCCGCCCCCAGTTTTTCAACCTGGATCACCGGCGAGCCGCTGGACCTGGCCAAGCTGCTGGGCGGCGGCGCCGAGCCGCGCCAGCTCATCTTCTCGATCGCGCACCTGGATGATACCCAGCGGATGTTTTTCGTGACGTTGTTGCTGGTAGAGGTACTGAACTGGACGCGCCGCCAGCCGGGGACCACGGGTCTCCGGGCTCTGGTCTACTTCGACGAGGTCTTTGGCTACCTGCCGCCCCATCCCGCCAATCCTCCGAGCAAGGTCCCGTTGATGACCCTGCTCAAACAGGCGCGGGCGTTCGGCGTCGGCGTGCTGCTGGCCACGCAGAACCCGGTCGATCTCGACTACAAGGCCCTCTCCAATGCCGGGACCTGGTTCGTCGGCAAGCTCCAGACCGAGCGCGACAAGGCCCGCCTGGTCGAGGGGCTTGTCGGCGTCGCTGCCGAGCGCGGCACGCTCAGCGACCAGAACTATCTGGAGGGGGTGATATCGGCCCTAAAGAACCGTGTCTTTCTGCTCCACAACGTCCATCAACCGCGGCCGGTCGTCTTTCAGAGCCGCTGGGCGCTGTCATTTCTGCGCGGGCCGATGGATCGCGAGCAGATCGCCACACTGATGAAACCGCTGAAGGAGACGGTGGCGGCAGCGACCCCCGCGGCCAAGCCCGTGGCCGTGGCGCTGGCGGCCAGGCCGGTGGCCGTCCCTGCCACTCGCACCGGCGACCAGGAGTTCCGCCAGCGCTTGCAGCAACAGGCGACAACGGTGCCGGCTGTCCCCCAGGCGAAACCCGATCTGCCCGGCGATGTGCGGCAATTCTACCTGCCGATCAAGCGGCCCGCCGGCCCCGGAGAAACTGTGATCTATCAGCCGCGCCTGCTGGCGTTCGCCGAGGTGGCCTTCGTCGATCGCCGCAAGGGGCTGGAGCACCGCAAAACGCATCGCCTGCTTGCCGAGCCACCCGCCACAGGCCAGACGCTGAACTGGATGGCGGCCGAGACGGTGGATGCCCAGCCTCTTAATGGGCCGGAAGCGGTCGCCGGCTGGGGACCGGTGCCGGAATCAGTCGCCACCGCGAAGAAGCTCAAGGCGCTGGAGAAGGCGTTTGGCGAGTACCTCTACGGCAACGCCCGCCTGCGCCTTTTCGAGAACCGGAAACTGGGTCTGGTGAGCGCCCCGGGCGAGGACCTGCTCGCCTTTGGGCAGCGCTGCCGTGAGGCCGCCTTCCGCGAGGCCGGCAAGGCCTACGAGGCCGAGCGCCTGAAGTACCTGCCCCGGTTCAATGCCATCAACCTGCCCATGCCCGCCCTATCCGCTGAGCAGAAGACGGGGGCGGGCACCAGCGCCGGCATCCTCGACTGGGTCCTGACTCCGTTCAAGCTGGGGGCGTCGGCCGTCAAGGCGGTGGCGGGATCCGCGCCCTCGAAAAAGCAACTGGAACTGGAGGCCGACTGGAAGGGCCGGGTCGCAGCCCTGTACGAAAAATGTCGGCAGCTTGGCGACGACCACACCGAACTGCTGCTGACCCCGCGCAAGGTGGACGTGCAGGTGACCTCGTTCGGCCTGGCCTGGGCACCCTTCGCGGGCGGGGTGGCGGCGTATCGGTAACTGTGTAAGTCCCATGTTCCGTGGAGCGTAGAGAGCGACCCATGATCCTCGGCATCGATCCCAAGGTGGACTACGCGTTCAAGCATCTGCTGGGCCGAGAGGCGACGCGGCCCATCCTGATCGATGTGCTCGAGAAGATCCTCAATCTGCCCGCCGGCCACCACATTGAGGACATCGAACTCCTGAATCCGTTCAATCCCAAGGAAGCGCTCGACGACAAGCTGTCGATCCTGGACATCAAGGCGCGCGACCAGTCCGGCCGACAATTCAACATTGAGATGCAGATGCTGGCCTATCGCTCGTACCTGAAGCGCGTTGTGTACTATTGCGCTCGGCTGCATCAGCAGCAGCTTCACGAGGCAGAGGACTATCGGACACTCAGGCCGACGATTTCGATCAGCTTCCTGGGCCACGTGCTGTTCCCACAGGTGCCGGACTATCATTTGCGCTTCCGGTTGCTGGAGGAAACTCATCATTTCCCACTGACCGAGGACATGGAGTTCCACATCCTGGAACTGCCGAAGTTCACCAAGTCGGAGGCCCAGCTAACGAACGGTCTGGATATCTGGCTTTACTTCTTGCGCCATGCCGCCATGATGGATACAGAAGCTTTGCCGGCCTTGCTCCGGCAGCAGCCGCTGATCGCGCGTGCCGTGGAGGAACTAAGGATGTTGACGCAAAGCGACCTGGAGCGCCAGCGCTACGAGGCGCGTGCAAGGCCCAGATGGATCATAACTCGTTCATTAGGGACGTACGCGAGGAAGCCGAGGAAGCTGTCGCTGAAGCCCGCAAGGAAGCCCGCAAGGAAGGCCTCACCGAAGGTCGCAAGGAAGGCCTTACCGAAGGTCGCAAGGAAGGCCTCACCGAAGGTCGCAAGGAAGGCCTCACCGAAGGTCGCAAGGAAGGCCTCACCGAAGGTCGCAAGGAAGGCCTCACCGAAGGTCGCAAGGAAGGCGAGAAGCTAGGAACGATAGGTGTCATCCACCTCTGCGAGCGGTTGCTCATGCGCCAGAAACGCCGACGGTGCAACTCGCCCGCCAGTCGCTGGAGGATTTGACCCGCCTGGCCGACGAGCTAAAGGGCCAGGTGCTGCAACAGCGGTGAAGCAGGGCGTACTCGGGGCCATGACTGGCGTCAGCCGCCGCCCCCGCCTCACACCAAACTCTCCAGCAAATACTTCAACTTCCGCACCTCCGGCTCCATGACGAAGGGTGCATCGGGGATGTCGCGGATGTCCACGGTCAGCACCCGGTCGTACCGATGCCTGGTCAGCATCGACACGATCTTGCCGTATTCAATTTCTCCCTGGCCGATGCGCACCTGGAAATGGTTGGCACCGCTGCCGGTGTCGCGCAGCTGGACGTGGCGGACGTAGGGGTAGACCTGATCCCAGTTCGCCCCCGCATTGGGGCCGGCGATGTAATGGCTGGGGTCGAGCGTCAACCCCAGCCCCGGCACCCGCTTGCATAGCTCCACCGCCCCGTCCGGCGTCTGCGTCAGGGTGCCCGTCAGGGTGCTGACGCAGAGGATGACGCCATCCCGGGCTGCCAGGGTACAGAGTTCCTTGAGGCGGCGGACTTCCAGGTCGAGTCCTGTGTCAGCAGCGGCGGCGGCGATGGTGACCACCGGCACGCTGGTGAGCCGAGCCAGCCGACAGATGGCGGCCAGGTTCGCCGCGTGCGCCCGGGCATCGGCGGTATCGCAGGCGACGGAGAAGGCACATGGCGTCAGGCCAGTGCCGTGCCGCAGGCGCGTGGCCACCGCGGGGACGTCGGCCGCCACCTCGGACGGCTTCAGGTGCGGCCCCACTTCGTGCAGGGCCACGTCCACCTTGGTGAAACCCAGCTCCACGATGGTCTGCAGAGCGCGCTCGAACGGATACTTCCCAAAACAAAGCGTTGAACACGCGACGATCACGGCCACCTCCGTCGCTATGGGCCTGGAACGATCTGTACGGCCTGTTTGGAAGGCGGGGCTCATATCGACTCCTCCCAGGCTGCACAAGACCAAGTTGTCGGCGCGGATCGGCGCAGACAGGGCGTGGCGAGTTGCTATGCTCCGCGCCTCCCCAGGTTCGAGGAGCCTCGCCATGCCCGCGACCACCGCGTCGCCGGTGCTGCCGCCCTCGTGGCAGCCGGTGCTGGAGACGATCGAGGAAGCGCTGGCCCAGAGACTGCGGCACAGCGCCGAGCCGACTCCGGCCGATGCCGCGCCGACCGGTCGCGATGCCGCCTGGCAGGAAGCGCTGGCGCGCCTCGACGATCGCCTGGCCGCCCTGGACGCCTGCGCCGGCCGCGCCGCCCGATCGGCCACCAAGGCCGACACCATTCTGGCCGAGGCATCGGCCGACCTCGACCGCTGGCTGGGGACCCTGCAAGCGGCACGGCGAAAACTGGCGGAGGCGGCCGGCGGCGCGGTATCATAACCCCTCGACAGCCCAGGCCCGCTCCCGTCGCCGAATCGAGGTGTGCCATGCCCCGCTTCGCTGTCATTCTCCCTGCCGCCGGCCGCTCCTCGCGCTTCAAGGACAAGGAAAAAAAACCGTTCGTCAACCTCGACGGCCGCGCCATCTGGCTGCGCACCGCCGAGTTCTTCATTAATCGCGACGACGTGGCCCAGACGCTGATCGTCATCGACCGGGACGAAGAGGAGATGGTTCGCCGCCGTTATGCCGCCAACATGGCCTTCATGAACGTGCAAATCGTGCATGGCGGCCGCGAGCGTTTCGAATCAGTGGCCAATGCCCTGCAGAAGCTGGCAGCGGACGTGGACTTTGTCGCCATTCACGATGCGGTTCGCCCCTGCCTGACCGAGGAACTCATCACCGCGGTGTTTGCGAAGGCCGCCGAAGTGGGCGCGGCCCTGCTGGCCGTGCCGGTCCAGGACACGGTGAAGCGCGTCGATGACAAGGGAAAGGTGCTCGGAACGCTGCCGCGCCAGGGCCTCTGGCTGGCGCAGACGCCGCAGGTGTTTCGCCGCGATTGGCTGGAGGCGGCTTATGCCGGCCGCGCAGCTCAAGCAGGCCATCACCGACGACGCCCAGCTGATCGAGGCCGCCGGCCATCCTGTCGCCGTGGTCGAAGGGGCGCCCGCCAATCTGAAGATCACCACCAAGGCGGACCTGTTCCTGGCCGAGGCGATCCTGAAATCGCGCCCGAAGCCCAAGGGGACCGGCCCGATCCATCCGTTCGCCGAGGAACAAATGTGGAAGTGATTGATCGTTTAGCCGCCGCCCTCCGGGCGGCGCTTGGAGCTGCGCTGATGCGTACGCACCTACTCTGTGTCGCCACCTTTTGCCTTCTCCCGGCCCTGTTGCGCGCTGCCGACGATCCTCTCAAGGCGCGAACCCCGGACGAAATCCGGAAGAAGCTAAAGGAAATCACCACCCCTCCGGCGAAGAAGCCGGAGGCGGTCACAGCGGAGCGCGAGGAAGCACTGCGGCGACTGAAGACCTATCGCTACCTGGCCGGCGTCCCTTACGACGACATCACCCTGGACGATGACGCCAACGCCGCCTGCGATGCCGCCGTCCGCCTCCTGGCCAAGATCGGCCGGCTCGATCACACCCCGGCCAATCCGGGCCTGCCTGAGGACGATTACAAATTGGCCTACAAGGGCACCAGCCGCTCCAACCTCGGCATGGGGCTGCGCAACCTGGCCAAAACCGTCGATGTCTGGATGGACGATTCGGACCCGGGCAACATCGAGCGCCTGGGCCACCGGCGGTGGTGCATTAACCCGACGATGGCAAAGACCGGCTTCGGCCGCTTCAACGAATTCACTGCCATGTACATCTTCGACCGCACCCGCAAGGACGTGCCCGATTACGATTTCGTCAGCTGGCCGCCACAGGGACTGACACCGGTGGAATATTTTCGCCGCGGCAACGCCTGGAACGTCTCACTCAACCCAAAGAAGTACAATCCGCCCGGTGCGGATGTGACCGCCAAGATTTACGCCGCCGACAAAAAGGGAAACAGGACCGGCGACCCGCTGAAGTTGAATCACAGCAGCGTCGATACCAACGGATTTGGCATCCCGAATTGCATCATTTTCCGGCCGGAGCGGATCGCCGTTGAGGCGGGGAAGCGCTATGTCGTGGAGATCGAGGGGCTGACGCAGGGGAAGGGGAAGAAGGCGGCGGGGATTGAGTATGCGGTGGAGTTTATCAGCGTGAAGTGAGGGGCTGCGATTCGAGGCGGTAGAGCCAGTCGCCGTCTCGGTGCTTCTTACGGGTCAGGCGGAAGATGCGCTCGAAGACATGCGAGTGCTGCCACGCGCCATTCCCTGGAGCGGGGATGTAGCCCTTCTTGTGCCAGAGAAGGATGCGGAAATCGACCTGCCTGCCGCGCGCATCAATGAGCCAATACTCGCGGATTCCGGCTGTGTGATAAGCTTTGCGCAGCAGGGTCCGGTCCTTGTCCACCGAGTAGTCACTCACCACCTCCATGACCCAATCGGGTGCGCCTGCGATCTCATCGTAGCGTCCCTCCTGCCCTTCGACGGGTACCAGGCGCACGCGACCGGCAGCGCAGCCCTTCCTGCGACACATAGACGCCGTCCGGATTGTTTACCATCTGGGCCACCTCAGCTGAGATGAGAACTCCAGAGCTGTAGATGGTGCCGGCCTCTTCTTCGCGGTCGAGATTGGCGAGAGCGCTAATCACGCAAAGCTTTACCTGGTGGTGAGTTTCCAGTTCCTCCTTGCTCATGTCGAGGAAGATGTCGCCACTGAGATAGGTGACCGGCAGTTTCTCTGGGAATTCGCCGGACTTGACCCATTCGCGGAAGCCGTTGAACGTGACGGCACTCGCCGGGATGTGCAGAACGAAGCCATCGCTTCCGTCGAACCGGTAAGCGGGCGCGGGCAGCGGGGCGATTCGGCGCGGCTTGGGGACGGCGGACATCGAGACCTCCGGCAGTGCGAATCGGGATGGCCCCTCCATGATGCCCTAAGCCAGACAGCGGTTGATGAAGTCCCTCAGGCCTTCAATCATGCCCCGTACTTGCTCGGGCCCGTATTCATCGTGGCGAGCGTGGGCCGCGCTTCGCGGATACCATACCAAAGCGCAACCGCCTTCCGCACAAGCTCATTATAAGCACCTTGCGCCCTTAGGTCGTTGTTCATCGCCTCCGCGCTCTTCGGCCTACCGTCAGGCCTCGCCGTGGCGATGCTATACTTGTCGCACAACTTGCGGAGGTGCTCTTCAAGGACTCCTCCCGCCAGGGTCGCGGCGGGGGCTTTGAAGTAGTCGCTCTCTTCGAGCAGCTGGTCAGCCATTGCCAAGAAGTCCGCGAATAAATTGGCGTGGATGTGTTCCTGGTAGGTGCGCATCGTTCCCTGCGCATAGTCTGCTCGCAAGGCATGTAAGATCCCTTCAAGGGCCACGATGAGGCACTCCTGAATGCGTGTTTCATCAGCATCGCAGTCCGGCGCCCTCCCAAGCTCCTCTCGCATTTGTTCCAAATACCGGCTGCGGGGAGGCGAGTAGCGCTCAATGGCGGCGACGAGGAGTGTTTTCATGTACACCGCCCATCGGCAATCGAACCCTGCTGCCCGAATGCTGCCCACGTTCATGCGCAGCTTCCTCGCCCATAAACGGCCGCTGGTCCAGGATGTCATCGATTTCCGCCATAATTGCTTGCGGGGGGATGGCCACGGTCTCCTCCGAATGGCGGCCGAGCTGTTGAACTGACAAATCGTATCCAGACGGGGTTCGGGACACAAGCTACCGCACGTCTCTCCTCCGCTGTGGTATCTCAATATAACCGGCCCTGCCGGGCAATGTACTGCCCCGACGACGCACCACACGGAACCCCTTCCATGCCACCACCCACCAGCACTGCCGATGCCGTCGCCTGGGACCTCGCCGACCTCTACGCCGGTCCCGACGACCCGCGCCTCACCCAGGACCTGGAAACGGCCCTGACCCGTGCCCAGGCCTTTGAGGCGACCTATCGCGGCAAGATCGCCACGGAAACTGGACCGGCGCCCGACCTGCTCCTGGCTGCCCTGCGCGAGCTGGAGAGCCTCGCGGAGCAGATGGATCGCCCGAGCGTCTATGCCGGCCTCCTGCACGCCGCCAAGACCGACGACCCGAAGCACGGTGCCCTCCTCAGCCGCACCCGCGAAGAGCGCACGGCCATCAACAAGCACATCATCTTTTTCGACCTGGAGTGGGTGAAAGTGCCCGACGAGGCGGCCGGGCGGCTCATCACCTCGCCGAAGCTGGCGAAGTACCGCCATTACCTCGAACAGCAGCGCGCCTGGCGGCCGCACCGCCTCAGTGAGCCGGAAGAGAAACTGTTCGACGACAAGGCCATCACCGGCCGGTCCGCCTGGGTCCGCCTCTTCGACGAGACGACCTCCGGCTTGAAGTTCCCGTTCGAGCACGGCGGCAAGGTCGAAACCCTCAGCATGCAGCAAATCCTGGCCAAACTGTATGATGCCGACCGAGGTGTACGGCAGGCGGCCGCTGGCGGCCTCAGCCGGGGGCTCCAGGAGAATGCCCGTCTGCTGACGTTTGTCTGCAACAACCTCGTCCTCGACCATCGCCGCGATACGGAAATCCGCAAGTTCGACGGGCCGATGGCCTCACGGAACCTGGCCAACGAAATCAGCCAGGGAGTGGTCGATGCCCTCATGACGGCGGCCGAGCGCCATCATGCCACGGTACACCGGTACTATCGGCTCAAGGGGCGTCTGCTCGGCCTGGAGCCGCTCTATGACTACGACCGCTATGCGCCGCTCTTCCCCGATATGCCGCCGTGCGACTGGCCGACGGCACGGCGGCTGGTCAGCGAGAGCTATGAGGCCTTCAGCCCGCGGGCCGGTACCATCATCCGCGAGTTCTTCGACAGGCACTGGATCGATGCCGCCCTGCGCCCGGCAAGCGCGGCGGCGCTTTCAGCAGCAGTGCTGTCCCCAGCGTCCATCCCTACATCCTGATGAATTTCACCGACAAGCTCCGCGACGTGATGACCCTGGCGCACGAGCTGGGCCACGGCCTGCACCAGTACCTGTCGCGGCCGGTCGGCTATCTGCAATGCGATACGCCGCTGACCACCGCCGAGATGGCCAGCGTCTTCGGCGAGATGCTCACCTTCCACCGGCTGCTCGAAGTCCACCCGGAGCCGCGCACCCGGTTGGCGATGCTGTGCAGCAAGATCGAGGATGGTTTCGCCACGGTTTTCCGCCAGGTCGTGCTGACCCGTTTCGAGCAGAAGCTACACGCCGCCCGCCACGACCAGGGAGAACTGACGACCGAACAGATCAACGCACTCTGGATGCAGGCCAACCGGCCGATGCACGGCGACGTGGTGACGCTGACGGAAGGGTACGGCTGGTGGTGGTCGTATATCGGCCACTTCATCCATGTCCCCTTCTACTGCTATGCTTATGCTTTCGGGGAACTGCTGGTCCTGGCCCTGGTGCAGAAGTACAAGCAGGAGGGGCCGGTGTTCGTACCGCGCGTACCTGGAGCTGCTTTCGTCCGGAGGCTCGGACGCGCCGCACAAGCTGCTGGCCCGGATGGGAGTCGATGTCAATGACCCGGGCTTCTGGGAGTTGGGCCTGCGCCTGCTGGGCGACATGGTGACCGAGGCGGAACACCTGGCGGAGAGCATCTATTGACAACTGCGCAGCCAGCGCAACGCGTCGGAGCCCGAAGCGTCAGCGAGGGGCTGACCCGAAACCCTCGCTGACGCTTCGGGCTTCTGACGCGTGGAGTTAACCCAAGGATTTGCGTCATGCCTCATTGCCGATTTGCGCCGCGCCTGCTGCTGACACTGGGCGGCATTTTCGCACTGGTCCTGGCCGCCGAGGCCGCCAACTGGCCGCGTTTCCGCGGACCCAATGGCACCGGCATCGCCGAGGAGAAGGACATTCCCGTCGCCTGGGGGGCGAAGGACATTCGCTGGAAAGTGGTCCTCCCGGGGACCGGGAACTCGTCGCCCGTAATCTGGGGCGATCACCTGTTCGTGCAGTCGGCCAGCACCGACGGCAAGGAGCGCTACCTGCTCTGCCTGAACACCGCCGACGGCAAGGAGACCTGGCGGCAGACGCTGGCCGGCAAGCAGGCCGGCCGGAACGAGAAGAACTCGCTAGCCTCATCCACCCCGGCCACCGATGGCGAACGTGTCTACGCCTATTTCTGGGACGGCACGGCGGTTTCCCTGCACGCCTTCGACTTCAACGGCAAACCGCTTTGGACCTACAAGATCGGCAAGTTCAGCAGCGACCACGGCGCCGGCTCGTCGCCGATGGTGTACGACGGCAAGGTCTTTTTCCTGAACGATCAGGGAGAAGGGGCCTTCGCGCTAGCCCTGGACGCCAAGAGCGGCACCAAGGTATGGGAGGCCAAGCGCGAGCACTTCCAGAAGCGCGCTTGTTATTCGACTCCCTTCGTGCTCGAGCGAAAAGGCCAGCCGACGGAGCTGATCGTCGCTAGTACGATGGCCATCACCAGCTACAGCCCCGATACGGGAGCGCAGAACTGGCAGTATCAGCTCGCTTTCGACGGCCGGCCGTTGCGGATGGTGGCGGGGCCGGTGGCAACGCCGGACGGCCTCATCGCGGTCAACACCGGCGACGGAGATGGCTCGCGCAAGAGTGCGGCCATTGTCCCGGGCAACAAGGCCACCGGCACGGCGCCCTCCCTCGCCTGGGAGGTGAATAAGCCCAAGCTGATGCCCTATGTCCCCTGTTTCCTCAGTTGCGGCGAGCACCTGTACTGGGTGAACGACCAAGGCTACGCCGGCTGCACGGTGGCGAAGACGGGGCAGGTCATCTGGACCGAACGGCTCCGGGCGAGTGTGAACGTGACGGCTTCGCCGGTGCTGATCGACGGCAAGGTGTATGCAGTCGGTGAAGGGGGCGATGTGTTCGTTTTTGCCGCCGAGCCGCGCTACAAGTTGCTGGCGCGCAATCCACTGGGCGAGCCGGTGCTCGCGTCGCCCGCCGTTGCCGACGGAAAGTTGTACATCCGCGGCAAAGAGCACCTCTATTGCATCGGGAAGTAGCCACCGGTTAACCGCGACGCGGAGCGGAGCGCTATTCCCCAAGCGCTCCCCTCCGGGTCGCGGCTAACCTAACCGTAGAGATGTCCCACCCATTCGCCGTAGCCGTTATACAACTGCGTCGGTCGCTCCTCTTTCGTCCCCAGCATCCACTCGGTGGTTTGTGCCCAGCGGGGATGCCGCACGTTGGGATTGACGTTGGCCTCGAAATCGTACTCGTTGGGACCCAGAGTATTCCAGAACGTGGCCGGCTGGCGGTCGGTCAGCTCGATCCGCACGATCGACTTGGCGCTCTTGAAGCCGTACTTCCAGGGCACCACCAGCCGCACCGGCGCCCCGTGCTGCTTCAAGAGCGGATGGCCATACATTCCGGTCACGATGAAGGCCAGCTCGTTGGTCGTCTCAGCCAGTGTCAGCCCCTCGTTATAGGGCCAGGGCATGGAGCGATTGTGCTGCTGGCTGGCCTGGGTCGGGTTGTCGAACGAGACAAAGCGGACAAAGCGGGCCGCCGGCAGCGGCTCGGCCCGCTTGACCAGGGCGGCCAGGGGGAAGCCGGTCCAGGGGACAACCATCGCCCACCGCTCGACGCAGCGGTGGCGATAGACGCGCTCTTCCAGGGGAAACGCCCGAACCAGGTCGTCGATGTCGTAGATGCGCGGCTTGGCGGCCAGCCCGGTCACCTCAACCTGCCACGGCACCGGCTGGAACGGCTCGACGTGTCGCCAGACATCCTTGAAAGAACTGAACTCGTAGAAGTTGGTGTAACGGGCCGCCTGGGGTTCGTCGGTGACCGGGCGATCGACCTTCGCGAACCGCTCATTGCGCCGGGCGGGGTACAACTCCTGGCCCGGCGCGTCGCCCGGGATGCTGCCGAGGACCTCCCGATCCGATCCGGCGCGCAGCGCCACCAGGCCGCCGCGCCGGCCGCCAGCCCCAGGCCGCCCAGGCCGGCAACCTTGAGCCAGCGCCGCCGCGAGACGACATGCTTTTCTGGGGTGGCTTCGCGTTCGGGCAGGTTCCACGGCTCGGACATGGGACGGGACCCTCGCAGGCCTCGGATCACGCTGTCCTGCCATGTTACTCCGCGAAGAAAGATGGGCACAAGCCCGGTGCGCGACGGGACCCCGTCGCTCGCGCTCCGGGCTTGTGCTGCTTCAAGCCGCCTTGCCATTGAGTGCCGGTTGATTCGCCAACCAGTCCTTGACGGCACCGACGTAGGATTCGCGGAAGTTGGCCGGGTCCCAGCCGGGGAACTGGATGCCGGCCGCCGCCACGCCGCCGTCCACCGCCACCTCCGCCCCGTTGACCCAGGCACTGTCGCTGCCGGCCAGGAAGGCCACCACGCGGGCCACGTCGTCGGGGGTGCCCAGGCGGCCGGATGGCGTGTAGCACCCCTCATAGCGGGCCCAGACCGGATCGACGCCCAGGCGCTTTCTCCAGTTCGGGCTGTCGGTCATCACCACCCCGGCACGGACCATGTTGAAGCGCACGGCGCCGCCGAACGCGGCCACCAGGTTGGCGAGCAACGCGCTCAGGGCGGCCTTGGCCATGCCATAGCCCGGTTGGCCGATGACACCCAGGCCGCGCTGCCCGTTGTTCGACCCGAGCAACACCACCGAGCCGAATCGCTGGGGGAGGAAGAATCGCCTCAGCGCGGCTGCGCAGGGCAGGAGGGCCGACAGCAGGTTGTCGTCGATGAGGCGATGCAGGTGCTCCGGCGTGAGCGTCAGCAGGCCGTCGTCCTTACCGTCGCCGGCCGAGCCGGCGTTGCAGACCAGGGCATCCAGGCGGTCAGCGCGGCGAGCCACCTCGTCCATGACGGCCTGGGCGCCCGCCTCGGTAGAGACATCGGCCTCGATGAACCAGACCTCGCCGCCCTCGCGGCGGAAGGCTTCGACGGCTGTGTGGGCCGCGGCCGTGTTCCGATCGCAGCAGATCACGATGTATCCGGCCAGCACCAGGCGGCGGACCACGGCTGCCCCAATACCGCCCGGTCGAAAGCCACACACCACCGCCACGCGCCGGCGGCGCGGCCGGTTCCCGGGGCCGGCCAGGTCCCACTCGGTGGCGTAGCTCTGCTCACGCTGATCGATCCAGTCGAACCGCCGCGAATCGGTACGGGGGGCCTGGTGGTCGGCGTCGAGGGCCTGCGGCGAATGGCCGGGACCGCCTTCCTCACCCACGGCCGAGCCGACCAGCGCCAGGCTGGCGGTGCGCGGCGGCTTTTGGCCTGCGCACAGCGTGCCGGCGTAGTGGAGACGCAGCATGGTGGGCAGGGCGCCTTGGCCGGGACAGCGTACCAGCCCCTGACGCCGCTGGGCCAGGCGATAGGAGTAATACGAGTCATACCAGAGCGCCCGATGGCCGCTCAGACGACGACGGCGCGTAACGCCTCTCATGGAGTGTTCCTTCGCGGGTGGTTTGTGGGTTTGATCGCTGGCCGGGGCCGCACAGAAACTGAGGCCCCGGCCTGCACCTGTGTTACGAGGTGGCGTTACAGGCAGACGTTGGCCGCACGCCGCCTCGCAAGGCGGGTCGAGGAGACGGATGGCGGTGCGGATGGGCCCAGATTCTCACATTGCACCGGCGGTAGATCGTCGATGTCGTCCACCAGGATCCACGGGCCGCCCAGGCGCTCCACCAGCTCCAGGTCGTGCAGGCAGCCGGCGAAGGAATGGTCGCCGTCCACGTGGGCCAGGTCATAGCCCGAACCGTCCGGCGTCTGCTGCCGCGTGTCCAGGGGCGCGTCGATGCGGATGGCGCGGCCGGGGAACTGCCGGGCCAGCATGGTCCGCGCCCAGCCGACGGCGCCGGGCAAACCGCCGTGCTGGCGGTTCTCGGCATCGACGCCGTGATAGCTGGCCTGCGGGCAGGCGGCCAGGAAGGCGGCGGCCGCGTAACCGGCGCGGACGCCGATCTCCAGGATGCGCTGCGGTTGCAGCAGCAGGCCGACGGTGTGCTTGAAGGCGTAGCAGGCGCGGATGTTCCCGGGCGGTTCGATCCGCAGCCAGGGGTCGGCGGGCCAGAGGTAGGGAGTGATGTCGAACATGAGGTCACGTCGCCCGTGGATGCCGAAGAAGAGCGAATTACGAGTCAGGGAATCGCGTGCAGTAGTCCGCGAACGCTCTTGATCGCGGGCCGCTTCGCGAACCGGGTCGAGAAGACGGAAGGCGGGGCCGATTCACCGCAAATTGCCAAGTCGTACTGA
>CAWHCN010000017.1:0-1328121 GCA_963827935.1 uncultured Planctomycetota bacterium | reverse complement strand
GCGATTGCCAGCTGCGGGACGATGGTGTTATGAGCACCCTAGAATCATGCACCGGCGTGCTACCACGGGCGGCGGTCTGGTCCGGGCCCCCGCGGAGCGGCTGGACGACATCCGGCCGCTTGTGCTGGCCCGGCTGGGCGTCGGCAGGGTACAATCGACGGCGTCAGGGGAGCCTGACCCCAGCTAACCGTAGTCGGGTTTGCCAGCCGAGAACGCGTATCGTCCCCAAGGCGCAAAGCCTGAAAAAAGCCGGGCGCTCTCTCGGGTCACCAACGCCTGATACGGCAGTGTGGGGTCACTCCCCTGATGTACCAGTATGGCGAGACGGTGACCGCCAGTAACGAGAGAGGATGGCTTGTTGACCCACTTACGGTATCCCTTGACTCCTTAAAAAACCGTTCGCCCAGCGGCCCGTGGAAACTCCGTCTCGATCAGCCGGCCCAATTCCTGCATGGCAGTCTTTTCCTTGCTGCCCCTTTTCCTTGTTGACAAGCACCCCGTCCGGGCCTCGGAGGATGAAGCGGTGGCCCTGCTCACCAGAGCCGAGGCTCGGGCCCAGGTCCGGGACTGCATCGACCGGCTGCCCGAGCGTTACCGCGAGGTTCTGGTTCTGCGCGACATTGAGGAACTTGACCCCGCACAAACGGCACAATATCTGGGCATCAACCCTGGAGCCGTCAAGACGCGCTTGCACCGTGCGCGCCAGGCCCTGCGAACGCTATTGGAGCCGGTTGTACTTGGCGATGAATCCTGAGAAAAAGCTTGCCCGCAGGTGTAACTTGAAGGCTTCTCTTCGCGTCCAAGTGGGTGCGGGGTCGGCAGAGGAAAGGATCCACCAGATGTCGAAAAGCGTTGCTATCGTCACCGGGGCCAGCCAGGGTATCGGCCAAACGACGGCAATCCGTCTGGCCCGCGATTTCTCGGCGCTGGTCCTGGTCGCGCGGAACCGTGCGAACCTGGAGCGGACGGCCGAAGCGGTGAGGGCCACCGGCGCGGAAGCGTTGATCCTCGATGTCGATCTGGCCCAGCCTTCGGCCGCCCAGACACTGGTCGATCAAACCTTGCGGGCCTTCGGCCGAATCGACGCGCTGCTCAATATCGCTGGTGCGGTCCCGCAGATCGATCTCTTCGAGATGACGGACGAGCAGTGGGAGGCCGGCCTGGGCTCAAGCTGCACGGGGCGCCGCCGCCTCACCGTCGCGGCCTGGCCGGCGCTGAAGCAGGCGAAGGGCTCGGTGGTGCTGATGTCCGGCAATTCGGCGGTCTTCCCGAAGGCGCCCTACGCCGCGGTCGGCACGATCAACGCGGCGATTATCGCGCTGGCCAAGGCCTTCTCCGACCGGGGGATCGAGGACGGCGTCCAGGTCAACAGCGCGCTGCCGGGCCCGGTCATGACCGGCGCCGCCGCTCCTATCTGGAGCATTGGGCTCCGCGACACGAGATGACTGTCGAGGAGGCCACGGCCAGGTTCCCGAAGGAGGCCGGTATCGCTCGCTACGGCAAGCCCGAAGAGATCGCTGAACTGATGGCGTTCCTGGTGTCGCCGGGTGCCCGCTGGATGACGGGTTCGACGCTACGGATGGACGGTGGGGAGGTGAAGTCGATCTAACGGAAGGAGTGCGGTGATGCCTTCGAATGGCGTGAGCGTCGTGCTCGTTCACGGCGCCTGGGCTGACGGATCGAGCTGGGCAAAGGTTATCGCGTCCCTGGTGGCTGACGGCATCAAGGTGGTCGCGGCGCCGTTGCCGCTGACATCGTTCCGGGATGATGTGGCGGTGCTCGATCGAACGCTCGAGCGAGTGACGGGGCCGATGGTTCTCACCGGCCACGCCTATGCCGGCGCCGTCATCGCGGCGACGCGCGACGAGAAGGTGAAGGGACTTGTGTATGTCGCCGCCCTCGCTCCGGACGAGGGCGAAACCGTTGCGGACGTCTTCTACCGCACCGAGCCGCACCCGCAGGCGCCGAAGCTGGCTCCCGACAAGCACGGACTGATCTATCTGCCCGAGTCAGCCTTCGCCGCCGCCTTCGCCCAAAATGCTGTTGCAGAGGAACTGGCCGTGCTGGCGGCGGTTCAGCGGCCGCTCTCGCCGGCCTGCCTCAGCGTTGCCGTCGATCGGCCGCTGTGGAAGGACCGTCCGACCTGGTTCCTCGTGGCCGAGCAGGACCGCATGATCGTCCCAGAGAATCAGCGCTTCATGGCCCAGCGGATGAACGCTCGGGTGTGCGCGCATCCGGTGGATCATGCGCCGCTCGTGACTGCGCCTTCCGTCGTCGTGGACATTATCCTCGAGGCGATTGCCGCGGTCGTCGTGGGCTGAACGCGGCCTCCCCGCATTGATCGCTCCAAGACCGTTACCCTCTTCGCAAAGGAAAAAACGCCATGACCGCCATCAAGTATCGAACGGCCGACGTGGACGGCTTCAATATCTTCTATCGCGAGGCCGGCGCGGCCGGCGCCCCGAAGCTGCTGTTGCTTCATGGTTTCCCGAGCGCCAGCCATATGTTTCGGGACCTCATCCCGCTCCTGGCCGACCGCTTTCACCTCGTTGCTCCCGATTTGCCGGGCTTCGGAAGGTCCAACATGCCGAGCGGCGGCCATACCTTCGACGGGATCGCGGAGACGATCGACCGCTTCACGGAGGTGGTCGGCTTCAATCGCTATGCTGTCTACGTCTTCGATTACGGCGCACCGACCGGATTCCGGCTGGCCGTAAAGCACCCAGACCGGATCACGGCGATCATCTCCCAGAACGGCAACGCCTACGAGGAAGGTCTGAGCGACGGCTGGAACCCGATCCGGGCTTATTGGCAGAACGCGTCCCAGGCCAACCGCGAGGCACTGCGCAAGTTCCTGCGCCCGAGACGACCGTGTGGCAATACCTGCACGGCGTCCCCGACACGACGGCGGTCTCGCCGGATGGATACTCGCTCGATGACTTCTATATGTGCCGACCCGGGGCGGCCGAACTGCAGCTCGACCTGTTCGGGGACTACAAGAGCAACGTCGCGCTCTACCCGACCTTCCAGAAGTATTTCCGCACCTCCAAGCCGCCCCTCCTGGCAGTGTGGGGCAAGAACGACCCGTTCTTCCTGCCGCAAGGGGCCGAGGCGTTCAGCGCGACATTCCGGACGCGGTCTTGCGCTTCTTCGACACCGGGCATTTCGCGCTGGAGACCCACGCCGCAGAGATTGCGGCGGCCATTCGCGAATTCCTTCCCCGCTGATTTCGCAACCGGGCGGCTATCCCCGGCGTCGCGCAGGTGGGCCGCCCATCACTTGGAGAGCACAGAAGGAAAGCTGAAACGGGGACAGCGTACCTATTGGAGCGGGCTTGTGGGCTACACATAAAGTATGCCGCCCCTATTGCTCGCTCGCCAAACCTAGTTGGACAGCGCCACTTTCTGTCATGGATGATACGTAAGTGCAGCTAACACAGGAAGTTGGGGTTGCGTCATAGAGTAGAAAAAGACGATCCTCCGTGTTCGCTAATTCCTGGAAGGAATACCACGGAGGATCGTCAGGATGACGCTGAAGCAGATTGCCAGTCTCGGCAAGGAGTTGGCCAAGTTTCTGAGGCTGTTCGTCGGCCGCTTTCGCAGCCGCCCCGGTTTCGCCCTGTTGGCCGTGTATGTCCAGGGGCTGCTCTCGAACCTGCAACGCAAAAACATCGAGGCCATGGCCCTGGAGCTGGGTACGGCACCGCGGACTCTACAACGTTTCGTGGAATCGATCAAGTGGGATGAGACCGGCGTGCGCGATGACTGCCAGCGGTTGGTTGCCCGCGAACATGCTCATGCGGAGGCGATCGGCTGCCTCGACGAATCGGGAACGGCCAAGAGCGGCAGCCATACGGCGGGTGCCGCACGGCAGTGGCTGGGCAGTTGTGGCAAAGTCGACAACGGCGTCGTCGGCGTGCATCTGAGCTACAGCAGCCCCGGCTTTCAGTGTCTGCTCGACAGCGCGGTCTACCTGCCCCGGGATTGGGCCGACGATCCGGAGCGTCGAAAAAAAGTTACATCCCCGACGAGGTCGTGTTCCGTACCAAGCCGCAAATCGCCCTGGAGTTGATCGACCGCGCCTTGGCCAACGGTGTGCGCGTCCAGGCCTGGACGTTTGACGAAGGCTACGGCCGCGACACGGCCTTTCTGGACGGTCTGGAACAGCGTGGACAGGTATTCGTGGGCGAAGTGCCGACGAACTTCCGCGGCTGGCTGAAAAAGCCCCAGGTGCTTCGGAGCGGTCGGTCGCGGCGGCGCGGCCGCAAAAGGACCTATCCGCGGCTGGCGGCGCGAAGCCGACGCGGCAGCGAAGTGCGAAACCTGGCACGCTATTCGCCCGTCTTTCGCCAGCAGAAGTGGCAGCGCTACCGCATCAAGGACACCCAGCACGGCCCCGAAGTCTGGGAGGTGAAATGGGCGAAGCTCTGGCGCAAGGGACTCGATGGCCTGCCGGGGCGTCGGCACTGCTTGCTCGTAGCACGCAACGTTTTGACCAATGAGGTGAAATACTTCCTATCCAATCGTGTGCCCGGGGAGCGTGGCATCTCGCTACGGCGGTTACTGCGTGTGGCCTTTGGGCGTTGGTCGGTGGAAAGCTGCTTTCGCCAGGCCAAAGAGGAACTGGGCTTGGACCATTACGAAGTTCGCGGCTGGCGTTGCTTGCACCGGCACTGTTACCTGACGCAACTGACCCACCTGTTTTGCGCCCGCATGCGTCAGCAGTTCGACGCCGCAACGACGCACGACGACCCGCTGGAACACCTGACGACAGAACAAGTGCGACGAGCCATGAACACCTGGTTAGAGACAGCACAGGGGCGACTGACAAAAGCGGCACGCTTCCAACGAGAGTTAGCCAAGCAGCAGTATTACCAGCGTCGCAATGCGCAGGCCCAGCGCTCTCACGTGAAAACGCGCATGGCTCAACTGCGATCCTTGGGCATCGATGTCGATCGGATCAAATCGTGCATCCCCCAATCGCCGACCTGATCGGCTATACTGTTCTCAATGTTGGACTTCCGCCATTGCAACAAGGAAAGTGGCGCTGTCCAACTAGAACCGCAGCGTCAGGCCCACGTTGAGCCCCTGCGCCCAGAAATCGCTGGAGTGGAACACGAATGCCGGGTGGCCCGTGGACGGTCCGCCACCGAAATTCTGGTCGGTGGGCACCACGAACGGGTTGACCCGCGGGTCAATCTGGGCGCCGGGCCGGACCACGTCGGACCAGTACAAGTAGGTGTAGCCCAGGTTGGCGCTGAGCCAAGGCGTGAACTGCCAGCCGACATTGAGGCCCAGCTCCGGGACGACGGAGAAGACGCTGCGCGAGTGCGTCCCGCCGTTGGTGGTCTGGGCGAGGATGCCGCCCGGGGCCACGGTCACGCCCGCACCGGGAGTGTTCAGAACCGAGAAGCCGTCGATTGCCACCCGTTGCTCGGTGGCCCCGAGTGCGATCTTGCCGGTTACGCCCAAGTTGAGCTTGCCGAACGCCTCCTGCCAGCGGACGCCAACCTGACCGCCGCAGAACGAATTGCGTGTGCTGAAGCTGTCCGAGTCGGCGATGGTGCTGGGCGGATTGACCGCGGCCCCGTCGAAGGTCAGGAAGTCCGTCGTCAACGGAGTCAGCACGTCGTTGAAGAGGAGGTCCTCGCGCGAGGCTCAGGTAACGATAGCCGGCCAGGATCTCGATATGGCGCGACTCGCACCGCGCAGGTCGGCGGCCAGGTTGATCTCATACCCCCACAGCCGCGTGTCCGAGACGACGGTGGACGCGCCGGCGACGCTTCCCGGGAAGGAGGTATCGTAGGATTCCGGCACGCTGTTCAGGTCGTTGATGACGGGCCGGGCGATGAGCGGGTTGCCGTTGGCATCGGAAGCGGCGCCGAAGCCAAGGGAGCGGCGTTCGAGGATAAAGAAACTGCCGTCCAGGCCCAGGCCGGACGCCAGACCGATGCTGCCGTTGAGGCGGAGGCCCGAGAATGTGTGGTAATCGAGGCCGCCGTCGCCGAACAGCGGCTGGGTGCCCGGCTGGCCGAGGGCGCCTGGGATGGGGTCACCGGCCGAGCCGACCGTCAGGAGCGGACCGGGGGTCGGGCCCTTGCGTACCCACCACAGGAGATAGTCGGCCGAGAGCGTGATCCGTCCCCAGGAGCCATCCTGGTCCGCCTCGCAGCCGGGTGGGCCGAAGCACGGGCCGGTGCCGGAAGGCACGCCGGATTCGAGTGCCGGGGCCTGGGAGAACGGCGCCGTTGCTGCCGGGGTCTGGTCCGGCGTGGCAGTGCTGGACGGCGCCTGTCCGAAAGCGACCGTCCCGCCCAGGGCCATCGCGCCAGCCGCCGCGAAAAATCCATTTCTCATGAGAGCCTCGGTCATTGGGCCGCAGTTCGTAGGGCAGGCTCCGCCTGCCGAGAGCTTGGCTGGGCAGGCGGAGCCTGCCCTAAGGACTAAGAAGAGCTTTACAGAGGGCCGTTCCGGCGACCGTGCGCGGACGGCGCCGGCGGCACGAATTCGAAGGCGCCGATGTCCACATGGGCGCCGACCTTGCGTGCGAAGCCCGGGCCGCGCTGGTCGGTCGTCAGGTTGTCGGGGGAGCCGAGCACGCTGTCGTCGCCGGCGTCGATGGCGGGGCTGCCGGCCAGCAGGGCCAGGGTGGGGGTGAGGCCGCCGTTGTTCTGGAGCGGGCCGAGCCTGGGGTTGATGGTGTGGCCGGTGCTCCCGACCAGGTTGCCGTTGTGCCCGTTGACCAGGCCGGTCGTGCTGCCGTCGCCCACGAGGCTATGGTCGGCCGAGGCGACCAGGCCGGCAATGTCGGGGCCTGGGCCGTTCGTAGCGGTGTTGCCCGCGACGATGGTGTTGACCAACGTGATCGTGCCCGACCTGGAGAACAGGAAGAGGCCGCCGCCGCCCTGCTGGCCGGCAACCGTGTTGCCGAAGATCGTGCTGTTAATGCAGATGATGCTGCCATCCTCGCCGTTAATGGCGCCGCCGCCCTCCGAGTCCTCTCCGCTGCCGGTGGCCTTGTTGCCCGAGATGGTGCTGTCGGTGAGCATCACCTTGCCGCCCTCGCTGTCGATGCCGCCGCCGTTTTCGTCGCCTGCCACGGTGTTATTGCTGATCGTGCTGCGCAGCAGGGTCACCGAGCCCCCTTCGCTGGAGATGGTGCCGCCCTCCGAGATGTTGCCGGTGCCGGTGGACTGGTTGCCCACCACGGTGCAGTCGGTGAGGGTGACTTCGCCGCCTTCGCTGGCGATCGCGCCGCCGTTCTCCTCGCCTGCCGCGGTGTTAAAGCTGATGGTGCTGCGCACCACGGTCACTTCGCCGCCCTCGCTTTCGATCGCGCCGCCGCCCGCGCCTTCGCTGTCGGTGCCCGTGTTGTACGTCAGGGTGCTGTCGGTGACAGTGACGGTGCCGCCCTCGCTGGCGATCGCGCCGCCGTTCTCCTCGCCTGCCGTGGTGTTATGGCTGATGGTACTGCCCATCACCGTCACGGCGGCGCCTTCCGTCTCGATGCCGCCGCCGCCCTCCGAGGCGGCGTTGTTGCCGGTGATGGTGCAATTGGTCACTGCCACGTCAATGTCCTCGGTGAAAACGGTGCCGCCGCCGCCGTCCTGGGCCGTGTTGCTCGCGAGGGTACACCCGGTCAGCACCAGGCGCGAGCCATCTCTCATGGCCACCGCGCCGCCGGAGCCTCCGGCGATGTTGTCACTGAGCACACACGCATCGAGAGTGAGCACAAGGCCCGTGGCACTCTCGTCGCTGACGGTGCCGCCATCGTCTTCGACCTCCCCGTGGACGAGACTCAGGCCCGAGATGGTCACCTGCGTGCCGCCGGTGATGCCAAAGATCCCGCGCCCTTCGTTCCCGCTCCCGTTCACGCTGATGACGCTGGCCCCCGGCCCGTCGATGGTGACGTTTTGGGTGATCAGCAGGATCCCCGAAGTCAGGTCGATCGTTCCGTGCAAGCCGGCTTGGAAGGTCACGGTGCCTCCCGCGGCAATGGCGTTGCGCAGCGATCCGCCCCCGCTGTCGTTCAGGTTCGTCACCGCCGTCGGCACCCAGCGATCTTCCAGCGCCTCCAGGCAGGGGCGCAGGTGAGGGCGGGAAGGGCCACCCCGGCTCTTCTGCCGCGGGCGTCGCGAGGACAACAGGCTTACCAGTCGAGAAGCGCCGAAGAAGTTAAACATCCGTCCATTCCTCCGTTGACATCCGCCGGCAGCCTGGCAATGCCGGAAGTATCGGTTTCTCGCCCCAGTTAACGTGATGGCGCATTATAAGAACCCCCGACCGCCCCCGACGTGGAACCCGCGCATTCGTCAGAACCGTCACGTTCGATGCAGGCTGGATACACGGTCGGAAAAGAAAAGAGGAAAAGTAAAGAGGCCGCAGCGCTGCGTCCTCTTTTTGATTCTATCACCTCACCGCGTACGGTTGGACACCTCTGGGCGGACCGGGCCGCTCGCTAGC
Organism: uncultured Planctomycetota bacterium; assembly: GCA_963827935.1. GTDB lineage: Bacteria > Planctomycetota > Planctomycetia > Gemmatales > Gemmataceae > DATFNV01. The sequence continues at coordinate 1,319,659 of CAWHCN010000017.1, read as the reverse complement.
GAGCCCCCCCGGGTTTCCGGACTCCGATTCGTCGTCCGTACAAGAGTCCGAGGGCCGCCATGCCTCGTAGTGAACCTCATGGACACCGAGCGCATCGCGGGGCTTTGTCGTTGACTGGCTTGCGGGCGAGGGAGACAATGCCTGGTGTATACGTCGAACCTGATCGCTCAGGGCTGACTGCTGAAGGGGTGTCCTGTGGCCGATCCGGCTCGCTATGGCTCACGCACAAGTAGGAGCCCGTCACCGTGGGCCATCGTGCTTGTGGCCCTAATCCTCATCATGCTGCCTGTGGCGTTTTGTGGCGGAGTCCTGCTGACTTCGTCCCCCGCACCGCAGGGGACGGAGCGGGCGGTGCCCAGGCGATGACATCGTTGCAATTGTTCGTTCGGGTGGATAACCTCGCCCTTTGGAGCCGCAGCTGAGTTTCCAGGGAGCGTCCATCCGGGAAAGATCGGCTGAAACGGATCAAGAGCGACCGGAAGAAGTAAGACGCACTCGTGATCGGGAGAAGACCGTGAAGAAGGTGCTGGTGCTGCTGGCGGCGAGGTTGCTCGTCGCGGCGGACAGGCCGAAGGAGGACTCGCCGAAGCACTGCTTCCCGGTCGGCAAGGACCGTCCCAAGGTGCCGCAGCACATGGAATCTGTCGTAGATGATTGCTGCTTGCGGAGCATGCTACCCACTTGGATTCCAGAAGCGCCGGCGTTTACTACAATGTCGCTTGATCAATGACCAGTGTCCATTTGCACCGAGGAGGTCCCTTATGAACAAGCTTCCCCAAAACCCCAGCACACTCCTTGCGGCCGCCCTCGGCCTGTCGGCGATTTTTGGTCTCGCCCAAATTGCTCCGGCCGACGACATCGCGGCCAAGCCCTACAAGATTCTTGCCACCACGCAGATCCCCGCCGCCGGGCGGATTGACTACGTCACGGCGGACAGCGTCAACCGCCGGGTTTATGTCGCCTGCGGGGATGCGGTGAGTGTCTTCGACCTCGATACCTACAAGCTCGCGGCCACCCTGGCCAAGGCGTCCGGGCATGGCGTCGCGATCGACCCGGAAAACCATACCGGTCTGGTCGCCGGCAATCCCGCGACTTTCTTCAACACGAAGACACTCGAAGTGATCAAGACCGTTCCGGCGCCGGGTGCGGACGGCTATATCTTCGACGCCCCGACCCACCACTTTTTTATTCTGAGTCACCGTGCGCCCAACCTGCTCGTGGTCGATTCCAAGGACGGTTCGATCGCAGGCAAAGTGGAGGCCATCGGCCCGGACGGCGCCAATGCCGCCGTCGAGCAGGGCGCTCGGATGGCGAGGGGCATCTCTATTTTGACGTGGCCAACGCCCACCATATCGCCGTGGTGGACGCCAAAACCTTCAAGGTGACCCGCCATTTCGACCTCGGTGAGAAGGGCAACGGGCCGGCGGGCCTGGCCATCGATACCAAGAACCACATTCTTTTCGCGATGTGCCGCGGCGGAAGGGGCGGCACGCCGACTTGTGTCATCCTCAGTGCAGTCGATGGCAAAATCATCACCACCCTGCCTCTGGCCGGAGGCAGCGACGGCGCCGTCTTCAATCCTCGCACTATGGAGGCCATTAGTTCGCACGGCAACGGCACGCTGAGTGTCATCAAGGAGAAAAGCCCCAAGGAATTCGTGCTGGAAGACACCGTGAAAACCAAAGCCGGCGCCAAAACCTGCACGCTGGATGCCAAGACCGATCATGTGATCGTGATCACGCGCGAAGCCGCTCCCGGAGGCGGTCCGCAGAACCTGGACGTTATCTTTATCGGTCGATAAGTTCTGCTATCGAAAACGCCGGGTGCCATTCATGGCACTCTTGCGGCTGAATTCGGGTCATCGGCATAGCCTGCCCACGCAAAGCCGTGGGCATGGACCGCACAGGGGCAGAGCGCATAGTTCCTGGAAACGAGCGTACCCGGAGGAGCCCATGCCGCCCTGCGGCCGGAGAAGCCGGGTGCCCCCCTGGCCAAGTGGGTGCCGCTCGCCGAGGTGGAGGTACTCCCTCTTGGGCCGAAGGAACTCAAGCCCCATTGTCGGCGGCTGCTGGAGGGACATGCCCCCGAGGGGTGCCTCGCCGTGGTGGGGCAGTTGGAGAGTCTGCCGGCAAGAGCCGAGCGCGATCCATTTGCCTAGCCTCGATTTCCACGGTACCAAGTTCGGTTAACAAAAGCGACATGTGAGGTCAGGAAAAGCGGATGACCAGGCGCTTGTTACCGAACCAGGGCATGGGGGTCGGTTCGTCCGCGAGCTGCGACGCGACGAGGTAGGGATTGTGAGCCCGCTTGTCCATGGCAATGACTACTTCGTGGTCCAGCACCTCGACGGTCGCCGAAACGTTCAGCAGGTTGCGGAAGATCTTCTTGGCCGTCGCGTGCTGGTACTCCCGGCCTACGCGGTTGGCCAGCAGCCGATACAGGGCGCTGGCCATGAGGGTGATCTGCAGGTCGAAGTCCACCTTCATCCCGATCATCGACGACAGGGCATCGATGTGAAAGAACTGGATGGCCTCGGAGATACCATTCTCGATCAGCATGCGTTGGGCATAGCGAGTCACCAGGGTCGGCGAACCGGACCGGAAGTTGTTGGTCAGGAGGATGGTCGGCTCCTCGTGGCCCAGATCGATCACGATGATTTGCCGCACCTGGCCCGTATAGCCGGGGAGCGACACGCGCTCATCCAAGACACGGGGCGTGCGGAAGGCGCGGGTCAGGGAGGACAGCGTGATCCGCCGCCAGGCCGACGCCGGGAGGCTCCAGATACGGCCGAGCATCGAGCGTGTGCGGCGTCGGAGCGTCAGGAAACCGATACCGCGCTGGTTCAACTGCTGCAGGTGTTGGTAGGTGGTCAGTTGCGAATCGAAGACCAGTTCGCGGGGTGAACTGCCAGTGCGTTCTTGCCAGAAGTCGGCGAAGCGGAGGACCTCGGCCGCCTTCTGGTCTTTGGGGATCCCAGCGTGGGCGTAGCAGAGGACACGGGCGGCGGCATCGCGGGCCAGGAAAACCAGGACGCCTTGCTGGGCGCGGCTGCGGCTGGAAATGTAGTGTTTTTCCAGCGGCTCTTCCTGAGTGTTGGCGGGTACGGAGTGGAAGTCGAGGTCGATGGAATCGCCGAGCGGCAGCCCGGCCCGCCGCACCTCGTCGAACCAGGCAGCCATGAGGCGGACTACGGCCCGGTGATCGACGCGCGAGCTATAGCTGGCCAGGTAGGAGCGTTTGGGTACCACGTTCAGGCCGGCGAACAGGGCGAGGCCCTGGTCGCAAACCAGGTCCATGACGTGACTCTTGCGTTCGGTGCCAACGAGCTTGAGGGCCAGCAGACTCCGCAGGGCCTGCTCGGCGGGAATCATCTGGGAACCGGGGAGGTCAGCCTGACGCAGCACATCCGTCAGCCGGATGTCTTTCAGGAGCGGCACGAAGAAGAAGAGGCCGCCGAGGCGCGTGCGGAAGGAGCGCGGTTCCAGGCTCACGGCGCGCACGTCGGCCGCGGCCTCGGTTGCCGGTCGAGTCGCCGCGGGCCGTTCGTCATCGAGACGGCGCGGCAATCGCGCGAAGCCTTCCTCGCGCAACAGGACGGCGAGGGCATTAATGCAGATGGTGTGTCCGGCCTGGGCCAGTTCACGCTGGATGTCGTAGACGGAGAGGTTGCGTTTGCGCATGGCCACCACGAGTTCGCGGACCCGGTCACGGGCTGGGGCATAGCGTGGCCCATGCTGGACCGTCTGGAAGAAGCGGAGTTGTTTGTCGGGGTCATGGCGGAACTCGTGGCAGAGGACGCGAAACGAGCCGGGCGAGTAGCCGAAGCGGCGTGCGACCTCGTGGGAAGGGCTGCCCTCGACGAAGTAGGCGCGGAAGGCCTCGTATTGTCGGTGGAGGGAGTTTTCGGGAGCGAGGAAGAAGTAGGCGATCGGCGTTAAGTCATTCCGAGTAGTGGTGTTCATACCCAGCACATGCTACGCCTGGCACGCGCAGCTGGCAAGCAGCTGCGCGTGCCAGGCGGAATTCCGGGAAATCGTGGGATAATTCGCTCAAGGCGAGAATCCCTCGGAGGAGGTGACGAATGTACAACGAGGATTTAAGTCATCGCAACGGTTAACGAAGACGGCGAAAAACAGCCGGTTTTGCTGAATTTGCATGCGTTCAGAGGGGAAAAATCCCCTCCGTGGAAATCGAGGCTAGGCCTGCGCGGCGTGCGTGGGCCGAACGAGGCGTTGTAGCCGACCGGGCCGACCATTCCGGTTTGTGGAGTTGTGAAGTCCGCGGGGCCGGCTCGGCGGTTGACGCCTACCTTCGCGACCTGCGCGAGATCCGCTCCCACCAGTGCCGCCGTCGATGAAACGTCACAGGCGCGACACCAGGGCCTTCTTGATGCCATCGTCAATACTCTTCTTGCCGAGGTAGATTTCCCAGACCGCCTTGGAGAAGTCGCTGTTCTCGATCAGAATCTGTTTCTTGCCGGCCACGTCGCAGTCGATCCCTTTCTTAGGGACGTTCGTGAGCCGAATGTGGTCGCCCTTCTTCAGGGTCAGCTCTTTCATCGTCTCGGCCAGCGCCTTGAGTTCGTTGCCGAACGCGTCGTCGCCACGGCACTTGTGGATCGCCTTCTCCACCGCTTCGGCCAGTTCCTTCCCGCCCATGTCGCGCTCCATGACCAGGTGAAGCTGCTTGGGTCGGTCGGCGTCGGCCAGTTCCTGCGCCGAGCGCACTCCGGCGCCGGCCACCACGTAGCTGCCGATGGTGTAGACCTTGAAGACGAGTTTTTTGCGCAGGGCGGTACCGGTCAGGTCCATCTTGATCGCCTTGCCGCCGATAGTGGCCTCGATCGCCGCGTCGTACTTCGTGTCGCTCCCGTCGACTCCGACCGTCTCCTCAGCACGAGCCGCCACGCTAGAGAGCAGGGCGAACGCGGCGACCAGCATCCTGCCCGACAGGGTCTTCATCGTCCATTCCTCCTGAGAGATGTGGCTAAGCCTGGCCCATGCGCTCCGCCCGCCGGCCACGCCCGGACCAATGTACACACCTGCACGCTGCGAGTACACTGCAACCCAGGCCCTGGCCAAGGTGACGGCGTGCATGAACGAGAAGAAGTGGCGACCACAGACCGTGGCCGGCTTGGGGCGTCCTGCGCGGCCGCAGCCGAATCGTCGCGCATTGGGACATGTCCGATTTCCGGTGCTTGCCAGCGGGAAGGATGCCCCAATGGCCCATCCTCCCTGGCTTGCCCACGCGGCAAAGTCGGGCACGCGGATACGACCGACAACGAGTGAACTACCGCCAGTCTGATGCACCGAGCGGTGAGCCCGAGTAGAACATCACCGGGGGATTGTCATCGCTCAAACAACAGGAGGTGCATCATGGCCCGGACAGTTCGGAGTTTGGCCTTCATCGCCGTGTCTCTGGTCCTGCTCGGTGCCGGGCGGGTGGCGGCGCAGACCGTCATCGTCTCCTCGCCGGCGGTGTCGTACTACTACCCGGCGCCCACTGTCACCTACTACAGCCCACCGGTCGTCTACACGCCCGCACCGTCGGTGTCGTACTACTACAGTGCGCCGGTGTCGTACTACACCCCGTCGGTGTCCTACTATGCGCCCGCCGTCAGCTACTACACCCCGTCGGTGTCCTACTATCCCGCCGCCGGCGCGGTGACGACTACTCGGTACGGCTTGTTTGGTCGCCCGCGCGTCCGCACCACCTACTACATCCCGCGTTAGTAAGGACGGTGCAGGAGAGGCCGTGGCAGGATGAGCGTCCGGGGCCAAGAAGCTGGTGGCCCCGGACATCCTGCTGCCGCCTTCATTCGAAGCTGTCCCACTTGCCAATGACCTTTCGGCGCTCCAATCGCTCTTCGGACACCTTACCAGCAGAGAAGACTGGCGAGCGCGATGAGGACAGTGCTCCCGATCAGCACGGCGACAGCCGCGAGCCAGAGCGGCAACGGCTTGCCGCTACCCCTCCTAAGGCCAACAGGGCGGACTCGGCCTATCGTGGGGTCCGGGGCCTTGCAAACGACACACACGCGAGCCGTAAGGGTAACGCGGGCGCCGCAGCCGCGGCACGTCGTTGCAGATGTCGTGATTGGCACAGACTTCCTCCGTGAAGGGATGCCATCGAAAGGGCGCGGCGAGCGCCGCGGGCCTCATAACCCCGACCCCAGGCGGCGTCAACCCGGCCCTGGCCGCCCGTCAGGCGCTGCGGCGCCTGCGAGCTGCGCAACTTCTGTGCCCACTACCGCCGGCACGAGTCGGTCCGGGTGATGACCGCGGAGGCGCCGACGGCGATCGACCTGTTCGCAGGGGCCGGGGGGATGTCGGAGGGGTTCGTGCGCGCGGGGTTCAAGGTCCTGGGCGCGGTGGAGCTGGACGAGACGGCCGCCCGCACCTACCGCCTGAACCACCCCGGCCTGCCGGACGAGCGGGTCCTGGTCCACGACATCCGCACGCTCGCCGACGGGGCCCTGACCAGCCTGGCCGGCCGGCGGACCCTCGACGTGCTCGCCGGCGCGCCCCCTGCCAGGGCTTGTCCACCGTCGGCTTCCGCTCCAAGAAGACACGCACCGGTTATCGACTCGACGCGGACGAACGCAACTCCCTGTTCGAGAACATGGTCGCCGCCGCCCTCCGCCTGAAGCCGCGCCTGTTCCTGATGGAAAACGTCCCCGGGATGCAGTCGGCGAAGCGGGAGGACCTGTCCTACCTGGAGTCGGCGGCGAAGATGCTCCAGGATCGCACGCTGCTGTTGACCATCGACCCGCTGGCGGAGCTGGCGCAGCAGCAGGGGCAGCTGCGGCAGCGGCTGACCGAGCTGGCGCCACCGGTGCCCCTTGATGCCAGGGGTGGATCACCTGCGGATGGGTTGCACTGCGCCTGCTCGCGCACACGCCCCTTGGTGCGAGGGGTGGATCGCCTGCGGATGGCTAGCAATGCGCCTGCGTGCGCACACGCCCCTAGATGCTAGGGGTGGATCGCCTGCGGTAGGTTGCACTGCGCCTTGCGCACACACACGCCCCTTGGTGCGAGGGGTGGATCGCCTGCGGATGGGTTGCACTGCGCGGGCGGGCGCACCGCCTACCGCCCCAGCCCGCTCGTGACAAGCGGGCCAGGCCGCGCAGCATCATGTGCCTGCGCGTCACGCGGGCACTGCCTGGCCGAAGGCGGCGGTGCAAATGGCGCCGTAAATGCCTATGGACAAAGGAGTAACATAGAGCGTCACCATTTTCCCATAATGACTTGCGCCATCTTGACCGTTTCATTGTTAGAAAATCTAACAAAAATCGGATAATCCGTTTGATTTTCGCACTGAACCCCGGTAAGATTGGAGCAGGAAGGAGGGAGTCGATGACTACACAAACGCTGACCATGACTCCGACTGCCGCGCCGGCCTTTCCGGCCGCGGAGGTGAAACGCCGCCTTCGGTTCGAGTTGCAGAAGATCGCCGATGAGGCCTCCGTACTTCGCCCCGAGTGGGAGCCGTTGCTAGACTCAAAGCGGGTCGTGGGTACGGTGTTGGTGCTGGAAGACCTGTTCCCGTTCAAGATCCCCCCGGACAAGGTGGTCCGCAAGGGCGGGTACAACAGCGTGGACGAGGCGATCGACGACATGCTCGGCCAGCTTGAGAGGCTCTGGGCCAAGCACAGCAAGCAAAAGGTGTGAACATGAGTAAGGATCGGGATAAGAGGTCCGACGGCAAGGACGACGACCGGAAGACGCTGGGCGAACGGCTCCGGCAAGCGAGGGAATACCTCGGCTTCTCCCAGGAGGAGGTCGCAACCTTCCTGGGCGTTTCACGGTCGGCCATGTCGCTCATGGAGACGGGCCAGCGCAAGGTGGACGCCCTGGAGCTAAAGAAGCTGGCCGGCCTCTACAAGCGTCCGGTGGGATACTTTACCGGCGAGCGAGGCCGAAGAAATCTCGTTCGGTGCGGACGTCAAGCACCTGGCGCGCAAGGTTTCGGAACTATCACCCGACGATCAGGAGGAGTTGGGACGGTTTGCGGATTTCCTGCAGGCCAGGAAGCAGAAAAAGGAGGGATGAGTCGTGGCGTATCGCGATGACATCCTGAAGGCCGTCTACGAGGCGGAACGGCTGCACAGGGAATTCGACACGAAGGCCCGCGCCGAGGAGGGCGAGGGCCGGATCGACGTGTTTGGCATGTTAGTCAAACGGGACATTCCGGTGATGTTCCGGCCGCTCAAGAACCTGCTCGGTGCGTACATCGACGACCCCGATCAGGGGGTCATCGTGACCACGCAGCGCCCGCTGCCAGTCCAGCGGTTCACAGCCGCGCACGAGCTCGGCCACGCCGCGCTCGGCCACGAGGCCAGCCTCGACGAGGAAGACATCCTCACCCGCGCGCACTTCGTCACTGAAGCGAACTATGACGCGCGGGAGATCCAGCTGTGGAGCAAAGCTGGTTCCAGCTCAACCGAAGCCGTCACTAAAGCGAACTACGACATTCGGGAGATCCAGGCCAACGCCTTCGCGATCCGAACTTCTATCGCCGCCCTGGCTGATCGTCCAACACATGAAGCGACAAGGCTGGACGCGCGAGAGCCTGACCGATCCGACCATCGTGTACCAGCTCGCGCTCCGGATGGGGTCGAGCTACGCAGCGACTTGCTATGCCCTCGCCGACAGCAAGGGCATCGACCCGCCGACGTGCGAGAGGCTGCTGAAGGTCAAGCCCAAGACCATCAAGCAAGCCCTCGCCAAGCCATACGAGCCGGAGAGCTGGTACGGGGACGTGTGGCTGGTCACGGAGCGGGACAACGGAATGGTGCTGGAGGGCAGCCGGTCCGACCTGGTGGTACTCAAGATTCCACGAGCACGCCAGCTCGGGCTACGTCTGGCAGTTCGGCGACCTCGCAGACGCGGGCCTTGCGATCAGGGAGGACGGCCGCAGCCGCGAGTTCCAGCAAGCAGCACATCGGCGGGGTTGTGTTCCGGACTGTAATCGCCGAGCCACTAAACGAGGGCGGCGCCAGCGGCCACGTCCAGCTGCGGGAGGTGCGCCCCTGGCAAGCCGCGGGCGAACTCCTGCACTCGCTGGAACTTGACTTCGGACTTTCTGGACCGGTCCCTGCCGGGCTCTTACCGGCACAGCGAGAGGCGCTGCTGGGAGTCGCATGAGTGCGATCACTGTCCGCCACGACCTCCGCGGCCGGTTCGGATCGGCGCGCGACCAGGAAGGGCGTGAGACCTGTTTGGCGTTCGCCATGAGCGACGCGCACGCGGCTGCCCGGGGGGACCCGTGGTCACCGCTGAGCTGCGAATACTTGTTCTACCACGCGAAGCAGCGATGACAAGACGCCCGCGCATATCGGCACTACGATACCCGCGATCCGGGCGGCTCTGGAACACGACGGGCAGCCCGTCGAGGCGGCGTGGCCGTACCTGAAGGCGATGCCGGCCGACCTGAAGCAGTGGAAGCCCCCGCCCAAGGTCGGGACGCTATACCGCCGCCCGTCCAAGAAGCACGGGCACCGTATTCGACCAGGTTTGGGACGCAGTCGAGGCCGACCAGCCCATCCTGATCGGCATGACCTTCTCGGCCGCGTTCTTCCTGCCGGACGCAGATGGCGTTGTGGATTCGGACGAGCCCGAAGACCCCGATTTGCGTCACGCCGTCGCTGGCCGTGGCGACGGGCAAGCGGGCGAAGCAGAAACTGCTCCTCGTGCGGAACAGCTGGGGCGACACCTGGGGGCTGTCGGGGTATGCCTGGCTGAGCGAGGGATACCTGGCACCCCGCATTAGGGCCGCGCTCACGCGTCAACTAGGAGACCATACATCATGTATCTTGGCGTTCCGACTCAGCAGGAGCTGTGCGCAGGCGTGGGTCGCGGCCGCATCCGCGCTCATCGTTCACGGAGACGAGAGCTACAACATCGTGATCGACGTAGAGCATCCTTGGACCCACGACGACAACGACAACGCCGTCATCACGCTCGTGGACAAGTTCCTGAAGGAGCACGACGAGAACCCGATCATCACCGTCGCGAACACCATTTTCCCCCAGGCCCTGTATGTGAAGTCACGGCTCGCCCGTCTTCTACGACGTTTACCACAGGGATTTCGACAAGCGTGTCTGACACGAAGCGTTGGGGGCGGTACTTCGAGCGCATGACGCGGCACCGGAAGGCGGACGAGAAACCCTACAACCCCCTCCGTGACCTGATCGACAAGATGAAGCGCCAGGAGGAAGCGGGCGTCAGGTACTCCTTGGCCTACGAGTTGGCCGTTTACGACCCGTTGCGGGACGGCCGGTCTCTATATGGCGGGCAGTGCCTCAGCTTTCTCAGTTTCAAGCTAGACGAGGATCACGGCCTGATGCTCACGGCGATGTACCGCAACCACACCTACATCACGCGGTGCCTCGGCAACCTCATCGGGCTCGGCCGCCTGCAGGCCTTCGTCGCCAAGGAAGCGAATGTGGAGCTGGGTTCGCTGACGGTGATCTCCACCCACGCCAAACTGGATACTGGGGACGGGTGGGGAATCAAAGACGCGAGGGAGCTGGTCGAGCAGGCCGCCCGTCTGCTCCGGACATCGAACCATACCGCCCCGGCTTTGGAGCGATAACTCCTTAAGGGCGCCGAGCATGCGGTTGCCGGGAGGTAGGTGTGGGCACGCAGAAGAAGACGAACCCTGACACGGTGGCATTGAAGCTCGCCCTGGCGGACGGGTGGGCGGGGGCGGCGCGGATGCGCCGCTCCCCGACCTCGGCTCGTTGAAGCCGACCCCGGTCTACAACTCCTACTGGCGGTTCGCGGCCGAACGCCAGTGCGTGTTCTTCCGCCGGCTCGAACGCCGTCCACCGCCGTGGACCCACGACCCGGTCATGCGGGCGCACAAGTTCACCAATGCCTACCGAGCCTCCGACCGAGTCAGCCAGTATCTGATCCGCCGCGTGATCTACCGCCAGGACCTGCCGGACGATCCTGTCGACGTGGTCTTCCGCATCCTGCTGTTCAAGCTGTTCAACAAGATCGAGACGTGGGAGTTGCTGGAGAACGACCTCGGCCCCCTGACTCACGCCACGTACTCGTTCAAGCGGTACGACCAGGTTCTCGGCCGGGCGATGACCCGGGGCCAGAAGATCTACTCGGCCGCCTACATCATGCCGTCTGGCGGTTCCCTGGGGCACGAGCGGAAGCACCGCAACCACCTGACCCTAATCGAGCGGATGATCGCCGGCGAGCTGCCGGCCCGACTGGCCGATGCGAGCTGCGATGCAGCAGGCGTTCAACCTGATCCGCAGCTACCCGACCATCGGCGATTTCCTGGCATACCAGTACGTAACCGACGTCAACTACAGCACCGTCACGAACTTCACCGAGATGGAGTTCGTCGTCCCGGGGCCGGGTGCGATCGACGGGATACGGAAGTGCTTCGCGGACACGGGCGGCATGAGCGACGCCGACGTGATCCGGGTCATGGCCGACCGGCAGGAGGCTGAGTTCGAGCGGCTGGGCTTGGATTTCCGAACGCTCTGGGGCCGCCGGCTGCAGCTGATCGACTGCCAGAACCTGTTCTGCGAGGTCGATAAGTACGCCCGTGTCGCCCACCCCGAGGCGAACGGGGCCTCGGGCCGGACGCGCATCAAGCAGAAGTTTCGGCCGAACGCGGACCCGATCGACTACTGGTATCCGCCGAAGTGGGGAATCAACGACGCGGTGGCCGCGTCACCCCGTCTGGAGCAGCCCGACTACGTTGTTCAAGGCCGAACGGGAGGAGACGATGGACCTTCGCACGTACCAGGAGAGGGCGCAGAAAGACAGACCGCAACCCCGGCACGGACGAGCAGGCACGGATGATCCCGCTCGCCGGGCTGGCCAGCGAGACGGGCGAGCTGCTGGGCGAGTACAAGAAGTACCTCCGCGACGGCGAGTCCCACAAGCTGTTCAAAGAGCGGCTAGCCGAGGAGGTGGGCGACCTGCTGTGGTACGTCGCGAACGTGGCCACCAAGTTCGGACTCGACCTCGCCCAGGTGGCCGAGCAGAACCTAGCCAAGTGCGAGGGCCGCTGGGGCGAGCTTCCGATTCGCGACGCCGTTCGACGCAGGGTTTCCGGAGGATCAGCGGTTCCCGCGGCAGTTCTCTGTCGATTTCCTGACTTACCACGACGAGGACGATTCGCCGAAGGTCCGGGTAATGTACAAGGGCAAGCAGTTCGGGGATGACCTCACCGACAACGCCACACCTGAAGGACGGGTACGGCTACCACGATGTGATCCACCTGGCGTTCGCGGCGGTGCTGGGCTGGTCCCCGCTCGTTCGCAAGATGCTCAAGGCGAAGCGGAAGAGCGACCCGAAGGTCGATCAGGTCGAGGACGGCGGTCGGGCCATCGCCACGGAGGAGGGGCTGTCGGCGATGATCTTCGCCTACGCCCGGGATTACAACTTTCTTGAGGGGAAGTCCTCGGTCAGCACCGAATTGCTCCGGATGATCAAAAACATGGTCGAGCCACCTGGAAGTGTCGGTCTGCACGCCCGGGGAGTGGGAGCAGGCCATCATCCGAGGGATTCAAGGTCTGGCGGGAGGTGAAGAAGCGGCGAGGCGGGACGGTGGACGTGGACCTAGACAAGCGGTGCATCTCGCTTCGGGACACCTGAGTGGAGGGCACCATGCGGATCATCGGGCACGGCATCGACGCGGTGAAGATCGCCGACATAAAGGCCGAGGTGGACTCGACGAATAAGAGGTGGACGGAACAGTTCTGCTCGGCCGACGAGCGGGCCCACGCCGGCACCACTCCGACCCGTTACCGCTATTACGCGAGCTGCTACGCAGCCAAGGAAGCCGTGGTCAAAGGCGCTGGGGACAGGCTTCGCTGGCGACATTACCTGGCGGGGCATCGAGATTCTCCGGCGGGACGGCGGGGCGCCGTACGTCCGCCTTCGCGACGAGGTGCTGGAGTTGGCGATCAGCATGGGAATAACCGACTGGTTCATCAGCATCAGCTATCTCGATGAGATTGCAATGGCGAGCGTGATCGCTATGGGAATATGAGCCATGCCTTTCTGGAGCAGCCAGACGCTGAGAGTAAGGATACCCGCCGAACAACTCGTGGAACCGTACGATCAAAACAGGATCCGCCACGGCGCGTACGAGATGGGCGTCGGTCCTGAGGCATTCGTCACGTCCAACCCCAGCGACAAGACCTTGGTGCCTGCCGGGGCCAAGATCGTCATCCCGCCGGGGCAGTTCGGGCTACTCGTCACCCGAGAAACCGTGCGTATTCCCGCAAACCTGATCGCCTTTATCTCCATTCGCGCCGGGACCAAGTTCCAGGGGCTGGTCAACGTCTCGGGATTCCACGCCGATCCCGGCTACCGCGGCCAGCTCAAGTTCGCGGTCTATAACGCCGGCAGCCAGCCCATCGTCCTGGACCAGGACCAACGGGTCTTCATGATCTGGTTCGCGGACCTGGACCACACCGACGACGACCCGTATCAGAACCCGCCGCCGGCCCCGAATGTGATTACGGCTGATGACGTGGCGAGAATCCAGGGGGAGGTCGCCTCACCAGCGGTGCTATAAAAGCAGATCGACGAGTTGAAGGGGGAGCTAGATAGGAAGTTCCACGCGGCGGAACAGACGCGACTCTACAATCGCGGTCTGATCGCGCTCCTACTTACGATTGCGGTCGGCATCGGTCTCGGGCTGTTCAAGCAGTATATCGATGCCTTGAAGGACCAGAAGCAGGCCCCGCCAGCTCAGAAAGTCCTGGATCAAGAACCCGCACCTCCAAACAAGGCCGACAAGTAAGCAATCAAAAATGGAGCCGGTAAGACACAACATGAACTAAGTTGTATGGTGCCCACTGTCTTGCCCACGCCCCACCGTCCGCGATCCGTCTCGCTCTTGTCCGAGTCGCCCTCGGTCCGCAAGAACGTGAAAAACCCGTTCTTCACCCGCTCCTCCTTGTGGCACTGGCCCGGGTCTCCCTCCAGGCCGATCGTCCCGCAGTCCTCGAAGACCAGGAAGAGACAGGGATCGTCCCGGGCCGGGTGCTCGCGCAGGCCGTTGGGCTTCGCTTCCAGGTGAGGCCAGGCCCCGTCGAGGAAGGGGGCCATCGTCGCCACCGGCACCGCCTGTTCGGGCCCGGAAATGCGGATTCTCACACGCTGCGCTGTCCGTTGCCGCGCGCGTCGAGCGAGTTCTGGATTCCCTCCCGGACCAGGGCGTCGCCGCTGCCGGCGACGATCCAGCGCTGTTCGCCTTGGCGACGATCGAACTGCTGGCCGATCGCGCTTTTCGGGCCACGCGCGGCCGGGAACGGTTTATCCTTTACTTCGAGTTCACCACGCGCTGGCACCGCGGCGCCCCTTGGGATATGCTGGCGAAATCGAAAGTGCTGTCACCGCGGCTGCGCATGCCCACCTTCTGCCTGGCCTTCGTCCTGTCGCCGGCTGGATGGCATCGAGGGTACGGAACGGCTGCGGGAACACCACCGCCTGGCCAGCGGCTGCCCGAGCCCGGACGCATTCCGCGCCGGAGCAGGCGCCGGACAAACACCGGCCGCACCGCCGCGGGGGACGTGGCAGAGACGCGAAAAGAGCGGCGCAAGGTAGGTCGGTGTACAGCCAATGCGGAACCGCGCTGCGAAGGAAAGGAAAGACGCAATTCTATTCCGCCAACTGGCTGCCTCAAGAACGCGCTGCGTCCTCTTTGTTTTCTGCGATGTCGTTTTCTTGGGGGCGATGCTGAAACAACCTCCCGCATGGAGAGATTGACTTGTCCAGGCACTCGAACAAGCCGGGGTTGAGCACGGTCATCACCATCGGTCTTGCTGTTTTGATCGTCCCGGTCCTGGTGTTTATCCTGTGGTTCGGCCATTACAAGAACTCGAAGGCGATCCACAACATGCTGGAGGAGCGGATCGCCCGGTCTCAGGAAAACAGCATCAAGGCAACGAAGAATCTGATCCACCCGGTTCTCGGCACCGTCAAGATCGTGGCCGAGGTGGTCGAGACCGACCCGAACTTCTTCAGGACCGAAGCGAGCCGCGAGCTGCTGTACCAGAGCTTGACCTCGGCCGAGCAGATTGATGGGTTCCACGTCAGCTTCGAGGATGGTTACTTTCGCGCCGTGACTCGCATCGACGCGGGTCGCCGCCGTTCCGATCCTCGAATCCCCGCAGAAGCGAACTGGCTTTCGGCCAACCTCGACGCCGACGGTCCAGCGCGTCGTCATCATCGGCTCTTATTCGACACCTGGCCAAACGTGATCGACCGGCTGGATGAGGAGCTCGATTACGATGGCCGGAAGCTGGCGCACTACAAGCGGACGAAAGAAACCGGCCGGGTGATGATCGGCGATCCGTACATCAGTCCGATCACGGGCTCTCCGATCATGTCTGTGTGTGTTCCCATCGTGCGGAACGGTGAGTTTCTCGGCATTGTCGATGCCAGCATCACGCTGAATGTCCTCTCGCAGTTTCTCGAAGACAACCGGGTCAGCAAGAACAGCCTGACCCTCATCGCACACCAGGACGGCAGGATCATCGTGCACCCCAATCCGGAGAAAGGCCTGCGCAGGACGAAGAACGCAGTCGAATTCGTCACCCTCGCTGAGAGCGACGATTCCCGGATTCGGGAGGCCGTTCGCCAGCGGAAGGGCGAGTCAGAGCAGAACAATTTTCGCTTTACCGCCTCGACGGGAGAGGAATTGAGCATTTCCTTCCGGGATTTTCCCCAGGAATTTGGCCGTCGCTGGCAGGTCGTTGTGATCACCCCGACCGACGATTTTGTCGGCGAGCTCAAGAGAACGAACCAAACCATCGCCGTGGTGATCTTCTTCTTGCTGATGCTGGAGCTGCTGCTGATTTACTTGCTGGCCCGAGGTCTGTCGCGTGGCCTGGAGAACGCTTCGCGGCAATTGGAGGCGATCCAGCAGCTCAAGTTCATCGACACCGAGGTGAGTCCATCGAACATCCGCGAGGTTGCCGATTTGCAGGGTGGTTTTTCGTTGCTGCGCAATGCCCTCAAGACGTTCGCCCAGTATGTGCCGCTGGACATCGTCCGCCAACTGGTCGAGTCCGGCCAATCCCTGGGACTGGGGGTCGAAGCACGCGCACTCACCATATTCTTTTGCGACCTGGAGAACTTCTCCGGGCACGCGGAAGAGATGGCACCGCAAGACCTGCTGCGGCAGCTCTCCGAGTATTTCTCCACGGTGACCGAGGCAATCGCCGTGGAGCATGGCACGGTCGACAAATTCATCGGCGATGCCGTGATGGCCTTCTGGGGGGCACCGCTCCCGAGAGAGGATCACGTGCTCCGCGCCTGCGCCGGCGCCATGCGTGTGGCACGCCGCATGGAGAAGCTGAATCAGGAATGGTCACGCCAGGGCCGGCCGACGATCCGCGTGCGCATCGGCCTGAACACGGCGACCGTGCTGGTCGGCAACGTCGGCTCCGCCGAGCGCTTCAGCTACACGGTGATTGGCGACGGAGTCAACGTCGCCTCGCGCCTGGAGGGCCAGAACAAGGAGTTTGGCAGCACGATCTGCATCAGCGACAGCGTGTACGAGGCGGTTTGCGATCGAATCGTCGCCCGCCCCCTCGGGCGTGTCGTGGTCAAAGGCCGTCAGCGCGAATTCATGATCTACGAGTTGCTTGGACTGAAGGATACCGACGACCCGGAACTCCTGCCGTGCGCCGGCGAACTCGAGATGGCGGAATGCGCGAAGCAGGCGGGGACCGCCCTGGCGGCGGGCGAAGAAAGGTGCCAGGAAGCTTAAAGACGGAATGTCTTTGCAGTTCGAGGGCCGCGTCCCTCTCTGAAGTTGAACTCCCCGTTCCCTTGACACGCCTGTGCCTGGGGCAGAATTAAAATGATCAAGGTGGGGCCATGATCATCACGAAACCAGGAGACATTCATCTTATTCCCTTGTCCATCCGGCTCGCTCAGCTACGCTGCCCCCCCATGCCCCGCCGCGCTTGCGCCGCGGTGAATGTCCCGTTCCCCCCTTCGTTTTCTACAGGATTTCCGCAAACCGTAACCCATCGCTGGGAGTGAATTCGTGCAGCCATTCGCCGTGCGCCATCGGTGTCTTTTGACCCTGCTCTGCTTGCTGAGTGCACCGTTCGCGCTGCCGGCCCGCGGCGAATTGCCCCGCACCGTGGCCGAAACCAGCGACTACCGAGCCACCGCACGGCATGCCGACGTTCTCGACTTTTGCGATCGCCTGGCGAAGGAATCGCCCCTGGTCCGGGTCGGCACGCTGGGCACCAGCCAGGAAGGTCGCAAGCTGCCGCTGCTGATCGTCGCCGATCCGCCGGTCGCCACGGCGGCCGAGGCCATGCAGAGCAAGAAACTGGTCGTCTTCGCGCTGGGCGACATCCACGCCGGCGAGGTCGACGGCAAGGAAGCGCTCCTTATGCTGGCCCGCGACCTGGCCACGGCCAAGGTGCGGCCCCTGCTGAAGGACCTGGTGCTCGTCTTCGCTCCCATCTTCAACGCCGACGGCAACGAGCGGATGGCGAAGGACCATCGGCCGGAACAGGTGGGACCGGCTGAGGGCGTCGGCATCCGCGCCAACGCCCAGGGGTTCGACCTCAATCGCGACTTTGTCAAGCTGGAAAGTCCCGAGGTGCGCAGCCTGGTCCGTTTTCTTAACCAGTGGAACCCCGCGGTCTTCATCGACTGCCACACGACCAACGGCTCGTTCCATCGCTACACGATCACCTACGAAGGGGGCCGTTGTCCGGCGGGCGATCCGCGGATTGTCGGCGAGGTCCGCGACACGCTGCTACCCGATGCCGGGCGGCGGCTCGAAAAAGAGGCCGGCTATCGATCTTATTTCTACGGCATCCTCTCCGCTGACCGCACCCTCTGGGAAACCGTGCCGCCCACGCCGCGGTACAGCATCCACTATGTCGGCCTTCGCAACCGGCTTGCGGTCCTGTCCGAGTCGTACTCCTATGCCTCCTACAAGGAGCGTGTGCTGGCCTCGCGGGCCTTCGTCCAGGCGATTTGCGAATCCGCGGCTGCGAACAAGGGGCAAATCGCCAAACTGCTGACCGAGGTGCGTGACGACACGACTCGGGCCGGCATGGAGCCGAAGCCGACCGACCGGATCGTCCTCCGCTCCAAAGCCGTACCCTTTGGCCGGCCGCATCAACTGCTCGGCTTCGTCGAGGAGGTCAAGGACGGCAAGCGCCGTTCCACCGGCGTGCCGAAGGAATACGAGGTCCAATACCTGGGCGGTGTCGAGCCGACCCTCAGCGTAAGCCGGCCGTATGCCTACCTGATCCCAACCCGCTCCCCTCTCCCCGGTACTCCGGGGAGAGGGGCCGGGGGTGAGGGGCCGAAGAACCCCTCACCCCAACCCCTCTCCCCGGAGTACCGGGGAGAGGGGCTCTTCGGACCGACTCTGCAAGCCATAACGTCAAACCTCCAGCGGCACGGCATCCAAGTCGAGGAGCTGCGCGAAGACATCGAGCTGGACGTCCAGGCCTACCGGATCGACCGCATCAAAAGAAATCCGGAATTCCAGAAGCACCAGGCGGTTGAGTTGGAGGCGACAGTACGCCCGGAGTTGCGCCGCATCGAGGCCGGCACCATCGTGGTCCGCACCGGTCAGCCGCTCGGCAGCCTGGCCGCATATCTGCTCGAGCCGCAGTCGGCCGACGGGCTGGTCACGTGGAACTTCTTCGATGCGGTGCTCAAGGAGGGACAGGACTATCCGGTGCTGCGTTTGCCGGCCTTCACGCCGCTGACGACGACCCGGATTCGCCCCTTGCCGGAGGAGCGCACTCTCAACAAGCCGATCACGTTCGAGACGCTCTATGGGTCGAGCCCGCCGCCGAATTTCAGCGGCTCGCCGATGATGGGGCTGACCTGGCTGGACGACGGTGAGCACTTCTTACAGAAGAAGGAGGGTCGCCTATACAAGGTCCAAGCCCTGACCGGCCGCTGTCAGCTTTTTTTCGACTCCGATAAGGTCGTCACGGCCCTGGCCGCCGTGCCGACCATCGGTAGGGAGGCCGCCAAGGGCCTGGCCGACGCCGTCCCGAGCCACCTGAACCCGCAGCGGACGGCGGCACTTTTGGAGCATGCCAGCGATCTTTATTATTGCCCACTGGACGGCGGCAAGGTCGTCCGCCTCACCAAGGCGCCCGGGGCCAAGGAGGTCGCCCAGTTTAGCCCCGATGGCCAGTTCGTGGCCCATGTGCGTAACGGCAACCTTTACGCCACCGACATCGCCACCCAGTCCGAACGGGCCCTGACGATCGACGGCAGCGCCACCGTCTCGAACGGACTGGCCGACTGGGTTTATGGCGAGGAGATCTTCGATCGCGGCCCGCGTGCCTTCTGGTGGAGTCCCGATTCGCGGCACCTGGCTTTCCTCCGCTTCGAAGATGCTCCGGTACACCCGTTTCGGATTGTCGATGAAATTCCGCTCGGGCAGCAGGTGGAGAACACGCGCTACCCCAAGGCAGGGCAGGCGAATCCGCTGGTGAAACTGGGCCTGGTGGCCGCCGCCGGCGGAACGATCCATTGGGCCGATCTCGGCAACTATTCCGACACCGCGTCACTCCTCGTCCGCGCCGGCTGGTGGCCCGATAGTCAGAGGGCTTATCTCTACGTCCAGGACCGGGCCCAGACCTGGCTTGATTTCTGCACCGTGGCGACGGACGGGCAAGTCAAGCGCCTGTTCCGCGAGACCACCAAGGCCTGGGTCGATGACCCTGGCCCGCCTGTCTTTCTGAAGGACGGCTTGTTCCTGCTCGCCAGCGCCCGTACCGGCTGGAACCACCTGTACCACTACGATGCCGACGGCAAGCTGAAGGGCCCGGTCACACGGCGGCGAATGGGAAGTCACCATGGGACCGTTTCAGAGCCATCCCGTCGAATTGGTGGATGAGAAGAGCGGCTGGGTCTACTTCACCGCCAAGAAGGACAGCCCCTCTGGCGTCGAACCTCTATCGCATCAAGCTCGACGGCAGCGGCCTGGAACGGCTGACAGCCGCACCGGGCGACCATCATGTGGCCGTCAGCCCGAAGGGCAATCTGTTCGTTGATCGGTGGAGCAGCCACGCCGGGCCGGCGAAGGTCCGCCTGTGCCGGGCGGACGGCAGCCCGGCCCGCATGCTGGACACCAACCCGGTCTACAGCCGCGAAGAGTACCGCACCGGCATCTTCGAGCTAGTGCGGATCAAGACGCCGGACGGCTTCGTGCTGGACGGCAGTTTGCTGAAACCACCCGACTTCGATCCGAAGCGCCGCTACCCGGTGTGGATGCAAGTCTATGGCGGTCCGCATTTGCCGGATGTCCGCGATCGCTGGCAGGGCGGCCGGCTCCACGATGAAATGCTGGCCCAGCTGGGCTTTGTCGTTTTTCACGTCGATCCGCGCAGCGCCACCGATCAAGGTCAGCGGGCAGCCTGGACCGCCTACCGCAAGCTGGGAGTGCAGGAGTTGAAGGACCTGGAAACGGCGGTGAAATGGCTGACCGGCCATCCCTGGGCCGACGGGGCCCGCATCGGCCTGAGCGGAGCCAGCTACGGCGGCTTCCTGACCGCCTATGCCCTCACGCACAGCCAGCTGTTCGCCGCCGGCGTGGCCACCGCCGCCGTCACCGACTGGCGCAACTACGATTCCATCTACACCGAGCGCTACATGAACACGCCGCAGGAGAACCCGGAGGGTTACGATGCCACCTCGGTCGTCAAGGCGGCGAAGGACCTGCACGGCCGCCTGCTGATCGTCCACGGCGGCATGGACGACAATGTCCACCTGCAAAATGCCTTGCAACTGATGGAGGCCCTTCAGAAGGCCGACAAGGAGTTCGACGTTATGATCTATCCGCGCCGGGCACGGCGGGTTCACGCCGAAGCATTATGAGCGGCTGGTGCTGGAGTTCATGGAGAAGGCGCTGCGCCCGGAAAGGTAGTCATCGAGCGCACCGCTCGGGGGCAGTCCCTCGTCGCCCGCTGTTTTTTCCGGCGGCTCATCCGAACGGAGGGATTCATGGATCGTGGCGAACCACTACTGCCCCTGGTGTACGACGAGCTGCGCCGGCTGGCCGCTGCCCAGCTCGCCCACGAGAAGCCGGGGCAAACGCTCGACGCCACCGCACTGGTTCATGAGGCGTACCTCCGCCTGGTGGGCGACCAGCAGTTCGAGAATCGCCGTCACTTTTTTGCCGCCGCGGCCGAGGCCATGCGTCGTATCCTGGTCGAGAACGCCCGCCGCAAGCACAGCCTCAAACGCGGCGGTGATCGACAACGAGTCGATCTCGACATCGAGCAGCTGTCGATGTCGAGCGAAGCGAGCCGCTCGCTGGCGCTGGACGAGGCGCTCGACCGGCTAGAGGCCCGCGACCCGCCCAAGGCGCAGCTGGTGAAACTGCGCTACTTCGCAGGCATGACCATCGAAGAGGCGGCCGAAACGCTGGGAATCTCGGTCACAACGGCCAATCGCTGGTGGACCTACGCCCGGGCCTGGCTGCACGAAGAGATACGCAAAGGCAGCGACTTGACCTGACGTTGCATCGTTGCACCGTTGCAGCCATGCCCACGGCCTCGCAATGCATGCAATGCATGCAATGCATGCAATGCATGCAACGGTTGCAACGATGCAGCTGGATCGTTGCATCGTTGCAGCCGTTGCATGCAACGACTGCAACGATGCAATCTGACAAACGAATCCCAGTTTTCCTGGAACAATTTCGGCGGCGGAATGCGCATGGAGGGGTAGAACTGGTTCAGGAGCACCGCCATGCCGACCACCGATCGCGAAGAGGCTTCTTCGCCGCCGCCCTGGAAAAACCGACCCCCGCCGAGCGCGCCGCCTACCTGGATGGCGCCTGCGGCGAGGACGCAGCGCTGCGGGCGCGCCTCGAAGCCCTGCTGGCGGCGCATGAGGCCGCGGGCGGCGTTCTGGATGCGCCGCCGTCGGCCCTTCCCCTCACGACGCCCGGCCCTCTCCCCGCCGAAGGTCCAGGGACCATCATCGGCCCGTACAAGCTGCTCCAGCAAATCGGCGAGGGCGGCATGGGTGTCGTCTACATGGCCGAGCAGCTTGAGCCGGTCCGCCGCAGGGTGGCGCTCAAGATCATCAAGCCCGGCCTGGATAGCAAGCAGGTTATCGCCCGCTTCGAGGCGGAGCGGCAAGCGCTGGCGATGATGGATCATCAGAACATTGCCCGGGTGCTCGATGCCGGCACGATCCGATCCGAGCCGGAAGCGTCAGCGACGGTGGGTCGAACCGTCGCTCACGCTTCCGGCTCGGAAGGAAGACCCTACTTCGTCATGGAGTTGGTCCACGGCGTCCCCATCACCCGCTACTGCGACGACAACCAACTCACGCCGCGCGAGCGCCTGGCCCTCTTCGTGCCGGTCTGCCAGGCCATCCAGCACGCTCACCAGAAGGGGATCATTCACCGCGATGTCAAGCCGTCCAACGTGCTGGTGACGATGTACGACGATAAGCCGGTGCCCAAGGTGATCGACTTCGGCGTGGCCAAGGCGATCGAGCAGCGGCTCACGGAAAAGACGCTGTTCACTCAGTTTGGCACCCTGGTCGGCACCTTCGAGTACATGAGCCCCGAGCAGGCGGAGATGAACGCCTTCGGCGTGGACACGCGCAGCGACATCTACTCGCTCGGCGTGTTGCTCTACGAGCTATTGACCGGGACGACGCCGCTGGAGCGAAAACGGCTGCGCGCAGGCGGCCCTGGACGAGCTGGTGCGGCTGATCAAGCACGAGGAACCGCCGCGGCCCAGCGCCCGGCTGAGCAGCTCCAACAACCTGCCCAAGATCGCGGCCGCACGCAAGACCGAGCCGGCCCGCCTCTTGAACCTGGTCCGCGGCGAGATCGACTGGATCGTCATGAAGTGCCTGGAAAAAGACCGCTCGCGCCGCTACGACACCGCCAGCGGCCTGGCCCGCGACGTGGAGCGTTACCTGGCCGACGAGCCGGTCGAGGCGTGCCCGCCGAGTGCGCGCTATCGGCTGAGCAAGTTTGCCCGCAAGCACCGAAAGGCACTCGTCACCGCGGCGGCGTTCGCGATCCTGCTGATCGCAGGCACCGTCGTAAGCGCCTTGCTGGCGGTGTGGGCGACTTCGGCGGAACACGAAACTGACCAGCGGCGCATCGCGGCGGATGAGGCGAACCGAGAGGCCCTGGCATCAAAGACGGACGCAGAGCAGCGAGCGCGATGAGGCTCGTCTCACCGCCTACGCGGCCGGCATGAATCTGGCCCAGCGTTACTGGGATGAGAACAATGTCGGCCGCGCCCGCGAGTTGCTCGATGAGGTGCCCAAGGAGGCGGCAGGTCGAGACCTGCGCGGCTTCGAGTGGTACTACCTGCACCGCTTATGTCATTCCGAAGCACTGACGCTTGAGGGCGCCTACGGCGTCATCTTCAGCCCGGACGGCAAAAACCTCGCTGGCGGATGCCGAGACAACACGGTGAAGATCTGGGACAGCGTAACCGGCAAGGAGCTGGTCACGCTCACCACGGGCGATCCGCTTGGGGTCAGCAGCGTGGCGTTCAGCCGAGACGGCCAGCGCCTGGCTTCGTGGGGCATGGACGGGGTGGTGAAGATCTGGGATAGCGTGACCGGCAAGGAACTGCTCTCCCTCAAGGCCGGTTTCCAGGCGAGCGTGGCGTTCAGCCCGGATGGCCGGCGCCTGGTTTCGGGGAGCTTCGACAAGACGGTGAAGGTCTGGGACTGCGCCACCGGCAAGGAGCTGTTCGCCCTCAAGGGGCATACCGGTCAGGTCTGGAGCGTGGCGTTCAGCCCGGACGGCCAGCGCATAGCGTCGGGGAGTTGGGACAAGACGGTGAAGATCTGGGACAGCGCCACCGGCAAGGAGCTGTTCTCCCTCAAGGGGCATACCAATTGGGTCAACAGCGTGGCGTTCAGCCCGGACGGCCAGCGTCTGGCTTCCTGGTGTCGCATGGCACCGGACGCCATGCTGAAGATCTGGGACAGCGCGACCGGCAAGGAGCTGCTCTCCGTCAAGGCCGGTTACGACCCGGGCGTGGCGTTCAGCCCGGACGGCCAGCGCCTGGCTTTGGGGAGTGATGACAAGACGGTGAAGATCTGGGACACGGCGACCGGCAAGGAACTGTTTTCCCTCAAGGGGCATACCGATCGGGTCTCAAGCGTGGCGTTCAGCCCGGACGGCCAGCGCCTTGCTTCGGGGAGTTGGGACAAGACGGTAAAGATCTGGGACAGCGCGACCGGCAAGGAGCTGTTCGCCCTCAAGGGGCAAACCAATTGGGTCAAGAGCGTGGCGTTCAGCCCGGACGGCCAGCGCCTGGCTTCGGGGAGCTTTGACCCAACGGTGAAGATCTGGGACAGCGTGAGCGGCAAGGAGCTGTTCCCCCTCAAGGGCCAGGGCGCGGTCTACAGCGTGGCGTTCAGCCCGGACGGCCAGCGTCTGGCGTCTGGCGGCTCTGCCTTGGCGGTGAAGATCTGGGACAGCGCGACCGGCAAGGAGCTGTTCGCTCTCAAGGGCCATGCCGGTCCGGTCACGAGCGTGGCGTTCAGCCCGGACGGCCAGCGCCTGGCTTCGGGGAGCAGGGATAACACGGTGAAGATCTGGGACAGCGCGACCGGCAAGGAACTGTTCTCCTTGAAGCATGCTGGTGCGGTCAAGCATGGTGCTGCGGTCCACAGCGTGGCGTTCAGCCCGGACGGCCAGCGCTCGCCAGCGCCGGGGGCGAACCTGGCAAGCCCGGAGAGATCAAGATCTGGGACAGCGCCACCGGCAAGGAGCAGTTCACCCTCAAGGGCCATGCCAGTTTTGTTTTGAGGGTGGCGTTCAGCCCGGACGGCCAGCGCCTAGCCAGCGCCGGGGGCGAACCCGGCAAGCCCGGAGAGATCAAGATCTTGGACAGCGCGACGGGCAAGGAACTGCTCGCCATCAAGGGCCATGCTAGCCCGGTTTCGAGCGTGGCGTTCAGCCCGGACGGCCAACGCCTGGCTTCGGGGAGCCAGGACAAGACGGTGAAGATCTGGGACAGCGTGACCGGCAAGGAACTGCTCTCCCTCAAGGGCCATGCCGATCATGTCTTGAGCGTGGCGTTCAGCCCGGACGGCCAGCGCCTGGCGTCGGGGAGCTACGACAATACGGTGAAGATCTGGGACAGCGTGAGCGGGAAGGAGCTGTTCTCCCTCAAGGGCCATGCCCGTTGGGTCGGCCACGTGGCGTTCAGCCCCGACGGCCAGCGCCTGGCTACGGGTAACGATGGTGCCATCATTCTGTGGGAGACGACGATCATCTCCCCCGAAATCCAGCAGCGCCGGGACGCCAATGCTCTGGTGGCCGATCTCTTCCAGCAAGTCGGCCTTCGCGCCGATGTCCTGGAGCGCGTGCGAACCACGCACGGGCTAAGTCTGGCAGGACGGCGTGAGGCCCTTGCTGCCGCCGAGGTGCATCCCGAAAATCCGTGGCCAATCAACGAGCTTGCCTGGGCACTGGTGAAAATGCCCGGCCGCACGCCGGCTGACTACCAGAAGGCCCTGAGCTACAGCGAGGCAGCCTGTCAGCTCGAACCGACGATCGGCTATTTCCTCAATACGCTGGGCGTGGCCTACTACCGCGTCGGCAATTACGAGAAGGCCCTGGCGACGCTCCTGCGCTCGAATCCGATCAATGAGATCCTGTTCAAAGGCTTAGTCCCCGCCGACCTCGCCTTCCTGGCCATGACGCAGCAGCACCTCGGCCACGCCAAGGAAGCCCAGGCGGAGTTGCAGCGTCTGCGGGAGCGGATGAAGGACCCGCGCTGGACGCAAGACGCCCAGGCGCAGGGTTTCCTGAAAGAGGCGGAAGCGCTGCTGGGGAAGCCAGCGGCGCCTGGCGGCAAGTGAATACTCCTGACCTCAGATCACCCAGTTCTCCAGGGTCAGACCGGGGACTCGGCTGAATTCCCTGGTATTGGCCTTCACAAGAACCAGGGAGCGGGCCAGCGCCTGGGCCGCCAGGAGAATGTCGTAAGGCCCGATGACCTGGCGGTGAGCTTCAAGCAGAGCATCTCGCTTCCCACGGCGGCCTGTCCTTACCATATTGTTGATCGGAAGGAGACTCTTTCTCGGGCTCCCGGGCGCCCCGCGTCCATCGGACTTCAGTTCCATCTGGCGCATTGGAGCGTGCCATGCCGGCGCAAGCTTATGCTGATACACGGCTTGCGCCGTCGCTCCAGGTGGAACTGAATTCCCCCTGACTTCAGTTCCAGATGGCGCCTGCGGGCGGGACGGGGCCTCCTCGAACGGAGGATCCGGCCTATGCCAGGCGCCCGGCGGGTCGCGCCTGTCAAGAGACGACTGCGCTTTCGTTCCAAAATGGACTGGTCGTTTCCCCAGCCGCGCGCGTATCCTGAAAAGTACAACCTGTGGACGGGGGTCTCCAGGGAGGACGATCGATGCAGCCCTCGTTCCGAGTGCTTGCGGCCATTCTGTTGGGGTTAATCGCGGCGACGGCGGCTTCGGCCGCGGACCAGGACGCGATCGACCGTGCCGTCGAACGCGGCGTCACCCATCTCAAGTCGATCCAGCAGGCCGACGGCACCTGGGGCTATCCTCAAGTCGGCGCCACCGCCCTGGCCGGGCTCACCCTGCTCGAATGCGACGTGGCTCCCAAAGATGCCAGCGTGCAGAAGGCGGCCGATCATGTCCGCCGGGCCAGCGTTCATCTGACCCATACCTATTCGCTGGCCCTGTCGATCCTCTTCCTCGATCGCCTGGGCGATGACGCCGACGTGCCGATCATCGAGTCACTCACGGTGCGCCTGCTGGCGGGGCAGAACGGCAACGGCGGTTGGACCTACCAGTGCCCCGATGTCCCCGAGACCGAGGCGCGCCGCCTCACAGGGCTGCTCAAGCAGCGCAGCGAGTTGACGACCCGGCCCAAAAGCACTGGGACGGCACGCACCAGTGACAAGGCGGCGGACCCGAAGCGGAACGCCACGCAGCGGAAGCTGACCGATGAGATCCGCCAGCAGCTCGAAGTCATCAACCGTGCGGCGGGGCAGCGGCAGGGGTTCGGCGGCGGCGACAACTCGAACACCCAGTTCGCCACCCTGGCCTTGTGGGTGGCCCGCCGGCACGGCCTGCCGACCGACGGCGCCCTGGCCCTGATCGACGCCCGGTTCCGCGGCAGCCAGAATGGTGACGGCGGCTGGGACTATTCCCACCGCGGCCGCACACCCGGAGCCATGCGCGGCGGCCAATCGACGGCGACCATGACCTGTGCCGGCCTGCTCGGCCTGGCGGTTGCCCACGGCTCCGCCGCCGAGGCTGCTCTGCGTACCGCCAAGGCCAAGGAGGGCGACAAGCCAAAGAACGGCGACAAGGTGGCCAAGGTGCCCGACCCGACGCGCGACCCCGCCGTCCGCGCCGGCCTGGTCGCCCTGGGCAGCAGCATCGGCCACCCCGTCGGCAAGAAGCGGGTGCAGGAGTTGCCGCACCTGGCCCGCGGCGGCCGGGTCTATTACTTCCTTTGGTCGCTGGAGCGCGTGGCCGTCGCCTTCGGCCTCAAGACCATCGGCGGCAAGGACTGGTACGGCTGGGGTTCGGAGGTGCTGACGGCCAACCAGCAGGCGGACGGCAGCTGGCAAGGCGATTTCGCCGCCGGCGGCGTCGATACCTGCTTCGCCCTGCTCTTCCTGCGCCGCGCCAACCTGGCCCGCGACCTGACCCTGGCCCTGCGCGGCAAGATCGAGGACCCGGGAGAGGTCGTGCTCTCCGCGGGCGGCATCGGCGGCGAGGCGATCAAGCAGCGCCTTGGTCTGAAGTCGGCCCTCGAATCGCCCGACATGTTCGGCGGCACAACGAGTGAAGGAGACGGGCCGGACGCAACGCAGCTCAGCCGGCGTCTCATCGACGCGGCCGCCGAAAAACAGGGGCAACTGATCGATGATCTCCGCGACTCCAAGGGCGTCGTCTACACCGATGCCCTGGCCAGCGCCATTCCGCGTCTTCAAGGTGAGCCTGCGCAAGAAGGCGCGCGAGGCCCTGGCCGAACGCCTGTCGCGCATGACCTCGGCCACGCTGGGCGCCAAACTGGAGGACGACGATCCCGAAGTCCGCCGCGCCGCCGCCCTGGCCGTCGCCATGAAGGAAGACAAGGCTCATGTTGCGCGGCTGATCGATCTGCTCACCGATCCCGAAAAAACGGTGACCCGGGCAGCGTATGCCAGCCTGAAAAGCCTGAGCGGAGAGGATTTCGGGCCCAGGGCGGATGCGGCTCCCGAAGAGAGCAAGCAGGCGGTGGCGGCCTGGCGGGCGTGGTGGAAGGGGAAGCGCTGAGCGAGAAAGACACGGGCGATCCGTTCGACTGATGGAGTGCAGAGGAGATGGCAACGGCGCAGCTCGACAAAGATACTGTCAAACAGGCGATGAAAGAAGCGCTGGCGGAAGCGCTGCAGGAACAGCGCGGCTGGTTCCAGGAGGTCCTCACGGAAGTCCTCGAAGATTTCGCCCTTGCAGAAGCCATTCGCGAAGGGCAACAGACAAAGGCGGCTACGCGCGATGAGGTTTTTCGGGCTCACGAGTAACCCGCCATGACAACCATGCCCGCCCTCATCAAGAAGAAGTCCGAGCCCGGCCTGTGGCTGGACGAAGCCCCCGTCCCCGGCATCGGCATCAACGATGTCCTCATTCAGGTGCTGCGGACCGGCATCTGCGGAACCGATCTGCACATCTACAAGTGGGATGCCTGGGCCCGGCGGACCATCCCGGTCCCCCTGGTGATCGGCCACGAATTCGTCGGCCGGATCGTCGAAGTCGGCTCCAATGTCCGCGACTTCCATCCAGGCGAAGTCGTCAGTGGCGAAGGGCACGTCGTCTGTGGGCATTGCCGCAACTGCCTGGCCGGCCGGCGGCACCTGTGCAAGGACACGCAGGGGATCGGCGTGCAGCGGGCCGGCGCCTTCGCCGGCTACATCGCCGTGCCGATGAGCAACGTCTGGGTCCACGATCCGCACATCGCGCGCGACGTGCAGTCGATCTTCGACCCGTTCGGCAACGCGGTCCACACGGCCCTGTCGTTCGACGTGCTCGGCGAGGACGTGCTGATTACCGGGGCCGGGCCGATTGGCCTCATGGCAGCCGCGGTGGTGCGGCACGCGGGGGCCCGGCACGTCGTTGTCACCGATGTCAATCCCTACCGCCTCGCCCTGGCCCGGGACATGGGTGCCACGCTGGCCGCCGACGTGAGCCGCCAGACGTTGTCCGACGTGCAGAAACAACTCGGCATGCGCGAGGGGTTCGACGTGGGGTTGGAGATGTCCGGCAACGCCGCCGCCTTCCGCGACATGCTCGCCAACATGGCCCACGGCGGCAAGATCGCCATGCTCGGCATCCCCGACAAGGAGATGGCCATCGACTGGCACACCGTCATCTTCAACATGCTCACCATCAAGGGCATTTACGGACGCGAAATGTATGAAACGTGGTACAAGATGACGGTGATGCTGCAATCGGGGCTCGACATCACGCCGGTCATCACGCACCGCTACCCGTACCAGGAGTTTCAGAAGGGGTTCGATGCGATGATGTCGGGCGAGTGTGGCAAGGTGGTGCTGACGTGGGCGGAGGGGTGACCGCCGCCCTGCGGGCGGCGGCTAAACGAGCAGTGCTGGCCACGTCATGACCATCCGATCGCCTACATCCACGAATCGCCGGGCCATTTGCGGGCCTTCCTCCTCCGGCACCGCCTTTGCTCCTCAGTCGCCTTGCGGTACAATAACCTTCCCCTGCCCCTCCCCCGAGGAGACGTCCCGATGAATGCACTTCGTCTATCCGCCCTGGCGGCTCCGCTGCTGGCGGCCGTGCTGGCGGCCATCCCGGCCGGTGCCGCGGATCAGCCCGCCGGCAAGCGTGGCCCCGATCCCAAGGAATGGGACCACGTCGTGGACCGGGCCGTCGAGTACCTCAAAACGCGCCAGGGACCCGACGGTTCCTGGAGCGAGGACAAGAGCCCCGGGGTGACCGGCATCGCATTGACCGGCATGCTGCACACCGGCAAGGTGACCGCCAAGGATCCGGTGGCCGAGAAGGCGCTCAAATACATTGAATCGTTGATCAATCGCAAGGAAGGGCACATCGCCGGCAAGGATCCGAAGGTCCAGCTCAAGAACTATGTCACCTGCGTCAACGTGCTGGCCTTGCAGGCGGCCGACCGCGACAGCTACAAGCAAGTGGTTGGCGATGCAGTCAAGTTCCTCAAGAAGCTGCAATGGGACGAGGAGGAGGGGAAAGATCCGAAGGACGACTTCTACGGCGGCGCCGGCTACGACAGCAAGTCGCGGCCCGACCTGTCCAATACCCAGTTCTTCATCGACAGCCTGATTGCCGCCGGCGTGCCGAAGGACGATCCGGCCTTGCGGAAGGCGCTGATCTTCGTCAAGCGCTGCCAGAACGTCAAGGGCGAAGGCAGCGACCAGCCGTGGCAAGAGAAGATCGACGATGGCAGCTTCATTTACAGCGCCGCCGGCGGCGGACAGACCAAGACGCAGGACAAGGCCAACGACGACGGCGGCCTGCCCGGCTACGGCAGCATGACCTACGCCGGCATCAAGAGCATGATCTACTGCGGCGTCTCCAAGGACGACGCCCGCGTCAAGAAGGCTTACGAGTGGATCAAGAAGAACTACAGCGTCGAGAAGAACCCCGGCATGCCGGACGTTCGGGCCAAATGGGGCCTCTTTTATTACTACCATACCATGGCTAAAACGCTGGATGTGATGGGGGTCGATGAGGTCGAGGACGCGGCCGGCAAGAAGCACGACTGGCGGGCCGAGATCACGACGGCCCTGGCCAAGCTGCAAAAGCCCGACGGCAGCTGGGTCAACGATCAGCACTGGATGGAATCCGACCCGAACCTCATCACCGGCTACGCCCTGATGGCCCTCAGTCATTGCAAGCCGAAGAAGAGCTAACCACAAAGGACACACAAAGAGCACAAAGAGAAGGCAATGACGAGTCTTGCTCGGCTGCTCTTGCGATTTCTTGGCTTCTTCGTGCTCTTTGTGTCCTTTGTGGTTGGTTCTGCTTCCGCCCATCCCGTCGGCGAAAGAAGCTACGACCGTACGATTGTGGTCCGCCTCACTGCCGATGCCGCGCTCGTCGCCTACGAGCTGGAGGTCAATACCGCGACGGTGGGTCAGGACCTGGCGGACCTCGGCGATGAAATCGACCTGTCGAAATGCCGCCAGCCGCGCGATTTCTACGACGCATTTGTGCGCTATCACGCCCCGGTGCTGGCTGCCCGACTCGACGCCGCCCTGGACGGTCACCTGCTGAACCTGACGTGTACCGAAACGGAGTTCGAGGTCCGCGAAAAGGTCAGTCTCCATGCGCGGTTCCTGTTCCGGGCCTCCTGGCAGCCGGCCCCAGATCGCAGCCATCGGCTCACTTTCCGGGACGGCACTTACGAACAGCGCGGAGGGAAGATCCGCCTGTCGCTGACCCAGACCGAGCGCATCGTGGTCAGTGAGGTGACCGCCCCGTCGGCGGGCTTGCAGGCCAAGCCGCTCACGATGCTGGCACCGGGTGAAGCCGACCGCCTGCGCGAGGCCTCTGCCACGTTCAGCGTGACGCGCGACCAGGAGCCACGGGGGCAACCCAGGGCGGGCACCGAGGAGCCCGCCATCCCACGGGGAAATCCCGAACCGGCGCTGCCCAGCGCCTGGCAGGCCACCAGCCTGGAGGACCTGCTCCTCTATCGCGGCGAGGCGCTCTGGGTGCTGATGCTCGTGGGGCTTTTCCTTGGCGGTGCGCATGCCCTGACCCCGGGACACGGCAAGACGTTGGTGGCCGCCTACCTGGTCGGCGAACGGGGCACGGTCGCTCACGCCCTCTATCTGGGGCTGGTGACGACGCTGGCGCATACCGGGGTCGTCCTCCTCATCGCCGGACTGGCCCGTGCCCTGTGGGGCGACCGGGTGCCGTCCTCCTTGCAGGCGTGGCTCGGTTTCGGCGGGGGCCTCATCGTGGCGGGCATGGGAGTCTGGCTCCTGCTGGCCCGCCTCACCGGCCGCGCCGACCATGTTCACCTCGTGGGTGGGCATCACCATCACCACGGGCATGGGCACGGGCACGGCGGGCACTATGATGACGAACACGGGCATGCCCATCCGATGCCCGCGGAGGGCGGCTGGTGGCGGCTGACCATCCTTGGCATCACGGGCGGCATGATCCCCTGCCACGACGCGGTGGCCATCTTCTTCGCGCTGGCGGGCGCCGGCCTGCTGGCCTTCGCCCTCCCAGTGCTGCTGGCATTCAGCGCGGGCCTGGCCGCCGTGCTTGTCGCCATCGGCATCGTGGTGGTCAAGGCCAAGGGGGCCCTCGGCCGACGCTGGGGCGAGGGGCGTTTGATCAAGGCCCTGCCAATTGTCAGCGCCGTCCTGGTTACCTGCGTCGGCCTGTGGCTTTGCTACCATAGCCTGCAACCCGGTCCGGGACGGTAACAGCCCTTCGTTCCCACGGAACCTCTCATGCGGGTCGTCGCGCTCACTGCCCATCAGGTGCACATCCCGCTGGTTCGGCCGATCCGCCACGCCTCGCACGCGCGCACCTCGACAGAAAACCTCATCGTTCGTTGCGCCTTGGAAGATGGCACCGAAGGCTTCGGCGAAGGGGTGCCTCGGGAGTATGTGACCGGCGAGACGATAGATTCGGCGATCGCGCTCCTGCAGAAGAGCGACCTGGCCGCGCAGCTCGAGCCGTGCCAGGATTTCGCCGCTGCCGTCGGACTGGCGGAACGGCTGCGGCTGGCTCCGGTGCCGGGAGACGAGCGCGGCTGCGCCGGCAATGCCGCCCGCTGTGCCCTGGAGCTGGCCTTGCTGGACGCCCACGGCCGGCGATTCGGCGAGCCACTTGGCCGAATCACGGACTTGGTCGCTCCAGAACTGTACACACCGCAGAGCGCCGTCCGCTACAGTGGGGCCATCACGTCGGCACGCGCCGGCATGAAGTTGTTCTGGGCCAGCCTGCGCACTGCGCGTCTATCGCTTTCGCCAGGTAAAGGTGAAGGTCGGCATCGAAGGGCATGACGACATAATGCGGCTGCGCACCATCCGCCGCTGGCTGCGACGGAGCGTCGATCTGCGCGTCGATGCCAACGAAGCCTGGGCGCCGGAAGCGGCGGTGGCGCGCATCCGGGAGCTGGAGCCGTTCGGCATCACGGCCGTCGAGCAGCCGGTGGCCCACGAGAAGGTCGCCGTGCTCGCTGAGGTCCGGCAGCAGGTGCGGACGCCGATCATGCTCGACGAATCGCTGTGCAGCGCCCTGGACGCCGAGCGGGCCATCAAGGATCGGACGTGCGACCTCTTCAATATCCGACTTTCGAAGTGCGGTGGCTTCATCCCATCCTTGCGCCTGGCCCAACTGGCCCGGCGACACGGGCTGGGGTATCAGCTCGGCTGCCAGGTCGGTGAGACGGCGCTGCTCTCGGCCGCGGGGCGGCACTTCGCGGCCAGCGTGGCCGGCCTGCGCTTTCTCGAAGGATCCTACGACCGCCACCTGGTCCGCGAGGCCCTGGGCGACCGGGACATCACGTTCCGCTGGGGCGGCAAGGCGCCGGCCCTGGCTGGGCCCGGCCTGGGCGTGGTGCCGTTGCCGGCGGCCCTGGACCGCGTCACCGTTCGCAAGGAGGCGATCCTTGGGTGAGCCGCGCATACTGACCCATGTTGCCGGCGATGGTTACCAATGGAAATATCGCCAGTACGATCCTGCCGGCAATCAACCGATCCGGGCCCGCGTCGTCTGCGTTCACGGCATCCAGAGTCATGGCGGCTGGTACGACTACTCCTGCCGCCGGTTGGCAGACGCTGGCTTCAGCGTGGCCTGTCTCGATCGCCGGGGCTTGGGGCTCAACGAGCGCGATCGGGGCGATGCGCCGAGCTTCCGCCGCCTGATCGACGACCTTGCCGAATTCCTGACGCCGTCGCCACAGAAGACTTTCCTTGTCGCCATTTCCTGGGGCGGCAAGCTCGCGGTGGCCCTCCAGCGCCGGCACCCGGGCCTGGTGGACGGCTTGGCCCTGCTCTGTTGCGGCTTCTTCGCGCGAGTGCGGCCCTCCTTCCGAGAGAGACTCGGCATCGCCTGGTCCTATCTCACCGCGCCGCGCCGGCTGTTCCCCGTGCCGCTGAACGACCCGGAGCTGTTCACCGCCTCGCCGGAGTGGCAACGATTCCTGCGCGACGATCCACTGGCCATCCATCAGGCCACGGCGCGGCTGCTGCTCCACAGTGTCCGCCTCGACGTTTACCTGCGGTTCGTCACCTCCTACGTCACCGTGCCGGTCCTGCTGATGCTGGCAGGGCAAGACCGCATCATCGACAATGCCCGCACGCGACTCTATGTGGAGTCGTTCGCCTCGCGTGACAAAAGCATCATCGAGTACCCGGAAGCGCACCATACGCTGGAGTTCGAACCGCGGCCGCACCGCTATCTTGACGACCTGATAGGCTGGCTGGAACGCCAGAGCGCCGCCCCGAGGGTGGCCGGCAACCGGGGACTCGGATCGTGAATCATCCGCTCTTGCAGCTCTTCATTGCCCGCCTGCGCGAGTTCTACCGCGAGCCGGAAGCCATCTTCTGGGTCTACGGCTTTCCGCTGATCCTGGCGGTCGGACTCGGTATCGCCTTCTGGGACCGCAAGCCGGAGCCGGCCCAGGTGGATGTGGTCGAGGACCCCGATGCCGCGGAGTTGGTCGATCTGCTAAAACCGAAATTGAAAGCAGAGGCCCACACGCTTGACGATTGCCGGCAGCGATTGCGGACCGGCAAGACCGTGCTCTTTGTCGAGCCGGACGGCAAGCAGTATCGCTACGTTTTCGATGAGGCTTGCCCTGAGGGATTGGCCGCCCGCAACGAGGTTGAGGTGGTGCTTTTGCGCTCGAAAGCCGGCCTGGCCGGCGCCGGCCAGGATTTGCCCGGCGGCGGGTCCACCATCGATGTTCCGGTGACGGAACCGGGCAGCCGCTACATCGACTTTCTCATTCCAGGACTCATGGGATTGAACATCATGGGCGGCGGCCTGTTCGGGGTGGGCTTCCTGATCGTGGACATGCGCGTGCGGAAGCTGCTGAAGCGGCTGCTGGCCACGCCGATGCGCCGCAGCGACTTCTTGCTGTCAATCCTGTGTGCCCGCCTGGTCATGCTCGTTCCGGAGATGGGGCTGCTGCTGATCCTGGCGCGCACTGCTTTCAGCGTACCGATGCGTGGCAATCCGCTCGGGCTGGTCCTGGTCATTCTGCTGGGGGCGTTTACCTTCGGGGGCATTGGCCTGGCCCTGGCCTCACGGACAAGCAAGACCGAAACCATCTCAGGTTTAATCAACCTGGTGATGTTGCCCGGGTGGCTTCTTTCCGGCACCTTCTTCTCGGCCCGCCGCTTCCCCGACGTGGTGCAGCCCTTCATCCAGGCCCTGCCCCTGACCCAGCTGAACGACGCCCTGCGCGAGGTGATGCTGGAAGGGGCCACGCTTTGGCATGTCAGTTGGCGGCTGGCGATTTTGGCGGCGTGGGGCGGCGTCGCGTTTCTCGTCGCTTTTTTCCGATTCCGCTGGCAGTGAGCCGTCGCCACTGGCGCTTCGCCCGGACCGGTGATATCGGGTCGACGGCGCGGGCAGCCGAAATGCGAGCGTGCGCTCCCCAGCGCATTGGGTATGATGGACCGAAGCTGGCTGATCGACCCCCTCAGAAGGGCGTTCTAACTTGCATTTCTCACCACAAAGGACACAAAGAACACAAAGAAGAAAAGGCCAAGAACAACATGCGTCGGGACAGCCTTCCTCGGTCTGGCCAGACCCCAAGCTGGCTCACCTGTGCAATGCCCTGCGCCTTCTCTTCTTTGTGTTCTTTGTGTCCTTTGTGGTGAGAAATTCGGGCTTAAGGAGCGAACCGTGTTCTTCCTGGGTCGCCGCGACTTTCTGCGGATCGGCGGCGGACTTGGCGTGGCCGGGTTCCTGACCGCACACCGGGTGCACGCCGCCCGGGCACCGGTCCGGGGCGGGGCTCGCTCCTGTATTCTCGTCTACCTGCTTGGCGGCCCGCCGCACCTGGACATGTGGGATCTGAAACCGGAGGCTCCGGCGGAAGTCCGCGGTCCGTTCCGTCCCATCGCCACCAACTGCACCGGCCTGCGGATTTGCGAGCATCTGCCGCGCCTGGCACAGCGGGCGGACCGTTACGCCCTGGTGCGCTCGGTCAGCCACAATAACCATAACCATACGCCCATGATCTACTATACGTTGACCGGCCGGGAGGTGGAGCGGCCCGGCGAGGACAACGACGTGCGCCCGCCGCAGCGGACCGACTTTCCGCACCTGGGCGCGGTGCTGGCCCGGTTCAAGCCGGTGCCGGTCGGACTGCCGGGATTTGTCGCGGTGCCGGAACTGGCCGTGCGCAGCAGCACGCAGGGCGAATTCAAGCGGGCCCGGTCGCTCCTGCGCGGCGGGGGCGGCGGCTTCCTCGGGCCGCTGGTCGATCCGCTGGCGGTCAACGGCGAGCCCGGCACGGCCAGTGGCATTCCCGCCCTCAGTCCGCCGCCCGAGGTCTCGGCCGAGCGGCTGGAGCAACGGGCGGCCCTGCTGGCGGTGCTGGAACAGCGCAGCCCCACTCTGCCGGACTCCGGCCCGCAGCGTGCCTTGCGCAACCAGGCGGTCGCTCTCTCCGGGGCCTCGGGCGGTGCCGCCCGGCCGTTCCGTCTGGATGGCGAGCCGGCGAGCCTGCGGGACCGCTACGGCCGGCACCGCTTCGGTCAGGCATTGCTCCTATCGCGCCGCCTGGCCGAGGCCGGTGTCCCGATGATCGCCGTCCACTTCAACGAAATGACCGTCTGCGACGGCTGGGACACGCACTCGAAGAACTTCCCCGCCCTCAAGGACGAATTGCTGCCCATGCTCGACCAGGGCCTGTCCGCCCTATTCGACGACCTGGAGCAGCGCGGGCTGTGGGAGCAAACCCTGGTGGTGGTGATGGGCGAGTTTGGCCGCACCCCGCGGATCAACCCGCAGGGCGGTCGCGATCACTGGGGCCTGTGTCAATCGGTCGTGCTGGCCGGCGGCGGCATCCCGGGCGGCCGGACCATCGGCAGTTCGGACCGTATCGGCGCCTACCCCGCCTCGGACCCGGTCGATCCGGTGGACGTACACGCCACCGCCTATCACTACCTGGGGCTCGACCCGGA
Source organism: uncultured Planctomycetota bacterium (assembly GCA_963827935.1). Lineage (GTDB taxonomy): Bacteria > Planctomycetota > Planctomycetia > Gemmatales > Gemmataceae > DATFNV01. The sequence continues at coordinate 1,282,482 of CAWHCN010000017.1, read as the reverse complement.
AGCAACAATGGTCGATAATTTGCATCGACCGTATCCGCTGAGCACCGGGCGCGTGCTGACAGGGCTGGTGTAGAGCGCGAGTATCACTTTCCGCAAGTGCCAGACACAGGAGCACATCACCGAACGCGGTTGGGCTTGACCGGAAAGACGCGCGACGGAGAATACCCGCGATAAGGTCGATTAGTGCCTGTCCAGATGCAAACGAGCATCCCGGGGGCAAATCACCCCTTAAGGATTCTCCCATGCGTCCATTCCTCCTGGTGAGCTTGTGCGCTTTCGCGTGCCTCGCGGTCGGCTGCGCCAAGACCACATTGGCGGACCTTAACGAGGTTGGCGGATCGGCCGATCCCGATGCGTTCCGGCAATTTAAGGCCTATGTCGGTCAGGATCTCAGCCATCTATACGAGCAAGAGAACCAGAGGCGCGAGTTGCTTGGGGCGATCGCCAAGCTCGTTCCTGGGCGCCAGTACAACAAACACGACGATTATGACCCCAGGTACATCTGGGAGTTCGCGCGGGGCGTGGATGACCACTCTTCTTACTTGCTTCTTGAAGTGGACTACCTGGGGTCGGTCCAGCCAGGTTCCTCGCCGCTTCGATTGACCCTTTTCGGAAATATGGGAGAGCTGATATCCGAACATAAGTTCGACACCGGTTACCGGTGCTATTTGGCCGAAGCCTGCTTGCAGGACGCCGGGCACGACGGCCCTCTGCTCGTACTGGAAACCGAGGAAGTGGGACTTGGCCCCGATTGGGTGAAGCAGTACTACGCAAGGATTGGCGAGCGATTTGACCTGATCCGGCTTGAGGATCACAACGGGGCAGTATGCCGAAACAGCTACTACGATGTCCGCATGGCAGGCCCGCTTCCCCGAGGCGCAGAGTGCGGACTCATGGCAAACCGACCTCGGAGCAGAAAGCCGGCTACGCGTGCTTCGAGCCCTGACATTCCTTGGCGGCAATCACTGGGAGCCCCAGGCAGGCGACGGGCCGCGGCCGGACAGAGAAGCTATGGAGCAGATCGCCGTGGTGCGACAACTCGGGCAAGACCCAAAAGTGTCCGCACGGCTGGAGGAACTCTGCCGGAGCAAGGACCCGTGGGTCAGTCAGGCGGCAACCCTGGCGCGGCGGCCGGAAGGCTGTCGCTGAGGAGGCATACATCGCCTATCAGGGGCGGTGAGCCAGCAGCGTGATTGTCTGCTTCCGTCAATAGCGGCGGCTGGAATTGAACCAGCGACCTTGGCCTTATGAAGACCCTGCTCTAACCGCTGAGCTACGCCGCCACCTGTCCGACACTGATTCTACCCTCTGATCCGCCCCTGGCAAGCCAGGCAAGCCGCGTCTCGACTCCCCCCTCTTCCCGCACGCTGCCAGCGTGGAAGCACCCTGGCGCAGCCGGGGCGATCGGGCCGGCCTAAGGCGGTTTGCCGTCATCGAGCGGCAGGAGTAAGATGAAAGCCACACGGCAGATGCAGAGCCAAGCGTCAACGCTTCGCCCCGTAAAGAACGGCTGCGAGGCGGGGACACGATCGGGAAGCCGCAAAATCCACCCGACATGCGGAACCTTCCCCTGTCGGGGATACTTGCATGAAACTGGCCTTTTCCACCAATGCCTATCTCCGATTCACCTTTGCGGAGGCGGCGCGGCGCCTGGCGGGCATTGGCTACATGGGCGTCGAGATCATGGCCGACGTCCCCCATGCCTGGCCGGCCTTCCTGCTCGACGAACAGAAGCAGGCCCTGCGCGACGCCCTGGCGAAGAATCACCTGGCCATCTCCGAATATCAACTCGTTCATGATGCACGCGGTCAACGACCGCCGGCAGCGCTACTGGCATCCGTCGTGGATCGAGCCGGACCCGAACTATCGCGCTGTCCGCATCGATCACACTATCCGCAGCCTCACTCTGGCCCGCGAGCTGGGAGCGAATTGCATCACCACCGAGCCGGGCGGCCCGCTGGAGCCGGGGCAGCCATTCGCGGCCGGCTTGAAGCTGTTTGTCGAGATGCTCAAGCCGGTCATCGCCCATGCGGAGAAGGAAGGCGTGCTGCTCTTGATCGAGCCGGAACCGGGGCTGCTCATCGAAACGGCCGACCAGTTTCTGGAATTCATGAAGCATATCGACTCGCCGGCCGTCGGTCTCAATTTCGACATCGGCCACGCATATTGCGTCGGCGACGATCCGGCAACGACCATCCCGCGGGTGGCCAAGTACATCCGTCATTTCCACCTGGAAGACATCGCCGCCACGCGGGTGCATCATCACCTGGTGCCGGGGGAAGGGGCGATCGACTTCGCCGCCACCTTCCGGGCGATCCGGCAGATTGGCTATGATGGCTGGGTGACGATCGAGCTGTATCCGTATGTCGATGACCCGGACGCGGCAGCGCGGACGGCGCTGGAGCGGGTCAAGGCGATCCTGGCACCGTGAGTCGGCGATGGCAATGTTGTACGGCCCATTTTCCCTGGACAGGATGGTGCGAGCCGTGGAGAAGGTTCGGGAGCGCCTCCTGCGTGCGACAGCCGCCCTGGAAAAGGCCGGCATACTCTACGCGGTCGTCGGCGGGAATGCGGTGGCTGCGTGGGTCACCCGCGTGGACGAGACCGCCGTACGAAATACGCGCGATGTCGATCTCCTGATTCGCCGGGGCGACCTGAATGCCGTGAAGGCCGCGCTCGAAGCGGCTGGCTTCGTCTACCGCCATTCTGCCGGCATCGACCTATTCCTCGACGGCCCCACGGCGAAAGCGCGCGATGCGGTTCACCTGGTGTTCGCCGGGGAAAAGGTGCGAGAAGAGGAACTGTTGCCTAATCCCGATGTCAGCGAGTCGGAATCGGCAGGTTCATACCGCGTGCTGTCTCTCGCTGCGTTGGTTGGAATCAAGCTCACGGCGTTTCGAGACAAGGACCGAACCCATCTCCGCGATCTCCTGGAAGTGGGGCTGATCGACGCCACCTGGTGCCCACGCCTGCTACCTGAGTTGGCGAGGCGACTGCAGAGCTTGATCGACACACCTGGCCGTTGATAGGCCATTTTGCCTATAGAGTCTGCCATGAACCGTCTCCGCCCCTACCTTCAGCTCATCCGCCTGCCTAACGTCTTCACGGCGCTGGCCGACATCGCCCTCGCCGCCCTGGCGGTTGGCCACGCCCATCCGGAGCAATCGCTCTCCGCGGTTACGTTTCTGCTGCTCTGCCTCGCGTCGGCCTGCCTGTATTGCGGGGGCATGGTCTTGAACGATGTTTGCGATGTCGAACAGGATCGTCACGAGCGCCCTGACCGTCCCATTCCTTCCGGGCGGGTTTCGCGCACCGCGGCTTCGATTGTTGCCGCCGTCCTCTTCGCCGGGGGTGTGACTGTCGCCATCCTGTCCGCCCTGCGCCACGAGGAAGGCCATCGCTCGGCGCCGATCGTGAGCGCTCTGCTGCTGGTGGCCGCCATCGTGGGTTACGATCGGTGGCTGAAGCGCACCTGGATGGGCCCGGCCGGCATGGGGCTGTGCCGACTGCTCAATGTGCTGTTGGGCCTTACGGTCCTGGGCGAGCCGATCGAGCGCTGGGGCTGGCTGCTGGCTCTGGTGGTCGGGCTGTACATCGGGGGGGTAACCTGGTTCGCCCGCACCGAGGCGCGGCTGAGCAGCCAGGCGGCGCTGGGGGGAGCGGCCGGCATCATGCTGGCGGCCCTCTTCCTCGCCCTGCCCGTGCCGGCGCTTTTTGACCCGGGCACCGCCTCGCCGCTCTTCCCCTATCTGCTGGTGGTGCTGGCATTCGTGGTGGGGATTCCGCTGGGCAAGGCCATCGCCGATCCCACGCCGCGGCATGTGCAGGCCGCCGTCAAACGCTCGCTGCTGGGCCTGGTCGTGCTCGATGCCGTGCTGGCCACGGCGGTGGCCGGTAGCTTCGGGCTGGTTCTCCTTGTCCTGCTCGTTCCCATTCTCCTCCTGGGCCGGTGGCGCTGGTTGTACGCGACATGAGGGGTGAGCGCACCTCGTCCCATCGCGGTCCGCACGGTTGTCCGATGCGCCCAGGTTGCGGCATCCGATATTCCTCCCTGGCTCTGTCCTCGACTGACTCCCGGGAGGCCGCATGTTTCATTCCTTGTCGCGGCGCGACCTGCTACGGGTCGTCGCCGCCGGCGCCCTGGCGTCCGCAATTCCGCCAGTGGTCGGCGCCGGGCCCCTGCGCAGGGTCCTGCACGAGAAGGACGACGACGGCACCGTCTCCGGGCACATGACCGGAGCCGCCGCTATCGTCGAGACCCTGCTCAAAGAGGGGGTCGAGTGCGTTTACGGCATCCCCGGGGCGCAGGACAACGAGCTGTGGGATGCAATGAAGACCCGGGGGCTGCCGTACCTCCTAGTGACCCACGAGTTCTCGGCGGCGTGCATGGCCGACGGCTACGCCCGCAGCACCGGCAAGCCCGGCGTCCTCTGCGTGGTCCCCGGCCCCGGCGTCACCAACTCGCTCACGGGGCTGGGGGAAGCCCTGCTCGACAGCTCGCCGGTGGTGGCCGTCGTCTGCGATGTGGCCCGCGGCGAGAAATACAAGCCATTCCAGGTCCACGAACTGCCGAATGCGGCCCTGCTGGAGCCGGTCACCAAGGGGGTCTTTCCGGTCAAGTGTGTGGGCGACATCCCCGGGGCGGTGCGCCAGGCGCTGGCGCTGGCGGTTTCCGGAGAGCCGGGGCCGACGGCCGTGGTGGTCCCCTATCCGCTCTTGATTGAGACGAGCAAGTTCAACTGTCCGCCACTGGCCGTGGCGGGGTGGCCGCTGGCCGAGGAGGCCTTCGGCCGGGCCGTGGCCCTGCTCGGCAACCGCCGCCACCGGGTTGGCATCTACGCCGGCGTCGGCTGCATGGATGCCTCGCCGGCCCTGGTCGAGGTGGCCGAGTTGCTCCAGGCGCCGGTGGCCACGAGCGTCTCCGGCAAGGGGGCGTTCCCCGAGAGCCATCCGCTGGCCGTCGGCTGGGGCTACGGACCCCAGGCCACGAAGACCGCCGAGGAGGTCTTCGGCGATGTCGACCTGGTCCTGGCCATCGGCGTGCGCTACAGCGAAGTTTCCACGGGCTTCTATTCCGATCCGCAATCACGCTGTTTGATTCACGTGGACGCCAACGCCGACAACCTGGGCAAGGTGATGAAGACGTCGGTGTGCGTGCATGCCGATGCCGGCGTTTTCCTCAGTGGGCTGCTGGAGCAGGCCGATCGCCTGCGCCGCGCAGGATTGCAAGCTGCCGGCCCGCGTCGCCGGCCTGCGCAAGGAGGAGTACAGGAAACACCAGGAATCGTATGCGAAATGCGGTGTCGATCCGATGCTGGCGGTGCTGGCCCTGCGCCGCTGCACCCGGTCCGACGCCCTGTTTTTCGTGGATGTGGCCCTGGCGGAGCACTACGCCGCCGAGGCGTTCACCGCGGTGCAGGCCCGGACGTATTTCAACCCGACCAATAACCAGGCGATGGGCTGGTCGATCCCGGCCTCGATCGGGGCTCAGCGAGTGTTTCCCGGCCGGCAAACGGTGACGCTGACGGGCGACGGCTGCTTTCTGATGACGGCGGTGGAGATTAGCACGGCCGCCCGCGAGGCCTTGCCGGTCAAGTTCTTCGTGCTGGACGATCAGGCCTATCATTACATGCAGAAGTTGCAACTATCGGCCTACGCCCGCACCACGGCCACCATGCTGGCCCACCTCGACTACGCCGCCCTGGCGAAGGGCCTGGGCGTGGGTTACAACGAGATCACCTCGGAAGACGACCTAGAGGCCGGCATCCGCGGCGCGCTTTGCCAGGACGGGCCGGTGCTGACGCGCATTGCCGCTGACTACGGCAAACGCCCGGTCCGCTGGATCGACGCGGTCCGCAAGCGCTACACCAGCGAGCTGACGGCCCAGCAGAAGGTGCGCTTCGTGGCCCGGGTCGGCGTCCGCTCGGCGCTGGAACAAGGAAAACGATTAGAGCGTTCGGAAACAATGACGCCGAGCCCGACGCGCCTCGCGCCGTTGTGGCACGGTCCCCTGACCATGCCACCCGGCCTGACCGAAGGTCTCCCGGAATCCGCGATGGATGCGTGGAGACCTTCGGTCAGCCGAAGTGGCACGGTCAGGAGACCGTGCCACAACGAGTGTCTGTGGTTCAATTCTTCCGAACGCTCTTAGCGTCCACGGCCTTCCTCTCGTTTCGTCCCCTCACGGTTCGCGATCCCATCATCGGCTCCCTCGATTGCAAAACCCGCACGTTATTGACCGAGGTCGGGTGGGTAACCCGTATAATACCTTGCGGCCGAGGATGTGCCTCGGCACTCCGAGGAGACGGGAGTTTACGCTGGGAGTCAACAATGAGCGCTACTTTACTACCGCGAAAACGGCACACGCCGGATGAAAAGGCGGGGTTCGTCTCCCGCAAGATGCGCTGCCGGCTCGCCGCCAGCTCCGGTCCGGGCTTCACCGACGAAACGTCGTGCCTGCTGCGGACGCGACTGCGCATGGCCATCCTGATCGTGCTGGTCCCCTTCGCGATCCATTTTGTGAAGAACGTGCTGCAGCTCGGTCCGGCGTTCGATTATCGGCCGCTCTGGCTGGTGTTCGGCGGTTGTGAAACCGTGGTGCTGGCCGGCGCCGCGGGCTTGCTCTGGAGTCGCTGGCCCCTTTCCTTGTGCGCGCTGCGCAAGGTGGAATTGACGATCTTCGGGTCGATCGCGGCCTTCTTCGCCTGGCTGCAGATCGAGACCTATCACGACGGCGCCCTGCTGCGGGCCATTGTTCCGGGCGAGGAAGCGGTTGTCTATCGGCTGGTCGGCCTGGCCGGTGTCCTGCGCCTGGTTTCTGTTGATCGTCCTGTATGGTGCCTTTATCCCCAATACCTGGCGGCGCTGCGCCGTGGTCGTGGGGATCCTGGCCCTGCTGCCCGTTAGCCTGCTGGTTGCTGCCAGCCTGCTGGACCGGAGCACGGCGGCCTCCATTCTGACCGCCCTACCGGAAACGCTGATCTTGCTGGCCGTGGCGGTGGCGATTGCGGTGCTCGGCTCGCGCAAGTTTCACGAACTCCAGCAGAAGGCCCACGAGGCCGAGCGCATCGGTCAATATCGGCTGAAGCAAGTCCTGGGTTTTGGCGGCATGGGTACGGTCTACCTGGCCGAGCACGTCCTCCTGCGCCGGCCCTGTGCCATCAAGATGATTCGCCCGGACCAGGCCGGCGATCCCAAGACCTTGATTCGCTTCGAGCGCGAAGTCCAGGCTGCCGCCACCTTGACCCACTGGAACACCATCGAGATCTTCGATTACGGCCACACGGAGGACGGCACGTTCTATTACGTCATGGAATACCTGCCGGGGATGAACCTGGAGGACCTGGTCGAGCAGCACGGGGCCATGCCGCCCGAGCGAACCGTTCATTTCCTCAGGCAGGTCTGTCAGGCCCTGCGCGAAGCGCACGCCATCGGCCTGATTCATCGCGATGTCAAGCCGAGCAACATCTTCGCCTGCGAACGGGGCAAGATCCACGACGTGGCCAAGCTGCTCGACTTTGGCCTGGTGACAACCCTCGGCGGCGACTCGGAGGGCGACTCGGTCAAGCTGACCCGGGACGGGGCCATCACCGGCTCGCCGGCCTTCATGTCGCCAGAACAGGCCCGCGGCCGCCATCCCCTCGACGCTCGCACCGACATCTACAATCTTGGCGGCGTGGCCTATTACCTGATGACCGGCCAGCTTCCCTTCGACCGCCAGTCGACTCTCGAAATGCTGCACGCGCATGGGTACGAGGCGCTGGTTCCGAGCCTGGCGTTCCAGGAACGAGTCCCGACCGACCTCCAAAGCATCATTCTGCGTTGCCTCGAAAAAGACCCGGACCACCGTTATCAGGACGCGGTGAGCCTGGAAAAAGAGCTGGCTGCCTGCGAATGCGCGAGTCAATGGACGACGGAGCGAGCCGAGGAATGGTGGCGGGGACGCGGCATCGGAATCGCATTGCCGTCTGAAGGGGAGGTTGGCTCCAGCCAGCAGCAAACTGTACAGGCGGTGTTTTGATCGGTGTGCGTGCCCGCGGCGCTAGCCAAGGGCGAGCCGCCCGCCCCTTGGCTGGAGCCCGTTGTAGCACGGTCTCCTGACCGTGCCCGCCCGTTGTGGCACGGTCTCCTGACCCCGTTGTGGCTCGGTCTCCTGACCGTGCCACCCCCGTTGTGGCACGGTCTCCTGACCGTGCCACCCGGCCCGACCGAAGGTCTCCACCCGTTGTGGCACGGTCTCCTGACCGTGCCACCCGGCCTGACCGAAGGTCTCCCGGAATCCGCGATGGATGCGTGGAGACCTTCGGTCAGCCGAAGTGGCACGGTCAGGAGACCGTGCCACAACGGGTGTCGCAGCAAACTGTACAGGCAGTGGATTGATCGGCCTGCTCCTGTGAGATAGCAAGCAGGCGGACAGCATCAAGATGGTCACCACCGGAAATAGCGATACGGGTCGTCCCATTCTTCCGGCACGTCGAGGTAGAGTCCGTCGAGCCAGCGTTGTTCAGGTCGGGCTGGCTGAACAGGGCTGGCAAAACGGCCCAAGAGCGGCGTGGAGCCGGCAACTCCCAGGTTCGCCGCCAGGCGTGTGACAAGGGCCGAGACACGCCGGAACGTCCGCTTCAGGTTCATCTGTTTCTTCGGTTCGAACTGCCAGGGCACAAGCTGACAGAAGACGACGTTGGCGTTGTCGGTCTTCGCCAGGACCCCGTCGCCGAGGAGCGTCGCCCCCGTGGCAACCAGGGGCAGTTCCCGTGGATCGCGGTTGTGTACGTCCGCCGGCCCGATCCCGGCGAACAAAGAGTGCACACTGGACTCTTGGAAGTAGGCCGCGATGTGCTCCTTTCTGCTGGTTTCAAGCCGCGACGGCAAGAACGCCTCGGCCTCCGGCCCGTCGAGCCCCAGCGCCAGGATGTGACCGCCTTCCTTCAACCACTTGCCGAGGGCAGCGGCGTCGGCAGCGAGTTCCTTGCCGCCGCCCGGACCCACGATCAGCACGCAGTCGGCCGCCAACTGGTCCTTAGCATAAGCCGTCAGGGCCAACCCGGCCGATTCCAGGTGCTTCTTGCCGGCAGGATCGCCGGAGTAGAGAGCCGTGCGCCGCGGTGACGGCTTCCAGTTCGCAATGTAGTGCAGGATGTTGCGCGCCAGGGCATCGGCTACCGGTTCCCCTGCCGTGCGTCCTGTCACGTCCACCTGGCAGAACAGCACCGTCCCTTTGCCCTCGCGATACTCCAGGAGCGGGCTGTACTGCAAGGCGTAGCCACCGTCGAGGATCGGCAGAAAATCGCCCCGGGCCGGCTTCTCGATGAGCACGGAGGCGACGTTGCCGCGGCAGCCGCAGCGCCAGGCCCGTGGCACCTCGATGCCGCACCACTTCACCGTGGGGCCGTACCGCGGCCGCAGCGTGTACTTCAGGCGCTCCGGCAGCAGCGTCGCCTCGCCACGCCAGTCGCGCAGATGGTCCGCTTCCAAGCCGGCCAGCAAGGGGTGATCGGCCACACGCCGGAACACCTGCCGCAGGCCGTACTCCGCGACCCGGAAGCCGAGGCGCTCCTCCAGGACCTTCGCCGCCTGCTCAAACACGACGACCTTCAGCCCGTCGCTGGACCCGTCGCAGGTCCGGCCCCGGCCCATCGCTGGTCAGCGCCTCCTTGCCGATCGATCAGCACGTCATAACCGGCCAGATCGGCGGTCGCCTCCACCTTCCGGAACCGGACGTTCAGGCCGGTTAGCAGCCTGGCCGTCTCGCCCTTCGGATCGAGGAGGGCGATCTTCAGGTCCGTCTTGGGGATCGGCCGGAGGCGGCAGGACGTGGAGGGTGAACGAGTCCGTCTGTGTCTCTCCCGTGCTGAACCGAACCGATCGCGGCGAGTTCGTAGTTGCCCGCAGCCAGCGTGGCCGGCAGGTCGAACCGCAACGGGATCCGCTCCTGCTCGCCGGTCCGAATGGAAACCTTCTTGCTCACCGACTGATGGGCCGGGCCAGGCCGAGCGACCACTCGCACTCACAGGCCACGGTCTCGCGGGAATTGTTGATGATGATGAGCTGCTTCTCGACCGTTTCGCCGGGAAGGAATGTATGGTCCTTGCTGGTGAAGTTGCCGGACCTGCCAGCGATGTAGGCGAGTAGTGCCTGGTTGTTGCGAAGCAGGGCCTGCGCTGCGGCGGTCGGCACCCAGTCCGCACGCTCGCCGTCCGCGCTCATCCAGCCTTGCCGCGGCTGGCAGGGTAGTCCGGCGCTGAACCCCGGCCTCTGCAGGTTGTCCCAGTCCATCTTCAGCTCTTTGCGCCGTCGTTCCACGCCGTCGCGCAACTTCCAGAAGGCGGAGTATTCCCAGGGCGAATTCGCGGAGATGCCCCAGGTGCGATGAGCACGCCAGTTGTCCGTGATATAGCGGGCGAAGACCTCATGCTGGTCGTCGAAGTCGCTCGAACCGACGGGGCGCGGGTAATCCCAGCGGTGCCAGAGGTTGCCGGCCCGGAACTGCTTCGCCTCCCAGCGGAGGTTCCTTTTCTCCGCTTCGCTGATGCGGTAGGCCCGGTCGCCGAGGAACTGGGCGTTCCACTCGGCGAGACAGAATTCCCAGGGCACCCGGGCACTGCCCCACTCGCGCTGGCCCTTGTACCAGCCGCGGTACATCGTCCAGTCCCAGGTGAACGGCACGCCGTACTCGCACGGGAAGACCGGCTTGACGCCCTTTGTCGCCCAGTGTTCGAACCAGTCGGAGATTTCCTGGATCGGGACGAAATTCAGATAGAAATTGATCGTGTGCATCGAGCCCAGGTTGCCCGAGGAGTGATGGTAGACGATCCGGCCCGGGTCGAAGGCAGTCACGATGGCCTCGGCGCGCAGTGCCAGCTTCGCGTTGTTTCGGCCCCACACCTCGTTGCGCGGGTCCTTGATCCCGTCGATCAGGTCCGGGTTCATGTCCTCGTCGTAGCCGGTGGCGTTGTGGCTCATGCTGTAGGCCACGACCGACGGGTGATTCTGGGCCACGCGGACATAGAATTCCGCGTGGCGCGCGTAGCCGTTGGCCCGGTCGGCGTCCGCTGCCTTCCAGTCGTAATGGCTGAAATGAGGCTGCGAGAAGGCCACCAGCATCCCCACGTCGTCCGCCGCCCGGAGGACCTCCGCGAAGCTGACGTGCGAGCCCGGCTCGCAGCCGTAGTTATGGGTGTAGACGAAGTTGATGCCGAAGCTCTGGAGACGTTTCAGGGTTTCCCGTGCCCCCTCGTAGCTCGCGGTCCGGACGCCGATCTGGGCGCTGTCCAGCGGGACGGCGGAAAGGTGGATGCGGGTGCCGTTGAGGTAGAAGTCCCGGCCGTCGATCCAGAACTCGCGGAATCCGCAACGCACGGGATGGTAAGCATCCAGAAGCTTGCCCAGGGCATCGACCAGCGAAACCTCGACGTTGAACGTGTTCCCCGGCGTATGGAGGTCCCAGAGCTTCTCGGGCTTCCATTTCTCGGTGACTGCGATGCGGCCACCTTTCAGGTCGCCCGCTCCGAATGCCATGCTGGCGAATTCGCGGACAGTGCGGCTGCCCTGCTCGATCTTGACGCGCAGGGCGTGCGACTGCGTCCGGGGCGCAGGTCCGCCAGTGCGGCGCTGACCGTGATCTCGCCCTTGCGCACCGAGGTATCGACCTTGACATCGGCGATGCGTGCGGCCGCCGGCGTGGCGGCGAGGTAGACGTCGCCGCACAGACCGCGCCGTTCCACCGAACCCTTGACCTCCCGGGCCGAGTTGCTGTCGGTGTAGGAAAGCAGAACGCCCTTCAGCGGCAGGGCCAGCACGAGGAGGCTCAGCAAGTACTTGCCGCCGGGGCGGCAAGCGGCAGTCAGGTCCACCTCCCCCGCCGGAAATCGGACTTCGCCGACCTTCTTGCCGTCCACGAATACCACGGCGAACGAATTCACATACTCAGCAGATAGGGTAACGCGGCGACCGGACCATTCCTTCGGGACGGTCAGCTCGCGCTGGTACCAGGCGGCGGTGATTCCCCGCAGATCGGCGTCCTTCCAGTTCGGATGGGCGTGGAGCGTCTGGCAGTCCTCCTGGATGTAGCTGGCCCTTCCCGGCCAGAATCCGGGGACCTTGAAGTAGCCCCAGCCGGCGGCGGGCACGGAATCGGCCCCCTCCCGGCCCGGTTGCCAGCGCCACAGCCCGTTGAGGCAGACGCGCTCGACGTGTCGCCGTCTTCTCTCGGTACGCCTTCTCCAGATCCCAGACGGCCCGAACGCCGGATGGCAGTGGGGTCGGCTCCGCCCCTTCCGCATTCGCTAACCCGCCGAGGACCAATCCACCCACTCCGAGGAAGTCGCGCCGATCCAGGTCCTGGTGCCACCAGCTGGGGGTCATGCGAATCTCCTGCGGTCGGCGCCTGCGGCCCGAGTGGATGGTGGCCGCCCGATACGGCGCGCGGCTACCGTGTATCTTGGCCGGGTCGCGGGCATCTGGCCAGCCCTTGGGCGCCATGCGAATCCGCCAAATGCTAACAAACAGGGACGACCTCAACGGCCGTCCCTGTTACGTTCGCGCTACACCGCTGTTGTCACTCCACATCCAGCCCGCCCAGGTACTCCTCGAAGGTCTTGCGCTGCTCGTGCTCGGCGTCCTGTAGCGACTTGATCTTCTTCTGGTAGCCCTCGATCTGCGTCTCCTGGTCGTCGAACTTCTTCAGATAACGCTTGTAGGCTTCAGCGGTCGGCGGCATCTCCTTCAGGTTGGCCCGCAGACGCACCTGGTCGTCCACGATCACCTTCAGCTGCCGCTCCTGCTGCTGGATTTCTCGCTGCGTGGCCGACAGCTTGCTCTTCAGCTCGACGGCCTGGCCGAGCGCCGCCTTCACTTTCTCGCTAACGATCGGCTGGCTGATGAAGAAGCGCATCGTCTGGTCATCGCTGTTGTTCAGGGCGATGTTCGTGTTCACGTCGCGTTCCTCAATGATCTCCCGGCTGGCCGTCTTTCCAGCGGGCAGCTTGACCTCGAAGCGGTAGACATCGCGGGCCCGTTCCGACGGCTTGTCCTTGCTGACGAGGCTGAAGTCCGGGCGGAAGGGATGCTCGATGAGGACGGTGCGGTCGTGCTCGGTGCGGTTCTTGAGGTTGTAGGTCTTCTCCTCGCGCACCCGGGTCGTTCGATAGAGGATACCCTTGTTCAGCTTCACCTTGGTCAGCCGCTCGGGAACCGCCTTCGCGATCGGTTCGACTTCGGTGCCCAGGTCGATGGCGTAGGAGATCAGGCGTTCGTCCTTCGGCGTAATGTCGAGAACCCGGGCGTCGCCGGCGTAGCTGCTCCCCTCGAAGACGGTGATGGGGCCTTGCATGAGGTGCATGCCGGTCGTGTTCTTGAAGCGCAGGCCCAGCAGCGGATGCTTGGCCTGGGTGCGCTCGTTGTAGATCGACACGCGAGCGGCTTCGACTTCCTTCTGGACGATGGGGAGCATGGCGCTCTTCTGGCGGGGCAGTGTCACCGGGTGGTCAATCACGTACTGGAAGAAGTCGCCCAGCTCCCCGGCGGTGGCTGACGAGGCGACACCCTTGGCCAGGTTAAGATCTTCGAGCGAGATCGCAGCCCTGCTGAACAGCGTCCGCGCCCTCTCGCTTTCCTTTCCCTCAACGATCATCCCGAGGTCTTTCAGCTTCTTGGCGTCCACATTTGCCCTTCCGCTGCCGTTGCCCCCAAGGCTATCGTCTTGGGGCTTAGTTTCCATCGCCCCCTCGTAGGTCGGCGGCCGCAGCGAGGCGAACAGTTCCGGCTCAACAACCGGCCGCGGCACGTACAAGGGCTGGTAAAGATCCATCTGGAAGGATATGGGCCGGCCGCTCACCAGGGCCATGCGCACGTCCTTCCAGTCCTCCTCGCTGGAATTGTCCACAATCGCCCAGCCTTGTAGCATCGGCTTGCCGTCCTTCTTCGTCGAGAGGACCAGGCGATAGCTCGTCTTCCAGATGGGGTTCTCGACGACGTAGCTGACGCGCACTTCGCGCTTGCCGTCGCCATTGAAGGTCAAGGAAACGGCCTTCTTCTGGGTGTCGTGCGACAGGGCCAGGGTTTCGAGGGCGCGGCGGAATTCGCCTTCCAGGACTGGGTTCAGGAAGCGGATGCGCTGGACATCGGCCAGCTTGACGCTGCGCATCCCCTCGGCGCACCACAGGTTCAGCAGCTCGGTTTCCACGATGCCGTCCTTGCCAACCTGCTGCTTTTGCTTCTCGACGCCGATGATGCTGCCGGTGACGTTGCCGGGCTGCGCCGCGTTTCCTTGCTGGAGTGTGACCTCGACCTTCTCGCCGCGGGCCTGGCCAAGGACAGCCCCGAAGCCGGGGTTGCCGGTCAGGTTGACGGCGAAGGATTGCAGGGTCTTCTCGATGGGGGCCTGGCTGTCGTAGGAGACGGCGCTGATGACGCCGCCACCCAGGTCTTGCAGGACCATGCTCTTGAGCAGGTCGTTCACGTCCTGGACCGGGAAGGTCAAATCGATGCGTGTGTTCCCCTCAACGGTGCCCTCGCGCTGGAAGTAGCCGACGCCGCTGCTGTACAGGATCGCCTGGGCCACCGGCAGGGAAGGACTTGGGCCCACTCCATCGGGGCCTTTCCCCGCATCGGCCTTGCCGGGGTCAGCTGGTGATGAGGAAGGCTTCAAGGCGAAAACGACGATCGTCAGGGCGATCGCAGCCGCGGGGACCAGCCAGAGGGTTCGACGCATTGCCAGGATCCTCTTACGGGCGAGAATGTCCGTGTCTGAAGCCGTGAGGGAGCGCGCTGCGCTTCCTGAACATAATGACGAGCCACAGCGTCGGTTCATTACTACTGTAAGACGCACGAATGCAGATCATAGCCAGGTTGGCCAGGCGATGCACCCGGCTGTTACGCAATTATGTGGTCAAGAGAAGGCGAGGGAGAACCCATGTCTCACCGCTTGTTCGCCGGTGTTACCGGACTGATCGCGTGCCTCGTTCTGCTGGCTCCTCCGGCGGTCCGACCGCAGCCGCGTATCGTGGAAGTGCCGGCCGACACGGTCCAGAAGCGCCTGCACGACCTGGAAGAGGCATTGCAGTTCACCGAGGAATCTCTGGTTCGCAACGTGGATGACCAGGTGCTGTTCCGCCGCCTGGACGACGTGGCTGTGGTGGACAAGTCCCGCATCACCGGTCCGCCGCCGCGCGTGATCAAGGACCCCAAGGCCCAGGGTGCCGGCAATCCGGTCGTGCTGAACACCTACACGTTCCTGCCCCGGAAGCAGCCTTCGGATGCGCGGCTACCGCTGCTCGTTCTGGTTCATGGCGGGATTCACGGCAATCTCGACAGCAGCTACATCCACATCATCCGAGAATTGGTCCTGCAGGGCTACGCCGTGCTGGCCCCGGAGTATCGGGGTAGCAGCGGCTACGGCAAGGAGTTCTGGCAACTCATCGACTACGGCGGCCTGGAAGTCGAAGACGTCCTGGCCGCCAAGCAATGGATGCTCGAGAACCACGACAATATCGATCCCGAACGGGTGGGCATCATGGGCTGGAGCCACGGCGGCCTGATCACCCTGATGAACCTGTTTGCGCATCCGAAGGACTACGTGGTGGGTTATGCCGGCGTGCCGGTCTGCGACCTGGTGGCGCGGATGGGCTACAAGGGGCAAGACTATCGCGACCAGTTTTCCGCCTCCTACCACCTGGGCAAGACGGCCGAGGAGGACGTGAACGAGTACCGTCGCCGCTCGCCGGCCTGGAATGCCGAGAAGCTTCAGACGCCGCTCTTGATCCACACCACGACCAACGACGAGGATGTCAACGTGCTGGAGGTCGAGCACCTCATCAAGGGGCTGAAAGCGGCCGGCAAGACCTTTGAGCACCGGATTTACAAGGATGCCCCGGGCGGCCATGAATTCAATCGCATCGACACCAAGCTGGCCAGGGAATCGCGGACGGACGTGTATCGCTTCCTGGGGAAGTACCTGAAACCGGCAAGCCCTGTGAAATGATCGTGACGGGAGGACAACGACTTGGCGGGGTCCTGGCGCCGCGCACCAACTTGACGGCGACCCTCGCCCCAGCCAACATCGTTGGCAGGGAGACAGGCCGACCGCGGCCGAACGACTTCCGGCGATCGGACAATGCGAAAGCGAGGCCCGTCATGCGTCCGTGGATCTTCTTCCTCTCGCTCGTGGTCGCGGCCCCGGCCGTGGCAGCGGACGACCTCACCGTCCTCAAGGCGGACGGCAACGTCACGCCGCCGCGGATGCTGCGGGCGCACCTGCTGACCGAGGCGCAGAGAGCCTTTGACGCCCGCCGCGTCGCCGTCGCCGCCCTGAAGACGCCCGAGGATGTGCAGAGACGCCAGAAGCAACTGCGGGCGAAGTTCATCGAGGCGCTCGGCGGCTTCCCCGACAAGACCCCGCTCAAGGCTCGCGTCGTCGGCACCAGCAAGCGCGACGGCTACCGCGTCGAGCGGGTCGTCTACGAGAGCCGTCCGGAGCACCACGTCACTGCCAATCTCTACCTGCCGGAGGGCAAAGGGCCCTTTCCCGCCGTGCTCATGCCCATCGGCCATAGCGGCAACGGCAAGGCCGACGCAGCCACGCAGCGCTGTGCCATCTTGCTGGCCCAGAACGGACTGGCCTGTCTGGCCTACGACCCCATCGGGCAGGGCGAGCGGCGACAACTCCTCGACGACAAGGGACTACCCCTGGTGGCGAGCATTACGTCGGAGCACACGATGGCCGGCGTGGGTGCCTTGCTCGTCGGTCGTAGTACGGCGAGCTATCGCATCTGGGACGGCATCCGCGGCCTCGACTACCTGGTGAGCCGGCCGGAGATCGACGCCAGCCGCCTCGGCTGCACCGGCTGCTCCGGCGGCGGGACGCTGACCGCGTACTTGATGGCCCTGGACGACCGCATCGCCGCGGCAGCGCCGTCGTGCTACATCACCAGCCTGGAGCGGCTATTTGCGACGATTGGCCCTCAGGACGCGGAGCAAAACATCACCGGGCAGGTCGCTTTCGGCATGGAGCACGCCGACTACCTGACCCTGCGTGCTCCCAGGCCGACGCTCATCTGCTCCGCCAGCCGCGACTTCTTCGACAATCAGGGAACGTGGACGAGCTTCCACGAGGCAAAGCGCGTGTACGGGCTGATGGGCCACTCCGAGCGCGTCGACCTGGTCGAGTCCGACAGCGGGCATGGCTTCCCCAAGACGCAGCGCGAGGCGATGCTGCGCTGGATGCGCCGCTGGCTGCTGCAAGTCGATGACGCTCCAACCGAGGGCGACATCACCATCGCCAAGGACGCCGAGCTGCTTTGCACGCGAACGGGGCAAGTGCTGGAGGATTTCAAGGGCAAATCGGTCTTTGGTCTGAACGCGGAGCGTGAGGCCGAACTGGCGAAAGGGCGCGCGAAGGCCCGCAGCCGGGACGAATTGCTCCAGGACGTGGCGCGCCTGGCCGGGGTCCGGCTGCCGGTGGCGCCGGCGAAAATGACCGAGGTCGGCGAGGTGAAGCGCGAGGGCTACCGCATCCGCAAGCTGGTCTTCGTGACCGAGCCGGGGGTGAAGGTGCCGGGCCTGTTGTTCGGCGCCGAGGGTGGTCCGCTGGTGATCTACGCCGATGGTGCCGGCAAGTCGGCCGCCGCGGCGCCGGGTGGTGCGATCGAGAAGTTGGTCAAAAGCGGATCGCGGGTGCTGACACTCGACTTGCGCGGGATGGGCGAAACGGCACCGGCCCAACCGCCAGAGGGGCGGCCGAACTATTTTGGCGCCGACACCTTCGAGGCATTCGTGTCGCTGCACCTGAACCGCCCGCTCCTGGGCCAGCGTGCGACGGACCTGTTGGCCATCGTGGCGAAGATGGCCGGCGAATCGGACGAGATTCAGCTGATTGGCGTCGGCGCCGCCGGCCCGGCCGCCCTGCACGCGGCTGCTCTGGAGCCGCGGATCAATCGCTTGGCACTGCTGGACGCGCTGGTGTCGTGGTCGGCCGTGGTGCGAGCGCCGATCAGTCACAACCAGCTGACGAATGTTGTGCCCGGCGCCCTGGCAGCCTACGACCTGCCGGATCTGGCCGCGGCCGTGGCACCGCGCCCGCTGACGATCCGCAATCCGGCCGACCCGACGGGCCGGCCGCTGACGCGGGACGCGGCCATCGCGGCGTACCGGCTCGTGCGCGACGCCTATGCGAAAGCTGGGGCGGAAAAGAAACTGGTCATCGCCGATAGGGAATAAGACCGGTCGGAAATCTACTTCCTGTCGCCGGCCTTCTTGTAGCGGTAGACCCACATGATGCCGTCGTCCCCGCTATCGCTGGCGACGTGGACAAAATGGGCGTTCAGGTCGGGATTGTAAAAGCCACTGGGGCAGGCACCGATCTCCTTGGGCATCGCCAGGGGCTTCGCCGTCCACGAATTCGCCGACGGATCGTAGACGTAAACACCGCGGCTCTCCCGTCCCGGTTGCACATCGCCGTCGACTGGGCCCATTTGCCAGCGGTGAAAGATCAGAATGACAACGTCGTTGGCGGCGTCGTAGTTCATGATCGCGTGATTCGGCCCGTAGCGTTTGCAGCCCAGGCACGGCTTGCCCTTGGGCCCCAGGTCGATCCAGGTGTTGGTCTTCAGGTCGTAACACCAGAAGGCGTGCCGCCCCTTGGAAACAGGATAGTAGCCGCCGCCGATGTAGATCCGTTCCCGCTTGATGTCGAGGCAGGCGCTGGCGTCGATGCCAAACGGCGGCGGCGGGCCTTTCACCTTCACCGGCGACCAGGTGTTCTCTTTCGGATCGTAAAACCACACTTGACTCGGCTGGCCGACGTGCCAATAAAACAGCTTCTTCATGCTGGGCACATACGCCGAAACATTGGCCAAGCCGTTCGGCGGAGTGGGGCCATCCACCTTGCGTAAGTCCCAGCGATCGGTGCGGACATCGTACAACCACGGACTGTTGCTTTTCGGCATCCCCTGTCCCTTGACCCCCCAACCCATCCGCTTTTTCCCAAAAGGAGAGCCAAGCTGCCAGTCCCCGGAGCCTCCCGGTATGAACATGAAGCGCTTCAGGTCGGGATCATAGGAAACCATCTCGTATCCGTGCACAAGCTGAGCGACCGGGACCGGCCGTCCAGCCTTGTCCACTTCAAAGCCATTTTTATCCTGTTTGAGGTCCACATTCATCACATCCGTTCCCGGATAGGTGCAGACCCAGCGGTGGCCCGGAACGTCGTAGACAAACAGGTCGTCCATGTAGCGGTTGTTTTTCTTGTTCCACCAGCAGTGGATGCCTTCGCCGAAAAGGAAGGCGGCCTGGAGGTCCGGCGCATAGGACATGTGGGCGGTCCAGGCACGGCCGCGGCCCTTGCCCCATTTGGGGTCGGTGGCCGGCGAACCCAGGTTGAGCCAGCTGTTGTCCGCCAGTACCTTGATCTTCTCGACATGAGGGCCGGGCTTGCTCGGCAGGCCCGCGAGCGGCACCGGGGGTTCGGTGGTGTCCGCTGGAGTGCCAGCCGGGATCGTGCCGCTCCCGATAATGGCAGCCAGCACCGCGCAGGCCCACAGCAACTGTTCTCGCCGCACGATGGCCCCCCTTCGTCCTCGCCTGGTTGTTCGCTTCCCGGACGGCTGCTCCGGATTATGTCCGGGTACGATACCGTTCGCAAGGGGAGCAGTCTTGAGACCTGCGCGGGCAGTCGGCCCGTCATCGCGTCGCCTTTTTTGTTGCAACGGGATCGAGATTTGCTATACTCACTCCACTGCCCGGGTCCCGCCAACCGCTTCGGCCATCAACGACCGATCGAGTGCTTCTCTCCCGCCGATGCGTATCGAATGCACGAGCAGCTGGGGCGATGCTGATGATCACCAAACACCATCTCCATCTCTCTGTGTTCGTTCATTTTGCTCGCATTCGGCGGCTCCAAGGCGTGCGGCGACGATCTGTTTCGCGAAAAAGTCGCGCCGTTCATGCAGACGTACTGCTTCAAGTGCCACAATCAGAAAACCACGGAAGGGCTGCTAAACCTCACCCGCTACACTTCGAGCACCCTGATTGCGCAGGACTTTCGGCAATGGGAACACGTCATCACCTTCCTGAAGGAAGAGAAGATGCCGCCGAAGAAGGCCGCCAAACAGCCCGCGGCGGCGGAGCGTGCCGCATTCCTGGCCGCCGTTGACAAGCTTCTTCTGATCGAGGCGCGAAAGCTGGCCGATGACCCAGGGACTTCCTCCCCGCGACGACTCAGCAATGCCGAGTACAATTACACCATTCGAGACCTGACCGGGGTTGATATTCGTCCGACAGCCCCATTCCCGGTCGATCCGGCGTCCGGCGAAGGCTTCACCAACACCAGCGAAGCGCTGGTGATGTCGCCGAACCTCTTCAAGAAGTATTACGGGGCGGCGCAACAGGTGGCCGATCACCTCCTGCTGACAACCACGGGCCTGGAATTCGCACCTTTTCCGGTGGTCACCTTCAGCGACCAGCAGAAGTTTTACGAACAGGCGATTCTTCGCTTCTACGACCAGCACAAGATCGACTACGAAACGTACCTCGCCGCGGCCTGGTCGTATCGCCATCGCCCCGCGTCCCGGCGCGATCTGAGCATCGAGGCCTGGGCCAGCGACAACAAACTGAGCCCGAAATACCTCCGCTCGCTCTGGAGCGCCCTGCAAGACGACGCCTCAAGCGATGTGTTTTATATCCAATGGCTGCGGCAACGCTGGCATGCGCTCCCTGGTCCAAACGAGCCGCTGGCGGCCGCCGTTCCCGGGGAGACGCGCCGAGCGATTCAGACCCTGGCCCGGGACATTCAGCGCCTCAGCCTGATGCTTTGTGTGCCCGAAACGCCGGCGATCATCGACAACGCCGGCAACGCGCCCATCCCGCACATCGCTCGTCGCAAGAAAACGGCGGCCAGCCGCGACCATTTCAATCGAGCCCAGTTCGAGCAGCCGACCCAACGCCTCCAGTGGGAGATCAAGAACGATCCGGCCAAATCCGCCGCGAAACTGATCATCTCCGTCGCGAACGTCGGAGCGGAGATGGAAAATGGTTACGTCATCTTGAACCAGCTGAATTTCAGCTCGTCATCGCCCGGCAGCTACAACCCAAAGGACGACAAAAGGAACCTCTCGCTGCGCAACTTCCTGGCCAATCAGGCGCCGGAACAGCTCAAACAGCTCCAATTCGGCGTCAACCCGCTCGATCACAAGATCGATCCGGATAGTTTGGTGTTGCAGGTCCCCTCGGTCATCGAGATCGAGGTTCCTCGCGAAGCATTGAAGGACCAGCGGACGCACCGTTTCTATGCCGAGGCGAGCCTGGATGGCAAGGATTCCAAACTGCCCATCGCGCGGATTGGCGCGTTCAACCGGAAGCCGGATGCCGGCGATCTGGTCGGCTTCACGCTGCTGTTTGCCCCCGCCCATCCCGCGGCCAAGCAATTCGCTGCTTCCTGCGAATCGTTCTGCAAGTTGTTTCCCAATCGGTTCTATTTCGTCGATGAGACCCGCGGCATCTCGGCCGGCTTTCACCTGATCGAAGGCTTCTTCCGGGACGATCAGCCGCTGTACAGTTCCGTGCTCAGTGACGAGGAGAAGCGCCAGCTCGATAAACTGTGGGACGAACTGTACTTCAGCACCAAGATCTGCGACAAGATGCTCCACGGCTTTGTTTTCTTCGAGCGTGAAGAGCGGGGTTTCTTGAAGCACCCCGATTTCAATTCGATCCGCGAGGAAGATCCCGCGTTGGGCAAGGAAGAGAACTTGCTCCGCTTCGAACAGATTTACCTCAAGCGCTCCAACGTGACCGCCACGGGAGCGGAGCTGGAAAAGAACCCCATTCATCAATTCTTTGAAGATATCCGCCAGGGGCTGAAGCGCCGGGCCCTGC
The DNA here is from genome assembly GCA_963827935.1 of uncultured Planctomycetota bacterium. Lineage (GTDB taxonomy): Bacteria > Planctomycetota > Planctomycetia > Gemmatales > Gemmataceae > DATFNV01. The sequence continues at coordinate 1,260,618 of CAWHCN010000017.1, read as the reverse complement.
AATTGAAGCAGGCCGAACCGGCCTACATCCGCAATTTACAGGACTTTGCAAAATCGGCCTATCGTCGGCCCCTGACAACGGACGAAACGAAACAACTGCTGGAGTTCTACCACAAGGTCGCCAATCAAAGCGAGTACGGGATCGAGCAGGCCGTGCGGGCGAGCATCATCCGCATCCTGGTTTCGCCTCATTTTTGCTACCGCGTGGAAGTGCCTCCACCGGGAAAAACCATCCAGCCGGTGGCCGATCTGGCGCTGGCGTCGCGATTGAGCTATTTCCTCTGGTCTTCCATGCCCGACAGGGAATTGCTCGACCTGGCGGCCCGGGGCGAACTGAAGCACGAAAACACGCTGCGTGCCCAGGTTCGCCGCATGTTGAAGGATCCCAAGGTCAGCGGGTTTGCACTGGAGTTCTTTGGACAGTGGTTGCAGTACCGCGATTTCCAGAAGCAGCGAGTCGGTCAATCGGCAGGTGTTCCCGGAATTCGATGATGCGTTGAAACAGGCCATGTTCGAAGAGCCAACGCGCTTTGCTACCGCGCTGATTCAGAACAACCGTTCCGTACTCGAACTGCTGCGGAGCGATGAAACGTACGTCAACAAGCGACTCGCTCAGTCACTACGGGTTGCCGAATCACGGCACTGAGGCCGCCGATTGGGAGAAAGCGACCGGTCTGCTTCAGCAAGGGCGCGGCGGCTTCCTGGGCATGGCCGTCTTCCTGACCAAAAACTCCCAGCCGCAGCGAACCAGTCCGGTCAAGCGCGGGTTCTGGGTGGTCCACAAGCTGCTCGGCGAGCATATCCCCGCCCCGCCCCCAAATGTCCCGGCCTTGCCGGCCAAGGAGACCGATACCAAGGGCAAGACCATCCGTGAACTGATGGCGCTGCACACGGCGAATGCGACCTGTGCGCGGTGCCATCAACGCTTCGATTCCGTCGGGCTGGCGATGGAAGGATTCGATCCGATCGGCAAGATGCGAACAAAGGACCTGGCGGGCCGACCGATCGACAATCTTGTTCGCCTGCCGTCGGGCGAAGCAGCGCACGGGATTCCCGAATTCTCGACGTATTTGGTTGCCGAACGAAAGCACGAGTTCACTCAGACGCTGTGCCGCAAATTCCTGGGCTTCGCGCTGGGCAGATCGCTGGAGCTTTCGGATAAGGCCCTCGTGGAAAAGATGCAGACCGCGCTGGAAAGTAACGACTATCGCGTTTCGAGCCTTTTTGATACCGTGGTGCTGAGCCCGCAATTTCGTAATCAACGCGGCAAGGACTACACGCCCGCTCTTTCCAAGACCGAATCTTCCGGGGGGGAGAAACCATGAGTCAGATTTCGCGTCGAACGCTGCTCCAGGGACTGGGGTGCACCATCGCCTTGCCCTGGCTGGAATCCGCGAAGCTGTTCGCCGGCGATGCAGCCGCGGTGCAGCCCCGGCCGCCGCAGCGGTTCGCGTGCCTTTTCCAGCGGCGACGGCATTTCGCCCTACCACTGGTGGTCGAAGGGCGAAGGCGCGGCGATGGAACTGGGCTCGAGCCTGGAGCCGCTGGCGCCCTACAAGCAAAAGCTCAACGTCATCAACGGGCTGTTCAATCGGAACGGCGACGGCGGCCACGCCCGCTGCACCGGCAACATCCTTTCCGGCGCCAACCTTGTGCGCGGGCGGATGATTCACGGCGGCGTCAGCATGGACCAAAAGCTGTCGGAACATTTCGAGGAAACCACGCCGGTTCCCAGCATGGTCCTGGGCTGCGAGCAGCCGGTCAGCGGCTTCCACGAGAGTCAGTACTCCATGGTCTACGCGTCGCACATTTCGTGGCGCACGCCGAATTCCCCGATCCCCATCGAGCTGTATCCCGCACTCGCCTTCGACAGTCTCTTCGGAGGCCAGACCGAGCAAGCTGCAAGGGAGCATTCTCGATGACGCCCTGTCCCAGGCGAACGATCTGCGCGGCCAGGTGAGCGGGTCGGATCGAGTCAAGATCGACGAGTACCTGACGTCGGTGCGCGAAACCGAAAAGCAAATCCAGATGCTCAACAAGGCCAGCCGGCGTGCGACCCCGCTGCCGCCCGCGTCGCTGCGCCCGCCGGTCGGTCAGCCCAAGGATTTCAGGAATACGCCAAGCTGATGTGCGACATCATCGCCCTGGCATTTCAGACTGACCGCACGCGGGTGGCCACGCTGCTGCTGTCGCGCGACCTGTCGGGCCAAACGTACCAGTTCCTGAACATCCGCGACGCTCACCACAACCTGCTCCCACTCGAACACCGGGTCGCAGTATCAGGCGATCGTCAAGTTCCACGTCGAGCAGTACGCGTACCTCATCGGCAAGCTGGACAAGATGCAGGAAGGCGATGGAACGGTGCTGGACAACTCGTGCATCATGTTCGTTTCCGAGCACTGGGACGCTCACAACGGGACCAAGGTCCCCGTGGCCCTGGCGGGCGGCCTCGGTGGCACGCTGAAGACCGGCCGCTCGCTCGACTATCTCAAGGCGGGCAACGACAAGCGGAAACTGTGCAGCCTGTACCTGTCGATCATGGACCGGATGGGTCTGGAAATGAAAGAGTTCGGCGACGCCAAGGAGCGGTTGGTGGGGATTTGAGTCGCCGGCTGCGCCGCAGGGCCCTGAATGTCGAAGCCCCATCCGCTGTGCGGATGGGGCGTTTCGTTTTCATCCGTGCGGCTGCGGCTGGCCCGGTTGGGCAACCGAACCCCCATCATCCCATCAGCGACTTGATCGGTTCGACTTTCGGTGATAAGCTTGGCCACAGCGCCGGTGGCGTCGGGGCGGAGGCGAAGCTCGGCGACGTCGAACAGCGTGTGCATGATCGTGCCGATGAGGTGGCTGCCTGGGGACCGGGTTGTCGGCGGGCTCGCCGCCGTTGGCGGTCGATCGGCCGATGACCTGGCCCATCGGCAAGCCGCCGCCGGCCAGGACCAGCGGCCCCAGGTTCCCCCAGTGATTGCGGCCGCCCAGCTTGTTCGATCTTCGGCGTCCGGCCCATTTCACCGCACATCACCAGCAGGATCTTGTCGCTCAGGCCGCGTGCTTCCACGTCGTCCAGGAACGCGGACACGGCATGGTCGAGCGGCGGGGCCACGTAACGCATGCCTTCTTCCACGCCGGCGTGGACCCCGGCAACGCCGTGCATGTCCCAGACGAAGCCGGTGTTCACCATCACGAAGCCGCAGCCGCTTTCGCACAGCCGCCGGGCCAGCAAGAGCAGCTTGCCCAGGGTCTTGCCGTGGTCGATGTAATCTGCTAGCTCTCCGACCACTTCTTGTTGACGGACTCCGGGCCGCACCAGCCCCGCCGTGTCGTAGCGGGCGATGGTCTTGGAGGACTCCTGCGACAGGTCGAAGGCGTCGGCCGCGCCGCGGAGGATGACGTCGAACGCCTGGGACTGGATGCGATCCATGCCGTCCATGGTGCCCGAGCGTATCGAGCTGCCGCTTGATGCCGTCGAGCTGGCTCAGGAGCTGGCGGCGGTCGTCCAGCCGGTCGCGGTCCATGTTGAGCCGCATGTTCTGCTGGAGCGTGCTGCCGCCGCCAGGAACAAACGGCGCGAACGCCGAGCCGACCGGGCCCGTGGCCAGGAAGTTGCCGAAATCGAATTCGTACCGGCTTGCAGCTGGCGTCCACGGACTGCGGGAAGAGGGCCGCGTTGGTCGGCATGCCGTTGGCGGGGTTGGTCATGCCCGCCATGCGCGAGTACAAGCTGCCCAGACTGGCGCCGAGCGTCTCCTTGGGATGCACGATCGGATAGATGAGGTGGTTGCTGATCTCTCTTCCAGGGACGTACGAGCGCACGACCGCCAATTGCTTGGCACGTTTCGCGAGCTGGGGAAACGACGAGCCGAACGTCACGCCCGGAAGCGCCGTGGCGATCTCGCCATTGACGCTGCGAATGCCGTCCGGAGCGCTCATCTTCGGGTCGAAGGTCTCGAACTGGGACGGCCCGCCGAACAGGTACAGGAAGATGACCGACTTGCCGGTGGTGATGGGCTTGTTCCCGGCGGCCAGGGCCGGGCGCCGAGAAGGTGGGGCAGGGACAGGCCGCCGAGACCGAGCGTGCCGATGCGGAGGAATTCGCGGCGGGAATAACCGGGACGGCGGTCGAAGACAGAAAGCATGGCGGGCTCCTTCGGTGGGTCGCGGCGGTAGGTTGGCACGAGGCGGGACGAAGCAGGATAGCAGTCACTTCAACCTTCCCGATACTACGCCGGCGCCAGTCTCCTCGCCAGTTCGCCGTGGGCTCCCGAAGTCGGTGGCCAGACATGGGCTGGAAGGTGCGCGATGCTATGTGCCAGTCGAGATTGACTGCTATCCGGAAGCTGGTCAGAATCTCTCCGAGGGACACCCGCAATAGGCGGCAAGAACCGACGCAAGGAGAGCGGCCATGGCGAAAACTCGTGTCGTGATAGTCGTTATGCTCAGCCTCGCGCTGGCGCCTCAGATCATGGTCAAGCCGGCCAGCCGGGACGGCGTCGGGCTTGCAGGTTGCGATTGCTCCCGTCAAGATCGAGAGCGGCCACCCCACGATCCATCATGACAAGTATTTCAACGTCCACCTGACCAATCGTTCTGACAAGCCCATCAAGCTTTGGGACGAATCCTGCCAGCCGGGGCGTGACACGCTGAACTTCCGAATCACGGAAAAGAACGGCAACTCCTGGACGATGCACAAGGCCCGCTTCGTCGGCGACTGGGATGATTATCCCCTCAAGACGATTTCGATCGCGGCCGATGCAACGTACGTATGGCGGGTCTTCCCCACGGAGATTCAGGGCGAGTATTCGTGGACGGGAATTCTCGAACCAAACAGCGGGGAAGACGTCACCATCGTGCCGCTCTTCCAAATCAAGGCCGACGCACAGACGAGGGAACACGGCGTTTGGACCGGACGGGTTGAGGGCCAGGCGGTCAAGGTGCGCGTCATCGATCCGAAACTGACCACGCCGCACCAGTATCTGTGGAACCAGTGCCCCCGCCAGGTGCTCAAGATGATGAAAGCCGATCGGACGTGGATTAACAAGAAGGACCCGGAGGGTCGCTGCACGCCGTTGGATCACGCCAGTCGCTTTGGTTTCGTCGAGGTTGTCGAGTGGCTGCTTGCGAACGGCGCGGATGTGGACGCGGGAGGCTCTACCTCGCCGAGGAGCCGGAAGTAGTGCGGGCGATCCTCCGGTACAAGCCCAAGGACAAGAAACGTGCCGAGGCTTTCTTCCACGATCCGCTGGAGCATGCCGCCGAGCAAGTCGCTGATGGCCGCCCGGAGCCCAGGAAATGGCGTGAGATCGTCAAGCTGATGTTCGACGCCGGCGCTCCTACTCGCTTCAGGTCGCCGCTCATCTGAATGATGTCGCCCGCGTTCAGGATGCGCTCAAGGAAAACCCGCGTCTGGTTAATTCCCTCGAAGGCTCCAGGGACACGCCGCTGCGCATTGCCGCCCGGCAAGGTCGCGCCGAAATCTGCAAGACTCTCCTGGAGCACAAGACAGACCCGAACGACTGGGAAAACGGCAACGGCTATCCAATTCTCTACGATGCCATCCAGCATCCTGCGGTTGTCAGGCTTCTGCTCGACGCCAAGGCTGACGTGAAGACCCGCATCACTTGGCGTGGCGGCAAGACTGGCTTCTGGATCATCGAGGACGAAGCCACCGCGTACATTACGCCGCCCAGCACGGCGCACTGGAGTCCGCCAAGCTGCTCCTGGCTGCCGGCGTTGATGTTAACGCCAAGGACAGCGGTGGACAGACCGCACTGGACGTTGCCGCTCGATGCGGACAGGGAGAAGTGGCCCAGCTTATTGCGACCAAGATGGGGACCGCCGAGGCGCGAGACAAGGGATGGCAAACTCTCCTGGGTGAGGCCGTTTTTTCCGCGAAATCGGAGAGGCTCAAGCTGGTCCTTCAGGACAAGCTCGTCGCCGCTATCTTTGCACGGGAAGGTGGTGCTTTCATGAGGTCCGCGGCCCGCGAGGTCCGGGTCGCCCATAACAGGCGTCAAGAACAAGAAAATGCCCGCAATTTGGCCATCATCGACATTCTGCATGGTCATGGAATCACGATCGACCTGTATGCGGCGATCACGAGTGACAACGTCGCGCGGGTCAAGGATCTCTTGAAAGGCGATCCAGCTCTGGTCAGGACAAAGGATCAAGAAGGAAAACCTCTCTTGGACCGGGCGATCGATCTCGATCGCCGCGAAATCGTCGTCCTGTTGCTGGACGCCGGCGCGGACCCGAACGCTTCGGACGGGGACAAGTACACCGTGCTCCATTCAGCCGCTTTTTGGAATCGGCTGGAGATTGCAAAGCTCTTGATCGAGCGCCACGCCGACGTGAACGCCTGCGCCAAGGACGGTTTCACACCGCTGCACGAAGCCGCCCGGCTGGGATCGGTCGCCGTGGCCCGCCTGCTCATCGGCGCCGGCGCCAAGATCAACGCCACCGACAAGGATGGCAAAACTCCGCTAAGTTGGGCCGGCGAGGAAACTGAAATGAGCGATCTGCTGACGAAATCTGGCGGCAAGAGATAGGAATCGGGTTGCCGTGAGGTCGGCGGGGATTGCGTGTGGGAAGTGGTGCGCCGCCGCCAGCCCCGCCGCAGGCGCGTCATCGGTGATCGGATCATCCGTTCTTATCCTCGCAAGCCGGAGAAGGAATAGCAGAGGGCCCGAGCCAGGTCTTTCACATGGCCTTTGTACAACTCCTTGCATTCCTCCGGCAACATCGAGCGGTCGACCAGGGAGAACACCGCCTCTTGCTCGGCGATGAACCGCTCCAGAATCCTCTTGTACCTTTTTTCGACGAGCCCGAGCCTCTGAGCAAACACGACGAAGTCGTCATAGGCATAGAAGGCGTTGGCTTTGTAGCTCTCGGTCTCGAAGTCATCCTTGAACAACTCCAGGGCGGTCCGCGATTCGTCCGGCAGGTGCAGGCGCGTGTTCAGCAAATCGTAGGCGGGGCTCAAATTGTATTCGCCGGTCTGCTCTCTCCGGATGAGCGAGAAGTTCTTGGTGTGGGCGTCGCCGTTGTTGACAAGGTAGTTGAAGACGACGAGCTTGAAGTAGCGTTCCAGATCAACCGGGTAAGCGGCCACGTGCCGGCGGATCAGGTCGCCGATTTCCTCGTAAGAACACTCGTACTTGTAGTTCTACTGTGCCCCTTTTGGGATAGTTCGTATAGTATGCCGGAACTCGCCCCATCATGGAAGATCAGTATGGAGGAACACGGATGTCCCTCTTGGAATCCCCGGAAGCGCTCGCCTTGCTCGCCGATGTGAAGGTGCCGCTGGCAGCCGTGCAGGGCGGCGTCCGCCGCTTGGCGGGGTTCATCGAACGCTATCAGCCCCTGTTCTATCGCACGGAACAACGGCACTGGGCCGAGGTCGTTCTCGAAGGCCGCCTCAGCAACCTGGACGCAAGACCAACGAGCCGATCGCTCGGCAAGCTGGCGCGGCACGCAAGCCGGTGCAAAAGTTCGTCGGCGCCGGCAAATGGTCCGATAGCGCCGTGTTGGACGAGTTGCACCGGCACGTGGCCGCAGCGTGGCGCGACGACGACGCGGTGCTGATCTTTGACGGCAGCGGCTTCGCCAAGAAAGGCGACGACTCCTGTGGCGTGGCCCGGCAGTGGTGCGGCCGCCTGGGCAAGGTCGAGAACTGTCAGGTGGGCGTGTTCACGGCCTATGCCTGTGCTCAGGGCGAGACGTTGCTGGCCGCGGATTTGTATTTGCCGCAAGAGTGGGTGGACGATCGCAAGCGGCGGGCGAAATGTTACGTGCCCACCGAGACGACGTTTCAGGAGAAATGGCGTCTGGCCTTGGGCCAATGGGAGCGTTGCCGAGCGTTGCCGCACGGCTGGGTGGCGGCCGACGACGAGTTTGGCCGGGTGACGGAGTTTCGGCAAGCCTTGCGACGTGGCGGCGAGCGTTATGTGGTGGATGTGCCGTGCAACACGCTGATCCGCGACCTGGAAGCCGAGCGGGAGATAGGGCCGTCGGGACGGCGACGGTTGCCGCCCTTCGAGCAGGTCCAGGCCTGGCGGCGCGTCAGCCGGCGTCGGCGTGGCAGCGCCTGACGGTGCGGGCGGGTGAGAAAGGCCCCTTGGTGGTGCGTGCCCTGACGCGGTTGGTGCAAACCAAGGATGCCGACGGCTGCGTCGGCAGGCCGGAACGAGTCGTGATCGTGCGTCCGGTGGATCGCGCCGGCGACGTGACCTATGCGTTGAGCAACGCCTTGTCGGGGGTAGCGTTGGCGGAGTTGGTGCGTGTCAAGTGTGAGCGGCCGCGGATCGAACAGGCGTTGCAGATGGGCAAGGGTGAGGTGGGGTTGGCCCACTACGAAGTGCGCAGTTGGGTCGGCTGGTATCACCACATGACGCTGTCGCTGTTGGCCTTGTGGTTTCTGAATCTGGAGAAGTCGGTCCTCAAAAAAAAACGGTGTGGATCACCGTGCCGCAACTGCGGGTAATCTTCGCCTGGGTGCTGGAGCGTCGGCCGACGACGTTGGCAGGGATTCTCGCCGAAGTCAACACCGTGCTGCGCCGGACGGAAGAAGCGCGCATCTACCATTGGGTAGATGCGACCGGAGAATTCCCACCGTCTCGGCGTGCGCCAGACATATGAAAAAGGGGCACAGTAGAAGTAGTTCTTCCCGTGCATTTCTTCGGATCGGGCGGCGATCTGGGCGAAGTCCTCCTGGAGCGAGCGCTGGCCGTCCGGCTGAACGTCGAAGCGGCGGACGAGATAAGCCAGCTCGCCGTCTGCAAACTCGGCCAGGGCGTTTTCAGCCACCTGGAGGTCAAAGACCTGACGGGCCATTTGCATGGTCAGGTGTTCGTTGATTGGAACCAGTTCGAGGCGCTGAAACGCTCCCTGCGGAATGGGCTTGAGGATGTATTGCCCGCCGGAATTGACCATTTCCAGGCGCCCCTTGTTCAGGGCGAGGGAAATCTTGGTCTGGATGCCCGAAATCGACAACCGGTCTGGTGTGACTGCGAGCTTGGCCTGGTTGTAGTCCGGGCGAGAAAACGGGAGGATGAAGGGGACCTTTTTGCCATCGAACAGGCGCTTGCGGCATGTCGCGCAGTAGGCGTCGTGTCCAGCCTTGAGGCAGCCCGGGCAATGCGTCATGGTGAGAAGACCTCCTTGACGGTCACCCCCCCGATGGTTTCGGTTTCGCAGGTCCTCAGCAGGCGCGCGAAGTGGTCGTTTTCGTCGATCTTCAGCACGCCGGCACTGGAGGGCCTTGTCGTCCCCTTCCGCCAGCAGGCCGAAGAAGAACGGGAACAGGACGGGCGACTCGAAGGCGGCCTCCTGCTTGGGGAAAGACAGGCTGATGGGCGGGCACTTTGGGCTGCTCAGATACTCGGGGACGTACTGGAAGCGGTAGCGGCCGGCCTGGTCCCTGGACACGACCCCCGCGAGGATGCCCCGGCAATAGACGTTAGCTCGACGCATGGAGTGACCTTTCCGTCAGGCGGAGTTCCAGCCCCAGGACCGCCGCGATCTTGGCGAGTTGGTTGATCGTGGGGTTCGCGCGACCGTTTTCGAGGTCGGTCAGCCCGCGCAAGGTGACGCCGGCGAGCTCGGCCAGGTCGCGCTGACGAAGGCGGAGCAGCTTTCGGCGGCCTCGTAGTTTTTCCCCGATTTCCTGGTTCGTGATGGCATTCTCCCTTGGCTTCGGCGCGTTATAGTGCGCTTTTCGACGGTATGCTACCCCTGCGTTGCTCGGTGTTGTCTAGAAGCGCATTGCCATGCGCTTCCATACGAAGTATATCAATCGCACGACCAGGGATGAAGAATATGCGCATCACAGTGCGCTTTCCATCTACCTGAGTTCGATGCCGATCACCGCGCGGGAGCCGCGTTACTCCTGGCGCGGCCATCGGTGGTCGTTCGTTTCCGGGGGGGTGTCCGAGGGGTGCTGAAACGAATAATCACAAATCGTGGAGCAGTAAGAACTTCGGCGATGCGATTCGTTTCACCACCCCTTTACGGCTCTGCCCTCCCTCCAGGCCAGGGCGATCGGAAAACCGACACGCTCACGCTACAGACGACCGCCGGCCGCATTTCTATAGACAGGAGGGAAGACCGCCGCGTTGTGCGGGCCGCTCCTCCATGCTCCCAAGAAGGACTCCGTGAGGTGGTGCGATGAGCCGACGATTCCTTGCCAGGGAGGCCGTGCTGGTCTGCACCGCGTTCCTCCTCTTCGGGCTTGGCACAACCTCGACCCCGGCTGAATCGGATAAGGACCTTTTCGGGATGACCAGGGTGTGGTCGATCCATCTGGAAATCTCGGCCAAGGAATACGCGGCGATGCAGCCGCCGGCCCCCGCGGGGTTCGGTTTCCCCGGCGCAAAGCCGGCGCCCCCGCTCCCAGAGATAAGCGCGACAGCGAGCGGAACCTGTTCGGCACCGAATTCCCCTGGGCGCAGGGCGAGCTGACCGCGGACGGCAAGACGTACAAGAAGGTCGGCGTTCGCTACGCGGGAGACATCACCTACTTCGCATCGGCCCAGGGGTTGAAGCGACCCTTGAAGATCGACTTCGGGAAGTTTGGCGACCAGAAGTTCCACGGGCTCACCGTCGCTGCAGCTCCATGCGATGCCGATGGACCCGGCCAAGGGGCGCGAAGTCCTCGCCATGTCCGTGTTCCGGGCGGCCGGCGTCCCGGCGCCGCGCACCGCCTTCGCCGAGGTCACGCTGACCGTGCCCGGCAAGTACAACAAGGAGTACGTCGGCCTGTACGCCGTGGTGGAGAATGTGGACAAGGCGTATCTCCAGGATCGCTTCGGCACCGACAAGGGCTTGCTGATGAAGCCCTTCCAGGTTCGCAGCGTCGATTACTTCGGCGACGATTGGGAGCGGTACAAGGGGCTGTATCGGCCGCAGTCGGAGCCGACCCGGGAGGAAACGAAGCGTGTCGTCGAGTTCGCCAGGCTGGTCAACCAGGCGAAAGACGACGAGTTCAAGAAGCAGATCGACTCGTACCTCGACGTGGACGAATTTCTGCGCTTCCTGGCCGCCAACGCCCTGACCGCGAACCTGGAAAGCTCCTTTGCACTGGGGCACAACTATCACCTGTACCTGCATCCCAAGACCAACAAGTTCGTTTTCCTCCCCGGCGACCTCGAATTCGCGCTGGCCAACTTCCTGCTCATGGGGACGGCGGACCAGTTGATGGACCTGAGCCTCACGCATCCGTATCCGGGGCAAAACAAGCTGGTCGAGCGGCTGCTGGCCATCAAGGAGGTGAGCGCGAAGTATCAGCAATTGCTCAAAGAACTGTCCAAAAAGGCGTTCACCAAGGACCAGCTGCTCAAGGACGTAGCGGCCATCGAGAAGGCGACGAAGGAGCCGTTGGACAAGGAAAAGAAAGCAGTGGCGGCGCAAGGAGTCAGCGGGCGGCTTCGGCCCACCAGGCGGCGGAGGACCGCAGGCCGCCCGACCTGAAGACCTTCGCCGAGAAGCGGACGGCATCGGTCGCGGCCCAGCTCGCCAGCAAGAGCAAGGGCACCATCCCGGCCGGCTTCACCTTCGGTCCGCCGCCGGGCGGCGGAGGCGGTCCCCCCGGCGGCGGCCCGAGCCAACCCATCGACGAACGGACGTTCCGCGACACCGTCAAGGCTCCCGACGGCTTCGACGTGTCGCTGTTCGCCGCTCCGCCGAAGGTGAACTATCCGGTGGCGCTGGCGGCGGCGCCCGACCGGCGAGCTGTTCGTCGCCGTCGATGAGCAGGGATCGATCGGTCGGACGCCCGGCGGCGGCAAGGTGCTGCGCTGCGTACCGGCGAGCCGGGAGCGTCAGCGACCGGAGAGCGACGGCAAAGTGGATGAAGTCACCGTCTTCGCCAAGATGGACCACCCACGCGGCCTGATCTACCAGGACGGCAACCTCTGGGTGCTGCACTCCAGCTTCCTCAGCGTCTACCACGACGGCGGCAAGGGCGTTGCCGACCGGTCGGAAGTCCTCGTCACCGGCTTGACCAGCGACATGGTCAACCAGCGCGGCGGCGACCACGCCACCAACGGCATCCGCATGGGACTCGACGGTTGGATTTACATTGCCGTCGGCGACTACGGTCCTCCGGAGGCGAAGGGGAAGGACGGCAGCAAGATCACCATGCGCGGCGGCATCGCCCGCGTTCGGCCCGACGGCACCGAACTGGAAATCTTCGCCACCGGCCTGCGCAACCCCTTCGACATCGGCATCGACCCGTTCATGAACCTGTTCACCCGCGACAACGACGACAACCGGGCCGGCGGCTGGGACATCCGCGTCAGCCACCTGATGCAGAGCGCCTACTACGGCTACTCGCAGCATTACGCCAACTTCCCCGACGAGATCATGCCGCCTCTGGGCCAGTTCGGCGGCGGCTCCGGCGTGGGCACGCTCTACCTGCAAGACGAGCGCTGGCCCGAGAAGTATCGCAATGTCCTGCTCACCGGCGACTGGGGCCGCAGCGAGGTCTACCGTCACGAGCTAAGGCCGCACGGTGCCACATTCGATCTGAAACAGGAAGTGTTCCTGAAGTTCCCCCGTCCGACGGGGATCGACATGGACGCCAGCGGCCGGCTCTACGTAGCCAGCTGGCGCGGCGGCGAGGCCAGCACCTACGTCGGGCCGAACGTGGGCTTCATCGCGCGCGTCACTCCGCCTGGGTTCAAGCCGACGCCGTTCCCCAATCTGCGCGAGGCCGATCTCGCCCAGTTGATCGGCCTCTTGTCCGGGCCGAATTCCGTTGCTCGTCTTCATAGCCAACGGGAAATCCTGCGGCGCGGCCGCCACGCCGAGGCCAGCGCGGCACTCGTCAAACTGGCGTCGGACGGCTCGGCCCCGCTGGAAGGACGAGCCATCGCCATCTTCGCGCTCAAGCAACTGGACGGCAAGGGATCGCACCCGGCCCTGCTGAAGCTCGCCGAGGATGCCGCTGTGCGCGAGTTCGCCCTGCGAGCCTTGACCGATCGAAAGAAGGAGTTGGATGGACTCGACACCAAAATCTTCGTCGCGGCCCTGAACGATCCGTCGCCGCGCGTGCGGGCGCAGGGCCTTATCGGCCTGGGGCGGCTCAACGATGTGTCGGTCGCGAAGAGCATCATGCCGCTGACGGCCCGGCCGAAGGGCTCCGTCATGCCGACGAAGGTGACGGTGCATTCACAACCCGACCCGGATCGCGTCCTGCCGCATCTCGCGGTGCGTACGCTCGTCTCCCTGGGCGCGGTCGATGCCTGCCTGGAAGCGCTCGACGGGCCCTATGCGCCGGGGGCCTTGTGGGCCATGCGTTACATGCACAATCAGAAGGCCTCTGAGGGACTAATCAGGAAGCTCGGGACGACCCGTGCCGCCGACCTGCGCCGCGCCATCCTGGCCACCCTGATCCGCCTCTATTACAAGGAAGCGGACTACAAGGGCGTCTGGTGGGGCATCCGCCCGGAGAACGAGGGCCCTTATTACGACCCGGTGGAATGGGAGCAGAGCCAGCGCATCGGGTCGGTGCTCACCAGCGCCGTCCTCGACAGCGATGCCGACACCGCTACTTTTCTCAGAAATGAACTGGCGCGGCATCGCGTGTCCTTGAAGGGATTGCCCAGCCGCAGCGGTCCGTCCCCGGTCGCGGAGAAGGAAACGCCGGTCGTTGTTCCTAAGGCCGATCCGAACAATCCGAATCAACTCGGCAACATGCCCTACGAGGCGGCCGCCCGGCGTATCTTGGCGGTCAAGGGGGATGCCGTGAAGGGCAAGGCGTTCTTCAAGACCCAATCGTGCAGCGCCTGCCACACCGATGCGGACGGGCAGACCTTGAAGGGCCCGCACATGGTGGACATCGGTAAACGCTACAGCACCGCCGAGCTGGTGGAATCGGTCCTCAAGCCGAGCGCCAAGATCGCCCAGGGGTTCGAGACGTATCGTTTCGAGATGGTCGACGGCAAGGTCATCAACGGCTTCGTGGTCAGCGAGCGCGCCAAATCCGTGCTGATCCGCGAAGCCGACGGGCGCCAGCGCGAGCTGAAGCTGGCTGAGATCGAATCGCGGACAATCCAGAAGCAATCGATGATGCCGGAAGGCGTGGCCAACAACTTGACGCCCGAGCAGCTGGCGGACCTGATCGCGTACCTTCAGTCATTGACGGGCAGCGGCGATTCGACGGCGAAGCCGGGAAGGAATGCCGACCCGGAAAAGTAGGCCAACTCCCGCCAGTGCCGATGAGACCTTCTCAGCCAAGCAACCCATCAATCTTGCGCCCCGTGACCAGCCCGTACGGCCGATGGGCTGCATCGTGTACTGCCGTCTCCGGCGGAACCCCCAGCAGGTGGTAGACCGTGGCCGCCAGGTCCGCTGGGTCGTGGGGCCGGGCACTGGGATGGGCGGCGATGCGGTCCGAGGCGCCGTAGACCACGCCGCCGGCCGTGCCGCCGCCGGCCAGGGCCACGGAGTAGACCCAGGGCCAGTGATCGCGGCCGGCGGAGCCGTTGACCTGCGGCGTTCGCCCGAACTCCGCCGTCGCCAGCACCAGCGTCTGCCCCAGCAGGCCGCGCTGGTCCAGGTCGTCCACCAGGGCCGCGAACGCCTGGTCGAAGGTCGGACACAGGAAGGTCTTCATCTGCTTGAAATGCTGGCCGTGCGTGTCCCAGGACCCGGTCGGCGTGCGGCAGAAATGGACGTTGACGATCGGCACGCCGGCCTCGGCCAGGCGGCGGGCCAGCAGGCAACGCTGGCCGAACTCGGTGCGGCCATAGCGCTCGCGCACCGCCGCCGGCTCCGCCGACAGCTTGAATGCCCGCGCCGTTGCCGCCGAGGTCAGCAGGCTCAGCGCCTTCTGCTGATAGGCGTCGAAAGTCTGCACATCGGCCACCCGGTCGAGTAGCCGGCGCTGGCTGTCGATCTCCTTAAGCACGTCCTGCCGGCCAGCCAGGCGCGACGGCGACAGCTCCAGGTCGGGGGCGACGGCGTCCACGCGCACATCGGCGGGGCACAGGTCCTGGTCGATCACCAGCGGCCCATGCCGGCTGCCGAGGAAGCCGGGCGACTGGCCGTGCAGCACGGTGCCGTTGGCCCGGCGCATCAGCGGACCGACCTGCACCCATGTCGGTAGCTGCCGGGCGGGCCGCAGGGTATCCAGCACGGCGCCGAAAGCCGGAAAGTCGGTCGCCGAAGGAGGGAAGTCGCCCCGCGCCTCGGCCGACGCCGGATGTGCATGGCCCGTCATCGCCAGCAGGCTCGCCTGGACATGGTTGGCGTTGGGATGGGTCAGCGAGCGGATGACGGCCAGCTTGTGCATCAGCCGGGCGGAACGCGGCAACAGCTCGCCGATGCGCACCCCCGGCACGCTGGTGGCGATGGCGCCGAACTCGCCGCGGGCCGGCTGCGGGGCATCGGGCTTGGGGTCCCACGTCTCTTGCTGGGCGTGTCCACCGTGGAGATAGAGGACAATCACCGAGCGGGCCTGTCCGAAGGAGCCACGTGAGTTGGCGTTGGCCCGAGCGCGAACGCGCAGCAGGTCGGACAGGAGCAAGCCCGAGCCGTACAGCCCGCCCAGCGACAGCAGGCGGCGCCGGCTCAGGCGGAACTGGGAACAGGCGTGCGAGCGTGGCGGCATGCCAGCCTCACAGCGGATCGACGACGCATCACAAGGGCGACATTCCGATTGTAGCCTGAACCGTGCTGCCGGTGCAGAGGCAGGCGAGCGGCGCGGCGTCAGCCCGCCGGTGAACACCGGCAGGCTGACGCCACGCCGCTCGCCATCGAATCAGGGCTCCTCTTCTTCGGTTGGCGGCACCAGCGGCTTGGTCACATCCACCATCAGGCAGCAGAGGGCGGCCAGGGCGTAGCTGCACCCAAAGACGATGAACACCGTGTGGTCATTGTTGAGGCGAAGCAGCCGCCCCGCCATCTTCACGCCGGCTGCCCCCAGGAATGCTCCGGTCATGTTCATGGCCCCGCCGAGGGTCCCAGCATAGCGCTCGCCGACATCCGTGCAGCAGGCCCAGGCTGGCGCCATGGCGGCATCGTTGAAGAAGAACCAGGCGCTGAACGCCAGGGCCAGCGGCCAAACGCCATCGACCCAGGGCGGGATCACACTGGCCAGCCCCGCCAGGGCCAGGACCACGACGCCAACCAGTGCCGGCCCCACTTGCGGCTTCCCAGGCGGCGAACGAGCCAGTCCGAAACCACGCCGCCCAGCAAGCAGGAGACGATGCCGAAGGCGAGCGGCAGACCGGCCACCCAGGCCGTTTCGCTGTCACCCAGATGCTTGTGGTCGTGCAGGTAGACGTTCAGCAACTGGGTGATGAAGTTGCCGGAGAAGCCGAGGAACCCGTACATGAGGCAGATGGCCCAAACGTTGCGCGATTTGAAGAAGAGGCCCCAGGCCAGTGGGGCGGGCCGAGCCTTGGGGGCCGCCTGGCCGGCGGCGATCAGCGCGACCTCGGCGGCGTTCACGCGGCCCATTTCCTCCGGCCGGTTGCGAAACCAGACCCAGAAAAAGACGGACCAGATCAGCCCCGCCCCGGCCAGGAGCCAGCACGGGGCGGCCCAGTTGGGATTGGCGCTCGTGCCAAACACCGCGGTGATCAGCCAGACCACGAGGATCGGCGCCGCAAAGCCGCCCAGCCGGGTAAAGGTCCAGACCATTCCCTGGGCGAAGCCGCGCTGACGGGCCGGCATCCAGTCGGCCAGCACGCGGGTCAGGCTGGGGAAGGCGCCCGCCTGGAGGGCCGCAAAGAGGAAGCGCTGCCCCCCCAGGAAGACCAGGACCAGGGCCCCTTCGGCGGGCAGGTCGCGGGCCAGGGCGACCACCCCCGCCAGCACCGACCAGCCGAGGACCAACAGCGTCAGCAGGCGCCGGGCTCCGAGGCGGTCGCCGAGGAGCCCCCAGGGGACCTGGAACAGGCCATAGGCCACCAGGGCGATGGCGCCGAGGTCGCCCATCTGTTCGTCATCCAGCTTCAGGTCATGCTTGATGTAGGGGGTGCCGGCGATGAAGCCCTGGCGTTGCAGATAGGTCAGCACTGCCAGGCTGCACGCCGCCGCCAGGACCAGGTAGCGCACGCGGGTGGGCTTGGCCGATGCCGGGTGCTCAGCCTCTTTGTCGCCCACGTCCGACCCTCCCCGGCGCCGCAGCGTTCACCCCGTCTTGACGCGCCGCCGGTCATCGGCTATCAGGCGCGCGTTCGGGTCATCTCCATGTGCAAATAATGCCAGCCAGCCGCAGGAACTGCGCGAGGCTCGGTGCCGATTGTGCGACGGCAGCGCCTTGCCGCGGTCCACGGGCAAGAGGAGGACGGCATGTTCTTGACGAGCGAAGGGGCGATGCTGGCCCTGGCGCTGGCGGGCCTGGTCTGCGGCCTGCTCGGCGCCTGGATCCTGCTGCGGTCGGTAACACGCCAGGTGGACACGGAGCAGGCCTCACGTCCCATCGTCCGCGCCAGCCAGGTGCGACGCCGGGTGGCGCCGACGGAACGTTCCCCCCGAGTTTAGCCCAGGGGCATCAGGTCTCCCGGTGGTAGACCCGGTTGGGTGGCACGCCCTGAGGTACTCCGAAGGGCGTGCTGACAGTCATACACGCCCTTCGGAGTACCTCAGGGCGTGGCACCCAACGCCAATAACAATTCCGTCAGGCTTCTGTGCGTTCCAGTCGTGAAATCAGGGCTTTTTGCGCGGCCGTCAGCTTGAGCAATCGCGGCGGCTTCGGCGCTTTGTGCGGCTTGCGCCGCGACCACTCGCGCACCGACTTCGCGCTGCTCCGCTCACGACGTTCGCGCACGGCCTGACCTAAACGCTCCGCGTATTTCCCCGCTCGCCCTCGCAACAGAACAGACAACTCCTGCCGGATCGCCAACAGCACCTTGCGCGGACTGCACACCGGCTGCACTGCTCCCGCACCACCTCGCGGCGACACCGCCAGCACGCCTTGTGCCAGCATCAGTTGCAACGCCAGCAGCGACCCCTCGGCCTCCCGATGCACCAGACGCACCGTCCGGCTGGTCAACTTCATCTTGCCCAACGTGCACTTGTACGCCCGGAATTGCCCCTCGCTTTCCCAACGCCAACGATAAAACTGCGCCGCGTTGGCCAGCGACAAACGCTGGCGGTCCAGCACGTTGGTCAACAGCCACACGTCCTGCTTGCCCTTCTTGGACCGCACCCGCAGCAAACGCAGACGTAAAGGCGCTGCCTGGCCCTGACGCTTTGGAGGGAAGAAATAAACCAAGCCGTCGTCGGTGTGCGACCAGGAGTCTGGGTCGTCCACCTGCAACGTCACGTTGGCGCACATCCGCAACAGAAACGGCACACGCTGCTGCACCAGCTGTTGGGTCAACGCGAAGCCGCAGAAGCCGGCGTCGGCGACCAGCAAGGCGGCGGCGGGCAACAGCGGCAGCAGCTGGAGCAGGTGCAACCGTTCGCTGGCCGTGCTCAGGCCGAGCCGCCACGCCCACGGCACACCCAGACGCAGATGCACCAGGGCCGTGACGTACAGCGACGGCGCCGTCGCCGCCGCCCCCGCCTTGTTGGCTGTCCCCAGGCGTTGCTCCAACTCCGCCGTCCGAGGGCATTCCAGGCGTGAGCCGTCGCAACCGATGGGGATGAAGCCCTGCGTCAACCAGTAGTCGGCCAGACGCGTCGCCAGGACCTGGCGGATGCCGGCCGCCACCGTCCGCAGCACGCGGCTGGGCAGACGGGCCAGGGCCTTCTGAAAGCCGGCCACGGTCCTCCCCGGCCGGCGACGCCTGGGGAGCAAAGCCACGCAGCAGGCCCCGGCCGTCTCGAAGCGTTCGGCCTGCGAGTCGCCACAGGTCCAGGTCATCAAGAGGAGTACGAGCAGCAGCGGCTGGGTACTCCAGCGCGAGGAGCGCTTCTGGCCCTGGCGTTGCTGGTGGGCTTGCTTGTACAGAGCGGGTGTGAGAAACTCGCGGAGGCAGTGAACGAAGGAGCGGGCCTGCGGTCGCAAGCGTCGCGCTGTCGAATTGGCGTACATGAGCCGTTCCTCCCCTTGGACGTTTGGCAACATCCAGTGTGGCGGGGAACGGCTCATTCAGCTGCGCCAGTTTGGCGCGACCACAGAACAGCTGATGCAAGAATTCGGCGAAAGCCATAATACTTCAACACCTTACAGCAAAAACAGACCTGGTTCCGTTACTGGCGTTGCGTGCCACCCGGGCGCCGACAGAACGTTCCTCCCGGGTGTAACCGGGGGCATCAAGTGTCCCTGTGGTAGACCCGGCGGCGGGGCCGGCCCGCTCCATCATCGGCCTGCGCGGTCCGGGTGACCGTGATGTAGAGGAAGGTGCCCAGGGCGCCAAAGAGCAAGAGGGCGCCGCCGCCAATCACCACGATGGCCAGGACGATGCGCAAGGAAAGGCCACCGTCGGTTGCCGCGGCCGCTGGCGCGGGATCGTTCTTAGCCGGGGCATCCGCCTTCGCGGGGGGCGGGTCCGCGTTCTTGGCGGGTGGATCGGGATTCCTGGCCGGCGGGTTGGCCTCGGCCGGGGGCGGACCGGTCGGCGGAATGTTGGCATCGCCAGGGGGACCACCGCCGCCGATCGGCGGAACGAAGCCGGGCGGAGGTCCAAAATCGACGCCGCCACCGCCGATGCCGTTGCGGAACTTGCCGCCACAGAAGGGGCAAGAGGCGAGCATCGGCTTGAATGGACCCACCCCGACAACCTTACGGCAACCGCTGCACCGCCATTCCGTCTGTGCCGGCCCTCCCGGCATGCCGCCAATACCGCCCCCAATGCCGCCGATGCCGCCGGGCTGATTGGGCATACCGCCGATGCCGCCGAACCCTCCCGGTTGGTTGGGCATGCCGCCGATACCCCCCGGTCGTCCCCCGATGCCGCCCGGCGGGATGGGCGGTCGGCCGGGCGGTCCGAACTGGGCCTGGGCTGGAGCCAGCACCAGGGCCACCGGCAGGGCCAGGATCGCCACCAGCAACGGACGAATGCGGCGTGGAGACATGGCAGGCTCCTTGGAATCCAGCGAGGCGTTTGATCCGCCGCTCCCTGGGTGGCAGGTAAAGCGGCAGCTTAACCCCCCGACCGCATGCTCGTCAACCATCGAACGCCCGGTCCGCCGTTTTTTTAATCACGGGGCATCTCTCGCCACAAGTCCCCCTCCGCTGCCCGCTTTCCTTTACACCTTCCCGCCAGCCCGCTACAGTGAAGGTCACTCGGCCCTTGCTGGTTCCCTTCAAGGAGTTTCGCATGGCCCAGGCCATCGTCAATCCGGAGGAACTCCGGCGCTTCGCCCAGGTGCTCAAGCGCTTCAACGGCGACCTGCGCGACTCGATGACTTCCCTCCACGCCCAGCTCGTCGGCCTGGGCGATACCTGGCGCGACCAGGAACACGACCGCTTCCGCCTGGAATTCGAGCAGACCATGCAGGTGATCGAGCGCTTCCTGGAAGCCTCGGATGAGCATGTCCCCTTCCTGCTGCACAAGGCGCAGCACATCGAGGACTATCTGCACCAGCGCTGAGCGACAGATGGGCCAGCCCGCAGCGCAAGCAAGGGACACGCTAGCCCGAAGCGCGAGCAAGGGATACACCGGCCATGGCCGAATTCGCACGGGTCACCTCGATTGACGAGCTGGCGGAGTTCCGGGCCGACCTGTGTACGTTCGGCGAGCATGCCCAGGATGGATTGTCCTCGGTGCAAATGGCCGTCCAGCGGACCCTCGAATGGCTGGACGGGCAGCAGAAGTCGTGGCAGCGCGAGGTGCGCCGCTGGGAGGACGCCGTCATCCAGGCCCGCACGGAGCTGGCCCGGCGAAAACTGATCAAGATCGGCGATCGCACCCCGGATTGCACCGAACAGGAACACATCCTGCGCGTGGCGCGGCGGAATCTGGAAGAGGCGGAGGACAGGCTGGCGCGGACACGCCGCTGGCTGCCGGCCTTTCGGCGTGCCGTGGACGAGTATCAGGGTCCAGCCCGGCAGCTGGGCGGCTTCCTCGAGGCCGAACACGCCCGCGCCCTGGCCCTGTTGCAGCACAAGATCGACGCCCTGGAAGCCTACGCCCAGTTGACCGCGCCGCCGACAAAGCCGCCCGTTTAGCGGCGGATCGTCGATCCGCCCGTGCCGGAGCCCGTTGCCGTGGATATCAGCACCGACCGGGCCAAGCTGCACAATCAGATGAAAGACCTGGCCGTGCGCTGGGAGGACGTGAAGGCGGGCTGGGACGACGGCGTGCGCCGGGAGTTCGAGGAGGAACACTGGGAGGTGCTGGCGATGCGCGTGCAGGCGGCCCTGCGGGCCATGGATCAGTTGGCCACGGTCATGACCCAGTTGCGTCACGATTGCTCATGAGACGGCACCGATGACAGAACCGCTCTTGCTGGCCCGCGCTCGCTCGGCCCTGCGCGACCTGATCCGCCTGGCGGAGGAACGCGCCCAGGCCGAGGAGGCCGTCGCCGCCGCCTTTGCCGACGCCACCGCCACCGCCCGGCGTGAGCACGACGAAACCACGCAGCAGACGACAGCCCACTACGAGACCGATCGCACCCAGGCCGAGCAGTCGTATCAGAAAGCGCGGCAGGAAGTCCCCGTCGCGGCCCAGGCCGAGTACGACACGACGGAGAAGGAGTTTTTCGAGGCGCGGCGCAAGGTCAGCGCTGAATACAGCCGGGCCCGCGACACGGCTCGGGAAGAGTACCAGGAGGCCCGCTGGACCGTCCGCACCGTGTACGAGGCGGGCAAGAAGGAGGCCAAGACCCAGGTCCAGCGCTTGCAGGAAGCGCAGGCGGAGGTGACCCGGGCCAAAAAGCGCCTGGCGCGCTGCCAGCGCACCGCCTTGGAGCACATCGACGACTGCCGGCAGGGGCCGGTGGTGGAGCAGGCGGGCCAACCGCCGCCGGGGCCGCCACGCTCGGACGATCCCTTCGCCGACCTGACCGCCTGCGTGGCAGCGGCGAAAAACGCCCGCGACGAGGTCCGCAGCCTGGGTTTGCCGATCTGGTTCAAGGGCATCCGCCTGTTCTGGCTGTTCCTGCTGCTCGGCGTGCTGGCCGGCGTGCCGGCCGCGCTCCTGGGCGGTGAGCAGCCGCTGCCGACGGTCGCCATCGCCGTCGGCTCGGCCCTCGGCGTCGCCACATTGATTAGCCTGATCCTGTATTTCGTGGCCCGCGCCCAGGTCCGTGCCGCCTATGGGCCGCTCTGCCAGGCCCTGTCGGACGGCACGGCGGCCCGGCAGCGCTGCCGCACCTGGGTCCGCGAGAACCAGGCCCGCGTGCTGGCTCTCATGGGTACGCTCAAGCAGCGCCGCAATCAGGACCTGCAAGAGGTACAGCGCAGGCGCAGCACCGGCTGGGCAAGCTCAACCGCTATCGGGCGCGGCAGGCGGGGCGGGTGGAGAAACACTTTCCGCCGCTCCTGGCTGCCATCCGCCGCCGTCGCGATGCCGCCCTGCGCACCGCCGAGGCACAGTTTCAGCAAGCCATCGCCGACGCCGAGGCCGCCTATAGCCTGGCCCTGGACCTGGCCGAATCCCGCTTCACCCACCTGACCGCCGACCATCGGGCGCTGCACGATCGTCAGTGGACGGAGCTGGCCAACCGCTGGCAGCGCGGCCTGGCCGACGTGCTGGCCAGCGTAGCCGAGGTCCATCAGCAAAGCGCGGCCTGCTTCCCCGACTGGCACGGTCCGGCCTGGAATGACTGGCAGCCCGCCACGGCCGTCCCACCGGGGCTGCGTTTCGGCCAACTGGATGTGCGCATAGCCGACGTCAAGCACGGGATTCCCGACGATCCGCGCCTGCGCGAAGGGTTGCCCGAGGCGTTCACGCTACCCGCCTTTCTGCCGTTTCCCAACCGCGCCGCGGTGCTCCTCAAGAGCGGCGACCAGGGCCGGGCGGCAGCGGTCCGCACGCTCCAGGCGATGATGTTCCGCTTGCTCACCGCCGTCCCCCCAGGCAAGGTGCGCTTCACCATCATCGATCCGATCGGCCTGGGCGAGAACTTTGCCGCCTTCGCGCATCTGGGCGATTACGACGAGGCGCTGATCGCCAGCCGTATCTGGACCGAGCAGCCGCACATCGAACAACGGCTCGCCGACCTGACCGCCCACATGGAAAACGTGATTCAGAAGTACCTGCGCAACCAGTTCCAATCGCTGGAGGACTACAACGCCCAGGCCGGCGAGGTGGCCGAGGCCTTCCGAGTGCTGGTGGTGGCCAACTTCCCGGCCAATTTCAGCATGGAAGCCGCCCGCCGGCTGGTCAGCATCACCAGCAGCGGCGCCCGCTGCGGCGTCTATACCCTGGTCAGTGTCGATCCCAAGGCGCCGATGCCCCAGGGCTTCAACCTCAAGGAACTGGAAGGGCCCAGCGTCGTCCTGACCTGGAAAGACGACCATTTCCTCTGGAAAGACCCCGATTTCGAGAAGTTCCCTCTGACGCTGGACACCCCGCCGGACGAGGGAGTGGCGACGAAGGCGCTCCACATCGTTGGCGAGGCGGCACGCGGCGTCAAGCGCGTCGAGGTGCCGTTCGAGTTCGTGGCCCCAACGCCGGAGAACTACTGGACCTCCGATAGCCGCAAGGGCATCAATGTCCCGCTGGGCCGGGCCGGCGCCACGCGCTTGCAGCACCTGAAACTCGGCGAAGGAACGGCCCAGCACGTCCTGATCGCCGGCAAGACCGGCTCCGGCAAATCGACGCTGCTGCACGCCCTCATCACCAACCTCGCGCTGCGCTACGGGCCCGACGAGGTCGAACTGTACCTGATCGACTTCAAGAAAGGCGTCGAATTCAAGACCTACGCGGTGGGGGAACTGCCGCACGCGCGCGTGGTGGCCATCGAGAGCGAGCGCGAATTCGGCCTGAGCGTGCTGCAACGCCTGGACGCCGAACTCAAGGCCCGGGGCGACCGCTTCCGCGACGCCGGCGTGCAGGACATCGCCAGCTACCGCCAGGCCAACGGCACCACCATCTGCCCGCGTGTTCTGTTGATTGTGGACGAGTTTCAAGAATTCTTCGTGGACGACGACAAGGTCGCCCAGGAGGCGGCGCTGTTGCTCGACCGCCTGGTCCGGCAGGGCCGGGCCTTTGGCATCCACGTCCACCTGGGCTCCCAGACCCTCAGCGGAGCATACAACCTGGCCGGCAGCACCATCGACCAGATGGCGGTGCGCATTGCGCTGCAGTGCAGCGAAACCGATGCCTACCGCATCCTGAGCAAGGACAACGCGGCCGCTCGCCTGCTGTCGCGTCCCGGCGAGGCCATCTACAACGACGCCAACGGCCTGGTCGAAGGGAACGATATTTTTCAGATCGTCTGGCTCTCCGATGAGCAGCGCGACGAGTACTTGCGGCGGATTCGCGAGCTGGCGCGGGAGCGTGGCTACACGCCGCCGCGGCCGACTATTGTCTTCGAGGGCAATATCCCGGCCGACGTGACCCGCAACGGCCGACTGCACGATCTCCTGGCCGCAGCCGACTGGCCGCAAGGGGTGCGGGCCGCCCAGGCCTGGCTCGGCGAAGCCATCGCCATCAAGGACCCGACCGCCGCCCTCTTCCCGGCCCAGAGCGGCAGCAACCTGCTGCTCGTCGGCCAGCAGGAAGAGATGGCGCTGGGGGTCCTGGCCGCCGCTCTGCTGAGTCTCGCAGCGCAGGAGCCGCAGGCCCGGTTCCTGGTGCTGGACGGCACGCCGGTCGATAGCCCGCACGTCGGCGTCCTGCAACGCGTCTGCGAGGTGGTGCCGCAAACGGTGGTGCTGGGAAACTGGCGCGACGTGGCTGCGGTGCTGAGCGAGGCGGCCACGGAGGTCGAACGCCGGCAAAAGGCGCCGCAGGAGCCGCATGCCCCTATCTACCTGCTCATCTACAACCTGCCGCGCTTCCGCGACCTGCGGCGTGCCGACGACGATTTCGGCTTCGGCCGCCGCGGCGAGGACCGCACCGTGAGCCCGGCTCAGCAACTGGCCACGGTGCTGCGCGAGGGAGCCGGGCTGGGCGTTCATGCCCTGGTCTGGTGCGATAGCCTGAACAACCTCAACCGCGGCTTCGATCGTCCCGTCTTGCGCGAATTTGAGATGCGCGTCCTGTTCCAGATGAGTGCCGCCGATTCCAGCACGCTGATCGACAACCCGCTGGCCAGCAAGCTGGGTGTCAACCGAGCCCTGTTTCACAGCGAGGACCGCGGCCAGCCCGAGAAGTTCCGACCGTATGGCCTGCCGACCGCCGACTGGCTGGCGTGGGTCAAAGATCGGCTGCAGGCACGGGTGGGGGCCGTTCAGCTCGCCTGAGCCTGCCGCAAGCGGACTATTCCTCCTCGTCTTGTCGCGGAGGCTCACGCCAGTCGCGCAGGATGCGCTTCCACCTGCTTGATGTCCGCCTCGCTGACGCCCTGGCGGCGCGGGTAGCGGCGTTTCAGGTTTTCCAGCACCGTCTCCCACATCGCGCGGGTCGGCTTTACCGGCCACCAGCGCACGTCGCGCCGCTGCTTGCGGCGTGAGAACTGCCATTCGCCGGCAAACTTCACCGCGAAAGTAGCGGCGCTCTCCCGTGCCCGGGTCGGTCTCGATCCACTTGATCTCGGATTTCATGGCCCTTCCTTGCCGTCTCGCAGGCCCTTGACGAACGCATCCAGATCCGGCGGCAGCGGCATTTCCCAGCGCTGGCTTGCACCGGTCGTCGGATGAATGAAACCCAACTCGGCCGCGTGCAGGGCCAGGCGCGGAGCTCCACTGTTGTCGGGTCCGCGGCCGTAGACCTTCTCACCACAGACCGGATGGCCCAACTCCGCAAGGTGGATGCGAATCTGGTGGGTGCGCCCCGTTTCCAGCCGGCAAGCGACCAGCGTATACCCCGCCAGCCGTTCGACCGGCTCGACATGCGTGACCGCCTCCTTCCCCTGATCCGGGAAAGCGGTGCTGCCGCGCCGCCCATCGCCCCGGTCGCGGATCAGCCGGCTGCGGATCGTCTGGGCCGGCACATATCCCGGCACGACCGCCAGGTAGCGCCGATGGACCGTGTGCGCCTTGAACTGCCGGCCCAGCTCTCGCTCGGCGATGACGGAGCGGGCGAAGACCACCAAGCCGCTTGTCTCCTTGTCGAGTCGTTGCACGATGCGCAGACGCGGCAGCGTCCCCTTCTGAACCCGTCCTTCTTTCCGGACGATCCACCGGGGGACGATGTCTTCGAGGGTTGGCGAGAGGGCCTTGCGGCGGGCATTCCACTCGCGTTCGCTCGGATGCCGCACCGTGTTGATGCCACTCGGCTTCTCGACGACGACCAGATGTTGGTCGAGATAGCGGATGGCAATCAGCTCGGATTCCTGCGGGCGGGTCTCGGGCCTCGCCAGCACCTCGACGATTTCGCCCTCGTGAACGCGGCGGGCGGAATCGAGGCCGAGTTCGCCGTTGATTTTGACGCGGCGAGTCTCGATGAGTCGGCGGACATCGGACCAGGACTGGCCGGGGAGGAGGGTGCGCAGGATGGCGGCGAGGGTTTTCTCGGCGTGGTCGGGTCCGACAGGAAAAGTGTGCGAGCTGGTGCTGTCATCAGTCCCACCACACCGTCAGGATCTTCACGTCATCCGGGCCGCCCCACGCTCCGAGCAGGCAGCCAACATCTTCGCCTTCGATGAAGTTCACTCGTTGGCGCTACAGCGGTCAACTCCTGCCAGCGCTCCTACCGGCACGGGTGAGAATGAACAGCGTGTCCACATTCCAGTCGCCCTGGCCAATGTCCCGCAATTTGATGAGGTCCGATCGCAGGCGACTGATCGACTTCTCACTTGTGTCGTGCCACAGGAACCCGCGATCCATCACGACCCCCTCCCACAGGTCCCGGTTGCTCAGGAGATCGGGAACAACACGGAAAGGACGAAGCTGTTGAACGTGTTTTCCAGGATGAGCATGAACTGGAGCTTTTGCGGGCGCGTGAGGAACTCATCGCCGCGGTTCCAGAGCCATACCTGCCACTCGTCGAGATTAGCCCGGCCGGGAAGCGCAGTTCCATGTTGGGGGCCTTTCCTGTGCAGGGTTGTGGGAGATTCCTCGGAGCAGGTGCGATTGTACCTCACCACCGATCATGCGGTCGAGCCGTCCTCCTCCCGGCCGGTAGCTCCGCTCCGGCACTCATCGCGGTCAAGGAGAATCCGCAAACGGCGAATTCGCCATCAGCCGAATCTCAATCACGAAGACGACCCGCGTTTCCTCATCCACTGCGTATTCGACATGCAGCAGACGAACCGCGCCGTGAAGAACCGGCAGGTTCCTGCCGCGCAACGTGCTTCGTTGCTCGCCCCATGCGATCGGATCAGTTGAGAGACGTACCTGAATCGCATTCAGGGCGGCCGCAAAGTCACCCTGAATCCCGAGGGCTTCAGCGCGGCTGGCCCATGACTTTAGTTGCTGAATCACTGGGCCGGGAGTGCTGACCCAGTAACTGCCAGGAGGATCAGCCGGCATGGCGTCCCTCCGTGCCCTCCTTGTACAGGATCGCGTCGATCTCGCGGATCACGTCTGAGAAGCCCACGCCGTTCTTCTCCGCGTCCGCGATGTGCGCCAGTGCCGTTTCCTCATCCATGACATCGAACTGGTCTCGCACGGCAGCGGTGAGCGCCTTCTCATATCGCTCGATCTCAATCGTCAAACCACTGATCTGGCGCCTGGCTTCCGCCAGTTCATCCTTTAGGGTGTCCCGTTCGCCGATCAACTGGCGTAGCTTCGCCTCCGGCACAAAAACGCCGACGGTGGAGCCGGCCACGCGCAACTCCGCTCCCTGTCCCAAATCGATGGTCAGATTCATGGTTTCACTCCCGCTGGGCTGGTACTCCAGTCTATCACCTTCGATCCTGCCGTCGAGCCGTCCTCCGCCCCGGCCGGTAGCCCTTCTTCCCTTTCGCATTCGGCACCGTATGCACATACTCCCCGCGCATCTCCCGGTCGGCGTTCTGCTGCCGCGCTCGCAGCGCCTCCTTCGGTGGCTGCGCCGGGATCAGCGCGTCGCAGCCGCCGCCGATCAGATCGGTCCGTCCCGCCTCCTCCAGCGCCTTGCGCACCTCGAAGTAGTTTTCCGGCTTGAAAAACTGCAACAGGGCCCGCTGGAGCTTGCGGTCGCGCAGGTGGCGGGCGACGTAGACCTCTTGCTTGGAGAACGGATCGATGCCGGTGTAGTACATGCAGGTGGCCACGTCGAATGGGGCCGGGATGAAGTCCTGGACCTGGTCGGGGCGGTAGCCGTTGCGCTTCAGGAAGACGGCCAGCTCGATCATCGCATGCAGGTCGCTGCCGGGATGGCTGGCGATGTAGTACGGCACGATGAACTGCTTCGGCTTGCCCGCGGCGGCCGATGCCTTCTGGAACTCCTGGGCGAAGCCCTCGAAGTTGACGTTGTCCGGCTTCTTCATCAGGCCCAGGACGTGCGAGTCGGTGTGCTCGGGGGCGACCTTCAGATGGCCGCCGACGTGGTGGGCGGCCAGTTCCTTCATGTATTCGGGCGAAAGCTGCGCCAGGTCCATGCGGATGCCGCTGGCGACCAGGACCTTGCGGATGCCCGGCTCGGTCCGCGCCCGCTTCATCAACTCGATGAGCGGGCCGTGGTCGGTGCCGAGCAACTTGCAGATCGTCGGATGGACGCAGGAGAGCCGCTTGCACTTGGCTTCCACTTCGGGACGGGAGCAGCGCATCTGGTACATATTGGCGGTCGGCCCGCCAACATCGCTGATGACGCCGTGGAACTCGGGATCATCCGCCATCTTGCGGACCTCTTTCAGCACCGATTCCTGCGAGCGGGATTGGATGATGCGTCCCTGGTGGGCGGTGATCGAGCAGAAGGTGCAGCCGCCGAAGCAGCCACGCATCAGCGTCACCGAATCCTTGATCATCTCGTGAGCGGGGATCGGCTCGGTGTAAGAGGGGTGCGGGCGGCGCGTGTAAGGCAGATCGTAAATGGCGTCCATCTCCGCCTGCGACAGCGGAAATGCCGGCGGTGTCGCCACCACGGCCTGGCGCTCGTGGAACTGCACCAGGGCCTTGGCGTTGTAGGGATTGGTGTTAATGTGGATGAGGCGCGTCGCCTCGACGAAGGCGAGTTTGTCGGATTTGACCTCCTCGTAGGAGGGGAGGGGGACATAATCGTTTAGCGGCGGATCGCAGATCCGCCGGTCGGGCGACGGGCGGATCTGCGATCCGCCGCTAAACAATTCCTCCGATTCCCGCGCCCCAGCGCATACGCCACGCCGCGCAAATCGCGCAGGTCGCGCACAGTTTCCCCGGTCGCCAATCGCCGGGCAATCTCGACGATGCTCTTCTCCCCCATGCCATACACGAGCAAGTCGGCCTTGCAGTCGAGCAGGATCGAACGGCGGACGGTGTCGCTCCAGTAGTCGTAGTGGGCCAGGCGTCGCAATGATGCCTCGACGCCGCCGGCAATCACCGGCACGCCGGGAAAGGCCTCCCGCGCCCGGTGGCAGTAGGGCAACGTGGCCCGGTCCGGGCGGCAGACCGATGCGGCCGCCGGGAGAATAGGCGTCGTCGTTGCGCACCTTCTTGTTGGCGGTGTAGTGATTGATGAGCGAGTCCATGTTGCCGGCGCTGATGCCGAAGAACAGCCGCGGCCGGCCGAACTGCCGCCACGGCTCGCACGAGTGCCAGTCCGGCTGACTCAGGATCGCCACGCGAAAGCCGGCCGCCTCCAGCACCCGGCCCAGGATGGCCATCGCGAAGCTCGGGTGATCGACGTAGGCATCGCCGCTGACGAAGACCACGTCCACGGCATCCCAGCCGCGGGCCTCCATTTCGGCGCAGGTCATCGGCAGCGGCGGGGCGGCGTGCTTTTCGGTCCAGAGAGGCAGGGACAGGCGGTTCATGGAAGGGTCGCTCGGCAAGCCGGCACCAAGGCGTCCGTCGGCGGTTGCCGTGCTCGCGCTTCGGGCCCGTGGGGGCGATGGCCCCTATTGTACCAAACCGCCCTTGCCCTTGCCCCACCCTCCCATGTTATGATCCGCTCATTCCCCAGCCTTCTCGGTCGGGGGTGGCCTGAACCCAGGAGGATCGCGATGGCCAAGAAGACCACATGCCCCATTTCCCGCGCGGAATTCGCCGCACACGCCAAGGCGGTCGAGGTGCAAATCGGCGAGAAGAAGTATACCGCCGTGCCGAAGGAGTTCTCCACCGGCTCGCTCGGCTGGAACATCAACGACAAGGTGACGATCGAAATCGCCGGCAAGCACGTGACCGTGCAGATCGGCATGAACCTGACGGTGGTGGGCAGCAAGGATTTGCCGAAGGAAGCAACGCTGTCGGTGGTGCCCACGGAAGGGGCGGCGTGATCCTTCGTTTGGCCGTGACCCCTATTGGGTGGCACGCCCTGAGGTACTCCGAAGGGCGTGCTGAAAGTCAAGCACGCCCTTCGGAGTACCTCAGGGCGTGCCACCCTGCCGCGCCCGAGGGGTCGTGGCATCACCTCTGAGTGCCGCTTGTCCCCGTCGCTCACGTCACGGCCGACCACCGCCTGCTGACTTTGCTTCCCTTCAATCCCATCCATTACAATCGGCGGCCGAACACCCTGCTCGTTGCAGCGTTGCAGCCATCCCAGCGGCCTTGCATTGCATGCATTGCATCCAATGCATGCAACGAGTGCAACGATGCAACGACCCTCAGCGGCATCTTGTTGCAGCGTTGCACGGTTGCCGTGCAACGCTGCAACGACGAGGATCCCTCCATGAGCCCGGATACCCTTGCCTTTTCCCCGGACACGGCCTGTGCGGCCCCGTTGGGAGCGCCGGCCGCTCCGCCGGGCCTGGCCGACGAGCTGCTGGGCCGCCTGATTGCGGCCCGCGACCTGGACCAGCACCCGCTCGCCCCGTCACCCTGGCTTCTGGGACGGCTACCTGGGGCCGGGCAAGCTGACCCTCTTGACCAGTCAATGGAAATCGGGCAAGACCACGCTGGTGTCGCTGCTCCTGGCCCGCCTGGCACGCGGGGGCCAGCTCCTCGGCCTGCCGGTGGCCCCGGGCCGGACCCTGGTCATCTCCGAGGAGAGCCCCGCCGATTGGCAGGCACGCTTCCGCCAGCTGGCCATCCGCGACCAGGTCGATCTCCTGTGCCGCCCCTTTACGACCCAGCCGACCCTGGGCCAGTGGCTGGGCCTGATCGAGGCCGCTGCCGCCCTGCATGAACGCCAGGGCATCGCCCTGGTCGTCGTTGACTCGCTGGCCCAGTTCCTGCCCGCACATACCGAGAACTCCGCCAGCGCCCTGCTCGAATGCCTAACTCCCTTGCAGCGCCTGACGTCGGCCGGCCTGAGCGTGCTGCTGTTGCATCATCCCCACAAGGGGAAGACCGTTGCCGGCCAGGCCGCACGCGGCACCGGCGCCCTGTCCAGCTTCGTCGACATCATTGTCGAAATGGGTTACTACACCCGCCCGGACGACCTGGACCGCCGGCGCCGCCTGGTCGCCTTTTCACGCTACGACGAGACGCCGCGCCATCTGCTGATCGAGCTCCTGGCCGACGGCAGCGACTACGCGGTGCTGCACAGCGGCCCGGAGGTGCCCGACGACCCCAGCTGGCAAACCGTTCTCGACCACCTGGGCACCGCGCACCGCAAGCTGACCCGCCAGGAAATGCTGGAGAACTGGCCCGCCGACTACGACAAGCCGGACCACACGAGCCTGTGGCGCTGGCTGAGCCGCGCCGTCGCCTGTGGGCAGGTCCGCCAGGCCGGCACCGGCCGCGCCCACGATCCGTTCCGCTACTGGCTAGCCGGACGGGAGGAGATGCTGTTCCCGGACGATGGCACAGCCGAGGAGAAGCAGGCCTGGAACCAGCGCGTCATGGAGGAGGTCCTGGCCGATCTGGACGCACGAGGCGGGCCCAAGCCGGCCGCGTCCCGGCCGGAATTGGAGGAAGTGGCACCGACCGTTGAGTCCCTGCCGGACCGGGACCCCGACCCCGCTGCCCCGCCGCCGGCCCCCGCTCCTGTGGCCGAGGCGGGCCGGGAAGCGGCGGTAGCTTTGCCGTACCCGTTCAACCAGATGAATCCGGCGGATGTGCCAGACGATGTGTGGGAGCGGGCGCGGGAGGCGGAGATCAGGAAGCGGATGCAGGAGAGGAGGAAACAGGAGGCGGAGTAGCGGCGGCAGCGGCGAGCGGCCGCTTCAGGACCAGCGCGATGGTGCCATAAAGGGTGCCTTCCAGGTTGCGCAAGCCATGCTCAATGTCTTCCCCATTGCCGAGCTTGCTTGTCCAGCGCCCGCTCATCAATTGTCGGGCAGCGTGCTTGGGAAGCCCCTGGGTACTGGCGAAGATCGCGACCTTCTCGAATCCGGCTTCCCGCTGCTCGTCGCCGCAAGCAACATACCCCAGGAGGACGAACGCGGCGCGGAACGCATCGAGCGTCTCGACGCGCGGCACGCCCGGCGGCCAGTACTCCGTGTGGACATTTTGGCTTGGCCACCACCAGTTCCGCGTATCACCGGCCGCCCAGGCGATGCAGTTGTAATCCGTGTCCGCGGGACTCGTGACCCGCCAACCGCTACCGACGAGCCCCGGGAAGAGCTGTTCCAGCGGAGTCACCATTGATACCCGTTTGCTTTACCCCAGCGGAGCCAGGCTTCCGCCATTTGTGGGATGTTACCTGCCCCCGCCGGAGGGATGGGGTCGGCCCCTGTGATCGTCGCCAGCGCGATGAACCAGTGTCGGTGGGTCGCCTCCAGATCGCGTAGCAGAAGCGGTACGGCCGGCTTTCCGAGCCTGATGATCTCCTGATACGCCGGGTGCCGGCTGGCGGCCTCCATCGAGGAGAGATAGAACGTCTCGGCCTCCCAGGTCGCTGCTAAGCGGCGGAAGCGCTGATCGAGGGTTTCGCCCGGTTGGGCCGGCAAGGCCGGTTTGGCGGGGATTGGGGACATTACGTGTCTCCGTCTGAGCGGGCGTCTCCCTACGTTGCCTTCTATTGTAACAGCTCGCTCGTCCTCTTGCCCCTGCGGGGTGGCGCGGCAAGCTGACCGGCAGCAAAATGCCAGGCTCAGACACTCACCACGATTCCAAGCTCCTTCCGTAGGAGCGTCTCAAGGCGCGTGAAGCCCCGGTGGGTGAGTTCCTGGATCGTCGGCACGATGGACTTGATGCCCAAGGCACCGGCGATGAGGCTGCGCGGAAGGAACTGCTCGACACGCTGAATTGTCGCGTGCCGTTTTAGACCAAACCAGTCTGAATCGGCGTCATAGAAATAGCATTCTCCGTCAACCTCTCGGGTGCGTGCGATGCCGTAAATGTACACGTTCTTATCCCCTCGTCCTATCCAATCGTAGCGGCCGCACAGCAGCGCCAGATTACCCGCGCTCATAGCCTGGGAGAATCGAAGGATCTGGGCAACATTGAATTGGGCAGCTCTCTCCTTGTCTTTCGGCCAGGTTGCCCGGTAAGCGGCTATGGCTTCTTCCCGAGTCATTCCCGAGGTGTCGCCCATTTCTTCCCAGCCGATCGCCACGACACCTTCAGCGAGGAAATTCTGCCAGTATGTACCGCGTATGCCCGGCTTGACCGCCCAGTAGCCGGTAGCTTCGCGGCCGTCACTTTTCGAGGCTGCTCCTCTGCGGTTGGCTCTGTTCTGGGTCTCGAAGACGGCCCTCGCCAGCTCGAAGTCAATCTCTGGGTATTCCTGATTGAAGAGTTCGCCAAGCCAGGTCTGGACGTTCTCGCAAGGGTACAGCGTCCCCTGCCGTTCTCGAATCGAAGATGATGCAGGCTTCCTGATTAGTCGTGAGTCCTGGCCGAGTCAGATTTGCAGAACCCACCATCGCCCAAAGTGACTTATCTTTCCGCTGAATCAGGTAAACCTTCGAGTGAAGATTGCCCCCATGCAACTCAGCAGACACTGCCCGAACCCAGTGACTTTGATCGCCAAGCGCTTTGAGGCTATCCGGGTTATTCACCTGAAAGTCATTCGTCACCAAAAGACGCAGTTCGCGGACTTGCAGAAGGGCGGCGAGTACCTCCTTCTCGGGGTTGAAATACGCAACGGCGATGTCGGCAGTGCGGGCTTGCTGCAGTTCGAATAAGAGTAGGTCTCGCAGGCCCGTGGTCTTGAATTCCATGTTGCCGACCCGGTACGGAGTACGAACGCCGGGCAGTTCGAGACTTCGGCATTTGGCGCTCTAATCAACACGCTCGTAGAAGCTCGCGGCTGAACCTTCGCTACATCAACTCCTCAATCACCTTCCCCTCCGGCAGCACGCTGATCG
Source organism: uncultured Planctomycetota bacterium (assembly GCA_963827935.1). Classification (GTDB taxonomy): domain Bacteria; phylum Planctomycetota; class Planctomycetia; order Gemmatales; family Gemmataceae; genus DATFNV01. The sequence continues at coordinate 1,226,419 of CAWHCN010000017.1, read as the reverse complement.
GCCGTCCGCTGCCGTTCAGGTACTGCGCTTCGGTATCGATGCCGAGGTGCCGGTACATCGTCATCAGCACGTCGTGCGGCGGCTTGGGGTTGGTCTTCGGGAAGGCGCCCTTGGCGTCGGACTCGCCGACCACCCGCCCGCCCTTGATCGGGCCGCCGGCCAGGGCGGCGCTGAAAACATTGGGATAATGGTCGCGGCCGGCGTCGTTGTTGACCCGCGGCGTGCGGCCGAACTCGCCCCAGGCGATGACCAGCGTTGATTCCAGCAGGCCCCGGGCCTCCAGGTCTTCGATCAGCGCGGTGTACGCCCGATCGAAACGCGGCAGGAAGCCCAGCCGCAGCGACTCGAAGCCCTTGACGTGCGTGTCCCACCAGCGCAGATCGACCGTCACCAGGCGGACGCCGGCCTCGACCAGGCGGCGGGCCAGCAGAATGCGCTGGCTCCAGGCGGGGGCGCCGCAGCGATTCGAGGCTTTCGGATCGAAGGCCGGCATGAAGCCGTAGCGCTCGCGGACCCCGGCCGGCTCGCGGTCCAGGTCGAAAGCGTCCCGCGCGACGCGCGAAGTCAGGATGTCCCAGGCTTTTTGCTGGAAGCGATCGACCCCTTCGATTTGCCCCGTCCGGTCCACGTCGCGGCGCAGGGTGTCGAAGCTGGTCAGCAGCTGGCGCCGGTCGCCGACGCGCTCCAGGGTCACGCCTTCCGGCATGCTGAAGTTCGGCACCTTGAACGGGCCGTCCTTGGCGGGATCGGCCTGGGTCTCGAACGGCTTGCAGGAGACACCCAGGTAGGCCGGACCCGTGCCGGGCACCATCCGCGGGATCATCACGTAAGCGGGCAGTTGCGGGGACAGATGGCTCAAGCTGCTTGGCCACGATCGAGCCGCAGCTCGGGTGAGATGTTCTCATCGGGGCTGGGCCCGCTGGGGTAGCCGGTGAAGCAGAGTTGGTCGCCGGAAGAGTGCCCCGCGTCGCCGTGGTGCAGGCTGCGGACGATGGACCACTTGTCCATGATCCGGCCGCACATCGGCAGCATGTCGGACAGGGTGATGCCGGGAACGCTGGACGGCTTGACGCCGAATTCGCCGCGGTACTCGGCGGGGGCATCGGGCTTGGGGTCCCACATGTCGATGTGGGACGGCCCGCCGCGCATCCACAGGATAATGACCGAGGGCTGTCGCTTGGTGCCGGTCGATGCCGTGGCCGCCCGTCCCTCGGCGCGCAGCAATCCGGACAGCGTCAGCCCCGCGGAGCCAAGGAGCCCGGCTTTCACAAAACTGCGACGATCCGGCTGCAAATTGCGGCGAAAATCAGCGCAGCCGACGCCAGCGCCCCCTGACGGCTCATGGCGGATTCTCCTGACAAGGATCGAAGGCGGGTCGCCCGGGCGCGGCGTGCTGGCAGGGTAAGACCGACACCTGTATCCTACCCTGTCTCGACGGCGGCGGCAACGAGAAGAGTGCTGGCCATATGGCGAACGGCAGGAGATGATCTCCCCTCGCCCCGGTACTCCGGGGAGAGGGGTCGGGGGGTGAGGGGTTTGGTTCCCCTGAGATTCTGCCCCCTCACCCCCAACCCCTCTCCCCCGAGTACGGGGGCGAGGGGAGACTATCTCAGCCCTCGGCCCCGCGCCAGGCCCGCAACGTGAACCACAGATACACCAAGTCCAGGCCCCATTGCACCGTGCTGACCCACAGGTAGGCCCGGTGCCAGGGCCGCAGCGCCTTGCGGTCGATGATCTCCTGCGCTTCCAGATCGAGGTAGCGGTCGATGTGCGGGTGCAGCCAGACCAGCAGGGCCAGGGCGATGACCATCCCGAGCCACGTCAGCCAGCGGATGCGGCGGGCCCACGTTGGTTCACCCGAGGTGAGCACCTGGTCGAGCGCCAGGATGAGCAGAGTGACCGCCCCGGCGAGGTTGAGCCAGTGCGTCACTTGCCGCGTGATGAACGGTTGCTCCGGCCGGGCGACTTCCTGGCCGATGGGAATGACGACGGCGGCGTAGAAGGTGAAGCCGCCCTGCCAAAACATGAGCGCGGCGATCACCAGGAAGCGCCGTGCCAGGACGAGCTGCGGACGCCCGATCATGCCGGCGCCACCGTCCCGCCGCGGAAGAAGCCGCTGTCCGCCGGGGCTGCATACGCGCACGTCCAGGTCCGGCGTCTCGACTCGGGTGCCGCGGCGGTAGTGGCTCTCCATCCCCGCTTCGAGGGCGCCGCCGGTCAGCAGCGTCCGCTCCGCCGGGTAGGGCGGCTTGCCGGTTTCAAGCAGCTTTTCGATGTTGCCCACCAAGCAATCGAAGAAGCGGGCGCCCGGAGGGGGCGGCAGGTAGAAGTAACACGATTGGGGTCGGGTCTCGCCCTTGACCTTGCAGGCAAAGGTGAAGTCCTGCACGTGCCCATTGAGCAACAGGGCCGTCCCGCGGGTGCCGTCGCGGTACTCGACCAGGAAAGCGACGGCCGGAGTGGCCGGCATTGACTGCACGGCGCTGGAGCCGACGTTCTTGCGAACATCGCCCGGGTTAACCGTCTCGCTCCGGGTCAGCGCCGCTTCGAGCAGGTCCCAGCTCCACTTGCCGTCGTCGGCGGCCTTCCACACATCCTTGCCGGTCAGGCAGGTGACCGCCTTGATGCCCTGCTGGGGGAGGTCCCTCGCTGGCGCTTCGGGCTTGTGTAGGTCCCTTGCTGGCGCTTCGGGCTTGAAGCGGCGCTCCATCATCACTTGCAGCGCTTCGAGGGCATGGAAACCGTAGACTTCGATCGGGCCATACGCCGCCACCAGCGCATCCTCGACCGGCGTGCCGAGGGGCAATTCCAGCTCGGGGCGGCGCCAGGTGACCGGCAGGCTCGAGCCGGCCATGAATGGGAACTTCAGCTCCTCCGCCCAGCCGATCATCTTCTTGGCCCGGGCCCAGTTGTACGACAGGTGCTTGTCGTTGAACACGGGCACCGTCTTGCCGGTCTTGCGGAAGACCTCGACGATCTGTTCCATCATCTCGTAGCGCGGGTAGAGGATTTGCTGCCGATCGTTGCGCGGATAGTTGCCGTGCTCGCCGACCAGGAGGACCCCATCGACGGCCAGCTTGCCGGTGCCCAGCGTGAGTGCGTCGGCCACGTTGCGAGTGACCTGGAAATCGAACTCGCGGGCCAACTCGCGGGAAAGGTCATTCTCGGGGGTCTGATCGACCGAGAGCGAGCGGAGGTAGAACCTGGGCAGGTGCAATTGCCCGTTGTGCGTATAGCCGTAGAGGAAACGTCCGCTGATGTGGTAGGCGTGCGCCATCGGGCGGTAGACGGTGCTGACGATGGCGATGGGCTTCCGCCCCTCGGTCGAGGGATGCGCGGGCCGGGTGTTGACCGCACCGGGGGTGGCGGGGTCGCGGGCGCCGGCGGAATGCGGCAGGCCGCCGGCCAGGGTCAGGGCCGCGGCCTGGGCGAAGAACTTGCGACGCGAGCAACGCAGTTGGCGGTCGTGCATGCGAGTCGGCTCGGTGGGCAGGCAGGGACGGCGAGCACAGCGCTCTCCCATCCCTTGTACACGGCCGCGTCACCGGCTGCAAGCGGTTGCCCGCGGATTCGTGCCGTGGCGGCGGAGAGCGGCCCGGCCCGCGTGCCGCCCTACCCCGGAGTCTTTCCAGGATGGTAGAATAAGACCCACCTTGAGAAAAGCTCCAGGCTCGTGGCTCGAATCCGCCGCCCTACCACGACCACTTCGCCCCGTGCTAGAATGAGCACTGTTCTGAGGAGACCCGACTATGAAGAGTCCCTTCCCGGGCATGGACCCGTACCTTGAGGTGTGCTGGGGCGACGTACACACCAGCCTGGTGACCTACGCGCGCGACCAGTTGCAGCAGCAGCTGCCGCCTGGGCTGCACGCGCACGTCGAGGAACACGTCACCCTGCAACTCGCCGAGCACGGCAACGGGCAGCCGGCTCGACCGCAGGGTTACTATCCGGATGTGCGGATCCTCGAACAGTCCGCCGGCGCGGGGACTCAACCCGCCACGCACGAGGGTGGCGTAGCGCTGCTGGAGCCACTCGTCGTCCCACTGGCTCTGGAGGGTCAAACCCAGCGATCCCTTCGGGTCGTTGATACGCGCTCCGGGAACCGCATCGTCACAGCCCTGGAGTTCCTCAGCCCAACGGACAAGTCGGATGCCACCGGCCGAACCGCCTATCTGAAAAAACAACGAGAGCTGCGCGAGGCCGGCGTCAATCTCGTCGAGATCGACCTCTTGCGCGACGGCCCTTACGTCCTGACCGCGCCGGCGCACATTCTGCCGGCGGCGTATCTGCCCCCGTACCGGATTTGCGTCGTCCGCGCCAGCCATCCCGACCTGGCCGAGGTGTATCATGTTGACCTGCGCCAGCGCCTTCCAGCGTTCCGGGTGCCCCTGCGCGAAACGGACGGCGATGTCCGCCTCGATCTGCAGGAGTTGATCGACAAGGCCTACGAAAACAGCGGCTACGGTGCGGAGATCGACTATCGAGTCGATCCAGTACCCCCCTTGCAGGGCGACGATGCCGTGTGGGCCGATGCTTTGCTGCGCGAAAAGGGGCGGCGGTAAATGCCCTCGCGTCCCCTCGCAAATCAGACAACTTCTCAATGCGATGGATAAGCAACACATCATCAATGAAATTCAGCGAACGGCCAAAACCAACGGAGACGTGGCGCTTGGCTGGCGACGTTTTGAACAAGAAACCGGGATCAGATACTACGACCGGTACGGGCAATTCTGGACTCGCTGGGGCGATGCCGTTCGCGAAGCCGGGTTCGAGCCGAATCGCATGTCCGAGGCATACGATGACCGTTTCCTTGTCGAAAAACTGGTCCTGCTAACACGAACTCTGGGTCATTTGCCGACCCAGGGTGACCTCCTGCTCGTAGGCAGGAATGACTCCACGTTCCCTTCCGAGAAAGTCTTCCGCCGCCTTGGCTCAAAGCCTGATCGTGCTTCTCGTGTCATTGCGTTTTGTGATGCCAACCCGGGGAATGAGGACGTAGCCGCGTTATGGAGGCATGTGGCCGCCGCGGTGCAGCCAGCAGAGCCAGACGGGGGTGACGGCACCCCGCCGGCCGTCGGTTATGTCTATCTCTTGAAGCACGGCTCCCGGCGAGAATACAAGATCGGCCGCACGAAAAACCCTGTGCGGCGAGAAGGCGAAATCGGGATCGAACTGCCAGAGAAACTCCAGCCTGTGCATTACATCAAGACTGACGATCCTGCCGGTGTAGAGCATTACTGGCACACCCGCTTTGCCGCCAAACGCAAAGAGGGGGAATGGTTCGCACTGACGGCTGAAGACGTCCGGGCCTTCAAGGAGATGGAAACGGATCTGTTGAGTGGACTTCCGCCGACTGCCATCGCACACCTTGTCCGGCATCCCGCCGGAGGTCTTCGCCTACCGCCTGGGCAACCGCTCGGCCCTGGAGTGGGTGATCGACCAGTACCGCGTGACCGAGGACGCCCGCAGCGGCATCCACTCGGACCCGAACCGGGCGGACGATCCGGAATACATCGTGCGGCTGGTGGGGCAGGTGGTGCGGGTGAGCGTGGAGACGGTGAAGGTGGTGGCGGGGCTGCCGGAGAAGTTTGCGGGTTGAATCACGCCCGAAAGGAGGACGGCTGATGAACGAGATGGAGCGCCACACGATCCCCTGCGGGGAGTTGCCCGAACTTATGCCGGCGGGTGTCCTGACCAGGGAATGGAACAGCTACCGGCGCGAGGTGGGCCGCCTGATCGCGGAAGGGCACGAAGGGAAGTTTGTCGTCATCAAAGGGGAGGATGTCATCGGCGTGCATGACACCTGGGACGCGGCCCGGGAAACGGGCCTGCGGCTCTACTTGCTGGAGCCGTTCCTGGTCCAGGAGGTCCGCGCGCAAGAGCCTGTCCTGCGTCTGAGGGGGTACTCATACCCATGCCCCGAATGACCTACCCGGTGACCGCAGCCGGACTGGCCGTTCCAGTCCTGATAGGACTCGACAGCAAAGCAATTGCGGTGCTGCGGGCGGCGGGTTTGCGGATTCCGCCGCCGATTCGCGCCCGCGGGTTGCTCGACACCTGTTCCGACCTGAGCGGCGTGACTGCCGCTGTGCTCCAACAACTGCCGATCCCTCCGACAACGACTGCATCGACGCACACGGCCGCCGGACCAGCGAGGGTTCGGATTTTTGAAGTCAGCGTGAGCATCCTGGGGCCAGCCCCCTCGGGGGCCTTTTTGATGACGGAACCGGACGTGCTGGTCAGCGAGTTACCCTCGCTCCCAGACGCAGACGTTCTGATCGGCCTGGACCTGCTGCTGAAGGGCAACCTGCTGCTGGAGGGCTTACCGCGGCAGTTCACGCTGGACTTCTGAGGCGGACGATCCGGAATACATCGTCCGGCTGGTGGGCCAGGTGGTGCGGGTGAGCGTGGAGACGGTGAAGCTGGTGGCGGGGTTGCCGGAGACTTATGGCATCGGATGAACAGGCTGATCCTTGCCGCGGTCCGTCGAGGTAATGCGCAGCTGCCATCGGTACCGATGCCAGCTGCGCCCTGGCCGAATTCGCTGGGGTCTGGAGGGCACGGTGTCACGACGGTGCCACGACGGTGCCACGACGGTGCCACCACAGTGCCACGACGGTGCCACCACAGTGCCACGATGGTGCCAAGGGTGCCACGATGGTGCCATCAGGGTGCCACGATAGTGCCATCAGGGTGCCACGGGGTGTCCGAGAGTGGTGGTGGCACCCTCGGGTGAACGGCTATTTCATTCCTTCCGAACGCATTTCCGCGGAAACGGCTTGATGGCCGGCACGCGCGTTGCCGCGCGCCTGGGCCCCCGCCCCCTCAGCCACCCTTCCGCTTCACCGCCTGGTTCATCTCGCGCAGCGCCTGGAGCACTGAGGGAAAGGCAGTGAACTCCTCTAGCGAGTACCGGGCGCACCGGGTCCAGTTGGGCCGTTCGTGCCAGGTGCCGGGCACATTTTGCGGGTTTTTCTCCAGCCAGAAGTCCTCGATGTTGGCCAGGGCCACGCTGCCGGGGCCGGTGCTGAGGTAGTTCAGGCAGGCGCGCAGGACGGCGGCGGGGTCGCGCGGGTCCTTCAGGAAGCCGCGCTCTTGCAGGAACGTCCGGATCGCCCGGACCAGCTCCTGCCGCCGGGTGCGGTCCGCCTTGGCCGTGGCGGCATCGAGAATGCCCAGGTCTTCCCGGTCCTTGATGTCCAGCCCCTCCCAGAAGGCGGCGAAGGTGGGCATGTCGTGCGTGTTGATGCTGGCCACGGCGCCGGCGAAGATCGGGGAAAGCACCTCGGGCTGCGGTTGGGCCTGGTATTGCAGCACGTACATGCGGTGGAAGTCGTGGCGGGCCATCATGGGCGGAACTTCCTCGGGCACCGTGCCGAGGTCCTCGCCGACCAGGACCGTGCCGTGCCGCTGGGCTTCCAGCGTAAAGACGGCGTACAGTTCGTCGGCCCGGTAGCCGACGTAGACGCCGTCGTGAGCGCCGGCCCCATGCGGAATCCAGTAGAGGCGGTGCAGCCCCATCATGTGGTCGATCCGCAAGATGCCCGCCAGCCGCATGTGGTGGTGCAGGTAGGCGCGGATGTAGGGATAACCCCCTTCGCGGATCCGCTCCGGGTGCAGCGGCGGAAAGCCCCAGTTCTGCCCCTTGGCGAAGAACGGATCGGGCGGGGCGCCGGCGGCGGTGTCCGGAGCGAACGACTGGCGATAGCGCCAGGCATCGTAGCCGCTGGAGTTGACGCCCAGCGGCAGGTCGAGATAGAGCCCCGGCCCGCTGGCCCGCGCCTTGTTCGCCAACCCCTGCAACTGCTCGTCCGCCAGCCACTGGACGTACTGCTGATAGAGCAGCGCCCCAGCATCGTAGTCGGCGGGGCCAGCCTGGCCGTTTTTGAGTGCCTCCGGCCAGGTCTGCCAGGCCGCCCGCCGCCGGTCGCCGACGGCGCGGAAGACGGCGTAATCCTGGACCTCGGGGTTGTCCGCCACATAACGTTCCAGGGCCGCACGCCGGCCGGACCCGTCGGCAACCAGCGTGCGGGCACATTCCTCCAGCACGCGCCGCTTCAGGGCCATCTGCTTCTTGTAATCGACCAGCGGCGCCCTGCGCAGGGCGGCGATGTCGTCCTGGAACGGACGCGAGGCCACGAGCGCCTGGGCCTTTGGTGACCGTTGCAACTCCGGAACGCGATCGATGTTCAGGTAGAACTCATTCCAGAAGAGGCGCGTGGCCGGCGAGTAGGGGGACGGCTCGAACGGCTCGTCGAGGAGTCCGGCCAGCAGCGGCAGAGTCGCCACCATGCCGCCGCCCTGCGCTTGCACCCAGGCGACCAGCTCCTCCAGGTCCGCAAAGTCGCCGGCGCCCCAGCTCCGCCGGCTGTGCAGGGCATACAACGGCAGGAACAGGCCCCAGGTCTTGCCGGTCCCGCCCGGCGTCGCTGTCACGGGGCGGACGGGAGCCGAGATCAGGGTACACTGCGTGCGCTGGCCGGACCCCTCGATGGTGAGCTGGTGGTAGCCCAGGGGATACGGTCCGATGAGGTGCAGGCGGCGGGCGGCATAGCGAGTGCCGTCGATATCGATGCCGCCGGCGTCCGGCAAGTCGCCCGGCACGGTGGTCCAGGTGTAAGAGCGGCCCGTGTCGAGGACGAGGCGGCACTCGTGCGGCCGGGCCAGATCGCGGGCCGGGCAGCGGAAGAGCAACTCGGGCGGCTGACCATCCCAGCAGACGGCCACAGGTTCGAGGCGCCGTTCCCACAGTTCGCACTGGCGCCGCCGCAGGGCCGACGCCACGCCGTCCAGACCTTCCAGCGGCGCCCCGAGCGCGCGCACGGCCCGCAGCAGGCCATCGTTGCCGGCCCAGACCTGCTTTCCGGTCACGTCCCAGTAGTTGAGGTGAATGTTGTAGAGGGTCGCCAGTTCCTGAAGCTGCGGGTTGGGTTCCGCCATGATGGATGAGTCTCGTCCTGCCTCGTGGGTGGGTCGCTCCATGCCTCGGCCGGACGCGATGCCCGGCCGGAAGGCAGTATTCTAGGGGACGAGGTGAGCAGGCGGTAGGCGCGAGGAAGCCCCCTGATTGGGTCAAGTCACCAGGGGGGCTTACGCCCCCCGCTCGCCCACCTTCAGGTAGCCGGCGCTCGATTGGAAATAGCGTCGGCGTCGAGCTGCGGTGTGCGCCGGCTCCTGGGCGGCTTTCAGGCTGGCCTCAAGGTCGGCGCGGTTCGCCAGGCAGTGGGCACAGCCAATCGTTTCCAGGTGAAAATGGATGTAGTTGTGCAGGTCCTCCTCGAGGGCCTCCAGCAGATAGCTGCCGAGCTGCTCGCGCGTGGGGCAGCTGAGGTGTTCGCGCCGCCAAACGGCGCCGATGGAGTGATCGCCCCGGTCGCGTTCCTGAATCAGGGCCCGCAGCCGGTGCCGGAGCGGCTCCGAGTCGCGCAGCGCCTGCTCTACCAGCGCGGTTTCCCGTTCGCTAAGCATATCGTCGAGATAGCCGTCGAGCTGTTCGCGCGTGATGTTCGGCGTCATGGCGTAGGCCCCGAGACGCGGGAGCGTCGCAGTCATCCTATTGGAACAGGGAGTAGCGGGGCGGTCAACATTTTCGTGATCGATTTCCGCGAGTCTCGGACGGAGCACCGCTCCGTCCTACAGTAGGAGGTAGGACGGAGCGGTGCTCCGTCCGATGCAGGGGTGAAACTCCTTGCCCTGGAAGCGGTCGGCCTTCTATACTCAAGTCTCGCAACCGGCCGCCTCATCCCTGCCCCTGGGAGACGATCATGTCCACCCGCGCGAAGGTCCTCCGCTGCCTGGCTCTGCCGGCCCTCGCCCTCTCTCTGGGCGTGCTGATCGCCGGGGCGGCTGACGGGCCGGGGGCACTGACCGTGGATCAGGTCAAGGACCTTCAAGCGAAGTTTGCCCGCGAGCGGGCCGACGCCGACAAGGACGGCCGGACGAAGCGGTTTTCCCCCGATTGGTTCACCCGGGCCGAGGCCTTCGCCAAGAAGGGGGAGACCGCCCTGGCCACGGGGCACCTGGGCGAGGCACGCGAGGCGTTTGTCCGGGCCCGCTGGCAGCTGCCGGCGCTGCCGCCCGGCCTGCCCGCCAACGTCGGGCGCATCTTCGGCGACGGCAAGCTTCGCCACGGTCACTGGGTGCTGGGCGTTGCCTACAACCCCGATGGCAGCAAGCTGGCCAGCGCCAGCCAGGACGGCACCGTCCGCCTCTGGGACACGCAGACCGGCCGCGAGTTGCTTTGCTTCACCGGACACACCGATGCGGTCCGCTGCGTTGCCTTCAGCCCCGACGGCAAGCAGCTCGCCAGCGGCGGCGGGGATAGCATGGTCCGACTCTGGGACGCGAGCACCGGGGCCCCGATCCGCACCTTCCCGGGCCATACCGAAACCGTTTATGCCCTGGCCTTCAGCCCCGACGGCAAGCTCCTGGTCACCGGCGGGGGCGACAAGAATGTCCGCGTCTACGAGGTTGAAACCGGCAAGCCCAAGTACAACCTCGGCACCGGCAACAGCATGATCACCAGCGTCGCCTTTAGCGGCGACGGCAAGCTATTCGCCGCCGTAGGTGGCAGCGATCACGCAGTCCACGTCTATAGGGTAGCCGACGGTAGCATCCTCGTCGCCTTCGAGGTTGGCAAGGGGAACGTCAACGGCATCCTCTTCAGCCCCGACACGAAGTACGTCGTCACCTGCAGTTCGGACAACCTCATCTATTTCCACGACATTCAGAACGCCACCGAACGCATGCGCTTCCAGGGCCATACGGGGGCGGTCAACTGCATCGCCTTCAGCAAGGATGGCAAGACGCTGGCCTCGGGCAGCAACGACCGGACGGTACGCCTTTGGGACACGAGCAGCCAGCAGAACTTTCGCACCTTCCAGGGCTCGGGCGACGAGATCAAGACGGTCGCCTTCAGCCCCGACGGCGGCACGCTGGCCTCGGGCGGCATGGATAACCTGATCCGCCTGTGGGACCTGGGCAACAGCGAGCAGACGCGCGAGCTTTCCGGCCACGACGGGGCCGTCTGGTCCGCCGTTTTCAGCCCGGACGGCAAGCAGGTCGTCTCCGCCAGTGCCGACCAGACGCTCAAGGTCTGGGACGTGGAAACGGGCAAGGCGATCCACACCCTGAAGGGGCACGCCAGCGCGGTAACGGCCGCGGTCTGGAGCCCGGACGGCAAGTACATCCTCTCTTGTGGAGGGGACAAGGTGCTGAAGCTGTGGGACGCCGTCAAGGGGACCGAGGTGCGAACCTACGAGGGGCATACCGGCGTCGTCACCGCGGCCGCCTTCGATAAGGACGGCAAACGCTTCGTCTCCGGCGGCGCCGACCGCCTGGTCAAGGTGTGGGACATCGAGGGCAAACCGCTGCACTCCTTTGCCAAACACCGGGGCGTGGTGGCGGCGGTGGCCTTCGCGCCGGACGGCAAGAGCGTCGCCTCCGCCGGGGCCGACCAGGCCATCAAGATCTGGACCCTGGCCGACGGCAAGGACACCACGCTGACCGGGCACGGTTCCGGCATCAGCGCCCTGGTTTACAGCCCGGACGGCCGGCGACTCGCCTCGGCCGGCAGCGACAACCAGGTCATGGTCTGGACCCTGAGCGCGGAGGTCACGAAGGTCAACTTGCTGGGGCACACCGGTCCGATCTCGTCGCTTGCCTGGAGCAACGACGGCCGCTTCCTCGCCAGCGGCGGGGCCGACCAGGTCATCAAGCTCTGGGATGTGCAGAACCGCGTGCCGGAGGAAAAGAATAGCCTGCGCGGGCACAAGGACTGGATTACCTCGGTCGCCTTCAGCCCGGACGGCGCCTTCCTGGTCTCGGCCGCCGTCGATCGCAGCATTAAGCTCTGGGAGTTGGTCAGCCGGGCCGCCATGCCCGGCTCCGGCCATGCCCGCGAGGTAACGGCGGTCGCCGTCAGCCCGGATGGCAAGCTGGTCGCCTCCGGCTCGAAGGACCGCACCGTGCGCCTGTGGGAAACCGCCACGGGCCGCGAGTTGTTCACCCTGACCGGGCATGCCGACCAGATCACCAGCCTCGCCTTCAGCCCCGACAGCAAGACGCTGGTTTCAGCCGGCGGTGCCGAGGACCGTACCCTCAAGATTTGGGACGCGACCAGCGGCAAGGAACTTCGCACCATCCGCGACCCCGGCCCGACGAACGACATCCCGGTGCTGGCGGTGTCTCCCGACGGCAAGCGGATCATCGCCTGGGTCGCCAACAATCTGATCGAAATCTACGACATCGCGACCGGCGCCCAGGTCAGTACTCGCCCGGCGACTGACAGCAAAATCACCAGCCTGGTCTTCAGCGCCGACGGCACGCTGGCGGCGATGGGTGATGAGGCCGGCCAGGTCCGCATCGTCACCGTCGCTGACCTGAAGCCGATCGAGGGCGGCCAGTTCCCCGCCCACGCTGACGCCATCGGCGATCTGTTGCTGACGCCGGACAAGAAGATGCTGGTCACCTGCAGCAAGCCACTCCCCGGATCCAAATCTAAACCCGAGCTGAAGATCTGGGACCTGGACAAGCTGGCGAAGGCCAAGGGCAAGCAGGCCGAGGCCGAGAAGACGATTGGCGGCATCAAAGACTTGGAGGCGTTCGCCATGAACCAGTCCGGCAAGACCTTCGCGATGGCGGCGATGGATAACCTGGTCAAGGTCTGGGACCTGACGGGCAAGGAGGTCCAGGCCTGGGATTTCAGCAAGCAGGCCATCAGCGGGCGGACCCTGGTCCGCAGCCTGGCGTTCACGCCCAACGGCAAGAGCCTCGTGGCGGGGAACGGAAACAGCACTTTGTACGTCCTAGATTTGCCGTAGCTGAGCAACAAACATCAACCAATGGGGGTTTGACGTCCATGAAACGCTGCTTCTTCGGCCTGGCACTGCTGCTCTGCGTGGTTCTGCCCGTGCGGGCCGCGGACAAGGATGCCAAGGCGGACAAAATGGAGGCGCTGAAGGCGCTGAACGATTACATCGGCGATTGGAACGGCACCGGCGACGTGGCCAACGCCAAACCCGGCTCCAAGACCCTGTGGAGCGAAACGGTGAGCTGGGGCTGGAAGTTCAAGGGCGACGATGCCTGGCTGGTGCTGAAAATCAAGGACGGCAAGCTCTACAAGGGCGGCGAGCTGCGCTACCAGACCGACAAAATGAAGTACGAGCTGACGCTGACCGACATCAAGAACAAGAAGCTAGTTTACTTAGGCGAGATCAAGGACGAGGTCTTGACGCTGGAGCATGTCGATGCCGAGACGAAGGACACTCACCGACTGACGATGAACCTGGCGGGCGACGGGATCCGACTGATTTACAAATCGTCGAAGAAGCCGTCGGGTAAGACGCTGTTCAGGAACGAATACATGATCGCCTGCGGCAAGGTCGGCGAGAGCCTGGGCGCCAAGGAAAGGAAGAACCTGTGCATCGTGACCGGCGCCCTGGGCACGAGCACGGTGTCGTACAAGGGGCAGACGTTCTACGTCTGCTGCAGCGGTTGCCGCGATGCCTTCAACGAGAACCCGGAGAAGTTCATTAAGGAGTTCGAGGCGAAGAAGGGGAAGAAGTAAAGTCAGTTTAGCGGCGCCTCGTAGAGTCGCGCGGGTTTCCCGCGACTCTACGAGGCGCCGCTAGACAGCTTCCCCTGCCAACTCCCCCGCCGCTCCATCTCCCCATCGATGGCCCGCAACAGCGCCGGCTTGTCGAGGCACCACATCGGCGCGACCAGATAATCCGGCGGCGCGTCGCCCTGCAAGCGCTGGATCACCATCTCCGCAGGCAGCCGCTCCAGGAAATCGCAAACTACCTGCACATAGGCGTCGCGCTCCAAAAGCGTCACCCGGCCGGCGCGGTAATCGTCTTCCAGCGGCGTGTTGCGCACCACGTGCAAGTTGTGGATCTTGACCGCCTGGACCGGCAGCCGCGCCAGGGCTTCGGCGGTCGCCATCATGTCCGCGTGCGTCTCGCCGGGCAGGCCGAGGATGACGTGGGCACACAGGTCGAATCCGCGCCCCTGGCAGCGGCGCACCGCGTCCAGGAAAGCATCGTAGTGGTGCCCGCGATTCATCCAGTCGAGGGACCGGTCGTGAATCGTTTGCAGTCCCAGCTCTAGGCTGACATACCGCTCCCGTGCGTACTCCTCGATCAGGTCCAGCACGGGGTCGGGGACGCAGTCGGGACGGGTGCCGATGACCAGGCCAATGACCTGCGGATGCGCCAGTGCCTCGTCGTAAAGGCGGCGAAGCTTCTCGACCGGCGCATAGGTATTGGTGGCCGCCTGGAAGTAGGCGAGGAAACGCTCGACCCCGAAGCGTGCTTGCAGAATGGCGATGCCGCGCTCCACCTGCTGGGTGACGGTGGCGCGCGGCAGCCGGCGGTTGGGGCTGAAGCTGCGGTTATCGCAATAGACGCATCCGCCGACCGCCACGGTCCCGTCCACGTTGGGGCAGGTGAAACCGGCATCAATGGTGACCCGCTGGACTTTGGTGCCGAAGCGCTCGCGCAGGAAGCGGCTGAACGCGCGGTAGCGGCGGCCCGTGCGGAAGGACGGCGGCAGGACGGCGGAAGCGGTCATCGACGGTCCCGGAGTTGGCAAGAGCGAACGGTCCTGTCACGATAGAGGGACAGGCGCCGCGTCGTCAAGCGCCGGGTGGCACGCCCTGAGGTAATCCGAAGGGCGTGTATGACTGTCAGGCACGCCCTTCGGATTACCGCAGGGCGTGCCACTCACCACTCTTCTCTTCCGTCCGGCGGGCCGTCATTTATAATGAGATTCCAGTGAGAGTCCGCATTCATTTGCTTCCGTTATCGTGTCGCTGCGAGGGCCCATGTTTCAACCCAACGGTGAACTCGTGCCGGTCGGCGGGGGCGACAGCATCCCCCTGGTCCGCGAGGTGCTGACCATCGGGCGGCGTGAGTCGTGCGACATCCCGATGCGTTTCCCGGACATTTCCAGTCTGCACGCCCAGCTCTCCTTCCAGGAGGGGTACTGGCGCATCCGGGACCTGAACAGTACGAATGGGATCAAGGTGAATGGGGTGCGCGTGCTGGAGAAGCTGCTGCACCCCAAGGACGAGGTGAGCATCGGGCGTCGGCGCAAATTCACAATCGAGTACGAATTGCCCGCCGGCCGCCGGGCGCTGGAAGAGGTCGAAGAGGATATGCTGGGCCCGTCGCTGCTGGAAAAGGCCGGCCTCGAAAAACCGAAGAAACCCGGAGAGCCGACTCAGAAGAAAGGTGGTGGGTTCGACGCCGCGGACTTCTTGCTTGGGGACGAAGACGATTAGTGGCGAGCGGCGCGGCGTCAGCCCGCCGGTACTCATGAGTCCCGGCGGGCTGACGCCGCGCCGCTCGCCTTGTCAGTTGGGATGAGGTCCCGCCTCGCGCAGCCTGGTTCGCAGGTAGCGGGCCCGAGCAGCGTTGCGTTCCTCGCCGTCCAGCAGCGAGCCCATCAGCTTCTGCAAGTGGGCCGGCTGGGTGTGGATGAACAACTCGTTGACCGTACCGATGTTCACGTCGTCGAGCAGTCCCATGTTGACCCCGAGGCGCACGCTCGACAGCAAATCCATCGTCTCTTCCGAGGTCATCATCGTCGCGTTGCAGAGGGTGCCGTAGGCCCGTGAAACCTTGTCCTGGACCATCTGGCGGCTGTCCTTCAGCATGGTGTTGCGGGCCTGTCGCTCGTAAGTGATGATTTGCGGGATCACCTCGCGGATTTCGTTCAGTATCTGCACCTCGCTTTTGCCGAGGGTGACCTGGTTGCTGATCTGGTAGAAGTCGCCCGAAGCACGGCTCCCCTCGCCGTAGAGCCCGCGCACGGCCAGGTTGATTTTCTGCAAGGCCCGGAATACCTTTTCGATCTGCTTGGACCAGACCAGGGCCGGCAGGTGCAGCATGACGCTGGAGCGCATGCCGGTGCCGACGTTGGTGGGGCAGGCCGTCAGGTAGCCGAATTCCTCGCTGAAGGCATAGCTGATGCGTGCTTCGAGCAGGTCGTCGACGCGGTCGATGTCCTGCCAGGCCTCGTCCAGGGCGAAGCCGGAGCGCATCACCTGGAGGCGCAGGTGGTCCTCCTCGTTAATCATGAGGCTGACCGTCTCGAGGGGTCCGAGGGCGACGCCGCGGGGCCCCTCGGCGGCGGCCAGCTCGCGGCTGATCAGCTGGCGCTCGACCAGGAACTGCCGGTCCAGCGGCGACAGGTTGGGGACGTTGATGTACTCCAGCCGCGGATCGAGTTCGAGGCGAGCCACGCGGTCGCGCAGCAGGCCCTCGATCTCGGCCTTTTGATAGGCGTTGGCGCGGTTGGTGAACGGAAAAGCGGCCACGTTGCGTGCCAGGCGAATCCGGCTGGAGATGACGATGTCGGACTCCGGTCCGGTGCCGCGCAACCATTCGCCGCTATTTTGAGTCAGGGTATCCAGGTTCATCCCGGGGCTTCCTTCACTCGGAGGAGGTCACGGATGCGGGCGGCTTCTTCGTAGGCCTCGGCCTCCACGGCCTCGTGCAACTGGCGGCGCAGGGCCACCAACTCGGTCTGTTCGGCCAGGGCCTCGGCACCGCGGCGCGGCGACTTGCCCACGTGGCGGATGGAGCGATGGATGCGTTCCAGCAGCGGCTCCAGGCCGGCGCGAAAGACCGCATAATCGTGCGGGCACCCCAGCCGGCCCTGCTGGCGGAACTCCATGAACTTGATGCCGCACTCCGGGCAGGCTAGGCGGGCTAGCTCATCGGAAAGCGGGCCGACGTGCTGGCCGATCAGCGTTTGCAGAATCGCCGGCAGGTTTAGCTCCTGCTGTTTGACCAGCTGTTGCTGCTCGGCACAGGCCTGGCACAGGTGGAGGATCTTCTTCTGTCCACCCTTCTCGATGGTCGTTATGTGGACCGTGGCCGGGTTGGAGCAGGACTGGCACTTCATCCGGGGTTCCTCTTGGCAATTGCAGATTGCAGATTTGAGATTGCAGATTGAAACGCAATCTGCAATCTCAAATCTGCAATCTGCAATTCCTTCAGCCCTCTTCCAACTGCCGGATGCTGTCGCGGATACGGGCCGCTTCCTCGTAGGCTTCCTTGTTGACGGCCTGCAGCAGTTGCTTGCGCAACTGGACCAGCTCCGACTGCATCTGCTTGTTCTGCGGCAGGCGGCGCGGCACCTTGCCGGTGTGCTTGGGAGGATCGCCGTGGATGTTCTCCAACAACGGCAGCAACTCGTCGCGGAACTCGTCGTAGTCGTGGGGGCAACCCAGGCGGCCGGAGTTGCGGAACTCGACAAACTTGATGCCGCACACCGGGCATTCCCGGTTGGGCGCCGACAGCTCATCCCCTTCGTCGCCGCCCGGCACCTGGGTCCCCTTGGCGCCCGCTTTCTGCGGCTCGTAGAGATACTTGTGCGCGACTCTTCGCACAGGTGCAGTTCTTCGAACTGGTCTTCGCCGAGGATTTCGGTGATGTGCAAGGTGGCCGCCTTCGTACACTTCTGGCACTTCATCGCCGCGGCTCCCCGATACGGGCCAGGCTTGGACGCACTTCGGAGAGCCCCGGTCGGACCGCTCGCCTCATCGTGGTGTCCAAGTCTAGCGCCATTCTAACAGGGGGGGGTATGGTGTCAAGCAAAGCCCCTGTGCCTGAAATTGACGCGGCAGGCCCCTGCTGTCCGGGCTTGTTCTGCCCCGCCCTTTTGGCTACGATCCGCCGCCGATGGAACGCCAACCGCCATCGCCGGCCGACGGTTCTACGCGGGCCGACCTCGGCAACCGTCGCCTCTGGATCGTCGCCTGGCTAGTCCTGCTGGCCTGGCAGGGGTGGCTGACGTGGGGGTTATTCGGCCCCGAGCCGCCCCGCGCCCTGCTCGACGACGAACCCATCATCTCGGGCCGGCACCCGTTGCACCTCTACCACGGTTATCTCGGCGCCCGTTCTTTCCTGGAGCGAGGCAGCCTGTGTTGTTTTGACCCCAGCTTTCAAGCCGGCTATCCGAAGACGCCGGTGTTCGACAGCGGCAGCCGTCCGGCGGAGCTGTTTCTGCTGCTGGCCGGCGGCCGATTTTGCCCCGCTGCCTACAAGCTGGGGCTGGCCGCACTTTGCTTGCTGACGCCGCTGCTCTTGCTGATCGCGGCTCGTGGAGCCGGCCTATCCCGTGCGGCCAGCGCCCTGGCCACTGCGCTCGGGCTCCTGGCCTGGTGGGCTCAACCAGCCCGCGATGCCATCGAGGCCGGCGACCTCGACCTGCTGCTGGCTGGCCTGGCGGCCTTGGCTCAGTTCGGCTTGCTGCTGCGGTTCGACCGGAACCCCGCCTTCCTCGGCTGGATCGGCATCCTGGCCACCGGCGGCCTCGGTTGGTTCGCCCAGCCGGTCTTCTTTGCCGCACTGTTGCCCTTCGCCCTGGTTTACTACCTCAGCACCGGCACGCGGCACGGGCTGGCCTGGCACCTGGCCCTCCTGGGCGGGGTGGTCGGAGCCGTGGCGGCCAACGCCTTCTGGCTCCGCGACTGGTTGATGTACTGGTGGCTGCGCTGCGCCGCTTTCGGCGACGGGCACCCTGCTGCCGCACCGGACCTTCCACACCCTGTGGTCCGCGCCGCTCTGGGGCGACTCACTCGAGCCGGGCGCTCGCCGTGGCGCTGGTCGTGGCGGCCTTCGTCGGCGTCATCCTGTTGAACCAGACGCGCCGCCGGGCTGCCGCTCGCCTCTTTGGCCTGGGCACCCTCGCGTTCCTCGGACTGGCGCTGGCCGGGGTGGCCTCGGAGCCCCTGGGCCGCCTGGGCACCTCGCGCCTGCTTACGCCGGCCCTGCTCTTCGCCGCCGTGCCCGCCGCCCAGGCCCTGGTCGGCGTCGCGTCGCTGGCGTCGCGGCTGACCGGCGGTCCACTATGGGGAGCCCTGGTGGTTGCCTGCCTGCTCGCCGGCCTGGCCTTCTTCAGCGCCCCGTTCCGGCCCGATTTGGATCGCCACTATGTCCACGCTCCGTCCCTGGCCATCGGCCTCGGGCCGGAACGGCAGGCGCTGGTGGAGGAGCTGCGCGAGCACACGACGGCCGACGCCCGCATCCTGTGGGAAGACCGTCCCGCGCCGCCCGGCGCCGCCCCCTGGACCGCCCTTTTGCCGGTGCTGACCCAGGATGAAGCGGGCAGCCGCTGTTTCCTGGGCGGTCTCGACCCGGCCGGGACCATCGAGCACACGCAGGGGGGATTCACCGATCAGATGCTGGCGGGCCGACCCATCAGCCAGTGGAAGGACGATGAGTTGCACGACTACTGCCGGCGCTACAACATCGGCTGGGTCGTCTGCTGGTCGCCGGCTGCGGTGACGCGCTTCTCCGCCTGGGATGAGGCCCGCCGCGAGACCACCCTGAGCGACGACGGCCCGGGTGCCCTTTTCGCCCTGGAGCGGCCACACTCTTTCGCCCTCAAGGGGCAGGCACGCTGGCTGGCCGCCGATTGCACCCACATCGCCCTGGGCGACCTGGTCCCCGACAACGGCCGCGTTGTCTTGAGCTTGCACTACCAGGCGGGGATGAAAATCCTGCCGAGCCGCGTGCAGTTGGAACGCGAGATCGATCCCTCCGACCCGATCCCTTTCGTGCGGCTGCGCGTGCCGGGGCCGGTGACGCGAGTGACGATCACGTGGGATAATCGAACCCTATGCCATCCGTACGCCCACCGACAACAGCACATTGGCGAAACGCTGCTGATCGGCCGTTTGGATGGTCAGGACATGGTCGGCCGTCTCCACCGCCTTGTAGAACTCCCACTTTTCGATCGGCTCCAGCTTGAGCTGTAGTCCGGCACGGCGCAGGACCGTTCGGTATTCCTCCCAAACCGGCGGATCGGCATCCAGATGATACGGATCATTCTTGTCCGTGGTATACATCATGGTGTTGACGAGTTCGATCGGGACGGCGGAAACGACAGCTTCCAGGACCTGGGCACAGGTGACGACGCCCGGCATCAGGTTGAGGCTGACCAGCTCCGCGTTGGGGCCCTTCTTCGAGGAAGCAGGATAGTTACCATCCGCGATGAGGATTCTTGCGTGATGGCCGGCGCGGCCGAGGATGGCGCTGATTTCCGGGTGGATGAGGCGGTGCCTGAGCATATGCGGGATATCCCCATAGAGGACGCGCCGCTCTACGAGCGGCCGCTAAACGAAATAATGCCGATACGCATTGATCGTTTGCCGCGCGGCACCTTCCGAATCGGGATACGGCAGCGCCTCCGCGGAGGCGAACCCGGCGTACGCGATCTCCTTCAGCGACTGGGCTATCGGAGGATAGTCGATGTGCCCCAGGCCCGCGGGCCGGCGGTTGGAATCCACGAAATGGACATGGCCGATGAGCGACCCGCCCGCCCGGATGGCCGCCGCGATGTCCATTTCCTCGATGTTCATGTGAAACAGATCCGCCAGCAGGCGCACGTTCTTCGTGGACAGCGAGCGCAGGAGTGCCACGCCGGCCTCGATCGTGTTGACCATGTTTGTCTCATAGCGGTTGATTGGCTCGAAGAGCAGCGGCACGCCATACTGCTTCGCGTGGTCGCCGAGGACCTCCAGTGCTCCCCGGAGATAGCGAAGCAGGGTTATTGCATTTTCGCCGCGACCGCAATGCCCCTGCATCGAGCCGATGATCGCCGGCGCCCCGAATGGCCCGGCGAGGTCGATGATGGAGCGGACGAAATCACAAGCCCTCCGCCGGATGGCCGCGTCGTTCCCGTCGGTGAGCGTCAGGCGCTGGCGCACCCAGCCGGCACCCGTGCCGACCGCGGCGAGTGCGAGGCCGTGGTCGCCGAGGAGTCGCCGCAGTTCGGCGGCGTCCACCTCCGCCGCCGACGGCGGGAACACCTCGATCCCGTCGAACCCCAGCGCCTTAGCACTGCGGCACGCCGCGGGCAGGTCGTCCCGGAAGACGAACGGCCCGCCGCGCGCCTCCTTCACCAAACTGATCGTTACTGCGGATCGGATCATCCCTGTCACTCCCCTACGGTCACGATTGCCTTGATGACGCCCGTTTCCGGCCGCGTATACGACGGAAACACGTCGATCAGCTCGTCGAACGCCGCCCGGTGCGTGATCCAGGGCTTGGTGTCGAGCCGCCCCTCCTCGATCAGCCCGATGATCCGCGTGAAGTCCTGCGGCCAGGGCGTTGCGCGAGCAGAGGAGCGTCCCTTCCGGGCGGTGGAAGACCGGATGGCGGAACGTCACCTCGTCGGTGGTGATGCCCACGAAGACCAGCCGGCCGCCGTGCGCGATCAGGCCGAAGGCGTTCGACATCGACCCGCTGTGGCCGGTGGCATCGATGACCACGTCGGGCATGTGGCCGTCGGTCAGGTCGCGCAGGTCCTGTTCGAGCCGCTCCGACGGCTGGACCGTGTGCTGCACGCCCATGACGCTGCCGGCAGAACTCGAGGCGCGTGGCACGTTCATGTCCAGCACGATGATCTTGGCCCCGGTCAGCTTGACGAATTCCAGCGTGGCCAGGCCGATGGGGCCGGCGCCGATGATGAGGCACGATTCGTCCGGCTGCGGGGCGGCGCGGTTGATGGCGTGGCAGCCGATGGCCAGCGTCTCCACCAGGGCCAGCTGCTCGAAGCCCAGCTTCCGCGAGATGTGCAGCTTGCGGGCCGGCACCAGGAAGCGCGGCCGCAGGCCGCCGTCGCAATGGACGCCGAGTGTCTGGTGCTTCTCGCAGCAATTGGTCTTGCCGCGGACGCAGGCGTAGCACTTCTGGCAGTTGATGTAGGGCTCGACGGAGCAGCGGTCGCCGGGCTTGACATTGGCCACGCCAGGGCCGACGGCCTCGACCTCGACGCCCAGCTCGTGGCCGGGGATGCGTGGGTAGCTGAAGAACGGCATCTTGCCCAGGTAGCCGCCGATGTCGGTCCCGCAGATGCCGACGTTGTGGACGCGCACCAGGGCCTCGCCGGGGCCGGGCTTCGCCGGGTGCGGGGACGTCGATGCGTTTCCACTGCTTGGGCGCTTCCAGGGAGAGGGCTTTCATGGGGAACTCCACAAGCCGCTTGCGGCTTCGCACACCCTGCGAAGCCGCAAGCGGCGTCAACGCGGGTCGTTGTTCTCCGGCCGGCCTTCGATGTAGAACCAGTTGTGGATCGGCTTCAGGATCTCCAGCACCTCGCCGAGCAGCTTCTGGTCGATCGGCTTCTCGGCCCACTCGACCCACTTGCGGACGTTCTCGGGATTGGCCGAGCCGACGATGCAGGTGGCCATGTCCGGGTTGGCCAGCGAATACTGCAGCGCCAGCTGGGCGATGTCCACGCCGGCGGCGGCGCAGTGCTCGGCCGCCTTGCGGCGCACGGCTCGCACCTGCGGCGTCGCCTTGTGCCAGGGCGGCAACGGGGCGTTGGTCAGCAGCCGTGCCGAGAACGGGGCCGCGTTCATGATGCCGACGCCCTTGCCCTTCAGGTACGGCACCAGGTCGGCCAGCATCGTGTTCTGCAAGGTGTAGTGGTTGTACGACAGCACCACGTCCAGCTCGGCCCGGTCCAGGACGTAGCGGAAGATGTTCATCGGATAGCCGCTGATGCCGATGAAGCGCACCTTCCCCTGCTGCTGGACCTTGCGCAGGGCCGGCAGCGTCTCCTCGACGATCTGGGCCATGTCCACGAACTCGATGTCGTGGCAGAGGATGATGTCGAGGTGGTCGGTGCCCATGCGGTGCAGGCTGACGTCGATGCTTTCGACGACGCGTTTGGCGGAGAAATCGAAGTGGGCCAGGTCGTAGCGGCCGAGCTTGGTGCCCAAGGAATAGCGGTCGCGCGGCACCTCGCGCAGGGCCAGGCCGAGCAGGCACTCGCTCAGCCCGCGGCCGTAGAAAGGCGAGGTGTCGATGAAGTTCATGCCCAGGTCGAGGGCGACGCGGACGGAGCGCAGGGCCTCGTTGAGATCGACCGGGCGGAACTCCTGCCCCAGCGACGAGGCGCCGAAGCTGAGCCAGGAGAGCTGCAAACCAGTACGGCCAAGAGGTCGGAATTGCATGGTGCGATTTCCTGGCGGGGGGGGTGTGGCGCGTTTGCCCAGCAACTTGCCCCGAAACGCACCCCGCTCGCCTTATCGTATGCAGCCATTTACCCCATTGACAACGGCTCGCGGAGGGGCGATCCTCAGCATCGGCCCACCGAACTCTCCGCTTTCACCCGAAAGGGGTCCCGCCATGCGTTCGTTGACTCGCCGTACGTTCCTCAAAGGGGCGGCCGCCGCCGGTGCCGCCTTCGCGCTGCCCACCATTGCCGGCACCAAGGCGTCCGGCCGGGTGCTCGGCGCCAACGATACCATCCGCGTCGCCGTCGCCGGCATCCACGGCCGCGGCAACGGCCACATCGGCGAACTGCTCGGCCTCAAGGACGAGAAAGTGCGCATCGTCACCCTCGTCGATCCGGATAGCACCCTGTTCGCTTCCCGCAAGAAGACCATCGCCGACAAGACCGGGCAGGAGCCGAGCTGCGTCCAGGACATCCGCAAGGCGCTCGACGACAAGGACATCGATGCCATCACCATCGCCACGCCAAACCACTGGCATTCGCTGATGACCATCTGGGCCTGCCAGGCGGGCAAGGATGTCTACGTCGAGAAGCCGATCAGCCACGAGGTCAGCGAGGGGCGGCGCTGCGTCGAGGCGGCGCGGCAGTACAAGCGCATGGTGCAGCACGGCACGCAGCAGCGCAGCAGTGCCAGCCGGGCCGCCGAGATCGCGGCGGTCCACTCGGGCAAGTACGGCAAGCTGCTGGTGTCCAAGGGCTACTGCTGCAAGCCGCGCTGGACCATCGGCACCAAGCCGGTCGGCAAGCCGCCGGAGGGGCTGGCCTTCGACCTCTGGCTTGGGCCCGCGCCGGACCAGCCGTACCACGGCAACCTGGTCCACTACAACTGGCACTGGTTCTGGGACTTCGGCAACGGCGACATCGGCAACCAGGGCGTGCACGAGATGGACATCGCCCGCTGGGCCATCAAGGGGGCCACGCTGCCAAGCAAGGTCTGGAGCCTGGGCGGCCGCTTCGCCTACAAGGACCAGGGCCAGGCGCCGAACACCGAGCTGGCCGTCATGGAATTCGGCGACGTGCTGCTGGTGTTCGAGACCTGCGGCCTGGTGAAGGATAAAACGCATCCGCAGGGACGGGAATTCGCGGTCAAGAACGAATACTACACGACGGAGGGACGCATCGCCGCCGGCATGTTCTATCCCAAGAACGGCGGCACCCCCGAGGAGGTCAAGGGAGAGGGCCGCGTGGCTCCCGGCGGTCCCTTCGGCAGCTGGCTGCACGCCATCCGCAGCCGCAAGCCCGAGCACCTCAACGCCGACGCCGAGGTGGCCCACTACTCGGCCGCCCTCTGCCACCTGCCGAACATCTCCTACCGCCTGGGCGAGCGGGTGGCGTTCGACAAGAAGACGGGCCGCCTGGGCGACAACCGCCAGGTCGTCGAATCGTTCGACAGCATCCGTGAGACGCTCAAGGACGTGGGGGTCAAGCTGGAGGAAACGGAGTACACCCTGGGCCAGGTGCTGACGTTCGACGCCCAGGCGGAGCGCTTCACCGGCGAAGGGGCGGAGAAGGCGAACGCGCTGTTGACGCGGCACTATCGCAAGCCGTTCGTGGTGCCGGAGAAGATTTGACGCGGTTAGCCGCGACGCGGAGCGGAGCGCTCGAACAGGCGCTCCGCTCCGCGTCGCGGCTAAACGTGAGGGAGGAACACCGATGTTTCGCGTTTCTCGTTTCGCCCTTCCGCTCGTTCTGATTGCTGCCTCGTCCGCGCTCGCCGCCGAGCCCACCCGCTGGCTCCAGGCCACCGCCTACGCCATTCCCAAGGAGACCGCCACCGAGGGCGAAGGGTACTTCTCCATCATCGAGGGGCACAACGGGCGATTTTACATCGGCACGCACTGCAACGGCGCCAACGCCTATCTCGTCGAGTTCGACCCGAAGGCGAAAAAGATGACTACCGTTGTGGACACCATGAAGGAGATCGGCAGCAAGCTCAAGGGCTTCGGCGCCCAGGCCAAGATTCACACCCGCAACAACGTCGGCGCCAGCGGCAAGATTTATTTCGGCACCAAGCAGGGCTACCCGGACAAGACCGAGAAGCGCGAGGACTACCCCGGCGGCTACCCGATGGTCTACGATCCGGCCACCGGCAAGACGAAGGTCTACCCCATCCCGGTGCCGCACCACGGCATCAACAGCATCACCCCCGACGAGTCGCGCGGTGTGGCCTACATTTCGACCTGCACCGACCACCGCCCCGGGCCGGAGGAGGGGGCGGTTTTCCTCATCCTCGATCTGAAGACGGGCAAATATCGCGAATTGATGGACACGAAGCACTCTTACGGCTTCATCGTCGTCGATTACCTCGGGCGGGCTTATCACCCCGTCCTGGGCGGCGGCATCGCCCGTTACGATCCGAAGGCCGACAAGCTGGAGATCCTCAAGCAGACGATCGACGGCAAGCCGCCGACCAAGGAAACGCACCTGGCCGATGAGCACGGCCATCCGCTCAACTGGGACATCGCGCCCGACGGCAAGACGCTCTATTGCGTGCCCATGAGCACCAACCAGCTCTACAGCTACGACCTGACCGCCACCGGCGATACCCTGCCCGGCCGCACCGTCGGCACGCTGATCCCCGGCGCCAAGAGCACCGATTGCAGGGCCATGTGCGTCGGGCCGAAGGGGACGGTGTGGGCGTCGATCACCGAGGCCGGAGCGAAGGCGGACGTCCCCAATCTGAACCACTTGGTCAGCTACCGGGCCGGTGAGAAGGCGCCGCGCGACCACGGCCCCGTCGCCATCAAGAATCCGGACTACACCGAGTTCAAGGACAAAGACGGCAAGCCGCTGCCCTTTACCGCGGGCATCATCAAGCTGCCGGACGGGGCCACCACCTCGAAGTGGGTCATCCTCGGCGTCTGCGAGGGGAAGGACGGCTCGGTCTATTCGCTGATGTTGCAGCCGTACACGGTGTTGCAGGTGACGGCGGAGCAGTTGAAGTGATTGGCGCCCGAAATCCTTACCACAAAGGACACAAAGAACACAAAGAAAGGAGAAATCCCAAGCTCTTGCCGCAGAGGAGCCAGCATGCTGTCTGGCCAGGCTCATTTTCCTTGGCCTTCTCTTCTTTGTGTTCTTTGTGCCCTTTGTGGTGAGAAATCCGGGCCAAACGGCCTCAGCCGCACTTCAGCTCCTCGACCTGTGCAAAAAAACTGGATTTCCCTAGCCATCTCCGGGAACTATAGAGACAGAGCGCCCCCCGGAGATGTCGCACCCATGCCCCAGACCCAGATCGGCGTTGTCCTGCGCCACCTGCACCGCTTGCTCGGCACCCCGTCGCTGGCCGAGCCGACCGACGGTCAGCTGCTCGACCGCTTCGACGTCCACCACGACGAAGCCGCCTTCGAGGAGTTGCTTTGCCGGCACGGTCCGATGGTCCTCGGCGTCTGTCGGCGCTTGCTTCACGCCAAGCACGACGCCGACGACGTTTTCCAGGCCACTTTTCTCGTGTTCGTCCACAAGGCAAAGTCCATCCGCAAGGGGACGGCTGTCGGCTCCTGGCTGTACGGCGTGGCGTATCGGCTGGCCCTCAAGGCCCGAGCCGGGGCGAGCCGGCGGCGGCTTCACGAAAGGCGGGTGGCCAATATGCGATCCATCCAGGTGACGAGTGAACAGTCCTGGGATGATCTGCGCCCCATCCTCGACGAGGAGCTGGCCCGGCTGCCCGAACGGCTGCGGGCGCCCCTGGTCCTGTGCGACCTGGAGGGGAAGACCCATGCCGAGGCGGCACGGGAACTCGGCTGGGCGGCCGGCTCGCTGTCGAAGCTGCTGGCACGCGGCCGGGAGCTGCTTCGCCAACGCCTGACGCGCCGCGGCATCGCGCTCTCCTCCGTCGCCCTGGGCCTGGCGCTGGCTGAACACGCGGCCGCCGCCGTGCCGCTGACGCTGGGCCGGGCCACCCTCGCCGCCGGGCTGGCCGTCCAGGCCGGAGCCGGCCTGGTGGGATTCGTGTCAAGCCGCGTGGCTAACCTCGTCCAGTTTGGAGTCCGCGATCTGGCGCTGGCCAAGGGGAAACTGGTCCTTGCTTTGCTAGTCGCCCTCGGGGCGTTGGGCCTCGGCGCGGGCCTGCTCAATGGGCCGTCGCCGGAGCCGAAAGCCGCAGCGGCGGATGACGCGAAGGTGGAAGCGCAGCCCCGGCCGGGCTTCGACCTCTATGGCGACCCGCTCCCCGCCGGCGCCCTCGTCCGCCTGGGCTCGACGCATCTGCGTCAGGGGCACAACGCCCAGACCGTGGCTTTTGCGCCGGACGGCAAGACCCTGGTTTCTACCGGCAGCGACCACCTGGCCCGGCAGTGGGATGTCACGAATGGCCACCAGGTCGGCAGCTTCGGCCAGGGGGACGATCGCGACAAGCCCTATGCTCCCACGCGCTGGCTGCACGCCGTCGCCTTCGCCCCCGACGGCAAGACGCTGGCCACCGGCGACCACAACAATGGCTGGAAGGTCAGCACCATTCGCATCTGGGATACCGCCACTCGCAAACAGCTCCGGGTGCTGGAGGGGCACACCGACGGCGTCCTGTGCCTGGCCTACTCCCCGGACGGCAAGACGCTCGCCTCTGCCAGTGCCGACGGCACCGTCCGCCTGTGGGACCCGGACAAGGGGACAGAACGCGCGAGCTTCACCGGCCATGAGGGGGCGGTCCGCTCGGTCGCCTGGCGGAAGGACGGCAAGCAGTTCGCCTCGACCGGGGCCGACGGCGCCATCCGCCTCTGGGACCCGGACAAGGGGACGGCGGTGCATTCCTTCAAGGCCCATACCGCCGGCGGCAACGGCGTCGTTTATGCCCCGGACGGTCAGCACGTCGTTTCCGTCGGCGGCGACAAGCTCCTGCGGTTATGGGATATCTCCCGCGTGCCGTGCCCGGAGGTGCACCGGCGCGAGTGCTGGAAGGCGATCCGGGCCCTGGATTGCTCGGCCAATGGCAAGCTGGTCGCGTGCGGCAGCG
This sequence comes from uncultured Planctomycetota bacterium, assembly GCA_963827935.1. Taxonomy (GTDB): domain Bacteria; phylum Planctomycetota; class Planctomycetia; order Gemmatales; family Gemmataceae; genus DATFNV01. Next base: position 1,198,431 of record CAWHCN010000017.1, on the reverse strand, counting down.
GCGACGATGTGCTCCTCTGGGACCCCGCCACCGGTAAGGACATTCGCCTCCTGAAGGGGCCACACAACGAGATCACGTCCATCGCCTTCTCGCCGGACGGCAAGCACGTCGCGGCCACCGCCCTCGTCCATACGGCGGTCTTCCTCTGGGACACTGCGAGCGGCAAGCGGCTCTGCGACGACGCCGGGCACGACGGTGCCCAGGTCGGCCGGCTCGAATACAGCGCCGACGGCCGGGTCCTCACCTCGTGCTGCGCCGACTGGACGCTCCGCCAGTGGGACGCGGCGACTGGGCGGCAGCTGCGGCGCATCGAGCTGCGCCAGCCCGGTTCGCATGGCGCGGCCCTGGCTCCGGATGGCAAGTCCTTGGCCGCCGGGACCTGGGCCGGGAACCTCCGCATCTGCGACCGGGAAGGAAAGGAGCTGCGCTCATGGAAGGCGCACGCCGGCAAGCCCGGCGCCACCTGGGTCACCGCCGTCGCCTATTCGCCGGACGGCAAAACGCTCGCCTCGACCGGGAGCGATCGCGCGGTGGTTCTGTGGGACCCGGCCACTGGCCACGAGCTGCGCCGCTTCACCGTGGAGGGGGAGGGGGAGTATCCCAGTGACGTGATCTTTTCACCCAACGGCCGGTGGCTGGCCGCTATCGCCCGCGGGCAGCCGGTCGCCGTCTGGGACCTGACGACCGGCAAGCCGCGGGAGCTGATTCGGCCCGTGCACGGCGGAGTCGGCGGGGTGGGGAACCAGGCCGGCGGGAACATCGAGTCGGCCGCCTTCTCCCCCGATAGCCGCCTCCTCGCCACCGGTGGCCGGGACAACACCGCCCGCCTCTGGGACCTGGCCACCGGGCAGCAGCTCCGCGAGTTCCCCGGCCACCCCGGCTGGATCCAGGCCGTGGCCTTCTCCCGCGATGGCCGCACCCTGGCCGTCAGCCACTGGCGCAGCGTCCGCCTCTGGGAAGTGAGCACCGGCAAGGAGCGGCGCCGCTTCACCGGCCACGAAGGGGACGGCACCTCGCTGGCTTTCGCCCCCAACGGGCGAACCCTGGCCTCGGGCAGCACCGACACCACGGCGCTCATCTGGGACCTGACCGGCCGCCTGGATCAGGGGAAGTTGCGGCCCGCAAACCTGACCCCGCCCGACCTGGAGTCCGCCTGGACCGCCCTGCGCGGCGACGAGGCCGGCCCGGCCTACCGGGCCATCTGGACCTTGGCCGCCAGTCCCCGGCAGGCGCTGCCGCTGCTGCGCGGCCTGCTGAAGCCGGCCCAGCCCGCTGACGCTGGTCAACTCGCCAAGCTGATCGCGGCCCTGGATGACGACGATTTCGAGAAACGGGATAGCGCGACGAATGAGCTGGCAAAACTCGGCGAACAGGCCGAACCGGCCTTGCGAAAGGCGCTGGCAGCGAAGCCGACGGCCGAGCCAAGGCGGCGGATCGAGTTTCTGCTCGAGCGCCTGAAGTCCGGAACCGATAGCGGTGAGCGGCTGCAACTGGCCCGGGCGCTGGAGCTGGTGGAGGACATGGGTACGCCGGAAGCGCGCACCTTGTTGGTGGAATTGTCGCGCGGGGCGGCGGAGGCGTGGTTGACACGCGAGGCGAAGGGGGCGCAGGAACGTTTAGCGGCGGATCGCAGATCCGCGCGTTGAATAACACGCGGATCTACGATCCGCCGCTAAACGGGGCACGAATTACATAATCCCCGCCCCAAAGCTATCGCTGCGGCTCTCCTCGCGGGCCGGGGTGCCGTTGCCGTGCCCGCCGCGGGTGGCGGGATGGGCCGCGTGGTTGCGCAGGGTGCCGCCGTTGGCCCGGGCTGCTGCCACTTGCCCCACGATCTGGGCGTAGCTGGCCACCTCGTCGTAATCGCTGTCGTAGTCGTCGTAGGTGCAGATGTAGCCGGGCTGCTTGCTGCGTTCGCGCTCTTCCTGGTAGGCCTTGATGACGGCTCCCTGGATCACCTCGCGGCAGGCCGAGTTGATCGGGTGGGCGATGTCGGCGTGCAGCTTGACGCGGCCGTCGGCGTCGCGGGTGGCACGGCTCTCATCGAGCTTGCCGCCACACTGGTTGCAGTAGCGGGCCCGCAGGTGGTTCTTGCAGCCACATTGCGGGCAGTGGTCTGTCAGCTTGCGGCTGGGCATGGCCACGAACGAGCCCTTCGTTCCCTCGATGATCTTCAGATCGCGCACCACGAAGGCGTCGTCGAAGGTCACCGAGCAGAAGGCCTGCAGGCGTTCATTCTCCTGGCCGCCTTCCATGAGCTTGATCCGAACTTCGGTGATAACCACAGTTGTACTCCTTATTTCTGTGGCCTGATCATTGGCTGCCGCAGCTTCTCCCCTCGCCCCGGTACTCCGGGGAGATGGGCGTCCGTAGCAGCCTCTCAAGAGCAACTCCGAACCACGTACACTTGTAAGTCCCCGCCGGCACCGGCGCCGGGAGGGGGAACCGCCTCGGGCGACTGTTTCAAGCCGCGGGCGACGCGCTGTGCCTCGCCCGGGTTGCGGCACAGGGCGAACAGGCTCGTCCCGCTGCCGCTCATCAACGCGCCGGCCGGCTCCAGCGCCCGCAGGCGGTCGAGCACGGCTCGAACTTCCGGCCGCAGTCCCATCGCCGCCTCCTGGAGGCGGTTGTGCAGGAGCCGGCCGATGGTTTCCAAATCCCCGGCGGCCAGCGCCCGCGCATCTCCAGGCCATTGTCCGGCCGCTCCGGCACGGTCACCGCCCGGTACACATCGGCGGTGGGCAGCCCGGCGGCCGGCTTGGCGATCACGAAATCGAGCGGGCGACCCAGGGTCAACGGCTTCACCACCTCGCCGCGTCCGGTACACCAGGCGGCCGGCGTGTGGAAGAAGAAGGGCACATCGCTGCCCAGCTCGCCGCCCAGCCGCGCCAACTCGTCCCGTTCCAGTCCCAGGTGCCACAGGCGATTCAGCCCCGCCAGGGCCGCCGCACAGTCGGTCGATCCGCCCGCCAGGCCCGCCGCCAGCGGGATGCGTTTGGTCAGCCTGATGGTGGCGCCGCGTTGGCAGCCGGTGTGCTGCCGCAGGCGAGCGGCCGCCTTCAGCACCAGGTTGTCGGGGCCCGTCGTCAATCCGGGGGCGTCGCACTCCAGCCGCACCGCCCCGGACGCCTCCTCCGTCAGCTCCAGCGTGTCGTAGAGCGAGACAGCCACCAGCAGGGTCGCAATCTCGTGATAGCCGTCCGATCGTTTGCCCAGGACTTCGAGGAAGAGATTCACCTTGGCCGGAGCCCGCAGCAGCACCGCGCTGTCACGGCGTTCGCTCAGCATGGCAGGCGGATCGAGGGGAAAGGAGAACCCCATCCCTGGGTCAAAGAGGCCATCATGCCCGGAAAAGTCCTTTTTTCTCTGGGTCGTCACTCGGCCGAGAGCCGGGCCGACCCGGGTTCATGGTGCAAGACACGACGCAACGGGCGGGATCATAGCCAGATAAACCAGAAGGCGTCAAGTGCGTCTTTGCGGATCGGGCATGCTTTACCTTGCACTTGGCACTGGTCGGCGAGCGGCGTCCTACGCTAGCCCGGGCTTCTAACCACAAAGGACACAAAGAACACAAAGAGGGAAAGAACGATTGGCAATGCGGCGTGCCGAGCCGGGGACTCCGCCCCGGCGCGTCTTCCTTGGCTTTCTCTTCATTTGTGTTCTTTGTGCCCTTTGTGGTGAGAAAAGCCTGGCCAGCGCTCGAGGCTTGTGGAAGGGCGATTGTCCCATTTGTCCCCTCAGTCCTTGGAAATTGCTTGCCAGCGTCCCACGGTCGGAGTAGAGTCCGGCCAGGGGACCGAGCCTGGGTCCTCGGGCCGTATGTCCAGGAGGAATCCGATGACGCTGCGCCGCCTTGTCTGGCCGGTGATCGGACTGATCGGCCTGGTGGGTCTGGGCCTGCTCGTGCCGGCCAGCCCGGTCTACCTGCCGAGCTTGATGATGCGCTATGGCCACATGTACGACGGTCACGGCACCGGCTACTGGATCGACGCCCTGAACAGCCCCGATGCCGAAACCCGCCGCCATGCCATCTTTTCCCTGGGGATGCTCGGCAGCTACGCGGAGGACGCCGTGCCACCCCTGGCCGACATCATGCTGACCGATGCCGATCCCGGGCTGCGGATCGAGGCCTCGCTGGCGCTGTCGAAGATGACGCCGGCCTCGCGGACGGCGGTGCCGGCGCTGGGCCAGGCGCTGAGCGACCGCGAACCGCTGGTGCGCATGTACGCCGCCTGCACGCTCTTCCGCTTACACGAAGACTCGCGCCCGGCCGTGCCCGCCCTGATCCAGGCCCTGCCGGCGAAGGACAATCAGGTCACGCTGCGAAACTTCAGCGTGTCGATCCAGGAGATGGTGGCCCTGGCCCTGGGCCGCGCCAGTGCCGGCAGCGCCGAGGCCGTGCCGACGCTGATCGAAACCCTTCGGGCCGCCAGCACCGACGGCTTGCGCTGGGCTGTGGTGCGGGCACTGGGCTTCATCGGCACGCAGGCCCGCGAGGCCGCCCCCCAAATCCTGGCCCTGCGCCGCCACGAGAACAGCGACCTGCGCGCCGTGGCCGAGGCGACCCTGCGCAAGATCGGCGCGGAGGCGGACGAGCAGGAGTGAGCGTTGATCGTCAGGGAGGACTGCGCACCTGATACATTGGGGGTGGCACGCCCTGAGGTACTCCGAAGGGCGTGTTGACAGTCAAGCACGCCCTTCGGAGTACCTCAGGGCGTGCCACCCCAGCTAAGGCCAGACCCTTGGCCGTGAGGCTTCCGATGACGAAACGCCGTGTCGTGTGGGGGGCCATCGTACTCCTGACCCTGATTGGCCTGGCCCTGCTTGTCCCGGTCAGCCCGGCTTACGTGCCGAACCTGATGATGCGTTATGGCCACCTGCAGGAAGGGCACGGCACCGGCTACTGGATCGACGCCTTGAACACGCCGGACACGGCCGCCCGCCGTCACGCCATCTATTCGCTGGGCATGCTCGGCCCCGCTGCGGAAGACGCGGTGCCGGCCGTGACCAACGTCATGCTGCATGATCCCGACGGCAAGACGCGGGGGGATGCCTCGCTGGCGCTCTTGAAGATGCTCCCGGCCTCGCGGAACATCGTGCCCGAATTAGCTCAGGCGCTGAGCGACCCCGAGCCGGTCGTCCGCATGAACGCCGCCACCATCCTCTTCCGCTTGAAGGAGGATTCCCGGCCGGCCGTCCCCGCCCTGATCGCGGCGATGAAGGACAAGGACAACGAGGCGCTGCTGACGACGTTCACCATTTCCATCCAGGAGATGGTGGCCCTGGCCCTGGGCCTGCGCCAGCGCCGGGACTCACGATGGCGTGCCGATCCTCATCGACGCGCTGAAGACGACCGACAGCGACCGCGTCCGCCGGGCCCTGGTCCGGGCGCTGGGCGAAATCGGCCCGGCCGCGCATGACGCCGCTCCGCAGATTTCCGCCTTGCGCAACCACCGCAATGGCGACCTTGCACGGACCGCCCAGGCGGCCCTGAAGGATATCGGCGCGGACCAGGACGCCGATTAAGCGTGCCGAGCCGGCGTTTCCATGGGTGGGCGTCTTGTTACTTGGTAGAGCGGAAGTACCGTAGTCGTGCTTGAGCCCCGTTCACAGACCGTCTCGTTATCTACACAGGGCATAGAGATTGGGGAAGGCCCGCGGCGCTTGCGCTCGGCGAGCGATGGCCCGCCTGTGCCCGGACCGCCAGGAGATTGTGCGTCAGCACCAGCGCGCCTGCCTCCGACTTGACTCGGTCGAGGCCGCGACCATGAAAACGCCGCAGGCCTCGATGTTCCTTCAGGTCGGCGAAATTCAGTTCGACCGTGCGGCTGCGCTGTTTGTACAGCGCCCGGGCCTCGGGGGTTTGCATCCGCTGCCGCAGGGCGTCGAGTAGCCCTTCGTTCTCCATGCGGCTGACCGTCCGCCCCTTCTCCGGGGTGCGCGTGCAGGCCGACTGACGCGGGCAGGCCTGACAATGCTGCGGCGGACACGTGTACAGCGCGAGCGTGATCTTGTGGTCTGCCCGCTGTTGCGTTTGCGTCTTGGTGAACTCCAGTCGATGACCCTGCGGGCACTGATAGGTTTGCTCCTCGGCCAGCCAGGCGAAAGCGCTCTTGGGCAACTCGGTGTGCTGATTGCTCTGCGCTTCTTGTCGTTGGCCGAACTGTAATCGTTCTCCTGGCACGGACCGTACAGCGTCATCCCCGCCAGTTCGCAGAATTCCAGGTGCCGGACCGACACGTAGCCTGAATCCACAAGTACGTCCTTGGGTTTAACGCCCACGTTATCCACCAGGCGCTCGAGCAATGGCTGCAAGACGCCGTTGTCGTTGTTCTGCGCGAACACGTCGTACGCGAAGATCAGCGGCGACTCGAGGTTGCGCAGCAACTGCACCGTGTACAGCGGTCGAAACACGCCCTCCTTATCGCGTGCCAGTGCGGCCTCAGGGTCGGCCGGACTGACGAGCACCTTGTCGGCGGGCTGGCGCTTCGACGACCGCCGCTGGGCGTTGGCCTCTTGCCTTTGCCGCAGGACTTCGGCGGCGTGAGCGTAGCGTTGTTTCTGCTCGTGCAGTCCCGCTTTGGTTGTCGCCAGCCAACCCGGCTTCTCGGCCAGCGCTTCGCCGCCTTGGGCGCCGCACAGATGCTCGTCGATCACCCGCTGCCGTTTTTGCAACCGCTCCTCGTTGAGCAACCGTCGTCGCGAAGCATTCGCCGCCACGCTCGAACTGTCCAAGGACATGCGTGCCGCCGGCGTCATCTCCGCCGTCAACGCCTGTTGCAGCACCTGAGCATTCCAATCGTCCCAAAAGGGCGTCAAGCGCTCGCGAAAGTCGTACAAGCGGGCGCGCGACGGCTCCAAGCCGAACAGCAGCCAACGGACCGGCTCGCTTTCGCGAACGTCCTTGGTCCACTGCGCCGGCGATGGTCGTTTGCTGTGCATTCTCGTAGAGCACCACCTTGAGCAGCAGGTCCGGAGGCAAGGCTCTTTTGCCGACACCCAGGTACGAATCCCACAACGGGCCCAGGTCCAAGCGTTCGACCGCCTGAGCGATCCGCCTGGCCAAATGATCAGCTGGCAGATGCCGATCGATGGCTTGCCATTCTTCCGATTCGGTCGTCCAGGGCGGGGTGGCAAAGCGGTCGCGCTTGTCGGCACCGGCAATTCCCTTTACCATTGGCCCGGCCTCCTTGCTTGGGCGGTTGCAGAGTTGGTAGCGGTACCGCTACTCTGCCCAAAACCCGCCAACGCAGGGAGGCCATTTTGTTACCGAGTCATCCAGGACTACTCAAATAACGAGACGGTCTGTGAACGGGGCTGCTGAACAAAGAATATATCAGTTTTTCAGCTGCTCACGCCCCCTTGCATTTTCCCTCAAGTTTCGTGTTGCTTCCGCCGACAGCGCCTGCTATACACCCCCTCCTTTTCGAGCGCCGGCGCTGCCGGCCGAGGTTCCCGACCCGGATGGGAGGGGCGAAGCATGTGTACTCCAGCGCGACGGCTCTGGCTGCCGGCGATCCTGACACTGACGCTGGGCCTGGTGCAGGGACGCGCCTGCGGCCAGGAAGGCATTGGGACGGCGGTAACGGCGGCGATGGGGCACATGGCGAAACGGCGCTCGGCCCTCCCGCCGCTGTCGGCACCGGCGTCGGCGCCGCGCGTGGCGCTGTTCGCGTGGGAGAAGGACGATCCGGCGGAGAGGCAGTACAACCTTGGCCGGTTCGACGAACTCGTCGGTGACAATGAGGAAGCGTACATTCATTTCCGGGGCCTGAGCCGAGATCACGCCGCCGAGCGGAGGTACAGTGAAGCGACAAAACGAGTAAAAGGCGCAGCCTTGGTCGATTTGACCGAAAAAGGTCTCATCGGCGACCGTTCTTGCTGGGACTGCCGGAATCCTCGCCTTCGCAAGAGAGACATTGAGGAATGGGAGGCCGAGAACTGGCGTCTGACCGATATCGCTCATCCCCCTACGCCGGCGAAGACTGATCTCTGGCCCGACACCGAGCTTTGTCGCTGGCTAATGGACGTGGGTGTCATCACCGACGCAAGTCCGCCAGAGGCTGATCCCGAGAAGGATCGCGCGGCGAAGGGTTCCAATCAACGCCTATTCGAAGGGTTCGGGCACGGTGCAGCGACTCGTTTCTAGCAAATCCCGCCACCACGTGGAAATCACTGGAGAACCCCCTCCGAGCGCGTTACTCTTCATCCCCGTGGCCGACGTTCGGCCCGGACCAACGCTTTCGGAGGCCCCCATGCGCCGCATTCTTGCTTTCGCCATCCTCTCGTGTCTGGCCGTCCCCTTCGTCGCCGCCGAGGCCCCCAAGGCCAAGGGGGACGCCATCGTGCCGGAGGGGGCCAAACTCGAATTGATCTTCACCCGCTCGCTGCCGATTCACGGCGGCCTCACCGAGGGGCCGTGCGTCGCGCCCGACGGCCGTATCTACTTCTCCGACATCCCCGTCGGCAAGGACAAGGGGAAGATCATGCGCTTCGATCCAAAGACCAAGAAGACCGACGTTTTCGTCGACGACAGCGGCAAGTCGAACGGCCTGAAGTTCGACGCCAAGGGCGGCCTCATCGCCTGTGAAGGGTCCGATCAGGGCGGCCAGTGCGTCGCCCGCTTCGACGTCAAGACCGGCAAGAGCGTCATCCTGGCCGACAAGTACATGGGCAAGCGCTTCAATGCCCCCAACGACCTGGCCATCGACACCAAGGGACGCATCTACTTCACCGATCCCCGCTACCTGGGCGACGAGCCGCGCGAGCTGGAATACCGGGCCGTCTACCGCATCGACAGCGACGGCAGCAACATCGTCGAGATCACGCACGATTGCGAGAAGCCCAACGGCATCGCTCTGTCCCCGGACGGCAAGATCCTTTACGTCGCCGACCACAACAACGGCACCGACAAGATCGACCCCAACGGCCCCAAGCCGAAGAAGGGGGCGATGAAGCTCTACGCCTTCGCGCTCAACAAGGACGGCCTGGTGAAGGGCGAGCGGAAGACGCTGATCGACTTCGAGGAGGAGAACGGTATCGACGGCATGTGCGTCGATGTGAAGGGTAACCTGTACATGGGGGTCCGCAGCCTGAAGCGGCCCGGCGTGTGGGTGGCGGACCCGAAGGGCAAGCCGTTGGCCTATATCCCAACCGCCAAGCCGCAGACGGATGCCAAGGAACCGAAGGGGATTCCGGCCAACGTCTGCTTCGGCCTCGGCGATGAAAGCAAGACGCTGTACGTGACGGTGGACACGAGCGTGTACCGGATCGGGTTGAAGATCGACGGGTATCACATTCCGTTTGAGTAGCAGGATGTTTAGCCGCCGCCCTGCGGGCGGCGCTCAGGCGCACCGCCCGCAGGGCGGCGGCTAAACTACTCAATCCCCGCCTTTTTTGCGGCCTCGGGATCGATCTGCTTGATCGCCTTGGCGGCCGCCTTGCGCGTCAGCTTGTATTCCTCTTCGTCCTTCCAGACCTTCAGCAGCGCCGGGACGGCCTGCTTGGCGGCGGAGCCCATGTCGCCGAGCGATTCCACCGCCGATTTCTGCACCACATACTCGCGGTCCCGCAACGCCTTCACCAGGTCGGGAATGGCGTCCTTGGCGGCCTCGCCGATGGCGCCGAGGGTGACGGCGGCGAAGTGGCGCATCCAGGCGTCGTCATCCTTGAGGGTCTTGCGCAGGGCGGGCACAGCGGCTTGCCGTCGGCGCCCATGCTGCCGATCGCATTGGCCGCGATCCGTCGCACGTTCATCGCCTTGTCGTTCAACATCAGGTCCTCGAGCATCGGCACGGCGTCCTTGGCGGCGGGGCCGATGTTCGACAGGCCGTAGCAAGCCCAGTCGCGCACCGAAGGGTCGGGGTCCTTGAGGGCCTTGATGAGGGACGGCACGGCGGCCTTGGCCTTGGGCCCGATGATGCCGATGGCCCGCCCCGCCTCGCCGCGCACCTCCGGATCCTTGTCCCCCAGGTCCTTGATCCACTCGGAGAGCTTCTTCCCCTCGTGGACCGGTTCGCCGGCCGGCGGATCGGCGGCGAACACCGGCACCGTCAAGATCGCCAGGAGCAGAATGGTCTTGCGCATGGATGTCTCCCTACAACGGATAGGCCCCCGTCTCCCGGTCTTCCCGGGGAGAGGGGAGGAAGATTGCCACCACGTTGCTACCTATCCTATGCCCGCCGGCTCGCCTCGCCAGCGGCTCCTGCCTCGTCTTCGCGCTCGGGCGTCTCGGGCTCAAGTGGCATGGACGGGCCGGGTGGCTGTCGGTATGGACCGGCCTTATGCGAACGGTCTCGGGTCACTGGCCCTTGTTTGGCCTGTTGCTCCTGCTGTTGCCGGCGGTGTCTCCGGCCGCGGAACCGCCGCGCCAGGCACCGCCAGCCGTCCGCCTGCCCGCCCCGCCGCCCGATTGGCTGCCGCACTACGACCTCGATATTCGCCTCGATATCAAGGGCCACAACGCCCTGGTCCACCAGCGCGTCACCTGGACCAATCGCTCGACGAAGCCGGTGGAGCAGATCGTCTTCAACGCCCACAGCCACTATGTGGTGCCGAAGGACGACGTTGGCCTCTTGGCCAAGACGCTGGAAATCCTGCGGATGAATGCCGACGAGGGGGTTTATCGCGCCCCCATTCCGTTCGACCTCCAGCGAGCGGCGGCGGGCGGGCAGGAGGTGAAGGCCCACTACGCCGGCGATACGGACACCGACCTGCTCGTCCCGCTGCCGGGCCCGTTGCCGGCGGGCCAGACGGTGACGGTGGAGCTGGATTACACGCTCCACCTACCCCAGAAGCAGGGGCGCTGGGGGCAGTGGGAGGGCGTGACCTATCTGAGCAACTGGCTACCGGTAGTGGCCGTCCACGATGAACAGGGGTGGCACCCCACGCCGTTCGTCCCCTGGCACCAGCCGTTCTTCAACGAGGCCGGGGTGTACACGGTCAAGGTGACGCTGCCGGCCGACCAGCGGGTGGCGTGCAGCGGCACGATCACCGGACGCCATCAGCTGCCCGATGGACAGCAGCAGGTGGAGATCACGGCCAACGGCGTGCGCGATTTCGCCCTGTTGACCAGCGCGCGCTTCGTCGAGTACGCCGCCGAGGCCGCCACGCTGCCCGGCCTGCCGTCGGTACGGCTGCACTGCTTCGCCTTCCCGGAGCACGAGCACTACGCCCGGCTGATGCTCCAGACGGTGGCCGAGGTCATCCCCTATTATAGCCGCCTGTTTGGGCCCTACCCCTGGGCCGACTTCACCATCGCCGAATCGTTCTTCGGCTGGAACGGCAACGAGTGCGCCACCCTGGTGATGATCGACGAGCGCGTGTTCGGCATGCCGCACATCGGCGAGGGCTACGTCGAGTACCTCATCAGCCACGAAACCTGTCATCAATGGTGGTATAACCTGATCGGCACCAACGGCTACTGCGAAACCTGGATGGACGAGGCCTACGCCACTTACTTCGCCCACAAGTTCCTCGATCAGAAGTGCGGCTTCAACAGCAAGCTGCTGCGCTACCCCAGCGGCCTGGAGTGGCTGCCGAACATCCCGCGCGAAAGCTACCGTTACTCCACCATGTACGGCGTCTATGGGCGCGGCGAGCAGAGCCCCGTCTGCCAGGACATGCCGAAGTACGGCCACATCGGCAACCTCTTCGGCATGTGCTACGACAAGGGGAGCAAGGTCGTCGGCATGATCGAGGACCGCCTCGGCCCAGACGCCTTCGTCGATTTCATCCACCGCATCCACGACCGCTATCGCTACCGGATCATCCGGGTCGCCGATGTGCAGCGCGAGCTGGAGGAATACACCCACCAGCCGTGGGACGAGTTTTTCAAGCGCTGGCTCTATGGCACCGGGATTTGTGACTGGTGCGTGGAGAAGGTGAAAATCCAGCCGATCAAGGAAGTCATCGACGAGGGCCAGTGGGTTTTCGGTGAGCCGATACGTTGCATGCCGGGAGGAGGTACGCCGGCCAACCTCGAAGGTGCCTTCCAGGCCACCGTGGTCCTGCACCAGAAGGGAGATTATGACGAGCCGACCGTCCTCGGCTTCTGCCTGAACAAGCAGGGAAAATCGGATGACGAGCGCTTGCCGTACCAGATCCGTATTCCCATCCTGCCGCAGGCCCAGGCGGTCGATTATGAGGAGTTCAAGGCGCGGGTCGAAACGCTGCCGGACCACCGTTTTCGCGTGACCATCGTGCTCCCCTGCCGGCCCGAACAGATTGCCGTCGATCCCGACCAGGTGCTGGTGGACCGCGACCCTTCGAACAATTACTGGCACACGCCGGTTCGCTGGCGGTTTTCGCCGGTGATGACGCTGCTGGACGAGGCCGACCTCACCACGGCCTACGACCGCTGGAACGTGACCTTCGGCCCCTGGGTGTACGGGTCGGCCTATAACGATGCCTGGTACACACGGTCCACCATCGTCGGGGCCCGGGTGGCGGCGTATCGGACGCAGGTCTTCGACGGCGGGATTTATGCCGGCTATCGGCCCGATTATCACGATTTCGTGGTCGGGGCCGACGGGCTGTGGGACCACCAACTCGGCGAGCGTCTGCAGTTCGGATTCAACGTCGAGCAGCGCGTGGCCGTCGCCACCGCGGCCGACGCCCAGCCCAACCGCGAGGTGCTGTTCGGCCGCTACGTCTTCCAGTACAACTCAAGCCTCTATCTGCCGCCGATCCATTTTGCCGAGGCGTTTGTGGACCGGCAGGACAACTTCATGCCGTTCCCCAACAACATTGTGCCGGGGCAGGAACGGTTCGAGAACGAAACGATGGGCGGCCTGCACTATCACCTGAACTACCTGACGCCCTACTGGGACCCGCAGGGGGGCATGGCCCTGGACCTGACCTATGCCGGCGGCGAGGCCCGGCTGGAGCCGGTGGCCGGCCCCGGCCACGACGTCGCCACCAACCAGCTCACGGGGCAATTCTCCATCGTCAAGGGCGTCCCGGACCTCTCGGGCCATTTCGACGAGGATACCGGGTTCGGCAAGATGCTGGAGCCGGTGTTGCGCTGGCTGGGGGACACGCGGCTGGCGGCGCGGGTCTACGGCGCCGGCGGCTGGCCGCAGCAGGGACAGTATTTCACCCTGGGCGGCACCGATATGTTCCGCGGCTTCAGCATGGCCGATCGCCAAGGCAGCACGGTCTGGCTGGGGAGCCTCGAATGGCGCGTGCCGATCATGCGGCACCTGCACTACGATGCCGTCGATCACGTGGTGGCGCTGAACAACGTCTATGGTGCGGTTTTCTACGACGTGGGCAATGCCTACACCAATGGCCGTTCGGTCGGTCCGGTCGCTGAGGGGGCCGGCATCGGCCTGCGCTTCGATGTCACCTGGTTCGGGTTCGTGGAGCGGACCACGCTGCGGATCGACGTGGCCCGGGCCATCAATAGCGATACGCCGGTGCAGTTCGTCGTGGGGGCGAATATGCCATTTTAGACCGTCCTATGGGATGGCGAGCGGCGCGTGGGGTGGCACGCCCTGAGGTACTCCGAAGGGCGTGCTGACAGTTAGCACGCCCTTCGGAGTACCTCAGGGCGTGCCACCCTGGCTCAGGCCTGATGGATTTATCGCGCACTCCTCAATCGGATCCCTCGTTGACCCAGCGCAGTTCCTAATCCTAATCCTGATCTTACTCCTACCTCCCGACTCACTTCTGCCGCTCCAACCGCTCCGGGGTCTCGATCATGCGGAGATATTGATACGCCACCGGCAGGGCGGTGAAGTCGAAGACGATCTCCTGCCGTTCGCCCCGTTTCCCCTTGCCGGCGAAGAGGGCCTGGCGAAAGGCCTGTTCGGCGGCGGGGATATCTCCAGTTTCAAGTCTCAGGACGCCGCGGAGCGTCTCGTAGTCGGCCGCTTTTTGCAGTGGTGCCGCCATGCCGGCGAGCAGACCCACTCGGCGCTGGTGCTCGAGGTGTCGCTGCAACAGCATGACGGCCGGCCCAAACTGGGGCGGGCTATCGCCCAGCAGTCGGGCGACACCGACGGCATTCAGCTGGGGCAGGGTGAGGTCGCCAGCGGCGGCGGCACCCTTACCCTCCAGTTCGAGCTGGTGCCGGTAGTTGGCGAGCATGGCGGGGTCGGTGCGCGTCTTGGTGGCGGCCTCCTCGAGGAAGTGGTCCGCCTCCTGGTAATCGCCCTCGCCCGCCGCCAGCTTGACGCGGTACAGCTCATAGGTACCCATCCCCAGGGTGGCGTTCAGGTTCTTGGGCAGCTGCTCGTGCGCGTCAGGGTCCGAGGCGGGAGAGAGCTGCTCGCGCAGGTCGTCGAGCCGGCCGATCCGCAGCAGCAGCTCCAGCTCCAGCCGCGTGCCCTGGTCCTTGAACTCCAGGGCGTCGGAATCGAGCAGCACCTGCAGCGCCTTTTCCGCCAGGCCCATCTGCAAGGCGATGGTTGCCTTGTTGAGCACGCGCTTCTTGTCGGATTGAATTTCGTAGTTATCCTGGTTTCTCCGAACCCGATCGTCCAGCCCCTTGAAGTCCTCCTCCATCCCCTTGAGGGCTTTGTCAAATTGCTCCTTGTTGGCGCCGGGCCGTTTCGACTCGTTGCGGAACCATTTGATGAACTCGCCGAAATGCTTCGCGGTCAGGTCGTCGAAGTGGGCGCGGGCATAGTGGTCGCTGAGCAGGCGGTGGGCGGGCCCGTGGTTCGGCTTGATGAGGATGGCATTGCGCAGGGCGGCAATGGCCTGAACCTCGCGCAGCTCGCCCAGCAGGGCAAAGCGGCTGCCGACCTGCCGCTCCAGGCTTTCCCGGGCCAGGATGCCATAGGCCCGGCCGAGCTGGAAATAGGCCTCGGCGTCCTCGGGGTTGCGCTGGATGGCCCGCCGGGCGGAGCGGACGGCCAGCAGCAGCGGCGAGGTGGGCCCCACGATGATCGGGCCGAACTCATCGTAGCGCAGGGCGGGCGGCATGCTCACCAGGCTTAGCTTGGTCTGCGCCGAGGGTGAGGGCAGCGGCCAGGGGTCCGCCGGTGCGGCCTCCGGGACTGCCGGCCAGCGAGGCGAACATGAGCACCGCCTGGGGCCGCAGGGCGTGCTCATAGTGCCAGCGGAAGGCGCTCTCGTTGAAATAGGCCAGGTACGTCGCCGCATCACCGGTCTCCGGCGCCTGCGGACCCGGGCCGTAAGCCAAGAGCGTCCACCAGGGCATGGGCTGCGGACGGCGGGGCTTGCCGTCGGGCAGCTTCTCGTGGTCCGGTCCAAAGGCCAGCGACCAGGGATTGAACTCGTGCCCCTTGAAGCGCCCCTGATCCTCCTGAGGTGGGGGTAGCGAGGGGATCGTCAGGCCGCGGTCTCGCAGCTCCCGCAGAGCCGGATGGCCCCGCAGCCAGGCCAGCAAGGAGTTTTCCTGCGGCTGGAGCGACTTCTCCCGGACCCAGTAGACCGCCGAGTGCCCGTCCAGGTAGAGCGTCACCAGGTGGGCGGCCGCTCCCAGGGTGTGCGCCCGAATCACCTGGAAGCGATCGTGGTCGCCGTTGTAGGCGATGATAAACGACACCTGCTTGTCCTTCAGCAGCGGACCCCACACGTGCTGCGTATCCCCCAGGGTGCTTCCCGGTTCGCCCAGTCTGACGACGGGCGGGTCGAAGGCCTGGCGGAGTTGAATGTAGTCGCCCGCCACCTGGGCGGGATAATTCCCAAAGCGGTAATCGAAGAAGCATTTCTCGTGGTAGTCCTGGCAGAGCCAGGCCAGCGTGTTGGACACGTTCGGTTGCAGGTTGAGGATGTGGTCGTCATCTTTCAGGCTGCCGTCGCGGTGCCAGGCGTCGAGCTGATGGGCCAATTTCACCAGGGCCACAGGGGGCTCGACGTCCAGGCCGACGCGGCGCGACCTGGCCACCGCTTCGCGGCGCGGCTCCCCGGGGAACCCGAAGACCCACCCGGGCCAGGCCAGGGCGGCCAGCAAAAAGACGCCGAGTACCGACAGGCGGCGCCCCCACTGCGACCACTGCTTCCATCCGCCCTCCGCAATGGTGCTATCCCAAAGCGGGCCATGCTGAATTCCTGGAAGTTGAGCGCCGCGATCGGGCCGGCGACGATGGCAAAATACGGGACGGCCCGGATGCTGCGCCAGAGAGAGCACCAGGAAGCCAAGGAATAGCACGACCCGCCCCAAGCGTCCCGTCACGCCGGCCAGCCCGAAGGAGACCAGCCCGGCGATAATCAGCGGGAAGTAGGCCATGCCGGCGATGTTCAAGCCCAGGTCGGGCCGAAAATACTCGGTCTGCACCGGCGACGCCAGCAGGCGGCCGAAAAAACTGTCCCCTTGCAGCTGGCTCAGCACATCGCGGGCGGCCAACTCGTCGGGGAGGTTCAGGCCTCGCAGGCCGAAGGGGCTGAGCAGGCAGGCGACGATGCCGACGAGCAGGACGGCGGCGATCGGCCGCCAGCTTCCGGGCGCGGGCGCCCGGTTTGCCGGCCCCCAGGAAGGCTTCCAGCAGCAGCCCGCCCAGGTACAGGACAAGCGCCAGCGGGCCGACGAAGTACCAGGAATCCAGGTTCACCCACAGGACAACGAGCGGGGGCAGCAGCCAGAGCCAGCGGTCCGACCGTTCGCCCAGCCACGGCACCGGCCCGGCGGGGCGCCTGCGATCCTGCGCCGGCTCTTCGCGCAGCTCCCGCCTCAGCAGCAGGCAGACCGTGATCCCCAGGAACAGGAACGAGAACACCGCCGGCTGCATGAGCAGGCGCGGACTCAGGGCCAGCACCGCCAGTGCGGCGCAGACGCCGGGCAGCCACAGCCCCTGCCCGCGTCGCCGCAGGCTGAGCAGCAGGCCGACCAGGGCGGTGATGAGCACCGCCTTCAGGATCAGCAGGGCGGGTCCGCCAAGACTCTGGTAGATGCCGTAGAACAGCAGGCCAGCCAGCCAGGAGTGGTTGACCCAGCTGCCGGTGCCGGTGTAGGAGTAGGGATCGGTGCCGAGGCTGAACTTGCCGTGCAGCCAGTCGCGGGCGGCGGCCAGGTTCAGCCACAGGTCGCTGTTGCGGGCCGGGAAGAGCGCCAGTAGCACGCCCAGCAGCAGCACCACCACCACGAGCATGTTGTCGAGCCGGCTCATGGCCCGGCCCAGCTCTTCCGGCGTGATGCGCGGCCGGGGGGCACGCGGCGGGAGCGGGATCAACGGCGGCTCCGGAGCGAGCGCGGTCTGCACCCCGGTGCTGCCGGCGGCCGGCGCACTCGTTTGGATGCCCTCGCCGCCCGTCGCGCTGGCGTGCGGCCCGCCCGCAGGCGTCGAATCGTTCTCGGCTGACATGGAAAAAGTCCTGAAACCCGGGTGACTACCAACGGAATGACGCGGACGATGACCGTCCTCAACGGTAGACGGCGAGACGGTGCCGGTCAAGGACGATTGGGCCCGGCGAGCGGGAGGGCGTCAGCCCCCCGGTGAATCCGACTCCCGCGGCCGGCGTCTAAAGAGAGCGAGCTGCGGCAAGCCCAGGATTCAGGGTGGCACGCCCTGAGGTACTCCGGCGTGCAGTCAGTGCAGCACGCCCTTCGGAGTACCTCAGGGCGTGCCACCCGACGACGACCGACACCATCATAATTCCTTGCACTGAGGCTACACTAGCAGCAAACGCGCTGTTCCCCTTTTGGGGCTCCACTTTACAATAGGGACGGTTGTCCCCCGGGCCCCGACTACAAGGAGACAGTTGATGTCCCAGGCTGCCCCCCGCTCGCCCTGGTCCCTGCGGCGCGTTGCCGGCATCGCTTTGGCCATGGTGCTGGCCGGTCTGGTTGGGTACCTGGCCACCACCCGCTGGTGGCCGCTGGCGACCACGCCCGCCGTCGCCCAGGAGGGCAAGGCCGACCCCCCCGACAAGCCGAAGGACAAGGACGACGCACAACCCAAGGAGAAGGACGACGAGAAGCCGCGCCTGAGGCCGGCGCCCGATTTCGACGGCGGCACCGGCTGGCTCAACACCGCCAGCCCCATCCACATCAAGGACCTGCGCGGCAAGTTCGTCCTCCTCGACTTCTGGACCTACTGCTGCATCAACTGCATCCATACGATCCCCGACCTGGCCCGGCTCGAAAAGAAATACCCCAATCAGCTGGTCGTCATCGGCGTCCACTCGGCCAAGTTCGAGAACGAAAAAGAAAGCGAGCACATCCGCAAAGCCGTCCTCCGCTACGAAATCAGCCATCCCGTGGTCAACGACTCACAGATGCTGATCTGGCGCAACTACCATGTGCATTCCTGGCCGACCCTGGTCCTCATCGACCCGGAGGGGAACAACCTCGGCGAAGCCACCGGCGAGGGGAACTACGATCTTATCGATCGCGTGCTGACCAAGCTCATCCCGGAGCACCGCACGAAGAAGACGCTCAACGAGAAGCCGATCAAGTTCGAGCTGGCTCGCTCCCACGAGAAGGGGGATAGCCCGCTCTTCTTCCCCGGCAAGATCCTCGCCGACGCGGCCAGTAAACGGCTGTTCATTTCCGATAGCACCCACCACCGTATTGTCATTACGGACCTGGATGGCAAGAAGATCGCCATTGCCGGCACGGGCGAGTCGGGCCGGGCCGACGGCGCGTTCGCCTCGGCCACCTTTAACGATCCGCAGGGCCTGGCGCTCCGGGGCGAGACCCTTTACGTGGCCGACCGCAAGAACCACCTGATCCGGGCGCTCGATCTGAAAGCCCAGAAGGTGACCACCGTGGCCGGCTCCGGCGAGAAGGGCGAGGATCGCCACACCGGCGGCGACGCCCTGAAGGTCGGCCTGAACAGCCCCTGGGACCTCTGGCTGACCGACCGGCGTCTGCTGATCGCCATGGCCGGCCATCACCAAATCTGGGCCCTCGACCTGGTCAAGAACGAGCTGGAGCCGTTCGCCGGCGAGGGCCGCGAGATGATCGTCAACGGCCCGCTCCTGGGTCGATCCTGCTTCGCCCAACCCAGCGGCCTGACCAGCGACGGCAAGACTCTCTACGTGGCCGACAGCGAGGGAAGCGTTGTCCGCGCCCTGCCGCTGGACGGCAAGGGATCGGTCAGCACCGTGATCGGCGACGAATGGCTCGACGATCTCTTCGAGTTCGGCGACGTGGACGGCGTGGGCGACAAGGTCCGCCTGCAACACGCCCTGGGCGTCACTTACCTGGACGGCAAGATTTACGTGGCCGACACCTACAACAGCAAGATCAAGGTGATCGATCCGGAGAAGCATTCCTGCGAAACGGTGCTGGGCGGCGAGCCGGAAGGTTGGCTGGCCGGTCCGCTCTTTAACGAGCCGGGTGGGCTCAGCGCCGCCAACGGCAAGCTCTACGTCGCCGACACCAACGCCCACCGCATCCGCGTGGTCGATGTGAAGCAGAAGAAGGTCTCGACATTGAAACTGCAAGGCGTGGACGCGCCGAAACGGTAGTTTAGCGGCGGATCGTAGATCCGCCCGCGATGGGCGCGGCGCCCGGTTGACGCGGTGGACTGCGATTGCTATCCGTGTTCGGCCCGTACAAAGCCAGGCCGCCGGAGGGCGGAGAGGATGGATGCTATGCGAGGGATGGTAAGGAACGGTGGCGTGGCACTGGCCCTGCTCGCCCTCGGCCTGGTGGGTGCAGCCCCGGCCAAACCCAAGAAGAGCTTCAACGATGCCGTCACCAAGCTGGAGGCCGTTGTCGTCCCGTCCACGGCAGCCCGCGGCCAGACTGTGACCCTGAAGATCACGATGGAGCTGAGCCCCGGGTGGCATACCTATCCCACCTACCAGGTCGACCCCGTAAATGAATCGACGGTGAATACGTTTCAGGTTCCCGCCACAAAGGATCTCGTCCCTGTCGGCGCCTTCGAGGATCCGCCCGCCTTCAAGCCCGACAAGGATTTTCCACTTTTAAGAGAATACGAGGGGAAAATAACCTGGGAGCGGCCGATGGTCGTCCGCCCGGACGCCGTGCCGGGCGAAGCCAAAGTGACCGTGGTGGCCAGGCTCCTCGCCTGTGATGAGTCCATCTGCCTGCCGAAGGAGACCCGGGAGCTGACGGCCAGCCTGACGATCACCAGCGACCCGCCCAAGGAAGTGGAGGCACAGTACCGGGATGCGGTGCAGAAGAGCGGTGGGAGCAAGCCTGACGCGCCGGCCCCCCCAGGCGGAAACGGCGGCGACGCGGTCCGGAATCCGGGGGTCAAAGCGGCAGGGGCCACCCCCTCGCTGGTGCCGAAGAGTGAGAGTTCCCTCTGGGCCCTGCTTCTGACCTCAATCGGCGCCGCCATCGCCATGCTCTTCACCCCCTGCGTTTTCCCGATGATTCCCATCACGGTCAGCTTCTTCCTGAAGCAGTCCGAGAAGGAACATCACAAGCCGTTCCTGACGGCCGGGGTTTACTCCCTCACCATCATTGTGGTCCTGGCCGTGGCGGTGCTGGTGCTAGGCAATTTGATCGTGACGCTGGCCAACAGCGCCTGGCTCAACCTGGGGCTGGGAGCCGTGCTGATCTTCTTCGCCCTCAGTCTGTTCGGAATGTACGAGATCGAGCTGCCGAATTTCCTGGCCCGCTTCACGGCGGCACGCGAAGGGCAGGGCGGCTACATGGGCACCGTCTTCATGGCCCTGACCTTCACCATTACCAGCTTCACCTGCACGGGCCCGTTCCTCGGCCCGCTCCTGGTCGGCGCCAAGGAATTCCAGCTGAGCACGGATCGGCTGATCGTGGCCTCCTTCGCCTATTCGGCGACTTTCGCGGCCCCGTTCTTCGTGATGGCCCTCTTCCCTAGCCTGTTGAAAAAGCTGCCACGCAGCGGCGGCTGGCTCAACAGCGTCAAGGTGGTGATGGGCTTCCTGGAACTGGCGGCGGCCCTGAAGTTCCTGGGCAATATGGACCTGGCCCTCAACCCCGGCAACGCGCGCATCTTCACATTCGAGTCGGTGCTCTGTGCCTGGATCGCCCTGTCGGCGGCCTGCGGGCTCTACCTCCTGGGCCTGTACCGCCTGCCTCACGATTCGCCGGCGGAAAGCGTGGGCGTGCCGCGGATGGTGCTGGCGACCATCTTCCTGGGCCTGGCTCTGTACATGGTGCCCGCGCTCTTTCGCAAGGTCCCGGACGGCCTGGTCGGCGAGGCCCTTTACGCCTTCCTGCCGCTGGACACCGCGGAACGGGCCGGCCCTGGAGCGACGGCCGGGGCCGGTCAACACCTCGACTGGCCCCTGGAATACCAGAAAGCGTGGGCTCAGGCGACCAAAGAAAACAAGCCCATCTTCATCGACTTCACCGGCGTGAACTGCACCAACTGTCGCGCGAATGAAGACCGCATTTTCCCACGCAAGGAAGTGCGCGACGAGCTAGCCAAGTTTGTTTGCGTGCAGCTCTACACCGATAGCGTGCCCCGCCGCGGCCTCTCGCCAGCCGAGGCCCAGGCGGAAGGCGAGCGCAACAAGCAACTGCAGGACCGCATGTTTCACGACGTCAGCACGCCCATGTACGTCGTCTTCTACCCCGACAAGGCCCAGCCCTTCGACGGGGACCGGTTGAACGGCAGCGTGGCCGATCCGGACCAGCCGATCTACTCCGGCTACATCCGGGATACGGCCGACTTCATCAACTTCCTGAAGAATGGCCAGCGCAAGCAGGTGGCGCAGGTACGCGCAGTGAGTCTGACCGCCGCCCTGCGGGCGGCGGCTAAACGGGGACCGTTCGCTTTGCTTTCAATGAACAAGGCCCCGCTACCCGGGCGAGAGGTGTCGTGCTCGGGCAGCGATCTTACGGTGCGCGCGTATTTTCGACGCCACCGCCCCAAGCGGCTCGGCTTGAGATCGACCTCGCCTACTTCCCCGACGTCGTCTGTTGCCCCGCCGACCCTGCTCAGATCGGCACCACTTGCAGCCCTAACTCCCGCGCTCTCGCTGCAGCGCTTTGACCTGACGCTCCTGCTGCTTGACTTCTTCGGCTGCCGTGCTCTCACGGCGATACGCTTCCCCACGCGTGATGAGGCGATAGAAGAGCTTCGCCAGCTTGTGGGCTGTCGCCCTGATGGCGCTGCCTATCCCCAGCCGGGCCCGCAGGCGGCGCAGGAAATTACCCAGCACGCTTTCAATGAACAAGGCCCCGCTACCCGGGCGAGAGGTGTCGTGCTCGGGCAGCGATCTTACGGTGCGCGCGTATCCTCTACGCCACCGCCCCAAGCGGCTCGGCTTGAGATCGACCTCGCCTACTTCCCCGACGTCGTCTGTTGCCCCGCCGACCCTGCTCAGATCGGCACCACTTGCAGCCCTAACTCCCGCGCTTCGCGCTGCAGCGCTTTGACCTGACGCTCCTGCTGCTTGACTTCTTCGGCTGCCGTGCTCTCACGGCGATACGCTTCCCCACGCGTGATGAGGCGATAGAAGAGCTTCGCCAGCTTGTGGGCTGTCGCCCTGATGGCGCTGCCTATCCCCAGCCGGGCCCGCAGGCGGCGCAGGAAATTACCCAGCACGCTCTTACTTCTGAGCAAGGACCGCGCCGCCAGCCGAAACGCCCTGGCCACCCGGCTGGCCGTCTGGGCGGGATAGCGGATCCGCTTGCCCGATTGGTGCTTGCGCGGCGCCAGCGTCGTCCAGGCCGCGAAGTGCTTGTCCGTCGGGAAACGTGCCGCCAGGTCCGGGCCTGTCTCCGACAAGACCGTCAGCACCGTGCTGGCGCCCAGACCGTCCACTTCCGTGACACGCACGCCCGTCAACTGGAAGATCAAGGCGTCGGCGTCGAACTCCGTCGGGCGGTTGCGACTCTTGGGCGCGGCCTTCTGGGACTCGGGCAACGGACGCCCCTGGGTCTTGTCCGGCATCGGCCCGGCCGCCTTGGCGTACTCCCGGTCACAGACATGGAGCTGATTCTGGTAGAAGTCCCAGGCCTTGAGCAGTTGTTTCAGCTCGAACAGGTGGGCCGTGTCCCAGGTCCCTTCCAGGGCCTTGGCAATCTCCTCGCGGCTCTTCTTGCAGCTGGGATCGCGCATCGCCGCCAGCGTCTGGGGGTCACGCTGCCCCTGGGCGATGGCACGCAGGATGCGCATGCCGGTGACGCCGGCGATGCTCGACACGGCCAGGTCCAAATGAACATTCATCTGGACCAGCACTTTGAGCATCATCTGCAAGAGCTTGGCTGCCTCGGTGATCAGATGCTCGCGATGCCGCCACAGCGTCCGCAACGCCAGCACCTCGTGCGCGGGTCGAAAACAGCTCTTGAGCTGGCCACAGGCGTGCATCTGCTGCAGCCAGACCGCATCGCAAACGTCGGTCTTCTTCTTGAGGTTGCGGGCCAGGCTGCGTGGATCGACCACCACCACTTCGAAGCCCTGGCTTTCCAGGAAGTCGCATAAGCACATCCAGTAGACGCCGGTCGATTCGAGCACGACGCTCGTGACGCCGCAGTGGCGTAACCACTCGGCCAGCGTCTGCAGGTCGGCGGTATAGACGCCGAAGGTACGAACGGGCTGCGGATCGCAAGCGGGGTCGACGGCGACGACGTGGCTGGCGCTGCCGACGTTCGATGGCGGCGGCACAGGGCCGGACGATGCGGGGCGGCGGGATGGGCTGGCGTGTCTTCTTCCGAGGCATGAGGACCTCCAACGACGGTGAGGGACGGGCGAAGAAAATGTCGGCGGAGGATGGGTCGAACGAAGGACGAGACTTTCAAGCGGGCTCGCGGCACCAAGGAAAGTGAAGCCGACCCAAGGGCCAAGCTCAAGCACGGGCTCAGAGGCACCAGATCAAACGCGGCCACCGCGCTCCGCCGCCACAAAGAAGAGCTAGAGAAGCGCAGTGCGAACGGAAAGCCGATGGCCTGTCAGGTTCATAGCGGAACGTGTGCCAGGGACTGGCATCAGCCCTTTCAATGAACAAGGCCCCGCTACCCGGGCGAGAGGTGTCGTGCTCGGGCAGCGATCTTACGGTGCGCGCGTATTTTCGACGCCACCGCCCCAAGCGGCTCGGCTTGAGATCGACCTCGCCTACTTCCCCGACGTCGTCTGTTGCCCCGCCGACCCTGCTCAGATCGGCACCACTTGCAGCCCTAACTCCCGCGCTTTGCGCTGCAGCGCTTTGACCTGACGCTCCTGCTGCTTGACTTCTTCGGCTGCCGTGCTCTCACGGCGATACGCTTCCCCACGCGTGATGAGGCGATAGAAGAGCTTCGCCAGCTTGTGGGCTGTCGCCCTGATGGCGCTGCCTATCCCCAGCCGGGCCCGCAGGCGGCGCAGGAAATTACCCAGCACGCTCTTACTTCTGAGCAAGGACCGCGCCGCCAGCCGAAACGCCCTGGCCACCCGGCTGGCCGTCTGGGCGGGATAGCGGATCCGCTTGCCCGATTGGTGCTTGCGCGGCGCCAGCGTCGTCCAGGCCGCGAAGTGCTTGTCCGTCGGGAAACGTGCCGCCAGGTCCGGGCCTGTCTCCGACAAGACCGTCAGCACCGTGCTGGCGCCCAGACCGTCCACTTCCGTGACACGCACGCCCGTCAACTGGAAGATCAAGGCGTCGGCGTCGAACTCCGTCGGGCGGTTGCGACTCTTGGGCGCGGCCTTCTGGGACTCGGGCAACGGACGCCCCTGGGTCTTGTCCGGCATCGGCCCGGCCGCCTTGGCGTACTCCCGGTCACAGACATGGAGCTGATTCTGGTAGAAGTCCCAGGCCTTGAGCAGTTGTTTCAGCTCGAACAGGTGGGCCGTGTCCCAGGTCCCTTCCAGGGCCTTGGCAATCTCCTCGCGGCTCTTCTTGCAGCTGGGATCGCGCATCGCCGCCAGCGTCTGGGGGTCACGCTGCCCCTGGGCGATGGCACGCAGGATGCGCATGCCGGTGACGCCGGCGATGCTCGACACGGCCAGGTCCAAATGAACATTCATCTGGACCAGCACTTTGAGCATCATCTGCAAGAGCTTGGCTGCCTCGGTGATCAGATGCTCGCGATGCCGCCACAGCGTCCGCAACGCCAGCACCTCGTGCGCGGGTCGAAAACAGCTCTTGAGCTGGCCACAGGCGTGCATCTGCTGCAGCCAGACCGCATCGCAAACGTCGGTCTTCTTCTTGAGGTTGCGGGCCAGGCTGCGTGGATCGACCACCACCACTTCGAAGCCCTGGCTTTCCAGGAAGTCGCATAAGCACATCCAGTAGACGCCGGTCGATTCGAGCACGACGCTCGTGACGCCGCAGTGGCGTAACCACTCGGCCAGCGTCTGTAGGTCGGCGGTATAGACGCCGAAGCTACGCACGGGCTGCGGATCGCAAGCGGGGTCGACGGCGACGACGTGGCTGGCGCTGCCGACGTTCGATGGCGGCGGCACAGGGCCGGACGATGCGGGGCGGCGGGATGGGCTGGCGTGTCTTCTTCCGAGGCATGAGGACCTCCAACGACGGTGAGGGACGGGCGAAGAAAAGGTCGGCGGAGGATGGGTCGAACGAAGGACGAGACTTTCAAGCGGGCTCGCGGCACCAAGGAAAGTGAAGCCGACCCAAGGGCCAAGCTCAAGCACGGGCTCAGAGGCACCAGATCAAACGCGGCCACCGCGCTCCGCCGCCACAAAGAAGAGCTAGAAGAGCGCAGTGCGAACGGAAAGCCGATGGCCTGTCAGGTTCATAGCGGAACGTGTGCCAGGGACTGGCATCAGCCCTCAAGCTGATCCATTGTCGCCAGCGCGTGTCCGCACACACGGAATTATATGCGACCTGGCGCCTGGCGCTGAAATGTGAAGGCGCATGTCATTACTTGACAAGGGATTGCGGCACGCGCGCCAAGTCGCATATAATTACCGGCGAATTTAGTTGGACAGCGCCACTTTCTGTCATGGTTGACACGTAAGTGCAGCTAACACAGGAAGTTGGGGTTGCGTGATAGAGTAAAGAAAGACGATCCTCCGTGTTCGCTAATTCCTGGAAGGAATACCACGGAGGATCGTCAGGATGACGCTGAAGCAGATTGCCAGTCTCGGCAAGGAGTTGGCCAAGTTTCTGAGGCTGTTCGTCGGCCGGTTTCGCAGCCGCCCCGGTTTCGCCCTGTTGGCCGTGTATGTCCAGGGGCTCCTGTCGAACCTACAACGCAAAAACATCGAGGCCATGGCCTTGGAGCTGGGTACGGCACCGCGGACTCTACAACGTTTCGTGGAATCGATCAAGTGGGATGAGACCGGCGTGCGCGATGACTGCCAGCGTTTGGTGGCCCGCGAACATGCTCATGCGGAGGCGATCGGTTGCCTCGACGAATCGGGAACGGCCAAGAGCGGTAGCCATACGGCGGGTGCCGCACGGCAGTGGCTGGGCAGTTGTGGCAAAGTCGACAACGGTGTCGTCGGCGTGCATCTGAGCTACAGCAGCCCCGGCTTTCAGTGTCTGCTCGACAGCGCGGTCTACCTGCCCCGGGATTGGGCCGACGATCCGGAGCGTCGAAAAAAAATTACATCCCCAAAGAGGTCGTGTTCCGTACCAAGCCGCAAATCGCCCTGGAGTTGATCGACCGCGCCTTGGCCAACGGTGTGCGCGTCCAGGCCTGGACGTTTGACGAAGGCTACGGCCGCGACACGGCCTTTCTGGACGGTCTGGAACAGCGTGGACAGGTATTCGTGGGCGAAGTGCCGGCGAACTTCCGCGGCTGGCTGAAAAAGCCCCAGGTGCTTCGGAGCGGTCGGTCGCGGCGGCGCGGCCGCAAAAGGACCTATCCGCGGCTGGCGGCGCGAAGCCGGCGCGGCAGCGAAGTGCGAAACCTGGCACGCTATTCGCCCGTCTTTCGCCAGCAGAAGTGGCAGCGCTACCGCATCAAGGACACCCAGCACGGCCCCGAAGTCTGGGAGGTGAAATGGGCGAAGCTCTGGCGCAAGGGACTCGATGGCCTGCCGGGGCGTCGGCACTGCTTGCTCGTAGCACGCAACGTTTTGACCAATGAGGTGAAATACTTCCTATCCAATCGTGTGCCCGGGGAGCGTGGCATCTCGCTACGGCGGTTACTGCGTGTGGCCTTTGGGCGTTGGTCGGTGGAAAGCTGCTTTCGCCAGGCCAAAGAGGAACTGGGCTTGGACCATTACGAAGTTCGCGGCTGGCGTTGCTTGCACCGGCACTGTTACCTGACGCAACTGACCCACCTGTTTTGCGCCCGCATGCGTCAGCAGTTCGACGCCGCAACGACGCACGACGACCCGCTGGAACACCTGACGACAGAACAAGTGCGACGAGCCATGAACACCTGGTTAGAGACAGCACAGGGGCGACTGACAAAAGCGGCACGCTTCCAACGAGAGTTAGCCAAGCAGCAGTATTACCAGCGTCGCAATGCGCAGGCCCAGCGCTCTCACGTGAAAACGCGCATGGCTCAACTGCGATCCTTGGGCATCGATGTCGATCGGATCAAATCGTGCATCCCCCAATCGCCGACCTGATCGGCTATACTGTTCTCAATGTTGGACTTCCGCCATTGCAACAAGGAAAGTGGCGCTGTCCAATTAGTACGAGATGGCAAATTCCGGGGAACCGGCACCGCCTTCCGTCTCCCCGACCCGATTCGCGAAGCGACAGGACTTGCGCCGACAATCCACTCGGGCCAGCGATGACCCCAGAGGCCGGTGATGGACCAACTGCGACCCCGGGCTCTCGGCTTCGACCGCGTCGCCGGGCAGCGCTGGATCGTCACCTACAGCGGCACCGCCCTGGACCGCCTGGTCGCCGCCTCGCGCTCGCCTTGTCAGGGCCAGCCGTGCTGGTAAAATCACACCCGGTCGGTCACAACAGTCCACACATTGCCGCCTTAGCTCAGCGGTAGAGCGCAGCTTTCGTAAAGCAAACCGATGCGAAAAACCCCGGATTTTCCGGGGTTTTTGCATTTTCGGTGACACCAGTTGCCCTCCAAAAATCCTATCCGCGGGTGTCAGCGGGTGTCAGACCGGGTGTCAGCCGAATGCGAGCGCTGGGTCGGATGTGGTCTCGACGGCGCCCACATTCGGCCGTCCCCGCTTCATGCGATCTGCGCCTCGCTCTCCTGACGCGCCAGCAGGCGCTTTACCGTCGTCACGTGCCAGCACCAGCCGCGGCAGGGGAACCGCTCGGCGTTGAGCGCCGCCGTGATGGCCTTCGCGCCCTTCCCCTCGGACCGCAAGGCCCGGATGCGCTCCAGGGCCTCCCGTTCCTCGGGGTTGTCGATCAGCCGCGACGGGTCGGACGGGTCGGCTTGCTGGCCAAACGGGCAGCGGTCCGCCCGCGTCATGCGTCGGCCGTCCGCCTGGTAGGTCCGCATGGCCGCGCTGGTCCGCTCCCGAATCTGCTCGCGCTCCAGCTCCGCGAACGCGGCGAGCTGAGTGAAGAAGAATCGCCCCATCGGGCTGCGCGAGTTGATCTGCTCGACCAGAGACGCCAGGTCCGCCTTCGACTTCTGGAGCCGCTCCAGCACGTCCAGGGCGTCGCGGGTGTTCCGGGCCAGCCGGTCCAGCTTGTCGACGACCAGCACGGCCTTGCGCTTGCACGCCAGGGCGATGGCCGCCTGGAGTCCGGGGCGGTTGTCGGCCCGGCCGCCGCTCATGTCGTTGTCGTGCTTCTTGCCGATGACTTCGTAGCCGTGGGCATCGCAGTAGGCGCGGAAGCGCTCCGTCTGCTTCTCGACCGAATCGCACTCTGCGGCGTTGGGGCGGGGGGAGAACCGCGCATAGATCACCGCTTGTGCCATCGTGTCATTCCTCCGGGGCGAAAGAACGCGTCCCCAGAACCGGGACCGAGGGCGCGGGTGCGTCAGAGACGCTTACTCCAGAGTGCTCAGCGGGAAATGGATTGCATTGCAACCCCCTCAACAGCCCTGCAACCCATTTTTGAGGGAGCCGCCTGGCGAGTGACTTGCCCAGTGGGCAAGTCACCTGAGCAAGTCACTTCTGGTGATAACCTGCTATTCTGTAATGACTTGCGCCTTTGGCAGAGTGACTTGCTCACTTGCTCACGTATTTGTGGGCAAGTCACGAGTGTTGCATTTTGCTACATCTGGTCGCCTCAGCCGTCGGGATCAGCGAGATGTCTCCGCGGCCGATGGGGCCGCGAACTGGACCCTTCCGACCAATCAGCAGTATTGCGATCGAATAACTGAAGTATAACTGTGTACATTTCTCTCGCCCACAATATTCTCACGGTTAGAACTTCAGCTCAACGTCCTCGCGCGGGCGGCGCTCGGTCTTGAGTGCTTTGATATGAGTGAACTTCCACTTGTCCTCCACGTTGACGAGCGCGAACCCGAGTCCCTCGAGCCCCTTGACGAACGCATTCCGGTCGGAGAAGCGCGTTGTCGCCTCGATGACGTGCAGCTGGCCGTCGAGCTTCAGGGTTCGGTACGCCTCCCGGAGGTATTCGGCGAAGTTCGCGCCCATCAGGGACAACGAAAAGATCGCGACGTCGAGCGTCTCGTCGTCCAGCGGGACATGGGCCATGTCGCAGGCGACCACGTCGTCGTTCACCGCCACGTGGTCGAAGCTGTGGACGGTGTGCCGATCCGAGACGGCCTCGGCCAGCCTGGCCTCGCCGCAGCCGAAGTCGCCGATGACGTAGCCGCTCCGCTGCCGGCACCAGCGGATCATCTCCTCGTAGGGCACCACGGCCCAATCCTGGCGGGCTTTGCGGTAGAGGGTGTGGTACTGCGCCCATTCCTCGGGGTTGGCCTGGAGGCGCGCATGGGTAGTGTCGCTGCGGCCCTGGTTCCAGGTGCGGTTCATCGTGGAGAAATCGCCATAGCGGCGCCGGCGGCGCCTCCCATCCTCCGGGCTCTTGTCCGGAAGCGGAACCACGATTCGGGGCCGGGTGATGACCGCCATCTCGCCGGTTTCGAGGCGCTCCAGCCAGGCGATCACGTCCTGGTAAGCCTGGGCCGGCGTCCGCAGGTGCCCCTCGGGCACCACGCCATCGACGGCCGCATCGGCGATGGACTTCTTGAATCGCAGCCGTTGCATCTTCGATGCGCACCAGGACCAGCGCTGCCCGTTGACCTCGGCGTAGGTCAGCGGCACGATGAGGGTGACGTTCTCCCGGCCCTGGCCCTGGCGTACCCCTCCAATTCCTTTGATTTTCTCGACCCGGCCCTCTGCCTTCCAGCCTCCAGCGCTACTGACGACGCTTGCCGCCTTGGATTGGCTGATGCCGAAAAAACTCAAAGCCACCACCGCCTTCCCATCCCACCAGTGCCGAGACTCCAGACTCTTCGCCGTCCACAACGAGAATGCATTCTCTTAGAACAATGAGTCACGGCATGCCCGCCTTCCTCTATGCCAATGTATTGCCTACCGCACTTGTGCGCGACTGCAGTTGTCGTTCCTGAACCAAGGTAAGAGTCAAGTACAATGTCCCCCGGCACTGTTGCAATCTGAATAATGCGAAAGATCAGATTCTCCGGCTTCGGAGTGTCGAACACCTCCTCGTCAGGAAAGAGCTTAATTAGGTGCTTCTTTGCAACATCGTTGGTTCCCACCTCTTCTGCGGTCCAAAGAGTGTGGGGCGTTAACCCCGTGCGCACATCAGAAAGAAACCGTTTTATTCTCGGAACTCCCTTGCCGTCTTTGCCAAACCAGATATTCCCCGCCGCAATCTCTTTCTCCATCTTCTTGAGCGTGTAAGTCCAGCATCGGCCCGGCGGCGGCTCGTGGACCTTACCACTGGGACTGACTAACTTGTAGAATTGATCCGGCGTGCCGTGCCCTGATTGTGCATTGGCCGATACAGACTGCCAAGGCCCGCGTGGATCATTGTCAGGGTTCTTGTACCTCGCCTTCACATCCGGGCTAAGGTTGAGAGTGTTCCGTGTCGCATTGAAGTGGCGCAAGTCCTTCGCATAAACCAGCACGTACTCGTGGTTATTAGAGAATACCCTGCGGTTCTCTCTCGTCGTCCGCTGTTGCCACACGATTGTTGTTACGAAATTCTTTCGCCCGAGAATCGCGTCACAAGCTACTTTGAGGTAATGCAGTTCCCGGTCATCAATGGAAATCCACATGCTCCCGTCCTCGCGTAGCAATTCCGCGAGCAGTTCCACCCTCGCAGTCGTTTCTTCAAGCCATGTTCGGTGATCCCGTGAATCATGGTAGTGGTAGTGCTTCTCTTGATTATTGTATGGCGGGTCGATATAACAGCATCGTACTGTGGCCTCGAATCGAGCCAGCAAGCGTTCAAGGACCGCAAGGTTTTCTCCCTGAATCAGAGTGTTCCCGGTGCTCCGATCACCGTACGAAAGGCTTGGGATATGCTGCAAGCCCGGAATATCGAAGCAGTCGAGCCGCAATAGCCTGCTTCGTTGTGGGAGCGCTGGCATGGCATGATCCTCAACGGTGGGGGTAACGATGGCCGCTGCATTCGACAACAGACAGCGAACACTTTTCGACCTTCCCCAAGAGGTTTGGAGGCCCATTCACTATTTGGGCAGCAAGCTTCGCCTAACCGATCTGATTTGCGAACTACTCAACGGACTGGCTAGCGGATCGGTTTGCGACTTGTTCGCTGGCTCTGGCACGGTCTCATTTGCGCTCTCTCACTCCCGGGAAGTACTGGCAGCAGACATTCAAGAATACTCCCGCGTCATCTGCACGGCGATCCTGCAGCCAACTCCGATCTTTGACCAACATGTATCCGCCTTGCTCAATCGTGCAGAATGCCGCCGAAGGAAACTTGAGGCTTACGTCGAACCGCTCTTGACGTACGAAAAACAGGCTATTGAGCGGTGTAACTCCCAACCCGAGTTGCTTTGCGATCTTGTCGATCATGGGTCGCTAATCACTGGCGAAGCAAATGGCTCTCTCGCCAATGCAGTGAAGGCGACTAGGACCAGGCTGGAAAAGGCCGACGCGCCGCTCATGGCCACACGTTATTTCGGCGGGCGGTACTTCTCTTTTCTGCAAGCCATTTTCATTGACAGCATACTGAACGAGAGCGAGGGAGAAACATACCTCGCCACTTTGCTCAGCACAGCCAGTACCATCGTTAACTCCATTGGTAAGCAGTTCGCCCAGCCCATGCGTCCGAGGCGCAAAGATGGTACGATCAAGACTCACCTCATCCAGCAGATGCGCCGTGATCGTTGTGTAGACGCCGGCCAGATATTCTCCGGTTGGCTCGCTCGCTATCGCAGTGTTACGCAAGACCGAGCCCACCGCGTTGTGCGAGGCGATTACCGTGAAATCCTGGCGCAGCTAAAAGATGTCGCAGTCATTTACGCAGATCCACCTTACACCCGTGACCACTACAGCCGGTTCTACCACGTCCTCGAAACGCTTTGCCTTCGGGACCGCCCCGAGGTCTCAACAACATTTTCCGCCGGTCCTACCAGTCGCGGCCTGTACAGAACCGACCGGCATCAATCGCCCTTTTGCATCAAATCACAAGCGCCCAAGCATTCACGGAGCTGTTCGCGGGAGCAAGGGGACTGCCCATCCTGCTATCTTATTCACCGTTCGTCAAGAACGGACACCCACGGATGATGACAATTCACGCAGTGGCCGAACTGGCCAAGCAGTATTACCGCCAAGTCAAGATCGTTCCAGCGAGGCTGGCACATAGTAAGCTTAACAAGATAGACCACCATCTGGACGCTCCGGACCACGCAGAGGTTTTCATCATCTGCCGCTAAGGAGCAGCCGGCATCCTCCAGAATGGGGACGTCGGCCACTCCCGGCGAAGCTCCTCCAACGTCATACGCGCCCGACGCATCCGATCCGCTCGATGGTTTGCGCTGGTCCTTCGCTCAAGAATGTGGCGAACCCTACTGTATTCAGTATCGCCCGGCAGAAGCACTCGATAAAAGAACGTTCGCCCCGCTACATGAACGAAGACCCCAATAGGACGCCTGTCTGTCGAATAGGGACCGTTAGCCGCTGCCAACTCGAAGCGGAAATTCCTACTCTTCACAGCTACTGGAGGCCGTTCGCGTTCATATTGCCCCATCGTTCCATCGGGATTCACTTGGCGGAAAACGACCAGCCGGTTGGCTGCATCTTCTCTTGCGCCGAAGAAGTCTCTGTAGTCGGTCAGATGGAAGTTAGCTTGTCCCGGCCGGTAGGTCCATTTTGGAATTTCTGCAATTAACACTGCCCCATGGCTCGAGGTAGGATCTATTGGTTCCCGCTCTTCCCCAGTGGCTGTCGGCGATGCCACAAGGGTCGGCAGATCGCCTTCCCGCGCCATGACAGTGTTGAGGGCCACTCGGTTGTGTATTCTCACATCATCGAGCGCCAACAGCCATCGGTCATGCTTTCCGGTCCAGTCGTCCCATGTGCGCTGCACCTCAGCGATTCGTTGGTTGTTCAATTCATCTAGAGAGTAGGCTTCCCAGTTTCCGAGCAGCCCGCTTTCGGTGAGATTGCCGGAGCCTGCAATGAGATGTCCCCCGCCTTGCTTCTTCGTGAAGCAGAATTTGGGGTGAAACAGGCCTTCCGGCTTGGGGTTCAGAAACGCCCTCGCCCGTACCCTTGGAAACTGGTGCGCAACATTCGTTAATGCATCCACGGCTTGCAGATTAGTAACCGCGTCAGTCCCCACGATCAAATCGATCGATCCGGTGCGGGCGACTTCCTTAAACTCCTCAGCTTCCGCGATCAGCCGCACACCTGATGAAGAGGCAAATGCGAAAATGCCCCTAATTTGGTTCGCTGCTCGGAATACATCGGTCAGCGACTCAAGAAGGTATGGTCCCTGTTCGTTCGTCGGGTCTTGTAGGACTAACACGGAGTTCTCCCATCGGCCGAAAACTAAGAGGACGCAGCTCGAATCGTCATCCCGCCCGTCCGCGCATGCCATTGACCCCGCCGTCGGTGATCGACCGCGGCATCCCGTCTTTCGCGTGAGCCAACCCGGTCCTGCGGTCCATCGTCAGTACCTCCCGTCCTCCACGCCCTCACTCTACCCGATCCATCCCTACTGGACAAGGGTTTACCCTGGCCGAATTTGGCGCGGCATCGGCGGCAAGAAGGCCGCGAGGATGGAAAAGGGTCAGGATCTGTCAGGATCCTTTTTCGGGTAACAGCGCGGAAAAGGATCCTGATATGGCTTCTTTCCCCGGACGGTCGGGAGGCTGTACCGTCATTGGTTCCGAATCCTGTGGTGGTGAGCAGGAGCGCCGGAACGCGAGGCGCACGGTTCCGGGCCGGTTGTCGAACTGGCCGAGAATCCACACGGGGCCTTCGGGACCTGGCCGCCGGAATGAGAGGCGGCCTCCGTAGAGGTTGGCGGCTGTTCCAGCTTCGGCGGCCGACTTGGTGGCCAGGCAGGCGAGAAGCGGCCGGAGCAGCCGGAGTGATTGGCGGTCAGTAGTGGCACCGGCGTCGAGCACGAATTCCTGGAGTTCTTCTGGGCGCCGGGCTGCGATGGCGCAGAGGAGTTGCTCGGCCAGCCGTTCGACTGTCCAGTCTGCACTGAGCGGGGCGGCAAGAAGGTCACTAATGGGGTTGTCGGTGGTCACAATGGGATTACCCGTTTCGTGAGATTGTGCCATTCGGCCCGCAGTTCATTCAGCCCGCTTTCAGGCTCGAAGCGGATCTCGCCGCTGCGTGCCAAACCAGCGGCGATGGGGTCGGCGTAGAGGAGGGCCATGATCGAGGCCGGCACGCTTACTTCCAGGATAGCCGGGCCTCCTTCGGCGGGGAAGAGCGCGTGCTTGTTCCGTGCGGCCGTCTCGGGGGTCCCGGTGCTGCACGGTCGGCCGTCGCCGATGACGGTCGAGAAGCCTTCCGCCGCCGGGAGGTGCCCGCTGCCCGGTTCCCGGAAGTTCGGGTCTGGACCATTCGCCTCGATGTCGCGGGCCCGCCGGAGCGTCGTCCCGTGGTGAAGAATCGTCGGTGGAGGATCGGGCGTCAAGGCGGACCTCGGTTCGCATCATGTCGGATGGCCTTCGTCCAGCCGCCCTCACGACTCCCTCACTCCACCCGATACGTCCCTACTGGACAAGAGTTTACACTACCCGAATTCGGCGGGGCATCGGGGTGCAAGAAGGCTGCCCGGTGGGTCGGCCCGATGCGCGGCTCCAGCCCGCAACCCATCGTGGACTACCTCGCCGCACGCGGGGGCGTCGTTGAGGGCGAGTAGATTGTCGTCGCC
The DNA here is from genome assembly GCA_963827935.1 of uncultured Planctomycetota bacterium. Classification (GTDB taxonomy): domain Bacteria; phylum Planctomycetota; class Planctomycetia; order Gemmatales; family Gemmataceae; genus DATFNV01. The sequence goes on along the minus strand of CAWHCN010000017.1, from coordinate 1,163,430 downwards.
GGCTGGCCCGTTCAGTTTCTGCCCCCGCCGGGCCGGCCGCGTTGGGGCCGGCGCCCACGCGCTGTTGTTTGCCCCCCGTTTCACCGCTGTTTGCCCCCTCATTCCGCTGTCCTTTGCGCCGGCCCCGCCTTGAACGAAGCGGCCAGCAACCAAGGGCCGGCGTCAAGCGACGGTCTTGGTGTCCCCGAATTGCCGGAAAAAACGGCGGTTTGGAAGGATTGATGGGCCGAAACCGGCGGAATTTGAGCCAGACCCCCCTGGGGTCGCGATGGGTCCCGGGGAGGCTTATCCCCCGCCTTTCGGTCGCGCGCGTCCGCCGTATGCGGGTCGCTCTCCGTGAGCCCCTCGGGCACTGGGTCTCCCGTTCGGGGCGTGGAAAGTGCAACGGTGGGACTGTGCTATGTCGAGAGGAGTCTAGATTGGCGGCAGCGAGGACAGCAGAGATCGCCCCAGGCTGGCGTTCCTGCTACACTCGCTGCGAGGAGGACTCCCGGCAAGGCCAGCGAGAAGGCCCGAAGGGTGCTTCGCGATGATGGAGCCGACCAAGAATACTCCCCTGCCGGTTGTTCTGGCCCTTGCGGTGAACGCGGGGATCGTCGCCTCCTTCTCACTGCGGCACACGCGTGAATCTGCTGAAGCGAGGTGCGGCCGGATTCGAGACGGAATGAGTCCGGAAGAAGTCGCTGCTGTCCTCGCTGACTGCACTCTTCAAACCGGGTACTACCTCGAAGGGTTTCTGGCCTACGACCAGCGCCGCGAATCCGACGTGGACCCCGCTGCGATCGAGCCTCGGGAGGCTGAGAACCAGTGGACGGGAGCCAGCTCATCCTGAAACGCCCAGTCCTCGGGCCGGTCGGCGGCGCGGCTGGCTGCGAATCGCAGCGCCGTGCGCACCACGTCCGCCGTGACCTGTTCCCCGGCGCCGGTCCAGCGCACGCAGCTATCGCCGGCCGCGGTGATGAACCGGGCGCCGCCCGTATCCGTTGCCGGTCCGGTGGCGAAGACGCTGCCCCAGGCCGTCCCGCCGCCGAAGTGCCAGGCTGCCATTGCCTCGTCCCACGGCCCGCGCCAGCAAAAGCGGTCGCGGAACACGAGCCGCCCGGCCCGGCGTACCTGACATTCTTGTACAAGGGTTTGAAAACGGAAACGCTCCGACGCCGCCCCGCGCCGTAACGCCCGGCGAGTCCCACGTCGCCCCAAACGAAGCCCGCGCCCTCGTCCAGGTCGGCCGTCACACGCTGGTAATAGCGGCAGCCTGCAAAGGGAATGCTCGGGCCGGGCAGTACCGCCAGCGTCGCTCCGGCTTCAATGCGGAGGTGCCAATGCTGGGTGGCAAAGCCGATGGGGCAGGGGTGGATGCGCGTGGCCGACTGGCCGACGACGACGCTCCGCGTCCCTGCCCGTGCCGTCAGATGAACGAGCTGGCCGTCGCCATCGAGGAGGCCGGCGGTTGGATTGAGAATGTAGAGAAGAACAGGACGATGGCTGCCCAGACGAAACGGTGGCAGCACGCGCAGCGGCACCTGCTGATAACACGAGCCGAGGTCGGTGCCGCGGTCGCCGGCTACTAACTCCAGGCGCAGTCCGCCGATCCGCCCGGCCTCGCTCGCGGACAGACTCAGGCCGCCAAATTCCGGCGGCGTCACGAAGTCCGCGGCCGTGATGCGAGCTGCGTTCGCACCCATTTCAGCAATTCCTCGACGCCTTCGCCCGTCCGCAAGCTCAGGAGCAGGAACGGCCGGTCGCCGCGCATCTTTGTACTGTCGCGGCGCATCACGTCGAGGTCGGCGCCAACGTGGGGGGCCAGGTCGATCTTGTTGACGACTAGCAAATCGCTGCGCGTGATGCCGGGGCCGCCCTTTCGCGGGATCTTGTCGCCCTCGGCCACGTCGATGACGTAAATGGTGCGGTCGGCTAGTTCCGGCGAGAAAGTAGCCGCCAGGTTGTCGCCGCCCGACTCGACGATGACTGTCTGCAGGCCTGCGAAACGTTTCTCCAGGTCGGCAACGGCGGCGAGGTTGATGCTGGCGTCCTCGCGGATGGCGCTGTGGGGGCATCCCCCCGTCTCGACGCCAACGATCCGCTCCAGGGGCAGCACCTCACGCCGGGCCAGGAACTCGGCGTCCTCGCGGGTATAGATGTCGTTGGTGATGACGGCGAGGTTGAACTCCGGCCAGAAGGTGCGGCACAGGCGTTCGACCAGCGCCGTCTTGCCCGACCCGACAGGCCCACCGACGCCGAGCGTGAATACCTTGCGCCGCGGCCCGGAATAGGGGCCCGACCCGTGCCCTTCCTGCGAATGGTCGCGGTGAAAGGCAAGCGGGGGGCGCACGCTTCCCGGTTCAGGAACGGAAGAGCCGCGTGTATAGATGGGTTTGTGCATCGCAGAGCACCTCGTAGGCGGGGCAGAAGCTGCCGGCGGTTTCCAGGTCGCGGCCGGCCAGTTCCGCGGCCAGGCCGCGGATGTCGTCGTGCAGGCGGGAGAGTACCTGCTGACCGTGGGTGTGGCCGATGGGGATGGCCCGGACGCCGGCGCCGATCACCCCGAGGGCGGCCTGGTGCAGATAGACGAGCAACGCATCAAGCGGGGGCGCCCCAGCCGCCGCCGCCAATGTAGCGAAGACGGGGGCGTGGTGCCAGGCACGGCCCTCGTCGTTAGCCCAACGCGCCAGCGAGGGTTTCGCCCACTCCCATCGCTCCGCCAGGGCCAGCAGCTGTTCGCCCATCTCGCGGCTGGCGTGGCGCAGCGTCGTCGGCACCACGGTCGCGTCGAGCAGGTCGTTGGCCTCGACGACGAGTTGCCAATCTCCGGCGGCGGCGGCCCGGCAGCCTGCCGCGACCACGACGCCCTCGCAGCATCCGAAGGAATAGCGCAGCCAGAGCCGGACCCAACGCTCGAGGCTCGCAGCGTTGCGCACATCGCGACGGTCGATTGCGGCCTCCAGCCCCCAGGAATGGCTGTAGCCGCCGATGGGGAGGGCCGAGTCGCCGAGCTGGAGGAGGCGGAGGTTCATGAGATAACATCGATGAGAAATAGAACGCGGATGAACGCGGATTTGACGGATTCTCACGGATCAGATCCGTGTCAGTCCGTCAAATCCGCGTTCATCCGTGTTCTATTCCGACATCAGAACAAGAAATACCGCTGCGTCATCGGCAGCACCTTGGCCGGCTCGCACGTCAGGAGTTCGCCGTCCGCCCACACGCGATACGTGTCCGGATCGACCCTGATTTCCGGCGTCGCGCTGTTGTTGGGCAGATCCTTCTTGCCAATGTTGCGGCAGCCCTTCACCGCCAGCACGGGCCGTTGCAAGCCATAGCGTTCGGCAACCCCGGCCTCGGCGGCGGCCTGCGAGACAAAGGTCAGGCTGCACAGCGTGTTGGCCCGGCCATAGGCGGCGAACTGCGGTCGCATGAACACCGGCTGCGGGGTTGGGATGCTGGCGTTGGCGTCGCCCATCTGGGCGTAGGCGATCATGCCGCCCTTGAGCACCAGTTCCGGCTTCACGCCGAAGAACGCAGGTTTCCACAGTACCAGGTCGGCCCACTTGCCCGGCTCCACGCTGCCGACGTGCTCCGCGATGCCGTGCGTGATCGCCGGGCAGATGGTGTACTTGGCGACGTAGCGCTTGGCCCGGGTATTGTCGTTCCGCGGGCTGTCGCCCGGTAAGAGACCGAACTGCCCCTTCATCTTGTGGGCCGTCTGCCAGGTGCGGACGATGACCTCGCCGATGCGGCCCATCGCCTGCGAGTCGGACGAGATCATGCTCGAGCGCCCCGCGGTCGTGCAGGATGTCCTCGGCGGCGATTGTCTCGGCCCGGATGCGGCTCTCAGCAAAGGCCACGTCCTCCGGCACCGAGCGCGACAGGTGATGGCACACCATGAGCATGTCGAGGTGCTCGTCGATGGTGTTGACCGTGAACGGCCGCGTCGGGTTGGTGCTCGACGGCAGCACATGGGCCAGGCCGGCCATGCGGATGATGTCCGGGGCGTGGCCACCGCCGGCCCCCTCGGTGTGGTAGGTATGGATCGTCCGGCCGGCGATGGCCGCGATGGTGTCCTCAACGAAGCCCGATTCGTTGAGCGTGTCGGTGTGGATGGCGACCTGCACGTCGAAATCATCGGCGACGCGCAGACAGCAGTCGATGGCGGCCGGCGTGGTGCCCCAGTCTTCGTGCAATTTCAGGCCGCAGGCCCCTGCCCGAATCTGTTCCTCCAGCGGTCCGGGCAGGCTGCTGTTCCCCTTGCCGAGGAAGCCCAGGTTGATGGGAAACGCCTCGGCCGCCTGGAGCATGCGCTCCAGATACCAGGCGCCGGGCGTGCAGGTGGTGGCGTTAGTGCCGGTGGCCGGGCCGGTGCCGCCGCCCAGCAGCGTCGTCAGGCCGGCCGCCAGCGCTGTCTCCACCAGCTGAGCGCAGATGAAATGGACATGGCTGTCAATGCCGCCGGCGGTGAGAATCAGGTTCTCGCCGGCGATGACCTCGGTCCCCGGGCCGATCACCAGGCGCGGATCGACGCCGGGCTGGATAAGGGGGTTGCCGGCCTTGCCGACGGCGACAATGCGGCCGGCACGAACGCCAACATCGCCCTTGACGATGCCCCAGTGGTCGAGGACGACGGCATTCGTGATGACGAGGTCCAGGGGCGGGTGCGACTCCCCCGGGTTACCCCGGGGGCTCGCGGGTAGCGGCGATTGGCCCTGGCTGTCGCGGATCACCTTGCCGCCGCCGAACTGGACCTCCTCGCCGTAGACGGCGAAGTCCTTCTCGATTTCGATGACCAGGTCGGTGTCGGCCAGGCGGATGCGGTCGCCGGTGGTAGGGCCGTAGTGACCGGCGTAGGCGGCGCGCGATAGACTCACGCTCATCGGCTCCCCCGTTTCTTCTTGCCCATCTTCTTGGGTTTCTTGGCCGCCTTGTGGGCCAGCGGGAGTTGGCCGGCCTTGAACGCTTGCAGGCGCTCGTGACTCTTGCGGCGGGTCTTCGGGTCGTCGAGGGCTCCCATCACGAGTCCGCTGCCGCCGTACACCTGCCGGCTGCCGTCGAGTGCCACCAGGCGGACCGTCTTCACCTCGCCCGGCTCGAAGCGGACCGCCGTGCCGGCCGGCAGGTCGAGGCGCATGCCATAAGCCGCCGGGCGCTCGAAGACCAGGGCCCGGTTGACTTCGAAGAAGTGAAAGTGCGAGCCGACCTGCACCGGCCGATCGCCGGTGTTGTTTACTTCCAAGGTCGCGGTGGGCCGGCCTGCGTTCAGCTCGATCGAATCGCCGTCAAGGAAGTATTCGCCGGGAATCATGGAGACACCGCCGGGAGTGGTCGGTTAGCCGCGACCCGAAGGGGAGCGCGCCGCCCTCCGGGCGGCGGCTAAACGATCGGTTGATGCACCGTGATCAGCTTGGTGCCGTCGGGGAACGTTGCCTCGACCTGGACCTCGGGAATCATCTCGCTGACGCCGACCATGACGTCCTGGCGTGTCAGGACGGTACGGCCGAGGGTCATGATTTCGGCCACGCTCTTGCCGTCGCGGGCCAGTTCCAGCAGGTGGCTGGTGAGGAGGGCGACGGCCTCGGGATGGTTGAGCTTAAGGCCGCGCGACCGGCGGGCGCGGGCCAGTTCGGCCGCCACGAAAATCAACAGCTTGTCTCGTTCCTGTGGCGACAGGTGCATTCCCAAGCTCCGGGAGCCCAGCGGGGGAGGTCGCGGCAATAATAAAGCACAACCCTTGCCCCGTACAGACCTTTTCCCCCACCTCCCACCTTTCCCCACGTCGCACGCGAAGCAGCCGATCCACCCAGATTGCCTCAAGCGGCATCAAGGGTGTGGCTTGCCTGTGACGATCTCTTCACACAGGACGAAATGAGTTGCTCGTCCTGCCAACGTTCCCACGCCGCTGAACTGACAGTGGCGCCAGCCTCTCTCCCTGGTCGCTCACCCTGATTTCCGGCGGTAACCCCCAGGAGGATTCTTCACGATGCTCCGCAAGAGAATGGTTGTGCCTCACCGCGCTGGCGCTGCTGATCGGCAGCGCCGCGCAAGCCCAGGACAGGCCGCTCCCTCCGGGCAGCGTGCTCCCTGGCCCCGTTTCGCCAACGCTCACGCCGGCTCCGATCCTAACTCAAGCCCCGCCGCCTGTACCGGCCCCCAAGACCGATGCCGGCGGACAGATCACGGTCGGCGAAGTCCCCCCCCAGGACGAGCCGGCGGCCACTGAAGGCCCGCTCGGCCCGACACCGCTCCTTGATGTCAAGATCCTGCAGGATCTGCTGTTTGGCGACAATCCGAAGCCCTGGCTGCATATCGCCGGCTGGATTGACGCCGACTACACCTACCGCTCCACCGGCTCGGGCTTGAACCGGACCGCCCCGGAAATGAATCGCTTTGGCAACGAGTTCCTGAATCGCTCGGACGGCCTGTACCTGTGGAAGGCGCTGGACCCGACCTGCTGGTCGTGGGGCTTCAACGCCATCTTCATCGCCGGGGCGGACGCCTCGTTCATCGGGCCCACGGCCGGTGGCTGGCGCAACACCGACCCGCGCTTCGGCACGTCGTTCACGGACCTGAACTTGACCGCCCACCTACCGATCCTGACCGATGGCGGCGTGGACATCAAGGCAGGTCGCCAGACGACCCAGCTCGGCCCGATGGGCGCCCTGCCCTGGCAGCGCTACTTCGATTCCAGTGACTACGCCTGGTATAACATGGAAGAAGGTCGTTACACTGGCGTTTCCGCTGTCTGGCACATCAACAAACGGCTCGACTGGTACAACGGCATCGAGGTGGGCGGCTGGGGGGTGTTTTTTGACGACCCGTCGCACAGTGTCGACTACATCACCAACATCACCTACTGGCTGGACGAGGACGCCAAGAAGGCCAAGGTCTGGCTCACCGTGCTCACCGGGCCGACCGACTTCGTCTTCCCCGGAATGCACGGGGAAAACACCACCACCACCGAACTCGGCCTCCTCGAGAACTGGACCACGCGTTTCTACCAGATCATTGACTTTCAGGCAGTCTACTCAAAGGCCCCGCTTGGCATTCCCGGCAGCATCGCCCCCGCGGACTTGCCGCTTCGTCCCGGCTACCAGGAACGCGCCTATGATGTGTACACGTACCTGGGTTATCACCTGACGAAGTGCCTGGACATCAACACCCGCTTCGAGTGGTACAAGGACGTGGACGGCGGCGGCTACCCCGGCGGCTTCGGGGTGCCGCACAACAACTACTACGCCATCACCGCCGGCCCGGACATCCACCCGAACAAGTGGGTGCAGTTCCGGCCTGAGATTCGCTACGATTGGGCCGACAAGCCGAACTTTGGCGCGAACTACGACAAGAAGGATCAGCTAAGCATCGCGGCCGAGGTGCTCCTGAAGTTCTAACCCCCCTACCGCGGTTAGCCGCGACCCGAAGGGGAGCGCTGGACCCAGGCGCTCCCCTCCCGGGTCGTGGCTAACAGAGCCCCATGTGCATCGTTCCGTGGCAGCCGCTGCCCACAGTCGCGACGCGTCGCCGATACTCGCCCCAAGTCCATCGCCGTAACGGCTTCCTCTCAATCGACTTGTGATTCCACGTCGTCTTTGGCGTAAGAATTGCAAAGGTTGAGTGAATCGCGGATGTGACTGTGACGCGCATGCGCCTTCGTCCGGTACGGGCTCCGCCCGTTGCCGGTCGGGTCCGCGTCGATCGCGAACAACGAAGCAGTGCTCTCCTCCTCTCCTTGTGCGCGAGTTCCATTGATGCCCGAGGACGCGGCCCTGGTTAGCCTGGACCTGACGACGCTCCATCGACTCTACCGCACGGGCGAGGCCACTCCGCGCACCGTGCTGGCGACGGCGCTGGACCGGATCGCGGCCCACGGCGATTCGGCCGTTTGGATTGATCGGCTCCCACCCGATATGGTCCTCGCGGAGGCCGGTCGGGTGGGACAACGACGTGTAGGCGGAGAAGCGCTTCCTCTCTATGGCGTCCCGTTCGCCGTCAAGGACAACATCGATGTAGCTGGCTGTCCGACGACGGCCGGCTGCCCCGCCTTTAGCTATGTCGCCAGTCAGTCCGCCCCGGTGGTGACCTGCCTCCAGCGGGCCGGGGCCATCCTGGTCGGCAAAACGAACCTCGACCAGTTCAGTACCGGCCTGGCGGGCGATCGTAGCCCCTATGGCGCCTGCCGCAATGCCATCAAGCCGGACTATATCTCCGGCGGATCGAGTTCGGGTTCGGCGGTGGCCGTGGCCGCCGGACTGGTCAGCTTTGCCCTTGGGACCGATACGGCGGGCTCGGGCCGTGTGCCGGCCGGATGCAATAACATCGTCGGCCTGAAGCCGACGCCCGGCCTGCTGAGTACCCTGGGGGTCGTGCCGGCCTGCCGCTCCCTCGACTGCGTCTCAGTATTCGCCTTGACGTCCGCCGACGCCTGGGCCGTAGGCACCACGGCGGCCGATCTTCCGACGCCGAGCGCTCTTGAACCTGCCCCCGCGGGGTTCTCCTTCGCCGTGCCGCGCGACGAGGACCTCGAGTTTTTCGGCGATAGCCAGCAGGAAGCGTTGTTCGGTCGCGCCGTCGAACAGCTCGAAGTGATGGGCGGGCGGCGGATCGGGTTCGATCTTCGTCTCTTCCAGCAGGTCGGTGCTCTGCTGTACGACGGCCCCTGGTTGGCCGAACGCCTGGCGGCGGTGGGCCAGTTTATCGCCCAGCATCCGGCCGAGGTCCATCCGGTGACGCGGCGCATCATCGAAGGGGGCGCCGCCATCAGCGCCGTGGACCTGTTCCGGGCCCGCGACCAGCTGGCGACGCTCCGCGAGCTGTGCCTGCGCGCCTTTCAGGTGAGCGACGACGTGCTCGTGGTACCGACCATGCCGACCGTCCCGACGCTGCGGGAGGTACAGGCCGATTCGGTCGGCTGGAGCCGGCGGCTGGGGACCTACACCAACTTCGCCAACCTGCTGGGGCTGGCGGCCGTCGCCGTGCCGGCCGGTTTCACGCCGCTGGGGCTGCCGGCCGGGATCACGCTGCTCGGTCTACCCGGCAGCGATCGGAAGCTGTGCCGGCTGGCGCAGGCCTGGCAGCGGCACACGAATCTGCCGCTGGGCGCCACTGGGTATCGCCTGCCGTCGCGCCCCGTACCGCCCCCCCGGGCTCCAGTGCCACCGCCGGCGGCGGGCCAGGTCCGCGTGGCGGTGGCCGGGGCGCACCTGCGTGGCCAGCCGCTACACCCCGACCTGCTGAAAACGGGGGCCAAGTTCGTCCGGACCTGTCGGACCGCCGCGCGGTATCGCTTTGTTGGCCTTCTGGACCTGGTTCCGCCCCGCCCCGGGCTGCTGCGCGACGAGGGACGGGCGACTTCAATCCAGGTGGAGGTTTTCGACCTGCCCACCGCCGGCTTCGGTGCCCTCGTCGCCTCGGTGGCTCCGCCCCTGGCTATCGGCACCATCGAGCTGGCGGACGGCGAGGCTGTCAAGGGCTTCCTGTGCGAGTCCCACGCCGCCAGCCGCGCCCGGGACATCAGCGATTTTGGCGGCTGGGTGGCCTTTCTGGAACAGCGTAACTCTCCGTCCGCGACCCGCAACACCTGAGCAAGGACTTTTCATGACGACTCGTGTTCCATCCCCCCGCTGGCTGGCTGTGCTCGCCGGCGTGAGCTTGGTGTCCGTTCTGGCGGCGCTCCCCGGCTGTTCCGGCGGCGACAGCGGCAAGGGGTCGCCGGACGACCTCGTTGTCGGCTTCGTCTACGTCGATTCCAAGGACGACTACGGTTACAGCCAGGCGCACGCCCAGGGGGCGGCCGCCGTCAAGACCATTCCCGGCGTCAAGGTCGTCGAGGCCGAGAAGATTCAGGAAGACGACACGTTCCCCCAGACCGTGAAGAACATGATCGATGTCGAGGGTGCCAAGGTCATCTTCGCCTCGTCGTTCGGCTACTACAAGTATGTCCTTGAGCTGGCCAAGCAGTACCCCAACATCATGTTCATGCACTGCGGCGGCCCCTGGAAGAAGGGCGAGACGCCGGACAACGTCTACACCTACTTCGGCTACATCGACGAGTGCCAGTATCTCTCCGGCATCGTCGCCGGCAAAATGACCAAGTCAGACAAGCTCGGCTTCGTTGCCGCCAAGCCGATCCCGCAGGTCCGCCGCAACATCAACGCCTTCCTGCTCGGCGCTCGCAGCGTCAATCCCAAGGCTCAGGTCTACGTAACGTTCACCGGCAACTGGTCGGAGCCGACCAAAGAAGCGGAGTCCACCAACCTGCTCCTGGGCAAGGGGGCCGATGTCTTCACCTGCCACGTGGATGGCCCGCGCGTGGTCATCGAGACGGCGGAGAAGGCCGGCAAGTACACCTGCGGCTACCACGCCAGCCAGGCCGCGCTGGCACCCAACGGCTACCTGACTGGTGCCGAATGGAACTGGGAGAAGGTCTACACCGATTACGTCCACAAGATCAAGGCGAAGGAAAAGATCAACAACTACATCCGCGGCGGCCTCAAGGACGGCATCGTCAAGACATCGCCCTACGGCAAACCTGTCACCGACGATGCCAAGAAGGCGGCCGATGCGGCCAAGAAGAAGCTCATGGAGGGGACCTTCGTGATCTTCAAGGGCCCGCTCAACGACAACGAGGGGAAGGAGGTCATCGCCAAGGATGTCAAGCTCGCCCAGAACGACCCGGTGCTCGAGGACATGAATTACCTGGTCGAAGGCGTCGTGGCGGCGAAGTAGCAGATCGACTCGTTTAGCCGCGAGCGTCCCGCGAGCGTTTGGGCAGAGCACTCGCGGGACGCTCGCGGCTAAACGGTGTGGAGGGTTACGGATGAACTGGCGCCGTCCGCTGGAAATTCTGACGATCACCCTGGGGGCGCTCGTCGCCTCGCTGGGGCTGTTTTGCCTGTTCATCCTGGTGTATGGGTACATCGACAAGGGAATCATCGTCTCGCCGGGCGAGTTGTGCAAGGCCTTGTACGTGGGCAGCTTCGGCACCAAGACATCGTTGATGAACGCGCTGCGCCAAGCCGCCCCGCTGATGCTGACGGCGCTCTGCGTGGTGCTGCCGGCGCGGCTGGGGCTGGTGATTATCGGCGGCGAAGGGTCGCTCATCGCGGGCGGTCTGGCGGCAGCCGTGGCTGGATTGCACCTGTCCAGCCTGCCGGCGCCGGTGCCTCAGATCGGCATGATGCTGGCCGGCATGGGTGCCGGTGCTGTCGTCATCGGCGTGGCCGGGGGCCTCCGCTACTGGCGCGGCGTCAATGCCACCATCTCCAGCTTGTTGCTCACATACATCGTCCTGATGGTCTTCAATTACCTGGTGGAAGGACCCTTGCGCGACCCGCAAAGCACGAACAAGATCGCGACGGCCCCGATCGCCGCCCACGCCGCGCTGGGCAACATGTTCGGGCTGGACGTTCACTGGGGCCTGGGGTTCGGCCTCATCGCCTGCGTACTGGCTTATGTGCTGATGGACCGCACGACCTTCGGCTTCGCCGCCCGGATGGCGGGCGGCAATGTCCGGGCGGCCCAGGCGGCGGGGCTGCCGGTCGGGCGACTCATCATGCTCACCTGCCTGCTGGGCGGGGCTGCGGCCGGTCTGGCCGGTGCGGTCGAGGTTGGCGCCTCTTACAAGCAGGCCCACGACAGCCTCTATGCGGCCCGGTATGGCTATACCGGCATTTTGGTGGCCTTCATCGCCAGGCAGCAGCCGCTGGCCGTGCCGCCGGTCGCCCTTCTGTTTGGCGGCCTCAAGGCCGCCTCGATCACCTTGCAGACGCGCCTGAGGTTGCCAGCCTTCTCGGTGGACGTGCTGTCCGGATTCGTCTTTGTGCTGATTCTGCTTTCCGAAACCCTCTACGGCCGCTTCCGCGTGTTCCAGCCGCGCGAGGAGACGAGCGTGTCCCCTCCGGCCAAGGCACCCGCGCCTGCCGCCCCCAGCCCCGTGCCCGCGACTTGACACCCCGAGGATTCGAGCGATGAGCAGCGATCCGAGCACCGACGTTGGCCTCTGGGGCGTGCCGCTGGCCGTCTTTGCGGGTGCCATCAAGGTGGGCACCCCGTTCCTCTTCGTCAGCCTCGGCGAGTGCGTGACGGAAAAATCCGGGCGCGTCAACCTGGGCCTGGAGGGGACCTTGCTGATGGGAGCGATGAGCGGCTTCGGCGTCAGCTACCTGGCCGCCGAGAAGTGGGGTTGCCCGCCGGGGCTGGCACCGTGGATCGGCGTCCTGGCCGCCGGCGCCGTCGGCTCGCTCATGGGCGCCCTGCACGCCGTCATCTGCAACTTCCCGCGCGTCAACTCCGTGGCCGTCGGCATCGGCCTGATGATCCTGGGCTATGGCCTGGCCGCCTACCTGGGCACCCCCCTCAACAAGGTCCCCGTGACGAAGCTGCCGGACATCGACTTCGGCTTCTGGTCGTCCAGCGAGCCGCTGCGGCGTGCCCTGAATATCAATGCCCTGTTTCTTGTGGGACTGGCCCTGGTTCCGCTGCTGGCGTGGATGATGCGCAACACACGCTGGGGGCTGATCCTGCGGCTGGCCGGCGAGAGCGAGGACGCCGCCGCCGCGATGGGTTACTCGGTCGGCGCGGATTCGCCTCACGGCGACCACGATCGGCGGCATCCTGGCCGGCATCGCCGGCAGCTTCCTGTCGCTTTCCTACCCGGGCATCTGGAAGGAGAGCATTTCGTCCGGCCAGGGACTGGTGGCGGTCGCCCTGGTCATCTTCGCCCGCTGGGACCCGGTGCGCTGCCTGGGAGCGGCCCTGCTGTTCGGCGGCGTCAGCTCGATCGGCCAGGCGCTGCAGGTGCAGAACCTGGCCTCGAAGGAGACCTCGTACCTCTGGAACACGGCGCCCTATGTGCTGACGCTGGTCATCATGATTCTGACCTCGTCGCGGGCCCGGGCGATGTTCGGAGCGCCGCTGGAGTTGAGTCGGGCACGCTGAGGGCGAGCCGGGAGCGTGAGCGACCGGAGTTCTGTGGGTGAGAACTCCGGTCGCTCACGCTCCCGGCTTACCAGGGAGTAACGAATGTTCATCCCCGCCAACCCCTACCCCTGGCCCTACAACGGCGACCTGCGCCCCGCCAACACCGCGCTCATCGTCATCGACATGCAGACGGACTTTTGCGGCAAGGGTGGGTACGTCGATACGATGGGCTACGACCTCTCGCTCACCCGCGCCCCCATCGAGCCGATCCGCCGGGTGCTGACCTGCCTGCGCGGCAAGGGGTTCCACATCCTGCACACCCGCGAAGGGCATCGGCCCGACCTGGCCGACCTGCCGGCGAACAAGCGCTGGCGCTCGCAGAAGATCGGCGCAGGCATCGGCGATGCCGGACCCTGCGGCCGCATCCTGGTCCGCGGCGAGCCAGGCTGGGACATCATTCCCGAACTGGCCCCGTTGGCCGGCGAGCCGATCATCGACAAGCCCGGCAAGGGTTCCTTCTATGCCACCGATCTCGATCTGCTCCTGCGCCGCTCCGGCATCGAGAACCTGATCCTGACCGGCATCACCACGGATGTCTGCGTCCATACCACGATGCGCGAGGCCAACGACCGTGGCTTCGAGTGCCTGCTCCTGGAAGATTGCTGCGGCGCCACCGATCGCGGCAACCACCTGGCCGCCCTGAAGATGGTCACCATGCAGGGCGGCGTTTTCGGTGCCATCGCTCCGTCCCGCGCCCTTCTGGAGGCCCTGCCATGAGCCCGCCCCTGTCCGGCATCGAGACGAACGGAACGCCGCTCGCGGCTTCGCACGCCCCGCCTACCGTCGAGGCGACCCGGCTGTCCAAACGCTTCGGATCCCTCCAGGCGCTCTCCGACGTGTCGCTCACCCTGAAGCCGGGCACCTTCCGCGCCCTGCTCGGCGAGAACGGTGCCGGCAAGAGCACGCTGGTCAAGTGCGTCATGGGGACCTACCAGGCCGATTCCGGCTCGGTCAAAGTCGGCGCGCACGCCGTCGAGCTGAAGAATCCCCGGCAGGCCCACGCCCTCGGCCTCGGCATGGTCTACCAGCACTTCACGCTGGTCGAGAACATGACCGTGGTTGAGAACCTGGTCATGGCCCGCGAGCATGTGCCGGGCATCATCCGCTGGCGGGCCGAGACCGAGCAGCTCCGCGCTTTCATGGACGGCATGCCGTTCCAGGTGGAGCCGACGGCCCTGGTCCGCAACCTGGCGGCCGGCGAGAAGCAGAAGGTTGAAATCCTCAAGCAGCTTTATCTGCGCCGCAAGGTGCTGATCCTCGATGAGCCGACCTCGGTGCTGACGCCGCAGGAGGCCGACGAAATCCTGGCGGTGGTCCGCGGCATGTGCAGCGAAGGGCGGGTCAGCGTGCTGATGATTACGCACAAGTTCCGCGAAGTGATGGGCTTCTGCGACGAGGTGACGGTGCTGCGCCACGGCAAGTTGACCGGCGAAGGGAGCGTCAGCGATCTGGACCCCAAGGCCCTGGCCACGATGATGATGGGGACCGCCACCCTGCCGGAGCAGGCGGCCCGACAAGAAATGGCCGCCGACCGGCCCGGCGAGCCGCGGTTGGTGATCGACCGCCTGGACGCCACCGACGACACTGGCGTGCCTGCCCTGGCCGGCCTGTCGCTGAGCGTGCGGCCCCATGAAATCGTCGGCATTGCCGGCGTGTCGGGGAACGGGCAGCGCGAGCTGGTGCAGGTACTGGCCGGGCAGCGGGCCAGCGACGGCGGCCGGCTCCACGTCCATGGCGAGGACTACACAGCCACGCGGGAGGAAATTCGCCGCCATCGCTTCCACGTCCTGCCGGAGATGCCGCTGCACAACGCCTGCGTCGGCACGATGACGACCGGCGAGAACCTGGCCTTCCGCACCTTCGACCGTCCGCCGTTGACTCTGGCCAGGTGGTTCCTCAGCCGCCGGGCGGTCCATAGCCGGGCCCAGCAATTGATCGAGCACTTCGGCGTCCGCCCCGCCTCCCCCAGCGCCAAGATCGACAACCTGTCCGGCGGCAACGTCCAGCGGGCGGTGCTGGCGCGCGAACTGGACGGCGACGTGCAGGTGCTGGTGGCCGCCAACCCGTGCTTCGGCCTCGACTTCAAGTCGACCGCCGAAATCCGCTCGCGGATCATGCAGGCGCGCAACCGCGGCGCCGCCGTGCTGCTCGTGTCCGAAGACCTCGACGAAATCCTGGAGCTGGCCGACCGCATCCTGGTCATCTCCGACGGGAAGATCGTGTACGAGTGCGGCAGCAAGGAAGCCGACCGGCACGTGATCGGCCATCACATGGCGGGCCACGGTCATCACGCGGAGGCGCACTGATGCCGACCATCGCGGCCCAGCCGTATGACTACACCTTCGACCCGGTCCGGACCGCGCTCGTCATCATCGACATGCAGCGCGACTTCCTGGAGCCGGGCGGGTTCGGTGCCGTGCTGGGCAACGATGTCAGCCGGCTGGCCCCGGTGGTCCCCGTCGTCGAACGCCTGCTGACTGCCTTCCGCCAGCGCGGTCTGACGGTGATCCACACCAAGGAATGCCATCGCCCCGACCTGTCGGATTGCCCCGCCGCCAAGCGCCGGCGGGGCCGCGGCTCGCTAACCATCGGCGACCCCGGCCCGATGGGCGCATCCTGGTCGACGGCGAGCCGGGTAACGATTTCGTCCCATCCCTCCGCCCTGTCCCCGGAGAGTTGGTGATCGCCAAGCCGGGCAAGGGCGCCTTTTATGCAACGAAGCTGCATGAGGAGTTGGCCCGCCTGGGCATCACCCACCTGATGGTCACCGGCGTGACGACCGAGGTGTGCGTACAGACCACCATGCGCGAGGCCAACGACCGCGGCTACGAATGTCTGCTGGTCGAGGACGCGACGGGCAGCTACTTCCCGGAGTTCAAGGCGGCGGCCCTGGCGATGATGACGGCCCAGGGGGGAATTGTGGGATGGACGGCACGATCGGAGCAGGTGGTGGATGGCCTGACCGCTGGCGGCGCGGGACGGCATTAAAACGGCCCGCCAGGCAGATGGGAGGCAGCGAACCCATCGTTGCATTTGACGTGCAACGATGCGGCGTTCCCGATGTCCTTAGAATCAATGCAGTTGCGTCGTCGCGTTTGATTCGTTACACCGGAGACGGACACACCCACCGACCCAAAAAATGAAACGATTCGCCAGGGAGGAAATGCTCGCGGGAATACGAGGAGGCAGGCCATTGCGCAAAGGTTCAGCTCGCTGCCCCAGGTGCCGTACGACTGCCGCGATCATTAGCATTCGTCGCCTACAGTGTAAGCAGTCCTTCTTCGTGTCGAAGGCGGCTGCCGTGTGAAGGTTTCGTGTAGTTTTTTCGCCTAATCGCCGTGACTGCAAGTTCTTACGCCGCACCGTCTCGGCAACCGGAGAGGGCTGGTCGGGCGGGGCAGGACACCGGCATGGATCGTGGCATTGCACTTGCTTTCCCACGCTACCGACTTCTGAGTTTCTAACCTCTCCTCGTACATCGTGCGCACTGCGCCAATGGAGGAACCTGCTTTGAGTAACACGGGTGAAAAGGCCGGCACCAGGAAACTGAACCGGCGGGAGATGCTCGCAACAACCGGCAAGACCGGCCTGTTGCTGGGGGCGTCGGCGGCTCTGTCCCCCTTCATTCTCTCCGGCTGCACCGGCAGCAGCACCGGCGGGAGCACCATCAAGGTCGGTATCCTTCACTCCCTCAGCGGAGTGATGGAAATCAGTGAACGCTCGCTGCACGACGTCGAGCTGATGGCCATCTCGGAGATCAACGAGGCCGGCGGCGGCCTGCTCGGCAAGAAGATCGAGCCCATCGTCGAGGACCCCGAGTCCAAGATGGACACCGGCTTCCCCGACAAGGCCAAGAAGCTGCTGCAAAGCGATAAGGTCGCCTGCGTGTTCGGCTGCTGGACCTCGTCCAGCCGCAAGTCGGTGCTGCCGGTCTTCGAGAAGAACAACGGCTTGCTTTTCTACCCGGTCCAGTACGAGGGGAACGAGTGCTCCAAGAACGTGGTCTACACGGGGGCGGCTCCGAACCAGCAGATCATCCCGGCCGTCGAGTACCTCTGGGAAAAGATGGGCCGCAAGAAGTTCTACCTGCTCGGCTCCGACTACATCTTCCCGCGCACCGCCAACCAGGTGATCATCGCCCTGCTCAAGAGCAAGTACAAGGTCGATCCGGTGGCCGAGAAGTACGTGCCGATGGATCAGAAGGACTTCAAGAACGTCGTTGACGACATCAAGGACAAGAAGCCGGACTGCATCTTCAGCACGATCAACGGCGACAGCAACCTGCCGTTTTACCGCGAGATGGCGACGAACAACTTCACGGCCAAGGACGCCCCCATCTGCGCCGTCAGCGTCGCCGAGGACGAGCTGCGCGGCCTGCTCGGCGTCGAGGGCGCCATGAAGGTGCTGGCCGGCCACCTCGCCGCCTGGAACTACTTCGAGAGCGTGCCCGGCAAGCGGAATGCCGACTTCGTGGCCCGCTTCAAGAAGTGGACCAAGGACGACAAGCGCGTCACCGACGACCCGATCGAGGCGGCCTACATGGGCGTCTACTTCTGGGCCGAGGCCGTCAAGAAGGCCCAATCGACCGACGTGGACAAGGTGCGCGACGCGGTCCGCGGCATCGAGTTCGAGGCCCCCGGCGGCAAGGTCAAGGTCAGCGAAAAGAACCAGCACACCTTCAAGCCGTTCCGCATGGGCGAAATCCTCGAAGACGGGCAGTTCAAGATCGTCCATGAAACCGGACTGATCGAGCCCGATCCCTACCCGCCGATCGCCTTCCCGGACAAGAAGTGCGACTGGACCAAGGGGGGCGATATCAAGGCGTAAAGGTCCCGGCCGCTTGCGGCTTCGCAAGTCCAGCACGCGAAGCCGCAAGCGGCTCTGGGGGAGTGCTCGATGAACCCGACGGACCTGACGGAGGCACTGTTCAACGGTCTCAGCTTCAGCTCGATCCTGATCCTGACGGCCCTGGGGTTGGCCATCACCTTCGGCGTGATGCGCGTCATCAACATGGCCCACGGTGAGATGCTGATGCTCGGGGCCTATACGGCCTTCATTCTGAACCGTTACGCCGGGCTGGGCCTGTTCTGGTCGATCCCGGCGTCATTCGTGGCCGTGGGCCTGGTCGGCTACCTGATGGAAGCCTGCCTGATTCGCTTTCTCTACGGCCGGCCGCTCGACACCCTGCTGGCGACCTGGGGCGTCGGCATCATCTTGCAGAAGGTCATGAGCCTGGCGCTGGGCCAGGAGGCCAAGCTGCTCAGCCCCCCGACCTTCCTCAACGGCAGCTGGGAAGTGGGCAGGCTCACCTTCGGGACCTACCGCGTGTTTGTGGTGGTCTTCACCGGCGTCTGCCTGGTCGCGCTCTACCTGGGCTTCTTCAAGACCAGCCTGGGCCTCAAGGTGCGAGCGGTGACGCAGAACCGGGCGATGGCCTCGGCCATCGGCATCTCGACACGCCGGGTGGACGCCCTGACCTTCGCCCTGGGCACCGGCCTGGCGGGGGTGGCCGGGTGCATCATGGGACACATGTACTCCATCAAGGCCGACATGGGCACCAGCTACGTGGTCGATGCCTTCATGGTGGTGATCCTGGGCGGCGTGGGTCAGTTGGCCGGGACCGTCGCCGGTGGTACCCTGATCGGCACCGGCAACAGTGTGGTCACCAAGATCCTGAACAACGAGCCGATCGCGCGAGTGGTGGTGCTGTTGCTGGTCATCGTCTTCATCCAGTTCCGCCCGTCGGGCCTGTTCGCGCCCAGGGAGCGGGCTTATGACTGAGCCGACGACGCTGGTGCCGTCCGCGGGCGCCCCGCCGGTGCTGCCGCCGCTGTCCGCCGGGGCCCCGCCCGCGCCGCGCTCGCTGCTGGCCACGATTCTGCCCTGGCTCCTCCTTTTCGTTGGCCTGCTGCTGCCGCCGCTGCTCATGGGCGACAGCGATTACCGCATGGCCCAGTTCGCCAAGTACCTGGCCCTGGCCATCCTGGCCCTGGGGATCGACCTGATCTGGGGCTACACCGGCATGCTGACGCTGGGCCAGGGTCTTTTCTTCGGGCTGGGGGCCTACTGTGTGGCCTACTGCCTGGAGATGCAGCAGGTGGCCGCGGTGGCCCACGCCGAGCCAGGCACCGTGGCGCCGGGCTTCATGAACTACACCAACCTGCCGGTCACTCATCCGGACTATCAGCCACCCTGGGCTCTCAAGTACATCGCCCCGCTGGCTCACACCTGGTTAGCCCTGACGGCGGCCGTGATCGTCCCCGTCGTGGTCGCAACGCTGTTCGGGCTGGTCACCTTCCGCCTGCGCATCCGCGGGGTTTATTTCGCCCTCATCACACAGGCGTTGCTGCTGGCGGTCTACACCCTGGTGCTGAATCAGCAGCCGTTGACCGGCGGCTTCGTCGGCATCAAGAACCTGGCCGATTTGCAACTGTTCGGCTGGACGTTCAACGACAGCGGCCACGCCACGGCCATGTATTACCTGTCGGCCGGCACCCTGCTGATCGCCACGTTGGCCTGCTGGCTGCTGGTGCATTCCAAGGTGGGCCGGGTGCTGACGGCGATCCGCGACAGCGAGAACCGGGTGCTGGCGCTGGGCTACACGCCGGCGGCTTACAAAATCTTCATCTTCGCCTTTGCCGGCGCCTTGGCGGGACTGGCCGGCGCCCTGTACACGGCGGCCAATGGACTGGCCGGGCCGGGCTACCTGGATGTGACCTTCTCGATCTACTTCGTGATCCTGGTGGCCGTCGGCGGGCGCGGCACCTTGTTCGGCGCCGTCCTCGGCGCCGTCCTCGTCAGCCTGGGCAAGGATCGCCTCAGCGAGATGAATGTCGGCCCCTTCAAGGGGGCGGAATACTGGCCCATCGTCCTGGGCCTGCTCTTTGTGATCGTCGTCCTCTTCCTGCCCGACGGCATTGTCGGCGGGCTGCGAAAACTGGCACTGTTCGCCCGCCGGCTCGCACCGGCCATTCCCGAAAAGGGGGTCTAATCATGGGCTTCCAATCCAAGACCGTTCCCGAAGAGATCCTCAAGGTCGAGGAGATCACCGTCGCCTTCGGCGGTTTCAAGGCCATTACCGATCTGAATTTTTCCTTGCAGCGTAACGAGCTGCGCGTGGTCATCGGGCCCAACGGAGCCGGCAAGACGACGCTGCTCGACGTCGTCACCGGCAAGACGCGGCCACGCTCCGGCAAGGTCTGGTTCCAGCCCAACGAGCAGCCGCGTATGGACATTACCGGTCAGCCGGAGCAGCGCATCGCCCGGCTGGGTATCGGCCGGAAATTCCAGACACCGAACGTCTTCAAGAGCCTGTCGGTGCTGGAAAACCTGCGGCTGTCGCTGAAGTATCCGCGCGGCGTGCTGGCCACGCTGGCCGCCCCGTTCCGGCAGGACGGCCACATCCGCACCGAGGAAATCCTGCAAACCGTCGGCCTGGGTCCCAAGGCGTACCGCGCCGCCGGCACGCTGGCTCACGGTGAAAAGCAGTGGCTCGAGCTGGGCATGCTCATGGCCCAGGAGCCCGAGCTGCTGCTCGTCGATGAACCCGTGGCCGGCATGACGCCGCGCGAATCGGAACGCACCGGCGAGCTGCTGATGGCCCTGGCCAAGAAGCACACGCTCTTGGTCATCGACCACGACATGACGTTCGTCCGCCAGATTGCCTCGCGCGTCACGGTGCTGCACGAGGGGAAGACGCTGTGCGAGGGGCGCGTGGCCGAGGTGCAGCGCGACCCGCGCGTCATCGAAGTTTACCTCGGCGAGAACCGGGAAGAGCATGCTCCAAGTAAGCAACTTGTCGGTGGCGTACGGTGAGACGCTGATCCTCCGCGACGTGAGCCTCGAGGTCGCGCCCGGGGGAGCTGGTCTGCCTGATGGGGCGCAACGGCGTCGGCAAGACCACGCTGCTCAAGAGCGTCATGGGCCTGTTGCGCCTGCGCGCGGCCAGGTCTCCTTCCTCGGCCGCGACCTGACCAAAACCAGCCCCGATGTCCGTGCCCGCGCCGGCATCGGCTACGTCCCCCAGGGCGCGAAATCTTCCCCCAGCTCACGGTGCTGGAGAACCTGCAAGTCGGCCTGCTGGCCAATCCCAACAAGCCGCGCGCGGTGCCGGACCGCGTCTTTGAGTATTTCCCGATGCTGAAGGAGATGCTGGGCCGCAAGGGGGGCGTGCTCAGCGGCGGGCAGCAGCAGCAGCTCGCCATCGCCCGCGCCCTGGTCGCCGAGCCCAAACTGCTGATCCTCGACGAACCGACCGAGGGGATTCAGCCGTCGATTATTCTGCTCATCGGCCGCGTGCTGGACGCCCTCAAGAAGGAGGGGCGCGTCGCGATCCTCCTGGTCGAGCAGTACCTCGATTTCGCACTGAGGCTGGCGGATCGCTATTATGTGATGGAGAAGGGCGCCATCGTCATGAGCGGCGCCAGCGCCGAGATCGACCGCGAGGCGGTGAAGCCGTACCTGGCGTTTTAGCCGCTTGCGGCTTCGCACGACAGGCGAAGCCGCAAGCGGCGGCTAAACGATCCGACCCTCCATGAAACTCTCCAACTTTGGGCGCATCTTGCGCTATCTCTGGCGCTATCGGGCTACTCCGCCTGGTTACTGTCCGCGCACAGCGCCCTCCATCTCCCGCGTCCGGCGAACCCTGGGCGGTGGCCGACATCCCTCTGCTCCACCTCGAGGAAGCGGAGACATTATGGCACGAGCCCTCGACGCTCTTCGTGGACGTGCGCTCGGGGTTTGACTACGAAGTCGGTCACATCGCTGGCGCGATTAGCCTGCCGGAGGAGGAATTCGAGGAGCGGCTGCTGTCGCAGTGGCCGCGCTTGCAGCAAGCAAAGGCCGTCGTCGTCTACTGCAAGTCGGTCGACTGCGGCAAGAGCCTGTGGGCCGCGCTCCGCCTGCGGCAGCGGGGGATCGCCGAGACGAAAATCTATCCCGGGGGCTGGAATGAGTGGGCCAATCGCGACCTGCCGGCCGTGCACGCCGGCCAATAGCTCCCGCCTCCTGAGCCGGATCTGGCGCCTTGTCGGCCTGGCCTGCCGCTTCGCGCTGGGCGCGTTCTTCCTCACTACCGGCGTAAGCAAGATCACCGACCTGCAGGAGTTTCGGGACTACCTGGCGGTCCAGGTGGGTCTGGGCCCGTCGGCGGCGCTCGTGGTAGGGGCCCTGCTTCCCTGGCTCGAGGCAGTGTGCGGCCTGTGCCTGATCTCCGGCCAGGCGGTCCGCGAGGCGGCCGTGCTCATTGCGCTTCTGCTTCTGCTGTTCATCGCCTTCACCCTCCTTCACCGCATCGAATCCGATTGCGGCTGCGTCGCCTGGCCCACCAGGTTCACGCCGCCGCCGGGCCGACTCTGGCTGTTAGGGCGTAATCTCCTCCTGCTGACGTTTGCGCTGCGCACCATGCTTCGGACTGACTGAGTGAGCAGCCCGTACCGCTCACGACTTACGGCAGGCGGGTTGACCTTCCGAATTACGCCAGGCAGCGCCGCGATGCCAACCACGACGAGCAGCCCGGCACAACCCCTGAACAACCTTTGTCCGGACATCGCTGACCCTCCCGATGGCAGGTGTACCAGTAGGAGCGAGGGCTTCATTTCGGCCGATTGTGTTTTGAGCCGAACGTCGGGTCCTTGTCCGCGAGTCCGATGATCGTCCCGACGCCGAAGCCGAGGACGGCCCCCGCGAAGACCGGTAGGGGAGCGAAGCAGAAGAGCCATCCCCCTTCACCTCGTGTCAAGCACACAAAGGCTACTGCGAGAGCCGCAAGCGGCAATAATCCGCCGACCAGCACTCCGGACAACTGCCAGAAGTAGACGTTGGCCCAGCGAATCGGGGTAGGCGGCGCTGGCTTGTCACTCGTCGGCGTCATCGCTGGCTCTCCACCAACTCACCCTGACCTGACCATTGCCAATGCCTTCCCCCGTGAGTCGCGCTTCGCCACATTCTGCCAGAACGTCGGGCCGATGCCCAGCTCCCCATGAGCTGTCAAATCGGGATCGAAAGCGACCGCGGAGTGTCTGCGAGGAGTGCGGCTCTTGGAATGAGTCCGCGAGTCGGATGGCGAGGCCGTTCCAGGGGCTTCCCCGGCGCGTGCAGTCAGGGCAGAGCCCATTGCGCCAGATCGGGAAAAGGGCAGCCATCGGATGGGCTGAAACGACGGACGGCTGCGGCGCGGTTGTGCCAACGGGTGGCCGCTCAGTCGGGGTGGCGAGGGCCACGGCAAGCCGCTCGGTGGGGGCGGCGATCCTGGCCGTGGGCACGGCAGGGCGATCGGCGAGGCAGGCGATGCCTTCGTTGACCCAGGCCCGTTCGTACTCGCTGAGCGGCACGCCGGCCTGCACGGCGGCCGCGTCCCATACGGCTTTCTCGGCATCCGTGAGACGGAGTTCAAGGCGATCAGTCCGTGGCATGGCGATCCCTCCGAGCCATTGTACGGACAAGGGAGCCGGGCCCCGACGAGACAATCGCTCTTGCCCTCCGAATTGCGTCCCCCCTCAACCCCGGTCGTCCGGTCTGCCCGTCGAAGCCTCCCGACTCCCAAGGCGGGGCGCCTGGTGGGCACCTATGTGGGTGGTCCCCCCAGGTGGCTCCCCGGAAAACCTGATTGGCGAGGCATTCGGCCGCATCCTTCACGTCATGAAACGGCCGATGGCCACCTAACGCATCAACGACAACAGATTCATTTCAGAAGGCGGGCCACGTCACCCGTTCTGCACGCGGGTATGCGAGCGGCAGGTGATAATCTCCCGTGTGGCCCGACCGGGCAGGACGGCAGGGGCAAGTGACTTGCTCACTGGCCCAGTGGTGGGCAAGTCACCCCTGCGTGATAACACCCCATGCCATAAGGACTTGCGCCTCCGACAAAGTGACTTGCTCACTTGCTCACGCATTTGTGGGCAAGTCACTTGTGTTCGATTCTGCTACACCCGCTCGCCTGGCCCGACGGAACGGCAGCGTGAGTGGGTGCCAAGTTGCCCAAGGGTGTGGGGGGGCAGGCACGCGCTCCTTAAATGGATTGCACTGCGCCTGCGCGCGCACACACTGAGGCGGCGCGCAGGCACTCGGAGCCTGCCAGGTGAGTCGAATGGCACGCGGTACCGGAAGCCCCGAGACCAGGCGAAGGCGGCCATTGACGGACATCAACGGACAGCCCCGGCCAGGGACGGACAGCACTCGGCCGGGAGGGACGCCTGCCTTGGGGCCGAGGATACAGACGGGCCGAGGACTGGACCTGCGTCCCGTGAATGTCCGCATTACTTGTTGTACAGGTGGGGCGGGTGGCGCATTTCCGAGCGCTTATTCTACGATGGCCCCTTTATCCCAGACTGGCAACCCCGCGGACGCGCTGCTATCCTCCAGCCATGCGGGCGCGACTCCCGATGTCGCCAGGCCCGGAACATGAGGAACCGCCCCGGTCCGGGCAGCAGGGCGGCGCAGTGTCTCCCTCGACTATCAAGGCTGTTCCATGCCCACGCCAGCCAAACCCCTCTTCCGCCCCGAAGCCCTGCGCCCGCGCCTGAAGACCTTCGCCGTCCCACCGCCCGCACTCGCCTCCCGCCCGAGGCTGGGCCATTGGGCCAAGCTGCTCGGGTCGAAGGCCGCCGAGGAGATGAAGGAAACCGAGTTGCTGGCCGACTTCATCCGCGACGTGTTCGGCGACGTGCTGGGCTACACTGGGCCAGCCGGCGGCTCCGACCGCTACACCCTCCAGCGCGAGAAGACCATCGAGGTGGACGGCAAGTTCGCCGACGCCGCGCTGGGACGGTTCGCGACCACGGGCGAGAAGCCCGAATGCCTGGCCGCCGTGGAAGGCAAGGGGCCACGTGACCCGCTGGACCGCCCCTTCGCCGGGCGCAAACTGTCCGCCGTCGATCAGGCGCTGCGCTACGCCGTCAACCTCGTGTGCGACTGGTACCTGGTCACCAACCTGCGCGAAACGCGCCTCTACCACAAGGGACACGACCAGTTCACATTCGAGCGGTTCGAGACGCAGGCGCTGGCCGACGATGATGCCGCCTTCCGCCGCTTCGTCTTCCTGCTGGGGGCGGACCGTGTGGTGCCGCCGGCCGGCGGCTGCCACCTCGACGATCTGCTGTCCGAGTCGCACCGCATCGGCTGCGACGGCTCCGCGGAAATATGGCCGGCCGGGAGTGCAAAATCGCTAGGCCGGGATGGTCGACAGGAGGTCGGCAACCCGGTTGTCACGCTCAACAACGAAAACCTCCCGCTGGGTTCGGATCGACGCAGCCAAAGTGTGCCGCCCGTTTCGAGGCACTCCCGCTGGGGTCTTGTCCCAAGCGGAAGGTGATACGGCGTTGCCGATCAGATGCCGCTCTGCGATGGCGCGGTTCCGTAGGATTCGCTCACTGCCTGGAAGCATATTAACAGCCTGGTCGAAGCTCTCAAGGACAACCGCCGACGACTGTTTGAGCATCAGCCGGCAGATTCCAAGCCACTCGTGCAACTGCGAGTGTATTTCCCGATCCGCCGGGCGCTCAAGAGCCCGAAGGCACATCTGCCAGCAGTCAAAGTAGTTGCCCTGTTCGAGGGCCGCGTGCGCCAGTAGGTAGGACGGCCAAGCAGAGAGAGCTCCATTATCCGCGGCTTGCTTGAGGTCCTGTAGCGCCAGAGGACGGGCGGAGGCGTAGCGGGCGATTCCCCTCATGGTGAGCAAGTTCCAGTCGTCCGGATAGTTCGCGAGGCCGTCCGAGTAGATTGCCAGGGCTTCTTGAGTTCGTCCCAACAGCTCCAGACAGGCCCCCAAGGTCGATGTGATCGAGGGTTCTGTGTCAGGGAATTCGCGACGGTTTCGAGGCAAGGGGCGTTCGGCTTGCAGAGCGCGGCGGAGAACGGTTACCAAGGCTTCCAGAGTTGGCTGCGCCTCAGCATCCGGCATTCTCCGCAGCGTCTCAAGCAGCACACCTGCGGCCTGCCAAAGCACAAAGGGGCTGGAGCCCGAGTCGTCGATGAGACGCCGGGCAAAATCCGCGGCTTCTGCGGTGTGCCCTCCCCTTTCAAGAAGGCCCATGACGAACACTGCTTGCGCGGGATTGTGACGCTGAGACTCTCTCATGAACACGAGCGCGACATCGAATTCACCGAGCCTCTCCCAGCATCGCGCCTGGAGGAAGGCTAGCATGTACTGCGGCCGGTCCTCCGGGGTGGGGCGGCGTAGGAACTGCAAGGCAAAGTCGTAATCACCTCTCTGAAGTGCTGTAAATGCCTCCTGCGATTGCTCGACCCAGCGCAATCGCTCTGCTACCGCCATTGCAACTTGCGGCACGCCGCCGTCTTCGATGGCGTACAGGTCCATCGATAGTCCCCGCATCCGCTCTTGCTCGCGCTCTGTGAGCTGCTCCCAGGGTTCTTCCATCGCCACACACGCCACGGCGGCGGCCGGGGAGTTGCCGTGGCCTTGAAGGCTGAGCGCATGCAGCTGGAGCATGAGGCGGGCGACTTCCGAGACAGGTGATTGGCGAGGCACTTGCATTGCGGGCATCGTCAAACCTCTCCGTTCTGCCACATTTCGCGCGTTGCCGCCAGCGCCTGCTGGTAATCGCCCATGGGCATCCGGCTATCCGGCTCAACGACGCCATGTTCGGGGTTGGGCCGGCCGTCGGGGCATAGCGTCAAGCCGGCGGCAACAGCGCCAGCCTCGAAGGCACCTTCGCCCATCTTCCACGTTACCAGATCATCGACGCCACGAGCAGCGGGGAACCAGCCGCGTAATCGGCGGGAGACGAGGAATGGCTTCTTCGCCAGCGCTTCGAGGGAAGGGGCAACGGACATCCCCTTGCCGGTTGCGGGAGAAACTGTCCCGTCCTGGTTTACCGCGATATCCGGGCGCACATGGGGAGACACACGCACACCCAGCATGTTGTTCTCCGCCCCGACACGCGGCTTGTCCCCATCGATCAGCATGGAGCGGTAGATCAAGGGCATGGTGCCTCATTTCATAAGTGGGCCAGCTGTTGATCTGCGCAAATGCTACCGTAACTTCAGCCTTGCGGGGAGTCCTCCGCCTAAACCCCGCTGCTTCCCCTCTTGACCTTGCCCTGGGGAGGTCTCCCGCCTCGCTCGCGGTCGGCCTCTTGACCACTCGGCTACGGATTGGTGCGCGCAGCCCATCGGGACGGCCGACGCCTGGATCGCCGTGGCTCTCCTGGTCCACGGCTGCGACCAGGTGACGCACGGCCCGACGGAGTTCCAGGATAGGAGTGGGCTGAGCATCAGCGCCGCGTCACCTTGACGAATGGGCGGAGCGAGAGAATCGATTCCCTCCCCCTGCGACCAGCGAGCCGGCGCTTCGGCTCGGGACTTTGTTACGGCGCTGAGCCTTGGTACACTGGCATTGCTCGGGTAGAAGTCCTGTTGCGTAGCGGGCGGCTAAAGGCCGATCGATGTCGGTGCTGCATCCACCACGGGCATCGACTGGCCGGCCTGATCAGGTGGAGTAGGCGCAGCCACATGTTGCACAACGTCCACGACGGACTACGAACAATCGATCTCCCCACTGTGTTCCGCTGCACTGTCGAGTTGGCGGAAGCGGTGGCAGCTGTCCCCCGATCTGAATGGGAGCGGCTGCCGGTGAACATCGAAGGGACCGCATCCCCGCATTTCGAGCGTTGGCGCGAATGGCACAGGCGATTAAGCCGTATCGAGGAAGAAAGTTCACGTTTGAAACGTGCCCTCGGGGCTACCGGAGTCCTTACCGGAAGAGACTGGCTGCTGGCCGCGGCCGACAGGCAGGACGAGATGCCATCCCCCCAATGGGAGAGTTTCCATCGCGACTTTGCAGATACGGTGCATGACCGGATTGTGCGTCTTGCCCTGATGAAGATAGCCACGGCCGCGATAGATCTTTCAGGCTTTGTCACCTGGCGCGAGCGGCAATGTCACATGCAGGAGCGAGGGCTTCGCCTGCTCACATGGGGCCTCGCACAACTCTGGGACGGACTGACAGGGGAGGAGCGTTGGGCCGTTCGAGACCGCCTGGGGCGGACACATGCTGCGGTCGGGTGGCCTTCCGTCTCAGAAGCCGAACCTTCCCCATACAACGGTCCCGAGGAGATTCCGCTGGAAGATCAGTACCGTATCGTTGAACCCGCGCAGGGCTTCGTCGCCTGCCCCGCCGATTACCTGGACAACGTGCAGAAAGCAAGCAACGCGCGCACCCAGCAAAACCAGGAAAAGTTCTTGCGACGGGCCAGCATTGCCCAATTCGCCGAACTGGTTGAGCGGGTAGCCCATGTACTTCGAGCGATGGCGAAAAGGGAATTCGAGACGGCCCAAGAGTGGGGTGACTTGTACCTGAAGGCGTTTTCTCCGTTGATTTGTCTGCAACGTGCTAAGGATGTTCGTCCCGTCGATGCTTGGCCAGATGATGCCATCGAACAACGCGATCTGCTGGCGGATGCCGCGTGGCCGCTACTGGTCTGCATCGGAGCCGTGCCAGAGGCCAGGGGAACCTTGAAACCAGAAGATGCCGACAAGGCGTTTGAGGTTTTCATTACGGCGACAAATCGACTACGCGAGATTGCAAGCCCTCAGGCGCACGGCACACCCGCGGGGGAACCGTATCTGGAACGGACCATCGCCGAGCTGGAGAGGGTTAGCAAGCCGGACCTTGATAGCGACGTAAGCGAGGCGGCGGGTCAAGCCGGAGCAGCCGCTGGATGTCTCGGTATGCAGGCCCAGGCAGGGGTAGAGGTTTTCTGCTCGTATTGTCACAAGGATGAAAGCCTGCGTAAGAAGTTGGCATCCCACCTCTCTCCCTTGAAAAGGGAGGGTATTATCGATGAGTGGCACGACCGCAAGATCCCCCCCGGGAAAGAATGGGACAAGGAGATCGACGACCACCTGAATACTGCTTCCGTGATCCTCCTTCTGATAAGCCCGGAATTCATCGAGTCCGACTACTGCCACGACGTGGAGGTCACGCGAGCCCTCGAACGCCACGATTCCGGCGAGGCCTGCGTTATTCCGATCATCCTCCGGCCGGTTGATTGGACCAAGCTGCCGTTTAGCAAGCTCCAGGCCCTTCCGGAGGGTGGCAAGGCCGTGACGGAGTGGTCGAACCGCGACAAGGCCTGGCTCGACGTCGCCCTCGGCATCCGGAAGCCCGTGGAAGAGTTGCGAAACCCTTCGTAGTAGAAGCCGGATCACAGAAACGGGGACATTCGGGGTTCTTTTTGCAAGCGATGACCTTCCTTGGTCTTCGTCGTTCAAGAACCCTGAATGTCCCGGTCCCGTAGCGTCCCGTTTCCGCAGCGGTCAGGTTCCTCATAATCCAACTCGATCCTGAGGCCGCTCGCCAGGCGTGGCTCCAGGAAGGCCAGAATGACGTGGAACGGGCCGGACGGGACCAAAGCGACATCCTCTTGGCCTACCGCAACGCCGCGGCCCGCCACGCGGACTTCGACGCCTGCGGGCGTCACACCGGAAGCGCGTTCATCGAGTTGTGCTGGACCTGCGGGCTGCGCGACGGGGCAACTTGACGCGGCCGCTTGGGTGTCTACTTTGTGTTCATCCTTTGGCCGGCTCCCGGTCAGTCGGGACTTGCACCCCTGGCGTCGGGGGCCGGCCGTGCAAGAAAGGAACCCGTTCGATGGCCCGCCTGTTCCGCCAACCCTACACAAAGCCGATCCCACCCAACGCCGAGTGTTGCACTCTCAAGGGCAAGCCGGCCGTGCGCTTCACCGACGATGGCCGCACCGTCACTGCCCCGCTGACGAAGAACGGCGACCGCATCCGCCTGTTGTCCGCCAAGTGGTACGGCGAGTACGTCGATGCTGACGGCATCGCCCGCCGCGAGCCGCTTTCCGCGGACAAGACCGCGGCGCATCAGATGCTTGGCGAGTTGGTCCGCAAGGCGGAGTTGGGCCGGCGCGGCATCCTCGACCCGTTCAAGCATCACCGCAAGCTGCCGCTTATGGAACACCTGACCGACTTTCGCCGCTACCTTGAGGCCAAGGGCAATACGCCAAAGCACGCCCAGCAGACCTGCCGCCGGGCTGAGGCGGTTGTGGCCGGCTGCGGGTTCCCGTTCATGGAGGACCTCTCCCCGTCCGCCGTCATCGACTGGCTTGCCGCTGAGCGGGAGGCCGGCCGCCTGACCATCCAGACGAGCAACTACTACCTCCGCGACCTGAAGTCCTTCTGCCGGTGGCTTGTGCGGGACCGCCGGGCCGCCGATAGCCCGCTGGCGCACCTGTCGGGTCAGAACGCTGCCGTCGAGGATCACCGTGAGCGCCGGCACTTGGAGCCTGACGACTTCGCCGCGTTCATCGACGCTGCCCGGCACGGGCAGGTCGTTCGCAAGCTGCCCGGCCCCGATCGTGCCATGCTGTACACCCTGGCCGCCTTCACCGGGCTGCGCGAAGCCGAGCTGGTGAGTCTCACTCCGGAGTCGTTTGCCGTGGACGCCGATTCAGCAACCGTCACCGTCGCGGCCGGATACAGCAAGCGCCGCCGGGAGGATACCATTCTGTTGCGGCCCGACCTGGCGGCGCTGGTACGTGACTGGCTCGCGGATCGGCCCGCCGGTCAACCGCTCTGGCCCGGCAAGTGGTGGCGCCACGGCGCGAAGATGGTGCGCAAGGACCTGGCCGCGGCAACGGCAGCGCTGAGGCTGGCCGATCCCGAGGCGCCGGAATCCCCTACACCGATGCCAACGGCCGCGTGTTCGACTTTCATGCGCTCCGGCACCAGTTCATCAGCAACCTGGCAGCTGCCGGCGTTCATCCCAAGGTCGCGCAGGCCCTGGCCCGGCACAGCACCATCACGTTGACGATGGATTGTTACACGCACCTGGGGATACACGATGAGGCCGCCGCCCTCGACCGCCTCCCGAACCTGCCAACCGCCGGCCCGCGGCCCGAGGCCGCGGCCCTGAAGGCAACCGGAACGGACGGACGATTACCCCCCGGCGAAGTCTCTAGCTTACCGCCAGCTTACCGGACGGGTGAGATTTCGTGCGGTTCCGCGAGTCCGGCTGAGAGGAAGGGCGGCGCCCCAACCCCCGCAAGCGGTTTGCCGCAAGTCCTGAAACTGCAAGGGGCTGAGAGGCGATGCGAAGGGGTGAGAACGGCTGATAAGAAAGAGGCCCCTCCCGGGATCGAACCGGGGATGGCGGATTTGCAATCCGACTTGTCCGTAATATCCCTGATGGACACTCACGCCCACAGACGCCCTATCACTCATTCCGCCAAGGACTTAAGCCAACTAGCTTCCCCGCCTTCGGGGACCCTCAGGCACTCTCGCGGCGCTTGCCACCCTACCGTTCTCCCTACCATTACATACCATACGCATCCACGTTATCGCCAATAACGTGAGCCCGCCGGCCTAGAATCGGCCAGCGGGCTCACGGAGGGGCTCGCCTCAGTTACGCCCTGGCGCCTGTGTCACCAGCCACGCCCGCACCGCCTCGCGGTTGTACCGGGCCCGCTGCCCAGGGCCGCGTCGCGCGGGCGGGAAGCCGCGCAGAGCTTCCCAGCGGCGCAAGGTCTTTGCATGGACACCCAGCGCCGCCGCAATCGCCTTCGGCGTCACCAGCAGCGGCACCCGGTCCAACTCTTCCATTGACAGCCGGCTCGCCTCCTGCGGCAACGAAACGCTGCCCGAACCAATTGATTCAGACATTGGTTACTCCTTGAACGTGCAGTTGAAGAACTGGGAACGACACGGCCGACATCACCGCATGGCATGGGCGTGCCCCCTGGATCTTGCCGGCCGCTAGTCCGTCTCCAGCCGGATCGGTCTGGGCGCTTGCTGTCGCCCTCCCTCGATCCCCGCCTAACGGCTCGAGCGCCGAAGAGTTTACCAAAGCTGGTAGCGACGCTACGGGTGCAGCGGCGCCCTTCGGCGAGAATTTGAGCCCATCGGCCGCCGAACTTGCCAACGATAGTTCTACTGTGCCCCTTTTGGGATAGTTCGTATAGTATGCCGGAACTCGCCCCATCATGGAAGATCAGTATGGAGGCACACGGATGTCCCTCTTGGAATCCCCGGAAGCGCTCGCCTTGCTCGCCGATGTGAAGGTGCCGCTGGCAGCCGTGCAGGGCGGCGTCCGCCGCTTGGCGGGGTTCATCGAACGCTATCAGCCCCTGTTCTATCGCACGGAACAACGGCACTGGGCCGAGGTCGTTCTCGAAGGCCGCCTCAGCAACCTGGAGCGCAAGACCAACGAGCCGATCGCTCGGCAAGCTGGCGCGGCACGCAAGCCGGTGCAAAAGTTCGTCGGCGCCGGCAAATGGTCCGATAGCGCCGTGTTGGGCGAGTTGCAGCGGCACGTGGCCGCAGCGTGGAGCGACGACGACGCGGTGTTGATCTTTGACGGCAGCGGCTTCGCCAAGAAAGGCGACGACTCCTGTGGCGTGGCCCGGCAGTGGTGCGGCCGCCTGGGCAAGGTCGAGAACTGTCAGGTGGGCGTGTTCACGGCCTATGCCTGTGCTCAGGGCGAGACGTTGCTGGCCGCGGATTTGTATTTGCCGCGGGAGTGGGCGGATGATCGCAAGCGGCGGGCGCAATGTTACGTGCCCACCGAGACGACGTTTCAGGAGAAATGGCGTCTGGCCTTGGGCCAATGGGAGCGTTGCCGAGCGTTGCCGCACGGCTGGGTGGCGGCCGACGACGAGTTTGGCCGGGTGACGGAGTTTCGGCAAACCTTGCGGCGTGGCGGTGAGCGTTACGTGGTGGATGTGCCGTGCAACACGCTGATCCGCGACCTGGAAGCCGAGCGGGAGGCGGGGCCGTCGGGACGGCGACGGTTGCCGCCCTTCGAGCAGGTCCAGGCCTGGGCGGCGCGTCAGCCGGCGTCGGCGTGGCAGCGCCTGACGGTGCGGGCGGGTGAGAAAGGCCCCTTGGTGGTGCGTGCCCTGACGCGGTTGGTGCAAACCAAGGATGCCGACGGCTGCGTCGGCAGGCCGGAACGAGTCGTGATCGTGCGTCCGGTGGATCGCGCCGGCGACGTGACCTATGCGTTGAGCAACGCCTTGTCGGGGGTAGCGTTGGCGGAGTTGGTGCGTGTCAAGTGTGAGCGGCCGCGGATCGAACAGGCGTTGCAGATGGGCAAGGGTGAGGTGGGGTTGGCCCACTACGAAGTGCGCAGTTGGGTCGGCTGGTATCACCACATGACGCTGTCGCTGTTGGCCTTGTGGTTTCTGAATCTGGAGAAGTCGGTCCTCAAAAAAAAACGGTGTGGATCACCGTGCCGCAACTGCGGGTAATCTTCGCCTGGGTGCTGGAGCGTCGGCCGACGACGTTGGCAGGGATTCTCGCCGAAGTCAACACCGTGCTGCGCCGGACGGAAGAACGGCGCATCTACCATTGGGTAGATGCGACCGGAGAATTCCCACCGTCTCGGCGCGCGCCAGACATATGAAAAAGGGGCACAGTAGAACTACTCGCCGTTTGGGCTGGCGTTCAGCGATCCGGATCCAAGCCCAATATCTGATGACTTCCCTGCAAAAGCGAAGTGGAGAGAGAGGGCGTTTACTGGTATCGCGTGGAGTGACGAAGACATGGCTACAGTGTCCAAGGCAAACAAGCAAGCCGCCGAGCGTATTCACAAAGCTCGCCTAATCATGGACGATTGGGAAAACGTAAAGGAACGGTATAAGTTCACCGAGGTCCAGACAGCTGATGGCAAGAAGAAAATCATAAACCCGACTTGGCAGCGCATCGAAGAGGACAAACAGTGGCTTAAAGAGAAACTGCGTATAGTAGATGATAAACTCAAAGACCCCAGCACGGAGATTCCGTTTTACAAGACGGATGAGACGCACGACGAGACAAACATAATGTACACGGCGTCTCTAAATCTGGGCGTCACGGAGGTAGGGCACAGGATTAAGCTGAGGACTACCTATTGGGAAAAGGGCGATGACCAGCGTGCTTTTTGGACCGGCCACGAGTTCGCTCGTTTCTTCCTCTGGATGGACGACGATCCGAAGGGGCCGAGGGTAGAGCATACCAAGCGGATGAGATTCTCCCCAAAAATGATCGAGATGACGGGCAACTTCGATACGGTCGATGTAGTGATATACCGGGAGCCGGGCGTACAGAGTTGGGATGACTACATCAGCTTTCTGAATGATTATCATGTTTCTGAGTGAAGGGGGCTAGCTATGGTGCGCCTGCGGAGACCACTGCTGCTGATGGCGATCGTCACGCTGTGGCTTGCAGGTTGCTTCAAACGATCAGATGCGAACCAAAACGAGGCAGAGACATATTACAAACTGCATCGCTGGTCTGAGCTCGTGAAGTGCGCAGTGGAAGTCAATGTTCCAATATACGAGAGGGGGTCACTTGATGGCGCGGTGAGCTTGCTAAAGGAGTCTAACATTGTACAACCGTCTGATTCCCAAGATCTGATGCACGACGGCTGGCGAAGACCATTTCGATGGCGGGCAAAGGGAACAAAGGATGTCTTCACGATTACGATCACTTCGGATGGTAAGAATGGGATCACAGAGAACGGCATGGGTGATGACATCCAGGCAACTATCGAGAAATCTGAACCATCGGCACCAATCACCATCAGTATTCGTCCGTAATCGCTGTCGCGTCACAGAAGGAGACATAGGCGGGGAAAGAGAAGGTGTCACGGAAAGAAAAAGAGGACGCAGCTCGTTTTTTGTTGGCAGGACACCTCGGATGAGTACAGCGGCACGTTCTCGGACACGACGACAACAAGCACCACCTCCAAACTCCAGGAGTCCGGCAGCGGTGCCGGCGGCAGCTACAGCCTGACCGAGACCGTGGTCGCGTCGAACCAGGAGCAGGACAGCGGCGACGACGTTACGGGCAGCTACAGCGGCACCTTCGCGAGGACCACGACCACCACGGTGCAGGAGAGCAGCTCGCATGCGGGCAGCAGCGACGCCTACACCGAGGTGACGACCGACACGTCGAGTGGCCCGGAGTGGGGCGACAGCGTCACGGGGTCGTTCGCGCAAGTGAGCACGGGGGGCAGCACGCTCTCCACCCTGCAGGACAGCGGCAGCGACGCTGGCGGTGCGTACACCGTGGCGGAGCAGGACACCGGCGACTACTCCTCCACGAAGACGGGCGACTCGGTCAGCGGCACCTACACGACGACGAGGACGGCGACCGACAATTACTCGATGACAGAGACCTGCTCATCGGCTACAGTGACGGAGACGGGGACGACGCAGACGACCACGACCGAGACCGGCAATTCCCAGACGGCGGATTACACGCGGACGATCTCGGGCACGGATAGCTACACGCTGGGGGAGGCGGGGACGAACGCGACCGGGAGCTACCAGGAGTCGGTCTGGGGCAGCGACGCGTACACGCAGACAGAGACCGGCAACAGCCTGAACCAGACGTTCAGCCGGTCGATCAGCGGCACGGGGACGTACACGCGGACGGAGAGTGGGTCGGGGGCGACCTTCGGGTCGGGAAGCGGGAGCCTGGGCTACACGGTTCAGGAGACGGGGGATTCACGAGGTGGGGTGCTAAGCCAGAGCGAGACAGGGGATGACCGGTACAGCCTGCTGGAGTCCTTTGACAATGTGGCGAATGCGGGGAGCAACTCGAGTCCGGGGCATTTGGATTACTCGCCGGATGGGTTGCCCTTCAGCGACCCGCCGCCGTACGCCTCCCTTGAGGGCCTTCCCAGCGAAGTCGTCGATATCCTGAAAAAGAAATATCCCAACGTCTACAACTTCCTGGCCCAGCGTGGGGTTTCTGTTTCGCAGAAGGGGGGCCTTTTCCGAACATGGACCAACGAAGGCAATACCACCGACGTAACGATTGGTGCCAAGGGGCCCGTGGAGATTGCGCTGGCCGACCACTGGATCAATGAAAACGACAAGTGGGCGAATGACATTGTCGGGCGGGTCAGTGCCTACGTTGAATCGCGAGCACCACGGCCGGACCTGCTGCTGCCGACGCCGGGGTCCGTGGACGCGATCCGGGCGGAGTGGAACGCTCGGAAGCAAGGGCGAATGGCAGGCGGCCAGTCGGAGGGCGGGGCCATCGCAAGAATGGTGATAGAAGATTTCTTCATGCCGGAGGGTGTGACATCGACATCGGGAATCGGGGAAAACCTCATAACAGCGGCGGGTGGATTCGCGGGCGCAAAGATGCCGGGGCTTCAGAGTAGCCCCGAGCCACGTGTTGTCGAGACGGGGCTTCCGGGGTTGTATCGTCCTGGGCTGAGGGTGGCGACGAAGAAGGCGATCCTAGAGAGCACGCAGCGGGCTCCCGACGGGCGATTCATCGACATGGGGACTCGTAAACCCATCGATGGTCCAGTCGACTTCAGCCATGTTTATGGCCGCGAGAACTGGCGGCTGATAACAGAAGGCCTTGAAAATGGAATGACCCAAAAGGAATTTGCCGACTGGGTAAACAGTCATCCAGAGTGGTTCCGGATTGAAGGACGGTCAGAAAACCAGAGCCACCGCAACGAGAAGCCACCCAAGTAGGTGCGGCCAACGCGAAGACCACGGGAGGGAGGAAAGTGAGAGTGAAGCTATATGACCACCACCGTATTGATTATTGTTATCGCCACTTTTGTCATCGTTCTGGTAATGAGTGTGCGGAAGCGGTCCAACAAAACTCCTGTAAATAATGGTGAAGTCCCTGTGAGTCGAGAGGAACTGGATAGGGCTGGACGCAGTGAACTCCACTATGCCGCCAGGGACGGGGATGTTCCGAGAATTGCTCGGCTAATTCAATTAGGTTGCGATATTCATCGCCGAGATGAGAACGGACACACACCACTGCATTTCGCCTGTCAGGAACAGCATGCACTGGCGGCCGTTGTCTTGTTGAGGGCTGGTGCAAGAATTGAGGAAAGAGATAAGAATGGAAATACGCCGTTGTCTAATGCGGTTTTCGATTCTCGTGGGGAAGGAGAGACA
The DNA here is from genome assembly GCA_963827935.1 of uncultured Planctomycetota bacterium. GTDB lineage: Bacteria > Planctomycetota > Planctomycetia > Gemmatales > Gemmataceae > DATFNV01. Next base: position 1,126,567 of record CAWHCN010000017.1, on the reverse strand, counting down.
ATTCGAATATTGCGTCAATGGGCGCGGACCCATATTCGAAGAACAACCACGGCGTCAGCCCGATTGAATTGGCACGCAACATTGCCAACTATGACGTGGCGCAGTTTTTCGATGATCTACCAAAATAACGTATTCCACTTGTCTTGCCTCAGTCGAACCTGGATGGAGACCGAAAGCGGACGCAGTTCGTTCTTGTTGGCAGGACACGACGAATGCCTACAGCGGCACGTTTTCAGACAGCACGACAACAAACACCACCTCCACGCTCCAGGAATCCGGAACGGGCGCCGGCGGCAGCTACAGCCTGACCGAGACGGTGTTCACCGGCAACCTGGAGCAGGACAGCGGCGACGACGTGAGCGGTGGCTACAGCGGCACCTTCGCCACGACCACGACGACGACGGTGCAGGAGAGCAGCACCCACACGGGCAGCAGCGACGCCTATACCGAAGTGATGACCGACACGTCGAGCGGCCCGGAGTCGGGCGACAGCGTGACGGGTTCGTTCACGCAATCGACCTCCGGTGGCAGCACCATCTCCACCCTGCAGGACAGCGGCAACGACGCCGGCGGCGCGTACACCGTGGCGGAGCAGGACACCGGCGACTACTCCTCCACGAAGACGGGCGACTCGGTCAGCGGTACCTACACCACCACGAGGACGGCCACCGACAATTACTCGATGACAGAGACGTGCTCGTCGTATACAGTGACGGAAACGGGAACGACGCAGACGACCACGACCGAGACCGGCAATTCGCAAACGGCGGATTACAGCCGGACGATCACGGGCACGGACAACTACACGATTGGTGAAACGGGGAGTACTGCGAGTGGGAGTTACCAAGAGTCGGTTTGGGGCAGCGACACGTACACGCAGACCGAGACGGGAAACTCGCTGAACCAGACCTTTAGCCGGCAGATCAGCGGCACGGAGACGTATACCCGGTCGGAAAGCGGGGGCGGAGCGACGTTGGGGTCGGGGAGCGGGAGCATCGGCTATACTGTGCAAGAGACGGGGGATTCGCGGGCGGGGGTGCTGAGCCAGAGTGAGACGGGGGATGATCGGTACAGCCTGCTGGAGTCGTTTGACAATGTGGCGAACGCGGCGGGTGGGTCGAGTCCGGGGCATTTGGATTATTCGCCGGTGGGGTTGGCGTTTGGAGACCCGCCCCCAAAGGAGCTGGAGCTTCTGGTGCTTCCCGGTCGGCCCGGAGTTATTGCACGCTCCGGGACCCGAAAGATAATTGCGGAGGACAAAGACGACTTCTTGCCCAACCGCCAACGGTGGGTATACGATGATTACGGTCCTTACCCTGGGAGAGAGGGACTCACGATCGGCCGGACGCGCACCATCGTGCAGACAATAAATCCGGCGTGGGAGCATTGGGCCTTACCGCTGGGCAAGGGTCTCAAGCTGCACAGCGATGAGCCGGCCCCACCCTTCTACCGAAACGTCGTAACTCAAGACCAAATCTACGCGGCGGGCGGTTTCTTTACCGAGAGTAAGCTGTACAAGCTGCATCGGGAGGACATGAACACCCAGAGCCAGCTGGCTTTCTACAACAATGTACTCAGCATGCCGCTTATGCGAACCGGGAACGAGCTGCTTGACGGCAATTACGGATGTGCCTTGCTGTACTTCGGTCTGGACGTGGTTGAAGTAGGGCCTGCCATTCACGTAGCGGTTTTTCCAAAGGTCACTGGAGTCGGTGCATCTGCTCCAACAAGAGCGTCGCTACTCGAAGAACTGGCTCAGGGTAGGGTCAAGCACACGCCGGAGAACGTCATAGCGATTGCCAAGGATGCAAGTGGCAAGGTCGTGTTTCTCGAAAAGGGCGGGGCGAAGGCTGGCTTACAGCACATCGTTCAGGAACACGGCGCTCAGTTCGCTCAACAGGGCATCGCAGAAGCCCAAATCCCTGATGCTGTGATGGCGGCGGTGACTCGTGGAAAGCAGGTGGGTATGCAAGGCGCTCGACCGATTTTCGAGGTCGAGTTCAACGGAAAAACCCACCGGATAGCGGTGGATGTCTCAAGCAACGGATTCATCGTTGGAGCAAACCCAACGTCACTGCCATGAAAATAACGCTAATCAAACTGATGCCGGATTATCATTGTCATCCGCTCTGGCAGCCGGATAGCAAGGAGTACAACATTGATCCCGATGACCTGCCTCTGACAAACGACTTGAAAGCCGCTCTCCGGGCCTGGGCCAACACCTACGACACCACACTGAACCAGGAGTATCCACCGGATTCGGGCTTCGCCAGCCCAGCAGAAGAGGAGGCGTTTGAAGCCGAGGGGCGGCGGCTTTGCGGAAAACTACAGGAACAATTCGGCCTCGAATACAAGGTCGTCTATCTCAGTCAGCGTGACAAAAAATGGTCGGGTTAGGTTTTCATCCCAGGAAGAAGAAAAGGGAGATGAAGAGACAAAAAGGGAAGAAGAAAAGACAGCCATGAAGGAATTGGGCCAGCCAATGCAGACGGAGTTTCCACGAGCCGCTGGGCGAGCGGCTTTTTAAGGAGTCAAGGGATACCGTGAGTGGGTCAACGAGCCATCCTCTCTCGTCGCTGGCGGTCGCCGTCTCGCCATACTGGTACATGAGGGGAGTGACCCCACACTGCCGTATCAGGCCTTGGTGACCCGACAGAGCGACAGGCGTCCTGCAAGCCTTGCGCCTTGGACACGATTGACGATTGACGTTCTCGGTTCAACAACCCGTCCACGGCTAGCCTCTACCCCTCAGCCGCCGCGGGCGACTCCGAATGGTCGAGATCACAGGGATGGGCGGACGTGACAGCGGCCCCCCAAGAAGCGGTGGCTGCGCTACTTGCGATAATTTCAGGCGCCCCGCCTGAACGTGCCCGGGCCCCCTGCCACCCCGCGGACCCCCAGGAAACCCCAAAACCGAGTATGAACCTCCTCCTCTCCCTGAGCAGTACGACCACGCGGGGATGACATCTTTTTGAAGCGGCCGGCTCCTGCCCTTCCGGCGGCAACGGCCTCTGTCGCGTGCGCTGCCGCGGTGGCTTAACGCCCAAACACTCCTTTCATCAGCGGCCGCCCCGGGCGCGTTCCAAACTCATCCTTTGCACCCGGGGCGGCTCCAAGCTCTCTTCATGCTCTTTTGGGGGTGCGGTCGCTATTCGGCAGGTGGGCCAGCACAGCTACCCACCACGTCCATCCCCTTTTTGGCCCACCTGCCTCATACGCGACCCGCCAAGCGCGCCGCCACATCCATGCAGGCGGCCGCGTTCCGGCATCCATGCCTCCAACGGCAGCGGAGTACCGCCCAGGTGGCGGTCCTGTCGGCACCGCACTCACCCATCTACCTGCCATCCATTCCATCCACGTCTCAATCAACCCGTTCGGTGCCGCCGTCTCGCTACGGCCGCCCCCCAAGTGCGGCGAGTACGCCGCACTTGGGGGGCGGCCTCCGCTCGGGGCGATGGCCGGCGGCGGCGGCTCAGGGGGCGGCTCCGCCGCGGTGCTGGCCGGCATCCGTGCCGGCCCCCGCGCCGTTCCGCCTCCCGCGCCAGACCCCCACTCCTGGCCGTCAGCTCCACAGCACCCCCTGCCGCTCGCCCTTCCTCTCCTTCTGCCCGCCCGCTTGCGCCTCGGCCGCCCGCCGGGCTTCGCTCGCCAGCTGCCCGCTCACCCGCAACGCCGCCGGCCCCGCACCCGCTTCCTTCGCCAGCCGGTACTCCACTTCCAGCAGTTCCGCCCGCAGCTCCCGGTCCCTCTTGCACATGGCCGCCACTCCTCAAGTGGCATATATCATAACACAGCTCCCCTTTGTCTGTCAATCATGTTTCCGCTGTGTTTCAGGCTTTTTCCGCGTTTTCCGCTTGACAAGCCACCCCGTCCGTGTGGTATACCGGGGTCCAGTTAAGTGAAATGGGCCGGCGCTGTTGGTAGCAGCCCGGCCCGTGGCCAACCCTATTGAGGAGGGTCAGCAATGACTCACTGTACTCCCCCTGTCCCCGCGCCGTCCAGCCCCACCGCCCCCGAACAACCACAAGCCCGCGTCGCCCGCCTCTGGCTCCGCATCTGGGACGACCAGGCCAACTCCACAACCTACACCTGTTGCCCTGTCACCGTCCCCGACGCCCTGGCCGCCGTCCGCCTCAACAAGTGCCTCGACGGCAAACCCACAGCAGACATCTACATTGTCTCAATCGACCCCGCCACCGGCGCCCGCTGCGAGTACCACGGCCCCAACCTTCGCCTCCATAACCACTCCAAAAACGGCTGCAAACACCTCGACGCCGTCAAGGCTTGTGGGCTACTCCCCGTGCCCCAGGTCCTCGACCTCGCCCGCCTCTCCGCCGAGGCCGCCGCCCGCGCCGACGAAGCGGAACGCACCGTCAACGCCCTGCGCGCCGCCTACGACGACATGCAGGAACAGCGGCTCAAGGACCGCCTGGCCCCCGTCATCGGCCACCAGGCCGAGGCCGACGCGATGGCTGCCGCCCTGGCCGACTGGCGCAAGGCCCGCCGCCGCGCCCAGGCCGCCGAACGCCGCGCCCGCCTCGCCGCCCATCGCCGCATGCAACGCGACCAGGCCGCCGAGCCCGAAGACCGCCAGCTGCAATGGGAACACGAAACCCAGCAACTGGCCGTCACCGCCTGACCCTTCCACCCGCCCGGGGCCTCGCCCGCCCCGGGCCTTCCCCGTCGCCCAGGAGCCGCTCATGCACCGCGATTACCGCCCGGGCTGGTATCACGACAAGCCCCCCGGCGAGGACCGCGCCATTGACCAGGCCATCGCCGCCCAGCAACGCCGTGACGAGCTCGACGCCCACGCCAGCAAACCCCTGGACTGGACCCCGCCCCCAACCCCAACCGAGGAATCCTCCCATGACCACACCGTTCGGCCCTGACCTCTCCCGCGTCGCGCACCGCTCCCTGCCGCTGCCCGACCGCATTCTACTCTATGTCCCTCCCAAATGGGGCAAGACCACCTTCGCCGCCCAACTTCCCAACCCGATCTTCCTAACCACCCGGGGCGAGGACGGCCTGCAAAAGCTGATCGAAGCCGGTCAGCTCCCAGAAACGCACCACTTCGCCGACCAGGCCCTGAGCTGGGCCGACGTGCTCACCGCCGTCCAGGGCCTCACCGACCAGCAGCACAGCTTCAAGACGTTTGTGCTCGACACCGCCAACGGCGCCGAGCGCCTGGCCCACGAAACCGCTTGCCTCGACCAGTTCGCCGACGACTGGGGCGAGGGCGGTTTCAACGCCTTCGGCCGCGGCGAGAAAATCTCCGCCAACAAGCATTGGCTTCCCTTCCTGGCCGCCCTCGACCGCCTCCGCCAGGAACGCCGCCTGCGCATCGTCCTGACCGCGCATACCATCATCCGCACCTTCACCCCGCCGGACGGCCCGCCCTACGACCGCATCGAGCCCGCCCTGTCGAAACTGGCCTGGTCCGCCACCAGCAAATGGGCCGACATGATCCTGTACGGAAGCTGGGACGTAACCACCCAGCCCGTGAGAAGGGAACGCGGCAGGGTCACGAAGGCCCCGGCCACCGGCGGCAAACTGCGCCTCCTGCACACCGCCCCGAGCCCCACCTTCGACGCCGGCAACCGCCACGGCCTGGCCCCGCTGATCAAGTTGCCGGACGACCCGCAAGCCGCGTTCCCCGCCTTCCTGGCCGCGTTCCCCAAGCCCAGGCCCCGTCCGCCCGCCCAACCCGCAACCACGAATGGCGAGCTACAACCCTCGCCCTGAGACCGTTCCTTTTCTCTCAAGAACCATCCCGGGGCCGGCCGATGCCGGCCCCGGGAGTCGCCAGGAGCAAGCATCATGGCATCCGTCTACAAGCCGACCGGCCGCAACATCTACCGCATCGAGTTCAAGGACCAGCACGGCAAGACCAGAACGATCAGCAGCGGCACCGCCGACAAGCGCCTTGCCGAGTCACTCGGCATGAAGATCGAGGAAGACGGCGACCGCATCCGCGTCGGCATAGGCCCCCTTCACCCGGACCTCACCGGCCCCTACCTCGGTCTTGCGCAGATAGTCCGCTGCGCCGCCCGCAGCTGGCCAGAGGCCACCGAGGAGTACCTCGCCGACCTGGTGCGCCGCGGCAGCCCAAAGGCCGGCAGCCACTACCGCGACGTGCAAATGCAACTCGACAAGGTGGCCCACGATTGCCACTGGCGCTCCCTTGCCGATGTCGCCGCCAAAGCCTTTGCCGCCTTCCTCGACGGCCTGCGTGAGGCGGGTCGAGCCCCGCGCACACTCAACAAATACCACCAGTGCGTTAACGCCTTCATCGAATGGTGCCGCTCGCCTCCGCGCTCCTGGATCGCCGCCAACCCCCTGGACGGCATGGCCCGGGCCAAGGGTGGCCGCCAGGCCCGCCGGCGCCTCCGACAAGCCTACACGCCAGCCGAGCTGGCCCGCCTCCTGGCCGCCGCCCCGGACCGCCGCCGTATCGTCTACGAGATTGCCGCCTACTCGGGGTTGCGTCGCGAGGAGCTGCGTCGCCTGCAGAAGTGTGACTGCGACCCCACCGGCCCCCGGCCGCGTTGGCACATGCGCCCGAAGTCAGCAAGAACGGCCTGCCCTGGAGCCTGCCCATGCTTCCCGAGTGCGCTGCGGTCTTGCGTCCGCTCTGGGAAGCGCTTCCCACCCCTGGCAGTCTTCTCTTCGGTGCCGGCCGTGGCGAGGAGAAGGGCCGTCGCGGCCGCCCGCGCAATAACTCCGGCCCCGGCGTCCCGAAGATCACCAGCCTTTACGAGGACCTGCAGCGGGCCGCCATCGACCGCACAGACCTCCGCGGCCGGCACGCCGATTTTCACTCCCTTCGCTATACCTTTTGCAAGACGGTCGGAACCGCCCTCCCGATCCAGAAGGTGAAGCTACTCATGCGACACCTGACACTCGGCATGACCGCCGACCTGTACGCCGACCTGGAAATGGAGGACGTGGCGGAGGAAGTCTGGGACCTACCGCCCCTCTTCCGCCCTATCGCACCGCTAGCCTCGATTTCCACGGTACCAAGTTCGGTTAACAAAAGCGACATGTGAGGTCAGGAAAAGCGGATGACCAGGCGCTTGTTACCGAACCAGGGCATGGGGGTCGGTTCGTCCGCGAGCTGCGACGCGACGAGGTAGGGATTGTGAGCCCGCTTGTCCATGGCAATGACTACTTCGTGGTCCAGCACCTCGACGGTCGCCGAAACGTTCAGCAGGTTGCGGAAGATCTTCTTGGCCGTCGCGTGCTGGTACTCCCGGCCTACGCGGTTGGCCAGCAGCCGATACAGGGCGCTGGCCATGAGGGTGATCTGCAGGTCGAAGTCCACCTTCATCCCGATCATCGACGACAGGGCATCGATGTGAAAGAACTGGATGGCCTCGGAGATACCATTCTCGATCAGCATGCGTTGGGCATAGCGAGTCACCAGGGTCGCGCAACCGGACCGGAAGTTGTTGGTCAGGAGGATGGTCGGCTCCTCGTGGCCCAGATCGATCACGATGATTTGCCGCACCTGGCCCGTATAGCCGGGGAGCGACACGCGCTCATCCAAGACACGGGGCGTGCGGAAGGCGCGGGTCAGGGAGGACAGCGTGATCCGCCGCCAGGCCGACGCCGGGAGGCTCCAGATACGGCCGAGCATCGAGCGTGTGCGGCGTCGGAGCGTCAGGAAACCGATACCGCGCTGGTTCAACTGCTGCAGGTGTTGGTAGGTGGTCAGTTGCGAATCGAAGACCAGTTCGCGGGGTGAACTGCCAGTGCGTTCTTGCCAGAAGTCGGCGAAGCGGAGGACCTCGGCCGCCTTCTGGTCTTTGGGGATCCCAGCGTGGGCGTAGCAGAGGACACGGGCGGCGGCATCGCGGGCCAGGAAAACCAGGACGCCTTGCTGGGCGCGGCTGCGGCTGGAAATGTAGTGTTTTTCCAGCGGCTCTTCCTGAGTGTTGGCGGGTACGGAGTGGAAGTCGAGGTCGATGGAATCGCCGAGCGGCAGCCCGGCCCGCCGCACCTCGTCGAACCAGGCAGCCATGAGGCGGACTACGGCCCGGTGATCGACGCGCGAGCTATAGCTGGCCAGGTAGGAGCGTTTGGGTACCACGTTCAGGCCGGCGAACAGGGCGAGGCCCTGGTCGCAAACCAGGTCCATGACGTGACTCTTGCGTTCGGTGCCAACGAGCTTGAGGGCCAGCAGACTCCGCAGGGCCTGCTCGGCGGGAATCATCTGGGAACCGGGGAGGTCAGCCTGACGCAGCACATCCGTCAGCCGGATGTCTTTCAGGAGCGGCACGAAGAAGAAGAGGCCGCCGAGGCGCGTGCGGAAGGAGCGCGGTTCCAGGCTCACGGCGCCACGTCGGCCGCGGCCTCGGTTGCCGGTCGAGTCGCCGCGGGCCGTTCGTCATCGAGACGGCGCGGCAATCGCGCGAAGCCTTCCTCGCGCAACAGGACGGCGAGGGCATTAATGCAGATGGTGTGTCCGGCCTGGGCCAGTTCACGCTGGATGTCGTAGACGGAGAGGTTGCGTTTGCGCATGGCCACCACGAGTTCGCGGACCCGGTCACGGGCTGGGGCATAGCGTGGCCCATGCTGGACCGTCTGGAAGAAGCGGAGTTGTTTGTCGGGGTCATGGCGGAACTCGTGGCAGAGGACGCGAAACGAGCCGGGCGAGTAGCCGAAGCGGCGTGCGACCTCGTGGGAAGGGCTGCCCTCGACGAAGTAGGCGCGGAAGGCCTCGTATTGTCGGTGGAGGGAGTTTTCGGGAGCGAGGAAGAAGTAGGCGATCGGCGTTAAGTCATTCCGAGTAGTGGTGTTCATACCCAGCACATGCTACGCCTGGCACGCGCAGCTGGCAAGCAGCTGCGCGTGCCAGGCGGAATTCCGGGAAATCGTGGGATAATTCGCTCAAGGCGAGAATCCCTCGGAGGAGGTGACGAATGTACAACGAGGATTTAAGTCATCGCAACGGTTAACGAAGACGGCGAAAAACAGCCGGTTTTGCTGAATTTGCATGCGTTCAGAGGGGAAAAATCCCCTCCGTGGAAATCGAGGCTAGCGCACAGCCGTCAACCCGACTACCCTACCGTTGACCCTACCGCACCCTGAAAACGCCACAAGGGCTTGCGGCCAGTGTCGCCGCAAGCCCTTGTAATTTATCGACTTCCGTCAAAGGCCCCTCCCGGGATCGAACCGGGGATGGCGGATTTGCAATCCGCAAACGCGACGCCACAACCTGTCACGCTGCATGATACTTCCGGCGACAGGGGGGCGGCGCTTACACGCTCCTTACACACGAACGCCGAAACCGACCCCGACCTGGCCCACGTCATCGACTCCTGGCCCGTTCTGCCGGCCCATATCCGCGCCGCCGTACTAGCACTGGTCGGGACAGCGGGTTAACGAGCCCGCCGATGGCCTGGCCCTCTTCCCCTACGACCGGCCGCCCGGTAGGCCCGTGGCGACCCGCAGAAGCGACGAGACGAGCAATTGGCCGGCGCAGTAGATGAGGCTGCCTGAAGCGATTCTCGACGCGGGAAAGGCCGGTTCTCTCAGGGGATCGCAACCGCTCTCAGGAGGGATGGGGCGGCCCGTATCGACGCGATTGGCGTCTTGGAAGGGAGAAGGGGAGGAGGGGCCAGCGAGCCGTGACCCGGCCCGCTGGCCCTCGAGCATGCCGGGCGAAGCGGCCGGCCGTCATGCGGTCGGCCCGTTGACTCCCTGACGCACCAGGAGCCGCTTTACCGTCGTCACGTGCCAGCACCATCCGCGGCAGGGGAACCGCTCGGCGTTGAGCGCGGCGGTGATGGACTTCGCCCCCTTCCCCTCGGACCGCAAGGCCCGGATGCGATCCAGGGCCGCCAGCTCCTCGGGGTTGTCGATCAGCCGCGAGGGGTCGGACGGGTCGGCTTGCTGGCCAAACGGGCAGCGGTCCGCCCGCGTCATGCGCCGGCCGTCCGCCTGGTACGTCCGCATGGCCGCGCTGGTCCGCTCCCGAATCTGCTCGCGCTCCAGCTCCGCGAACGCCGCGAGCTGGGTGAAGAAGAATCGCCCCATCGGGCTCCGCGAGTTGATCTGCTCGACCAGAGACGCCAGGTCGGCCTTCGATTTCTGGAGCCGTTCCAGCACGTCCAGGGCGTCGCGGGTGTTCCGGGCCAGTCGGTCCAGCTTGTACACGACCAGCACGGCCTTGCGCTTGCACGCCAGGGCGATGGCCGCCTGGAGCCCGGGGCGGTTGTCGGCCCGGCCACCGCTCATGTCGTTATCGTGCTTCTTGCCGATCACTTCGTAGCCGTGGGCGTCGCAGTAGGCGCGGCAGCGCTCAATCTGCTTCTCGACCGAATCGCACTCGGCGGCGTTGGGGCGGGGGGAGAACCGGGCGTAAATCACTGCCTGAGCCATTGTCTCATTCCTCCGGGGCGAGAGAGGCGCCCCGGCACGGGCCCGGGGGCGCGGGTTGTTCATCGACGCTCTTTCACTTCACGACCAGTGCCTCGTCCGGGTAGCCGGCGAGGATGCGATCCGCGACGGTGTGCCAGTAGCCGCGGTTCGGGCTGCGTTCGTCGCGTTCGTACTGGCGCAGGAACGCAGCCAGGGCCTCGGCCGCGGTTCGGTCGATGCGGTACTTGCTTCCGCACCAGCCGCAGCGCAGCACGGTCCAGAGGGCACCGTCTGCCATGAGCCGCTGTTGCACGATTTCGACCGGCCAGGCGTCAATCGGGCTGTGCCGGTCCAGCCGGCCCGATGCCGGGCAGGCGATCCGGGTATTGACGTTGTGGCCACCGATGCCACGCACGCCCCCCAGGGCGATGGAGACGCATATCGTGTCGTGGTTGTCGGGGGACAGGGCGAACGGGGCGCCGGGCTGGCAGGAGAAGACGCGCCCCTTGTCGAAGTCGTCGAACGATCCGGCCGCCCGGCCGTCTTCCTCGGGGAAGGGGAAGCGATAGCGCCACTGGTGCTTGGGGTCCAGGTACTCGCGCGGGGGCAGATTGCCCGCCACTTGCACGGCTCTGGTGAGCAGCTGCCGCGCCTGGTCGTAGGTGACGTAGTACAGGTCTTCGCACGTGCCCAGCTTCATCTGCTCGCCGTTGATGCCGATGTATTCACCCATTGGTCTTGTTCCTCCGGTAAGGGCCGGCGCCGCGTGCGGCGCCGGCCGGTTGTTCGTCTCACTGGTCGTTCACCATGGCGCCGGACTCAATCTCCTGAAGGACGGCGCGGAGGTTCTGGCGATGCTTTTGCACGAGCCGGACGTACTGGTCCAGTGGGCGGCCGTCGAGCCCTTCCTTCTCCGCGATTTCCTTGCGCGGACCGCGAACAGTTTGGCCAAGTCGCGGCGCGACAGGTCCAGGCGTAGGCAGCGGGACAGCAGGGGCGATGCGTCGTCGTATTCCTCAAACAGCGAATCGGTCCCTTCGACCGTGGACGTGAAGACCCAGACGACGTGCGGCGGGATGCGCTCCAGTGCGACCAGAAAGGCGCGAATGACGTTCTTGCGCAGCCCGTGCGCTTCGTTGAGGATGACCGCGCGGCCGCCCTTGTCGGCATCCATCCCGCGCAGGGAGAGCGCCCGCTCCAGGTCGCGCAGGCCGGTTTCCGTCAGCGCGCCCGCGTCCATTTCCTCGACATCCCACGGGCCGGCCACTTCCCCGGCGATGAGCCGGGCAATAGTTGTCTTGCCCGTGCCGGATTGCCCGGACAGGAAGAAGGCGCGGCCGGCCAGTGCGCCGCGCTGGGCGAGCTGGCGCACGGCCTTGACGGTCTTCTCCTGCCCGACGACTTCCGCCCATGTTGTCGGGCGGTAGCGCTCCACAAGAGGCGCCTGTCCGAATAGACTGCCCATCGTTCGATCCCTCCAGAATAGGGGTTGAACCGGGCCGGCGCGTTGCAGCGCGCCGGCCCACTTTGCCAATGGCCCGCACGGGCCAGAACAGGGGCGCGGGCGGATTCGATCCGCGGCATCACGCGCGGCCGCGCCCCGGGGCGGTCACTTGATCGCATCGGTTTGCGAGATATGAAAGACCGTTGCCGTCCACGCTGCGCTTGCCCAGCGGGACGCGCTTCTCTTCCCCGGTGTCCGGGTCGGACTCCCCGGTCTTCTTGTTCATGGGGACGAACGTGGTCACCTTGACCCCGTGTTCCCCACGGCGCACTTGGCGCCCAGCGCGCGCCATGCGTGATAGGTGAAGACGTTCTCGCGCGGTCGAATGTCGGACTCCGGGATACCCTTCGCGGTGAACCCGTGGATGATGGCTGGCCAGTTGGTCATTGACTGGCCGTGCGCGGCCCGCGACAGCGCTTCGGCTTGAATCGCGGCCCGGTCTTCGCTCGTGCGCGTCATTGGAAAGAACCTCCGAACAGGAGCGAAACAGGGTTGAAATCGGGGCGGAAAAGGGCCGGCCCGGGGAACCGTCCCCCGGGCCGATGGATTACGCGAAGTACCGGCGCAGGTTGTACTGGCGCAATCCCTTCGCGCTGAGCGGGTCCATGCCGATCATCCGGCCCGCCTTGCGGCACGTCAGCAAACGGGACAAGCCGGATGAGATCGCTTCCAGAGTCTCCCCGGAAGCGCGGACCCCGAGCCGCCGTTCCGCGATTCGCCAGAAGCGAGCGAACGCGCGGCCGCGATAGCCGTCGAGCCGCACCGTCTGCACGTTGCTTAGCTCGACTTGAAAGTGAGTCACTCCCATTGCGGAACCCTCGCAAACACGGGGCAAACAGAGTTGAAAGAGGGATGAAACGGGGCGCAAGCAACCGGCTTGCGCCCCCTGGAATGCATCATTCCGCCCGTTGCTGCGCTTCGAGCTGCCGCGCTCGCCGGTCGTACCATCCCCGCCGGGCCGTGCTCACCGGCCCGCGCTCCGCCTCCGCGATGAACGCATCGGCCAGCTTGTCCAGAGCGCTCTTGCTCTCCCCGCTCGTGCGACCATTCATCGGGTCCGTGTACTCGACATTGGCCCCGGATGGCGCTTCCCGCGTCGCCTGGATGAAGTCGTTGACAGAGCACGGCAGCGCACGGCCCGCAAGCTGGGCCAGTTTGCCCAGCGCGGCGCGCTCGACAATGTGAATGGCCTGTTTGCTGCACCCCTGCCGTTCGCCGATGCTATCGCAGCTCTCGCCGTTCAAGCGCCAACAGAGCACGTCCCATTGCCGCGCGGTCAGGCAGGCGACGGCCGCCCGCGCCTCAGGCGGGACCACGTCCCACCGGACCCCCAGCACCACTGCGCCACCGTCCGCTCACGCCATGTACGGATGGCATACCCTCCCGTGAATCAGGGTTGAAAGAGGCTGGAAAGAGACTCGAAACGACCGGCCCGGAACGCGACCCCCGGATGCGCTGCCGGTCAGTGCGCTGACCAGCGCGCCCATTGCGGGAGGCGCCGGTAAGTCGTTTCGCAGGCGCGCTCGAATGAGAGCGCGGCTTCAATGTCCCCCTTCAATCGCAGCTCCATCCCGGCCGCCTTCTGATCGGCATAGGCCGCGAGCCTGCCGTACACTTCGGCAAGCTGGCGTAGGTCGGACGGGTCGATTGAGAAACCGTCCAGATTCGCCGGGTCATACCCTGCCATCGCGTTCCCTCCCGTTATTTGCGGCTTGTTTGCGGGCTGTTTCGGGCCTGTTTCATCCCTCTTTCCGCCCTCTTTCAATCCCGCTTCGCTCCGTTTCGATTGCCCGTCTACCTAAGCGGCCGCGTCAAGAAGGGACTCCCTCAGTGCCCCCGGAATACCCTGTTTTTCAGGGGTTTTCGGCGTTTCGACAGGGATTACATTGCTTGCCGGGGGGGGGGGTGAGCTGCGGAAATTGAGCCAGACCCCCCGGGGGTCGCGATGGGTCCCGGGGGCGCTATCCCCCGCTTCTCGCTTTCAGGTGATTCATCCCGACGGGTCCCTCCGTTTGGGTCCCTAGATGGCCATTTCACAAGTTCCTGAGCAACTTTTCAGCCGTAAGTCGTTGGCCTGTAACGTCCGAAGCTGCTCATGGATTTACGAAACGGTCATCTAGGGTGATGGGGCGCCCGTTGCAGGGTGAGAATGAATGGTGGGGTACTGCTGAGTCGAAGAGAGAGAAGGCAGGCGCCGGCAGCGCCAGGACCGGATCGGGGCGGCGCGCAGCCAGGCGAATTGGGACAAGTCTCAATTCCCAGTGGCGCGGGTCGCGGTTCCTCGGCCCGGCCGATTGGCGCGAACGATGGGCGGGCCCCTCGGTGTGGCGTTGTAAGAATCGAGCGTTTCGGGGTCGTCGAGTAAGCAAGCTAACTTCGACTGATGAGGTGGTCTGAAAGCGTTGATTCTTACAAGCCAGTGCAGGCCCGGGTTCGCCGGTCGCCGCGGCAAGGCCCCTGCGCTGCCGGGGACAGGAGGGGAACACGCGATCGGCTGGCCGGAAACTGCTTGACTCAGCCAGCCAGGCTCGGGAGGATGAGCACGGCCGGAGGGGTTTAGCGTGATCGACACAGCCCATCAGTCGATGAGATCACCTCCAGCCAGTTCATCGGCCTCCGGCGCCTGTTGACGTGGTATTACGTCCCGCGCGGCCAAGCGCTAGTTGGTTGGCGGCGGGCAAACCAGGCCGACCTGCGCCGCCGGGCCAAGCTGGTGCCGCACGAACGTCTTGTGGGCGAGCGTCGTAGCGGTGGGTTGAGTCGATTGCATCGGGAGCAAGGGATGAGGTGACAAGATGCGGGGATTCTGGGCCGCAGTCCTGGCGATTGTTTTTGTTGTGGTGCTGCTCGGCGGTGGGTTCGCCCTTTTCACCGGCTATGTCTCTTACAGCGGCCAGCGCCCCTTTTTCGATGCCTACGAGGGACCGCCCCGGAGCTTTGAGCCCCACGACGCCGCTCGGCTGGGCGCCCTTTTCGACGCCGCCCTCGCCTGGGCCATGCGCGTGTGCGGTGCCGTGTTGGCGGTCCTGTCGGCGGGCGTCGGGCTCGGCCATGCCGTTGCGCGGGGCCGGGCCGAAGGGCTCCTCGGTTGTCTCGTGGCGCTGCTGGCGGGGCTCTGATGGTTACACAGCACTGGGGCGCGGCGGTCGCGGTGGCCTTGCTGGCTGCTGCCGTCGTGGCGCTCCGCTTCGCTCGGACAGCTTCAAGCCGGGGAGCGCGACGAGCCATGACCGACGCCGACCGGGTGAGGCTGCTATTGGTGCAGCCCGGCCCCATTAGGCGCGGCGAATGGGCCATTATCTCGCGCGAATCCCTGTTTGGCGGCTTAAGGTCCTGGGGGTCGCCGTTGGCGGAAGCACTTCACTACTGGTCCGCGACTACGGTGGCTGAGGCCATTCGCCGGCGGGAGTTGTCTCCCGTCGAGGTGTTTGACGCGGTCGCCCGACAAATCGAGACGATGAACCCTCGCGTTAATGCCTATTGCACGCTTGATCTCGACCGGGCCAGAAAGGCCGCCGAGGTAGCCAAAGACGCGCTCGCACGCCACGCCGACGTGGGACCGCTCCACGGTGTACCGGTGGCCGTGAAAGATGATCTGGCTGTACAGGGCGTGACCTATACCTGCGGCAGCAACCTGCTGGCCAGCTTCAAGGCCGACCATGACGACCTGACGGTCGAACGGCTCAGGCAAGCCGGCGCGGTCATCATGGGGAAGACCAATCTTCCGGAGTTCGGGCACAAGGGAACGACGGACAACCTGTTGTTCGGCCCGACGCGGAACCCTTGGCACCTGGACCGCATCGCGGGTGGCTCCAGTGGAGGGTCGGCAGCTGCGGTGGCGGCCGGCATGGCTTATCTAGCATTGGGGACCGACATCGGCGGCTTTATCGAATCCCGGCGAGTTGTTGTGGCATCGTCGGTCACAAGCCGTCGCTCGGCCGCATCCCGCGTCCCGGCCGGAAATCTCTTCAACACCTGCTGGGCCTCCGGGCCGATGACTCGCACGGTCGCGGACGCCGCTCTGGGCTTGCACGTACTGTCGGGCCCTGATCCCCGTGACCCCTTCTCACTGCTGCCTCTCGGCGACGGTGAACTCGACTTGGCCGGCGACTTGCGGGGAGTGCGGATTGCCTGGAATGTGAGCCCGACAGGTGGCCCAGTCGAGCCCGTTGTGGCGAAGATGGCCTGGGCGGCACTCGGCGAACTCGAAGCCTGCGGAATACAGATTCAGGAAGTGGAAGAAACGCTTGGCGCCCTGCGCGATGCGGTTGATGATGTTCTGAGTGGCGATTGTATGTGCATGTTCGAGTTGTTAGGCGTGGCCTCGCCGTGGCGGTTCGCGTTGCTGCGCGTGCTCGGGTGGTTTTCCAAGGGACACCGCCTGTCCCCCAGTTTTGCGCCGTTCGCGAGCAGGAGCTTCCGAACGAGTCTAAGGCGGTACATCGGCGCACAGAAGGAGATCACGGACTTCGTGGAGGTAAGGGCAAACCGGATATTCGAGAGGCATGACCTGCTGGCCTCCCCCACGATTGCCCTGCCCCCGTTTCCTCACCCCGGGCTGGCAGGGCTTGGGCCAGCTCAGGTGGCAGGCCAGCAGATTGACCGGCATCTGGGCTGGTTCTTCACCTGGCCCTTCAACCTCACCGGACAGCCGGCTGTGTCGATTCCATGCGGTTGGACTGAGGACGGCTTGCCGCTTGGCCTCCAGCTCGTGGGCCGGCGAGGCGCCGATGGATTGGTGCTTCGCGTGGCGGCCGCAATCGAGCGGGCGCGGCCCTGGGAAGGCCGGCGGCCCCCACTGTAACCGCCAAACGAGACGCCGAGGGGCGGCATGTTGCGTTGGCAAGCACGGGCGGCCGTTGTGCCACACCCGCGCAAGCAGCCGGCCCGACCCCTTGAACGTCTGGGGTCGGGCCGGTTCGTTCTCGGAGGTTGCTCACCGCATCGGAGGGCCAGCATTCCCCGGAACGACAGGCGGTGTCTGGTCACCGGTGGCCGCGCCCGCAGAATCGTTGTTGACGTTGACGATCTGCGTCACACCGCTGGGCGTACCCACAGGGGCCGTCTCGGCGACCGGCGTGCAAGTGCCGATGTAGCTGCACGGGTAGTAGCAGTTGTCTTGCTGGTACCAGTAGTACCAGCAGCGGGTGCTCGGGCAGAAGTAGGTATAGCAGCCGTACTTGCCCCACCAGTACCGGTGCGTCCAGTGCGAGTGCTCGCGGCCGCGGTAGAAGTAACCGCCCTTGAACTTGTTCCCGTGCTGCTCGTGATAGCTGCGGATCCGGCTGCCGTGGGAACCGGAGGACTTGCCGCCCGGCTTGCCCGCGTCCGCCGAACCGGTCAGTGCCAGGGCCAGGCCAATCGCCGCCACGCTGAGGATGATCCGACGCATGACTGTCTCCTTTATTTGTTAGAGGTCTGACCGTTGTGGTCGCCTTCTGAGAACCTCATTGCGGGCGGCGGCCCGGGGAGGACACGGGGGACAAAGGATTTCGCGCGGGTCCAGCCACTGGTCACACAATGCACTGGACGACTCGTGCGCCGGGTGGCTACAACACACGGGGCGGGAGCCATCCCGCCGGGATCCTCGGAGTCTCTTCGAAGAGCAATATCATGGTGGCCGACCCGTCGCCGGAGGGCACTCCCGCGTCGCAGCTGGATGAATTCGGCGAGTTGGTGCGGCGTCTGCGCGCTGGTGATGCGGCGGCGGCGGAGCAGCTGGTCCGGCAATACGAAGCCGTCATCCGGCTGGAGGTCCGCAGCCATTCTCGGCGACCGGCGCCTGCGGCGGGCGTTCGACTCGATGGACGTTTGCCAGGCAGTCCTGGGCAGCTTCTTCGTGCGTGCGGCCGCCGGGCAATACGACCTGGAGCGTCCCGAGAACCTGCTACGCCTGCTCAAGGGGATGGCCCGCAACAAGCTGCTGCACCAGGTGCGGCAGGAGTGCGCGGGATGCCGTGATGTCCGCCGCCTGGAGCCCGTGCCCGACGAGGGCATGGGCGCGGGAGCGGAGCCGACTCCGAGCCGGGTGGCGGCGGGGCGGGACCTGCTGGAGGCCGTGCGCGCCCGGTTGACCCCCGAAGAGCGGCAGCTAGCTGATCGCCGCGCCCTGGGGCAGGAATGGGGCCCGATCGCCGCCGAGCTGGGCGGCACGCCCAGCGGCCGCCGTAAGCAACTGGGCCGCGCCCTCGATCGGATAGCCCAGGAGCTGGGCCTGGACGACATGGATCATGACTGAGCCAAGCCTGTCGACGTTCCGGACCTGCTGCCGATCTGCCCGACCGCCTCGAAGCACTCTGGAGCCAGGGAGGGCGGCCGGACCTCGGGGCGTTCCTGGCCGGCG
Organism: uncultured Planctomycetota bacterium; assembly: GCA_963827935.1. Taxonomy (GTDB): domain Bacteria; phylum Planctomycetota; class Planctomycetia; order Gemmatales; family Gemmataceae; genus DATFNV01. The sequence goes on along the minus strand of CAWHCN010000017.1, from coordinate 1,108,358 downwards.
CCGGTCCCCTGCCCGCCGCCGAATTGTTGGCGCTCGTGCGTGTCGATCAGCAGGGGCGCTGGCTGGCCGGCGAGCGCCCACGGGCCGAGGATTACCTCGCCACCTACCCTGCGCTGAACGACGACGTGGAGTGCGCCGTCGAGTTGATCTATTCCGAGTTCCTGACCTGCGCGAGCGGCTGGGCGACCCGCCTGCCATCGACGAATTCCCAGCCCGATTCCCGGCCCACGAGGTCCGGCTCCGGCAGCAGATCGACCTACACGGTGCGTTGGCGTCGTCGCCGGCCGGTGAGACCCTGTCTTCGCACTCCGATCCATCACTTCCGGCGACCCGGAAGAGCCCCCCTCCCCGGCCGATGACGCGGGACTGGCCTACTATCCCCGGCTACGAGCTGATCCGGCAGCTCGGCCAGGGCGGGATGGGCATCGTCTTCGAGGCCCGCGACCTCCGCCGGGGCCGCAGCGTTGCACTCAAACTGATGCAGGAGGCCGATCCGGCGGCTCTGTACCGCTTCAAGCGGGAATTTCGTGCGTTGGCCGAACTGAACCACCCCCATTCCGTGGTCCTCTACGAGCTGGTCTCCGACGCGGGGTTGTGGTTTTTCACGATGGAATTGCTGGACGGCGTCAACTTCCTTGCCCATGTGCGTGGCGCGGGACCGTCCCGGGGGCTTCTGGCGCCGGAACGAGTCGCTCGGCTGCGGGAGGCCCTCGCCCAGCTTGCTGAGGGGGTGCTCGCGCTGCACGCGGCTGGCAGGCTGCACCGCGACATCAAGCCGGGCAATGTGCTGGTGACGCGCAAGGGGCGGGTGGTGGTGCTCGATTTTGGCCTGGCTGCCGAGTTGGACCGCTCCGGCCGCTACCTGAGCGTTCGCCCCGGCCTGCTCGGCACCCTGGACTACATGGCCCCGGAGCAGGCGGCCGCTCTGCCTGTCAGCCCGGCCAGCGACTGGTACTCCGTCGGCGTGATGCTCTACGAGGCCCTGACCGGCGGGCCGCCGTTCGAGGGCGCACCGCAGAACTTGCTGATTGCCAAGCAACGGGATGACCCGCCATCCCCGGCCAGCCGGGCTTCAGGTGTTCCGGACGACCTGGCCGTTCTGTGCCTGGAACTGCTGCGGCGCCAGCCGTCCGCCCGGCCCACGGGTGCGGAAGTCTTGCGCCGACTCCACTCGGCGCCACCGGCTCCCAGGCGGGGCCACCCCGCAGTGGAGGCGAAGTGCCGCTGGTCGGCCGGCAACGGCACCTGGCGGCCCTTGCCGAGGCGTTCGCGAGGGTACGCCGCGGAGAGACGGTCGTGACCGCAGTTCACGGGCGCTCCGGGGCCGGCAAGAGTGCACTCATGCACCACTTCCTCGGCGGTCTGAGCGAGTGCGGCGAGGCCGTGGTCTTGGCGGGGCGCTGCTACGAGCAGGAGTCGGTGCCGTACAAGGTGCTCGACAGCCTCATCGACGCACTGAGCCGCTACCTGGAGGGCTTGCCCCGACTGGAGGCGGAGGCGCTCCTGCCGCGAGACATCCTGGCCCTGGCCCGGGCGTTCCCGGTGCTGCGTCGTGTCAGTGCGGTGGCCGGGGCGCCTACCGCGCCGCGGACACCACCGAGCCGCAAGAGGTACGACGCCGGGCTTCGGCGGCGCTGCGCGAGCTGCTGGGACGCATGGGAGACCGCCGCCCGCTCGTCCTGGCCATCGACGACCTGCAATGGGGTGACCTGGACAGCGCCGCTCTCCTGGCCGATCTGCTGGCTCCGCCTGACCCCCCGACGCTCTTGCTGATCGGTAGCTACAGGAGTGAGGACGCCGAAGGCAGTCCCTCCGTAGCAGCGTTTCTCCGGTTGGCACAGATGGCCTCGTTGTGCGAGGTGGCGGTGGACCCGTTGGAGCCGGAGGACCTGCACGATCTCGTCAAATCGCTGCTGGGGCCGGAGGCGGGGCCGCAAGCCGAGGCGATTGCCCGGCAATCGGGCGGCTACCCCTTCTTCGTCCATGAACTGGTGCGCCATCTTCAGGAAGGTGGGGCGTTTGGAGAGCAGGCGACGGCACACGTCACCCTGGACGGTGTGCTTTGGGCGCGGGTAGAGCGGTTGCCGGCCGAGGCTCGGCGGCTGCTGGAGCTGGTGGCCGTTGCGGGCCGGCCTGTCCCCGTGGATGACGCCTGCCGGGCAGCCGAGGTGGAAGACGAAGGGCCGCGGGCGCTGGTGTGCCTCCGCGCCGCACGCTTGCTGCGCGGCAGCGGCCCGGCCGACCAGGCCACGGTCGAAACCTATCACGACCGGGTGCGCGAAACCGTCGCGGCCCACCTCAGCGCCGAGCAGCGATGCCACAACCACCGACGCCTGGCCGAGCTGTTGGAGGCGGCAGGAGCGTGCGACCCCGAAGTGCTGGCAGCCCACTGGCAGGGGGCCAACGAATCGGTTCGTGCGGGCCGCCATGCCGTCCGGGCCGCAGCCCAGGCCGCCGAAGCGCTGGCCTTCGACCGCGCCTCGCACCTTTACCGTCTGGCACTGGAGTTACTGCGGCCAGAGGGCCCCGAGGATCGGCGACTTCGCGCCCAGTTGGCGGACGCGCTGGCCGGAGCGGGGCGGGGCGCCGAGGCGGCCGAACAGTACCTGGCGGTCGCCGCGAGTGCCGGCCCCGACGAATCGCTAGAATTCCAGCGGCGCGGGGCCTTGCAACTGCTCCGCTGCGGGTACATCGACGCCGGCCTGTCGGCACTGCGGTCGGTCCTGGGGTCAGTGAGCCTGAGCCTGGCTGCCACGCCACGCCGGGCCTTTTGGTCGCTGGTCGGGCAGCGCCTCCGGTTGCGGCTGCGCGGGCTGGGCTATCGTCCGCGCGAGGCCAGTGCGGTCCCGGCGGCCGACCTGCGGACGCTGGATGTTTGCCTCTCGGCAGCGCTGGGCCTGAGCATGGTCGATCCGATCCAGGGGGCCTATTTCCAGAGCCGGTCGCTGCTCCTGGCGCTGCGCCTGGGCGAACCGGGCCGGCTGGCCGTTGCCCTGGCACGGGAAGCAGCGCACGAGTCCATCGGCGGCACGCGCAACCGGCGGCGCACCGATGCCCTTCTCCAGGCGGCCGCGGCCGTCGCGCGGCAGCAGAGCCAACCCTACCCGGGGGCTATGGTCTTGCTGGCGCGGGGGATGGCTGCCGCCCTGGAGGGGGACTGGCCGGCCGGCCGCGCCCTCTGCGACGAGGCCGAGACCGCCTTCCGCCAGTCCTGTACCGGCACCGCCTGGGAGCTGGGCACCGCGCAGCGGTTCGCCCTCTGGCCGCTCATGTTCATGGGCGAGGTGGCGGAGATCGCCCGACGCCTGCCGGCGTGGATCAAGGAGGCCGAGGAGCGCGACGACCTGTACGGCGTGACGAACCTGAGCCTGGTGATCCGCACCTTCAGCCGTTTGGCAGCCGACGAGCCGGGGCAAGCGCGGACCGAACTCGGCACGGTCATGGAGCGCTGGTCCCACGACGGGTTCCACATCCAGCACATGAACCGCCTCTTTGACGAGGCCCAGATCGACCTCTACGAAGGACAGGGGGCCGGCGCCTGGCGTCGAATCGCAGAGTGGTGGCCCCTGTTGGAGCGCTCGCACCTGCTGCGGGTTCAGCAGGTGCGGCGTGTTCCTGTGTCACCTGCGGGGCCGGGTGGCCCTGGCTGCCGCGGCGGAGGGGACGGGACGGGGGCCGCTGCTCCAGGCAGCGGAGCGGGACGCGCGGGCGATGTGGCGTGAGGGGGCGCCCTGGGCTCGGGCACTGGCACAACTGCTGTATGCTGGCGTGGCCGCCGGCCGCGGAGAACGATCACGTCTGACCGAGCTGCTGCGCGAGGCCGCTGAGCGATGTGACGCCGCCAGCATGCGCCTCTTTGCCGCAGCGCCCGCCGGCGCCGGGGCAGATCATCGGGGGCAAGGAGGGCGGGGCGCTGGTGGACGGTGCGGACCGATGGATGGCCGGCCAGCAGGTGATACGCCCGCAACGCATGGCGACGCTGCTGGTACCCATCGGCAAGGAACAGGTGGGATAGATCGGAATCTGGCCACGTTCCAATCCCGGTGAAGTGGACCCCGCCTCAACCCGGCGAGCAGGAACGAGGGTGCTGTCACACCCGCGCAAGCAACAGGCCCGACCTCTTGCACATAGGGGGTCGGGCCGGTTGGTTGTTGAGGTCTCTCACGGCCCCGGAGGGGCGGGTGGGGTGGACGTACCGGTCGCCGCCCCCGCAGAATTGATGTTGACGTTGACGATCTGCGTCACACCGCTCGGCACACCCACCGGGGCCGTCTCGGCAACCGGCGTGCAAGTGCCGATGTAGCTGCACGGGTAGTAGTAGTTGTCTTGCTGGTACCAGTAGTACCAGCAGCGGGTGCTCGGGCAGAAGTAGGTGTAGCAGCCGTACTTGCCCCACCAGTACCGGTGCGTCCAGTGCGAGTGCTCGCGGCCGCGGTAGAAGTACCCGCCCTTGAACTTGTTCCCGTGCTGCTCGTGATAGCTGCGGGTTCGGCTACCGTGAGAACCGGAGGACTTGCCGCCGCCCTTCCCGGCGTCAGCCGTACCAGTCAGTGCCAGGGCCAGGCCAATCGCCGCCACGCTGAGGATGATCCGACGCATGACTGTCTCCTTTATTTGTTAGAGGTCTGACCGTTGTGGTCGCCTTCTGAGAACCTCATTGCGGGCGGCGGCTTCGGGAGGACACGCGGGGGGAAATAATTTCGCGCTGGTCCTGCACGATGCCGCTCTCAAGCCACCAGGCGGACCGGCAGCACGCCCTCCGACATCAGCTGATACTCCTTGCGACGCAGCCACTGGAGCAAGCCGGTACGCAGCAGCAGTGGGAGCAGCCGACGCACCAGCCGCGTGCCCCAGCCGTTGGGGTTGAACAGCAGCCGGGCCTGGTTCTGTTGCATCTGCTGCACGGCCACGATCTCCGGCCAGCGCTCGTCGCGGACCCGTCGCGCCGCCGCATCGACGGCCTCCGGATCGCCGCCGGCCGCCAGCACCGGGCAAAGATGATTGGCCGCCACCAGCGCGTCGCGCAGGGCGATGTTGACGCCCTGACCCCCGATGGGCGACATGGGGTGGGCCGCATCGCCGATCAACAGCAGTCCAGGGGCGGTCCACTCCGTGAGCCGGCCGCACACCACGTTCAGGAGCACGGCGCCGGCCACCGCCGCCCGGTTGGCGCGGAGGTGGTCGGCGAGGTAGGCCGGCAACCGGCCGATCAACTCCTCCGTCCATCCTTCCGGATCGCGGGCGCGGAGGGCCGCGAAGCCGCCCTTGGGGATCAGAAACCCGACCTGGAGCTGACCATCAGCCGTGGGGAAGGCCAGCGCAAGACGGTTCGCCGCCGTCTCGAACAGGGCGGTCTCGCGGCTGGGATAGCTGTCGGGGTACGGGACTTTGACCCAGAGGATGTCGTAATCCTCCGGGGCGGACAGTTCCGGAAGCCCGCTGTGCTTGCGGGTCGCGCCGTGGCGGCCGTCGGCGCCTACCACGAGGTCGGCCCGGTACTCACGCGCGGCGCCGTCCGCGCTGGCGCGGACGCCGACGACGCGGCCGTTCTCGCGCAGGAAATCGCGTACCGCGACGCCGCGGTCAAGGCGGAAGGAAGGAGACTTGCCGGCCTCGTCCGCCAGCATTTGCAACAGCGCCGACTGCGACACCACGCGCGCCTGTCCCCGGCCCAGGCCGGCGGCGTCGGCGCGAACGACCAGGCTGCCTCCGGAGTAGATCTCCACGGTTCGCAATTCGATGTGCGGGACGCGGTCGAATTGCTCGCCGAGCCCCATCTGACGGAAGGCGTCGATGCCGCTGCGCTGGAGGCCCTCGCCGCGGAAGACGCGGGCAAAGTCGTGGTGGGCCTCCAGCACCGTCACCGCGACGCCGCGCCGTGCCAGCAGGTAGGCCAGCGCCATCCCGGCCGGCCCCGCCCCCACAATCACCACTCGCCTGGGTTGCCCGTTCATGACCGTCTCCTCCACAGATGGTTACGCAACGCCCGTCGGATCGGCGCCGGTTTCGGCGCCGACCCGGTCCCGACCAGCGAACGGACCTCAGAAGCCGCCGGGGCTGGATGTCAGTGCCAGGGCTTCCGCGACTTCCGGTGAGGCCTGCCGCTGCCGCAGCCAGTACACGACCGATTCGCCCCGGAGAGCCAGTTCGGCCGGCTGGTTCGCCAACTCGCGGTAGAACTGATCGACCGCTGGCGGGAGCGGGGCACTCTCGTCGCGGGGTACGGGCGGCGTGGCCGAGAACGTTTGCCCATCGGCCACCGTTTGTCCCGCCGATCCGCCGCCCAGTGCTATCAGGGTAGCCAGCGGGGCGCTGTTGATCCGGTTCGTCAGCTTCTGCGCGGGGTTGGTCCCCTGATCGAAGCTGAGGAACTCCTTGCTGATGGCGGACCACGTCACGGACATCTCCGTCGTGGCCTTCCCGCTGGTGTTCTGACCCCAGGGGTTGAAGAGGTCGAATTTCTTGGTGCTGGCGTTGTAGCCCAGCACGGCGTACTCGTGGTTGGGGACGTAGGTGTTGCCGCCGACCGTGTTCAGCGATCCTCCGGCGCTGCCCTGGCTCAGCAGCGTTACCAGGTAGCCGCCGGTGACGGCGTTGGTGAACGCATTCTGAGTGAGCGTGTTGGCGATGCTCGCGCTCAGCCCCGTCAGCTGCTGCATGGCGACCCCGGGGTTGCCGATGTTCAGTGCCTGATAGCTGTCGTTCATGGTGCGGCCGATCATGCCGTCCTGGTTGGCCTGGATGTAGGCCTTCTCCAGTAGCGGACCCCAGAGGTTGACTTTCGAGTTGGTGATCGAGGCCAGGCCGTCGAACGCCATGTTGCCGTTGGAGTCCACGGGGAGCCACCGATTGACGGTAACGTACATCGGCGTGCTGTTTGTCTGGCTGTCGATGCGCACCGTGAAGGTCCCGTCGCCGTTATCGGTGAACAGTCCCTTCAGCGTGGCGGGCGACTGCTTGGCGAGGTCCGTCATCGCCGCCATCAGCCAGCAGTCGCCCGCCGCCCCCTGGTGGATGTCGGTGTAACTGATCCCACTGCCGAACAGCGAGGCGGCGGAGTCGTAGGCGTAGTTGTAGCTCGCGCTGATCGTGCCGTTCGTGTTCAACAGGGTCGTGTTGGGTACGTCCATGCCGTAAAACCACTTGTTGACCAGGTCCTGGAGCTGGGTGCTGGAACTGCCGGCGTACAGGTCGCCCAGCGGTTGCTCCACCTCATAGGAAATCGCCGGGCCGGCCTGCAAGTGACCGCCCACCAGGCGCACCGCCCCGGGAATGGTCTGGATGGACTGGTAGTCGAAATTTGCGGGGTCGCCGTTGACCACCTTGTCGGCCAGGTAGCGAACGGAATCGGGCATTTTCAGGCTCGAACCGTTGGCGATCAGGACTTTCAGGTCCTTGAGTTCGGACACGCTGACCACGCCGTCGGCCTCGACCTCGGTGAACAGACCTAGCATGTCGGCCCGCGTCAGTGAACCGTCGCGGGTGAAGTCCTTCTGTGCCAGGGCGCGGGTGTTGGCGTCGCTAAGGTTCGCCTGGAACCAGCCCGACGTCCCAGGCAGGGATGCGACCAGCGTCTGTACGGAGGCCGCGCCGACGGTGAGGCTCAGAGTCGTTGGGAGCATCAGGGCCTCCAACTGCTCGATTTCGAGCCGGGGGCGCGAACGTACTTTGGCGGCCCGCGATTGTGCCGGACGGCCATTCTGCCAGAGGGACTGGGTCAGGCCACGCTTGATTAAGGAGACCAGCGCTCTCATGGGACACACTCCTAGTCGGTTGTTTGGTCGTTGCGTCGTTTCCAATCGTCATCTGAGGCGATTGGGTGGGCTTCTGAGAACCTCATTGCCGTCAGAGCCCGCGCGAGGACATGGAGGACAAAAGATTTGGCCCGAAGCTCCCCTGGTGCTGAGCATTTCGCCGGACGATCCGCACGCCGAGATGATTGGGGGTCGCGGGGCGGCTGCCCCATGCCGGACCAGTGACGGCTCGGGATGCACCGCTGCGTGGGTCCCGCCGGTCGGCGGGGTTGTAAGAATCGCGCCATCCGGGGTTCTTGATGAAGCAAGCTGTCTATGGCAGGTGCGATAACTCGGAGGTGTGGTTTCTTTCTCAAGTGCTGAGGCGGGTCAGGCGTGGGCCCCGACCCGGCATGTTCTTGGTAGGCAAGCAAGCCCTGACTCTTGCCCCACCGGACCGGCCGCTCAGTAGCAGGTCACCGGACCTGGAGCGGTGACCGACATACTCGCTGGATGTCCCGGAAGGCTGCCGTCTTCATCCATTCCCCGCTCTTGTCGAAGTTCCGGAATTGAAACCGCGTGCCGTCCGTCTTCTCGATGACGCACCCCTGAGTGATGACGAAGACACTGGCGATCCGCTCCGCCTCACAGAGCGTACAGAACGCCTCGCGCCACCGGGCCAGGAATTCCTTGTGGGGTTCGCGGGAGCCGTGTCTCCGGCCACGGAGGGGGCTATCGGTCGGCACTTCCACCGGCACTCGCTTCCCGCCGGCCTGCCTTCTCACCTCGTACCCCTGGGTGACGAAGAACAGGACAGGGCGCGAACGGTCGAGAGTCCCATCCTTCATCAGGTAGCCCACCCGTACCTCCCTCACCACCGGCTGGGCCTGGTAATGCTGGAATACCTCGCCGCGGCGGTCTACCCGAGCCACGTCCAGCTTGTTCTGCGACCCCGTAACCAGGCAGCGGACCCCGACGGTGGGTGGGATTTGCTCCTCCCCGGCCACCACCCGTTCCGCATCGGCATCGACGAACCGTTGCAGTAACTGGCGGCGGACCACGTCGGCAGGGTGATTCCCCATCTGTCCTTGTCGGAGGCCGGCCTGCACCGTCCCTTGCAGCCAGTGCACGAATCGAATGGCCGCCTGCTCCGGGGTTCGCGTCAGGACTTGTCTCAAACCGGCGTTGGCGATGTTCTTGATCTGCTCCGACCGCTTCGCCGGGTCCTTGAGAGTCTGAAGCACTGCGGCACCGGGCCGTCTTTTCAAAGGGATGCCGGATTTCGTGATGCCGAAGGGGTCGAGGAGGTGAGTGGCCTTGCGCCCCCGGTTCCAGTTGAAGGCGCTCAGGTCGATCGAGCAATAGCCGCCGCCAAGGTCTCGCTCGAAAAACGGCACGCAAGGGACCGGACTCACCCTCGGCAACCCCTCCAGCGTTTCCGGGGCGGCTCCTCGCACCCGGTCGAACCAGCCGTCGATGTCGCGGACGTGCAGGCTCCACCGCTTGTTCTCCAGGGCCGAGGCTGCGGGGAGGTCGCAACCGAGAACGATGGCATCCACGGCGTGGTTTCGGAGGTCCCCTTCCTCCTTCGCGGTGTCCTTGTCGTACTCCGGCAAGATCACCGAGCGGTACAACGCGGTGTGACGCCCCGCCCGGTAGTCGATCCGGGGGCGATGCCCCGTTTGCGATTCGAGCCGCGTGGCCAGGTAGCGGGCCAGCGGCCGGGGAGATCGCTGGCTCGCCGTTACCGTCACCAGGTTGTCGGCAAGCATGGCGATCAACCGTTCGGCCTGGCCGGCAGTGGCAGGCCGGCGGAGCAAATTCAACAACCCCTTCTTCATCGTGTGATAGACGTGAGGCATCGGGCGGCGATGACGGACGTATTCGCAGTATGCCTCATAGGCATCGTCGTGGACGGTCAGGCCCGCCTCCCACGGCGTCCTCGCCCCCTTGCGGGCGTTGCAGGCGACGCAGGCCGGCAGGATGTTGAAGTAGGAATCGAAGGGGAATGCGCTCCGGGGCAAGAGGTGTTCGACCTGCTCGACTGTCCCCGGCTGTCCGCAGTAGGCGCACCGGGTACCGAACTCCTCCCGTAGCATTGCCAGCCGGTCCGAGAACCCGAGTTGTGGTCCCTGCCAGTACATTTCCGACGCCTTCTCCTGCGACAATTCCTGCCGATCCTTCATCGGCCCGGCCAGCACGTCGAAGGCGACTCGCTCGACCACGACCCGATCGATCCGGCCCCCCACAAGGGGCAGCAGCCTGGCCTCGACCAACCGCCATAGCCGGCGGAAGACGATCTGCTGCTTGCGAGAAACGAGGTCGCCTTCCTCGATGTCCTGGCGGTTCGGGATGGCCTTCCCCGCAATTAGGTAGGCGACGAATTGGTCCGAGTGCTCGCGGCAGTAACGAACGCGGCCGCCCTGCTCGCCCCGCAGGATTCTCGCCAATGCCTTGCGGTAATGTTGCTGCCAGTCCTCGGCAAACTTCTCCCCGACCTCCGGGGTCGCCAGGCTCCGCACATCCGTCAGCAGGCCCCGGAAGGTGCGGGTGGTTTCCGCGTTGACCGGCTTGCGGGACTCGGCGTCAGCGGCCTGGTGGTGTCTTGTGGCCAGGGCCTCCAGGCGAGTGACCCAATGATCCACACGGCGAAGGAGATGGTCCCGATCCTCGCACACGCCGAAGACAGGGAGCAGCCAGGCCACCAGGGATTGGCGCAGCCTCTCCCGGACGGCATGATCGGCCCGGGGGGCGTGCCGGTTACACCCTTCCCAGTTGCAGACAGTGGGACCGCGGTTCTCGAAGCGGGCGGGACGTAGCTCTGCCTCACGGCGGCAGGCTTCGTTGAGGTGCTTCGAGCAGGCCCGCAGGACTCGTTCGCGGTCGCCGGGGTCGACCAGGCGGGCAACTTCCCCGCGGAGAGCGTCGAAGAAGGCGGAGCGGTGAAATTGGAAGCTGCTGGCGGTCTCGTCGTCTTTCCCGTCCTCTTCCGCGTGACTGAAACCACGGCGGCGGCAGAAGCGCAGGAGGGCATCGGCGTTCCGAATGCCGTGGAGGGCCTGAGCCAATCGGCGGAGCCGGTGCCGGTGAGTCTTGCGCGTCCGCCGCAACCGCCGGACCTGGGACCGGGTCTCCACCGGGGTATTTAGTGGCTTCGGCTCGATTACGATGGTGGCTGCGTAGAGGACACGGTTTCGCTGGGCTTCGGGATGCTCTACGAGGGCGATGCCGACGTAGCGTGAACCGAAGTCGAGGGCGAGGGTGTTGGGCATGGCTCCGCGAACCTCATCGGGCCGCATTCGCCCCGGGGGTTCGCGGCCATCGCAAAGTACAGGGTACCAGCAATTTGCGCGCGCCGCCTCGTGGCAACCGAACTCTGTTCCCTCTTCCCTGGCGAGGTCCGCGGAAGCCAGCCCCTAAGTTCTGGTTGCGCAGAGATTTAGGAGGCCAGCGGTTGAACGTCGCCGGGAAGGGTGACGTTGTCTGAAACCCCATTCCGGGCCCCGTTTCTCCCGCCTGCACAGCGTTGAACGTCGCCGGGAAGGGTGACGTTGTCTGAAACGGGTAGCCGGCGACATAGACCGTGGTGCCGGTGGGTTGAACGTCGCCGGGAAGGGTGACGTTGTCTGAAACTGCGGTGCGGCGGAATGGTGCGGGCACGCGGGAGCCGTTGAACGTCGCCGGGAAGGGTGACGTTGTCTGAAACATCTGCCTGTCCACCGGCCAGACCGCCGAGGCGGTGGTTGCACGTCGCCGGGAAGGGTGACGTTGTCTGAAACATCTTCGTCGTGTCCAGGTTCTCGGTGCGGGCCGCGGTTGCACGTCGCCGGGAAGGGTGACGTTGTCTGAAACTGTGCTGAGAGCGGTTCTCTGTTGCCGCTCTCGGGCAATGAATGGACTCACCACATGGGCCAGGGTCATTTCGGCGGTGCCGTTGCCGGACCCGCCATGCAGGGCCGGGGACTGTCCAATCCCTGGGTGCTGATCCCTGGCCGTGGCTCTTTTCAGACGCTACGTCATGAGTTCGGTTGTCAAAGAGCATTCGCGGCCCGCTCTGGGCCGCCCGTCACGTTCGCAGGTTTCCGAGAGAAGTCAACGATAAACTCGCGGATGCGCAAGAAAGCAAGAAAGACGGGGCCAGGTTCTACGCCGAGAAGGGCTTGGCGAATAACCTGGTGCTCGGCTACCACGGGCCGCGCTGGACGCCGGAGGACATTGCCTTGCTCGGGACTCTCCCCGACGAGGAAGTCGCGCGACGCACGAGCCGGACGGTGGAGGGTGTGCGGATCATGCGGACCCGACTCGGCATCCCGACGTTCGAGGACCGGAGGCGGAGGGAGACACGATGAGCAACGCCACCTACCCTCGGCCATCCGGGTGCTACGTTCAGGTCGGGGAGGGATTGCTCCACCGCCCTTGGAGTGGGCGCCTCGCTCAGGCGTGATTGTCTGCGATGTTATTACTCAAGCGGATGGGGGTCGTGCAGCGGTTCGGCGGCTTGGTTGCGAGCCCGACACGCGGGCCATACCAGTAGTCCAGCGCAGTGCGCCGCCCAAGTGCCAGCTGGGCCCCGACTCGCAGTAGACCCAGCGCGGAGTGTGACCGGACCTTGCGTCCCGAGGTGATCACGAACTCCCGGAGGATGACGAAACGCCCCTGGCGCTTGAGTCGCTTGGCGAACGCCACCTCCTCCGCCCAGAACAGCCCCTCGTCGAACCCTCCCGCGGCGAGGTACGCTCGCCGCGTGCAGAACAAGAAGCAACCGGGGGCCATCTTCAGCAGCGGCAGGAGTACCGGCAACACCACGCGTTCCAGGATCGTAGCGTACAGCGGCACCGGCCCGTCAAACCGGACCGCTGAGCCGCCGCCGACCGCGCCGCCCCGCAAGGCGCCGACGGCGGCCCTGACCGCTCCCGCGGTCACCATCGTGTCTGCGTCAACGAAGAAGAGCAGGTCGCCGGTCGCCACGCGGGCACCGGCGTTCCGAGTCGCGGCGATCTGCCGGAAGTTGACGGCGACCGTGCGCGCGCCGCGCTGCTGCGCGATGACGCCTGTGCCATCGCGAGAAGCGTCGTCGGCGACGATGACCTCGTAGGGCTCGCCCACGGCTCGAGCCGACTGGTGCAGCGCCGCGAGCGTGCGGCCGAGCAACTCCGCCTCGTCGTGCGCCGGGATTACGAACGAGAGCATTTCCGGCATCCCCCCACATCGATACCCATTCAGTCGTCACCAATCGTCCGGTGAAAGCCATTCTCCTGACGCCGGGCGGTAGTCGAGGTCCGTTAGTTTGGTCCACGGCACCGGCTCGGCCGCCTCGACACCCACGATGATGGAAAGTCCGCTTTGCCGCACGTCTCGCAATCGGAACAGTGGGTCGAACGAGGCCACCTCGGACCCGGTCTGCCAGCGGCCGGCAGGCAAGTAAGGCTGTGAGCGCCGGGCGGCCGGGGTGTACTCGTCCCACAGCGTTCCGGGGCCGGTGAGCGCCTGGTAGTAGGTGCCGGCCGGCTCCGTTTTCCGTGTCTGGGACAGCTCGGCGTACAACACTGTGTTGGACCTGCCATCGGTTATGGCGTCCCACGGCTCGTCGAGCTGGAAACGGGCAAACAGGCCCTCATGCTCCACATACGGCAAAAGCAGCGCGTACGTGCCGCCCGCGGCCCACGGCGGCGGATGTTGGTGTTCCACTTCATCCCGTTTCCTCGCTAGGCCGATTAGCTTCAGGTTGTTCGTGTGGCTCGTGCCTCTCTCAACCGGAGCGACAAAGGCGTGAACGACGACCGGCAAGCTGGAGAACACAACGACAGCGAAGAGGAAAGTCCCCCCGATCCGCAGCCGCTCTCGCAGCGAACCGCACACGGCGATGTATTGGAGCAAGAGGAGGAATGCCAGCGTGTAATAAATGGCCCCAAGGAGCAACAACGCCAGACCTACGTCGGGCATGCGCTTCTCGGCCCAACCCAGCATCCCGCCTAGCGCCGCGCTGATCAGGCTGGCGAGCAGGAGCGTCCGCCAGCTCTCGCCCGTCACCGCGTTGCCGCCGGGATCGCTCGACGCCCCGGTTTCGGGAAAGGCCGCGGCGTTGAGTCCCGGCGGGTCCGCCGGCAAGCAGTCGGCGAAGGCCCGCACCTGGTCGCGGAACGCGGCCCGCCCCGCCGCGGTGTCGGCCCAGAGAGCGACCTGGATGCATTCCGGCGCCACCTCCGGCGATCCCAGGGCGGTCAAGATGACTTGCCGCCAATCGTCCGCCGTGTGGGAATCAGCGCCGATGAACAGGACCCGGTGGAAGCCGAGGCAGCCGATTGCCAGTTCGACCTCCTCGCGGACGAAGGGGGTCAATTCGCTGGCGTCGATGAGCGCGCAGCGGGCCTGGCCCAACGACCGCCACAGCCGGGCCTTCCAGTCGCGGCCGGCCTCCAGGTTCATGAATTTGGGCTGCGCATAGCGGATGAGGAACAAGATATAAAGAAAGTGGCGAATGAGTGCCGGCCAACGGCGGCGCGGGTCGCGGATGCCCGACAGGCGAAAGGCCTGGCCCAGGGCCGCCTGCGCCGCGCTGCGCAGGGACCCGGTCGTGGCGTCGTTGCGGAAGGAGCGGAGGTAGATGGCATTGGTGGCTTTCCGCGGCAGGAGGCGGAAGGTGCAAAGCAGGACGGCGAACACTCCCGCCAAAGCCGCCAAATAGGCCGTGTCGCGCAGGGTCCGCGTCTGCTGGAGGTTGTTCCGGCTCTGGGTGCCTGCGGCCGCGTCAGGAAGGACAGGCGCGTCAGGAAGGTCAGGGTGGAGTGCGTGTGCGATCTGTTTGAGGTTGTTCTGGGGCTGGGTGCGTGCGGCGGCCTCGCGGACTTTCTGGACCTTCGGGAGGAGCAAGTCGACGTCAGCCCCCACCGAACCCACCAGGGCGCAGAGGACAATCCAGCGGTAGAACCGCAGCGGATCGCTCAAAGGCCGCGGCAGTGGCACTGGCAGGGCTGGTTCGGGGGAGGGTTCCAAGGTCGTCCTCCTTTTCCCAGTCGGGGGGCCGCATCCAGGCACCGGCGCCGTCATGTCTGAGGCCGACCCATTGATTGGACAACCCGCGCTGCATAGTACCGCGCACCGAGGCTGTCTCAAGAGAATTCCTTTGCCCCTTGAACAGCGACCGCCTGCTGACCTGGAAACAACCCTCCTCCCTGCGCTACGATTCCCCCCTGGTCAGACACGTCCCCGCCAGCGCCGGGCATCCCAGCACGACGCCAGGCAAGGGCAATCCCGTGGCCATTCATGAAAAAGACCCCATCGCCGAAGTCGCGGCCTCGATGGGCCGTCTACTCGACTCGGCCTCCGGGTCGCATGGCGTTGGAGCCGTTTGCCTTGCCCTGGAGTATGCCGACATGGTGTCGCAACGGGCCTGGGAAGAGGCCGAAGGCAAACCGTCGCGAGAGCGGTTGCAGATCACCTTGGAGGCCGTGGTTGCGACGTTGCAAGCGCTGGGGGCGGCCGTGGAAAGAACGCCACCGGCACCAAACGGGTAAGCCAGCGCCAGCCACCTTGGGCACAATGGCCGCAGCCATTCGGCCATGCCACCGATCTGACGCACTGCGGTCGATGTAACCAGCGCGCGCAACGCTCCGGCCCAAAGTGTTGTGCTCATTTGTCCTTTCCGGGGCCAGGCCGAAGGAGCGAGCGCCACCTCGAGTCGCAGGACGTGAACCTCGAGCCAGTTGTGCAGGTGCAGCCCCAGCCGCTGCCTCTCGGCGTCAGGCGGCAATCCGTCAGGGTAATCCGCGAGCCATTTCTCCGCCTGCTCGAACTCGCGCCGGGCCTCCTCGGGCTGATTCAGCTTCTGGTACGTCAGCGCCAGCCACATCCGGGTGCCGGCCACTCCGTCGGAGGGATGGCTCGGGTCGTCCCGGCTTTTCCGGAGCAAGGGCAGGGCTTCCCGATAGCGCCCGGCCCGGTGGTGCAGCGCCCCCTGGAGCCATAGCGACCAGAATTCCCTGCCGTTGAGGTCCAACTCCCCATTGGCCAGTTCCCCGGGGCGTTCCGCCGGCGTGAACGAGCCGGGTGCCAGGGAACAGGCCCGGGCCACGTGGTAGGGCCGCACGCCCGGGTGACCGCACCGCTCGACGAGTTGTCCACACACCTTTTTGTAAGCGGGCCGGTCGCCCGCCAGCAGCAGCACGGCAGCATACTCGAACGCCACTTCTCCCCATTCGGGCACCGGACGGTCGATCACCTGGGCATAGGCTTGCGCGGCCTTTTGCCATTCCCGCCGCCCCGCGTGGGCGCGTGCCTGTTCCAGAATCGCCTCGGGGCTCCTGGCCGGAGCCGTCTCGACCTTGCCGGGGACCGTTTCCACGGGCCGCTGATTCTCGGCAGGCTGTCGGACGCGGACGAGGCGGAAGCCCATGTCGAGGGCCCACTCCTGCGGAAAATACGTATAGACGAACCCCACCTGGCAGCAGTGGCCTTGAGTGCCCCAACTACCGCCGCGCACCCTGCGGTGCGGGTTGTTCGCAATGACCGGCTCCTCGCACCATTGCCACACGTTGCCATGCATGTCGCAGAGGCCCAGCTTGTTGGGCGGGTAGGCCCCTACCCGCGTCGGTCGATGCACAGACTTCCCCTTCGGTCCAGCGCCGTTGTAGTTGACCAGGTCGGAGGACATAACGTTGGTCGGTTTGTTGAAGTAGTAGTGAAAGGAACACTCTTCCTCCGAAGTGGCTCCTCCTCGACAGGCATACTCCCACTCCGCGTTCGTCGGCAAGCGGTACACGTAGCCTCGGCCACGCTCTTTTTCGTTCAGCTTCCTGATGAACTCCTGGGCGTCCTCCCACGACACCTGCTCCACTGGAAATAACTTCAGCTCCTCATCGGAGACGTCCTTGACCTTCCGGCGGCCTGTGCCAAAGCGCGAAAAATAGCTCGGGTTCTCGCCCATGACCGCCTGCCACTGGCTCTGCGTCACGTCGTGGATGGCGATCTCGAAGTCCTCCTTGATCTCCGTCTTCACGCCCTTGGCCACCTCCTTCGATTGCGGGTTCGGGTCAATGCCGCCCCAGCCCATGTAGAACGTCCCTTTCGGCAAGCGCACGAACGTCATCAGGATGCTGTCGTCGCGCTCCAGCACCGCGTCCGCCGGTTCGCAGCCTTTGCGGCGGATGGTCACCTCCCGGTTCGCTTTGAGTCGTTCCTTGTGCAGGTCCGACAACGACACGAGCTGCACCTCGGCGTCGGCCGCCAGGCTCAGCCGGTCTCCGGCATACAGGAACGCCTGTGGGACCGCCCGTTGGTTGGGGTTTCTGGCCGACTGCAAGCGCACTGTGCCGCGCACCTCCAGAAGCATGGCTAGCGGCGCATTTTCGGTGATTTTGGCGAACACCTTCTCGACGGACGCCAGCAGTTCCGCGCGCAGCTCCGGCTGGTCGGCAAAATCGACCGGGATGCGCTTCTCGGCGTCATCCAGGATCTGACGGGCCGACAGGGTGCCCCGCTGGCCGCCGGCATCCGAGAGGGCAAAGATGCTTTCCAGGAAGGCCTGGGCCTTCTTCGCCTTGTCGGCTTCCTGCTGCGCCTCCTTTTCCTTGCCCTCGGCGATGCCCCTCTGCCGTTCGGCGTCGGCGTACTTCCATACGATGCCGGCCACACCCAGCCCCGTGACCAGCAGCAGCGCCGCCGACACCATGGCCACCACCGGATTGCGCCTCACCCACTTCGCCGCACGCTCCGCCCGGCCCACCGGCCGCGCCCGGATCGGCTCGCCCTGCTGATACCGCACCAGGTCGTCGGCCAGCTCCGCGGCCGAGGCGTAGCGCTTCTCCGGCTCCTTGCGCAGGCACTTCAGGCAGATCGTCTCCAGGTCCGGCGGGACGCCTTTCTGCCAGCGCGACGGCGGCACCGGCTCCCGCGTGCGCACCCGATCGAGCGTTTCGGCGGTCGTGTTCCCCTCGAACGGCGGCCGCCCGGTCAGGCAGTCGTAGAGGATCGCGCCCAGCGCATACACGTCCGCCGCGGGCCCGGCTTCGTCGGCGCGCCCGACGCCTGTTCCGGGGCCATGTACGCCGGCGTCCCCACCACCATACCGGCCAGCGTCCTGCCGCTGTCACTATCCAGCTGCCGGGCCAGCCCGAAGTCCGTGATTTTGGGAATCAGAGACTCCCCGGACTCACGTCCGGGGCTCGCCAGGAGGATGTTGGCCGGCTTCAGATCGCGATGCACCACGTTGCGGCTGTGCGCCAGTTGCATCGCCCGCGCCAGCGCTTCCACCAGCCGGGCCGAGTCAAGGGCCGGCAGCGGTTTGCCGGCGATTTTGCGGGCGAGGTTGCCGCCCTCGACGAATTCCAGCGCGCAGTAGGGATGCCCGCCGGCTTCGCCGACCTCGTGGATCTGCACGATGTTCGGATGCTGCAACCGCGCCACCGCCTCCGCCTCGATGCGGAAACGAGCCAGTTCCCCCGGCCCGGCGTGTCCGCCGACCAGCAGCATCTTGAGCGCGACGGTGCGCTTCAGCGCGAGGTGCCGCGCCTTGTACACGACGCCCATGCCGCCGCGACCGAGCACGCCCTCGATCTTGTAACCGGGTATGGACGGCGGCGGCGGTTCCGAAGGCGAGGGCGCGGAGCCGTCGGTCACGTCCCCTGGGGTTGGCTGGAACGAGACGGTGGCCCCGCCGGCGAGAGGCGGGGGCGCCGGTCATCGGTCGTGACGGCCTCGGGGACCGTCTCCGGAACCGGGGCGGTGGCGCGGTTGGTGGTCCGCAACGGGTCGTCGGCGTCCGGCGTCGGCATCGGTCACCTGCCTTCGCGCAGTCGTGGGTCGCAGCGTCTGGCCGTCACGCGACCGCTTCGGTCGTCGAGAAGATCGCCAAGGGAACCAGCCTTATGTTAAGGCGGCCCGCCCATTCCGGCTCGCGTTTGGCCCGGCTCCGCGACCGGAATGGACGGACGTTGCCTGCGTCGGTCCGACGCGCCGACCGACACACCGACCGACACACCGACGCGCGTTCTTGCTAGACGCCACTCTTAGCGGCGGGCCGGTTACTGCTGGAATTGCTTGCAGAGGTCACACGATTTGGCGCGGTCCAGGCACAGACCGCAGGTCGCGACGCCGAGGCGCTCGCAGGGGGGGCAGAGCTGGAAGCTGTAGCGTATTCTGACCGGCCCCTCGTTGCGTCCTGCTTGCGCAACAGTCGGTAGCGCTGGGGCTGGGGGCCCCGCTTGCACGACGGGTGCCAGGGGCACCGCGGTCGCCTCAGAAGGCCGTCCGGTCGGCCCGGCGATGCCTTCGTTGACCCGGGCCCGCACGTACTCGCTGAGCGGCACGCCGGCCTGAACGGCGGCCGCGTCCCATACGGCTTTCTCGGCATTGGTCAGACGCAGTTCGAGGCGTTCAGAACGGGGCATGGCGATCCTTCCTAACCATTGTACGGACGAGGCAGCCGGGCCTCGACGAGACAATCGGCCCTATCATCCCGATCGCGTTCGCCCTCAACCCCGCTCGTCCGGTCTGCCCGTCGAAGCCTCCCGACGCTCAAGCCGGGGCGCCTGGTGGCGCCTATGTGGGTGGTCCACCCAGGTGGCTCCCCGGAAGACCTGATGGGCGAGGCGTTCGGCCGCATCCTTCACGTCATGAAACGGCCGATGGCCACCTAACGCATCAACGACAACAGATTCTTTTCAGAAGGCGGGCCACGTCACCCGTTCTGCACGCGGTTATGCAAGCGGCAGGTGATAATCTCCCGTGTGGCCTGGCCCGGCAGGACGGCAGGGGCGAGTGACTTGCCCACTCGCCCAGTGGTGGGCAAGTCACTCCTGCGTGATAACACCCTATGCCATAAGGACTTGCGCCTCTGGCAAAGTGACTTGCCCACTTGCCCACGCATTTGTGGGCAAGTCACTTGTGTACGATTTTGCTACACCCGCTCGCCTGGCCACACCGAACGGCAGGGCGAGTGCGTGCCAAGCTTGGCACGCACTCGCCCTGCCGTTAGTCATTGTTCCGCATGACGTTGCGCCGTTCCCGATGAGTGCGTGCCAAGTTGCACGGGGGTGTGGGGGTCTGGCACGCGCTCCCCAAATGGATTGCACTGCGCCTGCGCGGCACATTGAGGCGACGTGCAGGCACTCGGGGCCTGCCAGGGGTGGGGGACAGCCATGGCACGTGCTGCCGGAAGGCCCGGGACCAGGCAGACGCGGTCATTGACAGACATTGACGGACAGCCCCGGCCATGGACGACAGGACGCGGCACGGAGGGACGCTGGCCCCGCACCGGGGATGCAGACGGGCCAATGACAGGAGCTGCGTTCCGCCTTTTGTTGTTGTGGAGGTGGGGCGGGCGGCGCGTTTCCGGGCGCCTGGTTTGCGATGTCGCCTTTCCGCGCCCTATCCGATGCAGCGACCGGCTGGATACAATGCTGGAAGAACTCCACCAGACCCTCGCCGCGCGAGCCTTGCCATGAGCGCGATTCCCGCCATTTATGAGAACGGCGTCTTCCGGCCGACCGTGCCGGTGGACCTGCCGGAGGGGACGGCGGTCCTCATCGAGCCGGTGCCGCCGCCTGGCGCCGCCGTCTCGGTCAACGTCCGTGCCCTGGTTCCTCCCGGCACGGACGAAGGGCTGATCCAGATTTACGAGGTTCTTGCCCGCCGCTTTGACAACGGGCACCACGACAACGCCGAGCGTCACAACGAACACCAGCCATGACTCCGGTCTTCCTGGATACGGTGGGCCTGCTCGCCGTCTGGGACACGGCCGACCAGGGGCTTCCCGCTGCCGCCCCGGTCTTTCTGCAGCTGGTGGCGTCCGGGCGCCCGCTCGTCACCACCCCGCTGGTGCTGTACGAATGCGGCAACGCAGCGGCCCGCCGTTCCTATCGGACTGCCGTGGACGACTTGCGCGTTTTGTTGACCGCCAAAGGTGGACTCCTCGAGCCGACAGCTGATGATCTTGACACAGCGTGGACCGACTATCGCGCGGGCCACACCACGTCCGCCGGGATCGTCGATTGCATCTCCTTCGCCGTCCTGCGCCGCCTGGGCCTGGCGGAGGTGTTCACAAACGACCGCCACTATCAGGCGGCCGGGTTCACCATTCTGTTCTAACGCCCTGGCGCAGCCAGGCGGGAACGCGAAGGTGACCCATCTATCTTGATGGGCGTGGACCTGAAGGAGGACGCCTCGCGTCGCTCGCATTGGACGGAGGGCGGCGAGTTATTTCGGCGCCAGCTGGCAGCAGCTGCGGGAAGGCGGCCCGCGACGGCGAAGTCGGCCGCGCCAGCCTGATGCGGGGATGATTACGCCCCAAGTGGATGGTAGCAAATGGGATAGATAGAGTGTCACCGATTTTCCCTGGAGCTGGTTCTCGCCGACGATTGCGCCCAGGCCGGCCAGCCCGATCTGTCTCTGCGCAGCGCCGTCAGCGCCGTTCCTGCTTGTGGAGTGCCGGCCACCCGGATCGGGCTCGACCAATCTTTGACGATCTGCCCCGGGCTCATCCACCCCAGGCCGCTGCGATTCAGCAAGCGATCGACGAGCTGGAGCGGGAGTATCCGGTGGGCGGGTGACGGGGGAACCTGGAAGGCGGTGACCCGGGGCCTACAAAGATTGCTGACACCTTTGCTTTCCCGCGACCGCCACACGATGACCGAGACAGCCATGCCCATGGACAGCCTCTTTCGGTGCGGTCAGCCAAGCCGGAGCGTCCGAGATTGGCTGGCAATACACGGTCGGGAAGAGTTACGGATAGCCACGTATGGTGTCTCGCGCTTTGCGTCCATTGGCCACTTGCTGCCCCGCGAAACCGCCCTACATATACTCGTGGGGATGAGCGCGCTCGACCCGCTGCTTATCCGAGATTTACACGGGGCTCCTGAGCACGAGCGCTGGCAGCGCCTTCTTGACCGTTTGGGAACAAACGAGCAGAACGATCTGCTTCGGAGCCTAAGGAAGCTGAGCGGCTGGAGCCGCATTGGCGCACGAGTTCGCGTTGCGCTCCCAGGACAGTCTCGCGGCCTGATGCA
Source organism: uncultured Planctomycetota bacterium (assembly GCA_963827935.1). GTDB lineage: Bacteria > Planctomycetota > Planctomycetia > Gemmatales > Gemmataceae > DATFNV01. Next base: position 1,086,625 of record CAWHCN010000017.1, on the reverse strand, counting down.
CTTGAAGCTTTATTTGGGCAAGGAAGCCGCCCTCGTCGGCAGTGCAAACTTCACGTTGCAGGCGATGGAAGGCGCTGACCAACATGAGCTTCTGCTGGAGCTTACAGGGACTGCGGTTGCTCAACTCCGGGAGTGGTGGCAAGCGATTTGGGCGACCGCTTGGCCAGTGTTGACGATTGGCGCGCTCCCCGAGCCGATGGTCCCCGAGAGTCCAGAAGTGCCCATCCATCCTCCGAAGGAGACTCCAATGCAGCCTGGCCCGCAAATGCTGCTCGGATACTGGCTCGGCGAATGGGGGGCCTGGGCGCTCAACGGGAATGGGATGCTTGCCTACCCGCATCAACTCCAGGCAGTCGAATGGATACGACCGGACGGCAGGGCCTTTTTGCTCGGCGACGAAGTCGGGCTCGGCAAGACGTTCACGGCGGCATTCCTCTGGATTCGTCACCAACAGCTGTACCGGGAGAAGGCGCGCCTCATCTACATCACCAAACCCTCCCTGCTTGTGGACGCCTTATCGGCCTTCGTTACCGTCCTTGGCGTCGATGAGTTTCTGCAGACCGCAATCGAGGTGCCGCAGAGTGCCGGCGACGTGCATCCAAGGTTCAGCATTTTCCACGCGAATACTCGCTGTTGGGAGGTCGTTAAAGACCAAGACGGACGGAAAAGGAATAAGGATCATCAGGTTGCTGTGTTACTCAAAGACGGACGTTTCCGGTTGCGACCCGCCGCCTTCAAGGAGAAGATCCAGTGGCTCCGCGGAATCGCCGCGAACAAGCTGCACGATCAGATTACGATTACGGCGGTCAAGTCTTTGGTTGACAGCGTGTACACATTCGTTTCCATCGACACGCTTCGGAACCCTGACAACCCCCTCACCCACGTGTTTACGAAGCTCAATGAGGCAGCTCTGGTCCCCTTGGTCATCGTGGACGAATCCCATGGCCTGGGACGGACGACCCTGCGGCGTGCAGCGATTGCCAACCTCGTGTGGGGGCCACGTGATCATGTTGGCAAGCCACCCATCCTTCAGGTGCCAGGGGCGCTCGTCGTCTACATGACCGGGACCCCTGTCCATCCAAATGAATCCGAGACCGCATCGCGGTTGGGCCTCTTGGACGTTGATCCGACTCGGACCCCTCACAAGCCATCGCTCTACGTGGATGCCCGGAGCAGCGCAACTCGGGTGATTCTCGACATCGTGCGAGAACGAGCCGTTATCCGGCGCAAGGAAGGCATCACCCTGGACGGGAACCCGAATGGGCTTCGGATCTTTCCGAAGCGATTGGTTTTCCCATTTCAGAAATGGATGTCCTCGACCGACACGGACGCTAGTGGCCACCTCCCCAAAGAGATCGCGAAGGGGAGCAAGGACATTCTCCTCGCAATCGACCAGTATGTAGCGAGCGAGGCGTCGCATGGCGCAAAGCTGTTCTCCCTCATCCGCCGCGTACTGCGCAGCGCACGCGAATGGAGAGAGATCAGGCTACTCATTGACAAAGAGCCTGGAAAGAGTTCGGGGGAGGAGATGTCGTTCGGCGAACGGGTCCTCCGGCTGACCGAGGAGCAGATCAAGACAACGAGCGGTGATCTGCAAAAGCTCTGGAAAGCCTTGCGGATAGCGCTTGAGGCAGCGCGAAGCCTACGAGGAGAAGCTGAAAGATGATCGCCTGGAGAATCTGACGTGGAAGCGCGGGCGGGACGACGACGGGAACGAAGAGAAGCAGATGCTTTTTACGAAAGCAGGCTGGATCGCGACCGCATACGATTCTCTGGCCAAGGGAGGAAAAAAGGCAGCTCTTGAGGCCGCCGAGGAAGCAGCAGGAGATACTCCCGAAGAAGACGAAGAGACCGCAGGGGACCTGTTCGGCACCTTCGACTCAGCCGACGACATGCTCGCCGCGGCCGAGCGCCGAAGGGGCTGGCCGAAACCTACCTCGATCCCGTCATCCTCAACGACGACAGCAAAGTGCGATTCTCGATGCTCGTGGCACTGTTAGAAGGGATCGCATCGCTCAAGTTGTGGCCCAAGCGATATCCAGCGATGGGGGATGAAGACCGCTTTGGATGGGGTATCGAAGACGCGGGCGAGGTGCGTCTCCGAAAGACGCTGGAGCAAGTTCACAGCGAGTGCGAACTCCGTGACCCGTGGGTCGTGCATGCTCGGTACATCCACCAGGGCAAACGCATCTAAACGCCTGTGCATTATTGGCTGTTCAGTAGTCTGGGACAAGGGACTCGCGAATGATTCTCCTCGAAGTCGCCCGTCTCACGGAGGAGAATCGGCATGTCGCAGTCCCGCGCCGGTACCTTGCTTTCCCCCTTCGCCACCTTGACGGACCCGCGGGTGAACCGCACCAAACGTCACGACCTGCTGGACATCCTTTTCATCGCCCTGTGTGCCGTCGTCAGCGGCGCCAACGATTGCGTCGCCATGGCCAAGTTCGGCACCAGCAAGCGGGCCTGGTTGGAGAAATACCTGGACTTGCCCAATGGCACGCCGTCGCACGATACGTTCACGCGGGTGTTTGCCGCCCTGGATGGCAAGGCCTTTGTTGCCTGTTTCCTGGAGTGGGTGGCGGCCCTGCAGGAGAGCACCGACGGCCAGTTGGTGGCCATTGACGGCAAGACGGTGCGCGCCACTCTGGACAAGGCCAAGGGCCAGAACCCACTGCACGTCGTCAGCGCCTGGGCAACGGCGAATCACTTGCTGCTGGGCCAAGAGGTTGTGGCCACCAAGTCCAATGAGATTACCGCTATTCCCAAGCTGTTGGAGGTGTTGGAATTGACCGGGGCCATCGTGACCATCGACGCCATGGGGTGCCAGAAGGAGATCGCGGCCAAGATTCGCGACAAAGGGGCGGATTACGTGCTGGCGGTGAAAGGAAATCAGGACCATTTGGAAGAGGACATCGTCGCAGCGTTCGAGGCCGTGGACGACGGTCAGGGATCGGCCACGGTGCGGACGCACACGGCGTACGACAAGGGCCACGGTCGCCAGGAGACGCGCCGCACGCAAACCATGGCGGTGCCGGAGACGCTGCGCAACCTAGAGGCGTGGCGCAGACCTGAAGAGCATCGCTCGCTGTACCCGGACCTACCAGGAAGGGGGCGTGGAGAAGTCGGAGGTGCGCTACTTCATCAGCAGTCTGTCGCCTCAGGCGAAGAAGTTGGCCGTGGCGATTCGTGGCCATTGGGGAATTGAAAACGGGCTCCACTGGGTGCTGGACATGTATTTCGCAGAGGATCGCAACCGAGCGCGTACCGGCAATGCCGCGGCCAACCTCGCCTTGCTGCGTCGCTGGGTAGTCTCCCTGTTGCGGCGCGACGAATCAAGCACGGGCGGCATCGAGAAGAAACGCTTGCAAGCGGGATGGAACGACGAGATCCGCGAGGCGATTCTTGGCCTTCTTATGGGGAATTAGATGCGTTTGCCCTGGTACATCCACAGCGTTGTCGATACTGCTGTTCGTCTCCAGCTTCGATACGGTCGGGCGCCTGGCGTGCCGATCGTCGGGATCATCATCGGAGATACCCCGAACCAGAAGCGCGATGAAATCAAGGAACGCTTCAGCAAGGGCGAACTGAACATTGTGTGCATGTCGGACGCCGGCGCCGAGGGAATCAATCTGCAGCGCTCGAACAGAATCGTTCTTCTGGACGTGCCTGTTTCCCCCGGCCGCATCGAGCAAATTGCGGGGCGGGTGCATCGGCTGGGAAGCGTGTGCGCAGCGCAAGTGACGCTTCTCCTCCCACCAGGGTACTTCGGCACAAAGGTATTTGAAGCGCTCCGGAAGGCCGCGAGCAATGTCTTCAAGATGGCTGCGGGATCGACCCTTCCGACCCGGCCAGCGGCAGGCGCTGAACAGGACGCATACTATGTCCGGCAACTCGCGGAATACGAAGCGAGGGTGCTCACGGCGGTGGCGGAGACGAGCGGGGTCATACGAAGTGAGGAGAACCGAGCTGCTCTTGAAGAACTGGTGAGCGAGCCCGAGCAACAAGGGCAGGCACCGAACACGGCCTCGATTGAGAAGGTTCTCAAGAGTGGTTTCGACCTCATCCGGGAGCAGCGACAGCGGTTCCGACAGGGGGATGTGGCGACCCACAGCGACCTGATGCCCAATGTTTCTGACCTCGCCGACGCTCTGGTGAGGTTCGAGGGTGCTGCGACGACTGCGTCCACATTCACCTACCATGTTCCTGTCCGGCTCATCGATGATCGGACGACGCCGGATGAGTATGGCGATCTCGTGACGCGGCCCGAACCATTTCAAATCCTGCAACTGATGAAAAATAAGCAGCGTTTCTGGTACGCTCTCCAGCGTTTCCTTCCGGATGACGAGCCGAATGAGCCAGGTTTTCAGTGGCTTGGCGTCATCGGCAATAAGACGGTGTCAGACCTGCTGCGCCGATGGCGCAGAGACCGCCTCGACACGACTGACGAGGAGGGCCTGAGGCCTCAGATTTGGCTCTCGACCGCACTGCCGAAAGGCAAAGCGATCGCCTTTTGTGGAATCACCAACGAATTCATGGCCGACGGCACCCCGGCCACCTCTCCAGGCGAAAAGGCCCTGCATGTGCTGATCGGACTCGTTGAGTACGGCGAGCTGCAGTCTTCCGTGCAGTGGCGGCCGTTTTATGCGAGGGGGGCCAGCGCCGCTCGCGAAATCGCGTGTAAGGATACATTTCTACCAGCGATTATCCCCGCGTTAGAGGAACGCTGGGCAGCGAAACTGATCCGTCGGGTCACGGGTCTCGAGCAAGGCTGTGAAACGCGCAATACCGATTCCAAGAACCTGATGGACGTCGCCGAACTCATCCGAAACTCGCTGATCAAGGAAAAATGCGATGTGGAGGAGGATACGAAGTCTTGGAGGTTGACCAAAGACCCGGTGAAGCTGTGGCTGGATACCAACGTGCCAGGATGGTGGGCGGGAGGCCCGAAACTAGGATGCAAACCTCGGTTCTGCCTCATCGCGTTCGGCGACAAGTAGTTCAAGCCAAGAGAAAGAAGACGCAGCCTCGATTCCCTGCCCTGTGCCCGGCCGGCCCGAGCCTCTGTCACCCCGCGTTCTGCTGTTACGCGTCGTCGGGTGCTCTTCAGGGTTTGGCCGACGCGTTGAGGGGGCGGATAAGCGGCCACCGTGATTTTCCTGGAAATCCCGCTCTCCCCTCGCCCGCCTTCGCCCTACCGCCCGCCCCCCGCCTGCGCCGGCAACGCGTTCCAGCTCTTTACCGTCCCCAGCCGTTCGATGAGCGTTTCGAGCCGTTCCAGGTCGGAAATCTTCTCCAGCGCGGCCTGTGTGCGCGCACTGGGCCGACCCAGCGGTTTGCTCCCCAGGTCCGGCGTTTCTCGTCTAGATGGCCAGGTCTTCCGCCGAGGCAATGTGCAACACCTGAACCGCTGCCGCTGTGAGGCGCTCCACATCATTGGCATGGTCGATGCGCTGGAGGACCGTCTCGGGCACCGTGCCGAAGCGATGGCTCAGCAATTGCCGTAATAGGCGCCGGGCAACTTCCACTTGCCCCTTGGTCCACCCCTCTTCCCAGATGGCTTCCGCGATGGTCTGTCCCATGAGTCGGGTCGCCTCCGCTAGATGGCCAGGTCTTCCACCGCGGCAATGTCCGCCACCTGTAGCGCTGCCGCCGTGAGGCGCTCCACGTCCGTGGCGTGATCGATGCGCTGGAGAACCGTCTCGGGCACCGTGCCGAATCGACGGGTCAGCAATTGCCGTAACAGCTGCCGCGCCAGTTCCAGTCGCCCCTCGGAGAGTCCCTTGGTCCGCCCTTCTTCCCAGATCGATTCCGCGATGGTCTGGCCCATGAGTCCGATCTCCTTTTGACGATTGACATCCGCCTGTGCTGCTTCTGCCGCCGCCAGGAGTGTCGGCCGCTCCTCCCGCGGCCGGCGCCACAGGCCCCACGAGAGAATGATCCGCATCAGGTCGTACCAGCGCACGTGATCCTGACCGGCCAGTTCTTGCAGGCGGCGCATGGCCTCGACGTAGACACGCTCGAAGGCCGGCCCTGGTTCCCCCCGCGCGCGCAGCACCGCCAGCGTTTCCTGCCAGGCGTCGCCGCTGTCCAGCAACCCATCGGCGCTGTGCTGGGACAATTCCCAGAAGAGCGGGCTCCACTGCGGCACGAAGCCGTGGAACTCGGCCGGCTCGCCCAGCAGGTCGTGCAGGGTACGATTATTCTGCCACGGCCCCGCCCCTGTGTACAAGACCAGCGGCAGCACCGGACTGAGGCGTAGCGGTCCCTTCGGTGCCGGCCGTTGCTCCCAGGCTTTCCACTGCCGCTCCCAGTAGAGCACGATGAAGTACAGGAGGCGGAGCGGCATGGCTGGGTCTTCGGCGCTCTGGTGCTCCAGGAGGACATAGACCAGCGCCCACAGTTCCTGCTCGCCCAGGCGGTAGGGCACCTCGAAGGGCAGGTCGGCCTCGCGGCGGCGCCAGTCGTCCAGCGGAAACTCGCGGTCGAGCAGGCGCGAGCGGTCGCAATCGAAGCCATCGGCAAGGGCGGGCACCACCTGGCGCAGGAAGGCGCGCAGGTTGGCCGGGTGGCACAGCGCCTGGCGGACGACGCGGTCGGGCAAGTCACGCGGCGGTTCGTTGCCCGGTTGCATGGCGGTGATCCTCTGGTCAGCATCCTATCCCGCGAGTGCTGAGGCGGACAAAAGGCCAGCATGATGTTCCGCGAAATCCCGCTCTCCCCTCGTCCGCCTTCGCCCTACCGCCCGCCCCTCGCCTGCGCCAACAGGGCCTGCCCACCCTTCACCGTCCCCAGCCCTTCGATGAGTGCTTGGTGCCGGCCCCGGTCGGAAATCTTCTCCAGTGCCGCCAGCGTCCGTGCATTCGGCCGCCCCGGGAGCGCTCGCCAGCAGCGGACCGGGTGCAGGAGCGCGCAGCAGCGCAGCAGCTGGGGCATGATGTCGCCATTCTTGAACGGCCGCGCCGGCGCCGGGGTGCAAGTCCCGGTCGTCGTCGGCGGCCGCGGATGTCAGCATCTTACGCCCATCTCGGCAAGGTCCGCGGTCGGCAGGGGTGCGGCGGCCTCGGTGAACAGCCACTTGCGTATGCCGTCGGCGACGGCCTCCAGCCGTTCGTCACTGATGCCTTCCCGGTAGACGGAGGACATAGGGGCGACCTCGTGCCCCATGATGTGGTCGGCGGCGGGTTGGTCCTTGGCTCCATCCGCCACGGTGCGGAACGTGTGGCGGAGGGCGTAGAAGTTGCGATGGCCGTTGACGGCCAGACGGTTGAGCAGTTTCCGCATTTCCTGGGTGACAGGTCCGGCAGAGTCGTCTTTCGCCCACGACAGCCCGTATTTCGTGATGAACACAAGTTGCTCGTGTTCTGCCTCCTTGGGCTCGGTCCGCGTTGCAACGACTTGGCGGAGCGCGGCCACGGTCTCCGGCCACAGCGGGCAGCGCCGGGGGAAGCCCGTCTTCGGCCTCGGGTAGTCCACCCATCCCTGCTCCAGGTCGATTGCAGACAGCGGGACGTGGCCACAGTCGGCGTTGCCGAACCCGCAGTTGATGCCCAGCAGGATCATGGCTCTCATCTGCACGCCGGCAGCATCCACGAGCTTACGAACCTCGTCGGCCGTGAACAGTTTCGGCCCCTGCTCGGCCCGATGCAGTCGGAAGGCCTTCTTGGTCGGACGGCTGAAGCCGGGGCCGAATGGGATCGGGGTCGGGATCAGTCCGGCATCGAATGCGTGCTTGAAGATGGAGCGGATGTGCTGGATGGTGACCGCCAGACGGTACAGTCCCCACTTCGCCGCCATCTTGTTCCGCAGGGCGGCAAAGTCTTGCGGGTCGAGGTCAGCCGCCCTGCGCGACTTGGCCATGTGCGCGACCAGTTCATCGGCTGCGACCCTGTAGTTCGCGAAGGTGTGCGGAGATAGTTCGGTTGCGTCCAGGAGGTCCTGCTTGGCATTGAGGAAGGCATCCGCCACGTCCTTGACCGTGAGGGCCGCGGGGTCGGGTCGGGGCTTGCGTCCGGCGTGCAAGGCGTCCTTCTGTTCGAGGTAGCTTTTCAGTGCCGCGTCTGGCTCGTCCCACGGGCCGAAGTAGTGCATCTTCCCGGGAATCTTCTTCGCCCAGCGGCGCGTAGTGTGGGGGAAGAGAGGGAAGTCAGGGTACGGTTTGCTCGGCTTGTCAGGCGTGGTGGTGGTGGTAGAATCACTCTCGGACATGGTGACTGCTCCTCAACAAGGGTGTCACTGTGTTCTCGGCCGGCTGTTTCAGCAGCCGGCCACTTCATTCGGAGTATACCGGGTGTCAAGAGTGGTGTTAAGCATGGCGATGCAAACGGGCGAATCGACGCAAATGCTTGATGGAATAGTATTTGCCGCCTTAGCTCAGCGGTAGAGCGCAGCTTTCGTAAAGCTGAAGTCCAGGGTTCAAATCCCTGAGGCGGCTCTCGGGGACGAACGAGGGGCCGGGAGGGGCTTCTTCCGGCCCCTCGTACTCCGTAGAGTCCTCCCTGAAAGGCAATAACCGTGGCTCACCTCGGGCAAGTGCTGGTTCCGGGTCTGCTGCTCCTGGCCTGGGTGGGCTGGTGGCTGTTTGCCGTCAACTGGATCGTCGCCTGGGACTGGCTGCGGCGGGGGGCCTGGGTGGGGGTCGTGCTCCTGGCGGTCATGGCCGCCTTGGCCTGGTCGCAGATCGCGCCGCGCAACCTCAGTCTCGGGTTCGCCGCGGCGCCGAACTTCTGGTGGCAGCTTGGCGGCGACAGCCCTGCTGGTGGGCCTCGCGCTCTTCAGCGGCTGGCTACAGGGGGTCATCGGCTGGATGCCGGCGAACATTCCGATTTACCCGGCCGAGGCAACCCACGACGATACCCACGGCCACGAGCATCCGGTCGGCGCGTTGCATAGCCACGATCGACTTCACGAGGACGAGCCCCAGGCCGGGGCCAAAGGGCACGGGGGGCATCACTAAGGCAAACGGCAGGAGATAATCTCCCCTCGCCCCGGTGCTCCGACCGAGTACGGGGGACTGGGGCGACGATCCCTCGCCCGGCGCCGAAGGGGCCCGTCCTAGCGCTCCCGCACACATCGGACTTCTGTTCAACCTGGCGCTTTTTGCTGAATTGCGAAGGCGCATGTCGTTATTTACCAATGGCTTGCGGTGCCAGCGCCAGGTTGAACTGAATTCCCGGCTACTTCAGTTCAACCTGGCAGCGCGTGCGGTTCCGGCAGGGGGGTCGGAGATGCGCTCCCGAGGCCTACTATCTCCTGCCGGTCGCCTAACTGCGTTCGGAAACAATGAACGGGAGCCCACGGCGCCAGCCAAGGGCAAGTCGAGCCGCCCTTGGCTGGCGCCGCGGGCTCGTGGAGTTGTCGCGCGAAGCTGGACAAGCGAGCGAAGGGGCGGGCCGTCGGGGCAACCGGCGGCCCGTGCTGTTTTGTGGGGCAGCAGCAGCAGCAATCGGGCTGGATGTAAAGGCGGCCGGCCCGCACAGCCGATACATCCCCTAAAGGCGTTGCCGGCGAAGAATCCGCACCGGCAGGACGTTCCCGCGTAGGCGGTACAACCGGCGGCCCGTGGACCCCGGCGGCCGCAGCCCTCCCAACGGCAGGAGCCCCCATGAAACTCGCGATTGTCGGGTCGCTGACCGCCCTGCTTGCCGGTGCCGGCCTGGCGCTGGCGGACCCGCCCGCCGAACTGCTTCATCCGCCCCGCAGCCTGGGGGCCGTCGGCAGCGACCAGCCCGCCACGGCGCCTCTGCCCGCCATGCCAGCTGGCCCGGCGATCGAACTGGGCGACGGCACCTCGCCAATACCCGCACCCTCGTGCGGCCTGGACGGCGTGCCCTACCGCTACTGGCTCGAAGGCGACTACCTGCTGTGGTGGCTCAAGGAAGACCACTTCCCGACCCTGCTGACCGCCGGCACCGCGGCCTCCCAGGGAATCCTGGGGGTCAACGGCACCGTGCCCCTGGTCGGCGGCAACGATCTCGACAACTCGCAGCGCTCCGGAGGGCGCGTGACGTTTGGCGGTTGGATCACCGATTACCAGGGGTTTGGGCTGGAAGGCAGCTTCTTCATGCTGGAGTCGAGCAGCAAGACCTTCAACGCCGCCGGCACCGGGACCGGCGGCTCGCCGGTGCTGGCCGTGCCGTTTTTCAACGTCCTCTCCGGCCGCGAGGCGGCCTTTCCCATCGCCTTCCCGGGTCTGGAAAGCGGCAGCGTGACCAGCGCGACGGAAGGTGTGCAGTGCGATGCCGGCCGGCTCTTCGGCGGCGAATTCCATTTCGTCGCCAACTTCTGCTGCTCCCCGGAGTGCCGGTTTGACTTCCTCGTTGGTTACCGCTACCTGTCGCTGGACGATCGCTTCGGCATGACCGAGAACAGCGCCATCGTAGCGACAATTCCGACCATCGGCGGAACGACCACCTCGATCAGCGATCGGTTTGACACGGGCAACCAGTTCAACGGCGGACAGATCGGCCTGCGTGGGGAGTATCACTACGACCGCTTTTCGGTTCGGGGAACCGCAACGGTGGCGTTCGGCGCCACGAACGAGGGTGTCACCATCGACGGCGTGACCACCTTGGTCGCGCCCGGCCACGTGCCCCTGACCCTGGGCGGCGGCCTCTTTGCCTTGCCGAGCAACAGCGGCAGCTTCCACAGCACCGACTTCGCCGCCGTTCCAGAAGTCGGCCTGACCCTGGGCTACCAGGCCTGCGACTGGCTGCGCTTCACGTTGGGCTACAGCTTCCTCTACTGGAGCAGCGTGGTTCGCTCCGGCGATCAAATCAACAGCAGCATCAACCCGCTGCAGGTGCCGGCGATCGGCGGCGCGCTCAATAGCACCGCAGCCGTTCCCGGTATCAGCACGCTGCACTGCACCGATTTCTGGGCCGAGGGCGTGAGCGCGGGGATCGAGCTGCGCTGGTAGGACGAGCGGCAGCTGACAATCTCCCCTCTACCCCGTACTTGGGGGAGTGGGGTTGGGGGTGAGGGGTTTCTCGGAGGACGGAGCACCGCTCCGTCCTACAGTTCCGGAATCGGGTAGGACGGAGCGGTGCTCGGTCCTGCCCCTCACCCCCGACCCCTCTCCCCGGAGTACCGGGGCGAGGGGAGGATAAGTACTGCCGCTCGCCGGGCGGCGGCTAAATCATCACTTCTCAAAATTCTTGCCGCAAATTTCTTGTCGCGGCCCCATCCCGCTGGTAGGATCGCCCGCGTTCCCGTCTTTCGGGACCGAGGCAGGACGTCGCACGCTGACCCCCTCGGCCCGCGGATCGACCCGTCACCTGGGGAGAGGGCCACCAACGATGAACGATACACGGACTCCAACGCAGGGGGCGCCCGGGTTGTCCCGGCGCGACTTCCTGCGCGGCTCCGGGGCCGGCGTCGCCGCCTCGGCGCTGGCTCGACGCTCCCGGGGCCGTCGCCCTGGCCGAGGCGGCCGCCGAACCCGAAGCCAGGGCCGGCGAGGTGCTGGCCATTGGACCGGCACCGGCTGTCGTCACCATGATCGTCAACGGCCTGCGCATGCTCAACGCCGTCGAGCCGCGCGTCACGCTGCTCGACCTGCTGCGCAACCACCTCGACGTGACCGGCTGCAAGCGCGTCTGCGACCGCGGCACCTGCGGGGCTTGTACAGTCCTGCTCGACGGCAAGCCGGTCTACGCCTGCACGACCCTGGCCCTGGAGGCGGACCGCCGCGACGTGAAGACTGCCGAGTCGCTGGCCGACGGCGGCCGGCTTGACGCTGTGCCCGCCGCCTTTGTCAAGCACGATGCCCAGCAATGCGGCTTCTGCACGCCGGGCTTCGTCGTCGCCATGCACGCCGTCCTCGCCAAGAATCCCAAGGCCACGCCCGCCGAGGTCGAAGAGGGGCTGACCGGCAACATCTGCCGCTGCGGCACCTACGAACAGATGCGTCATGCCATCGCCGACCTGTGCGGCAAGGCCCCCAACGCCGAGAAGAAAGGGGAGTGAGCCATGGCGATCACCTGGCCGAAAAACCGCCGAATCCTCGGCACCCGCGTGCAGCGCCTTGACGGTCCCGAAAAGGCCACCGGCCGCGCACGCTACAGCCTCGACATCAACCGCCCCGGCATGCTGCACGCCCGCATCCTGCGGTCCCCCTACGCCCATGCCAAGGTCACCAGCATCGACACCACCGCCGCCGAGAAGGTCAAGGGCTTCAAGGCGGTACACATCATCGCCAAGCCTGGCACCGTGCTGTACTACGCCGGCGATGAAATCGTCGGCATCGCTTGTGACACGGAGGAGCATGCCCTCGACGCGGTCCGGGCCATCAAGGTCGAATACCAGATCCTCGACGGCCTGGTCACCGAAGCCGATGCCCTCAAAAAGGACCTCAAAACGGTCTCACCGGTGGGCCCGAAGAAGGACGCCAGAAACGTCCGCGTGGCCAAGGAAGACAGCAACGGCGAGGTGGACGAGGCGTTCAAGAAGGCCGATGCCGTCCACGAAGGCGAGTATGGGGCGGGCACCATCAACCACCATTGCTTGGAGCCGCACGGCATGGTGGCCGAGTGGAACGCCGACGGCGGGCTGACGTTGTGGGCCTCCACCCAGGCCGTGGCCGGCGTTGCCGGCGAGGCGGCCAAGCGCTTCGAGGTGGCCACCCCCCAGGTCAAGTGCATCACCCACTACATGGGCGGCGGCTACGGCAGCAAGTTCAGCGTCGGCGTCGAGGGCGAAGTCGCCATCGAGCTGGCCCGCAAGGCCAAGGCCCCGGTGAAGCTCTTCTGCGACCGGGCCGAGGAAGTCGTTACCGGCGGCAACCGCCCGTCGGCCTACGGCAAGGTCAAGATCGGCGCCACCAAGGACGGCAAGGTCGTCGCCTTCACCTGCGACTCCTACGGCACGCCCGGCGTCGGCAACGGCGCCACTGTCGGACCGATCCCCTACGTCTATCCCTTCCCGAATTTCCAGGTCAAGCACACGACGGTGCGGCTGAATACCGCTGTGATGCGGGCCATGCGGGCCCCGGGCCATCCGCAGAGCTGCCTGCTCACCGATTGCCCGCTCGACGACGTGGCGGCCAAGCTCGGCCTCGATCCGATGCAGGTGCGCCTGGTGAACCTCCCCGAGAACGACCCCGACGCCATCAAGAGTTCGCCGAAGTCGTTCACCGCCCTGCGCAACAACATCTACACCGAGGAGATCAAGATCGCAGCCCGGTTGTCGGACTGGGCCAAGCGCTGGCACCCGCCGGGCAAGGGGCCGGGCCAGGGGCCGATCAAGCACGGCATCGGCATGGCCCTACACACCTGGGGCGGCTCGGCCGGCAAGCAGAACGAGGTCCAGGTCACCATCAGCAGTGACGGCAGCGTGCTGGTCACCTGCTCCACCCAGGACCTGGGCACCGGCGAACGCACCCTGCTGGCCATCATCGTGGCCGAGACGCTCGGGCTGGAGGTCAAGGACATCACGGTCAAGCTGGGCGAGTCGCCCTACGGAGCCTCGTCGGGCTCCGGGGGCAGCACCACCGCTCCAGGCACGTCGCCGCCGACCCTGATGGCGGCGCAGGCGGCCCGCGACGCCCTGCTCGACACGCTGGCCCCGCGCCTCAAGGCCAAGCGCGAGGACCTGGACGTGGAGCCGGGCTTCGTCGTCGATAAGGGCGCCAAGAAGAAGTACGCCTGGAAGGAAGCCTGCGCCAAGCTGGGCATGGACGTGGGCAAGGGGCAGGGGAAATGGGACATCACCAAGCCGCTGGACGACCCCCTCGTCAAGGCGGGGCTGTCCAATGTCAACGTCGGCGGCGTGCAGGTGGCCGAGGTCCTCGTCGACACCGAGACCGGTGTGGCGCGCTGCACCAAGGTGGTGGCGGTGCAGGATTGCGGCCTGATCGTGAACAAGCAGGGCTGCGAATCGCAGGTGGCCGGCGGCGTCATCATGGGCGTTAACTACGCTCTGTTCGAGGAACGCATCATGGACCGGCACACGGGCCGGCAGGTCAATCCCGACATGGAGTTTAATAAGCTCGGCGGGATCAAGGACATGCCGCGCATCGTGGTCGAAATGTACGACATGCCGGCTCGCGGCGTGATCGGCATCGGTGAGCCGCCGACGATCTCGACGGCGGCGGCCATCGGCAACGCCGTGTTCAACGCGATTGGCGTGCGCGTGCCGCACGCGCCCTACACGCCGGAACGCGTGCTGGCAGCGCTGGCGAAGAAGGCTTAACCCCGCAGCCGCTTGCGGCTTCGCAGGTCGTGCGAAGCCGCAAGCGGCGATCCCGGAGACACTTACACCAATGAAAAACTTCACCTACTACCGCCCAACAACCGCGGAGCAGGCCGTCGGCCTTCTCGCCCCCGAGTGGGGCACGACGGAACTGCTCGCCGGCGGCACCGATCTGCTGGATCTGCAAAAGGAGTACATTGCGCAGCCGGACAAGGTCGTGAGCCTGACAGGGATCAAGGGGTTGGCGGGTATCGACTTCGTCCCCGCCAACAATCCCAAGGAAACCACCACGGCGGTCACGATCGGTGCTGCAACAACACTGGCAGCGATAGCGGAGTCGGCCCTGCTCCGCTCGTCATATCCCGCCCTAGCGGACGCTGCCCGGCAGATCGGCGGGCCGCAGATTCGCAACATGGGCACGCTTGGCGGCAACCTCTGCCAACGCAACCGCTGCTGGTACTTCCGCGATGAGCAGACCGTCTGCCTCCTCAAGGGAGGGAAGAAGTGTTACGCCACCGATGGGGAGAACCGTTACCACGCCGTCTTCACCCAGGGACATCCGTGCGTCATCGTCAATCCCTCGACGCTGGCGCCGGCCCTGATCGCACTCGGGGCCAGTGCCGAGGTGGTCGGGCCGAAGGGCAAGCGAACCGTCGAGTTGGCGAAGTTCTTCGTGGCGCCGAAGGGGCCGGGAGAGCGCGAACATGTCCTGGCGCCCAACGAGTTGGTCCTGTCCGTCACGATTCCCGAAACCACGAGCCTCAAGAACGCCAGCTACGAGGTGCGTCACAAGCAGTCCTACGACTGGCCACTGGCCCAGGCGGCGGTCGCCTTCCACCTCAAGGACGGCAAGGCCAGCGATGTCAAGATCATCCTGGGCCATGTGGCGCCGACGCCGATCATCACCACGGAAGCTGCTGCAGCGATGGAGGGGAAGGAAATCACCGAGGAGACAGCGACCCAAGCCGGCCAGCTCGCCGCCAAGGGGGCCAAGCCGTTCAGCCAGAACGGCTACAAGGTCAAGCTGATCGAGGTGGCCGTCAAGCGCGCCCTGCTCACCGCGGCGGGGGCGAAGAAGTACTGGGAGGTGTAATCAGCCCTCGCTTAGCCGCGAGCTTCAGCGAGCGCTTTGGAAGGCGACTCGCTGAAGCTCGCGGCTAAACCAATGGAGGTGTTCCCATGTCCGAGCCGAATTACCCCGCCGCCGACGCGCCGCGCTGCAAGAACCTCTGTTGCAAGTCGATGCTCGTCTACGGCGAGGCGTTCGAGAATGATCCGGACTACCAGTCCGGGCAGACCGATTTCTGGTGCCAGCTGACTTTCAAGCCGTATGGTCCCGACGGCGAGGGGGCCGGCATGGACACCTGCCGCAACGCCACACGGAGTTGCTATCGGGAGTACTGACGCTCGGGTCCCTTGCGGGAAGCGGGGAAAGGGCGTAGCATCGCGAAGGCTGTAGCACGATCCGCACCTCGACGGCGGGGAGGTGCGCCCATGAGCAGCGCCGCCAGCGACAAACAGGTTCATTCCCTCCAGGCGCGTGTGGCCGCTCTCGAACAACTCCAGGGCACACACGAGCAGGAGTTGCTCCGGCACACCGCTCGCCTCGAAACCTCGCTGCGCAACCTCCACGACAAGACCGGCATTCTGGAATCGATCCTGACCGGCATGGCGGACGGCGTGGTTGTTGCCGACCTCACCGGCAAGTTCCTCCTCTTCAACCCCGAGGCGGAACGGCTGCTGCGGATGGGGCAGGCGGACATCCCCGCCGAACAGTGGTCGGAACACTACGGCTGCTACCTGCCCGACGAGGTCACCCCCTATCCCCCTCATGACCTGCCGCTCGCCCGGGCCATCCGCGGTGAGGAGGTGCAGGGGGTGATCGTGTTCATCCGCCATGAAGCCTTGCCGGAAGGGATGTGGCTGAGCGTCAATGGCCGGCCGCTGCACGATGACAAGGGTGCGCCGCGGGGCGGCGTGGTGGTCATGCGCGACGTGACGGCCCAGGTGCGTGCCGGCCGCCGCCGCGATGCCTTGCAGGCCGTCACCCGCGTGCTGGCCGAGTCCGCGTCCCTCGATGAGGCCGCGCCGCACATCCTGCGCGCCGTGGGCGAGAGCGCCGGTTGGGATTTTGGCGCCATCTGGAAGCCGGACTCCGCCGGGCGGCTATTGCGCTGCGTGGATGTCTGGCGGCGGGTGGGCCGGGCCGACGAGGCCTTCGAGGTCGCCACCCGCGCCGCCTCCTTTCCTCGCGGCGTGGGGCTGCCGGGCGCGTCTGGGAGAGCCGACAGCCCGCCTGGATCGCCGACGCGACGCGGGACAATAATTTTCCACGGGCCACCCTGGCCGAACGCTGCGGACTGCACGGCGGCTTCGCCTTTCCCATCCTCTCGGCCAACGACGAGGTCGGCGGCGTCATCGAGTTCCTTAGCCACCGCGTCAGCCGGCCAGACGACGAATTGCTAGGCGCTATGGCCTCGCTGGGCAGCCAGATCGGCCAGTTCATCGAGCGCACACGGATGGAGCGCCGCCTCCGCGACGAAGAGGCCCTCTACCACTCGCTGGTCGAGACGCTGCCGCTCAACATCTTCCGCAAGGACCGTGAAGGCCGTTTCACCTTCGGCAATAGCCGCTTCCTGCACGAGCTGGGCCGATCCCTCGACCAGATCCGCGGACTGACCGACTTCGATTTCTATCCGCGCGAACTGGCCGAGAAATACCGGGCCGACGATCTGCTGGTCATGCAGACCGGGGAGTTGTTCGAGGCCACCGAGGAGCACGTGCGTCCGGAGGGGCACAAGATCTACGTGCAGGTGCTGAAGACGCCGGTTTTCGATGCCCGGGGCGACGTGGTGGGCACGCAGGCCATCTTCTGGGATGTGACGGATCGCAAACGGGCGGAGGAGGCACTGCACCGGGCGCGGGAGGCCGCCGAGGCCGCCAGCCGGGCCAAGAGCACCTTCTTGGCCAACATGAGCCACGAAATCCGCACGCCGATGGGGGCCATCATCGGCATGACCGAGCTGGTCCTCGACACGCCGCTGACCGCCGAACAACGCGACTACCTCGACATCGTTCGCAAGTCGGCCGACGCGCTCCTGGGCATCATCAACGACATCCTCGATTTCTCGAAGATCGAGGCGGACAAGATGGACCTGGATCGCATCCCCTTCAACCTGCGCGAGCACCTGGGCGACACGCTGAGCACCCTGGCCCTGCCCGCGCACCAGAAGGGGCTGGAGCTGGCTTGCCGCGTGGCCCCGGAGGTGCCGTCCGCGGTGCTCGGCGACCCCAACCGCCTCCGCCAAATCCTCGTCAACCTCATCGGCAACGCCATCAAGTTCACCGACAGCGGCGAGGTGGTTTTGGAAGTAGCCAAGGTTTTATCCACAGATGACACAGCTGGCACAGATAAGAAAGCAAAAGATCGCCAAGCCTTGACGGACTTTGGCGGCTCAAACCTGCCAAACACCGTGTCTTCTTCATCTGTGCCATCTGTGTCATCTGTGGATCAACTCTCCTTCTCCGTCCGCGATACCGGCATCGGCATCCCGGAGGACAAGCAGCGGATGATCTTCGACCCGTTCTCCCAGGTCGACGCCGGCACCACACGCCGCTACGAGGGGACCGGGCTGGGGTTGGCCATTTCGGCCCGCCTGGTCGAGATGATGGGCGGTCGGATGACCGTGGAGAGCACGCCGAGCCGAGGGAGCATCTTCCGCTTCACCGTGTCACTGGAACGAGCCAGCTCACCGCCGGCTCGGCCGGTGAATCCGGAGCGGGTCCGGGGGCTGGCGGTGCTGGTGGTCGACGACAACGCCACCAATCGTCGCATCCTGGAAGAGACGCTGACCGGGTGGGAAATGCGGCCGACCTGCGTGGCCGGGGGCCCGCAGGCGCTGGAGGCGCTGGAGCAAGCCCACGCCGCCGGCGCGCCCTTCGCCCTGATCCTGCTCGATGCCCAGATGCCGGTCATGGACGGGTTCATGCTGGCCGAGCGCATCCAGCAGCGCCCGGAGCTGGCGGCGGTGGCCACCGTGATGATGCTCTCGTCCGCGGGGCAGCCCGGCAACATGGTCCGCCGCCGCGAGCTGGGCATCGCCACCCACCTGATCAAGCCGGTAAAGCAGGCCGAGCTGTGGAAGGCCATGCTGGCGGCCCTGGGCGAGGGCGACCTGGACCGGAGCCAGCGTACCTCTGCCCGCAGTGCCGGCCCAGAGGCAACCAGCCTGCCTGTGCCTGCCGGGCTCCGCCTCCTGCTGGCGGAGGACAATGCTTTTAACCAGAAGCTGGCCCTGGGATTGCTGGGCAAGGAAGGGCACACGGTGGTCGTTGTCAACAACGGGGCCGAAGCATTGGCGGCCCTGGAGAAAGAGAGCTTTGACATCGTGCTGATGGACGTGCAGATGCCGGAAATGGACGGCTTCCAGGCGACGGCCGCCATCCGTCAGCGCGAGGCCGGCAGCGGGCGGCACATGCCCATCCTGGCGATGACCGCCTATGCCATGAAGGGGGACCGCGAGCGCTGCCTGGCCGCCGGCATGGACGGCTACGTCAGCAAGCCGATCCGCGCCCGCGAGCTGTTCGCGGCCGTGGCCGCCGCTCTCCGCGGGGGGCCGCCGCCCAGCGCCTCCCTGGGCTCGGAGCTGCCGGTCCGGCTCGACGCTCCGGACTGGCCCGCCGCCCTGGAACGCGTCGGCGGCGACAAGGCGCTTTTGATCGAATTGGTGCGGCTGTTCTTGCAGGAATGTCCCGGCTGGCTGCGCGAGCTGCGCCGCGGCCTGGAGGCCGGCGATGCCACCGTCCTCAAACGCGTGGCCCACAACCTGAAAAGCTGCCTGGGCAACTTCGGCGCCCGCGCCGCCTTCGAGCGGGCCCTGCACCTGGAAACGTTAGGGCGCGAGGGAAACCTCGCAGGCGCCGAGCAAGCCTGCCGCGCCCTGGAACAATCTCTGGAACGCCTCCGCCCGGCGCTGGCGGCGTTCGCCTCTCCCAGCAAGTAGGAGACGGGAATATGGCGATGGTACTGGTTGTGGACGACAATCCCGTGGACCGCCACCTGGCCGGGGCCCTTCTAGCCAAGCGGCCCGAGCTGAAGGTCCTCTTCGCCGAAAACGGCCGAGCCGCACTCGCCCAGCTCCAGCAACAGCCCCCCGACCTCGTCCTCACCGACCTGCACATGCCCGAGCTGGACGGCCTGGAACTGGTCGTCGAGGTCCGCAAGAAATACCCCCTGGTCCCGATCATCCTCATGACTGCCTTCGGCAGCGAGGAGATCGCCATCCAGGCCCTGCAAAAAGGGGCCGCCAGTTACGTCCCCAAGCGCAACCTGGCCGAGGACCTGGCCGATACCGTCGAGAATGTCCTGTCCCTGGCCACCGCCAACAAGAACCAGCAGCGCCTGCTCGAATGCCTGACCCAGACCGAGGAGCAGTTCCTCCTGGACAACGACCATACGCTGATCGCGCCGCTGATTGGCTACTTGCAGGAGAACATCACGCGCATGGACCTGTGCGACGAGATCGGCCGCATCCGCGTCAGCATCGCCCTGCAAGAGGCGCTGCTCAACGCCATGCAGCACGGCAACCTGGAAGTGTCGTCGGAGCTGAAGGAAAAGGACGAGAAGGGCTTCCAGACGCTGCTGACGCAGCGCCGCCGCGAAAAACCATACCTGACCCGCCGTGTCTACGTGACCGCCCGCGAATCGCCGGCCGAGGCGGTCTATGTCATCCGCGACGAGGGCCCCGGCTTCGACCCCTCGCAGCTCCCCGACCCGACCGACCCCAGCAACCTGGATCGCGTGAGCGGCCGCGGCCTGCTGTTGATCCGCACCTTCATGGACAAGGTGCACCACAACCCCGCGGGGAACCAGATCACGATGGTGAAACGGCGGGATCGGTGAGCGGCACTTGATGCACGGGACCCAGCGTCAACCCGGTCCGCCCAGGGTGCCACCACGACCTACATACACCCCGTGGCACCGTCGTGGCACCCTGTGGCACCGTCGTGGCACCCTGTGGCATCGTCGTGGCACCCTGTGGCACCGTCGTGGCACCGTCGTGGCACCGTCGTGGCACCGTCGTGGCACCGTCGTGGCACCCTGCCCTCCGGACACCTGCGAACTCGGCTCGCGCAGAACTGGTGACGATCCTGATGCCAGCTGCGTGCCATCAATCCACCCGGCGCCCAACGATCTCGATCCTCATGACCTGCCCGTTGGCCAGCCCCGCGACAAGGCCCTCGGGCAGCCACGCCAGGGCGGTCACGTCCTGGGGTAACAGATCTTCCATCTTCACCTTGCCACCCTCGACGATACGCACCGTCCCGCCCCAGTAGCCGACGGCGAGCTTGTCGCCCTGCTTGGCCGCCAGTTTCAGGATGCGATCGGGCCGAGCCTGCCCCTTGGCCGCGGCGTTGGCGGCGGGATCAGCGGGCGCCATCTCCTTCCGCAGCGCGTCCATTGCGGCCGGCTCCACGACTTTTGTGCTCGTCACCTTGCCGGCGGCGCTGATGGTCGCCAGGGTCCCTTCGTGGCTTAGCACCTGCAGCGATCCCTTGTCGACCTTGATGGCATCGATGCGGTCGGGCAGCCGCACCTGCCAGGCCGGCCGGCTGCGCGGCATGGCGGTCGCGGCCTTCGCGGGCGTCAGCGAATCCTTCTCCGGCAGCGCCCATTTCGTCAACGGATCGAGACCGGCCACGGCCTCATAGAACGTGCCGACCGCCTCGCTCAGGCCGTCGGCATCGTCGGCGATGAGCGTCACGGCTTCCTGGCCGTGGCCGATGCCGTCGCGCTGCCAGGCCACCATGCCGCGGCCGACGCCGGGGAAGATGCCCGGCTTCGGAATGTAGGGCAGGTATTTGTTCTCATTGAGATACTTGATGATCGCGTTATCCTCCGGGTTGCCGAGCAGGATGACGTTGCCCTCGACCGCGAAGCCGACGTGCGACGGCGGGTTGTCGGCCCCCGGCTTGACCCGGCCGAAGCCGAGACCGACCCAGGTCCTCGCTTCGTCCGCGGTCAGCGTCCGCGCCTTGCCCGCGGTGGCCACGTCCACCACCTGGCACTTGACGCCCCAGGGTGCAAGGATCTTCGTCAGGCGTTCGGCGGCCGCGGCGTGGTACGGGGCCGTTCCCTCGACGATGGTCACCTGGCGATGCAGGCGGGCGAACCGGAAGCAGTTGTCGAGGTCGTTGCCGAAATAAACGGCTCGATTCGTCGCTCCGGCGAGGGTGGCTGCGCGCGGGCGGGGCAGACTTGAGGTAGTATGAAGCTTCGGTGTTGCTGAGTGGTTCGCGTACGTCCACCTCCCACCGCCCCGGCCCCACGGGCTCATTCGCCGCGAGTGGAACTGTCATTGAGAATTGCCCGAGCTTTGTCGCCTTGTAAGACTCGAAACGCACGACCCCAAGTGGGTCAGTCACTCGAATATACAATGGAGCAGAGCCGCTCATGACATCGCCATGCTCATCCAGAATGTTGGCAGCGATTTGAAGCCGGATTGGGTCTTTATCGCGAGTCAGATCCCGCTGAACGATGGGGGTATGGATCTGAACCCCCTTGATGGCGAAAAAAGTTCGCGCGAAGACGCGCATCTGTCCTGGGCCGAAACGGAATTCGCCCACCCACTTGCCACCTTCCGCCTTGAACTCGGCCACCTTCCCGCCAACCACTGCGTCGTAGACGGGGTGGATGTCGTCGTCAAGCGTCAGCTTGGCCACGGCTGCCTTGAGCGCGTTCTTCTCCCCCTTTGCTCCGTCATAGGTCGCATTCACCGCGAAAATGTACTCGATGCCTCCCGGCTCCGTCTGCCGGGTCACCACAATCGACGGCACGCTCGACTCCAGCGGCGGCTTGATGCCGATCTTCTCCAGCTCGGCCTTGATCGCCTTCGCCAGCGGGGCCGCCCCTTCGAAATACTTGCCCGTCGTGGTGTAGGGGCCGAGGTCGTTGTACTTCTTCGCCTTCATCAGCTCGTCGATCTTCTCCTGGTCCGGCATCCGTGGCGCCACCGGCAGCTTCTTCGACCCGGCGATTTTCACCGTGCAATCGCCGGTCAGCAGCACCAGGCCGCCGTGGCTCGCGAAATCCTCCAGATTCGCGATCACCTTCGGATCGAGGTAATCGAGCGAGGTGAGGATGATCGCCTTGTGCTCGTTGGCCACGGTGCCGTCGAGGATGTCCTCATCGACGACGGCCAGGAACTGCTGCTGCAGCATCTTGCCAGCGAGATAGGTCAGCGGCAGGTTGAGGCCCTGCGGCATAGCGTGGGCGTAGTTGGCGTTCATGTCGCCGGTCTGCGTGTGAATGGCCTGCGACAGCGAATACAGCATGGCCACCGGCGGGCGGGTCACCGGCATGGTCGTGAAGATCGGGCCGAGCTTCTGCATCAGGCGGTTCGATTCGACGATCCCCTGGCGGGCGCTGGGGTTGGTGGCCGGCTCCAGGTCGGGCGGCGACATCATCCCCTGAATATTCGTCTGGAACGACAGGTACTGTTCCAGGCGGTAGCGATCCGGGCTCTGGTTGCCGTACCATTGGGGCAAATACCACTCCGGTTTGGCGAAATCGCGGGCGCGAGCCATCTCCAGAAAGTAAGACGGATTGAAGTAGCCGGGCCCGAAATCGTCGTAGCCGCCGTGCCCGCTGTTGATCGGCAGGCTGCGGACCACGTTGAAGTAATAGCCGTCGGTGAAGGCCGACCAGCCGTACTGGCTCTGCGTCACCGAGAGCAGGTCGGGCCGCACCATGCTGACGCCGAACTGGGCCTCCTTCCAGGCAGCATCCATGAAGCTGAGCTTCCATTGGGCCCAGTGCCGCCACGCCTTGACATGCTCCGGATTTTTCGGATCGACTTTCTTGAAGTCGATCGGCTCCCGGCCGAAGGCGGCCTCGTAGGAACGAAGCTGGCTGGGGATGCCGTGCGGCGTGCCGTTGTACCAGGTGAGGCCGGGCTCGTCGTAGAAGTGGACGCCGGGGACGTTGCCCCTGGTGCGGTCCTGGAAGGCCCGGCGGACGACACGGGTGGTGCCGCCGCGCGTGACGTAAGGGTCGGACCAGTCGCACTCGCTGCGGATGTCCATCTGATGGGCGCCGCTCATGGTGCAGTTGGCCATGAAATCGACGCCGGCGCGCATGAAGTTGGAGGCATCGCTCTTGGGCCCATTGTTGCCGTAGAACAGGTTGAAGCCGAGGCTGTCCTCGCCCTGCACGAGCTGATCCTTCCCCTCGGCCCGGCCCCAGTTGATGAGGCGGAAATCGCTCTTGCGCAGGTGAGTGAACACATCAATATCCGTTGTGGCCTTCGAGCCATCCACCGCGACCTCGACGGTGTACTTCCCCGGCCGCAGCAGGGCCCCGTTGACGTGGAAGTGTTCGGTGGCCCGCGGGCCGGCCGCCTTGACCGAGAAGGTGTACGACAGCCGGCTGCCGTCGGCGCCATTCAGCGTCAGCAGCAGCTCACCGGCACGGAGCGGCTGGGCATCGGTGCGCAGAACGGAGATGTCGATCCATTCGTTCGTTTGGTAGACGGATCGGCCCAGGGGTAGCAGAAGGTCCGCCTTGGCAGCCTGGGCGGCCACGGGAAGGGCCAGGAGCAGGACGGCAGGCAGCGCGCGGCGGCAGCAGGACAGGAGAGTACGCATGGGGGAGCTCCCTTTCTGGGAACGAGGGGGGCGGCGGGCAGAGGAGGCGGCGTGCTGGCAGGATAGGCGAGGGGAGGACCGGAATCAAGCGCCATGAGGTGCGGGGGATGCGGGAATCGTTTAGCGGCGGATCGTAGATCCGCGCGTGCGGATTGACGCGCGGATCTTCGATCCGCCGCTAAACGGTTCATCGCACCAACTCCAGCACGCTCCACAGGCTCGGATCCTCGCTGAACGGAAACTCCGCCCCCACGCTCAGCACCTGGTCGCCTAATTCCTGGTCGCGCACGGCATAGTAGATCCCCAGGCGCGGGTTCTGTTCCGGGTCATAGCCATTGAGCACCGCCGCCGGCAGGAAGGCCTCGATGCGATAGCCGCCCTTGATCCGCTCGCAGCGGAACGGGATCGCGCTCGGCGGGCTGAGCGGTGCATCCTGGAGGGCCCGGTTGATCTTCGACTGGAGCGCCGCCGGCTCGTCACGGTCCGAGCCGCCGTCGGCGGGCAGGAAATGAAACTGATGGCAGTGACGGCTGGCGCGGTGGCTGCTGCGGGCATCGCGAGTGTCGATCCAGAGCGTCAGCCCGTCCGAAGTTCGCGGCCGGGACACATCGCCGCGCGGCACTTCCGCCTTGCCCCGCACTTCCGCCTGAATGCCCAGCCCCAGCTCGTTCCAGGCCAGGCGCACGTCGGCGAAGTTGCGCCCCTCGTCCATGGCGGCGAAATTGTCGAGGCGACACGATTCCGGCAGGTCGAGCAGCGCCGTCATCCTCATCCGCGGGCATCGCCTTGACGTAGCGGCAGGGATAGGCGACGCGGAAGAGGAAACGGGGGGGGAGTAAGGTCATGTGCGAGGTTCCTTTTGCTGAAGAAGCAATCCGCAGATGACACAGATGACACAGATGACACAGATAGGAATTCCATCTGTGTCATCTGTGTCATCTGCGGATTGTTCTTTCAATCTCCATCCACCAGCACCGGAGCAGGTTTCGCCGGCAGCAGGCTGCGTTCCAGCACTTCGCGGGCCTGGTCGAACTCCGGCTGCCAGGTGATTTCCGGGTTGCCGTTCTTCAGGCAGTCGCGCAGCTTCTCCAGCGTGTTGCGGGCCATGTGCGGGCACTTGTTGCAGGCGCAGGTGATGCCCGGCACCGGGTGATAGCGATGCTGCGGGTACTTGCTCTGCATCTGCCACATCATGTTCGCCTCGGTCGCCACCAGCAGATCGGTCGGCTCCTTCAGTTGCCCGATGGTGCGCAGCATCGCCTCGGTGCCGCCGATGAAGTCGCTGTGCTCGCGGATGTTGGCCGGGCATTCCGGATGGGCCACGGTCAGGGCGTGCGGATACTTCTTCTTCATCGCCAGCAGGTCGGCGACACTGAAGATCTCATGAACCATGCACGCGCCGTTCCAGAGGATCATCTTGCGGCCCGTCACCTCGGACAGATACTGCCCCAGGTGGCGATCCGGCACAAAAAGGATCTCCTGATCCTCAGGCACGCGGCGTATGATCTCCTCGGCGTTGCCGGAGGTGACGACCCAGTCGGACAGGGCCTTGGCCGCCGCCGTGCTGTTGATGTAGGTGACGGTCTGGAACCGATGCCCGTTCTCGCGCAGCATCTCCTGGTAGCGGGCCAGCTTGGGGGCCGGGCAGCTGTCGGCGAGCGAGCAGCCGGCCTGGAGGTCGGGCAGCAGGACGCGTTTCTCCGGGTTGAGGATCTTGGCGGTCTCGGCCATGAAGTGGACGCCGCAGAAGACGATGGTGGGGTTCTTGACCTTGGTCGCCTCGCGGGCCAGCTTGAGGCTATCGCCGGTGATGTCGGCCAGCTCCTGGATTTCGCCTTCCTGGTAATAGTGGGCCAGGATGACGGCGTGTTCGCGAACCTTGAGCGTGCGGATTTCGTCAATGATGTCGGTCATGAGAGGGGAGTCCTTGTTTTTTGGGTCTTCGCGTTTTTTGGTGGGTACTTTTCACAGTTTTGGGAGCATGCAGGTCAGGATTTTCAGCCGGAGGTACTCCTCATCCCGGAAGCCGTACGCCCGCCTCTGGATGGCACGGATCTTGTTGTTGATGCCTTCCACGAAACCCAACGGCACCTTGTTCTCCGCGCGGCAATAGGCCTCGATCCCGTCCCAGTGCGCTGCCACCATGCGGGCGAAGCGCTCGAAGGGCTCCAGACGTTGCCAGCGCAACGCGGCACGCCACTGGTCGAAGAAACGCCGGGCCCAGCCGGGGCTCCAGTAGTCCCAGAGCTGATCGAAGGACTCCTTGAGGAGGTACGCCTTGTTCAGCCGGCGGTTGGCCTTGAACAACAGCGTCAGGGCTTCCCGCCCCGTGGCGTTGAGGTTTTCCCAGTGAGACAAAAGCGTGTACCTCTGCCCTTTGATGAAGCGCCGATCCTGGCCCGACACACGCGCGTATTCCCGCCTGCGCACCTGGTCCATCGCCTCGGCCAGGTGCATCAGGATGTGGAACTTGTCGTACACGATCGTGGCCTGGGGGGCGTTTCCCTCCTTGAGGGTGGAGTTGCGGAACGCCTGCCACATGTCCATGACTGCCACGCGGATTTTGCCGCATTTTTCTGGGCCCAGCCAGGCAAAGAACTCGTCCAGGCTGGCCTCGGAACGGTCCACGCCGCCAAACCAGATGGGACGACCACGCTCCAGGTCGCTGACCACGATGCGGTACTGGTGCCCCCTGGCGACGGCGATTTCATCGATGCCAATAACCCGGGGCGCCGGGGTGCCGACCCGGCGAAGCTGCTCGCGCATGTACTGCTTGTCCAACTCCTTGACGGCGTGCCAATCGAGGAAGAGTTCTTCGGCCACCTCCTTGATGGGCGTCTGGCGACAGCGACGGCCCACGAAGAAGGCGAACCGCTTGGTGTAGAGCGGGTTGTCGGCCAGCCAGTCGAGGCCCTCGTTCTTCACGCCGCCACACCGTGAGCACTGGACGCGGCGGAGGCGGAAGGTGAGGTAGACGCGTTTGTCGCCGCAGGAGAGATCGCGGACGCGTCGGGTCCGTTTGTCGTAGTGGCTGTAATACTCCTGGCCGCAGACGCCGCAGCGCGTTTTTTTCGGCAGCACCGCAGGGTGATAACGACGGCGTGGGGGTCCCCGAAGAGGCCCCGGACCTGGGCCAGAGGGACGAAGCCAGGAAACCGGTAGAGGTCATGGAGCAGCTTGAAGATGGCCATCGTGTCAGCATGGCAGCTTTTTGCTCCGCGGGGAAGGCGGTTTTCCTCGGGGAAAGCAGGGGATTTGTCCCTTCCTGGGCCGAAACTGCACTTTCCCCAGAAAACCTATGAACTGGGGGACCTGGGAAAGCCGGGGTGAGCGCCGACTTTTCGGCGCTGGCAGCCGGCGCCGCGGTAGCCGGCGAGCCGTGTCTGGAGCGTTCAATGGTCCCTCGGCCGGTCGTGTCGGACGCAGCCACACGGAACCCATGCTCACCTCAGGACTTGCGATCTCGAATTCCCGGCTCTCCGCCCGATCGCCACAGGAAACCGAAATTCCCTGGACTTGGCCAGGGGTGGCGAAATCTCGGCGCACGACACCTGTTCACTAATGGGTTTTCTGGGGAAAGTGCAGGCCGAAAGTTACCCACTAAAAAACGCGAAGAGCCTGTTTTTTACGTGGCGGAGGAGTAACCCACATACGGACAGCAGCGTGCTATCCCTACTGTTATTATAGTGAAACGCGACGGGGCAGCCCGGCTGTCCGAGCCGCGCACGCAGCAGTCTTCCGAGCCGCGCACGCAGCGAGTCTTCGAGCGGAGTAAGCGGTTGAGCCTACACCGCTTACTCCGCTCGAAGACTCGCTGCGTGCGCGGCTCGGACAACAATCCAACCGACGAGATGGCATGACCATCACCTACCAGCAAGAGCCCGCTCTCTCCTCAGCCGAGTTCATCGACGTGCTGGTGCGCTCGACGCTGGCGGAACGGCGCCCCATTCACGATGCCGACACGATCCGGCAGATGCTCGCCCGGGCCGACGTGATCCTGACCGCCCGGGCCGGCGAATTGTTGGTCGGCGCGTCGCGGGCCATCACGGACTTCGCGTTCTGCACCTACCTGTCGGACCTGGCGGTGGACGAGCGCTACCAGCGGCAGGGCATCGGCCGCGAGTTGATCCGCCAAACCCACCAAGCCGCTGGCCGGAATACGACGCTTATCCTCCTGGCGGCGCCGAAGGCCCAGTCGTATTACCCGCACATCGGCATGACCCGGCACGATTCGTGCTGGATCATCCCGCCAGCCGCCCGTGGGATGACCGGCGCGGCATATAAAGGACAGGAGCCCGGGCCACCCATCGAAGGAGTTGCACCATGCCCGCCGCCGTTGGAAAGCATGAGCTGAAGGACCATTTCTTCCAGATGCTGGTGGATGCGGTACTGCCGCTACAACCGGGACAGGACCCGGAAGTCACGCTGGAGGCACTGATCGACGCCTCCGAGATGCTGGTGGACCACCTCCAGCACGAGCTGGCCGAGATTCGTCAGGAACAGGCGGAGTGACTATGGAGCGTACCGAACCTTTCGGCTGACATGATGTCCTCCTGTCGGTTGGCAGAATCCACTATCGGCAGCTTCGCCGTATGATGATGTAAAGAGAAAGTCACGGTCGGGAGTCGTGTCGTCATGCCAAGCCTGCCTCTTCGTGGCGATCACATCACCCTGGCCCAGGCGGTGAAGACGGCGGGGTTTGCCGACAGCGGCGGGCAGGCCAAGCACCTGGTGCGCGACGGCGGCGTGACCGTCAACGGACAGTCCGCCGACCAGCCCGGCCGCAAGCTCGTCGCCGGCGACCGCTTCCAGGTCGGCGACGAAGCCGAGTGGATCGTCACGGCCCCCGAAGCCCCGGAGCCTGTCTAGCTGCTCATGGGAACCTCCCCCCGCGACGACCGGCCCGCCATCAGCTCCCCCCCGTTGTGGACCAGCCCGGCTCGGCGGTGCGTCTGGTCCTGCGACTGACCTGGCCGGTCCTGATTCAGCAATATCTGGTCCTGGCCGTCGAGCTGTCCGACTTTTTCCTGGCGGGCTGGTTCCCGCCGCCCGATCCGTCCCAGCACGTCGCCTATCAGGCGGCCCAGACAACGGCGGGCTACCTGGCCTGGCTCATCACCTGTTTCACCGTGTTCGTCACGGTGGGCAGCACGGCCCTGGTGGCTCGCCTGGTCGGCGCGCACGACCACAGGGGTGCCGTCCACGCCACCGGGCAGTCGATCACCCTGGCTCTGTGCGTCGGCCTGGTCGGCACGGTGGCGGGGCTTGTTTGGGTCGAGGACCTGGTTCGGCTCCTCGGTCTGGGCGGAGACGCGGCCGTCTTCGGTGCCCTGTACTTGCGCCCATCTTCGCTCTCCTCGGCTTTCAGGTGGTCGAGGCGGCGGGCATTGCTTGTCTGGTCGGGGCCGGCGACACGCGCACGGGCTTGTTCATTCGCGGCGGCGTGGCGGTCGTCAACCTGCCGCTGGCCTGGGGGCTGTTCCATTTCATCGGCTTCCAGGGGATTGCCCTGGGGACGGCACTGAGCCACAGCCTGGGGGCGATCGCGGTGCTGCTGGTGCTGTGGCGCGGGCGGGCCGGGTTGCGGTTGAGTCTGCCGCCAGCTCTGGCCGGACTGGCCGCTTCAGCAGCGCTTGCTGCGCATCAGCCTGCCGGCCGGGGCCGACAGCATGTCGGTCGGCATTTGCCAGCTCTGGTTCCTGACCCTGGTCAACCAACTGGGCAACGATGCGACGGCGGCCCACGGCAACGCCATCAAGTGGGAGGCGCTGGGGTATCAGGCGGGTGTGGCCTTCGGCACGGCAGCCATGGCCGTGGTCGGGCAGAATCTCGGGGCGCGCCGGCCCGACCGCGCCGCGCACGGCGCCTGGACCGCGTTTGCTCTCGGGCTGATGATGATGACGCTGATGGGGATGCTCTTCTACGCGTTTGCCACGGCCCTGATTAGGCTCTTTTCGCCCAATCCGGAGCAGGCGCATGTCCGCGCCCTGGGGGTGCCGGTGCTGCGCCTGGTGGCCTTCGCCATGCCGGCGGTGTCCAGCACGATCATTATCACGGCCGCCCTGCGCGGCGCCGGCGATACCCGGGTACCGGTGCTGATTACCTGGCTGGGGTTTTTGGGCGTGCGCATCCCGCTGGCATACTGGCTGACCCAGCCGCTGGTGGACCTGGGACCCTTCGGCACCTGGCAGGGTGGCTTGTTCGGGGCCTGGGTGGCGATGTTTGCCGACCTGTATGTGCGCGGGGCGCTGCTGCTGGTGCGGTTCCTTAGCGGGCGTTGGCAGCGGGTGGAGGTGTGAACGCGCCTGCCGAAGCGTGGCGGCTAGGTTCTGTCTGATGAACGGGGGCCAATCGAGGGAACGGATGGATCTCCACCCATACCCCCCCAAATCTTGGCACGGAACTCGGCCGCGCAGCGCAAGTGAAATAATAGTAATGGGTAGCGGCGAATAAGTTCTGTGCCATCGGTGGCACAGAACTACCCTGTTTGGCACAGAACTCTGCCCACGATTCACCAGACATGCCCTAGGCGAGAGCGCCCCAAGCGCAGGAACAGCCCCTCAATTTCGTCCGCAGTCAGCAAGGTCCCCGCTCGCGGCGCATCGACAATCGTGAAGCCATGCGCCCGGCCGTCGTACCAGGGGTCGGAGTTGGCGTAGCCGGGGCGGGCCGGCTTGGCAGCCCCTGTGGCCGGGTCCTTGACGCGGTCGTCCACCCCGTAGAGCTGCCGCCGCCGTTCCGATTCGGCCTGGTCCAAAAGTGACCCCAGCCCGCGGAGCGAGGCGCCGGCATCGGGCACCAGCGACAGGATGCAGCGCCGCACCTGCTGCGCCCCTTCCGACATGAAGACCGACAGTGCGATGAACCCCCGGCCGTTGCCGGCCCGCCGGGCGTCGCTCCGCGCCCAGTCTTTGAAGAAGAGCACATGCTCCGGATCGTCGCCATTCTGTACGTCGCGCACCAGGAGCGCCTCGACCAGCATCTTGCCGCCGTATTGTCCCGGCAAGCGCAGCCGTACTTGCCGTGCATGGGACCGCGGGTCGACCAGCTTGCGTTCGTAACGGCGGATGTCGTCGCGGACGGCGGTGCGATCATCGTCGCTCAGCAGGGCGGTGCCGGCGAAGGCGTCGACCTCGAGCAGGGCCTGTCCGCCGCGCACCTCGGCCAGGACATGGTCGATCAGCTTCATCGCGCCATCGACGGCATGGCGCCAGCGCTCCGGGTTGGCGCGGTCCGGGGCGTCATGGTTGTGCGCCAGCCGATGATAGGCCGCATAGAGCGCGAAGGGGTTGGCCAGCGTCAAACCGAGCGCACCCTCATCGACCTTGTCAACATAGCGCCCAGCGCCTCCGCGCCGCCCGGGAAGGAGCCCGTGGCCAGGTAGGCACAGGCCAGGTAGGCCGAGGCCACGCAGTCCAGGTCGGGATGCTCGTGCAAGACCAGGGTGAACGGGTCGTCCCGGCGGCGGGTCAGGACGACGGCGGCGTCGATCAGCTCCGGGTGGCTCAGCACCAACCCCGTAGTCGATCCGCTATAGGCGGTAAGCTGGTGATGGTCGATGACACCCGGCCGCAGGTCGTTGCCGACGTCGAGGAACAGGCGATCCCCCGGTCCGTGGGACGGCGGGGCCTGTTCGCCCATGCCGACGAAGGCGAAGCGAATGGCCTCGCGTTCGACCAGGGGCCGATGGGCGGCGGCCGCCGGCGGGCTGCCAATATAGCCGGTCAGGGCATCGGCCAGTTCCCGGGCCGAACCGAAGCGATCGGGGATACGGCGGGCCATCGCTCGCAGGCAGATGTCCTCCAGCGCGGGCGGCACCTCGTGGTTGAGGGCCGACGGCCGCGCCGGCTCCCCCTCCAGAACGCGCAGGCGCAGCGTCTCAAAATCGCCGGCGCGGAACGGCAGCCGGCCCGTCAGCATCCAGTAGAGAATCACGCCCAGGGCGTAGATGTCGGTGGCGGGGCCGATGGCGGTCAGGTCGCCGTCGATCTGCTCGGGGGCCATGTAGGCCGGCGTGCCGACGCGGTCGCCCGGCATGGTCATGCGGTCGTCGTCGCCGCCCAGCCGCAGGGCGACGCCGAAGTCGGTGATGACCGGCTGCCCCGCCGGCGTGACCAGGACATTGCGCGGATTGAGGTCGCGGTGGATGATCCCAAAGCGGTGCGCTTCGACCAGCGCCAGGGCGATGCTGCGCAGCATAGCGGCGGCGGCACGGAGGTCGGCCGGCGGACGCTCGGCCAGCGGCACGCCGTCGATGTAACGCATCGTCAGGTAGTGGATGCCGGCATGCTCGTTGATGTCGAGCACCTGGCACAGGTTGGGGTGCCACAGGCGAGCGGCGGCGCGGGCTTCCCGATAAAGTGCTCCAGCAGACCGGGCAATTCCAGCAGCTTGGCGTGCGGCACCTTCAGGGCGACCTCAACGTCGAGCCGGGTGTCATACGCTAGAAAGACGGTCCCCATGCCGCCGCGCCCCAGGCAGGCCCGCAGCTCGTAACGGCCAAACGGCTGCGGGAACGGACCGTCGGCCGACAGCGCCGGCTCGGCCGGGACATAGGCCCCGGTGCGCTGTGCAAACGAGGTGTCCAGCGGGTCATCGTTCATGGGCGTGGCTTCGTTCTAAGCCTCAGGGAATCCGCACTGCCTTACTGCTCATATCGCTTCGACACAATCTCCCCGGTCGCCGCGTTGATGACATAATGCGGACCGCCGCCGCGAGCACGCGGGTCCTTGAGGTCGTAATCCACGTGCCAACCGTCGGGTCGGAGGGCCAGGCGGATGTCGTAGTGCGAAAGGTCCCGGTAAGCTTTCTCCGCGTCCTCACGGGCGATCTTCAGGACCTGGTCACACGATAGACACGGCGGCAGAGGTCGTTGCGTACCAACGGTCGTTGTCATGAACCTGTCTCCTTTTCTCGGATCGCGCCGGCCCAGAGCGGATAACCCGGGATGAGTTCAGGTCCTGGAAGCACGAGAATTGCCGACGCTCACGCCCTCGCCCGCGGTAGAGGCCTCGTTCCCGGAAGGAGTGCCGTTGAGTGGCCGAACCAGGGGACCGCCGACGCGACAGGTCATGCCACCGTCGGACCAAATCTGCACGTCGTGGACGGGAATCGGCACAGCGTTGATCGCCGAACGAAGCTGCAAACCCAGGCTTGCCAGCCTGGCGTCGAGGCGGTCCACGGCGCTAAGCCCTTGCAGTTCAACTGCCTCTTCAAACGCCCGGAAGAGCGGTTGCACCGCCGCGTAATGCGGTCCGGGCGTGAATCTGCCAGAGAGCAAACCCGCATCATCGCTTTCAAGCGCCATCCATCCAAGGTGTTGCTCCTGTCCGTCCATCACTTCGAGCGTCTCTCCTGCTTGCGGTTGCATGGTCAACACCCCGTCGTATCCTGGAACGCCTGCGCCAGCTTGGCCAGGTTCAGGTCCGTGAAACCGGCCAGGCCATCCGGATGGATCAGCCGCCCGTGGTTTGGATGCCGCGTCGTGGGGTCGGGCAGGACTTGAAACCCCGCCGCACGGATTGTCGCCGCCGTAGCGGTTCCAACGACCTTGGCGCTTGCCTGCCACTTGCGCGACTTTGGGAACGCCCTCCGCATTTGTGCTGCGGCCTCCTGGGGTGCTCCGCCGAGCAGGACCGACACACCCGGGGGGTCTTCCTGCTGGTCGAGTTGCGATAGACGCAGGTTCGAGATGCGTCCGCCACCCACACGGTGAACCGCCGTCTCTGGTGCGATCTCGCCCGCGTTCCTGAGCACCACGGCAAGCCCCTCTTGCTAGAGACATCACCGTGGTTTGAGGTTACCAGACCGCCCAAGGAGAAGCCAGCTAGACTTGCTCATTCCAATCCCTAGCTTGGGGACCGCCCGTCAATCCGCCCCCCCCAACGTCCGCCCCAGCACCACGTCAAACTCGCTCACCAGCGGCACCAGCATGGCAGCCACCGTGAAGCCGAAGGCCCCACCCATCACCAGGAACGGCACCAGCGGGTCGCCGGTCTCGTCGGTGCCCGGCTTGGCCACCAGGATGTTCGTCACGCTGTAGAAGACGGCCAGCGGACACAGCCAGCTGGCCAGGGTCAGAGCCGCGGCGGGACGCTCGCCGGTAAGCACCCACCACAATCCGCCGATCCCGGCCATGATAAAGAGAATAAAGCTCGCCCACTGGTACTCGAACTGCCGGTTGATGCGGATCAAGGCAATGCACACGCCCGTGCCGATCGACAGGAAGAAAACCGTCCCCAGCGTGTTGACGATTGCCAGCCGGCTATTCTGTGTGCGCAAGGCCACGTGCATCCCCAGCACCAGCGCGAAACCCAGGAGCACGAGGGTCGCCCCAACCACGCAGGCCAGCGCCTCGGCATTGATCGAGCCGGAGTCTTCGGGATGCGCGCGCGGCGCGGTCGCCAGCAGCCCATAATAGCCGTACACCATCGCCAGCAAGATCGGCGGCAGCAGGAACTCCTTGGCGTTGTACATGATGCCCAGGATCTTGCCGAAGATGAACTCCTTCGGCGTCAGGTCGGTAACCAGCAGCAGGTCAAGCGCGCCGGTATCACGTTCGGATGTGATCGCTGTCACCGCCTGGGCACTCACCAGGAGCAGGCTCAACACGCTGGTCAGCACCAGGCCAAGGACCGTACTGCCGGCGACGCGCTCGCCGCCCGACCAGATGGGACCCAGGGCGTAGTAACAGACCAGGGCCAGGACAATGAAATAGGCGACCTTGACGAGCACCGGCCGTCGGCCATAGGCCCGCGTGGCTATTTCACGCCACAGGATCGGGTTGGCCCACACATGGCGCACCTGCCCGGGGGCGGCGTGAGCCTTTAGGCGGTCCTTCTCCTGGGCATCGGCCTCCTCGGGGCTTTCTCGCTGCATTATCGGCTCGCCGCTCGGATTCCAGACGCGCAGCCACAGGATGCCCCAGAGGTTCAGAAAGACGCCAAGGAACAGCATCACGCCGGCACACCCCAGGGCCGCAGGGACCAGCGGCGGTCGATCGCCGAGTGGCGGGTTGACCACATCCGCCAAAGCCAAAAACGGATTGAGCCAGGAACGCGCCACCTCGGGCCAGGCGTGCGTGGCCGGTTCGAGAAGGAGTTGCTCCTCCCAGCCCTGCAAGCCCCACCAGATGGCCGCGCAAGTGACGCCGCAAACGCCGATCAAGACGGCAGTCGCGAGAAACAGCCTCTCTCGGAACCAGTCCCGACGCGCCAGCCAACTCCACGCCATCAGCCCGAGCACCGCCGGCCCCAGCAAGGCGAAAAAGGCGGGAAGATTGAGCGACAGTCCCAGGTAGAGGACCAGGAACAGTACCGTCAGCGCCAGGGCCGGGAAGGTGCGATCGCGCCACAGGGCAATGAGACCGCCGAGGGAGCCGGCGGCGAGGACCGAGGCGGCGATCAGCACCACCACCTGGACCACCTGCCCGGGACCAATCCCGCCCAGCAACAGCAGCAGCGCCAGGAACGGCACGGTGCCGACGACCAGCGTGCCAATCTGCAGCAGGCTGCCGATAAGCTTGCCCAGGACGATTTCGTAATCGCGCAGGTCGGTGAGCAACAGGAGGATGAAGGTGCGGCGGTCCTTTTCCAGCGTAATGGTGCTCACCGCTGCCAGGGCCGCGAAAAAGACCAGCAGGCTCAGCTCGACAAAGGCGACGATCTGGAAGAGGAGGAAGCCGAACTGGGCGGCCTCGCCCAGCGAGGCGGTGTGCGTCCAGCCGACCATCATCTGCCAGGCGGTGAGGCCGAGGACCCAGAGGACGCCGAGATAGGCCGCCCGGTTGATGTAGTGGCGCGGGCGGCGTGGCACCGTCAGCCATTCGCGGTTGAAGATGGGACCGAGCAAAGAACCTACCCCTGCGGCGGCGGTGCGGGACGTCACTGTTTCAGTACGCAGCCGGCCCGGCCGCGGTTCCCCTCCCGGGATCAGGAGTGTTATAGGGATCGACTGGCGCGGAGTGGCGGCCTTCACAGGCGCTCGCAGATCACGCTCTGCCCCGCCCGCTGCGCCTCGCGATACAGCTCGCGCAGGGCGGGCAGCAATTCGCGGGCAAACTCCAGTTCGTCGGCACGGTCGGCCTCGTCGGTGAACTCCCGCAGGCCGTTTAGATCGGCTGTCGTCCACTGGCCTGGATCGATCGCGGCCAGGTAATCCGCCAGCCGGGCCACGTCGTCGGAGCGATTGTATCCGGCCGCTTCCGGGCGATAGTAACCGCCGCCGAAGACGAGGTCGCGGGCACCGAAATGGACTTGCTGGATCGGGGCGAACTGCGGCCGGGCCACCAATTCGTCCTGCTCCGGCGCTAACAGATGGCAGAGGGTATCCGGCGCTGTCGCGATGTCGGGGATCGCCGCCGCAGCGTAGACGAGCACCTCGCCGACGAGCAAACGCCACAGGTCGCGGTCGAATGGGACCTCACCCCTGGCGACCTGCATCAGCAGCGGGTCGTCGGACCCGGCGTGGTAGCGCTGGGCGAAGGCGGCCGCGGCCGGGATCAAGTCCGTGGATAGGGATCGGCATGGTCCGAAATCGCGCCGGCGCCAGGCCTCCCCGAGAACGGGCCGAAGCGAGTGCTCGAAGCGGTCCGCATGGTGCAGGAGGAAGTAAAGGGGCATGGGTGGGTCCCGGGTGGGCGGGCCGAAGGACCATTGTAGCGGGGGAGGCGGCCAGGGTATCATGGGACCTTTGCTTGCTGGAGGATTAGCCATGACAACCGCTCTTGCTCCGCGTCGTGCGCCCTCTGCTCGTTCGGCCCCTCCGGTGGCTCCACAGGAGGCGCCCGAACCCAGCTCCTCGTCTGTCCTGCTTCAAGGAGTCAGCTGGGAGACCTACGAAGCCTTGTGCGAGGACTTGGACGGTACTCACATTCGGCTGACGTATGACCAGGGGAGTCTGGAAATCATGACGCTGTCCTTCGAGCACGAAAGATCGGGCGGCGTGCTTGGTCGCCTCGTCGATGTCTTGGCTGAGGAACTCGGCATCGACTACATCAGCGCCTGGTCCACGACTTTCAAACGCAAAGATGTCCGCAAGGGCCTGGAGGGCGACCGCACCTTTTACATTCAACGCGTCGCAGCTGTCGCCGGGAAGTTGAAGCTTGATCTGAAGATTGATCCGCCACCCGATCTCGCCGTCGAAGTTGACGTCACCAGCAGTTCGCTCAACAGGATGGGAATCTACGGAGCGCTGGGAGTGCCTGCGGTGTGGCGCTACGATGGGAAGCAATTCCAGGTCTTTCAGCGGAAGCGAGATGGGTCCTACCGGTCGGTCCCCCGCAGTAAGGCCTTTCCGACGCTGCCCGTGGCCGAGGTGCTCCCCCTGCTCCGTCAGGTAACCACCTTGACCGAACTGGCCATGATCCGCGCCCTCCGGGTCTGGGTTCGCGAGCACGTAGTACCGAAGTCGTGACCCACTACGGCTGGCTCCGCGGCGGGTCCATGTGCATCCAAATCACGCGCGAATAACGGAAGATCAACGGCGACAGCAGAACGAAGGGCGGTGCCGACAGTAACATCGCTTCCGCCAGCGTCCAACTCGGCACCAGCCAGTCGTTGATCGCCCACGTCAGCAGACCCACTGCCGGCACCGACAGAAAATAGCTGGCATACATCGCGCCCAGGAAGTAGCCCTGCTCGCGCTCGAAGCGATAGCCGCATTCCGGACAGGTCTCGTGCATCTTGATTAGCCCGGCGAAGACGCGGCCTCGAAGACAGCGCGGGCAGCGCTGCAGGAAGATGGCCCGCATTCTGCGCATCGGCAGCCTCGGGGGTGATGGTGTGCGGCTGTACCCCGCAATTCTATGGTTCGCGAGAAGGAGGGTGACAGGCCCGGCCCCAGCCGTGTAAACTATTGGAGTGGTCCCACCCCGCCGCCGGCGCCCGCCCCTTGGCCGTCCCGCAAGCGAGAGTCCTGATGATCTTTGTCCGCGGCCTCCGGCTACTCTCTGTGCTGCTCCTGGCCTCGCTCGGCCTTTCCGCCGCCGTCGCTGCTGAGCCATCTCCCCATGAGACCGAGTTCTTCGAGAAGAAGGTGCGTCCCGTCCTGGTCGAGCACTGCTTCAAATGCCATTCGGAGCGGTCGGAGAAGATCAAGGGGGGACTGCGGATCGACAGCCGGGCAGCCTTGCTCAAGGGGGGCGACAACGGTCCGGCCCTCGTTCCTGGCAGCCCCGAGAAGAGCCGCCTCATCGAGGCCATTTCCTACAAGAACGCCGACCTGACGATGCCGCCCAAGGGGAAGCTGCCCGACGCCGTCCGGGCCGCCCTTGCCGCGTGGGTGAAGATGGGTGCCCCGTGGCCCAGCAGCGGGGCCGCGACGGACACGGGCACCAAGGCTGGCTTCGACCTGGCCCGGCGTCGGCGCGAGCACTGGTGCTGGCAGCCGGTGCAGGCGCCGCCGCTGCCGGCCGTCAAGGATGCCTCCTGGCCGCGCGACCCGGTCGATCGCTTTGTCCTCGCCCGGCTGGAAGAGAAAGGCCTGCGGCCAGCGGCGCCTGCCGACCGCCGCACCTGGCTGCGGCGCGTCACGTTCGACCTGACCGGATTGCCGCCGCGGCCCGACGAAATTGCTGCCTTCCTCAGCGACTCGTCGCCGGCTGCCGTCGAGAAGGTGGTGGATCGGTTGCTCCAGTCGCCGCGGTTTGGCGAGCGCTGGGCCCGCCACTGGCTCGACCTGGTGCGCTACGGCGAGAGCCGCGGCCACGAGTTCGACCCGAACATCCCCAACGCCTACCAGTACCGCGATTACGTGATCCGCGCCTTCAACGCCGACGTGCCGTACAACCAATTCGTCATGGAGCACGTGGCCGGCGATCTGCTGCCGAAGCCGCGCCGAAACCCCGCGACGGCTTTCAACGAGTCGATCATCGGCAGCGGCTTCTGGTTCCTGGGGGAAGAGGTCCATTCGCCGGTTGACATCAGGCAGGACCAGGCCGACCGCTTCGACAACCGCATCGACGTTTTCAGCAAGACCTTCCTGGGCCTGACGGTGGCCTGCGCCCGCTGCCACGACCACAAGTTCGATGCCATTTCCACGAAGGACTATTACGCTCTCTACGGCTTCTTGAGTAGCAGCAGTTATCGGCTGGCTCGATTCGATTCCCTCGACCAGAACCGCGTTGTGGCCGGCGAACTGGCGAAGCTGCACGAACGATCGCGGAGCGAAATCGGCAAGGCGCTGGCTACGGCGTCCAAACCGGCGCTCGACCGCACCGCTGACTATCTCCTGGCGATACGCGCCATTTTGCTCAGCAAGGCGGAACCCGATTGCGATGCAGTCGCTGCCGTCCATCACCTCGACCCGGGTCTCTGCGCGCCTGGCTGGCAGCCACGCTGATGGCCACGCGCGATGCTGGCGACCCGCTGCACGCCTGGGCCAAGGTCGCCGCCGATCCGGCCGCGGGCGACGCCAAGGCCCTGGCGGGATTACTGCACCCGCTTGCGGAGGAATTACGCCGGCGGATGGCGACGGCCGAGGCGGCCCTGAAGAATGCCACCACCGTCATCGACTATTCGCGCTGTGCTCCGGGCGGCTGGATGCCGGATGACGCCGCCTTTGACCCCGCTCCCGTCCAGCCCGGCGATGTACGACTGACCGGGACCGGCCTGCGGTTCGTCGAGCGCGGGGCAGCCGCATACGATCGCGCCTCTGACGCCCTCCGCCTGTCTCCCGGTACGGAGAACGACCCCGGTGCCCTGGGTCGCGTCACCTTGCGTGCCGGTCGGACCCTGTGTACGCCGACTTTCCGCGTGACGACGGGCAAGGTGTTCTACCTGGTCCGCGGTGCCGGTGCCGTCTATGCGTCGGTCGGCAGCCATGTCGAAATCGATGGTCCACTGCACGCTCAGCTGGTGACCAGCCTGCCGCACGGGAACGACTTCCGCTGGGCCTCCCAGGACTTGACGCGCTACAAGGGTCTCAACGCCCATCTCGAGTTCACGGCCGCTCCGGGATCGGATTTTGCCGTGGCCCTGGTCGTGCAGGCCCAGCAGCCGCCCGCCGCCGTCGATCGACCCAACCGGGCCCTGCTGGCGATCCTCACCGATGCGAAATCTCTGGAAACGCTGGCGGCCGGTTATGCCCGGCTGTTCACCGACCTGGTCCAGCATTTCGCAGCCGACGACATTGCTGCCGTGGACGATCCCGGCGCAGTCGCCCGCCTCGCCTCCTGGCTGCTTCGACACCCGGACTTGCTGGGCGAAGCGAAGCCGCTGACCGACAAGGTGGCGTCGCTGGTCGCCGAAGAGAAGAAGATCGCCGCCGGCATCCGGCTTGAATCGCGGCTGGCGGTCGCCATGCTCGACGGCAGCGGCGTCGACGAGCCGGTCTTTGTTCGCGGTGTTCCGCGCTCCGATGGCGAACCGGCTCCGCGCCGCCTGCTCGAAGCCCTGGTCGGTCCCCAACCCCTGGCCCCAACTCATGGCAGCGGCCGGCTCCAACTGGCGCGACAGATCGTCGATCCCACGATCAACCCGCTCATCGCCCGCGTGCTGGTCAACCGCGTCTGGCATCACCTGTTTGGCCGCGGCATCGTCGCCTCGGTCGATAACTTCGGCGTCCTGGGTGAGAAGCCGACCCACCCCGAGTTGCTCGATCACCTGGCCGACCGCTTCGTCAAGGAGGGCTGGTCGATCAAGACGCTGATCCGCGAGCTGGTGCTGACCGCGACCTACCGCATGGCGTCCGAAGGGTCGGCGGAGGCCGACGCCCTCGATCCGTCCAACCTGCTGTTGCACCGCATGCGGCTGCGGCGGCTGGAGGGGGAGGCGATCCGCGACGCGATGCTGGCGGTCTCGGGCCGGTTGGATGCCCGGGAATACGGTCCGTCGGTGCCGATCTACCTGACGCCGTTCCTGGACGGTCGCGGCCGGCCCGGCAGCGGTCCGCTGGACGGCGACGGCCGCCGCAGCCTGTACCTGGCGGTGCGCCGCAACTTCCTGTCGCCACTCCTGCTGGCCTTCGACACGCCGATTCCGTTTTCGACGGTCGGCCGGCGTTCGGTGTCGAACGTGCCGGCCCAGGCGCTGATCCTCATGAACGATCCCTTCGTGCATCAGGAGGCCGAACTATGGGCGCGGCGGGTCCTGTCTCAGCCAGGGGGGGCGGCGCAGCGGGTCGAGGGGATGTACGTCAGCGCCTTCGGACGGCCGCCGACGGAGACGGAGCGTGCCGCCTGCCTGGCCTTTCTGGAGGGCCAGGCGAAACGCCAGGGGGGGACGACGGAGGAAGTGCGGGTGTGGGCCGATCTAGCGCACACGCTGTTCAATGTCAAGGAGTTTATCTTTGTGGATTGAGACAGTCGGCCGTGTTGACACCACGCGGTGACGTTGAGACAATTGTGGATTGACAATAGGTGTGGCGATGAAGAGGCATGCGCGTAAGAGAGCAAACGGGTGAGCAAAAAGGACGACGCCGAGGTAGTCCGCGAGGTCAGCGACGCTGTCGATGCGGCAATCTCGAAGAACCATCGCACGGAGCGGGTGGTTGTTGGGGTTCTCATCGCGCTGTTCGCTGTTGGTTTGGGGCTCCTCGTGTTTGGGGCTGTTGTCCAGCGCTGGGAACTGCTGGTCCCGGGAACCCTCACTCAACTCACGATTGTCTTGCCCATCCGCAAGCTCGTTGCGCTGCGGGAGAACAACATGAGATTGCAGATTCTACCGCAACTGATGCGCCTGGCCGACTCGAAAGAGGCAAAGTTCTTGGCGGCCCAGTTGGTCAAGAGACTGATTCAACAGGTGAGGGCGGAATGATGGCTGCGCCAACTCTCGAAGCCCTGGAGCACATTGACCAAATCCTCCACAACGCTGGCTGGGACCGTGGACCGGAACAGACTGACGCACCCAGTGCCGAGGGGTTGGCCGCCCTCAGGGTCGAACTCGCGCAGACGACCAAAAAGATAGGCGAATTGATCCACGAGGCGTTGCATCGTCTTGAGGTTGTGGAACAGCCTAAATAGTATCCGCCTGAGCCCCACGGTCTGCCGATGGAGACTCTTACCCCATGCCCATTCGCGTGATGCCGGCCGCTATTTTCCCCACCCGCCGCCAGATGCTGCTTCGCTGCGCCAACGGCTTCGGCGCCGTCGCCCTGGCGACCCTCCTCGCCGAGAATGGCTTCGCCACGCCGGTCGACGAGCGCGAACGCGGCCGTCGCGGCCGCCACCACCCGGCTACGGCCACCAGCGTGATCTTCCTCTACATGGATGGCGGCCCCTCGCAAGTCGATACCTTCGATTACAAGCCGCTGCTGGAGAAGTACCACGGCAAGGACCCGCACGCCGTCTTCAAGGTCGAGCCGACGCAGTTCAACAACGTCGGCCGGATCATGGCCTCGCCGTGGAAGTTCCAGCAGCACGGCCACTCGGGGGCCTGGGTCAGCGAGCTGTTTCCGCACCTCGCCCGCTGCGTCGATGACCTGGCCTTCATCAAGTCGATGGTGTCGAAGTTCCCGGAGCACACCAGCGCCAATTATTTCCTGCACACCGGCAGCGGCATTCAGGGCCGGCCGAGCATGGGAGCCTGGGCCAGCTATGGCCTGGGCA
Organism: uncultured Planctomycetota bacterium; assembly: GCA_963827935.1. GTDB lineage: Bacteria > Planctomycetota > Planctomycetia > Gemmatales > Gemmataceae > DATFNV01. The sequence goes on along the minus strand of CAWHCN010000017.1, from coordinate 1,044,249 downwards.
GCGACAACAAGAACCTGCCCGGCTTCATCGTCCTCAACGGCGGCCTGATCCCGCCCGGCGGCCTGGACAACTTCAACAGCGGCTTTTTGCCCGCCGCCTACCAGGGCTCCGTCTTCCGCGCCGCCAACCCGCCGGTCGCCAACATCCAGCGACTCGAGGCCAGCGACGCCCTGCAACGCGGCAAGCTCGACCTGCTCCGCCAACTCGACGCCTCGGTCCGCGACCGCCTCGGCAAGCCCGACGAGATCGAGTCGGCCATCGCCAACTACGAAACCGCCTACCGCATGCAGACCGCCGTCCCCGAGTTGATGGACATCAAGGGCGAAACCGAGGCCACCAAGCGGCTCTACGGCCTCGACGCGAAATACGGCCCGACGCGCACCTTCGGCGCCCAGTGCCTGATCGCCCGCCGCCTGGTCGAGCGCGGCGCCCGCTTCATCGAGCTGACCTGCCCCTCGACCGGCGGCGACCGCTGGGACCAGCACGGCGGCCTGCGCCAGGGGCACGAGAACAACGCCCGGGCCGTCGATCAGCCGATCGCCGCCCTGCTGAAGGACCTGAAGTCACGCGGTTTGTTGCAGACCACGCTCTTGGTCTGGTCCGGCGAGTTCGGCCGCACGCCGTTCGCCCAGGGCGCCGACGGCCGCGACCACAACCAGTTCGGCTTCACCGTCTGGCTGGCCGGCGGCGGCGTCAAGCCGGGCGTCAGCTACGGCGCCACCGACGACTGGGGCTACAAGGTGGTGCAGGGCAAGACGGAGATTCACGATCTCCATGCGACGATGCTGCACTTCCTGGGCATCGACCACAAGCGCCTGACCTTCCGCTTCGGCGGCCGCGACATGCGGCTAACCGATGTGCATGGGGAGCTGGTCCGGGAGGTGATCTCAGCAAGTTAAGGAGTGTCGGAGGCCGACGCGGCCCAGAGTTCTGTGCCAAACGGGGTAGTTCCGTGCCAAGGGTGGCACAGAACTTTTTTGACGCTATTCCTTGTTCTGATTGCACTTGCGCTGTGCGGTCGAGTTCTGTGCCACCATTTCGATGGGTATGCCGGGCAGGCGACGAACCCCCTCACTCCTTCGTCGTCTCGCGCACCAACCGATACGAGAACGCCCCCAGCAAGTCGCCACGCTCCACCGAATGGCAGCGAAGACACTGCTTGGCGGCCCGCAGCGAGCCGAGCATGCGCATCCGCTCCGGCGATTCCCGAACCATCAGGTCTTCGCCGCGCAGCAGGGCGGCGAGGGCTTCGGCCTCGAAGGGATCGAGCGGACGAGTCGGGGCGTCGCGCAACTCGTCCATTTTCGGCAGATTCTCCGACAGGTAGACCACCGGATCGTCGTATTTGAGGAGGCTGACCAACTCCAGTTCTGTGACGCGCCATCGCTGGGGCGCCTTGGGCCGATTATGGAATTGATGGGAACGAAAGCCAGCTACATGATCTCGGTCGCGCACATAGCCAAAGCTAAGTGGGTTGAGGAAGTCCAGAGCATTTTCGTCATGCGCCGTGTTGAAGGGGGATTCAGCGACGCTCACATCTTGGCGGAGTACGTCGGGAGATGCCGGAGGCGAGGATAGCTCAGCAGTCGGCGTTGGGCTCCAGTCAATCGGCTGCTCGGGCTTGTCGTCTTCCTCCAGATAAAAGGGGTCGGGTTGGCCAAGAGCACGCATGACACCAAACCCACGGCTCCCGACAAATTGTGTGACCACACCCGCGTGGAGGCGCTCCAGGCTCCGCACACGATTAGGGAACGCATCGGTCCGTTCGATACGCCCCTCGAAGGCGGAAACGGCGTCCGAGCGGAAAGTGCTGCCGGTGTCGTGCCGCGTATGTTTCTCACGCGCCAAACGAGGAGCGACCGACTCCATCGGGTAAACTGCCTTGAGCTGGTCCCATTTCCGAATTTCATCGACGGCGCCCCAAATCATCAGAGCGTATGCTGTGGCTGTCGCGCCAAGAGAGGAGACCAGAAACCAGCGCGGATGCGCACCGACCGAGTAACAAACACCGCCCGCCAGCGCAACGCAGAGAGCGTTCAGCGGTAGCAGCAGCAGCCCCATGCAGAAGAGAAATGGGACGACCGCCACAGCGCTGATGAGGCTGGCGAGCCCCGGACGCGGTTTCTTTGGGAGAATCGCGATGGCGTTGACCACCGCGAGCAATACCGCGGAGAGGCCGAGACAGAAGTAGAACATCGCCCGGCACCTCCCGAAGCGGGATCGCGGAAATGATGGCCTGATCCTACCCGGGTACATTCGCGGCGTCCAGCACTGAGTTTCGAGGAGGGTTCATTCCCGGCAGATCCGGAATCAAGCACGCCGGGTAGCCCGCGGGAGCGGGCGGGTGGCACGCTCTGAGGTACTCCGAAGGGCGTGCTGCACTGACTGCACGCCCTTCGGAGTACCTCAGAGCGTGCCACCAACACCACTTGCAGGATGACCGAACTCACCCCTGCCTTCACCCCCTCCTCACCCACACCCTGGTGCTGTGAAACGTGCTCTGCCCCGCCATGTCCCCCAGGGCATCCGACGTGGTGTGGTTCACGTTGCGACCGCCGGAGAGCTTGCTCCAGCGGCACTTCGGCGAAACGACCACGCCGGGCCGCACGGCGTCGGTCACGCGGGCCCGAACCCGAAACCAGCCGCGGGCATTCTCGACAATCACCGGGTCGCCATCCGCGATGCCGCGGAGGGTGGCATCGTCGGGATGAATCTCGACGAATGGCTCGCCAGCCCCCTTGAGCAAGCCCGCCTGGCTGGCCAGGCTGCTGCTGACGAAATGATGCGCGGCCCCGCTTACCAGGCGCAGGGCCAGTGCCGGATCGGCAAAGGGGCTATTGTCCTCGTCCTCCTGGAAGCGGCCGGGCAGGGGGTCCACGCCTTCGACGGCCAGGGCCTGACAATACAGCTCGACCTTGCCGCTGGGCGTTGGAAAGCGGCCGCCGGCGAAGGGGATTTCCTCCACCGCAAGCGGCACACCGCTGGACGCCTTGAGGCGGGCCAGGGTGATGCCGCACAGAGCCGGATTGTGCGCCGCCGTCGCGGTCAGCACCTCGTCGATGATCTCGTCGGGCGACTGGTGCAGCCAAGGCTTGCGGAAGCCGAGCGCCGTCGCCAGTAGCCGCATCACGTCCCAGTTGCTCTTGCACTCGCCTAGCGGCGCGATGGCGGGGGCATTGTAGGTCAAGTGAGTTGTGCCATACGCCTTGTGGAGATCGGTCTGTTCGAGCTGTGAGGTGGCCGGCAGCACGATGTCGGCGTAATCGGCGGTATCCGTCAGGAACAGGTCGTGGACGACGGTGAACAGGTTGTCGCGGCGCAGCCCCTCGATGATGGCCGCGGCGTTGGGGCTCGACGTGGCCGGGTTGGCGTTGAGGACGTAGAGGGCACGGATCGGCGGATCGCGGACCTCGCCCAGCAGGGCGGCACCCAGGCGGTTCATGTTGACGACGCGGCCCGGCTTCGGACAGCCCTCCCAGTGATGGACCGCCGGACCGTCCCATTGCAGGCAGCCACTGCTGCTGTAGCCGAGTCCGCCGCCGCGGACGCCGTACTGGCCGGTCAGGGCGGGCAGGGCACAGACGGCCCGCACGTTCTGTCCGCCATTGCGGTTGCGGTTGATGCCGTCGGCCATTTTGATAAGCCCAGGCCGGGTCGCGGCATAGAGCCGGGCCAGGCGGATGATGTCCGCTTCCGCCAGGCCGGTCTTCGCCGCCACTCGCGCCGGCGGAAAGTCGGCCAGGCGGGCGCGGAACTGCGGCCAGCCGACCGTGTGAGCGTTCAACCAGGCCACGTCGTGCAGCCTTTCCGCAACAAGGAGATGGGCGATCCCCAGAGCGAGAGTACCGTCGCTGCCGGGCATAGGCGCCAGGTGCCAGTCGGCCCCCTCGGCCGATTTCGTGCGGCGGGGGTCGATGACCACGACCTGGCAGCCGCGCCGCTGGGCCTCGCGCAGGTGCGGCAGAAAGTGCGGGGCCGTGCTGACCGGATTGTGCCCCCAAAGAATGACCAGCCGGCTGTGAACCACGTCGCTGTAGGGGGCACTCCACCGCTTGCCCAGCGTAACCGTGACGGCCTGCTCGGCGGCGGCGCCGCAGATGCTGCGCTGGAGTTGGCTGGCCCCCAGGCGGTTGAAGAGGCGGGCGGCGGCCACCGCATTCTGCACCAGCCCCAGCGTGCCGCTGTAGCTGTACGGCTGAATCGCCTCGGGGCCCGACTCGGCGATAATCACCTTCCAGCGATCCACAATATCCGCTATGGCCTCGTCCCAGGTGATCCGCCGCCATTGGCCCGACCCCTTCGGCCCGCTCCGGCGCAGGGGATGGAGGATGCGGTCGGGATGGTAGACGTGGTCGAGATAGGGCCGGACCTTGGCGCACAGCCAGCCCTGGGCGACGGGATGCTCCGGATCGCCGCGGACGGCCACGGCCCTCCCGTCGCGCACCTCCGTGACGATCCCGCAGGTATCGGGACAATCATGCGGACAGGCGCCGCGGATGAGGAGGGAGGTGGGCATGGGTTGGTTCCGGGTTTCCCCCAGTTTGGCGAGCGGGGGGCGTCAGCCCCCCGGTTCATCGCGTCAACGGGGGGCTTACGCCCCCCGCTCGCCCCTTCCCTTAATTCTTGGAACACGGCAGGTGGGCGACGTTGCGGACCGTTTCGGCGATGTCGATGATCATGTCCTGGTTGCTGCCGCGGTAGAGGACCATCTCCCGGGTAACCGTGTTCCTTGCACAGCGCCACCTGGAAGGAGACGCGGATGAACACGAAGTAGAACCAGAGGATGCCCGGGATGATGCCGGCCAGCACCAGGATGATCAGGACCAGCCACTCCATGATCGACGTTTCGTCGTACGGGCCATAAACGATGCTGCCGTAGTCGGACACGTCCAGCGGCTGCGTTGGGCGCGGCAGGAAGCAGACGGTCCAGGTCTTGGTCAGCCGGACGCGGCCCTTCTTGTTCCGGGTCAGGTGAATTTTGTCGTAGGTGCCCAGCAGGAAGGCGGCCATGGCGCTGAAGAGCAACAGGGGAAAAAAGACACCGAAAATGGGAGCATCGGCCGAAACAATGCTGATGATGGCCGCCGTCAGGAAGCAAGCCTCGGCGGCGATGAAGGTCCCCAGCCGCAGCCGGGGCGGCCAGCCGCCCTGCCATGAGCGCTCCACCGGCTCGAACTGCTGCTTGGCCTTCTTGCCGGTCTGGAGGTTGTAGCCGCAACGGGTGCAGATGACGGCCTCACGCGCGATGCTGGTGTGGCACTCGGGACAGGGGCGTACCTCGTCGAGGGCCGGCACGCGATAGGGTCGGCCGTCGTCGTCCTCGGTGGCGTTGAGGTTGGGACTGGGCGGCATGGGGTGCAGCGGACCGGGTGTTGTGGGCCGTTCGACCTGGATGGCCCGCGCCGCTTTCCGCTGGGCCGGCTTCTCGGCAGCCGGGGCTGGAGCGTCCGGGCTGAGCAGGATGCTCTCGGCCTCGGTGTCGGTCGCGGCCGGCTCCACGGCGCGGGGTCCCCGGGGGGCCGTTCGTTTCCCCGTAGTCGCCGGCACATCGCTCATGACGCCGCAGTCCGGGCAGCGGATGCGGCCGCGCGCATAGTCGTCGGGGATGGTGACCCGCCCACCGCAGCCAGAACAGAGGACCGTGGCACTCATTGGCGCATCTCCCGCGTTGGTCGCATTATACACGACGCGGGACGGATGCTGAGAAGTGGTTGTGGCGTGCCATCAGAGCCCGGAGCGTCAGCGACGGGTGGAGTCGAAACCCGTCGCTGACGCTCCGGGCTTCTGATGGTGGCGCATCAGATCGGCCGCTGCTTGTACCGCCGGGCGGCCGGTTGATCGACAACGATGGTCCAGGCTCCGCCGAGGGCCAGGAGGGCGACGGCGCCGGCGGCCAGCTGGGAACTGCTCCCCTCCGCCTCGACGGCGCTGGCCGGCGCGGGCCCCGTCCAGGGCGGGGGCCGGCTGCCAGCGCTGCTGGGCGAAGCAGGCATCGGCGGCCTTGCGCCAGTCGATGGCCGAGCCCTGCAGACCGGCGGGCAGGTCGTCGCCCAGCGGCGCCGGGTCCGGCTGGGCCGGGGGCAGCGCCTTGGCGCCGGGCGCGTCGGACTCGTTGGGTGGGGGCAGCAATTCGGGCGCGGACGACTGGACCGCTGGGCCGGCGTTGGCATCGCTGACGACACCGGTAGTGCCGGCCAGGGCGGCACTCGACTGGGCCACCACGGAGGTCAGGGCCGGAGCCGCGACCGGCGTGGCGGACAGGGCAACCGTGGTGGTGCCGGGGAGCACATGGACCGGCATCGCATTGGCAAGCCCGGGCGTCATCGTTCCAGCCGTGGCAGCCACGGTGGAGGCCAGGGAGGAAGAAACGACAGCGGACGTCATCGGCGACCACCAGCCCCAGCCCCCGCCCCACCCGCCGCCGTGATGGTGTCCGGACGGCGGGGTCGGATTCGGTGTCGGGCTCGGACTCGGGCTCGGAGTCGTGCTGGCCACCGTGGCCGCTACCGAGAAGCTGGAACTCGTCGACCCGGAATCGTTCAGGCCCGAGGTGCTATCGCCGGTCACGGGGCCCTGGTCATTGATCATGTTGATCTGCTCGACGCCCGCGCCGCTGGTGACGGTGTCGATGGCCCCGGTCTTGCCGCTGATGGCCGCAGACGCGGCGGAGAACTGGACGGTGCCGAAGTTGTCGAGGGGCAGGGTGCCGAAGAAGTCGGATGGGGCTTCCACGATCCATTCCGCCGAGGAGCGCGACAGGCCGCTCGCCTTCTGCGTGATGGTGGACGATTTGCCGCTCGTCTTGTCCGTCAAGGTGAGGGTGTAGACGTTGCTGCTGTACGTCACCGAGGCCGAGATCGTGTCGTTGGGCTTGATCGTCAGCGACAGCTCCTCGGACGCGTTGGGATACATCTCGTACCAGGCGTAATACGTCGCCTGGCCGTGGCTATAGTCCATCTCGGTGCCGATCTGTTCCACCGTGTTCGAACTGTAGCCATCGATGCCGACCCATGCGGACGAATACCCGCTGGCCGTGCTCTGAATCGTGGGCACAACCCAGCTGCCGGAGACGGTGGTCACGGCTCCGGGATTAGTCACCACCGCATAGCCCGACCAGTTCCCGCTGGTCGTGAGCGTCGATGGGACGAGGCGGCTCTCGAGTTCCTCGACACGGGGGCGGCTGGTGATCTGACGCCGAGTTTTCATGGCAGACCTCTTTGTCACTCAATGCGGGTCCAAGGGAAAACGGCACGAGCCGAAACCGTGGCGTTCGAACCTGCCAGGCGATGAGACTTCGACGGGAAAAGAATCGAGCGCTGATCCGCGAGGTCCCCGGGCGGAACGTCGAGGGCCGACTCACCATGCAAGCGAATCGAGAATATAGTAATGGCCACCGGGCCGAGGAGCAAGGAAAAAAAATGGATAATGGCGACCCGCGGGGGTTCGCCGCCCTGACCGCTTGACCTTGACTGCCCATCCTGCCTGGGTTACACCCGTCCCACTCAGCAAGCACGAGTGCGAGGGCAGCCAGGATGGCGGCATGGCTAGGATGGCGGTGGGCGGATGTCGCGTGGCTCCTCTTCTGGGGCGTCGCCTCGTCGGTGTGGTGCGTGACCTCGGCCGGCCAGCTCGGCGCCACCTTCGATGAGCCGTTCTATGTCAGCGAGGGGCTGCAACGCTGGCGGACCGGCAGCACGGCCGGCCTGCTGAAGCTCGGCACCATGCCACTGCCCGTCGACGTGCAGACCCTGCCCCTCTACGCTTGGGAGCGCTGGCGCGGCACGCCGATCGACGCCGTCAGCGAACTGACCCAGGTCCTCCCCTATGCCCGCGCCGGCAACCTGGTGTTCTGGTGGCTGCTGCTCAGCTACGTCGGCTGTGTGGCCCGATCGCTGGGCGGACGCAGGGCAGCGGCCCTGGCCGTCGCCTTTGTCGCCTGCGAGCCGGTGCTGGCCGCCCATGCCGGCCTGGCCACCACCGACCTGGCTGTCACCGCCTGCCTGCTGGCCCTGGCCTTTCACTTCAAGAAGGGCCGCGACACCCACTGGGGCTGGCGCGTTGCCTGGCCGGCGGTCTGGTTCGCCCTGGCCATCCTGGCCAAGGCTTCCGGGCTGGTGTTCGGGGCGATCATCCTCTTCCTGATCGAGGCCGACCAGCGCGGCTGGTGGCGCCGGGGAAGCCCGGTGACTCTGCGAGCCTCCCTGCGCGAGCTATGCCAGATCGGTCTGTTGGCCGTGGCGCTGGTGTTCGTCTACTGCGGCAGCGACTGGCAGCCCAACGCCTCGTTCGTGACCTGGGCGCAGAGTTTACCACCCGGCCGGCCGGCATCAGGCATGGTCTGGCTAGCCGAGCACCTGCGCATCTTCAGCAACGCCGGCGTGGGGATCGCCCGCCAGGTGACGCACAATGTGCGCGGGCATGGCAGCTACCTGCTGGGCCAGACCGATCCGCGCTCGCTGTGGTACTACTTCCCGGTGCTGATGAGCATCAAGTTCACGGCTCCGCTGCTGGCCGCTCCCCTGGTCTGGATCGCACTCAGGCGGCGTTCCGGGGTCAGCGGTCCCTGGTACGGCAACTGGGCGCTCCTCTGTGCCCTGGCCCTGCTGCTGTTTAGCCTTACTTGCCGGGTGCAGATCGGCGTGCGCTTCATGTTCCCGCTCCTGGCCCTGGGCGTGGTCGGCCTGGCCGCCGGCCTGGTGCGCGCCCTGGAAGCGCTCCCGAGCCGCTGGCCGGCCCGCGGGTTGGCCGCCGTTGCCGCCCTCGCCCTGACCTGGAACATCGCCGAGGGACTGGCCGTCTGGCCCGACGGGCTCTGTTACGTCAACCCGTTGTGGGGTGGGACCCGCGACGGCTATCGCCTCACCAGTGAGGCCAACTACGACTGGGGCCAGGGACTCAAGGAGCTGGCCCACTGGCTGAAGAAGCATCCGCGCCAGGAATACTCGATCTGGTATTTCGGCAGCGACCCGGCCCTGGCCAACCTACCGGTCCATCCCTTGCTTTTGCACACCCTGCCCATTTTGACCCGGGAGGAGGCGCTGGACCAACTCCGCGGGCGCCGCGTGATCGTCAGCACGACCCTGCTCTACGGCTACGTGGTTTCGCCGAGCATGCCGCCGGTGCTGGAGGTGCTGCGGGCTCGAAGGCCGGTGGGGCGGACCACGACGTTTCTGATCTATGATTTCACCGGCGAAGGGGCGGATGAGGACGGGCCGGCCTTGGCGAGCGGTGGGCGGCAAGAGCGACGGTGATCGGCCATTGCACCCGCCGCCGTGACCGTTTAGCATTGACCCACCGTAAGCCGTCAGCCCCGACTCCTTGCGACGCAGCCACGATGCTTGCATACTTCATCGAGCAACCCCTGTCCCTGCTGCTGGCGGCGTTCACCCTCTGGATGCTGATCGATGCGTTTCGCCGCGGCGAGGGGTACTGGCCGTGGATCATCCTGTTTGTGCCGATGTTGGGTCCGCTGGGCTATTTCTTCGCCGTCCTGGTGCCGCGCTGGACCGGCGGGCGCGGCTGGTCGCTGCCGACGTTCCGCCGGCGTCCCCCGCTGGATGAGCTACGCTTCCGGGCCGAGCACTCGCCGACGCTGGCCAACCACATCGACCTGGCCGAACGCCTGGTGGAAGGGGAGGAATTCGCCGAGGCGGTGCCCCACCTGGATGAGGTTCTGTCGCGCGAGCCGGACCACTGCCGGGCGCTCTTTCTGCTGTCGAAGTGCCACGCGGGCCAGGAGCAGTATGACAAGGCGATCCCGTGCCTGGAGAAGATCGTGGCTCGGGAACGGTACTGGTCCAACTACGCGGCCTGGTACGCCCTGATCGAACTGCGCCAGGAGGCCGGCGACTTGCCCGGGGCGGCTACCGCCTGCCGCGAGTTGGCCCGGCTGTCGCCGACCTTGCGCCACCAGTGCCTGCTGGCCGAGCGCCTGCGCGATGCAGATCAGTACGCGGAGGCCCGCCAGGTGCTGGAAAGCGGCCTGCGCGAATATCAATATGCCGCGGGCAACAGCCGCTGGCGCAACTGGCGCTGGGCCCGGGAAGCCCGGCGGCTGCTCCGCGAGATCGATTCGTAAGGCGAGCGGCAGGAGATAATCTCCCTCGCTCGGTGCCACCTGGAACCGTCTGAGCGTTACCGCATGCATCTGAGTTCTGTTCAACCTGGCGCTTCTTGCTGAATTGTGAAGGCGGATGTCGTTATTTCACAAGGTCTTGCGGCGTGCGCGCAAGTTGAACAGAAGTCGCGGCGACTTCAGTTCAACTTGGCACGCGTGCGGCTGCAGCGAGCGGGCTACTATCTCCTGCCGGTCGCCTAAGCGCACGCCGTTGCCTTCGCCGAGCCGCTTGATAGACTCCTCTTCGTTCAGCAACCCGCGACAGGGGTGCCCTCCGGCCTGGAAGCCAGGGCACAAAGGCGAAGCCGGTGCAAGTCCGGCGCTGTCCCGCAACTGTAACCGCTGTCCGTTGTGGCACGGTCTCCCGACCATGCCACGGCCCGGCGGAAGCCAGATCGACCGCCCCTGTCACGCTCTGACGTAACCTCGCGGCAAGGGGACGGGAGCACGGCGGACGGTCTCATTTCGACTCCGCCAATTCTCGTTTCCCATCCCATTGTCGCCGAGCCGGTTCCCCGCCGCCGTTGCGCGCGGGAAGGGAGGAATCGCATGGACCGATTGCACCAGATGCTTCCACAAGACGAGGTGCTGATGTGCGGCCTGGTGCTGCTGATCGGCATCGCCGTCGGCGCCGCCGCCCGCTGGCTGGCCACGCTGCGCGAAAGGAGGCCGTCATGACGCCGCTTTTTGCGCATCACATCGAAGCCGCAGCACTATCCAGTGTTGCTGGCCCTGTTCGCCGCCGGGTTCTTCGTCGGCTGGTCGCTGCTTTCGCGCTGGCTGGCGTGGAAGCGCGGTTGATTCTTGTCACGCCGCTTGCGGCTTCGCAGGCTTTGCGAAGCCGCAAGCGGCAATTGGTCCCCTCATGCCCCGCAAGCAGCGCAACCGCATCCTGCGCCTCGACGGCAAGCCGATCCACCTGGTCGCCAAGCGGGCCCACCTGATGGTCTGCGCCAAGGGCTGCTGCTGCGGCCGCACCGAGCGCGGCTTCGCCGCGTGCCCGATCGACTTCTACAAGCAGGAGTACAAGAAGCGCAAGATCCGCAAGCTGGTCCAGCTCACCATGAGCGGCTGCCTGGGGCCGTGCCCGCTGGCCAACGTGGTCCTGCTGTTCTTCGACGGCCGGCCGATCTGGTTTCAGTCGATCAACGGCGAGCCGCAGATCCGAGCGATCTTCGACTACGTCGACCAGATGCTGGCGGCCGACGGCTACCTGCCGCCGCCGCCGGAGCTGGCCGACTACGTCTTCACCTACTATGCCTGGACGCACGAAGCCAAGGATCAGAGGACAGAGGACCAAGGACGAAACACAGGGCGCCTTCTTCGTCCCTCGTCCTTCGTCCTTCGTCCTTCTGCGCAGACGGCATCCTGTTCCTGACGCACGCCGACACCGACCTGCTGGCCCTGCAGTCGCGCGCTGGCCGGGCTGCCCGACGGCTTCCCGCCGGTGCGGGCGCTGAGCCTGGGCAAGGTCGCGACCGAGGAGCATCTGGCCGCCGCCCTGGCCTGGCCCGGAGCGGCGCCGCGCGTGGTCGTGGCCCGGCTGCTGGGCGGGGTGCAGAGCGTGCCGGGCTTCCGCGCCCTGGCCGAGACGGCCCGCGCCCGCGGCCAGCACCTGCTCGTCGTCAGCGGCACCGGCAGCCCCGACCCGGAGCTGACCGCCGCCTCGACCGTCTCGCCCGCCGTGGTCCACGAGGCCACCGCCTACCTCCAGGCCGGCGGGCCGGACAACCTCGCCCAGCTGCTCCGCTTCCTGGCCGACCATCTGCTGCTGACCGGCTTCGGCTACGACCCGCCCGCCGAGCAGCCGCAGCACGGCATCTATCATCCCGACCTGCCGCGCGGCGCTACCCTGGCCGATTGGCTCGCCCGCCGCGATCCGAGCCGGCCGACGGTCGGGCTGCTCTTCTACCGCTCGCACTGGATGAGCGGCAACCTGGCCTTCATCGACGCCTGCGTGCGCGAGCTGGAGGACGCGCGGGGCCAACGCCCTGCCGGTCTTCACCGCCTCGTTGAAGGAGGAAGTCGAGCCGCCGCCCGGCGTGGCCGCTGGAGCGCTGGCCCGCCGCCCTGTCGCTCGTTCTTCGCCGACGGCCGGCCGCTGATCGACGTGCTGATGACGACCGTCTCCTTCGCCGCTGGGCGAGGTGCAGGCGGACGGGCCGACGCCGGCCGGCTGGTCGGTGAGCGTCTTCGCCGCCCTCGGCGTGCCGGTCCTGCAAGCGATCTGCGGCGGCACGGCCCGCTGGCAGTGGGAGGCGTCGCAGCGCGGCCTCAACCCGCTCGACACGGCCATGAACGTCGCCCTGCCCGAGTTCGACGGCCGGATCATCACCGTGCCGATTTCCTTCAAGGAAGCCGCTGAACCAGTCCCGGCGCCAGCGAGGGCGTCGACGGAGCCCGTCCACTACGCGCCGGTGCCCGATCGCGTCGCCCGCGTGGCGGGGCTGGCCCTGCGCTTCGCGGCTCTGCGGCGCAAGCCGAACCGCGACAAGCGCGTCGCCTTCGTCCTGACCAACTCGCCCGGCAAGGCGGCGAAGATCGGCAACGCCGTCGGCCTCGATGCGCCGGCGTCGCTGCTGCGCGTCCTGGCGGCCATGCGCGACGCCGGCTACGCACGTCGGCGAACTGCCCGCCGACGGCGACGCCCTGATCCACGCGCTGATCGACCGCTGTTCCTACGACGAAACCTTCCTGACCGCCGAGCAACTGGCCAACGCCGCCGGCCGCGTCGCCGGCCGACGCAGTACCGCCGCTGGTTCGACGACTTGCCGGAGAGTCAACGACGCCAGATGACGGAGCAATGGGGACCGCCGCCGGGCGAGGCCTATGTCCACGACGGTCACATCGCCCTGGCCGGCCTGGACTTCGGCAACGTCTTCGTGGCCCTGCAACCGCCGCGCGGCTACGGCATGGACCCGAACGCGATCTACCATCAGCCCGACCTGCCGCCGCCGCACAACTACTACGCCCTCTACCGCTGGCTGCGCGACGTCTGGCGGGCCGACGCCATCGTCCACCTCGGCAAGCACGGCACGCTGGAATGGCTGCCCGGCAAGGGCGTCGGCCTGTCGGCGGACTGCTTTCCCGACAGCTTCCTGGGCGACCTGCCGCTGTTCTATCCGTTCATCCTCAACGACCCGGGCGAAGGGGCGCAGGCCAAGCGCCGCGGCCATGCCGTCATCATCGACCACCTGACGCCGCCGATGACCACGGCCGACGCCCACGGCGAGCTGGCCGAGCTGATGCAGCTGGTGGACGAGTACTACCAGGTCGAGCTGCTCGACCCGTCGAAGATGCCGCTGTTGCAGCAGCAGATCTGGGACCTGATCCGGCAGGCCCACCTCGAAGACGACCTGAAATACCTGATGCAGAAGGGCGAGGACGGCCACACGCACGAATGGGACGACGCCGTCACCGCCGACGGCACGCCGGTGACGCTGGCCCAGATGCGCGGCCGGGAAGTGTCGCACCTCATCCAGGAGCTGGACGGCTACCTGTGCGAGCTGGCCGGGGCGCAGATCCGCGACGGCCTGCACATCCTCGGACAGGTGCCCGAGGGCGAGCAGATGGTCGGCCTGCTGCAGGCGCTGACGCGGATCCCCAATCTCGACGTGCCCAGCCTGCGCGGCGCGTGGCCGGCCTTTTCGGCCTCGATCTGGACGCGCTGCTGGCGGAGCGCGGCCGGCCGCTCGACGCGTGCCGCCGGCCCTTGCGCGACTGGCCGACCGGCCGCTGGTCACGCCGCGGCCGACGCCCTGGAAACCATCGACGAACTGTGCCGGCACCTGCTGGACGCTGTTGCAGCAGCACGAGCTTCCGAGGCCGCGAGGAACGGATCGACGCCGCTCATCGCGCGAGACGTTCGCGGGACGGATGTGCACTGCGCGCGGCAGCCGCTGACGCGGGCGACGGCCTGCGACGCGGTGCTGTCCTTCGTCTGCGAGCGCCTGGTGCCGGCCCTGCGGCAGACGACGGACGAGATCGACCAATCTCCTGGCCGGCCTGGAGGGCCGTTACGTCCCGGCCGGCCCGAGCGGGGCGCCGACGCGCGGCATGGCCCACGTCCTGCCGACCGGCCGCAATTTCTACGCCGTCGATCCGCGCGCCTTGCCGTCGGCGGCCGCCTGGCAGGTGGGACAGGAGCTGGCTCGCGAGGTCCTCGAGCGCTACCGACGCCGAGACCGGCAGCTATCCCGGAGACGGTCGGCATCAGCGTCTGGGGCACCAGCGCCATGCGCACCCACGGCGACGACGTGGCCGAGGTGCTGGCGCTGCTCGGCGTGCGGCCGGTCTGGCAGAAGGAGAACCGCCGCGTCGTCGGCGTCGAGGTCATCCCGCTGGCGGACTGGGCCGGCCGCGGATCGACGTGACCGTCCGCATCAGCGGCTTCTTCCGCGACGCCTTTCCGCACCTCATCAAGCTGCTCGACGAGGCGGTGCGAGCGGTCGCCCTGCGCGACGAGCCGCCCGAGCAGAACTTCGTCCGCAAGCACTACCTCGCCGACCTGGCGGCCAACGTCGCGGCCGGCCTGCCCGACGCCGGAGCGGCAGGCGCGCTACCGCATCTTCGGCTCCAAGCCCGGCTCCTACGGGGCCGGCCTGCTGCCGCTGATCGACGAGCGCAACTGGCACGACGACGCCGACTTTGCCGAGACCTACGTCAACTGGGGCGGCTATGCCTACACGGCCGACGGCCAGGGCGTGGATGCGCGCGACGCCTTCCGCCGGCGGCTGGGCGAGGTGCAGGTGGCGCTGCACAACCAGGACAACCGCGAACACGACATCTTCGACAGCGACGATTATTTCCAGTTTCACGGCGGCATGATCGCCACCATCCGCGCCCTGACCGGCCGGCAGCCGCGGCACTACTTCGGCGACACGCACGACCCGGCCCGGCCGGCGGTCCGCGACCTGAAGCAGGAGGCGCTGCGCGTCTTCCGCACGCGCGTCGTCAACCCGAAGTGGCTGGAGGGCATCACGCGGCACGGCTACAAGGGCGGGCTGGAACTGGCGGCCACGGTCGATTACCTGTTCGGCTACGACGCCACGGCCGGCGTCGCCGACGACTGGATGTACGAGCAGGTGGCGCAGACCTACGCCCTCGACCCGGCCATGCAGGAGTTCTTCGCTCGCAGCAATCCCTGGGCGCTGCACGCCGTCGCCGAGCGGCTGCTGGAGGCGGCCCAGCGCGGGATGTGGGCCGAGCCGAGCGCGGAAACGCTGGCGGCGCTGCGCGAGACGCTGCTGAAGAGTGAGGAGATGCTGGAAGCACGCGGTGAACGCACAGCCGTTTAGCGGCCGCTTGTAGAGCGGCAGCGTTCGGAGTCCATCGTGGAATATCCCTTTACCGCCCTGGTCGGTCAGGACCCGCTGAAGACGGCGCTGCTGCTGAACGCCGTCTACCCGGGCATCGGCGGCGTGCTGATCCGCGGCGAGAAGGGCACGGCCAAGAGCACCGCCGCCCGCGCCCTGGCGGCCCTGCTGCCGCCGTTGCGCGTGGTCGAGGGTTGTCCGTTCCACTGCGACCCGGACGCGCCGTGGCCGGACTGCCCGCACTGCGCCGCTGCCGGCGAGCGCCGCGCCGTCGAGACGCCGGTGCCGTTCGTCGATCTGCCGCTCGGAGCGACCGAGGATCGCGTGCTGGGCACGCTCGACTTCGAGCGCGCCTTGCGCGAAGGGCGGCGCGCCTTTCAGCCGGGGCTGCTGGCGTCGGCGCATCGCGGCATTCTGTACATCGACGAGGTGAATTTGCTGCCGGACCATCTGGTCGATGTGCTGCTCGACGCCGCCGCGCTGGGCGTCAACACGGTGCAGCGCGAAGGCATGTCGCGCGACGCATCCGGCGCGGTTCCTGCTGATCGGCACGATGAACCGCGAGGAGGGCGACCTGCGGCCGCAGCTGCTCGATCGCTTCGGCCTGATGGTGGAGGTCGTCGGACCGCGCGACCCGGAGCAGCGAGCCGAAGTCGTGCGCCGCCGGCTGGCTTTCGAGGCCGATCCGATCGCGTTCGCCGCTCACTGGGAGGGCGAACAGGAGCGCGCTGCGCTGCGCGTCTGGCCGAGGCACGGGAACGGCTGCCGCGTGTGCGTTCTCGACGAGGGCCTGCTGGCGCTCATCAGCCGGCTGTGCTGCGAGTTCGAGGTCGATGGCCTGCGCGCCGACATCGTGATGCACAAGACGGCGCGGGCGCTGGCCGCCCTCGACGGACGCACGGAGGTGACGACGGACGATGTCAGGCGGGCGGCCGAACTGGTCTTGCCGCATCGCCAGCGCCGCCGCCCCTTCGAGCAGCCGCACCTGGACCAGCAGCGGCTCGACGAGTCGCTGTCGCGCTTGCAGACATCTCCGACAGAAAGAGGCGGAGAACATCAGAGGCGGAGACCGGTGGTGTTCGACCCGGCCGCACCGCAGCCAGTGCGGCGGATCGAGGTGGCGCCGCCGGCGTGGCCTCCCGTCGATGCCGCACGGCCGACGTAATCCGACGCCGAGCCACGAGCGCGGCCACTACGTCCGGGCCGTCCCCGACGAGAAGGCGACCGACATCGCCGTCGATGCCACGATCCGTGCCGCCGTGCTTGCGCGGCGGTCAGACGGATGGCCGACCGATCATCGACAAAAGCGATCTGCACCGCAAGGAACGTGCGGGGCGGACGGGGACGCTGATCCTGTTCGTCGTGGACGCGTCGGGATCGATGGCGGCGCGGCGACGGATGGAACTGGTCAAGGGCGCGGTCCTGGGACTGCTGCAAAGCGCCTACGAACAGCGCGACGAGGTCGGCGTCATCGCCTTCCGCGGAACGCAGGCCGAAGTGCTTCTGCCGCCAACTCAGCAGCGTGGAACTGGCCAACCGAGCCCTGCGCGAGCTGCCCACCGGCGGACGCACGCCGCTGGCGCATGCCCTGGTCACCGCCGGCGAGGTCCATCGGCGAGCGAGACCCCAGGTCGGCCTCCTCTGCTGGTGCTGCTGAGTGACGGCAAGGCGAACGTACCATTGCCGGACACGACCGGCGATCCCTGGCAACAGGCGCTGCTCGCGGCGCGAGAGCTAGCGAAGCAAGGGTGGCCGGCGCTGGTGCTCGACGCGGATGCGGGATTTGTCCGAATGGGACGGGCCGGGGAATTGGCGCAGGAGCTGGGGGCGGAGTGCCTGGCACTGGATGGGTTGTCGGCGGAATCCCTCATGCTGACGGTGCGTCAGAAGGTTGGTTAGTCTGAGGTTGAAATGCCGCTGCACCTGTACCCCGATGTGTACGCGTCCGGCTCGGTTCCCGCCGGCTGGGCTCCGGCCAGAGGTGGTACGATCAAGTACCCGGTGCGGAACGCGGTGGTGCTGCGCTACCTACGGCAATTGTTGCCTGGAAAATGGCAGAAAGTCGTCAAGGACGGCAATACCGGCGAGGTGCACTACTTTGAGCACGCCTCCGGGCAGGTTGCCGGGGTGAAGTTTTTCCCACACGGGTCAAATCCATGAGCGACGCCATGCATCTAGCAACCTTGCTCTCCGCCTCGGGCAGAAAGCCGGCCCAGCAAGTGGCATTCTTCGGCCTGCTCAGCCTGGGCATCGCCGATCTGCTCGTCAATGGTCTGCTCAGCGCGAGCAACGCACTGCGGTTGTTCTTCAATGCCGATAATTGCCTGTTCGTCCGCAAACACCTGCGCGACAAGGTTGCCGATGAGATCATGAGTCGCGGGGTGCAATTGCCCGACCTGTTCGACGCCCTGACCACCGAGGAAGTCCATCGCGAGTTTCAACGTGAACTGGCGACAATGCGCGCCCTCTGTCTGAAGTTGCTGGAAAAGAAACAACTGGTCGCGTGACCGAGAAACGAAGGACCGGACAATGGGCGGGCGTTTGCTCATCGCGGGCACACACAGCGGCGTCGGTAAGACGATGCTGACGGCGGGGCTCATCGCCGCCCTGCGCGGCGCGGCCTGACCGTGCAGCCGTTCAAGGTCGGCCCCGACTACATCGACCCGACCTACCACAGCCTTGCAGCCGGGCGACCGTGCCGCAATCTCGACACCTGGATGCTGCCGCCGGAGCGCGTTCGCTCACTGTTCACCCGCGCCGCCCATGATGCCGATGTTGCGATCATCGAGGGCGTCATGGGGCTATATGACGGCGCCGATTACGACGACGAAAGCGGCAGCACGGCGGAAGTGGCGAAGCTCCTCGACGCGCCGGTCATCGTGGTGCTGGACGCGTCCCGGATGGCGCGCAGCGCCGGGGCGGTGGCTCTCGGCTACCAGCGCTTCGACGAGCAGGTTCCGCTCGCCGGTTTCATCGTCAATCGCGTCGCCGGGCGAAGGACACGGCCGCGGAGTTGCGTCGGTCGTTGCCAGAGCCACCGAGACTCCCGGTCTTCGGCTGGCTGCCGCGCGACGAGGGATTGCGCGTCCCCGAACGGCACCTCGGCCTGATTCCGACGCGCGAGCCGGGACGCTGGGAAGAGTTCGTTCGCTGCGCCGGGGACTTTGTGACCCAGTACCTGGACATCGACCAAGTTGCTCGCCGTCGCCCGGCAGGCACCGCCCTTGCCCGTGGCGGCCAATGCCGACTGCCGGCCGGTGACGGGCCGGCCGCTGATCGCGGTGGCACGCGACGAGGCGTTCCACTTCACTTATGAGGACAATCTGGACCTGCTTCGTGCGGCCGGTGCCGACATCGCCTTCTTCAGCCCTTTGTGCGATGCGGCGCTGCCATCGCGGACAGCCGGCATCCTCCTCAGCGGCGGCTTTCCGGAAGTCTACGCCGAGGCACTGGCGGCCAACCGCCCCCTGCACGACGCCTTGCACGCCGCACATCGGCAGGGATTGCCGATCTATGCCGAATGCGGCGGGCTAATGTACCTGACTCAAGCCATCGTTGATGGCGACGGGCGGCGACACGAGATGGTCGGCCTGCTCCCCGGGCATTCCGTCATGACCGGCCGGCTGACGCTAGGCTACCGGCTGGCCCGCGCCGCGCACTGATTCGTGGTTGCTTCCCGGCGGCGAGACGGTGCGCGGGCACGAATTCCATTACTCGGTCTGGGAGGAGCGACCGGTCGACCTGCCGCCGGCCTGGCTCCTCCTGCCGCGCTCGGGTGAAGGCGATCCGCGGCCGGAAGGTGCGCGGCTGGGCCGCCTGTGGGCGTCGTACGTTCACCTGCACTTCGCAGCGCGGCCGGGGCTCGCCGAGCGCTTCGTCGCGGCGGTGCGCCTGGACACGAGGGGAAGCGCGTGATGACTTCTCTCGACGAGAAACAAAAAATGGCCGCCGGCCCGGGGCACGAGCAGCGCCGCAGCGCTTTCGCACCGCTAGCGGCCGCCTTGCAATTCTTGACGGTGATACCGCCGCTCGTGCGTCGGCCGTTCACGCCACGGGAACTCGGCTACTCCGTCGGTTGGTTTCCCCTCGTCGGCCTCTTCCTCGGCGCCTTCCTGGCCGGCCTGGATTGGCTCCTGGCCCTCGCGTTCCCCCCGGGTGTCACGACGGCGCTGGTGCTAACCGCCTGGGTCCTCTCCACAGGGGCGCTGCACCTGGACGGTTTCCTCGACACCTGTGATGGGTTGTTCGGCGGGCGCACGCCGGAAGATCGATTGCGCATCATGCGCGATGAGCGGGTGGGGGCGTTTGCCGTCACCGGTGGCATCCTGCTAATGTTGTTGAAATACGCTGCCCTCGCCTCCAACCCCGAACGGCTCTTGCCGTTGATTGCGGCTCCCGTGATCGGCCGCTGGGGCATGGCCGCGGCAGTGGTCATTTACCCTTACGCACGGCCCGAGGGGTTGGGAAGAGTCATCAAGGATAACACGAATTGGTGGCAGAACTGCTTCGCTGGCACGATGATGGGTGTCGTCGTGTCTGTGCCGGTCGCGGTGTCGGGCGACTGGCGTGCTGTCCTGGCGGCCGTCCTGGCGATGGCGCTGTCATTCGTTGTCGTGGACGGACTCGTCCTGCGGAGGCTGCCGGGCCTGACCGGCGACATTTACGGCGCCCTGTGCGAACTGCTGGAAACGATGGTCTTGCTCGTCTTCGTGGCGGGAGGGACCCATGCCGCCTGAGCCGCGCCGGCCGATCATGAGTGTTCCGCCCGTCGTCCACGGCGCCGTGGACCTCGCCGAGCTACGCGGTCTGGGGCTGGATCCCGACGATGTGCTCGACTTCAGCGCCAACACCAATCCGTATGGTCCGTCTCCGGCGCTTGGCCCGGCCCTGGCCGGCGTCGCACTGGACCGTTACCCCGACCGCGAACTCGTGGCGCTCCGCATGGCCCTGGCCGAATCGGTTGGCGTCGGCATCGAACGCGTTGTGGCCGGTAACGGGGCTTCGGAGTTGATCTCCCTGGCGGCACAGGCTTTCGTGCGGCCGGGGGACGCGGTCGCCGTGCTCGGGCCGACCTATGGCGAATATGCCCGCGCCGCCCGGCTGATCGGCGGCCACGTCACCAGCTGGCAGGCTCGCGCGGAGGACGATTTCCAGCCGGACCTTCTGGCCTTCGCCTGTGCCCTGGAGCGATTGCGGCTGCGCGTCGTCTTCCTCTGCCATCCGAACAACCCGACAGGCACTCTCTTGAGTCCTGATATTCTCGCGCGTCTGGTGAATCGCTACCCGACGGCGCTGTTCGTCGTGGACGAGGCCTATCAACCGTTCGCCGCGGGTCTGCGGCTCGGCCCTGGACCTGAACGCACGCCAATGTCCTGGTGCTGCGTTCCATGACCAAGGACTGCGGCCTGGCCGGCCTGCGCCTCGGGCTACGCGGTCGGACCCGAGCCGCTGATCGAGGCACTGCGGCGGGTGCAGCCGCCGTGGAGCGTCAACGCCCTGGCCCAGGCCGCCGGCGTCGCCGCCCTGCGCGACACCGACACACCGGATTCGCTCGCTGGAACGACTCGCCGAGGCAAAGGCAGGCGCTGACAGCCGGGCTGACGCAACTCGGCCTGCCTCCCGTGCCGTCGGCCGCACCGTTCTTCCTCGTCCGCGTCGGCGACGGTGCCGCCTTCCGTCAGCGGCTGCTGCCGCGCGGCATGCTGGTGCGCGACTGCGCCTCCTTCGGCCTGCCGGCCTACGTCCGCATCAGCACGCGCCGGCCGGAAGAGAACGAACGCCTTCTGGCCGCGATCCGGGAGGTGCAGTGACCATGCCCGCGCAGGTGCTGATGATTCAGGGGACCAGTTCGTCGGTGGGCAAGAGCCTGCTGACGGCGGCGCTGTGCCGGATGTTTCGCCCGCCGCGGAGTGCGCGTGGCGCCGTTCAAGGCACAAAATATGTCGAACAACGCCGCCGTCTGCGCCGACGGGTCCGAGATCGGCCGGGCCCAGGCGGTGCAGGCGGCCGCCGCCGGCATCGAGCCGACCGCCGACATGAACCCGGTCCTCCTCAAACCGGAGGCCGATTCGCGCTCGCAGGTGATCGTCCTCGGCCGGCCCTGGCAGACCCTGCGGGCCGCGCAGCTACTACCGCCGCAAGGAGGAACTGTGGCCGATCGTCACGGCGCGCTCTCGATCGGCTGCGGTCCGCTTACGAGCTGGTGGTGATCGAGGGAGCGGGCAGTCCGGCGGAGTTGAACCTGCGTCCGCTCGACATCGTGAACATGGCCGTCGCTCGCCACGCCCGCGCCCCGGTGCTGCTGGCCGGCGACATCGACCGCGGCGGCATCTTCGCCCAGCTGCTCGGCACGCTCTGGCTGCTGGAACCGGAGGAACGAGCCCTGGTCCGCGGCCTGGTGGTCAACAAGTTCCGCGGCGATCCGACGCTGTTCGCCGACGGCGTCCGCATCCTGGAAGAGCGCGGCGGCGTGCCGGTGCTTGGCGTGGTCCCTTACCTGCCCGCGCTGGCCGTCCCGGAAGAGGACGCCGTCGCCCTGGACGCGTTCGTCGCTTCCCGGACGACTGGGAGCATCGACATCGCGGTGATCCGCCTGCCGCACATCGCCAACTTCGACGATTTCGATCCGCTGCGTGCCGAGCCCGGCGTCACGCTGCGCTACGTTCAGATCGCCGCGCGAGCTGGGCAGGCCGCACGCCGTCATCCTGCCCGGCACCAAGAGCACCATCAGCGACCTGGCCTGGCTGCGAAGCCACGGGACTCGCCGACGCGATCCGGGAGCATGGCCGCCCAGGGCACGTGCGGTCGTCGGCATCTGCGGCGGCTACCAGATGCTGGGCCGCGTGATCCGCGATCCGGCACGGTGTCGAATCGGCGGTGGCGGAAGCCGCGGGCCTGGGACTGCTGCCGGTGGAGACGACGTTCGCGCCGGACAAGGCGACCTTCCAGGTCCAGGCGCGCGTGCGGGGCGGGCCGGGCTGGCTCGAGCGCCGCGGCCGGCCAGGAGGTGGAAGGCTATGAAATTCACATGGGCCGCACGCAGCGGCGGACGCCCCTGGCTGGAAATCACGCGCCGCAACGGCGCAGCCGGTTGATCTGCCTGACGGGGCGGTGAGCGACGACGGCCGGGTCTGGGGCTGCTATCTGCATGGGCTGTTCGCCAACACGGGACTGCGCCGGGCCTGGCTCGACAGCCTGCACGGCGGGACCGCGAGCCGACGGCAGCGGTGCCCGGGCGCGTCGCTGCACGAGTCCCTGGAACGGCTTGGCCGACGCGGTTGAGGCGGCGCTGGACATGACACGATTAGAAATGATTATTCGGGAGTCCGTTAGCGGCCGCTCGCAGAGCGGCGCTGATTCATCGATTCGCGAAACGATCAATCGAGGGCGTATCCATGACCGAGGACGATGACGATCTGCACCGCCAACGCATGATCCGCCAGAAGGAAGCCTTCGAGGAGCGCAAGGCGCAGGCCACTCGCGAAAAGGGACTGCTCATCGTCCACACCGGAGCGGGCAAGGGCAAAACGACGGCGGCCCTGGGCCTCGCCTTCCGGGCGCTGGGGCAGGGCTTGAAGGTCGGCATTGTGCAGTTCATCAAGGGGGCCATCCCGACCGGCGAGGCGGCCCTCGCCGCCGCGGCTCGGCCGACCTTGGTCTGGAAATGCACACGATGGGCGACGGCTTCACCTGGAACACGCAGGACCGCGAACAGGACATCGCCTCGGCCCGCAAGGCCTGGGACAAGGCCGTCGCCCTGCTGCGCGATCCGTCCTTCGACCTGGTCATCCTCGACGAGCTGAACGTCGTGCTGAAGCACGATTATCTGCCGCTGGACGAGGTGCTCGACGAATTGCGCGGCAAGCGGCCGATGCTGCACGTCGTCGTCACCGGCCGCAACGCCCGCGACGAGTTGATCGACCTGGCCGACCTGGTCACGGAGATGAAGCTCGTCAAGCACCCGTACCGAGCCGGGATCAAGGCACAAAAGGGCATCGAATTCTAGTTTAGCCGCCGCCCACCGGGCGGCGTCGTTGTGGAAGGGATCGCAGTCATGAAACCAGCAGTGTTGTTCGTCGGACACGGCAGCCGGGACCCGGAAGGGACGGCGGAATTTCTCCGTCTCGTGGAGCTGTTCCGCGCCCGGGACCCGGAACGCATCGTCGAGTGCGGCTTCCTGGAATTTGCCCGCCCGGTCATCGGCGAGGGCATCGAGCCGCTGTGTCGAGCGCGGGGCGCCGAACACGTGGTCGTGCTGCCGGGCATGCTCATGGCGGCCGGGCACGCCAAGAACGACATTCCCAGCGAGATCCACGAGGCGCGGCGACGCTTCCCCGATGTGAACTTCCACTATGGGCGGCACCTGCACCTGCACGCCAAGCATTCATCGAGCTGTGCCGGCTGCGCATCGAGGAGGCCGAGCGCGCCGCAGGGCCGGCCGAGCGTCAGGACACGCTGCTCCTGGTCGTCGGCCGCGGCAGCAGCGATCCGGACGCCAACGCGCGACATCTCAAGCTGGCCCGCCTGCTCTGGGAAGGGATGGGCTTCGGCTGGGCGGCCGCCTGCTACATCGGCGTAACCACGCCGCTGTTGCCCGAGGCGCTGGAACGCTGCCAGCGCATGGGCTTTCGGCCGCATCGCTGGTCTTTCCGTTCTTCCTGTTCACCGGCGTGCTGGAGAAGCGCATTCGGCGGCAGACCGAGGAATTCGGCCGGCAGCATCCCGAGCACCGAATTCCTCTGTGCCGGCTATCTCGACGTCCATCCGCTGCTGTTCGAGGCCTTCGCCGAGCGGGCCGAAGAGGCGGTCCACGGCAGCCCGAACATGAACTGCGAGCTGTGCAAGTACCGCGTGCGGCTGCCGGGTTTCGAGCAGGCGGTCGGCCAGCCGCAGGTCGGCCATCACCACCACGTCCGCGGCATCGGCCAGGATAGTGGGCATCACCATCATCATGACCATGACCACGAGCACCATCATCATTGATCGGATGGACAGATGGGAACTCTGTACGGAGTCGGCGTTGGGCCGGGCGACCCGGAACTGATCACGCGCAAGGCCGAGCGCATCCTGCACGCGGTCGATTGGATTTTCCAGCCGGCGGGGGCACGAAGCGGGGCCGGCTTCGCCCGCCGCATCGTCGAGCCGCTTGGCTTGCCGCCGGAGAAGTTCCGGCCGGTGTCGCTGTGCATGTCGCGCGACCGCGGTGCCGATCAGCGAGCCTATCGCCGCCTGGCCGAAGAGATCGTTATGGAGCTGGACTGCGGCAAATCGGCGGCCTGGATTACGGAGGGCGACCCGTTCTTCTACAGCACATTTTTGCATCTTTATAGTGAATTGCAGCGGTTTCCGGAGGTGCGGATAGAGATCGTCCCCGGCGTCACCTCGGCGAGTGCTGCTGCGGCACGGGCCGGCGTGCCGATCGCCCGCCTGGACGAGAAGGTGGCCGTCGTGCCGGCGGCCTATGGTGTCGAGCGTCTGCCGTCGCTTGTGGAGGAGTTCGCCAGCGTCATGCTGCTCAAGGTCAACACTGTGTTCGGCCGTCTGCTGGACGAACTGGCCGCCTTGCCACGGCCGGCGCGGGCCGTCTATGTGGAAAAGGTCGGGACGCCGGACGAGCGCGTGCTTGAGGACCTCGAATCGCTGCGGGGGCGGGAGTTACCTTACTTCTCGCTGGTGATTGTGCGCGGGCGCGCGAGGGATGAAGGGAGCGGTCAGGCTGGGACAGCGACGCCCAGAAGCTCGCCTCGTTCACCGATGTCCGCGAGCTGCAGCGCCGGCTGAAGGCCCAGGGCGTGCCGTTGCAACAGGAGGCGGACGAGAGTACAACAGGACCGGCCAGCTTCATCGCCGTGGACCCCGATGGCAACCCGATCCTGGTCGATCAGCACGTGAGAGCAGGATGGGGGCGAGGATAGCCAGCGTGCCGCCCGTGGTCACACAGTGGGGGAATCCTCTGCGGCGATTATGACGCCAACGTGCCGCAGCTGGCCTCCGTGTCAATGCCAGCTGTGCGACAGCCGCATTTGCTGTGTGCGGGGAGTGCACGGTGTCACGGGGTGTCCGAAGGTGTGGTGGCACCGTGGGCTCGGCTGCCTGACGCTGGGTCTGGGGCTTCCGGAGAGAGGAATCGGGGCTCTGCCGATCACCTTATTTCACCGCCATCACATACACATCGTACCCGCCGCCGCGGTTGGAGATGAACGCGATCTTCGTGCTGTCGGGCGACCAGGCCGCGAAGTTGTCCTGGGCCCGGTTGCGGGTCAGGTTGCGCTGTCCGGAGCCGTCGGCGTTCATCAGGTAGATTTCGTAGTTGCCGTCGCGGTTGGACGTGAAGGTGATCTTCTTGCCGTCGGGCGACCAGGCGGGCCAGCAGTCCAGCGCCGTGTTGTCGGTGAGGCGCTTCACATCGCTGCCGTCGGCCTTCATCCGGTAAATCTCGAAGTTCCCGGCCCGGTTGCTGGCGAAGGCGATCTGCTTGCCATCCGGCGACCAGGCGGGGTTGTTGTCGAGGGCCACGTCGTTGGTCAAGCGCTTGAGGTCCTTCCCCTCGGCATCGGCGGTGTAGATTTCCTGGTTGCCGTCGCGTGTGCTGACCCAGGCGATGCGTTTCCCGTCGGGCGACCAGCGCGGCGACTCCTCGAAGGCCTTGTTGGGGATCAGGTTCTTGCGCTCGGAGCCGTCGGCGTTGAGGGTCTCGATTTGCAGCTTGCCGTCGGTGCCGTGCAGGATGTCGAAGACAAAGATGATCTTTCTGGAATCGCTCGACCAGTGGCCATCGAAATGCGGCGTCTTTTCATCCGGCAAGAGGGCCTTGAGACCGCCACCGTCGGCCTTCATGGTCCACAGACCCATTTGGCCTTCGTGGATGCGGGTGAACAGGAACTTCTTGCCATCGGGCGACCAGTGCAGGTGCTGCTTGAAGGAGCCATCGCGGGTGAGGCGGACGGGCTCGGCGGGGTCGGCGGATGGACTCATGGTTCGCCTCGGCCTTCGGGGACCTATGGCTCAGGACAATAAATCTGCAACACAACAACGAAAGAAGATACCGCGTAGCAATTCAGGATTGTCGGACATAGCGGTGAGCTTGCGTGCGGCCAGTTCGGTGAGTTCCTGTTTTGTTTTGGCTTGGTGACCTTTGAGTTCGTGATGTTTCAGGTGATTCCATACCTTCTCATCGGGATTCCAATCGGGCGAGTAGGCTGGAAGATGGAAAACGTGGAGACGCCGTTTGCTGGCAATGAAACTTTGCGTCCGCTTGGACGTATGCGGCGGCGCTTGATCTATGACGACGACCAAATGTCGCTTTGGATGGTGCCGTAGCAATTGGTCAAGGAAGTCGATCACCTCTTGAGAGGCGATGCGCTTGTCATGCAAACGGAACACCAGACGCCCCCTGCCGTTGATAGCCGACATCGCGGATACCGCACCGCGTTTGCCCGTCACTCGCTGCTTCGGCGTCTGTCCACGCACCGCCCACGTCTTACCCAGGAAGGCGGTCAGCGAGATGCTGGCCTCATCCTCGCAATACAGAATTGCCTGGAATTCTCGCAGCGTTTCGCGAATCCGTGGCAACGTCGTCGACAGCCATTCCGTTCGCGCCTTCGGGTCCATCTCGAAGTATTCGCGCTCCGGCTTTTGGTAGCTCAACCCGGCTTCTTGCAGCCGCCGAATGATCGTGCGCTGCGAAACAACCAAGCCCCAACGCTGGCCCAGGACTGTGTGCAAGCGCCCCGCCGTCCAAAAATCCGTCTCGAACCCAAAGTCCGAGGCCGGTCGCAGCACCAACTTTCGCCAACGCTCGGCCGTCAGCTGCTGCAACAATCGCGGGCGACCACTTCCCGGCCGGCGCTCCAACCCGGTGTCGCCACCGCCACCGCGGAATCG
Source organism: uncultured Planctomycetota bacterium (assembly GCA_963827935.1). Lineage (GTDB taxonomy): Bacteria > Planctomycetota > Planctomycetia > Gemmatales > Gemmataceae > DATFNV01. The sequence goes on along the minus strand of CAWHCN010000017.1, from coordinate 1,016,934 downwards.
CATCATCCAGCGGTACAGGGTGGTGCGGTCAACACCAAATGCCTCAGCGACTTGCGCCTGTGGCATGCCTTCCAGCAAGGCATGCACCGCGCGGACGCGAACAGCACGCGTCGAATAGATTGCTTCCTGCATGATGTCAGCTGTATTCCGTCAGCTGACAGCGGCAAGATGTTGTTGCACATTTTCTGTCGGGGGCCATAACGAGAGACGCGGGGCAGGGCGGCGTAACCAGCCTGGGCCTTAGACTTAGTTCGGAAGAAATGAACCACAGAGGCAAAGAGGACACAGAGAAAAGGCCAGAATGGAAGGACGTACACTCGAATCCCGCCGCCATCAGTACCGGACCGGCCTCTTTCTGCTCTTCTCTGTGTCCTTTGTACTACTAACTCTCTTCTTTTTTCGCTCTTCACGAAGGATTTTAGGCTGCATTCGCTGTCAGCTTTTCGGCGTTGGCCTCGCGTGCAGCCAGTAGCGCCAGCAGGCCGTCCCGGCTTTGGGCACACACCCGATAACGGTACGACTTCGGCACCTTCTGCAATATCCCGTGGGCACGTAACAGTCGCAATAACCGACTTGCCTTCGCCGAACGCCGCTTGCGCTCGGCCGCATCCTCCGGGGTCGCGCCGTACAAGGCTTCGCATGAATCCCGGTTGCGCAGCCCTGCCAATTGCCACTTCGGATCGCTGACGGCTGTCAACAACGCTGCATCCTCCTTCGCCAGGGGATTCAACGCCCGTACCTTGCGACCGCTCTTCCCAGGCTCGCTGGCCCGCTGACACCACGGCGACACCAGTTCGGACATCGTCGCCGTCGCCGCCACCCCCGCCAGCGACTCCAGGTAACGGTCGTTGCACCCCTGGCTGATCTGCGCCCGCCGGTAGGTGTCTGCCACGCTGCGACGCAGCACACGCCAGGCTTTCTCTCCCTCCGGGTCGCCCACCGCCGCCCGGTAGCTGCGAAACTCCTTCACCACGTTCACCGTCGTCTCCACACGCAGCACGTTGCCGTGGTCGTACATCTTCACCGAGTTGCCGTTGACCCAGTGCTTCAGCCGCACCGACTCCTCGAACGCCTCCACGTCCGAATGCACGTCCAGTCCCGCCGACAGCCGCCCCGAACGACCCAGAAAACGCAGCACCTCCGTCGACCGGAAATTCAGGAAGGCATGCCGCACCCACCGCTCATACCACTCCGTCAACGACGACCGCGACGCAAACGCCACGTCCGTGGCCCACTCGCTCTGATGCACCGTCCAGTTGTAGGCCACCGGCAGCCGACCCAGATGCCCCGGGTGCAAGGGATGCACCTGACGCAGCAACCCGTCGAACTCCCCGACCCAATCGGTCCGCTGCTGCTCGTCCAGCCACCGCTGCGCCTGCTGCCAGTCCTCCACCCACAGAAACTTGTTGTCGCTCCGCTGGTATTTCATCCCCTCCTGATCCATGCGCCGCGCCAGCCATTCTCGGCCGTTGAGGCCGATCTGCACCTCGAAGGGGAACCAGGTCTGCAGCCGCACGTACATCCAGCCGAAACGCGGGTGCTGAAAGTAGTGGTACAACGCCGAACACTTGCCGGGTTCGCCGCGGATAGTCAACCGCCCAGCGACGCTCTGGGTATCGAAGGTCCAGCACGGTTCCACGCACTGCAACACGGCCGCCAGCCCCGTGGCGATGGGATGGCGTTGCAGGATGGCCCGCGCGGCCTTGTCCTTGGAAGCCTGGCCGCTGCTGAGATACTGGAAGCGGTCGGCCGCCTTGGCCGACTGCACCAGCGACGCCGCCAGCACCTGACGTGTCACCTCCTTGGCGTGGGCCTTGAAGTCCAACAGCCGCACGTGATTGGCACTGGCGTAGCAATTCATCCCCTCGGGCGAATACAGTTGCGGCAGGCGTCCCTTGAAGACCACCCGGTCGAAACCGGACAACACGCCCAGGACGACCGCCGCGAAACGCTGTAAGAAAGTCTTCATCGGTGCCTCCGAGTTCAGTAAGAGTGTCTGGCAACAGTCTTTCTGTTCACGGAGCACCGAGTTTTCAATCCTCCCGGCGGCTATGCCGCGCTGTGCCTCTGTGGTTCATTTCTTCCGGCCGCTCTTATCTAACTGCACTTTCCCCAGAAAACCCAATGTTTCCGTGTCCCGATCCGACTGACGTTGGCGCGAAATGGCCCTCCTGCCACGATGGTGGTCTAGCAAACATCACCGTCGCGCACAGGAAAGCCAAGGATGGCGACCTGGAAACTGCCGCCGCAGGTCTCGATATGGATCAACCGCCTCAGCCAGCCGCTGCATGGGCGACTCGCCTGGCGGCTGCTGCCCCTCTTGAGCGGAATGCTGTTCGCTCAGGGACGCCGCACGGTCAGCAGTTGGCTGCGCCGGCGACCTCGGGCAAGACTACAAACCATTCTATCGCTTTCTCGGCTCCGTGGGCCGGTGCAGCGAGTTTATGGCCAGCATGCTGCTGCGCCTGCTGGCGGACCTGCTGCCGCTGCCCGAGCGGCTGCTGTTTGCCATCGACGACACGCCGACCAAGCGGGCCGGGCCGTTGGTCGAAGGAGCGGGGATTCACCACAACCCCACGCCCGGGCCGGCCGACCAGAAATTCCTCTACGGGCACATCTGGGTGACCATCGCCTGGATCGTTCAGCATCCCCACTGGGGAGTGATCGCTCTGCCGCTGCGCACCTTGTTGTACATCCGCGCCAAGGATCTGGGCAAGATCGCGCCCTGGAACCGCAACCATTTCCCCTTCCGCACCAAATTGGAGTTGGCCGCCGAGCTGGTCGCCTGGGTCTGCCAATGGCTGCGTTTCCTGGGCAAAGCGATCTGGGTCGTGACCGACGGCGCCTATGCCAAACGGCCGTTCGTGAAGGCAGTGTTGCAAGCAGGCGTGGTGTTGGTGAGCCGACTGCGCAGGGACGCCGCCTTGTGGAGCGTGCCCGCGCCCGCCGGTCGAGGCCGGGGCCGACCACGCAAGTACGGCACGCAGGCCATCAGCCTGGCCAAACGTGCCGCCCATGCCGGCGCTTGGCAGCAGGCGACGTTCGTGCTCTACAACAAGCCAGTCACCAAGACCTTCAAGACGTTCCTGGCCACGTATGCCGTGGTGGGCGGTTTGATCCGTGTCGTGCTGGTGCGCGAGAAGGATGGTTGGGTCGCCTACTTCTGCACCGACGCGGCAGCGAGCGTAGAACAAATCCTGACGGCGGTGGCCGATCGGGGGGCAATCGAGCAGGATTTTCACGATCTCAAGGAGGTTCATGGGGCCGGTCAGCAACAAGTGCGGCATGTCTTTGCCAACGTGGCGGTGTATCATCTGAACCTGTGGCTGCACACCTTGATCGAGCTATGGGCGTGGGAGAAGCCGGCGAAGGAATTGGTTGATCGCAGCGCCAGTCCGTGGGACGATCCCGACCGGAGGCCATCGCATGCGGATCGTCGCAACGCTTTGCGGCGCAGTTGCATCCGCGAGACATTTTCGGCGACTGGTGGCCTGGCGGTCCTCTCACGGAAATCCCGCGCACTCGTACGCCGCGTGGTGAAGTTGCTCACGTAGGCTAAGGTTTTCTGGGGAAAGTGCAGGTCTAACCGAGCGCCTCCTCAACGCGCCGTCGTTGGCACGCCTCGGTATATGCCGCTTCCAGGTCCAGCGGCACGCACAGCTCGGCGGCCAGGCTGAGCGGAAGCGTCGGCAGGGTGTCCCCCACGCCCAGCGGGACGGGCCAGGTTTCGATCTGCTCCGCACGGTCGCGACGAAGCGGTCGGTAGGCCACGGCATAAAGGGAGACATCAGCCGACATGGCCAGCTCGGGCTCAAGTCCGACAAGAGCCAGCAACTCGTTGTGCATGTTTCCGCGGCGGCTGCCCACCACGTCGATCACGATCAGGCCAATGCCCCGGGAAAGATAGGTCGCACACTTGGCGGCGAAGAGGCGGCGCTTCGTCTCACGGTCCTTGTTCCCAGGGCTCACCAGTTCGATAGCGGCGACCAGGGTCCGCCCGCCTTCGCTCACCTGAATCTCGATGGTGCAACTCGGAGGGAAAGATGCGGGCAAGACGACCGGCGCTGTCGCTGGCAGCCAGACCGTGCGAGCGAGGGTCGTGGTGCTCCCGCCCGCGCCCGCTGGTTGCTCCGGTCCTTCGTAGCTGCCCACATCGATCTCGACGGCAGGTCCGGCATGGATCTGTTCGAGTGCGATGATCCCCGGCGGCAGCACGTCGCGGTTCAGTTGATCGGCGATGGAGGTCGCCCAGGTTGTGTGGAACGACTCCCACGGGCGGAGCAGGCTCAGTGGCGGACGGAAGTGGTCCAATAGCGGCATGCGACGCCTCGCCAACTCGGGAAGGACTTCCTGGCATTGTACACGCCGGAGGCGGTCATTTCTTCCCATCATTCTTCTTCACGTGCATCCGCCAGGTGCGGTCCCAGTCCCAGGGGGGGACGCCTTGGGGTGGGATGGAGCCGACGTAGGGAGGCAAATTTTCGCCTGCACTTCCGCTCACCAGCGGAGAGCCGCTGCCGGGACGCAGAAAATCGGGATTTCGCGCGTCCAGCGACAGCAATTCGACGGAGTCCGCGAAAGTGTCGCCCTCGTTGCGGAGCCAGTGTTCGGCATCGAGACCCGAGAGCTTGTCCGCATGCACCTGGCGCCAGTTGTGGGCGAAGCGCCACCCTTGCAAGCTGGCCCGGTCCTTGCCGTTGAAGACCATGTCCGGGCCAGACTGGGAGAGAAGCAGGTTGTTTAGAACTTCGATTCCCTTCAGCCCCGCGTCGGGATTTTCGATCTCGATGCAGTCACGGGGATTTTGCAACGCATTGTTAGCAATCAGGAGATTGGCAGCTCCCTCTTTGAGATCGGTCAGGTAGATATTGGACCGACCGCAATTCCAGATGCGATTGCCGAGGACTTGCAGGTCCCGGACCTGGCCGAGCACCCCCACCCCGACGCTGCAGTTGGAGACGTCGTTCTCATATGCCAGGACCCCACGACAGAGAATCGACTTGCCGCTCTCCAGCCCGGCAACGCGGATGCCGGTTTCAACGTTAGTCACCTTGCAGTGCCTTACTACCACAGGCGCGGCTCCTTCGGGAATCGAGAGTGACTCGCAATCGATGCCGCACGCCCCGAGCGAGGCGGACGAGCGGCAGTCGAGGTGATCGAGGAGAACACCTGGACTCCGGCCGAGCACTCCGACCAGGAAAATGTTCTGCGGGTCCGCCGACAGGTGGAAGCCGCGCACCGCGACGAGCGGCACATCCTTGATCAGCACAGCGACCCGGCCCCCCTTCGGCAGCTCGATGGTTGCCGCACCGGCCGCCTCCAGGGTCAATCCCTCGAACTTCTGGGGGTCGGCGATGAGGAGCGACTCAGTGTACTTTGCATCATCCAGCACTCGGATCGTCGCCCAGGGTTTCGCGTCCTTCAGCGCGTCATTGATGGTGCGATACATGCCGCCGCCGCTCGACTGTTTCGACACCGTCAGCAGCTGGGCATCCTTCGGCATGCGCCAGGTCCGGTCCCAGTCCCAGGGGTCGGTCCCTTCCGGCGGGAGGGCGCCGATGTAGCGTGGCAGGGAGGGATCCTCGTTGCCGGCGCCGGCGGTGGCCAGCTTCGAGTTCGGTTGGGGGCGCAGGAAATCGGGCGACTTCGGGTCGCGGTTGATGCCGTCGATCTTGCTCTCTCGCACGTCGCCCTTCTTCGGGTCAGGCGGGATCCAGCCCTTGCCGGTCGGCCACTCCTTGCCCTCGCGCCAGTTGTTGCTGAAGCGGTACTTCGCGGCGACGGCCACACCGTTGCCCGGCCCGCGGCTCTCCTGCCCATTGATGGCATCGATGACGTGCATGTCCATGGCTTCGCCGCCCAGCACGAGGTTATTGCGGACCTGAATGTACTTTCCGTTAATCGCGCGGTCCCAGAGCCGGAGGGCCGTGGCGCTATCGAAGAACGTGTTGTTCGCGACGAGGATGCCTTCCGTATCCTCTGAGAGGAACTGAAACTGCACGGCAGACATGTTCACGTCACGGAACCGATTGCCCACGACCTGGACGTCCTGAGCGCCGTCGATGATCTGGACCCCGGAGAGACAGTCCGTGAACAGGCAATCCCGCACAGCCGTGCGGAAGAAGCAGTGTCCCGGCCCCCCAGCAAAGACGACGCCCGACTGGAACCCCCGGAAGACGCAAACGCGGATGACGACCGGCGCCCGATCCGGTGCCGAGTCGGCCAGGGCGACCACCTCGACGCCGTTCGTCCCGGGCGAGCCCTCCGCTTCCAGCTCCAGACGCTCCAGCCGCAGCCCTGGGCAAGCCCCCCGAACCACCAGGAGCCCTGAGCGCGGTGCCTTCGCCGCGCGGGAGATGAAAGCCACGAACGGTAACGTCCGGCACCCCGGCGATTTCAACCAGGAAGCTCTTCTCCGCTGCCGCCTCCATGGTCGCGCCTCCAACCGCCTCGAGTGTGATGCCGGTCCTTTCGCTTCGGCCCGTGACACGCACGCTTTCGCGGTAGACGCCGTTGTCCAGCACTCGAATGGTCTGCCCGGCCCGCGCCGCGGCCACGGCCGCACCGATCGTCTGATACTTCGCGGCTTCCGGCTTCTGGGAGACGGTAAGCACATTGGGGTCGTCGGCCGGCTTCGCCCTCTCCTCCTTGTTCGTCTCCGCGGATGGTCCTGACTTACTCGTGCTCCCCGGCGGCGATGTTGATTTCTCCGTGTCGCCCAGAGACGTGGCGAGGTGCTGCGCGACCTGTTGGGGTTTTGGCCGGAACCAACCGGCGGCGAACCCGACAAGACCGACGGCGACCAGCGACAGCACGGCGGCCCCGGTGACGAGCCAGGGCAACACGCGCCGGCGCCGCGGCAGCGCCGGCATCGTCGCAAGTTGGGCCCCGGTCCATGTCGAGGTCCTGCGAATGTCGCGGAAGGACGGCGAAGAGGTGGCGACATAGGGGGCCAGCGCCGCGACGACCTCCGCCATACTCTGGAAGCGATCGGCAGGGCGCTTGGCCATCATCCGCTGGGTCACGAGAGCCAACCCCGCCGGCATGTCGCGGCAGGCCTCCTCCAGCGGCGTGGGCTCTTTCTGCTCGTGGGCCGTCACCTTCTCCGACAGCGACGAACCCGGAAAAGGAACCCGCCCCGTAATCAGGTGATAGAGCGTGCAGCCCAGCGAGTAGATGTCGGAGCGCGGGTCGGCCTTGTGGGCGTCTCGGAACTGCTCCGGGGGACAATAGTCCGGCGTGCCCATGCCGGACCCCTCGCGCGTCAGACTGGCGTCGCCGACCTGATCCTGCAGGAAACGGGCCAATCCCAGGTCGAGAAGCTTCACCGTGCCTCCCGGCGCTGACGCGGCCGGGCTCGCCAGCAGCAGGTTCGACGGCTTCACGTCGCGATGGATCAGGCCGTTTTGATGGGCATGCTGCAAGGCCAGCGCCGCCTGGTGGCAGTAGTCAGCAGCGCGAGTGGCGGGGACAGGACCGCCATCGGCGAGCACCTTCGCCAGGCTGCGGCCTGCGATGAACTCCATGACCAGGAAGTGCTGGTCGCCGTCCTCGCCGCTGTCGAACGCCTGAATGATGCCGGGGTGCGCCAGCCGGGCCAGTGCCTTGGCCTCGCGGCGAAAACGCGCCACCGCCTCGGCATCGTGAACGCTGCCGGCGGGCAGCATCTTCAAGGCCACGGAGCGGTCGAGCTTGGTATCGCGCGCCGGAACACCGCCCCCATGCCGCCTTCGCCGAGCTTGTCCATCAACTGGTAGCGGCCGGCCAGCAGCGGGACGCCCGTAGTGGACTCGGGATCGGACGGCAGGGCGTCGGGGCTCATCGCATTGTCCCTGCAAAAGGGTGCGGAATCGGACTGTGACCGGTTTCATCCTACCGGCATGCGAGAGGCGATGCGACGGAATTTCGGCTCGCGGGTCGTGCGGTGTCCGCGGTGCGCCAGTGGCCATAGAACACGCCCGGGGTATCTTGGTCGGCCGAGAGGCCCATTAATGGCAGAACCAATCGCCTGGCACGACCTCCTCGGTCTGATCTGCTCCGATTTTCTCGCGGATTCTCCCTTCGCCGTCGAGGCCGAGAAGGACCTCTCCCTGCGGAAACAGTTGCTCGATCTGGTGATTGTGAGGATCAGCGATGCGCCGTTCACAGGCCGTCTACCCGATGGCCTGAACGACTTGCTGCGGCACAACCTCCTCACCTTCAAGTCCTTCCAGGACACGCTCGATGCCTGGTCCATGAAGGAGTTGCTGGCGCATTATGTAAATTACCGCAAGCAGGTCAGCCCATCCATGAAGGAGTTGCTGCCCGAGTCGGAGTTCCGGCTCTATGCCCTGACCGCTCGCTTTCCGCGTGAGCTGGCCGGGGTCGTGCCATTGCTGCCGGCGCAGCCGGGGGTCTACAATTGCACCTGGGGAACCGATGTCGTGCGGGTCATCGTGCTCCACCAGTTGCCGCTGGCCGACCATAATGCGATGTTGCTCCTATTCAGCGCCCTGCCGGAACAGGTGCAATATGCCGCCGAACATTATCAACGCCGCTCGCCGGAGACCAGCACTCTTCTGGACCTGTTGGTGAATCGCTATCGTGAGGAGGGTGTCGCCATGGCCATGACGATGCAGGAATTTCACCGCTACTACCTGAACTACTTTATCAAGGATTTGACGCCGGAGGAGCGGCTGGCGGGCCTGACGCCCGAGGAACGGCTCGCCGGCCTGCCGCCGGAGGCGCGGCTCGCCGGCCTGCCGCCGGAGGCGCGGCTCGCCGGCCTGCCGCCGCAGGAGTTGCTAAAGCTTCTCCCGAGAGAAGAAATCGAAGACTACCTCAAGCGACTCAAGAACGGGTCGCCCCCGCCACCGGACAAGGCGACCGACGGGAATCCCTGACTGGTTCGGCGGACCAGGCCCTCAGATCATGTAATACCACCCCTCCCGGTTGTTCGCCTCCTCCCGGCGCGGACAGGTCGCGCAGACATCGGCCCCCAGCAGATCATAGGCGTGGCGCACTGCTTCCAGCGTGCTCGACCAGAGCGCCGGCCTCTCCAGAAACAGGCGCCCGCGGAGTTGTGCCTCCAGTCCGCACGACCGCAGGGCCTGCGCCAGGTCCGGACGAACGGCACAAAGCAGCACCGTCACGCCGCGGGCTTCCAGCCGCCGCAGGAATCCTTCGAGCAGCACCAGGCAGACCGCGTCGGGGTTGCGGACCCGCTTGAGGCGCAACAACAGGATGCGGACCCCCGACCCCAGGCGCTTCTCGATGGCCGCGAAGTGGGCCTCCAGGTCGGGGGACGAGCCGAAGAACAGGTCGCCCTCCAGGCTGAACAGCAGCATGCGGCCACAGGGCTCGTCGGTGGGCAGCCGTTCGCGGATCACTCGTTCCGGCGTCAGCGTCAACTCGGTTAGATGCACCTTGGCCGCGCGGGGGACATAGAGGACGAACGACAGGAAGATGCCGATCAGGATGCAGAACTCCACGGAAACCGCCACGGCGGAGATCGCGGTGACCAGGACGATCAGGGCATCATAGTGGGTGGCTCGCAGGTGATAGATGAGCTGCTTGCGATCGACGAGGCGGGCCGCCGACACCATCAGCACGCCAGCCAGTGCTGCCCGCGGGATGTAATGGGCCGCCGGCGCGAAGAGCAGCACCACCGCCGCCACTGCCGCCGCCGCGATGACCCCCGACCACTGCGACACCGCCCCCGCCTGCTGATTGATGGCCGACCGGGTCAGCGATCCCGAGCCCGGAAAGCAGTGAAAGAGGCTCCCGGTCACGTTGGCCAGCCCCTCGCTGAGGCACTGCTGGTTAATGTCCAGTTTCTGACCGGTGTGAGCGGCGATGGCCTTGGCCATGGCAATCGCCTCGAGCAATCCCAGCAGGGCGATGGCCAGCGCCCCGCCGGCCAAGTCGCGGACACGGTCGACCGTCACTTCGGGCCAGGCAAAGGTCGGCAGCGAGCGGGGCAGGGGATCGATGGTCCGCACACCGAAGGTATCGAGGTCGAAGGCCCAGACCAGGGCCGCCGCCCCCACCACCGCCAGCAGCAACTCCGGCAGCCGGACCCGCAGCCTCCGGCTCAACTGCCGCAACAGCAGCACCGCGAGGATGGTGCCCATGCCGAGGGCCAGGGTCCACCAGTTCAGCTCGCCGATGTGAAGGAGCGACTGGCCAAAGCGGACGATGAAATGATCCGACGCCTGGCCCGGGGACAGGGGGGGCAGGCCGAGCAGGTTCTTGAGCTGGTCCAGCACCAGCAGCACCGCGGCTCCGAGCGTGAAACCGACGACGACGGCCTGCGAAATGTACCGCGTCAGGTCGCCCAGGCGTAGCAGGGTGATGCCGGTCTGCGTCACTCCGACCAGCAGGGCGAGGACCATCGCGCAGGCGATCTTCTGGTCCGCCGGCACCACGGCCAGGGCGCTCAGCAGTGCGATGCTAATAGCGTTGGTCGGCCCGTTGATGAGCTGTCGGGAGGAATCGAACAGGGCCCCGACGGCCGTCATGACGATGGCCGTGTACAGCCCGTATTCCGGCGGCAGGCCGGCGATGCTGGCGTAGGCCATCGCCTGCGGCACCGCCACCGCCGCCACCGTCAGCCCCGCCTGCAAGTCCATCCGGAACGAACGCGGCGAATAGGAGCGCAACGAATCGAGGGCGGGGACAACCCGGAAGAACCAATCCCAAGGCCGGGCCGCCAAGGGGGACGCATCCTCCTCGGGCGAGGCTGGTTCGCCGGCCAGGCGCAGATCGGGAGAGTCGATCGCTCCAGCCTCCTTCATGCCCAGAAACCCCGATACATCATCATTCCGATGAAGATAGCCCAGATGGAGGAGGTGTCAAGCCCAACGAGGAACGCAGCCCCCCGCTCCTGTCTTCGTCCTCATCCGGCCGCTGCTAGAATAACTGTCATCGTTACATTTGGCGTGCAACGATGTGGCCTTCCCGATGTCCTTGAGACACAGACAGTTGCGATCGCGCTGCCGCATCGTTGCACGGGTCACGGACACCCCCCCCTCGTCTCGAACGAAACGATTCGCCAGGGAGGAAATTGGCTCTTCACAAATCGTGAGACGGAGGCGGGCTCTCTGCCCGGGGATACTCCACTTCAACATCCCCTCGCCGCCTGGCCCCTGCGACGTTATACCAATGGCATGAAGACCCTGGCCGAGCTGCGGACCATCTACGACCTTCCACTGCCGGACCTGGTCTTTCGCGCCATGCAGGTCCATCGGACGCACCACGACCCGGCCGACGTCCAGCGCTGTGCCCTGCTGAGCATCAAGACCGGCGGCTGTCCGGAGGACTGCGGCTACTGTTCGCAGAGTGCCCACTACCGAACCGGCGTCAAGGCCGAGCCGCTCATGACGGCCGCCGAGGTCAAGCAACGAGCCGAACGGGCCCGGGAGTTGGGGGCGACGCGCTTCTGCATGGGGGCCGCCTGGCGCGAGGTCAAGGATGGACCTCAGTTTGAATCGGTCCTGGAAATGGTGCGAACGGTGCGCGCCCTGGACATGGAGGCTTGCGTCACCCTGGGCATGCTGACCGAGGAGCAGGCCCGCCGCCTGGCGGAGGCCGGTCTGACGGCCTACAACCACAACCTCGACACCTCGCGCCGCCATTACGACCGCATCGTCACCACGCGGACCTACGACGACCGATTGGAGACGCTCCGGGCGGTTCAGCGAGCCGGCATCTCGGTTTGCTGCGGCGGCATCCTGGGGATGGAGGAGACGGAGGACGACCGCTTGCTGCTCCTGGCCGAACTGGCCGCCCTCGACCCGCCTCCGGAGAGCATCCCCATCAACTGTTTGACACCCATCCCCGGCACCCCGCTGGAGCAGGCCGGCCCGGTGGATGCCCTGGAGCTGGTTCGCCTGATTGCCACGGCGCGGATCGTTTTTCCTTTGGCGCGGGTCCGCCTCAGCGCCGGGCGGGACCGCATGAGCCGCGAACTGCAGGTCCTCTGCTTCCTGGCCGGGGCCAATTCGATTTTCTTCGGCGAAAAGCTGCTGACGGCACCGAACCCGCCGGCCAGTGACGATGCGAAACTGTTTCAGGCGATGGGGTTGCCGGGGTGATACTCCTGGGGAGGGGGGCCGCGGCCAAAGATTAGGATTAGGATTAAGATTAACCCGAGTTTACTACTTTCAGGTCGAGTTGCCTTGATAAATAAGGACTTGCGTCGCCGTTTTGCACTACAAACGGGCCGGGTCGGTGCCCAGGTCGGGTGGCAGGTAGGGCTCGGGGATCGGCCAGGCCAGGGTGTCCAGGATGGCTTGCTGCTCGGCCGAGGGCACCGACGCACGCTCGAAACGCAGCAACTCTCCCTGGGTGGTGCGGAACGATAGCTCCGCCAGTTGTACTCGGGCCAACTTCTCCAGCAGCGCCGCCGTCGTCAGCTCCCCACCCTGCCGACGATGACGCAACTGGATGGTCACCGACAGGGCGTAGGCCAAGACCGCGAACAGGACATGGGCGTCGGCGCGCGCTTCCTTGTGATGAAAGATCGGCCGCAGACACAGGTCGGTTTTCAGGTTTCGGAAGGCGGCCTCGACACGCGTGAGCAACATGTAGGTGTGCCACAACGCCACCAGCGTCAGCTCGGTGTCGGTGGTGCGCAACAAATAGACTCCTTGCAGATCGCGTGTATCCGCAAGGGCCGCGGCGTTTTCCGTGACCCGCAGTTGCCGCTGGCCGCCCCGGCGTTGCACTGTCCAGGTGAAGATGCCGCGCAGGTCGTGCGTGCGACCCACGGCCTGCTTGGCTTTGCGGTGGATCACCTCAGCGCGGGTGAAGGTGCCGGCGGCCACTTGGGCTTGCAGACGGGCCAAGCGTTCGCGGGCCTTGAGCAGGCGGGCCTCGAACATCTGCCGCTCCTTGAGCTGGCAACCGTCGCTGCGGCACAACAGCCAGCGTTCGCGGACACCGTCGTGCTCCTGGTCGGGCAGTGCCTGCACGACGATGTCCGGCCCGCCCTGGTGCTCGGCGTGGACGCGTTGCCAGGGTCCTTGACGTATGGTGGATAGGTATTGTCGCGTAACGGCCCGCCGCACGGCGCAGAGGTAGTGACGTTGGGTCTGCCGCCAGTGCCGCAGGTTGGCCTCGGTGGCCATGCCGCGATCGAAGCAGACCAGGCGACGCGTGCCGCCACAGCGTTCTTCCAGGGCCTGGATCAAGGGCGTTAGGGTAGCGGCGTCGCGGGCGTTGCCGGGCAGGGATTCATAGCCGAGCGGGAAGCCGTCGCTATTGACGACAAGGCCGATGCACAATTGCTTGCAATCGGGACGATGATCGCGGGAATAGCCGCGTTGGGCCTTGGGGTTGCCGGCCAGTCGGCCCTCGAAGTAGGTGCTGGTCAGGTCGTAGAGGAGCAGGTCGTTGCGGAAGTCGAAGAGGTCGCGTCCGTGGCGGACCAGGTGGGCTTCGAGGGCGGCCTTGTGCGGGACGACGTCGCTGAGGCAACGATAGAGAAGGTTGAGGCCAAGCCGGCCGCGCGGCACGCCGAGTAACTCGGGCAAGGCGGTGTCGGGCAGCCAGTGAAAGATGCCGAGTTCGCTGCGGGGATCGACGAGGCGATTGACGGCGATCATGGCGGCGACGGTCGGTAGGGGGACGCGGCTGCGGCTGCGGCCGAGGAGGCGTTGCAGGAGTTGGTCCAGGCCGAGCAGTTGCCAGGCGCGGAGGCCGACATAGACGTCGCCGAGGCGGCGGGGATTGCGCCAGGCAATGGAGTGGGGATCGAGACAGACGCCCTGGATGGGTCCGCCCGGCACGTCGGGCGGCACATAGCCGACTTCCTGCATGAGGCGTGGCAGCCAGGCGGGGTCGGGGAGCCGTTCGGCGATGCGCAGCCAGTCGGGTGGGCGGAGGTTATCGAGACGGCCGAGGTAGCAAATGGTGCGTTGGCGGACGCGGCCGCCGGGAGCGCGCACGGTTTCGGTGAGGGCGAAATAGGTATAGGTTTGGCCGTGACGCTGTTGCCTGATTTTGCGAAGGAACATGGATGCCCCCCGGCGTCGGTGCTGTCTGGGGGCAGTGTAGGCCGAGGCGGGGGAGCAAAGCAAGGGCTGAATGCTATTTTCTACACTACAGTGCCTTTTTGGGAAAGCGGGCGTTGGCAAATAAGGACTTGCGTCAAAAACAGGGCCGATTTAGCCCGGTTTTTGGGGGCAAAGTAGTAAACTCGGGTTAAGATTAGGATTAGGATTAAGATTAGGATTAAGAAGAGGCGTATAATCTTAATCCTAATCCTAATCCTCTTCCTTCCGCGCCGCTCACGGCCCAACCGGAATCGGTGCGTCCGGTAGACCCGGTGGCGCGGCTGAAGTTGCCGGTGCCGGCACCACCGCCTGGGTCTGAATCACCGGTTGCGGCGCCGCCATCAACGGATGCGGCGCGTCCGCCGACTGGAAAATAATCTCCCAGCGCGTCACGGGGTGGTACGACGATTCGTGTATGCGCACATACCCCACACGGGCCACCGCATGGTCCACCTCGCCGCCGACGACCACCTCATGCTCGTGCAGGATGGTGTAGCCCTTGGGGCAGGTCGCCGTCATGAGGGCCTCGGCGTGCTCGCGGTTCTTGTCGGGCCAGGCGTTGTCGTTGTGCGGGATGGCCACCACGCCCGTCGAGCCGTTCCACTGGACCATGCGCGCGTTATTGCAGCCGCACAGCGCCAGCAAGCCGGCACCGAGCGCCACGACGCCCAGCCATCGGATGGATGACATCGGATCGTTCCCCCCACAGAAATGTCGGCCCGTTCCCCCGAACGTGCCGAATGCGGGCGGGGAGATAGCCGATAGGGGGGTGCCGGTCAAGACCAGTCCGAGCCGGCCCCCTCGATTACGAGGCGCACGTCGTTCAGGAACCGCGCCGCCGGCGCCCATCGACGACCCGGTGATCGAATGTTAGGCTCAGGCTTACCCGATCGCGCGGCACAAGTTGCCCCTGGAACACCGCTGGCTCGGCCAGGACCCGACCAATGCCGAGGACCGCGCATTCCGGCAGGTTCACAATCGGCGTGAAAGCGTCGATGCCGTACATGCCCAGGTTGGTAATGGTGAATGTGCCGCCCTGCAACTCGTCAGAATGCAGCCGGCGGGAGCGGGCCCGCTCGGCCAGGTCCGCGAGGCGAGCGGCCAATTCATCCACGCCGAGCCAATTCGCATCGCGGATGACCGGCACAACCAGCCCGGCCTCGGTATCGACCGCGACGCCGATGTGGATGCCGGCACACTGGACGATGCTGTCCCCCTGCCAGCGCGCATTCAGTTGCGGATGTCGGCCGAGGGCCTGGGCGGTAAGCGACAGGATCAGCTCGGTGTAACCGGGAACGATACCCCCTTGCGCCCTTCGCCGCTCGCGAAACTCCCGTAAGAGAGTGGCATCTGCCTTGGTGGTCAGCGTGACGGCGGCCGTGGCGTGGGCGCTGGCAGCCATGCGCTCGGCGATCAAGCGGCGGATCGACGTTAGGGGGACCAGACGATCCGCCGGTCCGCCGTGAGCCGCTGCCGCGCGAACATCGCGCTCGACGATACGGCCGGTGCGGCCACTGCCCGTCAATTGCGACCAGTCGATGCCCAGCGCGCGCGCTGTCCGCCGCGCCCGCGGGCTGGCGGCCTTGCGCTTGGCCTTGCCCCGATTCATCGATTCGCGCTCGCGCACTGCCGCCGCCGGCGCTGCGGTCTCCCGCCGCGCCGCTGCCTTGCTATTCACAGGCGCCGCTTCCCCCTCGGCGACCAGAAACCCGAGTCGCTGTCCCACCTTGACGACATCGCCCTGGCGCGGCCCATCGGCCGGAATGCGCAGGATTCCCGCGTCAATCGCCGTGATCGGCTCCGTCGCCTTGTCGCTTTCCAGGGTGAATAGCTCATCCCCCTCGCGCACCTCGTCGCCGTCGGCCTTGAGCCAGCCGCCAAAGGTGCCTTCCTCCATCGTCCAGCCGAGGCGTGGGACGGTGATTTCGTGAGCCATGTGAGAACCTCATTGTCGCCCCTTTCCCCCTGGGCTAGAAGCCGGGCCGGGCGGGGCAGCCCGAAGCGCCAGCGAGGGTTCGACCTTACTTCCTCGCTGGCGCTTCGGGCTGCCCCGCCCGGCCCAGCCTAGCGCCCAGGGTGCGACGGAGGAACGTTCGCCTGAACTATTCCGCCCGTAGCTCCCAGATCGCCCGCGCCACCGTCTCGATATCCGGCACAATCGCCATTTCCAGCGGCGGGCTGTACGGTGTCGGCGTGTGCGCCCATTGAGTCGGCGGATCGGGGCGTCGAGGTCGTCGAAGGCCCGGTCCATCACCTGCGCCGCGATCTCCGCCCCGACACCACAGGGAGCAAATGTCTCGTCCGCGATCAGCAGTCGCCCCGTTTTCGCCACCGAGGTCAGGATCGTCTCGATGTCGAGCGGGGCCAGTGTGCGCGGGTCGATCAGTTCCACCGAGATCCCTTCGTCCCGCAGGGTGTCCATCGCCTTCAAGGTCCGCGGCACCATGATGCTCACGGCCACCACGGTCACGTCGTTGCCCGGCTGCACCACCCGCGCCTGGCCGAAGGGAACCAGGTGTTCGCCTTCGGGAACCGGTCCCTTAAGACTCAAAAGCGACTTGTGCTCCAGGAAAAGGACCGGATCGGTGGCGCGGAGGGCGGTCTTGAGCAGTCCCTTGGCGTCGGCCGGGCTGGCCGGGACGACGACGCGGAAGCCGGGGAAGTGCATGAACAGTGGATAGCCGCTGGTCGAATGGTGCGTGGCGGCCGAGTGACCCACCCCGATGCAGCCGCGCAAGAGCAGCGGCATCTTCAGCCGGCCGCTCGACATGTACTGCATCTTCGCCACCTGGTTGATTAGCTCGCCCAGGGAATCGAGAATGAAATCGAGGAACATGAAATCGACGACCGGGCGCGATCCGGTCATGGCCGCGCCGCAGGCCAGGCCGACAAAGCCGCGCTCGCTGATCGGCGTGTCGCGCAGGCGTTCGGGGCCGAAGCGGTCGTAGAGGCCGACGGTGGTGCGGAAGTTTCCGCCGCGCTTCCCGACCCCTTCGCCCAGGACGAAGATCGTCGGATCGCGGGCCATCTCCTCGGAGAGCGCTTCGAGGGTGGCGTCCATGAAACTGAGTTCGCGCATCATCGACTCCCGCCGCTTGCGGCTTCGCCCTCGCGGTACACATGTTCGCACGCCGTCGCCGGGTCGGGCCACGGACTGCCCTCGGCGAAACGCACGGCCTCGTCCACCTCGGCCTGGATCGCCGCGTCGATCTCCGCAAAGCCGGTCGGGCCCGCCAGGCCGGTGCCCAGGAGGCGGTCACGCCAGAGTCCGATCGGATCGCTCTTTTTCCACCCTTCGACCTCTTCCCTGGTGCGATAGGTGAAATCGCCCATCCCCTCGGCGTGCGGGCGCGTCCGGTAAGTGAGGCACTCGATCAGTGTCGGCCCGTCGCCGGCCCGCGCCGGGCCACTGCCGCCTCGGCCGCCTGATAAACAGCGAGCACATCGTTGCCATCGACCTCGATCCCGGGCATGCCGTAGGCCGCCCCGCGGCTGGCAACGCTGGGATTGCCGCTGGCGTCGCGGAACGGCACCTCGGTGGCGTACTGGTTGTTCTCGCAGATGAACAGCGCCGGCAGCTTCCAGATCGAGGCCATGTTCAGCCCCTCGTGGAAGGCACCGTTGTTGACGGCCCCGTCGCCAAAAAAGGCCACGCCCACGCGGTCGCTCTTCAGCAGCCTGAAGGTGTACCCAGCCCCTGCCGCCTGAAGAATGCAGGGCCCGACGATGCCGCTGGTCCCCATCAGGCCGACTTCCGGCGCGAATAGGTGCATGCTGCCGCCCCGGCCGCGCGAACAGCCCGTCGCCCGGCCAAACAACTCGGCGATCAGCTCGCGGCAGCTGACACCCTTGGCCAGGGCATGCCCGTGGCCCCGGTGCGTGCTGAAGACCACGTCGTTACCGCGTAGGTGAGCACAAACGCCGACCGCCACCGCCTCCTCGCCGATGTAAGTATGGCAGGCGCCGTGGACCAGGCCACGCTGATGGGCCTTGACCAAGGCCTCTTCGCAGCGGCGGATGCGGACCATCTGGGTGTACAGGGCCAGTTGTTGCTCGGGATTCGGCGAAGGCATGATCGTCGTCGGTCTCTAGTGGGTCGGGGCGCGTCGCATCAAGATAGACGCGCACAGCACTCCAACGCAAGCTGCACTCGGGCGAACCGGCAGCTTACGCTGCCGGGTGCTGGCACAAAACCCGGCAGCTTACGCTGCCGGTTCGCCAGGCCCCATCGGGTGAACCGGCAGCTTACGCTGCCGGGTGCTGGCACAAAACCCGGCAGCTTACGCTGCCGGTTCGCCAGGCCCCATCGGGCGAACCGGCAGCTTACGCTGCCGGGTGCTGGCACAAAACCCGGCAGCTTACGCTGCCGGTTCGCCAGGCCCCATCGGGCGAACCGGCAGCTTACGCTGCCGGGTGCTGGCACAAAACCCGGCAGCTTACGCTGCCGGTTCGCCAGGCCCCCATAAAATAATGGACGTTTGTATCGTATCCGCTCTTGCGAGCCGTTGACTCATCTGTTCTAATCATCGGCCAACCGGTTGCCTGACGAGGGTGCCGTTACCCTCCGGCTCCGGCTCCTGGTATCCGTTTCACCTGCGAGAGGACACCGTGATGACGAAGACACTGACGTGCGCTACGCTCCTGCTTCTTGGAGCCGCGCTGGCCGGCAACTGGACCCGGGCCGAGGACAAGAAGGACGCGCCGCCGGACGCAAAGGCCTACCAAGAGGCCATGATGAAGGCGGCCACGCCTGGCGAGCAGCACAAGAAGCTGGCGGCAATGGCCGGAACGTGGGAAGTCACGCTCAAGATGTGGATGGACCCGACGAAGGCGCCGGAGGAGTCGAAGGCGACCTCCACTTCCAAGATGATCATGGGCGGGCGTTACCTTGAAGAAAAGGTGAAGGGGTCGTTCGGCGGCATGGAGTTCCAGGGGCAGGCGCTCACCGCGTACGACAACGTGCAGAAGAAGTACTCCTACGCCTGGATTGACAACATGGGCACCGCCATCAGCATGGCCACGGGCAGCTACGACGCCGACAAGAACACGTACACCTACCTGGGCGAGGAAACCGACCCCGTGACCGCCAAGAAGCAGAAGAACAAGATGGTCACTCACGTGATCGACAAGGACAGCTACGAGGTGGATATGTACAAGGTCGCCGGCGACAAGGACATCAAGGTCATGCACCTCGATTGCAAGCGGAAGGCGGCGAAGTAGACGCATCCCCGTTTTGCGGCGGATCGGAGATCCGCAGGTTGAATCACGCGGATCTGCGATCCGCCGCTAAACGGTCAGTTCCGTGACCACCCGCGCCCGTGTCACCCGCGCGTCGGTCAACGTCTCATTGCTGCCGTGGTGGCGGTAAGCCAGTTTCTCGTGATCGATCCCCAGCTGGCGCAACAGCGTGGCATGCAGGTCCTGAACTGTGACGCGCCCCTCGACGGAGCGGTAGCCGACCTCGTCGGTGGCACCGTGGACGTGGCCGGCCTTGAAGCCGCCGCCGGCGAGAATCAGGCTGAAAGCGTTGCGGTTGTGGTCGCGGCCGCTGCCGTTCTGCGACACCGGCAGCCGGCCAAACTCTCCGGACCAGAGCACGATTGTTTCGTCCAGCAGGCCCCGCGCCTTCAAGTCCCGGATCAGGCCCGCCGAGGGTCGGTCGCATTTCGCACAAATCCCCTCGTTTTCAGTCTTGACGTTGCTGTGCGCGTCCCACGGCTGGAACTGCGGCTTGACGGGCGGGAAAACCTGCACGAAGCGGACGCCGCTTTCCACAAGCCGGCGTGCCATCAGGCAGCGCAGGCCGTAGCCTGCCGTCGTCGGGTCGTCCAGGCCATAGAGCTTCCGCATCGCCGCCGGCTCCCGCGAAAGATCGAGGAGACTTCCAGCGGTCAACTGCATGCGGGCCGCCAGCTCGTAATTGCGAATCCGAGCCTCCAGTTCCGATTCGTGCGGGTAATTGCGGCGATGCTCCTCGTTGAGGCGAGCGAGCAAATCGAGGTCGTCACGCCGGATGTCGTCGGCGACCGGCGTGGGCGGGCGCAAATTGAGGACCGGCGTCCCCTGGGTGGCGATTTCCGTGCCGCGATGGACGGCGGGCAGCCAGCCGTTCTGCCACAACAGCGTGCCGCTGGTGTTGTACCCCTCCGGATCGCGGAGCACGATGTAGGCCGGCAGGTTCTGATTTTCCGTCCCCAGCCCATAGCTGATCCACGACCCGAGCGCCGGCCGGCCCGGGAAAATCTTGCCCGTGTTGAGCAGGACCAGCCCCTCGGTATGGTTGTTGTGCTCGGAGACCATCGAGCGGACCAGGCACAGGTCGTCGGCGATGGCGCCCAGGTGCGGCAAGACCTCGGACATCTCCATGCCGCAGCGGCCGCGCTTGTGGAACTTGAGCGGTGTCCCAAGGAGCTTGTTCGCTTCGCTCCCCTTCTGAAACGTTTCGACCCGGGTATCGTGGACCGTGCCGCTGCGCTTGGTCAGCTCGGGTTTGGGATCGAACAGGTCCATTTGACTGGGCCCGCCGTTCTGCACCAGCATGATTACGGCCTTGGCCCGCGCCTGGATGTGGGGGCCGTTAGCCCGACGCGCCAGCAAGGGTGAATCACCGGCGTGCAGCAGGTGTGTCAGCGCCAGGCTGCCGAACCCCAGCCCGGAGGCTTGCAGCAGCTGCCGCCGCGTCAGATAAGGGATATTTCTCATGGCACGTAGAGGAATTCGCTGGTGTTGAGCAGGGTGTGACACAGGTGGCCGAGCGCCTTCTGCGCTACCTGGTCGGCCGGCAGTTTCTGGGCCCGGTAGCGCGCAGCCTGGCGTTCGAGGAAGTCGGCACACCAGTCCGCTTCCGGCGGACGGGGTGGTCGGTTCAGCACGAGGCGAAAGGCGGCGTCGATCCGGGCGTCCGGCGTGGCGGCCGACTGCACCACCCGCGCGGCCAGCACATCGGCCAGCTGGAGGATCAGCGGATCGTTCAGCATCGTCAGCGATTGCAGCACCACGGCCGACGACGTGCGGCAGGGGCAATTGGTCGTCAGGTTGGGCTGGTCGAATACGCCGAGCAAGGTCGGGTGGTAGTTCCGGCGGGCCAGCAGGTAGACGCTGCGCCGCCAGCGGCTCGTCGGCGTCGGCAACCCCTTCTCGCTGATGACGAACGATCCGTCCGGCGCGCTTCCACGGGGATGGGCGGACCGCCGGCGCTGCGATCGAGCCGGCCGCTGACCGCGAGGAGCGAGTCACGCACCGCCTCGGACTCCAGCCGGCGGAGCCGCTGCCGCCACAGAAGGCGGTTCTCGGGATCGATCCTGGCTCCCGCGGGCTGATTGTCGGCCGACTGCTGCCGGTAGACCGTCGAGGTCATGAGGAGCTTCAGAAAGGGCTTCAGCTGCCCCACGTGAGCGGCGAACTGCACGGCCAGCCATTCCAGCAATTCCGGGTGCGTCGGCTTCGCTCCGGTGACCCCGAGGTTGTCGCACGTCTCGACCAGCCCCTTGCCGAACAGGTGCGCCCAGATGCGGTTGACGCGGACGCGCAGCACCAGTCCCCCGGCCGGCGTGTGCGGGTCGGTCAGCCAGCGGGCCAGGGCCAGGCGCCGGCCGCTGGTTTTCCCCTCGGCCCTGGTCGCTCCCAGCACCGCCGCGGCATCTGAGGAGCACAACACGCTCAGGAAGCCCGGGACTACCTCGGCCCCCGGCCGATCGTGGTTGCCGCGCCGCAGCAGGTGCGTCGGCGTCGGCGGTCCGGTGTCGCAAACGACTTGCAAATTCCCCCAGGCCGCATCCTTGATGAGCCGCTGCTTCGGCTGCAACCAGTTCGCCGGATTGAACGCCGGTTGCAAGAGACCCAGCAACCGATAGTAATCGTGCTGCGAAATCGGCTCGTACTTGTGGTCGTGGCACTTCGCACAGTTAAACGTCAGCCCCAGCAGGTTGCCGGCCAGCACCTCGCCGGTGCGTTGAAGAATTCCGTGGCGGATATCCAGAGTATTTAGCTCGTTTTCATCCGTATCGTCGGCCGCCGTGCGCAAGAAGCCGGTGGCGATCAGCAGCCGGCGTGTCGCGGCGTCGAACGTCTTTTGCGAGCGCCAATCGGCCAGCTCGTCGCCGGCGATCTGCTCGGTGAGGAAGCGGGCGAAGGGGAGATCGTCGTTGCAGGCGGCGATGACGTAATCGCGATAGCGCCACTTGTTCTCGCCGAGTTTGACGGTGGCCGCGTCGTTGTCGCCGCCGGTGACATCGACGTAGCCGGCCCCGTCCAGCCAGTGCCGGCCCCAGCGCTCGCCAAAAAAGGGCGATGCCAGCAGACGGTCGAGCAGGCGCTCGTAGGCGTCGGGCCGCGGATCCTTGACGAAGAGTTCGACTTCTTCCGGCGCCGGTGGCAGGCCAAGGAGATCGAGTGATGCCCGACGAATGAGCGTTCGGCGATCGGCGTCAGGCGAAAGGGTCAACCCGTCCGCTTCCAACCGGGCCAGGACAAAGCGATCGATCGGCGTTCGCGCCCGCGCTGCGCCCTGGACGCGGGGCAGGGCAGGGGAGAGGAGCTTGCGGAAAGCATAATGCTGGCGATCGCGATCGGTGACCCGGGGCAAATCGGCGGCCGGTGAGGCTGCACCCAGGGCGAAGATCGCCATCAGGACCAATGCGTGACGCAGCTGGGGCATGGCAGGCGGCGTGGTTTGGAGTAAGGAGGGCACGGCAAGGCAAGCGTCGAATATCGTACAGCGGATCGCTCGACGGCGGAAGGCGCGGGCACCACGTCAGGGTACGTCAAGCTGGCGGATTGATCACCTCAACCCATTGGATGTGGGAGAGACTGATGACGGCCTCGCGCTGCTGGTCATGAGCCGGCGGGAGTAGGAGCTGCACCGTGGAGCGCTCCAGGTGGACAGCATCAGGATCCTGGATGTCAAATACCATACCAGCTGTCGTGTGCAGCCGAAGCAGCGGACAGGGAATGCGCTGCAACAACAAGCGGAGATCTTCCTCCCGCATCGTAACGTTCCCTCAAGACTTGACGAGCGACATCTCGGCTGGCAGCATTTCCACGCGCACGATGTTTTTCAGTTGCACGTGCTCCGAGTGATCACTAACCGGCGGCGTGAGATCCGGGGCCGGAACGCCGATGTTGATGTAAGTCTGCGCCAGCAAAGTCATTCGGGGGTGACGCACGTCGCAGACGCGCCCGTCGCTGACGAACACACTGAACGGTACGAATGGCTTAGTTCGTAGTAGCTGCTGCAACTCCTCACGAGTCATAGCTATATCTCCCCGCCGTCGGTAGGGTTGTCCCTCGTATTATCTCGCACTGGCCCGGGAAGACAAGCTCGCCTCACACCGTCACCTCATCGTTCCGCGGCCGCGGCACAAAGCCGATCTCCACGTCGTCGATGCGCACAAAGGCCCGGGCCCCCGCAGGGATCAGCAGCTCCCCCGGAGTTCGCCGCTCCACAATGACCGCGACACCGACTCCCATTTCGATCTCACTGGCCCCGCCGTCCTGGCTGCGCAGGGACCGGGTCAGCGATACCATATGATAGCCCTCCGCTTTGTCCGCAAAAGGCGGCTCGAACGGCACCGAGGCGTATTCGCGCAGTCCCCTCGCCGGGTCCTTCGCCAGGTCGCGATAGCCGAACAGCACCAGGCGGCAGGTGAAGTGCTTCAGGAAGGTGCGGAAGTCATCGGCCGAACCGCCGCCGCAGACGTGGACCGATACAGTGAAGGTGCCTGCGCGGGGATTGCGGACCTCCTGCGTCAGCAGCGCCCGCGCCCGGCCGGGATGGTCCCCGCGGCGCACGGGCCAATCAGTCCGTAGCCGACCGCCGCATGGCGTCTTCCCATCCGGGGCAGGGCGACTCCCCGCTGCCCGACGAAACGCACGCCAAAATCGAGTCCCCTCGCCGTCTCGGCCAGGGGCATCGCTTGCCAGCCCTTCAGGCGCTTGCCCGCTCCGACGGCCGTCAGCGGCACGTCATCCTCGAAGCCGACGTTGCGCAGCGGCTCGCGGCTGTAAGGCGGGACCTGTGCGAGGTTGCCGCCCGCCTGGACCCGCTCCGCAGTGGCCGGCTTCTCGCCCAGCACGGCCTGAATCGGCTCGCCCAGGGTGACGTGCATCGGCCGGCCCGTGGCATCCGGAAACAGGGCGTGATGGCCGATGCCGAGCAGATGAACGATGGTCGCGGTCAGGTCCTGCGGCTCCATCTTGCCGTCGCGCGGGTAGGCGCCGATCTTATCGCTGGCACCGTAGACCTGGCCGCCGCTGATGCCGGCGCCGGCGAGGGCGAAGCTGAACACATGGCCCCAGTGGTCGCGGCCGCCCTGGCCGTTGATCTTCGGCGTTCGGCCGAACTCGCCGATGGCCACCACCAGCGTCTCGCCCAGCAGGCCGCGCTGACCCAGGTCGTCGATCAGCGCCGTGAACCCGACATCGAAGATCGGACAAAGCACTTCCTGAAGCCGGTCGGCGTTTTGGGCGTGCGTGTCCCAGAGCGGGTTGCTGACCGCCTCGTCGCCCCCCTCGCGCGGCCAATTGACGTGGACCAGGCGTGCCCCAGCCTCGATCAACCGGCGGGCCAGGAGCACGCATTGTCCCCAGCGGTTCCGGCCATAGCGCTCGCGGACCCGCGGCGGCTCGCGGCCGATGTCGAACGCCGCCCGCGCCTGGCCCGAACGTCAAAAGGCCGAACGCTTCCTGCGCCTGCCGATCGTAGTCCTTCAGCGCGGGGCCGCGCTCCACGGCATCGAATTGCTTCTCGACCTGGCTCAGCAGGCTGTGCCGGGCCGACAGCCTCAGCGGTGGCACCTCCGCCGGCAGGGCCAGGCTCTCGACCTTGAAATCGGGAGACGACGGATCGCAAATGACGCGCTGTCGGGTCCCAGCGCCGACCGAGGAACCCGCCGGTCTGCCCGGCCGGCTGCACGTTGTCGTTCAGACGCATCACGTCCGGCAGCCAGACCGAGGTGTGCGATGGCAGCTTCTCACTCGGCTTCAGGACCCGGATCACCGAGCCGAGATAGGGCCAATCGCCGGGACTGATCTGCCGCGATTGCTGCCCGGTGTAGCGGTACCCGGTCAGCACCCAGTAGCCGCTGGCGTCGTGCAAGTCGCTGTGGGTACACATCGAGCGGACGACGGCCAGCCGATCGGCGAGGGCCGCGGTGCGGGGCAGCAGCTCACCAATCTGGATGCCAGGCACGTTGGTACGGATCGGCCGGAACTCGCCGCGGATCTCGGCGGGGGCGTCGGGCTTGGGGTCAAACGTCTCATGCTGCGGCGGGCCGCCTTGAAGCCAGAGGAAGATGACGTTCTTCGCCCGGCCGAAGCTCCCTGCTCGCCCCCGCTCGGTCTCTGGCCCGGTCCGCGCTTGCAGGAGCGCGGGAAGCGAAAGTCCCAGCGCGCTCAGTCCGCCGACGCGAAGCAGTTCGCGGCGGCTTATCCCGTCGCACAGGCGAGCCGGGCGATTGTGAAGGGTGAACATCGGGTCATTCCCTGCGGACATAGCTTTCCTGAGACCAGCATAACCGCGCCGCGGAGCCCGGAGAGCAGAAAACCGAGCCCGAATGGGTCGTACCATAGGGGCCAGACCCCGAGAGCCCGAAATTGCTCCCTGTCTCTTTCTTGCACCCCGTGGCGGCCGCCGTTAGAATTGGGACCATTCCGGCGACCTTCCCGAAGCTGGTGTTGAACGATAGGTGGCCCGCCTGTCCGGTACTGAACTGCCAGAGGTGGATGTCCGATGACGGCCTCGCTTCACGTTGTCAAGGGAGCTACTCCGGGCGAAGTCCCGCTGGGCCAGGATCGCACGGTCCTGGGCCGCAACCCCGATTGCCATGTCGTCATCCCAGTGACCTCCGTCAGCCGCGAGCACGCGCAGATTCTGCGCGTCAACGGCGAGTTCTTCATCGAGGACCTGCAGAGCCGCAATGGCACCTTCGTCAACAACGAACAGGTGACGCAGCGGCGGCTGCTCAAGAACAACGACAAGGTGCGCATCTGCGATTTCCAGGCCACCTTCCAGGACGCCCGCAAGCCGCTGCCCGCGGAGTGGCGCAAGGGCGATGAGGAAGAGGAGCCCGAAGAGGAGGCCGGGTCCACCACGGTCGAGGCGACCATCCTGCACAATAGCGGCCTCGGCCTGCTGGAAACACACCCCAGCGAGAAGCTGCGCAACCTCATCGAGATCAGCGGCAACCTGAGCAAGACGCTGGAACTCGATCATCTGCTGCCAAAGATCGTGGACAGCCTGTTCCAGCTCTTCAAGCAGGCCGATCGCTGCTTCATCATCCAGGTCGAGGAGGGGAGCGGGCGCCTGCTGCCCAGGGTCATCAAGACCCGGCGGCCGCAGGACGAGGCCAATGCCCGCTTCAGCAAGAGCATTGTCCGCCAGTGCCTCGAATCGAAGCAGGGCTTCCTGAGCAACAATGCCGATAGCGATAAGCGCATTCTCAGCCAGAGCGTCGTGGATTTCCGCATCCGCTCGGTGATGTGCGCTCCGCTCATCGGCGCGGACGCCAATCCGTTCGGCGTCATCCAGCTCGATACCCAGGACCGCAGCAAGAAATTCGGCCAGGACGACCTGAACCTGCTGATGGGCGTGGGCAACCAGGCCAGCATTGCGTTGGAGAACGCCAAGCTGTACCGCGACGTGCAATCGCGCGCCCAGCGCGACCGCGACCTGCACTTGGCCGAGGAAGTCCAGCGCGGCTTCTTGCCGCAGCAGCTGCCAACCGTGGCCGGCTACGAGTTCTATGCCCACTACTCGCCGGCCCAGGAAGTGGGCGGGGATTACTATGGGTTTGTCCCACTGGGCCCCACGCGGCTGGCATTCAGCGTCGGCGACGTGGCCGGCAAGGGCGTGGCCGCCGCTCTGCTCATGGCCAAGCTCTCCTCCGATGTCCGCTACTGCCTGTTGAGCGAGGCCGACCTGACGACGGCCCTGGCCAAGCTCAATGACATGGTTTATCTCAGCGCGGGGCAGATGGACCGCTTCATCACGCTGGCCGGCGCCGTGCTGGACGCCGGCGAGCACATTATCAGCCTGGTGAACGCCGGGCAGGTGATGCCCATGCTGTTCCGAACGGCGACGGGTGTTCTTGAGGACGCCATGCCAAAGGAGTCGGGCGGCCTGCCCATGGGGATCATGGACAGTCAGACCTATGAAGCCCACCGGATTCCGATGGTGCCCGGCGACTGCCTGGTGATGTTCAGCGACGGGGTCGAGGATGCGGTCAGCACGCGGAATGAGCAGCTTCAAGATCGACGGCGTTCACGCGGCGCTCAAGTCGGAAGGGCCGCGCACCCGCGCGGCATCGGTGAGCGCATTGTCAAGGCGGTGAAGTTGCACGCCGCCGGCCGCGCCCAGGCCGACGACATCACCCTGGTCTGCGTCGGCCGAACCTAGATCACACCATCCAAGGTCCCACGCAGTCCGGGATCCGGGCAGCCCAAAGCGCCAGCGAGGGATTCGGCCGAAACCCTCGCTGGCGCTTCGGGCTGCCCAGGCGGACCACCGACAGGGAGCTGACGACATGGGCATCTAGCCGGGGCCCTCCCTCTGCGATATACTTCAAGGCCGGCCGAGTACAGGCCGTGG
Source organism: uncultured Planctomycetota bacterium (assembly GCA_963827935.1). Lineage (GTDB taxonomy): Bacteria > Planctomycetota > Planctomycetia > Gemmatales > Gemmataceae > DATFNV01. Next base: position 989,313 of record CAWHCN010000017.1, on the reverse strand, counting down.
GCCCACCTGGGGTGAACACCATGAGCGAAGCGATCACGCTGCCCGAAACCACTCACCGCACCAAGGAAAAGCGGCAGGAGAGGACCAAACGGCAGCCGCCTTACAACGTGGTGCTCCTCAACGACGATGATCACAGCTACGAGTACGTCATCATCATGCTGCAGCAACTGTTCGGCCATCCGCCGGAACGAGGCTACCAGCTGGCCAAGGAGGTGGACACCAGCGGTCGCGTGATCGTTCTGACCACGACGATGGAGCATGCCGAACTGAAGCGCGATCAGATACACGCCTTCGGAGCCGATCCGCTGATTCCGCGCTGCAAGGGGTCGATGTCGGCGACGATTGAGCCGGCACCGGGGTAAACACCTACTTTTTCGGGTCCGTCAAATCCCACAAGCGAATCGTCTGGTCCGCGCCCACCGAAACCAGTCGCGTCCCCTGCGCATAAAACGCCAGCCCCTCCACCCAGGCGGTATGTCCCTCCAATGTCTTCAGGGCCTGGCCATTGGCTGGGTTCCAGAGGCGGATTGTGCGGTCCCTGCTGCCTGAGGCCAAAAGCGTGCCCCTGGGATGGAAGGCGAGTCCCCTGACGGCGCTGCCGTGGCCCGGCACGCTGCGGATCAGCTTGCCGTCGGCGGTGTTCAGCAGGTGGATCAGGGTATCGGAGCCGCCCACCGCCAGCAGCTTGCCGTCCGGGCTGAAGGCCAGCGACATGATGGCGTTGTCGGCGGGCGGCGGTTGGTTGGGGACGACAGCGCGCCTTGGCCGGCACATCCACCAGCTTCTTGCCGGTGGCGGCTTCCCACAGTTTCACGGTGCCGTCGTAGCTGCCGCTGGCCAGCGTCTTCCCGTCCGGACTGAAGGCCAGGGCCATCACCCAGTCGCTGTGGCCGGACAGCTTGGCCCCGGCTTTCGTCGTGGCAACGTCCCAGAGCTGCACCACCGGTTCATCCCCAGCGCTGGCCAGGAGTTTACCGTCGGGGGAAAGGGCCAGGGCGCGGACGACGGCCGTCGACGTCAGCGTTTGCCGCGCCTTACCGTTGGCCACGTCCCAGAGGATCACCTTCTTATCGACACCGCCCGAGGCCAGAACCGGTCCGCCGTTCCAGGCCAGGGCCGTCACCGCACCGTCGTGACCTTCGAGGACGTTGGGCGATCCGTCGGCGGCACGGATTCCCATGAGGACATCCTTGCCCCACAGGAGAATGCCGCCGCGCTCGCAGCCGGCGGCCACCAGATCGCCGGCATCGCGGACCGCCAGCGACAGGCCGGGACCGTCCAGCCCGCCGATGGTCTGATCCAGGCGGGCCACAGCCGGGTTGACCGGCGGGAAGGCCGGCGGCTTGGCGGGCTGCGGCTGGGCCCAGACGGACGTGAAGACCAGGGCGGCCAGGACCACGGTCGAAGCCACCACGTTGCGTGAGCGGAGCATGACCAGTCCCCCGCGTGCCGCCTCTTGCATGATGCAACAAACCACGAAACACACGAAAGACACGAAAAAGTTGTAGGGTGGGTCGGGCGCTAGCGAGACCAACCAGTCAGCCGGAACCTCGCGGTGGGTCTCGCTTGCGCTCGACCCACCCTACCAGTTTGCCTTCCTTTTCGTGTGTTTCGTGGTGATTCATTCACTTTCACGCCGTACCGATTCAATGAGCACATCGGTCACCGGGACGTCGCCATGCCCTCCTTTGCTGGTCGTCTTCACGACCTTGATCTTGTCAACCACGTCCATGCCTTCGGTCACCTTACCGAAGACGCAATAGCCGACGCCGTCGCCGGCCTGGGCCTTGTCGAGAAACGCATTATCGGTGACGTTGATGAAGAACTGAGACGAGGCACTGTCCGGAACCGAGGTGCGGGCCATCGCCAGGGTGCCGCGCTTGTTCGCCAGGCCGTTGCTCGATTCGTTCTTGATGGTGGCCTTGGTCTTCTTCTGGCGCATTCCCGGCTCCATGCCGCCGCCCTGGATCATGAAGTTCGGGATGACGCGGTGAAAGACCGTGCCGTCGAAGAAGCCCTCATCGACGTAGGTGAGAAAGTTCTTCACGGTGATCGGCGCCTTATCCGCGTACAACTCCGCCTTAATCGTGCCCAGCGAGGTCGCCAGCACGATCACGGTATTTTCAGCCATATCGGGTCCCTTTTCTCGGGCGAAGAGGCTGCATCACTTGGCCTTTTCGACGCGGACCTTCTTGATGAGGACCACCTCCACCGGCACGTTTTCAGCATCGTCCTCGATGATCTTGTCTTGTTCGCGTGGATCGCGCATGGCCAGGCGCTTGGTACCCGTCTTGACGGCCTTGATCTTGTCCACGACGTCTATCCCTTCAATGACCTTGCCGAAGACGGTGTAGCCAGTGGGCCGGTCGCCACCATCGAGCCCCTCGTTGTCGCCGACATTGATGTAGAACTGGGCCGTGGCACTGTCAGGAGCCGTGAGCCGGGCCATGGCGATGGTGCCGCGGCGGTTGGAGACGCCGTTGTTCGATTCGTTCTTGATGGTGTCCTTGACCTTCTTCTCCTTGTAGTCCTTGGTGAACCCGCCGCCCTGAATCATGAAGTCGCGTTTCGAGTTCTCCTTGCCCATAACGCGGTGAAAGATGGTGCCATCGTAGTGCTTGTCGTCCACATAGCCGAGGAAGTTCTTGACGGTGATGGGCGCCTTTTCGGCGAACAGTTCGATCTTGATGGTGCCCATCGACGTTTCCATGACGACGACGGGATTGGCAGCTTGGGCGGGGAGGGCCCCGAACAGGGCGATGAGGGCCGCCAGCAGCAGTGAGCGTTGCATGAACGAATCTCCTTAGGTAGGGCAGGGGAGGGGAGGGGAGACCGGGACAGTATAGCAGTAGACAGGCAGCTCTACGACCTGGGGCTAAACGAACAACTCGGCGAACAGGCGTCGTAGGGTGCGTCAAGCATACTCGCGCCGATGCACCGTTCCCGCCCCCCGGTGCGTCGGCGCGAGTACGCTTGATGCACCCTACGCTTGCTCCGCGAACAGGCGTTCCACGATGTCGAAGGCGGTGCGGGCTTCCGCCGGCAATGAGGCGCCCAGGGCATCCAGGTACTGTCGGCTCCGTTTGCGGGTGCGCTCGCGCTCGGCCGGCTTGAGGTAGGCCGAATCCATCATGTTGTCGAAAATGTCGGCCAGCTTGCACACCTTCACCTGCCAGGGTGCCTGGACCAGGCGGACGATGTAGTCTTCTTCGCGCTCCATCTCGGGCCGGCGCTTCTCCTTGGTTAGCATCGCCGTCCACTCGGCGATCTCCCGCCCGAAGGTCTTTTCGAGGTCGTCAAAGTCGGTGTTGGTGTCCTCGATGGTGTCGTGCAGGGCGGCGGCCATCAAGGCGCGCGGATCGTCGAGGCCGAAAACGTGCCGCACGATCAAACAGACGCGCACCACGTGGGCCGAGTAGGGCGTCTGCCCATCCTTGCGGATCTGATGACGATGAGCCCGGCTGGCGAAGGAAATCGCCTCCAGCAGTTGCCCGTAGGCGGCTTGCAGAGACTCGCTCATCGGCAGCTCTCCTCTGCAGCGAGTGCCGGGTGATGATCTCCCCTCGCCCCGGAACCACCACCTCTCCCCGAGTTCCGGGGCGAGGGGAGACAACGTCGGCCGCTCGTCTCACCAGGACAGGTAATAATTTGCATCCGCCGGCACCACCTTGATCAGCGCCTTGCCGTTCTGGCCCGTGGAGTCGAACAGCGGCCGGGTTTCATCTGGTTGCAGCACGATCACCGTGAGCCAGGCGTCGGGCTGGGTGGGGTTGGGCCGGAACTGAAGTTGTCCTTCGACCTGAAGCCACTGGCTCCGCAGTTCCTCCACGGGCAGCTTCGCCGTGGACTTCGGATCAATCAGGATGACCGCCTTGAGCGGGATGGCGTCGCGCGCACAACAGTTTTGCCGATAGCGCACCAGGGTGAACATTCGGTCGTTGCCCGGCAGGAACTGCCCCTTGACGCGGATTGTTTTGCCCTCGTAAAAGTCCCGGCTGGTCTGGGTCGCCGGCGCGCGTTGCAACTCGGGGAAATCGACCTCGAAGACCTGTCCCTTGGCCTGCTCGGCAACAGTCTTGACGTCCAGGTTGGCCTGGATGGCGTCGCGATCGTCGGCCGTCGCCTTGCTCTTGTCGGGCAAGCCGAGGAAGAAAAGGACGACGGGAAGGAGCAGGATGACGTAGCGCCACGGCCCCGAGCCATGCTCGTGGCCATCGCCGCCATGTGAGTGGTCAGGCTCGGCGCCGTGTGTGTGGCTGTGCTCATGTTCGTGATCGCAGTCGCCGCCATGCGAGTGGTCATGTTCCGGGCCGTGAGCGTGGCTGTGCTCGTGCTCGTGATCGTGTCCGCAGTCGCCGCCATGCGAGTGGTCGTGGCCATGCTCATGGTCGTGATCGTGATCGTGATGATCGGGTTCGGCCGGTGTGCACCCGCCTGCATCCAGACCACCGCGGCCCGTATCGCGACGACCACCAGAAGCAGAATGCCGCCGGCCAGCACCCACGGCTGAATCTTGCCCGCCAGGAACCAGAGGCGTCCGCGCTGAAACATCATGACGGCAATGCCGCCCAGGACACCCGTAATGCCGATCGTACAGAGCTGCTCGACGTAGTACGCCTGCGGATCATCGTGAGAATGGTCGTGAGCCATCGTGGTCTCCAGGCAAGGGGCGAATGATATGCGGGCGGACGCACCGTCACGGACTCGTCGGCGCCTGAGTGAAATACCGCCACACATAATGGAAAATCACCGAGTAGATGAGCACCTGCACGGCGGAGGCGGTGAAGATGGTCCAGATCAGCCGCGGGCGGAAGACACGCGTGTACATGAAGTACAACTTCAGGTCCAGCATGGGTCCCAGCGTGAGGAAGGCCAGCTTGGCCGACGGATTCAGCGTGGTATAGCTGGCGGCCACGAACGCATCCGCCTCGCTGCACAGACAGAGGAGGACGGCCATCGCCATCATGCTCACGATTGCCAGCACCGGGTAAAGACGCCCGAAGCCTTCGATGTCGTCGTGCGAAAAGAGCTGACCGGCCAGCGCGGGAGATGAATGCACCGATGATAAGGAAAACCATGATGTCCACGAAGTCGTGCAGGGCCGTTTCGGAGACGTTGCCCAGTCGCTGGGAAAGGCTCTTCCTCGGTGCATTGGCCAGGGCTTCGTCCTCGTCCGGCGTCGGCTGGGCCGGCGGCATGGCCAGCGGCGTCAGCAGCTTGTTGCCGTGCTGCCGATACTGCCACTCGACGACGAGGCTCGTGCCGACGGCGACCAGGTAGCCTAGGCCCATGCGCATCGCCGTCATCCACCAGGAGCCCATCTGGCGCATGGTGGGGGTGGAGAACTGCTCCTGATTCAGGAACGCGGTCATGGTGCTGCCCATGACGACGACGTTGATAATCGGTCCGGCCAGCAAGTAGGCGGTGCAGGCGCTGAGCGGCACGCCCTTGCGAATCAAGCGACGCATGATGGGGATGATGCCGCATTCGCACATCGGAAACGGCAGACCGAGCAGGCCGCCGGCCAGGATGGCCCACACGCGGTTGCGTGGCATGACCCGTGCCATGAAGCGCTGCGGCACGAACTCTTCCAGCACCCCGGCAATGACCGCCCCCAGGACGATAAATGGCATCGCCTCCAGAACGATGCTCATGAACTGCGTGATAAATAGGTAAAGCTTCTGGCTATCCACAACAGGTGCCTGCTTGGGTGGGTGGGGCGGGCGATCCTTCCCTGGGTATTGTACGCGGTCGGTTGCTGGGCCGTTCACCAGACGCCGCAAAAGGATGAGCTTCGCGGCCGGGCCGGATCGCGGGATGGGAGCATTCTCAGGGAGACGTGGCGTTTTTGCAAGGCCGAGGCGAGAAGCCGGTCCATTCCCGGTAATGCGGGGCGACCACGGCGGTGTAGCCCCGGAGGGGCGGCCGTTGTTAGCCAGGGGCTTCAGCCCCTGGGGCGACGGCCAAGACAAATCCACCCTAGCCCCGGAGGGGCGGCCGTGCCCTACGGCCGCCCCTCCGGGGCTACCGGTCTAACAATGAGGCCCTTGTCCAGGGGCTGAAGCCCCTGGCTAACAACGGCCGCCCCTCCGGGGCTACCCCCCCGGGACGATAGGTTCTGGTGGCGCAATAACGAGAATGGACCCCAAAAACGGCGACAGCCGCGATCATCGGCCTTCGAGCTTGATCGCCCGTTCGATATCGGCCACGGCCCGTTCGAGATCGCCCTTGTCGCGATACGCCTTGCTGCGTCCGCGGTAGGCCTCGGCGAAATCGGGCTTGATTTTCAGGGCCTGCGTGAAATCGGCGATGGCCCTGTCCGCGTCACCCATCCGGGCATGCACCAGGGCGCGCTCGCGATAGGCGTCGGCATCCTTCGGGTTGAGTTCGAGGGCAGCGCTGTAATCGAACAGGGCCTGCTGGAAGTAGGGCCGCGACCGCCCAGGCATGGCGGCGCCAACACGCAGGAAGAGGATGGCCCGATTCCTGTACCCCAGGATGTAGGTCGGGTTGAGCCGCAGCGCCTTGTTGAATTCGCGCAGTGCCTTTTCGTATTGCTCCTGGCCGCACAGCTCAACGCCGCGGTTATTGCAGTCGGCGGCGGTCGGATTGCGCTCGGCGTCGTCGGCACTGGCCGGGACTGACAGAAACAGGAAGGCGAGGGCAGCAGCGATCTGATTTCTTGAGTGCGACACGGCGGCTCCGCGCGGGGAAGGGCAGGGCAGGGGGTCAGGAAGGGGGGGGCCTGGTTCATGGAGTGTAAGTAAGGCGAGCTTAAGCCCATACCCCTCAGAATCATGGCACAGAACTCGGGCGTGCGGCGCAACGTCAATCAGAATAATAACTAGCGTCCAAAAAGTTCCGTGCCAAGGTTGGCACGGAACTACCCCATTTGGCACAGAACTCAGCCGGGCCGACCCCAGGTGTATTACCGAGTAAGACCCACTTCGGAACGAACCCTTACAAAGTGAGGAAGACGTTCTCAATCCTAGGTCACGCCCGGCCCCGGCGCGAGCGGTTTGGGTCGTAGACTCGCGGGTCTACCACCCGCGGCTAAACAATGGAGGACAATACACGATACATCAACGCCCCCGCCGCCCTGGCTTCCTCTTCGGTGATGACCAGCGGCGGCGCGATGCGGATCACCTTCTTGGCGAGCGGACCCAGCAGGTGGATGCCCTCATTCCCCTCCCCGTGGTAGCAAGCCAGCACAACGGCATTGGCCCAGTCGGCGGCGGATCGACCGGCGTGGTCCTTCGTTTCAACGCCCCAGACCATGCCGCCCCGCTCGCCGCGGACGCGGGCCACGAAGGGCAGTTCCTTCAGCCGCACCAGGCCGGCCTCCAGCACCGCCGACGCCCGGCGGCAGGGGGTCAAAATGTCATGGGCGGCGAACTCGTCCAAGGTCGCCAGCACCGCGGCGCAGCAGAGTGGATTGGCGCTCCAGGTGTCCGACCCGTCGCCATAGTCGAGGCTGGCGAACAGATCAGTGCGCCCGGCAGCGGCAGCCACCGGCACGCCGTTACCCAGCCCCTTGCCCATCACGACCATGTCGGGCTCTAGGCCGTAGCTCTCGTAGGCAAACAGGGCCCCCGTGCGCCCGAAGTTCGACTGCACTTCATCCAGGATGAACACCAGGTCGTTATCGCGGCAGAACTTCTGAAGGAGCTGCAAATACGCGCGCGGCGGATGATAGGACCCGCCACCGCCGAGATACGGCTCGGTAATCAGGCTGTTCAGTCGCCGGCCAAACTCTCGCTTCAACGCCTCCAGCTCGCGGCGATACGGCTCCGGATCGAACGGCGCGTCGCGCAGGCTTACGTCGGCACATTCCTCGCGCGGGAAGCTGATGAAGCGGACGCGCGGGTCGCGATCGTGGTCGGTCTCGCAGCCGGTGACGGCGCCGGCCAGTCCCTTCTTGCCGTGGAAGCCGAAACGAGTCGCCAGGATGATGTCGCGGGCGGGGTCGCGGGTCAGGGCGGCCCACAGCGCCTTCTGGACCGCCTCGGACCCGGAGGCGGCCCAGAGCACCTGCTCTAGCCGCTGGCCGCCCGGCCGGCTCTGCATCACGCCGGCCAGCCGCCGGCTCGCTTCGGACTCGACGCCAGTCACCGCGTTGTAGGCATTCATCGGCAGCGACGAGAAGAAGCCGGCCGGGGACGGAAGAGCCTGGCCCGTCGCATAGGCCCGCCAGCCCATGTACTCGGTGAAACGGGTCATCCACGCTTCGGGATTGTGCCCCAGGTTGGCGACGAGGACGCCAGAGCTGAAGTCGTACAACCGGCGACCTTCCGGCGTCCAGTGGTAGATGCCGGCACTGCGGGCCAGGACCGCCTGTGTCGGCGTAAAAGTACGCAGCGTCTTGGGCTCGAAGCGGGCGGCCTGGTCGCGCGTGGCGTTGGAACCGGATTCGTTGGGGTGGTGCGGAGGCGTCATCATGGCGTCGAGTTACTCCGGTCGGCGGGGCGTGCGTCAACGATACACCATTCGAGCGAGGGCCGAAAGGCTGGGCTCGCTGCAAATCGCCAACGGCCGACGCGATTGACTGGCGTGGCGATCCTGCATCGTCCGCGGTATGCTCCTGGGGTATCGCCTGGGCCGCAGGAGAGTCGTCGTCATGAAGTCGCCATTCCCTGGGATGGATCCGTTCATCGAAGCAAACGGCTTGTGGGAAGACTTCCACGACGACTTGATCGGTGAGATCAAGCGGGCCCTCGCCGGCGTGCTGCCGGAGCGCTACTACGTCCAGACCGGACAACGCTCTTACATCGTCGTGGCCGGTGTCGATGAGAAGAAGATTCACCTCTTCAAGCCTGACGTGGGAGTCCTCTCGCCGACCGGACGTGAAAGAAAACCTCGTAACGGGAGTAGCACCGCTGTGATCGAGGAGCAGTCGACCGACGAAGTCACAGTACGAGCCTTTATAGACGAAGAGTATCGCGAGAACTTCATCGAGATCTTTGAGGAGGAGGAAAGCCAGCCGCAGCTCGTCACCTGCCTCGAGATCCTGTCTCCGTCGAACAAGCGTGCCCGATCAAAAGGGCGAAAGATCTACCTGCGAAAGCGCAACGCGCGACTGCTCGGGACGGCCCACTTCGTGGAGATCGACCTGCTCCGTACCGGCAAGCGCATGCCCATGCTCGACCCGCTGCCCGACAGCCCCTATTACATCCTGCTCTGCCGCCAGCAACGTGCCCCCTATTGCCGGGTTCGGAAGGCATACTTCGACCGGGCGTTGCCCGACCTGACCATCCCCCTGGCGGGGAAGGACCCGGACGTGATCCTTCCGCTCCAGCCGCTGGTGGACGCGGTCTACGAGCGCCTCCGTTATCGGCGCCGCATCGACTACGGCAAGCCGCTGACCCTGCCGTTGACCGCCGAGCAAAACGAATGGCTTCAGACCCGTTTGCGGAGCGGGGCTCCGGCCAAACGGCAGCGCACCCCCAAACGGGGCGGGCGCCGCAAGTGACGGGCAGGGCAGGGGAGATCAAACCCGTCCCGGATATAAGATTGTCGGTTCAACCTTGCCGGGCCGCCAGAGAACCAGCCCTCCTTCCGCACCGTTCACGTTCACTACACAGCCCGTTACGCCGCGGACCTGCTCGGTCAGGATCGCCTCCAGCCCCTGCACCACGGCCACGGTGTTGCGGTCGGCGGACAGATCGTTGTAAGAAAGCGACCACATGGCCTCCAGCCGCTCCTCCCGCAAGGCCGGGGGGCCGCCGAATTCCACATGGGCGACCTCCTCGAAGAAACGGCGCAGAATTTCGATGCCGTAGCCGCGCTGTGAACGCTCGTCCCACGGCTCCAGAAAGGTGCCGTTGTAATGGTGGTTCGGCGTGATCTTGAGATCGTTCGGCGTGTGCCCTTCGACCGTCAGCTCGACGCCGCGCTTGCGCTGGTGGGCATTCCAGATGCCGTTGTCGAAGCGGAACTGTACCTCCTGCTCGACGTAACCGGGGGAGTTGTCCGGCGTGACCCAGCTGGTGTGGATGTCGAAGGCCGCCTCCCGGCCATCGGGGTAGACATAGACCATCTGGAGTTGGACGGAATCCCAGGTCGTGCCGCCAGCAGTCCCGACCAAGCCACGCTGGCCCGTGGCTGAGATGCAAGCCAGCCGGCAAGCGCCGCCGAATGTGAAATCGATCAGCTTGATGTAATGGACGGCGACGTAGGTCCCCGGGTTGCGGCCGCTGATCCACTCCGCGAACTGTCCACCGCTGATTGACTTCGGCTCCAGCAGCGAGCAGTAGCCGTTATTCACATGCCGCAAGACCCCGTCCACCACGTGGGTTCGCAGCTTCTTGTGATCGGGATCGGCGAGCTTGTGGTAGACGACCTTGGCCAGCACCCCGTTCTTGCGAGCCAGTGTGGCCAGCTCGTCCAGCTCCTGGAGGCGGAGCACGGAGGGCTTCTCGATAAGAACATGCTTGCCGCCCGCGAGAGTGACCTGGGCGGCCTCGAAATGGCGATCGTCGGGGGTAGCGATGCCAACGACATCAACGCCGTGCTCCAGGAGGTGCGGCATGGAATGGTCGCCGGAAAAGCTGGCGAAGGGACCAATGCGGCCGGCGGCTTCGGTGCGATAGCGTTCGGCGCGGCGGCCGGTGCGGCTGGCCACCGCTGTCAGCTCGACATCCACCAGGCCGAAGTCGCCGCGATACAGCCCCTCACGATGGAGCTGCTCGAAGAGCGGCCGATACGTCTCGTCGAAGATCATACCCAGGCCGACCATCCCGGCCCGGAGGCGGCTGTGCGTCAGGTTCGCTGAAGTAGGCATGGCAATAGGATAGCGGCCGGCGGCGCCGCTGACAGCACGCCGTTAGACGGGGCTCGACGGAGCAGGAGAGGACGGACGCCTCACCCGCAGCCGCAGAAGAGCGCCCAGGAGAACGCCGGGAACGGCAGAACCGGGTAACGCGAGCTGATACCAGGGCGGCCCTGGCTGCGCCATGAGCAGTTGCGTGGTGACCGCCAGCACGGCCAGCAGCAGTGTCCCCAGCGCCAGTCCGTGCAGCAGCTCGGCGCGGCCGCCGATGTGGGCAGCCATGAATCCTGCCAGCGCCGCGCTGCCGACCGTGCAAAGCACCGACGCCACGAGACGCGATTGCGGAATCAATTCCGTCCCGTCCTCCTGGGGCTCTCCCGGGATGGCAAACCACAACACGACCTGGGTGAGCCAGATGCCCGCCGCCGCATAAAGCAACCCAATAGCGACTGCTCCCAGGCTGCGAGCGATTCGGATCCTCTGGTCGCCGGCTTCGGGCGGCGCAACGGCCATCGCGATCCCCTCACCGTGTCGTCGGACGATCCTGAACTCGAATGACGAAGCGCAGCCCCGACCAGACCTCGTCGATCGCGCACACCTTGTTGTCGACCAGGCCCACTTCCAGCCCGAGCGCTCTCACCTCGGTCTCGGTCAGGTCGGTGGGGACGCCCGAGGCCTTCTTCGGCCAGGCGACCCAGAGCCCACCGGCGGGGGAGAGGCGCCGGGCCGCCGGACCAAAGCCGCGACTCAGGCCGGCCTGGTCCGGCGCGAACAGCACGATCACGTCCAGCCGCGCGCCGCGGAGGTCGGCCTGGATGTGGGCGTCCTCGGGAAACGGATTGAGGCTGGCGACAAACCCATCCGGGGCGCCGAGCAGGGCAATGCGGTGGCCGGCCTTGATGCCGAGTTTCCGCACCAGCGGCGTCCCCGAATAGCCGGCCATGCGTCCTCCCCGCCACAGCTATCCCCACTGGGACCGTCTCAGCCTCGCTTCTTCGCCATGCTGGCGAAGAACTCCGAGCGGCGACGGTCCATGTCTTCGATCGGCACATCCTCGATGTGCGTGGCCAGGGCCCAGACGTGGCCGAACGGGTCGGTCACCGAACACATCCGGTCGCCCCAGAACATGTTCCCCGGCGGGAAGTCGCCCTTGGCGCCGGCGCCAACGGCCTTCTGGAACGCCGCGTCCACATCCTCCACATACAGGTAGAGGCTGCCGGTGATCGCTCCGAGGGTCGCCGGTGACTTGCCCCCCATGTGCGGGTGCTCGTCGCCCATCATGATCGTGGAGTCGCCGATCCGAATCTGGGCATGCATGATCCCCTGGCCACCCGCGCCGGATGGCGGACCAGCTCGACCGCCCCGAACGCTTTCTTGTAAAACTCGATGGCCTCGGCGGCGCTCTTGACCACGAGGTACGGCGTGACCGTGTGGTATCCCGCGGGAATCGCCTTCACGTTGCTCTTCGCCATGATGCTCTCTCCTGGGGTTAGGATTGCACAAACCGAACGGCAAACCACGTCGCGAGACTGGCGAAACGGCAGCGAGTTTACCCGATGAACTGTGCGGACGCCACGGCGGTTTTGCGATCCGGGCGTCGCAGCCGAGAAGTCATCGCGGAGTTAAACATAACGGGCATTATCGGACGTCGCGGCAAGACAGGGCCGCGCGGGCCGGTTCGCCGCCCAATTTCCACAACGTCCGATAATCACTCTTATGTTCAATTGCCGATCGCGAAAACCCCTGGAAAACGAGGGTTTTCTGCAATAGGTCATTTTGCCGAGTGCTTCCGCCGTTCGGCCTCCAGGCGCCGGACGAAGCGGGCGTGCTCGGGGCTGGCCAGGCCTTGCTGGACGACTTCCATCAGCCGCTTCGAGTCACGGGCCAGCAGCGCCGGGCCGTCAATCCAAAGGCCGGGGAAGACATGCGAGCGATAAACGCCCTGACGGCCGGCGCGGATCATCTTTCCGGTCGGGAAGTGGAACCAGTGCAGCTCCTGTTCCTCGATGGATAGCACCAGGTATTCGATGACCCCGGCTTCCTCGTAGTCCTCGCGCTTGCGGTGCAGGTCGATGTCGAGACTGCTGTAGGCGATCTCGGCAATGAACTCCGGTGGGCCTTCGAGGTATTCCGCTTCGTTGACCCTCGAACCCCCGCCATACTGAGCAGCGATTCTCAGGGCCAGGTCGGGTTGGGGTTCACTCTCCTCCCCCAGAATGGAGGTGACGTTGTGAGCGCCTTCAACACCAGGAGTGGCCGCTGCGTAGAGCCCGAGGGCCCCGCCAACCGAAAAATCGTAGTTCCCATGCGGGTAGCGCAGCGCTGACGCCATGTACACGATCCCCCCGATCAGTTCCCATTTTTCATGAGGTGGACACGCTTCGTAGCGCCGGTGGAACTCCGGCTGCTTCATCTGCTGCCCGTTAACCAGGAACGGCACGCCCGACGGGCGAGCCTCCGACCGTGGCCGAACAATCGTGCTCATGATCCCCTCCCATCGTCCGTCGTCAGCCCTTCCTCGAATACTCCCATGCGGCGGAACTTCTGGTAGCGCCCGTCGAGCAGTTCGTCGGCCGGCAGGTTCTTCAGCTCGCGGAGATAGCGGAGCAGGTAGCTCTTCAACGTGTTCCCCATCTCGCGATGATCGCGGTGGGCCCCGCCGAGCGGCTCGGGAATGATGTCGTCGATCACGCCTAACTTCAGCAGGTCCTTCGCGGTGAGGCGAAGGGCCTCGGCGGCCAGGGGCTTCGTCTCTTCGGTGGCGGTCTTCCACAGGATGCCGGCGCACCCCTCGGGGCTGATCACCGAATAGTAGGCGTGCTCCAGCATGCTCACCCGGTCGCCGATGCCGATGCCCAGCGCCCCGCCGGAGCCCCCTTCTCCGATGACGACGCAGATGATCGGCGTCGGCAGGCGCGACATCTCCAGGATGCTGGTGGCGATGAGCTGAGCCTGGCCGCGCTCCTCGGCGCCGATGCCGGGATAGGCACCCGGGGTGTCGATGAGGCAGAGGATCGGCAGGCGGAACTTGGCCGCCAACTGCATCTTGTTGAGGGCCTTGCGGTACCCCTCGGGGTGGGCGCAGCCATAGAGGCACTCGGCCTTCTCGTTGAAGGTGTGCCCCTTCTGATGGCCGACCAGCAGCACGCGGAAATCCCCCAGCCGCGCGAAGCCACTGCGCACGGCCCGGTCGTCGCCGATGGCCCGGTCGCCGTGCAGCTCCACGAACTCGTCGAAAATCAGCTCGATGTAGTCGCAGGTTTGGGGCCGTTCGCGGTGCCGCGACACCTGCACCGTCTGCCAGGCGCTGAGATTGCCGTAGATTTTCCGCTTGAGGCTCACCAACTCTCGGCGGATGCGGCGAATCTCCTCGCTGGCGGCCCCCATCGCATCCGCCTCCAGGCGGGCGAGGAGGTCTTCCAGCTCGTAGATCTCTTTCTCAAACGGCAGACGCTGCGGCGTCGACATCGGGACACACTCCCCCGCTCCGCCGGGCGAAGGCAGGACAAAAACCAAACGGCAAGTGTAGCAGGTGGGTCAGAAAGTTCCAGGAGGAATGCGGCCGCCCTCAGAGCGTTCGGAAAGAATGAGGCACGATTGGCGAGCCCGACGCGCCAGCAAGGGGGAATGGCCATACGCCCTTGCTGGCGCGTCGGGCTCGAACGTCATTGTTTCCGAACGCTCTCACGCGGGCTTGCCCGCGGCGTCCGGCGGGTAGACGCGCAGGCCGCGCAGCGCCATCAGCACCTGATGGAAGTCGCGCGGCCGGTCCTCGCGTTTCTTGGCCAGCATGCGCAGCACCAGATCGGCGAACTCCTGGGTGATGTCCGGGTTGTGCACCCGGGGAGACACCGGCTTCTCGGCGATGTGCTTGGTCAGTAAATCCTGCGAGGAACTGCCGCGGAAGGGCGGCCGGCCGGTCGCCAGCTCGTAGCAGGTGGCCCCAAAGCTGTAGATGTCGGCCCGCCCGTCCAGGGCCAGGCCCCGGATTTGCTCAGGCGACATGTAACTCCGGGTGCCCATCGTCCGCTGCTTCCGCCGGAACAGCCCGCCCAGCAGGCCCGCCTTCTGGACCCGGGTGGCCAGCGCGAAGTCGATCAGACGCAGCTCGCCGGCGCCGTTGGCCAGAAAATTGTCCGGCTTCACGTCGCGGTGGACCCACCCCTTGGCATTGGTGAACGCCAACGCCGTGGCCGCCTGCTTAAGCAGATCGTCGAGCCGCTCGCGGAGATACTGAGAGTTCTTCGCCATTATGCGGTCCCGCAGGCTGCCCGCGGGGAAGAACTCCATGATGAAGCAGGGATTGTCCTTGTCATGGAAGATGCCGACAATCTTGATGACGTTGGTATGGTTGAGCTGCTTGGGCACCTCGGCCTCGTGGAACAGCGTCTTGCGGTGCTCCGGCGTGTGGACTTTCTCCGGCAGCAGCGTTTTCATGGCGAAGTGCCGGTGGCTCGACAGCTCGACGCACTCCCAGACCTGGCTGGTCTGCCCCGTGGCCATGTGCCGTACCAGGCGATAGCCGTGAACGATTTCATCTGCCACGAGCCAATCTCCCCAGCGGCCGGGTCCCTCGCTTCGCAAGGGAGGGCGCCTTCCCTCCCCTGCCCTGCTCCATTATAGGGACGGCCGCGGACGGCGCTGCCTCACGCCAGCTTCCGGACCGACTCCTTGAAGATCGCCACGCAGGCGGCCACATCCTTGCTCGGCTCTTCCGGCTTCGCCTCGTACTCGATGCTCAGGTGCCCCTTGAACTTCACCTCGCGCAGCGCCTTGAGCAACGCCACCATGTCGAGCACCCCGCCATCCTGGCCGAAGATCACATCGGTCTGCCGTTTGTTGTCGTGGTCCTTCAGGTGCAGCCCGAAGTTGCGCTTCCCCATCACCCGCACCTGCTGGGCCGGGTCGAGCATCTTGCCGAGCTGGGCCGACCTAATCAGGTGCCCGGTGTCCAGGCACGAGCCGATCAGCGGATGGTGGTCCTTGACCGCGTCCATGATGATCTCCGCCGAGTACCAGCGGTGCAGCTTCTTCCCCTGCGGCCCGTGCGGGTGAATGGCGATGGCGATCTTGTACTCTTCGCACAGCTTGTCGAGGCTGTCGAAGCTGTCCGGATCGGGGTCGGCACTGAGCGCCTTGAGGCCGAGTGCCTTGCCCAGCTCGAACGTCTTCTGATTGTCGTCGTGGTTCTTGGAGAAGTTCGCCACGCCCCAGCAGACGGGCTTGATGTCGTACTCCTTGGCCAGTTTCAGCATCGCCTTGAACTGCTCCGGGGTGCTATCGACATTCACCTGCCCCTTTTGCCCCGGGTAGAACTCGACATAGTGCAGCCCGAGGTCCTTGATGTGCTGGAGGGCATGCTCCGTGTCGAAATTGCGGAAGGTGTAGCTCTGGACGCCAAGGGTGAAGCCGCCGAACGGATCGTCCTTCTTCTCCTTCTCCTCGGCTCGGAGGAGAGCCGGCACGGTAGCCAGGCCGGCGGCGACGGCGGCGGTGCTTTGAAGGAACTGACGGCGAGATGGGTGCGACTGCATGGTGCGATCTCCTGCGCGGGGGTGGAACGGGGATGGCATGATATTGGGGTAACGCGCGGGGGGAGTGGTGTCAAGCCTGCGGATAACCTGGCGGACAGAGTGCTGCGGCGACCGGCTCGCCCCGCGAGTGACTTGCTCACTGGGCAAGTCAGTGAGCAAGTCGCGTTCGTATGCCAACTGCCTCTGCTACAAGGACTTGCGCCTTTAGCAAAGTGACTTGCTCACTTGCCCACGTATTAGTGGGCAAGTCACGGGTGTACGATTTTGCTACACTCTGACTGCTGCAAGATGGAGCACCTGATGCAAGATGAGGCAGGTGCCGAGAGCCGACACGACCGGCCCATTCATTACTGATGAATGCTGGTTTCCGGCGCGGTAGGATGAGGGCGACCCGTTCGGCGCCCCTTCGACCGAGGACCGCCCCCCGATGGCAGCCCCCTCCCCTGCCCCGTTCCCCCCGCGTTCCGAGCGCGACTACGCCGCCGCCGCGGTGGAGACCTTCCCCTGGCCCGTCGTCGCCGGCTACGACGACATCCACCGCTGGATGGATGAGGGCCAGGCCGTCCACGCCGCCTGGCAACTGAAGGACGTTCTGGGAGGGCCTGCCATGTCCCTGGCCACCCTGGCCGTCGCCGACCACATAACCAGCGCCCCGGCCGACGATCCGCGCACCCGGAAGCTTCTCGACCAGCTGCTCAAGAAAGGCGGCCTCACTGACGGCCACTAGGCGAAGCTACCTCAGATGGCCCTCAAGGACGGCCCCCTGCCCCGGCGCGAAGCAGGCTGCTTTCCCCTTGACACTGCTTATGACGCAGCCGAACAATAGGGACACCGTTGCGGACCAGTGGCGCAGGAACCGCCATCCAGCCGATGGAGTACGCCCCATGCCGTCCCTGTTCATTTCCTACCGCCGCAGCGATAGTCCGGATACGGTCAAGCTCATCCACGAACGGCTGAAGCGACGCCTGCCGCGCTGGGACATCTTCTACGATCACGAGAGCATTCCGCTGGGCGACCAGTTCCCGGAGCGGTTGCGGGCGCAGGTGGCCTCGGCGGCCGTCGTGCTGGTCATCATCGGCCCAAAATGGCTGGAAATCTTGCAGGAACGCAAGGGCGCCGCCGTCGATCACGTCCGCGCGGAAGTGCGGCTCGCGCTCGAAGCCGGAACGAGCGTCGTGCCAATCCTGGTCGGCCACGCCGCCATGCCGGCGGACGCCGATTTCGCCGATTTCGTGGACTTGCAGCCGCTGCTCCAGCGCAATGGCCGGCCGGTGCGCCCGATCCCGATTTCGACGGCGATCTCGAACCGATCGTCGACCATCTGAAGCAGCTCAACTCCCACGAAGCCATCGGCGCGACCCTGGCCGACAAGTACACGCTGACCGCCGAGGTCGGCCACGGCGGCATGGGTGTCGTCTATCTCGCCGAGCAGAAGCAGCCGGTCAAGCGCACGGTCGCCGTCAAGCTGATCAAGCCCGGCATGGACAGCCGCGACGTCCTGGCGCACTTCGACGCCGAACGGCAAGCCCTGGCCGTCATGGACCACCCCAACATCGCCAAGGTACACGACGCCGGCATGACCGCCCAAGGTCGGCCCTTCTTCGTCATGGAGTACGTCAAGGGCGTGCCGATCACGCAGTATTGCGATGAGAAAAAGCTCACGCCGCAAGAGCGGCTCAACTTGTTCATCCCCGTTTGCAACGCCGTCCAGCACGCCCATCAAAAAGGCATCATTCACCGCGACATCAAGCCGAGCAATGTGCTTGTCGCAGTCGTCGATGGCCAGCCGGTCCCCAAGGTCATCGACTTCGGCCTCGCCAAAAGCGCTCGGTCCAAAGCTGACCGACATTACGCAGTTGCCCACTGCCGCGGAGACGCGCATCGGCACCCTGGAATACTCCGCCCCCGAGCAGGCCGCCGGCCGATCCTTCGACGTGGATACGCGCTCCGACGTCTACTCGCTCGGCGTCTTGCTTTACGAGCTATTGACGGGAGCGCCGCCGTTCACGCACGAGGAACTGCTGAAGATCGGCGAGGAGGAAATGCGACGGGTGATCCGCGAGGACGAGCCGACCAAACCGAGCAAGAAACTGTCGAGCTCGGGCGAGTTGCCTGCGATTGCGGCCAAACGCCATCTGGAGCCGCACAAGCTGACGCGGCTGGTGCAGGGCGATCTCGATTGGATCGTGATGAAGTGCCTGGAGAAGGAAAACGCGCGGCGCTACGAGACGGCGAACCAACTCGGCCAGGAGTTGCAGCGCTTCCTGGCGGACGAGCCAGTGCAAGCCGGGCCGCCGTCGGCAACGTATCGGCTGCGCAAGTTCGTGCGGCGGCACAAGGCAGGTTTGCTGACGGCGGCGAGCATGCTGCTGGCAACCGTACTCGGTGTCGCGATTGCGTTCTGGCGGATCAATATTGCCTTGGATGGAGAGAGGAACGCGAATCTCCTGGCGGGCCAGCGTCTGGAAGAATTGAAGAAACAGAACGAACTGGTGGAGCAGCAGAAAAATGATGTTCAGGAATCGCAGGCGAACCTAAAAGCACTTCTGTCGCATGATGCACGGGCTTTGAAGCTACTCCTGGCCGAGAGGGAGAAGATTGACAAGGACTTGAAGGAGAAAGTGGGCAATATTGCCGCGCAGATGGTGGAAATGGAACGTCTCAGAGAAAGCTTGGCACGCACGGAAAAAGAACAGAACGAAGAGCGAGCGGCCATTGGTGCGATGGTCAAGGCACTTGATAACAAGGATGAGATGGTTCCTTCGTTCAGCGGAAGGAAGTACACGCGATCGGAACTGACTCAGATGTTGACGAAAAAAGTACACGACTACGAGCAACGCAAGACCGAACTCAAGACAAGCGAACAGGTGTTGGAGAAAAAGCGTCAATCTCTCGATTTGGCTCAGCAGCGGATTATGGCGTTGCGCGACCAGAAAGAGAATCTCAAGATGGCGTTCGCCGAACTGGTGGTAGGTATGGAGAGGGCCGCGAAGTGGCCGACGCCCAGATGAAGAAACGCCAAGAGGACAAGGACGCGATACCCAACTGGCAGGAACGCCTCCGCGATCAGAAACTACGCCAAGAAGCCGCGGCCCTGCTGAACTCGCCGCGCTGAGTCGAGCGGCTCAATTGGCAGCGTGACACCGGCGTGCGTGATCCGAAGGCACTGGAGAAGCTGCCGCCAGACGAACGTGACACCTCGCAGAAGCTGTGGAAGGATGTGGACACCCTGCTGGCGAAGACGCGGGAGAAGAAGTAGCGGTGGCAATGCCGTTGTCGCACGCGTGGACGGGTCCGATGGAATAGAATGACAGCGATACCTTACCCTCGTGCGCTGATTGGGGCCCAGCATGAACCACGTGAAGCTCGATGCTCAACACGAAGCGGTCAAGCGCTTCATTCTGGCGTTGACGGTCGATCGCGCTGGGTCCGTCCTGGAATTGAACGGCGAGGCGGTTGCCTGTGTCGTTCCTCCGCCGAGGTCGGTGACCGGCCACGCTACCTCCGAAGAGTGGACCGAGCAGAAAAACGCGCGGCGGTGTGATCTGATCGACCGCGAGATCGACGGTGTCATTACGCTCGCCGAGGCTGTCGAACTGCGACAACTCCAGGACGAGATGTTGCGCTACCAGAACAAGGTGGCACCCTGGCCGATTCAAGCCGCTCGCAAGCTTCATCAAGAACTGCTCAAGAAAGCGGCCAATGCTCAGAACAGTGCTGACCCATGACGCCCTTCGTCTATCCACCCACGCCGCACGTTCGCCGGCACGGGCCGCAAGGCTACGCCGCTTACCTTCGCTATCAGCCCTGGTTGCGGGATGAGTTCACGTTTCGTTGCGTGTACTGCCTTCGCCGTGAACAGTGGGGGCGCGTGGCGGGGGAATGGCAGATCGATCATTTTCTGCCCGTCGCCCACCGGCCGGACTTGGAATTGCACTACGACAATCTCCTTTGGGTTTGCCCCTCCTGCAACGTCCTGAAAGGCGCCCGGACTTTGCCGGATCCTTGCCAGGTGCTAACAGCGGATACGGTCACGGTGGACGAGGATGGAACGATCCGCGGTCACACACGAGAGGCTCGCCGGCTCATCCGCATCCTCGGATTGGACGAACGTCCTGCAACGGAATATCGCCTGCTGTGGAACAGTATAATAACCCTGGCTCGGCGGTTCGCACCGGATTTGTTGGAGAGGATTATGGGCTTTCCCAACGATTTGCCCAATCTTCGTTCCTTGAAACCTCCAGGGGGAAACACACGTCCGGCAGGGATCGAAGAATCGTGGCACGCACAACGACAGCGAGGCCAGTTACCGCCCACATACTGACCAAATTGTGGACGCCAACCCGAAAGCCGTGGCAAGACGTCAAGGCGCTAATCGCAAAGACGCGGGAGAAGAAGTAGCACAAGCGCGGTGGAATCGTCCTCGTTACCTGCCCGCCAAGCGGACGAGAAGGGGCCGAAGAAGTAATCGCCAGTCGCGGTGTTGAGGGAGATGTTCGCGTTGCTCGAAAGCAGCAAAATCGACTAGAATACGGGACGAACCAAGTTCTCGGAGGCTGGCCATGACAGCGCGCGGCAAAATAAAGAACGGCAAGGTGATACTGGAAGATCCCAACGCGCTGCCCGATGGGACGGAGGTCGAGGTCCGGCCGGCAAAGAAACGCAAACCGGCGGCCAAGGCGAGGAAGCCAAAGGCGCGTCCTCGAACATTGGCCGATCGCTTGGCGAATGTCGTCGGCAAAGCCACCGGTTTGCCGCCGGACGCGTCGGTCAACCACGACCATTATCTCTACGGCACTCCGAAACAGCAATGAAACCGATCTTCGCAGACACTTCGTATTTCGTGGCTTTCAGTGGGCCGAACGACAGTTTTCATTCCCGAGCGGTGGAGTTGAGCGCGACTTTGATCGCGGGAATCGTCACCACCGAATATATCGTCGTTGAGACCGGCGGGCTTCTGTTGCGCCGGAGGATCGACCGGCGTTTGTGAACCTCGTGCGCGATCTGGAGTCCGATCCGGCGGTAGAAATCGTCCCTGCCTCGAAGCAACTCTTTCAGGCCGGTTTTGATCTGTTCGCCCGGCGGCCCGACAAGCACTGGTCGCTGGTGGATTGCCTATCGTTTGTGGTCATGAAACAGCGCCGGCTGAAGGAGGCACTGACGGCGGATCAGCATTTCGTTCAGGCCGGCTTTCGCGCTCTGCTGCGCGAGGAAGCATGAAACAGTAGGAGGCTGGCGAAGACGAAAAAGTAACCACAAAGGACATCAAGAACACAAAGGAAAAACCGGCATCCGTGTGCGCCGGCGCCTTGTTGGCCATGCGTCCATGTGATACGGTGAAACAAGCCCGTTCTGACGCCAGTCGAGCAACAAGTCAATCTGGCTTTTTTCACTGGGAACCAGGCATGAAAAAGACCATCGAAATCGTCGATCGCGGCCGGGGACCGGACCAGGAAAAGGGGACATCGTAGATTAAGCCTGCTAAATGTCCCTTTTCACTTCTGAGGTCGGCGCCCCACCTCACTACCCCGATGCAGCGTGAATGGCCTGGAAGACCTGATCGAGCGGTCAGCCCCCCTCTTCCCAGGCGGCACGCGACTGCGACCACCGCCAGCGCTCTTGGGTTGCCGACCCGATAATCCGCACCACCCCGCCTTCAGCCCACGTCACCTTCGGCTGACCGGGAGCCAGGACGCGGGCGCGCAGAACGGCCCGATGTCGGCCGCGAACGCTGGCTGGAAGGGCGAAGGCCCAGTCGGTGGCGTGCCTGAAACAGCTCCTCCCGGGCACCAACGCGGCGCCCAGCCGTCACAAGGCGCGCGAGGAACGTATGCTTCAGGTGACGCCCGCACGGTCGAGCTTCCAGCGATCGACGATCGATCGGCGGCATCTTCTCTCCCGGCGATCCAGGAGAGAGCGG
The DNA here is from genome assembly GCA_963827935.1 of uncultured Planctomycetota bacterium. GTDB lineage: Bacteria > Planctomycetota > Planctomycetia > Gemmatales > Gemmataceae > DATFNV01. Next base: position 967,091 of record CAWHCN010000017.1, on the reverse strand, counting down.
TTTCCCTGCCGATGTCACAAGGAGCCGAGGGTAACGGGGTGATACTCAAACGCTTCGCCGACAAGCTGCGCGACCTGTTTCGGTCGAACACTCGGCCGGCGGTAGAGGGGACGCGCGAACTGGCGGCACGGCTGGAGCTAAACGTTCTCCGGCTCGTGGGGAATATGCCGACCATGCCGGACGTCGCCACGCGGGCGATGGCCCTGGCCAATGACCCGCGCACCGATGCGGCCCATTTCGCTCGGCTCATTGAGGGCGATGCCGCCATCGCCACCGACCTGCTTCGCATCGCGAATAGCGCGATCTATTCCGGCGCGCACCCGGCAGTGAAACTTCCCCAGGCTGTGGTGCGCCTCGGGATGTTCCCCTGCAAGAACCTGATCATTGCCATCTGCATGAAAAGCCTGATCTGGAACATGACCGGCGAGGAGAGGTTGCAGTGCGAGGGCCTCTGGCATCACGGGTACGTCACCGGTTGCCTGTGTCGCCAGATCAACCGCTCCTATCGCCTGATGTTTGCCGGTGAGGAGTTTTCGGCCGGGCTACTGCACGACATGGGTCGCGTTCTGCTGCTGCTGGCGGACCCGGACTGTTTCACCCGGACCGACGCGATGGATTTCCACGAGGAACCGGGGCTGCTTGAGCGGGAACGGGCGGCCATCGGCATCGACCACTGCGCGCTGGGCGGCTGGTTTGGGGAGCAAAGCAAGCTGCCTGAAGTTCTGATCCAGGCGATGAGGTTCCATCACGAGCCCAGCCTGAGCGAGCACTCGACCCGGCTGGCAACCCTGGTTGCCACGGCAGACCACATGGCGAACCACCTGCAGCGGGGGGAAGAAGCCGACACCTACTACCCGGAAGAGAATCCCGGGCTCGCCGACCTCTGGGCGCGCTGGCCCGAGGGGAGAAAAGAACGATTTCTTGACGAAATCCCCTCCATGATGGCGGAATCACTCCGCGAGCCGCGGAGTAGCGGTGTGTCACTTCCCGTTGGAGGGGTGGCAAGGTTGACCCGGCCGACTTGATGGCGGACAATGCCGGAACGTCCCGCCTTCCTGTCGCCCGGAGACCACTCCGATGCACATCGTCTGTCCGCATTGTCACAATCCCATCGAGCTGGTCGGCACCTTGCCGGGGGACCAGGAGGTACACTCCCCTTCGTGCGGGTCCAGCTTTTGCTCGTCACGCTACCCGACGCAGCCGAGCGCATTTCTATGATAAGGGGCAAAGGGTCCGGCCCAAATCCTGAGCCGGTCGCGAAGTCTCTTTTGTATCCCCACGAAGATGAATCCCTGAGGTGCTGCGATGAGCCGACAATTCCTCGCCAGGGCCGCGGTGCTGGGCTATGTCCTGATCGGTCTCGGACTGGAGCCAAGCCCGGCGGCAGAAAGACATCCTCAGTCGCCGCAAGCGGCGGGCCCCTCCCCCGCGGCCGCGGACTCCATGCGCCCGATGCCCCGCGCCGATCGGAACTCCCGCACCGCGCATGAGCAGCTCCTGGAGAAGGCGAAAAAGGGGCGGATCGACGTGTACTTCGTGGGAGACTCGATCACCCGCCGCTGGGTGCGCCACCGACTATCCCGACTTTCTGGACAACTGGAAGAAGAACTTTCACGGCTGGAACGCCGCCAACTTCGGTTGGGGCGGGGACACCATCCAGAACATCCTCTGGCGGCTCCACAACTGCGAGCTGGACAAGGTGAACCCGAAGGTCATCGTCGTCATGGCCGGCACCAACAACATCGGGACCACCGCGCCCGCCGGCGGCGACGAGGCCAAGGTCGCCGACATCGCCACGGGGCTCAAGGCCGTCCTCGACGTGTGCCGGCTGAAAGCCCCCGACGCGGTTATCATCCTCATGGGTATCACCCCCCGCAACGACAACCCCGCCGCCATGACGACCATCACCAGGGTGAACGAGCGGGTCGCGGCTCGCCGACGGCAAGAAAGTTCGCTATGTGAACATCAACGACAAGCTGGCCGATAAGGACGGAAAGCTTCTGGAGGGGATGTCGCCCGACCGCCTGCACCTGTCGGCCAAGGGCTACCAGGTCTGGGCGGACGCCCTGAAGCCCATCCTCAGCGAGTTGCTCGGCCCGCCGGCGAAGCAGGATCTCGCCCCGCCTCCCACCGGCGATCCCCGTGCGGCCAGCAGAACCCCCGCGCCGGCCAAGGACGATCCTACGGTCACCGAGGTTCCCGAGGCGATCGTCAAGAAGTTCAAGCTGGATACTACATTCTACAAGAAGCACCTCGATTATAAGGGTTTCTCGATCCTCTCCTCGGCCAAGGTCTCCGACGAGGCCCTGCTTGAAGCCCGCTACCTGATCGACCGGCTGCTGGGCGACCGCGACGATATCCTCAAGGCGATGATCAAGCGAGGCTGCCGGTTCATGGTGATGGCCCCGACCGAGATGACGACCGACGTCCCCGAGCAGCGGCACATGAAGGACGATCCCAAGACCGATTGGGACAAGCGCGCCCGCGGCCTGGGCGGCAAGCTGTCGTCCTGCGGCGAGGAGAACCTGCTGAACCTCCGGGGCGACCGCTACAACCAAGAAAACATCTTGATCCACGAATTCAACCATGCCGTCCATCAGCAGGGCCTCCGCGAGGTCGATCCGACCTTCGGCCGCCGGCTGAGGGACGCTTACCAGGCCGCCATGGATAAGGGCCTGTGGAAGGGGACATACGTCGCCACGAACCCGAGCGAATACTGGGCCGAGGGCGTGCAGGCGTACTTCGATTGCATGCGCCGCAGTTCGGCGCCAACACGCGGGAGAAACTTCAGAAGTACGACGAGAGGCTGTTCCAGCTGGTGGACGAGGTCTACAAGCAATCTAAGTACCGCTACATCCGGTATGACAAGCGCAAGCCGAATACCGACAAGGGGACGAGGAAATGAAAGGACCGGGCGGGGGGCGAAAACGTGTCGGCGTCAGGATCGGTTTCTTCGGCGGCCGACGATGACGCGCCGAAACGCTAACCCCGCGCTGCTGGGCGAAGCGGCGCGGGGTTGTGTTTGCCCCTCTGAGCCCGGAGCGTCAGCGACGGGGTCGGATCCAAACGCGTCGCTCACTGTGGGCTCCGAGGCTTACTTCTTCGCGACGAACAGCTTGTGGGTTACGATTTCGCCAAAAAGCGGGCGATGGCCGCTCAACCGACCAGCGAACGCGTGAAGCTATTAGCGGGTATATTCCAACCCAGCCACTTCGCGGATGGTAGCGGCGATCTGGCGCAGCTTGCTCTCGCTGCGGCAACGATAGAGGATCAGTCGCTCCACATGGCTGCCGCGGTCGTCGGCAAGGACCAAGACGTGAGTGCCGACCGCTAGCATCGCATACAGGTATAGGAAAGCCACGCCGGGGAACAGGAAGACGCGCACACGTATTCTGTCACCGAGGAGTAGCTGGATCCAGGCCGCCAGGCCGCCTCCCTCCATGTCTGGCTCGAGCCGCATAAGGCCCCGATCCAGCAGGCGCGTACAGCTCATCAACGGCACGAAGCAGACCCAGGGCCTTGTGCTTAGGTAGCACCTGCCCTGTCGGTCGCGCCGAAGGCTCAGGGTGCGGAACGTGCCCGCCGACAGGAGCAGCACAATCGGCCATAGGCACACGGCGACCACGGCAGCCACGTGATCCACCAAGATGGGCACCGGCGCGCACAGCAACAACAGGGTGCCGGCGATCGCCAGCCGCAGCGGGATATTGCCGTCCCAGCGGCGCGAGAATGGCTTGAAGCTGCGGCGCCTTGACGACCTGGCCCGCCTTGTAGTTGTACCCGCAGCGGACGCACAGCATGGCCTTCGCTGGCAACTCCTTGCCGCAGTGGGGACAGCTCTTGAATGGCTCGGCACAGTCGAGAGTGGGCGCCGGCTGGGAACCGGGCAGCGACGTGTAGGAGCCGCACTTGGGGCAACTCGCGAATTCTCCGCCGCATCCCTCACCGGGCTGGAACGAGACGCCGCAGCGATGGCAGGTGATGGGACCGCCCGTGTACGGACCCTTGCTGGCGATCCGATCAGCCCGGTCAGCCGCCGCGGGTGGCGCGGCGTCAGCCGCCTCGACCTCGGGATAAGCCTCAGCTTCATCCCATCCGCCCACCATGTCGCGACGTTTTGGTGACGAGGATAGCTTGAGGACCCAGGTGGTGTCGAATTGTGGTCCTCCGGAATGCAGTTCGCCGCCGTGACAGACGAGGCCCTCCAGGTCCTCGTCCCAGCACAGGGGTGAGCATTGATGTCGCGGTGGCAATTGCAGGCCTTCGATCTCCCGCCAACCATTGGCCTCACGTGTCAGCACCTGGTGCTCACTCCCGTGGCCGCCGAACATCACAAGCCTTTTTGCCGCCCAGTGGTAGGCCAGCCCGTGGTCATCGCGAGCGCCGGTGTCGAAGGCTTTGGGGAGTCGGCTCCAGATTCCATCGCGGAACAGCCAGGTGTCGCCGAAACCGCGCGTGCCGGCGTCGTCTTCCGAGCCCCCGTGCAAGACACACCCTTTCAGCCCCGGGTCATAGGCGAAGGCGGCGTATCGTCGTGCCGGCGGCGCGGGGCCAGGAACCGGGTGCCAGGCCGCGCCATCGAATAGCCAGGTATCTCCCAGCGGCTGCGGCTTCAGGGGATTGCCGGTCGTTCCGCCGAAGAGCACGACCACCTCGGCCTCCTCGTCATAGGCCATCGCATGACCGCAGCGCGGTCTGGGGCCCGGTTCTGAGCCCGTCAAGCGTCGCTCCCAGCGCTCCTTCGCGTAGGTCCAGGTGTCGCCGTGTGCGCTGAACTTATCCCCCTCCCCGCCTTCCCCGCCAAACAGGACGCATTTACCTCGGCGCTCGTCGTAGACCATGGCCGCGCGGTGCCGGCCCAGCGCATGCTTTCGGGTGTCGATTGGTGACCATTCCCCATCAAATAGCTCCCAGGTGTCCTTCTGGAGGCCGCCGTCCCGTCCTCCGAGCACACCGCCGACGAGAATGGTCGCGTGCGCACTGCGGTTGTATGCGAGACAATGCCTGCTACGCGGACCTGGTCCCTTGCGGCCGCGGGCAATCGCTTTCCAGAGGAACGCTGGCGGCGTGGTGCTGGCCATTTCGCGAGTTCCGCACGGGTTGTGTGGACTTGACCAACTGGGCAAGCAGAGGAAATGTAGACTGTCCGAGGTGAACGACAACCCCGCGCCGCGGGGCGAACTGGCGCGAAGTGAAGCGCCGTTGGCCGCTGCCGAATGAACCAGGAGCGCCACGCGCTGAGCGCAGCCGGCGCGCCGCGTCCTTGGCGCTTAGCGTTCGCTCCGCCCGGCGCTCCTCAAGGAGCTTCTGAAAACTCGGATTATGCTTCAGGAGCTGGTCGATGAGATCGTCATCCCCGTCCAGGGGCACCAACTGAAACGCCGGCAACCCTTTGACGGTAACGATCACTGTCTCGCCGCGGCACAGGCGCGCATACCGGCTCAGGTTGGTTTTGGCTTCACTCAGCGGAACGATCTTCATGGTGTGCCGTGAACTCCTCTCCCTGAACGATGAGCGTGTTTCCGCGTTTCTCGCCGACAAGGACGAGCGTCACTACCTCCGTTTTCAGATCGAGATTGAAGAGCACGCGAGACTTGCCAAACAAGCGGAGCTCAGGTTGCGCGACCGCGTAGGGCCGCAGGGTCTTGATGTTCCTGGTCTCGGCCAAGGGATCCGCGCTGAGGGGTTCCTCGGCCGCACGCCAGTGCAACCTCGCATCCTTCCGCCCAAACCAACGGAGGTCCTCCACGACCGACTCTTTCAAAGTGACGGTCCATGCCATGATTACTCTAACCTACAGAAGACCAGATTTTTGGTCAAGACTTATTGTGGAGATGTAATGGGACAAATAGCAAACCCCGCGCCGCTGGGCGAAGCGGCGCGGGGTCGTGTCTTCAAGGCTGTCACCGGCGGGCTGACGCCGCGCCGCTCGCCGGGTCATTTCTTCGCGACAAACAGCTTCTGAATCTCCATATCGTCCAGCTTGTCCTTCCCCTCACTGGTATCGACCACCAGGGCGGTGCCGTTCGGCGCCATCCAGACAAGATGGTTGCCGAGGCGGTAGACGTCCTTCATCTTCGGTTGCAATTCGAGGATGCGGAAGTAGGCGTCGCTCTGGGCCTTGACCACCAGCGTTGGAGTCTTGGCGTCAAACTTCTCGTCGATCCAGACGCCGCCGATCTCCATGCAGTTACGGCCATAGGCGTTGCGCTGCGCCGTTTGCTCCAGGCGGGTCTGATTGCGGAGGTTGCAGCTATAGATGGCCAGATCGACGCCGCTTTTGCCGGCCTGGAATTTGTCCTTCTCGCCCAGCTCGAAGGCCTGCTTGGTGCTGTCGAGGGTGGCCTTCTTGGCCCTGGCCTCGTCGAGCATGCGCTTGACATCCTTGTCCCCCTTGGCATCGCGGGCCAGGCGGTCGAGCTGCTCGGCTTCCAGGCGCTCGCGGTTGGCAGCGGCGTCAGCCGGCTTGTTTTGCACTTCCTTGGCGAAGGTGGTGACCGGTTTCGCGGCACCGCCCGGTGCGGCCGGCGCCAGGCCCGGGGCTCCACCACCGCCGAAGCCACCGCCGCCGAAGCTGCCGCCCAGGCCGCCGCCGAAGCCGCGGCCCGGCAGACCACCGCGGGCGACGGGGATCGGGCCGTCCGGCACGATCAGCCAGCTGGTGTACGGCGTGGTGATGCCGTACTTTTTCGCTAGCACGATCACCTCATCTTTCAGCTCCTTTTTCTCGCCGTTGGCCCGGATCTGGTCGAGCAGGAAGCCGACCTTGCGCCGCGCCCAGATTTCCTCGACAAAACCGCGTTCATCGTTGGTCTTGTCGGGGAAGCGCAGATCGTAGGCGAACTCCTTGGTTTCCTTGCCGACGGTGCCGGTCAACTTGAGGGCCGAGGCTCCCTGCCCCTTGAAGCGGCCCAGGACCACCAGTTGCTGGCCGTGGAACAGGTCAGGCAGCTGGATCGGATAGACTTCGTCCAGCGACACGTCGCCGGTGGCGGCCAGCTTCAGGTTGGCCAGCACGGGATGGCTGATCTTGCTGTAGAGGGCGCTGACCTTGACCTCGATGTCCTCCTGCGGCCGCACGAAAGTGCTCACCGCCCGCGTTCCCTCGGCCAGGCGGTCGAGCAGCACGGCGTTGACGTCGTCGCCGACGCCGAAGGTGAAGATGCGCGTGTTAGCCGAGTTCTTGGCGAAGGTGTTCTTGAGGATATTGTCGGGGTTGGTCTCGCCGATGGTCGGTTCGCCGTCGGTGAAGAAGACGATCAGGAAGGTGCGTCCCTCATCGGCCGGACGCAACGCCAGGGCCGATTCCAGGGCATCGTAGATGGCGGTGCCGCCCGTGGCTTCCAGGTTGTCAACCCACTTCCTGGCCTGCCCGACGCGGTCGGCGTCGGCTTCCACCAGGCCGTCCTTGTAGCGGTTCACGGTGGTGGCAAAGTTAATCAGGGCAAAGCGGTCGTTCTTGTCGAGACTATTCAGACAGTAATTGAGCGCCTTCTTCGCCTGGTCCAGCTTGCCGTTCTCGCGCATGCTGCCCGAGGTATCCAGCACCAGCACCACGTCGCGCGGCACCTGGTATTCCTTCCTGATTTCCACCTTGGGCGTGATCAGGGCCATGAAGTAGCCCGGATCGGAGGCCACCGGCCGATGCGTCAGTGCGGTGAGGCCCACGTCCTTGTCGCCAAGCTGGTAGAAGAGCTGGAAATCCTTGTCGAGCAGGCCCTGGCTGCGTTCGAAGACCACCGTGACTTGCTTGTCGGTCTGCCGCTTCAGCGAAATGGCGTGCGTGGGGCTGTAGACGTTCTGCACCGCATGCTGCGACTTGATCGTCGCCTCGATGCTGAAGGTTTCCAGCGTGGCCGTCGCCTTGCCGTCGGTCTTGAGAGGATAGACATATTCGACCAGGTCGCCGGTGCGGCCGCTGACCGAGGTGTAGTTGAGCGTCACCTTCTGGTCGCTGTGCGGGGCGATGGGAAAGACCTTCATCTGCAACAGGTCGCTGCCGATGTATTCCAGCAGGCCGGGGTCCTGGGTGCGGCGGACAATGCTGGTGTAAATCTGCCGGGCCTTGTCGGCCTCGACCAGTTCGCCTTTCACGTCATGGCCGTTGACCGTCATGGTGAACTTGTTGACGGAGGCCCCCTTGGGGACGGGGAAGACGTAGGTGGCTTCGAGGTTGCGGTTGGTGTGGTTGCGGAAGGTCTGTTCCACCTTGGTGAGGGCGACCTGGTCCTCGATCGTGATGCTCACTTTGTGGTTGAGCATGGCCAGGGGCGGCACGGTCTTTTCGGCGGGGATCAACAGGCCGTGAGCGCGGGCCGACCCGCACCAGACGAGCGGCACCGCCAGCAGCAGTGCGAATGCAGGGAGGTAACGTCGCATGGGTTTTCCTTTTCCTGTCGTGTCCGGGGTCATCTCAGTATGTAGACGAGTGGCGGGCGCGACGGATTGCCGCTTGCGGCTTCGCACTGATGCGAAGCCGCAAGCGGCGGCACCGTCACTTCTTCGCGACGAACATCGCCTTAATGTCGTCGTCGCTCAACTTTTCCTTCCCCTGGCCGCCGTCGACGATCAGCGCCTTGCCGCTGGGCGTCAGCCAGACCAGGTAATTGCCGAGGCGGAACACTTCCTTGACCTTCGGTTGCAGCTCCAGGATGCGGAAGTAGGCGTCGCTCTGTGCCTTGACGGTGATGTACTCCGTCTTCGGCGTGAACGCCTCGTCGATCCAGACGCCGCCGACTTCGAGGCAATTGCGGCCATACACCTGGCGCAGGGCGGTGAACTCGACCTGCGACTGGTTTCGCAGGTTGTTCATGTGCTCCGCCAGATCGACACCGAGCTTGCCGGATTGCACGGCTTCGCGGTCGCGGCGGGCCAGGGCCTTGCGGGCATCGTCGTAGGCCTGGAGCTTGTCGCCGGCGGCTTCGAGGAGCTTCATTCGCGGATCGTCCTTGTCAGCTCCCTTGCCCACGTCCCGATACTTGCCGCCCTCGAAGGAGAAGCGGCCAGCCGTCTGTCCGCCCGGCGCTCCATTGACGCTCTGGGCATATTCGGCCACCGACTTGGGCTTCTCCTTGCCATCCTTCGATTCGAGCCCGGCCGCCGTCACTCCCGACGACCCGCCGTTGAACCCGCCGGACCCGCTGGACGGACTTGTGGACGGTACGCCCGGCAGCGGCTTCCTGCCGTGCGTCACGACCGGGGCGGCCCCATCCGGCACGATCAGCCAGCTGGTGTACGGGGTGGTGATCCCGTACCGCTTGGCTAGCGCCACCACCTCGCTGACCAACTCCTTCTTCTCGCCGTTGGCCCGGATTTGATCGAGCAGGAAGCCGACCTTCCGCCGGGCCCAGATTTCCTCGACGAAGCCGTGCTCGTCGTTCGTCTTGTCCGGGAAGGTGAAATCGTAGGCGAACTCCTTCGTTTCCTTGCCGACCGTGCCGGTGAGCTTCAGGGCCGAGGCCCCCTTACCGGCGTAGCGGCCGAAGACGATGAGTTGCTGCCCGTGGAACAGGTCGGGCAGCTGGGCCGGATAGACCTCGCTGAGCGTGATGTCGTTGGTTGGCGCCAGTTTCAGGTTGGCCAGCACCGGATGGCTGATCTTGCTGTAGAGCGCGCTGACCTTGACCTCGATGTCCTCCTTGGGCCGCACGTAGGTACTGACCGCCCGCGTCCCCTCGGCCAGCTGGTCCAGGAACGAGGCATTGACGTCGTCGCCCACGCCAAAGGTGAAGATGCGCGTGCTGGTCGTATTGCGGGCGAAGGTGTTCTTGAGGATTTTGTCGACGTTCGTCTCGCCGACGGTAGGCAGGCCGTCGGTGAAGAAGACGACCGTGAAGGTGCGTCCTTCCTCCTTCGAGCGCAGGTCCAGAGCCGCCGCCAGGGCGTCGTTGATGGCGGTGCCGCCGGTGGCTTCGAGCTGATCGACCCACTTGCGCCCCTGGGCCACTTGCTCCGAGTTGGCGTCGAGCAGGCCGTCGCGGTAGCGGTTAACGGTGCTGGCGAAGTTGATGACTGCAAAGCGGTCGCTCTTCTCCAGGCTGTTCAGGCAATACTTCAGGGCCTTTTTCGCTTGGTCCAGCTTGCCGTTCTCGCGCATGCTGCCCGAGGTGTCCAGCACCAGCACCATGTCGCGTGGCACGTGGAAATCGCTCTTCAGCTCCACCTTGGGCGTCATCATCACCATGAAGTAGCCCGGCTCGGCGCTGATCGGCCGGTGCGTGAGGGCCGTCAAGCCCACGTCCTTGTCGCCGAGCTGGTAGAAGAGCTGGAAGTCCTTGTCGAGCAGCCCCTGGTTGCGCTCGAAGACGACGGTCACCTGCTTGTCGTTCTGCCTTTTCAGGGAAATGGCGTGCGTCGGGCTGTAGACGTTCTGGACCGCGTGTTGCGACTTGATCGTCGCCTCGATGCTGAACGCCTCCAGCGTGGCCGTCGCCTTTCCGTCGGTCTTGAGGGGATAGACATACTCCACCAAGTCGCCGGTCCGGCCGCTGATCGAGGAGTAGCTGATGGAAACTTTCTGATCGCTGTGCGGTGCAATTGGGAAGACCTTCATCTGCAACAGGTCGCTGCCGATGTATTCGAGCAGGCCGGGGTCCTGGGTGCGGCGGACGATGCTGGTGTAAATCTTCCGGGCCCGGTCGGCCTCGACCAGCTCGCCCTTGACCTCCTTGCCGTTGACGGCCATCACCATGCTGAACTTGTCGACCGAGGCCCCCTTGGGCACCGGAAAGACGTAGGTGGCTTCGAGGTTGCGGTCGGTGTGGTTGCGGAAGGTTTGCTCGACCTTCGTCAGAGCGACCTGGTCTTCGATGCTGATGCTTACCTTGTGGTTGAGCATGGCCAGGGGCGGCACGGTCTTTTCCGCGGGGATCAACAGGCCGTGAGCGCCGCGCCAGGCCGCTGACGGCCAGCAGCGCGGCCAAAACGGCCAGGACAGGCAAACTACGTCGCATGGGGTTTCCTCCTTCGGACCAGATCGGGTCTGGCAGCACTCGTCCACCTGAGTATGTTGCTGGTTAGGCGTGACCCTTCGCCTCGGGCCCACGCTGTATTCTCATTGACGACGAGAATACCAGAAACGGTTGAAATCCTGTGTAACAGGCGGGTAACGAAATGGATCCGAAATGGCTGCTGGCCGGCTGCCTGGTGGCGGCCCTGGGGATCGCCGCGGGCTTGCTGCTCCTCCTGCGTCCCGCCGATCCCCCGCCGTCCGCACGCCCCGCCCCGCCACAGACCGAGCCGACTCGGGCTAGTGGCACGCTGGCGGAAGCCCGGTCCCAAATCACCGCCAAGGAACCGCCCCGAGCGACGCAGCGCGCCACCGAGCCGGCGAAGCCCCCCGCGGTGGTGAAGAGGCCCGACCCGGCACCGCTGCCCGTGGAGGTGCTAGCGGGCAACGAGCGCAAGCTGGATCGCCCCGACGGCGACTACGAAATCGAGGTGCTCAAAGGCGACGCGGTCATCAAATTGACCGGCAAGATCAAGACGTTGAAGGTGCCCCTCGTGGAGGGAGCGGCGACCCTGGATGCCTCGGCACTCGAAGCGAAGGAGATCATCTTCACCGGCAAGATCAACAACCAGGCGACGGTGAAGCTGAACGCGCCGGAAGGATCGGTCCGCTTCAACGGAGCGGTCGAGGGGGCCGCCGTTCTGGAGGTCAATGCCCCGGGCGGCAGCGTCCTGTTCGCCGAACCGAGCGCCCGCGACCTGGGCCGCGAGGGGTCGAAGATCGACGGCAGCGCCCGGGTGACGATCACGGCCAAGGACGTCAATTTCCGCGGCGACCTGGTTGGCGGGGCCCGCGTGGTGGTGACCCTGACCTACGGCGGAACGCTGAGGTTTCGGGAAATCGCCGGCGGGGCAGTCCTGAGGTACAAGAAGGCAGACGGGAAGGACCCCGAACCGACGGTCCGCGCCGGCCTCATTTTCGGAGGCGGGAAGGTCGAGAAAATCGAGTGACGGACTCCTGGGCCTTCATGGAATGCTCACGGTGAATCGCTAACCTGACAACCGATCGCCTCGAAACCGATCACGTATTGAAGGGAGAATGGGCATGACGAGAATCGCAAACCTGGGCCTGGTGGCGATGGCCATCGTCCTCGTCGGACTGACGCTGAGCGTCCGCGCCGAGGACAAGGAGAAGAGCAAGACGCCCCAGCTGGATCAGCTCAAGAAACTGGCCGGCACCTGGACCGGCAAGGGCATGCACGGCGAGCATGAAATCCCTGCGACCGTGGTCTACAAAGTCACCAGCGGCGGCACCGCGGTGATGGAAACCATCGACCCGGCCGGCGACCACGAGAATGGTCACCCTGTACACCCAGGACGGCGACGACCTGCTGCTCACGCATTACTGCATGCTCGGCAACCAGCCGCGCATGAAGGCCGAGAAGAACAAGGAGTCTAAGGAGCTGGCCTTCAAGTTCACCGGCGCGGGCAACCTGAAGTCCGACAAGGACCCACACATGCACGACATGACGCTCGAGTTCCTGGGCGACGATCACATCAAGGCCACCTGGACCTTCTACAAGGATGGCAAGGCCAGCGAAAAGGCGACGTTCGACCTGAAGCGGAAGAAGAAGGAGTGATACACCAGAACGCGAGTGGCGAGCGAGCCTCCCGCGTCAGCGGGGGGAGTTTACGCCAAACTCCCCCCGCTGACGCGGGAGGCTCGCTGGCTCAGCGCCTCGGCCCCACCTGCCGCGTGTTCCACCGGCGATCGTACTCCGCATCGGGGTGTTTTTCGTCGGTCCGGTAAGGATAGTTGCTCATCGCCCGAAACGGCAGCGGGCCGACGGTATCGCCGTGTGCCGTGAATGGCGACGCATCCTTGCAGTAGCCCCACGTCCGCAACACAAAGCTGCGCTGCCAACCTTCCGGCAGCGGCGGCAGGCGACCGGCATCAAAACGCACGCTCAATTCGTCGCCGGGGCCGAAAATGACGAAGCTATCATCGGCGGCGCGCAGCAACTCGGTCACATCGCCGTAGCGGGTGATCCGGCCCGACAGGCGTGCCACCGGGAACGCATCGAGACGATCGTAGTCGTAGACCGTCGGCTCCCGGCCGTCGGGGGAATATTCCTTCAGAAGACCCCGCGCTGAGAGGGCGGCATCCTTCACCTCCAGGATCGTGCCCCGCGCCACAGATTCTCCCCTCTCCCCCGTACTCGGGGGAGAGGGGTTGGGGGTGAGGGGGCTGAATCTCCCCGGACCAGAACCCCTCACCCCCGACCCCTCTCCCCGGAGTACCGGGGCGAGGGGAGACGCATGGACCGTTTCCAGGAGCGGCGCCACAAAGAGCTGATCCCAGAAAACGTGCAGGTTGGTCCGCAGCCGCAGCACGCACCGCGGTCCGCTCAGCTTCCCTGTGACTTCCAGAGTCATCATGCGCGGCAGGCCGGCGGGGAAGCCGGCGTCGGCGATCTTCTCCCATTGGCCGTCGGCGGCCTGTCGCTCCAGCACCGGCGGCAGCATCTCGATGCCCGCCTGGTGGGCCGCCCAGATCGACTCCGGATAGGGATAATCGGTCCAGCCGGCCAGGCAGAGAATAAGTCGATCCTTCGGCCCGAATTTCGCCAGCCGATTGCCGAAGTCCAGCGTGACGGCGTGCTCCTCGGCGAAGCCGATCCAGGAACGGCGGGCGAAATCGTCCACCGTGTCGCGATCCCATTTGGCGAGCTTCGCCGTCACATCGTGTCCGCGGTGATCGGTCGCCTTGACGGGAAACAGTGCGTCGCGGAAGGCGAGCAGGTCCTGGGTCGGCGCGGGGCCGCCGGCCTCGAAGCGCTCGTCGGGATAAACGCGGACACCCGCCGGATGATCCAACACCACCAGTTGCAGCCGATCCAGATAGGTGATCTCGCTCATCGGCTCCGCGATCTTGAGGACATAGTGGCCATCCAGTGGTGCCAACTGGTTGGCCTCGATCTTGACCGATTCTTCCGGCCGCGGCGAGCGATGGCCGCCGTCCGGCTCGCACTCGCCAATGCTGCCGGCGCCGAGGAAATCGGTGACGAAGGTGAAGCGTTCGCCGTTCCAGGTGAAGAGGATGGGGCAGGAAGTGTCCTTGCGGTTGGTCTCCTCGATGCGGACCACGCCGCAGTGCTCAGCCGCTTGATCGAACTCGGCCTGCTGGCAGCCGTCGGGCCAGTAGAGGCGTATGAGTTCCGCTTCGGTGTGCTTACCGAGGCCGAAGAGCACCGGCTGAGCCGACTGCCCGAGGCCAGCGGCGAGCGTGGCGTACTCGGTGCCGGCCCAGTGGTTCGGGGCCTGCACGACGATGCGCGTGCCGATGCCGTCGGCGTTGGTGCGCTCGATACTACCCGGTTTCGAGAGGCGCCGGTGGCCGGAGACCGCGATCTTGAGGCTGTGGTTGCCGTTGCCACGGTTCCGGCGCAGTTGCAAGCCTTCCTGCTCAGACCACAGCAGCACGTCGGGATTTCCATCACAATCGAGATCGGCTGTCAGCAGACCGATTAGGTCCTTGGGCCAATCCGAGTCGGCACCGAGTCCTTCAAGCGTGGTCACCAGCCTCTTACCGTCGTGATGCAATAGCACCGGCTTGCGCGGGGGACAGCCCGACAACATCCGTCCAACCGTCCAGGTCGATATCGATCGCCTGGGCCTGCAACAGCGGCGGCGCATTGGTTTCAAGGCGGTGGAACCATGTCGCCGGGTCTTCACTGCCGTTGCGCGGCTGGGCCACCAGCAGCACGGGCGCCCGATCGGGGCCCACGAAGAGCAGGTCGCTGCGGTCGTCGTGGTTCACGTCGAGCACCAGCGCGCCGTTCCAGCGGACTCGCGGGACGAGCGTCTCGGGCCAGTCGGCCCGATGAAAGCGGCCGATGCGGTCGTTCAGCGCCAGGGAAGGAATAATGCCGTCCCCGAGTACAATCAGGTCGATATCGTGGTCGTTATCGACATCGGAGATCGGCGTACCGATGATAGGCCCGGCGGGTGCGAGAAGGCCGGGGGGACCGTCGGCGCGGCGGAAGGCGGTGGGCAGCGGCGGCGGATCGACTCCCTTGTTGGCCGGCTGGGCCTCGCCGACGTTCCAGAAGACGACCAGCCCCCCGCCGCTTCCTTCGGTCTTGCCGTCGAGCGCGGCCAGAGCGTTCTCCGCCGACCCGGCGAACTGCGATAGTACGAGATCGAGGTCACCATCGATGTCGAGATCGACCATCGTCGCGCCCAGGCAGACGGTCCTCACCTTGTCCAGCCCGGCCGCAGCGCTGACGTCCACGAAGCCCTTGCCGGTATTGCGGAAGAGATGTTGCTCGCCGGCCCCGGTGATGAGGATGTCCGGGCGCCGGTCGTTATTGAAGTCGGCGACGCAGCAGCCGAGACTCGCCCGCGGCGTGCCCAGGCCGGCCTCCGCGGTAACATCCCGGAACCGGCCGCCGCCCTCGTTATGGAGCAGCAGGTCGCGGACCTGCCCCTTCTCGACCACGGCGCCAAGCAGGAGTAAGTCCGGATGCCCGTCGCCGTCATAATCCAGGCAGACGACAACGGCACCGAAGCGCTCACGGATGCGGCGGCGCAAGTCGGCTACCGGCCCTGATCCGAAGTCGGCCGCCCGGGCCCAGCGCACGCCCTCCGCCAGTTCCACCTTGAAACCAGCGGCACGCTCGAACAGGGGAAGTGGCCCGGCGACTGGGGGCGTGGTCGGCGGGATCCATCCGATCACCTGGGCGTAGCGGCCGCGCTCGTGGTACTTCCCCGTATCCGTCGACGTCAGTGAGTCCCCCAGTTCGAGGGGGTGCTTGCGCGAACTGTTCCCACTGCTTCAGCGCCTCGGTTGCATCCGCGTCGCGACCGAGCGACCGCAAAGCTGACTGGAGTCCGTAGAGGGCGGCCGAGTGATACGGATCGAGTGCTATGGCGCGGCGGAAGGACGCGAGGGCCGCTTCCGGCTTCTCCTCCTGGCATCGCCCTAGCCAGTACCACGCGAACGCGTCATTCGGGTCCTGCTTCACGACCTTCTCGAAATAGGACTCGGCCTTCTCCAGGTCACTCTTCCACTCCAGCATTACATAGCCGATGTTGAAGTTCGCGTAGGGGTTCTCCGGCTCCACGGCGAGTACCTCGTTGAACAGGCCTAGAACCCGGTCCTCCTCCTTTTTCCGTTCTTCCTTGCCGCCCTCTGGATTGTTTCCCCGGACGATGAGGACGATGCCCAGATTGATCTTTCCGGGGATCCAGTCGGGCGCCATTTGGGCGACCTCCTCAAACACAGGGTGCGCTTCACGAAACCTGTACTGATCCATCAGGACCGCACCGCGCTGGTTCAGTTCCAGCACCTTCGCCATGTCCACCGCCGGTTTCTCTGGCGGCCTGTGCCACCACAGCCAGCCCAGGTAGGCACCGACTCCTAGGAGCAGCAGCACGCCGACGCCCAGCAGCCATCGGCCCTTGCCCGCGGAACCATTCGCGGTAGCCATGATCGTTCCTCACTCGCGGAAAGACGGATATGACGGAAAGATGCGATCCTTATAATCCGCTCATCGGGCCAGCCGCCGTTTGCCCTCGGCGATGGCCGCGTTGTTGCCTTCGATCGTCAGCCCCCCCTGCCCTGCCCCGAGGTTGCCGGGATAGATGGCGCGGCGGTACTCCTGGTACGCCTCCATGCGCAGGTGGCCCAGCATGTGGTGTCCGCGTCGGCGCTCGCGCTCGGCTCGGAGGGCGGGCAGGTCAATTGGCCCGACCACAATTTTCTCGCCGGGCCCCGGGTCGGCCTGGGCGAGGAGGCGGCCGTCGAAATCGACCAGCATGCTGCCGCCCGGCCAGCTGAAGGGTGGATAGTGCTCCAGGCTGGCGCCCTGGTTGGCCGCCACCACATAGGCGATATTCTCCAGCGCCCGGCAGCGGTTAACGACGGTCCACCAGTCCATCGGCGGCGTCGCGCCCCACGGGTCCATGTAGGCCGACACGCGCAGCAGCACCTCCGCCCCCTTCAGCGCGAGCTGGCGGATCGCTTCGGGAAAGAGCCAGTCGTAGCAGATGGCCACGCCTAGCCGGCCGATTTCCGTTTCCACCACAGGAAACATGTCCTCGGCGTAACCCGGGATGTCGTGCGGACTGGCGTGGACCTCCCAGGGAATCCACGGATGAGTCTTGCGGTATTTCGCCAGCAATCCGTCGGGGCCGATGAGGCAGGTCGTGTTAAAAATGTGGCCGGGGTACAACGCATCGGTTTCGAGAAACGTCGCCGTCTGGATGTAGACGCCGTGCTCGCGGGCCTTCAGGCAGTAGCGGTCGGTGTGCTCATTGGGAATCGGCGCGGCGAGCCGATCGAGCAGTTCGGCGACGGTCGGATAGATGGGGGCGGCGTGGCCAAACTCGGGAAAGACCAGCAGACGGACCGGCGCGAACGGGGCATAGCCGACCACGGCGCGGTCGATCATGGCCAGCATGTGGCTGACCTGGCGGGGGATGCCGTCGCGGTCCTGCGGGTTGGCCAGGTCGGTCTGGCAAGCGGCGGCGTAATAGCGCACGTCGGATGTCATGCGGAAACTCCGACGAAACAGGGGTTGGGGTCTATTCCGGAGGCCCCTCTCCCCGTACTCGGGGAGAGGGGTTGGGGTGAGGGGGCTGACTTACCACGCAAAAACCCCTCACCCCCGACCCCTCTCCCCGGAGTACCGGGGCGAGGGGAGGAGTCTGTCACTGTACGGGAGTACGAGCGCGGGTGGGGAAAGGATCATGGGAATCAAAACTATGCCCAGCGAGAAAAATGCGCATCGGGAGCAAATCTGCCCCAGGTGCTTCGATAATGAAACGGGGAGATTGCCCGGCGTGCCGCTTGCGGGTCGCCGGGAATGCGATATACTCAGGCAGACGGATCGTCGCTCGCGGTGACAGCCCTACGACACTGACTCGCGTCTGCGGTGTTGTCAGGTCATCGCCGCCCTGCTCCCCCCCCTGCTTGATCTACAAGGTGAGACACCATGAGCAGCGATGAAACGCCAGACTCGGACTTCGTCGTGACCGATCGCCGGGGCAAGGATCGGCGTGCCCAGAACGAGCGGCGCACCCGCAACATCCCGGTGGCGGTCGAGCGCCGTAGCGGCGAGGATCGGCGCCAGGTCGGCGAGCGCCGCCGCCAGGTTGATCCCACCACGTGCGAGCGCGATTACGACGACGAGGAGATCACCTTCATGAAGGCGATGGACGCCTACAAGTGCGCCAATCGCCGGCCGTTTCCGACCTGGAGCGAGGTCCTGGAAGTGCTGCACGCGCTGGGCTACCGCAAGGTCGAAGAAGCGACCACCTTGCCGGGCAACCCGATCCTGCCCGAGACCAACGGGACGCACAAGTAGTCAGGTGCGCGCGAAACGGGACTTGCCTCACATCGTCCGTTCCTGCATACTCTGCCCGGCCACGGAAGGCACCATCTTGGGAGGCAGGACGCCATGCGCATTTTCCTTTCCGCCGGCGAGCCGAGCGGCGATTTGCACGGGTCGAACCTGGCGCGGGCCTTGCAACAAGCGCGGCCGGACATCGAATGTGTCGGCTTCGGCGGCGAGCGCATGGAAGCCGACGGCTGCCGGCTCCTCTATCCCCTCTGCCGCCATGCCATGGTCGGATTTGTCCGGGTCTTCGCTCATGTGGCGGCCCTGGCCCGGCTCCTGCGCCAGGCGGATGAGTATTTCGAGGCGCGGCGGCCGGACGCTGTCATCCTGATCGACTTTCCTGGCTTTCATTGGTGGCTGGCCCGTCGAGCCAAGGCCCGCGGCATTCCGGTCTTCTACTTTGTCCCGCCGCAGCTCTGGGCCTGGGCCGGCTGGCGCGTTGCCAAGATGCGCCGCTTCGTCGATCACGTCCTTTGTACCCTGCCCTTCGAGAAGCCGTGGTATCAAGCCCGCGGCGTGACCGCCCATTATGTTGGTCACCCGTATTTCGACGAGCTACACCAGCAACAGCTCAATGCCGCCTTTGTGGAGGCGGAACAGGAGCGATCCGGCACGATCGTCGGGCTGCTGCCGGGTTCGCGCAACAGTGAGTTGCAGGAGAACCTGCCCACCCTGCTCGGCGCCGCCCACCGGATTCATGCGGCTCGGCCCGACACGCGCTTCCTGGTCGCCTGCTTCAAGGACGAGCACCGGCAGTATGTTGAAGACCGACTTCGAGGGATGGATTTGCCCATCGCCGTCCATGTCGATCGGACGGCGGAGATCATCCACCTGGCGAAGGCGACCGTGGCCGTTTCGGGATCAGTCAGTCTGGAACTGCTCTATCGCGGCACGCCGTCCGTGGTTGTCTACCGCGTACCACTGCCACATCTCTGGGCACAGTCGGTGCTGCGCACCTGCCCGTACATCAGCCTGGTGAACTTGCTCGCCCAGCGCGAGTTGTTTCCGGAGTTCCTCAGCCATCGAGACGAATCGGAGGCCGTGGCCGGCCGGGTGCTGCACTGGCTGAACGATGAGGCGGCGTATCGGATGGTTTGCGCGGAGTTGGCCGCGCTGAAGGATCGCGTGGCCGAACCGGGGTCCTGCAACAGAGCGGCGGGCTTCATCCTGGAGGTGCTGTCGGGGCAAGCGTCCCGGCCGCTGGCAGCCTGAATTCGAGCCGCGGGTCGCGGACTCGCGGCTAAAGGCGACCGGCAGGAGATAGGTGCCCTCGGCAGCGCATCTCCGACCCCCCGCAGGAACCGCACGCGCTGCCAGGTTGAACTGAAGTGGCCGGGAATTCTGTTCAACCTGGCACTAACACCGCAAGCCATTGGTAAATAACGACATGTGCCTTCGCAAGTTAGGAAAAACCGCCAGGTTGAACAGAAGTCCGATGTGTGCGGGAGCGCTCTGACAGGCCCCGTCGGCGCCGGGCGAGGGATCGTCGCCCCAGTCCCCCGTACTCGGCAGGAGCACCGGAGCGAGGGGGGATTATCTCCTGCCGTTCGCCAAACATCTCGAGCAGCGCACGCCCAGGTTCACGAGGGCGTCGATGTTCTGGAGGTCTTCCGGGGCACCCTGCAGGATGGTGTGCATCCAGGTGTTGCCCCACTCGACGCGAGCGCCGATCACGAAGATCCAGCCGCCGCAGGGGATTTCCAGATCGGTGTGCAGGGCGGCGAACAGCCCTTCGATGACCTCGGTGCGATGCGTGATTTCGTGAAGTTCCAGTTTTTCCGAGCCCCAGCGCCCTCCCAGGTCCACGCCGACGCGCCAGTTGGCCTCGACGCCCATGCTGCCGCCGCCCGCGCAGTTCGCCGCCGAGCCCCACAAGTACCACTCATGGCCCAGGCTGCCGTTGACGTAGGTCCGATTCAGGTCGCGGACCGTGACGGTCACCGGATTCTTTGTGGTCAGGCCTGTCGAGGGGTTCGTCTGGAAGATGTCGAGGGTGGTGCTGCGGTCGGAGTGTTGACCGTGGTTGTAGATGTTGCTGATGCCGAGGTCGGCAGTCCAGGCGTCCGTCCCGGCCGGGTCGAAGAGGAGCGTGCGGCCGCCGCCCTCGACCTCCCAGCCGGTGGACAGCGTCTTCGCCAGGAAACCGGTCGGCAACACAACCAACGCGCCAGCCCGCGCGTAGGGTTCAAAGCTGATCGGGCCGTTACCGCCGACAGGGCCGCAGCAGTCTGGTTTAGTCCCCAGGATGTAGTCGGAGAGGCGCGGACCGGTGGGCGAGGCCATTGGAGCGTCGGTAGAAGATGCCTCAGGCCCTGGAGTCGGCATCGCGCTGGGCAGGACCCCGCCCGGAGGGGTTACCGCCGTGCCGCCATACGGCTGGGCGCGGGACATACCGGCGGCCGCAACCAACATCACCAGGGCCACCAGCCAGGCGCGCTGTGCGTTCATGCCGTCCTCGCCTTTTCCAGGGCCGCACCCCGGACTAGGGCGCGGCCGTCTCCGTGAACCTGATCCCGATCCATCACTGGATACATCGGCCGGAAGCTGCGCCGGAATTAACGATAATTCCGAAGATGACGCCAGCCCAACCGGCCAGCGCGGGGGACGCCGAAAGTTGCGGTGACGGCGCCGATTGGGTAGCCTGGCGATGGTAATCCTACACGGAGCCCTGTGTGCACAAGCGTTCCGAGCCGGACAACTCCGAAGAAGCCCGCCAGCTGCTGACGCAGGGGCTGTGGCTTCAGCGGTTGCAGGCGCTCAGTCCCGCCACGGTCCGCCCCACGCTGCGCTGGGCCCTCGAAATCGCCGCTGCCGGCGATCCCTTGCCTCCGCTCGGCTTTATCGCGGATCTTGGGCACGCGGCCCTGGGCATCGACGGGGAGATGAAGCCCGGGCGCGAGGTTTCGCTCCCCGGGGTTGGTTCCGGCCTGCTCCGCACCTACGAGGACTACGTCCTCGGCAAACTGCACGCGGACGATGCCTTCGCGCGGGCTGCCGATGTCCTGCGCCGCATCAAGGGCGAGAACCGCGAGCGCGACCAGGCTCGGGCCCTGGCATTTCTGTGGAGGCAATTCCAGGCGCGCAGCGAGGCGCCGGGACTCGAGTCCAGCCCGGCCGTTCTCAAGGCGCTCCTCGCTAGCCCGCCGCAGCAGGTGCTCGCCGAGGGGTGGGAGGGGCTCAATCGGAGCGGTTTGCACCCCCTGCTGGAAGAGCAATATCGAGGGCTGATCGCCGCCTCACGCCGTGTGGCCGAGGTGCTGGGACACGAGGATGTGTTCGAGCTGGAGCACGGCACGGCCCTGGCCGACTTCGGAGAGCGGCTGGCGCTGCGCCAGGTGCTTCAGGCGGCGGCACGGCTCGAGGCGCTGCTGCCGGCGCAGCCGCTCCGGCCGTCCGCTGGCCGCCAGGAGGTGGCCACGCGCCTTCTCGATGAGGATACGTTTCCGGTCGGTGGCTATTCTTCCCTGGCGACGCGCGGCAGCATCGAAAGCCTGCTGCACTCGCAACTCGCGTTCATGGAAGATGGCCAGCGGCCCGACCTGTTCGATATCAAGTTCGTCCGCGATGAGCTGCTCTACTATGCCCGCGATGAGAACCAGTTCCTGCGCCGCCGCCGTTCTTTCCTGTTCGCGCTCTACCCCGACCTGGTAGCGACCCGCGTCAAGGATCCGATGCTGCCCTACCAGGGCGGCATCCTGCTGCTGGCGCTGTTGGTGGTCGTGGTACGGCGGCTGTCGGACTGGCTTTCGACCGACGCCCTGCACTTCGAGTTTCTCTTCCTGGGCCTGGACAACGGCGGCGAGTCGCTCGCCCCGGAGCGCGAACTGCTACAAATCATCCTTCGGGAGGCGATCGAACTGGGGATCGTGGCGATTCGGACCGAGATCTCGGCTGCGGAGCTGGTTGCCCTGTGCGGAGACCGCGCGCGGCGCAGCCTGAGTCACTGCTTGACGCTGTCCACTGCGGACCGCGCCCTGGAAGCTCGCGATAGGATCGTCACAAGCTTGCGCCTCGATGGCCCCTGCCCTGCCCTGACCGGTGGCGAGGCAACGATCCAGGCGGACGGGGACGAACCGCTCGCTCCGTGGGTCGCCACCCTCCACGAACTGCTCCAGCGTTGGATGTAAAGGCGGGCAGCAGTCCCTGGCCTCCCTGCCGACGGCCCCCAGTCCTGCCCTCGCGGTGGACACCCCGCGGCAATTTCCTCCTTATTGAGTCGTTTAATTTGGTGCGCGGGTGCTGTGTCCTTGTCCCGTTAAATGACTCGTTTGCCGGCGCACAAGTGCCAAAATAGCAATGACTTCGGGAGCACAAAGTCATTTAATGCTCAATTAAACGACCGGCTAGTTGCTGCCGTTCGCCAACCCCTGAAAGTAGTATTGCAGTCGCACGAGGCAGGGTCCCAGCGGCGGCACCCGGCATTTCCTGTCATCCAGGGGGGGCTCACGCAGATGTGACATGAAATCTCATTGATGTATCTAACATATGTCCTGGTAAGGAGTTCGGGTGCGCCATTTCCTGTCACGGGGGGTTGACAGGACACGCGACAGCAATCGCCGCGGCGGGCCCCGCGGACCGACTCGGGCGGTGTTAGTCGTGCGGCGTCAAGGCTTGGACTTGGACAAGGGAACCGCTGCAGAGATTGCCCCTTCATCGTACCTGCCCTTCGCCGTCGGGCAACCGGAAGTGGCGACCTTGCCCTGAGCGCGCCGCACCGGGACAATGCCACCATGAGCGACTCCACCGAACTGAAGCGGACCGTCCTGGCTCAGCATCTGCGCGGCCAGATCGCGGGTGAAGTCCGCTTTGACCCGACCTCGCGCCGCCTGTACAGCACCGATGGCAGCATCTACCAGATCGAGCCGCTCGGCGTTGTCGTGCCGCGCACCACGGACGACATCGTGACGGTCATTCAGATCGCGGGCGAAATGGGCGTGCCCATCACCGCGAGGGGCGGCGGAACGTCGCTCTCCGGCCAGTCAATCGGGCCGGGGATCGTCCTGGATTGCAGCAAGTACCTCAACCAGGTGGTGGACATCGATCCGGCGGCGCGATTGGCCCGGGTGCAGCCGGGCGTGGTCCTCGACCAGTTCAACCGCGCGCTCCTGCCGCACAGGCTGCAATTTGGCCCGGAGGTGGCGACCGCCAGCCGGGCCAACCTCGGCGGCATGATGGGCAATAACTCGGCGGGGGCCCGGTCCATCGTCTACGGCAAGACCATCGACCACGTGCGCCGGCTGGCGGTGGTACTTGCGGATGGCAGCCGGGCCGAGTTCGGGCCACTCACACCCGCCGAATGGGACCAGAAGGCCCTGGAGCGCACCCCAGAAGGCGAAATCTACCGCGGCGTGCGGCAGACGGTGCGCGATCATTCCGCGGAGATCGACCGGCGCTTCCCGCGTATCCTGCGTCGCGTCAGCGGCTACAACCTCGATCGGTTCACCGGTCAGGCTGGAAAGCCTGACCTACAGATGGGGCTACACGAGCTCGTCGTCGGCGGTGAAGGGACGCTGGCCGTCATCACCGAGGCCGATCTGAACCTGATCCCCCGGCCAAAAGCACGCGGACTGCTGGTGGCCCACTTCGCCTCGCTGGCAGCCTCGATGGAAGCCCTGGCCCCGTGTCTCGAATTCCGCCCCTCCGCGGTCGAATTACTCGACAAGCTGCTGATTGAGCTGTCGCGGGCTAACCTGTCGCTCCGCGATGCCATGGCGCCGGTCGTGGGCCAGCCGGAAACGCTGCTCATGATCGAGTTCAGCGGCGACGACCCGGCGGAGGTGGCCGACCGCGTCGAGAAGCTCCGCCAGCGGCTGCGCGGCCTCAACGGGGTCGAGGCGCTGGTGCCGGCGCTCGATCCGGCAATCCGCGACTCGCTGTGGGCGGCACGCAGCGCGGCCGCGGGCCTGCTCTACGGCGTGCCCGGCGACAAGAAGCCGATCGCGTTTGTCGAAGACCCGGCCGTGGAGGCGGCGCGCCTGCCGGAGTTCGTCGCCCGCTTCCGCGATCTGCTCCGGTCCCACGGCACCGATGGCGCCTTCTATGGCCACGCCAGCGTCGGCTGCCTGCACCTGCGCCCGCTGCTGGACCTCAAGGACCCCGCCGATGTCGCCCGCATGGTTCGCATCGCCGAGGCGGTGACCGACCTGGTGCTGGAGTTCGGCGGTGCCCTCTCGGGGGAACACGGCGACGGACTGGTGCGCAGCGAATGGAACCGCAAGATGTTCGGCCCGGTCGTCTACGACGCCTTCCGCCGCATCAAGCACCTGTTCGACCCGCGCGGGCTTCTCAACCCCGGCAAGGTGGTTGACGCGGAGTCGATGACCGAGAACCTGCGCTACGGCCCCGGCTACCATCCCGCCGAGCCGGAGACGATTTTCGACTACGGCAAGCAGGGGGGCTTTGTTCGGGCCATCGAAGCCTGCAACGGCAATGGTGCCTGCCGCAAGCTGGCAGGGGGGACGATGTGCCCGTCGTTCCGGGCGACGCGGGACGAGAAAGACAGCACGCGGGCCCGGGCCAACGCGCTGCGGCAGGCGCTGGCGAGTCCGCAGCCGCTGCGGGAGGTGCGCAGCCGCTGGGTCTACGATGTCCTCGACCTGTGCCTGATGTGCAAGGCGTGCAAGAGCGAATGCCCGGCCAACGTGGACATGGCGAAGCTGAAAGCGGAGTTTCTGGAGCGCTATTATGATGGCCGGATGAGGCCGCTGGGTCACTGGCTGATGGCCCATATCCACCAGCTCAACCGGCTGGGGGCTCCGGCGGCACCGCTGGTGAACTGGCTGCAAGAACGCCGTCCGCTGCGGTGGTTGCTGGAGAAGACCGCCGGCCTCGACCGCCGCCGCAGCCTCCCGCCCTTGCATGCCGATCACCTGCGCCGCTGGTTCCACCGCAGGACAGTACGAGCCCGGAGCGTAAGCGACGGGACCAACCCACCCGTCGCTCACGCTCCGGGCTCGGACATTCCTGCAACAGTCATGCTGCTCGACGACTGTTTCACGACATTCAACGAGCCGGAGGTTGGCCGGGCGGCCGTCGGCGTGCTGGAAGCGGCCGGCTACAACGTCGAGCTGACTGGCCTGGTCTGCTGTGGCCGGGCGATGATCAGCAAGGGCTTCCTGCGGTCGGCCCGCGAGCTGATCGCCGCTCAGTTGCCGGCCCTGGCTCGCCGCCTGGCTGATGGCACCCCGCTGCTTGGTGTCGAGCCAAGCTGCCTGTTAACGCTGGCCGACGACTGGCCGGAGCTGGTGCCGGGTGCCGACGCTCGCCGGGTTGCCGCCGCCGCCCGATTGGCCGATGCCTGGCTGGCGGAGCAGGTGAAGGCGGGTCGCTGCGAGTTGAAACTCCGGGAATCGCCCGGGACGGTGCTGCTTCACGGCCATTGTCATCAAAAGGCGCTGGTCGGCGTCGCCGGCACCGCGGCGGCCCTGCGCCTGGTCCCCGGGCTGGAAGTGAACGTCCTCGACACCGGCTGCTGCGGCATGGCCGGGTCGTTCGGCTTCGAAAAAGAGCACTACGACCTGAGCGTGCGCGTAGCGGAACTGTCGCTTCTGCCGGTTCTGCGAACCGATCCCGGGGCCACGGTGGTGGCGCCGGGGACATCGTGCCGGCATCAGATCAAGGACCTGGATGGGCGGCGGGCTCTCCATCCGTTGGAGGTGATTGCGGCTGCCGTTTAGCCGCGACCCACCGGGGTGCGCCGGTCGCCAGCGCTCGCGGCTAAACGACACTCACCCCGCCCCCCCGTGCTCCGCCTCGAAACGCACGATCTTCTCCACCCGCCGGGCATGCCGGCCGCCCTCGAAGTCGGTTTGCAGCCAGATGCGCACCATGCGGTCGATCAGTTCTTCGCCTAGCAGGTCGGCCGAAAGGCAAAGGATGTTGGCGTCGTTGTGGCGGCGACTCATCTCGGCGGTAATGCTGTCGTGGCAGGGAGCCGCCCGCACGCCGGGCACCTTGTTGGCGGCGATGCACATGCCGATGCCTGTCCCGCACACCAGGATGCCGCGCGGCGCCGCCCCCGAACCGACCGCCTCGGCCACGCGAAAGGCGAAGTCGGGATAATCGACGCTCTCTTTCCCCCCGGGGCCGACGTCGAGCACCTCGTGCCCGAGTTGCTGCAACAGCGCGACAATGCGGCGTTTCACCTCGAAACCGCGATGGTCGCTGCCGATCGCTATCTTCATGGCTGGCTACCCGACTGGTTCAATCCGCAATTCACGAGTTCCGCTGCCAGAGGATCGAGACAGCCCCAGATCTGCTCGGCACACGCCCGGTAGACCGCTTGCTCGGAGCCGATCGGGTCGCTGACATCGGCGCCCTCGGGCGAAAGCAACCGGGGACGGGTGCCGACGTTCGGGAAGCCGGCGGCCAGGGTCAGCAGGTGGCTGCGAGTCATGGCCACCAGGACATCGGCCTGGGCCGCCAGTTCGGGCGTGAGCGGCCGGCTCTGGTGGCCGCTCAGGTCCGTCCCGTAGCCTTTCGCCACTTCGACTGCCTCTTCCGCGGCTGGCCCCCCCATCATCGCCGCCAGACCCGCGGAAAGCACGAGAAATCCGCGCCCGGGCAGTTCCTCGGGCGTGCAGCCGAGGCGATCAGCCAGCTTCTTCTTGAACAGCCCTTCGGCCAACGGACTGCGGCAGGTATTGCCCGTGCAGACGAAAATCGTCAGGCAGGCGGTCTGCTGGCGGACCGTCTCGGCTGACAGTGGGCCCTCGCGGACCAAGCTCCACGAGTCACCGTTCACCCGCACGACGGTGGAGGAGCGGCCAAAGTGGGTGGGTCCGTCGTCGATGACCAGGCCGATCTCGTCGCCTCGCGTCGCCAGGACTGCGGCCGCGGTCGTGGCCGGCTCGGCGTCGAGCGCGTTCACTTTGTGGAGCACCAGGGGACCAGGCAGCACCTGCAACGCACCCAGGATGGCCCGATGCGCCGGGCTGCGCAGGCTCAGGGTGCCGGACGGACAAACATGGCGGCGCACCCCCTCGTGCAGCCGGCTCACCAGTCCCTGCTCCGCACTGTCAAAGACGAGGGTGATCGGTCCCGGCCAGCAGCGCCGGGCCAGGCGGCGCCCCAGGGCGCTCATGCCGGGCACCCAGTCGAGGGCCTCCCCGGCGCCGCGGATCGCCAGCGTCATCGGCCGGCCGTTGCTGCTTGTCTTGCAGGCGTGAAGCTTCTCGACCGCCTCGGGGATAAGCGCGCCTGACGGCCAGGGTATAGACTGTATCGGTCGGAAACGCGACGATCTCCCCCTCGGCCAGGGCCCGCGCGGCACGATGCACGATGGGCCGCAGGTCGGCGGCAGTCCGCCAGTCGAGCACGTCCGGCATGGGTCACGAGTCCGTCTGCAAGGGGATTCACTCGCCCCCCCTGAGTGCGCAGGGAGAGACAATACTTTATTGGCGACACGCCCGGGTGACAAGCTCAGGCGTTTCGCAGGCTTAGTCCGTTCGCCATGAATGAGCCCCCGGACCCAGCGCCAGGCAGATCAGCCCAGGGTGTCACCACACCTTCGGACACCACGTGACACCATCCTGACACCCTGGTGGCGCCCTGGTGACACCCTTGACACCATCCTGACACCGTGCTGACACCATCCTGACACCCTGCTGACACCATCCTGACACCCTGCTGACACCGTCGTGACACCGTGCCCCCCCGACCCGGGCGAACAGGGCCAGTGGACAGCTGGCGCCGGCACGAATGCCAGCTGTGAGACGATGGCGTCATACCCACCGGTGAAAGCCGTAGCGCCAGAGCCGGGGATTACGGAGTCATACCGAAACCTGCCTTGGGACTCCGCCGGCCACATGGCCGAGGTTTTGGTGGTTGCACCCGCAGTGGGACGCTAACAACCTGGACCCGCCATCGGCGGGCGGGGGGTGATACAATAGCGCGGGTCAAGGAACCTTAAGAGGAATTGGCGATGCATTCGAGACCCCTGCTGGAAGAGCCGGGCCGGGTGGATGAACCGGCAGCAGCTCCGGATTTCTCCGACGCCCTCACGCGCGTGGCCGCGGACCACCGTCCGCTGATTGTTCGCCGCGGCGGCGAAGATCTCGCAGCGCTCATCCCGCTGGAGTACCTGGAGTTGCTGCGCGAGATACTGGCCGGGGCGGATGTTGAGCGGCTGGCGGCGCAGATCGATTGGGACTGGGCCGTAAAGAACTTGCGGCCGCCGCAGGAGTGGTTCGACGGCGACGAGCCCAAACCGTTCTGAGCCGCGAGAGATGTCACGATGACCCCGCCCGCCGTGACCGGCCGTATCATCTGGGCCGAGATCGCCGACGCCAACGGCATCCGCAAACTCCGGCCCGCGGTGATCGTGACTCCCGCAGACCGGCTGACGCCGACAGGCCCGTTCGACGTGGTGGCCGTCACAAGCCGGCTGCCCCAGCGGCTGCCCAACGACCATGTCGTGCTGCCGTGGCATCCTCGGGGCCATCCCCGTACCGGGCTCAATCGTCGCTGCGCTGCCGTCTGCAGTTGGGTCGCGCGCATCGCGGAGGCCGGTGTCCAGGATGTCGCCGGAATCGTCCCGGCCTCGGTGCTCGCGATCATCCTGGCGAGGATCGCGGCGGCCTCATCCCCGCCACCTTCTCCGCCTCCGTCGAGTGGTGGAGGCGCCGCACCGCCCCTTTGAGTGTGCGGCGGTGGGAACGACGGCTGCGCACTCGGAGCGAATCGTTGACAGCGTGACGCGCTCCCCGCCATAATCGCCAAGTCCCCTGAATGATACTCGGGAACCGCCCGCGCCGCGCCGACCGTTCGCGCAGACTCAGTCCCTCATCGCCAAGGAAATCGCCATGATTGAGTTGCCCGCCGGCGAAGCCATCACCCTACCGCCCGGCCCACCCGTCGAGTCAGAAACGGCCACGCTGCCGCCGACCCCAGCGAGCCCCGGGCGTCCGCCCGGGGAGGCGATCACCATCGCGGGGTATGAGATTCTCGGCGAGCTGGGCCGCGGCGGCATGGGCGTGGTTTACAAGGCGCGGCACGTCAAGCTCGGCCGCCTCGTCGCCCTGAAGATGATCCTGGTAGCCGAGCACGCCGGCCCGGCGGAGCGAGCGCGGTTTCAGACGGAGGCGGAGGCGGTCGCCCGTTTGCAGCACCCCAACATCGTGCAGATTTACGAGGTCGGCGAGCAGGACGGCCGGCCCTTCTTCTCCCTGGAGTTCTGCGCCGGCGGGTCGCTGGAGAAGAAGCTCGGTGGGGTTCCCCTGCCGCCGAAGGAGGCGGCCCGCCTCGCCGAAACGCTGGCCCGGGCGATGCACGCCGCCCACGAGGCCGGCATCGTCCACCGCGACCTGAAGCTGGCGAACGTTTTATTGGCAAGCCCCGGGCGTCAGCCCGGGGAGGAGTCCGAGGAGTCTCTGATTCCCAAGATTACCGACTTCGGCCTGGCGAAGAAGCTCGACGAGGCGAGCCCCGGGCGTCAGCCCGGGGAGGGGTTGACGGCGACCGGTGCGATCATGGGCACGCCGTCGTACATGGCCCCGGAACAGGCCGGCGGCAAGCCGAAGGAAATCGGCCCGCACACTGACGTGTACGCGCTGGGCGCCATCCTCTACGAATTGCTGACCGGCCGCCCGCCCTTCCGAGCCGCCACGCAACTCGACACCATCCTGCAAGTGGTGTCCGACGAGCCGGTGCCGCCGACACAGTTGCAGCCGAAGACGCCGCGGGATTTGGAGACGGTTTGCCTGAAGTGTCTGCAGAAAGAGCCGGCCAAGCGCTACGCCAGCGCGGCGGCGCTAGCGGAGGACCTGCGCCGCTTCCAGAACGGGGAGCCGATTCGGGCGCGGCCGGTGGGCCGCGTCGAGCGGGGTTGGCGCTGGTGCCGACGCAATCCGCTCGGGGCGGGGTTGGTGGCGGCGCTCTTGCTGGGGACGGCCGTGGCGACCGGCTTGGCATTGTGGGCGCTGGTCGAGATGGGTCGGGCCGACCAGAACGCCGATGCTGCTCGCGATAGCGAGATAAACGCCCGGGGCAGCGAGCAGCGGGCGCGTGCGGGAGAAAACGGAGAAGGAGGCGCAGCTGACGCGAGCGGAGTGGCTGGTCTACTCCGGGCAATTGGCCTTGGCCCAGGCCGCCTGGAACGAGAACCGGGCCGACCTGGCCTGGCAATTCCTGGACAAGACGCGCCGGGATTACCGGGGTTGGGAGTATCACTACCTGTCCACCCAGTTCCTGAAGAATCAGCGCGTCTTCCGAGGGCACACCGGCGTCGTGACCGCCGTGGCCTTCAGCCCCGACGGCAAACGCCTGGCCAGCGCCTCTCATGACCAGACGGTACGGCTGTGGGACGCGGAGACGGGGCAGGAGGTCCGCGCCTTCAAGGGGCACACCGGCATTGTGACCGCGGTGGCCTTCAGCCCCGATGGCAGGCGCCTAGCCAGTGCCTCCTGGGACCGGACGGTGCGGGTGTGGGAGACGGAGACGGGGCAGGAATTCCGCGCCCTCAAGGGGCACACGGATGGGGTGTCTGCCGTGGCCTTCAGCCCAGACGGTAAGCGCCTGGCCAGCGCCTCCGTGGACAAGACGGTGCGGTTGTGGGACGCGGAGACGGGGCAGGGGGTCCGCGCCCTCACGGGGCACACGGACTTTGTGAACGCTGTGGCCTTCAGTCCCGACGGCAAGCGCCTGGCCAGCGCCTCTTCTGACAAGACGGTACGGTTGTGGGACGCGGAGACGGGGCAGGAGGTCCGCGCCCTCACGGGGCACACGGACTTTGTGAACGCTGTGGCCTTCAGCCCCAATAGCAGGCGCTTGGCCAGCGCCTCCGGGGATAAGACGGTACGGCTGTGGGACGCGGAGACGGGGCAGGAGGTCCGCGCCCTCACGGGGCACACGGAAATGGTGTACGCCGTGGCCTTCAGCCCTGACGGCAAGCACCTGGCCAGCGGCTCTCTGGATAATATTGCGCGGGTGTGGGACGCGGAAACGGGGCAGGAAGTCCGCGCCTTGAAGGGGCACACCAGCAGTGTGACCGCCGTGGCCTTCAGCCCCGATGGCAGGCGCTGGCCAGCGCCTCCTGGGACCAGACGGTGCGGGTGTGGGATGTGGAGACGGGACAAGAGGTCCCCGCCCTCAAGGGACACACAGACTTGGTGAGCGCCGTAGCCTTCAGCCCCGATAGCAAGCGCCTGGCCAGCGCCTCCCGGGACCAGACAGTGCGACTATGGAACGCGGACAAGGGGCAGGAGATCCACGCTCTCACAGGACACACGGGCTTTGTGAACGCCGTGGTCTACAGTCCCGACGGGAAGCGTCTGGCCAGCGCCTCGGATGACCAGACGGTCCGGCTGTGGGACGCTGACACAGGGCAGGTCATCCGCACCCTCCACGGGCACACTGACCTTGTGCTAGCGGTGGCCTTCAGTCCCGACGGGAAACGCCTGGCGAGCGCCTCTTATGACAAGACGATCCGGGTGTGGGACGCGGAGACGGGGCAGGAGGTCCACGCCCTCAAGGGGCACACGCTCGCAGTGACCGCTGTGGCCTTCAGCCGCGACGGCAAACGCCTGGCCAGCGCCTCCGGGGGGAGCTCTACAACGAAGGGAAGCCCGGAGAGGTGAAGGTGTGGGACGCCGAGACGGGACAGGAAGTCCGCGCCTTCACGGGGCACACGGCCGGAGTGTACGCCGTGGCCTTCAGCCCGGACGGGAAGCGCCTGGCCAGCGCCTCTTCTGACCGGACGATCCGGGTGTGGGACGCGGAGACGGGGCAAGAGGTTCGCGCCCTCACGGGGCACACGGGCGAGGCGACCGCCGTGGCGTTCAGCCCCTACGGCAAACGCCTGGCCAGCGCCTCTTTTGACCAGACGGTGCGGTTGTGGGACGCGGAGACCGGGCAGGAGGTCCTGGCCCTCAAGGGGCACGTGGGGGCCGTGACCATGGTGGTCCACTACTTCCACGGGCACATAGGCGCGGTGACCGCCGTGGCGTTCAGCCCCGACGGCAAACGCCTGGCTAGCGCCTCGCAGGACAAGACGGTGCGGCTGTGGGACGCGGACAGGGGGCCGGAGGATTGACCCGGAAAGGGCAGAGCGAGCAGGTGAAGACCGTGGTGTTCAGCCCCGATGGCAAGCGCCTCGCAGGATCAGTCGGTGCGGCTGTGGGACGTGGGACGGTCCTGGAAGCTGGCAGCGTGTCTTGACGTTTCCGCTTGTGTCCGTTCCTCTCCGCGGTACGATGCAACAGGAGGGAGGCGTTAGGCAAGCAATGCCCGGCGGCTCGAAAGGAGGACTTGATGAGTGCCTTGTTATCCGATCAGCAGCGGCAGCTGCTCGCCGAACTGGAAGGCGTCCCGGAAGAGTACTTCCCCTTGTTGCTGCAGATGATCCGTACCTACCGCGAAAGCGTGCTTCTCAAGCCGGCGGCCGACAGCTTCCGGCAGGGCTGGGAAGAAGCCCAGGACGGCGAAGCGTTGCCGGTCGAACGCCTCTGGGAGGGGATCGATGCCGGCTGACCCGCCTGCGCCGCTTCATGTGACGTTCACTCCCGAATTCAAGCGCAACCTCCGGCACCTGGCCAAAAAGTACCGCCAGATCAGATCGGACTTGCAGCCGACCCTCGACGAGTTGGCGGGCGGTGGCAAGCCGGGCGATCAGGTGGCCGGTGTGCGTTACGAGGTCTTCAAGGTCCGGGCCAAAAACTCGAACGCCCTGAAGGGCAAAAGCGGCGGCTATCGGCTCATCTACTGGGCCAAGAGCGCGTCGGAGGTAGTCCTCATCACGGTCTACTCGAAGACCGAGCAGGCCGACATCGCGCCGGAAAAACATCCGCCAGATCATCCTCGACTCGGAGTCGGCCGCCGGGCAGCAGGCCAACGGTACCGAACCGGGCACCCCAACAGACCCGCCCGCGTGAGCGGGCAGGAGCGCGTTGGTGCTGCGCCGCGAGTTGGCCCAGCGCCTCGCGGCGAAGACACCCGGATCGCCGATGCCGTGGGCTGGTTCCGCAAGCGCGACGGCGCCGCAGAAACCCCGACGGCAAACGCCTGGCTAGCGCCTCGCAGGACGGGAGGACGGTCCTGCTGTGGGACGCGGACAGAAGGCCGGAGGATTGACCCTGAAAGGGCACAGCGCGGAGGCATGCGGATGGCGCGTCAGCGGTTCGATATCGGCAGCAAATGGCTGCTGCACAACCAGGGCAAATCCGCCCTGCTCGTCGGCGGCCTGAAGGGCGTCAGCCGCGTCGAGCCGATGCCGGGCGAACTCGTGCAGAATCGCAAGTACCCGGACGGTCTGCTCCAGGCGTTCTTGCACGGCGAGCCGGAGCCGCACCATGTGCTCATCGAGGTCGCGACCTACCCGGAGAGGAGGGCGCTCGAGCAGGCGCTGGATGACTTGACCCTCGCCTATTCGACCTTGGGCGAACTGCCGGAGTTGCTGATGTTGGTGCTCCGCCCGAAGGGCCAGTTTCGGATCGGCGGCCAGCACGAGGTTCGCAGCAAGCTGGGGCTGTCGCGTCTCCAGGCCCAGTGGAAGACGGTCGAATTGTGGACCCTGCCGGCGGCGGACTTCCTGGCCGAGGGTGATGTCGGCGTCGTGCCGTGGGTGCCGCTGATGCAGTTCGATGGGCCGCCCGAGGCCGTCCTGGAGCGCCTGCGCTCTGAGGATTAATCGGGAGGCGCAACCAAAGGATCGGGCTGATATGCTGGTGGTAACGGAGGTGATGACGAGCCTGCGGTTCCCGGTGCCCGCCTTGTTAAGCATTTTCAGAGGAACGCAAACCATGATCGAATCGCCGCTGGTACAGCAATGGAAAGCCGAGACGCTCCACGAGGCCATCCTCGACCTCCTCAAAGACCGGTTCAGTACGGTCCCGCGAGATGTGGCCAAGCACCTCCGCGGGATCGTTGATGAGAGGAAACTTCGCCGGTTGAACCTGCGCGGCCAAATGCCGTGACATGGAATCGTTTCGCGCAGCTCTGGGAGCGTGAGGCGTCGGTCCAGGATGATGTCAGGGAGACGGAGTGCTCGCTCCCGTCGTCTACACCGGGGTGACCCCACGCCATGATCATCGGCATCGATCCCACGGTGGATTACGCGTTCAAGCACCTGCTGGGACGTGACGCGACGCGGCCCATCCTGATCGACGTGCTCGACAAGGTGCTGGCCTCGGCCCCTGGGCACCACATCCAGGACATCGAGCTGCTCAATCCGTTGAATCCGAAGGAGGCGGCCGACGACAAGCTCTCGGTTCTGGACATCAAGGCGCGCGACCAGTCCGGCCGCCTGTTCAACGTCGAGATGCAGATGCTGGCCTACCCCTCCTACGAGAAGCGCATCCTAACTTCTTGAAGGCCGCCTTACCCTGCGCCCCTGCGTAGCGAAGGATTCCCCCGCCCTGCGACAATAGGTGGGGTGAAGGTTCCGCGGAGGGCCGGCCAGGGCGCTGTCATGCAATCCAGCGAGCGCGTCGGCGCGAGCGCGCCTGCGCCGCGCCGTCCTGGTCGGTGACGAATCGGCCTGGCGCGCGTGGTACGACGAATGTTTCGACGCCCTCCTTGCCTATGTACTCTGGCGCTGTGCCGGGCTGCGCGACGCGGCCGACGAGGTGGTGCAGGAGACGTGGCTGACGGCGGTCCGCCGCATCCGCGCGTTTGACCCTGCGGCGGGCAGCTTCGCCGGCTGGCTGCGGGGCATCGCGGCCAACCTGTTGCACAACCGCTTTCGCAAGGAGCGCGCCGCCGCCAACGGCCGCTTGCGGCTTCGCGCGGGGGAAGGCGAGCCGGCCGACGCCCACCTCCTCCGCCAGGAGCGGGCCGAGCGCATCGCCCTCGCCCTGGCCGGACTCTCCGAGCGGCACGAAGCGGTCCTGCGGGCCAAGTACCTCGAAGGACGAGCCGTGGCCGACATCGCCGCCGACTGGCACGAGACCCCCAAGGCGGTCGAATCGCTGTTGAGCCGGGCCCGCGACGCCTTCCGCGCCGCCTACGGCCCCCTGGAGTAACCCCGATGACCGAGCCCCACGACCCCGATCCCCTGACCGATCTGCTTGCCCTTCCTCCAGCCGATGCCGGCGCGCTGCGGCAGGCCGTCCTGACGGCCACGACGAGGCGGCTGCGACAGCGGCGGTCGGCTGCGCCGTGGAGCCTTGCTGGCCGCGCTGGCCGCCTGCTATGCCGCCGGGCTATTGAGCTGGCCGCTGATCTCCCCGGCAACTTCCGCCCCGGGCACACCAGTCCAGGTCGAGAAGCAGCCAGCGCCGGAAGAAGCCCCGCCGGCGGTCGTCCAGCGCCCGAGTTGTTGGCTCCCCCGGAGCAGGTCCCCGAGAACGCCACCGCCCTGCGCCAGGCGGGGGATCGCTACCTGACCGAGGCCGCCGATCCCGAGGCGGCACTGCACTGCTACTCCAAGTCACTGGATGCCGGCACCGAAGACGACACGAAGTTCTCCCCCGACGACAACTGGCTGCTCATGGCCATCAAAAACGCCCGCGAAAAGGAGGCTCGTCATGCGAACTAATCTCGCCGCCCTGCTGGTGGTGTTCCTGGGCAGCGTGGCCGTGGCCCAGACGGGGGCTCCGCCGCCGAAGAAGCCGGCCGAGGAGAAGAAGCCCTCGGCCCTGGAAGAATTGCTGTCCCAGGCCCTGCGCGACAACCCCGACGTGCGCGTGGCCGACGCCAAGGTGCGCGAGGCGGAGGCGGAATTGAACCGCGCTCGACTCCTGGTGATTCAGAAGGTGGTGGCGCACCAGCACACCGTCGAGACGCTCGAGAGTGCCGTCAAGACCGCTGAGGCACGCAACGCGGTGGCCGAGGCTGGTCTGCGGCTTGCCGAGGCCCAGTATCAAAGGATCGCTGAACTTATCAAGAAAGGCGTGACGGCGAGGGAGGATGTGGACGCGGCGCAGGCGAAACTTCAGCAGGCCAAGGCCGATGTCGATACGGCCAGGGCCATGTTGCAAGCCGCCAAGGCCGACCTCGCCAAGGCCAAAGCGGAATTGCCCTATCTGCTGGGCAAAGGGAACAAGGAGGAGAAGACGGACGAAAACGTGAAGCATGCTCTGAAATGGCTGAGCAGTCAACAAGACTATTTGGATACCTTGTCCGCGAAGGCCCTGTATGCCCGCTCGATCGAGGAGGCCCAGAGGGCGTGGGAAAAGAAGGCCCAGCCCCAGGGCACCGTCGCGGACAAGCTCCGCAAGGCGCTCGACACGCCGACGAACCTGAAGTTCGGCCCGGCGGAAGTCCCTCTGGACGATGTGCTGGAGTTGCTGAAGCAGAAAGCCGGCGCCCCGATGGTCTCGACCATTCCGCGAACTGCCACGGCCCTGAAACACGGGATCAGCCTCGACAACGTGCCGCTGGGTGCCGCCTTCCAGGCCGTGGAGGACCTGGCCGGCGTACAGTTCGGCGTGCGCGACTATGGCATCCTGGTCAGCGACAAGCTGCCGTCCGGCGTGCTGCGGCTGCACGACTTCTGGAAGGCGGGTGAGAAGGAGAAACCGGCCCCCGCCAAACCGCCGTCCTCGGGACGCAACCCCCCGAAGGAGAAGATCGAAGGGAAGGTTACCGAGGTGGACGGTGGGAGCGGGTTGGTCGCGATCTCGGTGGGCAGCGACGCGGGTCTTGCGGTCGGAAACACTCTGGAGGTCTACCGCGTCAGCGAGGCGAAGGGAGCCAGCTATCTCGGGACCCTTCGCATCGAAAAGGCCACTCCGACGACGTTGGTGGGCCGATTCACCAACAAACTCAATGCGCCCGTCGAAGTGGGCGACCGGGTGTCGAGCCTGTTCTTCGTCGATTGAAGCGCCACAGCCCGGGGGCACGAGGCCGGGAATGGCCCCCGGGCCCCCGGGATGGGATTGTCATCGCATAACCGACGCGTTCTACTGCTCTGATCTCCTTCTCGACCCGCAGTGGGGGCCCGGCTCTCAATCCTCCCCATCCACCGCCACGAACACATCGCTCGGATCGGTCTGCTCCCCATCCATCACCCGCAACGCCAGAATGCTCCGTCCCGCCGGCCGGCGTTCGCCCAGGCGGATCGTCACCTCGCGGCGGACCGTGCCGCCTGCCGGCACTTCCAGGGTCCAAGTTTCGTCCGTCGCGAGGCCACGCCCATCAAGGGTCACCGTCAGCTTCTGCGCCTGCTTCAGGACGTTGGCGGCGACCAGCTTGGCCTTCAGCGTCGCGCCCGCTTTGGCCTTGTGCAAGAGCGGTTCGACATGGACGCGGCTAGGGTCCCAATCGTGGCGATGGTTGCCGCTGGGGCACATGGCATCGGCGGCCCGGGCGCTGACCTCGCCCCAGCGGACGCGCCGTTTCCAGTCTTCCTCGTTGAACTCGAACGGCCCGCCGTGCTCCGCCAGCACCCATTCCGGGCGGGCGTCGAGCACCTGCTGGGCACTGGCGGCATAGGGGAGCGGCCAACTCCGGTTCAACCCCATCCAGCCGCCCGTGCCGCTAAACTGATCCTGATGGAACCAGTTGTCGGCCGTGAAGAAGCACCGCTTGCCGTCGATCACCGTTTCCCAGCCCATCGTGAATTCCGTCTGACCCGGCAGATGGTGGAAGCGGAACTTGTACTCGCGCCAGCTCAGCGAGTCGCCGGCCTTCGGTGTGCGGTCGATCTTCACCGGCCGGGAGTCGAGGAAGGGAGCCCGCAACAGGCCCGGGTTGGCCAGCGGCACCGCCACGCGGTCCAGCGTCCACACCTCGAACTTGTCGCGATCCGCCAGGTCGTAGATGCCGTCGTAATGATCGAAATGGGCATGGCTGAACATGACGACTTCCAGGGCGCCCAGCTTGCGGTCCGCCTTCAATTTGGCAATCTGCCGCGGACTGTGCGGCGACCAGGGGTCGACGACCAGGAACGCATCGCTTTGCTTCGAGGTCAAAACGTAGGTGTTGCCGGTCAGGAAGAGATGATCGCTGACCTGCGACCAGGGGAGCGACCCGTTCGACTTGGCCTGTTCCTTGGCCAGGAACTTGTACTCCGGCGCGTCGCCCAGGCGCTTCTTGGTATAGCGTTCGTAGCTTTTGAGGAAGGCCATCTCCTCGACGTTGGCGGCTGTCTTTTCCAGGGCGGCGACGGCTTCCTTCGTCACCACGGGCCCGTGGGCGGGCAGCAGGGTCGCCGGCTTCAGGGCCGCCAGCTTCCGCAGCGACTCGCCCGCCGGCTTCAGGCCCAATTCGGTCCAGTGGTCCCAGTCGGTGGTGTAGGGCGTCGGCATGGTGCCGGCCGTGGCGAACGCATCGCCACAGAAGACGAGCAGCGGACCACCGGCGGATTCACGTCCGCCGTTCGCCTTGCGGGCGGCGAAGGCAACGTGGTCGCGCGAGTGGCCTGGCGTCGCCACCACTTGCAGGCTCCAGCCGTGCCAGTCGATCTTCTGGCCATCCTCCAGCGAGCAGTCGATGCCGTCGATCCCCGCGGGCACGACCAGGTAGGCGGTGTTCGATGACCGCAGCGGCAGGGCGTCCTTCCAGAACTTTGTGACGCCGGCCGGCGTGAGCCAGTCGGCCGACGCCTTCGGGGCCCGCACCGGCACCTTGTCCTTCAGGAAGGAGCCGACCGCCGCACAGCTATCGCGGTGATGGTGCGTCAGCCAGACCGCCTCGACCTTTTTGACGCCGAGCGCACCGAGGCCGGCGGCGTCCCGCGGGGCGTCGATCAGCAGGGCGGCCGAGCCGTCGACCAGGGCATAGCCGGCCGGCAGCCCCGGCGAGCGATAGACGCCGGGCGCGACTTCTTGCCAGGCGGTCTCGGCCTTGCGTCCGCCCTCGACCTGGCTGCCCCACCAGGCCGCTGCCGTCAGCAGGATCAGGCACGTCAACACCGCCAGAGTTCGCTTGCTCATGGTGCATCTCCCCGGGCCGTGGCTGAACGTACCACAACCCGTCCCCTGAGGAAAGCGTCGGGTTGCCGTTGGGCCAGGGTGGCACGCCCTGAGGTACTCCGAAGGGCGTGGTGACCGTCAGCACGCCCTTCGGAGTACCTCAGGGCGTGCCACCCCGATGCATTGCTTGCGCAGTTGTCAATAGGCGCCGGCTTCCCATAATGTCAGTTGAATTCGCGCTCCCGTCCCGACGCCGCCGCGGCGGCCCACGGTCCCATGTCCGATTCCCGGAAAGGAGACGCTTTATGCGTCGAATGTTGCTGTCCCTCATGTCGGCTGCCCTGCTGCTCAGTGTCGCTCCGCCGGCCCGCGCCGCGGACGACAACGCCAAGGCGATCATCACCGCCGCCCTCAAGGCCCACGGCGGAGAGGAATTGTTGACCAAGTACAAGGCCGGCCAGTCAAAAAGCAAGGGCAAGCTCACCCTGCCGACGATCGGTGAAGTCGCCTTCACAGAAGACACCTCGTACATGCTGCCGGACAAGTTCAAATCGGTGCAGGAGCTGGAGATTGCCAACAACAAGGTCACGGTCACAGTCCTCGCCAATGGCGACAAGGTGTCGATCGACGCCGGCGGCAACGACGTGCCGATCAACGACAACATCAAGCAAGCCCTCAGCGATGCCCGTTACGTCATGAAGGTCGCCCGCATGACCAACCTGCTCAAGGACAAGGACATCGAGCTGTCGCTCGTCGGCGAGGTGAAGGTGGAAGGGAAGCCGGCGATTGGCATCCGCATCGCCTCCAAGGGCCACAAGGACGTCAGCCTGTTCTTCAACAAGGAGACGCACTTGCTGGCGAAGATCGAGGCGCGCACAATCGATGCCAACTCCGGCAAGGAAATCACCGAGGAGCGGATCATCCTGGAGTACGGCAAGAAGGACAAGGAAAAACTGCCGCTGCCCAAAAAGATCCTGGTCAAGCGCGACGGCGAGAAGTTCATGGAGGCTGAGGTCATCGAAACGAAACTCCTGGACAAGCTGGACGACAGCGAGTTCAAGAAGTGACAACTCGCCGCTTGCGGCTTCTCACGCTCGGCGAACCGGCTGCGTAAGCTGCCCGGTTTTTCGGTCACCCGGCAGCTTGCGCAGCCGATTCGCCACCCGGCAGCTTACGCAGCCGGTTCGCCACCCGGCAGCTTACGCAGCCGGTTCGCCACCCGGCAGCTTACGCAGCCGGTTCGCCGACCTGCGAAGCCGCAAGCGGCCGCCTCGACTCCTCTTCTCAGCACTTCTCGCTTTTGCTACCCTACCAAGACGAATATCAGGCCCGGCGATCGCCGCCGGGGCCGCTTTGAAGACGGAGGACGTTCGTGGCTTCGACCAAGTACATCGATGTGCGCAAAGGGCAAGTCATCGTCGGCGAGGGCGGGCAGCTGTACGCCGTCGTCGATCGCGAGCACATCACGCCCGGGAACTGGCGGGCGATCCTGAACCTCAAACTGAGGAACCTCAAAACCGGCTCCGTCGCCGTCAACCGCGTCAAGCCCGACGACAAAGTCGAGGTCGCCTATCTCGATCGCCGGCAAATGCAGTACCTCTACGCCGAGGGGGACGGCTACGTCTTCATGGACAACGAAACCTTCGACCAGACCACGTTGGCCAAGGAGTGGGTCGGCGACCAGATGAAGTTCATCAAGGAGAATGAGAACGTCCAGGTCGTCTTCTTCGACAACAAGCCGATTAGCCTCGACCTGCCCAAAACGGTCGAGCTGAAGGTGATCGAGACGGAGCCGTCGGTGAAGGGGGCCACCGCGGCGGCACAGTACAAGCCCGCCACACTGGAAACCGGCGCCAAGATCACCGTGCCCCCCTTCGTCAGCATCGGCGACATGATCCAAGTGGACACCGAGGAAGAGAAGTACCTCAGCCGCGTCAACAAGTAACGCCGGTTAACCGCGACGCGGAGCGGAGCGAGTTTCACGACCGCTCCCCTCCGGGTCGCGGCTAACCGGCCCACGTCATGAAAATCGGCCCCATCCGCATCGCCCACCCCGTCACGCTGGCTCCGATGGAGGAGCACACCAACTATCCGTTTCGTCTTTTGATGAAGCAGTTCGGCGCCAGCCTCGTCTGCACCGAGCGTGTGGATGCGGCCGATGTGGCCCGGCGCGACCGCCGGGCCCTGCGCCTGCTCCACACTACCTCGCAGGAAGCGCCCCGCGTTGGGCAGATCAGCGGGGCCGATCCCGCCGTCATGGCCCAGGCCGCGCGCGTTGTCGAGGAGCAGGGCTTCGACGCGGTGGACCTAAATTTCGAGTGCCCCATCCGCCGGCTCATCAACCGGGGCGAGGGAGGCGCCCTGCTGGCCGACCCGCCGCGCATCGCCGCCCTTGTCGCCGCCGTCGTCCGCGCCGTTTCCATCCCCGTGACGTTGAAGATTCGCAGCGGCCCGGATGGCGAGCATGAGACGGCCGTGGAGGTGGCGCAGCGGTCCGAACAGGCGGGGACGGCCGCGGTTGACGTTCATGCCCGCAGTGTGCACCAGGCCTACGTCGGCGGTCCCAATTGGGCGGTAATTGGGCGTGTCAAGCAGGCGGTGCGCATCCCGGTCCTCGGCAGCGGCGGCATCCGCGAGCCGGCCGACGTGCTCCGCTTCCTACGCGAAACCGGTGCCGACGCCGTCGCCATCGGCCGCGGCTGCCTGGGCAATCCGTGGATCTTTCGGCAAGCGCGGGCCCTGGTGCAAGGCGGGGCGGAGGTGCGACCACCGTTGCGCTCCGAGCGCGGCCGCGTGCTCCTGCAACTGGTCGAGGGCGAATTCCAACTGTACGGCCCGACCCTGGCCCTGCGCCGCCTGGCACGCACGAGCTGCTACTTCGCGAAGTTCGCCCCGGATTTCCCGGCCTTCCGCGCTGCCGTCCACAAGGTGCGCGAGCTGCGCGACTTTCGCAGATTGGTAAAGGAGCATTTTGGGTGATGAGGTCTTGTTTTTGATGATCCGATTTCGGATAGCCGATGTCCTCAGGAGGGGGGCCTGGCATGCGTCGCCTGGGGGTGTTGATTTGTCTTCTTGGACTGATGCTGAACGGTTGTGCCGCGCAGCATACGGCCTTTGTGCCTACCGGCATCGACAGCGAACAGCTGACGGCCGCCATTGCGGAGCATGGCCAGGGCACCCCATCGCAGCCGATCCCATCCTTCGAGGCCCCGGCCCAGCCGCAGACTCGCTTGGATCGCACGGTCCAGGTCAGCATGGAGGCCACACCCTACGTCCTGGGCGGTATCATCCTGGCCCCCCTCGTTGTCCTGTGGGCCTTGGCCCGGGGACAGCATGGGCCGGTGGATTTTAGCGGGCTGAAGGACCTGGACATCTGATGCCGCTTGACGCTTTCCCCCCTTTCTTCGCATCATAGCCTCGGCGGAGTGTCTCAAGACGATGAGTTCGCCGTGATGAGCGGTGGATTTGTCTCTCCGGGGCTACCCCGGGGGAGCGGTTTCTCTGGGCAGGACAGTGCGCGACCGGCCCATCGTAAACGATGCATTGGTCGCGCTTCACGAGACTGGTTGAGACACCCCGCCATCATCTCCATGCCGCGTGTAGCCAATTTCCCCTGGGATCTCGCCAGGGCCCTGCTTGAGGGTGGATGGGACAGCAGCGCACTGCTCGATCGCGGTGTGCGGTTTCTGGGCGAGCGTCCGCCGTGGCTGCCGCGTTTGGTGGAGCGCCTCTGGGCGAAGTTCGGCGCGTAGCGCCGGACGACGCGGCGCTGACACTGTTCCTCCAGCAGGATCAGGGATTCCAGCGGGCCACGGTGCGCGTTTTTCGCGGCAAACTCCGCATGAGGCCCGCGCCATGGTCCGTGCCGCAACTGGCCTCGCCCCGGGCACTGGCCGAGTGGCTCGGCCTGACTCTGGGTGAACTGGACTGGTTTGCCGATTGCCAGGGACGCGGGGCCAAAGTGCCGGCCGGGTCCTTGCATCATTACACCTATCGCTGGGTGCCGAAGCGGGGCGGCCGCCATCGCCTCATCGAGATGCCGAAACAGCGCCTCAAGGCGATTCAGCGCCGGCTACTGCACGAACTGCTGGACCACATCCCGCCACACGAGGCGGCGCACGGCTATCGACGTGGACGATCGATCCTGACCTACGCTGCTCCCCACGCCGGGCGGGACATCGTCCTGCGATTCGATCTCCGTGATTTCTTCCCATCAGTGCGAGCTTCCCGCGTCCATGCCCTGTTTCGCACGGCCGGTTATCCGCCGCCGGTGGCTCGCTTGCTAACCGGGCTGTGTACGAACCGGGCCCCGTCGGAAGTGCGCGCGGCCGTTAGCTACCAGGACGGTGCCATTTACGCCGGCGCGCATCTGCCCCAGGGGGCTGCCACGTCGCCGGCGTTGGCCAATCTGTGTGCGTACCGCCTCGATTGCCGCCTGGCGACCTTGGCAGCGTCGCTCGGGGCCAGCTACACGCGCTATGCCGACGACCTGGCGTTTTCCGGCGGCAAGGAGCTGGAGCGCGGGGGCCGCCGCTTTCAGGTGCTGGTGTGTCGCGTGGCGCTGGAAGAAGGGTTCGAGGTCCACACGCGCAAGAGCCGCTTCATGCGTCGGTCAGTCCGCCAGCAGCTGGCCGGCGTGGTCGTCAACGAGCGGCCCAACATCAAACGTGCGGACTACGACGAGTTGAAAGCGATCCTCTGCAACTGTATCCGTCATGGCCCCCATTCGCAGAATCGCCAGGGCCACACGGACTTTCGCGCCCATTTACTGGG
The DNA here is from genome assembly GCA_963827935.1 of uncultured Planctomycetota bacterium. Lineage (GTDB taxonomy): Bacteria > Planctomycetota > Planctomycetia > Gemmatales > Gemmataceae > DATFNV01. The sequence goes on along the minus strand of CAWHCN010000017.1, from coordinate 923,179 downwards.
TCGAATTGGCTATGTTGCGATTTTCAATCCCGGGCGTGCAGCGAAATTGCGGCAGATGCATGCGCGGATCGCGTGGGATGGCAGTGAGCCGATCCAGGTCTAGTGGGCGGCGAATCCTCGCTGGCGCTTCGGGCTGCCAGGCCCCGCCATGAACCTATTCTAGCCGATGACGCGTCAGTTGCCTCAACCACTGCTGCAACTCCGCTTCTCCCAGCGGCGTCACCAGTTCGCAGCCGTGGAACCAGACGTACTTCTGCAAGGCGCAGCGGACCACGCGGGCTCGTAAACGCAGGGGCTGCTTGCCGCCGCGGCGCGGCTCGATCTGCAGGATCGTGCCGCTCAGCGCGGGAAACGGCAGGGCCAGGCCCAGGCCGGTGGAGGAGAGGTTGTAGATCATGCCGGACCAGTCGAGCGGCTCGCCCACGCCCTCCATGCGCACCAGGCACTCGCTCAGGCAGGGATGGCGCCGGGCCGCCCGCCGTTCCGACGTTGTTCGCTGGCTCTTCGTACTGCCGTTTGCCGCCCGTGCTGTGGTCATGACAGGTCCCCCAACTCCGCAATGCCTTCTTTCCAAGCTTACGTCACAACCGCACGCGAGATGGGGTGGGAGGGCGGTTCCTGGCGTATAGTTGCCAGGCGTCGCTCCGCGGGGAACTGTTCGCATGCCGCCTTCTTCCGTGCCCCTGCCCGATCAGCGCCGGAGCGGTTGGTTGGCCTCGGGTTTGGTCTGGGCCGTGTGGGCGGGGATGAGCCTGGCCCTGCTCGGCTACGTGGCCGCCTTCGCGCGGGACGTGCCCTGGTGGGACGACTGGGACCTGGTGCCGGTCCTCAGCGGGCAAGAGCCGGCGACAGTCGGCTGGCTGTGGGAACGGCACAACGAGCATCGCATACCGCTGCCGAAGCTGATCCACCTGGCCCTGGCGGCACCCGCCGGCTGCGATTTTCGCCTGGCCGCCTACGGCAATGCGCTGGCCCTCAGCGTGGCGGCCCTGGCCCTGATCCTGGCGGCCCGTCGGCTGCGCGGCCACACCAGCTGGCCCGACGCTCTGTTCCCCCTCCTCCTCCTGCACTGGGGCCAGTACGACAATCTTTTGTGGAGTTTTCAGGTCCAGTTTGTCAGCTCCACGGCCCTGTTCTGTATCGCCCTGGCCGCGCTGGCGACGGCGCCTGCGGCGCCGTCCCCCCGTCAGGCCCTGGTGGTTGCCGTCTGCGCACTTTTGTTGCCTTTTTGCGGTCTGAATGGGGCGATCCTGGCCCCGGCGCTGGCGATCTGGCTGGCGCGGCCGGCATCGCGCGTGGCGCAGCTCCCGAGGTCTGGCGATCACCAGCGTCTCCCTGGCCCTCCTGTCCCTCGCCGCGGTCGGTGTGTCGTTGTTCGATTCCAGCCATCCAGCCAGGCCGGACATGGCCTCGGGGCTACTGTCCGCGTTTCTGGTGCTGCTGATGACCGGGGGCCCGGCCGGCGCGGTGCCGGGGGGGCGTACCTGGGCCTCTTTGTGCTCCTGGCGAGCCTGGCCGGGGCCGTCGCCGTGGGATGGACTTTCCACGCCGGCCACCGGGATCGGCTGCGCGGCCTCGGCTTGCTGGCCGGTTTCGCCGCGCTGGTAACCCTTGGGGCGGCGGTGGGCTGGGGGCGGGCCAGCCATCATGTCGACCACCCTGGCGACATCACCGGCGTCACCCGCTATGTAACGTTGATGGCGCCCTTGCCCGGCCTGGCCGCGCTGCTGTGGATCACGCTCCGCAATCGGCTGATGCCGGCGCTCCTGTGCACGGCCATCGCCTTGATGCTGCCGGCCAACATGTTCCTTGGGCTGGACGCGGCCCGCTGGCGAACGGCCGAGCTGGATCGCCTCCGCCATGACGCTCGACAGGGCGTCTCGCCCGCTGACCTCAGCGCGAGCTACGGGCCGGTCGTTCATGCGGTGGACACGGACTTGCTGGCCCAGCGCTTCGAGATGTTGCGAACCGCGCGCCTCGGACCCTATCGGAAGTTATCCACTGATGACCCAGATGAAGAGTAAGAGCGTTCGGAAAGAATGACTGCGAGCCCGCGGCGCCTTGTTGTGGCACGGTCTCCTGACCGTGCCACTTGTTGTGGCACGGTCTCCTGACCGTGCCACTTCGGCTGACCGAAGGTCTCCACGCATCGATCGCGGATTACGGGAGACCTCCGGTCAACTGAAGTGGCACGGTCAGGAGACCGTGCCACAACGGCGGCTGAAGTGGCACCCCGCTCGTTGTGGCACGGTCTCCTGACCGTGCCACAACGGCGCGGCACGGTCAGGAGACCGTGCCACAACGGCGCCGGTGCCGTCATTGTTTCCGAATGTTCTCACTCTTCATCTGTGGATCACTCCTTCCTACTTGCTGACCTTGAACGCGCCAGGGAAGCTGAGATATGGCGATGTGGTCACGCCGTTGCGGGTGGTGCCGTTGAAGGCGGGCGGTGGGGCCACGAAGGTGACCTTGACGATGCCCGTCTGTCCCGGCTTGAGGATGCCGGCGTGAACGGCGACGGTTTCCAGGCTCGAATCGGTGGTGTACACATCGGATCCCCAGACCGAGCCATTCCCATTGGCGGTCACCCGGAAACGATAGGTTTTGCCGATGTTTCCCTGGAGCCGCATCAGGGAGTCCGGTGCGTTTTCGAGGGCCGACCCCGCCGTCGTCGCGCCCGGCTCGGCGCCGGGCGCGCTCAGGGTGCGGACATCCGTCAGTTTCATTGGCTGCTCGCCGAACTGAGTCGTGCCCACCTTCAGCGCGGAGGCCGGGATCCGTCCGGCGATCTTCGAGTGCTCTGTGTAGACGACATCGTCCGGCCGAACCTCAAGGCGCTCCTCGGAAAACTGCTCGCGGAGCTGGGCAAGCAGCTCGTCGGCCCGGCGGGCAATTTCGGCATCCGGGCTCTTTGCCGCCCGCAGGAGCGCGGGATAGGAGGGGATCCCCAGGGCGAGTAGCTCGGCGCTGGCCGCCTCCCGCGTCTTGAAATCTTCTTTACCCAGATTGGCGACGGCGGCCTCCACCTTCTTCGCCACATCGTCCGGCACCCGGGTGGCAAATTCGATGCGGCGCACGTCGGCGACGGGAATCACCAGCTTGCCATAGGGCGTCACCAGCTCGATCTTCTCGTCGCGCAGCTTCACCTTCAGATGGCTGTCGTCGGTGAAGTGGGCGTCGAGGGGGCCGGCCTCGAACGGCTTGCCCGCCTTCTCCTTCGCGGTTCGTTCATCCGGCCCCGGCTTGTCTTTCGGCGGTTGTTGCCCGATCAGGGGCACCGCCAGCGCGAGGACGACAACCACCGGCACAACGCGACGGATCGTGATGATGGACTTCATGGTTCCTCCGAAGGCGCGGGAGAAAAGGTTGCCCTCGACTATAGCCCGGCTCCAGAGCGCACCGCAAGGGGGTAGCCAGCGGATGTTACGCGATGACCGCTGGCCCCCCCGGGTGTGTTAGCCCGAAGCGCCAGCAAGGATTGGCCCTTCGCCCTCGCTGACGCTTCGGGCCCGGCCAGTGGCAGGACGCAAGGCGAGCGGCAGGTGAAACCCTACCCGGTGCCTCCTAGCGACGCACGAATTCGTTGCAACAGGGGGGTGTGAACGTTTTGCCCAGCAACTTGCCCAGAAACGCTCCCACAAAGACCGTGTACATTATCAGTGGCCGTTCGCCTAAGCAGTGCCAGCCGAAGAATCCGTCAAGGTGTCGGATTATTCGGCACATGCCTCCGGGCGAGCCGCCTGAACGATCAGGGCTTGTGATGATGCAAGTGAAATCGCCTCAACGTCTTATGTAATTCGTCGGTTTTTGGGCGTGCCTTGGCTCGGCACGTGCATGAAGGGAGGGCACCAAGCGGATAAATCGCCCGCGACCGGATCGGTCTTGAGGGAATTTGTAACCGGGTTGTGCCCCGGTTCGCACCCAGGAACGCCCAGGGTGCTACCACGGCGGGCGGCTTCGCCCAAGCCGCCCGCCGTGAACGCCCCCGCCGGAACGTGAAGAGGCTGATCCCCTCGCACCGGGGAGAGCAGGCCGCAGGGGCCGGAGCGATGCCGGGATCGCCCTTCGTCCCACCCGTCACCGTTCCGGCCCCTGTTGGTCCTTTTCCGTCCTACTCATTCCCGCCCAGCTGTTGATTCCTCGCCCCGGGCCGCATAGGCTCCCCCCTGGCAGTGATTCCCAGGCGGAGGAGCGGATCGTGCCCAAGGGTGCCCCCACCAAGCAGTCGGCCGGGACCTTGCTGTATCGCCGGACCGACGCCGGCCTGGAAGTGCTGCTCGTCCATCCGTCCGGCAACTACAACCGCAAGGCTCCGTGGGGCATCCCCAAGGGTCTCCCGGACGACGGCGAAACCGACCTGGAAGCCACGGCGCGGCGCGAAACGCTGGAGGAGGCGGGCGTCACGGCCGGGCCTCTGGTGCCCCTGGGCTTCAGCGACTATCAGAAGAGCCGCAAGCGCGTCTTCTGTTTCGCAGGCCCGGCCCCGGCCCACGCCGCCCCGCACACCGCCTCCTGGGAGGTCGATCAGGCACGGTTCGTGCTCCTGGATCAAGCGCGAACGCTGATCCATCCCGACCAGCGGGTCTTCCTCGACCGGCTGGCGGATCACCTGCAGCAGGAGGCCCAGCGCCGATGGCTTCGAGTTAGCTGTTGCTCCGGGGGAGGGGGTGGTATACTATAGCGGCCACTTCCCCCTGCGCTCCTTCCGCCCCCGGGGCAGGTACAACTGATGCCGGCGCAGCTCCTGGCCCTGACCGAAGGCCCCAGCATCGTGCTGGACAAGCCGATTCTCTTGCTCGGCCGGCATCCCGAATGCGACATCCAGATCGACTCGCGCAAGATTTCGCGCCGGCACTGCTGCATCGCCCAGGTCGCCGACTACCTGGTCATCCGCGACCTCGACAGCACCAACGGCATCCGCATCAATGGCGAGCGCGTCCACGAAGGGAAGCTGAAGCACGGCGACGAATTGACGATCGGCAACCACCGCTATCAGCCGAGCTGGGACGACGCCGGCCCGCAGCCGCAGGCCAGCTTGCTGCACCGGGAACTGGCCCCGGTGGCGGAGGCCGTGGTGAATCCGCAGGATGATGACGAGGTGCTGGAGTCGTGCGACGATCCGGTGCCCATCGCGGAGCCGGTAGGAAGGAAGGCAGTGGTCGCCCGGCTGGCCAGGCCGCTAAAGCCGCCGCCCGGTCCGGCACCTGATGCGATCATCCTCCCGGACGACATCGCCCTGGCCCCGCCGCCGGAATCCCATCACTCGGCCCATTGACGCAAACAACACAACGAGCCGGGAGCGTGAGCGACCGGGGTTTTCTGTTTTCCGCCGGGGATCTCCGGTCGCTCACGCTCCCGGCTCGTCATCACCGAATACCCAGCTCCCGCCGAATCACAACTCTTAGCTGGTCGAACTCGGGTGAAGTGGGCCCTTCCTTGCGCCAGATGATCTGTCCCTTGTCGTTAATCAGAACCAGTGTTGGAAAGGCCTTCACGTCGAAGTCACGCTGCACGGGGCAAGTCCCGACGCCGGCACCCATGAGGACTCGATAGCGGATGTCTAGCTTGCGGATCGCGGTCTCCACGGTGCGGACCTGGGCGTCGAAGGTGGGCTTGCGTTCGTAAGCAATGCCGACTATTTCGAGACCCTGCCGGCCATACAACTCATTCAGCCGGTTGATCTGGCCGGTTATGGTGGCCCGGCAGGGCGCACACCAGGTGCCCCAGAAGTCGATCAAAACCAGCCGGCTGGCGGGCAGGCGGTCGCGCCGATACTCCCAGGGCTGCCCATCGAGGCCGGCCAACGCGAAGTTGTAGACCGTGTTGCCGCGCCGGTCGCACGAGGGGACCGGCGTCACGCCGATGGGAGCCAGCGGCGGCCCGGAGAGCGGCAGATTCGGGTTTGGTGCGGGCCTTGGAGGAACCGGCGGCCGCGGCGCCCCCGGGCCGGGGATCCTCACATCGGGGCTGATTCGCGTTCGCGCCCCATCGGCGAAGTTCTCCGGCTGAATGGGGATTTCGCCTCCCGCGCTGCCGCTGGCCGGCGTCAGCGGCGCGGGCGGACCCATCTCGATGCTCGGCCCCGAATCGCGACCGGGCCCACCGGCCGACGGCACCGGCAGTGGCGGGCCGATCGACGGCGCCGGCCCGGGGTCCGCGCCGCCGGGAATCGCTGGATGACGATCGGCACTGACCAGGATGTACACCGGGTGGCTGGGCGGACGCACCGTGACCTCGCCGGCCTCCTTGTAATTGCCGTCCTTGGTCTGGGCGATGACGCGGTAGACCAGGCCCGGCTGCAGGTTCTTCACGGTGAAGTAGCCCTGCTGATCGGTCTCGGTATGGCGGGCCACCGGCGCGCCCTGGCCATCCGCGGGCGGCACGACCCAGATATCGGAGTAGCGGGTCTTCGAGAAGGTGTCGCCCACGCGGCCGAAGATCAGGGCGGTTCCATCGCTGCTGGCCGGCGAGACGAGGGCCGATGGCGCTGGGCGATCGTCGTGGGGATTGGCGGCCGGCGCGTGGTCGTCGCCGGACTTGGGCAACGCGGTCTTCTTGCCCAGGCTGCTACACCCGGCCAGCTCCACGCAGACGAGCAGGAATCCCAACCATCCCGCAACGCGCACAGCTTGACCCCCGCTCGGTCGTATTCACACAGGTCGGGTCAGGGATACGGACGGATGCCAAGCGAGTCTTACCGCCGATCCCCGGCAGGTCAAGGCAGACTGCGGGCTCTGTTCTCGCCGTCCGGCGAATCCGGCGCATGGCGCCCCTATAACCCGAATAGCTTACGTCATTTGATGGAGAGGCGCTGGCGGTCGCTCAGGCCCGCGGCAGGCAAAGCCTGCCCTACACCGGATGTTCGGTTTTGGTAGGGCAGGCTCCGCCTGCCGCACTTCCGGCGCGACTTCCGCTTGTCCCGCTTCCGCAAAGGCGTTATACGCGGCGTTCTTGACGAGGCCGGCGCGGTGGGCTATCGTGGAGTTCGCTGCTGTGATCCGTCAACGAGTCGCCAACCCTGACCCGAGCAACACGATGACCCAGGCCGACTTCAATGGTTATCGCCAGCAACTCCAGGACCTGCGCCAGCGCCTCCGCGGCGATGTGTCGCACCTGACCAGCGAGGCGCTGCACGAAACCGGAGGCCAGGCCAGCGGCAGCCTGTCGAACACCCCCATTCACATGGCGGATCTGGGGACCGACAACTTCGAGCAGGAATTCACGCTCGGCCTGATTCAGAACGAGGAAGAGGCGCTGGATGAAATCGCCGGCGCCCTGGACCGGCTGGACCAGGGCGTCTTCGGCCGCTGCGAGGAGTGCCACAAGGAGATCCCGAAGGCCCGGCTGCAAGCCCTGCCCTACGCCCGCCACTGTGTCGCCTGTGCACGGACGCAACAACATAGCTCGTGAGGAGCGCATGACGGAACGATGCTATCGCAAGCTGTTCTGGGTCCTGGCCGCGGCGGGATTCATCGGCGACCAGGCGAGCAAGTACGGCGTGTTCCGCTGGTTGTACGACGAGCGTACACACACCGTGCTGCCGGGAATGTTCGAGCTGGTGGCCAACTATACGCGTGAGCCGTCAGGTGGACTGCTCCGTGGCTGGAGTGGCCCGACCTTGCCGGAAGTCAACCACGGCGCCCTGTTCGGCCTGCTGAACGAGGGCGAGCACGTCGGCCTGGCCAACATCCTGTTTGCGGTCATCAGCCTGGCCGCCGCCTCCGCCATCATCTGGTGGTCGTCCCGTCCGTCGGCGCGGCGTGACCTCGGCCTGTCGGCCGCCCTGGGCCTGATCCTCGCGGGCACCCTGGGCAACCTCTACGACCGCCTCATCTTCGGCGGCGTGCGCGACTTCCTGCACGCGCACTACTACACCCACGAATGGCCGGTCTTTAATGTCGCCGATTGCTGCCTGGTGTGCGGCGCGTTCCTGCTGTTGGGGCAGGCCTTCTTCAGCAAGTCGGCGGCTACTGCCCCGGCACCCGGCACTGCGGCTCAGGAGATGGCGCAGGTGCGCTGAACGCGCCGTGAACACATGCGACAGGCCGCGGCCGGCTTTGCGGAAACGCTCTGCCGACCGCGGCCTGTGTTCATATCTGTAGAAACAATATCGACCCCCACCTGCCACCGAGGCTACTCACCATGGCATCCTTCCGCATCGCGGTCATTGGCGGCGACGGCATCGGTCCCGAGGTCATCGAGCAGGCCATCCGCGTGGCCGATGCCGCAGGCCGCCGCGACGGGGCGCAGCTCGCCTGGAACCGGCTCCCCTGGAACACGCAGTACTACAAGCAGCATGGCCGCATGATGCCCGACGACGGCTGGGACACGCTTAGGCAGCACGACGCCATCTTCCTCGGCGCCATCGGCAGCCCCGAGGTGCCCGACCACATCACCATCCACGGCGTTCTCTTGCCCATGCGCCGCCGCTTCGACCAGTACGTCAACCTTCGGCCGGCGTACCTCTTCGATGGGGTCCCGACCCCGCTGCGCGACAAGGCGCCCGGGTCGATCGACATGCTGGTGTTCCGCGAGAACACGGAGGGCGAATACGCCCCCATCGGCGGCCGGCTCTACGAGGGAACGCCGCACGAGGTGGCCATCCAGACCAACACCTTCACCCGCCGCGGCTGTGCCCGCATCATGCGCGCCGCTTTCGAGGCCGCCCGCAAACGCCCGCGCAAGAAGATCACCTCGATCACCAAGTCCAACGCCATGCAGTTCGGCATGGTGATGTGGGACGAGGTCTTTCGAGAGGTGAAAAAGGACTATCCAGACGTGCAGGCCAATTCGCTGTTGGTGGACGCGGCGGCGATGGACTTCGTCCGCAAGCCGGAGGCCTTCGACGTGGTGGTGGCCAGCAACCTGTTCGGCGACATCCTGACCGACCTCAGTGCCATCGTCACCGGCAGCATGGGCCTGGCCGCCAGTGCCAACATCAACCCGGAGCGGACCTATCCGAGCATGTTCGAGCCAGTCCACGGCTCGGCGCCGGACATCGCCGGCAAGGGGATCGCGAATCCGCTGGCGGCGATCCTGTCAGCGGGGATGCTGCTCGATTTCCTGGGACTGGTCAAGGGCGCAGCCGCAGTGAAGGCGGCGGTGGCCAGCTACCTGAAGGGGACTAGGCCGAAACCACCGGACCTGGGCGGTACCGCGAAGACGACTGACGTGGCGGAGGGGGTGCTGGCAGCGCTGGGCTGATCGAGGTAGCGCTTCCTCGAGCGAAGCAGGCGAGGTATAATCACAGGGTATTTTTCAGTTCCCAGGAGTCACGCTCGCCATCCGAAAGGGTAACCGTCATGGCGCCAGTACCCGCAATTCGGCAGGCCGAGAGCGTCGAGCAGAAGTTCCAGCGCCTGGCGGCGGCCTGGCGGGCGCAGACGCGCTACCTCTCGTCCACCACGAAGATGATTAACCACCGGGCCTACCAGGAAATCATTGAGATGGGTCAAGAAGTCGTGCCCTGGCTACTGCGCGAGCTGGAGCAAGAGCCCGACCACTGGTTCGGGGCGCTGCGGGCCATCACCGGGCGCAGCCAGTGCCGCCCGAGGACCGTGGCGACATCACCCGCATGGCGGCGGCGTGGCTGCGCTGGGCCAAGGACCACGGCTACCAATGGTAGACGACGACGCCCTCGACATGCTCTTTCCCGGCCTCCGCGGGACGCATTATCGCATCACCAGTCCTGCCGACCGGAAGTACAACTGCATCGCCTGGGCGGCGGGAGATACGCGGCGCTGGTGGTGGCCCGACCCACCGCCCGACGACGACGAGTATTACTGGCCTCCCGGCGTGAGCCACGAGGAGACGGTGCCCGCATTCGTGGCCGCGTTCGCGGCGATCGGCTACGAGCCCTGCGCGGAGGAAGCGCTGGAATTGGGCTGGGAGAAGGTCGCCCTGTACGCGACGGCTGACGGCGTCCCGACACATGCAGCGCGGCAGCGTTCCGAAGAGCGCTGGACCAGCAAGCTCGGGCGGGCCCGGGACATTGAGCACGACTTGCGGGCGCTGGAAGGAGCTGAGTACGGGAAGGTCGTTCGGTTATTGAGACGGCGAGTCGCCCATGCTGTGGTCCCTGCCCGATGAGAAGTTCGCCGGGGGAATCCGCAAACTTCTAGACCCAGGAGGGCGCCATCGGCCGTCCCATCTCCGCCGCCTCTTTCCGCCAATCCACGCTCGGCGCCGACCACGCCGGCAAGTCCGCCAAGCCCCCGCCGCAATAGATGTGATGCCACAACTGCGTCGTGATGACACCGGTCAGGCCCATATCCAGCACATAGCGCTCAAACGAGGTCCGCGGCTTGTGAAATTGCACGCCGCGCGCATGCTGTACCGCGGCGGGGTCGAATAAGCTGGTCGCCCGTAGCGATTCGGGGCTCAGCAGTTGATCGACCCAGGTGGGGCGGTCCGGCGTCAGGAAGGTGCGGGAGAAGTGGGCGCGGAACATCGTTTTTGGCCGGCCGGCGATGGCCGGCGGCAACACCCGGGCCGCCAGCCGGCGCAGCACGTACTTGTCCGTGTAGCCGCGCAGCTTCAGCCGGGGGTCGATGTCGGCACAGAAGGAGACCACCTCCTCGTCCAGGAAGGGGAAGCGTCCTTCGGTGGAAGCGTTGTGCATCGCCCGGTCGCCCTTGGCGGCCAGCAGCATGCCGGGCAGCATCACCTTGTTGGCGACATAAAGACTCTGGTTCAGCGGATGCCAGGCGCGAGGCGGTCGGCGGGCAGGTTCAGGTCGTCATAGGCCGAATAGCCGTCCAGTGTCTGCCACAGGTCGGCGGTGTAGAGGCGTTCGCGCGATTGGGCCATCATGTCGTAGGGGAATTGCTGATAGGTGCGGACGCCGGCGGTCGGCGCCACGGGTGCCGATGCCAGCTACCCCCGCCGGCCAGGGCGGAGAGGAGCCCCCGCGCACGGCCGTATAGCCAGTTCGCCCCAGGAAGCGGATCAGCCGATCGAGCTTGAACCAGACATAGCCAGCTAGCGCTTCGTCGGCCCCCTCGCCCGAGAGCGACACCACGAAGCCGCGGTCGCGGACGGCCTGGGCCAGGCGCACCATGCAAGCCGCCGATGTATCCAGCACCGGCCCCTCCGCCGCCCGGATCAGCTCCGGATAGGCCTCGGCAATGTCGCGCGACTGCATCGGCACAGTGGTCAGGGGCGAGCCGAGCAGCTGGGCCGACTCCGCCGCCTGAGGCCGTTCGTCGCTGGGACCCGACCCGTCCAGGCCGATGGTGAACGACGGGACCGGGGCCCCATGCTCCTGCGTGGCCAGGCCGAGAATCGTGGTGGAATCGAGTCCGCCGCTGATGTAGCAGCAGACGGGCCGTTCGCTGAAGAAGCGTCGTTTCACCGCGCTGCCGCAGCCGCGCTTCCAGCTCCAGGGCGGCATCCTCCGGGCTGGCGAACCGTCGCTCGTGGCCGGCATCCGGGAAATCGAGGTCCCAGTACTGTCGGACCACCAGGTGCCCGTCGCTCACCTTCAGGAAATGGCCCGGAGCCAGCGAGGTGATGCCGGCGAAGCAGGTCCGCATCTTTGGCAGAGAGAAAAAGTTGAAGAAATAGTCGAGGCCGCGCGGATCGGGCTGGGCGTCGACCAAACCGGAGGCGAGCAGTCCCTTGATTTCGGACGCCCACAGCAGCCAGCCGTCGGCTTGAGCATAGAAGAGCGGAGCGATGCCGGGGCGGTCGCGTCCGATCAGCAGGGTGCGCCGCGGGCGGTCCCACAGAGCGACGGCAAACTGGCCGCGGACGCGATCGAAAACCCCCTCGCCGTTGTCCTCGTACAGATGGACCCAGGCCTCGGTATCGCAGTGCGTGGCCAGCCGATGGCCGCGGTCGAGCAGTTGCCGGCGCAGGTCGAGGTAATCGTACAACTCGCCCTCGTAGGCGACCCAGACCTCGCCGGTTTCATTGGCGAGCGGTTGCCGCCCGCCGGCCACGTCGATGATAGCCAGCCGCCGCACGCCCAGGGCCAGGCCCGGCTCCAGGTGGAAATGCTCGTCGTCCGGCCCGCGGTGCGCGATGGCCCGGGTCATCGCCCGCAGACGTTCCCGGGGAAACGGTCGCGCTCCGGTGAGGTCGATCGCGCCGGCAATTCCGCACATGACGTACCTGTCAACGGCCTGGAATGGACGGCGGGAGAAGCCCGCAATTCATCTAGGTTATAAAGTGAGAGGGAGCGCGGCAATCGGGCTGCATGGCCGAGTGGCGGATCGCTGGGTTGCGTGTCACGGATCGAGCGAGCCGACGCATTCCACGGTCCAGCGCTTCCCGGCTCGCTTGGCGGTGTAGTAGACAGAGCAGCCACCGATGACCGCGCCATTGGCGCTGCCCCCGGCGTTAAGGAGGCAGATTTCGATCGACCCGCGGAAGGGGTCGGGCTTGGCCTCGTTCGGATTAAACTTGTCGATGCGAATTCCCAGCACCCGCGGTCCGTTCACGAACGGATCGTGTGGCACATCGATCAACTTGTAACGGCCGGTGTCGGGTTTGAAGCCCTTAGGCCAGCCCAGCTCCGAGTTGTCGACCAGGGCGACGGTCCTGTCGCTCTCGGTGCCGTAGAACTCGCGGGTGCTCTTCAGGTCGCGATCTGTGAGTGCGTCGGCAATGATGGCCTGCAGGATCTGCCGCACGTCGTCCGTGGAGTCGAGCCGAGTGACCGGCGGGGGCGCTTCCTCTTTCGGAACAGCACTGTCCCACACGGATTGCGAAGAAAGATCCTCTCCCTTCGCCCGACGCTCCTTGGCCTCCTCCTCGATCCAGATGTACGGCCGGGCGACCATGAGCCACACCTTGTCGGCGCTGTCTTTGCCAGACGGAACCTGGGCCACCGGCATGAGGACGGCCCCAGCGTCTGGGACGGTAACCGTTCCGGTCACTGTGGACTTGCTCACGTTTGGCGCGTCAACCTCCACGTCTTTCCCGGAGGCGACATCCAATCTCTTGACCTTGTTGATGCCAAGAAGCTGCGACCCCCGCTGGATGATCTGGAGGCGAAGGTAACGGCGATCGGGGCTGATGAGAGGTTGCACTTCGAAGGAAACACCCGCCAGGCCGGTCTCGGTCAGCAGCTTGCCCGCAGTTCTCGGGTCCGGGCCGCCAGCAAAGCGGAACACGCTCTGCCGCGAAAGGAAGACCGTGTCCTGGCGCCGAGGAATCCGGTCGTCCTCGCTTTCCAGCAAGAGTTTTTCCTTGTTGATTCTGCGAAGGAGCGGTTCTTCGATCGGCACGATTTCGACCCGGGGGTCAGTATCCCTGGCGCGAAGGAAGAGGGGGGCAACGTGCTTGCTGTAAAAGGCGCGATCAACCTGGTAGAGCCGCGCGTTCATCACCACAAACGTGTCTGCCATGCGCCGCAATCCGACCAGTAGATCGTCGATTTCACCATGCGTCGTCGGGGATGCGACAACGTCCAGTCGCGCGCCGTTGAGGAATTCGACGGACTCCCAAGACCGCCACTCGACGAGATCGGTCACAAGAGCAAGTAGCAGGGCCTTTCGGTCAGCCCCATTGAGACCTGGGTGACGTTCAAGCGTGTCCTTCGTGACCTCCGGTGGTAACGTGGGCAACACGCGCAGCTGCTCTCGCACATCATAAGTGATGCGATGGACCGCCAACCGCGGCCGCGTGATCACCACGCCCCCGGGCCGAAGTGCATACTCCAGCTCGCCAACGCTCAGCATGGCCTTGCGCAGAACGGTGCGCACACTTACGTTTTTCATGCGGGGGAGCTTGATCTCGGCGCCCGCTACCCTGGCAGAATCGCTGCCGAGTCCCTTCTCGTCGATGCGGAAGGACAGCTTCTGTCCCTCGGGCATCTTGGTTCCGAGCAGGGCCAGGAACTTGGCGAAGGTAAGCCCTTCATCCGGAAGCTCGATCACCTTGATCGGAGACTCGAGGAGTTCCTGAACCTGCCGAATCTTCTCCTGCTCCTGGAGCGCCGGGTCCTTGCCCGCAGCCATCGGTGCCGAAATGAGAGCAAACGCGATGAAGGCCAGGGGAAGCAACGGGTTCTTGTTCATCGGCAGCCTCCTCTCATGGAAACGCCCCATGAATCCCCGATCCTGTCAGGGTGTCATCGAGCATAACACGCAGGGAGACAGGAACGTTAGGCGAATGATCGTGTACTGGTTCAGCCTGAGCAGACAGCTCGCTTTGCTTTCAATGAACAAGGCCCCGCTACCCGGGCGAGAGGTGTCGTGCTCGGGCAGCGATCTTACGGTGCGCGCGTATCCTCTACGCCACCGCCCCAGGCGGCTTGGCTTGAGATCGATCTCGCCTGCCTCCCCGACGTCGTCTGTTGCCCCGCCGACCCTGCTCAGATCGGCACCACTTGCAGCCCTAACTCCCGCGCTTTGCGCTGCAGCGCTTTGACCTGACGCTCCTGCTGCTTGACTTCTTCGGCTGCCGTGCTCTCACGGCGATACGCTTCCCCACGCGTGATGAGGCGATAGAAGAGCTTCGCCAGCTTGTGGGCTGTCGCCCTGATGGCGCTGCCTATCCCCAGCCGGGCCCGCAGGCGGCGCAGGAAATTACCCAGCACGCTTTTGCTTCTGAGCAAGGACCGCGCCGCCAGCCGAAACGCCTTGGCCACCCGGCTGGCCGTCTGGGCGGGATAGCGGATCCGCTTGCCCGATTGGTGCTTGCGCGGCGCCAGCGTCGTCCAGGCCGCGAAGTGCTTGTCCGTCGGGAAACGTGCCGCCAGGTCCGGGCCTGTCTCCGACAAGACCGTCAGCACCGTGCTGGCGCCCAGACCGTCCACTTCCGTGACACGCACGCCCGTCAACTGGAAGATCAAGGCGTCGGCGTCGAACTCCGTCGGGCGGTTGCGACTCTTGGGCGCGGCCTTCTGGGACTCGGGCAACGGACGCCCCTGGGTCTTGTCCGGCATCGGCCCGGCCGCCTTGGCGTACTCCCGGTCACAGACATGGAGCTGATTCTGGTAGAAGTCCCAGGCCTTGAGCAGTTGTTTCAGCTCGAACAGGTGGGCCGTGTCCCAGGTCCCTTCCAGGGCCTTGGCAATCTCCTCGCGGCTCTTCTTGCAGCTGGGATCGCGCATCGCCGCCAGCGTCTGGGGGTCACGCTGCCCCTGGGCGATGGCACGCAGGATGCGCATGCCGGTGACGCCGGCGATGCTCGACACGGCCAGGTCCAAATGAACATTCATCTGGACCAGCACTTTGAGCATCATCTGCAAGAGCTTGGCTGCCTCGGTGATCAGATGCTCGCGATGCCGCCACAGCGTCCGCAACGCCAGCACCTCGTGCGCGGGTCGAAAACAGCTCTTGAGCTGGCCACAGGCGTGCATCTGCTGCAGCCAGACCGCATCGCAAACGTCGGTCTTCTTCTTGAGGTTGCGGGCCAGGCTGCGTGGATCGACCACCACCACTTCGAAGCCCTGGCTTTCCAGGAAGTCGCATAAGCACATCCAGTAGACGCCGGTCGATTCGAGCACGACGCTCGTGACGCCGCAGTGGCGTAACCACTCGGCCAGCGTCTGCAGGTCGGCGGTATAGACGCCGAAGGTACGAACGGGCTGCGGATCGCAAGCGGGGTCGACGGCGACGACGTGGCTGGCGCTGCCGACGTTCGATGGCGGCGGCACAGGGCCGGACGATGCGGGGCGGCGGGATGGGCTGGCGTGTCTTCTTCCGAGGCATGAGGACCTCCAACGACGGTGAGGGACGGGCGAAGAAAATGTCGGCGGAGGATGGGTCGAACGAAGGACGAGACTTTCAAGCGGGCTCGCGGCACCAAGGAAAGTGAAGCCGACCCAAGGGCCAAGCTCAAGCACGGGCTCAGAGGCACCAGATCAAACGCGGCCACCGCGCTCCGCCGCCACAAAGAAGAGCTAGAGAAGCGCAGTGCGAACGGAAAGCCGATGGCCTGTCAGGTTCATAGCGGAACGTGTGCCAGGGACTGGCATCAGCCCTCAAGCTGATCCTTTGTCGGCAGGGCGGGTCCGCACGCGCGGAATTATATTCGACTTGCGCCTGGGGCTGAAATGTGAAGGCGCATGTCGTTATTTGACAATGGATTGTGGCACGCGCGCCACGATGCATATAATTCCCGGCGAATTTAGGCCAAAGTGGGAACTCGCGTTTCCCGGATGGCCCCGATTTCTTACTCGCCCAGCCCCGTCAAGCCGAAGCCAAACCCGCCCCAGCTCCACCCCAGCCCGCTAGTCGGCCCCTGCCACGGGAACAACAGCGCCTCTATACTCACCGGCTGCAGGTTGAACGGCAGCAGCAGATTCGGGAGGATCAGCGGCGGCAGGGCCAGGTTGGAGATCACGCTGCTGGCGACGGGACTGCCCAGACCAGTGACGAAATTGTAGCCGGCGCCGGCGGGGAAGCCGTTCTCGCCGAAGAGCACCTGATGAAAGTCGGTCGATGGGAGGTTGTAGATCGGTTTTTGGGCCTGATTGAGGGTGCCAAGGCCAAGCTGGGCTCGCTCCTGGTCGGCCAGGGCGATCAGGCCGGCCCACTGCGGCGTGCCGGCGCTGGTGCCGCCGACTATGAACCAGCTCCCTCCCTGGTACACATCGACGCCCGTCTGCGGGTTGGCATCGTAGGCCACGTCCGGCGTGGTGCGGTAGCCGGTGAGTTGCACGCCGAGTTGATAGGCCGGCTCCGGTTCGTAGGCGCTGACACCGCCGCCGCTCTGGCTCCAGCCGATCTCGCCGGCATAAATTCCGGATGGCCCGGTGAGCAGTGTGGTGCCGCCGACAGCCAGCACGTTGGGCGAAGCCGAGGGCCAGGATACGCCGGCGCCGCTATCGCCGCTCGACGCGACAAAGGTGATTCCCTGGTGCCCCGGCGGGGCGGCGAACAGCGAATTGTAACTCACTTCCTGGGGAAACTCCGCCGTGCCGAAGCTCATCGACACGACCGAGACGTTCGGCTGCAGCCGGGCGTAACCAATGGCCGATGTCAGGTCCGCCACGCTCGACGTGTTGGCCTCGACAACCAGGATGTTGGCCTGGGGGGCGACGGCATGGGCCCACTCGACATCGAGGGCCGTCTCCAGCGCCCAGCCGGAATCCGTTGGCCCGGTGGGCGTGCCGCCGTACTGGTTGACGACTTGCAGCTGGGGAGTGAGAAGGCCGAAGGTCTGATCGAAAACACCGAGGTCCTGGGCGATGGTCGGCGAGTTGTAGGCGGTGATGATGGCGATGGTCTGTCCCGCAGCGCTGAGGCCGGTGTAATTGAAGCCGTAGGCCTGGGCGATCTGGGCGGGGGTATAGCCGGCCGATTGCGTCAACTGGGCGGCGGGCCCGGCGAGAACCGACAGGGATGGTTGCGCCGTGAGGCTGGCGGCGCTCGTCCCGGCGAGTTGGCCGAACCGGTTGTAGGTGACAACCGGGCCGGCCGCGGGGATGGAGGGCGTGTACTGGTCCACGCCCACCGACGCCGCGGTGCTCTCGGCGCGGAGTGCGGCCAGGCGCTGCACAAAAGACAGATTCAGGGCCGCCAGCGCGCTGATGTCGCCGGCAGCCACGCCGCTGACGGCGGACAGCATGACGCAGCCTCGGCAGGATCGTTGGCTGCTCAGGCAATCGCAATCGCGATGCCGACCTTGCGGAGCGATGAAGGGGCTAGATCGTGCTGGAATGCAAGACAAAAGAAGACAAGAGCTTACGGCGATGACGGAGAACGCAACCTCGAAAGTGTGCGCCGCCGCTGGATCGACAACCCCGTTCAGCGGCGTTAGCGGCGTTGACGGGACAGGTTTACGAGCCGTGTCGGGGCTGCCTTGAGAGCGGCGGGCGATACACTGATCCTTTCGGCCGGCATCCGCATGCCGCCCCGTGTAGAGTTCCTCTCCCGGGAACCCAGGTTGATGTCCACCACCCCACACAGTTCTTCCGCCTTCACTCATCCGCTCCGCTGGTTCCCCGAGTTCCTGGAGTTCGGCAAGCAGCGTTTCCGCACCCAGGGGCGGGTGCTGGGGGCGGCCGTCCTGGTCGGCATCGTGGCCGGGCTAGGCGGCGTCGCCTTCACCCTGGCCGGCCAGATGGTGGTCCGCTACTCGCTCGAAGGACTGGCCGGGTACAAGGCCGAGGGACCGGCGGGTGAGCCACACAGCAGCCTGATTCCCGATCTCGACGCCCAGTTCCGCCCCTGGCTGCTACTGATTGTCCCCACGATCGGCGGTCTGCTGAGCGGTTTTCTCGTCTTCCGGTTCGCGCCGGAAGCCGAGGGGCACGGCACCGATGCTGCCATCGCCGCTTATCACGGCGATGGCAACATCCGCCCGCGCGTGCCGCTGATCAAGCTGATCGCCAGTGCCCTGACCATCGGCAGCGGCGGATCGGGCGGACGCGAGGGCCCCATTGCCCAGATCGGCGCCGGCTTCGGCTCGCTGTTGGCCACCCTCCTGGGCTATCGCGTGGCCGAGCGCCGCATCCTGCTGGCGGCGGGCATGGGGGCCGGCATCGCGGCCATCTTCCGCGCCCCCCTCGCCGGCACCCTCTTCGCGGCCGAAATCCTCTACTGCTCGCCCGAATTCGAGGCCGAGGTCATCCTCCCCGCGGGACTGGCTAGCGTTGTCTCCTACTGCACGTTCGGCGTGGTCATGAACTGGCTGGGCGACCCCGGCGAACGCTTTCGCAGCCTCTTCCATACGCCGGAAGGGCTGCGGTTCACCAGCGCCCTGGAGCTGGGACCGTACCTGCTGCTGGCCCTGTGGGTGGCGATGCTGTCGATGCTCTATGTCCGCACCTTTTACGGGGTGACGGCGCTCTTTCATCGTTTGCCGATCCCGCGCATTTTCAAGCCGGCGGTCGGCGCATTTCTCACCGGCGCTGTCGGCCTGGCCCTTTACTTCGCCACGCGCGAATCGAAGCCGGTCCTATCGGTGCTGTCGTTCGGCTATGGCATCCTCCAGGACGGGCTGGACAACGAAACCACCCTGGCGGGCGGCTTGTTGCTGGCGGTCGCCCTGGGCAAGATTGTGACCACCAGCCTGACCATCGGTAGCGGCGGGTCGGGCGGGGTGTTCGGGCCATCAATGGTGATCGGCGGCTGCGGCGGCGGGGCCCTGGGCGTCTTCCTGCACCACCTGGCCCCGGAGCTGGTGCCGCACCCCGCATCGTTCATCATTCTGGGGATGGCCGGCTTCTTCGCCGCCGCCGCCAAAACGCCATTTTCGACCCTGATTATCGTCAGCGAGATGACCGGCGATTACAAGCTGCTCTTACCCGCCCTTTGGGTGGTGACCATCGCGTTCCTGGTTTCCGACGAGGAGTCGTTGTACCGCTCGCAGGTGAAGAGTCGCTCGCTGTCGCCGGCCCATCAGGGAAGCTACGTCCGCGAGGTGCTGGCCGGGCTCAAGGTGGCCGGCTTCCTCAAGCCGGAGCGCGACTTCCCCTTCCTGTTGCCCGGCGACCCGCTGTCCACGGTCCTCGACCGCTTCGCCGCCGTCCCATTCCCGGTCTTGCCGGTCGTCGATCCGGAAAAGCGTTTGCAAGGAGTGGTGGTGCTGGACGAGGTCCACCTGGCGGCCCGCTCGGCGATCGCGGGAACGTGGCTGCTGGCGGCCGACCTGATGCGCACCACCGTGGAGCCGCTCACCCCCGAGGACCGCCTCGACCGGGCGATGGAGCTGTTCGCGGAGAACGACTTGCTGGTGCTGCCGGTGGTGAATGGGCACGATGGCCGTCAGGTGATCGGATTGGTACGCCGATCGGACCTGGCGCAGGCGTACTTGCGGCAACTGCACGGGAGGCCGGAGGGGGCAACTTGACGCACGGCCGATGTTGTGGGCGAGAAACAAGGGACGCGGTTCCGTTCGGGTGCCTCAGCTCCTGGTGCCAAGCCACGAGCGAATCACTTGCGCCATCAGGCCAAATCCCGTTGGGAAGGCGGTCTCAAGCGCATTCAGGTCGCTGATGATTCGGCGGGCCTCCTTCGCCGCGCACTCGGTTTGCAACTCCACAGAGGGGCGGTCGGTGCCATACACCAGCTGCTTCAACTGTTGCCTAGTATGAGGCGGTCGTCGCGCCGCCAACCCCGCCATCCAGGCCGCCTCCCCGACTTGATGATTCTTGCCCACCAGGTACCAGGCCTCAATCGCCGGCACCGGGAGGCCGATTGCGACCTTCAATCCCTGGCGACCTTGCCTGGGCTTCAACTGACCCTGAACCCTTGCGATGACCCTGCGGAGCTTACACAAGCGACAGCGGTCTTCACCGCTGGGGAGGGTTTCGTGGGCCGGTTCGTGGAGCACCGAATCGTCGCAATCGACTACCACGATCAGCCCTTCAGCGTCCGAGTTGTAGTGAACGCCACGGAAGACCCCGTCCAAGCCGCTCAAGACCCCCATGACACCGTGAGCCTCCAGGTCCATGTTGATGGGCTCGGGAGGCTCGCCGAGGACGCCCTCGGCGAAAACAGCCATCGCCGCCTGATCGGCGGGCGACTCGCAGTAGAAACCGATCCTCATGGTTTCACCGACACGCCGCCCAGCACGCCGCTGTACCAGACCTCGCTCAGCGGCGAGTCCCCCATGATCTCTTCAAAGTGCGCCACATCGGTCAGCCGTTTCATCTCCACTTCCAGACCCGCCTTCTGCGCCAGGACAACTTCCTCGGGGTGGTCCCGGTACATGTCCAAGAGGTAAGGCGAGTGGGTTGTGGCGATGACCTGAATGGGCGGCCGCTTCTCGCCGCAGCTCTCTGGATAACTGAGGCGGTAGAGCGCGTCCTGGAGGTGTCGCAGCAAGCGCGGGTGCAGGCCGCGGTCGATCTCTTCCAGGCCGATTAACGAGTGCGGGTTGGGCGAATAAGCTAGCGTCAATAGGGCAAGTGCGATTAGCGTGCCCTGTGACAATTGATTCGCCGGAATCCGGTGCGCCTCCTTCTTGGTCCGTAATACGATACTCTTTGCCCCAGGACTCGGCTTGTCGAACTGGATGGCGTCATACTCCGGCAGCCAGCGCCGCATTTCATCATGCAACATTTCCCATCGCTCAAAATGGTTATCCTTCAGGTCGTCAAGGATTGCGACAAGATATGCACCGTTCGGTTGCAAGGGATCAGAGCCTACCGCTGAGGGTTGGGCGATCGCAGTGGCATCCAGGGTGTAGGTCTGCATACGGCTCAGCCACTGTGCTGGCGGCGCCGGAGGCGACTGCTCCGGGACCATGCCAGCTTCGGTCATCAACTCCGTCGTTACCCGCCCATCCGGAAACCACTGGAATCTGGCAGCGGCGCCCTGATTATTCAGCGTCAGGCGCAGTTTGATCTCCACTACCGCATTCTCGATCTTCTGTCGTGATGCTGAGCAGCGAGGGCCGACTCATTCCAGCTTGTCTTGCTAGGTCACCTGCGGCCTGTGGTTCACTCGCTGAAGCATGTCCAGCAAGAAATGCGACAAATCGCAGGGCTTGGAGAACCGAAGTCTTACCCGAGCCGTTCGGCCCAAGGAGCAAGGTGAACGGTGCCAGCGGCAGGGTCGTTTTTCGCAGCGCCTTGAAGTTGGAGAACTCGATCGACTCGATCATTGCCGCCTCCGCGTCTGCGGTTCTCGTCGCCGGATTGTCCCATTATACCGGACGGACTGCTGGAGAGGTGGTCGGCCGCGCTATACAGGTTGCGGCCAAATCGCGCGAAACAGATAGGAAGCGGGTGAAGTGGCAATGAGGGCAGCGTCAATCGGGGGAACCCAGACATAGGCCCGGCCGCTCGGCTCACAGCGAAAGGATGCGCGTCGGCACCGTGCGCGCACGACTTGGGTCATCATCTGTCGGCCGATCTGATCGCGGATGGCGAGGAAGGCGGCGGCACAGGCGGGGTCGAACTGCTTGCCGCTCTCGCGGGCCACCTCCGCAAAACCCACGTCCGGCACCAGCCCCTTGCGGTAAGGACGGTCCGAGGTGATGGCGTCGAAGGCGTCGGCCACGGCCACGATCCGCGCCAATAGCGGAATCGCCTCGCCCGCCAGGCCGTCGGGATAGCCCTTGCCGTCCCAGCGCTCGTGATGGGAACGAACGATCGGCCGGACCTGTTGCAGATCGGCACAGGTAGCCAGGATCTCGTCGCCCTTGACGGTGTGCAGCTTCATCGCCTCGTACTCCGCAGGCGTCAGCCGATCGGGCTTACGAAGAATGGCATCGTCGATGCCGATCTTGCCGATGTCGTGCAATGGCGTTCCAATGCGAATCAACTCGACGTCGTCGGGCGGCAACTTGAGCTGCTCGGCCAGGACCAGGGCAAAGGCGGTGACTCGGGCCGTGTGCCCGCCGGTGTATTGATCGCGCAGCTCCACCGCCTGGGCCAGCAGGGAGATGGTGTTGAGGAAGAGGTCGCGCTGGCGGCGCAGGAGTTGGGCGCTCTCGATGCCGGCGGAGACGCTGGCAGCCAGCGCGTCGGCGAGTTGCAGGTCGGCCGCGGCGAATCGGGTTTGCCAGGGGTTGCGGTCCAAGTGCAACACTCCCAGGCGCGAACGCGGCGTCCGTAACAGCACGCAGAGCACCGAGTCCATCGTCCCTTCGTTGATGCTCTGGGCCAAGACCAGCTCGGGATCGTCGGCCACGCTGTGGCACAGGATCGACTCGCCGCGGCTGAACGCACGCTGCGCCAGGCGCTGGCTGTAGCTGGGGTGCGAGGACGGCTCCAGGCCAGCAACTCGGTCGCGCGGCTGGGCCCGGCCCGTGGCCACGGCCCGCAACCGCAGGGCCCCCTCCGGCCCGTCGGCCAGCACGATGGCGCCGCGCTGTGCGTCGAGGACCGCCACGGCATCTTGCAGAATAGTCCGCAGCAGCTCGTCCTCGCTGCGCATGCCCCAGGTGATGGTTGGCCCGCAGCAAGGCGAGCAGCTGATCGCCAGCACGTGGGCAGTGCTGGCTGTCGAACGCGATCGCCTGGAGGGCCTCTTCCAGCGACGCGCGGGCCGTCGCCTCAACGCGCAGCTCGCTGCCCACGGAAGCATCCGAGCTGCCCTCCTCCAGCAGCGAATCCACGACCAGGGTGAACTCGCCGAATTCGAGGATATCACGTTCGCGCAACGGCCAGTCGCCCTGCCCGATCTTGTTGCCGTTAAGGTAGGTTCCATTGGTACTGTTCAGGTCGCGCAGGCGCCAGCCACGCTCGGTGGGGACCAGTTCGGCGTGCTGGCGACTGACGGAGGCATCATCGAGGCGGACCTCGGCCGATTCGTGCCGGCCGACGCGCAGCTGCTGGGCCGACTCCCACACCTGTCCCTTGACCACGCCCGTGACCGCTCGCAAGCGGATGTGATGCCTCATGCCACCCCTCCGATTGACAGCCGTGGCGCAGGCGGCCCCTCACCCGGGCGCGCACGGCGACCGTTGCAACTATAGCTCGCAACTGCTGGGCACGACGGCGGGCCAACGGCAGCGGAATTGCGTTGCCTTCCCACGGGTCGAGAGGGTAAAGTCAAACAAGACTCTGCACGCCGCCAACGGCGCCGGCGCTCCTGATGACCTTCGCCGCGTCGGGTCCTCCTGGGACCCCGAGGAGCATGCCATGATTACTGCCAAAGACATCCTCCGAACCAAGGGCGGGCACCTCTGGTCGGTCGGCCCCCTCGCCACGGTCCTGGAGGCGGCCGTCCTGATGAACGAGCACAAGATCGGCGCCCTGGTCGTCATGGACGCCGGACGACTGATCGGCATCTTCACCGAGCGCGATGTGCTCCGGCGGGTGGTCGGCGAGGCCCGCGACCCCGCCGCCACCGCTGTCGCGGACGTCATGAGTGCCGAGGTGGTCTGTTGCAGTCCGGAGACCAGCCTGGAGGAGGCCCGCGGCGTGATGAAGAACCGCCGCATCCGCCATCTTCCTGTGCTCGGCCACGACGGCTCGTTGCTGGGCCTGATCTCCATCGGCGACCTGAATGCCCACCAGGCTCACGACCACGAGCAGACGATCCACCTGCTCAATGAGTACCTGTACGGGCGGGTCTGACGGTGGTGGGATGGGCATCGCAGATGAGCCGCTGCCGGGGCGGGACCGCCATTTCTAGTGCAGCGACCATGCTACTTTCAGGGGTTGGCGAACGGCAGCAACAAGCCGGTCGTTTAATTGAGCATTAAACGACTTTGTGCTCCCCAAGTCATTACAATTTAGGCACTTGTGCGCCGGAACGCGAGTCATTTAACGTGACATGGACACCGCCCTTGCTCGCAAAATTAAACGACTCAGCAAGGAGGAAATTTCCCGGCCGCCTGCCCCGAGCCTTGCTCCCGCGCACTCTGTCAGCTACCATCGGCGTGGGGAGTACAGGGGCCATGAGCGACCAGCGAAGCGTTTCCGCCATCCCCGTGGCGTTCATTTCTTCAACCAGCGAGGACCTGGCGAACTATCGCCAGAGCGCGCGCGATGCGGCCCTCACGGCCAAGTTTCATCCCGAGATGATGGAATACTTCACGGCCAGTGGAGCGCGCCCGCCGCTGGAAACATGCCTCAAAAAAGTGGCCGAGGCGGATGTCGTCGTCGTCCTTGTCGCCTACCGCTACGGCTGGATCCCGCCGAATCAGCCCGGCAAGGAATACAAGAGCATTACCTGGCTGGAATGCGAGCAGGCCGTCAAGGAGGGCAAGGAAGTGCTGGCCTTCCTCATCGCCGACGGCTTTTCCTGGCCGGAAGAGCAGCGCGAAGAGAGCCGGATGGCGGCGGCACTGCGCCGGCAAGGCGACGGTAGAGCTGCTCCAGGAGGTGCAACGTTCCATCGCCGGCCTGGCGGAATTCAAGGCGTGGTTGAACGGCCTCGGCTGCCGGGCCCAGTTCACGACGCCGGAAGACCTGCGCGGCAAGGTCAGCGATGCCCTGCGCGATTGGCGACACCGCCGTGACGCGGCCGAGCCGCTTCACAAGGACGGCCGGGCGGAACCCAAAGCCACGGTCCCTCCTGCCTATCGCGACTGGCTCCAGACCCAGTGCACCGACATCGACCTGGGGGTCCAGCTCAAGCAAGGCCAGGTGACCCGGCTGAACCAGGTCTACGTCCCGCTGGCCACCACGGCCGGTGGGGAGGAGGGGCCGCCGTCCGGACCCGACGCTCGCCCCGCTGAGCGGGCCCGGCCAAAGCCACACCTGCTCCTGGACCTCCTGAGCCAGCACTCCCTCTACGTTTCGGGGTGCCCGGCTCGGGCAAGTCCACCTTCTGCCGCTGGGTCGCCTGGCTGATGTGTAACGGCAAGCTGCCGCCTCAGCAGGTCGAGCCACCGCCGGAATGTACGGAGTGTTTCCCGGAGACGTTGCGCGATCACCTGCCGGTGCTACTGCGGCTGCGCGAGTTCTGGGCCTCCTTGCCCGAGATCCCGGCGGGCCGAGAGCTGTCGCCGGAACAGCTCGAGCAGGTGCTGTCCCGGTGGTGGCACGGGAAAAAGCCCACCCACTGCGCGTGGGAGTGGCCCAATCTGCTGGCCCACCTGCGCCAGGGGACGGCGTTCCTGATCCTGGACGGCGTGGACGAGGTGCCGCTCACGACGGGCGAGGGGCGGCACACCTCGCAGCCGCGGGCCCTGTTGCTGGCCGGCCTGACAGCGGCCATCCCCGACTGGCTGTCGGCCGGCAACCGCGTGCTGCTCACCAGCCGCCCCTACGGGGTCCGTGAGACCGAAAGCCGCAAACTGGCGCTCCGCCCCGCGCCGATCGACGACCTGGCCTTGCCCGGGCAACAGCTCCTGGTGCGGCGCTGGTTTCACATCCTCGCGGACAACCCCGCCGCGGGGGCAGCCACGGCCCAGGAGATGCTCGACCACCTCAGCGGGCGCGTCGAGCTGGAGCCGCTGGCCGCCAACCCCATGCTGCTCACGGCCATGTGCATCATCTACCACCAGGGCAAACGCTTGCCGCAGGACCGCTACGACCTCTATACCCGCATCCTGGACCTGGTGCTCTACAACCGCTACCACTACGACCCGGCCGTACTCGACCTGGTCCGCAACCGCCTCAGCGTCCTGGCCCACGGCATGCACACCGGCGCCGGCCTGGATGAAGATCGCACCACCCCGCAGGCCGAGGCGACCTACGCCGAACTCGACCACATGCTCCAGGCCTACCAGGACCAGAGCGCGTGGAGCGAGGCGGGCTTCAAGACGGCGCTGGACACCCGCGAAGAGCTGCTGTCGCACACGGGCCTGCTGCTCCCCCGCGGCGACCGGCGCGCCGGGTTCTATCACCTCTCGATCCAGGAGTTCCTGGCGGCCCAGCGCCTCCTGGACGTGGCGGGCGAGAGCGACCGGCTCTTCGAGGTCTTCCGGCGCGGGGGGCTGTCGCCGAGCGGCGCAACACGCTCTCCTTCCTGTTCGCTTCCCAGCTGGGCAAGAGCACTTCGCCCGAGCGTAGCATCCGGCTGCTGGGCCGCCTCATCGAAGAAGGCGTGGCCAAGTCGTTCGGCCTGGCGGTGGTGGTGGCCGAGTGCCTCCAGGTGTTGCTCGGCCGCAAGATGCGCCTACGGCCGGAGCTGGAGGAGACATTCCGCCAGGTTTGCCTGGCGGCCATCGAGCGCGAGGAACCCGTCCGCGAGCGCTGTCTGCTGGGACTGGCCCTGGGGCAGCTCGGCGATCCCCGCATCGTCCGAGACCTGCGCGATCCCGCCGGGTACGTTGAGATCCCGGCTGGAGATTACGTCGTTGGCGAAGAGCGCCGACCGTTCCCGCTAGCCCGGCCGTTCCTGCTGGCCCGCTATCTCGTGACCAACAGCCAGTTCGCCCTGTTCGTGGAGGACAAGGGTTACGAGAATCGGGCCTGGTGGTCGGAGGAGGGATGGCGCTGGCGGAGTGAGGAAGAGGTGTCCGAGCCGATCTTCTGGCGCAGCGCGAAATGGAACGGCCCCAACCAACCGGTGGTCTGCGTCTCGTTCTGGGAGGCGCAGGCGTTCGCCGCCTGGGCTGGCGGGCGTTTGCCCGGCGAGTACGAATGGGAAGCGGCGGCACGCGGAGCCGAGGGATTGGAATACCCCTGGGGCAACGACTGGAGGGATCGCATCTGCAACAGTGTCGAGGCCGGAGTGGGCGGAACGTCGCCGGTCGGTCTTTTTCCCGCCGCGCGCTCCCGGGAGTTTGGCCTGGAGGACATGGCCGGCAATGTCTGGGAGTGGTGCGCGGACGAGCACGAAGGAGGCCGGGGCCGGGTCTACCGGGGCGGCAGCTGGAACTTCAACAGCTCCCGCTGCCGCGCCGCCTTCCGTTACTCCCGCGCGCCGGCCTCTCGGTACACCGGCCTCGGCTTCCGGCTGGCCCGGGATCCAACTGGCGGCTCGTGAGCAGGGAAAAGCAGGCCAGTGCTCCGTCACGCCTGAGATTTAGGGCTTGTCCAGGATTAACTTCGTAGGGTGGGTCGAGTCTTCGAGACCCACCGGGCCCCGCACGGTGGGTCTCGAAGACTCGACCCACCCTTCGAGTCTTGGACGTCATTATTGGACGCCGCCTTAGGGTAGCCGCATTCGCCAGTACGCGGGCCCTGCGCACTCTGGCGAGTGCGGCTGCCCACCTTCTTTGCATTGACACCCCGCTAGCCGCACCCCTCCAGCAACGCCTTCCCCTCCCGTAGCGCCGCGACCGGGTCGGCATTCTGAGGATTCAATTCAAGCGACACCGGCGAGCCGTAGCGGATCTCTCGCAAGGCCGTGAACAGGGCCGCCAACCCGTCCCGAGTCAGCCGGCCGGTCAACAGCGGCCAGTGAAGATCGCCGACGCCGTCGTTGTCATCGCAGTGGACGTAGCCCAGTCGCGGGCCGGCTTGACGGGCCACCTCGGCAGCATCTTCCTTCGTCATCAGGCAATGGCCTGTATCCACGAGCAGGAACAGGTTGTCATGATCCCGGTCGTTCAGCCACGCCAGCGTCCCGGCCGCGGTCGGCAGGGCCCGGCCGGGGATGTGTTCCACGCACAGGCGCACCATTCGGGCGGCCGCGTAGCCGGCCAATGCCACGCAGGAATCGGCGAAGCGACGCAGGCCCAGGGCGCTGGCGTCCAGCCCCGACACCACATAGCAGGTGGTGGCACCCAGGGCGGCGGCGTCCGCGATCTGGCGCTGCATTTCCTCGACGGCAGCCCGGCGGCTGTCAACCGCGGCGGCGTCCAGGGTGATGCCGTCCGCCAGGCCCCGACCGACCGCGGCACACGCCACCAACACGCCGGCCTCCGCAATGACCTCGCGCTCCGCCGAAGGACGCTCCGCGCGGCCCACGACATCGATATGCCCGAAGCCCAGCGCGGCCGCCTGACGGACGGCGGGCTCGAAATCGAGCGGTAGCGAGCTGAGGAGAACCGAGATCGGCAATGGGTTCATGGCAAGTCATCCCGACACAGAGCTTCTGTCTGGGGCATGCCGGGGTCGAGACCGGCGCGGCGCAGGGCGGCCAAGTGGCCCCGCAGCATCTGCCAGTCTTCCAGCGTGTCCACATCGTACCACGGCGGCAACAGCGCCAGGCGCCACGCCGAATCGCTCAGGCGGGCGACGCTTTGGCCCAGCACGTCGGGTCCGCTCCAGGCGATGCCGTCAAAGATGGGCGGCAGGCGGCGGGCACAGCCGACCAGGTAGTAACCGCCATCCGTCGCCGGCCCGAGCACCACATCGGCCCGTTCCAGCTCCGCAAAGGCTTGTTCGACGTAGTCGAGCGGCACGGTGGGACTGTCGCTGCCCAGGATCACCACCGAGCCGGCGCCGGCGGCCAGCTCGGCGCTCAGGAAGGTAGCGAGGCGCACCCCCAGGTCGCCGACGGCCTGCGGCACCAGCAGAAAACGGTCGCCGACCAATTTGGCAAAGTGGGGCTGGGCCTCCGGCGGCGCGAAGGCGAGGACTGCGCCGGGCCGCGACGGTACTCAGGCGATCGGTCAGATCTCGCAGGAACGCCGCCGCCACGTCGGCGGCCCAGCGCGGCGAGGTGGCGGCGGCCAGCCGGGTCTTCACCTGCCCAGGGGCCGGCCACTTGGCGAACAGGCCCAGCACGCGTGGGTTCATGCGGCAAGGGTCCGCCTGGGTTGGCCCCCCGTGTGGCAGCCCGAAGCGCCAGCAAGGACGAAGGGCAAATCCTTGCTGGCGCTTCGGGCTGCCACACCCGGGGGCTCCGACTTGGCAGCCCGAAGCGCCAGCAAGGGATTTCTCCCTTGCTGGCGCTTCGGGCTGCCCGGGTCCGCCGCCGCCGTCTCACGGTTTCGGGCGGAAAATCCGGAACAGGCGCGTCAAGGGATCGTAGAACTCGTCCACCACCCGCTCCTTGAGCGGGATGATGGCGTTATCGGTGATCGTGATGTGCTCCGGGCACACGTGGGTGCAGCACTTGGTGATGTTGCAGTAGCCGATCCCCTGGGCTTCTTTCAGGTCGGCCAGGCGATCCTCGGTATCCAGCGGGTGCATCTCCAGGGCCGCGGTGTGTACCAGGAAGCGCGGGCCGATGAACCGATCCTGCAAATGATGGTCGCGCAGCACATGGCACACGTCCTGGCACAGGAAGCATTCGATGCACTTGCGAAATTCCTGCACCCGATCCACGTCTTCCTGATCCATGCGCCAGGTGCCGTCCGGGGCGTCGGGCGGGCGCGGCTTGAACGGCTTGATCTGCTTCTTGACCCGATAGTTCCACGACACATCGGTCACCAGGTCGCGGATGATGGGGAAGGCCTGCATCGGCTCGATGGTGATGGGCTGGTCGAGCGGCAGGGTGTCGAGGCGCGTCATGCACATGAGGCGGGGTTTGCCGTTGATCTCGGCGGAGCAGGAGCCGCACTTGCCGGCCTTGCAATTCCAGCGGCAGGCCAGGTCGCTGGCCTGCTCGGCCTGAATCTGATGAACCGCATCGAGAACGACCATCCCCTCGGTGACGGGGTTCTGATAATCGACGAACCCGCCACCCGCAGCGTCGCCGCGCCAGATGCGAAATATCGCCGTCCCCATGTCACACTTCCTCCGGGCAGAGAGTCACCACGAAACATACGAAAGACACGAAAAAACGATACCAACATTCACGAGGCCAAGATCCGACGAGCCACTGTATATCTCTTTTCTCTTCTCTTTTCGTGTTTTTCGTGTGTTTCGTGGTGATTCTCTCACTTGTTCTCCTCGATGACCTGTTTCAGCTCGGCGGGCATCTCCGGGATCGGCACTTCCTCGACTTCCATCTGCCCGTCGCGTCCCGGCCGGACGACGATGTTGACGCGGCCGAAGCGGGGGTCCTTGTCGGGGAAGTCGTCGCGGAAGTGGCCGCCGCGGCTTTCCTTGCGGACCAGGGCCGCCCGGCAAATGGCCTCCGAGACGGTCAGCAGGTTGTGCAGGTCCAGGGCGGTGTGCCAGCCGGGGTTGTACTCGCGGTTGCCGGTCACGCCGACGCGCCGTGCCCGCTCTTTCAGCTTGGCCAGGCCATCCAGGGCGCGGAGCATCTCTTCCTCGCGGCGGACGATGCCGGCCAGGTCCTGCATCATCTCTTGCAGGTCGTGCTGGATCTGGAACGGGCCATCCTCGCTCTGCGCGCTCGAAAGGCTCCAGGGCCAGCCGAGCGGCCGCCTCGATCTCGTCATCGCGGACGACGGCCGGGTGGGCCTGTCCCACATACTTCGCGGCATGTTCGCCGGCGCGCTGGCCGAAGACCAGCAGGTCGGACAGCGAGTTGCCGCCCAGGCGGTTGGCGCCGTTGATGCCGGCCGCGCACTCGCCGCAGGCAAACAGGCCCGGCACGCGCGACATCTGCGTGTCGGCATCGACGCGAACCCCGCCCATGACGTAGTGCGTGGTCGGGCCGACCTCCATCGCCTCTTTCGTGATGTCGATGTTGCCCAGCTCCTTGAACTGGTGGTACATGCTGGGCAGCTTGCGCTTGATGTGCTCGGCCGCGTTGGGCAGCTTCTCCTTGATCCAGGAAATATCGAGGTAAACGCCGCCGTGCGGCGTGCCCCGCCCTTCCTTGACCTCGCGGACGATGCAGCGGGCGACGTGGTCGCGGGTGAGCAGCTCGGGAGGCCGCTTGGCGTTCTTGTCGCCCTGGCAGTAGCGCCAGCCTTCCTCGGGATCGTCGGCGGTCTGCGGCCGATAGTTCTCCGGGATGTCCTTGAACATGAAGCGTTCGCCGCGGTTGTTCCTGAGCGTACCGCCCTCGCCGCGAACGCCCTCGGTCACCAGGATGCCGCGCACGCTGGGCGGCCAGATCATGCCGGTTGGATGGAACTGGATGAACTCCATGTCGATCAGCTCGGCGCCGGCGTCGTAGCAGAGGGTGTGGCCGTCGCCGGTGCCTTCCCAGCTGTTGCTGGTGATCTTGTAGGCCTTGCCGATGCCGCCGGTGGCCACGATGACCGCCCGGGCCTTGAAGACGACGAACCGGCCGCGCTCGCGGTAGTAGGCCAGGGCGCCGCAGGCCCGGTCGCCGTCCTTCAGCAGGCGGACGACCGTACACTCCATGTAAACATCGATGCCCTGGTGAATGCCGTGGTCCTGGAGGGTGCGAATCATTTCCAGGCCGGTGCGGTCGCCGACGTGGGCCAGGCGCGGGTACTTGTGCCCGCCGAAGTTGCGCTGCAAGATGCGGCCATCCGGGGTGCGATCGAACACCGCTCCCCAGGCTTCCAGCTCGCGGACCCGGGCCGGCGCTTCCTGGGCGTGGAGCTGGGCCATGCGCCAGTTGTTGACGTACTGCCCGCCGCGCATGGTGTCGGCGAAATGGACCTTCCAGCTATCGCGTTCGTCCACGTTGGCCAGGGCGGCGGCAATGCCCCCTTCGGCCATCACGGTGTGCGCCTTGCCCAGCAGGCTCTTGCACACCAGACCGACCGAGACGCCGCCCGCCGACGCCTCGATGGCCGCCCGCAGCCCGGCCCCGCCGGCTCCGATCACCAGCACATCGTGCTCGTGGGTTTCATAGTCGGCCATTTAGAAGATTCTCCAGACGTGGTCGGACCACCATCCTTTGAAACATCCGCGCACGTACAGATCAGAAAAGCCGACCCAGAAGAGGCTGCACCAGGCCCAGACCATGTGCTTGCGGTTAAGACAGCTGGCGCAGCGATAGGCGGGAAAACGCACCCTGGCGCGAGATAGCTGATCGAGCTTACCGCCAATCAGGTGCCGTAGTGAATGGCAGCCGAGGGTGTACCCGCCGAGCAGGATCACGTTGAGGGTCAGCACCAGCGTGCCGATGCCGATGCCGAAGTGACCGTCAAACCACATCGCCTTCCAGGCATCGTGGGCGAGGAGGACGATGAAGATCAGGGCCAGGTAAAGGAAGTAGCGGTGAACGTTCTGGATGATGAGCGGCAGGGACGATTCGCCGAGGTAGCTCTTGCGCGGCTCGCCGACGGTGCAGGAGGGCGGATCGAGCCAGAAGGCCTTGTAGTAGGCGCCGCGGTAGTAGTAGCAGGTAAGGCGAAAGCCGCCGGGGGCCCAGAGGATGAGGAGCGCGGGCGAGAACGGCGGCCAGCCTGGCCACCAGGTCGGTTTGGCGCCGAACCAGCTATCTGTCGCCGGGTTGCCGACCGCCGGGTCGGTGAACAGTTCCGGTGAGTAGAACGGTGAAAGGTAGTTGCTGCCGTTCTTGACGTAGTGGTATTGATCGCCCTGGAAGGCCGCCCACGTTGAGTAGGCGATGAAGGTGGAGAATCCAAGAAAAACGAGCAACGGCGTGACCCACCAGAGGTCGCGCCGCGACGTTTGCCCGAACGGTCGCAAAGGGAGCGACACCTGAGCCTGGGCCATGATGTTGCCTCGGAGGAGACGGGGGACTGGAGGAGAACATAGTCCGGGGACCCGGCACATTCAAGAGGCCCCAGACGCAGCCCCGGGCCCCCCGGGTCGGGATTGCACGGCGCGGTAGTTTCCGGTAGAGCGGCCCCCGCGCCCAGTCACCCGCCGGGTCGTTGAGGAACCCAGACCATGGTCCGCCCCGCGGTCGCCTGCCTGCTGCTTTCCCTGGTCGCCAGTGCCGCCGTGCAGGCTCAGCCGGCGGGCGAGAAGCAGCCCGTGACGCTTCGCGTCCGCCTGCCGCTGGAAGGGGCCTCGCTCACCATCGAAGGGGCGCCGATCAAGCAAGGCGGCATGACGCGCCTGTTTGTCTCCCCCCCGCTCGACCCGGCCCAGGGCTACACCTACACCGTTGTGGCCCGGTGGATGCCCAACGATTACAGCACCATCACCCGAACCCGGGTCGTGCCGGTGAAGGCCGGGGCGACGGTGGACGCCGACCTGCGCCAGGCCGACGAACACCATCCGGACGAAATCTTCATCCGTTATGTGCCGACACCGCAGCCCGTGGTCGAGGCCATGCTGAAACTGGCGGCGGTCGGCCCGAAGGACGTGGTCTATGACCTCGGCTGCGGCGACGGCCGCATCGTGGTCAGCGCCGTGTCCCAGTTCCAGGCGCGCCGCGGCGTGGGCGTGGACCTCGATGCCGAACGCATCAAGGAGAGCAAGGCCAACGCCCGGGCCGCCGGCGTCGAGGACCGGGTCGAGTTCCGCGAGGGGGACGTCCTGAAGCTCAAGGACCTGGGCGAGGCCAGTGTGGTGATGCTCTACCTGTCCGATGAGGTGAACGACCGCCTCCGCCCGATCCTCCAGAAAACCCTGAAGCCGGGCGCCCGCATCGTCTCGCACCGCTTCGCGATGGGGGATTGGAAACCGGTGGAAACGGCCACCGTCAAGGACCGCGACGGCACGCCGCACCGTCTTTATTTGTGGGTTGTGGGGCGGGACGGCGGGGAGCGGTAGGACACGGCAAGTGCGGCGGGCTAAGTTCTGTGCCAAACGGAGGGGTTCTGTGCCATCCTTGGCCCAGAACATTTTCGACGCAAGACATTATTTTGATTGATGTTGTGACACGCGCCGGAGTTCTGTGCCACGATTTCGATGGGTATGGGGCGCAGGCCTCGGGTCTGGTAGCCCGATTTGCCTATCTCCCCACTGCTACGCCGCCTCGCACAATTCCCGCAGTTTCTTCTCGCCTTCGCGGGCCGCCAGGGCGGCATTCTTCAAGGCCGTTCCCACCCCCGCCGGCAGGCCGGTTTGCTGGGAGAGGCGCGACCATTCGCTTTCGGCATCGTGCAGCCGGTTGGCGATGGGGATGAGGACCAGCTTGCGCTCGTCGGCCGACAGGCCCTCGGCGGGTTTCAGGATCCCTTCCTCCAGTACCCGGCCATAGAGCTTCGTCAGGGCGACCACGTCGGCGACGGGGGTGCCGGCGGGCACGTCCTTCTGGCCGCGGGCGTAGAGCTTGTCCGCCGCCTCGGCCATGGCCCGGATGCGATCGCCGGGATCGTTGGTCTCAACCGGCTTGATGTCGTAGCGGCCGAGATCGGCCAGCAGCGGGTCGCGGAGTCCCTTTGTGGTGGGCGCCACGGCCAGCTGCGGTTGATGATAGCCGGCATACCAGACGAGCCAGCTGGTGATGAACAGGAGCAGGGCGGCGGCCACGCCGGCCACCAGGCCAGCCCCGACTCGCCGCCGCGGCGAGGCGCGGATCGAGAATCCAGGAGCCCAGCACAATGGCGATGCTGGGCCGGCGGCGCTCGGCGGCGCCCGGCTTGTTCGCCGGGGACTGGGTCAGGATGCGGCGGATCAGCGCGGCACGGGCGGCATCGGCACGCGGCGCCGGCAGGTGAGCGGCCGCCGACTCCAGCTGCAACAGACGTTGCAACCATTCCCGGCAGCCGGCGCAGCGTCGCCAGGTGCGCGGACGCCTCGGCCGGCGGGCGATCCGGGCTTTCCGAGCCGAGCAGCAGTTTCTGGAGGGCAGCACAGTTCATGACTTCTCTCGATCCACTTGCGGGGCCAGCACGCTCATCAGCTTTTGCCTCGCCTTGAAGACACGCCAGCGAGCCGTTTCCTCGGTGACGCCCAGGATTTCGCCGATGTCGCGGAAGGACAGTCCTTCCTCGATCCGCAGCAAGAACGCCGCCCGAAAGTCCGCCGGCAAGCGGCCCACGGCCTGGGCCAGCAGATGCATCGCCTCGCGGCTGAGGGCCTGTTCCATCGGCCCCTCGTCGCCGGCCGCCAGGTCGTCCGGGTAGGGCTGCCGCGGACGCTGGCTGCGGCGATGGTTGGCAAAGGTGTTGTGCCCGATCCGAAACAGCCACGCCCGAAAATTCGTCCCCGCCCGGAACGTGTGCAGTCCGTTCATCGCCTTGAGGAACGTCTCCTGCGTCAGGTCCTCGGCGGTGTGCCGATCATGGCACAGGTGGTAAATCCAGCGGAACAGGTTGTCCCAGTGGCGCTCGACCAGGCGCGCGAAGGCCTGCCGGTCGCCCTTCTGGGCGCCGCGAATCAGCAGGTGCTCCTCGCTGGGGAGCAAGTCGGCGTCGTTCCGCGGGTCCAAGCGCTCACCCACTTCGACCGGGAGAGGTTCGTGGCCAGCGCCCAGGATACCGCACGGACGGGCGCGCCGTCTGCAACAATCCGCGCCGGCCGCCGCCGCAACCTCACAGGAAACAACACCCCAGGCGGCCCAGACGTTGGCGCCCGTGCCGTCCCCAGGGGGCGATCCACAATCGAAACGCAAAGTGACGAATAAAGTTGCGGCCAGCCGCCCACCCGAATAAACTCACTCGCAACGTCGTCTGGCACCCGTGTTCGCCTTTCGCCGCGGAGTACCGCAATAGTGTTCGGCAAGTTGTTGCTACGCACCCCACCGGGCTTGCCCCGGTGGAGGCAGGGTTCGTAACCAGATCCGATTGCCCCCGAACGCTGCCCCCCACCGGGCTTGCCCCGGTGGAGGCTGGGTTGGGCGGAGTCACGAACCGGGCTCCACCGGGACAAGCCCGGTGGGGGCCAACGTTATTCTTGACCGTCCTCTGGTTACGAACCCAGCCTCCACCGGGGCAAGCCCGGCGGGGGGCGGCCCGCAACGATAACGCCGAACACTATTGCGGAGTACCGCGGCGAGGGGCGATTTCGTCGCCCCCGGCAGCGCACACCCGTTCCCTACACCCTGATGAGGACTTCGATGATGTGTTCGTCTCGCCACTGGTCGATGGCCGCCCTTGTGGCCGTCGTGTTGATCGCCGGTCGAGCCCCGGCCGCCGACAGCCCGCTGGCCGGCAAGTACAAGTTCAAGGACGTCAGCGCCGGCAACGAGGTCACCCTCGCCATCGTTCAATTTGACATCAAGGACGGCAAGGCGGTGGCCAAGAGCGTTACCGCCCCGCTACTGCGCCAGAGGCCCGAATTCGAGGACGCCCGCCTTGAAAACAGCACCATCCAGGTCACTTTCAAGACCGGCGCCAACGCGTTTATTGTCAAGGTGGCCGCCGCCAAAGGCGATGACAAGCCGAAGATCCTCAAAGGCGCGATGCAGATCGGCAACCGACTCATCTTCTGCGAACTAGAGCGGACCGACCTGGAAGAGCTGACGCAAAAGGACGCCATCAAGCGAACGGACGCGGGCATGGCCCTGAACAAAGCGTTCACCACACGCGACGCCAAGGAGCGCGAGACAGCGTTCAAGGCCGTGATGGAGAAGTACGGCGACAGCACGGCCGCCTACACCGCGGCGGAACGGCTGCTGCCCATCCGGGCCAACGACGGCGCCAAGAAGGAAGAGCTGCGGGCCCTGGCCGACGGCATGCTCAAGATTGCCGCGCCGTTCGGCACCGTGATCGAGAAGCAGGCTGTGCTCACCATCGCCCAGGCCCTGACGCGGGCTGAGAAGGTGTCGCCCCTGGCGGTCGAATTCGCCCGCATGGCCGAGAAGGGACTGACCAAGGATGACCCCGCCACGAAGTCCGAGATAGTGCTGAAGACCCTGGTGGCCGCCTTGACGCGGAGCGGCAAGACCGACGAGGCGAAGGAACCCGCCGCCAGCCTGGCCAAGCTCACCCACCAGCTCGACGAGGAGTTCGAGCGTACCGCCGTCCCGTTCAAGGTGGAACCAATCGGCGGCCGCAGCGCGAAGAACAGCCGCGTGGCCCTGGTGGAGCTGTTCACCGGGGCCCAGTGCCCGCCGTGCGTCTCGGCCGACATCGCCTTCGACGCCGCCCTCCGCGCCTACGGCAATGCCGACGTGGTTCTCTTACAATACCACCTGCACATTCCCGGGCCCGATGCCCTGACCAATACCGACACCGAGGCGCGCGCCAAGTTCTACGGCAACAAGATTCAGGGGACGCCAACCGCCTTTGTCAACGGCAAGGTCACCGACCCGCTTGGCGGCTTCCGCGACGACGGCAAGGAGAAGTATGGCGACTTGCAGAAGGTCATCAGCGCGGCTCTGGAAGGGGAGAACGAAGCCGCCCTGAAGCTGAATGTCAAGCGCACCAGCGACCGCATCGAGGCCGAGGCCCACGTCACCGACCTCAAGACTCCGGGCGAAAAGATCCGGCTGCGGTTTGTCCTGGTCGAGGACGCGGCCCACTACGCCGGCAGCAACGGCCAGCGCCTGCACCACCACGTCGTCCGCGCCTTCCCCGGCGGCATCGACGGCTTCCCCTTGAAGGACGCCAAGGAGAATCAAAAGGTGCTGGTGAAGCTGAGCGAGGTCAAGAAGGGGCTGACCGATTACCTCGACGAGACCAGCAAGAAGCTGGGGGCCCTGTACTACGACCGTCCGATGGAGCTGAAGCACCTGAAGGTGGTCGCCCTGATCCAGGACGACGACAGCAAGAAGATCATCCAGGCCGCCCAGGTGGACGTGCCGGAAGAGAAGTAACATGCCCTGTTTAGCCGCCGCCCAGCGGGCGGTGCGCTCTCGAGCGCGCCGCCGCTGGGCGGCGGCTAAACGCCACATCGATCCAATCATTTCACCGGAGGATTCCATGCCGCGCCTGCTCCTCCTGACTGCCGCCCTGGGCCTGCTCGCCCTCGTCCCCGCCTCGGCCGAGACCTGCCTGTCGCCGTTCGTCAAGCGCCTCGATCGCCCCGAAAAGTTCCTTTATGTCTTCTGTGTCGATGCCGACGCCAAGGACCACGACTTCCTGGCCGTCATCGACGTGGAACCCGAATCGAAGACTTACGGCAAGATCATGCATCAGCTCGATCTCGGCTCGTCGGGCAACGAGACGCATCACTTCGGCTTCACCGACGACCGCACGCACATCTGGGGCTGCAGCCTGTTTTCCAGCAACATCTTCCTCATCGACGTGGCCGACAATCCCGCGAAGCCGAAGCTGGTGAAGGTGCTGGACGACGTGCCGGAGAAGACCGGCCTGACCGGCCCGCACTCGCCGTATGCCCTGCCGGGCCGGATGCTGCTGTCGTTCCTCGCCGGCAAGGACGGCGGGCTGCCCGCCGGGCTGGCGGAGTTCACCAACGACGGCAAGTTCATCCGCACCCTGCCGATGCCCAAGGATGCCCCCTACGGCTACGACGTGGCCATCAAGCCGGACCTCAATCGCATGGTCACGTCCAGCTTCACGCCGCTGCGACAACTACAAGAAGCCGTTCGCCCAGATGGACTTGAAGGACTTCGGCAAGGAACTGCTGATCTGGGACTTCCGCGAGCGCAAGGTGCTGCAAAAGCTGACGACCGGCGCCGCCCCGCTGGAGTGCCGCTGGTCGCTGAAGGACAGGGGCCATCCACGGCTTCACCAACTGCGCCCTCGACGACTCGATCTGGCTCTGGGAGGGCGAGCCGAGCCTGACGGCAAGTACAGCGCGCGCAAGCTCTGCGACACCGGCAAGCTGCCGGCCGACCTGCGGCAGTCGCCGGACGACCGCTTCCTCTACGTGAGTTGCTTCGGCGCCAACGAAATCCAGCAATGGGACGTGAGCGATCTGAAAAAGCCGCGACTGACCAGCACGGTCTCGCCCGGCGTTCAGCCGAACATGATGCACGTCACCGGCGACGGCAAGCGGATGTACATCACCAATTCGCTGCTGAGCACGCTGGACCGCTCGGACAAACTTCTGGGTGCGGCTGGCGCACATCGGCCCGGACGGCATGAAAATGGACCCGTTCTTCAACGTGGACCTGACGAAGTTCAAAACGGGGCCGGCACGCGGGCATGACATGTTGCTATACTGAAGTCGTTTGCCGTATGCCTTCCGCCCGGAATGAGAGGTGTGGAATGCCGAAGTTCGCACCACTACCGACGATCAGCGCACCCCCGCCGGACCATACGCAGCTCCCGGAGACGGATGGATCCATTGTGGAGAACTTTCAAGAACATCCGCAGAGCATCCTGCTCACCGATTCGATCTTTCCTGTCCTGTCGAAGACCTACCCCGACTGCCAATTTGCGATCGGCCAGGACTCCGGCATCTACTGGCGGCTGACAGAGCCGCCGCTGGACGGCTGCAAGGCTCCGGACTGGTTCCTGGTACCGGGCGTGCCGCCGTTGCTCAACGGCGTGGTCCGCCGCTCCTACGTCATGTGGCAGGAGGTCGAAACGCCGCTGATACTCATTGAGTTTGTCTCGGGCGACGGGTCGGTCGAGCGCGATCAGACGCCGTTTACCGGCAAGTTCTGGGTCTACGAGCGAGGCATCCGCGCGCCCTATTATGCCATCTTCGAGGTGGAACATGCCAGCGTGGAGGTCTGGGAGTTGAAGAAAGGGCGCTATCATCGAATGCGGCCCAACAGGCGCGGACATTTCCCCATCGATGAGCTGGGCGTCGAACTGGGCATTTGGCAGGGGCTTTATCGCAACATGGATCTGCCCTGGCTCCGCTGGTGGGACGCGCACGGCATCCTGCTTCTTACCAGCGAAGAACGAGGGGAGGAGGACCGCCGCCGGGCCACGTTGGCGGAGACGAAGCTGCTCGAAGAGCAACATAGGGCCGAGCGCCTGGCGGCACGCCTCCGCACCCTCGGCGTCGATCCGGACAGCATCTAACCACCAGGGGCCGGTTCATGCTCACCGCCGCGATCTTGGCCCTCGCCGCGCTGCCCGCCGCCGAGGCCACCTCACGCCTCGCCGTCATCCAGCCGGCGCCTGACTTCACCCTCACCACCCAAGACGGCGGAACGCTCAAGTTGTCCGACCTCAAGGGGAAGGTCTGCCTGGTCAGCTTCGTCTTCACTACCTGCAACGGCAGCTGCCCCGCCACCACCCACCGCATGGGCCAGTTGCAAACGACACTCCAGGAGCGCGGGCTGCTCAAGGAGGGCGGGGTCCATCTGCTGTCGATCAGCCTCGATCCGGCCCGCGACACGCCGGCGGTTTTGCGCAAGTACATGGAACTGTACGATGCCGAACCGGCGAGCTGGACGTTCCTCACCGGCAGCCGGGAGCGCGTCAGTAAGGTCCTTTCCGACTGGGGCATGTGGGTCAAGCCCGCCGCCAACGGACAGCTCGACCATCCGTCGCGCGTCTTTCTGGTCGACAAGAAGGGACGGATTCGTGAGATCTATAACCTGTCCTTCTTCAAGGCGGCGTGGGTGCGCGACGACGTGGAACTGCTGTTGAAGGAGTAAGAGAGCCTCCCCCCGCTGACGCGGGAGGCTCGCGAGAGAGACCCATGGCCGAACTCACCCACTTCGATGACCACGGCGCCAGCCGCATGGTCGATACGTCCGACAAACCCGAGACCCAGCGCCAGGCTCGCGCCAGCGCCCTGGTTCGCATGGCCCCCGCCACGCTGGCCCTCATCCGCGACCGCGCCCTGGCCAAGGGGGACGTTTTCGAGGTCGCCCGTCTGGCGGGCATCATGGCGGCCAAGCGCACCGGCGACCTCATCCCGCTCTGCCATCCCCTGCCCATTACGTCCGCCACGATCGATTTTGCCTGCGAGGGCGATGACCGGCTGCGCATCGAGGCGACGGTGCGGGTCTTTGGCCGAACCGGCGTCGAGATGGAGGCGCTGACCGCGGTCTCCGTGGCGGCCCTCACCGTCTACGACATGTGCAAGGCGGTCGATCGTGTTATGACCGTCGAGCGGATACGGTTGGAGGAGAAGAGCGGGGGGCGGAGTGGGACCTTTCGCGAGGAGTAACTGCGAAGCCGCAAGCGGCTGACGAGGGCCGGTTGACGCTTCCGTCCCGGGCAAGTAATATTCAAGGGAAATTGAAACTTCAGAAAGTTGCCGGCAGCGGCGCGCGCCGCCAGGCGGTCGAAGGAGCGCCATGAATCAGCTCTTGATCACACCGGCCCCAAGCGCTCCCAGCCCCGATCTCTATGTCCCGATCAAGACCGATCTGCTGGCCGTCGAGGAGCTGCTGGCCCGTACCTTGACCAGTCGGTACGAACGCATCGTCACCCTGGTCGATCATGTCAAGCACTATCGCGGCAAGCGGCTGCGCCCGGCCTTGCTGCTGCTGGTAGCGCGGGGGTGCGGTCGGGTGCTGCCGGCCCACCACGTCCTGGGCGCCGTCGTAGAGATGATCCATACCGCCACGCTGGTTCACGACGATGTGCTGGACCAGGCGACGGTGCGCCGCCACCTGGCCACGGTCAACGCCGAATGGGGGGTGCCGGCCAGCGTTTTGCTGGGCGATTACCTGTTCACGCACGCCTTCCACCTGGCGGCCACCACGGGCGGCGCCGATGCCTGCCGCCTCATCGGCGACGCCACCAATCGCACCTGCGAAGGGGAGCTGTGCCAGGGGCTGGAGCGCGGCAACCTGGAACTGAACGAGGACGCGTACCTGGCGCTGATCGATGGCAAGACGGCTGACTTGATCGCCTGCTGCTGCCGGTTGGGGGCCCTCTTCAGCGGCGCCCGACGGAGACCGTCGAGCGTCTGGCCCGCTACGGCCGCTGGCTGGGCCTGGCATTCC
The DNA here is from genome assembly GCA_963827935.1 of uncultured Planctomycetota bacterium. Lineage (GTDB taxonomy): Bacteria > Planctomycetota > Planctomycetia > Gemmatales > Gemmataceae > DATFNV01. Next base: position 881,579 of record CAWHCN010000017.1, on the reverse strand, counting down.
AGATCGCCGACGATCTGCTCGACCTGGTCGGCGAGGAGCGGACGACCGGCAAGTCGCTGGGCACAGACCTGGAGCAGCAGAAGATGACGTTGCCGCTGATCCGCCTGATGGAAGCGGCGAGCCCGGCCACAGCTGGCCGGCTGCGGCAGCTCTTGACCGCGCCGGGCAACCATAAACGGGAGTTGCTGCGCCCCTTCCTCGACGACAGCGACGCGTTGCCTTATGCGCAGTCGGCGAGCCCGCGATTTTGCCGCCCGGGCCCGCGGCGAACTGGACTGCCTGGCACCGTCGCCCTGCCGATCCATTCTCGAAGCGCTCACGGAACGGGTGGTGCAGCGCGAGAGTTAATCCTCACGTGCTCGGTTCGTCCTCGGGATACACATCGGGAAGCGGATTGGGGTGGACCGGATCGCCCGGGTAGTCAGCCGGGCGGATCGCGTGCTTGCGCAGCAATTCCGCCACGTCGCCGGCATCGAGTTGCTGGGTGTGCTCCGAGGCGGCGACCGCGGGCGGCTCGGGCAGGTCGGGGCCCAGAAAGACTCGGAACTTGTAATTGGCGATGCTCAGCTGATCGTTCGGCAACAGCGCCGCCCGCCGGACGCGCTGGCCGTTGACGCGGGTGCCATTGGTGCTTCCCAGGTCGCGCAGCAAGAGCAGCCCGTCGGTCCGGACGATGACGCAGTGCATTTTGGAAACGCTCTTGTGCTCCAGGCGCAGGTCGCATCCCTCCTTGCGGCCGACGACGGTCAGGTCCTTGACCACGTCAATGGCCGGCCCGCCGTCCAGCGGTACAAGTTGGGCGCGCATAGGAAGATCGCCGACAGCAAGCAGGTCCGAGGAACGACGACGCTGCCGTTCCGCCGCTCATATAGTTATAAACGATGATGTGAGTCGATCCAAGTACGGAAAGCACTCGGTCCCGGGGGCGGGCGTCACCGCTTCACGTTAGACAAATGCTCCAGCGCGAGCAACAGAGCCTGCGTCCCCTTCCGTCCATAGCCCTGCGCCCGCACCGCTTCGTACAGTTGTTTCACCAGCGCCATCCCCGGCAGGGCTAGGTTCATGCGCTCGGCCTCGGCCAGGGCGATGCCCATGTCCTTGATGAAATGCTCCACGAAGAAGCCCGGCTCGAAATCGCCCTTGAGCATGCGCGGCGCCAGCACTTCCAGCGCCTTGCTGCCGGCCGCACCGCTGCTGACCGACTTCAGCACCGTGTTCATGTCCAGGCCGGCCTTGTGCCCGTAGAGCAGCGCCTCGCAGACGCCGACCATCGTGCCGGAAATCAGAATCTGGTTGACCATCTTGGTGTGCTGCCCCGCGCCGGCCGGGCCCTGGTGGACGATCGTTTTGCCCATGCACTCGAAGAGGGGCTTGACCGCCTCGAAGGCATCGGCATCGCCGCCGACCATGATCGACAGCGCGGCGTTCTTGGCCCCCACGTCGCCGCCGGAGACCGGGGCATCGACGGCGGCGACGCCCTTCTTTTTGGCCGCCTCGTAGATCTCTCGGGCCAGCGACGGCTCACTGGTGGTCATGTCCACCAGAATGTTGCCGGCCTTGCTGCCGGCCAGGGTCCCGGCGGGGCCGAGGAAGACCTCGCGCACGTCCTTCGGAAAGCCGACGATGGCGAAGACCACGTCGGACTTCTCGGCGACGGCCTTCGGCGTGTCGGCCAAGGCGGCCCCCTCGTCCAGGAGCGGTTTGGCCTTGTCGCGGCTGCGGTTATAGACGGTGGCCTTGTAGCCCTTGGCCATCAGGTGGCCGCACATCCAGCGGCCCATGACGCCGGTGCCGATCCAGCCGATGCGGGTTTTGCCAGGTTCCGACTTGGGGATGGACATGAGGTGTCCTTGAGGGTTGATACGGTGGGGGTCTCCTCGGTGGTATACTCAGCGGAGCGGCTTGCGGCTTCATCGTCCCGGCGAGGCTGCGAGCGGGGGAGAAGCTTCACGCGCTAGGAACGCCACCAGGATCGCCAGCGCTTCCACCTGGACTCCGGCGCCCAATGGGTGTACATTGGGTTAACAAAGGAGGCCGACCCATGCAGAAGGCACGCACCAGTCAGCCCGGTGCCAGGGAAACCCGCATCAGCGTCCGCATTAAACCGGCCGAGAAGGCGCTCATCGCCCGCGCCGCGCGACTGCGGGACGCCACGCTCACCGAGTTTGTCTTGGAGAACGCGCTCCAGGCGGCTAGCCAGTTGGTCGCCGATCAGACGCATTTCGAGAATGACGCCGGAGCAGTTCCGGCGCTTCTGCCGCGCACTCGACGCGCCGCCGGCCAAAAACCTGAAAGCCATGCAACGACTCCTCAACGAGCCAAGCGTGCTGGATGAGTGAGTTCAGCCCGGTTGTCCTGCTGGAGGCCGGCCACGACCGCGGCCAGTTCGACTGCGGCATCGAGCCGCTGAACGTCTACCTCAAGCAGTACGCTTTGCAGAACCAGAAGAAAGGCATCGTCCGCAACTACGTCACCTGCCGCGGCACGAGCGTTGTCGGCTATTACTCCCTGGCCTACGGATCAGCGGCGCAGGCCGAGGCCCCACCCGCCCTCACCAAGGGAATCGGCAAATACCCAGTTCCGCTGATGATCCTGGCCCGCCTGGCCGTTGATCTGCGGGAGAAAGGCCAGGGTCTCGGCAAGGGCCTGCTCAAGGACGCCATCCTGCGCACGCTCCAGGCTGCCGACATCGCGGGTCTCAAGGCCATCTTCGTGCAGGCCAAGGACCAGGATGCCGAGCGCTTCTACGCCAAGCATGGCTTCATTCCCTCGCCTGGCGATCCGCTCCATCTCTTCTTCCCGGTCGATCCGCTCCGCAGATAGCCTGCCCGAGGGTCAAGGCAGGGACATTGCTTTCATCATTTTCCCTTCCTTTCGACCCGCCGGCCGTGACGCTGCGTGACGTAGCCGACGATCACGCCGACCGCCGCCCCCGGTAGCATGATTTGCCACCAGTAGTTGCGTCCCATGCTGAGGTACTGCATCAATGCCACCCCGAAGGCGAGCAGGGCCCCGATGCCGAGGCCGAAGACGATGCCCAGCACCAGCGAATTCACCTTCTGCGCGAACCAGCCGATCAGGACGCCGGCGATAAGGCCCTTGAAGACCGAGCCGATGACGATCTGCATCAGTTCCGGGGCGGTTTCCGGCGCCGACAGCGGGGCCGTCAGGCCGTCGAAGATGCCCAGGAACCCGCCCAGCAACAGACCCAACAGCCACTTGTTCATCGTCGTCTCCAGATCAAGGGATACCCGTTCCCTTCTATTACCCGTGCCGCGCGATTCCTTTACGGATTCAGGAAGAAAAGCAGAATCCTCACCACAAGGTAGGTCAGGATCAGAGCGAGGGCGGCGCGGTATTTGGTGGCCAGGCGCAGGGCGGTTTCCAGCGGCCCCTCGGGGTAGGCGCGGACACGCCGGCCGGCCAGGAAGTCGGCCACGTCGCCGGACAGCTCGGCCACACTGGCCTGACGCTCGTCGCGCTCACCGGCCAGTGCCTTCATGCAAATCGCTTCCAGGGGCCGGGGAATCGAGCGGTCGAACTTCCGCGGTGGGACAGGAGCCGTTGCGGGGGAGGGGGCCCGGCCGGTGAGCAGGAAGTGGAGGATCGCCCCCAGGGCGTAGACATCGGCCCGCTCGTCGATCAGCCCCACCTCGCCTCGCGCCTGCTCGGGAGACATGTAGCCCGGCGTGCCGACAACAGTGCCCTGCTTCATTTGGGTCGCGATGATCGGCGGGCCAGCCCCGGGTCCGGAATTGCTGGGGCCATCACCGCGTACCTGGGCGACGCCCCAGTCCAGGACGAGGACCTCGCCGAAGGCACCGAGCATGATGTTTTGCGGTTTCAGGTCCCGATGGAGGACGCCCTGGGCATGGGCGAAGGCGATGGCATCACAGATTTTCAGGAACAATTGCAGTCGTTCTACCAGCGCGGTTGTCGGCGAGATGCACTGGTCCAACCGCTGGCCGCGGACCAGCTTCATCGTGTAGTAGACGCGGCCGTCGGGTAGCACGCCACAATCGTGGACCGGGACGATGCTGGGATGCTCCAGCCGGGCCAGGATGCAAGCCTCCTTCATCATGCGGGCAGTGACATCGGTATCGTCGGACCCGACGTGCAGCACCTTCAGGGCCACGCGTCGATCCAACTCGCGGTCGTGTACCAGGAAGACGGCCCCCATGCCGCCCTGGCCGATCTTTTCGACCAGCTCATAGCGGTTGCCGTCCAGTTCGGGCCAGTCGGCGACCTTGCGGAGGTGGGCCAGGGTCGCGTCGGAGAGCCACTTCACCGCGCCTCCCCGCCGAACAGGCGGCGCAGCTCGTCCTGGTACTCGTCCTCGCTGCCGGTGCTGGCGCGAAGCCGGTCCAGGACCAGTTGGCGGAATTGACGGCGGGCCAATGCGAGGTAGTTGGTTACCTGACTGGCCGAGAGCCCAAACGCCTCGCCGAGCTGGGCATAGGTCAGCCCGTCCGACGCGTCGGGGCCGTCAAGATCGTAGCGCTCGAAGAGGGTAAAGTGGATGGCCTTTCCGGATTCGTTGCACAGCCGGCGGAGGTCTTCGACCGCCAGCGCGAACAGCTCGCGCAGCCATTCCTGGCGGAAGAAGTCGTCCGGATCGGTCCCGGCGGCTGGCGCCAGGCGGGCCAGTTCCCCTTCCGCGGCATCAAAGTCAAGCGAGTTGAACTCCTTTGCGGGGCCGCGCTTGAGGCGGCCAGCGGCGCGGTTCTCGTTGGCGACGAACCCATCCACGCAAACCCGAACAAAGGTCCGGAAACGGGCTTTCTCCGGGTCAAAGCGGTCGAAGAAACCCATCGCCATCGCCCGGGCGAAGAAGGCCTGGGTGAGGTCCTTGGCATCCTCGTTGGGCACGCCCCACTTGAACCGGACGTACTTGTAGACGGGCTTCCAGTAGGCGGCGATCAGGGATTCCTGGGCCAGCTTACGGACGATGGGGTCCCCGCTGCCGGCGTCACGCACCACGGAGAAGCGGGTAGCGGGGAAGGCGACAGCCGGGCCGCCGAGATCGGTATCGTCGTCCACAGGCGGCTCGGAGCCTCCGAATTCAGCGCGACCGATTCGCCCACCCCGGCAGCCAGCCGTCGTAGGCCTTGACAAAGTCCCAGCGCTGCGGCGGCCGGCCGATCTTCACTGGGTTATTCCGAATATAGTTGATGACGCGAACGATATCCGCCTGCCCGTAGAGGAAGACCCTCCAGCCCGGGCCACCCCAAACGGGGTGCGTCGGCGCCCGGCACCCGTTTCGAATCAGTTCGTCCCGGCTGGCGGCTTGCAGATTCTCGACCATCGCCTCCGCACGATCTCGATGCTTGCGGATGAGGGCGTGGACGTGATCGGGCATGATGGCGCATTCGTAGCAGGTGTAGCGGCGCTGCGCAATCACGCGGCCAAAGGCGGCCCCGATCTGGGCCATGTCACCCTCGTCGAAAGTCAGCAGGGGGTGCTTCAATACGTCGCGGGCCTGTTCGTAAAAGCGGCGGAGCTCTGCCGACGGCGGCTGGATGGCTTTGCGTCCGTGGTGCAATTCGCCCAGGTCGGCGATCTTTTCGACGCGGATTTCATGTGAGGAACTACCGCGCGGGTCGTTGGGGAGCCACCAGCCGTAAGCAGTCCAGATGAGATGAAAGCCGGCGATCATGGTGTGTCCCTCCCAGGAGGAGCTGAATCTGATTCATCGTTTCGCGCTCGCAAAGCGCGAAACGATGAATCTGATTTATCGTTTCGCGTTCGCGGCGTCCTGCCCCGGCACAAGCGCGAAACGATGAATCGTCACCGCTCGTTACCATCTCGTTACAGCGCTGTCCCGCTGCTCCGGTTACAATTCTGCTGCCCGGCGCAAACAAAACGCCCCTGTCACTCGTCATTAAAGACGGAATGTCGTGTTCCGTCGGGTCGGTCCTTCCTCCCCGAGGGTGTCTCATGAATCCGTTCTCGCGACGTGAGTTCTTCCGGCATGGCGGCCTGGCGGCGGTCGGCGCGGCCGGGTTGGTGCTGCGGGCCGATGCGCAACCGACGCCCGGCAGCGGGGGGCTGGGAAGCTATGCCCGGTTCGTCGAAGCCGCCGACAAAAGCCTGATTCTGCCGCGTGAGACGAAGCTGACCGAGGACAACATCGAGGGGCCCTACTACCGCAAAGGGGCGCCGTTCCGGGCCAAGATCACGCCGCCCTTGGAGCCGGGCAAGGTGCTGGTCGTCAGCGGCCGGGTCTGGGGCCTCGACTCGCGCAAGCCGCTGGTCAACGCCGTCCTCGACATCTGGCAGGCCAACGCCAAGGGGCGCTACGACAACGACGACCCGGATCACCCGCCCGCCGCCGATGTCTTCGTCAACCGAGCCCGCCTTCTCACGGATGAAAACGGCACCTACGAGTACGAGACGGTCCACCCCGGCGCATACCGCACCGGGCCGACCTCCTGGCGGCCCAGCCACGTGCATTACCTGGTTCGGCACGAAGGCTACAAGCCGCTCATTACGCAGCTCTATTTCAAGGGCGATCCGCACAACAAGACCGACGACTTCATCAAGGAATCGCTGATCATTGAACCGAAGGAGCGAAAGCTCCCCGGCGGTGTCATAGAAGTAGGGACCTTCGACATCGTCCTGGCGGCAGCGAAGACGTAGCGGGATTCACCGCGGGAAAGGGTCGGCGGGCTGACATTACCCTGGGGACGTTTGTCGAAAGGGCGAGCGGGGCGGCGTAAGCCCCCCGGTGCTACAACGGGAGCATCACATGACGGCCACGACGTGTATCACGGTCATCGAGGACGAGGCACCGATCCGCCGGGGGGTGGTCGATGTGCTGCGCGCTTCCGGGTATCATGTATCGGAGGCAGCCGACGGCGCCCGGGGGCTGGATGAGGCCAACCGGCCCGGCGTCGACCTGGTCCTGCTCGACCTGTTGCTCCCCCGCCTGGACGGCCTGGAAGTGCTGCGTCGAGCTGCGGAAAGCGCGGCCGGCACTGCCGGTCATCATTCTCACGGCGCGCGGCACCGAGGAGGACCGGGTGCGCGGCCTGAAGATGGGGGCCGACGATTACGTCGTGAAGCCGTTCTCCGCCCGCGAGTTGCTGGCCCGGGTTGAGGCGGTGCTGCGGCGCAGCAATGGCCGGCCGACGGACGGTGCCCGTGCTCGCCTCGGTCGGGCTTTGATCGACTTCGACCGCCGCGAGGTGCGCTGGTCCGAACGCGAGCGCGGCGAGCTGTCCGAGACCGAGGCCGCCATCCTCGGCTACCTGCTCGCCAACCGCAAGCGGGCCGTCTCGCGCGAGGAGTTGCTTCAGCACGTGTGGAACATCGACACCGCCGGGTTGGAAACGCGCACGGTGGACATGCACATCGCCCGGCTGCGGGTCAAGTTGCGCGACCCTTCGGGGAAGGCCTCGCCGGAGGCGGTATTGACGGTGCGGGCGCACGGCTACATGGCGGCGCCCGACCTGACGCCGGTGTCGGAAGCGGCCGTTTCAGCCTAATTGTCCCGGCGAACCGGCTGGCGTGAGCTGCCGGGTTTGCGGCCGCGAACCCGGCAGCTCACGCAGCCGGTTCGCCGGGAACCCGGCAGCTTACGCAGCCGGTTCGCCGCAGCGGAGGGATCACCATGCGACGCTTCTTCCGCGGCAAACTCGGCGCCCTGGGCATGTTCCTGCTGGTGGCAACGCTGGTGGCTGGCGGGCTGGGCTGGGTGACAGCCGACGCCCTGCGCCTGGAGTTGGAGCAGCAGCAGGCGCGGGCCGACGCCGAAATCACGCAGAAGCTGCACGTCGCCCTGTGGCGCCTCGACGGGCGGGTCGCGCCGGCGTTGGCCGTGGAAGACAGTCGGCCCTACAGCCACTACAGCGCGGTCTTCGTTCCCACGGTGGCGCTGCGCCGACGGCAGCGCCTGGCCGCACGGCAGCGTCATCGAGCCGTCGCCGCTGCTTCAGGCCGACCTGCCCGAATGGATGCTCCTGCACTTCCAGGCCGACGCGGAATCGGGCTGGGAATCGCCGCAGGTGCCCTACGGCGCCCTGCGCCGCCGCCTGATCAACGCCCCCTCTCACGTGCCGCTGTGCAACGTGGATACCGACGAACGGCGGCAGCTGCTGGGCGATCTCGAAAAAGCGATTCCTGCCGGCACCCTGCTGGCCACGATCAAGGAACGCGGCGCGGCTCCGACGGTCAACGACATCACGCTGGTCCCGGTGGCCAACGCCTGGGATAACAACGGCACGCTCAACAACCCGGACGCCCAACAGCCGTCAGGGCCAGCAAGTCACGAATCCCGCCAACGGTGCAGTACATCGGGCAGAACCCCGCCGGCTTCCAGGGCCGCCTTGCCACGAAATCGCAGGTCAACAACGACGTTCGCGCCCCCAACACCAAGGACGACCGCGAGGTGGCCTGGAACACCCTCCGGCGCAGCGGCGCCGGCTGGTTCCTGTCCAGCCCCCAGGAATCGCGCAAGGGCGAAATGGTGAACGTGCATGTGAGTTCTCTGATGCCCTTGTGGCTGACCGCCGAGGGCGCCGAGCCGCGCCTGCTGCTGGCCCGGCTTGTTCGGCTGGAGGACAAGGAGCTGGGCAAGGAGGTCTGCCAGGGGGTGGCGCTCGACTGGCCGAAGCTGCGCGGCCTGCTGGTGGCGCAGGTGACGGATATCTTCCCGGAGGCCGATGTGCGGCCGGTGTTGCCGGGCGTGCCCGCCGACCCGGAACGAACCATGTCAGCCCTGCCGGTGCAGCTGGACCCGGGCCCCATCGACGTGCCGGCCGCCCCGGGCTGGACGCCCTTGCGCATCGGCCTGGCCCTGGCCTGGACGGCCGCCCTCGTGGCCCTGCTGGCCGTCGGCCTGGGCGGCTGGTCGCTGCTCGATCTCTCCGAGCGGCGCATCCGCTTTGTCTCCGCCGTCACCCACGAGCTGCGCACCCCGCTGACCACCCTCCGACTCTATCTCGACATGCTCACCAATGGGCTGGTCCACGACGAGCAGCAGAAGGCGGAATACCTGCAAACGCTAAATGCGGAAGCCGATCGCCTGAATCGGCTGGTCGGCAACGTCCTCGATTTCTCGCGTCTCGAGAACCAGGCGCCGCGGCTGAACCGGACCACCGTCACGGTCGCCGCCCTGCTGGACGGCGTCCGCGAAGCCTGGCAGGGGCGTTGCCAGGGGGCCGGCAAGGAGTTGATCGTGGAAGCGACCGTGCCGGTGGAGACGCTGGTTGAAACCGATGTGGCGCTGGCGCAGCAGGTGCTCGGCAACCTGCTGGACAATGCCTGCAAATACAGCAAGGGAGCGGCCGACCCGCGCCTCTGGCTGCGGGCCGACGACAACGGAGGCCGATTGGTCATCGAGGTCGAGGACCGGGGCCCGGGGGTGGCCGCCGGCGAGCGCCAGTCCATTTTCCGCCCCTTCCGGCGAGGCCAGGGTGCCGACGTGACCGCCGGCGGCGTTGGCCTGGGCCTGGCCCTGGCCGACCGCTGGGCCCGGCTGCTGGGCGGCCGGCTGACGCTCCGCGCCAGCGCCGCCGGCGCCTGCTTTCGCCTGGAGCTGGCCCGGGCCTGATCGCCACGCCGCCCAAACCAGGGGTTGAAGAAGTCTTCACTTTTCGCTTGACCTCTTCTGCGCGAGCCCTTACAGTCAAACGGGGCCAACAGGCGGTTCGCACACCGATTCATCCGCCGGGTTGGTCCCAGGTCATCGTTTTCCCATTTTCTGCTGCCGGGCGTTCGCACTGGGAGGGTGTTCCATGCCACGATTCCGCCTGCTCCGCCGCTGGCCGGGATTCACACTGATCGAGTTGCTGGTGGTCATCGCCATCATCGCCATCCTGATCGGCCTGCTGGTACCTGCGGTCCAGAAGGTGCGCGAGGCCGCCAACCGCATCAAGTGCGGGAACAATCTGAAGCAGCTGGGCATCGCGGCCCACAACTACAACACGACCAACGGCAGCTTGCCGTGGATGTACAACGTCATCTCCCCCAACGGCGTGCCCTACGGCGGCAATTGCTTCTGGATGATGCTGCCCTACCTCGAACAGGACAACATCTTCAACGACAACAACGACTTCTTCGGCTACTTCGACGGCAATGGCGGTTCGACCAGCGTGAACTCCGGTAACCCGTCGGCCCCCGAGTGCAGATCATCAAGGGGTTCCTCTGCCCCAGCGACGGCAAAAACAACCCGGCGGCCCCCTGGACCAACGGCTGGGCCTACACGAACTACGTGGCCAACTACCAGGTCTTCGCCAACGCCGCGACCTGGGACACCACCTTTCAGGCCCGGATCGACGCCACCATTCCGGATGGGACCTCCAATACCATCCTGTTCGCCGAGCAGCTGAGCAACTGCCAGGGCTACTCCCGGCTTCGGGCTCTACGGCAACTGGGACTACAACTGGATGCCGGCCTTTGAGACCTGGGTCGAGTCGGGCCCCGGCGCCATGTTCCAGGTGATGCCGACCCCGGCGCAGTGCGACCACTACCGCGCTTCGACCGGGCATAGCGCCGGCATGAATGTGTGCCTCGCCGATGGCAGCGTGCGTCTGCTTGCCAAAAGCATGAGTCCCACCACCTACTGGGATGCTGTCACGCCCGCCGGGGGCGAGAGCATGCCCAGCGACTGGTAGGGCGCCGCGGCGGCAGGACTTCTCCTCCCCTCGCCCCGGTACTCCGGGGAGAGGGGTCGGGGGTGAGGGGTTCTTCCTTGCGAGACTCAGCCCCCTCACCTCCGCCGTTGTGGCACGGTCTCCAGACCGTGCCACCCAGCCTGACCGAAGGTCTCCGGAATCGGCGATGGATGCGTGGAGACCTTCGGTCAGCCGAAGTGGCACGGTCAGGAGACCGTGCCACAACGAGGAGACCGTGCCACAACGAGGTCCACCGATGTTGCGAGGGGGGGGGTGTGGCGAGATTGCCCAGCAATTTGCCCAGAAACGCCGCGGCAACCGACGCGCGACCTGAAGCATTCTCAAGCAGGGGAGTGGAGCCCGTGAATTCACAGCGGCAGAGTCCATTGCGGTGCGCCGCCGGTTTCGGCCTTGTCGCCATCGCCCTGGTGGCCGTGGGAGGCTGCGCCAAGCCCAAGGCCGTGGTTACTGGCAAGGTCAAACTGGCCAACGGTCAACTGGTCACCGCCGGCACCGTCAGTTTCTGGGGCAGCGACAATCGGGTGGGATCGTCGCCGATCACCGGCGACGGATCGTACTCCGTGCCCGACGCCCCGGTCGGCGAAGTGAAAATCACCATTATCACGCCGCCGCCGCGCATGGGCGGCGGAATGGCACAGGGGCCCGGCGGCCTGGCGGGTGGGATGCCGGCCGACAAGGTCCCGGAGGGAATGAAGGGCGACGCTCCCCAGGCCCAGAACGTCGTGTACATCAACGATCGGTACAAAGAACTTGAGACGACCACGCTGACCTGGACCGTGGAACAGACCAAGGAGCCGCAGCAGCACGACATTATCCTTGACCCGTAGAGCGGCCGCGGCCGCCTGTTGCCTGGACCCTCAACGCGCGTGAGCACAACTGCCGCTGTCCCTGATAGGCCCCGTGGTCTGCTGGCGGCGCTGCGCCGCCGCCCGGGCCAGACCCTGCTGGGGCTGGCCTGCATTCTCCTGTTCCTGCTCGCGGGCAAGCTCCTCTGGCCGCAACTTCGCGCCCTTTACCACGCCCGGGCGGCCCAGAAAGCCATCGACCGCTGGGAGTTCGACGAGGCCAGCCGGCACCTCGACGTGTGCCTATCCGTGTGGAAGGACAGTGCTTCCACGCGCTTTTCTCGCCGCCAGAACCGCACGCTGCGCCGGCCACCTCGACGAGGCTGAAGAGCATCTGCGCCGCTATCAACGTGAGCAGGGCACCTCGAAACAGACCACCCTGGAGTGGTCCCTGCTGCGCGTGCAGCGCGGCGAGGTCGCCGACGTTGAGGGGCAGCTCCGAGCCAGCGTCGGCCCCGACGATCCCGACGCTCCCATCGTCCTGGAAGTGCTGGCCCGCGGCTACCTGATGACCGACCGCCTGACCGACCTGCTCCAGGCCACCGACCTGCTGGCTCCAGGTCCGGCCCAACGATACGCACGCCCTGTACTGGCGCGGCCTGGGGTGGGATCGGCTCGGCAACCGGGCCGAGGCCCTGGCCGCTTACCGTGCGGCCGTGGCCGCTGACCCCGACAACGCCGAGGCCCGCCTGCACCTGGGCGAACTGCTGCTGGCGCAGGCGGACAACCCCAGCGAGGCCCTCAGCCAGTTCGAGTACGTCCGGTCCCGCAGGCCAGCGGATGCCAACGCGGGCCTGGGCTGTGCCCGCTGCCAGGTCCTGCTGGGCCGAGTGGACGAAGCCCGCGGGCTGCTCGATGCGCTGCTGGCCGAGCATCCCGATTTTTCCCGCGCCCTGGTGGAGCGCGGCAAGATGGCGCTGGCGTCGGGCGATGCCGCAGGAGCGGAAACGGCCCTGCGCCGCGCCTTCGCCCTGGCCCCGGACGATCGCATCGCCCTGCACAACCTCATCGAGGCCCTGCGCAAGCTGGACCGGGGGACGGAAGCCGACCGCATGGAACAGCAACTCAAGGAGCTGGACACGGACCTGCACCGTCTGCGGGAGATCATCCTGGCCGTGGCGAAGGACCCGGCCGACCTGGCCCAGCGCACCGAGGCGGCGGAGATTTGCCTGCGCCACGGCCGCAAGGACGAGGGCCGGCGCTGGCTGGCGACGGTGCTGCAGCGCGATCCGTCGTATGCCCGGGCCCGGGCGGCGCTGGCGACGGCGGGAGGCCCGGCGGCCGCCGCGCCGGAGGGACGGCCGTGAACCTCCTGCGGCGACCCCGCCGCGCCCTCCTGGGCGGCCTGATCCTGCTCCTGCTGGTCCTGATGGTCGGCGGCCCCCTCGGAGCCCGGCACCTCCTCTTTCAGTCGCATCTGCACGCCGCCCAGGCCGCCTACGACGAGCAGGATTGCGATACCGCCCGTCCCCATCTCGAGGCCTGCTCGCGGCTCGACCCCGACAGCGTTGCCGCCCACTTCATGGCCGCCCGGGGCCTGCGCCGCGCCGGCTTCTACGACCAGGCCGCCGAGCACCTCCACAAGTGCCAGCGGCTCGACGGCGACTCCAGCCCCGACCGCATCCTGGAATGGGCCCTGCTGCACGCCCAGCAGGGGGAACTACCCGATACGGAGAGGTTTCTGACGGCCAAGCTCCGGGACGAGGTCCCGGAAAGCGGCCTGATCCTCGAAGCGTTGGCCGGCGGCTCCATTCACGTTTACCGGCTGGGCTCGGCCCTGCGCTACCTGGAAGAGTTGCTGGCGCGAGCCGGACAACGCCCTGGGGCTGATCTGGCGCGGCTGGCTATACGAAGCCCAGGGGCAGGACGTTCGAGGCGCTGCAGAGTTATCGAGCGGCGGTCCGTGCCCGCCCCAACCAGCTTGAGGCGCGGCTGCAGCTCGCCCGCCTGGCCCTGAAACGCGACGAACTGGCCGAGGCCGACGAGCACCTGCGCGAGCTGCGCCGCCGCGGCTACAAGAGGGCCGAGGTCCTGGCGGCCCTCGGCCGCTGCCGCCGTCAGCAGGGCGACATGGCCGGCGCCTGCGCCTTGCTCGACGAGCTGCTCGCCACCGATCCGGACAATACCGATGCCCTCAAGGAGCGCGGCCAGGTCGCCCTCGAGGAAGGCGATGCCGAACTGGCCGAGCACTACCTGCACCGTGTTGTCGAGCTGGTACCGCAGGACCGCGTGGCCCTCTACCACCTGGCCCGGCGCGACGCGGCTGGGCCGAGTGCCGGAGGCCGATGCCTATGCCGTCCGCCTGGCCCAGGTCGAAACCCAGCTGAAGCGCCTGGCCGACATCTATGCCAAGATGAGCAGCACGCAGGCCGACCCGCAGCTTCGTTGCGAGGCGGGCCTGCTCTGCCTGCACAACGGCCAGGACCACGAGGCCGCGCGCTGGCTCACGGGTGCCCTGCAACTGGACCCCAACTATGCACCGGCCCACGAAGGGCTGGCGGAGTATTACGAGCGGGCCGGCGATCCCGAGCGGGCCGCCGAGCACAGGCGCCGGGCCGCGGCGGGGCCGACACGCCGGGCGCCGGGCGGCGGCTAAGAGCGGTCGGAAGCAATGACGGCCAGCCCGAGGGGCCAGCAAGGCGTAACAAGCGTAGGGTGCGTCAAGCGTACTCGCGCCGACGCACCGGAGGGCCGGAACGGTGCGTCGGCGCGAGTACGCTTGACGCACCCTACGACGGGCGCGTCGGGCTCGCCAATCGTGCCTCATTCCTTCCGAACGCTCTAAGCCACGCAAGTGCGGAATCCCACTTTTCCATGTACAGTCCCCGCCCTCCTGCGACGTGAGTAATCAAGAGGGCTGTGCGCCATGGACCCCCGGCAAGAACGCTCTGTCGCCCTGCTCCTGTCGCACCGGGCGATGCTGCTGGCGTATATCGTCGCCATCGTCCGCGATCCGGACCTGGCCGAGGACATCTTCCAGAACGTCGCCATGGTTGTGCTCGACAAGGCCCACGGCGTCGCCAAGGATGAGGAGTTCCCGCCCTGGGCGCGGCGCGTGGCCCGGCTCGAAGCGTTGACCGCCCTCCGCAAGCGCAAGCGCGTGCCGGAATTGCTCGATCAATCCGTGCTCGAGCTGCTCGAGGATCACTGGTCGTTCACCGAGACCGAGCCGGCACCAAAACGCAAGGCGCTGCGGGAGTGCGTCGAGAAGCTGTCGCCCTATGCCCGCCAGCTGATTCAGCTGCGCTTCGTGGATGAATGTTCCGCCCAGGAGGTGGCCAGCCAGCTCAACCGCTCGCCGAATACGATCTACGTCGCGCTGAGCCGCACCTACCGGCACCTGGCCGGCTGCGTCGAGCGCCGACTGGCCCGCGAAGGAGTGTGACATGGCCGACCGCCCCTCCTCCGAAAGCCGACACCCCCGCTGGCCTGACGAGGCCTTTGTCGTCCAGGTGCTGCGCTACCTCGATGGCCAGGCCACGGTGCAGGACCTGAGCGAGTTGAAGGAGGCACTGGCGACCCGGCCGGAGCGGCGAATGCTGTTCGTCCAGCTATGCCGCCTCCAGGGCGAATTGAGTGAACTCTTGGCCCCCCGGCGGGCCGCTCTCACCGAAGCGGCCGAGGCGCTCCACCTGCTGCGGCCGGCCTGCCCGCACGGGGAGTTCGAGCCACTCCCCGATCCGGGCTCGCTGCCGGAAAAGGCGGAGGCGTCCTCGGCCGTTTCGGTGGCCGAGATCACGGGTGGGCCGGACCGCCCACCAACCGGAGACCCCCCCGGTGCGGTCCGGCCCCCCGATGAAACCATCGAGTACATGGAAGACGTGGCGGACGACGACACGACGCATTGATCCGCCGCTCACGCCGGAGTCGGCAGCATCTCCGACAGCAGTGCCTTCAGTTGCTTGGGGTCCACCGGCTTGGTCAGATGATCGTCGAAGCCGGCATCTTCGGAGCGGCGGCGATCCGTGTCCAGGCCGTACCCGGTGACCGCGATCAGCCGCGCCGCGAGAGGACGGGTGCTGTCTCAACTCGCGGGCCACGTCATAACCGTTCATGCCCGGCAAGTGGTCACCGTCCCGTCACCGCAGCTGCGGGAGCGTCGGCCGCCAGGTGCTGGAGGTGCGGTACGGTCGCGAAGGCCTGGGCTTGCGCCGCGATCGCTTCGCCGCGCTGCTCGATCTCCTGGGGACTGAACAGCCCCAGCTTCTTGCGGTAACCCATGACCAGGTAACCCAGCTTATCCGGCTGGAGGCCCATCAGCCGGCAGCAGGTGGCATCGACGGCCAGCGGATCACAGCCCATGACCAGCGTGCCCACGGGGCGCGGCGTGCCGTTGATCGGGCCGTCCCCTTCCATGCCCACGATGGCATCGACAATGGCCAGGTCCGGCGTTCGGGTCAGGGCGATGTCCACGATGCTGTTGTCGATGCCGCGCCAGTGCAACTCGTTTTTCGGCCAGCCGTAGCAGATGCCGGGCAGAGTGCCGAACAGGTTTTTCAAGGACAGCGTCGCCCCCGCCCAGTGGTGCGTCTTCAGCTTGGGCAAGGAGATCAGCACATCCGCCGTCGCTACGGTCCGGCTCAGATAGAGATGTTCCAGCCCGGTCAGCCGGCCGAGGTTGACGCGTTGGATCGGTTCGTCGTGGTTCAGGTCGATGAACGGCACCCGGTAATGCCGCAGCACATCGCCCAGCCCGCTGGCCTGCACCAGGTACTCGACATTGCGGCAGTGCCCGGGCCCCTCGGCCACGATCACCTCGGCGGCGCCTTCGTGGCGGCACAGCTCGATGACGGCGGCCACCACGTGGGGATGGGTGTTGATCACCTTGTCGCGGTGGTACTCCACCAGATTCGGCTTCAGGACCACGCGCTTCCCCTGGAGCGGCACGCGGGCGCGGAACGACTCGAACTGCCGACGAAGGACATCCGCCAGGTCGGCGTTGTAGTCGGCCGCGGGGGCAATGTGAACGGCCGTGGTGGGCGGCCTTTGCCGCAGCCCGCTGTTAGCGTTGACCGCGAACCCGCGAAACCAGGAGCGCAGCCGATCGCCAAAGGAGCGTTTGTGCGTCGGAGCCCGGAAGGTGAGCGACGGGGCCTGATTCTCCCCTCGCTCACGCTCGGGGCTCTGACCACAGTGAAAGAGCGTCGCACCACCGCCCAGGGCCAGGGCCGTCAGGGCCTCGCGGACGGGGGCCGGACGCAGCCATGCCTCGCCCCGACGCGCCTGATGCGCCTGCCTGATCCGCTCCTCGATTTCCGGGAGGGCCGCAGCGACACCGGGTTGGTCCTGATGCTGGTCCAGCGCGATGCGAGCCCAGGCCAGGTGTTCGAGGTCGCTGCCGGCCAGGGCCTTTTCCGTCAGATAAAAGGCCGAGGCGGCCACGCGCGGATGGCTGTCGTGTCCCTGCAAGGCCAAGAGCGCCAGGGCCGTCGGACCGACAATGGGCTCGGTGGCCCGGCCGAGGATCTCGCGATTGCCGTAGTTGATGCCGCCGCTGTCGAATGTGCGGTCCAGCAGCAGGCGCAGGCCTTCGGCGACCCGTTCGTGTCGGTCCAGGCCGGCGCGGCGCAGCGCCAGGCAGGCCCAGGCGGTCGGCTCGGCCCAGGAAAAGTTGCCGTCCGCCCAGGGCCAGCCGACGATGGTCAGGTCGATGTCGTGGACCGCCTCGGGCGTGTTGGCCTCGGGCCGCCGGCCGCGCAGCGCCAGTAAGCCGGCTGCCGTGGCCCTGGCTTCCTGCTCGCGACCCAGGGCCGCCTGGGTGAACAGTACCAGGGCCGTGGGCCAGACGGCTTCCTCGCGGCCCGGCTCCAGGCGGTACAGGCCCCCGCCTTTCGTACAGCGCGCCACCGCTCCCCAGGCGGCGTCCAGGACCGGGCCGAAACGGGCCGCGTCCAGTGACAGCGCCAGCAAGCCCAGGCAGGTCGGCTCCAGCTGAGCGGGCTGTCCCGGCGCGTAGCCCCAGCCACCGTCGGCGACCGCGAGCTGGGCCAGACAATCGAGATGAGGACCGATGGTGCGCAAGGAAAAGCTCCCAGAAAGGCCTGGACGGAAGTGCCTTGCTGGGAGCGTAGCATACAAAGTGCGGCGGACGCACGCCGCGCAAGTCCGAGCCGCGCACGCAGCGGAGCGGAGTAAGCGGCGTTCATGCCGCTTACTCCGCTCCGCTGCGTGCGCGGCTCCGTTCTTTATTCCGCCGCCTGAATCTTCTTCACGGCGTCGTTGACCGCTTCCTTGAACGCCTTGTCCTTCTTGTTTCCCTTCCCCTTGGCCGCGCCTTGCAGGGCGGAAACGGCGTCCTTGGCGTCAGGGCCGATGTTGCCCAGGGCGATAGCGGCGTCGGTCCGGACGTTGCGGTCGCCCAGGGCGGTGATCAGGGCGGGGACGGCGGCTTTCCCCTTGGGGCCGAGGTTCCCCAGCGCCTCGGCGGCCTTGCTGCGGATAAAGGCGGTCGGATCGGGGGCGGCCGGTCCCTTTTTCGGCGCCTTTTTCGGAGCCGCCGGCTTGTTTTTGAGGGCGGCTACCAGGGACGGCACCGCGGTCGGCCCCATCTTGCCCAGCGCGGTGACGGCCGCTTCCACCAACTCCTTCTTGTCCTCCTCCTTCAAGACGGCGCTCAGGGCGGGCACGGCGATTTTCGGCTCGGCCTCGACATCGCCCAGCGCCTGGGCGGCGAACCGGCGGACGAACAGGTCCTTGTCGTTCTTCAGCGCGCTGACAAGAGCCGGGGCGGCGGCCTTGGCGTCGGGGCCCATCTCCGCCAGACCCTTGGCGGCGCCGCGACGCACGTCCGAGTCGGGACTCTTCAGGTCCGCGACCAGTTTGGCCATGTCCGCCGCCTGTGCCGCCTGGGCACCGCAGCCGACCACCAGCACCACCAGGCCCCGCAGCAGCATGTTCATGTTCGTTCCCGAAGGATCGCCCAGGCGAGCGAAGTTCGTAGACTTGGACGCGGCGATCCGCCGGGCAGTTCCCGGATCGCGACCGCAAGCCTACCACCGAGCGGTCCCGGTCACTTCTCTTCCAGCCAATGCCCTACGATGGCGGCGAAATAGGTGCCGGCGGCAGTGGACTCCTGGCCGGGAGCCGTGCCGTAGCCGCCGTCCTTGTTGCGGCAAGCGGCCAGGAAACCCTGTAACTTCTTCACGTCGGCCGGCTTCTCCTTGAGCATGTGGAAACAGCGCATCACCCGGTAGGTGGTTTCCAGGTCCGAGCCCTTGGCGGGCGGCTTGCGCCAGCCGCCGTCCTCATGCTGTCCGGCCCGGATGGTCTTGAGGACGTTCTCCTTGTGCGGCACCGTGCCGCCCAGGCGGAGCACGATAACGGTGGCACCGCCGGTAGCGCGGGCGGCTCCGTCGCCTTCGCCGTAGGTGCCGTCGTCATGGCGGAGCTTGGCGATCTCCTTCAGCCACGCCTCGGCTTCGGGCGGTCGGCGCTTCAGCGCCTCGCAGCCGGCGGCGGCGATGCGGATGTCCTCGAAGCTCTTGGCCTGCCCGCCGAGGTACTTCAACACCGGGTCGGCGTAGGGTGCCGTCGGCATCTTCAGATCGACCACGGCCAGGATGCCGACGGCGGTGAGGGTGACGTTGGGCTTGCCGCCGGGCTGGTCGGCGAAGCCGCCGCTGGCCTTGTCGAAGCACCTGGCCACGAAGGCGGCGGCCGCCGAACGGTCCCGCGGCTCGCCCTGAAAATATTTCAGGGCGCGTATAGCCGCCGTGGTGGAATGTAAGCTAGATTTGCTGGACGGCTGATTGGCCGTGCGGGGAGCCGCCGGCAGAAAGCCGCCATCGGCCGCCTGGAGCCCTTGCAGCCAGGCCACCGTTGCCTTCCGCTCCTCAACGCTCTGGGCTTGCAGGCCGCAGGCACCAAGAGCAAGGCCCAGGACGACAAGAGCCAGGCGCTTCATGGGAATCTCCCTGGGGCGTGGTTCTTCCTCGGGTCGGGTCGCCGCATTCCTCCGGCGATTGCAGGTCCGCGCCCGCTTCTCCCCTCGCCGCGCGACGCGGCCTCTTGTGGTCCGCCGTCGCAGTAAATCGCTCGCCATCCCTCAGTTGTGGGGAATTGCTTTTCAGTCCGGCCCCAGCCGGCGGTGTCCGCCGTGCGCGCGGGCCTCTTTCCCAGTGGAGGTAGTGATGTCGCAATTGTTCGGCAAGCTCTGGCACGACGACCAGGGCGCTCTGATCGCCAGCGAGTTCCTGTTCATGTTCAGCATGCTCGTGATCGGTACGATCTCGGGGCTGGTGGCGATGCGGCAGGCGCTGTTAAGCGAGATGGTGGAGACGGCCAACTCGGTCATGGCCCTGGACCAGTCGTACAGTTACAGCGGGCAAAGCAACGGGGCCGCCTCGACCGGCGGGTCGTCGGCCAGCGATCATGCCAACCAGATCACCCTCGGCTCGGTGCCCGCCAGCCAGGGACCAATCAACCAGGCGGCCTGCGATTAGGGCGCGCTCGTTTAGCCGCCGCCCGTAGGGCGGCGGCTAAACAAATCACTCCGTCGCGAACTGCCGGTCACCCGCGTCGCCCAGTCCCGGCACGATGTATTTGTTCTCGTCGAGGTGGCTGTCGAGCGCAGCCAGGTAGATCGGCACGTCGGCGTGGGCGGCCTGGAGCGCCTGGACCCCTTCCGGAGCCGCGATCAAACCGACAAAGACCGCCCGGCGCACGCCGGATTTCCAGAGGAGGTCCAGTGCCGCGATCGCCGAGCCCCCCGTGGCCAGCATCGGATCGACGACCACCGCCAGGTCCATGCGCGGCTGGGCGGGCAGCTTGCTGTAGTACGTCACCGGCAGAGCCGTCTCGTGATCGCGGTACAGCCCCAGGTGCCAGACCTGGGCCGACGGCAGCACTTCCAGCATCGCCTCCGCCATCCCCAGTCCCGCCCGCAGGATGGGGACCAGACCGACCACTTCGGCGATCCGCAGAGTGGGACATTCCGCCAGTGGCGTGCGCACCGTCCCCGGAACCAGGCGCAGTTCGGCTGTCGCCTCGTAGAACAGCAGCCGGGCCAGGTCGCGCACGGCGCCGCGAAACTCGGGTGGTGGCGTCCGCACATCGCGCAGCACGGCCAGGGCATCCTGGACCAAGGGGTGCCGGGAAACGTGGACGGCAGCGGCCATGACAACACTCCGGTAGGGCGCGGTGTCGAGTGTACCAGCCGCGCCCGACCGGTCAAGCAGTTTAGCCGCGGATCGTAGATCCGCGGCTTCTACAGCACGAACCGGTCCCAGAACTCCGTGCTGGCCAGGAAGCCGGTGATCACCTGTTCGTCCGTCGTCCCCTTCTTGAGAGCATTGATCCAGCCGGTCAGCCCGACGGGGTCGGGGGCACGTTGCAGGAACTGGCCGTAGTAGCTGGTCACCAGCTTTGTCTGGTATTCCAGGCTGGTCAGGAAACCGTCCGCGACCTGTTGGCGCGTCATGCCGTCCGCCAGATCGGCCACCCAGCCGTTCAGACCCGTCGCGTCCGGCTTGCGCCCAGCAGGTCGTGGTACAGGCCGGCGACGAAGTTGCCGTCGAGCGATGATTCACCGTAACGATTGGGCTAAGCTGCCGGGGCCGCCTCAGACGACGTGGACCCGGCAGGACCGGAATGGCGGCCCCGGTCAGCTTCAGCCGATGGTTCGGCCTGCTTCCTTGGTAACACAAGCCTGTCACCCAAGGCGGCTTGACGCGCCTGCATGTCCGCGAAGATTGCATCGATGTCAAAATTAAATCGCGCGGCCAGCATCTCGCGGATTCGATGGACTTCCGCGACAATAGGGTCTTCCCACATGACTCTAATCTCCCATGAGTTCTTCTGGTGTACAGATAATTGGCATTTTGCGGCCCACCTTCTCGCACACCACTGCTATTCTTCGCGCGATTTGTGCGTTTGCCAAGTGCTTGCAATTCCAGGTTAGCAGAAAGTCTACCGCGTGAACCGCCGCCACGGCAACATGGGCTGCGTCGCGGACAACGTGTGGCGGAAGGACGCCAGACGCCATGATGGCCTTTGTCAATGCATTCGCCTCATCCGTGAGCGCAAGAGTCGGCAGGCCGCCAACGATCGCGAGTCGCTTTCGCACTTCCGAGGGATCGCCCACTGAGGCTTCATCGATGACGACCTGTGAAACCGAGCACGCGAATTCGCCGCGTCGGTTCGCCCACCAGTCCTGCGTGATCTGTTGATGTGCGGCAACCAGCAGGTCACGACTGGGACGTGCGACGAGATAACTGATGAACGTTGTTTCCAAGTAGACCGATTCCATAGTCATTGCCTGGCTGGCTTCGGAGGGTAGTCAAATAGCAACAGACAATAAATCCACGCTGTCCCCGTTGCCGCTCCTTATGCAACAGTCGCTCGGCAGACTATCAGAGTTCTGCGGCTGCGATATCTGCCTTGACCTGCTCCAGCGCTTCCGGCGGATTCAAACAGATGCCCTCTTGTGGGTCGAACCACAGGCCATCACACAGCGTTGCGAGTGCGGCCGACGCAATGAGCGCGCAAGCCATTTCGACCATGTCGCCACCCCAACGAAAGTTAGCCGAGGCATCACGAGCTTTGAACCGCTGTTCGAATTCCGGATACGACACAGCGATGTCCGACGCAGGCCAGATGACAAACTCGAATCCGCTTTTCCGGCCTCTGAATGTGCAAGGGAGAAAGCCCTTGCTTTCACGCACCGATAGGGTTGGGTCGAGGGTGACGTTGAATCCCAACGCGTTGATGCACTCCTGCCATCGACGCACATCAGGCAGCCGAGAGTCTTCGACCACTACGTGGAGTTCCATGGACATCGGATAGTCTCTGTTGCATAACGATAAGGATAAGCTGCCGGGGCCGCCTGCAAGACCTTCATGCCGCGCGAAACCAGGATGGCGGCCCCGGTCAGCTTCATCCGTTGGTTCGCCGGCGGCATTCTCTTTTCACTTGCCGAATCCCGCAAGTTTTTTCGCAACCGTTGGGTAAGTTCGCCGAGCATCATCCACGACGAGCTTCGCCATACCCTTCAAGTCGATGGCATCGAGGTCTTGGAGGATGTAGGCTCCGCCCGTCCAGATGTTCTCCCAAGAACTCCAATTCCTGTGTTTGCCGCTTGGCGGTAGGATACCTTCTAAACCACTTTTTTTCAGCCGCTGCTTAGCTTGTGCCGAGTCACACCACGCCATCAGGCGCAATGAAAACTCACTCCCGACGTTCGGATTTCTGTCGCTGCAATGGAGCATATAGCACAGCCGAAAACCGAGACGGCTGGCTTGTTCGCTGATTTCGCCTCCGAACCAGAGTTTGATCTCCTGCGGGCTCGCGTTCTTGTTCGGATAGAAAACGCTCAACTCATCATTCGCCAGATCCAGCACGAGTCCAAAGAAGCCCGCCTGTTTTGCGATCTGTTGGATCAACCCTGTTTCCCAGAGTTTCCGAGGGGTCGGAATGCACTCAGCAATAAGCCGTAGCGCCTGCCGGTGGCCAGGGTCCGACCATAACTTCGCGAGCAGAGCTTTCGCTTGAGCCTTCATCTTGGTCTCGCCCAGGACGGTTGATTCGATTTCCTCTGCCAAACTCTCCAATAGGGCGGCAACCCTTGGTTGGGCGCTTGGCTCGAGTGTTCGGCAAGTCTCAACCATCGTTCGGTACGAAGCCGACACATACGGGCATTTGGACAGCGGGTCCGCCGTCGTGGGTTTCCTTCCATCGGGAGTCAAGTATACAATCAGCCGATTCGCCTTCGGAAAAACCTCGCAAAGAGCGGCTTGGTAGTCGCACACCTGGGACGGCTGTTCGGGGCTTTCGAGTTTGTTTTCAATTCCAACGGCGCCGATGACTCGATGTTTTCGATCGAGGATTCGCGCCAGGATGTCTATTCGCCGGCCTGCTGGAGTGGAATATTCGCACGATGTTCTGAAAATCAGTCCACTGGGCAGGTTGCGAAACGCATCGGGCAGCGCCGTCCCGTTTTTGCCAATCTCGCGATCAATCAGCTTCAACCACTCACGAAAACCTCGCTCCCCCAATCCATGAGAATGCGTCGAGTCGAGCAATCCGGAGAAAATGCGCGACCAAGCCGGCTGCGCAGGGCGTCGTCCAAAAGGTTGAAGAGGTTGAAAGTCGGGGTCAACTTCTTCAACGCGTCATATTCGTCGACGCCCGTGAGCCGTTCGATGAGGTCCGATTCACTCATGGCACCGGGCCAACAATTAGGGGAAGCGCCAGGATCAAGCCGCCGTCTATGAGGTTGACAGTCAAGCCCCATCAGGCATCTTTTTCACTTTGTCCCGGCCGGCGCGCTCCGTCCACGCCGCCGTCTATGAGGTTGACAGTCAAGCCCCATCAGGCATCTTTTTCACTTTGTCCCGGCCGGCGCGCTCCGTCCACGCCGCCGGCCTCCTGCCGTTCGCTGACCGCCTCCCCGCCGCTCTCTGCCCAGCATTCTTTCTCCGCCGCCGCTCTCCCCTCACGAGAGCGGGGGGAGAGCGGCGGCGGAGAAAGAATGCTTCCTCACACGCGGAACCACCACCGCGGCACGGGCCACATACTCCGGTCGGCTGGCGTGTCTCGGTCCAGGCACGAACGCCCGGACTACCGTCTATCCGTGTGGGACCGGCCACGGTCCCAGGCACCTGCTACCGTATACGCCCACTGGCGTCCGGCACGCCACAAGCAAGAGCCCACCCATCGAACGAACGGTGCCTTCGCAGGATCACCCGGCGGCACAACGGCGGCTCTCTCCGACCCCTCAGCCCCTACCCCAGCGACGGCTGTTGCCGTGCTATCAGATCCTCATCGGATCGCTCTTGTCGCTCACACCAGCGCACCACACCTCACCTCACACCACCACCGCTGCCGCCTCCTTCGCATGACGCCGCGCCGTCGAATCCACTAGCAGACGCCAGTCCTTCTCCACCGCTCCCACCGGCAGCTCCCCGTGCTCCAGGTATCGCCACAAGGCGATCAGCAGCTTCCGCGCCAGGGCCACGATCCCCACCTTCCGCGCGCGCTTGTTTCCTCCGCCGAAACGCCGCGCGTACCACTGACTCATGCACTCCCCGGCTGCCAACGCAACCACAGCCAGGCCAGCTCCACGATCAACGCCCGCACGTGCTTGTTGCCCGCCTTGCTGATCCCCTGCTCACGCTCGCTTTGGCCGCTGTTGTACGGCATCGGCACCAGACCCACCAACGCCCCCAGTTCCTTGCCGTTCCGGATGCCCCGCCAGCGAACAGCTCCATCACCAAGATCCAGGCACTGCGCACGCCAACCGCCTTCAGACCCATCAGCCGACGCACCTGGTCCAGGTACGGCGCCTTGTCCTCGCGCAAACGTCGCTCTTGCTCGTTGGCCGCGTCGCGCACCTGCCGGTGCAACGCCTCCCACACCGCGAACTCCTGCAGAATCCGCTGCTGCAAACCCGCCGGCAGCGGCCGATCGGCCCAGTCGCGCAGACCCGCCAACGTCGTGCGCAAGTCGGCGTCCACCGCCGCCGTCAGACCCTGCGACGCCAAGAGGCCCAGGATGCGGTTGCTGCACTCCGTCTGCTGCCGTTGCAGGTCCTTCAGCCCGCGGTGCAGTTGCCGACCGTCCTCGTCGGCCACAGCCGGCACCTGCACCACCCGCCACACCTTGCGCTCGCCGCCGTGATAACGGCACAGCAGGTTGAGCAGCTTGGCCGCGTCCACCGGATCGGTCTTGATCCGCTTGCTGCGCCGGTCCACCTCGATGGAGCTGGAGTCCACGATGACATTGTCGATGCCGCGAGCCGTCAGGGCCCGGTGCAGCCAGAACCCGTCGCGGCCCGCCTCGTAGCAGGTGCGGACCGGAGCGTCCCCGGGCAGTCCAAAGCGGGCCTTGGCCTTGGCGATCTCCTCCTGCAGTTTGGCCAGGCTGCGTGCCGGCATCGAGCGGATGCGCGGCTTCTCGGCAGCCTCGGTCGCGAAGCCCAGCAGCCACTTGTCCTGGCCCAGCTCGAAGGCGACATACAGGGTCTTTGTCGTAGCCATTCTTCGGTCTCCGTGATCAGGTTAAGGGTGTCCTACCTGACGGAGACTTGTACCACCTCCGATACCCCGTTGCCTACATGGTATCGAACGACCAAGTTCACCTGCCGCGGCGGCTGGTGAGACGTTGAACCCTGAAAAACCGTAATGCCGCCGCGGTCAGGTGCAACGGCTGGTTCGCGGCTCAAACCGACTCTCCGTACTCGATGTACTCGCCGCACATTGGGCAAGAGAGTTCCGTCACGCCGCCCTGAAGAAACAAGTGCATTGCCAAATTGGTGTGGCCGTGGAGCGCCGCCAAAGTGGCGAGCAATTCCTGCGAATCCGACGGCGGCCAACCGACGCGTTCCAGCGCATTCGCGGCTAATCTCAACGCCTCCGCATTCGCCGCGAGGTACTCCGCTCGCCACTGTTCACGAATTGGAGGAGCGCTTTCATGGTACGAATTCCTGCGCAGCTTCCACCGTGCCGACGATACAGAGAGGCCAAACACGTCGCCTCACGTCGATGCCTCGCGCGATGTCAACTAAGTGAGGCACCGCGACATACGCGACCTCGCCAACCGTGAACTGATGGCACAACTGATGATAAAGCTCCGGATAGACTGAGTCGTCGCCGGCGCGAGCTTGCCGAAGCAGCCTCACCGCAAGGGCGCTGTTCATTCCGCTGCTGGCTGGGATGTCGGCCCAAATCGGTGAGTCGAGATCGAGCATACGTTTGTCCCAAGCCCGCGAACAGGGATTATAGCGCCGTAACCAAATCCGCGCATACTCCTATCCTGGCGTCGGTTGCCCGAAAACCGCGCCCGCGCACCCTATCCCCGCGCCGGTTGCCTTATTGTCCGCCGGCGTCCCGCGTCGAGTCAAGCGTGAAACGAGCTGGCTACCGGATATAGAGCGAGGACCGGGAATGAGGCAGGGCGGAGCCTGCCTGCTTGAAGTCGGCGCCCGGGGCGGGTATGTTCACGTCAAAGCTGCCGCGCCAGTCCGTCACGCAGGGTGGGATACGTTCTCCTTTGCGGTGGAACAAGCGGGCCCCGAGAAGGCATCGGTATAACGTCGTTCTATTTCCTCCCTGGCAGGGTGTTGCATTTTAGAGCAAGGGGGGTGTGTCCGTGTCCCGTGCAACGAGATGCCATCGAAGGCGCAAGTGTGTGTGACTCAAGGACATCGGGAATGCAACCTCGTTGCACGTCAATTGAAACGATTCCGCAGGTCTCTGATTATTTGATCGCACCGCCGGGTCATCTTCCCAGGAACCGACCATGTGAACCACCATCCTGACCCTGGCCCTGATCGCCCCGCTGGGAGTGGATGCGACCCGTGGCGATGAGGCGGCGCCTGCGGGCGATGGGGTTGGCCGCAGCCCTGTTGTCCCTGACCCTGCTGTGTAGTGCTGGCGTCGCGCGTTGGCTGTGGCAACGGCACGATCTGGTCCGCAAGGTGGACGACGACCTAGCTGAGGCGATCCGGGCACTGCGGACCGGGAACCTGCGGGACGCCCAGACGGCCTTGCAGCGCGCGGACGATCGCGGGGCCAGGGATGGACCGGCCGACCTGGCGGCACGCGCCCAGCAGGTACACGCCAATCTGGCCGTGATGGAGCGACTGGATCACATCCGCCTCGACGCCGCCGTGATGACCGATGGTGAAATCGACTACCACGGGCTCGACCGGGATTACGCCGCGTTCTTCCGGGAGGAAGGGTTAGGGCAACCAGCGGAGGATGCGGAGGTCGTGGCAACCCGAGTCCGCGATGCAATCATCCGCGACCAGCTGGTGGCCGCCCTGGATGACTGGGCGTCGGCGACGGAGGATCGGGAGCGGCGAGCATGGTAGCTCACGGTGGCCCGGCAGGCGCAGCCGGACGAGTGGAGCGACCGCTTCCGTGACGCGGAGACCTGGGACAAGCCGAAGGCGCTGGAGCAGCTGGCTCGTGAGGCCGACATGGCGAAGCTGTCGCCGCGCCTGCTGATCGCGCTGGCCCGGGCCCTGATGAGGAGCAAGGCGAACACGGTGCCCTTGTTGAAGCGAGCCCAAGCACGTCATCCGGACGATTTCTGGCTCACCTTCTGGCTGGGTAATGCCCTGCGGCGTTGACGCCCTCACTCTGCTCGCCCGTGCCGGCGCTACGCCGTGAGGCGACCCGCGGGGCACCTCCTATAATCCCATCGTCGCCCGCCCTGGATTCCCCCACGCTCCGCTGATGCACATCGGCACCCTCACCATCGTCGGCGTCGGCCTGATCGGCGGGTCGATCGGGTTGGCTGCTCGCCGCCGCGGCCTCGTCGGCCGGGTCATCGGCGTGGGTCGGCAACCGGCGACCCTCGAACGCGCCGGCAGATCGGCGCCATCGACGAGATGAGCACCGATCTCGGCGCCGCCGTGCGCGGGGCCGACATCGTGGTATTCTGCACGCCGGTCACCCTCATCGCCGACCAGGTCCTCGTCGCCGCTGCGCATTGTGCGCAGGGAACGCTGCTGACCGACGCCGGCAGCACTAAAGGTGCCATTGTCCGGGCCCTGGACGGCCGACTGCCGGCGGGCGTGTCGTTCGTCGGCAGTCATCCACTCGCGGGCTCCGAGAAGCGCGGCCCGGAGCACGCGGACGCCGACCTGTTCCAGGGCCGTGTCACCGTCGTCACACCCACGCCGCAGACCGATCGAGTGGCCCTGGAGCGCACCATCGCCTTTTGGCAAGCGCTGGGCTCGCGTGTCCTGCTCATGCAACCGGAAGAGCACGATCGGGCGTTGGCCCTGACGAGCCACCTGCCGCATCTCCTGGCGTCGGCGCTGGCGGGTCTCCTCTCTCCCGAGTTGTACGAGTTGACCGCGACCGGCTTCCGCGATACCACGCGCATCGCTGCCGGCGATCCGTCGCTCTGGACCGGCATTCTGCTGCAAAACCGAGCGGCCCTGCTGGAGGCGCTGGGTCGCGTGGAGGGGACGCTCGGAGAATTCAAGTCGGCCCTGATGGCCGCCGACGCGGCCACGATCGACGCCCTGCTCGCCCGCGGCAAAAGGAGTCGCGATGCTCTGGGAAATTGAAATCGAGCCGAAGGGACCGGACCCGGAACGCGACCGGGTGGCCGAGGAATACGACCTGCTGACGCATGGCCGGCGGGGTCAGGCGTTGATCGCCCGCTCCGCGCGGGGCTATCTGGTCGAAGGCGATCTGAATAGGGGCCAGGCCCAAACGCTGGTGCGCGAGCTGCTGGTCGATCCCCTGGCGGAGACAGGCCGGCTTGGCCCGCTCAATGCCGCCGGCGCCTCCGCAGCTGCCGTCCGCCTCGCCACAGTGCTGCTCCGGCCGGGCGTCATGGATCCAGCCGCCTTGAGCGTCGTCGAGGCCGCCCGGGACCTGGGCCTGGTGGTCGATTCGGTCCGCTCCTTTCGCCGCTACTACGGCCCCGAACCGCTGCCCGCCCAAAGCCGCGACCTGCTGTTCCGCAAGGTCTTCGCCAACGATGCGATCGAGCAGGCCGTCGATGGGCCGCTCTCGGTCGAACACCTCACTCTCGGTAGTGCGTACACCTTCCGTCTGGTCACCGTCCCGCTGGACGACCTGACCGACGAGGCCTTGATGAAACTGAGCCGCGACGGCCAGCTATCGCTCAGCCTGGCCGAAATGCACGCCATCCAGGCCCACTTCCGCACCCTGGGCCGGGAGCCGACCGACGTGGAGCTGGAGTCGATCGCCCAGACCTGGTCGGAGCATTGCTCGCACAAGACGCTCAAGGGCCGGATCGAATTCACCGGCGAGGGGGGGCCGCGGCGCTATGACAACCTCTTGAAGGAGACCATCTTCGCCGCCACGCAGGAGATTCGCCGGCGTTTGGGCCCCGACGACTGGTGCGTCAGCGTCTTCGAGGACAACGCCGGCGTCGTCCGCTTTGACGAGCGCTTTCATGTCTGTTTCAAGGTGGAGACGCACAACCACCCGTCGGCCATCGAGCCCTACGGCGGCGCCAACACCGGCCTGGGCGGTGTCATCCGCGATCCCCTCGGCACCGGATTGGGCGCAAAACCGATCTGCAATAGCGACGTCTTCTGCTTCGCCCCGCCGGACACAGCGCCCGAGTCGCTGCCGCCGGGCGTGCTCCATCCGCGCAAGGTGATGAAGGGCGTGGTGGCCGGCGTGCGCGACTACGGCAACCGCATGGGCATCCCCACCGTCAACGGTGCCGTCTGCTTCGACGACCGCTACCTGGCCAACCCGCTCGTCTTCTGCGGCACCGTTGGGCTGATCCCGGTGGATCGCTGCCAGAAGCAGGCCCAGGCCGGCGACCTGATCGTGGCCGTCGGCGGACGGACGGGGCGCGACGGCATCCACGGGGCCACGTTTTCCTCCGCCGAATTGACGGCCGCCTCGGAGAAGGAGAGCGGCGGGGCCGTGCAGATCGGCAATGCCATCACCGAAAAGAAGATGCTTGATGTCCTGCTCCAGGCTCGGGACCGCGGTCTGTACCATGCCATCACCGACTGCGGTGCCGGCGGCTTCAGCAGCGCCGTCGGCGAAATGGCCGAGTCCCTGGGAGCGACGGTCCAGCTCGACCAGGCCCCCTTGAAGTACGAGGGGCTGTCGCACACCGAAATCTGGATCAGCGAATCGCAGGAGCGCATGGTGCTGGCGGTCCCGCCGGACCACTGGGAGACGTTACGGGCTCTCTGCGCCAGCGAGGACGTGGAGGCGACCGTGCTGGGCCGCTTCGAGGCCACGGGCCGGCTGCGGCTGCGCTACGGCGAGAATCAGGTCGCTGACCTGGACCTGCAATTCCTGCACCACGGCCGGCCAGCGGTGCTGCGGCAGGCGACGTGGACACAAGCCCGAAGCGCCAGCGAGGGGTCTCCTTCGCTGGCGCTTCAGGCTTGTGAACACGACTTCAACGCCGTCCTGCGCAAGATTCTGTCCTCCTGGAACGTCTGCTCCAAGGAGTGGATCATCCGGCAGTACGATCACGAAGTGCAGGGGGGTAGCGTCGTCAAGCCGCTCGTCGGCGTGCGCGACGATGGTCCGGGCGATGCCGCCGTGGTGATGCCGGTCCTTGGCTCCTGGACCGGCCTGGCGGTCGGCTGCGGCCTCAACCCGCGCTACGGCGACCTCGATCCCTATGCGATGGCGGCCTCGGCCATTGACGAGGCCGTACGCAACGTCGTGGCCGTCGGTGCCGATCCGGCACGGATTGCCCTCCTCGACAACTTCTGCTGGGGCAACACCGATCGGCCGGAGGTGCTCGGCTCGCTGGTCCGCGCCGCCGAGGCCTGCCGCGATGTAGCCCTGGCCTACAACATGCCGTTCATCAGCGGTAAGGATAGTCTCAAGAACGAATACCAGTCCGACGGTCGCCGTGTCGTCATTCCGCCGACCCTGCTCATCAGCGCCCTGGGCCGCGTCCCCGACGTGCGCCGCTGCGTCACCATGGACCTGAAGGAGCCGGGCAATCACCTTGTCCTCGTCGGCACCACGAAGGACGAACTGGGCGGCTCGCACTATCACTTGGTCACCGGCCAGGACGGCGGCACGGTGCCGATGCCCGACCTGATGCTTGCACCCCGCATTTTTGCCAAGCTACACGCAGCGATCCGCCGCGGGCTGGTGCGGGCCTGTCACGACCTGAGCGAGGGCGGCCTGGCCGTGGCCCTGGCGGAGATGGCATTCGCGGGTGGCATCGGGGCCGACATCACCGGCCTGGGCCCGATGGCATCCCTGCCCGACGAGGTCTTGGTCTTCTCCGAATCGACGACACGCTTTGTCCTTGAAGTGGCGCCCGCCGACTTGCAGCCATTGCGCGATTGCTTTGGCGACGTGCCGCTTTTCGCCATCGGGAAAACGGTAAAGGAGCGGCGGCTCCGGATCCCGGGGGCGGCGGGCGAATGGCTGGTGTGGGCCCAGCTCGCGGACTTGAAGGAGGCGTGGCAGAAGCCGTTGCGCTGGTGATGTGTTATCCCTCCAGCGGCCCCGCCCCTTCGTCGGTCGGGCAACCGGCGTCCAGATAGGTTTGCAAGAGAATCTGCGCCGCCACCCGGTCGCGCCGCGCTTGCGCTGGCGATGGGTCAAGCCGGCCGACCACAAGGCGGCCTCCGCCTCCGCGGTGGTGAAACGCTCGTCAAAGAAGACCAGGGGGAGTCGCGTCAGGTCCGCGAGCCAGCGGCCGAAGGCGCGGGCCTCGGCCGCCTTTTGCCCCTCCCTTCCGTCCGTGTGCATCGGCAAGCCGACGACCAGGCCGCCGATCTCCTCTTGCACCACCAGGTCGCGGAAGAAGCGTGCATCCTCGTCACGCCCAACCCGGGAATAGGTCGTGAGCGGAAAGGCGAGTTTTCGTTCCGGGTCAGTGACCGCCAAGCCGACGCGCACGCTGCCGTAATCGACGCCGAGCAGCTTGCCGGGTGGGGGTGCGTTCATGGCAGAATCCAGGGACCTCGGAGGGCGCCGGCGGCAGGAATAAGGTAGCCGGCAGGCACGGGGTGGGGAAGAGTTGGGCCGGGCCGGATTTTTCCTGCCGCGGATTACTGTTACGCCCTTGTCCGGCTTGCTATAATCACTCCTCTTGCCAGGACCACCGGCGCAGGATGGCGATGCCAGAGCAGCGACAGCCAGCACGCCCAGGGGCGCGTGCCAGCACGGAAGAGGCAATCCGACCGATGTCAGCGTTCAATTTTCAGATCGAGAGTTCGGCCGCCACGCCCGCCGCCCCGGTCGGGACGCCGTTGTTTCCCGCCGAGGCCGTCGATTTGTTGCGACAGCTCCTCGACGTGCAGCGCGAGCAGCTCAACCAGCTGCGAGCGTCGGCGGCGGCCCACGACAATGGCGCCCGCTGGCGGGCCTTCCTCAATCGCTGGCACGAGGAGTTTCCGGAGCTGTCCGACACCTGTCGCAAGGCGCTGCCGGTTCTCGAACAGACCTATGGCAAGCTTATCTCCGAGCTGACCGAGCACCTGTCCAGCGATGGCAACGACGCGCTGGACAGCGACTTCGCGCTGCAGGAGTTCCTGGATCGCTATGGCATGCGCCTGGGACAGCTCGGCACAATCCTCAACCTGGTGGCGCCGCTGGCGGAAGCCCCGGCCCCGGGTGAATCGTCCTGACCGAATCCCCTGTCCATTGCCGGCTCCCCTTGATTCGCGGCCATCCCCCGGCTATGAAGCGCGGCTTCGCCGGACAAGCGGATGCGTTCGCGCATTCAGGGAGACGATGCCATGAGCCAGCGGGGAGGTGGATGGGGCCTGTTCCTGGCCGCTGTGCTGACGAGTGGCCTGGTCGCTGGAATCGCCGGGGCGCAGGGCTTGCCGCCGACGCCGGTCCCCTCAGCCGCGCCGACCACGGGGTTAACGCCGCCGCCCCTGACCACGCCGCCCCCGTCGCCCCTGGACGTCGCGCCGCCGGCTTACCCGCCCCCCTTGCCCAGCCACGACACCTTGCTGGACGAGCCGACCGGCCCGTGCGGCTGGTTCTTGACGCTGGAGGCCGGCATTGTCTCGCCCCACCTGAGGAACGGCTTGACCTCGACCTTGAACTTCCAGGGCCTGGGCACCGATATCGTCCAGCTCCCCAGCGCTCGCCTCGACTGGGTCGTAGCGCCACGTATCGAGGTGGGATATCAGTTCGCGGATGGCATCGGCGAGGTCGCCCTGGCGTATCGCGGCCTGAGCAGCGAGGGTCGCGGCGACATTCCGAACTTCGATGCCCTAGGCGACGGTCTGCTTCACACGCGCCTCGACATGGACGTCCTCGACCTGGATTACGCGACTCCCAACATCACGATGGTGCGCGGCCTCGATCTCAAGGCTCGCCTCGGTGCCCGACTGGCCGACATCTTCTTCGACGCCCAGGCCCTGGGCCAGTTTGCGGAACAGCGTGCCACCAACCAGTTCATCGGCGCGGGCCCCCACGCGGGACTTGACCTCAACTATCACTTCAGCGTACCGGGCCTATCGCTGTTCGCGCGGGTGGACGGGGCACTGGTGCTCGGCCACGTCCATCAAGGATTCGATGAGACGCTCACCTACGGCGACGGCACCATTATCGGTAGTGCCGCCACCCAGGGCGGCAGCCGTGCCGTGCCGACCTTCGGTGCCCAGCTGGGCATCGCCTGGCAGCCAATCGGCTGGCGGACGCGCTTCGTCGCCGGCTACGAATACGAATACTGGTGGAACCTGGGCCGGGTCGGTCAGTCGTGCGCGGAGTTGTTCGACCAGGGCGCGTTCTTCCGGGCGGAATACAATTTCTAGCCGGGGATTGCATCGGGTGGCACGCCCTGAGGGTACTCCGAAGGGCGTGCTGCACTGACTGCACGCCCTTCGGAGTATCCTCAGGGCGTGCCACCCTAATTCCTGGGCTTGACGCTGCACTAGCCGGCGATTGCGGCTTCGCAGCTATTCATCCAGGTCCGTCGCCCCGCTTTCGCCGGGGTCGTAGGGCCGAAGCCACTGGATGATCTCGATGCGGTTGCCGTCCGGGTCGCGAACAAAGAACCGATCAGCGTCCGGGATAAGCGTGGTTTCTTCCGTCGGAATTCCCCGCTCCTGAAAATGGTGCCGAGCGGCGGCCAGGTCGGCCACGCGCAGGGCGAAATGCCGCGGACTCAGCGTATCGGGCCGCTCTTTCCATAGCAGGTGCAATTGCTGGTTGCCCAGGTCGAACCAGAGCACGCGGAACGAAAAGGTGCGCGGCTTGGCGATCTCCCTCAGGCCCAGCACCTCGCGGTAGAAGCGCCGGCTGCGCCCGATGTCGCTAACAACCACCGACACATGATCGATCTGCGTCACTTGCAGCGCCATAACCGCCCTCGTGAAACTCTCGGCCGTTCTATCCTATCCGATCGGCAGCGAGCGGCAGCGATAATACCGTCGCGACCCTTGACCTGGGGGCCGCCCGCGGTACACTGTGGTTTGTCCCGTCGATTTGCCGCGGTGATTGGGCGACACCGAGGCGAAGCGGCGGGCCTTTTTGTTGCGCCAGCGCGGACCCGCCTTCGGATTATCCTTCCCTCGCCGCTCCAGGCTTGCCAACTTGCCTATCTTGCCGCCTCTGCGGCCGGTCCCTGGAGGGATTCGGCCGGGACGCCCCCTGCTGAGCTTCTTTGCCCGGTCGGCCCTCTCTTAGAATCAACTACCTCCACGCGGAGAATAGTTGGCCCCCCGGAAGGAGTTGAGCCCATGCCCACGTTGACGCGCCGTCACTGTCTTCCCAACGAACCGACCCGCCTTCGCATTAGCGGCGATGTGCTGACCGCGGAGGCGCTGCACCCGGTGGCCCGGCTGCTCGACAAGCCGGGCCGGCATCG
Organism: uncultured Planctomycetota bacterium; assembly: GCA_963827935.1. Lineage (GTDB taxonomy): Bacteria > Planctomycetota > Planctomycetia > Gemmatales > Gemmataceae > DATFNV01. The sequence goes on along the minus strand of CAWHCN010000017.1, from coordinate 846,844 downwards.
GCTGCACCTCGACCTGGGGGGCGTGCGCATCCCGACGGCCGGCGGACTGGGTGCTCTGCTCACCCTGAACAAGGGACTCCGCGGCCAGGGCGGCGAACTGGCCCTGCTCAACCTGCACCCCTGGGCCTACGAGGTCTTCGCACTGACCCGCTTGACCGACATTCTGGATGTGCGTGCGCGTTGACCCTTCCACCGCTGACTGCCCTTGCTCCATCCCGGCCTTAGCGGCTATCATCCGCCCGACCCGATGGGAACAAGGAGGTTCCGATATGAGCAACGGCAAGCTGGTTGCGGAAGAGGAACAGTTCTTCAATTTGCCGCACGCCCGCTGGGTCGTGGGCGTTCTCAACATGCTCGTCGCCGTGGTAGGGCGCGACAGCCTGCTGGGGCTTCTTTTGCGGCAAACCCGCTCCGAGATCGAGAGCATCATCCGCGACGAGACGCCTGATGTCGCCGCGGCCCGGGCCGCCCAGTACCAGAATAATTGAGACTGCCACGGTAGCGATCGCGCTGTCGCGTCGCCGGACGGCACCAAACTTGCCCCCTTTTTCTTCCAGGTGTGGGAGGAAATCGGCCGCTGGCTCAGGGCGGGTCGGGCGACCGAGGTTGCGATAGCCACCGACCGGGGGCACAGCAATGAGCGTCAGGAAATCTCATTCGAGGAGGACGCGGATCGTCATTGTCGAGGATAATCAGGCCGCCGCCGACAGCATGCAGTTGCTGCTCGATCTCGTCGGCTACGAGGTTCGCGTCGCCTACACCGGCCCCTCCGGCGTCGATACCGCCGAAGCGTGGCCGCCGGACTTCGTGCTCTGCGATATCGGCCTGCCAGGGCTGGACGGCTACGGTGTGGCCGCCGCCCTCCGCCACCACCCGGCCACTGCCAAGGTTCACCTCATCGCCATATCCGCCTACAGCTCCGACGACGCCCGCCGCCGCATCCGCGAAGTCGGCTTCGAGCACCATTTCGTCAAGCCGGTCGATCCCGGTGCCCTGCTCGACCTGCTCGCAGCCCCGGACGAGCCAGCGGGGCAGACGGGCGACGCTCCACTCCCTACCACTAACTGAGGTTTGGGGATGGGGTACCGCGGCTCGCAGGGACCGTGCCCCGATCCAGATGGTTCGTCAATACACGGAGTGCGCGCGCATGGCACGGGGCTTCAAAGAACTCGCCCGGGCAGGCGCTGTACAGCGTCCATCCCGCCGTGGCGATGGTGCAGCAGTGGATCGCCGACTTGAAGGGCAAGAGCGGGCGAACCCTGGAGGAATGGATTGCCGAGATCAAGGCCTCCGGTCCCGACGATGAGAAGGCCTGCCGCGACTGGCTCAAGCAGGTCCACGGCTTCGGGACCAATAACGCCTCGTGGCTCGCCGAGCGGGCCTTCGCCAGCCCGGACAAGGGGATCGCGGAAGACGATCCCGAGAGCTATCTGAAGGCGGCCGTGGTCTACGTGGAGCAGATGTATGCCGGGTCGAAGGCCGGCCTGCGCCCGCTCTACGACAAACTGCTGGCCCTGGGGCTCGGCATCGGGCCGGAGGCCAAGGCTTGTCCATGCAAGACTATCGTGCCGCTCTACCGCAACCACGTTTTCTCCCAGATCAAGCCGACCACCCGCACGCGCATCGACCTGGGCTTTGCCCTGGGCGATCTGACGCCCACGGGTCGCCTCATCGACACGGGTGGCTTCGCCAAGAAAGACCGCATCACCCACTGCATCCCCATCAGCTCGGCGGCGGACATCGACGCCGAGGTAAGGCGGTGGCTGAAGACGGCGTACGATCGGGATGCGTAGCGAGCGGGGGGCGCAATAATGGCGAGCGGGGGGCGCAATAATGGCGAGCGGGGGGCGTCAGCCCCCCGGTGAGGATGTCATCACCGGGGGGGCTAACACCCCCCGCTCGCCAAGGCTTCATTCCACGTCCTTGTACGAGAACTTGCGCTTGATCTTGTCCGCCGGGTAGGTCTTGCCGCCGACCTCCACGTATGGATAGACGAAATAGTTCAGCGGCTCGCCTTCCTGGCGGGGCACCAGGGTGATGTCGCGGCCGCTGCTGAAGGTGACGCGGTCTTCGGTCAGGTTCCCGAAATAGTAGTCCTTCATCTTCGGGTCCTTGTTCGCCTCGGAGATATCGACGGCCACCCAGCCGGCGTCGCTGGGACGGAACTTGGCCCAGCAGTGATAGCCCGCCACCTCGCCGGAACCGCGCTTGGGCGGCAGGCCGAAACCGATCTCGAACTTGGCCGGGATCTTGTAGGTCCGGGCCAGGGAGATGAACAGGCTATGGAAGTCGGTGCAGTTGCCGTGCTTGCTGTCGCAGGCCCAGGCGGCATCGCCGCGGCCCCAGCCGGTGCCGGACTTGTCGTATTTCATGTGCCCATCGACGACCTCGTACAGCACCTTGGCCGCCGCCGTCGCATCGCCGGGAATGGGACGGTCCTTGAGCAGTTCGAGCGGCTTGCCCCCGATCGGCACCAGCTTGTCGGCTTGCAGATAGCGCTTGATGAGGTCGTCGTCGGCGCGATCCTTCCGCACCCCCTTCACCTCGCGGCGGCTCACCCGATAGGTGCGGGAGAAGGTCACATTGCCGTCCTTGTCGGCGGCTGCCTCGAAGGAGACGATGGTGTTGCCGTATTGCGGATCCCGGTCCTGCTTCGCCTCGCCGGGCAGCTCCTCCTCCTCCAGTTTGACCTTCTGCTCATCGTTGGTAGGCGGCACCGGCAGCCAGATGCGGGCCCGCTCGCCGGGCTTGAGGCCGGTGACCGTGCCGGAGTAGGTGAACAGGAAGGTGCGTTTTTTCGCGTCGGGGGAGGGCTGTCCGTCGGCCCCACTAACCAGGAGCGGCAGTGCCGCCAGCAGGGCGGCCGCGAGGGACAGGGGAATCCAGAATCGCATGGTGAGGCTCCGCTGGCGTCAGGGAAGGAACGGCCCGGGCCAGTCCATAAGCCCACCTTATCAGCAGGACCACTGCCATAATCCTTCCTGAGAGTCTAAGCGCCCGACACCTGGCCCGTCAAGGATCGGGACGAGGCATTCGGAACCATGTGACAAATGGGATACTCAGCTGGCGGACGGGATGGTTCTGCGTTTAGCGGCGCGAGCCGAGGCACAGCTTCCGTGCGCCCGCCGCGGCGCCGATGAAGCCGGCATCGCTGCCGAGCTGCGCGTAGCGCACCTGCGTCTTCGCCGCGGGGACGGGGAAGGCCATTTCGCGTACGTGGCCGCGGATCCGCTCCAGGAACGGCTCGCCGGCGGCGATCATGCCGCCGCCAAAGACGATCATGTCCGGATCGATGATGTGCATCAGGTTGACGGCGCCGACGGCCAGGTAGAACGCGGTGTCGGCCACTATCTTCTCCGCCAGCGCGTCGCCGCCCGCGGCGGCATCGAAGATGTCCTTGGCGGTCAGGTCGCCGTGCGTTTGCAGCACTGTCTGAAGGGCAGACGGGCCGGCCTGCTGGGCCAGGGCTTCGCGGGCCCGGCCGACCACGGCGGTGGCGCTGGCGTAGGCCTCCAGGCAGCCCCAGCGCCCGCAGCCGCATCGCCGCGGGTTGGTCATCTCGATCTTGACGTGCCCCAGCTCGGCCCCGTGACTGTGCTCGCCCTCGACGACCTTGTCGCCGAGGACGATGCCGCCGCCGACGCCGGTGCCCAGGGTATAGAGCACCAGGCTGTGCGCTCCCTTGCCGGCGCCGGCCCAGTGCTCCCCCAGGGCAGCCGCGTTGGCATCGTTCTGAAAGTCCGTCGGCACACCAAATGTCTGCTGAACGTGGCTGCGGACCGGAACGTTCTGCCACGGCCTGAGGTTGGGCGGGTCGAGGATGATGCCGGCGGGGATGTCCATGGTGCCGGGCGTGGCGACGCCGATGGCGGCGATTTGGTCGAGACGCAGCTCGGCGGCGGCCACCGCCTGGCGGATGGTCTCGCACATGCGTTCCAGCCCAAACGCCTGGCCCCGCTGGGCCTCGGTGGGCAGGCTAACAGCGCTGAGCGGCCGGCCGGCGTCGTCCACCACGCCCGCCTTCATCGACGTGCCGCCCACGTCCAGCCCGACGTACAGCAGGGACTTTTCCATACCGAAAGATGTACGGCGCTTCGCAAGGGGCGGCGCCCTCCGGTTAGCCGCGACGCGCCAGCGGAGCGCCGGAGCCGAGCGCTCCGCTGGCGCGTCGCGGCTAACCACAAGGGACAACGAACGCCCAGCGCTGTCTCGGTTTCCCTTCCTTGAGCGGGTTGTTCTCCGCATACCGAATCGTGCGCGGCACATCGGGCGGGTCGAGGTACACCTTCCATTCCCCCCGCGCAAAGCACTTCGGCGTCCGCCCCTTTTCGTCCTTCATCTCGCCGAACGGGTGCAGCCCCTCCTCTTTCAGCCGTTCCGTGGCCGCCCCCTTCAGCTGAATGACCAGCTGCTCGACCTTCATTCCCGGCCGCCCCACCACCAGGTGAACGTGATCCGGCAAAATGGCACACGCCCATACCACCAGGCCCGAGCGGCGCACGTATTCGCCAAACCCACGGCCGACCGCCCGCGCTTGCAGCCCGTTGAATCTCACCGCCGGCCGCTGCAATGCCTCCTTTGCCGCCAGACGCCGCCCCCGGTCGTGCGGCCGGGATGCCAGGGAGCAGCGCTCCGTCGTCTTCGTGGCCGGCCCGTACCGAAACAGCTCCCACGACCCCACGAAATCCGACCACGACCCGCGCGGGTCATTGGGCAACCAGAACCCGTATGTCCCAAAGATGATGTGATACCCGACGATCATGATCCACCCCCCCGGTTAGCCGCGACGCGCCAGCGGAGCGCTCCATCCACAATCGTCATCGTAGTCATTCCGCTCCATCCCACGAAAAAATCCCCGTGGCGCGGCCCCACGGCCCTTCAAGCGGCGGCTAGGATGGGAGAGGAGTGGCCATGACCGGCTTCGGCGACACGGTGGACGACCTGCTGGCGCAGGCGCGCGGGGGATGCCGCCGCCCTCGGTCAGCTCCTCGAGCGCTATCGCAACTACCTGGAGCTGCTGGCCCGGGTGCAGATCGGGCAGCGGCTGCAAAGCAAGGTGGATGCGGCCGACCTGGTGCAGGAGACCTTCCTCGACGCCCATTCGTCGTTCGCCCAGTTCCGAGGCACCACGGCGGCGGAGCTGCTCTCGTGGCTGCGGCGGGTGCTGGCGTTCAACCTGGCCAGCCTGGTCCGCCGCTACCGCGGCACCAAGGGACGCGATGTCGGCCTGGAGATCGAGTTGACGCGGAACCTGGACGAGTCGTCCCAGGCCCTGGACGCCGCCTTCATCGCCTCGACCAGTTCGCCCAGCCAGCAGGCGGTGCGGCGCGAGCAGGCCGTCGTGCTGGCGGATGCCCTGGGTCGGCTGCCTGCTGACTATCGCGAGGTCATCATCCTGCGCCAGCTTCAGGGGCTGAGTTTTCCCGAGGTGGCCCGCCACATGGAGCGCACCCTGGATAGCGTGAAGAAGCTGTGGGTCCGGGCGTTGGCCCGGCTGCGCGGCGTTCTGGGAGACGAGCCATGACGCACCCCGAGGGTGATGGCCATGCCGCCACGGCGGAGGAGAAGGCGACCGGCAGCGGCTCGGCGGCGTTCGACGATCCGCGGGTGATTGCCGCCGTCGAGGAATACCTGGCGGCCCTGGAGGCGGGACGCAGGCCGGACCGCGCCCTCTTCCTGGCCCGGTACCCGCACGCCCTCGCCGCGACCGTGGCCGAGTGCCTCGACGGACTGGAGCTAGTGCAATCGGCCGGGGCGGAGTTGCAGCCGACGCGCGTTGTGGATGCCCCTCCCGTCCTGGGCGATTTCCGCCTGATCCGCGAGGTGGGTCGCGGGGGCATGGGGATCGTTTACGAGGCGGAGCAGATTTCGTTGCGTCGGCGGGTGGCGGTCAAGGTGTTGTCGGCCGGCGCGGGACTCGACCCGCGCCAGCAGCAGCGCTTCCGCACCGAGGCGCAGGCGGCCGGCGCCCTCTGCCATCCCCATATCGCCCCCGTCTACGCGGTGGGGTCGGAGCACGGCTTCCACTATTACGCGATGCAGTTCATCGACGGGCCGTCGCTGGCCAGCGTGATCGCCGGCCGGCGCCGGCCGGCCGCTTCCGAACGGGGCCGGGCGACGCTGCCCGAAGCCGCCGCCGCCATCACACCGGCCGCTGCCAGCGACCCGTCCACCGTCTATCAACCGCTTGATCGGCTGGAGGAGACGCTGGCGACGATTCCCACCTGCCCCAATGCTGTCGGTCCGATGGGCGATCCGCCACAGGGCCGCGAACTCTGGCGGGCGGCGGCCCGCCTCGGCGCCGAAGCCGCCGAGGCCCTGGATCATGCCCATCAGGCCGGCGTCGTTCACCGCGACATCAAGCCGGCCAACCTGCTCCTCGACGGCCTGGGGCACCTGTGGGTCGTCGATTTCGGCCTGGCCCGCCTGCCCACCGACGCCGGCCTGACCCTCACCGGCGATGTCCTCGGCACGCTCCGCTACATGAGCCCCGAACAGGCCCTGGCCCGGCGCCTGCTGATCGACCACCGCAGCGATGTGTATTCCCTGGGCGTCACGCTCTACGAGTTGGTGACGCTGACCCCAGCCTTCCCGGGCGACGATCGCCAGGACCTGCTGCGACGCATCGCCGAGGAAGATCCACCCGCGCCCCGACGGTTGGAGCCGGCCATCCCGGTCGATCTGGAGACCATCGTCTTCAAGGCGATGGCGAAGGAGCCGTCGGATCGCTATGCCACTGCCCAGGATTTGGCGGACGATCTGCATGCCTTCCTCGAAGACCGGCCGATCGCGGCTCGGCGCCCGGGCTGGCTGCCGCGCGGGCGGCGCTGGGTGCGACGGCACCGCCCGCTGGTGGTCAGCCTGGGCGCGGCCGCAGCCGTGCTCCTCGTCGGTCTGGTGCTGGGGCTGGCCGGCTACGCCCACGAAAAAGAGCTGGCCCGGAAAAAATCGCAGAGCGATCTTTACGAGGTGCTGCTCAAGAGCGCTCACGCTTCCCGCCTGGCCCGGCAGCCCGGCTACCGCGGCGAGGTCTGGGCCAACCTGCACCGGGCGATGGGGCTGGGTGTCACCACCCGAGATCAGAGCGCGATGGCCGGCGATGTGCTCGCCTGCCTGGGCGATCCGATCGGCCTGGCGGAAGTGCCGGCGCCGCCGTCGCCGCCGCTGCCGCGGCCGCCGCTGCCGCGCTGGTTCCTCGAAGGCCCGGGCCTACAGTTCCGGGAGCCAAAACTGCACCAGACGGCCACGTCCGATGAGGAGTTCGTGGCCGTTGCGGACGGGGCCTTCGTGTCCCTGTTCGCAGAGCTGGATTATGTCCCGATTCCGGGGCTAGCGCTGCCGCCGGGGGCCCGGCTGAGTCTCGGCCTGAGCGGGCCGGCCAAATCGCCGGTCGGGCGGGTCTACGACCTGGAGTTGGCGCGTGACAGCAGCTGGCTGGCGGCGGGATGCGAGGAGGGCTTTGTCATCTGGGCCGTGCCGCGCGGCACGGTACATGCCCTGGTGCGCTGCGGCAACATCCGCGCCATCGCCGTCCACCAGGAGGGGCACCTGGTGGCGACCCTGGGACGCCAGGTCCGGCTCTGGTCGTGCCCCGACGGCCGGCCCATCGCCGTGTTGCCGGCCGATGGGATAGAAGAGCTGGCCTTCAGTGCCGACGGCCAGTTCCTGGTGGGCACGGGTGTGGATGGGGCGGTTGTCGGCTGGCCGGTCGGCGACACGCCAGAGAAGCGGATGCTTCGCGGGCACCGCGGCTGGGGCGTGCCGGCCATCGCCTTCACTGCCCCGGGCGAGCGCATTGGGGTCGGCGTCCCATGCCTCGCCTTCCGCCCCGACGGCCGGCGGTTGGTCTCCGTTTCCAAGGATCGGACCATCCGCACCTGGGATCCCGAAACAGGTCAGCTGCTGCGCCCCGGAGGTCCCGGCTGGGTGCACAACGCCGAGATCGAGGCCGTCGCCTATAGCCCGGACGGCCGGCTGATGGCGACCGGCGATTTCCAGGGGGCAGTTTACGTCTGGGATGCGGAGTCCGGGGCCGAACTGGCCCGCCTGGCCGATCCGCTCTTCCGTCCCCCGACAAGCAACGATCCCCCCGGCCAGGTCTGGCGGTTGCAGTTCGACGGCTCGGGGCAGGCCCTGGCCGCCGCTGGGGGCCGGGGCATCGCCGTCTGGTCGCTCCGCGCCGGCCAACCCGGCCTGGACGCTCGCCCCCTCGGTGAAGCCCGCGCCCGCGAGGTCTACGACCTGGCCTTTCACCCCGATGGATCGGCCCTGGTCTACCTGGCGCGGACCGATCCGGATGGGTCGGCTCAGCTCCACCGTTATCGGCTGGGCGGCTACGAGGGCGCCCAACCGTTGGGTGTGGCCGCCCGCGTGCAGCTCCGCAGCCTGAATTTCGACAGCGCCGGCCGGGTCCTGACCTATGTCACGCCGTCCGGGCATCTGGGGCGCTGGGACTGGACCGCGGGCGCCCCGTTGCCAACGCTCGCACTGCCGGCCTATCAGATTGCCCTGGCCCCCGGCGGGCGCTGGGCGGCGACACCCGACGCCAACGGCGGCGCCGTCATCTACGACCTCGAGGCCGGCACGCGCGTCCTGGCCTTGCCCCCCGAAGAGGCCGAAATCTGGAGCCTGGCCTGGTCGCCCGATGCCCGCCGCCTGGCGATCGGCCTGTCCGACGGCGTGATCGCCCTGTGGGATCTGGACCGCGTCTGCGCCCGCTTGGCCGAATTCGGCATCCCGGTGCCCTTGGTTCGCCCGCCGCTCGCCCCGGCCGAGCGCCCCGGCTAGTACGGTGTCAGGCCCAGGTTTTAGGGTGGCACGCCCTGAGGTACTCCGAAGGGCGTGCTTGACTGTCAGCACGCCCTTCGGAGTACCTCAGGGCGTGCCACCCGACGCCCCATTTTCTCCACAGCTCGTCGCCACCATCGGACTACCCCCAGTTGAAGAAGGAACGACCATGCCGCGCCTGTCGTATCCGACGATCTGTTTTCTCGGCGCCGCCACCCTGCTATCCGGCGCGCTGGCCTGGATCAACCTGGATCGGAGCCTGGTCGATCCGTCGGGCTCCGGCATCCCCGTTCCGCCCCTGGGGGAACTCAAGGCGAAGCGAAAGGCGTTGCAAACGGCCATGACGGTGGAACTGGCCCGTCAGCAGCACATCGCCCGGCTGGCGGCGGGCGTGGCGGCCGGGCGGCTGCCGCTGCTCCAGGGGGCCAGTACCATGCGGCACCTCTACCAGTCGGCACCGGACAGCGTTTGGCGCGGCATCCGGGCCCGCTTTCCCGGCGCGTCCGAGGAAGAGTGCTTCTGCCGGCTCATGATTGAGCAGGCGCTGGAAGCCGTTCGGGCCGACCACGACCAGGCTCAGGCCGTCGGCAAGCGCTTGCAGGATGAGCTCGACGAGCACCTGCGCAACGGCACGCTCCAGTTTCCGGAACCGGATCGGGCTGGGCGCTGACCGGTGGGATGCGGGATCACTGCTGGCAGCTCTGCTGGGGATCGTCACGACCGTGGCCGCTTCCGTGGCCGGGGCCATTGTTGCCCGGCGCGAGGCCCGTCAGATTGCCGAGTCTCATCGCGAGACTTCTCAGGCACTGGCGGAGTTGCAGGATGCGCACGCCGATTTGATGCGCTCCCACGACGAACGCACCGCCGCGCTAACAGAGGCTCACAAGGCAGGGCGCGACCTGGCGGCCAGTCACCGCGAGGCCCGCGCCCTGCTGCTCTTCGCCGGCCGGGTCGCCGAGGGCGTTGGAGTCGATCTTCTCGACCGCGGCGAGGACCAGCGTGCCGCCCTCTGGCTGGCCCACGCCCTGAAGCTGGTTTGCCGGGGCGCCGACGAAGGCGACGCCCAACGCTCGGTCCGTAATCACCTCGCCATCTGCCTCGGGCGCTGCGGTGTGATTGCCGGGGCGGGGGGCCTGGTAATCCCAACCGCAAGCACGGAAAGCTCAGAGCGCATCGAATTGTGGACCCAGGTTGTCACGGGTCTAGAGATTGGTGCGGATGGGGTCGGTGCGCAAGCTTGATGCGCAGGAACGCGAGCGGCGACGGGGGCAGTGGGAGGGCGACGAACCGCCCCCGGCCCCGCCGGACGATGGTCACGTTGAGCAGCTGCTGCTGCACCGACAGCTCGCGCTCCACCTCGACAACGAAGGGCGAGCCGGTGAAGAAGTCCGTAAGCAGCAGCCCGAAGAGCCGGTGCCAGTCCCGAAATGCTTCCTGCTTGATAGCCACCGGAGAGCCCCCGTTTGACCGCCCGACTTACGAGTCCTGTCCCCCTTCTTTTCGTCGGCCCTTTCCCCCCGGCCCTTTTTGTAAAAGGGTCCTGACACCCGACACCTTTGTTTTTCCTCTAACCCGACCCCTTTCGTTCCCCGAAATTAGATGTGGCCTCTATGTGCGCTAAACCACTTCTTGCATAGGCCTTACCTTGGGAGGGGGTAGTGGGCGACCTTCTGACTCAAAATGGGCTATCACGTCTTCGATCACTTTGCACAGCTCAGCGTAGACTATTTTCGGATCATCGCCGTGAATCCCCGTAATCAGGTCGGGGCATTTGCCGATGTAGGTACCGTCTTCCTCGCTCCATTCGACCCACTTGTGATATCGATCGCTCTTTTTCATTCTTGAACCTCCTCGATCGCTCGGCGGACCTGGTTCTCCTGGTAGGGCTTTGCATCATCGCCGAGTTTCCCGCTAAGGGTAACAGCGCCACGATAACGAGGATGTACGAGCTTTCGATCCGAGCCCTTGCCTCCTGGAATCTCTCCGAAGCCCGCTGCCTTCAAGTCTCGAAGCAATTCGGGAATTTTCCTGGCCATTGCCCCACCGACCGTTCGGTTCGATTATTCACGATGTCCCCTTTTTCTGCCCGTCCACATCGCCCTCCTCTTTCATAGATCCAACGTCCAACCGCGATTTGCAAACCGGACAACGTTGCTCGGTTTCCGCAATCGTAGACGCCAAGCCGCCGAGCGACGACGCTCAGCGGCCGGCGCACTGGGCTGAGACGATACCCGAAGACGAGAACACGCCGGCCGCTGCAGCACCTGGTTCGAGACGACCCGTGTCACCTCCGTGACCAACCGAACAGCGCCAGGATCGCGCCGATCAACCCGACGAGTACCGCGAGTACCTCCAGCCACAGTTTGACGGTGGGGAGCCGCTCCACGGAGAAAAACCGCTGCCAGAAGGTGGTGAATCCGCCCAGCAACAGTTTCACGGCGGAGACCAGCCGCTCCACGAGGTTCTTCCGGCGCGGCCGGCTCATCGACTCCAAGACCGCGGCCTGCGGCCGGCATGCCACCGTCCGCTCCTCACTCCCGCAGTTCCTCTCACCCAGCTCAGCCCCACCTGGCAACACCCACCGCATCGGCCTCACTCCTCGCTGACTGCCAGTTCGGTCGCCACCACGTGCCGGAGCGGGAAGGCATGTTCCGGCACCCCTTCGTTCTCGTTTTCTTTCGCCGGACCAAATCGCACGACCAGTACCTCGTCGCGGTCGAACTCGAACTCGTCGGCCGGCCCGAATACCCACGGCTTGGCGATCCCGGAGACGTAGACTCGCAGCTGGTCGTAATTGTACTCCTCGTGCTTGAGAAACCTGATCTGCTCACGCACCTTCGCAACGAATGCAGCGTCATCGGTCGGCATGAACTTGGCACCCTCTCTCGCAACTCCTATCGCCGAACCACCCCCGCTCAGCAGCCGGCTCACGCGGGAGAGACCTCATAACTCGGCGTGCCGTGGGTCTCGTGGCCGGTCGGCTGCAGTAGCTGGTTCGGCATGTCTGCCTACCCGTGTTGCAATATCCCGCATTCAGTCTCGGTCAAGTCTACCCACTTTCGTAACGGTACCAGAGCTTCTTCAGGAACGCCTTTGTGGGCTTGAGCGAGGCGTTCTCCAGCCAATTCAGCCCTCCCATGTCACAGATAGCGGCAGCGAGCGCACGGCGGAATCGTGGCTCCTTCACCTTGAACGGGGGTTTGGCCCCGCGCGGGAGCAAGACACGCGCAAACCACAAGTAAGGGCTGTCTTTCCAGGACTTGTCCTCGGTGTGTACGAAGTTTACTGGACACCACCAATACAGCGAATCGATCCTGACGCGGTCGCCCTTCGGTCGGATACGGAAGCTCAATGTATATTCATCACGCTTGAGATAGCTTGCTTTGGGCTGGCCAAGAAAGGTAGCCCATTCTCGGGAGCCGGTTTCCTCCTCAAGTTTATCGATTGCATCACGTGGCGGGCCTGGGTCATCCATGTACCAGCCCATCCGCCAGTCGGCACCACCCTCGGTGGCCAGCCACTGGAGAAACGACGGCAGCGCAGACCGAGGTGTCGGCGACCCAGTTCGGGACGGATTGCGTTGAAGGAACCGGACATGCGCTAGGTGAAGTTGTTTTAACGTAGCTGCGTAGTCCGGTTCGACCGCCATCGTTCGGATAAAGGAATCCATGTCAAAGGCATCTGGCGGCAGCAAGACGGCTGCCTCTTGCAACGCCTGCTCACCAAGTGCGTTGGCAGTCAGGTTTGCGGAGCCAACAAGTGCCCCGCGAGTCCGTGACCAGTAAACCTTCGCATGCAACCGGCGGACGAAATGCACCTTGGCCCCAGAGCGCACGAGATCCTCGACTGCCGAGGGATTAGTACCGCCGGCTTGCGGCCAGCAATAGATCACGAGCCCGCTTGGAACCGGGAGAAAATCGAGTGCATCGGCGCCAACATAGGCGACAGCGATAACACGATGATCGCCGGCATCGCCAAGGAGATCTCTTACCGCCGACCTGATCGCGCTCGTGTGCGTGAGGACTCTCATAGGCGTTGCAGATAGTGCTGCTCCCCGTCTCTGAAGCCGAACAGGAATTCGGGCACGCGTAACCAAATCCTGTCGCATGGCTATCCCGGCGCCGGTTTCCCGAAAGGCGCCCGCTGCGCATCCCTCCCGGGCGCCGGTTTCCTTATTGTCGGGCTACCTCAAGAGCGGCGTCAACCGAAAAGTGGCGCGGCCGCGAGATTTTTCAGCCGTGGCGTCAAGCGACGAGCCGGCTCTCGCGGGCGTCATGCTCCTTACGCCATCACCGCCTTGCACCTCAACCCCTCCCCCTGGAGCCGTACCAGCAGCTCCACCTGCTGCTTCTCGTCCCGGCACTCCACCAGCACGTACCACTGCTCTTTCAGGCCCATCTCGCCCAACGGCTTCGCCGCCGGCACCTCCAGGCAGCCCTCGGCGGCGGCTTGCCAGGCGGCACCGGCGGGGCCAGCGTTTGGAGGCGTTCGCGCAATTGCGCCTGCTCCGCGGTCAGGGCCGCCAGCGGGTCGATGGTCAATAGCAGCGTCCGCGCCTCGTCGTCGTCGAAGTCCAGCACCCCGACGTCACGACTCGCCCTTCTTCCGCCGCCCCGGCTTCTTCTTCGACCCTTCGGGCTTCGGCTCGGGCAACGCCTTCGGTTGCCCTTCGAGCCTTTCCAGTTGATCCAGGGTCTGCTCAAAGTGCCGGTCGACGGGTTGCGGAAGGGCGGCCTGTACCGTGCGGAACTTGTCGAATTCGGCTTCCGCCTTGGCCACAGCTGCGTCATGAGAGATCTTGCCTGCGTGGGTGAGAATCTCCCGATCACTTAGCCGAATGAAGTCGTCCAGCTTGCGGATCCAGTCGGCCATGTACATCGGCTTGCGGCTGCGGGCCTGGAGTTCGGCAAAATCGAGATAGGCCGAGACGATAAGGTTGAGTGCCTGAATTTCGTCCTCGGTCAGGTAGTTCTTCGCGGTGGCGACATCCGCCTTGCGGGGACGAGAGCCGGACCAACTCGTCAAACCCATGTTCGGCTTGCTCGCATCCGCGCGACGGTGTACGACTTCGGCAGCGGTCTCCCCATGCGCCGCCCAGTGCATCTTGTTCTGGACCGTCTGGAAGAACAGCTGCGACGCCGGGGCCGTGCCATCGTAATCGATGCTGGTGGCGTAAATGTCGAGCACCTTCCGCCAGAAGACTCGTTCGGACGAACGGATGTCGCGGATGCGGTCGAGCAGTTCGTCGAAATAGTTGCCGCCGCCGGCCTGCTTGAGCCGGTCGTCGTCCATCGTGAATCCTTTGACGATGAACTCCCGCAGCCGTTGCGTCGCCCAGATGCGGAACTGCGTACCCCGCAAGGACTTGACGCGGTAACCCACGGAGATGATAACGTCCAGGTTGTAGTGCTGAGTGTCGTACTGCTTCCCGTCGGCGGCAGTTATCCGGAAATTCCGGATAACTGCCGCCTCCTTGAGTTCACCCTCGTCGAAGATGTTGCGGATGTGTTCGCTGATCGTCCGAACGTCCTTCTGGAACAACTCGGCCATCACCTTTTGGGAGAGCCAGACGGTTTCCCCTTCGACACGGACCTGAATACGCGTCTGTCCGTCGTCGGTCTGGTAGAAGAGGAACTCGCCCGGATCTGCCGGCACAAGGTCGCCGCTCATGATCTTCCTCCGTTGCGGAACCCCGGGCCCCTACAGTTCGCCGGGATCGATCATGACTACCATGAACCGAGTGACTGGGGCTCGGGCAGGAACTGGGCAAAGCCGGCTTTGCGCGTCCCGTTGAGCCGTCGGCTTGCGTCCAACCGGAGGAATTCGACGCGCTCCAGAAGATCGCCACCCATAGACCGTTCGATTCCTGCCGTCGCGGTATCGGGGTCAACCAGGGCAAGGATGGCATCACCCGAAACGCCACCACGTCGATTCTACCCAGGTGTACACTAATGCACCAGTGAATTTCGTCAAACTCCTCCACCTCGGGCGCGTTATCACTCCGCCCCCCCCTCACCCCAGCACCGCCTTGCACCGCAACCCCTCCCCCTGGAACCGCCCCAGCAGCTCCACCTGCTGCTTCTCGTCGCGGCACGCCACCAGCACATACCACTGCTCTTTCAGGTCCAGCTCGCGCAACGGCTTCTCCGCCGGCACCTCCAGGCAGCGTTCGGCGGCCGCCTGCCAGGCGGCTTCCAGGTCGGGGGGCACGGGCGGGGCAAGCGTTTGGAGGCGTTCGCGCAATTGCGCCTGCTCCTCGGCCAGGGCCGCCAGCGGGTCGATGCTCAGGAGCAGCGTACGAGCTTCCTCGTCGGTCACGTCCAGCACTTCCACGTCCACCTCCATGTTCGGGTCGAGGTCGCGGCGGAGGTGGCCGTCGATCAGCTTCAGGCGGCCATCGGGCAGCTCATAGGCCAACAGGCTGCGGGCGAAACCGACTTCGCGGTAGAGGGCGGCCAGGGCGGAACGCTGGAGTTCGGGATGGCTGCGGAAGTTGAATTCGTGGGGCACCAGGTCGCCGGCACGGACGCGGCGATGGGCCTTGATGCGGTTGCGGATCGGATCGGACATGAGGCACCTCCGGGGAGAGAATCACCACGAAACACGCGAAAGACACGAAAAAAGGCACGCATCAGAGGATCGTGCGGGTGGCACGCTCTGAGGTACTCCGAAGGGCGTGCAGTCAGTGCAGCACGCCCTTCGGAGTACCTCAGAGCGTGCCACCCACCCTCGATCCCTCAAAGGATCGTCCAGACGGCGGGGTCGTCGCGGAGGTCCTGGTAGGGGCGGGACAGCGGCCGGGGCGGGGGCTGCAAGTCGGCCTCCGGGGCGTCCTGGTCATCGGTCGGCACGTCGGCTGGCTCGCGGTCGGCGGAGCGGTACTGGTCCAGGCGGATCACCAGGTAGCGCAGGGCGTCCAGGGCGTGGTTGGTCTCGGAGAGGGGCGTTTCGGAACCGTCGGTGTCGTTGTCCCAGCGGTACAGGGCGGCTTCGCGGAGCAGGTTGGGGCAGGCTCGGTCCAGCACTTTCAGGGTGCCGTCGGCCAGGCGGGCGGTCACGGCGGCGATGCCCGATTCCAGGGCGTTGTTCCCCTTGCGCACCTTCAGCCCCAGGCGGATCAGGTCGCAGCGTTCCTGGGCGCCGGCCGGGTCGCAGTACCACATGACGCCGCGCGGCAGGCGGGCGGCATGGTAGGTGATCGGCTTGCGGCGGACGTAGTGCTCGCCGGTCAGCCAGAGGATGCCGTCGCGGTCCAGCGTGCCCCAGACGGCGGCGAAGGGATTGCGGAAGCCGAAGTCGATGCCGCCGACCGCCCGGCCGCCTTGCGGGGCCGGAGCGGGGACGACGCAGCGGTCGAAGTCGAGATACACCAGTCCTTCGCGGGCGGTGAAGGAGCAGCAGAACTCCTGGCGATATTTCGACTCGCCCATTTGCCGTTGCATGCGGGCGAGGAAGTCCGGGGCGATGCGTGCGACCTGGTCGGCGGGGACTTCGACGCGCAGCCAGTCGTCGCTGCCGTTGGCCCAGGCTTCGTAGAAGAAGCCGCGGCGGCCGTTGGGCGTGGACAGCACGATGACCCGGCCGCGCGAGACGGCCAGCATCGGCAACAGGGCGATGTAGATGTCGTCCGGCACGCGGGCGGCCTCGTCGATGATGACCAGGCTGATGTTGGCGTAGCCACGGATGGTCGCCTCCTTGCAGGGGAGGGAGATGATCCGGCTCCCCTGCGACAGGACCAGCTCGCCCAGGTTGAGGCGTTCCTGCATGGGCTTGTTCAGGCGGCGGTAGAAGCCGACGATGGTGTGCAGCACCTCGCGGGCCTGGCGCTCGCTACCGGACATCAGCAGGATCTGGCTGCCGGGCTTGAAGATGGCAACGGTCAGGGCCAGGGCGGCGACGACGGTGGTCTTGCCGGCCTGGCGACAGCAGTTGAGCAAGATGCAGCGGGCGCCGGATTCGAGCACGCGGAGCTGCCAGGGGTCGGGCACCAGGCCGAAGTGCTCCATCAGGCGGATCGCTTCGGGCGGGGCGGAGAGGTCGATGGGGGACATAGCGGGTCTCCTTTCGGGATGAGGCGCATTTTTCACCACAAAGGACACAAAGGACACAAAGACAGAGAAATGCAGGCAGTGCGACAGGAGCAGCCTGCGTGCAGTCGGCCCACCTGGAGGACTCTGTCCCGGCTCATGTTCCTGCGACTCTTCTTCTTTGTGTTCTTTGTGTCCTTTGTGGTGAGAAATCCGGGTTAGAGGTCGTCCAGCGGGCTGCGCGAGGGATACTGCTCTTCGAGTTGCCGGAGGCGCTCGAAGATGGGATCGGGCTCCTCCGTGGGTGCGGCGTTCGAGGGCAAATCGTGGCCGGGCAGCATCCAGTAGGTAATGGGCAGCCCGTTGACGTTGCCCCAGCCAAGCTTGACGGGCAGGTTTTCGCGGGCATGTCTGAGCGTGCCCTTGGTAATCCCCTCTTGCTCGGCGCGGCGCCAGACCTCGCGGGCCGGTAGTGGGCCGTGGGCGAGGACGCGGTGGAGGAAGGCGGCGGCGGTATCGCGTAGCAGCGGCGGGCGTCCGTGCCGCCCGAGCCTGGCATGCAGGTCGTCCGCCGAGACGGCCACGGGCCCCAGCCAGTGCAGCGCCGGCGGGCCGCCCTCCGGCTCCACGACCTCGAAGCCAAGCGAGGGCTGCCGGGCCGACAGGTTGTTCTTCACCTGGGCCAGCACGCGGCGGGCGGGTGTCTCGGCGTCTTCGGCGACCAGCCAGACGGAGCGACAGGTCCCAGCCAGGCCGATGGCCCCGAGGCCGCGATGGATGGCTCGCGCGGCCCGCTTTGGCGAGGTGTCGAATCAACAGCACCGCGCAGGCGTGATTCCGGGCGAGGGCCGCCAGCGGAGCCAGTGCCCGCCGGACCGAAGTGTTGCTGCAAACATTCACCTCCGCGCCGAAAAAGGCCAGCACCGGATCGATCACCACCAGGCGGGCCTGGACCTGGGTCACCAGCGCGTCCAGGGTCTTCACGTCCGCGGGAAGCGACAGGGCGGCGGCCGGGGCCGTCTCCTGACGGTCCAGGACGAAGACGCGCGACAGGTCGGCCCCTAGGCCGGCCAGGCGCGGGCCCAGGGTCCGCTCTGGATCGTCCTCGCCATTGAGGACGATGGAGTTGGCCGGGTCCGCCGCCGGGGCGTCGTCGGGCCAGGGGCGGCCGGTGCTCAGGCGGGCGCACAGGTCGAGGGCAACGAACGACTTGCCCAGTCCTGGGTCCCCTTCGAGGACGGCCAGTTGCCCCCGCGCCAGGTGGAACCGCCACAGCCAGTCGACGGGTCGGGACCGGATGGCGCTGACCGGGCACAGGCGCGGAGCCGGGATGGGAGACGGCGGGGAAGGCATGGGCACCTCTCTCAGAGTAATACGATTCGTTTGTACAGTATCATTATGCCATGAATGGTCCCGGCAGGGGAGCCCAGTTGTTCGGGGTGGAGGCGATGCTGGAATAGGAGCGTCGGGAGGTTCCCGCACACATTTGACTTCAGTTCAACCTGGCGCTTTTCGCTGAAATGTGAAGGCGGATGTGGTGATTCGACAAGGACTTGCGGCATGTGCGCCAGGTTGAACAGAAGTCCCGGCGAATTCAGTTCAAGTTGGATGCACTCTCGATCACGCCGAGCGGCCCGCCGGTGAAGGAGCGGCGGGCGAACTCCTCGTGTCGGCGACGCAGCAGGGTGTACGCCGAGATGCTCATCCCGAAGAATGCGCCATCCGCACGGCGCCGATGAGGGTGTGGATTAGCCGGTCGGTGGTGGACGGGTTAAAGACCACGGACCAGAAATTGCTGCTCGCAGAGATCCTTCTGGTGCCCCGATTGGGGTTCACGGGGCGGGTCGATTTGGCTATCACCTGCCCATGGCGAACATCTCCGGCCACATCGTGGAGTACGCCCAGCTTCTTGCTCGCAAGGTCGCCGCTTGGGCTATCGTCGTCTATGCGGACGCCCTCACCCAGGACGACGACCTGCTTCAACTTCTTCGTGGCCTTGACTTTCGGACCATCCTGGCGACCCGGTCGCCGAAGCCGCGAGCGGTGCCGGACGGGCAGACCTGCACCTGGATCGCCTTGCCCGATGTTTACCTGAGCCGTGCGGCCCAGCTCAAGTCGATCCTGCTGGTCTGCCTGGCCCGCAAGTTGCTTCGGCACGGCGACCGCATCGTGTTCATCGCCGGGGCCGATCAGTCAGGCACGCTGGACACCGTGCTTGTGTTCAACGTCGGCACCCTGCCCGAGCTGTTTTCGCTCGCCGACCCAGCCGCCTTCGCCGGCAACGTCCTGCCCGAAGTCTTCGAGCGAGTCTTGACCTTGGCCACGCAGCTGGCCGCCGAGGGCCGGGAAGGGCGTCCGGTCGGGACCTTGTTCGTGGTGGGGGACAGCGAGCGGGTTCTCACCCGGTCACGCAGCCTGGTGCTCAATCCCTTTCACGGACATCCCGAGGCTCAGCGGAACATCCTGGACCCCGCTCTGGACGAGACCATCAAGGAGTTCTCGGCATTGGACGGAGCCTTCGTCGTGCGTGATGACGGCGTAGTCCTGTCGGCCGGCACCCAGCTGGTCACATCGGCTCCTCATTCGCAGCTCCCCGGCGGCCTTGGCACACGCCATGCGGCGGCGGCTGGCATCACGGCCTGCACTTCGGCCGTGGCAGTGTGCATCTCGCAGTCCACGGGCACCGTAAGCCTGTTCAAATCCGGCGAGCTGGTCACCAGCATCCAGCGGCCGATTAACGGGATCCGCCTGGCCGGCTGACAGATCATGCACTTAGTAGAGTGGTGAGGACGGCGATAAGCCCGAGTAAGGCAAGGGCGGCCCCGAGCGACAGTCCGCCGATCAGCGTTCGGTAGGCACGTCGGTGGAATACCAGATAGCCCCCGTCGCACAAGGCCACCTGCACGCTCAGGGCCGTCCCAGCGAGCACGAGACCTGCGGCCATCGCCACCAGCGGCAAGGCGTGGAGCACCGGCCCGCGATGGAATGTTAGCGGGAAAAAGCAGAATCCACCGACGAGCGTAGCGATGACGGCTGCGGGAAGCTTGATGTGGCTCATGGCTCACCTCCCTGGACCTGGACAGGTAGGACCGTTTCCAGGGAAGACAATCGGCAGCCAGCCGGTGCCGCCTTTGGGGTGGTACGCTGTCGTGGCAGGGAGCGCCCCGGCAACAGCCGGCTCGGCCCATGAGCGCCTCACCCTTTTCCCCTACGGCCTGGCGAAACGTGCTGTCCGGGCAAGCTTTGCCGGTGCATTCCGCCGACCTTGCGGCCTGGTGAAAGACTGACGTGGGTAGAGAAGGGGCGATACGACCCGTCGTTACGGCTTTTATTATCCCCCAGCCAACGCGCGGTCAGGATTCAGGTTCGCCATGATCGGCAACTCCGGCACGGTTGCTGTTCGCTGGCATCGTGAACGGCCGTTTTATTTTCCGCCTGAGGCCCGCCGCCTGCGCCCGCTCAGAAGATAGATCTCCGACCGCACTTCGCTGAGAGGGTCGCCCGACGTGTCGATGCCATCGACCCGCGGGATGGGATCGAAGATGATTTTCCGCCTCTCGGGTTCCATTGCGTCCACGGTTTGCGTCAGGGCGATGGTGCCGAAGGGGACTTCCGTGCGGCTGTCCGGCCACGGAACGCTGGCATCGGTCACGTCGTCGCCGTCGGCGGCCAACTGCACAAAAACACGGAGACGGATCGGACCTCTTGCCAATCGCGGGCCGATCTCCTCGAAGAGGAAGTCCGTCGACTTCGCCGCTGCCTGCTCGTCCGACAGGTATTGCGTGCCTTCTTCGGGCCGGATGCGGACGCGCCCATGGCGGCTGAGCCCCTGGGCGTTGGTGAATCTGAAGGATGTGACGGCGAAGAAGGCCTCGCGCGCAAAGCTGGCCGGGATCGGCTTCGGCGCTTCGACGAAGCGCCTGGCGTTGGGGTGCGTCGCAAGGAACGCTCCAAACGCTTGAGGCTTACCTGCCCCGAAGGCGGCCGCGGCGCAGGAACTCCAGGAACTCCGCGCCGGTGCGGACAGGAAAGCCGTTCGTCGAATGGGCGACAATGTCGGTGTGGACGTGCTCGGCTAGATGGAAGCGCACGGCGATCCCGCGGGGCCCGGAGCGTGCCGGGTCGTTGTCGGGAATCGTGGGGATGCCGGTGGAGTCCGAGTAGCGGACGGTCACGGGCGTGGACGGCCTGCTCGCGTGTGCGCGCGGGTCAGCCCGGGCGCCTGGGGCGACGGGCTGAACGTGCCGATGCACATGAGGCCCTTGGCGTGGGCCGGCCGAAAGCCGGGGTGTACCCCTCCCGACAGTTCATCGAGGATGCCGAGCAGGTCCGTGATGAGTGCGGATGACATGATTCGCTCCTCCCAAGGTCTCGAAACTGACTTCGCAACGTTATCGGCGTAAACAGCACCTTGCCGCCGCTCTGTGTGACTTTCGTGATCACTTCCCGGACCTGATCGAGATTATAGGTGGCGGCGACCGGACCGAAATCGTGTCGGCGGCGCACCAGGTCCGTTCGGTAGTGTCTCAGTTGGAAATCCAAGCAACTAACGCCGCCAAAGAGAGGCATATGAACAACCCGCGGCAATGGGAATAGCCGCGGCCATTTCTGCACCGCCTCCGCGGCGACCACGCGGTTCATCCTGGTGGAAAGCGCCACGGCTGGCGGCGACCGTAGCCGTGGTCGGCGAGAATCGGCCGCGACTAGCCGTCCGAGGCATAGGGGAGGCCGGCGGTGATGGACCTGGGCGGTCGCCGGCTCGGCGAGTTCGGTTGAAAGGCCGTGAGTGGCGGTTCAGCTGAATGGTCGCGTCACGCCGGCTATGTTTTCAGTCGCGCTGTCCGGCATGTCCCCAAGCGGTTCGATGTGTCGATCGATCAGACGGACGCATTCAACCGGCTGGATGGCCGCAACTCATTACAGAATAAAAGGTTAGCATCGGTCTCAGTCTCGATGATCATGCGCAGCTAGGCTGAACTGGCCTAATGTTTCCCCAGTCCGGTCGCCAAGCTCACGGGTGATCTTCATCTGCCGTCGCTACACAACATCGTTTGCTGGCAGGCAATTCATTTCGCAGATTAGTTGAAGATAGCCGAAAGAAAGAGACGACGTAATTTGGGAAAGATGAGAATAGGTCGATAAACTGCTGTTTGCTCCGTTTTCCTTGTCGCCTTGAAACCAATAATGGTGCCGGCTTCTCCCACCTGGGTGCAAACAGCGGTCGAACGATGCCTAGAGACGTTCGGACGTTGGGACCCGAGCTGGGCGGAGGCGAGACCCGCTATGAGCTACCGTTGGCTCCTCCTTGTCTTCCTGGCCTTGGGGCTGCTAGGAGCGATAAACGGCTGCCGGCAGGCGGCGCCCGCAAGACAGCTCGAAACTGCCGGTCTTCGCCGTCAGCGTCCCGGTGCAACGCGAGGTGACGGACTACGTGGAGTATACCGGGCGCACCGGGGCCGTTCAGGCGGAGGAAATCAAGGCGCGCGTCACCGGTTTCCTGGTGGACTTCCCCTTCAAGGAGGGGACGGAAATCAAGAAAGACGACGTGCTCTTCAAGATCGATCCCCGGCCTTACCAGGCCCAGTACGATCAGGCCGCAGGCCCAGGTCGGCTTGTACCAGTCTCAGCTCAAGCTGGCCAAGGCGAATTATGAGCGCGATCTCGATTTGTCCAAGCGAACCAAGGGAGCCGGCGTCAGCAAACAGCAGCTCGACGCCGATGTGGCCCAGCAGGAACAAGCCGAGGCCGCCGTGAAAGCCGCCCAGGCCAGCCTCGAAGTGTACAAGCTGAACCTCGATTTCTGCACGGTCAAGTCGCCGATCGACGGCCAGGTCGGACGCTCCAACCAGCCCCGCGGCAACCTGATCATGCAAGATTCCACGCTGCTTACCACCGTCCAGTCGGTCGATCCCATGTACGTTTATTTCGACATGGATATGCCCAGCTACCAGAAGTTTCAGGGGCGGCATGAACCAGGAGCCGGGCGCCAAGATCGCCGTGTCGATGGCGCTGCAAGGCGAAGTGGGCTATCCGCGCCAGGGGACCGTCGATTTCTTCAACAACCTTGTCAATCCCGCCACCGATACCCTCCTGGTGCGCAGCGTGTTCCCCAACCCCAAGAAGGCTATCGGCCGGGAGCTGAGACCGGGGATGTTCGTGCGCGTCAAGTTGCCGATCAGCCAGCCGCACCAGGCGCTGCTGGTGATCGATCAGGCCATCACCTCCATCCAGGGCCGGAAGAACCTGTACGTGCTCGACGACAAGGACACGGTCCAGGAACTGCCCGTGACCATTGGCCAACTTCAGAGCGATGGCTTGCGGGTGGTGCAGGGAAAAGGGCTCGACGACAAGACGCGCGTGGTGGTGAGCAAGCTGCTGCAAGTCCGTCCGAAAACCCAGATTGAACCGGTGCTGCAACCGATGCCCACCTATTCCGGCGCCGTGCCGCCGCCTGCGGTCCAGCCGCCGGTGGAAAAGGACAAGGGAAAAGGGTGACACGGAGACCGGCATGCTCGCTCGCTTTTTCATTGATCGGCCGATCTTCGCCACGGTGGTGTCGGTCGTCATCACCTTGTGCGGCGGCATCGCGATGGTGGCGCTGCCGATCGCTCAGTACCCGCAAATCACGCCGCCGTCGGTGTCGCTGTCGATCAGCTATCCGGGCGCCAACGCCCAGGTCGTGCAGGACACCATCGCCGCTCCCATCGAACAGGCCGTCAACGGCGTCCCGGGCATGCTTTACATGTCCTCGACGTCGGGGAGCGACGGCTCCTACTCGCTGTCGATCACGTTCGACGTCGGCACCAATATCAATACGGCCCTGGTCATGGTGCAAAATCGCGTGGCTCTGGCCCTGCCGCTCTTGCCCACCGAGGTCCAGGCCCAGGGGATCACCGTCCGCAAGAAATCGCCGGACCAGTTGATGATCGTCAGCTTTTACTCCAGCGACGAAAACTACATCGACCGCGATCTGAGCAATTTCGCCCTCATCAATCTCAAGGATGAGCTTCTGCGCGTGCCGGGAGTTTCCGACGTCGGCATCATGGGCGAACGCGACTACGCCATCCGGATCTGGCTCGACCCGCGGAAACTGGCGTCGCGCGGCATGACCGCCATGGACGTGGCCAGCGCCGTGCGCAACCAGAGCATCCAGGCGGCGCCCGGGCAGACCGGGCAACCTCCGACCTCCGTGCGACAGACGAGCCAGTTGCCGATCGATATTCTGGGCCGGCTCAGTACTCCCGAACAATTCGGCGACATCGTCGTCAAGGTCGGCGTCCCACCCCGGCACGGCCGCCGCGTCCGCGGACTCGGCCGCCGCCGGGAGCGATACCTCCTTGCCCAGCTCGACCAGCTGCCGCGCCAATCAAAGGCTTCACGCCGGCGAGCAACGCCAACAGCAGCAGCTCGTCGTCGAGCAGCAGCTCGTCGTCGAGCAGCGGTGGAGCGACCAGCAGCGGCGGCGCCAACGAGCAGCGGGCGGCGCGAACAGCAGCGGCGGCGGCACCAGCAGCGGGCGGCGCCAACAGCACGGGCGGGGCGACCGGGATTCGCTTCCCGAGTCAGACGGCGAGCGGCACGTCCAACAGCCTGTCGGCGGACAGCCGCGGCGGGCGGCGGCAGCAGCGGCGCGGCGAGCGCGACGCCGGACGCCGCCAACGTGCTGACCACGAGCGCGCTGTCGTTCGACGGCGCGCAGGGGCCGTCCGCGAGCATCGTTCGTCTCCGCGACGTTGCCGACATCGAGCTTGGGGCCGCCAACTACAGTCAGTATTCCACCTATGACTTCAACACGGCCGTCGGCCTCAACGTCTACCAGCTCCCCGGCACCAACGCGCTCGATGTCGCCGACGCGGTGCGGCAGAGGCTCAAGGAGCTGGAGCCCGGCTTTCCGCCCTGGGTGAAATACGAGATCGGCTACGATACCACGCCGTTCATCCGCGAGTCGGTCGCCGACGTGAAACGGACGCTGTTCGAGGCGATCGTGCTCGTCGGGCTGGTCGTGCTGGTGTTTCTGCAAGACTGGCGGGCCATGATCCTGCCGATGATCGACGTCCCCGTATCGCTGGTCGGCACCTTTGCCATCATGGCGCTCCTGGGGTATAGCCTGAACAATATCTCGCTGTTCGGCCTGGTGCTCGCCATCGGCATCGTGGTGGACGACGCCATTGTGGTGCTGGAGAACATCGAACGGCAGATGGCCGCGGGCCTGGACGCGCGGGCGGCAACCATCAAGGCGATGGAAGAGATCACCGGGCCGATCCTCGCGATCACGCTGGTGCTGTGTGCGGTGTTCGTCCCGTGCGCCTTCATTCCCGGCATCACGGGGCGCTTCTTCCAGCAATTCGCGGTGACGATCTCCGCGTCGATGATCATCTCGGCCGTCAACGCCATGACCATGACGCCGTCGCGGGCCATGTTGATCTTCAAGGCCCGAAATGGGTCCGCTGGCCATGGGCATCGAGCGGAGGTGCTGCCGTGGTGGAGCCTGGGCCTCGCGGGGGGCGCGCTCACCGTTTGGCTGTGGCCGCTGCTGGCCTTTACCCAAAAGCTGGGCTTGCCGGAGCTGCCTCACGGAGAAGAAGTGACGCGCATGCCGGACTGGCTGCTTCAGACCTTGTCCCTTGATCCGACGATCCTGCCGCCGGTGCTGACTGAGAGCACCGTGCCGACCTGGCTGTACTGGACCATCACCGTCCTTCACGCCCTTCCCGGCCTGTTCGTCGGCTTGCTGGCGGGGTGGTTCGTCGTGCGGCCGATGAATGCAATTCTGGGCTGGCTCCTGCGCGGCTTCAATCGGGCCTTCGACGGACTGACCACGTTCTACGCCTGGACCATCGGCCTGGCGCTGCGCGGGAGCGCACTGGTGTTGCTGGTCTACCTCGGTCTGGTCGGTTTGACGTGCTGGGCGTTTACCGTGGTCCCCACGGGATTCATCCCCGAGATGGACCAGGGCCGGCTGATCGCCAGCCTCCAGTTGCCCGATGCGCGAGGCGCTCGAACTCACCAAGGATGTCATGGCCAGGGTGGACAAGATCACTCACGAAAACCCCGGCGTGGCCCACACGATCACCAACGTCGGCTCCGGAGGCGGCGGCACCGCGTCCAACTGGGCGTCGATGTACGTGATCCTGAAACCGTTCGAGGAGCGGCAAAGCCCCGACCGCAGTGCCGCGGCCATCATCAAGCAGCTCAAGGCCGCCTGGGATCAGCAGATCCCGGAGGCCAAAGTCACCGTCAACGGCGCGGCGCCGATCCCGGGCCTCAGCCAGGCCGGGGGTTTCAAGCTGATCGTTGAAGACCGTGGCGGGCTTGGCCTGCAAGCCTTGCAGCAACAGACCGAAACGCTGACGACGGAGTTGGCCAAACAGCCCGGCCTGAATAACGTGGTCACCACCTTCCGCCCGCACACGCCGCAACTGCTCTTGAACGTGGACCGGGACAAGGTCGAAGCCTTTGGCGTGCCCCTGTCGGACGTCAATCAGACGATGCAAATGTACCTGGGCTCCTCGGGGGCGGGCAATTTCGATGCCTTTGGACGGACCTGGCAGGTCACCCTCCAGGCCGCCGGGGAATATCGCAACAACGTCGAAGACATCGGTCAGCTCCAGGTGCGAAACAACAAGGGAGCAGATGGTTCCCCTCGGCGTCCTGATCAATCTGGTTCCCCAGGATGGGCCCCTGTCGCTTCAGCGCTACAACCTCCATAGTGCCGCGTCGATCACGGGCAACCTGGGGCAGGGCGTGAGTTCCGGGGAAGCGATCAGCAACATCGAAGCGACGGCCGAGCGGACGCAGCAGCCGGGGATGGGCACGGAGTGGACCGCAGCTGATGTTTCTCCAGATCCGGGCCGGCAACACCGCCCTTTTTGTCTTCGCCCTGGCGGTGCTGTGCGTCTTTCTCGCCCTGGCGGCGCTCTACGAAAGCTGGACCATGCCCCTCGCGGTCATTCTGGTGGTGCCGATGTGTCTCCTGTGCGCGCTGGCGGGAGTGTGGGCGACGAAGGACTCGGTCAACATCTTCGTGCAGATCGGCCTGGTGGTCCTGGTAGGGCTGGCGTGCAAGAACGCCATCCTGGTCGTCGAGTTCGCCCAGCAGTTGCACCGGGGCGGCAAGTCGCGAGCCGAGGCAGCCGTGGAAGCGTCCCGGTTGCGCCTGCGGCCCATTACGATGACGTCCTTCGCCTTCATTCTGGGGGTTGTGCCGCTGGTCCTGGCCACGGGCGCGGGAGCGGAAATGCGCCGTTCGCTGGGGACGGCCGTGTTCAGCGGCATGATCGGCGTGACCCTGTTCGGCGTTTTCCTCACCCCGGTGTTTTTCTTCGTCATCCAGGGATTTGGCGAGAGCCGATGGTTCAGCGGCGTTCGCGTTCGGAAAGTGGCGTCGTGGCTGTTGGGCGGCCTGTTGGGCCTGGCAGTCGGCTTCTTCCTTGCGAAGCTTGGCCTGGTGCCGCTGCCGTGGGGTCCGATTGTCGGCGCCGCGGCCGGCGTGCTCCTGGTGCTGGCCGTGCTTGACGCGCATCGACGATGGTGGCCGCAATGAATCCGGCCTGAAGGGCCGTTTCTGTCAGCCCAGGCCGAAGGCCTGGGAACCGGCGGCCAGACCGCATTCTCGGCCTGAAGGGCCGGTTCAGAATGCGGTAACGAGGTGAACGGCCCCTTCAGGGCCAATGTTACCCGTTGCGATTTCTCTGTTAGAAACGGCCCTTCAGGCCGAATGCCAACGTAGGAAGTTTTTTCGCGGGGATTACCAAAGGGACTGCCATGATTTCGCGTTTCTTCATTGATCGCCCCATCTTCGCGACGGTGATCTCAGTGGTCATCACGCTGGCAGGCGGCGTGGCGGTGTTTACGTTGCCGGTCGCCCAGTATCCCGACGTGACGCCGCCCACAGTCCAGGTGACGGCCAGTTACCCGGGGGCCAACGCCAATACGCTGCGCGACACGGTGGCGGCGCCGATCGAAGAGCAAGTCAGCGGCGTCGAGGGGATGTTGTACATGTCCTCGATTTGCACCAACAGCGGTTCCTATACGCTGACGGTGACGTTTCAGCTGGGCACCGATTCGGACATGGCCCAGGTGCTGGTGCAGAACCGCGTCGCGCTGGCCCTGCCGGTGGTGCCGGCCCTGGTCCAGAACGAGGGGGTCACCGTCAAGAAACAGTCGCCGGCCACGCTGATGATCGTCAACCTGATCGGCGACGGCGACAAGAACGATCCCGTTTATCTGAGCAATTACGCGACGATCTATCTCAAGGACGAACTGGCCCGCGTCGATGGGGTCGCCGGCATCAACTATCTCGGCCAGCGCGACTACAGCATGAGGGCCTGGCTCGATCCGGACCGGCTGGCGGCGCTTCACCTCAACGCCTTCGATGTGGTCACCGCCATCGCCCAGCAGAACGTGCAGGTGGCCGCCGGGCAAGTCGGCCAGCCCCCCGTGCCGCGCGGGCAGCAATTCCAGCTCACCATCAACACCAAGGGCCGGCTCAGCGAGGCCGACGGAGTTTCACGACATCATCGTCAAGGTCGGCGCCGGGACAAGTCGCCGTGAGCACCACCAACACGACCGTGAGCGACCTGGAGGCCCTGGCCACCGGCATCGTCCGGCTCAAGGACGTGGTCACCCGTTACCCGGAGTCCCGGCGATCCCAATCCGGGACTCCGAAAGTCGAACTGATGGCCCAACAATACGACACCTCTTGCACGCTCAACGGCCAGCAATCCGTGGCGCTTTCGGTTTATCAACTCCCCGGCTCCAACGCCCTGGCCGTGTCCAAGAATGTGCGCGCGACGATGAAGGATTTGGCCAAGAGCTTTCCCGACGGCCTGCACTACCAGATCGTCTACGACACGACCCCCTTTATCAGCGAGTCGGTGAACGAGGTCTTCAAAACCCTGCGCGACGCGGTGATCCTGGTGGCCATCGTCGTCCTGTTGTTCTTGCAGGACTGGCGGGCCATGATCCTGCCGATGATCGACGTGCCGGTCTCTCTCATCGGCACCTTCGCGGTCATGAAACTGCTGGGTTTCACGCTGAACAACCTGACTCTGTTCGGCCTGGTGCTGGCCATCGGCATCGTCGTGGACGACGCGATTGTGGTGCTGGAGAACATCGAGCGGCTGATCGCCACCGGCCTGGACCCGCGCTCGGCCACCATCCAGGCCATGGAGGAAATCACCGGCCCCATCCTGGCGATCACCCTGGTGCTGTGCGCGGTGTTCGTTCCGGTTTGCTTCCTGGGCGGCATCACCGGCCAGTTCTTCCGCCAGTTTGCCGTGACCATCGCGGTATCAACGATGCATCTCGGCCATCAATGCCCTGACGATGACGCCTTCGCGGGCCGTCGTCATCTTCAAGTCCGAGAAGCCGGTGCCGGCCACCACCACCGCGAGGCACTGCCGTGGTGGTTTTTCGGCATCCTGGGCGGCGTGCTTACGGTTTGGCTGTGGCCGCTGCCTCCCGTTCCTCAAGCTGCTTCACTTGCCCGAGTTGCCCA
The DNA here is from genome assembly GCA_963827935.1 of uncultured Planctomycetota bacterium. Taxonomy (GTDB): domain Bacteria; phylum Planctomycetota; class Planctomycetia; order Gemmatales; family Gemmataceae; genus DATFNV01. The sequence continues at coordinate 817,531 of CAWHCN010000017.1, read as the reverse complement.
GCGGCGAGGAAGTAAGCCAGATGCCGGACTGGCTCTACCGCGTCTTCCCTCTCGACGCGGCCACGTTGCCGACGCAGCTTACCGAGGACGAAATGCCGAGTTGGCTTTACTGGACCATGACCGCCATCCACTTCCTCCCGGGGCTGTTGATCGGCCTGGCGGTGGGGTGGTGTCTCATCAAGCCCGTGAACGCGGCGCTGGGTTGGTTCTTCCGCGAGTTCAATCGGCTCTTCGACCACCTCACCAACCTTTACGGCCGGGTGGTCGGTTGGTGCTTGAAGCTGAGCGTCGTGGTGATCGTGGCCTACGGCGGCATGCTGCTGTTGACGGGCTGGCAATTCGCCACGGCGCCCGTCGGCTTCGTCCCCGAACAGGACAAGGGCTATCTCATCCTCACCGTGCAACTCCAGGACGCCGCCTCGCTGGAGCGAACGGACCAGGTCATGGCCCGGCTCGATGAGGTGATCCGGGGACAAAAGGACGGCGGCGCCCTCCAGCGCGGGGTATTGAAAACGTTGGCGGTCTCCGGCCAGTCGCTCATTACCAATGCCAGCGCGCCCAACCTGGGTTCGATGTACATCCTGCTCAAGAACTTCCCGGACCGCCCCGGCCTGTCCGCCGACGACGTGAGTGCGGAATTGCTGGAGCGCTGTCAGAAGGAAGTTCCCGAGGCGCTGATGGCCGCCTTCGGGGGGCCGCCGATCGACGGCCTGGGGACCACGGGGGGCTTCAAACTCATCATCGAAAACCGCGGCAATCTCGGCCCGGAGCAACTGGACAAGGTCACCAGCAACATCATCGACGAAGGGAACAACTCCGGGTTGCTCCGCGACCTGTTCTCCACATCGCGGGCCGATACGCCCTGGCTGAATCTCGAACTCGACCGCTCCAAATGCCTGGCCCTGGGCGTCCAGATCACGGACGTCTTCAACACGCTCCAGGTCTACGTCGGCTCCTACTATGTGAACAACTTCAACCAGTTCGGGCGGACCTGGCAGGTGAATGTCCAGGCCGATGCCAATTTTCGCGACCAGGCGCACGACATCAAAAAACTCCAGGTGCGCAATCAACAAGGGCAAATGATTCCGCTGGGCTCGCTGCTCACGATCCACGGGCAAAGCGGGCCCGTGGCGGAGATGCGTTACAACATGTATTCCTCCGCCGCCATTCTTGGCAACACGGCTCCGGGCGTCAGCTCGGGCCAGGCGATCAGCCTGATGGAAGGGATTGCCGACCGGCAAATGCCGCGCGGGACGATGGCGCGCGACTGGACCGAGCTGACCTACTTGCAGAAGAGCGCGGGCAACACCTCGCTCTTCGTATTCGGACTCGCGGTGATGTTTGCCTTCCTGGTGCTGGCGGCGCAGTATGAGAGCTGGTCGCTGCCGCTGGCGGTCATTCTCGTGGTGCCGATGTGCCTGTTGTGCTCCATCACCGCCGTGACGTTGGCCGGGCTGGACGTGAATATCTTCACGCAGATCGGCTTCGTGGTGCTGGTCGGTTTGGCCAGCAAGAACGCGATCCTCATTGTCGAGGTGGCCAAGCAGCGGCAGGAAGCGGGGGTGCCGCGGTTGCAGGCGGCCCTGGAAGGAGCGCGGCTGCGGCTCCGGCCCATCCTGATGACGTCGTTCGCGTTCATCCTCGGTGTCGTCCCGCTGGTCCTGGCCAGCGGCGCCGGGGCCGAGATGCGTCGGGCACTCGGCCTTGCCGTCTTCAGCGGCATGTTGGGTGTGACGTTCTTCGGCGTCTTCCTGACGCCGGTGTTCTTCTACCTGCTTCGCCGCCATAGTGATCGGGCGAACGTCGGGGGGCAACAGCATGAATGATAGGGATTGGACGGCGCATCGAGTTTTGCCGCTTGCGGTTTAGGGCTCGGAAGACGCCATGCGAGCGCTCAGCCACAAGCGGCAACGGAACTTAGTTCTTCGCCTGAATCTTCTTGAGGGCTCCCGCGGCCACAAAGCGGACATCGGGGTCCACGTCCTTCGCGGCAGCCTCAGTGAGTGCCGGTACAGCATCGCGGGCAGTGGCTCCCATGCGGCCGAGGGCGCGGGCGGCCAGCAGGCGCACGTTGGCGTCCTTGTCCTTCAGCAGTTGAGCCAGCCGGCCCGCTTCCGCCTTCACCACCTCATCGGCCGACTCCTTCGCGACCCGCCTTACGTCGGCATCCAGGTCTCCCTTGGCCGCTTCGCGCAGGGCCGGCTCCACGATCGCCAGGTCGGCCGGGTAGCGACGCAGTGCCTTCGCCGCCGCCAGTCGGACCGCCGGGTCGGTGTCGCGAAGCGAGCCCAACAGGCTGAACACGTTCGGATCGGACGGTTGGAGGAGATTTCGCAGGGCGTTATCGACGGTTTGGTCGAACGCGGGCACGGCCCCCTTGGCCCGGATCAGCGACGGCACAGCCTCGCGGGCGCTGGAGCCCATGAGTCCAATTGCCTCAATGGCGTAGTAATACGGCCCCATCGTCGGCCAGGCGCCCACGCTGTCGCGCGCGATCCTGCGCTCGTCCGCATCGTCGAGCAGCTTGATCAACTCGGGCAGCGCGGTTCGGCCGGTCCAGCCCAGGGCTTCGAGCGACCGAATCGCCGTGGCACGAACGCCGGGCGGGTTGGTGTGGTCCTTGAGGATGACCACCAGCTCCCGCACGAGCTTCTCATCCGACTCGGCAGCTCGAAGCGGAGCACAGACGATCAGCAAGGCGGCGGCAGGCAGGAGCAGCTTCCACATGGCGCACATTCCACGAACGGGAGAAGAGGGGTACTTGAGACGGCAGAAAAGTCTAACCGACGCCGGGCCTGAGTCAAGACGGCGAGGCCGCCGGTTTCGCCTCGGCGGCACGGAAATCGCTTCTATTTATCAGTTGGGGGGACGATTCGGGCCAGAAGATCGGCCCGAAGCCCAGCCCGAAGCCCAGATTCCAGGACATATGTGGAGGTGACCGATGCGTGCCTTCTTGATCAGGGCGCGTGCTCGTGGCGGGCGGGCTGGCGGCGGCCCTGATGCCCCAACGGGCCGCGGCCCAGCAGTACGGCCGCCCCAACTACTACAAGCCGAGCAATTACGGCACGCCCAACAGCAGCACCTACAGGCCGAGCAACTACGTGACCCAGCCTGTTTAGCCGCCGCCCGGAGGGCGGCGGCTAAACATCGCGATCGCGATTCACCTCAACCGCCCGACTTGACGATGCGATTCCCGTCCTTGTCGAGCCAGCTGAACGGCTTGACGATTTCGACCGGCTTGGTCGAGATTTTCTCTCCCAGGATGTTCTCGAAGATCGTGCCGTAGAGCGTTTCGATCTTGGCCATGCCGTGACCGGCCAGGATCATGTGGACCCGGCCCTGGTTGCCCAGCGCCCAGCGGCCGCCCTTGCGGTCGGCCAGCATGGCTGCCCCGGCCGGGGCGTCCTTGTTCGCCTGCTCGGCCTTGGCACGGAAGGTCACGTCCGGCCCGTCGATGGGCGGCGGCGGCAGCTTCGGCGCCAGCGGCCGGCCCGATGGATCGTTATACGTCAACGCACTTTTCGGATCCTGGTCCACCACCGGGTCGAACAGCACCGGCTCCACGGTCAGGCCGTGCTCGGTCCGCAGCCGTTCGGCGTGGGCCTTGCGGATGATGGCCTTGAATTTGGCGCCATCGTCCTTGGCCTCTTTCATGGCCCGCTGGGTCGTCTCGACCACCCACTTGGCTTCATGGAGTAGCGTGGCGGCATCCACCGGGCCGGCGACGACGTGCAGCACCCGGCCGTCCGGCGCCAGAAGTACGAGGCGACATTGCCGCCTTGTTTCTGGTTGCCGACGATCTTGAAGGTGGCGACTTTCTGGTAGGACGAGACGAAGAACTCGTTGAGGTACTTACCGACCTCGTCGTTGGCCAGGGCGTTCACACGGAGCGCCTCGGCGTTGTTTCAGGTCAACTTGGGGTCTTCGAAGACCCCCGAGATGTGCAGGACGAAGACGAGCTTCTCCTGCTTCTTGGCCAGCTCGGCGGCCTCTTTGGGCGTATCGACGAACTCGACCTGGGTGCCGTATTTGCCGCACCCAGCCCGGGCCTCCGGCGCCAGCGCCAGCCCGGCCACGAGGGCCGCGGCCAGGATCATCATCGTGCCACGCATGCCTGTCCTCCTTTCGCGAACGGTTCGACGGGCTACCTCTTGCCGTTATGTCACCATCCTAGACGAAGCCCGCGGGCAAAGCGATTGCGAACGGCGCGTGCGGCTGGGGTAGTTACAAAGGTCACGACCGCATGTGGAAGGACGTTCACACTGGCCGTGCCTTCCAGAGCCAACCGCCGTGCCGCAAATCCTGCGTTGCCGCGGGGCGACCATGCGATAGGCTGCCCCTACCCCGAATTGATGGTGAGGATGGGCGCGTGGTGGTGCCGCACTTCTTTCAGTCCAGCCCCCAGAGTTGCGGACCCACCTGTATCCGCATGCTCATGGCTTCGCTCGGCCTCACGCACCCCGAGAGTACAATTGCGCTGGCCTGTGGGATGACCGCTTACGGATGTCAGTTGCAGGATCTACTGCATGGGGCGCGTTCCTTGGGCCTGAACGCTGCACTATTGCGAGTTGTCGATGAACCGGGTGCCATTACAACCCTCTCGAATCAAACCCCGTTCGTGGCTATGATAGATTTGGCGAGCCTGCAAAGCGCACAGCCCTTGTTCTCCTGGCATTTTGTTGTGCCTTTGGGGATTGCCGGAGTCGAGGTGACTTATCACGATCCGGTTGACGGTCCGGATCGTCGGGCGAAGCGGGATGACTTCCTTGGGGCGTGGGCCACGGCCGGTTATGGAGGTGTGCGAGTATGGACCCCGTAAAGCGTGTGGCTGATTACTTGCGCGACAACGTCGGGCACCTCACTCGGCCGGGAAACGCATCCTTTGACGTGCCCTCGCAGCACTGGTTTGTTCCCATCTGTGCGCGGACGCAACGGGGAGACGTTATTGTCGGAGACATCGAGGTGGACGGCGATGGGCACATTGTCTACGCGCCACCCGGGAAGAGTTGGTCGCCCGGACTCAGGACCGCCTGGCAACGCAGCGGGAACGTCTTCAGGGGGGCTAGCCCCACGCCCTCTCCCAGTCATCACGCCACGATCTCCTCAATGACGTGCCCATGCACATCGGTCAGCCGCCGATCAATTCCGTTGTGCCGGAAGGTCAGCTTCTCGTGCTCGATGCCGAGCAGGTGCAGGATGGTGGCGTGCAGGTCGTAGCAGTAGGTCGGGTGGGTGGCGGCCTTGAAGGACCATTCGTCGCTTTCGCCGTAACTGACGCCGCCCTTGACGCCGCCGCCGGCCAGCCAGGAGGTGAAGGCATACGGGTTGTGGTCGCGGCCCTTGGCTCCCTGGCCGCAGGGCATGCGGCCAAACTCGGTGGTCCACAGGACGATGGTGTCGTCGAGCAGGCCGCGAGCCTTGAGGTCCTTTAGGAGCGCTGCGGCCGGTTGATCCATGCCGGCGGCCATGTCGCCGTGATCGCGGAGGATGTCCTCATGCGAATCCCAGTTGCGGCGCGGGAAGCCGTTGTCCGCACCGCTCCAGACCTGAACGAACCGGACGCCGCGTTCCAGCAGGCGGCGGGCGATGAGGCAATTGCGGCCGAAGTCCTCGGTCACCTTCTCATCCAGGCCGTACAGCCGGCGCGTGGCGGCCGTCTCGCGGGAGATGTCGAGCACCTCCGGAGCGCTCAACTGCAAGCGGGCGGCCAATTCATAGGAGGCGATGCGGGCATCAAGGCGGGAATCGCCCTCGCGCGTGGCCTGGTGGTCCCGGTTCATCTGCCGCAAAAGTGCCAGACCGTCGGCCTCGCTGCCCTTCGTGATGCCGCTCTTTTCAGGGGGGAAGAGGTCGAAAATCGGGTTTCTGGCGCTCGCTTTAATCATCGTCCCCTGGTAGGCCGCCGGCAGAAAGCCGCTGCTCCAGTTGGCCGGGCCGTTCGGAGCAAACCCACGCGAATCGGGCAGGACGACGAAGGTGGGCAGGTCGTCGGTGAGCCGGCCCAGGCCGTAGCTGACCCAGGCCCCCATGCTCGGGAAGCCGGGCAGCACGAAGCCGGTGTTCTGCATGAACGTGGCCGGGCCGTGGACGTTGGATTTCGAGACCATGGCGTGCAGGAACGCCATGTTGTCCACGCAGCTGGCCAGGTGCGGCAGCAGGCTGCTGACCCACTTGCCGCATTGCCCGTGCTGCTTCCAGCTCCAGGGGCTTTTCATGCACGGGCCGGGGAAGCTCTGAAATAGCTCCACGGTGCCGCCGGGATCGAATTTCTGCCCGTGGCGCTTGATCAGTTCGGGCTTGTAGTCAAAGGTATCGACCTGGCTGGCGGCGCCCGACATGAAGAGCTGGACGACGCGCTTGGCCTTGGCTCGGTGATGGGGGCCCACCTTGTGAGGAGGTGTCTCGGCCCCGAGCAGTTCGTCGCGACCGAGCATCCAGGCCAGGGCGATGCCACCCAGCCCGCCGCCGGTGTGCCACAGGAACGAGCGGCGATCGAGAGAGCAGGAAGGCATGATTCGGACTCCGGCGGGGGCTAACGCTTGCGGGCCTGGCGGCGCAGTTCCTCGATTTCACGGCGAAGGCGGGCGGTTTCGGCTTCTGCCAACTCGCGCGCTGCAGCCTCACGTTCGGCCCGCTCCTCGGCCTGGTGGCGTGCTTCTTCCGGCGTCGGCAGCCGCAGACCCGTCACCGGATTCCACAGGCGCAGCTCGCTGCCGTCGCGCTCCAGGTGCAGCCCAACCACTTCGCTGGGGAGCCGGCCATCCACAAAGTCGATCCGGATGTATTCCCCGTTCTCCAGGCGGAAACCCTGAAACGCCGGCTTCAGGTAATCCTCGAATGGATCGAAGAGGAAGTACTCCTGGACCTTCAGGACATCGCGGTACAACTCGAACTTCTTCTTGATGTCTTCCCGCCGGGTCGTCGACGAGGTCAACTCGATGACGAATTCCGGCGGCTTCCCCTCGCGCCAGATGAGGTAATTGGGCCGCTTGCGCTTCGGGACACCGCGGACGACGAACACATCGGGTGCCAGGTGCCTGCGTTTGTTCCCTTCCTCGTAGAAGACGAGCAGGTTCCCCGAGACATAAATGCGCGGCACCTTCGCAAAGAACTCAATCAAGGTGTCGATCAGCGCGACCATCAAGATGCGATGCCAGTCGGTTTCCGCCATCGGTCGTCCATCCGAGGTGGGGTAATCGAGGTCGTCCAGCACACGCGGCTTGATGATGCGCGACATGGCTTCTCCTGTCCGGCAAGCGTTAGCGTTTGCGGGCCTGGCGGCGCAGTTCCTCGATTTCACGGCGGAGGCGGGCGGTTTCGGCCTCGGCCTGCTCGGCCCGCTCCTCGGCCTGGTGCCTCGCCTCTTCCGGCGTCGGCAGCCGCAGGCCAGTCGCCGGGTTCCACAGACGCAGGTCCCTTCCGTCACGCTCCAGGTGCAGGCCAATCACCTCGCTGGGAAGGCGGCCATTCACGGACTCGATGGGGACGTAGTGGCCCTTGCGGAGACGATAACCCTGGAACGCCGGGTCCAGGTAATCCTGGTAGGGGTCAAAGAGGAAGTACTCCTTGACTTTCAGAACGTCACGATACAGCGCGAGTTTCTTCACCTGGTCTTCCCGGCGCGTCGACTTCGAGGTCAGTTCGATGACGAACTCTGGCGCTTTCTTCTCCCGCCAGATGAGGTAGTGCAGGCGCCGGCGCTTGGAGACGCCGCGGACCACGAACACGTCCGGGGAAACGTGCTTGCGCCGATTGCCGCGCTCGTAGAAGACGAGGAGGTTGCCCCAGACATAGACCAGAGGCTCGGGCGCGAAGTACGCCTCCAGGGTCTGAATCAGCGCCATCATCAGGCGCATGTGCAGTTCCGTTTCCGCCATCGGTCGTCCATCCGAGGTGGGGTAATCGAGGTCGTCCAGCACAGGCGGCGTGATGATGCGTGACATCGCTTCTCCTCTCCGGCGGATCGTCTGCCGTGCCTCATCATCGCCGCGCACCGCGCGTTCCGCAAGCCGTCTCAGGGGTTTCGAGTATTTCGGGGATTGCAACCGGGTTTTGGCTGGACAGGCGTGAAGAGCCGCTGCTAGTATCCGGACACTGTGTGCGACTCTCCCGAAACACCAGAGCGGAGCGAACCGAGCGATGGGCGAAAATAAACCGGCGGGCGCGGGGACGTCAGGCGGAGGCGGCCCGGGCACCGGCGGCCCGAGCGGCAGCGAGAAGATCTTGTTCTGGGCCAGCTTCATGACGCTGATCGCTGCCGGCATCGGCTTTTCCATCCGCAATTCCTTGCTCGGGGCCTGGGGCCACCAGTTCGGCTTCACGCAGACCGAGCTGGGTAAAATTACCGGGGCCGGCCTCTGGGGCTTCCCCGTGGCCATCATCACCCTAAGCTTCGTTGTGGATCGGTTGGGGTACGGCCGGCTGATGGTCCTGGCCTTCGTCCTGCACTCGCTCTCCGCCGTGGTCACCCTTGCCGCTAGCGCCTTCAGCCACGACATGGCCTACAACTGCCTCTATTGGGGGTCGTTCCTGTTCGCGCTGGCCAACGGGACGTGCGAGGCCGTCATCAATCCGCTGACGGCCACCCTGTTCCCGAAGAACAAGACGCACTATCTGAACATCCTGCACGCGGGCTGGCCCGGCGGGCTCGTTCTTGGCGCTCTGCTGGGACTGGTCTTCAACGCCTTTGAGACCCCCGTCCGCTGGGAAATCCAGATGGGCATGTTCCTGTTGCCGACCGTTTTCTACGGCGCCCTGATGGTCGGCCGGCGTTTCCCCAAGTCCGAGGCGACGGCGTCCGGCATCTCCCTCGGCATGATGGCAGTGAACCTGCTCGCGCCGATTCTCCTCTTCCTGTTCCTGTTGCACGCGATGGTCGGTTACGTCGAACTGGGGACCGACAGCTGGATTATCAACATCACCAACACCGTGCTGGCCAACCAGAGCACGGCCCTGATGGCGTTCATCTGGACGAACGTGCTGATGTTCACCCTCCGCTTTTTCGCCGGGCCGATCGTCCACAAGATTTCGCCGCTGGGCCTGCTCTTCTGCAGCGCTGTCATCGGGACCATCGGCCTGCTCCTGCTCGGCCTGCCGGCGGTCACGACCACGGCCCTGTGGGTCCTGGCTGTGACTGTCTACGGCGTCGGCAAGACGTTTTACTGGCCGACGATGCTTGGCGTGGTTTCCGAGCGATTCCCCAAGGCGGGAGCCCTGGCGCTGGGCCTGAGCGGCGGGATTGGGATGCTGTCGGCGGGCCTGCTCGGGGGCCCGTGCATCGGCTATAAGCAGGATTATGCCGCCACGACCGAACTCAAGAAGGTATCCGACCCCACCTACCTGCGCTACAAGTCCAATGACGCCGACGCCCCGCTGCCCGGCCTGACGAAAATCGACGGCCTGGATAACGCCAAGGTTGGCATCCTCGAGAATTACGAGGCCATCCAGAGGAAGGAGAAGGCAGGCGAGAAACTGACCGATGACCAGAAGAAATTGACCATCGAGCAAGACCTGGCCCTTCTGGCCAAGGGCGGTAAGGCGGACAAGGACATCGAAAAACGACTGGAATGGTGGCATAGCGAGGGACTGCCCAACGCCGATACCGACTACCCAAAAGTCGAAGAGGCGCGGCTGATCGGCGGCAAGCAGGCCTTGACCTGGACCGCATGGGTACCCGCGGGCATGGCCCTCGGCTACATGCTGCTCATCCTGTACTTCAAGGCCCTGGGCGGCTACAAGGCCGAGGTCCTCGTCGGTCACGCAGCCAAGGATGAGGAGTTCACCGGCGGCACCGAGGGCCCCGGAGAAGGGTAAGGTTAGCGGCGACTCGGAGAGTCGCGCGTTGGGACCGACGCGCGACTCTCCGAGTCGCCGCTAAACGGCATCGCCCTCACCGCGAGACGCCATGTCCGCCACGCGCACCTTCACCTTCCTCGGCACCGGCACCTCGGTCGGCGTGCCGATGCTCGGTTGCGACTGCGATGTCTGCCGCTCCACCAATCCGCACAATCAGCGCTATCGCTGTTCCGCCCTGATCCAGGTTCCGCAAGGCCGCATTCTGATCGACACGCCGCCAGAGTTGCGGCTGCAACTCCTGCGGGCCCGGGTCGGCTTCGTCCACGCCATCCTCTTCACGCACTCGCATGCCGACCATCTGTTCGGTCTCGACGATGTTCGCCCCTTCGCCCGCCATCTCGGCGGGCCAGTGCCGCTCTTTTGCACGGCCGAAACTGAGCAGAAAATCCGCGAGGCCTACTCCTACGCCTTCGCCAAGGAGGTTCGCAGCAGCACCAGCCTGTACGTGCCTCAGTTGACTTTCCATCGCATCGGCACCGATCCCTTCGCCGTCCTGGGGGATCAGGTCGTGCCGATTCGCCTGCATCACGGCGGATTCGAGGTGCTCGGCTTTCGCTTCGGCGATGTCGCCTACTGCACCGATGTCAGCGGCATCCCGGAGGAAAGCTGGCCCCGGCTGGAAGGACTGCGTGTACTGATCCTTGACGCCCTTCGCCCCAACCCCCACCCAGGGCATTTCAGCGTGGATCAGGCGCTCGAGGTGATCGCCCGCGTCAAACCGGGCCGAGCCTACCTGACGCACATGACGCACGAGTTGGATCACGAACGCACCAACCGCTACCTCCCCCCGGGCGTCGAACTGGCGTATGATGGGCTCTCGTTTGATTTCTGACGGAGTCAGACATGCTCGCCGTCCCCGTGGACCTCCAGGAGCGTTTGCGCCAGTTCGGCCAGGAGCACACGCTCGCTGGCTGGGTGCGCCTCACCCCGACGGAGCAGCGCCGCCTGCTCGATCAGCTCGGTGGCCTCGACCTGGGGCAGCTGCGCAGCTTGTATGCCAACCGCGACCATGCCTACGCGGTGCCGTCGGCGGAGCGCATCCAGCCGGTGCCGGTGATCCCCGCCGAAGCCGACACGATTGAAGCCCGGCGATTTGGTGAGGAAGCGCTGCGGCGCGGCGAGGTGGCGGTCCTCCTCGTGGCCGGCGGACAGGGGAGCCGCCTTGGCTTTGACCATCCCAAGGGGATGTTCCCCATCGGCCCGGTGTCGAACAAGTCGCTATTCCAGATTCATGCCGAAAAGGTGCTGGCGCCTGCGGCGGCGCCACGGCCGGGCGATTCCCTTTCTGGTGATGACCAGTCCCGCCACCGATGCGGAAACGCGCAGCTTCTTTGCCGAACACGCCTACTTCGGCCTGCCAGCGGGGGAGGTCCACTTCTTCTGTCAGGGGACGATGCCGGCGCTGGACCGGGCGACGGGTCGGCTGCTGCTCGAAGCGCCCGGCCGGCTCTTCCTCAGTCCGAACGGTCACGGCGGCACGCTGACGGCGCTGGCCGATAGCGGCCTGCTGGAGAAATTGCGGAATCAGGGCATCCGGCATATCTTCTATTTCCAGGTGGACAATCCGCTCGTCAAGGTGGCCGATCCCGCCTTCCTGGGCCATCACCTGCGGACCCGGGCCGAGGTATCGGCGAAGATCGTCCCCAAGGAGAGTCCGACGGACAAGCTCGGCAACCTTGTCCTGCTGGATGGCCGCTGCACCATGATCGAGTACAGCGACCTGCCCGAGGCACTGGCCCGGCAGACCGATGCCCAGGGCCGACTGCGCATCTGGGCCGGCAGCCCGGCCATCCACATTTTCGATGTCGATTTCCTGGGCCGCGTGGTCGGCGACGGCGTGAAGGTCCCGTTCCATGTCGCGAAGAAGAAGGTCCCCTACCTCGATGCCAACGGGACCGTAGTGCAGCCGACCCAGGAAAACGCCCTAAAGTTCGAGCTTTTCATTTTCGATGTGCTGCCGCTTGCCCAGACGTGTACCGTGGTGGAGACCAGCCGCCGCGAGGAGTTTGTGCCCTTGAAGAATGCCGAAGGGCCCGATTCGCCGGCCAAGGTGCGCCAGGCCCAGAGCGACCTGGCGGCCGGCTGGTTGGAGCACGCCAGCGTGACGGTGCCGCGCCGGATGGATGGGTCGGCGGCGGCCCCGCTGGAAATCAGTCCGTTGTTCGCGCTGGATGCTGAGGAGTTGGCAGCGAAGGTGGTTCGAGTGATGACAATTGTGGGACCGACGTATTTGGGGTGATGAAACGCGCCGCCCGGAGGGCGGCGGCTAAACCACGAGGCGACGATGCTGCACGCGATGATCATGGCCGGGGGCGGCGGCACGCGGTTCTGGCCGCGCAGCCGGGACGCCCGTCCCAAGCAGTTCCTGGCGCTGGGTGGGGACCGGACGCTCTTGCAGTTGGCCCTGGACCGCGTCGAGGCCCAGGTGCCGCCCGAGAGAAGCTGGGTCGTCACCGGGGCGGCCTATGTCGAGGAGACGGGTCGCCAGCTGCCGGGCGTGCCGGCGGATCACATCGTCGGCGAGCCGTGCCGGCGCGATACCGCCGCGGCGGTCGCCCTGGGCTCGGCCCTGATCGCCCGCGCCGATCCGTCGGCCATCGCCATCGTGACGCCGGCCGACCACGTCATCGAGCCGGTGCGGGAGTTCGGCCGGGCCGCCCACGTCGCCGAGCAGATGGCTACGGAACACGCTAACGCCCTCATCACCTTTGGCATCACGCCCACCTATCCCGCGGTGGGCTATGGCTATATCCACCGTGCCGATGCCTTGACGACGCGCCAGGGAGTGGCCGTCTACCGGGTGCGCGCCTTCAAGGAGAAGCCGCCCGAAGGGCTGGCCGAGGAATATGTCGCCTCCGGCGAATACTTCTGGAACGCCGGCATCTTTGTGTGGCGGGTCGCCATCGTCCTCGATGCCCTGCGCCAGCTCAAGCCGGCCATGCACGCGGCGGTGGAACGAATCGCCGATGCCTGGCCGACGCCGCGCCGCGCCGAGGTCCTGCGCCGCGAGTTTGACGCCATCGAGCGGACCAGCATCGACTTCGCGGTCATGGAGCACGCAGCCGAGGCCGGCAAAGAAGTGCTGGCGGTGCAGGCGACCTACCGCTGGGACGATGTCGGCAGCTGGTTGGCCCTGGAACGGATGAACCCGCAAGATGCCGACGGCAACACGCTGCTGGCGACCCATGCCGGCCTGCACACCCGCGATTGCGTCATCGTCGGCGATGCGGCGCACCTGATTGCCACCATCGGAGTGGACAATCTGCTGATCGTGCAGGACGGCAACGCCACCCTGGTTGCCGACAAGCGCGAGGAGGCCACGGTCAAGCACCTGGTGGAATTGCTGAAGAAGAAGGGGTTGGAGCGGTATCTGTGAGGACCGGCTCGAGGGTCTGCGACCCGCGGCTAAACTAGAAGCGGCCATCGCGCGATTCGAAATGTGTCGGTTTGTCCAAACTGAGGCCCCCGCGACGCACCCAGTCGGCGATCCAGGCAATCATCCGTGGCGCCGTCACCCGCGGCTTGCCGAACAACTGATGTCCCAGTTGCCCGTTGCTCAACAGCGCGTCCGGCGCCTCGGTGCCCGCGAAGGTTACGGTCCGGTCCAGCAGCCGGCCAAACTCCTCGGCCACCCGTCGCACGCTCAGCGTCTCGGGGCCAGCAAGGTTGACCACGAACGGCGGACTCGACACCCGGGCAAAGGCGCACAGGGCCATCGCGTTGGCATCGCCTTGCCACAGGGCATTCAGATGGCCCATCGCCAGCGGCACCGGCTCCCCGGTCCAGACGCGCTGGGCCACGTCCACCAGCACGCCATAGCGCAGCTCCGTGGCGTAGTTCAGGCGCAGGATGGCCATTGGGGTGCCCAGCGCGCGACTGAAATGCTCGAAGATGCGCTCGCGGCCGACGCAACTCATGGCGTACTCGCCCTGGGGCTGGAGCGTGTCGGTCTCGCGCGAGCCGCCGTCCGCTGGTTTCGAGAGGCCGTAGACGTTGCCCGTCGAGAAGGCGACGATCCGGCTACGGCGAAAGCGCTGGGCCACCAGGGCCGGCAGGTGACAGTTCATGGCCCACGTCAGCGCTTCCTGGCCGGTCGAGCCGAACTTCATCCCGGTCATGAAGAGGACGTTGGCCGCGTCGGGCAGGCGCTCCAGGTACGCGGGATCGAGCAGGTCACAGCGGATCGTCTCGATGCCGTGCTGCTGCAGCCTATCCTTATGAGCCGGGTTGGAGAAGCGGGCCACGCCGATGACGCGGCGTCGCGATCCGGCCTGGTCCAGGGCGCGACGGGCCATCCGCGCCAGTGTCGGCCCCATCTTGCCGCCGACGCCAAGCAGCAGCAGGTCGCCGTCGAGCTTCGCCAGCGTTTCGACCGTCAGCGGCGTCGGCTCGCTCAGCAGATCGTCGAGCTGGTCGATGTCGGCGACAGTGCCCAGCAACATGCGGAGACTCCGCGTCAACAGGGATGGAGGTCTGCGCCCGAGACTGCGCCTCACTTCAAGCCCGACAGGAATTCCAGCAGGTCGGCCGCCTGCTCGGCGGTCAGGTCGCGCAGCAGCAGGTCCGGCATCAGCGACTTACGCAGGGGGACAAACGCTCCACCTTCGCGGCCGGCACCCGCACCTCCTTGTCGCCCACCACCTTGAGCACCACTTCCTTGTCCGTCTTCGATCCCAAGCAACCCGCGTGAGGACCCGGCCATCCGTCGTTTCCACCATGTAGACGACGTAGGCCGGCTCGATGGTTTTCGAGGGGTCCAGCAGGCTGTCCAGGATCTGCACGCGCGTCGCTTTCTTGCCGATTTGCGAGAGGTCGGGGCCCGAGCGTGCTGCCGGTACCGTTGATGCGGTGGCAGTTGATGCACTGCAAGCCGGCGGACTTGAAGAACAGACTGCCGGCCGCGCTCGGCGTTCCCCTTCAACGCCAGGAGCTGCTCCGGCTTGATGACGCTGCCCAGCGTCTTGACGCGCTGATCGTCGGGGACGAAGCGCTCGAACAGGTCGCGCACCTGGGCGTCGGGCAGCTTGAGCGAGGCGGCCAGGACCTGGGCCCGCACCGAAGCCGGCATGCGGTTTTCGCCCAGGGCATCGGCCAGCAGCAGGGCACTGCTCGGGGACGCCAGCAGGCGTTCGATGGCGTCGCCGCGCTCGGCGGCCCGCTCCTTGACGCCGGCGGCGGCCCGGGTCCGGAGCTGGGACTCGGCCTCGCGGCGGTCCTCGTCGCCGGCCGTCTCCCGCCCCTTGTTCCGGGCGATCCCCTGGGCTGTGCGCTGGACGTTGCGGTCCCAGTCGGCCTTCTCGCGGGCCAGAATGGCCGGCTCGTCCAATTCACGCAGCCGTTCCACCAGCGGCCCGCTCGTCCTTGCGGATCGGCAGTTGCCGAATCCAGTCGTGCATCAGTCGCAGGCCGGGTTCGTCCACGACCTCGGAGCCGATGTGCGGCATCCGGCCGCGGCCCAGCTTGCGCCATGCGGTAATACAGGGCCGAGCGGTAGGGATCGCCCGGCGCCAGGATGTGCGCACCCGGGCATCTCGAAACGTCCCCTGCACCGGACGCATCTCCAGGATCTTCATGCGGTCGAGTGGGGTGTCGTACGTCAGCTCCAGGTCGACGCTGCCGCCGGCGCCGAAGCGGTGGCAATGGGCGCAGTTGACGTGCAGATAAGAGCGGGACCGGGCGTCGACGGATCGCCGATCGCCTCGTATGGGTTCGTCAACCGCCGCGGCATCGTGGAAGCGTTGTGCTAGTCCTCGTCCTCCGGATTGTGCAACAGGTCGATGCAGACCGGCACTGCTTCAGGTGCCTGCACCGTGGTTATCGCGATCGAGCTGCGGCAGGGTGAAGGAGAGCGGCGGACCGGCCCAGGGGTTGTGGCAGGTCATGCACTCGGCCCGGCTGGGATAGTGCCAGGTCTGCTGGCGCTTGCCGCCCGGGGCCCGGGCGTCGATGATGGTCAGCGTCCGGTCCGCGCCGCCGGCCGGCACCAGCACCGCGTCGGTCTGCTCGTCGTTCCAGGCGTAGGTGTAGCCATGCCAGACGGTGCCGTCGAAGTGCAGGATCTGCGTCTCCAGCCGCTGCCGGCTCTCCGGCTTGCCGCGCTCCATCTCCATCGAGATCGTGCGTGACCAGCACGCCGTCCTTCGGGAAGAAGACCGTGCCGCTGAAGAAGCCGCCGGGGATCGAACACCGCGCTGTCGTACATCTCGGGCCTTCGCGGTGCCGGGCAGGGCCAGCAAGCACTCGGAGGTGGCGTGGTCGGCCCACTGCTCGGCATTGACCGCAAACGGCACGACGCCGGCGCGCGGCACGTGGTCCTGGCCGCGCGAAGAAGAGGCCTGTTTCGCTGAGCTTTTTCGGGAAATCGGGCTGCTTCTCCTTGGCCGCGGGGTTGGGCACCAGGCGATAGATCTTGCCCGCGTCGTCGTAATCGAGGAAGTACAGTCTCGCCGTCGCGGGCCTCGCCGAAGGCGACGATGCGCTGCGTTCCCTGGGCGATCTCCTTGTGCCAGACGATCTTGTCGCCGTCGAACTTGGTGGCCCACAGCTTGCGCGTCACCCAGTCGCCGCAGATGTAGGCGCCCTGCAGGTCCTTGAGCTGCTTGCCGCGATAGACGTAGCCGCCGGTGATGGAGGCGGCCTCGGTGTGCGGGAAGGCCAGGTTGGGCGGCAGGATCGGCGTGGGGCCGCGCTTCCCTTCCGGCTTGACCGGCTGCGGGCCTTCCATGATCGACCAGCCGTAGTTGCCGCCCTTCTTTACGCGGTAGACCATCTCCCACAACTCCCAGCCGACATCGCCGACCCACAGGTCGCCGGTGCCCCGGTCGAAGCTCATGCGCCAGGGGTTGCGGAAGCCGTAGGCCCACACCTCCGGCCGGGCGTTCGGCGTCTTGACGAAGGGATTGTCCGGCGGAATCGCGTATTCCTCCGGGGCTTTCGCCGCCCGGCTTGCCAGTCCACGTCGATGCGGAGAATCGAAGAAAGCAGATCGCTGATGTCCTGGCCGGTGTCGCGTCTGTCGGGCGGGTTGGGGTTCGCAGCCGTCGCCGGTGGAGATGTAGAGGAAGCCGTCCGGGCCGAAGTGCAGGTCGCCGCCGTTGTGCCCGCCGCCCAGCCAGGTGATCAGCACCTTCTCGCTCTTCGGATCGACGCGCGGCGGGCTGGTGTCGCTAACGGTGAAGCGCGACACCCGCGACCCCTCCGGCAGCTGCTCGCCGTCCCTGACACTATTGAGGACATAGCAGACATAACAATAGTGGTTCTTCTCGAACTTCGGGTGGAACGCCAGGCCGTAGAGGGCGTCCAGGTTCTTGAACTTCGTCTTGTCCCAGCTCAGGTCGGCGGCCAGGTCGAGGAACAGGTCGGCCTTGGTGACCTTTTGATCGTCCGCGAAGGAGAACATCTTGCCAGCCTGCTCGCCGACGAAGAAGCGATCGCCGGTGCGGGCCATGAGCAGGCCGTTCTTGAATTGGAGTTTTGGGAAGGCGCGCTCGATCTGGAATGGATGCGGCGGCTCCGGCGAGCCCGTGACCCGCGATGCCGTCCACGGCACGCGCTTCTCCGGGCGAGCCGGGGACGTAGGTCCCCGGGGAGTGTCTGCCGCCTCCAGGCGGGCAGGGGACGCGAGTCGCCCCAGGTCCGTCGCCGGCTGGGATGGGCAGAGGAGGGCTGCGGCACACAAGAGCGCGCCCACGAGCAACAAGGCGGCAGTGCGGTTCTTCATCGCGATTGGCCGGGGATGGTGGGGTTGACGGCTGGCGACTGCGGCTGATTCTAGGGCCTGGACACGCCCGCCGCAACCGCCGGCGTCCGCTGCCTGGAGCGGTTACTTGAGCCTGTCCGCGAACTGCTTGCGCCGGGTGGCACGCCCTGAGGTACTCCGAAGGGCGTGCATGACTATCAGCACGCCCTTCGGAGTACCTCCGGGCGTGCCACCCAATAACTGAGGTGGGCCTATTTGGACAGCGCCACTTTCTGTCATGGTTGACACGTAAGTGCAGCTAACACAGGAAGTTGGGGTTGCGTGATAGAGTAAAGAAAGACGATCCTCCGTGTTCGCTAATTCCTGGAAGGAATACCACGGAGGATCGTCAGGATGACGCTGAAGCAGATTGCCAGTCTCGGCAAGGAGTTGGCCAAGTTTCTGAGGCTGTTCGTCGGCCGGTTTCGCAGCCGCCCCGGTTTCGCCCTGTTGGCCGTGTATGTCCAGGGGCTCCTGTCGAACCTACAACGCAAAAACATCGAGGCCATGGCCTTGGAGCTGGGTACGGCACCGCGGACTCTACAACGTTTCGTGGAATCGATCAAGTGGGATGAGACCGGCGTGCGCGATGACTGCCAGCGTTTGGTGGCCCGCGAACATGCTCATGCGGAGGCGATCGGTTGCCTCGACGAATCGGGAACGGCCAAGAGCGGTAGCCATACGGCGGGTGCCGCACGGCAGTGGCTGGGCAGTTGTGGCAAAGTCGACAACGGTGTCGTCGGCGTGCATCTGAGCTACAGCAGCCCCGGCTTTCAGTGTCTGCTCGACAGCGCGGTCTACCTGCCCCGGGATTGGGCCGACGATCCGGAGCGTCGAAAAAAAATTACATCCCCAAAGAGGTCGTGTTCCGTACCAAGCCGCAAATCGCCCTGGAGTTGATCGACCGCGCCTTGGCCAACGGTGTGCGCGTCCAGGCCTGGACGTTTGACGAAGGCTACGGCCGCGACACGGCCTTTCTGGACGGTCTGGAACAGCGTGGACAGGTATTCGTGGGCGAAGTGCCGGCGAACTTCCGCGGCTGGCTGAAAAAGCCCCAGGTGCTTCGGAGCGGTCGGTCGCGGCGGCGCGGCCGCAAAAGGACCTATCCGCGGCTGGCGGCGCGAAGCCGGCGCGGCAGCGAAGTGCGAAACCTGGCACGCTATTCGCCCGTCTTTCGCCAGCAGAAGTGGCAGCGCTACCGCATCAAGGACACCCAGCACGGCCCCGAAGTCTGGGAGGTGAAATGGGCGAAGCTCTGGCGCAAGGGACTCGATGGCCTGCCGGGGCGTCGGCACTGCTTGCTCGTAGCACGCAACGTTTTGACCAATGAGGTGAAATACTTCCTATCCAATCGTGTGCCCGGGGAGCGTGGCATCTCGCTACGGCGGTTACTGCGTGTGGCCTTTGGGCGTTGGTCGGTGGAAAGCTGCTTTCGCCAGGCCAAAGAGGAACTGGGCTTGGACCATTACGAAGTTCGCGGCTGGCGTTGCTTGCACCGGCACTGTTACCTGACGCAACTGACCCACCTGTTTTGCGCCCGCATGCGTCAGCAGTTCGACGCCGCAACGACGCACGACGACCCGCTGGAACACCTGACGACAGAACAAGTGCGACGAGCCATGAACACCTGGTTAGAGACAGCACAGGGGCGACTGACAAAAGCGGCACGCTTCCAACGAGAGTTAGCCAAGCAGCAGTATTACCAGCGTCGCAATGCGCAGGCCCAGCGCTCTCACGTGAAAACGCGCATGGCTCAACTGCGATCCTTGGGCATCGATGTCGATCGGATCAAATCGTGCATCCCCCAATCGCCGACCTGATCGGCTATACTGTTCTCAATGTTGGACTTCCGCCATTGCAACAAGGAAAGTGGCGCTGTCCAACTATGGTTGACAAGTTATTGTTTCGCCGGCTCTTACTTGAGCCTGTCCGCGAACTGCTTGCGGAACTTGGCCACCTTCGGGCCCACCACCGCCTGACAGTACCCCTGCCCCGGATTGGCGCGGAAGTACCCCTGGTGATAGTCCTCCGCGGGATAGAAGTGCTCGAGGGGCACGACCTGCGTCACGATGGGTCGGTCCCAGATGTGCGCTCCATTCAGCTCCGCGATGGTCGCCTCGGCCACGCGCAGCTGCTCCGGCGAATGATAGAAGATGGCCGAGCGGTATTGCGTGCCCACGTCCGCACCCTGGCGATTGAGGGTGGTCGGATCGTGGATGCCGAAGAAGACGTCGAGCACCTCGCGGAACGAGACGACGGCCGGGTCAAACGTGACCTGGACAACCTCCGCGTGCCCGGTGGTGCCGGTGCAGACCTGCTGATAGGTCGGGTTAGCCTGGTCGCCGCCGGCGTAGCCGGAGACCACGCGTTCCACCCCCCGCAGCCGCTCGAAGACGGCTTCCAGACACCAGAAGCAGCCGCCGGCCAGGGTGGCTGTATCTCTTTGTGATTCCATCGCTTATGTCTCTTCACTTCTCCCCGAACGCTATTCGGTATGGGATCCTGAGTACCAGAGTCAGCCTACTTATTGTCCGCAAGGGCTGTGATGACGACAAGCCCTGATAGTTTGCCGAGTTGTGTCTGTCACCGGGAAATTAATCCGCGTAAGTTGTTGAATCTCCCCCACTTGACGGCTCGGCTGGGCGCAAGAGAATGACGGCATGAGTCTGTTCGACGTGCCCGCGCCCCGGTCGCTTCCCGATCCTGACGGCTATTGCCCATACTGCAATGTGCTGCGGCCTGGGCAACTCACAGCAGAGCACATCATCCCGCAGTCGGTTGGCGGGACGGACGCGACGGTGATCTGGGTCTGTAAGGACTGCAACAACAGGGCCGGGAGCAAGATCGACACGCTGCTGATGCGGCACGCTTTCCTACGCTCGCGCGCTGTCTGCTACGGCACATGGATCAAACGCCAGGAGCGGCAGCCAACCACGGCGACGCTCACCGACGGGCGTACGCTCGAAGGCTACTTCCACTGGATGGAGGCTCCCGGCGGGCTCAGTGTGGGGTTCACGCCGGAAAAGCAGCAGCCCGACGGCTCGGTATGGATCGGCGAGGAATCTGTCAGGGACGCATCAAAGCTCCCGCCGCACATCAACATCTTCCGGCAGTCCATGCTAAACTCGGCGGGGCTGGTGTTTGCCGACCCAGCCACGCTCGGCATGGGGCCAGCGATAGTGAAGATCGCTTTGGCAATGGCACATTTCAGCTACGGCAGGCCCCTCAGTTCCGATCCGGCCTTCAACGTCCTGCGCGAGGGGTTAGTGAAAGTCAACAACGAAGACATAGTGGTGCTGTGGTGGAAATCGCTGGAAGACCTGAATGAAGTCCGCCCCTTCGGCATCACGCGCAGCATGGACGCCCTGTGGGTAGGTGCATGCGAGGGGAAGATCATTCGAGCGGGGGTGGCATTCGGCGGCGTTTCGTTCGGCGCGGAGGTGCAGATTCCTTCCCACGGAAGGGCATTCCATGGGCGTGTCGTCAAGGTGCCGCTACCATTCTAAATGAGCTGCGATTACGCTTTGCGGTCGCAGATGGTAGCAATTGCGCAGCCGATCCACGGCTTGAAAAAGACGCTTTCAATCAGGTTCCAAATCTTCTCGATTTCCAGCACGCTCACCTCTTGATGGAGATCGGTCCGCGAGGGCCGAACGACAGAAACAAGCCGGCCAGAAAAAGGTAATGTTTCCCGCTGTTCGCTTCGGAAACGGTGGATGAAGTCGCCTCCTCCGGGACAAAAGAAAACCGTGCTCGACGCGACCAGGTGCTATTGCTTGACGGTCGAACTCGCGCTGTTGGGGGACCCCGCCAGCTCGTTTTCATTGGACTCGAGAGCGAGTTGCGTCCACGCTGCGTCGTCTGTTCCTCTTTCTTTTCCTCTATTTCCTGTTCCCTCAAGCCCGCGAGCCCTGCTATACTCGCCCAATAGACGCCATCGCACCGAAAGGAACCGCCCATGCACATGCCGCTCACCAGCACCAGCGAAGTGGCCATCTTCAGCCGGGTACTGGAACCCGACCAGGCCACCCTCTCGGCTGCCGCCGCGCGCGCTCTGCTTGCTCTCGGCTTCTCCCAAGCCGACAAGGGCCGTATGCGCCAGCTGTCGGCCAAAGCCCAGCAAGGGACGCTGACCCCCGACGAGCAGACTGCGATCAACAATTACGAGCGGGTCGGGCATATTCTCTCACTGATGAAGTCCAAGGCCCGCCGTTCCCTCAAAGGCCGCCCAGGCGCGAACGGCAAGACACGAATACACTGAGCACGCATGGATCGCGCGCTGGCAGAGCTGATATGGCGACGGGCCGGCGGCCGATGCGAATACTGTCAGTTGCCACAGGATGGCCAGGACCTTTCGTTCGAGATCGACCACATCATCGCTCTCAAGCATCGCGGTCCCACCCGAGCCAGCAACCTCTGCCTGGCCTGTTTCGCATGTAACAACCATAAAGGAACGAATTTATCTGGAATTGATAGCGAGACGATGACGATCGTCCCGTTGTTCAACCCACGCCGACACAAGTGGCGCCGACACTTCCGTTGGGACGGTCCCGTCCTGGTCGGCCTGACTCCCACCGGGCGGGCCACCATCGCGGTTCTGGAGATCAACCTCGATTACCGCGTTGACCTTCGCCTGGGCCTCATCGATGAGGGCGTTTTCCCGCCGGCATCGTGAACTGTGTAACGTCGTCAGGGTCCGCTTCTCAGTCTCGGCATCGTCCCAGGTCCACTGGGTCGGGTGGCCGTGGTTGATCGCTTCCTGCCCGGTCCGTGTTTTCAAAGAGCCGGTTCCCGCTTCGATGGCCCCATTATACCGTGGTAGGCACGGCGGCCAAAGCAATTGTTCCAGGCCGGGTCCGTTCCCGCTATGGCGCCGCCAGACATCTTCGTCTCGCGGGGGTATAGCCCCGGAGGGGCGGCCGTTGTTAGCCAGGGGCTTCAGCCCCTGGCCAAGGGCTTATTGTGGGATGGGTAGCCCCGGAGGGGCGGCCGTAGCTTACGGCCGCCCCTCCGGGGCTACAGAGGATTTGATTTGGCCGTCGTCCCAGGGGCTGAAGCCCCTGGCTAACAACGGCCGCCCCTCCGGGGCTACACAGCCTTGGTCGCACCGCAACATGGGCAATGCACCCAGCACGCAGAGTGTGTTTGACATTTCTCCCCCCTCCGCGTACCCTCGCAGCAGGGGGAACTCGTCGATGCCACATGTCCCCGCCGGTTCCTGCACCCGCCGCGGCTGGCTGCGTCTGGGTCTCGGCGCATTCGGCCTGTCGCTGCCACAACTGCTCCAGGCCTCCAGCCCGAAGGCGCCGGTGCGTTCTTGCGTGCTCTTCCTCTTGCACGGTGGGCCGAGTCAGCTCGACACCTGGGACATGAAGCCGGCGGCTCCCCGGGAGGTCCGCGGCGAGTTCCGACCCATCGCCACCAGTGTTCCCGGGCTGCACATCTGCGAACACCTGCCCCGCCTGGCCCGGATCGCGCACCTGTTCACGGTCGTGCGCTCCATGACGCACACGGCCATCAATCACAACACGGCCACCTACACCGTGACGACCGGTCAGGCCCCGCCGCGCGACCTGATCGCCTTCACTCCCTCCGAGAATGATTTCCCCCATCTCGGAGCGCAGGTGACGTATGGCAGCCCGGTGCGCCGCAGCGTGCCGACCGCCGTGTCGCTGCCGGACCCGATTACCGATGGTCCGTACACCACGCCGGGTCAGAATGGTGGCTTTCTGGGTGCCCGGGCGGCCCCCTTCCGCGTGCTCGGCGATCCGAACGACGATGATTTTCGCGTGGACGGCCTGGCCGACGAGCCGGAGCGCCTCCCGGAGCGGGAGGCCTTGCTACGGCGACTCGACCACCGCCTGACCTCGGAGCCCGGCGTGCAAGCACTGGAGCAGCACCGGCAGCGGGCCCTGGAGCTGCTGGCCTCCGATGGGACGCGGCGAGCGTTTGCCCTGGGTGGCGAGCCGGAGCGGGTGCGGGAGCGCTACGGCCGGCACAAGTATGGGCAAAGCTTGCTTTTGGCCCGGCGGCTGATCGAGGCGGGCGTGCGCCTGGTGACCGTCTATTGGGGTGGCAAGGTCAACAACCCCGATCCGCACTGGGACACGCACTTCAACAATAATCGCCGGCTGAAGGAGGAATTGCTGCCGCCGTTCGACCAGTGCTTCACGGCGTTTCTGGAAGACCTGCGGGCTCGCGGCCTCTTGGAATCGACGCTGGTGATTGCCACCGGCGAGTTTGGCCGCACGCCCCGTTTCGGCCAGTTCACCGGCAACGGCGTCAACGAGACGGGGCGCGACCACTGGTCGCAGTGCTACTCGCTCCTGTTAGCGGGCGGTCCGGCCTCCGGCGGCCGCATCCTGGGGAAATCCGACCGCTTCGCCGCCTATCCGGCCGACGACCCCTATTCACCGCAGGACCTGTGCGCGACGGTGCTGCACGCCCTGGGCATCGACCCGACCGGGACCGTCCGTGACGCCTTCGGCCGCCTGGTGCCTCTCAGCACCGGACGAGTCCGCGCGGCCCTGTTTGGGACGTGAGGCCAGCTCGCTTTGCTTTCAATGAACAAGGCCCCGCTACCCGGGCGAGAGGTGTCGTGCTCGGGCAGCGATCTTACGGTGCGCGCGTATTTTCGACGCCACCGCCCCAAGCGGCTCGGCTTGAGATCGACCTCGCCTACTTCCCCGACGTCGTCTGTTGCCCCGCCGACCCTGCTCAGATCGGCACCACTTGCAGCCCTAACTCCCGCGCTTTGCGCTGCAGCGCTTTGACCTGACGCTCCTGCTGCTTGACTTCTTCGGCTGCCGTGCTCTCACGGCGATACGCTTCCCCACGCGTGATGAGGCGATAGAAGAGCTTCGCCAGCTTGTGGGCTGTCGCCCTGATGGCGCTGCCTATCCCCAGCCGGGCCCGCAGGCGGCGCAGGAAATTACCCAGCACGCTCTTACTTCTGAGCAAGGACCGCGCCGCCAGCCGAAACGCCCTGGCCACCCGGCTGGCCGTCTGGGCGGGATAGCGGATCCGCTTGCCCGATTGGTGCTTGCGCGGCGCCAGCGTCGTCCAGGCCGCGAAGTGCTTGTCCGTCGGGAAACGTGCCGCCAGGTCCGGGCCTGTCTCCGACAAGACCGTCAGCACCGTGCTGGCGCCCAGACCGTCCACTTCCGTGACACGCACGCCCGTCAACTGGAAGATCAAGGCGTCGGCGTCGAACTCCGTCGGGCGGTTGCGACTCTTGGGCGCGGCCTTCTGGGACTCGGGCAACGGACGCCCCTGGGTCTTGTCCGGCATCGGCCCGGCCGCCTTGGCGTACTCCCGGTCACAGACATGGAGCTGATTCTGGTAGAAGTCCCAGGCCTTGAGCAGTTGTTTCAGCTCGAACAGGTGGGCCGTGTCCCAGGTCCCTTCCAGGGCCTTGGCAATCTCCTCGCGGCTCTTCTTGCAGCTGGGATCGCGCATCGCCGCCAGCGTCTGGGGGTCACGCTGCCCCTGGGCGATGGCACGCAGGATGCGCATGCCGGTGACGCCGGCGATGCTCGACACGGCCAGGTCCAAATGAACATTCATCTGGACCAGCACTTTGAGCATCATCTGCAAGAGCTTGGCTGCCTCGGTGATCAGATGCTCGCGATGCCGCCACAGCGTCCGCAACGCCAGCACCTCGTGCGCGGGTCGAAAACAGCTCTTGAGCTGGCCACAGGCGTGCATCTGCTGCAGCCAGACCGCATCGCAAACGTCGGTCTTCTTCTTGAGGTTGCGGGCCAGGCTGCGTGGATCGACCACCACCACTTCGAAGCCCTGGCTTTCCAGGAAGTCGCATAAGCACATCCAGTAGACGCCGGTCGATTCGAGCACGACGCTCGTGACGCCGCAGTGGCGTAACCACTCGGCCAGCGTCTGTAGGTCGGCGGTATAGACGCCGAAGGTACGAACGGGCTGCGGATCGCAAGCGGGGTCGACGGCGACGACGTGGCTGGCGCTGCCGACGTTCGATGGCGGCGGCACAGGGCCGGACGATGCGGGGCGGCGGGATGGGCTGGCGTGTCTTCTTCCGAGGCATGAGGACCTCCAACGACGGTGAGGGACGGGCGAAGAAAAGGTCGGCGGAGGATGGGTCGAACGAAGGACGAGACTTTCAAGCGGGCTCGCGGCACCAAGGAAAGTGAAGCCGACCCAAGGGCCAAGCTCAAGCACGGGCTCAGAGGCACCAGATCAAACGCGGCCACCGCGCTCCGCCGCCACAAAGAAGAGCTAGAGAAGCGCAGTGCGAACGGAAAGCCGATGGCCTGTCAGGTTCATAGCGGAACGTGTGCCAGGGACTGGCATCAGCCCTCAAGCTGATCCATTGTTGCCAGCGCGGGTGTGCACACACGGAATTATATGCGACCTGGCGCCTGGCGCCGAAATGTGAAGGCGCATGTCATTATTTGCCAAAGGATTGCGGCACGCGCGCCAAGTCGCATATAATTCCCGGCGAATTTAGTGCAAGATGGCAAATTGGGGGAGGGGGCCCGCACCGCCTTCCGTCTCCTCGACCCGGTTCGCGAAGCGGCCCGCGCGGCCTCTTGCCGCGCCGGGCTGCGGCCAGAAGATAGGGAAAACTGTAACCGCCCTGCCGCAGCCGGGCAGTAACAGGGTAACTCGCGTCCTGGCGCAGGAGATTCCGGCCGATGGCAGAGGCTTGTCCGCAGACGCTCGCCGGGTCCTCAGACCCTGGCGCGGCGGCTGCTCCGCTGGACGCCCAGCTCCTCGCCCGCTTTGCCGCGTCGCGCGATGAGGCGGCATTCGCGCTCCTGGTCGAACGGCACGGACCGCTGGTCCTGGGTGTGTGCCGGCGGGTGCTGGGCTGCCTGCAGGACGCCGAGGACGCCTTTCAAGCAACCTTCCTGGTGCTGGCTCGCAAGGCCGGCTCGATTCGAGACCCGCATCTGCTTGGCAACTGGCTCTATGGTGTCGCTTCCCGCATCGCCCGCAAGGCCCGAGCTGGTGTGAGTAAACGCCAGATGCACGAGAAACAACTGCCGCTTGTGCCCTCGCTGCAGGCGGCTCCCGCCGTGCTGGACGAGGGGTTGAGTCCGGCGCTCGACGAAGAGCTGAGCCGCCTGCCTGAGAAGTACCGTGCCGCCGTGGTGTTGTGCTATCTGGAAGGGAAAACCAACGAAGAGGCGGCGCGGCTGCTGCGCTGGCCGACCGGTACCGTCAAAGGCCGATTGGCCCGGGCGCGCGATCTGCTGCGCGAGCGGCTGGTGCGGCGGGGGTTGCACGCCTCGGCCGTGGTGCTGACGACCACGCTGCTGGCTGCCCGTGCCGATGCGCGGCCGGTGCCTGCCGCCCTGGCCGCGTCCACGGTCCGCGCCGGCGTCGGTTACGCGGGCGGAGCCCCGCCCGCCTCAGCCGCCGCCCGACTGGCCGACCGCGTCACCGCCTCCTGGCGGCGGGCCCGCCTGCTGGGCGCCGTGCTGGCCCTGGCCGTGGTAACAGCCGGTGCCGCAGCCTGGCTGATCGGGTCCGGCGCCGTCGGCCGCGAAGCCAATCCGCGGGGGTCCGGCGACAGCAGTGCCACCGCCCGGCCCAGCTCCGGTTGCCACAGCAGTGCGCCGTAGCAACCCGTGACGATCCAGCGACGCCCAGCTCCGCGCAGGAATTACCTGGTCGATGACCGGCCGATGTGAGCTATTGGGTGGCACGCTCTGAGGTACTCCGAAGGGCGTGCTGACAGTCATGCACGCCCTTCGGAGTACGTCAGAGCGTGCCACCCGGCCCCGTTGCAACCGGTGACGGTCCACGGACGATCGGCTTTCATAATCGGGGTGCGCCCGCCGGCACCGTTCATATCGGGCCACCCCGTTTTCCTCTCCACTTCAGGCGGCTCGCTCGCAGGGCACCGTCCCTGGCCGAACCGGCTGATCGAGCAGGTACCACAGGTCGGTCCCCATCGCCGCCAGCAGTGGCGCCAGGGCGCTGGTCAGGACCTCGAAGCGCGGCAGGGCATCCCAGGTCAGCGAAGTACGATCCCACAACAGGCGCACCGAGTATGAGTCCGGCCCGCGCCGGTTGATGCTCACGCCGAACCGCTCCGGCGGCGGGCCGACCAGGGCGACGCCGTCCGGCAACTCCCACAGGCGCTCGCCGCCCACCAGATCCGCGTCCCAGCGCAAATCCATGGCCGGCAGCCGCGGCGTGAAGGCGTCGTCGAAGTAGCAGCGCAGGACTTGCGGCGGCGGCAGCGTCTTGAGCATGAGCGGTCCTCCGGGCGCGGCTGGGCGCGGAGGGCCGGTATGCCGGCAGACCGGCGTGCCGTCAAGGCCGGTTCCGCCCTGCGTCAGTGCTGCCGATAGGCGAGCGGCAAGTGATACTCTCCCCTCTCCCCCGTACTCGGGGGAGAGGGGTTGGGGGTGAGGGGGCTGAATCCCCGCGATCCAGAACCCCTCACCCCCGACCCCTCTCCCCGGAGTACCGGGGCGAGGGGAGGAAAATTACCGCGGCTCGCCATAGGGCCCCTGCCGAGCCCGGCGGAGCATCTCGAAGCGCTCGGTCAGAAAGGTTTCGCCGTTTTCCCAGAAGATGCGGGTGCCCCATTTCTCGGCCAGGGCCTGGGACGTCATGCCGTTGGCCACATCGGCCTGCAGTTCGCGCATGCGGGCGCGCCGCTCATCGGCGCGGGTGAGGCCCAGCGGCGTATCAACGGCGAAGAGGCCCAGTGCCGCCACGAAGAAGATCGCGCAGCCCAGGGGGCGCACGGCGGCACGCCACAGGAAATAGGCCAGGCAGAGCAGCGGGGCGGCCAGGGTGATGTAGCGTGTCTGTAATCCGCCCAGGGCCCCGAGTCCGCCGCGTCCGAAGCCGATGCCGGCCGCCAGGCACAGGAGCGCCCCGCCAAAACTGAGCAGCCCCAGGGTGCGCAGGCGGTCGCCCGGCCTCTGGCGCCAGTCGCGGCGCAGGCGCAGGCCGATCGTCAGCAGTAGTCCGGCCGCGAGGATTCCCGAAATGGGCCAGATGATCCGGGCCAACGCTCCCGCGCTGCTGCTCAGGAACGCCAGGGCCGCCACCGCGGCCTGCTGGGGGGTGCCCGGCAGCGTCGGCGAGGGTCCACGGTGCAACCCGGCCAGGTAAATGCCCAGCAGCAGCAACGAAGCCAGCGCGAGTGCCAGCACGATCGCGCCGTTGCGCCGCCCGGCCGCCGAGCCGGAGCGCCAGCCCAGCACGCCGGCCCAGCCCAGCCAGAGGGCCAGCGGTGGAACCATCACCGCCCCATTCGACCCGCACAGCGGCAACGCCAGCAGGCTGAGCCCCACGATCACACCCTGGCCCAGCGTCGGTGCCGTGCGAAGCCGGACCAGGACGCAAAGAATCACCCCGGCCAGCACCGTGGAGGCCACCAGGTTGAGGGCAAAGCTGATGAGCAGCGTTTCGGACTGGCCCCAGTGCAACAGGATGAGCGGAAAGAAAGCGTCGGTGAGGCTCACCCCGCCGCGCAACCGCCCGGCCGTGACGATCATCAGCGCGGCCAGTGCCGACAGGCCCAGCGCACTGATGAGGACCCCGGCGCGGTAATCGTGCCCGGTGGCCGCCCCGCCCAGGACCAGCAACAGCTTCGGCAGCGGCATGCGGTGGTCGTTGTACTGGGCCCACAGCCAGGAAAGGTTGACCGGCTGCTTCCCGGTATAGACGGCCACCAGGTGCCAGTCGTCCGCGATGGGGAAATCGTCGTTGACCAGCCAGACGTAGCCGACCAGGCCGGCACTCAGCAGGGCCCAGATGCTCCAGACAAATGCCGGTTTTCCCCGCAAGCGTGGCGGCGCCACGGCCGGCTGGGTCGTTGCGGCCGGCGAAGGCCCCGTGCTGCTGCCCATCGTGGCCATTGCGTGGTTCTGAGCGGTGGTTCCGGGGGGAAAGTCAGCCCATCCTACGTCACGCTGCCAACGAGGTCAACGCACCGTCGGGGGGGGATCCATTCCCGGTATTGCGGTGCGACCGAGGCTGTGTAGCCCCGGAGGGGCGGCCGTTGTTAGCCAGGGGCTTCAGCCCCTGGGACGATAGCCAAAACAAATCCTACGCAGCCCCGGAGGGGCGGCCGTACCTCACGGCCGCCCCTCCGGGGATACCCACCCAACAATAACGCCCTTGTCCAGGGGCTGAAGCCCCTGGCTAACGACGGCCGCCCCTCCGGGGCTACCCTCAGCGAAACGAAAACCCCTGGCGGCGCAATACCGGGAATGGACCCTCCGGGTGGGACCTCTCTTCCCGTGGTCTATCGTGCAGCTGAATCGTTGCATCGTTGCAATCGTTGCATGCAATGCAGTGCAATGCAGGGCAGATGGGCTGGCTGCAACGACGCAACGACGAGGGGCTGCCGGGTCCCAGCCGGCCTCCCCGTTCTCCGTAACAATCATCCAGAATAGATTTTGCCGTCACCGCGCTACCTGTTATAGTGATTGTGGCTCCCGGTACGCCCTGCGCTCGCAGCGGGGCGGTGCCGGCCCGGCCGATCACCGCGGGGGAATCCTCGGATGCCGCCAACCGTCGCCGCCGACCCCGGCCTTCAGCAGGAACACCTTCGGCAGCGGCTTGCCTCGGTGCGCCGTCGCCTTCGCTTCGTCACCAGCTACCGCGGCACCGCCTGGCTGGCCGCCCTGGTCCTGGCCACGATCGCCGTCGCCGGCCTGCTCGACTGGCACTTCCACCTGCCCAGCGTGGTGCGTGCCCTGCTGCTGGTGTCGGGCCTGGGCGGTGCGGGATACCTGTTCTACAGCCGTCTCTTCCTACCCCTGCGCATCAAGGACGACGACCTGACGTTGGCCCTGCGCATTGAAGAACTCTACCCCGGGCTGAACGACAGCTTCGCCAGCGCGGTGCAGTTCCTCGATGCGGAGGAAGGGAGCAACTCGCCGGCGATGCGGCGTGAGGCGGTCCATCGCGGGTTGCGCGGCGTTTCGAAGTGCGATTTCAGCCGGTTGGTCAATGCCCGCGGACTGTCGCGCCTGGCCGTCCTTGTCGCTGTGCCTCTGCTGGCCGTCGTCGTCCTGGGCCTGTGGCAGCCCGCCCTGGCCGGCGTCGCCTTTCTGCGGCTCGTCGATCCCTTCGGCAGCCACAGCTGGCCGACCCAGACACGCATCGCGATGGACGACATGCGCCTGCGAATCGGACACAACGAACCGTTCGAGGTCGGCGGGCGCGTGCTCGGCGTGGTGCCGACCGACGCCGTGGTGGTCTTCAAGCTCGACGGCTCGACGCCGACCGAGTTCGCCTGCCCGATCAGCGTCGATGAGGATGGCAAAGGTGGATCGTTCCACATGGTGCTGGAGGCGGGCAAGGCGAAGCGGGATACGTTCGTCTTCCAGGTGCGGGCCAACGATGGGTTCTGGCCCGACCGGGACCGCTGGCAGAAGATTGTGGTGCTGCCGCCGCCGCAGCTGGTGCCGCTCAACGGCCGTGCCTCGCCGCAGGTTCATCTGACCTTCCCGGCCTACACGCAGCTTTCCGAGGTGGACCTGCCCGACGGCAGCGGCAAGGTCGATGGGGTCAACGGCACGATGGTAACGCTGCGGGCCGCCGCCAACCGGCCCCTTTCGGCCGCCTGGATCGAGTTCCGTCCTGAGCCGCACGGGGTCGCCACCGAATTGTTGCTCTCGCCGCTGGGGACCGGCGATCCCTGGGCGGCGTTGGCCGTGCTTGCCGCCCAGCAGACCGTGACCGAGACGGTCCCAGCCACCCTGTCGCCCGACCGCCGCGAGCTGACCGTCACCTTCCAGCCGCCGATGAGCGGCAACTACGTGCTGCACTTCGCCGACGAGAGCGGCCTGAGCAACAGCCGCATGTTCGAGTTGAACGTCTTCCTCGATCCCTCGCCAACGGTCACCCTGGAACGGCCGGCGCCGACGCGCGACAACCTGATCGTCCTGCCCGAGGCCACCCTCGACTTGCAGGTCCTGGCCGAGGATCCGCAGTATGCCGTCCGCAATGTCTGGCTGGAGTACCGCTGCAAGAAGACCGATCCACCGCGCCGCCTGCCGCTGTTCGCCCCGGGTCCGCAGGTCAAGGATCGGCTGCAACGGGTCCCGGTGATCCGCAAGCTGACGCTCAACAAGGAGTTCAAGCATCTCGATCCGGCCGAGGGGGGCCTCAAAGACGGCGACACGCTGACCCTCCAGGCTTGTGCCGACGACTACGACGACGTCTCCGCCGACAAGGAGCCGGGCCGGAGCGTCGAGATCGAAATCCGCATCGTCAGCCGCAACGCCTTGGAACTGGTCATCAACCAGGCCCAGGCCAAGGTGCAGCAGGAGCTGGTGGTCCTCAAGAAGATGCAGCAGGACGCAACCAAGAAGGTCAACGACGTGCAGCAGCACCTGAAGCAGACCGGCAAGCTGTCGCCCGAAGACCTGGACCAGCTCTTGCAGGCCGAGGAAATGCAGAAGCAGGTGCGCGACCGCGTCGGCGACAAGCAGGAAGGGCTGCGGGCCGAGGTGGAGCGCATCCGCGAGACACTGCGCGACAATCCGCTGCCCCGCTCCGGCAGCGAGAAAGCGCATGGATCGCGTGGCGGAAGAGCTGGACCGCCTGACCCGGGACGAGCTGCCGCAGATCGAGCCGCGCCTGACCAACGCGCAAGCAGGACGACCGCGGCAACAACGCCGCCAACCCGGAGAAGGCCGCCGCTGCCCGGGAACAAGCCGAGCGCCTGGAACAGGAAGCCAAGGACGCCGAACGCCTGGCCCAGGAGCGCGAAAAGGCCGCCGCCGAGGCGGAACGGGCTGTCAAGGACAAGCCGCCAGACGATCCCGAACGTCTGAAGACCGAACAGGAGGCGGCCGCCCAGCGGAAGGAAGCCCAGGCCAACCGCGACAAGGCTTCCGACCTCCGCAACCAGGCCCGCGAGCTGCGCCAACAGGCCGATGGTCCGCGCCAGCTCCTCCAGGATGCCAAGCAGCATCAGGAAGAAGTCGAAAAGACTTTCGACGATTTGCTGAATAACACCCTGGATTCGTTCACCAGCACGCAGGAGGTCAAGGGGGAGGCCAAGGCGGTACTGGAGGACGAAAAACGACTTCAACAACAGACGGAGGAGTTGCAGCGCAAGCAGCTCCAGCCGATGACGCCGGAGGAACGCCAGGAGTTCGACGCCACCTTGGAACGTCTGAAGACCGAACAGCAGAAGCTGCGCGAGCGGACGGAAAACCTGCTGGACAAGATGAAACGCGTGGCCGAGGAGCGGACCGAGCGCGATCCGAAGACGGCGGAAGAGATGAAGGCGGCCGCCGAACAGGGCCAAAAAAGCGGCGTGGTCAACTCCATGAAGGAAGCCCAGGACAATCTCGACCAGAAACAGCCCGGCAACGCGGCCAGCAAGGAACAGGAAAGCGTCAAGAAGTTGCAGGACCTGGTCAAGCAGCTCGAAGATCGCCGCGAGGCCGAGCTGGACCGCACCGCCCAGCGCCTCCGCGAAGAGGAAAAGAAACTGAAGGAACTGAAAGACGACCTGGAAAAGCTGCGAAAAAAGGCCCAGGAAGCCGAGAAGATCGAGGACCCGAAGAAGCGCGAGCAAGAGTTGCAGCGCCTGGCCCGCGAGCAGAAACAGCTGGAGCAGAAGGCCCGGGAGATGGCCGAGCGCTTGACCCGGCAGCGCTCCCCGCGCGGCGGGCAGGCCATGCAGAAGGCGGCCGACGCCATGCAGCAGGCCGCCCAGCAGCTCAATCGCGGCAACAACGGCGAGGAAGAAGACAAGGAAGCGCTCGACCGCTTGCAGGAGGCCCAGCAGGAGGTTCAGAAGGCCCGCGAGCAGGTCGAAGAGGAACTAGAACGCGAACAGCTGGCCAAAGTCGCCGACCAGATCAAGGCCCTCAAGGAACGCCAGGAGGCGCTGATGGCCGAACGCCAACGGATTCAGAAAGAGCTGCTCCAGCAACGGCGTGAAAACTGGCGCCCGCTCCGCGCCAGCCTCAATACGTTAGCCCGCAACCAGGGGAAGGAGGGCCTGTCCAAGGAACTGGCGGACCTGGCCCAGAAAAAGTTGGATGGCGCCCCGGTCTTCGCCCGCCTGTTGAAGCAGACCGCCGACGTGATGGACCAGGCCGCCCAGCGCTTGCTGGAGCACAGTGCCGCGCTCCAGGACACCGATAAGGCCGAGACGGTCGCCGGCGCTGATGCGGCCCGCCTTCAGAAGGAAGCGCTACGCCGGCTGGAAAACGTCCTGCAAACGCTGAAGGAAGAACAGAACGCCCCGCGCGGCGCCGGCAACAACGGCGGCGGCGATCAGCCCGGAGGCGGCGGGGGAGGTGGCGGCGACGGCAGCGAGATTCCGCCCCTGGCCCAACTGAAGCTGCTCCGGCAAATGCAGGCCGATGTCAACAAGCACACCCTGGACTTCCGCAAGGCGCACCCGGACCTGACCAAGCTGGACGACAAGGCGAAATCCGAGCTGCAGGACCTGCGCCGGCAGCAAGAAGAGGTCGCCGATCTGCTTGAGGAATTGCTCGAACCCGACGATGGGGGAGGTGATAAGCCGTGATCCGTCATATTCTCGTGGGATTGCTCAGCGTCGTGTTCCTCCTCGCCGGTCTGGCCATCGCCCAGAATCCGCCCGGCGACGATCCGCCCATTCGTCTCAAGAAGAAGAACAAGCCGGAAGCCGTCGAGAAGGAGAAGCCGGAGCCGGTCAAGCCGGTCGATCCGCCTCCCATCGATCCCAAGGAGAAGGATCCCAAGGTGAAGGACCCGAAGGAGAAGGATCCCAAGGACGATGCCGCCCCGGAGGAGCCGGAGATGGACGAGGCGGAGGTGCTCAATCGGGTTGGCAAGAACATGCGCACCGCGGAGGATCGCCTGGCCAACCGCGAACTGAACGATGCCACGCAGCAGGTGCAGGACGATATCATCAAGGACCTCGACTCGCTGATCAACAAAATGCAGAACGGCGGCGGCGGGGACAACCAGGAGCAGCAGAACCAGGACCAGCAGAATCAACAGAACCAGGACAAGAAAGAGCAGTCCGGCGACAAGAAACAGCAATCGGGCGGCAAGGTGAAGCCCGGCATGGCCAGCCGCAAGCGCGGCCTTAAGGGCCAGCAACAGCGGCAGGCCAGGGCCAACCAGGGCAAAAAGCCCGGCGGACAGAAACCCGGGAACCAAGTGGCCCAGGCTGGCCAGGGCAACAAGCCGCAGTCCGGCAAGCCGGGCGAAAAACCGGGGGACAAGCCGAACCCGAACCCCGCCCACGAGGGCGGTGGTGGCGGTCAGTCTCAGGAGGGGGCCACCAAGCTGGCGGAAGTCTACAAGGACGTTCTGGGCCACCTGCCCGAAACGATGCGCCGCGGAGATGAACGCCTACTCGCGCGAGCAGTTCATGGCCAAGTACAACGAGCTGATCAAGCAGTACTACAGCACTGTGGCCGAGAAGAGCCGCAAGAAGGATTGACACGCGCGGTTTAGCCGCGGGTCTCCGACCCGCGGCTAAACGACGGAGGGATTTCCCATGTGGACCCGTCGCCAGTTTCTGACGAAAAGTAGCCTCGCCATGCTGGGCGCCACCGGCACGGCCCTGGCATTTCCCGGCGTAGGCGAACGCGAGGCGATGCCGGACGGCAGCCAGGCCCGTGGCATGATGACCGGTGAATGCGAGGACGCCATCAAGCGCGGGCTGGAGTTCCTGGCCAATCGCCAGGCGGCCGACGGCTGGTGGGGGACGGGTGTTTACGGCGCCAACGTGGCCGTCTCCAGCCTGGGGGCCATCGCCATGATGGCGGGCGGCAGCCATCCCGGCCGCGGCAAGTACGGCGACCGCGTCAAAAGTGCCCTGCAATTCGTCCTGCGGCAAGGCGACTTGCCCGGCCGCCCGGGCATGCATCCGCCCGGGTTCTTGCACAACTCGCAGCACGGCGGACAGCAGGGGCCGATGTACAGCCACGGCTTCGGCACCCTCTTCCTCGGCGAAGTCTGCGGCATGGTCGCCGACAGCCCCCTGCGCGAACAGGTTCGCCAGGCGTTGGCCCGGGCCGTCCAGGTCACGCTCCACGCGCAAACGCTGGCCGGAAACGCGAAGGGCGGCTGGCGCTACAATCCCATGCCGGGCGATGCCGACATCTCTGTCACCGTCTGCCAGATCATGGCTCTGCGGTCGGCCCGCAACGCCGGCGTGTTTGTCCCCAAATCGGTGGTGGATCGCTGCATTGATTATGTCAAGGCCTCCCAGAATCCGGACGGCTCGTTCATGTATCAACGGAACAACGTGGGGTTCCCCTTCGGCAACATGGGCGGCGGGTTCGGCGCACGGCGGCGGGCCTGGCGGCCCTGTACAGTGCCGGCATCTACAGCGGGCAGGCCATCGACATGGCGCTCCGCTACCTCGTCGATCATCGTCCGGTGCGGCGGGGCGGGCCGATGGACATGCACTATTTCTACGGCCATTACTATGCCGTCCAGGCCATGTGGACCGCCGGCGGGCAGTACTGGGCCGACTGGTTCCCCGCCATCCGCGACGAACTGGTCCGCAGCCAACTGACCGACGGCTCCTGGCCGGACATGCTCTGTAGTCACTACGGCACCGCAATGGCCTGCATCATCCTGCAGGTGCCGAACAACTACTTGCCCATTCTGCAGAAGTGAAACGAACCATGCGTGGAGATTGTCGCCGCCCCCCGCCCGGCGATCCCCCCGCCGCCCGCCGGGCGGCGTCTCAAGGGATCGCATTACTCTGTTTAGTGCTTGCCTTTGTCCCGGCATTCGCGGCTGACTCCAACTCCGGAACCACCTTCACCCTCGAAACCGGCTCGGGCAAAGCCGTGGCCGGACCCCTGCGCAAACTGGGAGCCGGCTGGTCGGCCCGCATTGGCGAGACGCGCATTGCCGGCCCCGAGGTCGTCAGCCTGCGCCGCGATGGCGTGGCACTACCGGCCGGCCCGGGCGGCGAGCACGTCATCTTCGCCAACGGCGACCGCCTGCCCGGCACCGTGCTCCGCCTGGAGGGGGAGCGTCTGCAGCTGCGGCGCGGCCCGGACACCCTTCCTCTGCCGCTGTCGGCCGTGAGTGTTGTCTGGTTTGCTCCTCCGGACGGCTCCGATCCGGACCGCCTGCGCCGGCTGCTGGCCGCCGAATCCCGTAGCCGCGATAGTGTGCGTTTGCGCAGCGGCGACAGCATCGAGGGCACCGTCACCGGCATCGACGCCCGTGCCGTCCGCCTCGATGTCAACGGCAAGGAGTTAACGGTGGAGCGTGCTCGGGTGGCTCTCATCGCTCTCAATACCGAGCTGACGGCCAAGCTGGTCCCCAAGTCCGCCTCGGGCCGCTTGATCCTCCGCGACGGCACGCGCCTGGCTCTGGCCTCCGCGACATGTGCCGACGGCAAGATGCTGAGCGGCGTAACGCTGTTCAAGGCGGCCGTCAGTTTTCCCATCGCAGAGGTCATCGCCCTCGACATCCTGGGCGGCCCGGCGGTTTACCTGTCCGAACTCAAGCCCCGGAGCTTCGAGCACACTCCTTACCTGGGAACCGCCTGGCCTTATGTCCTCGACGGCAGCGTGGACCGGCGCGACCTGCGCCTGGGCGGCAGCACCTTCGACCGCGGCCTGGGAGTCCACACCGCCAGTCGCCTGACCTACGACCTGGCCGGCCGCTATCGCCGCTTCGAGGCGCGCGTGGGCCTCGACGACCGTAGCGGCAAGGGTGGCACGGCCCGCATTCGCATCCTTGTGGACGGCAAGCCGAGAGCGGTGGCCGGCGACCACGCACTGACGATCCGAACCGGTCCTCTGGAGGTACGGGTCGATGTCGCAGGTGCCAAGGAATTGACGCTGGTGGTCGACTTCGGGGCCCGGGGCGGCGTGGCGGGCCACGTCGATTGGGCCGATGCCCGATTGGCTAAGTAAAAACGCGACGACGGTGCTCGCGTTCCGGGGGAGAATCGCACCGATCGCGACACCTCCGCACGTGACGAGAGTGATGGCTATCGACGTGGCCGTCGCGCGCCGAGGAGGTCCTGCCAGTTACGCGCGGTGCGCACGCGTTTGAGCATGGCCTCAAGACGCCTGAGATCCTTGATGCGTTCAATGGCCGCAGTGGTTGGGCCGTCGGGTGTGCCGAACGCCTCATCGCCCTGCAATCGTAGTACCTTTCGCGCCTCCGCTAGCTGGCCCTCGGCGAGACCTTCCGAGCGGCCCTCCGTCCGGCCTTCCGTCCGGCCCTCCTCCAGGATAGCTTGATAGGTCGAGGATTCTCGCATGGATACCACTCCTCGGAACAGTTGCGCGGCCAGGGCCGGCGTATGGCGCAGTCCCAACAATATGTAGGCAGCGGCCCAGACAACCTGCGATTGCCTTCGTGCCTGACGACTGCTCAATCGGCGCTCCATCGCCTGTATTATGCCCGGTAGCTCGCCTTTTGTCACTGCGCTAATCGGAGCGAGGGCCAGGGGGCCCAACCCGCCTGACAGGAATGTCTCGGGCGGGATTTGCCAGATGCGCAGCACCTGATACCGGAACATCTGATACGGCTCTTCGCCCGGGAATCGCCTCTCATAGAGGCCCGTCAGCTGCGGGGAATCCGCTTCCGGACGTAGGAGCACCACGCCGCTGCGCACCGGCAGACCGTGCCGGTCATCCAGGAGGGCGTTCCGCACATGAAGGGTGCTCGGCAATGCGGCGGCGTCATGCCCCGATACAAATTCCAGGTGGAGAAGGTAGGCCGGATCAGCCGAGATGCGCAGGACTTTGTCGGCGGCGCCGGTCACCGTTCCGATGTCCGCGTCGATGACTGTCGTTGGCGCAACCGCGTGTCCGAACAGGGCGGGCCACGACTCCGGTTCGGTTTCCACCAGGTCCTTCAGGACGGGATCGTAGCGCTTTGCGGTCACGGGCGATCTCTCCTGACCGGGTTTCTGCACGATGCCTTGTTCTCAGCCAACCGCCTTTTGCCCCTTGCCAAGCGCCAGCAAAAACGTCGGATTGACCGCCTCGAAGCGGATCGACTCCAGTTGTTCGACGCCGCGGGCCACGTTGACCAGGGTCACCTCGACCGTCGGAGCCAGGGCCTTGAGGGCCGCGTTAGTGGTGCTGAGCGCCTCCAGGGTGGCGACGTTGACGACCATGCGGCCGCCGGGGCGGAGGGCGGCATGAGCCGCCTGGAGCAGGCGGGCCACTTCCCGACCGGTGCCGCCCACAAAGATGGCGTCGGGGGCCGGCAGCCCGGCAAAGACGGCCGGCGCCGTGCCGTGAACCGCCTTCACGTTCCGCACCTGGAAGCTCTCCGCATTGGCCAGGATCAGGTGATAGTCGGCTGCATCCTCCTCGATGGCGAAGACGATGCCCGGTTCGCTTAACTGCGCCGCCTCGATGGCCACCGAGCCGCTGCCGGCGCCGATGTCCCACACCACGCTGCCGTGGCCAATGGCCAGCTGGGCCAGGGCGATGGCCCGCACCTCAGCCTGGGTAATCAGCCCGCTCTTGGGACGGCTCTGGGCGAAGACATCGTCGGGGTTGCCGAACCGGCGGAAGCGGCTCGGCGTCCGCCGTTGGTCCGGCCGGCCCGGCTTGCGCTTCAGGATCATCACGTTCAGCGGGGCGAACTCCATCTCGGCCACATCGGCCAGCTCGCCCTGAGTGACCCGCTCGTCCGGCGCGCCGAGGTTTTCGCACACATACGCTCGGAAATAATCCAGGCCGCGGGACAGCAGCGCCGGGCCACCTGGGCGGGCTTTCCTCCTCGCTCGTGAACAGCCCAACGACCTCCGCGATGCGGATGCGATCGAGCACTTCCTCGAGCGGATGCGTCGCCAGGTTGGTGAGGTAGGCCTCGTCCCAGCTCTCCTTGACGCGGGCAAAGGCCATCTGCATGCTGCTGACGTGGGGCAGGACCTCGAAATGCTCCGGCCCCAGGCGATCGCACAGGTAGCGGGCGATGCCGTAGAACAGTGGATCGCCGCCAGCGACAATGGCGATCCGCTTACGGCTCAGGTGCGTCTCGATGAGGCGCACCTGTTCATTGAGGTCCGGGCCAACCGCGATGTGCTCGGCCTTCAGCTCACGGACGAGGTGCAGGCTTGCCTCCGAGCCGAGAACCACCTCGGCCGAGGTGAGGATGTCGCGGGCGCGGGCCGTGACTCCCGCCAGCCCGTCACTGCCGACGCCAACAATGTGGACCTTCGCTTCAGGTGCGCTCACGGCGCCTCCTCGCAGGGTGATCTCGAAAGGGCGACGGCAGCGATTCTATCCGATCGCGGTGCCGCGGGGAACGACGTGGCCTGCGACCGCGAGCGAGCGTTTCTCGTTTGCTTCGCCCACGGCAGCCGTCTATTCTCCACGGTGCGGCGCCGATGGGGCAAGGCGATCACCATTGGGAATGGGGGGACTCACGCGGATGAAACTCCTTGGCAAGAAGGCCCTTGTCACCGGTGCCGCCCGTGGCATCGGCCGTGGCTGTGCGCTGGAGCTGGCCCGGGCCGGTGCGGAGGTCGCTATCAACGATCGCGCGATCACGCCAGAAGCTGAAGCGGTCGTTGCCGAGGTGCGAGCCCTGGGCCGGCAGGCGTTCCTGATCGAGGGGGACGTCTTCGCCCGGCCTTCCTGCGAAAGTGTGGTGGCCCGCGCCGTCGAAGCCCTCGGGCCCATCGATGTCTTCGTCAGCAATCCTGCCTTCTCGCGGCGTGCTGATTTCCTCGATTACGACCCCGAAACGTTCGACAAGGTGCTGAAAGGGACCCTGTACGGCGGTTTCCACATGAGCCAGCTGGTGGCCCGGCACATGGTCGCGCGCGGCGAAGGGGGCAAAATCATCTTTATCTGCACCGTTCACTCGCTGGTGCCCTATGTCCGCAGCGTGGCCTACAACGCGGCCAAGAGCGGGTTGAAGCAGATGGCTCTCACCATCGCCGCCGAATTGCTGCCGCACCGCATCAACGTCAACCTCATCGACCCCGGCTGGATCGACACCCCCGGCGAGCACGAGACGTTCGGCGGTGCCGCGATTACCAGGGCGGCCCCCACGCTCCCATGGGGCCGGCTCGGCCTGCCGGAAGACATCGGCAAGGCGGCCGTCTTCCTGGCCTCGGCCGATGCCGACTACATCACCGGGGCGGCCCTGCTGGTCGATGGTGGGCTATGCCTTCGGGCAGCGCGGGAAGGGGGCGTGGATGCCTGACGGCGTGAGCCTCCGCCCGTTTGACCTGGCCTGCTTCGCGGGCTACATGCTGCTGCTCGTCGGCGTGGGCCTCTGGTTCGCACGCCGCCAGAAGGGACTCAAGACCTACCTTCTCGCCGATCAGAACATTCACTGGGTCATCGTGGCCGTCTCGGTGCTGGCGGCGCTGTTCAGCGGCATCACCTACCTCGGGGTGCCGGCGCTGACCTACGACACCGACCTGAGCTATTTCTGGGTCATCCTCTCCTTCTTCATCGCCACCCCGATCACCACGCTGGTGTTCCTGCCGTTCTTCCGCAACCTGAACCTCTATACCGCCTATGAGTATCTCGATCGTCGCTTTGACCGCGGCGTTCACCTGACGGTCTCGCTGCTGTACGTCATCCGCATTTGCGGACACCTGGGGTTGGCGATCTACGCGCCGGCCCTGGCCATCACCGCCATCACGGGCTGGGAGCTGTGGCAGGCGGTGGTCTGCACCGGGTTGGCGGCCACGCTGTACACCGCCCTGGGCGGCATGAAGGCGGTCATCTGGACCGACACGCTGCAGTTCCTGGTGCTGTGCGGCGGCATCGTGGCGGTCCTGGTCTGTGCTATCGCGGCCGTTCCGGGCGGCCCGGCCGGCGTCTGGCGACTCGCCTCAGCGGGGAACAGGACGCACTTCCTCAACCTTTCCTTCGATCCCACCCAGCGAATGACCGTTTGGAATGCGCTACTGGGTGGCGCCAGCATCAACCTGATTCAGATGGTGACGGATCAAATATCGGTGCAGCGCTACCTGACGGCCCCATCGCTGCGCGATTCGCAGCGGGCGCTGTGGCTCAAGCTCGCAGTGACGCTGCCGCTGCTGCTGGTCTTCGCCCTCACCGGCACCGTGCTGTTCGCTTATTACAAGAACTTCCCCTTGCCCGCATCGGCTCTCGGCCGGCCGGACCAGATTCTGCCCTATTTTGTCGTCAACGAGTTGCCAACGCCGTTGCCGGGCGTACTGATTGCCGCCATTTTCGGGGCGACGATGGCCGTGGCGTCGGCGGGGATCAACGCCCTGGCCACGACCGTCCTTGTCGATTTCGGCGGGGCGCGCGAGGCCTCCGGTTCGTCGGAAGGACGGCGTGTCGTGCTGGCCCGGGCCCTGACGGTCGGATTCGGCGTCCTGGTGACGCTGCTGGCCCTGGGTCTCGGGCGGACCGGCGCATCGCTGGTCAACAGTATCTTTATCATACAGGGGCTCTTCGGTGGGCCGTCGCTGGGCGTTTTTCTGCTCGGCGTGCTGTCGCGCCGTGCC
Source organism: uncultured Planctomycetota bacterium (assembly GCA_963827935.1). Classification (GTDB taxonomy): domain Bacteria; phylum Planctomycetota; class Planctomycetia; order Gemmatales; family Gemmataceae; genus DATFNV01. The sequence continues at coordinate 775,529 of CAWHCN010000017.1, read as the reverse complement.
AATGGGGCTGGAGCGCTGATCGGAGCGGGGGTCGGGGCCGTGGCCGGCGGTCTCATCGGCTTCTCCAACCAGTTGTTTCATTATCCCGTCGCGCCTTTGTGGATCGCGTTTGGAGCCGCCGCGGTCACCTACGTCGCCGGGCTGGCGAGCAGCCTGTTCTTCCCTGCCCCGACGCCAAAGCAGCGCGCCCTGGTTTACGGCAGCACACGCCGTCCGGAGGGCGGCGGCTAAACGGAGCGACAAATCAATGGCCGAACCTCTGGTCTACCTCAATCGGCGCACGGTCCCCGCAGCCGACGCCCACCTCGCCATCTACGACGCCGGTGTCGTCCTGGGCGCCACGGTCACGGAACAGACACGCACCTTCCGCAAGCGCCTCTGGCGGCTCGGCGAACATCTCGACCGCCTGTTTCGATCGCTGAAATACACGCGGATGGACATCGGCCTGTCGAAGGAGCAACTCGCGTCCATTTCCGAGGAACTGGTCGCGCACAATGGCCGATTGCTGGACGACGCAGGCGAACTGGGCCTAATCCACTTCGTGACGGCCGGCGAATATCCGACTTACGCGGGGATGTCCGGCCGACCGGCGCGGACGACGCCAACGGTATGCGTCCACACCTTTCCGCTGCCGTTCGAGCTGTGGGCCAAGAAGATGCTCGCCGGGCAGCACCTGGTGACGCCGTCGATCCGCCACGTGCCGCCGCAGTGCTACGATCCGAAGATGAAGTACCGCAGCCGCATGCACTTCTACCTGGCCGATCAGGAGGCGCGGCTCGTCGATGCCGAGGCCGCGGCACTCCTGCTCGATCTGGAAGGCAACGTCACCGAAACGGGCGGCGCCAATTTCTTCATTGTGGAGCGCGGAACGGTCGTATCGCCAACGACGCGCAATACCCTGCCGGGGATCAGTCGGGCGATGGTCATCGAGCTGTGCGGCCAGCTTGGCCTCCCGTTCGCGGAGCGCGATTTCCAGGTTTACAACGCGCTCAATGCCGACGAGACGTTTCTGACCAGCACGCCCTACTGCATCATGCCGGTGACGAGGATCAACGGCGTCGCCATCGGCGACGGCACGCCGGGAGCGATGGCCGGGCGCCTGCTGGCGGCGTGGAGCGCGGCGGTGGGACTGGACATCGCGGGGCAGATTCAGGATGCAGCACGGCGAAGAATGGAACACGGATTGGACGGATGAGACGGATTGTCACGGATCTGATCCGTGCTAATCCGTCTCATCCGTCCAATCCGTGTTCTATTCTCGTAAAACCTCAAATCCGGGCATCGAACGTCACGCCCAGGGGTGCAAACCGCCGTCGGGCCTCTTCCAGGGCGTTCTTCACAAACATGATGTCGGCCCCGTGGCACAGGAAGCGTGCGCCCATCTCCATGAGCTGCTGCGCCCGTTCCAGCGTGCCCATCGGCATGCCCCAGTGCTTGCCCGCCCGGCGGGCCGCTTCGGCGATCGTGCGGATCGCCTCCTGCACGCGCGGATGATCGAACTGCCCTGGGACGCCGGCAAAGACGGTGAAGTCGGCCGGCCCGAAGAATAGCACGTCCACACCCTCCACCGCCGCGATGGCATCGACATTCGCCAGGGCGCCGGGGTCCTCGATCTGCACGACCAGGAACGTCTCCTCGTTGGCCACGCGGACGTACTGATCGATGGGCATGGAACAGTAGGGATTGTCGCCGTTGGCACCGTCGAGTCCACGGCGGCCGAGCGGAGCGAACTTGGACCAGGTGACCACTTGCCGCGCCTCGTCGGCATTGTCGCAGCGCGGATACATGATGCCCTGCGCCCCGGCCTCCAACAGGCGGCCCAGGCGCATGAACTCCCCCTTCGCGGGCCGGGCCATGACCTCAGCCCCACCCACGCGGGCCGCCCGGATCAACGCCGTCGCCGTCTCGACGTGGTGAGGATGGTGCTCCAGGTCCATCCAGATGCCGTCGAACCCCATCAGGCTGGTCAGCTCGTACAGGGAGGCATCGGTCAGGACCAGCGCGGTCAGCAGCACGGGTTGATTCCGCCGCAGCTTGGCCTTGATCTTGCTCGGTCGCATTCGCGGTCCTTTCAGGAGCCGGGGTGGGAGCGAACGACGGGCAGGCTGGATTATCTTGCGGTGACGTTGGCGAGGATGCAAGGAGAAACTTCGTTGCCTCGGCGTCGGCTTCGGGTAGGATGGCGACGTGTGCCTGCTCCCGACGCTATCGAGACATCAAGGAGTTCCCATGACCACAACCACCCGCTTCCTGCGTCGCGACCCCGCCGAGGTGCAACCCTGGGCCGAAACCTGCGGCCAAATTCGTTGCCTCATCGAGGAGAAGGACGAGGCCGCCGGCGAGGTGCACCACGTCGAGATTCACGACGCCAAGCTGCACTACCACGCACGGACCGATGAGTTCTACTACGTCATCGCAGGACAGGGGACGATGATCCTCGACGATGAGACAATCGAGTTGCACGCAGGCGTGGTGGTCTATGTGCCACGGGGTGTGAAGCATAAGGCCCAGGGCAACTTGACGGTGCTGACGGTATGCGTGCCGCGGGGTGCGCTGAGTGACGTGCATGAACTGGAGTAACGGCGTCCGGCTCATTTCCCCCCGATGCAATACAAGTGCTTGTCCCCGCGCAGGAACACACACCCCTGCGAGAGGGCCGGCGAGGCGACGATCAGTTCGCCCACGTCGTCGCGTTCCAGGCGTTCGAACTTCGCACCGGCCTTCACCACAGTCACCTTGCCGTCCTCGCTCGGGAAATACAACTTGCCGTCCCCCGCGACCGGGGAGGCGGAGTACTTGCTGCCGCCCAGGCGTTCGCGCCAGAGGCGCTCGCCGGTGTCCGCCTTCAGGCAATTCGCGAAGCCGTTGTCCTCGACGTAATAGAAGAGTCCGTCCAGCACGAGTGGCGATGGGATGTTGGCGCCGCCGCTGCGCAGGTTCCAGGCGACGTGCGTCTTCGCCAGGTCGCCGCCGCGTTCTTCCAGGCGAAGTGAAAGCATGGTGAAGTCGCGGCCGCCGACAGCAAGGAGCCGGCCTTCCGCGACCACGGGCGTTGGGATGCACTGCATCTGCATCAGACCGTCGGCGTGCCACAATTCGGCTCCGTTATCGGCGTCATAGCTTTTCAGCCCATAGGTCCCGGTGGTGATGAGCTGCGTTTTCTTGCCGACCTGGACCGGGAGCGGGCTGGACCAGTTGACGGAGGCGTCGCGCGGTCCGCCAGCGGTTGGCGCCGGTGGCGGCCTCCACGCCCAGCAGATACGACGGACCCGAGTGATCGACCAGCACCACCAGCAGGTCGCCGACAAGGACCGGCGAGGCGGCCATGCCCCAGCGGTTGCGGAAGGGACCATATTCCTGGGCCAGCGAGCGTACCCAGACAGGCCGGCCGTCGAAATCGACGCAGACCAGGTCGCCGGTGCCGAACAGGGCGAAGACGTGCTTGCCGTCGGTGGCCGGCGTCGGCACCGCCATGCCGCCTGGCGGCGAACTGCCCTTCCGAGACCGCCGAACCGAAGAAGCGAGCGTGCCAGAGTTGGCGGCCGTCATCGCGGTGGAAGCAGAGCAGGTGCAGGCGATCGTTCTGCCGGCCGTCGGACGCGGTGAGGAAGATACGTTCGCCCCAGACGATCGGAGCACTAACGCCGGCGCCGGGCAACTTCGCCTTCCAGCGGACGTTTTCCGTCGCGGACCAACGTGCCGGCAGCCCCTTCTCGGTGGAGACGCCGTTGTGCTGTGGGCCACGCCAGCCAGGCCAATCCTCGGCGGGGGTTGCAACGGAAAACAGCAAAAGGATTGACAGCGCGAGCAGGCGGTGTGCCATTGGTGATCTCGATTGTCCCGTTTAGCCGCGGCTCGCAGAGCCGCGCGGCCCATCAGGACCTTATTTCTCCGGCAACCCATCCTTGAACAGCAACCCCTTACCGTCCGTATCGCAAATCCGCAGCAGGAATTCCCAGTTCGGTTCGGTGTGGGTCGGCGGAGCGAGAGGTGCCTGGCAGACTTTGACGAGTATCGTGTTCGTCCCCGCGCGCAGCCGGACTTTGAAGCGGTGACGATCGAAGCGAACACCGTTGCGGTATTCCTCGAACCCGAAGACGCGCTGCCCGTTGACCCAGACGGTCAGGTTGTCGTCAGCGGCCCCGCGGAATTCGACCTCGCGGGCTGCACTGGCCTCCAGCATCGTGTAGGCGTAGCCAACGGAGTCCTCCGCGTCGCCGAGCGGTTCGCGCAGGTTCACCAGGGCCACGTGCAGGCCAGCCGTCGCCTCGGGAGAGCGGTAGCGCTTCCAGGCCACCTTCTTCTCCTTGCCCGCGTAGGTCGCCGCCAGATCGATCTTCTGTTCCGGCGAGTAGACATTCTTGAACCCCTTCATGCCGCCGGCATCGAACGGTCCGATGACATACCAGTCGCGCAGGAAGCCGAGGTGATCGGCCACGCTGACTGGCGCCCCCAGGTCCTTGAGCTTGGCGGCCACGGTCTTTGATTGAACCAGGTCGCGCGTGGCTGCAAACAAGTCTCGCAGCGCTCTGCAGGCGTTTGTCCGCAGGGAGCGACTTGTCGCGATCCAGTTCCGCAATGGCCTGGTCGATGGCGTCGTAGCGGAACTCCGGATCGTTGGTCCAGCCCTTGAGGAGCTTGCCGCGCGTGCCCGGACGCAGATCTTCGACCAGGTCCAGGGCGAGTCGCCGGGCACGGCCCTGGCGCTTCTGGTCCTTGATGAAGCGGAGCAGCGGCTCGGGATCGAGCGATTGGGAGTTCTTGCGAGTTGCTTCATCCACAATGCGATCGAAGGTGCTGCGCAGCCAGTTGGCGGCCACGGTATCGGGCGTGTCCATCGCCTCCAGCAGGGCGGGGAGCACGGCGGGACCCTGGGCCACCAGGCGATCGCAAGCCGCCCGCGCCGCCGGGGACCCGGCTCCTTGGGGCCCCACGGCCCGAACCTGCTTGAGCAGATCGGCCACGTCGTCGTTGGCACGGGCAGGAAGGACGGCAAACGCCAGGGCGAGGCAGCAGAGCAGGCGCGGCATGGCATGATCTCGCGACGACGACCTTGCTCCCCTCCCTGACGGGAGGGGAGGGGCTAGCTCGCTTGCCGCAGGTCCGCCAGTTCTTCCTTGACCGCGGAGTAGTGGCTCGGCTCCATGCTGAACGAGGCCGTGCCGCTCGTCGCACTGCGCAGGTCGCTGGTGTAGCCGAAGAGCGACGCCAGGGGGACATAGGCGTGGATCATGCAGCGCCCCTTGTCCAGCTCGGCGTTGAGGATTTCGCCGCGGCGCTTGTTGATGTCGCCGATCAGGTCGCCCATGTACTGCCCCGGCGAGTGGACGACGACGTTCATGATCGGCTCCAGCAGCACGATGCCGGCCTTGAGCATGGCATCACGGGTACACTCCATGGCCGCCAGCTTGAAGGCGTCCTGCGACGAGTCCACGTCGTGGTACTTGCCGTCGTACAGCGTACACTGCATATCGACGCACTGGAAACCGTACTTGGCCCCCTTGACGGTTGCGTCGCGGAAGCCGTGCTCCACCGACGGGATGTACTCCTTGGGCACCACGCCGCCGACGATCTCATCGACGAAATACAGATTGTTGATGTCCGGTTTCTCGCCGTTGTCTTCCTGGTAGGCGGTCCATTCGTCGACCTGATCCTTGGTCAAGGGCTGGTAGCGCATGTGGATGACGGCGAACTTGCCGCGGCCGCCGGTCTGCTTGATGTAGCGCGTCTCGATGTCGACGGCCCGGGCCAGCGTCTGCCGATAGGCCACCATCGGCTTGCCGGTGGTGACCTTGACGCCCTGGTTGCGCATCAGCTTCTCGACCGACACCTCCAGGTGCAATTCGCCCATGCCGGAGATGATGAGCTGATTCGTCTCCGGATCGGTGCGTGCCTTCAGCGTCGGGTCGTCGCGGACCAGCTTGCCCAGGGCGTCGGCCAGCTTGGCCTCGTCGGTGGAGCGGTCGGGGATGATGGCCTGGGAAATCACCGGCTCGGGGAAGCGGATCTCTTCGAGGGTGATCGGCGCCGCCGTGCTGCACAGGGTATTGCCGGTGTGCGTCTGCTTCAGGCCGACGACGGCGACGATTTCGCCTGGCCCGGCCACTTCCAGCACATCGCGCCGGTCGCCCATCATCCGGAAGATGCGGGCCACCCGCTCCTCCCGCTTGTTGTATGTGTTCAGCACCTCGTCCTTGGGGTGCAATTCGCCCGAGTAAATCCGCAGGAACACCAGGTCCCCGGTCGGCTCGCTGATCGTCTTGAACGCGAGGCAGGAGAACGGCTCCGTGGCATCGGGCCTGCGTTCCCCCTTCTCCTTCGTCTTCGGGACGATGCCCTGCACGGGGGGGCGGTCCAGGGGCGAGGGGAGGAAATCGACGACGGCGTCCAGCAGCAGCTGCACGCCGTGGAAGTTCTTCGACGACCCGCAGTAGACCGGCGTCAACTTGCCGCCGAGCGTGCCGGCACGGATCGCCTTGAGGAGCAGCTCCTCGGAAGCCTCTTTGCCGTCGAGGATCAGTTCGACGAGATGGTCGTCCGCATGCGAGGCGGCCTCCAGCAGGTGGTGCCGGTACTCCTCGGCCAGGGCCCGATACTGCGCGGGGATGTCCACGAGGCTGTAGCGGACGTTGGTCTTGTCGGTCGGGTCCCTCAGGACGAACTTCATCTTGATGAGGTCGATAACGCCCTGGAACTCGCTCGACTCGCCGGCCGGGATCGTGCAGATGGCCGGGATGACGCCCAGCTTCTTTCTCATCTGGTTGATGCAGCCGAAGAAGTCGGAGCCGGTGCGGTCGAGCTTGTTGACGAAGGCGATGCGCGGCACGTTGTGCTTGTTGGCCTGGTACCAGACCGTTTCGGACTGGACCTCGACGCCGCCGACGGCGCAGAAGACGCCGACGGCCCCGTCGAGGACGCGGAGCGAGCGCTCCACTTCCGCCGTGAAATCGACGTGGCCGGGGGTATCGATGATGGCGATGCGCGTGTCGCCCCAGTCGATGGTGACGGCCGCGCTGTTGATGGTGATCCCCTTCTGCCGCTCCAGGGGGTCAAAGTCGGTGGTGGTGTTGCCGTCGTCGACGTCGCCGACCTTGTGCTTGGATCCGCTGAAGTAGAGGATGCGCTCCGTGGTGGTGGTCTTGCCCGCGTCCACGTGAGCGATGATGCCGATGTTCCGCAGATTCTCGAGCATGGGTCCTGGCGATCGGCGGCGAACCGCTCGACCGTCTCCGTGTATTGAAGGCGGGCCAGAGGAAGGGAAACCACTTCCCCTCCGTGTGGCCAGGGGTCACACGAGGCACTGGACAGGCGACGTCAGTTTCCCGGGAGTACGAGTTCCGCGCTGCCCGAGGGCAGCCACGGCGGAGAGCTGCGGGCCATTGGCCCGGAGGGAAACGGTGCTGGCCACTCGCATCACGCCTGGGGATCGTTCCCCCGGTGGAAATGCGAGTTTAACATTGTAGCGTGAGGGTCTGCGTAAGGGAATGAGAAAAATCGGAAAAACGCGCCTCCGCGCGTCCAGCGCCCTCATATCATTCGTCCTCATCCAGCCGGATCGGCCCACATCTACCGGCTTCCGCGGATGAATTGATGGAGCGCCCGGCCATGCCGCCGGCGTGTTCCAAAGACGGGAAAGTAGCAGAGGCTACGGCTCGCTCTGTTGCCGCAGTTCGTCAACTTGCTGCTCGAGGCGCGGCAGATCCTGGGTGATGACCTGCCACACCTGGGCGTCGTCAACGAGGTCATAACCGTGGATGAGCAGGTTTCGGAAGGCGATAATCTGGGGGGCGTCGCTGATGCGGGCGGCGAGATCCGGCTCCGCCCGCGCGAGACGGCCGACGGCCTCGCCGATGATCTCGAAGTTTCGCTCGATTGCTTGGCGCAGCAACCGGTCGGCGCGGTACGTATCCAGCGACTTGCCGTCGGTGGCCTCCCGCACGAAGGCGGCGGCATCGCAGATGTCATCCAGGAGCTTAGGCGTCTTGGGCTGCATAGAGGGGTGTGCGGGTGCGTTCCAGCTCCCTTCGGAAATGCGGGTCCTTTACCGCCCCGGCCATCACGAGATCGACGGGATGCCCGAACAGGCGCGCCAACTCAGCGCGGAAGGCGAAATAGTGGCGTAGCCAGGGCCCAAGATCCTGCTGCGGCAGGAAATCAACGAGGAAGTCCAGATCGCTGCGGTCCTGATCAAATGCCTCCGTGGCGGCCGAACCAAACAAGTCCAGCCGCTGCACGCCGTAACGCCGACACAGGTCCGCTAGGAACGCCTGCTTATTCTCGATCAGGGACAACATGGCCACCTCGTCTCCCATGATAGCAGACGGGGACAAGGAACATAGCCCACGGCGCCAGACAAGGCCATCGTCGCTCACTTCTTCGCCTCCACCACACTCTCGGCTTCCTTCAGCAGCTCCTCGGCGTCGCGGTCGAACGGCAGTTGCTTCATCGCCTCGCGCAGCCGGCCGAGCGTGGCGGCGGCTTCGGCTTTCTGGCCAAGCTGGAATTGCGTCATGGCCAGAAACGCTAGGTCGGCGGGGTGGCCGTCGTCGACGGCTTGTCACGCGGCCGGAAGAGAAGTCATTCCCCTTGCGCGGCATGAATCCTTTTCCTCGCCCCGGATCGGAGCCATGCGATGGCGGTGTGGATATTGTCGGTCCAGTCGTCGTTGGGCGCCGTGGCCACGGGCTGATATTTCAAGAGTTCAGCCGCGTCGCTTCGGCCGGGGAGCAGCCAGTTGGCAACCGTGTAGAGGAACGTGTCCCAGCGGGTCGTGGACGGGTACATGGCAACGGCAAGTAGGTCAAATTCGCCAAACCGATAAGGGCGTGTTGCCCTGCCAGTTTTTCGTGCCGTCCCCCTTCGCGTCTTCTGCGTCTCGACCACGTACATGTCGGCGGGGAAAGACCGATAGGCCTCGTTGGCCCGCATGGGACGCCCTTGCTTGCTTCGCTGGAGCTTCACCTGCACGCGCATGTCGCCGTGGATATCTCGGAGCAGAAAGTCGTACGGAAGGTCTCCCAACAGCGCGACCATCGACCAGCCCGCCAACCGCTCAACGACCTCGACCTCAAATGCCGCCTGCGCGATCACGCCGCGGATCATCCGCAGTGTCAGACCGCCAGTCCGTTGGATCGCTTCCAAGATGATCTCCGCCTTGGCGTGGAGGACTGCTTCGAGCGGGTGAATAGGGAACTCCTGGCGCAGGTGCCGAAAGACGGCCACCCGCTCGGCCTGGTCGCAATGGTTCAACAGGTGCTTGATCTGCTCGACCTGGTTCATGTCCCCGAGTCCGATTTCGGCCGGCCGGCGGCCCGCGGCAGGAAGGAGAGAACGTCGCCCCGGCTCACAAGGGTGTGCCCGCCGACAACGATGCTCTTCAGACGCCCCTTGCGCACGAGCTTTGAGATCGCCTGGCGCGACACGCCCCGGAGTTGCGCCGCCTCCGCCTGGGAGATCCACTCAGACGGCGAAATGTGCTCCGGGGGGAAATTGGTTGACAATGTTAACCTATTGTCGTATCATGGCTTCTGGTATGGTGTTCTTGGTCCGCGCCGGTTAAGGGTTCTAACCGAAGAGGACGGCCTTGGTCAGACCTCATCGATTGACGGCCCAACAGCCCTTGCTCCCGTTCGACGGTGCCGCGAGGCCCAAGCCGACTATCGCCGGATTCAGCCCTTACTACAACACGCCGCTGGGTGATGCCTACTGGTCGGATGCCCTCCCCGTTCTCAAGGTGGTCCCAGATGCCTCGATCAACGTTGTGGTGACCTCTCCGCCGTATGCCTTGCACTTCAAGAAGGAATACGGCAACGCGGAGAAGCAGGACTACCTGGCGTGGTTCCTTCCTTTCGCGGCGGAGATTTTCCGCGTCCTGCCCCGCGACGGCAGCTTCGTGCTTAACATCGGCGGGAGCTACAACAAGGGCCTTCCCACCCGTTCATTGTACCATTTCAAGCTTTTGCTCGCGCTGGTGGAGCAAGTCGGTTTCCACCTGTGCAAGAGTGCTTCTGGTTCAACCCTGCCAAGATGCCGATGCCGGCCGAGTGGGTTACGGTGCGGCGCATACGGATCAAGGATGCCGTGGAATACGTTTGGTGGCTCGCCAAGAGCCCCTGGCCGAAAGCCGACAACCGAGCGGTGCTCAGGCCCTACAGCAAAGACATGGAGCGCCTCAACCAGAAAGGCGTGCGCCGTACGACCCGGCCATCCGGTCACAACATCAAGCCCAGTTTTGGCAAGCTCGCGCCGGGCGGATCGATCTCGCCGAACGTCATCGAGGAAGATGCGCCGGCAGACCTACTCAAGTTCGGGAACAATGCTGCCAACGACCTTTATACTCAGAGATGCAAAGACGCGGGGATACAGATCCATCCCGCGCGCTTCCCGCCGCCCTGCCGGAGTTCTTCATCAAGCTGCTGACGGAAGAGGGCGACGTGGTGTTGGACCCGTTCGCCGGGTCCAACACTACGGGGGCGGTCGCAGAACGACTCGGGCGCCGCTGGATCGCCATTGAAAAAGTAGAAGCCTACCTTCAGGCGAGCAAATTCCGGTTCGCGTAATCGCAGATGGGTGACCTCTGTCCTCTCTCGGTCCGCCGCCTCCCTCACCAGCCATCCGGCAATCGCAACCGTCAGCCCGACCGCGACGACGGCCGCAACGCTCCCCACCAACCCCTTGTGATGCCCCACCCACCGCCCCAGCCGGACCGCCAACGGCTCCGCGTGGGCCATCACCGGCTCGTCCGCCAGCCAGTGTTCCACATCGTCAGCCAGCCCCTTCGCCGACGCATAGCGCTCCAGCGGTTGCAGCGCCATCGCCTTCAGGCAGATCGCTTCCAGGGCCGCCGGCACCTCACGGTTCCCCTCCCGCGGCGGCGGAAAGTCGCCCTTTTGCACCTTGTGCAACATCTCGCCGGCATCCGCCTTCGCGAACGGCGCCTGGCCGGTCAGCAGGTGGTAGAGCGTCGCGCCCAGGCTGTAGATGTCGCTGGCCGGCCCCAGCTGATCGAGCCGGCCGGCCGCCTGCTCCGGACTCATGTACGCCGGCGTGCCCAGGGCCTGGCCGGTGCGCGTCAGATCGGAATCGGAGCTGACCCCGGGCAGCAGCCACGGGCCGGTCGACCCGGTCGCCGTATCCTCTAGCTTGGGAGCGGCGTGGGACTTGGCCAGGCCCCAATCGACCACCAGCGTTTCGCCGAACTCGCCGAGCATGATGTTGCCCGGCTTCAGATCGCGGTGCAGCACGCCGCGGCTGTGGGCATAGGCGATCGCGTTGCAGACGGCGATGAAACGGCTCAGGAGTTGGCGCAGTTCGAGGTTGCGTTCCGCCGGCGAGCGGGGGGCGTTAGTCCCCCGGTTTTTCGGCTCACCGGGGGGCTGACGCCCCCCGCTCGCCGGGTCGTGATAGCGTTCGATGGCCTGCTTGAGACTGTCGCCGCGGATGAAGCGCATGGCGTAGTACGGCCGGCCGTCGGCGTACTGGCCCAGGCCGTAGACCGGCACGATGCCCGGATGCTCCAGGCCGCCGGTGATCTCCGCCTCGCGGACAAAGCGGGCCCGGCTCTCGGGGTGGTCGGCGTGCCGGGCCTGGATTTCCTTCAGCGCCACCTCGCGGTTCAGCTCACCGTCCCGGGCGACGAAGACCTCGCCCAGGCCGCCGCTGGCGTGCGGCCGCAGAATCTCGAAACGCGAGCCGTCCGTGGCGATGGGGGCCGTCGTGGACGGCAGATCGTGAGTCAGCGAGGGGGTGGCCGGCAGCTGGGCCAGGCTGGCGTCCAGGTCGCGGTCGGCGATGCGGCGCAGCTCTGCGCGGACCGCATCGGGCGGCGCCAGGGCCGCCAGGCTGCGTTCGGCATCGTGGCCGTGCTTCTCCAGATGGCGCTGCACCAAGCCCGCCAGCAAGTCGCGATCGGCCGCCGCCAGGGCGCCCTGTTCGAGCAGGATTTGCCCCAGCGGTTTGGCCTTGTCCAGCACCCAGGCGTGCATGGCGGCAATGAGGGCATCGCGGCGGATGAAGTCCATCTGCAGCGCCAGGATGCCGAACAGCAGGTTTCGGTCCGCGGCGGCCTGGGACATGGGGGCACCACGGGAAATGGGGGATGCGTCTGACGTTAACGTTCATTCTATTGACGACTGCGCAGTCCAGGTCAGCGCGTCAGAAGCCCGAAGCGTCAGCGAGGGGCTGAGCCGAAACCCTCGCTAACGCTTCGGGCTCGGAGGCGCTGCGCAGACGCTATTCATACCGCAGTGCCTCAATCGGATCGAGCCCCGCCGCCTTCCGCGCGGGATAATACCCGAAGAACACGCCCACCGCGGCACACACCACGAACGCCACCAGCACCACCCACGGCTCGATCACCAGCGGCCAGCCGACCAGGTTGGCCAGAATGGCCGCCACGCCGATGCCCAGGAGCGTGCCGATCAGGCCGCCCAGCAGGGCCAGCACGACGGCCTCGATCAGGAATTGCACCAGCACGTCGGCCGGCGTGGCACCGACGGCCATGCGGATGCCGATCTCGCGCGTCCGCTCGGTCACCGACACCAGCATGATGTTCATGATGCCGATGCCGCCCACCAGCAGCGAAATGCTGGCGATCACCGCGATCAGCACGCGCATGGTTGTGGTCATCACCACGGCGATGGCGGCCATCTCCGAGACGCTGCTGACATCGAAATCCTCGCTGCCGGCCTTGACGCGGTGGTTGTCGCGCAGGGCGCGGATGACCTCTTCCTTCACCGCATCGGTCTGGTTCCCGTCGCGCGGCTTGGTCAGGATGGTGGTGACGCGCTCCTGGCCGACGATGCGGTGCTGCACCGTGGTGATCGGCACGAAGAGCTGGTCGTCCTGGTCGGCGCCGATGGGGGAGCGTCCCTTGGAGCCGGCCACGCCGATCACCCGCAACTGCACCTGATCGACCCGCACGCTGTGGCCGATCGGGTCCTGGCCATCGGGAAAGAGCTTCGTCCTTGACGGTCTGCCCCAGGACGCAGAACGGCGGCCTCCTTCTTGACGTCGGCGTCAGTCAGGAAGCGGCCGTCGGTCAGGTGCCATTCGCGGACCGGCACCATGTCGGGCGTGCAGCCGATGATCATCGTCAGCCAGTTGTGCGTGCGCGTGGCGGCCACACGCTGGCTGAGCTGCAATTCCGCGACGCCCACCACGCGGTCGCCCAGGCGCTTGCGGATGGCGGCAGGATCGTCACTGCGGAAGGGGGCAAAATCGGCAATCGAGCCCTGCGAAGTGTCGGCGCCGGAGCGGATGACGAGCAGGTCCTTGCCGACGCTGACGAGCTGCTCATCGAGTTTGAGGCGGGCGCCGTCGCCGGCCGCCACCATGCCGATGACCGCACCGATGCCGATGACGATGCCCAGGCTGGTCAGCGCCGAGCGTCCCTTGTGCGTCAGCAGCGCCGCCAGCGCGACGCGAATGGCGGAAAAGAAACCCATCCAGACCTCTCGAAAACTGAAAACAAACCACAAAGGACACAAAGAACACAAAGAAAAGACGATAGGCCAGACAAGCCTCTCTTTGTGTCCTTTGTGCCCTTTGTGGTTGATTCGTTAGTATTCCGGAATCGCAGCGACCGAAACCCCATCCGCATCCTGCGCGTGTTCTGCCTCGGAGTTTGGATGCGTTTCAGATTTGTCGGATGCGATTCGTCCATCGCGGACCGTGACCACCCGGGCGGCGTGGGCGGCCACCTCGGGGTCGTGCGTCACCAGGACAATCGTCTGCCCCGTTTCGCGGCTCAGGCGGTCGAATTCGGACAGCACTTCGGCAGCCGTTTGCGAGTCCAGGTTGCCGGTCGGCTCGTCGGCGAGCAGCACCTGCGGCCGATTCACCAGGGCGCGGGCGATGGCCACGCGCTGCTGCTGGCCGCCGGAAAGCTGGTTCGGCGTGTGGCCGGCGCGGTGGGCCAGGCCCACCAGGGTCAGCACCTCCAGGGCGCGCTTGTGGCGGGCCCGGGCGGAAAGGCCGGCGTAGAGCAACGGCAGCTCCACGTTCTCCACGGCCGTCTGCCGCTTGAGCAGGTTGAACCCCTGGAAGACGAAGCCGAGCTGCCGGTTCCGCACATGGGCCAGGGCCACCCGATCCAGGCGGCTCATGTCCTGGCCGGCGAAGCGATAGGTTCCCGCCGTGGGCCGGTCCAGGCAGCCGATGATGTTCATCAGCGTCGATTTGCCCGACCCGCTGGCGCCGACGATGGCCACGAACTGGCCCTGGAAGATCTGCAGCGATACGCCGCGCAGCGCCGGCACCTTCACCTCGCCGGTGTCGTAGACCTTGCTCACGTTTTCCAGCGCCACCACAGGCCGCACAGGGTATCTCCTACAGTTTCACCGGCGGCAGCTTGAACAGCCCGCCGTGGTTCGGCGGCGGCGCCCCGATGATGAGCTGCGGCCAGGTGGCGGCATCCTTGGCATCGGGGGCCGCGGCCAGCTCGGGGTCCCACTGCAACACCTCGTCGTACTGCCCATCCTGGATGCCGGCTCCACCGCCGCCCAGGCGAACGAACACCGGCCACGGCTTGCGCGAGCCGTCCAGCAGCCAAACCACCTTCCACTGGTCGGCATCGGTCAGCGTGGCGCGCCGGGCCAGCTTGGCGCGGGCCGGCTCGGTTTGATACTCGTCGGGCATATGGAAATTGACGGCCGACAGCGGCACCTTCCAGACCTGGTCGTGCCGGCGCACCACAACGTCAACCGACGCTGTCATCCCCGGCCGCAACTGCCAGTCGCCGGACGCCGCGTCCTTCCGGTTGGCGACATCGACGACGACACGGTAGAAGATGGCACCGCGGTCGCTGGTGGGCAGGAGGCGCATGTCCGCCACCTTGCCGGTGAAGATCGCCTCGTCGCCGTAGGCGGAGACGGTGAAATTGGCCCGCTGGCCGCGCCGCACCCGCCCGATGTCCCCCTCGGCCACCTGGGCGATCACCCGCATCTGGGCCAGGTCGCCGCCCAGCAGGAAGAGCTGGGCCGAGGCAGGCGGACCCACCTGCTGGTTCAGTTCGACGCGCCGTTCCAGGACGATGAACTTGCGCCGCACGGCCGGCGGGGGCGTCCCCTCGGGGGCCAGCGCGCCCAGGCCGGGAACCACGTCGGCGGAGCCTTTCGGGCGGGCCGGCACGGGGACGCGCACCACGGTCAGCCGGGCGCCCAGGTCGGCCAGGTTGCGGGCATTTTCGGCCTCGCGCACCCGGGCCTCGGCCATGTCCACGGTGGCCCGCGCGGCCTTGAGCTGAGCCTCGGCCGCATCCAGCTCCTTCCGCATGCTGACATCCTTGGGCAAGGCGCTGAGCCGCTCCACCCCCTTGTCCGCCCCTTGCAACTGAGCCTTGGCCTGCTGGACCGAGGCCCGCGCCAGTTGCAGAGCCGTTTCCGCCTGCCGCTGCTTCTGCACGGCAGCCCAATCGTCAAGGCGCAGCAATACGTCGCCTTCGCTGACGGTCTGGTTGAAGTCGGCCGCCACCTCGACCACCTTCCCCGCCAGCTGCGTGCCGACCGGGAACACCTCCTGCGGCTGGAGCGCACCGGTGGCGCTGACGCTCTCCACCAGCGAGCCGTATTCGACGGGGACGACGGAAAACGACGGTTCGGCCGCCTCGCGCCGCGACGGATTCAACCACCACGCGGCGGCCGCCAGGCCCAGCATGACCAGCACCAGCGCGAACAGCAGCTTCTTCATGCGGAGCCTCGCAGGACGCCAGGGCGGCCTGGGCAGTTCGGTGCCGTCAGTAATCGTCCTTGAGTCGTGCCGGAGAGGGCAGGGCGCGATCCATGCGGCGGGGCGGGCGGGAAACAACTCTTATTGTAGCAAGTTTGGGCAAATTGCGGTCCCTTCCGGCCGCGGATGGGCCAGTGGTGAGAGTGTGGATGGCAAGGCGTGACGGCGAAGAGGGATATGCGGGCTGGCGCGTGGGGGCCAGCAACGATCCTGGATAGGCGGCCGTGCAATTGGGGCGACCTGGCCCTCGCTCCGAAATCCGGCCCTGGTCCAGGTCCCCCGCAGGTCTCCCCCCGCCGGGGTCACGTCAGCGCCATTGGGGGGCGGAAACCAGGGCACGCCTGCGACATGCGCAACGTCAACCAGAATCGGGGAATCGGAGGGTTCTTTTCCGTTGTTGCAGGCGCGTGAACTGGGTTCCGGGTAGCCCGCGGAGCGGGCGGCGGACTGTAGCCCCGGGTGGAGCACAGCCGCGGAGCGGCGGAGCGGAACCCGGGGGAACCCAGGGGCATAAGGCGAACGGCAGGAGATAAGCTCCCGTCGGCCTGGTGCTCCGACCGAGTACGGGGGGGCTGGGGCGACGATCCCTCGCCCTGCGGCGAAGGGGCCCGTCGTAGCGCTCCCGCACACATCGGACTTCAGTTCAACCTGGCGATTTTTGCTGAATTACGAAGGCGCATGTCGTTATTTACCAATGGCTTGCGGTGTCCGCGCCAGGTTGAACAGAAGTCCCGGTCACTTCAGTTCAACCTGGCAGCTCGCGTGCGCTGCCGGCGGGCGGTCGGAGAGGCGCTGCCGAGGGCACCTATCTCCTGCCGGTCGCCTAACATGAGCGGCGTGTCCCAGGTGGGCAGCGAAAAGGCTTCGGCCAACGTCATCAGCATCGGCACGGTCAGGAGCGCCACCACGAGCTGGGGCGGTGTGAAGCTGTGCGAAAGGCCGCGATGGTGAGCAGTTCCTGCGCGTCTGCCCCTACTCTTCGTTCAACACCCGCTTGGGGATGAACGGCTACGAAACTCGCTAGGGCATCGGCACATTCTTCAGCCGGAACGGCACGTCGATGAACAGGGTGCGCCAATCGGCGTAGACGAACTTCGCGGCCGGCCCGGTGCCGGCGGCGGGCTCGTAGACCAGCTCATACTCATGGGCCGCGCCGGCCCGGAGGCCCGTGCTCGTTGCCTTGACCACCTGGAACGGCTGCCCGCGGTCGTCCAGCAGGGCAAAGTTCAGCGAACTCAGGAGGTCTTCGTCCCCCAGGCGCCGGCCGTTGATGATGACCGTGCCGCCGAAGGGGTTGGCCGGCATGTCGGTCAGTCCGTGGGCGACCCCTTCGACCAGCACCTTGAGGCGGATGAGGCCGTCATCCTCTCGAACCACCTCCAGGACTTTGACCTCGCCGCCATGCCGCCCCTTGACGACCTTCCCGGCCGACTTCAGAACGTCGGTGACGCTGATCTGGGGCTCACGCGGGGTTCGCACCTGGGCGACGATGGTGCCGGCCAGCTCGCGAAGCTTGCGGACTGGCCGCTCAGCCGCCGGCCTGAGGCGGACGGGCACCAGGCGGGCGGCGGGCCCCTCCAGCTCCTCGCCGGGCGGATTGATCGGCATGCCGTTAACGAAGACGCTGCCACGCCCCGCGGCTGCCGGGGTGGGGAGCCGGAAGGAAGTAGCCAGTTGAGGCAGCGCCCGGCCGTCTTCGTCGAGGGCGCGTTCGACCCGCAGTCCAACCGCCTTCTGCCACTGCAAGCCGCCGGACGCCGCGACTTCGAGCGCGAAGAGGAGATCGCCATCCTCCTTTCTCTGGTGCGGGAGCGGCGCATCCGGCGGGGCGAGGCGGACGCGCAGCTTGCCGGCCAGGCTGGTCGGTTGAGGGGCGGGCTTGCCCTCAGCCAGGATCAGCTCCACCGGCTTGTCGTCACTGTCGCGGCGGAGAATATCGGTTGCCGTGCGGGCCGCGGCGCCACCGACGACGACGATCGACGAGAACGTGGTGGTGTTGCCGCCTGCGGTCGGCGACGCCGGCGGCGCCGTCTCGACCAGGCCGGCCTGCGCACAGAACTGGTCGAGAGCCTGCCAGAACGGCACCGGACCGGTATCGAGGGTGATCTTTCGGTCGCTTGCTTTGGCGGCATCGGACGGCAGCTTGAGCGTCACCCCGGTCTTCTTGGCGAAGTCCAGGGCGGCCTCGGACAGCGGCGTGTTGGTGTAGTGCAGGCGGACCGGCTGCGCTTGTAGCAATTCCGCGGTGTCCAGCCGCGTCTCGATGGTGCGGACCAGCAGGGCGGCCCGGCGGCGCACCTCCGGGTCCTGGCTGCCGAGCAGCTGGTGCAGGGCGGGCAAGGCGGGGCCGGCGATGCTTTCCAGAGCCTGCGTGGCCGACTCGCGCTGGGCCGGACGCTCACTGCCCAGTCTGGCGGACCAGTCCGGCGATCCGGCGCGGACCGATCCGGGACCGGCGCGACAAAGCCGTCCGGGTAGGGCAGCTGTTCGACTACCGCCCGGCGTGGCGGCGCGGTCCGCGCCTCGATGGTCCCCTTCGCCAGCTCGATGGCCAGCACCTCGGTTTGGCCGGCGGCGTTGCGGACCGGCAGGCCATAGAGGCGGCCGGCGATTGCACCGCGGCCGCAGGGCAGCGGCGTCCCGCACTGCCAGAGCGGCTTGCCGTCCGCCAACGACAGCGCCCGCACCTCCCCCTTGCCCACGACCAGAACCCGATCATCCGCGATGCCGGCCACGAACAGGTCCGAGCTGCCGCGCTCGCGCTGCCAGGCGGCGGAGCCGGTGCGCAGGTCGAGGCAGAGCAGGGCTGGCGTGTCGGTGGCGCCGAGGACGACCTTGCCGTGCGCGATGAACGGCACCGTCACCGGCCAGTGGCTGGTCAGGTTGGGCGGTTCGGTGACAAAGACCCCCCGGGACCGGCGGCCTCGGCCGCGACCCATGAACGGGGACGGATCGGGCGGCGGGGCCTCGACCCGGTAAGCGTGCGCCCAGGCCAGGCTGCGGGCTACCAAGTCGAAGGCCAGCACGCCGCCGGCGTGGGTGGGACAAATCAGCAGCCCATCCGCGTAGGCCAAACGCACCGCGTGCAGCCGCCGCCCGCCGTCCAGTGCCAGGGTGGCGGCGAAGGTGGCCAGCGTCTGCGTCCAGGCCACGCGGCCGGTCAACGGCTCCAGGCAGACCAGGCGGAGATCGTGGCCCACCTGCATGGCCGCGTACAGTTGACCGCCCAGGGCCAACGGGGGACCCAGGATGGCGCAGTCGCGAACCCGGCCGCCGAATTCCCAGACCACCTGGCCCGACCTCGCATCCAGGGCCAGCAGTTGATTGCGAAACACCGCCTCGGTCAGCTCCGGAGCATCGACGAGCTTCAGCCCCTGCCCCCGGTTGGCGTGGAAGGCCGCGTAATTGCTCGGGCGCGGCGGGACGGGCAGGTCGTCCACGGCATAGACGCGGCGGCCATCGGTGCTGAGCGTGCCGAGCAGGGTATTTTCCAGCGGCACGCCCGGCTGGCTGGCCAGATAGGCCTCCATCCAGGAGGCGACATGGGCGTGACTGGCCGGGTCGCGCAGCAGGTAAGCCAGGGCCAGCGCGGACGGCGCCTCCCAGGCGGTCAGCCCCGTGCGGCGATCGACGGCGCGGAGCCCACGGTCGGTGCGCTCCACCACCAGGCCGCCGGCCACGATGGGGGTGTTGGCCGGCAACACCGGCTGCTCCGACGCTTCCTTGCGTTGCACCGCGTCGGCCAGCCAGGCTTCGGCCGTGGCATCGGATAGCGTGCCTGGCGGCCAGGGAGACACCGCCAACGAATCATCCGCCGCCGGCTCGACCCTGGCCGGCCGGTTGAGCGTCTTCTCGAGATCGGCCAGCGAGATCGTCCGATCGCCCACGGTGAGGCCATCGGGGGCGGCAGCGGTCAGTCGCTTCCAGGCTTGTTCCGCTCGCTCCGGATCGCCGGCCCGCCGAAAGGCCAGCGTCGCCTGGAAGAGCGTCAGCGGCTGCGCTGGTTCGGACCCGTGCAGGAGGCGATCGAAATAGCCCGCGGCCAGGTCGAAATGCCCGCGGTCCAGGTGGTAAGCCGCCAGACGGGCGAGGGCCTCGGTGCCGGCCCGGGTGTGAGCGTAGCGCTGGGCGATGCGGGCGATGGCGGCCGGCTTCCCCGTTGGCCTCGCCCAGCGCCTGCCGAGCCGTCCGGCCCGCGAGGGTCTCATAGGCCTCTCGCCCCGCCGGTGGCAGGCCGGCCAGCAGACGGTTGGCCTCCGCACGCACGCTGAGGAACGAGGTGATCTCCTTGCCCTTGGGCCCGGGTCGGCTGGTCGAGAGGAAAACGTCTTCGGGCCGGTCGAGCAGGTCCTGGAGGAGCCGGCCAGCGTTGTCCCATTCCCGGGCCGCCGCATAGTCTCGCACGGCTTGCAACTTCTTCGCCAGCCCGGGCTCGGTCGGCAGCATGAGGGCGGGACCGAACGGGAGCACATCCTTCGGCAACGCGTCTGGCGCCGTGGCCGGCCTGTCCTGTCCCCGGGTGCTCAGGCCGCCGATGAATACGAGGAGAGCGGCCAGGCCGGCAAGGCCGGTCGGGACCAGGCGGGCGCGAGACAGGCACGCGGGCATGGCGGGACATCCTCCGGGACGCCCGGCGGGAGAGGCGGCCGGGGCCGAGGGCGAGGTGGCAGACAGTCGATCTACCTTCGGCGGTTCGAGTCGATTTTTAGCCCCAGGAAGTATTGGACCCGCTGCGGATGACGCTGTCAAGCGGCTGGAAGTAATCTTCCCTCTCGTCCCAGGCCTGTTCGGTACGGCGGTTGCCCCTGTTAGGAATGAGCTGACTGCGCAGGGGAGGGGACGCGATGCTCCGCCATGCCTATGACCTGCTAAAGGAAACGGCCTCGAACTGGGTTGACGACAACGCCTCCAGCCGGGGGGCGGCGCTGGCGTATTACAGCATGTTCGCCATTGCGCCGATCGTCATCCTGACGGTATCGGTAGCCGGCCTGTTCCTCGGCGACGCGGCGGCGAGCGGCCAAGTCGCGGAGCAGCTCCGCAGCACCGTCGGGCCTCAGGTGGCCGGCGCCATCGAAGCGGTGGTTCGGAATGCCAGCAACCCCTCGACCTCGAAATGGGCGGCCCTGGTCGGCTTGTTGGTCGCACTTTTGGGTGCCGCCGGCGTCTACGCCGAGCTTCAGTCCGACCTCAACGCCATCTGGAAGGTGACGCCGCGGCCCGGGCGACCCATCTGGAACGTCGTGAAGGAACGCGTCTTCTCGTTCGGCATGGTGCTGGCGAGCGGCTTCCTGCTGCTGGTATCGCTCGTCGTCACGGCCACGCTGAACTCCCTGGCCCATTTCATCACCCCCGCCTCGCTCCCCGGCGGCGTGCTGCTCTGGCAGACCATCAACGCGCTGGTGTCGTTCGCCTTTGTCGGCCTGCTCTTTGCCCTGATCTTCAAGTTCGTCCCCGACGTACACGTCCCCTGGGCCGATGTCTGGCGCGGTGCGGCCCTCACCGCCCTCCTGTTCACCATCGGCAAGTACCTGCTGGCGATCTACGTGACGCGGACCAGCGTGGCCTCGGCTTATGGAGCGGCGGGCTCGCTGGTCGTGGTTCTCGTGTGGGTTTATTACTCGGCCCAGATCCTGCTGTTTGGGGCCGAATTCACCCGGGGGGAGGCGCGGCGGCATGGTTCGAGGTGCGCGCCGGCCCACGATGCCTGGCTTACGCCTTCGGGCGAGCGGGGGGCGTTAGCCCCCCGGTGAACGTCACCGGGGGGCTAACGCCCCCCACTCGCCGGAGTCCTCCGCCTTGTGAGGAATCGGGGCGAATTCTATAATAAATGTCCACGGCGACCCCCGCGCCGCTGCCGCGCCTCCTCCCGGAGCGAAGCCGATGGCCTCCCAGTCCGCGCCGTGGACCCTCACCTTCCCCAGCGACCTGCGCCAGGTGGTGCTGGCCCGGGCGTTTCTGGAGGCGGTGTGCGAAGTCTGCGGGCTCGATCGCGCCACCACCGACGCCGTCGTGCTGGCGGCTCACGAGGCCATCAACAACGTCATCCGCCACGCTCACCACGACAAGCCCGAGGCCCAGCTGCAGATTCACTGCTCGCTGGGGGCCGACGGGCTGGAAATCCAGCTGCTGGACGAAGGGGCGCCCTTCGACCTGTCGGCGGTCCCGCACCTGGACCCGGCGGAGATGCGGGTCGGCGGGCGGGGCGTCTTCCTGATGCGGAAGCTGATGGACGAGCTGAGCTGCCAGCCGCGCGGCGAAGGCGGCAACACCTTACGGATGTTCAAGCGCTGCCCCGGCGTCCCCGGTCCGGACGCCGCCTCCGAGAACGGCCGCGCCGGATGAAATCAAGAGCAGAATGCGGCCGGCGGCGCAACTCGCGCCGCGGCCCCGCGCGCGTCCCTTCTCCCAGCCATCTTCCGTTTCCTCCGTCTCCCCGAAGCCGAACGCGCCGTGGCGCAAAGCGTCCGCGGCGCCGATTGTGGAGTCCCCGGCTGGTGTCCGGCACCTGAATTGCCTCAACCTTCCTGGCCCGCGCGTCGATACAAGCAATAGAACGGCGGGAGTGAGCAAGTGAACAGGCCACCAACTCCCCGGAAGTCCCCAGCTCCCCCGGGAGCGGGGTTCTGAGCCCGACTGGAGGCCGGCACAAGGCTGCCGGCAGGGGGCTGCCGAGACCCTGCGGAATCCGTGTAACCCGTCACGCTTGCGGTCGCACGTTCCTGTCTGGGCGACCTTGTGGGTTGAATCTGCCGATCCCCACTGTCTAAGATATGTGCCTGTCGTGCCGTGGCCGGCCCTTCCCGCGCCGGCTCGACCCGCCAGGGGAGAACTTCCTATGCACCCGCACGGCCCGAGCTGCCTGCCCGGCCCCATCACCCGGGACCTCGACCTTTGGTCCGTCCCCGCCGGCAGCGACAGCGCCCCAATCCGTCATGACCTGGTCGAGCGCATCCGCCGAGAGATCGCTCAGGGAACCTACGACACCCCCGACCGCTTCGAGGCGGCGATGCAGCAGCTCTTCCGCCGGCTTGATGCGGACTGACCGTCCGCGATGGCGGTGGTTTCCGATAGCCTCAGCAGGAGCAGGAGCAGGAGCAGGATTAGGAGTAGGATTAGGAAGAAGAACGGTGGGGGCCGCCAGTTCGCGTCCTTCTCCTCCTAATCCTACTCATACTCCTAATCCTAATTGGACAGCGCCACTTTTCACACTGGGCAAGGCCGAAGTCAAGCTGGGCAAAGTAAATCGCCGTAAGTCCTTGGTTTTCGTGTGGCCATCTTACCCAGAATAAAAAGTGGCGCTGTCCAACTAATCCTAATCGTTCTTTCTCATCCGGGATGATCCTCTTGCAGCCCTTCGAGCAAGGCAATGGGCGGGCGGCGGCGGCGGGGGTATAATGCCCCGGACGCCCCGCAAGGAGACCGGCCGTGCCCCTGCCCGCCGTGGAAGTCGGCGCTGAGTCCGGAGGACAAGTTCCGCGAATACCTGGCCAATCGTCCGCGGCCGCAGCGCTATACCGATCAGCAACGCGACATGGTCCGCTTTATCTTCGCGCAACACCACCACTTCGATGCCGACCAGCTGATCGACGCCATGAAGAAGGCCGGCTTCCACGTCAGCCGGGCCACGGTGTATCGGACCCTGACCAAGCTGGTGGACGCCGGCCTGTTGCGCCGCCTGGAAGTGGGGCCGCGCATGTTCTACGAGCACGACTACGGCTATCCCCAGCACGAACACCTGCGCTGCGAGAAGTGCGGCCAGATGATCGAGTTCCAGGACCCCAGCATCGAAGCCGTGATCGGCGAGGTCTGCCGGCGGCACAACTTCCAGAGCACCGGGCACACCTTCATCATCCGCGGCACCTGCGCCGACTGTAACGGCGCGCGGGTTAGCAGGCGGCTGCTGGACCTCGTGTAGCAACACCTCTCGCAAAGCACGCTTAGAGCACTCGAAAGCGATCCAACGCAGTTCTGCGAGCCCGCGGCGCCAGCCAAGGGAGACCCGGGTCGCCCTTGGCTGGCGCCGCGGGCTCGCAGCTATGGTTTCCCCGCGCAAACGAGCGGAGGATCATGTAAATCCTTCAATCTTACTTCTCCTGCGCCTTCAGGTATTTCTCATCCAGCTTATCGACCGACCAGAGCAATCCGCGCGTCACCAGGTCGAGGTAGCGGGCGTCTTGCACCGTTTCGTTGTTGTGGCCCAGCGTGGTGGCGAAGACGCGCGTCTTCTTGTTGTAAGTATTAGTCCAGACGCAGACATTCTCGTAATCCTTGCCATTCTTGAGCACCTGCTTGCCGCGGCCAGAGGGCGGGCGGTGTCAAGGAGACTGCCGGTGTAATTGTTATAAAGCTCCTCCTTGATCGTGGTCCAATCCTTCATGCCCCGGGTGATCGGGCTCTCCTTGTCCAGGAATGTGATGGCGATGGGCAACTGGTCGTCGTGCCGGGTGCTGGCCAGGCCGGTGAACTCGAACCAGGGGGTCGTTTTGTCGGGGAACCCCGCACTGCGATAGCAGTGCATGCCGCAGTGCAGCACCACGCCGGGCAATCCCTGGCGGTGCGGCTCCAGGATGCGGTTGATCAGGTCCAGGTCCTTCACATCGGAGCAGCACTCGTCGTGGACAACGACATCGAACCCCTTGGCCCAGTCGGGCTTTTGGTAGAGGGGATTGAGATGCTTGGTCCCCTTGTCGGGATCGTAGGCGATCACGAACTCGACGTGGGCCCGGGCGGAGATGCCCTTGGTGAGAATGTCCTTCTGTTTTTCGTAATCGTGGCAGCAGCCGCCAAGGACGAGCAGGGCGCGGATCGGCTTGACCTTGTCCGCGGCCTTCTTCTCCTCGGCGCCGGCGATTGGCAGCAAGAAAGCGCCCGCGAGCGCCAGTAGGACTGCGCAGCCAAAACGATGGACCCAGGTGCGAGGCATGGTGACCCCTCGTGTGCTGAAGGTTGCGGAGGATAGCGCGGGCGTTGGTCCTGTTATACGAGGCGGCGGCGAAGCGGGCAGGCGGTTGCGGGCCGGACCGCCGGCAAGTAAACTCGCGCCGGATACATCATGCACCAGTGCGGGACTTCTCACATGTACCGATTCACGTTCCTGATTCTCGCCGCCTTGCCCATGCTGGCGCTTCCGGCTGCGCTGCCGACAAGGTCCCGATTCTCCTCGATACCGACATCGGCAGCGACGTCGATGATGCCTTCGCCCTGGGTCTGGCCCTGGCCAGCGACGAGGTGGACCTGGTCGGCGTGACCACGGTCGGCGCGAGTGCCGAGGACCGGGCCTGGATGGTGTGCCGGTTCCTGACGGCGGTGGGCCGGCGGCAGGTGCCGGTGGCCTGGGGCCGCGATCCGCAGCCGGCGTCGGCCATCGAGGGGCAGATTCAGTACCGCCGCCATCCCGCGGTGATCTTCAACCGCACCGCGAAGCCGGTGAAGGAATCGGCGGTCGAGTTCCTGTACGCGAAGCTGAAGGCCCAACCCGGGCAACTGACGATTGTCGCAATTGGACCGCTCACGAACGTGGCTCGCCTGCTGAAGGAGCATCCCGATTGCAAGCCGTGGATCAAGCGGATCGTCCTCATGGGCGGCGCGGTCCGCGTCGGCTACGCGGGCAAGCCGCCCGTCGAGGCGGAGTGGAACATCAAGAGCGATGTGCCGGCGGCCCGAGCGGTGTTTGAGGCCGGTCTGCCGCTGGTGGTGGCACCGCTGGACGCCACGGCTATCGTGGAACTGGACGCTTCGCGCCGCCAAAAGCTCTTCGCGGCCTGCACGCCGCTGACCTTCCAGATTCAGGCGCTCTACCAGCTCTGGGACAAGCGAACGCCCGTACTCTTCGACCCGGTCGCCGTGGCCCTCAGCTTCACGGAGAAGTTCTGCACGATGGAAGATCTCCGTCTGGAGGTCGATGACCGGGGCATCACGCGCGCCGGCAAGGGGAAGGCCAACGCCCGGGTGGCCACCGCGGTCGATCGAGACGAGTTCCTGAAATGGTATGTCGAACGGGTCGGCGCCGGCGTGCCCGTCCTGCCGAAGGAACCGGCCAACCGTTCGGAGGCGATCGCGCGAACCGGCCTGCCGAACCGCGTCCACTGCTTCGAGGACTACGAGACGGACATCGAGAAGCGCTGGTGGATGAGCGGCAAGGCGGAGACGAAGGATGTGGCCCCCGGCGGCGGCAAGCGCGCCTGCCGCGCCGTGCTGACACAGGACTTCGACGATCTGCAGGGCGATATGAAGACGATGTATACCGCGGTCATCTTCAATCCGGTGCCCGGCCCGCCGATGGGGAAGAATCCGCGCCTTAGCTTTCGCTACAAGCTGCACGGCACCGGCACGCTCCGCGTGCAAATCTACAGTCTGACGAAGGGCTACCACCGCTATCTCTCATTGACGAAACTGCCGCAGGACCGCTGGGAATGGGCCACAGTGGACATGACGGCGGCGCACCGTCCCGACGGCAGCGGCGGCCCGCTCTCCCTCGACGAACGCATCGACGACGTGCAGTTCTACGTCGATCCGCGCGCCGATCTCCTGATCGACGACATGGTGCTCTACGACGGCGCCCTGCCGGGCGAGACGCGGCCCTTTCCGAAGGAATTCCTCTACACAGGCTGGTTCGACACGGGCAAGCAGGGTAAGGAGTGGCCGGGCACGTTCGACATCGTGGACAAGCAGGGCTCCTTCTGGAAGGCGGCGAAGTCGGTGGACAATCCAGACCTGGGCGGACCATCCATTCGACTCTCCCTGCGCGGCGAACGGCCGGCGGGGGGGAAGACGCAGCTCTTTTTCCGCTATCGGCTGACAGGTGCCGACACAATGCGGGTACGGCTGCTGGATCGCGGGAAAGCGATAACCACCGCATCGTTGAAGAAGTTGACGAGTGGCGCCTGGGCGGAGACGACGGTAGACTTCGTGGACGGCAAGCCGCAGGCCAGGGACAAGGTGGACGAGATTCAGTTCCTGCTGCCGAAGGGGGCGGAGCTACTGATCGACGATGTACTGCTGTATGAGCCGGGGGAGAAGTAAGAAATCACCACGAAATACACGAAAAACACGAAAGAAAGGCAAGAAAGGCAAGAAAGGGGGAAGACGTGGAGATCACTTACAAGGAAGAGAGTTACCGCATCATGGGGGCGTGCTTTGAGGTTTACAAGGAGCTGGGCTGCGGGTTTCTGGAAGAGGTCTATCAGGAGGCGCTGGAAATCGAGCTGGACCTGCAAGGGATCCCCTTCCGTTCGCAGGCCGGTCTCAAGCTTCGCTACAAGGACCACGTGCTGAAGAAGGAATACGTTCCGGACTTCATCTGCTTCGACAAGGTCATTTTGGAAATCAAGGCCATGAAGGACCTGGACGACGCTCACCGTGCCCAGGTTCACAACTACCTGAAAGCCACCGGCTACCGCCTCGGCCTCCTCGTGAACTTCGGCCATTTTCCCAAAGTGCAGTCCGAGCGGATCGTCATTTAGCGGTATACTGCATTTGCATTCTTTCGTGTTTTTCGTGTTTTTCGTGGTGATTATTGGAACCCACCATGCTGACTT
Source organism: uncultured Planctomycetota bacterium (assembly GCA_963827935.1). Classification (GTDB taxonomy): domain Bacteria; phylum Planctomycetota; class Planctomycetia; order Gemmatales; family Gemmataceae; genus DATFNV01. The sequence goes on along the minus strand of CAWHCN010000017.1, from coordinate 748,266 downwards.
TCTTCGGCTCGAAGCAGCGGCTGTGCGATGGCCTGTCCCGCCGCGATTTTCTGAAGGTCGGCGCCCTTGGCGTGGGCGGACTGACGCTGGCGGACTTCCTCCGCGTCCGGGCCCAGGCGGCGCCGGCAGCCGGCTCGCCGGGCAAGGCCATCATCATGGTCTACCTGAATGGCGGACCTAGCCACATCGACCTGTATGACATGAAGCCGGACGCCCCCGTCGAGTACCGCGGCGAATTCAAGCCGATCCGCACCAACGTGCCCGGCATGGACATTTGCGAGCTGATGCCTCTCCAGGCGAAGATTGCCGACAAGCTGGCCATCATCCGCAACATGAAGTTCGAGCAGCAGGGTCACACGCCGCCGGAGCTGTACACCGGCTTTGTCCGCGGCGACCGGCCGTCGATCGGGTCGGTCGTCAGCAAGCTCCGCAGCGATGCCGGCATTCGCTCGCCCATTCCGCCCTATGTCTATCTGGGAGATGCCAATCACGTCGGCCAGCCCGGCTTCCTGGGCAAGGGGCACGAGGCCTATATCCCGGGCGAACGGGCCGCCAACCTGGGGCTGGCCCGCGACATGAGCCTGGACCGCCTGGCCGACCGTCGCCGGCTGGTCGAGTCGTTCGACGCCCTGCGCCGCGACGTGGACGATGCTCACGGCAGCATCGCCGGCATGGACGCCTTCACCGCCCAGGCGATGCAGATGATCACCAGCAACCGGGCCCGCGACGCCTTCGACATCACCAAAGAGCCGGAGCCGATCCGCGAGCGCTACGGCAAGGGAACCGAGTTCCTCCAGGCCCGCCGGCTGGTGGAGGCCGGGGTGCCTGTGGTCACGCTGACGGCCCGCAACCGCACCATCGGCCCGATGTGCAACGGCGACTGGGACCATCACGACCACATTTTCCGCTGTCTGCGGACGGTGGTGCCGCAACTGGATCAGTCGATTCATGCCCTGGTCACCGACCTGCACGATCGGGGTCTTGACAGGGATGTGGCCGTAGTTGTGTGGGGCGAGATGGGTCGGACGCCGCGTGTCGGCACCCAGCGCGGCACCACCGGCGGCCGCGACCACTGGCCGCAGGCAGGCTTCACCCTCTTGGCCGGCGGCGGCCTGACGACTGGCCAGGTCGTCGGCACAACCGATGCCCGCGGCGAGAACCCGAAGGGCCGGGCCTACACCCCGCAGAACGTGCTGGCCACGCTGTATCACGTCCTGGGGATTGACCCGGTGACGACGCTGCCGGACCACCAGGGCCGGCCGACGTATCTGCTGGATGATCGGGAGAAGGTGGGGGAGGTGGTGTGAGAACGATGACCGAGGAAGAGGATCGCGTCTTGAACCTGATCCGGACGGCATTCCAGGCCGTCCGGCTTGGCGATGGTGTCGGGCTGAGGCAGGGCCAAGGTCTCGATGACTATGCGGATTACGAGACGGTCGCGAAATACCGTCTCGCAGACGAGAAACACAATTGGTCGGCAATCCCCGTGGAAGACCTCGACCGCTATTCGAGCAGCCTGTCGTTCTTCGACGCGGAAGGGATGCGGTTTCATCTTCCTGCCTACCTGATCGCGGACCTTCAAGGCGCCCTTAAGACACCTGAAGCGGATATCCTTTTTCATCTGGCGTATTTTGAGCATGGGGCTATGTCGCGGTTCGAGAAGCTCAGTGTCGCGCAACGCAACGCCGTTCGCGAGTTCCTCGTGCTCCGCTTGTCGGATCCCGAGTATGAGTTTCAGCGCCCGGTGATTGAACGCGCTTTGCGCGAATACTGGGTGTGATTCATGCGCCCGGTGAGCAGCTTGCGCTCTCTGCATTGCGGTAGCCCTCAGTCACCGTATGATGATGGAGAGGTGCCTCAGGTAGGGATTTTATGACCGCGCTTCCAGCGACGAAACCGTTGCCGTGGAAGTGTGGGCACTGCCGCGAGCGGGCCGTACAGCCCGCGGTGGTCGCCTACACGACGGAAGCTGAATATGATGGACGCTCCTACACAGTGACTGTCCCCGAGCTGAAGGCACCCCGCTGCCAGAGTTGTGGGGAACTGGTGCTGGATTCCGCGGCGAACCGGCAAATGACGGCAGCCCTTCGGCAGCAACTTCGCTTGCTGACGCCGGAACAGATCCGTCGGAACCGCGAAGCCCTCGGCTTGACCCAGCGACAACTCGCTAGTCAGCTTGGCATCGCAGAGGCGACCCTGTCACGCTGGGAGACCGGAGGCCAAATTCAGCAACGCTCTCTTGATCGCCTCCTTCGGCTCTACTTTTCCTTTGACCGGGCCCGTGAAGCCCTGGCCAACGAGGATCGGTTGGCCGAGCTTGGCAGTTTGGGCACCGTCAGCCCGGAGGATGCCGACCAGGCCGCTCGGCTCTCACGGCTCGCCAAGGCCTTGGAAGCCTTGCCACGGACAAAGCGAGAATCTGCCGTTGAAGGACTCCAGCATTTGATGGAACTTATGAAATGATGAAACGGCGGATCAATCCGATCTGGCCGCCATCACCATGCCAACGTCCCCTATCGCCGTCCTCCTGCCTGACCTCGGTGCCGCCCCCGTGGTGCTGAGCGCCTGGTTCGCCGATCCCGGTGATCTGGTCTTCGAGGGTGATCGCCTGGTGGAAGTACTGGTCGGCGGGGCGACGTTTGATGTGTCATCGCCGGCGACCGGCCGACTGGCCGAGAGGCGGAGTAAGGTGAACGAACCGCTGGCACCGGGGCAGGTGCTGGGATTGGTGGAGATCGAGCCGGAGCCGTCATGACACCCGCTCTCTTCCTTTCGCTGGACGGCCTTGACGGCACCGGCAAATCCACCCAGTGCCGGCTGCTCGCCGACTGGCTGCGCGAACGCGGCCATGAGGTGATCGAGTGCGTCGATCCGGGCGGCACCCCCGTGGGCAGCGCCCTCCGCGAAATCCTGCTCCATCATCGCGGTGAGATTGCGCCGGCCTGCGAGGCGCTCCTCTTCATGGCCAGCCGGGCCCAGCTGGTGGCCGAGGTCATCCGCCCGGCACTTGACGCCGGCCGCAGCGTGGTGTGTGATCGTTTTCTGCTCGCCAATGTTGTCTACCAGGGCCACGGAGCCGGCCTCGACCTGGGACAGTTGTGGGAGGTCGGCCGGCTCTCGACGGGCGGGCTGGAACCGGACCTGACTGTAGTGCTCGACTTGCCTGTCGAAGTCGCCCTCCACCGTCGCAACCGTGCGCCCGATCGGATGGAGAGTCGAACGGTTGCCTATCAGCAACGTGTCCACGAGGGGTTCCTTTCCGAGGCCCGGCACCGGCCGGAGCGCATTCGCGTTGTCGATGCCAGCCCGCCGGTTGAGGTGGTCCAGCAGCACATCCGCGAGGAGGTCGCACGTGTCCTGGGAGAAGGTACGCGGGCATAAGGCGGTGGTGCGGGCCTTCGCGCGGGCGGTGGAGCGCGGCCGCCTCGCCCACGCCTACCACTTCGCCGGCCCGCCCGGCGTCGGCAAGCGCCTGTTTGCCGTCGAGCTGGCGAAGGCGCTCCTTTGCGAAAATCCGCCGGCAGGACGGTTCGATTCGTGCGACCGCTGTCCGGCGTGCCTCCAGATCGCTGCCGACGCGCACCCGGACTGCTTCGTGGCGGGACTCCCTCCCGACAAGCACGAATGGCCCATCGAACAGATGCACGAGCTGCTGCACGCCTTCACGCTCAAGTCGGTGCGCGGCAGGGGCAAGGTCGCCATCCTCGACGATGCCGACGACCTGAATGAGGAATCGGCCAACGCCTTCCTGAAGACGCTGGAAGAGCCCCCGCCGCGCTCGGTCATCATCCTCATCGGGACCAGCCCCGATCGGGCGCTGCCGACGATCCTGTCGCGCTGCCAGCTGGTGCGTTTCGCCCCGCTGGCGGAGTCCATCGTGGCCGATCTGTTGCGGGCACAGGGAGTTGAAGATCCGGCCCTGGTTCCGCGGCTGGCCCGGCTAAGCGGCGGCAGCCCCGGACAGGCACGAGCCCTGGCCGACCCTGCCCTGTGGGATTTTCGCCGCGACGTGTTGCGGCAATTGACGGCGCCACAGATCGACAGTGTCGGCCTGGCCAAGGCGTGGAGTCAGTTCGTGGAGGAGGCGGGCAAAGAGACGTTGGCCCATCGGCGGCGGGCGAGCCTGGTGCTCCGTCTGCTCCTCGAGTTCTTCGACGATGTGCTGCGCGTGCAACTGGGGGGTACGCCCCGCCTGGCCGAGCCGGATGAGCTGCGCATTCTGGAGACTTTGGCCCGGCGGGTGGGCGTGGACAAGACTCTGTCGCTCCTGGAACGCTGCTTGCAAGCCGACTTGCAGAACGACCGGCGTGCGAACTCGTACTGGTGCTGGAGGCGCTGATGGACGAGGTCGGGGAGGGGCTTTCGGCCCGGTGATGCTCCCGCCGCGGAATTGATCTTGGTCGCCCCCTCCACCGCTGTTATAGCCGCGCCCGGAGGATCGGGCCATGAAGCGGGTGGCGGCGGTCTGTCTGTTGTTCGCCGGATGCAACTCGGCCCCCGTGGCCGACGTGATGGACCTGGTCTGTCCGGGCCGCTTGCCGGCGGCGCCGGGGTATCACGGAGGAGCAGGAGCACCACAGGCGACCGCGCCCCCATCAGCCGGGGCGCCAGAGCCGGGTCCAGCTCCCGATGCTGCCGCGCCTCCTCCCTGAGCTACATCCCATACAACCCCACCACACTCGCCGACTGCTCGCGCTCCTTGAGCCAATCGGCCACCTCCTGCGTCTCCTTTTGGAGCGCTTCTACGCGTTCTCGTTCCTGGCGCAGCGCCTCCGCCACGTCGCCCGGTAAAGGGGCGTAGACGGCAGACAGCGCCGACTGGAGGCGCTCTTCAAGCCGCCTGCGGAATTCGGAGCGGATCACCCGCCAGCGCAGCGGCAAGATCAGCGTGATCAGGATGTGGAAGACCACCAGCACGGTCAGCAGCACGATCACCGGCAGGAGGAAGTCCGTCCATTCCAGCTTGATGCCCTTCTCCACGTAGAACAGCCAGAGGATGCGGATACAGGCGGCCAGGAAGGCCAGCGGCGGCAGCCAGTCGGCCAGGAAGACCAGCCCGGTCTGGACCCAGCGGCGCAGGCCGGTCGGTTTCGCCCATTGCTGCTCCACTTCGTGGATGACCTCGCCAACCGCCTGGGCATAGCGCGCCCGCCAATCGACCTTGGTCGCCGACTCCACCGGCTCACTAAGGAGCGTCAGCGGGAACCCCTGGGCGTCGGCTTCCACCAACAGGCGGTTGGCCAGGGCCCGGCCGCGAGCGTCCAGGTGGCGGGTAGACGCCAGGTCGCTGCACGCCCGAGTGAAGGTGGCCAGGTCCCACGTCGTCGGGGCCACATGAGCCTTGTCCGACCGCGGCAGGAACGGAATGCGGTCGCGCAGGGTGCTGGTGGCATAGCGGGCGCGGGTGAACAGGTTCAGGTACACCGCCATCAGGCCGCGGAAGCGGCGCTGCCCCTCGACGGTGAAATGGTGCTCGATTTCGCCCTGGTAGGGCTCCAGCGTGTTGAGGAGCACCTCCGCCGAGGCCCGGGCCTCTTCGCCGAACTGCCCATCCCAGGTGTTCAGCGTCTGCCTGGCCGACTCGGCCAGATCGGGCGGGCAGGCGGCTGCCAACACCTGTTGCAGGTGGTGCAGCGTCTGGCTGACGCCGCGAGCCTTGATGGCGTCAATTTCCATCCGCGTCAGGCCCATTTCCAGCCAGTGGACCAGGTCGAGGAACTGCTCGTCCTCCGGCACGTCGGCCGCGCCGTCGCCGCTGGCCTTGTCCACCCAGTGCTGGGCGCAGGTGCGGAAAAGCAAGGGCGAGCGGAATCCTTCGCTTTCCAGGTCGCGTAGCAAGTCCTGATCGGGCCGCAGTCCCTGAGCGCCGGCGTGCTGGCAGCGGTCCCACTTGTTGAGGACGAAGGCAAAGGCCCGCCGCCGCCGCTGTTCGCGGAACAGCTCCCAGCCCAGTTTGTCGTGGTATTTTTCCTGCGAGCCGACGTAAAGGACCACATCGGCGATGGGTAATAGGCGTAAGAGCTTCTCGCGGTTGGCGAGGTCGTTGCTGTCGAGGTCCGGCGTATCGACGATGACTTTCTGCTCCAGGGCCGGCCGGTCGTGCGGGACCAGGCGGCAGTGGCGGAGAGCCGGATCGAGGCGGTCGGGGTGGACGGTCTCGTGATAGTAGACGACGGGATCGCGCGTGGTGGGGCGCTGGAAGGAAGCCTGCGCGATGCCGCCGCCGGCCAGGGCGTTGAGGAGGGTCGATTTGCCGACGCCGGTGCCGCCCATGAGCATGACGACCAGCAGCGGCCGCTCCACATCGAGAGCCTCGGCCTGGCGATGCAGATCGGTGACCAGACCTTCGAAGGCCGCGCGGGTCAACGAGGGGAGCGGCTGCCGGTGCCGGGCGTCGAGCCAGCCGCGCAGCGAGCGCTCCAGCCCGCGCAGAGCCGGGGCCAGGGTGCGAAGGATGGGCTCGGTCGTGATGGGTTCGGCAGTGGACATATGCTATCCCGTTTAGCCGCGGATCGAAGATCCGCGCGATGAAGAACGCGCGGATCTTCGATCCGCGGCTAAACATTCAGTCGTGCATTGACCACCTCATGCAGTTCCCGAATCGACTCCGGCAGGCGGCGCAGGGCCAGTTGCAAACGCTCCAGGTCCGACCCGCCGGTGGCGGGCCATTCGGCGAGCCATTCCTCCAACGGGCCGGAGAGGTGCTGGGCCATCAGGGCCTGCTGCCGCTGGCGGGCCAGCTCGCGCTGATGATCGACGTACTGGCTGCCGAGCAGTTCGACCAGTTGCTGCGTGACGGCGGCGGCCAGCGGCACCAGAATGAAGTCGAGGGGCCAGTGGGCCAGGCCGGCGCCGGCCACCGCGCCGGCGATGGCCGCCACGTCCAGGGCCAGTTTGCTGCCACGCAGCGTGTTGAGCAGCACCGGCCGCTGCTCCAACTCCTCGTAGATGGCCCGGGCGGTGTTGTCCACGTCGCTCGCCGACCCCAGCTGGTAGCCGCGGAACCCCTGTTCGAATCGTTCCTGGGCCCCCGGCACCAGTTTGCTGTCGAACCCTTTCTCAACGTAAGTCCACAGCGGATGTCCGTCGCCGTGCCGTGCCGCCTCCTTGCGGAGCAAATCGAGCCAGCCGGCCAGGGCCTGCTCCAGGATCGGTTTTTCGGGGAGCGGCGGTGCTTCCGGCCGGGCCAGCGCCTTGACCAGCAACCCCTTCACCAGCCGGTAAGGTGTCCGCACCACCCACAGCGCACTGCTGACGACCTTCCCCACCCCGGGCAGGTCCAGCAGATCGATCATCCGCACCAGCGCCTCGTCGAAGTGCTGGAATTTCGACCCGGTCAGGTACTCGCGGCGGTAGCGTAGGTCGAACTCGACGCGGCCGGCCTGGACCACGTCGCGCCACTCCTTCAGGGCCGCCAGGTCGTTCTGGGCGACGGCAAGCAGGTGCGCTTCCATGCCACTCAGATAGTGCGAGGCCCCCTGCACACTCCGGAGACGCGCGGTGGCCGCGGGCCGGCCGAGCACCGCGACTTGGTTGAGCAACGGGATGCGGAAGCGCGCCGCCATCCGCGCCGGGTCCGCCAGCTCGGCTTTCGACAGGAACGGCACCGCCAGCACGGCGATGACCCGGCCGTGCAGCTTGCCGAGCACCTCTTTCTTGAAATGCTCGAGCAGGGCCGGGGCGTCGGCCTCGCGCATCTTCATCAAGACGGCAATGACCGGCTTGCCGGTCTGCAACAGCAGGTCCAGGAACTGCGTCGGTACGGCGTCATTGTAGCGCTCGTCGGAAGCGACATAAACCAGCACGTCGGCCAGGCCGGAGGCTTCCAGCAGGCGCGGCACGTAGCCGGTGGCGGCCCAGGTTGTCATGTCCGGGCAATCCCAGATGACGAAATCGCGCGGCAGCCCAGCGGCGCCGTCGGCGGAGACGCGGCGGACCTGGTACACATCCGCGTCGATGCTGGCGGGTCCCGGCTGCGGCAGCAGTTGCAGGTTGCCCAAAAACCCGGCGTGGCCGGACCAGGAAAGCGGACCGTTGACACTGGTGTAGGCGATGGGGTGGCGGGTGAAGCCGGCCTGAGGATTGGCCTCGGCCGCCGCCGCCCCGCTGAGCATGTTGGCGACCGTGCTCTTGCCCGCCCCGGCCCCGCCGACCACGACCACGTGGATGGGCGTGGGCGGCTGGTCGTCGAGGAACGGACCGACGCAGTTCCGCGCCAGGGCCGCGGCAAGACGGAGTTGTCCGGTGTGGACCGCCTGACCGGGCTGTTGCCGGCAATGCTGCTCGAGCCAGCCGAGGTCATCGGCAAGCTGTATGGTCAGGGCTCGGCTGCCGTAGGCATCCATCAAGAGTCGGCCTGGAGACTGGGGATCGTTCGCCGGGTGGGACCGGCTGATGGATGCATGTTAGCACAGAGTGCGGCAAGGAGAAATGCGGCCTAGCGCCTGCTTCCCTTGTCCCCCTCTCAGGGTGCAGCAGGCGAAGGGCCGTCTCTTATCGGTCGAGCCGGAACGGCTCCAAGGGGATTGTCGTCGGCCGTCCGAGCAACAGCTCGGTCATCACCGTTCCTGTCCCCGGCGAGAGCTGGATGCCGGCACGGAAATGGCCGGCGGCGACGAATAGATTCTCGAACCCGGGCACCGGGCCAAGGAACGGCAAGCCATCCGGGCTGCCCGGGCGCAGGCCGGCCCAGCTCCGCTCCAGGGGAGCGACGGCGAGATCGGGCACAAGGGAGATCGCGAATTCGAGAAGATCGCGGAGGGCGGCGGCGGTGGTGCGTTTGTCGAAACCGGCGTCCTCTTCCGTGGCGCCGGCCAGCACCCGGCCATCGGGGCGCGGCACCAGGTAACGCTTGCCATGCATGATGATCCGCCGAAAAAGCGGCACGCCGGAGTTGAGCAGCGCGATCTGGCCCCGTACCGGGCGGATCCCCAGCCGGCAGCCGGCCTCGGCCAGCAGCAGGTCGCTCCAGGCCCCGGAGGCGACCAGGTAGCGGCCCGCGGTCAGGCGACCGGTGGCCGTCTGGACGGCGCGAAGGCGGCTGCCATCACGCTCGAACCCCAGCACCGGACAGGCCGGCCGTAGATCGACCCCCAGGCCCGCACAGCCAGCGACCAGCGCCCTGGTGTGCCGCGGATTGCGCAACTGGGCCGTGTCGGGAAGGTGGTAGGCGTGCGCAAAGCCCTGGGCCAGCCGCGGCTCCAGGCGGAGCAGGTCAGGCTCGGTCAGCTTCTCGCAGCGGATGCCGGCACCGCGCCATTCCTGATCGTCGGGATCGTCTGCTGCGTCAATTAGCTCCAGACCGCCACAGCGCTGATAGCCATTGTCGATGCCGGTGCGCTCACGCAACTCCTGCGAGAGTGCGGGGAACGCCTCCGAGCTGAGGGCCCGGAGACGGTCGAAAGGCGTGCGGGCGCAGACGGCATTGCCGGGCGGGATGATGCCGGCACCGGCCCAGGTCGCCTCCTGGCCAAAGTCGCCCCGGTCCACGACCTGCACGGCCACCGCTTCGCGGGCCAGGTGATAGGCGACGGTGAGGCCGATGACGCCGCCGCCCAGGATCAGGACATCGGGATGTTGCGCCATGAAGTTTACGGTCCCTGTCTCGCGAAGAGGGAGGCAGGATTCATGGCTATCTGGCGGCGTGACGGCTGTCAACTCCGCCAGGGCTTAGGCGACCGGCAGGAGATAGTAGCCCTCGGCAGCGCATCTCCGACCGCCCGCCGGCACCGCACGCGCTGCCAGGTTGAACTGAAGTGACCGGGAATTCAGTTCAACCTGGCGCGGACACCGCAAGCCATTGGTAAATAACGACATGTGCCTTCGCAATTCAGCAAAAATCGCCAGGTTGAACTGAAGTCCGATGTGTGCGGGAGCGCTACGACGGGCCCCTTCGCCGCAGGGCGAGGGATCGTTGCCCCAGTCCCCCATACTCGGTCGGAGCACCGGGGCGAGGGGAGATTATCTCCTGCCGTTCGCCTTACAACTTCACCTTCCGCTCCGCCAGCAATTGCTGAGTCCGGGCCATCAGGGAGGTGCCTTCCAGCCCGGCTTGCTGGACCGCGGTGCGCAGGGCCGGGTCCAGCCGCGGATCGTTGACCGTGACCAGTGTCTCCAGCGACGCCAGGCGCAGGCCTTCGCCGGCATCGGGGTCGGCAAACAGGGCCGCCAGCTGGTCGCGCAGCTCCTTGGCTTTCACGCCGGGCCGGGCCAGGAGCTTGCCGGCGGCCCGGGCCGCGGCGTAAGCGACGTGCTCATTCCGCGACGACAGTCCCGCGCGGACCTTGGGCAGCGCCTTCACCTCACCCAGATCGCCCAGGGCAATCAGCGCGGCCGGTGCCAGCGGGTTCTTGAGGTCCTGCACAATGTCGAGGAACTGGGGAGCATATTCCTTCTCGCCCAGGGCCCCAAGCGCCGGATGGCCGCGCTGTTCCAGGTGGTGTCGTTGCTGGTCTTGAGGATGTCGCGGAGCACGGGCAGGGCCTGGGGATCGCGGATGGCGGCCAGCGCCCGCACCGCCTGCTCGACCAGGCCGCCCTCCGAAAGGTGCTCCATCGCATAGGGATAGCCGTCGCGAATGCCGTGCTTGCCCAGGAACTCGGCGATAACCAGCTTGCGGTGCAGGTTTTCTTCTTCTTTCAGGTGCGGCTCGACGGCGCGGGCGGCGGCATCGGTGTCGATCTTGCGGAGTGCCTCCAGAGCCTGGGCGCGCAGGTCGGGCCGGCGGGGGCTGAGCATGCCGGCCAGTGCGGGGACCAGCCGCGGATCGGCGATGCGGACGGCGGCCGCCGCCACGGCCGAACGCGATTCCGGAGGCAGGTCGAGTTGGACGACATCGAGCAGAGCCGCCGCCCCGGCGGCCCGGGGTAGCTCGGCCAGGAGCTGAATGTCGGCGTCGATACCCAGGCCCGCGGCGAACTTCCGCCGCAAACGGGCCGTCAACACCTTGCGGGCGCCCTCGGGATCCAGGCGGATCAGGGCCAGGCCGGCCGCCCACTGGATGTCCCAGGGGGCGTCGAGAGGCAGGGCCTGCAACAGGTCGGCCACCGCCTTGCGCTGGGCGGCGATCTTCAGAGTACCGACATCGGACAGGACGGCGGCCCGCTCGGCGAAGGTGTCGCGCGGCTTGCCGACGTTCAGCTCGGCCGCCGTGTCCGCGTTGGTCAGCGCCACCGGGCCCGCGCTCCCCAGCCCTTCCAGGGCGGTCACGCGCAGGCCGAGCGGCAAGTCATCGCGGGCCAGCAGCCCCGCCAGGGCCGTCACGGCTCCGTCGCGCAGGTCCCTTTGTTGCAGGTAGTCGTCGGCCAGCAGGGCGCGGAGGGTGCCGGCGGCAGCTTCGCGCACAGCCGCGGAAGCGTCGGCCAGGTGTCGGGTGACGGCTGCCGGGGCTCCCGGGGTCTGCGCCGCCAGCAGGGCGCGACGCTGCAACGACAGGAGCAACGGCACCGCCGCCGCCCCCTTGGCCTCGCGTAGCCCATCCAAAAGTGCCGCCACCCGCTTGCTGCGATCGTGCTGCTGCACCACGCCAATCAGCACCTTCACCGTATCCAGAAGCGGATCGTTTTCGTCCTTGAAGGGAGGCACCGACTGATCGATACTGCCACGGTTGTTGACATTCGCATAACCCCGCCCGGAACGTCCCAAGAGCAACAGGCGAACTTGTCCCTTGGCGAGTGTCGTCGGCTTGTCGGAGCCGCCCAGGTCGTCGGTCGTCAGTAGAAGCAGATCGCGCGTGAAGACTCCCTTGAGGGTCCTGAGCGGCTTGAAGGTCAGCTGCACGCTGATGCGTTCAGCCTTGCCGCCCAGCACCGTCTTCTGCTCGCCGACCTCGGCGACGCGGGCGACGAGGATTAGGTCGGCGTGCGCCGCCGGTTCCAGGTCGAGCCCGCGAAACCATTCCTCGCGTGCCTGGGCGGGCCTCGCTGCAACCAGGGCCGTCACCAGGACGGCCGCCTGTGTGAGTGTCGCTCGCATGGTTCGTGTCCTCCCCAAGGTTTCTCCGCTCCGATCGACCATCCTCGGTCCACGGTAGTTGAGCCCCGATGAAAGAGAAAATTGTTTTTCATTGTCCCTATCAAGGGAATTGCTGTTATGGCGAGCGGGGGGCGTTAGCCCCCCCGGTGAGTGCATCACCGGGGAGCTAACGCCCCCCGCTCGCCAGGAAGCGATCGATGCGGAATCGGGTGATGGGCAGGTTGCTTCGCCCGGCTTCCGCCAGGTCGGCCAGCACCTCGCCAACCACAGGGGCAAGCTTGAACCCGTGACCCGAAAAGCCCGCCGCTACGACGACTTGCGGATGCTCCGGGTGGCGGTCGATGATGAAGTGACGGTCCGGCGTCACTGTGTACAGGCAGACCTGGCCCGACTGCCAGTCGCCGTCCACCGCCGGCAGATGGGCGCGGAGAAATGTGCGACAGTCGGCGGCATCGGCATCGTTCACCTGGCGCTCGACGGTCAGCGAATCGACGCCGCCGCCGCCGTCGTGGCGCGCGGCCTTGTGGCCCCGGTTGTCGATCACCGGAAAGCCGTAGTAAAACCCGCTCGGCGTCTCGGCCATGTAGATCGGGAAGACATCGCGGCGCAGGGCGGCCGGCTGCGAGGTGCCAAACCAAAGCAGGACCTTGCGCAGCACGGTCAACGGCAGCCCGAGATCGGCCAGCACGCGCCCCGCCCAGCGCCGGCGGTGATGATGAGACGATCCGCCGCGTAGGTGTCCTTGGCCGTCCGGACGATGACGCCCCCCGCGGTCGCCTCCCAGGAAACGACCGGATCGTTGGGCGCAACTCGGCGCCGAGCCAAAGGGCCGCGTCAGCGTGCGCGCGGACGCACTCCTCGACGTACAGGAAGCCGGCATCGCGCTCCAGCACGCCGGACATCTCGTCGCCGAAACGAAACGCGGGAAAGCGGCGGCGCAGATCGGCGGCGCTCAGCGGCTCGACCGGCAGGCGATGTTCCTCGGCGGCCCGGCGAACGCCCGGGACCAGCTCCCCGTCGTCCCGGCCAATGCTCAGGCACCCGCACTCGACAAACAGCCGCCGGCCGCTGCGCTGTTCCAGGTCGTACCAGCGCTCGTAGGCCCGCCGCAGCAAGGGGACATAATCGGGATGCTCGTAGTAGGCCTTGCGGATGACGCGCGTCTGCCCGTGCGAGGAGCCGCGGTCGTGGCCGGGGGTAAACTGTTCCAGCCCCAGGACGCGGCGGCCGCGCCGCGCCAGCTCGAACAGCGCCGCCGACCCCATGCCGCCCACGCCCAGGACGATGGCATCGTAGCGAATGATGGACATAGACAAGAAAATCGAAAATGGCGAGCGGCGCGGCGTTAGCCCGCCGGTGTTCGTGCACACCGGCGGGCTAACGCCGCGCCGCTCGCCCTGGTTACTTCGGCTTGGCCACCGGCGGCTTGGGGTTGGCGATGCCGATTACCCCCTGGGCGGCGCGGCCGCCGGCGTTGCCCGTCGGCTGCCCGTAGTCATCCGCCTTGGCATGGACGATCAGTCCCCGGCCGAGGATCGAGTTCGGCCCCGACAGTGCGATCACCTTGTCCATCTTGTCGATGGTGGCGACGCCGTCGTCGCCGGCCTTGATGTTGCCCAGGTCGCCGGTGTGCCGCTCGGCCGCGTCCTCGGCGCCGTGCATATGCTTGTCGGTGTCGAAATGGCCGCCAGTCGCCAGGCCCTCGGGCGAACTGATGTTGCCGAACTCGTGGACGTGGAAGCCGTGATCGCCGGGGCTCAGCCCGGTGATCTTGCCGGTGATGTGGATGGCATCGCCGTCCTGGGTGAAGGTGACGATGCCCTTCACTTCGCTCCCCTTGGTGGGGGTCATGACGGCGATGGCCTTGGTGGGGCCCTTCTTCGGCTGGTCGGCCTTCTCCTCACGGCCGAGCACCGGCAGGGCGGACGCCAGCAGGGCCGGCACGGCCAGGCGCCGGCGGGCCGCAGAAACTCGCGGCGATTCAGGGGTGTCATCGTTCGCTCCTTGTTGCAAGATCGTTGGCGGTGTTTCCCTCGAGGGGACGGCACTGCCCCCTCGCAGCCTGCCAAGATACCACCCGGCGGCGCCGTGTCCACAACGGAACGGCGGATGGCGCCGTTTTCTGGTGAAGGCGGTGGCACGCTCTGAGGTACTCCGAAGGGCGTGCAGTCCGTGCAGCACGCCCTTCGGAGTACCTCAGAGCTTGCCTCCCGTTGTGGCACGGTCTCCTGACCGTGCCACCTGGCCTGACCGAAGGTCTCCCGGAATCCGCGATAGATGCGTGGAGACCTTCGGTCAGCCGAAGTGGCACGGTCAGGAGACCGTGCCACAACGAGGGGCGCCGTTTTCTGGTGATGGCGGTGGCACGCTCTGAGGTACTCCGAAGGGCGTGCAGTCCGTGCAGCACGCCCTTCGGAGTACCTCAGAGCGTGCCACCCCAGGCGAGCGTGTGGCCAATCCGTGCGCTGAGGCTAAGAAAGCCCGACCTCTCCCGCCTCATCCATTGGAGGAGACCCCCCATGACCCGTGACGAGGCCACCGCTCGGATTCTCGACGCCAAGCGACAAAAGGGACTGACTTTCGAGGCGATCGCGAAGGCTGTGGGCCGCCACAAGGTCTGGACCGCGTCGGCCCTGCTCGGCCAATCGACCATGTCCGCGGAGGAGGCCGGCAAGGCGGCGGCACTGCTCGGCCTGGGTCCGGACGTGGCCGCCGCCCTACAGGAGATCCCCACCAAGGGCTCCGTCGGCCAGACCGTGCCGGTCGATCCGCTCATCTACCGCTTCCACGAGATCACGCAGGTCTACGGCACGACGCTGAAGGCGATCATCCACGAGATGTTCGGCGACGGCATCATGAGCGCCATCGACTTTGACCTGGACGTGCAGCGGAAGGAAGACCCGAAGGGAGACCGGGTGGTGGTGACGATGAGCGGGAAGTTCTTGCCGTACAAGAAGTGGTGAGGGGGCTTGCGGCTTCGCGTTCGCGCACCCGGGTTGCGCGAACGCCAGAGGATCATCAAATGGATCAGTTAGAGCGCTACCGCAGGATTGTCCGAGAAGTCGTGGCACAGTACGCCGGCTACAAGCCGGCCAACGGCGAGATTGATTCCGAGCTGGTCGTCGATCCAGTTCGCGACCACTATGCGGTGCTTGACGTAGGCTGGGACCGTAGCGAGCGCGTCCACTTCACGGTCATCCACATCGACATTCTCGACGGCAAAGTTTGGGTGCAGCATGATGCAACCAACCGCCCCGCGGCGGACGCCCTGATCGAAGCGGGGATTCCGCAGAGCGAGATCGTCCTCGCGTGGCACCCGCGCGAGTTGCGGCATTTCACGGGGTTCGCGGTCGGGTGAGGCCGGTCTGGTGGCCGCTTGCGCAGTCGGCAATACCTATCGCCCGACGAGGAGCAGGCGGGAATTGAACTCTGGGAGGTGTGGTGGGATCCAGTTGCGTCCAGGGATCGGCCCAGCGGGCTTGTGCCGCGTGGTCGTGATCGACCTGGAAAACCAGGCCGTCTTGCACAGGAGGATGTACCGCGGGGCGACGGCCAATCCGGAGTCCCTGTCCCCCGGTCAGCGGGAGGTGACGTGGGCTGAAGGCGGGGCGGTGCGGATGATCGGGTCGGCAACCCAAGAGCGCTGGCGGTGGTCGCAGTCGCGGGTCACCTGGAAAGAGGGAGGCTGTCCTCCCGATGGGGTCTTCCAGGCCATTTGCACTGCGATGGGGTAGCGGAGTGGGTCACCGGTATCTGGGCCGTTTTCAGCAGCAGAAAAGGTTCCTGACACCTTTTTTCATCTTTTCTCGTCCCTAATATACGATGTCCTCTTTTCCTGGTCTGCGTCCGCATTTGGCCTCCGAACTGCTTCCTCCTTTGCCCTCAACTTTATCCTTGTTCGATGGGTTCATCCCAACAAGCGAACATCTCACCGTCGATGAAATGGAAACAATTCAGGCAAAACGCTCGGGCGACATTCTCGGTACTGACCGATTTCGCCGGCCTTTCCGTAAGCAACAGGAGAGGCGGTTGCCACCCGTCAAAGTTGAGAGCAGCCCGGAACTGGACGACGTGCTGCGGGCGGTCGTTGCGATGAACCTTGCCCCACGAGTCGGTCCCGCCGCGGGCCATGTGCATGATGCACGGCGGGTCGAGGATGATCACTCCCGCGACACCGGGTGTGAGGGATCGGGCGAGAGGGAGGAGTCGCTTCAGGTCTTCGGGCACGGCAACCCACACCTTTCGGGACCGCCACACCGAGTTCTTCGCTGTCGGGCGCTCGGTAACCTGATCGGTGTGCGGCCACTTGGCAAACAACTCACACGCCAAATCCCTGCTGTGTGGGACAACAACCCATATGCCACCTCCAGGGTTGGCGTCGAGGCGTCCGAATTGCTCCGCCGCACGTGCGGACCCCGGATGGTTCCCGACGAACCACCCGAGTTGTTCCCGGCCCATTTCGTCGGCCGTCGCCGCGTCAAGGTTCACCCACCCCAGGACCGTTTCCGGAAGACGAGTCATCCGCCGGCCGCGGATTCGAGCCGTCGGGTAGGTCTCAGCGAGTTGGGACTGGACAGCAATCGGGTTCATCGCGCGGGCTCCAGCTTGGTGCCACAGTTGCTACAGAACCGGGCGGCCGGCTGCTTCGGTGCCTGACACGTCGGGCAATTCCCGACCGGAGGCGGCGGAGCATCGTCGGACGCGGCCCGAGTGACCATCGGTGGGGTTGCCAGTTCGAGCCCTATCATCTCCAGGAGTACGAGCGTCGCTGCCTTGCTCGCCGGGACTTCCGCTTGCGGGTTGCGGACGCACTGGAAGCACCCCTCGTCGGTCCCGCACGGACAGCTACGAACCTGTTCGGCCGCGCGTTCGACCAGGTCGGCCATCCGGTCGAACGCCTCGACTGCCAACCCGACTCCGTAAGGTACCATGTCGTACAGATAGAGGGCTGGCGACCCGTCCTTTGGGCAGTCTGCCGCGGCGGAGTAGTCGGACGCATCGCACGGGCCGGTAACGGTTGGGAACAGGCTCCCGAACAGCCGGGCGGTCGTCTGCAACCCGGCCTTGGCCGACGGCTCCCCGAGCCGGGCAACCGCCTCTTGCCAGAGCGGCTGTTCGAGCCGCAGCATGGTGCCTTCGGTCGGCAGCCAGTTGTTTGGCATCCCGGCTCCCGCGTAACTGCGGACCACCGCACCGGAAAGGTGCTTCTCGGTCACGCCGAGCAGGTAGTCGTTCACGTCCAAAGTCGCCCGGGCGACGACGACTCGACCGTGTTGGCTTAGAATCGGTACCCGCCGCACGCGGATGCTTGTCCGTACAGCCGAGATGGTGAAGTGGGGGCTGTACTCCCGGGTCAATCGCACTTGCCGCTGTTTCTCCAGAACATCCTTCACGCGATACCGCATTCCGCCGTGCGAGTAGATGCCGTTCCGCGGGGCCTCGCGGAGCAGGTGGAAAGGGTCAATCTCGCCGATCTCGTCCTTGTCGCAAACCAGCTTGTACGCCTCTTCCCCAGTCCCACGGATGCGGACGCTTCGGTGGGGGTCCGTCAAATAGAAGACCTCCTCCATCAACGAACCCGTATCCCGCTGCGCTTTTACAGTGGCAATTTCCGGGCCCAGCATCGCAGTGTCCAACTGGACCTCGTCCCCGGCTTCCTTTGCGGCACACGCATAGTGCTGGTGGAGCACACGTTGGTTACTCAAGTTCAGGACGAGCGGTTCGTGATCCCGCCGAATAGCCGCTCAGGGTTGGCGGCGTGATAGGCGTCGATGGGCGTTTGGCCAGGGATTAAGATCACGGCGCCCTGCTTTCCCGCCCGGCCCGCCCGCCCAGCTCGTTGCCACAGACTCATCATCGTTGTCGGCAGGCCCACGCATACCACTACGTCAATCGCACCGATGTCGATTCCGAGTTCCAAGGCGCTAGTCGAGAATACTGCCCGAACCGTCCGATCCCGAAGTCCGCGCTCGATCTCCTCTCGCTCCGCCGAGGTCAGCCCAGCGCGGTAGACACGCACGAATGGCGGCTTGGAATCCTTGTTGTCCCGCCCCGACCGGGCAATCATCCGTTCGGCTGCAGTGCGGCTCGGGCTGAACGTAAGGACGGTTAGTCCGGCCTCGGCGAGGGCCAAGGTGATCTTCCGTCCGGCGTCATGCGGGTGCTCTTCCGGTCGCACCATCCAGAACTTCCGCTCACCTTGGCTGCTACCGTCCTCATCGGGGCCAACGCAGGCGAACGGGAGCCCAGTCAGCCGCTCCATGTGTTCCTGGGGTGACTGCACGGTCGCCGAGGTGGCGATGAACGTTGGCGACGATCCGTACCGGGAGCACAAAGCCCGTAGGCGACGAAAGAGGTAACTCACGTTTGTCCCGAAGATCCCTCGGTACTCGTGGCACTCGTCCACCACGACATATCGTAGCCGGGACAGGTACCGCCCCCAGTGTTTCTCATGCCAGGCTAGGACGGCGTAGTGCAGCATGTCCGGGTTGCTGAGCAGCACCTGGGCCCCAGCCCGGATTCCCGGTTTGAGGTCGTCCGGAGTGGCCCCGTCGTACCGGGCCATCAAATGCGGGTTCGCCGCCCGTCGACGGGCGAGCGAGGGTAGGTCGTCGGCCGCCGCGGTGAACTTCTGGAGTTGGTCGTTCGCCAGCGCCTTTTGAGGGAACAGGAATAGGGCTGTAGATGTCGGCTCGGTTAGCATGCGGCTCGAAAACCGGGATCTCGTAGATGAGGGACTTGCCAGACGAGGTGCGGGTTGCAACCACCGTGTGCTGCCCAGCGAGGACGTGTAGGGCGGCCGCCCTCTGGTGTCGGAACAAGCCCCTCGGGTATCGGCGGGCGAGGTGGTCCGATAGTTCCGGGTGCAGGCCCGGCGGTAATGAGCCGAACACCCCGTCAGTAGCGGGGTCCGCCGGCGGGTTGTAACACAGCGTGAGTCCGTCGTCCGTTGCGAGCAAACGGCTAACGGTATCGATAGTGCAGGGAGCGAGTGGAATCATGGCTGTGCTGGCCTTACGAGAAGCATTGACCTTACACCCCGCAAATGGCAGTTGCAAATGTAAAGTCCGCGGGATCGGAAAAGTCAATCACCTGAACCGCGGTCGGCCGGCGCTGGGCTTCTGCTGCCTTGGTGACCAGCGCCAAGGCCCGGCGGCTCGAACTCGCTCTGGAAATCGCGGAAGCGTTCCGGGTCCGGCTCGCGCCGCTCCCCCGAGTCGGGCTGTGTCGCCGCCGTGGCTGGAGCTTTCTCCCCGGCGATCCGTGTGCTCCAGGTGCGCAGGGGCTCCAGGTCCTTGACGTCGTTACTGTGCCCCTCGATGAAGTTCAAGGAACTGGGCACGGTGCTTGTCCTTGTCGTACTTGTCCAGATAAAACCCCGTCCACTGGCCGCAGACAGCACAGAGCTGCACGCTCAGGAGCGGCGTCAGGGGCAGTGCGTCGCCGGCGGGGGTCCGCACCCGCACGGGCGGGAGAAGCGGCCCGGCGGCGGCGGGCAGGTGGCCGTGGTAGAACGGTAACGGCGACTTCTCGCCCCAGGTCAGGATTTCACCCTTTGGCCCCACCGACTCCAGCGCCAGCGATTCCAGCAGGGGCCGGCACAGGTCGACGGCGTCGTGGAGCCGGCCAAGCCAGTGCAGCGCGTCCTCGGCGTAGCTGGCCAGGTCCTTGCGGAAGACGCCGTGGCCGAAGCAGCAGTTGACCGCGAGCCGCGGTGCAAGCCGGCCGGATTCGGTCGTCCCTTGTCGCTGGCGGGCAGGCGATAGAGGGCTCCCGTTTGCCGCCCTTGAAAAGCAGGGGACCGAGCAGGGGAAGCCGGGCCTGGGGGACGCATTCGTCCTTGAGGGCGATTTCCAGCAGCTTCGCCCAGTCGCCATCGGTGAGGCCGCCCTTTTGGAGCAACTGGTCGAGCAGCTTCCAGGTGCGCGGGTCGTCGGCCGGGGCGCTGGTCATGTGGTCGGCGACGGCCAGGGTGGCCAGGAACTTGAGCAGACCCTCCCACACGTCCTTGAGCTGCCAGGCGGCGGGGACGGCCTGCCCTACATCCATCCAGCGGTGGATGTCGTCGTAGCCGGCGACGACGGGCCAGGGGAAGGTCTCGACCGCGGCGGCGGCGTAGTCGCGCTCGCTGCGCGGGTGGAACAGCGGTTCGCTGGCAGGCGACATCGGGCGCGGGCCTCAATCGATGGGAAGCCGATCAGGACGTCGCTCATGCTATCATGACGGCGGCAGGCATACATCAATGAAGAATGCGCCGTCTGGAGGCCGAGGTCCCGTGGAGCGCGTGCCAGCCACCCCCAGTACTCCCGACAATATGGCAGGCGCGCGATTTGCGCTGCGTAACATCAGGCAGGATAATCAGTAGTGGCAAATCGAGCGCTGCCACCCTCGGCAGGCGCTCGTGGCACGCGCTCCCCTGCCGAGTGCCCGCGCCGGCGCACAGCAACTGTGTGTGCGTGCGCGCGCAATGCAATCCATTCCAGCGACGCCCCCGCGGCCCCTCATCCCAAATTGACATACACCGTCTTCACCTCCGTGTAGGCCTCCAGCGCGTACTCACCCAGCTCGCGTCCCTGGCCGCTCATCTTGTAGCCGCCGAAGGGGGCCGCGGCGTCGAAGACGTCGTAGCAGTTCACCCACACGGTGCCGGCCTTCAGGCCGTTGGCCAGGCGGTGCGCCTTGCCGATGTCGCGCGTCCACACCGCCGCCGCCAGGCCGAACTGCGTCTGGTTACCGCGGCGGACCACCTCGTCCATGTCCTTGAACTTCAGGATGTTCATCACCGGGCCGAAGATCTCGTCGCGGGCGATTCGCATCTGTGTCCGGTGACGCCGTCGAAGACGGTCGGCTCGATGAAGTAGCCCTTGCTGCCGACGCGGTTGCCGCCGCACAGCATCTTCGCCCCCTCCTTCTTGCCGCTGTCGATGAAGCCCATGACGCGGTCGAACTGCTCCTGCGACACCTGCGGACCCTGCTCCGTCTCCGGATCGAACGGGTCGCCGACCTTCCGGGTCCTGGCCTTCTTGCAGCATCTTCTCGACGAACTGGTCGTGGACCCTTTCCTCGACGAACAGCCGGCTGCCGGCGCAGCAGCACTGGCCCTGGTTGAAGAACAGGCCGAAGTAGGCCCCCTCGACGGCGGCGTCGAGGTCGGCGTCGGCAAAGACGACGTTGGGCGACTTGCCGCCCAGCTCCAGGGTGACGCGCTTCAGGTTGCTCTTCGCCGCCGCCTCCATGATGATCTGGCCGGTCAGGTACTCGCCGGTGAAGGCGACCTTGTCGACGTCCATGTGGCTGGTCAGGGCGGCGCCGGCGGTCGGGCCGTAGCCGGGGACGACATTGATGACGCCGTCCGGGAAGCCGGCCTCCTGGGCCAGAGCGGCCACGCGCAGGGCGGTCAGCGGTGTCTGCTCCGCCGGCTTGAGCACCACGGTGCAGCCGGTCGCCAGGGCCGGGCCCCACTTCCAGGCCTGCATCAAGAGCGGGAAATTCCACGGGATGATCTGGCCGACGACGCCGACCGGCTCGTGCCGGGTGTAGCAGAAGAAGGGCCCCTCGACGGGGATGGTCTTGCCGTGGATCTTGTCGGCCCAGCCGGCGTAGTAGCGGTAGCACTTGATGGTGAGGGGCAGGTCGGCGGCCTGGGCGTCGCGGAGGGGCTTGCCGTTGTCGAGCGTTTCGAGGGCAGCCAGCTCGTCCTTGTTCTGTTCGATCAGGTCGGCCAGGCGGTTGAGCAGCCGGCCGCGCTCCGAGGCGTTCATCTTGCGCCAGGGGCCTTCCTCGAACGCCTTGCGGGCCGCCTTGACGGCCAGGTCGATGTCGGCCTTGTCCCCCTCGGCCACCTGGCAGATGGTTTCGCCCGTGGCCGGATTGACGGTCGGGAACGTTTTGCCGGAGACGCTATCGAGCCACTTGCCGCCGATGAGCAGCGGCTGATCCTTCACCTGGGGCGGCTTGACGACGTTGCTGCGAGCCTTCGACGCGGTTGCGGTAGCCATGCGGACCTCCTCCAGAGGAACCGGGCGAACAGGGGAGAGAGACGAGGCGAGCGGAATTGTCCCACCGGCACACTCCGCCTGTCAAGGAGCAAGCCGTTTTCATTTGACTGCGCCGAGGACCAGCCGGATAATCGCTGCGGTCGAGCTACCTGCTTTCACGGAGAGGTGCCCCATGGACCCGTCGTTGCAACCCCTTGTCGATCGCATGGACCGCCTGTCCGGGGAGTTTCGTGAACGGCGCGAGGGCGTCCACATGGCCATCGAGGTCGCCGAGCTTGATCCGGAGATGGCCCTCACCCGCGCCCGCAAGGTCCTGGAGTACGTCATCAAGGAAGTCTACGAGCGGCGCATCAAGGAGCCGGCGGGCACCCGGCCTTTGGAAAACCTGATCCAACGGCTCGTCAAGGACAAATTCTTGCCTTATCGGCTGGAGGCGTACGCCAACAGCGTTCGCAACCTGGGCAATGTCGGCACGCACAAGTTTGGCGAGAAGATCACCGCGGCCGACGTGACTCAGTCGCTCAGCCAGCTCACGTTCGTCCTCGAATGGTACTTCGATCACGAACGACCAGGCAAGCGAGGCGCGACGGCAGCCGGCCCGGCGCGTCCGCCGGCCGGGGACCGCGGGGGAACCGGTGCTGGGCAACAGAAGCGCGGGGTCCCCGCGACGCCCCGCGGCCGGCCGAAAGAGCTTGCGGAGGCCAGTTCGACCAGCACGGGAAGCTCGAAGAACCCCCCGGAGCCGACATTGCAATCATCGACCACGAAGCCGGGCGCCGGGAAGCGTTGGCTGCTGGTTGCCGGCGTAGGGGCGGTGGCCCTGCTGCTTGGCCTGGTGGCCTTGTGGGCGGGTGGGGTGTTCCGGCCGCGCGATAAGGACCCTGGGCAACCACCGCCGTCTCAGCAGAGTACCCGGGAGAACGAGCCGCTCAAGGCGCCCGACAAGCCGACGACGACCGAGGACGGCATCGAATACATCGTGGACAAGGTGACGCGCAGCGGTGCCGCCGTGACGCTGCACGTCCTGGCCACCAACAGCAAGGACGACTGCGCGATGATCTTCACGAGCGTCGAGGCGGTCGATACCGACGGCAACACTTACGGAGGCAGACACAACCGCGGGGGGCCGGGGAGCGGGGGAAAGGTGGATCCGGACCCTCCGTCCTTCGTCCAGCCGCGCAACGTCAAGCTCCGGAAAGGGATCAAGACGGGGTTTGACGTAACGATCACGAAGGTCGCCGGCAACGTGTCCGAATTCCGGGTCGTTGAGCTTCTCCCCTCCCCGTCGGGCGGTTTCTCGACTCACGCAGGAGATTCGCCGATCAAGTTCAACAACGTCCGTATCGGGAAGTGAGCGGAGCCAGATCGTCAAGGACACGCCCCGCAGAGCCCGTAGCGTGAGCGAGGGTCTCGGCTCATCGCCCTCGCTCACGCCACGGGCTTCTGACACAGGCCCCGGCAACACCGCTGGCCCAAAATCCGGCCGCGAAAACACCCGATACCCATCCCGCCACATCCCCTCCCGCGGCCCCCTCACGCGGTCGATAGGTCAGCGGCACCTCGTCGTTCATGTAGCAGCCCAGGAAGTTCGCCTTGGCCAGGATCTCCGTGTGTACAAAATCGCCGCGAGACTGAATCGGGATGCGGGCGAAGATGTCGCGTCGAAAGAGGCGGAAGGCGCAGTTCATGTCTTGTAAGCGCAGGGCGAAGACGACCCGACAGAACAGGCGGTACAGGTGCTCGCGCCAGCCGAGCCAGCCGGGGAGCGGCTGGAGAGTCACACCGAGCGCGATGCGCCAGAACCAGCGCCAGGCGGCCCCCAGCAGGCGCCAGACGGTGGGCACCGGCTGCCAGACGCGGTAGCCGGAGATGGAGATGGACCTTGTCGATCTCCGCTAACAGACGTTTCAGGTCGGCCGGCTGATACTGGCGGTCGGCGGTGGTGTAGAAGAGGAGCGGCTTGGTGGCGGCGGCCAGCGCGGTCCGCAGGGCCGCGCCCACTCCTCGGGGCTTCTGGATGACGCAGGACTCGCAACCGCGGCCAGCGCGCGTACCAGTGCTTCGGCCAGCGCACCGGTGCCGTCGGTGCTGCCATCGTCTACCAGCAAGATCTCGTAGTCGATTTTCAGGCCGTCGAGGAGTGCCGACCAGTCGGCCACGACGGCTTCCAGGTGGGGCTGCTCGTTCCGTACCAGCAGAATCACGCTGATGGGCTGATCGGCGATCGGCGGCAGCGGGGTCAGGTCGGGCATCGATTGGCTCAATCACGGGGGCACGGTCCGCAACAGGACTAGGGGCCGCTCATGCCCTTCTCCGGCCAGGAACCTCTCCAGGTCGCGGCGAAGCCGCGCCGGTAGCCAGGCGGGCGGAGTCCAGTCGCTGGTCCCGAGCCGCGAGTCGGGCTTGCGCAGGACCTCGTGAAGACAGCCGGCGCGGAGATGGCGCGGGCACTCGGCCGCCACCCGCGCCGGCATGACAACATACGTCGGTAAGGGGCCGCGAGTCCAGGCGTCCAGCCGGTTCCATTCTACGAACAGGGTCTGCGGGCGGCCCACGTGGAAGGCCGCCGCGTGAGCCTCCGTGCGGAAAAACAGGACCGGCTGGGGCGCGGGAGCCCGCCGGCGGACCGCGTCGGCAAACTCGACCGCTTGCCGCGCCGGCTCGCGCCTGCGCAGGTCGGCATCGAGGTAGAACCACCAGCCGCCGACGCAGGCCGCCACCGCCACCGCAAAGCAACTCGCCAGGAGCGCGGGGCGGGTGGCCGTCTGGTACCAGCGCTCGGCCACGCAGCCCAGGAAGAGCGCCGCTCCCGGGAAGGCCGGCAACAGGTAGTCGGCCCGCTTGAAGCGCGCGGCCGACAGCAGCACCGTGACCGTCACCAGCCAGACCAGGCCAAAGCGAGCCTCGGCATCCTCGCTCCACCAGCGGCGGCGTACAAAGGCCCAGGCGGCGACTGGCAGCAGCAGGCTCCAGGGGAGAAAATCGGCGGCCAGGTGCGGCAGGTAGAACCACCAGGGGTGCGCCCGCAGCACCTCCGACCCGCCCAGGCCGCGCTCGATGTTGTGGTGCCAGAGGAAGGCGCGGAAGAACTCGCCGCCCGTGCGGGCGTTGGCCCACAGATAGATCGGCAACACGACTCCCACGGCCAACGGCAGGCCCCACCACAGGCCGTAACGATGCAATAGGGTCAGCCAGGCCCGGACGCGCCAGGGCCACGGCAGCTCGCGATTGACCAGGAGCCAGGCGCCGGCCACGCCGAGGGGTAGTGCCCCAACAACCGGGCCCTTGAGCAGCACGCCGATCGCCAGCGCGAGATAGGCCACGATCAAGGGCCGCAGCCGTCTGCGGGTCGATGCCTGGCTGGCGGCACGGTAGAAGGCCAGCAGGGCCAGCGTGGTCGTGAACGTCAGCGGCATGTCAATGCGGCCGACGCGGGATAGCCAGGTGTAGTGCAGGGCCGTGGCCAGCATGACGGCGGCAACAAACCCGGCCAGTGGCCGGCCGCGGCGCATGCCGAAGCCGTAGAGCGCCACGACGCCGCCCAGGCCGGCCAGGGCCGCTGGCAGGCGCACCGCCTGGGCGTCCACGGCGGTGCCCGAGACGCGGGCCACCAGGGCTACCAGCCAGTAATAGAGCGGCGGTTTTTGCACCTCGGGACGGCCGTCGAACTGGCGCGGCAGGGCGTCCCTGGTATCCAGCACCGATTGCGCGTCCATCGCCGCCCGGGCCTCGTGGCTGCTCCACAGGTCCCGATCGGCCAGGCCGCGGAAGAAGAGGAACCAGCAGAGCACGGTCAAGCCGGCGACGGCCAGTGCATTGAGCCGCGCGACTCCGGCGAACGCTGGTTTGGCGCTGGCCGGAGTCGCCAGCTCGATCGCTGCCATATCGCATCCCTTCACGCGACCAATTTCTGCGCCTGCGCCTCGTGCAGCCGTTGATACAGCGAACACGTCGCCAGCAACTCGGCATGGGTGCCCACGGCGACCACGCGCTTCTCGTCCATAACCACGATGCGGTCGGCGATCTCCAGGGTGTTCAGCCGATGGGTGATGACAAAGGTCGTCCGGTCGCGCTGGAATTCGCGCAGGGCCCGATGGATGGCGGCTTCGCTCTCGGCATCGGCGGCGCTGGTGAACTCGTCGAGGATCAGGATCTTCGGGTCGCGCAACAGGGCCCGCGCCAGGGCGATGCGCTGCTTCTGTCCTCCGGACAGGGCTCGCGCTTCGCCGATGCGCGTCTGGTAGCCGTCCGGAAGGGAGGCGACGAAATCGTGGGCGTTGGCCAGCCGGGCCGCCGCCTCGACCTGGGCCGCGTTTGCCCGCCGCTGGCCATAGGCGATGTTGGCGTGAATCGTGCCGTCGAACAGGATGGCATCCTGCGTGACGATGCCGATCTGCTTGCGCAGGCTGCGCAGGCTTAGCTTGCGGATGTCGATGCCGTCAATGAAAATGGCGCCGTGATCGGGATCGTAGAAGCGCGGCAGCAGGCCCACCAGAGTCGTCTTGCCGCAGCCGTTTCGGCCCACCAGGGCGATGGTCTCGCCGGCGTGGACCTGTAAGTGGACGTTGGTCAGGATCGGCGTATCGGGATCGTAGGAGAAGCAAATATCGCGGAACTCAACCGCGTGGCAAACGGCTTCGAGGCGACGGCCGTCGCAATTGGCCCGAACCCGAGGCCGGCGATCCATGAAGTCGAAGATGCGATCGCTGGCCGCAAAGCCCGACTGCATCCGGGTGTAGACGCTCGACACCTTGCGCACCGGGTCGGCAATCGCCGCCAGGCAGGCGTACAGCTGCCATAATTCCTCGGGCTCCAGGGGATGATTGAGCATCCGGATGCCGAGAATCTGCTCTTCCTTGTGCAGCACGAGATAGGCTCCCGCCAGGACCGCCCCAGCCACGGCCATCACCCCCAGCAGCTCGATCACCGGGCTCGACAGGGCGTCGAGAATGACCACTATGATCGCCTTGCGGCAATAGTCCCGGGTCACGGTGCGAAAACGATTGCGCTCGTAGGCCTCGCGCGTGAAGGCCTTCACAACGCGGATGCCCAGGAAGACCTCCTGGAGCACTCGGTAGATGTTGGACATGCGCTCGAGCAGCCGGCGGGTGGCCCGCTTCATCATCCGGCCGACCTTCGTCAGCACGAACAGGGCAATCGGCACCAGGATCAGGAACAGCAATGTGAGTTGCCAGGAAATCCAGCAGGCGAAGGCCACGCAGCTGAGGGCCTTGAGCGGCTTGGCGATGACCCGTCCAAACAGCGTCTTCAGCCCCTGGCCGACCAGCTCCATGTCGTTGGTCAGCCGGGCCATCATCTCGCTGGAGCCCTGCTCGCCGAACTGGTTGGCGTCGAGGTGGATCGCATTGCGGAAGAAGCGATTGCGCAGATCGTAAAGGGCGCGATTGACGATGCTGCCCACCAGCGATTCCTGGGCGAAGTCGAACACGCCGCGCAGGGCGACGGTGGCCACCACGAAAATGAACAACCAGCACAGCGTGGCGAAGGCATCGGTCGGCACGAACTGATCGATGTATTTCTTGGCGAAGTGCAGCCAGCGCAGGTCGCTACGGGCCGATTCCAGCTTGTGGGTGAGTTGTTCGAGCTTGCGTGCCACTTCGCGCTGTTGCTTGTCCCGCTCGCTCCCCGGCGGCAGGCCATCGACCTGTTTTTGCTCCTCGACGACGAGCGCGATGCGTGGCTCCAGGTCGTCAACCGCTTTCTGCGCCTCGGCGATCCTGTGTTCCTGGCGCGTCTGGAGATTGTTGCCGTTCTTGAGGATGGAGAGGACGGGATCGATGCAGGTGAACATCAGCCCCCAGAGGGCGGCCCCGAACAGGGCGCAGACCAGCGACAGGATCAGCCGGCCGCGGTAGGCCCAGGCGATGCGCAGGACTGCGCAGGAAGTTCTTCATGAGGATGGTACGACCGGCAAGACCTCGGATGACCGGCGAGGTGCGCGTCCTGGGTGGAGCGGGGTTGTAACACAACGTGCCGCGACCGGGCAAGGCGGACTCGGGATCGCCGCGAGCCGGACCCGCCGGGGTGTTAGGCGAACGGCAGGTGATGATCTCCCCTCTCCCCCCCTACTCGGGGGAAGAGGGGGAGGGGGGAGGGGGGGCTGACTCTCGTAAGCCAAGAACCCCTCACCCCCGACCCCTCTCCCCGGAGTACCGGGGCGAAGGGAGAAGGAGTCCCGCCCCTCGCGTTAGGCGACCGGCAGGAGATAGTAGGCCTCGGGAGCGCATTTCCGACCCCCCGCCGGAACCGCACGCGCTGCCAGGTTGAACTGAAGTAGCCGGGAATTCAGTTCAACCTGGCGCTGGCACCGCAAGCCATTGGTAAATAACGACATGCGCCTTCGCGATTCAGCAAAAAGCGCCAGGTTGAACAGAAGTCCGATGTGTGCGGGAGCGCTATGACGGGCCCCTTCGGCGCCGGGCGAGGGATCGTCGCCCTAGTCCCCCAAACTCGGTCGGAGCACCGGGGCGAGGGGAGATTATCTCCTGCCGTTTGCCTTAACTCTTTGCAATTTGGGCGAGGATTTGGCATCCTTACGGAGAAGGGATGACTCGCAGCCCCGGATATCTGCGATGAGCCACGAGTTGATCTGCAACTGGCTGGGACTGCTGCCTGGCGACTGGCCGCCCGACCATTATCGGCTACTCGGCCTGCAACCGGGGGAGGCCGACGATGCGCGCATCGAGCAGCAGGTCCACGAACGCCTGGAGGTGGTGCGCCGTTACCAGTTGCTGCACCCCGAACTGGTCACCGAGGCGATGAATCGCCTGGCACAGGCCTATGTGTGCCTGACCGACCCTGAAGCCCGCCGGAGCTACGACACGGGCCGGTTCGGCCGGTCGACAGTTAACGGTAGCAAGGCGACGGTGGTCCGGCCTCCGGTAACCGCGGTGGTCATGCCGGTGCCGGTCCCGTCGGCCGAGCCGGCGCGCCGCCCCGTGAGCGCCCCCCCTGTCGGAAAGCGAAGCGCGGGCGGTTGCCGTTCCGGTGCCTCCGGCCGCGGAGCCTGTGCGGCCGGTCGCTGTCGCCGTGGAACCAACCCTCGCGCCGGCGGCGGCGGAGCCGCCCATCGTCATCCCGACGGTCGTGGCCGAGGCCTTGCCCGTGGTGCCGCCGGCCGCCCCGCCCCAGCCGCGTCCCAAGGCCGATCCATCGGTGGAGGCCAGCCGTTGCGCGGCGGCGCGGCGGGGGCTGGGAACCCGCCGTGCCCTGTATCAGCGCCCTGCGCGGACCCGCCGCCTGATGCGCGCCTGGGACCGGGTGGGCAAGTTCTTTGGCAATCCCCGCCGCAAGCTCAGCAAGCCGGCCGAGGCCACCGAGTTGATCGGCCAGCTCCGCGATGTCAAGTCGGCCCTGGAGAGTTTTCCGCCCCTGCTGGGCGAGGCAGGCCAGCCGGGCTACTCGGTGGTGGTCCTGGCGCGCCAGCCGGCGCCCGTGCCGGTCTTCCAAACGCTTCTGGCGGGGCAGCGCGACACGCTGGCGCAGCACTGGAAAGGCGGGCGGCAGGTGCTGGAATCGCACCGCGAGTACCTGCGGCACGAGATCCAGGCCGTTCGGCGCGGCGGCCGGCTGCGTCGGGCCTGGCGGGCCGCACGCCACGCCGTCACCGATCAACCGGGCGTCTTGCTGTTGCTGCTCGCCCTGCTGGCCCTCAACGTGGCCATCTGGCGGCAATACTTCTCATCCGAGGGAGAATACGTGCGCGCGCCGCCGCGCGCGGTACCGACCACTCGCCGTTGATCGCTCCACGCTGGAGACCTGTCAGGGCTCCACAAACAACCCATCGGGTACAGCCTCCGCGCAGCGTTCAGGCGGCCGAATGCCCAGGGCCCGCGCCAGGATCGCCGGCGCCGCCTGCGGCCGTACCAACTCCGTCCGCACGCCGGCCTTCACCCCTGGCCCGTAGACCATCAGCGGCACGTGCGTGTCATAGGCATACGGCGAGCCGTGCGTGGTGCCCGTGAGGCCGTAGAGGATGTGGTACGGCTTGAGCACGACGGCCAGGTCGCCGCAGCGCTCCGGAACGAACGACAACCGCAGCATCTGTCCCACCCGGTCGCCGGGAGCCAGGTCCTGCACGAGTTGGGTCTGGGTGTAGCACCTCAAGACTCCGTGCTGCCGTTCCAGCCAGTCCGCCAGCGCCTTGGTGACCTCCGCAGGTTCCAGATCGCGCGCCCGCAGCACGTCGTGGTTGAGGTAGACCCAGGGAGCCAGAGCCGCGGCGATGTAGCGGGTGCGCGTATCGCCGCCGAACTTGCTGACCAGGAAGTCGTTCGCCCGCTCCTTGAGCAAGGCCGGCGGCACCCGACGAGCCACCTCCCCTCGCTCCCGAGTCGCCTCCGGCAAGGGACAGACGCCGTGATCGGCCGTCAGCGCCAGGACATAGCGGCCGGGGCCCACGCGGGCATCAAGCGTGCGAAGCAGGTCCCTCAGCAGCACGTCGGTCCGCAGCGTAATGTCGAGGACCTCCTGCGAGTCCGGACCCCAGACATGGCCGACGTAGTCGTTGCTCGAAAAACTAAGACACAGAAGATCGGGTACATCGTGGTTGCCGAGCTGCTCCGCGTCGATGGCCCGTTCGGCCAGCTCCAGAAGTAGGTCGTTGCCGAACGGCGAGTTGAACAGGGCCAGGTAATAGTTGGATCGCAGGTGTTTGGGGCCATCGCCGAGAGGGTGAGGGAAGGTCACGCCCTGGGCTGCCCCCTTCCCCTTGCCGGAAGCATCATCGGCACTGCTCCAGCGCTCGTAATCCAGGTCGGGGCGCAGGCGCGTCCAGTCCAGGCCGAACCAGCGGTCGGCGGGGCGGCGGGCATTGAAGTCGGCAACCCACGGATGCGGGCGATCCCGATAGTACGTCGAGGTGGCGAACTTTCCATCGGCGGCATCGAACCAGTAACAGGCATCGGGATGCTGGCCGCCGGGAAGCACGGCTCCGCGGTCCTTGAAGGAAAGCGAGACGACCCGCGCTTTGCCGTCGGTAGCATCTTTCAGGGCGTCGGCCAAGGTCGGCGCCAGCAAGCGGGCCGGCGCGACACCCGTGTATTTCTTCGCCTTCTTCTCACCGCCCGCCGAGGGTTTCGGCTCCTCCGGGGGAGCCGGCGGCACGCGCTGGTAGCGCCTCCGATTCGACACAGTTCACTTCCGCCTTGCTGGCCCGGTCGAACCATTCATTGCCGATGATGCCGTGCTGGTCCGGCGAGCAGCCGGTGGCCACCGAGGCATGGCCGGCGCCGGTCACGGTGTTGAAGTAGGGATAGTGGCAGTTCGTGAACCAGGCTCCGTCCCGCTCCAGCCGCTGGAAGCCGCCCGGGCCAAAGAGATCGCCCCAGCGCTCTCGGATAATCGCCGCGAAACTGGTCGATCACCACCAGGACGGCCAGGCGTGGGCGGGCCGGTGCGGCGGCTGGCGGCATCGGCGACCTGGCCAGCAGCGGCGGCAGCACGATGGCGCCAAGGACCGCGAAGACGGCGAGCAGACGGCCGGACGATGTCGTCATGACAGAGGACTCCGAAGGAGGGACGACCGATGGATGGTAGCTGCGGTGCGACTGGTCAGCAACCCGTCGCTAACGCTCCGGGCTTGTAATACCTGCGCGTTTCGCGCTTGCACTCTGCCCCGGTTGCGTTACGCTGGGCTCATCCCTCGCCCCGTGACCGTCCCGCCTTCCGAGGAGACTCCCACCGTGTCCCGCCGCCACCTGCTCATTGCCGTTCTCCTGCTCGCACTGCCCGCCCTGGCCGCCGCCGCGGACCCGGCGAAAGTGCGGCAGAAGTTGTACGTCACCAACAGCGCCGGCGACGACGTAACCGTCATCGACACGGCCACGAACAAGGTTATCGGCCGGATCGAGGTCGGGCCGCATCCGCATGGCATCGCCGCTCCCGCCGCCCAGGACGTGATTTATGTCACCATCGAGGGGCACGGCCGTGACAAGCCGGGCGAGCTGCTCTGGATCGATCCCCGCACCGACAAGGTGACGCGGCGCATGGACATCGGCCCCGAGCCGAACCAGCTGGCCGTCACGCCCGACGGCAAGTTCGCCTATGTGCCGGTCAACGACGGCCACTACGAAGTGATCGACCTGGACAAGGCGAAAATCATCGAGCGCATCTTCGTCGGCAGCGGCAGCCGACCACACAATACCATCTGCTCCACCGACGGCAAGCACATGTACCTGGCGCCGATGGGCTCGCCGCGCAAGGTGTTCATTGTGGATACGGCCACTCACAAGGTGACCGGCGAAATCCCGCTCAGCAACGTCGTCCGTCCGATCGCCGTCAGCCCCGACGAGAAACGGCTGTTCGCCAATGTGGATGGACTCGTCGGTATCGAGGAAGCCGACGTGGCGACGCGGAAGATGATCCACCGCGTTCCCGCCGAGGTCAGTGCCGACCAGAAGAAGGTCGCCAGCCGCAGTCACGGCATCGGCGTCCGGCCTGACGGCAAGGAAGTCTGGACCTGCGACGTGGAACATTTCCAGGTGCAGGTCTTCGATGTGACCGGCGACAAGCCGAAGCAGACGCACACCATCCCGATCGGCACTCAGGTCTACTGGCTGACGTTCCTGCCGGACGGCAAGATTTGCTACGTGTCGGCCCGGGGGGCCAGCGCGGTGGCGGCGGTTGACACGAAGACCAAGGAGGTCGTGGCTCGCATCAAGGTCGGCATGGAGCCGAAGCGCTTGTTGGTTGTGACACTCGCGGATAAATGACTGCCGTTTAGCCGCGGATCGCAGATCCGCGCGGGCCTACGGCCCGCGGCTAAACAAGGCCCACGGGATTCGCCGATGCGATCAACCTTCATCATACTCGTGGTGCTCGGCCTCCTCGCCCTGGTGCCCTCGAACCCGGCGGCGCCAAATCCGGAGCCCCACCGCAGTCCGTGCGACCTGGCCGTCCTCTCCGGCGGCCGCGTGCTGACGGCCAACCAGGCCGCCGGCACGGTTTCGCTGGTCGATGTCCGGGCTGGCCGGGTGCTGGCGGAGGTCGCGTGCGGCAAGAAACCGTCCACCATCGCCGCCACACGCGACGGCCACCGTGCCGCCGTCAGCAACTTCGGATCGGGGACGATCACACTCCTAGATGTGCGCGATGACGCGCTGAAGGCGCCCGGCGAGATCGCGGTCGGACCGTTGCCGCGCGGGCTGGCCTTTTCCAAGGACGGTGCCGCCCTCTATGTCGCCGTGGCCGGGGCTGATGAGGTTGCGCGGATCGACACCAAAACGCGCAGGATCACGAACCGTTGGCCGGCTCCGCGCGAGCCGCACCACCTGGCTCTCTCCGCCGACGGGTGCTGGCTGGCCGTCGCCAGTACTCGGTCCGGACAGGTACGCCTCTGGGATACCGGGACGGGGGAACTCGCCTGGGAACAGACCATCGGGGATGCTTTCAACCTGCGCGGCTTGGCCTTCGCCCCCGACGATGCCAGCGTCGTCTGCGCCCATGCCTTTCACCGAGAATTCCCCGTGTCGAAGGGGCACATCGAAGAGGGCTGGGTCATCGATAGCCGACTGACGCGGTTTGCCGTCCGGCGCGGTGCCCGCCCGTCGTCCTGGCAGATTGCCCTCGATCAGCGCGGCAGGGCGGTCGGCGATCCGGACGGCGTGACGTTTTGCAATGAAGCAATGGCAGTCTGTGCCGCGGGCACTCACGAACTGCTGCTGTTCGATGCGGCTCACATCCCCTGGCGTGAAGGTTCGCCGGGCGATTTCCTTGACGTGCAACTGGAGATCGGCGCCCACAAGATGCGCCGCGTGGAACTGGGCGGCCGGCCCCTGGCCGTGGCACGCCTCGGCGGCGACGAGGTCGCGGTCGCCAACGCGCTGCTCGATGCCGTGCAGGTGGTGGACGTGAAGACCGGCAAGGTGACAAAAACCATCCGGCTGGGCGGCCCGGCCGCACCGGACCTCGTTCGGCAGGGCGAGGCGCTCTTCTACGACGCCCGGCGCTCGACCAATCAGTGGTTCAGCTGCAACACCTGCCACAGCGACGGCCATACCTGCGGCCTGAAGTTCGACACCCTCAACGACGAATCCTACGGCAACCCGAAGTTGACCCCCTCGTTACGGGGAGTGACGAAGACCGGGCCGTGGACCTGGCACGGCTGGCAGAAGGACCTGGGCGCCGGCGTCGCCAAATCGTTCACCGACACGATGTTTGGCCCAGCCCCGTCCGAGCGCGAGATCAAGGCGGTGCTGGCCTTTCTGTCCACGCTGGAGCAGCCGCCCAATCCGCATCCGAAAAGTGAGGCATCCGGGCGGGGCGAAAAGCTCTTCCGCGGCAAGGCCGCCTGCGCCCGTTGCCACAAGGGCGAGGAATACACCTCGGAAGGGACCTACGACGTGGGGCTGGACGAGGACGGCAGCCCGTTTGCGAAATGGAACCCGCCATCGCTGCGCGGCCTGTGGGACCGTGGACCCTACCTGCACGATGGTCGGGCGCAGACCTTGGAGGAACTGCTGACGGACCACCACACGCCGCAGAAACTCGGCGGCGAAGCCCTAACGCCGGCGGAGCGCAAGGAACTGATCGCCTTCCTGAAAACGCTATGACGCCCCGATTCATCGTTTCGCGCTCGATCATCCATGACCCTCGTCATCCACCCCCCCGTCGAACCGGCCCGCCTGGAGAAGATCGCCGCCGCTGCCGCACCGATGCGCGTGGTGAACGCGGCGACTGAGGCCGAGGCGATCGCCGCCATGCCCGAGGCCGACGCCTTCTTCGGCAAGATCACGCCGGCGCTGCTTCAGGCTGCCCGCCGCCTGCGCTGGGTCCAGACCGCGACTGCCAGCCTGGAGCATTACGTCTTTCCGGCCCTGGTCGAGCATCCCTGCACGCTGACCAACATGCGCGGGCTCTTCTCCGACAACATCGCCGACCAGGTGATGGGCTATGTCATCTGCTTCGCCCGCAACCTGCACACCTACATCCGCCAGCAGCTGGCGGCGAAATGGGCGCCGGTCGGCGGCGAGGCGGAGCGCGTTGGCTTCGCGACCGGGCCTGCCCAGGTCACTGCCATCGATCGGGCCCACCGCCACCTGGGCGATTTGACGCTCGGCGTCATCGGCCTGGGCGCCATCGGCGCGGAGATCGCCCGGCGGCGCTGGCCTTCTCGATGTGCGTGGTGGCGGTCGATCCGCAGCGCGAAGTCGCGCCGGCGGGTGTCGCGGCGTTGTGGCGGCCGGAGCGGCTACCCGAGCTGCTGGGCCAGAGCGATTTCGTTGTCATCGCGGCCCCCCACACGCCCCGGACGGAGAAGCTCTTTCGCCGGCCGCTCTTTCGGCAGATGAAGCGCGAAGCCTACCTCATCAACATCGGCCGGGGGGCCATCGTCGATCTGGCCGACCTGGTAGCGGCACTTGAAGCGAAGGAGATTGCCGGTGCGGCCCTGGATGTCTTCGAGACGGAACCCCTGCCCGCCAATCATCCCCTGTGGCGCTTCGAGAATGTGATTCTGACGCCGCACGTGGCCGGCTATTCGCCGCGCATCGCCGAGCGCCACCTGGAGGTGCTGCTGGACAATGTGTCGCCGTTTCGTGGCGGGGCAGCCGTTGCGCAACATTGTCAACAAGGCGGAGTGGTTTTGACTGCTCACGGGTAGTAGCGCCGTGGCCGGGTAATCATTGCGATGAAGGCAACGAACAGAGCCGCACCGATGATCGACCAGACGATCGGAAAACCCACGTCGCCGATCTGCACGGTCAGCAGGTCCGGCAACTTCACGGCGCGGGCGATCCACATGCCGAGCAGGGCGCCGATGAACCCCAAGGCGATCGACACCAGGCAGCCGCCGCGCGAGTAGCCGACGATGGCCTGCCCTATGGCCCCGCACACGCCGGCGATGGCCAGCAGCACGATCACTTCGAGGACGGTCATGACGATTCTCCCCAGCCAGGGTGCGCGAGGCCCCACAATCGGGCGCCTGTCTGGGTCTGGCAGCAAACG
Source organism: uncultured Planctomycetota bacterium (assembly GCA_963827935.1). Taxonomy (GTDB): domain Bacteria; phylum Planctomycetota; class Planctomycetia; order Gemmatales; family Gemmataceae; genus DATFNV01. The sequence continues at coordinate 712,330 of CAWHCN010000017.1, read as the reverse complement.
GGATGCCAAAACAGACGGTGGCCGGATCGGCCGGAACGACGCCGAGGGCATGTGCGCGTCGGTGTGTCGGACCCACGGGCCCATGTGCGCCCCAGCCCTCGGCGTTGACCCCCCGGGGTGAGGGCATTACAAGAGCCGGGGCGCCTCGATAATGAGTTCTTCGCGTTTTCTTGCCCAACCACGTTGGCCGCGCCCCAATGCCGGTGCTCAGGGAAGCGGCGCCCGGTTCAGTTCCAGCACCTTGTGCCAATCGTCGTCGTACAGGTTGGCGTTCTGTCCGCCGACCGGCTCAGCGGGCAGCCACAAGTCCGGTCGGATTTCGGCCAGGCGATCCAGCGAATGCCGGTACCCCTCCGTACTGCCGTTCGGCGCATTCAGATCGCTCACGAGTTGCTCCGCCGACGGCAAGCTCATTTTCAGTGGAATGCGCCCGGAGATGAGGACGGTCTTCCCGGCCCAGGTGACCTGATAGGCCATCGGTGCCAGACCCCGCCCCTGGAGTGGGATGGCATGGACAGCGAACCAGCCCGCCGTCACGAGCTCCTCGTCGATGAGCACCTGAGTCCCCGTGGGACACAGCCTGCGCACGGTTTCGCGGCCGGCCTTCGAGACGACAACGCGACAAGCGCACTTGGCCACCAGCGCCGCGAGCCCCGAGGTCGCGGACTCGTCCGCCGAGGTGAGCAGGACCGCCGTGGGCTTTCTACCTTCCCAACCCAGTGCCTGGAAGGACCGGGCGAGGAAGTCGTTCAGGCTGGGGCCCCCCGGCGCGTCGAAAAGGAAGAGTCCGCGCGGCGTGCTAAGACAGTAGACGGGCAAGCCGCCGCAGTCGCCGAGGTAGCGTAGCCCCGGCAGCAGTTCCTTGGGGTTACCGTCGAGGAAGTTGGCGCCGTCGGCCGCATAGCGGGCCAGCAGCGTCTCCATTTCCGTAATGCCCGCGTCGAGTACCTCTTGCCAGCGCTCCGCGCTGAGATGGGGATTGCGCCGCGACCGGGTCATTCGCCGGATGGCCGGGGAGGATCAGGTCAGGCAGCGGCAGGGCCCGCAGCCGGCGCAGCGATGTCAGATAGTCCGCTGCGTTTCCCCGATACCGCGGCGGCAAGTAAGCGATGTAAGTACCCAGGGGGGTGCTCTTACTCGTCCCCAGGCTCCAGACAACGTCGCCCGTGAACAACGCCCGCAGCTCGGACCGCTTCAGCAGGTAAGAAGTGCTGCCCGGCGTGTGGCCCGGCGTGGCGATTGCCTCGAATTGGGTCTCCCCGAACTCGAGCGTTTCTCCGCCGCTCAATTCCACGTCCACCGTCGTCGGATGGATGACAACGGCCGGCGTATCGTAGGTGCTGACGAATGCTTCCCGCGGCGCCCCGTCGCGGAGCGGCGGGCAGTCGCCACGCCCGGCGTAGACCCGAGCGCCGGTCAGCCGGCGCAACTCCTCGGCGCCCTGGCAGTGGTCGGCGTGAACATGGGTCAGGAGGATGGCACGCAAACGGCGGATGTCGAGCCGTAGGGTCGCCAACTGCTCCTTGACGGCGGCTGCACTCGATTCCAGCCCGCTGTCCACGAGCACCAGCCCGGCCGAAGTGTCTACCACATATGCAGCGGCGGGCGACATGCCTCCCAGGAGGTAAACGCCCGGAGCCACGGCGACCGGGGCACAGACCAGTGCGTGGACGATGGCCGGCTCGTCGGAGGTCTCATCTCTCGACGTGGCTGGCGACGGCGTCGAGAAGCCGCTGTGGCCCCAGAGTCCCACCAGTGCGATGGCGGCCAGGATGAGGACCCCGCCCAGCGTCACCTGGCGACGGCTGAAACGCTGGGTCATCCCATGTCCCCCAAGCTCACTCTTACTGCGTGCTCTGAATCAGCACGTGTCGGGCATTGCTGGCGGTCTGGTCTATGGGGACCCAGGTCGTGCTGCCAGGCCAGCGTACTTCGGCGCGGTCGATTTGGGTAGAGTCGCCCAGGCCAAAGTGGAGTATACGCGACGATTGTGCCAGGTAGCCGCTCGTCGCCATCACCTGGCGGGTCATCACCGCGGCGCCGCGGTACACCCGCACCACCGCGCCGATCGCGTCGCGGTTGCACTTCGTGCCAATGAGCTGGTAGGCGATCCAGTTCCCGGGCGGCGATTGGTTCCTGAAGTAGTAAGGCTGGTCGTTAAAGTTGTTAACAACGATCTCGAGTCGGCCATCGCCATTGAAATCTCCTGTCGCCGCGCAGCGCGAAGAGCGAGCGGCCAAGATGCCACCAATCTTCGTCTCAAAGAACTGACCCCGCGGCGGCGGCTCGATCCCCATCTCCTGCGCTCGGTCGGTGAAGGTGCCGTCGCCGTTGTTGCGCATGAGGGAATTGGGCCAGTAGTAAAACGGGTAGCCCATGCCGGCGGTGATGAACACATCCTCGCGGCCACTGTTGGTAAAGTCGCCGACGGCGGCCCCCCAGGGCCAAAAGGTCTCGAGCCCGGCCTCGTCCGATCTCTCCTCGAACCTTCCGGCCCCTGCGTTGCGATAGTAACCGTTGCCGAAAAAGACCTCGTCGAGCGAAAAGCCGGCCCCCCTCGCACCTTCGCTCATCTGTTCGGGCGTGAGCTTCATCGAAGGGCCTGTGAAGAAAGGGAACTTCTTCTTCTCGTACCGCTTGGCCTGCTCCTCGGAAATATGCGCGTAATCGACCTGCATCCACATGTCGGAGTGCATATCAAGGGTGAGGAGATCGAAGCGCCCGGAGTTGCGCGGGTCGAAGAGGTTACAGCCGACGGCGCCGTACGGGGTTTTGCCAAGAGCCTTTAAGGTCACGTCCTTGAAAGTCCCGTCGCCCTGGTTACGGTACAGCTGGCAACGGCCAAACATGCCGGTCACGAACAGGTCCGCGAAGCCGTCTTCGTCGTAGTCAAAGGCGATCGCGTCACCCGCCCATCCGCGCCCATGCAAGCCGACGTCGAGCTGTGATTCGCTCGAACTTGCGCCCATGCGAGGGTCGTTCGGGTCCACGGGGACGTTGTGATAGAGAATGTTGCCTTCCTTCTTGCTGTGCTGCAATGCCGCGAAGTCCTTGCCGCGAAGGTGCCCACCTTCGCCCTTCTGATCCGTGGTCCAATCGGCGGTGTTGGTAAGGAAAAGGTCGAGGAACCCGTCGTTGTCGTAGTCGAAGAACACAGGTGTCTCGGAATGCCCAACATAATGCAGCCCGACCTGATTGGTCACGTCAGTGAAGGTGCCGTCCCCGTTGTTCCGAAACATCACATTGCCACCGCGCGTGCTGGTGACAAAGAGCGACTGGCGACCGGAATTGTCGTAATCGACGAAGACGGCGGCGACGCAGATACGGTCGCCCAGGGCCACGCCCGCTTGCTCGGCCACCTCCTCGAAGGTGCCGTCGCCGCGATTGCGGTACAGGGCGTTCTTGCCTAGCTGGTTGCAGAAGTAGATGTCATCGCGGCCATCGCCGTCGTAGTCGCCAACCGCCAGGCCGCTGCCGTGATCGTAGAGGTTGACCTGGAACGCCTCGCCCTGCTCATCGCCCAGGAAGTGCATTTGCCAGGTGATGCCGGCCTCGGTGGCGCATTCGCGGAAGGGGAGGGAATTAGCACTGGGCCCGGGACTGCCGGACCAGCCGTGCGAGACGACCCAACTGGCCAGCACGGCACCTGCCACCACGATAGCCGAGGCCGCTACCAGCACCGTTTTCATGGCGGTCGACCATTGCGGCATGAGTACCTGAACTTCTACCGATCAGCGCGGAACTCCATCGCGCCGACGAGCAATCCGCCCGTTTCACCACGCGGCCTGCAGCGTTTCGGGCAGCACGGCGCCGCTGCGCGGTGCTCCCGCCGGATGTTAATCCATGAATGATTAAACGCTGATGAGATTCATATGAAAACATGACTCGTGTTCGATATGTATGGCCAGCCGTCCCTCCGAGTCGAGGTTGCGCCAGGGGGGGCCTTCCCCCAACGACCGCCCGAAAAACCGAGGTCTAGGTCGTCAAGGAGGGAGCCGCCATTCGACCAGGATTGATGGTCCTTGCAAAACCTCTTTCGCGTTCTCGGGAGAAAGGCGTGAACAACACGGAAATGCATCGAGATAGGCGGATGGATGGCGGTCGCCAGGACCGCTGTCACCCACGCAGGAAGCAATGTCCAGTGAAGACAAACGGCTTTGCAGACGCCGCCTTTGCCAGCACGGCATCCAATGCGTGGGACTGCGAATGGCGCGCGTCGGGGCTATCAAACCGACGCATCGAAACGCCGGGGGATCATACCGGACGGCCCCGGGCAAGGCAGATACTTTTCAGCCGAAACCAGGCGGGCGTCGTGGACTTGAACCCTGGATACGCCAAACGCGATCACCAATCGACGCCACTCGGGGGAGATGGCCGGATCATCCGGTAGCAAGGAGAAGAGCCGCTCGATGACCCACAGGCGGCGCTCGGTGGCGATCGGGCCAAGGCCGAAGCGGCAACTCGAATCTGATCGTCATGGTCCATCGCCTTCATCGACCCGAGTTCTAGCCTGGGTGCATGATACCGTCCCGCGGCAAGGCGGCGAAATGTCACTTCTTCCCCACGCTCACGGTGAAATTCGCCGTCGCCGCCGTCTGATTGGCCGCGCCAGTCGCCGTCCCCAGGACGTTGACATCGGCCTTGTTGCCGGCCACCGCCGTCGCCGCGGCTGTGATCTCCAGGCTCACCGTCGTCTGGCCCATCGCGATCGTCCCCTTGGTGGCCGTCACGTTGGCCGGCAGGGAGCGCACCTCGACGGCGATGGGTCCGGCGTAGCCGCCCTTGCGCGTCGCGGTCACCTTCAGCGTCGCCTTGCCGCCGGGCAGCAGCTTCAGCGGCACCGGCTCGGCCTTCAGGTCGAAGGGGAGCGACACCACCAGCGGCGCCGGGGCCGAGGTGCCGGAGATGTCCTTCATCTGGTACTTCGCCTTGCCGATCAGCGTGAAGTTGAACGGTCCCAGGGCCGCGTTGGCCGCGGGCGTCAGCGTCACCTTAACCTCATTGGCACCTTTGGGGATCGGTTTCAGAGCGGCTGCCACGTTGGGCGGCAGGGCCCCGGGGGTCAGGGCGATCGCCTCGGTGAAGCCGGCGTCGCGCGCGGCCGTCACCGTCACGGTCGCCGCCGTGCCGCGCAGGGCCGCGCCGGCATCGACCTTGGCCGTCAGCGTGAACGGCGGCTTCTGGGTCACCGCCAGCGCGAGACCGTGCAACAGGTCGCGCGGCGGGAACGGCAGACCCGCCAGGGCCGCCTTGACCGGAACCGCCACGTTGGCCGGCACCACCACCGTCTTGCCGTTGATCGTCGCCTTGCCCACTACCGTCAGGAAGTGAGGCCCCATCGGCACCTCCGGCTTGACGCTGACCAGGAGTTGCCCGGCCGGCGACGTTCGGCGGGGCGGGTTTGCCCGCGGCGATGGTCAACGTGCCGCTGATGCCGGGATGACCGACGACGCTGACCTCGATCGGCCCCGCGTAGTCGCGCCGCGCCGCCATGATGGGGATGCTGAGCGTGCCAGCCTGGGCCACGTCCCAGCGGTCCAACAGGATCGAAAGGTCGAAGCCCGGCTCGTAGGGGACAATGGTCAGGTGGTACGACTCCGCCGGCCCGCCCCAATAGTGCAGATGCTCGACGGACAGGGTGTAATCGCCGTCCGCTCCCGCGGTGAAGTCGATGCGCTGTCCGACGGCCGGGTTGGACACGCCCACCTGGCCGCCCTTCGCGTCCTTGAGCACCATGTAGACTTCCGTTGGCGAGTAGTACTCCTGCGTCTGCGCGTTGATGATGAAGCGCTGCCCCTTCTTGGCGGCAAAGACGAAGTGGTCGATATCCCCCTTCTGCTCGAACCGCCCCGTGACACCGCATGGCGCCGGGACGCGGTTGGCCTTGGCCGGCTCGTTGTTCGGCTCCTGTTCCACCACCTCTTGCAGATCGCTCAGGGCCAGCGACACCGGCCAGCCGTAAAGCCCGTTCGCCCCCGCGGCGCGACCTGGATCGCGCTCAGTAGCGGGTCGGTCGGCACCGTGACCTCGACGGGAGCGATCCCTTCGACGGTCGGCCCGGCGAAGTGGACGGCCACCTTGCTGCCGCGCTTCGCGGCCATCGGGATCGGCGTGGTGGCGCAGGGGAAGTCGCCGATGCGCAGGCGATAGTGAAAATCCGGCCCGCCGCGATAAGTAACGTCGCGCACCTCAATGAGGTAGTCGCCGGCTTCCTTGAAGGTGTGGGTCAGGCGGGCGTCGGTTTGCAGGCCGGGAGAATCGTTGCTGTACGCCAGCTCCCGGCGGCTGCGGCCATCGAGGAGCGAAAGTTGCGGGTCGAAGGCGCTGCCCAGGCGCCGGCCGAGCACCTCGATGCTGACGCGCTCCCCGGCCTTGGCGGTGATCTTGAAATAGTCGCTCTGCTCTGCCGCCGCGGTGCCGACGACGACCGACGGCACCGCCACCGGCTGGGCCGTCTCCTTCTTGCGACTGGCGGGCAGGGCCATCACCTGCGGCAAGTCATCGATGCAGAACAGCCGCAGGTTCGACATGCCCCGCGCCGTGGCCAGGCGGAAGGTATAGAACCCCATCGGGGCGTCCTTCGGCACGTCGAGCTTGACCCGCAGCTTCGTCGGCTCGGTGCCGTTCTTGTTGTCGGTGGGAATGGTGACCTTGGCGCCGGGGATGCTCGTCCAGAGGGCGACCGGGTCGGTGAGGTTGGTGCCGGTGAGCGTCAGCTCCAGGCTGCTGCCGCGCTGCATCCCCAGGGGCATAACCGGAGCCAGCGTGGGAGCCGCGGGATTGGCGACCGGCGGGGGCGGCGGCGGCTGGGCCGGAGCGGGAGCGGCGCTCAGCAACAGAGCGAGGGCAAGTAGGACCATCACTCGGCGGGAGAGGCTCATGGCGCTCCTCATGGCTGATAAAGGGGCGACGGCGGCGGGAGTTAACTTACCCGTAGCGGAACTCGCCAGAGTTCCGGTGCTACCCACCCGGAACTCTGGCGAGTTCCGCTACGGGTGACTTTCCTCTTGCCGCTCGCCTAAAGGGGCGACGGCGGCGGGATGGCGAGTCGGCAGTGGGGGTAGGCAACGTCAAGAGTGATGATAACGGGCCAGACAGCATCGGGAAAGGAAAAAGAGGGTCAACCGGGAATGCCCATGGCCCGAGGCCCCGCGAGAAGGCCGCTTCCCGAACCGGATCGAGGAGACGGAAGGCGGTGCGGATTAGCCCAGAATTCCCACTTTGCACTAAATTCGCCGGGAATTATATGCGACCTGGCGCATGTGCCGCAATCCCTTGTAAAATAACGACATGCGCCTTCACATTTCAGCGCAGGCGCAAGTCGAATATAATTCCGTGCGTGCGGACCAGCGCTGCGGACAAATGATCAGCTTGAGGGCTGATGCCAGTCCCTGGCACACGTTCCGCTATGAACCTGACAGGCCATCGGCTTTCCGTTCGCACTGCGCTTCTCTAGCTCTTCTTTGTGGCGGCGGAGCGCGGTGGCCGCGTTTGATCTGGTGCCTCTGAGCCCGTGCTTGAGCTTGGCCCTTGGGTCGGCTTCACTTTCCTTGGTGCCGCGAGCCCGCTTGAAAGTCTCGTCCTTCGTTCGACCCATCCTCCGCCGACATTTTCTTCGCCCGTCCCTCACCGTCGTTGGAGGTCCTCATGCCTCGGAAGAAGACACGCCAGCCCATCCCGCCGCCCCGCATCGTCCGGCCCTGTGCCGCCGCCATCGACGTCGGCAGCGCCAGCCACGTCGTCGCCGTCGACCCCGCTTGCGATCCGCAGCCCGTTCGTACCTTCGGCGTCTATACCGCCGACCTACAGACGCTGGCCGAGTGGTTACGCCACTGCGGCGTCACGAGCGTCGTGCTCGAATCGACCGGCGTCTACTGGATGTGCTTATGCGACTTCCTGGAAAGCCAGGGCTTCGAAGTGGTGGTGGTCGATCCACGCAGCCTGGCCCGCAACCTCAAGAAGAAGACCGACGTTTGCGATGCGGTCTGGCTGCAGCAGATGCACGCCTGTGGCCAGCTCAAGAGCTGTTTTCGACCCGCGCACGAGGTGCTGGCGTTGCGGACGCTGTGGCGGCATCGCGAGCATCTGATCACCGAGGCAGCCAAGCTCTTGCAGATGATGCTCAAAGTGCTGGTCCAGATGAATGTTCATTTGGACCTGGCCGTGTCGAGCATCGCCGGCGTCACCGGCATGCGCATCCTGCGTGCCATCGCCCAGGGGCAGCGTGACCCCCAGACGCTGGCGGCGATGCGCGATCCCAGCTGCAAGAAGAGCCGCGAGGAGATTGCCAAGGCCCTGGAAGGGACCTGGGACACGGCCCACCTGTTCGAGCTGAAACAACTGCTCAAGGCCTGGGACTTCTACCAGAATCAGCTCCATGTCTGTGACCGGGAGTACGCCAAGGCGGCCGGGCCGATGCCGGACAAGACCCAGGGGCGTCCGTTGCCCGAGTCCCAGAAGGCCGCGCCGAAGAGTCGCAACCGCCCGACGGAGTTCGACGCCGACGCCTTGATCTTCCAGTTGACGGGCGTGCGTGTCACGGAAGTGGACGGTCTGGGCGCCAGCACGGTGCTGACGGTCTTGTCGGAGACAGGCCCGGACCTGGCGGCACGTTTCCCGACGGACAAGCACTTCGCGGCCTGGACGACGCTGGCGCCGCGCAAGCACCAATCGGGCAAGCGGATCCGCTATCCCGCCCAGACGGCCAGCCGGGTGGCCAGGGCGTTTCGGCTGGCGGCGCGGTCCTTGCTCAGAAGTAAGAGCGTGCTGGGTAATTTCCTGCGCCGCCTGCGGGCCCGGCTGGGGATAGGCAGCGCCATCAGGGCGACAGCCCACAAGCTGGCGAAGCTCTTCTATCGCCTCATCACGCGTGGGGAAGCGTATCGCCGTGAGAGCACGGCAGCCGAAGAAGTCAAGCAGCAGGAGCGTCAGGTCAAAGCGCTGCAGCGCAAAGCGCGGGAGTTAGGGCTGCAAGTGGTGCCGATCTGAGCAGGGTCGGCGGGGCAACAGACGACGTCGGGGAAGTAGGCGAGGTCGATCTCAAGCCGAGCCGCTTGGGGCGGTGGCGTCGAAAATACGCGCACACCGTAAGATCGCTGCCCGAGCACGACACCTCTCGCCCGGGTAGCGGGGCCTTGTTCATTGAAAGCAAAGCGAGTGCTGCATGCTCAGGAAATGGGAGACAAATTTCTCATCGCGCATGCCTGTTCCCATCGGACGGGCACTCCGAGCCGTCCCCTGGAATGGGTGATGCGCCAGAACTGCCGGTGCAGGTCACCAGGCCCGAAGACCTTTTCTCTGCCCCTTTTCTTTGCCACCGGTTACCGCCCAGGCTGAACAGACCTTTTCTACAGAGCCGGTCCCGACACCTTATTTGTCTGAGTACGGATCAATGCCCAGTGCCTTGATCTTCTCGTGGTACTTCGGGTTAAGGCGCTCGGCCTCATTAAAGTCCTTCATCGCCTTGTCGGCGACGCCTTTGAGCCACCAGGCACAGCCCCGGTTGTACAGACCGATCGCCGACCTCGGGTTGAGCAACAGAACCTGATCGAAGTCCTTGATCCCTGCGTCGTAGTCCCGTTTGGCGCATTGTGCCAGGCCACGGTCGAGAATCGCCTTCTCCTGCTTCGGGTCCAGGCGGATGGCCTCGTCGGCGTCCTTGATCGCCTTGTCGTACTCCCCCTTAATGTACCAGGTCAAGCCACGGTTAACTAACGCCGGCACATACTTTGCGTCGAGGCGGATGGCGTCGTCGAAATCCTGCATGGCCTTGTCGTCCTCTCGTTTGGCGCCCAGGCGCAGCCCCGGTTGGCGAATGCCGGCGCATACTTCGGATCAAGTCGGATGGCCTCGTCGAAGTCTGCGATGGCCTTGTTGTAGTCCCCCTTGGCATGCCAAGTCAGGCCCCTGCCTACGAACCCGAGCACACAGCGCGAATCGAGCCGAACCGCGTCGCCGTAATCCTTGATGGCCTTATCGTAAACCCCCTTGTCATGCCACGCGTTGCCTCGGCCCAGGAATGCTTTCAAATCCTTTGAGTCGAGGCGGATGGCCTCGCCATAGTCCTCGATGGCCTTGTCGCGTTCCCCCTTGGTCCCCCAGGCCAGGGCCCGGATGATGAAGGCCTCTGCCTTCGTCGGTTCGAGCCGGATGGCCTCGGTATAGTCCCGAATGGCCTTCTCCAGATCGCCTTTGTCCCGCCATGCCCAGCCGCGATCGATGAAAGTTTCCGGTTGCTTGGGGTCGAGACGGATGGCCCGGTCGAAGTCCTCGATGGCCTTGTCGTACTGTCCCCTCTCGTAGTGGACCATCCCCCGCTCACGGAAGCCCTCCGCAGTTTTCGGCTCCGTCGTGACACCCTGCGCACTGATCTGACTGGCACCAGTCGCGAGGAGCGCAACCCCGAGGGTCGCCGCTGCCAGGCGAGAATATGGCCCCTTCATCGGTTATTCCTCACCGGATCAAGATGACCCTTTGAACACTACCGGAAAAATGTCAGAGGTTAATCGCGGACGACCAGTGAAATACTATGACGGCCTCTGTCTTGCAATACGAGAGCGACGTCCTCGTGGCCGGAGGGGCGCGAGAATAAGAGCCGCGTCCTTTCTTGTCTGGTCCGTATTCCGTATTCTGTAGTCCGTATCTTCTTTTCCGGTCTTTCTGGTCGTTTCTGATTCTTTTCTGGTCGCCCCGTACTACGGCATTTTGCCGGGCTGATCCGGTGGTTCTTGAGGCGGCTTACTACTCTTTTTTGGCGGCTGGAATGGCCGTGGTACTGGTGGGATGTCGTGGGGGAAGCTAGGGTAGGGCACCGATGGTGGCCCGAGCTCCGATGAGCCGAAGTCGTGCTCCCAAATTGGGCTATAGAATCCCCACTGACCCGCCTGGCCAGGCCGTCGCTTGAAATACCACTGGAACAAATAGGGGGGGCGGAAGGCAGGAAAAGGGAAGGCAGGAAAAGGGGACGGCGTACTTTGTTTTTCGCCTACAAAACCACCCGAAGAAGTACGCTGTCCCCTTTTCCCCTCCCCCTTTTTCCCTTTCCTCCGGGATCCCGAATACGCCTGCGCTTTGGGCGGGGATTGAGTCTATCGCTGTCGTGGGGTCAACGCATGTCCCCTGGTGACTCCTTGGGATTATGGCGGGACCGTCGAACGAGAAATGACTTGTCGTTTCCCGTTTTATTGATGACGCGGCCGTTCAGGTCGAGTATAACGCTCAGTGTGGTTACTGCTAAACGAGGTGAACAAGTCCCAAGTGGGCGCGCCGGCCGCGCCCTATCACCAAACTGAGGACCTCCGTCCATGTGTCGTCCCACCTTCGTCCCTGGCGTTCTTCTCATCGCCCTGAGCGCGATCCTGACCGGAGTCGAAGCAGCGCCGCCGACCAAACCGCGCAAACCGCCGCCGCCCTCGCCGCAAAAAAAGCTGATGATCGAACTCGGCAACGTCCAAGCCGAAATTCAGAAGATTCAAGCCGAAGAGACGATCGCATTAGGCAAGGTCCACGCGAAGTACGGGCCAGACCGTGCCCGCCATGCTCACCGTGTCGCCGAGCTGTTCGCCGACCTCCGCAAACTTCACGCCGAAGAGTGGGCGCAGCTCAAACTGGCCATCGATCCCACCAAGGCCAAGGCGATTCGGGAAAAGTACGCCACCGAGATGGCTGACCTCGAAAAGAGAATCGCCCAAAAAGCGGTGAAAATCGAGGAACTGACGATCAAGCGGGATCAGGACATCCTCGCCGCCGAGAAGAAGTGGTTCGAGGCGATGCTCCCGCTGGCCACGCCGGAGAAGAAGCTGGCCGAGTTGAACGCCAAGGAGCGCGAGGCATTGTACAAACTGTTCACGGGGGAGAAGGCCAAGGCGATTCACGACGCTTACGATTCCAAGATCGTCGCGTTGGAGAAGGAAATCACGGCCATGCAGACGGCCGTGGGCGAGGCGAACGCCACTCGGCGGAAAGCAAGAGCGGCAGTAAAAAGTGCGCTGAGCGAGAAGCTAGTGCCGCATCTCTCAAGCATCATTGCATAAGGCAGCGGCTTCCGCCAGTCGCTGGATTTTCCCCAGTTTGAGGCGGCGGTGCGGTGCGACGAAGCTCGCGCGGCGTTGCTTCTGCACCGGCTTGCCGGTGTAAGTCCAGGCGAAGGGGTGGGCCATCGTAGCGTTGTAGTAGTCCATGAATTCTCGCAACTGCGCTTCCAGGTCCGTCACCGACGTGAAGTTTCCGCACCGCAGCAGCTTCCGGTGGATGATCCCGAACACGATCTCGATCTGGTTAAGCCACGAACTGTGCTTCGGGAGGTAGACGAAGCGGATCCGGTGGGCGGCGTCCGACAGGAACTCCTTCCGTGTAGCCATCGATGCGAGGATGCCGCTGTCGTTTTTTTTCCCAGCTCTTCGGGCAGGCCGCAGCGTTCGGCGACGAACTTCACCAGGCTTTCCGACATGTGCGTGTTGAGGCAGTCGACCACGAAGAGCCATTCGGCGGCGGGGTCGGTGTCCACGGTGCGGGTGATGTGCGCGACGAACTCCGCTTCGGTACGGGTCGCCTCCAGCGTTGGGCAGACGATCATCCCCGTCACCACGTCCAGACCGGCGGTCAGCGTCGTCGTCCCGTGCCGGGTGTATTCGAATTCCTGCTTCGGTACGCTGTTGGGTTGGGCCGGCTTGTCGGGGGCGTTCCGCTCGATGGCCTGCAGCGAGGTCGCCTCGTCCACGCTCACCGTGTGCGTGCCAGCGCCCGCCTTCGCCGGCGCCTCGAGGTAGGTTCGGCAAACATTTTCGACCTCGGCCTGGAACTTCTGGGGGTCCTTCTCCGTGGTGTTGAGCCACATTTTCTTGCGGTGCGGCTGCACGGCGGCCTGCTGCAGGAAGCGGCCAACCTGAGACACGGAAATATCCTCCACGATCTGCCGCGTGATCGCCTCGTCACGCAGTTCCCGGAGCGTCCAGTGGTCGATCGGCCGGCCCGACAACTTCGGCGGTTCGCACGCCAAGGCCACGATCTGGGACACCTGAAAGGCGGTAAACGTCGCCGGGGCACCCGGTCGCGGGGCGTCGGAGAGGACGTCGACGATCGCCTCACGCAGACGGTGCGGTTCGGTACATTCCCACACGCACAGCGAATCCCACGCGTCCCGCCAGCGCTGCCGCCAGAGGCCCACCTGCAGTCGGTTGAGGCCGACCCGCGAGGCGATCTCCTCGTTCAGCAGGCCGGCGAATCCCAGCAAAATGATCGTCGCCCGCTGCACCACGCACTTGGCGACCGTACGCGACTTGCTGAATTCCTGCAGCAGAACCTGCTGCCTTTCGCTGACGATGATCTTCGCGGCCTTCCCTGGCATAGGTCGATCTCCCGCCTCACAATCGAGGGACCAGGCAAGATACGCCATGTCCAGTTTTCGTGCTACGCCGTTTCCGCGGTGTGGCACTAGCCCGGCTCGATCCGCCGGCCGACGGCTTGATGGCCCAACTATCTCGTCTGAGGGCCGACCGGGACGCCGCCCTCAACTTGGCCGTCACCGCCGAGGAGCGCAAGGCCGTCAAGGCCGCACTCGACCCGATGATCGAGCTTCTCAAGGCGCGTGAGGATCCGCTCAAAGCGGACATCAAACTGCTGAAACGGGTGACCGACAACGAGGAGGCGGCCATTGACGCCGCCTTTTGGGCCGCGGTCGCCGCCCTCGATCCGCCGGAAGAAAACCTCGCGCACCAGATCGCGGCCCTTCGCGATCAGGAATGGGAAGAACTGATCGCGCTGGAGAAATCGCCGCAAGCCAAGGCCATCCGCGCCGAGTACGACACCAAGAAGAAAGGCGTCCTAACGAGCATCGAACACAAGGAGGCGAACCTCGCCAAGCAAATCGGCACTATCCGAGCGAGGATTGCCAAGATCAACAAAGACTACGACGCCAGCATCACCGCCCTGGATGGCGGCGACGTGAAACTGGAATTCAAATTGATGGTCCTTCACGCCAAGGAGCAGGTGGAGCTGCGCAAGGCGATCGACCCGACCAAGGCGGCGGCCGTCGTCGAGAAGTTTTCCGAGAAGATGGCCGAGGTCAAGAAGAAGATCAAGGAAGCGGACGAGGAATTGGCCGCGGTGGCGCTTAACCAACGCAACGAGATGAACAAGGTCATCGCCGATTATGAAGTCCGCCTGGGACCGCTCCACAAACGCGCTGACTACTTGAGGGGCCGCCTGGCCAGCGGCAAGTAGTTCCGGACAACCGAAGTCGGCTATTGCTAGAGAAGAAAAGGAGGAGAAAAGGGGGAGGAGAAAAGGAGACTGCGTACTTTTTCCTTGCCTTCGGCTGTACCCCGCCCTATCCCCCTCCCCATGCCCCGCAACCCTCGATCATCACAGGGTGGCTACTGCTATCACGTCCTCAACCGAGGCAACCGCCGACGGACCATCTTCTACAAGGAAGGCGACTATGCTGCCTTCCTCAACCTCCTCCGCGAAGCCGGCGAACGCGTCCCTGTCCGCCTCCTCGGCTACTCCCTCATGCCCAACCACTTTCACCTGGCCCTTTGGCCGCGCGAGGACGGCGACCTCAGTGCTTACATGGGCTGGTTGCTCACGGCCCACGTCCGCCGCTACCACCAACACTACCACAGCAGCGGGCACATCTACCAGGGCTGCTTCCGCTCTTTTCCGATCCAGGATGACGACCACCTGCTGACCGTCCTCCGCTACATCGAGCGCAACGCGTTACGGACCGGTCTAGTGACGCGGGCCCAGGACTGGCTCTGGTGCAGTGCCGCCCCCGCCCGGCCGGGATTGCCGGTGCTTGACCCCGGCCCGGTGGTACGGCCCGCGGGGTGGCTGGACCATGTCAACGCGCCGCAGACCGAGGCGGAACTGGATGTCATCCGCGAAAGCATCCGGCGTCGCCGACCGTACGGGGACCTGGCGTGGATGGAACGAACGGCCAAGGCGCTTGGACTGGAGGGCAGCCTGCGTCCGCGCGGCCGACCCCGCAAGATGTTACCGGCCACGCCCTCCCTGTTTGATGACGGCCGTGACGGTGATTAAAGTACGCTGTCCCCTGGTATGTAGGCTTTATTCCGAAAGAATAAAAAAGAAGCCTCCAGACTGCCACATGAGAGAATTGGGGTATGCTTCACCCCTTTTTCCCGGAGGCAGTACCTATGTCCACTTCCCGCACCCGCAAGCGCCCCCGCAGCCGCCGCCCCGATGCCGTCCACAAGCCCCGCGGCACCTTCCATCCGCGCGTCCAGGCCGCCGGACCCGAGCACTTCGGCATCGTCGCCGTTGATTGCGCCAAGGCACGGTCCAAATGGATGCTCACCGACTTCTACGGCCGCATCCTCATCCCCCCAACCGTCGTCGCACACAACCGACCCGCTTTCGACGAGGCCATCGCACGCCTCCGCCTGGCCATCCACGAACATGACCTCAAGGACCTCATCGTCGCCATCGAACGCACCGGACGTTACCATCACCCCCCACGCCGCGCCTTCGCCGACGCCGGCTTCGAAACCCGCATCGTCCACCCCTTCGCCACCAAGCAACTCCGCCAACCCGCCGACCCCGGCAACAAGACCGACGACACCGACCTGGCCGCCATCCACCGCGCCGCCGTCAACGGCTTCGCCCTCGCCGAGCAAACCCTCGACGAACAATGGACGACCTTCCGCCTCCTCATTAGGCACAGACGCGATCTCGTCGAGAAGGCCGCCGCTCTCCATACCCAAATCCGCGAGCACCTCGACGCCGCCCTCCCCGGCTTCGCCGCCTGCTTTGCCAACTTCTGGGACAGCGATTGTGCCTTGTACCTCGCCCGACACTTCGCCACCCCAGCCGACATCCTCGCCGCCGGTCGCGACGGCTTGCGCCACAGCCTCGACGCCGCCGCCGTCCGCTTCCAGAGTCCCACCCTCGACACCGTCCTCGCCTGGGCCGCCCAGGCCGCGCCCCCCGACCTCGGCGCCGCCCTGCACCACCGCTGCGCCCTGACCCTCGACGACGACCGCCGCCAAAAACGCCGCGAAATCCAGGCCGTCGAACGCGACAGCGCCGCCTTCCTGTGCCGGACTCCCTATGTCCTGCTTCTCTCCTTCCCCGGCGTCAACGTCGTCAGCACCGCCGACTTCGCCGCCGAGGCGGGGCCCATCGAGCACTATGCCAACCCACGCAACATCACCGGCCGCGCCGGCCTAAGACCATCACGTTACCAGAGCGACCAAGTAGACAAAGCCAATGGCCCCCTGGTGCGTTGCTGCAACCGCAAACTCCGCGCCGCCATCCTGCGCATCGCCGACAACCTCATCCTGTGCAACCACCACTTCAACGTCCTGGCCCGTATCTGGAAGACCCAGGGCAGGGACCCGCGGCACACACGCGTCAAGGTCGCCATGCGCTTCTGCCGCATCGCCTACCAGATCGTCGCCGGCCGCCAGGTGTTCCGCCACCCGTGCCTGCAGGGCCGACACTACGTCTTGCACAAACTGGTCGCCTTCCACCGCGACCACGACACCGGCGTCGCACAGCAGCAACGCGACCTCCTGGCTGCCCTGGGCCAGGTGCCCAGCGCGAGCATCGCGCCGAGGCGGTGCCGCTCGCCGAGGAGTTGGCGAAGATCGAGCAGGGGCGGCGCCGCGGGCCGCAACTGCTGGCCGACATCCTGCCGATTGTGCTGGCCCGGATGGGCGTCGGCGGGGTACAATCGACGGCGTCAGGGGAGCCTGACCCCAGCTAACCGTAGTCGGGTTTGCCAGCCGAGAACGCCTATCGTTCCCAAGGCGCAAAGCCTTAGAAAAGCCTGGCGCTCTCTCGGGTCACCAACGCCTGATACGGCAGTGTGGGGTCACTCCCCTTATGTACCAGTATGGCGAGACGGTGACCGCCAGCGACGAGAGAGGATGGCTCGTTGACCCACTTACGGTATCCCTTGACTCCTTAAAAAACCGCCCGCCCAGCGGCCCGTGGAAACTCCGTCTGCATCGGCTGGCCCAATTCCTACATGGCAGTCTTTCCCCCTCTCAATAGCCCTGATTCGGAAACACCTGCCGCAGCGCCGAGGAGAACTCCGACGGATACTGGGCTGTGGTCGTCGTCTTAGTCAGGCCGTACGGGTTGGCCGCAGTGTTGTACGGGTACCCTCCAGTATACGGCGAATAACCCGCATTGAGCCGGCTCTCCGTCGTGTATGGGGAGGCCGTGTAGAACGGCGACATGTAGCTACCCGGGCCGTAGATGCCCGCCTGCGAACCGGCGAAGTACTGGGGCACTGTGACTCCCGGGGATACGGTGCCGTAACCTCCGGGCGTGCCAGGACTCATGGGCCCACCGGTAAGGTTGCCCGTTGACGGGGACACCGTGGGGGCAGCCGTCGTCGTGTTCGGGCCCTGGAGGGTTCCGGCGGTCGGCGTGGTCCCGTTCAGCATATTGGCGCTGTTCGTCGAATTGGGACCCATCGGATTCCCGGTGGTCGCAGTGTTGGTACCGGCCGGCGGGACACTCGTCAGCAACGGCGCAGGCCTCGAAGGCACCAAAGGAGAAGGACTCATTAACCAGCTCCCGGTCGAGACAAACGGGTTGTACGGCGAAGGCGTCGAAGGCACCAAAGGAGAAGGACTCAGGAACCAGCTCCCGGTCGAGACAAATGGGTTGTACGGCTGGGTCGCGAAGTTGGTGGGTCCGAAGGTGCTGGTGTTCGCCATGCCGAAATTGCTCGGCGTGTAAAAGTTGGCGCGATACTGTGCGCAGGCCCGCTCGGGAGCCAGCATCAGAGCGGCGCCCAGCAGCGCCGCCGCCATCAGGAAAGCACGCATGGTCACCTCCGCAGTGGGGCGCATGAAATCCCAGAGCACTTGGTCAAGAATACATCCCGCTATTCCTACAACAAGCGATTTTCGTGCCGGCGCCGGCGCTTCACGCCCGCCCATTTCTTGACTCAGGCCCGGCGTCGAGCCACCATGCCAGGGGTCAGGTTAGGTTTTCCGTCAAGTCCTCGCTGCTCAGCTTTGGTCGGCCCGGTCGCCGTAAGGCGGACATCAGGCCCAGCATCGCTGCCGTCTGTTCTTGCCAGGGCGCGTCACCGAAGGGTGCGCCACGGACGACGGAGCGACGCAGCGCGGCCAGTTCAGCGTCCGTCTCGGCCCCATTGACGGTGTCCGTCCAGTGCCCCGGCAACGGCAACGGGCCCTCGCTCAACCAGGGCACCTGGGTTGCATGGACTCGGTGCCACAGGCTCGACCAGCGCCACTGTTCCGCCCGCGTCACCAGGTTGGCCCGGAGCGCATTGCGTTCGACGTAGCGGCACACGGTGAAGTAGTGGTCGTTCTCCTGGACCGGAAACGACTTGAACCGGCCCTGATAGAGAGGTCCGGTGCCGGCGCTGTGATGTCAATAAAACCTAACCTGACCCCTTTTTCTCTTTTTCTCGTTCTTGACCCCACTCGGAAGGGCGTCTATGATCGGCAGCGAACCTGCGAGAATGCCCCCGGTGAATGTCAGGGAGATCGACCGATGCCCCCTTCAGGCCATCACGCCGTCGTGGTTGGCGGCAGCATGGCGGGAATGCTTGCTGCCCGCGTCCTGAGCGACCACTTTTCCCGGGTGACTCTGCTGGAGCGCGACCTCTTCCCCGACAAGCCGGGGCCTCGCAAGGGACTGCCCCAGTCGCATCACCTGCACATCTTGCTAATGCGGGGCCAGGTGATCCTGGAGCACTTCTTTCCCGGCCTGATGGACGAACTGGAACAGGCCGGCATGCATCGGCTGGATCACGGCTGGGACATTCCCTGGCTGACGCCGGCCGGCTGGGGAGTGCCGGTGCGCTCCGGGATTAGTCTGGTCATCGGCACGCGCGACCTGCTGGACTGGATCATCCGCCGCCGCGTGAGGGCGCTGGACCAGGTTCGGCTGCTCGACGGGGTGGAGACCACCGGCCTCCTGCCCACCAGCGACGGCCACGGTGTCCGCGGCGTGCGGATCCATTCCCGGCGACCGGGAGGAGGAGGCGAGGAAGACCTGGCTGCCGACCTGGTGGTCGATGTGGCCGGCCGCGGATCGCATCTGAAACAGTGGCTGGTGACCCTGGGCTTCCCCATGCCGGCCGACACGGTCATCAATGCCCACCTGGGCTACGCCAGCCGTCTGTACCGAAAACCCCCCAGGGTGGCCGCCGACTGGCACGGACTCATTATCCAGGGCCATCCGCCGGAGCACAAGCGGGGCGGCATCATCTCGCCCATGGAAGACAACCGCTGGCTGGTGACCATGGCCGGTGGCGGCGGGGACTATCCGCCGACCGAGGAAGCGGCGTACCTCGAATTTGCCCGCAGCCTGCGGACACCGCTGCTGTACGAAGCCATCAAGGACGCCGAACCGCTGTCGCCGATCATCGGCTACCGCGGCACCGAGAATCGCCGGCATCACTACGCCGAGCTGCGCCGCTGGCCGGCTCACCTGATGGTGATGGGCGATGCCGTCTGTGCCTTCAACCCGGTGTATGGCCAGGGGATGACCTCCGCGTCCCTGGCGGCCCGGGCCCTGGACCGCAACCTGTACCACGAGGGTGTCGCCACGCCCAGCGAGCAGTGCCGCCGCTTTCAGCGAGCCCTGGCCCGGGCGATCGAGGTGCCCTGGCTGCTCTCCACCGGGTCGGACTGCCATTACCCCGATATGGAGGGGCCACGCCCCGGGCCGGCGTCCAAGCTGGCCCAGTGGTACGTGGACCGGGCGGTCGACCTGTCCACGCGGAGCACGACGGTGCGCAAGCGGCTGCTGGAGGTGTTTCATCTGTTGCGCTCGCCGTCCTCCCTGTTTGCCCCGCCCATTGCGACGCGCATCCTGTGGGAAGTGCTGACCGGGCCGCGGGCGGCCGGAGCTGGCCGGGAGCCAGGGCCGCCGCCAACCGGGTCCGGCCGGCTGGCCGCAGCGCCACCGCCGGCGCCCGAAGCCAGGGGGCCCGGCGCATGAACGACGCGGCAGAGGCGATCGCCAGAATCCTGTCCGTGTTGCGGCGGTGGGGCTGGGAAGCCGGCCGGGTCCGAGTGGACAGCGACCTGGCCCCCGCGCTCGACGCCGCCGGGCGGGCCGCCCTGGTGCCGCTTCAGGCGGTCCTCTTCTCGGGGGAAGCCCCGCCCGATTTGCAAGGGCTGCCGGGCCTGGCGGAGCTGCTGGCCTGGTCCCGTGCGGGGCAGGCCCTGGCGGCCATGCGCCGGGGGAATTATGAAGTGGCCCTCGACTGGCTCAAGAAGGCCCAGACGGAAGCGTCGAGCGACAAGGCCCTCCGCGCGACCCTGGCCCACTTCCGCGGCACCATCCTGTGTCACCATGACCATCCGGCCGACTCGCTGGCCTGCCTGCGCGAGGCCCTGGAGCTGTTCGGCACCGAGCATTTCGCTACGCCGCAGGTCCTGGATACCCTGGGCATGGCCTACGCGGCGCTGGACAATTTCTCCACGGCCCGGGACTTCTACCGCCGGGCCATCGAGTACAAAGAGCGGAACAACGACCGGGCCGGCCTGGCGCTCAGCCACGGTCAGCTGGGCCGACTCGCGCTCGACTGGGGCGACTTGGCCGAGGCAGAGCAGCAATTCCGCGCCGACCTCGACCTGGCGCGGAACAACGACGAATACGGCACCGCCCTGATGTACGCCCACCTGGGCCGAGTCGCCCTGTCCGCGGGTCGGGCAGCCCAGGCCGGCGGCTACCTCGACGAGTGCATTCACCGCTGCCAGACGCGGGAGTGGACCCGGCTGAAGGGCTATGCCCACAAGGACCGGGCCCTAGTCCATCTGGCCCTGGGGGACGTGGCCCGGGCCGAGCAGCAGCTCACCGAGGCCGAGCGGTTGTTCAAGGCCCTCGAATTCCCGGAAGGAACGGCCCACACCAACCGGGTCCGCGGCAAGCTCTTGCAGGTCTTGGGCGCTGCCCCGAGGCCGAACAAGCGCTGGTCCAGGCCCAGGCCCACTTCGAAAGTTCCAAGGAATGGGCGGAGGTAGCCCGGACCCAGTGGGAGCAGGCCCATGTGCTGCAGGCCCGCGGCGCCCCGGTCGATGGTCGCCGACACGCTGCTGCAAGCCCTGGACAGTGCCGAACGCTGTCGCCGGCACTTCCTGGTGCGCGACATCGATGCGGAGTTGCGGGAGCTGGACGAGGCAACTCATGCCCGCCACATCTATCGGCGGGCCCGGGGCCGGGCCGTTAGTACCGACACCGTCTCCCTGGTCTCGGGCGAGCGCGAGGTCGTGACGGTCCTGTTCCTCGACTTGCAGGGATCGACCGACTACATGCGCGGCACCGATCCCGAAGTGGTCATGACGACCCTCAACCAGATGATGGCCGATTTGCGGCAAGTGTTGCTCCGCCACCAGGTGGGCGTGACCGCGTACCTCGGCGACGGTTTCATGGCCCTGGTGCGCGGGACCGATCATGCCCGCCGCGGTGTCTGCGCGGCCCTGGACCTGACCGCAGCCTTGAACGAGTTCAACCGCCCGCGCAAGCTGCTCGACCTGCCGCTGCTCAATGCCCGCATCGGCCTGAGCAGCGGCGAGGTCTTTCTCGGCAATGTCGGCACCTACGATAAGATGGACTTCACCGCCCTGGGCACGACGGTCAACCTGGCGGCCCGCCTCCAGAGCGAGGCCGACCCGGGGCGACCGTGCATCAGCCAGGGAACCTACGAGTTGGTGCGCGAACTCTTTGTCTTTCGAGAAGGCAACCCGCGCCTGGTCACGCCGAAGGGGCTCGACAAGCAGAACGTATGGGATGTCGTAGGACCACAAGGCCCCTCTCCCCCGTGCGGGGGAGAGGGGAGTTTGTGAACTGGGAGGCGTGCCGGCCTCGGGTTTACTTGCCCCCGCCTTTGGGGCTGGCTGGCGTTATTACGGTGCCGCCTCCGGTCGTCACGCTGACCACGGGTCCGGGAACCACGCCGCCGGCGAGCTCGAGGCCGGTCACCAGCTGGATCAGCGCGAAGGTGGACTTCGAGTTGAGGTCGGCGTCGTCGATGTAGAACCAGTAGTCCCGGTATTTCGTGCACACGAAGGCGTGGGCCGGTTTTATCTTCTGCACCTGCACCTTCAGCATGTCGCCCACGACAGGCGTCCAGTCGAACGGCTGGCCCTGGGCATCCACCGGGTCGCGTACCAGACCCGCCTCGAAATGTTTCCGGGGGATCTCCACCCCCTTTGAAGCTAACTGAAGCATCCCCAGGACCGACCGCGTGCTGATGACAACGTGGGCACCCGGAATTTCCCGCTTCTTAAGTTGACCGTTCTCGGCGGCCCACGTCAGCGTATACTCTTCCAGACCCGGCGTTAGCTGGAGCATCGTGGCCACGTCAAGCGGCCCACAGGGATCGCCCCACGACTCCGGCGCGATCCGCTCCACGGGGTGTTTCTCCTTGCCGTGCAGGACCACGACCTTCTTGTCGCCCGGCTTCTTCTCATTGTCTTTCGATTCCTCAAATTTGACCTTCTGAGCGGCGGCTTCCAGGGCATCCTTGGGCGTAAGGTCCCTCTCCAGCGTGATCGGCTCGGAAAGCTTGCTGTCGGCCTGATCGTAGCCGAATTCCAGCCAGCCGCGCATCTGCAGCTCGCGCATGCGCCGGGCCAGGACGACAAACTGTTCGTAACGCGGCGGCACAGCCAGGTCGCCCGACAGCTGCTTGACGTTCTCGATCCGGTTGATTTCGCTGATCGTCATCCGCATGACTCGATCCACATCCCAGCCGGTGTTGCTGAGCAGCGCGAGCGTATCGAGATGAATGGGGCCAAGCAGCGACCTGGTGAAATCGGACCCTTCGAGAGGGGCAAAGGTGATGGTTGGCTGCTCGGAAATGTTGGCGCTTGGGGTCAGGAGGTACTGGGTGAACAGGTTGCTGGCCGCTCCCGAGCCGCCCCGGCCCAGGTGACCCGCGCCGGTACGCCACTGTTCCTGTTCGCTCAGGCCCGCCGCGAACTGGTGCTGACTGAGGATATTCGTCACCGCGTCGAACTGCGTGGGATCGTGATAACGCAGGCGAACGATGTTGAGCAGAAACTGCTCGTTCCACGTCTCACGCACCGCCTGGTTATACTTCATCCGGTTCCGCTCCAGCGCGATCGGACCGAAGGAACAACCGCCCAGGCCGACAACCACAACCCCTAACGCCAACAGCCAACGGCCTCGATTCACGACACCCATGCTCCCCTCCTGTTCTCCAGCAATCCGTGAGTGCAGCAATTGGCTCGCCCAGGCGCGGCGGGTGCTGAACCGGGTGACCAGAGACCGATCAGCGCGTGACCCGGGCTAGGCCGGGATGCGATCGGGGCCAATTCGTCTTTCCCACACCCGTAGTTTCGGCAACCGGCGGGGCAAACTTTGCACGCAATGCGATTTCTAACGGAATTGCCGGCTGGGGGACCCCGGGAGAGTTTCGGCAAACTGGGCGACTTGCCGTGCGTCGGGCCATCGGCCTCCCGCGAAAGCCCGCTGCCGGTGTCGATTCGCCGCTTGCGATTTCGCCCGGCGCCGGTATAGTCAGCAGCATTCCCGCCAGTCCCCCGAGCTTCACCCAGAGGGCAGCAGCATGGGCTTCCACCAGACTCCCACGCACAAGAACGGCAAGGGTTCGTACCACCAGATCGGCCTGGTCCGCGGCCAGTTCGGCAATGTGCCGATGGACAAGTGGGTCCCCTTCCTGAAAGACGTCGGCTTCGACGGCTGGGAAGAGGCGAGCTGGGAACTGGACCTGCGCAAGTGCGACACCGACGCGGGCGCGGCTGCCTATGCCAAGGAACGCGTCGCCCTGGCCCAGAAGCACGGCCTGGAGATCTTCACGGTCGCCACCCACCTTCAGGGGCAGGCGCTGGGCGATGAGCCCACCGCCAAGACGCTGCAGTTCGTCGGGCCGGGCGAGGCGCGGGCCATGTACAAGGCCTGGCGCGACAAGGGCAACAAGCCGCCGCGGACCAACCCCTACTACGTCCCCGACGATGTCGGCAGGCTAACTCCACAAGGAGGCCCTGCGCGACCTCCTAGCCTGTGCGCGCCTTGCCGGCCACCTGAGCAAGCTGCAGAACCGCAAGGTGGCCCTGCCCGGCTTCGTCGGCTCGCCGGCCCACTGCTGGAGCCATTTCTTCCTCTTCCCGCCCCTGCCCGTCGTCCCTGGAAGGGCACGCCATCCCCGACGTGCGCCAGGTCAGCCTGGAACTGCTCGCCGAGCGGTTCGGCCCCTTCTTCGATGTCTGCAAGCAGAACGGCGTCACCTTCGACCTGGAGTGCCACCCGAGCGAACGGGCGATGGGCGATATCGAGTCGGCCAGCGACTACATCGCCTTCCTGAACAAGGCCGGCTATGAGGGGACGGTCGGCTTCAACCTGGACGGCTCGCACATGGAGTGGCAGGGCGTCTCGGTGGTGCAGTTCATCCGCGAGCTGGGCCAGTTCATCCACTGTGCCCACATCAAGGGGGTGTGGGTGGCGAAGGAGCACACTCGGGCCGGGCTGCTGGGCGGCCACCGGCCGATGGGCCACCCCCTCAACGGCTGGAACTTCGTCACCGCCGGTTCGCAGCGCGACGCCAACAGCGTCGAGGAGATCATGATCGAGCTGAACCGCGTCGGCTACGACGGGGCGGTGTCGATCGAATGGGAGGACAACGACGCCGAGCAGCACGCCGGGGCGAAGGCCGCCCTGGCGGCGGTGCACCGGGCCGACCTGCCGCCCAGCGGGATGCGGCACGATGAGATGCTGAAGGCGTGAGGCGGACTCGTGTGGGGCGATTGCTTGCTCCAGCCGGCCCCGTCGGGCACAATGGAGGACAAACGAGGGCCGGCCATGAGCAGCCAGCTTCAGTTCGCGATCCCAAGAGGCGGCGTCGCCGAGTTCTGCGCCGTCTCGGAAGATTCTGGCATCGCCTGTCCCTCGTGTTTCCACGGAGTATGCCCATGCAGGGCCGCGTGATCCGATACGCATTGTGTTGCCTTGCCCTGGCCTGCCTGGACACCAGGCCTGCCGTCGTGCCCGATTTCTCGCCGCCTGATCCCTTTCAGACTGTCCTCGCGCGATGCGGCGAGGACTTGCGTACGCTACCCGAGGAGGAGACGACGAGTTTTCTGTCGCCGTGGCACAGCTGGTGCCTGGCCGCAAGTACGATCGCTACTTCGGTTACGCCCCGTGGTATTTTTGGGAGGTCGGCACGGGCGACGGCCGACGTGCCTTTGTGCTCTTCGAGGTTTTCGGCCCGGTCGCACACCCGGGCTCTACCCCGGTGCGGATTAGCGTCTTCGACGATGCGGGCAGGCTCGTGTCAGAGGCGACATTTGACACCGGCCATCGTCGCTACCTGTGCGAGGTGGCATTGCGGCCTACAGGCGCGAATGAGAAACCGATTCTGGTTTTCAAGGTAGCAAGATTGTTCGCGAACGCGCCTACTCAATACTACACCTGGATCGGCGATCGCGTTGATCTCATCCGGCTGGAAAAAGAGGAGGGGACGCCGGTTCGGAATGACTACTACGTCAAGCATTTTCGGTGCGGTCCCGAGCTACCGCGGCAGACAGCGGACCAGTGGCAAGCTGATCTGGAATCAACCGACCGGGCACGGGTGTTGCGCGCGCTGGTCTGGCTGGCCGGGGTTCATTGGGATCCGCGAAATGGCAAGAAGTGGGATTCTCAGTACGAATCCTCGCAAGACGCGGAACTGGTGCGGGCGGTGCTTCGTCGTTACTGGGTACAGGCGCGCTTGAAGGAATTTTCGGAGGGCGCGGACGCTTGGCTGCGAGAAGCCGCCTGCCTGGTCCTCCACCCAGACCCTGAAGACCCGCCCCGCGTGCTCGCTGATCCGATGTGAAACAGACCGGAGGACGAAGTATCATCGTGTGCTCAACGGCGGCGCGGCCGTCGCGACGCGCGGTGCGGGAGACGGCGTCACAGCAGCCCGCAGACGCTCCGCAACCCATCCCGCCGCCTCCGCGCCCAGCGGTGGATCGAGGGGCGCGAGTAATCGATAGTCCGATCGTAGCGCGAACGCGTGTAAATCGCGTCAAGCATCGTCTGAAGGTCCAACGGAACACTCGTGTCCGGCCTGAGGAGAGGCAGTAGAATCTCGGGCAACGGCGTCTGGAACGACGCCGGCCAGACCAGGCAGCGCGGCACGCTGTATGGGCGGGCGATCAGCAGCGTGTACGGCGAATCAGGCCACGGGTCGAGCATCGGCATCCGTTGTCCTCCGCGCAGCAGGTCGATCTCAACAAAGTTCGCGTCGCCGAGCAGGAGTCCCTGGCGCTTCCGCTGGTACAGGTCCCAGCCCGGGGTGCCCGGCGCCTTGTTCGTCGGCGACAGGACCTCGACGCAGGTGACGAGCCGATTGTCGTGCTCCGCGTCGCAGACCTCCACAAAGGTCTCGCGGAACCCCTCCTCGATGAATGGCCGCATTGGGATCGGGCCCGGCGGTACCTCGGCCACGGCGATCCCACGCCCCGACCGCTCCTCAGCAGGCCCTGACGAGGGCGCATAGACCCGCACGTCCGGGATGAACGGATAGCGGTCCTTGCCGTCTGCGCCGACCAGGATCACGTACGAGCGCTCACCGGTCCTCACGACATAGCGCTCGGGGACCACGGCGGCCAGGGCATCGTAGACCTTCTCGATGAGGTGAGAGTGGAAGTCGCCCCACAGCCTGCACGCCTCGATGTAGGGATCCATCCCGGGGAACGGCGATTTCACGGCGGCTCCTTCGACAACCGGCGGGCAACTCCCCTGCGAAGATACCGCGGGTCGCGCGGCATGGCCAGCTCGAGTTGCGGTCATCGCTCGTCCAGCATCCGCCTATCCCACGTCCGGCGTCTCCAGCTTCGCCAGCTTATTCGTGAGGAACGCCCGGTGATGGATTTCGTGCTCGATCAGGTGAAAGAGCACGCCGCCGACGGTCTGGTCGCCCTTGCGGCTGTAGCTGCACTTCTCGCGGAGCACACCCTCGGGGTTGGCCTTGAGGAAGGCGATGACGGCGGCGTGGGATTCGTCCAGGGCCGTGCGGATGGCGCCCAGGTCGAGCGGCGGCTCCGGGGGGCGGCGCTCCTGGGATAGCTGCCCCGGACGGACCTGAATCCACGCCAGCATCCAGGCCTCCGCCCAGGCGAGATGGGACAGGATCTTCAGCAGCGGCCAGGTGCCGGCATAAACCGGGTCGTCGAGCTGGGCCTTCGTCAGCCGGGCGCACCGGGCCAGGATCGATGTGCGGGCTTCGGTGATCTCGTCGAGCATCTTCAGGATGTCGGGGCGCGATTCCAGGGTGGGGTACGGCATGGGAGGTTCCTCCAGCGTCATGGGGTCACGTAGTAAAAGACATTGCCGCCGTCGAAGAGGGCGTATTCCGGCTGGGCCATCGCCTCGGGTGCTGCGGTCGGAGGCAGCAGGTGGAGCAGGCGGCGCTCGTGCAGCCGGCGCAGGCCGTCGTGAAAGCCGCCGATGGAAAACCCGGCCTGGCGCCCCGCGAGAACGCCGAACAGCTCCGGGAACGGGCAGGGCGTCGGCGCTCCGCCGTTGCGGCGCCGTTCCAGATACGTTAACGCCTCCTCGGCCCAGGGGACCGTCTGCGTCACCGCCTCGGGCAGGTGCGGGCCGATCAGTTCCAGCCGCCGCAGGGCCTCGTCGACGCGCTCGCTCAGCGCCTCGATCCGTTGTCGCATCCGTGCGGAGTCCTCGGCGAGCCTGTCGGCCAGGCCGGCCAGGGTGCGCCGCATCTCGTCGTGCCAGGCCGGCACCCCGTCCTTGGTGGCCCGCAACTCGTCGCGCAGGTCCTGGAGGGCCCGGAGCGGCGACTCATGTTCATGGACGAACTCCACTGCCTTCGGGGTGACTCGCACCCAGTCGATAACCGTCTTCCCCTTGGTTTCATTGCGGACGGTTTCGATCAGACCCTGGCGCAGTGCGCCGCGCCGCTGCCTCGGCCGCGGGACCGCTCCGAGTGGGGAACAGGCCCTCCAGCTTGCCGCTCCGGTAGAGGCGGTGTTCGCCGGGCTGGACCAGCCCCCGCTTGAGCGCTTCGAGAAGGACTTCCGTCACCTTGTCGGTTGGCATGCCGCATCCCTGGGCTGTGCCCTGTCTGCGCGGGGCGACCGGGCTGTATAATGCGGGACAAGTCGGTCGGACGCAACCCATAACCCGCCCCGGCGTTTCCCGGGACAGCCTGGGAACGAGGATTCGGGACTTTCTCAGACACCGCTGGGTTCCGCGGACGCTTGGCATTTCGCCCCGCGAGTGACTTGCTCACTGGGCAAGTCGGTGAGCAAGTCACTCCGCTGACACAACAAGCTTTACTCCAAGGACTTGCGCCTTCCGATGGAGTGACTTGCTCACTTGCTCACGCATTTGTGGGCAAGTCACGAGTGTACGATTTTGCTACACTCGGTCACCTGGCGGGCGGCACCTCGAAGCGAATGTCCGCTCGGGCTTAACCATTGTGAGAAAGTCCCAGAGGATTCTGCCATGACAACCCCGGTCCCCCCGGTGAAGCGTTTTCTTAGCGGCGTGCAGCCGTCGGGCAAGCTGCACCTGGGCAACTACTTCGGCGCCATCCGGCAGCACATCGAGCTGCAGCATGAGGGGGAGTGCTTCTACTTCATCGCCGACTACCATGCTCTGACGACGGTCCGCGAGGCGGCCGAGCGCCTGTCGGTCCAGGCGCCGAAGTCGCTGCGGCCCGCCGACCTCTTGCGGCAATTCACCCACGACGTGGCCCTGGACTACCTGGCCCTCGGCCTCGATCCGCACAAGGCGGTCTTCTTCCGGCAATCCGACGTGCCCGAGGTCTGCGAGCTGGCCTGGATCCTGTCCACGGTGACCAACATGGGCCTGCTGGAGCGGGCCCATTCGTACAAGGACAAGATCGACAAGGGCATCGAGGCGAGCGTGGGGCTGTTTACCTACCCGGTGCTGATGGCCGCCGACATACTCCTATATCGGTCTCATATTGTGCCGGTGGGTCACGACCAGGTGCAGCACCTGGAGATGACGGCCGACATCGCCGGCAAGTTCAACCGCGC
This sequence comes from uncultured Planctomycetota bacterium, assembly GCA_963827935.1. Lineage (GTDB taxonomy): Bacteria > Planctomycetota > Planctomycetia > Gemmatales > Gemmataceae > DATFNV01. The sequence continues at coordinate 683,321 of CAWHCN010000017.1, read as the reverse complement.
CTTCGGCGACGTCTTCCCCATCCCGACCCACCGGCTGACCAAGGAATCGAAGGTGCCCGGCACGGATGGGCAGAAGATGAGCAAGTCGTACGGCAACACCATCGAGATCTTCGCGGAGGGCAATTCCCTCAAGAAGACGGTGATGGCGATCAAGACCGACAGCACGCCGATGGGCCAGGCGCTGGACCCCGCGGAATGCAACGTCTTCGCGCTCTACAGCCTCTTCGCCACGGAGGAGGAAGCGGCGGTCCTGGCGGATCAGTATCGTGCGGGGAGCATCGGCTACGGCGGGGCGAAGAAGATGCTGCTGGAGAAGATTGACGCCTATTTCGCCCCGGCCCGGGAGAAGCGCAAGCAACTGGCGGCCCACCCCGAACAAGTCGAAGAAGTGCTTCGGCACGGGGCCGAACGGGCACGGGCGGAGGCGCGGCGGACGATGGCGCTGGTGCGGGAGGCGGTGGGGATGAAGGGGGTACCCATCGTTTAGCGGCGGATCGTAGATCCGCGGATGCGATCCGCGCGGATCTACGATCCGCCGCTAAACGGTCACTTAGCCGGTATGTAATTCATCGTGTAATACGCCTGTGGATGCAACAGCGCCTGCCCCTCCGCCGAGCGCACGCCAGCCAGCGCCAGGTCGTGGATATGCCCTTCCTGCAAGCCCTCCACCCACAGGCGCACGCTCTTGTTATCCTTGCCGACTTCGACCTTGGTGATCTTCGGCGTCGTTTGATCCACCTCCGGACTGCCATATTCCGCCCGGAAGATGTAGGTGAATGTCTTCATTGCGTAGGACTTCACGTCGCCGGCCGTGGTGGGATCGAGCGGTTTGGTGAAGGTCAGCTCGAAGCCATCGTGCTTCGCCTTCATTTCATGCATCTCGAAGGGGACCTTGCCGGTCCAGACGAGGCGTTCGATGGCGAACTGTTTGTTGCCGCGCGAGCCCCAGCCGCGGCTGGTGCCGCCGACGAACAGCGAGCCGTCCTTGGCGAAACGCACCGGCACGTTGCCCGAGCCGAACCCCTGGCGGAACGGGATAGCAGGCCCCCTGGAAGCGGCCGTTCACCTTCTCCAGCGACACGCGCATCACCGTGCTGTGCGTTTGATCGCCGACGAAGAGCTGTTTCTGGAACGGCCCGAACTTGCCGCCGGACAGATCGCAGTCGAAGCCGCTGGCGGACTGGCCCATCTTGCCGTAGGGGAACTGGACCGACGGCGGCACGAACTGCGGGATGCGTTTCGCCTCGATCGTGATGCGGCTGTTGCTCTTCGGGACCAGCGGGGCGGGCCCGAGATACTGGGCCTCCTTCTCCTTGTACCAGCGGAAGCTGTCCGGGTGGCCGACAGAAGCCGCCCACGACGATCTGCTTCAGGCTAGCAGGCGCCGTTCCACGGGCCCTGGTTGTCGGTGTAGAAGACATTGCCGTCGGCATCGAAGCCGACGCCGCCCGGCGAGCGCACGCCGCTGGCCGTCGGGGATGAACTTGCCCTCCGGCGTCACCTTGCCGGCCCAGCCGCGGAACTTGCTGTCGCTGGTGAACGACCCGGTCAGGCACAGCGTGATCCAGATGTTGCCGTCCTTGTCGAAGCGCGAGCCGAAGGCGTACTCGTGGTAGTTGCCGTTGATCTCCCAGCCGTCGGTGACGACCTCGAAGACGTCGGCCTTGCCGTCGCCGTTGGTGTCCTTGATGCGGCTCACGTCCGGGCGGTGGATGACGTAAAGCCAGCCGTCTTTCTGGGCCAGGCCGAGGATTTCGTGCAGGCCGTGGGCGAAGCGCGTGAATTTCGCCTGTTTCGGATCGTCGGCATAGGCATTGTCGATCATCCAGATTTCGCCGCGGCGCGTGCCGACCGCGACCTTGCCGTCGGGCATGATCTCGATGGCGCCGGCCTCGAGCACCTGGCCCGGGGGGACATCGAACCGGAGGAGCTTGTAATAATCGTCCTCGGTCTCGGGTTTGGCCGGCTTCTTGCCCTGGGCGTACGCGGGAGTGGCCAGGAGCAGGACGAGGAGGCAATAGCGCGAGAGGCGGGTCATAACGAAGATCCCGATCAAATTGAAACGATCGTTTAGCGGCGGATCGAAGATCTGCGCGGATCTTCGATCCGCCGCTAAACGGGTTACCACACAAACTCTTGCACAATTTCCGCCTTGCCGTCCTTGAAGACCACCGGCACCAGCAGTTCGGCCTTCCCGCCCGCTTGGCGGATGACCGGCTTGCCGCCTTCCAGTTTCATCTTCCAGCCGTCGATGTGATACCAGCCGTCCTTGCCCGCCGCGATCTTGGCCCCGACGGCGGCGCGGAAATACAGATGCTCCGGGGCGGGACCGCACAGCTTCAAGGTGCGCCGGAGGGCCGGCTCCTTGCCGGAGGTCGGATTGGGGAAATCCTCGATCTTGAGCGTCCCCGAGCGCGTACTGGAAGGTGGGCCGATCGTCGGGCGTCAGGCGATAACCCGTGAAGCTGCTAGCCCTGCTCTTTCGGCGAGACAGTCGGCCAGGCGGCATCGGGCTTGGACAGGACGGCGAACGAAGCGCCGTTGGGAAGCTTCAGGATGTTATCGCCGAGCGGGGGCTGGAACCCCTCGCCGCGGTCGGTCCAGTGGCGGGAGGCATCGATGAAGGCGCCCTGCCAGAGCAGCGCCAGCCGCATTTCGTTGGCATCGAAGGCCAGGTTCAGCTTCTCCGGATAGCCGACGCCAATGGCCCGCGTGCCGGCCCCCTCGATGAAATTGCGATAAATGATCGCGCTCATTGGTCGGAATGAGCGGGATGTACTGCCTGCCGAAGCCGGCGGGAATCTGCGCCTTCGGGCCGTCCTGCAGGTAGACCCAGATCGCCTCGATCTGCGTCACGGCGGTGCCGTCGAGCAGGTCGGGGAAGAAGCTCTTGCCGTTGGCCAGCCAGGCGGACGGCATGCGCGTGCCGGGACGGACCTTCTGCGGGTTGAAGAGATAGCCCTGGAACCAGTCGCGGTGCAGGCGCCGGGCCATCAGCGTCATGTCGATGCCCTGCACGCCCTCGGCCTTGTGCCCGGCAAAGGTGTGGCACTTGTAACAGGACAGGGCCTGGCCGCCGACCAGGAAACGCCCGGCGGCCTTGACCTTCGGCTCCGAGACCGTGAAGTGGACGGGCGGCGTCCCCGGAAGGCGATCGGTCGCCAGCGCGTCCGGCAGCGTGCCGACATTGGCCAGCCCGAAGCCCGGCATTCGCGTGTGCATGTAGGGCCGGTCGTGGGCCCCCTGGTCGAGGATTTGCTTGAGGTAGTCGGCATTCAGCTTCGCGCCGGCCCCGTCGAGCGGCGGCGGCACGCGGCCCTCGTCGCCCATTTCCGGCTGCGTCGTGACGAAGAGCTTGTTCGCCTCCTCAGTTGGTCCGCCGACCTTGTCGCGCACGTGGCAGGCATAGCAATTGAAGGTGGTCATGATGCGGGCGATCACCGCGGCCGGCTCCTTGCTGATCGGCGGCGGTGTCTTGACGGCGGCGGCCAGGGCGGTGCGCTGCACCCTGTTCAAAGCATACGACGGCAATCCCTTGGCCGGCCGGGCATCGAGGCAGCCGCCCGTCGCCCTTGAGCGCGGCCAGGGCCGGGGCCTTGAGCATCGAGGCGATCGGCTTCCGATCCACTCCGGAGAGCTGGTGGCAGCTCGCGCAGCCGAGAGTCGCAAACAGGGCCTTGCCCTTCGCGACCAGGGCCGGCTGCACGTCGAGTGCATCGTCGTCCACCACCCTGGGGGCCGGCGGTGTCGGCCTGGCGTCCAAGGCCGCCGGCGTGGCGGCCACCCGGGCGGCCAGCGGTTGCAGGCCGAAGCCCGGGCCTTCGACCTGGGCCTCGAGCACGACTTCGCCGCCGACCTGGAAATACTGGACAGTGACCTTGTGAATTCCCTTGGTCAGCACGACGGCGCCGTCGGCCGTCGCCGTCGAGTGAATGCCATCGTTATTGACCACCGTCTTGCCGTCGACCAGCAGACGGCTGCCGTCGTCGCTGGTCAAGCTAAAGCGGTAATTCCCCTCCTTTTCGACCTTGAAGACCCCCTCGAAGCGGAGGGCGAAGTCGTTGCCGCGCCGGGCCGCGCCCAGGTCGAACGCCGCCCCGGTGCCGGTCGCCGCCGGCTTGAGCTTCTCGAACGCGGGCAGCTTGTCCCACTGCCCCTCGTAGTAGGCGAACGTGGTGCTGCCGCGCCCGGACAGCCATTCCACCCGGAGCCCCTGGAGCAGATAGCTGGCGATGTCCTTCGCCTCCTTGCCGGAGACGACATGGGGCATGCGCCCGGAGGGCCGGGTTTGCAGGGGGTTGTCGAGGAAGAGGAACAGGCCCGGCAGGGTGTACTTGGACTTGAGATCGCCGAGGGGAACGGCGGATGCCGGCAGGTTCTTCTCCGGCATGCCGGCGGCGTCGCGCGGCCCGTGGCAGACCGCACAGCCGACCTTGTGGTACAGGTCGCGGCCGGCGGCGACCACCTTGCTGTCGATCCGTTCCCGCCGCGGCGATCCCGTTGAGGCGAGGAACTGCGTCAGTGCTTCCACCGTCGCCGCCCGGTCGGGGTCGTCGGCCAGCAGGTTGGGCATCGTCGTCCCCGGCTTCATCGCCTGCGGATCGGCGAGGAACTTGCGGAGGTAGCCGACGCGGACCCGGCTGCCGACGTTATCGAGGACGGGCGCTGCTTGCGCTCCAGCCCCGGGGTTGCCGCCTGATGGCAGCTCACACAGTTCAATTCCGTGAGCAGCAGTTGCCCGCCCCGAGCCGCGTCGGCCTTCGGATCGGCGAAGAACCGCTCGAACCCCGGCACAATCGGATGGCCGGTCTCGGCGCGGGCCGATCTAGCGGATAGCGGCAAGGCCGCGAGGGCCGCCAGCAGCAGCGGCCGGGGGAAGCACCACCTCATGGGATTCCTCGGAGAAAACAAGGCCAGGCACCAGGGCTTGCGACCGGGGGAGATCGCGGCAGGCAGGGCGGGGGAGCGCGTGCGGGGTGGGTGGGGCGACCAATCCACGCAGGGCAGGTTACCCGATGGCCCGCGCTTTGTCCAGCATGACGGTGTCCGTGGGTCGATTCCGGGTATTGCGGTGCGACCGAGGCCGTGTAGCCCCGGAGGGGCGGCCGTTGTTAGCCAGGGGCTTCAGCCCCTGGGACGACGGCCAAAACAAATCCTCCGTAGCCCCGGAGGGGCGGCCGTACCTTACGGCCGCCCCTCCGGGGCTACCCATCCAACAATAACGCCCTCGTCCAGGGGCTGAAGCCCCTGGCTAACGGCGCCCGCCCCTACGGGGCTACCTCCTGCGAGACGAAGATCTCTGGCGGCGCAAAACGGGACTGGACCAATTGTCCGTGACCAGCACCAACGCCGCGCTTGCTTCCTGAGTCGCACTGCCGTTATGCTATCCCTGTTCAGACCCGCCATCCGGTGAGGGGAGCCATGAGCCGTGTCCCGCCGATTGCCTGCCTATTGCTCTTGGTCTCGGCCATTCCCATCCGGGCGGATGATGGCACTCTCTTCACCCAGCAGGTCGCCCCGGTGCTGAGGCAGCGCTGCGTCCCGTGTCACAATCCCCGCAAGAGCCGCGGCGGTCTGGACCTGACCGCGGCGGCAAAACTACACAAGGGCGGCGACCGGGGCCCGGCCATCGTGCCGCGCGACGGCGGCCAGAGCCGGCTGATCCTGCTGGTGGCCGGACCGGATGCCAAGATGCCCAAGCAAGGGGCCAAGTTGACCGCGCAGGAAGTCGCTTCCCTGCGCCGCTGGATCGACGCCGGTGCTCCCTGGCCGACGGGGGTCAGCCTCGATGACCAGGCCAAGAAGCCGCTGGTCGGGCCCGACTGGTGGTCGCTGCGGCCGCTGAGTCGTCCGCCACTGCCGCCGGTGTCGGACAAGGAGTGGGTGCGGACGCCGATCGATCGGTTCATCCAGGCCGCCCTGCAAGCGAAGGGGCTGAAGCCGTCGCCGGCAGCCGACCGGCGCACCCTCATTCGCCGGGTCACCTTCGACCTGCACGGCCTGCCGCCCACTCCGGAGGAGATCGAGGCGTTCGTGGGCGATTCGCAGCCCGGGGCCTACGAGCGGCTGATCGACCGGCTTCTGGCCTCGCCGCGCTACGGCGAGCGCCGGGGCCGGCACTGGCTCGACGTGGTGCACTACGGCGACACGCACGGCTACGACAAGGACAAACGCCGCGACAACGCCTGGCCCTATCGCGACTATGTCATCCGGGCGCTCAACGACGACAAGCCTTACGCCCGCTTCATCCGCGAGCAGATCGCCGGCGATGTCCTCTACCCGAACGATTCGCAGGCCGTGATCGCCACCGGATTCGTGGCGGCCGGGCCGTGGGATTTCGTCGGCCATGTCGAATTGCGAGAAGGGACCGTGGAAAAGGAGAAGACGCGCCTTCTGGACCGCGACGACATGGTGGCGAGCACCATCGGCACCTTCGACAGCATGACCGTCCACTGCGCCCGCTGCCACGACCACAAGTTCGACCCGATCGCGCAGCGGGACTATTACCGTCTGCAAGCCGTTTTCGCCGGGGTGGATCGCGGCGATCGGCCCTACGCCGGCACGGACGGTCAGGGAGCGCGGCTGGCGCTGGTGAAATGCCGGCAGGACACGGCATCCCGCCGCGAGGGCCTGCTCAGGAAGGTCGCCGCCTTCGGCGATCCCGAATTGAAGCGGACCGATGCCGCCCTGGCCACGGCACGAGCCCAGCTGGCGAAGATCGCCCTGCCGCCGGGCCGGCCCAGTCCGACCAACGGCTGGCACAGCGGCATCGAGCCGAAAGCCGACGTCGCGAAGTGGGTCCAGGTCGATCTGGGGCGGTCGCTGGCCATCGAGACGGTCCGCCTGGTGCCGGCCCGGCCGACCGACTTCCCCGATACTCCCGGCTTCGGCTTCCCCCAGCGCTTCCGCGTCGCCGTTTCCGACGATCCGACCTTCGCCCGGTCCGAGGTTCTGGCGGACTATACGGAGAGCGATCATGCCAATCCCGGCGACACGGCCGTTGTTGTGCGTGGCGGGCACAAGGGTCGCTATGTCCGCGTGACCGCCCTCCGGCTCTGGCGGCGGACTGGGGACTACATCTTTGCCCTGGCCGAGTTGCAGGTTATGGCCGGGGGCAAGAACGCGGCCCTCGGGGTGACAGTGACCGCGCTCGACTCCATCGAGGCCGGGCGCTGGGGTCGCAAGAACCTGGTGGACAATTTCGATAGCCGCACTTCCCTGCCCGACCCGGCCGACCCGAAGCTGACCGAGTTGGTGGCCGAGCGGGACAGGCTGGCCGACCGCCTCCGCCGCCTGGAGGAGCGCCGGCGCGAGATTGTCGAGACCCTGACCGACGCCGCCACAAAAGAGGAGCTGGCGAAATCGGCGCGGGAGCTGGCCGGGCTGGATCGGCAACTCCAGAGCCTCCCTCGCTCGCCTGCGGTCTATGCCCTGACCACGCATCCGCCTCGCCCGATTCACATCCTGAATCGCGGCGATGTCGAGCAAAAGCGCGAGCTGGTCGGGCCGGGCGCCCTGGCCTGCGTGCCTGGCTTGCAGCCCGAGTTTCGCCTGGCCAACCCGAACGACGAAGGCCAGCGCCGTGCCGCCCTGGCCGACTGGATCGCCGATCCGAAGAACGTGCTGACCTGGCGCTCCATCGTCAATCGCGTCTGGCACTATCACTTTGGCCGGGGTCTGGTCGATACGCCCAACGATTTCGGCTACAACGGCGGCCGGCCCAGCCATCCCGAGTTGCTCGACTGGCTGGCCATCGAATTCCGCGAGGGCGGCGGGTCCCTGAAGCAACTGCACCGGCTGATCCTGCTGAGCGCCGCCTATCAGCAGTCGTCGCAGAACGATACCGAGGCAGCCCGGGTGGATGCGGACAATCGCACTCTGTGGCGTGCCAATCGGACCCGGCTGGACGCCGAGGAAGTGCGCGACGCCGTGCTGGCCGTCAGCGGCCGGCTGGACCCGCGCATGGGCGGACCGGGCTACGAACCGTTCCGCTTCCGCGACGACCACTCGCCGGAATACGATCACACCGCACTGGAGTCGCATTCACGATCCGGCCACCTACCGCCGTACCGTCTATCGCTTTGTGGTCCGCAGCGTGCCGAGTCCGTTCCTCGAATGCCTGGACGCCGCCGATCCCAACTTGAACACGCCGGTACGGAACACTACCGTGACGGCCCTGCAAGTGCTGGCCCTGCTGAACGACCCGTTCATGGTGCGCCAGTCGGAATACCTGGCGGCCCGGCTGAGCGGCGACCTGCCGAAGCAGATCACGTCGGCCTTCCGGCTGGCGTACGGCCGGGACCCCAGAGCGGCCGAGGTCGAAACCCTGAGCGATTATGCCAGGAAGCATGGACTGGCCAACGCCTGCCGGCTGCTCTTCAACGCCAATGAGTTCGTGTTTGTTGACTGAGAGTCCGGGAAGCCCCTCGCCCCGGTACCCCGGGGAGAGAGGTTGGGGGTGAGGGGTTTTGCCGAGCGCCCCTCACCCCCAACCCCTCTCCCCGGGGTACCGGGGCGAGGGGAGTAATGGGTCCCCTCTCCCCGGAGTACCGGGGCGAGGGGAGAATTGGCCCCCTCACCTGAGCATCTCGCGCACCTGGCTTGTCAAGGCGGCGGGGGTGAAGGGTTTTTGCAGGAACGGGGCGGCGGGGTCGAGGTCGCCGGGCAGGGCGGCCTCGGTCGGGGCATAGCCGGAGATGTACAGCACCTTGAGGGCGACGAACAGGCCGCGCAGGCGCCGGGCCAGTTCGCCGCCCGACAGGTGCGGCAGACGGCAATCGCTCACCAGCAGGTCGATGGGACCGGGATGGGAAGCGGCCAGGGCCAGGGCCGCCCGGCCGTCGGGGGCTTCCAGCACGGTGTAGCCCTGCCGCGTCAGCACCTCGCGGACCAGGGCGCGGACCGAATCCTCGTCTTCAACAATCAGGATGGTACCCGCCGACACGCGCGGCGCCGGTTGGGGTGCCGCCGACGGTGCCGTGTCGGCCTCTCGCGCCTGGGGCAGGTAGACGCTGAACAAGGACCCCCGGCCCGGTGTGCTTGCGACCTGGAGCGTGCCGCCGCTCTCGCGCACGATCTCCCACACCGTGTGCAGTCCCAAGCCGGTCCCCTCACCCGGGGCCTTGGTGGTGAAGTAGGGGGTGAAGATGCGGCCCAGGGTGGCGCGATCCATGCCGCAGCCGCTGTCGCGCACTGCCATGAGCACGTAAGGGCCCGGGACGAACGCGAGCAGGTACTCGCTGACTGGGTCGGGCAGCTCCACGTTGGCCAGCCGCACGGTCAACGTGCCCGAGCCGCTCATGGCGTCTCGGGCGTTGATGACCAGGTTGAGGATGACTTGCTCGATCTGCCCGCGGTCGGCGCGGACCCAGGCCGGGTCGGCGCGGAAGTCGGTGACCAGTGAGATCGACTCGCCCAGGGCCAGGGCCAGGGTGGCGGCCAGGTCGGCGAGCAGGGCCTTGAGGTCGAAGGGACGCGACACCGGCGTGTCGCGCCGCCCGAGGGTAAGCCACTGCCGCATCAACCGGGCGATGCGCTCGGCCGAGCGGTGCAGCTCCTGAATGTCGTGGTGGGTGGCGGCTGCATCTTGATCGCATTCGAGCAGCGCCGTGGTACGCAGCAGCAACAGCGCGGCCTGGTTGTTGATTTCATGGACCACGCGGCCGGTGAGCCGGCCGAGGGTCTCCATTTTCTGCGCCCAGAGCAACTGGGCCTCTGGATCGGCGCCGAAGGCCAGGTGCGGCGCGCCCAGGGAAGCCGGCGGACGGGCCGACCCGGACGGGGCCGACAGCTTGGCCAGCGATTCTTCCTCGCGCTCCTTCATGGCTCCTACCCACTGGCTTCAATCGCGCCTGACCACTGCTCCCCTCTTGCCGTTGACGGAGGATGACACGCCCTTCGGCGGGTGGCACGCTCTGAGGTACTCCGAAGGGCGTGCAACACCGAGTGCACGCCCTTCGGAGTACCTCAGAGCGTGCCACCCCAATTGGTTCACGCCAGCGCCGTTTCGAAGCCGACCCGGAAGGAATCGGCACCGGCGCGGAGCCGGCCGACCACGCGGGAGGCCACGGAGGCGCCGGCCTGTTCGGCGGCGTGCGCGGGCTGTTCCGCCGGGTTAGCCCAGACCCGCCCGGCCAGGGCGCGGAGGCGTTGCTCCAGCGGCGAGGTGCCGCCGCGCAGCGCCCGCCGCACTAGCGGGCGCAGCGCCCCTTCCAGCAGGCGGCGCAGCTCCGGCGCCGCCGTGGCATCGCCTCGCTCGATGCGGCCGGCGAGGATCTCGAACTGGTTTTGCTCGTGCAACATCTTTTGGACTCCTCAATCACCGAGTTTGGTTCCGTCGTTGGGCCGTCGCCCAGGAGTTAATGCCCGCCGGGGGGCGGGGGCTGCGGGGTCTGCTGGACAACGATGATGACCTCGGCCGACGTGTTGCCGTTGCCGTCCGACGCGACGGCCCCGTAGTCGTGGGTCCCCGTGGAGGAGCTGGTGCAGGCCGGCAGCTGGAAGGTGATCTGGAATTCGCCTTCGCCATCGACGGCGGCCTGTTCCCCATCCAGAACCCCGCCCGAGAAGGTGACAGTCAGACTGGTCGGGTTGGTCCAGCTCACGTGGCCGTAAATGGTGTAGCTCCAGGTGGTGACGTCCTCGGTCACCTCGTAGCCGTCGATCACCGGGGGACCGTCGACCGTGTTCGGAGCCGCGGTGGAGGTGGTCGAGCCGCTGCCGTTTGAGTTCAGCGTGCCCGTAATGCCGCTGCTGACCACTGGGGAGCCCGGCGTGGTAGCCGGCGCCGGGCTGCTGGTGGTAGCGGGCGCCGGAGCCGACGTGCCGGTGGTGGTCGTGACTGGCGCTGTGCTTGTGGCCGTCGTGTTCGTCGTCGCTGTCGTCGTGGCCGGCGCTGTCGCGGGCGCGGTGCTCGTGCTGTTGTCGGTGGTTGTCGCCGGGGTCGCCGCGGCCGCCGTGGTGGTCGTGGTATCGGTCGTGTCCGTGCTTGGGTCTGTGGCGATGAGGGCCGTGGTGGAGTACGGCGGGTCGCCCAGTGCGGCCGTCGATTGCGAGGTCGGCGCCAGTGACGACGGGGCGTCGCGACTCTCCAGGCACTCGACAGAAAGCAAGCGGTTGTACGGTCGGCGCGGGGCCGGACGACGGCGTTGGCGAGTGAACAGCCTCAACATTCGCTACCTCCTGCGGACTGAGTTGGCAGTGACCCGGGACGGCACGCCGGGCGCGACGGCGCATCGTTACACCGCGCGAACGCGCCGATCCCGGCCGGCAACGCCGGCATTGACCGTGGGGAGACTTCAGGGCGTTGATTCCCAGGCGGCGAACCGCGGCGCTGTCCACCGCCGGATACCGTCCCTGGATTGGAAGAGGGGATGAACTCTTAGGCCGAACCTCAATCTCTCCCGGGAGGGGATCGAAATCCGCGCAAGAAAATGGACATGGGTTCTTAGCTTTTTTTCTGGCGCGCCAGAGGCCCGGAAAAGCGAATTTGCGGGAAATGCGGACGCAAGCGGTTGCGCCAGCCCAGCTGCAGCGCCATGTATGAATGAACGTTCAGGTAGCGCGGGTGGGGTGGCACGCTCTGAGGTACTCCGAAGGGCGTGCTGCACCGACTGCACGCCCTTCGGAGTACCTCAGGGCGTGCCACCCTAAATCCTGTGCTTGACGCTGCACTCGAGCTCGTCCGGCGGGGGAGGAGTTAGGCGAACGGCAGTGGATAATGTACCCGATCTGATGGGGAGCGTTTCTGGGCAAGTTGCTGGGCAAATCGCTCACACCCCCCCATTGCAACGAAGTCGTGCATCGCTACGAGGCACCGGGTAAGGTTTCACATGCCGCTCGCCTTACTGCTTCTCGGCGGGTCAGGGGGCGGTGTCATCCAGCGGATCGGCTAGCCGGCCGGTCGGTTCGGCCTGCGCCGGGGTCGATGGGGACTGGCACAGGCTGATAAAGCGCGGTTCCTTGCGCAAACGGGAGTAGGAGGCGCTCGCGGATAGGTCCTTGACCGCCAGGCCCAGGCGACTGCCGGCCTCCAGGTGGGTCAGGGCCTCCTCGATCCAGCGGGCGTCTTTGTCGTTGCGGAACGCCAGCATGCACAGCTTGGCTGCATCCCCCCGCAATTCCGCGGAGTCGGGGCAGTACGCCACGGCTTCGTCGAGGGCGACGCGCGCCTCGGGCAGCCGCTCACTCTGATTCCGGCCCAGCTCCAGGGTCAAGAAAACGAGCCGATTGTGCAGCGCTGCCGGCAGCCGCGGCGACAACTCCAGGGCGTGATCGAGATTGGCCACAGAGAGCTTCGCCTGGCCCGCACGCATTTGCGCATAGGCCAGGTTGTTGTAGACGGCCGCCGATTCATATCCTTCCGCGATCGCTTGCTGATTCCAGGTGATCGCATGCTCGTGGTCGCCGTCCCGGTTCAGGCAGTAAGCGAGACAGGCAGCCGTCCGGCCGCTTGGGGCCAGGCGGTAGGCCTCGCGATAGTCGTCGCGTGCCAGGCCCAGATCGCCCTGCCGTTGGTAGACGCGCCGCGCAGGAAGTGGGCGTCGGCCGAGTCCGCCTGGTCCGCCAGGGCCAAATCGGCACGCTCCAGCGCCCGCTTGTTGTCGCCCGCGGCATAGGCGGCCCGCGCTTCCTGAAGCATCCGCTCGGCGTAGGGCGGCCGGGCGGCCAGATAGGCGGCTCCGCCCGCCAGCAAGAGCAGGGTCAGAGCGGCGGCGGCGGCCAGCTCGACGCGGATGACGCTTCAACCGCCGGTAGAGGCGGCGCGACGAAGCCAGGTCCCGGCGCAGGACGGCAGCCACGGCGGCCGCGCTGGCCGGCCGATGCTCGGGCTTGAACGCCAGGCACTCGGCCACTACCCGCGTCAAGGCCGGACTCGCCTCCGGGCACAAGGTCCGCACCGACGGCGCTCCCTTTTGCTGCCTTAGCAGCAACAGCTCGCAGTCCACTGGGCTGGGCACGCCGTGCGGCACCGGGCCGAACGGCAGCCGGCCTGTCAGCAGTTCGAACAGGATCACCCCCAGCCCGAACAGGTCCGAGCGTCCATCCACTGGCTCCGTCGCACGGTCGGCCACGAAGGTGCTCTGGATCTGCTCCGGGGCCATGTAGGGCAGGGTGCCGCCCAGCCGCTCGCGGCCGCGGCGCGGATCGGCCGAGAGGTTGAAGTCGAGAAGCATCGGCCGGCCGTCCGGGCAGAGCAGCACGTTGGACGGCTTCAGATCGCGATGGTAGATGCCGCGCGCGTGCAGAAACGCCAGGGCTTCCGCCAGCTGCGCGCCGATCAGGGTGACGCCTTCCACATAGGGAGCGCTCAAAAGCAGCGGCTGCGGGGCCGGCCCTTCGCCGGCAGGAAGTTCCTGGCCCAGGGCGGCGCGGGCGGCCTCGACAAAAACCCGGGCCTGCCGCGGACGACCGGCGCTGAAGGCAGCCAGCACATTGGCCAGCGTGGCACTGCCCCGGTACGGCATGCACACCGCGGTGAGGCCGGAACGCTCATCCCTGCGCACGGTGTAGACTTCGACCACGTTGGGATGATCGAGTCGGCCGAGGGTTTGCGCCTCGCCGCCGCCGTGGGGCGACACCTTGACGGCCACCAGGCGGTCGCCCAGGTCGGGCTCGGCGGCCAGGTAGACCCGCGCGAACGCCCCGCGCCCCAGCTCACGCAGCAGCCGAAAGCCGAGGAACGTCTCCCCCTCGATGGGCCAGGGCACGCCGTTGCGGTCTTCCAGCAGGGCCGGATTGGCGGCGAGGTAGTCATGAGCCTGGATGGCCCGCCGCAGCGACGATTGATAGGTCGGGAAGCGCCGCAGAAGGCCTCGGGATCGGGCGACGAACCGTCTTCCGCCAGCCGGCAGTACTCGTCGTAGGCCAGGTCGAGGGCCGCATCCTTGTCGCCGCGCAGGCTGGGGTGGTTATCGAGATGCGCGCGCACATCGGACGGAGCGTCGGCAGGCCACAGCGCGGCGAGGTCCGATCCCGTCGGCAAACGCTGGCTGTTGTGACTCATCAGGCCTGCTCCTCATTGAGCCGATCGAGCACGCGGCGAACGGTCTTCTCGTTGACGCCGAGTTCCAGGGCGATGTCCTTCTGCGTGTGCCCCTCGCGGAGTAGCACCAGCATGCGCTGGTAGTGGGCCGGCAGATCGGCCAGCAGCCGGCGCCATTCCTCGTTGGCCACGGCCACCTGGCTGGGGCTTGGCTCGCGGGTCCGCAGCCCGAAGTCCGTATCTTCATCGACCGCCGGCAGGGCTTTCTCTCGAGTGATGTCGAATTTCCGCGATCGCAGGCGTTGCCGCACCGCCTCGATCACCTTGTTCTGGGCCAGCGTCACCAGGAAGGCCATCAGCGCTTCCGGGCAATCGAACTGGCGTTCTTGCGGCAGATCGGCGAAAAACGAGGCCCAGACCGCCTGGACGAAGTCGATCGAGTCGAACTTCGAGCGCATCTGCCGATTCAGCCGCCGCCGCACCACCCGCAAGATGTGCTCGCCGTAGCGGTCGAGCAACTCCCGGGCCGCCTCGTCGGACCCTTCCCTGAGGCGCTGCATCAGGTCGCCGAACTCGTCGCGCCCTGCGGGCATGGGCACCCCCTTGGACCCGAAGCGCGGCAGCACCCCGAGTCCCATCTGGCGTCGGCTGCGGGAGAAGCACCTCGGGGGGTGAGGCGCGCGAGCCGGTTTCTCCCGCCCTATCCCTTGTATGTAACGGATGAGCCAGCACAACACAAGGAAAAAGTGGCGACGGCGATAATGTCGCAATGTTCGCGGCATGGCCTTGCTTTCCGTGCTCTCACCCGCCAATCTAACAGCGATCGGAAAGAATGTGGGCGAGAGGGCCGGATGCCGGCTTGGTTAGCCCCGGAGGGGCGGCCGTCGTTAGCCAGGGGTTTCAACCCCTGGAACGGGGGCGCGATTCAGCGCCAGTAGCCCCGGAGGGGCGGCCGTCGCCTCAGGCCTCGGCCGCCCCTCCGGGGCTTGGGGACATCCTCATCCTCCCGATCCAGGGGTTGAAACCCCTGGCTAACGACGGCCGCCCCTCCGGGGCTTGACAGCGCTGCTCTCCATCCAGCACACCCGCTGTCATTGTTTCCGAACGGTCTTAGTCGCATTCTCGCCGTGGCGGTCCCCCTTCTGCTCTGCCGGAGTTGCTGATGGCAGCCCCTGAAAACGAATCTTCCTCCGAGCATGTAACCTCTTCCCCTCCGGAGCGATTAGGACAGGAGCTGTCACTGGAAGAAATTGTGACGACGCCCGGCCGGGCGGTTAGCTACAAGCCGTATATCCCCGATGAGGCGCAGCCTGCCGGAATTCACCTGGCAAGCCGTCATCCTGGGGGCCGTGCTCGGCATCATCTTCGGGGCCTCGTCGCTCTACCTGCTGCTCAAGGTGGGCATGACGGTCTCCGCCTCGGTGCCCATCGCGGTGCTGTCGATCACGCTCTTCCGGGTCTTCTCGAAGTCGTTCGGCTTCCGCCGGGCGACGATCCTCGAAAACAACATCGTGCAGACGGCGGGGTCCGCGGGCGAATCGATCGCCTTCGGCGTCGGCGTCACCATGCCCGCGCTCTTGCTCCTTGGCTTCGACATGAGCTGGGAGCGGGTGATGGTGGTCTCGGTCCTGGGCGGCCTGCTCGGCATCCTGATGATGATCCCGCTGCGGCGGGCGTTCATCGTCAAGCAGCATGGGAAGCTGAAGTATCCGGAGGGGACGGCGTGTGCCGAGGTGCTGGTGGCCGGGGAGAAAGGGGGCACCACGGCCAAAATGGTGTTCATCGGCTTCGGCGTCGCCTTCGTTTACAAGTTCCTTTCCAAGGCGTTCCGGCTCTGGGCCGCCGAGTCCGACGACAACGCCACGAACCTCTACTGGAATCGTGGCGGCCAGACCGTCGGGCTCAAGGGGGCGGCGGTCAGCGGCGATCTGCACCCGGAAATGATGGGCGTCGGCTACCTCATCGGGCCGCGCATCGCCTGCATGATGATGGCCGGCGCGGTGATCTCGTTCTTTGTCCTGGGACCGCTGATCGCGACCTTCGGCGAAAAGCTCACCAGCCCCGTCGCACCGGCGAAATCGGAAATCGAGGATGGCAAGGACAAGGGCCTGATCGGCAACATGGACCCGGATGCCATCTACGCCAACTACCTGCGGTACATCGGCGCCGGCGCGGTGGCGGCGGGCGGCATCATCAGCATGTGCCGGGCGCTGCCGCTCATCATCTCTTCGGTGGTCGCCGGGGTCCGCGATCTGCGGACCAGCGCTGCCGGAGGGCCGGGCGCCGCCCGCACCGAACGCGACCTGTCCATGAACGTCGTGCTCTTCGGCTGCTTGGCGATGGTGGTGGTGCTGGCAGCGGTCCCGCAACTCGGACTCGGGCTCTCCCTGGAGGGCATCCTGGGTGCCATCTTGATCCTCGTCCTTGGTTTCCTGTTCGTGACCGTTTCTTCGCGCCTGACCGGCGAGGTGGGGTCGTCCTCCAACCCGATCTCGGGGATGACCATCGCGGCGCTGTTGCTCACCTGCCTTCTCTTTGTCGCCGTTGGCCGAACTGCGAATCGCGATCCGGCGATTCTGCTGACGGCGATTTCCGTGGCGGCCGTTGTCTGCATCGCCTCGTCCAACGGCGGCACCACCTCGCAGGACCTGAAAACCGGCTACCTCGTCGGAGCCACTCCCAAGTACCAGCAATGGGCCATCGGCGTCGGGACGTTCACCTCCGCGCTGGTCATCGGCGGGACGATGCTCGCCTTGAACACCGCCGGCACGCATTATTCGAAGCACGGTTTCCCGGAAGGCGCTCGACTGGCAGCGGACGAGATTCCTGCCGACGCCAAGGAGATGCAGGTGGGACAGCCGTATAAGGGGCAGGACACCACCACCTACCGGGCCGTCTATGTCCGCACCCCGAAAATCACGGACATGGAGCGTGGCTGGTACCTGGTCGATCAGAGCGGCGTGGTCCACTACTGGATCGACGTGCCGATTGCCCGGCGCTTCAAGGAGATGGACAAGGTCGGCGATACGCAGGCGGCGGCGCCCGAGAAGTTCAAGGCCCCGCAACCGCAGCTCTTCCAGATTATCACCGAGGGAATCCTCGGCGGGCAGCTGAACTGGGGACTGGTCATCACCGGGGCGCTGATCGCCATCGCGATGGAACTGATGGGCGTGTCGGCGCTGCCCGTCGCCGTGGGCATGTACCTGGGCCTGGGCACGGCCACGCCGATCTTTGTCGGCGGCCTGCTCCGCTGGCTGACGGACAAATGGCGCGGCGTCTCGGCGTCCGAGGCCGAATCCGAAACCAGCCCCGGCGTGCTGCTGTCCAGCGGCTATATAGCGGGCGGCACCCTCTGCGGCCTGCTCCTGGGCTTCGTGTTCATGGCACTGCCCCTCCTGGGACTTCCGCCGAACGCGCTCGGCTTGACGACTAAAAATTATCTAACCTCCGACAACGCCAAGATTGTTGCTCTCGTGGCCTTCGCTGCGATCGGAGCCTTCATGCTATGGGTCGGGTCGCGCAAGCAATCTTACGAGGGGATTCCCGAGACCCCCGCCGAAGACGCCTGATTTCCTGTCATTGTGGGGGGGGTGGGCTCACGCAGGCGTGCCATGTAATTCCATTGATGTATCTAAACCCTGTTGCAGCAATGACTTCGGCTGCGCCGTTTGTAAACGACCGCCGAACCCGTTCTCTGGAGCGACCCGAGCTTTCCTATCGGGAATCTGATCATACAACACAGCTGTCATGGATGGCGTGTTGCTCCCACCTCTGGAGGCGGTGTCCGCAAGCGCGGCTTTGACCGCGCTGGTTGCGCGGCGTTTGGCAGAAGTGGATCAGTTGCGCGCCGAAGTGTCCAGCCTGCGGCGTGAGAATTTGGAGTTGCGGCAACAGGCCGGGTATTGGCGGAGCCGACACGCCGATGCCGTGGAGCGAATCGCGGCGTTGGAACAGGAAAACGAACAGCTCCGCGGCGAGAATCGCAAGCTGCAAGCCGAACGCTTTGGACGCCGCTCCGAGAAGCACTCCGGTAGCGACCGCTCCAACGATCTCGATGACCCCACGCAAGCCAAGCCGAAACGCCAACGCGGTCGCCAACCCGGTCAGCCCGCTCCAAAGCGCCGCGATTACAGCCACCTGCCCACTCGTGAGCAGTTCATCGACCTGCCCGCAGCGGACCAGAACTGTCCGCAGTGTGGCCTGCCGCTGAAAGCGTGCGGCAGCGAAGATTCGGAACAGCTCGAAATCGAAGTCAGCGTCTATCGCCGCGTGATCCACCGGCGGCGGGGCCAGCGGACTTGTGGCTGTCCGGGGCCGCGCACGGTCACGGCGCCGCCAGCGCCCAAGTTGATCCCTAAGTCGCTGCTGGGCGTATCGGTGTGGGTGGAAATCCTGCTGGACAAGTTCGCCAGTTATCGGCCGACGCAACGGTTGCTCGAGCAATGGCGGTTGTTGGGGCTGGACCTGGCGGCGGGCACCGTCACCGATGGGTTGCAGCGGTTGGAGCCGCTGTTTGCGCCGATCATGGAAGCACTGCGGCAACGCAACCGCCAGTCGCACTATAAGCAGGCCGATGAGACCCGCTGGCTGGTCTTCGTGGAACAGCAAGGCAAGGTGGGCTTTGGTTGGTGGCTGTGGGTCTTCAACAGCGAAGATACCGTGGTGTACCTCCTGGATGACTCGCGTAGTCATCAAGTACCGGAAGATCATTACCCGTCCCAGGCGGGCGGCGTGCTGATGGTGGATCGCTACAGCGCTTATAAAGCCATGCTCCAGGTGAAGAATGGCACGCTGATGTTGGTGTTCTGCTGGGCGCATGTCCGCCGCGACTTTGTGCGTGTGGGCAAGGGCTGGCCCGAGTTGAAGCCCTGGGCCTTGGCATGGCTGCGACGCATTCGCGACCTGTATCGGTGGAATCGACAACGACTGGCCCAGCCGACGGACCTTGCTGGGCAAGCCGGCTTGGAGCAGGCCGTCGCAGCCATGCGGCAACAACTCGACCTCGAATTGGCCGCTCCTGACCTGCGTATGCCCGTAGACAAGGCGTTAACCAGCCTGCAAGAACATTGGTCGGGTTTGACGCAGTTCGTCGCTGACCCACGCATCCCGATGGACAACAACCTTTCGGAACGACGCTTGCGTGGGCCGGCTTTGGGGCGGAAGAACTATTACGGTTCGGGAGCCCTGTGGAGTGGCCGCCTGGCCGCGATGCTCTTTTCGATCTTGGCCACGCTCAAGCTGTGGCAGATCAATCCTCGGCTGTGGCTCAACTGGTATCTGCAAAGTTGCGCCGAGGCCGGGGGCCAGGTGCCCAACGACATCGAACCGTTCTTGCCCTGGAACCTGAACCAAAACCTGCGCGCGAAACTGGGCCTGACTTCCCCAGAGCAGAAAATCGACACCAGTTGATCCCAGATCCGCGCCTGCCATCCCACCCGCGGCAAACCCTGCTCTTCCCTCGACGAGCAAACGAGGGCAGTGCGCACCCGGAACGGGTTCGGCGGTTGTTTACCGCCGTTTTCTGTCACGGGGGGTTGACAGGAAACGCCCTCTGGCGCGCCACTGACAGGTTTCCCTCTCTTCAGGGTGTGACCGCGCCGGGCTCAGCCGGCGCGTCGAACCCGGCTTGGATCAGGGCGGGGTCGATCGGCTGGCCGGCGTCGAGCTGGGCCAGCATCTGGCTGGCCGGCTCACAGGGTGGGCTGGCCTGGGCCGCCGCCTGGAGGTGCTGGCGGGCCTCGGCCTCTTGGTTCATGTGCAACAGCATGCGGGCCACATTGTACTGCGCCTGTCCCTCGCTGCCGCTTTTGCGGAAGACGTTCAGGGCCTCGTCCATTCGGCCGGCCCGCGCCAGGCAGAAGCCAAGCAGGTTCTGATACTGCCGATTCTCGGCATCGCATTCCGCCGCGTGGCGCAGGGCCTCGACGGCGCGGTCCCACTCCTTGTGGCGGGCCAGGCACATGCCGAGGTCACACCAGACGACCGCCTCCCGGGGCTGCTTCTGCAAGACTTTCTGGTAGGTCGCCACCGCCCGATCATGATCGCCCATGGTGGTGTAGAGCCGGCCCAGGGCGCGGGTAGCGGACAGGCAGTTAGCGTCGATTTCGAGAGCCTGCTGATACTCCTGGCGAGCCTTGTCGAACAGCTCCTCCTGCTTGGCCGACCCCTGCGGGGCGGAGCTGCCCTCCGCCGCAAAGAAGTCGCCTAGCTTGACGCAGGTTTCCGGCTTCGGCGCATGCCGCGGCGGCTCCTTGGCCTTCTCGACCACGGGAGGCGACGCGGGCACGGTCTGCATGGCATTCTGCGGCGAGCAGCCGACGGCGCCGCCTACCAGGCCCAGCGCCAGGACAAGGCTCTTGCGACAATCCATTGTCGGCACCCCCCCCTTCGATTTATCGTTTCGCGCTCGCGGCGCAGAGCGCGAAACGATAAATCGAGTCACTTGAATTCGCAGATGAAGCTCGCGGCCGCCTCGGCCATGAGGTCGCGCGTTAGCTGGACAGGCTGTTTACGGAATCGGCAGATCGACTGCACCGTCTCCAGCAAATCGCGGCAATCGCTGGCGCGGGCGGCCCGCTGCGCACCGTAGTATCGTTCGTAGAGGTAGTCGATCGCCTCCGGGCACGGATTCATCCCCAGGCGCCGGGCCACGGCACTGAAGATTTTCTCGTAGACATCGCGTGCCGGGGCGTGGACCTCCACCTTGTGGCGGATACGGCGCAGGAAGGCGTCGTCCACCAGGTCCTTGGGATCGAGGTTGGTCGAGAAGATGGTGAGCTGCTCGAAGGGGACCTCGAACTTCTTGCCGTTGGCCAGGGCCAGGAAATCGTGGCGGTCTTCCAGCGGCACGATCCAGCGGTTGAGCAACTCCTTGGGGCTGCACAGTTGGCGGCCGAAGTCGTCGATCAGGAAGATGCCGCCGTTGGCCTTCACGTGCAGCGGCGCCTGGTAGAAGTTCGATTCGGCATTGTAGCGCAGGTCGAGCATGCCCAGGTTCAGCTCGCCGCCGGTGATGATGACCGGGCGGCGGATTTTCACCCAGCGCACATCCACCGTCCCCGTATTGAGCAGCCGGCGGATGGTCGCTTCCTGGTCCTCGAGGCGGTCGTGGGCATCGTCGTCGGTGGGTTGGTGCAGCGCCTTGTCGTAGACGGTGATGATGCTGCTTTCGACCAGGAACGCGTAGGGGACGTAGATTTCCCCGCCGCTGCCGTTCATGAAGTCGCCGATGCCGCGGGCCATCGCGGTCTTGCCGTTGCCGGGCGGTCCGTAAATGAAGACCGACTTGCCGCTGACGATGGCTGGGCCGATGGCATTGAACAACTCCTCCTTGAGGACCAGGTGGCTGAACGTGCGGCGCAGCGCCTCGGGCGTCACGGTGATGCCGGTGACGGCCTGGCGGTAGCACTGCTCGACGTAGTCTTCCAGCGGCACCGGGGCGGGACCGACGTAGGCACATAATTTCAGAGCATCATGCGCCCGATGACGGCCCAGCTCGGTCAGGTTAAAGCGGTAGCTGACCCGGCCGATGAGGTCGCCGCCCGTCACCTCCAGGCATTTCTCGTCCTTGAGGAACTTGAGCGCGTCCTCGATGACCTTGAACGGCAGGCAGAGCTGGCGGGCGACATCGAGACCCAGCATGGCCCCGCGGACATAGAGGGTGCGCAGCAGCAGGTCGCACAGGAAGCCGAGGGTCAGCCCGGCCTGCTCCAACGTATCCGGGGAGGTCGGCGCCTCCGGCATCCCCGCGCCGTCCCAGTCGATTGCGTTGGTCTGGTTCGATACAGCAAGCATCGTGGTTCATCCGAGGTGTCGAGCGGCTCGTGAATGGCCGTCATTTCCGCCAGAGAATAATGTAAATGGCCAGGCACATGCCGACGGTGGCGACCTGGAGCATGCGCCGCTGACTGCCCATCGCCCATTCGATGGGGCTCCAGATGCTGCGAATGGCGGCCAGGGGCACCCGGACGGGGGCCGCCGCCGCGGGCGCGGCCAGGAAAAGCGACAGGACCAGGGCGAGGAGGAACGTTCGCGGGCGGCGAAAGGGTCGGACCGTCGTCTTCATGGGTGCACATCCTGGGAGCCTGGGCGGACATCGAGAGGCCGAGGGGCAGGCGGACGATCCTGCCCCACGGCCGAAGATGCAGCAGGCAAAACCTGCCCTACGGCAACTGGGCGTCCGACGTAGGGCAGGCTCTGCCTGCCGCTCCTTCGGAAACAGATGCTTAGTGAGCCCCGCCGGCTGTGCCGCCACTGCTGACCCCACCGCCGCCGGATACGCTGCCTCCGCTGCTGCCTCCGCTGCTGCCTCCGCCCCCCGTTTGCAAGGCGCCCTGATACGAGTTGTGCATCAGCAGCACCGAGCGGGTCACGCCCAGCGACGACTGGCCGATGGCACCAGGATCGTGCACCTCGACGTGGAATTCCTGCGGCGCACCAGCGGTGTAGGCCCCGAGGAACACCTGGATCGCCTGGGCACGCTTGGCCGTCAGCTCGGCACGGGCACGGACGTAGAGATCGGGATGGGCCGGGTCGTAAATCACGTCCTGCGCCGCCTGGAGGTAGACCACCGGGTCGGCGTGCGGCCGTCGGCGGGCGATGTACTTCAGGTGCTCCAGGCCGCCGGGCGTCAGCTTGTCGGTGCCGGCCTCGAAGTGCTCGTCCCACAGGGTCTGATCGAGGACGTGCCCGTTGACCATTTGCGGGGCCATCCCCTCGTTCACTTCGTGGCGCACGACGGCTTCGTAGCGCTGCGGATAACAGGGATCGACCAGGTTGGCGTACATGGTATCGGTCCCACAGCAGCCGGTGAAGGCCAGCAAGCTGGCTCCTCCCAGCGTCTTCAGGATGAGTCCTTTCATCGCCATGCTCCTTGGAGCGCCGCCCGGTGGGGTGGCGCTTAAACGGGGTTTACTGAGGCTTCAGCATCGTCTGCATGATGCTGATGGCCGCCGGTCCCACGAGGACTACGAAGATCCCCGGGAAAATGAACAGCACCAGCGGGAAGATCAGCTGCACGGCTGTCTTCGCCGCCTTCTCCTCGGCGATCTGCTTGCGCCGCGTCCGCATCGAATCGGACTGCACGCGCAGGGCCTGGGCGATGCTCGAGCCGAAGCGGTCGGCCTGGATCAGGATGGCCGCCAGGCTGCGCACGTCATCGACGCCGGTCCGCACGCCGAGGTCGTGCAGCACCTCGCGCCGGGGCCGGCCCATCTGCAACTGGAAGTTCGCCAGGTTGAATTCCTCGCAAATGATCTTGGCATGGTTCTTCATCTCCTCGCAGACCTTGCGCATCGCTGCGTCCAGGCCCAGGCCGCTCTCCACGCACACCACCAGCAAGTCCAGGGCGTCCGGTAGCGTCAGGAAAATCTCTTGCTGGCGCTTGCGGCGCAGCCACCACAGGATGACGTTCGGCAGATAGAAGCCCAAACCGCTCAGCAGCACCACCCAGGTCAGGCCTTTCACCGTCAGGCCATAGCGTGGCAGGGCATAAGCGAGGGAGATCACGAAGAAGATCAGCAGCGAGCCGAAGCGCAGGCCCACGTAGACGGCGACGGCGGAATCGCTACGGAAGCCAGCGTTGGCCAGCCGGGTCTTCAGGGCCGACTGCTCCAGCTCGGTGCCCGGCATCAGGGGCCCGGACAGCGCCTTGGCCGTGTCCATTACCCCCTGGAATCGCTCCTTCTTGGGCGCCTTCATGTCGATGTCGACCAGCGACTGGGGCCGGCTCAGCCGCGCCAGCCGCTCCTGGGCCCGGCTGTTGCGGTTGGAAATCAGCGACAGCACCGTCCAGACCGCGCCGACGAAGCCGACGAACACCAGCATCGGGATCAGGAACGTGAAGTCAATCTCGGCAAAAAGCACGGCTTGATCTCCCTCGTTCCCACGCTCTGCGTGGGAACGTTTGCTGCGACGCTCTGCGTCGCGGACAGAAACGCTCCCGTGACTCGGGCCGCGACGCAGAGCGTCGCCGTGTGCGTTCCCACGCAGAGCGTGGGAACGAGATTAATTCCCTACACCTTGATATCCACGATCTTCTTGATGCAAACCGCTCCCAGCACCTGCAGGACCAGGGCGACCACGCTCATCTTGATGCCCAGCGGGTCGGTCCACAGCTTCTCGACGTAGTCCGGCTTGATGTGCAACATGAAGCCGAACAGGGCGAACGGCAGGGCAATCAGCACGATGCCGGACAGCCGGCCTTCCCCCGTCAGCGCCTTCACTTGCCCCAGGATGCGGTAGCGCTCGCGGACGACGTAGCCAATCTTGTCCAGGATTTCCGCCATGTCGCCGCCCGTTTGGCGCTGAATGGCCACGCTGGTTACGAAGAAGCGCAGATCGAGGTTGGGCACGCGCTCGCACATGTTGAACATGGCTTCTTCCAGCGGGATACCCAGGTTCTGTTCCTCGTAGACCCGGCCAAACTCCTTGGCGATCGGGTTGGGCATCTCCTCCGAAACCGTGTGCAGGCCGGCACCCAGGCTCTGGCCGGCGCAGGGCGCGGGCGAGCAGTTCCATGGCGTCGGGCATCTGGGCGGCGAACTTCTTCAGGCGGCTGCTCCGCTTCCACAACAACCACAGGAAGGGGATGAGGAACATCACCAGCCCTGCCAGGGCGCCAGGAACCAGGGGACGTGAGCCAGCCAGCTCAACGTCATGCCGCCGACCGCCAGCAGGCCCGCCGCTGCAAACAGCGCCCCGGGCTTGATGTTGGCCTCCGCCTGCTCGAACAGCTTCTCCAGGCTCGGAATCTTCGGCGCCAGCAAGGCCATGAGCGAACGCTTGTCGCTCTCGAAGGCCGACTTCTTGAGAATGTCGGCCGAGCCGTCGTCCTTGCGTTTCTTGCCGATCAGCACATCGAGGCGGGCATTCGACTTCGGCGTGTTATCGCGGAAGACGAACGCCAGCAGGCCCACCACGCCCGCCACGGCCACGAAGCTGACGATGGGCACGATCAAAGTGAGGTTCATTGGGTAGCCCCTTCTCGTCCGGCGAGCGGGGGGCGTCAGCCCCCCGGTTGCGATACCGGGGGGCTGACGCCCCCCGCTCGCCGGCGACTGTCAATCTCGCAACAGCACGCGCTCCGCGAACAGGTTCGACGGCAGTTTGATGCCGGCCGCCTCGATGCGGCTGACGAACGTGGGACGAACTCCCGTCGCCTCAAACTGCCCAAACGCGCGCCCGTTCTGGTCGATGCCCATCTGTTTGTAACGAAAGACATCCTGCATGATGATGATGTCCTGCTCCATGCCCATCACCTCGGTGATGCTCGTGACCTTGCGCGGCCCGCCCTGCAGGCGATTGGCCTGGATGATCACATCGACGGCCGAGGCAATCTGCTGGCGCATCGCCTTGATGGGCAACTCCATGCCGGCCATCATGATCATCGTCTCCAGCCGCGCCTGGGCGTCGCGCGGGGTGTTGGCGTGCAAGGTCGTCATCGAGCCGGCATGGCCGGTGTTCATGGCCTGGAGCATGTCCAGCGACTCGGCACCGCGGCACTCGCCGATGATGATCCGCTCCGGCCGCATGCGCAGCGCATTCCGCACCAGGTCGCGGGTAGTCACCGCTCCCTTGCCCTCGATGTTCGGCGGGCGCGTTTCCAGCCGCACCACGTGCTCCTGCTGCATCTGCAATTCGGCGGCGTCCTCGATGGTGATGACGCGCTCGTCGTGGCCGATGAAGCTCGACAGCGTGTTCAACAGCGTCGTCTTGCCGCAGCCGGTGCCGCCGCTGATCAGCACGTTCAAGCGTGCCTTCAGGCACGCTTCCATCAGCATGGCCATCTCCGGGTGTGAAGGCCTTGTAGTTAAGCAGGTCCTCCAGCTTCAGCGGGTTGGCGCCGAAGCGGCGAATGCTCATGCTCGGGCCATCCAGCGCCAGTGGCGGGATGATGGCATTGACGCGGCTGCCATCCGGCAAGCGGGCGTCCACCATCGGCGAGGTCTCGTCCACGCGCCGGCCGACCTTCGACACAATCCGGTCGATGATTTGCAGCAGGTGGTCGTTATCGCGGAACTTCACATCCGTCTTTTCCAGCTTGCCGCGACGCTCGACATAGATCTTGTGCGGCCCGTTTACCAGGATGTCGCTGATGGTCGGGTCCTTGAGCAGCACCTCCAGTGGGCCGAACCCAAACGTTTCGTCGAGCACCTCGTCGATCAGGCGCTGGCGCTCCATGCGGTTGAGGAGCGGGTTTTCGGTGTCGCACAGCCGCTCGACCACCAGGCGGATTTCGCGGCGAAGGGTGTCGCCCTCCAGGTCGCTGACGCGCGAGAGGTCGAGCTTGTCGACCAGTTTCTGGTGAATGAGCCGTTTCAGCTCCTCGAAGCTCTTGTTGGACTGCCGATCCGCGCTGGCCTGGCTGCCACCCAGGCGGCTCAGGCCACTGCCCTGACTCGCCAGGCTGCTCAGTCCTCGCTGCAAGCGCGACATGGGTGTAGTCTCTCGGGTCCGACATCCGTAGGGCAGGTTCCGCCTGCCGTTGCTGTGAGGCGGCAGGCGGAGCCTGCCCTACTAAACCTCACTTGAACGAGAAGAATCGGCTCTTCTTGGCCGGTGCCGGCGCCGCCTCGGCCCGGCCGGACAGCGCCTGCGCCAGACCGGCAATGCTTTGCTGGATCTTGCTGCGCGGGGCGTGCTGCAGCAGGGGGATGCCGGCATTGCGCGACTCGATCATAGCCCGGGCATCGTTGGGGATCTGCCAGAAGACCGGCCGACCGATGGTGTCCTCCGCCTTCTTCAGCCCGATGTCGGCATCCGAGCCGACGCGATTGAGAACGACGCGAACCTTGTCTCCCAGGGCCGGATCCGCACCCAGCGTCAACAGGATGCGGACCGTGTTGCGCAGGCTGGTCAGCTCCAGCTGACTTACCAGCAGAATGGCATCGGCCATGCGCAGGGCCATCACATCGGTCAGGTTGAACCCCTTGCTCAGGTCGAGGACCAGGTGCGTGTAGCTGGCCCGCAGCAGGCCGATCACTCGCTGCAGGTGCTCCTCGCGGATAAGGCCGACGTCCTCCATTTGCACCGGGTGCGGCAACAGCGACAACCCGGAGCTGTGTTTGCTCAAGGACCGACGCAGGAACGTCATGTCCAGGCGTTCGATGTTGAGGGCCACGTCGGCCAGCGTGTAATCGGGCATCAGGTCGAGAGCAACGTCGGCATCGCCCAGGGCGAGGTCCAGGTCGATCAGGGCGACGCTGTTCTGCGGGTCCTGGGCCAGGGTGCAGCCGATGTTGACCGCCAGGCTGGTGGAGCCGACGCCGCCGCGCGCCCCGGCCACGGCAATCACCACGGTCTCGTTCCGGGCCGTCCCGTTGACCGTAACGCCTTCGGCATTGACGCGCGTTCGTTGCAGGCGCTGCAGGGCGGTGAGCAGCTCTTCCAGGACCACGGGGGCGGTGAGGAATTCCTTGGCCCCGCTGCGCAGGGCCTGCAAAATCGACTGCCCGTCTCCACGGCCGCTCACCGCCAGGATCGGCATGCTGGGGCATTCCTGGGCGAGCTGGGCGATCAACTGCAAAGCCTTGGCGTGATCCGCGTCAAGGGCGATGATCGTCACATCCGGCATCGACTGGCGGATGACGTCGAGGAAAAACTCATAGCGCGAGCACTCGGCCTCCAGCCAGACGGATTCGAGGCCCAGGAGCATGTTGCGCAACGGTTCGCGCGTGGCGTCCGCCGGGTCCACAATGGCAAGGCGTTGCACGTCCCTCATGTCAGTCCACCGATGTCATTGCCTCGTTGCGATGCCCCCAGCCGTTGCATCCGAAGACGGCTGAGCGTCGTAGGCCGCCCATTCCGTCGGCCGGCCTCCGGCATGCGGGGCGTGCACTCTCCACTCGTCCGCGCCAGGCGACGGGCGACGCGGGAAACGTCAGCGGCGTCCCATTCCCGCGTCCACCCGTCGCCGGTGACCCGATCCGTCTAGGGCTTGAGAGGCGGGAGCAGGCCCGGAGGGTCGCTGGGCCTGGGTTGCTCGACCTCCAGAGCGGCCGGGGCCACGCTGTCAGCCGTGGGGGCCGCCGCCTGGGCGGACATCGCATGGCTAGCGACCGGAGCCGCCGGCGTGACAGCCGGCTCCTCAACGCCGCTCGGCAGGTTCTTGTAAGCCGGCACGTAATGCCGGTCCTGCCAGATGGCCCGCTGGCCGCGCGGTGCTTCTAGGATGCCTTCCAAGAATAGCTCATAATCGTCGGGAGAGCGGGTCTCCTGGCCCGGCAGCCGGCGGGGGAGTTGATCGCACGACATCGGATCGACCAGGTGCGGCGTCACCAGGACGAGCAACTCGCTTTCCTGTTCCTCGAAGCTGACGGCGCGGAACGCCGCTCCCACATAGGGCAGATCGCCCAGCACCGGAACCTTCTGGGTACTGCCGGTGACCTCGCGCTGGATCAGACCGCCGATCACCAGCGTCTGGCCCGGCTCGATGTCCACCGTGGTGTGGACCCGCTGGGTGGTGCGTCCTGGGACAACCGTTCCCTGGATGCTGGTACCAAAGGCCGCGTTGAGGCTGCTCACCTCCGGCTCGACTTCGAGGTGAATGCGGCCGTCTCCCAGGACGATCGGCAGGAAGTTGAGGCGGGTGCCGAATTCCTCGAACTGAACCCCGACCTGCCCGAGTCCGGCCGGCACGGGAACAGCTTGCTCGCCGCCGGAGAGGAAGCTGGCCGGCTTACCGCTGACGGTCACGAGGCGCGGCTCGGCGAGCAACTTGGTCACGCTTTCGGTACGAAGCGCCTGCAAGAAGCTGAGGAAGGTGGAGCCGTTGTTCATCACGCCAAAGAAGGCGTTGATCGGCTGGCCGTTGGGGGTGCCGGGAGCGGCCACGGCCACGCCGTTGGCCGCCAGGATGCCGCCCAGGCCGATGGTGGCCGGGTTGGCGAACGCCTGCCCCACGCTGCTGCCTAAGAAGAAGTCGCGGCCGCTGTAGAGGAAGTTAAACGCCAGCGCCCGGAAGTTGTCGCGCGACACCGCGGCGACGGTGACGCACAGCTGCACCTCTTGCACGCCGCCCACGTGCAAGTAATTGATGACGCGGTCGGGACCCAGCAGGATGCTCTGGGCGATCCGCATCACCACCTCGGTGTCCTCGGCCCGGGCTACGGTGCCACGGAGCACGACAGTGTTATTTGCCCCCGGGATGACATCGATGTTGGCCGTCGGCACCGCGCCTTGAGCAGGTTCTTGAGCAACTCGACATCGAGCTGCACGATGACCTGGAAATTCTCCTCCTTGGCCGCCTCGTCGATCAGCGTGACGAGGGCGACGCCGGGCTCTAGGCCGGTGAGTAGGACCGTGGTCGGGTCGCCGTAGACCGGCGCCAGGCGGAGCACGGTCTCATTGCGGTTGATGCCGCGGGCGATGACCTGCTTTTTGGACATCTGCAGGCGCTGGGTGCCGCCGATGGGGACGATCAGAGTACCAGTCAGGGGCGGCGGGGCCGGGGGTTTGGCCTCCTGGGCGGGCGCGCCGCTGGGCGGCAACACGCACAGCGGCAGGGCCACAAACAGGGCCCACAACAGCGCCTTGCGCAGGGGGGTCGTCGGGTGCATCCTATCACCTCATAAGAAGGGTCCGTGGTTCGTCACTCCGGGCGGCAGTGCGGCCGTCGCGCCGGAGGGGGCGGAGTCTTGATCCGCGCGGGCGTCTGGTGAGCGACTCATCGCGGCCGCATGCGGGCCGGCTGCGGCCGCGGGGCGTCGGCGAAGGCGTGCGATCGGGCGGGCGTGCTGCTGGCGGCCGAGCGGGGCATCCGGCCGCCGCTCCGCCGCCACACACAACTCGAACAAGCGACTGCTACTTCCCACCTTCCGGGTGGGGGGCGGGGTCACCCTCCTTCTTGGCGGGGCCATCCGCAGCACTGCGGTCGCCCTTGCCCCGGGGCTCGGCTTCGGGCCTGGCCGACGGGTCCTTTTTCTCCGGACGCGGCTCGCGTTCCAGGCCAGTCTTTTCGATCTGCGTCGTGACCTCGCCTTCCTTGAGAACGAAGATCGTTTTCGTGGGCGTCTCGCCGTTGTAGAGCAACTGGGTCACGGTCTTCGGGGGCGGCGGCGGTGCCTCTTCTTTCTTCTCCACCCCCGGCGCCTGGGCTACCGATGGC
Source organism: uncultured Planctomycetota bacterium (assembly GCA_963827935.1). GTDB lineage: Bacteria > Planctomycetota > Planctomycetia > Gemmatales > Gemmataceae > DATFNV01. Next base: position 653,232 of record CAWHCN010000017.1, on the reverse strand, counting down.
GGCTCCGGGAGCCGGTTGATCGCACTGCCGGCATTCGTTTCCGCCCCGGCTTCCTCTGCGTTGGGCCCTCCGTCCTTGTTGCCTGTCCGGGCCAGGTCCTTCGGCTTGGTTTCCTTGAGGTTCACAATGGTCTGATCCTCGGCCCCGCGCAGGCTTAGCGACAAATCGCCGACCGCCTCGGCCAGCCGCAGCTTCTGGGCATCCTCGGGCTTGGCGGCCAGCGTCACAGTGCTGGCGAGGATGTTCCCCTTGTCGTCCGGTCGATCCTTGATGGCATCGGTCGCCAGCACGAGCATGTTCTGCAGGATCGTCTGCGTGACCGAGTTCTCACCGTAGCGCAGGGTCTGCACCACATCCACCCGCGAGTTGGGCAACACAAAGCCAGCCACGACCGAGGCGGAGTTCACCTTAATGGCGATGGCCCGCATGCCCTGGGGGAGCAGGTACTCGATCCCGCCGAAGGCCTTGGGGTCAAGCAATTCCTCCGAGGTGATGAACTGCTCCTCGCTGACGGGCTTGTTAAGTCGTTTGCCCTTCAGCTGGTCCCAGCTCTTGATGGCCTTGCGGGGCTCCTCCCCCTTGGCGAACGTCTTCTCCACGAAGTACTTCTGCGGGTCGGTGATGAGGGTCCCGTGCGGGATCTTCTGCTTGGCCACCAGCACGGTGACCTTTTCTTCTTCGGGTCCGGTCGGCTGGTTACGGTCCGCGAGGACGCGGCTGGTCATGTAGCTGGCCGCCAGCCCGCACACGACGGCCACGACCATCAGGATCATGGTTTTGGGTTTCATGGGTGCCTTTCACAAGAGGTGTCAATCCGGAACTGGTTTAGCCGGGCCGACCGTGGCCAATGTTTGTTGCCGCCGTCCCCCTCCTCATGCCGCGCCCGCCAGGGCCACTTTCTCCCACCCGTTTTTTCGGCCAGCGGGGTAGGGGGACTTCAACTTTTGCGCTTGTAGCGAACGTGTCGGGTTTGCCGTGAGTACGGCGCCCTGGGCAATTCCGGCGAGCGGCGCGGCGTCAGCCCGCCGGTCCGACGCCGTGCCCCTCGCCGGCTAGAACCCGTGCAGGTACACAAGGTAACCGACAAACCCCAGGCAGAGCGGGATGCCGTAGGGCAACAGGTGCAGGCGCGATTTGCGTTGCGCCGCCTTGGCCGCCACCTCGCCAACCCCCTTGGCCCCCAGCCAGTCGCCGACAATCTCGCGGGTGTTGGCGATGTTGCGGCGGTACTGCCCCCGCACCGCCATCATCACCAGGGCCAGGGCGCCGCCAATGAGCACCGCCACGGCGAAGGCCCACCAGATCACCCCCAGGGCCGGCCACAGGCCGAAGAAGGCGCCGACCCACGAGCCGAAGCCCATTTGCATTTTCACGTCGCCTGCCCCCATACCGCCGATGGCATAAACCGGCAAAAGCAGGGCGAAGCCGAGGGCGGTCCCAGCCAGGGCGGCGCCGAGGCCCCCCTGGCCTGTTTCTTCCAGCAGGCCGCAGCTGTGCAGCAACCCCAGGCCCCAGCCGCTGAGAATCAGCGGCAGGGTGAGCCAGTTGGGGACCTTGAGCTTCCAGCCGTCGATGACGGCCGCGACGACCATCGCCGCACACAAAAACAGCAGCGGCCAGTTGGCCAGCGTGAACGAAGCCATGAGATGACATCCTCAACCGTGGGCGATGATGGTTCTCCTCCCCTCGCCCCGGAGTACCGGGGCGAGGGGAGTATCAGGACCCAAACCAAAACAAGCCGCGGAACCCTCGGCTCCGCGGCTCGCCTGCGGCCTGCGACCGGTGCCGGGCCGTTGTCGGTGCTCCCGTGCCGATCAACTCCCGGCGGTGTTGACGGCGGAGCCGACCTTGTTGAACGTACCCTGGGCGTTGGAGCCCAAGGCGCTAATGGCGGCAATGCAGACGACGATGATCAGCGCCAGCATGACCGCGTACTCGACGGCCGTCGGGCCGTCTTCCTGCTTCAGGAAATCCAGTGCGAACTGTCCGAGCTTACGCATGTGCCTCGTCCCTCTTGAGCGAATCCGTAGGAAAGCGAACCAACCCGTCCCGTACCCTTCCGCGGCGAGCACGACCCGACCGCGTGTCAATCAGCCCTTGCTCTTAGCTCCCGACGGTCTTGACCGTGGAGCCGACCATGTTGAACGTGCCCTGGGTATTGGAGCCCAAGGCGCTGATGGCGGCGATGCAGACGACGATGATCAGCGCCAGCATGACCGCGTACTCGACGGCCGTCGGGCCGTCTTCCTGCCTCAGAAAATCCCAGGCGAACCGACCGAACTTGCTCATGTTCCGCTTCTCCTTCGCGTGATGAAACGCCCGTTGCCACGGCAGACCTGCGCCTGCGGCACTCGCCAGTCCGACGGGGCCACCGTTCGGCCTCTTCGGCCCGCGCCTCAGGAGCCGCTGGTGGCGGCATTCAGCGAGACGTTGCTGAAGGTGGCGCTCGCATCCGAGCCCAACGCGCTGATGGCGGCGATGCAGACGACGATGATCAGGGCCAGCATGACCGCGTACTCGACGGCCGTCGGGCCGTCCTCGGACCGCAAAAAGCGGGCCGCTGCCGTTTGGAGCCATTGCCTCATGTGTTTCCCCCTGTTCTGGACCCTGCGACGGGCCTGCCTCTTCATAGCCGGGGAAAGGGAGTGGCTAACAACCACGGGGGGAGCATTCGGCACCGGGGCGTCGGGGGAGATGCTGCGTGAGGAGTCCACTCATCCTTTCGGCAGCCTGGGGACCCGGCGGACCGGGCTCATGGCTTTGCGTCCCCGCCTTGCGACGGGTTCGCCCTTGTCGAGGATGAAGAGGCTGTTTGGTGACTGTTCCGTTGTGCCGCCGCGGCCGTGCCTCATTGGTATACTGCCGCGAGCATCCGCCAATCCGCACATGTGAAGAGCGTAGGTTACCGTTGGGACATGTCAAGCAAGTTGGGCCCGATTTCTCGGCACAACAAGAGATTTTTGAGCTTGTTCGGCCCCGGCCCGGTCTTCGCGCTTACTTGGCCATCGGCAACGCCACGCTCACCTCGGTGTCGAACATCAGGTTCGGGTCCCCGCGGCCAGCCAGAGTCTTGACCATCACCTGAACGGTCCGCGCCGCGGTCCCCTTGAACAGTTCCTTGCCTGCGTATTTCACCGTGATCGGCCGATCGAGGTCGGCCATGCGGTCGTCGAGGCGAATCAACACCTTGCCCACCTTTTCGGCCGACGGTGATCTCCACCGTCTGCCCGTCCCGCCGGGCGACCACGAGCGAATCGCCCTTCGCTTCGCCCGGCGGCACGGCCAGCCAGTAGGAGCGGTCGTGCGGGGTGCCGGTTTGCTTCCAGACGACGCGGTCCGGCGTGGGGTTGCGGGTGAACTTCGCCATCCAGGGCAGTGCGGCCTTGTCTTCGAGGTTCATCCAGTGCCCCTTGCCTTCGTGAATCTTCACGAAGTGCTCGTAGCCCTTCGGATCCTCGTCGTGCAGCTTGTCCAGCTGGTCGCCGTACTCCCGGCCCACCTTGTTGCGGTTGTAAGCCGAGTCGTTGGCGCCCACCTGCAGGGCGAACGGCACATTGCGCAGCGACAGGAGTGAAACGCCGTTGGGATGGCCGGCCATCATGGCGGCGGCGGCCCAGCTATCGGCCATCCGCGGCGCGAGCTGATAAACGCCGTCCCCGCCGGCCGAGTAACCCAGGACGTAGACTCGGTCCGGGTTCACCCCTTCCAGGACGATCAGGTCCTCGATCAGCCGGGCGAAGAGGCGGTCGATGTGGGCCTCGTGCCAGAGGTTCCAGGTGTTGGTCGGCGCCCGCGGGGCGAGGTAGATCCCTTCTTCGAGTGTGTAAAGCTTCTTCTGGTTCTCGTACTGGCTGTCGTTGACCTCCTTCGGGGCGCCGCCGCCGCCGTGCAGGGAGATCCACAGGCTCCACCCGGCCGCCGGCTTCTTGCCGAAGGTCTTGTAGAAGAACGGCATCTCCTTGTCGCCATCCTTGAGCAGGCGGGCCTTGACCTCGGCGGCACGGTCGCGCTCGATCATGGTGGCGTGGGCCTTCCAGAGCAGCTCGCGCGAGGGCGGCGTCGGCCTTCGTCAGCGGCTTCTGGGCGAACTCCATGCCGGCGATGTCGGTCAGCGACTTCGGCCCGGCTGCCAGGGCTGCCCGCAGGGCCTTCAGCACCTCCGCCGACTTGCGGCGGCATCGGGCTTCGGACCGTCCTTCTTCGCATAGCGGTCGTCACGTTTTCCGCCGGCACTTCCCGGCTCGTCCTCGCCCAGACGAGGGGGAAGTAGATCTTGCTCCTCTGGAAGCTGGCAGCATAGATGGCGTGTTCCAACGAGTCCTTGCGGGCCTGGGCAGCATCGCCGACGAACCAGCCGCGGTCCAGCCCCTTGGGGTCCGGCTCGCAGGCGCCGGTGAAATGCCACTCCTTGTCCCAGATTTCCACCCAGGTGTGGTTGCCGCGATTGTTCGACCAGAGCGGCGTGCCGACCAGGCGGGCCGGCACCGCCACCGCCCGACAGGCATCGCTCAGCACGATGGACAGCCCGGTGCAGGAAGCCTTGCCGCTGTCGATCGACTCCCTGGGGCTCTGGTTGGGGGCCTTGCGCTCCGTGGAGTATTTCACGTTGAGCTTCTTGAAGATCTCGGCATTGATCTTCATGGCCGCTTCCGACGGCGTCTTGCAGCCTTTCACGAGCGGGATGCACAGGTCGTAGAACTCCTTGCGCCAGGCGTCACGTTTCTCGTCCACGTTGGCATAGGGAAGGACGTTGTTCAGGAAGACATTTTCAGGGATGCTGGCCCCCCAGGGCACCTCCCGGCGGGACTTGTAGGCCAGCTCGCAGTTGGTCAGCAGGAAGCCGGCCTGGAGCGTTTTGAGATCGCCATCCGGCATGTTGGCGATCAGGAACGCCATCCCCTTCCGCTGCTCCTTCGGCACACCCGCGAGGGCTTTTTCCAGTTGCGGGCGATTGTCCTTCGCCCGGACCAGCGCCTGGGCCACGTCGTCGGACCACCAGGCTCGTGGCGAATCGGCAGCCGCCGGGATAGGCCAGGCAAGCAACACAGCGAGCAGAAGAGGCTGACGGGCTTTCACGGTCCAATCCTCCGCGGATGCAAGGCCGATGCTGATCGACAGTCCTGTGGGAATCACTCTCCGGCAAAGGGCCGCCGTTGTCAACGAAGAAAACAACCGGCAACTTACATCCGGCCGCCGATCAGAACTGCAGCTGCAAGCGCCCCAGGCGTTCCGCCGTCTGTCGCATCAGGGCATCTTCGGCGGCCTCGTCCGCTGCCAGGTAGGTCACCGAGAAGCGCAGGAAAGCACCTGCGTCGTCCCACGGCACGCAGCAGATCGACTGTTCGCCGATCAGGAACTGCGAAACCTCCTCGGCGTTGGCGAACGTGCGGCCGGCGCCGACTTCGGCGCCTTGACGTAGAGGAAATAGGTGCCACTGGGCATCCGGGCCTGAAAACCGACCGACCCGAGGGCGGCGACCAGTTTCCGCAGGCGGCGGCGGTATTTCTCGCGCGTACGCTCCGCTATCTCTGGATGCTCCAGCGCCACCGCGCCGCCTGCTGGATCGCCATGAACTGCCCGGAATCGCAGTTGTCCTTGACGTCGGCAAACGCCTGCACCAGCTTCGGATGGCCGGCCACAAAGCCGATGCGCCAGCCGATCATGTTGAAGCCCTTCGACAGCGAATGGACCTCGACGCCGACTTCCCTGGCCCCATCCACTTGCAGGAAACTGGTCGGCGGCCCGTCGTAGGTCAACAGACTATGAGCGGCGTCCTGCACCACCACCACCTGGTTGGTCAGGGCGAAGTCGATCACCTGCTTATAAAACTCCGTGGTGGCCGTGGCGCCCGTGGGACTGTTGGGGTAGTTGAGCACCAGCAGCTTGGCCCGGCGGCGGATGTCGGACGGGATCGACTTTAGATCGGGATAGAAGCCATTCTCCTCGCGCAGCGGCAACTTGTAGACCTCGCCGCCGTAGTAGGCGGTGTGCGTGCCGGCCACCGGGTAGCCGGGCACGGTCATCAGGGTGACATCGCCCGGGTTGATGAAGCAGGCCGGCAGCATCGCCAACGCCGGCTTGGAGCCGATGCAATGGTTGACCTGGGTGACTGGGTCGAGGGTGACGCTGAACTGCCGTTTCATGAAGGCGGCCGCGGCGTCCTTGAAGGCCTGGATGCCGTTGTCCGCGTAGCCGCGGTTTTCCAGTCGTTCGACCTCGCGCTTGAGGGCTTCGCGGACGACGGGATCGGCCATTTCGTCGTTTTCGCCGATGCCGAAGTCGAGGAGCAGGCGCTCCGGGTGGGCGGCCAGGGCGGCCCGCTTGGCGCGCTTGATCTTTTCGAACTTGTAGATCTTGGTGTCCTTGCCGTAACTGGCGCCGCCGATGCGCTCGGCGAAGAGGGACTGGAACCAGGGGTCGTGCGCGGTGGTCATCGGTGGATCTCGGAACAATACGGCGTTTAGCCGCCGCCCGGAAGGCGGCGCAGGAGAAAACGCCGCCCGCAGGGCGGCGGCTAAACAGGGAATATGCGATTAACTTAGGGACGCAGGGTATCCGCCTCAAGGAACCGCTCGCAAAACGGTCGCAGCGTCTCCTCAGGATAGAGAACGAACGGATAATCCCGCCGCTCCAGAATCTCGTTCGCCCGCACCTGGGCCTCGCACTCATCCAGGAGACCGTGCCCCGCCGCCAGAAGGTCTGCGATCGCCTCACGCAGCGCAGCGGTGATGTCGCGCAGTTGTCGAAACCGCTCACGCCGGCCCCGTCGATCGGCCGGCGTCTGCCGAAGGAGCGATTCTTTGCCGGCCACCAGCTGGGGGATCGGGGAAAGCGACCCATCCGGCAGGTGGCGCTGCGGGTTGTAGTACAGATCGCGCACTTCCCGGCGCAGGCGGCGGCAGTCTTCGGGACTGGCGGGATAGTGCGGCAGCGGCAAGTGCAGGGTGGCCGACAGCACCAGGTAGGCCGGTGGCTCGATTCCATAGTAACGGCGGATGATGGCGTCGGTCACTTCGTCATATTTGCCGCCACCGATGCCGTGGATGAACAGGTCGCACAGGAACAGGCGGGCATACATCGTGTTCGTCAGTGCCCGGCTGCGGACCTTGAGGCCCGCTGTTCCAGGTCGAGGAAGGCCCGCACCATCGCCATTGGCTCACGCGGCAGCCAGGGCCAGAGCTCGTCAGCCGACGCGCAGGCTCACCGTCTCGGGTGTCAGCCGGGCCATCAGCCGGCCGCGCCGCTTCTGCCCGGTACGCCAGGCCCAGAACGGTGCTTCCAGCCAGTTGCCCTCCGCCGCCAGGTCGGGTACCGGATGACTGGTGCTGCGCAGGCCGTAGCGCGCCCGATACTCCCGGACGGCCGCATTGTAAATGGCGTACAGGCGTGGCAGGTTCGTCAGCAGGTCGCAGGCGAACCAGGCAAACGGCTCGGTTCGACAGATGGCGCTGACGGGCACCTCGTAGTTTTCGCAATTCCAGCGGCGTTCGAGTTCCCGCCGCGCCGCCGCCAGGCGATCGCCGAGCAAGAGTGTTCGCCGGCCGGTGCGGACAGCGGCCGTCCAGAATTCGTTCAGGAGCGGCTTGAACCCCCAGCCCGGCCGCACCCGCTCCGGCAAGCTGGCAAACAACGTCTCATCTTGGACCGCGTACTCCTCATAGGGCCCCCCCGCGGCGGCCTGGTCGAACGGCTCGGCGGCCCGGTAGGGCTGAAACTCGGCGATCGGCGGTGCGGCTCCTGGTGGACCGGGAAGTGCAGCGAGGTCGAGCGGACCGTGTCATTATCGACGACGAGATTGATCGGCATGGCCCCGAACCGGGTGGCCAAGCCTTGCAGCGCGAAGTTCTTGACCCACACGCCAGGATGAAATAGTTCTGGTTGGTGGCCCGCCATGACGATTTGAGTTACCGGCTTCGAGACGCGGACCCCGCCGTCGAGGCGGCGCAGGTAGCCGTAAGCGGCCTCGACCAGGGTCAGGCGGGCCACCCGCATCAGGTCCTGCCAGGGTCGGCCCAGAAGCGGCGGGGCTGATTGGTTCAGGCGGGTGAGGTTGTCGGCGGCGAGCCGTTGGGCTTCTGCCAGCGGCGGCTCGGCAACCAAGGCGCCGTCTTCCTGGGGCGCCCGTACCTGACGAGGGGCGCTCACCGACACGTCCCCTTCGGGAAGGCGGTCTGGGAACCGCAGTAGGGCGCCGGAGTACAACGTGCGTGAGACTCCGCCTGGCGGGCCTGGGCCTCGGCCGTCGCGATCACGCTGCGATAATACGACAGGCGCTCCTCGGCATCGTTCAACACTCCGCCGAAGGCCCGCTTCGGGTCGAGGTAGATGCGCGGCACGCCAACTTCCTTGATCCGCAAATGCAGCAAGGCCGCCTGCACCCACAACTGGAGCGGCATGCCCCAGCCGGTTTCCGTGATGCGGAGCCGTTCCAGGGCACCGGTGCGGTAGGCCTTGAAACCGCAAAAGGCATCGGTCAGGTGGAGGCCGAACCGCTCGTTCAACTCCTGGGTGATTTGCAGGTTGATCCGGCGGCGGTCCTGCGGGGCCAAGGTGTCCTGGCGGAAATCGCGCAGGTAACGGCTGCCCGACACGATATCGCAATCGTGAATCGCTTCCAGCAACACCGGGATGCGGGCCGGCTCGTGCTGCCCGTCGCAGTCCATTGTCACCAGGACGTCGAAGTCGTGCTCCAGGACGTAGGCGAACGCAGAACTGAGGGCGGCGCCATAGCCGCGATTGCCCGGATGGGTGATGACACGCAACTCCGGATGGCGCGCCAGGATGGCCGGCGTGCGATCGGTACTGCCGTCGTTCACGACCAGGATCTCCGCGGTGTGCCGCCGCACCTCGTGAAGCACGGTCTCGAAATGCCGTTCTTCGTTATAAACCGGAATGGCGGTCAGGACCTTCACGGGACGGCTCCTTTACTGATGTCCTTCGTCCTCACCTCACGAGCCATTCTAACCAGCAGGGAAGGCTTGTCAAACGAGCAGGCGTTTGCCCGGCTGCTACTGGAGCCGACCTCGCGCGCTGTTTTCCTGTTCGTCACGCTGACCCCGTCAGCTTGCTGCCAAATTGACTTTCGGGCCGGTCCGGGGCGGCCAATCTGACGGTACTCTCCGGAAGTTCGTTGGCATCACTTCGTGTGTAACCTATTGAAATAATGGTTGTTGCGACGACGAACCTCGGCGTTGGGGCGCCGGCACGGCCGTTGCACGTTCCTGGAGGCGTATGGCTCGGTCCGGAGGAACTGTCCCATGGAATCTGCCCCTCGAGTCGCCATCATTGACGACGACCGCGTCTGGCTGGAGACGCTGGCCGAGTACCTGTGCGGCAAAGCGTACAGCGTCGAAACGGCGCTGGGCGGGACGCGCGGGCTACACCTGCTGGAGCGCGGCGAGTTCCACCTCGCCGTGATCGATTACCACATGCCCGATCTCGATGGGATGCAATTGCTGCGCCAGCTCCGTCTTCGCCGCCTCAACGTCGATGTGCTGCTCCTGTCCAGCGACGACGACCCGACTCTGCCGCCGCTGGTCCTGCGCGAAGGGGCAGCGGCGTTCCTTTCCAAGAACGCGGCCCCCGGGCTGTTACTGCGGTCGCTGACGCAAACCCTGTCGGCGGTCTTCGCGGAAATGGCCCTGCGCCCGGCGGCCCGGTCGCGCTGGGATCGTTTCCTCCCGGTGCTGCGTCGCCCGCAGGGCAGAGGCTGAATCCTTCGGACCAGCGTGCACGCCGATTGTGCCCTCTCGACTTGCCGGGTATAGTTGATTTGCGACCTACCCGCCCCCCCGCCGGATCTCGCCCACCCTCTGGCCGCCGCTCGCCTTCCATGAGACCGAGTCCATGACGACCGTCTCGGCCCGCCTGCTGCCCTGTCTGCTCGCCGCCCTGGCGTGGGTGACTGCCGCTCCGGTTGCGCGGGCGGCGGACCTCATCGTGATGCCGCGCGAGGTTGCCTTTCAGGATGCCTACGACGGCCGGCAACTGCTGGTTTCCCAGGGCCCCCGCGATGTCAGCCGCGCCGCCCAGTATGTCAGCAGCGACCCCGCGGTGGTGCGTGTCGATGAGCGCGGCTACCTCCGCCCCGCCGGCGATGGCCATGCCACCGTGCGGGTCAGTCACGACAAGGCGGCAGTGACGGTGGCCGTCCGCGTGACTGGGTTCGCAAGCACCCGGGCCATCGACTTCAAGACCGAAATCGAGCCGCTCCTGAGCCGGATGGGCTGCAACGCCGGCGGGTGTCACGGCAAGGCCAGCGGCCAGAACGGCTTCAAGCTGTCGCTGTTCGGCTTCGACGCGGCGTTCGATCACGAGGCCATCACGCACGAGGCCCGCGGCCGGCGCATCTTCCCCGCCGCCCCGGCCCAGAGTTTGATCCTGCTCAAGGCGACCGGCCAGGTGCCGCACGGCGGCGGCAAGCGGATGAGCGTGGACAGCGAGGAATACAAGCTCGTTCGCCGCTGGATCGAGGCGGGCGCCCCGCTTCGGCCCCGAATGCCGCCGTCGTGACCCACCTGCACGTGACGCCGGCCGACCAGACGCTGAAGCCGGGCCAGGAGCAGCAGCTGGCCGTGACGGCCGAATACAGTGACGGCAGCCGGCGCGATGTCACCCGCCAGGCCGAATACTTCACCAACCTCGATGTCGTCGCCACCGTGGACCGCGACGGTCTGATCGAGGCCCGGCAACTAACGGGCGAGGCGGCGATCATGGCCCGCTACATGGGGCACGTTGCCGTCTGCCGGGCCATCGTCCCGCACGGCAAGCCCCTCAAGGACGTTCCGGATTTCAAGCCGAACAATTACATTGACGAGCTGGCCGTCGCCAAGTGGAAGAAGCTCGGCCTGATGCCGTCGCCCCTGGCCGACGACGGTACGTTCCTCCGCCGCGTCACCGTGGACCTGTGCGGCCGGCTGCCGACCGCCGACGAAGCCCGCACCTTCCTGGCCGATAGCAAACCCGACAAGCGCTCTCGAGCGATCGATCGGCTGCTCGACTCGGCCGACTATCCGGCCTTCTTCGCCATGCGCTGGAGCACGATCCTGCGCAACTCGAACCTGGCGGGGGCCAACCAGGCCGCCTATGCCTTCCACGACTGGATCAAGGACCAGATTGCTCGCAATCGACCCTACGACGAATTCGTCCGCGGCATCGTGGCGGCGGCCGGCGAATGGCCCGACGCCCCGGCCGTCAACTGGTACTGGCAGATGCGCGACGACCAGCTCCACCAGGTCACCGCTGACGTCGCCCAGGTCTTCCTCGGGATCCGCCTGCAATGTGCCCGCTGCCATCACCATCCCTATGAGCATTGGGGCCAGGACGATTACTACGGGCTGGCCGGCTTCTTCACCCGCCTGGGTCGCAAAAGCTTCGGCGAGCCGCCCCCCTACTACGCCGCCAGTTCCGTCACCACCAGCGAGATCAACCCGCGCACCGGCAAGACCCCGGAGCCGAAGTTCCTCGACGGCCCCGTGGCCAAGTTCACCCCGGAGGACGACCCGCGCCACGCCCTGGTCGACTGGATGGCGAAGCCGGACAACCCATTCTTCGCGAAGGCGCTGGTCAACCGCCTCTGGGGCCACTTCCTCGGCCGCGGCCTCTACCACGAGGTGGACGATCAGCGCGACAGCAACCCGCCATCCAACCCCGAATTGCTCGACGCCCTGGCCAGCGACTTCATCAAGCACAAGTTCGACGTCAAGCACGTGATCCGCACCATCGTCAACAGCCGTGTCTATCAGCTTTCCTCGGAGCCGACCGAGTCGAATCGCAAGGATCGGCAGAACTTCGCCCGCTTCTATGGCCGGCGGTTGATCGCCGAGGTCTTTTACGACGCGGTGAATGAGGTGACGGGCGCGAAGGCCGGCTTCAGCGGCATGAGCGCCGACGCCCGCGCCATCGACCTGCCGCACGAAGGCTTCGGCTCCTACTTCCTGGACACCTTCGACCGCCCGCGTCGCGTCACCGGCTGCGAATGTGAGCGCTCCACCGGAGCCACGCTGGCCCAGGTCTTGCTCCTGGCCAATTCGGACGAGATCGAGAACAAGCTGCGCAACGGCGATGGGCGGATCGCCAAGCTGGTCAAGGCAAAAAAGACGACGCCGGAGATCGTGGAAGACCTGTACCTGAGCGCCTACGGTCGCACGCCGAGCAAGGCGGAGCAGGAGAAGACGGTGGCCTATGTGGGCCGACAGAAGGACCGGCAACAGGCCCTGGAAGATGTGCTCTGGGTGATTCTGAACTCGAAGGAGTTCATGTTCAATCATTGATGATCAGAGCCCGGAGCGTAAGCGACGGGCGGGGCAGGGGCGAGGGTGCGCCGGGCCTCACCCCGCTTGGTAGCCTGGTGGAAAACCTCATATTCGCCGCCTGTCCCTGCTCTTTGCCTTTGTTGTATGCCACGCAGCGAGCGTTTGGCGCTTGCACTGGTAGCACCAGTTCAGATTGCTATGCGGTTGACGAAACTTAACCGGCCTGCCGCATTGCGGGCACGGAAGTGTCTGGGTGATCAGTGTTTTTCGTTTGTTCTTCATGCTCTCGCCGGGAGCCATGCCCGGCTTTGCGTGGGTATGGCCCGCAGCCTATTGTCGGGCTACCTCGGCAGCACAGTCAACTGAAAAGTCGCGGTCTCACATGAGCACCGCGCCCAGCCGCCTTAGCCCGCGGAGCGGGCGGTGGAATGTAGCCCCGGGTGGAGCGGAAGCCGCGGAGCGGCTGGAGCGGAACCCGGGGAAACCAGGGCCCATTCGATGTCGGAACCCGCGGAGCGGGTGGCGGAAGCAGGCGTGCCGATTCCGGCTCCGTCCACCCATTCCTCGCCCTCTCGCCACGTCTCATCCGTACAATGACGCCGGAGACCATGCGGGGGCGTGCATGAAGCTTCCTCAATGCGAGAAGGCTGTGGTGGCGCCGGAAAAGCTCAGGCGCTACCTGCTTTCGACATCACACCCTGTCGGTCAATCAAAGGCCAGGTTTTTCAAGGCGCAAGGTTTCACCGATGAGAACTGGACGCTTCTGGAGGCCGGCTTTCTTGACCTGGCTCGCTCTGCCGAAGTGACTGAAACCGAGACGAGTCCGCACGGGATGAAGTACGTCCTCATCGGTCCCGTCCCGACGCCGGCGGGCAGGCTGGTTACTGTGCGCACCGTGTGGATCATTGACGACGGGCAAGACGTACCTCGCTTTGTGACAGCCTACCCCGCCTGAGCAGGGGCTGAGTGGAGGTTAGAAACGTGTTCAACGAACTCGATACGGTGGTGCTCACGCGCGACTTGGATGAGCAGGGGCTGAAGCGCGGCGACGTAGGCGCCGTGGTCCATTGCTACCCCGAGGGAAAGGCGTTCGAGGTCGAATTCGTCGCCGCCGGCGGCGATACCGTTGCCGTGCTCACCCTTCTCGCCGCTGACATCCGCCTGATGGCGCCAGCCGAGATTTTGCACGCGCGATTGCTCGCCGGCTGATGCAGCCAGCCATGCTCCCTTCGGCCCACGAATTCTGGTAAGATTGTGTCGTAGCCCAACCGGCTGCCTCACGCGCGGTGCGTGTCCCGAGGCGGCGTTCGGACCAGACCCGCAAGCGGTGAGTGGGGGGAATGTCATGCTCGATTTTGTCGGTCAATCCAGGCGATATTGCGATCGCGTCAGCCGTCGCACCTTCCTCTCGGTGGGCAGTCTCGCCCTAGGCGGACTCACCCTCCCCTGGCTATTGCGGCAGCGTGCCCAGGCCGCGGCGGGCAAGGCCACGCCGCGCAAGTCGGTCATCCTCCTATGGCTGGCGGGCGGGCCCAGCCACATCGACATGTACGATCTGAAACCGAACGCCCCCGCCGAGTTCCGCGGCGAGTTCAAGCCCATCGCCACCAACGTCGCCGGCATCCAGATCGGCGAGCACCTGCCGCGGCAGGCGCGGATCATGGACAAGCTGGCCGTGGTGCGCTCGGCCTATCACACCAACGCCGGCCACGGCATGGGCTCGCAGTGGATGCTCACCGGCTACCAGCCGACCATCGAGGTCAACGACAACATCTATCCGGCCACGGGCTCGGTGGTGGCGAAGATGCGCGGCAGCAACGAGCCGGGGCTGCCGGCCTACGTCAACCTGCCGCGTGTCCTGAGCCTCGGCAAGGCGGCCTACCTGGGGGCCTCGTACAACCCCTTCGCCCCCGATAGCGATCCAAATTCCGCCAGTTTTCAGGTCCGCAACCTGAAGCTGCCCGGCACGATTGACGCCGACCGCCTCAAGCGCCGCCGCGAATTGCTCCGGGATGTGGACAAAATCCGCCGCGACATCGACATGAAGGGGGACATCGAGGGGCTGGACACGTTCTATCGTGAAGGCCTGGACATGGTGACCGACACCAAGGCCCAGCGGGCTTTCGATGTCCAGCGTGAGCCGGCCGTCCTGCGCGAGCGCTACGGCCGCAACGACCTGGGCCAGTGCTGCCTCCTGGCCCGGCGGCTGGTCGAGGCGGGCGTGACCTTCGTCACCATCCAGGCCGGCGGCGGCTGGGACACGCACGGCGACAACTTCAAGCAGCTCAAAAATAACCTCTTGCCGAAGTACGACCAGGCGCTGACCGCTCTGGTGAGCGACCTGTTCGACCGCGGCCTGCAGCAGGAGGTGCTGGTCATGACGATGGGCGAGTTCGGCCGCACGCCGCGGATCAACTCGGCGCCGGCCGCGACCACTGGCCGGGCGCCATGTCCATCGTCTACGCCGGCGGCGGCCTGAAAATGGGCCAGATGATCGGCACCACCAACTCGACCGCCGAGCATCCGACCAGCAAACCCTACACCCCCGGCTGCGTGCTGGCGACGATGTACCAGGTGCTGGGCATCGACACCAAGCACGCCTTCTACGACCAGGCCCAGCGGCCGCTGCCGATTTTGAGCGAGGGGGAGGCGATTGGGGAACTGGTGGGGTGAGCCGGGAGACAAAAACTCGCATCGCGAGGCCGCGAGCGCCTGCCACGAGCGCCTGCCACGTGTGGCAGGCGCTCGTCGTGTCTCTACTGCTTGTCCTGCTTGATGTTACGCGGCGGAGACCGAGCGCCTGCCACAATGTCATGGGTACTGGGGGGGGTGGCATGCGCTCCGCGATGAGACTCCCGGTATTCGATCAATTGATTGAAAGTGGCTTGACGAAGTGCAGTATCGCTCATATGATTGAAGCGGCGGAACGGTAGATCGGCAGCACAGCAGGCCACCCGGTGTGTCATCTGGAGTCGCGGCCAGAACGATGATGAGGGAGCCACGGATTCCCGTGTTCCGCCATGTCCGGCGAACAGCCATCGGAACCACTGACGGGCGAGAAACACGAGGATGTTCGCAAG
Source organism: uncultured Planctomycetota bacterium (assembly GCA_963827935.1). Taxonomy (GTDB): domain Bacteria; phylum Planctomycetota; class Planctomycetia; order Gemmatales; family Gemmataceae; genus DATFNV01. The sequence continues at coordinate 637,898 of CAWHCN010000017.1, read as the reverse complement.
CGTCTCCTCCGGTTGGTCAAGAAGAAAGGATGCCGCCAGGTTAGCAAACCGCCGGACCGGCCGTCGGACTGGAAGCCGGACGAAATCCGGCAAGAAGACGGATGTAGCGTCGCGCGCCCCCACGCGTGGTCATTGATTGAGGAGTGGCTCGATGAGGAATGCGAACTCTACCTGGTTAGGCTGGACAAGCCTGCTGGAAAGGTCGGCTATGCCTTCGAGAAGCTGTACTGCAACCAGCGCGTTTATGTGAAGCTGGAAATTGGCCCCGGGGATCGGTTGCTCTACGGCCGGAGCTTTCACCTCAGCACAAAAGCGCTGCGGCCGAGCCCGGGAGAAGCGACCGCCCCGTAACTGGGACCTTTGTGCACTTGGCCCGACAATGTTGACAGAATCATGAACAAGCCCATCGATCAGCCAATTGCTGCGGATGCGCCCGAGCGTCTCACGACCTGCCTAGAGTGCGGCAGCGACGCCCTTGAACCGCGCTGCGACGAAGAGACTTTTGAGTACGGCGGTCGCGAAAAGCCCTTTACGGTGACAGCCCGGATCCCCTCGATGCTGTGCAAGACGTGCGGCTTCCGCTTTTACGACGATGCAGCCGAATGGGAACGGCACGCGGCCGCCTGCCGTCACCTGGGAGTCATGACACCTGACGAAATCCGCTCGCTCCGCAAGCGCTACGGACTGACACAGGAAGTACTCGCGGAGTTGACGGGGCTGGGCGTGGCAAGTCTTGGCCGCTGGGAGCGGGGAGCGGGGATTCAGAACGAGGCGTGCGATGCTTTGCTACGCCTGCTCACTTTCCCCGAAAATGTCGAGCGGCTACGGAACCGCCGAGCGAGTGAGGCTGAGCAAGACCCGAATCCGGGCATGAGGGCCACGGGTGCTCAGGACCTGGAACAGTCCGAGCCGTCCAGTCGGGGCGCAAGTCGGTTTCGGCTACCACAAGCTCGAGCCAGTAACGCAGGGTGACGGTCTTTGAAGTCGTCGCCGGGGAGTACGTTCCGGGAGTGAATTAGCGTGTACACCATCACATTCTACTCCTTCAAGGGCGGCGTCGGCCGCACGATGGCCCTCGTCAACGTCGGCGCCCAACTGGCGAAGATGGGCCGGAAGGTTCTGCTCGTAGACTTCGACCTGGAGGCGCCAGGGCTGGAAACCTTCGACCGTCTGCGGCCGCCGGAGCCTCATCCAGGCATGGTCGAATTCGTGACAGAGTACAGGCGAACCAACTGCGCGCTGGACGTTCCGTGATTTCATCTACGAAGCCCGCCCGATCGGCAAGAAAGGCGGCCAACTCTGGGTCATGCCCGCCGGTCGACGGGATGCGACCTACCAATCGGCCCTTGCAAAGATCGACTGGATCAAACTCTATCGCGACGAGGATGGCTTTCTGTTGCTGGAGGACACCAAGGCGCAGTGGGAACAGGAGTACAAGCCGGATTATGTGCTGATCGACTCACGCACCGGCCATACAGACGTAGAAGGTATCTGCACCCGGCAATTGCCGGATGCGGTTGTGGTGCTCTTCTTCCCTAATGAGCAGAATCTCGTAGGGCTGAAGGATGTTTGCCGGCGTATCCGCGCCGAGGAGACGAGCGGGCTGGAGAAAGACATCCGCTTGCACTTTGTCATGTCGAACGTGCCGGACCTGGATGACGAGGATCGGGTTCTCCGGGCCCGCCTGAAGGCGTTCCACAAGGACTTAAGGTACGACAGGCTGGACGCGGTCATCCATCGGTATGAGAGCGTACTGCTGTTCAATCAAGCCATCTTCGTGCTGAAAAGGCCGAAGGGTCGGCTAGCTCGCGAATACAGACAACTCACATGGAAATTGATTATCCAAAATCGAGCTGATCGCGACGGGGTTCTGCGTTTTCTGGACGAGTACCCCAGGAATCGTGGGAAACTCGCCGACAATCCGCTGGCCACGATTGCCGCGAACTTCCCGAACGACCACGAAGTACAGGAGGCAGTCGAAGCCTGCGAAGAGATTGAAATGCAGTTGCAAATGTACCGGGAGGCGGCATCTGAGCGAGCGACACCCGAAGCACCTCAGCAACAAGGTTGACACCGCGAGGAGTCCCACCCTTGAAACGCTTCGCCTCGGAGAAATCCCATGATCGATCTGACTCCCGAGCAACGGCACGCCGTGGACCAGGGCCAACCGGTGCGCGTCGTTGATCCAACGACGCTCGCCGCATACGTCCTCCTGCGCGCCGAGGCATTCGACCAACTGACCGGGACAAGGCCTAACCTCCCCGAGGATGCCTCAGCCGAGATTCCACCGGGAATCCTCCGCTCGATGCAAGCGTTCTGGCGCGACCTGCCGGATCTCTTACAACGCAAGCGAAATCATCGCAAGTGGGTGGCGTATCACGGCGAGGAACGCATCGCCATCGCGGCCGATGATCGCACATTGATCCGCGAGCTTAATCGCAGAAAGATACCGCCCGACGCCTGGTACGTGTCAACGATCGAGCCGCAACACCTTGCTCCCTGGGAATGTGAAGAGGTTGCTGATTTGAAGCCCGAACACCTGCAAGACTACTGAACCGTGAAGATCCTCAATCGCCTTCCGTACTCCGATCAACCGACAACGCTCACGGGTGCGCGGGGAGTCGGTGCGCGTCCTGCCGTATCAGATTGTTGTGTGGGTCAGCCTGAATCTTCAACAACTCCCGGAATGGGACGCACGCCTGCCCCGCTTCCCCGCCATTCTCGACACCGGCCACTCGCACAACTTTTCGATCTGCGTCAACCAGTTGATCCGCTGGGCGGGGATCAGGCCCGAGGCATTGCCTCCTCTCGGCACGATGCGCGAGCGGGGACTGCGCGTGCCACGCCACGCCGCGGCGCTCTGGCTTCATTTCAACGATCCAGGAACGCGGGCAATTCAGGCACGAGAGCCCCATCCGTTGGCGATCAAGGAAGGGATCGCTGTGTATCCCGATCAGACCGGACCGCGGCTGCCCGTTCTGGGCTTGCGGGCCTTGACGCTGAACCGCTTGGCGCGATCGTGGGCGGAGATCGACGGTACGTCGCCCTTCGGACGGCCTTGCCCTGGTGGTGGCCGTTCGGGTGATGGACGAAACGAGAAACGGGAGTGTTCCCCTTGAAGAGATTTGGTGCCGTCCTGTGCTGCATTTTCATGGTCACCCCCGCCCGTGCCGACCTTCCCACCCCGCGCCTCGACCGCCTCACCCCCCTCGGCGGCGCCGCCGGCACCACGGTCGATCTCGAACTCGTCGGCCCCGACCTCGATGGTCCCGAGTCCCTCCTCTTCGATCATCCCGGCCTCAAGGCCGTCTTCGTCAAGGAGCGGCAGTTCCGCCTCACCATCGCGGCCGATGTTCCGCCCGGCACCTACGATGTCCGTCTCGCCGGCCGTTTCGGCGTCAGCAATCCGCGGCTGTTCAGCGTCTCGCACGGCCTCACTGATGTCGCCCTGAAGAGGCCGGCCGATCTTGCCGCGCCGCAGGTCATCGCGGTCAACTCGGCGGTCAACGGGACCTGTGACAGCAATCGGGAGCATGTCTTCCGTTTCCCGGCGAAGAAGGGGCAGCGCGTCGTGGTCGAGTGCCAGGCGGGGAAGCTCGATTCGCAGATGGATGCGACGCTGACGTTGACCAACGCGGCCGGCAAGCCGCTGGTCTCCAATGGCGATTACTACGGCCGCGATCCGCTGGTCGATTTCGTCGCCCCGGAGGACGGCGATTACCTCGTCAAGCTGCACGACCTGTCCTACCGCGGCGGCTACCCGTATCGGCTGATTGTTAGCGATCGGCCGCAGGTCGAGAATGTCTTTCCAAGGGCGGTCCAGGCGGGACAGGCGACGGAAGTGATCGCTTATGGGCGCAATCTGGGTCCCGGGTCCAAGGCGTCGCCGTGGCGCATCTTCGATCTGCCGCTCGACGAGGTCCGGCTGACCGTCAAGCCGCCGGAGGACGTGCTGGCGTCGGGGGCGTATCGCTTCTTCGAGCATCCGACCGATTACAGTGTGTTGCCGACGGCGGCCACCTGCACCCTGCGCGGCTTCCAGTTCCGGCCAAAGTTTGGCGACATCCTGGCGAATGCCCAGACGATGGTGCTGGTCGATACGCCGGTGACACTGGAGGCGGAGCCGAACGACACGCCGGAGCAGGCGCAGGTGATCAAGCTGCCGGCTGTGGTTAGCGGCCGCTTTGACCGGGAACGCGACGCCGACTGGTACGAATTTGAGACTTTGGAGGCCGGACACTACGCCTTCGAGGTCTACTGCGAGCGCATCGGCGGGCGAGCCGATCCGTATCTCGTCGTCATGGACGCCAAGGGCACTCGCGTCGCCGAACTGGACGATTTCGGCCATCGCATCAACGCCTTCGACGGCCATCTCCGCGACCCGTCCGGGCTGGTCAATCTTAGCGCGAAGCAGAAGTACCGCGTGCTGGTGCAGGATCGCTATCGCCGCGGCGGGGCCCGGTACCAGTACGTGCTGACCGTCGGCAAGCCGGTGGCGGACTTCTTTGTCGCGGCCATCCACGGACAGAACCCGGGGCCGGCCGGCACCACCGTGCTCAGCGGCGGAGCGGCGTTCCTCGACATCATCATCCACCAGGCGGGCGGCTTCAACGGGCCGATCACATTGACTGCCGAGGGGCTGCCGCCGGGCGTTCATGCCCAGCCGACGACCATCCGCGGCAATCATGGCGCCTTTGTCTTCTGGGCCGACGCCGGCGCCGCCGACTGGACCGGGCCGGTGAAGCTGTTCGCGACCGGCAAGGACGGGGACCGCGTGATCCGCCGCGAGGTGCGCCCTACACGCGCGTCTGGAGCGAGGCCAACATCAGCTCCAGCCGGCCGACGCGCGAGTTCATCCTCGCGGTTCGCGGCGGGGCGCCCTATGGTTTGGGCTTCGCGGCGGAGCGCATCGAGGTTGCGCCCGGCAAGAAGGTGGATCTGAAGCTGCAACTTCAACGGCTTGCGAAAGACTTCACCGGGAAGGTGACAATTCTGCCGCTGGCGCCGCCGCCTTCCCTGGCACCGGCCAATGCGGAGATTGCCGCCGGCGCCACCGAGGCGACGCTAACGGTGCAGGTGGCGGGAAATATGCAGCCGGGCGAATACACGCTGACGGTGCTGGGCCAGGGGCAGGTGCCGTATGCGAAGGATGCGAAGATGGCGAAGACTAACGTGCTCGTGTCGCTGCCGGCGCGGCCGGTGACGGTGGTGGTGCCGGCGAAGAAGTGAATGGCAAGTGCCCCGTGCGCTTGCGCTTGGGGCTGGTAGTGAGGATTCGTGCAGGGGAACGATTCACGCCGCTTCCATCGCCCGGAGATAGCGAAGCTCGGCAACGATTTCGCACTGGAGCACCCGCTCCAGGTCTTGCAGGGCCCGCGCCACGGTCGCACCATCCAGGACGCGGTGATCGTACACGAGGCGCACCTCCACATCGCCGTCGGGCGAGATTGCACCATAATTGAAGGTCGTCGTCAGGGGCGATAGCGGATGCAGCGAGGAAGCGCCCAGGGCGCCGTAAGTGCTGAGGCCAAAGGTCCCGAAGTAATGGGCCCGTTTGCGGCCCCAGACGTTCAACCCGCACCACCAGACCAGGCGAGCCAGCGGTCCCGGCAACGAGCCCATCTTCAGGGTCTGGCGGAAGGAGCCAATCTGTTCAATCGGCCGCTCCTTGAAGACGCGCACGCGCTGGTGCAACTCGGTGAGACTGCGCATTTCCGGCCGGGAAATGTGGCCGAACAGGACGGCATCCTCGTTGCCAAAGCGGCGCTCCACGGCGATGGAGGCGACGCTGATGGGGTGTTCGTAGAGGCGCGGAGTGGGGAACTTCAGGTAGCAGCGGCGCAACTCGGGTCGGGCAGCGCAGACAAAGCCGTAGGCCTTGGCGAAGATGGCTGCCCAGCTGGGCCGCGGGGCCGCCTGGTCGCGGGCTGTTGCCGCTGCCGCCACGTTGAGCCGGCGTTCCACCGGGATCGTGGGCACCTGCTTGGCAAAGTGCATCAGGTGGCAAATAAATCGCCGGGGCGGCGACAGGCGCAGGCTTCGACCCGTCGGTTGAGGCATCCTTGACTCCGCTGCTGGCGTCGAATGATCGGCGATCCGCCGGGCGGCTATCATCCGGCTTTCGGGCGGAAATGCAACGGCAGTTAGGCGACCGGCAGGAGATAGTAGCCCTCGGCAGCGCATCTCCGACCGCCCGCCGGCACCGCACGCGCTGCCGGGTTGAACTGAAGTGACCGGGAATTCTGTTCAACCTGGCGCGGACACCGCAAGCCATTGGTAAATAACGACATGTGCCTTCGCAATTCAGCAAAAATCGCCAGGTTGAACTGAAGTCCGATGTGTGCGGGAGCGCTACGACGGGCCCCTTCGCCGCTGGGCGAGGGAACGTCGCCCCAGTCCCCCGTACTCGGTGGGAGCACCGGGGCGAGGGGAGATTATCTCCTGCCGTTCGCCTTATCCCTCGGCCGGCCTTACCCAAGTCCCCGGACCAAATCCAGGCCCCAGCAGCCGCGGACGTGCGGACCGGCGCTGCGGCAATGTGCCAGCAATTCCTCGTTGTCGCAACCGGCGTCGAGCAGGGCGTCGGCGAGGATCGGCAGGCGAGCGTAGGCCCGATCGACGACAATCCCCTCCGCAATGCGGCGAACCGTGCCGTCATTCCAGTCGAGGACCGCGGGAGGAAGGAGGGTGGACGGCACGCACGGGTTGCCGGCGATTTCGCGAAGCAGGTCGGCCCGCGCCGCGGCGCCGAGGGCCGCCGCCCAGGATGCGGCCAGGTCGGGAGATTCGGTAATCATCTGGACCGCGGCCCGTCCCACGTCGGCAAGGGCGCGGAGCAGGGCGTCGTTGTCCGGCCCGGCGACTTCCGCCGCCGCCCGAGCCGCCCAGTACTCACTTTTGCCGGTGGGCAGGCCGGCGCCTCCGGCAACGTGAACGTACTCGGCAAAGACGGTCGGGCGAATCCTGCCGACGGCCAGCCAGGCAGCCGTCTGGGCGGCGCTCAACTCGGCTTCCCCCACCTGGCTGTCGGCATAATCGGCACTGAGGCTCACCGCTTCCCGGCTGCGTTCGTCGCGCCACAGCGTTTCCAGCCGGTCGCAACAGGCCACGGCGAAGAGGCGCAGCTTGCGAGCGCTGATCCGGGGCCCTGCCGACTCCGCTGGGGAAGTCGGAAAACCCAGCATGGCCAGCAAGCGGCGGGCGGGGTGCCGCTCGCGCGCAAGCAGATAATCGAGCATGCGATCGGGGTCGGAACAGGTCCGCCACTGGGCTTCGGTCACCGGCATCCCCTGGGTCACGGTCGGCGCTGTTCGCGGGCGATTTGACTGCCGCGCCAGGCTTCGGCATAGGCCGTGAAGGTGCGCTCGACCTGGGCCCCCGCCCGGCGGGCCGCCTCGCGGACCTCGGGATCGCGCAGATCCAGCCCACCCAAACGCAGCAGGGCGGCAGCCTGGGCGGCTACAGCCTCGTCGTGGTCGGCCAGCGCCTTGACCGCCTTGTGCCAGTCGCTGCCGGCCTCCTTCACCAGTCGCTCGGCGTAACCGTGGGGACTGGTGCGCTTGCCGTCGCCATCGGCATCCAGCCACACCGCGCCCGTCGCACCGATCACTCGCCTGTTCACCACCGGCGACGTTGGCTGGTACGGCTTGCCGATCGGCCAGTACAGCTCCGTCATCCCGGGGCCGGAGGCGATCGCCACCAGGTAGGTGTCGTGGTGGAAGGGCGGCAGAGTCCACTCGCCCTGCCATTTGACCCCCGCCTGTTTGCCGTGCTGGATGCGAGCCTCGCGAATCTTGAGGCCGTTGGCGTACAGCTCGACCCGGTCCGCCACGGTCCAGCCCGGGCCGAGGACTGCGCACTGCCACCTTGACATCGCCGGGCGCCGGCACCAGGTCGCCGGGACCGTATTTGCCGTTGACGGTGATGTCGGCCAGAAGGCCGCAGCTCACCAGGACGCGCCCCTCAAGGAAACTGCGCACCGCCTGCTCCACAGCGACGTGCCCCGGCCGATCGCAGGAGCAGCGAACGTAGGTCCGGCCCTGTCCGACGATGGTGCGGCTGACATCGTGCGAGTCGCTGGCGCCGACCGGCGCGATTTGCAGGCCGCGGTTGAGCAGGCCAAACCAGTCGTGGAACGCACGCATCACATCGGTCTGCATGGCACCGGAGTTGACCACCTCTACGGCGTTGGCACGCAGGTCCCAGCCGTCGAGGTCATCGCCGGTCAGGGCCACATGCCGTTCCGGGCCGAAGGGGCGGAAGCCGGCGTGCAGATCGCGCGGATGGTTGAGCACGATAACCCGGGGGAGCTCCCCGGGCTTGCGCCCGGGGCTCGCCGCCGTGCGCTCGATGATGCTGGTGAACAGGGACTTCCAGTCCTTCGCCTGGAAGTCGGGCACGGGCCCGCCCGCCACTGCGGGGAAGACGTTGAAGTGGCCAACGTTTGTTGTCACCTCGTTGCCGACGACCAGGGTGAAATAATCGGCAACGCCCTGGCGGACCGCGGCGGCACGGTAGTCGATCTGGCGGTTGTGCTCGGTCGCGATCGGCAGTTCCAGGCCCTCGCCGGCAATCGTCACCACCCGCTCCTCCGCGCTGGCGTCGCCATGCCCGGAGTAGGTCAGGGTATGGACGTGGGTATCGCAACTGACCCAGCCCTCGGTCGGCACCTCGCGGCGAATGGTCAGCGTCTTGCGGGCCGTTTCGCCGGCGCGGAGCGAGACGCGGACTGAATCGACGCTGTAGGCGAAGCCCCGACCGGCAAAGAGGGTGTAGTCGCCGGCCGGAAGCCCGAACCGCGCCTTGCCGTTCGCGGTGTACACGACGCCCGGACGGACCGCCAACCCGGGGCCCGAGGTGGCCCCCACCGTCATCAGCGCCGCGGTCGTTCAGAATGGTGATGCGACACGGGGTCGCAACCGGCTTGCCGGCCTGGCCGGCATCGAGCACCGTCACCTCCACCGTCGCCTCGGCCAGCACCTCGGCAATGGGTCGATCATCCAGGCTGATCTCGCCGATGCGAATGTCGTCGGGCGTCCGGTCGACCGGCTCAACGACCAGGCGATTCTCCCCGGCCCGGACCATGCCGGCCGGCACGGGAATGTAAATCACCATGTCGTTTTCATCAGGCGGCAGGCGGGACAGCTCGCGGTCGTTGAGCAGCAGCTTCCAGACCTGCTTCACGTCCTGCTGGCGCAAGCGCAGGGTCGCCGGCTGCTGGTTGGCGCCGGCCATGAAGCGCAGGGAAAGGCTCGTCCCCTCGCCGGCCGCGGGGAAGTCGCTCCATTCGCGCTGCTCGCCGGCCCGGAGATGGTGCAGCCCGGAGTCCAGGACGATCGGTTTGGCGACGACCGGCTTACCCGGCAGGGCGGCCAGGATCAGGAGCAGCAGCAAGCCCGAACGCGACATGGCACCTCCTCGCGGCCCGGTGGTGAGAGGCTCGGGATCCGGGGCTCATGGCAGTGCGCCGGGCATCGGCGGTCAAGCGCAGCTGCGCACAATTAGTTTATTTCATTCTAACTTCTCTTGATATTAGCGATCCCCCTGTTACGATGGAGGCCATGCAAATGGAAGCGCTCAAGATGTTCTGTGATGTGGCGCGCTGCCGCAGCTTTTCCCAGGCGGCCAAGATGCAGCCGAAAGGGCTCACCCAGTCGGCCGTCTCGCAGGCCGTCCTGCACCTTGAGAAGCATCTCGGCGTTCAGCTCATCGACCGCACCGTCCGTCCCTTGCAGCTGACGGCGCTGGGGCAACGCTTTTATGACGGCTGCCGGCCGCTGGTCGAACAGTATCTCGAGCTGGAAGCGTCGCTCCGCAGTGCCGGTGCCGAGGTCGAGACCACCGTCGAGGTGGCGGCCATCTATTCGGTTGGCCTGGGCGACATGGGCAAATACGTCGAACGCTTCAAGGCCGAGCAGCCGGGCGCTCGCGTCCGCATCGACTATCTGCACCCCGACCGCGTCTACGAAAAAGTGGCCGAAGGCACGGCCGACTTCGGGCTGGTGTCGTTCCCGCGGCTCTCCCGCAAGTGGGCCGTCATCCCCTGGCGCAGCGAGGAGATGGTCCTCGCCTGCGCACCCTCGCACCGGTTCGCGGGGCAGGGCACCGTCCATCCCGCCGACCTGAGCGGCGAGCGGTACGTGGCCTTCGATCGGGCCCTGACCATTCGACGACAGGTCGATCGCTTCCTGCGCGAGCAGGGGGCGGCGGTGGAGGTGGCCTGCGAGTTCGACAGCATCGAAAACATCAAGAAAGCGATCGAAGAACTCTCCGGCATCGCCCTGCTCCCGGAGCCAACCATCCGCCGCGAGGTCAATGCCGGCACGCTGAGCGCGCTGACGCTGGCCGGTGCCAGCCTGGTTCGCCCGCTTGGCATCATCCTGCGCCGGCACCACCGGCTCGGCGCCTGCGCCCAGGGCTTCATGGACTTGCTCCGTTCCGCGGGCGACTCGCACCCGGCCCACAGGGACGGTGAAGAAGTACTCGCCGGCCGCAATGGCGCGGCTTACGCGTGATGGTGAATGCCGTACCCCCGTTTAGCCGCCGCCCTGCGGGCGGCGACTCAATGTGACGTTTTCCAAGAGCGCCTCGCATGATCCAGACCACCCCCCCTGCCGCCCAGGGCCTCTACGATCCCCGGCACGAGCACGACGCTTGCGGCGTCGGCTTTGTCGTCGATCTCAAAGGGCGAAAATCGCACGACATCGTTCGCCAGGCGCTGACCATCCTGAACAACCTCGAGCACCGCGGGGCCTGCGGCTGCGAGGCCAATACCGGCGACGGCGCCGGCATCCTGCTTCAGACGCCACACGCTTTTTTGCACAAGGCCTGCGAACCGCTCAAGATCCGCCTGCCCGCGCCCGGCGAGTACGGCGTCGGCACCGTCTTTCTGCCCACCGATCCGCAGGAACGCCGCCAGTGCGAGGGGCTATTCGAGAAGGTGATCCGCGCGGAAGGGCAACTGGCCCTGGGCTGGCGGAGTGTGCCGACCCACAACACCGACCTGGGCCCGACGGCCCGCGCCGCCGAACCGGTCATCCGCCAGGTGTTCATCGGCCGCCAGGGCCGCGGTACTCCCGCCGACCTGCCCGACGAGCTGGCCTACGAACGCAAGCTTTATGTCATCCGCAAGCGGGTGGAAAATGTCGTCCGTAACGCCTCCCTCGCCCAGAAGGGGATGTTTTACATCCCCAGCCTCTCCTGTAAGACGCTGATCTACAAGGGGATGCTGAATGCGCCGCAGGTGCTGCCCTATTTCCCGGACCTGCAGGATCCCACGGTCGAGTCGGCGCTCGCCCTGGTTCATTCGCGCTTTAGCACGAACACCTTCCCCAGCTGGGCCCGCGCCCATCCCTACCGCTACCTGGCGCACAACGGGGAAATCAACACGCTGCGCGGCAACGTCAACTGGATGCACGCCCGCGAAAGCATGCTCAAGTCCGACCTGTTCGGCGACGATCTCCGCAAGGTCTTGCCGATCATCGACGAGAGTGGCAGCGATTCGGCCATGTTCGACAACGCCCTGGAACTGCTGGTGCTGTCGGGCCGTTCGCTGCCGCACGCCGTGATGATGATGATCCCCGAGCCGTGGGGCGGCGACCCGCAGATGACCCCGGAGAAACGCGCGTTTTACGAATATCATTCGTGCCTGATGGAACCCTGGGACGGACCCGCGTCGATCGCCTTCACCGACGGCATCCGCATCGGCGCCGTGCTGGATCGCAACGGCCTGCGACCGTCGCGCTACTACGTCACCAAGGACGGCCTGGTCATCATGGCCAGCGAGGTGGGCGTCCTTGAAATTCCGCCCGAGCGCATCGAGCACAAGGGCGCCTGCAGCCGGGCCGCATGTTCCTGGTCGATCTCGAACAGGGCCGCATCATCGGTGACGAGGAGTTGAAGCTGAAGATCGCCACCGAGAAACCCTACGCCGAATGGCTCCGCGACAACCTCGTCTCGCTGGAGGACATGCCGCAAGGGCCCAGCCCGCACGAGCCGGATCACGACACCGTCTTGCAGCGGCAACTCTGTTTTGGCTACACCACGGAGGATCTGAGGATCCTGATGGCCCCCATGGCACAAGACGGCAACGAGGCCGTCGGCTCGATGGGCAACGACGCGGCGCTGGCGGTGCTCTCGGAGCGGCCGCAACTACTTTACAACTACTTCAAGCAGCTGTTCGCGCAGGTGACCAACCCCCCGGTGGATTGCATCCGCGAAGAGCTCATCATGTCGATGGAGACGAGCATCGGCGCCGAGGCAAACCTGCTGCAGCCGACGCCACGCTCCGCCCGCCAGGTCAAGGTGACCTCGCCGATCCTCAAGAACGACGAGTTGGACAAGTTGCGCCACCTGGACGGCAGCGGCCCCGGGCAGTTCAAGTCGGTGACGCTGCCGACCACTTATGCCATCCGCGATGGCGTCAAGGGGCTGGAGCGCGCCCTGACGGCGTTGTGCCGGCAGGCGAGCGCCGCCATCGCCACGCGGCACGATTTCATCATCCTGTCCGACCGGGGCATCAACCGCAACGACGCGCCGATTCCGGCCCTGCTGGCGGTGGCAGCCGTTCATCACCACCTGATCCGCGAGGGGACACGCACCAAGGTCGGCCTGGTGCTCGAATCGGGCGAGCCGCGCGAGGTCCACCATTTCGCCCTGCTTATCGGCTACGGCGCCGGCGCCATCAACCCTTACCTCGCTTTCGAGACACTGGACGACATGATCGAGGAGGGCCACCTCAAGGACCTGGACCACGACAAGGCCATCAAGCAATATGTCAAGGCGATCAACAAGGGCGTGCTCAAGGTGATGTCGAAGATGGGCATCTCGACGGCGCAGAGCTACTGCGGCGCCCAGATCTTCGAGGCCATCGGCCTCAATCGGGAGTTGGTCGATCGCTATTTCACCTGGACGCCGTCGCGCGTCGGCGGCATCGGCATCGACGTGATCCACGAAGAGGTAAAGGCTCGGCACCAGCGTGCCTACGCCGAACGCTCGAGCAATGGGCACACCCTCGACGTGGGCGGGCAATACCAGTGGCGGCGGGAAGGCGAAGCGCACCTCTTCAATCCGGAGACCGTCCACAAGCTCCAGCACGCCTGCCGCACCGGCAACTACGACATCTTCAAGCAATACAGCAAACTGGTGGACGAACAGGCCCGGCGGCTGTGCACACTGCGCGGACTGTTCGACCTGAAGCTCGCCGGCACGCCCCTTCCCATCGACGAGGTCGAGCCGGTCGAAACGATCATGCGCCGCTTCAAGTCGGGGGCCATGTCCTACGGCTCGATCAGCAAGGAGGCTCACGAGACCTTGGCGATCGCCATGAACCGCATCGGCGGCAAGAGCAACACCGGCGAGGGGGGCGAGGACCCGGCCCGTTATGTGCCCGAGCCCAACGGCGACTCGAAGAACAGCGCCATCAAGCAGGTGGCCTCGGGCCGGTTTGGTGTCACCAGCGAATACCTGGTCATGGCCCGTGAGCTGCAGATCAAGATGGCTCAGGGGGCCAAGCCCGGAGAGGGCGGGCAACTGCCGGGGCACAAGGTCTATCCGTGGATCGCCAAGGTGCGTTATTCGACGCCGGGCGTCGGGCTGATCTCGCCGCCGCCGCACCACGATATTTACTCCATCGAAGATTTGGCGGAGCTGATTCACGACCTGAAGAACGCCAACCACCGGGCCCGGATCAGCGTGAAGCTGGTGGCCGAGGTCGGCGTCGGCACGATTGCCGCCGGCGTGGCCAAGGCCCACGCCGACGTGGTGTTGATCAGCGGTCACGACGGCGGCACCGGCGCCTCGCCGCAGACGAGCATCAAGCACGCCGGCGCTCCCTGGGAGCTGGGCCTGGCCGAAACGCACCAGACGCTGGTCCTCAACGACCTGCGCTGCGCATCGTGGTCGAGGTGGACGGCCAGCTCAAGACAGGCCGCGACGTGGTGATAGGCGCACTTCTGGGAGCGGAGGAGTTCGGCTTTGCCACGGGGCCCCTGGTGGCAATGGGGTGCATCATGATGCGCGTCTGCCACCTGAACACATGCCCGGTTGGCGTGGCCACGCAGGACCCGAAGCTGCGCGCCAAGTTTGCCGGCAAGCCGGAGCACGCCGTCAATTTCATGCGCATGATCGCCCAGGAGGTGCGCGAGTGGATGGCGAAGCTCGGGTTCCGCACGATTGCGGAAATGATCGGCCGTACCGAACGCCTGGAGACCCGCACGGCCCTCGACCACTACAAGGCGAAGGGGCTGGACTTCACGTCGATTTTCTACCAACCGCCGGTGCCGGACAGCGTCGGCCGCTACTGCTCGGTCGCCCAGGACCACGGCCTGGACCGGGCGCTGGACAACACCACGCTCTTGCCTCTGTGCCGGCCGGCCCTGGAGCGTGGCGAGAAGGTCGAAGCGGTCCTCCCCATCCGCAACATCAACCGTGTCGTCGGCACCATCCTGGGTAGCGAACTGACGCGCCGTTACGGGGCGAAAGGGTTGCCGGAGGACACGATCCGGCTGCACTTCCGCGGCTCGGCCGGGCAGAGCTTCGGCGCCTTCGTGCCGTGCGGCATCACCCTGACCCTGGAGGGCGACGCCAATGACTACGTGGGCAAGGGACTTTCGGGAGGCAAGATTGTCGTATATCCCCCCAAGGGCTCGACCTTCCGGGCGATGGACAACGTGATCATCGGCAACGTGGCCCTGTACGGGGCGACGGCGGGTGAGGTGTACATCCGCGGCATGGCCGGCGAGCGCTTCGGCGTCCGCAACAGCGGCGTCAACGCCGTGGTGCTGGCGGTGGGCGACCACGGCTGCGAATACATGACCGGCGGGCGGGTCGTCGTGCTCGGTCCGACCGGCAAGAACTTCGCCGCCGGCATGTCCGGCGGCGTGGCCTACGTCTACGACGAGGACGGCACCTTCCCCAAGAACTGCAACAAGGAGATGGTGAAGCTGTTCCCGCTGGAAGAAGCGGAAGACGTGGCCGAGGTACAGGCCCTGCTGCAGAAGTTCTACGAGTACACCGGCAGCGAACGCCCCTGGCGGCATGCTGCAGCGCTGGGACGAGCACCGCCCGAAGTTCGTGAAGGTGTACCCCAACGATTACCGCCGTGTGCTGGAGACGCAGAAACGCTTCAAGGCCCAGGGATTGCCCGACGAGGAGGCAATCATGGCGGCGTTCGAGGAGAATGCGCACGATCTGGCGCGGGTGGGGGGGAAGTAGCCGGAATAGAACACGGATTTGACGGATGAGACGGATCTCCACGGATCAGACAGAGCAACGAGATGACGTGCCATTTCTGATCCGTGCTTATCGGTCGAATCCGTGTTCATCCGTGTTCCATTCTGAGCAATGGAGCTTGAGAGGCCGGTGCCACCCGGCGGAGGATCGCGGCATGGCGCCAAGCATTGACGAGATTCGTCAGGACAGCCTGGCATTGTCGGTGGCCCAGGCCATGGCGCTGGCTAACGGCGCCGCGGTCGGTGAGGGTAAGAATCCGACCCGGTGCCTGATCACCGTGTCGGAGGACAGCCCTCCCCCGGATCGGCACTGGCGAATCCACTACGGGCCGCGCGATTACAGGAATCGTCGCGGTGGCGACTTGGTCGTCGTTGTGAATGAGAGACTCGGGACGGTAGAGCGCGTGGTCCGGGGGCAGTAGACAGACAATGCCGACCGCAGTGTACCAATTGTCATGGCGATGGTCTGAACAGCGGAGGACATCATGTTTGGCGACGGCGCACTGACATTTCGGGAGTTTGCCATGCGCGAACCACTTCCCTTGGCCACGATCCACGATGCGGTGCTGGAGTTCCTGCGCGACAGGACCGATGCCGTGCTGTCTGGAGGCGAGGCAGTGAACGCATATGTCGAAAAGTCCCAGTTGACGGACGATATGGAGATCATGTCGCCGTGCGCTGGCGAACTAGCGGTAGAGGCGCGGGCGTTCTTGAGCCAGCGATTCCAGATTGCCTCCGGTATCCGCAGGTCAGCCAACAGACTGGCTTTCCGCGTCTTACAACGCCGCAGGCCAAGAGACCGTCGGCTGGTGGACGTGCGGCAGGCAGCGCCCCTTCCGGCACACCGAAAGATTGAAGACGTGTTGGTCCTGAGACCTACTGAGTTGATTTGCAGTAAGGTGGTGAGCATGGTGGCCCGATCGAAAACTCCCAGGGCCTTCCTGGACCTGGCAGACATTCGGCGCCTCCTGCTTGCTTTGCCGGAACTGAAAAGAGCGACCGGTCCTGTCGCGCGTTGCCTCCGGTCAACCGGCGCGGCGGCAGAAACCCTGGCCGTCTGGAAGGAAATCGTCGCGCAGGAGATCGTCCCCGAGGACGAGGACGACAAGTTTACGGCCTGGTAAGTGGACACCGAATCGTGCCCCCGGGGATCGCGTCATGGGCAAGCCAACCGGATTCATGGAATACCCCCGCGAACTGCCGCTCGACCGGCCGCCGGTCGAGCGCGTCCGCGACTGGGGCGAATTCCACGACCACGCCGACGAAGCCATGCTGCGCAAACAGGGTGCCCGCTGCATGGATTGCGGCGTCCCTTTCTGCCACACCGGCACGCTGCTGGAGGGCATGGCCACCGGCTGCCCCATTAACAACCTCATCCCGGAGTGGAACGATCTCGTTTATCGCGGACTGTGGAAGGAAGCACTCGACCGGCTGCACAAGACCAACAACTTCCCCGAATTCACCGGCCGCGTCTGCCCCGCCCCGTGCGAAGGGTCGTGCGTCCTCGGCATCAACGAGCCGGCGGTCACCATCAAGACCATCGAGTGCGCCATCGTCGATAAGGGGTTCGAGGAAGGCTGGATCGTCGCCGAGCCGCCGGCGCTCCGCACCGGCAAGAAGGTCGCCGTCGTCGGCTCCGGTCCGTCCGGCCTGGCCTGCGCCGCCCAGCTCAACAGGGCCGGCCACCTGGTCACCGTCTTCGAACGGGCCGACCGCATCGGCGGGCTGCTCATGTATGGCATCCCCAACATGAAACTCGACAAGCGCGTCGTCCAGCGCCGCGTCGATCTGCTGGCGGCGGAAGGCGTAACTTTCCATGCCGGGTGCGAGGTGGGCAAGGACTTCCCGGCCGACCGACTCCTAGCCGAGTTCGACGCTGTCGTCCTGTGCGGCGGCGCGACGAAGCCCAACGACTTTTTCACCAAGACGGAGGGGCGAGACCTCAAGGGCATCCACTTCGCCATGGAGTTCCTGCACGCCAACACCAAGAGTCTGCTCGATAGCCAGCACGCCAACGGGCGATACATCTCGGCGAAGGACCGGGACGTGATCGTGCTGGGGGGCGGCGACACCGGGACCGACTGCGTCGGTACGGCCCTACGGCACGGTTGCAAGAGCCTCTGGCAGCTGGAGATCGTGCCGCGGCCACCGCTGGAACGCGCCCCGGACAACCCTTGGCCGCAATGGCCTAAGGTCTATCGCCTCGACTACGGGCAGGAAGAGGCCAGGGCGATCTGGGGCGATGACCCGCGGCGCTACGCCGTTCAGACCACGCGCTTTTTGGGGGACGATAGTGGCCACGTTCGGGCCATCGAGATGGTGCAGGTCGAGTGGGTCAAGACCAATGGCCGGGCTACGCCGAGGAACATTCCAGGTAGCGAGAGAGTGGTTCCGGCGCAGCTGGTTCTGTTCGCCCTGGGCTTTTCCGGCCCCGAAAATCAACTGCTCGATGAACTTGGTGTCGAGAAGGACCAGCGCTCCAACGCAAAGGCCGAGCACGGCAAGTTCCAGACGAGCTTGCCCCGGGTGTTTGCCGCCGGCGACATGCGCCGCGGCCAGAGCCTGGTGGTGTGGGCCATCAACGAGGGGCGCGGCGCGGCCCGGGAGTGCGACCGCTTCCTGATGGGGGAGACCGCTTTGCCGTAGCGCTCCAGGAAGCCGACGTGGACCGCAAAGCAGCGATGGGCGCATGAAGAGGCCGGGCTGCCGCTTTCGGCGACAGCCCGGCCAACAATTCCCGGCGATGACCTACTCTCGCGCCATTCGCACTACCATGGGCCCCGGATGCTTAACGGCCGTGTTCGGGATGGGAACGGGTGTGGCCATCCGGGTCTGCTCACCGGGAGATTCCTGTGCCGCTTGCGGCTTCGCAGGCGTGCGAAGCCGCAAGCGGCGTCTGTATCAACGGGCAGCGATAAGAGTTCTCTGCACGAACCCGTGAGGTCCGGATGGTGCAAAGCGTCCGGGCCGAGGGTCAATGCGGTCAAGCGTTTGGCTGTTAGTACCGGTTAGCTGAGGGTGTTGCCACCCTTACACATCCGGCCTATCGACCTGGTGGTCTTCCAGGAGCCTTCGCCCCTTGCGGGGCAGGAGACCTCGTCTTGCGGTGGGTTTCACGCTTAGATGCCTTCAGCGTTTATCCGGGCCGTACGTAGCTACCCAGCGCTGCCGCTAGCGCGACAACTGGCACACCAGAGGTACGTCCCTCCCAGTCCTCTCGTACTAGGGAGAAAGCCGCGCAAGTCTCCTCCGCCCGCAGCAGATAGGGACCGACCTGTCTCACGACGGTCTAAACCCAGCTCACGTACCGCTTTCATTGGCGAACAGCCAAACCCTTGGGAGCTTCTCCACCCCCAGGATGCGATGAGCCGACATCGAGGTGCCAAACCTCCTCGCCGCTGTGAACGCTCAGAGGAGATAAGCCTGTTATCCCCGGAGTACCTTTTATCTGTTGAGCGACGGCCTTTCCATCCAGGACCGCCGGATCACTAAGCCCGACTTTCGTCCCTGCTCGACCCATCGGTCTCGCAGTCAAGCACCCTTCTACCTTTACGCTCGTGGCCCGATTGCCGACCGGGCTGAGGGTACCTTTGGACTCCTCCGTTACCTTTTAGGAGGAGATCGCCCCAATCAAACTGCCCACTTAGCACTGTCCGCCGCCCGGATTCACGGGACGGGGTTAGAACTCAAGCACAACAAGGCTGGTGTTTCAAGGGTCGGCTCCCCGCGTATCGGAATACGCGGCTCACAGCCTCCCAGCTACGCTACGCATGTTGGGCCTAAGCCCAATACTAAGCTACAGTAAAGGTTCACGGGGTCTTTCCGTCTAGCTGCGGGTACGTCGCATCTTCACGACGACTACAGTTTCACCGAGTCGCTGGCGGAGACAGTGGTCCGGTCGTTACGCCATTCATGCAGGTCGGAACTTACCCGACAAGGAACTTCGCTACCTTAGGACCGTCATAGTTACGGCCGCCGTTTACCGGAGCTTCGGTTGCGAGCTTCACCCCTTACGGGGTTAACCCCCTTCCTTAACTTACCGGCACCGGGCAGGCGTCAGTCTCTATACCTCCTCTTACGAGTTCGCAGAGACCTGTGTTTTTAGTAAACAGTCGCCAGACCCCTTTCACTGCGGCCCCCCAGAGCTTTGACACCCCAGAGGGCACCCCTTATCCCGAAGTTACGGGGTTAAATTGCCGAGTTCCTTCGCCAGCGTTCTCTCGAGCGCCTGAGAATATTCTTCTCGCCTACCTGTGTCAGTTTTAGTACGGGCCGCCTGGTTCAACCTCCTCGGGGCTTTTCTTGACTTCGCTTCCCAAGACTTCGGGATCATAAATGCCCTCGCCCTTGCGGGACGGCCACGACTGGCGGGCCGCTCTCGTTCTGCGAAGCGTCCTCCGACTTGTCCCCAGGACGGGTGCAGGAATATTAACCTGCTGTCCATCGACTACGCCTTTCGGCCTCGTCTTAGGGTCCGACTAACCCTGGGCGGATTTACCTTCCCCAGGAAACCTTAGGCTTTCGGCGAACGGGATTCTCACCCGTTTTATCGTTACTCGTTCCGGCATGATCACTCGTGCCTCGTCCAGGGTTCGTTGTCCGTACCCCTTCGCCCTAACGCACGACGCTCTCCTACCGTAAACAACCCCGCTCTGCGCTTGGGGCTGGTTACCCGCTGCTTCGGTAGCACGCTTAGTCCCGTTCATTATCGGCGCAGGCCCCCTCGACCAGTAAGCTATTACGCACTTTTGAAATGGTGGCTGCTTCTAAGCCAACATCCTGGCTGTCACGGGAGGCCAACTTCCTTTCGCACTGAGCGTGCTTCGGGGACCTTAGCAGGCGGTCTGGGTTGTTCCCCTCTCGACGACGAAGCTTATCCCCCGCCGTCTAGCTGCCCCAGCTTGGTCACACGGTATTCGGAGTTTGGTTCGGAAGGGTAGCCGGGTAGGCCCCCTTTCCGATTCAGTCGCTCTACCCCCGTGTGCAACTACTGAGACGTTAACCCTAAAGTTATTTCGGAGAGAACGAGCTATCTCCACGTTTGATGATACTTTCAATCCTCCACACAGGTCATCCCATAGTTTTTCAACACTAATGAGTTCGGTCCTCCATGGGGTATTACCCCCACTTCAACCTGCCCATGCGTAGGTCACGTGGTTTCGCGTCTACTGCCACTGACTTGATCGCCCTGTTCGGACTCGCTTTCGCTTCGGCTCCGTGCCAGAGGCACTTAACCTTGCCAGGAACAGTAAGTCGCCGGATCATTATGCAAAAGGCACGCCGTCACCCTGTGCCCCTTACGGGACCATAGGGCTCCGACCGCTTGTAGGCGTGTGGTTTCAGGTTCACTATCCTCCCCTTGTAGGGGTTCTTCCCATCGTTCGCTCGCGCTACTGGTTCGCTATCGGTCGCCAGGGAGTACTTAGCCTTGCGGGATGGACCCCGCAGCTTCGGACCCACTTTCACGTGTTGGGTCCTACTCAGGTGCCGGCTTGCCTCGTTTCCCCTGCCGCTTACGGGACTATCACCCTCTATGGCGGGCCATTCCAGGCCGCTTCTGCTAGGGTACCACGAGACTAACTGCCGGTCCTACAACCCCGCCCGGACATGTCCGAGCGGTTTGGGCTGGTCCGCGTTCGCTCGCCGCTACTGACGGAGTCGAGGTTTCTTTCTCTTCCTCCAGCTACTGAGAATGTTTCAGTTCGCTGGGTTCGCCTCACACACCTATGGATTCAGTGTGTGATCATTCGGGAATTCCGGGATCAACGCCCGTTTGACGGCTCCTCCGGACTTATCGCAGTCTTCCACGCCCTTCATCGCCTTCTGGCGCCAAGACATCCCCCACACGCCCTTAGTAGCTTGGCCGCATTGACCCCGGGCCCGCCGAACGCCGAAACGCCGCCGGACTCGGAGATCACTGTGGTGCTACCTGTCGCCGCTTGTGGCTAAGCCGCAAGCGGCATTCGGTAACGATCCTCGCTTCTCTCAGGCTCATGCAGAGATCGCTTGTGAAACCGTGTCGCGGCCGAATCCCCCGGATGAGGGACCCGACCACGTACGACTTCATTTGCAACTCTTATCGCTGCCGTGTTGTCAAAGAACGGACGACTGGCCTTTGGCAGCCAGCCGAGCGCAGACATCCGATTAGATGCGGCAGATCCCGAAAGGATTCGCCGCGGTTTGCCGGCTGTTTGCGATTTCCCCAAGGCCGGATGGTCGTGGGGAAAGTGTGTTATAGCCGCGGGTTTTCGACCGACAAGGCGCCGATGGAATTATTTTCTCACGGCAAGCATTCTGGCCCCGACAGCTGAGCCTCCGAACACATCCTGCCCGGGTCGAGACAGGAAGGGAGGAGGCCGTTTGTCACCGATCGGGCAACTCGCGTCGTTTTTAGTTGACCTGACCCCCGCCTGTGCCGCATAATGGGCCCTGTGAAACTGATGCCATCCGCCGGGTCTTGCGACTCGGCGGAGGTTGAACTGCGTAAATCGTTGACACGAGGTCCGCAGCTTCTCGGGCAGTTCACGCGGTGGCGTGGCCGGAAGCACTGCGGGTACCAACACCAACCAGCTGGAACGTCGCACACCACCCGAGTAACCACGAGTCGCGCATGGTCCTGTTTATGTTGCTGTGGTTCGGCCTGGCACTTCTGGGAGCGGTCTATCTCCTGAGTGCCGAGGAACGGGTCGTCCTGGGGCTCCGGGGCGCGACGGGCGGCGCTGCCGTTTCGTGCCGTGCCGGTTCGTCGTCCCGAAAGCGTGTGGCCGCCGGGCGGGAGTTCCGACCTGCCCGGATGGCGGGCCGTCCCGCGGGCCCGGTTGATTCGTTGATTCGCGATGGGGGCGGTGCGCGCGGACCGTCCGGTTGGGGTTGCCTTACGCCGCATTTCTGTCATGCCGATCATCGGCCATCGCCTTGGCTCGCCGTGCGGGTGAGGTCGGGGGGGGCGTTCGCGCTCTCCGGCCGGGCCCCGGACGAGTCGCTCGAGAAACTTGCGGGCCACGATTAAGGAGTGGCCTGTATGGAACCCGTAGCGTGGAGCACCTTCGCGCTCTGCATCCCGTTGGCTGCTCTGCTCGGCTTGTTGCTCGGCTTCGGGAGCCCGCGTTCTCGACCGCTTCCGTCTGAACAGTGTTCAGACCCGCGTGGCCGAGATCACCAAGCAAGCCGAGGAGAACGCCGGCACTATCCGGCAGCGGGCCGAGTTGGACGCCAAGGATGAGTTGTTCAAGAAGCGCGAAGAATTCAACCGCGAGATGGAGCAAGCGCCAACGAGCTGCGCGAGCACGAACGTCGCCTCGACAAGCGTGAGGACGCTCTGGAGCAGAAGCACGACGCGGTGGGGAAGAAGGAGAAGTCGCTCGACAGCAACCAGCGGAAGCTGATCGAACGTAAGGCGGAACTGGAATTGCGCCACGAAGAGCTGGACACGCTGTTGACGCAGCAGACGCAAGCACTACACGAGATCACCCGGCTCAGCCGCGACCAGGCCGAGCAGATGCTGCTGGAGCGCGTGGAGAAGCAACTGACGGGGCAAATTGCCACTCGCATCCAGAAGCACGAGGAAATGCTCAAGGCGACCTGCGAGGAAAAGGCGCGGGCGATCCTGGCGACGGCGATCCACCGCTACGCCGCCGAGCACACCGCCGACACCACGGTCAGCACGGTGGACATTCCCAGCGACGACATGAAGGGTCGCATCATCGGCCGCGAGGGGCGGAACATCCGCACCTTCGAGAAGGCCACCGGCGTGGACGTCATCGTGGACGATACGCCGGGCGTGGTGATCGTGAGCGCCTTCGACAACATCCGCCGCGAGACGGCCCGGCTGGCGCTGACCAAGCTCATCCAGGACGGCCGCATCCACCCCTCGCGCATCGAGGAAGTGGTCAAGGAAACCCAGGCCGAGATGGAGAAGCACATCGCCGAGTTGGGCAAGACGGCCGTCCAGGAGGCGAACATCGGCCAACTGCATGAGAAGCTGGTTCAGCTGCTCGGACGCCTCAAGTTCCGGACTTCCTACAGCCAGAATGTCCTCAACCACAGCCTGGAGGTGGCCCACTTGTGCGGCATGATGGCCAGCGAGCTGGGGCTCAACGCCCAGCTGGCGCGGCGTTGCGGCCTGCTGCACGACATCGGCAAGGCGGCCGACCACGAGATGGAAGGGGGGCATCCCAAAATCGGCGCCGAGCTGGCCAAACGCTACGGCGAGAGCAACAAGGACGTGCTGCACGCCATTATCGGCCACCATGACGACGTTACGATCGATCACGTTTACACGGTGCTGGTTGCCGCGGCCGACGCCATCAGTGCCGCCCGGCCCGGTGCTCGTCGAGAGACGTTGGAGAAGTACGTCAAACGCCTGGAAGAGCTGGAGGCGCTGGCTTCGGGCTTCCCCGGGGTCGAGCACGCCTACGCCATCCAGGCCGGGCGTGAGGTGCGCGTCATTGCCGATGCCGGGCGAACCAGCGACAGTGAGGCCGTCAAGGTGTGTCACGATATCGCCCGCGCCATCGAGGAGCAGCTCAACTACCCTGGTGAGATCAAGGTAACCGTGGTGCGTGAGACGCGGGCAGTGGAGTTTGCACGGTGATCGTTTTGCCGCCGCGTTCGGGGATACCCATGCGAATCCTCTTCATCGGCGACGTCGTCGGTCCTCCCGGCGTGACGTTCCTGCGTGCGGCGCTGCCGGCGCTGATCGCGCGGGAGCAGCTCGATTGCGTCATCGCCAATGCGGAAAACGCGGCCAATGGCACCGGGTTGACGCCCAGCCTGTATCGCCGCCTGCGCGAGGCCGGCGTCGATGTCGTCACCCTGGGCGATCACGCCTACAAGAAGCAGGACATCACGCGCGTGCTGGCGACGGACGAGCCGATCTGCCGCCCTGCCAACTTTCCGCCCGACGCCCCGGGCCGGGAGTTCGTGATCGCCACGGCTCGCGACGGCACGGCGGTCGCCGTCCTCTGCGTCCTGGGCCGGACGTTCATGCGTGCCGTCGATTGCCCGTTTCGCGCCGCGGACCGGGTCCTGACGGCCATCGGAGAGCAGGCACGCTGCATCGTCGTGGATGTCCATGCCGAGGCGACGGCGGACAAGTACCTGCTGGGTCATTACCTCAAGGGGCGGGTGAGTGCCGTGCTGGGGACGCACACCCACGTGCCGACGGCAGACGAGCAGGTTTTGCCCGGTGGGACGGCCTTCATCAGCGACGTTGGCATGACCGGGCCGTACGACAGCATTCTCGGCCGGCGCATCGACCGGGTGTTGCCGACGACGCTGACGTTTGTGCCCAGCCCATTCGACGTGGCGATGGGCGACCCCCGCCTAGCCGGGGCCATCGTGGACCTGGACGCCGCGACGGGACGGGCGACGGCGATTCGGCGGGTGATGCTGGATGAGAAGGGAATGGCGGCGCTGGCGCCCACCGTTTAGCCGCGAGCTTCTGCGAGCGCCTCCCCCCCGCTTACGCGGGAGGCTCGCAAGCGCTCGCAGAAGCTCGCGGCTAAACAGAATCACTTCGTCTCTTTCCACTCCAGCCCCAGTGCGCTGGAGCGATCGCGACGGGCCATCAGGGCCCAGGGTGTATCCGGATAGGCCTGGATGATCTTGTCCAGCTTCTTGCGCAGGTCGATTGTCAGTTTCTTGGCGGCGCTGTCGCCGGTTTGCGGGTCGCGCTGCGAGGCCAGCCGCCAGCCCTTGAAGCCGGGGCCCGGCGCAGGCAGCCCCTTGCGAATCTGCCCCAGCACAGCCTGATACTCGTTGAGGTAAGCCAGCTGAGCTTCTATGCGAGCCACAACATAGTCGTAGGTGGCTTGCCAGCGCTTGGTCTCGTCCTTACGGTTGGCTGCCACGGCTTTCAGGGCGTCACTTGCTTCCTGGAGATCGCCGATCACCTTGGCCACTTCCTTCTGGTCGCGGAAGACTGCGGCCTTCAGCGGTCCCTCGGCTACGGCCCGGTAACTGTCGTTGAGTTTGTGTTGCCCCGCGATGTCGCTGAGCAAGGCCCGCGCCTTCTGCACCTCGGCTCGCAGCGGCGTCGCCTCGCCGTCCTTCATGTATTCCTTGAGCGTTTCGGCGGAGAAGGGGGGCAACGACTCGGCGGTCAGCGGCTTCTGGTCCTTGGCCACCTTCAGCGGCGGGAACGACACATCCTTGAGGATCGAGCGCACCAGGCCGATGTCGGCGATGCCGCCCGGCCGGGGCGGCGCGGCGGCCACGGTGGGCGTCCGCGGGGCCGGCTCCTTCGGATCGGGCTCGGCACCTACCTCGGGTTCCGTGCCCGTCAGCCGCGAGGTCTGGACCTTGCCCGCTCCCAGTTCCTGCTTGATCCTCGCGTTGACGGCCGTCACCAGCCGGTCCAAGGGGAACGGGTCGCCCGGCTTCTGAATCTTGCCGTTGGCGATGGAGGACGACACATCGTACAGGGCGTCGAGGAACAGCCCGTTATTGATATCCTCGTAGGAGAATTGTTCGGCCACGCACGCGCTCCACACCTGCACGCCGGCCGGCGGCTCCTTCAGCAGGGCATCGAGCTTGGCGCTCATCGGGCCGCTGCCCGGTCGCTCCTGACCCTTGGACGGGTCGAGCCGGCAGGTGTCGAGGATGAGCAGCTTCTGCCGGGCCTTGCAGCCGGCCAGACGCTCGCAAATCCACTTGATCGGGATGCCGCCTTCCTTGGCCTCGGGATCCCCGTCGATCGGCAAGAGCACCTGCTCGCCGCCAATCTCGAAGACATGGCCGACGATCAGGAGGATGATGCGGTCCTGGGCACGCGACGTGTCCAGAAAGTTGATGATCGTGCTGCGGATCACCGGATCAATCGGCGTGCGTGCCTTCCGCTCCGAGGCGGCGTCGCTCAGCACCGTTACCTGGTTGGCCGGCACGCGCAGGCCGTCGGGCTGGCTGAACCGCTGGCTCAATAGCGACTCGACATTCCGCCCGATCCCCGGCATGCCGTAGTTGATGGGGTTGGCGAACAGGTAATCGTTGATGCTGATGGCCAGGGCGCGGCGCGGGAAGGGACCGGTGGCCACCGGCAGATCGGGCGGCCTGGGCCCGGGCTTGCGCCGGGTCGAGGGCTCCGGCGTGCGGCCTGTGTCGTGGTGAATCGGCAGATCGGGCTTCTTGCCGCCGTCGCGCGGCTGCGGATATTCGTTCCCGGCGTCGCCGTCCCTTTTGCCTGTGCCGTCATTTTGAGCGATCTGGTCGGGCCCCTTGCCCGACAGGTACGGCCAGGCGATGGCAACGGCCAGGAGCGCGACGAACAGGAAGGCGCCGGCCAGGATCATGCCCTTGACCACCCCGCCGCCGCCGGAGCGCCCCCGGGTTTTCGCCGGCCGCCGGGAGGAGGGGGCAGGCTTATCCTCACCCGCAAAGGAGAACGGATCGCTGTTCGCTGGGCGGGCGACCGGGATCCGGGCCGCCTGTGCGATGGGGACTGCCACGGGCTGGGCGGCCGGCTTCTCGGCCGGCCGGGGAAGTGGGGCCTTGTCCCGTGCCTGGATGACCTGGCCGCAGTGCTTGCACTTGAACGCCTGACCCAGCCAGGCCGCGGGGATGC
Organism: uncultured Planctomycetota bacterium; assembly: GCA_963827935.1. Lineage (GTDB taxonomy): Bacteria > Planctomycetota > Planctomycetia > Gemmatales > Gemmataceae > DATFNV01. The sequence goes on along the minus strand of CAWHCN010000017.1, from coordinate 611,108 downwards.
GGAGGACGTTCTTGCAGCCGGGGCAGGTTGCTTGCACGATCGCTGACATTCCGTCCACCTCCGCTTCGGAACGGTCCCTCCGCGCGGCGCGGCCTCTTATACTAGACGATATTCCAGGTTAGCCGGTTCCTGCAACTGGAAAGTGCGGAATGTTACCCCGCACACCGGTTCGTGCAGAAGAAAGGAGGGAACCACAAAGGACACAAAGAACACAAAGAAATCACCGGACGACGCGTTTGATGCCGTCCTTGAGAACCACGACGTTGAAATTGATCAGCAAGCCGAGGCGCAGGCCCGTCGCTTTCAAGTAGGAGAGCAGTTGGGCCTGATGGATGGGAGCGAGTCTCTCGACAGTCTTCAGGTCCGTGATGACGCGACCGCCCACAAGCAAATCCAGCCGTTGCCCGGGAATGTCGAGCTCCTTGTAACGGACGATCAGCTCTTTCTGCTTCTCGAACGCCAGCCCGCGCAAGGTCAGCTCGTGGCACAAAGCCCGTTCGTAAACGCTTTCGAGGAACCCCGGCCCCAGCAGGCGATGCACCTCGATTGCGACACCAATGATCTCATGAGCGATGGCCTCGTCTTCATCCGGAATGGGCGCGTGTACCATGGCCGTGCTTCCTTTGTGTTCTTTGTGTCCTTTGTGGTTATTTCTTTTCGTGCCGCAACACCCGCCCCGCCAGCACCCCGGTGCCCTTCCCCTTCTCGATCGCCAGCTTGCCATTCACCCACAGGGCCACCACGCCGGTCGCGTAGGCATGCGGCTTGTCGTAGGTGGCGCGATCGCGGTACGCCTCCGGGTCGATCAGGACGACATCCGCGAAGTAGCCGGCCTTCAGGTAGCCGCGTTTGGGCAGCTTGAGGATGTCGGCAGGCAGCCCGCTGGCACTGCGGATCGCAAACTCGACAGAGATCGAGCCGCTCGGCGATCGCATAATTGCCGATCTTGCGAGCGAAGGTGCCGTAGGTGCGGGGGTGTGGCACCGTGGCGTCGGGCACCGTAGAGCCGCCGTCGCTGGCCGTCGCCACCCACGGCTGTTTCATAATCAGATGCACGTCCTCCTCGCTCATGCCGAAGTTGACGATCTGGGCGCCGCCGTGCCGTTCGATCTCCAGGGCGATCTCAGCGGGGGTCGTTTTCTCAGTCTCGGCAATTCCTTGCAGGTCGCGTCCCTGCCAGGCCGGCTTCGGGGTGTAGCGTGCGATGCGGATCGCCTTCGCGCGGTCGCGGCCGGCCAGGGCGCTCTCGATCGCCTTGCGGATCAAGGGCCCCTGCTGCGCATCGTCCAGGCGGGCCTGGAACTCGCGGGCCGATCCCTCGCGGAACCGCGCCGGCACGACGGTGGCCGCCAGCGATGTGCTGCTGGCGGTGTAGGGATACTGGTCCGCCGTCACCATTTGGCCGCCGCGGCGAGCTTTTTCGATGAGGGCGATCTCCTCGCCGGCCTTCCCCCAGGCCTTTCGGCCCGAGGCCTTGAGGTGCGAGATGTGGACCGGCAATTTCGCCTCGCGGCCGATGGTTAGCGCCTCGTCGATGGCCGCGAGTACGCCGACCCCTTCGTCGCGGATGTGGCTGGCGTAGAACCCGCCATGCCGGGCCGCCACCCGGGCCAGGGCGATGATCTCCGGCGTCTTGGCGTAGGTGCCGGGATTGTAGATCAGGCCGGTGGACAATCCCCAGGCGCCGTCCTTCATCCCCTGATCGACCAGCTCCTCCATCTTCTTCAGTTCGTCGGCGGTGGGCAGGCGATTGGCGTTGCCAAGGGCCTTGCGGCGAACGTCGTTGTGCGGCACCAGGTGGATGACGTTGCTGCCGATGCCGCCGGCTTCGAGCGTCTTGAAGTACCCGGCCACGTCGGTGGGCCCCGAGCCGCAGTTGCCCGTAACCACCGTGGTGACGCCCTGCATCAGGTAGTTGAGGTTGCCGCGCGTCGGCGCCTTTTGCAGCGGATAGTCGCTGTGCGTGTGCAGGTCGATGAAGCCGGGGGCGGCGATGAGCCCCTTCCCGTCGAGGACCAGCGGCTTGCCGGCCGTCGTGAAAGTACCGACCGCGACGATGCGCTCCTCCTTGAGCGCCAGGTCACCAACCTGCCCCGGCTTGCCGCTGCCGTCGTACAGGGTGGCCCCGCGGATAACGATGTCGGCCTCGATGGGCTTGCCCGCGGCGGGAAGTGTCAGAAGAATGACGGTGGTGAGGTTGAGCATGGGAGCGGTCTCAGGTCGTGGTGTGAGGGCCGGTGTCGTTTCTACACGAACGGCGGCGGGCGTACCAGGAATACCTGCCGCGATCGGCCGACGGGCCCTCGACCCCGCATCCAGGCTACGGGGAGCGCCTGCCATGAGCGCCTGCCACGCTTGGCAGGCGCTCGTCGTGCCGCTACTGGTTGTCCTGATTGAGGTTGCGCCGCGAAGCGCGAGCGCCTGCCATATAGACAGGGGTACTGGGGGGGTGGCACGCGCTCCCCCGGGCCACCGGCTTTCGCGTTGCCTTGGCCCTCCCCAAGCCGGAACCAGACCTAGAAGCCGCTTTGCCTTGCATCCCGGGCTTCGCTCCGCTCAACTGACGGGGCCTCACGACCGGAAAGGAAACCGTCATGGTGCGCCGGAATTCGCAGACCGTCTCTCCGCTCTTTGTCATGCTGGTTGTCGCGGCGGTGGTCGTGCTGGTATGGTGGCTGTCCCGCGGCAGCCAGCCCGGGCCAGAAGGAGCGGCAAGCAGCATCCACCTGACGATGGGCAACCCCAGCGGCGCGACTCCCGACACCGGCCAGCCCGACAACTACCTCATGGTGAAGGACTACTTCGCGCTCTCTTACAACAACACGAAGGGGACGCCGAACTGGGTGTCGTGGTGCCTGAAGAAGACCGACCTGGGTAAGGCCGAGCGCGTCGATTTCTACCCGGATCAAACCCTCCCTTCCGGTTTCAAGCAGGTGAAGCCCACCGACTATACCGGGAGCGGCTTCGACCGCGGCCACATGTGTCCTCACGGGGATCGCATGAACACCGACGAAGCTTCCACGGCAACGTTCGTCATGACGAACATCATCCCGCAGTCGCCGAACTGCAACCAGAAGGGCTGGGCCGATTTCGAGGACTACTGCCGCGACCTGGTCCGAAAGACGCCACAAACGCTCTACATTATCGCTGGTCCGCACGGCGAGGGCGGAAAAGGCAGCAAGGGGCCGGAGTCGAGCATCGGCCATGCGGACAAGGTGACCGTCCCGGCCCAGTGCTGGAAGGTTGTGCTGACGGTGGACGACGGCACGGGCGATGCGACCGATGTGAGCCGGGTCAACGCCAGCAGCCGGGTGATTGCCGTGGTGATCCCGAACGACCAGTCGGTGGGCCACGGCTGGGCAAAGTACCGCACCAGCGTGAAGAAGGTCGAGGAGATGACCGGCTACCACTTCTTCGACCGGGTGCCGTCGGCGACCATCGATCCGCTCAAGGAGAAGGTGGACCAGGAGCGCATCCCGGCAGCACGCCACACGAAGTCGGAGGACTGACATGGCGACCACCGAGACGCTCCAGGCTCTGCAACATGCCGCGGCAGGACTGACCTACCAGAGCGAGACCGACTCGCCCTGGACGGCCTTCGTCTGGCCGACAGCCGCGGGAGAGCCGACCGGCGAAGGCGTGAAGCAACTGGGCCAGCACAAGGCGGCTGCGCCGGTCGTAGAGCGGACGCTGGAAGAGTTCTTCGCGCCACTGATTCAGGACCAGGATTGGTACGGAGACGAGGAACGAACGACGGCGGCGAAGTACCGGGCGCTGCTCGATGCCGTGAAGCAATACCTGAAGGGGACGAAGGTGCTGCGCGTCGGCGAGCGGAAGATAGCGGTGTACATCGTCGGGATGGCCGGCGAAGGAGGCTGGGCGGGGCTCAAGACGATGGCGGTGGAGACGTGACGCGCCTGATGCCAGCGATCATTTCCTGCTGGGCGTTGAACTGAGAGCGCTGACGGTTTGCACCTTCCCTATGTGCGATGAGTTCGCGAACCTGTTATGATGTGGAAGTTGTCGGGGAAGCAACGATGCCTTCCAACGCCTTCGAGGAATGGACCGGGGCTCGGTCGGCCGCCCTGGACGAAATCGAGAGTGCCCATCGTGCAGTCGGCGGAACGGGCCGGGGCCGGCGCGTACGCGACGCAGCAGATCAACCAGGCGTACGCGGTGATGCTGTCGTCGCACTTTCAGGCGTTTTGCCGAGAGTTGCATACGGAATGTGCTTTCTACTTCGTCAACCCGGTGGCAGCGCCGAACCTCCGGAGCTTGCTGCGCAACAACCTGCTCTTCGGCAGGAGGCTGGACCGCGGCAACCCGAACGTCGGCAACATCGGGGCGGACTTCAATCGCTTCGACTTATCGTTCTGGTCGCTCTGCGATGCACATCGCCCCGGCAACTCCCAGCGACGGATGTTGCTCGAAGAGTTGATGGCGTGGAGAAACGCCATAGCACATCAGGACTTCGCCGCCGCGCTACTCCGCGGCGGCCGGGCCGTGGTTCAACTGGCTCAGGTCCAGTCATGGCGAAGGGCGTGCGACGTTCTCGCGGATTCCTTCGACGCGGTGATGTCACCGCACATTCGAGCCCTGACGGGAACCACCCCGTGGTAGGAGGCTGCCTATGAATACGTCCGTGTATAACCCCAGGCGGAAGCCCGGGCGGTTTCGCATCGGTGATCGCGTCCGCATCACGCGCGGCTTCACCGGTGCCGAGGCCGTAATTCTCGAGGATCATGGGAACCTCGGCCCACTCAAGCAACGCGTCTACACCGTCCGCGTCAAGATGAATGGGATGGAGGAATTCATCATCGACTACCCAGAAGATGAGATGGAGCCCTCGCCCAACGGGGAACTCGGATCGAAAGCGGCGGGGGAAGACGCGGCAGACGCCAGGAGGGAGTGATCCTCTTGATTGAGCCTGGAATCGCGCTCGGTCGAATGTCGCGTTTCCCTTTGATAACCCAGCGGGCGCGTCAAATCGGCAGGTCGTCCACGGGATCGACCTTCAACACCGCCTCGACGGCGGCGCGCAGCCGCTCAGGGTCCGTCGTCGCGGCAATGCGCCGCGCGATCTTGGCCGGCACTCGCCCGAACCGCTGTTTGAGCAGGGTCGGCAGGATCCCGTGATACGCCCGCATCGCGCCTTCATCGAGCGCCCATCCAGTGATTGTTCCTTCGATGTCGTCCCACATGGTTGCTGCTTCCTCTTTCATCGCAGGCGTCGGATGCGTCGAGATGACTACTTGCTTGAGATCAGGAAGTTCCTCGCGGGGCCGCTTCAGGATGGCCCAAAGCATGATGAAGCGCATGAGTGAATGCCTGCACGTTGGGCCGTCGAGAATATACTTCTCGTCCCAACGCCGGGCGCGACCATGCGGTCAGAAGTGTTTGGCCGGGGCATCGTGATGGGGCTCCTTCAGGTGGCTGCCTCACATGTGCCGATTACAGCCGGAAGGCTTCAAGCGAATCAGCTCCTATGAGACGATACATTCCCGCCTGAAGTCGTTCAACGTCGGTGGTTGCCTTGATCTGCTTTTGTAGCGCCGCGGCACCCGGCCAAACTTGTGGCGCACCTGACCCATCAGGGTTTCCTGAGCGAACTCGAGGGCACCCTCCTGCCGCCCTTCTTTCTTCCCCTCAGCCCGCAGCTCATCCGCAATCGTCCGACTCATCGTCCGTACCTCCTCGCGTCGTCGCACGTCTTCCTGTGCACCCTGGACAATGGCGATCAACTCCTCGCGCTCCTCGGGCGGCCGCCGCTGGATTGCCCAGGCCAGGATGAACCACATCAAGCCGTCCCAGCGCACCTTATCGCGCGACGCCAATGGGTTCAAGCGCCGGGCCGTCTCCCGCATCAGCCGGAAGAACTCGTCGCGTTCCTGACCGTGTGTTTTGAGGATGGCCAGCGTCTGCAACCACTCGGCGGCCGACTCAATCAACGCTTCGGAGGACTGCTCCGCCAGGTCCCAGAAGAGCGGGCTGTAGCGCGGCACGAATGCCTGGAAGGCTTCGGGACCGCCCACCAATTCGGCCAGGGTGCGAGCCGCAGCCCAGGGACGCGCCCCGGTGTGAAAGACAATCGGCAACACCGGCGTCAGCTTGAACTCCGGCCGCGGCGGCGCCTGCTCCTGCCATGCCTTCCATTCCCGCTCCCAAAAGAGGACCGTATAAAGCAGGACCCGAAGCGGCATGCGCGGGTCGGCGGCGCTCTGGTGTTCGATCAGCACGCATACCAGGACCAGCCGTTTGCTTTTGCCCGTGCGATACGGAATCAGGAAGAGCAGGTCCGATTCGCGGTAGCGCCAGTCGTCCAGCGGGAAAGCAGGTGGCTGCAACTCAGCCCGGTCGCAATCGAAGCCGGCGGCCAGCTCCGGCACAGCGGCCGCCAGCATGTCTCGCAAGTTGCCGGGATGCTGCAACAACTGGCGGATCGCGCGGTCCGGGAAGTCGTGCAGCAGCGTTGGGTCCATCGACGGCATGGCGTGCTCCCGGGCCCGGAAGCACGTATTGTACCATAACGCCACGTGGCAGCCGGGTCCGCCGGCACGGAGTTCGGTTGTCGACGGGTGTGCAGCTGGTACTTGGGTGGGTTTTCTTCTCGTCCACACGCAGGGCCTGGGCGTGTCTGGTTTTGGAGTGCGGCGAGCATCGCCGCTTTGGCATTTTCTTTTCTCACGCGCACCCAGTCGTCCCAAAAAGAAAATAGGAAAGCGGCGACTCTCGCCGCACTCCAAAACGGGACACGCCCACAGAATGCGCGGGAACGGGACTCCCACCCAAGAAAAGACGCACACCCGTCGTCGACGCCCGTCTTGCGTGCCCTCGGCTGGCCCGATTACAATGCCGTTTGTGGATCAGTCGTCCACTCCCGCGGAAAGAACAGCCACATGGCTACTCCGGCATTCTCACGAAAAAAGTCGGCCCCGCGCCCGCCCGACAAGCCCGCCAGCGATCCGTTTCGCCTTGGCTGGCGCTGGGCTCGGCCGGGCTCTGTCAACGGTAGCGCGGACAGTGAGGGGCGGGTGCCCTTGACGGCTGACGACCTGCTCCATCCGCAGGAGGGCGATCAGATTCCCGAGAACACCATCCAGGAGCGCGACCGCGGCTACCTGGCGGGCGCCCTGCGGTTCCAACTGCGCGACCACCCGCGGGTGCGCGTCCTATCTGACTGCCTGGTGAACTGGGGCGTGCCCGGGCTGAAGAACCATTCGCCCGATATCAGCGTGTTTGACGACGTGTCCGATCCGGATTGGCAGGGAGGTACGTTTTGGGTCGTGCAGCAGGGGGCCCGGCCGCTGCTGGTCATCGAGATCGTTTCGCCGGATAGCGCCGATGCCAAGGTGCGCCGTAACGACGTGGTCATCAAGGTGGACCATTACTATCGGGCGGGCGTGCCGCTGTACGCCATCATCGATCAGGAGGAAGAAGGCGGTCCACGGCGGTTGCTGGGCTATCGGCGCGGCCGGCGCGGCTACCTGCCGCTGCCGTTGGACGAGCACGGCCGGCTGCCGTTGAAGCCGGTCGGATTGCTCCTGGGCCTGCGCGCAACGAGGCCGTTTGCTACAACGCCCAGACGGGCGAAGCAATCCTCGACTTCACCGGCATGGCCGAGGCGAGAGCGGAGGAGGCCCAGGCGCGGCAGGCGGCCGAGGCGGCCCTGGCTGCCGCCGAAGCGCGAATTCGGGAGCTGGAGGCGAAGGCGCGGCGCGGGCGGTAGCGGACTACTTCGCCTTCCGCTTCGACGGGCCAATCTGTTGTGGCACGGTCTCCTCTGTTGTGGCACGGTCTCCTGACCGTGCCACTTCCGCCGACCGGAGGTCTCCCCGGTAACATTTCGGCTCCGGGAGACCTTCGGTCGGGCGTTGTGGCACGGTCAGGAGACCGTGCCACAACGTGTCGTCGGCATTAGTTTCATTGTTTCCGAACGCTTTTGGGTCTCGACGCGCCGATCTTCAGCTCAAACGCGGATTCCCCGAAATTCAATCTGTTGTGGCACGGTCTCCTGACCGTGCCACTTCCGCCGACCGGAGGTCTCCCCGGTAACATTTCGGCTCCGGGAGACCTTCGGTCGGGCGTTATGGCACGGTCAGGAGACCGTGCCACAACGTGTCGTCGACATTAGTTTCATTGTTTCCGAACGCTTTTGGGTCTCGACGCGCCGATCTTCAGCTCAAACGCGGATTCCCCGAAATTCTCGTATACCCGGACGCTCACGCTGCACGCCTGTCCCCGGACCGGGAGCTTGAAGCGGCCGCGAACCTTCGTTTCCAGCTTGGCGAGCTGGTAAATGGTCTGAATCAGCTCCCGGATGAGGGTCCTGTCTCTCAGGAGGGAGCCGATGCCGGTGTGGCCGCACATAAAACACACTTCCAGCCCTCCCCCACTGGCATATTCCAGCTGGATGGCATCGGCCCCACCGTCCAGGGCCTTCTCCAGCAGTTCGGTGAGTAGTCGCAGGCCGGCGGACGGAGCATCGTCTGGTTTCGCCATTGGTGATGTCTCCTCGAAATATGTTTTTCTTGCGGCTGTCGCAGACGCGCGGGCCTTCGGCCCGCGGCTAAACGCCTATGATACGGGCGGTGCCGTCTCCCCCTCCACCACATCAGCCGCGTGTGCCGATTGAATCACCTCATTGGTGCTGTCCGGATCGACCTCGCGGCAGCTGGCTGTCAGCCGGTCGCTGAGGTCGCGCAGGTCGCCTTGCCATTCCTCGGTCGTCGTGCCCGGCGGCGTCACCTGCTGAAACTCGCCCAGGAGCAGGATCAACCGCAAGAAGTGACGGAAGATGATCCCTTCCTGCTTTACCAGGTCGCGCGTCTTGACGTAGAGATTGAAATTGCCGGCGAACTGTAGGAGTTCATTGGCGGCCCAGACCGACTGCGTGTTGACATCGGTCACATCCGGATAGAGGGCGTCGAACAGCAGGCGCAGCTTCTCGGCCAGTGTCGGCGGGCGTTCCACCCACTCATCGGGCTCCTCGTCGTCCTCCGGCGGCGGCAGGGGAGCGGCGATCAGGCCGCGCTGGATCAGGTCCGGATCGAGGCGCTGCTCCAGCGGACCCGGGGGACGTTCGCCGAACGGAACCCGGACGTAGCGGAGCAACGGCCGCGGCATCTCCAGCACGCTCTCGAAGGCCTGGATGCGCTCCTCACGATCAGCCCCGCCGAGCTGGCCGACCAGGAAGGCGCCATACACCGGATGGACGCTGCGGAAGACGAGCAGATGATCCAGCGCCGGCGTCGGCGTGGCCAACACCGGAGAGTACGGGGGCGAGGGGGCGGAGGCGACGGGCAGCGATCCGGTCAGGAACACGTGGCGCTCTTCTTCCTTCTTCCGCTCTTTTTCCTCCTCTCTCTTTTTCGCTTCCTCTTCCGGCGTCGGCGGCAACGGATCGAGCACCACGAAGCCCGCGCGGTGCAGCGCCAGCAGCATCTGGTCGAGCGCCTTCTCGCCGGCGCAGGACGCGCGCCTCATCCATCAGCCGCTTGCGGACGACCCGGCGAATCTTGTTCACTTCCGGCGAGACCTTCAGCAGGTAGGCCAGCAGCCGCCACGGTAGCGGGCCCTTGCTGTACAGCTTGCCCGCCGGGGCCCCCTTGAGCTGCGTGAACTGGGCCTGGCTCCAGTAGGTCACGGTCTCCCGGCGGGTCGGCTTCTTGCGCTTGAGGGCCTTCTTCGCCCGCAAGAGATTCGGGTCCTTCGTCGTCTCCGGAATCTGGTCGTACTTCTCCTTCCAGCGCAGGATTTTCACGTCGTCCTCGTGGGCCAGGGCGTAGACGAAGCCCTGATCGTCGTACTGGGGGCGGCCGGCGCGGCCAAAAATCTGGTGGGCCGAACTGGGGTCGATCAACTTCTGCTTGCCCGGCGGGCCTTTCACCAGCGAGGTCACCACCACCGAGCGGGCCGGCAGGTTGATCCCGGAGGCCAGCGTTTCGGTGCAGACGGCCACGGCCAGTGCCTTCTTCTCGAACAGCTCCTCGACGACCCGGCGATACTTCGGCAACAGCCCCGCATGATGGACGCCGACGCCGCGGCGCAGCATCTGCACCAGCTTGGGGCCCACGCCCTGCGTCCAGTCGTATTTCTCCACCTCGGCCAGCACCCGGGTCCGCTGCTCGCCGTGCAGAAGCTGCAACCCCTTGAGCATCTCGGCCACGCTCCAGCACTCATCGCGGTTGAAGCAGAAGACGAGGGCGGGAGTGGTGCGGAACTGGTCGTCTCCCTTGGCCATGTCCACCAGTTGCTCGCCCAGGAGCATGTCCGGCACCCAGCGATAGGTGAGCGGGATTTTCCGCTCCTTCCCCTCGACTAACTCCAATTTGCGCTGGTGGCTGCGTTCCAGCCAACTCAGAAACTCCTGGGCATTGCCGACCGTGGCCGAGAGGAGCAGCAAACGCACATGGGCCGGCAGCATGGCCAGCGACAGTTCCCAGACGATGCCGCGTTCCGGATCGGCGAAGCTGTGAAATTCGTCCATGACGACGGCGCTGACTTGAGAGAAATCGAACGCCTCGCCACCATGATGCTCCCCTCGCCCCGGTACTCCGGGGAGAGGGGTTGGGGGTGAGGGGTTCCGGTCCTCCCCCCAAACCCCTCTCCCCCGAGGGGAGAGGGGAGTGATGTTACCGCCCTGGTGCAGAAGCCGATTGAGAAGGATTTCGGCCACCACGATCAGCACACGCGCATTGGGATTCACGCGGCGGTTGCCGGTGACGAGGCCCACATCCTCCGGCGCGAACCCCCAGCGGACCGCACAGGCCTGCATCTCCTGGAACTTCTGCTCGGTGAGTGCGATGAGCGGCGTGGTGTAATAGGCGACGGTGCCGGTGTGCAGCGCCTCGAACAGGGCGGCCTGGGCGATGAGCGTCTTGCCGGTGCCGGTTGGGGCGCAGACCAGGGTGCCCTGCTCGGCGCTGAACCAGGAGAGGAGGGCTTCTTCCTGGACGGGGTACGGCGTGTGCGGCAGCTGATCGAGGTAGAGGGTGGCCAGGTCGGCGCGGGTGGGGGTGGGCATGAATCGGTTCCGTCGATGACCTTGAGGTGCCGTCCTCACCCGGCGACGAATCCGGCCGCCCGCACGCGCTCGCGGCCCCATTCCGCCAGGTCGTCGGGGAGCGGAGGCTGCGGGGGCTGCGAGTAGTCGAGCAGACGACGATAGGGCCCGCGCTCGTAGGTTATGTTAAACAAGAACTGAAGATCGAGCGTTATTTCATCCTGCGACTCACGGAGCGGGAGCGGGAGCACGGGCAGCGTTTCGGTGATGACTATGGAGAAGAGCTGCACTTCGGTTCGTTGCCAGGCCCGATGGACCTGGATGAGGTAATCAGGCGCTGGTTGGAGCGCGGGAATGCCAACCTCGATCTGCGCATCGGCCAGGGGCCGCCGGCCCGCGCGGAGCAGGTCTAGCTCGACGAGACTTGCATCGCTCTCCAGCACCTCGCGCTGTTTGCGAAAGTAAGACTCGCGGTCGGGGCCGGCGCGCTTGCAATTCGGACTGACGATCTCGATGAGCGTCACCCGGCGGTGACCCCGCGAGGCATCGCGAAGCTCCACGTAGGCGTGGCGGATCGCCTCGTGAGCGATGCTGAGCCTGACCGAGGGCGAGAGCGTGGCGTGCGGCGCGTCGAGAACCGCGACGCCGCCAGGCCGCTCTTGGAGCCCCTCGCGGCGGAGGACCGCGACATCAGGAATGATGCGACGTTTTCCCTCATCCTCGGCGATGCCGACCTCTGGGCGAGACTCCAGCCGAGCGTAGTAAGGGCTTGGCAGTTTCTCATTCACGGCATCGCTAAGGTATGTCGCCAGCCGGCTATGAAAGTCCGGCCAGATGTCGGGCGCTTCCAGGTACGGGTCCATGCCGGGAAATGGTGACGGCATTGGCGGGTTCTCCCAGAGGGCGCTGCAATGGCGCCATCATATCGCATTCGCCGAGGAGCAACCACGCGAGTAGTCCCCGCCCTACTTCCCCGCTCGCGTGAACTCCCGCCCCAGCAGCCGCAGCGTCCCCACCTCCCCGTCGGCCCGCAGGACGAAGGTCGCCAGCTGGTTGTCCAGCGTGTCCTGTCCCTCCGGCGTCGCCTGCCGGGTGACGAAGGTGTCGTAGTGAAAGTGCTCCAGCCGAATCTTCGACTTGCCCCAGGCGAGGATCAGGTCGCCGTCGCGCAGAGACACCTGGGCCGTGCCGTAGGCCGGGTCCTGGTAGCTGCCGGCGTAGGCAGCCAGCTCGCGGGAGGGCTTGGTGTCGCGATGGCGGGTCCGGTCGCGCTTGGCGAGTTGAGCCTCCTCCTGGTCGGCCAGCTTCTTTGCTCCAGCGGTGTAGATGGCGTTCCAGTCCTTCGTCTCCAGGCCGAGCAGCAGATCGAGGAGGCTGTTGGTGACGACGTAGTGCATTGAGGCGTAGCTGGAGCCGACGCCGGAGTTCATGAGCAGGACCAGCCCGAGATGCTCCTTGGGCAGCAGCACCACGCGGGCGCGGAAGCCTTCCAGACCGCCGGTGTGCGAGTACATCAGCCGGCCGCGATGGTCATGGACAAACCAGCCCAGGCCGTAAGCGAGCTGCATGGTGTCCGGGTAGGCCATCTTCAGCGGGCCTTCCAGGCGGCCGACGATCTGGGGGGTGTGCATTTCGGTCAGCGTGGCCGTCTTCAGGATGCGCCGCCCCTCGAAGGTGCCGTCGCCGAGCTGGAAGCGGACCCAGCGGGCCATGTCGCGGGCGCTGGCATGGATGGAGCCGGCCGGCCCAGCATTGTCCAGACCGGCATGCCACGGCAGCACCGCAACTGTCCCATCCTTTTTGCGGCGGTGGGGCAGGGCGTGGTTGGGGTTCTCGCCGGCAGCCCGGACGCTGCACGTGGCCCCCTTCATGCCCAGCGGCTCGAACAGGTTCGCGGTGACGAACTCGTCCCAGGTGCTTTTCGAGGCGGCCCCCACCGCCAGGCCGGCGGCCGTGTACATGTTGTTGTTGTACTCGAAGGTCGAGCGGAACGAGTGGACCGGCCTAACGAAGCCCATGCGGCGGACGATCTCCTGGCGGCTCCAGTCGGTGCCGAAGGAAAGAATATCGTTGCGGGCCAGGCCGGTGCGGTGGCACAGCAGGTCGCGCAGCGTCACGTCGCGGTCGGCCAGCGGATCGGCCAGGTGGAACCATTCGAGATGCTTGCGGACCGGGTCGTCCCAGGCGAGCTTGCCCTGGTCGGCCAGCAATCCGACAGCGGCCGCCGTGAACGCCTTGGTGCAGGAGGCGATGGCGAAGAGCGTATCGGGGGTCACCTGCCGGTCGCTGCCGACCTCGCGCACGCCGTAACCTTTCAGGTAGACGACCTCGTCGCCGCGGATGATGGCCAGGGCGGCGCCGGGCACCTGCCACGATTTCAGGCCCGCCTGCACAATGGCATCAACCGCGTCGGCCTTGATCGGGTCGGCGGCCAGGGCGGCGGGGACGGGTAAGGCCAAGGCAAGGAGCGGGAGCAGAAAGCGCATGGGAATGGTCCGCGGGTGGCGGGGGATGGCGCCCCCAGCGTACCCACCGTATCTGCCCTGTCAAGCTGCGGAGCCGGCGCGAAAAGGGGTAACCTGGGCCCGGCCGGACCGCCGCCTCACCGCCGCTGAGTCTACCGTTAGTGCGGAAAGTGCCGGGTGAGACCCAGATGGGCGGAAGATTCGTGCGCCGGCAAACCGAGAATAACCGGTAAAGGCGCTCCAGTCGCGCGGCGGCCGGACCACCCGTCCCCTAGTGATCCCTGGCTCTTGCATGAAAACAGGACTCTTCACGTTCCTGGTCTTGCTGGTCACCGGCATCGGGACCGCAGTCGCGCAGCCTGCCGCCTCCCCCACCTGCGCCTCCCCCCAACGAGCCCCTACCGGCCTCCCATCCCGCAGTGGAGGATGCCAACCCGGTCGGCGACTGGATCGATCACTGGAGCTGCGTCATTGGTAAGGGCAATGCCTCCGAGCATCCCTCGGACCGGTCATGGATCGATGCCGAATACCTGCTCTGGTGGCCGAACACGGGCCCGGTCACCATCCCGCTGATAACGACTGGACCGGCCAACGCCCCGATCCTCGGCGGCCTCAGCCAAAAAACCAGCACCTACGTCGTCCAGGGCATGGAGTACGGCGTCGCCAACGGCTTGCGCGTCGATGCCGGCTGGTGGGTGGATGGCGACCGGCACCTGGGGCTCGAAGCCGGATACATCGCCCTGGAGCGGCAGGGACAGGGGTTCAATCCCGGTTCGAACGCCAGCGGAACCCCCGTCCTGGCGCAGCCGCTCATCGATCCGGTGACCCACACCAACTTCACCGAGGTGATCGCCCTGCCGGGGTTCATCACCGGGGGCGCGACGGTGACCAGCCATTCGCATTTCCAGGGGGGAGAAGTCAACGCGCTGACGAACGTCTTCAGCGGTCCCTGGTTCAGTGCCTACCTCCTGGGCGGCTTCCGTGTGTTGAACCTGGATGAGGACCTGCAGGTCGCCACTGCCTTCGCCCCGCTGCTGGATCAATTCCTGACCTTCGACGGTCAGCTCATTAACCCGCCGAGCAGCCTGAGCACCCTGGACAGTTTCCGCGCGCAGAATCGCTTTTATGGCGGCCAACTCGGCGGCCGGCTCGACTGGAACGCCGGGCGGTTCGATGTCACCTTCCTCGCCAAGCTGGGGCTGGGGGAGACGGAGGAGCGCGTCCAAATCAACGGCATCTCGTCACTGCTGACGCCTGGCGCGCCAACGGTGACCGTTCCCGGCGGCGTGCTGGCCTTGCCGACGAACAGCGGCAACTTCGCCCGCAGCCAGTTCGCGGTGGTGCCGGAGTTCGGCCTCCGCCTGGCCTACCAGATCACCGATCACTTCCAGGTCCACGTGGGCGGTTCGTACCTCTACTGGGATCGCGTGGCCCGGCCCGGCAAGCAGATCGACCCCGTGGTCCAGTCCGGCCTGGTGCCGACCGACCCGCTCTTCGGCACCGCCACCGGAACCCACCCGACGTTCCTGTTCCACAACTCGGACTATACGGTGCAAGGGTTTTCGCTGGGGGTGACGTGGCTGTTCTGAGGCGAGGAGCCGGGAATACTACCCACCGCCCTCCCTCACGCCTCCGAAATCAACACCACCAGCGAATAGGCCGCCGTGGGATACAGCGTGGCTGGCGGTACTTCCGGGCCGGCGTCTTCGGGGACCAGGTCGTTGGGTGACGGCAAGGCCGTGTCGATTAGCCGGCGCCAGCGGCGGCCCGACGGGGAAAGCGGAATCCGGAATGGCAGGGCCTCGCGCCAGGAATTGAAGGCGAGATAGAAATCGCGGTCCGAGCCGCGCCCGGTCAGCCGGCCGTCGATGGCAAAAGCCAGGGTGCGGCTGGTGGGCGAGAAATCGGGATGGCCCGGCTCGGTGCCGTGCCAGACCACGTCGGGTCCGGTGCCGGCGCTCTTGCTGGGGCCACGGAAGAACGTCGCGCGGCGCAACGCCGGATGCCGGCGGCGCAGCCAGATCAACTCGCGGACGAAGCGCTGAAAGTCGGCATGCTGCTCGGCCAGCGTCCAGTCGACCCAACTGAGTTCGTTGTCCTGGCAGTAGGCGTTGTTGTTGCCCGACTGGGTGCGCAGGAATTCATCGCCGGCCAGGAGCATCGGCACGCCTTGCGACAGGAGCAACGTGGCCATCAAGTTGCGGGCCTGGCGGCGGCGCAGGGCGTTGACGGCGGCATCGACTGTCGGGCCTTCCACGCCGCAATTCCAGGAGAAGTTCTCGGCCAGGCCGTCGCGATTGTTCTCGCCGTTGGCCTCGTTGTGCTTGCGGTTGTAGGTGACAAGGTCCCACAGGGTGAAGCCGTCGTGGCAGGTGATGAAGTTGATGGAGCTGCGCGGCTTGCGGCCGGACCACTCATAGAGATCGGCGCTGCCGCAGACCCGGGTGGCCAGGGCGCCGGTGAGGCCCGGTTCGCCTTTCCAGAAGCGGCGGATATCGTCGCGGTAGCGGCCGTTCCACTCCGACCAGCGCTGCCCAAACGGGAAGCCGCCCACCTGATACAAGCCGGCCGCGTCCCACGGCTCGGCGATGAGCTTGGTGTCGGCCAGCACGCTATCTTCGGCGATCTCCTCGACCACGGGCGGCTCCAGGAGAACCTGCCCGCGGCGGTCGCGGCCGAACACCGACGCCAGGTCGAACCGCAGGCCGTCCACGTGCATGTCGGCCACCCAGTAGCGCAGGCAGGTCAACAGCATGCCGCGAACCACCGGGTGGTTGCAGTTGAGCGTATTGCCCACCCCGGAAAAGTTCAGGTACTTGCCGTCCGGGGTCTGCATGTAGTACAGGTCGTTGTCCAGGCCGCGGAAGGAATAGGTTCGGCCCTTGTCGTCTCCCTCGCCGGTGTGGTTGAAGACCACGTCGAGGAAGACCTCGATGCCGGCTTCGTGGAAGGCGCGGACCATCTCGCGGAACTCGGCGACCTGGCCGTGCTCCGGGCCGGCGGCGGCATAGGCCGCCTTCGGGGCGGCAAAGGCGATGCTGTTGTAGCCCCAGAAGTTCCGCAACGGCTCCTGGTTGAGCGGGTTGACAAACGGACAATCGCACTCGTCGAATTCGTGGATCGGCAGCAACTCCACGGCCGTGATGCCCAGCCATTTCAGATACGGAATCTTCTCGACCAGGGCCGCGAAGGTTCCGGACCGGGCCAGGCCCGACGAAGGATGGCAGGTGAAGCCGCGGACGTGCAGCTCGTATATGATCGAGTCCTCCAGCGGCGTCAGGACCGGCATGTCCTCCTTCCAGTCGAAGCTGCGGCGGAGGAAGAGGCTGCGGCGGCGCGTGCCGCGTCTCGTCGCTGGCGGCGTGGCCCCCCACAGAAGCCTGAAGCGCGAGCGAAGGATCACCCCCATCCTTCGCTGGCGCTTCAGGCTTCTGCGGTTGGTCACCCGCTACCTCATCCGGTTCGTCCCCCCACACGCCGGCCTCGGACAAGGCCGGTGCCGCGGGGTCGAGAAGGACCAACGCCGGATTGAAGCGATGGGTCGGCCCGGCCGGTCCGTCCACGCGCCAGCCATAGCGGAAGACCGGCGGCAGACCGCTGACCAGGATGTGCCAGTGATCGCCGGTCCGATTGCGGCGGGGATGGAGCGGCAACTCCGCCTGCGGCGCGTCGTGCTCCATATCGTAGAGAACGAGCGTGACCGCGGTGCCGTGGCGGCAGAGCAGGGCGAAGTTGACGCCATCGGCCAGGGCCGTGGCGCCCAGCGGCAGGCTGCGGCCACGGGCCTTGCGGATCGAGAGCATGTCCGTAGTTTCGACCCTGTCTTGCCCATTTTCAAGTGCAGCGGCAAGCGTGGCGAAGGATTTAGGAAGATTCATTCACGATTCTTGGAATTGTCGTCTGGAATTGTGCGAATCATCTGCTACAATGATTGCAGAGTCACCACCTGGACGCTCCCGGGCCGACTCGCTAAGGATAGGTCTACGGTTTTCCCTTTTACGCGTGCCCCTGCCCCTTTTTCCGGGCACGCTCTCCGGGAAAGAAACCCAACTGCACGAAAAGTCACTCCGGTCCGCCTGCTGTTGCTGCCCTTTTGTACCGTCGGCCTGCCCCCCCGCAGGTTCCGGTCGCTGGCAGCTCCCTTCATCCGGACCTTCGTACCAGAAAGTCCGTTCGCGACAACACAATGGGAGGAAGTACTATGGCCGTCGCCCGTAGCGACGATGGGTCGAGCAATGCGACTCGCAGGCGTCCGCCTCGTAAACCGATGGATGGCCCCGGCCCCGGACCTGGTCCCGCAACGGCGACCGCGACCGGAGCCCCACCCTCCGGGGAAGCCCCGCCCCGCCGCGTTTCCGCCGCGTTCCGACTCGATGACCTTTATCGTTTGCCCATGCCCAAGCTGTTCCAGCTCGCCGAGCGCGAGGGGATCGCCGAGCACACGGGCATGAACCGCGGCCAGCTCGATTGTCGGCATCGTCCGCCGGCAGATCGAGCGCGGCGAAATCGTCCGCGGCTCCGGCACCCTCGAAGTGCTGCCGGACGGCTACGGCTTCCTGCGCAGCGCCGCCCACAACTACCTGGCCTCGCCGGAAGACATCTACGTCTCCCCCAGCCAGATTCGCCGCGTCGGGCTGCGCACCGGCCTGGTGGTCGAGGGGCCGATTCGCTTGCCGGTCGAAGGGCAGGAGAACTTCGCCCTGATGCAGGTCGAGCTGGTCAACGGCCAGACCCCGGACGAGCGCACCGGCGGCACCGGTCTTCGAAGACCTGACGCCGCTGCACCCGAATCGCCGCCTGGTCCTGGAAACCACCCCCGAGGAGTTGGCCGCGCGGGTCATCGACCTGGTGACGCCCGATCGGCAAGGGGCCAGCGCGGCCTGATCGTGTCGCCGCCTCGCGCCGGCAAGACCGTCCTGCTTGCAAAAGATCGCCCTGAGCGATCCAGAAGAATCATCCCGAATGCTACCTGATCGTGCTGCTCATCGACGAGCGGCCCGAGGAAGTGACCGACATGGTCCGCACCGTCGCCGGCCCCACCGCCGAGGTGGTGGCCAGCACCTTTGACGAGCCGTCCGCCGAGCACGTCCACGTCAGCGACATCGCCCTGGAAAAGGCCAAGCGCATGGTCGAGGACGGCCGGACGTGGTCCTCCTGCTCGATTCGATCACCCGCCTGGCCCGGGCCACAACACCGAAGCCCCGTCCGGCGGCAAGCTGCTCTCCGGCGGTCTCGACTCCAACGCCATGCAGAAGCCGAAGCGCTTCTTCGGGGCGGCCCGCTGACGTCGAGGAAGGCGGCAGCTGACGATCCTGGCCACGGCCCTGATCGACACCGGCAGCCGCATGGACGAGGTGATCTTCGAGGAGTTCAAGGGCACCGGCAACATGGAGCTGCACCTCGACCGCCGCCTGGTCGACAAGCGCGTCTGGCCGGCCATCGACATCAACCGCTCCGGCACCCGCAAGGAGGAACTGCTGCTGCACCCCGACGAGGTCGAACGTGTCCGCATGCTCCGCCGCGTCCTGGCCGACATGCACCCGGTCGAGGCCATGGAACTGCTGACCACGCGGCTGCGCAAGACCAAGTCGAACGCGGAGTTCCTGATGAGCATGAACATGTCGTAGCATTGTCGCGCTAGTTAAGCGGCGCGCCGTGAGCGAGCGCGTTTACGTGTCGCTCTACGAGCGGCTCGCTAAAGCGTTACGGGGAATCATCATGTCGCAGCGCCAACGCCTACGCCGACCTCATTCGCCGCGTCAAGGAATACAGCCTCCTCGGCTCCTGCGGCAGCCTCCTCGGCTGGGACGAGCGGACCTACATGCCGCGCGAGGGCTCGCGCCACCGGGCCGAGCAGATGGCCCTGCTCGCACGCCTGGCCCACGAAATGCTCACCGCGCCGCAGATCGGCGAACTGCTCGCCGAGGTCGAGGCTCGCCGCTGGTCGCGACGCCGAGTCGATGCGGCCGCCAACGTCCGCGAAATTCGCCGCGCCTACGACCGGGCCGTCAAGCTGCCGAAGGAGCTGGTCGAGGAACTGGCCCGCGTCACCACGCGGGCCCAGCAGGTCTGGCAGGAAGCCCGGCAAGCCAACGACTTCGCCGCCTTCCAGCCCTGGCTGGAAAAGATCGTCGCCCTCAAGCGGCAGGAAGCCGAGGCCGTCGGCTATCAGGACGCGCCCTACGACGCCCTGCTCGACGAGTACGAACCCGGCGCGACCACGGCCGAGATCACCAGCGTGTTCGCCGACCTGCGCGACGAGCTGGTGCCGCTGGTCGGCGCCATCGCCGCGTCGGGCCGAAGCGGCCACGACGCGACATCCTGCGACGCGCGAATATCCCGGTCGATCGGCAGCAGGTCTTCGGCCAGGCGGCGGCGGCGGCGATCGGCTTCGACTTCGCCGCCGGCCGGCTCGACGTGACCGACGCACCCGTTCTGCAGCGGCATCGGCCCGGGCGACTGCCGGATCACCACGCGCTACAACGCCGCGCCACTTCAACGAGGCCTTCTTCGGCATCCTGCACGAGGCGGGCCACGGCATCTACGAGCAGGGCCTGCGACGCCGAGCACTTCGGCACGCCGCTGCGGCAGCGCCGTCTCGCTCGGCATCCACGAATCGCAGTCGCGGCTGTGGGAAAACCAGGTCGGCCGCGGCCGGCCGTTCTGGGAGCACTTCTTCCCGCGCGCACGCCAGGTCTTTCCCGGCGCGCTCGCGCGACGTGTCGCTCGACGATTTCGTTGTTCGCCATCAACGACGTGCAGCCGTCGTTCATCCGCGTCGAGGCCGACGAGGCGACCTACAACCTGCACATCATCCTGCGCTTCGAGCTGGAGCAGGCCCTGATCGACGGCGACCTGAAGCCGGCCGACGTGCCCGGCGCCTGGAACGAGAAGTTCCAGCAGTTGCTTCGACCTGACGCCGCCCGACGACGCCCAGGGCTGCTTGCAGGACATCCACTGGAGCATGGGCGGCCTCGGCTATTTCCCGACCTACACGCTCGGCAATCTCTACGCCGCCCAGTTCATGGAGCAGGCCCGCCGCGACCTGGGCGACCTGGACGACGACTTCCGCCGCGGCGAGTTCGGCCGGCTGAAGGGCTGGCTCAACGAGAAGATCCACCGGCCCGGGCAGCGCTATCGCGCCGGCGAATTGTGCCGGCGCGTCACCGGCCAGCCGCTCAGCCACAAGCCGCTGATGACTACCTGCGAGGGAAGTATGCGCCGCTCTACGGGCTCTGAGACGATCGTGAAACCGCGACGCCGGATCATGGCACCCGGGCCAACTGCGCCGATCCCCGCTGAGCAGCGCATCGGCTCTGCTGCATCGACTGGGCGGGATACATCGCCTACAGCGATGGACTTGGCGAGCAACACGTTCGGTGCACGTATGACGATGGGGAGATGGGACTCATGACGGTGTCATTGGAGCACGAGAATGGCAAGCACGTCCTCGGCCTACTGGTCGCAGCCCTGGCTGGGGAACTCGGCATTGACATGATGGGAGGCGGTTCCACAACGTGCCGGCAGGAGGAGCTAAAACGCGGTTTCGAGCCGGACGAGTGTTACTGGATCGCGCATGAAAAAGCGATGCGAGGCCGCGCCCGATTCGACCCCACCAGCGACCCGCCCCCGGATCTCGCCATCGAAGTCGAGATCAGTCACAGCACCATGGACCGCATCAGCCTCTACGCCAGCCTGGGCGTGCCGGAACTGTGGCGCTGGAACGGCAAGCGCCTGACCATTGGGCTCTTGGACCCCGATGGGCAGTACCACGAGAGCCAGGCCAGCCTCGCGTTCCCCTTCTTGCCGGTTGCCGAGTTCGTTCGATTCTTGACGATGCGCGGCCCGAGCGAGACGCAAATCATCAATCAATTCCGCCAGTGGGTCCGCGAGCCAGCAGGCCGCCGGCTGGCCGGAGAAGAAGACCAAAAAGAACGGCGGCAACAGCACATCGCGCGGACGAAGCCGGTCGAAATAGGCTCAATTCGTCGTGGCAGGCTGCACCCGCTTGATGGCTCAGGGTGCGGTCCGAGAGCCGTCAGAAGAAAAACCGATGAGGCCACTGCTTTTCGCTTGACGTCCGCACCCGCCGACCCTGAGAATGATCCCCGCGATCCCTGACGGGGCGCTGGATGGGGAAAGCAGGATCAACCGAGCGTGCGTCCACTTCGGCAGTGTGTGCCGCATGCTCATTTACTTGGGAAGGGAACAACTGATGTCAGACGACGCTGCGGTCAAGGACTTCGCGGGCAAGAAGGTCGCCGCCGGGATTTGTGGGATCTTGATCGGATGGTTGGGTATCCACAAGTTCATCCTGGGTCTCACCACGCCTGGCTTGATCATGTTGCTCGTCAGCGTATGTACCTTTGGGTTCGGCGGCATTGTCATGGGCATCATCGGCCTTGTCGAAGGGATCATCTACCTCACCAAGAGCGACGAGGATTTCTACCAGACCTATGCCGTCGAGAAGAAGGGCTGGTTCTAGAGGAGTGAAACGGTGCCGCGGATTTCGATCCTCTTCGGCCTGCTGCAGATTGCCCTGGGCATCGGCGCTTACCTGTACGCCGGCACGGAGAGCGCCGACCCGTCGCCTACTGCCCTGAGCCCGGTCGCGGTGGGTGTGCCGCTCCTGGTGCTAGGCCTCCTGGCGACCCGGGACAACCTGCGCAAGCACGCGATGCACGGCGCGGCGGTCGTCGGAGTTCTTGGGGTGCTCGGGGCCATCATTGCCATCCTCTTGCCGTTCGTCCGGGGCAAGGGGATTGGATCGCCGGTAGCGTTCGGCGTCAAACTCGCGATGGGACTTTTGTGCCTGCTGTTTGTTGGTCTGTGCGTCAATTCGTTCGTGCAGGCGCGGCGGCTTCGAAATCGTGGAGCAAACAGCTAGCGTGCCTGGGCCGCCGGTTGGGCAGCCCGAAGCGCCAGCGAGGGATTGGCCGAACGACCTCGCTGGCGCTTCGGGCTGCCACGGGCGATGGATCGACGCACGCTTGCTCAACGCGGCTTGGACCGCCCCCGTCCCCCGGCGGCGACGCTCTCGCGGGCTTCCTGCTCCTGACCGGTTGGGCAGTCGCCCACCAGCGGGCAGCCGGAGCAGTGCGGCTCGTCTTCCCAGCAGGCGTCGGCGGCCACGTTGCTGATCAGGTCGCAGAAGAGCGGCCCTTTCGCCTTGGGTACCAGGTGTTCGAGGCTGGCGCGGGCGGCCTCCAGGTCGTCCGGGTCGCCGTCGATCAGCCCCAGGCGGCGGGCGGCCCGCAGCGTCGGCAGGTCCAGCGGGATGGCGTGACCCCCCAGCGACTGCTGCACCACCCAGGCGACCACGTACTCGTTGGCCGCCTGGTAGCGGGCGAGCTGCTTGGCGGCCTCCTTGAGGCCTTTCTTGCGCACGCCTTCCAAGTCGAACGAGAAGTCGGCCTCGAAGACCTCTTGCAGGAAGCTGATGAGCCGCTCGGCGCGGCCTCGGCCTCGGGAAGGTCGGCGATGACCTCCTCGACCTCGCGGACGGCCGAGACGCGGACCTCGTTCCAATCGAAGAAGCGGTCGCGCAGGCCCTGGAAGGCCCGGTCGGCCAACTCCCGGGTCGCGCCCTCGCGGCAGATGCCGTAGAGGAACTGTTCCAGCACGGGCAGCAGGTCCGGCTCCGGGGCATCGTGCCCCTTCTTGAACGCCGAGAAGAGCAGGTTCAACTGCCGCTGTTTGTTGGTGATGGCGGGCATAAGTGTTTCACATACCCCGTTACCAGGTGGCTTGCCCAAGGACCGTTCGTCCGACCTCGTTTAGCCGCGGGCCGGAGACCCGCGCGGGTCTCTGACCCGCGGCTAAACATAAGGGGGCGAACTAATCCTTCCGTGGTTCCTCTTCTGCCGTTCCGTCGGCGAGCTCCTCTTCGTCCCGGGAAGCGTCGGCCGGGGCTGACTGGCCGAGGGCCTCGTTGATCAGGCGGGTCATCTCGATGCTTTTCTTCACACCCTGATCGAGGACAAACGTGACGACCGGGGTGAAACGGGTCTGCAAGCGGGCGGCCAGTTTCGACTGCACAAAGCCGGCGGCATTCTTCAGCCCGTACATGGCGAGTTCTTGCTCCTTCGGCGAACCCATCACCGAAACGTAGACCTTCGCGTGCTGCAAGTCGCCGGATACCTCCGCGCGGGTGACGGTGATGCCCGCGGTCTTGACGCGTGGGTCGCGCAGATCGTAAAGGATGGTCTCGCTGGCCACCTCGCGGACCGCTTCCGAGACTCGGGCGATGCGGTGGGTCTTCATGCCTCGATCTCACAGTCGATGAATTCGGCTACGGGGTGCCGCCGGAGCGACTCGGCGATCTGGTGCAGGGCACCCCGGACATGGCCGGCCTCCGCACCCACCATCGCCACGCCCAGCACGGCCAGCTGCCGATGCTCCTGGGCCTCGACTTCCGCCACGGAGACATTGAACCGCTCGCGAAGCCGATCCTTGATGCTCTGCACCACCTGGCGCTTGTCCTTGAGGCTGCGGGCCTCACGAATCAACAGGCGAACTCGCAGAGAACCGACAATCATCGCGGAATTCCCGTTTAGCCGCGAGCGTCCCGCGAGCAATTGAGCGCTCGCGGGACGCTCGCGGCTAAACGGATTTACTTGTCCAACGTCCGCTGCACCTGCTCGATGCGGTAGGCTTCAATGATGTCGCCGACCTTGATGTCGTCGTAGCCGGCGACCTTCAGGCCGCACTCGTACCCTTGCTGGACCTCACGCACGTCTTCCTTGAAGCGTTTGAGCGACTCCAGACTGGCGATCTTGTCGGGGGGCGGATAGATGACGACGCCCTCGCGGATGACGCGCACCTTGGCGGAGCGGTCGATCGTACCCTGCGTGATGTAGCAGCCGGCGATGGTGCCAGCCCGGCTGACCTTGAAGGTCTGGCGGACGACGGCCCGGCCGAGGTGGATGATTTCCTCGCGCGGCTTGAGCTTGCCTTCCAGGGCCGCCCGCACGTCGTCGGTCAGCTTGTAGATGATGTCGTATTCGCGAATCTTGATGCCGCGCTCTTCCGCCATCACCAGCGCGCCGTCGTCCGGGACGACGTTGAAGCCAATGACGATGGTGTCCTGCGGCGAGGTCAGGGCCAGTTGCACGTCGCTTTCGGTGATGGCCCCGATACCGGTGTGCAGGACGCGGACGCGGACCTCCTCGTGGTGCAGCTTTTCCAGCTCCTTGCGAATGGCCTCCACCGAGCCGCGGAAGTCGGCCTTGAGGATAACCTTCAGTTCGGTGACCTTCAACTCGGCCAGCGATTCGAGGCTGAGCGGGGTGCGCTTGGAGGTGGCCGCCTCGTGCAACTTGTCGGATCGCTTTTCGGCGATGCCGCGGGCCGTCACCAGGTCCGGGACCACCTGGAACGTATCGTCGGCGTTGGGGACCTCGTCCAGCCCGGTGATGCGCACCGGCACGCTGGGGCCGGCTTCTTCGATCGGCCGGCCCAGGTCGTCGTACATGGCGCGAACCCGGCCATAGGTGGCGCCGCACAGGATCTCGTCGCCGGGCCGCAGCGTGCCATTCTGCACCAGGAGCGTCGCGTGCACGCCTTCCTGCGGGTCCAATTTGGCCTCGAGGCAGGTTCCCTCCGCTGGCTTGTTTGGGTTGGCCTTCAGCTCCTTCAGCTCGGCGACGACGGAGAGCTGATCGAGCAACTCGTCGATGCCCAGGCCCGTGGCGGCGCTGGTTTCCACGAAGGGCGTGTCGCCGCCCATGTTATCCGGCAGGACGTTCAGGCTGTAGAGCTGCTGCCGGGTCTTGTTGAGGTTGGCGTTGGGCAGATCCACCTTGTTGATGGCCACAACGAGGGAGACGGCGGCGGCGCGGGCGTGGTTGATGGCCTCCTCGGTTTGCGGCATGACGCCGTCGTCGGCCGCGACGACGATCACCGCGATGTCGGTGACGTTGGCCCCGCGGGCTCGCATCTTGGTGAAGGCCTCGTGGCCGGGAGTGTCGAGGAAGGTGATTGGCTTGCCGCCGTGCTCGACGCGCCAGGCGCGGATCACCTGGGTGATGCCGCCCTTTTCGGTAGCCGCCACGTTGCTTTGGCGGATCTTGTCCAAGAGTGAGGTCTTGCCGTGGTCCACATGGCCCATGATTGTGACCACCGGCGCACGCGAGACGAGGTCCTCGGGGTTGTCGGGGGTCCGCAGGCTGGCCAGGAGCTGTTCTTCGGCGTCCAGCGGCCTCTTGATCTCCAACTCGCGGCCAAAATCGAGGGCCAGCATCTCGGCCATCTCGGGCTCGATGGTCAGGTTCAGGTTCAGGGCGTTGATGCCGTGATCGCGGAGCTTGAAGAGCAACTCGCCGGAGCGCACGCCCATCGCTTCGGAAAGGGCGCGGACGGTGATCGGCACCTCGACGACGACGCGGGAGCTCTTAGGCGGCAGCGTGCCGCGCCGCTGTTTTTCCTTGATGCGTGCCTTCAGGCGGTTAGCGCGGGTGCGGGCGTCTTCCTGTTCCTCGCCGGGCAGGAGGACGTGTTTTTCGTTTTCGCGGCCCTTGCGTTCGGCCTGGCGCTTGGCGCGATCGACGTGGCGCTGATCGCGGCCCACCACGCCTCCGAGGGCCTTTTTCTTGCGGTCCTTGGCGGCCTCGTCGTCCTCGTCATCAATGATCGGAGTGGCCGGCGCGGCCGGCTTGTTGAGGATGTCCTTGAGGTTGATCGGTCCCTTCCCCTGGACATATCCTTCGGGCAGTCGGGCGACCGGTTTCTGGACCGGGGCCTGGGCCGGCTGCTTTTTCTCCTCGACCTTGGCCTGGGCCTTGAGGGGTTGGGGCGGCTTGGCGCTGATGACAAAGCCGCCCGGCCGCGGCGCGGGCCGGGGCCGCCGCTGTCCGCCATCGGTGCGGGGGTGGTTGAGGTCGCGTGGCCTGTTGGCCGGGGTAAAGGTTTGCGGTTTCGGGGCGCTGCCGTCGGAGGAGCGCGGGCTGCCGTCGGCGGCCGCTGCCGGCACCTGCGGCACTCGGGGGACGGACGGGCTCGGCGGGGTTGTGGTCGCGGGAGCCGCTGGCGGCGGCGCGATAGGCCCCGCCGCTGCCGGACGCGGGCCGGTTGGGCTGGCTGGTGTCCTGGCAGCCGGGGGCACCGCAGCGGAGGCTGGAGCGGCCGGCTTGACCGCCGGCGCCGTGACGGCCGCGGCCGGGGGAGCCACCACGGGGGCCAGAACCGAGGGCGCGGGCGGCGTCACTTCCGTCTCCGTGAGTACGGCAGCGGGGGCCGCAGGCGCTAACGGCTTGGCCGAAGGCACCGCTGCCGGTGCCGGCAACGGCCGACCTTGCGGACGCACCCGCGTATCGAGCACCCGAATCTTCTCTTTGGGAGCGACCAGGGGCGCAGTGGCGGTCCGGGGAGGCGCAGCAACAGCTGTACCCCCTCCTTGCCCGCCTCTCACCATCGACTCGATGGCGTCGCGCTGCTCGGGATCGAGGCTGCTGAGCTGGTTCTTCACGTCAAACCCGGCCTTCTGACACATGTCGAGCAGGTCTTTGCTCTCGATGTTCAGGATCTTGGCCAGGGCATAAACGCGCACTTTCTCTTTTTGCAAGCGCCACTACTCCTGTGCAGATGTCGTTCATCACCCGGATGCCCGCGCAACCACCCCATCATCATCCGTCCATTCTAACCAACGCCGGCCCCTTGGAAAGGGAGTCCTGGGCGAGCAGGCAACGTAAGTCCCCTGCTCGTCGGGTTCACGGCTCGCCAGACATAAGCGGTGGGTTGTCCGTTTTTTCCTCCAAAGTCGGGCTTGGCTCGGCCGAAGCGGGTTCGGGGACGACCACCGAGTCGGGCTGGGCATCCGGAGCCGCTTCGGCGCCCTCGACGGCCGGTGGAGCTTCGGCGACGGCCATTTCGTCCACGGTCCCGACCCCGGCGGGCGCTTCCGCGGTCGCGACGGCTGTCCCTTCTTCGGCGACGCCGGCCGCCTCGGGGGCGGGCGAAACAGGCTCTCGAAGGCCTGGCGGGCGCCCTCGGCCGGGGTCGCCACGGGCATACTTCCCTTCTTGCGGCCTTCGCCGCCGCCCTCGGCCTGGGCGGCCCGGGCCTCTTGCTCCACCTGCTCGGCCGCCTCTTCCGCGAAGGCGATAATGTCGTCGGCCTCTTCCTCGCCGCAGCCCGCCAACTCCCCAAGCTGGGCCGGCTCCAGGAAGGTCAGATCGTCGTACGACAAAAAGCCTTCCTCGATGAACGCCTCCACCATCTCGTCGGTGACGTTGGGAATCTGCAAGAACCAGCCGGTGGCCCGGTCGATTCCCTCGGTCAGCTCGTCGTGGGTCATGATCTCGATGTCCCAGCCGACGAGCTTGGAGGCGAGGCGGACATTCTGACCGCGGCGGCCGATTGCCAGCGACAGCTGATCTTCCTTCACCAGGACGATGGCCCGCCCCAGGCGCGGATAGAGGAACACCTCCTCGACGGCGGCCGGCTGCAGCGAGTTCGGGATCAACACCTGCAGCGAGTCGTTCCAGCGGACGATGTCGATGCGCTCGCCGCCCAGTTCATCGACGATGTTCTTGATACGGCTGCCGCGAACGCCGACGCAGGCACCGACGCAATCGACCTTCAGGTCGATCGACGAGACCGCCACCTTCGACCGATAGCCCGCCTCGCGGGCCACCGCCTTGATTTCGATGGTCCGATCGGCGATCTCCGGAATCTCCATCTCGAACAGTCGGCGGACAAAATCGGGGTGCGTCCGCGACAGGATGATCTTCACCCGGTGCCCGACCTTGCGCACATCCAGGATGATCGCCTTGACGCGCTCGCCGACGTGGTGCGTTTCGCCGGGGATTTGCTCGGAGCGGGGCAAGAGGGCCTCGGAGCGGTCGATGGTGACCGTGGCTGCCCCGCCCTCAAAGCGTTGCACCGTGCCGTGGACCAGGTCCCCCTTCTTGGCGGCGAAGACATCGAAGACGGCGTTGCACTCCCCCTCGCGCAGCTTCTGGATCATCGCCTGTTTGGCGGCCTGGGCGGCGATGCGCCCCAGGTCCTGCGGGTCGATCTCCTGTTCCCCGAGGCGGGCGTGGATGGTCCCGGAGTCGCGATCGAGGGTGACCACGACCGGCTGGTCCTCGCCGTAAAACTTCTCGGTGGCGAGTTGCACGGCCGACTCGATGGCATCGAAGATGATCTCCTTCGAGATATTCTTCTCGCGGTGAATCGCTTCCACGCCACGCATCAGCTCGGAGGGGTTCATCATGGTTTTGTGTCTCCTAAGCCCACGGACGGCCGTCCGTGGGCTTTCTTTTCAACCAACAAAAAAAGTGGGAGCAAGTCCCACTTTTGATGCCTCCCCGGTGCCGGCGCACCGGGAGCGCATTGCGCAGCGTCAGCCGGTCAGCGCCCTTCCCGAATTCCGATCAAACAGGCGTAGGTTTCGCATATCCAGTTTCACTTCCACCGTCTGCCGCTCGCGTAATGCCGGCTGACCGCCCATCAAGGTCAGCAGTTGCCGGCCATCGCGGGCCAGCGTTACCAGCCGATTCGCACCGAGCGGCTCGATCAGGAGCACGTCCATCTTCAGGTGACCGGCATCCGGCTCCTCGGACACCGTGATGTGTTCGGGCCGGATGCCCGCCGTCACGTCCATCCCATTATACGCAGGCGATAGGCCAATTGTCCCCGCGGGCAGCGGCAAAAGTAGCCCATCGGCCCTCAGGGCCGTTCCGCCCCCGGTTGTGGCCGCCAGCCGGCCGTCGAACAAGTTCATCGGCGGCCAGCCCAAAAAGCCGGCCACAAAACGGTTGGCCGGCCGATCGTACAACTCTTGCGGCGGCCCAATCTGCTGGACCCTGCCCCTGTCCAGCACGACAACGCGGTCGCCGAGCGTCATGGCCTCCACCTGATCGTGGGTGACATAGAGCATTGTCGCCCGAAGGCGTCGTTGAAGCAAGTGCAACTGGCGGCGCATTTCGTGGCGCAGGCCGGGATCGAGGTGGCTGAGCGGCTCATCCAGCAGGAACGCTGCCGGCCGGCGGACCAGCGCCCGCCCCAGTGCCACCCGCTGCTGCTCGCCGCCCGAAAGCTGGCCGGGACGGCGGTCGAGCAGGTGCTCCAGACCCAGGATCTGGGCGGCGTCGGCCACCCGAGCCGCCAATTCGACCCGCTCGCGGGCCATGATCTCAGCCCGGGCGGGGCTGAAGAGCCGGCACGCCAGGCGCGGCAGCAGGCCGTCCGCCTGTCGCATCCGCGCCCCGAACGCCAGGTTGTCAGCCACGCTGAGGTGGGGATAGACGGTGGAGCGCTGGAACACCAGCGCCACGTCGCGTCGCCGCGGCGGCAGGGTATCGATCACCTGGCCGTCGATGCGGATGGTGCCGGTGGTGAGGGTTTCCAGGCCCGCGATGAGCCGCAAGGTCGTGGTCTTGCCGCAGCCGGACGGGCCGACCAGCACGACCAACTCGCCATCAGCGATGGTCAACGTCAGGTCGTCGAGGGCGGCCACCCCGGGGGTGTAGTGCTTGCCGACGTGTTCGAGCGCGACTTCGGGCATGAAACTACGTTATACGGCGCTGGCCGCCTGGAGCTGTTCGAGCAGCTCCGGCGACGCCTGGCGTTTCCCCTTGCACTCGGGGTAGTTCGCACAGCCGAGGAAGTAGCCACCCTTGCCGAAGCGCGACGGCAGGACCTTCATAGGCCCGCCGCACTCCGGGCAGGTCTCGGACACGGCGACCTGCGGCACCGCCTTCTTGGCCGGCGGCGGGGACGTGGCCTTGAACTTCTCCTTGAGGTCATCCGGCAAGGGTTTGGTGCCGCGACACTTGGGGAAGGCGCTGCACCCCAGGAATGGGCCGCGGAACCCCTTGCGGACCTTCATCGGCGAACCGCACTTCTCGCAGGCGATGCCGGGGTCGAACTCCGGCACCGGGTTCCCCGCCGCGTCGATGTCCTTGGCGTTCTTGCACTTGGGATACCCGGTGCAGGCCAGGAACGGGCCGCGCTTCCCCTCGCGGATGACCATCGGCTTGCCGCACTTCTCGCACTTGTGCTCGGTCGGCTTGGCGGTGAGGACCGGCTTGCCGTCAGCGCCGAGGTTCATGCGGGTCTTGCAGTCGTCGTCGCTGCACGCCAGGTACGGGCCCCAGCGGCCGGACTTCTTGAGCATCGCCTTGCCGCACGTGGGGCAGACGATGTCCGTCACTTCCGGCTCGGGCAGCGCCTCTTCGCCCTCGCCCGGCTTGATGTACTTGCAGGGATTCTCCTTGTCGCGGAAGCCGGAGCAGCCGACGAATTCGCGGCCGGTCTTCTTGCTGTAGTTTTTCACCAGGGGCCGGCCGCACTTGGGGCACTTCTCGCCGGTCTCCACGCCGCGCTGGCTTCGGCATCTCGGCCTGGGCCTTCTCCAGCGCCTGCGAGAACGGGCCCCAGAACTCGTTAAGAACGTCGACATACTGACTCTTTCGCATCTCGATCTGGTCCAGCTCTTCCTCGAAATGGCTGGTGAACTTCAGGTCCATCACGTTGGCGAAGTGCTGGACCAGCAGATCGGTGACGATCTTGCCGAGTTCCGTCGCGTAGAAGCGGCGCTCCTTGACCAGGATGTAGCCGCGCTCCTCCGACGTGATCTTGCCGAGGATGCTGGCATAGGTGGAGGGCCGGCCGATGCCTTCCTTCTCCAGCGCTTTCACCAGCGAGGCCTCGTTATAGCGTGGCGGCGGCTGCGTGAAGTGCTGGCTGGCGACCAGGTCCAGCCGGTCGAGCTTCTGCTCCGCGGCCAACGCCGGCAGCATGGCGTCTTCCTGCTTCCCGCCCGGCGGCAGCACCTTGCGGTAACCATCGAACTTCAGGATCTTCCCCTGCGCCTTGAAAAGCCCGGTTGGCGAGCCCGGAGCGTGAGCGACGGGAGTAGCCATTACTTCCACATTCGTCACCGCGAAGACCGCGGGTGTCATCTGGCTGGCGACGAAGCGGTTGTAGATCAGCGTGTACAGCTTGAGCTGGTCGCCGTGCAATCCGAGGGCGGCCACGCGCTGCGGCGTGTTGGCCACGTCGGTCGGCCGGATCGCCTCGTGAGCCTCCTGGGCACTCTTGCCGGAGGCGAAGTGGTTCGGGTTGGCCGGAAGGTAGGGCGGGCCGTAAGCGGTGCCGATGTGCGACCGCACCGCCTGCAGCGCCTCGTTCGAGACCCGCGTGCTGTCGGTACGCATGTAGGTAATGAGGGCGACCGAGCCCTCGCTGCCGAGTTCCACGCCTTCATAGAGCCGCTGGGCCACCCGCATGGTGTGCTCGGCCTTGAAGCGCAGCCGCAGGCTCCCCTGCTGTTGCAGCGTGCTGGTGGTGAAGGGCGGTGGGGCCTTCTCCTGCCGCTCTTTCTGCTCGACCTTGCTGACGACGTAAGCCGCTGTGTCGAGGGCGGTTGCGATTTGAGTCGCGTTCTCCTCGTTGACCGCGGCGAACTTCTGGCCGCCCCACTCGGCCAACTCGGCAGAGAAAGTCCCCGCGGCCTCGGGCAAGGACGAAGGACCAAGGACCAAGGGCGAAGGGGCATCGTCCTTTGGCGTCTCTTCTTTTTCGTCCTTTGTCCTTTGTCCTTTGTCCTTCTCCGCCAGCAGAGTGCGGAACGGCGCGAAGGTGAACGGCACCGTACCCGTGGGTGCCAGCAGGGCGGTGATCTTCCAGTACTCTTCGGTGCGGAACGCCTCGATTTCGCGTTCGCGGTCCACCACCAGGCGCAGGGCAACCGACTGCACGCGGCCGGCGCTCAACGCCTTGGCGATCTTCTTGCTGATCAGGTTGCTCAGCGGATAGCCGACGACCCGGTCGAGGATGCGGCGGGCTTCCTGGGCCTTGACCCGGTCCATGTCGATCTTGCCGGGCTCGGCCAGGGCGTGCTGCACCGCCGTCCGGGTGATTTCGTTGAACGTGATGCGGAAGGTCCGTGCCTCATCCAGCCCCAGCTCGTCTTCGATGTGCCAGGCGATGGCCTCGCCTTCGCGGTCCGGGTCGGTGGCCAGGTAGACGTGGTTTGCCCTCGCGGCCTCGCGCTTCAGCTCGGCCAGGATGTCCTTCGGGGTACGGCGTCCGCTGCGGCCGCCGCGCTTGTCGTCCTTGTCCTCGACCACGTAGGTGGGAATCCAGCCGGCGTCGATGTTGATGCCGGCCACCGCCTCGCCCTTGCGCCGTCGTTTCGGCAGATCGCGGACGTGGCCGTAACTGGCCAGGACCCGATAGCCGGAGCCCAGGTACTTGTTGATCGTCTTGGCCTTGGCCGGCGACTCGACAATGACGAGGTCGAGCTTGCCGGCGCCATTGGGCGCGGCGGTAGCGGCTCGGGAGCGCGCTTCCGGGTGACCGGCGCGGCTTCGTCCGGGGGCGCCGGGCTGGCTTTCTTCTTGCGGCCGCTGGCCACGGGCGCCGATCCTTCGGCCGCTGGCTTCTTGCGTGCTGGCACGGGTCTATTCCCTGGTTATGGGGCACTCCCTCGGTTTGGCGAGCCGGGGTGCGTGAGCACCCGGGTTTCGCCTCACCCGGGTGCTCACGCACCCCGGCTCGCCAAACTGCGGTTGCCGTTGTGTCGCGGACCAGACTCGCTACAATCGCTATTTTGGGCTTAGTCCGCCTTTCACCCATACTATAGCGTTCCGCCGGGTGTCAAGCCCGCGGCCGGACCAGGGAGGTCCGGCAACGACGTAAGTTGAGGACCAGTAATGGCTTTCCATCCATTCGCGTTCTTCCGCAAGCGCATGAAGGTGTTTCTGGCGATCCTGACCGTCTTCACCATGTTCATCTTCATCCTCCAGATCGGCGGCAAGGGCGATCCGATCGACTCGCTCATGCGCGCCTTTGGCGGCGGCAAAGGGGTCGACAACACCGAGGTGACCACACTCTACAACAAGAAAATCACCGTCACCGACCTCGAAAACTTGCAACGCAATCGCCGGGCGACCAATGCCTTCATTCTGCGGGCCACCCGTCCGCTCTACCTCAGCCCCTCCGAAGTGCTGCAGGAGATGATGCAGATGATGATGGGTCGCGGGCAAGCCCTCGCGGGCCTCGACTTCCTGGAGCAGCAGAAGGTGAACAAGATTTTCACCGATGCCAACTTTAGCTTCTTCACCCAGGGCACGCGCGATTACAACAAGCTCCGCCGCGACCTCACCGCCTTCAAGGCCGAGCTGGCGGCCCAGGAAAACAAAGCCGACGCGGTCAAAACCATCCAGCGCATGATTGTCGGCACCGGCATCGAGCAGTGGGCGGTCAACCACCCGGGCGAACCCTACTTCGGCGGCACGCTGACGACCGACGGCCTGCTCGATTTCCTGATCTGGCAGCAGCAGGCCGACCGCCTCAACATCACCCTCACCGATGGCGACGTCCGCAAGCTGGTCAATCACGAGGCCGAAAGCACGGAAGGCATACTCACCGGCGACTCGGCCAAGGACGCGACCACGATCAGCACCTACCTGGCCGGCATGCCCAAGCCGCCGCTCTTGAAGGATTTCTACGCCACCCTGCGGAACGAGTTCCGGGTGCGGCTGCGCAGGAAGCCCTGCTGGGGACCACCCCCGGCGCCCGGGCCGGCCTGGGGGCCGGGTACGGCACCCAACAGCTTCCCTCCGGCTCGACGCCCGAGCAGTTCTTCGACTTCTTCAAGGACCGGCGCACCAGGCTGCACGTGGTTTTCCTCAAGGTGCCGGTGAACAGTTTCACCACCAAGATCGATCAGCTTCCGCCCGAGGCCGAGCTGAGGAAGTTCTTCGAACGCTATAAGGAAGACGAGCCCGATCCGCTCCGCGAGCGTCCCGGTTTCAAGGTGCCGCGGCGCGTGAAGATCGAATGGGTCACCACCGATCCCGAAAGTCCTTACTACCGCGACTCGGCGGACAAGGCCCTGCCCATCATGGCTGAGCTGCGGCCGCTGATGGCCGGCGCCGGCATCGGCAGTGCTCCTGCTCTTGACTCCGCCCTGGCCGTGGACCTGGCGCCCAAGATGGCCGACCAAGCAGAGTATGCGGCCTATGTCAAGGGGGTGAACTCGAAATCGTGGTGGGAGGCCCGCAGCACCGACACCGACTCCGATAACCCCTATGCCACCGGCATCCGCCGTCCCGAAACCCGGGCGGCCGTCGCGGGCCAGTTGATCGGCTCCGGTATGACCGGGGCGACCCCCTGGAGCGTGGCCGGCACTCTGGGCGGCGCCATCGACATCCAGATGGCCGAGCAGAAGGTTCGGGCCGTCGGCATCACCCTGGCCGGGACCAACCCTTTCCTCCCCGGCGTGCTGGCCCAGGAGGCGGGGCTGGTCACCGTGCCGGTGGCCAGCTTCGACGCGGTGCGCGGCCTCATGGCGACCCGCTTCCGCGAGCGCCTGGCGAAGGACATGGCCGGCGGCGCCCTGGCCAACCTGACCAAGGACCTGGAGGCCAAGCACTTCAATCCGAAGGATGCCGCCGACTACGTGGACAAGAACGCCAATCCCGCACATGGCATCAGCCACGGCGTGATGAAGGAGGCCCGCGACTTCCAGTCCATCGCCGACGACCCGGACATCGCCGCTCTCCGCAAGGCCGTGGAGGGCAAGGTCCCGTTCACCCCCAGCGCCCGCCAGAGCTTTGCCAGCCAGTTCTTCCCGCAGGAGCCGCTGCTCTACCGCCCGCAGCCGCTCAGGGGAAGCATTGACAGTTCGAACTACGAGTTCTGGCTGACCGAGAACGACAAGGCCTATGTTCCCACCTTCGACCAGGCCCGCCCGACGGTAGAAGCGGCCTGGAAGTTACAGCAGGCTCGCAAGCTGGCCGAGGACGAGGCCAAGCAGATCATCGAAGCCGTCAAGAACCGCCCCGAAGGGATCAGCCCGGATCGCTTCATCAAGGATGAGGCGGCCCGGCGCGGCTACGACAGCTTTGATCGCGTGGACATCGCCAAGCTGGTTCCGGTGCCGCAGATCCTGATTGGCGGCGAAACCCAGTACCACCCGTTCACCTTCTCCGAAACCCAGTTCGCCAACCCGCGCCCCGACGTTGTGGACAAGCTCCTCCAGGACCTCAAGGAGCCTGGCGCCGGTACGGTGGTCAAGGACCTCCCCGACCGCAACGAGTACGTGGCCGTGCTGGTGAAGAAGCCCGACGTGCCCAGCCAGGACGAGTTCCTGGACGTCTACCGCAACGCCGGCAACGGCCTCGACAGTCTCTGGTCGATGTACCAGAGCGAACGGGAAGCGAAATTCCGCACCAACTTGATGAAGCAGTTGCGGGTCGAGGCCCGGGCCACACTGGACACCCAGGGGAAGTACAAGATTGATCCCGATGTGCGCAGCGCCTCGTTTTCAACCGCAGCGACCGTGAGGAGTGACGGCCGGATTGTAAATGGCGAGGCCGCGGCAGCGAATAATGGTTTAGCCGCTGCCCAGCGGGCGGCGCGTGGCTCACGATTCCTCCCGCAAACCACCGCCGAGGTACACCTCAATGCCCCGTTCCCGCACGCTTCTCTGGTCGGCCGTGGGCGGCCTTTGCCTGGCCCTGGTCAGCCCGCTGCTGGCCGCCGACGACAAGCCCGAGCCGAAAAAGAAAGCCGAACCCACCAAGTTCCTCCGCGTCAAGCGCGACAAGAACGACGTGGCCACCTCCCTCGAAACCGGCATCGTCCGCTATGTCCCCGCCTCCGGCGAGAAGGGCGTCACGGTCGATCTCATCGGTGCCGTCCACGTCGCTGACAAGGCCTATTACGAGGCCCTCAACAAGCGCATGGAGGACTACGATGTCCTCCTCTACGAGCTGGTCGCGCCGGAAGGGACGCGCATCCCCAAGGGGGGCAAGCGCGAGAAGGGGAACCCCATTGCCTTCATTCAGGACCTGATGAAGAACGTCCTGGACCTCGATTCGCAGGTCGAGCAGATCGACTACACCAAGAAAAACTTCGTCCACGCCGACCTGTCGCCGGACAAGATGGCCGAGGCGATGAAGGCGCGGGGCGAGGACGGCCTGACCGTCGCGCTGAGCGTCGTCGCCGACTTCCTCCGCAAGCAGAACGTCGAGGAGCTGAAAAAGGGGAAGGAAGTGGACAAGAAGGCCAAGGAGCCCGAGGAGCCGGACCTGCTGCAGCCTGCTGCTCGACCCCGGCGCCGCGGTCAAACTGAAGCGGGCGATGGCCGAGCAGTTCGCGGCGGCCGGCGACGACGGTGGCCTGGGACCGACCATCGGCACTATCCTCATCGCCGATCGCAACAAGGCCGCCCTGAAGGTGCTGCAAAAGGAGATCGCCAAGGGCAAGAAGAAGATCGGTATCTTCTACGGCGCCGCCCACATGCCCGACTTCGAGAAACGCCTGCGCGACGACTTCGACCTGAAAAAGGACAAGGAAGAGTGGATCACCGCGTGGGATATGAAAACGAAGCGCGTCGGCGTGCCGCCCATTCTGAAGCTGCTGGAGCAGCTGGATAAGTGAGCATGTGCCGCTTGCGGCTTCGCATCCCCTTGCGAAGCCGCAAGCGGCGATCTACGCCAGCACCCCGTTCACCACCTCTCCAAACACATCCGTCAGCCGATAGTCCCGCCCCTGGAACTTGAACGTCAGCCGCTTGTGGTCGATGCCCAGGCAGTGCAGCATCGTGGCGTGCAGATCGTGGACGTGGACCGGGTCTTTCGACGATGTTGTAGCTGAACTCGTCGGTCTCGCCGTGGCTGATGCCGCGCCTTGATGCCGCCGCCGGCCAGCCAGACGGTGAAGCAGCGCGGGTGATGGTCGCGGCCGTAATCCTGGGCCGTCAGCGTTCCCTGGCAGTAGACCGTCCGGCCGAACTCGCCGCCCCAGACGACCAGCGTGTCGTCGAGCAGGCCGCGGCTGTTTCAGGTCGGTGACCAGGGCGGCGGCCGGCTGATCGGTATCGCGGCACTGGCCGACGATCTGCTTGGGCAGGTTGGTGTGCTGGTCCCAGCCGCGATGGAAGAGCTGGATGAAGCGGACGCCGCGCTCGGCCAGCCGGCGGGCCAGCAGGCAGTTGGCGGCAAACGTTCCCGGCTTGCGAGCGTCGGGGCCGTACAGGTCGAGAACGTGCTTCGGCTCTTTGCGAGATGTCGGTCAGCTCGGGCACCGACGTTTGCATGCGGAAGGCCATCTCGTACTGGGCGATGCGCGTGGCGATCTCGGGATCGCCGGTCTCCTCGAGCTGCATGTGGTTGAGCTTGGCGAGGTCGTCGAGGAAGCGCCGGCGCTGGGCGGCGCTCGAGCCCCGCGGGGTTGGACAGGTACAGCACCGGATCGCCGACCGAGCGGAACTTGACGCCCTGGTAGCGCGTCGGCAGAAAGCCGCTCCCCCAGAGGCGATCGTAGAGCGGCTGATCGTTCGGGTTGCCGCTGCCCTGCGAGATCATGACGACGAAGGCCGGCAGGTCCTGGTTCTCGCTGCCCAGGCCGTAGCTCAGCCAGCTGCCGATGCTCGGCCGGCCCGCGAGCTGAGCGCCGGTCTGGAAAAACGTGACCGCCGGATCGTGATTGATCGCCTCGGTGTGCATCGACTTGATGAAGCAAAGGTCGTCGGCCACGGCAGCGGTGTGCGGCAGCAGTTCGCTGACCGTGGCCCCGCAGTGGCCGTGACGGGCGAACCGGAACTTCGACGGGGCGATGGGGAAGCTGTCCTGCCGCGAGGTCATGCCGGTGAGCCGCTGCCCGTGGCGGACGTTGAGTCGGGCAGCTCGACGCCGCGCAGCTCGTTGAGCTTCGGCTTGTAGTCGAACAGGTCCATTTGCGACGGCGCGCCGGACTGGAAGAGGTAGATGACACGGCGCGCCCGGGCCGCGAAATGGGGCACCGCCCCGCTTGCGGCTACGCCGGACATCAACGACCAAAGCGCCGCCAGCCCGACCCCGCCCCGCCCCAGCATCTGCCGGCGGGTCATCCCACCCAGCCGCTCCGCGATCGGATGCATCGCTGACACTCCACTTATTGATCGCCACGAAACACACGAAACACACGAAAAGAATGCCTTGTGTGCGTTTTCTCTTTCGTGTTTTTCGTGTGTTTCGTGGTGATTTCCTCCCTCGCCGTCAATGCGTCAGCAAGAAATCCTTGCTGTTCAGCAGCGCCCAGGCCAAATCCTGCACGGCCTCGGTCCGCTTGTCGCCATATGACTTCAGGAACTCCAGCCCGACCTTCACCTCCGCCGGCTTCGGATGGCGAGCCAGTGACCAGAGATAGAGCTCGCTCACCATCTGCTCGTCGGAGAGCTTCCGGGCCAGGAGCTGTGCCGGCCGACCGCCGGGGTTCTGCACCCGGTCGAGGATGCTCTTGCCGTTGATGAAATGCAGGGCCTGCAGCATGTTCGAGGCGTTGTCGCGCTCGCACTCGCAGGCCTCCATCCGCTGCGGCTTGCCGAATAGCTTGAGGAAGTTGCTCTCGATGTTGCCGTCGGGCAGCTGGGCCGCGCGGAAGCCGCCGGGGGCACCGCCGAAGTTCTCCGGCACCCCGGTTGCCTGCACCAGCGAATCGAGCAGCGCCTCGGCCGGGATGCGGCGCGGGATGGCGTGCGAGAAGTTTTGCTCGTCCTGCTTGTTCAACGCGTTCGGCACCGAGCTGCGCTGATAGGTCGCCGAGGTCACGATCTGTCGCATCAGGTGGCGAATGTCGAATTTGTGATCGACAAAGTCCGTAGTCAGGGCGTCGAGTAATGCGGGATTGATCGGAGGATTGGTGCTGCGCAGGTCGTCCACCGGCTCGATGATGCCGCGATGGAAGAAGTAGCTCCAGATGCGATTGGTCAGGCTGCGGGCGAAGAACGGGTTCTTCGGCGAGGTGAGCCAGGCGGCGTAGGCCTCGCGGCGGTCGCGATCGGTCTCGAGCGGCAAATCCTTGCCGCCGAGGAAGCGTGGCGGCTGGACCTTGCCGGTCCGCGGATTGACCGCCGCCCCGGACGCCAGCGTCACTTTCACCAGGCGGGCATTGGGCACATTGGGAAAGCGCCCGTCTTGCCGGGTGCTGACCTGGGTGAAGAAGCTCTCCAGCCCGTAGTAATCGCCCTGCGTCCAGTTCTCCAGCGGGTGCGAATGGCAGCGGGCGCAGAGCATGCGCACCCCGCAAAAGACCTCCGTCACGCGCTCGATGGTATCGTTGGCGTCCTTGCTGATCGAGAGATAAACGCTGGCCGGGTCGTCC
This sequence comes from uncultured Planctomycetota bacterium, assembly GCA_963827935.1. GTDB lineage: Bacteria > Planctomycetota > Planctomycetia > Gemmatales > Gemmataceae > DATFNV01. The sequence continues at coordinate 571,541 of CAWHCN010000017.1, read as the reverse complement.
ACACTGCCGCCGCGGGCCGTGAGGAGCTTGCGGGCGAATTCGTCCAGCGGCATGTTCTCGGCCACGGCACCACGGATGAATTCGCGGAAGAGATAGACCGACTGCAAACTCGCGCTGTTGCGCGAGTTTTGCAGAAGGTCGCCCCACTTGAGCGACCAGTGATCGACGAACTCCGGCCGCTCGAACAGTGCATCGACCACCCGCTTGCGTTTCGCGCTCGCCTTATCCGCCAGGAACGCCCGGACCTCATCCGGCTTCGGCTGCACGCCGATCAGATCGAGAGCGACGCGCCGCAGAAATTCCTCATCATCGGCAATCACCGAAGGCGTGATCTTCAGCCGATTCAGCTTCTCGACAACATGCTTGTCAATCAGGTTTTCCGTCGGCACCGGCGTCGGCGTGAACTTGTCATTTGGCGCCAGGACGAGGATGCCGGTCGCGGCGAAGGTGCGCTCGAAGCGGCCGACAACGGCCGTCTCCCCTGCATCGCCGGCCGTGACCAGCCCCTCGTCATCGACCGCCGCGTAGCGATCGTTGTTGGCGGTCCAGATGCCGAGCCGCGTGACATCGCGCTTGTTGCCGTCATCGTATTCGGCGATCAGTTGCAGCCGATGCGTCTGCCCCGGCCGCAGCACCAGCTTGTCCGGCACCAGCCGCACGCCGACGACGTGGACCATATCCTCCAGGTCGCCCGGCGTCCCCTGCCCAATCCAGCGGGTGAGGATCGAGTCGGAGAGGCTGCCATGCCGGAAGCGGACGCCCCCCTCGTGCGGCACATCGCCGCGGGCCTTGACGAGAATGAGACTGGTCTGCGGCGACTCGACATTGACGCGCCGGCCGAAGAGGTCCTTGGTGATGGCGAGGTAATCGAGCGGCGGGTCCTGCCCGCGCAGCGACAGCTTGAAGCCGTTCTTGCCGAGCGAGTACCCATGACACGCCCCCGCATTACACCCCGCCCGCGAAAGGACCGGCATGACCTCGTGCCGAAAACTCATCGCCGGCTCCTGGGCCGGGAGTTGCACCTTGACGGGGATGGATTTGGTTTGGCCGGCGACGGCGACGATGATGCTGGTACTGCCGTTGCCGACGGGGCGGACCCAGCCCTGGTCATCGACGACGGCGATTTTCGGATCGGCGCTGGTGAATTTGGCCTGGGGGCGCAGGTCGAGGGAGTAGCCGTCGGCGGTGGTGGCGAGGATTTGCAGGGCGTGGGGTTGGCGGGGGTGGTGGAGGTCGAGGGAGGGGGGAGAGACGGTGATCGATCCAGAGGGAACGGCAGTGGGATCGGCAGCCGTGGCAGCGGATGCGGCCAGTATAGCCGCGAGGAGACCGGACAAATAGGCCGATTGGCGACATCGTGGAGCCAGATACGATAGCATGCCAGAATCCTTATTTTTGGGCATGAGCCGTGCTGTCTAGAGATTTCCCTGCTGCGGCCCCTTGGTGGCGATAAGGACGAACCCAACTACTACAATGACCGCGCCTGCGAGCATTGGGAGTATCGCGACATTACCATAGTTTGTGTTTCCTACTTGAAGAATCTCAGGTTGTACAGGAATTGCATAAGCAATTAGCCCTGCCCCAAACACAACTGCACCCGCAAGAACAACAATTGCACCTGCTATTGCTCTCGTTGCTGGCTCCTCATGGTCCTTTCCATCTTTTCCCACCGACGGAGTGAATCAGCCTGCGTTACCAAACTTCATCCGCGCCACAGAGCTGCAGGAGGTCATCAGGTTCGCGATTGCCACCTCGAAGGATCGCGTGAAGTGTGATAAACCGCCAGCATGCGAATTCGGTCCGGGAGCACCCTGTAGTAAACCGCATATGAGAATTGCCGCAGCGCTCCCTCACGGATGTCGCCGTGGGCAAACCCGTAGCGAGCCGGGTTGGCCCTGATCTCTGCAAGCACTCGCTGGACCTCGTCGAGAAAGTCGCGGCCCAGTCCTCGGCGCCGATGCTCGTACCAGTTGTGAGCATCATCAATCTCGAGACGAACCGCCGGGTGGAAATCCAGCGGCAGATTCACGGCTTCCTCTCCACGCTGGCGCGAATCTGCTCCCAGGTCAGTGCTATGCCTGGGTTAGCGTCGAGTTCAGCATCTCGCCGGGCCAACTCCGCTCGCTGTTCCGGCGTGAGCCGAATCGGTGGGCGAGCGTCGTCGAGGCTTTCCCAGATTTCCAGGGCGAGGGCGATTCGCTCCTCCGGGCTCAATCGGTCGATGCCCAGGTCTTTCATTGTCGGGGTCATTGCAGGCTTCCTCCCAAGAAGGATATGGCAAGGATACCAGACCAGGGGTAGGCTCCGCTATCGCCAAGGCGGTACAATCTTGGACAGGGATGCCCCCTCAACCCTTATGGGGACTTCGCCATGCCAATCCACGACTGGACCCGCGTCCGTGCCAACCGCTTCCATGATTTCCACCAACACTGGACGATTGCCATCTGCAACGCCCTCAACCAAGGCCGGCTGCCCCCGGGCTATTTTGCCATGGTTGAACAGAAGACCGGCGGCCCCGAGCCGGACGTCATCACCCTCGACCTCACCCCGTCGGCCAATTCAGCGCCCGGGGGTGTCGCTGTCGCAGTCCAGCCGCCCAAGGCTCGGTTCACGACACGCGTCGAAACTGCCGGCTACGCCCGGAAAGCGAACCGCATTACCATCCGCCACCCCGACGGCGATGTGGTGGCAGTCATCGAGATCGTCTCGCCGGGCAACAAGGACAGTCATCACGCCATCCAGGCGTTTTCCCGCAAGGCAGTGGCGTTCCTGCTGTCCGGTGTCCATCTCCTGATTGTCGATCTTTTTCCTCCGAGTCGCCGCGATCCCCAGGGGATTCACAAAGTCATCTGGGACCGCCTCTGCGACGAGCCGTTTGTGTTGCCTCCTGACAAGCCCCTGACGATGGCGGCTTACTCAGCCGGAAGCGAAATCGTTGCCTATGTCGAGCCGGTCGCTGTTGGCGATGCCTTGCCCGACATGCCGATATTCTTGACGCCCGAACACTACGTGGCGTGTCCGCTGGAGGCCACCTACCAGACGGCATGGGAGCAGTTTCCGGCGCCGCTCAAGGGGCCGCTGGAGTCATGATGCATTGTAAGCGGTGATGGCATGCATTTGCGGGCGGATCTGCGATCCGCCGCTAAACGCGGTCATTTCACTGCCATCACCACCAGCGTCACCTCCACCTCCCGACTCTTCACCCGCACATTCGGTTGCTTCGCGTCCGGCACCGCGGTCCCCGCCAGCTTCAGCCCCTTCACCTCGCCCACGGGAGTATTCGGCGGCAGGATCACGTTGATGGTGAAGTCGTTCACCGCCGCCTTCACCGTCACCGGATCGGCCCGCACTCCCGCCGGCAGGCCCGTCAACGTCAGCGTCACATCGCTGGTCAATCCCTCGCGTCGCTCCACCTTGCCCTTGAGCGGGATCGTGGCTCCCTTCTTCGCGTCCAACTTGGCCTCGATCCGGCCACTACCGTCCAGCTTGACGATCAGAGACGGCTTCACCGGCAGGCGTTTCACCGGCGTGTACGCCGTCGCCAGGGCGGTCCGCTTATCTGGACTCAGCAACTCCGCTTCCACCGCAATGTCGTACGCCGGCGCGATCATGTCCGCCGGAACCAGCAGCGTGATCTCGCCATCGACCGCAGTCGCCGCCACCTCGATGGGCTTCTCCTGGCGCAGGGCCTTATTCGGATCGGGCTGGTTGTTCAGCAGGGGCGGCAGCTGGCTGGTCAGCAGAGTCAGCCGCACGACCGAGGGACTCTTGGGCCGAGTTAGCTTGATCGGTAGGGGCAGCTTGCCGGCGGGGACGAGGCCGGCGGCGGCGGGCAGGCCGCGCCAGTCGACCTGGAAATCGGCGGCTTTCGCGGCAATCGGGGCCACCGGCAGCTCCGTCGCCAGCCAGGGCTGGAGGCGTTCCAGAGGATGGCCCTTCACGATCACCGGCTGCTCCTGGCCATCTTCGGCCCGGCCGTGCCAGGTCGTTAGCACCGCGTCGCCGGGAGTGGCGTCGCGCACCACTGTGACCAGGGTGCCATCGGCGCCGGCAGGGATCGTGGCGCCTTCCAGCTTCAGGCCGGACGGCAGGCCGGCGGCCGATAGGGTGATGCTTCCCTCGTAGCCCTTACGTTCAACGTAGATGGGGACCACCGTGCGCCCGCCGACCGGCACGCTGACGTGCTGTACGGGGGTGATCAGGCGGAAGGTCTTGTGATCCGGGGCGGGTTGCGGCTCGACGGTCAGACGATAGACGGCCTGCGGTCCGCCGCGGCCCTGGGCATCCACCACGCCAACCAGTATCGAGGTCACCTTGTCCGGCACGGAGTAGTCCAGAACGGGATCGAGAGTGCCGGGGCCGTCCTCGACCTGGGCCAGCACGGCGCCGGCGTCGTTGCGGACCACCAGCGAGGCGTCGAGCGGGGAGCCAAGGCGGTCGGCGAAGACCTCCAGGCGGAGTTTGCTCCCGGGGGTCACGGGCAGACGGTAGCGATCCTCGCCGAACGGGGTCAGCAGCCGGCCGGAGACGCCGACGGGGCCGGCGGGCAGGCCCAGCGCTTTTCCGGAGAGCGGTTGTCCGATGATTTCGCGATGCGGGCTGACCGCGACAGTGGGCCGCGGGCCGCTCCAGGTGCCGTCCTTCGGCCAGGGGAGCGGCAGCAACCCGGACGCCAGGGTCGTATCGACATCCAGGCGAACCGGCGGCGTCGGGCCGAGCAACTCGACCGTTTGCTTGCCCTTGCCGACGACCGGGGGGAAGACGCCATCGACGAACGACCACTGGCCGATCTTCAGGCGGAAGAAGCTCGGTCCCTGTGGCTGATATTCGGCATCGTGAATGGCGACGATGTAGTCGCCGGCGGCGGGGAGCGTGGCCTCCAGGCGGGCGTCGCCGTCCAGGGCCGGCTTGCCCCACGTCCAGGCGAGTTGCAATCGTTTGGCGGTGTACAGGTGGACAACCGGCCGCAGCTTGCTGCCCAGGCGCTGGGCTTCGACCTCGATCTGCACCTTTTGCCCGGCCTTGCCGGGAAATGTCGTCTCCAGCGGGGTGCTGCCCACCGCGGGGGCGTGCAGGGCCACGGGAATATCGGCGGTTTCCGCGGCGAGGGGGCGCTGACGGAGGCGGTCGACGCCGATGAGGATCGGGGCGCTGACGCCGCCGTCGGTGGCCAGACGCAGGTTGTAGTAGCCGGGCTGCACGTCGGGGCCGAGGGTGACGTCGAAGGTGGCCTGGGTGGCGGTGGAGGCGGGCTTGCGGACCTGCTTCGCCGCGAAGGGGAGGAGCAGGCGCGGGGCGGGGCCCAAGTCGTCACCGTCGATGGTCAGTGTGGTGGTAGCGGCGATCTGGAGGCCGCGGACGTTCACATTCCGGAGGGCGGGTTCGGCGGCGAACGATGGAACCACAAAGGACACAAAGAACACAAAGAAGAGAGAAGAAGTGACAATCGCACAGCCGCGCCGCATTACCCTCCTCCCGTCTCTTCTTTGTGTTCTTTGTGTCCATTGTGGTTCCATCCTCTTCAACTGAACAGCTGCCTAATCGGCTCCGCCTCGACTAACCGGATCGGTCGTTCGCCGGGGCCGGGCATCATCGTCGTGTCCAGGTTGATGCCCATGCCGTGATAGATGGACGCCAGAATCTGCGGCGGCACGATCGGGGTTGTCGTTGGGGCGGGAGCCGATCTTGTCGGTGGAGCCGATGACCTGGCCGCCGCGGATGTTGCCGCCGCACAGGAAGTTGGTCCAGGCGTCGGGGTAGTGATCGCGTCCGCCGCGGCCATTGAGCGCGCGGCGTGCGGCCGAACTCGCTCAGCACCGCCACCACCGTCTCGCCCAGCAGGCCGCGCTGCTCCAGGTCGGTCACCAGCGCCGAAAAGGCCTGGTCGAGCTGCGGACACAGATGCCGTTCGTAATCGAGATACGTGTTGTTCAATCCACCGCCGTCGGCGTGCATGTCCCAGCAGGACAGGCCGAACACCGTATCGAAGTGGTTGACAGTCACGTAGCGGACGCCGTTCTCGATCAGCCGGCGGGCCATCAGGCAGCTCTGGCCGAAGGTGTTGCGGCCATAACGGTCGCGCAGCTTGTCGTCTTCCTTGGCCAGGTTGAACGCTTCTTTCGCCTTGGGAGAGGTCAGAAGGCGGAAGGCCCGTTGATAGGCGATGTCGTGCTCCTGGGTGCTGCTGCTTTCGGTGCGGCGCTGGAGGTCGTCGAGTTGGCCGAGCAACTTCTTGCGGGCGTCGAGGCGGAAGCCGGTCGGGTCCTTGGGCACTTCCAGGTCGGTCACTTTGAATTTCGGATCGGCGGGGTCGGCATTGAGGAAGAACGGCTCGTGGGCGCTGCCGAGAAAGCCGGCGGTCTGGCCGTGCAGCGGGCCGGCGCCGGTGTTGCCGATCGGCGTCGGCAGGATCACGTTGGCCGGCAGGTCGCCCTTCGGGCCGAAGACGCGCGACACCACGCTGCCGATGTGCGGCTGGATGTTGTCCGGGTTGAAATCGTGCCCGGTCATCATCCAGCGCTGGCCGTTCTCGTGCGTCGCCCCGGTCTTGTGGTGCAGGCTCCGAATGAGAGCGACCTTGTCCATCATGCGGGCCATCAGCGGGAAGTGCTCGCAGATCTTGATGCCGGGGGCCTTGGTGACGATCGGCTTGAACTTGCCGCGCACCTCGGCGGGGGCATCGGGCTTCATGTCCCAGGTATCGAGGTGGCCGGGCGAGCCAACCAGGAAGATGGTAATGCAGTTGCGAATCTTCCCCTTGCCGCCGTTCGCGGCGCCGGCGGCTTCCTGCCGCAGCAGGTTGGGCAGTGTCAGCCCGGCCAGGCCGGCGGCCCCGGCTTGCAGAAAGGCTGCGACGGCTCGGACCCTGACACAACGGAACCTTGACGTTTCCCACGTTCAACACGGATCGACTCCTTGGCTTGGCGGTCGCTGGCGGCCGGGCGGGGGGAGGGCGGCGGCGGGGACGGCGTCAAATCGTGTACGTCACCTTGTTGGAGACGTCGATGAACTTGCTGACCGTGAATTCGCCCTTCTTATCCTTGGCGTAATTCACGTACTTCCACATTTGCAGGACGATCTCGTACTTGCCTGGTGTGGCATCGGGGTGCTGATACGTTTGGTCGGCGCGGGCGGGAACGGTGGCCACGGGCTTACCGTTCTTGCGGACCGACCATTGCAGGAGCGAACCCCAGTCGTTGAGCACATCGCCGCGAATCACCTTGCGGCCTTCGAGGCGGATGTCGGCGTGGGGGTTACCCTCGAACTTCTGCTCCATGACGGCGGTCTCCGGTGCCCTGGCTTCAATTCTACCCCAACGAGGTTACCTTTTTGTGGGCTGCGGCTCAACGCGATTCTTTAGTGATCGCAAGGCGAACGCCCGGTTCATGGTCAATTTCGCTACCGGCCGAGCCGAAAGCCGCTTACCATAAGGGAGTTCGGAAAGAATGACTGCGAGCCCGCGGCGCAAGCCAAGGGCGGGCCGGGGCCCAAGCCAAGGGCGGGCTGCGGCGCAAGCCAAGGGCGGGCTCGGGCGCCCTTGGCTTGCGCCGCGGGCTCGCACATCTGAAACGTCTGGCAGCGAGGGCGGGTATCATCGGCACGGATCGCCTGGGGAGAGCGGAGCCATGTGGGCGCGGCATCTGTTGTTCGTGGGCCTGATTGTGGCGGGCATCGCCGGGCTGACGGCGGCCCTGTTCCCGCAGCTCAACCCGCCCCGGCCGCGTGCCGAGGCGCCGCCCGAGGTGCTGGCGGAGGATTTTGCCCCCGCCGTGGAGCAGGTGAACGCCGCCTTCCGCGAGGCCTGGCACGAGTATGATCTGACGCCGGCGCCGCCGGCCCCGGAGTTGACCGTGGCCCGCCGCATGGCCCTCGGCCTCATGGGCACCATTCCGTCGCTCCAGGAAGTCCGCCAGTTCGAGGGGCGCGATGGCGATCGGCTGCAATGGTGGCTCGACGGCATCCTGCGCGACGCCCGCTTCCACGACTACCTGGCCGAACGCCTGGCCCGAGCCACCGTAGGCACCGAAAACGGTCCGTTCATTCTCTATCGGCGTCGCCGCTTCGTCTCCTGGCTGGGCGAGCAGATTGCCGGCAACCGCCCCTACGACCAGGTGGTCCGCGACATCATCGCCAGCGACGGTCTCTGGACCGATACGCCGGCGGTGAATTTCCTCAGCGTCACGGCCAACCAGGATCAGAAGAACAAGCTCGATCCGGAGCGCCTGGCCGGCCGCGTCGCCCGGGCCTTCCTGGGCGTGCGCATCGACTGTGCCCAGTGTCACAATCATCCGTTCGAGAAGTGGAAGCAGCGCGATTTCCAGGGGCTGGCCGCCTTCTTCGGCCAGGCGGAATCGACGCTCGGCGGCATCCGCGACAATCCGGCGGCCCACTATGAGATGGAGAACCGCAAGACCGGGGCCCACGAAAAGGTCGATCCCGCCGTCCCCTTCCTGCCCGAGCTGCTTCCCGAGAATGGCGGGCTGCGGCAGCGCCTGGCGGGGTGGGTGACCGATCCCCGCAATCCCTACCTGGGTCGGGCCACGGTCAACCGGATCTGGGCGGTGATGTGCGGCCGGCCCCTGGTCGAACCGCTGGACGATCTGTCTACTGCCGGCGACCCGCCCCGCTATCTCACGCTGCTGGCCGACGACTTCGTGGCCCATCAGTACGATCTGCGCCGGCTGATCCGCCTCATCACGGCAACCGAGGCCTTTCGCCTCGACAGCCAGGCCGAGCACGAATTGACCGCGGCACATGACCGGGTCTGGGCCGCCTTCCCCGGCACGCCGTTGCGGCCCGAGCAGATGGCCGGGGCCGTCATCCAGGCCGCCTCGGTGCAGACGATCGATCACGACTCGAGCGCCCTGACCCGGCTGATGAAATTCGGCGGCATCAATGACTTCGTCAAGGCCTATGGCGACACCGGCGAGGACGAGTTCCGCGACCGGGCCTGCACCATCCCGCAAACCCTGCTGGTCCTGAACGGCGACCTGGTCAAGGGCAAGACCGCGGAGAGCCCGTTCAACGCCGGCACCCGCATCGGCTGGCAGGCGCCCGACGATCGGTCCGCCGTGGAGACGGCCTTCCTGGCGGTGTACACGCGGCGGCCGAGCCCGACGGAGGCCGCCTATTTCGAGAATCGCCTGCGCGGCACCCGGGGCACGGAACGCAGCCAACGCCTCGAAGACATCTTCTGGGCCTTCGTGAACAGCACGGAGTTCAAATGGAACCATTAACTCATCTGGCGAGCGGGGGGCGTAAGCCCCCCGGTTCCTCTTCACCGGGGGGCTTACGCCCCCCGCTCGCCAATCGTCGCTTCTTCCTCCAGGCCGCGGGGCTAGTCGGCCTGAGTTGGCTGACCCCCGTCAGCCAGTTGCTGGCCCGCGCGGCCGAGAAACAGGCCGACAAGCGCCAGCCGGCCCAGTCGATCATCCTGCTCTGGATGCAGGGCGGCCCCAGCCAGCAGGAAACGTTCGACCCGCACCCGGGGACCGTCAACGCCGGCGGCACGCGCGGGATCGATACGGCCCAAAAAGGCGTCCAGCTCGCCGACAGCTTCGGCAACCTGGCCGAGCAGATGGGGTCCGTGGCGCTGTTGCGCTCCGTCACCAGCAAGGAGGGGGACCACGAGCGCGGCACCTACCTGATGAAGACTGGGTTTCGGCCCGACCCCACGGTGATCCATCCCTCGATCGGCGCCGTTCTGCTGCCACGAGCTGCCCGGCGGCAAGACCGAGATCCCGCGGCACATCTCGATCTTGCCCAGCCAGTGGCCGGGCCGCGGCGGGTTCCTCGGCGACGAGTTCGACGCCTTCAAGACCGGCGATCCCGCCAACAAGGTGCCGGACGTGACCGCGCGGGTGCCGGAAGGGCGGGACAAGCAGCGCGTGGGCGATCTGCAATTCCTGGAAGACGAATTCGCGCGGGGCCGGCGCCGGCTGGTCGAGGCCGCCGGAAATCAGACCGTCGTCAACAGCGCCCGGCAGATAATGTCTTCCGAGCAGCTCAAGGCGTTCGACATTGCCTCGGAGCCGGCGAAGTTGCGCGAGGGTTATGGCAGCACCCCGTTCGGCCGGGGCTGCCTGGCGGCCCGTCGGCTAATCGAGGTCGGCGTGCGCTGCGTCGAGGTCACCCTGGCCGGCTGGGACACCCACGCCGACAACCACCGTTATTGCAAGGAACAGGCCGCCATCCTCGACCCGGCCTTTGCCGCCCTGCTGCGCGACCTCCAAGAGCACAGGCTCCTGGACCGGACGGTTGTCATCTGTGCCGGCGAGTTCGGGCGCACGCCGAAGATCAACGGCCTGGGCGGCCGCGATCACTGGATCAACGGCTTCAGCGTGGCCCTGGCGGGCGGCGGCTTGCATTGCGGCCAGGTGCTGGGTGCGACCGATCCCGAGAGCCGCGCCGACCCCACCGACCCGGTGACGGTGGCCGACATCCACGCCACGGTTATGACCGCGGTGGGCATCGATCCGAAAAAGGTCATGACCTCGCCCATCGGGCGCACGGTGACCCTCAGCGAGGGCAAGGTCATCAAGGGATTGCTGAGTTGACACCTTGGCTGGAGCGAAGGCTTGCCCCGCTTCCTACCCGCGGCGCTCCGGGTTGGCCCCGGTTTCGGCCTGGACCCACGCCTGCACGTGCTGCAGGAAGTTTTCGAGCTGCGGTGAGGAAACGTCGAGCGAGTCCATTTCGGCAACCGGGTACGTGTTCCAGCCGCGGTCGAAGATGCCATCGCCGTGGATTCGTTTTTGGCAGAGAACAAACACCTGCAAGCCCAGCGCGTTGGCCATGCCGGCTTCCACATGGAGCCAGCCGGACGTGTACTGCCGATGGGTTTCTTCCGTCTCGTTCGGCGTGCCCTCCTTGTCGCGCAGGAAGTAGGCGTGCGTGCGTTCCAGGCCAAGCACAATCATGCCGCGACACGACTGGATGGTTTGCCGCGTCTTGCCGATGGGATCGGCCTTGTCGTACAGACTCGGCACGACGCGGACCGGCTCGATGCCGATGCCCCGCAGCCGCTCTTCCAGCTCGTCCAGGAAGTATTCCTGGCCGGCGTTATGCGGCTTGCTGACGCTCAGGAATACGCGCATGCCCGGTGGGTGCGGCGAGGCCGCCACGTTCGGCTCCGCGGCCCGGCAGGGCGCTACCGCCTTGTACCAGTCCAGAATGGCTTTGATGCCGGCGTTGATGAACTGGGCATCCTCGGCGAGGGTGGTCTTGGCGGCTCCACAGTGATGGACCAGGCGATTGCGGGTGTTCTGAATGTCCCGGCAGCGTTTGATGTACTCGTCGGGAATGGCGATCGCCGCGCTCCCCCGATTCTTGCTGTACTGCTGGAGCTGCTGGATGCGGGCATTCAGGTCGTCCTGTCCGCTGGCGGGCAGCTTCAGCGTGGCCGCCATGTCATCGAGGAACGCTTCCAGGAAGACCGCGCCCCAGATCGCCGACGACAGGTACTGGCGTTCGGCCAGGGCCTGGCACGATTCGCGCAAGTGCTTGAAGGCGTCCGGTGGGAGCCAGCCGCGAAACTCTTCCGGGTTCAGCATGAGAACCTCCCAGTGAATAGGGCGAGCGGCAGGAAAGAGGCGGCCCAGTAGGCAGTAGCAGTCGGCAGCAGGCAGTGTGGGTGGCACGCCCTGAGGTACTCCGAAGGGCGTGCAGTCAGTGCAGCACGCCCTTCGGAGTACCTCAGGGCGTGCCACCCCGCTGGTAAGCCGGGACGCTTGCACCCGCAGGGTAGAAAAACCGATCCCTGGCCCTTTGTCAATCGGCGAGTGCGCCACCCTGCTCTTTTCATTTTTCTCGTCCCCGTTGAGGGATCCGGTTATAGACTAAACGCGGAGGATTTCGGTCCTTGTCCTTCCCAGGGCCCGCCATGAGCGATATCCCAGCCGGCGTGCCGGTCCCGGACTGGCAGCCGGCCTCGTTGCCGAGCGCGAATGTGGAGTTGCCGCCGGACGTGATCGCCCTGGCGGAGGACCTGGCCCGGCACATCCACGCCGTCTGGGGCCGGCAGCGGCAGGCGGAGGGGTGGCGGCACGGGCCGAAGCGAGACGATGCCCGCAAGGAACATCCCGGCCTGGTCCCCTACGAGCAGCTGGCGGAGACGGAAAAGGACGTGGACCGCGGCACGGCGCTCGAAGCGCTGCGGGCGGCCGTCGCACAGGGGTATCGACTGATTCCCGGCCCCCGCCTGGACCGGCTGGCCCCCGCGGTGTTGCAGTTGGCCACCCCGCAGTTCGTGCTCCGCGACGACCTGGCACGGATGGAAACGGTGCTGCGCCGGCGCCCCGGAGGCCGCCATCTTCTACGGCGTGCGCATCGTGGAAGCCCTGGCCGCCGAGGCGCTGCGGCGACTGGGCCAGACGCCCAACCCCACTGTCTTCGTCAACCTCCAGGTCCTGGAGCAGCTCGGCCAGGTCGGCACCAGCGCCGCCTACTGGGCCCACGCCCTGCGCCGCCTGGGCAATCGCGTGCGGCATGTCCAGGGCGCGATTGGGCCGGACGATGCCACCCTGGCCGCCCTCTTTGCCGAACGCTGGCTGGCCTGGTTCTTCCGCCGCTTCAACGACGGGCAGCAACCGTTCGACCTGACCAGCGACGGGCAGCCCCTTTGGCTGGAAGTGGGAGCGGAATTGTCCGCGGTGCTGCGTTCCCTGGAAGCGCTCGAAGCGGGGGCCGCCACCGACTTGACCGGGTCCGCTTTGGCGGCGTCCAGCAATCCCGCCCTGTTGCAGACCCCGGTGACGGTGGCCCTCTTCGCCGAGATCCTCCTGGCCCTGAGCGGGCCGGGCGATGCGACGGTGTTGCAGGTGCTGGAGGCGGGGCTGACCTGGTTCCCCCAGGACGTTCGCCTGCGCCAGGTGATGGGGCTGTTCTGGCGGCGCGAGCGCCAGCCGGCGCGGGCGCTCACCTGGCTGGAGCCGCTCTTGAAGGAACGCCCCGACGACGAGGAAACCATCGGCATCATGGCCGGTGCCTGCAAGGGGCTCTGGGAGCTGGATCGGACCAACCAGGATCCGCTGCTCCGCGCCCACCGGCTTTATCGCCGGGCCTGGAAGCGTTCGGGGCGTGAGAGCGCCTACATGGGCATCAATGCCGCCGCCACGGCCCTGTGGCTGGGACAGGGGGACCTGGCCCGCCAGCAGGCCGCCGAGGTAGACGCCCTGCTCCGCCGGCGCACCGCCGGCTGCCGGAGCCGATGCGCGATTCGGTGCTGCGCGGGGGCTTCTGGCACTGGGTCAACCTGGCCGAGGCGCAACTCTTGCAGGGCGACTGGGCGACGGCCCAGCAAACCTACCGCGACGCCTTTGCCCACCACGCCGGCCGCGCCGGCGATATCCAGGTGGCCGGCCGCCAGCGCGACAAGATCCTCGAAGCACTCCACCTGCCGCCGATGGATTGATAAGTCGAAAGTCGAAAAGAGGACGCAGCTCATTTCCGGGCGAACCGGCAGCGTTAGCTGCCGGGTTTTCTGCCTCAACCCGGCAGCTAACGCTGCCGGTTCGCCCGGAAATGGCCGCGGAAATGAGCTGCGTCCTCGTTTCGACGATCACGCGCTGGTCTCCCGGAGCCAGGCCCATTGCCGGGCCAGGCCGTCGTCCAGCCCGGTGCGTGGCTCCCAGCCGAAATGGGTGCGGAGGCGGGTGGTATCGGCAAAGGTGGTCCGCTGATCGCCGGGCCGGGCCGGGGCCTGGCGGATCTGGAAGCGACGGCCGGCCACCGCCTCGATCTTCCCCAGGATGTCCCAGACCGTGGCGGTCTCGCCGCCGCCGACGTTGTACAGCTCGCCGGGGTGGGCCGCGACGGCCGCCGCCGTAGCCGCCACGCAATCGTCGATGTACGTGTTGCCGCGAACCTGCTGCCCATCGCCGTTCACGGTCACCGGCTGGCCGTCCACCAGGGCGCGCATGAACTTGTAATAGCCCATGTCCGGCCGTTGCCGCGGACCGTAAACGCTGAAGTAACGCAGCACCACCACCGGCAGGCCGAAGGCGTCGGCGTGGGCCCGGCACAGGTGCTCGCCCGCCAGCTTGGTCACGCCATAGGGCGACACCGGCTTGGTCGGCAGCGCTTCGTCGCCGGACGCGTACCGTCCATAGACCGACGACGTTGAGGCGTAGATCAGCCGGTGCAGCCGCGGGGCCGACCGGCCGATGGCCTCCAGCAGACGGTGTGTGGCCATCACATTACAGCTCTGGTAAAGATCAAAATCGGTCCAGCTCGCCGTCAGGCCCGGCATGGCCGCGATGTGGAACACCACCTCCGCGCCGGCCAGCACCGGGTCGATCGCGTCCGTCCGCAGGTCCAGGGGAGCGAAGCGGAACTGGGCGTGCGCCTGGCTGCCGGCCAGGTTGCGCCGCTTGAGCTGCGGATCGTAATAGGGGATAAAGGCATCGACCCCGGTGACCGCGTGTCCGTGGGCCAGCAAATGCTCGCACAGGTGCGAACCGATGAAGCCGGCAGCGCCGGTGACGACACAACGCATGTTGGCTCCTCTCCCTCCTTGAAGCGGTCGCGACCGGCACACCCTGGCGAGCGGGGGGCGTCAGCCCCCCGGTGATGATCCTGCATCCCTCACCGGGGGGCTAACGCCCCCCGCTCGCCTTCGCATCCAGAGTCCAGTTTTCCACGTCGTTGAAGATCAATAGCGGATCGAGATTGGTCGGATTCAGCCCCTTGCGGTAGGCCACGAAGGTGTCGAGCTGCCAGAGCGGGATGAGCGGCATCCGTTGTACCAGCAGGCGGTGGATCAGGTGCATGGTGGTCTGCACCTCGCCGAAATCGCGTCGGTTCTTGGCATGCTCGAACTCGGTTTGCAGTTCGCCGTCGATGTAACCCAGATAATTGCTGCCGTTATCGTCCGTGGCATTGAGGTCGAAGAGCGGGGCGACCCAGTAGGCATCGCTGGGGTGATCGTAATGGTAGTACGCCAGCTGGTAGCTGTGTTTGCGCTGGACGTCCTCGCGCAGCTGGTGGGGCTCCAGGCCCGGCTCCTGCAATTCCAGGGCGACGAAGGTCCGCTCGTCGATGTGGAGTTCGCTATTGACGGACGAGCACAGGAGCTGCAGCGCCGCGTGGGTGGCGGGATCGCCGCTGGGGTACTTCAGCTTCAAGGTGATCGACCCCCCGGCTTTCTCGACGGCCTTGCGCGCCTGGGCCTTGGCCTCCTCCGGGTTGTACAGTTCTGCTGGCACGTTTCTCAGGTCGCAGGGCCAGCTGCCGGCGGGGAAGGGGCCGTTGAGCGCGTGGTGCATCTTCGCCCCCGGCTTGGGGCGGAAGCACTTATCGAGGATGGCCTCGCGGTTGATGGCCAGCGCCACGCGCCCGTCTCAGGAAGATATTCCCCTTGATTTGAGGGTCCTGGTGGTTGACGGCCAGGAAGTAGACCCGGCGGTTGGGCAGGGGGCCACGCGTCTCCAGCGGTCCGCCACGCAGGCCGGCGAACTTCTCGGACGACAGGTCCAGCGCCAGGTCGATCTTGTCCTGGGCCAGCGCCGCGGCCAGGTCGTCGGAGGGATCGGCAAAGTGGATGAAGTGGATCTCACGAATCCGCGGCAAGCCCAACTTCCCTTCCCGGCTGCTGTAGCCGGGATTGGCGATGTAGACCAGCGCCTTGCGGTTGCCCACCGTGATCGACGGCTCGACATTGCGGAACGGGCCGCTCCCCAGCGGCTTGGCGAAGGGGAGGATGGCGTCGCGGGCCACGCCCTGCGGCAGCACCTTGAAGGTCATCAGCGACAGCGGGTCGAGGTAGCCCTGGCTGAGACGCAGATTGAGCCGGAACGAATTGCCCACGTCATGGGGGTCCTCGATCATCTTGTCCCAGAGCGGGCTGTAGTCGGGCCAGCGCTTCTGGTCGCGCATCGCCCGCACCGTCGCCTTCACGTCACCGACCGTCACCGGGGTGCCGTCCCACCAGGCGGCGCCGCGGGCGATGCGGAACTCGCGGCCCAGCGGAATCAGCCGCGGCATGCCGGCGGCCAACCCGGGTTCATACGCGCTGCCCCACCCCCGGCTCGATCCGCAGCTTGACCAGCGATTCGTAAAGCAACTCCACCGCCCGCAATTCGGTGTCGGTGACGGCCTGCCCAGGGATCATGGTGGTGGGCAGGTCGCGGACGCCGACGCGCAGGAGCGGATGGTCCTTCTGCTCGCGGGCCAGCGCCTCGGCCAGCTCGGGCAGGTTGGGGTAAATCTCGCGGGCCAGCTCGAGGCGGGCCACGGCTTCCTGGTGTTTGCCGGCCTTGCTCAGGAGCCGCGCCAGGTCCAGGAGGCGCTGGGCCTGGTCGCGCAGGCCCGCCGTCAGGCCGCGCATGGCCTCGCTGCCGGGGAAGATCTGTTCCAGGATCACCAGTCGCCCGCGGGCCTCGCGGACGTGGGCCTCGTCGCCATTGGCCTTTAGCTCCTTCTCGATCATGTCCACCAGGCGTGCGGCGATCGGCGTGCGTTCCTTCGTCTCGCGGTAGGAGTCGGCCAGGGCGCGGGCATAGACGGTGGCGCCGTCCCAGTCGCCTGCCTGGATGAACAGGTCCAGCCGATCGAGCTGGACCTGGAACAGCCGTTCGTGCAGGCGCTGGCCGACGGGTCCCCAGTCGTCGCCGACGCGGGTGCCGGTCTCGCGGGCCGAGGTGTGGAAGCGGTCCGCCGCCGCCAGGACCGTCTCGGCCGCCCGCAGCATGTCCGACCGACTCAGGTAGCGGGGATTGGTCGGCGCCAGGCGGTCCAGGTCCTTCTTGAGAAAGTCGTCGGCCGCCTTCAGCGCGATCTCTTCATAGGGCTGCATGTCCAGGGCGCTGTTGAATGGCGTGGACGACTTTGACCGCCGCCATTCTTGATCGTAGCGCCAGACTTCGATGAATCCGTTCTTGAACTGTTTTTGCTCGCCGGAATAGTAGTGCCTTTCCGGCTCGATGGCATAGGTGCGCGTTTCATCGCCCAGGGACCGGACGGTAATGCTGTCGTGCGGCGTTTTCAGGTCGCCGTAGAGGGTCCGCAGCTCTGGGTTCTTGGTCTTGCGCAGGGCCTCGACCAGGGTGGTCTGGGCCTCGGCTGGGGCGGCGGCGGGCGGCTTTGGCTTCGGTTTCGACGGACCCGGATCGTCATCCGGCACCTCGATCACCTTGCGCGGCTTGGCATTGGGCTCCTCTTCCTCAACCCGGGGCGGCTTCTTCTTCGGCGGCTTGGCGTTGGGCTCTTCGACCTCTTCCTTCTTGCTATTCTGGGCCGCGATCCAGCCGCCGGCGGACAGGGCGATGGCCACGACCAGCACGCTGCCGAACAGGCGGCGATGGGATGGAGATGAACTGGCCATCAGATGGGTCCTGTACTGAGGAGGCCGACCGACGCTGCCGTCCGTGGGTTCGATTATAGCAGACCGGCATCCGAGCCGTACAGGCGCTCCGGGTAGCCGCTGCACACTCTCCGGCGTTGACCTGTCCCCTGGCGAGTGAGACAATCGGAGCATCACCACCCGGGCTGTCCGGAGATCAGCCGCATGAGTGCCCTACCCAAACTGAACCTGGTGTCCATCGACGACTACCTCGCCGGTGAGCTAGTTTCGCCGATCAAGCACGAGTACCTGGGCGGCGTGGTTTACGCGATGGCGGGGGCACGCAACGCGCATAACCTGATCGCCAGCAACTGCCTGGGCGCTTTGTACACCCGATTGCGCGGGAAGCGCTGTCGGGCCTACAACTCGGACACCAAAATCCGCGTGCGCCTACCCCACCACGTCCGGTTCTATTATCCGGATGCGTCGGTCATCTGCCGCTCGAATCCGCCGGGCGACTCGTTTCAGGACGATCCCGCCGTGCTGGTCGAGGTCCTTTCGGAACGAACACGCCGGATCGACGAGGGCGAGAAGAAGGACGCTTACTTGACAATTCCCTCGCTCGGCGCCTATCTCCTGGTCGAGCAAGAATCGGCTACCGTGGTCGTCTTCCGCCGCACGGAGCAAGGCTTCGTCCGCGAGGTATACCAGGGGCTCGAGGCCGTAATCTCGCTCTCGGAAATCGATATCGACCTGCCCTTGGCGGAGGTGTACGGCGGCGTCGAGTTCATCCCGGAACCGAACGAGGACGAGACGGCCTGACGAAAACAGGGGCCGGGCGTCGTGTTCAAGGCTACGACTCCCGATCCCTGTTTTGGTGCCCCGAGTTCTTCTCATCATCCCCCCGCGTCGAATTTCGCGGGCAGGTCGAAGTAGCCCCCCCTCCCATCCGGACCGATCAGGCGAGCCGGTTTGTGCCGCAGCGCTTCCGGAATGATCCGGTCGATATCCTCGAAGTCCGGCAGGGTGTAGTCCATCCCATCCGGCCCACAACTGTGGGCGAGGATCGCCAGGATCTGTCGGCAGCGGGCGGGGGTGTCGTTCGGGCCGGCGATGAAGAGCGGTTTGCCGTCCTTGCCGAACTCGAATTCCTCCGTGGATTCCGCCGGGTCAATCGAGCCGAAGATGTGCTTTGCCTTGTGGTAGTCGCTGTGGGGAGAGAGCCCCAGGGAGGCCGCATAAGCGACAGCCCCTTCGACCAGCTTCCGCACCGTGGCGGGCGAGACGTTCGCGCACCGCGAACTGCGACCGCGATTTCTGCTCGAAGCGGCTCTCGTATTCCGCGCGGCTGAGGATGCTCCCGAACGCGTCCTTCACGCCCAGGCAGTAGCGGTCCACCAGGAAGACGGCGAAGGCGACCGACCCATCGGGCAGTGCCCGGCTGAGCGTGGCCTGGCCCATCCCAGTCGTCCACAAGTCCTCGGCGACCCAGGCGTTCAGGACCGGATAGCGGGCCGCGGCCGCCAAGCGCTCGGCCAGGCCGGCCGATTGCTCCCGGGCGTGATGGTGTTTCTTCTCCTGGCGCTTCGCCTTCAGGCGCTGTAGCTTCTTCTGCCGTTTGCGTGGGTCCGCCGACATGCGCTCCTCCTTTCCTGCCGCAATGAATACGCCTTGCAGGAGGCGTGCCATTTCCTCGCATCCATTCTATCGAAGTGAAAAACCGCCGGCGCCGCTCGGTTGGCGATGCGGAAGCCGCCGGGCGGCCCATCCGCCTAAGACCACTCGGAAACAATGACTAGCGCTCTGGGTCCGGGTAGCCCCGGAGGGGCGGCCGTTGTTAGCCAGGGGTTTCAACCCCTGGGAGGGAAACCGTGTTATTGGGGTGTAGCCCCGGAGGGGCGGCCGACCACGCCACGGCCGCCCCTCCGGGGCTACCAAAACAGCTGGGGCCAATCGACTCCAGGGGCTGAAGCCCCTGGCTAACAACGGCCGCCCCTCCGGGGCTACCAAAACAGAGGGAAACCGTGTTATTGGGGTGTAGCCCCGGAGGGGCGGCCGACCACGCCACGGCCGCCCCTCCGGGGCTACCAAAACAGCTGGGGCCAATCGACTCCAGGGGCTGAAGCCCCTGGCTAACAACGGCCGCCCCTCCGGGGCTACCAAAACAGAGGGAAACCGTGTTATTGAGGTGTAGCCCCGGAGGGGCGGCCGACCACGCCACGGCCGCCCCTCCGGGGCTACCAAAACAGCTGGGGCCAATCGACTCCAGGGGCTGAAGCCCCTGGCTAACAACGGCCGCCCCTCCGGGGCTACCAAAACAGAGGGCAACCGTGTTATTGGGGTGTAGCCCCGGAGGGGCGGCCGACCACGCCACGGCCGCCCCTCCGGGGCTACCAAAACAGCTGGGGCCAATCGACTCCAGGGGCTGAAGCCCCTGGCTAACAACGGCCGCCCCTCCGGGGCTACCAAAACAGAGGGCAACCGTGTTATTGGGGTGTAGCCCCGGAGGGGCGGCCGACCACGCCACGGCCGCCCCTCCGGGACTACCAAAACAGCTGGGGCCAATCGACTCCAGGGGCTGAAGCCCCTGGCTAACAACGGCCGCCCCTCCGGGGCTACCAGGTCGCAGGTTCTTATTGCTTTGTCTCCCATGCATCATTCTTTCCGAACGGTCTACTCGCCCAGCCATTCCGTCAGGTGCCGTGGGTCCGTGCTCAACCGTCCGTCCACGATCTGGGCTGTAGCCGGCTTGCGGGTCAGCTTGCCGGCACCCGCCGCGATCAGCACCTTCCGCGGCGCTACCTCGGCCAGCACCTCGGGGATATCGCCGAAATCCCGAAGCAGGCCGGGCAGGATGCTGGCGGCATTGATCGCCTCGCCGGTGGCATCGAACAGCGGCAGGAAGCTGAGGCGCAATTCCTCCACGGCGAGCTGCTGAAAGGCCGGCTCGACGGCGGCGGCCAGCAGGGCCACCAGGGCCGCATCGCGCCGTCCCACCAGGACCAGGCGTTGCCGTTTCGCCCGGGCCGCCACCTTGACGGTGGCCCGCAGCACGTCGCTGACGCGCAGGCTCAGCAGCGAGCGGCCGACCAGGAAGGCGTTGTAGGCGATGTTTTCCTCGACCCCATCCAGCGGGTCGGCGTAGTCGCGCCCCTTGACTTCCAGCCGCGGCCGCAGCGCCCCGACCCCGCGCGGATCGATTATCACCAGGGCATGGCCGCGTTCCGTCACGCCGCGCAAGAACGCCTTCTCCTCCTGCCAGCCGCGCGACTCGTTGCCGTTGACGCAGATCACCGTGACCTGTCCTTCCCGCGGCGCTGCCACGTCGGTGATCCGCGGATCGTCCCCGGCGGGATCGAGGGGCAGTAGTTCGCGCAGCGCCTTCCGCGGCGGCTTCTTCGCCTTGTTGAACTGCTCCAGGGCCAGGGGCAAAAGCGGACGCGAATGCAGCGAGCGGTTGACCTGGCCGTCCGGCGCCACCAGCAACTCCTTGCCGGGCCGCACGGTCACGGGAAACTCGTCCGCGGTGTCCGAGGCCTTGCGGCCCTGGAGCCAGCGGTCGAACCAGGCATAGGCCGCCTGCCGCAACGGCAGCGAGAAGCCGTGCTTCTCGGCGGCCTCGACGCGGTCGATCCGGCGTCCCTCGCCCGCCGTTTCGTAGAGTCGCTTGGCCTCGGCGAACGATTCCCGCGCCCCTCGATGGGGAAGAAATCGAAGCGGGCCGTGGCCAGCAGGGTCGGCCGCGGCGCCAACAGCGCCAGCAGGCCGGCATGGTCGATCCCCTCGCTGACGAAGCCGAAGATGTCCTGCTCCGGATCGGCGTCCGGGTCGGCCTGGATACGGTTGCCCATGCGCCGCGGCAGCGTGGTGATATAGCAGGCGATGACGGCGGCCGACACCCGCGGATCGAGAGCGGAAATGTACGATGTGAGCGTGCCGCCGCCCGACACGCCGACACAACCGATGCGCTTGGGGTCAACCTCCTTCAGCGAGGTCAGAGTGTCGATGCCGCACATCCCATCCCAGATGCGGTAGCGAGCCAGGCTGGTGCCGAGCAGGTAGAGCGGGTTGCCGAGGACCGCGTGCTCGCCGCAGCCGAGGTTGTAGCGCGATTTCCCCTTGTCCGCATCCCAGAACTGGCTGCGTTCGCCTTGGCCGACCGGGTCGTAGGTGAGAACAACATGGCCGCGCCTGCGCCAGGTTGGCGTGCAGTGTCTGGTAGGTCGGCGACGCCTTGCCGTCGTGGGAATGGCCGCACGGGCTGAGGATGCCGGGCAGGAGGGACGCGATCTCCTTGGGCCGGTAGAGCAGGGCCGGCACGAAATAGCCGGGGAAGCTCTCGTAGGTCAGTTTCTCGATGACGTATTCACCGGCGTCGATGCGGCCGGTCTTCTTCACCAGCGGCGGCCCTGCTTTCTCGGGCAGGCCGCCCAGCAGGCGGAGGAAAGTCTCCCGCAGCGACTTTTGCAGCGTCACCAGGTCAGCCCGGGTGCGGACGGCGGCGAAGCGGGCGCGGCGGCGCTCCTCCTGGCGTTTCGCAATGTCGAGGAGTTGTTCGTGAACGGTGGCCTGCTCTTCGGCGGCCGTCGCAAGTCCGGCCGACGCGGCCAGGGCCAGGGGGAGGAACTCACGGCGGGAGAGGGAAGGCATGGCAGGGGTCCTCGGCCGGGGTGCGGGACGCGATTGGGGCAGGGAATATCTTATTCGGCCAGCCCGAGCCAAGCCTGCTCTCCCCTGGCCCACGGAGGCCGAGGTAGAATTGCTGACGAGTCTCTTCTCCTCACCCTCACGTGTCGCCATCCGCAGTTCTGGCTCCTGTGAAGCGGTCACCACGCAGCCAGGCCTCGCGGTCGCAGCTGGACGCCTTCCCTGTACGCGCAGTTTCGTTGGCGGTTGGCGGAGCAGTCGTTTAAGTCCTTAGGCGAACGGCAGGAGGTAAGCTCCCCTCGCCCGGTGCCGCATGGGACCGTCTGAGCGTTCCCGGGCACATCTGAATTCTGTTCAACCTGGCGTTTCGTGCTGAATCGTGAAGGCGGATGTCGTTATTTCGCAAGGTCTTGCGGCGTGCGTGCCAGGTTGAACAGAAGTCGCGGCGACTTCTGTTCAACCTGGCACACGTGCGGCTGGAGC
Source organism: uncultured Planctomycetota bacterium (assembly GCA_963827935.1). Classification (GTDB taxonomy): domain Bacteria; phylum Planctomycetota; class Planctomycetia; order Gemmatales; family Gemmataceae; genus DATFNV01. The sequence continues at coordinate 549,133 of CAWHCN010000017.1, read as the reverse complement.
GAGCGGGCTACTATCTCCTGCCGCTCGCCTTATGGGACAAGGAGAAACTGCTCCGCCGATGCACTCGGCCAGTTTCTTGAGGGTCGGATCGACCGCCCTGTAAGGCGAGCGGCGGGACTTATGCTCCCCTCTCCCCGGAGTACCGGGGCGAGGGGAGACTATCTCCTGCCGCTCGCCTTAGCGGCGCGTACAGGCGGTGGTACAGTTTCAGGGAGAGAACCGCCATTCGGTAGGCCTGGTCGCTCAGCCGATAGCTCTGCGTGCCCGGGCAGGCGGCCTCGTCGGCCCAGCGCTGGGGACCTTCGCCCAGGCGACCTACCACGGCCGCCGAGAGCTTCTCTCGCGCCAAACGCGATCGAGGCGACGGTTGGAGGTGATGCACGCCGTGCTCAAGCAGGACGGCGTCTTGGCCGGGAATGAACCTGGTGCCGAGCCGTGCCAGGGGATTGGCTTCCAGCTGGTGACTTGTCGCCGAGACTACTGCCCCACACCGCCGTCCACGCGCTCCGGGGTGAGGTGCGACGGTTGATCCACCATCCAAAAGCGTTCCATTTCGTATTCAACCTGACGCAGGTTCTCGGACTGGTTCATGAGAACCCTGACCCGCTGATCGGGGGTGCTCGGATAGGCGTTGAGCATGCAGCCGGCGTTGAGCGCGCCTGTCGCCGCCACGATAGCCAGGAAGAGCACCCGCCGCATAACGCACCTCTCTGTTCAACGGAAGCCCCGGCCCCGGGAGCGCTTGCCCCCCGTGGCCGACTTCTCCCCTCGGCTCAGGGCGGCATCCCACGGACCGGGACCCCTGAGGGCGAACCGGACGTGCCCGCCGAACGGGCGGGGCTAACGAATCTATCGGTTGCCGCGATTTGCGACTTGAGGAAGACTTTGCGGAAAAAAACGAGAAACCCGGTTCGGAAGGCCGAACCGGGGCCTGGGAAGGTCGGAATCACTCGACCTCGGCGAGCGGTTGCGGGACGGGTTTGCGCGCCCGGGCAGGCCGGGTCGACCGGGAGGTTCGGGCGGCCCCGTCGCCGTCGGCGGACGCCGTGCCGTTGCTCCGCCGTCCCTCGTTCCCAACGTCGCCGTCGAGCGGGACTGGAACATGGGCAAGGCGGCGGACCTTCTCTTCCATCTCCTTGCCCGGCTTGAAGGTAACGACGCACTTGGGCGGTACATCGACCTTCTCGCCGGTGCGTGGATTGCGGGCCTTGCGCGCCTTGCGCCGCTTGACCTCGAAGACGCCGAAGTTGCGCAGCTCGATGCGACCCTGTTCGATCAGGGTGTCAACGATGGCCTCGAAGGTCCGCTGCACAATCTCCTTGGTCCGAAGTTGCGTTTCCTGAATTTCGTCAGCGATCTGCTTGACGATTTCTTTCTTGGTCACGGGTCCATTCTCCTGACAACGCGCCCGGCCGATCCCTGGAGCGAGGCCGCTGAGCTAGACGCCGTGCCGACCTCTGGAAATCAGACTCGGGGGACCCGAGTCGTTCGCGATCCTGGCTCGCCCGGCCGATCCTCGTGAAGCGATTCAAGTGTAAAGACGCCAATAGGTAGTGTCAAGCGAAAAGGCCGGAACGGGGGGCGGCGTTCGCGACCTGGAGCTATGATAGGAAGGTTGGGCCTGGGCCGGGAGGGGGATTCCTTGAACCCGCGGCGGGCACCCGCTATTGTCAACTGGCCGCCCCGGCCGGCCGACCGAATCCAAGGTGGCATGCGCATGCTTTCCGTTCTGGTCACGGGGGGTTGCGGCTTCATCGGCAGCAACTTCATTCACTATCTCCTCGAGGCCGAGCCCGAGGTGGCCATCGTCAATTTCGATGCGCTGACCTATGCGGGCAACCTGGCGAACCTGACCGGCCTCGCCGGCCATCCGCGCTACCGCTTCATCCAGGGCGACATCACCGACCGCACGGCGGTTCGTCGCGCCCTCCAGGGGGTGTCGGGTCTCATCAACTTCGCCGCCGAATCGCACGTCGATCGCAGCATCCTCGATTCCGGCCCCTTTGTCCGCACCAATGTTCTCGGCACCCAGGTCCTCCTGGACGCGGCCCGCGACCAGCGTCTGGCGAAGTACGTGCAGGTTTCGACCGACGAGGTCTACGGCAGCCTGGGCCCGTCCGGAGCATTTACGGAAACGACGCCGCTGGCGCCGAACAGCCCCTACGCAGCCAGCAAGGCCGCCGCCGACCTGCTCGTTCGCAGCTATGTCCACACCTTCGGACTGCCGGCGGTCATCACGCGCTGCTCCAACAACTACGGGCCCTACCAGTTCCCCGAGAAGCTGATCCCGCTGTTCATCAGCAACCTGATGCGCGACGAGCCTGTGCCGGTCTATGGCGATGGCTTGCAGGTGCGCGACTGGATTCACGTGCGCGACCACGCCGCCGGCATCCACACGCCTGGCGCCAGGGACGGCCCGGCGAGGTCTACAACCTCGGCGGCCGCTGCGAACGCACCAACCTGGCCCTGAGCCACACCCTGCTCGACATCCTCAACAAGCCCCGCTCGCTCATCAACTACGTCAAGGACCGCCCCGGTCACGATCGCCGTTACGCCATCGACTGCACCAAGGCCGAACGCGAGTTGGGCTGGAGCCCCCGCGTCCCGTTCGAGCAGGGGCTGCGCGATACGGTCCGCTGGTACCAGGACAACGCCGACTGGGTCGCCAACGTCCGCAGCGGGGAATACTTGAAGTACTACGAGAGGCAGTACGGCAATCGCTAATGTCCGTTTAGCCGCCGCCCGCAGGGCGGCGGTGTTCCCACGCCGCCCTGCGGGCGGCGGCTAAACGCAGCCGTCATCCATCATGAAGAAAGCCATCATCACCGGCATCACCGGCCAAGACGGCAGTTACCTGGCGGACCTGCTCCTGGACAAGGGGTACGAAGTCCACGGCATGGTGCGGCGGGCCAGCACCGAGACCTTCGAGCGGATCAACCATCTCGTCGGCCGTGTCCAGCTTCACCAGGCCGACCTGCTCGACCAGCTCTCGATCATCGACGTGCTGAAGGAGGTCCGTCCGAATGAGGTCTACAACCTGGCGGCCATGTCATTTGTGCCGACCAGCTGGAAGCAACCGGTGCTGACCGGCGAGTTCACGGCCATCGGCGTCACCCGCGTCCTGGAAGCGATCCGGCTGCTCGATCCCAGGGGGATCAAGTTCTACCAGGCGTCGTCGAGCGAGATGTTCGGCAAGGTGCGGGAGACGCCGCAGCGCGAAACCACCCCGCTCTATCCGCGCAGCCCCTACGGGGTCGCCAAGGTCTATGGCCACTACATCACGGTGAACTATCGCGAGAGCTACGACATGTTCGCCTGCTCCGGCATCCTGTTCAACCACGAGTCGCCGCGGCGCGGGCTGGAATTCGTCACGCGCAAGGTGACCGACGGGGTGGCGCGGATCAAGTTAGGGCTGGCGAAGGAACTGCACCTGGGGAACCTCGACGCCCGCCGCGACTGGGGCTTTGCCGGCGATTACGTCCAAGCCATGTGGCTGATGCTTCAGCAGAACCAGCCCGAGGATTACGTGGTCGCCACCGGCCAAATGCACTCCGTGCGCGAACTGGTGGAGGAAGCGTTCGGCTGTGTGGAGCTGGACTGGCGGAAATGGGTGGTGCAAGATCCGGCCCTGATCCGCCCGGCAGAGGTCGATTTGCTGGTGGGGGACGCGACAAAGGCGAAAGGCGAATTGGGCTGGGCCCCGTCGGTGGACTTCCACGGCCTGGTCCGGATGATGGTGAAGGCGGACCTGGAGCGACTTCGCAAGTAGTCCGAAGTCCGTAGCCCTTAGTCCGTAGCACATAACATGCGGGCTACGGACTACGGACTACGGACTACGGACTACGGACTACGGACCATGAAAAACCTGATCACCGGCATCACCGGCTTCGCGGGCGGCCACCTGGCCGAGGCGCTGCTCGCGCGCGGTGACATGGTCGCCGGCGTCGGCCGTCGGGCCGACTGGCCCCCGGCGTGGCGGCACCTGGCAGGCCGGGCCGAGCTGCGCACTTGCGACATGACTGATGGCGCCGCCCTGGAAGCCGTGCTGCGGACCGTCCAGCCCCAGCGGATCTATCACCTGGCCGGCTATGCCCAGACGGCTCGTTCCTTCGAGGAGCCGGACGCCGCCTGGGCCGGGAACCTGGGGACAACGCGCGCCCTTTATGAAGCGCTCCAGCGCTGGGGTGGCCGGCCGCGCATCCTCTTCGTCGGCAGCGGGCTGGTCTATGGCGATGCCGATACGCCCGGGCAATTGTTTAACGAGGGGTGCCTGCTGCGCCCGACCAGCCCCTACGCGGCAAGCAAGGCGGCCGCGGACTTGGTGAGCTATCAGGTGGCCCGTTCCCCCGGGCTCGATGTGGTCCGCGTCCGGCCGTTCAATCATATCGGGCCGGCCCAGTCACCCGAGTTCGCCGTCGCCAGTTTCTGCAAGCAGGTGGCCGCGATGATCGTAAGCCACGCGCCGGCGGTGCTGGAAACCGGCAATCTGCTGCCCCGCCGCGATTTCACCGACGTCCGCGATGTGGTGCGGGCTTACATTCTCCTCATGGAGCGAGGCCTTGCGGGCGACGCCTACAACGTCGGGACCGGACATACCTATTCCATGCAGGAGATCGTCGATCGCTTGATTGCCCTCTCGGGCCTGACGGTTCAGGTGCGGCAGCGGGAAGACCTGGTTCGTAGCGGCGACGCGCCCGCTGTCCGCGCGGATGCCGGCAAGCTCCGCCGAGAAACCGGATGGACCCCGGCGTTGTCGCTGGACGAGACCCTGCGCGACACGCTGGAGTTCTGGAAACGACAACCATCGTAGGGTGGGTCGAGCGGAGCGAGACCCACCAGGAAGGTGCAGGTGAGTCTCGCTCCGCTCGACCCACCCTACGGGCGGCCACGGGAGGCATCCCTCGTGAAAATCGCAGTCATCGGCACCGGCTATGTCGGCCTCGTTACTGCCACCTGCCTGGCCGAAAGCGGCAATGATGTTGCCGGCATCGACAAGGACCGGGCCAAGATCGCCCGGCTGGATGACGGCGAATTGCCGATCTACGAGCCGGGCCTGTTGGAGTTGGTCCAGCGGAACGTGCGCGAGGGCCGGTTGCGTTTCACCACCGACCTGGCGGGCGGCCTGGCGGCGGCCCAGATCGTCTTCATCGCCGTGGGGACGCCGCAGGGTGCCGACGGCGGCGCCGACCTGGCCAACGTCTGGGCCGTGGGCGACGCCATCGCCGCCGCCCTGACCGGGTCGAAAACCATCGTCATCAAGAGCACCGTCCCGGTCGGCACCAACCACCAGCTGGCCCAGCGCCTGGCCGCCCGGACCGCGCACCCCTGCGATGTGGTCAGCAACCCCGAGTTCCTGAAGGAAGGAGCCGCGGTGGACGACTTCATGAAGCCGGACCGCGTCGTCGTCGGCGTCCGGCGGCCGGAAGTCGGCGAGGCTCCTTCGCGAACTCTACGCCCCGTTCCTGCGCACCGAGCACCCCTTCCTGGTCATGTCGCCCGAGAGCGCCGAGATGACCAAGTACGTCGCCAACGCAATGCTGGCCACCAAGATCAGCTTCATCAACGAGATGGCCAACCTGTGCGAGCGCATGGGGGCGGACATCAACGACGTGCGCCGCGGCATCGGCCACGATGCCCGCATCGGCTTTCAATTCCTCTTTCCCGGAGCGGGCTACGGTGGTTCGTGCTTCCCGAAGGACGTTCGCGCCCTGATACACATGGCCTCGTCCCTCGACCAGCCGCTGCAGCTGATGCAGGCGGTGGACCGCGTCAACGAAGCCCAGAAAGGCGTGCTGGTGGCCAAGGTGCGCAAGCACTACGGCAGCGACCTGACTGAGAAGACGCTGGCGGTGTGGGGCCTGGCTTTCAAGCCGCGCACCGACGACGTGCGCGAGGCCCCCGCCCTCACCTTCCTCGACTCCCTGCTGACCGACGGCGTCCGCCTGCGCGTCCACGACCCGGAGGCCCTGGCCAACGTGCAGGCCCTGTACGGCGATCGCCTGGTTTATTGCGATCGACCCTACGGAGCCCTGGAGGGGGCGGATGGCCTGGTGATCGTGACCGAGTGGCAAGAATTCCGCAATCCAGACTTCGAGATCATGCGCCGGCTGTTACGCGAGAAGGTGATCTTCGATGGGCGCAATTTGTATGAGCCGAAGACGGTGGCGAATTATGGGTTTGCGTATTACCCGATTGGGCGGAGTCAGTGATGGGTGAGGCGAGCGGCGCGGCGTCAGCCCGCCGGTGTTCATGAGTACCGGCGGGCTGACGCCGCGCCGCTCGCCTCTCGTTCTGCCTAAGGGCTACGGCCCGGCGAAAAGGGGGGCCGCAGACGACCACATCCGCCCCCCTGCGACGGATACCTGGCTCCGAGCCAAGGAAGCCGCTGCGTATCCCCCTTTTCGCAAGGCCGTAGTGGGTTTCTCTCATTGCACGCGGCGTGCCAGTACCACAGCCTGGGCACTGGCCCGCATTGACTGCGAATCACAAGTCGTTGACACACAAGGAATAATGGAATCCCATGCGCGGGCGCAGGGGTGGTCGGCGGTTGGCCTTGTTGCCGAAAGTTAGTAGTTCCATTAGGTGCGCTAAGAAACGTTAACCGGGGTTAACGCTGAGCGGTGAGCAGGATGGCATCGCACTGGGAGGTGAGCGACGTGTACCACGTTGCCAGTCGCGACGGCACTTTGGCCCGCAGCAGCCGATGCCAGCGGGGACTGCCGCGCCGGGCGGCCGACAGGCTCGCCGAGGAACGCAACCACTGGCTGTGACGTATCATTCGCACTGGGCCGACCGTGAAACCCACGTTCGTCAGCATCAGTTGCAGCGTCTCGGGAGCGAAATGCGTGAGGTGGCGAGGCAGATCCAGCCCGTACCAGGCGGCGCCGAACCAGCGGAAGGCCAGGCTATCAATATTGGGGACGGCCACAATCAGCCGGCCGCCGGGTGCCAACAGCTTGTAGGCTTCCGCCAGCACTTCGCGCGGCCGGTGGACGTGCTCCAACGCTTGCCACATTGTGATTACATCGAAGCTCGCGGGGCGGAGGGCGGGGTGCGGCAGCGTGCCGAGCAGGGCATTCAGGCCGAGTGTTTCGCGGACCCGGGCGATGGCGGCGGGTGCCGCATCAAGGCCGGTCACGTGCCAGCCGTGCTCCACCATCCGCTCGAGGAAGGACCCGCTGCCGCAGCCGAAATCGAGCAATCGGCCCTGTCCGTGCCAGGCCAGCGCCTTGCGCCGTTGCGCGGTTTGCGCCAGGGCAGGCGGGTGAACCACGGCTTGCGGCCACGATGCGACCCCGCCGACCGGTGCGGTTGGTACGTGGACGGATAGAACTGGCCGATGCTCGCCTCGGAGGGGCGCGGGTTGGTGAAGCACAGACCGCAGTCCAGGCACTGCACGACGGCAAACCACAGGCCGGTGCCGTCCGGGGCGCTATCCGGCGCCTCCACGACGGTGAGCCATGCCGGCCCCCGCACAGCAGGCAGTCCGGCTCCTCCCATTCCACCACCGGGCCGGAGGTGTCCGGACCGGTCAGGTCGAACTGCCTCAAGATCATCGCTGGAAGTTCCTGGCCGCCCTGACGGCTTCCGTGACAGCGCCCGCGCGGCCGAACTATACCCGAGCCCCGGCGCCCCGGTCAACGGCAGGAAAGCCGTCCGCCCGCTGCCCCGCTGCCGGCGAAACGGTGACACGCGGGCCAAGGAATCTGTTACTATCGCCGCCAGGCCGAACGGCCCTGGTCTTCTCTCACGGTGCACCGCCGGCGCTTGTCGTAGGGCAGGCTCCGCGTGCCGCTGCAAAGGCGTTGCTCCTATTTCCGCGGCGGTAGTACGATCACGCAGGGATCGTAATCGTCGTGCGGGGAGTTCAGTCCGGGGGTGGGGAGCAGTTTCTGCGCTTCGCGATCGTAGAGGTAGACATCGCGTTCGCCGGCGCCGCCGCGCCGTTCCGACACGAAGGCGATGTAACGGCCGTCGGCGCTGAGGGACGGCGACTGGTCGTGAGCCTCGGAATTCAGCCCGGGCAGCGGCAGGTACTTGCGGTCCGTGCGGTCATACAGGTAGATGTCGCGTCCGCCCTTGCCGCCCGGCCGATCGGAGACCAGGGCTACCAGCCGGCCTTCGCCGCTCAGCGACGGTTGTAGATCGCTCCCCTTCGAGTTCATTTCCGGGACTGCCAGGACCGTCTTCGTCTTGAGATCGTAGAGCGTAATGTCCGTCTGGCCGATGCCCCCCTTGGCATTGGTGGCGTAAGCCAGGAACCGGCCGTCGCCGCTGAGGGCCGACATCCGCTGGTCCGACGTCTCCGGGTTGAGCTTCGGCAGGTCCACAAGCTTGCGAGCCGTTACATCGTAGAGGTAAACGCCCCAGCGCGGGCTACCGCCGGGATGGGCCCAGGCGCTGAAGGCGACGAGCTTGCCGTCGCCCGAAAGCGACGAGGTCATGCGGTGGGATTCGCCGCCGTCGTTGAGTGCCGAGGCGACCAGCTTCTTTTCGGTCCGGTCCCAGAGTTCGATGCGCCCGCCGGCTGTCGTGCCGATCTGGGCAGCGAAGGCACAGTAGCGGCCATCGCTGCTCAGCGAGGGGTGCATGTCGGAGCGGATGTTGTTCGCCCCCATCTCGACGGCATCAATCGAGCCGAGGAGCTGGCCGTGGGCGACACCGTCGTGTTCGTAGAAGTAAATCTTGGGATACGGCGGTGCCCGGCGCTCGCGGACCGAGGCAAAGGCCAGGAGAAGCTTGGCAGGCGCCGCCACCGCGGGGGGCTGGGCGGCGGCGCGGCTCACGCTCGCGACAATCAGGAGTAAGGAGAGGAGATAACGGCCCATCAGCGGCCTCCGCCCAGTGGCGAACCGGCAGCGTGAGCTGCCGGGTTTGGGGCCATCACCCGGCAGCTGACGCAGCCGGTTCGCCGGCCTTTACACCAGTGCCGCCACCGGGGCCGCGCTACCGATGAACGGGCGTATGCGTGGGTCGGTGTTGGTGTCGACCCCGAGCAGGCGGTAGAGAGTCGCCGCCAGTTCGGGCGGGTAGACGGGGAACGTGGCGGGGTAGGCGGCCCGGGCATCGGTCTCGCCAATCACGGCTCCGCCCGGCACGCCGCCGCCGGCCAAGAGCGCGAACAGGCTGGAGCCCCAGTGATCGCGGCCGGCCCATTTGTTCAGCTTCGGCGTGCGCCCCATTTCGCCGACGGCCACCACCAGCGTCGAGGAGGCCAGGCCGCGGTCGTGCAGATCGTCCAGAAGGGCCGTCATCCCCTGGTCGAACCGCGGGCACAGCTCCTCTTCCATCCGCTCGACGCCGGTCGAGTTGAAGCCGTGAATATCCCAGGCGCCGTCCCAGTCGTACCACTTGACCTGGACGAAGCGGGTGCCTGCTTCCACCAGGCGCCGGGCCATGAGCAGCGATTGCCCGAAGAAGTTGGCCCCGTAACGGGCGCGGGTTGTCTCCTTTTCCAGGGCCAGGTCGAACGCTTGCCGGACCCGGGGCGATGTGAGCATCGAGACAGCCCGCTGCTGGAAGACGTGCATCTTGCCGACGGCCGGGCTGGCCGCGGCCTTTGCCCGCATGCGGTCGACCGAGGCGAGCAGCTGGTGGCGCTGCTGAAAGCGCTCGGCCGATACGTCAGCCGATAGCACGAACTCCGGCAACTGCACCTTCTCACCCGTCGGATCGGGGATTTCGACGGGGTCATACGCCGAGCCCAGGACACCGCCGCCGATGCCCCGGGTACCGAAGAGCTTGCCGCCCAGGTGGACATAGGGCGGCATGGCACCGATGGGACCCTTGAGCCGGGCGAGCACCGCCCCGTAGGTCGTTAGCCCGAGCGCCGAGCCGGTTAGCGCTGGTCGGGCACTGTGGCCGGTATCGAACCCGGTGAGTGAGCGGATGAGGGCACAGCGCTTCATGCGGCTGGCCATCATGGGGAGGAGTTCGCCGATCTGCAGGCCGGGCACGTCGGTGGCAATGGCGCCGTACGGCCCGCGATAGTCGGCCGGGGCCACCGGCTTGGGATCGAACGTCTCAAGCTGGCTGGGGCCGCCTTCGAGAAAGATGAAGATGCAAGAGGTCTCTGAACGCCGCCGCGCCGCAGGCGCGGCGGCGGCGGCCTGCTCACCCCGGAACGAGTCGGCGAGCGTCAGCCCCAGGATGCCCAGCCCGCCGACCTGCAGCAACTCGCGCCGGCTGACGCCCTGGCAATTGCGGGAGGTAAACTGGCCGATCTTGAACATCGCCGTCACCTTTTGCAGGGGTCGCAATGGGCATGGGGGCTGCGGCCATCCCCCGGAGGGAACGCTTGAGAATCATTTTCACCCGAGAGCAGGGCGAGTTTCAAGTGTCCTGGCCGAAAGGCGGGCTGGCGAAAAAAAGTGCCACGGCTCCGAGAGCCGTGGCACAGGGAATTGCGGCGGCGGGGGTCTTATTCCGACCGCGTCGAGGGCTGTGCCGTGTTGTAATAGCGAACGAGCTTTTCCTGCAGGGCCTTGTAGGCCTGCTCGTCGCCGGGGGTGGCCTGGGCGAACTTGAGGCCGGCCATGTTCTTGACCAGCTCGCCAACCGTCTTGCCGCGTGCGGCGTACTTGCCGTTGATGTAATTGACGCCGTCGGGCCGTCCCAGGGCGGTGATGGCGTCGCTGAGCAGCTTCAGGTAGTTCTTGGCCTCGATATACTGGGTGGGCGTCATCTCCCCGATTTGCCGACCGAGGTCGTCAGTCATCCGGTCCACGTCGGCTAGCAGATTCTTGAGCCGCGCCGGCTCGGCTTGGCCGTGCTCGGCATCGGCCACGGCATTGCGGATATTGCGTTCGATATTCTTCCGATCGTCCTTGAAGTCGTCGGCGGTCAGCGCCAGCGGCCAAGAGAAGCGCTCGCTCTTGAGCAGGCCGGGATTGGCGCCGTTGCCCGCAGTCACGTTGATCTGCTTGAGCAGCTCCTCGTCCAGCGGCACCTCCTGACCCTGGACATTCCGCGCCTGCATCTGCTTCAGGCTGTCCAGGAGGGTGTTGAGCGAGCTTCCGGCGAGGATTTCGCTCCCGGAAGGGCTGGTCAGAGCGTAGCGCAGGTCCTGCTTTCGTTGCCGCTCCAGCTCGTCGAGCCAGGTCGGCGTGTTGGCGCGCTCGTACATGAACTCATCGAACGCCTTGCGCTTGTTGTCGATATGGGCGGAGCGAACCTGCTCGCGGAGCAAATTCGCCTGCTGGTTATTGATGCGAAATTTCCCGTCGGCATTCATGACCGCAGCAGACCCCATCAGGAAGCTGCTGGTCGGGTCGTAGGTCGGATAGAACGGACTGGCGTACCCGCCCCCGTCTGGATAGGTGGACCCATAGCCGGGGCTCCCGTAGCCTGGGCTGTTGTAGCCCGAGGTGGAATTCAGGATGGTGCCGCCGTAACCGGGCCCATAATACGGGGTGACCGGCGGATAGTACGGCGTGTTGACGATCTGCGCATACGGGTTGTAGCCCAGGGCGTAAGGCGGCACCCGCGACATGGCCCGGCCATAGAGGGCGATGTTAAAGGCCGCCTGGCGGGCATTGCCGTAGGGGTCGTAGTAGTTGGCGGGATTCAGCGTCCCGCCTACGCCCGGGGGAAACCGCTGCGCGTGGGCCGGCGCGGCTGCCAGCACCAAGGCTACCAGCGCCACCCCGAACATCGCCAGGGTCCACCGTTTCACGCTGCTCATGGTATGCACCTCCCGAGACAGGACCGAGATTTGAGGTCCGGCGAGCTCCCGCCGTCGCCGAGGGTCGCGGCGCGGAGCCAACACCATCATCCTACGCCCGTTGGGCCTCAGATTCAAGAACGGTTCCCGGGGCGAACGCGTGCTGGGATGAGTCGGACCCATCACTCACGAGCCTTTCCTGAAAGGCGAGCAAGCTGCCCAGGCTCTTGAAATGGACGCGCCGCAGCCGGCTGATGACCCCGTCCAGGCGGGCCGCCAGCTTGCCGAACCACTCGCCGCTGATGCTGTCTCCCGACAGCCGCGACAGCTCGGTGTCGCCGCGATCCACGATGAGAGTGAAGAGGGCGGAGCCGGCCGGCACATTGGTCAGGGCCGGCGTCTGGCACGACCGGGCCGCGTCGAGACAGGTGGTCAGCGCGTCGTGGATTTCCGCCAGGGCGTCGCGAATCTGCTGGAAATCGGCTTGCGGCAGCTGGGTGTTCTTGGAAAGCACGTCAAAGATCGCATGAAGGCGGGCCTGCTGACCCAGCAATTGTTGCAGGAGGCCCTGGGCAGCCATGTGGAAGCGGTATCGCTCCAGCAGTTCCGTTCCCCAGCTGCCGCCCCGCTCGCAAGCCAGCGACCAGTGGCCGAGGAACGCCTGGCGATCCAGCCGCTGGAACGACTCGAGCACCGAGTCCAGCTCGCCGTCCACCTGCGTGAACAGCCGATCCACGTCCTTCCGGGAACACGGCTGGCCGCGAAAAGTAAAGGTCTTCCCCTTGAGGGTCAGGTTTCCGCCCTTCAAGCCTCGCAAGAGTTGATATTCCGAGCGGCGTTCGTGGTAGGCCTCCACCTGCTGCTTGAGGTCGGCGGGGGGCCAGTTGCCGAACCAGGCGGCCACCTCGTCGTGAGACCACGGATGACTGGGCAGGTCCTTCACGTCGCCGGGATTGATGAAGCGATCGTCGTACAGGCCGTGATAGCGGGGGTCATAAGTGCTCTCGGCGTGCTCGGCATCGATGAATTGCTGCACCTCGGCCGCCGGCCGCGGGGCATAGTCCTCCTTGCGGCCCAGGGCCTGGCGATAGAAATGGCCGGTCACTACCGTCCGCAGCTCGGCGAGCCGGCCGAACAGCAACCACGGCGACCGCTGGTCTTGCGGGCTGAACAAATACAAGCGCTTGGCGTTCTGCTCGCGCATGAAATCGGTGGGATGCGACCGATAGCGCTCGGGGATGCCGTCGTCCACCGGCTGGAAGACCTGCACCTTCTGGGTGCCCTCGGCCGGCAACTCGGGGGGCAGGCCGGCCCGTTCGTCCTGCGCAGACGGCGGAGGCGGGCGGCTGCCTGGGTCTGGTGATAGAACAGGTCATCGGTGAACAACCCGTGATCGGCCGCTGCGTTCAGGGCCTGGGCCGCATCGCCCAGACATTCCGAGGCGAACCCCAGGCGGGCCAGCCCGTGGATCAGCGCGTCCGACCCGGTCACGCTGACGGCCACGTTGTCGGCGTTGAACTCGAGCTGCCGGCTCAGCGAGAGGTGCAGCAGGTTCATCGCCTGATAGGTGCCCGCCAGGATCTTCCGCACCACCCAGAGCACACCCTTGAGTCCCCAGGCTGGGAACGAGAGGCGAATGTCCACCCGGCTCCAGTCGTCCACGAACCGGTCCAGCGAATCGCGGCTGTAGATCACGTCGTACATCACGCGGTTGGCGACGTAGAGGTAACTCCCCAACCCCACGCTGCGCTGGGCGAAATGGCCAAACTCGTGGGCCAGGACCGCCTTGAACTCGGACAGGTTGACGACATTCACCAGCCCCAGCCCGATCAGCAGGTCCTTGCGGGCCGGCAGAATCAGGTTGAGCAGCGACGAATCGTAAACCAGGGCGGCGTTCACTTCCGCACTGACGTAGACCCGGCGCGGCTTGGGGGCGCCGGTATCCTGGTAGACCTGCCGGATGAAGGCGAACAATTCCGGATGATCCGCCTCCTGCAAGGGCACATAACCCGAGCGCTCCACCCGCTTGGACTTGAACAGCCCCTTGAACAGGAACAGCCACAACAGGATCGCGGCGAAAGCCCCGCCGAACTTGAACAAGAGGTACGCCAGCGTGCCCCGGCCGCCCATGTTCGGGACCGGCAACATGACCAACACATAGGCGAGCAATCCCGCCAGGGCCACGAGGACGAGGTAGAGGATCAGAAACAGGAACAGGCCGCCGATCATCGCCACCACGCGCAGCCGATACGCCGCCGGGAGGCGGGTGATCTCGGGCGGGACCGGGACCGGCGCCGGTGGATAGAGTGCTGGGGCCGACATGGCGTGATCCTCGCGCCTGAATCTCGGTGAACAGCGACGGACCGCCAGTATAACCGGCTGGCGGTCCGCAGGAAATGATCGTGTCGGGATGTTAGGCGACGGGCAAGTGATACTCTCCCCTCGCCCCCAACCCCTCTCCCCGGAGTACCGGGGCGAGGGGAGATTATCTCCTGCCGCTCGCCTTACTGTCCTGGCGCGTCGGGCTGCCCGGGTGTTGACCGGCGGGGAACTCAAGGATGATCGTCTCGCCACTGCTTGTCCGCCCCCGCTCCTTCCCCTTAAATGAATCAGGGCCAGGCAACCGCGGCTCCTCCGGAGGCTTCGGCTCATGGGTTACCCCGACATTGCCACCCGCTGGAACCTGAGCGCCATCGAGGATGCCTACCAGCGCTGGCGCGGCGATCCGCAGTCGGTCGATCCCTCGTGGCGCTGGTTCTTCGAGGGGTTCGAGTTGGGTACGGAGCGTCTGGCTAACGTTGCGCCGCTCGCCGATAGCCCCGGCCAGAGCGGCATCATTCGGCTGATCGACGCCTACCGCGACCTGGGCCATTTCCTGGCCCGCCTCGATCCGCTCAGCGAGCAGCGCACCACCCATCCGCTGCTGGAGCTGGCGGAGTTCGGCTTCGATGAATCCGACCTCGACCGCTCCTTCGACACCAGCCATTTCGTCGGCCTGCCCCGGGCCACGTTGCGCGAGCTGCTCGCCGCCCTCCGCGAGACCTATTGCCGGACCATCGGGGTGGAGTATCTGCACATCCAGGACACGCGCATCCGTCGCTGGCTCCAGGAGCGCATGGAGCCGCGCCGCAATCGACCCAAGTTCGACCGGGCCAGGAAATTGGCCATCCTGCAGCAGCTCCACTATGCCGAGAATGTTCGAGCGCTTCCTGCACACGCGCTACGTGGGGCAAAAGCGGTTCTCGCTGGAAGGGGCCGAGACGCTGATCCCTATCCTCGAAGCGTTTGTCGAGCTGGCCGCCCGGGGCGAGGTACGCGAGATCGTCATGGGCATGGCCCATCGCGGCCGGCTCAATGTGCTCGCCAACATCCTGCGCAAGCCCTACCAGGAGATCTTCGCCGAGTTCGAGGAAAACTACCTGCCGCTCTCGATCGACGGCGACGGCGACGTGAAGTACCACCTCGGCTTCAGTGCCGAGCGCACGGTGGAAAGGACCAAGGACCAAGGACCAAGGACCAATGGAGAAGAAGAGGGGTCGGATTCTTCGTCCTTCGTCCTTGGTCCTTCGTCCTTTAAGCTGCACCTGTCGCTCACTCCCAATCCCAGCCACCTGGAGGCGGTGGATCCCGTGGTGGAGGGACGGACGCGGGCCAAGCAGTTCCGCTTTGGCGACCTGAGCCGGCGGCGCGGCATCCCGCTGCTGATCCACGGCGACGCGGCCTTCGCCGGCCAGGGGCTGGTGGCCGAGACCCTTAATCTCTCTGGCCTGGCGGGTTACACCACGGGCGGCACCCTGCACGTCATCGTCAATAACCAGATCGGCTTCACCACCGCTCCGAAGGACGCCCGCTCGACCACCTATTGCACCGACGTGGCCAAGATGATCCAGGTGCCGATCTTTCACGTCAACGCCGAGGATCCCGAGGCCGCTGTGTACGTGGCCGGGCTGGCCCTCGACTTCCGGCAGACGTTCGGCCGCGATGCAGTGATCGACCTGTTCTGCTATCGCCGCCAGGGGCACAACGAGGGGGACGAGCCGGCCTTCACCCAGCCGATCATGGTTGCCAAGATCCGCGAGCGACCCACGCTGACCGAGGTCTATACCGAACAGCTCATCCTGCGCGGCGACCTGACGGTGGACGAGGCCGAGGCGGTCCGCTCGGAGTTTGAAGCGAAATTGCAGGCCGCACATGCGGAAATCAAGCATGAAGAACAGAGAACGAAGAATGAAGAACGGCCTGTCCTTCCTTGTTCGTCATTCGAGGGTCAGTGGGAAGGGCTGACCCCGCATTATTCTCACCAACCCGTTGAAACGGGCGTCCCGTTCGATCAGCTTCAGAAGGTCGCCATGGGGCTGACCCGGGTGCCGGACCATCTGACGCTGCACCCCAAGATCGTCAAGCTGGTGGAGGCGCGCCGCCAAGAGTTCGTGGAGCGCCGCCCGGTGGAGTGGGCCTTTGCCGAGGCGCTCGCCTTTGGCTCGCTGCTGCTGGAAGGAACGCCGGTACGGCTGTCGGGCCAGGATAGCCGCCGCGGCACGTTCAGCCAGCGCCACTCGGTCCTCTTTGACGCACGGACCGGCGCCCCTTACTATCCGCTGAACGCCCTGAGCGAGGATCAGGCCCCGTTCCTGGTCTACGATAGCCTTCTGTCCGAGGCGGCAGTGCTGGGCTTCGAGTTCGGCTATGCCCTGGATTCGCCCGACGTGCTGGTGCTTTGGGAAGCGCAGTTCGGCGATTTCGCCAATGGGGCCGAGGTCATCATCGATCAGTTCATCGCGGCCAGCCAGTCGAAATGGCAGCGCGACACCGGCCTGGTGATGCTGCTGCCGCACGGCTACGAGGGGCAAGGGCCGGAGCACTCCAGCGCCCGGCTGGAGCGCTACCTGCAACTGTGCGCCGAGGACAACTTGCAGGTGGCCTATCCGTCGTCGCCGGCCCAGTATTTCCACGTGCTGCGGCGGCAGCTGAAACGCCCCTTCCGCAAGCCGTTGATCCTGATGACGCCCAAGAGCCTGCTCCGCCTCAAGGCGGCCGCCTCGCCGCTGGAGGAGCTGATCCAGGGCCGCTTCCACGAGGTGCTCGACGACACCGAGGCCGACCCGGACCGCGTGCGCCGCGTTGTCCTGTGCAGCGGCAAGCTGTACTACGAACTGCTGGAAGCGACAACACAAGCCCGAAGCGCCAGCAAGGAGAGCGACGCGGCCCTGGTACGGGTCGAGCAGTTTTACCCGTTCCCCGAGGAGCCGTTGAGGAAAGCCCTGGCCCGCTACCGCAAGGCGCGGGAGTTCGTCTGGGCCCAGGAGGAGTCGCAGAACATGGGGGCCTGGACGTTCCTGGAGCCCCGGTTGCGGGCCCTGGGCTTTGCACCGGAATATGTCGGCCGAGACGCCAGCGCCAGCCCCGCCACCGGTTCGCGCCAGGTTCACCTGCGCGAGCAAAAGGAAGTTGTCGAAGCCGCCCTCCGCCTGCCGGTGCCGCATGTTGTGGGGGCGACGGGGAACGGACGCAATCGGGGCACGGAGCGAGGACGCGGCCCGAAAAAGCAGGCGGTGCAGCAAGCGTGACTGCGGCGCGGAGTCCCCAGCGGGAGAGCAGACGATGCCGACCGTGAAACTGGTGCCCGAAGACGATCCTCACCCTCTGGTGCAGGCGGTCTTTCGGGACATCAAGACGACAAAGAAGATCGATCGCATCCCCAATATCTGGCGAGCCCTGGCCACGCACCCGGAGCACCTGGAGCTGTGCTGGACACGCCTGAAGGCGATCATGCGCCCCGGCAAGGTCGATTTGCTGACCAAGGAGATCATCGCCTTGGCCGTCTCGGCGACCAACGGTTGCAACTACTGTATCAACAGCCACACGGCCGCGGTCCAGAAGCTCGGCCTCGATGTCGAGGGGTTGGGCGAGGTGTTGGCTGTTGTCGGGCTCTACAACCAGATGAACAAGCTGGCCGATGCCTACCAGGTGGAGCCGGACATTCGCCCGAACGTCGATTGACGCTCACCCCGGCGGCCAGCTCAGCTCCCGCCCGCCTAGCAGGTGCAGGTGCAGGTGCGGCACGGTCTGCCCGGCCCCTTCCTGGCAGTTCAGCACCAACCGATAGCCGTCCGCCAACCCGAACTGCTGCGCCAGTTTCGCCGCCACCAGGTGCAGGTGGCCGACCAGCTCCTTGTCCGCCTCCGTCAGGTCGGCGTGCGTCGGAATCACTTTCTTCGGGATGATCAGCACATGGACCGGCGCCTGCGGATTGATATCGCGGAACGCCAGGCTGCGGTCGTCCTCGTAGACGATGTCGGCGGGGATCTTTCGCTCGATGATCTTCAGGAAGATGTTGTCGGTCATCATGTCCCTTGTCCTTTGTCCCTTGTCCCTCGGAAGCTCGGGCTTCGTTCTCCACCCGCGGTGCCACCTCCTAACATAGCGAGATACGGGGGGACAAGGGACCAAGGACAAGGGACCAGGGACATGTCATGGATCATTGGCATCGACGAGGCGGGATACGGGCCGAACCTGGGGCCGTTCGTCATGTCCGCCGTGGCTCTGCGCGTGCCAGATGACGGTGAGGAGGGCGACCTGTGGCAGCGGCTTGCCACTGCGGTCCGCCGGGACACGGATGCCGACGACGGGCGGCTCCTCATCGCCGACTCGAAGGTTGTATTCTCTCCGGCCCGCGGCCTGCATCAGCTCGAACTGGCCGTGCTGGCGGCCCATCGGCCGGCCGGGACCAACGGCCACCTCGCTTTGGAAGACTATCTGGAGGGCCTGTGTCCATCATCCTGCGGCCGGCTGCGTGCCGAGTGCTGGTATCGCGGGGCCACGGTGTTGCCCGTGGCGATTGAGACGACCCAGGCTGCCGAGGCGCGGACCCGCTTCGTCGAGGCCTGTCGAGCGGCCGGCGTTTCCTGCGGCCTGGTCCAAAGTGTCGTCGTCTGCCCAGAGCAATTCAACGCGCTGACCCACCGGGCCGGCTCGAAGGCGGCTGTCTTGCAGCACGCCCTGGCGGAACTGGTCCGGGCCTGCTGGCAAATCGACGGCGACGAGCCGTTGACGTTCTTCATCGACAAGCACGGCGGCCGCAACACCTACGCCGCCATGCTCCAGGATGCGGTGCCGGCAGGGATCGTGCTGGCCCATCGCGAGAGTGCGACTTGCAGTATCTACAGTGTGGCCGGTGTGCGCCGGGCGGTGCGCTGGACCATCCAGCCGCGGGCCGACGCGGAGCACTTCTGCGTCGCGCTGGCCTCGATGGTCAGCAAGTATGTGCGCGAAGTGCTGATGGGGGAGTTCAACCGTTTCTGGGTGGAGCAGGTGCCGGGGTTGAAACCGACGGCGGGCTACCCGACGGATGCGAGGCGATACTATGAGGCCATCCGTCCTGCGGCCCAGCGCCTGGGAATCGCCGAGGCGGCGGTGTGGCGGCGGAAATAGACGATCAACCCGCTCCGTAGAACGGCTCCGCGAGCAACCCCGTCCGATTCTGCACGAGTTGGACGATGGCGTCAACCTCCGCGACACTGAGCGCATCGACGTACGCCTCCGCCGGCTCGCGGGCCACGGTGTAGACCTGCACCAGCTTGATCCAGCCGCCGGCGGTCACAATCTCGCTGAGGCGGTCGCAGAACGCGGCCAACTCGGCGGCGGTCGGCGGCCGGCCTTGCAAACGCAGGAATAGCGCCTGGATGACGATGGGCCGCACCTTTGCAGCCTCGGTGATGTTGCCCAGGACGCGCCGGAAAGGAATAGTCGTCCGGTCGATCTGCTGATAATACGCCTCCGTGCCGGCTTCGAGCTTGGCCCAAATCTCGCCATTGTTCTCGTCCAGCACGGCCAGCGCCTCGGCCACCGATGGGCGTCCGAACATCGTGGCATTGGTGATGAGGACCAGTTTCACATCGTCGAGGCCGCGGCGGCCCTTCAGATCGGCGACGGCGCGGACGATTTCCAGGAAACGCGGGCAGGTTGTTGGCTCGCCGTCGCCGGAGAAGGCGAGGTCGTTAAGGCGGCGTAGGGCGGGGGGTGTCTGGCGAAATCGCTCGTGCTCGAATAGGCGACCCGTCGTCACCAGGTCGAGCATGTCGTCGAGTTCAGCCAGCAGGCGCGGTTCATCCACGTCGCGGACAGTGGACGGCGTCTTGCGATCCACCTGGCAATAGACGCAATCGAAGTTGCAGACCTTGTCCGGGTTGAGATTGATGCCGATGCTGACGCCCTTGCTACGCCGCGACACCACGGCGTAGACGTAGAAGTTGTCGGCAAAATCACGCCGGTGATCGCGATGGACGAACAGGGTTTGGCGATCGGTGGACATGGGGATTCCAATGTTTAGCCGCCGCCCAGCGGGCAGCGCGCCCTCGAGAGCGCGCTGCCCGCTGGGCGGCGGCTAAACGATTTCGACCTGGGTATGTTCATCCATTGTGATACTCGACAACTCGCCATTATCCTTGGTGAAGTGCACGGCGATGACGACGATGTCGTCCTCCGGAACGCGATCGGTAGCCAGACCGGTGGCGAGGTAGTTCAGGGCACGGAAGGTGCCGGTGACGACGGCGGGCCACGTCTTCCGGCCGACGCGCACCGTCTGCGTGATCTTGATCCGCTGGCCCGGCTTGAGGCCCTCGAGCAACGCGGTCAGCGGCGGCGGCACCGCCCAGGTCGCGGACGGCAATTCATGGGCCGACCGTTCTTCGGCCACCCTATGGGCCCCGGCCAGGTCCACAGGCCGCTGCCCCGACGAGGACACATACGGCGTCAGGCTGCGTCTCATAGCACATCTCCATGACCCGGCGTGCCGCGAACCAGGGCGATGCGGCCGGTCCGGGCCAGCTCCACGATGCCGTAGGGCCGCATCAGCTCGATGAACGCCTCGATCTTCTGTTCCTGCCCAGAAATCTCCAGCATCATCGTCGTCGGGCCAATGTCCACGACCCGACCGCGAAACATTTCCATCAAGAGGGCGATCTCGGTGCGCTGCTGGCTGTTCGCGTTCACTTTCAGCAGCATCAAGTCGCGCTCGACGTAGTCCTCGCTGCTGATGTCGATGACTTTGACGACGGTTATGATCTTGCCGAGCTGCTTGCGGACCTGGTCCAGCTCGGCATCGTCACCGTGAACGACGCAGGTGATGCGCGACAGCTCCGGCTTCTCCGTCTCGCCGACCGCGAGGCTATCGATGTTGAAGCCGCGCGAGGCGAGCATGCCGGAGATGTGGGCGAGGACTCCGGGCTGATTCTGCACCAGCGCCGACAGGACGTGTCGCATACCGAACGACTCCTCTTTCGACGACGCACGAGCTGCTGTAGTCATCTTAGGGAAGCGGCCGCAGTGTCGCAATTGACCGCGGTAATCACTCACCCAGGTGTTTGAGGGCGTCTTTGGCCGCTACGCGGACCTTGTCGTCAGCATCCTCCGTCAGCTTCCGGACCGCACTGAGCAATACCTCTCGCTGCTGAAGGAACTCCTTGGCCCCGGTGTGGAGGTCATCACCCGGGTTCTTCGCGGCCGCACGGATCGTCTCAAGTTGCGATGAATACCTACCCATCTTCGTGGCAATGGCTCGCACGCTGACGACACGAATCGCCGGGTCCGCGTCATGCGTCAACTCCAGACAGGCAGGGAACAGCCCATCAGCGAAGTACGGATCGTGGTAGACAATAAGATCAGTCCAGTCCAGCAAGTCCTCCGGTGCCTTTTTGGGGTTCGGAGCCTTCGATGGCACATCTGGTAGTGGTGGCTGATTGCGCTTCTTGCGCAGGGGCTCGATCGCCTTGTCACCGAAGGAGAGCAAACCCACGGCGGCAACTTTCCTAACCGAGAGATCCTCGTCCGGTTGGAGGGCTTCGACCAATGCTTCGGGTGCTCCCTCGGCATCCGGCCCCGCGACTGCCAGTTGTCGGACCCGGGCCAACCGTTTGGCCGGCGTACCGTCGCGCGCCGTTGCCTGGGTCGTCTGCGTATCCGATGCGAACTGCGTCGTCTGCGTTTGGCCACAGCCGCTGCCAAGCAGAGCAGTCCCCAGACCGCAGACGACTGCACTCCACGTCGCGCGTGCCATCAGACCACCTCCGGATCATGGGCGGTGCCATCCGGGATCATACTCTGTGTCCTTGACCCCGTGCCTCAGCTTCGGAAGAATGACTGCGCACCATTCTATCAGGAGGTAACTTCGTGGAATCCCATCAAGGCGGTCGTTTCTGGCTCATCCTGATCCCGGGTGTGACCCTGCTCGTCATGCTGGCCACAGTGCTGGTGTCGCCGGCCGGCTGCGGGGGCGGTGGGACGGAGCGCGTCACCCTCTACTGCGCCGAAGATCAAGAGTTCGCCGAGACGTCGCTTGCGGACTTCAAGAAGCGGACCGGCTTCCAGGTGGACACCCAGTTCGACACCGAGAAGGACAAGTCGGTTAGCCTCTATACCGGGCTGGTCCAGGAGAAGGATCGTCCACGCTGCGATGTGTTCTGGAATAACGAACCGCTGAACACCATCCGCCTCCAACGGCTGGGGATGCTAGAGCCGTACGACAGCCCGTCCGGGATGCCGTATCCGTTTCGCTTCAAGGCCAACGATCATAGCTGGTACGCCTTCGCCGCCCGCGCCCGGGTGCTGATCGTCAACACCGCGCTGGTCAAGGAGCAGGACCGGCCAAAAAGCCTGCTCGACTTGACCGACCCGCGCTGGAAGGGGCGCGTGGTCATGGCCAAACCGATCTTCGGCACGTCGGCGACGCAGGGCGCCTGCCTTTTCGCCGTCCTCGGCAGCGACAAGGCAAAGGAATACTACCGCGGCCTCAAGGCCAACGGGGTCCATATTGCGCCCGGCAACAAGCAGGTGGCCGAATGGGTTGGCCAGGGACGCACTCCGGACGGGCAGAAGGTGGTCGTCGGCATCACCGATACCGACGATACGATGGAGGAACTGGACGCCCGCAATCCGGTCGCCATGATCTTCCCCGATGGCGACCGGCCGAAGACCGACAAGATGGGGACACTCTTCATCCCCAATACGCTTTGTATCCTCAAGGGGTCGCCCAATCCCCAGGGGGCCCGGCAGCTGGTCGATTACCTCTTGAGCGCGGAAGTCGAGGCCCGACTGGCGGAGTCGGCCAGCCATCAGATTCCACTCAACCCGAATGTCAAGGCGAATTTGCCGAAGGAGATGGAGCCGGCGGCAACGGCCAAGCCGATGGACGTGGACTTCAACAAGGCCACCGATGCCTGGGACGAGGCGTACAAGTTTCTCACGGATGAGTTTGCGAAGGATTGACGCCAATCGGGTTGTTGGCAAACACCCACTCCGCGACCGGCCGTCCTTCGATCAGGTGCTCCTGCACGAAGCGCGGGATGCGTTCCGGCGTCATGCCGTGATACCACGTCCCCTCGGGGTAGACGACCATCGTCGGCCCGTGGCAGCAGATGCGCAGGCAGCCGACTTTGCTGCGGTAGGTCACTTGCGTCAGGCCGCGGTCCTTCAATTCCTTCTTCAGCGCTTCCCACGCGGCCAGGCCGGTTTCCGGTGTGCAGCACGAGGGGCCGGTGCAGAGGAAAACGTGGCGGCCGTAGCCGCCCACGTTCTGTTTCGCGGCGGCGGCCCGGAGTTCATCAAATGTGTTGCTCATCAACTCATTGTATCTGGTCCGAGCCGCGCACGCAGCGAGTCTTCGAGCGGAGTAAGCGGCGTGATGAACCGCCGCTTACTCCGCTCCGCTGCGTGCGCGGCTCAGCTCATTTCTTCAGGCGGCCAGCTTGAGCGGGTCGGGGCCGTCAGAGAGGTGCAGCTCGGCGTAGCGTTCGCCGGCCGAATCGTAGAAAAAGATGCGGTTCTCTTCACCGGCCCAGAGGGCATAGCTCTTGAGCATTCGCGGGCCCTGGACGTGGAAGAACAAGCCGCACGGCCGGCCACGGCGGAGGACTCGCCCTTCATAGAGCGGGGCCTGCTCCGGGTCGAGCAGGTCGCGGGCGCACAGGGCCTGGTGGACGTGGCGGCGCAGATCGTCCAGGGTTGGCAGCGACGCAACGGTGTCCATGCGGCGGGGAGGGTAGGCCAGGGCGAGGCAGGAAAGTTAGGGAAGGCCATGCCGGGCCGCCCCGCCCTTCTATATCGGTCGCAGACTGCCTGGAATGCACGGTTTCCGGGGAGGCATCTGGACGAGACCGGGAGTGTGGTTCGGTTGCAAGGGTGGACTCGAAATGGATTGCACTGCGCCCGACACACGCGCAGATGCTACTTGCCGGACACCCCAAAAATGGATTGCACTGCGCATGCTGCGCACACAGAAACCTCACCACGCCGCCTGCTGCCGCAACCCTTCGTACAGGGCGATGCCCACCGCGGTCGCCAGATTGAGGCTCCGCACCTTGCCGGCCGGCATCGGAATGGTCAGCGTCTGTGCGGCGTAGCGCTCGAGGATGTCGGGCGGCAACCCGGCGGTTTCGCCGCCAAAGAGGAGATGATCGCCCTCTCGGTAGCCCACTGCGGTGTAGGGCCGCGTGGCCCGGGCGCTGAAGCAGAAAAGCCGGACGCCCGCGAGCTGGGCCTCATATTCGGCAAAGGTGGTGTGGCGGCGAACCAGGACGTGCGGCCAGTAATCGAGCCCGGCGCGGCGCACGGCCCGGTCGTCCAGGTGGAAGCCGAGCCGGCCGATGAGGTGCAGCGTCGCTCCGGTGGCGGCGCACAGACGGGCGATGTTGCCGGTGTTCGGCGGAATCTCCGGCTCCCACAGCGCAACGTGCAGCATTGATACAACCCTTCCCGTTCCGAGCCGCCCGCAGGGCGGCGGCTAAACCTTTCTCAAGTGCGATCACCCGCCGCGCCGATGCGACTACGGGCAACTATTGATTCGCACCGGGAATGCCACCATGACCGACCGCCGTTTTCGTCTCGATCTCGCTGGTTTCATTCTGCTGGGTGTAGGCCTGCTGGTCGCCCTCTGTGTCCTGGGCCACGAAAATCCGGCCACCGGTCCCGTGCATCCGCGGCCGGAGCCGAGCAACCTTCTCGGCCCGCCGGGCGCCTGGCTGGCCCAGTCTCTGTACGACGCGCTGGGCCTGGCTGTCTACCTCCTGTTGGCCAGCTGGTTTGTGCTTGTGGTGCTGCTGTTCCGGCGGCGGACCTGGCTGCACTGGGCGGTGCGCTTCGTTGGTTGGCTGTTGCTGCTGCCGGCGGCGGCCGTTGCGGCGGAGCTGTTCGGCGCTGACTGGCCCGAGTTTCCGCTGCCCCAGCGCGGCGGCAACCTGGGCGCCTGGCTGGCCCTGCTGCTCCGCGAACGCCTGGCACCCTTATTCCAGATCCTGGCCCTGGCCGAAGCCACCTTTCTGGGCTTGCTGTTCGGTCTCGACTTTGCCGTGGTGCCGCTGCTGCGGTTCGCCTGGCGCCGAGTGCGCGGCTTCCTGGCCGCCCTGCGTCGTGTCCTCCGCAATCTGCGGGGGACTGGGTCTGCCCCTGACCCTGCCGTTGCGCCGACGCGCCCCCGGGCCCGGGCCGAGGCGACTCCCGCTGCCACCCTCCCCGCGACAACAACGGGCGAGCCGGCCATCCCCATTCATCACCACGACCAGACGGCCCTGCCGTCTGACCCGGATTTCGTGCTGCGCAGCGGACCGCCGCGCCAGTCGGAGGCAGATCGCTTCGCCGACTACGAATTGCCCCCCCTGACCCTCCTGGAAGACCCCGCCCCGTTCCCGCACGACCGGCACGACCAGCACCTGCGCAGCACGGCCGCCCTGTTGGAGAAGACGTTCAAGGACTTCGGCTTCAACGTCCGCGTGGTGGGGATCAACACCGGGCCGGTCATCACGCAGTACGAAGTCGCCCTGGAAACCGGCCTGCGCGTGAACAAGATCACTGGCCTGGGCGACGACCTGGCGCTGAACCTCAAGGTGCCCAGCGTCCGCATCGTGGCGCCGATCCCCGGCAAAAACACCGTCGGCATCGAGGTGCCCAACGAGCACCGGGCCATCGTGCGCCTCAAGGAAGTCCTGGCCAGCGCCGCCAAGAAGGCGGCGCAGATGCGCATCCCGCTGTTCCTGGGCAAGGACACGGAGGGCCGGCCGATGGTGCACGACCTGGCCGACATGCCGCACCTGTTGATCGCCGGCCGCACCGGCACCGGCAAGTCGGTCTGCCTCAACTCGATCATCCTGAGCATGCTCATGACCCGCCGGCCCGACGAGGTCAAGATGATCATGATCGATCCCAAACAGGTCGAATTGAGCGATTACGCCCGCCTGCCCCACCTGATGCACCCCATCGTCACCGACATGAAGAAGGCCGAGGCCATCCTGTCGTGGGCCGTGGACAAGATGGAAGAGCGCTACGAGCTGCTCAGCCGGGCCCGCGTCCGCAACGTGGCCAGCTTACAACGAGCTATCTCGGGACGAGGTGCTGCGGCGGCTCCAGGCCGAAAGCGAGGAGGACCGCGCCGCATTCCGGAGCACATGCCCTACATCGTCATCTTCATCGACGAGCTGGCCGACCTGATGCTTGTCCTGAAAAAGGAGGTCGAGGGGCACATCATCCGCCTGGCCCAGAAATCGCGGGCCGCCGGCATTCACCTGGTGGTGGCGACGCAGCAGCCAACGGTGGACGTGATCACCGGCCTCATCAAGTCGAACCTGCCGGCGCGCATCTGCTTCCAGGTCACCAGCCGTTCCGACAGCCGCGTGGTCCTCGACGAGATGGGCGCCGACAAGCTCCTCGGCAAGGGCGACATGCTCCTGTTGCAGCCGGGCACCAGCAACCTGGTCCGGGCGCAGGGGACCTACCTGGACGACAAGGAAATCCAGCAGGTGGTTGAAACGCTGGACGGCGATCCTTGCTACGCCGAGGAGCTGATCCGCTTGCAAGTCGGTGGCGACGGCGAGGGCGGGCCGATGGAGGCCATCCGGCTACGCGACGACGAACTGTACGAATCGGCGATCGACGTGGTGGTCCGCGAGGGGCGTGGCAGCGTGTCGCTGTTGCAGCGCGTGCTGGGGATCGGCTACGGCCGGGCCGCCCGCCTGATCGACTTCATGGCCGACGACGGCATCGTCGGCGGCTACAACGGCAGCAACGCCCGCGAGGTGCTGTTCACGCCGGAGCAGTGGGAGGAGATGAAGGCGGAGCGGGCGGTGTAGTGGTAGCTGGCTCGACGGCGTAGAATGGTTGGCACGGAGAAAACCATGATCGAACTCACCGAACAGCAAGCGCAGGCCCTTGAGCACGAGGAGCAGATCCCCCCGCGCGTCGTGAACCCCTTGACGCGGGAAACCTTCGTCTTGCTCCGCGCGGACGAATACGACCGATTGGCCACCGAGGAGTACGATGATAGCCCGTGGACGCCGGAGGAGATGGAGATTCTCGCGTGGCAGGCGGGGACCATGCTGGATCTGGAGCATCCTCTCGGAGT
The DNA here is from genome assembly GCA_963827935.1 of uncultured Planctomycetota bacterium. Taxonomy (GTDB): domain Bacteria; phylum Planctomycetota; class Planctomycetia; order Gemmatales; family Gemmataceae; genus DATFNV01. Next base: position 522,086 of record CAWHCN010000017.1, on the reverse strand, counting down.
GCCTGTAAGGTGCTCTTCCGTCTTGTCATCGTCCAGACGGGTTGCTTGTCACTGAATTTCAAGTAACTCGCAAAGTGCCACCCGTACCCAATCCCGTACGCGCAATACCTCTCGTTTGTCCGTAGGTGTATGCGTGGACACACTTGAGCGCGTATATACTGATCGCACAAACGAACCGACCGCTTCCTCGACGCCTTGAGCTGCGGACTCCAAAGGCTCAGTTCCGGCCTTGGACATGCCTCTCGTCTTGAGGATGAAACGGACCTTTTGCTTCATGGTCGGGCCACTTGTCTTTGGCTCTAGACTGAACCCGGGCTGTCCTGTGACGGCGGCGTCGGGTGCGAGGTGGTCCAAGCACTCGCGAAGCGTTTCGCGCAAATCCGCTGCTGGCCCACGCCAAGATACTCGTGCATCGGAGCGCAGGTCTAGCATGGCCTGTTCGTACGAGAGCGCGGCAGACGGGACCAGGCGTTTCAACGTCTCGATGATCTTTCTATCTGTCTCATCGATGCTTCCTTGTAACAACTCCGGCTGGTGCTGGTGAAGAACTGCGGCACTTTCGACGTCTTGAAGTGCGCCGCGTACGGAGCGGGTAAGCTGCCTGTATACCTTCACAGTGGTGCTGTGATGGGTGGCGGTTAGTAGGTTCTGCATGTCGGAATCACAAAGCGTGAGCACCTCCGCCGGTAGGTTAATGGTCTGAATTCGGTGTCGGATATCGCGAAAATAGCAATCCACAAGTTCCCGAGCTGCATTCCGGATCGAATCCGCCTTAACCTGAATGGTCCTCACCTGCGCCAAACGTCCGTCAAGTTGCTGCAGCTGTTCCTGGAGCCTGCGGACAACGTCGAGCATTGGGCAGCTCCGGCTACTTTCGCATGCCATTTTGAACTGCTTGTCCGCCCTTGCGCTTCGACTTACCCCTTTTTGCAGGACCGGGTCCATCGCTCTGCCGTTTGTCAGCGCGAGGAAGCGAGTGCGCGACGAGGTTGTAGCCGACGGCGTTGAGGCGGAATGCCCCCGAACCAGCTGACTCAAAGTAGCCAGCGTTCTTTACATTGAATGGTAATTGATCCTTCGCCTTGGGCAGTCGGAAACTGGCCTGTCGGAAATACTTGTCGAGATCCGAGGCCGTGACCGTGTCCTTCCTTTCCTCAGGCGGGGCTAGATCCTTGAGGTAATAAGCCACTAGGCAAGCCATCTCAGTCGCCGTGGTTGGGTCTTTTTGTGCCTTCAAGGCCCGGATGTCTGTGCTGAAGGTCGCTTGAGAGGGACCGCTTGCCTGTGGCGGCGACCCTGCAACAGTCGGGGCGGAAGCGGTTTGTTGAGGGTTTGAACCCAGGGGCACGCCCAGGTGCTCGCATGCAGCACGGATAGCGGTTAGTTGGTCTGTTGAGTCGAGGCCATCAAGGGCGGTAATAAGGCCATCAATGGCTGCGCCGAGCGTCTTTGATGAGGCATCTGTGTTCATCGGCAGTTCATGTGAAACGTAATCCCGCGCTCGCTTGACTGAAGGAAAGCATGAGGGCGCGGGTCTTCATTGCCCCCGACGGCATTGTATCACCGCTTGCGTCCCTTCTCAATACACCGGTGGACTCTCCTCCACCAGCATGTTCGCCGTCGCCAGCGATTCAGGCATCCCCGCGTCGGTCCAGTGCCCCATGACACACAGTAGCCAAGATGCAAGGGGTGCCGACACGCTTTTCGGCAAGGAGGAAATGCATCTGTTTCAGCCGGTCATGGGGCGTGTTGCCCGATTACAAGACGAGACACTGTTCAGCCTTCCCCCTATAAAACGTCCGGCGAGGAGCACGGCGGTCGCGCGGTGTGGGTCTCAGTCCCTGTCCCTTGCCGGCCCGGACACCCGAGTTGTAGCGAAAGTACCCGGATGGCCGTTATCGAAACGCAAGACCTTACCCTTCGCTTCGGCACGCGTACTGCCGTGGACGCGCTGACCCTCGCCGTCCAGGACGGCGAAGCGTTCGGCCTGCTCGGCCCGAACGGCGCCGGCAAGACCACGACCATCAAGATGCTGACCACGCTGCTGCCTCCCACGGCCGGGACAGCGCGGGTGGCCGGCTTCGACATCGTCGCCCGCGCCGCCGAGGTGCGCCGAGCCATCGGCTACGTGCCTCAGCTTCTTTCCGCCGACGGCTCGTTGACCGGCTACGAGAACCTCCTCATTTTCGCCAAGTTGTACGACGTCCCGCGCCGCGACCGCCAGCCCCGGATCGACGACGCGCTGGCCTTCATGGGGCTGCTCGACAGCCGGGACCGGCTGGTGCGCGAGTACTCGGGCGGCATGATCCGGCGGCTGGAGATCGCGCAGTCGATGCTGCACCGGCCGCGCGTCCTTTTCCTCGACGAGCCGACCACCGGCCTGGACCCCCTGGCCCGGCAGGCGGTCTGGGAGCGCGTCGCGCTGCTCCGCAAACAACACGGCACTACAATCTTTTTCACCACTCATCTGATGGAGGAGGCCGACGCCTGGTGCGACCGGCTGGCGATCATGCACCGGGGGAAAATGGCGGCTTCTCGGCACGCCGGCGGATCTGAAGATCAGCCTGGGGCGACCCGGCGCCACCCTCGACGACGTGTTCATCCATTTCTCAGGGGACAGCCTCGAAACAGGAGCGTCTTATCGTGAAACTGCAAGGGACCGGCGAAACGCCCAGCGTCTCGGCTGAGCTGGCGCCGGCCGGCGGCGCTGTCCCGGCCGCCCTGGCCGGCTTCGCGGCTAAAACCCTGGTGATCGCGGAGCTGGAGCTGCGCAAGCTGCGCCACGATCCCACCGAGCTGATCACCCGGGCTGTTCAGCCCGCGCTGTGGCTGCTGGTGTTCGGCCAGGTCTTTACTCGCACCCACACCATTCCGACCGGCGACCTGCCCTACCTCAACTTCATGGCGCCCGGCATCCTGGCCCAGAGCGTGCTGTTCATCGCCATCTTCTACGGCATCGCCATCATCTGGGAGCGCGACCTGGGCATCGTCCACAAGTTCCTGGCCAGCCCGACGCCGCGGACCGCCCTGGTGCTGGGCAAGGCGTTGTCGGCCGGGGTGCGGGGATTGTCGCAGGCGGTCATCATCTACGTGCTGGCCCTGGTCCTGGGGGTGGAGCTGCGCTGGAATCCCCTGGACCTCCTGGGCGTTGCCGTGGCGGTGGTCCTGGGGGCGGCCTTCTTCAGCACCTTCTCGCTGGTCATCGCCTGCCTGGTCAAGACGCGGGAGCGGTTCATGGGTATCGGCCAGGTGATGACCATGCCGCTGTTCTTCGCCAGCAACGCCATTTACCCCGTGGAGCTGATGCCCGGCTGGCTCCAGGTGCTGGCCCGGGCCAATCCGCTGACCTACGAGGTCGATGCGCTGCGGGCACTGATGGTGGCCGGTGGCGAAAGCGTCTACGGGATCGGGCTCGACTTCGCCGTCCTGCTGGCGGCCACCGGATTGATCGTGCTGCTTGGGGCCCGCCTCTACCCGACAGTGGTGCGCTGAGTCAGAGCGGCCCGCCCTCAGCTCCCCTCGCCCCGGTACTCCGGGGAGAGGGGTAGGGGGTGAGGGGTTCTCTCTCGGAGAAATCAGCCCCCTCACCCCCAACCCCTCTCCCCGGAGCACCGGGGCCAGGGGCTTTCGGAACAGACTCTCACGTGACGGAGTGAAGCGATGGAAGGCGAGTCGCAACCCGGCAACGGCGCGGCGCGGTTGCCGGTGGAGCCGGCCCGGTCGCACGAGCACTGGGGCAAGGGTCCGCCGCCGCCGGAGGTGGAGCGTTTCCTCCGGGGCCCCCAGCCGCGCGGATTCGAGTTGATGCGTGCGGTTCGCATCTTCTGGGAGCTGCTACGCGGCTTCCGGGCCCTGCACTTCGTCGGCCCCTGCGTGACCGTGTTCGGGTCCGCCCGGTTCACGGCGGATCAGCCGCACTACCGAACGGCACGGGAGGTCGGCGCTCGCCTGGCGCGGGCCGGCTTCACGGTCATGACCGGCGGCGGGCCCGGCATCATGGAAGCGGCCAACCGCGGTGCCAAGGACGCCGGCGGCTACTCGGTCGGCTGCAACATCCAGCTGGCCCACGAGCAGCAGCCGAATCCCTACCTCGACCGCTGGATCACCTTCCGCCACTTCGCCATCCGCAAGATCATGCTGGTCAAGTATTCCTATGCCTTCATTGCCATGCCGGGCGGCTTCGGCACCCTCGACGAGCTGTTCGAGACCGCCACGCTCATCCAAACGCAGAAGATCAAGCACTTCCCGCTGGTGTTAATGGGCCGGGACTACTGGAAGCCGCTGCTCGACTTCTGCCGCGATCGGCTGCTCGCTGAAAGGACGATCGATGCTATCGATGTCGAGCGTATCCAGGTGACCGACTCGCCCGAAGAGGCCGTCGCGGCGATCACGGAGATCGCCCTGCACGAGTTCGGGCTGACCTATGGCCCGCGGCTGAAACGGCACTGGCTGTTCGGAGAATAGGGCGACTTCTGGCCCGTGTCCCCCCTTCCGGTGTTGACCCGCGGCCAGGGGCGCGCGACCATCCAGGCACCTGGCTGGCCCGCCCGCTTCGATTTCGTCGTCCGGAGATCGCTTCATGCTCAGGATTCTCGGCTCGCGACGAGCGCTGTGCGACGGCCTGGCCCGGCGGGAATTCGTGCAGGCCGGCACGCTCAGCGTCCTGGGTCTGGGGCTGGGCGATTGGCTGCGCGCCAGGAGTCGCGCCCGCCGAAGGCCAGCTCGCCAGGCGCGGGGCGGGCCAAGGCCTGCATCCTTCTGTACCTGTACGGCTCGCCCAGCCAACTGGAAACTTTCGACGTCAAACCTGCACGCCCGTGGGCATTCGCGGCGAACTGGGCTCGATCCCCACGGCGATCCCCGGCCTCCGCATCGGCGAGCTGCTGCCCCAGACCGCCCGGATCATCGATCGCACCACCATCGTCCGCTCCATGACGCATCCGTACCCGGTCCACGGTGTGGCCTATGCCACCAGCGGTTTGCCGGACCCGCGCGGCAGTCTCGAACTCTCCCCGCGCGACCCCGGGCACTGGCCGTTCCTCGGCTCGGTTGTGGACCACCTCGATGAGCGGCGGCGCCATGGCCGGGTCCGCGAGGTCCCGACCAACCTCGCCTTGCCGTTTGCCTTCAGCACGCGCCGCGGCAACCAGCCGCACCGCGCCGGCCCCTATGGCGGCTTCCTCGGCTCGGCCTACGATCCCATCTGGGCCGAGTTCCAGGGCGAGGGCACGAAGCCGTTCGTTCAAGTGAACCGGGGCGTCGTGCAGGAGTTCCGCGATCCCTACGGCGGCATCAAGCCGGACTGCCGCTTCGAGGTCTCCTCCGCGGGGACACCAGGGGCTGCGCTGACGCTGGACCGTCTCGACCGCCGCCGCTCTCTGTCGGAGCAACTGGACCACGCCCGTCGCCAGCATGAGGGCGGCGAGGAAATCCGCAGCTTCGAGCGCTACCAGGGCATGGCGTACTCGTTGCTCACCTCGCCGCGGCTGCGCGAAGCGCTGGACATTCGTCGCGAGCCGATGGCGGTGCGGGAGAGTTATGGCATGACGCTCTTCGGCCAGGGGGCCTTGATCGCTCGGCGACTGATCGAGGCGGGCGGTCGCTTCGTCAGCGTCTTCTGGGACGAATACGGCCTGGCGGACAGCGCCTGGGATACGCATTATCAGCATTACCCGCGGATGAAGAACGAGCTGTGCCCCGCCTTCGACCGGGCCTATTCGGGCCTGATTCGCGATCTGGAAGCACGCGGACTGCTGGGTGAAACGGCGGTCCTGTGCCTGAGCGAGCACGGCCGGACGCCGCAGCTGGCCAACGTGAAAGGCGCCGGCCGCGATCACTGGTCCCGCGCCTACTCGGCCCTCTTCGCCGGCGGTGGCTTCGCCGCGGGCCGGGTCGTCGGCAAGACCGACCGCATCGCCGGGGACGTGACCGAAACGCCGCTGTCGCCCAAGGACGTGCTGGCGACCACGTACCACCTGCTCGGGATTGACCCCGCCACGACGTTACGCGACCGCCAGGGCCGTCCTTTGCCGATCGCCGGCGAGGGGAAGGTGCGGCCGGAACTGCTGGCGTGAGCCGCCGAGCGGCCCGATAGACGCTCTGCTCGCCGAGACCGCCTGCGACGCTGCACGAGGCTCATTTCTCGTTGAAGCGAACGGCCGGAGCTGCACTACCCAGGGATACCCCGTGAGGGTTGTTATCTACTGCCGCTCGTCTAATCGGACTGCGCTCCCAATTGTCGAACCTTGAGCTTGACGCGCTCGCAAAAATCGAACATGCTTGTGTGAGGTTATCGACGAGGTTCGCTATGTGGGTGGTGTCGCTCAAGCGGTTGCGTGAATTTTGGGGGCGCCACCCGCTTGCCGAAGTGCCGCTGCGGGCCTGGTTTACCCAAACGTCGGCGGCGGAATGGAGCAACTTTAGCGACCTCCGAAGAACTTTCCCGTCGGCCGATCTGGTGGGGAACTGCACGGTCCTGAACGTGGGAGGCAACAAGTACCGCCTGATCGCGCGCAGTTCTCTGCACAAGCCACAAAGTGTATGTGTTGCGCGTGATGACACATGCCGAATACGACCGCGAGGACTGGCCCAAGCAATGCGGGTGCTACCAGCCGCCGCCCAAACGCGCCAGGCCCGCAGGGGTGACCCGCAGATAGAATCGACCCTCAAGACGGAGGCCGGGATCGTGATTCGAATGAAAACACCCAGACGCTCGACTGCCATCCCTGATACGTACTTTGCCTTAGTAAAGCGGCACCCGCTCAGAAGCATCAGGAATGAACTGGAACTGGATGCAGCCCAGGCCGCGGTCGATGCCTTGCTCCGTGAGGATCTGGACGATGGCGGCCTGATTTATCTGGACGCGCTCTCCGATCTGGTGATCGTATACGAACAGGATCATCACGCGGTGACGCCGCTCCCACCCCACGAGTTGCTGGCCCACATGCTGGAGGAGCGGAATATGTCGCAAGCGGACCTGGCGCGGCAAACCGGCCTTGCCAAAGCCACGGTGAGTGATTTGGCGACCGGGAAGCGTCGCTTCACCGTCCAACAAATGCACACGGTGGCCAGCGTCTTTGGGTTGCCGGGAGCCGTGTTCATGCCGAAAAACACCACTAGGTAACCTGACAGATGGCCTGGAGACACCGCAATGTTGGGACCGCGCAGCCTGCTGGCAGCTCTGCTTTTGGCAACCGCCCTCCCCGCCATCCACGCAGCGGAACCTCCCAGGACCGTGAAGGTGTTCATTCTCGCCGGACAATCGAATATGGAAGGGAAAGCGCCCAACACCCTGCTCGATCACCAGGCCACGGACGCCAAAACCAGGGACCTCTTCGCCCATCTCCGCAAGGACGACAAGTGGATCGTGCGCGATGACGTGTTCATCAAGTTCCTCGATCGCAAGGGTCCGCTCACCGTCGGCTACGGCTCCCCTGGCCGCACCGGCGTCGAGCTGGAATTCGGCACCGTGATGGGCGATCACTTCAAGGAACCGGTCATCCTGATCAAGGCGGCCTGGGGCGGGCACTCGCTGTTCAAGCTCTTCCGCTCCCCCTCGGCCGGCTATCCCGCCGCGGAGGTGCTGCAAAAGGAACTCGACCAGGCGCAGGCCAACGTCAAGAAGAACAACGACAAGAACAAGAAGAACGACCCGCCGCCGACGATGGACGACATCAAGAAGGGGTATGGCACGTCGTACCGCGCCATGATGGCGGAAGTGAAGGACGTGATGGACAACTACGCCACCCTGTTCCCCGCCCTCAAGGGCGAGAAGAAGCTGGAGGTGGCCGGCTTCGTCTGGTTCCAGGGCTGGAACGACATGTACGGAGCGCAGGACGAGTACGCATCGAACATGAAGCACTTCATCAACGACGTGCGCAAGGACCTGAAAAAGCCGAAGCTTCCCTTCGTGATCGGCGTCATGGGCCAGAACGGATCGAAGCCCGCGAGCGGCGCCATGCTCACGGTCCAGAAGGCGCAGCTCGCGATGAACGACGTGCCGGAGTTCAAGGGCAACGTCAAGGCGATCCGCACCGACGTGCTGGTGGACAAGACCGCCGAAGAGCTGTATCCGAAATGGCGAGAAAACGCGGAGCAATGGAAGCTGGTCGGCGGCGATTTCGCTTACCATTACCTCGGCAGTGCCATCTGGTTCAATCGCATCGGCAAGGCGATGGGCGAAGCGATGCTGGAGCTTCTGACTGGGCGTTAGGGTCCGCGCAGGTATAACCTGGTCAATGAAGCCGATGTCCGCTGTTGGGTGGCACGCCCTGAGGGTACTCCGAAGGGCGTGCTGATCGTCAAGCACGCCCTTCGGAGTACCTCAGGGCGTGCCACTCGGACACCCGAAACTTGGCCAAGTTCCTTCCGCCGCGCCCAGGTTGACCATAATTCGCGGCGAATTATGGTCAACCTGGATCGGCGATCACAAATCATTGCTAAATAATGGCTTGCGACTGCATGTCTCCCCAAAAAGTGCCAGGATGACCATAATTCGCATGTGTGCGGGAGGGGCGCAGGGGAATCGAAACAGGGCCATTCCGATAAACAATGACCGAATGATCGCCGAGGAGGCCATCCCCAGATGTGTCCGCCCGACTGCATCATCGCTCCACGGCGTGCTTCTGCCTGCGGCCATCGCGATTGACAGCCTGACGGCCTCCCATTACCGTAGGGGCCTCGCGCCGGTCGCGGCGCGTCGCCGGCCACCCCACGCACGCCACGGAGGGCGTCATGCACCTGTACCTCGATCGCGCCCGCGAATTCCTTACCGACCATCGCTTCATCGCCAACCTGACCACGACCTACGGCATCATCGTGGTCATGCTCCTGGTGTCGCTCGTGGTCCGGCGTCTGCTGGCCGCCGGCGGCGAACGGCTGGCGCAGTGGACGGGGCAGCGCTGGCTGGACGGCGTCGGCCAGGCCGCGGCCCAGCAGTCGCGCCGCCTGATCGGCTGGCTGACCTGGCTCGGCGTCCTGGTCCTGACCGCCGCCGGCCTGGGCTATCACTTCCTGGGCCGCGATGTGCGTGAGGATTTCGACCGCGATCTATAGCGGCATCACGGCCGAGCACTGGATCGCCCTGGGCCTGCACGCCGCCGTCCTGGCCGGCCTGGCGGTCGCCGCCTGGATCGGCACCCGCCTGGTCCGCCGGCTGCGGGGCTGGCTGGAGCCACTGGCCGCCGGGCGCCTGGGCGAATCGGTCAAGCCGGACGCCGTGCGAAGCTGGTTCAATCTGTTGCAGCGATTCGCCAGCGTGGCCGTCTGCCTGGTCGCCCTTTGGGGAGCCGGGCACGTCGTCGGCCTGGTCCGCCTGGCCGATCACATCATCGACTTCGTGCTGTACCTGATCGCCATCATCGTGGGGGCCCGCCTGCTAACGCTGGCCGGCCGCGCCCTGTCCCGCGTCTGTGCCCACGTCGGCGATCAGTACCTGGCGAAGGGCAAATTCAAGAGCTACTGGGGGCGTGTCAAGCCGCTGTTGCCGTTCGGCGAGCGTTGCTTCGAGGCCGCCGTCTATGTCGAGGCCGCGGCCCTGATCGTTGACGTGTTCCGCGCCGCCCGGATCGAGGGCGGGTACGGCCCGCCCATCGTGGCGTGCATCGCCATCTTCTTTGTCACACGCGTCATCATCGAACTGGCCCAGGTCCTCATCTTCGAGGCCTTCGGATTGCACAAGGGCGGGTCGGCCAGCAACCAGAAGGGGCGGACGCTGGTCCCGCTGCTGCACTCCACCTGCCAGTACGTCCTCTACTTCGGCGCGGGCCTGCTCATGCTGCAAGCCCTGGGACTCGAAAAGTACGTGATGCCGATCCTGGCCGGGGCCGGCATCCTCGGCCTGGGCGTCGGCCTCGGCGCCCAAAGCCTGGTCACCGATGTTGTTTCCGGCTTCTTCATCCTGTTCGAGACGCAGTACCTGGTCGGCGACTACGTGCAGATTGGCGATGCGATTGGAGTGGTCGAGGCGGTTAGCATCCGCGTGACCCATGTCCGCGACGGCCGGGGCAAGCTCTACATCATCCCCAACGGTCAGATCAAGGGGGTGATCAACTTCTCGAAGGGGTTCATCAACGCCGTTGTCGATGTCAAGGTCCCTACCGGTGCCGACCTGGAGGCGACCTTCCGCCGCATGACCGAAGCGGGCCGGCGGCTTGAAGGAGAAGTACGCCGAGGTGCTGGCCCCTACCGAAATCCACGGCATCGTCGAGATGGGGACCTCGGAAATGACCGTGCGTGCCGTAACCAAGGTGCAGCCCGGCAAGCACACGGCGATGGAGAACGAGTATCGCCGCCTGCTGAAGATGGTGTTCGACGAGTCGGCCCCCGCCGTGCAGCCCAGGCTGGCGGCGTGACGGATGCCCGTGTTTTGGAGTCAGAAACTCAGGAGTTGGTCTATGGCGCGGAGTACAGTCGCTCTCGCGACTGCAACATGCAGCGGCTGCAACTCGCCCTCGCCGCCTGGAAACTCTGGCCGACCACGGAGGAGGCCTCCTACGAGTACGGTCGCCTGGCCGCTGAACTTCGCCGGGCAGGTCGCGACATCCAGCAGAATTCAGGGCGACTGACACCTTTTTTTTACCCTGCCCTTTTGCCCTGCTCGCCGGAGGAAGTGACGCAGATGTGCTGGGCGGCGCCGCCAAGGATGCCGGGGGAGGGGCCGGCGGGGCCACGGGGTGAGGCTCCGTGGCGCATGACAGCACTGACTTGCAGAACTGGGCTATCAGAGCGACAATGACGTGAGCCCCAACATGGCGGGGCAGGCGCGAGCGAGGCTCTCAGGCCGAACGCCCCGCCGACGCCGGAAGGGGTCGCCGCGCCAGGGCTTGTTCATGGCGAAGTCTTCACGTAGGGCGAGCAAGCCGACGCCTCACAGGGGGCGGGTTCGAGGCACAAGGAGGGGGCGTTGAGAAATCGGTGGCTTGGAACCGCGTATCGCCCCCCACGATCTCAGAGGTTCTGGCGAGCCTCGATGAACTGGAGGCAATGCTGACAGCTTCGGAAAAACGGGCGCGGGCCGAGGCTTTCGCTCAGGCGCGTCAGTTCGTGCGACACATTCACCCGCCGGGGTTGAACGCCCCGACCATGAAGTCATTTCCGCGGATGAATCCGCGGGCAAGTTCGGGTGGATATTGAAGTGATCGCGGGATCGGCGTGCGTGCCCGACCCTGCGGCTGAGGGAGAGGAATGATGGCAGTACACTTGTTCCCGGGCTTCCTTGACGATCCTGCGCAGTATGCGGCGGCCGAAGATTACTGGCGTCAACTGTGGGACGAACTCATGGGCCGTGCGGGCCAGCGCGAGGGCTGGATACGGCCCTGGCTGCAAACCGCCTACGCCAACGGCACCCCTTTTCGGGACGGAGACCCGATTTTCAGCGCCTGGTCTCCATCACGCAAACTGGGGGTCCGGGTGATCCAGAACAGGCCGGAGGGTGTCGGGCTCGGGTTGGACTTCTGGACCGACACGTTTGGCGATGAATGGTCCGGCGAGGTGCGGGTGCTGGTCATTGCCTGTGAATTGTCCAGCCGGACTGCGGACCTAGCCCGCGAATTGATAGGGCAGTGGGTACGCACCGGTGAAGCCTCCCTTTCGTTCCCCCCAGTAGGGAGACTGCGATTAGACGCCTACGGCTGGGACCCGGGTGAAGCCTCCCTTTCGTTCCCCCCAGTAGGGAGACCTGTCGTCGGGTCCCCCGGGCCCGAACCGGTTCTAATAGTAGCGGCGGGGCCACTCTCAGAGATGCCAGTGGAAAAGCCGCACTTCCCCATCGCGGCGTGAGTAGGCGAGGAAGGGGACGGGCATGATCGAGCCGTTCGAGAGCAGCGGTGTGTGGTGGCTTCCCGACGATGACGCCGGCCGTGTTGCGGGTACCCTCCGTTACACGCACGAGGACGGAATCAGGCTAGACCTGCTGGGTACGTTTGGCGCGGGGGGCGGTGCGGAATTCGGCACGAAGAATCACGGCGTCATTCTCGGTTTGGTAGCCCAGTCGCCAGGCGGAAAGTCCGTGACCCTCAAGGGCTGCCGCCAGGCCCGTTATACAACTTCCTCCTCCGGGCTGAATACTGAGAGCTACAGGGTTGAGCGTGCGTTCCTCGGCTGGCACCTGGTCCGGGCCGACGATTTTCACTTTTCTCACTGCGAGCTGTCAACCAGTGGGCTTAATACGTGGGCCTTCCACCTGACGGGCTTACAAACGCAATACGGTGACCATGACAGCCATGTAGGGGAGCAATTCCGCGTCACCTACACCCCTCCCCAGCCTTTACGAGCCGCTATTCCGGACGGGGCAATCACGTTCTCCCTTGGGGCTACTTTATTAGCGAGTGGGTTACGCGAATGCTCCCTCCACGAACAAGCGCACATTGATATTGAGTCCGTTCGCCCCCTCGAAGAAGACCAGTGGAATCTTCGGTACGTCTACCCGCTCCTAAACCTCTTGACGCTAGCTACTGACGTACCCAACGTCTTGACTGAGTACCAGTTGTCGGACGAGAAGGTGCCCGCAAGATCGGTGAAGGTCGTGGGGGCTCGGGTTTTTTCTGCGAAGGAGGTTGATGCGGGAGACGTACCAGGCAGAATGCTAGTCCCGCTAAAAGCCGTGCAGCCGAAGTTCGCGGAACTCGTCCCCCGGTGGCTAACGACCGCTGAACGCTTCAAGGACGCCTGCAATGTCTTTTTCGCCTTGCGGTATGCTCCCGGGGCGTACCTGGACGTCCGCCTGATGAACAACTGCCAGGCGCTAGAACTGTACGACGCACGACGGACCGGGAACGGACATGCCGGGGCCGCGCAAATGCCCCAGGAGATCCTCGCGTCGCTCCCGGCGGAAGCCTCCGAGGCGCTGCGTCGCTGGTCAGAGGGGGTGACGATCGATCCCTTCCCAGCTGTCCTAAAGCGCCTGGCGACTGAGCACGAAACAACCCTCGGGCCGCTTGGGCCAAACGGGCTGATACCCCTTATCGATGCGGTCTTGAGATTCAGGAATTACGTGCTGTTCAGGATGAATCCTCCGGTTGATCGCGAGTACTACGGAAGGGGGCTCTATCTTGCCACGGAAACACTGGCCTGCCTGATGAAGTCGTGTTTTTTGGCGGAGCTGGGGTTCACGCCGGAAGAGCGACGACAACTGTTTGCCCGCAATGCAAACTACGATTTCCTGGGCAACGAATGGGCAGCCGCTGCGGGCCGATGGCGCCCATAACCCAATGGTTTCCTGGGCGACTCTGAGTTCACGCCGTACGTTCATCTGGTGGACTCGGCTCAGGTCTCAAGACAAGGTGTCGCACGCTCACTCCAGAGCAGCGATGGTTTTGGTGCTTTCGTCGCGGCCGGCGTTCTGGCCTTGAACCCCGCGTGCCGTCTCGGCTGTGAAAAGGCCTCGAAAAGGCCTTGAAAAAGGGGCCAGCGCCTCGAAAAATGGGACAGCGTACTTGAACCCTATGTATAGAGAATTACTCGCCCTGTCCGCTTTTCGCGCCGGGTTTGAGAAAGGGGATCGGGAGTCCTGACCCCTTTTCAGACGGCCCCTCACGCCAGGATTTCGCGGATGGGGGCGCCTCCCTGGGCGACCGGCGTGGGCCGGCCGGCGCGATCGTAGATTGGCAAGTCCGGATCGATCCCCAGGCAGTGGTAGATCGTGGCACAGATGTCCGCCGGCCGCACAGGGCCCTGGCCGTCAGGGCCTCCCTGCGGGTGATGCCGTCGCAGAAGCGTCGCGGGTTGCCGAGCATTTGCAGCATGGCAGACCTCTTGAGTGGTAGAAGCGGCCTCCGCTGCCCTGGAGAAGGGCCCTGCCCCAGGAGCCGTCAGCCGCTCGACGGCGCAATTCTCTCAAACCGCGCGGATTTGCACGAGCCGATTGTGCCGCTGGTTCTCACGAAGGGCTAATCGTCCTCTCATGTTCATAATTGTATGATCGGGTGCCGGCCGGTTTGACGGGGATCAACCGGTCGCACTCTTCAGCGGTCAGTGCCCTGCGGAGTCAGTACCGTGAAAAAGGACGATGATGCTGCGCTCACGCAGCCATTGCAGCGTTCGCCCCGCTTCAGGTCGCTTCCGCGTTTCATTGCCATCTGCGGCGTGCTGGTGCTCAGCTTTTTGTCCGGCGCCGCCGTGATGGTGTATGAATGGCCCCCCGCCGATACTCTCGGCAAGGCGCTGATCGGTGCCCGGGCCTTGTACGAGCGAAGCCAGCTCCCTGCCCCATCGGCTGAGCCGGAGCCGGCCCCCGTCAGCGACGGCGTCATCGACGATCCCGGACGGACGTTTGACGGCTTTACGTTATATGCCCTGGCCAGCATGGAGACGCGGGGGCCCCGGGCGTACCTCATGACCATGAACCGCCGGGTGGTGCACCAGTGGGGCGCGGCCTTCAGCGAGGTCTGGCCCGTTCCGCCCCACATCCCCGGCGGCGTGCGCGACGACCTGGTCTGCCTGTTCGGCTGCCGCCTCTTTCCCAACGGCGATCTGCTGGCCGTCTTTCAGGGGCTGGAACGCTTTGCCAACGGCTATGGACTTGTCAAGCTCGACAAGGATTCCCACGTGCTCTGGAAGTATGCCGCCCGCGTTCATCACGATGTCGATGTGGGTGAAGACGGAACTATCTACGCCTTTCAGCACGACCTGGTCGAAACCCTGCCGAAGGGGCTGGAGTCGCTGCCCACCCCCTGCCTGGTGGACCGCCTGATCGTGCTCTCCCCGGATGGGAAACTGAAAAAGACTATCCCGATCCTTGAAGCGTTTCTGGACTCCCCCTATTCGGCTTTGCTCGACCTCAACCCCGCTGGCGGGCGTCACTCGCTTTCTTACGGAATGACCGGATCACGCTATGATCGGGCCGTCCAGAACCAGGACCTTTTGCACGCGAACTCGGTCCAGGTATTGAGCCGCGAGCGGGCGCCGCGGTTTCCCGGGTTCAAGGCGGGCCAGGTCCTCATCTCGCTCCGCAAGCTCAATACGATCGCCGTGATCGATGTCGAGAAGGGCAGCGTGGTCTGGGCGGCGCGGGGTCCCTGGCAGGGCCAGCACGACCCGCAGTTTCTCGATAACGGCCATCTGCTGCTGTTTGATAATCGCGGCGTACCGCTGGCCTCGCGGGTGCTCGAATACGACCCGCAAACCCAGGCCTTCCCCTGGTCGTATGCCGGCGAAAAACGCGGGGCTTTCTATACCAGCGAGCGCGGCATGTGCCAGCGGCTGCCCAACGGCAACACCATGATCGTCAATTCCGAAGGCGGCGAACTGCTGGAAGTGACGCCGAACAAGGACGCGGTCTGGTCCTTTCTCTCCCCGCCGGACGGTACCTCGCCCCGCGGACGGTGTTTCATTACTACGGCGAGGCGATACAGCCCGGATCAGCTGCATTTTCTGGAGGAAGGCCAGCATGCTCGGCCATAGCGGGTTTCACGTTTTAGCGGCCTTCTCGCTCGCGCCGCCCTTGCCGATGGCCTTGGCCTATGTCGGGCTGGGGCCGGGACAAGAGCTGATCCCCTTCTTCTTCGCCTTGCTGGGCGTCGTGGGGACGGCGATCGTCGCGATCCTTCAGTGGCCCATCTCAGTCGTCCTCCGCCGATTGCGAATCCGGACTGGGGCCCGCCCGGGGCTGCACGTGCGGTCGCCCCTGGCAGCCGAGCCGGAGAAGACCGTTGACTGCCTTCCCGACAACCGTTGACAACCCCATGTCGTCAACGCAGCAGGCGCCAGGCGGCGGCGGTAACGGCGGCGGCACGGAATCGCCTTTCGCGGTGCCCCTTTCCCTGCACATCCTGGGCGGATGGGTCCAGCGCTGGCGGCGTTCCTGGCTATGGCTAGGACGGCTGGAATCGAGCCTGCTCGCGCAAAAGCTGCGCCCGGTTTCCATCGAAAAGCCGATCTATGTCAGCGGCTTGGCCCGCTCGGGCAGCACACTGCTTCACGAGGTGGTGGCGTCGCAGCCGAGCGTGGCGACGCAGCGGATCAAGGATTATCCCCTGGTGTTTACGCCGTTTTGGTGGCGGCGCACGACCCGGAAGCAACGGCCCGGCCCGCCACGCGAGCGCGCCCACCAGGACGGAGTGATGATTACCGCCGACAGTCCGGATGCCTTCGAGGAGATGCTCTGGATGGCCTTCTTCCCCCGGTGCCACGACCCATCGGTCAGCAACCTCCTGACGGCCGAGGACAGCCACCCTGCGTTCGAATCGTTTTACCGGTTGCATATTCGCAAACTGCTGCTGGCCGAGGGGGCCAGCCGCTATGCCGCCAAGGCCAACTATCATGTCGCTCGTCTGGGCTACCTGGTTCGGCTGTTCCCTGATGCGCGATTCGTGGTGCCGGTGCGGGCGCCGGCCGACCATATCGCCTCGTTGCTGCGGCAGCACCAGCAGTTTTCCGCGGGGCAGCGGCAACACCCCCGGGCCCTGGCGTTCATGCAGCGGTCGGGCCATTTCGAGTTCGGCCTCGATCGCCGTCCCATGAACCTCGGCGACACTGGCCGCGTCCGGCAGATCCAGCAGGCCTGGGCGGCCGGCGACGAGGTCCGCGGGCTGGCGATCACTTGGGATATGGTCTATGGCCATCTGGCCCGGTTGCTGGCCGACGATGCCCAGGTGCGGGCAGCCACCCTCGCGGTGCGCTTCGAGGCGCTCTGCGACTGCCCCGTGCCCACGCTGCGAACCGTGCTTGAACACTGCCGGCTGCCGGACTCCGAGAGCGTCGTCCAACGGCAGGCTGCGCGCATTCGCCGTCCTGCGGACCTCACAGGTCGCTTTTCGACGCGCGATCGGGATGTGATCCGGGAAGAGACCGCCGCCACGGCCAGTCTGTGGGGTTACTACTGAGGGCTGCGAGCGAGGGTGGCACGCTCTGAGGTACTCCGAAGGGCGTGCTGACAATCAAGCACGCCCTTCGGAGTACCTCAGAGCGTGCCACCCTGATGCATTAGGTGCGCACTCGTCAGTAGACAGGCTCACCAATCCGCCCAACCGCCTGCCAGTGTCACAGGCTCCATCCCTTCCGGAACTCCGCCGTGACGTACTTGTTGAGTTCCGGCGCATTCTTGACCTTCATGGCGTCGCTGTCCCATTCCAACCGCCGGCCCGGCGCACGTAGGGCCAGCACGCCCAGCAGCACCACCTCCGTCAGCGGTCCGGAATAGTCGAAATTCGACACGGGCCGCGGCCCGCCTTTGCAGGCGGCGATCCACTCCTCGTAATGGCCGGGTGAGCGCTTCATCGTTTTCGCCACCTTCTTCGCCTCGGCGTGCAGTTCGCGCGGCAGGAGCTGCGGCATGCCGCCGTGGGAGCCGTGGACCATGACGCCCTTGCTGCCCACGTACAGAACGCCGTTGTCCGGCAGGCGTTGGTTGGCGGGCAGGCCGGCGGGTGCGGCGGGCATCAGGCCGCCGTCGTACCAGGTCATGCGCACCGCCGGCCGCTTGCCACGCTCCGGGAAGTCGTAATAGATGATCGAAGCGATGGGATAAGTCTCGAAATTCGGCCGGCCGTCCAGGAAGGAGCCGTCGAGCGTGGTCCGCGCCTCGACCGTGCTGGGCGCCCCCAGCTCCAGCGCCCAGACGGGATGGTCGATGATGTGGCAGCCCATGTCGCCCAGGGCGCCGGTGCCGAAGTCCCGCCAGCCGCGCCAAAGGACCGGCGCGTAGGCCGGGTTGTAGGGGCGCGAGCGGATTGGCCCCAGCCACAGGTCCCAGTTCAGGGTGGCCGGCACCGGCGGCGTCTCCTTGGGCCGTCCGATCCCTTGCTTCCACATCGTCCCGGCCCGGTCCGACCAGACGTGGACCTCGCGGACGGGCCCGATGACGCCGGCGCAGAGCCATTCGTTGGTCAGGCGGGCCCCCTCGGTGGCATGCCCCTGGTTGCCCATCTGCGTGGCGACGCCGGCCTTGCGGGCCGCCTCGGTCACCGCCCGGCACTCGCCCAGGGTGCGCGTGAGCGGCTTCTGGCAATAGACCGGCTTGCCCGCGCGGAGGGCGGCCAGCGTGGCGACGGCGTGGATGTGGTCCGGCGTGCCGACCGAGACCGCATCGATGTTCTTCGCCTCCTTGTCGAGCATCTCGCGGAAGTCCTTGTAGCGCCGCGCCTTCGGAAACGCCTGGTAGGAGCCGGCCGCGCGCTCGTCATCCACATCGCAGAGGGCGACGACGTTGGCGCCGAGGCGGGCCAGGGTGGCGATATCACCGCCGCCCATGCCGCCGGCGCCGATGCCGGCCAGGTTGACCCGTTCGCCGGGCGGCACGAAGCCAGCCCCGCCCAAAACGTGCCGCGGCAGGATCGTCACCAGGGCTCCACCGGCGGCCGCACCCAGGAAGGTGCGCCGTGAGGATGCATTGTCCACAGGCTGTGTCATGGAACACCTCGAATGGGAGAGGGGTCGGGTGGTTTGGGTCCGCGTAGAGTCAGTTCCTGAAGCCCCTCTCCCCGGAGTACCGGGGCGAGGGGAGGAAATTGCAGAGACTGCTACCTTGCCGCCAGGCCGAAATCGTTCTTGAGGCTGCGCCACGCGCTGTGAATGTGGTTGGCGGGGTTCTTGGCGGAGTCGGCCTGCACGTTGATGAACTCCACCACGAAGGTCGGTCCCTGCACGCGGTAGGTGTGCGGTTCGCCCCGTTCCAGCCCGCCCTGGTAGGCGAAGTGGACCTTGTCGAGGCCGGCTTCCTTGACGCGAGCCAGCTCGACGGCGGCCACGTCGGGCGGCATGCGCTCGGCGTAGGCCTTGAGCAGCTTCTGCAGTAGGTCGCGCTGTTTGTCGGTCATCTTGGCGGCGGCCAGGCCCACCGGCTCGCCGATCTTGGTCGGCAGCTTGGCGGCTTCCTCGATTTCGGCGAACGGCTCCTTCACCAATGCCGCCTTCTTCTGCTCGTCATCCAGCGCCCGGAACAGGGCCTTGGCGTGGTCCTCGGCCTCGGGGAGTACCTGCTCGCCCTTCTTGCTGCCGGCGAGGTAGATGGCCGGGTTGGCCCCGAAGAACGCCGGCGTGGCCGAGACGACCTTCCCCTTGTCCAGCGTGAAATTGAGCGACAGGTGATGCCCTTCAACGCGCCAGCCCCAGGAGCCGGTCTTCGACGGCGTGCCGAAGATGACGAAGAAGTAATTGCCCGGGTTGCGCAGCGGCCCGCTCCCCTTCTCCAGGTCGAGAAGGATCGATTCCAGGCTCATGATGGTGGTGGCTCTCTCGAAGCCGGCGTGACTGGTGCCCGCCTTGAGGAGTGCCAGGGCGGCGTCTTTCTGGTCCTTGTTCATTTCTTCGAGCGGCAGGCCGCGGTGCTTGGGCTTCTTGGCCGAATCCTGGTATGGCGTGAAGTGCCAGTTGAAGCGTTCCTTGTCGTCGAAGTCGAGGGCGGCCTTCATTTTCTGGTCGCCGTTCAGTGCGGCCAGGAAGCGGTCGGCAGCGGCGGTCATCTTGCCGCCGGCCGTCTCGGTTTCCTGGGCCACATAGGCCAGGCCCACGAGCAGACCAAGGACCGGCACCACCAGGAACAGACGCAGCAGTTTCATGCGCACCCCCATGATCCGACGTTTAGCCGCCGCCCTTCGGGCGGCGCAGGTTCGGCGCCGCCCCGAGGGCGGCGGCTAAACGAAAGATATAGGCCGCCAGCCTCTATCCGGCCAACGTCTGCGAGGGGGACTGGCGATCCGGTGGATGGGAGCGGGAGACGAAGATGAGGCGCTGGTCGCACATGCGGATTTCGTCGCCGGAGCGGAGACGCGTGGGGCCGGCGATGCGCTGGCCGTTGATGAAGGTGCCGTTCTTCGACGCCGTATCGTGCAGCTCGCAGGTCTCGCCGCTGTGGACCAGGATGGCACAATGACGACGGGAGATGTAGCAATCCTGAACGACGACGTCGTTATCCGCCGACCGGCCGACGGTGTTGATGCCGACCTTCAGCGGATACATATACTCGCGATCGACCAGCCAGTAGGCCAGGCCGGGCGGCGGATGGCCGCCGGCGTTCTGAATGACGGTGTGCGGATGGCCGGGCGGATCGTCCTCGTCGAGGTCGGCCACGAGGGCCAGGGTGTTCAGGCCGCGCGCACGCAGCAACTCCTCCCGCGCCCGCCGGTAATCCGCGCGGCGTGGGGCTTCCAGATGAACGCTGTTCAGACGCGGGTCGGCCATGACGCAGCCCAGAAGAGATCGCAGGCCCGCAGCATTGCGGAGCTTCCTCAACTAGAATCGTAATCCGGACTTTCGTCAGGTCAACGGAAAAACGAAGAATCCGTGAACGGCTCGACGACCGGGCGTATCAGGCGCCGAACGAAATGGCCAGGATCTTGTAGTGCAGCACGCCGCTGGGCACCTGGATCTCCGCCGTGTCGCCCAGCTTCTTGCCGAGCAGTCCCTGGCCGATGGGGCTGGAGGTAAGGATCTTATTCTGGTCGTAGTCCTCCTCGCCGGGCCCGACCAGGGTGTATTCCTCTTCCTCGTCAAAGTCGAGGTCCTTGATCTTGACGCGGGCGCCGAAGACGACGGCGTCGCTGGGGAGGTTGCTGCGGTCGACGATGAAAGCGCGGGCCAGCTCGTCTTCCAGCTGGCGGATGCGCGCTTGCAGCATCCCCTGATCCTCGCGGGCGGCGTGGTATTCGGCGTTCTCGCTCAGGTCCCCCATCTCCCGGGCCGTGGCCACGCGCTTGGTGACCTCGATCATCTGCACGTTCTTCATCTGATCGAGCTGGGCCTTCTTCTTGTCGTAGCCTTCGCGCGACATGGGGATCCGTTCGATCGTCATAACACATCCGCCCTGTGAGGTCCGCGGAACGCGACCGGCCGCCGCCCCCGAGGGGACGACGGCCGCTCTCCTTACAATAACATGCACTATCTTGGCGGGCCGGGTCAAGGTTGTAAAGGTGGAATAAACCGTCTGCTGCTCGGATGACCAGTATTGGGGCTTCCGGCACAGACGCTCAGAGGACCACGCGGCGGCCTTCCCTCTGACTGCGTTCCGCGGCCTGCCAGCACAGCCAGGCGCGATGGGCCTCGCCCAGGCCGGGGCGAGGGGTTGCTCTCCGCGTGGCCATCGCGTGGAACCGGGTCAACATCACCTGCTCCAGACGTGCACTCCGCGGCAGCGTCAGGCTGTGCAGGCCGTCCGGTGCCGTCCAGCTGAGGCGGCGCGGGCCCAGAACGGTCACGCGATGGCTCTCGCCAATGAGGTCGAGGCGCAGGCTCCGGCACCGATCGGGACGGCGCCAGCGGGCCAGGTGCAGTCCCCCTCCGCCCGCCAGCTCCACGGTTAAAGCGTACAATCCCGCGGCGGGGTCTCCCGAGGCCGTAACCGCGGCCGGAGCCGCGCCAACCAGGGAGAAGAGCCAGGTCAAGAGCCCAAACGGGGCAGGCTCGCTCTCCGGGAGCGGCGCCTGGCAAACCACCAGGCGGATGGCGCGTGGCACCGGCTCGCGCCGCTCCGCCAGCTGCAAAGCGGCCGGCTGATAGGCGGCGGGGACCGCCATCATCACGGCCAGGCCCGCCTCCTCGACGGTCCGGACCAGGGCGGGGGCGTGGGGGGCATCGTCGGCCAGGTCTGGCAGGCAGAAGACCGGCTTGCCGGCCCGGGCCGCCCGCTCGATCGGCCACAGCCGCTGCCAGCCGAGGTCCAGGAGCAGGATGGCCTCGACATCGTCGCGCTCGATCAGGGCCGCGGCGCCGCCCGCGGCCACACACTGGAGGCGGGCCGCCTCGACCGAGGCCCGCTGGGGGATCGGATCGTAAACCGCCGTGATCTGGAACAACTCGGACAGCGCCGCCAGGGCCGGCGCATAGCGATGACTCCAGCGCCGCCCCAGCCCGATGATGCCCACGCGCAGCCGCTTCCTCATGGCGTCCGTCCCGTGATGCAAGCCCGCCAGCAGATCCGCTACCGTCCGGGCCGGGCAGCCCAAAGCGCCAGCGAGGAAGTACGGCGAATCCTCACTGGCGCTTCGGGCTGCCCGGCCCGGACGGTGGCGACGCATGTCCGAGGCTGTCATCTAGCCTACGCGAGGTACGACCCAGCCGGCAACCTCACCCTTGCATCTTGCGGCAGGGGATGGGCGCGATACAGTGAGACCGTTGTTCGCCGCCGCGCGCCGCCACTTAACGAGATCGCGTCATGCACATCCACGGCATCATCCCGCCCGTTGCCACGCCCATGCAGGCCAATGAAGACCTCGACCTGCCGCGCCTGAAAGCGTTCCTCGATGAGCTGATCGCTGCCGGCGTCCACGGCATCTTCGTCCTGGGAACCAACAGCGAGTTCTATGCCCTCGACGAGCGCGAGAAGCAGGAGGTCATTGCGACAGCGGTGGCCCATGTCAACAAGCGCGTGCCGGTCTTTGCCGGCACCGGGGCCGAGAGCACGCGCGAGGCGGTACGGCTGACGCGGATGGCCGAACGCGAGGGAGCCGACGGCGTCTCGGTCATCACTCCCTATTTCATCAGTCCGTCGCAGCAGGAGATTTTCGACCACTACCGGCGCATTGCCGAGAACACCGCCTTGCCGGTGCTGCTGTACAACAACCCGAGCACCTGCGGCGGCGTCAAGATCGACGTGGACACCGTCGCCCGGCTGGCCCAGGTCCCGAACATCCTGGGCGTCAAGGATTCGAGCGGCGACCTGCAAAACACCAACGAGCTCATCCGCGTTGTGCCGGAACGCTTTGCGGTCATGATGGGCCGCGACACCCTGATCTTCCCGGCGCTGCTGTTCGGGGCCCGCGGCGCGGTGCCGGCCACCGGCAACATCGCCGCCAAGCTGCTCGTGGAGATCTACGAGCGCTATCGCAAGGGGGACCTGGAAGGATCGAAGGCCGCCCAGCTGCGGCTCAACCCGGTCCGCCTGGCGCTGACGCTGGGGACCGCGCCAGGGGGCGTAAAGGCGGCCCTGAGCCTGCTCGGCAAGTCGATCGGCCCCTGTCGCGCGCCGGTGGCGGCCCTGCCGCCGGACAAGCAGGAGAAGATGCGGGCCGCGCTGCGGGAGGCGGGGCTGCCGGTGTGATGTCCAAAAACGCCCGAAGCCCGCGAGGCTCAGCCTCGCGGGCTTCGGTGTGTTCATTCAGTCGTGTCACGGGCCATTCGGCGTCTGACCGCGGCCGAAACCGCCCGGACCACGATTGCCGCGGCCTTGACCGAAGGCACCCTGTTGACCTTGGCCAGAGGCGCCCTGCTGGCCCTGTCCAAAGCCGTTCTGACCGCGGTTGCCACCACGACCTGTGCCAAAGGGGTTCTGGCCCGGCTGACCGGTGCCAAAGCCGTTCTGACCACGGTTGCCGCGGCCTGTGCCAAAGGGGTTCTGGCCCGGCTGACCGGTGCCAAAGCCGTTCTGACCACGGTTGCCGCGACCTGTGCCAAAGGGGTTCTGGCCCGGCTGACCGGTGCCGAAGCCGTTCTGTCCACGGTTGGCGCGACCCGTCCCGAAGGCGCCGGGATCTGGCCGAACGCCCCCGGAGAACCGGTGCCCTGGCCCATCGCCAGCGGTCCACCGGTGCCTCGGCCACCCGCCTGGGCGACCTCCGGAGAACGCAGCACTTCTTCCACGGTCAGGAAGCCGTCGCCGTTGATGTCCATCGCCTCGAAGCGGGCGATGTCCTGGCCGGCGGCCTTCCATTCGTAAAGCCCGATCTGGCCGTCGCGGTCGGTATCGTACTGGGTGAACCAGGCGGGCAGGTTGGGCGGGAGCTTGCCAGCCCGGTAAACGGTCGGCTTCGGCTCGTTATCGTCCTGGCCCGGGAGGGCGGGCATGCCGCCGCCAGGTCCGTTGGCCTGCAGCTGCTGAATGCGGGCCCTGAAGTATTCGCGGAATTCGGTCTGATCGATGAAGCCGTCGCCGTTGGCGTCCCACTTAGTGTGTTCGGCAAGCAGGGTTTCGTCAGCCTGCATCTCGTCGGTGTTAAGGAGGCCATCGCCGTTGGCATCCAGCTGACGGAAGCGCATGTCAGCCATGGTGTCGGGGTTCCAGTTGCCGGCGCCCCCCGCGCCGCGGCCGCCGCCCCAGTTGTTGCCGCCGCCCGCCCAGTTGTTGCCACCACCGGCCCAGTTGTTGTTGTTACCGCCGCCCGCCCAGTTATTGCCGCCGCCCCGATTGCCGCCGCCGCGGCCTGCGCCGGCACCACCGAATGCCCCTTGGCCCCCGCCGAAGGGATTCCCTGTGGCCTGGCCACCGGCTGCGGCCTGAGCGGGAGTCGTCGCCCCAGGCGTCTGGGCGCCGCCACGGCCCATGCGACCGCCGAACTGCTGCTGGAGCTGTCCCATCGCCGTCACCCACTGGTCGCGGGTCACCTGGCCATTGGTGGAGCCAGAACTGGTCACGACCTGATCGAACATGGTCTGCATGAAGGCATTGGTGACATCGGCCTTGGTGATTGCCTGCTTGCCTTTGGCCATGGCATCGAACATCGCGCCAGGGTCTCGGCCCCCGCCGCCGCCACCCCGTCCGCCGCGACCGCCCCCGCCCTGGCCGAACCCCCCGCCCGGCTGACCGCCGAACTGGCTCAGGCCGAGACCGGGACCCAGCAACACTGCCAGGGCCGTCAGGAACAAGAAGCCTTTGAATCGCATGGCAGGACTCCGGCTGGTGGCGGACAACCGAGGATGGATGCACAACTGACCTATGGCACCAGAGATTGTAACCCCAGATTGCACGCAAAGACACGCGCATTTTTCCAGTTGGTGCAAATGATCCGATCCCGTTGAAGCAAAAGACTTTACAGCCAACCTGACGACTAACTTTCCTTGAAACCACTGCGTGCGAGCGCTAAATTGCTGGCAACCGGCCAGGAAGTTCCGCTATCCTATCAGTCGCAAAGCGGCCGTGGTTACCGCCGGCACCCGCGCCAAGATCGCTGAGCCTGCCATCGGTTGCTCCGTAGAATGCTCTTCAGCAGGATTCGGAGAGCGCATGGAAACGAACACGTTTACCCCTGACGTGGCCTGTGAAGTCCTACCCCGGGGCGATGCCTCCTCCGACGACCTGCGCGCCCTGGCCCACTGGAGCGAGACGGAACTGCGGGCTGGACTTCTCGACTTCATCGACAACATCGTTCTCTTCGAACTCCTCGGCGGCGACGATCCGACCGAGGTCGTCTTCGCGGTTTTGTATGGCGAGGACAGTGGCGACTGTCTGACGATCACGCGGCGGGCGCCGGTCCAGGCCGAACGCCCCGAGGCCTTCGGGCAACTCGTCGTCGCCTGCACGTTCCGCGGCTCCAGCTATGATCGTCAACGGGTCATCCAGAGTCTCCGCTCCGCCATCCCCGCCGCCCTGGTGGACGACATCGTGCTCGACGGCCGCAGCTGGAACGCACCGTAACGGATCAGGCCAACACATCACGACGATTTGCGCTTCCGCCCTGTCTTGAACAGGCTCCGCGCCCACTTCGCGTCGACGCTGCTCAACGGTGGGTCAGGCGGCTGGGCGTAGTCGATCGTCAGGAAATAGCGCCCTTTGCGATAGGCTTGCTCCAGAACGGCTTGCAGCTCGAGCCGTACCTCCGCATCCTTGCGGCGCAGCGGAATGGCGATCGCCGGCAGGGGATTGCGCAGGGGGATCGGGTAGACAGCAAATTCGTCCAGCTGCCAGCCCTTGCGCACGCAGGCCTGATAGGTGGTTCGGGCCCGGGGCGGAATCCGCGACGGCGCGACGCTAAGGACGCGCCGGCCCAGGCGCAGCAGGTCGATTTCCACCAGGCTGACACCGGCCTTGGCCAGCTCCTCTTGCTTGCTCTGGTATTGCCGCTGGCCCGGACCGGCCAGCTTGTTCGTCAGGCTGAGGAGTTCGATCACGGTGATGAGCCGCTGCGCCGGCCCCGGTCCGAGGATGTTGATAAAGGTCTCCGTCGCCGGCTCCGGGCGATAGCGCACGATCACCGGCTCGACCACGGAACCCCGGCTCACGGCTGTGCCGCCCGGGAAACCGCGGCCGGGCCGTTCGGTGATCTTGACATCCGGATAATAGACATGGGCATCCTCTTCGGTTTCCAGCACGACCCGCTCTTCCACCCGGGCAATGAAGTTGCCGGGGAGCTGCTCCTCGATTTGATCGCGCATGTAGATAATCAAGCTGGCATGGAGGTCCGGCCAGAACTGTTCCAGGTACGGATCCATCCCCGGAAAGGGGGACTTCATCGGAGTCTCCTTGCAGGCCGGGGCGAGATTGTGTCCTGAGATTATCGTATCGCCTGGGGCAACGCCAGCCTTGCGGCCGGCTGGCTGGCGGCGTATCCTCGGTGAATCCGCCCCGCCACCGTCGAGTTGCCGCCATGACCGAAACCACCCGCTTGCTCAGCGACCTGGTGCGCCTACCCAGCGTCAATCCGATGGGTCGGGATCTGCCGAGCGCCAACCTCTATGAGCACCGCGTCACCGCCTATTTGGAGGAGTTCTTCCGGGGCCTGGGCGTGCCCTTTGAGCGGCAGGCTGTCGCCCCGCAGCGGTCGAACATCCTCGCCCGGTTCGAGTGCCGGGGGCACCGCGAACCCTTTTGCTTGAAGCGCATCAGGACACGGTGCCGACCGATCAGATGACAGTCGACCCGTTCGGAGCGGCGATCGAGAATGGCCGGCTCTACGGCCGCGGGGCCTGCGACATCAAGGGCGGGATGGCGGCCATGCTGGCCGCCTTCGCCCGGCTGGTCCGCGATCGACCCCGAGGAGCTTGCAACCTGCTGATGGCTTGCTCGGTGGACGAGGAACACACCTTCCTGGGCATCCAGGAATTCGTTAAGCGCGGCCTGAAGGCGGACCTGGCGGTCGTCGCCGAGCCGACCAACCTCCGCATCGTCAAGGCGCACAAGGGGGTCTGCCGCTGGCACGTGCTGACGCCCGGCCGCTCGTGCCACAGCTCGGCACCAGAACTGGGGGTCAACGCCATTTACCGCATGGGACGGCTGCTGGGCGGCATCGAGCGCTACGCCACGGAGCTGCGTGCGTCGCGCTCCGATCCGCTGCTCGGTCCGCCGACCCTAAGCGTTGGGCGGATCGAAGGCGGCACCAGCGTCAACACCGTCCCCGACCGCTGCCGCATCGAGGTGGATCGCCGCCTCATTCCCGGTGAGGAGGCCCAGGCCGCGCCCGACGGAGCTTGCCGATTTCCTGAAGCGGACAGTCAGCGAGGTGCCGTTCGAGTGCAGCCCGCTCTGGATCAACTGCCCGGCGCTGGGCCCCGAGTTATCCGGCGAATTGGTGGCGCGCCTGGGCGCAGCATCGACGCCGTGGTGGGCCGTCACGAGGTCATCTCCGTGCCGTACGGGACCGATGCTTCGACGCTGGCCCAGGCGGGCATTCCGTCGGTGGTGTTCGGGCCGGGGGACATAGCCAAGGCGGCACACCTGCGATGAATGGGTGCCGCTGGACGAGGTGGAGCGTGCCAGTGAGGTATTGTATCGGTTAGCGGTGGTCGGTCTTTAGGTTCGGTAGGACACGGGCGACGGCGCCACACCCCGCTCATTGCTTGTGGAGCATGCTGCCTTGGACAGCAACGCATACGAGGGCCTGGTGAAAGGCCCCTGGCAGATTGGGCCGTGTGCCAGGACGTACGTTCTGCGGCCGCCGGTGGGCAAAGTGATCATTCACGAAGGGCGCGATCCTGCGCACGGGCCAGCCGGTCGGGATCCTGCTGCTACGCCCGCCCTGGAACCAGAGCCAACGGGTGCGTCAGGATTACATTCATGGGCATCGCCTGCTGCGGACTCTGGATCACAAGCACGTGGTAAAGGTCCACGACATCATTGACGAGCCCGACCTGTTCGCGGTCGTGACGGAGCCGCTGTCCGGTACCAACTTGCACCGCCATCTGCACGACCGGGGGATCATTCACTCGGAAGCTGAGGTCGTCCGGATCATGCAGGAGGTCGCCTCGGGTTTGGAGCATGCCCACGAGCGCGGCGTCGTCTTCGGCAATCTGCGACCTACCAATGTGGAGATCTTCTCCGACGGCACGGCCAAGATCTTTGCCCACCCGAAGCTGCCCCACCAGTTCACGACGTTCATGGATGCGGCCGACTACCTGGGGTATCACGTGTACTGCCCCCCGGAACTGCTTCGCTGTGAGCCTCTCGATCAGCGCACCGACATCTATGGGTTAGGGCTTTGTGCCTACGAATTGATCGTCTCCCGGTTGCCGCACCAGTCGAGCGACAACCTTGGGGCGGTCCTCTGGTCGCTGGCCAATCGGGAATGGCCGATCCCCACCGAGATCGTGCAGGAGATGAACCCGCTGCTCAACAAGATCGTGGTGCGCTGTCTCCAGAAGGATCCGTCGAAGCGCTATGCGTCGGTCGCGGAACTGAAGAATGACCTGACACGGGTTCAGGCCCGTAGCACTCCGCTGATCAGCTCGGTTCGCCTGCAGGAGATTGTGACCAGCGCATTTCCTGAACCGCTCGCGGTCCTGGCCAGGGCCCTGGAGCGTGAGGACCACCTGCTGGCTCAGAAGGACAAGCTCCTGAACCTGGCGAACGGCCTGGTGAGCTACCTGGGTTTCCTGGCGGCGGTCGGACTTGGTCGGCCGCTGGCACGGGAATACACCCGGCCCTCCCTGGGCCACTGGGTCGCCCTCTTACGCCAGGTGTTCCAGGACGATGAGGCGAAGCAGTGGCCTCTCCCTGTCATCCGGACCCAGCTGGCAAATGGCCCTGAGCTGTTCAAGGCGCTCAACGAGGTCCTCAAACTCCGTAACCGAATGGCGCACGCGCCCGCCCCGGAGGAAGGAGCTGTGCTGCACGACTGGGTGAGCCAGATGACGGCTTGTCTGCGCTGCCTGTTCAAGAGTCTTCTGTTCCTGGCCAATTATTCGGTTGTGGTCGTGGAGGATCTGGACTTTCTGGACGATCGCTTCCAGGTAACGCTGCGGCGCCTGGACGGTCTCGGCGATCACGAGACCCTCATTCGTGTCATGTCGGCTCAGCCGCACACCAAGGGCCGGGTTTACCTGGCGGCAGCGGATTGCTCCCGCCTGGTCTCGCTGCACCCCTGGGTGATTCACAACAAGTGCCCCTTATGCTTCCAGCGGGAGCTGTTCTTCTACGTGTCGGCGGATCAAGGTCAGGTGCACTATGTCACCCCGGATCGCGGCCACAACATATCCTGCCCGGTGCCGTCCGAATTGAAAGCGATGGGTGAAGCAGGCCAATGAGGTGCTGTACAGGTTGACGGCAAAATCTCGGTAGGCCGCAAGCCGCTCAGAACCGGTGCGGCCGGTTCTCCTTGCCCGGGTTCTCAAGGCGGAGCCACCGGGGACGCATTGACAGCGGGGTGTCGTCGGGTAGAGTTCCAGCGCCGCCTCCAGGCGGCACTCGACGGCGGGTCGCTCCCGGTCGGCCGCGCGGATCATGCCAACCCATCCGTCGCGGCAGGGCGGGGGACCTCGCCGCCGAGGCAGTTCGGCCGATTCACGGCCGCCGCGGTACTGCTTCTGCCGCGGCGGCCGTCGAACTCCCCGCCACGTACCCCAGCAACTCCTCCTTGCTCATTCCTGAGAGGCCCAGGTCCGCCGTCGTCCGCGCCGACTTCCACAGGTCGATACCCAGGACCGCCGACGCCAGGTGGATGAGGGAGCGCATGATCGGCGTGCCCACCCCGAACTGTCCCCCCAGGTTGACCCAGGCACCCAGACCGTAGGGCACGTCTTCCGTCAGCCAACGTGTTTCCAGGGAGCCCGGGCGCGGAGCTGGGTGAGCATCCGGCTGCCGTTGATGGTAGCCCACAGGTCGCCTTGCGGACCGAAGCCGGCCTGGTGAAAGGCCTGGTCCACCGGTGCCAGCGCCAGGCCCAGGGAGGCGGCGATGGCCCGACGCTCCCGGTCCACGGCATAGATGACCTGACAGACCCCCGCCGTCACCCCCTCCTCGTAGAAGTAAAACTCGCCGCGCGACCGCTCGATCCGGCCGGCGTTGAGGAGCACGCCGGCGGGGTGGACCACCGGATTCATCGCCGCCAGCCCCGCGGCCAGCACATTGGGATAAGGCCGCACGCCGGCAAACAGGTCGTTCAGAAGCGAACAGGCCGGTTCGGTCCGGGTGGCGGGAAAGACGCCGACGCCAAGCCCGCTGACCACTCCCCAGATGTGGGCGGAGGCCGGGCCGGTCTTCCGGCAGACGTAGGGCGCGGTGTCGGTCTCCGCGATCACCAGGCCGTCCGCCCCTGTCAACAGCTCCGGGCCGCGGCGCTCGCGCACCAGCCGGGCGAATTCGAGGCTGCCCAGCGTGCCGGGCATGAGGACCACCGTCTGGCCGCGGCGGAGGTGCGGAGCGCAGGCCTCGGCAAACGGGCGATGGGCGTAGGCGGGAACAATCAGCAATACGAGGTCGTTGCCGGCCAGTGCCTCCGCGAAGTCGGTGGTGACACTCGCAAGGCGGGCCGTATCGCGGTAGGCGACGCCGTCCAGCGCGATCTGCCGGGAGTCGAGCAGCGACTGCACCGTGTGGCGAAAGGCCGGCAGCTCGCACAGCGTGACCTCGAACCCCGCGAGCGTGAGGTTGGCTGCGACGGCGAACGCGGTATTGCCGCCGCCAAGAATCGTGAGTGACGAGACGGCCATGGGGCCTCCGCTCGACGGGGAAGAGAGCCGGCAAAGGACAAGCATACGTTGCGGGTGGGCCGCTCGCTAGCGCTCACGGCTGGTGGAATGAACGCGCCGCGATTGTAAAATGTACCAAAATGTTCTTGACAACTCAGACACGCCGTCTTAATCTCGGAGGTCATACTGATCGGGGCTACGGGGGGGACGGGTCCGATGGACCAGACCGGCCACGATGTGACCGACGCCGAACTGGCGGTGTTGCAGGGGCTCTGGGGGCGCGGGTCAGCGACGATCCGGCAGCTCACCGAGGCCCTGTATCCCGGGGGATCGGTGGCGCAGTACGCCACGGTGCAGAAGCTGCTGGAACGGCTCGAAGCGAAGGGCTGTGTCCAGCGCGATCGTGCCCCCTGGCCGCACGTCTTCCTGGCCACCCTCGATCGCGCCACCCTGATTGGCCGACGGCTGCGGGCCGTCGCCGAACGTCTCTGTGGGGGGTCGCTCACACCCCTCTTGACCCATCTGCTTTCGGTGGAAAGCCTGAGCCCACAGGACAGGCAAGAGCTGCGCGCGCATCTGGAGGACCGGTGCCCCAAGCCCGGACCGAACGCGGCGCGGCCTTGAGAGGATCCGACCGTGAGTACGTTCCTCGGCATCGGCCTTGCCAATGCGGCCATGGCGGCTGCGCTGGCGGTGATGGCGGCCGTCGTGGGTCGGGTATGGCGCAAGCCCGCGCTGCGCCACGGGCTCTGGCTCCTGGTGCTGCTGAAGCTGGTCACCCCGCCGCTGGTTACCTTGCCTGTGCTTCCCTGGAAGGTCGAGGCGGAGCCCGCAGCGCTGCCCGCCGAGCCGGCGCCGCCGGTGATGGCGAACGTGGCCTTCGTGCCGCCGCCCCCCTTGCCGCCGCCCGAGTCAATGAAGGATCCGCTCAGGGACAAGGAACTGGCTGGCCAGGTGGAGGACAAGGACCTGTTCGCGGGGCCCGAGCCAGCCGACCCGGCTCCCCCCGTGGAACTCGGTCCGCCCCTCGAAGCGAACCTCGTCCTCGGGGCACCGGACGCGGTGAAGCCGGTGCCGGCCGCTCCGGCGCCGGTTGTCCAGCGGTGGGACTACGGCCAATGGCTGCGCGTCGCCTGCGGGGTGTGGTTGGCCGGCGCCGCCGGCTGGTTCGTCCTGGCCGCGGTGCGCATGCGCCGCTTTGCCTTGCTGCTGCTGCACGCCACGCCGGCGCCGCGCTGGCTGAACGCCGAGGCGAATCGCCTGGCCCGGGGCATGGGCCTGCGCCGCTGTCCGCGCGTCTGGCTGGTGCCCGGCTCGCTGGCGCCGCTGGTCTGGGCGCCCCGTTTCAGGGCCCATCTGTTCTTCCCGATGCGCCTGCTGGCCCGGCTTAACGATGAAGGGCGGTTGACGCTGCTGGCCCACGAATTGGCCCATGTCCGCCGGCGCGATCACTGGGTCCGCTGGCTGGAAGTCGTGGTCCTGGGGCTGTACTGGTGGCTGCCGGTCGTCTGGTGGGCGCGGCGCGAGTTGCAGGCGGCCGAGGAAGAATGCTGCGATGCCTGGGTCGTCGGCGAATTGCCGTCGGCGGCACGCTCGTATGCCCACGCCATCCTGGAAACCGTGGATTTTCTGGCCGAAGAGCAGCCGGCCCTGCCGCCGATGGCGAGCGGCATGGGGCAGGTTCACATCATCAAGCGTCGGCTGACAACGATCCTGCGCGGCAGCACGCCGCGGTCGCTGTCCGGCCCAGGACGGTGCGGGCTGATCCTGCTGGCGTTCCTGCTGTTGCCGTGGTTCCCCGGGCCGGCCGAATCGGGGGTGCCGGCAGCCGATGAAGCGTCCAAGCCGGCCGCCGCCGAGGCGCCCGTGGCGATTCCCGCTGCTCCGGAGCCGCCGCCGGTGTTCGAGTCGCCCAACCCGCTGCCCGGGGTGACCGGCGAAGTGCTGGCCGCCGTCTATTCGCCCGACGGCACCGTCGTCGCCGTCGCCACCGACGATAAATTGGTCCGGCTGCACGAGACGGCCGGCGGAAAGGTGAAAGTCACTCTCCGGGGCCACGACGACGTGGTGGATGCCCTGGCCTTTTCGCCCGATGGCCGCCTCATCGCCACCGCTAGCTACGACTGGACGGTCCGCCTCTGGGATACCGCCAGCGGCGAGGAGAAGGCCGTGCTGAAGGGGCACACCAACCAGATTTACGCCATCGCCTTTGCCCCCGATGGACAGACGCTGGCCTCAGCCGGCTACGACAAGAGTATTCGTATCTGGGACGTGGCCAGTGCCAAGGAGAAGGTGCTGCTCAAGGGGCACAGCGCCGGCGTTCGCGCCCTGGCCTTCAGCCCCGACGGCACCATGCTGGCCAGCGCCGGCGCCGACCGCATCGTGCGGCTCTGGGATGTGCCGTCGTACAAGGAACGGAGCAAGCTGCGCAATCACAAGGAGACGATCCACGCCCTCGCCTTCAGCCCGGACGGCAAGGCGCTCGCCAGCGCCGGCGATGACCGCCTGGTCAATCTCTGGAACCCGGTCAACGGCGAGCTGCGGGCCCAGCTTCAGGGCGCCAACGCCGACATCCTGACCCTGGCCTTCGCTCCGACCGGCAAGGCGATCTACGCCGGCACCCAGGCCGGTATGCTCGTCGGCTGGGAACGCGACGGGCGGGCGGCGCCGATCTTCTCGATGCGGGCCCAGGCCGAGGAGGGGCCGCTTGTGGCAATCGCGGCCGCCCCGAATGGCCGGCAGCTGCTGACCGTCGACAAGATCGTCCGCCTCTGGAGCCCGGCGATCCCGCGGGTCGAGCCGCTGGTCACGCTGCACGGGCACAAGGGGAGCGTGCTGTTCAGCACCTTCTCGCCCGACGGCAAGACGCTGGTCACCGGCGGCGACGACAAGACCGTCCGCCTCTGGCGAGCCGGCGCGTTGCGGACCCGGGTGGCGGTGCCACGGCTGCCGACGGCCATCAACGGCGCCGCCTTCTCCCCCGACGGCAAGACGCTGGCCCTGGGCTGCTCGGACCGCACCATCCGCCTCTGGGACGTGGCCGCCGGCAAGCCGCGCGCGACCCTCGCAGGCCACAGCCAGCGCGTCTGGTCGGTCGCCTTCAGCCCGGACGGCCGGACGCTGGCTTCCTGCACAGGCGAGTACAACGAGAATGAGACCCCGGGTGAGGTCAAGCTCTGGGACGTGGCCAGCGGCAAGGAGAAGCTGACGCTCAAGGGGCACACCGCCCTAGTGTTCCACCTGGCCTTTTCGCCGGACGGCAAGGTGCTGGTGACCGGCGCCTGGGACAACACGGCCCGCGTCTGGGACCCGGCCAGTGGCCGCGAGCTGCGCACCCTGGCGGGGCACACCGATGCCGTCCGCTCGGTCGCCTTCACTGCCGACGGCAAGACGCTGGCGACGGCCGGCTTCGACGGCCTGGTCAAGCTCTGGGACACCGCCACGTGGAAGGAGCGGGCCTCGTTCACCGCTCATGAAGGGGGTGCCAACAAGGTCCTGTTCAGCCGCGATGGCAAGACGCTGATCACCTGCAAGCGGCCCGGCGGGCAGATCGGCCCCGGCGAGGTCAAGCTCTGGGACGTAGCCACATTCAAGGAGAAGGCCGCACTGACGGCCTTCCGCGGCGGCGTGCTCGGCATGGACCTGTCGCCGGACGGCAAGACGCTGGCCACCAGCGGCGGCATCACCACCACGCTGGGCGAAGTCAAACTGTGGGACCTGGCCAGCGGGCAGGAGCGGGCCTCGCTGCACGGCCACCGGCAGTGGGTCGAGTGCGTCGCCTTCTCGCCGGACGGCAACATCCTGGTCAGCGGCGGCGGCTTCGTCGGACGCGAGGGAGAAGTCAACCTGTGGGACGTGGCGCCGACGCCGGCCGAGGCGGTGCTGACCGGCCACGCCGCCGCCGTCACCTGCGGCACCGTCTCCGCCGACGGCAAGACTTTGGTCACCGGCAGCAGCGATCGCACCGTCAAAATCTGGGACTTGGCCGAGCGGCGCGAACGACTGACCCTGAAAGGGCACACCGCCGGCATCCGCAAAGTCGCCCTCTCCGCCGACGGCAAGACGGTGGTCGCCGTCGCCGAGGACGACCGGGTCCGGGCCTGGGAGACGGGCAGCGGCAAGGAGATCGCCGCCTTCACGCCGCAACCGTTCCCGATCAACGCGGTCGCGCTATCGCCGGACGGCCGGCTGCTGGCAGTGTCCGGCGGCGATGCCAAGGGATTTACGCCGCGGCAGGTCAAGCTCTTCGACCTGTCTGCCGGCAAGCTGAAGGGGAAGTTGGCCGGTCCGCCGCAACCGGTCACCGCCGTCGCCTTCGCTCCCGATGGCAAGACGCTGGTTTCGGCCTACGGCGACGGGTCTTTCCGCATCTGGGACACGGCCACGCTGGCGGAGGTGAAAGCGTTCAGCGTATCCGGTATCGTGCGATCGCTGGCCTTTGCCCCGGACGGCAAGACGCTGGCGGCCGGCTATGCCATCGACGAGGCGAACGGCGACGAGCGGGCCAACCTGGCCGTGCGCCTCTGGGACACCGCAACCTGGGCCGAACGCAGCGAGTGCCAGGGACATCGGGGGGTGGTGGTGGGGATCACGTTCAGCCCGGATGGCCGGACCCTGGCGACGACGAGCAAGGATGAGACAGTGAAGTTGTGGACGTTGCGATGATTGCCGTTTAGCGGCGGATCGAAGATCCGCGCGTTATTCAACGCGCGGATCTTCGATCCGCCGCTAAACGGAGGAGGAAAATACTCTCATGATCCGTTATCCCTTCGCCGCCTTGGCGTGCCTGCTGCTGGCGCTGCCCGCACTGGCGGCCCCGCCAACCGACCCCCGTGCCCTGTCGGACACCATCGACAAGTTCATCGCCCAGCGCCTGGAACAGCGAAAAGGTGACGCCGGCGCCCCCGGCCGACGATGCCGAATTCCTGCGCCGCCTAACGCTCGACCTGGCCGGACGCATTCCGTCGGTCGCCGAGGTCCGCACTTTCCTGGCCGACCGGGCGCAGGACAAGCGGGCCCGCGGGTCGAACGGCTGCTCGATTCGCCGGGCTACGTCACCCATTTCACCAACGCCTGGGAGGCGCTGCTCGTCCCGGAGAACAACGGGCAGAACCGCCGGCTCATTTTCTTCATGCCCGCCTTCGAGGCCTGGCTGCGCCGGCAGTTTGCCGACAATGTCCCCTACAGCAAGATGGTGCACGAACTGCTCACGTACCCGATCGCCGGCGACGGGCAGGATTACTTCCAGCGCGTTCGTTCGGGCGAACGGACCGACCCCAGCCCGCTGGCCTTCTTCATGGCCAAGGAGTCGAAGCCGGAGGAATTGGCGGCGGCCACGGCCCGGCTGTTCCTGGGCGTCAAGCTCGAATGCGCCCAGTGCCACGATCATCCGTTCGCCAAGTGGACGCGGGAGCAGTTCTGGGAAACGGCTGCCTTCTTCGCCGGGTTGCAGCGCGACAACAACAACGGCTTCGTCCGCGAGCTGACCGACCGCCGCGAGATGGCCATCCCCAACACCAGCAAGGTGGTGCAGGCCAGCTTCCTGGACGGCACCGAGCCGCGCTGGAAATACAAGGTCGGCCCGCGCGTCACCTTTGCCGACTGGGTGACTTCCAGGGAGAACCCCTTCTTCGCCCGCGCCGCCGCCAACCGCATGTGGGCCCACTTCTTCGGCATCGGCATCGTCGATCCGGTCGACGACCTCGGCGACCCCAAGGCCGAGCCGAGCCACCCCG
Organism: uncultured Planctomycetota bacterium; assembly: GCA_963827935.1. Lineage (GTDB taxonomy): Bacteria > Planctomycetota > Planctomycetia > Gemmatales > Gemmataceae > DATFNV01. The sequence continues at coordinate 485,868 of CAWHCN010000017.1, read as the reverse complement.
AATTGCTGACCGAGTTGGCCAAGCAGTTCGCGGACCACGGCTTCGACCTGAAGTACCTGATCCGCGCCATCGTGTTGAGCAAGACCTACCAGCTCAGTAGTCTTCAGAGCGACCCCAGCCAGGACGAGGTGCGGCTGTTTGGCCGCATGGCCGTCAAGGGGATGACGGCCGAGCAACTGTTCGACAGCGTGTCGATGGCGACCGGTTTCCGCGAGCCGCACGGGCCGACGAGGCGTTCTTCGGCGGCACCTCGACCCGCACCGAGTTCCTCGCCAAGTTCGCCTCGCAGGACAAGCGGACCGAGGCGACGACCTCGATCCTGCAGGCCCTGGCCCTGATGAACGGCAAGCTGGTCGCCGACGCCACCAGCGTGGAGCGAGGGCTGACCCTGGCCAGCGTGGTCGACGCGCCGTTCCTCGACACCGGGGCCAAGGTTGAAACGCTGTACCTGGCCAGCCTGTCGCGCACGCCGCGCCCGGCGGAACGAGAACGGCTGGTCAAGTACGTGGAGAGCGGCGGGGCCAACAAGGACCGCAAGAAAGCGCTGGCTGATGTGTTCTGGGCGCTGTTGAACAGTAGCGAATTCCTACTCAATCACTAAACCGAACCGGTCGCCGCTTGCGGCTTCGCACCCGTGCGAAGCCGCAAGCGGCGATGGAGGACTTTTCCCATGACCCAACTTCCGTCCCTCTCTCGCCGCGACTGGCTGCGTCTGTCCACGGCCGGTGTGCTGGGTGCGTCGATGTCCGGCTGGTTGGAAACGCTGGCCGCCGACACCGTCAATAACCCGCAGCGCAAGCGCTCGTGCATCCTGCTGTGGATGAGCGGCGGACCGTCGCAGATGGACACCTTCGATCTCAAGCCCGGCCACGCCAACGGCGGCCCTTACAAGGAGATCGCCACCAGCGTCCCCGGCATCAAGATCAGCGAGCACCTGCCGAAGGTCGCCCGGCACATGAAGCAAATGGCCCTGGTGCGCTCCATGGCCACCAAGGAAGGCGATCACCAGCGGGCCACCTTCTTCCTGCGCACCGGCTACCGGCCGCTGGGGCCGATCCAGTACCCGTCGATCGGCTCGCTGATCTCGAAGGAGCTGGGCAGCGACGACAGCGCCCTGCCGAACTTCGTCAGCATCGCCCCCTACCGCTTCCTGAGCCCAGGCGCCTTCGGCTCGGGCTTCCTGGGGCCGCAATATGCCCCCCTGGTGGTCGGCGATAGCCTCGGCTTCTTCCAGGGGAACAACTACGACCAGGCGCTGAAGGTGCAGGACCTGCAACCACCCTCGGAGGTGAGCAAGGCCCAGGCCGATTCCCGCATCGACCTGATGCACGCGCTGGCGAACGACTTCGTCAGCAGCCGGCCCGGGATCGCGCCGCTGAGCCACCAGGCCGCCTACGCCCGGGCCGTCCGCCTGATGCGGACCGAGGCCGCCAAGGCATTCGACCTGCAAGAGGAGCCGGGCCAGCTGCGCGACGCCTATGGCCGCAACCTGTTCGGCCAGGGCTGCCTGCTGGCCCGCCGGCTGGTGGAACGCGGCGTGCCCTTCGTCGAAGTCAACCTCGGCAACACTGCCGAGGTCCCCGTCGGCTGGGACACGCACCAGGACAACTTCGAGAACGTCCGCAAGCTGTGCGGCACCCTCGATCCCGCCTGGGCGATGCTGATGTCCGACCTGGAGCAACGCGGCCTGCTCGACAGCACGCTGATCGTCTGGATGGGCGAATTCGGCCGCACCCCGAAGATCAACCCGCAGAAGGGCCGCGATCACTTCCCCAACGCCTGGAGCACGGTGCTGGCCGGCGGCGGCATCAAGGGCGGGCAGGCCATCGGCAAGACCAGCCCCGACGGCATGACCGTCGCCGACCGCCCCGTGGCCGTCACCGACTTCCTCGCCACCGTGGCCCGCGCCCTCGGCATCGACCCGGACAAGCAGAATCCCTCGAACGTCGGCCGGCCCATCCGCATTGTCGAGAAGACCGCCAAGCCGATCAAGGAGGTCATCGCATGAAAGTCCGTAAAGCCTCTCGGGGAAGCTCCCCTCGCCCCGGTACTCCGGGGAGAGGGGTTGGGGGCGAGGGGGTTTTGCCTGGGGAAATCAGAACCCCTCACCCCCAACCCCTCTCCCCGGAGTACCGGGGCGAGGGGGGCACCGCTCCCTGGTCCGTCTTCCTCGCCGTCCTGGCGGCCTTTGTCGTCATTGCGTTCCAGGCTACGGCCCAGGTCCCCCCACCCCGGGTCGGGGACCAGGGACCCGCGATCGGGGGCAAGGGACAGGGGACCGGCGACTCTGTCGATCTGATCTTCCTCAGCGACTCCCGCCCCGTGCTGCTGCGCTTGCACGTGCAGATCGACGGCAAGTCGTTCACCGCCATGTGGGAGAGCTTTCAGGAGAAACTGTTCAAGTACCTCGACCGCGACGGCAACGGCGTCCTCTCCAAGGAAGAGGCGGAGCGGACGCTGACGGCCCAACAACTCCTGCGCCACCTGCGCAGCTCGTCCTTCTACGAGGAGCAGTTCTTCTTCGCCCGGGGCAACCAGCCCAACGTGACCGCGAAGATGGCCGAACTCGACACCGACAAGGACGGCAAGGTGACGCTGGCCGAGTTGAAGGCCTACTACAAGAAGGCCGGCATCCAGACGCTCCAGATTTCGATGGGGCCCAACAAGGGCGATTCCGAGGCCCTCACCGAGGCCCTGTTCAAGCACTTGGACGTGAACAAGGACGGCAAGCTGTCGAAGGCCGAGCTGGCGGCGATGCCCGAACGCCTGCACCGCCTCGACACCGACGACGATGAAATGATCTCGGTCGGCGAGCTGGTTCCGAATCTGTTTGGCAATGGCGACCTCGTGTTTGCCACGCCAGTCGATTTTGGCGGCGGCGCCCCGGCGACCCTGGCGGACGGCGCCCCGTTCCTCCGTGTCGATGCCGGGGGACCGGCCGACCGGATCGCCCGCCGTCTGCTCACGCAGTACGACAAGGACAAGAACGGCAAGCTCAGCGCGAAGGAGATCGGCCTGGATGCCGCCGATTTCGCCGCCCTGGACAAGAACAAGGATGGGCAGCTCGACCTGGCCGAACTGGCCGGCTTCGTCAACCGAACGCCGGACCTGGAGCTGATGTATCGTCTCGGTCAGGTGCCCAAGGGCAAAGCGCCGGGCGGCTTCCTGAAGCTGCTGGTCCAGGCCAGCCAGTATGGGCCCGGCGGCGGGACCCGACAGCCGGTGACCCTGTTCAGTCCCGATCAGCGGCCGCGAGCGCTGGCGGGGGCTGTCACCACCGAGAAAAACGGCGGGCTCAAGCTCGGCCTCATTGATGCCGCCATCGATCTCGAGCCGGCGGAATCGCAGTTCGCCAACAACGCCGGCATCAAGCAGTACTACCTACAACAGTTCAAGGCGGCTGACACCGGCAAGAAGGGCTTCCTCGAACGCAAGGGGCTGGAGCAAAGCCAGTACCCCTTCTTCGTGAGCTTCTTCCCCCTGGCCGACCGCAACGGCGACAACAAGCTGACCGAGAAGGAGCTGAGCGACTTTTTGGACCTGCAGGCGGACGGGGCGGCCTGCGTGGTGACGATGACGGTCCACGACCTGGGCCGCGGCCTGTTCGAGTTGCTCGATGTCGCCCCGCGCGACGGCCGGCTGGGCTTGCGCGAGATGCGCCTGGCCTGGTCACGCCTGGCCCACCTGGACCGCGATGGCGACGGCTGCATCGCCCGCACCGAGATTCCGCGCCAGTTCCAGTTCAGCGTCCGCCAGAATGGCCTTTCCTATCCGTACCAGGGCTTCACTGCCAGCGCCGGGTATCGGGCGCCGATGCCGGCACCGCGACCAACGCGCGGCCCCGGCTGGTTCCGCAAGATGGACCGCAACGGCGACGGCGACCTCTCGCCACGCGAATGGCTGGGCAGCGACGAGGATTTCCGCAAGATCGACACCGACAGCGACGGGCTGATTAGTGTCGAGGAGGCGGAGCGGTACGAGGCGTTGCTGCGGAAGAAGAAATGAACGGGCGGCGAGCGGCGCGGCGTCAGCCCGCCGGTGTTCACGAACACCGGCGGGCTGACGCCGCGCCGCTCGCCTCGGCAGTGTGATAAACCCATCTCCCACCCCGGTGGCCGGTCATGGTAGAATGCAGAAGGTGGGATAGTCGGCGTCGAGCCGCCCAGGTTAACCTGTCCATTACGCAACCGTGTGCGCGCACCAGGCTTGGCGGTATGGCGGTAAAGAAATAAGTCCTTGTGGCCCTTCGGGTTGCTATACCGCCATCCTTTACCGCCAACCGGCATTTGGCGGTAAAGAACCGGGCGGTCCTGCGGCTGTGCCCCGGGCGGCGACCAAATAGCAAAGCTGGGCACTTTCGTTGGCCTGAACCCCTTCGTTCGTCCGATCCTGAGCCGGGCTGGCGGGGTGTTAGCTGGACCCGGCCGGATCGTCTTGTTATGGAGCACCCGCTTGGTCGCCGCATCTGTCGGCCTCGCGGGTGATGTACAAACGCACCATGAACCCAGGCCCGCGACCGGTCGGAACCCAGCACGCGGACTTCGAGGCCCTGTACCAGCGTTACAGCCGCGAGGTCTGGGCGCTCGCCTACGCCCGCTGGATGAACGCCGACACCGCGATGGATATCACGCAGGAAAGCTTCCTGCGCCTGTGGAAGCAATGGGAGGCCGGAGAAGAAATCGCCAATCCGCGGGCCTGGTTGCTGCGCGTGGCTCGCAACCTGGCGGAAGACCACGCCAAAAGCGCCTTCCGCCGTAACGGCACCAGTCCCCCGCAGGCCATGAACGACGTGCGGGCCGAGGCCCCGCTGCCCATCGAAAGCCTGGAGCGCGCAGAAACCTTTGCCCAGATTCGCGACGAGCTGGAACAGTTGCCCGAGGCGGACCGTGAAATCCTCACCCTGCGGTACGCGCTCGACTATGATACCAATGACATCGCCGATCTGTTGGCGATCAACGCCACGGCGGTTCACATGCGCCTGAGTCGGGCCCGGCAACGGCTGGCGGAACGACTCAAGGCTCAAGGGGTGGGGCAAGTGCCCTGAGGTCCCCGCACCCGGGGAAGTGATTACACCATGAACTTTGTCGCACAGCCACCGAGTGATTGCAACGGCGTCGGCCACGGGGTGGACGACCTGGACGAGGCGCTGTTCGCCTTCTTCCGGTCGCAGCTGCCCCGGCCGTGGCCCGCGCTGCAACTGCCCGCCCGCGTCCTGACGGTCCGCCCCGCCCCCGCCGCGTTGGCCGTGCCGCCGCGGTCCTGGTTTCGCAGCCCGCGCTTTGCGCTGGCCGCATCGGTGGCGCTGCTGATCGCCGGCTACGCCCTTATGTCCGCCGCCCTGGCCCCGCCGACGGTGACGGAGAATTCAACCCTCGACGAAGCCACTCCCAGGAACAACCAGCGCGACATGACTCCCGAGCCTCCGGCCGATGACGGCGTGGAGTTCCGAGACTGGCTCGAGGTGGACGGCAACAAGCCGACCACGATCCACATTGAGGTTTTTTATCCGCGCAAGTGAAGTGCCGGCGAGCGGGGGGCGTTAGCCCCCCGGTGATGGACGTTGTCATAACCGGGGGGCTGACGCCCCCCGCTCGCCATCTACGGGATGCAAATGAAACAGGCTCCCCTATCCCTGGCCTTTCTGCTCAGTTTGGGACTCTCACAAGCCACCGCGCAGCCGCCGGCCGAGGAGAAGGGGACCTACCTGGGCATCCTCTTTGCCCCCGTGCCGGACATCGTCTACGACCAGGTGCCGGACTTGCCGCGCGAGCAGGGGATCGTGGTCAGCCACGTCCTGCCCGAATCGCCTGCCGCTAAGGCCGGGTTGCGTCGCAACGACATCCTTTTGCAGTACGACAACGAAAAGGTCCGCGACTGCGAGCAGTTCGCCCGCCTCATCCGCGACGACAAGCCGGAGCGCAAGGTGCGCCTGACGTACCTGCGCGGCGGCAAGAAAGCGACGGCCGAGGTTGCTCTGGCGCTGGGTCCGATCCTGCGGATCGCCGGCAAGGGGGCCAGCGAGGACCAGCCGCGCGGCACGGCGAAGGCCGCCAATCCGGACGCCGTCAACATCGCGGCCACGCCGCTGGGCGGCAACGCCATGAAGCTGACCATCGAGTACTACGACGCCGGCGCCGGCCGGACCCGCAGCCTGCCGTGCAGCGGTACACCCGACGAGATCGACGACCAGATCACGAAGCTGCCCGAGCCGGTGCAGAAGCTGGTAAAGGTGGCGCTGCGTCGCCTGCGCGAGCGGCCACCGGCCGAACGCTGAAACCACGCCGCCCTGCGGGCGGCGGCTAAACAATTCTGGGCCTCCCGCCTATACTCTCCCCATCGCCGACTACCCTCCCTGGAGCCCCGCGCATGCACCCTGCCACCCGCCGTCAGTTTCTGCACACCGCCCTGGCCGCCGGCGCCGCCAGCGCGCTGGCCGGCACCGCCCCGGCCATCGAGCCGATCAAGCGCATCGGCAAGAGCCACCTGCGCCTGAGCATCGCCGGCTACAGCTATCGCAAGTATCTCGACCTCAAAAAGAAGGAAATGACCTACGACGAATTCATCGACCTCGCCGCCCAGATGGGCACCGACGCCGTCGAGCTGACGCAGTACTACTTCCCGGAGACGACGCCCGAGTACCTGGCCCACCTCAAGGGACGCGCCACGCGCCAGGGGCTGGACATCAGCGGCACCGCCATCGGCAACACCTTCACCTTCACCGATCCCGACAAGCACAAGGCCCAGATCGACCTGACCAAGAAATGGGTCGAGCACACCTCGCGGCTGGGCGGCAAGACGATCCGCATCTTCGCCGGCAACCTCCAGAAGGAGGACACCGAGGAGAAGGCCCGCGGCCGCTGCGTCGAGGCCATCCAGGAGTGCTGCGACTACGCCGGCAAGTACGGCATCTACCTGGCCCTGGAGAACCACGGCGGCATCGTCGGCACCATCGACCAGATGCTGGCCGTGGTGCAGGCGGTGAAGCACGACTGGTTCGGCGTCAACTTCGACACCGGCAACTTCCGCAGCGCCGACCCCTACGCCGACCTGACCAAGCTGGCCCCCTACGCGGTGGTGTGCCAGATCAAGACGGAGGTCACGCGGAAGGGCATGAAGGCGGAGCCGGCCGACCTGAAGCGCCTGACCGGCATCCTGCGCGAGGCCGACTTCCGCGGCTACATCGCCCTGGAGTACGAGGCCGCCGAGGAGCCGAAAACCGGAGTGCCGGCTGCCATCGAGGCGCTGAGGAAATTGATGGGCTGATCCCGGTTTAGCCGCCGCCCGCAGGGCGGCGGCTAAACGGGTTCGTCGCCCCACTCGTCGGCAATCGCCAGGAGCCGGCCGAGGGGCAACTCGAAACCGGGCAAGAGGGGCGTGGTGTAGATCTGCTGTGCGCGGACAACTCGCTTGCGCGGCCCCTTGTCCCCTGGGGTCGTGACGATCAAGGTGCGGCGGAAGCGATCAATGACCCGGTACTCCTTCACGCCGATTTCCAGGTACTCCTGTTGCTTCTCGTCATAGTCGCGCTGGCGGTTGCGCTTCCCCGCTGAGACGAACTCGATCACAATGGTGGAAACGTCGTTCCGTCGCGGGTGCCGGCCGAGGCCGGTCCAGATGACCCGATCGGCGCGGCGTCGGTTCGTCCGCGTGTTAACCGTCTGTTCATAGATCGTTCCGTCGAGTGCCGCGCCCTTGGTGTGTGTGTCCCGGTAGAGGCGAAGCCAGTGAGACAATTCGCCGTTGGGGTCGCGCACATCCTCAGGTGGGAATGGGGTCACGATGAGGACGCCGTGAATCAATTCGTAGCGCCACCCCTCGTCGAAGTCGGCCCGGTCAAACTCGCGCGGCGTCATGAGGGTGCCAGCGGAGTCTGGACCAAAGCGGCGGGTTCGGGGGCGTGAGGCTGTCGCTGTCGCCATGACCGTGGGTCCTCCGCTCCCGGTTCCTAGTTGGTTCGCACTGTAGGTTATCGCGCCCAGCATTGCGTCGCCAGGGCCCATTGCCGCCATTTGTTGCTTGACACCCGGCCCGCGCCGCATCCTAATCAGGCCATCGCAGTCCCCCTTCTGCCCCCCGGAGGTCGTCATGAATCGACGTTGCACCCTTGCGGTTGTGACCCTGGGCATCATGGCCGCCGTCGCCCTCCTGGCGGCCCAGAAGCCGAAGGCCGACGGCAAGCTGCTGCTGCTCGAATGGGCCGGCAAGTCGTCCCTGGATACGCCGCCCACGGCCATCCTCATCCAGCTGGGCGTCAAGGACACTGTGCCCACAGAGTGGAACGGCAAGGCCACGGTCACCGGGGCCAAGGTGGTGCACCGCGAGGGGTATCGCTTCCGCGACGGCGACAGGCTGACCGAGCCGGACGGCTGGGAGGCGAAGTCGCGGCATCCGATCGCCGTGCCGCCGCGCAATCCGGCCGTCACCAAAACCGAGGGGATCGACCCGGCCGGCATCGTGCTGCACCTGGCCGAGCTGAAAGACGACGCCGAGCTGACCATCGAGCTGAAGAACAAGGAGCCGGGCAAGGCGGCCGTGGCAGTGAAGGATCTGCTGGCCGGCAAGCACGTGCCGATCCTCGGCGGCAGCGGCGTGGTGCGCCTGATCTCGACGGCGACGCCGCTGGCCGTCGCCAAGACCGAGGACGACTTCCCCGCCGCATGCTACGGCCCGGATGGCACCTTGTGGGTCGGCCTATGTCGCCTATCACGTCCGCGACGAGGCCAGCCGCATCCGCCAGAAGCCGTACAAGGAGCAGCCGAAGGACTTCCAGGCGCTGTACACTGCCGGAGTTTGGCGATCAGGTGCTGGTGAAGAACAACCGCGGCGGCAAGTGGAGCGAGCCGATTGCGATTACGGATGCGAAGCAGGATATCGTGCGGTGTGCAATTGCGGCCGAAGGTAACGGCGACGTCTGGGTGATCTACAGTGCTAACCGGGAGGAAGACACGAGATCTACGTCGCCCGGTTAGCAGGAAGTACAGCCCTGAAGCCGTGGCCAACCCAAACCCGCAACCTGGCCCCGAGCAGAAACTGCTGTCGAAGGACGCCCGCTACCTGGATCCAGCGGCGTGTACCGACGGGGATGGCAACGTTCGCCTATTCTACCAGTTTTGGAACACGCGCCGCGGTGGGGCAGATCTGAGCATTATCAACTGCATTGATGGGAATTGGCGGGACACGAACGGAGTGGCGTTCGGCTACGGGGGAAACGCGTCCCACCCCGCGACAGCCTCGCCGGGCCCTCCGGCAAGGTGGTCAGTGCTTACGACTGCTACCGTGACGGGGATTATGACATCCTCACCTACACCTTCGACAGCCTGAGCGCGTCTCGCGGGAATTCTCCTCTGCGAACTTCCTCACAGTTCGAAGCCCGTCCCTCCCTCGCCTACGATCCCCAGGGCCGCCTCTGGATCGCCTATGAAGAAGGTCCCGAGCAGTGGGGCAAGGACTACGGCGCCCTCGCCGCCAACCAGGGCGAGCCGCTGTACAGCAGCCGCTCCGTCCGCGTCGTCTGCCTCCAGGACGGCAAACTCTTCCAGCCCGTCGCCGAGCTGCCGACGTCGACCGCCCGCAAGCCGAATCCGGTTGGGGCGCGCCCATCAACTACGAGCGCCCGCCGCGCTACTCCTCGCCGCAACTCGGCATCGACGGCAAGGGGCGGCTTCTGGCTCACCTATCGGCAGAAGTTCGGCACCCGCTATTCCACCATCCCCGGCTCCTACTGGCTGACCTTCGCCCGCCGCCTCGACGGCGACCACTGGACCGAGCCGGTCGAGGTCCATCACTCGGACGGCCTGCTCGACAGCCGGCCGGTCGTGTTGCCGCACAAGTCCGGCGGCGTTCTCATTGTCCACAACACCGATGGCCGTTACACCACGCCGGAGGACATCAACAACCACATCTATGTCAGCTATCTCGATTTGCCGGGCGACCCGGTCGAGCCGAAGCTGGTGCCGCATGAGCCGGGCAAGAAGGACGAGAAGCTGGTCGCCAAAGCGAAGGCGGAGCGCGAGGCGGTGGAGCGCATCCGCAAGTACCGGGTCGAATCGGACGGCAAGAAGTATCAACTCCTGCGCGGCGAGTTCCACCGGCACACGGAAATCTCCTGGGACGGCGGGCCGGACGGGTCGCTGGAGGACATGTTCCGCTACGCCATCGACGCCGCCCAGATGGACTGGATCGGCAACGGCGATCACGATAGCGGCGAGGGCCGCGAGTATGCCTGGTGGCTGGTGCAGAAGTTCACCGACGCCTACACGGCCCCGGACCATTTCACACCGATGTACAGCTACGAACGGAGCGTCAGCTATCCGATGGGGCACCGCAACTGCGTCTTCGCCCAGCGCGGCATCCGCACCCTGCCGCGCCTGGTGGACGGCGGCGTCAAGCCAACCGGCGGCGTCCAGCCGGACGATACGAAGATGCTCTATCGCTATCTGAAGGAGTTCAACGGCATCTGCGCCAGCCACACCAGCGCCACCGGCATGGGTACTGACTCGCGCGACAACGATCCGACGGTCGAGCCGCTGGTCGAAATCTACCAGGGCGATCGCATGAGTTACGAATACCCGGGGGCCCCGCGCTCCGGGTACGATCCCAAGGGAGACACGAAGCCGTTCTCGCTCGGCGGCTGGGAGCCGAAGGGGTTCCTCGACCACGCCCTGAAGGAAAAGAGCTACCGCCTCGGCTTCGAGTCGTCGAGCGACCACTGGTCCACGCACATTTCCTATTGCATCGTCCTGGCCGAGAAGCACGACCGGCAGGGGATCCTCGACGGCATCAGGAAGCGGCATGTCTACGCAGCGACCGACGACATCATCCTGGACGTGCAGAGCGGCCCGCACCTGATGGGAGACGAGTTCAAGACGAACATGGCCCCGCGCCTCGACTTGAAGGTGCAGGGGACGGGACCGATTGCGCGGATCGACATTCTCCGCGATAGCGAGGTGGCGGAGACGATGAAGCCGGGCAAGGCGGAGTACGAAGGGACCTGGACCGAGCCGCGGCCGCAGTCGGGCGTCCATTACTACTATGTCCGCGTGCAGCAGGAGGACGGGCAACTGGCGTGGGGGTCGCCGATGTGGATTGAGTATGGGAAGTAGACCAGGCCACCCTCACTCAAGGCGACGGCTGCGTGGCCGCGAGCACTTGCTGCGGCGTCAGCACTGTAATCCCCGGAAAGCGCTGGAAATCAGCAGCATTGAAGGTGAGGAGACGGTCGAGGCCGTGGGCCAGCAGTGCCGCAACGATGTGGGCGTCGTGCCCATTCTTGCCGAGAACCTGATGGCGAACTACCAGCTGCTCCCAGTGCCCGAGCACTGCCGGTGTCTCTTCAAGGAGCGTGCAGAAGCCCTTCACCCGTATGAGTTCCGTCTGGGCCTCGACCGCCGAGAGGCCGAAGCCATTCTGCGCCGGCGGGCGGGTACAGACGACCCAGAACTCGTAGAGGTTCTGTGGCATAATGATTAACTCGTCGCCCTGCTGGCGAAGTTCGGCGAGCGCAGCAACGGCGGCCTGGTTCATGGGAAGCGCCGATGGGCTCAAGCGCGTCAGAATGTTCGTGTCTACCAGGGTTCTCATTCGCCTCGCCCGCCATAAATGCTCTCGCGGCTATCGTCTATGTCCGTGGGCCAGTTGGCATGGCTTGCCACCCAGGTCTTGAACTCGGCCAGCCATTCCTCAGTGGTCAGCGGACCGGGTGAAGATTCGGTTGGCAGCACTCCCCCGGTCAGTCGCAGAATGTACTCTTCAACCGACTGCCCCCCCCGAGCAGCCTTTTCCCGCAAGCGTTGCTCCACGTCGGGAGCCAGGTGCAGTGTAATACTCATGTGCCAAGGTCCTCGCAAAGTTCTGTCACTGAGCCATCATATCGGCGCCCACCGCCTCACCGCCACGCCCCATACAGCGTCATCCCTTGATAGTCGCGCACAAACCCCGCCGCCTCCAGCAGCCCGCGTCCCTCGGTCGTCGTCACCGGCTGGCCGTTCCACTCGTCCACCGTCAGCTTGTGCCGTCCCGCCAGGCCGCGGTCCGCATCGAGGATGCCGGGCAGACAGGCGACGGCGGCCGACACATCTTCATGGCTGGCGCTGGCCAGGGCCGTCAGTCGCTTGCCCTGCCCTTCGACCAGGAGCACGGGCCGGCCGGCGCGAACGGTCAGCCAGTTGCCGGACCGGCGCGTCAGAGGTCGGGTCCCGCCGTCCAGCAGCAGCACGTCGAACGGGGCACCGCTACCGTACAGGTTCGCCGGGTCCTGGCTGTGCAGCAACTGCACGGGGGCCGTTGCCGTGGAGGGAAGGTGCAAGTCCTGCAGCAGGCGCATGGCCTCGGGCCGGGCGAACTGTGCCCCCGAGAGGCCCTCCACAAAGTAGCCGCGCCGCACTTCGCCGCTTAGCTCCAGTCGGCTGAGCACCTCGTACAGGACGCGCCACGGCGGCATGTTCGGATCGAGCAGGGCCAGCTCGCGGGCCACGATGCCATAGCGCTCCAGCAGCAGGCCGACCCGCGCCAGGATGTGAGCCTCCGGATCGGGGCTGCCCCAGGGGACCAGCGACCAGCGGCCTTCTGGCCGTTGCGGCGGCCGTCGCACGCCGCGCCGGATGGCCCTTCCGGCGTCTGCGATCGTCCCCGCTTCCTCGCCCTTGCGGATCACGTCGAACCGATCGTTGGTCACCACGCTGCGGCGCAGGAGGGTCCACAAGCTCGCCCGGACCCGGCTCGGCATCAGGCCCGTCTGCTGCGCCAGCTCGCTGACGAACGAGGCACCGCGTGTCCGCAACGACTCCAGCACCGCATCGGCGGACGGGTCCAGGGCCGGCGCATCGATCGTGGGAGCGGGTAGACCGGGCAGCGTGTCGCGGCGGAAGAAGGCCAGGGAGCCGGCCCCGGCGGCATCGCCCTGGCAGACCCAGGTCCAGTCGCCGCCGGCGGTCGCCTCGTCTAGCCAGCGCGGCTGGTAGCCGGGCACACGCGCCGGCAGGACCGTCTGCTCCCACAACCCGGCCGGCAGCGGCAGGCCTTGCAGGCGATCCAGGGTCTCGACCAACCCCGCTGCCTCGCCTTGCCGCGTCGCCGGATGCACGCACTGCCAGCGCAGCACGAAGTCGGCAAACTGCGGCGGCGAGCAGGTCACCACCTCACGCCGCAGGATCGCCAGCGAACCGCGCTGCACCTGCTCCAGATTTTCCGGGGCCGACCAGCGCAAGGGTTCCATTTCCGATGCGGCGGGCAAGACCACCAGTCGCCCCAGCTCGGACCACTCTTCGAGCTTGCGCCGCGCCCAGCTCTCCTCGAAGGGGTAGCGGGCCAGCACTTCGCTCAGGCCGACCAGGGCATGGGTGTGGAGGAAGCGAGACAGGATGGCCTCCGCCGTGGACTCGGGCGATTCACCCTCCTCGCTCGCCAGGCCGAAGGCTTGCCGATAGCGGGTGACCTCCTCCACCAGCAGCCAGCGCGAGGGTTCCGCAACGCGCGGCAGGTCGAGCCGTGCCGCCCGGCCATCGGCCTCCAGCTCCGCCAGGAAGCTCGCCATCGGCCCTTCGAGGTCGGAGGGGGCCAGGTCGCCCAGGCGGCGCAGCCATTCGGCCATCTCGGTGCCCGAGCGCGGGGGCTGGCCCAGGCCCCGCAGACGCCGCTCCACCTGGTGGACGGCACGCGGGTCAAGCAGGTGAGCATGCCGCTCTGGGGCCACCAGCTGATCGAGGAGCTGGCCATCCAGCGGGCGAGACGCTCCCGAATCGGCATCGGTCTGGTCATACTGATACATGTACGCCGCGGTGAACGAAAACAGCATCTCCGATGCAAACGGCGACGGCCCCTCGGCACGGCGTGTCTGGACCGCGATCCGCCCCGCACCGATGTCGGCCAGCAGGGCTTGCAGTCGCGGCACGTCGAGGTGATCGTGCAGGCATTCGCGGAAGGTTTCGACGACGATGGGAAAATCAGGATGGCGGCGGGCCACCTGCAACAGGTCGCGACTGCGCAGCCGTTGCAGCCACAGCGGCGCCCGCTGTCCCGGCTTGTTCCGCGGCAAGAGCAGGGCCCGGGCGGCGTTCTGCCGGAAACGGAGCGCAAACAGGGCACTGTCGGCCAGTTCGTCCAGGATTAGCCCCTCGACGTTTTCCGGCGTCAGCCCCTCAAACAGGTTGAGGACCGGCTCGTCGGTATCGGTCAGCCGGATCAGCAGGCCGTCATCGTGGTGCAAACACTGCGGGCTGTAGCCGAGCCGCTGCCGCAAGCGGGCCTCGATCGCCAGCCGCAGGGCGAGGTGCAGGCGGCTACCCAAGGGGCTGAGAAGGATCACCTGCCAGTCCCCGAGCGGATCGCGCGAGGCTTCGATGACGAGCGTTTGATCGGTCGGCAAGCAGCCGCCGACGAGAAGCTGCCGTTGCACATAACGGCACAGATCGCGGGAGGCGGGGGCATCGAGGAAGAAGTCGCGCCGCAGCCAGTCGAGGCAATCGGGGGCATCGAGCCGGTCCTGGAATTCGCGCAGGAAGCGGCCGACGGCCAGGCCGAGGTCGGCGCTGCGGCCGACGTTCTCGCCGCGCCAGAACGGGACCAGGGCCGGTGCCGCCTCAGCCGGGGTCACGAACACGCGGTCCGTCTCGATCCGCTCCAGCCGCCAGGCATTGGTGCCGAGCAAGAAGACATCGCCGATGCGGCGCTCGTAGATGAACTCCTCGTCCAGCTCGCCGATGCGGACCTCGCCGAGGTAGGCAGCATACTGGCCGGTGTCCGGGATGGTGCCGCTACTGGTCAACGCCAGGCTCTGGCTGCCGGGCATGGCGAGGACGCGGTTGTGGACTCTGTCCCAGCTGACGCGCGGCTGGAGGGCGGCCAGGGAACGGTGATCGTCGCCGGGGTTCCAGCGATACCGGCCGCTGACCATCTCCAGCACCGTCTCGAAGGCCTGCGGCGACAGGTCGCGATAGGGATGGGCCCGGCGGACCAGGGCGTACAGCGCCGGCACGTCCCACGCCTCCATCGCGGCCAGGGCCACAATCTGCTGGGCCAGGACATCGAGGCAGTTGCGCGGGCACTGGACGGCCTCGACCCGGCCGGCGGCCATTCGCGCGCCAGCACCGCCTGTTCGAGGAGGTCGCCTGCCGTCTTGGGGATGAGCCGACCCTTCCCCTTCTGCCCGACAAGGTGGCCGGCCCGGCCGACGCGCTGGAGGGCCCGCGCGATGTTCCCGGGCGATTCCACCTGGCAAACCAGATCGACCGCTCCCATGTCGATCCCCAGCTCCAGCGAGGCGGTGGAGACGACGGCCGGCAGCCGTCCTTCCTTGAGCGCCTGTTCGGTCTGCTGGCGAACCTCCAGGGCGACGCTGCCGTGATGGGCACGGGCCAAAGAGCCGGAAGCGTTAGCGACGGGTTGGGCCTGGCCCGTCGCTGACGCTTCCGGCGCGTCGCCGAGTTCGTTCAGCTGGGCCGTGATTCGTTCCACCGTCCGACGATTGTTGGTGAAGATGATGGTGGAGCGATGCTGTTTCACTTCCTGGGCCAGCAGGCGATAGATCGACGGCCAGACGCTCTTGTCCGGCAGCGCGGCGAATGAAGCGACCGGACTGACCACCTGAAGGTCGATCTCCCGGCGCACGCCGGCATCGACGATGGTCACCAGCTCGCCGCCGCCCAGGTAGCGGGCCACCTCGTCCAGGGGCCGTTGCGTCGCCGACAGGCCGATGCGGACGAAGCTCGCGGCATTGAGATGACGCAGGCGTTCCAGCAGCAGTGCCAGGAACACGCCGCGCTTGTTGCCGACCAGCGCATGAATCTCGTCCACGATGACGTGCGTCACGCCGCGGAGCGTTTCGCGGGCTTTCGAGGTCAGGAGCAAATGCAGCGATTCCGGAGTCGTGATGAGGACGTGCGGCGGATGACGAATGAGCCGCAATCGCTCGGCTGTCGAGGTGTCGCCGGTCCGTACCGCCGAGGTGATGAGCGGCAGCGTCTCCCCCGGCGCTCGGCCGTCTGGACGACGCCTTCCAGCGGCACCTGCAGATTGCGGTAGATGTCGTTATTAAGCGCCTTGAGCGGCGAGACATACAGGACCCGAACCCCCGGTGGAAGCCGATCCTGGCGCCAGAGCCCGTCCAGGCAAGCGAGGAAGGCGGCCAGCGTCTTGCCGGAGCCGGTGGGTGCCAGAATCAGCGTATGCTGCCCCGCGGCGATGGCCGGCCAGCCGAGACGCTGGGCCGGTGTCGGCTTCCCCAGCGCAGTGCGAAACCAGTCGCGCACCGGCGGCAGGAACGGGGCGAGCGGGTCAACGGTGTCCATGCGTCCATTGTACCGACCCGCGCCGATGTCGGCTCCGCGGGTCGGACCTGGGTATGGCTCAGCGCAACGGTTGGGCGGTGCCGGCCACCCCAGTCTGGAGCGGCTCGATGCGGATATCGTCGAAATAGACGGTGCCGATTCCGGTCAGGGCCAGGGTGACGTTCAGGGTGCCGTTGGCAGGCACCGTGCGGTACAAGGTGAACTGCCTCCACTTGGGCTGGGCGTTGACCAGGCGCAGGGCCAGCGGTTCCCCGGCGGCGCTGTCGTAAACCAGCACGCCGTCGGCCGAGCCAACGTTCACCGGGAGGCGAATCCAGCCGGTGATGCGGGCCAGCGTGCCGGGGGGCAGCCGGACCGCCGGCGTGTGGACCGCCAGGAAGGTCCGCTCCAGGGCGGCCGGCGGCTTGAGCGGGTCCTTGGCCTTGATCCGCAGCCGCAGGCACTGCTTCCCTTCGTGGGCGTCGGTCTGCGAGGGCCCGAGACGGTTCGCCAGCGAGCTGCCTTTGGTTTCGGCTGCCGGCGTCCCGGTCCGCAGTCCGGACTGCGGCTTGCCCGGCCCGGCCCGGCCGTCGCCAGATCCGCCACGTTCTGCCGATCGACCTCCGGTGTCGGCGGACGGGGTCGCCATCGTCGGCACGGGGGCCGGCAGCCGATCCTGGGGAGGCGGGTCAGGGGCGCCCACGGTCCGATCCGCCAGCAGTTCCACGCCGTCGGTCGGCAGCGTCACTTTCTGCTCCAGCCAGCCCGGCGGCCAGTCGCCGGGCGGTTCCTCAAAACCGCCGTCGGTCAGCAGGTTCGCCCCCGGCTTAGCGGAGCGGACCTGGTCCATGAACTGGTACTGCCGCGGCAAGGTGTAGAAACTGACGGCATACGGACTGCTGACGGCACTGCTCAGGGCGGCCGCCTGGGCGATGGCTTCGGCCTGTGTTCGAGGTGCCGCAGGCACCGTCCGCACCGGGGCCAACCGGGTGCCCGCCATCCCGGTGCCGTCGCCGCTCATGTCCTTGATGGCATCTTCCCAGCAGACGCGCTGCAGGATGCGCAAGGGCCGCAGGGCACGCTGGGCTTCCTGATAAGCCTCGCCGAAGCGGTGTGCCTCCCACAGTTCCTCGGTCTTGGCCAGGCTCTTTTCGCAGCGCTCCAGCAACGCCGGACCGTCCTTCAACGGATGGCCGGCCTGCGCGAGCTGTTCGTGGACCGTCCGCACCTTTTTCAGCTCCGCCACGGCCAGGTCGTGCGACCACTGGGCTGCCTCCTGCCGATACTGGCGCTCGGCGTTCTGGAGCCGAATCAGCTCGTTGACATCGCTGGTGCAAACGATGGCCGAGGTCAGGTCGAACTCCTTGAGGGTGATCCGCAGGCCGCCCGGGACCCGTTCGACCTTCTCGACCGGGCCCACCACCCCCGGCGAGACCTGCCAGACTTGCAGGTACTGCGGCAGCGGCAGGGTGATCGTCAGGTTGTTGTGCGCCCCTGGCCCGGAACGAACTGAGCGGCGCCCCCCAGGCACATCGGCAGGATGAGCACCCCGCGGCCGCCTTCCGGCATTGGCCGAAACACCGCCGCCTTTACTTCCGAAACCGATGTCTCGATCCACTCCGGGGCCTGGGCTGTCAGCAGCAGCGGCTCCAGCAGCGTGATTTCCCTGTTCAACAGGGCGAGAGTCAGCAGGCGGTCCTGGCCGGTATGGCTGTCGGCCAGGAACTGGTCCGACCAGAATCCGAGACCCCGGCAGCCCGACCCCAATGCCGTATAGGTCAGCAAGCGAATCTGTTCGGGCTGGGGGCCGATCGGCTCGGCGAAGGCGGGACCCGCTCCGGCCCGGTCGTAGACCAGGGTTGTGTACCAGTCCGGCAGATGCGTCTGCACCCAGGTCCAGGGGAAGGAAGCGCCCTCGGACAGGTTGCGGCGCTGAGTCAGCCAGTCGCGGTACTGACCCAGCTCCAGGCCGGTCATCAGCGGCCAGCGGTGGATGCCGAGCATGTCGAACCTTGGCGGCCGGAAGGCCTGGAAGCCATCCCAGACATCGACAGCAATGGGGCCCTGGCCGTCGGCATTGCGGACCAGGCTGGCGGTGCGTGCGGCAGCCGACGCCTGCTCCAGGGCCAGCCCCCCGCTGCCCACGTCCCAGAACAGCACGTTGTCGTAGGCCGTGAACTTCGCCAGCACGGCGGCCATCTGGTCGGCCGAGCCGTCCCCGGCCAGCGGCACCGAGGGGACCACCATGAACCCCTTGGCCGCCGCCTCTTTGATCACCTTGGCATCGGCCGAGGCATCGAAGCAGATGGTGTTGAACCCCGCTTCCTTCAGCACGTCCAGCGGCGTGTTGCTCCAACGGATGGCCTTGAAGAAAAAGGGCTTGCCCTTGACCAGCATCGCGTCCCGTTTCAGCTCGACCAGGGCCCCCGACGTGCCGCGCGGGCCCGGCCCCAGGGGATTTGGCCGGGTGTTCTTGGTCAACCCGACAGTCTTGTACGTGGACGCTTCCAGCACCGGTCCGATTTCGAGGTTGTCCACCCACACCTGATTGTCGCCCGGACCGCCGGCCACGTTGAGGACCAGGCGGTCGATGAAGGCATCGACGACATTGACATCGTGCTTGAGCTGCAACTGGAGCAACTGCTGCTGTTCGGTCAGCAGCTTGGTGGGGCGCGCCAGGTCGAGCCGTTGCCAGCGTCCGGCCTGGCCATAGATGTCGCCGCGCAGCAGCACCGTCATCGACTCCTCGATACGGACCGGGTTCGGCTCGTGCGGCAACACCGCCCGCGCCAGCAGCTGGATGCCGGGACGATTGGCCCGGACCCAGAGACTGGCCTTCAGCTCATCGTTGATGGGGGCGCGGCCGACATCATAGCTGTAATGCACGTAGTTGCCGCTGGTCAGGCTGACCTGGATGAACTCGCACTTCAGGCCGCGGAAGGGGCGCTCCTCGGTGATGCGATGGGCGACCTCGCGGAAGGTCCCGTCGGCAGCCCCCTGGACCCAGAGCGGATCGTTCCCCTCGAACCCTTCGCGGACGAGTTGGTCGGCGACGACGGGACCGAGGAGGGCCAGTGCCGCCGCGGCCGCCGTCAACGCCGCCACCGCCACCTGCCGCCGTGATCGTCGCATCCCGCGCCCTCCCTGCCCCAGACGGGGGGCGAGCTTTTACCACGGCAGATCGACGCGGGGAAGGGCAATCCGATAACGCCGTTTAGCCGCCGCCCAGCGGGCGGCGGCCAAGCTACCGCCGTTCCGCGGGGAGCCGGTAAAATGCAGGCATGGCGGAAACCCTGGCGGGTATCATCGAACGGGTGACTTCGCACGACGCCGAGAGCGGCTTTGCGGTGTTGCGCGTCCAGGCTGACGGTCGCCGCGCCCTCGTCACCGTTGTCGGTCATCTCCCCAGCGCCAATGCCGGCGAGTATGTCGAGGCCAGCGGCTCCTGGGTCCAGCACAAGGAGTACGGGCTTCAGTTCAAGGCCGACAGCCTGCGCACCACCCCGCCGCACACCCGCGAGGGGATCGTCAAGTATCTCGGTTCGGGGCTGGTCAAGGGGATCGGCCCGCACTTTGCCCGCAAGATCGTCGATGTCTTCGGCGACCGCACCCTCGAAGTGATCGACGAAAGTCCGACGTTCCTGCAAGAGGTCAAGGGGATCGGCAGGCAGCGCGTGCAGCGCATCCGCGCGAGCTGGCAACAGCAGAAGGCGGTGCGCGGCATCATTCTGTTCTTGCAATCCCACGGCGTCGGCACCGCGCGGGCCGTCCGCATCTACAAGACCTATGGCGACCAAGCCCTGGAGTTGGTGCGGGCCAATCCGTACCGTCTGGCGGCCGACGTGTGGGGCTTCGGCTTCCAGACGGCCGACGACCTGGCCCAGCGGCTGGGCATCGACCGCGCCTCGCCGCTCCGCGCCCGGGCCGCCCTGCGCTACGTCCTGCAGCAGCTCAGCGGCGAGGGGCACGTCGGCTACCCCGAGGCGGAGGTCATCGCCCGGGCGGCCGAGTTGACGGGCATCGACTCCGCCGTGGTCCGCGGCGCAGCGGACGACGGGCGGCGCGAGGAGGAACTGGTCCGCGAGCCCTGGGAGCGCCAGCCGGGGTCGGCGGCGTGGCTGTACCTCAAGCCGCTGTTCCTGGCCGAGCGGGGGGCGGCTCGCTCGCTGCACGCCCTGACGGCCGGGCCGCACCCCCTGGCCGGGCTGGCCATCGAGACAGCGGTCCAGAGGGCCGAACAACGCATCGGCCTGGCCCTGGCGCCGTCGCAGCGCGAGGCGATCCGCCAGGCCGCCACGAACAAGCTCCTGGTCATCACCGGTGGGCCCGGCACCGGCAAGACCACGCTGGTCCGCGGCATCCTGGAGCTGTTCGCCGCCCAGGGGAAGCAGTGCGTCCTCTGTGCCCCGACCGGGCGTGCCGCCAAGCGGCTGACCGAGACCACCGGCCGCGAGGCGAAAACGATCCACCGCCTGCTCGGCTTCGACCCCGGCCGGGGCGGTTTCCAGCACGACCGCGACCGGCCGCTCGACCTGGACCTGCTGGTCGTCGATGAAGCGTCGATGGTGGATGTGCCGCTGTTGAACAAACTGGTCCAGGCGGTGCCGGGCCGCGCCTGCCTGGTGCTCGTCGGCGACGTGGACCAACTGCCCTCGGTGGGGCCGGGCCGCGTGCTGGCGGATGTCATCGCCAGTGGCGTGGTGCCGGTGGTGCGACTGACGGAAATCTTCCGCCAGGCGCAGGCGAGCTGGATCGTGCGCGCCGCCCATGCGGTCCACGGCGGCGAGTTGCCGGCGTCGGCCCCGCCGGGGCAAGGAGACTTCTATTTCATCCAGGCCGACGACCCGGCGACCATCCTGGATCGCATCGTGACGATGGTGCGCGAGCGCATCCCCGCTCACTTCGGACTCGACCCCGTCCGCGACATCCAGGTTCTGACGCCGATGAACCGCTCCGAGCTGGGCACGCGCCACCTCAATGCCCGCTTGCAGGCCGTCCTCAATCCCCTCAGCCCCGCGGGAGAGAGGGGTGAGGTCGAGCGCTTCGGCTGGAGCTTCCGCATCGGCGACAAGGTCATGCAGACCCATAACGACTACGACAAGGAGGTTTTCAACGGCGACATCGGCCGGGTGACCGCCCTGGACGAGCACGACCAGGAGCTGACGGTGGAGTTCGACGGCCGGACCGTGGTTTACGACTTCGGCGAGCTGGACGAGCTGGCGCCGGCGTATGCCACCACGATCCACAAGGCCCAGGGGAGCGAGTATCCGGCGGTGGTGATTCCCTTGCACATGCAGCACTTCATCATGCTGCAGCGCAACCTGCTCTACACGGGCATCACGCGCGGCAAGAAATTGGTGGTGCTGGTCGGCAGCCGCAAGGCCCTGGCCGCCGCGGTGCAGCGCCGCGAGGCGGCCCAGCGCTGCTCGGCATTGGGGTGGCGGCTGGGCGAGATGAAGGAGGGTTAGACCGTTTGGAAAGAACGAGGCGCGGTTCTGCGAGCCCGCGGCGCAAGCCAAGGGCGCCCGGGCCCGCCCTTGGCTTGCGCCGCGGGCTCGCGCCGGGATCAAAGTCTATTCCAGTAGCTCCAAACATCCCTGGGCCACGGGCCGTCCCGTGAAGTCCAGTCCGCCGCCGCGGAGGGCCGTGGCCTCGTCCTTCCACAGGTTGAGGGCCTCGCGGAAGAACTCTCGGGCCTGGCTCACCCGTCCTTCCTCCAGGGCGAGCAGGCCCTGCAGCACGTTCACGTGGGCCTGCTGGGTCAGGCGGCGGGCGGCCTGGGGCAGGCGTTCGAGCGTGCCTCGCCAGCCGAGCCCGCGCCGCAGCAGGTAGGCCAACGGGCCGTCGCCGGGACGCTCCTCGAGCACCACCTGGCCCACCAGGAGGCCGATGGTCTCGCGATAGGGCAATCGTTCGCCGCCCAGCGCGGCACACTCGGTCTGGGCCAGCTCATAATCGCCGCCGGCAGCAAACGCCAGGATGCGTAGCCAGTGATAGGCATTCGGCCCCAGCCGGGTCCGGTCGTCGGGGGTGACCCAGTCGCGGGCCTCGCGCGAGCGTCCGGTGTGGACCATCAGGCGCAGTTCCAGCGCCACGCCCCGGTCGCCAAAGGCGGACCAGTGGAATTGCAAGAGGGTGGTGAGGGCCTTGCCGGCCAGCCCCTTCTGCTCAGCCAGGGTGGCGCGCTCGAACACCGAGCCGCCGGCCGAGGCAGCAGCGAAGGCATTTTGGCGATCCTCGACCTCGCGCGTCAGCCGTTTCAGCTCCTCCTCTGTTCGCCTCCTGCTGGCGGCGGACCTCCGCGCTGCCATCGCCTGCCGGGCCGGCCTGGCGGGGCGAGCGAACATAGGCCTGGAGATGTTCCAGGGCCAGGTCGAGGTAACCCATGTCCCGGTAGAGATCGGCGAGGCCACGATGGGCCCGCGCGGATCCGGGCCGCAGGACCAGCACCCGGTTCAGGGCCGCGCTGGCCTGGACGCGGCGCAGCTCGACCAGGTCGGGCATCTGGCTGGCCCAGGCGCGCTCGCGGGTGTGGCCCAGGAGGCTCAGATATCCCTGGCCGAGGACCAGGTAGGCGTCGGCATCATCGGGGTTGACGGCAATCGCCCGGCGGGCGGCCCGAATGGCAAGGTAGACCAGCGCGGACGGCTCGTCATCCTGTTCCAGTTCGTAGAGGCGATACCAGTCGACTACCTCGCGGCGCAGGGCCGCCAGCCCATCGGCCAGGCCCGGCGCGGGGGCCGACGGCTGGAGGGAAAGGAGGCGGACGTGGGCGTCGAGCAGGGCGGCGGCCGGCGTGACCCTGCCGGCCCAGCCGCCCGCGGCCGCGATGGCCGCCGCCTGCTGACCCAGCTGCCAGCGCATGGCGCGAACGCCGCCCGCCTGCTCCGCCACCAGCCTGGCATACAGCAGGTAAACGGCGGCCTCGTCCTGTTCGATTGGTCGGACCGGTGCCGGCTTGTCCAGCGCCTCCCACCACGACCGCGCCTGCGGCTCGCGCTCGGGTCCCTGCGGCGGCGCTTGCTTGTCGCGTGGCGGCTTGAAGGCCAACCGCTGCAGATCCAGCAGACGGCCGCGGAAGGGATCGTCCGTAAGCGGCGCGCCCAGGTCGCGCCAGCCGAAGATCGCCACGTTCCCTTCCAGGAACAACAGCGCCCAGTCCTGCGAGTTCGTCAGGAACAGTCCCAGGGCCGCGTGGAACCGGGTCGGGCTGGCATCGTGAATGATCACATGATCGATGCGAGCAGCCCGCAGCCGTTGCCGCGCTGCCTCGTAGCCCGCTCCGTCCCTGGCCCGACTGAGCAGCGTCAGATGGGGGATGGCGGCACTCAGCGTGGGGTCCATGATCCCGTCGTCCTGGGGAGCCAGCCAGGCCAGGGTATTAAAGCTGTCGGACGAGAAGTGCAGTCCGCGAGTACCGTCGGGCAGCTTGCGGTCGGCGTGCCAGCGATTGATTTCGGCGGCGGCCAGCTCCAGGGCAGGCGGCGCCTCGACGGTCCAGCGGCGCGGCTGGTAAGGGCCCCCCTGCAGCCAGCCGGGCCAGGCGCAGATGACGACCAGGATCAGCGGGATCAGCGCCAGCGACTGCCAGCCGGCCGGCACCGCGCGGCCGGCAGGACCCGCCGGACGCCGGGCCCACCACGCCTGGAGGTTCGCGGCCAGCACGGGCCCAGCCACCACCGCGAAGAACGGCATGGTCCGCACCTGCACCGCCGTCAGGATGGCCAGCGCCAGGAACGGGAGCAGCCGCTGCCACACGGGCCGGCGCAGGTTCAGGCCAAACGAAAGCAGTCCCAGGAACAGTAACGGGTAGTAGGCCAGCCCGGCCGGGCGGTCGCTCATCAACTGGAGATAGGCCTTCTGGAACGGCGATGTGACCGCAGCAGCGGCCGTTGTGGCGTCGGGCACGGCACCCAGGTCCCGCAGGGAGGAGAAGGCGTGAATGTGGGCGGGATTGAGCAGGCAGGCCGCCGCCAGGATGACCAGGGCGCCCGTGCGGCGGAGGAGACTGGTCAACCGGCTGCCGTCGCCTCCGGGTTCCTCGTCCAGCGTGCGTCCCAGCCAGACCAGGCCGACGACAGCCAGGCCGAGCACGAACCAGGCGTCGGTATTCACCCAGAGCAGAAAGAGCACGATCAGCGGCCAGGGCGGCAGCAGCGGCGGCGGTCGCCCGACGGATTTCTGCTCCTGCCGATGGAGGAGAACCAGGGTCAGTGCCAGGAAGAAGCAGGAGACGAGCGCGGGCTGCCAAAGCAGGCGAGTGCCCATCACCAGCAGGGCCAGCGCGATGCAGCCCGCGGCGATGATCCAGCCCCCGCCGGCCCGCGACAGCCGCAGCAGCAACACTCCGATGGCCACAACCACCAGGGCTTTGACGATCATCAGGCCCGTGCCGCCCAGGGCTGTATACAGTCCGTAGCACGTCAAGTCGAACAGCCAGGAACGATTGCCCGGGTGGACCACCGCTAGCCCCGCTCCGCCGTCCCGATCGGTTTGCCCGTGGACCAGCGCTCGCCCGGAGGCCAGGTGCTGCCAGAGGTCGCTGTGCCGGGCGGGGAAGGAGGCCAGCAGGAAGGCCAGGGCGGCGACCAAGACGAACCCCACATAGGCCTGCCAGGTGGGCCCCGTCCCGGAGCGCGGGGGATCGGCGGAGATGGCCGAGGTCAAGGAGCGGCCCGGCTCGGCAGGCAGCACGGCCGCGGATGTTACGGGCAGCGGTTCGGTAGAGGACATGGCATCCCGCAGGAACGGAACGAAGGAGAGGCGACCCGGATCAGCGAGTGGCCTCAACATAGAGCCCCCGGGGGCGAGAATCAAGCGGGACCCGCAAGGCAATTCCCCTTGCGTGGCCCATCCCGCCTTCCTATACTAACCCTTTCCACGCACCAGGCCGCGCCAGCGTAGCTCAACGGTAGAGCATCGGTTTTGTAAACCGAGGGTTGCGGGTTCAAGTCCCACCGCTGGCTTCCCCTGCAGGGAGGTGGCCCTCACGCGAGGGAAGGCGAGACACAGGCGGGCAGGTGGCAGAGCGGCCAATTGCACCAGACTGTAAATCTGGCGGGTTATCCCTACGGGGGTTCGAATCCCTCCCTGCCCATTGCTATTTGGACCCGCGGGTGTAGCTCAATTGGCAGAGCGCTAGCCTTCCAAGCTAGCTGTTGTGGGTTCGAGCCCCATCACCCGCTCTCGAACCCGATTTGTCGTTTCGCGTTCGCGCAAGACCTGCTCTCGCGAACCGATGAATCAGGCGCGCGGCGAGTCGCTGCTGTAGCTCAGCGGTAGAGCGCCTCCTTGGTAAGGAGGAGGTCCTGGGTTCAATCCCCAGCAGCAGCTTTCGGAGACAACCGGGGTCGTCAATCCCATGCGTCGGGCCACGGTCCGGGGCAGCTTCTCTTGAATCTCTGCGGAGGATCGGATGGCTAAGGAAGTTTTTGAG
This sequence comes from uncultured Planctomycetota bacterium, assembly GCA_963827935.1. Taxonomy (GTDB): domain Bacteria; phylum Planctomycetota; class Planctomycetia; order Gemmatales; family Gemmataceae; genus DATFNV01. The sequence goes on along the minus strand of CAWHCN010000017.1, from coordinate 460,170 downwards.
CGAACCAAGCCGCACGTGAACGTCGGCACCATCGGGCACATCGATCACGGCAAGACCACCCTCACCGCGGCGATCCTGATGCGCCAGGCGTTCAAGAACAAGCCCGGCGCGAAGGTCAAGACTTACGCCGAAATCGCCAAGGGCGGCATCGTCCGCGACGAAAACAAGACGGTCACCATTGCCGTCTCGCACGTCGAGTACGAGACGCCCAACCGGCACTACGCCCACATCGACTGCCCGGGCCACGCCGACTACATCAAGAACATGATCACCGGCGCCGCTCAGATGGACGGGGCCATCCTGGTCGTGGCCGCCAACGACGGGCCCATGCCCCAGACCCGCGAGCACCTGCTGCTCGCCCGCCAGGTGAACGTCCCCTACATCGTCGTCTTCCTTAACAAGATCGACACGGTGGACGATCCCGAGCTGCTCGAGCTGGTTGAGATGGAAATGCGCGAGCTGCTCAGCAAGTACGGCTTCCCCGGCGACGCCGTCCCGATCGTCCGCGGCTCGTCGAAGCCGGCCCTCGACTCGCAGGGCAAGGATGACGCCGCCTGCAAGTGTATCGACGACCTGATGGTCGCCCTGGACACCTACATCCCCACGCCGCCGCGCGAGGAGGATAAGCCGTTCCTGATGTCGATCGAGGACGTTTTCTCGATCAAGGGTCGCGGCACGGTGGCCACCGGGCGTATCGAGCGCGGCCGCTGCAAAGTCGGCGACGAAGTCGAGATCGTTGGCCTGATGAAAGCGCCCCGCAAGACCGTCGTCACCGGCGTCGAAATGTTCAACAAGACGCTCGAGTTCGGCATGGCCGGCGACAACGTCGGCGCCCTGCTCCGCGGCGTCGAACGCACGGAAATCGAGCGCGGGCAGGTCCTCGCCAAGCCCGGGTCGATCACCCCGCACACGAAGTTCGAGGCCAGCATCTACGTGCTGACCAAGGAGGAAGGCGGCCGGCACACGCCGTTCTTCAGCGGCTACCGCCCGCAGTTCTACTTCCGCACGACCGACGTGACCGGCACCGTTACCCTGCCCGAAGGCATGGAAATGTGCATGCCCGGCGATAACGTGACGAAGGTCACCGTCGAGCTGATCCCCGAATCGCCGATCGCCATGGACGAAAACCTGCGTTTCGCCATCCGCGAGGGCGGCCGCACTGTCGGCTCGGGCGTGGTGACGAAGATCTTGCAGTAAGGTCGGTTAGCCGCGACGCGAAGCGGAGCGCTCTAACCATGAGGGATAGCGATGCGCGAATACGTTTGGCTGGAATGCACCGCGTGCGGGGCTCGCAACTATCGCACCCAGAAGGAGACACGCGGTGCCGACCGGCTGGAGCTGAAGAAGTTCTGCCGCAAGGAGCGCAAGCATACGCCCCATAAGGAATCGCGGAAGAAATAGCTCTCAGCTTTCAGCCGTCAGCGATCAGCCGGCCCGGCGGCGATATTTGCCCGCGCCGCCGTCCGTTGGCTGAGGACTGAAAGCTGACGGCTGACAGCTTCCGAAGGGGTGTAGCTCAATTGGCAGAGCAGCCGTCTCCAAAGCGGCCGGTTGGGGGTTCGAGTCCCTCCGCCCCTGCTCCACGAACGTCGGCGGGCGGCTATCGCCCCCTGCTGCACCGGCCCAGGATGGTCCCGGCGCCGCGCCCATGCCCGCCGGCCCCCTGCAAATGAAGGATTTGCCATGTCCTCCGTGGCGGTGAAGAACGCGGAAACCGCGAATCCCAGTCCGTTGGATCGGCTCCACGTCGGCATCCTGGCCGGGGTGGTGTACATCCTGGGCGGCCTGGCGATCCTCTTCAAGCTGCTGCCAACCCTCTGGTGGGACATCTTCGGACTGCCGCACACCCCGGTCGCCACCGCGCTCCTTCTTATTGTGGGTACGGTAGCTGCCGCCGGACTTGTCGTGCTGGGCGTGCGCATGCTGGGCCGACAGCCCGCCCCGGGAGTCAAGGCCGGCATCTTCACGACCCTGGTCGTCGTGCTCGCCATCGTCCTGATCACCCGCGCTCTGAGTCTGTGGTTCGAGGGGATGGTCTACGACAGTGCGACGTTGCCCGAGTCGCTCGGCATCGGCCTGACGGTGGGGGTTGCTGTCTTGCTCCTGGTGCTGGCCATCCGCTTCCTCTTCCTGGCGTCGAGCTTCGGGGCCCGGATGGTGGCCTTCGAGGAGCAGGGCTGGTTCAGCGCGACGAGCTTCAAGCGCAGCCAGGGACAACGGGTCCGCCGGGGGACGATGGTGGGCATCCTGGTCCTGGCCGGCTGCGGCATTTGGGCTCTCGATCCGACGCACAATCCGCGGCTGAGCGGCAGCTGGGCGATCAACATCCCGTTTACGGGCAAGGCGCAGGTGACGGCGCTCAACGACGCCGTGGCCACGCTCGGGTCCAAGGTGCCGACCGATGAGAACGGCCAGCCCCAGCTGCCGCACACGGTGGACCTGGGCACCTTCCGCCAGAAGAATGCTGAACTGAAGAGCGGCTATGTCAAGGTGGATGATCCGGGCGATTCCGAGTTGCGCAAGGGCGAGGTGGTCAGCAAGACCAAATTTGAAGAGGCGGCCGAGCCCTTCCGCGACAAGAAGGGTGCCGGCAAGGAGCCGTCGATCTCTGCGAAGGGACCCGACCCGGCAGTGGCGACCTTCAGCTACGCCTCCCTGACCTTGCTGCCCGATATTCGGTTCACGGTGCCCATCCTGGTCGCAGCCCTGGCCCTGTGGTTTGCCTGGCGCGTGGTGAATGTCCCGATGTTCGGCGACTTCCTGATCGCCACCGAGGCCGAGCTGAACAAGGTGTCGTGGACGACGCGTCCGCGCTTGATCCAGGACACCATCGTGGTGCTGATAACCGTGGTGCTCTTTACGCTGTTCCTGTTCGTGGTGGACGTCGCCTGGGGCCAGGTCCTGAGCTGGAAGGCGATCGGCGTGCTCAAGTTTAACGAGAGCGAGGGTGCAGGACAGAAGCCGGGCGAGCAGAAATGGTAGGCTGCCGGCGTTGACTTACCCCCCTGCTTTCCTGGGAATCGTCCCATGACCAACGATACCCCGATGCTGCCGCCCACGACTCCGACCTCCGCGGAGGCGGTACCCGTGGCGCCGCCCGATCTGGCAGCGCCTCACACCGAGGAGGCGGCCCTGGCCGCCACCGGCGAAGGCGTGGCTGCCGCCGCGGCGGAAACCCCACCCCCCGAACCGCCGGCCGTCGCCGCTGCCGCGCCGGAGCCGGAAGAACCGCCCAGCAACAAGCACTGGTACGTCGTCAAGGTGCAAAGCGGCCGCGAGGAGACGATCAAGGAGGCCATCGAGCGCCGCGTCAAGATCGAGGGTCTCGAGGAGTACTACGGCCAGATCGTCATCCCTGTGGAAAAAGTCGTGGAGATGCGCAACGGCAAGCGCGTCACGCGCGAGCGCAAGCTCTATCCCGGCTACCTGATGACGGAAGTGGAATATAACGACCGCATTCTGTATCTATTCCGGGAGACCTCCGGAGTCGGGGACTTCGTCGGCGCCGGCGTCAACCGCGCCCCCACGCCGATGACGCCGCGCGAAGTCGAGCGCATGATCCGCAAGGCGCCGGGTGGGCAGGAGCAGGAGGCCAAGGAAGTCCACGGCAAGCCCCCCGTCGATCGCGGCGACCGGGTCAAGGTCAAGGACGGGACCTTCGCCGGCATGGAAGGCGAGGTCAAGGAGGTCATCGAAGCCAAGAGCCAGGTGCGAGTCGAGTTGGTGATTTTCGGCCGGCCGGTGCCGGTGGACCTGGAGTACTGGCAAGTCGAACCGGTTTGACATACAACAGATGGTTCCCACACCAGCCCGCAGCGCGAGCAAGGGCCTTTCAGTCACCCTTGCTCGCGCTGCGGGCTGGTTTTGACGTTGAGAAGGACAGATCATGGCGAAGCAGGTGACGGCCCAGATCAAATTGCAGTGCCCGGGTGGCCAGGCGACGCCGGCGCCGCCCGTTGGTCCCGCGCTGGGCCAGCACGGCGTGAACATCGGCCAGTTCGTCAAGCAGTTCAACGACCGCACGGCGGACGCCCGCGGCACGCCCTTGCCGGTGGTCATCACGGTTTACTCGGACCGCAGCTTCGACTTCATCATCAAGAGTCCGCCGGCCGCCATCCTGCTGAAGCAGGCCGCCGGCATCCCCATCGAAAAGAAGAAGGGCGGCGAAGTCCTGCCGGCCGAGGAAAAGGCCAAGGGGAGCGGAAAGTACAAGGGTTTCAAGGTCACCAAGGCGCAGGTGGAAGAGATCGCACGGCGAAAGGTGCAGGACCTGAACGCTAGCGACCTGGAACACGCCGCCCGCATCGTGGCCGGCACCGCCCGCAGCCTGGGAATCACGGTCGAATAGGGTTTAGCCGCCGCCCAGCGGGCGGCGCATTTTTGGGATCCGCAAACATGGCGAAGAAACCACAACCCGCTGAAGGGACGGAAGCTCCCGCCGCCCCGGCCCCCGAGGCTGCCGCGGAAGCGAAGCCGGAGCCGAAGAAGGGGAAGAAGCCGCCGGCCGACAAGGCCAGCCCCGCGGCCCCGCCGCCCGCCGCGGCCGGCCCGTCCGAGGCTCCGGCGGCGACCGCGCCAGCTGCGCCGGCACCCCGCCCCGCCCCGGCTCCCGGCGAGTCCAAGAAGAAGAAAAAACCGGGCATCGCCCCGGGCCGCGGCAAGAAGCTCCGCAATCAGCTCAAGAACCTGCGGCAGAAGATCGCCAAGGAAGGGCCCGCCCCCCTGCCGAAGGCCATCAGCCTCCTGAAGTCGGTCAAGCGCGCCAAGTTCGACGAGACGGTCGAGGTCCACATCCACCTTGGCATCGATCCGACGCAGAGCGACCAGATGATCCGCGGCAGCGTCTCGCTGCCGCACGGCGTCGGCAAGACGGTCCGCGTCGTCGTCTTCTGCCAGGGCGACAACATCACCAAGGCCAAGGAAGCCGGGGCCGACTTCGCCGGCGCCGACGACCTCATCGAGAAGATTCAGAAACAAGGCTGGACCGAATTCGACGTGGCCCTGGCCACGCAGGACCTGATGGGCAAGGTCAGCCGGCTCGGCAAAGTACTGGGGCCCCGCGGTCTGATGCCGACGCCGAAGGCCGGCACGGTCGTCCCTCCCACCGGGGACGTTGCCGGCGCTGTCAAGGAGTTCAAGGCCGGCAAGGTCGAATACCGCGCCGACAAGGGCGGCAATGTACACGCCGGCGTCGGCAAGATGAGTTTCGACGATGCCAAGCTCGCCGACAACGTGACCGCCTTCGTCGAGCAGGTGCGGTCGGTCAAGCCGTCGGGCGTCAAGGGCCATTACATTCAATCGATCACGTTGGCCGGGACCATGACCCCGGGCATCACCGTGAGCATGTGACCCGGTTAGCCGCGATCCGGAGGGGAGCGATTGCCTCAAGCGCTCCCCTCCGGGTCGCGGCTAACCGAGGAGTGGCGACATGAGCAAGGCCATCAAGCAAATGCAGATGGACGTCCTGAAGCAGACCTTCGGGAAAGTCCAGGATTTCGTCGTCCTCAGCATCAAGGGGCTGACGGCGCAGCAAGAGAACGCCCTGCGCACCACCTTGCGGAAGAAGCAGATCCGGCTGCTGCAGGTCAAGAACAGCCTCGCCCGCATCGCGCTGGACGGCGCCGGCATCAAGCTCGACAAGGATTCGCCCTACTGGGTTGGCTCGACGACCTTCGCCTGGGGTGCCGGGAGCGTCGCTGAACTGGCCCGGACCATTGACGAGCAACTGAAAAACCCGAAGACGGCCCCGATCTACAAGGACAAGGTAACGATCAAGGGGGCGCTGGCGGAGGGACAACCGCTGGGCTTTGACCAGGCCAAGACCCGGCCGACGCGCGAGGAGGCGCTGGCGTCGATCCTGGGAGCCATCCTGGGACCGGCGGGCCAGATCGCCGCCTGCCTGAGCGGTCCGGCAGCCCAGGTCGCCAGCCAGATCAAGACGATCAGCGAGAAAAAAGAGGAAGAGACCGCTCCTGCGGCGGCCACGTGACACAGAGCCCGACGCGTCAGCGAGGGGCGAGCACGTGAACCCTCGCTGACGCTTCGGGCTTCTGAAGTAAAGACTATTACGCACGCTGCTTCATACACATGCACTGAGAAAGGAACCCGGCAATGGCTGAATTCTCCGCCGACATTACGGAGATCGGCGACAAGATTGCAACGCTGACCATCGCGAAGGCGGTCCAGCTGAAGGACTACCTGAAAGAGAAGTACGGCATCGAACCGGCCGCCGGCGGTGTCGTCATGCAGGGCCCAGCCGCTGGCGCCGCCCCCGCCGAAAAGCCGGCCGAGAAGACCGAGTTCACGGTCCAACTCGACGGCCTGGCCGATCCCGCCAAGAAGATCAACGTCATCAAGGTGGTCCGCGAGATCACCGGCCTGGGGCTCAAGGAAGCCAAGGACCTGGTCGAAGGGGCCCCCAAGGCCGTCAAGGAGAACATCTCCAAGGACGAGGCGACCGCGCTGCAGAAGAAACTCGAGGAGGGCGGCGCCAAGGTTTCGTTGAAGTAAGCCCACGCTTAGCCGCGACGCGAAGCGGAGCGCTGATTATGAGCGCTCCGCTTCGCGTCGCGGCTAACCGCGAGATGGTGCGGTCAAGAGCAATCGCGCATTTTTTTCCATTTTGCGCTTGTCTGGCCCTTGACTTGCATGATACAATGCTGATTGGCCCGTGATACAAACTATCCCGGCTGCCTGAACCCACAGAAGGAAAAAGACGACCGCAACGTCCCCAGCTCTTTTTCCGCTGTCGGTTCAGGCGGCCGGGATTCCCTTTTGCCGCTCGGTTGTCGCCCCCCCGACGGCAGAGGGCTGAAGCCAGAGAGAGGCACGGCGGCGGCCCGGTTGGAAGACACGGAACGTCTCCCCGCGGACCGCCGAAAACCCGGACCGCTGGTCCGGCGCTCCCGTTTATCGACATCGGTGGAAGACAGCGTGCCACACATCAGCCAGTCTTTCTCCTCTCGGCGCCGTCGGGACCCCTGTCCGCGGCCGCCGAGCCGTCCGCCACTCCGTGCCGGGGAACCGCCCCGAGTGTTGAACGTACCCCGCTTTGTTCTCTGCCCGTAAGACGCCACCCCGCGCGGCGGCGCCGGCCTGCGCGGGCCGTGCTCGAGCCGCCGAGCCGGACATCCCTGACGAAGCCCGTTCGCTTTGGAGAGGAGCCTCACCATGCCTATTCCGGCCCAACGCACGATTATCCCCGAACAGGTCCGCAATTTCGGACACTTCGGCGACACCTCCGAAGTGCCGCCGCTGTGCGACATCCAGCTTCGCTCCTACGAGCGCTTCCTCCAGCTCGATATCCCGCCCACGCACGCGCACTTGGACCGGACTGGAAGGCGTGCTGCGCGAAATCTTCCCGATCGAAAGCTACGACAAGCACCTGTCGCTGGAGTACCTCAAGTACGAGCTGGGCAAGCCGCGCTATGGCCCCGATGAGTGCCGCCAACTGCGCCTGACCTATGGCCGCCCCTTCCGCGTCTGGCTCCGCCTCAACAAGGAGCAGCCGGTCGAGGAGGAAGTTTACCTCGGCGACATGCCCATCATGATCGGCGGCGGCGAGTTCATCATTAACGGGGCCGAACGCGTCGTCGTCAGCCAGCTCCATCGGTCGCCCGGCGTCGACTTCACGCAGGAGCTGGAAGGCGAACGTAAACTGCACTCCTGCCGCATCATCCCCGAGCGCGGCAGCTGGATCGAGATCAACGTCACCAAGAAAGAGACTCTTGGCGTCCGCATTGACCAGTCGGGCAAGTTCTCCGCCGTCACCCTGCTGTGCGCCATGGACCCCGCCTATTCGTCGGACGGCCAAATCCTGCGTGCCTTCTACCCCATCGACGAGGTCAAGGTCTCCCCCGACACGCGCGAACGCCTGACCGGTGCCATCATCGTCGATGACATCATCAACCCGGACACCGGCGAGGTCTACCTGGATGCCGGTGAGACCCTCACCCCCGAGATGATCGACAAGCTCATCGCCCTGCCCGACAGCCCGGTGACCTCCATCAGCGTGCTGGGCAAGATGAAAGACCGCCTCATCCTCGATTCGATCAAGGAAGATGCCGCGACCAAGACGACCGAGGCGGCGCTCTTGAAGATCTATCAGCGGCTGCGTCCCGGCAACCCGCCCCAGCTCGAGAAGGCCAAGGAGCTGTTCAAGGAGAAGTTCCACGACGCCAACCGCTATCGCCTGGGCAAGGTCGGGCGCTTCCGCATCAATCGCAAGTTCGACCAGGACATCCCCGAGTCGGAGATGACGCTCCAGTCGCTCGATTACCTCAACGCCATCCGTTACGTGATGCGGTTGCGGTCCGGCGAAGGGCACATCGACGACATCGACCACCTAGGCAATCGCCGGGTGCGAACCATCGACGAACTGGCGGCCGACGAGCTGCGCAAGGGGTTCCTGAAGCTGCGGCGTACGGTGCAGGAGCGCATGAGCATGCGCGAAGAGCAAGACATGACGCCGCGCACGCTCATCAACCCCAAGTCGATCAGCGCGGCCATCGAGTACTTCTTTGGCCGCGGTGAGCTGTCGCAGGTGGTGGATCAGACCAATCCCCTTTCGCAGCTGACGCACGAGCGGCGGCTGTCGGCCCTAGGACCCGGCGGGCTCAACCGCAAGCGGGCCGGCTTCGACGTGCGCGACGTCCACATCTCGCACTACGGCCGCATCTGCCCCATCGAAACGCCCGAAGGGACCAACATCGGCCTGATCTCGCACCTGTCCATCTATGCCCGGGTGGACGAGTACGGCTTTTTGATCACGCCGTACCGCAAGGTCCACAACAGGAAACTGGGCACCGGCAAGGACGATGTGGCCTGGCTGCGGGCCGACGAGGAATCGCTGGCCTACCTGGCGCCGGCCGATACCGCCAGCGACGGCGAACGCATCAGCACCGACCGCATCATCGCCCGCTTCGGCGGCGATTTCGGACCGGTGGGCTCCGACAAGGCGCAGTTCATCGACATCTCGCCCAAGCAGATGGTCGGCGTCTCGGCGGGGTTGATCCCCTTCTTGGAGCACGACGATGCCAACCGCGCCCTGATGGGCTCCAACATGCAGCGCCAGGCGGTGCCGCTCCTGGTCACCGAGGCGCCGCTGGTCGCCACCGGCCTGGAGAGGGACGTGGCCCGCAACAGCGGCATGGTCGTCCGGGCCGAGAAGGCGGGCACCGTCACCGCGCTCGATGCCAATCACATCAAGATCGACGAGCGCGAATACCCGATGCGCAAGTTCACCGGCCTGAACGAGCACACCTGCCTCAACCAGAAACCGCTCGTCAAGATGGGGCAGAAGGTCAAGAAGGACCAGATCATCGCCGACGGCGCTGCCACCAAGAACGGCGAGCTGTCGCTGGGCCGCAACGTCCTGGTCGCGTTCATGTCGTGGGATGGCTACAACTTCGAGGACGCCATCATCATCAGCGAACGGCTGGTCCAGAACGACACCTACACCTCGATCCACATCGAGGAGTTCGAGATCGAAATCCGCGAGACGAAGCTGGGCAAGGAAGAATTCACCCGCGACATCCCGAACGTTTCGCCCAAGGCGCTGTCCAACCTGGATGAGAACGGCATCGTTCGCATCGGCACCTTCGTGGTGCCTGGCGACATCCTGGTCGGCAAGGTGTCGCCCAAGTCGAAGAGCGAGCTGACGCCCGAGGAAAAGCTGCTGCACGCCATCTTCGGGCGGGCCGGCGAGGACGTGAAGAACGATTCGCTGGAGGTGCCGTCGGGCTGCGAGGGGCTGGTCATCGAGACCTCGCGTTTCAGCCGCCGGGCCAGCATGACCGACGACGAGCGCAAGGCCTTCGACAAGCAGCAGAAGGAGATGGAGAACGACTTCAACAGGAAACTGGCCGAGCAGTTCCGGGCCATGGCGGCCGAGCTGAATGAGGCGCTCGACACGAAGCTCAAGGACCCCAACACCAACAAGCTCCTGGCCTCGGAGAAGGATGACAAGATTCTGGCCGAGCAGGCGGTCGCCTTCCGCATGGACAAGCTCGACCTGCGCTCGCCGGACAAGAACAAGGCGGTCAAGGAGATCTTCGAGAAGCATCACGAGCGGATTCTGTTCCTGGCCGACGAGAAGGAGCGGAAGCTGAACTCGCTGAAGCGCGGCGACGAACTGCCCAGCGGCGTGCAGCAGATGGTGAAGGTTTACGTCGCCACCAAGCGGCAGATTTCGGTCGGCGACAAGATGGCTGGCCGGCACGGCAACAAGGGCGTGATCTCCAAGATCCTGCCCATCGAGGACATGCCGTTCCTGGCCGATGGCACGCCGGTGGACATTCTGCTCAACCCGCTGGGTGTGCCCAGCCGCATGAACGTGGGCCAGATTCTCGAGACGCACCTGGGCTGGGCGGCCGCCAAGCTGGGCTTCAAGGCGGTCACGCCGGTCTTCGACGGAGCCAGCGAGGAGGAGATTCGCAAGTGCCTGAAGGAAGCGGAGTTGCCGGACAGCGGCAAGGCTTACCTGCACGATGGCCGCACCGGCGAACGCTTCGAGCAGCCGACCACCGTCGGCTACATCTACATGCTCAAGCTGCACCACCTGGTCGATGACAAGGTGCACGCGCGGGCGACTGGGCCATACTCGTTGATCACGCAGCAGCCCCTGGGCGGCAAGGCCCGCTTCGGCGGCCAGCGCTTCGGCGAAATGGAAGTCTGGGCCCTGGAAGCCTACGGGGCCGCCTACATCCTGCAGGAATTGCTGACGGTGAAGTCCGACGACGTTGAGGGCCGCACCAAGATTTACGAGTCGATGGTCAAGGGCGAGAACACGCTGGAAGCCGGCACACCCGCCAGCTTCGACGTGTTGACCAACGAAATCCGCGGTCTCGCGCTGAACATGCAGCTGGAGAAGAAACGCATTTGAGTGAGCCTGGAACATGGCAACGGAGCCGGCTTGCGAGCGCGTGTATCGGGCGGTGAGCGAAGCAGAGTATCGGCAGATCCTCACTACCGGCACGTTTGAGGTCGTGGCCCAAGGATGTGAAGGGAAGCATTTTGCCGACACGCTCAACGGAGCCCGGCGATTCGGAAAGGCGCTGTTTGGCATGGGCGCTTCCACATCGTCGAGGTGGACGTGCCCGCGGAGGCCCCAAGCTTGTACCGCTGGACAAACCTGGATGGAATCGGGCCTGCCCGGTTTCTTCACAAGGACGATCTGGTTGGGGTGCAACCCCGGCCTTACGGAGGGACGCAGACATGACGACACGGCATGCGCGAATTACCTGGCTAACGCCCGAGGAAGGCGGGCGCCGCGTTCCCCCGTCCGGCCCGCGCTATGTCGCGCCAGCGCGGTTCGATGGTCAGTTGGCCGGCCCTGACGGAGCGAATTGGAGCCTTGTCGTTGACCGAGTCTCGCTGCGACCTGGTTTCAATGACTGGATTGCTGAGGTGCACTACCTCGTCGATGCGGCCCCGCACGAACTGCTGGCGCCCGGAGCCGGTTTCGAGTTGTACGAAGGGAAAAAGTGTGTAGCGCGCGGGATCATCACTCAGCCCGTGACAGCGACGGCGGAGCTGTCGGGTGTTCAGCCAGCGGTTGAGCCGGCCGATGCCAAGGGCTAGGGAAACACAGCCGCCAGCTTCGACGTGCTGACCAACGAAGCCGCGGTCTCGCGCTGAACATGCAGCTTGAGAAGAAGAGGATTTGAACCACAAAGAACACAAAGGACACAAAGCAGACAGAAAGAGGAAGAGAAGGATCCAACTTCTTCTTTGTGATCTTTGTGCCCTTTGTGGTTCCTTTTCGGAGGGGCGAACATGACGACCAATAACCAGACCGCCGGCGAATCCAGCTACGACCGCATCAACGACTATGGCGCGGTGCGCATCAGCCTGGCCAGTCCGCACGACATCCGCTCCTGGTCTTTCGGCGAGGTCAAGAAGCCCGAGACGATCAACTACCGCACCTACCGCCCCGAGAAGGACGGCCTGTTCTGCGAGCGCATCTTCGGCCCGGAAAAAGACTGGGAGTGCGCCTGTGGCAAGTACCGCGGCATGAAATACAAGGGGATGATCTGCGATCGCTGCGGCGTCAAGGTGACCCACAGCCGCGTCCGCCGCAAGCGCATGGGGCACATCGAGCTGGCTGCCCCGGTCGTCCACATCTGGTTCTTCAAGGCGATGCCCAGCCGCCTGGGCACGCTGCTCAACATGAAGACCACCAGCCTGGAAAAGATCATCTACTTCCAGGACTACGTCATCACCGACCCCGGCGAACGCAAGGGGGAAGTCGTCCCCGGCACTACCAAGAAGATTCAGGAGCGCGAGCTTCTGAGCGAGGAAGAGTTCCGCCGCGCCCGTGAGACCCTGGGCGATGGTTTCGTTGCCGAGATGGGGGCCGAGGCCGTCAAAAAGCTGCTCGAGAAGCTCGATCTGGTCACCCTGGCCCGCGAGCTGCGCGAGTTGCTCCACGCCGAGATGGACAAGGAGCTGAAGGGGCTCAAGTCGTCCAAGCAGAAGATGCGCGACCTGGTCAAGCGCCTCAAGGTCGTCGAATCGCTCCGCGATTCCGGCCTGGGCGGCCCGCAGAACAAGCCGGAGTGGATGGTCCTGGAGTGCATCCCGGTCATCCCGCCCGACCTGCGCCCCCTGGTGCTGCTCGACAGCGGCAACTTCGCCACCAGCGACCTCAACGATCTCTATCGTCGCATCATCAACCGCAACAACCGCCTCAAGAAGCTGGTGGACCTCAACGCCCCGGAGGTCATCATCCGCAACGAGAAGCGGATGCTGCAGCAGTCGGTCGACGCCCTCTTCGACAACAACCGCTGCAAACGGCCGGTGCTCGGCTCCAGCAACCGCCCGCTGAAGTCGCTGACCGACATGATCAAGGGCAAGCAGGGCCGCTTCCGCGAAAACCTGCTCGGCAAGCGCGTCGATTACTCGGCCCGCTCGGTCATCGTCGTCGGCCCCGAGCTGAAGCTGCACCAGTCCGGCCTGCCCAAGAAGATCGCGCTCGAGCTGTTCCAGCCGTTCATCATCCGCCGCCTCAAGGAGCTGGGCCACGCCGACACCATCAAGTCGGCCAAGAAGATGCTCGAGCGGAAGGACGACCAGGTCTGGGACATCCTGGAAGAAGTCATCAAGAACCACCCGGTGCTGCTCAACCGGGCGCCGACCCTGCACCGCATGGGCATCCAGGCCTTCGAGCCGGTGCTCATCGAAGGGAACGCCATCCGCATCCATCCCCTGGTGTGCAAGGGGTTCAACGCCGACTTCGACGGCGACCAGATGGCGGTCCACCTGCCCTTGTCGATCGAGGCCCAGGTCGAGGCGACGGTGCTGATGATGTCCACCAACAACATTTTCAGCCCGGCCAACGGCCAGCCGATTATCTCCCCGAGTCAGGACATCGTCATGGGCTGCTACTACCTGACGGCGTCCCGCGGTGAGCCGGGCGAGGCAATCGAGGCCGGCGACGGCATGATCTTCGCCGACCCGGAGGAGGTTTTCTACGCCTTCGCCCAGAAGAAGGTCGGCGTCCACGCCCGTGTCCGGGTGCGGCTGCCGATCGAGAAGAAGGTCATCAGCGAGGTCAAAGTCGAGAAGGACAAGACGAAGATCGAGGACGTGCCGCGCACGTCCAATGGACTGGTGAGCACGACGGTCGGCCGCGTCCTCTTCAACGACATCCTCAACCGGAAGATGGCGTTCTACGACCTGGCGTTGTCGTCGAAGCAACTGGCGCGCATCATCGCTGACTGCTACCAGCAACTTGGCCGACGGGAAACGATCGAATTGCTCGATCGCATGAAGGAGACCGGCTTCCGCGAGTCGACGCGGTCCGGCCTGTCGTTCGCCACCGACGACCTGCGCACCCCCACCAACAAGGAAGGGCTGCTCAAGGAGACCGAGAAGGAAGTGGACAAGGTGATGCGCCAGTACCAGAAGGGCATCATCACCGACGTCGAGCGCTATAACAAGGTCATCGACTACTGGACGCACGCGCGCGACGAGATCACCAAGACCATGATGCGGGACCTGCAGTTCGACCGCCGGCCCAACGAGCAGGGCAAGGTGGTGCCGCACCTTAACCCAATCTATCTGATGGCGATCTCCGGCGCCCGCGGCGGCGTCGAGCAAATCCGCCAGCTGGCCGGCATGCGCGGGCTGATGGCCAAACCCATACGGCACCATCATCGAGACGCCCATCAAGGCCAACTTCCGCGAAGGCCTCAGCGTGCTGGAATACTTCAGCTCGACGCACGGGGCCCGCAAGGGTCTGGCCGACACCGCCCTGAAGACCGCCGACTCCGGCTACCTGACGCGCAAGCTGGCCGACGTGGCCCAGAACGTGGTCATCACCATGGAAGACTGCGGCACCTCGCAGGGCGTGCCCAAGGGCGTGGTCTACAAGGGGGAAGAGATCGAACGCTCGCTGGCGGACGGCATCCGCGGTCGGGTCTCACGCAGCCCCATCACCACCATCACCGGCGAGGGGATCGTCAAAGAAAACGAGATGATCTCCTACGACCAGGCTCGCAAGATCGAGCAGCTGGGCCTGGACAAGATCCTGGTGCGCAGCCCCATGACCTGCCAGGCCCCGCTCGGCGTCTGCCGCTCCTGCTACGGCATGGACCTGGCCACCGGCGCCATGGTCGAGGAGGGCATGGCCGTCGGCATCATCGCCGCCCAGTCGATCGGCGAGCCCGGCACCCAGCTGACCATGCGCACCTTCCACATCGGTGGCGTGGCCAAGCGCTCCGTCGAGGAGAGCGAGGTCAAGGCCAAGAAGACCGGCACCGTTAAGTTCGAGCGCCTCACCGCCGTCACCAACGAAAAGGGGCAGCGTATCGCCCTGGCGCGCAACGGCCTGGTCCACGTCATCGGCCCCAAGGGGATCACCCTGGAAGACTTCGGCGTGCCCAACGGCTCCGAGCTGCTGGTCGAGGAGGGACAGACGGTGCAGCCCGGGCAGGTGCTGTGCCGCTGGGACCCGCACATGACGCCCATCCTGGCCGACGTGGGCGGCCGCATCCGCTTTGACGAGATCGTGGAGGGCGAAACGCTCCGCAAGGAGAAGGACGTGTCCGGCGCCGACCGCCTGGTCATCATGGAACACAAGGGCGACTTGCACCCGCAGATCATCATCGAGGATGACCGCGGCCAGGCCCTGGCGTTCCACTACATGCCGGAGAAGGCCCACCTGGAAGTCCGCGCCGGGACTCAGGTGATCGGCCGGTTCGCTCTTGGCCAAGACGCCGCGGGAAGTGGCGGGCACCCAGGACATCACCGGCGGCTTGCCGCGCGTCACGGAAATCTTCGAGGCCCGCCGGCCGCGCGACCCCGCCGTCATGGCCGAGGTCGCCGGCCTGGTCCGCCTGGGCGAGAAGAAACGCGGCAAGCGCATCATCTTGGGTCCAGCCGGTCGACGACGCCGGCAAGCCCGTCGGCGAGGAACGCGAACACCAGGTGCCGCACGGCAAGCACCTGCGCGTTCACACCGGCGACTACGTGAAGGAAGGCGAGCCGCTGGTCGATCGGCCCGCTGGTGCCGCACGACATCCTGCGCATCAGCGGCGTTGACAAGGTCCAGGAGTACCTGGTCCGCGAGGTGCAGTCGGTCTACCGCAGCCAGCGCGTGGACATCGACGACAAGCACATCGAGATCATCGTCTCGCAGATGCTGCGCAAGGTGAAGGTGGAGACGACGGGCGACACCGGCCTGTTGCCGGGCTCGGTCATCGACAAGTTCGCCTTCCGCGACGTCAACGACCGCCTCAAGGACTGCGTGAAGATCAAGGAAGCCGGCGACTCGAAGTTCGAGGCGACCAAGATCGTCAGCAAGGAAGCGTTCGAGGAAGAGCGCGCCCGGCTGGAGGCGGAAGGTCGCGAGCCGCCGACCTTCGTGCCGCCGACGCCGGCCACGTGCAGCTACGCAGCTGTTGGGCATCACCAAGGCCGCCGTGCAATCGGACAGCTTCATCTGCGCCGCGTCGCTTCCAGGAAACGACGAAGGTTCTGACGGAAGCCGCCCTGGCCGGCAAGGTAGACTACCTGGTGGGCCTGAAGGAGAACGTGATCCTGGGCCACCTGGTCCCCGCCGGCACCGGCTTCCGCACCCACCAGGAGGCGGAGGTCCGGCTGAATGCCCCGGCGGGCGCCCAGACCGCGGCGGTGTCGGTCGATGGCGATGGCCAGGCAGCGACGCCGCTGCTGGAGACGGCGGGAGTGGGGGGAGAGTAGGGGTCGAGGGACTGCATCGGTCGTGCTAGCCGCGGGCGGACGCATTCTCCGGGTGCGCCCGCCCGCAGCGTTTTGGTATACTTCCGCTGGTGATCGACAACCCGTCACCGAGGAACTGAAGCCATGATCCGCGTCAAGGGACGCTACTGCGGCCAGAAACTGGAACTCGATCAGCCACTGGACCTTCCCGAGGGTGCCGAGGTGGTGCTCGAAATTCGCCCCGTTGCTGGAGATGAAGGCTCCGACGACGCGTGGCATGAGATGGGGATGAGCCGTCTGGAAGAAGAGTGGGATAATCCCCAGGACGCCGTCTACGACAACTGGAGGACCCTCTATGGCGTTTATTGCCAACTGCGCCGCTAAGGCGACAGCTTCGCACACAAGCCTGACGCGCAAGCGAAGGTTTGACCGCTTCCCTCGCTTGCGCTTCAGGCTTGTGTCGGCTTGCCGGCGCGGTTGTCAATAGCGCCGGCGACGTGGTTCTCGTCCCGTTCCCGTACTGCGACCGACTCGCGGAACGAACCCGGCCCGCGGTTGTCGTTTCTGCCTTGGCCTACAACCAAAGAGGCGACCTCGTCATCGCCGCTGTCACCTTCGCAGTCGCCCCGATTTGCCAGCGCCTACGCCTTGCAGGATTGGGCCGCCGCCGGGCTTCAATTCCCATCGACCGTTCGGATGCTGCTGGCCACGGCCGCCGTAGGCCGCGTGCTTCACCAGGTCGGCCGACTCACAGATCGTGACTGGACCGAGGTGCAAGCCCGAATCCGGCAGGTTTTTGCGTGGCCCTAGTGGATGACGCCGGAGATTACGACGTGCAGGGTGGGTCGAGTCTTCGAGACCCACCGAGCCAGCGGTGGGTCTCGAAGACTCGACCCACCCTACTACACGATTCGTCAGAACCTCTGGTGTCCGGCTCTTTTCCCGCTCGATGCGCTCATGCCCGACCAGCCGGCGGGCATAGACCAGGCACGCCTGGACGTTTTCCTTTTCCAGCCCGGGGTAGCCCTGCAACAGGATTTCCGGACGGTTTCCCGCTGCGAGCATCCCCAGCACATGTTCGACCGCCAGCCGCCGGCCGCGAATGATCGGCTTGCCGCCAAGTATGTTCGGATTCACGGTGATGCGTTCGAGGTGTTTCGCTTAGTCCGTTGGTTGTCCTTTTGCTCGGCGGTAGATGGTCAATTGGAGAAATGCGGACAGGGTCAATCGGTGCGGCGACGACGTGCGAAAAGTACGCTGTCCCCTTTACTCCTTTGCCCCCTTTGTCATCCTAGCCGCGGTCCTAAGCGAAATAGGACTCCCATCATATCGAATGTAAATGCTGGGGGTACTTCTGCCGCAACCTTTGATGTTCCGTCGCACGGTAAGAATCGCCAGGACATTCCTTCTCCCAACGGGCAAACTGCTCTGCCAACAATTTGCCGTCGTCCAATGCTTCCAAGTTGAGTACGATGGCCCGGAAAATCTGGTTTCTAAGAGAGTAATTCCTTCCCTCAGAATCACGCCGCGCAAGGCGCGTTGAAGAATATCATGAGCGCGCCTACAGAACTTTGATCCCTGATCTGCGTCTCCTTCAAATGTCAGTTCTCGCCCTTGACGGTGAAATGCGTAACCTAGGCGGAATAGCAGTCCCTGGTCTTCTTTATACTTCTGTAATCCTAGTTCTGCAGCTTGTGCAGAGGCGTTCCACTCCTTGTTCGCCGCTTCCATTACTGACCAATGCCAGTAGGCGTCAGCATCTTTGCAACCCAGTTCGTGAGTCTCTCATAAAACTCATGCGTGCGGATGCGAAGTCATGGCGCTTCTTTTGGATCCACGCGAGTGTGGCAAAAATGTCCGCTCGGCCGGGGAACACATTAGTTGCAGCTTGTACTTCTTGTTCGGCTTCCTCAGCGCGCAACTGATGGGCTAAGAAACGAGCACCACGAAGAATGGCGTCTACACGCTGGTCTTCGGATCGCTTGGTCTTAAGGGTGCCTGTAGCCGCTTTAATCGTCCTTTCGGTACGCCGGTAAGCTTCCGTATCGCTGAAAACATCCTTGACGAGCAATTGGGTGTTTTGGTTCAGTGCCAAGACTTGTTCGGCTCCCGAGACCTTCTGGCCCGGCATCAAGAACATTTTCCGTAGCTGCTGCATGGCGTTCAGCAGACGCTCCTCGGACCAGTCGAGCCCCCGACAAAGCACCTCGGTCCCACAAGGCCCTTGAAGGCTTAATGCCAACAGTACGTGTTTGGCGTCCTCATCAAGTTGGTCGTATTCGCGTTGGATAGCATACTTCCTCGCTTCCATGCCGCGTTTTCCTGCCCAAAGACCGATAGCTTTGTCGATTGTGAAGCCAGATTGACTCAATCGCAACAAATCCTCCACGAAAAGAGGAGATGAATCGGTTACGTCCAGCAGTTTTTCTTTCACGGCCAAGACAGGACCCGCCGTTATCCCCATGAGGTCACAACGCGACTTGATAAAATCCTCACCATCCTGCTGTGAAAGTCCAGACACCTGGGTCGTAAGATTCGACATCCCAAACATAGCGCGGCGCGAAGTAATCAAGACTTTTGATTTCGTTCGTTCTGGAACCGTCATCACAAGAAACTGCACCGCGTCTTCGCCTTCGCCCTCGACAGTGTCGATGTCGTCCACGATCAATAGGGAAGGGAAATCCGAGAGCAGGTTCAGTGCGATCTCATCACCTGCGTCACCGGGTGCTCCGAAGAGACTGAGAATGGCCCGTATGGCGGAGGCCTTGTCGTGAAAATCGGGTCGATCGACAAGAACCGCGCTGCCTTCCACAAAGCGACGGCGTTTTGCCGACATCCACAGAACGGCGTCGAGCCCGTGGTCGTCGCGAGAGGCAACCGAGCGACCAAACGCAAAGGCGATCGCTGACTTCCCCTTGCCCCCTTCACCTGAAAGGGCCCATCGTCGAGAAACGCCCTTGGACAACCAGTCCGACAAAGCGGCAAGTTCGCGGTGCCTGCCGACGAATTCCATGACAACCTCGTCCGCTGGCGGAAGAACAGTTAGAGTCTTATCGCTTTCGTTGCTAAAGCCACCGAGCAATGTCCGCTGAAGGCGGAGAATCTGCGACGACGCCTCGGCTAATCCGCAAAAATCAAGAATCTTTCGAGCACAATAGAGCACGTTTGCGGAGTCATCATAGGTAATATCTTCCGTGATTGGATGAGACACAGGATCACGCATATTCTTGATTTGTTTCATCCACGTAATCAAGGTTTGCTTTGCTTGGTTTTTGTCCTTCCTGGGCTTGTGTGAATGGCTTGGACATAGCCCATCGAAATGCACCTCAAAGATGTTGAAGAGATGTTCAACTCCGATGAGTTCATAATCGTCACGAATGGGTGTCGACAGTTCCCCTGTTCCGCTCGGTCTCCTCTCATTTGCCGCGTCTCTAATAGTCTCCCAATAGGTCTTGCCCGACTCGGGGTCTTTCTTGGCGAACAGACTCCGCACTTGATCAATGCCGGTGGCGCCGTGTTCCTCCGTGAGCCTTTCACGGATGAGTCCAACGATGGCATTTCGGTAGGTTCGTTGAATTGCGTTGAACAGGGTGGTCGTGTTATCCATAAACAGCTTCCTATTGTCCTGAGCGTTCGGCATACCTCAAAGCATGCTGCCGACAGTTCCCTGCTCCCAAGCGCTGTGGACCGCCACCGGTGCGCAGCTCGGGCAAGGAGCCGTACCCCCGAGGCCTGGCCGCCAGACTACCCCAATGGAGCACAAGCACCAGCTTGTGTCAAGCGCCATCGGGGTGGAGTTTTCTCTTTTGCGGCGCCTCGGTCTGAGTCCCTCACGCCATCACCGCCTTGCACCGCAACCCCTCCCCCTGGAACCGCCCCAGCAGTTCCACCTGCTGCTTCTCATCCCGACACTCCACCAGCACGTTCCACTGCTCCCTTAGGTCCACCTCGGGCAACTCCTTCGGATGCGGTAGCACCAGGCACCCCTCGGCAGCGGCCTGCCAGGCGGCTTCCAGTTCGGGGGGCACGGGCGGGGCCAGGGTTTGGAGGCGTTCCCGCAACTGCTCCTGCGTCTCGGCCAGGGCCGCCAGCGGGTCGATGCTCAAGAGCAGGGCCCGGGCCTCGTCGTCGGTCACGTCCAGCACCTCCACGTCCACTTCCATGTCCGGGTCGAGGTCGCGGCGCAGGTGGCCGTCCATCAGTTTCAGCCGGCCGTCGGGCAGCTCGTAGGCCAGCAGGCTGCGGGCGAAGCCGACCTCGTGGTACAGAGCCTGCAAGGGCGGCTTCTGCTGCACGTCGGGATGCGTGCGGAAGTTCAGCTCGTGCGGCACCAGGTCGCCGGCGCGGACGCGGCGGTGGGCCTTGATGCGGTTGCGGATGGGATCGGACATGAGGTAGACTCCGAAGGAATTGACCACAAAGACACAGAGACACAGAGAAGACAGAGCAGAGAAGAATTAACAGGCGTCCAGAGGGCCTCGTTGTCGTAGATGGCACCAGCCGGCGGTCGGGGCGAGCGGGACCGTCGGCACCGAGGGAGCAGGCGGCGGCGCGGGAGTGGGCGGCGTGGGAGCGGCGGCGCGGGCGTGACGGGCCATGCGGTGGGCGTCCAGGCCGCACGATCAGGTAACGCAGGGCGGCCAGGGCGTGGTTGTGCTCGTCCACCGGCGCCTCGGCGCCGCTGCCGTTGGTCGCGTCGCCGTAACGGTACAGGCCGGCCTCGGCAGCAGGTTGGGGCAGCGGCCGTCCAGCACGCGCAGGCGTGCCGTTCTCCAGGCGGGCGGTCACCGCGGCGATGCCCGGGACGCAGGGCGTTGTCGCCCGGCCGCACCGTGAAGCCGGCACAGCGCAGCTCGGTCCGCTCGCTGGCGCCCGGACGGGTCGGCGTACCAGGTCACGTCGCGCGGCAGGTGCTGCGCGTGGTAGCTCAGCGGCTTCTGGCGGGCGTAGTGCTCGCCGGTCAGCCACAGCACGCCGTCGCGGTCCAGGATGCCCCAGACGGCGGCGAAGGGATTGCGGAAGCCGAAGTCGATGCCGCCGACCTGGCGGCCGCCCGCCGGGGCGGGACCGGCGGACCACGCAGCGGGCGAAGTCGGGGTAGACCAGGCCCTCCAGGGCCTCGAAGGAACAGCAGTATTCCTGGCGGAACCAGGACTCGCCCAGGCGCGCGGCGCTCCTCGTCCAGGAACTCCGGCGCGATGCGCGGATGCGTGTCGGCGGGGACCTCGATGCGCGTGCCAGTCGTCGCCGCCGTTGGCCCAGGCGTCGTAGAAGAAGCCGCGCTTGCCGTAGGGCGTGGACAGGCAGATCAGCCGGCCGTCGGAGACGGCCAGCATGGGCCGGACCGCCCGGTACAGGTCGTCGGGGACGCGGGCGGCCTCGTCGATGACCAGCAGGCTGACGTTGGAGTAGCCGCGGATCGTCTCCTCGCGGCAGGGCAGGCAGACGATGCGGCTGACGTTGGTCAGCTGCAGTTCCTCGTGGCCGTGCGGCGCTTCAGCAGGGGATCGCCCAGGCGGCGGTAGAAGTCGGTGACCATGCGGAACAGCTCGGTGGACTGGCGGTGGCTGCGCGAGCAGCAGCAGGACCTTGGTGCCGCGGTGCATGAAGATGGCCTCGGCCAGGCGCGAGCACGGCGACGACGGTCGATTTGCCGGCCTGGCGGCAGCAGTTGAGCAGCAGGCGCGGATGGTCGGATTCGAGGACCTCGATCTGCCAGGGGTCGGGCTCCAGGCCGAGATGGCGCATGATTCGCATGGCGGGGGGACGGGAGGGGATGGGGATGTTCATGGTGGGGGTCCTTGGGGCGGGAAGGCTTTCTCCCCGAGTACGGCAATAGTGTTCGGCACGAGAATGGTGAGGTTTGCAGCCCCGTTCACAGACCGTCTCGTTATCTACACAGGGCATAGAGATTGGGGAAGGCCCGCGGCACTGCACTTGGCGAGCGATGGCCCGCCTGTGCCCGGACTGCCAGGAGATTGTGCGTCAGCACCAGCGCGCCTGCCTCCGACTTGACTCGGTCGAGGCCGCGACAATGAAAACGCCGCAGGCCTCGATGTTCCTTCAGGTCGGCGAAATTCAGTTCGACCGTGCGGCTGCGCTGTTTGTACAACGCCCGGGCCTCGGGGGTTTGCATCCGCTGCCGCAGGGCGTCGAGTAGCTCTTCGTTCTCCATGCGGCTGACCGTCCGCCCCTTCTCCGGGGTGCGCGTGCAGGCCGACTGACGCGGGCAGGCCTGACAATGCTCCGGCGGACACGTGTACAGCGCGAGCGTGATCTTGTGGTCTGCCCGCTGTTGCGTTTGCGTCTTGGTGAACTCCAGTCGATGACCCTGCGGGCACTGATAGGTTTGCTCCTCGGCCAGCCAGGCGAAAGCGCTCTTGGGCAACTCGGTGTGCTGATTGCTCTGCGCTTTCTTGTCGTTGGCCGAACTGTAATCGTTCTCCTGGCACGGACCGTACAGCGTCATCCCCGCCAGTTCGCAGAATTCCAGGTGCCGGACCGACACGTAGCCTGAATCCACAAGTACGTCCTTGGGTTTAACGCCCACGTTATCCACCAGGCGCTCGAGCAATGGCTGCAAGACGCCGTTGTCGTTGTTCTGCGCCAACACGTCGTACGCGAAGATCAGCGGCGACTCGAGGTCGCGCAGCAACTGCACCG
This sequence comes from uncultured Planctomycetota bacterium, assembly GCA_963827935.1. Lineage (GTDB taxonomy): Bacteria > Planctomycetota > Planctomycetia > Gemmatales > Gemmataceae > DATFNV01. The sequence continues at coordinate 437,325 of CAWHCN010000017.1, read as the reverse complement.
TGTACAGCGGTCGAAACACGCCCTCCTTATCGCGTGCCAGTGCGGCCTCGGGGTCCGCCGGGCTCACCACGACCTTGTCGGCAGGCTGGCGCTTCGACGACCGTCGCTGGGCGTTGGCCTCTTGCCTTTGCCGCAGGACTTCGGCGGCGTGGGCGTAGCGTTGTTTCTGCTCGTGCAGTCCCGCTTTGGTTGTCGCCAACCACCCCGGCTTCTCGGCCAGCGCTTCGCCGCCTTGGGCGCTGCACAGCTGCTCGTCGATCACCTGCTGCCGTTTTTGCAACCGCTCCTCGTTGAGCAACCGTCGTCGCGAAGCATTCGCCGCCACGCTCGAACTGTCCAAGGACATGCGTGCCGCCAACGTCATCTCCGCCGTCAACGCCTGTTGCAGCACCTGAGCATTCCAGTCGTCCAAAAAGGGCGTCAAGCGCTCGCGAAAGTCGTATAAGCGGGCCCGCGACGGCTCCAAGCCGAACAGCAGCCAACGGACCGGCTCGCTTTCGCGAACGTCCTTGGTCCACTGCGCCGGCGATGGTCGTTTGCTGTGCATCTCGTAGAGCACCACCTTGAGCAGCAGGTCCGGAGGCAAGGCTCTTTTGCCGACACCCAGGTACGAATCCCACAACGGGCCCAGGTCCAAGCGTTCGACCGCCTGAGCGATCCGCCTGGCCAAATGATCAGCTGGCAGATGCCGATCGATGGCTTGCCATTCTTCCGATTCGGTCGTCCAGGGCGGGGTGACGAAGCGGTCGCGCTTGTCGGCACCGGTAATTCCCTTTACCATTGGCCCGGCCTCCTTGCCTGGGCGGTTGCAGAGTTGGTAGCGGTACCGCTACTCTGCCCAAAACCCGCCAACGCAGGGAGGCCATTTTGTTACCGAGTCATCCAGGACTACTCAAATAACGAGACGGTCTGTGAACGGGGCTCCTGGAATGATTCTCGCCAGTCACCCGCCATGAATGGCGGGCCGATACCGCTTCGCGGAGCAAGCCCCGCGAACGGGGCTCTGCGGAACGCGTGCCGAACACTATTGCCCCCGCCGGCCACTGACCAGGGGCCACTCCAGGCCGCTGTGCAGGGTGTGGAACAGGGCGGCGCCGGGGTTCTTCTCCTTTAGGCACTTCGCGGCCTCGGCCCGGTGCCAGGCGAAGGCCTGCACAAGGAATGGAACACTGATCTGCGCTAATCTTCGCTAAAAGAAGTCCGATTAGTGCGGAGTAGCGTCGATTAGTGTTTTGGTTGTGAACCGCGATCTTCCCCTCACCACCCCCGCCGGCCGCTGAGCAGGGGCCACTCCAGGCTGCTGTGCAAGGTGTGGAACAGGGCGGCGCCGGGGTTCTTCTCCTGGAGACACTTCGCGGCCTCGGCCCGGTGCCAGGCGAAGGCTTGCTCCGCGGTCACGCTGAAGTCCCGCGGATAACGGGTACGCAGATACTCCCAGTCCTCTTGCATTTCTTGCGGCGACAGGGGCTCGGCGGCACCGGAGCGGTCGAGGCGCTGGCCGTCGAGGAACTCGGCGAGCCGCACCCAGTCGGCCGCGGGACGATCCAACCTGAACACCCCCGAATGGGTTACTTACCCTGCGCCCCTTGCAGCTTCCGGAATTCGTCGGCCTCCATGTACAACGTCTTTCCCTGAGTCGTGACGACAAAGCGTCCCACACGCGAATCGGCCGTCGTCTCCCAGGCGAGAGGACGGACCGGGGGGAGGTTCGGCCCCACGTTGCGCACGTCCTCATTCCAGGCTATCGTGAACGGCTGCCTGTCCCGAGGAGAGGTGAGGATCTCTGTCCGTTGCTCTTCGGTCAGTGCTTGTTCGTCGGTGTTCTCCCCATGCTTTCCCTGCCACATCCATCCGCGACCGAGCATAGACTTGATATCGCCGAGTTGTCGGGGCGGGTGCCCCAGCTGCTGCGCCGCTGCCGAATAGGCGGTGTGGATGAACTGCAGCCGGCCCGGCGCATCGCGCTGTCGTATGCGAATCATATGTGCGTTATTCATCTCGGCCTCAAACGCCGCGTCTTTCCAGAGCCTGGGCCGCAGCTCTCTCCTCGGCGCCCTGCTTCTCGAGGCGGTCGTAGGTCCAGAAAGTCGCCGCCACCAGCAGGAGCACGGCCAGCGGATGGAGGACCGTGCCGACCACCGCTGTTAGCCGCCGCCGGTCCCGCCGGAAGAGACCGGCCAGGCCGAGGCCAAACCCGACCAGGCTGAGGAGCGGGACCAGCCCGATGAGTAGCAGCATCAAGATCGTCGGTCCGACGAGGTTGATCCCGTGAAACTCCCCCCCACCTGTAGGTGGGGTCGTGGTGATGTACCAAAAAGAGCAGCTGATACCAAGCAGGCAGGCGGCAACGACGGCAGAAAGGCAAATGGATGCAATGCCTAGCCGGCAGTGTTTCACGTCGTTATCCCTTCACTCTCGTGGGCCGCGGAACTACAAAAGACGACAATGTTCTCTTCGGAAGAAATAACCTACGCGGCGGGTAAGAAGCCCACGGCCCGTGGGATCGAGAACGCAACGCCGCGTCTCCTAACGCCTCATCCCTGCCCCGCATGCTGCACCACGAAAGAGACCCCCGTCGCCCCTTGCTTCGGCGTCGGCAAGACGGCCTGGACTTCCTGCACTGCCACGTCGCGGAAGTGCAGCCTCAATTCCCAGCCGTTGCTCAGCAGAAGTGACTCCCGCCAGGTCGGCGGTTCGCCGGCAACCATCTCGATCTCGTTGTACTGCCAATCCACGATCGGGCCGGTGCCACGGCATTCCGGCGGCAGCGCGTCTTTGATGATAACCGGCTCTTCGACCAGGTCGTAGGTGAAAGTCAAGATCGACTGCGGCGGCGTGTCGAGCTGGAGGATGGCCACGAAGAACTGGCCGCAGCGACCCATGCCCCGGACAACGGCATCGTGGAGGTAATAGCTCTCATCGATCTGCCGCAGGCCGGCTGGGAAGTAGGGACGGACAGTATCCAGGTAGGCAACATAGCGGTCGCCGGCCTCTTCCCACAGCCGTTCCTGCTCGTTGAACACGCCATCGTGTTCGGACTGGCCCATGACGATCAGCTCAGGTGTGAAGTACTTCAAGGTGCCCTCCTCGCCTTGCGGCGTGCCGTCTCGTAAAAGGTATGACCGGCCGGCCCGGGCGGGTCCCGCCGCGTCTGCTGATAGTGGGGCAGGGCGTAAGGGCCTGCGTACCGCGTGTGCGGGTCGGCTCGCAGGCAAGGGCCGACCGCTGTCTCGATCTGCCCAGCCCGCCGTTTATTGGCTCCCGCGTCATCCCCTCAGACGACGACATTCTGTCCTGCCTGCCGCCTGGCTACCGCGGTGGCGAAGTCGATCTCGTTTCCTCGCAGCACACGTCCCGACGGTCCGGACTCCAAATCCGCTTCGTGGATCGTCGGTTGCGGTGACACCGGCGGCGGCGTGGACCTTGGCGGTCCCGACGGAGGCACGCCGGTCGTGTCGGGCGGGTCCGACTTCATGTTTCATTGTACCTCTTTCGCCTGGCCCATCACCTTGGCCAGGCCCCAGTCCACCAGCAGCGTTTCGCCGAACTTGCCGAGCATCACGTTGGCCGGCTTGATGTCGCGGTGCAGCCCGCCGCGGGAGTGGGCGTAGGCCACGGCGTTGCAGACGGCGATGAAACGGGTCAGGAGCTGGCGAAACTCGAGATTGCGCTCGACTGGCGAGCGGGGGGCGTCAGCCCCCCGGTTAGGGTCATCACCGGGGGGCTGACGCCCCCCGCTCGCCGCCTCGTGAAAGCGGCGGGCGGCGGCGTCCAGCGATTCGCCGCGGATGAAGCGCATGGCGTAGTAGGGCCGGCCGTCGGCATGGCGGCCCAGGCCATAGACCGGCACGATAGACGGATGCTCCAGCCGGCCGTTGACCTCGGCCTCGCGCAGGAAGCGTCCCTGGCTGGCCGGGTCGTCGGCGAACTCGTCCTGGATTTCCTTCAAGGCGACCTCGCGGCCGACCTCGGTATCCAGAGCGACGAAGACCTCGCCGAGGCCGCCGCGGGCATGGGAACGCAGCACGCGGTAGCGGACGCCATCCGAGACCGGGCGCTCGCCGGTGGGAGGGTTGCCGTCGGCGAGCGTCGGCGGCAGGGTGGCGGCCCCATCGGCATCGAGCGGCGGCAGGGTGGCCGCGGCGTCGGGATCGGAAACCAGACGGGCGGGCGTGGGATCAGACATGGGAGGATTCTCGGCGTCGCAGGGACGGGATGTACGACGAGTGTAACTGTGGGGGCACGTCGAGACAAAGGGAATCCGAATCAGGCCCCGAGAGGCAAAGCCGTCGTGGGGTCGGCGAGCGGCGGTTACCTTCCAGCCCACCGGGTGTAGCAAAATCATACACAAGCGACTTGGCCACAAATGCGTGAGCAAGTGATCAAGTCACTCTTCCGGAAGGCGCAAGTCATTGTGGTAGAGCTTGTTGTGTCACAAAAGCGACTTGCTCACCGACTTGCCAGTGAGCAAGTCACTTGGGCAATGGCGGCACCGGGGTGGGGCGGAAGCACCGCGCGCTGACGTTCAGGGCTCCTCTTTTGCAGCGGCACGGCGGTCCGGGAGCTGCGGCTGGTTGTACCGCATTTCGAGGTCTCTCATCTCCTGGGCGGCCTGCTCGGCCCAGTGCGCATCGCCGTCGCCGTGCGCGATCGTGGCCCGAACCGAGAGCCCGGCTCGCAGCAGCGGCCAGCGCTCGTCCTTCTCGATCGCGATGCGCACCGGCACACGCTGCACCACCTTGGTGAACTCGCCGGAGACGACGTTGCGCGGCATCAGGGCGAATTGCGCCCCGGTCGATTTGTCGATCCAGACAACGCGGCCGCGGAACGGCTCGGCAAAGGCGTCCAGGTGTAGCTCCACCGGGTTTCCTGGGGCCACGCCGCGCAGCCGCGTCTCCTCCAGATTGGCCGTCACGTAAATCAGCTCGGGGTTGTACATGCTGAGGATCGCGACGCCGGGCGAGGCGAAATCGCCCAGATGGCGGTAGCGCTTGACCACGACACCGGGGAAGGGAGCGCGGATTTGCGTATAGCGGAGGTTATCCTCGGCCGCCTCCAGGGCGCGGTGCGCGTCCTCCACATCTTCCTTCTTGACCGCGGTCAGCAGTTCGACCTCGCGGATCTGGGCGTTGCCGGTTTCGGCCAGTTCGACACCCTTCGCAGCCTTCTGGGTGAATTTCTCGGCCGCTTCCAATGTCCGCTTCGCCACCTCGATCTGCGTGCGTGCGGCTTGGGCCTTGGCCAGCTTGGCGGCCGCCAGGTTCCGCTGCGCCTGGGCCGCGTCCCGCTCCTGCGTCACCTGCTGGGCCCGCCGTAGCGGCGCGGCCATTTCCTTTTCGAGGTTGGTGTAGCGCGTGTATTCCTGCTCGGCCAGGACCAGGTCGGCCTTGGTGGCGGCCAGCGCGGCCTTCGCTTCGTCGATCCCGTGCTCGACCTCGTCCTCGGTGAGTTTCACCGCCTCCCGGGCCCGGCGCTCGATCAGCCTCGGCGGCAGCGAGAGTGCGGCGGGCGATCTCGATCTGAATGGGGACCTCCTGGCGCAGGCGGTCCAGAGCCGGCTTGCTGGCGGCGTAATTCCGCCTGCGCAGTCTCCATTTTGCTGCGGGCGAGGTTGACCTGGTCGCGGAATGGCACCGGGTCGATCTCCGCCAGCAGCTCGCCCTGCTCGACTCGGCCGTTCTCCTCGACCAGGAAGCGGACCAGGTGCCCGGAGACCGATTGTGGGGCGACATTGACGATGTGGGCCTCGACGAAGGCGTCCTCGGTGATCGAGTGGGTCAGGCGCTGCGACCCCCAGGACCAGACGAAGGGGACGGCCAACCCGGCCAAGGCGAGCAGGGCGACGAGCCACAGCAGCGCGGGAGCCAGCGTCGCCCCGGAGTCGCGGGTGGTGCGATAGGAGCCGGCGGAGAAGGCGGAGCGACGGTCGTCCCATCGGCGGACGGCGCTGTCATGGCGTGGACTCCGGAATACAGGGTGCAATCTCGTTAGGGCTTCCGGACAGTATAGCTCTCTCGCTGGCGCTGTTCAGGCTTGTGTCACTCCGGTGGCGCGCCCAACCGTCCCCGGAGTCGGCGCCGTCCCCATGGCATACTCCAGGCGGGCGAGCGCGGTCAGGTAGTCGTAGACCGCATTGAAGTAGTCCTGCTCGGCCCGGGTCAGGGCCGCCGCGGCGTCGGTCAGCTCGGCCGGGATGGCATCGCCTTGCCGAGCCGCGCCACCACCAGCCGGTACGTCTCCCGCGTCTGCTCCACCGCTGGACGGGCGAGCTCGATTCCCTTGCGTGCCGCCACCAGCTGACGATAGGCCTGATTGACCTGAAAGGCGATGGTATCGGCGATCGAATCAGCCTCGGCCACGGCCTCGCGGATGTGCGAGTCGGCCACGCGCAATTCCGCGACGCGCTTGCCGCCCTCGAACAGCCCCCATTCCAGGCGGATGAAACCGACGGCCGTATCGGAGTGGCCGCGCGGGCTGGACTGCTGATAGTCCAGCAGGTCGCCCTCGGCAAGGACGCGCGGGGCGAAGTCGGCGTGAGCCACGCGCCGGCCTTCCTGCGCCACCTGCACCGACCGGCGGGCGACCTGGAACTCGCGGCGGCCGCCGACGGCCTGTTCCAGGCACGCGGCCAGGCCCAGCGTGAACGGCGTCACGTCGGCCGTGTCCACAACGCGGGTGCCGGCGCTGACATTGAGCCCGATTGCCAAGTTGAAAGCCGCCACGGCGACCGCCTCCGCCTCCTCGGTCAGATCGAGCCCCCGTTGGGCCTGGGACAGCGCGACCTCGGCGCGCAACACCTTCTCGCGCTCGATGACGCCTCCCTTGGCCAGCTTCTTCGCCACGTCCAGGTCGTCCTCCGCGCGATGGACGGCCTCGCCGGCGATGCGACGCAGCGACCGGGCCCGCAACACCTGGTAGTAGGCCAGGGCCACGTCGTTGGCAACCGTCTGGTAGGCGCGCTCGGTCTGCAGTTGGGCGATGTCCACGGCGAGGCCCGCCTGGTTGTAGCGGCCCAGCCGACGCCCGAAGTCGCAGACGAGCCATTGCAGCTTCAGCTCGGCCAGTTCATAGCCAGTCTGTCCGTTCAGGCCGACAGGCACCGTGCCCAGGAGGGGCAGGAGGGTAAAGCTAGGCGAATTGGGGACTCCGGGGATCGGGAATCCCTCGCCGCCGGCGTCGATGTGGATGCCGCCGACGGAGTAAGCGCTGGTCAGCGACGGCAGGAAGGCGGCGAAGGCGATGTCATCGCGCCCGCGGGCCTGCTGAATGCTCTCCAGGGAGGCCCTCAGCCGCGGCTGGAGTTGGAACGCCAGGGCGATGGCATCGGGCAAAGTGAGCGGCTGGAGGGCCGCGCCGTCGAAGGCGACCGGCTGCGCGGCAGCGTCAGGAGGGGTCGAGGCCTGTCCCGGTGCCTTGTCCGCCTCGACCGGCTTGTTGCCTTCCCCGCTGGAATCCGGGGCCGAGGCGGTCGCCTCGAGGCCTGCGCTTGACACGACGGCTGGCGGCGGCAGGATGCGCTCAACCGGCCCTGGCGACGCCACGTACTCACTGTGGGGACAGCCCGCGAGCAGGCAGAGCATGGCCCCCCACAGCGGTGTGCACCCGGCGGGCAGCAGGCGTACCAGACCGGAGCGTGAAAGCATGGTGGCCGCCCTTTACGACAATCGAGGCATCCCGCGCCGGGGATCACGTCTTACGGGTTTTATCGGCCCAACCGGAAGCGAAGTTGAGACGGAATAAACCGCCCATGCGGTCTGGGGCAAGTGGGCCGTCTCGGGACTCTCGGGAAGATTCCGGTACCCGTTTCTCACACGCATCCCTCCCTCACGCTGCACTTGGTGAAGACGTACGGCCGGTTGTTCATACCCTGCAGGGCATGGGCGACGACCTCTTCGAAGTGGCCCAGCCCGAAGACGGCCGCGGTGTCGATCCAGTTGACGCCGGCATCCAGCGCCTCGTGAATGGCGGCGATGGAGTCGCTGTCGTCCTGGGCCCCCCAGGCGAATTCCCAGCCCGAACCGCCAATGGCCCAGGCCCCGAAGCCGATCGGGGTAATGAACAGGTCCGAGTTGCCCACCTGTTTGGTCTTCCTGGTTGACTCTCCCTTGCGAACGAACGTCACCTGCCACGTTCTGGCCGGACGGCACCGGCCGTCCTCGGTTGATCCCCGATGCAGGGGCCGTGCCAGAGCGCGACGCCTTCGGGAATGAGGCTGATTCGCACCTCACACAGGCATTGGCGGCCGCAAAAGGTAGATTTCTGGCCGACTGGATAGGTGGCGAAGAAGTGCTGAGCTGCCCGCAGGCTGCGCCACTGATACAGGACTTCCCGCAGGGCCAGGCAGCGGGTGCCGTCGTCGTCCTCGAAGTGAGCGCGGTAAACGACGTACCGGCCCAGGTACAGCACCGCCAATCGCAGGACCTCGCACAAGGTGGACCATTCCCCGGCCTAGCACTCCTGCGGTTCCTTGCCGGTCAGACGCTGGACCGCCTCGCTCAACTTGACTTCATCCCTGGCAGTTCGGGAAAGTGTCTTGTGCATGCTTCGCTCCGGGGGCGATGCTCCGCCGACGGCCGCGGATCGAGTTTGGCACGGCCTCGCTTGGTCAGGGCCCACACGCCCCCTCTAACTGTAAAGGCATGCCACGACCAAGTCTAGCGGGCTGGAGCCGCGCATCGGGCCGACCCACGGGGCAGCCTTCTTGCGCCCCGATGCCGCGCCAAAATCCACTCACGGCTTCAACGCCACCTGGTCCGTCGAACTTGTCCGGTCGCGCGGGCCTCGGTAACATGGAGGCACCAAGCCGGACTGTCAGTCGCCCAGGACGCCAGCCACCACGAGTTCGATCATTAGCCAATCGGCCGTTCAGGAAATCCTCCAGCGCATCCGGGAACTTCCCGATGAGGAGCGCTTGCTGCTCGAAGCGCGGCTCGCCGAGTTGGCCGAGGACGAGTGGCGGCAAGCCGCCGCCGAAGCGCGTCGCACGGCCCGCGCGCGCGGCATTGACCAGGCTGCCATCGACCGCGCCATCGAGGAGCTGCGCCGGCCCTCATGAAGGTCTTCTTCGACAGCAGAGACTAGCCAACTCGTGCAGGAGCCACATCATGCCCTCGCCGTTTCCGGGAATGAATCCCTACCTGGAGCAAGACCGAGCCTGGAGCGACTTTCACGAGAGCTTCATGCCCGCGGCCCGAGATGCCATCGCGGCCCAGGTGCGGCCGTATTTCATCGCGAAAATCAACGAGCTTCTCTTCATCCATGAATTGCCGGAGGACTCAGGCCGCTTCATGGGACGCGCGGATGTTAGCGTGACACGACCTCCCTCCCCCACTACGGGAGACGGGACCGCCGTCGCCACGGTCGAGGCCCCGGCGAAGGTCCGCCTGCCGGCCGTGGACATCGAACCGCTGTCGTTCATCGAGATTCGTGACCGTGATGACTGGCAACTTGTGACGGTAATCGAACTACTGAGCCCCTCGAACAAGTACGCCGGCGCTGACCGCGAGCAGTACCTTATCAAACGCCGGCAACTGTTGGCCAGCACCGTTCATTTCGTCGAAATCGACCTGCTGCGCGGCGGCCCGCGGATGCCAATGCATGACTTACCGGAGTGCGATTATTGTGTTCTCGTCAGCCGCGCGGAGGTTCGCCCGGAGGCCGGCCTGTGGCCGATCCGTCTGCGCGATCCGCTGCCGCCGGTGCCGATTCCACTGCGGCCGCCCCATGCCGATGCCCAGATCGATCTTCAGGGCTTGCTGCACCACATCTACGACGCGGCTGGGTACGAGGACTACATTTACCGCGGCCAACCGCAGCCGCAACTGAACGCTGAGGATGCCGTCTGGCGCGACAATTCGTGCCAGGCGGAGCCCCTCAAACATAAGTGCGGATCGTCCGACTTACCGACCCCTTCGACCGCGGTCACAATTTCGTCACCTGTTGCGACTGCGTTGGTCGGCGGGACCCCTCGCAGCCTTCTTGCTCCCGATGCCGCGCCGAATTCGGCCAGGGTAAACCCTTGTCCAGTAGGGACGGATCGGGTAGAGTGAGAGGGGTGGAGGGACGGGCGGTACTGACGAGGGACCGCAGGACCGAGTTGGCGCACCCGCAAGACGGGATGCCGCGGTCGATCTCCGACGACGGGGCGGTGAGATGGGCGAAGGGACGGGGCGGTTACACTCCTTTCTTCTTGCGCGAACCTTATCTCTTTGCGCCCTATCGGTATGTATAATGGGCAGAAGCCAACGGAAGGGACGGGTGCGCGATGATCGATACTGGATCTGTTGAGCAGATCGTCAGCAGGGCGTCTCCGTGGGCGCAGCGCAAGTCTTGCGGTGGGTTTCCACAAGCCCGCCTTTCTGCAAGTTTATCCAGGACAACGCGGACAAGATTCACCGCAAGTTCAGCAACGCTAAGGAGCCCGCGGATCAAGGCGACGTACTGGCCGAGCTGGATATAGCCCACCGTGTCCTGACATTTCCGTGTTTCAGCCTCCTGTACGAGCCCTATGGCAGTTCGGGGAAGCGTAACCCGGATTTCCTCGTTCGCGCGGGCAACTGGGGCGAGTTCCATCTAGAAGTGAAACGCGTCCGTGAGACGCAAACGATGCTGAAGAGCCAGCAAGCCGCACTGGACGCAGGACTTGGGGTCTGGCCGCTGACATACACGCAAAGAGAATCGTTCAAGTTCAGCGACCTGATAACAGGCTGTCTGGGCCAGCTTCGCCACGGCACGGCCAATGTCCTTGCGGTGGCGATCCACAGCAGCACGCACGATGCATACGATCTCAAGGATGCGCTTAACGAACTCCGGCGGGCCGCTGCTGCTGGCAAGAATGAATACTTCCGCGAGAAAGGCTTTGAGGGCGCAAGGGACTTCCTTAGCGAGGTTCGGACACTGAGCGCCGTTGTTGTCAAGAGCATCTGGATTCCCATTCCCATCGGGGGCAAGGAAGTGCGGAATTTCGTCTGGTCCAACTCACATGCGGAGGTGCAGTTGGAAGAGGGCGTAATAGATCATATAAGATCGATGTAATACTATAAAGGGTTTTCAGGAGACAAAACCCATGAAAGCACCCTTGTCGATCACTCATCCCGAGATTGCCGCTGAGTGGCATCCGACGAAGAATGAGGGTGACACACCGGATGAAGTGCTGATAGGATCGAGATTGAATGTCTGGTGGAAGTGCTCCAAAGGTCCGGACCACGAGTGGCAAGATACGTTAAGCAATCGAACGAAGAGAGCCAGAGGCTGTCCCTTCTGCAGGGGACTCAGGATCTCTGTCACCAACTCCCTCGCCTTACGCTTCCCCAAAGTTGCCGCTGAGTGGCATCCGACGAAGAATGGAAACCTCACCCCCGACAAGGTGGTGGCTGGGTCGGGAAAAAAGGCCTGGTGGCGGTGCTCGGTCGATTCATCCCATGAATGGCAGGCCGTCATTGGGAGTCGCGTGGATGGGCGCGGCTGCCCTATCTGTGCAGGACGAATCACCACACCTGCGAACTCGCTACAAGCACTTCAACCGCAACTTGCCGCTGAGTGGCACCCGGACAAGAACGGCGGCCTCACTACTGGCGATGTAACGCCAGGCAGTCATAAGAAAGTTTGGTGGCGATGCTCCGTTGACGCCTCGCACGAATGGGAGGCGGTGGTTTCAAATCGGAAGAATGGCACCGGCTGCCCAATGTGCGACGGGCGAGTTGCCACACCGACTACTTCATTGCGAGCATCCACCCGGAACTTGCTCACGAGTGGCACCCATATAGGAACGACGGCCTCACGCCGGATGCTGTCACGCCTGGCAGTAACAAGAAAGTCTGGTGGCGGTGCTCTATCAACCCTTCGCACGAATGGGAGGCTTCTGGTTCTGAGCCGGAAGAACGGCAACGGTTGTCCGATGTGGCGCAGGCAAGGTGGCTACTGCGATGACTTCTCTGCAAACACTCCATCCCAGGCTCTGCAGCGGAATGGCACCCAGACAAGAACGATGGCCTCACGCCGGATGCTGTCACGCCTGGAAGTAACAAGAAAGTCTGGTGGCAATGCTCTCTCGACCCCACTCACGAATGGCAGGAAACGATAAAGTATCAGGTCAGGAGCAACAAGTGCCCAATGTGCGCATCGTTCGCAGTACATCACCCCCAGATCGCAGCAGAATGGCACACGGACAAGAACGGCGACCTCACGCCCTACAGCCTGACACCGTTTAGCGGAGAGAAAGTTTGGTGGCAGTGTTCCGTCAATCCCTCACATGAATGGCAGGCAATCGTTGCGAACCGGGTGAATGGCAGCGGTTGTCCATTCTGCAATCTTGGATGGACATTGGGCAATATCCGCTGCTTCGTCTCATCACTGAAAGAACACCTCGATACCTTTACCGCCGCTGAACTTTATCTGCTTTTCCAGCAAAATGGGTTGCTACAGGTGCAGGGCAAAGGCAAGACCTTTGTGAAAGCCCTGGCCACCGGGCGGTTCCCCAAGGAGGAAATCGAGAAGTTCATCCAAGCAGAGCCATCGCTCGTCGATCAATTCGTCCAAGAACCCGCCCAGACGCTAGAAGCCCTGGAAACGACCGAGCCAAGGCCTGGTGACGCGGAAGACGACATTCTCAACCGGGCCAATACAGTCGAGCAGGTGGCGGAGGAAGGAGAACAGCTGCTTCCAGTTGTCCAGACCAAAGACGTGTTCTCTTCGCTCGGCCTTCAGGTCATCAGTTCCGCGGACGAAGAGGCCGTCGAATTCCTGATCGCCTCCGGGCTGGCCAAGATATGGAAGCACGCCTACCAGGACGAAGCCGCGGCCGTGGCGCAGGCCGAAGACGTTCCAGGGCGAGGGATACGCCGAGCAGGTCCGGACCAGGTTCCTTGAGGAGTATCGCCAGGCTCAAGACCTTGCCATTCCGGACGGCTACGCCTTCCACGTCAACGGCAAGCCGGCCTTGCCGAACCTGATGCAACGGCATTTCGCCGTTCGCGTCCGAGAGCGGAAGCGTGTCGGCAACTGGTCGGGCACCGGGGCCGGCAAGACGCTCGCGGCGGTCCTCGCTACCCGCGTGGTCGGCAGCAAGCTCACCGTCGTCTGTTGCCCGAACAGCGTCGTCGAGGGTTGGCGGCGGACGATCCGGGACATCTTCCCCGATAGCATCGTGGCGACCGAAGACGTTTGAGCCGGAGTGGGCTGCACCCTCACCACAACCCTGTCCGCCCAAGGGGCGAGGGAGATCGGCGCGACGCACCGCTATCTCGTCCTCAACTACGAGGCGTTCCAGCAGCCGGACTCGGCCGAGCGGGTCCGGGCGCTCGTTGAAGCGGGAGCCGATTGACTTCATCATCGTGGACGAAATCCACTATGCCAAGCAGCGCGTCGGAGGACATTTCGCAGCGGCGGCAGCTGGTCGCGGCGCTGACGACCCTTGCCGCCGAACGCAATCCGGACCTGCACGTCCTGGGCATGTCGGCCACGCCGGTCATCAACAACCTCCAGGAAGGCAAGAGCATGGTCGAGCTGGTCAGCGGCGTGGCCCACGACGAACTCGACACCCGCCCCACGGTGCCCAACTGCATGGCGCTCCACCAGCGGCTCGTGACGCTCGGCATTCGCTGGATGCCCGAATACCAGCTCCGGCTATGATGCAGCGCGAGATCGAGGTGGACTGCGGCCCGTTCCTCGACGAAATCCGCGCGCTCGGCAGCAAGGGCACGCCGCTGGCGCTGGAACAGATCCTCACCCGCGCCCGGCTGCCCGTCATCCGCGCACCACATCGAACCGAAGACGCTCATCTACACCCACTACGTCCAGGGCATCGACCGCCTGCTGCGCGATGCGCTGATGGAGGACGGCTGGAAGGTGGGCTTCTACACCGGCGAGGACAAGTCCGGCCTCGAAGGCTTCCTGGAGGGCGACGTGGACGTCCTGATCGGTTCCAGCGCCATCGGCACCGGCGTCGATGGCCTGCAGCAGGTCTGCAACCGCCTGATCGTCAACGTCCTGCCGTGGACCGCCGCCGAGTTCGAGCAATTGAAGGGCCGCATTTATCGCCAGGGCCAGGGCCGGGAGAACGTGACCCTGATCGTCCCGCTGACCTACGCCGAGGTCAACGGCCAGCGCTGGTCCTGGTGCGAATCGAAGATGCAGCGGCTGCGGTTCAAGAAGTCCATCGCCGATGCGGCCGTCGATGGCGTGGTGCCGGAGGGGCACCTGCGGACGCCGGCCCAGGCTTACCAGGATGTGATGGCCTGGCTGGAGCGTCTCGAAACCGGCGAGGTCGAGGTCATCACCCGGCCCCGAATCGTGGTTCCGCTTCCGGACACGGACCCGGACGGATGTGGAGCGGCGCCGGCGCCGCTACGGCGATTTCTCCACGATGAACCGCACCTGGAACCAGGGCCGCAGCGACACCACCCACGCACGCCTCCAGGCCAACCCCGAGGAATGGGCACAGTACCACACCCTCTATCGCGAAGCCCGCAAGGATTGGGCGGTGGTGCCCTACGAGGAGATGATCCGCTGGTGCCAGCAGCGGAGCGGCTACGTCATCGGCGACTTCGGCTGCGGCGAGGCCAAGCTGGCCGAAGCCGTCTGCGGACCGGCACACCGTCCACAGCTTCGACCACGTGGCCGTGAACGACGACGTGGTCGCTTGCGACATGGCCCATGTCCCGCTGGACGACGAGACGCTCGACGTGGCGATCTTTTCGTTGTCGCTCATGGGAGCGAACTTCGCCGACTACCTTCGCGAGGCGTACCGAACCCTGAAACTCGACGGCCAGCTGCACGTCATCGAGGCGACGGCGCGCTTCACCGACAGGAATGCGTTCGTCAAGGCGGTCGAAGGACTGGGGTTTGCGATCGTCAGCGTGGAGGACAAATGGAAGTTCACGCACATCCGAGCGCTCAAGACCGAGCGCGAGCCGCGCGAGGATGTTGATCTGCGGTTCTAGTTGGACAGCGCCACTTTTTATTCTGGGTAAGATGGCCACACGAAAACCAAGGACTTACGGCGATTTACTTTGCCCAGCTTGACTTCGGCCTTGCCCAGTGTGAAAAGTGGCGCTGTCCAACTAGTGCGTCGTCAAAAATCAGATCTTCGATAGCTGAACTCACCAGACTTCAGAAAACCCGAACTCTGGCGAGTTCGGCTACCCCAAGTCCAAGCCTTGACGACGCACCAGCGTCATTTCAACTCGGCGACGGCAACTGGAGCGGCGATCACAATCCCTGATAGAACAATAGGTTGCGCCTTCACATTGGGCTCGATCGCCCCGGTTCGCCGTGGATCACGCCGGTATCTCCTCAGCCCTGCTGGACCCCCTGACTTGCCAGCCCTGACCAGCCCGCGCCATTTCTGCTGAATGAATTCCTTGACAACCTCGTATGCCTTTGTTATACCATCCCAGGTATTACGAAATCGTACCGAGGAGCTTGACCATGCGACGACCCTTAGGCGTCGGGCAGCACTTGTCCTCCCTTATCCACCGATGTTGCGGGGGGGGGGTGTGGCGAGTTTGCCCAGTAATTTGCCCAGAAACGCCTTCCCCTCCGAGGGTAGGCTATCTCCCGCCGCTCGCCTTACGACGCGCCTTCACGCTCATCGAGTTGCTGGTGGTGATTGCCATCATCGCGATCCTGATGGGCTTGCTGGTTCCGGCGGTGCAGAAGGTCCGCGAGGCGGCGGCACGGCTCAAGTGCTCGAACAACCTCAAGCAGATCGGCCTGGGACTCCACAACTATCACGACACCCTCGGCTGGTTTCCTCCCGGGTATGTCGATGGCAACACGGACCCCAACAGTACCCCCGACAACGACGTGGGGCCGGGTTGGGGTTGGGCGGCCTTTCTGCTGCCCTTCCTCGAACAGGACAACCTGTATAGGCAGATCAATTTCAACCAGGGGGTGACAGTCGGAAGCAACGCGGTGCTCTCCCAGCTGCCACTGACGATCTACCAGTGTCCCTCCGATCCGTACCAGCAGAACTTCCCCGTTTACGACAGTAGCTTCACCAGCCCCATCGCCACGGTGGCGCACGGCAACTACGTCGGCTGCAACGGGTGGATCGAATGCTTTAACGGCGCCGGCGGAAACCCGGGCACCACTGGCAACGACGGCCTGGTCGGCAATGCAGGCCCTGGCGGCGTCGGCCTGTTTTATCGCAACAGCCGCAATCGCATCGACAACGTCACCGATGGTTTGAGTAACACGATCTTCGTCGGCGAGCGCTCCGGCAACCATTCGCCCAGCACCTGGACCGGCGCCGTGACAGGCGGAAGATGCCCGGCCTGGATGGCGGGCCAACCCGTATACTCTCCTCCCCCGGGGCCCGCCTACGATAATGCGGACTTCGACGAGGCCCTGGTCCTCTCCCACGGCAACGCCACCCACGTGCCCTGCGCCGACGTCCCGATCTTCGACCCCGATACGTTTTACAGCATGCACACGGGGCACGGGGCGAACTTCCTGTTCGGCGACGGCTCGGTGCATTTCCTCACCAGCAGCATCGACCCGTACACCTATCAGCACCTCTGCACCATAGCCGGCGGCGAAGCGCCCGGTGATTGGTGATCGTCCTGTTCCGACGGAGGATTCTAGCTATGCGCGTGCGGACATGTTTTGCTCTGTTGCTTTGCTTGCCGGCGTGCGCGGGCTGCGGCAACAAGAAATCGACCGACCAGTTGATCGCGGATCTGAAATCGGGCGGAGCGCGAGAGCGGATTATTGCGGTTCGCCTCTTGCCGGAGCGAAAGGGAGACGCAGCAGAGGTCGTGCCGGCGCTGATCGAAGCCCTCAACGACAAGCGGGACGACGACGTCCGCTGGAGCGCCGCCATCGGGCTGGGGTATTTTGGCGAAGAAGCCAGGGACGCGATCCCCGCGCTCCAGGCGGCGCAGCACGACCATGATGCCAGGGTCCGCGAGGGTGCCGGCGTCGCCCTCTCGCGCATTGATCCGGCGCGGTTTCCCGCTCCCTCCAGGCCGCGCGGCAAATAGCCGCGGACTCCGCGGACTCGACCGCCGAAGCCAAGCAGCGGAATCTTTGCCCGGACTACTCGCCGGTCGCTCCGCGCACGGCTACAATGCGGTTCGTTGCGGCATTCCCTCCCCGGCGGTCGGCGCCAGCCATGCGGTTCCTCCGGCGAAACACTTTCTGGGAGCGACTCCCGCGGCGCCTTCGCGCTGCTCTCGCTCTTGCTGCCTACTTGATCGCCAGCATTGGGTTCCCGGTGCCGGCCTTGTCCCACCCGACCGCTAGTTCCACGGCCACCCGACCCTGTGGGTGCGCAGCCACAGCGCAATCCCAGAACTGCTGCTGTTCCCGTCGGGCCTCTTGCTGCGCCGCCGAGAAAGGAAGCCTGCCCCCTTGCTGCGCAGCACGCGCATCGGAGCCGCAGAACAAACAGCCCGCGGAGCCCGCGACCGTGGGAGCGGTTCGCTGGGTTTCCGGTGTAAGTGCCCTGGCCTGTCGGGGCGTTAGCACCGTGTGGATCGCGACTGGTGCCGTCGTCGTGCCCGAGGGCCTGAACTGGCATCCGCTCGCAATCCCCGGCGAGTGGCTCGCGCCGTCGACGTTTCATCCGCTGACGCTCTCGGTGCTCCCTCCCGATCCTCCACCTCGCTTCATTCATTCCTGACCGCATCCCAGCGATGGGGTCGTTCCTTCCCCAGGCCCACCTCGGGTCATGCTCCGTAATCGCGCATCACGGACCGCGTGCGGGTGACTCCCGCGGCGCGCGCTTCGGCTGCGCTCGTTCTCCACCACCCGTTCTGGAATGAGTGACTCGGCTACCCGTGCCGAAAGGATCCGTACGATGAAACGCCGCTCAGGCTTCACCTTGATCGAATTGCTCGTCGTGATCGCCATCATCGCCGTGCTGATTGGCCTGCTCGTACCGGCAGTGCAGAAGGTCCGCGAAGCGGCCAGTCGCACGGCGTGCAACAACAACATGAAGCAACTGGGCCTTGCGACCCACAACTTCGCCAGCGCCTATGGCGTGCTGCCCACGGAATACGTTCCAAGCGCGGGCCAGCCGCTCATGGCCGGCAACTATCCGTTTCCGAACCAGGACTGGCACGTCCAGTTGATGTACTTCATCGAACAAGACTACGAGGTGCAGCTGATCAATGGCGTGCTGACACCCGTCAATTCGGCGACGGACACCCTGAAGCTCTTCCTTTGCCCCAGCCGGGGCATTCGGGCGGGGCAGCCGTCGCCGAATGCACCCGGGGCACCGGCTCCGTATGGAGGCATCAGCGATTACGGCTACTACGTTCTTGTTCCCTGGATCGTCCCCAATGCCCAGTGTGTGCTCTGGAACCCCGGGGCGGGCGTCGATCTGGCGGTGATCAGCGAATTCAACGGGACGTCCAACACGGCGCTGCTGTCTCACCTGGGCGTCAATCCGGCCGAATACGGGTATGGCCCCACCACCTGGTACAACTGTAACAATGCGACGAGCGGCACCAGCGTGCCCGACATCCAGGTGCCTCTCGGAGCTTACCTGACGCCCAACAGCTATTCGCCCTCCGTCCTGAGTTCGCCGCACCCGGGCGTCAACCTGGTCACCTTCGCGGATGGCCACGTCCAGCCGGTTACTCACGGTTGGCTCACGCAGAATCAGAACCAGGTTTGGTCCTGGATGAACACGACCTCGCTTTCGCCGGAATGAGAGACCCATCCCGATCCCTTGAGGACGCCGACTTACGCCAGCGACCTGCACCTGGGCCGGGGGTGGACGCAGGCGGTTCCGGGGCAGCGGCTCCGGCGACTGGGCTTGGGTAGCTGAAGTCGCCAGACTTCAGCAAACCCGAACTCTGGCGAGTTCGGCTACCCCAAATCCAAGCCTTGGCGACGCACTACCACGGCGAAGCGTCGCCGGAGGCAGGATCGGATGAGGATTGCCCGCCACGGCGGCCTCCCCGTCCGCGGCCGCCGCTGCTCTTGCTGCCGCTGGAGGACCGCTTCTGTTCCGAGCCGTCGTCGCGGGACGACCGGCGGTGTTGGGCATACTCCGCCGGGGTGCCGATGAAGAAGGTGTGTCGGTCCGGGCTCTCTGGAGCTCAGCCACCAGATGCCGATCTCGGTTTCATTCGGCTGACGGCTGATCGGGCTGCCGTCCGCAAACCGGGCTCGGGTGTCGCTGGCCAGGATGCCACGCAGCAGGGGAGGCCCGGTAACCTGGACAACCCCCGTTGTCCCCATCACGCCGCTGAAGAGTCGTTGACCCGGCGTGCCGAGCGTGTTCTCCAGAACGACGAGTTCCGCTTTGACCACGCCTCGGAAGCCAACCGGCAGGACCAGTTCCATCATGGGGTGCGGTTCCGCATAGAGTTCCACAATCAGGCTCGCGGGCCGCCGCTCCACGTGCTCGAACCAGTGAGCCGGCTCCAGGGCTTGAACGGCGGCGGCGGTCATGGTCTTGTCCGCCGGTATGTAATGGTCCGCCGAGACTTCCAGGGCGATGCCGAATTCTCCATAGGGCGCAGCTTGCAGGCGAGCCATGCCGTCGGCCCCGGTTGTCCCTCGGCCGTCCGGCGGCGCGAATGGCGATTCGGCCATCGGGTACGTAATGTGGACCTGGGCGCCGTCCAGCGGCTTCTTGGTCTCGATGTCCCGGACCTGCACAACCAGGGGCCGGGACCCGTACAAGGTTTCGCACCCGGGTGCCACGGCCAGCAGGGCGACCGCGAGGATCAGGCGCGGCGTCGGCGCGCGTTTCGGTAGCAACCGCGTCATCGTTTGGCTTCTCCGCTGACAGGAAGCGGAGGGTATAGCGATCCGCCGGGGTCGCGTCTACCTCATTGGGGGCAGACCGGCCGGCCGGGGTGCTGATGGTGATTGTCCTGACCTGGGCCAAGGTGTACACTCCCGAACGCGGATTCACACCTCGAGGCCGGCAACATCAGAAAGGCTCACGGCCATGGTTCAATCCCCGCAGTAGCCAGACGAAACCGGCGCCCGCAGCGCAAGTGCCGGCCTGGACCTCACCGGACTCGCCCGACAGCGGCGACTGGGCACTGCTTCTCAAGGCGGAATAGGGCGCCTAGTGCGGTTTCAAGGCTCGGACTTGGCGTAGCCGAACTCGCCAGAGTTCGGGTTTTCTGAAGTCTGGCGACTTCAGCTACCCAAGTTCTCATTGTTTTCTGAAGTCTGGCGACTTCAGCTACCCAAGTTCTCATTGTTGACGACGCACTATGTTCCTCAAGGGTTTCTTCAGAAGTCGGCGTCAAGCACGATGCGGTAGCGCGCTTTGCCCGCCTGGAGGCGTTGAAAGGCGTCGTTGATTCGGCTCATGGGAAAGTGCTCGGTCTGGGGCGTGACGCCGTGGCGTGCTGCGTACTCCAGCATGATCTGGATCGCCACCGGTGGGCCGGTCGGCGACGCTCCGATGCTTCGCTCCCCCAGAATCAGCGGAAAGACGGGCACCGGAATTGGTTCCGAGACGGCGCCGACGACGTGCATCCGGCCGTTCGGGGCGAGCGTCCCGATCAGCGCATCCCAGTCGAGCGGGACGTTCACCGTCACGATGAGAAGGTCAATCGTTCCGGCCAGCTTCTTGATGGCGGCGGAGTCTCGACTGGAGACGACCTGTTTGGCCCCGAACCCGTGCGCTTCGTCGAACTTGGCCTCGCTGGACGTGAACGCCGTCACGTCGCACCCGTAGGCAGCCGCGAATTTGACCGCCATGTGCCCGAGTCCGCCGATGCCGACGATCCCCACGTGGCTGGTCGGACTGGCGTGCCGGACGAGCGGGCGGAAGACGGTGATGCCCCCGCACAGGAGGGGACCGGCCTCGGCGTAATTCAATCCCTCTGGCAGTGGGATGGCCCAGGCCCAGTGGCAGCGCACGCGCGAGGCGAACCCGCCGCGATGGCCGAGAATCGTCGGCACGGCCTGGGCACACAAGTGCTGGTCGCCGGACAGGCATTGCCGACAGTGCATGCAGCTCGCCGCGGTCCAGCCCACTCCCACCCGCTGGCCGACCCTCACTCCCTTGGTCGCCGCGCCCAGGGCCGCGATGCGGCCAACAACCTCGTGGCCGAGGATGGCCGGGTATTGAGAAATGCCCCACTCGTTGTTCCATACTGAAACATCCGAATGGCAAAGACCGCAGTGTTCGACCGCCACCTCCACGTCTTCAATCCCGAGAGGACCGAGGTCCACGTCCTGGAGGACGATCTTCTGCTTCGCCGCCGACGCAACCCATGCTTTGATGGCCACGTGTCTTCTCCAAAGTGTTGTAACGAAGGCCGATGTTTACCACTTGCCGCGGTGGGCGCCGCCGTCGATGTGAAGTACCTCCCCGGTTACCGTCTGGGCTTCGGTCAAGTACAACACGGCGTCGGCGATGTCATTCACGGTCGAAACGCGGCCCATTGGCGAAAGCTTCATCAAGACCTCCTCCGGCGTGGACTTGTGAAGAGGAGTCGCCACCACTCCAGGGGCGACCGCATTCACCCGAATTCCCTCCGGTGCATACTCCATCGCAAGACTATAGGTAATGGCGTTCAACCCACCCTTGGTAATCATTGGTACGGCAGCGGTCACCCCCGCAATGGGGTTGTCGGCCAGGGATGCCGTGATGGTCACGATGCTGCCACCGGTCCTCTGCGCCAGCATCTGCTTGATCGCCAGCTGGGTCAAATAAAGGAAGCCCTCGAGGTTGGTCGAAACGAGGGATCGGAAGTCCTCGGCCGTGTAGTCGGTGAACCGTTTGGTGAAGAATATACCGGCGTTATTGACGAGCGCATCGATCGACCCGAACCGGTCCACAGCGGTCTGGGCGATCTGGATCGCTGTCTGCGGATCGCCGATGTCTCCGTCCACCAACGCCAAATGGTCTGCCGGCGGGAGTGCCCTGGATTGTGTGATGCGGCGCGAATTCGCCACAACTCGATAACCACGATCGAGAAAAGCTCTTGCAATTCCAGCTCCGATGCCTTGAGAGGCCCCGGTGACGATCGCTGTCTTTGCTGCGAAGGTCATGATACGCTTTTCCCCTGGAGATCCACCGGGTGCGTCCCTCAGACCACATTGATCGCGACATTGATGTTGCCGTGTGTGGCAAGGGAATACGGGCATACCTGGTGCGCCGCGTCCACCAGGGCCTGGGCGGCTTGATGGTCCATGCCCGGCAGGCGAACGTTGAGACGGGCCGCCAGGCCGTACGCGCCGTGAGCCGTGCCCAGATCCACCTCGGCGTCGATGGCCGCGTCCGCCGGGAGAGCGAGCCGTTTTTTGCCGGCCACGAGCTTGATCGCCGATAGAAAGCAGGCCGACCAACCGGCGGCGAAGAGTTGCTCGGGATTGGTTCCGCTGCCCGCCGCGCCGGGAGATGACAGCTTGATATCCAGGCGGCCATCGTCGGTGCGGGAGGCGCCGCCGTCCCGGCCACCTGTGGTGTGGGCTTTGGCGGTGTACACAACTTTCTCCAGCTGGGTCATGGCGGACTCCTTGCGGGACTTTCAGCAGCGTTCGCGTGACGACAGCAAACCCCTTGCCCAGCGGCCGGAAAAGGCCGATTTGGGCCTGAAACCCGCATCGACCCCAATGACGCAGAGTTCGTCAGGGAAATAATGAAGCCGCAGAGCAGGAACGCGCATGCCCGAAACGGGGAAATGGCCTGCATGGGCAGCAGACCGAACTGGGGCGCGGCCGCGGGGTGGTGGCCGCTGCTCTGCTACTTCGTGAACTCCCCCTTCCCGTTTCGCTCCCAGGACTCCGCCGCCGGGTCAACTGGAGGGCGAAACGTTCGCGGCCGGCTCGAAACTGACTCCCGTGATCAACAGGGCGTCGAGCATGTCGAACTCACCGTCGCGCTGGTAAACCAACACGGTTCGGCCTTTTTCGGGTGGGACGAGAATAAAGTCGCGCCCTGTGACCGGAATGCGCCGGCCATCGGCGATGTTGAGCGTGAACGGCCGAAAAGGGGAGGCTACGATGCATTTTCTCAATTCGTCGACCGACATTGTCGTTTCCTTTCCTTTGGGGCGTTTCGACCGCTGATTATACGCGGACGACGCCCGCCACGCTACTTCTTGAACTCCCCCTTGCCGTAGCGTTCCCAGAACTCCGCCGCCGGCCAGACCGGGTCTCCGCCGCGCTGCCGCTGGTCTTGAGGCTCTTCATGTCGCGGAGGATGTCCAGGCCCCGAGGTGCATTCACGGAAGCGAAGCCAGCGAAAGGATGAAGGGGAACTGCCCCTGGAGCGCGTTGATGAGCTTGCCATCCGCCGTAACCAGCTCGCAGTTTTTCCTGCTCCGCCAGGGCCACGTACAGGCAATCGTAATATCCGGCCCGCGTCTGCAAAGAGATGTCTACGGCACGATAGAAAAGCGGATCGAGTGGGTACAGAATCGGCGGCGTGCTCAACACGTCCGCGATCTGCCTGCGACCGTCACCAACAGGGATCAGTTTCTGTCGTTCAGCCTTCGTGAGCCCACTTGCGATCTCGCCCGGGAAGTGGGCAGGCGCGATCAGCTCGTGAATGGCTTTCCGGTAGTCATCGCGCAGTCGCAGGGCATTGGGGCTTAACGGGCGTGAAACAACCCAGCAAAGGCCTGCGGAGGCATCCAAGACATACCTCATTCGTCATCGTCTCGGATCAACGCCTGGAAGGTTGCGTCGTCGATCTCCCGCATGTTCTCGATGACCCGCGCGGCCCGCTCGTGAACGCGACGCGCCACCTCCGGGTCCAGCGGCTCGCCATGGAAAGCGTGGCGCAAGACGGCCTTTTCATCGGCGCGTTCTTGGGGGTCAATGCCAGTCGTTTTCGGTTCGGCGCTCATGCCCTTATTCTCGCATTCCTGGACCGCGGGTCCATGCCGGTCGTGGAGCAGTCCCGTGCCCTCATGGTTGCTCCGGGTTCATGATGGGAATTCCTTCGGCCTGGGCAACCGTAAGTAGCCGAGCGTCAGAGGAGACCAGGGTGTCGATAACACCCTTCTGGCGAAGGTCGAGAGCAACGGCGAGTTGAAGGGCATCGAGCGTGCGGACTCCCTGGCCTGGCTGTGGGCCATAAGTGCGGAGAAGCCGTTCCGCCTCTTTATGATGGGCAACGAACAAGCGAGCAACGGAAAAGAGCTTGCCTCTCGTGTCGGCCAGGAAGCGCCGGCAAAGCTGACGAAAGTCCGCCATCGAAACATGGCCAGCACGGACCTTGCCGGCGAAAACGGAAAACGTCTCGGTAACGCCCAGGCGGGAAATGACGTGCTGCGAGCCTGCTTCTTGAAGAAGCGTGTCCACCCTGGGTGTGCCTGGTTCCGGGTGGTAATGCTTGACCAGCGCGCTGGTATCCCAAAAGCGACCTGCCATTTAGTGTTCATCCCGCTCGGCGCGGATGTCGTCGGCAAGGCGGCCCGGAATCTTCGCCAGGGCCTGGCGCACTTCTTCGAGGCTCACCGAGTCGTCCGCTTCCTCAGCGTAGGTTTTGAGAAAATCGCGGTCAAGCCAGTCCTGTTTAGCAGGGGCGGTCTCGCCATCGGCTGCCCCTGTCCACGGGACATGGGCGGCGATCCAGTCGGCCGCCGTAGTGCCGTTGGCCCGGGCCGCTTCCTCAAGTCCTGCGAAGACTTTGTCAGAAAGCTCGACGGTTCGACTCATAGAAATCCCCCTTCCGTGACAAGTATATCAGAATCGGAAGAGCGGTGTCCATCGAAGCCCCAACCACGCTACTCCTTGAACTCCCCCTTCCCGTAGCGCTCCCAGAACTCCGCCGCCGGCCAGGCTTTGTCACTCTCAAAGCTGATGCCGATCGTTTTGAGGCTCTTCATGTCGCGGAGGATATCCAGGCCCTTGGTGATGTTCTTCGGGGTCAGGCGGATTTCTTCCAGCGGCATGCCTTGGAGCGGCGACAGGTCGGTGACGCGGGTGTTATCAATCCACAGAAGTATCAGAGGCATGCCCTTGAAGTTGGCCAGGCCCGCGTCGCTCACCTTCGTTCCACCCAGAAGGAGGTGCGTCAGAAGCCCTGCAATCCTTGAGGTTGGCCAGGCCTTCGTCGGTCACCTTCGTGGCACTCATGTCGAGGATCGCCAGAGATTGGCAGTCCTTCAAGTGGGCCAGTCCCTTGTCGGTCACCCTCGTGTTGTTCAGATTGAGGTATTTCAGGTCTTTGCAGCTCTTTAAGCAGGCTATCCCCGCGTCCGTCACCTTCGTCTGCATCAGGTTGAGATGTGTCAGGGCCGCCATGCCCTCAAGCGGCGTCAGGTCGGCCAGTAGCCCGCTGGGCCCGTTCGTCCAGGTGCCGCCGCACTCGAGCACCCGCAGTGCGTTGAAGACCCGAATCGGGGCGATGTCCGTTACCTGGTCGGTCACGATCCTGAATTCTATGACAACGCCGTCCTGGATCTTGTGCTCCACATTGCCGTCGAAGCCGGGGTTGCGTTTCATCAACTCCTTCCGCACCTCCTCGACCTGCTCGGCGGCCGGCAGGGCGGCGATGCGCTTAACGTCGGCGTCGGTAAACGGGGCGAGCGCGCTGCCGAGCTCTAACTCCTTGCCGGTGGCGGCATCGTACACCCGGACGCGTTGCTCCATCCCCGGGCCATCGACAACCAGCGAGTAGAGTCTCTTCCCGTCCCGGCTCAGGTGGTACACCGGGAAGCCGGTGCGGTCGGTCAGGGGCGGGAGCGGCTTCCCTTCGTAGGTGGTCAGGTCCCACCGGGTCACCACGTCGTCCTTCAGCGGCCGGCTCTCATGCGCCGCGGTCAGAATCGACTTGCCGTCGGGGGTGAAGGCCAACCACTTGGCCGGCGTGGCGATTCTCTTCACCAACTTCAGCGTGCCGGCATCCCAGAGCAGCAATTCCTTGTCGCTGCCGGTCGCCAGCAGCTTGCCGTCGGGGCTGTAGGCAGAATCATGCGGGTCGGTCGTGAAGCCCTCGAGGGTCACTGGCTCTGCGTTCCCTTCGACCTCCCACACCTTGACTGTCCGGGGCGTGTCATGGCACACGACCCGCTTGCCGTCCGGACTCAAAGCGGAGCGAAAGAGTGGCCATGCCTTGTCCAAAGCATTGAAACTGCGAAGGAGCTTGCCGGTAGCAACGTCCCACATCTTTACGCCGCCGGGCCCGACCGAGCCGAACAGCCGTTTCCCGTCTCCGCTGAAATCGAGACCAAAGACCACCCCCCCGGTGCCGTCGAGGGTCGCGGTCACCGCGCCGGTCTTGAGGTCCCAGACCTTCACCCCCGTGCTAGCCGTGCCAATCCAGTTGCTCGCGGCGAGGAACTTGCCGTCGGGGCTGAAAGCGACGGCGTACACCCGGTCGGTGTGTCCGGTCAGGGTGCGGACCAGCTCACCCGTCCGCGTGTCGAAGATGGCGACCACGTCTTCGTTGGGCACGGCCAGCAGCTTCCCCTCGCGGTCCTCGGCCATCCAGGAACTCCGGCCCGCTTTGGGAAGGGTGAAAGGGAGCGGCTTGGCGGCCGGCGGCGTCTTCACTTCGGGCGAAGGAGCGCCGGACGGAACTCGGGCCAGACGCAAGCCGAGGCTGTTGGACCGGCCCGACGGCGGGTTCGAGAGGCGATCCGCCGCCCGGCAGTCTCTGGAACCTGCCGTCCCAGGGGCCACCCCGGATCATCCGCTGCGAGGCCGCTTTGGGCTCCTTGGGATCGCCCGGGAATTCATCGGCGCACCACTCCAAGACGTTGCCGTGCATGTCGTACATGCCCAGCGCGTTCGGCTCGTACGAGCCCACCTTGCACGTCCGGCCCAGTCCCTCGTTGAAGTTCGCCTGCCCCGGCAACAGCGTGTTCGTCGGCTTGGCGAAGTAGAAATCGAAGGCGCTATCCCGTTTGTCCGCCATCGGCCCGCCCCGACACGCGTACTCCCATTCCGCCTCCGTCGGCAGCCGGTAGACCCAGCCCGTCGCCTTCTCCCGCTTGTTCAGCTTCGCCACAAACAACTGGCATTGATCCCACGACACGCTCTCCACCGGGAATCGCTTCAGGTCTGCATCGGGGATGTCTTTCACCGCGTCCATGCCTTTGCCGGTGCGCGAGAAATAGCTGGGGTTCTCGCCCATCACCTTCTCCCACTCCTCCTGCGTGACCTCGTACTTGCCCAGGTAGAAGTCGGCCGGGATCACCACCTCCTTGTCGCCCAGCTTGTCCTTGCCGCCGCCGAGCCACGATTTGCCCTTCGGCACGATCACGAACTCCATGCCGATGCCGTTCGTGAACGTCGGCGGCAACGGCGGTTGGGGTTTCGCCATTTGGCCCGTGTTCACGGGCATCGTGTTCGGTCGAAACTGAAGCTGGTTGAACTTCGCCGCGAATGGATGATTCGTCGAGTTGATAGCGGCCACACCGACCTCAAGCTTATCAGCCAGGTGGACAGAAGGCTCGCTCGGCGCCTCGGTCCAGTTGTGCCCGTCGGTGCTATAGGAAAAGCTGATAGCATTCCCGGTGCGGACAACACGCAGTGCGGTCGAAACGTTGGGGATATCCCAGGCGTTGCCGCCTGCCACCTGGCCGTCGCGGTACGACTCCAGATGAATGAACATGGCGCCCGTAGCGCCGTTGGCCGCTCGAAGGAACCGCACAAAGTTGTTGGCATCCTGCCACAGAACCAGGCCCGCACCAATGTAGTTTTTGGGAATGCCGCCGAACCCAGTCTCAGGCGGCGGGAAGGCTTCAACCCTCACCTCCAGTTGGAAGTCGCCTTCCCCAGTTTGGAGGACACGCGGGGCGGATACGTCATTAAAGAGCGGCGTGGGGTTCAGGTTGTGTTCGCCCGTGGGGACATCGATCGTCAGGCCATCGCCGCCCGGAATGAACCGGCAATCCTTTTTGGGGTCGATGGCCGTGCCCCAGTCCGCGATTGCCTGGCCGTCCGCGCTGGGAACTGTCGGGGCCGCAGAAATCCCCGCATCCGGTTTCGAGTCCGAGTGAGTCAGTCTGTACACACCCAGCGCGAACAACGGCAGCAATATAGCTGCGGCCGCCGCAACCCACTTCCGCCGCCCCGAACGCTGCGGCTTGCCGCGCGGGATGCGGGAGAAATCCTTGATCCTGGCGTGGGCCTTGAGCTGGGCCTCGCAATCGGCGAGCAGGTCGGCCACTTCGCGGGCCGACTGGAAGCGCTCGTCCGGGTCCTTGGCGTGCAGTTTCGTGATGATGCCGCACAGCCACGCCGGCGTTTCGGGAATGATCTCCGTAATGGGGCGCGGCGTCTCCTCGGCCACGCGCTTGAGGACGGCCAGCGTGGAGGGGCGCGAAACGGCGGCCGGCCGCTCACCATCTGGTACAGCACGCTGCCGAGGCTGAACAGGTCGGCCCGCTGGTCGATCTTGTGGCCGAGGGCCTGCTCCGGGGACATGAACATCGGCGTGCCGGCAATGATGCCGCTCTGCGAGATGCTGGCATCGTCGGCGGCGCGGGCCAGGCCGAAGTCGGTGATCTTCGCCTTCTGCGCCCCGCCTTCGAGCAGGATGTTGCCCGGCTTGATGTCGCGGTGGATCAAGTCACACGCATGCGCCGCCGCCAGCCCCTCGGCGATCTGTCGGCCGATCCGCAGCACTTCGGTCACGTCCAGCGGACCGCAGCGGTCGAGTTTCTGCTGAAGCGTTTCGCCGGGGATGAACTCCATCGCCAGGAAGGGGAGCGGCTGTTCGCCGACCTCGTAGACCTGCACCACATTCTCGTGCCGAACCTGGGCAGACGACCGAGCTTCGCGCAGGAACCGTTTGCGGGCGGGGGACAGGGTCGCAATTTGCGGGGCCATCACCTTGATCGCGACGACGCGCTGCAAGGTCTCGTCGAAGGCGCGAAAGACGATGCCGAAGCCCCCCTTTCCGAGCACCTGGAGCATTTCGTAATGCCCCAGCCGGCCGAGCGAGTCGGGCCGGGTGGACGGCGACAGGAAGTTCAGGCCGTCCGCTTCTTCGTCCGGCACGGGGCGGGGCTTGGGAGTGGGATCGACTGCCAGCGTGTCGTCGCGATTGGGGTCGGGTACCACGGCCGCGGGCGTGCCGAGAAAAGTGCCGGCCGGGTCATGGGAGCGGAGCAGCGCCTCGACCCGATCGCGCAGCCCGGCATCGCCCCCGCAAGTCTGGTCCAGGTATGCGGCCCGGGCGGCCTCGTCGGGCTGTTCGGCTGCTTCGAGGAAGATCTCTTTCACTCGATTCGGGTCGGTAGGCATGGGGCACTCCGGGTTGGGGTTCACCCATCAATGCGAGAAACGGCGCGGTTTGTCTCACCGAAGCCGGAAAAAAGTTCGTAACCTTCTACCGCTCGGAGTACTCGAGGCGCTCCCCTCCTGTCGCGGGCATGGGGAGACGGTCAGTCGTTTCCGGGGGGGGGTGTCCGAGGGGTGCTGAAACGAATGATCAGAAGTCATGGCCCAGCAAGAACTTCGGCGATGCGATTCGTTTCAGCTCCCCCTCCGGACGATTCGGGACCATCGGGAGGCCCAGACGTGGCGGGCCGCACACCGGCCGATGGCGGACTGGGTACGGTTTCTCATAGGGCGGTGAACGGTCACAGAAGCTCCTCAACTCGACCCAGCCTCGGAGATGGCATCTCGCAGCCAGGCCCGGGCGTATGTCCAGTGGCGGTAGGCGGTGGCGCGTGACAGGCCGAGGGTGGCCGCCGCATCCTCGATCGACAGCCCGGCGAAATGCCGCAACTCGACCACACGGGCGGCGACCGGGTCCTCGGCGGCGAGCCGGGTGAGGGCCGCATCCAGGGCGAGCAGTCGTTCGTCTGCGGCCTGGGGTTCGGCCGGGACATCGGGCAAATCGACCCGGTGCCGTCGGCCGCCGTGCTTTTCGCTCCGCTTGCGGCGGGCCGCGTCAACCAGGATTCGGCGCATGGCCTCCGCGGCGGCCGCGAAGAAGTGGCCGCGGTTGTCCCAGCGCGGTTCCTCCCCCCGCTCACGCGGGAGGCTCGCACCCTCACGCGGGGGGCTCGCCTCGGGGCTCGCTACAAGCCGCAGATAGGCTTCGTGGACCAGGGCGGTCGCGTTCAGGGTGTTGCCGGGCGCTTCGTCGGCCATCCGGGCAGCCGCCAGTTTCCGCAACTCCTCGTACACCAACGGCAGCAACTGCCCGGCGGCCTGCGCGTCGCCGTGGGCCAGGTCGGACAGGATCTGGGTGACATCGTTCATGAATCATCAGCAGAGCGCGCGCCTCGATTCCCACCGACGGACTCCACCGAGGAGTTTACAGCCCCCGACCTGTTCGCGTTGGCTTTTTTTCGCCGTTCGGAGTGCCTGGGCCGCTTGGCGGACGGGCCGGGGCAGGTTGGTCGGGCACCCGCCCCTCGCCCGGCGCCTATAACGACACCACGCCTTCCCAGCTCGCCGAGGAGCCGACGATCATGCCGGGCCCCCTGCTGCAGAGTCACATCCCTGGGTACCCCTGCCGCCGCGGCAAGGTGCGCGATGTTTACGACCTGGGCGAGCGGCTGGTCATCGTCGCCACTGATCGCATCAGCGCCTTCGACTGGGTGTTGCCGAGCGGCATCCCCGACAAGGGGCGGGTGCTGACGGCACTGACGCTCTTCTGGTTCGACTTCCTTGGCGAGCCGAACCATCTGCTGGGCACCGACCTGGAGGCGATGGGCCCGGAGTTCGCCGCCCGTGCCGAAGAGCTAGCCGGGCGCACGGTCCTGGTCCGCAAGGCCCAGGTGGTGCCGATCGAGTGCGTGGTACGCGGCTACCTGGCCGGGTCGGGGTGGAAGGAGTACGCCGCCGGCGGCACGGTCTGCGGCATCGCGCTTCCTGCGGGTCTGCGGCAAAGCGAACGCCTGCCGGAGCCGATCTTCACGCCGGCGACCAAGGAAGAAATCGGCCATGATGAGAACATCTCGTTCACGCGGATGGTCGCGATCACCGGGCCGGCCGTCGCCGATGAATTGCGGCGGCGCAGCCTCGACGTTTATCGCCGGGCCGCCGACTACGCCCAGACGCGCGGCGTGTTGATTGCCGACACCAAGTTCGAGTGGGGCACCCTGCCCGGCGGCGAACTGATCCTGGTGGACGAGGTGCTGACCCCTGATAGCTCCCGCTTCTGGCCGGCCGACGGCTATCGCGTGGGCAGCAACCCGCCCTCCTTCGACAAGCAATTCGTCCGCGACTGGCTGGAGACAACCCGCTGGGACAAGAACAGCCCGCCCCCGCCGTTACCCGACGAGGTGGTGGCACGAACGCGGGCCAAATACCTGGAGGCTTACGAACGTCTCACCGGGAAGCCGTTGTTCTCCCCTCGGATATCGGGGGAGGGAAGCCTGGGCTGAGGGGTTCTGGTCTCTTCGGCCAAAGACCCCCCAACCCCTCTCCCCGGAGTACCGGGGCGAGGGGAGCTTATGGGACTACGGTCACCCCGCCACGGCCTTCACCGCGGCTAGGGCGGCGTCGTAGTTGGGGTGCGACGCCACTTCCGGCACATACTCCGCGTAGGTGATCGTGCCGTTCTTGTCGACCACGAACACGGCCCGCGACAGCAGGGCCAGCGGCAGTCCTTCGATCAGCGTCCCGTAGTGCTCCCCGAACGAGTGATTGTGCACGTCGGACAGCGTTTGCATATTGCTGATCGACTCGCTCGTGCAGAAGCGCTTCTGGGCGAAGGGCAGATCGAGGCTGACCGTGTAGCAGGCCACCTTGTCCTTGAGGGCGCCGAGCGACTCGTCGAACCTCTTGGTCTGCTGACTGCACACCGGCGTGTCGAGCGACGGCACGACGCTGAAGAGCCGGGCCTTGGACGGCGTCTGGGCCAGCGTCATCTTGTCCAGGCCGGAAAGGCAGGTGAAATCCGGGGCCTTGTCGCCGGCCTTCAACTGCGGGCCGACTAGGGTCAGGGGGGCGCCCTTGAAGGTGGCGGCATTCGCACGCTTCTGCATGGTGATAAACCTCGCTGGGGTCAGAAGAGGGCGGTGAACATCGGGGTCAGGATAGGATCGCGGCGCGGCAACGTCAAACGAGGGAGTGGCCCCCGTCAATTCTCGCTAAACTCCGGCGGAAACTTCCGCTCCGTCGCGGTCGCGGGGATCGGCGCCTCCCCTTGCAGCACCTCGACCAGGCGCAGCGCCCGGGCCGGCACGTTCAGCTCCTCCAGCAATTGCTGCTTGACAGCCACATCGATCGGCAGCGCGAAGCTGAAGACGTCGCACAGCAGGCCGGAGGGCACATCGCTGTCGAGCAGCTTGCGGAACTGTTCCTGCATGGCGGCATTGGGCGGCACCCAGCGGGGGATCTGTTCGCCCAGCTGCAAACGCAGGGCGGCGGCCGCGCTGGCATCGAGGGTTCCGGTCTCTTCCAGCAACTCCACGCGGGCGGTCCGGTAGATATGGGGCGTGGCGATCTCGTCGAGCAGGCGGACGCGCTTCAGGCCGCGCACCACCAAATTATAGCGTCCGTCGTCCAGGCGCTGATCGGCGATGATCTTCGCCAGGCAGGCGATGGGATGGACAGGCGGGCGGGCTTCGTACTGATCCTCCCACCCAGGGCACAACAACACGATGGCCAGCAGGCGATCGCCGGCCAGGGCCTCGGCGGTCATCTGCCGGTAGCGTGGCTCGAAGATGTGCAGCGGCTGGATCACGGCGGGGAAGAGGACCAGGTTGGGCAGGGGAAATAGCCGAGCCCTGCCGTCGAACGATTCCGGGACGAGCGGTTCGCCGCTCATGAACTCCTCCCGCCGTCTAACGGATGACGGCTACTCGTTGCCGTCGCGCAGAAACTCCCGTGGATCGGGCCAGTGGGCCGGCGCTGGGTCCAGCGCGATCGTCGGTATCAGCGCCGGGTCCGGACGCAGGTCGCGGTTGGGGTCGGGGCAGGCCAGGACCGGGGCAAAGCATCGTTCCATCTGGGCCCAGAACGCAGCGGTGTCTAGCCCCAGGGTGGGGGAGCCGTAGGGCTCCATGTAGGCGCGGCTGGTGCGATAGAGCTTGGCGGCGCCGCGGACGTTGCCGCCACTGTAGTGAAACAACCCCACCGCCGCCTGGATTAGTCCCTGGTAGAAGCGCTGCTCGGGGCCGCGGCAATCGGCCCACAACTCTTCCCAGACATCGTGCGCCTCGAAGAAATCGCGGGCATTGAACAGCAGGACCCCAGCCAGGTAACGGGGATCGTAATCGTCACAGGGTGCGCCCATGCCTTCATTGTAGATGGTTCCTGACATGCCCAAGAGGCTATCTGGCAAGCCCCCTCGCCCCTGTGCTCGGGGGTGAGGGGCTGTTTGTGTGCGCAGCGCACGCGCAGTGCAATCCATTCCCCTCACCCCCGACCGCTCTCCCCGGAGTACCGGGGCGAGGGGGGACGTTCCCCGTCCGCCTGACTGACCCGCACGACCGCTACCATCGCGCCCCCCGCCACTTTCGTCCGATCCGCTAAAGTCAACCGCGCAGGGGTCCGATATGACCTAACGACACGGAACACGGTTCGCCGGTCGCCGAGCCCAGGTGCATCGCACGGCCGACCAGGCAAATCGGGCGAACCGGGGGCTCTGGACATCCGGCACGAAGGGAGTGGGGCATGGCGACTCCGCGGGTCAAGTTACGGACAGGCGTGCTGCTCGCCGTGGCCCTCCTGGCCCCGTTGGGGGCGACCGGGTGCGATCCCCTGGGCGTCCATGTCCTAGTCCATCCGTTCTCGATGGGGGCGGCGACACCTATTCCGTCGTTCCCCTGGATGTCCGAGAACTTGGAGCGCAAATACCTCTACAACAACACCGATTTCCGGACGGTGGTGATGGGCCCGATCAAGGAAGGCGCGCCGCCGCCGGTCTGCGAGGATCCGCCGGATGACGCCACGGTCCTTCGCGCCCTGGAAGATGTGACCCGCGGCGTGCCCTACATCTACGAAGAGTTCCGCGACGACATCGAGATCATCCCGGAGCGGATCGTGGACCGGATCGATCCGCCGCGCTTCTATCCGCTGGTCGGCCCGGCTCAGCTCCATCACTGCCACTGGAAGTGTACGGTCTATTACACCGAGACCTGCGAGTCGGGCTACCCGATCGCGGTGCGGATCAAGAGGCCGCGCGTGCATGTGGTGTACATCGACAAGGATCACCTGCACCTGTTCCCCGGCGGCAGCCCGCAGACACAGCAGCAGATCGGCCGCGAAATGATCGGCCAATGATCAGGACCGGGATTGGACGGAGCACCGCTCCGTCCTACGGGACCCCTCAGCCGTGCCCAGGGGGGTAGGACGGAGCGATGCTCCGTCCGACAGGCCCCCTTACCCCCGACCCTCTCCCCGAATACCGGGGCGAGGGGAGGCTTGTCCGATGGACTCTGATAGGGAGACAGCGATGGGTAGGTCACTGCGAAGGGCCGGCTGGGCGCTGGCGACGGCGGGGAGCATCGGCCTGGCGACCTCGGCGGGGGCGCAGGGACCGCCGCTGCGGTTCATCGAACCGGGCGGCCACGTGGTCCAGACCGCCGACACCGTTGTCATGACCGAAGCCCAGGCCCGCCTGGAAGAAGGACAGCTGGAGCTGGCCTTCCTCGCCGATCCGATGCTCTTTTCCTACAGCCTTGGCGCCCACGTCCAGGGGACCGACGTCGAGGTGCGCGGGTTCGTCCCCACCGAGGCGGTGCGCGAGCAAGCCCTGACGGTGGCGCGGCAACAATCGGCCCTGCCCGTGGTTGACAAGATCAAGCTGCACCCCACTCTGGCCGGTCACGGCTCCGTGGACCGGCCGGACAACATCATTCAGGCGGCCCGCACCCTGCTGGAAGGGGCCTTCCCCGACGACGGGCCGGCCTTCCGCCTCAAGTGCGATGCCCGCGGCAAGGTGACCGTCGGCGGCAGCATCGCCTCCTTCGAGGACAAGGTCCTGGTCAGCCGCAAGTTGCGCCAGGTGCCGGGCTGTGGCTGTGTTATTAACGAGCTGGTCATTGCGCGCGGCCACCGCGATACCCGGATGGCACCTTCCTCTCAGGGCCCCGACAAGGTGAACGTGACCCCCGGGATGGCGCGGCCTGTCTCTCGGGTGACGGAGAGCGCAGTGCCTCCCTTTCGGCCCGTGGCGATGCCTGTGAAGAAGGATGGCGATGGGTCGTCGCTGCTGCGGACGCCCTCTCCGACGCCGCTGCCGACCTGGAGCGGTCTGTCCTCCGAGCCGGCGCCCATTCGCTCGTCGTCGCCGCCGTCGCAGGAAATCCCGATGCTGCCGGCCCCCGCGCCGTCGCGGATGATGCCGGAGAAAAAGGAGCCGCCGCGGCAAACGTCGCCCGTGCCCACCCTCGACATCCCACCGCTGGACCCGGTCCGGCCCGCGCCGGCCGTGCGGTTGCCCGAGCCGACCCGACGGACCCTGCCGCCCGCGTTGCCTCCGGTCAGCGTGCCGCAGTCGCGGGCTCCAGCGGTGGAGAAGCACCCCGCCGGGGGTAGCGAAGAGTCCTACGTCACGGAAGGGGTCATCACTTTTGGCGACGATCCGCCGGCGGCAAAGCCGGCCGCGCCGAGAGTCCCGCGGAGCGTGCCGACCGTGGCCACAATGAACCTGGCCCCACCGCCGCTGCCTCCGAGCCGACCGGTCTCGGCCAGGCTCGACCTGTCCGCCCCGCCCGCAGTCCGGCCGCAGCCGCCGACCCTGGCCGCGCCTGTGCGGCCAACGCCGACCCCCGCGATGCGCCTCAAGGAACGCATCCAGGGGATCTGCGGCCCGGCCTACGAGGTCAAGGTGACCACCACCGTCAAGGACCGCCTCCACCTGGTCATCACCGCCCGCGACGAGCGCGACGGACAACGCTTGATGGACCGCATCGTCCCAGTCCTGCGCGAGTTCGCTACCGTGGCCATTGATGTGGACATCGACACGATGACGCCGAGCCGGTGAGCTTGGTGAGTTTGGCCGCCGCCAGGAGGGCGGCGGCTAATCGGCCTGTCTTGACACGCGCGGCCCCCTTGTGCGATCCTTCCCGGCCGATGCCAATCGGTCGGAGGAGAGCCAAGGTCATGGCCGACCCGCACGCGCCGCCGCCCTGGCGGCTATCACTTATCATCCCGGCGTACAACGAGCAATCCGTCATCCGTCAGGCCATCGCCGAGGCCGATGCGGCGCTGGCCCGCCTCACGCCGGACTACGAAATCCTCATCGTCGATGACGGCAGCAACGACGCCACCGCCGCCGCGGTCCTCGACGAGGCGCGCGATCGTCCGGCGGTGCGCCTGCTACGACATGACATCAACCGGGGCTACGGGGCCGCCCTGCGGACCGGCTTCGAGGCGGCCCGCGGCGACCGCATCGCGTTCACCGACGCCGATTGCCAGTTCGACCTGAACGACCTCTCTTCCCTGCTCCCGCTGACCGAGGACCATGCCATCGCCGCCGGCTATCGCGTGGGGCGTCAAGATGCATGCCGGCGCCGCCTGCTGTCGTGGAGCTACAACACGCTGGTCCGCACTCTGCTGGCCACCCGGGTGCGCGACGTGGACTGCGCCCTGAAGGTCTTTCAGCGCGAGGCGCTGGCGGAGTTGCTGCCCGAGTCGTCGAGTTTCTTCGTGAATACCGAGATGCTGGCCCGGGCCCGCCAACGGGGGCATCGCGTGGCCGAGGCCGGCGTGCGCCACCGGCCAAGGGCACAAGGAACGAGCAAGGTCTCGGTGCTGCGTGATGTGCCGCGCGTGCTGGGGGCCCTGCTGCCGTTCTGGTGGTCGCGCGTGCTGTTTCCGACCTTGAGCCGCGAGCGTCCCGCGAGCTTGGGGTCAGCGCTCGCGGGACGCCCTCCGTTGTGGCACGGTCTCCTGACCGTGCCACTTCCTAGACCGAAGGTCTCCTCTGGGCTTAAGGAGACCTTCGGTCGGGCTAGGTGGCACGGTCAGGAGACCGTGCCACGACATGAGTTGGACACCGTGCCACAACATGAGTTTAGCCGCGAGCGTCCCACGAATGTGGGGTTGGCGCTCGCGGGACGCTCGCGGCTAAACGGGTTGGCCCTGGTCGGGCTGGTGCTGGTGGCGGCCTTCCTCTTTTTTGCCCGCCCCGGCGCGCCGCTGCAGGAGCCTCAAGAAACTCACTTCGCGGAGGTGGCCCGGCAGATGTTCGCCCAGCGCACCGGCATCGTGCCAGCGTTGCCGGGGGAGGCGTTCGCCGACAAGCCGCCGCTCTTGCCCTGGCTGGTGATGCTGGGTTATCGCCTCTTCGGCGTTCACGACTGGGCGGCACGCCTGGTTGCCGGCGGAGGGGGCTTCGCCACAGTGCTGCTGACCTGGTGGTGGGGCCGACGAATGCTCGGGTCCCCGGCGGCCCTGGCCGGGGCGATGATCCTGAGCCTGTCGGCGCACTTCGTCTACCTCGGCCGTCTGCTCACTACGGACAGCCTGCTGACGGCCTGCGTGGTGGCCGCCTGGGCGACTGCGCACGCCGCCCTTGCCCCCGGGCGCCCATCGCTGTCGCGCCACTGGTGGCTGGCCTCCGCGCTGGCCTGCGGTTTGGGTCTGCTGACCAAGGGACCGCTCGCCCTGGTCCTGGTCGCCGTGCCGATTGCCGTCTATCCCTGGCTGGAACGGCGGGCCGTCCGGCCGGGGTGGCGGGCCTGGGCGCTGTATCTCGCCGCAGCCCTCGGTCTTGCCGCCCCCTGGTATGTCGCCCAAGAGGCGGCCCAGCCCGGCTTTCTGTTCGACTTCCTCTGGCGTCAGCATGTGGTCCGCTTCGCTCGGCCGTTTGACCACGATCAGCCGGCCTGGTACTTCGTGCCCCGCCTGCTGCTGGGGATGCTGCCGTGGACGCTGTTGCTGCCGGGGCTGGCCCGGTTCCTGATGCGGACGCGGGCCCATGCCGCGGCTCGGCGACCGGCTGGCCTCGGGTTCGCCCTGCTCGTGTTCGCCTGGGCCCTGGTGCTGTTTTCCGCGTCCGGCTGCAAGCGCGCCACTTACATCCTGCCGGCCATGCCGCCCCTGGCCCTGGCCCTCGGTTGTTATCTGCACGCAGTGGTGGGCAAGAGCCTGTCAGCACGTATCGGCAGCGCGCTGGCCCGGCACAGCAGCCGATTGGCCGCCCGGTTGGCTCGCGTGGTCCTGGTCGTGGGGTTTGTCGGCAGCCTGGCGGCGCCGGCGGCCGGACTGGTACACTGGCCGACGGGGCTGCTCGGCGCCCTGGCCACGCTGGCCGCCCTGACTCTAGGCACCCGCCCCCAGTGGCAGGGCCGGCCGCGACTGGCCTGGGCCGCCTGCTTGACGGCGACCGCTACGGTGCTCCTCGTCGGCGTATACGGAGTGGTGCCGAGCTACGCGCGGAAGTTCTCGCTGCGCGGCCACGTTCGTCCCCTGGCGCTGGTCAGCACCGGCGGGCCGCTCCCGGTCATTTGCTATCCACGCCGCTGGGACTCGGTGAGCTTCTACCTGGACCGCGATGACGTGGGCGTCTATACAGCCGATCAGCTGCCGCAGCTCATCGAGGCCCTCCAGGCGAATCGCGAAACCTTGGTCTTCGTCAAGACCGGGGCCAGCACGGCCGCCTTGCTCGAGGAGCTGCCGGGATGGCTGGAATTCACGCCCCAGGGACGCCAGGGGTCGCTTACGGTGGGATGGGTCCGTCACCGGCAGGAGGCTCCCGCCGCCGTGTTCGCCCAGGCAAACCGCTAAGTTCGTTCGCAAGTCTGGTCCGACGGCACCGCGCGACCAGAATTCCTCGCAATCTCGTTGTGGCACGGTCTCCTGACCGTGCCACTTCGGCGACCGAAGGTCTCCACGGATCCATCGCGGATTCCGGGAGACCTCCGGTCAGGCCGGGTGGCACGGTCAGGAGACCGTGCCACGACGGCGGGGCGTCCGGCCCGACGCCCTCTCCAGACGCTGTGCCAAAAACTGAACATCCGCTCATGTTATTGGGCACGGCGCCTGGGGATGGTATCGCGGCGGAGGCCGCGTGTGACGTTTGCTTGGCGCGTCGGGCTGAGTTCGTTCGCAAGTCTGGTCCGACGGCACCGCGCGACCAGAATTCTCCGCAATTCTGGTCGTCTCTCTCGATAGCGCAAGCTATTGATGTAGTTTGACTTGCGATTTTCGTTGTGACAGACGACCAGAATGCACCTATTGTGGTCGCCGCGTCGTTATTCACCCCATCGAGAATGAATCGGGGTGGATGGCGATGCCCGAGGGACCCCGTTCGACCTACAATGGAAAAGGAGAAGATGAGGAGACCTGCCTTTGATGCCGGACAATACCATCCCCCTGCTGGGGCTTCGCGACCCGATCAGTAGCGGCACCCACCTGGTGGCCTGTCTGTTCGCTCTCTTCGCCAGCGCCCTGATGTGGCGTTTGGCCGCGAAGAGGGGGCGCCGGGCTCAGCTCGCCATTGGCGTCTTCGGCATCAGCATGGTCATCCTGTATGCGAGCAGTGGCCTCTATCATGCCCTGCGCCTTCCGCCCGAGCGGTTGCGGTTCTATCAGCTGCTCGATCACAGCGCCATTTACATTCTGATTGCCGGGACCTACACACCCGCTTTCTACTTCCTGCTACCCGACCGTCCGTACCGCCGGTTCTGCCTGGCCGGGATCTGGCTCTATGCGCTGGCCGGCATCACCTGCAAGTGGGTCATTCCCGACGTACCGTACTGGCTCACGGTGGGCCTGTACATCGGCATGGGCTGGGTGGGCGTGTTGACGATGGTGGAAATGCTGCGGGCCATTGGGCTGCGCGGCATGGCGTGGTGCGCGTGGGGCGGGCTGTTCTACACGCTGGGCGGCCTGGCCGACCTGTTCCAGTGGCCGCGCCTCGTTCCCGGCCTGTTCAGCCACCACGAGGTGTTCCACCTGTGCGCGATGGCCGGCACGTTCTGCCACGTCATCTTTATGATGAAGTACGTCCTGCCTTGCCGCCGTCGCTCCGCCCGCTCCCACCCGGTGCCGGTTCTGCCCTCGATGGCCCGTGCCCTCCAGCCCGATTAGTTGAGCCGCGGATCGTAGATCCGCGGTTTCGTTCATTCCTCGACCCCGGAGCTTTGCCGCATGACCGAGATCAAGGCGACCAACATCACCTGGCACGAAGGCCACGTCACTTGCGACGAGCGCAACGCCCTGCTGAAGCAGCAGGGGTGTACCATCTGGTTCACGGGCCTGTCCGGGTCGGGCAAGAGCACCATCGCCTACACGCTGGAACACGCCCTGGTTCAGCGCGGGCATCTCGCCTATGTCCTCGACGGCGACAACATCCGGCACGGGCTGAACAAGAACCTGGGCTTCACAGCTGCGGATCGGGAGGAGAACATCCGCCGCATCGGCGAAGTCGCCCGCCTGTTCGCGGACGCCGGCCTCATCACCATGACCAGCTTCATCAGTCCCTATCGCAAGGACCGCGACGGCGTCCGGGCTCTCCACGCCGCAGCGAAGCTGCCGTTTGTCGAAATCCACGTCAACACGCCGATCGCCACCTGCGAACAGCGCGATCCCAAGGGACTGTACAAGAAAGCGCGGGCCGGTCAGCTGAAAGGCTTCACCGGCATCGACGATCCCTATGAAGCGCCGACGCAGGCAGAAATGACCATCGACGCCACGGCCACCTCGCCGCAGGAGGCGACGATTTTGATCGTGCAATATCTGGAAAAACTGGGCCTCGTGCGGGTGTGATCCAGACGAGCAGGCGGCGTTCGCGCCCCTCCCGGTGTTGCAACCTGACGCCGGCCCGCAATCCCACCAGTCACCGGCTTCCGATGTAGTTCTCCTAACCGTTGCAGGCCGACGCGGTACGGGAAAAAGCCTGCCATTTTCCCCGGCGGCCCTCGATTGCACCGTTGACACCTTTTCCCCCCCAACGTAGACTTGGCCGGGCTACTTGAGCCAAAGTGCTCGGCCCGCGCACCATGCCTGTGTTGCCGGCCTGAAGAAATCCTACCGTCGGCAGAGTCGATATCTCAGTCCCAACGGGTTGCAGCTCATGGCCTTTGCTGATCTGACCTGGCGCACGTTCCGGCCGGCCGAGGGGTTCTACACCTCCGAGGTCGAGGCCCCGCGGCCGCTGCCCGTGCGCACCTTCCTGCCGACGGGATACGAGCCCAAGTACCCCTACCCGCTGCTGGTGTTCTTTCATGGGCATGGCGGCAACGAAGAGCAGAGCGTACGCCTGGCGCCGCGCCTGAGCCGCGCAATTACATTTGCATCGGCCTGCGCGGCCCGCAGACCCTCGGCGTTCGCGCCGATGGACGCACCGGTTACGGCTGGGGCTCCGAAGGACAGTTCGACACGCTGCTGGAAGAGTATGTCTTTCGCGCCGTCGAGCAGACACGCCGCCAGTATCACGTCCACTCCGAGCGCATCTACCTGGCCGGGCTGTGCGAGGGAGCCAGCATCGCCTACCGCATGGGCTTGACCTTCCCGACGAAATTCGGCGGCCTGATTAGCCTGAACGGCGCCATGGCCCGCCACGGCGGTCCCCGGCTGCGTTTCCACGAAATGCGGCAACTGCGCGTGCTGATCGGCCACGGCATCGCCAACGCGGTTGTGCCCTTGAGCCATGCCCAGGCTGACTGCCGCCTGCTTTACTCCGCCGGCTGCGCGGTCCGCATGTACACCTACGCCGCCACCCACCGCCTGCACGCCGACATGCTCCGCGACGTGGATCGCTGGATCATGGCGGATTGCAATCGATAACCCCTGCGTTTAGCCGCCGCCCGGCGGGCGGCGCGCTCTCGCGCCGCCCGCCGGGCGGCAGCTAAACTAGAACCGTAACAACCGGCCCAATTCGTCGAACATCTTCAGCGCGTCAGCGCGCACCTTCACGTAGTCGTCGCCGGAAACGACCTTCACCCGCAATTGCTGGGCCATCGGGTTGCCCTGCCAGCGCTGCCTCGCGGCCTTCATCTCCTTGTCCCTTCCCAGAAAGCGATAAGCCTGATCCAGAACCAAATCCGCGACCAGGCGGACGGCATCGTGCCCAGCCTTCGCTCGCGCCTCCTCGGCCTGGGCGGCAAGCGCTTCGAGGCGCCCGCGCGGCACCGGGGCCAGGAGATCGTCCCGCCCCAACGGGGCCAGCGCGCTCACAACGACAAGAAGCGACGGTCGAAGCTGCGGATCGTCCAGCCCGGGATCGACGCCGCCGCGCTTCGGCAGCGCTGGCGCAATCGTGTCGAGGATCAGCGCCGCATAGTCGGCCGTGCGGCCCTGGAGCAGCAGGAGTTGCGAGAGCATGATCGCCGCGCTGAAGCGGTCGTCGCCGTCCACGGCCTTGGTCATTTGGCGGCGGAAGAACTGCTCGCCGTCCGCGGCTGCATCCAGGCTCAGAAAGACCTCGGCGGCGTAACAGTCGCGAGCCAGCGCGGTCAGCCGGTGCAGCTCCTCGTTGACCGCCTGATCGCCCTGCTCCCCAGGCTTTCCGAACATGAACTGCTTCAACTGTTCGTCGGACGGCAGAAGCTGCCGGGCCTTTTTGCGGAAGGTGTCGAGACGGGTCTGGGCCTCGTCGTGCCGCCCGAGTTTCTCCAGGCAGTAGTACTCGAAGAGGGAAGTTTCGCGGAAGGGACGGGCTCGGAACACGTCCCAGCCTGACGCCTCGGGCTTCGGTTCCGGCTCGGCGGGGCGAACGCGGTCGGCTTCTTCGTACCAGCGCCAGGCCTCGGCGTAATTGCGCTTGAGCAAGAAGTAATGGCCGACCTGGGCCTTCTCGTTGGTTGTCACGGCCATCCAGGAGATGCGGCCCGTGCTGGCGTCGATGGTGGCCGCCGGGTCGCCGGACCGCAAGCCCCAGCCGAAACCCATTGAAAACAGCGAACGGTGCGTCGGGCTGAACGTGAACCAGAGCGACAACTCCTTGTCCCTGGGCGACCAGTGGGCAAACGTGGTGCGCAGCCCCGAGGCGACAATCCGGCCCGGGTCGCTGCCGTCGCCGGGGGCCAGCCAGAGCATGTCGCGGGCCAGCGGATCGGCGAAGAGCATCATGGAGTAACCGCGTTCGTCCTTCAGCGGCATGACATCGGCCGTGGTGTAGGCCAACCACGCCCCGGTGGCATCCCAGCCAGCCAGGCTGCGGACCGGGCGGCGCGTCACCGTCGTCACGCCGCCCTTCAGATCCGAGAGGCGTAGTTCGCCGGTGTCTCCGCCGGTGATGAAACCCAGGCGCTTGCCGTCCGGCGCCAGGCGAGGTCGTGGATCGGGGCGGGCGCCTCCAGGAGTGTTGCCACCCGGCGGTCGGGCATGGTCAACAGGCGGAGTGCGTGGCGGGCGTCGTTGGGCCCGGGC
Source organism: uncultured Planctomycetota bacterium (assembly GCA_963827935.1). Lineage (GTDB taxonomy): Bacteria > Planctomycetota > Planctomycetia > Gemmatales > Gemmataceae > DATFNV01. The sequence goes on along the minus strand of CAWHCN010000017.1, from coordinate 394,215 downwards.
CCGGGCAACCAGGAGGCAAAGGCGAATCGGCTGCCGTCCGTCGTCCAGGCCGGCCGAGCGGCCTTCAGGACTTCCAGCGCCGAGTCGAATTCGCCGCTGGCCAGGCTGCCCGACTCGGCCACATGCCAGAAGTCGGCGCCGTTGTGGCCGACCCAGATGCCGTCGTGATCCTGATTCGGACGGTTGAAGGCCACCACGCAGACCAGGTGGCTGCCGTCCGGCGACCAGTCGAAGACGATGGCGCGGGCGGTGTCCTCCTGCGGGAACACGCGGTGCGACTTTTTCGTCCGCAGGTTGAACTCGAAGACGGCATGGCCGCTGCCGACCTGCTTGACGTAGAGGATGCGGTCCCCCTGGGGATGCCAACGCACCGCCAGACCGGCGGCCACGTAGCCCACGTGATCGACCGAGGCCGTGAACAGCACGTGTGGCTCGGGGACATCGCCGCCCTTCATTTCGTCGCGCAGCCAGCAGGTGTAGACCGCGGGTTGCTGGACAAAGACACGACCGGCCGGGTCCTCCGGCGGCGGCGGATGGTTGACCAGCACATCGAACTGGACCGGTCCGACAGACTGCTTCTCCGGGGCCGCCCGCGCCGTGGTGAAAATCAGCCGCTTGTCCTTCGGCGCCCAGAGCGGCGTGCCGACGGCGATGACGTCCTTGTCCGGCGTGAAGACCTTCAGCAACCCGCCGCCGTCCTTGTCGGCGACGAACACGCCTGCGTTGCCATGCTGAAACCCGACATTGTCGCCGGTGCCGGAGAAGGTGATGGTGCGATCCTCGCGGGTTGCCCCGCCGCAACCGGCCAGCGAAAGGAGTACAAGCAGCGGCGCGCAGAATCGAGCGCAGAAACGTGGCCATGCGCGGACCTCCAGTCACAAGGGGTACGGGCCAGACAGGCTATAGAGGGAGAGCCGCGCGGGTGGTGGTTTATTCCCGAACCCATTCAGGAGATGAAAGGGCTCTCGCAAAGATCGCAAAGAACGCAGGGGATTTCGTTGTGGCACGGTCTCCTGACCGTGCCACCGGCCTGACCGAAGGTCTCCCGGAATCCGCACTGGATGCGTGGAGACCTTCGGTCAGGCCGGTGGCACGGTCAGGAGACCGTGCCACAACCAGTGAGACCCACCGATGCAAACGGTGGGTCTCGAAGACTCGACGCACCCTACTTCAGAACGCTTCAGCGATGGCATAGACTTCCGCGGCGTCGAGGACCTGGTCGTTGCGCTCGAAGAGTTTGGCGATGGCGGCCTTGTGGACTTTCATCTTGGTGTCGCCAACGCCGACGGCCCCGTAAGCGATGACGCCGTCGCGTTCCTGCCCCTTGTCCATGACCTCAATCCCCTCGATGCCCAGCGGCGGCACGGCATTGAGGTCGATGGCCACGCGAAGGGTTGGGCAAGCGGTACGGCTGGCTCGCGGCAGCAGCGTCACGCCGGCGGCGCCCGCGGCAAAGACCAGCGTTTGGCCCGGGAGGGCGGCCTGGACCTCGGTCGGGGTGCCGGCGACGACGGCCTCCAGGCGGCCCTGCTGCACCTGGGTGCGAATGGCGCCGCAAGTGGCCGCCGACCGCGCCTGCTGCCGGGAACCGACGCGGACCTCGGCCCCTTGCCGGGCCAGCAGCAGGGCGACCCGCTGACCGACCGGCCCGGTGCCGCCGAGGACCAGCGCCTTCGCCGTCTTCAGGTCGAGATGGCGGGCGGCGGCGCGGACGGCGGCGGCGGCGGTGGTGTTGGCGCCATTGGCGTCGAGCAGCACCGAGACGCGCAGGCCAAACGCCGGGATCATGTGCCGCTGCACCTCGGCCAGCAGCTTCTCGCCGGCGGCCACGTCGCTGCCGCCGATGAAGATCGCGGTGCTCTTCAGGTCCTTGGGCCCGCGCGTGAAGATCGCCCCGTGAACCAGGTCGCGCACCTGCTCCGGCTTGACGCCGCCATAGCTGAACACCTCGTCGGCGCCCGCGTCGATGGCCACGACGCGGTCGAAGACGCTGGGGTGCGGATCGCTATCGAGCTGGATGAGGATCTTGCGCTTGTCGGGCATGATGGGTGGAAACGTCGTTGATTTATCGTTTTGCGCTCGCGCCCGAGCGCGAAACGATAAATCGGCGCTAGGGGGGGATCACTTCGGCGAGAACGGGTGCTTGGCCGTGTCCTTCTTGGCGAGGATCTCGTCGATCTTCGGCTCGCCCTTCATGGCGTTGGCGATCGCCATCTTCGTCGCCTTGTAGTTGTACTCGTAGATCTTGGTGTCGTCCTTGGCCAGCCAGTGGATGAAGACGCCACAGACGATGACGAGGTTTTCCGCCTCACTCTTGGGGATGACGCCGGCGGCGACGCTGTCGGCCACAGCCTTGGCGACGGCGGCCTGGGCCGGGCCGAACATCTGCACCGCCTGCGGGGCACCCTTGATCGTCACCTTGGTGATGAGCACCGTGGCGGGCTTGCAGAGCAGGTTCGGGGTCAGCACGGCCAGCAGGTTCGAGTGGCCGGCCTTCTGGTCGGCCAGGGCGTTGGCGAAGGCCGTCCCCACCGGCCCGTTCTTGTCGCCGATCAGCAGATCGATGTGCGCGATCTCGTTGCCGTCGCCGGCCAGCGCTTCTCCGATGAACATCGACATGGCAAGTTCTCCCTTGGTGTTTGCCGGACTGTTGGTGCGGAACGACGTGAAGGGATATATATCACGGCAGCGGCGGAAGGCCAACGAAAAAGAGGGGCCGGAAGAGGAGGCTGGCGCCGCGGGGTCTGGGCGGTTGGGTCGGAGGCCCCGGGCGATGGCGCGCCGGCATGTCGGCAGGCCGTGGCGTCGCCGGCGGGCACGGCGCCAGCCTGACCTATTGATCGGCCCCGCCCGCATCCCGCAATCAGGGAAAACCGGTCCGCGGATGGGTGGCACGCTCTGAGGTACTCCGAAGGGCGTGCAGTCAGTGCAGCACGCCCTTCGGAGTACCTCAGAGCGTGCCACCCGTTCGCCTGATTGCCGCGGTCCCGCGCCGGACTAAAATGCACAGCACCACCTATCACCTGGGAACCCGACCATGACCAACTGGATTCACGACCTTCTCGGCGGCAAGCAGGCGGATGCCTTGCTCCAGCATCGCTGCCAGACCATCCCGGCGGACCTGCTCCAGCTGCCTGGCCCCGACTTCGTCGACCGCGTGTTCATCCCCAGCGACCGCAACCAGCGCGTGCTGGCCAATCTGCAGCGCCTGCACGGGACCGGCCGGCTGGCCAACACTGGCTACGTCAGTATTCTGCCCGTGGATCAGGGGATCGAGCACACCGCCGGCGCCTCCTTCGCGCCGAACCCGGCCTACTTCGATCCCGAGAACATCGTCAAGCTGGCCCTGGAAGGCGGCTGCAACGCGGTCGCTTCCACCTTCGGCATCCTCGGCCTAACGGCCCGCAAGTACGCCCACCGCATTCCGTTTGTCGTGAAGATCAACCACAACGAGCTGCTGACTTACCCCAACAAGTACGACCAGATCCTGTTTGGCACGGTGCAAGAGGCCTGGGATATGGGGGCCGCCGCCATCGGCGCGACCATCTACTTCGGCTCGCCGGAGGGGGACCGGCAGCTCATCGAGGTCGCCCAGGCCTTCGCCCGGGCCCACGAACTGGGCATGGCCACCATCCTGTGGTGCTACCTGCGCAACCCCGCGTTCAAGACGCCGGAGAAGGACTACCACCTGGCCGCCGACCTGACCGGCCAGGCCAACCACCTCGGCGTCACCATCCAGGCCGACATCATCAAGCAGAAGCTGCCCGAGAACAACGGCGGCTTCACGGCCCTGAAGTTCGGCAAGACCTCCCCCGACATGTACAAGAAGCTGGCCAGCGATCATCCGATCGACCTGTGCCGCTACCAGGTAGCCAACTGCTTCATGGGGCGGGCGGGGCTCATCAATTCGGGCGGCGAATCCCACGGGGCCGGCGACCTGGCCGAGGCGGTCACGACGGCGATCATCAACAAGCGCGCCGGCGGCATGGGCCTTATCAGCGGCCGCAAGGCCTTCCAGCGCCCATGCGCGAAGGCGCCCAGCTTCTCCAGCGCATCCAGGATGTGTATCTGGATAAGTCCGTGACCGTGGCATGAGGCCCTTAACGAGCCGGAAGCGTCAGCGACGGATAGGCCCTAACCCGTCGCTGACGCTTCCGGCTCGTCGTACTGATAATCTAAACCCATCGCGGCAATCTGCCGATACTGGAGAAAGTTCGCCCTGCGCACTGCGATTGCTTTTCCCGGGGGGACGGCTATAGTCGGTCGTTTGTGCCGGCACGGACGGCCGGCACCATGCCGATTCCCCCCTCGCAGGGATGCCTCGATGTCCCTCCACCTTCTCGATCATCCCCCAGCCCTGGCCGAAGGCGAGCGTCTGGAATACGCCCGCCAGATCATCCGCGCCGAGGCCGAGGCCCTGGTGGAAGTCGCCGGCCGCCTCGACGAATCGTTCCTGGAGGCGGTTGATCTCATCTACCACTGCACGGGTCGCGTGGCCATCACCGGCACCGGCAAGTCGGCCGACGTCGGGCAGAAGATCGCCGGCACCTTGAACTCGACCGGCACGCGCGCCTACGTCCTCGATGCCACCAAGGCGATGCACGGCGACCTGGGCATGGTCCATCCCAGCGATGTCGCCCTGGTGCTGTCGCACAGCGGGGAGAGCGAGGAGATCGTGCGCCTGCTGGAGCCGTTGCGGCAGCTGGTGGAAGCCGTCGTCGCCCTGACCGGCAACGCCCAGAGTACCCTGGGCCAGAGCGCCGACGTGACCCTGGCCTATGGCCCGCTCAGCGAGGCCTGCCCCCTGGGCCTGGCACCAAGCACCAGCACGACGGCGATGATCGCCCTGGGCGACGCGCTGGCCTTCGTGCTGAGCCGGCAGCGCGACTTCACGCACGAGGACTTCGCCCGCTTCCACCCGGCCGGCAGCTTGGGGCGCAAGCTGCTCAAGGTCGAGGCCGTCATGCGGCACGGCCCGGACCTGCGCCTGGCCTCCTGCGAAGAGACGGTGCGCAACGTCTTCGCCCGCTCGCGCCACCGCGGCCGGCGGACCGGCGCGGTGATGCTGACCGATCCAGCCGGCCGGCTGTGCGGGCTGTTCACCGATAGCGACCTCGCCCGCCTGATCGAGCAGCACCGCGACGCCGCCCTGGACCGGCCGATCCAGGAAGTGATGACCGCCGACCCACTGACCGTCCCGGAGGGGAGCCGTCTCCTCGAAGCGGTCGAAGTCCTCCGCGGCCACAAGATCAGCGAGTTGCCAGTGGTGGACGCCGTCGGCCGGCCCGTCGGGCTGATCGACATCACCGACCTGATGGGAATGGCGCTGATCGAGGCGCCGCCGGAGATTGAGGCGCAGGTGGCGTGAAGCGTTGGTCGAGAGCCCGGAGCGTGAGCGACGGGTCAACGACCCGTCGCTCACGCTCCGGGCTCTCGATGGAGACAACGAGTGGACGCACTGGACCTGCACGCCCGCTGTGCCACCATCGACCTGCTGATCCTCGATGTCGATGGCGTGCTGACCGACGGCGGGATCATCTACAGCGACGACGGAGCCGAGCTGAAGCAATTCCACGTCCGCGACGGCTCGGGGCTGAAGATCTGGCAGTTCCTGGGCAAACGTGCGGCCCTCATCACCGGCCGGCAGTCGAAGGTGGTCGAGGTGCGGGCCGCGGAGCTGGGCATCGACCCCGTCATCCAGGGGGCGACCGACAAGATGCCTGCCTATCGCGATCTCTTGCAGGCGGGCGGATGGCGGACCGAGCAGGTCTGTTACATCGGCGACGACGTGCCGGACCTGCCGATCCTGCGGCAGTGCGGCCTGGCGGTGGCGGTGGCCGATGCCTGCCCCGAGGCGCTGGCCGAGGCCCATTACGTGACCCGGGTCCCGGGGGGGCGCGGTGCCGTCCGCGAGGTCATCGAGCTGATCCTGCGTGCCAAGGACAGTGGCAGACGGTCGTGGAGCGATTCCGCGGCGCACCTCTCTAGCGCCGTCAGAGCCCGCGGCGCAAGCGACGGGAGGAGGCAAGACCCGTGTGGACTCCCAAGCGCGTGCTGCTGCTGGCGGTGGGCTTTGTCGTGTTGTTCGCGGCCTACACCGGCTATGCGGAAGTGCTGGGCGGCATCGACGGTCTGCCGGCGCTGCCGGCATCGTTGGAGGCGCGCGAGCACGACGGGCCGCCCCCGCAGCCGCCCGCCAGCCGCGTGGTTGAACTCTTGCAGCAGGCCTTCGGAGCCAGCTGCCCCGAGCTGAAGATGCCGATCCAGATTGAGTCGCGCGGGTCGGTCATCGCCTCGCGCGATTGTGTGTTCGAAACCGGCGGTCGAACCGTCCGCCTGACTCCGGTCAGCATGGCCACGTTCAAAAAGCCAACCGGCAAGGGCGATCCGGAGATCAACACCATTCGCGCCGCCACCGCCATCCTCACCCTGGACCAGCCCATCAACAGCTTGCTGGACATGGCGAAGCGCCGCATCGTGGCCGCCGAGCTGCACGGCACCGGCGAGCCCAACGAGGCCGACGACAGCGCCGCCGACCGGGCCCTCCGCTTCAAGCTCACCGGAAAGTCGTTCACTGCCCTGAGCAAGGCGGGTGTGCTGCTCGACAAGCTCGAGCCGCTCAAGGAGCGTGAGTTCTTCTCGCGCGATGCCTTCCTGGCGGAACTCGACCGTGCCGTCGGCGACGAGGCGGATTCTCTCACCCGCCAGCTGATTGTCCGCAAGGCGGCGATCTTCGAGCCGATCGTGCTCCGCAATAACCGGCACACCTTGCGGCAGGACGACGACCTGGAAATTCGCATTCCCAACGGTCCCGTCTATTTCGAGGAAGAGAAGCACCTGATCCACACCAACGATGTGGTGCTGCTCCAGGATTTTCAGAGCAAACCCGACCCGACCAAGGTGACGGCCACCGGCATGGAGGTCTACCTGTCGACTCCGCCCGCGCGGGAGAAGGGCACGCCGCGGAGCGCCAGCGAGGGCGGCAGCTCGGTCGAGCGCATCGTCCTACCCGCCGACGTGGACATGCACCTGTACAGCGAGCCCGGCAACGGATTGGTGGGCGGGATCGGCAGCGGTCCGCCGCGCCCCGCCGCCCCGGCGAAGCCAGGCACGCCCGCCCGGGATCACATCTGGATCACCACGGCCGGCCGCTTCGTCTACGACCTCAAGAGCGACCGGGCGCGGTTCGACATCCCGGAGAAAACCGGTCTGCTCGCTCCCGAATGGGTCACGGTGCGTCGCAATCCGCCGACCGATCCCGAGGCCGAGGATCGCTCGGATACGCTGGAATGTCAGCACCTGGAACTCCAGTTCCAGCACAAGCCGCCCGAGCGTCCTTCGGCCTCGCCGCCCCCCGACGCTGCCAACACGGTCGGTTCCGACTCGCGCCAGCTGGAATGGATGCACGCCTTTGGCAGCCGGGTCACCGTGCTGTCCCGGTCAGAACACCTGGAGGCGCGGGGCCTGGACCTGGTCCATGAGGCCCTAGTCCACAAGACCGTCCTCAAAGGCGAACCGGCCGTTCTGGACAAGCACGGCGAAAAGGCCGGCACGCAGGGCGATCAGATCATCGCTCCGGAGCTGGAACTCATTGAAGACAAGGAACAGGGCACTCAGCACGTCACCGCGCGCGGCGCCGGCGTCATCCACATGGCCGACGACACCGGCAAGCAGACCCGGCACGCCCGCTGGCAAAAGCAGTTCGTGTCGGCCCGCGAAGGGGGCTTCGATGTCCTCACCTTCATCGGCCATGTGGCCCTGGTCGAGGACGAGCTAGCCTCGCCCGACGATGTGCTGTTCGACGAGAAGCTGGCCACCTGCAAGTCAGTGTTGCGGGCCGACGACTTGCAGATCTGGCTCGATCCGCTGCCCAAGACGCCGGCCCCGACGAAGCCCGCGGCTGCCGCCAAACCGCCGGCTCCCGCCAAACCGCGTCCGGGCGACGATGTCGATGCCCGCACCGGCGGCCGCAAGCCGCGACGGGTGGAAGCGACCGGCCACGTCGTTGCCCGCTCCCCGGAGATGCGCATCCTGGAGGCGCTCGAATTCGCCAACGCAACGGCTCAGCATCTTCTTCAAGGACGTGCCCGCGCCCGCAGCCCCGGTGACCGTGGGCGGCACGAAACCCGCGCCGAGCGCGGCCGGACCTAGCGGCAAGCCGGGCGACCCAGCGCCGCCACCCGAGCCGATTCTGGTGCAGCCGACCGTGGTCGCCGCCGAGCCGGACAAGCCGGCCCGGCCGGTCGAGTTGGCGGCCGCCTTCGTAACCGCTCACGTCCTCCGCTACGCGGGCACCGGCAAAACCGAGCTGGATCACCTGGAAACCGAAGGCAAGGTCCACGTTTACCAGGCCCCCTCGGGCGAGGACAAAGGTTTCACCATCAACGGCGAGAAGCTCGACCTGGTTCGCAAGGCCACCGGCAACCATCTGAAGGTGATCAGCGACGGCAACAACCTCGCCGACCTGCATATGGATCGGATGGTGGTGGTCGGGCCCGAGATCGAGATCGACCAGGGCGACAATACCGCCACTGTGGACGGCGACGGCTACATGCAGATGGAGAACACCACCGACTTCCAGGGCAATCCCCTGAAAAAGCCGGAGTTGCTGACCGTCCACTGGAACAAACTGATGCGCTTCGAAGGGAGTTTCGCCGAATTCCTGGGCAACATCGAGGCCGTGCAAGCCTCCTCGCGACTGCAATGCCAGATGATGCAGGTCTATTTCGACAAGCCGGTTTCCCTCAGCGACCAGCGGCGGACCGAGAAAAAGGAGCGGGCCCCTGGGGATCAGCCGGCCAAGGTCAAACGGTTGATCTGCGACCGCAGTGTCAGGGTCGAGGAAGAAATCTATGAAGTCCGTTACCGGCTGAACGACGCCTCCCTGGTGGCCCTGCACGATGCGGGCGTACCAAACCCGGTGCTGGCCCGATTGGCCCCGCTCAAGGACAAGGAGTTCGAGACGCGGGAAGCCTTCTCGGCAGCTCTGGCCCGTTTCCTCACCCGGGACGAGCTGAAAGACTATGAGACCCGGGTGGTGAGCCATGCGTCGTTCGAGCCGGAGCCGCGTCGCCTGGCAGGCTTCAAGAGCCTCGACTGCGTGGAGCTGGCCGTGGAGAACCTGGAGCACACGATGTCCGCGCCGGGCCCCGGCGTGGTCCGGATCATCCAGCCCGGCGGCCTGGGCGCGCCGGATAGCACGGCCGGCCCCAAGCCCGCCGCCCCGGTTAAACCCCTCGCCCCGGCCAAGTCCGCGGGGCCCGCCAAGCCGGACGCACCCGACTGGACGCTGACCCATGTCACCTACGGCGGCGCCGGCAGCGGCGGACGCATGGATGCCGACAACAACAAGCACACCGCCACCTTCTACGAGGACGTGCAGGTGCTGCACATCCCCTGGAGTTCCGACTCCAAAAAGCTCCGCGGTGTGGTCGATGTCGCCAAGCAGCTCGGGAACCTGCCGCCGGGCGGCATGTACATGGAATGCCGCAAGTCGCTGAAGATTTATAGCCCCGACGAGGGGCCGGGCGCGGCACCGCGGGTCGATGCCACCACCGGCAAGCACATCATGACCGGCATCGGCCAGGTCTACGTCAAGTCGATCGACCAGAAGGGCCAGCTCTTCTGGGGCTCGGCCGAGGAAGTCCACTACGACGAGGCCAAGGACCAGCTGATCTTCGACGGCAAGGACGGCCTCGCCGTGGTCAACCAGGTCGAACGCCGCGGCGAGGCGCCGAAGCTGTTCAGGGGACGCAAGATCATCTACTCGCGCAAGGACGGCCGCGTGGACAGCGACGCCGTCGAAATCCGCGGGGGCACACGCTAACAAAGTCCGGAAGGAATGACGGCCAGCCCGAAGCGCCAAGCAAGGGCGTCCGGCGCGGACGCCCTTGCTTGGCGCTTCGGGCTGGCCGGTTCGTGTGGCTCATTCTTTCCGAACGGTCTAAGGTCACTCCGCCGCCGTGAACCGCACCCCGCGTTCCCAGATGATAAGCACAACGCACCCCGCCTCACTGGCGACGCGGTGGGCACTGCCCGGGCGGTTGACGACCAGCGTCCCCGCGGGATAGCAGCCGTGCCCATCGGTCTGGGCGCCATCCAGGATCAAGACATGCTCATACCCGAGGTGCTCATGGTGGGCCACGGCTGCGCACCGGCTGATAGCGCAGCAGGGCGGCGGCCGGTCCGCCGTCGCACTCGTCGTAGAGCCGCCGGATGTCCACGCCGGGACGCAACGGCTCCCAGCCGGGCTCATCCTTCAGCGAGGCGGCCCCCTGCAACAGGTTGGCCAGCACCAGTTGTCCGCCAGGCTCGGGCATGACTTGTGCTCTTCTCGGGGTGGAGCGGTATACTCACGGGCCGGGCCGATGCATGGGCGGCCAACAGGAGAATGATAGGGAACCACGGGGGTAAGGGAGCGGCTCTACCGGCACAGCGCCAGGGCCGCGCAGGCTTCCGAGGTGGCCACGATCGGATCGTTCTCGCGTTGCGCCAGCGCGTCGTTCCTCCAGGAGCCATCTGCGGCCTGGCGATTCAGCAGTTCAGCGGCCAGCGCGTCGGCCCAGCGCACCGGGCCCCCAGGTGTTGCCAACTCCTCGACCTCGGCGGCCCGCAGCGCGCGGGCCAGCGACCAGCAGAAGTAGTAATAGACCGAGTTGCGTTCGCCCTCGCGGTCGGCGGCGTAGTCCCCCGGGTGCTGGGCCGCGTCGAAATGCCGGCCAAGCCAGCGGAGAGCCGCGGCGGGGCGGGTGTCGTCGGGCCTCTGACCGCAGGCCAGCAGGGCTCCCAGGCCGTCGGCGGTCGCGCTGCCGTAGGACGCGAACCGCTCGTGCCCCTCCCGGTCCGTGCCGGCCACCCCTGCCTTGTTGCGGACGGCATCGTTCTCGATGAAGAAGAAGCCGCCGTCATCGAACCGCTCGCGCGGCCGGACATCGTCAGCCCAGTTCTGACAGCGCTGGACGAAGGTCAAGGCCGCCTGGTACGCCGGGTCATCGGACGGCACGCTGGCCGTCCGCAGGGCCTGGAGGGCAAAGGCAGTGGCCGACAGGTTCGACTCCAGCAGCGGCGGACCCAACTCGCCGGGCGCGGGCTTCTGCGGCACGATGGCGCAATAGCCCCAGCCGCCGTAAGGCCGATCCGCCGGACGCCAGCCGCGTGCCTCGGTCAGTTGCCGCTCGCGGAGGTGGCTCAACCAGGCGTCGCGCTGCCGGGTGTGCTTTGGCCCCGCCTCGGTCAACAGCAGGACCGCCAGCGAGGAGATGGTAACGGGGTAACTCAACCCGAACCGCCCTTCGTCAATGGTGCCGTCGGCCCGGACCAGCGTGGCGAGGTAGGCCAGTCCCCGGTCCAGGGCGGCAGCGCGGGCCGGTGAGGAGGGAGTCCCTTGCAGGGCACGCAGCGCCAGCGGGGTGAGCGAGGGTCCATCCTTCATCGGGCCGTAGAAGTCGGAGCGCCAGGCGCCGTCGCGCCCTTGCTGAGAAATCAGGTAAGCCTGGGCGTGGGTCAAGCCCGCATCGATCCGCGAGGGGGGCGGCGGCGGGGCCGTGGTGGGAGCGGGGCCGCCGCAGCCGACGAGAAGAAGCACCAGGAAGCCGAGCGGAAGGAATCGCATGAGTGGCTGTCGACCTGTGCTTGCGAAGCCGCAAGCGAGCACGTGGGTCCGTCCAGGACACGGTAGGCCCGGTTCGGGCCCAGCACAAGCGATCTTGCGGCTCCTCTGCCGGCGCTCCAGAATGGAGCGCCGGCTTCCCATCCCGAGGGCCCGTCCCATGCGTCCGCTCGCCATAGTGACCCTGCTGCTCCTCGCCGCCGCCGCACCGGCCGCCCAGCCGAAGGAAGCCCTCGTGGATCAGGTCCGCGAGGCGATCAAGAAAAGCAAGGATTACCTCATCAAGCAGCAATCGCCGCGGGGTGACTGGGAATTGGACGCGACCCTGGCCAGCGCCCGTCCCGGCGGCATGACGGCCCTGGTCCTGCTGGCCCTGCTCAACACCGCCGAGCCGCTCGACAGCAAGGATTACAAGAAAGAAGAGGTCGATGCGGCCATCCGCAAGGGGATCGAATACCTGAAGGGCGTGCCGCCGCGGTTGACCTACGTGGTCAGTCTGCAAACGATGGTTTATTGTCTTGCCGGCGAGAGCAAGCAGAGCATCGCGGAGAACGTCAAATGGCTGCTGGCCGCCCGGCGGATGAACGACAAGAAGCTGCTCGGCTGGACCTACGACGCCTCGAGCGGCGGGCAACCGGATGGCTCCAATACCCAATATGCGCGTGCTCGGCCTGCACGAGGCACAACTGGCCGGCATCAAGATCGACCGCGAGGTCTGGGAGTCGATCCGCGACCTCTACATGAATAACCAGATGGCGGCGGGTAGCTACAGCTATCATGTCAACGACGGCCGACCGCTCCTGACCATGACCACCGCGGGGCTGTGCGGCTTGCTGATCGCCGGCGGCAACCTCAACGCCGCCCGCGAAGTCCCCAACGGCGACGGCACCTGGAAGAATTGCGGCGACTACCCGGACAACCGCTCCATCGCCAAAGCACTCGAATGGCTCGGTTCGCGCTTTCCGTCGGCAGGCGGTATAGAACACGAACATTACCTCTATTATGCCCTGTACGGCATCGAACGCGCCGGCCGGCTCACCGGCCTGCGCTTCCTGGGCGAGCACGACTGGTATCGCGTCGGCTGCGAGTACCTGGTCCGGCAGCAGAACGGCGACGGCTCGTGGCAGAGCAAGACCGATCCCGGCGGACCGATCGTCTCGACCAGCTTTGCCCTCCTCTTCCTTTCCAAGGGCCGCACCCCGATCCTCATCAGCAAGCTGACGCACGACGGCACCGACCGCGTCGATGGCGTGCCGATCCGCATTCCCGCCGGCGGCACCGCCGACGAGAGGAAGAACGACTGGAACAACGACCGCAGTGATGCCCGCCACCTGGTGGAGTACGCCGGCCGCGAATTGTTCAAGCGCAAGCCGATGGGCTGGCAGGTGTTCAACGCCCGCGAGGCCGATCCGCGCATCAGCGCCGACGACCTGGCCGCCGAGCTGCTCCAGTCCCCCATCGCCTACTTCAACGGCCATCTGGCCCCGGAATTCAGCGGCCGGGAAGAGGAGATGTTGCAGAAGTACGTCAAGAACGGCGGACTGATCTTCGCCGAGGCTTGCTGCGGCAGCGCCAAGTTCCGCACTGGCTTCGAGGCCTTGATGAAGAAGCTGTTCCCCGGCCAGGAGCTGCGCGAACTGGACATCGATCATCCGGTCTGGACGGCGGCGGGCAAGTTCGCCATCCCGCCGGCCCAGCGGAAGCGCTTCCCTCTCTACGGCATCGAAATGGGCTGCAAGACAGTCGTCCTGTTCAGCCCGCGCGACCTGTCGTGCCACTGGGAATCGAACCAGTGGGACGACAAGGGCGATTCGGAGCTGGCGTTCCGCGTGGGGGCCAACCTGGTTGCCTACGCCACCGGCCTGGAGCCGCCCCAGCCGCGGCTGACCCAGGTGCCCCTGGCGCCGGACGCATCGAAGGAGCCGCCGCGGGTGCCGCGCGGCTTCCTCAAGGTGGGCCTGCTGAAACACGACGGCGATTCCAACGTGGCCGCCCAGGCCATGCCGACCCTCATGAACGAGCTACGCACCCGCGACCACCTCGACGTGGCCCTGAAATCCGACGAGGTCTGGCCGACGGGCAAGGACGTGGCCGCCTACAAGTTCCTCTACATGCACGGCCGCAAGAACTTCTCGCTGCCCAAGGACCAGCTGGCCGACCTGCGCTTCAACCTGGAGCACGGCGGCCTACTCTTCGCCGACGCCTGTTGCGGCTCCAGCGCCTTCGACCGCTCCTTCCGCGACTTCCTCGCCGCCCTCTGGCCGGACAAGAAGCACGAACTGAAGCCCATCCCGATCAGCGATCCACTTTATAGCAAGGAACTGAACGGCACGGCCATCAAGACCGTGCGCTGCCGCCGCGAGACGGCCGGCCAACGCGACACGGAATATCAGCAGTACGAGCCGGCCCTGGAAGGGGTGCAGATCAAGGGGCGCTGGGCCGTGATCTACAGCCGCTGGGACATCGGCTGCGCCCTGGAGAAGCACAAGTCGCCCCAGTGCCTGGGACACGATTACGAGAGCGCGGTGCGGATCGGGCGGGCGGCGGTGCTGTATCACCTGGAGCGGGGGTTGGGGCGGTAGGCGGAGCAGGCGGCCTCTACCCGCCCGGCCTGCCCCGGGGCAGCCCGACGCGCCAGCGAGGATAGGGCGTACTTCCTCGCTGGCGCGTCGGGCTGCCCGACGAATCTGCCTGCCAAGTTACTGAGAGGGTGGGGGGGGCGAAGGATACGCGATGTCGCAACGACTGACACAAGCGGTTGTCGCCTTCCGGACAGGCCGGCAGAGGAAGGGCCGCCGGTTCAACTATGGGTTGAGCGCGACCGGCCTCTCAGCGGACGGGAGGACTCTAGCCCTCACCCTCACCTTCCGGAGCGGCCACCGGTATTGCTGTCTGGAGCCCTCGTGCCACTTCGGCCTGCACCATCGTACCCAGTGGGAACGCTTGCGGGCCTGCCTGGGCGAACGGGGCATGGTGCTGGGCGCTCCGGCCCGTATCATCCTCCATTGCGTCTGGGAGCGAGGGGCTCTATTCGCCAAGGATCCAGGCGTGGCGGCTCCGGAGTACATCCCGCTGGAGCAAGCGGCGGAAGAAGATCTGGTCTCGGAGGAAGCCGAGGCAGCGGAGTGACAAGGAAGGAGAAAAAAGGAAAGAAGGCGATACGATGAGGGGACCGATCTATCAGAGGGAGAGCACGATGGCAAAGAACGCTAACCAACCATCAAGTGCTGGAGGTGTCCAGGTTTTCGAACTGACCATGGATAACCCTGAGGACCAGGACGAACTGAATCGCCGGTTGCGTAAGCCAGGTGAATCGGCTTCATGCCCGCCCCCGAAGCCCGGGCGCGCTGCGCACGAGGAATCAACGGCGGAATTGACCGAAAAGAAGGAGGAGCGATGAAAGGGTAGAAAAGTGCAAGGGACATCGTTCAATCCTTGGCCCTGACGTATCTCCGCTCACCCAGCGTCATCAGTCCTCTCGTCACTCCCCGCCGCCCTCCCCGCGGCCATAAGAAGGGAACGGGGACAGCGTACTTTTTCGCATGCTATCGCGGAATAATAAACGTTCATCTCTTTTCGCTGCCTGACCGTCAAAACCCGAGCACGGGATAAACAATGGACGAAGCGAAACTTCTCGAACGCATCACGGTGAATCCGAACATCTTCGGCGGCAAGCCCATCATTCGTGGTCGCCGACTGGCGGTCGAGCACGTACTGGGCATGCTCGCGGCCGGAGACACCGCTGAAATCCTGCTACAGGGCTACCGCTGGCTGGAAAAGGAAGACGTGCAGGCCTGCCTGGTCTATGCTCGTCGGATGGTCGGGCATGAGCGTATTGAGCCGCTCAAGATCGAGGCGGCCGCATGAACTTGCTTCTCGACACCTGCGTCTGGGGTGGCGCGAAGGCCGACGTAGCGCTCCCGCACCCATCGGACTTCAGTTCAACCTGGCGATTTTTACTGAATTGCGAAGGCACATGTCGTTATTTACCAATGGCTTGCGGTGTCCGCGCCAGGTTGAACAGAATTCCCGGTCACTTCAGTTCAACCTGGCAGCGCGTGCGATGCCGGCGGGCGGTCGGAGATGCGCTGCCGAGGGCACCTATCTCCTGCCGGTCGCCTAACCACCCGCCGGCCGCCGGGCGGCAGTCAAACGGCGTGTGGCCAGCGCCACCGCGGTCGGGGACGAATCCATCCCCAGCCATGCCGGCCCAGTTTCTGCGCTGCCACTAGGGCCGTGCCGCTGCCGCAGAAGGCGTCGAGGACTAGGTCGCCGGGGTTGGTGCTGGCCGCCACGATCCGCTCCAGGAGCGCCAGCGGTTTCTGCGTCGGATAGCCCAGCCGCTCGGCCGACTGGGCCGGCACCGCAGGCACGTCGTCCCACAAGGTATCGACCGAGTGCCCCTTCATCTCGTCGAGGTAGCGCTTCTGGCAGGCCAGGCCGGTGCGGGTGTAGTGGATCAACCCGCGGGCGCGGGCCGCTTCCATCCGGGCGCGGGTCCAGCGCCAGACGCGGATGTGGCCGTTCCATGCGTAGGTCAGGTTCGGCCGATCCGGGTTCGGATTGGTCAGGTCGCTGAGGCGATAGCGCCGTCCGGTCTCCGGCTCCACGTGGCGATAGAAGCGGCGGACATAGTCCTCGTCCAGGGCCCGGAACGGGCGGTGGAAGGTGAAGCGCTCGCCGGCGGTGTAATAGAGAATGGTGTCGTGGTTGTTGGGGTAGCCGCGGAAGGAAAGCCCCTTGGCGTTGGTACGGCGCCAGATGATCTCGCTGCGGAAGCGCAGCAGGCCGTCCAGAAGCAGACGCACGCGGTGGTTGGCGTGGGAATCGCAGTGGCAATAGAGGCTGCCGGTCGTCTTCAGCACCCGGGCCAGTTCGCACAGCCGCGGCTCCAGGTAGGCGATGTAGGCGTCCAGCGAGCCGTGGCGGTCGTCGTAGTGGAAGTAGTCGCGGTTGGAGTTGAATGGCGGGTCGATGGCGACCAGGTCGATGCACTGGTCCGGGAGCGCACGAAGCAGATCGAGATTGTCGCCGCACTGGACGACGTTGGTGGGCAGGGTCTGGTGCGACATCATGGCGACGGCTCCCGCGGGTCCATCCTGTTCATCCTGTCCAAAACTAGACAGGATGAACAGGATGGATCGCAGATGGAACGAACGCCGTTAGAGCTGTGGTACCTTCATCGGCAGCGGGCGATCGAACAGCTTGATGCCGGTGCCCTGGAATTCCAGGCCGCCCCCGCCGGACTTGGGGCTCAGCCTCTTCACCATCATGCGCATGTTCTCGTCGTCCAGCGAATCGTACCCCCCCACGGTGACGATGCTGCCGGTGCGCGTATGCAGGACGTACGTGTCCAGTTTCATGTTCTGCTTCAGGTACCGGGCGACCTCCTCGGCCTGGGCCGCGCTGGCTTCCAGGACATCGCCTGTTTTGTCCAGGCCGACGAATTTGAGGAGCTCGCTTGTGGCCGAACGCGGCTGGACCACTTCCCGGCCCTGGAACTGGGCGACGGCTAGCGTCCACGGCTTGCCGCACTTGGTGAGCAGGTTATAGGGCCGACCGTCGTTCAGGCGCTTCCAGGCCGGGTCTGGGCGCTTGCATCGGCCTTCGGCGCGGGAACGGTGGGGTTGCGCGTGGCAATGCACTGGGCGTAGGTGCTGAGCTGATAAACCCGATTGTCCTCCGCGACGAATCCATCGTGAACCAGCGGTGGTTCCGGTGTCTGCTTGACCTTGGGGATGTCGCGGCTGGCGCTATCGAAATCGCGGTAGCCGCCGATCAGGACGGCCCACTGGTCCACTACGTGGATCGTCTTGTGCGGGCGTGCTTCGGGTGGCACGTTGGCATAGCGGGCGTCGAGCAATTCCTTGGCCTTGCGCTTCTCCTCGGCAGTGTAGTCGAACACGTAAGCCGGCCAGCTGTGCTGGCGCAGGTGCAACGCGAGGTGGTTGGCATTTTCGCGTGCGTCGCCGCCGAGGAAGGGCTTGACGCAGATGACAAACGGACCGGCCTCGGAGGTGATGACGTACTCCTTGGCCGGGTCCGCCTCGACCCGGGCCTGGACGGCGGCCGGCACACCCAGGACCACCACGACTGCCGCCAGCGCGAACAGGAACCGCTTCATCGCGCACCTCCCTGACCGATGACGAATGCTTGGCTCGGGGGGGGACTTTAGCAAAAAATCTTCGCGTGTCTACGCCGATTGGTCTGCTGGTGGCAGCCCGAAGCGCCAGCGGGGGACTCCCTCGCTGGCGCTTCGGGCTGCCAGGCTTCGGGCTGCCAGGGTCCCGGACTGTGTCACCTGTGGGTGACTCTTCCCTTCGTCTACCTCCTTGTCTTCTCACCCCTGACTCACCAGCTTCTCATTATCGCATGCTTATGCTTAGCTGTGCCGATTGTTCGTGTCCCACGGCGCGACGAGCGCTAGCCCATAGACCAGCCGCCCCGAAGGAAGTAGTCCTGCCATGAGCTGTGCTAGGCCGACGCCCAAACGCTTTGGTCTCCGGATGTCGCGGCTGGTGTCGGCATTCCTGCTGCTGGGTGGGGCCGGCCTGCTTGTGGGGGAGTTCAGCCTGGCCTGGGCCGTTTGCACGGACGACCCCCGCCTGACCGAGCCGGCCGCCGTCTCGTCCTCCACCGCTGGCAAGGATGGGTCGGCAACTGAGGCCGACCAGGCACAAACAGCCCACGATAACCAGGTAGCCGCCTCCACCTACTGGTGCAATGTGGCCGGCAACGATCGCCCGCCGACCTTGTCGGCCGAGGCGGCGGAATTGCGGGATGAGGAGCCGGTCATCGGCGTCCAGGCGGGCCGCCGGAGCCGGGCCTACGTCGTGTCCGCTATGGCGCATGGCCCCAGTACGCACATTGTCAACGATGTGCTCGACGGGGTTTCGATCAGCGTCACCCACTGCGACCTGTACCAGTGTACGCGCCTGTTCACGGGGGGAGTTACCGGCCAGCCGCTGGACCTGGGCGTGGGTGGCCTGAGGGAGGGGGGTATGGTGCTCAAGTCGGGGGGGCACATCTATCGCCAGGAAACCGGCGCACCCCTGGAGCCGAACCTAGCGCGTCTGCCCTACGATGCCTACCCCGGAGTGACGACGACCTGGGGAGCCTGGCGGTGCGCTCACCCGGACACCGATGTGTACCTGGGCGCGGACCTGCCGGAGTCGCATGCAGCCGGCGCGAAGCCGGCTCACGCGCCCACCCCGCTCCCCTCGCGCTTCACTGCCGAACTGGGTGATTTCCTGTTCGCCCACGCCGTGACGGTCCTGCCTGCTGCGATCGCGGTCCTGAGTCTTGGCTTGATGATTTGCGTTTTCCGACGCCGCCCGGTTGCTCGGTCTTGCCGGGCCAATGCGACGACACCGCTACCAGGTTGATACGGGCGGCGGTTGTATACCCATCTCCCCTTTCCTTTTGCTCGCCTCCAACTGCTGAGCCCCCGCTGACGGAATTCTCGATTTTCTCACCCATCGTGGTCTGGCGTTTGGTAGCTAGTGTCTGGTACACTAGGCGCTGACTCGTACTGCATCCTCGCTCGATTCCGCCGACAGTGTGGTCGGTGGTCGCCGCTCCTCGACCCCCGCCCCGTTCCTCAGCTTCGGCCGCCCCGGAGCGCGGGGAAAAAATCGATTCGTCCAGACGAATAACCTGCCGAAGGGATGCTCGACCGCGGCAGCGGGCTCGCGTGGGGCCCTTCTGCGGTCGCGCGCACTGCTCGTCAGGAAGATAGCCGATTGCGGTTCGGCGGTACTCCCGGCCTGGGAGTGCCGGCGTTCCGCGCATGTTCGCCCCGTCGCCCGCGTGCCGGCATCCAGCCCGCCGGTACGCTCCGGTGCCGCTGGCAACTGGGAGGAAAGCCACTGGGCAGGTGCGTTTGCCGTCGCTCGCCTGGGGGTGGCCCCCTCCGCGGAGGGGTCGCCGCAGCGCGGCAAACGACTGCGCCTTCGTCGTCAGCGCGGTCCGGCCAGCTCCCCAGCCGGCTGGTCTGCCCCGGCGCCTCCCGTTGCCAGCGGCCCGATCGCCCTCTCTCCGCGGCTCCCCTTCCTCGGCTACCGACCTGGCATCGGCCTTGCCTCATCTAGCACAATAAGATGATCGCTGTTCCCGGGTGAGCCTGGACCAACCTCCATGAAGATCCTGCACACCGCCGACTGGCACCTGGGCGATCGGCTGGGCGCATCGACCGCACGGACGACCTGCGCCGGGCCGTCGAGCGCGTGGCGGAACACTGCGCCCATCACAAGGTAGACGTGCTGCTCGTCGCTGGCGACCTGTTCAGTGAGCTGGCCCGGCCCGACGGCCTGCGCGAGGCGATCCGCCATGTCCAAGAAACCTTCCACGCCTTCCTGCGCGACGGCGGCACCATCCTGACGTTGACCGGCAATCACGACAACGAAACCTTCTGCCAGACACTGTGCCACGCCATGAGCCTGGCCGCTCCGGCCGCGGCCGAGCCCGGCAGCCTGGTTCCGCCGGGGCGGCTGTATCTGGCCACCCACCCGACTTTCCTGCGCCTGGCCGATCCGCGGGAAGGGCACGAGGTCCAGTTCTTCCTCATGCCGTATCCGACGCCCACGCGCTACCTCGACCGCGAGGAATGGCAGCGCTATCACCGCATCGAGGAGAAGAACCAGCACCTGCAGTCGGCCTACGCGGCGGCCCTGGCTCGGCTCCGGGCCCACCCGCGTTTCGACGCCCGCCGGCCGGCCGTGCTGTCCGCCCATGTTCACGTCCGCGGCGGGGCCGTCTCCACCCTCTTTCGCATATCGGAACAGGAAGACGTGGTTTTCGAGAGTGCAGACCTACCTGCCGACTTTGCTTATGTCGCCCTGGGGCATATCCACAGGCCGCAGTGCATCGGCGGACACAAGCACGTGCGCTACTCGGGAAGCATCGAGCGCATGGATCTGGGGGAAGCTATCGACAACAAGGAAGTCGTCCTGATCGACCTGGGTCCCGACGGCTGCCGCGGCGAGCCACAAGCCTTGCCGCTGGAGGCGACGCCGATTTACGTCGTGGACATCGCCAATCCGCGCGAGGAATTGCCCCTGCTGGCCCCGAAGTATCCGGACGCGGAGCGAGCCCTGGTCCACCTCAAGCTGACGTACACCGCCGGGGTGGACAACCTGGAGACGACGCTGCGCGATTTGGAGAAGGTCTTCCCGCGTTGGTACGCGCGCGACTGGAAGGAATCCGGCGCCCTCGACGCGCCACTGACCATCGGCACGGCCCCGCGCGGCAAGAGTTTCGAGGACACCGTGCGCGACTACCTCAAGGCCGAGTTGATCAACCACGCCGATGCCGAACGCGAGATGGTCCTGGCGCGGGCCGAACAACTCCTGCAAGACGACAGTTAGCCGGGCCGATCAACGCTGCACGCCGCACGGCAACGTGTTGACGGTCTGGTGAGACGGTCAACCCCCTGCCACGCGGCGTGTGCTCGGCCGGCGGGAAAACAGCGTTCATGGCACTTCGCCGTCCTCTGCCTCTTCCTCGTCATCCTCGTCGTCGTCCAGGTCGTCATCGTCGTCAAAGTCTTCGTCGAGGTCGTCGTCTTCGTCGTCGAAGTCTTCGTCGTCGAAGTCCTCGTCGTCCAGGTCGTCCTCGTCGAGGTCATCGAGGTCGTCTTCGTCGAGGTCATCCTCGTCGAGATCGTCGTCCTCATCGTCGTCATCGTCGTCCTCGTCGTCTTCGAGGTCGTCCTCGTCCTCATCGCGGGCCCAGGGCGCGGGCAGGTCGTCGGGTCCGCAGCCCGGCAGCAGTTCGTCGAGTCGCTCCAGCTCAGCCTCCGGCCGGGTCGGGACTAGCAGTGTACCACCGAACATCAGAAGGTCCTCAATCGCGGGAACAGTAACGTGATTTTGGGGAGGGTCTCCGGTCCTTCCCCCTTGTTATCGGCCCGACCCAGCCGCGGCCATTGCCGGGATGCATTTTTCCCGGATCGCCCACTCGACGGGCGTTGCGGCGACGGGGGATGGCACTGTACTTTCACCGCAGCCATTGTCAATCCAGTTTTGCTCAATTCCGGCGCGCTGGGACCACGCGTTGCCGCGGACGAATGCGGACCGCAATGGGAGGCGGAGGCAATGTCTAGCTAGGAAACAGCGCGCAGCTTGTCAAGCAGCAGCCGGAGCGTTCCGCCGACAGGATGTCTGTCGCTGTAAGTCATTGTCCTGTAACGACGGAAGACCGCAGAAGAACTGTGGCCCGGTGGCACGCTTTGAGGTACTCCGAAGGGCGTGCTTGACTGTCTGCACGCCCTTCGGAGTACCTCAAAGCGTGCCACCGGGCGCTTCACGCCGGCAGCCCCAGCGCCCGGCGCTTGTCGGCAATAAACCGGACGTGGTGGGCGACGTGTTCGTTGACGCCTTTCAGGAGGTATTCCAGGGTCAGCGGGCCACGCTCGTTGTGGATGCCCACGCGCTGCAGCGCCTCGACGGGCAGCGTCCGCAGAATACGGGCCAATTGAGAGCGCGTGAGATCCATGATGGCCAGCTCCTCCTCGAGATCGCGTTGCTGATAAGCCAGGGCGGCGGCGAAACGCGATTCGTCCGCCCCGATCAACTGCGGACGCTCCTCGGCAATGACGCGCTTCATGCGGTCGGCATAGATCGGGTCGAAGTCGGACAGATGGCAGACGACTTCGAGCGTGCTCCACTTACCCGGCACCGGCCGCTGCCGCTGTTGCTCGGGCGTCATGCCGGCAACGGCGCGGCGCAGGGTGCGCGGTCCGGCGAGATAGGCGTCGATCAGTTCGAGGAGAGATGGCATGGTGTGACTCCGGGTGCGGGCGACAGATTTCTCCCCTCGCCCCGGTACTCCGGGGAGAGGGGTTGGGGGTGAGGGGGCTGAACCTCCGAAGCCAAGAACCCCTCACCCCCAACCCCTCTCCCCGGAGTACCGGGGCGAAGGGAGAAGACTTGTCTCCCCACGTTATATTCACCCCGCCTTGCGTTCGGCCCGTTCGCGGAGGCGGGCGAGCTGCTGCCGTCGCTGCGCCTCGGGCGCATAGGGGTCGAAGGCCGCCGGGCCGCAGTCGCTCAGGCGCTGGTAGATGGCGAAGGCCTGGCGGCGCAGCTCCACGTCGCGCCGTTCCATCGCCTGAATCAAGGCCGGCAGCACCATCCGGCCGCGTTGGAGCAACTCGTCGGCCGCCGACTGGTGCGTTGGCCCTTTCAACGCCTCGATCGAGCGATGCACCTTCTCCTGTTCCAACACCAGCTGCACGGTGGGGGCGGCGTCGGCGGTCACCGCAGGCAACGGCTCGGCGGGTGTTCGGCGCCGCGACGGCGCGAACGGCGGAGCCCCGAAGCCATCGTCGATGAAGCTCGTGCCCAGGTACTCGTTGATGGCGATTGGGTCGTGGATGATCTGCTGCGGCGTGCCGTGCGTGCGGACCTTGCCGTCCTTGATGAGATAACTGCGATCGGTGATCTTCAGCGTTTCGCGCACGTTATGGTCGGTCACCAGGATGCCGATGCCCTGGGCGGCGCAGGTCGCGCACGATCTGACGGATGTCGCTGATGGTGATCGGGTCGATGCCGGTGAACGGCTCGTCGAGCAGGATCAGGAGCGGCTCGCAGACCAGGCAGCGGGCGATCTCCAGCCGGCGTCGCTCCCCGCCGGACAGGCGCGACGCACTGTTCTTGCGCACCTGTGTCGA
Organism: uncultured Planctomycetota bacterium; assembly: GCA_963827935.1. GTDB lineage: Bacteria > Planctomycetota > Planctomycetia > Gemmatales > Gemmataceae > DATFNV01. The sequence continues at coordinate 370,936 of CAWHCN010000017.1, read as the reverse complement.
GCCCGAACTGTTCGAGAACGGCATCGGTCCGCTCCCAGCGTTCGGCCCGGCGCAGGCTGCGGCCCAGGCTACGGCAGACGGGCAATGCTTCGAGGATGGCGAGGATGTTCTGCTCCACGGTCAGCTTGCGGAAGACGCTGGTTTCCTGCGACAGGTAGCCCATGCCCAGGCGGGCGCGCTTGTACATCGGCAGGCGGGTGACGTCGTGTCCGGTGAAGAGAACGCGGCCATCGTTCGGCGTGATCTGGCCGGTGGTCATGCGGAAGCTGGTCGTTTTGCCGGCCCCGTTGGGCCCGAGCAGGCCGACGACTTCGCCGGGGTTGACCTCGTAATCGACGCCGTCCACCACCTTGCGCCGGCCGTAGAACTTCACCAGCCCCTGTACTTCCAGGATGGCCATGTCGATCCTCCGTGATCGGGTCGCGCACCTTCGCGGCGGCCGTTCATAACGCATTCCGGCAGAATGGGCAAGATCAAGAGGAAGGCGGGACGTTCCCACGCTCGGCCACGATTCCTCTGGCTCTGCCCGGGGCGATCGGGTATGGTCCGCCGCCTTCCGTCAGCGCGACGGGCCGGTCTTCCCCAGAGGTGGGCATGAGCAGATTCCCTCGCTGCGCATCGACGCTCGCCGCCGCATGCCTGGGTCTGCTGGTCGGTTGCCATTCGTTCAGCCTGCCGGGCGTGCCGGCGGACAAATCGGAAAAGCCGGAGAAGCCGGCCGCCCTGGGATTGCCCAGCAAGACCTCCTTCCGCGTCTCGCAGTACGTCTTCTACGCCGATTTCGATATCAAGCGCGATCAGCCCATCTTCCGCGAGCTGGCCGACATGCGCGAGCAGTTGCTCAAGGAACTGCACCTGCCGGAACCCGACCACGACACGCTTATCTCCGTTTACCTGTTCGGCACCGAGGCCGGCTACCGGGATTGCATCCATACGAACTGGCCCGCCTTGCCAAATCGCCGGGCCTTTTACATTGGGGAGCCCCGCGGCTTTGGCGGCTACGATCGCCTGGTCTTCACCTTCTGGAGCCCGCGCATCCGCCAGGACCTGCGCCACGAATTGACGCACGCGCTGTTGCACAGCGTCCTCAAGGACGTGCCCCTGTGGCTGGACGAGGGCCTGGCCGAATACTACGAGTTGCCGCCCACCTGGAACGGCGTCAACCAGATGCACGCTCGGGAGCTGCGCCGCCGCGGTGCCCAGCCCGACTTGAAACGGCTGGAGGAGCTGAGCGACGTCGGCAAGATGAACGGACCCGAGTATCAGGAAGCGTGGGCCTGGGTCTACCTGATGCTGCGGACCAGCCCCGAGGCGAAGGAGGTGCTGCTGGCCTACTTGCAGCAATTGCGGACCAAGCCGAACCCCGGCCCCTTGCAGCCGCGCCTCGCCGCCGCCCTGCCAACCTACAAGGACGCCTTCGATCGCCTGCTGACCCGAATCGGGGACGAGCCCGCCGGCGAGAAGCGATAGAATGAGGATATGAACGTCCTCGTCACCGCCGGCAACACGCGGGTCCCCATTGATCGCGTTCGCGTGATTACCAACATCTTCACCGGCCGCACCGGAACCCAGATCGCGCTGTGCGCGCACGAGCGCGGCCACACGGTCACCCTGCTCACCTCGCATCCCAACGTGGTCAACGAGCTGCACCCCGGCTCACTGTCTTCCGAGCGCTGGACCGTTGTGGCCTATCGCACCTTCGACGACCTGCACGCCCTGATGTGGCAGGCCGTGGTAGAAAAACCGCTCGACGCCATCATCCACTCGGCCGCGGTCAGCGACTACCTGGCCGGGGGGATCTACGCACCAGGGCCCGAGACACGCTTCGAGCCGGGAACCGGCCGCTGGCACGGCCACCTGCCGACGCTCGTCGATCGCGCCGCCGGCAAGGTGAAGAGCGACGAGCCGGAGCTGTGGCTGCGCCTGGTGCGGGCGCCGAAGCTGATCGACCGCATCCGCTCGGAGTGGAAGTTCCAGGGCGTGCTGGTCAAGTTCAAGCTGGAGGTCGATGTCGATCACCTGCAATTGGAAGAGATCGCGGAGCGCTCACGGCGGCAATCGTCGGCCGACCTGATCGTGGCGAACACCCTGGACGGAGCCGCCGAATGGGCCCTGCTCGGCCCGGCCCCCGGCGGCTACTGGCGCCTCGAACGGCGACACCTGGCGGCCCGGGTGCTCGACGGCGTCGAGCAGCACCACGCGGAGCGCAGCCGTGGCTAACATCCTGCTTGGCGTCACCGGCTCGGTCGCCGCCATCCGCACCCCCGAGCTGCACCGGCAACTGACCCTGGCCGGTCACGCGGTGAAGATCGTGGCGACCCAGGCGGCGCTTTACTTCTTCGAGCCGGTCTCCCTGGGTCCCAGCATTGTCGTGCGCGACGAAGACGAATGGCCCGGCCGCGACCAGGGACGCCTCTGGCAGCGGGACGACCCGGTGCTGCACATCGAACTGCGGAAGTGGGCCGACCTGCTGGCCATCGCCCCGCTCGACGCCAACACCCTGGCCAAGCTGGCCAACGGCCTGTGCGACAACTGCCTGACCTGCGTCTGGCGGGCCTGGGACCCCGCCCGCCCCGTAGTGCTGGCACCGGCCATGAACACGCTGATGTGGGAACACCCGCTTACACTGCGACACCTGTGGCAAGTGGCGGACGCCGACCCACCCGGCGGCCTCGACCGCGACGCCGTCGTCGCCTGGATCAACGAGCACTGCCCCCGCCTGCGAATCGTCGCCCCACAAAGCAAGCGCCTGGCCTGCGGCGACGTGGGCCTGGGAGCCATGGCCGAGGTGCCGGAGATTGTGGCGGCGATTGGGGAGATGGCCGCGATCGGGCCGTAGATCGGGCGTCGGAGTTGGGTCGCGCCCGACCAGACAGACGGCACGGTGATCTGTGGCAGCGGACTGGACGGATCGCGTAGAATCAGGACATGAAAAAAGCCCCGCGCGACGAGTTCCCCGATCCCCCGAAGCGCTATTATACCGGCGCCGACATCTCCATGCGCGTGATCCGCAAATACGCGCGGGCCATCGGCCGGGAGTTCCAGCCGGACAAGGTCATCCTGTTCGGCTCCTATGCCTACGGGACGCCGCATGAAGATAGCGATGTGGATCTGCTCGTTATCATGCCTTGTCGCAACCAGCTCGACCAGGGTTTTAAGATGCGCTTCGCCCTGGAACCGCCCTTCCCGATGGACCTGATCGTCCGCAAGCCGAAGGAAATGAAGTGGCGACTTGAGGAACGCGAGTCCTTTCTGACAGAGATCGTGTCGCGGGGAAAAGTGCTTTATGAAAAAGAAAACGAGGGAGTGGGTGCGGAAAGCCGAAGCCGATCACACCATCGCCCTGCGAGGCAGCCGCGGAAAAGTGCCTCTGCATGACGTGGTCTGCTTCCATTGTCAGCTATGTGTCGAGAAATATCTTAAAGCACTGCTGGAGGAACTCGGGCTAGCGATACCGAAGACGCACGAGCTCATTCGCCTGTTGAAGTTGCTGCAAGCTCACCATCCATCCCTTGGTTCATTCCGCCGCGGATTGCACTTTCTCACCCACTTCGCGGTCGACACCCGCTACCCCGGAGATGACGCCAGTAAGCGCCAGGCCGAAGCCGCTCTGCGCTGGCAGGACCGAATCCGGACGGAAGCCCGCGCACTCCTCGGCCTCCCACCCAGCAAGAAGTCACCCTGACGGTGAATTCCGTCGAGCGAGCCAAAACCCTTTTGCACTGCCCGCCGATCGACCGTAGGATGGCCACCACACCGCCTCGGCCGCCAGTCGCCCCAGGAGTCGCCTGCCATGACCTGGCCGCTCTCGCAGGATTACAACGAGGCCATCCAGGCCCCCGCCGCCAACTTCGCCGATCCCGACCTCCGCCGCGGACAGGCCGCCACCAATCAGTTCGGCGTGCCGATGCCCTGCTCCGGCAACTTCGCCGATGTCTATCAGCTCCAGTGCCCCGACGGCTCGCGCTGGGCCGTCAAGTGCTTCACCCGCGAAACCCCCGGCCTGCGCGAGCGCTACGCCGAGATCAGCCGCCACCTGCGCGCGGCCCGGCTGCCGTTCACCGTGGACTTCGATTTCCTGGAGCAGGGCATCCGCGTCCACGGCCAGTGGTTTCCGGTGCTGAAGATGCAATGGGTCGAGGGGCTGACGCTCAACCAGTTCGTGGCCAAGGCCGCCGACAAGCCGGCCACGCTGGAGGCGCTCCTGCAAATCTGGGCCCGCATGGGCCAGCGCCTCCGCGACGCCGACGTGGCCCACGCCGACCTGCAGCACGGCAACGTCCTCCTGGTGCCCGGCTCCGGCTCGTCGTCGCTGGCCTTGAAGCTGGTCGATTACGACGGCATGTGGGTGCCGGCCCTGGCGGGGACGAAGTCGGGCGAGGTGGGGCATCCGTCGTATCAGCATCCGCAGCGGCTGCGCGACGAAACCTACAACCGCGAGGTGGACCGCTTCCCTCTGCTGCTGATCGCCACGGCGCTGACGGCGCTGAAGTCGGGCGGACGGGAGTTGTGGGAGAAGTACGACAATGGCGACAATCTGCTGTTCACGCAGGAGGATTTGGAGGGGCCGACCAAGTCGCGGCTGATTTACGGACTGCTGAAGGGGGAGGATGCGGTGGCGCGCGGGTTGGCGGAGAAGATGATCGAGGCGCTGCGCGGGCCGATGGAAGAGACGCCGTTGCTGGACGCCGGCGCAACCCCCTCACGCTCCGCGGTCCCGGGCGGGGTCAAGGTGTCACCGCCGCCCGTGCGGTACGAAGCACGGGAACCGTCCCAGGAGGGCACATTGGCTGATGATGAATTCACCTCTCCCGAGCCGAGGCGTGAGGGATCAACTCAGCGCAGCAGTATTCCACTGTGGATGCCTGTGGCGGGCGGAGTTACGGCCGCAGCTCTCGTGGTCTTTATCGCGATCGTGCTTGTGGCGGAGGAGCCCGACAAAGGCAAGAAACCGACAGATAGCGTGCGGTTTGCCCAGAGTGGCAATAAACTTCCGCTGACCCAGGATCGACGTTCCACCGACAAGGAATCTAGGACCCCGGTTGGCGATAATGGCTCGCCCCCTCGCGTGTTAGATCCCCCTGGTCTTCCATCATCGAAACAGCAAGGGCCGACAAAAAGGGACCAAGACCGGTGGCGGAACCTGAATGTGTGGGGCGCCAAGGAAGATGGTGACGCCCTGCGCATTAGCCCGCAATCACAGATCGCCACGAAGGATGCCTTCACGGGGCCGATTGAAATAACAGTTGTCGCCAGCACCGAACGGAACAACATTCGCCTACTCGCCTTCAACGGAGCCTGTGTGATTTTCAATTGGGAGGTCAATAGGCAGGAACTTCGCGTCAACCGGCCCGACGGGGATGGGCGCCGTGAGAGTGGAAGTTTGGCAACGGCGAAGGTGCGACCGCTCAACGCAAACACCTGGTACACGCTCCGCTGGCGCATCACCCTTGACGGGATGGAGGTTTCTGTCGATGGGGTGATCCTCTTTTCGGAGCGGAAGAGCTACAACCTATCGGCCAAACATCCAATCATGGTCGCATCGGGCGAGAACGTAATCCGCGTGAAATCATTGGCTCTTCGCGTTTTCGAGTGGGCAACTTTCGGGCCTCGGGGCCTATGAAACCGCGGGATTTCCAGGGGAAACGCTCTTTCCCTCCGGGGGAATTCTTGTCATGCTGTGCCGATGGCCAACTTCAAGCGACTCCCTGACCTGTACCGCTTCCCTGGTTTCCTGCCCCAGGCCCGCCTTCGAGGCATCTTCGGTGACCCCCGGGCGGTGGTCATCACCCTCCAGCGGCGCCGAAAAAAACGCTGTGCGGCGCCTGCGGGCAAGCCTCTTGGACCTATTACGATACCCGACCTCGGCGTGCCCGGGATCTCTCGTGTGGCGACAAGCGGGTCTACCTCGCCTACTCCCTGCGCAGGGTCCAGTGTCCGCGGTGCGGGGGCGTGAAGAGCGAACGGTTGGACTGGCTGGCCGACAACCCACTGTACACCAAGCGCTTCGCCTTCTTCGTGGGCCGGCGCTGTCGCGAAACGGCCATCAAGGAAGTGGCCGAGGAACTGTTCCTCGATTGGCACACGGTCAAGGAGTTGGACAAGCAGTACATGCGCGAACAGCTCCGCCGGGCCGGCAACCCTGCTCCCCGGGTCATCGGCATCGACGAAATCGCCATCGGCAAGGGGCACCAGTACCGCATCGTGGTCAGCGACCTGGAACGGCGCCGGGCCATCTGGTTCGGCGGCCAAGACCGCTCCGAAGCGAGCCTGGACGAGTTCTTCGCCTGGCTGGGCCCCAAGAAATGCAGGAAAATCCGCTTGGCCGTCATGGATATGTGGAAAGCGTTCCGCAATTCCACCCTCAAGGAGGGGAATGCCCCGCAGGCCGTCATCCTGTACGACAAGTTCCACGTCCTCGGCCACCTCAGCGAAGCGATGGACAAGGTTCGCAAACAGGAGTACGCCCGCCTCTCGGGGGAGGACAGGCGTTTCATCAAGGGGCAGCGCTACACGTTGCTGTCTCACTGGGAGAACCTTTCCCTGGAGGGAAGGAAGGCCCTGCACTTACTTTTCCAGGCCAACCGGCGTTTGAACAAGGCATACCTGCTCAAGGAGTCCTTCGATCAACTGTGGGACTACTGGAGTCCCGGCTGGGCCAGACGTTTCTACGACAACTGGCGCGCTGCCTTGCGCTGGCAGCGCTTGAAACCCTTCGAGAAGTTCGCACGCATGATCGAGGCTCACTGGGACGGCATCGCCGCCTACTGTCAGGCCGACAACAAGGTCGCCCTGGGCTTTGTGGAGGGCTTCAACAACAAGATCCGCGCCATCCAGCGGCGCGCCTACGGTTTCCGCGATGAGGAATACCTGAGGCTGAAAATCCTCACCTGCATGCTGCCAAGACTGTGAAAATCACCCACTCGAAAACGCGAAGAACCAAATCATTGACGGTAAAGCGACTCGGCAACTCCTGAATACGAATAGATCACTCGACCCATCCGGCCAAATGGCCGTAAAGTCCGGGAAATGGAAAAAGCGGTAGATGTCACTTGCTGGGTGCCGCTATAATGGGGAAGCGGCCGCGCCCCATGGTGCCGTCACCACAAAGCGACGCTGGCCGAGCGATCGTGGATAGGGGTAACAGCGATGGCTTAGCTTGACAGGTGGGGACGGTATCGCGGCCCCTTTGGCCAAGGGTAGGGCCAGTGGCAAGGACCAGAACCATACGTCGACGGACGACAGGTCAGTGCCGGACGCCCGCACCGGAACCCAGAGCCGAGAGTCGGATAGCGATCTGATGAGACGACGAGTTCCCCTCCGTTGCTGGTCCTTGGCTTGGAGTTGACGCGGTGAACCGAACACAGTGGCAGAAGGTCGCGAAGGAGCGATTGAAGGACGCCAAAGCTTTGCTCGGGCGGAAGCGCTGGGCGGCGGCCTATTACATGAGCGGCTACGTCATCGAGTGCGGGCTTAAGGCTTGTCTGCTCCGGTATCTTGGCGAGTCCGACGCAGTCTTCGGCGACGAGAAGTACCTCAAGGAACTGGCCAAGTGCTGGACGCACGACCTGGAGAAGTTGGTGGGCCTCGCTGGTTTGGTGGCGGAGTTCGGTGGGGCCAGGGGGGCGAACGCGGCGCTGGACGCTCACTGGGGCGTGGTGAAGGACTGGAAGGAATTTTCCCGGTACGTCGAGACGAGGCCGGAGGCGGAAGCCAGGGCGATGTTTGAGGCCGTAAGCCACAAGCCGGACGGGGTGTTCAAGTGGATACAGTCACGCTGGTAAACCATGAAATTGGCAACGGGTGGAGTCTGCTCAGCCGGCTCAGGGATGAAGGTGTTGATGTCCGTGCGGCCTGCTGGGTGAAGCCTGTCGATGAGGATCGGTGGACGCTCTACATTGCCACCCCCAGCGTGGATCAGAAGGGCACGTTGGAGGCCTACCGTCAGCTCATCCGGGTACTTCGGGCATTGGGTGACCATTGGATAACCAGCTCCGACGTCACACTGGTGGCGCGAAGCACCCCCTCGCTGAGGACGCGCTCGAAGTCCTGCGGCTCTTTCCCCACACGGAGCCAATTCCTTCTCCTCACTCCCTACTCGGCGGAATCCCCGTGGAAGCAGTGTATGTGTATCCTCCGGGAGAAGTGGAAGTGACGATGTACCACGTGCTCTTCCCTGGTGCGCCGCCTGACGTCTGCGGGATTCGGTCGCTCGACCCGCTATTATTAGAAGGGCACTTTGCCGTGGAGGCCGAGAGTGAGGGAAAGCGGAAGGAATACCAGGGTAGGACCGGAATCGATTGTGTCGTGGCCGCACCCGAAGGAGCAGAATTGGAGCGGAAGGATAACACACAGATGGTACTAGCCTGGGCCCTGCATGGTAAGCGAATGCACTCTAGCGCCGACGAGGTCTGGAGCCTGGCAAAGCACAGGCTGCATGGCTTCCGCGTCCTACGCGAATCCGCTTGATCGAAATGGAGCTGGAAATCTGGGCGTTCACAAGATCCCTGCGTCCACCGGCCGCGTGATCAGAAACGTGGTGGTCACCCATGGCCGACCAGTGGTTCTACTCCCACGCCGCCGCCGTCCACGGCCCCGTCTCCGGCGACGACCTCCGCCGCCTGGCCCACACCGGCGGCCTCATCCCCGAGGACCTGGTCTGGCCGGTCGGCTGGGATCCGCTGAACGCGATCCCGGCCGAGGCGGCCCTCCGCTTCCCCGAGCCGCCATCGATCGAACCCGTCCCAGGCAAGCCGCCGCCTCCGCCGTTTCCGGCCTGGCTGCCCGACCTGGCCGCGGCGCTGCGGGCAGGCACCGACCCGGCCGGCCTGTCGACGCCACCTCCCGCGTCGTGGCTGGCCGACGTTCGCCGGGCGGAAGAGGGCTCCAACGGCGGCCATCAGTAAGGCCACGCCATGAAGGAAGCCAAAACCCAAGTCTTGACAGGAAGCTGGGAAACCAGGAAAATGGCAACATGAAGACGACCCTCGATCTGCCTGATGCACTGGTAAAGCAGGTGAAACTCCGCGCCGTACGCGAAGGGCAGAAGCTCAAGGACGCGGTGGCCGATCTACTGCGTAAAGGGTTGGCCGTCGCGGCCGACACCGAGCCGGAGGCCCAGGCGCCGGTGATCACCAGAGACAAGGAAACGGGCTTGCCTCTGATCGTGTGCAAGCAGAACGCAGCGCCCGAGGAGGAAATGACGCCGGAGCGGGTGGCCGATATCCTCCTGGCTCAGGAAGTGGAATGGTATTATGCCGCTGGTCGATAGCAATGTTTGGGTGGCGCTGGCGCTTTCCAGGCACGAGTTTCATGCCGCGGCCCGGGCGTGGCTTGCTGTGCGGCTGCCTCATGAGGCTTTTTTTGCCGCGCCGTCCAGCAGTCGTTTCTGCGACTCCTGACCACCAAGGCGGTGTTGATCCCCTACCGCATCCCCCCTTTGACCAACAAAGCGGCTTGGTCCGTTTACGAGGGCTTGCGCACCGACGAGCGCATCTCGTGGGTGGAGGAGCCACGCGGTCTCGAATCCCATTGGAAGAAACTCGCCATGCACTCGAAGGCATCCCCGAAACTGTGGATGGATGCCTATCTCGCCGCGTTCGCCATCGCCGGCGGACATCAGCTGGTGACGACTGACAAGGGTTTCAAGCAATTCAAGGGACTCGATCTTCTGGTGCTATCAAAGGCCTGATCTGAGGAACAAAAGGGGGGAATGCAAGGGGTCGTGAGCGGTTGAATTAAGACAGGGGAAAAGGGTCAACGGCCTGGGCCAGGTGCCGTTCTTCGTGGACATTAGTGACGCCTCGACGGGCCGACTAATTCACACGACGAGCCCCAATCTTCTGGCGTTCCCGAATCGAACTGCCGTCGTGCAGGTCGCCTTGACAGTGCAGCGCTGTGGGTTTCCCCGCTCCGGGCTGTTCCTGGTCGAGCTGTTCTGCAACAGTAAGTGGATCTGCGATACGACGCTGTCATTGCACTAGTAGAGCGTTTCGCAAGTCCGCCGCCACTGGGGCAGCCCGAAGCGCCAGCGAGGTTTCGCCGTATGTCCTCGCTGGCGCTTCGGGCTGCCTGGGGTCGCCACTGGCGGGGAAATTGCAAAACGGTCATCTAGCCCGAGTTTACTACTTTCAGGTCGAGTTGCCTTGATAAATAAGGACTTGCGTCGCCGTTTTGCACTACAAACGGGCCGGGTTCGGTGCCCAGGTCGGGTGGCAGGTAGGGCTCGGGGATCGGCCAGGCCAGGGTGTCCAGGATGGCTTGCTGCTCGGCCGAGGGCACCGACGCACGCTCGAAACGCAGCCACTCTCCCTGGCTGGTGCGGAACGATAGCTCCGCCAGTTGTACTCGGGCCAACTTCTCCAGCAACGCCGCCGTCGTCAGCTCCCCACCCTGCCGACGATGACGCAACTGGATGGTCACCGACAGGGCGTAGGCCAACACCGCGAACAGGACATGGGCGTCGCCGCGCTCTTCCTTGTGATGATAGATCGGCCGCAGACACAGGTCGGTTTTCAGGTTTCGGAAGGCGGCCTCGACACGCGTGAGCAACATGTAGGTGTGCCACAACGCCACCAGCGTCAGCTCGGTGTCGGTGGTGCGCAGCAAATAGACTCCTTGCAGATCGCGTGCATCCGCAAGGGCCGCGGCGTTTTCCGTGACCCGCAGTTGCCGCTGGCCGCCCCGGCGTTGCACTGTCCAGGTGAAGATGCCGTGCAGGTCGTGCGTGCGACCCACGGCCTGCTTGGCTTTGCGGTGGATCACCTAGCGGCGGGTGAAGGTGCCGGCGGCCACTTGGGCTTGCAGACGGGCCAAGCGTTCGCGGGCCTTGAGCAGGCGGGCCTCGAACATCTGCCGCTCCTTGAGCTGGCAACCGTCGCTGCGGCACAACAGCCAGCGTTCGCGGACACCGTCGTGCTCCTGGTCGGGCAGTGCCTGCACGACGATGTCCGGCCCGCCCTGGTGCTCGGCGTGGACGCGTTGCCAGGGTCCTTGACGTATGGTGGACAGGTATTGTCGCGTAACGGCCCGCCGCACTGCGCACAGGTAGTGACGTTGGGTCTGCCGCCAGTGCCGCAGATTGGCCTCGGTGGCCATGCCGCGATCGAAGCAGACCAGGCGACGCGTGCCGCCACAGCGTTCTTCCAGGGCCTGGATCAAGGGCATTAGGGTAGCGGCGTCGCGGGCGTTGCCGGGCAGGGATTCATAGCCGAGCGGGAAGCCGTCGCGATTGACGACAAGGCCGATGCACAATTGCTTGCAATCGGGACGATGATCGCGGGAATAGCCGCGTTGGGCCTTGGGATTGCCGGCCAGTCGGCCCTCGAAGTAGGTGCTGGTCAGGTCGTAGAGGAGCAGATCGTTGCGGAAGTCAAACAGGTCGCGTCCGTGGCGGACCAGGTGGTCTTCGATGGCGGCCTTGTGCGGTTCGACGTGGCTGAGGCAACGATAGAGAAGGTTGAGGCCAAGCCGGCCGCGCGGCACGCCGAGTAACTCGGGCAAGGCGGTGTCGGGCAGCCAGTGAAAGATGCCGAGTTCGCTGCGGGGATCGACGAGGCGATTGACGGCGATCATGGCGGCGACGGTCGGTAGGGGCACGCGGCTGGCGGCTGCGGCCGAGGAGGCGTTGCAGGAGTCGGTCCAGGCCGAGCAGTTGCCAGGCGCGGAGGCCGACGTAAACGTCGCCGAGGCGGCGGGGATTGCGCCAGGCAATGGAGTGGGGATCGAGACAGACGCCCTGGATGGGTCCGCCCGGCACGTCGGGCGGCACATAGCCGACTTCCTGCATGAGGCGTGGCAGCCAGGCGGGGTCGGGGAGCCGTTCGGCGATGCGCAGCCAGTCGGGTGGGCGGAGGTTATCGAGACGGCCGAGGTAACAAATGGTGCGTTGGCGGACGCGGCCGCCGGGAGCGCGGCACGGTTTCGGTGAGGGCGAAATAGGTATAGGTTTGGCCGTGACGCTGTTGCCTGATTTTGCGAAGGAACATGGATGCCCCCCGGCGTCGGTGCTGTCTGGGGGCAGTGTAGGCCGAGGCGGGGGAGCAAAGCAAGGGCTGAATGCTATTTTCTACACTACAGTGCCTTTTTGGGAAAGCGGGCGTTGGCAAATAAGGACTTGCGTCAAAAACAGGGCCGATTTAGCCCGGTTTTTGGGGGCAAAGTAGTAAACTCGGGCTAGCTGAGGGGTAAGGGCCATGCGCGAGAACGAGCCGGTGAGGTCCGCCGAAACGTACCAGGAGGGCGTTTGCCCGGTGCAGTCGTTCGTGACGGAAGCAATCGCCGTCCAACCCGGGGATGTCATCTGCGCCACGGCTGGGACGGCCACAATCGCGCCCCTGTGAGGCACCGGATCGGGGCGGCCCACCCGTCCCTCCCCAGCAACCCGTGCCGACCGATCCGGCTCAGTAGCCTCGTAAGCCATCACACGCCAATGCCCGGCATGCTCAGTCCGATGGCTTTCGCTAACATGAAAGCCGCTGAGCCAGCCGCGGCGTTACCATCGCTCACGAGCAAGAAGGTGTCCCAGAGATACACACAATGGATACCCGTCAACTCCGCGACAATCGCCGGCGTTTCCCGCGGCCGAGTTGGTCAAGTACCGCGGCCAGTGGGTCGCCTTCAGTAGCGACGGGCGGCGAGTTGTCGCCAGCGCCGCGGACCTGGTCGCACTGGACGCTACCCTTCGGACACTCGGCCACGATCCGGAGCAGGCGGCGCTGGAGTTCATCGATCCCGACGAGAGCTTCGTAGCCGGGCCGGAGACGGTCTGATGCTGTCCTTCCCGTATCAGGGCGAACCGCTGCCGGGCTTGCCGCCGCCGTCACTGCCGCCGGCGGCCACGATGCGTTGGCGTCCGCTGGTGCCTATTCGTGTCATCGGAGGCGAGGGCCGGTCCCGCCTTTTCACCCGGGCGGTGTTTGATCCCTGTGCCGACGATACCGTCTTTGCTTTCAGCCTGGCCACTGTCCTGGGCATCCCTCTCAAGCCGGACCGCGGTCACGTGGTTCGTTGGCGCGGGCAGGCTTATCCTCTGCGATTCGGCGACGTGGAGCTGGAGTTGACCGACGACATAGGAGAAGTGTGGCGATGGCCAGCCGTTGTTAGCTTCTCGCCGGCACCGATGCGCTACCCCATCCTTGGGACCTGCGGCTGCTTGCAATACTTCGACGCCCGCTTCCGCGGCGAAGACAGGATCGTGGAGATTGAGTCCAATCATTCCTATCCGGGCACGAAGTGCTGAACAGGCGCGGGTCCGGCAGTCAAAACGCGAGGGCTCCCCAGCCAACACATGGCTGGCCGACGTGCGCCGGGCGGAAGAGATGTCCGACGCCGCTGGAAAGTAGCGGCAGATCGCCGCGTGGCCCGCGGCCCTCGCCAATCCCGGGAAGAGGGCGTGCTGCACCGGATCGTACTCGGGCGGCCGGCGTTGCCTCGGTGCCAGGCCAGCCTCGGACGAGCACTTGGAGTTGTGCCAGCATAGTGGTACACTGACATGGCACGAGAGCGGCCGCCACGCGAGATCGTCGCTTATCGAGGCAGTGCTTCACCGTCGAATGGTACTACGACCAGGCCGGCCGCAGCCAGGCCCTGGAGTACGCCGAGGCGCTCGGGGAGGCCGACCGCAGGAAGCTGGCGGCGCTGTTGACCGTCGTGGGCGATCTCGGGCAGCTCCGGAACAAGCAGAAGTTCCGGCACGAAGGGGACCAGATTTACGCCTTCAAGCCGAAGCCGCACCGCTTCCTGGCGTTCTTCTTCGAAGGCGGCCGAGTGATCGTCACCAACGCCTTTACCAAGAAGAGCGACAAGCCGCCGCCGGGCGAGAAGGCCCGGGGCTCCGATGCAAGAAGGATTACGAACAGCGCGTGAGAGCGGGTACCTACTATGCCGAGGAGTAAGAAGGCCACCACCACCGTTGGCCGCTGGATGCGGCAGCCCGGATTCAAGGCGGCCGTCGCCAGAGAACGCCAGGAACTGCTGCTATCTGAACTGGTCCTGGCGCTCATGGCCGAGGACAGCAAGTCGGTGCGCGAACTGGCCGACGAACTGGGCGTCTCCAAAACGATCATCCAGAATCTACGCTCCGGCCTGCAAACGGACATGAAGCTAAGTAACTTCATGAAGCTCACGCACGCCTACGGCTATCAGCTGGTGCTGGAGAAAGAAGGTCGGCGGATTGCGCTGTAGGAGGAACTTGGCTGCTTGGCCCAGGCCCCTACTAGATGGCCATTTCACAAGTTCCTGAGCAGCTGGAGGTGGCAGGATGCGACGTAAGTCCTGTGCAGCCAACCAAATCGAGTGCTCAGGGATTTACGAAATGGTCATCTAGGTGTCCAACCTATGTCCGACCAATGGTTCTACTCCCACGCCCACGCCGTCCACGGCCCCGTCTCCGGCGATGACCTCCGTCGCCTGGCCCACAGCGGCGGCCTGGTCCCCGAGGACCTGGTCTGGCCGGTCGGCTGGGAGCCGCTGAACGCGATCCCGGCCGAGGCGGCCCTTCGCTTCCCCGAGCCGCCGCCGCTCGATCGCGCCGCCAGCGAAGCACCCCGTCCGCCCTTCCCCTCCTGGCTGCCCGACCTGGCCGCGGCGCTGTGGTCCGGGGCCGATCCGGCGACGCTACCAGTGCCGGCGGCCGAGGCGTGGCTTGCAGATGTGCGTCGCGCGGAGAACGCCGCCGGAAACGGCACGGCCTAAGTCGGCTCTATTTCCCCGGCCGCCACGCCCGATACTTCTTGACGGCCTCCTGTTTCTCTTCTTCCGTGGCGTTGGGCGCAGGGCCGTAGTCCTCCCCCGTCAGGCTCACAAGAGAGGCGTGCGTGGCGCGCACAACCGTCGGCTCGGGGTCGAGGAGTAGCTTGGCCACGTCCCCGACTTTCTCCTTCGCGTCGCGCATTCCCAGGGCCAGGGCGGCGGCCGGCGTACCTCGGCATCTTCGTCGTCCAGATAACTCAGCAGCGTCGTTTCCTTCCTCCCGGACAAGCGATCGGCGAGGGTATTGGCGCGCCTCCTTGCGGATATCGCCGCTGAGACTCGGGATCGCATACGCGATCGCAAATGTGTACTGAATGCCGCTCGTGCCGGCGTACTCCTTCAGGAGATCCTTTTGTTGTTGACCGGCAGCCTTCAGCAGGCGTTGAGACAACTTGTCAGCCTCGGGGTCCTTGCGCACGGCCAGGGAAGTCTTGAGCGACGCCCTGCCCTGTTCCTTCCACCAGTCGGTCCAGTCCTCGGCGGCCTTCTTGCGGGCCTCGGTTCCGGCGCGCGGTTTGGGACCGAAGTCGTGCGCGGGCGTAAGCTTGTCCTGCGGGGGGCCGGGCTTGCCGGGCGTGGCCGCGGCCACCTCGGGGTTCAGGCTCAGGAAGCTGAGGATGACCAGGCTGCGCCGGGTCGCCTGACGGACCGCGTCGTCCTTGTCCGTCAAAAGCGGGATGAGGTCGTCCTGCCAGAACAGGCGCCGCTCGCCGACGGCGTAGGCGGCGGCAAAGCGGATCGCAACGATGGGCGATTTCAGGGCCGTCCGCAATTCGTCCTCGCTAGCGTCGATGGCACTACGGAGGAGCTTGACCAGTTGCTCCTGTTGTTGCTTCTGGACCTCCGCGATGAGGCGTTGCTGTTGCTGCAAGCGACTGATCTGCTCCCTGAGAACCCGACCGAGTTCATCCGGCACGCAGCCGCGCGGTCCTCAGCCGGCGGCCGCGGCTCGGGAACAGGGCCAGCACGCCAACGGCGGTCAGGAACAGGGCAACGCGGGCGACCAGGTGGGTAAGGCGAGGCATGCGGTCCTCCGTGGGCAGTGGGTCAGAGGACGCCCCTCAGGGGGCGACCTCAACACCAGGCGATGAGTTCCACGCGCCTTGAGCGTACCGGCAGGGAGAGTGGGCCGTCAATGAAAATGTAACCGATTCGGAAAGTGAGCCGCCCGACCAGAGCGGCACGACTTCCGCCGTCTTGTCCAGACCGGCGGTCTCGTCCCCGAGGACCTGGTCTGCCAGGTCGGCTGGGAGCCACTCCGGGCCAACCTCACTCCCGCGTTACGTTCGCGACCACCACTTCACGCAGTCGCCGGCCCCGAGTAGCGCGGGTCGCGGCGTATTTCGTCCATGAATCGGCAAGCCATTGGCAGCGGGGTATTGACCCCCTGCTCCCACGCCCGGACGGTCTTCGGCGAAATCCCCAGGAAGCGGGCAAACAAGGCCTGGCTGACCCCCAGTTGCTGCCGCGTTCGCTTGACCAACTCCGCGCTGTAAGGCGACCGGCAGGAGATAATCTCCCCTCGCCCCGGTGCTCCGACCGAGTACGGGGGACTGGGGCGACGATCCCTCGCCCGGCGGCGAAGGGGCCCGTCGTAGCGCTCCCGCACACATCGGACTTCAGTTCAACCTGGCGATTTTTGCTGAATTGCGAAGGCACATGTCGTTATTTACCAATGGCTTGCGGTGTCCGCGCCAGGTTGAACAGAATTCCCGGTCACTTCAGTTCAACCTGGCAGCGCGTGCGCTGCCGGCGGGCGGGCGGAGATGCGCTGCCGAGGGCTGCTATCTCCTGCCGGTCGCCTTAGCAGATCATGCCGACAAGGCGGGACGTTACCTCATCAAGCCTATCCGCCCGGGTTTCTACCGCTGGTTGCTGGCAGGCAGCTTTTTTCGGCAGCGCAAGTGCAATCGTGACAAGGGCTAACGCCAAGAAAGCTGCCTGCCATGATGGCAGGCAGCTCGGACCGGGCATCGCAGGCAGTTCGGAGCGGGCAGCCCACGCGCCAGCGAGGACGAACGGCGACTCCCTCGCTGGCGTTTCGGGCTGCCACAAAGGCAGGCAGGTCGGGCCTATCGGAAGTGACCCCCACAACTTCCGGCGTCATCCACCAGACGCTTATTTCGGCTGTTGCTGGGGCGTGCCGGGTCTGGGAACGGCGGGCGTGGCCGGCTTGGGGGGCGCGACGGCGGCCAGCTTGGCTGCGGCCGTCACATCGCCACCGTGCCGGATTACGTCCTGGGCCCGAGTCGCTGGCGTCGCGGCCGCCGGCATCGGCTTGCCGCCGGCCGGCTCCTCGGTCAGCGCCTGCACCGTCGGCATGGCCGCCAGGTGCTCCCGCCAGCAAACGTGGATGCGATCCTGCAAGATCAGGATGCCGCCCAGGCTCTTGAAGTGAATGCGGACCAGTTTGGACTTCACCTCATCGACCTGCCCCATCAGCTTGTTGATCCATTGGTAAGTAATTGTGGATTCGTCCAGGTCGAGCGACTCGACCAGCTTCTTGTCCAGCAAGAAATAGCCGACCGGCTTGCCCTTTTTCATGTTGGCCATTTCCGGCATGGGCAGGTCGTCGGCCGTTGTCAGGACCTTCTTAAGGGTCTTGCGGGCATCGCGAAAGGCCTTCAGGGCCGCGCGGAACTCGTTGGGGGGCAGGCTGCCGCTACGGCCGGACGTGGAGCGATCCAGCATGGCCAGCACGGCCTTGAGGTCGGCCATCTTGTCGTTCAGCTTGCGCAGCATGTCCTGGCAAGTGAGGTGAAAGTCCCAGCGATTGAACAGGTCCTTGCGCATGTCCGCATTGGCCTGCATCGCCATCTGGTAGTAGACGAGGAAGGCACGGCGGTCGATGCCGGCGAAGTACTGCCGATCCTCGTCCAGCTCCTTCTTCACCTTTTTCAGAAGGCGCTTCGCTTCGCGGATATCGTAGTGCCGTCCGCGGAACTGCAACTCGTCCTGCTTGAGTTCCAGCTCCCCTTCCACCAGGCCGCTGAGCAGATTGTACTCTTCCATGCGGCTGTTGCGCCCTTCCATCCACTCCTTCAGCTCGTTGTCGTAGAGCTTCAGGTGTACGCGCTCCAGGCGGCCTTCGTCCCAGGCGGCACTCTTGGCCTCGGTCACCAGTTCGTCCAGGTCTTCGATCTCAATGTAGCGAGCGTCGTACAGTCCCTGATAGCGCGGGTCGTAGGTCGTCTCGACGTGCTCGTCGTCGATGAACGCCTGGACTTCTTGCGGCGGGTCCAGCCGGGCATTCTTCTTGATGAGCTTCATGTTGCGCCAGACGCGGTAGGTGATCTCCTGACGCAGTTCTTGCGGTTGCTTGAAGAGGACCCAGGCCGAGCGCTCGTCGATGTCACACCGAATGTAGTAGGCCTTGGCATTCTGCTCGCGGTCGTAATTGGACGGGTGGGTGGCCCACATCTTGGGCGTGCCCTTGTCCTCCGGCTTGAACAGGTCGGGCGTGTCGCGCGGATCGTCGGCAAGCGGCGGTGGAAAGCCAAACCGGGGATCTTTCTTTTGCTTGCGGACAAAGTTCGCCGCGTGATTGAGGTGGTAGAACATGTC
Organism: uncultured Planctomycetota bacterium; assembly: GCA_963827935.1. Taxonomy (GTDB): domain Bacteria; phylum Planctomycetota; class Planctomycetia; order Gemmatales; family Gemmataceae; genus DATFNV01. Next base: position 352,621 of record CAWHCN010000017.1, on the reverse strand, counting down.
GGCGCTGATTAGCTTGTGCTGGTACGCCGCTCGCAGGTCCTCCCAGAGTTGCGCGTAGAAGTCGTCGCTGCACGTCAGCTTGTAGAAGGCGTGAATCCCGGCGTCGCTGCCACTGACGCTCACCGCGAACAGATCGGCATTGAATTCCATCTGTCGCGACAGCGAACGCTCCAGCAGCAGGATCAGGAAGAAGACGCCTTCCAGCACCTTGCGCAGCATCCACACCAGGGCGTAGAGTAGCCAGCCAAAGAGGGCCAAACCGTTGTTGCGGGGGTTCCAGGAGCGCTTCATCGCCTCGATGGTGTAGTCGAACCAGTCGCGGCCGAAGATGATGTCGTGCATGACGCCCAGGGCCGTGTAGACGTAGCCGGTCATGCGCGTGCTGCTCTGCGCGAAGTGGCCAAATTCGTGCGCCAGGACCGACTTGAACTCGCTGAGGTTCAGGGCATTGACCAGGCCCAGGCCGATGAGCAGGTCCTTCCCGGTGGGCCAGATCAGGCTGAGAGCCCCTGTGTAGGTCATCACGGCGGCATTGACTTCGGGCACGATAAAAACCTTGCGCGGACTCCGGGCACCCGTCTCATCGCAGATGCGCTCGATGAAGGCAAACAGCAAGGGCTGGTCGTCGGCGGTGACCTCCACCCGGACCGAGCGTTCCTTTTGCCCGCTCTTGAAGAACCCCTTGATGAGGAACAGAAAGAACAGCAACGCCGGCACCGCCAGGACAATAGCCGGGCAAAAGAACCCGGCGAAGTGCCTGCTGCCCAGGGCCAGGAACGGCAGCACGACAAAAAACAGCGAACCCACCAGCAGCGTCAGGTAAAGGGCGTAGGCGAAGAACAGACTGAGCAGCAGCAGCAAGACGCGCGTCTTGTATTCGCTGGTCGGCTCGGTGAGATCGGGCGGAACATTCGTGGGGCTGGGTGGATAATAGGCGTCTATCTTCGCCATGAGGGGTATCCTCCGAAGGGGCTCACTCAACGAAGCGAACGTGCCCGGCGGCGGCGATCCTCACCGGAGATATTGAGCATATCGCCCCGTCGCGCCGGTCCGCAAGCGGATTTGAGCAGGGGCAGAATCTGTGCCGGAATCCCCTCTCCCCGGTACTCCGGGGAGAGGGGTTGGGGGTGAGGGGTTCTGGGCTTTGGGAAGACAAGCCCTTCACCCCCGACCCCTCTCCCCGGAGTACCGGGGCGAGGGGAGAAGACGACCCTTCTCTCCGGAGTACCGGGGCGAGGGGAGTCCCCGCTCGCCCCAGGAGGATAGACACTGCCCTACGGCTTTTCGTCCGCCTTCTTCTCGTCGAACTGCACATCGAGGTGCAGCGCCGACAGGGTCGAGGCGGGATAGAACTTGTAGCCGCCGCGGACCTTGGCGACCAGCCCTTCGAGGGTCGCGGCCTTGCCGTCGATAACGGCCGCCTTCAGAAGTGTGTACGTCTGCTCCTCGCCGTCCTTCAGGGTGACGTGGCATTCGGTGCCGTCGGCGTCGCGCCCCTCCACGTGAAGGCGGGCGAGCTTTCCCAGGTCCAGCTTCAGCGTCTTCTTGAAGAAGAGCGTCGGCAGCAGGCGCTCGCCGCCTTCCCCCAACCGGTACAGCGGCTGCAAATCGGCTACCTGTTCGGCGTGCTTTTCGTCGCGATCCTCGATGCTGATGAAAGCAGGGCGTCCCTTGGCGTCCGCCGCCGGCTTCGGTGGCGGGAAGCGGAAGGCCCGGACGCCGCGAGCCGTGCCGCCCTGGTATTTGACCTCGGCCACGCCGGCCTCGCCCTTGTCCACTTCCGCCTCGAGGGTGATCTTGTTGATGCCGTCATATTTGGTAGTCCCGGTCAGCGTCAGATCGCCGTCGGCCTTGTCGCCCAGGGCGATGCTGGCGGTGACCGTCTTTTTTTCGCCATCGTATTCCAGTCCCCGGAGATGTTCGGGTAACAGCCAGGTCAGGATACCGTCTTTCAGCGTGGTGGAATGCTCATCGCGGAACTCGATGGCCTCCGGTCCGGCGTCGGCCGGCACAGGTTTCTCCTCGACCGGCTTGTCGGCAGGCTTCTCCGCCTTGGGGCGGGGTGGCGTGGCGGGCGCTAGCCAGCCCAGATGGCGCGTGCCCGCCACGAACTTCCAGGCCTTCAGCTTCTGCTCCTTGCCGGCGCCATCGACAACGACCAGGGCCGAGGTTTCTTTCGGTGGGTCGGCCGCCAGGACGGTGGCACAGCCAAGGACCAGGGCGGGCAGCGTTTGCCAGAGCTTCATCGGTGGGATTCTCCAGGTGGGGCAGCTTGCGGGGGGCACACAGCTATCGTCCGGCACCCCGGCGGCAAGATCAAGCGCAATGTGGCAAGGACCAGTTGCATTGCCTGTACCGCTCCTTCCATCTATACCAGGTAGTGCGCGGCCCGGCGCAGCTCCAGCCAAGGAATTGAGGTTCCGCCATGCGTAAGCGTCCGCTGACCAAGAAGTTCAAGAAATCGCGCTTTAGCCGCTGTCCCAAGTGCCACAAGCAGATTCGCATTCATCAGATCCGATGTATCACGTGCCACCAGAAGCTCCGCTGACCAGCTGAACTCGTCGGGTACCCCGGTTTTTCGGCCGATTTCTCCCATTTAGCATCTTGCGTTGATCCGGCACGTCGGTAATAATCGTCAGCGTTGCGTGAACCGGCGGTGAGGAATCCGCGATGGCCACCCCTGAAGAGCCCATGGACGACATCTTCCGGCCCGGCGGCGGCCTGCGGCTGGAGTTGCTGAGCCCCTCCGCCACCACCGCTCTCCGCGAGGCGGTGCGCATGGCCCGCGAAACCCGCTGGGACAGCCTGCGCAGCCCCCACGTTTTCATGGGGCTCCTCTCTCAGCCCGACGGCTGCATCCGCGACTGGGGTTCGCGCATCCGGGCCGATCTGCCCAGGCTGCTGGGGCAATTCCAGGAGCTGTTTCATCAGGAAGACGGCGAGCGCGAGGCGGTGCTCCAGCTCCATCGCGAATTCCTGTCCGACAATGTCATCCGCCTGCTGCGTGAAGCCCATGGCCGTTGCCAGGAGAACCGCCGCCCGCGCATGACGCCGATGGACCTGCTGATTAGCCTGCTCAGCGCCCACAACAGCATTGTCGCCGAATGCTTCGAGCGTATCGGCATCCCGGCCTCGATGCTGACCCGCCTGGCAGTGATGGCGGAGCAGAGCGACAACGTGGGCCGCGGCCGGCGCGACAGCTGACCAACTCCTCCTACAGCTTGCCCAACCGTTACTTCCTGCCACCTGTGCCGGCAATTCAGCTACCGATTCAACATTCCGTCCTGGGGCCGACCTTTTCTCATCAAGTACAATCGTGGTGGACAGAAAAAGGAGGCCCGTCATGAACCGACGGCGATTGTGGTCCCTGTGCGCGCTCCCCGTGGGAGCGCTGGCGCTGGCCGGTTGCACGCATTGCGGCAACCAGTCGTGCTACCCTCCCCCCCCGGCCGTCCGCACCGCGGCCATTTTGCCGGCCAGCCCGCTGGCACCCTGTCGCGCCTGCCCAGTCCCGGCGGCTCCGCCCCCCGGGACCCTGGGCGCGCCCGTGGTGCCGCCGGGATCGATCGGCGCCTATCAACCGCTGCCGGCCGCGCCCATCCAGCAGGCGTGGGGTCCCGCCTCGCCGCCGGGGGCGAGCCTGGGCGGCCCGGTGCCGATCGCCCCGGAGAAGCCGCGCGAATCGGCCCGCCTCAACCCGCCGGAATCGCCGGAGCCGCCCCGGGCCAACCTGCCCGAGAAGCCCGCTGCCCCGGAGACACCGGAGAAACCGCGGCGTTCGCCCGGATTGCCCGCCGGCATCGCCAACTTTGCCGAGGCCCTGCCGAACGTGACCGTCGGCTCCCGGCCCTTGCTGGAGGGCATCGGTTGGCTGAAAGACAACAACACCAAGGCCGTCCTGTTTGTCCGCGGACCGGAAGAGGAGTCAGCCGGCGATCGGCGCCTCTTCGAGCAACGCGGCCTGACGTACCTCACCCTGGAGGCGTCTCCCAAGACCCTGACCCCCGAGCTGGTGGACCAGTTCAACAAGATCGTCGCCGACGCGGCCAACCGGCCGCTGTTCGTCTACTACGATCGGGACGGTACGCTGGCCGGCGGCCTCTGGTACCTCTATTTCCGCACGGTCGCCAAGCTCGGCGACGAGGAGGCCCGCAAGAAGGCCGCCGCCCTGGGACTGAAGGACGATGGCGACGGCCCCCAACGCGACATGTGGCTGGCCGTCCAGAAGTACCTGGCGGATCGAGACAAGAAGGAGTAAACGGAATTGCTGCCCTGCTGGACTCGACAAGCCTCGCCGGGGCGGGTGAAATAGCCCGGTCGCCCGCCCCGGAGAGTCTCGCCATGCCGGAACAGCAGCCACCGTTGGGCCATAGCGTCCCCCTTGTCCCGCCTCTCTTCCAATCGTCGGTGTACACCCTGCCGGACCTGGACGCCCTGGATCGCATCATGAATGCCCAGGCGCCGGGGTTCATCTACGCGCGGGATGGGCATCCCAACGCCCGGCAACTGGCGGACCAGCTGTCCGCGCTGGAAGGCGCGCTCTGGACGGTCATTTGCGGCTCGGGCATGGGCGCCATCAGCGCCGTCGCTTTGGCCACCCTGCAGAAGGGCGATCGCATCGTCGCCAGCAATCGCCTCTACGGGCGGACCACGCAGCTCTTCCGCGAGGAGCTGCCCCGCTTCGGCATCGAGACGACGCTGGTCGATACCAACGACCTGGAAGAAGTCCGCTCGGCCCTGCGGCAGCCAGCCCGGTTGTTGTTCGTGGAGACGATGTCCAATCCGCTCCTGCGCGTCGTCGATCTCCAAGAACTGGTTGACCTGGCTCACGAGCGCGAATGCCGGCTGGTGGTGGACAATACCTTCGCCACGCCGGTGCTGTGCCGGCCGCTCGACTACGGCGCCGATTATGTCATGGAAAGCCTGACCAAGATGATGGGCGGGCACAGCGATGTCACGCTTGGCTCTCTCTCGGGGCGGGCCGACCTGCTGGCCGAGACGACGCGCACGGTCAGCATCTTCGGGCTGGCGTCCAACCCGTTCGACTGCTGGCTGGCCCAGCGCGGGCTAACGACGTTGTCCCTGCGCATGAAGGCCGCCTGCGCCAACGCCGCCGCCCTCGCCGACTGGTTGGCGGGTCAGGGGGGTGTCAGCCGGGTTGTCTACCCGGGGCGCAGCGACCACCCCGATCACGAGCTAGCCGGCCGGGTCCTGGCAGATGCTTTCGGGAACATGCTCTGCTTCGAGCTGGACAGCCGCGAGGCGGTCAACCACTTCATGCACCGGGCCCGCGGCATCCCCTTCAGCCCATCCCTGGGCAACACGACGACAACGTGCAGCCACCCGGCGACGACCTCGCACCGTTATGTGAGTCCCGCGGAGAAGCGACGCCAGGGGATCACCGATGGGCTGATTCGCCTTTCGGTGGGGGTGGAGGAATTGAAGGACATTCAGGGGGAGATGGGGAGGGGGTTGTGAAGTTGACGGCCTTGACTGTACGGCGATGTGCTATACAATAGCGCGAGGAGGACATCACAATGGCTCAGAAAGCGACATCACGGGTCCGTAGAAAAGGGCAGGGGGGCAGCCCGCTTATGGTCCGCCTTGACGATGTCAGTAAGGCCTACCTGTCGCAGGCCGCCGAGTTGCGCCGCATCAGCATCAGTGACTATGTGCGGACCGTGACCGTCACCCAGGCTCAGAGAGAAGTGCTGGCCGCACGCGAGCAGACCATCGCCCTGACCCCCGACGAACAACTCGCCTTCTGGAACGCCCTGAACGGGCCGCCGCGCTTGACCGAGGCTCAGCGAGAGCTGGGCGCGATCATGCGGGGTGAGTCGTGAATGGGATCCACTTCCCCGAGGGGTTCCGACTCGAACAACTACGACGCGAACACCCGCGGAAGACATTCCGGTGCTGCGAAGCGCAGGTCGATACCTGGTTGGCCACTAACGCGCTTCAGAATCAGGAGAAGCGGCTTTCTGCCACGCGGGTGCTGCTCGATTCGGAAGAGCGGATTGCCGGTTACTACACACTGGCAACCGGACAGGTTGACTTTGCAGACTTGCCCGCCGAGGTGACGAAGCGCCTGCCCCGCCGAAAGCTTCCTGTCGCAGTGCTGGCCTGGCTGGGAGTGAGCACCGATCATCAGGGCCAGGGACTGGGCCGGCGCCTGTTCGCCCAGGCCCTTCGCGATTGTCACGACGCGGGCAAGACGTTTGCCTTTGTCGCCATCATCCTCGATTGCCTCAATGATGCCGCCAAGGCGTTCTACCAACGGTGGGATTTCGAGGAACTTCCCGGGCAGCCCTACCGGCTGTTCCTCAGTGCGAAACAACTCGAAAAGTTGATGGACGCGAAGTAACGGCGGCCCGGCAGCACCGGGCTACACCGCCACCGTATCGCCCCTCTCCGGAACTCCCACATCCTCAAACCCCGCCGCCCGCAATCCTTCCGCCAGCGCCGCCGCCCGCTCCGGATCGCCGTGCACCAGCCGGACCTGCCGCGCCTGCCCGACCAGTGGCGTCAGGCTGCGCAGCAAGCCGTCGTGGTCCGCGTGGCTGGACAGGCCGTTGAGCACGACGACTTCGGCCTTGAGACTCAGGCTGCGCCCAGAATGCGGACCTCGGGCCGGCGCTCCACCAGCCGGCGCCCCAGGGTCTCCGGGGCCTGGTAGCCGGCAATCAGGATGGTTGAGCGCGGGTCCTCGATGTTGTGCTTCAGATGGTGCAGGACCCGACCCCCTTCGCACATACCGCTGGCCGAGATGATCACGCACGGGTCGCGGCGGTCGTTCAGGGCGATGCTCTCGTGGACCTTGTCGACGTAGTGGACGTGCCGTTCGCCGAACAGGTCGGGATGCTCCTCCAGCAAGCGCAGGGTCTGGTCGCTGAAGCACTCGGGGTGGGCGCGGAAGACCTCGGTGGCCCGCACCGCCATTGGGCTATCGACGAAAATGGGCAGGTCCGGCAGGCGGCCGGCGTTCAGGAGTTGATGGAGGAAGTAGACGATGGTTTGCGTCCGACCCACGCTGAAGGCGGGGATGATGAGCTTGCCGCCGCGGGCCGCCGTCTGCCGGACCACCGCGCCCAGCCGCTCCGCCGTTTCCTCGACCGGCTCGTGCCGATGGCCGCCATAGGTGCTCTCACTAATCAGCAAATCGCCCGGCGGCACCGGGGCGGGATCGCGCAGGATCGGCAGCCCCGGCCGGCCCAGGTCGCCCGTGAACGTCAGGCGCCGTTCGTTCATCCGCAGGGCGATCATGGCCGAGCCGAGGAGATGCCCCGCATCCACGAACGTCGCCTCCAGGCCAGGGCCAGCCTCGACGGGCCGATTATAGGGGACCGCGCGAGGCGCAAGAGCGTCCGATAGACATCGCGCCCGGTGTAGAGCGGCTCGACCTTCGGCTCCCCTCTTTCGCGATGCCGATTCAGGTAAGCGGCATCCTCTTCGTGAATCTTGGCGGCATCGCCCAGCATGACGCCGACCAGGGCCCGCGTGGCCGGTGTGCAGTAAATGGGGCCGGTGAAACCCTGGCGAACCAGGTTGGGCAGGTTGCCGCAGTGATCGACGTGGGCATGGCTCAGCAGCACCGCCTCGATGTCGCGCGGCCGGAAGGGAAATTCGAGATTGCGGCGGTGCGCCTCGGCCCGCGGGCCCTGATAAAGGCCGCAATCCAGCAGCAGCGACCGGCCGCAGGCATCGACGCGGTGCATCGACCCCGTCACGGTCCGAGCCGCGCCCCAGAAGGTGACCGTCGGCTCCAGGAGCGTTCGCTTGCTGGCCATCACCGCATTGTAGGGGGTATGAACAAGGACCGCGCGTCGGCTCGCTCGGGAAGCCCCTCGCCCCCGTACTCGGGGGAGAGGGGTGCCCTTACTCCCCTCGCCCCGGTACTCCGGGGAGAGGGGTTGGGGGTGAGGGGGCTGAATCTCGCAAGACCAGAACCCCTCACCCCCGACCCCTCTCCCCGGAGTACCGGGGCGAGGGGAGCACAGGCCTTCAGCGAATCGTCCGCACCACGCGGAAGCCCACGTAGTAATAGGAGCGCACCGGTTCGTACTTGTTGCGGGCCGCCGAGCGCACCACCTGGACGCGATTGACGAATGAGCCGCCGCGGACCACGCGCTGCAAGAGGGCACCCGCGGGAAGGGGTGCGTCGGCACCGTCGATCACCGGCTGGTCCGGCGGCAGCTCCGGATAGGGTGCATAACGGCTCTGGCACCAGTCCCAGACGTTGCCGTGCATGTCGAACAGCCCCAGCGCATTGGGCCGCAGCAGCCCGACCCGCCAGGCCCGCTCGCCGACCGCCGAAGCCGGATCGAAGGCATTATTGAAACACCACAGGTAATCGTTCATCAGTTCGGTAGACGATCCGTAATAGCGGCTGGTAATCGTTTTCGCCCGGCAGGCGTATTCCCATTCCGCCTCGGTCGGCAGCCGGTAGCCCGTTTTGGTCAGGTCCACCGTGATCGCCGAGCCGTCCTTGATTTCTTTCGGATAGCACCATTCGCGCTCGTCAATGCCTTCTTTCTGGTTGAGCCACTGGCAGTAGCGGGCGGCGTCGTACCAGCTGACCCAGATCATCGGACAATCCGGATCGGGGCTGTAGGCACCCGGCTGCTGGCTGGGCTTGAGGGGCGAGCCGAGGAAGTCCTGCACCGTCGTCTTCCTGGCAGCGACCGCGAAGGAGCGCGGGATGCGGCACAGGTGCTGCGTCTCTTCCTGCTTGAAGCGGTCAATCTCGGAGCCGGGGGAGCCCATCAGGAAATCGACCGGGCCGTGAACGACCGCCATCGTCTGTCCCTGTTTGTTGATGTACCAGTCGCGTCCGCTCACTGGATCGCGCGAGGCCAGGGCCAGGTTGGCGTCGCGGAGCTGGTCGGCCTTGTCCCAGCGGCGGAGCAGCCAGTCGAGAGCGCCGTGCAGCCCGGGGTCGCCCGCCTCGCGGTAGCGCTGCACGAGGTGCAGGTCGTCCACCAGCTTGTCCCGGTCCTCGCTGGAAAGTCGGTCGAGCGGGAAATCGCCCAGACTCAGAAGCAGGGCGGCGCAGTTGATCGGCATCGGTGGTCTCCGTGAGCCGCTGGCGAACGGCATCCGGCTCCACGCGGAGGGGGACCATGCGGTTGATGATGAACGAGGCCAGCCGAGGGTCGGGTTTCTGCACCAGGCGTGGCCGCACTTGGGCGGGCTGGCCCAGGCGCAGCAGCGTGATGGCGGCCTGGGCCTGGTGCCGGGCCAGCGCGTCCTTGGCGGCGTCGGAGACCACCGGCTGATGCCAGACCGAGGCCGCTGCCAGCCTGCTTGTCCGCGCCGGCACAGGCCACGGTGAGTGCCATTGGTCGATAGCCCTGCTGGGCCAGGTCGCGGCAGCGGGCCAGGTGGTCGGCCGGGGCCAGGCCGTGCGCTTCCTGGGAGGACATCGTCGTCGATTCGTACCAAACGCCGCCATAGTCCCAGTCGCGCGGCTGGGCCTGGAGGACGGCCTCGCTCAGGCCCAGGCACGGCAGCGGCAAAAGGGGCGACCCGCTCGCCGGCAGTCCGAACAGCAGGGCCAGCGCCCGGCCCGCGCGCGCGGCAACCGCCGCGGATCGACCGCTGACAAGCGCACATCCAGCTGCAGCCGGCTCGCAGTCAGCTTGCTGGCATAGCGTGTTTCGCTTCGTCCCAACTCGAAGACGCGGGCTTCCTCGTCGACCGGGCGTTTCGGCTTCCACCAGACGCCGCTGTACCAGTTCGTGTCTCCCAGGGCATTTTCCGTCACGGTCTGTGGCCGGAAGCCGCCCTTGAGAAGCGGGGCCAGTGCAGCGCGGTAATCCTGCGCCCGCAGCCACTCCGACATACAGCCGGGCCTCGCTGATTTCCAGCGGAGGCTTGATCCAGAGAGCAGCGTAGGAGAGCTGGCCCGCCGCCGCCGGCGACTCGTAGCCCGCGACATCGGCCGGGATGAATCCCTGAGCTTTCCAGGTCTGGTCCTGGGTCGCCAGGTCGGCAGCGGTGCGGTCGTAGGCCAGCCGCCAGTCGCGGCCATCGCGCGTCCAGAGGGCGGCCACCTGCACCTGGTCGCCGCAGCGGTAGGGCCGAAAGCCAACCGGGCGGAAGCCGCAGGGCCGCAGCCGATCCGCCACGCCGGCGCATTGCTCCAGTGGCATTGTCTGGCACAGTGCGAAATGGTCGTTGACCAGGCCCCCGGCGCTCTCGATCGGCCCGCTGAGGCCCGCGTCCGGCGCCGACCAGCCCGGGCGAGTTGGAGCATCGCGCCAGGTGGGTGTCAGCACGCGGGCCAGTTCCGCCTCCAGGACGGGAATGACCTTGTCCGCCAGCTCCAGCGCTTGGACCTTGGGCAGCAGGTCGACGTACTGCCCGGGCTCCGCATCCATGAGCAGGCCGGCGTAGATGTCCGGCTGATCGGCGGCGTACTCCACCAGTAGGTTCATGGCGTAGGTTCGCTGGGAATCCGGCCGTTTCGTGTCGCGGAACGCCGCACCGAGCGGTGCCAGGATGGCCGCTCCCCCTGGCCGGAACGCCTCCAGCAGCAGCTTGTAGTCCAGGGGATGACTGACCATGGCCGGTAGCAACTGGTCCACCAGGAAGGGCGCGACGGCCTGCCAGCGGGCATCGTCGGCGCTGGGCGGCACGTACTTCGCCAGGGCCATCCCCGCCCGGAAGCGTCGTCCAGCGTCCGCCTTGCCATCTTCCAGGACTTGCCAGAGCTGGTTTGTCGGTGGATCGGAATAGGCTTTCAGCAGGTCGCGGATCGTCGGAAATTGATTGAAATCCGCCGTCAGCAGCCGATCGATGATGTAATCATTTTGGGAGGGATCGACGGGCAGGAGGGCCAGGCTGGCGTACAGATGCTCCTTGCTCGCTTGCGGATCATTGTCATTCCCGTGCAGCATCTCCCGTAGGGCCGGATCGGTCCACGTTCGGTGCGAGGCGATGCGGGCGACGATGTCGGGCACCTGGCCGATTTCGGCCGACTTCAGGGCCTCGATCTGACCGGCGGCGGCCTGCTTGCTGTAGGCAAACCAGGTCCCGGCCCCGAGCAGGCCCAACCCCACCGCAAGGACCAGTCCAAACAGCGTGTAGCGTCGCGTCGCCGCCCGCATCATCCGCCGCTCCGGCGGATGCCAGTCGCGGCGTCGCGTCAGCAGCAGGATTTGGAACCATTCGCGCACGCTGGGCAGATGGCGGCTCTCCGGGCGAAGGACCCAGAGGGCTACCCGGTCAGCGAGGCGCAGCTCGGCCCGGCCGCGGCGGCTTTCGCGCTGCTTGCGCCGCAGCCATTCCCGCAGCGGGCCGACCAGGTAGTCGTGGGTCAGCTGGTAGAACTGCGGCCGGGGCGCGGCCGGGGTCTCGTCGCTCTCCAGGCCCGCGGGGTCGGTCGGGGTGACCAGCCGCAGCTCGGGGTCCAGGATGCGCATCAGGGCATCGAAGTGCTGCGGCCGGCCGGCATACTCCGACGCTTCCAACAACTCCTCGCGCGAGCGCATGTGCCCCTTGATGTCGCTCCCCTTCTCCGGTAGCAGCGCGCTCAGCACGGCGCGGACCGCTTTCTGGTGCAGCCGATGCTCGGCCGGGGCGGAGGAGGCCGTGAAGTTCTCCTCCAGGAAGGTCACGCCGATTCCCTCGGTCCCGCCCACGTCGCGCAGCGTTACCGGCGACCACGCCTTCCCCTTCACCATCTCCGCGAACAGCGCCAGCCGGACCGGAATCACCTTGCCGTCCTGGGCCAGCCCCGCGACTGCCTGATCGATGAATTGATGTTGCTCAGCCGTGATGGCGGCGGCATCATCCGGTAGCCGCCCGTGGGCCTGGCCGAACAGCGTCAGCACCTTGCGGGCGTGCAGCAGGTCGAACAGGTCCACCAGCGCGGTGTTCTGCCCTTCCAGGAGCTGAATTTCGAGCTGGCGGAGGAAGCGGCTGACGGCCAGCCAGAAGTCGTCGCGCACCATCACCAGGCATTGCACATGCGCGCCGTCGCACTGCCGCAGCGCCTGTACCAGTTCCGGCTGTTCCTCGGCCCGCCGCGCGTGCAGCCACTGCTCGAACTGGTCCAGCACCAGCAACACCTTCTGCCCGGCCGGCAGCACCGAGCCCGAAAAAAGCAGGACGAAGCTCTGCACCAGGCCGGCATCGGTCGGCAACTGCGGGAACCGGCGGCGCAGTCCCTTCAAGATGCGGGCCTCGGTATCGTCGCTGGTGGCCTCCACGTACACGCTCTGCACGCTGGGCGACAGGCGCGGCAACAGGCCGGCCTTCACCAGCGACGACTTCCCGCATCCCGATGGTCCGTAAAGCAACCCGACCGTGAACGCCGCTTCGTGGGCCGGATCGGTCCGATCCTTCCAGAAGCGGATCGACTCGGGCAGCCCAGCCCGGTCGCGGGCGCCCGGCACCAGGGTGAGGAAGAAATCGCTGTCGCGAGCATCGAAGGAACGCAGCCCCTTGGGCACGACAGCGGTGGTGTCGCCCATCGCCAGGCCCAGGCGGTCCGTCCGCCAATCAGCGGCCGATTCCGCCCCGGTTGTCCCACCCGGCGCAGCGGCGTCTTGTTCGAGAAACCAATCGACAATCGGCACGAGTTGCTCCAGCGAGCGCAGCACATCGGTGGGCGTGATGGGCTCGCCGAAGGTGTGCGTGCCGACATTGCCCAGCTCGCGCACGGTGTTGGCATAGGCGGCCAGGCGCGTCGGCCAGTGGCCGTCCTTCACCAGGCGCTGCAGCAGGTTATCCAGCGGCCGGGTCCCCGGCGGTTCGTTCAGACGGCGCTGGTAGACCTCGCGGACGATGTAATCGAGTGCCTTGCGCGACCGGGTCAGAGCCATCTCCGGATCGATCTGGCCAATGGCGATGGCCTGGCGGATCCCCTGGATGAGCACCGGACAACGTGTGGACAGCGAGTCCAGGTGTTCGGTCAGGGCTTGCAGGGGCGCGGGCATGGGAGATCTCTTGGAATGCCTGAAAACCAATCATAGGTCGTAGTTCGTAGCGTGCGTCGAGCGGAGCGAGACCCACTCTACCAATACCACTACCACCGCGGCTATCGCGCCTCCCGACTGGCGTGCCAGGCAGCGCCAATCGCCGCGCTGTACGTCTCGCTTTTCCCAAGCTGGAGCACACTTGCTGGATCGATCAGCATACGCCCCTTCAGGTAGCTCATAAGAATCGCATAAGGCTCGCGTCGCCGAACAGCCTCATTCCGGATGCCCCGCGGGTCGAGGTTATGGGCGACCCAGCCGCCGCCCAGGAAGAGCCGATCCAGGGGCAAGACATTCAACATCCCGGCAATCCCCTGGGCCGTGTACCTCAGCAGGGTGTCAAGGCAATCGGCGTTGGGATGGGCGTCGTCGGTTCCCTTGAGTGTTTGGTACACGACGCGCCAGCAGCCAAGTTGCCCGCAGCCGACGCACGGTTCCGCGCCCGGCAGCCCGTCGGGGCACAGCTGCAGGTGACTGACCCAGCTGGTGTAGGGTCCGCTCCAGATGTGCCCATCGACGGCCCAGCCGAAGCCAATCGACTTGCCAAACGTCAGCATGCCGGACCGGCCCGGAACGCCAGCGGGCGCGAGCGCCAGCTCGCCCAGGAGGGCCGCCTGGCCGTCGTGGATAATGGAAACCGGCAGGGCCAGGCCCCGACTCAGGGCGCTGCGAAGCTCCTCGAGCGCCAGGCCGTCCAGGTCTCGGAACTTGCGTGTGGGATCGAGGATCATTCCGCGAACGATCGGCAGGGCCAGCGACAGGCCCAGGCCGCGCCAGCTGCCCACCGGATAGCCGAGCTGGTCCGCCCAGGTCCGGATGGCCTGGGGCCAGCGGGCCGGTTCCAGTTCTCGCAAGGCGGGTGCTGCCGCGCCTCGACCGGTCGCCAGGCATCGATCCGCCTCCCACAGGGCCGCCTTGGTCTCGCTGCCGCCGTGGTCGATTCCGACAAAGAGGTCCAGCATGATCCCTCCGTCCGACGCCATTCGCTTTCGATGGTAGCAAAGGGCGCCCGGCGACAACAGGCCGCCGGGTCTTGGTAGAATGGTACAGCCCAGTCAGACGCCGCCCGCACCGGCCCCGAGCGCCAGCGAAGGAACCTCTTGGATCACCCACCGCTCGACATCCTTTTTGAGGACAATCATTGCCTGGCCGTGGCCAAGCCGGCCGGCGTGCCCAGCGCCCACTTTGCCGGGCGCGAGGCCACGCTGGACCTGCTGGTCAAGTCTTATCTCAAGGAGAAGTACAAGAAGCCCGGCAACGTCTTCCTGGGGGTGGTGCATCGTCTCGACAAGCCGGTATCCGGCGTGCTGCTGTTTGCCCGCACCAGCAAGGCTGCGGCCCGGCTGGCCCGGCAGTTCCGCGAGGGAAGTGTCGAGAAGGTCTACTGGGCCGTGGTGGAGGGCGACAACCTGCCGACGGCCGGCAGCCTGGAAGACTGGCTGCTCAAGGACCGGGATGCGGGCCGTGTCGAGGTGGTTGAGCCGCGCTCGCCAGGGGCCAAGCAGGCGCTGTTGCACTACCAGGTCCGCGGCCAGCACGGCGGGTTGACCTGGCAGGAAGTCCGGCCGCAAACCGGGCGAACGCACCAGTTGCGCGTGCAACTGGCACATCACGGCCACCCGGTGTATGGCGACGCCAAGTACGGCTCCATCCGCACTTTCGACGGTGTCATCGCCCTGCACGCCCGGGCGCTGACGTTCCTGCACCCCGTCACCAACGAGCCGATTGCGTTGACCGCCGACCTGCCGCGCTCCTGGCGAGGGCGTTTCGCCTACCTCCTGCGCGAGGGATTGCGATGATGGCCGAGGATCGCCTCAACTTGCTGCGCGACATCATCCAGCAGGACGTGGGCCAGCGCGGGCTCGCGCGCGACCCGACCGACAACCTGTTCACCCGTTGCCGCGACGACCTGGCCGCCGCCTGTCGCGACATCGCCACCACGCCGCGGTCCACCATCGGTGTGGTGACCGGGTTCACCATCGTCAGCGCCAATCCGCCCAGCGCAGAAACTGACGGCCCGCTTGGTGCCGTCTTCCTGGCCCGGGCCCTGGTGCCGCTGGGGATCGCCATCGAGATCGCTTCCGATCCCAATTGTCGTGAAGCCCTCCGCGCCGGCCTCTCGGCCTGCGGACTGGACGGCCGTGTGCCGGTCTCCATTCTGCCGGCGGCCGGCGAGCCGGCATGGTCCTTCGCGGCGCACAGCCACTACATCGCCATTGAGCGTCCGGGTCCCAGCCACACGCGGGACGAGGTCCCCGAGGAAGATCGCGACCGCTGCCACAACATGCGCGGCCGCGACATCACCGCTGTGACCCGGCCGGCGCATCTGCTGTTCGACAGGCTGTCTCAACGGGGCAACGATCCGGCCCGACCACGGACCATTGGCATCGGCGATGGCGGCAATGAGATCGGCATGGGCAAGATGCCGTGGGACACCATCCGCCGCAACATCCCCAACGGCGGGCGCATCGCCTGCCGCGTGCCGACCGATTATCTGATCGTGGCCGGCGTGAGCAACTGGGGCGCCTACGCCCTGGCCGGCGGCATCCTCCTGCTCCGCTCCGAAAAAGGGGACGCAGCTCTTTTCGACCCCGACCGGGAGCGCGAACTGCTGCGCATCATGGTCGAGCAGGGCCCCCTCGTGGATGGCGTGGCCGCCCAGCCCCAGGCGACCGTCGATGGCTTGACCTGGGAGGAATATGCGAAACCGCTCCGGCAAATCGGAGATATTCTGTCCGCTTAGGCGCCACCATCTGGGCGGCGCTCAGGAGGCCCCAGCCATGGACCTTTTCCACAAGTCGCGCGAGGCCAATCTCCGCAAGGCCCAGCCGCTGGCCGCGCGGATGCGGCCACGTTCCGTCGAGGAGTACGTCGGCCAGGAGCACTTCTTCGGCCCCGACAAGCTGCTGCGGCGCATGCTCCAGGCCGATCGCCTGACCTCGCTGCTCTTCTACGGCCCGCCCGGCACCGGCAAGACGGCCCTGGCCCACGTCATCGCCAATCACACGCAGGCCCGTTTTGTGCCGCTCAACGCCGTCGCCTCCGGCACCAAGGAAGTCCGCGCCGTGCTGGAAGAGGCCCGCGCCGAGCTGGAGGACACCGGCCGCCGTACCATCCTTTTCGTGGACGAAATCCATCGCTTCAACAAGGCCCAGCAGGACGTATTGCTGCCGGATGTGGAGGAGGGGCGCGTCATCCTGATCGGCGCCACGACGCAGAATCCGTTCTTCGCAATCAATTCCCCTCTGCTGAGTCGCAGCCAGATTTTCACCTTCGAGCCGCTGACGCGCGACCAGATCAAGACGCTCTTGACTCGGGCCCTCGCCGACCGCGAGCGCGGCCTCGGCGAGTACGAGGTCCGCATGACGCCCGAGGCCCTCGACTTCCTGGCCGAAATCAGCGACGGCGATGCCCGCCGCGCGCTGTCGGCCCTGGAGATCGGTGTGTTATCGGCGACGACGAAGCCCGTCGATTTCACGCTGGAAGTGGCCCGCGATTCCATCCAGCGCAAGGCCCTCGACTATGACCCAACAGGCGATCAGCATTACGACGTCATCAGCGCGTTCATCAAGAGCATGCGCGGCAGCGATCCGGATGCGGCGATCTACTGGCTGGCGCGGATGCTGGAAGCCGGCGAGGACCCGCGCTTCATCGCCCGCCGCATCGTGATCTTCGCCTCGGAGGACGTAGGCAACGCCGACCCCCGGGCCCTGTCGGTGGCGATGGCGACGGCCCAGGCGGTCGAGTTCATCGGCCTGCCGGAATGCCAGCTCAACCTGGCCCAGGCGGTGACCTACCTGGCGACCGCCCCGAAGTCGAACGCCTCGACGATGGCGATCGGCAAGGCGCGCGAGGACGTAAAATCGGGGCGGACGCTGGAGGTGCCCAAGCACCTGCGCGACAGCCACTACCGCGGGGCTGATAAATTCGGACACGGCGAGGGGTACAAGTACGCGCACAACTACGAAGGGGGCTACGTCGAGCAGCAGTATCTGCCGGAGGAACGGCGGTATTATGAGCCGACGGAGCGGGGGTATGAGGCAGAGATCAGGAAGAGGATGGAGGAGATGAGGCGAGGGGCGGCGCCAGGGGCCGCTTCATGAACAGCACGGCTGTCAGCCACGTGCAGTTTACCATCGATAGCCCTTCTCTTTTCCCCACCGGACCCATGCTTCACTCATCTTGCGGATGTTCCCGGCGTCCGCGGACGCCACAGGCTGGGCCCCGGTGATGTCCGGCAGCGCCCACACCCAGAGCCTCGGCTTCTGCTCGATGTCACGCAGCATCAGCGGTACGACCGCCTCCCCCATGCGGATGATCTCCTGCCATGCCGGGTGTCCCATGATCTTGGCCGGATCGGAGTAGACGCAGGTGTCGGCCTCCCAGATGGCTTGGAGGCGGCGGAATCGCTGTTCGACGGTCTCGCCGGGCTGCGCCTGGAGGGCTGTATTGGCGGGGAGGGTGAACATTGGTTAGCTCCGTCGGGGCAGGGCATGGGGGCCACGTGCTTGTCTATTGTACTCGGTGTCCGGCCTTGCCGCTCACCCTGGGCCAAGGCAGGCGCATGTGAAGAGAGCCCAGGTAGGAGAGTCCAGGTGACAGTTAGTGTTACTCCTTACCACAGCTTCATTTGCGTCGAAATGGCGCCCCCAGCCATGGTCGGGACCATTTTGACGTAACTCCGTGTGCCACAATAGGGACCGACAACTGTCACCTTTGTCCCTTTGTCCCCTATCACACTACGGAAGGAGGCGATTCCGGCCCCGTCGGCTGGGAGGTTGGGTCAGGCAGAATGCCGCCGCGCGCGGACGAGGTTAGGTAGCATCCAACTGCTTTCACGAAGTCCCAGATGTCGCCGCTCTGTCGGCCGCGCAGCAGGATTCGTTCCGCGGCGGCGTTGGCCCAGGCCCATTTGTTGGTTTTCGATACGGCTAGGTTCTCGCTCGCTAGCCATTCTTCAACCTCGCCAAGTGGAACTATGAACAGGCCGACCTTTTGAAGTCGCGTTAGAAGTTCACCAAGGCCGGTGGCTATCTCAGCGGGAAATCCGGAGACGCCTTTTCTCTTCAGGCGGCGCATTCTGTCGAGCTTGCGTACCAACTGGGCCAGGCGCCGCTTAATGTTCAAATCATCATTGCTCGTCCAGTCCATTGCAGAAGAACCGATGCTGACCAACTCGGCGGCGACTTCATCGCCCGCCACTGTGGGCGGCAAGTTGCGGATTTTCCCAGCCAATCCAGTAATCTCGTGGATCACGGCGCTTCTCTCGGCAACGTCATCGATTAGTTCCTTTAGAATGCGTTTCATCTTGTCCCGGTCTACGAGCATGTCGAGGTCAGCAATGACCGCAATCGGAATGCGCAGTGTTCGGTAGAGCCGGCAGGTCTCAGCAATGCCGCCGGTACCGCCGACTGTTGAGAAATGCATATCCGTCCTGAACTCTTCGAGGAGGGTTTCCCAAGTAGCTTGGTATACGACGCGGTCAGTATCTGCTTCCACAACGATAACGGCTTGTGCGAAAATGCCGTCCAGAACGGCCTCGGCTTTAACCGTCGGGCGAGATACGGCGTCAGCAAGGGTCTGGGCCGGCACAAGATGAGCAGAGAATTTTCGCGCCCGCCGCGTTAGGCGAACGATCTGGACAGCCGCAGCGGTCTGAATAATGCCGCGAAGCAGGTGGCTGCTATGCGTCGCCACGAAAGTTGCTGTCTCAGCGCCCGTGCCGAAGCGCCCGATGAATCTCCCGAGATTGTAGGCTTGGGGCGGGTGCAGGCACATTTCCGGCTCATCGATGAGGCAGACCGGGCGGCGGCCGAGCAGCAGCGCAACGCAGGTCGCGACATACGACTTCATCCCGTCGCCTTCCGTTTCGATCGAGCGGTGGACCGCCATTTTCTTGTGGGACAGTCGTTCCTCAGCGGTCGGCAACAAACCCTCTTCGCTGACCTTCAGCGAAATCTGATTACCGCGCAAAAGTCAGGCCATACAGCCCGTCCGAAAGAACTCAGCATTTCATCATAAAGCCTTTGTCGCGCGAGGTCATCGAGATAAAGCGCGTGCAGGTCGTGCTGCGGAGGTTGGGTAAGGAAGTCGATGACCCCGGCAGACGCGAGTGAGGTCAAGCGGCGCTCAAGGAAGAGCGCGGTCACCAAGAGCCGCCCGAAATAGCCCAGAAACTCGCTTTGGCGCCGGCCATGCTGGGGAGAATCAGGCGCGAGCGACGAATGCCATTGCGTCGCTTGATCGAGGGGGATTTGGCTAAGTGGTTGGCCCATTCCAAGGTACATGGTGTGCGGTCGAAGCTGTGACTTTCCAGCGTCGTCGGTCCAAGTGCTGAAATATCCTTCGGTCTCAAGACACTTCAAGAAGGGCTGAAGCGGTGGCTTGTCAACATGCACATTGCTGGCGACAACTAACTCGCGCGGCTCGCCTGCAAGTCGCTTGTAGAGATCTTGCAGCAACTGGCTCTTCCCAGACGAGTTTGGTCCAACTAGAACGACCAAGCCAGAGCACTGAAGATCACCAAGATCCGGGAGCTCGACTCGGTCAAGGGGTTTGAAGTCTGAAAGTCGTTCCATTCGTTCACACAGCGATTTGCCGTGCCTAAACTGGTCTCCTCCGTAAGTTGTTCTAGCAGTGGCTTGACCCAGCGGCAACTTGCGGAGGTCTAGTCTGCGATATGGGGGAACAAGGGGAACAAGGGGAACAAGGTGCCAGTTTGGATAAGCCCTTGATATGAAATCACTTGCGTCTTTATGGTCCCAAAGGAACCCGCATGGCAAAGGCCGCGACCATTGCACCGGCCTGGACCGCTTCGGCCGTGTCGTCGATCAGGAGAACGAATAGGTGCCAGGACCCATTTCGTGGCCCGGCCCGAACGCGGGAGGTTGAGGAGATTCAGGGGTGGTCGCCATTGACGTGAAGGCGACAGCTCGTGCATGGCTGACGTGGGGCAAGGTCCAGGGCTACGTTTCATGACTCGTACCGCGAGAAGGGCGGTCCTGTCACATTGGCAAACCGGAACTGCCACGTTATGCTGACCGACGAAGATCAGCTCAAGCTGAATGATTTGCCCTTCATTCGGCGTTCGCGGGAAGTGCGATGATGTCCACAACGGTCACGGGGCAGTCGGGGGTGCGCTCCCGCATCGACGAGTTGTTGGGCGGTCTGGCGCCGTATCGGGTTGTGATCCCCCGCGCAGACGAAGTGCATGCCTACCTGGTGCACCATCCCGACGGGCTGCCGCTGCTGGTCCCGATCGCCGCACGGACGCAGATGCTGCTCGACCCCGATGCCCCGCCTGCGTTCCCCGTGGTGGCCCACCGCGCCTACCCCTGGCGTCAAGGGGCGTGTGTGCGCAGGCGCAGTGCAACCCATGCGCGGGCACCCCTGGCATGAAGGGGCGTGTGCGCGCGCAGGCGCAGTGCAACCATCGGCGGGCGCTCCGCGGTCTCGTAAGGTGCTGCCTCCCCTCACGCCGCCACCCTCCACGCCAGCACCTCCCCCGCCGCCCGCTGCCGCAAACGCCACGCTTCCTCCGCAAAGCGGTCCGCCAAATGGCGCACCACGTCGTCCGGCGGCGCCCCAGGCCAGCGGCTCTGCACATCCACATCGCACTGGTCGTTGATGTAGTCGATCGCCACCACCGGATACGATGGGCCAAGGGCGGTGGGGCGGACGACAAAGCGGCTCGGCTCGGCGCCGTCGCTCAGGCACAGCTCGGTGGAGAACCAGTCCAGTCCGCAAAGTTCGGCCAGGCTGCCTGCGTAGTCGAGCACGGGATCGAGTCCCAGGCGGCGGATCTCGGCGGTGGTGACGCGGCGGTAGCTGACGCCGCCGGGCATCGTGTCGGCGGGGGCCCACCAGAAGGGGATTAGCTCGCCCAGGCAATAGAGCAAACGCCAGTAGGCCGGGCGCTCCAGGCCGTCGTCGCAGGTCAGGCGCGGCGGGCGGACGGCACGCTGAATCAGGCAGGCATCGTTGCGGTCGGCCTCGCGCGCGGTGCGGACGGCGGCGGCCAGGCCATCGGCATCAGTGCGATCGGTGCGGACAACGCCGCGGCCGGAGAAGCCGTTGGCCGGCTTGACGTAGACACGGGCGCCCGGCTCCTCGAGACGCAGATGGGCACGCTCGGCGGCGGTCAGCAGTCGATCCGCAGCCCAGGGACGCAACAGCACGCTGGCCGGCACGCCGAACCCATGTCGCAGCAGCTCCGCGTGGGCGGCCGCCTTGTCGGTGAAGAAGCGGGCCCGGGCCGGCGAATTGACCGGCCGGCCGCCCGCGTCCTGCACCGCCAGCGCCAGGCGGGCGAACGGATCGTCGGCCACGTGCCACAGGGCGAAGTAATCGAGGTGATAGCCGACGGTCAGCGTCCCCGCCGCCAGCCGGCGGACCGCGTCGGCAACGACGCCGTCGTGCAGCAGGGCGCACGACAGCCCGCGTCGCCCCGCTGCCTCGGCCAGCCAGCGATTGAAGGACTGGAAATGGACCCGGTCCGGCCCGGGCTGACTGATGGTAACGTCGTAGTGGGGTTGCAGGTCGTCCGGCCGTGCCGGCACGATCAGGGCGCGCCGCGGCGCTGGCCCCCCCGCCCAGACCCTGAAATTCGCCCCCGTCTCCGGCTTGCGAGAAAGTTCCTGGACCGCGTGCATGGCACGTCCTTCCTTGCTAACCAAACCTGTTCCGTGGAGAGATGCGCGGCGGGATACTAGGAAGGGAGGCTCCGCGGGTCAAGAGCGGTCCAGCTCCATCCGGTTACTCGCCGGATGGCGAAAGAAGCCTGCTAGGACTCCCCCCGGCAAGCGAACCCCAGAGGTCCGTCGGAGCAGCACGGCGCTGCCAAGTCGCACAGAATTCGCCGGGAATTTAGTGCGACTTGGCGCGCCCGCCGCAAGTCATTGTACGACAAGTACATCCGCCTTTACATTTTAGCGAAATGCGCCAGGTCGCATATAATTCGGTGTGTGCGGACAGGCGCTAGCACCAAAGGATCAGCTTGAGGGCTGATGCCAGTCCCTGGCACACGTTCCGCTATGAACCTGACAGGCCATCGGCTTTCCGTTCGCACTGCGCTTCTCTAGCTCTTCTTTGTGGCGGCGGAGCGCGGTGGCCGCGTTTGATCTGGTGCCTCTGAGCCCGTGCTTGAGCTTGGCCCTTGGGTCGGCTTCACTTTCCTTGGTGCCGCGAGCCCGCTTGAAAGTCTCGTCCTTCGTTCGACCCATCCTCCGCCGACATTTTCTTCGCCCGTCCCTCACCGTCGTTGGAGGTCCTCATGCCTCGGAAGAAGACACGCCAGCCCATCCCGCCGCCCCGCATCGTCCGGCCCTGTGCCGCCGCCATCGACGTCGGCAGCGCCAGCCACGTCGTCGCCGTCGACCCCGCTTGCGATCCGCAGCCCGTTCGTACCTTCGGCGTCTATACCGCCGACCTACAGACGCTGGCCGAGTGGTTACGCCACTGCGGCGTCACGAGCGTCGTGCTCGAATCGACCGGCGTCTACTGGATGTGCTTATGCGACTTCCTGGAAAGCCAGGGCTTCGAAGTGGTGGTGGTCGATCCACGCAGCCTGGCCCGCAACCTCAAGAAGAAGACCGACGTTTGCGATGCGGTCTGGCTGCAGCAGATGCACGCCTGTGGCCAGCTCAAGAGCTGTTTTCGACCCGCGCACGAGGTGCTGGCGTTGCGGACGCTGTGGCGGCATCGCGAGCATCTGATCACCGAGGCAGCCAAGCTCTTGCAGATGATGCTCAAAGTGCTGGTCCAGATGAATGTTCATTTGGACCTGGCCGTGTCGAGCATCGCCGGCGTCACCGGCATGCGCATCCTGCGTGCCATCGCCCAGGGGCAGCGTGACCCCCAGACGCTGGCGGCGATGCGCGATCCCAGCTGCAAGAAGAGCCGCGAGGAGATTGCCAAGGCCCTGGAAGGGACCTGGGACACGGCCCACCTGTTCGAGCTGAAACAACTGCTCAAGGCCTGGGACTTCTACCAGAATCAGCTCCATGTCTGTGACCGGGAGTACGCCAAGGCGGCCGGGCCGATGCCGGACAAGACCCAGGGGCGTCCGTTGCCCGAGTCCCAGAAGGCCGCGCCCAAGAGTCGCAACCGCCCGACGGAGTTCGACGCCGACGCCTTGATCTTCCAGTTGACGGGCGTGCGTGTCACGGAAGTGGACGGTCTGGGCGCCAGCACGGTGCTGACGGTCTTGTCGGAGACAGGCCCGGACCTGGCGGCACGTTTCCCGACGGACAAGCACTTCGCGGCCTGGACGACGCTGGCGCCGTGCAAGCACCAATCGGGCAAGCGGATCCGCTATCCCGCCCAGACGGCCAGCCGGGTGGCCAGGGCGTTTCGGCTGGCGGCGCGGTCCTTGCTCAGAAGTAAGAGCGTGCTGGGTAATTTCCTGCGCCGCCTGCGGGCCCGGCTGGGGATAGGCAGCGCCATCAGGGCGACAGCCCACAAGCTGGCGAAGCTCTTCTATCGCCTCATCACGCGTGGGGAAGCGTATCGCCGTGAGAGCACGGCAGCCGAAGAAGTCAAGCAGCAGGAGCGTCAGGTCAAAGCGCTGCAGCGCAAAGCGCGGGAGTTAGGGCTGCAAGTGGTGCCGATCTGAGCAGGGTCGGCGGGGCAACAGACGACGTTGGGGAAGTAGGCGAGGTCGATCTCAAGCCGAGCCGCTTGGGGCGGTGGCGTCGAAAATACGCGCACGGTAAGATCGCTGCCCGAGCACGACACCTCTCGCCCGGGTAGCGGGGCCTTGTTCATTGAAAGCAAATCGACGTGGGCGCATGGGCTGAACCCATGTGCGAGTCGGACGGGCCGAAGGGGGAAATCCTGACCTGGGGCGAGAAGTCGCCGCTACCGTTCTACCACGGCCACCTGCCCGCCGCCGCCGGCTCGCTTCTCCCGCCCGTGCGGGTGCGGACGCCCGCCGGCGACGCCCTGCCCCTGACGCCGCTCCTGAGCGTGCAACTCTGTGCTGTCTGCGGCCAGTGGACGGCGTTTTACCTGGACAAGTACGACCGCGACAAGCACCGCGCCCAGTTCCTGAACTTCGAGGAGGGACACAGGATCGCCCAGAAGGACCTGGAGCCCCGCGTGCTTGGCTCGGATGCTGCCACACTGTAAACTGACCGATAAAGAACCGAAGGATGAGCCCGGCCAAACAATTGAGGGTGCCGCGATGGCGAGCTTGATTCAAGACCGTGGCCGGAGTAGGGCATCTCGATGCCAAGAAGACTGATTGACCGCTGCCGGCCCGACAGTGTTGGTGAATTCCGGGTTTCCGCGCGGCAGCGGTACCTTGACGGTCCTGCCCTCGCTGGAGCCGGCAACCGCACCGCCGCGATTTATCTCTGGGGGTATGCGGCCGAGATGCTGCTCAAGGCCGCCTACTTTTCGCTGCTCGGGATCGCAGAGGACGACCCGATTACGGTCCCCGGGCACATCAATCCGGCCATCAACCGCGGGCGGGCCGCGCCGCTGAGCATCGCCTGGCCGACCCAGGGGGCCGGCCACAACGTCCGTGCCTGGGCCGAGCTTCTCGTGGGGGTCCGGGCCTTGACCCTGGCCACCGCCTACGCCCCGGCCTTCGCCGCACAGGTTCAAGGGTGCGGGCAACGCATCGGGCAGCTCTGGCGCGAGACGCTTCGCTACCACAAGAACCGTGCGTACCTGCATGAAGTCCGACAGGTCCGCGTAGCCGCCGAATGGCTTCTGGTCAATTCGCACACCTTATGAGGCAAACCATGCCGCGCAAGCGCAGGGGCTCTGAGGAACTGCCGCGCCGGACGGTCGGCAACCTGGTCGAGCGACTGGTTGACGAGTTGAAGTCCGACCGGCAGTCAGGTCAGCCGCTGATCGACGAAGAGGAGTTCCCCACGGGCAAACTCCGCGTGAACGTCGTCTGGGACGAATGGGACCGCGTGCCGCTCGAGGATCGCACCGCCACCATCCTCCGCGCGTACGACGAGGCCGAGGGCCGGGATTATCGCGATCGGATCGCCCTTGCCAGCGGCCTGACGGTCCCCGAGGCGCACGCTGCCGGCATGTTGCCGTATCAGGTGATCGCCGCCCTCCGCAGAGGCGACGCAGTCACGATGGACCAGTGCAAGGACGCCCTGATCGAAGAAGGTGCCTCGGCCCTTTTTGGCGAGGACAATCCGCAGCTGCGCTTCGCCACGCAAGAAGAAGCCGAGGCGGCCCGGCGACGACTTGCCGAGCGACTGCCGAACAGCGAGCCAGTCTGGGTCGTCACGAAGGAAGTCGGCACCGTGGAGGACTGGGCTGGGCACTGATTGGCAGGGTGGACAAGCTGTCGCTACTCGAACTTTCCGGTCCCTGCTATCCCCATTCTTGAGCCCTATGTCCCCTCGATTGAGGACCACGCCCCATGTCGCCTCCCCCCGAACCGCTATTCCCCCCGCGCAGCGAGCGCCACTACGCCGCCGCCGCGGTGGAGACCTTCCCCTGGCCCGTCGTCGCCGGCTACGACGACATCCACCGCTGGATGGATGAGGGGCAAGCCGTCCACGCCGCCTGGCAACTGAAGGACGTGTGGGAGGGCCTGCTCAAGTTCCTGGCCACCCTGGCCGTCGCCGACCACATGACCAGCGCCCCGGCCGACGACCCGCGTACCCAGAAGCTGCTCGACCAGCTGCTCAAAAAGGGCGGCCTCACCGATGGCGACTGGGCGAAGCTGCTGGAGATCGCCCTCAAGGACGAATGCGTTCCCCAAGCGCGGCTTCCCCTGCTTGGGCCCTTGCTTTTCCAGGCCGGCAAACGGGAGCGACTCTATCGCCTATTCACCAGCGACAAGGACGACCGCAACCCCGACGACTTCATCGCCTGGCGGAACAGTTGCTTCGGCCACGGCGTCTTCCGCAAGGACCTGGCCAGCTAGGCCGACGACGCGCTGCACTGGCTGGGCCGGCTCCACGACGCCTTCGACCTGTGCCGGCCCTTGCTGGAATCGCTGGCGCTGGAATCGGACGGGCCGAAGGGTGAAATCCTGACCTGGGGCGAGAAGTCGCCGTTGCCGTTCTATCACGGCCACCTGCCCGCCGCCGCCGGGCCCCTTCTCCCGCCCGTGCGGCTGCGGACGCCCACCGGCGACGCCCTGCCCCTGACGCCGCTCCTGAGCGTGCAGCTCTGTGCCGTCTGCGGCCAGTGGACGGCGTTCTACCTGGACAAGTACGACAGCGGCAAGCACCGCGCCCAGTTCCTCGACTTCATCGAGGGGCACAGTAACGACGTCAAGGACCTGGAGCCCCTGCGCACCTGGAGCACACGGATAGCCGGGGCGAAAGCTCCAGCTACGGCGGCCACACAGCCCGACCCGGGGGAGCGGCGCGAGCCGGACCCGGAGCGCTTCCGCGATTTCCAGCACGAATTTGAGCCGCCGGCCTACCTGGCACGGCAGGTGGCGGACTTCCTGCGAACGCACGACCGCGGCGTGCTGGTGCTGATGGGCCCGGGCGGCGCGGGCAAGAGTTGGGCGACCCAGGGCCTCGACCACGCCGGCATGTTGCCGGCGGCGCTGGGCCGGACCGTCCCGCTGCTGGACGTGTCGCTGCACAGCCCGACCGCGCCGCGGGCCAGCGATGTCCGGACCGCGCTGACCGAGCGGGCTCGCCGGGTGAAGCGCTGGCAGGTGCCGGCCTGGCCGGATGGCCCGGACCCGCACACGCGCTTCGCGGCCTGGCTTACGGAGGTGATGCGAGCCAACGGCCTGGGCGAACTGGTCGTGGCCCTGGACGGCCTGGACGACCTGCCGGCCGATAGTGACGTGCCCGACCTTTGGCCGCCGGCGGGCGCGCTGCCGCAGGGCTGCTACCTGGTGCTGTCCACCCGGCCCGGGGTGCGGGCCGCGGCGGAGAGCGGACTGCAGCGCGTGCGCAGCATGGCGGACCATTTCTGCGAGCTGCGCGTCGGGCCGGACGAGCCGGAGCACCGGGCAGTCCTGCGGTCTTACGTGGCGAAGCGCCTGGCCCGGCCCCGACCGGACGGCCAGGGGCCGCTGCCCGCCGCCTGGGCCGACCCACTGATCGACCAGGCCGGCGGCAGCTTCCTGTACGTCTTCCATTACTGCCGGGCCCTGCACTTCGGCGTCTACACCGACCTGACGCAGCTCCCGCCCCCGGCCGCCTACTACCCCGCCTTCTTCGAGCACCTGCGCGGCCGCGTGGGCAACGAGCTGTTCCACGGCTGGTACGCCAAGGCGCTGGCCCTGATCGCCGTAGCCCGCGAGCCCGTGGGCATGACGCACCTGGAGGCGTGGGGCCTGGAGCGCTCGCGGCTGATCGTGATCTTGGACGACCTCGCCGACCTACTCCGCAGCCGCCGCGAGCCGTGGGACACGGAGACGCTGTACAGCCTGGGCCACGATGCCGTCCGCCAGTTCCTGACGGAGGACAATGCCTGGAAGGGGCGCCTGGCGGCTGCTGACCGTCGATTAGCGGAGTTGGCGGTGCGGCGTTTCGGGAAGGACTGGTCGGCCGTCGATCCGTTTGATCCGGTGGAGAGGTATCTGCTGTTTCACCTGCTTGACCATGCGACTGAGCCTGAACTCCGCGGGCACTCCTAGAGGATACGGCGCTTGCGGGCGCCTGTCTAAAT
Source organism: uncultured Planctomycetota bacterium (assembly GCA_963827935.1). GTDB lineage: Bacteria > Planctomycetota > Planctomycetia > Gemmatales > Gemmataceae > DATFNV01. The sequence goes on along the minus strand of CAWHCN010000017.1, from coordinate 325,025 downwards.
GATGGGAATGCGCTCTGGGAGAAAGGAGAATTCGCCGCCTGTCTGCTGGCATATGATATGGCCCTCAGGATGTGGGAAGACCAGGTTCAGCGACAGGGCCGGGGCGATTTGCGCAACGAGTTGGCTGGTACGCACCTGGGCCGGGGGAACGTCCTGGGCCAATTGGGCCGCTTGGCGGAGGCGCTTGCAGACCACAGCGCCGCGATCATCCTGCGCAACGAGTTGGTCGAGCGCGAAGGCCGGCGCAACCTGCGGAGTGACCTGGCTTCAGCATACATGCACCGGGCTATTACCCTGCAGGAATTGGGCCGCCTTGAGGATGCGCTGACCGACTACGATGCCGCGATTGTCCTGCGCGAGGACCTTGTGCAGCGCCAGGACCGTCCTGAATTGCGGAACGACTTGGCCTTGACCTACATGAACCGTGCTAACGCCATGAGCAAACTGGGCCGCAGGGCGGAGGCACTAGAAGACTTCGGCTGCTGCATCGCCCAGTATGAGCAGTTGGTGCATCGCGAGGATATGAGCGAGGTGGGAAAAGTACTGGCCACGGCCTACATGAACCGGGGCACCACTCTAGTCACCCTCGGCCGCCTTGAGAACGCGCTGGGCGATTACGCGGCCTCCATCGCACTTTTCGAGGAGTTGACGAATCGCGAGAGCCGCCGTGAATTGCGCAAATTGCTTGCCCTGGCGTACAGCGCCCGTGGCAGCGTGCTCACGCATCTGGGGTCCTTGGCGGAGTCGCTGGCCGACCACACCAACTGCATCAGGCTGTGCGAAGAGATGGTACACCGCGAAGGCCGCCATGAGTTCCGCGCCGATCTAGCCGGGGTCTACATGAACCGCGGCATAGCTCTGGTCGCCCTCAGGCGGCAGCAAGAGGCGCTCACCGACTTTTGCGCCTCGATCAGCATGCTCGAAGAGCTGGCGCACGGCGAGGGCCGCCGCGAACTGCGCAACAGGCTGGCTATAGCCTACCAGAACCGTGGCGTGACCCTGCGAAGTTTGGGACGCATGAGTGAGGCGCTGGCTGACTACGGGACGTCGATCGGGCTGTACCAGGAGTTGGTGGATGGCGAGGGACGCCGCGAGCTGCGCAACGAGCTAGCAAAGGCCTACGTAAACCGGGCCCTCGCCCAAGACGAACTCGGATGCTGGGTGGAGTCCTTGGCGGACTACGGCGCCTCGATCGACCTGTACGGCGAGCTGGTGCATGGCGAGGACCGCCACGAGCTATGCAACGACCTAGCCACCGCTCACCTGAACCGGGGTAGCGCCATGCTGGAACTGGGCCACGTCGAAGAGGCGTTTAGCGAGTCCCATGCCGCAATTGGCTTGTACGAGGAGATGGTGCACCGCGAAAACCGCCCGGAGCTGCGCGACACTCTGGCCAGGGCCTACATGAATCGGGGTAGCGCCTTGGCCGAGTTGGGCCGCTCGGCGGACGCTCTCGCTGACTACAGTGCTGCGATTAATCTCGGCGAAGAACTGGTGCGACGCGAGGGCCGCCGCGAATTCGCGGATGATCTGGCTTCGGGGTACACTGGCCACGCAGATATTCTCCTTCGGCTGGGGCGGCGGGCGGAGGCCTGCCAGCAAGCACGGGAGGCCGTCTCGATCCTGCAATCCGAACTGACCCGCACTGGCCGGGCCGATTTCGCCGGGCGCTGGCAGATGCGGAAGAGGTGGTTCGGAACGCTTGCGGTTAGCTGACTGGACAGATCTAGGAACTGTTCCCGAGAGAGTGGGTAGTCGTTTTTTTCGTTTGCGAGAATGCGCTATTGCGCTGAGTCGCTTGCAGGTGGGGTGTTCACATGACAGAAGAGGAAGCCCGGGAGCGTCTAGCCGAGTACTTGGACCTAATCACAGGGGATACCAATCGACGCCCACCAGCGGAATGGGCACGCGTGACGCCAGAGGCGCGCCAGGAGGATCCTGACACTTGGGTGTTCACCTTCTCTAATGGTCCTCCTCAAGGTGTCGTCATCTATGCCGATGGTTCTGCATGCAGGCTTCAGGGGAGCACTTGGCCAAGCTGTTTCGCAACTGGGCTTGCCCCGAACCGAAGAGCGATTCCTAGCCTCAAGCCTTAATGGGCGTTACCAAGTTTACAGCCATGGCATCGCGGTCTGGGAGGACAATCCCGACATCGGCTTCCCTGTCTCAGCCCTTCCGATCGAGATAATCCGAGAAGGCCGAAAATGCAGAGCCATCGTCGGCTTCTTGGACCTTCGCAATTTCACGTCGTGGTCCAAGGACCAAGAGCCAAAGAGCATTCAGAATATCGTTGGCATGCTTGAGGAGGAATTCCAGGCTGCGTTCTCGAAAGCCTGGTGTCACCGGCTCTTCACGAAGGGAACTGGCGATGGGTTCATGATCGTCTCCGAAGAAAGCTCTACTCACGAACGGCCAAACAGCCATGATTACGTCCCGGTAGGTCATGCTGCAGCATTCGCGATAGCATGCTCAACACTTGTCGAGCAAGTTAAGCCGCAGCTTCCGGCTGACCTCGCCATTGGTTGTGGCATCACGATTGGCGAAGTCACGCAGGTCTTTCTCCTTGGCCGTCCTGACTACATCGGCGAAGTTGTGAATGAGGCAGCCAAGATTCAGCAACTTTGTTGGAATGAACTATGTGTGACTGAGGCTTTCTTAGACGCAATGCGAGCTGACGGGATGAAACTGGCACCCCACAGACTCAGTGGCAAAGGGTGGAGACTTAGACCACAGGATTGTGTCGCGGCCGCTGAACAGAGTGGGTAACGCGGGAAAGAAACGGAAACCAGCGGGGGCCCAGCTCGCTCTTGCCTCTCGCCCGACGGCCGACCGAGCCGGCGCCGGCCCCGTCCGGGCCAGCGCGGGCTGCGCCCGGACCTTCCCCCCTACAGGGGGCTACCCCATCGCAGCGAGAATGGCCTGGAAGACCTGATCGGGCGGGCAGCCACCCCTCTTCCCAGGTGGCACGCGACTGCGACCACCGCCAGCGCTCTTGGGTTGCCGACCCGATGATCCGCCCCGCCCCGCCTTCAGCCCACGTCACCTCCAGCTGACCGGGCGACAGGGACTGCGGATTGGCCATCGCCGCGCGCGGGACATCCTCCGGTGCAAGACGGCCTGGTTTTCCAGGTCGATCACGACCATGTGGGACACGCCAGGCGGCCGCCCGGCCTCAAGTCCATCGGGCCACAATCCCGGGTCAGCGTTCGGCGTGGGAAAACTCTTCCGTGTACTTCACGGAAACGACGCCGCCACGGACCAGCTTGGACAGCGCTTGCTCGGAATCGACTTCCAGCTCCAGGTACGAAACCTCCGTGCCGTCGCCGGGCCGTTGTTCCGGGTCATCGCACAGCGTCAATTTCCGGATGCCCGCAAACACCCAGCGTGCGGGTTTGCCCTCCCAGCGGAAAGACCCATCGTCGTCCCCTTCCTCTTCCTGGCCACGTCGGGTCGCTTTCGTGAAGGCGTCCTCCTCGGTGGGAGCCTTGATGAGCACAATGTTCTCCCAGACCGTGAAGCTCCGCTGCGGCTGATCCTTTAGCTTCACGTACAGGATGAGAATGGGCCGAGTACCAGTTGTTCATGGGTTCTTCCCTCGCTTGCGCCTATTCCGGCATCGCAGGAACTTCTGGGCACGCTTGATCTGCCGCTCTCGGTCCTTGTCCTTGGCCGCCTTGGCCTTTTTCAGCATCGCAATCAGGATATCACAAACGTCCTTCCCCGTGCGCACGGCCTCCAGCTTGGCCTCCTTGGTGATCTCGTTCTCGCCTTTTTCGGGTGCTTTCGTCATGCCGCGCCACTGACATTGAGGCTCGCTGCACTACCAGGGAGGCCATTCTACCGTGTTGTCCCTCCCGACGCGACGCCGGGCGCTGCCTCTTCCCACGCGGCCCGCGACTGCGACCACCGCCAGCGCTCTTGGGTTGCCGAGCCGATCATCCGCACCGCCCCGCCTTCAGCCCACGTCACCCCCAGCGGACCGGGCGACAGGGACTGCGGATTGGCCATCGCTCCGCTCCCGGCCAGCGCTGCCCTTACCCCGCTTTCTGAAGTTGGGCATCGAACACCTTCGCATCAGCGATGCCGAAGAGGTCCAGCGTCTTCTGCGCACCGGCAAGGTGATAATCCAGCACGAAGTCGGTCTCGGGAAGGGGCGGGATCATGAAGCTCGCCCCGGTTTCCTTATGGTCATAGACGCGGGCCGGCGGATCGCCGTTCACCAGCCGGCTGGAAAAGCCCAGCGAGCGTAGCACCCGGTCCAGCTGGCCGTAGGTCACCTTGGTCCTTTTCATGCCTAGCCTCCAACCGCCCGGCGCCGCGCCTCCCACTTGAGGTCGCGCATTTTCGCGATCGCGCGCCGGTTGAGGACCCGACGACTTGGTACACGGGCCCGCACGGTCTTTGCGCTTGCCTCGGCCGGCGGGCGGGGTTGTCGCGGAAGTAGCTCTGCACGCAGAGCCAGAAGGCCCGCCGGCGGGAAGCGTCGAACAAGATCAGGATAACCGGCATCCTCTCCAACATCCAGAGGTTGTAGTCCCGAATGTCCACGTCGAAGACGTAATCCGCGCCGACGGCCTGCAACGACTCGGCCGCCTTGAGCTGGAGGGAGAGGAAGTCCGGTTCGCCGTAGCCCTGCTCGTCGAAGGTGAACAGAAGCAGGTCGTAACCGTAGTCCTTCTCCAGGCGCTGGGCGGCGTGGCCTTCATCGATGATGAACCGTTCCGCGTGGTTGACGCTCTGATCGGCGATGACGTGCTGCCGGGTCCGCCGCTTGAATGGGCCGAAGATCTTGCTGGCCATGAGGAATCCTGACAGGTTGGATCTTGCTGCCCCTGTTCGGCATCGTAGCGGCTGATGTCGATCCTCGCTGCGCGAATCGGCTGCATTCAGCGCGACTCCGGCGGCGGGAGCGGTGCCCGACCCTACCCGGTTACAGTGGCTACCCCATCGCAGCGAGAATGGCCTGGAACACCTGATCGGGCGGCCAGTCCCCCTCTTCCCAGGTGGCCCGCGACTGCGGCCACCGCCAGCGCTCTTGGGTTGCCGACCCGACAATCCGCAGCACTCATTGCCAATCTTCCAACGATAAGCCCGGCACCCGGCTGAACTCGCTCGTATTGTGCGTCACGAGGGTCAGGCCTCTGGCCAGGGCAATGGCGGCGATCAGCAGATCATTCGGCCCAATCGGCGTTGCCAGGGCGGCAAGGTGCGCCCGAACCTTGCCATACTCCTCGGCGGCCCCATCATCGAAAGGGAGTGATACGAACTGCTGCCGGAGCGATGCGACCAGGGCCAGGTTGCCGGCCCGGTGTGCGGGCCCGCTGTGAACGGCGCCGTAGATCAATTCCGCAAGAACGACTGAACAGAGATAGATGCTGCCCGGCGGCGCGGTTGCCAGCTTGGCCGTCACCTGCGACTTCGGGCCACGCCGGAGGTGATCGACCCAGGAATTGGTGTCCAGCAAGTGGCTCACGAGAGCGGCTCCCGCGCTTCATACTCCCCCAGTTCAGGCCGCTCGAATTCGCCTTGCCATTTTCCCGCTGTGGACAGGATGACTCGTCGCCACTCCTCCTGGGAGACAGGCTCGGGCGGGGCCGGCTCCACGGTGACCTGTACTTCCTTGCCCGCTTCCTCCAGCCCCACGGGGAGCGTCAGGTGCAAGATGCCGTCGCGGCCCACCATCGACTTCACGATCGTTCGGTTCATGTTCATGCCTCCGCGTGCATCTTACCCGCCGCAGCCCGAGCCGGACAAGCCACCGGGCGGACTTGAAACAGGCACACAGCGCGATGTGACGCAATGCCCTCACCTTCCCCGCCCGCTCCGCTACCCCATCGCAGCGAGAATGTCCTGGAAGACCCGCTCGGGCGGCCACCCCCCCTCTTCCCACGCGGAACGCGACTGCGACCACCGCCAGCCGCTCTTGGGTTGCCGACCCGATCATCCGCACCGCCCCGCGTTCAGCCCACGTCACCTCCCGCTGACCGGGGGACAGGGACTGCGGATTGGCCATCGCCCCGCGGTGCATGCGTGCCGGCGGGTCATCCTTCACCAGGCGGCTGAAAAGCCCAGCGAACACAGCACCCGGTCCAGCTGGCCATAGATTCCCTCCCCAGCATTTCGCCTTGTTCGCGTCGCCTCGCCCGGCCAGAATAATGGTGCTCCGCGGCCGGTCCGATTCGATAAACGATATCGCCAGGACAGGAGAAACGATCATGCTGACCGAATACCTTGGGGCCGCGATGCACCAGGCCACGTATGACCTGCTGCCGGATGGCGAGGGTTATTATGGTGAAATTGCCGCATTGCCGGGAGTTTGGGCCAATGCGCCGACTCTGGAATTCTGCCGTGAGGAACTGCGCCAGGCCCTGGAAGGTTGGGTTGTTTTGGGGTTGCGGCTGGGCCATGTTCTGCCCGTCCTTGCCGGCATCGATCTGAACGCGCCCCTCGTGGCGGAGACCGCATAATGCCGCAGTTCGGACCGATCAGCCGTGCCAACCTGATTCGCGCCCTGCGTGCTCTGGGATTTGTTGGCCCTTTCCCAGGCGGACGCCACGCCTTCATGGTCCGTGGTGATCGCCGCCTTGCCATCCCGAATCAACATCCCGGAGTGATCGGCGTGAACCTGTTAGGGCGCATTCTTCGCCAGGCGGGCATTAGCCGTCAAGAATGGGAGTCCGTGTAGGCTTGCGGCTTGGGGCGGCCATAGGAGGACGCGGCTCGATTTGTCGCCTCGCAAGCGAAGGGGCCCACCAAAGGGGACAGCGCACTTTTTCGATCACGCCAGGGGCTAATTGCCGGTGTCTCGTTTGTGCGTTGGCCCGCTCGTCCATTCGCTGCCGGGTCGTGTTCCGCCCGCGCCCGCGGCGCGCCATATCGCCGGGTTGCGACGCCGCAACCGCCCTCATTCCTCCATCCCCCACCGTTGCAGCAGCTGGTGTTCCAGCCCCAGTTGATCGCAAATGCGACCCACAATGAAATCGACCTGGTCCTGCAAGGTCCGCGGTCGGGTGTAGAAGGCGGGCATGGCCGGCAGGACGATGGCGCCGGCCTCGGCGCAGGCCGCCAGGTTGCGAAGCTGGATCACGTTAAGCGGCGTCTCGCGCGGAACCAGAATGAGTTTGCGGCGTTCCTTGAGGTGGACATCGGCGGCGCGGTGAATCAGGTTTTGCGATAGCCCATGTGCGATGGCGGCCACGGTGCCCATGCTGCACGGGCAGATCACCATGCCCGCGGTCAAGAACGAGCCGCTGGCGATGCCCGCCTGGAAATCGCGGTAATCGTGGTACTCCACCCGTCCAGGGAGAGCTTGTGTCGTGTTGCCGAGCAGGTGGCCGAGATCGAACCGCTCCAGGTGGACCCGTCGTTCCAGCTCCCGCTCCATGACTTGCACGGCGGCGGGGCTGATGGTCAGATGGACCGTCCGCCCGAGGCGCAACAGCACCTCGAGCAGGCGCACCCCGTAGGGGCGCCGCTGGCGCCGGTCAGGGCCAGGACCAGATCATTGGCGGCCATGAGCGTCCTCGAGCCCGTAAATCCTGGTGACGGGCGACGGACCTGCGGTATTATAGGAGGCATGGCGTGGCCTGCGTGGCGGAGCGCGGACACGCCGGGTGGGAAGGTGAGGTCGTCATGGCAGCCGTCTGTTTCGGCCACAACGCCGCTCGGCTGCGCTTCCTGGCGGCCCTGCCCCTCCTGCTTGTCCTGCCGTGCCTCGTTCGCGCCGACGACTGGAAGTACGATGTCGTTGTTCTCAAGGCCGATCGCAGTGTCCTGAAGGGTCTCCTGGTCAATTACAGCGAGGCGGCCGAGGAAATCGAGTTCCGGGCCGTGATCCGCAGGCCCGGCGAACGCACGCGCGTCGAAAACTATCTGTTCAAGCGTTCCAGGATCGAGTCGGTCGAGACCATCACCGCGGAGGAGCGTGCCGCCCTCGAAGCGCGGATCAAGGCCCTGGACATCAGCGGCAAGGAGTTGGCCGAGCGCATCCGCAAGCTGGACCTGGAGAAGATCGACTTCGGCAGGGGGGGCAAGAAGAACGGCTTTCGCTACGAGGGCACGCACTTCACGCTGGAGTCCAACGTCAAGGAAGAGCTGTTTCGCCGCAGTGCCGTCCGCCTGGCCCAGGTGTTCAATGCTTACGCCCGCTGCTTGCCGCCGCACAATCTCTCAGACCGGCCGATCGCGATCCTTCTGGCCGGGACGCAGGCCGACTACCTGGCCCTGCTGAAGGAGCGTGGCATCAGCCTGTTCAACCCGGCCTTCTACGACCAGGCCCGCAACCAGATCGTGTGCGGCAGCGACCTGGAGCGGCTGGGGGTGCAGTTGGAGCAGGCCCGCAAGGAGAACCAGCGGACGGCGGCCGAACTGGATCGGCGCGAGGCCGACCTCAAGAAGATCTATAAGGGCAAGATCCCGCGTGACCTGATGCGCCCCTGGACGATGCCCGCAAGCAGCTCAAGGCGGCCGAGGCCGGCAACGACAAGCTGTTCGACGAGGCGACACGAGCCCTGACCCGGCGGCTGTACCACGAAAGCTTCCACGCCTACCTGGCCAACTTCGTCTACAGCCCGGACCGCGACGAAATGCCGCGCTGGCTCAACGAGGGGCTGGCCCAGATCTTCGAGACGGCGCTTTTCGAGGGGGACGAAGTCCGCATTGGCCATGCCGATCCGGAACGCTTGAAGCGCGCCAAGGCGGCCCTGGCGGCCAACGACCTGGTGCCGCTCAAGGACCTGCTCCGTTCCGGCCCCAAGCAATTCCTGGTGGCCCACGCCACCGAACGCGAGACCTCGGATCGCCATTACCTGACGGCCTGGGCGCTGGCATCCTACGTGGCCTTCGAGAAGAAGGTGCTGAATACCAAGGAGCTCGACGCCTATTGCCGGGCGACCCACGACAAGGATGATCCGGTGGCAGCATTTACGACCCTGCTCGGCCAGAAGGCGGCCGACTTGCCGCTGGTGGAAAAGGACTTCCGTTCCTATCTTCAGCAACTTCGTCCCAACGGCACCGTGGCCCGGCCACGGTAAGACAGGACGCCGTCCGCTCGAAGCATGGCTCTCCGCTCCGCCACCGGTTAGAGTAGAAGAGAGCAGAATCGCCCGTCCCATCCCCTGCTGCAAAGGAACCCCCGATGAATGCTCATCTGCAACGTGCCATCCTGGTCATCCTGGCGGTGAGCGTCTCCGCCATACCGGCGCGGGCGGCCGAACAGGTGGGCGCCTCCGCTGCCGACCTCAAGCCGGTCGTTGCGAAGGGCGTCGCCTTCCTGAAGACTCGCCAGGGGACCGACGGCAGCTTCTCGGGCAAGGTCCCGGGACAGGGGCCCGGCATCACCGCCCTGGTGGTGGCCGCCCTGCTGCGCAACGGCGCCAGCCCGGATGATCCGATGGTGGCCAACGCCCTGAAATACCTCGAAGGGCAGGTGAAGAAGGACGGCGGCATCTACGAAAAGGGACTGGCCAACTACGTCACCAGCGTCGCGCTGATGACGCTCAGCGAGGCCAACCAGGGCGGCAAGTACGACACCATCATCAAGAATGCCAGCAAGTTTTTGAAGCGCCTCCAGTATGACAGCGACGAGGGGGACGTGAAATACGGCGGCGTCGGCTACGGCAACGGGGCCAAGGATCGCCCCGACCTGTCCAACACGCAGCTCTTCCTGGATGCACTGCTGGCGGCGGGGGTGCCGAAGGACGATCCGGCGGTGCAGCGAGCCGTCAAGTTCATCAGCCGTTGCCAGAACCTGCCGGGCGAGACCAACGACCAGCCGTTCGCCAAGAAAACGACCGAAGACGACAAGGGCGGCCTGACCTACCGTCCCGACCCGGACGACAAGCCGCACCAGACGCCCGACGGCGGACTGCGATCGCTGGGCGGCATGACCTACGCCGGCCTCAAGAGCTTCCTCTACGCCGGCGTCGGCAAGGACGACCCGCGCGTCAAGGGAGCCATCAACTGGATCCGCCGTCATTACACCCTGAAAGAGAACCCCGGCATGGGCTCCTCCGGGCTGTACTACTACTACCACACCTTTGCCAAGGCGCTGACCGCCTGGGGCGACGATCGCTTCACGGACGACAAGGGGGCAAAGCACGACTGGCGGCGCGAGCTGTTTGCGGAGGTCAAGAGCCGCCAACGGCCCGACGGCAGCTGGGTCAACGAGAAGCGCGACCAGTATGGCGAGGGCAATCCGGACCTGGCCACGGCCTTCGCGCTGCTGGCGCTGAGCTACACGACGCCGGGGAAGAAATAAGCCGAACCGGAGATGATAAACTCCCCTCTCCCCCGTACTCGGGGGAGAGGGGTTGGGGGTGAGGGGGCGGAATCTCGCCAGGCCAGAACCCCTCACCCCCAACCCCTCGCCCCGGAGTACCGGGGCGAGGGGACAAGAAGTCCCGCCGCTTGACCGATCCGCAAATGCCCGCAAGCCTCCTGTACTTCCTTCGATAATGCGCGTAGAATTGGTTAGCGAGCAAAGAATGTTTATCAATTGTTGTGTATGAGCTGGGCTGGTTTTATGGCCCGGCCGGCGCGGGATTGGGCTTGCCCGGATTGTGCGGTCCCTTGTAAACTCCCCGCCTTGCACGCGGCAGGCTGGCTCTCCCCTGCCTCCCGTCCCCTTTGATGCGCCCCAGGAACGCTCTCCTCATTGGGGCCAACGTCCTCTGCTGGTCCTCCCCCCGGGTCAGACGGACCCCCGCGGGGAAGGGACTGACGCGGTCAATGGAGGGACCGCGCCTGGAACTTCCCTCCCACCTCTGTTTGGAGGCGTGGCAATGAAAGCCACCACCTGCCTCGCCAGCGTCGGCGCGGCCCTGATTGCCCTTCTCGGCACCCTGCCGACCGATGGCCCCGCACGGGCCGCCATGAAACCCGATGCCTACTGGAACGTGGACGACCTGCGCACCGGCATGAAGGGCGTCGGCCGCACCGTCATGAAAGGCACCAAGGTCGAGACCTTCCAGGCTGAAGTCCTCGGCGTGATGAAGAACACCAGCCCCGGGCGCGACATGGTGCTGTGCCGCCTGTCGGGCCTCAACCTCGACCGCACCGGCGTCATCGCCGGCATGAGCGGCAGCCCGATTTACATTGACGGCAAGCTCATGGGTGCCGTCGCTTTCGCCTGGCCTTACGGCAAGGAACCCATCGCCGGCGTCACGCCGTTCGCCCAGATGCACAGCTATGTCGAGGCGTTCGAGCGCCGCGACCTGGCGGAGCAGACCAAGGCCACCCGCGTCGGCCTCAAGACACCGGTCCGTGTGGGCGGCAAGTCGTTCGATGCCGTCACCATTCCGCAGTCGTTCGAGCTGCCGGCCACCCCGAAAGACGAGGACGGCCTGTTCCTGGTGCCGCTGCAAACGCCGCTGGCGGCCACCGGCTTCACGCCGCATGCCCTGTCCCTTCTGCGCGACCGCGTTAAGGGGTTCGGCATGCTGCCCATGCAGGGCGGCGCCACCACGGCCCGTATCGCCGACGAGGAGAAAAATGCCGTCCTGGAGCCGGGCGGACCGCTCGCCATCGCCATGATCACCGGCGACTTTGACCTGTCCGGCCTCGGCACGGTCACCCACATCGAGGGGAACCGGATTTACGGCTGGGGGCATCCCTTCATGAGCTTCGGCAGCTGCGAATTCCCCGCCATGACCGGCTACATCCACACCATCTATCCCCGGCAGACGGTGAGCTTCAAGATGGGCTCGCCGTTGAAGGCCGTCGGCGTCATCAATGCCGATGTCAGCACCTGCATCGCCGGCTGGGTCGGCCGCAAGCCCGACATGCTCCCTGTGAAGATGACCGTCAAGAACGGCATGGAGGGTGAGGGCAAGACGTTTCACGTCGAGGTGGCCCGCCAGCGGACCATGCTGGCCAGCTTCGTCTTCACCGCCCTCACCAATTCGGTGGACATGGAAGGCGACCTTCCGGAGGAACTGACCGCGGACATGACCTGCCGCATCGAAATCGAGGGACGGGATCCGGTGGTCGTTCAGGACACCTTTTCCGGATCGAGTTACTCTGGAATGCGGGCGCCGTCGGCACTGTACAGCCCCATCGGCAGCATCATCCAGCAGCTGACCTACAACTCGTACAAGCCGGTGCGCCTGACCCGGATCGAGTGCGACACCGTGCTTCGCCCGGGCCGGATCAGCGCCGACATCGAGGCGGTCGAGTTGGACGCCGACACCTACGCTCCCGGCGAGACGGTGAAGGCGACGGCGTACCTGCGGCCCTTCAAGGGGCAGCGCCAGCGCGTGCCGGTCAGTCTGAAGTTGCCTGCCGACTTGCCGGAGGGATCGTATACCGCCCAGGTCTGCGACGACGTGACCAACGCCCGCCTGCAGGTGCGCGACAATCCGACGCTGTACAACCCGCAGAACGTGGACCAGGTGTTCGCGGGGCTGAAGATGCAGACGGACGCCCGGCGGACCAACTTGGTGCTGCGCGTGCCGGTGGGCGCGGCGGGGGTGGCCCTGGATGGCAAGCCGCTGCCCAACCTGCCGCCGAGCATGGTCGCGATCTTGGGCCAGAGCCGCCGCGGCGGCGCCCAGACCCTGGGCGGCGCCCTGGTCGCCCGCCACGCCACCGACTGGGTGGTACAGGGCTCGGAGACGGTCAAGTTCACCGTGGCGAAGCACAAGAAGACGACGGAGACGCCGTAACCGCCGTTTAGCCGCCGCCCAGCGGGCGGCGCGCTCTCGAACGCGCGCGCCGCCCGCTGGGCGGCGGCTAAACATCCCCTCAACGCCGAGGACTGCCACCATGTTCCGAACCTTCCCCGCTCTTGCGGTGATTATTGCTCTGAGCGTTCCCGCCGTGGTCCTGGCCGCCAAGGTTAAGGTCTGGCACCACGGCACGCCGTCCAGCTACGAACGGGCCCAGTTCAAGGGGACGGTCGTCAGCAGCGAGGGGAGCGTGCACCTGGCCCGGCACCTGAAGCCGCTGGCGTCTCTCGACGCTGCCCACATCTGGGCCGTGCTCGAAGATCACGACGGCAACCTCATCGTGGCCAGCGGCGATGACGGTAAGGTCTTCAAGGTGACGCCGGACGGCAAGGCCACGGTCCTGTACACCGCGGAAGATAGCCAGGTCCTCTGTCTGGCCCCGGGGCCGGACGGCTCGGTCTACGCCGGGACGGGGCCCAACGGCCACATCGTCCGTATCGAGACGGACGGCAAATCGAAGGTCCTCTACAAGGGCGATGGGCTTTACGTCTGGTCCCTGGTGGTCGACGGCAAGGCGGGCGACGTTTATGCGGCCACGGGGCCCAAGGGGGCCATCTACCGCATCACGCCGGAGGGCAAGGCGACCGTCTTCTATCAAACGAAGCAGGACCACATCCTTTGCCTGGCCCGGACTGCCGACGGCACACTCTACGCCGGCAGCGACAAGGCGGGTCTGGTTTATCGCATCGATTCCAAGGGCAAGGGGTTCGTGATCTTCAGCACGCCGCAGGCCGAGGTGCGTAGCCTGCTGGAGGCGGATGGCGCGGTCTACGCCGGGACCTCGTCGCCGACCTCGCGCCGTCGCACCGGCTCGGGCAGCTCCGTCAGCGCCAGCGGCTCATCCGGGTCCACCGGCGGGTCGTCCGGCGTGTCGGCCTCGGGCGAAAAGCCGGACAAGGTCAAGACAAGTAACGCCACCGACGCCAGTGTCGGCTCGTCCTCCTTGTCGGACAACGGGGAGAGCCCGAAGGGAACGCCCGCCTCAGCCCCGAGCGCCCCGGCCTCGGGCGAGAATTCGGTCTTCCGCATCACCCCGGACGGCACCGTGCGCGAGGTATTCCGCGAGCGCACCCTGGTGCTCAGCCTGCTCAAGCACGGCGAACGGCTGTTTGTCGGCACCGGTCTGGGTGGGCAGCTCTTCGAGATCGACGAGGCGACGCGCGAACGCAGCGAGATTGCTCGCCTGGACCACGGCCAGGTCCTGTCGCTCTGCCGCCGCAAGGACGGCGGCCTCGTCGTCGGCACCGGCGACCCCGGCAAGCTGTACGTCGTCGAAGACCGCTTCGTCGCCAAGGGCACGGTGACCTCCGAGGTGCTGGACGCGAAGCTCATCAGCAAGTGGGGCGCCGTGCGCTGGCAGGCCGACATGCCCGCGGGCACGACGCTGACCCTGGCGGTGCGCAGCGGCAACGTCGCCGAGCCCGACGAAACCTGGAGCGACTGGTCGCCGGAGCAAGCCGACGCCCGCCAGGCGACGATCGCCGCCCCGGCGGCCCGCTTCCTCCAGTACCGGGCGACCCTGGCCAGCACCAGCCCGACCGCGACGCCGACTCTGCGCGACTTGACCCTCCGCTACGTCAACACCAACCAGGCCCCGGAGGTCACCGCGCTGGAGGTGCCCAACCTTGACGCCGTCACCCTGGAGAATCCCAAGAAACTCCATCTCAAATGGAACGCCACCGACGCCAACGAGGATGAGGTCACCTTCAACGTCTACGTGCGCAAGGACGGCTGGAAGAACTGGGTGCTGCTGGAGGAAGATTACGAGAAAAAGGAGCTGGAGTGGGACACAACAACCACTCCGTCGGGCACCTACCGCCTGAAGGTGGTGGCCAGCGACCGCCGCGATAACGCCGCCGAGGACGCCCTGACCGGTGAGCGGACCAGCGAATCGTTCATCGTCTCGCACACGCCGCCGGAGGTGGCGGTCAAGGTGGCCAGCATCGACGGCGACCAGGCCGTGATCGAGGCGACAGCCAGCGATCCGCTGGTCCGGCTCACCGCGGCCTCGTTCGCGGTCAACGGCAAGAAGTGGCAAAACGTCTTCCCGACCGACGGGGTCTTCGACAGCAAGCAGGAGTCGTTCAAGTTCAAGACGGACGGGCTGAAGCCGGGCACCTATGTCCTGGTGCTGAAGGTAAAGGACGCGGCGGGGAACACGGGGTCGGGGGATGTGGTATTCACGGTGCCGGGGAAGACGACGGTAGCGAAATGACGCGCATTTGAAGAGCGAGCGGGCCGGCGCGAGCCTGAGGAGTCAGGCGGTCGTCGGCCCGCTTGCATTTCCTGGGGGAGCCGGGTCAAACGGCGTGATATAATGTGCGGGAACATGGAGGAGGGATGAGCAACGACCCAGGCTCTGCGAGTTTATCGCCGCCGCCGGTGCCGCCACCGACGATCCACGAGGCCGAGCTTGCGCCGGGGCGCTCCGGTGGCGTCTTACGCGGAGCCGAACTTAACTTTCCCGACGCGGTCGCGCGGCGGAGGGCTGGGAAGGATGTCGTCGTGTGTGGCGGGAACGAAGACGACAACCGCCTCCTGGCCGGTCGGGTCGAGGCGGCGGTCGGGCCTCGAACTCGTGCGCAACCCCCGGAACCTCGCGCGGGGCCGCTGGCCTTGCCCCATTACCACCAGTCTTCTCGAGCACCCAAAGGTCACACATTTTACGAACTCGCTAGGCGAAAGACGAGGAGAACACCATGAAGTATTTCACGCCCGAGCGTGTTGTGAGATACGGCTCTGAAGATCCTGCGACGTGGGATGCGGGCGAGGCCGGCTGGGAAGAAGCCGGCGAACGCTACGTCGCCTATCTGGACACGCTTCGTCCCGACTTCCCCCCGGGGTTGCGCAGAATCGACGATAGCTATTACCTGCACGATGCGGTGATCCGCGGCATGGGACGGGAACGCCATTCCTTCGTTATCATGCTCCAGCTCGACACACCGCCTTACTCCCTGCTGACGTTTAGCTATGACCTGGTGGATGACCCGGTGATTGATCGCGAGGCCCTCCCCACCGATTACCGCAGCACCGGCGCCGCGGTCGATTGGCAGTACGACGAGATCGAGCGCGTCCCTGGTAATCCGGCGACCTGGCGACAGTCCATCCTGTTCAGCAACGGGTGGGAGGTGGGGCTGCATTTCCGCGACGTTGAAGTGCGTGAGGCCGAATCGCTGCTGCCGGCGCCGCGCACCGGCCATTCGATGCCTACGGCGGTCGCCACTTCTTAGAGAGCGTGAGCGCCTCCACCCCGGCGCGGCGACCGTCGTCCGCAGTTTCCCCCCAGCAGACAGAACCAACCCACTCCCATATCCAGCGCGTTTTGCGCTTGCACCCCGCGGCGCCAGGCACCATGATGCATCGAGACGGCCGTCACCCTGACGGCTGACTGTCCTCTCCCCTGTCGGCAAAGGTGGTCCGCATGGTGTCGCATGGCCAGCATCCTGGGCATTATCGGCGGGCTTCTGATCGCCGGCGCGGCACGGGCCGACGAGGGGTTTGCCATCGACCTGGAAGCCCACGCGGGCAAGGCCAGCAAGACCGTTCACGCGATGGCCACCGGCCTGGGGACCAAGGCGAAGGAGCGCGAAATCCTGGAGATCAAGGCTGGCCAGCGGATCACGGTCAAGTGGAAACTCAGCAACGCCGACCCGAAGGTCCAGTACAAGGACGTGACGGTCCACTTCTTCGCGGTCAAGGAGGAGAAGGCCGGCCAGCCGGACGTCCCCAAGCTGGGGAAGGGCGTGGCCGCGGAGAGTGCCCTCAGCATGGATTTCGCTCCCAAGGACAAATGCGAGGGAGAAATGAACTTTACCCTTGACAAAGCGGGGTGCTACCTCATTCGTCTGGAAACGATCGGCGCCGCTGAGGGTCTGGCTGGTCGTGAGTATTTCGCCGCCCTGGATGTGCAGGTTCGCTGAGCGAACGGAGAGCCGCCCGCTGGAGAAAGACCCGTGAAACCCATCCTCTGCCTCGCAGCCTTTCTGACCCTGGGCCTGTTACCGGCGGCGGCGCGGGCCGAGCACGCCCGGATCGACCTGCGCGTCATCCCCCTGGATCCCGAGACCGGGGCCGAGGGCGAGGCGGTTAGTGCCGCGATGGACACCGATCCGCCGGAGGGCGGCCACAACAAGAGGCCGGTGGCCCGGGTCAAGGCCGGCGAGACGTTGGCCATGCAGTATTTCCTGACCAATACCTATCCGCACGGGGTCAAGAAGGACGTGACGGTTCGTTACTTCCTGGTCCGCGAAGACAAGGTCGGCCAGAAGACGGTGCCGGCCCTGGGCAAGGGGACGGTCCTGGATGGCAAATTCAAGCTGAACTTCAAGCCGCAGTGCCGCGTCGGCTTGCGCGTCCTCTTCCACATCGACGAGCCGGTGCGCTACCTGCTCCGAGTCGAGACCGTCAACACCGACAGCGATCACGAACACTTCTCGGCGATTGACGTGGTGGTGGAAAAGCCAAAATGAGCGGATGCCGGGTGGCACGCTCTGAGGTACTCCGAAGGGCGTGCTGCACTGAATGCACGCCCTTCGGAGTACCTCAGAGCGTGCCACCCGGCACCGTGTAGCCCGCCGTTGTGGCACGGTCTCCTGACCGTGCCACCTGGCCTGACCGAAGGTCTGCCGGAATCCGCGGTGAATGCGTGGAGACCTCCGGTCAGCCGAAGTGGCACGGTCAGGAGACCGTGCCACAACGAGGTGCGGTGGGCCTTGGGTGGCACGTTCTGAGGTACTCCGAAGGGCGTGCCACCCAGTGCAGCACGCCCTTCGGAGTACCTCAGAGCGTGCCACCCGCCACCGGGTAGCCAATCATCCGCACCATTTCCGAAGTCAAGACAAACGGCTGCGGCGGGATCGTTTCAAGCCGGAAGCGCGGCAGCAGGTCGCGTGATGCCACTGGTTCGGGCTGCTCCAGCCATCCGCACGACCAGGCGAGCAGGCCGAGCAGCGCCTCCGGCGGCACCCCGGCCTCGCGCAGTGTCGCCAGCCGGGTGTCTCCGTGCCGCTTCGCCAGCCGCCGGCCGTCTGGACCGATCACCAGTGGCACATGAGCGAAGGCCGGCCCGGGCAGCCCAAGGGCCGCGTACAGCAACAGTTGCCGCGGCGTGGAGGGGATCAGGTCGTCGCCCCGAATGACTTCGGTTACTCCCTGGGCGGCATCGTCCACCACCACGGCCAGTTGATAGGCCGGCGTCCCGGCTGACTTCCAGACGACGAAATCGCCGCCCACGTGCCGCAGGTCGATCCGAATAAGTCCACGATAGCGATCCACAAACGACGGTGCTGAGCCGACACGGAAGCGCCAGGCCACGGGCTGGTCACCCAGGCCGGCCGCATCGGCCGCGCGACGGCCGGCACAGGTCCCCGGATACACCGGAGCCTCGTGGTCGGCATGGGGAGCGCTGGCCGAGCGTTCGATGTCGGTCCGCGAGCAGGTACACGGATAAACCAGGTCCTGTTCTTGCAGACGACGCAGCGCTGCCTGATAAATGGGGAGGCGTGGCGATTGCACCAGCGGCTCGCCGTCCCAGTCCAGCCCGAGCCAGCGCAGGTCGTCCAGGGCCTGCTCGGCGGCCCCGGGCTTGATCCGCGGCGAGTCGATGTCCTCCAGGCGCAGCACCACGCGCCCGCCCTGAGAGCGGGCCGACAGCCAGGCGATCAGATAGGTGCGGGCATTGCCGACATGCTGCGCCCCGGTGGGCGACGGGGCCAGACGGCCGACGGGAGCCTCGACAGGTGCGGTCATGGCCACGGCCGATCCACAGCGAAACTAAGCGTCTGCGAAAGAACAACCTGGTCAACTTCCGAGTCCTGGGTGGCACGCCCTGAGGTACTCCGAAGGGCGTGCATGCTGTCAGCACGCCCTTCGGAGTACCTCAGGGCGTGCCACCCAACCGGTGGGCGACGGGGCCAGACGGCCGACGGGAGCCTCGACAGGTGCGGTCATGGCCACGGCCGATCCACAGCGAAGCTTACTGAGCGGCCACCAGCGACCGCACGTATGACCCCGGCGTTGGCTCCGGCGGCACGTCGATGGCGGGGTCGCCGGCTTGCATCCGCTTCAGCTGCCGGTGGAAGTAGACGTAGCGTGGCTGGCATGGCGATGCACTTCTTCATCAACTCGATGGCCTTGACCTTGTCGCCGCGCTGGAAGTGGACCTCGGCCAGCGTGTCGAGGTGGCCAGAGTTGTCCGGCTCCAGCTCGACCCCCTGGCGAGCGTGGGCCAGGGCCGCATCCAGGTCGCGGCGGCAGCGGACCGCCAGCCAGGCCGTGTTGTTGTGCGACCAGCCGCTCTTGGGATACTCCTTGCACAGGCCGTCCTGCACGGCATAAATGCGAGCAAAGAGAGCGTCGGCCTCCTTCTTCTTGCCGCGCTTGGTCAGCTCGTTGACCAGGTCGATCCCCAACTCGATGTTGCCCGGCTGCATCGTAAGGACGGCCTCGACCTCCTTGTTCATGTCGTCGAGGCGGCCGGCGACGGCGAAGGCACAGGCCCGGCAGCGGTGCTCGGCGATGGCCAGCCAAAGGTGCCCCTCCACGTCCTCCACATACTGCCCGAGCAGGTAATGCAGGCCTTCGCGCCGGAAGTACGTGGCAGCCTTGAGGTAGTCCTTGGCGTAGAGCGCCTTCTCGGCCAGCGACCGGGCAGCGATCCCGAAGTCCGTAGCGAAGTCCGTGAGGCGGCGGAGGCGTTCCCATTCCTGTGCCGCCGCCGTATCGAAGCCTCGTTCATCGAGACCCGCGGCCAGGGCGACCCGCTTCTCGTCGCTACCCAGGGGCAGCACCTGCGCCACCTCCATCCAGCGGCGGCCTTCCTTCTCCTCGCCCGCCTGGACCAGGGCATGACCGTGCAGGTAGAGCGGCAGGGCAGCGCTGCGGTCCTTTTGCCAGGCCGTCTTGTAGCGCTCGGCCGCTTCCTTCCAGCGCTTCTTCTCCGCGGACAGGTCACCCAGGCGCAGCCAGGCTGTGGACCCGCCGCCCGCGGCAGCCCATTTCTGCAGGTAGTTCTCTTCCAGGTCGTCGCGGCTCAGGGTCCGGCAGGCTTCGGCCAGGGCGTGCAGGGCTGGGGACCGCTCCTCGGGCTTGAGGCCGGCGGCATCGTCGGCCATCGCCTTGCACAGGGCCGTCACGTCCGCGGCGGGCACCTTGCGGCCCAGGAAATCGCGAAGCCGTTTCAGGGTCGCCGCCACATCGTCCTTGGGATACTTGCGCCGTAGGAACTTCCACCACGGAGTGACACCCGGGTCAGTGGTCGCCGGCTGAAAGAGCCAATTGACAATACCGAGATCGCTTTTGTCTTCCGCCTTCTCCAGCAGCGCGGCCGCGCGCGTGAACGCCTCTTCCGCCATGCCGGCGTTGTACTCGGCAATCATGACGGTCTGGAGCGCGCGATTGTTCTGCTCGGGCTTGGTGTCGGCGACCACTTTGTCGAAGATTTCGCGTGCCTTTTTCCGCTCTCCAAGCCGGGCCAGCAGCCCTGCCTTAAACAGCCCCCCAGCCCACGGGCTTACAAGCTTGTCCGCTGGCGCCGGCCGGTCCGCGGCATCCAGCGCATCACGGTAGCGGCCGCGGGCGCCGAGAAGTTCGGCCGCGGCCGCAGGGTCGTTCTGTTTGGCGAGCCAGCCCAGGCCTTCGTCAGGCCGGCCATTCAGGAGGAAGGCCGACAGATCGACGCCGCCGGCCGGCTCGTTGGGCAGCTTGCGCAGCAGCGCCTCGAAGCCGTCGCGGTCACCGGCCAGGCGCAGGCACGCCAGGCGCAGGCCGTTGGGCTTCTCGACCGGCGGCGCCAGGAAGCCGGGCGGGGCGGCGGCTGGCGCGCTGTCGAGTTGCTTGAGCAACGCCCGCCAGTCCTCCTGTTCGATCAGAATGGTCCGAAAGAGATTCGCATTGTCCGCCTTCTCGGCATAACGGCGTGCCCCGGCCAGGTCGCCGTTGGCGCGGCAGAGATAGGCCAGCGTCAGGGCCGTGTGCTTGTCTGGGTTGGCACCCGCCTTCTTTTGCAAATCCCGGAGCTTGTCGTCCAGCTTGCCGCGCACCAGCAGATAGGCGGCGTAGTTGGTGATCGGCGCGTCCCCCTCGCCGCTCAGTCCCTGTTCGAGGATTTCTTGCAGCCGGGCGTCCTGGCCGTCGGCGAGGAGGGCGGCGGCGAGGCGCGGCATGTCGGCGGCCAGCAGCTGCCAGATCAGCGCCTTGGCCATGCCGTCCTTTTCCTGCGCCGCCAGCCGCATCAGGGCCGCGTAGCCGGGGCCGCCCTGGTCGAGCAGCTTCGGGATGGCCGCCGCCCGGGCTTCTGGCGTGCCGGAGCGGTACTCGTCGATGAGGCGGGTCACCGCCTCCGGCGTATCGGGGTAAAGGCCGGCATCGAACTTGTCGAGGATTTCCCGGGCCCGGCGGACCGCCTCGGCATCGCCGTCCTTCAGCACCTGGCGCAGGGCGGGCTCGGCCGCTTGACCCGCTTTCCAGAGTGCTTTTGACGCCTTCTCGCGCTCCTCGAACGAATCGCTGCCCAGCCCCTTGACCCACTCCGCAATCTGCTCCTTGGTCGCCGGCTTGGCGGGCGGATCGGCGGCCAAGGCGGTCAAGCCAGCGGCGAGGAACAAGGCGAGGACGATGCAGGTGGAGATGCGCTTCACGTCTGCCTCCTGACGAGCGGGGACGATTGAGGGCGCCGGAACCGCTGAGGGAGAGAGGACACACGGTTGAGGAGCGGCGCTGTTGCAATGGTAGCCGGGGACGGCTCGGGCGAACAAGAGTAAACTGTGGCACGGCCCGGGGGATGGCGGATATGATGCCAGCGGCGGGGCGGTGCCAGGCGGACGGCGACACAGCGGCGTCGAGGAGGTTCCCCATGATCCCAGCGCACGGACGTTCGTTGTTCCTCCTGCTTGTGGCCACCGGTTTGGCCCAGGCCGCAGCGCCCGCGACCGATCTGCTCGGCGATCCGCTTCCCGCCGGAGCCGTCGCCCGCTGGGGCTCCATTCGGCTGCGGCAGGGCGACGCCATCGGCGCGGTCGCCTTCGCCCCCGACGGCAAGACGGTCGCCTCCGGCGGCTACGATCGCGACATTTACCTGTGGCAGACCGAAACCGGCCGCGAGCGCCGCCGCCTCGGCGGCCATACGAATGCGGTCCGCGCTCTCGCCTTCTCGAAGGACGGCAAGCGCCTGGCCTCCGGCGGAGACGACAAGACGGTCCGCCTCTGGGATGTGAAGACCTGCAAGGAAGTGCGGCGACTCGACGAGCACACCGGCAGCGTCCTGACCGTTGCGTTCGCTCCCGACGGCAAGACCCTGGCCTCGGCCGGCAGCGACTATGTCGTCCGCGTCTGGGACCTGGAAACGGGCCGCGAACGCTTCAAGCTGGAAGGGCACGACAGCGGCATCAACGCCGTCGCCTTTTCGCCGGACGGCACGATCCTGGCCTCGGGCGGCGACGATAACCTGGTCCGCCTCTGGGATGCGGCCAGCGGCAAGTTCCTGCGCAAGCTGGCGGGCCATGACGACCTGATCCTCGCCCTCGTCTTCGCGCCGGACGGCAAGCTGCTGGCCTCCGGCGGCAAGGACGAGACAGTGCGCCTCTGGCATGTCGCCTCGGGCACCGAGCTAAGAAGCATCAAGGCCCATGCCGGCGCCGTCCTGGCGGTCGCGTTCTCCACCGATGGCAAGATCGTGACCTCGGCCGGCAAGGACGCCACGGTGGCGCGCTGGGAACTCGCCACCGGCAAGGAGCAGGCACGCCAGCACGGTCCGCAGGCCGACCTGGTGTCGGTAACGCTTTCGGCGGATGGCACGCGCGTGGCCGTGGGCGGAGCCAACGGCGTCATCGGCCTGAGCGACGCCCTGACCGGCAAGGAACTGGTGTCTCAGCAGCGGCCCAGCGGACCCATCCGGGCCGTGGCCTTCAGCCCCGACGGCAAGACGCTGGCCCTGCCCGACGGCGGCGTCTTCTTGCTGTTCCTCGACCCGGGCACAGGAAAGGAGCTGCACCGCGCTCGGGTGGGAGCTGCCTCGGGATTCGCCTTCTCGCCGGATGGCAAACAGCTCGCAGTGAGCACCATCCGCGAGGATGGCCAGGGGGACGTGGTGATCTGGGACGGCAGGGCCGGCGAGCTCCAGCGCCACATCACGGTCTCGAAGGACCGGCTTGCCGACAACTGGTTCCGGCAGCGGGCGGCCTTTCTGTCGGACAGTCGCCTGGTCTGCGCGCCGGCGTCCCTCTCGGCAATAGGCGTCTGGGACACGGTGAGCGGCAAACAGGTGCGCACCCTGAACCTTGAGGCGGAGGGGCAGGGCCCGCTCTGCTACGCGCTGGCCCCGGATGCCCGCATCCTGGCGACCGCGCACGCCGACCAGCAAATCCGCCTGTGGGACACGGGAACTCAGCAACTCCTGCGGCACTGGGATGGTGGGGCGATGGGCAACAACTGCCTGGCGTTTTCGCCGGACGGTCACTTGCTGGCGGCACGCGGCAACGGCAACCTGCTCCGGCTCTGGGAGGTCATGACGAATCAGGCCATCGCCTCGTTCGAAGGCCACGAGGAACCGATCACCGCCCTGGCCTTTAGTCCGGATGGCGCACCATCGCCACCGGGAGCGGCGACCGCACAGTCCGGCTGTGGGACCTGGCCACGGGCAAGGAGAGACGACGCTTCACCGGCCACCTCCGCGCCGTCACAGCGCTGTCGTTCGCTCCCGATGGCACCCGCCTGGCTTCGGCCGGCGAGGACGGCCTCGCGTTTGTGTGGGACAGCTCCCGATCCCGGGACTTGCAGGCGCCGACCCAACCGACCGCGGAGGCGCTGGACAAGCTCTGGGCCGACCTGGGTGGTCCGGATGCCGGCCGGGCTTATGCCGCCGCCTGGACGTTAGCTGCTGTTCCAAAGCAGGCCCTGCCTTTGATCGTCCAGCACATCCACCCCGTCCCGCCGCTGGATGCCAAGAAACTGGCTCGCCTCTTCGCCGAACTGGATGACGACTCCTTCGATGTCCGCGAGAACGCGACGGCGGAGCTGAAGAAGGCGGGCGAGTCGATCGAGGAAGACCTGCACCGCGAACGCAAACGGTCCACCTCGGCCGAGGTCCGCCGGCGCCTGACCGACGTGCTGGCCGAGCTGGACCGGACCGTGGCCGCCCCAACCAGCCGGGCCTTGGCCTCGCGGGCGCTGCTGGTGCTGGAACAGGCCGGGACTGCGGATGCGCGCAGGCGCTGGAGAAACTGGCGTCCGGGGCGCCGGGGGCCCGGCTCACCGAGGAAGCCCGGGCCGCCCTGACGCGGCTCGCGGCACGGGCGAGACCATGACAGGAGCCGTTGACCGGCGCTGTTGGGTGGCACGCTCTGAGGTACTCCGAAGGGCGTGCTGACAGTCAAGCACGCCCTTCGGAGTACCTCAGAGCGTGCCACCCACCTGAATCCTAAATCCTTGCATTGACATTGCACTAGCTCGCCCTGCACATCGCTCTCCGCTCCACTATAATGGCGGCATGCCCGCCGGGCGGCCCTCTGGGCCGCGAACGATCGCCATCCCACCCCAGCGCTCAATCCTTGGCAGGCCACCATGCGTCGAGGTTCCCTTTTTCTGCTGTTTTTCCTCGGCGCGCTGGCGCCGAGGCTCACCGCGGCCGAACCGGCTCCCGCCGGGGAGTTCGCCCGGGATGTGCTGCCGTTCGTCAAGAAGCACTGCGGCGGCTGCCACAACGCGGAGAAAAAGAAGGCCGACCTGATTCTGACGGCCTATGGCGATGAGTCGTCGGTCCTCAAGAATCGGACCGTGTGGCAGGCGGTGATCAAGATGGTGCAGACGGGGGAGATGCCGCCGGAGTCGCGGCCGCGCCCGGCGGGGGCCGACATCACCGCGTTCATCAAGGGCGTCAACGGGATCTTCGAGCGAGCGGAACGGAGCGGGAAGCGCGACCCCGGGCGCGTCACCATCCGCCGGCTCAATCGGACCGAGTACAACAACACCATTCGCGACCTGGTGGGTGTCGATTTCCAGCCGGCCGACGATTTCCCCTCCGACGACGTGGGCTATGGCTTCGATAACATCGGCGATGTGCTGTCACTATCGCCGGTGCTGATGGAGCGTTACCTGGCGGCGGCGGAGGGCATTGTGCAGCGGGCGATCCTGCTGGAGGCGCCCAAGCCGCCGCAGCGTCCGGCCGCCGCCGTCTTCCTGCAGCCGCGCGGCCGGGAACGCGAGCCCCAGGTGCGCACGCTGACGGAGAGCAAGGACGCGCTCAACTTTCCTTACAACATCACCATGCCCGGCGAATACATCTTCCGCGTGCGAGCCTACGGGCAGGCTGCCGACGACGAAGCGCCCGAAGATCGCCCTTATCATCGACGGCAAGGAAGTCGCCCGCCATGAAGTGAAACGCGGCGATGCGCGGATGTCGGCTACTTACGACGCCCATGTCACCCTCAAGGCCGGCGCGGTGCGGACGGAGGTGATGCTGCTCAACGCCTCGCCGCCGCCCGAATCGGCCTCCTGGTACAAACCCCATCCCGTGGCCAAGAAACGGCGTAGCGTTGGGGTTCGCCGCTTCGAGCTGGAGGGGCCAAAGGACACCTACCCCGCGTCGCACAAGAGAATCATGGCCTGCGATGCCAAGGCGACGCATGCCGAGCAGACGCGCGAAATCCTCAGGCGCTTCGCCTCGAAGGCGTACCGCCGGCCGGCCACGAAGGACGAGGTGGAGCGCCTGGCCCGGCTTGTGGAAAGAACGGAAAAGGGAGGAGAGAAGTGGCAGGCCGGTATCCGCCTGGCCCTCGAGGCCGTCCTCGTGTCCCCGAAATTTCTCTTCCGCGTGGAGCTGGACGATCGCCCCGAGAGCGCCGGCCCGCACCCCATCGACGAGTATCAGCTCGCCTCGCGCCTGTCGTACTTCCTGTGGAGCACGATGCCCGACGACGAGCTGACGGCCCTGGCGGCCAAGCAGCAGCTTTCGGCCAACCTCGACGCCCAGGTCCGCCGCATGCTCAAGGACCCGAAGGCGAACGCGCTGGTCGAGAATTTCGCCATGCAATGGCTACAGCTGCGGCCGCTCAGGAATTTCAGCCCCGACCCGGCCCTCTTCCCGTCGTTCGACGATCGGCTTCGGTCGGCCATGTTGAAGGAAACCGAGCTGTTCTTCGACGCCGTCATGCGCGAGGACCGCAGCATCCTGGACCTGATCGACGCCGATTTCACCTTCCTCAACGAGCGCCTGGCCGATCACTACGGCATCGCCGACACCAACGGCAACCGCCGGGGCCAGAAGCCGGACAAACCGGCGGGGCGACGGATTCGCGGCGAAACATTTGTCCGCGTCCAGCTCCAGGGCGGGGAGCGTGGCGGACTCTTGACGCAGGCGAGCGTGCTGGCGGTGACCTCGAACCCGACGCGCACCTCGCCGGTGAAGCGGGGCCGCTGGGTGCTGGAGCAACTGCTGGGCACGCCGCCGCCGCCGCCGCCGCCCAATGTCCCGCCCCTGGACGACAAGAAACGCCAGCTGACCGGCAGCCTGCGCCAGCGCATGACCCAGCACCGGGCCGATCCCGCCTGCGCCAACTGCCATGCCCGCATGGACCCGATCGGCTTCGGTTTCGAGAACTACAACGCCATCGGCGCCTTCCGAACGAAGGACGACGGCTTCGCCATTGATCCGTCGGGCACGCTGCCCGGGGGCCAATCATTCCAGGGCCCGGCCGAGTTGAAGCGCATCCTGAAAGGGAAAAAGGAACTCTTTAGCCGCTGCCTGACCGAGAAAATGATGACCTACGCCCTGGGCCGGGGCGTAGAGTATTACGACCGGACGACGGTCGATCGCATCAACGCGGCCCTGGCGAAGGACGATTACCGGTTTTCGGTGCTGGTGGCCGAGATCGTGAAGAGCGAGCCCTTTCGGCTGCGGCGAGGGAAGGAGTAAGGGCCGCCGGAAAGAATGAGCCCGACGCTCGCGGTTGTGGCGCGGTCTCCTGACCGTGCCACTTCGGCTGACCGAAGGTCTCCCGGAATCCGCGATGGATGAGTGGAGACCTTCGGTCAGCCGAAGTGGCACGGTCAGGAGACCGTGCCACAACCGGGGCAGAACCACGGATGGCACGAATGGAGGCGTCAGAACCCGTAGCGTCAGCGAGGGTTTCGGCCGAGCGCTCTTGCTGACGCTACGGGCTCCGTGCTGATATCCGTGGTTTTTCAGGCGTCGCAGAACTGGGCCTTCGCCTCCAACTCCGGCATGGCATCGAGCAAATCATTGCCGAGGACGGCGGCCAGACGAAGAACACTGCGATACCGGGGGCTGCGCTGGCCGTCCTCGTAAGCTCGCAGCGACCCCGGGGCCACGCCGGAGCGTCCGGCGAGTTCGGCCCGGCTGAGGCCGGCGGCCAGGCGCAGCGCTTGCAGCCGCTGCGCAAAGGAGACTTCGGGCCGGACTTGCAGGCAATTCAGACAGAGGGCCGTGGCCTCATCGCGCTGCAACGCAGCCGGAGAGCGGATCGTGGCGCCGCAACGGCAGCAGGCCACCGCCCGGGCCGCGTGACGCTGGGCACGGCTATGGAGCAGGCTCCAGATCGCCTGCTTGCTGACCCCAAAGCACAGGGCGATTTCGTGAAGGGTCAGACCGCGATCGCGCAGTTTCAGAACATGCCGCCGGCGTTCGAGATTTGGTTTGCGTCCACTGGGCATCGCTCCGGACTCCTCCCTTCGCTCGGGTGCTGTTGTCGGGAACGGCGACCAATCAGGCGGAGGCGAAGTAGTTGGACCGGCCGATCGGCGTGGCCCGCGCAGGGCGGTGCTGGCGACGGGCCTGGGCCAGGCGCTCTTCCAGGGCCAGCACCACATCGGCCACCCGGTCGGTCCGTTCGCGGACGGCCGCCGCGCGCACCACCACCAGGGCATGCAAGACACCGGGCACCCAGAGGCAGGCGGTCAGCAGGAGGTTGAGGGCCAGTTGGCGGCCCGAGCGGCACTGGAAAACCGCCAGCGGCGGCAGCAGGACGGCCAGCAGATAACGCATCAAAGCACCCCTTCCCGGTTGCATGCGTGGCGCCGGCCTCCGTCGCCGTCGCCCCGCCCCATGAACAGACGAATTGACTGAGCCGCTTCTAACTGCCTCCGTTTCCAGCACGGACGTTGCCCTCTGACCCATTATTCGCGTACTTTCCGGGTCCAGGCAACCCTCCCCGGCTGGTACTTCGTCGAAACGGCCCCTTCATTTAAGACATTCAGTCTTAAAATTCGGTGAGCGGGGCATGAAAACTTCTCCACCTGCCTCTAACACTTTCCAGGGCTGAACGCTTCTCGGTTGCTCGGCTTGCGCACCATCTCCTATAATAGACCCTAAATCCTGTTCCCGTGGACCGCTCCCATGTCGTCCGACAGCGATCGCTTGCTGATCCAGGAAATCCGCCAGGGCGATCCGCGCGCCTGGGAAACGCTGATCGCACGGTACGAAGGCCGCCTGTTGGCCTTTGTGGATCGCCGCCTGCGCGACCGGGCCGCCAGCGAGGACGTGGTCCAGGAAACCTTCGTCGGGTTCCTCAACAGCCTGCCGAATTTTGATGAGAAGCGTGAGCTGCAAACCTACCTCTTCACCATTGCTTCACACAAGCTGACCGATCACCTGCGGCGCAAGGGCCGGCATCCGCTGAAAACATCAGCCGACAGCGGCGACGTGCTGGCCCAGCAGCTCGACCGGCATGCGGCGGCTTCCAGCCTGGTTCGCAGCGATGAACGCCGCCAGCTGGAGAGCGCCGCCATCACCCGCTGCCTGGGCGTAATGGTGCGCCAGTGGCAGGACAAGGGCGATTACGTCCGCCTCATGGTGCTGGAACTCTTGTGGGTGAAGGGCTGGCAGAACCGCGACGTGGCCGCCTCGCTGGGGATCAGCGAGCAGCAGGTGGCCAACTTCCGTTTCGCCGCTGTCAAGAAGCTCACCGAACAAATCCGCCATGCCGGCCTGCCCGGCGACGTCTTCCCCGAGCTGCGGGACGACCTGCCAGCGGAATGAGCGAGACTTGCCGCACCTCCTCAACAAAAACGAACGTGCCTCTTGACCTAGCCCGCTGAGCCGCGCACGCAGCGGAGCGAAGTAAGCGGTCGAACGCCGCTTACTTCGCTCCGCTGCGTGCGCGGCTCAGCGGGCCAGCGCCCCTTTGAAACCCACATTTTTTCCGAACGCTCAAAGGGCGTTCCCGCGGGGGCGAATGGCTGGTGGGCGCTCTCAGGCGTCCGTTGCCTCGGCCAGGAAGGCGCGGACGCGCTCGTCGCCGGGTTCGCCGAATACCCGCGCCGGCGGACCCGATTCAACCACCTGCCCGCCGAACATGACGTGGACGGTGTGCGCGACCCGCCGGGCGAAGCCCATGGCATGCGTCACCACGATCATGGTTTGCCCGGAGCGGGCCAGGTCGGCCATCACGCGCAGCACCTCGTTGGCCATGCGCGGATCGAGGGCGCTGGTCGGCTCATCGAACAGGATGGCGGCGGGGCGCATGGCCAGGGCCCGGGCAATGGCCACGCGCTGCTGCTGCCCGCCGGACAACTGCTCCGGCCGCGCCGCCGTGAACTCGGCCAGGCCAACCCGGGCCAGGAGGTCGCGCGCCTCCTTCTCCGCCTCTGCCCGCGGCCGATGGAGTGAGTACAGCGGCCCCGCGGTCACATTCTCAAGGACGCTCATATGCGGGAAGAGATGGAACTGCTGGAACACCATGCCCAGCCGCCGCCGCAGGGCCAGGAGCACCGCCGAATCGTTGTCGCCCTGCCCCCCTTGCAGGCGCAGATCGTCCACCAGCACTTCGCCGGCCTGAAACGTCTCCAGGCCATTGAGGCAGCGCAACAGCGTGCTCTTGCCGCAACCGGATGGGCCGATCAGCACCGCCACCTCGCCCTTCTGGACCGAGAGTGAGACACCATCGAGCACCCGGCCGTTGCCGTAATCCTTGACCAGTTTAAGGGCCGCGATCATGGATGACTCCTCGCCCGTTTAGCCGCCGCCCAACGGGCGGCGCGCGGAGACTAAACAGCCACCTTGGTGAACCGCCTCTCCAGCCGACGGGCGAACAGGGAGAGCGGGTAGCTCATCAGGAGGTACAGCAGCGCCGTCAAGCCGGCGAGATAAAGGATCTCACCCGGACTGGCGACGACCAGCTCGCGGTAGTCCCCGGTCAATTCCTTCACGGACACAATGGAGCAGACCGACGTGTCCTTGAACAGGGCGATGAAATCATTGGTGACCGGCGGAATGACCACGCGGACGGCTTGCGGAATGATGACCCGGAGCAGCGCGTTGCGCCGCGTCATGCCCAGGGCCAGGGCCGCTTCCATCTGGCCCCTGGGGATGGCGAGTATCCCGGCGCGGTAGTTCTCCGCCTCGTAGGCTGAGTAGTTGATGGCCAGCCCGATAACGCCGGCCCAGAAGGCGGGCAGCTTGATGCCGACCGACGGTAGCAAGAAATAGATGACGTAAAGCTGCAAGAGGACCGGCGTGCCGCGGAGGAACTCGACATAAGCCGTTAGCAGGGCGGCCAGCCAGCGAGCACCGTACAATCGGCCCAGGGCCACCAGCAGACCGAGCAGAACGGCCGCCGGAAAGGCCAGGAACGAAAGCAGCACGGTCACGCCCGCGCCCTGGAGCAAGAGCACAACCGGTTGATACCAGGGGGGCTTTTCGTCGGACAGCTTCGGCGGCCAGTGCTCTGCTAACTCGGGCAGGCGTGTTTGCGCCTCATTCCAGATTCCGCGTTTCTGGTAGATCGTGCGCAGGGTGCCGTCCTTGTCCGGCATCATGTCACGCAGTGCGCCGTTCAACTTGTCGTGCAGGGCGGCATCTGCCTTGCGCGTGTAGATGACGAAGTAGCCATCGGCCTGGGGCGGCATAATCTTAGGTCCGACGACTTGCAGATGGTCCTTGAACGCCTCGTTCTGCAAATAGTAGCCGGCGGTCAGTTCGTCCTGGACGGTGGCGTCGTATCGGCCCTTCACCACCTGATCGAGTGCCCCCGTGGTCCCTTCCTCGTCCAGGGCACTGACCTCGACGTTGTTTCCGAAGTTTTTCTCCACATAGCGTTGCGAGGCTGATGCGGACAGGACAGCTACGTCCTTCTTGGAGTCCTTCGCGTTGCGGCGATGCAGGTCGTTCCAGTCGGCGATTGGATCGGGCCCGTTGACGCGATCCTTGCGGACCACCAGCTGCAGACCGCCAACATAGTAAGGTATCGTGGAAGCCATCTCCCGCTCGCGGGCCGGAGTCCATTCGTAGCCGTTGAGGATGATGTCGATGTCGCCGCGCTGCAATTTCTGCGGCAAGGTCTCCCAAGAGCCTTGCACGAATTCAGCCTTCATTCCCAGCCGCCGTGCCAGTTCCTCCGCCAGATCGACCTCGAACCCGATCAGTTGCCCGTTGCCGTCGCGATAGACATAAGGCGCCCCGCCGCCCGCGTCGGCGCCCCAGCGGAGGGTGTCGGGCGAGGCGGCGGCGGCAGGATTGCCGTGCCAGACGAGCAGCCCGACAGCGACACCCACCACCACTACCGTCGCGGCCAGTAGCCATTTGCGCATCTCCAGCGGCCC
Source organism: uncultured Planctomycetota bacterium (assembly GCA_963827935.1). Classification (GTDB taxonomy): domain Bacteria; phylum Planctomycetota; class Planctomycetia; order Gemmatales; family Gemmataceae; genus DATFNV01. The sequence goes on along the minus strand of CAWHCN010000017.1, from coordinate 293,751 downwards.
TCCCGAGCGGTTGTCCGGGGTGCACCCCCGTCACTTGCCCTTGTCCAGCAAGCGCAGCACATAGATGGTCGTATTGCCCGTGCCCATGATGAGATGCCGCCCGTCCGGCGCAAAGGTCATCGCGTTGACCCCGCCGACGATGTCCCATTCCTGCCGCGCCTCGATCCCCTTGGGCGTGACGTTCCCACCAGACGACGTGCTCGCCGCCGGCGCTGAACAACGTGCCGCCGTCCGGCGAGAGGGCGAGGACCGTGGCGGGCTGGCGCTCGTGGCGGTTCTCCGACTGCCGCGGCCGAGAACGTTTGTCGCCCAGATCGTGGTATTGCTGAACACCACCCCCGGCCCCGGCGTAGATGAGGTCGAAGTTCTGCCCGACCGCCACCACGTTGCCGCTGACGGGTAACTTGCGGGGCGTCTCGGCCGCCTCGATGTCGTCCCAGACGCGGAGCTCGGTGCCGTCGAAGGCCCAGGCGCGGCGCGGGTGGGCGTCGTCGGTCAGAAAGCCGAGCTGGCGGACCGGATTAACGTGGGTCTCGTCCTTCAGACTACGGACCGGTAAGTCGCTGGCGGCGGTCGTCAGGTCCCACGCCGACACTTGCTGGTCGGCAGCGAGGAGACGCTTGCCGTCGGGCGACAGGGCGAGGCGCTGCAGGGCCACCGCTTGCGACTCGACCGTGAGGCTGCGCAAATTCCGGTAGGGCGCCCGGGTCTCCCACGAGCGCACCACGTTGGTTCGCAGGGCCGTATAGGCCTTAAGGCTGTCCGTTGAGAGGGCGATGTCCGAGAAGGCTTGGTTCACAGCCGGCTGGCCAAAGGAATCGCCTTGCTGTTGCCCCGTTTCCAGGTCCCAGAGGTGCAACCAGCGGTCCACGCCTCCGGCCAGGAGCCAGCGGTCGCCGGCGAAGGCCAGATGCGACACCGCCGCTTCCTGGCCGATCGGGGGGTGCCATTCCTTCTTGTCTTCGATGTCCCAGACGCGGATGGTGGTGCCGTCCGAGTAGGCGATGCGGCGGCTATCGGGGTAGGCGGCGAGGAGGCTGGTGGTGATGGCCCTGCGGGAGCTGCTGGCCATTTCCTCCCAGGCGTTGGGCGCGTTGTCGCGCTTCTTCCACACCTTGATGAGACAGTTGAACATCCCGACGGTGGCGATCCGGCCGTCCGGCAAGAAGGTGGCGCCGGCGCTTGCTTGCGGGTCGACGGTCAGTATGGCCGGTGTCTCCGGCGCGATCAGGTCCCAAACCCAGGCTTTCGAAATGCTCCCCGCGGCCAGGAGTTGCTTGCCGTCGGGCGAGACGGCCAGTTGCCAGACCTGCCCGGTGTGCCCCTTGAACCGGCGTTCGGGCTTGTCCTGCACATTCTTCAGGTCCCACAGTTGAACGTCGTTGTCGGCGGTCTGCCCGGCCTCGGTGCCGCTGCCGACGGACAGGGCCTTGCTGCCGTCCGGCGTAATCGCCAGGGCGCGGATAGGGCTGAGGTGCCCCTTGTAAACGGCTACCTGCTTGCGCGACGCCACGTCCCAGACACGGACCACGTTATCGTCCCCGCCGGAGATGACCCGGCTGCCATCTCGGGTGATGGCCACGGCACGGATCACGCCCGTCCCCTCGTGATGGCCGTCGAACACCCCAAGGGCTGCCCCCGTCTCGCCGTTCCACAGGCGGACCGTGCGATCGCCGCCGCCGGTCACCAGGAGTTTGCCATTCCCGGAGAAGGCCAGGGCGTAGACACCACCGTTGGGGATGGCCATGCCCTTCACGTCGTCGTCGCGATGGAGGGTTCCGGCATCGGCCAGGAAGAGCAGCGGGCCGCCCAGGGCGAACTTCTTGCCGTCGGGCCGCAGCGCGAAGGTGGACAGCCCCGGCAAGCGGGCGCGATGCTCGCCCAGCACGGCCACAAGCATGCTGTCGAATTCGCGGGGCATCCAGGCACGCCGTTCGACTTGCGGCACCTGTTTCGGATCGAGCTTGAAGAGGCCGACGGGATCATCGGGCGGCGGCGCCGGTTGGGCGTGGTGACGGGGCCGGAGGAGAAGGACCAGGGCGAGCGCCAGGAGCACAACTCCTGCCCCGGCCCCGATCCCCATCTGAACCCGGCGATCCAGGCGCTGCCAGGCCGCGCAGGCGCGCTGCAAGGGGCCCGGGCGTTTTGCGTCGGTGACCGAGGTGACCGAATCGAGCACGCTGGGCGGCACAGTCTCGCCGGCCTGGGCGGGCAGCGCCGCCGGCGCCGCCACCGCAACGGCCACCCGCGGCAGCGCCGCCAGAGTCTCATCACTGAGCGGCACCGCCACCGGGCGACTGCCCGGCGCTGTCACCGGCACGGCCCCGACCGGACCGGTGCGGCAAAATGGCTCCAGGGCCGTCGCCGCCTCGCCGGGCACCTGGTAGCGCTCCACGGGGCGCTTGGCCATCATCTTGCGGATGACTGCCTCCAGCCCCGCCGGCACGTCGGTCCGCGCCGGATAGCGGCGGCGGGTCGGCCTGGGCGTGCTTGCGCAGCTTCTGCGCTAGCGTACCGCCGGCAAACGGCACCTGGCCCGCCAGCAGGAAGTAGAGCGTGCAGCCCAGGCTGTAGATGTCGGCCCGGGTATCGACCGTCGTCGTGTCCTCCGCCTGCTCCGGGGCCATGTAGTCGGGCGTGCCCATGACGGTGCCTTCCTGCGTCAGGCCCGCCACCATCGTTTCCGCCTCGGTCCCCTGGCTGAGCCGCGCCAGCCCCATGTCGAGCACCTTGACGGTATTGTCGCGCACCGCCAGGAGCAGGTTGGCGGGCTTGATGTCGCGGTGCACCAGTCCCTTCTCGTGCGCGTGCTGCAAGCCCAGGGCCGCCTGCCGCACGAAGTCACTGGCCTGCGTGACCGGACGTGGCCCGTTCTTCTCGACGAAGCGGGCCAGGTCGATCCCGTCGACATACTCCATGACCAGGTAGTGCGGCTCGCCGGTCAGCTGGGCGTCGTAGGCGATGACGATGTTGGAATGAGAGAGCTGAGCGGCCATCTGGATTTCGCGGCGGAAGCGCTTGAGCAGGTCCGGGTTGCCGAGGCGTTCTTTGCGAATGACCTTCAGGGCCACGATGCGGCTCATGGTGTTGTCCCAGGCCTTGAAGACCTGCCCCATGCCGCCCTGGCCGAGCCGTTCCATCAGGATGTACCGGCCGATGACCAGCTCGCGTCCCTTGCCCTGGACGAGGTTGTTGACCTGAAAGGGCGTCAGCAAGTCGCGCTGTAGGAGGTGGCGGGCGAGGGCTTTGGGGTCCGCGAAGCTGGCCCGGTCGCGGCGGCAAGCCTCGAGATGCTCGGGCGACAGTAGTGGTGTCTCTTCCAGGGCCGCCAGCAAGGCGTCAACGCTATCGATCGCCATGAGTTGCGTCCGTTGTGAGGTCACCGGCAGACATTCTCCTCCCCGCGCCCGGGAGTCCGCGGAGGGGGACGCGATCGATCGGCATGGTCCGATCCGGTCGTGAGGGCATTCGCCTCGCAGAGTCGGCAAGGTCACCGCGGAACGCTCATTCTATCCAGACAGCGCGGCTGCGGGCCAGCGCGAAATGCCGCCAAGTTGCCTCTTAATCGAGGCGGGATTTGGGCCACCTCCTTGCAGCAGGCCGCTCACAGCGACTACACTATCCTTCATCCGCACGCCCACCCCCCTGACCCGCCGTCTGTCCTCGGAGGCCTCGCCATGTCGCGCCTGCACGCCGTGCTGGTTCCCCTCCTGCTGACGGCCGGCCTGGTAACTGTCCGCGCCGCGGACCCGCCCGTCGAGGAGACCTGGTGGTCCCTCAAGCCGATCGTCAAGCCGGTGCCGCCCGCGGTCTCTGCCGGGAAGTTCGCCGACTGGCCGCGGACGCCGATCGACCGCTTTATCTTGGCCAAGCTCCTCGAAAAGGGGCTGGAACCGGCGCCGCCAGCCGACCGGCGCACGCTACTGCGCCGGGTCACCTTCGACTTGACCGGCCTGCCGCCGACGCCCGAGGCGATGGACGCCTTCCTCGCCGAGGACTCGCCGGACGCTTACGAGAAGGTGGTCGAGCGGCTGCTGTCTTCGCCGGCTTACGGCGAGCGCTGGGCCCGGCACTGGATGGACGTGGCCCACTACGCTGAGACACACGGCCACGATCAGGATCGCCCGCGGCCCAATGCCTGGCCCTACCGCGATTACCTCATCCGCGCTTTCAATGCCGACAAGCCCTATGCCCGCTTTGCTCAGGAGCAACTTGCCGGCGACGCCCTGTTCCCCGGCGATCCCGACGCGGTCGTGGCCCTGGGCTTCCTGGCCACGGGCCCCTGGGATGAGAGCTCGCTGCGCGACATTCGCGAGGACACCATCGATCGGCAGATCGCCCGCTACCTCGATCGCGACGACATGGTGACGACGGCCATGTCCACGTTCGTCAGCACCACGGCCCACTGCGCCCGCTGCCACGACCATAAATTCGATCCGATTACGACGAAGGAGTACTACAGCCTGCAAGCGGTCTTCGCCGGGGTGGACAAGGCCGAGCGCGCCTACGACGACGATCCGCGGCTGACGGCGAAACGCAAGCAACTGGCAGCCGACAAGGCACGGCTGGAGAAGCTGCGTGGTACGGCCGATCCGTCGCTGCTGACCCCGGCCGTGCAAGCTGCGGTGGCGGCCTGGGAGAAGCGCGTGGCCGCCGGCGTCATCCGCTGGACCGTGCTCGACCCGGCCACCATGAAATCGGCCAACGGGGCGACGCTGACCAAGTTGCCGGATCACTCCGTCCTCTCCGGCGGCAAGCGGCCCGAGACGGACATCGTCAGCCTCAGCGCTCATATCGAATTGCAGGGGATCACCGGGATCCGCATCGAGGTGCTGACCGACCCGTCGTTGCCGCACCAGGGACCGGGCCGGCAGGACAACGGCAACCTGCACCTGAGCGAGTTCCAGGTCCGGGCCGCGCCGCGAAGCAACATCAATGAGTCCAAGCAGGTCCTGGTGAAAAATCCCGCGGCCGACTTCAACCAGGATGGCTGGACGATTGCGATGGCCATCGACGGCAATCCGAAAACGGCCTGGGGCATCTACCCGAAGGTCGGCCAGCCGCACCGTGCGATCTTCGAGTTCGAGCAGCCGGTCGGCTTCCGCGAGGGGACGACGTTCATCGTGGTCTTCGAGCAGTTGCACGGCGGCGGGCACCTGATCGGCCGGGTGCGCGTGTCGATCACAACCGCCCCGCAACCGCTGACCGCGGCTGAGGCCCTGCCCGAGGCTCTGTACGCCATCCTGCTCGTTCCCATCGAGAAGCGCTCGCCGCAGCAGAAGGCGGAACTGGCCCGGCACGTGCTCGAGCAGAAGCTGGATCGCGAGATCGCGGCCCTGCCGCCGGAGCGCCTGGTCTATGCCGCCGCCCACGACTTCAGGCCGGACGGCAGCTTCAAGCCCGCCGGCAAGCCGCGGCCGGTATACGTCCTGAAACGGGGCGACATCAACAAGCCCGGCGACGAGGCCAAGCCCGGCACGCTGGCCTGCGTCCCGGGTCTGGAAGCCCGGTTTTCTCTGGCCAACCTCGACGACGAGGGCAGCCGCCGGGCCGCCCTGGCACGCTGGGTGACCGACCCGAAGAACGTGCTGACGTGGCGGTCGATTGTCAACCGCGTGTGGCATTTCCACTTCGGCCGCGGCATCGTGGACACTCCGGGCGACTTCGGCCGCATGGGGGCCAGACCGACGCATCCGGAATTGCTCGATTGGCTGGCCGCCGACTTTGTGGACCACGACGAGTCGCTGAAACACCTGCACCGCCTGATCGTGACCAGCGCCGCCTATCGGCAATCGTCGCGCCACGAGCCACGCTTCGCCGCGATCGATAACGACAATCACTATCTCTGGCGCATGAACCGGACACGCCTCGACGCCGAGGAAGTGCGCGATGCGGTGCTGCTGTCGGCGGGCCGGCTGGATCGGCAGATGGGCGGCCCCTCGGTGCAGCAGTTCAACATGAGCCCCGGTGTCCACGTGACGCCGAACGTCGATTACCAGGGCTTCGACGTGGATCGCCCCGAGATGAATCGCCGGGCCGTCTATCGCTTCGTCTTCCGCACGCTGCCCGACCCGTTCCTGGAGGCCCTGGACTGCCCCGACGCCTCGCAACTGACGCAGGCGCGGAACGTGTCGGTAACAGCCCCGCAGGCGCTGGCCCTGCTCAACGACAAGTTCATGGTGCGGATGAGCGAACACCTGGCGGCGCGGGCGGCGCAAACCGGGGCCGACCTGCCGGCGCGGGTGGCGGCGATTCATCGCTTCGCGCTCGGTCGCGAACCCACCACGAAGGAGAGCACCCTGCTCATGGAGTACGCCCGCAAGCACGGGCTGGCGAACCTGTGCCGCATGGTGCTGAATTGCAATGAGTTTGTGTTTGTGAATTGACCCGGGTAGATTGAGAGCGCGAGGCTGAGCTCTCCAAGAGGTACTCATCATGTCCACTGTACCCGAACCGGTTCCGGATAATTCGGCTGACGACTGGCAGCCCCCACCCGGCATGCGGCGTTCCATGGAAGCGTATTGGCGTGATCTGCCGCAAATGCTCCTTTTGCGCTCGCGGAAACGAGAGTGGGTGGCATACCACGGCGACGAGCGCATCGGTTTCGCAAAGACGCAGTGGGAACTCTACGACGAGTGCTCTCGCCGCGGTATCAGGGAGGATGAAATGTACATCGGCCGCCTTGTGCGACATGAGGCCCCCCCGTGGGAGCCCATCGACATGGATGGCTTTGGCGAAGGGCTGGACGACGAAGATGATGAAGCGATGAGGGAGTCGGCCCTATGACGGCCATCTTACGAGAAATGCCGTTCTTCGACCGGCCGAGCGTCGTGAGAGTGGGCGGGGTGGCCGTGCGCGTGAAGGCGCACCAGATTGTCGCTTGGGTCAGCCTCACCCCTTTGGAGAACCGCGAACTCGAGCCCGGTTGCCCGCGGTTGCCGGCGATTATCGATACGGGGAACACCATGACGTTTTCTCTCAAGGAGTCACAATTGCGGCAATGGGCCGGCATTGACGCCCGGTTCCTCCTCCGCGCAGGGACGACGCGGCATGGGGGTCGGGCTGTCCCCATGCACGCGGCCCGCCTCTGGCTGCATGGCAACCAGCCGGGAAAGCGCGATTCGTTCGCCAACGCACCGGCGCACCGGCTCAATCTCGAAGAAGGAATCGTCATCTATCCGGACAACGCCCCCCTCGCGCCGCGGCTGCCCTTGATCGGCCTTCGCGCGCTGGAAGAAAACCGGCTTCACTTGAAGGTGAACGCCGAACGCCTTCGCGTATCCCTCCGCAGCCCCGATTGGGTCACGCGGCTGTTCGGGTGGTGGTGAATAAATAAACCCATGGAGCCACACCAATGCCCGATCGGGGCGAAATGCGGCCGATTGCGAAACTCCGGGGGCGTGCCGTCAAGAAACTGACGCGAGAGGCAAAGCAGTTCCTCGGTCAGTTTCAATGGTGCCGAACAATCACCCGTGGGTATCTTGCCTGGGCCATCGCTCCTTGCGTAGGCGTTTTCCTCTTCGAATTGGTGCCTTCGTCTGAGGGCGTGGATAACGAACTCTGGGTCATCGTCGGCGATTTGCCCCCAGCCTATCTCGTTTGCGACAATGCCTCGACCTGGCAAGACGCCCTGGATGGGTATTGCGAAGAGATGACAGCATGGGTTGAAGCCGTTCGCAACGGCCGCAGCACCGAGCACGTCATTCCTGTGAATGCTCCTGCGACGCAAGAGTACGCCAAAATGCTTGAGCGCCGAATCGAATTCATTCGAGAGCGGTTCACAAGCGTGCCGCCCGAAACACTACCCACGGATGCCTGACATGCGAACCGACGATACATTTCTCGCCCGCCGCTCCTTCCTCCGCCAATCCGGCGGCGGCTTCGGCGCCCTCGCCCTGGCCCACCTCCTCGGCGGCGATCTCCTCGCCGACCCCGGGAAGCCGCGCCCCGAATTCAACGGCGGGCTCCACCACAAGGCCAAGGCCCGCCGGGTCGTGCAGCTCTTCATGAACGGCGGCGTCAGCCAGATGGACACCTTCGACTACAAGCCGGAGCTGGAAAAGCGGCATGGGCAGAAGGTCGATTTCGGCATCAAGGCGGCCGTCACCAGCCTGCCCGGCGCCGTCATGAAATCGCCCTTCGCGTTCAAGCAATACGGCCAGTGCGGCCGCTGGGTCAGCAGCGTTTTCCCCAACGTGGCCCAGTGCGTGGACGACCTCGCCTTCCTCATGGCGATGGCCTCGAAGACCAATGTCCATGGCCCGGCCAGCTACATGCAGAATACCGGCTTTCTCCTGCCCGGTTTTCCCTGCATGGGGGCCTGGATCAGCTACGGGCTCGGCCGGCTGACCGACAATCTGCCGACATTTGTCGTGTTGCCCGACCCGCGTGGCCTGCCGTACAACAACGCCGGCAACTTCGGCTCCGGCTTCCTGCCGCAGACCCACGCCGGCACCATCATCCGGCCCACGTCGCCCACGCCCATTGCCGATCTCTTTCCGCCGAAATCGGCCCACGAAGTGACCGCCGGCAGCGAGGCCGACGGCCTGAAGCTGCTCGACGCCCTCAACCGCGATCACCTGGCCGCCAACCCGGGCGACTCACGCCTCGAAGCCCGCATCGCTTCCTACGAGCTGGCCGCCAAGATGCAGCTCAGCGCCCCGGAGGCGCTGGACCTGACCAAGGAGTCGGACCGCGTCCACCGGCTGTACGGCACCGGCGACCCGGTGACGGCCGACTTCGGCCGCAATTGCCTGACCGCCCGCCGTCTGCTGGAACGTGGCGTGCGGTTCGTGCAGGTCTGGAGCGGCATGGGCGGACCGTCGAAGAACTGGGACAATCACTCCGACATCCCTAAAGAGCTGCCCTTCATCGCCGCCTCGGTTGATCGGCCGATCGCCGCCCTGCTCCACGACCTGAAGCGCGCGGCCTGCTGGAGGACACGCTGGTGATCTGGACGACGGAGTTCGGCCGGATGCCGTTCACCCAGGGCGCCACCGGACGCGACCACAACGGCGGCACCTTCGTCACCTGGCTGGCCGGCGCCGGCGTCAAGGGCGGTGTCGCCTATGGGGAAAGCGACGAATTCTCCTACCAGGCCGGCGCGGGCAAGGCCTATTGTTACGACCTGCACGCCACTATCCTGCACCTGCTGGGCATCGACCACAAGAAACTGACGTACCGCCACAACGGCATCGACCGGCGGTTGACCGATGTGCATGGGCAGGTGATCGAGGAGGTATTGGCGTAGAGGCGAGCCGGGAGCGTGAGCGACCGGAGTTCTGTGCAGAGTTCCGGGCGCGTCACGCTCCCGGCTCGCCTGACGCTCCCGGCTCGCCCCTCTCTTCCTTTTGACAATTCCTGCCCGGTGTGGCATCATAAGCTGACTCATCTGAACGGTTTGGGGGCCCGGCGCCGCCAGCCTGTTTCGGGAACTCTCCGCACGCCGTCCTCGTCCAACTGGCCGGAAGGGAACCGTGAGTGCCGACGACCACCGGCTCATCGCTGCCTCCCTCGGGGGGGATACCGCTGCCTTCGGGGAGTTGGTGCGCCGCTACCAGGATCGTCTGTATAACACGGTCTACCGCCTGCTCGACAACGCCGATGATGCCCAGGACGTGGTGCAGGACGCCTTCTTGAACGCCTACCAGTCGCTGGACGGCTTCAAGGGGGACTCGCAGTTCTTCACCTGGCTGTACCGGATCGCCGTCAACACGGCCATCAGCCACAAGCGCAAACAGCGCTTGACGTTAAGTCTCGATACCGGCCGCAACGGCGAAGGCCGGATCGAGCCGCTCGATCCCTCCGACAGCAACCGTCCGGGGCATGCCCTGGAACAGGCCGACGAGGAACGGCGAGTGCAAGGGGCGCTCAATCGCCTGTCGGCGGAGCACCGGGCCGTGCTCGTCATGAAGGACATGGACGGCAAGAAATACGAGGAAATGGCCGGCGTGCTCGGCGTGCCCATCGGCACCATCCGCAGCCGGCTGCATCGAGCCCGCTGCGAATTGCGCGAGCTGCTCGAACAGGATGAAACGACGTCAGCGCCTCGCCCCGGGACTCGGGGGCAAGGGGTGATTGGGGGGACGGAGCACCGCTCCGTCCTTTCGGGCGACGCGACAAGGGAACCTCAGCCATGCTTTCCGAACAGTTGCGCCAGTTGCTGACGGCCTATGTCGATGGCGAGTTGACCAACCGCCAGCGGAAGGCCGTCCAGCGGTTGCTGAGTCGTTCGCGGGAGGCCCGCGCGCTGCTCCGCCAGTTGCAGGAGGATGCCCGGCAGCTGCACGCCCTGCCGCGGCAGCACCTGGACGATGAGTTCCCGGCCCGAGTGGTGCGGGCGGTCCATCAGGGTCAGGCAGGGGCCCGTCGTCGCCCGGCAGCTCGTCCGGCGTTTGTCCCGGCCTGGGCCGGCGTCGCGGCGGCCGCCGCCGTTTTGCTCGCCGTGAGCGTTGGGTCCTTCCTCTATTTCACGCGGCCCTCCCTCGACGCCACCGTGGCCATCGGCACGGGTCCATCGCCGGATGTCGCTCCGGACCCGGCACCCAGGCCCGAACCCGAGCCGAAGGAGACCGGTGGATCGGCCCTGGCCGTCAAACCGCTGCCCCCTCCGCATGCGCCGCACGATCCGCTGCCGATTGAGCAGCTGCCGATGCCCATCGTTCAGACCGATCCGCCGAGGAATCCGGTCAAGCCGGAGGATGTCCAGGCCTCCCCGACGCCGCTGCCCGACATGGAGATATTCAAGCCGGCCATCGTCAAGCCGCCCTTTTCCTTGCTCGAAGATGTTCGTGAGATCCAGGCGGACCGGCTGGTAAAGAAGCTCGGCCGGGAGAACTCCCTGCGAATCGAGTTGCCGTGCCACGACACGGCCAAGGCCTTCCGCCGTATTCAGGCCGCCCTCAAAGAGGCGGGACTGACGCTGGCGATCGATCCGGCGGCTCAGAACCGTCTCGACAAGCCGGCGTTGCGTTCCAATTACGTCATCTTCCTGGAAGACCTGACCGCCGATGAGCTGGCGCGGGCCCTGGCCCGGGTCGGCAGCGACGACCGCAAGGCCGCCGAGATCAAGCCCAGGCCGCAGGGGCTGTTCACCAAGATGGTCGTCAACGGCCTGTCCGACGCCGACCGCAAAGAATTGTGCGACGTGCTGCGCATCGATGCCCGCCAGCTGGAGGCCGGGGGCAACAAGGGTAAGGGGACCGAACGGCTGGCCCTGGCCGTCACCTACAACCCGGCACGCCCGAAGGCCAATTCTCCCGAAGTGAAGCGCTACCTCGAAAACCGCAAGCCCGATCGAACCGGGGCGCTGCAGGTACTGCTGGTGCTCCGCGAAACCGCACGCTAACCCCCCGCAGCGTCCGTTCCGATGCTGCCCCGCCTATTTCCTCCCGGGTAGCTGAAGTCGCCAGACTTCAGAAAACCCGAACTCTGGCGAGTTCAGCTACCCCCAAGTCCATGCCTTGCCGACGCACTGGCCACCGTATCCCCTTGGCGGAGCGGGGGGCCACCCGTTATGCTGCCGGGGTGGCGAACACGGCGGCTCGGGACGCCGGGGAGGTAACGTGCCGGAACAGTCCATGGAACAGCCAGCCCTGCAAGGCGTGCTCGGCTACCTCAACTTCTCCGAAGGCCGGCCCGATCCCCGCATCGCCCGCCAGATCGACGAGGCCTACGTCCATCTGCTGGCACGGGGCAGCAGCGATCCGTGTGCCGACCTCCACGCCTGGCTGCGGGCCGACCTGGCTGGCCTGAAAAGAGGCGGGCAGGCCTTTCAGAACACCACCCAGGTTGCGGCGGTCCTGGAGCTGGCCTTTGGGCATGTGCTGCCGGAATATGTCCGCTTCCACGCCGACCTGCTGTTCCACCAGAGCCCGCGTGAGCTGTTCCAGCCGTTCTTCGTGGCCCGCGTGCTGGAGGCGGTGCTGGGCCAGGCGGGACCGTGGACTGAGCAGCGGCGCATCGTGGCGGGGGCGTTGCGGCAGCTGAACGACTTTGCCGGCCATCGGCCGGTGGCCATCCTGGAGACGCGGCCGCGCGGCGAGGCTTACGGGCACGAGAAGGTGCGGCCCATCCCGCTCACCATTCGCGGTGCCGGGGTGGCCCACGGGCGCTATCACGACCTGGTGGCCCGCGGACTGGAAATCCTGGCCACTACCGACCCCGACCTCCTCGCCGAGGCCGGCTTCGATCCGCAAGTACTCGACGAGCTGGCGGTCGATCCGCGGGCGTTCGACTTCGCTCATCCGGTCAATCGCCGGCCGAACTATGCCTTCGGCGAGTGGGATCCCAACCACATCGACAACCAGGGGCGCTATCGCCGCTATGTCGTGCGCCAGATCACGCTCGATGCCCTGCTGGAACGAGTGGCGGACCCCGGGGGGCTGGACCCGGCGGAGGTGCTGACCGAGGCGGCCACGGTGTTTGCCGGCACGCTGCTGATGGCGACGGCGATGTCGGGTGCCGGCCCCGGGGCCCACGACTCGGGGACGACCTTGACGACATTGGTGCCGCGGGTGGCCCGGCTGCGCGACACGTTCTACGGGCTGCTGCTGGAACGGCTGCGGGAGGCCGGCCCACACGGTGCCCGGCTGCGTCAGGAGGCGGCGGCCCTGCGCCAGCCGTTCGGCGGGGCCCGGCAGCATCTCAATGCGGTGCTGGCCCGGCAGCGGGCCATGCAGCTCCAGCAGCGCCACCTGTCGCTGCTCTTCGCCAACATGGGCTACCCCGAGGCAGCCCGCGACGAGGCCGCGCGCATCCCGGCCGCCTCGGCCCGGATAATGAGCGAGATCCACGGCCGGCTCTCGACTGGCGCCTTGCAGGTCGAGCGCGGGCAGCTGACCGAGGCGGTTGGCCTCTTGCCGGAGGTCCACGACCTGCTGATCCGCGGCATCGAATGCGGCGCGCTGGCCGACCCGTGGAATATCCTCGGCTTTCAGGGACTCTTTCCCATCTTTCCTTCCCGCGAGGATGCCGTCCGCGATTTCCGTGTCCACGAGCTGGTGGGCACGGTCGAGCGCCTGTTGACCCTGCAATCGCGGGTGCGGAGCGAGGCGGCGGCCCTTGGAGACGAGGCTCTGGGCAACACGGTCGCGGCCGACATGGAGCGGCTGGCCACCTGGTGGGACCAGTTTGCCACCACCGGGGTCGGTGAAGTCCGGCCGGTCCACGGCGGCGAGGCCGTCGCCTCGGCCGGCCAGGTCGCCCAGGCCCTGGCCCGCTGGCACGACCGCGGCCAAGCCAGCGCCGACCTGGCCTTCTGGCGCGAGCACCTGGCCGGCTTTCATTCGCCCAAGGCCTTTGCCCTGGTCGTCGAAGCTCTGCTGCGCAAGGCCGATCACCGCGCCGCCCTGGGCCTGCTGGTCAACTGGGCCAGCCAGGCCGAGCAGATTCCGCTGGAGAGCGGCGAGTATTCCTTCCACGCCCTGGCCTTGCAGTGGATGCTGGCCGTCACCGCCGGCCAGGGGGAACGGCGGGCGGCGCCGGCCGAGGCCTGGCCGCTGGCCCGCCGCTTCGTCGATCACCTGGAGGCCAATGCCGAGGAGTACTGGCAGGTGCCGGTCCTGGAGCTGGGGACGGCACCCCAGGGGGAGGCCGAGGAGGACGAGGACCTGTTCGGCGCCGCCTACGAAGGGGTGACTTACGAGGATACCACGAATGGTGCCGACGGCCCGGTCGCCGGAGACGGCGGCCCGGCCGACGAGTTCGACCTGGAGGCCGAGGGCGAGCGGCTGGCCAACCGGCTCCACTTCCTGACGACGGTGGCCCGGCTCTGGCACATTGCCGCTCGCCGCGAGCCGGATGGCGGACCCACCCCGGAACGCGACGAGGTGCTGGCTCGCTGGCTGACGGCGGCCCGCGAGAACCGCGGCCGTCTGCTGGCCCTGCTCGATGCCATCCATGCCCATCCGGTGCCCGATCCGGCGGGCGCGTTCGATGCCCTGGTGGAATTCGACCGCCGCCGGCTGCTCAAGGAGCAGCTGCTGCACACCGTCATCGGCACCACGCTGGAGACCGAGCTGGCCGTCGGCGCCCTGGAAGGGTCCCTGCACGGCGATGGCCGCGAGCCGCCCGTCAGCGCCACCGGGTCGCCTTACGCCGCTCCGTGGGGACCGCTCGCCATCCGCCTGGAGCGGGCCATCCAGTTGCGCGACCCCGAGGCCGTCCGCGGCATCCTGCCCGGCTTTCTGCGTGTGTTCCGCGAGGAGCCGTTGCTGTTCACGCCTTTGTCTGAGGGGGGCGACCCGCGACGCGTCCTTCGCGCCCGCCTGGCCCGGTCGGTGGTCGGTGCCCTGGCCACGGTCCTGCCGCGCCTGGGTTTGTTGCGCGAGACCTTCCACGTGCTGAAGACGGCCCGCGAAATGGAGGTCGCCCACCCGCCGCAGGGTCGTGGGGTCACGGAGTTCAACGAGCTGTTCCAGACCGGCTACCGCGGCTGTGTCGCCTGCCTGGCCGCCTCTGTCGCCGACTGGTCTCTGGATCGGGCCCCGCACCTGGCCCTGGTGGACGTGCTCGACACGCTAACGACGCCGTTCCTGGCCCTGTGGATCGATCACGCCCGCAGCCTGCAACTGTCCACGCTGGAAACGATCCGCAGCGAGACCGACTGGGCCGCCCTGCGCGACTTCATCAAGCGCTATGGCGGCGACCTGTTCGACACCCGCTTCCTCACCCTGGGGAACATCCGCGGCATCCTGCACCGCGGCATCGCCACCTGGCTGGAGTACATGCGCGAGAACCCTGATCCCTTGCACCCGGTCAAGCTGCTCGACGACCTGGGCGAGCGCATCTCGCTGGAGCAGGCCGCCTCGCGCCTGCACGTCATCCTGCAGGCGGTGGTCGAAAACTACGAGGAATACAAGGACTTCAACGCCACCACCACGCAGTCGGACTATGGCGACCGCCTGCACATCCTGCTCGACTTCCTTCGGCTGAAGGCCAGTTACGAGCGGCACGCCTGGCACTTCCGGCCGGTGACACTGGCCCACGATATGCTGGCCCGCAGCGGCCAGGCCGATGCCGCGGTCGGCTGGGAGGAGGCCTTCGCGGAGCTGGCCCAGGAGCCGGCCGCGCAGCACCTGGACGAGCTGGCCCGCCTGGAAGGCGACCACCGCGTGCGCCTGTCGACCGTGGCCGATCGGCTGCGGGAAGGGTTCGTCAAGCCGCTGGCCCTGGACCGCCTGTGCGCCCTGATCGAGCCGGCGATGCAGGAGGGCCGTTCCGCCGGCGCCCGGCCGTCCTTCGAGCGCCTGCTGCGGTCCCTGCAACCGTTCACCGCCACCCCCACCGGCGTCGGCCTCGACGTACCCGGCTGGCTGCGCCGCCTGGAAACCGAGGTCCAGCGCGTGCGCACGACCCACAGCGCCGTCGCCGTGCTAGCCGAAGGGCTGTTCCAGACACCGCAGCGCAGCGTCGGGCTGGAGGAGGTGCAGCAGCAGTTGCAGGATTTGGAGAAGGGGTTGGAGGAGTAGGGGGGAAGGGCTGGCTCAGTCTCCTTTCGTCCATCAGGCCCGGCGGCGCTTCGCTTTGGCTTGCTTGGGTGGGCAAGCCGGCACTCCCTGCAACATACCCCGCGGCACTGATGTCCTCGTCGATATCCGGCCAATGCACACCTTCGCCGGTTCCGATGATCTCGAAGCGGCTGCGCTGAGCCGGCGTTGCGTTCGCTAGCCGCCACGACCAGGCCAGGGGAACACTGACGGTCCGCCCGCCAGTGAATTGCGCGACGATGGAGTCCTCCGTTATTTCGAGCGTGACGATTCGAGGCTCACTGGCCGCAGTGTTCATGTCTCCTCACCCCCCCTGCTTCTTGGCCGCCGCTGCCAGCTCCATCAGGTGCCCTTCCGAATCGCGATCGTTCTGCTTGCAGAGCCTGGGCCACGCCTTCCTCGGCGAAGCGCAGGGCGTGCGAGGCCTGGCGCAGGGTCAGCATCGCCTCGGCGGCGGCGGCGCGGACGGTCAGGTTCGACGGGTCGCGCTGGATCAGGCGGTCGAAGACATCGTGGGCGGCGTCGGGCTCGCCGCGTCGGGTGTGGACCTTGCCGCGACGCAATTCATAGTCGTTGCGGCGGCGGCCCTCGTTCTGCTCGCAATCGGCCTTCTCCCCCTCGTTGAGCGTGTCCAGCGCCTCTTGCGTGTTCCCCGACGCCAGGGCCCGTTCGACCAGGTACGAGAAGAGCGAATAGCGGTCGGGATGGTCCGCGGCGGGCGGGCGGGCCACCAGGGCGCGGGCGAAGCGGGTGCCCAGCTCGTGGGCATCGAGGCGCTGGGCCGTCTGCACCGCCTGCTGCAACTGTTCTTCCGAAAGCGTCTCGATCGGCAAGGCCGCCAGTTCAGCAACGCCCAGGGCGGTGATGTCGGTCGGGGCGGCGCCGGGGCGACGGGGGCGGACGCTGTCAGGCCAAGTTTGCGGCGGACGCGGTCGAAATCGTACTCGGCCAGGGCGCCGCCGACGGCACAGTCCTGCAGGAACTGGATCACGCCGCGCAGCTTGCGGCGCAGGACCACATGGCCGGCGGCGTCGATGGGCGGGGAGCCGCCCAGCGATTTGAGCGGGCGCTGCAGCCAGGTCCCCTCGTAGAATTGCTGGGCGGCCTGGTCGATGCGCCGCTCCGCCTCGTCCTGGTCCTTCAGGCCGATGGGGAAAATCAGGGCCTCGGCCGTGATGTCGCTGAAAGCGGGCCGGCCGATGCGCGGCTGCCCTTCGGTGAGTCCGCCACTGGCCTTCTGCTCCAGCTCGGCGCGGATGCGCTCGAACCGCTCCGGGACCGGACCCCACAGCCGGAGGATGCCCTCGGCAATGAGGAGGTAGCCCCCCAGCGGTGCGGTTTCGACTGGGGCCGGCGGAGGGTGAGGCGCGGCGGGGCGTCGAGAATCAAACCGCTGAAGACGTTCTCCTCGCCGGTATTGAGGCGCAGCAGCCGGTGGGCGGCTCCCCAGTCGCGCAGCAACGCCTCCACCGGCCGGGCGTCCCGGATTTGATAGGCCACCGAATACTCGTGATAGTCGCACTGCTCGTCCATGCCGTAGCCACAGCGCAGCACCTCGCCCAGGGCCCAGGCCTCGGCGGCCCGATCGTCATCGGTGCTCTGGCGGACGTAGCGTTCGAGCACTTCCAGGGCGGGGAGGTTCTCGCCAAGCCAGGCCCGGGAGATTCCCAGGTTGTAGGCAGCCGCGGCATCGTCGGGATCGGCGCGGGCCAGCTCGTCGAAGGCGCGGGCCACCTCGCCCAGCCGGGCACTTTCGAGGCCGGCCAGCGCCCGATCCCATGCGGCCCGCCGATCGCCGGCCAGCGACGGCCCGGGCGGCAGAAAAGCGTATTCTTTGCGGGCGGCGGCGGGCATGCGCCCCGCGGGGCCGAACACCGCCTCGAACCGCTCGCGCGTGTCGGCGTCGGACGGCTGGTTTCGCATGACAATCCGCAACGCCGCTCGGACCGCCACCGGGCGGTTCAGGCGCATCTCCGCAATCGGCAATCATGCCGTAGACCTGGGCGACCAGGTCCTGGGCGGCCGGATCGTAATACTCGGCCGCCTTGCGGAACAGCAGCAAGGCACCGGGGATCTCGCCTTCCTGGTAGCGGAACATGCCCCGCAGCAGATAGCCAAAGGGGTATTGCGGCGCGATCTCGAAGGCCTTCTGGATGGCCTCCTCGGCCTGCTCCACCTGGCCGTTCTGGTAGAGGAGCTGCGCCTTGCGTCCCCAGGCTTCCGGGTTGGCGGGGTGCTCGGCAATCACCTCATCCATGAGGCGCAGGGCCACCTCATGCTGCCCTTCGGTGTCTTGCTGGAACGCTTTGTCGATCTGGACGTGGATGGGCTGACAGCACCACTTGAACTTCTTGCCGCTGCCGCACGGGCAGGAGGCGTAGGGGTCGAGTGCCATGCGCGGATTCTTCCCTAGAGGGCGGACGGGCAGTTCTCCTCTGGTCAGGATAGGAGATAAGGCGGCAACGGGGAGGCGATGACCAGCCCGGAGCGCGAGCGACGGGCCAGCTGTATGGCAGCCCGCAGCGCCAGCAAGGGTGGGCCGTTCCTCCTTGCTGGCGCTGCGGGCTGGCCGGATCACAAGGTCATATTGCCGCGACGGGGCAGAGAGGGTATAGGCCGCCCCGAGTATCCTTTGTTCAACGGAGTAGGGGGTGAGGCATGAAACGCCTCTGTGTGCTGCTCTGCGCCCCTGCTGGCCGCCCTGGCGGTCCAGACCGGCTGTGCCAGCGATCCGGCGGACGGCAACAGTCTGTGGGCCCCAGCGTTGAAAGACGCCAGGGGGGATAACATGCAAATGCACGGCTTCGGCAGCCAGCCCGCACAACCCATCCAGCCAGCTTGGTGACCGTCGGGGGCGCCTTTCGGCCGATTCAAGGAGCGAGGGATGAGAGTGCGCTGGCTATTAGCCATCCTGGGCGTGTTCTGGCTCGCCTGTGCCGCGGTGCCAGCGGCCGAGCCGCCGCATCCATTCCGCTTCCCCGAGGGGAAAAGCGGGAAGGGCGAGCTGCGGTACGTTAACGGCCTGCCTGTGCTTACCGTCTCGGGGACCCCCGAGGAGATCGGCACCGCTGTCGGCGTGCTGGCTGTCGCTCCCGGGCAGAAGATGCTCGACTACCCCGAGGATGTGCTGCGCCAGCATCATCTGCACTTCCTGTGGAAGCCGCTCCTCAGCGCCGGCCAGCGCATGGTCGAGCACTTCCCCGATGACTACGCCCGCGAACTGGAGGCGATGGCCCGCGGCAGTCGGGTGAACCGCGACAACCTTGTGGCCGGCAACACGCTCTTCGACATCAAGAAAGTGCTCGCCCGCTCGGCGCTGCTCATCGAGCCCAGCCACAGCGCCACCGGTGCTCCGCTGGTCGGCCGCAACCTCGACTATCCCTCGGTCGGTTATGCCCAGGAGTACAGCCTGGTCACCATCTGCCGACCGGATGGGGCCAGGCACGCCTTTGTGTCGGTCGGGTTCCCCGGGCTGGTCGGCTGTCTCTCGGGCATGAACGATGCGGGCCTGACCGTGTCGGTCCTTGAAGTCTTTCAGGCCAGGATTGGGGTGAAGCGGTTCGACCGCTCGGGCCTCCCTTATGCCCTTTGCTACCGCCGCCTGCTGGAGGAGTGTGCCACCGTCGCTGAGGCGACGACGTTGTTGACGAAGATGCACCGCGCCACCATGACCAACCTGATCCTCGCGGACCGGAAGACCGTGTCGGTTGCCGAGGTCACGCCGGAGCATGTGATAATCCGCGGGCCGGTGGGCGGCGCTTGTGTGTGTACGAATCACTTCTGCACGGACGAATTACGGCCCCTGGTGCCGGTGAACGTTTCCCACAGTAGCGAACGCTACAAGACTTTGGAGGGCGTGGCGCGGCATCGCGACCCGGTCACCCTGGCCGAGGTCAAAGCCGGGCTCCACGCCGCGCGCGACGAGGCGGAGACGCTTCAGGCGATGATCTTCGAGCCGGCGTCGCTGCGGCTGCACCTGGCCATCGGTTGCTGTCCCGCATCCGCGGCGGAGATGCGCGTCCTGGACCTGGCCCCCCTGTTTCGGCCCGCTCGCCGGCCTTGAAGAGCGACGGCTGACCAATTCGGCAGTTCTACGCCAGTCCGACCGGCGGCAGTGTCCCGCTCACGTTGAACCCGGGACCCCGCCGCGCTTGACCGGCCGCGCCGCAGCCACTACCCTAGCGCAACTCCTTTGCTCCCCCATGAGGATCGACCATGCCGCGCTGGGCATCCCTTCTTCTGCTGTCGGCCGCGGGCCTGGTGTCAGCAGGCTGCGGCGGGCCGACGGTGAACTACAAGTACCGCGTGGTCGTCGTCCCCAAGGGGCTGACCCACGAGCACTGGCAATCGGTCCATCGCGGTGCCGACCGGGCCGCCGCCGACCTGGCTACCCAGGGTCTCAATGTTGAGGTGCTCTGGCAAGGGCCGCAGACTGAGAGCGACGCCCTGGAGCAGATCGGCATCATCGACCGCAGCATCGGCCGCAAGGTCAGCGGCATCGTCCTGGCCCCGCAGGACAGTAAGCAGATGGTGCCGCCTGTCCAGCGGGCACTCGACGAGCACATTCCGACGGTCATCATCGACTCGAACCTCGACATGGACGAGCTGGCAGCCCGGCCCGGCCTGACGGTCAAGTACGTCGCCACCGACAACAAGAAGGGCGGGTGGTTGGCGGCCGATCATTTGCTGAAGGTGCTGGCCGCCGCCGGCAAGAAGTCGCCACGCCTGGTCCTGTTCCGCTACGCCCCTGGTTCCGAGAGCACGGAAGAACGCGAGCGCGGCTTCCTCGACCGCATCAACGAGGAACGCGCGAAGATGGCCGGTGCGGCTCCGGAGATCATCGAGGACAAGGTCTATGCCGGCTCCACCGTCGAGAGCGCCGAGGGGAGGGCCGGGCCGATGCTGACGCGCTTGCGGGCGAAGGGGGCGATCGACGGCATCTTTGCGGTCAATGAATCGTCCGCCACCGGCCTGCTCAACGCCCTGCGCAGCGCCAGCCTGAACAAACAGGTCCACGTCGTTGCCTTCGACATCAGCGCCCCGCTCCGCCGGGCCATCGAGGAGGACGAGGTGGACGGCACGATCGTGCAGGATCCCTATCGCATGGGCTACCTGGGCCTCTGGTTCCTGGTGCAACACCTGGATGGCTTCGACGCCGCCTCGGACGGCAAGAAGGAGATCAGCACCGGCGAGTACCTGGTGACGAAGGAGAATCTGAAGACAAAGGAGATCGAAGGACTCTTCACGCCGGACATCCAGAAGGAGCGCACGATCGAGACGCCCATGCTCAAGAAGAATTAGGAACCACGAAAAACACGAAAAACACGAAAAAAAGACAAAAGCGCAGAAGGAAGAAAAGACCAGAGCGATGGCGAGGGTGGCACGCCCTGAGGTACTCCGAAGGGCGTGCTGCACTGTCAGCACGCCCTTCGGAGTACCTCAGGGCGTGCCACCCTCATTCCCTTGTCTTTTTTCGTGTGTTTCGTGGTGATGTTCTCTGGGGACGATCCGTGCCCGATGTGCCGCGGTTGACGATGACCGGCATTTGCAAACGGTTCGGGCCGACCGAGGCGCTGCGCGGCGTGGACCTGAGTCTGCGGGCCGGCGAGGTTCATGCGCTGGTTGGCGAAAACGGCGCCGGCAAATCGACCTTGATGAAGGTGCTGAGCGGGACGGTGGTCGCCGACGCCGGCCGCATGACGCTTGACGGCCAGCCCTATGCCCCAGCCGGACCGCACGAGGCCCGCCAATCCGGCGTGGCCATGATCTACCAGGAACTGGCGCTGGCCCCCCACCTGAGCGTCGAGGCCAACGTGATGCTGGGAGTGGAAGAGTCGCGCTGCGGCTTCCTGCGTCGTGCTCGTCACCGTCGCCGGGTGCGGGACGCCCTGGCCATCCTGCACCATCCCGAGATTCATCCCGAGACACCGGTAGCCGATCTTGGACCCGGCGCCCGCCAGCTGGTCGAGATTGCCCGCGCCTGGTTGTAGATGTGCGCGTGCTGATCCTTGACGAGCCGACCTCCTCGCTGACCCAGGCCGATGCGGCCCACCTGTTCGCCCTGATCCGCCGCCTGCGCGATCGGGGCGTGACGACTGTCTACATCAGCCATTTCCTGGAGGAAGTCCAGGCGGTGGCGGATCGCTTCACCGTGCTGCGCGACGGCGAAAGTGCCGGCAGCGGCGAGGTGCGCGACTTCTCGCGCGAGCGGATCATCGAGCTGATGGTGGGCCGCAGCCTCGCCGAACAATTCCCGCGTGTCCCGCATGCCATTGGTGAATCGATCATGGAGTTAAGGGACCTCGTGGGTATCGAATTGCCGCGCGGCGCAGCCTGACCCTGCACCGGGGCGAAATCCTCGGGATCGCCGGCATCGTCGGCGCCGGGCGCACTGAAATGCTGCGCAGTGTTCGGCCTCGATCCGGTCCACTCCGGCCAGGTGACGATCAAGGCGATGGCCGGCCTGCACACCACCCCGCGGCAACGGATTCGCCAGGGCCTGGGCCTGCTGAGCGAGGACCGCAAGGGAGAGGGGCTGGCGCTGACGCAGAGCCTGGCCGACAACCTCACCTACAGCCGGCTGGCGCCCTACGGACGGTTCGGCTGGCTGAACCTGCGGCGACGGGCGCGGGCGGTCAGCGACTGGCTGACGCGCCTCAACGTCCGCTGCTCGGGTCCCGATCAGCCCGCCGGCGAGCTATCCGGCGGCAATCAGCAGAAGGTGGCCCTCGGCCGACTCCTGCACCAGCAGGCCGACGTGCTGCTCCTCGACGAGCCGACGCGCGGCGTGGATGTCGGCAGCAAGGCAGAGATCTATCGGCTGATCGGCGAGCTAGCCGCCCAGGGTCGCGGCGTGCTGTTCGTCAGCAGCTATCTGCCCGAGTTGCTGGGCGTGTGCGATCGGCTGGCGGTGATGGTCCGCGGCCGGCTGAGTCCTGCTCGCCCCGTGGACGCCTGGACCCCCGAAGCGGTGATGGCCTTCGCGACCGGCGGCAGTGCGGAGGGGGTGAGCGCGTGAGCCGAGCCACCCTAAGCACGCTTCGCCCGCTGCTGGGCCTTGTCATTGTGCTGGGCCTGTTCACGGCTCTGCTGGCGCCGCGCGGAGAGCTGAATACCTTTCTGAGCCTGGGCAATTTCCAGGTGCTCCTGCACGGCAGCAGTGTCGCGGCGGTGCTGGCGCTGGGGATGCTGCTCGTCATCGTCAGCGGCGGCATCGACCTGTCGGTCGGCTCGGTCGTGGCCCTGGTGACCGTGGTGACCATGCAGACCTACCGGGCCGTCTACGATGGCGAAATCGAGTTCGGATCGGCGCGATACATCCTCTACAAATCCGGCGAGCCGTTCCGCGGTCCCGAGTCGGTACTGCTGGCCAGCCTGGCGGCGGTGACGGCCGGGGTACTGGCCGGCGGGCTGTGTGGACTGTGCAACGGGCTGATGATTACCCGGCTGCGGATTGCTCCTTTCGTGGCCACGCTGGGGATGCTCAGCGTAGCCCGGGGCGTGGCGCTCTGGCTGGCGGGCCGGCGGCCGATCACTTTCACCGGCGCCTCGCAGCCGGCCTGGGTGACGCGGCTTCAGACGGCGAAGGCCGGTGCCCTACTGTTCGATCCCGGCGTCTGGAGCGTCCTGGCGCTGGCCGGCCTGGTGGCCATCTTGCTCCGCACCACCGTCTTTGGTCGCTACTGTTACGCCATCGGCTCCAACGAGGCGACGGCCCGGCTCTGCGGCGTATCGGTCCCGCGGACCAAGGTATGGGTCTATGTGCTGGCCGGCCTGCTGGCGGGCTGGGCCGGCGTGCTGACCTTTGCCCACGGCTCCAGTGGCAACCCCAACGCCGGTGTCGGCCTGGAGTTGATTGTCATTGCCGCCGTGGTCATCGGCGGCGCCAGCCTGAGCGGCGGCCAGGGCCACGTCTTCGGCACGCTGATCGGCGTCCTCATCTGGGGCATCATCGACAACGGCGTGGGCTTCTTCAATGCGGATGTGGAGGTGAAGTACGTGCTGGTGGGGGCGTTTTTCATCGTCAATACGGCGCTGAGCCAGTGGCAGAGGGGGAGGGGGGAGTGAATCGTCAACCACGAGCCTGGCTAGCCGGTGACTCGCTCAGGGAAATCCCGAGAGCCGTTTAATCGCGGGGTTGTCCTGCGGGAGCAGTTCGCTCGACGTTGTTCGATGAATTGAGCGAGGCCAACACTAAAGCTCGCAGGTCGGACCAGTCATCAACCGAATTGGCAGCCTCATAAATGGCCTCAGCGGGTTCACCACGCAGCACAAACTCGAACGCACTTGCTGCGCGCGCTTGGCTGAACGCTGCCACTACCGCCTCCGCAGTAATGGGTTGGCCCGCCTCTCTGGATTCGGAAGCCTGAAAGTAGCGATCATCCAAATCAGCGACCATCGCAGCCACCTGATCAGTGGAGAGCTGCGAGAGGCGGGCTGGCGTCAGCCCCGCTCGATCGATAGCCCAGCGAGCAGCAAGCAGACCGGCCTTGCTGCCAAGCTCCCGTGTCGCGAATGATAGCGCGCGGGCAATATCAGGGGCCAAAACATCTAGGCGTGAACCGGCTGCCATGGATTATCCCCCCCGCGCCGAAGCACCCGATGGGCATACGGCACGCCGGCGGCCTCACTCATCGGCTCTCGCTGCCTCTTCGAGTTCGTGGATGAAATCTCGAAGCTCGACGCCGCCAGTTTGTTCGATCTCACGAACGCCGGCAAGGAATTCGGCTGCGTTAAACTGCTGTCGTAACCATTCCCTCAGTTCCGGCGTGAGAGGCACGGGGGCGGGCTGGGCTTCAACCTCCGCCAGTAGGGCACGAACGCGCGAGGACGATTCAGCCAACAGTTCCTGCCGGACGCCGGCATCACACCCAGACAGCAGCACGGCCAGCTTGCGACAGGTCTCGTCCAACGCCTCGGAGACACGGTAATCGCTTTCCGACTGCCCGTTCGCGTGATGGCGTTTCAAGACATCGAGGAAGGGGTTATTCATCGTGGAACCCGTTCGCTTTCCAGCCGGCGAGAATCGATCAGCCTTCGGCGGCACACATCGAATGCACAGACGTTGCCAACCAGCCGCATTGTAGCCCCAGCATCGCTCGGCGCAAAGCGCCAGCAGCGGCATGTCGCTGTGCACGAGCGGCATGCAGGCACGCTAGCCGACTCCGCCCTTCGTGGACGGCACGAATTGACGCGCCCAGGCCGCATCCTCAGGGAGCAGCGCCGGCACGGGCTCAGCATCATAGATGGTGTAGTGGTACCCCGCCGCATCGTAGACGCGGTGGAGACACTCCTGGAGGTCCAGCCGGGCGTCCGGCTCGCCTTGCCGCAGCGGTATGGGAATAATGGGCAGGCGCTCGCGGAGGCCAATCGTCCATACGCCGGCCTTGGGCCGCCTCTCGGCCCGGCTGACGACGACGCAATAATCGCAGCTGGCGAGGTCGCGCCAGGGCATCCTCGGGCCGCCGCGGAGCAGATCGATCTCCACAAAATGAGCGTTGGTCCGCAACATCTGTCGCGCCTTGGCCAAGTACTGCTCTCGATCCGGACCGCTGTATTTGTTCGACGGGCTGAGTAATTCCACCACGGTTACGAGCTGCCGCGTCTCGCGATCGCGGATTTCCAGGAACGATTGGCCTTCCATATCGATCTGCGGCACCACGACCTCGGCGGGAGCTTCGAGCACTGAGGTCGCCCCGCCGCTGTTTCGTTCGGGTGTCAGCGGCGCGACCCACAGGTCCCCGCGTCCCACGAAGCGCCGCTCCTCCTGGCCGAGTTCGTGGATGTACATGTGCTCGTCGATCCTCACGAAGTACCGGGGCAGCACTTGGGCGCCCAGCACATCGGCGGTGCGCGCCACGAGACGTTCGTGAAAATCGTGCCAGGCCGACTCCTGCTCCAGGTACGGGTTCATGCCGGGAAAAGGGGAAGGCATCGTGTCGCCTCCTCGAGTTGGGACGGGCTCTGCTCCCGAGTTCAACGAACGGACGGCTGGTACCGCGGATTGTGTTCACGGCACGTATTCTACCTTGTGCGTCCGTTCGCTCCAAGCGAGAGGCGCGAACCGGGTCCATTCCGTGTGGGCAGCTGACTAGTTGGTAGAATCTTTGTTCAGCGGCCCCGTTCACGGGGCTTTCCCGCGCAGCGGGTTTTCGGCCCGCCGTTGACGGCGGGTGAGCGGATCGCGAAAACCCCCTTCTTGCAGCCCCGTTCACGGGGCTTCTCGCGATCTGGCTTCAGCCCTGGCCGACGCACCGGCTCACCCCCGCAACGAGAAGCTCCGTAAACGGGGCTCCGATCCGCATGAGTCGGCGAACCCAGCCCAAGGGCCGGGCCTACACCGCTGCGCGGAAAGCCCCGTGAACGGGGCTCAAGTACGACTCCTGTACTTCCGCTCTACCAACTAACAAGACGCCTTCACAGTCCCTTCCCGGTAGCTGCGCCACCGTTTCGTTCGCTCCCTGCGGGTTAGCCCGCGGAGCGGGCGGCGGAGTTTAGCACGTCTGGTTCCCATCGGCGGCGTCTACGGGTTGCAGCCGGTCAAGCACGGCGTCGCGGAGATCACGGCGGGGACGCGCGTCGTCCTCGGCGTGCCGTTCCACGAGTACCTGTGATTCCGCTGAGCCCGTTTGGCCGCCGACCCCGGAGCGGCATACAAGTCACGCCGCCCCGAGGGTAGGCGGCCCTGGAGCTTGTCGCGGCTTCTGAGAGCGCCTCGGCTGGCAGCTGGGACCCGTGTCCACTCCAGTCGTCCACTGGCGGCGGGCGCAGGCGTCCGCAGGGCATGGTGCCGCGACGGTGCCACGACCATGCCACGATGGTGCCACGACCATGCCACGATGGTGCCACGACCATGCCACGACGGTGCCAAGGGTGCCACCAGGGTGCCAGAGGGTGCCATCAGGGTGCCACGGGGTGTCCGAAGATGTGGTGGCACCCTCAACTCCCCGGCCTGGCGCTGGGTCCTGGGCCTCATTCATCGCGAACGCCCTTACCGGCCGTCGCCCCCCTCCGCCACCAGAAGTATACGGGCACCCCCAGCAGCACAATCCCCAGCCCCGGCCAGGTCGTCGCCGGCTTGTAGGTGAACAACATTACCAGGATCAGTCCGGCTCCGATCACATAGAGCGCCGGCACCATCGGGTAGCCGAAGGCGCGATAGGGACGGTCCGCCTCGGGCCGGGTCCGCCGAAGACGGAAAATGCCAATGATGGTCAGGATGTAGAAGATCAGTGCGGCCGAGATGACGTAATCGAGCAAATCGTTGTAGAGATTGCCATACTTCCCCGTCTGAGGGTCGTAGGTACGAGGCAGCACCAGCAGAGCGGCCCAGAGGCCTTGCAGGAGCAGGCCCCAGGCCGGCACGCGGGCGGCATTCAGCCGGCCCGCGGGGCGGAAGAAGAGGCGATCGCGGGCCATCGCGTAGTAGGCCCGGGCCCCCGACAGGATCAGGCCGTTGGTGCAGCCAAAGGTCGAGATCATGATTGCCAGCGCCATCAGGGCGACGCCGGTGGTCGGCAGGATCGTAGCCAGTGCCGCGGTCCCCAGCGTGTCAAACGGGGCGGTCTGAATCTCGGCGAACGGTAACGTCACCAGGTAGGCCACATTGGCCAGCAGGTACAACAGAATCACCGTCCCTGTGCCCAGCACCAGGGACAGCGGAATCGTCCGGCGTGGCTCCTTGACTTCGCCGGCCGTGAAGGTGATGTTGTTCCAGGCGTCCGACGAAAAAAGCGAACCGGTTTGCACCACGCAGATCGCCACCAGCAGGCCAAACCAGGTGGTCGCATCCAGCGCTTCCGCCACCGTTTCCTTTGGATGGCGCGTCCAGAAGTCGGCGAGGTTAGCCTGGACCACATTCGCCTTCCATCCCACCAGCAAGCAGACCACGATCAGGCCAAGCAGCGCCGCCGTCTTGGCCGTGGTGAAGGTGTTCTGAATCCATTTGCCGTAGCGCAGGCCGAAGACGTTGGTCACCGTCAGCACGGCAATGAGCAGGACGCCGACGAGCTGAGCGGAGGAGAGCGAGACGTAATAATTGCCGGCAATTTGGATCGGGTGAATCAGGTACGGGTCGATGTCGGCGGCCTGGTTTTCGGCGACAGCCGGCCAGAGGACGCCGAGGAAGCGGGCGAAGGCGACGCCGACGGCGGCGATCGTGCCAGTCTGGATGACCAGGAACAGCGTCCAGCCATAGAGGAAGCCGCACAGCGGCGAAAACGCCTCGCGGAGGTAGACATACTGGCCGCCGGCGCGGCATCATGGCGGCCAGCTCGCCGTAGGACAGGGCCGCGGTCACTGTCAGCACGCCGGTGAGGAGCCAGGCCGCCAACAGCCAGCCGGGGCTGCCCAGCTTGCGGCTCATGTCGGCCGACACGATGAAAATGCCCGAACCGATCATCGAGCCGATGACCACCATCGTGGCGTCGTACAGGCCCAGGCCGCGCTGGAATTCGGTGTCGAGGCCGGCGGCATTAGAGTCGGCGGCGGCGGGCTTCGTCATGAATGGTCCTCTCGGGACGACCCCGGCCGCGCACGCGGCACGATCCACCGAAACGCCTGCAAACCCAGGAAGATCACCAGTAGCGGCAGGATCGCCCACCTGGCCTGCGGAAACCAGATCGCCAGGATGACGATGGCGATGGTGAGCCAGATCAACCCGCAGCCGAGGAGCGTCATCGTCCCTTTGAAGCCGACCTCCTCGCTGGCCTCCTGATAGTCCAGCGTGCTCGACCGCCGCCGCTGAATGCTGCGCCGGGCCGCGTCGTCCAGCTCCAGGCAGCGGACGGCGTCCTGCCAGGTGAGGCGCACTTGATCCCCCCTCGCCCCGGTACTCCGGGGAGAGGGGTCGGGGGCAAGGGGCGCTCGGGAGAACCCCTCACCCCCGACCCCTCTCCCCCGAGGGGCGAGGGGGGCAAGCGGCCCCTCAGCCCCGACCCCTCTCCCCGGAGTACCGGGGCGAGGGGGGCTGGATTGAGCCGCTGCCTCGAACAGCTCGACCAGAACCGGCCAGGGGTCCCAAGCCTCCCAGGCCTCTTCGTGGAACTGGCCGTTGGCCTCGGTCCAGCTCAGGAAAGCCGGCCCGCGCGGTCCCACGGGGAAAAGCAGCTCCGCCCTCCCGTGACTGCCGATCGCCACCAGGCGCCAGCGCGGCTCGCTCTGATACGACAGGAACGCCCCCTGGAAGAGCAGTCCCCGCTCGAAACGTCCTGTCAGCAATACCGGCTCGTCCAGCGTCAGCTCCTCGCGTGGGGCCAGGGCGGACACCTCGGCGATTTCGCCGCCCAGCACTCGCAGCACGTCCCAGCCGGGGAAGGCCGGCTTGTGGCCGGCGACGCCGGTGTCGAGCAGCACCGAATCGGTCGCCCACCGTTCGATCTCGATGAGGCGCGGCTCGACCAGCGGCCGGGTGCCGGAGCGCACCAGCTCGGCCAGGCGGACGATGCCGGGGTGCAGCGCCTCGGGCAGAAGAGGCAGCAGCACACGGCGGGTGTCGTCGCGGATCATGGCCGCCTCGTAAGCCCCCTCGGGCCCGGCATCCGGCGGATAGACGCACAGGACATGGCGTTCCGATTGCAGGGCTCGCCGAAGCTGGACCAGGCGATTGGCCGGCGAGCCGGCGACGATGACGGCCTCGATGGCGGGGTCGGCGAGCAGCTCTTCAAGATCGTGCAGTCGGCGCGCCTGGGCCCCCCAGCGTCGGACGACGTGATCGGCCAACGGCTCCGCGCTGGTGTAGGCGAGCAGCTCATGCCGGCCGCTTTCGACCAGGGCGTTCGCCATGTCGATGCCATCGGGATGGGTGCCCAGCAGTGCGAAGCGCATGGGGGCTCCGTTGCGTCGTTGGTCTCGCACTCTGTTGTATCAGGTGGTGGGGGAACTTGGGGGAGGTCCGGGATTGGCCGGGTGCAGCGGGGGCTGGGGGACAGGGCTTGTGTCTGCCTTCGTGAGCAGGGGGCAGCGTGTCAATCGGTCCGGGCCAACGAGCGTTGCTTTAGCCACCGGAGGGGGCGGCGGAGGTTCATCCGGGAATCGCGCGCAGTGGGACCGTCGCACAATGGTTCATTCTGAGCGGACAGCTCGCTTCGCTCAAGCTGATCCTTTGTCGGCAGCGCGGGTGTGCATACACGGAATTATATGCATCGTGGCGCTTTCCGCCGAAATGTGAAGGCGCATGTCGATATTTGACAAGGGATTGCGGCACGCGCGCCATGTTGCATATAATTCCCGGCGAATTTAGTGCAAAGTGGAAATTCTGGGCATGTCCGCACCTCCGTCCGTCGCCTCGACCCGGCTCGCGAATCGACCGGCGATCAGGAGCCTTCTCGGACTACTGCACGCGACTCCCGGATGACCCTCATTCCTCCGGCGTCAATTCCTCCAGCGGCACTTCCCACTGGCCCAGGCCGACGCTGACAATGGCCAGGGCGCGCTTGTGATCGACGCGCACCACGCGCCCGGGACTGCCGAAGCGGCGCACCAGGGCGCGATCGCCAGGCTGCAGGCGGGCGCGCCAGTCGCGCAGGGCGGCTTCCGCCGCTGCCTGTTGCCGTAACTCTTCCTGCTTGCGCTCGTACTCCTCCCGCTCCCGCGTCGCCTCGTGAGCCGCTGCCAGGGCTTCCTCGCGGGCCTTCTCGGTCTCCTCGCGGAGCTGCTGCAACTGCACCAGCTCCGGGGCCCGTTTCTGGCGCCGCCTCAGGTAGCGATGCGCCCGCTTCAGCAAGTCGCGCGGCAGCTTGAGGCGGCGCGCGATCTTCAGAGCGTTGCTCATGCCGAATTGCCCGATCAGGAGCCGGTAAGTCGGGCGCAGGGTGGCGGCATCGAACTCGACCGCCCCATTCTCGGCATGCTCGTTGTGGAAGGCGTAGGTCTTCAGGTCGCCCAGGTGCGTGGTCACCAGGGCCAGCACGCCCAGGCGATCCAGCTCATCGAGGATCGCCCGGCCCAGGGCCGCCCCTTCGCTCGGGTCGGTGCCCGCGCCCAACTCATCCAGGAGCACGAGGCTATGCTCGTCGGCGGTGCGCAAGATGTGGGCGATCCGCGAAATGTGCGAGCTGAACGTGCTGAGCGACTGTTCCAGACTTTGTTCATCGCCAATGTCGGCCAGGATCTGCGTGAAGGCCGGCACGCTGCTCCCTTCGCCGGCCGGTATGTGCATGCCGCTCTGGGCCATCAGGCAGATCAGGCCCGCCGTCTTGAGCGTGACCGTCTTCCCGCCGGTGTTGGGCCCCGTGATGATGAGCAGCTTGAACCCATGCCCCAGGCGGATGTCGATGGGCACGACGCTTCTCCCCTCCTGACCAGCCCCGAGCGCGAGCGAGGGGCCTGACTCCCCTCGAAACAGGTGTTCGAGCAGGGGATGGCGGGCCTGACGCAGCCACAGCCGCCCTTCGGTGTTGATCTCCGGCGCGTACATCGTGTAATCGCGGCTGAAGCGGGCCTTGGCGGTCATCAGGTCGAGCCGGGCCATCACGTCGATGGCGTGATTCAACGGCCGACTCACCTTGCCGACGTCTGCCGCTGAGCCGCCGCAGGATGCGCCGGACCTCGCGATCCTCCTCCCCCTTGAGGACCGCCCGTTCGGCGCTGAGGCTGGCGACGCCGGCGGGTTCGACGAAGAGCGTCTCGCCGGTGCTGCTGGTGCGGTGGATTACGCCTTGCAGCTTGTGGCGGTGGTTGACCGCCACGGGCAGGACGTAATGCTCGCCGCTGACGGTGGCATTGGGGTAGCGCAGGATTTTGCGGAGTTCCGGGTCGCGTAGCAAGCGCTTGATGACGTTCTGCACGCGCTCATCGACATCGGCCAGCTTCTGCCGGACATTGGCCAGCTCACGGCTGGCCATGTCGAGGACATGGCCCCGGCTGTCCACGCAGCCGCTGATCGCCTTGGCCACCACGCCGAGATCCTCGATCGAGCTGAGCAGCTCGATCAGGCGGACGAAGCGCGGGCTGAGATGCTGTCGATAGCGATACATGGCGCCGGTGCAGGCCAGCGTGTCGGCGACTTCGAGGAGTTGCTCGGCGGTGAGCATCGACCCGATTGCTGCCCGCCGGGCCAGCAGGCGCACGTCGTGCAGTCCGCCGAAGGGGGCGCCTGCCCTTCACCGAGGGCCTCGGTCATTTCCGTGACCAGGGACAGGTCGGCGCGGATCGCGTCCGGGTCGGTCATCGGCTCCAGGGCCCGGGCCAGCTCCTTGCCGAGCGAGGAGGCCGCGTGGCCGGCGAGCAACTCGCGGACCTTGTCGAACTCCAGCAGGGCGAGGGTGTGCGCGTCCATCCGAGCATTGTAACGGCTCCCGGACCGGCCGTTTAGCCGGCGATCTTCTGTGTCGCGTCCCGGCCCCAAAGGAAGACGAGCGCGGCCACCCCAACCAGTGGCGCCAGCCCTGCCAGGGCCACCCCCATCGAGTACGACCCAGTCGCCTTGACCGACTCGCCTATTCCCGCCTGAAGCAGGTACATCGCCAGCCAGTTGATGCAGCCGAGGGCCCCGGTCAGCTTTCCCTGGTGGCGCGTCGTCAATTCCTGACTGAACGAGTAGTAAATGGGGAATAACCCCAGCGAGGCGAAGGCGATGACAAGGAGAAGTCCCAAAAGCAGCGGCCCGCGGCCGAGGAGTGCGACGGCGACACTCAGGGCGGTCAGCCCGTGCAGGCGGCGAAGACATACACTCGGCTGGCGTGGACCGTCCGGCCGCGCCGGGCCAGGTAGAGGGCCGACGCACCCGCGGTCAGGGAGCCAACGTCGGCGGCGATATAGTAGGGCGTCATGAACCCCGTCGCCGTCTTCTCGTCGTAGCCGAGTTGCTCCTGGAGGAACAACGGCAGCCAGGGCCGGAAGAAGTGCCAGGTGGTGTTGATGGTCACGACCAGGACCACCAGCACCCAGAAGCGGCGGACGAAGTCGGGGCGCGGTAGCGTCTCGCCCTCGGCGTCGGCCCGCGTGCAACGGAACAGCCAGCGCGCCACGGCGGCAATCCCCAGGGCGCTGAATGCCAACCTTCACCGGCAGGGTCACGCGCGGGTCCGTCACGTCGGCGATCTGGAGACCGATGTCCAGGCTCACAAGGAGCAACAGCCAGCCGACGATGCGAATCAGCGACGGCGAGGCCCGTCGTTCCAGGACCAGGTCGGCCCGACGCACGAAGAGGAGCCAAAGCAGGACCCAGGTGACGCCGATGGCGCCGATAACCATGAACGGGGTGCGCGACGCACCTGGCTCACGGTGGACGGGGGTTAAGGCGCTATAAGCGGCTGCAGGGCCCAGCGATCCGGAGGGCCCCACCGCTGCCGTCCGGCCGACGACACCCGCGACCCACGCGGGATAGGTTGCCGGGCTGCTTTCGAGAACGAGCCACAAGATGATGAGCGGGGTCACAATCGCGCCGATGGCGCTGCCACTCTGAAGGATTCCATTGCCCATCCCCCGCTGACTAGGCGGCAGGATGTGCTGCGTCGTGCGCAGGCGCACGGCCAGTTGCCCGCCTCCGCCAGCCCAAGCAGCGACCGGCACAGCAACAGGGGAACGAACCCCTGCGCTAAACCGGTTGCAAATCCCGCCGCCGACCACGCGAGCAGGGCAAGCGGGTACAGCAGCCAGACGTTCCAGCGGTCCGCCATCCAACCAAAGATGATGGCGCCAACGGCGAAGGCAAAAGCGAACGCGGATTCGAGTTGCCCGTAATCCCGCGCGTCCAGACCGAACTCCGCCTTGATGCGAACGGCGCCTCAGGTTGAGCGTCATTCGGTCCATGTAATTCAGCATCGTCGCCAGCAGCAACAGGCCGCAGACGATCCACTTCCAGGATGGGGAACGCGGGGATACGACAATGGCGGGGTCCGGCATGTCGGTCGATCTTGGGAGCCCGGAGCGTTAGCGACGGGAGTTCTGGTAAGGCGGACGCATGAGCCGCGGTATATGTTACACAGGAGTTACAGCGTTTCGCGTTGATTTTGGTTATCTTCTGCCTGTCGGCTTAAGGTTCTCGACCCATCCCCCCTACCTCTTGGGAGACCCTTCATGCGTCGCACCATCATTGCCGCCACGCTGGCCGGGGTGTTCGCCCTGGCCGCCATTACCATTTGGCGGGCCAGTCCAACGACGGCCCAGGATCTCGCGCCGCGCCGGTCCCGAACGGCAACGGACAGGTCAAGGTGCCCAGCACGCCGCTGCCCATCGGGCACGTCGTCCTCTTCAGCAGCGGCGTCGGCTACTTCCAGCGCGAGGGTGAGGTCGAGGGAACATCCCGCGTCGATCTGACCTTCCCCGGCACCGATGTCAACGATCTGCTCAAGAGCCTGGTGCTTCAGGATTCGGGCGGCGGCAAGGTCAGCACCATCAGCTACGACAGCCCCGACCCGATCGAGAAGACGCTCAAGAGCTTCGCCCTGGACCTGACCTACAACCCATCCTTCGGCCAGCTCATCAACCAGGCACGGGGCGAGAAGGTGGAGCTGACCTTGCAACAGGGCAACGCCGCCCAGCCCGGCACGGTGACCGGCGTCATCCTCGGCATGGAGTCGCAGCGCCAGCCGCACGGGAAGGATGCCCTGGTCGATGTCGAGATGCTCAACGTGCTGTGCAGCGAGGGGATCCGCAGCGTCCCGCTCAGCCAGGTCCAGCGTCTGCGCCTGCTCAACCCGGCCCTGGAGAGCGAGCTGCGGCGGCGCTGGAAGTGCTGGCCACCCGCCACGATTCGCAGAAGAAGGTCGTAAGCCTGTCGTTCAACGGCGAAGGCAAGCGCAAGGTGAAGGTTGGCTACGTCATCGAGAACCCGATCTGGAAGACCAGCTATCGCCTGGTGCTGGAGGAAGGGAAGAAAGCCTTCTTGCAAGGGTGGGCCGTGGTCGAGAACACCAGCGACGACGACTGGAAGGACGTGCGGATGGCCCTGGTCTCGGGCCGGCCGATTTCCTTCAAGATGGACCTCTATCAGCCGCTGTTCATTCCACGCCCGACGGTGGAGCCGGAGCTGTTCGCGTCGCTGCGTCCGCCGACGTTTAGCGGCGCGCTGGTGAACCCGGGCCAGTCGGGCCCGGTGGCGGTGGTGGCGCTGCGTTCCCCGGCGGCGGATTCCAGGGCGGTGGCGGCTTCCAGGGCAATCCCGGCTGGGCGGGCAACACCATCACCCCGATGAACCGCTACAACGGCGTGCAGATGAACGGCAACTTCCCCACGCAGCAGATGGCGAACGGCGGTCAGGGGGGACAGGGCTTCGCTCAGCAGAACTTCCTCAATAACGACAACAATAACGCCAGGCTTAGTTACGAGGAATTGCAGCAGCGCCGCCAGCAGCAGTCCCAGGTGAGGGAAAAAGCCAGGAACGTCGGCAGCGCCCTGGCTGCCATCAACCTCAAGGAGGGCGTCGCCTCGGTCGCCGCCGCCGAG
This sequence comes from uncultured Planctomycetota bacterium, assembly GCA_963827935.1. GTDB lineage: Bacteria > Planctomycetota > Planctomycetia > Gemmatales > Gemmataceae > DATFNV01. The sequence continues at coordinate 258,877 of CAWHCN010000017.1, read as the reverse complement.
GAAGTGGGTGACTACTTCCAGTACGTCATCGACCACAAGGTCACGCTGCCGCGGCAGAAGTCGGCGCTGTTGCCCATCGTCAACGACCCCGTCGAGGCCGCCCGTGTCAGCATCTATAACGAGTCGGTTCAGTCGAAATTCCCGCTCCTGGGCCTGCGCTTCAAGAACACCTCCGGCCAGAACCTGATGCAGGGCCCGATCACTGTTTACGACGGCAGCACCTACGCCGGCGATGCCCGCGTCCTGGACCTGCAACCCAACGAGGAACGCCTGGTCGCCTACGCCGTGGATCAAGGGACCGAGGTCAAATGCGAGCACCAGAGTGCCCCGGTGCAGCTTGTGGCGGTGAAGGTGGTCAAGGGGATCGTCCACGCCACCAACAAGCTGCGCGACACGAAGAAGTACATCGTCAAGAACCGCTCGCCGCAGGACCGCACGCTCATCATCGAGCACCCGGTCCGCACCGACTGGAAGCTGGTGATGCCGCAGAAGGCGACCGAGCAGAGCCGCGAGGTCTACCGCTTCGAGATGAAGGTGCCGGCCGGCAAGTCGCTGACGCACGAGGTGGTCGAGGAGCAGGCCCGCGTCGATCAGGTGGCGCTGCGCAGCAACGACGACCGGGCGGTCCGCATCTTCCTGAATAGCCAGGTCACCAGCGCCAAGGTGAAGGACGCCCTGGAGAAGGCCTCCGGCCTGCGCGGCAAGCTGAGCGACACGCAGAACGAGCTGGGCCAGTTGCGGACTCAGCTCAAGGCCATCACCGACGACCAGGTCCGCCTGCGGGCCAACTTCGAGCGGCTGCCGCCCAGCTCCGAGGCGTACAAGCGCTACCTGAAGAAGTTCGATACCCAGGAGACGGAGATCGAAAAGCTTCAGGACGACATTAAGAAGCTTCAGACCACCGAGAAGTCTCAGATGAAGGACTACGAGGACTTCCTGGCAGGGATGAACGTGGAGTAACAGTTCCCAGCCCGGAGCGCCAGCGACGGGGATGCTCATCCCCGTTGCCGGCGCTCCGGGCTGGTCCATACTCACTTCTTCGGCGCCTCCGCCTTGAACTGATCGAAATGCGATTGTGCGTCGGCCTTGGTCCAGAGGCCGACCTTGCCCGGTTTGGCAATGGCATCGTCGGTCGCTTCCAGGTGCCGGGTGCCGTCGAGGAAGCACTCGATGCGGTCACCCTTCATCTTCACCCGGAGGGTGTGCCATTCGCCGGCGGGCACCTTGAGTTCTTCCTTCGTCCCCAGTTGGATGCGCTTGCCCGCGATAACTTTGTAGACGCGAAAGTTGTCCTCCAGCGGATTCATGCGGGCGATGTAGTAGTTATCCGCGTCCTGTAGGCGCCAGACCAGGCCGCCGCCCTGGTCGAGCTTTCCTTTCACCGCCTTGAAGGCGACCCGAAGCTCCACGTCCTGGAAGCTGGTGTCCTGGGCGACGCAGAGGTTGAAGAACGGGTTGGGGCCTTCCGCCGTCTGGGCCAGCGCCAGCCCGGACTTGGACGGAGCCGTGTCGTCCTCGACCACCTTCCACACGCTCCCCTCCCCCTTGCCGGTGTGCTCGGCCTTCCAGCCGGCGGGCACCTTGCCGATGTCGTCCTTTGACAGACGCAGGCTGAAAACCTTGGAGTCCGCGGCCAGCAGGGCGGGGGCAAAGAGCATCAGCAGGATCAGGCTGGATCGACGCATGGCAGAGTCCTCCCGGAGTTTTGGTCGGACGACGCTGCGAGGGCCGTCGCCTCACATCAGTTCCGTTTAGGGCCTGTCTGGTGAATCGTGGGCCGAGTTCTGTGCCAAACAGGGTAGTTCTGTGCCACCGATGGCACAGAACTTATTCGCCGCTACCGCTTACTATTATTTCACTTGCGCTGCGCGACCGAGTTCCGTGCCACGATTTGGGAGGGAATGGGTGGAGCTCCACCCATTCCCATGGTTGGCGGCCATTCATCAGACAGAACCTAGCAGGTTGGCACGGGCGCCGACAAGGGAAATCTTCCAGGCGCGGATTCGCCAATTCGCCGCAGGTCATGCTTGACAGCGCTCTCATGATCGATAACGATAGGAGGAGACTGCTACCCGCCGATTTGCTTCCCACCTGCTCCCGACGCGCCCCACTGCCTGCCCGCTGGAAAATTGGACATGGCGTATCGCACTTTCCCGTATAAACTGTGCCTGGCGGTTGCCCTGATCGGTGTTCGCGTTGCGCCCACTGCGGAGCCAACGGCGTCACCGCCGCGGGCCGCGCTGCGCTCGCTGACGCTGTTGCCACCCGAGATCGATCTCGACGGCCCACGGGCCGAACAGCATGTGGTGGTGATCGGGGAATATGTGGACGGCCGGCGCTGGGACCTGACCCGCAACGCCCAGTTTTCCAGCGGTGCGCCGAAGGTAGCCCCGGTGGATGCCGCCGGCCTGGTCCGCGCAACCGGCGATGGCGCGGCCGTCATCACCGTTCGGGCATCCGGGCAATCGGCCATCGTGACGGTACATGTCAAGAACGCGGCCGCCGAGGTGCCGGTCAACTTTGTCCGCGAAGTGGTGCCGCTCTTGACCAAGGCCGGCTGCAACCAGGGCGCCTGTCACGGGGCCGCTGTTGGACGAGGCGGCTTCAGGCTCAGCCTGTTTGGCTACGATCCGGCCTTCGATCACAAGCAGATCGTCGAGAGCGCGGAAGGACGGCGCGTGGTCCTTTCGGAGCCGGAGCGCAGCATCCTGCTGTTGAAACCGACACTGACAATGGAGCATGTCGGCGGCGAGCGCTTTACCGTCGGCTCGCGGCCTTACGAGATTCTCCGCCGCTGGCTCGAAGACGGCGCGCCGGAGCCAGACGCCAAGCCGGCCACTGTCCGCAAACTGGAGGTTTGGCCGGCGAAGCGGGTCATGGTCCCGGGTGAAGGGCAACAGCTGGTGATCCGGGCCGCCTGGAGCGATGGTCACTTCGAGGACGTCACCGCTACCGCCCAGCTCGATTCCCTCAACGAGGGGATCGCCACGGTCACGCCCGCCGGACTTGTTACTGTCCGCGGCCGCGGCGAAACCTACATCATGATCCGCTTCAGCGGCCAGGCGACCGTGGCCCAGGTCACCTCGCCCTATGCCCAGATCGACCGCTATCCAGTGGTCGCGGTCAACAACTTCATCGACGAGAAGCTGCTCGCCAAGTGGAAAGACCTGGGCCTGACGCCGTCGCCGGGCTGCACCGACGAGGAATTCTTCCGTCGTCTCCATCTCGATGTTCTCGGGACGCTGCCGGCACCGGCCGACATCAAGGCGTTCCTTGCCGACTCCGACCCGGCCCGGCGAAAAAAGGCGATCGACAAGGTCCTCGAGCGGCCGGAGTTCGTCGATTACTGGGCCCTGAAGTGGGGCGACCTGCTTCGCATCGACCGCGATGCCCTGAACGAAAAGGGGATGTGGAGCTTCACCACCTGGGTCCTGCGCCAGCCTGCGCGACCAAAAACCGGTGGATGAATTCGTCCGCGACATCATCACCGCCGAGGGAAGCACCTTCACCGACGGGCCGGCCAACTATTACCGCGTGGCCAATAACCCCCAGGACTGGTCCGAGAACACGGCCCAGGTCTTCCTTGGCGTGCGCCTCCAGTGCGCCCGCTGCCATCATCATCCGTTCGAGAAATGGTCGCAGGACGATTACTACGGCATGAGTGCCTTCTTCGTCCGCCTGGCCACCAAAGGGAGCCAGGAGTTCGGCATCTTCGGCGGGGAAACGGTGGTCCACCTGCGTCCGGCCGGCGAGCAGACGCACCCGCGCAAGGGGGGCGTGGTCAAGCCGCACCCGCTCGACGGGCCAGAGATGGAGGACCCGTTCGACCGCCGCCGCAAGCTGGCCGACTGGCTGACCGCCGCGGACAACCCGTTCTTCGCGCGGAACATCGTCAACCGCTTCTGGGGCTACCTGATGGGCCGCGGCCTGGTCGAGCCGCTCGACGATCTCCGCGCCACCAATCCCCCCAGCAACCCGGAACTGCTCGACGCCCTGGCGAAGGACTTCATTTCACACAAGTACGATCTGAAGCAGCTGCTGCGGACGATCCTGAACAGCCGGGCGTATCAGCTCAGCTCGCTGAAGACCGACGGCAACGCGGCCGATGCGGGCAACGTGCAGCACACGCGTTACACGGTCAAACGTCTAACGGCCGAGCAGATTGCCGATGCACTCGACTTCGCCAGCGGCACGCGCGAGAAGTACCAGGGGTTGCCGCTGGGCACGCGAGCCATCCAGCTGCCCGACACCAAGGTGCGTTCGTTCCTGCTCGACACATTCGGCCGGCCGCCGCGGCAGATCACCTGCGAATGCGAGCGAAGCACGCAGCCAAACATCGCCCAGGCGCTGCACCTGCTCAACGGCGATTTTCTGAACAAGAAGATCGCCGCCCCCACCGGCCGCATCGAAGCGCTGCTAAAAGCGAAGACCCCACTGCCCGACCTGGTCGAGGAGCTTTACCTGACGACCGTGTCGCGGCCGCCGCAGCCCGGGGAAACGGTCCGGGCCCTCGACTGGATCAAGAAGGCGCCGACGGAGCGCGAGGGCGTGCAGGACCTGCTGTGGGTGCTGCTCAACAGCACGGAGTTCCTGTTCAATCATTAGTCACCACAAAACACACGAAATACACGAAAAAAGACAGAAGAGATAGAAGAATCAAGTCATGCGTATGGAACGTCCATTTCTGTATGCCCCCCTCTTCGTGTGTTTCGTGTGTTTCGTGGTGCCTTCTGCTGCTGCCGAGCCGACCTACTGGCAGGAGGTCCGGCCCGTGCTGCGCAAGCACTGCACGGCCTGCCATAATGCCCGGCATGTGAGTGACCGGGATGTGTCCGGCGGTCTCGCCCTGGACAGCCCCGAGGCGGCTCTGAGGGTCATCGCCGTGGGCAAGAGTGCCGACAGTCGCCTGATCAAAGCGGTGCTTCAAGCCGACACTGACAAGCGCATGCCGCTTGCCGCCACGCCGTTATCCGCCGAGACGATCGCCCTCTTGCGGCGCTGGATCGACACCGGGGCGAAGGTAGGCACCCGGCCCAGCGAGGCGCCCAGCGTGGTGACGCGCCCGCGGCGCAAGCTGGATGTGACCCTGCCCACACCGGTGGTGCCGCCCAAGGGAATCCTGGGATCGGCGGCGCCAGCCAAGTTGGCGTTGACGCTCGCCGTCGGCCCGCTCGCGCCGGTGGCCGCCGTCACCTTCAGCCCTGACGGCAAGCTCCTCGCCACTGGTAGCTATGGCCGCGTGACGGTGTGGGACCTGGCCACGGTGAAACCAGCCCGGGTGCTGACCAGCGTGCTCGGCGCCGTCAACGATCTGCGCTTCAGCCCCGATGGGACGCTGCTCGCCGTCGCCGGCGGGCAGCCGTCGGCCAAGGGCGACCTGCGCCTCTACACCGTCGCCGATGGGCGGCTGATCGCCAACCTGGCCGGGCATCAGGACGTGGTCTTCTCCATCTCCTTCAGTCCGGATGGCAAGCGCCTCGCCTCGGCCAGCTTCGATCGGACCATCCGCGTGTGGGACCTGGCCACGCACAAAACCGCCCTCACACTCACCGGACATTCCGACTTCGTTTACTCCGTGGCCTTCAGTCCCGACGGCAAATGGTTGGCCTCCGCCAGCAAGGACCGCACGGTGAAGCTGGTCGATGCGGCCACCGGGAAGAGCCGCTTCACATTCAGCGGCCTGGACCAGGATGTGCTGACCGTGGCAATTAGCCCTGACGGCAAGTATGTGGTTTCCTCGGGCTTCGAGACGGGGCTGTATTGGTGGAGTCCGGAGACTGGATTGCGCGTCCGCGTTCAGGGGGGGCACGGCGTCGCGGTCCACGAGATTTGCTTCAGCAAGGACGGCAGCCTGGTCGCCTCGGCCAGCGCGGACCGGACCGTGCGCCTCTGGCGGGGCAAGGACGGGGCACCGCTGCGAACGCTCTCGGTCGGCTCGGTGGTCTATGCCACGGCGATCAGTCCCGACGGCAAGCGCGTTGCCTCGGGCAGCTTCGACGGCCTGGTTCGGCTGTGGGGCGTGGCGACGGGTCGTTTGCTGGTGACGCTGTTGTCGCTGCCTTCCTCGGGGGACGCGGCCGATTGGCTGGCGCTGACGCCGCAAGGCCTCGCGGCCAGCAGCCCCGGGGTCACCGCAACGGGGCGATGGATGATGGCTGGACAGCCGGTGCCGGCCGAGGCGGTGTGGAAGACACTAGGTCGGCCGGAACTGGTCGCCAGAGCTTCGCGGGGTGAAACCGTGGCGGTGCCGACGTTCGGCAAGTGAGTTCAGCGCGTGGGGTCAGGGCATTTCGGGGAGCGGTCCCTCCGGTCCGCGTGTGGACCGTGAGGTGCTGGGGGGCAGACCGCTCCCCGATATCCCTGGCCCCGCGCGGAGCATCACCACGAAAAACACGAAAAACACGAAAAACACGAAAAGAAGGCAGAAGAAGGAAGAGAACCCGAGGCCATCCATGTATCGCACACTTCTGTCTGTGTTTTCCTTTTTCGTGTATTTCGTGTGTTTCGTGGTGAGTCATGCTGCCGCACAAACCTCGTATCCCATGGTGACCCACGTCACCCCCGTCGCTGTCCAGCGTGGCCGGACGAGTGAGGTCACCGTCGAAGGGCAGATGAGCTTCGCCGGTGCCTACAAGGTGCTGTTCGAGGGGACGGGAATCACCGCCGAACTCGTGCCGGCCGCCGCGTCGAAACCGCCTATCCGCAGCGTCAAGCTCAAGCTCGCGGTGGCTGCCGATGCCGCGCCCGGCGTGCGCGAGTTCCGCATCGCCACGTCGTCCGGCATCTCTAGCCTCGGGCAACTCCTCCTGGTCGATGACCCCGTCGTACAGGAAGCGGGCGACAACAACACCATCGCCAGGGCCAACGCCATTACCCCTCCGTGTGTCGTCTGTGGCCGCATCGAGGCGGCGGAGGATGTCGATCATTTCAAGTGCCACGCCCAGGCCGGGCAGACCCTCACGTTCGAGGTCAACTGCGCCCGCCTCCAGGACAAGATTCACGACCTGCAGAAGCACGCCGACCCGATGCTCACCCTGTTCGACAGCGAGGGGCGCGAGCTGGCCGCCAACGACGATTTCTACTTTGCCGATCCGCTGTTGACCTATACCTTCGCCAAATCCGGCGATTACTTCATCCAGGTCCGCGATTCCAAGTACGACGGCGACCCGCGCTGGGTCTACGCCCTGACGGTGACCAACAAGCCGTTCATCACGCACCTCTACCCCATGGCCGCCAACCCGGGACAGGTCATCACCGTCGAGCCGGTCGGCTCGGCCCGGCTGACGACACCGCGCTTGACCCTGACGGCTCCCACCCAGCCCGGCATCCACGAGGTGCAACTCGATATCACCGGGCAGAAGAGCAACCCGGCGACGTTGATCGTCAGCCCGCTCCCCCAGGTGCTGGAGCAGGAGCCGAACGACACGCCGGAGCAGGCTCAGCGCATCGCGATCCCGTGTGGCATCAACGGCCGCATTGGCGTCAAACGCGATCTCGATCATTTCATCTTCAGGGCCCAGAAGGGGCGGGCGATTCGCCTGGAAGTCAAGGCCCGCCGCTTCGCGACCCCGCTGCGCTCCGCCCTCGATTCGGTGCTCGACGTGATGACGCCGCAGGGGCAGGTGCTGGCGACGAACGACGACGCCTTCGGCAAGGACGCCGGCCTGGTCTTCACTCCGCCGACTGACGGCGACTATGTGGTCCGCCTGCGCGACCTGAACAGCAAGGGAGGCGACACCTACGTCTATTACCTGGAATGCGACTGGGCCCGGCCCGATTTCACGCTGCGCTGCGATTGCGACAAGGCGATGATCGGTCCCGGCTCCAGCACCGCCTGGTATGTCCAGGTCGCCCGGCAGAACGGCTTCGACGGACCGGTCAAGATCGACGTGAAGGGGCTGCCGAAGGGGGTGACAACCAATGCCCTGACTATCCCCGCGACGATGACTCAGGGCTTACTGGTACTGACGGCGGCCGGGGATGCTCCGCGCGATGCGGTCAATGTGGACGTGATCGGCACGGCAATGAGCGGAGCGAAAGGCGCGGCCGAAACCCTGGTGCGCAGAGCGACACCCAACCAGGAGATCTATTCCCCCGGCGGCGGTCGAGCCCGCTTCGACGTGAACTTGCAGACCGTCGCCGTCACCGACCCTTCGGACATCCTGAAAGTGGAAGTGACGCCGTCCGTGGTCACCCTGAAGCCCGGCGGCGAGGTCCGCCTCGACGTGAAGGTCGTTCGCCGCGCCGATTACGACAAGGGCGTGTCACTCGACGTGATGCTGCGTCACCTCGGCCAGGTCTTCGGCAACCCGCTGCCGCCCGGAGTGACCATCGACGAAGGCAAAAGCAAGACGCTGCTGGGGACGGCAAGCCAGGGGCATATTGTCCTGAAGGCCGCCCCCAACGCGGCACCGATTGAGAATGTGCCCATCAGCGTGCTGGCTCACGTCTCGGTCAATTTCGTGGTGAAGGTGAGTTACTCGAGTGCGGCGATACCGGTGACAGTGGGGAAGTAGCGCTTTGTGATGTTGGCAGGTTCCGCCCTTCAGCGCCTTCCCTTGCCTCGCTTCTTGCGCGGACGGCGCTTGAGTTGTTGGTCCAGGTCGTCGTAGATTTCCGGCGTTTCCAGGGCGTCCGCGAAGGCACGAACCCAACGCCGCACGCGGCGAATATCCAGGTCCGGATAGGCAGCAAGCAGGCCCTCAACATCGACCACATCCCGCTCCCTGTGGGCGACCGCCTTCATGATGACAAGATCCTCGGGTGTCGGGAGCGGGACTGATACCCCCCCGACCCGGACGGCCGCGGCCCGCGCCACAGCCTCTTCCTCGAACGGCAAGCAACCGAGAGAGACATCGACATCGACGCCGGTGGGTTGGTGGCGCAGCAAAAGCACCCGTGCTTCCCGCGCGAAGGCCAGCGCATCGGCTTCGCGTGGAAGGAAGCCAAAAGACCGGCCCGCTTCCAGGAAACCAGCCCAGCGCTCTTCGGGCAGCAAGACCAGCACGTCAATGTCGCGGGTGAGTCGTGGTCGTCCGAGCAGCGCGACAGCGAGCCCGCCAATGACAAGCCCGACTGCCTGCTGCGATTCCCACCAGCGCATCAGGTCCGGCAGGGGAGCGATGGGCAAGACCGACCCAGCCTTCTTAGCCACGGTGCGCCTTTCGTAACCGCGCCCAGCGCTCCCGAACCTCGGCCTCGCCTTCACGCAGCGCCTCCGCCCAACCGAATTGGTGAGCCCAGGCCAGCAGTGTGTTGAATTGCTGGAGCTTCACCTCCAGGGGCGTCGAGCGCAGTTCCTCCACCTCGCGGGCATTGACCAGCCGCCAGCGCTGGCGGAATGCCCGGGCCTCGGCCTTGGTTATCGCCTGAGCCATGCGCAGGTTCCCACAAACGTGAAGACCGAAAGGGAACGACGAAGAACGAGCAAAAACAGCTTTCCGTTATTGTCCCGAAACGCCCATGCCTGTCAACATCGGCGCCGCGCAGAAGCGGGGAAACCCGCGTAATCTGTCACCGTCGCGTCAGGATACAGCCGCGGACGGGCACCTCCCTGGCCAGAAGACTTCGCAAGCGGTCCATGGTCGCGGGCGCCTCGGCGTGGTCCCGCGGGACCACCAGGTAAACGGCGTCGCAGGCGTCGTCCAGCAGGCCGGGGTCGGCACCGGCGTCGATCAGCACCAGGTCGAAGCGATCGCGCAGCAGACGGAGCACAGGGCGCCAGGCGTCAGCCGTACAGGCAGGTCGGCGGTGGTCCGCATGCCCCGCGGTCAGCGCGGCCAGGTTCTGGCAGCCCGTTTCCTGCAGGGCGTGGTCGAGCGACTCGCTGCCGGCCAGCACTTCCGCCAGCCCGGGCCGACCGCGCAAGCCGAGGCGTTCGGCGACGGCAGGACGTTCCAGCCGAGCCATCCACGACCAGCACGCGCCGCCCTCCCGAGGCCGCCAGGGTGACGGCTAGATTCAGGACCGCACTGGTGGTTCCCACGGCAGGCCCGGCCCCCGCGCAGAGCAGAATCCGGCCTGCTCCCGCGGGGATGCCCTCCGCCAGCGCCGCCGCCAATTGCCGATACTCCGCCGCTCCGGGGTAATCGGGATGATGGAACGCCACCAACTCCGGAGCGAACCGTTCCTGGGGCGGCCGTAGCGCCAGCAGGGCCGGGAGAGGGCGAAGACAAACCCCGACCCCTGCCCTCTGGGCGTCTGGGGGCGTCAGGGCCAGGACAGGCCCGGCGTCAGGCGGCGGCTGCGGAGCCAGGCGCAGGCGCGGGGCCGGCGCCGCCAGCACGGCGGCCGACCCTTCCAGGCTGCGCGCCGGCCCGACCTCGATGAACGGCACCTCGCCCCCGGCCTCATCCGATACGAACTCCTCGGCGGGCGGCCAGGCCTCTGGGACCAGACCGAGGGACAGCTCCCGTTTCGCCTCACTGTGTCGCAGCACGTCCAGCATCCGGGCCATGTCGCATCCTCATTTCGTTGGGTGCCGCCGCGGGTTCCCCTCGCTCCTCAGGCCGGCCGCTCCAGGCGCCACTCTGGGTGTTCCGTCTCGGGGAGCGCGATGGTCTCGTCTTCCCCCCGGTCGGCTTCAGCCGAGGCCTCCGCGCTGGCCGTTTTTTCCGGCACCTCCAGGCCCAGCTGGGCCAGGGCTTCCAGGACGGCCTCAGCATCAACCGGGCGCACGCCGGCCTCGGCCGCCAGGGCCAGCGCCAGCTGGGCCGCCTGATTCAGCCGACGCGGCAGGCCGCCTGTCCCCTGGACAAGCAGTTCCCTCGCCTCGTCGACAAAGACCTGCTCCGCCTGGCCTCCCGCTGCCCGAATTTGCTGGACGAGGTAGTCGGCGGCCTCCTGGGCAGACATCGGCTCCAGGACCACCCTGACTACCAGGCGCTGACGAAAGGCCGCCAGCGCACGGCGTCCCAGCCGGGTCAGCAGGGTAGGCTGGGCCAACAAGACGATCTGCACGGCCTTGCCGGCTGGACCCTCCAGATTGCCCAGAAGCCGCAGTTCTTCCAGCAGGTCGGTCGGCAGGAGCTGGGCCTCGTCCACGACGACCACCGTACGCTTCCCCCCTGTGTAGTTCTTCAGGAGGAAGTCGGTCAGCGTCTGCCGGGCCTCCTGCTCGCCCCGCACTTCATGGGGCAGTTCCAGGTCGAACAGGATCGCCTGCAGGAGGCTGGCGCGATTGGCATAGTGCCCCTGGGTGAGCAGGGCGGTCGAGAACGTCGGCACCCAGCCGGTCGAGCAGGCAATGGGCCAGCAGGGTCTTGCCGGTGCCGGGAGCGCCGCTGATGAGCGCCAACCCCTCGCCCTGGTCCAGGGCGCGGAGCACCTGGTGGAGGGTCCGCTCGTGTCCGGTGGCGGGGTAATAGGAAGCGCGGTCCGGCGTGGGTCGAAACGGCCGCCCCTGCAACCCGAAATGCGCTTCGTACATGGCACCGTCTCCCTCGCCGTGGGCGCAGTGCGCACGGCTTATCGGTCGGATCGGCGTTTGGCAGTACGAACTTGAGGAACGGAGGTGCCCGTGAATGGGCTGGGAGTTCCGCGAACGCTCGGCCTTTCGCGCGTAGCGTTCTTTGCTGTCATGACCCAATGTCTGGCGTTTCCTGTCAACCCCCAGTGACAGGAAACGGCGCACCAGAACTCCTTGCCAGAACACAACTTAAATGCATCAATGGAACTACATGTCACGCCTATCTGCGTCCACCCCCCCCGGATGACAGGAAACCTCCCGCGCTCTCATCGCCTCGTCCGCAGTGATCTCCGGTACGCGCTCAAGCAGGAGTTGGTAGACGGACTTCCCCTGCTCGCGGGCTTTTCGCTCGAAGTTGGTCCGATAGTCCGCCTCGGGCGAGGCGGAGGGCTTGGGCAGGGCGAGCCGGCGCAAGCCCCCCAGCCGAGACAGGGCCCCAAGCATCCGTCCATAGGTCTCCTCCACGTCGGTGGCCAGGTGCAGCCGACCTCCGGGTTGGAGCACCCGCTGGCACTGCGCGGCAAACTCCGGCGTGAACACGCGCCGCTTGTAGTGCCGCTTCTTCCACCACGGGTCGGGAAAATAGACGTGGACGGCATGCAGCGAGCTGGTCGCTACACAATCGCGCAGGAACAGGCGGGCATCGGCGCGGGCCAGCCGGACGTTCCCCAGGCCGCGCTTGGCCAGGCGCGTGGCCGTGAACAGCTGGTACTTGCGGAGGATCTCGACGCCGATGAAGTTGACCAGCGGATTGGCTGGAGCCGCACGGACCAGGAAGAGCCCCTTGCCGAAACCGACCTCCAGCTCCACGGGATGATCGTTGCCAAACAGGGCCGACCAGGACAGGGCGCGGGTGGTTCGGGAAGCGGCAGGAGATACGGGGCCAGTTGTTCCAGCGGCAGGCGGGCTACGCGGCGCATGTTCAGACCTCCTACGCCAACGCCGACCGTGCCGCCACCCGGTCGGCGGTCATGGCGATGCCCCACACCTGGGCCTGGAAGACCATGGTGCGGCCGACGAACCCCTGCACGTCGAAGATGCACTGCCGCGGACGCAGCTTGCTCGCCTTGGCGATGAGGACCAGGCGATCCCCCGGTCGCACCGGCGCGCGGAAGCGGACGTTGTCCAGTCCGCCGAACCCCACGAACCCATCCACCACGAAGGTGGCGTAGCGCGAGATATAAAACGAGCACAGCTGAGCCGCCGCCTCGCACAGCAGCACGCCGGGGAGGAGCGGAGCGCCGGGCATGTGGCCGCGAACCCAGAACTCGTCGGCACGCACGTCCTTGTAGCCGGCGATGAGCTGCTGCTCCGGGTCGACAAATACAATCGCCGTCAGCTGCTCCATCTCGTAGCGCTGCGGCAGGACGGCACGGATCGCCTCCTGGTCAGCCACCAGCTGGTTCAGGTCCAGCTGGGTAGGATCGAGATATAACTCGGGAGGCATCGAATTTCTCCAGGGGTCATCCGACCACATCAGCAATCTGAGTCAACTCCGTTAATAATACATCCGGGCGGCTGGGCGGCTCCTTTATTTGCTCCCCGCTGGCCTGGAGCGACGCCCGATCGCCCGCAAACAAGGCCGTTTTCATCCCCAGCCGCTTCGCCGGCACAAGGTCCTGGACGATTCGCGAGCCGACATGGAGCACTTCATCCGGCGCTACGCCGCGCTTACCGAGCTGCTGCAGCGAATGACGCAGCAGCCGCTCCGACGGCTTTCGCCCACGCAGTTCGTAGGACAGCGCCCGCAATTCGGGGGCGAGCACCTCATCCAGGGCGACCGGCTCCTGGGCCGTCAGGCCGCGCTGGAGCTGAACCATCGTGAAGCACTGGGCATCGGCATGCAGCCCCTGCGGCAAGCCCAGGTTGGCCACGTGACGCAGCGCCGTCGCTGCCCCCGGGTAACAGCCGGTCCCCTGCAAACTGGCGTGGAAGAAATAGGCGACCTTGCGGCTATATTCGTTGAGCGAGCCGAAGAAGTTGGGGTCGAACTGGTAATCCTTGTGAAACAGCTTCTTGATAATCGTCTCCCAGAGCCGGTCGGCAGCCACCTCCGGGAAGCGCTCACCGGGGGCGGCCAGGCGCTGCTCGTCCAGCACCTGCTCGTAGATGATTTTCATGTAGTCCGCCGGCTGGCCCGGCTTGCGCGACATCGACGCCCACATCTTGAATTCCTGGACCGTCTTGTCCAGGGCCACGTTCATGACAAAGTCATTGGGGTGCTGAAACACGAGGTCGCCGCCGGCGATGGCCAGCAGGGTGCCGTACACGTTCCAGGTGACGGCGCGGATGCCCAGCAAGCGGACGAGGTGCGGTTTGGCCCGGGGGCGGTCGATCTCCGGCGGCGCCGGCCAGGGGAGGTCGCGCGTGTCCAGGTAGGCCGCGTACTGCTCGAGCGTCAAAGCCATGAAGTCCGATCACCACCTCTAAGGGCGCCTAAAAACATGGGCGAGCGGGGGGCGTCAGCCCCCCGGTTCTTCGCGTCACCGGGGGGCTGACGCCCCCCGCTCGCCATGCAACGGCCCCTTGACGACACCCCCGCTCCCCCTAATCATACACTTGAACCCATTTTCCGCGAGAGCACATCATGTCGCTGCAGGACCCCTCCTCCGCACTCCCGGGCGGCAAGGGCCTACCGACCGTTCTACCCCCTACCGGCGGGCACATCGTCAAGATGTTCGTCGTGCCGCTGCTGATCGTCGGCGGCCTCTTGCTGGGATCGTTCCTGTTTCTGCGGCTGACAGGCGGGTCCGTTCTGCGCACGCCGCAAGACTTCTTGAAAGACCTGCGGAGCGGTAACGACGACGTTCGCAAGCGGGCTGCCAATGACCTGGCCCAGCTTCTGGCTCGTGATGACCAGTTGGCGTCAGATCCGGCGTTTGGACTAGACCTTGCCGACGAGTTGCCCGGCGCGATTGCCGAGGCTGACCGGGAGCAGGCCTCACCGCCCGAGCAGCAGACCGCAACATCCTTTACATTGATCGACCGCGATCTCACGCTTCAGCTGGGTGACAATTACCTCTTCTATCTCACTGCCTGTGTCAGCCATCTCGATACGCCCGTCGGCGTGCCGGAACTGAAGGCCATGGCCCTCGACGGCGGCGCTGGATCGGCGCAGGCCCAGATGACACGCCGTTGCGCGCCGCCTGGGCACTGGCCAACCTGGGCGACAATCTGACGCGCTTCGACAGGCTGTCCCCGGATCGACAGGAGGTTGTGCTGGCTGGGTTCCAGCAAGAAGCAGTGGGACAAGGCAGCCGGGCGGCCCGGGCGGCGACCGCGCTGGCCTGCCTGCAGGATCGCCGGGCTGGCAAGCCCAACGCGCTCGGCGTGGACGCGGTGCTGGTCCGCTGCAGTGCCGACGGCAACCCGTTCCTGCGCGAAATGGCTGTTTTTGCCCTGAATTTCTGGGACGGTCCCGACGTCGAGGAGGCCCTGGTCGCCCGCCTAGACGATCGCGGCGCCGGCGAGGGGCAGCTGGCGGCGCTGCACGAGGGGGCGAAGAACGCCGTCGTCGCCTACCGTCCCAACGAGGGACTCGGCATTCGCTACCAGGCGGCCGTGGCACTGGCCCGTCACGGCAGCGACCGGGCACCCATTGATCTTCTGGGCGAGATGCTCGATGAGTCGGCCCAGATGGATGCCCATCGGGTGCGCTCGATCAAGGACGGCCACGAAACTCCCGACCAGGCCGCCGCCTACGCCGACATGGAAAACGCCCTCAACGCCGTCGTCGAGTTGCACCACAAGAACTCGCGCGTCAACCTGACGCCCCTGGAAACGGCGCTGGAGAAGTTGAAGGACAGCCCGAATCCGGACATCCGCCGCCAGGCCGAGCACACCCGCCAGGAGTTGGCGAAGTAACGATGGGACCGCCCGCGCCCCAGCTTGCGATTTGGGTTTCTGAGGCAAGGTGTGCGACCCCAGCCAAGGTCGAGCCGACTTCGTGCCGCTGTTCCCTGGCACTCCCACTGGTGAAGGTCCTTATGTCCACCCCAACCCCCCCGTTGCACAACGGCAAGAGCCACCGCGAGAAGCGGATGTCGTCGAAGCGCCAGCTCGCCCGCATTGGCGATCTGACAAGGCGGCTACGCGCGCTCGAAACCAGGGTCAGCGAACTCTCCGAAGGCGGTGCGATGATTGTGCCGATCACTACCTTGGCCCCGGAGCCCTACGATCTCTTGAGGGAGATCAAGGTTGTTGTGCAGCCTGCAAGCGATGAGTTTCTCGCCACCTTCTTCGATGCGAACGTGAACGCTACAGGTTGCAATGAGACCGAGGCGGTAGACAACCTGAAGGAGATCCTTACGAGCCGTTTCGAGTACCTCGATCGTCTCGCACCGACACTGCTGGGTCCCGCGCCGTCCAGGCAGATCGCGATCTTGCGAACCTTCATGCGGAGGAGCATCTGATTCATGCCTCGCATTATTACCAAGGAGTTGGCGGAGAAGATAGTAGCGAAGCTGGGCGCGGTGAAGACCAAGGCTGGGAAGGCCCACGATCATTATGACGTCCTGCACGAAGGTAGGATCGTCGCCACCACCAGCATCAGGCGCGGCTCCGAAAAAGACCTCGGGCACGACCATCTGCCACGAGACCTCCATATCGGACCGGCCAAGGCCAAGCTCCTCGGCCAGTGCCCCTTGACCAGGGATGGGTACATTGATCTGTTGAGAGAAAGGGGCCTGGTGGCGCCCGCTGAGGAAGCCTAAAGGAACTCGCGCATGGACGCACTCACCATCGTCGGCGCCGGCGGCATCGGCTGTGCCGTTGGCTATTTCCTCCGCGTCAGCGGGCTGCCCGTCACCTTCGTCGATACCGACCCGGCCAAGCTCGCCTGGGGAGCCAGGCACGGCGTGCAAGTCGATCAGGCGCTCACCGCAACCAGCCGCGTTCGTCCCCTTCGCCGACTGGCTGCCCCTGCCCGGCGAAACCATTCTGCTCTGCACCAAGTGCTACGATAACGGCGCCGTCCTCGCTCGCCTGCCGGACCCGGTCACGCTCATCCCGATCCAGAACGGGTTCGATCCGCGCCTCGAAGGACGTGGCGGACATGTCGAGGGAATCGCCTCGTTCATCAGCGAGTGCTTCCCGGGGCAGACGCGCACGCGGATTACACGCAACGGCAAGCTGCACCTGGGCCGCCGTTCCGGCCAGGCCGCGTCCGACGACGATGCCCGCCTCGGCGAGTTGGCAGCTCGGCTGGCGCGGGCAACACCGTTCCGGATCGAGGTGGTCCCGGACATTCTGCCGTACAAATATACCAAGCTCATGTACAACGCGGCGATCAGCCCGCTGGCGGCGGCGGCGGGACTCGACAACGGGCAACTCCTGCGCTGGCCCCGCCTCCGTCAATTGTTCTTCGACCTGCTGCGCGAGAACTACTCCATCCTGCGCGGCGCGGGAGTGCCGCTGGGCAAGGTCGGACCGCTGCACCCGCACACCGTGGCTCGCATCCTGGCCATTCCCCTGCTGGCCAATTCGTTGGCCTGGGCATTCTACCCCACGCTGCGCAAAACCTACTGCTCGATGTCGGGCGATCTGCCCAAAGGGCGAACGGAGATCGACTATTACAACCGGCACCTGATTGACCTGGCGGGCAACCGCCCCTGCCCGCTGAATCGCCGCGTCTACGATCTGGTACGGCACATGGAAACGCAGCGCGTGCTGCCGGGACCAGCGGCGCTGACGGAATTGGCGGCTTGAAGATGACGGGAGCGGAACCTCTTCCGCCCTCGCGGGCCGGGGGCGCTTATGGTGCCTGGCCGTTCCCTCCCTGTCGGCGGAGCTTCTCTTCGAGTTCGCGGAAGCGATCCTCGGCCGCCTTGGCACGGCGCTCGGCTTCTGCACGCGCATCGTCAGCCGCCTTGACCGCGCCTCGGCTTCCTGCTGGGCAGCGATCGCCTCTTCCAGTTGGCTACAAACACGCACGTAATCGCCGAGTTCTTGCCCGCTGGCCGCGTCCCAGCAGACAACGCGACCGTCTCTCAGGCCGATGCGGAATTCAAGCGGTGCCAGCAGGACCCGACCGTCCGCGTCGGGCGTCAGTTGCACATAGCCATCAGCCTTGTATTCGTACGCGACCAGCCAGCGCGGACCGTCCAGCTTCTTCTGATCGACCAGCACGTAAAGCGGTACGCCCACGCGGTGGTAATGCTCCGGCTTGATCACCACGTCGTTGCTGCGCGTGTCGGGTGAGACGATCTCGACCACGAGCAATGGCCGGCCGCCGTCCTGGGCGAACCGGTAGGTCCCCCACTTTCCCTCCTTGGTACGCACCCCTTCGAGGACCGTGATATCCGGACTGTGCGGCTTGACGCCCGTGACACCCCAATCGATCAGGCAGTCGGAGAAGGTCAGAATGTGTGGGTCGTTGACGTAACGCCGTTCGAGGACATCGTGGAGGTAGCGGCGATCTCTCTCCTCAATTGTGCTCACAGGAATGACGTCGTTCTCTTGCGGGTGGAGAATGTCTTCCAGCGTGAGCGGCAAACGATCCAATTCCTCCTGGCCGCCCGGCTCGACACGGCGGATATAACGCCAGCCGTAGCGGAACGGGTCCTGGTCCGGCGATGAGGATTCGCTACGAGTCATGCGGGCATCTCTCATCTGAGACAGGCGGGCGCAATCCCTCGCCATCGTAGCCGCCGGCGGGACGCGGGAGCAAGGCTGGGGCTACGGTTTTGTCGGCGGCGCCGGCTTCGGCACCTTCTCGCTGAACGCCGCCAGGTGCGCGCACGATCCGCGTCCCTTCGGCTTCGGAAATGAGGAATACGTCGCTCTTGTCCTTGTCCGGGATGCGGGCGTAGTAGCGCTTCGAATCCCCCTCGGTCCGGCCAATGTGCAGGGTCCGCTTGCCGTCGCGCGTCTGAACGTCCAGGGCCAGGATGGGCGGCTCCAGGCCGTAAAGCTTCGGGTCGGCTCCCTTGTCCAGAACGTAGCGCTCCACCTTGAGCCGCGACAGTGCATCCAGCATGTCGTTCACCGTCTGGACATTCACGACCAGGTCCGGCTTGCCGGGCACTTGCCACAGGGTATCGAGCTTGACCAGCGAGAAGGGATTCTGGGCGTAGCCGAAGCGGACGCCGTCCACCTGGGCGGCATCGAGCGGAGTCGCCCAGACAGTCCGCGTGCGGTACTCGGCCAGGACACGGTGGGTGGTCGCGGCATCGAGCAGGAAGACCACGTCGCCTGCAGCCAGGCGGGCATAGCAGCGGCCGATCTTGTCGCGAGCGCCAATCTGGAGGTTCAGGACCTCCTTTGTTCCCGAGAGGAAATGCCACTGGGTCTGCGGCTTGTCAAGGCCGTAGGGTTTCAGGTCGGCCGGCTTCTCGGCCACCATCTCGTCGGCGCGCAGCCGGGCCAGGGCGTTGATGAAGTCGTCCAACTCGGTCTGCTCGGCGCTGGCCGCGATTGGCTCGGTCAGCTTCCAGGTGCCGTCGATGTTGGCGAAGGTGGCCTTACGGGGCCCGCGTTCCAGCAGCAGCTTGTCGGCGTCGGCGAAGCGGGCAATGGCGCGGTCGCGGAAGCGGATCGGGGCGGCCAGGAGCTGCTCGGCGAGCGGGCCGTCGATGACGGCCACGGCCCGTGAGCCTTCCACCTGGACGAACCGATCGGGCGCCCGCCCCCCTGTTGTGGCAGGGTCTCCGGACCCTGCCACCGCATCAACCGGCTTGCCGATGCGCAGCACGCGCGGCATCGGCTTGTCGCCGCCGACCCGCACCGTCACCACCGCGGCCGGCGCGTCCAGGCCGAACGGTTTCAGCTCCTTGGCGGGATAAGCGGCGATCCGCACCGCCCGCAATCCCCTCAGGCGGTCGGCCAGCTGCTGCATCACCTTCTCGTCGGCCTTCTGGTCGGCCGGCTTCAGGATGTGCCAGTCGTCCTTCTTCGCGATCTCCAGGGTGTCGGCGCCAGCCTGGCGCTTGAGACCGGTCATCATGCCGGCGTCGAACTTCAGCAATGAGTGATCCACAAAGTCGAGATAATCGCGAGCGACGGATCGTGTCAGGAACGTCGGCAGCACGGCCACGCCGGCGCCGTTGTCCAACCGTGCGTAGCGCTGGCCGACGCTCCCCTCCACGTCCTTCCCCAGGGCCAGCGTGTGCGTCTGCACCGGCGGCTTCTTGCCGTTCGCCTCGGGGGGCTGGACCGTGATCGTGAGCGTCGTCGCCGGTTTGTCGAGACCGTACTTCGGCAGGTCAACCTTGGGCCCATACGCCGCGAAGTTCAGAGCCTGCAGATCGGACCAGGCCGCCAGGAACGTGTGCAGGGTCAGGGCGTCGGCGCTGAAAGGGGCCGGTGCCGGCGATTGCGTCACCTGCCAGGCCTCGCCCTTGCGCTCCAGGGTGAACGGAGTCATCGCCTGAACCTGCACGCGCTCCAGGGTCGTCGGATCGACGGCCAGCAGTCGGCGATCGAGCAAATCGAGAGCGCCATGATCCAGGGAGGCCGTGAGCTTGCTGCCGACCACGAAGATCGCGTCGCTGTCGGCCAGCTTGGCGTAGCGCTGGTCTGCGTTGGTCTCCGTCGTCTTGCCGACGAGGAGGGTGCGCTCCTTGGCCTCGGGCTTGCCGGCCGTCAGGGCCACGCGGAGATGCGGGTCGTCCAGGCCGTACTTCTTCAGGTCGGTAGTCGCGGCTGCCTCGAAACGTTCCGCACGCGGGGCGGCGAGTCCGGCGACCATCGGCTCGACCATCGTCGCCTGGGCCGTGGCCTCGAAGGGACCAGCGATGTGCCAGGAGCCGTCCTGGCGAGCAAGCCGATACTCGTCCTGGCCGGCCGGGCGTAGCCGCAGCGCGGAGATCTCGTCGGCCGCCACGCGCCAGAGTTCCAGCGGACGGTACGCCAGCGCCCTCTGATCCAGCTCGTCGCGCAACTCCTTTTTCACGGCAAAGACGCTCGGCCCCGAGGCGAGCTTGGCATAAAACTCGGCTGGCTTGTCCGGCAGCGCCTTACCGATCAGCAAGGTCTGCGCGGTCTTCTTGCTGGCGGCGGAGAAGGATAGCGCCGCCGACAGGGCGTCCTTGGCCAGGCCGTATTTGTCCAGGTCCTCGGGCTTCGGTGCATCGTTGACGTAGGCCACTGCTTCCAGGGTGCCGAGGCTGCCGGCCAGGGTGCTCGCCTTGCCTGCGTCGGCGTCGATGGCCGTGGGGCCCGGCAGCTTCCACGTCCCCATGTCCTGCCTCAAGACGACCGTCTCGGCCGGGCGTTTCACCGTGATCTGTTCCACGTCGCCGATGGCGAAATCGAGGATACGGCGGCCGCGGTAGGCCAGCGCCGGTCGTTTCGCCAGTGACACCAGGCTGTCATCGACGGCGTTCGTCCGTGGCCAGTCGTCGGTGCGGACGTACAGCTTTTTCGTGGCCGTGTCGTCCTTCCCCAGGGAATAAGCGATGACGCGCGTCGTTTTCTTCTTCGCCTCGCCCTCCCCCTTCTCTTCCTCGACGGTCACGCGGACACTGCCCACCTTGGCCGGATCGTCGAAGCCATAGGTCTTGGCGTCGGCGTTGTCGTTGTCGATGATGTCGGCATCGCGTGCCTCCAGGCCGGAGAGCTTATCGAGCAGCTCGGTGACCTTGCTCGTTTCGGCCTCGGCCCCGGTCGCCGTTTGCAGGTGCCAGGTGTCCTTGTCCTTGACGAGGACAACATCCTGGCCGGCGTACTTGACCTCCAGCCGGCGAGCGTCTTCTGCTTTGAAGCGGGCCAGGCGGGCGTCGCGCAGCTCCTTCGCGGCCACGAAGATGTCCTTCAGCCGCTCCACCTTGATCTCGAAAATCTGGTCGTTGTCGCGGAGCTTGGCGTAGCGATACTCGTCCTTGACGGTGAGCGGCGGCGGCTGGAACGGCATGCCGGGCGGCGGAGCCGGGCCCGGCACCTTGCGCTCGCGTACCGTTGGCGACAGTTTGCCAATCAACAGCGTCACGATGTCGCCGCTGGGTTTGGTAACGCTGAGCGTCTGCTCCGGGGCTTTCAATCCGTATTCCGTAAGGTCCTTGTAGGGCCGCGGCACGAACTGCTCCGCCCAGATGTCAGGCAATGCGCCCAGCAGGGTGTTGAGGTGATCGGGGTCAGTGCGATCGCGCACGGGACGGGTCAGGTCCCACTGGTTGCCGGCGCGAGTCAGGGCATAGGGCCCGGTGCCGTCCTTGCGGCTATCCTCAATGACCAGGGCGTTGGCTGCCAGCCGTTCGACCTTCTCGGCGGAGCCCTCCTGCTTGGCGATGCGCTCGGGCTGGAAGAGGCGGCGCTGCTGGTAGTAATCGCTCGGCCGATCCAGGGCGGCGACCAGGCCGGGGGCCAGGCGAACCACGTCGGCACCGTCGTCGATGCGCGCCCAGGTCGGGCGGGAAAAACTGGTGTCGTCCTTGCTCGCGGGCGGCTCGCCGAGTTCCAGCTTGTGCGTCTGCGTGCCGGCTTGCACGGTCACCGTCAACACCGGCTTGTCGAGGCCGAAGGGGGCCAGGTCCGGCGGGTCGCCCTGCGGCCGCAGCGGCTCGAAGCGCGAGTGCAGGCCGGCCACGCTCTTGATAAGGGCCTCGGCCTCCGCCTGGCGCGCCGGCCACTTGCCGGGCAAGGTCCACTGTCCGTCGCCGCCCCGCTCCAGCACCACCAGGCGTTCGCCGCTTTTGATCTCGACGCGCGAGATGGGTCCGCTCCCCAGCTCCTTTTCGAGCACGGCAAGGCCCGCGGATGCCGTGCTTGGCGCCGGCGGCGACGACAGCCCAAACCAGGTGGGCAGCAGCAGCACCGCGGCGATTGCGGCCAGCACCAGGAGCACCAGAGTGGTCTTGAAGTTCATGGCAGGATT
This sequence comes from uncultured Planctomycetota bacterium, assembly GCA_963827935.1. Lineage (GTDB taxonomy): Bacteria > Planctomycetota > Planctomycetia > Gemmatales > Gemmataceae > DATFNV01. Next base: position 236,600 of record CAWHCN010000017.1, on the reverse strand, counting down.
CCGAATCGTTGAACCGCCGCACAGAGGGCGGCGGGTTACCGCAAGCGCCGCCACATGACGACGACCAGCCCGAAGAAGACGCACAGGACCGGCAGGCCCGCTAGCGTTCCCCACGTCCACAGGGAGCGCTCGCGCGGAGTCAGCGCGACACGCGGGTACTCCCAGCGGCTACCTTCTTGGGTGAGCTGATCGTCGCGGCCCAGGGCCCAGTTGCAGGTGTCCAGCAGCAGCTTCTCGCGTGCCGGCGATAGCGTGGGGCCGACGAACAATCCGCCGTCGCCGATCACCACCACCCGGGCCTTGCGCGGCTCGGCCGGCGCCTCGCCCTTGGCGTACCAGTCGGAGGGCACCGCCACTTCCGCCGCCAGGCCCACCGGCGTCGGCCCGCGCTTCTTCGCGTCAGTGTAGTTGGGCATGTCCTTTTCGGTGGGGAACGGCTGATCCTCGTTCCACGACCGCGGATCGGTCAAGAGGAACGCGGCATCGAAGGTCATCAGCAGGCCGCCCTTGGCTTCGAAGGCCAGCGGCCGGGGATGGCGAATCCGCAGGTCGAGTTCCTGCCCCTTGCCCAGCCCGGCAGCGGTTAGGCGCAGGCTCCGGGCCAACGGGTTCTCGTCGCCGGTCCGGGTGGGACTCGGCCGGCCCAGCAGCAGCGGCGGCACGTCGTTCTCGTCGCCGCGACTCATCCAGTCGGGCGGCCGCTTCCCTTGCAGCGCCGCCTGGTACTCTGCCAGGGCGCCGATCTCGCTGTCGAACAGCACCGTCTGCTTCGACAGCTTGAAGCCGAGCTGCTCCAGCATCGTCTCCACGCCGTCGGGACCGGAGCCGGGAGGCGACGGTTCGTCCGGCGCGTCGTTGATCGAGCCGAAACAGGCGACCACCGGCTTGCCCGCCTTCAGGAAGTCCTTGATGGCCGCCACCTGGGCGTCGTCCAGGCGGTGGAAATCGTTGGGGAGGTTGAAACGGGGATCGGTCACGTCGCGCAGGGTCATGCGCGGCAGGATGAGCAGGTCGCAGTCGGCCAGGGCCCGGTCCATCTTCGCCTTGACGTCAGTCAACCGCCGCTGCTCCTCCAGGCTTTCGACTTGCAAGCGCTGCTGGTCGGCCGCGACTCGCTCGCGCTGCTTCTTCCCCTGTTCGAGGAAGGACGAGAACGCCTCCATCTGCTGCTGACGAACGCTGTCGTCGAATCCCTGCTTTTTCAGATCGGCAATCGACGCGGACTTCCAGCGATCGAACTGCGTCTCGAAGAAGCGGAGCTGGGCATCGATGATGGTGAGGCTGTCGGCCAGCTTTTCGTACTTGCTCTCGTCGGGGGTGTAAACGCCGGGCTCGGGAGGTCCCATCCGGGCCAGGGAGCGCTTGCGCAGGATCAGGTCGCGGGTGTCGAAGCCGCGGTCGGTCAGCACCTTGCGGACGCCGGCCAGGGTGTACGGCTCGAGCTTCCCTTCGGTGGTGAGCGCCTCGTGGGTGACGGCGACAGCCACGCGCGGCCGTTTCTGCTCGATGTTGAGCACTTGGGACGCGAAGGGCTGGGGCCCCTGGTAGCGGAGCACCAGGTTGCCGCGGCCGCCGTCCGCCTCCTGCGATGCCGCCTTATCCAGGGCGTAAAAGTCGTTGAAGGCCAGCCGTTGCACCTTCCCGTCGGCCGCGAAGAAGATGCTGTTTTCTGGGGCTTTGTCGATGGCGCCGCGCAGCTCCTCGGGCAGGGCGGCCTCCTGCGTCTTGAAGTTCACGTCCCGCGTATCGAGGACGACAACCTTGAAGCGCGGGCCCAGGGCACGGAATTGCTCGACCAGGTCCTCGACCTTCTCGGTCACCTTGCGCTCGGCGGCATCGTCGTAGCTGTCGGCCTTGTTGTCCGCCAGGAAGCCAGCCGTCTTCTGCATCTGGTAGACGACAATTGTCGTCTCCCCCTTCAACTCGCGGAGTTGCCGCTGTAACTTGTCCGGCAGGGTGAACAGCTCGCCGTGAGTCATGTCGAAGCGGCGATAGTTCCCCTCGCGGTGGACATAGATGTTGATCCCGATTAGCACCGCCAGCGCCAGCGCCACCTGGACGGCCACGTTGGTGCCGAAGGCGCCGCGGCGGGCGGCGGCAAAGCGGAGTCCGGCGAGGACCTCCACCAGGAGCGCCAGCAGGGCGAAGGGAGTCCCCACCACAACTAGGCCGACCGCGGCCACCTTCAACCGGTCCGGGTCCGGGGTGCCGGCAACGGCAGCGTCAACGATGGCGCGGGCCGGCTCGTAGACTGACAGGCCATAGCCACGGACGGCGTCCCAGGTCCAGGCATCGCCCCACGCGGGAAGCAACCCGGCGGCCTGGGCCAGGACCAGTCCGACGGCGGCCGCCAGCAAGCCCGTCAGGCCCAGGAAGCGGAGCAGGAAATGGAGTTGGGACCAGAAACGGCCGCGGGGTTTATTTGTCAGCGCCATCGGCGGCTCTCCAGGCTACGGATCGTCAGAAACAGGCAGAACAGGGCAACGCTGCTGTACAGGACCAGGTGGCGCGTGTCGATCAGGCCGCGGCCGAAGTCCTGCGAAATGTGCAGCGGTACGCCGAACGAATAGAGCACCCGCCCCCAGCTACTGCCGCTCTCCAACGTGTAGCGCCAGACCCCGGCCAGCAGCAGCGCCAGGCTCACCGCCACCGACACCAGGGCGGCCACCAACTGGCTACGGACCAGGCTGCTGACCAGGAGGCCGATCGCCAGCAGCATGGCGCCGACCAGGATCAGTCCCAGGTAGGTGCAGGCCACCGGCCAGCCGTCGATCAGGTTGGTCATCTCCACCACGTGGGCCGATTCGCTCGTGTAGTGCTTCCAGCAGCCGACGATGGCACAGGGGATCCCGGCGAGGAGCAGCACCAGCGCGATCGCCCGGAACGTGGTGCCCAGACGGAACACCAGGGAGACGAGGGCCAGCAACACGGCGGCCATTCCCCCGAGCCAGAGCAGGCTGTACATCGTCCAGTTCTCCGGTTGGATGCACGGCACGCTCAGGCCGAGGAGGACCGGCAGGTAAGCCAGGGTGGGCAGCCACAGGAACAGGTAGAAGCCGAAGCAGGCGACATACTTGCTCAGCACGACCTGCCATTCGCGGAGCGGGGCGGTCATGAGCGGCTCGAGCGTGCCGCTGCTGCGTTCTTCAGCGAAGAGGCGCATGGTCATGAGTGGCGGAATGAGCAGGTAGATGAACCAAAACGCCACGCCGCTGAGCATCTCGGCCTGCCGCCCGCGGCTGAGGGTGAAGCTCTCGCCCTCGGATGGCAACAGGTCGAACATGAAGCGCATGGGGAACTCGGTGCCGCTCGGTCCGGAGGCGGTGAGCCGCTCCAGCGTCAGGTAGAAGCGGTAGCCGAGGATCAGGAGGAAGACGACGAGGACAACATACGCGACCGGGGAGAAAAAGTAGGCGGCCAGTTCGCGGCGAACCAGGCTGCGGGCTCCGAACAGGCCGAATAGAAGGAACAGCAGCACGACGGCGCCGACCACGCCGGCCAGGGTTAGCGCCGCCGTGGTGATCGTTGGACCCAATTCGAACGCGAACATATCGGTCTTCCTCCCATTCGCCCGATGAATGCTTCAGGCGACCGCTACCGCACTCGCCGGCTCGCCGACAACGCGGACGAACAGGTCTTCGAGCGTCTGCTGCTGCGGCCGCAATTCGCGGACCTGCCAGCCCTGCTCGACCGCCAGGGCGGCCAGGCGTGACGCGAGCGCCGCGGGGTCGGCTGTCGGGATGCGCAGGCGCACGCCGCCGGGCAGCGGTTGCGTTTCGGCCCGGTCCACGTCCAGCAGCCGGCCCACCGAGGCCGCATCCGCCCCGCCCAGCTCGGCGACGAGCATCGCCTGCTGCCCCGCTCGCCGGGCCAAGTCAGCCAGCCGGCCCGACTCGGCCACCATCCCCCGGTTGATGATGATGACGTGATCGCACGTCATCTCCACCTCGGACAGGATGTGCGTCGAGAGCAGGATCGTGTGCTTCTCGCCCAGCTCGCGGATCAGGACACGGGTCTCGCGAATCTGCGACGGATCGAGGCCCGCCGTCGGCTCGTCGAGGATCAGCACCGCCGGGTCGGCGAGCAGGGCGTCGGCGAGGCCCACGCGCTGGCGATACCCCTTGGACAGGGTGCCGATCAACTGGCGGCGGACGTCGTCCACCCAGCAACGCTTGAGCACATGCTCAACCCGTTGACTGGCCTTCCAGCCGTGCAGCCCCTTGAGCCCGGCGCGGAAGCGCAGGTACTCGGCCACGCGCATCTCGGGGTAGAGCGGGCAACTTTCCGGCATGTAGCCGATGCGCCGCCGCACCTCGACTGGCTTCCAGAAGACGTCGAGCCCATCGATGCTCGCCCGCCCGGAGGTCGCGGTCAGGTAGCCGGCCAGGATGCGCATGGTCGTCGACTTGCCGGCCCCGTTGGGGCCAAGGAACCCGACGATCTGCCCGCGCTCGACCCGGAAGGAAACGTCGCGGACCGCGGCGTAATCGCCGTAATACTTGGTGAGATTGGTAACGTGGATCACAGTACTTCTCTGAGGGTCCGCGGGGTGGAGGTGCCGCCAAGGCAGATCGGCTTGAAGATAGCCGATCTGCGGGGGCGAGACAAGAGGGCGAAGATGTAACTGGCGAACCGGCGGCGTCAGCCGCCGGGTTATGACGGGTATGCAGGGTTCACCCGGCAGCTCACGCTGCCGGTTCGCCGGGTCACCGGGCAGTTCACGCTGCCGGTTCGCCAGGTCACCGGGCAGTTCACGCTGCCGGTTCGCCGGTTCACCCGGCAGCTCACGCTGCCGGTCGCCGGGTCACCCGGCAGCTCACGCTGCCGGTTCGCCGGGTCACCCGGCAGCTCACGCTGCCGGTCGCCGGGTCACCCGGCAGCTCACGCTGCCGGTTCGCCAGGCTCACGGCTTCTTGAAGTACGCCGGGCTGGCCTTCGCGTCCTTGAACATCGCCTCGGGCACCAAAAACACGTCGCCTTGTAGTTTGTTGCTCGATGCGTAGAGCAACGGCTTGCCGGTTGCGTCCTTCTCGTCGGCCGCCTCGTTGCCGACCAGTAGCTCCAGCGGTCCGCCCTCGACGTTGATCTTCACCTTCAGGGCCTTCTTGGCCACGTCCAGGCCGGTTTCGGTGCCGGTCTTGGGGGTGACGAACCTGATCGCCTGCAAATGGCTCAGGGTCGCCATGAAGTTGTCCATCTTGGCACCGTCCGGCGTGATCGGGCCGTCCTTCTTGGCCCAGTCGTTGTCCCCCTTGCGTTCCAGGTTCAGGGTGATCGGCCCGCCCAGGTCGTTGCTCCACACCGTGATCTCCGCCCCCTTCACCTTCTTGAAGTCGAAGGAGAACACCGACAGGTCGCGGAACTCGACCTTGACGAGATGCTCGACCGCCAGGGTTGGTACTAGGAAGACCAGGTCGCTCTTATTCTCCTTGGAATAAACCCCCATCTTGGTGTCCGATTGCTTGCCGAAGGAGTAGACCCAGTCCTCGGGCTTGTCCCCCTTGGTGACCGTGACGACGGCCTTGGTGGCCGGCGTCTTGAGGGCGTACAGCTCGTCGAGTTCCTTCTCGCCCGGCTTCTCGGCCACGTACTTCTCGGCCCGCAGGCTGGACAGGTCATGCAGCACCGACGAGATGGTGAACTCGTTGGCCTTGCGCCCGGCCAGGTTCTGCGGCTGCGCGATGTGCCATTCGGTCTTGTCGCCGACCTTGTCCTTTTTCAATTCCCAGGTCTGGCCGTTGCGGGTCAGCGTCAGCTTGGTTACGTCTCCGATGCGATCGATACCCGCGGCAAAGGTCGGCAGCTGGCGGTCGAGGTACGTCAGCGGACCGGCCGTTACCTTGTCGAGCACGGTGTCCGAAACCGTCACGATCGTCTTGTCCTCGCCCGATTCGCGACGGACGTAGACCAGCCCCTTGTCCCGGTCGCGCTTGCCGAAGGTGAGTTTCACCGACGGTTTGTCGCTCTTCAAGGTCGGCTCCTTCTCTTCCTTCTTCTCGTCTTTCTTTTCTTCCTTTTTCTCATCCTTCTTGTCGCCGTCCTTCTTCTCGTCTTCCTTCTTCTCTTCCTTCTTGATGCCGTCGATCCAGACAGAGACGACGGCGGCGGGCTTGTCGAACTCCAGGCCGTCCTCGTTGGCCGCGAAGGTCTTCACCTGCTTCTTCCCGCTGATGGCTTCGATTAACTCCCGGATCGCGTCGGCATCGGTGGCGCGGGGGCCCTTGTCCCACATGGTCCACTTGTTGCCGGCCTGTGCAGCTTGATGGTAGTGCCGCCGGTCTGCACGTCGATGGCGTCGATCTTCGCCGTGCCGCTCACGCTGACCAGGTCGTGGCTGCGCAGCGGATCGGGGTTGGCGGCCACGTCCAGAAGCGGCTTCACCTTGGCCGCCGGCACCCGCACCACGGCATTCTCGCTCTCCAGACGGGCGTAGTAATACTCCGGCTTGATCTCGGGCTTCTTCTCTTCTTTTTTGGTGTCCTTGGCGTCTTCCTTCTTCTCTTCCGGCGCCGGCGCCTTCTTGCCGACCAGGAGCACTTCGCTTTTGGCGTCGCCGTCCAGCGGCTTGACCTGGGCGTCGATGCGCAGCGTTTCCGGCTTTCCCTTTTCCAGGCCGTACTTGGCCGCCAGGTCGGCATCGCTGACCCCTTCGGCCAGGAAGTCGTCGTTGGTTTCGACGCGGAGGCCGCCGCTGCCGATGTCGTCGATCAGGTCACGCACGCCGGCCACCTTCTTCTCCCCAACCGCGAGGGGGACGGCGGCCGGATCGCCCTCGAAGTTGGCCGGGCCGTAGGCCGGGCTCTGGAAGCGCCACTGCCCGTCGCTGTTCTTCTCCAGGGCTAGGACCGCCGAGCCGGCTTCCAAGCGCACGGAAGCGGCGTTGGTGGAATTGGCCGTCAGCAGGTTCTTGTCGCGGAAATCGTTCAGCTTCGTATCGACGACGCCCCCCAGGCTGCTGCGCGGCACGACCAGCGGTTCGTCTGGCTTGGCCCCCGTGCTGACGTAGACCACGCCGTTCTTGCTGGTTTCATTGCCGATGTTCAGCTTCCATTCCTGGTCGCCTTTCTTGAGGGTGACGATGATGCGCGGCTCCTTGAGGCCGTATTGATCCACATTCTTGAGCTTCTCTCCCCCTTCCTCGCGCTTGGCATTCGACACCTCATCGACCACGCGCGTGACGGGGTAGTTGTCGATGCGCAGCGGATAGGGCTGCGTCATCCGCCAGCTCTCCTTGTCGCCGCGGGCGAAGACAATGGTCTGGCCCGCGGCGGGCCGTTCGATAGTAACGCTGTCGATCTCGCTGGTCTTGACGGGGGACTTGTTGTGGAAGTCGGCGAAGAGGTACGTGTCCTTGTCGGTCCCGCTCTTCTGGCAGCCGGTGAACTGGGTGGCCGCGAAGAGGAGCAACACGGCCAGGAGAACGCCGAAGAGGATGTAGGTCGTCTTGAGGTTCATGGCACCATCGCGATGTAGGGTCAACCCTCGTTTAGCCGCGGATCGAAGATCCGCGCTGATCCACCTCACCGCCGCCGCACTACCCAGACGCCGAGTCCCAGGCCGAGCACGGTCAGCGACATCAGCGACACCGGGAAGAGCAGCATGGCGGTGAAATCAGTGTTGGCTTGCATGGTGTAAGAGCCGCGCTTCTTGGGCTCGATGCCCATGCTGCTTGGCTTTTCGCGCAGCCAGGCCAGGGCGCTGGCGAAGAAGTCGTAGTTGATGGACACGCCGCCTTCGTCGCGTCCACGGCCGATGAGCCCCTCGTTGGATACGAAGGTGGCGTCGCCGATAACCTCGACCCGCGGCGTGCCCGGGGTCCGCCCGCCGCCCATCATCGCGTGGGGATCGTTCGGATTGAACTTCCCGGGATCGGAAACCGCGACGGCCACCGGCAGGCTGACGCGGGCCTTTTGCTCCAGTTCTTCCGGGTGCTTTGTGAAGTAATCCTTGATGACCTGCTGCGGCGGGCGGAGGTCGGTCTCGCCAATGACGAACGATCCGCCGGCAAATGCATTGACGGTCACCACCAGCTCCACCGCCTCGTAGCGCGGTCCTTCGGCTTCCGGCGCCGGGGCACGGCGCGTGCGGATGACGCGCACATCGTTCATGTAGATCCCCGCCCCTTCAAACAAGGTGGCCAGGGGATTACTACCCTTGAGTTCGGGCTTGGGCATGACCGCGACGCGCTCCGGACGGGGATCCTGAGGATTCTGAGGCAGGCGCAAGACGCGCTCGTTGGTGACGTCCACATCGTACTCGCCCAGGAGTTGCTCGAGGTTCAGCGACGCCATGCGGTTGGTTTCGGGGTCGGGCACCACGTCGGCCAGCACCATCAGCTTGCCCTTGCGCTCGCGCGTCTTGCTTGGATCGACCGGGTCCTTTTCCTTGTGGATGTCGCGCATGTACTTTCGGAGGGCGTCGATGGTGGCCTGGGGCAGCGGCTTGGTCGGCCCCGCGACAATCACGACGGCGGCATCGTCGGGGACGGTCTTGGCCGTGACGATGCGTGCATCGGTGACAGCACGCCCGCCCTCGACGGCCAGCAGCAGCCCCTTGACCGTGTAATTGCCACGCTTTTCGAGGTTATCGACCAGGACCTGCCCGCGGCGATCCGGCGGCGCGCCCGGGAGTTGTCCAAACAGGTCCAACTCGCCATTGCCCTGGGTGAAGTAGATCACCGGCTTCTGGCCTTCCTGCATGGAGCGGATGGCCGTCATGATCTTGTCTTCCCCCAGGAACTGCTGCGGGCCCGGTTCGCCGGTCCGCGGGTCCATATCCGTCGGCAGCACATCGCGCATCGAAATGAACTTGTACGGGGCATTGTCATCGGTGCCGTAGACCACGATCAGGCCCAAGTCGTCATCAGGCTTGTAGCGGAGCTTCAACTTCTCTATTTCGGTCCGGTTCAGGTCGCGGACCAGGTACTCGGCCTGGACCTTGTTCGTGACGCCGTGGATGTTATCCATCAAGTCGCGCATCTCGGAATCGAGTAGCCCCCCGCGCTGCTGCTCCATGACGTAAATCTTGACGGTTGTCTGAAGGTTCTTGAGCGTACTCTCCGATTTCGTGGCCAGCGTGTAGATGTTATTCGTGGTCCAGTCGCTGGTGACGGGCAGGTAGAGATAGGCCAGGACATTGACCGCGACAAGGACGCCCAGGACGAGCAGGCCAGTCAGGACCGCGTTGTAGCCGTAGAGCAAGCGGCGCAGGACGGGGTTGTCCTGCTGCTCATCGCGCCCGAGGAGAAGGCTGAGGAACAGAATAGCGAGGCCGGCCAGGAACAGGCAGGCCAGCAGCCAGATGCGCCACCATTCCGGCCCCTGCCACACTTCGGTGCCGCCGGAGACATATTCCCACCAGCGCACGGTTTGCCAGGCGGCTGCCAGGGTCAGCACCAGGCCCAGCACGCCGCCCAGGATGAGGGCGAGCAGCCGAGCCGAATCCTTGCCGCTCAGCCCCGCGCCGGTGGGATTGGAGAACCAGAGTCCCAGGCCCAGCGAGGTCAGGCCGAAGAGCGCGCAAGCAATGATGGAGGCCGAGGCCACCCAGCCGAACTTCACGACGAGGATGACGGTCACCAGGATCAGCACGCCGCCCAGGCCCATCAGCACGTAGGAGACGTTTTGCCGGTTTTTATCCAGCGCTTCCATCCAGTCGGGACGGGACTGCGTCGGGGTTGGAGTCGTCATCTCCGCATTCCTTCCAGGTAACAACCGAAACCGTGGGGCGCTGGGGAGAATCACACCCTAGCGCCACTTGCGTGAATCGAGGACCTTCACGGTCACAAATAAGAAGAAAATGGCAGCGGACAGGTAAATCATCAGGTCGCGCGGCGCCAACCGACCCCTGAGCGACTGGATCCAGAGGTTCACGAATGCCAGGTGCATCAGGATCGGCGACAGGCTACTCCCCTTCGAGAGGAAGCGCGGGATGAAATAGATCGCGAACAGGGCAAACATGGAGACGAAGGTGAAGACGGCGGCCGCCAGCTGGTTCCGCGTCACGCTGGAATAGAAGAGTCCCAGGCTGATGAACGCGGCACCACTGAAGAGCAACGCGATCCCGAAACCAATGAGCGGGCGGTAGTCGAACTCCGTCCCGCCATACCACCGCAGCGCCACCAGGTACAGGCCCCAGGGCGCCCACACCGCCAGGAACAGCAACATGGCCGCCAGGAACTTGGCCACCACCACCACCGTCTCGCCAACCGGGGCCGTGAACATCATCTCCAGCGTGCCGGTGCGATGCTCCTCGCTGAACAAACGCATGGTCAGCACGGGCACCAGCATCAGGACCGACATGATCGGCGGCCAATCAATGATGAAGTACTGAACAATGGGCTCCGGCATCTCAGGGGGCGGACTGGGGACAACGGTGGGAGGCCACAGGTTGAAGGCGAATTGCAAGAAAATCCAGCCGCCCAGCACGATGTAGCCCAGCAGCACAAAGTAGGCGACCGGCGAGAAAAAGAGGGCCCCCAGCTCACGCCGGGTCAACACCACGATCTGGCGGTCGGAGACGAACGCGATCCCCAGAAGCAGGTAGGCGATGCCGCCCGCCATCACCAACAGCCCATCCGGCATGATGTACTGCGGCGTCCCCGGCGTCAGCCAGCCAATTCGCTCCAGGAGCTGCGGCAGATAGGAGCGGCCCAGCGCCACCAGAAAGAACGCCAGGCCCAGTCCGCCAATTGCATAGCAAGCGAGGTAGCCCCAGTCGTCCGCGGTGCCGCGCATCACCACGAAAGCCCAGAGAAAGACCAGGCCCAGCGCGATGAGCACCACGCCATAGGGCACCAGGAACGGGTGCGAGATCGTGCCGCCCAGAAGGCCGGTGACGGCAATCGCCACCCCCAGACCGCCGACGGCGTAGACGGCCAGGTCGTGGAACTGGGCCTCGGTCTCGTTGCGGACAAAGGCCATCATGAACGCGAGACCGAGCGCCAGGCACAAGAGGCCGTAAGGCAGGAACAGGGCCCCGACGGCAGTGGTGTCCATGCCGGCCAGCTTGTACGGCACCAGCGACAGGATGACACCCAGGGCCAGCCAAAGGACAGCCACACCGAGGTAAATCCGGCGAACCTGCAGCTCGGCGTCGTTGGCCGCATGGAAGAGCAGCCCGCCCAGGCCGACAAACGCCAGCGGCACACTCAGCAGCGGCGGGATCAGCGGGTTCGACTTGCCGTAGAGATAAAGCCCCAGCGACATGCCGCCCAGCACGAACAGCGCCAGGCCAATCGCACCGATCCAGCGCGAAACCAGCGGGGCGCTGTCCTGCACCGACGAGGGCGCCAACTCCGTTGGCGTTTCCCAACGCCGGGCCTGCGGGGCCTCGTCTCGTTTCTCGGTGATCGCCTTGCTCGACATCTCGCGTCCCTCAGCTGAGCGCTCGCAGAAGCTCGCGGCTAAACAGGATAGTCACTTACCCGGCCCGGCCCTCGGCCAACGCGTCGGTTTGGCTCACCACATCCATGAAGTGGTGCTCCAGGCTGCGGGCCCGCTGTTCCAGTTGGCGGATCGCCCAGCCGTTCCGCGCCAGCCGCTGGGCGATCGGCTCGCGCAGGTCCTTGTGATCGCGGGTCATTACCTCGCAGGTGACCACGCCGTCGGCTTGGCCGCGCTGGCGGACATACTCGACGCCGTCGGTGGTCTTGAGGACATTGAGGACCTGCTCGGCCGGCCCGTGAACCTCGACATGGATGGGTCCGCCGCCGGACAGTTCGGCCATCTTCTTGTCGGACGACAGCCGGCCGCGGTGGATGATCATGATCCGGCCACACACCGCTTCGATCTCGGACAGGATGTGCGTGGACAGCAGGATCGTACGGCTTTCGCCCAGCTCCTTGATCAGCGACAGCGTCTCGCGGATTTGCACCGGATCGAGGCCGGAGGTCGGCTCATCCAAAATCAGGATGTGCGGGTCGTGGATCATGGCATCGGCCAGCCCGACGCGCTGGCGGTAGCCCTTGGACAGGGTGCCGACCAGCCGCCGGCGGACCTCGCGGATACGGCAGCGGCCCAGGCAGTAGTCGAGCCGCCCCTGCCGTTGCTTCCGGTCCAGCCCCTTGAGCTTGCCTCGGAACTCAAGGTACTCCTCCACGCGCATTTCGGGATAGAGCGGGACATTTTCCGGCAGGTAGCCGATGCGCTGGCGGACCTCGAGCGACTGCGTACGGACATCGAAGCCAGTCAGTCGGGCGGTGCCGCTGGTGGCCGGCAGATAGGTGGTCAGGATGCGCATGGTCGTCGTCTTGCCGGCACCGTTGAGGCCGAGCAGTCCGACGATTTCGCCGCGGGCGATGTGGAAGTTGACCCGGTCCACTGCCAGCACCGGGCCGAAATACTTGGTGAGGTTCTTGACGTGGATCATGAGGTCATCCTGTGGCCTGCCGCCGCGCTAGCCCGCACGGGAAGAGAGTGTCGGCACGCGATCCGGTCACGCTTGCGGATGTGGAGAATACGTCCCTCTCATGGTAAGTACGTCGTTCCCGTGCGACAAGTTCGGGGCGCCGGCAGCGCGGCGGAAAGGGTTACGTTTAGGGCGCGCGGCCGGGGGTTGCAAGTGTTTAGTCGCGGATCGTAGATCCGCGATTTCAACCCAAGGGCCCCGCCTCGCGCACCGCGGCGGACACCTGGCCGGCGTACTCGGCGAAGTTGCGGCGGAACAACTCGGCCAGCTGCCGTGCCTTGCCATCATACGCCGCCGGGTTGGGCCAGGTCGCGCGCGGCGTCAGCGCCTCGGCCGGCACACCGGGGCAGACTCGCGGCACCTGCACGCGGAACACCGGATCGGTGGCATACGGCACGTTCGCCAGCGCCCCGCTCAGCGCCGCCCGCACCATCGCCCGGGTCAGGCCCAGCTTGATACGCCGCCCCGTGCCGTACGGCCCGCCCGTCCAGCCGGTATTGACCAGCCAGACCTGGGCGGCGTGGCGCTTCAGCCGGTCGTGCAGCAACTCGGCATAGCGGCCTGGGTGCAACGGCAGGAAGGGGGCCGCGAAGCAGGTGCTGAACGTCGCCTCCGGCTCGGTCACCCCCGTCTCCGTACCGGCCACCTTGGCCGTGTAACCCGACAGGAAGTGATACAGCGCCTGCTCGGGCGTCAGCCGGGCCAGCGGCGGCAGGACGCCGAAGGCGTCGCAGGTCAGAAAGAGGATGTTGGCCGGATGCCCGCCACGCCCCGATAGCTCGGCGTGGTCGATGAACTCAACCGGATAAGCCGCCCGCGTGTTCTCGGTGTACTGTTCGCTGTCGTAGTCAGGGACGTGGGTGGCCGGGTTGAGCGGCACGTTTTCCAGCACACTGCCGAAGCGGATGGCGTTCCAGATTTGCGGCTCCCCCTCATGGCTGAGGTGGATCGTCTTGGCGTAGCAGCCTCCTTCGATGTTAAAGACGCCGTCGTCGGACCAGCCGTGCTCGTCATCACCGATGAGGCAGCGATCGTGGTCGGCCGACAGCGTTGTTTTGCCCGTGCCCGACAGGCCGAAGAAAAGGGCCGTCTCCCCTGCCGGCCCGATGTTGGCCGAGCAGTGCATCGGAAAGACGCCGCGCAGCGGCAGCAGGTAATTGAGCGTGGAAAAGACCGCCTTCTTGATCTCGCCCGCGTAATGGGTGCCGCCGATCAGCACGAGCTGCCGGTCGAGGTCGAGGACAACGAAGGTGCCGCTGCGGGTGCCGTCGCGGGCCGGGTCGGCCTTCATGTCGGCGGCGACAAGGACGGTGAGATCGGCCTGAAAACCGCCAGCCTCGCCCGGGCCCAGGCGGCGGAGCAGGCACCCGACGAACAGAGCGTGCCAGGCCTGGTCGGCAATGACGCGCACGTTGAGGCGATGCTTGGGATCGGCACAGGCATAGCCGTCGAAGACAAAGAGGTCACGCGTCTGGAGGTAGGCCCGCATGCGGCCGTGAAGATGATCGGCGACGGCCGGCTCCATCGGATGGTTGACCGGGCCCCACCAGATTCGGTCCCGGCTCTCCGGCTCGGCCACCACAAAGCGGTCCTGCGGCGATCGCCCGGTACGCTCCCCGGTGTAGGCCACCAGAGCGCCGTTGTCCGCGAGAATCCCTTCGCCCCGCGCCAGCGCCAGCTCGACCAGGGCGGCCGGGGCACGGCGAGCGTAGACTCGCCCCGGGTTAACCAGTCCGTGACTGCCCAGATCGACCGTCGGTCCAGCATCCCGGGGGCCAGGAGGTAGTGACATCCGCGTTCATCCTTTCCGCGTGGGCGGGGCGATCGACCGACACCGGTCGCACAAGCCATTGTAACGCGGAAAAGAGGACGTGCCCAAAGCATCGCTACTTGTCGTCGCCATCCTTCGAGTCGTCCACCGGCTTGCCCTGGCGGTTGAAGAAGAGCGGGTCGAACTCGTCCACGGGCTTGGTCGGAACCGGTGCGGGTCGGGCCGTGGCGAAGGCGCCGGCTGCCGGTTTCGCCGGAGCCGGGTCCACCGGCTTCCCGGCCGGGGCGCTGGGCCGAGCCACCGCCAGCGGCTTCGGATCGCCCGGCAGCCCAAGCGCCTGCTGGCCACGCAGTTGCGGATTGGCGGCCACGGTTGTCTGAATCCATTCTTCCAGCGTGCGATACGCTGCCATCTGCGTCTTGCTGTTGAGCGGGGCCAGACGCGACTGCGGATCGTGGGCCGTCAGCGCCTTGACCAGCAGCTTGCTCTCCTGCGGCTGCTCCAGGTTGACCTCGCGCAGCACGGCGCTGAGGTTCTGCTGCATCGAGGCCCGGTTCAGCGAGCTGGCCTCGTAATTGTGGATCAGCCGAAACGATCCGCCGCGATTGCTGCTGTGACAGCCCGCGCAAGCGTTCATAAGGATCGGCTCGACCTTGGTGGCGAACACGGCCCGGGCCTCGGTGTTCAGCTCCGGGGGCGGCGCGGCCGGGGCAACTCCGGCGGCAGGGGCGGCCGAGGGCGCCGGCGCAACGGCCACTCGCCGCAGGCCCGTCAGCAGCCGCCGGGCCTCGGCATGGTCCGGATTCAGCGTCACCGCGGCTTCCACACACTGAAGCACCTGCGCCGCCAGCCCGTGGCTGTGGCACCAACGGGCCAGACGCAGGCGTTCATCGGAGTCGCCCAGGTTAGCCCGGCCGCGCAGGAACTGGTACGCCGACTCCATGTCGGGGCACAGCCGCAGCACCTTCTCCCCCGGCAGCCAGCTTTCGCCGATCACCCGGCGAACCCGGTACTGGTCGCCGACCCGTTCGATGTCGCCCTCCACGGTGCGCTCGTTGTCGAGAACGAGCACATGCCCGGTGGCGGGGGAAGCCTTTGGCTCGGCGGCAACGGTGCCGGCCCCGGCCAGCGCAACCGTGGCGCAGAGGATGAAGCGGTATGTGGTAGTCATGGTGCGGCGGTGATAGGCATCCGCCTCTGGGCAGTCAAGAGCAATCGGGAGGACTTGAAGGCTTTTCGCCCTTCCGCGAGCGAAGGACCAGCGCCCCGGTCAAGAGCACCAAACCCCCGGCGAACACCACCGCGACCCACAGGACGCCGCGTGACCAGCTAATGCTCGGCGACGCGGCGATTTGAGTCTCATTTCTGGCGACAACGGTCTCGTGCTCGGGGGGAATCTCGACCTCCGTCGGTCCCTCACCGGGCTGAAGATCGCTCCAGTCGGCGCTGAGCAAGAGATCGATCCCCGGGTTATCGCGCTTTACCGTGCAGGAGCAGTAGCCACCCAGAAACTCGCCGGCCTTGCGGACGTTTTCCGCCGTGATGCCGCCACCCACCAGGGCATACAACACCCGCCCGCGGCCAAAGACGGGGAACGCCATCGCCTCCGTCCGCCCCGCCAGGTCCGGTTCACTGTCCAGCAGGGCGCACACCAGCAGCCGCTCGGCTGGGTCATCCCGCCTCAGCCGCAGCACCGAGGAGCCAGGCAGCGCGGGCCGATTCTCGCCGACAACCTGCGCCGCCCGGTCATCGTCCGCCGGCTTGCCGCTTTCCAGCACCAGCCAAACGACCTCGCCCTTGTGCAGCCGCTCCGCGACCTGTCGCCGCACCGGCGAATTGCAGAGGGTTTCGATTGCCTCCGGCGCCAACCGACCGGACCAGACCTCGCCATCGAGCTTGGTGGCCGGCGGGTAATGGACGACGAGGAAGGGATGCTCCGGTAAATCCTCATTCCGCGGCCGCTGATTCCCGTCCGCCGTGGGCGCCTCCTGGACAAGCAGGTTCGCCTCAGCCGCACGCTCCTCGAGAATGCTCGACCAGGCGCTGATCCGCCTCACTGAGAGGCACGCGATGAAGGAGCGTGGCGCGATACAGGTCGGCGGGCCAGTTTTGCAGGGCGTACTGGTAGACGGGGGTATCGCAAGCGCACAGGGAGGGCGTGAGGAGGAGGGAGAGGATGCAGAGCGAGGCGGTGCGCAGTCATGACGTCGATTCTACTCGTTTAGCGGCGGGTCGTAGACCCGCATGGCCGGCCTCGGCGAGGCGAGCGCCGAAGTCCTCGCGTGTGGACCACGGCCAATCCGGCTGGGAATTCTCACCGGCCGCGAGGATTTCTTGATCCTTTTTGCCTTCGGACTCCGCCCAGGCCTTGATGAACTGGATCAGGTGGCCGCCGGACACGCCGTGGGCCAGCTGAAGACGATGCGACGGCAGCTGGTAGCAGGCCGGCTCCCATTCCTCACGCACCAGGCGGACAGAAAGGTCAACTCGTCGTGCGTCAGCTTCATGGGGTGCCGTCCTCCACGTAGACGTATTTGCGTAACGCGCCAGGCATAAGCTTCTCTTCGGCGACCCATTGTTCGGGGGTCATGGACGGATCGGGAGGAGTCTTTTGGTTCCCGTAGTCACTCGCGCGGAGTTCCATTTTCGTCCGTGAATACCGCAGGGGAATCTGTGCGGAGGCAACGAGAGAATTGCCGTCCACATCGTATTCTACCGCTCGCTGGCAGTACGGGCAGGTAATCGCCCCACCGGGCATTTGTCTCACCAGGGCCCGGAACTCGGGCGTCGCCTGATCCGTACCTGGCACCATCTCGGCCAGCAAATCACGGATAAGCTGGCCGCAGGCCGGGTGAGGACAAGGTTGGCATGGCCACGGGGCCATGAAGAGGATTGTACCATCGCACGCTGATCCAGGTGCGGAACTGGTGAGATCACCCCACCCCGATCGGCGTCAGCGGCCTCACCTCGGCGGGCTGGAAGCCGAGGACGATGTCCTGCCGGCGGATGCCGGCCGCGACCAGCTCCTCGCCGATCCGGGCATCGGTGCCGTTCCCGAGGCGTTTCTTCTGGTCCGGATCTGGACGGAAACGAATCGCATTCCACAAGTTCATGCTGCACCATGATTTGTGATCATTCGTTTCCGCACCCATACAGACACCCCCCTCCGCAAACGTTGGCCCAGCCCGCGGCACGGACGGTGAACGGTTACGAGAAAACATCACCCCACCCCAAACGGCGTCAGCGGCCTCACCTCGGCGGGCTGGAAGCCGAGGACGATGTCCTGCCGGGGGATGCCGGCCGCGACCAGCTCCTCGCCGATCCGGGCATCGGTGCCGTTGTACTCGATCCACACCTTGCCACCGCGGATGTCGATGTGGATGACCGAACCGTGGACACGCTTGCCGGCATCCCAGCCGACTTCCATGACCTCGTAGTGATCGCGCTCGCGATCAATGACGGCTTCCGTGCGAATGTCGCCGTACTTCGGGTTGTAGCGGGCGTATTCGTGGATGAGATTGCTCACGATGTCACGATAGCGGTCGAGATTATCCACTGCACTGCTCCACGCCCCGCTGTTGTGGTGCGGGCGATCAACGGAACTGGCTCGTTGAGGCCGCCATGCCTCGGCGGGGATGTCCGCCACCCTGCTCTTCAGAATAGATGTCATCCGTCTATCTGGAGTACCCTAGCTCGCTAATCATATGTCCCAGCGGATCCTTCCATGATCGATAACCGTCGCGTAAGCCACCCTCAACAACGCACGCCGCCTCGGACGGATTATTGAAACTATAATTACGAGTGAAAGTTAATTCCCCTCGGATTCGAGCGATGATACCTGAGTCTATCAGACGATTTCGGAGCATGCGGTATGGCTCAGGCATCGTTTCAGTTTCGGGTGCTGCAATAGTTGAACCCTTCAAGACAACCATGGTAGGATAGCGCCAAACGGCGCGAGCGAAGCCACCTTTCCGAGGTAGGCAATAAGTGAATACTTCTTCCGCCGCGGCTGGTTCGAGGTTCGGAACCGCGGTCGGTGTAGTTGAAACAGGTTGAGTTGTCGTTTGCGAGGGTTGAGCCGCTGATGATTGCTTCTGCACGACTTCCGCGCACTCACAGAGTAGGTGATAATCAGAAAGTGACAAGATGATGTGAGTACGATTTCCCTCGGCATCTACTATGTACTGAGCTGATGCTGCACTTGTAATTGGAGTCATTTGGATTCTACCTCCACACTATCGCCAATAGTAATCCAGGTTGACCGCTGGCGATATTCTCGGTCTCCCTGAGCCTGCGCGTCAAGCAAAAAAACCCTGCATACAGGCTACTCCCCCACCACCTCCACCCCACTCAACACCGCCCCTCGCCCTCCCTCCCTCGGCGTCAACCCAATCACCAACTCCCGCACCACCTTCACCCCCTTGAACTCCTTCACCACTCCACGCATCGCCCCGCCCGCCTCCTGGCAGACATCAAAATCCCACAGCACCGTCTGCCCCTGGAGCGCCACATCAAACACCCGCTCCCCCGGCCCCAGGCGGTCCGGCTCCACGAATGTCAGCCGCACGGTGTAGGTGCGGGCCGCCTGATCCGGGGCCAAAGTCACCTTGATCGTCTGCAAATCGCGGGCACCGGAGGCGGCGACCCAGGGGTGGCCTTGGCCGGAGACCTGCGATTCGTGGCGGCGGAACCAGTCGGGGGCGGCGGGGGTCACGCTCACCGCCAGGCGCGGGGAGGGGCCGCCGGCGGGGGGGTATTCCAGCCAGAGGGTGCCGTCGTCGGCCTTGCGGTTGCCGGGGGCGCCCAGGGCCAGGCCGACCCGGCGCAGGGGCTTCTTCACCTCGCGGGCGCCCTGGTAGGTCCACATCTCGCCGTCGGGCACCGGGACGAAAGCCAGCGAGGCCTGGTTCTGGTAGCTGCAAGTGCAGCCGCGGGTGAAGTCGGCGGCAGTGAGCAGACCGTCGGCCACGATCAGGTTGTTGGTGCAGCCGGAGCGGAAGCCGCCCAGGTTGCCGGTGCCGCCGTCGTGGGTCAGGTCGCAATAGCCGGCCGCCCCGGAGCGGAAGGTCAGCAGGTTCTCGGACGCGGCCGGCGTGTTGCAGCCGTAAGTCCGTTCCCATTTCCACTCCACCTTGTCGCCGGTAAGCGGATCGACGTGCATCACTGGGCTGCCGGTGCGCAGGTCGCAGGCGCTCTTGTCCTTGAGGATGGTGTCGCCGTGGATCATGGCGGGGCCGACGTAGTCCTTGCGATACCACAGAGGCTTGCCGTCGCGCGCCTGCCAGGCCCTGATCCCCTTCGGCTCGTCGGTGAGCGTGTCGCGGGCCACCCGGCCGGATTCCACCAGGATGTCGTACTGGGCCGAGTAGCTGAGCCAGGTGCCGAAAACGTCGCCCGAGCTGCTCCACAATTCCTTGCCACTGGCCAGGTCGAAAACGACGAGGCGGGACTTGGTCGGGGTGTTGTCGCCGCGGCGCTGAAGCTTGGCCAGGTGGTCGGCGGAGGCGCGGTCGAGGGCGTAGAGGCGGCCGCCGCCGATGCAGACGCCGTTGTGCCGGAAGCCGTTGTGGGCCAGCGCCGTCCACAGCACCTGGCCGCTGTTGCGGTCCATGACGACCAGGTTCTCGCTGGAAGAAACGGCCGCCGCCTTGGCCCGGGCCTCGGGCTTCAGCGTGTTGGTGCCGGCCACCAGGAAGCGATCGGCCACGATGACAAAGCCGCTGGTCGGGAATGTGGCACGGTCGGGAGACCGTGCCACAACACCCCCACCCGTTGTGGCACGGTCTCCCGACCGTGGCACCGGCAGGTGGAACTCGGCCTGGCGTTCGCCGCTGGCCGGGCGGAGGCGGAGGATCGACGAGCCATAGGCGACGTAGAGGCCGTCGTGGGTCGAGGCGTAGTTGCTGCCGCCGGCATTGGCGCCGGGCTGATGCACCATGTTGTCGTACGCCTTGCCGACGCCGGGGAGCCTCGTTTCCCAGAGAATGCGGCCGGTGTAAACGTCCATCGCCCGCATCAGGTCCACGCCTTCGATGAAGAGGCGGCCGTCGATCACCTGCGGCTGCGGCCCGTGCCCATGCCGGGGCAAGATGCCGTCGTTGGACGAGCCGCCAAACCAGAGCACCCCCAGCGGGGCCTTGACGATGATGTCCTTCGAGACGCGGGTATTGGCGGCGTCGGCGTGCTCGTGGGTCCAGTCGGCCGAGCCGGGCAGCGGGCCTTCACGGGTCAGCAGGGTCCAGGCGCCGGCGGTGCGGACCTTGGCCCCGGCCAGGGCGGGGTCGATCTTTCCCCCCTCTCCCGCCGGGGCGAGGGGAGAGCTGGCGGGGAAGCAGGCCACGCCGCCGTAGGGCCGCAGTACGGCGAACGCTTTCTTGACAAAACCGTTGGACCAGTCGATGCCCGCCTCGTCCGGCTCCTCCGCAATCATCAGGCTCGCCAGGTAGGGCGGCAGGTCCACTGTCTCGGGGCTGTCGTGCAGGATGGCGACACGCTCGCCATAAAGGCCGGCAGCGGAGAGGGAATGTCGCAAATCGGCCACGCGCTCCGCGTCCGGCTCGACGACGATGACGTGCAGCTGGCTATGGCGGACGATCTCCGCAATCAGCCGTCCGCTGCCGGCGCCCCAGGCGACGCAGTAGCCGTCGTGCACGCCGGCGGTGGCCAGGAGATTTTGGGCTTTCTCCGTCCATTCGACGTTGGTGCTTCCCTCTCCCCTCGGGGGCGAGGAGTCGGGGGGAAGGGGTTCGCCCTCCTCGCCGCCGAAGCAGTAGAGATGACCCTCGCGCGTGCTGACGAACAGGTGTCCGCCGCCGGCTGTCAACTGGGCGGGCCGGCCGGCGATGTGCGCTTCCCAGGAAGGCCGGGCGCCGCTCGCCCGCAGCGGCAGGTCCCAGGCCAGCACCTGCCCCTCGGCGCCGCCGTACAGCCGATTGCCCGCCCGGATTAGCACCTCCAGGCGCGGCACCGGGACGGCGGCCACGACCCGCGGTTTCCAGAGCGCCTTCTTGACGTTCTTCCCCTTGGGATCGATGGTTTCGGACGTGATCCGCGCCCCCTTGAGGTCGAACGCCCGCAGCTCCGGGCCCTGCACGCCATAGAGGACCTGGCCGGCGACGACGGCGGCGCGCCGGCCGGGCCCAAGTAATTGCCGGTGGCCAGGTCGAAGGCGGCGCCGCCGTTGAGGTAAAGGTCCGTATCCGGCAGGATCTCCGACCCGCCGCCGAGCTTGGAATTGTCGGCCAGGCGATAGTGGAGGATTTTGCCGGTTTTGCGGTCCAGGCAAGCGGGGACGGATCGGCCGCCGGGGACCAGCAGCTTGTCTCCGGCGACTGCCAGCGTCCCCTGCGGCGCGACGCCGCCGAAGGAATCGGCCTGGTGCGGCTGCTTGCGATAGGTCGAGCCATCGCCGTCGTTAGTCCAGACGACCTCGCCGCTGTTGGCGTCCAGGGCGTGGATGAAGATGCCCATGAACGGCCAGACGCCGGCCGCGAAGTAGACGGTGCCGTCGGCCACGACCGGGCCGCCGCGGGCCGGCCAGGTCGAAATCAGCCGGCCGTTGCCCAGCACCTTCCGCCCCGACGGCCCGCCCCGGAACTTCCACAGCAGATGCCCGCCGGCGGCGTCGAGGCAGTAGAGGTAGCCATCGTCGGAGGCCACGAAAACGCGGTCGTTCCACACCGCCGGGGCCAGCCGGACGGGGCCATCGGTGGTAAAGCTCCACAACTGGTGGCCGTCCTCGGCGTCGAATGCGGTCACGCCGTCAGTGACGGTGGAGGGGACGATGACGGCGTTTCCCGCGGTCGCCGGTTTCGGGGCGACATCGAACGGCATCTTCGGCTGATCGGGCCAGGCGGGTCGCGGCGGGGGGAGATCGCGAACCCAGCGCAGGTGCAGGACGGCGGGCAGGTCCGGCTCCGTGCCGGGGGGCAAACGCTCGGTCCGGCCATCGCTTCCTCCCGGCAGCAGGAGGACCAGGCCAAGAAATACCAGGCCGAGGCAGACGATGGCCGGGCGGGCACCGCGGGGCATGGGGGGAACTCACAGGTGGGGCATCAAGCTAGCCCCCCACGTGAGTGGGGGGGAGCGGCAGGAGGGCACAAAGCGGAAGCAGGCGGGACAAAGCACCGCACCTACAACCACTCTATCGGCGAATCGTTCCGGGAGAAAGAAGAAAGCGGGGAGATTTGAGGGAGAGGCCCAGACAGGCCGTCTGAAACCGGCGCCATTTCCCTTTGCCGCCCTTCCGCCTAACTGCTATTCTGGTACAGGCTTGCCATTCATTCCCACCCTGAGACGTGCCCGCGATGGACGTCCGACTGGTAATCGAACAGGGGAAGACCCGCACGCGCACGCTGCACCTCCGCAAGGAAGAAGGGGTTGTCGGGCGGGAGCGTGGCTGCGACCTGCGCATCGCCTCATCCGAGGTGAGCCGGCGCCATTGCATCCTCCGCGTCAACAACGGCTACGTCACCGTCGAGGACCTCAACAGCAGTAACGGCACGCAGCTGAATGGCGAGACGGTCGAGGGCCGGCAGGTCGTGCGCCCGGGCGACCGGCTTCGCATCGGGCCGGTCACCTTCGTCGTCGAGTATCAGCTGACGCCCGAGGCCATCGACCGCCTTCTGCGCGGCGAGGAAAGCATCGAGACCGAACTGGAGGTGGTTCAGGAGGCCGGCGAGGACGACGAGGCGCTCGACGAGGTGACTCCCGCCGACGACGAGGAGGACCAGCCCATCGCCGTCGACGAACTGGAGATGCTGGACGGCGGTGAGTTCCAGCTGCCGGAAACCGATGAGCTGCGCGATATCCTCACCGGGCTGGAAGAAGACGACACGCCGAAAAAGCGCAAGAAGAAGTAGCCGTAACAGCCGCTTGCGGCTTCGCCTGATACCATGCGAAGCCGCGAGCGGCTGCCATCATTTCGTTCCCATCCGCGCGAGGATTGCCCGGGCCTGCGTCGTCGGCAACGTATCCGGCGCGCCGGCGGCCATCCCCTTCAGCACCTTGATCGCTGCCGGCGTGGCCGCCAGCTCCAGCGCCTCCAGGGCCCGCAGCAGACGAAGGCGCTCGGCCGATGGCGTTTGCACGCCGGCGCCGGTCACCAAGTCTTCCAGCAGGCGCCGCTGTTCCGCGGAGGGGTTGTTCTTCAAGCGCCGCCCGCATCGGCGCCAGCGCCAGCTCGCCGAGCCTGGCCAGCTCGTCGTGGGCCGACTCACGGGACTGGAACGCATCCGCATCCAGATCGGCGATGAGCCGGGCCACCTGGCGGGCGTCTGGTGCGACAGCCGGCTTGAGGTGGTCGCCGAGGAACGGCACACTTTTGGCCGGGTCGCCGGCCAGGGCCAGCACGGCGGCATAGGCGCGGGCGGCGTCGCTGGCGCCCAGGTCGGACCACAGAGCAGCCACCTTCTCCTTCGTCAGGACAGCAGCGAGCGGGGCCAGCTTCTTGCGGGCCGGCTCGGTGGTCCAGACCAGCCCGGTGGTGTCGCTGCTGGCGCTGGCCAGGTGCTTGCCGTCCGGGGCAAAGGCCAGGGCGGTCAACGGCCCGCGATGGCCGTCCAGCACGCCGACCTCCTGGCCGCTGTGCAGGTCCCAGAGGCGGACCTCGCGTTCCTGTGCCTGGGCCAGCAGCCGGCCATCCGGCGAGAAGGCGAGCGTCATCGAGTTGCCACAACGCCCCGGTTGATGGCCCGGTCGTTGCCGCGGTAACAGCGGCGGGCCTCGGCACGGGCGTTGATCGTCAGTCGCTTCTGGGCCGACGCCAGTTCCCAGAGACTCACCACGCCGCTTTGCCAGCTCGATGGCGACGGTCCGGCCGTCCGGCGAAAAGGCGACCGCGCGGACGACGCCGTTCTGCGGCAGCGGGATTTGCCGTTCCTCGCGTCCGGTCGCCACATCCCAGATCACGAAGCTGGCATCGGCAGTGGCCACCAGGCGGCTATTCGGGGAAAAGAAGACGTTGCGGAGCCCCGGACTGTCACCAAAAGGCCGCCCCAGCCTGGCACTGACTGGGGCGGACGGGGCGGACGGCGGCAGCAGGCTGTGCTTCTCTCGCCCGCTGGCCACGTCATATATCGTCCACCGCGGGCGTCCTCTGGCTGACCGAGGCCAGCAGGCGCGAATCGGGTGAGAAGACAACCACCCGGCCGAACGCGGCCTGCGGCTCCCTTGAGCGTGTGCAGCACCTTGCCGGTGGCCGCCTCGATCAGCTGGACCGTGCCGTCGCCTGGCCGGCGGCCAGCACCCGCTCATCGGGCGAGGGGATGACGAAGGCGAAGGTCTTGCCCGGCACCTCGATGCGGCCGACCCCCTTGCCGGTTGTCGCCTCCCAGCGGCGGATGGTCCCTCGTCAGCCCAGGTGAGCAGCGTCTTGCCGTCGCGATTGTAGGCCAGGCCACGCAGAGCAGCGGCATGGCCGGCGTCGGCGTTCTTCTCCTTGCCGGTTTCCAGGTCCGTCAGACGCAGAGCGGGGCCGTCCGTGGAGGCGAGCCAGCTTGCCGTCGGGCGAGATGGCGAGGCCAGCGGCCAGCCGAGCACGGCCTGCTTAGCCGCTGCCGGCGCCGGCCCGTCGGTCTTCCCGAACTGGTGCAAGTATTTTGCCGGAGGCCACATCCCAGACGATCAGCCCTCCGGGTCGGCCGGCGGCCAGCACCAGCTGCTTGCTATCGGGCGAAAAGACGAGCGGACTCTGCCCGTCGCCGCCCTCCAGTTGCCGCGCTTCCTTCCCCGTGGTCAGGTCGATCAGCTTTACCTTGCCTGCGGTGGGCAGGGCGAGCCACTTCGTGTCCGGGCTGATGGCGCAGGCCATCGCGGCCAGGGCGCCCGGCCCCCCGGCGGCCGGGTCGGTGATGCGTTGCAACTCCTTGCCGCCGGCCGTATCCCAGACGACGATGCACGTCTTGATGGCGCCATTGCCGACCTCGACGCCGGCGTGGACCAGCCGCTTGCCGTCCCGGTTGAGGGCCATCTTGAAGGACATCAGGCGGACACCGCCGGCCGTCTCGCCGAACGAACGCAGCTCGCGGCCAGCTGGCCGTGTCCCAGAGCGTGTTCTTCTGGGCGTAGGTGCCCAGGGCCAGGATCTTGCCGTCGCCGCTCAGGGCGAGCTGCCAGCGGCCGACCACCCGCCAGTCCCCCACCCGCGCGAGCTGCTTGCCGCCGGCTACGTCCCAAAGGTGGATCACCCCATCCCGCCCGGGGCAGGCCAGCGTTTTGCCGTCGCCGCCCAGGGCCAGGTTGTTGCTCCCGCCATTGAGGAGGACGATCTGCGGACCGCTCGGGTTGTTCGGGGCCGGGCCAGCCGCGTCGAACTGCCGGATTTCCTTGCCGCTATCGCGGTCCCACACCTGCACGATGTAATTCGAGCTGACGGTCAGAATCGACTTGCCGTCCGGCAGGAAGGCGGTCAGGGCAATGGTATTGCCGGCCCGCCAGCGGAGGGAGCCAAGCCGGGCCACGGCCCCGTCGGGCAGCGGATCGCCGTGAACATCGAGTCGCGGCGCATCGGCGCCCTGGGCCGCGGTAAGGCTGAGCAGCACGAATGACAGGGCCGTGGCAACTGGGGTTGCGGTGCGCATCGGTGATGACCCCTGGAGAGGTGGGATGCGTTCGTTATATCGAAGACCCCTCGCTGGCAGCACTATTTCTGTCGCGTCGGGAGGTGCAGGGCACAGGTGCCGCCGTCACATTCGCCGGCAGCCAGGGCCTTGCCCATGATGCGATAGCGGTTGGCCGCCACCCGGGCGTACAGCCAGTCGAGAAGCTGGCGTAGGCCCGGCAGATAATAGAGGGTGGCGATCTTGCCGATGACGCGCCGCGTGGCAAAGGCGCGGACGGCGGCCTCGAACCCGTGAAAGACCCGGCCGTTCGGCGTCACCAGTTGCATCGCCTGCATGCACGCTGCGTGCGTCAGCCCGGGGAAGCCGCTCGAGCGCTCCCGGCCGCTGGAAATCGAGCAGTTCGACCTCGACAGGCCCCATCCAGCGCACAAAGCGGTGTACGCCCGCCGTGCAAAACTTGCACAGGCCATCGTAAATCAACACATACTTCCCCGGCGGCGTGGTCATAACACCATCCTACCAGCCCCGAGCGCCAGCGAGGGGCGGTACTCCTTCTCCCCTCGCCCCGGTACTCCGGGGAGAGGGGTCGGGGGTGAGGGGTTCTGGTCCGCGGAGATTCAGCCCCCTCACCCCCGACCCCTCTCCCCCGAGTACGGGGGAGAGGGGAGATTATCACCTGCCGCCCCCACTAACACAGTACCCTGCCGCTGCAACTGTTCCGAGCCACCTTCCGCATCGTCGCCCGCTCAACCTGCCGCCACCAGTCCTTCCATCCTTCCTTGCCGTGCACACCCCAGGCGAGGTAGGTCCGCAGGAAGCGCACCCGATCGCTCCGGGTCAACCGTGGATCGTGGTGGAAGCTGGCGTGCAGCCGGGCCAGGTTCTGCACGCGGCGTGTCTGCGATAGCTTGCCGTGCACCGTGATACCGACCAGATCGATCAACCACAGGGCCGGTCCCTCGGCGGTGAGCTGCACCAGGACGTTAGCGGCCTTCAGATCACGCTGCGATATCTGCCGCCGGTGCAAGTCCGCCACCAGCCGGGCCAGGCGGTCGATCAGGTCGCGCCAGCGCGGCCGGCGCTGCGCCTCAGGCAGTGCGTTCAGCCCGGCGACGTGGCGAGCCAGCTCGTCGGCATCGGGGACCTTCTCGACGAGCAGGTAGCCTTCGTGCCAGAGGCCAAATCGCCGGCGGTGCAGGACCAGTAGCGGCCGCGGCGTCGGCAGGCAGCGCTCGCGCAGCCCCTGGCCGTGGACCCAGGAACGCAACGCCGGCGTCCGCCGTAAGAGAGCCGTCAGCGGGTCGGTCCACGAGGTGACGCGAAAACGCTTGCATATGACACGCCGCGGCTGGCCGTTGACCGGCAAGTCAAACTCCACCACCGTCGAGCTGCGCGAATCCTTGAGGAAGAGGACGCCGGGCCGCCGGAACGGCTCGTCGGGGTCGGCGAGGAACTGATCGAGGGCGGTCCGGTCCAGGTCGCTGACGGAGTGGCCCACGGCCACCGGCGAGCACACCTTGCGATAGTAGCGGTTGGTCACCAGGGAGCGATGATCGCGAGCCGCCCAGAAGCGCAGGTTCGACTGCCAGGTCCGCTCCTCCAACTCCAGGGCGAGCGCGGCATCACTACTCCTCCCCTCGCCCCGGTACTCCGGGGAGAGGGGTCGGGGGTGAGGGGTCTGTGCGCGGCGAGGCGCAGTGCAATCCATTTCCCGGGGTACACCCGGGAAGTGTGTGTGCGCGCGCGCAGGC
Organism: uncultured Planctomycetota bacterium; assembly: GCA_963827935.1. Lineage (GTDB taxonomy): Bacteria > Planctomycetota > Planctomycetia > Gemmatales > Gemmataceae > DATFNV01. Next base: position 209,109 of record CAWHCN010000017.1, on the reverse strand, counting down.
GCAGTGCAATCCATTTCCCGGGGTACACCCGGGAAGTGTGTGTGCGCGCGCGGGCGCAGTGCAATCCATTTGGGCCGCGCAGTACGCCTTCCAGAACCGCAACCGATCTGCACGGCCGGCTCGCATCGTGAACCAGCGATTGAGCATCACCAAGTTCTCCCGCCGGGCCGCCCATCCCAACGGCGAACCCAGTCCGACCGCATGCAGGTCAATCAGGTAGAGGTTCGGCTCGTCGTCGGAACCCAGCGACAGGAGCAGGTTATTGGCGTGCAGGTCGTGATGGGCAATCCCGGCGGCGTGCATCCGGGCGACGAACCGGGCCAGGGTTACCGCCAGGCGCTGCCGCAAGCGGGTGCCGCGCTCCGGGTCCATTGCCGGCAGCGATTGTTCGAGAAAGGTGCCCAGCGGCTCGGCATCGAGGGTCTGCGTGATGAGGTAGCTTTCGCCCGGGCCGCCGCACGACTCACCGACCGCGAGAGGGACGATGGTGGTCACGCCGCGCTGGGCCACGGCCAGGCAGCGATCGTATTCGCCCCGCGCCTTGGCCGGGCGGACGCACTCGCGCAGCCAGGCCCGTGCATTCTGGAGCCGGCAGTGCTTCACATGGCAATCGACATCCGGCAGGACGACGCGATGGACGGTGCGGTGCGGCCCATGTTTGACAAGGCGTGCCTGCCCCGCCGCCAGCCACTCGTCCAGGCGCGGACCGTCGGGTCCCAGGAAGAGATCGCGGAAGGCGGGCACGACCGTCCAGCGCAGGCCGCCGCAGGTCACCGACTCCCAGACCGTGGGAAGAGCGCGGGTTGCCTGGATCATCAGGCGGCATCCCTCGTAAGGAGGGGCGGCCGCAGTCCGCACAGGACGGACTGCCAGCGGGCAGCGCCGGCATCGATGCTGAACTCGGTCTCGACCCTCCGCCGGCCCGCCTCGCCGAGGCGCCGGCGCAGTTTCGGGTCGGCCGCCAGCAGCCGCAGCGCCTCGATCCATTCCGCCGGCGTTCGGGCCAGGAAGCCGTTTTCGCCGGGCCGGACCAGTTCGGCCTGCACGCCCACCGGATTGGCAACGACCGCCAGTCCCGCGGCCATGTATTGCAGCACCTTCAGCCCACACTTGCCGCGGCTCCAGGCGTCGTCCGGCACGCAGCTGATCCCGATGTCGGCCGCCGCGATCTCCGCCGCCTCGCTCGTCTCGGTCCACGGACATTCGATCACCGGCAAGTGCTCGAATTGGATGAAGCGGTCGCAGACCAGCTTGAGCCGGGCCCCCGGCACCCCGTGGCCGATCGCTTCGAACAGCGGCCGCACCGCTTCCAGCCCGCGCAGCGTGCTCGATGACCCGACCCACACCAGCTCGACCCCGCTGCCGCCGGATTCATGCCAGGAAGGCAGATAACGGCGCGGATTGAGGCAGGTGGGCACAACGTGGACCCGCCCCGGTGCGCCGATCCAGCGCGCCGCCTCGGCCGCCAGGTACGCGTTGCCGGCCACCACGGCATCCACCGTCTCCACCGTGGCCATGAACCGGTGCAGCCGGGCGGCACTGTGCATCCCCTTCGGCGAATACGAGTCGCGCAGAAAGACGGCGTCGTCGAAGTCGAACACCAGCCGTGGGGCCGCACAACGCAGCAGATAGAGCATCCAGGGCGGCAACAAGCGGCGTTGCAGCAGGACCACGTCGGCCCCACGCAGGGTGTGCGTCAGCCGCAGCCGCGACCACCAGCGCTTCGGCCAGGGGCGAAGGTCGAGACGATGGCCGGCGGCTTCGAGATGGGGCCGATAGGCTGCCACCCGATAGCGGCAGCAGACGTGATCCGGGCTTTCCACAAGGGCCACGACGTTCACGGTCCGTCCTCCCTGACGGGGCGCGGCTGTGTAAAGCCGCGCAACTAGCACCGGTGGCCGCCAATGAGAATGGAAGCGGCGGATTCTGTCAAGGTCATGGTTCGGCGTGGCCGAACGGGCGGGTGCCGGGCCGCCGGGCCGGGCAGCCCGAAGCGCCAGCGAGGCCCAACGGCGAATCCTCGCTGGCGCTTCGGGCTGCCCGGCCCCGCCGCTGCGGGCTCTTGCGAACCGACCGCGAGATAGCCGTCTCCAACCGCCCCCCGCGAAAAAATGCTACGTTCTCAATGCCCGTCTGACTCGACTCGCAATCGCCTGCTGGAGTGAACGCCGATGCCAGGGCATTCGGAGCGGACCGCTCGTCAATGGTTCGAAGAGGCGGAGCGCGCCTACGTGGAACGGCACCAGGCGTGCGCCAGTTGCGGCGGCCGCCACCAGGTCTACAAGGGCCGGCGCGGCACCCGGCTGGAATACTACTGCCCCGCCTGCGACTTCTTCACCTTCCGTGACGATCAGAGCGGCCAGTTCTACGCCGTCGCCGGGCACGATGTACCCGTCGTGGCCCACGCGGACCTGGCAATCACGCCGTGACAGTTCTGAATCCGCATCCTATCGCCGTCCGACGAACGCGCCGCCCTTTGGGCGGCGGCTAAACTGTTGGTAACATTTCTTCGTCTCGTCCGACATTACAGGTGAACGCGCCTTCGCACCGGACCTGTGGAGAACGGGCGGTGACCGACTGGGACGGACTGGTGCGCGAGAACGGGCCGGCAGTCTACGGCACGGCCTGGCGCATCCTGGGACACGCGGCCGACACCGAGGACGTCGTGCAGGAAGTCTTCCTCGAGGCGTACCGGCTGCGCGCGGGCCTGACCGTGCGCTGCTGGCCGGCCTTGCTGCGCCGCCTCGCCGCCTGCCGCGCCCTCGACCGCCTCCGCCAACGCCGCCCGATCCTCTCGCTCAACGGTGTCCACGTTGCCGGTAATGGCGACGATCCGGAGGCGACCGCCATCGGCAAGGAGTTGGCCGGGCGCTGCGCGAGGCCATCGCCGAGTTGCCCAGCGCGAGGCCGAAGTCTTCTGCCTGCGCTATTTCGACGATTTGCCGAATCAGAAGATCGCGGAAGTGTTGAACATGCAGCCCGGCGCCGTCGGTGTGGCGCTGCACAAGGCGCGGGCGAAGCTCGAATTGTTGCTCAGCGACAACCCTTCGATCGTGTGATCCGAGCCGGAAGCGTCAGCGACGGGTGATGACGAAAACCCCGTCGCTGACGCTTCCGGCTCGGAATGGTGATCCGAGCCGGAAGCGTTAGCGACGGGTGATGACGAAAACCCCGTCGCTGACGCTTCCGGCTCGGAATGGTGATCCGAGCCGGAAGCGTCAGCGACGGGTGATGGCGAAAACCCCGTCGCTGACGCTTCCGGCTCGGAATGGTGATCCGAGCCGGAAGCGTCAGCGACGGGTGATGGCGAAAACCCCGTCGCTGACGCTTCCGGCTCGGAATGGGAGACCGATCATGAACGAATCCGACGACCTGACCGGCGCCCTGAAACGGGCCGTGGACGAGGTCAAGGGCCCGCAGCCGCCCGAGGCATCGGTAGCCCAGAGCGTAGACCGGGCCAGCCGACTGGCGACGACCATCGTGTCGCGCCGTCGCCGGATCGTCGCGGTGATGGCGGCGAGCACAGTGGCGGCGACGATGCTGATGGGGATTGCGCTTTGGGCGGAGCATGCGGCGGAAGAAGGGAAACCCAGCGCTCTGACGACAGCTAACCCCGCTGCGTATGCCCAGGTTGATTTTGATGGCGATGGAAGCGAGGCTGTAGCCGTCAATCAGCTTCGAATCCGCATGAAAGAGGCGAACAATGGTGTTGAGCCCTTCGCGGCGTACGCTAACGAAGCCTTTGTACCGAGGGACATCCAGAGTTCGGGGGGGACCGGGATGCCCGGTGCTCCACCTGGGTTTAATTATGAGCGTGCTCCCGGTACCGTCGGCCAGGGCACTGGCCTGGGCACGGGCACCACCGCCGAACGCCGGGAGGCACAGCTCGAGGAAATGAAGCGTATCATCCGCGAGCAGGATAGCGCCGCGCGGGCACGGAACTCCGAGCCGACATTCAAGAACAAAGTGCTGAAGTAGTCCGTGCGAAAGGGCTGCAAAGGAAAGATTCTGCTGCGCCTGAAGGCGTTAATGGCGCCCTAGAGGCAGATCACGGCTCCGGCAACATCGATCGCCAGAAACTCAAGAAGCTCAGCGACAGTTGGGGCAGCCTGCCCGAAGCTGAACGTTCCAGGGCCCTCCAGGAACTAACCCCCGGCATGCCTCCGCGCTATCGCGAGGTCATCGAGAAGTATCTCTGGCAGGTCAGCGGCAAAAAGCCCCCCGCCCCTGTCTGGAACCAGAAACCCCGTCCCACCTTCGCCCGTGTCTACGTCGGCGACGGCAACGCCCTGGAGCTGGTCTCCCTTCACGTCACCGTCACCGTCGAGGGCTCGCGGGCGCGGACGCTGGTCGATCATGTCTTCCGCAATCCGCACGGGCGGCAACTGGAAGGGACGTTCGAGTATCCGCTGCCGTCCGGGGCGAGTCCGTCGTACTTCGCCATGTTCCTGGGGCAGACGCGCGACGCGATGCCGCCACTCTTTTCACGCCGCGGCGACGCGCCGCCCTTGCCGCAGGCCGCCCTCGCCAGTCTGGCGCCGGATCAGCTCGTCAAGCACGTCAGCACCGGCGACTGGGGCAAGCTGCAAGAGGCCCGCGTCGTCTCCAAGGACAAGGGGCTGGAGACCTACGAAGAGGTCACGCGGCGGCGGGTCGATCCGGCCCTCTTGGAATACGCCGGCGGCAACACCTTCCGCGGCCGGGTCTTCCCCATTCCGCCCCAGGGCTACAACCGCGTGCTGATCGCCTACGAGGAACAACTGCCGTTCGTCGGCGACCAGGTCCGCTACCGCTTCCCGCTGCCCGATTCCAAACTGTCGGAGATGGCGTTCACGCTGACGGCCAGCTCCGCGGAGTGCAAGGATCCCAAGTTCCAGGCGAACGGGGGGCGTCAGCCCCCCGGTGAGGGTGACAAGTCGTTCACCGGCGGGCTAACGCCCCCCGCTCGCCTGGTTTACAGCCAGACCTGGCATGGCGAGGTCAAGGGCGGCGACGCCGTCTTCGCCTTCACGCCGCCGAATCCGCAAATCCAGGCCATCAGCGGGCGGCAGGGAGAGAGCGGGCCGCGCTATCTTCAGGCTCGCATCCGGCCGGACCTGAAGGTGACGAAGGCGAAACCGTTCGCTCATCACGCCGTCTTCCTCCTCGATACGTCGCTGAGCGAGAATCCGGATCGCTTTGATCGCAACATGAAGCTGCTGCGGGCCATCCTGGAGGCCGACGCGGACATCGAGAAGTTCAACGTGCTGACGTTCAACGTCGGCACCGCCTGGGTCGAGCCGAACGGCTGGATCGATAACACGGCGGCCGGCCGCGAGAAGGTGTTCAAGCGGCTCGACGGCCTGGTGCTGGAAGGGGCGACGGATTTTGGGGCGGCGCTGGATGCGTTGGCAACCACCCCGTTGTGGCGTGGTCTCCCGACCACGCCACCCCCGACCGCGGAAGTCTTCGTCCTGTCCGATGGTCAGATTACGTGGGGCGACACCGATGCGACCGCGCTGGTGGCGGGGTTCGAGGCCCGCTGTCCTTATCGCGCCCGCTTCCATTGCTATCGCACCGGCCTGGGGGCGGAGAACCTGGAGCTGTATGCCGCGCTGACGCGCAAAGGCGGCGGCGTCTACAACTGCTTTACGCCGGATGCCGTCGCCGCGGCCGCCAAGGCGCACCGCAGCCAGTGCCTCCAAGTTGACAGCGTCAAGATCGTCGGCGGGCCCGGTGCGGCGGATGTGCTGGTGGCCGGACGCCAGGCGGCCGTCTATCCCGGCGGCGACCTGGTCGTTGCCGCCCGGATGAAGGACACCGGCAAGGCGCAGATCGTCGTCGAGGGGACCTTCAACGGCGCGAAGTTCGCCCAGGAATACCCCATCGAGGCGAAGGGCGACGGCGAGCTGCGCCGCGCGGCTGGGGTGAGGTCGCGGTGGCCTCCCTGCTTGCCCTCAACGATCCGAAGCTGGATGGGCTGGCGACGGCCTATTGCCAGCAGTTCGGCATCGGCAGCCGGGCCGCGTCGTTCCTGATCCTAGAGAACGACAACGACTACAAGCGCTTCAATCTGGAGGAAGAACGCGGCAAGACGCTGGCCGGCGATTTGGCCAAGTACCTCGACGAGGCCTGGGCCACCCTCGGCAAGCCGGCATCGGCCCGCGAACAGTTCGTCCGCTTCCTGAAACAGGTCGATGGCCGGACGCACCTGCTGGACGGGGCCAACGGCAAGCACGTCGCCAAGCTGCTGGCCCTCTTGAAGGATGCCGACTTCGAGCTGCCGGCTTCGCCCATCGCCGGCGCCCTCTTGCACCGGTCCGACGTGCCGCCGGCGTACCTGGCCCTGCGCGACGCCGACCCGCGCGAGGTGTCCCCCTATCTGACCGAGGCGAAACGGCGGGCGGCGGCGGGGGATGCCGATGGGGCGGTCCGCGTTCTCTCCAGCGTCATCGAGGAGCATCCCGGCCGGGGCGACGCCCTGCGGCTGGTCGGCTATCGCCTGCTCGATCTGAAGATGGCGACGCAGGCGGCCCGCCTCTTCCGCCAGGTGCAGAAGCAGCGCCCCTTCGAGCCGCACAGCTATCGCGACCTGGGGCGCAGTCTGGAAGAGAGCGGCAAGTACGGCCTGGCGGCCATCCAGTACGAGATCGTCCTGGCCGGCACCTGGCACAACCGCTTCAAGGACTCCCTCAAGCAGGTGGTCCGTGAGGAGTACGCCTCCCTGATGCGCGAGGCGATCCGCAAGAACGCCGTCAGTCGCGACCTGGCCGATCTCTTCGGCGAACGCCTGGAAGGGCTGGCCGCAGACACGAAAACCAGCGATTTGCGAGTCACCATGTCCTGGAACACCGACGACACCGACATCGACCTGTGGGTGATCGAGCCGGACGGCGAGAAGTGCTTCTACCAGCACCGCAACACCAAGCTGGGCGGCGAGCTGTCCGACGACATGACCCAGGGCTACGGCCCGGAGCGCTACCGGACGACCACGATGGCCAAGGGAACGTACCGCGTGATGGTTCACTATTTCCGGGCCAACCCGAACCTGCTGGCGGGCGAAACGCACGTCAGCGTGCTGGTGACCCGCCACGCCGGCACGCCGCAGGAAACGACGGAGCGGCACACGGTCATCCTCAAGAAACAGGGCGAGGCGGTGGAGGTGAGCCGGGTGGAGAATTGACTCGGTTCGACGGATGATGCCTGGAAACGACACACGGCGCTCTGCTCGGGGCGCCGTGTGTCGTTTTGGTACAATGCCGGGTGTGTTCTCCAGCCGAACGCGAGGGAGGCAGCCATGCCACGCACGAAGACGAAGCCCAGCAAGAAGGCCAGCAAAGCGGCGGAGGTGAACGGGGTGCTGGGCGAGGTGCTGACGCTGGCCGAGGCGGCGGCGTATCTGCGCTTGCCGGAAAACGAGATAGTGCGCCTGGTGAATCAGCAGGATTTGCCCGGCCGCTACACCGGGAGCGAGTGGCGGTTCTCCAGGCCGGCGATCCAGGCGTGGCTGAGCCACCCGCCGCCCAGACCGAGCAAGGAGGCGGTGCTGTCCCGGATCGGGAATTGGAAGGATGATCCCGATCTTGACGGCATACTGGAAGAGACTCACCGACGGCGTGGCCGTCCCAGTGTCGAGGAGGGCCGATGATCGTTCTCGATAGCGATACGGCCACCTTGCTCTTCCGGGGACACCCTCGGGTCTCGGAGCGCTATCGTCGAGAAACAGACGACATCGTTACGACTCTGGTGACTCGGATCGAGATCCTGCGCGGCGCTACGACTGGGTCATGAAGGCAGCCGATGGGGCACAGCTCCTGATTGCCCAGCAACGTCTCGAAATGACCGACAGCGACTTGATGACGATTCCGCGTTTGGCCTTTGATCCCGCTTCGGCCGCCGAATTCGATCGCCTGCGGCAGAACAAGAAACTGAAGAAGATTGGCCGTCGCGATCTGCTGATTGCCTGCATCGCCCTGGCGAACCGGGCCAAGTTGATCACCCGAAACTTGCGGGATTTCCGTCAGGTGCCGGGGTTGCAGGTGGAAAACTGGACCGACTGAGCGAGCACCGAGGACGCATGCAAAGGCCAGAATGGTGGGTTATGCACTCGAATCCCGCCGCCATCAGTACGGAACCGGCCCTTTTCCGCTCTTCTCTGTGTCCTCTGTGGTTCATTTCCTCCGGCCGCTCCGAGTGTTTTTTTCCTGCCCCGAAACCACCTCCTCCGGTACGCGATTCGCTCACTGTTGAGTAGGGAAGGTCTGCGCGGCTCCGCGCTCCGCAATTCAACAGGTGGCCAACATGTTCCCCGTCCTCGGCAAGCTGGTGGTTCGCTTTTGGCCCATCGTCCTGGCGGCCTGGGGCGCGGCCCTGGCGCTGTGCTGGCTGTTGGCCCCGGCGTGGGACACCGTGGCGGACCTCAGCGAGGTGGCCTCCCTTCCCGCGGATACCCCCAGCCGGCATGCCGATCAGCTTTTGCAGGAGGCCTTTCCCAAGAACTATGCCGGCAGCAGCATCGTACTGGTGGCCTGGCGCGATGCCTCTGCCCTGAACAACGCGGACCGGAAGTTCATTGAGCGTGTAGTTGCGCCGCGGCTGCGCTCGCTCCCCGCCACAGGGCCGGATGGTCAGCCGCTGGTCACGCGCATTCGCACCCTGGCGGATCAGGGTTCGGGTGCTCTGCTCGTCAGCCGCGACAAGCAGGCCACGCTGATCGTGATGGACCTGACTCCGCCGTTCCTCGACACCCGAAGCCTGCCCCTGGTGGCCGCGGTGGAGGAGGCCATCGGCCGGCTTCACGCGGAGGGGGCAGTTCCCGAGGGACTGGAGCTGGCGCTCACCGGCAGCGCGACGGCCGGGCGCGATCTCCGTCGGGCCCAAGAGCAAACGGTACACGCCGTCGAGGTCTGGACCATTGTGGTCATCGTGGTCCTGCTGCTCCTGTTGTACCGGGCTCCCCTGGTGACCCTCATTCCGCTGGTGACAGTCTTTTTCGCGGTAACGATTGCGCTGCGCTTGCTGGCCCTGCTGGCCGCGGCGGGGGTGCTCGGTCTCTATCGGGACATCGACGTGTTCATCACGGTGCTGGTGTACGGGGCCGGTGTGGACTATTGCGTGTTTCTGCTGGCCCGCGATCGCGAAGAGCGGGACCGTGGCACACTTCCCAAACCCGCCGTGGCCGAGGCTGTCGGTCGGGTTGGCCTCACCATCACCGCCAGTGCGGCCACCGTGATCTGCGGCATCGGCATGCTCGCGTTCACCCGCTTCAGCAAGATCCACGAGGCCGGCGCCTCGATCCCCGCGGCCCTTGGTCTGGTCCTCGTCGCGGCGCTGACCCTCACACCCGCTCTCCTGGCGGCGTCAGGCCGCTGGGCGTTTTGGCCGCCATCGCTTGGCGTCACGAATCCCGCCGCCCGGCCCTGGCTGCCGAACCTCTGGGAGATGTTGGGACCGATCCTGTTGCGCCGGCCCGGGACGATCCTGCTGCTGACCGCCGCCGCCATGACGCCGTTCGTGGTCCTGGCCCTGTGGCGTTACGACGAGCAGAACTACAACCCCATCAGCGAGCTGCCCCAGGACGCTTCCAGTACCGTCGCCAACCGCGTCGTTGCTCGGCATTTCTCGCCCGGCATGCTCGGACCGGCCACCGTGCTGGTTCAGAACGATGCCGTTGACTTTGGCGACCAGACCGGGATTGACCTGGTGGGGCAGTTAACCGACCGCCTGGCGAGCCGCGCGGACGAACTAGCCCTGGCGGATGTGCGCAGCGTGGCCCAGCCGCTCGGCATCACGCCGGCCGCGCAGGAAGGACTCAACAGTCCGCTCATGTCGCCTGACGAAGCGCAGACCCAGTTACGCCTCCAGGCCGTGGACTATTACGTCAGCCAGGCCGGCGCCTGGCAGGGACACATGACGCGCATCGACCTGGTGCTGGCCGCCGACTCGCTGTCGCGCACCGCCTTGGCCGACCTGGCACGGATCGAGGCCACCGTTCGCGACGAGTTACCACCGGGCCTGGCGGGCTCACAGATCGCCTTCAGCGGCGCGACGGCGAGCACCCGCGACCTGGCCACTGTCAAGGAGCAGGACGAACGCCGCATGCAAATCCTGGTCCCCGCCGTCATCCTGGTCCTGCTGCTGGTGGTGCTGCGCCGGGCGGCCATCGCCTTGTACTTGGTCCTGAGCGTCCTCTTCAGCTACGCGGCCACGCTGGGGGTCACCTTCCTGGTTTTCGGCCTGATCCAGGGCGCCGAGTTTTCGGGACTGGACTGGAAGGTGCCGATTTTCCTGTTCACGATCCTGGTGGCCGTCGGCGAGGACTACAACATCTTCCTGGTGATGCGCATCCGGGAAGAGCAGGCGGCCCACGGACCGCTGGGCGGCATCCCGGTGGCGCTGGGCCGGACCGGCCGGGTCATCTCGAGTTGCGGCTTCATCATGGCCGGGACCTTCGCTTGCCTGCTCTCCGGGTCGCTGACCTCGATGCAGCAACTCGGCTTCGCGCTGGCCTTCGGCGTCCTCTTGGATACGCTGGTAGTCCGGCCCATCCTGGTGCCGTGCTTTCTCATTCTGCTCCAAGGCGGCACCCTGGGCCGGGTCGGCCGCAGCGTGGCCCTGGTACGGCAAGCACAACCAGCCCAGGCCGTTCTCTCGGAGCGCCGATGACCAACGACGCCCTCCTGCGCCAGTCGCTGGCCGCCATCGAGGTGAACGACAGCTACTCCGAGGCGGTGGTGGGACTGACCGACGGCAGCCGGCTGCGGTTCCATCACCGGGTCGGCGAGCGCTGGCTCAGGGCGGAGCCGGCGGATGGGACGGCCAGCCTAGCGGCGGGTGTTCTGGCGACAATCGCGCGGTTTCGGCTGAACGGCAAGCACCTGGACGTGGAGTTCGCGGACGGCGGGCGATGGGAATCGCGGTTCTCCGTTTAGCCGCCGCCCAGCGGGCGGCGGGTTCGCGTCAGCGCGCCGCCCGCTGGGCGCCGGCTAATCCGCGCGGAACGCCTGGCACAGCCGCAGGTGCTGCTCCGGATCGAGGTCTTCCGCCCGCACAGTCCCTTCAATGCCGAGTTCAGCCAGGATGCGGTCCACGGTTTCCTTGTCGCGCCGGCCGCCGGGGGAGCCGACGAGTCCGCCGCGCAGGTTCTTGCGGCGATGGGTGTAGAGGTCGCGCAGGAAATCGCGGAACTCCGCCACACTGCCAGCCTTCTCTATGACGAGATCGCGCCTGGCGGCGATGGGCGCACCAGCACAATCGCCGAGGCGACTTTGGGCCGCGGCCAGAAGACGGCCGGCGGCAACCGCCGCCGCACCGGCTCCACCTCCGCCAGGCTCTGCACCAGCACCGTCAGGGCGCTGAAATCCTTGGTGCCGGGCACGGCCATGAGCCGTTCCCCAATCTCCCATTGCACCATCACCACCATGCGCTCCACCGTCAAGTCCGCCAGCAGGAAGTTGGAGATCACCGGCACCGCCACCGAATAGGGGAGGTTTGCCACCAGCTTGACCCGGCTGCACGCATGGCGCTGGCGTAGCTGCTCGATTTCGTCGAACACCAGCGGGCGGATTTCGTTCTTGTTCTTCAGCACGTCGGTGTGGACCAGGACCACATTCTCGCGCCCGTGGAGCAGCTCGCCCACCATGGCGTGGAAGGCAGGGTCGATTTCGAGGCTTAGCACCGCCCCGGCCTGGTCGGCGAGCCGGGCCGTCAAGCTGCCAGTGCCGCTGCCGACCTCGACGACCAGATCGTCCCGGGTCAACTCGGCGGCGGCCACCATCACATCGAGCACGTTCAGATCGATGAGGAAGCTCTGCCCCAGCTTGCTCTTGGGACGGATACCGCGCTCCTCGAAGAGATTGCGCAGGTAGGAGAGTGTTTGACGGGGATAAGAAGCCTGCGACGGATGATCCATGTTGTTCCCACAAGCAATTGACGATCCAGAACTCCTGCGTGTTCTACTCCGAGTAGAACTGTAGGACGGAGCGGTGCTCCGTCCCCTTGCGGAGGGGACGGAGCACCGCTCCGTCCTACAGTCGGAGGGGGGGAGCGTAGGACGGAGCGGTGCTCCGTCCTATCCACGCCCCCGGGGCAAAGGGCCGCCTGCACCCACACAATCCGCTGTGCGCCGGCGGCATCCGGTTGTTATCATGGTGGCAATCGGCGAGCGATTCCTCAAGGGGGCGTGTCATGTTGACCATCCTGGGCGGGCGTCAGCGCCATTGCGACGGGCTGTCGCGGCGGGCCTTTCTGAAGGTCGGCGGATTGGCCCTGGGCGGACTGTCGCTGCCGCAAATCCTGCGGGCCGAGGAGCAGGCGGGGATCGGCCGTTCGCACAGGGCCGTCATCATGATCTTCCTCTCCGGCGGCCCGCCTCATCAGGACATGGTGGACCTCAAGCCCGCTGCCTCCGCCGAGGTCCGCGGCGAGTTCAAGCCGATTCACACCGCCGTCCCCGGCATCGACATCTGCGAGCACCTGCCGCGCATCGCCGGCATGATGGACAAGCTCGCCGTCATCCGCTCGCTGGTCGGCTCCGAGGGGCATCACGCGGCCTTCCAGTGCGTGACGGGGCGGACGCACGCCCGGCAGCCGGAAGGCGGCTGGCCGTCGTTCGGCTCCACCGTTTCCAAGCTCGAGGGACCGACCTCGCCTGATGTGCCGGCCTTCGTCGGCCTGTCGCCGCCGATGAAAACATCCACCTGGGCCGATCCCGGCCGGCCCGGCTTCCTCGGCCTGGCCCATGCCCCGTTCCAGCCCAATGCCGACGGCCGGGCCGACATGGTCCTCAAAGGGGTCGCCCTGGAACAGCTCGGCGATCGCAAGCGCCTGCTGGGCAGCTTTGACCGGCTGCGGCGCGACGTGGATGCCTCCGGCTCGATGGTCGGCCTGGACCGCTTTACCGAGCAGGCGATGGGCATTCTGACCTCGAGCAAGCTGGCCGAGGCGCTCGACCTGGAGCGCGAGCCGACGGCAGTGCGCGATCGCTACGGCCGCGGCTCCGCCAAGCCGGCGGGTTACGGCGACGCCGGCCCGCTGCTCAACGACTACTTCCTGACGGCCCGCCGTCTGGTGGAAGCCGGCGCTCGCTGTGTCACCCTGGCCTATGGTCGCTGGGACTGGCACGGCAAGCCTTACGGCACCACGTTCGAGAACGCCAGGGAGCACTTCCCGATGCTCGACAGGGGGCTGACCGCACTGGTCGAGGACCTCCACCAACGTGGACTCGACAAGGAGGTTTCGGTGGTCTGCTGGGGCGAGTTCGGCCGGACGCCAAAGATCAACAAGGAAGTCGGCCGCGACCACTGGCCCGCGGTCGGCTGTGCCCTGCTGGCCGGCGGCGGCATGCGCACCGGGCAGGTCATCGGCTCCACCGACCGCCAGGCCGGCTACGCCAAGGACCGGCCGGTGACCTTCCAGGAAGTCTTCGCGACGCTGTATCAAAACATCGGCATCGATCCGCACACGGCCACGGTGAACGACCTGTCGAGCCGGCCGCAGCACGTCGTCGACGGGGCCGAACCCATCAAGGAATTGGTGTAGTACGCGGTTAGCCGCGACGCGAAGCGGAGCGCGCGGGAAAGCGCTTCGCGTCGCGTCGCGGCTAACCGGGGAGTTCATCCATGAACGCTCGCACCGTTTTGTATTTTGCCCCCCTGGCATTGACCGCGCTCCTCGCCATCTCTCCCCCCCAGCGTGCCACGGGCTGTGCCGTCGCGCCGCACATGGGCGAAAGCGTGCAGATCGCCGACGAGAGCGCCATCATCATCTGGGATGCGGCGACGAAAACGCAAACGTTCATCCGGCGGGCGGCCTTCACCACCGCGGCCCGGGACTTCGGCTTCCTCGTGCCGACGCCGGAGAAACCGGAGCTGGCCGAGGCTGGCGACGAAGCCTTCACGGCCCTGCAAGGCCTGACGGCCCCGCGGGTAATCACGCGGTCGGCACCGGCCGGCGGCGGAGGCTGCGGCTGTGCAGGGTCGGCCCCGAAGATGGCGGCTGGAGTCGCCGATATGGCCCAGGCGAGCGTCGAGGTGCTCGACACCAAGCGCGTGGCCGGCTACGATGCCGCCGTCCTCCAGGCCAACGACGCCGCTGCCCTGACCGTCTGGCTCAAGGACCACGGCTACGAATCGTCCCCCGCCCTCACCGGCTGGGCCGAGCCATATGTGAAGGCCAAGTGGAAGATCACCGCGTTCAAGGTCGCGCGCGACGATGCGCCTGCCAAGGAGGGGACAGCGAAGAGCCGCCCCACGTCGCTCTCACTGACCGCGGTCCGCATGACGTTCCACACCGAGCATCCCTTCTTCCCCTACCGGGAGCCATCATCGCCGGCACCGCCGCCACCAGCCCCGCCCGTGCGACGCGAGGACGGCAAGGTGCTGCCGCCCCTGGGGTACACCGGCATCCCGCCGACCCCGCGGTTGCTGCGGGTCTACTTCCTCAGCGAGAGCCGCGTGAAGGGAACCTTTGGCGAGGCGGGCAAGGACGGGTCGAGCCCAGCCAGTGCCCCCGTCGCCAATGCTCGCGTGGTTTGGTCGAACAAGCTGCCCGACGCCAACCGCGAGAGCATCCTGGGGCAATTGAAGCTGCCGAAGGAAACGCCGCCAGCTTCGTGGTGGCTGACCGAATTCGAGGACCACTCCTCGCCGCGCCCCGGGAGCGACGATGTGTACTTCGCCGTGGACGACAACCAGGCCCCGGTGGAGCGTCCGCCGATTATCCAGTACGTGTCGGCCAACGTCTCCGGCGGCGTGATGTGCTTCGCACTGGCGGTGTATGTATTCCTGCCGCGGCTGCTGAGGCGGCGGAGGCGTGCGTATCGTTAGAGTGCTGCCAGGCGGGCAGCCCGAAGCGCCAGCGAGGACGAAGAACCACCTCGCTGGCGCTTCGGGCTGCCCGGGTCCCAAACTGCCGGGGGCGGAGATCCCGCTCACCCCTCCTCCAGCCCCAGCCCCACCTCCCCCACCCGCGGCAACAGCGCCCGCCCGCAGTCCGGGCACCGCACCGTCCCCCAGGCCCGCAGCACCGCCGCGGCGTGCGGCGAACGCCAGCGGTGCACGTCGCCGGTCGCGGGCAGGAACTCCTCGAAATGGTAGCGGCACCAGCGCTCCAGGCGGCTGGCGATCACCTCCGGGTCGGTGCTGAACCAGAGGCGGTGGCCGTCCACGGTTAGCTCGTAGCGGCCCGGCCGACCCATGACCTCCGCGGTGCGCGGCGGGCGGGTGAAGACGATGCCGTGCAACACCACGCCGCTGCTGCACATCAGGATGTCGGCCGCCTCGTCCTTGAAACGGGTCGGCAGGCGGTGCCGCAGGAGCAGGTCGGGATGGCGGGCGAAGAGGTCCGACTCCGTGGCGTCGGCGGCCAGGTCGAAGACGGTGTCGGCCGGGGCATGCCGGTCCCACGGCCGCGAGGCCCGCTGCGACCAGAGCAGCCGCAGGTGAGCCAGCGCCTCGGTGTCCTCGGTGTCGAGCACCTGGCCCAGGGCGGGCGCGGTTTCGCCGGCCTCGATCAGGTCGCGCAGCTCGAAGCCGGCCTCGAAGGCGGAATCGCACAGCAGCACGCGCAGCCGGGCCAGGTCGGCGGGGCGCCAGCCGTCGTCGCGGCCGCCGGCCAGCACCCCCTCGGCATAGGCCAGCGGCAGCCGGCCGCTGAAACAGCGATCCACCTCCGTAACAACAAGCTGGATGCGATCCTTGCCCTGGCGGACCGCGTCGGCGATGGCCAGGCGCCGCAGGACGGCCAGGTCGCGGGCCCCGGCGAACCCAGCACTGACGACACGGTCGGTCAGCGTCAGCAGCCGGGCCAACACCTCCCGCCGGGCCGCCGGCCGGCCCCGGCCGACGCTTACCAGCGCCAGGCTGGCCAGGAAGGCCGAGTCGGCCAGCGAGAAACCCTCGCTGTGCAGTCGGGGCACCAGGGCGGTCCACGCGAAGTCGATGGCTCGGTCCTGCGGCGCCCGGCGCGGCCGCCAGCCGAGCAGGGCCGCCACATAGACGCCTATCGCCAGCAGCAAGAGCGCCGCGACCGGCAGGAGCGGCCGACTCCCCGGGCTGAACAGGGCCAGCACGAGTGCCAGCAGCACCAGCGGACAGACCAGGAAGAGTGTCGCCCCCTTGCGGGTCCAGCGCCGGCCCGGCAAAGGACGGCGGACAACCGGGAGGGTTGGTGTCTCAATTTCCAGCATCGGCAGAATGCCGGATTCTAATACTTCGACCCGATAACCGTGCGCGGATAGCCGTCCCTGCCAGAGGCTGGCCGGCACCGGCTCCTCCTCGCTCCGCACCGGCACCAGCTCGTAGCAGTGCGGACAAAGCGAGGCCCCGCGTTCCGCCGCCTCGGCGAGCCGGGGCCAGCCGGCGTCCCCGTCCTTGCCGCCTGCCGCCGCGATCCGCCTCTGCACGCGGCGCCCGCCGTTCTGCGGATCGACCTGCTGGGCCAGGTCGCGCGCTCGGTCGAGGGCCGTCGGGTCCTCTTGCCTCAATCCGGCGGCGATCCATTCATCGATGAGCTGCCACGGGTCGCGTACGCGGTCGCCGTGCAGCAGCAGGCGGTGCTCGTGCCACAGGTGCGGCACCATCTCGTGGCGGCGCATCTGGACATCGCAGCGCGGGCAGCGCATGCGGATGCGGTCTTCCAATCGGTGCGTGAAGTGCTCCAGAACGGGGAACGTGCCGACCAGGGCGGCCAGCTGGCGCAGGTAGGCCACGCCCCGCACCTTGCTGCGTCCGGACACCAGGGCACGGAGCAGACGCCGGGCCGGCGACCTTTCGCGGCCAGTGCTGGTAAGCAGGGACGCGGCAGCCGCGACCTGCGCCTCCCCGGGCAAGCGCGGTCGTGGAGCAGCGGACGATAGGCGCGGATCAACTTGCGCTCGACCGGGGCGGGCAGGCGAAGGACGAGGCTCAAGGCGAGCCGCCGGGGGGGCTCGTCCGGTTCGGCGGCCAGGCACCAGGCCAGCGTCCGGGCACTCCGCCGGCCGGCCAGCACGCGGGCCAGGGCATCGCAGACCCCAGCGTGCTGCGGCCCTTCCAACGAGGCGACGGCCTTCCCCAGCGACGCCGCCAGGAAGGGACCAGCCCGGCGGCCGTGCTGATCGCGTGCGAGCCGTTCGAGCAAGGGATAGGCATCGGCATCCCCGCGACCCAGGGCGGCGACGACGGCGGCCAGCGTCGGCTCGACGCCGGCCAGCGCACCCTGGAACCGATACAGCCGGTGCTTCCTGCGCAAGTGAGCGTCGAGCTGCCCAGGCGGAAGGACCGCACCGCATTCGGAACAGGTCTCGACGGACACGCTGGCCACGGTCTGACGGGCCTCCGCGAAGGGCACAACAGGCTGGCACCATGATACCAGCCCGGAGTGCCAGCGACGGGGCTTTGCGCTTGACGGAACGGGCGAGATCGGCGGAGAATAACGAGGGCTCCCGCTGCGAGCGCTGGGAGTGCCGACATCAATGTGACAATCCACGGCAGCAGAGAAAAGGAACAACCTTAATGGCGGAGCTAATCCTTAGCGATCTGGACGACGGTGTACTTCACGCACTTGAGGAGCGTGCACAGTGTCACGGGCGAACTGCCCCGGAAGAAGCGAAATCGCTCCTGTCGGAGGCCCTGAGCAGCAAATCCTCCGGCCCCTGGGCCTCGGTGGACGCCATTTACAACCGCCTGGCGTCGTCGGGCCGATCTTTCAGCGATAGTGCCGACCTGCTGCGTGAGGACCGAGACCGTTGAGCGCACTCATCGTTGATGCCAGTGTCGGCGTAAAATGGTTCGTGCCGGAAGTCCATGCCGCGGAGGCACGGGCGTGGCGTACCGGTCCCGATCCATTACACACCACCGCGTTCTTCTTCGACCTGGAGATCGCCAGCACGCTGTGGAAGAAGGTGCGGCGAGGCGAGATCACCCGTGCTGATGCCGATTTGATACTCAGCCAACTTGCCGCGCTGCCTCTCACCCGGCATTCAGAGTCTCCGCTGAAAGTATCAGCTTTTGATCTGGCGGACCGAACGCAGCGGACGGTCTACGATTGCCTGTACCTGGCGCTAGCAATCAACCTGGGCGGTCGCGTCCTGACGGCGGATCAGCGGTTCTTCAATAGTTTGGCCGGAACGTCTTGGGCAGGTTTCGTTTGCTGGGTCACCGATCTCCCGAGTACAGCGTAAGCCATTGGGCGCCACAGCCCGGGTAATCTATCGGCTCGTGGGTTGCCCTCTCCTCACCCTCTTCTCCCCACCTGCACCACCCTTCCGACGCAGCGCATCCGAACGCCCCCAGGGAAATCCGCTGCCGTCGCTTCGCCCCGCGCTACCGCCGCCACCCGCTGCCAGGCGTCGAAGCCCATCGCATCCATCGGCCAGCCTTCGCGCTGCCAAACCAGGCGAAACAGCGCGCGCACCTGGTGCGGCGGGGCGGCCGACAGCTGCGAACCGTCGAAAACCAGCACGGTCCCTGCACGGGGCAATTCCGCCGCGGCCAGCAGGGCCCGGGCTTGCTCTTCTTCGGCGGCGTGGGCCTCGTCGGCCTGGGCGGCGAGGCGGGCGAGGACAGCGACGATCTCGGGGTTGTACTCGGCAGCCAGGAGCGGCAGTAGCTGATGTCGGATGCGATTACGGGTGAAAGCCGGATCGAAATTGGTGCTATCCTGCCGGTAAGCCTGGCCCAGCCCGTGCAGATAGGCCATCACCTCGGCCCGCGTCGTGGTCAAGAGCGGTCGAACCAGCGCCACACCCGGTGCCAGCTCGCGGCGGAGGGCGATGCCACGGAGCCCTTGCAAGCCGGTGCCGCGCAGCAGACGGTGCAGCACCGTCTCGGCCTGGTCGTCGGCGGTGTGCCCCGTCGCCACCGCCCCCAGGCCTTCCTCGGTCGCTGCTCGCGCCAGCCAATCGTAGCGCAGCCGGCGGGCCGTGCCCTCCAGGTTGGCGCCCTCAGAAACCGCAATGGCCTGCACATCCAGGCGCTGAACGTGACATGGGACCGCAAGGTGATCGCACAGGTCGCGGACGAAGGCTTCGTCGGCGTCGCTGTCCGCACCGCGCAGCTGATGGTTCAGGTGGGCAGCGACCAGGGGGCCAACGCCGCGGGCGTCGCGCAGGGCACGCAGCAGGGCCACGCTGTCGGGTCCGCCGGAGACGGCGGCCACGATGCTGCCGCTCACGCCGGTCCGCGCAGGCGCGTCCTCGACCTGGCACAGCAGGGCCGGCGGCCGTCTCACAGGTCCACTCCCGCGTCAAGCTGCCAAGTTCACGCCACTCCTGCACCCGGACATGCACCTCGAGCTGGTGCAGTACCTCCAGCTGGCCGCGGCGGAGGCCGGACGGCTCCCCGTCGTTGCAACGTTGCAGTGCATTGCATGCAACGTTGCAACGATTGCAAGCGTTGCATCGTTGCAGTGCATTGCATGCAACGTTGCAACGATTGCAAGCGTTGCATCGTTGCAGTGCATTGCATGCATTGCATGCATTGCAGTGCAATGCAGGGGGTTTGGCATGGCTGCAATCATGCAATGATGCAACAAAGAAGAGGCGTCCTGGTTACGAACCGCCACCCCACTCCGACCAAGCGAGGGTGGGGGCGAAGGAACGCTGCAGAATCCCGCACGGTCATATAGAATCACCGCACTACCCGCGGCCGACCCGATTATAGCAGGCCCACGCCGACCGATGATGAACCGCATCGAAGACCTCTTGCTGAAGGCCCTGCGGCACTGGCTGCCATACTACATCGTCGCCTGGCTGGCCGCGGCCACCACCTCGGCGGTCGCGCTGGAGTACGCCTGGGTCTCCTTCGTCAGCACCGATCGCCGCGACGGCGCCAGCGGCCACGCCACCATCGACTTCGGCGGCCAGTACCTCATGGGCCGCATGCTCGTCACCGGGCACGGGCAGGAACTCTATAACCGCCACGTCCAGCGCCAGGTTCTCCGCGAGGCCTACCCAGACAACGATTCGCAACACCCCGATGAGAACGAGCCAGCCCACAAGACCGATACCGAGAACCTGATGTACTGGATGATGGGGGATCAAAACGATGCTCCCGCCCGCGTCACCCTGGGTTCGTTGGTCACGCCACTTGCCGCCGCCGATCCGTGGCAAGCGGCCGCCTATGTTCTGGCCAACGAAGACCCCTGGGCGTGGTACCGGCTTACGGACTTGTCGTTGGCGTCGCTGCGCGCGGCCGGGGTTGATGAGCGGGTGCTCGCCAAGCTGGACACCCTGCGGGGCAAGCGCTTTGACTCGCCAGGGAACCTGCGCGAGGCACTCGACAGGGTCCTCGACAGGAAGAAACTGGAGGAGCTCGACCAGGACGATGCCGAGCACTTTCCGGAGCTGGTTTGGGCGCATCTGGAACGGGATAGCGATAGCCGAATGCACAACGCCGTTCACCCAGTCGGCGGGCCGCTCTATCCGCCGGTCAACGCCATTTTCTACTCTCCACTGGCGCTGATGGATCCGCACCTGTCGTATCGGGTGCAGCAGATCTTCAACGTGCTGCTGGTGTTCGTGGCCGCCGCCGGCGCCCGCACCCTGGCACGAGGCCGGGTGTGGATTCCGGTGATGGCCGTCTTCATCATGCTCTTCCCCGGATTCGCCGGCTCGGTCAACCTCGGCCAGAACGCGACCTTGACGCTGGTCATCCTGGTCTGGGGCTGGGCGCTGGCGGCGCGCGGCCGGCCGGCGCTGGGCGGCATGGTCTGGGGACTGCTCGCCTTCAAGCCGGTCTGGGCGCTCTCCTTCCTCCTCGTCCCGCTCCTGACGCGGCGCTGGCGCTTTGGCCTAACGATGATTGCCACCGGCACCGGTCTGGCCCTGATGACTCTGCCGTTTGTCGGCCTGCACAGCTGGTTCGACTGGCTGGCCGTCGGCAAGGAGGCGACGGACACCTACGATCGAGAGAGAAACTGGATCTTCCTTAGCCGCGATTTGCTGAGCGTGCCGCGCCGTTACCTGCTCGATTTCGACAAGGGGTACTGGGAGCGGCTGGACCAGCCGTTTTGGCTGCTGGGGCGCTGGGAGATCAACGTGTCATTCCTCTGCACCCTGCTGGGCGGAGCGATGGTCGTGTTCGCGCTGGAGAACACGGTAAGGCTGGCGGTGCTGCGGCGACGGCAGGCCCCGGCCGCCGATGGTCCTCCCGCGGCGTTCCTGCTCCTCGGTGCCTGGATGTGCTGCTACCACTTCATGTACTACGACGCCCTGCTCGGGTCACTGGGCCTGTTCCTGCTGTTCACCGAGCCGCGTCGCTACCTGTCGCCGTTGCTCGTGGCCCTGGCCCCGCTGCAGCGTGCCGTGGCCGGCCGTGCCGTCGTCGCCTATCACCAGGCGGCTCCACCCGAGGCCTTGCCGCCGCCGGTGGTGATGACGCTCGCGCCGCGCTCCGTCTGGACGCTCAACCGCATGGCACCCACGGCGGTGCTGCTGTTGCTGCTCATCCACTACCTTTTCCCGGTCCTTGGCTGGGGCAGCCACTGGGGCGCGCCGTGGGACACCTTCGCCCTGGCCGGCGTCTGGGCCTGGTGCGGCTGGCAATGGCTGCGCCGCGGCGAGAAAGTGGCGACATCCTGGGCTGAGCCGGAACCCCCGGTCTTCCCATTCGACGTCGAACCGGTCGGGGAAGTCCAGCGGAATGGCGAGACCGATGGCTCGGCCGATGACGCGATCCGTGCCCCGCTACCCGGCGGTTACTCCCCGTAACTCGTCGAGCATGGCTCCCGGGTCGGCCGCACGCATCAGCGTTTCGCCGACAAGGACTGCACGGACGCCGGCTTCCTGAAGACGAAGCACATCCTCCCGGGTGCGAATGCCGCTCTCGCTGACCAGGCAGCAATCCGACGGCACCCGCTTCGCCAGCTCCAGCGTGTGGTCCAGCCGGGTGACAAACGTCCGCAGATCGCGGTTGTTGACGCCGACCAGCCGAGCGCCGATGTCCAGCACACGCCCCAGGTTCTCCGCATCGTATAGCTCCACCAGGCACTGCATCCCCAGGTCCGACGCCTCGCGAAAGAGAAGTGACAGCGCGGTGTCATCGAGGATTTCCGCGATGAGCAGCACCGCATCGGCGCCGGCGGCCCGGGCTTCCAGGAGCTGATAGCGATCGAGGATGAAGTCCTTGCGCAGCACAGGAGGAGCCACGGCGGCACGCACACGCTCCAGGTAGGACAGATGTCCCTTGAAGAACGGCTCGTCGGTGAGCACGCTGATGCAGGCGGCGCCGTGGTCCGCGTAGGTGCGAGCGATGGCCACCGGATCGAAGTCGGCACGGATGAGGCCGGCGGAGGGAGAGGCCCGCTTCACCTCGGCGATGACCTGGACGCTGCCTGGGCGATCGAGGGCGGCCCGGAAATCGCGGATTGGCAGAGCATCGGCGAGGCGGCGCTGCAGCTCGGCTTCGGGGACGCGCTGTTTCGCAGCCTCAATTTCGAGGCGCTTGCTGGCGACGATGCGGTCGAGGATTGTGGTCATGTCCGAAACGCCCGCCATTCCCCATCCTTCCCCAGGGTCTCATTGGGGACAAAACAGGCCTTGTATTCCATCGATCGGCAGCCGTCCACGTAATAACCGAGGTAGACGTGCGGCACGCGCCGCCGCGCCGCCTCCTCGATGATGTTCAGCACGTTCCACGTCCCCAGCGATCGGTGCCGTTCCGCCGGCTCGTAGAAAAAATAGATCGCCGACATCGCATTCGGCAGCACGTCGACGTAACCGACGCCGACCAGGTCACCGCCCAGGTAGTAGCACCACTCCTCGACGGGAAACGGGTTGTAAACGAACGAGTCGGCGTAGCTCTCGGGATCCTTGGCGGGGTGCTGCGGCCAGGCCTTGAAATCGGACTGAAAGGCGTGGTAGCGGTCGTACAGGGCCAGCCGGCTGCGCGTGACTCGCGGGGCGGCGATGCGCAGCTCCACGTCGTCCGCGTTGGCCTTGCGGGCGCGGTGCTGGCTGCGGTCGGGGCGAAACCTGTCAACGACAACGCGCAGTGATCGGCACGCGGTGCAGGCGGGGCAGCGCGGGCGGAAGACGGTGTGCCCGAAACGCCGCCAGCCCTCTTCGAGCCGTTGCCCATACTCGCCGGCACTGAGCGAGGCGACGTGCTCGTACTCCAGCGACCAGTTCCGGTCGGGCAGGTAGCCGCACTGGCTCGGCGGGGCAGTGAAGCGAATCAACGACTCCATGAAACGGCTCCGCTCGGCCTGCGATCGACGGCGCGTTTATTCTATCGCGGACCGGTCTCCTCCGGCGTGCCCTCTTTTTTCGCAAAGGCCGCCATCATCCGCCGCACCAGCCAGTCGCTGGCGCCGGCCGGCAGCCAGCGCAGCAGCCGGGCACGCCGGACCGTTGGGCCGGGGAAGGCGAAGTACGCCTTGCGCCGGCGCACCGCATCGAGAATCCGCCGGACAGCCAGGTCCGGCTCCATCAGGAAGATGTGCGGCACGTCGATATTATCGGTGAGCGGCGTGCGAATCCAGCCGGGACAGATGGTGGTCACGCCGATGCCGACCGGCTGGACTTCGACGCGGATCGCTTCGAGCAAGGCACAGACGCCGGCCTTGCTGGCGCAGTAACCGGCCATCTTGGGCATGCCGCGGTAGGAGGCAATGCTGGCGATGCCGACCACCTGCCCGCGCCGCCGCTCGATCATGCCCGGCAGGACGGCCCCGATGCTGTTGGACACGCCGACGAGGTTGACGCGAATCATCGCCTCGATGCCGTCGGCGTCGTAGGGGTCGGCCGCAGTCGCGCTGCCGATGCCGGCGTTGGCGATGAGCACATCGGTCGGTCCGAGCCGACGCTCCAACTCGCGGACTACCGGATAGAGGGAGTCGCGGCTGGTGACATCGCCGACCGCCGTGGCGAGCCGCGTCTCGCGCAGCTCGGCGGCCAGGCTGGCCAGCCCGTCTGGCTTGACGTTGAGTGCGGCGATGGCGGCGCCTTCCCGGTGTAGTTGGACGGCCATCTGCCGGCCGATACCGCTGCCGGCGCCGGTGATGAGGATGACGCGGTTGGCGAAGGAATCCATTGTTCCTCAACGGGGTAGACACACCGCTCTGGGGCTCAAGGCAACTCCCAGTCTTCGAGGACAAGGCCAGGAACGCGACTGAATTCCGCTGTGTTGTGCGTCACGAGTGTGCAGCCGTTGGTCAGGGCGATGGCGGCGATTTGTAGATCATATGGCCCAATGGGGGTTCCACGTATTTCGAGGTGATAGCGGATTTCGGCCTGCGCATCGGCGTCGGGTTCGGCGAATGGCAGGCAGACGTAGGGACGGAGCAACGCCTCGATCACCGCACGGCTTCGGACGGGCTTCGCACTCCGGAGTGTGCCGTAGATCAACTCGGCACGCACGACCGAACAGACCCGAATCTCGTGCGGCTGCCGGGCCTGAAGCCGCGGCACGACAGGAGAATGGGGACGCCGCAGGAACGTAATCCACACGTTGGAATCGAGCAGGTATGTCATTCGAGTTCGACCGGTGGCGGGAGTTCGCCCTGGGGATGACGCACGAACGTTTCATCGTCGATCGAGCCAGCCAAGTCGAAGTAGCCGGGGGGCCAGCCATTTTCTGCGGGATCGACGGCTGAGGGCCGGGGTTGCACGACCACCACGACCTCGTATTCCGCTTCCGGCTGGCCTAGAGGAATCCGCAGAGAAAGCATCCCGTCCTTTCCCGTCTTCTCTAGCACGCGAATCGTTTGCATGGTGCTGCCTCCTTCTCACGGTCGGCCACAATCCAGCATATCAGGAATCAGTCACTCCTTGCAAAACGCCGCAACCGTCTCCACAAACTCCTGCTCCTTCTCAAACATCGGCAGATGCCCGCAACCGGCGATCCGCTTCATCCGCGCGTGGGGCAGATAGCGATGATAAGCCTCGCCAAAGGCCGGCGGCACCAGCTGGTCGTGTTCGCCCCAGAGCAGCAGGGTCGGACACTGCACGCGGTGCAGGCGGCCGGCGAGTTTGGGGTCGTAGGGACGATCCCACACCACGCGGGCCAGGGCGGTCATGTTCTGATAGGCGGCCAGTAGCTTTTCCTCGTCCGCCTCGTCCTGGATTACCAGCCGGGCCATGTGCCCGTCGGGATCGTGGAAGAGCAGGCGGCGCAGGGCGTCGCGGTCGTGCATGACGCGGAACAGGTCGCCGTGGGCCGCATCCTCCACCCACAGGCCGGGGGCGTTGCACAGCCATAGTTTCTTGACCCGTTCCGGCCAGCGGATGGCAAACTCGGCCGCGATCCAGCCACCCAGGCTGACGCCACCCAGGATGACCTCGTCTAGTCCCAGGGCATCGAACAGCTCGACATAGTGGAACGCCAGGTCCTCGATGGTGTCGATCTGGTCGAACCCGCCGCTCTTGCCAAAGCCGGGGTGGGTCGGCACCAGCACGCGGAACTGTTTCGCCCAGGCCTGGTAGAAGGGGAGCCACATCGAGGATTCGCCCAGGGTACTGTGCAGGTAGACAAAGGGTGTCCCCTCCCCGGCGTGCAACAGGACCGTCGAGCGGCCGTTGATATCGATGGTTTCCGGTTGGCCGCCGCCGCGCGAGAGGAGGACGCGGGCACCGTATTTCAGTTTCTTCAGAGTGTCGAACATTGTTATTCCCTAAACGTCGCGGACGTGCGGCAACACCTCGCGTGAAAACATCTGCAAACTCTTCCGCGCCAAATGGTGCGGCATCGAGCCAATCTGGCAACCGGTCAGACACACACCGACGCCCAGTTCCTTGCGGTACTGGTTGATCTTCTGGATCACCGTCCGCGGGCTGCCGGCGATGGCGTAGACGCCGTCTTCCACGTCCTTCCAGGTCTTGTTGCCGCCGTAGAGGAACTTGCCGCGGTTCTTGTACAGGGCCGCCGCCGAGCGGGCCGAGGTGTAGCCGGGCGGCGCCGTCGTGATCCCCTTCAACAGATTCTTCGCGAAATACCAGAAGTGCGGCTCGAACTCCTCGCGCGCCTGACGGTCCGTCTCGGCCACGTAGATGGTGACGCCCCAGCCCATCTGCTCCGGCCTGGCGGTGTAGCCGGCCTTCTGGCACGCCTCGCGGAAACCGTCGTACATGCGCCGCGACACATCGATGTGGAAGAACGGCAGCCCCATGTAAGCGTAGCGGCGCTGAGCGACGAACTCGACCGTCTCCAGGCTGCCGGCCCCGGGAATCCAGATCGGCGGGTGCGGCTGCTGCAACGGCCGCGGCCAGGGGTTGACGTAACGCAGGAAGTAGTGCTTCGAGTTCCAGGTGAACGGCCCCGGCGTGGTCCAGGCCTTCACGATCAGGTCGAGCGCCTCGCGGAAGCGCTCGCGGGCATGGGTCGGGTTCATCTGGTACGAGTAGTACTCCGGCCCGCCGCCGATCACCATGCCGGCGATGAGCCGGCCGCCCGACATCACATCGAGCATGGCGTACTCCTCGGCCACGCGGATCGGCGGATTGTACATCGGCAGCGCATTGCCGATAACCGCGATCTTGCAACGCTGCGTCCGCTGAATCAAGGCCGAGGCGATCAGGTTGGGCGACGGCATCAAGCCGTAGGCATTTTGGTGGTGCTCGTTGACGCAGACGCCGTCGAACCCCAGGTCCTCCACGGACGCCAGTGTGTCGATGTACTCGCGGTACAGGTCGTGTCCCTTGACCGGGTCGTACAGGGTGTTGGGCGCCCAGACCCAGGCGGAGTCGTACTTTTCGTCGAAGTCGGGCGGCAGGTGGGGCCAGGGCATCAGGTGGAAGAAGAAATACTGCACGCGTCGGCCTCCGGCGAGAACGGGTCCCGAATGCACGGGAGCCCTAGAGTGTAGCGGCTGGCGCGACACTGGCCAAGGGGTGCGTCAAATCGTGCCGGCCGATGTGGTATAAAGGTCAGAAGGCTCCGCACCCGGAACGCGGGGCCGCACGAAGGATTCGTCACCTGGGGTCATTCCATGTCCAGCGACCCGCTGCCCGCCGAGCCGGGCGCCGCACCCGCCGAGAACCTGCCGCCCGCCGAGAAGGTGAAGCAATTCCCGGCTGCGCCCGGGGTCTACCTCATGAAGGATGCCCAGGGCCGCGTCATCTACGTCGGTAAGGCGAAGAACCTGCGCAACCGGGCCGGCCATTATTTCAGCAAGGCCGCCGCCGAGGATCTGCGCACCCGCGACCTCGTGCCGCTGATCGCCGACATCGACTTCCTGCCCGCCGACAGCGAGGTGGACGCCCTGCTGCTCGAGGCCCGCCTCGTCAAGGACATCCAGCCGCGTTTCAATGTCGATCTCAAGGACGACAAGACGTTCCCGTACCTGCAAATCCGGCTGCGCGAGGAGTTTCCGCGCGTCGAGTTCACGCGGACACCACGGCGAAAGGGGGTCAAGCTCTACGGACCATTCACCAGCGCCAAGTCATTGCGGCATGCGATGCAGGTGCTGCAGCGCCTGTTCAAGTTCCGCACCTGCTCGCTCGACATCCGCGAAGAGGAACAGCGCTGGCGCTGGTTCCGGCCGTGCCTGTTGCACAACATCAACCAATGCACGGCCCCCTGCAATTTCCGAGTGTCCAAGGAGGATTATCGCAAGCAGATTCGGGCGTTGCGGCTGGTCATGGAAGGCAAGAAAGGACGACTCATCAAGGAGATGGAACAGGCGATGGCCGAGGCCAGCACCGCCATGCAATTCGAGAAGGCCGCCCACCTGCGCGACGACCTCGCCGCCCTGAAAAACCTGGGCCTGCGCGGCGAGGTCAATCGCGATGTGCAGCCGGAGGTCTTTCCCATCGAGCCGAAGAAGGGGCTGATCGGGCTGCGCAAGGTGCTTGGCCTGGAGAAGACGCCGCGTACCATCGAGGGGATCGACATCGCCCACCTGGGCGGCGACGACATGGTGGCCTCGCTGGTGGCCTTCATCGACGGGCTCCCCTTCAAGCCGGGCTACCGCCGTTATCGCATCAAGAGCGTGCAGGGCATCGACGATTTCGCCTCGATCCGCGAGGTGGTCGCCCGCCGCTTCCGCAACGCCAGGTCAGCCCGAAGCGCCAGCGGGGGAGAAGAAGGCTCGGTTTTCCCCGACATCCTTCTCATCGACGGCGGCAAGGGGCAACTGAACGCCGCTCTCGAAGCGCTGCATTTGCTGGGCGTCGAGGCGCCGTGCTTGATTTCGCTGGCCAAGCGCGAGGAGGAGATTTATCGTCCGGGAGAGGCGGAGCCGATTCGGCTATCGCGGCACTCGGCGGCCCTGCGGCTCTTGCAGTACGTGCGCGACGAGGCGCATCGCTTCGCCCAGCATTACCATCACATTCTGCGACGCAAGCGATATGAGGAGTGAGCGCATGCGCATCCTGCTGACCAACGACGACGGCATCTACGCCCCGGGGTTGCGGGCGCTGCGAACGGAACTGATGGCGCTGGGCGAAGTGACGGTGGTGGCCCCGGCCAGCGAGCAGAGTGCCGTGGGCCATTCCATCACCCTGCTGACGCCGCTCATCGTGCAGCAGGTCCGCGACGAGCAAAATCGCTTCCTGGGCTGGGCCGTCGATGGGAAGCCGGCGGATTGCGTCAAGGTGGCGCTCTTGGAACTGCTACCCGAGCCGCCCGACCTGGTCGTCAGCGGACTCAACGCGGGGTCCAACGCCGGCATCAACGTGCTTTACTCCGGAACGGTGGCGGCGGCGATCGAGGCGGCGTTCTTTCGCTGCGTCAGCGTGGCCGTTTCGCAGGAATACGCTGAGCCGGCGGCGCTCGACTTCGCGCGCGGCTCCGCCATCGCTCGCCGTGTCATCGAACAGCTGGTCGCTCGCCAGCCGGCAGCGGGCACCCTCTTCAACATCAACATCCCCAGTCTGGACCGTGGTCCGATCCGCGGCGTGCGCGTGGTGCCGCAGCACGTGGTCCCCTACAGTGAATCCCTGGACCGGCGCGTCGATCCGCGCGGTCGCGTCTATTTCTGGACCAGGGGCGACCTCGTTTGTCCGGAAACCCACCCCGACACCGACGTGGGCGCCCTGGCGGACGGATACGTCACGATCACACCGCTCCAGTTCAACCTGACGCACGCGGCGTTGCTGGAACAGATGGGCGGGTGGGGATTATCACTTTGATCGTGGGAAGTAAGTGCGAAGCCGCAAGCGGCTGGGGGGAAATCATGCGCATCGCCATCGGTCAGCTCTGGCAGGAAACTAACACCTTCAATCCGCTGCCCACCACGCGCCGCGACTTCGAGGAGTTCGGAATCCTCCGCGGGGCCGACCTGGTCGAACGCATGGCCGATACCAACGAGCTGGGCGGATTCATCCAGTCGCTGCGGTCGTGGAAGGTGGGGCCCGAGATCGTCGGATTGGTGCGTCTGCCGGCCTGGCCGAGCGGGACCGCCACGCACGATACCTTCCTCTGGCTGCGCGACGAAATGGTGGCCGCCGTCCGGCAGGCGCTGCCGCTGGACGGCCTCCTGCTCGCCCTGCACGGAGCGATGGTGGCCGAGGGTGCCCCTGATGTCGAAGGCGAAATCCTCGACGCCGTCCGCCAGATCATCGGGCCGGACCTGCCGCTCGTCGCCACGCTCGACCTACACACCAACTTGACCGAGCGCATGGCCCGGTCGGCCGACGCCCTGGTGCTGTATCACACCGCGCCGCACGTCGATGTCTTCGAGACGGGGCAACGCGGCGCGGCGGCGCTGCGCCGCATCCTGAACGGGGCCCGGCCGGTGACCGCCTTCCAGAAGGTGCCGATGGTCGTGCCGGCGGAGCGGGCCAACACCCAGGACCGGGCCAGCGTCAGCTTCGCCCTGCGCGAACGGCTGCAAGCGCTGGAGGCGAAGCCCAACGTGCTCGCCGCCGGCCTGGCCACCGTGCAACCCTGGCTCGATATCCCCGATCTGGGATCGGCTGTGGTGGTGGTAACGGATGGCGAGGGTGCGGCCGCGGAATGTGCCGCTATGGCTCGTGAGCTGTGGAAACGGCGCCGCGATTACCTGCCGGAATTGGTCCCGCTGGAGGAGGCCGTCCGCCGGGCCCACGAACACCGGGACGGGTTGGTCGTCCTGGGCGATGGTGCCGACTCGACCACGTCGGGTGCCCCGGGCGACAGCACCTGGCTGCTACGCGAGTTGCTCAAGTATGACTGGCCGCGCCTGGCCCTGGTGACGGTTGTAGCACCCGGAGTCGTCGAGGAAGCGAAGCAACTGGGCATCGGCGCCCGCTTCGAGGGGCCGCTGGGCGGGGTGCGCGACCATCGCTTTTCTACCACCCTGCCCTGCAACGGCCGGGTAGAGAAGCTGTTCGAGGCACGTTTCGTGATGTCGGGCCACCTCGCCCGGAACCTGGCAATCGACATGGGGCTGTGCGCCGTGCTGCGCTCCGGGGATGTGCAGGTGGTGGTCACGTCGCGCTCGGGGCCGCACTTCGCCCCGGAGTTATTCCGGGCGGCGGGGATCGATCCATTCGCAGCCAGCGTGCTGATCGCCAAGAGCCCGTGCGGCTTCCGGGCAGCCTACGCGGCGCGAGCCGTCGAGATCATGATGGTGCGGGCGCCGGGGTGTGCGCCCAGCGATTTCTGGAACTATGAGTATCGCCGGCGGCCTCGGCCGCTGTGGCCGTGGGATGAGATTGGTGATTGGAAACCGAACCCGCAACTGATTAGCGAGCGGGGGGCGTTAGCCCCCCGGTAATCCACTCATCACCGGGGGGCTAACGCCTCACCGCTCGCCCGGACTTGCAGGATCAATGATTGAGCATGAACTCGTTGCTGTTCAACAGCGCCCACAGCAGGTCCTGGTAGGGCGCCAGCGCGTCCTTGTCGCGGGTACGCATCCTCATGGCCTCCGTCATCCGCGTTAGCTCCTTCTGGCTGGGCGGGCGGTTCAGCGTCAGCAGGTACAGGTCGCGGACAATGGCCAGGCCGGCGCCGCGGTGCTCCTTGTAGATCTTGGCGACGTTCCCCTCGTCCTTGCCCGGGGCGATGGCGGTGTTCAGGTCGGTGCCGTTCATCATCATCAGGGCCTGCACCACGGTGCCGTTGAAGCTGACCTCGTTCCCCTCGTCGTCGCCGAAATTGCTGATGAGGTTATCGAGCCAGCGGCCGCGCAACTCCTTCTTCTGTTCCTTGTTCTGCGAGCCGGTCGCCACCATGAGCGAGTCGAACAGCTCCTCGGGGCTCATCGACTTGACCAGCATGCGGCTGAAAAGCTGCTCGTTCTCCGGCTTCTCGTTGGTCTTGTTGGTGACGCAGCTCGAGGCTGTAGGCCTCGCTGTTACAGATCCAGCGAATCAGTTGCTTCTGGTCGAAGCCATAGTGCTTGTACTGATTGCCCAGCTTCTCCAGCAATTCCGGGTGTGAGGGCTGGTTCTGGTCGTTGAAGTCATCAATGGGGTTGATGATGCCCTTACCGAAAAAATGCGCCCACATCCGGTTGACCTGGGCCTTGCCGAAGTTGGCATGCTCGACGACCAGGGACGCCAGTTCCTCGCGGCGGCCCTTGCCCTGGATAGGGACTTTCTTGCCGCCCTGGACCTCACTGGTCAGTTTGGTGCCGTCCAGGAACTGGGCCTTGGCCGGCAGCAGCTTGGCATTGCGTGTCTCGAAGAAGACCTGGGCGTCGGCGTTGACCGAGTCGTCATCGCGCAATGTCAGCGGCGAGTAGCCCATCATCCGCATGCCGGGGACGGGTGGCGTGCCATCGCGGCGGACCTGCCGGAGGAAGGCGTTGATGCCCCAGAAGTGATTCTGCTTCAGCTTGGCGTCGAACGGATGGTCGTGGCACTGGGTGCATTGGGTCTGGATGCCGAGGAACAGGCGGCTAATGCGCGAAGTGAGGGGCACCATGTTGAACTGCCCGCCCTCGCGCTCCTCGCCGCGCGGCGAGGTCTCGCCCACGTGGGCCAAAACGAAATTGACCGCGCCATTGTCGGTGTTCTTTCCCTCGGCCGTGATCAGGGCCTTGACGATCTGGTGGAACGGCTTGTTCTGGGCGAACTGGTCTTCGAGCCAGGTCTGGGTCTCCTCGTGGTACTTCCCGCGGCCGAAGGCGCCGGAGCGGGTCAAAAGCCAGTTGGCCCAGATGTTCGCCCAGTTCTTGGCGTAGTCCTCGTGCTTGAGGAGGCGCTCGATCAGCTTCGGGCGGCGGTCCTTGACCGAATCGTCCATGAAGGCCTTGATTTCGGCCGGCGTGGCGATACGGCCGATGATGTCCAGCGTGGCCCGGCGGACAAACTCGAAATCGTCGCAGCGGGCCGACGGCGTAATCTTGTTCTCTTCCCAGCCGTTCCTGAGCCCCTCGTCGATGAGCTTGACCACCTCGGCGGGGTCGCCGCCGGTGGCGGTCGCCTTGTCGGGCTCGCGGGCCGGCGCCGGCCCAGCGGAAAGCAACAGCGTGCCGACGAGCGCCACGAGGCTGGTCGGGGCGAGTGCTCGCCCGAAACGTCCACCACGCAAAGAAACCTGGGCCATCGTAGGGTCCCCCCCTGGAAGCCGCCTTTGGCGGGAAAGTACCTGTATCTTAGTTGAGGTTGCGGCGGGTTGTCAAATGGGCAGATCGTCATGCCTTACGACGCTCCGCCGGCCTCCCTGGTTCCCAAACCCGCGCCGGGCCGCAACAATGAGGAATCAGAGCGACGGGTTATACCGACCCGTCGCTCACGCTCCGGGCTCTGACAGAGGATATTTGGGAGGACCCATGCTCTACGATCCCCAGCGGGTGCGCGACAATGTCGCCCGAGCCGAAACCGAGGACCTGCTCGATCGGGTGACGGTCTATCGGGCCGGCATGGAACCGGAGGCGCTGTACGTGATTGAGGAGGAATTGCGACGGCGAGGGGTGACGGCGGCCGACATCGACCAGCACGCCCGAGGGCGCGAGGAAATGGGCATTCAGGAGGTGGGAGGACTGGCGGCCCAGTGCAGCATCTGCACCCGACCGGCGGTCGTGCGCCGCTGGGGCTGGCATCGGCTGGGCGGCCGCTGGCTGCCGGCGGCCCTGCGCGGCCGGCTGCGGCTCTTCCCCCGCCGCTTCTGGTACTGCGCCACGCACCAACCCGCGCCAAAGGAGCCGGCTACGGGGCACTGAGCAGCTTCTCCACATCCTGCTGCGTGATCAGACGGGACGGCTTGTCGAGCTGCACGCTCAGCCAACTCATGACGGCGGGGATAAAAGGCAGCTTGCCCTTCTTGACGGTATCGATCATCCGCGCATCGCGGCGGGACCGCTCGGCGACTTTGCGCGGGCTGTTCTTGCGGCGCGACAGGGCCATGTCAAACCGGCGCTGCTCGCGGCGGATACGGCGGGCTCCCATGAGGCTGGCTCCTTCAGAACGACACTTCGACCAAAGAGAAGAGGATAACAGGCTGGGCCCGCGCTGGAAAGGGGCCTGGCAGACAAAGCGGCGGCAATCAATCCACGTAGAGAAACCCCGCCGAGTTGAGGACCGCGTGACAGTAGGTTGCCAGGGCCCTGCTGCCGGCCACACCGCGGTCTATCCCGCTCCAAATGTCGCCCAGTTGCTTCAGAGCTGCGATCCCCAGCTCCTTCTCCGCGGGGCGAGCCGGCCGGCCCAGCGTTAGCAGGTAAACCCTCTCGACCTGGGCAGCGGGGTCGGTGCCGGCCTCGTGGGCCACACGTCGGGCGAGGTCGTCGGCCAGGCGCAGGATCATGGCGTTATTCAGCAGATACAGGGCCTGCGGCGCCACGGTGGAGTCACGCCGCTCCAGACAGTTCGGGTTCATGGTGGGGGCGTCAAAGGTCTCCAGGTGCGTGGGCAGCCGTTTCCGGGCCTGCTGGACGTAGATCAGCCGGCGCCAGCCACGCGCGGTCTCGGCGGGCGTCACCAGACCGTCGGGGCGTGTCTGCACCGGAGCGGCGGGCCCGAAGGGGGTCGGGTCCAGCCGGCCGGCGGCGCGCACCAGGGTGTCGTAGGTCTGCTCGGCGTCGAGGCGAACCAACGGCCTGCGCGAGTAGAGCGCGTTGTCCGGGTCGGCCTGCTCCTGGGCCGCGGTCACCGTGGAACTCTGCCGGTAGGTCGCGCTGGTCACCATCAGGCGGTGCAGCGCCTTGAAGCTGCCCCAGTCCTCCCCGGGCTGACGCCCGGGGCTCGCCATGTGCCCGGGGCTCGCTGGGCTCGCCAGGAATTCGCGGGCCAGCCAGTCGAGGAGTTCGGGGTGGGTCGGCGGCAGGCCGCTCTTGCCGAAATTGCCAAGCGTCGGCACCAGGCCGCTGCCGAAGTGTTGTCGCCACAGGCGGTTGACGGCCACGCGGGCCGTCAGCGGATTCTCAGGCCGGATCAGCCAGCGGGCGAAGGCCAGCCGTCGGCCCGTCTTCAGCGCTCCCGGCCAGGGCGGCTTGACCTCGAACGGTGTCTTGCCGTCGGTCAGCACGGACGGGACGCCGGGGCCGACCAGCGGACCCGGACGCAGCGGATCGCCACGCAGATACAGATAGGTGGGCGACGGCTGGCCGCGGTCCCAGAGCGCCTGGACGCGCGGCTCCGGCGGCCGCGGCTTCTTCGCTTCCCAGGCCCGCCGTTCCGCCGTGGTGACATAAGGCAAGTGCCGCCCGCCGAGCACGTCCTCGCTGACCGGGCCGATACCGGGATGCACGTCCGGTTTCAGCCAGTCATACTCGTCGTAGGCCCCCTTGAAGACATCCAGAAGGCGGTAATAGTCGCGCTGCGGAATCGGATCGAACTTGTGATTGTGGCACCGCGGCACATTTCACGGTCAGGCCCAGGACCGCCGAGCCGAGCACGTCGATTTCGTCGGCGATGACCTCCAGCCGATCCGGCACATAGCCGGTAATGTTGGCCCAGGTGGCATCCGGGACCATGCGCAGGAACCCGGTGGCCACCAGGTTGTCGTACAGCTCGGGGGTGATTTCGGCGGCGTGCTCGATGTCGGCCAACTCGTCGCCGGCGAGTTGCTCCAGAAGAAATCTGCTATACGGCTTGTCGGAATTGAAGGAGCGGATGACGTAATCGCGATAGCGCCAGGCATGGGGACGCGGCAGGTCCTGCTCGCGCTTCCCTTCGGAATCGGCATAGCCGGCCAGGTCGAGCCAGAAGCGCGCCCAGCGCTCGCCGTAGCGAGGGGAGGCAAGCAGCCGATCGACGGCTCGCTCGTAAGCATCCGGGGCCGAGTCGGCCAGGAAGCGCTGCACCTCGCCGGGCTCCGGGGGCAGTCCGGTCAGGTCGAAGGTGGCGCGGCGCAGCCAGGTTGCGCGGTCGGCCTCCGGGGCCAGCGTCAGCCCCTTTTGCTCCAGCTTTTGGAGGATAAAGGCGTCGATCGGGTTGCGCACGCGGCTGGCCTGGCGAACGCGGGGGATCGGCACGGCACGGGGCGGACGAAAGGCCCAGAAGTCACGGTCCCGGTCGCTTACCATAGGGTCGGGCGTCGTGGTCGCCACGTCCGGCTTCGCTGCGGCCTCCGGGGCTCCCGCCGCGATCCAGCGGCTGAGGACTTCGATCTCGTCCGGCTCGGCGGGCTTGACGCTGGCCTCGACCAGCCGGCCGCGCGGCGGCATCTGCCCGGCCCGCAGCTTCTGGATCAGCCGGCTCGCCTCGGGCTTGCCGGGGACGATGACCGGCCCCGACTTGCCGCCGCGAAGCATCGTCGCCTTGCTCCGCAGGTCGAGACCGCCTTCCTGGCGGCGCAGCCCGTGGCAGACGGTGCAACGCCGCAACAGGATGGGCATCACGTCGTGCTGGGTGACGGCCGCGGCCTCCCCGGCCCCGGAACCGAAGGACGCGCCAGCGGCAATCCAGCGGCGCAGGGTGGCCACCTCGGCATCGCTGAGGGGATCCTTCTTGCCCGGCGGCATCTTGCCGGCATGGACCTTGGCGTAGAGCGGACTGTCATCCGGCTTGCCGGGGACGACCGCCGGTCCGGATTCGCCCCCCTTCCGGATGCCGGCCGGCGTGCTGAGATCGAGGTCCGCCTTGTGAACCTTGTCCGCGTGGCACCGCCGGCAGTGGGCTTCGAGGAGCGGGCGGATCGCCTGCTGGTAGGACGGCACCGACACGGGCTCGGCGGCTCCAGTGAGCGGGTATCCCCATCCGCCCCAGGCCAGGGCGGCGAGCAGATGCAGCAGCGCGATGCGCATGCTCGCCAGTTTACCACGCCCGCCCGCCGAGACAACGCGCCATGTCCTCGTGTTCTCCGGCACCGTTTTCGCTCTCTCGAACAGCGAACGGCACGACGGCCGGAGCTGGAGAAGGCCAAGACCCTGTTGCAGGAGCGGGCCCGGAAGAAGAAATGAGGATCCATGTCACCGCGAACCGCCAACCCGAGCACGGTCCGTTCCCGTTATTGCGGTGCGATTAGGGCGGTGTAGCCCCGGAGGGGCGGCCGTTGTTAGCCAGGGGCTTCAGCCCCTGGGACGACGGCCAAAACGAATCCGCCTTTAGCCCCGGAGGGGCGGCCGTAAGGTACGGCCGCCCCTCCGGGGCTACCCATCCCACAATAAGGCCCCTGGCCAGGGGCTAAAGCCCCTGGCTAACGACGGCCGCCCCTCCGGGGCTACCCCCCGCGAGACGAAGATTTCCGGCGCCTGCAACAACGGAAATGGACCAACCCAGCCGCGGATCGCAACTCGACCGGCGGTACGGCTGCTACAATAACGATTTGCCGCAACTCAGCGGAGGGTGCCTGTGGCTGTCCCCGTGGTGGCGATCGTCGGCCGGCCCAACGTGGGCAAGTCGTCGCTGTTCAACTGGCTGGCTGGACGACGCATCGCCATCGTCGATCCAACCGCCGGCGTGACACGCGACCGACTCGCGGCCCTGGTGCGCGCCGACGGCCGGGTGTTCGAGCTGACCGACACCGGCGGCATCGGCATCCAGGATGTGGACAACCTCACTGACGATGTCGAGCGGCAAATCCAGCTGGCGATCGACCAGGCCGCCGTGATCCTCTTTCTTGTGGAAGCCCGCTCCGGCCTGATGCCGCTCGACGAGATGGTCGCCAACCGGCTGCGGCAAGTCGGCAAGCCGGTAATCCTGGTGGTGAACAAGTGCGACACGCCGCCACTGGAAAGCCAGATCGGCGAGTTTCACAAGCTCGGGCAGGGCGAACCGTTGCCGGTCAGCGCCCAGCAGAACCGCGGCCGGCACCGCCTGCTTGATCGCATCTCCGAGTTGCTGCCGCCCGAACTCCAGTCGCAGGTCCCGCCTGAGGCGGAACCGCTGAAGCTGGCCATCGTGGGGCGGCGCAACACCGGCAAGAGTACCTTCATCAACTGCCTGGCCCGCGAGGAGCGGGTCATCGTCAGCGAGGTGCCGGGGACGACGCGCGACAGTGTCGATGTCCGTTTCGAGCGCGACGGCCAGGCGTTCCTGGCCATCGACACGGCCGGCGTCCGCAAGAAGCGCAGCGTGGCCAACGATGTCGAATTCTACAGCGTGGCCCGGGCCGAGCGCTCCATCCGCCGGGCCGACGTGGTGCTCCTCTTCTTCGACGCGAAGGAGACCGTGAGCCACGTGGACAAGCAACTGGCCGAGTACATCCTGGCGGCTCACAAGCCAGCGATGTTCGTGGTCAACAAGTGGGACCTGGCCGAGGCGGAGAGCGTGCGCACCGGCACCTGGGCCGACTACCTGCACAAGCACTTCCCCAGCCTCGATTTCGTGCCGGTGGCCTTCATCACGGCGCGGAGCGGCAAGAACGTCAAGGATGTCCTCAATCTGGCGCAGACCCTGCACACCCAGGCCAGCGCCCGGGTCACCACCGGTGACCTCAACCGGGTCCTCCGAGCTGCCCTGGAGGACACACCTCCGCCGATGCGGCAAAACCGCCGTCCCAAGGTCTATTACGGCACCCAGGCCGGCACCAATCCGCCAACGATTGTGCTGATGACCAATGGGCCCGACCTGTTCGACAACACCTATCTGCGCTATCTGGAAAAGACATTCCGCGACCAGTTGCCGTTCGGCGAGGTGCCGATCAAGTTGACCCTGCGCCTGCGTCACGGGGCCGGCGGGCCGTCGCTGGAAGAGGGGCCCAGCACCGAAACAGCGCCGGCCGCGGAGCGGCCGCGCAAACGCACCCGGCGCGGCAAGCGCGGAGACTCTCCCGAGACGCCATCGGGGGAGAAAGCCTCGGGCCTGTGGACCGATGTCTGATCCGGAGGAAACCATGCGCTCCGCTTCCATTCGCCGTCTTGGCCTGGGACTGACCCTGGCGATCGCGCTGTCTCCATTCCTTACCGCCGCGGATCGCAAGGAGGCGAAGGAGAAGGAGCCGAAGGCCCAGTACTTCACCGGCAAGGTGGTGCCGCTGGCGCCGCTGCTGGACAAGTTCGGCGCCAAGCTCGATGCCGACGCCGCCCCGTCGTGGTTGGCGCTGTCGAGCGACGACGGTAAGATTTATCCACTCATCAAGGACGACGGCTCGCGCATGTTCTTCCTGGACAAGCGGCTCCAGGACCGCCCCATGCGGCTGACCGCCCGGCTGCACCCGCAGAGCCAGATGCTCCAGGTGCTGGCCATTCGCAGCGTCAAGAAGGGCGAGCTGTACGAACTCTATTACTGGTGCGATATCTGCGCTATTCGCCGTAGTGAGAAGAAGGCCTGCGACTGCTGCGGCGGACCCATGGAGCTGCGCAGGAGCCGGTCAAGAAGTAGTGTCGTGAGAGTGTGCGCTGGCAAGCCCCGGAGGGGCGGCCGTTGTTAGCCAGGGGTTTCAACCCCTGGATCGGGAGGATGAGAATGTCTCCAAGCCCCGGAGGGGCGGCCGAGGCTTGAAGCGACGGCCGCCCCTCCGGGGCTACTGGCGCTGTAGGACGCCCCGTACCAGGGGTTGAAACCCCTGGCTAACAACGGCCGCCCCTCCGGGGCTGCTGTCGCTGTAGGACGCCCCATTCCAGGGGTTGAAACCCCTGGCTAACAACGGTCGCCCCTCCGGGGCTACTGGCGCTGTAGGACGCCCCGTACCAGGGGTTGAAACCCCTGGCTAACAACGGCCGCCCCTCCGGGGCTACTGGCGCTGTAGGACGCCCCATTCCAGGGGTTGAAACCCCTGGCTAACAACGGCCGCCCCTCCGGGGCTACTGGCGCTGTAGGACGCCCCGTACCAGGGGTTGAAACCCCTGGCTAACAACGGCCGCCCCTCCGGGGCTACTGGCGCTGTAGGACGCCCCGTACCAGGGGTTGAAACCCCTGGCTAACAACGGCCGCCCCTCCGGGGCTACCAATTCATCGTTCTGCGAGGGCATAACCGATGTTCACAACCCACACCCCCAACGACCTGAAGAAATACGTCGAGGGCGGCGACGGCGTGTTTGTCATCCGGGCCCCAGAAACCTGCCGCAACTGGAACGGCATCCAGTACAAGCCGGGCCTGTCGGCGAAGAACGTGGGCTCCAAGCAGCTCTCCATGAACGTCGCCGTCATTCCCCCGGGCGGCGTCGCCTATGCCCACATCCACGTCGGGTTCGAGGTGATGCTGTACATCCTGAAGGGCAAGGTCCGGCACGAATACGGACCCGGGCTGAAGAAGAGCATCGACAACGAGGCGGGCGACTTCATCTACATCGAGCCGGGCGTGCCGCACGAGGTCTTCAATCTCAGCGATACCGAGCCGGTGATGGCGGTGGTGGCCCGGTCCGATGCCACGGAATGGGAGAACATCGTGCCCTATGACCGCAAGAGCGAGGCGTGATTGCAGCGCCGCCCGGGTCTCGAAAGTGGTGCGTGTTCCATGGCCGCGTCCTCCCACGCCGACCGGGAAACCTTCCTGGCGAACGTCCGCCGCAGCGGCTTGCTCACGCCGGAGCAACTGGCCCAGACGGCGGGCCATCTGCCGGCGACCGAGCGGGGCCGGCCCGTCGCGCGGGCCCTGGTTGAGCAGGGTTTGTTGACCCGGTTCCAGGCAGCCCAGCTCCTGGCTGGCCGGGCCAGCGGCTTCTTCCTGGGCCAGTATCGCATCCTCGACTATCTCGGCCAGGGCGGCATGGGCCGCGTCTTCAAGGCCGAGCATCGCACCCTCAGCCGGCTGGTGGCCCTCAAGGTGCTGGCGCCGCGGCTGCTCAAGACGGC
The DNA here is from genome assembly GCA_963827935.1 of uncultured Planctomycetota bacterium. Lineage (GTDB taxonomy): Bacteria > Planctomycetota > Planctomycetia > Gemmatales > Gemmataceae > DATFNV01. Next base: position 169,166 of record CAWHCN010000017.1, on the reverse strand, counting down.
TCGGGCCCAGGAGCTGTTCCTCCGCGAAGTCCGCGCCGCCGCCCGGCTCCTGCACCCCAACATCGTCACCGCCTTCGATGCCAACCAGGAAGGCTCGCGCACCTACCTGGTAATGGAGTACGTGAACGGTCCCAATTTGCACCAGCTGGTTCGCAAAAGCTGGCCGCTGCCGGTGGGCCTGGCGTGTGAGTACATCCGCCAGGTCGCGCACGGGCTGCACTATGCCCACCTGAAGGGGATGGTGCATCGCGATATCAAGCCGGCGAACCTGCTGTTGCAGACGGAATCGTTCGCGGTGCCGGGATCGGCGAGCGAGGGCATCCCCGTGGTGAAAATCAGCGACTTCGGCGTGGCTCGGCTGATCGGCCCTGGTAGCGGCGGCAGCGACCATGGGACCACGGAGGCGATTGGCAATGTCCTGATGGGCACGCCCGACTATGTCGCACCCGAGCAAGCCAGCGATGCCCGCAAGGCCGATCACCAGAGCGACCTGTACAGCCTGGGATGCACGTTCTACTACCTGCTCGCCGGCCGTCCGCCCTTCGCGGGGGGAAACACCCTGGAGAAACTGGTGCGGCACGCCACCGAGGATGCGCCGGAGCTGGAGCGGCTGCGTCCCGAGGTCCCGCCGCCGCTGGCCGCCCTCGTTCGCCGCCTGATGGCCAAGCGGCCGGAAGAGCGCTGCGGCACGGCGGCGGAGCTGGCAGTCGCCCTGGAGCCGTTCTGCGGCAGCCCGCTGCTCTTCGACCCGGTGCGTCCGCCCTCCTCGCCTTTTATCGATGCCCTCGGGACGCCCGCCGGCAGCAGCCCATCGAGTGCCGCCGAGCTAAACCTGCCGGATGACGGCTCGGCCCTGACCGGCACCGTGGCGGTGGATGCCCTGGGGACATCGCAGGGGACGACGATCCTGCCTCTGGCCAGGCCACCACGCCGGAGGCGGCAGCGCGGACGACGCGCCTGGCTCATGCTGCTGGGGGCGGCCATCGTGGCGGGCATTGCGGCGGCCGTGGCGGCCAGCTGGGTGGCCGGTCATCGGTGAGATCAACGCGCCAATGACGGCGAGCCCAAAGCGCCAAGCAAACGTCACACGCGGCCTCCGCCGCGATACCATCTCCACGCGCTGTGCCCAATAACATGAGCGGATGTTCAGTTTTTGGCACAGCGCCTAGAGAGGGCGTCCGGCCGGACGTCCGTGCTTGGCGCTTCGGGCTCGCCGGTTCGTGGCTCATTCTTTCCGAACACTTATAGGGTGGCACGCCCTGAGGTACTCCGAAGGGCGTGCATGACTGTCAGCACGCCCTTCGGAGTACCTCAGGGCGTGCCACCCAACGGCAGGGCGGCGGCTAAACGGGACCCTGGCGAACCCGGGCGATGGCTTCGGCCATGTCCGGCGGCATCGCGCTCTCCCAGGACATCCGCTGGCCCGTGGCGGGATGGTCGAATCCCAGCCGCGCCGCGTGCAGCAGAATGCGCGGGGCTCCGCTGCCGTCCGGCAGCGGCCGGCCGTTGATCGGGCGGTCATAAATCTGCTCGCCGCACAACGGCCATCCGGCTTCGCCCAGGTGGATGCGCACCTGATGGGTTCGCCCGGTTTCCAGACGGCACTCCACTAGCGTGTACTCGCCCAGCAACTCGACGACCTGGATGTGGGTGACGGCCCGCTGCCCGGTGCCGTGTTTACCGCTGCCGCGGCGGCCGTCGCCCCGGTCGCGCACCAGCCAGGACTCGATCCGCTGGGCTCGTGCCTGGCCGCGCACCAGGGCGAGATAGCGCCGGTCCACGGTATGCGCCCGAAACTGGCGGCCCAGGTGAGACTCCGCAGCCGCAGTCAGGGCGAACACAACCAGGCCGCTCGTCTCCTTGTCGATGCGATGGACCGCCCGCACCTGCGGTGGTTTCGCGGAGCGCCCGGCGGCCAGCAGAGGCGGCAGCAGATCGGCCAGGGTGGGTGGGAGGAAGCGCTGCGCCCGTCGGCCGAACTCGGCCGCCTCGTCCGGATGCCGCACGGTGGTCAATCCGGCCGGCTTGTCCACAACCACGAGCTGGGCGTCGTGGTAGCGTATCCGGATCGGCCCGGCGGCGCCGTCGGGGAGGGTGGCGGCTGGGATGCTGCCGGGGCGTCGCGCACCTCCACGCGCTGGCCGGCTGTGAGGCGCTGGGCCGCGTTGTGGCACGGGCGGCCGCCGACACGAACGTGACGTTGGTGTACCAGGCGCCGGGCCACCGACCACGACAGGGCCAGGCGGGCGCGTAGCACCTCGGCCAGGGGGCGTCCGGCTTCCGCGCGCGTCACAACGAATTGGCGGGTAGACATGGGGCGGCGGCCGCGGACCTACAACTCCATCTCCTGGCCGTTGAGGACGGCCTGGGCCAGTTCGACCATGGTACTGCGGCGATTCATGGCGCCGCGCTGCAAGCGGCGGAACGCCTCTTGCTCCGACCAGCGGTGCCGCTTCATCAGCACGCCCTTGGCCCGTTCGATGGTCTTGCGGTTTTGCAGGTTCTGTTTCAGCGAGTCGTTCTCATTCACCAGCTGGCGGAGTTCATCGAAGCGGGCCCAGGCCACCAACAGCGCCGGGCCCAGCTGGTGCGCCTCGATCGGCTTGACCAGGTAGGCCAGCACGTGTTCCTCCAGGGCCCGGCGAACCAGGTCCTGATCGCGATCGCCGGTGATGGCGACGGCGGCGACGATGCGTTCCTGGTAGATCTGCCGCAGCGCGTCCAGGCCGTTCATCCGCGGCAGGTGAATGTCGAAGACAATCACGTCGGGTTCCAACTCGAGCACCGAGCGGACCATGTCGGTGCCGTTGGCGGCTTCGCCGACCACCTGGTGCCCCAGCCCAACAACCGTTTCCTTCACGAATTCGCGGACGACGTTGTCGTCCTCGACGACAACGATTTTCAGGACGGGCAAAGCCTGGGCCGCACGCTCCATGAGTCCCCCTCCCCCCGGCCGGACGTGGCCGCAACAGCCGTTGTTGACGAGGGCGCACCCGCCCCCCCGCGCGAGTCAGGTGGCACACGCCCGCCGAGGCGGATGCCGGCCTGCCGCGCCGTTTACTTGCTTAGCAAAGGTAATGCCGGAAATCGGGCTTCCGGAGTGCCCGTTCCAATAGACGCCTCTCCCCCAGGAACGCGCTCACGTCGGAACACTTGGCTAGCGGCGGGCCCCGCTGACAGGAAGCCATGCTCCGACGGTTTGTTCAGCCTAGCACGACACGCCTGAGCTTGACAAGAAGAAAGCGAGAATTGTGGCGGTTCATGCACTGCTAGATGATTGTTTCGCAAGTCCCTCGCCACTTCCTCGTAGCGGAAGTCGCCAGACTTCCGCTCGAACTCGGCGGAATTCTGGCGAATTCCGCTACGGCGTCACTGGCGATGCACTTACGAAACCGTCATCCGGGTGGCTCGACCGGCAGCGTGACGACAACGCGAAAGCCACCCTCGGGAACATTGCCGGCCGCGATGCGCCCGCCGTGCAACGTCGCCAGCCGCTGAGCCAGCGCCAGGCCGGGGCCCAGGTGACCGTGCGGCGAGGTGGTCAGCAGGTTGAACAGCAAATCCTGCTTGTCGGGTGGCACGCCGGGCCCATCATCCACGATCTCGAGCACCACCTCGCCCGCAGCGGCACCGCGCCGGCCGATGACACGCACGCTCTGGCACGCTGTGGCGCAGGCATTCGCCAGCAGAGCACTGGTGAGTTGCGTCAACCGCCTGGGGTCGGCACGCACGGGAAGCGCCCCGTCGATTTCAACGCTCAAACGCAGGCGAGGAAAGCGGGGTGCCACCCGGTTCACGACCTCGCGCACCTGCTCGCCCAGGTCCAGCTCGTCGGGCGCCAGAGAGATCGGACAAACCAGGTCGTGAACGGTATCGAGGAGGTCGCGGCATGATTCGGCGCGGCTGCGCATGTCGGTCAGGATGCGCCGCTCCGCCTGGCACTCGGCGGGCAGCCGCTCTTTCAGGATGGCCACCGCCGCATAGACGGTTTGCAACAGGTCCCCCACTTCGTGGCGGAGCGTGCGGGCAATGGCTTCGGGTACACTTTGTGGCCGCGCTCGGCCCTCCGCTAGCTGATTCATGGCGATCCGTCCTCTGGACGCGCGAGGCAGTGTCAGTTGAGCAACACCGTGCAATCACGCGGGAACACGTTTTCCTCCGGCCGGCAAGTCGGTAGCCAGGCCGGTGGATGACGCCACAAGGCTATAAGGCGTCGGGCAGCACTTGTCGTCCCGTATCCACCGAGGTTGCGAGGGGGGGGTGTGGCGAGTTTGCCCAGCAATTTGCCCAGAAACGCCCTCCCCTCCGAGGGTAGGCTATCTCCTGCCGCTCGCCTAAAGTCCGCCTGACTCGTTGAGGGGGGCTCTTCACCCATCATCAGGTCATCGTTTATCGGAATGGTCATGTTTCTGTCCGCTGCACTCCCCCGCCCACATGGGAATTATGGTCATAGTGGGACTTTTTAGCGAGATGCGCAGCCGCAAACTATTATTCGGTCATGGTTTGCGATCTCCGATCCAGGTTGAACATAATTCGCCGCGAATTATGGTCAACCTGGACCCCGGGCGAGGCAACCACCCCGTCTTGCTCGCGTCAGGGGGGCACGTCACGACCTCCTGAGCGAGCGGAGTTCATCGGGGCAAAAGATCGGCAGAGCATTCCGCATGCCCGAGTCTCGACCCGCGCGGAATTCCCCTGCCTTGACACCCCTACCCTCCGTCGTTATCATCCCGCCCGAATTGGGGTCCGGGGAAGGAGATGGCCGATGCGCTTCGTCGCTCCAGACATCCTGACCGATGCTCGCGAGCTGTCCGCCGGGGTCTGCGCGGCCGGGGTGATCCTGGGCTTCGCCCTGTGGTGGTTCGGCTGGCGCGGCCACCGCTTCTGGATCGTGCTGTCGGCGACGCTCGCGGGGGGCATCGCCGGGCTGGCCTCGTCGCCGGCCTATGGCGTCCAGCCGCTTGTCGCCGGCTTGCTGGCCGCTGTCGCCGCTGGGGTGCTCGCCCTGGCCCTGGCCCGGGTGCTCGCCTTTGCCGCCGGCAGTCTGGCGGCCTGTCTGATGGTTCACACCTTTGCCCCGTCATGGGATCAGCCGCTGGTGTCGCTGTTGGTCGGCGGGCTGGTCGGCGTCTTTCTGTTTCGCCTGGGGATCATGGCGCTGACCAGCGCGCTGGGCAGCCTGCTAGTGGTGTATTGCGGTTTGTGTCTGCTCGACCGCCTTGGTACACTGAACGCCGCCGTTTGGGCCGACGGCCACGCCGTCTTGTTGAGTTGGCTGTGCGGCAGTAGCCTGATCCTCGGCGTGCTGACGCAGTTCCTGCTCGAGCGGCGCCGGCTGAACAAGATCCGCCAGCGCGAAGAGAAGGCCAAGCAAAAGGCGGCCGAGGAGCAGGAAAAAAAGAAGAGCAAGACGGCCGCCAAACGCTCGCTGTTCGGCTGGGGCCTGGGCATTGGCCGCAAGGCCGGCTGACAGGCGACCCGGCCCCCTGGTACAGGAACATCCCGTTTGCCTCAGGCTGGACCCACCATGATGCTCCGCCAACTCTACCGCTGGTTGATGCCTCTGGCCGTCCTGATCCTGGCCTCGGCTCCTGTCCATGCCGACGTGGACGACAAAACAGACCACGTGCCGGTGCTGGGTTACTTCCTCGCCTTCCTCTTCACGGTGCTGTCGCTGGTGGTGCTGTGCATGCCCAGCCGCAAGTCCTGACCCATGCCGGCCTGGATGGACGACGCTCTGGACGACCTGGCCCGCCGCGGCTTGCACCGCCGGCGGCGCCGACTGGACTCCCCCCAGGGTGTGCGCGTTCGGATTGACGGACGGGAGCTGGTCAACTTTTCCTGCAACGATTACCTCGGCCTGGCCGCGGACCTGCGGCTGGCCCGCGCCGCTGCGTCCGCTGCCCGGCGCTATGGCTGCGGAGCGGGGGCCTCGCCCCTGGTGTCCGGCCACGCGCGACCGCTACGCCGTCTGGAGCACGACCTGGCTGCCTGGGAAGGGACTGAGGCGGCCCTTGTCTTCCCCAGCGGCTACGCAGCCAATCTCGGTGTTCTCACGGCCCTGGCGGGACCGGAGGATGCCGTCTTCAGCGACGAGCTGAACCACGCCAGCCTCATCGACGGTTGCCGCCTTTCCCGCGCTCGCGTCCACATTTATCGCCACGGCGATCTCAATCATCTTCAGGACCTGCTCGCGCGGGAAGGACCATCGGCCCGGCGTCGCCTGCTTGTCACGGACACGGTCTTCAGCATGGACGGCGACCTGGCGCCCCTGGACGGGTTGGCCGAACTGGCCGAACGCCACGATGCGCTTCTCCTCGTCGATGAGGCTCACGCCACGGGGGTCATCGGACCGCTGGGACGGGGATTGACCGAGATGCTACCGCCAGGCCGGCTCAATCCCGACCGGCTCGTCAAGGTCGGCACGCTGAGCAAGGCGCTCGGCGTGCAGGGCGGCTTCGTCTGCGGCAGGCGACGGCTGGTCGAGTACCTGGTCAACTGCGCCCGCCCCTACATTTTCTCAACCGCCCTGGCGTCGCCCCTCGCCGCCGCCGCGCGGTCGCGGTCCGCATCGTCCGCGACGAACCAGAGCGACGGCAGCGGCTGCTGGCCTTGGCCGAGCGCCTTCGGTGCCAGCTCCGTCCGCCGGCCAGCGGTTCACGGACGCAGATCGTTCCGGTGATCGTCGGCGGCGCGGCGGCAGCGGTGGCCCAATCGGGTCGTCTTCAGGAACAGGGCCTGCTGGTGCCGGCGATTCGACCCCCCTCGGTCCCGGAAGGGACGGCGCGGCTGCGCATCAGCCTGACCGCGGGGCACACTGAAGAGGATGTGGACCGCCTGGTGAAGGCGCTGCACGGCGAGCCGGGAGCGTAAGCGACCGGAGTTCTGGCGTCGAACTCCGGTCGCTCACGCTCCCGGCTCGCCATACGCTCCCGGCTCGCCAGGAATGCCCACCCGCACCTGGAACACCAGCCCCGCGAGCTGTAGCCAGTCGCCGTCGCGCAGTGCAGCCCGGTGCACTTGCGAGCCATTCACACGGGTCCCCCCCGTACTTCCGAGATCCACGACAAGCACGTCGTTGGCAGTGCGTACGATCTGGCAATGGCGGCGTGAAACGGCCGCCGTCTGCAGAACAAGATCACAGCCCGCGGCGCGGCCAATGACCGTCGTCTGTTTGACAAGCGGAATCCATCCGCCCGTTGCCATCGAGAAGAGCGCGACGGTCTCCTGAGACCGGGGACTGGTTTCCCCCTGGAATTGAACGAGCGCGTCGGCCAGATCCTTGGCGGTCGGATAGCGGTCGGCAGGGTCCTTGTTCAGGCACTTGTGACAGATCTGCGCCAATCCTTCCGGAACCTCGGGGCGAAGCGAACGCACCGCCGGCGCAATTGCGGCCGAACGGACCATCAGCAGCGTCGCCAGCAACGTCCCCTCGTCAAACGGCGGCCGGCCGGTCAGCAGGGCGAAGAAGATCGCCCCCAGGCTGTAGACGTCGCTGTAGGGTCCCGGTAGGGTCTCCGTCTCGCCGGCCTGTTCCGGCGGCATGAAACAGGGCGTGCCCAGGATCGTGCCCCGTTGCGTGGACGAGAGACCAAACATGTCCGTCTTGTTCAGAACCTTGGCCATGCCGAAGTCCATGACGCGCGGCCGGCCGGCCTGGTCGATCATGATGTTCGCCGGCTTCAGGTCGCGATGGATGATCCCCTGGCCGTGGGCGTGATGGACGGCCTGGGCCACCGGGATCAGCCAGCGGATCGCCTGGCCCACCGCCGGCGGGCCCTGGCGGATGACCGTATCCAGCGAGGGCCCCTCAATCAGTTCCATGACGAAGTAGGGCCCGGCCTCAGTTTCGCCGACCTCGAAGACCTTGATGATGTGCGGATGATCGAGGGCGGTCGCCGCCTGCGTTTCGGCGACGAACCGCCGCCGTCCACCGCGGCGGCGAAACGCCTCCGCCCGCAGCACCTTGATCGCCACCAGCCGGCCGCCCTTCAGGTGCCGGGCTTGGTAGACCCGACCCATGCCGCCCCGACCGATCTCCTCCAGAACCTCGAACCCCGCGATGCTCGGCGGACCTGGGTCGTCTGTCGAGGCTTCCCCGGCATGGATCGCCTGATGGACATCGAACTGCACCGCCAGCGGGCCGGCCAGGTGCGGGAAACGCCGCAGATACTCGTCCCGGCTGGGCACGTCGCCCAGTCCTTCGCGCAGGAAGACCTCGTTGTAGATCAGATCGAGGACCGCCTCGTTCTCGGTGCCCAGGGCCGGATGTTGTTCGAGGTAGGTCTCAACAAGGACGTGATCACCGCGGGCCCAGCGCTGGCGCTGGTCGGCCAACAGGTCCAGAAGCGGCGGGACAGCCTGGAGTGAGCGGGGCTCGGTCATGGTCTCACTCATCCAAGCCCAGGTCCCGGGCGACGCGATCCGTGGCTCGGGCCAGGCGTTTGCGGAGCGCTTCGGCACTGCCGCCGACCTGGGCGGCAATCGCCGACCAGTCCAGTCCCTGGTAGCGCAGCTCCAGAAGCTGGCGTTCCTCCGGCGACAGTCGGCGGCGGACTTCCTGGAGCAGCTCGCGGGCGGCGACCTGCTGGCTGGGGCTGCTGGCCGCCGTCATTACCTCGCGCGTCTCGGCGCTGCCCTCCTCGACCCGGCGATTGTCGCGGCACTCGGCTTGTTCGCGGTCCACCTGGTCGGCGAGCTTGTGGCGGGCCATCGTCGCCAGTAGCCGCAGCAGTTGGTCTGGGGCATTCAGCTCATATTGCCCAAGGGCCGCCCGCACAAAGAAGCTGGCCATGACCGACTGGCAGATGTCCATCGAGTCGAAGGCCCGGGCCAGGCGGGAGTCGGCCAGGCGGATGCGGACGGCACGGCGAATGGCCGGCTCGTAGCTGCGGACCAGCTCGGTGGCCGCCGCCTCATCGCCGGCACGGACACGGCGGATCAATTCCTGGAAGTCGGTGGGGTTGGGCATCGGCGAACTCCGGTTCGCGTAGCAGAAGTCGCCAGACTTCCACGGAACTCTGGCGAGTTCCGCTACAACGGCAAGAGTGGGTCCGTCTCTTATACCAGATTTCGCAAGCGGGCGCAAGCGAGCGGGGGGCGTTAGCCCCCCGGTTGCGAGGATGCCATCACCGGGGGGCTAACGCCCCCCGCTCGCCAGGTCTTACAGCCCCGCCGGCTGCGTGTTGATGTCCTTCACCATCGTCGTCCCGGCGCTCGTGCCGTCGGTGACCCACAGTTCGACGCCGTGGATGCCGTCGTTGGCATCGAAGTAGAGCAGGTTGCCCACCTTCTTGACATACGTGATATCCGAGCTGGCCGGTCCCACGTTGATGTCATCGACGAGCACCGTGCCCGTCTGCGTGCCGTTGCTGGCCCACAGCTCCTGGCCGTGAACGCCGTCGTTGGCGGAGAAGACCAGCTCGCCGTTGACGGTCCCGAGGTAGCAGATGCTGGAGCCCGCCGGGCCGGGGTTGATGTCGTCCACCATGCAGGTCCCCTTCGCGCTGCCGTCACTCCGCCACAGCTCGGAACCATGCACGCCGTCGTTGGCCGTGAAGTAGAGGATACCGGCCATCTTGGTCAGGTAGTGGATGTCGGCGCCGGGCGGAGTGGGGTTGATGTCCTTGACCATGTAGGTCCCGGCGCTGGTGGCGTTGCTCCGCCACAGCTCCTGGCCGTGCACGCCGTCGTCGGCCGTGAAGTAGAGGATGCCGCTCTGCGAGGTCAGGTAGACGACGTTGGCGTTGGCGCTGGCCCCGCCGGCGTTGATGTCCTGAAGCATGAAGGTGCCGGCGCTGGTATCGTCGGTCCGCCACAATTGGCGGCCATCCACGCCGTCGTCGGCCGTGAAGTAGAGGATGCTGCCGAGCACGTAGGGCTGGCAGACGTTCGAGCCGGCCGGGCCCGGGTTGATGTCCTGGAGCATGTAAGTGCCGGCGTCGGTGCCGTCGATCCGCCACAGCTCGCGGCCATGTACGCCGTCGTCCATGGTCAGGTACAGGATGCCGCCGTCCCTGGCGAAGTACTTCGGCGAGGAGCTGTCGGGGCCGGGGTTGGCGTCGGTGACCATGTAGGTGCCGGTCGCCGTGCCGTCGCTCCGCCACAGCTCGATGCCGTCCACGCCGTCGTCGGCCGAGAAATAGACGATGCCGTTCATCTGCGCCAGGTAGTGGATGTCGGACTGCTGCGGACCGGGGTAGATGTCGAGCACCATGTGCGTGTCGGCGGTGGTGCCGTCGGTGATCCACAGCTCGCGGCCGTGCACGCCGTCGTTGGCGACGAAGAAGACCTCGCCGCCGATGCGCGTGAGGTAGGTCGGGTCGGAGTCCGCCCTGGGGTTGATATCCATGATCTCGACGGTGCCGGCACTGGTGCCGTCGCTCTCCCAGAGCTGCCGGCCGTCGGTGCTGTCGGCGGCAAAGATGGCCTCGCCGTTCATTGTGGTCCAGTAGGCGATGACCGAACCGGCCGACCCGGGGTTGATGTCGCGTAGCAGTTTCGTCCCCGCCACCGTGCCGTCGGTGGCGTACAGCTCGTCGCCCACCTTCGGGTTGTACGCCGTCAGCAGGATGGTATTGCCCAGGGTGGTGATGTAGTTGGTGAAGGAGTCGGCTGGGCCAGGGTTGATGTCCTTCAGCAGGAAGGTGCCGGCACAGGTGCCGTCGGTCCGCCACGGCTCCTCGCCGTGCGTGCCGTCATCGGCGTTGAAGTAGAGGATGCCGTTGTGCTGGGTCAGGTAGTGGATGTCGGAGCTGGCGAGGCCGGGGTTGATGTCCATGACCATGTAAGTGTCCTTGACCGTGCCATCGGTCTCCCACAGCTCGCGGCCATGCACGCCGTCGTTGGCCGTGAAGTAGAGCGTCGAGCCGACGGTGGCCACGTACGCCGGGTTGGAGCTTTTCGTGCCGATCACGTTCTGGATGACGCCGGAGCCGACATTGACCGGGACGCCGCTGAGCAGCTCCCGTGCTTCCAGTTGCTCGAATCCGAGCCGCTTGGACTGGACCGGACGACGGGTGGGGCGATTCGTGAACCACTTGCGAAGGAACTTCATGGCCAGAACCCTTCTTTCCCGAGAAGTGGATTGGTTTGGTCAGGTCGCTGTTCCGGCGCCTCACACGACCTCTTCACCCCACTCATCGGGAGGGCACGGCCGGACGGACAGAAAGTGCGAAGGATTCTTGGGTCATCCGCGAATCGCGTGCAGGTGTCGTTGAAAACGTCGGCATTGCGCGACCGTCCCAGAGGAGACGGAAGGCGGTGCCGGTTCCACCAGAATTGCCATCTCGCACTAATTGGACAGCGCCACTTTCTGTCATGGTTGACACGTAAGTGCAGCTGCCACAGGAAGTTGGGGTTGCGTGATAGAGTAAAGAAAGACGATCCTCCGTGTTCGCTAATTCCTGGAAGGAATACCACGGAGGATCGTCAGGATGACGCTGAAGCAGATTGCCAGTCTCGGCAAGGAGTTGGCCAAGTTTCTGAGGCTGTTCGTCGGCCGGTTTCGCAGCCGCCCCGGTTTCGCCCTGTTGGCCGTGTATGTCCAGGGGCTCCTGTCGAACCTACAACGCAAAAACATCGAGGCCATGGCCTTGGAGCTGGGTACGGCACCGCGGACTCTACAACGTTTCGTGGAATCGATCAAGTGGGATGAGACCGGCGTGCGCGATGACTGCCAGCGTTTGGTGGCCCGCGAACATGCTCATGCGGAGGCGATCGGTTGCCTCGACGAATCGGGAACGGCCAAGAGCGGTAGCCATACGGCGGGTGCCGCACGGCAGTGGCTGGGCAGTTGTGGCAAAGTCGACAACGGTGTCGTCGGCGTGCATCTGAGCTACAGCAGCCCCGGCTTTCAGTGTCTGCTCGACAGCGCGGTCTACCTGCCCCGGGATTGGGCCGACGATCCGGAGCGTCGAAAAAAAATTACATCCCCAAAGAGGTCGTGTTCCGTACCAAGCCGCAAATCGCCCTGGAGTTGATCGACCGCGCCTTGGCCAACGGTGTGCGCGTCCAGGCCTGGACGTTTGACGAAGGCTACGGCCGCGACACGGCCTTTCTGGACGGTCTGGAACAGCGTGGACAGGTATTCGTGGGCGAAGTGCCGGCGAACTTCCGCGGCTGGCTGAAAAAGCCCCAGGTGCTTCGGAGCGGTCGGTCGCGGCGGCGCGGCCGCAAAAGGACCTATCCGCGGCTGGCGGCGCGAAGCCGGCGCGGCAGCGAAGTGCGAAACCTGGCACACTATTCGCCCGTCTTTCGCCAGCAGAAGTGGCAGCGCTACCGCATCAAGGACACCCAGCACGGCCCCGAAGTCTGGGAGGTGAAATGGGCGAAGCTCTGGCGCAAGGGACTCGATGGCCTGCCGGGGCGTCGGCACTGCTTGCTCGTAGCACGCAACGTTTTGACCAATGAGGTGAAATACTTCCTATCCAATCGTGTGCCCGGGGAGCGTGGCATCTCGCTACGGCGGTTACTGCGTGTGGCCTTTGGGCGTTGGTCGGTGGAAAGCTGCTTTCGCCAGGCCAAAGAGGAACTGGGCTTGGACCATTACGAAGTTCGCGGCTGGCGTTGCTTGCACCGGCACTGTTACCTGACGCAACTGACCCACCTGTTTTGCGCCCGCATGCGTCAGCAGTTCGACGCCGCAACGACGCACGACGACCCGCTGGAACACCTGACGACAGAACAAGTGCGACGAGCCATGAACACCTGGTTAGAGACAGCACAGGGGCGACTGACAAAAGCGGCACGCTTCCAACGAGAGTTAGCCAAGCAGCAGTATTACCAGCGTCGCAATGCGCAGGCCCAGCGCTCTCACGTGAAAACGCGCATGGCTCAACTGCGATCCTTGGGCATCGATGTCGATCGGATCAAATCGTGCATCCCCCAATCGCCGACCTGATCGGCTATACTGTTCTCAATGTTGGACTTCCGCCATTGCAACAAGGAAAGTGGCGCTGTCCAACTAAATTCGCCAGGAATTATATGCAAGATGGAGCGCGTGCCGCAATTACTTGTCAGATAACGACATGCGCCTTCACATGTCCACCCAAAGCGCCATCTTGAACATAATTCGGATGTGTGCAGAAACGCCCGGCCTATCACGGATGAGCCTGAGCAAAGGGCCGCCCCTTCAGCCTGGCTTGATCTCGCCCCGGCGCAGTGCATTGACGTGAAGGTGCGCCTGTCGCGTCGGTTCCGGAAGGCGGTAACCGCGGCAGCTCCGCAGCACCAGATCCACCGAGCCGGCGATGTCGATGAGGTGTCCCGGGGAGACGTAGAGCGGCTTCACCCCGGTCTTCGTCCGCACCACCGCGCCGAGCTGTTCGTCCCGGTGCAGGAGCGGCACGCTCGAGCCGATGGCAGTCGGCAAGTCGTCGGACTGGCCGATCAGGCGGCTCTTGGCACAGCCGACGGTCGGTTTCCGGAGCCACAGGCCCACGTGCGAGGCCAGGCCCAGCCGGCGCGGGTGCGCCCTCCCCTGGCCATCCAGCATGACCGCGTCCAGCTTCGAGGTCACGCGGGCAAACGCCGCGAGCAGGGCCGGCGCTTCGCGGAACGACAGGTAGCCGGGCTGATAGCGGAAGGTCGCCTCGGCCACCGCGCCGCGCACCTCGACGATGCTAAGGTCGTCCATGCGCAGGACGACGACGGCGGCATACATCGTCGGGGAGAAGCGGTTGTAGGAAATGTCGGCGCCGGCGATCAGGCGGCAGCGGGCCAGCCGCCGCGCCCTCACCCGGATGGCCAACTCCCGCTGCAAGGCGGTCGCCTCCGGCAGACTGAGGGTCCAGGGATGGAGGGAGTGGATCTTCATGGGCGCAGGCTTCCGTCGGCGCGGATCGATCGGGGAGGACCACTCTATCGAGCCATGTTTCAGGGGCTGCGGTGGCACGCGGCAGCGAGTTCTCTGCTAAACGTCACTTCTTCTCGCCCTGCCGGCGGGTGTAATCCCGGAACGCCTCGCGGAACTCGGGGGGCACTTGGCCCAGGCCGGTTTTGTCCCCGCGCGGATCGGTTTTCTCCGTCTTGACCTCGCGGGCACCCTGCGAACCGATGGTCTCGCCCTGGCTGGCCGGAAGTATCTCCCCCTCGCGGCGCAGCTTCTCGGCATAGGCCCGGCGGAAAGCGTTCCACTCCTCCGGGGTCATCTTCAAGTCCTTGAGGATGTCCTTGTCCAGCTTCGGATCGATCTGGAGAACCCCGGCGCGCTGGCGGTGGGCCGGGTCGCCCGGGGAGCGGTTGGCCTCGTCGGCCTGCAAATGCTCCAGCAGCGCCTGCTGGGCTGGTGTCAGCGGCGTGACGCCACCGCTGCGCCCCTGCCCGCCGTTTCGGCCGATGCCCACGGTTGTGTCCGATTGGCCTTGTGGCTTGCCGGCGCCGCTGTCCTTGCCGCCGCCCTTGGCCGCGGCGGTCGGCTGGCCGTCGCCGCCCCCCTTGCACTCGCACGGCTGGCCATCCTTCAGACCGTCGCGCGGCGGGCCCTTGGGCAGGGCGGGGGCGGACGACCGATCCTGCCGCGCCTCGTCCAGGATCTTGCCGGCCAGGTCGCGCACGTCCTTGTCGCTGGCGTTGTGGGCCAGCTTTTCCAGCCATTCCTGGGCCTCGGCACTTTCCTTCTCGGTCCCCTGACGGACATCGCCCGCACGCTTCTGAAGTTCCGACGACAGGCTGTGGGTCTTTGGATCGTCCTTGGCGACGCCAGGGCCGCCATTGTTGTCGGGACCACCCTTCTTGGCCTCGGCGGGCGGACCGCCCTTGGCCTGCCCCTCACCCTTGGGGCCCCCCTTGGGTTCTCCGGCCGCATCGCCGGGCTTAGGCGACCCTTTCGTCAGGGACGGCTGATCGCCCTTGCCGGCGGCCTTGTCGTTGGCGCCGCCCGCGGTCTCCTGACCGGCTCCCTTCGCCTTGGCCTCGCCCTGCTCGCCGTGAGGACCGTTGCCGTGCTCCTTGGGTGCCGCGGCGTTCTGACTCGACTCGCCCTGGCCGCCGCCCTTCTTTTCACCCTTGTCCGGCTTGGGCGGCCCGTCCGGTTTGTTCGAGGCGGTGCCCTGTTGATCGCCCTGGCCTTGCCCCTTGCCGTCGCCGGGCTTGGCGTCCTGATGGGGCGTCCCCTCGGACTTACCGGTGCCGTTGCCCGGCTGCTGGCTGTTCGAGTTGGCGCCCTGGCCTTTGCCGTTGCATTCCTTGCACTCGCCCTTCTGTCCTTCCGGCTTGGCATCCCCGCGCGGGGCCTGGTCGTTGCCGGGCGGATCGCCCTTCTTGTCGCCCTTGCCGTCCTGCGGGCCCTTCGCCCCGGCCTTGTCGGCCTGGCGCTTCTCTTCTACCTGTTTCTTCTTCTGGGCCTCCCGGGCTTGCTCCGCCTTCTCTTCCAGGCTCTTGTCGCCGTCGTTCTTCGGCTGGTCGGGCTGTGTCCCTTGTTTTGGATCGCCCTTGTCCCCGTTCTCCGACTTCTCCTTCGCCGCCTTGTCCTTGGCCTCTTCCTGACGCTTCTGCTCTTCGTGCTTGAGCTTTTCGTCTTGCTGCTGATCGTGCTTCTTCTGCTCGGCGGCGGCCTGGTCGCGTTCCTTCTGTTCCTTTTGCTTGTCGGGCGTCGGCTCGGCGATGGTCGCCTTGTAGTGCTTGCTCTCGGCCCGGTTGGGGCCTGACGGCGGGAAATCGCAGGCGTCGGCCGCCGCCAGCCAGTATTCCAGAACCATCCCCTTGACCAACGGGAACGGCTTGTCCTGGCCATCCTTGAGCTGATCGAGCGCGACAAAGTCGCGGTAGTCGAGCATCTTGGGATAGCCGCCGTCGGCCAGGCGGAACGATTTTTCGGGGCGGTAGGGACGGGGTGCCAACTCCGGGCCATCGGCCAGCCGCAGGCGCAAGGTCAGCTCCTTCACGCCGATGTCGTCACTGGCCGTCCCCTGGAGCTGGAGCGTGCCGTTGGCCGGCAAGGTGATGTCCGCGGCCGGCTTCGTCAATTCGACCTTTGGCGGCAAGTCGGCGATCGCCTTGATGCTGTAGGTGGTGGCCGCCACGCTGGTGTCGTTGTCGGTCGTCTGAAACCAGACGCGATACTGTCCATCCTGGTCGAGGACCAGCCGGGCGCGGAGGGCCCGGGGATCGTCCGGCACCAACTCGGCCAGCACCGGCTTCTTGCCGTCGCGCGTTTCCACGTCCAGCCGACCCTCCTTGACGGGCCGATTGGTGTGGATGACCAGTTCGACTTCGGTGCCGCGCAGGTCCTGCAAGTTGGCGTCGCGGCTATGGTTGTCGGCCCAGCCGGTGTAAGCGCGGTGGTGATAGGTCACCTCGAAGCGCTCGACCAGGGGGGTGCTGCGGACGGTGACGTGGAACTCCGGTGTCGCATCGTCGCCGCCAGCGACCTTGTACCAGAAGCCATTGAAGATCCGCGAAGGGGGCAGCACGGTCATCCAGACATCGCCGTTCTCCGGCTCCAGCAGCTGTTCTTCGTAGGGCTCGCCGTCGCGATAGCGGTAGAGGAGCTTCAAGGCATCGGGCTTGTCGGAGTCGGGGACGCGCCCCTCGACGCGGACGGCAACCTCGAAGGGTTGGCCGACGCCGAGGATGGCCTCGCCGTTGGCCGGCCGCTCCAGCAGCAGGCGGGTCCGCGTGACCGTGGCGCCGGTACCGAACGGGGCGTAGGTGCGTGCCAGCAGCGTGCCGAAGCCGCCGCTGCCGGAGGAGATAAAGACGCCGAACAGGATGAAGGCGAAGAGGGCGGTCAGGGCGGTGAGCCAGACCGCCCGCCGCCCGCTGATCGCCTGTTCGAGGTCGGCCTTGCCCAGGTCGCGCGCGGCCCGCTGGCTAAGCGAGGCCCGAATCGCCAGCGGCAGTGTCTCCTCGTGCAGGTCCAGCCAGTTCACCAGGCTGTTCTTGGCGCCGGGGACGACCCCCTCCACCGCTCGCGCGGCGAAATACGGATTGATGCGCCGGCACAGGGGCACGAGGACGGCGGCGAGCAGAAAGACGATTGCTCCAACGGCGTAACCGGCGAAGGCCGCCTGCCGCACCGTAGGCGAGAGGTCGAACTTGCGATCCAGCAAACCGAGGACCAGCGTGTAAACCAAGGTGCCGGCGAGGAAGAAAAGCAGGGCCGACGACACGTCGAGCACCCGGATGCGCCGCCGGGCCCGATCGAGCTGGGCCTGCACAAAGGCATCGTGCTTGGCGGACGCGGGGGACTTCGGCTCGTGGACGGTGGCCATCGGCGTCTCCCTGGGGCGTGCTGCCATTATAGGGCAGTACCGCGAGACACCTCAACCGCTTTCGGTTCTTTGTGCGAGTTGGGCCGCCCCACCGACCCCTCTCCCGCGAGGGGAACAGCTAGGCCATTCCCGTTCTTGGCCGCCAAAAATCGTCGTTTCGGGCGTAGCCCCGGAGGGGCGGCCGCCGTTAGCCAGGGGCTTCAGCCCCTGGAAATGCGCCAAATTGTTGGATGGGTAGCCCCGGGGGGACGGCCGTAAGGGACGGACGCCCCTCCGGGGCTACCGAGGACTCGTTTTTTGCCGATGTTCCAGGGGCTGAAGCCCCTGGCTAACCACGGCCGCCCCTCCGGGGCTATATGACCTCGCTCGCACCGCGGTTGGGAATGGACCAGGGCAAAGCCCATGTCAATTCTCGGCCCCCGGCTCCAGGAGGTGGAAGAAGGTCAGCACCGGCGTTTTCATGACGATGCGGAGCTTCAGCTCCTTGCCCGCCTCCAGGACCAGGCGGATCTTGTCGCTGTCCGGGTCCTTGCCGAAGGCCTTGGCGGCGGCCTTGGGGGCTTCCGGCTTCTCGCCGGCCAGGGCGTCCGCGATGCGGCGGACCGACAGCTCGAACTGGATCGGCCTGGCCACCGTCGGCTCGACCTTAAGGGCCTCCTTGAGGGCGGGCAGGGCGTTCTGGCCCAGCGTGAGGAAGACGGCGTCGGAGCGGACAGCCAGGTAGGCCGGCCCATCGCCGAAGGTCTTCTGGAATTCGGCGTCGGGCGCCTTCAGGTCGATGCGATGGATGGCCACGTCGCCGGCCTTCTCGACATCCACCTTGATCTGGCTCCGCACCTCGGCCGGCAGCTCCTTCAGGGCGTTGCGCAGCGCCTTCTCCAGGACGGCCCCGTCCGCCACCTTAAGCCCGCCGACCAGGGTGTAGCGCCCATCCTTGTACGGGCCGCGGAAGTCGAGCGCCAGGTCGGAATCGGTCAGCTTGAGGGCCGGCTCCAGGGCCTTGAACACCCGTTCCTTTTGGGATTTCTTTACGTTGTCGGATTCTCCTTCGATCTCCTTCTTCAGTTGTTCCTTGAGAAGCCTCCACCACGGCAACCGCCACTTTGTCCTCGTGCGGCCAGTTCACGACCAGGTTCATCACCGACTCTTTGCCGATCAGGCCGGCGACAACGCTCTTGTGCTTGGCGAGCTGGGCGATGTAACGGGCCAGGATGGAATCTTCCTTGCCGCCCAGGCCCAGTTCGAGGGCCAGCTCCTTGTTCTTTTCATCCACGTCGAAGCGCAATGCGACTTCGCGGCCGTCCTTGAGGATGCCGGTGACGGCCCGTTTGATCAGCTCCAGGTTTTCGACCTTGGCGGCGTGTTCCGCCTTGCCCTCGTTCTCCTTGTTCTGGTCCTTTTGAGTCTCGACGAAGGCCTCAACCTGCGAGATGGCCAGATCGCGGACCTGCTCCGGAATCTGGTCGATGCGCAGGGTGGCCGAGAAGAGGGCCTCCTTGCCGGCCGGCAGTACCGCGGCGGGGAGCAACAGCTTGTCCTTGTCGATGGCCTCCTTATTCTGGGCCGTGGCGTAGGCGTGCTTGTGGGCAAAGCGGAAGTAGACCGGCGTCGGCAGGTTCTCGTGGGTGACCGTGTAGAGGCCGTCCTTTCCCTTTTCTGCCTTGGCGCCGAGGTTTTCGATCAGGGCGAGGAAGGCCTTTTCGTCGGCAATGGGAATCAAGGCGACGGCGCTGCTGTTTTCGATGCCGCCTTTGTCAAACAGGCCGTAGACGGCCATCGGGCGTTTGGCGTCGATCCCCTCGAGCCCCTGCGGCCCGCCGGCCCGGGCCTTGAGCATGCCTTCGAACTGCTTGGCTTCCTCCTCGCGGCCGACCAGGCCGGCCAGGTAGCGGAAGTTGTGCATCAGGTCATCGAGGGACTGCACGCGCAGGACGAACCCGGGGGCGGCCGGCTTCTTGACGTCGGCGGGACGGGCCGACCCCGGCAGGGCGACCAGCCCGAACAAGGCCACGCAGGGCACCAGGCACCGAAACATGATGGCATCACTCCTTCTGCGAGGACCGGGGCGGGTCTGCGAAGCCCGGCGCCCCAATGGTGGACCACAGGAAGAATACCCGTTATAGTCGCTCCAGGTGTCAAGCCACAAGCCCGGAGCGCCGATTGCTGGCGCCATCGACCAGGAGTCTCTCCATGCTGCGCCGCTACTTTCCCGCACTGGCCGCTCTGCTGGCCGTCGCCTTTCCGGCTGCTGCCGCCGACGCCCCCGGCGTCGTCATCGAGGCCAAAAAGGATGTCCTCGAGTTTCGCGTCGGCAATGAAGTGGTGACGCGCTATCACATCGGCGACTCGGTGGCCAAGCCCTATTTCTGGCCGCTGACCTCCGCCAACGGGCTGGCCATCACCCGCGCCTGGCCGATGGAAAAGCCGGCAGCCGGCGACAGCACCGACCACCCGCACCAGAAATCCGCCTGGTTTTGCCACGGCGATGTCATCCCCGAGGGGATGGAACTCAAGCAAAAGATCAAGGGCATCGAGGGGGTGGACTTCTGGTCTGAGACGGCGGGGCATGGCCGCATTGTCTGCGTCCACGTCGGCGAACCCGCCAACTCGAAAGACCACGCCACCGTGCTCACCAGGAACGAATGGCGCACCGCCGACGGCGTCAAAATCCTTGACGAAAAGCGAGCCATCACGCTCCATACCCTGGGCGATTCGCGGCTCTTTATCCTCGACATCGACCTGCTGGCCAGCGTGGTGCCGATCAGCTTCGGCGACACCAAGGAGGGGAGCATGGGCGTTCGCGTGAATGACGAGATCCGCGAGACGGCGTCCAAGAAGGACGAGAAGCATGGTCACGGGCACCTGACCAACGCCGACGGCAAGACCTTCGAGAAGGAGTGCTGGGGCTATCGCTCCGCCTGGTGCGACTACTCCGGGACCATCGACGGTAAGGTGGCCGGCATTGCCATATTCGACGATCCGTCGAACAAGCCGGCGGCGTGGCATAGCCGCGGCTACGGGCTGATGGCCGCCAACCCGTTCGGCCGCTCCAAAGCCGGCTTTCCCGCCACCAGGGGACAGACCGACCTGGTCAAGCTGCCCAAGGGCGAGCATCTGAAGCTGCGCTACGGCATCCTGGTGCATCCCGGCGATGTGAAGGAAGGCAAGGTGGCGGAGTCGTTCGCGAAATTTGTGAAGCTGAAGGGATGACGGCCGCACCGGGGTCCGGCAACTGGGCATTTTCAGCTGGCAACATGGGCAACCTGGGCGGAGCTGCGCAAACACAACGGTTTGCGCTTTACCGCCCGTGCCGGGCGCGCTACAATCCCCACCATTCCGTCCTCGACCCCATCCGCCCCGTCGTGCCGAAAAGGTGGCGCCTGCCATGTCCGTATTCATCTCCTGCGACCAGTGCCGGAAGCGTCTGAAGATTCCCGAGAGCGTGGTGGGCCGGGCCGTCAAGTGTCCGGCCTGCGGGGCCGTCTTCAAATCCAGTGCGGCCCAGGTGCTCTCGCCGCCGCACCATCCCGCCGCGCCGGACGACGAGGCCGCCCTGGTGGCGCCCGCCCGGCAGCCGGCCCTGGCGCTCGACGACGACGAGGAGGATCGCCCCCGGCCCCGAAAAAAGGCCGCCCTGCTCGACGATGAGCCGGCCGAGGTGAGTCCGGTGCGACGTGCGGACGACGACGAGCGCCCAGCCAAAAGGAGGCCCGCCACTCGCGCTGACGACGAGGAGGACGCCGAGGAACTTGAGCTGGAAGACGATCTGCCCAAGAAAAAAGGGAAGCGGCGCACGCCCTGGTACCTCATGCTGCCGTTGCTCCTGCTCTCCTTCCTGGGCGCGGCCCTGCCCTGGTTGTGGACGGTCGGGTTCACCTTCCTCCAGCTGGACAAGGCGGTGGCGCTCGACTTCGACGACCGCGTCTGGGTCGGCGTCGGCTCCGGCGTTGGCGTGGTGCTATTCTGCCTGATCTTTTCGCTGTTGCCGCTGCGGGCCTGGCTGCGCTTCCTGTTGGTGTTCCTGACGCTGGGCGTGGTCTATGGCGGGTCCTTTGCGGCCGTACACTGGTGGAAGGACCTGCCCGTGAAGCAGGAGAAGACGCTACCCGCCAACCCCAAAATGCAGCAGGGAATCCCGGCGGCGAAGCCGCCCGGGATGCGCGGCCCCGGCGGACCACCGCAGAATCTGGGGCCGGACGAAAAACCGGATGACTGAGCTGGCGGGAACAGGCCGAGCCGGAAGCGTTAGCGACGGATAGACCCAACCGTCGCTTACGCTTCCGGCTCGTCCAAGCCATATTACTGGGGCGGCTCCGGCAGCCGGCCAGCGAACACGTTTTCGCACCACAGCGCGGCCTGGAACAGCTTGCACTCATTCCACTGTTCACCCACGAGTTGAATCGCGAGCGGCAGGCCATCGTCGGAGAGCCCCACGGGAAACGAGAATGGTTGGAAGGCCGGTGTAGCTCCACGGCGAATTGAAAGCAGGGTCGCCGGTCGTACTTTTGTCAGGCGCTGGACCAGTCGTTGCCGGGCAGAGCAAGACATCGCATTGGCGCAGGACTGCGGACATTTCGGTACGAAGCTGCTTCTGGTGCTCCTTGGCTCGCGCGTATTCGGGTGCCGCGCAGGCGACTCCCTCCTCAAGGAGCCTCGTGATGTTCGGCCCGTAGTCCTCCGGGTGTTTGCGCAATCGCTCTTGGTGGAACTGTGCCCCCTCCACCGCCATGATCGTGCGGTGCCGGGCGATCACGTCTGAAAAACCCGCCGGCAGCGCCACATCAACAACCTCGCACCCACGCTCCCTGAGCGCGCTCACCACGTCCGCCATCATCCGCCGTACAGGTGGCTCGGCCCGATCCTCGAACAGGCCCCGCAATCGCCCCAGGCGGGGAACCTTGATGACTTGGTTGAGCGCTGCGATCAAGTCCGGCACCAATACACGCCCGGTGTTCCAATCGTACCCGGCGATGGTTTGGAGTAGGATGGCCAGGTCACGGACACAACGGGCGATTGGACCGGGGTGGTCCATCGAATGTGCGAGCGGCACAACCCCCCGGCAGCTGACCGTGCCGAATGGCGGCTTGCACCCTGCCACGCCGCAGTACGATGCCGGCCGCGTGATCGACCCGCCCGTCTGCGATCCCAGCGCCCCCAGGCACATCCCTATCGCCACGGCCGCCGCGCTGCCGCTGCTCGATCCGCCCGGCGTCCGTTCCGGATTCCACGGGTTGCGGGTCACCGGCGGGTCGAAGCTGGCATATTGCGTGGTCACCGTCTTGCCGACGAAAACAGCCCCTGCCTCGCGCAACTTGCGCACCACCGTCGCGTCCTGGCGGGCGATGCTGTTGGCCCACAGGCGCGAAGCCGGCGGCGGTCGGCCAGTCGAAGACATCGAAGATGTCCTTGATCCCAATCGGGATGCCGTGCAACGGCCCGCGGTACTGGCCGCGCTTCAATTCGTCGGTCAGCCGCCGCGCCTCGGCCCGGGCCCCCTCGCGGTCCACCAGCACCCAGGCCCGAATCCGTTCCTCGTACCGGTCGATCCGCTCCAGGCAGGTTTCGAGAAGATCGACCGGCGACAGGCGGCCGGCGCGGATGTCGGGAGCAGCGGCGTGGATGGTGAGCATGACAAAGGCCGAAGGACAAAGTACAAAGGACCAAACGGACCCCAGCGGCGCCACGCAATCCTTTGTACTTTGTCCTTCGTCCTTTGTCCTTTGTCCTTTGTCCTTTGTCCTTCCCATGATCAAAGTTGCCATCCTCGGCGGTTCGGGTTACACGGCCGTCGAGCTGCTGAAGATTCTGTTGCGGCATCCGCAGGTGGAGGTGGTGGCGGTCACGTCGCGGCAGGATGACACGCCGCTGGTGGCCGACCTGCACCCCGTACTTACAGGTCGCACCTCGCTCCGCTGCGAGTCGCTCGATCCCGACCGCCTGGCGGCCCGTGGCGTACAGTGCGTCTTTGGCTGCTTGCCGCACGGCGCCAGCATGGACACCCTGCCGGCGCTGTTGACCCGCGGGCTGCGCGTGATCGATCTGAGTGCCGACTACCGCCTGCGCGACCCGAATGTCTATGCCCAGTGGTACGGCGAGAGCCACGACGACCTGGCCCACCTGGCCCAGGCGGTGTATGGCCTGCCGGAGATTTACGGCGCCGACATCGCGACGGCCCAGCTGGTGGCCAATCCTGGCTGCTATCCGCAGACCGCCATCCTCGGCCTGGCCCCCCTGGCCGCCGGACTGCGCCATCGACCTCAAGTCGATCATCGTGGATAGCACAAGTGGTGTTTCCGGGGCGGGACGCACGCCGAAGCTGGCGCATCATTTCCCGGAGTGCAACGAAAGCTTCTCGGCCTACGCCGTCGGCCAGCATCGCCATACGCCGGAGATCGAGCAGGTGCTGAGCGACGTGGCCGGCCAGCCGGTCGAGGTGATCTTCACGCCCCATCTGGCCCCAATGGATCGCGGCATCTTCAGCACCATCTACGCCCAGCCGCATCGCCCGATGACCCAGGGCCAGCTGGTCGAGCAGTATCGCGAGTACTTCCGCCAGGCACCATTCGTGCGCGTCGTCGATCATCTGCCGGCGACGAAGCACACGACGGGCACGAACTTCCTCGACCTGGCGGTGCGCGTAGTGCGCGACCGCGTCGTGGTGCTGGCCTGCGAGGACAACCTGATCCGCGGGGCCAGCGGCGTGGCGGTGCAGAACTTCAATCGGATGCATGGGTTCGACGAGCGGACCGCGCTCGTCGTTTAGCCGCGAGCTTCTGCGAGCGCTCGCAGAAGCTCGCGGCTAAACGGAGACAACCGCGCCGACGATGGGGAATACCAGCCGCGCCGCGATTTGCTCCGGCGCCAGGCCCGCCATCCGGCCCGCGGCCCGGCGATAGGCGTCGAGCTGCGGGCGATAGTGCTCGACGCGGGCGTCCAGCGCCTCCTGATCCCCGGGTGCCAGGTCATCGGTCTTGAAGTCGATCACGTCGGCCGCAACGGTCCGCTGGCCGTCGCTCAGCCAGACGATGCGATCGAAGCTGCCGTTCCAGAAGTGCCCCCCGTCGGAAATGAAGAACCGCCGTTCCAGCTCCAGCTTCTCGATTCGCCGCCGTGGCGTTTCCTTCGGACGCTCCAGGACGTCCCCTGATGCGCGGGTCCTTCAGCCAGCCGCGGAATTTAACCAATAACGGATCGAGATCGGGCCAGGCAGCGGCCGTCTGGCGCTGGCGTTCCGTTTCGGCGATGTTTCGCAGCTCTTCATCGCCTGGGACACCGTCCTCCAGCCAGCCGATGCGGGCGAACCAGGCGTGGTAGATGGTGCCGGCCGCCAGGCCGGTGCCTTGCGACGGCTGGAAAAGGTGGTGGACCGAGACCTTGGCCTTACCCTCGCGCCGCGACGGAGCCACATGGTCCAGCCCGCGGCGGCGTTCCGATTCCGCGGGGCGGAAGACGATGGGTCCCGGCACGGCAGCAGGGGGAGCCGGCGCAGCGGGCACTGGTCCCGCATCCAGTTCGGATCGCCGTGCTCGTAGAGATGGGCGTTCTCTGTCAATGCGGCTTCGGGAGAGAGCGTTTGCAGCAGCAGCCGATACCAGGCGTCTCCCGATTTCCTATTTCTCGGACCAGGAATGTACAAGTACATGGCCTGCTTGGCGCGCGTCATGGCGACGTAGAGGAGCGACAGCGATTCCTCCACGGCCTGCTGACGGGTCTCGTCGAAGACCAGGCGCTCCTCCGAGGTCAGGAGGGCGCGTACCTCTTCGCTGGCATAGCGGCAGACGAAGGTCACCGCCAGCGACTTCGGGTCGCGACCGACGACGAAGGGCGGCGCCCGACCCACGAGGGTCGCATCCAGTTCCGGCAGTACCACCGCATCGAACTGGAGGCCCTTGGCGGCGTGAACGGTCATCACGCGCACCCGGGCGCCGGACGGATCGGCCACGCGCTGCTGGCGAACCCAGCGGACGAAGTCGTCAGGCCGCAGCGTGCTTCGCAGCTGATAGCTGTAAGCCATGTCCACCAGCTGTTGCAGACGACTCAGATCGCGGCGGTCGCAAACCGGCGCCACCCGCCGCGCCCAATCGTAAACGACCCGGCCATAGCCGTTGGCCAGCAGGTCGCGGCGAATATGGATCGCCAACATCTCGGCCTTGGCAAACGGAGCCACTTCCGTTTTCAGCGGCGAATTCTGCAGGTGAAACCAGGCGGCCGTGTGGCCGGGGTGATCGGCCAGTGTGAACAGCGACAGCAATAGCTCGACGGCGGGCGAATCGGCCAGCGGATTGCCGCCCTCCTCACTGGCCTCAATCCGGAGTTGCCGGAGTTCATAAATCATGTGCGCGACGCCGTTGTTGGTCCGGCAGAGGATGCCAATCTCGGCCGCCGGGGCCCGCTCGATCAGCTCGCGGATTTTGCCCGCCACATGCCGACAGTGCCCGCCGCGCTGTTCGGCCAGCTTCTGGCCGTCTTCCTGGCCCGGCCCCGTGGCCAGGCAGACATAACCGGGCACACCCGCCTTCACCGTGGTGTGCTTCTCAAATCGGCTGGCCCAGGCGTCCAGGCCGGCCCGGCACTTGTTCCCCAGGTCAACTTCGGGCAGGTGCCCGAACACCTTGTTGACAACGTCGATAATGGGTTCGGCGGAACGCCGGCTCACATCAAGTTGAGCCTCGCTCAGGGGAGCGAGGTCGTTCCGCAAGCTGTCAAAGATCCGCGCCTCGCCGCCGCGCCAGCCAAAAATCGCCTGCTTGACGTTGCCGACAGCAAAGAAGGAGCCGTTTGACCCGGTCGCGCTCTGTGCGATCGGCCTCAGGACTTCCCACTGCACCCGCGAGGTGTCCTGGAATTCGTCCAGCAGCAGGTGCTCGATGGCACCGTCGAGGCGGAAGGCGAGAGTCTCCGTCAGCCAGGCGTGGCCGCTCCGGGAATCGACCAGGGAACGCGTGACATCGTGGAAGCGAAGGGCCCCGCTGCTCTGCTGGAGAGGGCGCAATTCACGATCAAAGCCATCGAGCAACTCCCACGTGGCCTGGGTCTGTTCCGCCAGCGTGCCTACCAGTTGCGAAATTGCGTGCTGCAGCAAGGTCCTGTAAAGAACTTGGGCGTCGTCCGGGATCGGCTTCTTCTGATATTTCACATCTCCCGCGGCGACCTTGGCGGCCAAACCGGCACTCAGGAAGCCAGCCCAATCCTCCTGCTCGAACTTGCCGATGTCGGTTTTTTGTGCCGTCAAGAATCCCTTGTGTCCACACTTGCTGAAATCGAACGCCCGGAGCTGTTCCAGCGCTGTAGTCCATTGTGCTGCGGCCACGCCCGGCGGCACGTGCAGCCGCTGCCAGGCCTCCGGCCGCGATTCGCAGTAGATTTCGTGGTGCTGGCCGATCACGCCTTGCAGTTGCTCCTGCACCGAACGCCGAATGGCACCCTTGCTCAGAAGGAGAAACAGCCTGGCGACATCTTCAGGCTGTTGTGTCAGCAGCTGTTCCAGGGCAGCGCGGCGCAGGGCCGCGTCGTCCGCTTCCTCGCAGATGGCCCAGCCGGCCGGCAGACCCAGTTCCAGGCTGAAGCTCCGGGCCAGGGAGATGGTGAAGCTGTCGAGCGTGCCGATGCGCACGCGGTGCAGGTTCCGCAACAGGCCGCGAAGCAGATCGACAAAGTACGCTGTGGTATCCTGAGTCGCGTGGATGTCGCTGGCCAGCTGCTTGGCGCGGCTCTCGTCGGCTCCGGCGCCGGCCAGGCGCTCCAGCACGCGGTCGAGGATTTCGCCGGCGGCCTTGCGGGTGAAGGTCGTCGCCAGCATGGCCTCGGGAGCGACATCCCTGGCCAGCAGACCCAGGTAGCGATTGGTCAGCTGGTGCGTCTTGCCGCTGCCGGCCGACGCTCGAATAACCTGGTTGACAAAGGGCAGCCCGCTCATGCCGGGTCCTCCCCATTCTCGTCGTCCTCCAGGCTGGGGGTGCGGTAGACGCTGTCCAGGCAGATGGCCCCCAGGCCGTCGTCGAACTCAGGCACCGGGCCCGGGGCTGGCTCGAAGATCTCATCACGAAGAGCCCGGACCACCTTGCGGGCTGTCTCGTCGGCCTCGGCCAATTTTGCTTGATCCCAGTCGGCCACGAGCACGGCGGTGTCCTTCGCCTCCCTGGGCAAGTTGAAATAGCCGAATTGGATAGTGGAATCGGCGAGCGGGTCAACTTTTGTGGCCCGCCACAGGTGGCGGTACAGCGGCAGTTGCAGGTCGATCCACTTCTTGCCGTCGTGATGCGCCGCGCCCGGTTCCTTGGCACGATCGCCCGTCTTGTAATCGAGAATGAGGATCTTTCGATCCTTTTCGTGGAAGTCGATGCGGTCGATGCGGCCCACCAGGTCGATCGGCTTGCCATCGACCGGGAAAGGGATGGAGAGACTCTGGTCGTGTTCCACATGGGCGATGAGCCAGCCTTCTCGGACGCGCTGGGCCTGGCAGGGCGCGAAGGCGCGCAGGCGGTGCCGGGCCTGCTCGATCTGCACGCGGATGGCCGGCCGGTGCTGGCCCGCCCCGTAGCGGGCCCCGGCGAGTGCATCCAGCTGTTCGGCCAGGTAATCAAAGATGTCCTTCTCGCGAGCGCTGTGCCTGGGCCCATCCGGGTCGTACCCGAAAGCGCCGAGCACATCATGGAGCAAGCTCCCGAAAGCATTGGCCTCCAGCTCGCGTGCCGCATCGTCCACACTCTCCAGCCCGCGAATATAACGAAGATAATAGCGATACGGATTAGCGATATAGTGCTTGAACCGGGTGACGGCTATGTGACTCATGCTCTTACCGTGCCGGATCGGAGCGGGCGGCTTGAAGGGTGAGGTCGCAGGGATGCCTCCATCCGCTGAAGCCAACAGCAACCGGCGCGGCGCCGTCGGCCTGGGCCGCGTGTCGAAATACCGCCCGGCCCGCGCCACCAGCCGGCCGTCGTCGCAGGCGAAGTTTAGCCGGCTGGGCTGCACCGGATCGTTCTTCGTGTCGCGGCGGGCGAAAATCACCCGCAACTCCTGGCGCGAGGCACACAGCACGGCGGTGGCGTAGGCATCGCGAGCATAGCGCCGTTCGTTGTGCTCCAGGCCCAGTTCGCGACGCAAGCGATCCGGCAAGAAGGCGTCCTCCGTCGTCGCCTTGGGGACCACCCCCTCCTGAAACGAGGTGACAACAAGAGCCGGCGCGTTGTCGAGCGCCAATTCGAGCCAGCCGAGGAGTTGCACGGCGTTGGGGTCGGCGGGCGGCGGCAGCGCCTGGTCGGCCAGTGGCTCAAAGACCAGGGCGAACGCCTCCGCGGCCGAGAACGCGGCCCAGTCCAGTTCTTCGGGGAGCGCCCGCAGGTCCTCGCATGCCTCCAACAGACGACCGAGGACGCGGTGGAACACCTCGTCGTCCGGCCTGTTGAGGTCAAGCTCGCGCTTGCCGTAGACGGTGTCGAGCATCTGGCAGAACACGTCGCCCCAGGCTCGCAGAGGATGTGCCACGGCGGCCTCGCGGAGCCAGTCCTCGATCTGGATCAGGGCCGGCTTCAGTGTGGTCCAGCTCTCATCGACCTGGCGGGCGCGAACACGACTTGGCAGATGGGCATTGTAGAATTGATCCAGCTCGGCCGACAGCGAGCCGGACACGTCCAGCCAGTCCTCAACATCCGGATGGCGGACCAGGGCCGCCAGGTCGTCGTAGCGGGACTGCCCGGCAAACTGGGCGGCGGCGTGCAGGAGGCGGTAAGCGCGCTGTCGCCGATGCGTCCACCCTCGACCCAGCGGCCGACAACATCGCACTGCCCCAGCTGCCGTTGCAGTTGCGGCACCAGCGCTTCGTCCGGAACGCCAATGACGACCTGGTCGGTCGCAAATCGGCCGCTGATCTCGGCCAGCCATGCCGTGACCGCCTCGGTCTGGGCCAGGGCATCGTCCACCTGCCGCAGCTGGTCGTCGCGCAGCTCCACCGGCGCCTGGCACCAGGCGTCCGGGAGCAGGCAGCCGTGGGCATCGAACCGCTCGGCCAGCTCCGGCGGGGCCACGATGTAGGCCGTGACACGCCCGGCGACGCGATCCAGCAAACGCCGCATCGTGTTGTTCAGGTCCACCATGCCCAAGAGGATGATGTCGCACGCGGTCGCGGCCTCGCCCAGCTCGATGGCCTTGAGTCGGGCGGTCTGCTGGTCCCACAGTTGGTGCGCGTCCAGGATCGCCAGGTAGCGCTCCTGCACGGCCCGCAGCGTCTGCCAGCGTTCCTGTTCGTGAAACTCGCGCAGCCGGGGCCCCGCGGCCGGAACCGCGGTGAAGTCGAGGCCGTCGGCCGCCAGCTCGCGGTGCAGCTGGCGCAGCGTTCGCCCGAGGGCCAGCCAGCGCAGGGTCTCACCGTCGGCCGGCGGATGAGGCACGAGACGGCCGCGCTCCGTCGCGGGTAGGTCGCGCAGGGCCTGGGCCCAGGCCAGGTCCTGCACCAGGTCGTTGGCAAACGGCCGCTTGGGTGTGTATAGCTTCTCGGGCAGCGTCCCTTCGGTGACCAGTTCCGGCGGCGTCAGCCGCAGGCCCGCGTCCTCGGCCTGGTACGCCAGTAATTCTCGGAGCCGCCGGCCGGCTCGCTGGCCGGGGACGACCACGAGGACCCGCCCGAGATCGAGGTCGTGCCCTTGTCGGTAGCGCTCCGCCAGTCGCCGGGCCGCCTCGGGGAGGGCCGGGCGATCCCAGCCGAGGAATTCATGCTGGATGGGGGCAGAGGTGGCGGCGCCCTGGTTCATGGGAGGTCGCACTCCGGGGGGTTGGAGGTGGGCCCGGTGATGCGACGATGAGCCTACGGCTCGCCGCGGTCTAAAGCAACGGTATTCCGACGTTGGGGTCCATTCCCGTTCCTAAAGGCGTGCGAACTGGGTTCGGGGTAGCCCGCAGAGCGGGCGGCGGACTGTAGCCCCGGGTGGAGCGCAGCCGCGGAGCGGCGGAGCGGAACCCGGGGAACACAGGGACCTAGTCCCAGCGGAACCCGCGGAGCGGGTGACGGAGCCAGGATGAGGACGCTGGCTCCGTCACCCGCTCCGCGGGTTGCCAGCAAGGTTGCTTGTCCTCGTCCCCGGGTTCCGCTCCAGCCGCTCCGCGGCTTCCGCTCCACCCGGGGCTACACTCCGCCGCCCCGTTCGGGGCTACTGGTTCGAGGCCTGCGGAAGTGCGAACGGGCCTGCCGGAAAACGCACCGCGCAACCGGTCTCCCTCCCTCGCCTCTTGTTATGGTACGATGCGCATCCTGCGATACTCCCGGCCGACCGGCGTGGGTGGCGCCACTCGCACCCTACGCGCGCGCCAACCGTGGCGGTTTGGCGGAGCAATCGTTTAAGTCCTGGTCGCACAAAGAGAAACTACTCCGCCAAACTGCTCCGCCATTTGGCGGAGCAATCGGCTATTTGGCGGAGCAGTCGCACCGAGCCGATCAACGCGTTTGCCAAGGATTGGAGAGTAACGTTCTGCGTGGGATTGCAGTGAACCGTCGGCAAGCATCCGGTTGCCGTCGGGAACGCCCCGCCAGGCGCAGGGAACAACCGGCGGCGGCCATCACCGGGCGTACGGGAGCGTCCTCCAGGCCCCGTCATCCCCCGAACCACTTCTTCAAGAAGCCCAGTTCCGTTTTCGCCAGTTCCTGCCGGTGGGCCAGGTCCTTCGCCTGGTACTCGCCGTGCAGGCTGATGGTGCCGGTGAAGCGCACGTCCTTCAGCCCGGCCGCCACATCGGCCCAGCGCACGATGCCATCGCCGGCCGGGACGACCTGAGGGACCCGAACGTCCTTTTTCTTCTCCCAGAGCATGTCCTTGATGGAGACGAGGGCTAGCCACTGGCGGGCCATGTCCAGCTCCATGCGAATGGGTCCGCCGTTGACGGCGAGGTGGCCGGTGTCGAGGAAGGCGCCGATGTGGTGCGGGTCGAGGTCGGCGAGGAGGAGGCGAAGGCCGGCGGCGTTGTTGCCGAGCATGGCGCCGGAATGGGTGTGGTAGCAGGCCTTGACGCCGGTCTTCTCGGCCAGCTTGGCCCAGCCGGCCAGGCGCCGCCGGGCCTCGGCGAGGGCGGCGTCGAACTTGCCCTGGTAGGGGAAGTAGCCGATCTTCACGGCCGGCACCGCCGCCTGGCGCAGGCCTCGAAGATCCGTTTGGCATCGGCCACGTCCGCGTCGTTGAGGTTCGTCGGCGTGCTGACCAGGCCGATGGTGAGGCCGGCGTCCTTGAACGCCCGCGCCGCCTTGGGCAGCTCGGCGGCGGCGTTGGCGGGCGTGACGGGATAGTCGGGCCGCACCGCCATGTCGGCACCGTCGAGGCCGGCTTCCTTGAGGAAGGCGATCAGCTTTGGGATGTCCAGGGATTGGAGGGACTTGGTGAAGTAGACGTAGCGCATGTTGATGACTTCCTTGGTTGCATCGTTGCATCGTTGCATCGTTGCATCGTTGCAGTGCAATGCGTGCAACGATGCAATCGTTGCATCGTTGCATCGTTGCAGTGCAATGCATGCAACGATGCAATCGTTGCATCGTTGCATCGTTGCATCGTTGCATCGTTGCAGTGCATTGCATGCATTGCACTGCAATGCAGGGGTGAAGGCCTGGCTGCAATCGTGCAACGATGCAACGGACAAGGACAATGGGTCGGGAATCGCTACCCCTTCACCTACGGCAGCCCCGCCACCTTTCTTCCTACCCACTCGACCGTCAGCAGCGACAGCACCAGCACCAGCGTCACCCACCATTGCCAGAGGCGATTCTCGGCCCGGTCTTCCTTGGTGATCGCCCGTTTCGTCAGCGCCTCCACCAGCCCGGCCGTGTTTTCCGGCAGAAACACCTGCCCGCCGCTCTTGGCCGACAGCTCCTCCAGCAAGGGGTAATTGGTCGCCAGCTCGACCAGCTCCTCCCCGTCCGGCGGCGTGATGCTGAAGGTGGCGCGGAGCTTCTTTCCCTGGCCATCGGCCGCGTTGAGCTTGTCGCCCAAGTCGGGGATGACCAGCTCGACGGCGTAGCGTCCCGCCGGCAGGTCGCGGAGCTTCCCTTCCAGCACGCGTTGCTGAGCCTCGCGCCGGCCCAGGGGCACCAGGGCGACCGATTCCTCCCCGCCGTCGGGGCCGTCCTTCAGGCGCAGGACGCGGGCGGCGGCCAGAGCGTCGGGGCCAAGGTTGCCGGCCTCCTCCGCCAGGCGCACCACCAGGTCCACGTCCTGCCCATGCCGGTAGACGGCGTCGCGGGTGCCGAAACGCACGAATTCGTTGCCGGTGACCAGCGGCTTGTCCGACGCGGCCCAGCGGATGGCCTGGCCCCAGAAACGGTGATGATAGATGTCGCCGGCGCGGTCAGCGCCAGCGCCAGGTGCTGTCGATGCCGACAAAAAGCACCCGCCCAAAGCCGTAATTGTGTCGCACGATCAGGCCGCGCTCGCGGGCCCGGTCCGCCTCTTCCTTCTTGCCGGCCAGGGCGTCGCCGTCAGTGACATAGGCCAGCGGCGTGCCTCCCGGCTTGACCTTGCCAACAATGCCCCAGTAGTGGCGCGGGAAGTCGGCCCAGCGCTCCTCGTTCTTGTCCGGCTCCGGCTCCATTTGCAGGAAGGCCGTGTTCTTACCTTCATAGGTCAGCGTGATCGGGAAACCCTGCGTCGGCTTGACCACTTGGGGATGCTCGATGGGAAGGAGCCGCAAGAGCGGGTCGCCCTCCGCGCCTCCCGGATCGATGCCGCCGAAGGCGAGCGGCATCCAGCGTTTGCCGGCCAGCACGACCAGGGTGCCGCCCCGGTCGCCGACATACTTTTCCAGACGAACGCGCTCCTGCATCGGCAGTTGCTCGGGCGACACATCGCCCAGGATGATGCAGTCGTAGGCCGACAGGGCGTCCGGCTCCGGGGGCAGGGCTCGCCACGGGTTGTGGGCCTTGCGCAGGTCTTCCTCGGAGATCAGGCCGAGGCGCGGCTGCTGAAAGACGACGCTTTGCGGCTCCATGGAGCGGTCGCGGGCCAGGGCGTTGGCCAGGTAGTGTTGCTCCCAGCGGGCCTCGCCATCGACCAGCAGCACCTTGGCCCGGTCGTCGGCCACGTTGATGACGACCGGGCGGCTGTTGTTTTCCAGCAGCTTCTCGCCCTCGAACGGCCGGACATGGATGCTCAGCGCCTGGGTGCCGGCCTTGTCGAGGCGCACCTGGAAGCGGACGGTGTGGTAGCGGTCACTGCCGTCGTGATCGATGGTCTCTTCGAGCGGCGGCTGGCCGTCGCGCAGGAGCTGCACCACGAGCTGTTTTCGCTCCTTGACGCCGCTGACCTTGATGCGGGCCTCGATCTGTGTATCCACGTCCTTGAAGACGGCGGGCGGTGCCTTGACCGAAACCACCGCCAGGTCCGGCGGTGCCTGGTGAGCGCCCAGCGGCACGGCGTAAATGGGCAGCTTGTGCTCACCCATCTCAATCGCCTTTTTCACCGGCGACGGTCCCCAGTTGTGTTGCCCGTCGGTCAGCAGGACGACGCCAAGCACTTTCCCTTCGCCCGCGCCGGAGCGCTCCAGGGCCCGGGCCAGCGGCAGGCGCACATCGGTAAACGACGACCCCGGGGCCCGACCCTGATCGCCCTGGACCGGCTTGAACAGGTCGGCCACCGCCTCCGGTTTCACATCCCAGGCTTCCTGCGTGAAGCCGATCACCTCGACCCGGTGTTTCGCGCTGATGGCCGGCAGCAACCCGGCACCGTCCTCGGTCAGGACGCGGCGGGCGATTTCGGAACGGGTCAGGTCATCGACCCGACGGCAGACGGCGGCGAACTTGTCACGGCGTTCGGCCTCGACCTGCCGGCGTTTCTGGGCATCGTCCGGCGATTCGTTGTCCGCCACCCAGCGGCGGATGTCGCCCGTCTCGTCGTACTGCTTGATCCACTCTTGCAGGAGATTATCGGGGCAAATGTCACCAGCGACCTTGAGGGCCAGGGCGAGGCGCAGCTTCTCCACGGCGGGACGCTGCGGGTCGCTGACCTCCATGCTGTCCGAACGATCGACGGCGATGAGGACGCGGCCGGGGATTTCCTCGGTGTGCGTCCGCGCATAGACCGGCTGGAAACCGAGCAGGAAGAGGATGAGCGTCAGCACGATGAGCCGCAATCCCAGCAGCCCGATGGCCGCCCCGGGCTTGATGAGGCGCATTTCGTAGCGATAAAGCAGGATGACTAGCCCGATGGGCACGCCGATGATCAGCACCAGCAGGGCGACCTGCCAGAACGTGGACAGCTCGCCCCAGCGCGGCGAGAGCAGGAGCGAGTTGTCGGTGCCGGGCAGGGTGAAGCGGTGCATGATTGATTCCAGGGGCGGGTTGCGGCGTGCTTCTTACTGCGACTGGTTCGCTTTCTGCCTCAGGTCGTTAAGCATGATGTCGTAGGAGTGATCCAGGCGCTGGACTTTGCGCCGCACGACATCGAAAAAATGGGCAGCATCGATGACTTCTTTGGCCTCCACCGCGTAGAAACGCTTGAGGACTGTGTTATCGTTACTCTTCAAGGTGATCGTAAACCGTCCCGGGGTTGCGTCGGGAGAGAAGACGCCGGGCGGCATTTCCGGGTATCTTGCGAACCAGACATGCCCGACGCCGATCGGGGCGCGGAATTCGGCATCGTCAGGTGTGCTCTCCCACTGGAGCTGACCTCGTTCGGTTGCGATCTCGAGCAATTCGAGGAAGCCACCAAACGTGAGGGAGCCATGGTAGGTCTTGGGGCTATTGGTGGCTGGCATCGGAGACCTCATAAACTCGGCGACGGATACGGTGACGAACGTCTGTCAAGAGTCCAAAGAGGTTGTCTAGCGTCGATGCATGCACATCGATCAACTTGCCGTTTTTCGTCGCAGGAAGCCGATTTCGCTCGATGAATGACGCGATTTGGCCCAGACCGCTCACCTGCTGAGACAGCGATGCCCGTTCGTTGGGATTTAGGTAGGGAATGGCGAGAAGGTCGCGCGCCGATTCACTACACTCCCGACACTGTCTGACAACTTCCTTCCACAGACGGCGCCATTCAGCTTCCTCCTGTGCCACCGTGGCCTCGCCTACCAATTCCTGTGTTCGCCTTACGGAACGGCCCACTGCATCACAGCCGTTTTCCAGCACCTGCATCCCGAGGCGCTCGATCATGGCTACCGTTCTCTGCTGTGCCTCCCATACGGCCTGTTCAGCTCTTTCCGCCGCCTCACCAGCCTTCCTAGCCGCCTCATGCTCGGCCTGGGCTGTCAGCAGGAGGGTCAGGATTGTCAAGCAAAACGCGATGAATCCTAACCACAGACCAAGGACACTGGCGAAGCTGCCCCAGTTGTCGAAGAAGTCCTTCAGCTCCTCCCGACGGAGGAACGCCGCGGTAATTGATAACGCCCCCAGCAGGACAAGGGCGAACAGCAACACCCAGAAGATCGTTACTACCCGGGATCTCGATCGTTGCTCCCGAGGCATTGGGCGGTCTCATTAGACATTCCGCGCCGCGCCCGCTTCCGGTCAGATCGCCATTATCGCCGGGAGACGCGCTGCGGGCAAGCGCCAGTCCACGGTGCGCTGCCGATCACGCTCGCCTACCGATTCTTCACCAACCACCGTGTCATCAGCACTTCCGCACACAACAGCCCCACCACCCCCGCCAGCAACAACCACCACACCTCGTGCCGCTGCGTCGCCTGGGTCATTTCGTTCAGCATCTTGTTGCGATCGTCCTCATAGGTCATGGGCACCAGCTTCGTGACCCGTTCGCGTTCTTCGTCGCTGGCCGGCGTCAGGTCCGATTCGCGCGGGTCGGGCTGCACGACGTAGGGGATGACCTGGTCGGGCGTCTTCAGCCGGTAGACGCCGGTTTCGCGGGTCCCCTCGAACACCACGACCGATCCGGTCGGCTGACGCAGCAACTGGGCGGGGTAGGCGGTGCCGTCGGTCACGCTGGCGAAACGCAGCGGCTTGGCGTCGCCCTCCGGCGGTTGCAGCGTCAGGGCGTCGATCCCCTCTTCGCTTTCGGGGCGGTAGCGGAGCGGCTGGCCGGGCTGGAGGTTATGCTCCGCGGCCCGAACGCCGCCCAGGTAGTAGACCAGCTCGTGGGCCAGCGGCACGAAGGCGGGCAGGTCGGTCAGGTTGGTGCGCCACGAGCGGTCCAGCGGCACGGCCGCCACGATGACCCGCCCGTTCCGGAACGCCTTCTCGACGAACAGCGGGTCGGTGCTGTTGAGCAAGGCGATGGGCACGCTGCCGGTGTTGCGGCCGGGCGTCGTCACCTTCCACCAGCGCGGGAACCGCACCTCGCTCAGGCCGCCGACGGGCACATCGCGGAACAATTCGACGGCCGGGTGGAAGAGGCTGGAGACGAGCGGTGCGGCGGCCTTCTCGGGGTGGGCCTCGTCGCCCGCGATGTCCTCTAGCCGAGCCGGCAGCCAGCCCTGGCCGCCGTGGAACAGGTCGTCGTTGTAGGATTTCGCATCGACCCGTTCGCCGAGCGTCACCAAAACGCCGCCACCCCCCTGGAGGAAGCCGGCGACTGCCTCCTTCTGGGCCTCGGAGAGTTTGGCGATGTTCGACAGGATCAAAACACGCGGCCGGGTATTCGGCTCCTTGCCGACCGGAGCGTTCAGAGTGTCGGCCGCGAACTCCTGGATCGGGACGACGCGGGCCAGCACGCCGGGAGTCAGGTCGCGCGCCGGCGACAGGGCATCGCGCAGGAAATCGGTGCCGCGCTGTTTCGGGTCTTGCTTGTCGTCGCCGTCCACCAGCAATACGGGCAAGGCGGGCAGCACCTCCAGGGCGAACTCCTGCCGGTTATCGCCGGGCAGGTTGTCCTTGACCACGTAGCCGGCGGGGCGCTGGGCGGGAGGCGGATCGGGTTCGACGATGACGCTGATGAGGTGTGTGCCGGACGTGTTGAAGCGGTGATGGAACGACAGCGTCACCTGCCCCTTCTCCAGCTTGGCCGAGGTCGGCGCCTTGAGGTCGCTCGTGGCGGGATGGCCGTCCACCTCGACGTAGAGGGCATGCGGCGGACTGTATTCTTCCTGGCCGCGGATTTCCAGGGCGGTGCGGAAGGTGATCTGCTGTCCGACCGAGGCAACGGCGCGGCTGGCGCGGACGGGCGCCAGCGACCAGTTGGCCGGCACGGCGGGGCGATCCGGGGCCAGGTTGACGACCCAGATTTGCGGCTTCTTTTCGTCCGCGTTTTCGCGCAGGTTGTTGGCGAGCAACTCCCAGCGGAGGAGGCTGGTGTCGTCGGCCCAGCCGAAGCGCTGGTTGTCACTGAGGATGATGACATCGCGGCGGGCGCGGCCATTGTTGGCGAGGATCGTCTGCGCCGCCTGGACGGCGGCCGGCCAGTCGCAGCCCCCCGCCGGTGCCGGCAAATGGGCGATCCGTTCACGAGCACGTTCCAGATCGTGAGTCGGCGTGCCGAGGACCGGCACCACCTGCTGCTTCGCCTGAAGGATCGCCACGCTGTCGCCGGCGTCGAGTTCGCTGACAAACGCGGTGGCCCATTCCTTGGCGGCGTCGTGGGCCGACGGGCCCTTGTCCTTGAAGCCCATGCTGTACGAGCCGTCGAAGATCAGCACCACATCGCGGTCGCCGCCGCCGGCCAAGCGGGCGAAGGCCTGGCTGTCGAGGAATGGCGAGGCCAGCGCCAGGACGAGGATGGCGATGAGCCCCATGCGCAAAAGCATGAGGAGCAGTTCCTCGATCATGATGCGGCGGCGCGTGGCCTCGCTGACCTGGAGGAACTGCATGGCCCCCCAATCGACGACGTTGTACCGGCGGCGATTGAGCAGGTGGATCAGGATGGGGATGGCCACACCCGCCAGGCCGGCCAGCATCAAGGTGTTGAGGACGCCAACAAGAGGCATGGGTCAACCATCCGGGGTTTAGCGGCGCATCTGCCGCCGCGTGAGGTACAGGCCCAGGGCACGATCGACAGGCTCGTCGGTGCGCAGCAGGTGGTAGTCGATCTGCATCTGCCCCGCCTGGTCGCGCAGGTCCTTGCAGAACGACTGGAAGTTCTTGAGATATTCCTTCCGCAGGCGCTGCGGATCGACCAACAGCTTGTGCCCGGCCACCTCCAGGTTGCGGAACTGGGTCCACTTCTTGAACGGAAACTCCATCTCCTCCGGCGCCAGGATGTGGAAGAGCAGGATTTCGTGGCGCTGGTGGCGAAAGTGCTGCAAAGCCCGCATCAACGCTGGGAGCTGATCGAAACAATCGGAGAGGATGACGATCAGGCCGCGGCGTTTGATCTGGCCGGCCAGGTCGTGCCACAGAGGAGCCATGCTCGTCTCGCCGCCGGGGGCCGTCTCTTCCAGCATGCGCAGCAGATGAAGCAGGTGCTTGGAGCTGGCCTTGGGCTTGATAATCTGGCGCACCCGGGTGTCATGCGTGACCAGGCCGACGGCGTCGCGCTGGTGCAGCATCAGGTAGGCCAGCGAGGCGGCGATGTATTGGGCGTATTCGAACTTGCTGTGGTTGGCGCCCTTGAAGGCCATACTGCCCGAGGCATCGACGAGCAGGTGAGCGCGGAGGTTCGTTTCCTCCTCGAACTCCTTGATGTAGTAGCGATCGGTCTTGCCGAAGGCCCGCCAGTCGATGTGGCGGATTTCGTCGCCGGGATAGTACTGGCGGTGCTCGGCAAACTCGACCGAGAAGCCCTTGTAGGGGCTCTTGTGCGCCCCGGTGAGGAAACCCTCGACCAGGTTGCGCGCGACCAGGGCGAGGCGGCCGTACTTGGTCAGCGAGGTCGGGTCGAACTGGATGTGTGACGACATCGGGATCTCCGCAGGCCGCTTGCGGCTTCGCGCTCGGGGTATCAGGGATGCGTCTTATCCTTGATACGCCGAACGCGAAGCCGCAAGCGGCGATCACGCCCGCACCACCTTCGCCACCGCCTCTTCCTGCGGCAGTGGGATCGCCTTGATCAACTTGCCGATGATGTCGTCGGTGGTTACGCCCTCCGCATCGGCGTTGAAGGTGGTGACAATGCGGTGTCGCAACACGGGGTAGGCGACGGCGCGGATGTCGTCGGTGGTGACGTGCAGGCGTCCGTGCAGGATGGCGCGGGCCTTGCCGCCCAGGATCAGGTACTGGCTGGCGCGCGGGCCGGCCCCCCAGGCCACCAGCTCCGGCACGAACTTCGGCACCCCCTTGTCGCGCGGCCGGGTCGCCCGCACCAGGTCGGCGGCATACTCGAAGACGTGGTCGGCCACGATCACCTGACGTACCACATCCTGGAGTTGCAGAATGCTGCTCGGCACTGAGCATCGGCTCCAGTTCCGCGCGGGCCAGGGCGGTGGTCCGCTTCATGATCTCCAGCTCCTCGTCGCGCTTCGGGTAGCCGACGATGATGTTGAACATGAAGCGGTCGAGCTGCGCTTCGGGGAGCGGATAGGTCCCTTCCTGTTCGATGGGGTTCTGCGTGGCCAGCACGAAGAACGGCTCGGGCAGATGGTACGTGTGGGAGCCGGCGGTGACGTTGTGCTCCTGCATCGCTTCGAGGAGCGCCGCCTGCGTCTTCGGCGGAGTCCGGTTGATCTCGTCGGCCAGGATCATGTTGGCGAAAATCGGACCTTCCAGGAAGATGAATTTGCGCCGGCCCGTCTCGGGATCGTCCTGAAGGATGTCGGTGCCGGTGATGTCGGCCGGCATCAGGTCGGGCGTGAACTGAATGCGCTTGAACGACAGGTGCAGGATCTTCGAGACGGTGCTGACCAGCAGCGTCTTGGCCAGGCCCGGCACGCCGACGAGCAGGCAATGGCCGCGGCTGAAGAGGGCCATGAGCAGTTCCTCGACCACTTCCTGCTGGCCGACGATGACGCGGCCGATTTGCTCGGTCATCTGCTGATAGGTGGCGGCAAGATCACGAACGGCCTGGGCTTCGGCGGGCGCAACGGCAGGATCTGGCTTCAACGGCGGGATCTCCAAGGAGGGGGGCGACGGTCGGCGGGAGACTGTCTATTCTAACGGCTGCGCCGGCACTTGCAACCACGTTCTTTCCCGGCGCGCCCGGTTGCCTTGGCGAATGCGGCCTGTCACAATAACCCACGCTGACCGGCGCGCAATGATTCACCCAACGAAGAAGCCACCATCGGGTCAACGCCAAGCCATGCAGCCGTCGATCCCCTTCAACAAGCCGTTCATCGTCGGCAAGGAGCTGTTCTACATCGCGCAGGCGGTGACCTACGGCAATATCGCCGGCGATGGGCATTTCACGCAGCAGTGCAGCCAGCTGCTCGAACAACGGTTCGGCATCCGCAAAGTCCTGATGACGCCTTCTTGCACGGCAGCCCTGGAAATGGCGGCGATGCTGTGCAACCTCGGTCCCGGCGATGAGGTCATCCTGCCGTCGTTCACCTTTGTCTCAACGGCCAATGCGGTCGTCCGCCTTGGAGCCACGCCAGTCTTTGTGGACATCCGGCCCGATACGCTGAACCTGGACGAGGAGGCGATCGAGCGGGCGATCACGCCGCGAACCCGGGCCATCTTTCCGGTGCATTATGCCGGCGTCGGATGCGCGATGGACCGGATCCTGGCCCTGGCGGAGCGGCACGGCCTCAGGGTCCTGGAAGACGCGGCCCAGGGGGTCAATGCATTCTATAACGGCAAGGCCCTCGGCTCGATGGGGGCGTCTGCGCCTACAGCTTCCACGAGACGAAGAACTACATCTGCGGCGAGGGCGGCGCCCTGTGCATCAACGACCCCGCCCTCATCGACCGGGCCGAGATCATTCGCGACAAGGGGACCAACCGCAAGCAGTTCTTCCGCGGGGCCGTGGACAAGTACACCTGGGTCGATGTCGGCTCGTCCTATGTTCCCAGCGAGATCTGCTCGGCGTTCCTGTACGCCCAGCTGGAGCTAATGGACGCGATCACGGAGCGCCGCCGGGAAATCTATGCCGCCTACGAGCGTCAGCTCCGGCTGCTGGAGGTGGATGGGCTGCTGCGTTTGCCCAGCGTGCCGAAAGAGTGCGACAGTAACTTTCACATGTTCTACATCCTGTTGCCGGACCAGGCGACGCGCAACGCGCTGATGGCTCATCTGAGGCAGAATGGCATTTTGGCGGTCTTCCACTACGTTCCACTACACACCTCGCCGATGGGACTGAAGTTCGGCTCCAGCGACGGCCAACTCCCGATCACCGAGGATTTGAGCAGGCGACTGCTGCGTTTGCCGTTTTACTACGGTCTGACGGAGGCGGACCAGGGACGGGTCGTCGAGGCGATCCGGACGTTCCTTCAGGCCCGCGACGGCCAGCGGGCATTAGCCATTCGGAGCGCGGGCCAGGTCTCGGTATTGGGGGAGGGGCCGCCGTGAGCCTGAGGGACGACCTGGTTAGCGGCACCACACTGCTGACGCCACTCGCGTGGGATTCGGCGCATTTCGGCTGGCCGGTGGCCCGGCTGAATGATGCCGGCCACGACACGGTGGCCCTCGCTGGCGCGCTGGCCCAGGCACGACGCGACGGCGTGGTCCTGGTCTACTGGCAGGCCGATCCGGAGGTCGTCATTCCAACGGCCGTGTTGAAAGAGTACGGTGGCCGACTGGTGGATCGCAGGGCGACCTATGCGGCAGAGTTGGCGTCAGGTGAAGTTGCTGACGGGGGTGAGTCGGCCGCGGGAGAGTATGTCCATGAATGGCCTTGCGGCCCGGCGTCGGAGGCCCTCATCGATCTGGCCGTCGCTGCGGGCGAGTTTTCCCGCTTCCGCCGCGACCCGCTTATTCCGCCGGAGCGGTTTGGCAGCATGTACGCCCTCTGGATCGATCGCTCGACGCGGCGCGAGTTGGCCGACGGCGTGCTGGTCGCCGCGGCTGAGGAGACCCGACCTCTGGGCTTCGTGACTGTGGCGGAAGCAAATGGCCAGGCCACGATCGGCCTAATCGCCGTGGCGGCGTCCGCCCGATCTCGCGGACTGGGCCGCCTGCTAATGGGAGCGGCCCACGGCTGGCTGGCCGCTCGCGGGGCGAGAAGGGTGTCCGTTGTCACCCAGGCTGACAATGTAGCCGCCTGCCGGCTGTACGAGCGCTGTGGCTACCGCCTGGTCGAGCTACGGCACAGCTACCACTTTTGGCCCCAGGCTGGCGGCCCACCTGGAGGACTTCACACTCCCTGACGCCTGGCTTCCCACAACAGCGTGCGACTCGTCATGGATCTTTCGGTCGTCATTCCTGTCTACCGCTCGGCGCCGACCCTGGCGACGCTATTCCAGCGCCTGCTGGATGTCCTCGACGGCACGGGGCTGGACTACGAGGTGGTCTTCGTCGAAGACGGCAGCCCGGACGATTCCTGGCGGACCCTGGAGACGCTCCGGAAGCAACGTCCCGAGCGTGTCAAGGCGGTCCAGCTCATGCGCAATTATGGGCAACACAACGCGCTCATGTGCGGTTTCCGCCATACGCGAGGAGACACCATCGTCACCATGGACGATGATTTGCAGAATCCGCCCGAGGAAATCCCGAAACTACTCAACGCGATGATCGGCAGCGACTACGACCTGGTCTACGGAACTTACGGCAGCAAGAAGCACAGGGCCTGGCGCAACCTCAGCTCCGGCCTGGTCAACGCCTTCTACCGGCTGGTGTTCCGCTCTGCCGCCACCGTCACCTCGTTTCGCATCATCCGGCGACCGCTGCTGGAGAGTATCTTCGGATACAACCTCAACTTTACCTTCATCGACGGCCTGCTGGCCTGGAACACGCAGCGCATCGGCCAGGTCGAGGTGCAGCACCAGCCGCGTACCGACGGACGCTCCGGCTACTCGCTGGGCAAGCTGACCGTGCTGGCGCTGAACCTGTTCACCAATTTCTCGCTGCTGCCGCTGCAACTGGTGTCGCTGGCCGGACTGGTCACGGCCCTGGTGGGCCTCATCGGGGCGCTGGTTTACCTTGTCCTCTATCTCGTCTCCGCGATTTCGGTTCCCGGCTATGCCTCGACGATCATCGTCATCCTGGTCATGGGCGGCGTGCAACTGCTGTCGCTGGGAATCATCGGGGAATATCTCGGCCGGCTGCACCTGAACGTCAATCGCAAGCCGCAGTACGTCGAACGAACCGTCCTCCAGCCCGAAGGCAAGCCGCCGATAAGCTGACCGGAGTGGAGATCACCCCGTGGCCACCGAGCCGGCATTCCGCGAACGTGGAGATGGCCCCGCAAGATGGGGACTACCAGCCGTCCGCCGACGGAATCTGGGTCCCCTCGGTTGCGGTGGCCCACCGTGATGAGGAATACGACCCCGCCTCGTTTGACGCGCTCTTGGATATGCAGGCGAGACATTTCTGGTACCGGGGCCGGCATCGCTTTCTGCTGGCTGCCCTGAGGCGAGCGCTGGTTCGGGCCGGACTGGCGGGGCGGCCATTGCGGGCCGTGGACGTGGGCGGCGGTTGCGGCGGCTGGATCCGCTATCTCAACGAGCGGGCGCCGGGCCTCTTCGCCGAGCTGGCCCTGGCCGACTCCTCGGCCCGCGCCTTGCGCCTGGCCGCCCCGGTGGTGGGCGATCGGGTCCGCCGTTACCAGGTCGATCTGCTGCGCCTGGGCTGGGAAAGTCGGTGGGACGTGGCCTTCGCCCTCGATGTCCTCGAACATCTGCCCGACGCGCCCGCTGCGGTCCGGCAGATCGCCCGGGCGCTGGCTCCGGGCGGGTTGTTGATCGTGACCTTGCCGGCGCTGCGGTTCTTCTGGAGTCACTACGATGAACTGGTCGGACACCAGCACCGCTATGCGCGATCCGACCTGTTATTGCTAGCCCGCGCGGGCGGCCTGAAGATGTTGACGGCGCGCTACTTCCAGTTCTTTCTGAGCCCGCTAGTGCTGCTCAGTCGCTTCCGCCGGTCGGACCTGGCCCACATGAGCAGCCCCCAGGTGCGTGACTATCTGGAGCGCATCCATCGTTCGCCGGTGGGACCCGTCAACGCGCTGCTTGGCCTGATCTTCGCGGCAGAGACGCCGCTGGGGCTGTCAGTCCCGTTCCCCTGGGGCACGTCGGTG
This sequence comes from uncultured Planctomycetota bacterium, assembly GCA_963827935.1. Lineage (GTDB taxonomy): Bacteria > Planctomycetota > Planctomycetia > Gemmatales > Gemmataceae > DATFNV01. The sequence continues at coordinate 124,984 of CAWHCN010000017.1, read as the reverse complement.
CTCGGGGTTTTTCGGAAGCACGCGCCCTGACGTGTTGGCGGACGGAGGTGGCAGGGAGGACTCCCATGTCGGTCGAAGTGTCGCCCCGGCCTCAGGGGCGGGGGCTGGAGGTCGCGGCCTGGCTGGCGCTGGCGGCGCTGCTGGTCGTGGCCGTGCCGCTCTACCTGGCGATGCCGCTGACGGTGGATGTCTATTTTTACGACGCCTCCGGGCAGGTGGTGCTGCGCGGCGGGGCGCTGGAGAAGGAGGTCCTCTTCCTCAGCGCCACCCGGCATGGCCTGGTCACTCGCTCTGGTGCGGTTGCTCCTGGGCGGCAGCCGCCTCGCCATCCGCGCCGTTGATCTCTTGCTGGTCGCCACGGTCGTCGTTTTGTTGTGCCGCTGGCTGAGGGCATCCGGGCTGGGGCGGGCCGCCTGTGTTGGCACCGCGGCTGTGCTGTTCACCTTCTACCTGGGCACGAGCGAATGGAACCACGCGCAGCCGGACATCTGGATGATGTTGCCCGCCGTCGCCGCGCTGTGGTTGCGCCGCGGGGCGGTCGAGGCCGCGGTCGCCGGTACCCGCCGCTCCGTGGCCTGGTCAGTCGTTGAGGGGATGCTGTGGGGGACGGCTTGCCTGTTCAAGCCGCAGGTGGTACTGGCGGGGCTCTTGACCTGGCTGGTCTCGGCCGCGATTTCACGCCGGTCTGGAACCGGTGGACTGCGCCGGCTGATCCCCGATGCCCTGGGACTGCTGATCGGCGGCCTGCTGTTGGGAGCACTGTGGCAGGGGTCGATGGTGGCTCATGGAGCCTGGCACGACTACTGGCAGAATGTCGCCGAGTTTCGCAGGGAGTATTCCAACCAGGCGCCTCCCTGGCCCGAGCGCGTCCGGTTGCCGATTGTCCGTTTTCCGGTCTGGGGTTGGCTGCACCTGCCGGCCCTGCTGATCGCCGGGTTGTCGATCATGCAAGGGGCTGGGGCATCCGGCAAGCCGGTGGCGCCGCGCGATCGACAGGCCGCGCTGCTGGGAGCCTGCTACCTGGGCTGGCTGGCCGAGGCCGACCTAGTGCAGTCCGGGTTCGCCTACCACCTGGTGCCAGCCGTGATGCTGGCCATCGCCGTGATCGCGGGGTGGGTGGCTCGTTGGCCGCGGCCGGCACTCTCGTGGACCGTCTTCCTGGCCTTTGCCGCCGTTGCTGTGGTGGCGGGGCCGGCGTTTCAACCCGCACGGCTCGCTCTCTGGGGCCGCTGCTGGAGTGTCCAGCCGTCGCCGGCGCTGGAGGACCGCCTGGGGCTGTACTCAGAGCGGCCGGTGTGGAGCGAGCTGGCGGCCGCCGCCGACTATCTGCTGGCCCAGGGGGTGGCGGACCGTGACGTCCTCTGCTTCGACACCACCACCGTCCCCCTGTACCACGAACTGCACCTGCGCCCTCCCAGCCGCTGCTTCTTCCCGGCCGCGTTCGAGGCGATCTTCCCCAGCCGCCGTGCCGCCCTGCTCGCCGAGATCCGCGCCGGCCCGCAGCGCTACATCGTTACCAACGCCTGGGACCAGGAATTGCAGAGGCCGCGCGCTCACGGCTGGCCCTATTGCGAGCCCGTGGTGTTCCAGGAAGGGCACTGCTGCGTCCACCGCATTTCCTCGGAGAAGACGGAGGGCCGTGCGATGTGCGCTGATTAAGCGACTGGCAGGAGAGAGTAGCCCGCTCGCCACAGCCGCACGCCTGCCAAGTTGAACTGAAGTCGCCGCGACTTCTGTTCAACCTGGCGCGCACGCCGCAAGACCTTGTGAAATACCGACATGCGCCTTCACGATTCAGCACGAAGCGCCAGGTTGAACAGAATTCAGACGTGCCCGGGAACGCTCAGACGGTCCCATGCGGCACCGGGCGAGGGGAGCTTATCTCCTGCCGCTCGCCTTAGCGGAGCGAGGGATCGAAGGTCTTGAGGTAGTCCTCGAACTCCTTGCGGATGGTGGGTTCGAGCTTGGGCAATTCGGCGTACATCTCCCGGAGCGCCTGCTGAGCCCTGCGCCGGGCCATCTGGGCGCGGGCGTCGCGATCGGGCTCGTTATTGGGATAGCTGGTGGACAGGACGGCGTAGGCCCGGGCGGCGCCGGCGAGGGCGGCGGCGCGTTCGGCTTCCAGCTTCGGGCGGTCGCGCAGCCGCTGGGCCAGGGCCGCGAACAGCTCGGCGGACCTCTCGTAGTCGCCCGCCAAGAACCGGACGTCGGCGGCCATCCGCAGGGCATAGGCCAGCAGCCCCTCGTCGTACTCGCTCCTTGGCTGAATCGCCTCCAAGGCGCGGGCTCAGCTCGACGTAGTTGGCGTACGCCTTCTCGTGGTCTTGCATCACCTTTTGCTGATTGTCAATCAGCGTGTCCTTGGTGGGCCGTTCGGCTTTCAAACTGTCGTTCCGCTGATCGGCCCGCAGACGGTAGCTCTCGGCCAGCTTGTACCGGGCCCCGATGGCGCTGGGGTTCATGGGGAACTCGTGCAGCGCCTCCTCTAGGGTGTTGATGGCCCGGGAAATCAGGCCGCGCTGATCGCGGCGATCATAGTAGAGGAACGCCAGGGCATAAAGGGTCTTTTCACGCGCCTCGTCGTCGCGGTCGGCGCCGCCTCGCGCAGCAGGTGCAGGTTCTGCTCCAGCTCGTCCCGGGCCTTGTCGGTCCAGGTGTAGGTGTTCGTTTTGCGATCGTATTCGTGGCCGGTCATGGCCAGCTCGTACCGGGCACGATACAGGTAGCGGTTTCCCCCCTTCAGGGACACGGTCGACTTGAAGGCATTGATGGCCTGCGCCTCGTCGCCGGCGTCGCGCCAGGCCAGGCCCAGCTTGTACCAGGCCTCGTTGAGGCGGGTATTGAAGCGTTCGGCGGCTAGCATGTCCGGCTGCTGCGCGATGGTCAGGAAGCGTCCGAAGGCGGGGACGGCGTGAGCCGGGTCACGCCCCTCCAGGTAGGCGTTGCCCGCCCGCCAGGCCCGCTCGGCCTGCTCGACCGGATCGCTCTGTGCGGCGGCGGCCTGGTCGAAAGCCTCGCCGGCCTGTCGCAACAAGGCCTCGGCCTGGCCGATGAGCGTCTTCGCCGTCGCGCCCTCGGCTTTGCGGGCATCCTCTAGTGCGGCCCGGGCGCCGCCTTCGGCCGTCTCGCCCCGCAACTCCGCGGCCCGGCCGGGAGGGGCTAGCCGCTCGTACAGCGACGCCAGACGCATCGACGCCTCGAAGGCCCGCGCCGTCCGGGCCGTCTTGCACCCCGCCTCGAAGGTTTCTCGCGCCCGCGGCAAGGGCACCAGGGTGTTGTTCCAGTCGCCCGGCTGCTTGACTTCGTGGACGGTGCGCTCGAAGGCGGCCAGGGCCGGTTCGACCTGCCCCAGGCGCAGGCGCAGTTCGCCCACGCCCAGGGCGGCGGCCTGCCCTTCTTCGCCCGCGCCCTTGTCGGCCAGGCATTCCTCCCAGACGCGGAGGACCTCGTCGCCGGCCGGTTCGCTGCTGTTACGGAGGCAGAGGCCCAGGTGATAGAGGACCGCATCGCGATCCGTTGCGGGCCCCTCGTCCTTGATTTCGCGCCAGACCGAGACGGCTTCGCCCCAGAGGCCGTCGGCCTCGAGACTCTGCACGCGCAGCCGGCGTGCGCGGGCCAGGAGGGCAGGCGGGGCTTTGGCGCCGATATTCTTGAGGACGTCGCGTGCCTCCTCGGCCTTGCCCAGCCGTAGCAGCAACTCGCCGCGGCGCAGCCGCGCCGGCGCCAGCAACTCGGCGGCCAGGATGGGCCGATCGATCTGTTTCTCCGTGGCGGCGAGGGCTAACTCCAGATCGGGCTTAGGTAGCTTCAGGTAGGCATCCGCCAACAGGCCGTAGCCCGCCAGCGCATCGAGATCGTCGTCCGCTCCCTCCTCGATGGACGAGGCCAGTGCCGCGATGACCTTTTGCGGCGACTCGCCGGTGTGGGCCCAGGCCTTGGCCAGGCGATAGTCGAGGTGGGCTTGCTCCGGGTCGGCGACGCCCAGGGCCCGGGCCTGTTCGAGCTGGCCGCGGGCCTCGCGCCATTCCTCGTGCCCCTTGCCGGGGGCGGCCCGCTCCGCCAGCCGCACGTAGGCCGTGCCGAGCAGCAGGTGGGCCTCCCCGGCGGCCTGCGGCGTCGAGGCCGCGTGCACCGCCCGGGCGCCCAGGAACAACGCCCGATCGCGGTCGATGTCGCCCTGCTTGAGCAGCTCGCGCAACTCCGACAGGGATGAGTCTTCCGATGGGACCGACGGCTGCCACGGAGGATGAATGGCACAGATGGCGGCGAAGGCGATCGCTCCCAGGACGAAGGTGGGCACCTGCCAGAGCTGCCCCAGCGGGGGTCGGGCCCCGCCCGCGAGCGACCGGAACGGAGGCATCGGTGCCGTTGTGCTGGCCATGTTCTTCGCCACCCCGTCTCGCGACTGCGCCTGCCATCCCGATCCCGGGCGAGGGCTTGTGCCAGATTCGCGGGGGGTTGTCAAGCCAACGTGGGCCACAGCGGGCTTGACCCCCGGACCCCGAGCCGCTACCTACGCCCGGTCGGATGGGGTCAGGTACCCGGTTCCTGGAGGAACGGCTGCGTGTACGATCTGGACGAATGGCCCTGGGCGCTCTTGGCGATAGCGGTAATCCTCGGGACCTGGAGCATCTGGCAGGTCCGGGCCAGCACCGTTGGCCGGTGGGTGCAGCGGGGGCGGGTCGTCTATCTGCTGAGCCTGACGGTGCTTGGCGCGGGGAGCGTGGTGGCCGCGGCGTTTGCCGCGCGCTGCGTTGTCCCCTTTGGACTGGCCGCCGGCGGACTGGTCACCGCCATGCTGTGGGAGAACCCCTTCCACGTCTGGCACATGGAGCCGCCCTCGGCACGACAACCCTGACGCCGGCAGGGCGGGTCGGAAACGCGGGCAGCCCGAAGCGCCAGCAAGGAGGTTCTCGTCCCTCGCTGGCGCGTCGGGCTGCCCCATTGCCGCCGGCAGGGCGGGTCGGAAACGCGGGCAGCCCAAAGCGCCAGCGAGGGATTCTCGTCCCTCGCTCGCGCGTCGGGCTGTCAGGTCAGCGGCGGCATTACCGGCCGTAGGCGGCTGGGTTGTACCAGTAACCGGGATACCCCTGCGGCTGCATCCAGGGCATCGGGGCGTAGCCCGGATAGTAGCCGGCGGCCTGCAACGGCGAACCCCACGGCTGGGCCCCGACCGGCGTGCCCACGGGCATCGGCGTGGGGGGCGGGGCCTGGAAGTTCGGCACGCCGGCGCCCGGAGGCAGCATCGTCGGGACACCCTGGGGCGGGCCCCCGGGGCCGACAGGGCCGGTCGGCCCGACCGGACCTGCGAACCCACCGCCGCAGCAGGCGCCTTCCATGCCGCAGCCCATCGGGCCGAAGTACGGCGGCATGCCACAGCCCGGAGCCCCGCAGGCGGGGCCGTGATTGACCACCGCCATCGGGAAGCAGCCGTCCGCCGTGATCGACCCGAACACGCTCGGGCTGAAGGCGTTGTACGGCTTGACGCAGATGGTGGCGGAGCCGGCGCAGCAGTGGCGGCAGTGGAACAGCCAGGCGGACGCTTTCCCCGTGCTCAGGCCGACCCCGGCCAGGCTCAGGAGCGCGGCTAACAGCAGTTTTTTCATGGCGTAGGCTTCTTCTCTCTGAGGCCGGGGCGCACGTCCGCGCCATCGTCCTGATGGTGGGCGCTCGCCCGATGTCCTGCCCAACTATACCCGCCCGCGGCGCACGCGCGCTGCCGGCGCAGGCCATTTTGCGGCTCTTCCCGCGGCCGGCGCTATCACGGCGACTACCTTGAACGCGATTGCTACAGCGGGACAGGCACGACGCCAAACGCCGCCCCAACCCACCGACCAGTCAAGAATGGCTCAAGAAATTAGGTTGCAGGACCGAAGGAGGGGCGGCTTCCGACCGACCAGCAGGTCACCCCGCCGGGGTCTCGTCTGTGATTTTTGGAGGCTGAAACGAATCGCATCGCCGAACTTCATACTGGAATAGGACTTGTGATCATTCGTTTCAGCACCCCCTCGGACACCCCCCTGGAAACGAACGCTCGTCCACCGGGGCCAGCGATCGGATCGGACGGTAATTAGAACAGCTCCTTCACCGCCGCCCCGCCGTCCACGAGCTTGATCGGCCGGCCCAGACTGCCGATGTTCTCCTTGCGCGGGTTGATCTTCAGGGCCTGGCAGAAGGTGCAGAACAGGTCGGCCACGCTCACCGGGCGTTCCTTCACCTCGGTCCCCTCGTCGCTGGTCCGGCCGATGACCCGCCCGCCCTTGATGCCGCCGCCGGCCAGGGCCACGTTGAAGGCGCGCGGGAAGTGGTCGCGGCCGGTGTTCGGGTTGATCTTCGGCGTCCGGCCGAATTCGCCCATCCAGATCACCAAGGTCCGCTCCAGCATCCCGCGCTCCTTCAGGTCGCCGACCAGGGCGGCCAGGGCCGGATCGACGCCGTCGGCCAGCGACTTGACGCGCTTGAAGTTGTCCTGGTGGGTATCCCAGCCGTTCGACTCGACCTCGACGAAGGTCACCCCGGTCTCGACCAGGCGGCGGGCCAGCAGGCACCCCTGGCCGAAGGACGAGCGGCCATAGCGGTCGCGCACGGCATCCTTCTCCTGCGAAACGTCGAATGCCTTCATCCGCGGGCTCAGCACCATCTGCGCGGCACTGGCATAGACGGTTTGATGCTCATCCACCCGCGGGCGCCGCCGGCGTCGGCGAAGTCCTTTTCCAGGTCCTTCAGCAAGTCGAGACGGCGGTTGAAGCGCTGATCGTTGATGCCGCCGGGCAGCTCCACGCTGGCGGGCATCTGCGAGGCATTCTGGACGATGAACGGCGGCGTACTTGGTGCCAAGGAACCCGCTGCCGAGGGCGGTGACCCGATTGCCGATGCCGACGAAATGCGGCAGATCGAACTCGGGCGGCGCGATTTCCGAGGCCACGATGGAGCCCAGGGTGGGGTGCTTGATGCTGCCCAGCGGTACATAGCCGGTGTGCAGCTGGTAGGCGGCCCGCTGGTGCTCCCCCTCGCGGTTGCTCATGGAGCGGACCAGGGCGATGTCGTTCATCCTCTTGGCGGTCTGCGGCCAATGCTCGGCGATCTCGATACCGCTAGCGGCCGTGGCGATCGCTTTGGTCGGTCCGCCATTCTTCCCGCCCGGCTTGGGATCGAACGTCTCGAACTGGCTCGGTCCGCCGCGCATGAAGAGGAGGATACAAGCCATCCCCTGCTTGCGCAGTTCGGCGGCGTGCAGGGCGATGGCGTCCTTCCAGCCGAGGATGCCGAGACCCGCGGTGGCGCCGCCGGCGGCCACGCGACGCAGAAAACTGCGGCGGCTGACGACACCGGCGCCGCTCGTCTGAACGTGCATCAGGGATTGCAGGGTCATGGGTATCTCCGGAAGGTTAGCCGCGACGCGGAGCGGAGCGCTCGGAGAAATCGCTCCGCTCCGCGTCGCGGCTAACCGGTGTTTACCGCTTCGTCTGAAACTCCGTCGAGTTAATCAGCGCCCACAGGATGTCCTCGAACCCTTCGGCCCGACTGCCGGCCTTGGCCAGGTAGCCACGACAGCGGTCAACCTCGCGATCGGTCGGCTTCCGCGCCAGCGCCCGCAGGAACACCATCCGCAGAGCGTCATCGTCGCTGGGATAGGCCGAGAGGATGCGGCCCAGCAGGTTGGTGCCGCGGGCTTGGATTTTTTGGTTGAGCTGCGGATTGTTCATCAGTAACAGCGCTTGCTGAATGCTGCTTTCGACCTCGTCCGGCTTGGCCGACGGATCGAAGTTAAACTCGTCCTTGAACTGCCCTTCCAGGCCGAAGCGCCCACCGAACGGTCCCATCGGCCGCGGCGGCCCGAAGCCGGCCGGCGGCCCCATCGGCCCCAGGACGGTGGTCAGCGCATCCCAGAGCACATCGGCCCGCAGCCGCGTCGGATAGGCCGCCGCGAAGTGCAGGTGCTGCTCGGTCGATTCCCCCAGCCGGATTTGCCGCTGATAGGTTTGCGTGTTCAGGATGGTGCGGAACATTTCCTTCATGTCGTAGTCGGTGGCGCGGAAGGCGGCGGCCAGGCGAGTGACGACGGTGGGGAAAACCGCTTCCTTCTTTGGACCCAGGTCGTCCACCGGGGTGTAGAACGATTGCCCCATCAACTCGCCCCACATGCGGTTGACGTAGGCGCCGGCGAACCAGTGGTTTTCCTTGGAAACCACGGCGTCGGCCAGCGCCTTGCGGCGCTCCACGTCGCCCAGCCCCGGCCGCGGGCCCTTGCCGTCGAGGAAGCGGGCATTGACCGGCGTGCCTTGCCGCGGGTTGGGGTCGGTCTTGCTGGGCATGCGGTGTTCGCCATTGGGCACAGCAACCAGCTCGATGCCGATGATCCGCGCCATTTTGGTTTCGGCGTTGGGATCGCGGACCGGGCGCTCGCGGTCGCGGGCAAAGTAGCCGACCAGCTCGTGGAACTGCTGCCGTTTCCAGACATCGCTGGGATGATCGTGGCACTGGGCGCACTGAATCTGGATGCCCATGAAGATGCGCGAGGTCTCGGCCGCCCGTTCCTCGGGGCCGGCCACACCATTCTTGGACAGCAGGAAGTACAGCTCGCCGTGGCTGCCGTCGTCGGTGAATTCGACCTTGCCGGTCGCCGTCAGCATCGCCCGCGCGATCTCGCCCCAGCTCTTGTTCTCCTTGAGCTGTTTGGCCATCCAGCTCTCGAACGCTCGGCCCAGGGCTTCGAGCCTGCTGGTTGGTCGCCCGCGCCCCGATGACATCGTGCCAGTAACGCGACCAGTGCGTCGCAAACTCGTCGCTGGCCAGCAGCTTGTCGATCAGCTTCGCCCGCTTGTTCGGATTCTTGTCGGCGACGAATTCGGTCACGTCGGCCGGTAAGGGTAGCTCACCGGTCAGGTCGAGGGTCACGCGGCGGAGGAATTGTTCGTCGGTGGTCAGGGGGGCCGGCGTGATCTCTGTCGCCTTCAATTCCTTGAGGATGAGGGCATCGATTTCCGCGGACTTGACCGGGGCGACCGGCACGCTGGTCCAGGCCTCGGGACTGAGGACCTGCGAGCGCGGCCCGGGGGCCGGCTGCTTGGCCACCTTTTTGTCGGCCGGCAACTTGTCCTTCGGCCCGGCCTCAGTTCGATTCGCCCCGAACAGGACGAGGGCGGCGGTCAGGAGGCAGCCGGTCGTGGTGCGGTGCATGGAGGCCACTCCTCGGTGATCCGGTCGAGCGTTGGTCAACCCTACCATTGCCAGCCCGCGCTGGCAAGCGGCGGCGATTGCCCGCTGGCGATCAAACCCCGCGGCTCGAAGGGAGTTCCGAAGGAAGTGGCGATGGGGAGATGAGTTTCTCAAGCAAAACCACAAAGGACACGAAGGACACAAAGAGGAGAATGAGGCCATCCTTCTTCGTGTTCTTTGTGTCCTTTGTGGTTATGCTTGATTCACCGCGCCAACGCCAGCCGGCGTGCCGATTCCAGGCGCTCGAAATCGCGGCACAGCAGACGCACCGCCTCGGCATGAGTCGTCGTCTCGAACACCATCAGCGTCTCCGGGGCGATGCCGTCGTCGAGCAGCACCGGCAGACCGTAGAGCGTGCCGAAGGGCGGGACGACGCCCCATTCGCAATCGCGGAAGACCGCGGCGATCTCGGCATCGTCGGCGACGCGCACCGGTCCGCCCAGGGCCAGCGCCATGCGCTCCGTGTCGATCCGGCACGGGGCGGCCACGACAGCCAGGATGTAGCCGTCCGGCCCGTGCAGTAGCACCACCTTGGCCACTTGGCGGCCCGGCACGCGCAGGAACCGGGCCCGCTTCTGGGCCGTGAACGCCGGCGGGTGCAGCAGCGTCTCGAACGGGATCGCCCGCTCCTGGAGGAATTCAGCCACGCGCATGCGACTCTCCTTGGTGTTCCGGAGATGTGAGAGGACCCGCACACCGCGCAGTATAATGGATGGTTCGACCCGGCCCGGAGGCGCATCTTGCCTGTTTTGCCCCATCGAGAGACGGTCCGGTGCCGAGGGCGACGGCCATAGCGATTGTGGCGGCGCCGCCGCGCTTCCCCGACCTCCCCTGGACGACCCGCCGATGTTCGTCACCGAAGAAATCGAAGTCCTGACCCACGACCATTCGCGGGGCCGGTTCCATTCGGTCCTGTTCGACTTCGACGGCACGCTGTCGCTGATTCGGGAGGGTTGGCCGCTGGTGATGATCCCGATGATGGTGGACGCGCTCCGCCAGACCGGCACGCGCGAAACCGAGGCCGAATTGCACGCCGCCGTCGAGGAGTTCGTGATGCGCCTCAACGGCCGGCAGACCATCCACCAGATGATGCAGCTGGCCGACGAGGTGCGTCAGCGCGGCGGGACGCCCTTGGAGCCGTTGGCCTACAAGCATCGCTACCACGACCTGTTGATGAGCCGCATCGCGGGGCGCCTGGCCGCCCTCCGGACCGGCCAGGCCACGCCCGACGAGTGGACCGTTCCCGGCAGTCGCGCTCTCCTGGACGGCCTCCTTCGTCGCGGCGCGACGCTCTACCTCGCCAGCGGCACTGATCTGAAGTACGTCCGGCAGGAGGCCGACCTGCTGGGGTTGACCCCCTACTTCGGCGACCGCATTTATGGGGCACTGGACAACCACGAGAGCTTCTCGAAGAAGATGATCATCGAGAAGATCCTGGACGACAACGGCCTGCGCGGCCACGAGTTGCTGGGCTTCGGCGACGGCTTTGTGGAGATCGAGGAAGTCAAGCGGGCCGGCGGGGTGGCGGTGGCCGTGGCCAGCGACGAGACCGCTCGCCGCGGCGTCAACGTCTGGAAACGCGACCGCCTCATCCGGGCCGGGGCGGACGTGGTGATTCCGGAATATCGAGGGCATGTGGCGCCGTTGCGCTATTTGTTCGCGGAGGAGTAGCTGGGCTGCTATTATGCATCGGGAAGCATTCACGGGTTAGCGGTGGGGCGAACACGGGGTAGCCCCGGAGGGGCGGCCGTGGTTAGCCAGGGGCTTCAGCCCCTGGGCTCAGGGATAAATATATCTCTTGGTAGCCCCGGAGGGGCGGCCGAATGGTACGGCCGCCCCTCCGGGGCTACACATCCCACAATAGGCCTGGTCCCAGGGGCTGAAGCCCCTGGCTAACCACGGCCGCCCCTCCGGGGCTAACGTCGTGCCCCAACCATCGCGTGCCACCTGGACGAAGCTCAGCGATGCCCAGCTGTTGGCTCAGTGCGAGGTGGATACCTACCGGGCCAGCGGGCCGGGTGGACAGAAGCGCAACAAGACCAGTTCGGCGGTGCGGCTGCGGCATCCGCCGAGCGGGCTGATCGTGATCGCCGAAGAGAGCCGCTCGCAGCACGAAAACCGCGCCGAGCCCTGAAGCGCATGCGGCAGGCCCTGTATCTGAAGCTGCGGGCGGACGTGTCGGGGCCGGCGGTGGAGCACCCCGATTACCGCGCCGCCCGTGGCCCCGATGGCCGCCTCGACCTGGGCCGCAAGGACCCGCGCTTCTGGCCGGCCGCCGGGGTGGTGCTCGATGTGCTCAACGCCTGCGAGGCGCGGGTCAGCGAAGCGGCGGAGGCGCTCGGGATTTCGACGGCCAACCTGATCGCCTTCCTCGAGGTCGAGCCGAAGGTGTGGGAGCAGGCGAACTACCTCCGTGCTGCGCTTCGGGCACAAGCCGCTGCGGGGAGATTGAGGCATTTCCCCCCCTCGCCCCGGTACTCCGGGGAGAGGGGTCGGGGGTGAGGGGTCTTGGTGAAGCCAAGATATATGGTTCCTACCCCTCACCCCCGGCCCCTCTCCCCGGAGTACCGGGGCGAGGGGAGACGTTGAGGGACCTCCCTGACTATGGCATCACCGAACGGCTTCACCTGGGTCGACAAGCCGCACCTGGCGGGGATGGCGCGCCCCGGCGATGGCGACGACCTGGCCTGGCTGCGCCAGCAGGGGATCGAGCTGCTGATCTCGCTGACCGAGGAACCCCCACGCCGCGACTGGGTCAACGATGCCGGCTTGATGGTCCTGCACGTGCCGGTCGAGGACATGGAGGCCCCGACGCAGGAGCAGCTCGAGCGCAGCGTGACCGCCATTCAGCGGGCCAACGAACAGGGCATGGGCGTGGCGGTCCACTGCGGCGCCGGCCTGGGCCGCACCGGCGTGGTCCTGGCCGCCTATTTTGTGGCCAGCGGAATGTCGGCCCAGAACGCCATCGCCAAGGTCCGCCGCCTGCGGCCCGGCTTGGTCGAAACCGACGAACAGGCCGAGGCCGTCGTTGACTTTGCCCGGCGGAATGGGCAGCAGGTCAACGACGGGTGAGGGGCTATCCTCGCGGACCTCACCAGTCCTGTCCCAAAAAGTCATTGCCTGCCGGCGTGATCGCCGCCCGTTTCGTCTGCTCGCTGACTGTGGGCAAGATCAACCGCACGGACCCGTCCCCCATCGCCGCGTTGAAGCCCTTCTTCGGATCGAGACCGAGCGAGGGGAGCGGCTTGACGGGGTTGTATGGCAGTTCGTCCGGTTTGGTCCAGGTCACCGCGTCGGTGGCCTCGACGACCAGGATCGTGTTCGACATGCCGTCGAGGAAGGAACCCGGAATGCGCATCTGCGAACGGTTCCCGCCGCCGGTCGGCGCCTGATCGGGGAATGGCGTCTGTGGGCCGGTAAAGACGCGGTAGTGGGTTCGCCCCTCGGCGTTGGCCGTCGGGTCGGACGGGTGGGCGTAAACCTTCGGCATCAGCGGAATCAGCCGGCTATTGTGCGGGCTATCCCAGGACTCGTCGAGGTTGAACTGCTGATACAGGCCCACTTGCTCAACGTAGGGCAGGATGGCGACGCGCCAGCTCAGGAGCGGCTTGCCGTTCTTGTCGTAGATCGCCGGGGCGGTCATCCGGCCCTGGTTGGTGTCCGCGTCGTTAAGCATCGCCAGCGACATTTGCTTCAGGTTATTCTGGGATGCCAGGCGTGCGGCCGAATTACGTACGTTCAAGACAGCCGGGATCAACACGAGCACAGGCGTGGTCACCAGGCTTAGGGAGCCGAGCACCAGTCCGGCGATGGCCAGCCCGCTGCCACCCAGACGCCCACCGCTGCGCCGAACATCACCGAGGCTCATGAAGCCCAGAATAATGGCCGGGATTCCCGACAGGCAGAACATGAGGAGCGACAGCAACCCCAGCACCAGGGCAGCCACCGCCTTGCCGCTCATCCCCGCCGGCCTGCGAATTCGTGGATCGTCGTCCTCGTCATCCTCCCGCGAGAAGCGGCGCGGACGGCGTTCCTCGTCCTGGTCATCGTCCGGGCGGCGGCGCGGCCGATCCTCGTCGCGTTCCTCGTCGACCACCTCCGCCCGCCGCGGCTTGGTGGCCTGCACGGGCCCTGGTTTCGCGGGTTCCTCGGCCTGCACGGCATTGTCGGCGGCGGGCACCGTCTGCAGGGCGCCGCACTCGGGGCACCTGACCTCCCGCCCGGCGTGCTCATCCTGGGACTGGAGCTTGCGGCCGCACGAACAGGCAAACTGGATCGCCATGTGGCACCTCGCCTAGTTGCTCGAGCGCAGCCAGCTGCTGGGGACCGGGCTGCCACGGAAGCGCGCGAATTTCGTCTCCGGCGGCGACTCGGACCAGGCGATCGCGATCAACCCCTTGCGCTCGTCCTCGAAGTAAATCAGCGTGCCCAGTTTCCCCTGCACTTGGAACCCGCCGTGCAGGAACTCGTGCTCCGGCAGGCGAATCAGCCGCAGATCGCGAATGAGGACCGAGCGCTGGAAGAGTTGGCCGGCCACCTGGCCAAGCACCTGCTCGATGAAGTCGTCCGTGGTGGGTTGGCCCAGCTTCAGGAAGTCCGGATCCTCGCCGAAGTGATCGAGGAAGTAGCCAAGGACATCGCCGAAGTCCTTGGCGGTGGCGAGCTTGGCCTTGAGCGTCGCGAGCTTGGACAGGTCCACGAGGCGCCCTCCGGTCGGGGAGTCGGCAACGGCAGGGTGATCCTACCAGAGAGCCGGGGCCCGCGGCCAGCGCCCAATGTTAAAAAATGGCTGATATGCGTCGGTTGACGACACGAGGATAATCTGGTCGGGCTCTAGGGTGGCACGCCCTGAGGTACTCCGAAGGGCGTGCTGCACTGTCCGCACGCCCTTCGGAGTACCTCAGGGCGTGCCACCCAGACAGCCAGCGCCAAGTGGCAAGAAGTGATCCTGGACGCCTCAGTTGCGCAGCAGCCGGGCAAACAGGACCACGCCGACCAGGCCGACCAGGATGTCCGCGGCCCAGACGGTCAGCATGGGGTCGAACTTCCCCTGCTTGGCATAGTTGGTGCCGCACAGCATGAGCGGATAGTAGACAAACACGATCGGCAAAAAGCAGGTAATGAACGCACTGAGGTAATCGCTGCGGCTGAACCAGATGCCCACGGGGCAGCCGATCAGCACGAAGCAAAGGCAGCCGAACGAGAGGGCCGGGCGCATCTGCACTTCGGCATCGATCTGCTGAATGCCGAAGCGGTACATGAGGGCCGCCTCCTTCAGGTTCTTCTTGTGCTTCTCGCGCCGGGCCGCCTCGTCGGGCTCCTTCATCTCTTCCTGGGTTTCCTCGATCCCGCCGGTATTGGTGGCGATCATATCGACCAGCGTCTGCCGGTGGCGGAACAGCTGTTTCCAGCTTAGATCGCGCGCTCGGGCGACATGCGAATCGCCGAAGGAGGGCAGGTCCACCTCTTCCTCGCGGTACTGGAACACGCCATGCGCCCCGCTCTGGTTAGAAACCTCGCCGTCGCACATCTTGACAATCAGTTTGTGCTTCCTGGTATCGACCTCCAGCTCCGCCTCGCGCGCGGTGATGACGAAATCGTGGACGTGGCGTTCTCCCTTCAACCGGTGCTGGAAGGTGGCATCGATCAGCTTGCGGCCCTGCACGTCGCGGACGTGAATGATGAAGTCGAGGTGGGGATGATCGAGACACTTGTCCTTCTTGAGCAATCCGTACAGGAGACCTTTGACATCGTCCAGGAAGATGGTGCGCATCAGGTAGTGGGTGTAGGGGATGATGCGGTAGTAGAGTCCCATGGTGGCGCAGCTGATGATGAGGCCGAGGAAGAGGCCGGGCCAGGCCACCTTCAGGATGTTGACGCCCGCCGCCTTGATGGCCAGGATTTCGTTGTCGGCTGCCAAGCGGCCGTACACCACGCAGGTGGCAAACAGCGTGGTGGCTGGCAAAGTGTAAGGCAACGTGCTGGGGATGAGCAGGGGGATGATGGTCAGCAACTGCATCGGCCCCAGCCCCTGCTGCGACGCCTCCGCCACGATCCCCGCCATCAGCAGAATGGCCGTGATCGCCACCAGGGAGAGGAAGAACACCTTCAGCAACTCCCAGAGAATCATGCGGTGCAGGATGCTAAACAACACGCGGGCCTCCAGGTGTTTAGCCGCCGCCCGGAGGGCGGCGTCTAAACGAGAATATCTCAGTGCTTGGTCGCTGCCTCGTCGTCGTCCCCGATAAAGGCCTTGCGGAGCGGGTCCAGGAGCAAGGGCACCGGCTCCTTGCGGAAGCGCACCTCGCCGACCTTGCCGCGCATCTCGATGCGGAACAGCTGATTGCTGATTTCGCGCGGAATCTCGCGGACCCCGGCGGGCAGCACCTGGCCCAGGCGAGCCCAGTCGAGGTAGAAGATGAAGGCCAGGTCGCTGCCGTCGATGTTGGTGTCGCCGTGGCCGCGCAGGCTGATGGCGTTGCCGTACAGCTCCAGTTGCTTGACGTGCGCCCGCGCCCCTTCGATGTCGAACACGAGGTGGGCCTCCTCGAAGGCGGTGCGGTCCGGCAGGCGCAGGCCGAGGAACTTGAGAAGGTCGAGAAGGAGCGGCAGGTTGTAAAGCCGGCCGCTGGGCACGTCGATTCGGCCGTTCCCCTTCAAGCCGCTCAGCTCGGCCCCATCGCCTTCCAGATAGACGCGGGCTACTGCCCGCCCATTGAGGTCGCGATTGTTGAAATTGTGCCGGCCGAACTCGTCCAGGTCCACCTGGGCCGCGGTCAGGTTGAGCCGGTAGTGCAGGCGGGGCCCGAATTCGACGCGCAGGGGTCCGTAAATCTGTCCCCCGAAATAGTCGGCCATCAGCCCCGGGCATTTCAGGACGTCGGGCTCTTCCTCGGTCACCTGGATTTCGCCGCGCAGGTTACGAATGGGCTGGTTGAAGACGGTCATTTCGCGGATATTGAGGTTGCCCATGGCGCCATCGATTTGCCGGCCATTGTGCCAGCCCCGGACCGCCACGCTGCCGCTTACATGCTCCAGCTTCACGCCGGCATGGACAGTTACGTTGTCCAGCAGGGCCGAGCCGTCCCAGTAGATGTGCGGCTGCTCGTTGCCCGGCGGTTTGTCGATGTATAGCCGCGTCGTCACTTGCACCGGGCCCTCGATTGCCAAGGCGCTGACTCCCTTCTGCAGGGCCGGCGGCAGGGCGGTCAGGAACGCGCGGTCCGCCACCAGCGGATCGCCGTGCAGATACACCAGGTCGGCCTTGAAGCCCCCGCCCGGCCGCAATTGCACGATCCCCCGATCGATGCGCACCGCCGACGCCTCATGGCGCGCGCTGATGTTTTCCAGCTCGACCACCCCCTTCTCGAAGTGTACCTTCCCGCACAATTCGGAGAGTGTGTAGGCGAAGAACCGCGGCGTCACCCGGCAGTTGCGCGGCAGCACGGTCAGCGTGATGTCCGGCATCGGCTCGCGAGCCGGATCCTTCGCCTCGTCGGGGAG
Organism: uncultured Planctomycetota bacterium; assembly: GCA_963827935.1. GTDB lineage: Bacteria > Planctomycetota > Planctomycetia > Gemmatales > Gemmataceae > DATFNV01. The sequence continues at coordinate 108,262 of CAWHCN010000017.1, read as the reverse complement.
GAGGTGGAGCGTGCCGTCGAAATCGACGGTGCCTTCCGGCTTGAAGGTGTCCCAGGTGTGCTGCATGTCCTCGTGCAGGGCGTTTTGCAGGTCGGCGTCAAGCTTCACACCGCGGCCGGCGATGGCCACCTCGACGTGCTCCTTCCCGTCCGCGCCGCGCCGGGACCGTCCCGCGGTGTAGAACATGCCCTCGCCGTGGTGCGACGCCTGAAACTTGCGAAACTCCCAATGATCGTGCTGGATGTCGAGCGTCCCCTTGACCTTCTCCAGCTGGTAGTAGAACGGGTCGTAGCACACCGTGGTGTCGTGAAAGTCAATGAGGTAGCGCGTGTCGTACCAACCGCCGTCGGGTTCGAGCGCTGTCGCCCCGCCAGTCGGAATGTACGTGGAAATCCAAGAGCCCCGTCGGATGAAACGAGGCCGCCAGCGTCTTCTGTTTAGCGTCGGGCAGGGCATTCATCAGCCGTTCGTCGAGGGGGATATTCTTGCCCCAGACGTCAATGACCACACTGAGATCGGGCTTGGTCCCCTTCAAGACGACCTTGACGCCGAACGGCTCGTGGCCGGCATAGCCCACCAGGTCGACGTCAAGCTGGTCCGGCTCGCCGCCGCCCACCGTGAAAACGAGGCTCCCGGTGATGCGTTCCGCGGGGTAGGGGAAACGACGGAAGCTGGCCGACATGCGGTTGGGGCTCAGCGTCCAGCGTTTCCGCAGCCCTTTCGTGCCGTCGTGCCAGAGGAGGAAGCGGGCGTTGAGCGGGCCGGACGGCGAGTAATCCTCGTTGAACACCCGCAGCTTGTCGGGCAGCCGCTCGAACAGCTTTCGGTCCACCGGCAGGTTGTCGATGGTGAGTTCCAGCTTCTGGAACAGGTCTTCGAGCACGCAGCACGATTCCGGCCCGGCACAGCCCAGGGGGAGCGTGATGTCGTCGACCGTGGCGCGGACTCCCGTGGGCCCGGCATGTCCGCTGGCCTCGATTCGGTCGATGTGGCCGTTCACACAGCGGAGCGATGCCGCGATCCCCTCGACCGTGAACGGGACCTCGGGGTGGCTGAACCGGCCCGCCTTCAGGGTGAAGGTGACGTCGTGTTCCCACGGCCGGGACGAGGCGGGACGATAGTCGAAGGTGGCGTGCAGGCTGCCGTTGCCCGTCAGGTCCTGGGCGTGGGTGCTCAGTTGGCTGCACAGGCCCGCCAGACGCTCGACGAGCGGCGGACCGATGGGGACCGCGGTTGCGTCCAGGGTGAGCGAAGTTTGTCCGCTATCCCGCTGCCAGGTGCCGCTGATCTGTACGGGTCCGGTGACGCTCGATACGCCCGACCCGGCGAAAGTAACCGTCAAATCCGGATCGTTGATGATCGTCAAGCAGACATCCTTGAGTTCCAGCGGCGGAGTGCCGTGGGCGCGCCGATCCTCAACGATGATGGTTCCTTGCTTGATGATTATGGTGGGGAGCCGTTCGCCCAGGTCGGGAGGTGCCAGCAGGCGGGCCAGGTTCCAGCGTCCGTCCTCCTCGCGGAGGATGTGGAAACGCGGCCGTTCCAGCTCCATCTTGCGGATGCGGATGCGGGCATCGAGCAGCTGTTCCTTGTCGTGGTAAATGACCGCCGTTGGTACGTAGAGGAAGGTGAGCATGTCGGGGTCGTCGCGGCGGGTCATGCGCAGCTCGCTGACGACGATGCCGCCCAGCAGCCGCAGCCGGGCCGACTCGGCCGTGACAGTTGCCCCGGGGATCCGGTTCGTCAGCTGAACGAGGAGCTGGTGGCGGACCTCGGCGGGGTCGGTCCAGTGCTGGTATGCCACCGCCCCGGCGCCGATGGCCAGGGCGATGGTGAAGACCAGGCCTCGCACGACCACCTTGCGCCACGTCATGCCATGTCCCCGCCCGGTCCCGGAGTCTAGCGGGGCGGGATACTACGGTAAGCGGGCAGAGCGGTCAATCAGACTTGGAGGTGTCGTGTCGCCAGTTTCCCCGGTTTAGCGGGGGATCAAAGATCCGCGCGGAGCTTCGATCCGCCGCTAAACCGCGCGGTTGACCCATCGCCCCCCGGCGCAGAGGGAGCGCCCTTCAAGCGCCTGCCGATAGATGTACGCATAAACAGGATCGGTTTCGGCATCGATCGATACTGTCTCCAGCCCGTACAGTTTCGGCGCCCCCTCGATGGCATCCAGGCGCGGCAGCAGCGATCGCTCGGCGTCGTACAGCTCGCCGTAAACCGCCTGTCCTCCCGGCCCTGCCACGACCAGCCCGGGATAATCCCCCAGGTCAAAGAGCAGATAGCGGGGTTGAGTGATCGCCTCGCGCAGGAAGCGTTGTCCCTCCAGAACGGCATGGCGCACCCCGCCGCGCATCAGCGTGCCATAGACGAACAGTCGGATGGTGCCGGTTTGAGATTCGCCGTCGACGGATCGTTGCAGGCGGGCATAGTCGTCCGGCGTGTCGAGGTCGCAGAGTATGCCGGGCGAAGCGACGGCCACCTCCCGCGTCTCGGCCGCGAATCGGCGCAGGTAGACATTGAGCCCCTGTCCGGACAACAGGGCGCGGATACCGGCCACATGGCTCCAGGCGATCAGAGTGGGATGGCCCCGGCGACCGTCGAAGGTCGGGACCAAAATCGAACAGCCGGCTGTCTCGATCCGTGCTGCCAGCAGCTGCCCCACGACGGACGAATCCAGCGTCGGATGATCGGCGGGCACCAGCAGCCAGTGATCTGCCGCCATCGGGTGAAAGCGATCGTCCAGCCAGCGCAGCCCGACCTCGACGGTGGCCCGCATGTCTGGCGTTTCTTCGGTGAGGGACAGGACGTGGGCGCCGGCCTTTTCGGCCAGCGGCCGCAATTCGGGGACGTGGGGACCCACAACGACCAGGACGTGCTGAACGCCCGCGGACCGAACTGATGCCACCACCTGTTCGAGGATCGTGGACCCGCCGAGCGGCAGGGCAAGCTTCGGCCGGCCCATGCGCACGCTGTGACCGGCGGCGGGGACCACGGCGAAGATCATACCTCAGTCTCCATCCCTCGCCCCGGTACTCCGGGGAGAGGGGTCGGGGGTGAGGGGTTCTGACCTTGGCGGATTCGGCCCCCTCACCCCCAACCCCTCTCCCCCGAGTACGGGGGAGAGGGGGGATAGACGCACCCGCGGCTGCGGCTCCGAGTTGCCGCGGTTTCGCTGCGCGATCAGCTCGGCGACAATGCTAATGGCAATTTCCGGCACCGTCTGCGAGCCGATGTCGAAACCGAGCGGCGCGTGGACCTTCGCCAGCAGTTCCGGGGCGATTCCCTTCGCCAGCAGGTCTTCGTAGATCAATTTGATCTTCCGCTTGCTACCGATCATGCCAACATAGCCGGCCGCGGTCGGAGCCAGGTGATAGAGCGCCTCCTCGTCGTGATTGTGCCCGCGCGTCACGATCAGGGCATAAGTAGACGGATCGAGCCCGGTGGCGACGAGGTCCTTCAGCGTGGGGCCGATTTCTCCCACGATGAGCCGCTGGGCCGCGGGGAAGCGTTCGCGGCTGGCGTAGGCGACCCGATCGTCCATGACCCACACATCGAAATCGACCTCCGCCGCCAGCCGGGTGACCGCTTGCCCGACGTGTCCGCCGCCGACAATCAACAACCGGATGCGCGGCAGCACAGGCAGGTAGGCGATGCCGTCGCGGGTGGCGGGACCGGGACGCTCGCGGAGCGGCTTCAGATGGCGCCCCACCGCCTCGGGGACCGGTCCGGAGGCAAGACTCGCCGCCAGCCGACCGTCCCCATCGAACAGGTAGCGGCTGCCGGCCGGCAGGCCGTGGGCGTCGTTGAGGACGACGGCCTCGGTACAGCCCGCGCCGGTGTCAATGAGGTCGCGGTAGCGGCGGTAGTAATCGGCCCGGCCGGCGCCGCCGAGGGGGTCGGCCAGGATGCTCATGCGCCCGCCGCAGATCAGACCGTCGTCCCAGCCGTAGTTGTCGTCGAGGCAGAAGGTCAGGATGTTGCGCCAGGGAACTCCCCCTGCTCACGCAGGGGGCTCGCTTCACGCAGGGGGCTCGCCAGGACGCCCAGGGCGCGTTGCTTGACCTCGGCTTCGACGCAGCCGCCGCCCAGGGTGCCGCGCTGGCTGCCGTCGGGGAAGACGAGCATGGCGGCGCCGGCTTTCTGCGGCGTCGAGCCGCGCGTCTCGACGACGGCACAGTACACGCAGTCGCGCCGCGCTTCCAGTGCCGCCATCAGGTCCGCCAGGAGTTCGCGCATAGGTGAGGGTCCGAAGTTGAGCCGCCGCCCGGCGGGCGGCGCGGCGCCTAATCGGATGATACCGGCGATTGGCGCCGACGCAAGCAGGCGGGCCCGTTACAATCCCGGCCGGGCTCCCCCTGAATAGCGGAAAGGACTTCACGTGAAGGGCAGCACGTCAGCGGCCGGCACTCCGTCGCGGTCGGCGTACGTCGTCCTGGGCACGCTGACGGCGATGAACCTGCTCAATTATGTGGATCGTTTCATCCTGGCGTCGGTGATCGAGCCGGTGCAGAAGGACCTGGGCTTCGCGGACAGCGACCACGCCGCCGGCATCATCGCCTCCGTTTTCCTGGTGAGCTACTCGATCTTCAGCCTGCCGGTCGGCTGGCTGGGCGACCGCGTGCCACGCAAATACCTGGTAGCCGCTGGCGTCGGAATCTGGAGTCTGGCGACCTTTCTGTCCGGCGCGGTGGACACCTACGGCCAGATGCTGGCGGCCCGGGCGGTCCTCGGGATCGGCGAGGCCGCCTACGCCGTCCTCGCCCCGGGGATCATCGGCGACTTCTTCACCCGCAGCCGCCGAAACCGCGTGTTGACGCTGTTCTATCTCGCCATTCCTATTGGCGCCTCGCTCGGGTTCGTCCTTGGCGGGCAGCTGGAAGCGCACTTCGGCTGGCGCATGGCTTTTCGCGCTGTGGGCCTGCCCGGTCTTTTCGCGGCCCTGATCGCGCTGGCTCTCCCGGAGCCGCGCCGGGGGGCTACGGAGTCTCGTCGAGGAAGGGAACGTTACACGGGGCGACACCGCTCCGATTCGGCCCAGCGAGTACTGGGCCCTGGCACGCAACCGTTCATTTGTGCTCGACACCCTGGGCATGGCAATGACGAGTTTCGCTCTCGGCGGACTCCAGTTCTGGGTGACGAAGTACCTGTCAAGCGGGCCCGGCGACATGGCGCGGAAGGATGTGAGTCTCTGGCTGGGCCTGGTGCTCGCCCTCGCCTCGTTGATAGGCACAGCGACAGGGGGATTCCTCGCCGACGGGTTATCCAAGCGCAGCCCCGGCGCCTATTTCTGGGTGTCCGGGCTGGGCATGGTCCTCGCAATCCCGTTCATTCTGGTGGCCCTGCTGGTTCAGTCCTACCCGATCATCTTTGCGTGCATCGGTGCGGCCCTGACTTTTGGCGTTTTCAACTTCGGGCCATCGAACACCATCCTCGTCAACGTCACCCGCCCGAACATCCGCGCCGCGGCAATTGCCGTTAATTTGCTTGTTCTGCATTGGCTGGGGGACATCCCGTCGATGTGGTTGGTCGGCCTGGTTTCCGATACGACCCAAAGTACCGGCCTGGCGGGGGGAGAGAAGCAGGGACTATTCTGGGGACTGATGATGCTGACGCCGGCGATGGCACTGAGCGGGCTTTTCTATTGCCTGGGCACCCGTTATTTCAAAAGGGACCAGGAGGAAGTCCTCCGCGAGGTGTGCGCCCAGGTCACCTGAGGCTTCCCGTTGCCCCAATCTCGACTCTTCGATTAGAATCCGCCGCGCGGGAGGATTCTGCGCCCCGAGTTGGCCGGCGAAAGGGCAGGCATGGAAGCGAATTTCTGGCGGCGACTGATCCACGGTGTGGCGCCGGGTGCCGTCCAGCCCGGAACTGGAGCAATTTGCCGGGCCGCACTGGACCGACCGGATCATGGCCATGCCGGTCACCGACCGTCTGCACGCCAAGCAGGGGCGGTCGATCGGCCGGCTGATCCTGCAAGTGAACGGCCAATCCCTGGCGGTGTACCTGAAGCGGCATTATCGGTTGCCGCGCCGGCACGGGCTGCTGGCGCTGCTCCGGCCCGGCAGCGGCTGGTCGCCGGCGCTTCAGGAGTGGGACCACCTGCGCTGGGCCCAGGCGCAGGGGCTCCCGGTGCCGGAGGTGGTGGCGGGCGGCGAATTCATCGGGCCGTGGGGTCGCCTGCAAAGCTTCCTGGCCGTCCGGGAGTTGACTGGCATGCTGCCGCTTCACGAGGCCATCCCGGCCGCGGCGGCTCGCCAGTCTCCGGCCGACTTCTGCCGCTGGAAGCGTGGGCTGGCCGCCGAGCTGGCCCGCCTGACCGGCGCCTTGCACCGCCAGCGGCGATTCCACAAGGATCTTTATCTCTGTCACTTCTACATCGCCGCCGAGGACACCGCCGGTGTGGTGGCCTGGCCCGGCCGGGTGCGGTTGATCGATCTGCACCGGCTGGGATACCATCCGTGGACGGGGCTATGGTGGCGGGCGAAAGACCTGGGGCAGCTGTGGCATTCGTCGGAGATTGATGGTGTGACGGGGCGTGATCGGGTCTGCTTCTGGCGCGCCTACTGCCACGCCGACCCCGAAGCCCGGGGATTGCGCCGGCCGTGCGCCTTGATCCGGCTGAAGGCCTGGGGTTATCGCCGCCACGGCCGGCGCGGCGGGCGGCGCTCCTTGCCGGCGTTTTTCGCGCCCCCGGCGCAGTGAATGCTACATTTCAGCAAGAGACAGTCGGAACCGGAGGACAGACACATGCAACCCGTTATTCGCGAGATGACCGGGCCGGACCTGGCGAACGGCTTTCTCGAAGCGTTGGCAGCCCTGGCCGAGGTCAACCTGACCTTCGAGGCGGCGGCCGAGGTCTTCCGCGCCCGCCTCCGCGCCGGCATCCGCACCTATGTCGCCTGCGTCGGCGATCGTGTCATGGGCACGGTCTCGTTGGTCGTCGAGCCGAAATTCATCCATGCCGGAGGCAAGGTGGGGCACATCGAGGACGTGGCCGTCCATCCCGATTGCCGTCACCTGAAGCTCGGCACCGCCCTGGTCCGCCACGCCACCGATCAAGCCCGCAAACTCGGCTGCTACAAGGTGATCCTCAGCTGCTACGAACGCCTGGTTCCCTTTTACGAAGGGATGGGCTATCACAAGCAGGACGTGGGCATGCGCCTCGATATCGGCTAGCCGCTTGCGGCTTCGCAGGGCGGAGACTCCGGATGCAAATCGCCATCCTCAGCGACACACATAGCCGCTACGCCACGGTGGAAAAGGCGCTCCGCCTCATCCAGGAGCGCAAGATCAACGTCGTGATCCACTGCGGCGACATCGACGATTCCGAGACGGTCTGGTTATTCCAGGGCTTCACTGCTCATTTCGTTTTCGGCAACTGCGATACCGAACGGCTCAGCATCCGCCAGGCGGTCCACGGCATCGGCGAAACGCTGCACGATAATTTCGGCTTCGTGGAGCTGGAAGGGGTCAAAATCGCCTTCACGCACGGCGACGATCATCGCCTGTTGCATGACCTGGAGGTGAGCGAGGCGTTCGATTTCCTCTTTTACGGCCACACACACCAGGCGGAAGAGCATCGCGCCGGTCCGACGCGCGTCATCAATCCCGGCGCTGCACCGGGCCAATCCCAAGACCTTCGTGGTCCTCGACCTGGCCACCCGGGCCGTGGAATCGGTGGTGGTGGAATAGTAGCTTGCTCCGCGGCGAGGCATGCGTTACCCTCAACGCACCGCTCACCGGCCCGCCCCGGAGCCTGGACCGATGCCTGTGCGTTTGACCCTCGAAGCCGGCGATGCCAGCCCTGCCCTCAGCAACCTGACACCGGATCGGGTGGCGACTCTCGGCCGCAACCGCAACAACAGCGTGGTGCTTCAGGACCGGCATGCCTCGCGTTGGCATGCCGAGATCGTTTACGAGGAGGGCCGCTGGCTGCTGCGCGACTGCGGCACCCTCAACGGCACCCGCCGCAATGGCGAACGTCTCCAACGGCCCACGCCTCTGTTGCACGGCGACGAGGTCGCCATCGGCGACACCATCTTCCGCTTTTTGCTCGAAAGCGAAGGCGACATCGCCGCCTCGGCCACGCCAAAGGAGGTCGAGATCCCGGCGCAGCTACAGGCCGACGAGCCGAGCAGCCATACCATCCTTCATGCCGACGAGCTGAGCGCCCTGTGCGCCTTCCTGAAAGGGGCCCTCAAGGAAATTGCCCCCCAGGCGCTGGTCACCCGGGCGCTGACCAGCATCCTGAACCAGACCGGGGCCTCCATCGCCGGCTACCTGGGCTTCGATCCGGACGATCTCCCGCGGCTGGTGCTGCCGCGGCAGGCCCAGATCGATGCCCACCTGAGCCGGCAGTTGACGGAGCGCGTGCTGCAACAGGGCGGACTGGTCTGGCTGGGCGGCGAGGGGCGCGATGCGCCCGACAGCCTGCTCGCCGTGCGCGACGCCATTTGCCTGCCGCTGCCCGGGGGTGACGGCCGACCGCTGGGGGCGCTGCACGTTTATAAGAATGGCCAGGCGTTCGCCGAGCGCGAGGTCCGCTACTGTGAGGCCCTGGCCGGCTTCTTGGGCAACTGCTTGCAGCTCCTCCGCGCCCGCCGCCACCTCGAAGCCGAAAACTCCCGCCTGCGCATCCACGGCAGCGGCGGCGATGACGCCATCATCGGCGATAGCCCCGCCATGACCAAGCTCCGCGAGAGCATAGCCCGCGTGGCTCCCGGCCCCGGCAACGTGCTGATCGTGGGCGAAAGCGGCGTCGGCAAGGAGTTGGTGGCCCTGGGCCTGCACCGCGAAAGCCCGCGCCGCGACGGCCCGCTGGTCACCGTCAACTGCGCCGCCATCTCGCCGACTCTGCTCGAGTCGGAGCTGTTCGGCCATGTCAAGGGGGCCTTCAGCGGTGCCGACCGCACCCACCCCGGCCTGTTCGAGCAGGCCGACGAGGGGACGCTGTTCCTCGACGAAATCGGCGAGCTGTCGCCCGAATGCCAGGCCAAGCTGCTGCGCGTGCTGGACGGCAAGGGGTTTCGCCCGGTGGGCGGAACGGCCGACGTGGCGCGTCGATGTGCGCATCATCGCCGCCACCAACCGCGATCTGGAGCACGAGGTGGAAGCCGGCCACTTCCGCGAGGACCTGTTTTACCGGCTGCGGATTCCGATCCGGGTGCCGCCGCTCCGCGACCACGCCAGCGACATCCCGGCCCTGGCCGCCCATTTCCTGGGCCGGCTGTGCGTGGAATACCGCCGGAGCATGACGCTAAGCGCCGCGGCCCTGAAGCGGCTGGAGGCCTATTCCTGGCCCGGCAACGTCCGCCACCTGCGCTCGGTCCTGGAGACGGCGGTGGCCATGAGCAGCGGCGGCACCATTGGGGCCGACGACCTGCCGCTGGGTCCCGAGGGCCCCAAGCCCCCGATCGGCCCGGCCACCCTGAACCTGGAGGAGTTGGAAGCCGACGCCATGCGCCGCGCCCTGCAACAGACCGGCGGCAACAAGGCCCAGGCCGCGAAGCTGCTGGGCATTCACCGAGACACGCTGCTGGGGAAATTGCGCAAGTATGGGATCGAGAAAGAGGGGGGATAGGTGGCCGAGGCGGCTCCTTCCCCCCCCAAAAAGGCGACCCATCCGCTTCCTGCGAGGTCCCTCCATGCGTCTCGCGCTCTTCTCCGTCGGCTACGCCGGCTTCTGGGGTCAGGCCGCACTGGGCCTTGGCGAGTTCATCGACCGGGCGGCACGGCTCGGCTATAGCGGCGTGATGCTGGCGGGCAAGCGGCCTCACCTATCGCCGCTCGACGCCACGCCCGAGCAAATCGGACAGGTCCGGGAGGCCCTGGCGCGGACCGGGGTGCGCTGCGAAGTGCTGGCCGCGTATACCGACTTCGCCGGAGGCCAGGCCGTCGAGGTGCCCTGGGGCGAGATGCAGATCGCCTATGTCGAGGCGCTGGCCCGGTTAGCCGCCCAGCTGGGGTGCACGCTGGTGCGCGTCTTTACGGCCTACGAGTCGCCGGGGCTGGCCGCCGGCACGCTCTGGCCGCGTGTCGTGGCGGCCCTGCGCGAGTGCTGCGACCGCGCCGCCGCCCACGGGGTCACCATCGCCATCCAGAATCACCACGACCTGGCCGTCCACACCACGGCCCTGCTGGAACTGCTCGCGGACATCGACCGGCCCAACTGCAAGCTCGGCTTCGACGCCTGGTCGCCGGCGCTGCGCGGCGAGGACCTGTACGAGGCCGCTCGCCAGGCCGCGCCGCAGACGGCCATCACCACCAACGCCGACTACATCCGCCTGCCCCGCTTCCACTATCAGCCGGCGCTGGTGAACTATCAGCCCGCTGCACCGGACCTGGTGCGGGCAGTGCCCTTCGGCGAGGGGTTCATCGACTACGCCGCCTTTTTCCGCGGACTGGTGGACGGTGGCTTCGACGGCGTCGCCACCTACGAGATGTGCTCGCCCCTCCGCGGCGGCGGCAGCCTGGAAAACCTCGATCGCTGCGCGGGCCGTTATGTGGCCTGGATGCAGCGCAACCAATGCAGCGTGTCAGAGCCCGCAGCGTCAGCGAGGGCTTCGGTCGAGCGCCCTCGCTGACGCTGCGGGCTCCGCGCGAACGCAGCTGCGTCACCCCGCCGAAGGGTCGCCAAACAACGACACCCCGTTCCCCCTGCCGCTAGTCGGCGGGGGGAACGGGGTGTGGGCAGCACGCCTCAACGTCTGTCAGACGCGGCCGGTGGAGTCGACCGGCTTGCTGACGACCACCGTGGCGGGGGCCGGCGCGTTGCCGTCCTTGCCGTGGATGGCGTCGAAGACTTCCTGCCGGTGCACCGGGACTTCCTTGGGCGCCACGATGCCGAGGCGCACCTTGTCGCCACGAATTTCCACCACCGTTACGGTGATGTCGTTGTTGATGACGATACTTTCGTTTTTTTTCCTGGACAGTACTAACATCGCCGCCTATCCTTCTCAGAAGTCAAGAGGGGCCGTTCCTGAGAAACTGGTTCCCACGCCAGCCGCATTACTCCCAGGGAGCCGTGAGCCGCGCCGGTGAAGATCCCCTTCCCGTTTCGGAACCAGATCGGAGTTTCCGCGCGCCGCAGTCGTTCCGTTCGGCCGTAACCGAAGCAGGCGCGGAACGTTAGCGCTCTCGAAACCCCATCAGTCATCACTCTACCCATCCCCTCCAACCCCGTCAAGGGGCCAGTCTGGATGCTCCGCCACTTTCTGCCGTCTTTGGCATCAGTCTTCCGAACCCCTGGGACTACGGAAGGCAGCGTGCCGCCGGAATCATTTCGACGCTCACACCGGCTTGTCTGTCTGCCGGCACCTGCCGTGCCGCACTTCTCCCGGCGCGAGCGTGTCGATTTCCTCCCTAGCAAGTCGTTTAATTTAGCAGGGGATGCCGGTGTCCATGTCCCGTTAAATGACCGGTGTACGGGCGCACAAGTGCCGAAATCCCAAGGACATCGGGAGCGCGAAGTCATTTAATGCTAAATTAAACGACTCCGCCGCTCCCTGTGGATTTTTGGCAACTGCGCCCACCAGACCGGCGCTCTGACCGCTCACCGTTTGGGCGGCGGTCGTTTGGAACCCGCCATTTTTTTCGGCCCTGTGGGAACTCCTCTGCAATGTGCAACGTCTCAATTAGCGTACGACCTGCCTCTCCCCGCCGCGTGGAGAAACTCTTTCCTTGACAAGGCTTGCGGCGAGAGCGAAACTGGACGACACGCACTGACCTCTGGGATGCCGAGATGGCGCCGAGACGGCGTGACCACAAGGGGGATTATATGTCGAGCGGTGATCGCATGGGCCTGGATCGGCGGCACTTCCTGAAACACATGGCCGGCATGGCCGCTCTCGCGGGAAGCGCCAGCACCTTCATTCAGGCACTGCGGGCGGCTGCCCCGGACCTGAAGAAGCAAGGCAAGAGTCTCATCATTTTGTGGATGGGCGGCGGGCCCAGCCACATGGACCTCTGGGACCTCAAGCCCGGACAGCCGACCGGCGGCGACTTCAAGCCGATCAAGACGGCCGTCAGCGGCATCGAGATCAGCGAAGTCCTGCCCACGGTGGCCCAGCAGTTCAACAACCTGTCCATCGTTCGCTCGCTCCAGAGCAACGAGGGCAGCCACGATCGCGGCACCACTCTTATGAACACCGGCCGGTTGCCCAACCCGGTGGTCCAGTACCCGCACGCCGGGGCGATTGTTGGTTCCCAATTGGGATCGAAGGAAGTGGCGCTGCCCGCCTTCATCGGCATCGGCGGTACCGCGCAGCGCATCGGCCCGGGCTTCCTCGGCATGACCAACGCCCCCTTCGTCGTTCAGAACGCCGGCGCCCCGCCGCAGAACATCAAGCCGCCGGATGCCCTGGGCCGCGACCAGGAACAGACGGAGCGCGTCCGTCGTCGCCAGCGCCTTTTCTACATGGTTGAAGACCGCTTCAACTCGGCCCAGTTCCCTCACCTGGTGGGCAAGACCGAATCGTCCGGGGACGAGAAGAAGCGTGAGGAGCAGCTGCGCGAACTCGGCTCCGCCGGCCAGGCCCACGCCGATGTCTACAAGAAGGCGTTCGACCTGACCGTTTCGCCGCTCCGCACGGTCTTCGAGGTGCGCGGCGAGCCGAAGAAGGTCATCGACGAGTACGGCGGCGACCGCAACCAGTTCGGCATGGGCTGTCTGCTGGCCCGCCGCCTGGTCGAGAAGGGCGTCAGACTGCGTCGAGGTGGACCTCGGCGGCTGGGACAACCACGCCAACATCACCAACGCCATCAAGGGCACCGGCACCAACATGGGCAACGGTGGCCGCCTCGACAAGGGCATGGGCGGCCTGGTCAAGGACCTGGTGGACCGCGGCATGTGGAAGAACACGGTGGTGGTCTGGATGGGCGAGTTCGGCCGCACGCCGCGCATCAACCAGGGCGCCGGCCGCGATCACTGGGGCCGTTGCTGGTCCGTCGTGCTCGGCGGCGGCGCTATCAAGGGCGGCCAGGTTTACGGCTCCACCAACGCCGATGGCACCGACATCCAGGACAACAAGGTCACCGTTGGCGACCTCTTTGCCACCCTGTACAAGGGTCTGGGCCTCGATCCCGCAACCCGCATCCGCGACAATCTCGGCCGCCCCGGCCCGCTGGCCGACGGCGAGGCGATCAAGGCGCTGGTGTAATGTTTAGCCGCGGGTCGTAGATCCGGGCTTTCCCAGCCGCTTGCGGCTTCGCCGATGTGCGAAGCCGCAAGCGGCTTTCTTGTTGCGCCCATTCCTCCGATTGTAAGGGCCTCCTCCCTTCTCCCAATTTCCGGGACGGGCTATTCGTCATTGACGGCCATCCTGCGTATTTTTACTATCGTACCCAGGCTGGGCATCTGCCCACGATTACCTGGTGACGATGGAAGGCGGCGGTTGGAACGTCGCCTCCCCGGATAAAGTCAACGGAGGGTGACAGCATGTACAGCGTCGTCTTAATGGCCGCACTCACGACCGGCGGCAGCGCACCGGCCTGCTGGCCGTGCTCCCACGGGCAGGGCTATGGTGGCGTCAGCACCACCTGCCTGGGCTGCTACGGCGGTTCCTACTATGGCTCGTGCTATGGCTGCGGCGGCAGCTTCGGCTGCTACGGCGGACACTGGGGCCACGGCCACGGCGCCGGTTGGGGCTACGGCGCTATCGACTTCGATTGCTTCGGCTGCCACGGCTGCTACGGCTGCGCGGCGCCTTCGGCTGCACCGGCTACAACCCTTACGGACCTGGACCCGCCACCCCGGAGCAGATCCCGCCGCCCAAGGTCGAGGAAAAGAAGCCCGGCACTACCGCGTTGCCCACCGACCGAGCCAAGGTGATCGTCCAGCTCCCCACCGATGCCAAGCTCTACGTCGATAATCAGCCGATCAAGTCGGCCGCCGATCACGATACCTTCAGCACGCCGCGCCTGGACCGCGGACAGGCGTACTTCTACGATGTCCGCGCGGAGGTTGTCCGCGACGGCAAGACCCTGGTCGAAACGCGGCGCATCGTGCTGCGAGCCGGCGATGAGGTGACCGTCGCCTTCCCGAAACTCGGACCAGCGCGAGCCGACGTGGCCGCCAGCGACCCGAAGCCGAGACGCTGACCGCGGGAGATTGGGCGGGATCGTTCCCCCCAGGCCCGGGCCGTTCCATCCCCTTGGCGGTCCGGGCCACTTTCTTGTTTGCGCTGAATCATTTGCCACCACCCAGCCCGCCGCCACGCATAGGATAGAACCAAGTTCATGGATTGGGCACAGCCGGTTTGCCGAATCGCTCCAAGGAAGCCTTGGCCTGTTTGCGAGTATTCCCTCAGGGCTCGTCTCCGACAGCGTCTTGACCGCCTGCCAGGCTTCTGGCGTGCCCATCTTCTCCAGTGCCGTGAAGGCCCGTTTCAGAGCCAGGCTCTCGGAGGGCACCGGCGGCTTGGTGGCCATTTTCCCTGTTTCCAGAGACTCCGCTGTTCGGAGTTCAGTACCTTTGGGTTCACCTGGACCGGGTTTGGTACCGGTGGCTTCCAGGCCGCTAGCACGGCCTCGACTCGCTTGCGCCACCTCCGGGGAAGGGTCCTTTTCGAGGACAAGTTCCAGAGCGAAAGCGGCGTCTGCGCCCACGCTGCGCAACTCCCGGGTTGCCCTTTCGCGTGCCTCGAAATCATTGTCGTCCAACCTGGGATGAGCGGCCGCGGCCCTGCTTCTCCGCCTTCGCCATCCGTTTTAGGCGCACCAAGGTAGGATACGCCCTCTTTGGGGAGCCCGCGAGGTCTATTAGAGAGTCCTTGACCTCGGCATCCGCCCTCACGGCCAACTCGTCCCAGAGGGCGTCCAGCCGCATCCGTGACACGTCCCAAAGCAGGATCGAGGTAGTGCCGCAGAAACCCTCGGCCAAGGTCTTCCCATCCGGAAAAAATGAGGATCTCGGAGAACATACCCCCCGGTGTCCACGAGGAGAAGTCGCCTGCTGGTTACGAAGCTCCACAGCCCAAGGCCGAAGTCTTCACGCAGGGCCAGGGTTTTGCCATCGGGCGAAGCCGCCCAGTGTTGAATGGCGAAGTCCTCCAGCCCGTGGGGTTGGGGCTGTCGCCAACGTGTATCCTCCCGCGCTCCCCCAGGGGAGTAGCACCGAAACGCATACTCAGTTGCGTTAGCCTCGAGCCGAAGCACCTTGCCGCTGGCTAGCATTTGGAATCCCGGACGGTAGGTCCGTATGATATCTGGAGGCGACTTTATTGTGCTACGGCCGCTCAGGATGTCCCCAATGACTAAGTGGCACTTGTAACTCTCGAAGGCGATGGCCTTGCCGTCGGAAAAAAACGCGACGGGCCGGGTCAGATTGGCCCGACTACCGGGAGCGAACTGCCCCTCAAGCTTGCCCGCGCCACGGCCGCGTGCCGCTGCTCGCACGGCCGCGCCACCGTGCCAGGCCCGCTGTTCGGCGCCAGCCCGATCACCTTCGGGGCCACCACCGGCGTCGAGCCTGATAGTCCTCGCCGACAATGGCGTCATTCACGACCGCAGTAGTGTAATTGCCGCCGATGTAGTCCTTTGTGGAGAAGTCAGGGGTAATGCCGGCGACCGAGTAGATGATGTCGTACGACTGTGTTGCCGGGCCGTCGCCGGTCACCACCTCCAGCTCTGCTGAAGGACTCAGCGTTACACTTCCCGACGCCGAAATCGAATCGAACTGGTTGGTCGAAGCGTTGATGCTGATGTCCAGCGTGGTGGAGCCACTCAGGGAGACCGTACCACCGACCGATAGGAGGCCATAGCCGGTCTGTCCGATCACCATGGTACCGCCCTGAACATTCAGGTCGCCATCCAGCACCGCACGCCCGGGCAGGTAGGTCGCGAATTGTCCCCCCTCGATGTCAGTCCCGGCATCGGCCTTGAGCGTGGCGCCGGCCCAGAGTTGAAGACTACCGGTGTCCTGGTAGATCGAGTAGCAATTCTGGAGAGAGCCCTGGGTGAACTCGAGGGTTCCCCCGCTAACTTTCAGAGTACCACTGTTGAGGAGAGGGAGGTCATATGTGATAGCGGCAGTCGAGTTGAAGTTGACGGTGCCTGCGTTGCTGATGACCGAGGAAGCGTTGGTGCCCCCGGTGGAGCAGACGATGTTCCCCTTGGACTGGTTGAGCGTTAGAATGCCGTTCCATTGGATCGTTATCCCACAACCGGCGCCGACCGTCAAATCCTGGTTCAGGCTGGGGATGAGGACGGTGGTGCTCGCAATAGCTGGGACTGAACCGACGGGCCCGCCCCCCACGATCAGGCTAACGCCCAGGTTTTTAGCACCATCCTTGATGACGACCGTGGTGGCCGGCTTGCCGAAAAGGGCACGGGCGGTAAGCCACCCACCTCCAGTGAAGTCGCCCCCCGGTCCAGTCAAAGTTGCTGCCCATGAAGAGCCGGCCGCCGGAGTCGATCTCCAGCGTTCCGGAGGTCATCTTGCTGTCGATGGTGCCGCCGTTGACGCTCAGCCCAACGCCGGTAGCGATGGAGAGACTGGGCGAATTGGTGAGTTGGATGGACGCACACTGTGCGTCCCCGTTCGGTCCATTGGGTATCTGGCACTGCCCCTTTGCAACGGCCCCATCGAGCGAGACATCGTCGCTACTGGTAGGTACGTTTGTGGCCGGGTTTCCATTCTGTTGCCAGTTGGCCATGACGAACCACGATCCTGCTCCACCACCCGCGGGGCCGACCCACGAAAAAGAGTCGTTGAGCACAGAGCCGCGGCTCCAGTCTCCTCTACCCGCGGTACAATCGTGCGGGGTTTCACCGCCTTTTGAGATCGCCGGGGGGGGGTAGAAAGCAGTCGTTGCAGGACATGAAGCATGGGCCGAGTTCAGAAGGCTTGCGCCTTCTCGGTACCTCCTGGCACCTCAATTTGGCCGCGGCTACGGCCCCCGCCAGGATGTGAGGCGGAGAAAGAAGGCCATAGCCGAATGGCCGGCATCCTAGCCAGGCCCATTTCGGCTTTACAAGCTGCAAAATCACTTTTTTCGGTAAACTCCTCGTAGTGCTCCAGCAGATTTCGGGTGACGGAATAGTACTCCGGCCAGGGCAGCAATGCTACCTGTGCAAATGTTCCGATGCGGAATAGGAAATCTGGCCGCCGGTTATCCCGTTCGTGCCTGGCTTGGGGTGCAGCTGGACACTGCCAGCGCCAGAATCAGTACGCCGCCTCGATGGCCCGCGGGCTATTCAGCACGGTGGTGAGCATAGCCATGCCCTGTGCGGTGAAGGCGCAGGGGCGATGTTTTCTGGGCTGGCCGCGGCCGAGCTTTAAGGTCGCAAATTGCGACCTTAAAGCTTTTGTGACCTCCAAGGTTCATCGGATGGCCACTTCGCTACAATCCCCCCATGGCATGGACTGCCCTTCCTTACCTGGAGTCTCTGGACCCGCGCGTCCGCCGCGACGGCCTTCGCTGTCCTGCCGGCGCCGCTGCCCCGCTGGCCGAGCCAGAGATCGGCCCCCCGACCCCGGCCCAGCGACTCGCCTGGCCCGCGCTAGCCGCCGGTAAGAATCTCCTCCTTGTGCGCCGACCGGCAGCGGCAAGACGCTGGCCGCCTTCCTGCCCATCCTCGGCGAATTGCTAACCGGCCCACAGATCCCCGGCGTCCGCTGCCTCTACGTCGCGCCGCTGAAGGCCCTGAGCAATGACGCTTGCAAGAACCTCCACGCTCATATTGCCAGCCTGCGACCATTCCTGCCCGAAGGGATCGCCCCTGTCCGCGTTGACCTTCGGACCGGCGATACGCCGCTCCGAGGTTCGCCGCGAACAGCGCCATGACCCGCCGGAAATCCTGCTGACCACGCCCGAGAGTCTGGCCGTGCTGCTCAGCCACGCCTGGTCGGCCGAGCTATTCGCCAACCTGCCGCTGGGTGGTCGTCGATGAAGTCCACGCCCTGGCCGGCGAGAAACGGGGCTGTGACCTGAGCCTCAGCCTGGAACGACTGACATCCCTGGCGGGTGGCAAGCTGCAGCGTATCGGCCTGTCCGCCACCTGCACGCCGGCGGCCGAGGCAGCCCGATTCCTGGTCGGCACGGGTCGGACCTGTGCACTGGGCCTGGTCCCGGACCTGGCTCCCCTGGAGCTGACGGTCGAGACGCTGCCGGAGGGGACCGGTTTCCTGGCTGCCTTGGTCCGGCGCGTGGGCGCGAGCTGGCGGGCCGACGCAGCACGCTGATCTTCACCAACACCCGCGCCCTGGCGGAGCGACTCTCCTGGGCGTGCGGCGGCAGTTCCCGGCATGGGATTCGGCCATCGCGGTGCATCACTCCAGCCTGGCGGCCTCGCGGCGACAGCAGGTCGAGAGCGGTCTGAAGGACGGCCATCTCCGCGCCGTCGTCAGCAGCACCAGCCTGGAGCTGGGCATCGACATCGGCCGCGTGGACGCCGTTGTCCTGGTGCATCCGCCGGGCGACGTGGTGCGCCTGCTGCAACGGGTCGGCCGATCGGGGCACGGGCCGGGCCGGGCGAAGCGGGGCCTGGTGCTGACGGCCAGCGCCGGCGAGCTGCTGGAAGCGACCGTGACGGCCGCCTCGACCCGGTCGGCCCAGTACGAGCCGATCCGCATCCCCTCCCATCCGCTGGATGTGCTGTGTCAGCAGCTGGCAGGCATGGCAGCATCTCGGTCCTGGACAGCGGAGGAGGCCTTTGCCCTCGTCGGCCGCGCTCATCCCTACCGGGACCTGCCGCGCGATGACTTCGATGCCTGCCTCGATTACCTCTCGGGACGTCGGCGCGAACCGGGGACCGCGTGCTTTTCTCAATGGCTGCCCGCTCGCCTGGCCTGGGACGGCCCGGCGTTCCGGATCGTGGACGAGCGCACGGTCCGGTTACTGCGGCGGAACATCGGCACCATTCTCACCGAGGTGGCGCGGCCGGTGGTCCTGGAAAGCGAGGCGAGGGATCGTCAAACGATCGGCGAGGTGGACGAGCCCTTCGCCGAGCACCTGCAAGCGGGCGACCGATTCCTGCTGGATGGACGCTGCCTGGAGTATCGCCGTGACGACGACCGGGAGCTGCTGGTCCAGGAGGTGATCGGCCGGCCGGCCGTGCCGCGCTGGGGCAGCGAAGGCCGGCCCCTTTCCGCGGATCTGGCCTGCCGCCTTTACCTCCTCCGCGTTCAGGCGGCCGAGGCGTTGCGCTCGGGCCGGGCTGAGCTCCTCTCCCTGCTCCAGGACGATCAGCGACTGGGACCGGACGCCGCGGCGGCGCTGGCCGACTATATCGAGCGGCAGGAGTCCGCCAGTGAGGTGCCGGACACGGGCGCCTGCCTGGTCGAAGTCGTTTCCCGCCAGGGGGCCACCGATCACTACCTGCACACCCCTCTCAACCGGGCCGGCAATGGCGCGCTGACGCGGGTCGCGGTCCTGCGTCTGACTCGGGATTTCGGGCGGGCTTCGCATTCCCTGGTCGCCGATCTGGGATGGATGTTGTCCGTAGCGGGAGCCGCGCTGCAACCCGGTGATTGGCGGCAGCTCTTGTCCGTGGAACGGTTTGCGGCCGACCTGAACGAGGCGCTCGCCGAGAGCCCGGCGCTGCGGACCCGATTCCAGCGCGTGGCCCTGACGGGGCTGATGCTGTTGCGCCACCCCCTGGGCCGAACCCCGCGTGTCGGCGGACGGGACTGGGGTGAACGCCGCCTGTTCGACCGCGTGCGTCGTGGCGATCCTACCTTTGTGCTGCTTCGCCAGGCCCGGCGCGAGCTGCTCCGTGAGGTGTGCGATGCCCAGTCCGCCGAAGGCTATGTCGCCGGGCTCGCCAACCGCGGCATCCGTTGCCGGCGTCTGGCCGGTCCCTCGCCGTTTGTGCAGGCCTGGGGCCCGGTCGAGGCGGGGCCGGCGGAGCTGATCGAGACGCCGGACGAGGCCCTGCGCCGGCTGCACGCCGCCCTGACGGGGGCCGCCTGATGCTCGTCCACACCGACTGGCTGCTGACTCCGGAGCGGGCCGCCATTCACCTGCCGACCGCCACCGCTGTGGTGGCCGATCTCCATCTGGGCTACGACCAGGCTCGCCGGCGGCGCGGCGAAGCGGTCCCCATCCAGGGCCTGGATGACTTGCTGCCGGCGCTCGCGGCGCTCTCCACCCGCCACGGAGTGCGCCGCCTGATCGTGGCCGGAGATCTGTTCGAGGACGCAGCGGGCCTGGCTCTGGTCCCCGACCTGCTGCGCTGGCTGGGGGAGCATGGCCTGGAGCTGGCAGGGGTCGTGCCGGGCAATCACGATCGTGCTCTGACCGGCTCCGAGCCGCCTTTGCCGCTTTGTCCCGCCGGCATGCTGCTGGGCGACTGGCGGGTGGTGCATGGCGACGGCCGTTTACCCTCGGGCCGGCTGGTGCTGGGTCATTTCCACCCGTGCCTGCGCTGGGGCCGGCGGATCGCAGCCCCGTGTTACCTGGTGCGAGAGGACCGCCTGGTTTTGCCGGCCTTCTCGCCGGATGCAGCCGGAGTAGACGTGCTAGGGCGGCGTTGCTGGCGCGACTACCGCTGTGCGGTGGCGGTGGGAAAAGAGGTCTTCGATTTTGGCCCGGTCAGTCGCCTGGCGGCCAGAGCGCGCCAGGGAGTCCTGGCTCAGGCTGACGGCCGATAGCAGCGAAACGCCCGCAGCACCTCGTAGAGATCGGGCGTGATGCGAACCTCATCGTCGAGGAAGTCTTGCAGCCAGACGTAGTTCTTGCGGTGCGCCAGGGCGATGAGCGGGAGAAGGTCGCCGAGGGAGACGTTGACGGTCGGCTCCTGCTGCTCCACCTCGTCGGGCTCGTTATCGGAGAAGACACGGGAGATGAGCGGCCATCAATGATCCTCCCTGTACAGGCCGGCAGCGCGGCCCCGACCCCTGGACCGCTGCCGCCCGGACTTCCTCCTCTCTTCCATCGGCACCCGCCGGGCCGGGACTGTGGCATTTCCCATCGATTCGTAGGACTCTATGATGGAGGCGTTAGCTCGGCCGCATCGCGAGGAGAAGCCTTGCGGCAGATGGTGCGTTTCCGGCCCAAATTGCCCATTCCACGCGGTCATGGCCTTTGCAGGGAGCCGCTCATGTTGAAACATGCCTTCAAGGAATGGGCGGCGATTTGCAGGGCGCTGGCGGAGGGGCGCCAAGCGCTGATCCTGCGCAAGGGCGGCATCGCCGAGAAGGGGGGCGAGTTCACCGTCGAGCACACTCGCTTCTGGCTCTGGCCGACCGAATTGCACCAGAAGCCCGAGGCTCTCAAGCCGGAAGCCCGGCCGCTGCTGGAAGCCGCCGCAGCCCACCGGCCGCCGCCCGGCAAAGTCTGGCTCTCGCATTTCGCCGAGGTGGACGGCATCTACCACGTCCGCAACCTGCTGACGGCTTTGCGGATCGACCGCATGCACCTTTGGTCCGCCGCGACGGTGCAGGCCCGGTTCGAGTATCGCTCTCCGGGACTGTACGTGCTGCCGGTGCGTGTCTACCGGATGCCGGAGACCATCGAGATTCCCGAGGCCGCCCACTACGCCGGCTGCAAGAGCTGGGTGGAGATGGAGCAGGAGGTGCCGACCGTGGGGGCGACTCCGGTGCTGGACGACGCGGCGTTTCGGGACGTGATCCGGCTGCTGGAGCTGATTTTGCAGCCGACGGCGTATGTGTAAATTGAGGCCGACCAATGCCGAGTCCTTTCCCCGGTATGGACCCGTATCTGGAAGCCCACTGGCGCGATGTTCATGCTGGCCTTGTCGTCTACGCTAGCGATGCAATCCAGGGGTTGCTCCCCAGTTCTTTACGGGCGCGGGCGAATGAGCGGGTGCTGTCGGAAATGCCCGGAGATCCTGGCCCCCACCCGGTTTATCCGGACGTATGGGTCGAACAGCATGCATGGCGGCGCGGCGTGGAAATGACACTGGAAATTCACCGTGCGCCTGGGGAGCCAATCCTCGTGGACCTGGCGCAGGAGCCAGTCACCGAGACCTATCTCGAAATCATCGACTTTGGGCAAGACCGTCTTATTGTGACTGTCATCGAATTCCTGAGCCCAAGCAACAAGTCGCCCGGGCCCAATCGCCAGCAGTACCTGAGCAAGCAACAGGAAATCTGCTCATCCGATGCCAATCTGGTCGAAATCGACCTGAATCGCTTCGGCACGCACACCCTGGCATTTCCGCTCGCCCATCTCAAGAAGCAGTTCCGCACGTCCTACATGGCGTGCGTCCGGCGGACGACCAGGCGCGACATGGCGGAGGTCTATCCCATGCCGCTGTGGCAACGGCTGCCTGTCGTGAAGGTACCGCTGCGGCCGACCGACGCCGACGTGCCGCTCGATTTGCAGGCGCTGGTCGAGCAGTGCTACCGCAACGGCGGCTATGAGGGGACGTTGAACTACGCGGTCGAGCCGGACCCGCCGTTGCGCGGGGCGGAGAGGGATTGGGCCGATGAGTGGCTGCGCGAGAAGGGCCTGCGGCGGGCGAAGAAGCGGGCGGGGCGGAAGGGGAAGCGGCAGGGGGCGTGAAGCGTATCTACTCCTCCGACGCCAGGCTGAAACGAATCGCATGCCGCAAGTTCTTGCTGGATTATAACTTGTGATCATTCGTTTGTAAACAACCGCCGAACCCGTTCCGGGTGCGCACTGCCCTCGTTTGCTCGTCGAGGGAAGAGCAGGGTTTGCCGCGGGTGGGATGGCAGGCGCGGATCTGGGATCAACTGGTGTCGATTTTCTGCTCTGGGGAAGTCAGGCCCAGTTTCGTGCGGCAGGTTTTGGTTCAGGTTCCAGGGCAAGAACGGTTCGATGTCGTTGGGCACCTGGCCCCCGGCCTCGGCGCAACTTTGCAGATACCAGTTGAGCCACAGCCGAGGATTGATCTGCCACAGCTTGAGCGTGGCCAAGATCGAAAAGAGCATCGCGGCCAGGCGGCCACTCCACAGGGCTCCCGAACCGTAATAGTTCTTCCGCCCCAAAGCCGGCCCACGCAAGCGTCGTTCCGAAAGGTTGTTGTCCATCGGGATGCGTGGGTCAGCGACGAACTGCGTCAAACCCGACCAATGTTCTTGCAGGCTGGTTAACGCCTTGTCTACGGGCATACGCAGGTCAGGAGCGGCCAATTCGAGGTCGAGTTGTTGCCGCATGGCTGCGACGGCCTGCTCCAAGCCGGCTTGCCCAGCAAGGTCCGTCGGCTGGGCCAGTCGTTGTCGATTCCACCGATACAGGTCGCGAATGCGTCGCAGCCATGCCAAGGCCCAGGGCTTCAACTCGGGCCAGCCCTTGCCCACACGCACAAAGTCGCGGCGGACATGCGCCCAGCAGAACACCAACATCAGCGTGCCATTCTTCACCTGGAGCATGGCTTTATAAGCGCTGTAGCGATCCACCATCAGCACGCCGCCCGCCTGGGACGGGTAATGATCTTCCGGTACTTGATGACTACGCGAGTCATCCAGGAGGTACACCACGGTATCTTCGCTGTTGAAGACCCACAGCCACCAACCAAAGCCCACCTTGCCTTGCTGTTCCACGAAGACCAGCCAGCGGGTCTCATCGGCCTGCTTATAGTGCGACTGGCGGTTGCGTTGCCGCAGTGCTTCCATGATCGGCGCAAACAGCGGCTCCAACCGCTGCAACCCATCGGTGACGGTGCCCGCCGCCAGGTCCAGCCCCAACAACCGCCATTGCTCGAGCAACCGTTGCGTCGGCCGATAACTGGCGAACTTGTCCAGCAGGATTTCCACCCACACCGATACGCCCAGCAGCGACTTAGGGATCAACTTGGCGCTGGCGGCGCCGTGACCGTGCGCGGCCCCGGACAGCCACAAGTCCGCTGGCCCCGCCGCCGGTGGATCACGCGGCGATAGACGCTGACTTCGATTTCGAGCTGTTCCGAATCTTCGCTGCCGCACGCTTTCAGCGGCAGGCCACACTGCGGACAGTTCTGGTCCGCTGCGGGCAGGTCGATGAACTGCTCACGAGTGGGCAGGTGGCTGTAATCGCGGCGCTTTGGAGCGGGCTGACCGGGTTGGCGACCGCGTTGGCGTTTCGGCTTGGCTTGCGTGGGGTCATCGAGATCGTTGGAGCGGTCGCTACCGGAGTGCTTCTCGGAGCGGCGTCCAAAGCGTTCGGCTTGCAGCTTGCGATTCTCGCCGCGGAGCTGTTCGTTTTCCTGTTCCAACGCCGCGATTCGCTCCACGGCATCGGCGTGTCGGCTCCGCCAATACCCGGCCTGTTGCCGCAACTCCAAATTCTCACGCCGCAGGCTGGACACTTCGGCGCGCAACTGATCCACTTCTGCCAAACGCCGCGCAACCAGCGCGGTCAAAGCCGCGCTTGCGGACACCGCCTCCAGAGGTGGGAGCAACACGCCATCCATGACAGCTGTGTTGTATGATCAGATTCCCGATAGGAAAGCTCGGGTCGCTCCAGAGAACGGGTTCGGCGGTCGTTTACATTCGTTTCAGCACCCCCTCGGACACCCCCTTCCGGAAAGGATGGGCCGGCCGGCGGCACGGGCGCTGACTCGGGCCGATGGGAACGCCACCTGCTGGCTCCCTCGCATCGAACACGCTATAGTCAACCCACGTCCTCCAGCAACCAGCGTCCCGAGACCGCCCGATGCACCCTCTCGAAGTGTACCTGCATGACCTGCGCGAAATCCGGGCCACGGGTGCCGGCGTCAAGGAGACCTCCTTCTACCCGCCACTGGCCAATCTCCTGAACGCCATCGGCCAGCAGCTCAAGCCGCGCGTCCGCTGCGTGATCAACCTCAAAAACCAGGGTGCCGGCCTGCCCGACGGCGGGCTGTTCACGCCGGACCAGTTCCCCAAGGGGGCCGGCGAGCCGCCGGAGGGGCAACTCCCGGCCCGCGGCGCCATCGAGTTCAAGGGCACCAAGGACGACGCCTGGGTCACGGCCGACAGCGACCAGGTCACCGGCTACTGGAACAAGTACCGCCAGGTGCTTGTCACCAACTACCGCGACTTCGTCCTCGTCGCCCGAGACGAGGCCACGGGCCAGCCCGTCAAGCGCGAAACGTTCCGCCTCGCCGACAGCGAGAAAGCCTTCTGGAATGCGGCCGCCCACCCGGCCACGCTGGTCGCCAGCCACGGCGACCGCTTCATCGAGTACCTCAAGCGCGTAATGCTCCACGCCTCCCCGCTGGCCGACCCCAAGGACGTGGCCTGGTTCCTGGCCAGTTATGCCCGCGACGCCAAGGCCCGCATGGATGCTGCCCCGCTCCCCGCCCTCGACACCGTGCGCCAGGCGATGGAAGAAGCCCTCGGCCTCGGCTTCGAAGGCGACAAGGGCGACCACTTTTTCCGCTCCACCCTGGTCCAGACCCTCTTCTACGGCGTCTTCTCCGCCTGGGTCCTGTGGCACCGCCAACATCCTCCCCTCTCCCCGGTACTCCGGGGAGAGGGGTCGGGGGTGAGGGGTAGAGTCTCCCCAGGCCAAAACCCCTCACCCCCAGCCCCTCTCCCCGGAGTACCGGGGCGTGGGGGGCCAAGTGCCGAGTGCTTCGATTGGGAAAAGTCGCCGAAGTATCTGCACGTGCCCATCCTCCGCAAGCTGTTCCGGGAATTGGCCGACCCGATGCAGCTTCAGGAATGGCGCCTCGACGAGGTGCTGGATTGGACCGCCGGCGTGCTCAACCGCGTGGACCGCGCCGTCTTCTTCGCACAAGTTCCACGACGCCGAAGCCGTCCAGTACTTCTACGAGCCGTTCCTCGAAGCCTTTGATCCCGAGCTACGCAAGCAGCTGGGCGTCTGGTACACACCGCCGGAGATCGTCCGCTACATGGTGGCCCGGGTCGATGCCGTGCTGCGTGAAGACCTGGGCCGGCCCGACGGCCTGGCGGACAAGGACGTGTACATCCTCGACCCCTGCTGCGGCACCGGGGCCTACCTGGTCGAGGTGCTGCGGAGCATCGCGGCCACGCTCAAGGACCGCGGCGAGGAGGCCCTGCTGGGCGGCACCCTGAAACAGGCGGCCACGCAGCGGGTCTTTGGCTTCGAGATACTGCCGGCCCCGTTCGTCGTGGCTCACCTGCAAATGGGGCTGTTCCTCCAGGGGGAGGGGCGTGACGCTGAACGAGGCAAAATGGCCGAGCGCCTGCATCCTGGACCCGGCCACGACCATCATGCCGAAGCACCGGCCACGAGCAGAAGCTTGTTGATCGCCGTAGGCGTGTTCCGGCCATAATCGTCAGTCCGAAAAATGAAAGGCCGCCCCTATAATGCAGAAGGTTGGCCGCGTCCCGGCGACCAGTCGAAAGGACTTTTCCTGTATGACCAACGAACTTTTTGAACGCCTGCTCTACGAGGAAGAGAGTCCTACGCTCGACTTCAAGAAAGAACAGTACCGCTTCGCCAAGGCCACAGACGACGAGAAGTCCGAACTGCTCAAGGACATCCTCGGCTTCGTGAACGCGTGGAGGCGAGCGGAAGCCTACATCCTCATCGGCGTCGAAGACGTGCGAGGTGGCCGAGGCAACGTCTTCGGCATCCCGCATTCTGATCATTTCGAGGACCACTGCCTCCAGCAGTTCGTGAATAATATGACCAACCGCCCGGTGCTATTCCACTACGAGGCGTTCGGGTTCGAGGGTAAGCAGGTCGGCATCCTTCATATGGAGCAGCAACTCCGTCCGATCTACCTGAAGCGGGACTACGGTAAGCTTCAGAAGGAGAAGGTGGACGTCAGGCGAGGTAGTTCGACGGACCCCGCAAAACCGGCGTCACTTGATGAGGTCGCCCGCATGGGGCAGTCGTCCCCGCCCGAGCAGGCCGTATTGGTGGTCGCATTCGCCGACCTCGAAGGCGACTCCTCGCTCGGTGCTCGCCGCGCATGGGATGCCGAGTTCTGCGAGATGCCACCGATGGAGTCGATCCCAGAGTTGGTCCAGCAGCGTCCGCGGCACCCGCTGGGGATCGACCTATCGATGATCCATTCCGACCCGATGAACCGGTTGAACGAGAGTTACTACCGGGAAATGGCGAACTACGAGTTCTTTCGGCGGCTCTTTCGACCCGTGCGAGTGCTGGTGAAGAATATCGCTCAGGTGGCCGCCAAGAATGTGCGAGCCGAACTTATCGTGCCCACGGACGTTGGCGTCGCGGTTCTGGACCCTTCAGAGACGCCTGATCCACCGAGACGCAAGGCAGACTTCGTGAGCAACGCGATCATGAAGGGAATCCGCCCGGTGAGGCGTGATCCAGGCGATGTCACCATCGACAAGAACAACGACAGGTTTAGGGTCGGAATCGACTGTGGCGACCTTCAACCGGGGCGCTCGATCAAGTCGGACGAGTTCTTTATCGGAAAGGGACAATCGGGCGAGGTTGCGCTGCTTGGTCAAGTCTTTGCCGAGAATCTGCTGGAGCCGAAGAGCTTCAGCCTGACGATCTCGGTCAACATCAACAACACAAGCATGACGGTAGACGATCTACAGCGGCTCCCGGAACCTGTGACAACGGACGTGTGAGCACGGCACCTATCTCTTCGTGTATTCGTGTGGTTGTGGGGCGGGCAAGGGCGGTGTCTGCATGCCCAGCACCGGCCGGCTGACCGAGCGCCTATACGCCGGAGGAGCGGGCCGCGCTGGCCAAGGGGGCGGCCGCCCTGGGGCTGGACGAGTCGACGGCGCTGGCGTGCCTGGGAGAGAAGACGTTCGACGTGTACCTGAACGACGTGGCCTTCTGGCGGAACGTGCCGGCGCGGGTGTGGGATTACACGCTGGGCGGCTACCAGGTGATAAAGAAGTGGCTGTCGTACCGCGAGAAGGCGCTGCTCGGGCGCGGGCTGAAGATTGAGGAGGTCAAGGAAGTGACCGACATGGCCCGGCGGATCGCGGGGCTCCTGCTGCTCCGGCCGGCGCTGGATGCCAACTACCAGGCGGTCAAGGCGGCGGTGTACCCCTGGCCGGGGAAAGCGGGGGCCGATACGCGATAAGCACGGCCTGGTTCCCAAACTCTGTTTGGGAACCCGCCTCCGCGAAACTCTGTTTCGCGGGCTGCTTGCTGTCATGCGCTCATCGACGGCGCGGAGGGCGGGGCCGTGATGGCGGCGGTTCCGGCCGCAGTTGCTTGGTCAACCAGGCGGCCTCTTCGGGGGACAGCGGGGGCTTCAGCAACCGAGAATAGTCAATTTGCTCGTAATAGCGTGCCCGTTGATAAATGCCATCGATTAGCGGTTGCAGTGCGAGTGTGATGTCCGCATCGGGCCTGTTCAGCGGGATGGCGATGGGCGGCAGCGGTTCGTCGAAGAAGGCCGGCCAGACGCGGCAGTCCGGTGCCCACTCGTCGCGGGCAACGAGGAGGTAGTAGGGGCTATCGGGCCATCGGTCGAGCATCGGCATGCGCGTTCCACGGCGGACGAGGTCTATCTCGACGAGGTTCGCCTTGCCAAGCAGCAGCGCCCGACGCTTGCGCAGGTAGATCTTCCACCCTTTGCTGCCCTGCCTCTTGTTGGAAGGCGACAGCACCTCAATGCTGGTCACGAGTCGTTGCCGCGATGGCTGCTCGTAGATGTCGATGAACCGCTCCACGAATTCCGTTTCAATGAAGGCCCGCAGCGAGCGCGGTTCCGCTCGCGACGCGGTGGTCGTCGCCGTCGCTGGTTTTCCCTCCACCGCCCCGAGCCGCGCGGCCGAGGCGAAGTGACCTTCACGTCGGGGATGAACGAACGCTTTTTCTTTTTCCCCGACTGCGTGAGGAGTATGTACGACCGCTTACTGGTCTGGGCTACGTAACCCTTCGGCAAGGCCACGCTTATTTCGTCGAAGATCTTTTCGATCAGGTGGCCGTGGAAATCCTCCCACAAGTCACTGACCTCGATGTAGGGGTCCATGCCGGGGAACGGGGACTTCATCGATGATTGCTCCTCGGACTGGGCGACGGCCACCCGAACGATACCGCGCCGTGGCCTGCCTTCGCCAGCGGAGTTCTTGGCCGCTTTGCCTTTCCCGCCCCTTCCCCGTATGCTGGCCCCATCCTTCGCGATCGGCCTCACTCCAGGAATCATCCCCATGCGCAAATGCACGCTGCTCGCCCTGCTCCTGGGCGCCGTTGTCCTCCTGCCCGCACCGGCGGCGCGGTTTGACACGCTCAAACCCGCGGTCTTCGCCCTCCGCGATGCCCGGGTCGTCGTCGAACCGGGGAAGGTGCTGCCGAAAGCGACCGTCGTCATCCGCGATGGGCTGATCGAGGCCGTCGGGCCGGACGTCAAGCGCCGGCAGATGCCCTGGTCATGGATGGCACCGGCTTGACCGTCTATCCCGGGTTCATCGACGCAATGAGCAACTGGGGCTTCGACCCGGGCCTGCGCCGCTCCGAAACCGGGGCCCCCGAGGCGACCGACCTGGCCGGCGACCCGCTCATCGCCACGCCGCCGGACCACCGCAAGGGGCTGACGCCGGAGTTCCAGGTCAGCAGCGCGTTGCGCAACGAGGACCAGGCCGACGAATGGCGCAAGGCCGGTTTCACCGCCCACCTGATCGCCCCGGACGGCGGGTTCATCGTCGGGCAGAGCGCCCTGGTCAGCCTGAGCAACGCGGCCCCGCGCAGCACGGTGCTGCGCGCCCCGGTGGCCCAGCACATGGCCTTCCGCCTCGGCGGCGGCAACGACTATCCGCGGGCCCTGATGGGCGTGGTCGCCCATTGCCGGCAGACGTTGCTCGATGCCGGCGCCTATCGGCGGGCGTGGGCTGCCTTCGACAAGGCGGGACACGTCGGCAAGCGGCCGCCGCTCGACCCGGCCCTGGCGGAGTTGGAGCCGGCGCTGGTGGGGGGGGCGATGCCCGTCGTCTTTGAGGCCGATACACGCGATAGCATCCACAAGGCGCTCGATTTCGCGGCGGAGTTCAAGCTGCGGCCGATCATCTACGGCGGCCGCGAGGCTTGGCGCGTGGCTGATCGCCTCAAGGCCGAGCAGGTGCCGGTGCTGTTGCGGGTCAATTTCCTGGAACAGCCGCACTCGCGCCTCGGCCGCCGG
The DNA here is from genome assembly GCA_963827935.1 of uncultured Planctomycetota bacterium. Classification (GTDB taxonomy): domain Bacteria; phylum Planctomycetota; class Planctomycetia; order Gemmatales; family Gemmataceae; genus DATFNV01. The sequence continues at coordinate 78,328 of CAWHCN010000017.1, read as the reverse complement.
GCCAGCGGCCCCTTCTACGATGCCGCCACCAGCGCCGAAAATGAAAAGGCCCTGCCCCAGCGCGTGCAGGACGACCAGCAACGCCAGTTGAAAGAGGAGATGGCCAACGGCGCGAAGCTGCACCGGGCCGGCATCCCGTTCGCATTCAGCACGCAGGGTCAACCGGGGGATAAGCCCTGGGACAAGTTCCGCGAGAACGTGCGCAAGGCCATCGGCGAAGGGCTGCCCGCCGAGGCGGCCCTGCGCGCGCTGACCGTCGATCCCGCCCGCTTCCTCACGGCGAGTACGCAACTCGGTACTATCGCGAAGGGCAAGGCGGCGCACCTCGTCGTGATGAATGGGGACTTTCAGGAGGCCGATACCAAGGTGCGCTACGTCTTCGCCGACGGCGTTCGCTTTGAATATGAAGCCCCTCTCAAACCGGCGAAGAAACCGGACGAAGCCAAGCCGCAGGAAGCGAAGAAGCCGACGCCGGACAAGCCCGCCAAGGGCGAACAGGCCAGCGAGATCGAATCCGACCGCAAGCCCAAGACCCACACCGGCGGCAACGTGCTGATCCGCGGAGCCACGGTCCTCACCGTCAGTAACGGGACACATCCAAAAACGGACATCTTGATCGAGCGTGGCAAGATCATCAAGATCGGCGAGAACCTCGACGCGCCGACTGGCGTGGCCATCATCGACGCTGCCGGGATGTTCGTGATGCCGGGCATCGTCGACACGCACTGTCATTTCGCGATCAGCGGAGGCGTCAACGAATTCTCGCTCTCCGTGGTTCCCGAGGTCCGCGTGCGCGACGTGATCGACGGCGACGACGTGCAAATCTACCGCGCCCTGGCCGGCGGGGTCACCACGGCCCGGCTGCTGCACGGCAGCGCCAACGTCATCGGCGGGCAGGATGCCGTCATCAAGCTGAAGTACGGTGAGCCGGCCAACCGCCTGCTCCTGGCCGACGCGCCGCGCGGCGTCAAGTTCGCCCTTGGGGAGAACGTCAAGCGCACCGACGGCCGCTTTCCCAACACGCGCCTCGGCGTCGAAGCGGTGCTGGTGCGGGCCTTCACCGAGGCGCAGGCCTATCGCAAGACCTGGGACGAGTACGAGAGTGCCGTGCGAAGCGGCAAGCCGGTGGCTCGAGCCCCGCCGCGACCTGCGCCTGGAAGCGCTGGCCGACATCCTGAAGGGCGACCTGCGCGTCCACTGCCATTGCTACCGCGCCGACGAAATCCTCATGCTCCTCCGCGTGGCCGACCGCTTCGGCTTCAAGATAAGGTCGCTCCAGCATGTCCTAGAGGGCTACAAGATCGCGGCCGAGATTGCCGACCACGGCGCCAGTTGCTCGACCTTCAGCGACTGGTGGGCCTACAAGATCGAGGCCTACGACGCCATCCCGTTCAACTCCGCCCTGCTGCACGAGGCCGGCGTGACGGTTTGCCTCAAGTCGGACAGCAACGAGCTGATGCGCCATCTGTACCAGGAGGCCGCCAAGTGCGTGAAGTACGGCGGCATGAGCGAAACCGACGCCCTGAAGACGATCACTCTCAACGGGGCGAAGCAGCTTGGCCTGGAAAAGCGCATCGGCAGCATCGAGGTCGGCAAGGACGCGGACCTGGCCATCTTCAACGGCCATCCGCTGAACAGCTATTCGCGCTGCGAAATGTCGCTGGTGGAGGGCGAGGTGTACTTCCAGCGGTCGGAGCACCTGGTTCCAATCGCCGCGGCGAAAGACGCACCAGCGAAGCCCCAGAGCCAGCCGATCTCGGTGAAACGAAGTGCTTCAGGTAGCTATGTCCTCACAGATGTGACCCTTCATCCCGTGTCTGCTGCATCAATGACGCCTGCTACTGTCATCATCGAGAATGGCGCATTACCCATGTCGCCAAAGGCAAGGTTCGCGGAAACACCCGAGCAACATCCGACGGCAAGGATCTTGGCCATGTCGCCATTGATGACGACGGTAAGCTCACTGTCATCCAGGTACCCGAGAACACGACCGTCCTCACTGCAACCGGGCTCCACCTCTACCCCGGCATGATCGACGCCGGCACCGTTCTCGGCCTGACCGAGCTGGGATCGGCCCGGGAGACGCAGGACTTCGCCGAGGGCGGCGACTTCCAGCCGGACCTGCGGGCCAGCATCGGCATCAATCCCGATTCGGAGCTGATCCCAGTGACGCGGGCCAACGGCGTTCTCACCGTGGTCACCCGGCCCATCGGTTCGATCATCGCCGGGCAGAGTGCCCTCATCAATCTCAATGGGTGGGTGCCGAAGGAGATGGCCGTCGTCGATCCGCTGGCACTGCACATCGAGTTTCCGTCCGCCTCGCCGCTCTTCACCGGCGACCCGACCATGCCGATGATCGGCCGGGCCATCGCCAAGAAACAACGCGAGGAGAAGGTCCACCGCATCAAGGAGCTGTTCGCCCAGGCGCTCGCCTATGATGACGGTCGCAAGCAACATCCGGAACAGCCGGTCAACCCGCGGCTGGAGGCCCTGGTCCCCTACGCACGCGGCAAGAAACCGGTCATCACCCAGGCCAACCGCAAGCAGGAAATCGTCGAGGCGCTCAAGCTCGCCGACGAGCTGAAGATTGAAAGTCATCCTGAGCGGGGCCATCGACTCCTGGAAAGTGGCCGACGAGCTGAAAAAACGCGACGTGCCGGTGATCCTCGGCCCCCTGATGACCATCCCGGCGGAGGTCTACGATCCGTACGACGCTCCGTTTGCCTGCGCCGCCCGGTTGCACGAGGCCGGGGTGCGGTTCTGCATTCGCTCCACCGGCTCGGCCAACACCCGCAACCTGCCGTACGAGGCGGCGATGGCGGCCTCCTACGGCCTGCCGCCCGAAGAGGCACTCAAGGCGGTGACGCTCTACCCGGCCCAGATCCTCGGCGTCGAGAAGGAACTCGGGAGTATCGAGGTAGGCAAACGCGCCAACCTGGTGCTAACCAACGGCGACCTGTTGCAGGCATCAACGCAGGTGCTGGCGCTGTTCATCGACGGCCGGCCGCTGGAGCCGACCAGCAAGCAGACACGTTTGTACGATCGCTACCGGGAGCGGTTGCGGGAGGTAAAGGCGGGACGAGCGCCGCTGGGGACCAGGTGAGGTGGCTCCGAACGCGCCGCCCGCAGGGCAGCGGCTAAACGACCTCCTGTTCCTGCTCCGTATACATCCGCGCCAGCTCGATCTCTTCCTGCAGGGTCGTCCCCGCCGCCGGGGTCCTGGCCTCCGGGTGGAGGCAGAACAGGTTCCAGTCTTCCTCCTTGTAGCCCCACTGGCGGACGTACCACTGGTCGTTCTCATCCCGGGCCAGGGGGAAGCAGCGCACAGGGGGCGGGCTTGTAGCGATACTTGTCCCCCTCCGCGGCACCGACCTTGTGGAGGACGCAGCCCTGGTGGAAGAAGACGCACCAACCGTCGATGACGCGCAGCATCGGCAGCCCGCCCTTGGTGCGGCGGCTCAGGTAGCCCTCGCTCTGGATGAGGTCCCGTGCCTCGGGGCGGAGATGGGGCAGGAACCTGTCGAGGTTGGCGTCAATCCGCTCGACTTCCTCGGGATAGACGGGCGGCCGTCCGTTCTGGCAGCAGATGCCGTCACAACCGCGGCCGTAGATGCACTCGAACTTCGCTTCGGAGAGATTGATCACCGGCAGGCTACCGACCATGACAGGCCCTCTTGGGACTTTATGATTGGGGGAAACCTAAAGTGGCGGCCAGCTTTCTTGGGCGTATTCTAAACGAAGCGGTACACCCTCTCTGCAGGATAGCGCCCCCTTGGCCAGCCGCGTTAGCCTCCGGCTAATGCTTGGAGTAGAACAACTTTGCGACTCGACGTATCCAAGTGTCGAGACGGTGTCCGATCAATCCTCCACCCGCTGCAAGGCCCAGCGAAGAAAGGAAGATTGCTAGCAGGATGACGGATCGCAGCGAGAAATGCGGCACAAACTCCTTGTCGTTCTCGATGACGTTGAAAACATCGGCAGCGACGCTCATCACGGTCAGTGTGGTCAATAGCAAGACGAACCGATTTAACCACCTGCCGCGTTGTTCAGCGGCCAGGCGCGCCAGGTCAGTGTGCAAATTGTAGAACACCTCGCTAGTCGTGCGGATTCGCGCGTGCCGTTCGCTGACCTTATGCATCTCATCAAGCGCGGCGAACAGGTACAGGTCAGATATGTTGGCTGTCGTGGCGGAGAAACTTGTTAGCTGAGTAATTGTCATCGCCAACATCCGCAGGTCGTTGAGGAATGTTCCATCTCTCGCGGCGACGGCGTCAACGAGTCTAGACCGGATTGTCTCCCGCATATGTCGGGTAAAGAGGCGCTCAAAAGCGCCGCACACATCCGCAAAAACGAGTCCGATCTGAAGCAGATAGCAGGCGCGATCATAGTCGTTTCTGCGCGGCTCGATGACGCACGCCGCCCAACCGAGATGAACGACAGCCTCGTCTAGCTGCAGGCACCGGAAACTGTACTGCCCCTCGTACGCCTGCATGGCGTCTACCGCGGCATTCGTGTGCGCCTCAGGCTCGTCTCGATCGCAGGTAACGACGCAGGTGAAGCCTGGAATCAGCTCGGTGGCCTTTGTCCCCAGGACGTCAAATCGCTTACTTGTGTCCTCAAAGTCAGTTTGCTTGCGGAACACCGTCATGAAGTGACCGCCGAGCGTTCTCAGATAAGGCGCCGCCACTTCGTAGGCCGCGTATTCAAAGGACTGAAATAATCGTAGGAATGCGCACAAACGGCCAGATGGAAGATTGCTCAAATCAAACCGCAGGAACGCAATCCCTAAGGAGTAAAGATCAAGTTGGCATGCCGTGAAGTCGCATCGAGTCATCAATTCCTTCGCCGCCGTGACCGTCTCGGCACCGTCGCGTTGATCCCAATGAGAAAGGTCTGGGTGCCCCTTCTCCAGGATTTCGCTGGCCCGGCCCGTCCAGTCCACGAGTATTCGATTGTGGAGCAGATTGACACGCAGGCCCGATCCAATTGGGAGGTCAAGGTCAAAACCCGGGCGAAAGTCTTGCGCCCTAACGGCCGGCGCTTTGATCAGCTGAGAGAAGGTGGCCACCGCCGCGTCGTCGGCGAAAGCGCCGTCATCAATGCCCACGGACAAGCCTATGTCGAAGGAGGCTAGAAGTGTCAGGCGCATGGGCTCTCCTTGCCACCGCTGGCGAAGAAAGTGGCTTCGTGCTGGTCCAATTCCACCACGAAGTCCGTGCCGAAATAGTATGCTAGGTCGTCACGGACAGCTTTGTACAGAGTCGGCCCTGGCCCAACACAGACTAGGGATGCGTCCTTGACCTCCTCCGAGGGGTGAAGAAGGCGATCCTCGAAGGTGATTGGAAAAAGGGCGCAGACAAGCGGTTTGAATTGGCGGTGGTCGAGGCCATGGGCGGCAGCGTAGGTGTGGAGCAGGCATCCGCGCCCCTTGCGGTCGAGGAAGACACATGAGCCATCCTTGACCGCGGTGCGTGTGTAGCCGCCGCCGGGGAACTCCACATCCTCGACGATCCCAGGTCGAAACCATTGTTCAGGCCTGACCTCGACTACTGCGAGTAATCCCGACTGCGCTTTCAAACGAGCGACGTTCTCGCTGTCCACATCTGCGCCCGGGCGCAGCAACTATCGTGGCAGAATGTGCAGGCCATGCACTCGGCGAAGTAAGTTTTCTGAAATATGTCGGTCTCGATGCGCTCGATGATGGAAGCGCCCTGGCGGCTTCGGTACGCGCGGGTAAGATGGACAATCATCACCGGGCCTTTCGGGAGATTCGCAACACCGGCCCATCATAACAAGGATCGAGAGGCCTCGCTACCGGCTCCTTCTGCCCACTCTCTGTCATGGCCGTCCTGACCAGATCCACGATGAATTGAGGCCACGTCAGGCCCGCCGCCTCCAAGCCGGTGGCTAGGCCCGCGAGCGGGCTGAGGTCAGAGTTGGGGTTAACCTCGATGACGTAAATCTCCCCGGCCGGGGTCACACGTACGTCGACGCGGCCGTAGCCCCGACAACCAACAATGCGGAACGCGGCCCGCGCCACCTCCTCGATTCGGCGCCCCAGTTCAGGTGCCACATCCGCAGGTGAACAAGTCTGGATCGTTTCAAAGTCGTTGGTGCCGGGCTCCCACTTGGCCTGGTAGGTTAGGATCGGCCAAGGGACGGACGAGTGAGTAGGGAAGACCGTCTCTGACAAGGGAAGCACGCGCAACTCAGGCACCTCAATCAAGCTGACATTGAACTCGCGACCAGCGACGTACCGCTCGATGAGTACAGGGGGGCCGTACCGCTCGAGTAGAAACGCGACGCGGTCGTTCAGGCGGTCGTGGTCATCGACGACACTCCCCTGGTCAATGCCGACACTGGCATCTTCTAGGGCGGGCTTCACGATAACTGGTCGTGGCACACTGATGTCGGGGATGGGCAATCCCTCGACAACGGCGAATTCAGGCGTAGGGATGCCCGCGCCCGCAAGAGGTACTTCGTTAGATGCTTGCCGCGGGCCAGACTCAGCGCCGACGGCGGGGCGCCGGTGAAGGGCGTGCCGAACCAGTCGAGCAGCCCGGCGACATAGGCTTCCGTAGCACCGTGGTCCGCTACGCCTTCGAACAGGTTGAACACAACGTCTGGCCGGTTCTTGTGCAGGAACGACCAAAGCGCCGACACGTCACGCCCGGCGCCGAATAGGGTCACGCGAAACCCCTCTGCGGAGAGAGCGTCCGTGACATGGCTGACGGTAAAGAGGATTTCGTGCTCGGACTGCGCGTCAGGGTGGGACGCGGGCAGGACCGGCTCGTTATACAGAACTAGGACTCGAGGTCGGCGGCGGTGCATGGCAATGTTCTGTCGTTTGCGGGATAGAATCGTTTTGTTTTCTTATCGTTAACGAACCGCGCGGTCTCTCAGAATCTCACAAGAGCGGTCACCCCAGCCTCGGGGTCCGTGGTCGAGTCGCCAATACATTCGCATCGACCGACCCGGCGAGCCAGCGCCGCCCTGAGCAGGCTTGCGACGAAATCCGAGTGAGTGCGCCCGGTTGCTCCTAGGCCGTTAGTCACGCCAGCGCTATTGAGGAACGGGTTTGGGTTCACTTCCAGGATGAAGAACTGCCCCTCGGGGGTCATGCGGAAATCCACTCGGCCATAGTCGCGACACCCGATGGCCCGGTATGCCCGCCGTGCCAGGTCCGCAACTCGCTGGTCGTGTGCCGGCCCAAGGGTGACAGGAGAGCGCAATGGTGTCGCCTGGTACTCGCGCCCTGCGTCTTCCACTTCGCCTCGTACGAGTAGATCGGCCAAAGGGACGAGTCCTGTTCGATGAAAGCGATCTCTGCCAAGGGTAGAACGTCCAGCGCTGGCTGGCCGCCTGCGCCGTCGAGTGTCTCGATAAGTGTGGCGTGAAATTCCCGGCCGCGCACAAATTCCTCGAGAAGTACGGGCGGTCCGTATCGCGCTGAGGATGTATGCCACCCGGCGGGCGAGCGACTCATTATCAACGACGACGCTAGCCTGCTCGATTCCGACGCTCGCATCTTGCAACGCCGGCTTAACAATTACCGGCCAGCGCAGCGGACAGGGTGGACAGGGCAGCCGCTCCACCACAAAGAACTCCGGCGTCGGCAGACCAACGGCGGTCAGCAGCCGCTTCGTCTGCACCTTATCCCGGGCCAGAGTCGAGCGCCGGGGCGGGCGACCCCGTGAACGGTACCCCGAACCATTCCAGGAGCCCGGCGACCGTAGGCTCTGTCTGGCCGCACGTCGCCAGTCCCTCAAACAGATTAAAGACGACGTTCCGGCCTCTGGATTCGCAACCCGTCCAGCAGGGCACGTGGTTCGCGACCGACACCCAGTGGCGTCACCCCATAGCCAGCTTCCGCTAGTGTCTGCCCGATGATCCTGACCGTCGCCAGGATTTCGTACTCGGACTCCGCGTCGGCGTGGTCAGCAGGGAGAACCGGTTGATTGTAAAGGATCGTAACCCTAAGCGGTGACGGTGGCGCCGGCACGGTCTTCTGAGGAATGCGCGCGATCCCGGCGCCGACGATAGCGCTGATCAGGGCAGTGTAACTCATGCCGACCAGGTGCGCCAGGATGACCAGGTCGCTGGATTCGGGGTTCAGCCCGGGAAGAGGATTGATTTCGATGAAGTAGGGCATGCCGTCTCGCAGCCGAAAGTCTACCCGGGCCACATCGCGGCAACCCAGCACGCGATAGGCCTGCAGCGCCGCCGCTGCTACGGCCTCCTCCACCGGCGCCGGCAACTGGGCCGGACACTCGTATCGAACCCGCCGCCGCCAATCCCGCTTCACCTCAAGGCCATAGACAAAGCGTTCGTCCGCCTGTTGCGGCAGGACGCGCATGATTCCTATGATGCGGGGCGACTCGTTGCCGATCACGCCGACCGTCAACTCGTCGCCCGCGATGAACTCTTCCACGAGCACCGGCTGTTGATAGTCGTGATGCAAATCCTCGACAGCGGTCGCCAACTCGTCGATGGTGTCCACAACGCACTTGCTGCGGACTCCTTTGCTCGACCCCTCCCAGGCGGGTTTTACGATGAGGGGGAACTGTAAGTTTGGGATTTGCAACGACTCGTCCGGAGCGATAGTCAAACCCCACGGGACGGCTCCGCCGGTTGATTGGACCAGCCGCCGAGCCACGTCCTTGTCCAGCGTGGCTGCCAGGGTCAGAGGATCGCTGCCTGTGTAAGGGATGCCGAGCATTTCCAGCACGGCGGGCACCCTGGCCTCTCGGCAGCGGCCGATCCCCTGGCCTTCCGCGAAGTTGAAGACGAAATCCGGCGGGTCGGCCAGGAGCCGTTCCAGCAGCTCCCGGCCGTCGCCCAGCATCTCGACCTGATGCCCCAGCCCGCGAAGCACCTGTGCAATGGCCTCGACGGTTGCGGGGCTGTCAAATTCTTCCTGAAAGTCGTCGGGCAGGTCCGGACGGCCCGCGTCATCTATCTTCAGGTCGTAGGTGATCCCGATGCGCATCTGTTGCGAGTTCCCGTTCAGCCGCCGCCCCCTGGGCGGGGCGTTCCTTCGCTCCACCCCGAGGGCTGCGGCTAGACACTTGCGTTAGTCCTGTAGGGCAGGCTCTGCCTGCCGTGCCTGCGCGGCAGGCAGAGCCTGCCCTACGGTTCTGCGACTAATCTCCGTTGACGCTCACCAGTTCCTCGCTGTGCCCGTTGCGGCGCACGTCGAGTGTGAGCAACTCCTGGGCATGGCCGTTGGTATGATGACGACCATTGCCGCAGGGCTCCCCCGTCTCTTCGTCATGACTTGTGTGGGCGTGCAGCTTGCGGCGGGCCATCCGTTCGCTGTCCTCGGGGATGATGGCAGACTTCGTCCCCTGCAACAGCGACGAGACGCCGCGCGTTCGCGTGGGCTGCACCGTGTTCGGTTTGTCTTCCGCCTGGTAGCGGACCAGCATTCCTTCAAAGTTCCGGAGGACCACGGCGTCGTCGGAAGCGGACACCAGGTAGTTGGGCATGAGCGGAATCTTGCCGCCGCCGTGGGGGCTATCGACCACGTAGGTCGGGATCCCCAGCCCGGACATGTGGCCGCGCAGGCCCTCGACGATCTCCAGTCCCTTCCACACCGAAGTGCGGAAGTGGCCGGCGCCGATGACCGGATCGCAGTGGAACAGGTAGTAGGGACGGACCTTGATGCGGAGCAACGCGCGCATCAGGGACCGCATGGTGGCCAGGTCGTCGTTGACGCCCTTCAGCAGCACCGTGTGGTTGTTGACCGGCATTCCGGCCCGCAGCAAGGCGTTGCAGACGCGAGCGGCTTCCGGAGTGACCTCACGCGGGTGGTTGAAGTGCGTTTGGATCCACACCTTCTCCGCGCTGGCCAGCAGGTCGATCAGCGATTGGTCGTACAGTTTCTGTGGCAGGGTGACAGGCACGCGCGTGCCGATGCGAATGACATCGACGTGCGGAATGGCCGACAGATTCTCCAGGAAGAAGCGCAGCTTGCCCTGCGGCAAGGTTAGTGGGTCACCCCCGGAGACGATCACATCGCGGATTTCGGGGTGGTCGCGCACGTACTCGATCATGCGCTCGTCGTTGCGGCTGATCGCGTCCCAACCCCCGCGCACCATCGTGGCCCGCTTGCGCGTGCAGAAGCGGCAGTACATGGTGCAGACGTGGGTGGTCACGAGCAGGGCCCGGTCGGGGTAGCGGTGGGTCAGACCGGGAACCGGCGCGTCCTTGTCCTCTTCCAGCGGATCTTCCAGTTCGTACCCCGATTCGTTCCGCGCCTCCAGCGGCGAGGTCACCGATTGCAGGCGGATCGGATCGGCGGGGTCGTGGGGGTCGATCAGCGAGAAGTAGTAGGGGGGGATCGCCAGCTTGTACTCGGCTTCGAGGCAGCCGATGGCCTCCAGTTCCTCAGGAGAGAAGGAAAGGAGATCGCGGAGTTGGCGGACGGAGCGCACGGCGTTTTGGGATTGCCAGCGCCAGTCGTCCCAGAGGTGCACGGGTACGTTGCGCCAGAGCGGGTGGCGCCGCGGCTTACCGGGAGGTTCTTCATCCTCGATCCCGTTGGCCGTGTGAGGGATCGGGGCCGTGTCGAGCCCGGTCCGCTCTTCAGTTTCGCTCATACGTCGAGTTACCTCCAACAAGACAGAGATATCAGGTGCTCTCGAGCCGCCTTGGGTGTGACAGGGGAGGGTCACAAGGCCACTCGGGCACTCCCGTTAATCGGGGCATGTTACCGTGGACTTGTCAAAACACAAGGGCTACCGGGGCCAATTCTTTCGCTTTTGTCAATTTTTTTGCCCACGCCGTGCCCGCCGTGGCCAAATTCCCCCGCTTCCGGCTGGCCCCAGGGGGTTCAACTACCGATTGCCGGCGGCGTGGGGCTAAAGTCTCCATTAGGAGTCCGGTATATGCAGCTGGCGCCGGCGCCTTATTATCGGCCTGCTGCGCACAAGTATTGCGAGCTCTTTGTGCGGTGACAAGCCGACGGCTCGCGCCCGCCTGGCCCCGCCGTGCCTGGGATTGCCCGAAATTCGCAGTGGCCTTACACACCCTACCCGGCCCCGATACACTGGCCCACATGAACCAGGACACTTCCCCGCCTTCACGACCCGGACTGGTCCGCGCCCTGGGCCCGCTGACGGCGACGGCCGTTGTCGTCGGCACGACCGTGGGCTCCGGCGTTTTCATGAAGGCCCAGAAGGTGGCGGCCAACGTCCCCGATTTCGGCTGGACCGCCGCGGCCTGGGTGCTCATCGGCCTCCTGGCCCTGCTTGGCGGATTGACCATCGCCGAGGTGGCAGCCCTTTACCCACGCGCCGGCGGTAACTACGTCTTTCTGCGCGAGGCTTACGGCCGCCTCACCGGCTTCCTGTGGGGATGGGTCGATTTCTGGATTATCCGAGCGGCCTCCATCGCCGCCCTGGCCACCGTCTTCAGCACCTCGCTTTACGACGTCCTCAACGATCCCACCCTGGCTGCACGCCTCGGCTACACTCCCCGCAGCGGAGCCCTGGCGGACGGTACCGAGACGGTGATGACGCTGGCCGTCATTCTCGGCCTGGCGCTCGTTAATGCCCGTGGTGTCAAGTGGGGCGGGTTGTTACAGCTTTTCATCACCCTGGTCAAGATCGGCTCCCTGGTCGCCATCGCGGCCCTTCCCTTCTTTGTTGCACCCCTGGCCGGCCCCGACGCTCCGCCTCCGATCCCCGTCACGATCCACCCCCCGGAGGCCTTCTCTCTGGGTGGCTTCGCGACAGCCTTGCTCGGCGTCTTCTGGGCATATCACGGCTGGATGAACGGAGCCACCGCCGCCGGCGAAGTCAAGAACCCGCAACGCAATGTCCCCCTCTCCCTCATCGGCGGCGTCGCCATCATCATTGCCCTTTATCTTGGGGCGAATTTCGCCTACTCCCGCATCATCCCGCAGGACCAGATGGCCAACATCGACATCGAGAAGACGACTGTTGCGACGGACTTCAGTGTGCGCTTGCTCGGGTCGGTCGGGACGGTCCTGATGTCGGCGGTGGTGATGTGCTCGGTCTTCGGCGCGCTCAACGGCAACATCCTGGTCGGCCCGCGGGTGCTGTTCGCGATGGGCGAGGACAACCTGGCGCCCCCCCTCCTGGGCCGCGTCCACGCGCGCTACCATACGCCGGTGGTGGCGATCCTGGTGCTCACCGCCTGGTCGATGCTGCTTGTCGTGGCCGTCGGGGTCCTCACCCGAATGGGGATGCTCGCCGCCAAGAAGCCCTTCGACGTGCTGACCGACTTTGCCATGTTCGGTGCGGTTATCTTCGAGACGATGGGCGTGCTGTCGATCTTCGTCTTCCGCCGCCGCTACCCCAAGGCAGAGCGACCCTATCGTTGCCTGGGCTACCCGCTCACGCCGGCCCTGTACGTCCTGCTGCCGGCGCTGATCCTGGGGAACTACTTCGCCACCGCGGAGCACCGCCTGGAGGCGTACACCGGCACCGCGTTCATCGCCGTCGGGGCCCTGGTGTACGCGCTGGTGTTCCGCCGGCGCCCGCCGCTTGCGGCTTAGCAGAGAATTTCCCATGCCACTTCTTCTGCCCCCGCCCGGTCCTCCGGGCCACTGGCTGCTTGGCAGCCTGCCGGAGTGGCGGGCGGATATCCTCGGGTTCTACATGCGCTGTGCCCGCGAGCACGGCGACATTGTCAGCGTTCGGGTCCTCAACCGCCGGGTCGCACTGGTCAGCCATCCGGACGGCATCGAGGAAGTGCTGGCCACCAAGAACCGCCAGTTCGTCAAGAACTTCGCCCAGCGGATGCTCGTCCCCTGGCTCGGCAACGGCCTCCTCTTGAGCGAGGGGGACTTCTGGCTGCGACAGCGACGCCTGATGCAGCCGGCCTTCCACCGCGAGCGCGTTGCCGGCTACGCCGACACCATGGTCGCCCTCACCCGCCGCCTGCTCGACTCCTGGCGGGATGGCGACACCCGCGACATTCATGAGGAAATGACCCGCCTGACGCTCTCCATCGCGGCCCGAACCCTGTTTGACGCCGACATCGACGACCACGCCAGCGACATCAGCCAGGCGCTGCTGCTGTTGATGCACGATTTCAACAACCGTTTTCGTAGTCTGCTGGCCGCCCCGTTGTGGGTGCCGACGCCGTCCAACCGCCGGACCCGCCGCGGCATCGTCCGGCTGCGCGAAGTGATGGACCGCATCATCGCCGAGCGCCGCCGCTCACCCGGCGACCGCGGCGACCTGCTCTCCATCCTCCTGCAAGCCCGCGATGAGGAAGGCGACGGCGGCCGCATGACGGATGACCAACTCCGCGATGAGGTGATGACGCTCCTCCTGGCCGGCCACGACACGACCGCCAATGCGCTCTCCTGGACCTGGTATCTGCTGGCGACACACCCGGCCGTCGCCGAGCGCCTGGCCGCAGAGGTGCGGACGGTCCTCGGCGACCGCCCGCCCACCGCTGCCGACCTGCCGGCGCTGCCGTTCACGGAGCGCGTGGTCTGGGAGTCGCTGCGGCTTTATCCCCCCGTCTACGGCTTTGGCCGCGAGGCGGTGCAGGACACCGCGGTGATGGGCTACCGCATTCCGAAGGACTGGAACGTCATCATGTGCCAGTGGGTCGTCCACCGCGATCCACGCTTCTTTCCCGACCCAGAGCGGTTCGACCCCGACCGTTGGGCCGACGGCCTGGCCCAGACTCTGCCGCGCTATGCCTACTTCCCCTTCGGCGGCGGCCCGCGCCTGTGCATCGGCAACAACTTTGCGCTCCTGGAGGCGGTCCTGGTGCTGGCGACACTGGCGCAGGGGTATGAGTTCACGGTTGATCCGGAACGTCCGGTGGAACTGCTCCCGGCGGTGACGTTGCGGCCACGGGCGGGGATTTGGAGCCAGTTGAAGCGGCGGGAAAGAGCCGGCGTCGGATGATGATGTTGGGCGTCGACGGCCATTCCCGGCGCCGTGAAACGAAACGCACGTCGCAAGTCCTTATGTCATCGTGAGTTCGTATCATTCGTTTCACCACCCCCACTGACACCCCCTCGAAACGAACCGCCGTGGCAGCCATTGCTCCGCCGCCGTCCCGCCGAAAAATCCTCGCATCACCCCCCTGCGCCTGTAACCTCACGCCACGCTTCCGCAGATCAGGGGTAGGAGGTCCGTTGCGCCATGGCTCCCGCTCCGCCCGACACCGACGAACTCCTGAAACGCAGCGCGGCTGGCAATGACGCGGCCCGCCAGCAACTGCTCGCCCACTATCGCGGCCGGCTCCGCCAGATGATCGCCGTCCGCCTCGACCGCCGCTTGCTGGCCCGCCTCGATCCCTCCGATGTCGTCCAGGAGGTGCTGCTGGAAGCCCACGAGAAGCTCGACGGCTACCTGCGCGACCGGCCGATCCCCTTCTACCCCTGGCTGCGGCAGATCGCCTGGCAGCGGCTGCTGAAAATCCACCAGCACCACCACGCCCGCAAACGCCGGGTGACCCACGAAGGCCCGCCGCTCCTGGAACTGCCCGACGACTCGGTCGCCGACCTGGCCGAGCGCCTGGCGACCTCGGGCACCAGCCCCAGCCGGCACGCGCTGCGCCAGGAGCTGCGCCTCCGCGTTCGCGGGGCGCTGGGGCGGCTCGGCGAACGCGACCGCGAGGTCTTGGTGCTGCGCTACCTGGAGCAAATGTCGCTGCGCGAGATTGCCGCTGTCCTGGAAACCACCGAGGGGGCCGTCAAGACTGCGCCACGCCCGGGCGCTGCTGCGGCTGCAAGCGCTCCTGGGCGATGGCGGGGAGAGCGACGCATGAATCATTCCCTGACCAACGGCTGCACCGGCCTGGAGAACCTGCTGGAGGAGTTCGCCAGCCGGCTGGAGGCGGGCGTGGTGGTGGACGTGGCCGCCTTCGCGGAAGCCCATCCGGAGCACGCCGAGCAGCTGCGCCAGGTGCTGCCCACCATGCTCGTCCTCGCCGACCTCGGCCGCTCCGCCTCCGAGCCGGAAGCGTTAGCGACGGTTGGAGCGACCGGAGGCGGCACCCTCGGCGACTTCCGCCTGCTCCGCGAGGTGGGCCGCGGCGGCATGGGCATCGTCTACGAGGCCGAGCAAATCTCGCTGGGCCGCCGCGTGGTGCTCAAGGTGCTGCCGTTCGCCGCCACGATGGACCCGCGCCACTTGCAGTGCTTCCACAACGAGGCCAGAGCGGCCGCCAGCCTGGAGCACCCGCACATCGTGCCGATTTACGGCGTCGGCTGCGAGCGCGCCGTCCACTTCTACGCCATGAAGTTCATCGACGGACAGAGCCTCGCGGAGCTGATCGCTGACCAGGAGAGCCGCGACCGTCAGGGAGCGGAGACGGTCGCCTATGACCGCGCCGCGAAACCGCTCCCTGACGGTCGCGGCTCCACAGTCGTGGCGGCAGCGACGACGCAGCCTGCCCCGCGCAATGCCGCCTACTTCCGCCGCGTCGCCGACTGGGGCGTCCAGGCGGCGGAGGCCCTGGACTACGCCCACCAGATGGGCATCGTGCATCGCGACGTGAAGCCGGCGAACCTGATGGTGGACACTACCGGCCGGCTGTGGATCACCGACTTCGGCCTGGCCCAGTTCCAGAGCGACGTTCGCCTGACGATGACCGGCGACCTGGTCGGCACCCTCCGCTACATGAGCCCCGAGCAGGCCCTGGCAAAGCGCGTGGTGATCGACCATCGCACCGATGTCTATTCGCTGGGAGCGACGCTGTACGAATTGCTGACGTTGCAACCGGCCTTCAGCGGCCAGGACCGGCAGGAATTGCTGCGGCAGATCGCCTTCGAGGAGCCGAAGCCGCCGCGGCAGATCAACCGGGCGGTGCCGGCGGAGTTGGAGACGATTGTCCTCAAGGCGATGGAGAAGAACCCGGCGGAGCGCTATGCGACCGCGCAAGAGCTGGCGGACGACTTACGGCGCTTGCTGATGAATGAACCGATCCGTGCGCGGCGGCCGACCGTGGTGCAGCGGGCGTGGAAGTGGGCGGTGCGCCACCGGGGGCCGGTTGGGGCGGCGGGGCTGGTGCTGTTCCTTGTCGTCACCATGCTGGCCGCCACCGTCGGCTACGTGGCCAGCGACCGGGCCGCGCGGCGACGGGCGACCGCGCAGGTGGTCACGCAGGCGCTGGACGAATCGGCGTCCTGGCAGGAGAAGCGTCGGCTGCCGGAGGCCCTCTCCGCCGCACGCCGCGCGGCCGGGCTGGTGGCCGGCGGCGAAGCGGACGAGGCATTGCGCGGCCGTGTTCTGGCGCGGGCAGAAGACCTGAAACTGGTCGCCGTGCTGGAAGAGGTCCGCCTTCGGATGACGGCTGTGAACGACGGGCACTTTGACTATGAGCTGGGGGACCGCCTGTATGCGGAAGCCTTCCGGAGGGCAGGCCTGGACGTGGAAGGCCGGCCGGCCGAGGAGACGGGCGGCCGCATCCAGGGATCATCCGTCGGCGCCGAACTGGCGGTTGCCGTGGATCACTGGGCCCTGATGCGCCAGAAAATCCGGGGGCAGGCCGATCCGAGTTGGAAGCACCTGCTGCGGGTCGCGCGGTTAGGCGACCCGGACCCGTGGCGTGACCGGGTGCGCGACGCCCTGGGGCGGGGTGATCGGCAAGCGTTGATTGACCTGGCTCGATCGGCAGATGTCTTGCGCCAGGGGCCGTCCGCCCTTGCTACGCTGGCGCTTGGGCTCCGGCGCGGGAGCTGTCGAGCCGGCACTGGTGTTGTTGGAAGACGCGCGGAAGCGCCATCCGGGGGACTTCTGGGTCAACGAGGACCTAGCCGAGGCCCTCAGAAAGGCGCAGCCACCCCGATGGGACGAGGCGATCCGATTTCACACGGCAGCCGTCGCCCTGCGCCCGCAGAGCCCCGGCGCACACCTGAACCTTGGAGTCCCGCTCAAAGAGAAGGGCCGGCTGGACGAGGCCATCGCCGAGTGCCGGGAGGCCATCCGCCTCAAGAACGACTACCCCGAGGCCCACAACAACCTCGGCAACGTCCTCGTGGAATTGAACGGCCGGCTGGACGAGGCCATCGCCGAGTGCCGGGAGGCCATCCGCCTCAAGAACGACTTCCCCGAGGCCCACAACAACCTCGGCGCGGCCCTCGCCATGAAGGGCCTGCTAGACGAGGCCATCGCCGAGTTCCAGGAAGCCAACCGCCTCAAGAAGGACTACGCCGACGCCCACTACAACCTCGGCAACGCTCTCCGAGACACGGGCCGTCTGCACGAGGCCATCGCCGAGTACCAGCAGGCCATCGGCCTGAAGGAGGACGACCCCGAGGGCGCATTACAACCTGGGGCTTGTCCTGCTAAACCAGGGGCGCTTCGCCGACGGCTTGACGGCGCTGCAGCGGGCCGATGAACTCGGCTCCAGGGACCCGCGCTGGCACTATCCGTCCGCCGACTGGGTACGCAGGGCGGAGAAGCTGGTCGCTCTGGAGGGCAAGCTGCCGAAGGTTCTCAACGGTGAGGACCAGCCCGCCGACGCCGACGACCGTATCGCACTGGCACAGATGTGCCAGATGCACAAGGGGCTTTACGCCGCCGCCGCTCGCTTCTATGCGGACGGCTTCGTGGCCCAGCCCATGCTTGCGGAAAACCTGGCGCCGCCGGCAGCCGGTACGATGGTGCCTGCGCCGCCGCCCTGGCCGGCTGCGGCCAGGGCAAGGATGCCAAGCAGACGAATGACACGGAGCGCGCTCGGCTCCGCCGACAGGCCCTCGCCTGGCTGCGGGCCGATCTGGCGGCGTGGCGACAGGTCATGGAGCAGCATCCGGACAAGGCCCCCGCCGTACGCGAACAGATGCAGCACTGGCAACAGGATAGCGACTTCGCCGGCGTCCGCGGTTCGGCGGCGCTGGCCAAACTGCCCGCCGACGAGCCGCTCGCCTGGCAAGAACTGTGGGCGGACGTCGCGGCCACGCTGGCCCCGACCCAGGAAAAAGCCAGCCCAGAGAAGAAATCGGCCGCGAAGTAACCGCCACCAACAAAGGAGAATTCCCCATGTGGTTCGTCTCTTCGCGCAAGACCCGCGTTTCCCAGCCGGCTCGCCGGCTCCGGTCTTCTTTCCGCCCCCGTCTCGAGGCGCTGGAGGACCGCTGCCTGCTCAGCGCCCTGCCCAATGCCGGCGCCCCCGACACCACTTTCGGCAAAGGCGCCGGCTACGTCACCACATCGACCAGCGCCACAGCTGATCCCTACGGCAGTGCCGTGCTGATTCAGCCTGATGGTAAAATCGTCGTCGCGGGCTACGCCCCGGGGTCCCACGGGGCAGTCATTAGCCTGCGCGCTACAACACCGACGGCAGCCTGGACAGCACCTTCGGCAGCGGCGGCGAGGTGGTCTCGAAAATCGGCACAGGCTACTGGAACACCGCCGCCCTCTACGTCGGCACGGCTAACGCCGGCAAGATCGTCGAGGCCGGCGGAGGCGCCGTGGCCCGCTTCAACGCCAACGGCAGCGTCGATACCACGTTCGGCAGCAAGGGGACGGTCACCGTGCCCTGGACGATCGCCGGCGTCGTCATTCAGCCCGATGGGAAAATCGTCGTGGACGGCTACAACAGCTCGGCGTCAGAGCTGTCCCGCTTCAACGCCAATGGCACCCTCGATACCAGTTTCGGCTCGGGTGGCACCGCGACCCTGGCAGGGCCCTTCGTAGACTACCAATGCCTCCTGCTCCAGGCCGATGGCAAACTCGTGGTCGGTGGGGAGAATGGCAGCTGGCCCGATCTGTCGTTGGAACTGGCTCGCTTCAACACCAACGGCACGCTGGACACCACCTTCGACAGCGCGGGGCCGGTCCCCGGCATCGTGACGGCGGCCCTCGCCAACCCGGCCATTCTTGACCTTCGGCTGGCGCTGTACCCCAGCACCGGGACAGACAGCGCCGATTACGGCAAGATCGTGGCGGCGGGGACGATCTACGGCAACCCCGGCGGGAACAATAGCAATCAGATCACGCTGGCGCGGTACAACGCCGACGGCAGCGCAGACAGCACGTTCGGGCAGTCCGGCCAGGTGGTCACGCCCTTCCCCAGCGGCGGCGGCATGGCCTGGGCCGCAGCCATCCAGGGGGACGGCAAGATCGTGGTGGCCGGCCGGATCGTCTCGGTACCCAGCGGCCACTGGTGGTTCGGGGTGCTGCGCTACAACAGAGACGGCAGCCTGGATACGACTTTCGGCAGCGCCGGGATCGTGGAGACGGCTAACGGCACCGGCGACAGCTGGGCAAACGCCGTGGCCCTCCAGGCGGACGGCCGGATTGTCGCAGCGGGGCGCACCTACACGAGCACCGGATGGGAATTCATGGTGGTCCGCTACCTGCCGGGGCCGGAGATCGGCACGTTGACCGCCAGCGCAGCCACGGTGACGAGCGGCAGTGGCCTGACGCTGACCGCCTCCAACCTCAGCGACGGCGACCCGTCCGGAAGTGGCTACGCCACGGTGACGCAGATGGCGTTCTACGCCGTGGACACAAACGGCAACCAGTACCTGCTGGGAACCGGCACGGTGAGCAACGGCGTCTGGACCCTCAACTACACGGTGAGCCTGGCCTCCGGCAGCTACACGCTGTTCGCCCAGGCCACGGATAGCGACGGCATCGTCGGCGACTCGGCGTTCCTGCCCCTTACCGTGCTCTAAGGCGGCGGGTGGCACGCCCTGAGGTACTCCGAAGGGCGTGCTTGACTGTCAGCACGCCCTTCGGAGTACCTCAGGGCGTGCCACCCAACATCGAACGAACCCTCCCGTGTCCCTCAATCAAGGAAACCCCAACGATGTGGCAAACATTCATCAGCCTGTGCCTCACTCTGTCCGGCAGCGCCCCGCGGCGGCCCGCCTTGCGCCGCCGCCCCGCGTTCCATCGCCTGTCCCGCCGCCCTCGGTTGGAAGCGCTGGAGGACCGCTGCCTGCTCTCGGCCGGCACCCTGGATCCCACGTTCGGCAACGGGGCCGGGTACGTCACCACCTCGGTGCCTAACTCGACCGACACTGCGGAGACCGTCCTGCTCCAACCCAACGGGAAAATCATCGATGCGGGCCAGGTCGAACTTAGCGGCAAGCACAACACGTTGCTGGGTTTTGATTTCGGCGCCGTACGCTACAACGTAGATGGTAGCCTCGACACGTCATTCGGAACTGGCGGGATAGCCCTGGCGAGTCCCCCCGTATCGTCCGGCGGCTTTGCGGTTCACGCCTTCTGGGCGGCGCTCTACCCCAACGCCGGGACGGCCAACGACGGCAAGATCGTTGTCGAGGGGTGGTACCCCGTGCAGGCCAGGAAAAACACACCCTATGTGAATGAACTCGCTCTGGTGCGCTTCGATGCGAACGGCACCCTGGACGCCACCTTCGGCTCCGGTGGCGAGGTGCTTACCTCGTTCTCGGTCGGCGGTACGAACCTCGCAGTCACCGGCGCGGGCGTCGTCGTGACGAGCACCGGCCAGATCGTGGAGTGCGGCCAAACCAACTCGGACACTGTACTGGCGCGGTTCAACGCCAATGGCACCCTGGACACCACCTTCGGCCAAGGCGGCAAGGTCGTCACGCCGGGCACGGGCGCCGCCAACTTGATCCAGCAGCCAAACGGCCAATTGCTTGTCGTCGGAAACGTGGGCAATAGCGGCGCGGTCCTCCGTTACAACGCCAACGGCACCCTGGATACCACGTTCGGCTCCGGTGGCATCGCGAGCAATGCCGCGATCGGCATCGTCTGGGACGCAGCCGTCTACCCGACGGCGGGGACGGCCAACGATGGCAAGATCGTCGTCGTGGGTAACGGTAGTCCCAACGGCGGATGGGAAGCAGCCCGTTACAACCCCGACGGTACACTGGACACCACGTTTGGCAGCGGCGGTATGGTAAACACGCAGGCCGGCTTTTCCTATCCTCGGGGTGTCGCGCTCCAGGCGGATGGCAAGGTCGTGGTCTCTGGCGATGGCGCAATCCTGGTGCGCTACAACGCGGACGGAAGCCAGGATGGGACGTTCGGCAGCGGCGGCATTCTCACCACCAAGTTGCCCGCGTCTACGCTCCGCAGTCCGGTCCTTCAGCCGAACGGCGACATTCTCGTGGCTGGCCAGACCACTACGTTCATGGTGGCCCGCGTCCTGCCGTCGGAGCCGGAGATTGGCTCGTTCGCGGCCAACCCCAACCCGGTGACGGCGGGCAGTAGCGTGACGCTGACCGCCTCGAACATCACCGATGGCAACCCCAGCAGCACCATCACGCAGGTGACGTTCTACTACTTCGACAGCAGCGGGAACAAGGAGACGCTGGGGACCGTCACCCAGAGCAGCGCGGGCGTCTGGACCTTGACCTTCACGGTCAACCTGGTGCCGGGCAGCTACACGCTGTACGCCCAGGCCGAGGACAGCTACGGCGTCTTCGGCGACCCGCTGGGCCTGGCGCTGACCGTGCAGTAGCCGCTGGCCGGGGATCGCGCCGGGGTCCACCACGATGGCCGGAGACAATCAGACCGGGCCGTAGCGTGTGATCCCCGGCACGCGGTCGAAGTCGGGATCGCGGCTGGCCAGGTGGACCAGGCCGTGGGCTTGCATAACGGCGACCACCAGGGCGTCACCGCAGAGCAGACCATACTGGCGGCTCAGGTCAGGAGCCTGCGAAACCTGAGCCTTGGCGACCGGCAGAACATCCAGGCCGATCAGTGTCAGCTCGTCCACCGCCTGACGCGGACGGGTGAGTTGTTGCACCTCGGAGGGATGGCGCCGTAAGCGGCGAGCGATTCCCCGGGCCGGCCAGCCAAAGCGCTGGCACGCCTCGATGGTCATGAGTCGATGCACGACTTCCGCAAGAACATGAGCGGAGCCGAAGCCGGTGATCTCCTTGTTTTCGATGCGGTCGAGAAGCCTCTGGCAGGCGGGACCATAGGTGGGATGGGCCGTGAAGTAGTAGAGCAGGACGTTGGCATCGACGAAAATCGCCAGGCCGGCCGGGATGGCGTCGAAGGTCATGGCCCCTCCAGGGGATCGTTTGCCTCGTCCTCGATGAGATAGTCGAGGTCTTCGAGCGGACCGGACCAGTGAATCAACCGGTAGCCGCGCGGCCCTGAGGCGGGCGCCGCCTCCGTCTCAGCGGCGGTCAGCACGGTGAGCCGGACCTTTTCGCGGTCTTTCAAGGGCAGAGGCCCGGCCGGCTTGAGGACGCCGTCCTCGTAGATAGCTTCGATAGTCAGAGGCATGGCTTCGGCTCCAGAGAAGGATGAGCGAACACCACGGTTAGTATACCGCGACCCGGAAACGGAGAGCATGCATGAACAAACCGGCCCGTGAGTCCTCGCCGCCAAGCCGAAGTGAGCGTAGGGCAGGCTCTGCCTGCCGAGTTGCTCCGAAAGGTGGCAGGCGGTGAGCGTAGGGCAGGCTCCGCCTGCCGAGTTGTTCCGAAAGCTGGCAGGCGGAGCCTGCCCTACGGAAACTGTAGCGAGTGACATGGCCGCCGATCCTCACTCGCCGCTCTCATTCCCTGTCAGCCGGCCGTTTCTACCCCTGGTCGTCGGCCCAGGCGAAGTGCCCGCCCCAGCCGCGGCGGACCCAGCGGGCGAGCAGCTCGGATCGGGCGCACACCCCGAAGTGCTGGTAGAGGATCTTCGTGTACTGGTTCACCGTGTACCGGGAGATCCGCAGCCGGGCCGCGATCTGCTTGTCCGAGTCGCCTTCGAGCAGGCAGCGCA
Source organism: uncultured Planctomycetota bacterium (assembly GCA_963827935.1). Classification (GTDB taxonomy): domain Bacteria; phylum Planctomycetota; class Planctomycetia; order Gemmatales; family Gemmataceae; genus DATFNV01. The sequence goes on along the minus strand of CAWHCN010000017.1, from coordinate 55,664 downwards.
GCACCTGCCGCAGCCGCGGTGGCAACTCGGTCGGGGCCGGCTCGCCGAACCGGGCCAGCGGGCCGCCGAGCAGCGGGGTGACCATTGCCATCGCCTCCGCTGCGATCGTGCGCTGCCGCCCGTTGAAGTCCTGCTCCCGAATGGGACGGAGCAGGTACAGCCCACAGTAGTCGTCCGGCGAGCCGGGAATCGGCCGCAGGCAGAGGATGCTGGCGTCGGCCCCGTGCAAGCGGCGATACGTCTGGAAGTAGAAGGATGAGTACCACTCCCTGTCCGAGACCAGGTCGGCCCGCGGCAGCACGATCCCCATGGGGGCCCCGTCGAAATAGGCGTTCATGAGCGGGTTGAAGAAGGCGTCCCTCGTCTGGAAATCGTGCAGGGACCGGAGCCAGCCCTCCCGGTTGAACCCGTTCTCGGCCATCAAATCGACTGTCCCCTGATCGTAGCGGGACGGCTGCTTCCCGTCGCCGATCTCGGCCGCCACGCAGAACCCGGCGCCTGTCAGGAGGCCGAGCCCGACGAGCAGTTGTTTCCGCCACAGAATCGGGTCGTCGCCGAGTTCGCGGCACTCGCCGACGAGGTCGTGGACGGCACGGAGATCGGACAAGCGAAGTCCGCCGGATCGGGACAGGGCCGGCTCCGGGTTCAGGGAGAAGGGTATTCCCTAAGTTTAGGGACTTGCACGGGCGACGCAAGCAAAATACACTGCCGACAGTTTTTTTGCGTCAGGTTCCGGCGGGGACACCGTGCGGCCGGCGAGCCCTCGCCGCCAAGCAAGACTCTCCCCGGCCTCGACACGCCCCGGCGCTCGGCCTGCCCGCCGGGATCTTGGTGCCTCTCATTGTACCGCAGGCCGCCTCCGACGAAGGAGATCTCCCATGTGGCCGACACTCGTCACCCTCTGGCTTACCCTTTCCGCCCAGGCCCCGCCGCGGCCGGCCCCGCGCCGCCGCCCCGCCTTCCGGCGGTCGTCTTACCGGCCGCGCCTGGAGGTGCTGGAAGATCGGTCCGTGCCCGCGTCGCTGGGCTACTCAACCCTGATTGGCGGCACCGTATATGCCACCGCTGTGGACAGTGCGGGCAATATCTACGTCACCGGCAAGCGCCAGCCCCGGTTTGCCGACCTCGCCGGCGGCGCTCGAACCCGAACGGCCCCGGGTCGTTCGTGGCCAAGCTGAACCCCACGGGCACGGCCGTGCTCTACGCCACGTACCTCGGCAACGGCGGAGGCGCCGGCACCGGGCTCGCCGTGGACGCCGCTGGCGATGCCTACGTGATTGGCACGGATAGCGGTGTGCCTACGACGGCGAATGCGATTGCTTCCTCGGCAGCTTATAGTGCCGGGGACGAGACCGATTTCATCGCCCAGCTAAACCCGACTGGCACGGGACTCCTCTACGGAACCTACCTCCCGAATACTGACAATTGCCATAACGAACTGACCTATATGTCGGCCATCGCCGTGGACGCCTCCGGGAACATCTATGTGGCAGGAGCCGCGCAGGCCGGCTACTTGACAACGGCGGGAGCCTTCCAGCCGGCCTTCGCCGAGGGCGCCAATGGCGGCACTGACGCCTTCTTCGCGAAGATCGATCCCGCACTCTCCGGGACAGCGTCCCTGATCTACTCGACCTATCTTGGCGGCGGTCAAAACTTTGGGGACGCAGCGACGGCCATCGCCCTGGACTCGGCCGGCAACGCCTACCTGGAAGGCTTCACCAATTCGAGCGATTTCCCGACCACCAGCGGTGCATTCCAGACCAGCAAAGGCGGCGGCGTCTTCAATGTGTTCGTGGCAAAGTTCGATCCCGCGCTCTCCGGTGCCGCGTCGCTCGTCTATTCCACCTACCTCGGGGGCAGCACCTCGGTGGGGAGCGTATCCCTGGGGCGCTGGTTATGTGCCGAACGAAGACGGTATCGTGGTCGCCGAGATCCCTGGCGGGATCGCTGTGGACAGTGCCGGCAACGCTTACGTCGACGTCCGCCACAAACTTCACGAACTTCCCAACGACCGCGGGCGCCTATCAGCCGACAAGCAACCTGTCCGCGCTCTCCAACTCGTATCCCAACCCTCCCGCCTCCGACGTCATCGTGAGCAAACTCAACGCCACGGGCAGTGCGCTAGTCTACTCGACCTACCTGGGCGGCGGCACGAACGGGGCAATTCGAACGAACAGCGGAGGCGCCGGCATCGCCGTGGACGCCAATGGGGATGCGTACGTGACCGGCTGGACCAATTCGACTTCCTTCCCGACCAAGAACCCCGTGCAGGCAACGAACGGAGGTGGAATGGATTCCTTCGTGACGGAGCTGAACTCTGCCGGCTCGGGGTTGCTCTTCTCAACGTATCTGGGCGGTAAGGCCTCCGACTTTGGCTACGCCATCAGCCTGGACTCTGCCGGGAACGTTTACGTCGGGGGAGCGACCATCCTCCCGCCGGGCGAGTTCCCGACGACACCGGGCGCGATGACACGACGAGCGGCAGCGGCTTCGCCGCCAGGATTCAGCCTGGCCCCCAGTCCCTCCTTCGCAGTCGCCGGCTTCTCCTCGTCCACCACGGCGGGCGTCGCTCATACCTTCACCGTCACGGCCCTGAACGCCAATGGGACCGTCAACACGGGCTATACCGGCACGGTCCAGTTCACGAGCAGCGACCCCAAGGCCGTGCTGCCCGCCAACTACACGTTCACCACGGGCACCGGCGGCGACAATGGCGTCCACACCTTCTCCGCCACGCTGGTGACGGCCGGCAGCCAGTCGATCACGGCCACGGACAACGTCGCCCTTATAGGGAGCGAGTCGGGCATCGTGGTCCAACCGGCGGCGGCATCGCAATTCGTCCTCAGTGCGCCGTCGAAAGTCACAAGCGGAAAGAAGTTCAGCCTGACGCTGACGGTGGAGGACGCCTACGGCAACGTCGTGACCGGCTACACCGGTACGGTCCACTTCACTAGCTCGGACAGCAGGGCGACGCTGCCGAAGAACTTCACCTTCACGGCGGCCGACGCGGGGGATTACACCTTCAGCAACGCGGCCATCCTGAAGACGATGGGCACCCAGACCATCACCGTCGCGGACACGAAGAACAGCGAATTGACGGACACCGACGACATCGCCGTGACGTGAGGCCGGCGGGCTGAACAGCGGCGCCTGGACGCTGAACCACACGGTCAACCTGCCGTCCGGCAGCTACACGCTGCTGGCCCAGGCGGAGGACAGCGACGGCGAGTTCGGCGACCCGCTGGCACTCACGCTGACGGTGGAGTAACGTGCGGGTTCGGCGCGAGTGAAAACATCACCAAGTTGATCGTCTTGGTGATGTTTGCCGAGCGTATCAAAACGCTACACTGGTGACTTGCCCACAAATGCGTGAGCAAGTGAGCAAGTCACTCTGTCCAAGGGACAAGTCCTTGCAACAGAGCATGTTATCGCGAACAGTGACTTGCTCAGGTGACTTGCTCAGTGAGCAAGTCACTCGCCCTTGCCGTCAGAGGGGCTCCTATACCTGCAACACCCCCGTGCGAAACTCCCGCCCCTCGTAGCGCGGCATTCCTGGCCACCGCTTGCAGTCCGGTCCCTTTGGGCCTCGGTCGCGAGGGTTTATCGGAAAATCCAGTCCACTGCCACCCGCCACCCAGGCACGCCCGGATCCGCCTCGGCCGTATCGCCGCGGCGATAGGTCATCGGCTGATTGGGATCGGACGCCCTATAGACCTGAATGCACTCCGCCACCGGATCGACATCCCAAACCACCTTCGTGCCGGCGGCGAAGTAGTCGGCTCGCTTTTCCGCCATTTCGAGTTCAGCCGCCGGCCCGTAATCGTTCTCACTGCGGACCTCTACGGCCAGCGTGGGTGGGCCTTCGATGAAGCGCATTAGATTGCCAGGCAAAGCGCCGACGTAGTACGAGGCGTCCGGCGAAAACGACTCACGACCTGAAGGGAGTTCTGGGATGGCGAAGCCGATGTTGTCGGTACAAGCGTGGCCCTGGCCCGTCTTGTCGGCGTGATCGTCCAGGCTGCGGTAGATCCGCCCTGCAACCCTGTTCGGCAAATATCCCGTGGCCATATAGCGCACGATCCTCCCTCCGATCAGTTCGGCCTTTTCAGGGGTCCGATAGAGATCGTCCAGTGTTGCACGGGCTCGGCCGATTGCCGACATCGCTAGGGCCTCCCAGTGGGCTTCGTTCCTGTCCGATCGCCATTATAAACATCCGGAGCGGAGCATCGCCATACGGGTGCTACACCTGCAACACCCCCGTCCGAAACTGCCGCCCCTCGTCAAAGCGCGTCGCCACCTCCAGCGCCGTCAGCAGCGCCGTCCGCGTCTGTACCGGGTCCAGGATCGCATCGACCCACAGCCGGGCCGCGGCGTAGCGGATGTCGGTCTGCTCCTCGTAGCTGGCCTCGACCTTGCGGCGCAGCTCCTCCAGCTCGGCGGCGTCGGGCTCGTGGCCCTGGCGGCGCAGGGCGGTGACGGTGATGTCCAGCAGCGTGCTCGCGGCCTGTTCGCCGCCCATGACGGCGTAGCGGGCGGTCGGCCAGGCGAAGATGAAGCGCGGGTCGAAGGCCTTGCCGCACAGGGCGTAGTTGCCGGCGCCGAACGAGCCGCCCAGGATCACGGTCAACTTCGGCACCACGCTGTTGGCGATGACGTTGACCAGCTTGGCCCCGGCGCGGATGATGCCGGCCTGCTCCGAATCGCGGCCCACCATGAAGCCGTTCACGTCCTGGAGGAAGAGGATCGGCACGCGCGACTGGTTGCAGTCCATGATGAAGCGGGCCGCCTTGTCGGCGCTGTCCACGTAGATGACGCCGCCGTACTGGAGCGAACCCGTCGCCGGCTTGCAGCGCTTGTCGCTGGTTGGCGACCACGCCGATGGGCAATCCGCCCAGCCGACCGTAGCCGCAGACCAGCGTCTGGCCGTACTCCGCCTTGTATTCGTCGAATGGTCCAACGATCCAGAAAGCACGGCAACAGATCGCGGATGTCGTATTCACCGGGGGGCTGACGCCCCCCGTTCGCCCCGGACGGGAAGAGCGTTAGGAGGTCCTCGGCGGGTCGGCCTGGGGCGGCGTCGTGATATACGCGCGGCGTGTCGGCCGGCAGGGCCTCGATCAGGCGGCGCAGCCGGTCCAGGCAGGCCGGATCATCGGGTTCGCGGAAGTCGATGGTGCCGCTGACGGCGGCGTGCATGTGCGCTCCGCCCAGGTCCTCGTGGCTGACCGTCTGCCCGATGGCCGCCTTGACCAGGGCCGGGCCGGCGAGGTACAGGCCGCTGCCCTCGGTCATCAGCAGCTTATCGCACAGGACCGGCAGATAGCCGCCGCCGGCGACGCAGTTGCCCATGATGGCCGCCAGTTGCGGGACCCCGGCGGCGGAGATCACCGCGTTGTTGCGGAAGATGCGGCCGAAGTCGTCCTCGTCGGGGAAGACCTCGTCCTGGAGCGGCAGGAAGACGCCGGCGCTATCCACCAGGTAGACCAGCGGCAGGCGATTCTCCAGGGCGATGCGCTGGGCCCGCAGCACCTTCTTGCAGGTCATGGGGAAGAAGGCGCCGGCCTTGACCGTGGCGTCGTTGGCGATGACCATGACGCGCCGGCCGTGACACGATGCCGATGCCGGTGACGACGCCGGCGGAGGGGACGCTGCCCCAGTCGCCATACATCTGCCAGGCGGCCCACAGACCCAGTTCGAAGAAAGAGGTGCCGGGATCGATCAGGCGGGCGATGCGTTCGCGGGCGGTGAGCCGGCCCTTCTCGTGCTGGCGGGCGATGGCCTTATCGCCGCCGCCCTGGCGGATGAGGTGTTCTTGCTGTGGAAGCTCGGCGAGATCGTGCATGGGTTAACCAACTGTTTAGCCGCGAAGCGCCAGCCGAGCGCTCGGCTGGCGCCTCGCGGCTAAACGGGGTCCTACGCCTGTTGCTGCAGCGTCCAGTCCTTGCGTTGCCGCGACGAGGGGATGTTGAGCATCTTGCGGTACTTCGTCACCGTGCGCCGGGCCACGGGGTAGCCGGTTTCGTTGAGCTTGCTCACCAGGTCCTCGTCGCTGAGCGGGTCGGACTTGTCCTCGTTGCCGATGATTTCGAGGAGCTTGTTGCTTGATGTCTCCCAGGCCACCTCTTCGCCGGTGGTTTCGTTCTTGCGTGCCGCCGCCGAAGAAGCGCTTGAGCGGGAAGATGCCGCGCGGCGTTTGCACCCACTTGTCGTCCACGGCCCGGCTGACGGTGGTGACGTGGACGCCGACCTGGTCGGCGATCTGCTGCATCTTGAGCGGCTCGATGTATTCCGGCCCCTTGTCGAGGAAGGCCCGCTGGTGCTGGATGATGGCGCGGGTCACTTTTTCCAGGGTGTTGCGCCGCTGTTCGATCGACTCCAGCAGCCAGTGTGGCCGCCTGGATTTTCCGCTTGAGATACTCCTTGGCCTTGGGGTCGGCCCCCTTTTCCCGGTAGAGGTTCATGTAGCGCCGGCTGATGTAGATGTTGGGCACCCAGTCGTCGAGCAGGCGGACATCGTAGTCGCCGGTCTCATTGCGCTCCACCAGGATGTCCGGCACCACGTAGGGTATGTTGTCCGAGGTGAAGCGGGCGCCGGGTCGCGGGTTGAGGTGCTTGAGCGCCTCGATGGCTTCCTTGATGGTGTTCAGGTCGAAGCCGGTGCGCCGTTGAATCTGGGGCAGGCGGTTGTGCTGGATGTCTTCCAGATGGTTCTGAATCAAGGCGCGCAGCACATCGCGAAAGACCATCTCCGGTGTGACCTGAAGCAGCAGACATTCGCTGAGGTTGCGGGCACCGACGCCGAGTGGGTCCAGTTTCTGGACCATCAGCAGCGCTTCCTCGACCTGCTCGACCGTGACCGGCTCTTCGTAGTTGCGTGCCAGCTCCTCCAGGAGAGCGGCCGGCGGCTGATCGGGGCCCTGCGTGGGGCTGGTGAGCCAGCCGTTGTCGTCGATGTTGGCGATGACGTAGCGCATCAGGTTCAGGAGCTTCGGCTCGATGTCGAGGAAGCTGAGCTGGTCGGCCAGGTAGTCCTGCAGCGATTGCGGCCGCGAGGCCATGTTCTGCATGGCATCGTGCTTCTTGTCGATCTCGTCGTCCATGCCGTTGCGTGAGGGACGGTGCTCCTCGTTGAAGTGGTCCTCCCAGTCGCGGCTGAGGGCTTCGAGGCGGTCGAAGTCGAGCTCGTTGTCCCCCGATTCTTCGATGACCAGCTCCTCCGAGCCGGGGTCCTTCTCCTCGGGCGCGGTGGGCGGCCTCGGCTTCCGTCTCGGACGGGGTGCCGTCCTCGGCGGTCTCTTTCTGCTCCAGGACGGGATTGTCCTGCAGCTCCTGCTGGATGCGCTCGTGCAGCGCCATGATCGGCAGCTGGAGGATTTCCATCGACTGGATCATGCGGGGGGCCAGGATCATCCGCTGGTCCAACCGCTGGTGCATTCCGGTCTCGAGTCGCATGGTCAAGGCACCCCGTTAGTAAGGACAAAGGACGAAGGACAAAGGACGAACCCAAATCCAGGTCGTACTTTTCTGTCCTTTGTCCTTCGTCCTTTGTCCTTTGTCCTTTGTCCTTACTAGAACGTTCGCCGGCCTTCGATCGCGTCGGCCAGCATCTGGGCGTTGGCGAACTCCAGCACCGAACCCGAAGGCAGGCCGCGCGCCAGGCGCGTCACCTTCACCCCGGTGCTCGCCAGCAGGCTGGAGACGTACAGCGCCGTGCCGTCTCCTTCCAGCGTCGGATTGGTGGCCATGATTACCTCTAGCACACCGCCCTGCTGCACGCGCCGCTGTAAGGCATCCAACGTTAGCTGCTCAGGCCCCAGGTTTTCCAGGGGGGCCAGGCGACCGTGCAACACATGATAGTGTCCGCGGTAGCTGTGCACCCGTTCCAGGGCGGCCAGGTCGCGCGGCTGTTCCACCACGCAAATGAGCCGGGCATCGCGGCGCGGATCGGAGCAGATGGCACAGAGGTCCCCCTCGGTCAGGTTGAAGCACTGGCGGCAGCGGCGGATGCTCTCCTTAATGGCCTTCAAGGCGTCGGCCAGGGCCAGCACCTCGCCACGGTCGGCGGACAGCAAATGGTGCGTCAGCCGCTCGGCCGTCTTGGGCCCGATCCCCGGCAGCTTGCCGAGTTCCTGGGTCAGGCGCTCAATTGCTCCCAGGGCCTGAGTATCCACGTCCATGATGGTGCTATCCCTTCTCGTCCTCGCGCTCAGGCGGTATCGCTCCGCCCTGTTGCAGGCCGCCCAGGCCCGCGGGCAAGCCGAGGCCCATCGCCATCTTCTGCGTTTCTTCGGCGACCAGCAGGCGGACTTTCTCCAGGGCCTGGTTGACGGCGCCGCGGACCATCTCCTCCAGCATCTCGCGATCGCCGGTCTTGAAGGCCTCGTCGCTGATGGTGCAGGACAGAACCTCCTGCTTGCCGTTGACGCGCACGCGAACGGTGCCGGCGCCGGCGTCGCCGTCGGCGTGCAGCTGGCCGACTTTTTGCTGAAAGCGCTCCATTTCTTCGCGGAGCTTGGCCAGCTGCGGCAGCTGGCGGGCCAGGCCCATCATCTGTCCCAGTTCCTTGAACATGCGGTCATGCCTCCTGGGCGTCGCCCGAAGCAGCCGAGGCCGCCCCGAAATTGTCGTCCACGTGAACGACCTGCGCACCGAGTACCTCAACGGCCCGTTTAAGCAGCGGATCCTGCGCCGCCTCGGCCCATTTCGATCGGGAGCGGGATGGCGAGTTCGTGGCGTCGGGGGCAGCTTCGGCCGGCGCCGCGACGGCGCCGCTGCCGACCGATTCGATGCGGAGCTGCCAGGCGTGTCCTGTCATCCTGCGCAGCGATTCTTCGATGCGCTGGACCCGCGAGGGCTCCGAGCAGTAATCCCGCTCAGCATTATAGCGTGGGTCGAAGCGAAGTACCAGAGTGTTTGGCGCGAAAATTGCTGGTAACCCGGCTTTCTCCGCCTGCCGCGCCATCATCCCTCCCACCTGGGCAAGCGCGTCCTGCCAGATCGAGGGGAGCGATTCCGCCGTCAGGGGGGTGGCCGAGGACGCGACGGTGGCTTGGGAGGAAGCGTCAGCGGCCGTCAGAGAGTTTTTTTTTACGCCTTCCGGCGGTGCTTGCCCCGGCGTCCCCGTCTGGCGAGTCGAGCGGGCCGGGCCGGGCGCCGCGGGGCGGTCGCCGCCGGCCAGCCACTGCGCCACCTGGGTCAGCGCGACCAGATCGTCTAGCCGCCCCAGGCGGACCAGGGCCATTTCGATCAACACCCGGCCATGACTGCTGCCGCGCAGACGCATCTTCGTGGTGCCGAGCACATCGAGGCCGGCTAGGATCGTATCGAGCTTGAGCGCCGCAGCCTGCTTGCCGAGCGTTTCGCGATGCCGCGGTGCCACGCTGAGGTCCGCCGCCTGGCCACCGCCGCAGTGCAGCACCATCAGGTCACGCCAGTAGGCGATCAGCTGATCGAGGAACTCGCCGAGCTGAAGGCCCTCGTCCACGGCCTGGCCGAGCAGTTCGATCGCGCGGCCCGGCTCGTGATCGAGGACGGCAGCGGCCAGGGCCAGGACGCGGTCGTCCTGGGCGGTGCCGAGCAAGCTGTGGACCTGCTCCACGGTAACACGGTCGCTGCCGAACGCCAGGAGTTGATCGAGCAGCGACTGGGCATCGCGCATCGACCCGCCGGCGCGGCGGGCCACCAGCTCCAGGGCCTCGTCGTCGGCCTGCAGCCCCTCGCCGGCCACTACCTGCCGCAGGCATTCCACGATCCGCGGCGTCCCAATCCCGGGAAAATCGAACCGCTGGCAGCGCGACAAGATCGTGATCGGGATCTTCTGGACTTCGGTGGTGGCGAAGATGAATTTGACGTAGGGCGGCGGCTCTTCCAGCGTCTTGAGCAAGGCGTTAAAAGCCTGCGGCGTGAGCATGTGGACTTCGTCGATGATGTAAATCTTGTATCGGGAGCGGCGCTGGGCCGGCTACGCACGTTGTCGCGGATGGCCCGTACCTCGTCGATGCCCCGGTTGCTGGCCCCGTCGATTTCGATGACGTCGATGTCCTCGCCGGTGGCGATCAGGTTGCAGCTGACGCACTTGTTGCACGGCTCCGGGGTCGGTCCGTTGACGCAGTTGAGCGCCTTGGCCAGGATGCGTGCCGTCGAGGTCTTCCCGACGCCGCGGGCCCCGGTGAAGAGGTAGGCATGGGCGACGCGGTTCGACTTGACGGCGTTGACGAGCGCCCGGGCCACGGCTTCCTGGCCGACCAGGTCGCCGAACCCCTGCGGCCGATAGCGCCGCGCCAGGACCGTGTACCCCTCCGGGGCCTCGCCGGGCGCCGGGGGTGCCTTGTGCTTGGCCATGCGATTAAAGGTATGAGGGTGAGTGCCGCCCGCAGGGCGGCGGCTAAACGGGCAGCATGAAATCAAAGGACCCGCGGCGGAGTTCCGGGAGAGGCCGATCCACGCCACAAGGGTTGTTTGCTTAGGGCTGCTCCTTCCGGCCTGACCCGGTTCACAACTCCCCTTTGGGTGGGACCCCTCCCGGAACCTCACCGCGGGTCCCGTCTGTGTTCGTGTTGTCAGTTTTTCTTGGGCTCCTCGGGGGGCCCTGGGTTGTCCACTTCCCTGGTCTGCACGGTCACCTTGCGGATGACCACGGGCTTTTCCGGCCGGCTGTAGCCTTCCTCCGCTTCGACCTCGATGCGGGGCCGCCCATGAATGGTATGCACCACGTCAAGGCCGCGGGTCACCTTGCCGAACACCGTATAGTTGCCGTTGAGCGAAGCCGGCGGCTTGTTCAAGACAATGTAGAACTTGCAGGCCGCGCTGTCTAACTCCTCGCCGTGGACCGCCCCGACGCTCCCATCCTCATGCACGATCTTGGGATCGATCTCCGGCTTGAGCCAGTAGCCGATGCTGTCGTGGTCTTCCAGGTCATCCGCTCCCAGGGGCCCGCCTCCTTCGATCATATCGAGCTGAACGTCCGGATCGACGCCGGAGACCTGATGATAGATGCGGTCGAACATGAGCCCGTCGTAGTAGCCGGAGCGCGCCAGGGCCACGAAGTTGCGGACTTGGTTGGGCGCCACATCGGGCAGCAGGGCCAGGTCGATGGTGCCGGCTTCCGTCTCGATGGTGGCCGAGTACTCGATCCGCTGGCCGGCGGCGCTGACGAAGGGGATCTCCTTCCAGAGGCGGACCACATCGGTATAGAGCTTGCCGACCGACTTGTTGGTGAGGGTCGTGTCGGGCGGCCGCGGGGCGTTAGGGGGCGGGTCCTGGCGGGTGGCCTCGGTGAAGGTCTGGATCAAGCGGCGGTCGATGGCCGGCGCGGGCGGGGCCTCGACGCGTGCGGTGCTGGGCTCCGCGCCGGTGTCCATCTTGGCCTGTGGGGCCGGCCGCGGGGTCCGGTGACAGCCGAGCAGCGCAGCCGTTAGCACCAGACCGCCCCAGGCCACCCGGACGCCGATCCGACGACTCGCGTCTGCGCTGACGGCCATGTTCCTTCTTCCTCCCAACGGCGAATGCTCGCACCCCGGCCCCGCGAGGGGCTGCGATCCTAGTCTAGCTCACGGCCAAGGTCAATCGGGACTGAGGGTGGGCGGCGACCTGACGCGCCAGTAGGCGAGCGGCGGGAGTTCTCCTCCCCTCGCCCCGGTACTCCGGGGAGAGGGGTCGGGGGTGAGGGGTTCTGGTCCGGGGAGATTCAGCCCCCTCACCCCCAACCCCTCTCCCCCGAGTACGGGAGAGAGGGGAGATCATCACCTGCCACTCGCCTTACTGCGCTTGCATTTCTTCGGCCCCGGCGGTATGCGAGCAGTCCCTCCGTGTCCGCGCAGCGGAGGTTGGGCCCGAAAACCGCGCCGGGAGCGGGATCACACATGAGTCACGACCAGCGAACAGGTGCCGGCGGACAGCGGTCGCACGCCGCCCAGACCCGGCGCGGCGTGCTGGGCTCGCTACTCGCCGCTCCCCTGCTGCTGGCGGTCTCGTCCTGCGCTCCCGATGATTTTGCCCAGTCCAGCGATCCGTTGCTGGGTCCGCCGGTCCGTGCGCCGAATGCGCAGGTCGCGGGCCCGATAGCGCCGGGAGGTAGCGGAATACCGCCCTTGCCCGCCGCGGCGCCATCGAACAACCCCGCCGCGTTGACCTCGAGCGGCGCGGCCCCCTCGATCCCAACCGTCCCGAGCTGCGCATCGGCGGTCCGGACAGCACGGCACCGGCCTGGCAGGGGTCGGGCGGCGGCGCGACCGGGGTGGCACTGCAGCCCCCACAACCGCTCACCGGCGGCGGCGCTGTCCCCTTGCAACCCAAGGTCAGCGTCCAGCCGGTAAGCAACGCCACGTCGGCCACCTACGAACAGCTGCGGGCCCAGCTCGTCCAGCGCGGCGTGAGCCTGATTAGCCTGACAATCGACGTGGAAACCGGCGATACCAAGGTGATGTGCCAGGTGCCCAAGAACGGCACCCCCAACGTCCACCAAACCTACCAGACGCAGGCCAAGGACGAGGTTTCGGCGTTGCAGGCCGTGCTCGACAAGATCGATCACCCCGCCGCAACGCAGAACTGAGCGCCTACGCTCAGATTTCCTCTTCCCCGTCCAGAAACATGCAGCCGTTCTCGAACAGGTCGTCGCCGACGGCGCAGGTCCACAGGACGCGCACCACCAGCGGGTAGGCCTCTTCCCCCTCGCCGATGATGATGCGGATCTTCTGCCCCAGCAGGCTGCGTGTGGCAATGAGGCGAATGCCGGTGGTCGAGAGGTCCCGACTGAGCAGATGGCGTTCGCGCTGATCTTCGGCGATGACGCGCACCGACTGGATGAAATCGACGCGGTCCTGGCTACGGCGTTCGACCTGCTGCTCGGCCCGGTGCCGGCGGATGATGCCGCGGACTGCCCGGCGCACCGCCAACCGCTGCCGTTCGCGCGCGACTCCTGCCGGTTCTGGTTGACGTAATGATAGCGGTCTTGACGTTTGCGCAGCGAGCGCCGGCACTGGGTGAGCACTTCTTCCCAGAGTTCTTCGGGCACGCCGGCCTGGGTCAGCTCATCCTGCACGTCTTCCGGGGTCACCGAGCCCTGTTGCTGGGCCCGGGCCAGAACCGCATCAACAACGCCCTGCAAATTGGCAGTCATCATGGCGAGCAAGTCCCGGGAGTGTGAAGATTGGGCGTATCGAGGCGCGCCTCGACACGCAATGACTTTAGCATCTTTTGGGGGAACGGGCGGCCGGCGGGAGCTTTTCTCGAAGGGAGGGCGGGTGGGGTTGTGCGGAATGGAACGGGCGCACCAACCAGCCCCGAGCGCTGCGAGGGGTCGGCTCGCTCGCGCTCGGGGGGTCGGATTCCAGTCACTTCCCCTGCGTCCATTGCTCGGCACGAGGCCAGGGCCAGGCGGATCGCCTCGCTTTCCGTGGCCGCGTCGCCTCGATGCGCTGGCTGCGCTTGGGATCGGTTGTCGGCAACAGGCAGGTGAAGCAGTAGCCGTCCGCCGTTTGCTGAGAACGGTACACCGTGGCCCCGACACGCTGAAGCTGGCGGTGGATGGCGTTCCAGTCGATTTCAGCGGGCACGGCTTCCGCGCCGATGCCCAGCTGCTCCGGCGACGGCAAAGCCAGCGGCGGAGCCTTCGACTCGACCCGCCGCAAGCTCGGCGGCGGGTCGTCATCGGGACGCTGACCACGGACGATCGGCAGAGCAGCCGCGCGCTGGCCGTTCTGGGCCGAGGCCACGGGCCGCGCGTACTGCTGACCTGTCGTGCCCGGGTAGCCATTGCCCGGCTGGACGAAAATCGGCTGCGAATAGGTGATCGGCGAACCGCCGAATCCGGGGGGACAGGCCCCACCCGGCGGTCAGCCGGCCCCGCTACGGCTGGGGGCCCCGAGCAGGGCCGCAAGCGCGACCAGTGAACCTACCAACGGCGGCAGCGCGTCCTTGCGCATGGCGGAGAGTCCTCCTGTCCGTCGCGGCCTGGTTTGGGTCGGGCCAGCGAGGGAAACCATCCTCAAAGCGGGCGGAACATAGCAGAGGCCTACACCCAGCGATAGGCCAAAATCACAAGCCAGGGGGAATGCACAATTTACAACGGAGATGGGGCGGTTTTTACAGCGCCGCTTGCGGCTTCGCCGGTTGCGAAGCCGCAAGCGACCGCATTCATTTCCCAATGCAGAACAGATGGTTCTCGCCGCGAATGAACAGCTGCCCATGCGACACCGCCGGCGAGGCGTAGCAGTACTCGCCCAGCGGGTTCTTGGCGACGACCTCGAAATGATCGCTCACCTTGAGGACGTAGGTGACGCCATCGTCGGCGGTGAAGTAGAGATGTCCGTCGGCCAGCACCGGCGAGGCGCTGTGGTGTTTGCCGAGCCGTTCCAGCCAGCGTCGTTCGCCGCCGCGGGCGTCGAAGCAGTTGCACCACCCGTCGTCGGCCACCACGAAGAACCATTTCCCCCCGGCGATTGGCGAGGGGACATAGGAGCCCTCCCGCGTCGGCGGCTTGTGGTGCCAGAGGACCTTCGTCGTCGTCACATTCCCCGAGCCGTCGGGATTGATGGCCATGTAGTGATAGGTCGGGAAGCCCGCCGTCAGGAACAACTCGTCGTCCAGGTAGACCAGGCTGGCCACGAACTGCTCGGTCGGCCCATCGATGATCCACCACTGTTTGCCGGTGTCCGGATCGTAGCTGGCCACGCACTTGCTGCCGCTGAGGACCAGCTGCTTCTTGCCGGCCGCCTCGACCAGCAGCGGGGCACAGTACGATCGGGTCTTGTTGGGTCGATCGATCCGCCAGATCTGGGCCCCGTCGGCCTTGTTCAGGGCAACGACGTAGCCATCGCCGTCGTGGTCGCAGTTGACGATGACCATTTCCTTGTAAAGGATCGGCGACGAGCAGAAACCGTGGACCGAGGAGAAGCGGCCGGGAGACTTTAGCCAAACCAGCTTGCCGTCGAAGGTGTAGCAGGCCACGATGACCCGCGCGTCCTTGTCTTTGCTGGCGTCGAGGAAAGTGACGAAGACGTGCTGGCCGTCGGTGGCGGGGGTCGAGCTGGCCCGGCTATTGAGGTTGTGGAGCTTCTCCAGCTTCGCCGTTATCACTTCCTTTTGCCACAGGACGGCTCCGGTGCGTCGGTCGAGGCACAGGAGCAGCCGGGGTGCCTTGCCGCTGGAGTTCACGGACTTTTCGAGACACGTCGTAAGGAAAATGCGGTCACCCCAGACAATGGGTGAGGAGTGCCCCTTGCCGGGAATCGGCGTTTCCCAGGCGATGTTCTCGGTGGCGCTCCACTGGATGGGGACATTCTTTTCGTCGGAAACCCCGTCGCCGCGTGGTCCGCGCAGCCGGGCCAGTCGCCGGCGCGGACGGCCGTGGGCAGGATCAGGGTCAGCAGGACGATAGCGGAGGGAACGAAACGCATCGGTGAGGCTCCGGGAAAAGGCGGTCAGGCAGGACACCAGGCAGGCCATCAGAATAACAGGCGGGGGCGGCGACTGCCAGCATCGAATCCGGGGAAAAGGTGCCAAGCCGATTTGCCCCGGCGCCGGCTCGGCGTTACCATGTGGAGGACGAATCCTCAAGGTCGTGGATTTCAGGCTCAGGTTGTCGCATGGCGCTGCCCCATCAGACGATTGCACTGTTGCAGTCGGCGGCGCGGCTCGTAGCCGAGCTGCCCGCCGATGCCGTGCTCTTGCTCACGGAAACCAACCTCGACTGGGACGAGGTCATTCGCCACCTGAAGGGGTGCCGATTGTTCCTGGCCGCCCAGAACGGTCTCCTGCCGCAGTCCGTGCAGAACCACCCGGGGCTCACCGTGCTGGAGATCGACCCCGGCCCGACGCCGACCCAGGAACGCATGAGCCTTGCCCTGCTGGAAGCGGTCCGCACCGACCTGCTCCATTCCGGCGCCCATGTGGTCACCCTCTACAACGGCATCGAGATCGGCACCGATCGGCCGGAGCACATCGACAGCCTCAGCGTAATCCACCTGGGCGAACACCTCGAGCGGCTCAGTTCGAAGGACCTGCGCAAGCTCGACACCCACGTGCCGCTGGAAACGCTTCGGGCCGTCGTCGATCTGGCGACGGAAATCGGCAGCGAGGGGCGTGAAGGGAAGCCGGTGGGCACGCTGCTGGTCGTCGGCGACGCCCGCAAGGTCATGGAGATGTCGCACGCCATCAATTTCAACCCCTTCCGCGGCTATGCCCCGAATCGAGCGCGACGTGCGCGATCCGAAGGTGCGCGAGCAGATCAAGGACCTGGCGCAGCTCGACGGGGCCGTCATCATCCGCCGCGACGGCGTGGCCGAGGCCGCCTGCATGTACATCGATGCCCTGGCCGAGGGGATCACGCTGAGCAAGGGGCTCGGCTCGCGTCACTGGGCCGCCGCCGCCATCAGCCGCAAGACCAAGGCCATCGCCATCGCCGTCAGCCAGTCGTCCGGCACGGTGCGGCTGTTCCAGAACGGGGAAGTGGTGCTGCGCATCGAGCCGTTGGCCCGCCCGATGGTGTGGGATCAGTTCCGGCTGGAAGCGCAGGACGCCAACGGGGCGCCGATGGTGCCGTGGTCCCCGGCGAGCGGGGAGCATGTCGGACGGGATGGGTAATTGCCGCTTGCGGCTTCGCGTTGCGCGACCAGGGTTGACGCCATAGCCCGTTTGGCGCGAACGCGAAGCCGCAAGCGGCTACCTTCGCAGTCGCCAGATCCGCAACGTCCCATCCATGCTGCACGAGATCGCGTGCTGTCCGTCGGGCTGGAAGGCCACGCCGGTAACGCGCGTCGTGTGGCCGGGATAGTGAGACAGTTCGGCGAGAGTGTCGGCGTCCCAGAGGCGAACGAGGTAGTCGTCGCCGCCGCTGAGGGCGCGATGGCCGTCGGGCGAGAAGGCCACGCCGCGCAGCGGCTCAGCCGCCCGCTTTTGTTCCTGCTCCAGCTCCAGGTCGTCGAGAGTCCAGAGTCGCAGGACGGCGGAATCGTCCCCCGTGAGCAGGTGCTTGCCGTCGGGTGAAACGGCCAGGCAGGTGAGGCGCGGCTTGCCCGGCAGCTCGACGTGGTGCAGCTCCTTGCCGCTGGCCACATCCCACAGGCGGATGGTCCCGTCGATGCCCCCGGAGACGACGTGTCGGCCGTCCGGCGTGAAGGCAGCGCACCACACCGGCGCCTTGTGCCCCTCCAGCCGGCGTAACTCGTGCCCGCTGGCGGCATCGTACAGGCAGACCACGCACTCGAAGGGGAGCGGCTTGTCGTCCTTGAGCGTATATTTCCCATCCTTGTACTCGTAGTCGCCCATTCCCGCCAGCGCCAGCTTGCCGTCGGGTGAGAAGGCCACGCAATAGATCGGCACCGGATAGTCAGTCGCCCGGGACTCCCGCACCAGCTGACTCTGAAACGTCTCCAGCTCCGTGCGGGTGAGCAGGCGGGTCAGCTCGGCGCGGAAATCGGCAGCATCGCTGAATCGCAGGCCATTCAGGATCTTGAGCTTGCCGAGAGCCGCCTCCAAGCTGGGCCTGTCCGTCGGACTGACCGTTTTCAGAAGCGCTTCCCGCACGGCGTCGGTGAGCTGGTAATGAGTGCCGAACGGCTCGAGGGGCAGGCCGCTGTCCACGTCCCAGGCGCGGACGAAGCAATCGTTAGTGCCGATCTTGCCGGCCTCCTTCGGCTGGCGCGTCCCCCCGCAGGACAGAGCCAGCCGCCCATTGGGGGCAAGGGCCACGGCGTTGATGCTCCCCTGGTGCCCGTCGAAGCGCTTCAGCTCGGCGCCGGTCGCCACGTCCCAGAGGCGGAGCGAATTGTCGGCACAGCCGACCAGGACGGTCCGGCCGTCGGCGGACAGGGCGAGGTCATAGATGCCGGTGGTTCGGCCGCTGATGCGCCGGACCTCGAGGCGCTGGCCCACCCACCACCACGCTCCCACGGCTGCCAGGACCGCGAGGATGGGCAGAGCCAGCCAGAGGAGACGCCCCCGGCGGCGCGGTGGGGCCAGGATGTGCTCGTAGGCCGGCAGCTGCCCCGGCGCCGACTCGCCGTCGCCTCCCTTGCCCAGCGCGACCGCCCACGATTCCACCGCCCACCGGGCGGACTCCTCGCTCAGCCCCTGTTCGTCCACCAGGCGGCGGACCAGGCCCGAGGTCAGGGGGGCCAGCGACAGCGGCTCGGTCAGCAGCGTCAGCCGGGCCGGCACCCGCGCCTCCAAGGCCCGGAGCAGCGCCTCGACCCCCTCGCCGTCTCCCGGTGCCGTTTGGCGAAGCAGTTCGCCGCACCGCTGCGGATCGTCGGCCACCCCCAGCCCGTGGGCGCTTACCAGGTCGCAGAGTTTCTGACGCAGCATATCGGTCATGAGGGTCGCTCTCCGGGGTCTGGACGTTAGTCTATTGTTCGTGGATCGTCAGCAAGGGCAACGGGGCTGCCAGCGTTCTGCCAGCTGCTGGATCGGGTGATCGGGGCAGCCCGACGCGCCAGCGAGGTTTGGCCGTTCGGCCTCGCTGGCGCTTCGGGCTGCCACACTGGTGACGGACTTGCACCCCCTGCACGCACGGCCTATAAAAGAGGGTCTGTCCAACAGGCCAACACCCATGATTATTCCATTGCCGGGAGACCTGTCCATGTTCCGCCGCTGGGCTCTTGCCGTGCTCGTTCTGATCGCCGGCCTGGCGACTCCCGCGCACGCTCAGGCGCCCTTCCAGTGGAAGCTCAAGAAGGGCAACGTCTTCTTTGTGCGCAATCTCACCACCACCAAGCAGACGCTGAAGGCGGTCGGCAAAGAGGTGCCGCAGAACTTCGAGCTGAAAGTCGTGCTTGGCTTCACGGTTGAAGACGAGACCACTGAGGGGTTCCAGCTCAAGGAGACCGTCGAGGAGGTCACCTTCACGCCGGAAAAAGGCGACCCGATCAGCGATGAGAAGATCAAGGGCAGCAGCTTCGCCGTAACCCTTTCCAAGAAGTGGGAAATCCTCAAGTTCGAGGGGCACGACAAGCTCATCGACAAGCTGGCCGGCGACGACTTGGGGGTGCGGCAAGCCTTGCAGGCGATCCTCAGCGAGGAGATTCTGAAAAAATCGGTCCGCGAGCTGATGTCGTTCGTTCCCGACCGGCCGATCAAGGACGGCGAAACCTGGGAGCGTTCGATCGAGGAGCCGTTGGGCCCGCTGGGGATGCTCCGGGAGACGCGGACCTACAAGGCGGAAGGGAAGATCGATTTTAGCGGCACCAAGGTGGACAAGATCACCTTTGCCACCGCCGTCGATTTCAAGGCGGGCAAGCCGGACAAGACCCTGCCGTACTACGTCATCAGCGGCGAGATGAAGACGGACGCGGAGCAGCCGCGCGGCATCCTCCTGTTCGACTCGGCCGCCGGCCGTCTCGTCCAGATCGAGGTGCCCCTGAAACTGCGCGGCCGCATGTCCCTGTCCATCCCGGCTTCCGGTGTCACCATTAACGATATTCTCGTCGAACAGGAACAGACCACCAAGGTGGCCGTCTTCAAGGAGAAACCAGCGAAGTAACGGCTCGCGGCGGGAAATGAGCTAGACTTTCTCGCCACGGGGCGCTCATTGAGGGAGATAGGCATGTCGTTGCGCGGTGCAGTCGGGGCGGTATTGATGGTGCTGGCGGGAACGGTGCCCGCTGGGGCGCAGACCGCCCTGCAGTGGAAGTTCAAACAAGGCGACAAGTTCACCATCGAAGCCGTCACCGAAACGAAACAGACCATCACGGTGGGCGACAAGGCCACGACCTCGGTCAGCACGTTCACAACGCTGAGCACCTTCGAGGTGAAGAAGGCCGACGCCGGCGCCTACACGCTGGAACAGACCATCGACTCCGTCAAGGTCAAGTCGAACAAGCCGGACGACTCCACCGTGGCGGTCGCCTCGCGCTTCGCCAACCAGCTGAAGGGGGCCAGTTTCCGGTTCAGCATTGGCCCAAACGGCAGAATCACAAGCCCCGGCCTGGAAGGGTACGACGACGTGGTGCGCAAGCTAGCCGGCGGCCGCGAGGCCAATGAGAAAACGGTCCGCGCTCTCTTGCCCGAAGACAGCTTCAAGGACGAACTGGGGCTCCTCTTCGGTTTCCTGCCCGACAGATTGGTTAACCCAGGCGAATCGTGGCGGCGCAAGGAAACGCTGGCCCTGCCCTGGGGAACGCTGGCCGGAGAGGCTGTCTTCACCTATCAGGGGAAGGTCAAGCAAGGCGAGTCCATCGCGGTGGTCCGCAAGTGGACCTATGAGTTGCCGAAACAAGGAAGCGGCGGGATCAAGATTGCCAAGGGCGAGCTGAAGATCGACCAGGCCGGATCGAACATTCTCGTTGATCCCCAGGCCGGGCGCCTCGTCAAGCACAAGCAGAGCATGCACATTATCGGCCGGCTGACGGCGACGGATGCGTCGATGAAGGACACCACCTTCGACGTTGATCAAACCACCACGCGCACCCTGCGCCGGGTGGACGAAGCCCCGCCCAAGTAGCCCATCAATTCCTCTGAGGATGGCGACGAGCGATGCCGCCTGGGTGTCGCTCTCTCCGCTCCCTCGCCTCGGTATCTGACCTAGTGCTATGCCAACGCGTTGTGGCACGGTCTCCTGACCGTGCCACTGCCGCCGACCGCAGGTCTCCCCAGAATGCTGTCGCGCGACCGGCTGTGGGATACCTTCGGTCGAGCTGAGTGGCACGGTCAGGAGACCGTGCCACAACATGGGCGGCGTGGCAATCATGTTTTCCGAACGCCGCAAGGCGCCAGATGCACTCGGGGCCATCAGACCCCAACCGGGCGCGTTGCAAGCAGTCCCCGGTGTGTGCTACAAAGAACGCTGCTGCTGCCGCGGTCGCCTGGGAGGCTGCTCGAAGCGCGAGACATGAAGAAAGGTGTGCCGGTGTCGCCGGGGGTGGCCGTCGCCCGCGCCTATTGCGTGGACGAGGTGCTGGCTCGTCGCGAGCCGCTCAAGCTGGACGAAGCCGCCCTCTCCGGGGAAATCAGTCGCTTCGACCGCGCCTGTGCCGGCGCCGCCGAGGAACTGGACGCCATTGTCACCCGCGTCTCGCAGCAGCTCGGGGAGGAAGAAGCCTCGATCTTCCGCGCGCACCGCCTGCTGCTGCGCGATCCGGCCTTCCTGGGCAAGGTCAAATCGTCCATCCTCAACCGCCACGTCGATGCCTCCACCGCGCTGCACGAGACGCTGGAGGAATACACCCAGCTCTTTGCGCACATCGAGGATGACTACCTGCGCGAGCGTGTCAGCGACCTGCGTGACGTGGCCGGCCGGATTACCGCCCAGCTTGCCTTGCAGGACAATCACTGCCTGCTGCCGTGCGACGAGCCGGTGATCATCGTGGCCCCGGAAATCCTCCCCTCGCAGGCGCTGGCGTTCCACCGCATGAAAGTGGCCGGCATCATCACCGAAGCGGGCGGCGCCACCGGACACGCAGCCATCCTGGCTCGATCGATGGGAATCCCGGCCGTCTCGGGCCTGCGTGGTATCCTGCGCGAGGTTCACACCGGCGAACTGATAGCCCTGGACGGCCGGGAAGGGCACGTCCTCCTCAACCCCGGACCGGAGGTCGAGGCCGCCTACCGCAAGCTCCAGCGCGAATACGTCAACCTGCGCGACCGCCTCATCGAAAACCGCGATCAGGAGGCGATTACTCCGGACGGCGTCGCCATCGAACTCCTCGCCAATGTCAACAGCCCCGCCGACTCGGCGATGGCGGTTCGCGTTGGTGCGGTCGGCGTCGGGCTTTATCGGACCGAGTACCTCTTCCTGGCCCACCCGACCGTGCCCAACGAGGAGGAGCAGCTGGCCGCCTACCGGGCCGTCATCGACGCCGCCCCCGGCCGCCCGATCACCATCCGTACCCTGGACCTCGGCGGCGACAAGCATGTGCCGTACCTGGGCGACCAGCGCGAGCCCAATCCGTTCATGGGGTGGCGCAGCATTCGGCTGACGACGGCCTATCCCGAGTTCTTCCAGACCCAGTTGCGGGCCATCCTTCGCGCCGGCCACCACGGCCAGGTGAATCTCCTCTTTCCGATGATCTCCACCCTGGAGGAAGTCCTCCGCCTCAAGCGCATGGTGCGGCGAACGCGGCAGGCCCTGACGCGCGAGAAGGTGGCGTTCGGCGAGACGGTGCCGCTGGGGGTCATGCTCGAAGTCCCCGCGGCGGCCCTGTGCGTCGAGGCCCTGCTCGACGAGGTCGATTTCGTCAGCATCGGCACCAACGACTTGATCCAGTACTTGATGGCCGCCGACCGCGACAATCCGAAGGTGGCCCACCTGTGCGAGCCGTTCAACCCGGCCCTGCTGAAGCTCCTGAACCTGGTGATCGGCGCCTGCAACCGCCGCGGCACACCGGTGACCGTTTGCGGCGAGATGGCCGGACGGGCCCGCTGCGTCCTGCCGCTTTTGGGCATGGGTCTGACCCGCTTCAGCATGAGCCCGGCGTTTGTCCCCTCGATCAAGGAACTGGTGCGGCGGACGCCCATGGCCGTGGCCCGCGAGATCGCCGAGCGCGTCCTGACCATGACGACCATTGGCGAGGTGCGCGGCTACCTGACTCGCAAGGTACGGCAGATCTGGCCCAACGTCACCATGCTGGACATGAGCAAGTGAAGGTGGCGAGTCCCCTGCATCGGTCTGTGTCAGCGCCCGCGCCACCTTTTTCGCCAGGGCGTCGATCCGCGCCCGGCATTCCTTGTGCGCCGCCGCAAAGCCCTTCGCATCGACTTTGCCGCCGCGCACATAGTCCAGCACCACCGACTCGGCGGCCATGAACTCGGGACATGCCTGGGCCACGGCCGAGGCGATGGCATGGGGGATCGTCGTCACGCCGTTGCGGTCGCCGTGTAGCAGGTCGCCGGTGTGGATGGCGATGCCGCCGACGTGCACCGGGATGCCGATCTGCACGATGTGACAGTCGCCGTGGCTGCACATGGTGCCGCTGGTGAAGCAGGGGAAGCCGATGGCTTCAACCTGATCCAGATCGCGACCCGCGCCGCTGGTAATGAGGCCCGCCGCACCGAACGCCTTGTAGCACGAGGTCATCACCTCGCCGAAGGTGGCCGCGCAGCAGGGCGCATCCAGGTCCTGAAAAACGACGACCGGCGGCCCCGGCAATTCTGTAAAGCTGGCCAGCTGCTCGGCCAGGCCGGCATAGACGTTCCCCGCACGCGGCGGAAAGGCCGAGCGGAACGTCGCCGTGCTGGCGTAGCCCACCATCGGCGGCATCTTCGGGAAACAGGCGGTGATGCTGGTGTTCATGTAGCCCGCCGTCTTCGGCCGGGCCTCGAACAGCTCGATCACGTTGCAGATCGTCGGCGTGTCGAAGCGGCGCAGCGCTTCCAGGTCGGCGGCGGGAATCGCAGGGACGGCGAGGTTTGACATCGGGGCCTCAGAGGGAGGGGAGTCAGGGCGAGACTGGTGCATATCCTAAATCAGCGCGCATGATTCGGCACCAGGCTTCTCACGGAAATGGATTGCACTGCGCCTGTGCGCGCACACCGCTATGGCGCGCACGAAAATGGATTGCACTGCGCCCGCGTGCATGCACACTGCTGTGGTGGGTACGGAAATGGATTGCACTGCGCCTGCGCCACACATTGCAGATTCACGCACACTGATTTAGCATTTCCCGCGGCAGTTGGCGGAAGGTCCCGCGAACCGAGCGCGACTCTCTTCTGGTCCCGCTCGGCTCGCGGGACCTACAATGACGCCGGCGGTTAGCCTCCCGGGAGCACGGTCATGCTGGTGTCCGGCGCGTTCAATCTAATCATGGCGGGCGTCTGGCTGGCCGCGGGCCTGGCCATCCTGATCGCGGACCCGCCGTCCACGCGCATCTGGGGTTTCTCGATCGGCTGGTTCCTGTTTGTCCTCACCGCCTGGAACCTGGTGCGTTGGTGGAGCCTGCGGTCGGCTGCGCTGCGACGACGTGAAGTCGAGGAAATGCAGAAGCACCGCCCCGCCCGCCGCTCCGGCGAGCCGGAGCCGGAACGCAATCCCGACTTCATCTTCGACGAGCCCAAGCCGGAGCCGCCGGCTCCATTTTCCGCGGATCGCTTCGACGAGCCGGAAGCGTGAGCGACGGTTTGGGCTCGACAGACCTCCGTCGCTAACGCTTCCGGCTCGTACACGATTTCCTCTTGCAATCCTCAGACATTTTGTCAGAATCAATCAAGCCTGCCCTCCCGCCGTCCTCCGCTTGACTCCCGCCGCCGCGCCTGCGAGTATGACAGAGACGCATGCGGTGAGTCGGTTCCGCTCGACGCCCTCCCACCCGCCGGGTGCCGCATGTTACCCGTTCCGCCGCACACCTGGGCCCGATCCTGGCCCCGCCACGTACAGAACAAGGGGACTGGCTTGCGGACGCGATTCGGTTTGCTGCTGGGCCTTTGTGCGATCGTGTTCCTGTCCCTCGCCGGCTGCCAGGACGAGCCGATCGAAACGCATCGCGTAGAACGCCTCGCCCCGCCTCCTCCGCCCGAGGCCAAGGTCCGTCTGCTCGGGGCCATCATCCCCCACGCCAAGGACACCTGGTTCTTCAAGCTCGTCGGCAAGCTCGACGCCATTGAGCCGCTGAAAGACCCGTTCGAGGAGTTCGTGGCGCTCAGTGAGGTTCGTTCCGGGGGACGAGCGCATGACTTGGACTCTGCCCAATGGCTGGGAGCGGCTGCCCAACGACAATCCCAGCCGGTTTGCGACGATCCACGTCGGACCCAAGGAGGCCGGGCTCGACCTGACCGTGGTCCCTCTCGGCGACGAGCCGCAGACCCGGTCGACCTTCGCCAACGTGGCCCGCTGGGGACGCAACGACGTGGGCCTCAAGGTGCGGCAGGACGACGTGGACAGCTACGTCCACCTCGACAAGACCGCCGACGGCGAGCCGATCACGTTCGTGGACATGAAAGGGCCGGGCGGCAGCGGCGGGGGCATGAAACCGCCAATCGCCGGCGGCCGCAACCCGCACGCCAAGCCGGACAAGTTGACGTACACGGCACCGCCGGGATGGAAGGAAACCGACAAGGTCGTGAAACGGGGCGGCATCGAGGTCCGCTACGAGGTTGCCCTGAAAGTGGAGGAGGGCGGCGCCAGTGCCTTGCTGACGGTGAGCAAGTTCCCGCCGCGTGCGGGCAGCGTGGCCCAGAACATCAACCGCTGGCGCGACCAGGTCGGCCTGGAGCCGCTGGACGAGGACGCCATGCTCAAGGCGGTCAAGGAACTTCGGGTCGGCGGCAGCCGCGCCATGCGTGTCGACTTCACGGGGCCAGAGCGGCGCGTGCTGGGCGTGGTGGTGCCGCGCGACGACTTCACCTGGTTCATCAAGATGGACGGGCCGTCCAACCTGGTCGGCAAGCAGAAGGCAGCATTCGACGACTTCGTGGGCTCCGTGAAATTCGACGGAGGGAAGTAGCCGCCCTCGCCCCTCGCCCCGGTACTCCGGGGAGAGGGGTCGGGGGTGAGGGGGCCGTGGCCGTTGTTGCACCGCCGGGTGTATCCATCCCGGCAGTTAGCCCCGGAGGGGCGGCCGTCGTTAGCCAGGGGCTTCAGCCCCTGGAACGCTGGGCGATTTTTGGATCTGTAGCCCCGGAGGGGCGGCCGCCCCTCCGGGGCTACAGAGAATTGCTTTTGCCGTCGTTCCAGGGGCTGAAGCCCCTGGCTAACGACGGCCGCCCCTACGGGGCTATAGCCCCCCGGGGTCGAGGGTGAACGTAACGGAGGTAACGGTGGATAACACAGCCATCCAGACATCCGCCCCGCTGGCCCCGCCGGCGGCATCGTCGTTGCCATTGCCCGCGCCCGCCAAACCCTCGCGGCGGGTTCGCCGGGGCGTGTTCATGCAGGTCGTGCTGCTGGTGGCCTCGCTCCGGTTCACCGTCATCCTCATGGCCCTGTCCATTGGCCTGGTCTTCATCGGCACCCTGGCCCAGGTCGATGAAGGCATCTGGACCGTCGTCGGGAAGTACTTCCGCTCGGCCTTCGTGCTGGTGCCGTTCCAGATCTTCTTCCCGCGCGATATCAAGGTGCCAGGCGCCTTCCCCTACCCCGGCGGCTGGCTCATCGGCGGCGTCATGACGCTCAACATGACGCTCGCCTATTTCGTCCGCTACAACCATTTCACCTGGAAACGCACCGGCGTCTACGTCCTGCACAGCGGCCTGGTCGTCATGATGCTGAGCGAGCTGTTCACCGGCCTCTACGCGGTCGAGGGGCTGATGGCAATCGACGAGGGGAGTTCTTCCAACGTCATCGTCCAGAACCGTTACTCCGAACTGGCCATCAGCAGCCCGTCCGTGGATAACCCGACAAAATACCTCGACGAGGTGGTAATCCCTGCCTCGCGGCTGAGGAAGCCCGGCACCACCGTGCGCGACAACGCCCTGCCGTTCGATGTCGAGGTCGTCGAGTTCCAGAAGAACTCCGACCTTCGTGAGACCCGGGCCGACGAGACAACGCCGGCCACCCAGGGGGCCGGCCTGCATCACGCGGCAATCCCGGCCGAGGAAGTGAGCGGCACCTCCAAGAAGCAGACGCCGGATACGCCGTCCGCCTACCTGACGTTCAAGAGCAAGGACGGGCAGGAGCTGGGCACCTATCTGATGTCGATCCAACTCAAGCCGCAGCCAGTGACGGTGGGCGACAGGACCTACGAGGTAGCGCTACGCTTCAAGCAGACCTACCGGCCCTACTCGGTCCACCTCCTCAAGTTCAGCTACGATCGGTACGAGCGGACGCAGATGGCGCGGAACTTCTCCAGCGAGGTCATCGTCGATGATCCCGAGCGCGGCGGAAAACGACCCGCGGAAACCATCCGCATGAACGAACCGCTGCGTTATCGCGGCGAGACGTTTTACCAGCAGAGCTTCGATGAGAAAACCGAACAAACGACCGTTCTCCAGGTGGTCCGCAATCCCGCGTGGACGCTGCCGTACATCTCGTGTGTGCTTGTTGCCCTGGGCATGATGATCCACTTCGGCATGCACCTGTTCACCTTCCTCGCCCGCCGGAGGGTCGCGTCATGACTCAAGCCCCTTCCCAGGCTGCCCGGCTAGCGCCGCCGGCAGCGCTGCTGGTCGCGTGTGGTGCCCTGATCTTCCTGATGTCGCCGCGGCAGGATCCGAGCGAGGGGATGCACCTGGCGGACGCCGGCACGCTGCCCATCATGGACAACGGCCGCGTCAAGCCGCTGGACAGCTATGCGCGAACTACCCTCATGCAGATCAGTAGCCGGCAGACCTGGCGCGACAGCAAGGATGCGGAGCACGAGGCCATCGAGTGGTTCTTCGATGTGGCCACCGGGAAAGGACGCAAGGAGGCGATCAAGCAGGCCCAGGAGCAGCCGGCGTTTCGCATCACCAGCCCGGCCATCCGCGACCTGCTGGGTCTATCAAACAAGGCCAACGGCGTCTTCGCGCTCAACGATCTCGGAGAGAAAGGGCTTGGAATACTGTTGCAGCAGGGGAAACAGTTGCTCGCCGTACCGCCCGATCAATTGAACCGCGACGATGTCGAGCTGCTCCAGATGTTCAAACAGATGGCCGCCTTCGCCCAGGGAGCGGAATTCGCCACGCCCCACAAGGTCTTCCGCATTGAAAACGACAAGGTCCTCGATCTGCTCATGCTGGAGCGAAGGCCGGGCAAGTATCGCTACTCCTACGGAGAAATCCTGCCGCGCGAGGCCCTGCTGGAACAGGAAGCTCGCCGGGCCGACGGCGTGCCGGAAGACCAGCGCTCCACCTTCGACAACAAGGTGATGGAGGCGGCCCGCAACGTCCAGCGCTACCTGGCCCTGGCCACGCTCAGCAGCGAATCGCTGTGCGTTGTGCCGCCCGCCGAAGGCGATCAGGGTTGGAAGACCTTCGCCGAAGCTGGGGAAAAAGGGGCGTTCGCCGACCTGCTTCAGGATTACCAGGGGGGCAACGTCGCCACCTTCAACAAGCAGGTGGACGACTACCGGGCGCAGCTCCAAACGCAGATGCCGGCCGATGCCAAGCGCGCTTCCTTCGAGGCGTTCTTCAACGAGGCCGAACCGTTCTACCAATCGACCTGGATGTTCTTCACCGTGTTCCTGTGCGCCTGTGTAAGCTGGATCGCCTGGAGCGAGCCGCTGCGGCGCACGGCCCTGGGCCTGATGGTGCTGACCCTGGTCGTCCATACGGCGGCGCTGCTGGCACGCATGTACCTGATGAACCGGCCGCTAGTGTTTATCACCAACCTCTACAGCACGGCGATCTTCATCGGCTGGGTCGGCGCCATCTTCGGCGTGGTCATCGAGCTGATCTTCCGCCGCGGCATTGGCATGGCCGTGGGCGGGATCCTCGGCTTCCTGACCTCCATCGTCGCCCACAACCTGGCCACCGGCGACACGCTGGAGCAGGTGGTCGCCGTGCTTGACACCAACTTTTGGCTGGCCACGCACGTTACCATCATCAACTCCGGCTATGGGGCCACCTTCGTAGCGGGGTTGGTCGGCGTGGGCATCATCATCGCGGGAATGTTCACCACGGCGCTGGACCGGGGCACTTTCCGCATGCTGGGACAAATCCTCTACGGCGTGCTCTGCTTCGCCACGCTCTTCAGCTTTGTGGGCACGGTGCTGGGCGGCATCTGGGCCGACCAATCGTGGGGCCGTTTCTGGGGCTGGGACCCCAAGGAGAACGGCGCCCTGTTGATCGTGCTCATGAACGCCCTGATCCTGCATGCCCGCTGGGCCGGCCTGGTGCAGCAGCGCGGCATGGCGGTGCTGGCGGTGCTGGGCAACATCATCGTCATCTGGTCGTGGTTCGGCGTGAACATGCTGGGCGTGGGGCTGCACTCGTACGGGTTCATCCCGAGCACGTTCTACGGCATGCTGGTCGCCGACGGCATCCACCTGGTGATCGCCATTGTCGGTGCGGCGGTGCCGTTGCAGTACTGGCGCAGCTACGCCGCGATGCAAGCCAGGCGGGCGCTGCCGGAACCGGTTCAGGCCGCCCCGCGCCGCAAGCCGCGCCGCGGCCAGGGTCCTAGCACGGCCATCAGCCCGGCGTAGGGACCGCCAGGCGGATCTGCGATCCGCCGCTAAACAGAATCGCATGTGTGAATGCGATTCTGGTCTGGATCGCCGCGCGTGCTGTTTACAATTTGGTCCGGGCTGAGGAGCCCCAAGGCGCGGCACCGGGAGGCCGCGATGTGCCGATGACGGCAGGTCAACACCCTTTACGGTGAGGGATTAAACGTGACCAAAGTGCTACGAGGGTTCGTCCTGACGGTCGCCCTCCTCTTGCCCTGTGCGGCCCGGGCCGAAGTCAACATCGACCCGGAGTGTCGCATGACCAATCGCCCGCCCGGCCGCTGTGGCTGGTGCGCTGTTGAAACGCTGGCACGCCATCACGGCATCAAGTCTCTCTTTGGCCTCGTCGAAGACCACGCCTCCACCGCCAATCCCGAAGACCTCACCGCCATCCTCGACAAGGTCAAGGTGCGCTACACCCTTCAGAAGCGCGGCACCCAGGACAAGGAACTGTTGCGCAAGGCTTGCGTCGATGGGCCTGGGGGCCGTCGTTGGCTTCCGGCCGCTCCAGGAGGGCGGCGGCGGACACATCGTCACCGTCGTCGATTTCACCGCGGAGACGGTCAAGCTGATCGACCCCAACGACCAGGATCGCCGCGTCCGCTCCATGCCGACCGAGCGCTTCCTGCACTGGTGGGACGGCTTCACGCTGATCCTGCGGCCGGAACGGCCGATGACGGCGAAGAAGTGAATCAAAAGCGATTCATCGTTTCGCGTTCGGGACCGAACGCGAAACGATGAATCGCCGCCCGCTCAATAATCCCTTACCGACCCATCCCCATACGTCACCTTCGGCCACTTGAACTCTCGCTTTGGGTCGGCATTGACCTTGGCTATCAGTGCCTCGTCGATCTCGACGCCCAGTCCCGGCCCCTGGGGCAGCGAGGCGTAGCCGTCCTTGTCCACCTCCCAGTTCTTGCGCGCCACGCCCGGCGGCATGATGTGACCGTCCAGGTAGCCCTCCTGGATCAGGAAGAGCGGGATCGAGGCGACGGCGTGCAGGCTGGCCGATCAGCCCCAATTCCGAGCAGGTGTTGTGCGGCGCCAGCGGGACGAAATAGGCCTCGGCCAGGGCGGCGATCTTCTTCATCTGGCTGATGCCGCCGCGTCTGCCCGACGTCCGGCTGCAGGATGTCGATGCAGCGTTCGTGCAGATATGGCACCATGCCCCAGATGGTGCGGTCGCGCTCGCCGGTGGCGATCGGGATGCGAATCTGTTCCTTGAGCCGCTTGAACGCCTCGATGTTGCCGGGGACCACCGGCTCTTCGAGCCACAGCACGTCGTACGGCTCGATGGCCCCGGCGAACTGGATCAGCAAGGGCGGCGGGATGGCGCAATGGCAGTCGAACATGATGGCGCCGTCGGGCCCGACCTGTTTGCGGGCATTTTCGATCTGCTTTACCAGCGATTCGATGTCGTGGTAGTCGCCTGACCAGGGGTGTGGCCCGCCGGTGCCCATCTTCTGGGCCTTCGGCGTCGGATACATGCGAATCTTGTCGCGGGTCGGGCCGCCCAGGAGACGGTAGACCGGCACGCCGTGCAGCTTGCCGGTGATGTCCCACAGGGCCATGTCGATGGCGCAGATGGTGTGCGTCATGAACGGCCCGCCGCGCATGTCGCGGTGCGAGCGGTACAGCTTCTGCCACAGGTGCTCGACCCGCGTGGGGTTCTCGCCGTCGAGCAGCTCGAAGAGCGATTCCGCCAGAGCGCAGGCGACCTTCGGCTCCAGGCCGGTGACCTCGCCCCAGCCGGTGATCTTGAAGTTGGTTTCGATCTTCACATAGGCCTTGGGCCCGGCCGGCATGGCGCGCAGGGCGGTGATGCGGATGCCGGAGGCCCTGTCCTCGGCGGCCTTGCCGGGCGCGTCGGCGGCGAAGACCTCGGCGGCAACGCCGGCGGCGGCCGCGGCGAGGATTTCGCGGCGGGTGGGAGCGGTGGGAGGCATGTAATACTCCTTATTGGTTAGCCGCGACCCGGAGGGGAGCGGCTAAACGCTCAGTTTCTCCCGAATGTTATCAGGTATCTCAATCGCCTCCATCCCGCGTTCCGCCGTCACCAGGCAGCAGACCGATGTGATCCGCCCGCGGGCCACCGCCTCGCCGCCCTTGGTGAACTCGAAGGCATAGGTCACCGACTTGGTCCCGATCCGCTCCACGCGCACGGCGATGTCGATCACGTCCATGAAGGTGACGGGCTTGACGAAGTCGCACGAGGCCGCCACGCGCGGGAAGCCGAGCGAGCGCGCGCTTGACTCCAGCACTACGTTCAAGCCGCGTGACGCGAGGAAATCGACCTCGGCCGACTCCATCCAGCGGAAGAAGTTGGAGAAGTGGGCGATGCCGGCCATGTCCGTCTCGGCGAACTCGACGCGGCGCCGGGTGCGGTACGGTTCGCTCATGAGACATAATTCCGGTAGACGTTGACGGTTTCTTGGGCCATGGCCGCCGCGTGGAAGCGCTGCGCACGGCTTCCTGCCCTTTGCGGCCCAGCTCGAGGCGATGGCCGGCGTCGTCGGCCAGCCGCCGCAAGGCCACGGCCAGGTCGGCCGCGTCGTCGGGGCTGACCAGCAGTCCGCCGCCGGTCGCCTCGATCAGCTCGGGGAACGAGCCGTGCCGGGGTTGCACCACCGGCACCCCATTCGCCAGCGCCTCCAGGACGTACAGCCCCTTCGGCTCCCGATAGGTCGTGGGCACCGAGAGCACGTCCAGCCCCTGCAGGAAGCGGACCTTGCTGGCGTGGTCCGGCGAGGCAACGTAGGCGAAGCGGTCCGCGAGGCCGGCGGCGGCCAGCAAACGGCGCGTCGTTTCCAGGTACGGCCGCTGGTTCTCGCCCAGCCAGCCGGAGACGCAAAGCCGGGCCGGCGGTGCGCCCGGTTGCTGCTGCATCAGGCAGAAGGCCTCAGCCAGCAGGTGCAGCCCCTTTTCCGGACAGATGCGGGCGAAAAAGCCGATGGTGAACGGCGTGCCGTTGCGCTCGGCCCTCGCCCCACCGTGACCGCGCAGGTTTAGCCCGGGATAAACCACGTGGATGCGCTCGCGGGGGATGGCCAGGTACGCGCTCATGAAGTCGGCATAGTAGCCGCTGGTGGCGATGAACCCGTCGACCTCGCGGCAATGATCGCGGATCAAGGTCAGCGCCCGGCCGCGCCAGGGCTCCGGCAGGGCATCAAGGAAGATATCGTCCCCCTGCAATGTCCCCAGCACCGGCACGCCGAGCATGCGCTTCACCTCGTGGACCATGCCGGACAGCAGCACGTTGGTCAGGCTCACGACCTCGGGCTTGATCTCGCGCTTCAGCCAGCGCACCAGCTTGGCCACTTCCTTCCGTTGGTGGCCGTGCTCCCCCTGAAGCATGGAGACGGTCAACTCGCCCAGGTCTTCGTATTTCGTGTTGACGGCGAAGCGCGACACCCAGCCCAGCAGGCGGCGGGCATCGAGAACGCGATCGAAGCAGCCACGGGGTATGGCGAAAGAACGCGAACTTTCTTGCAAGTAGACGTTGATGCCGCCGAAGAAGACACGCTTCTGGGAAACGTCGATCTCGTCGGTGCGGATGGGGGTATAGGTGGGGACGAGGAGTGCGTCGTGGCCGGCGGCGACCAGGGCCGCCACGAGGGTGTTATCGTGCATGCAGGAGCCGCAGAACATGCCCGCGGCACCGGCGGTGATATACGCGATGCGCATGGAAGATCCCGTTTAGCGGCGGATCGCCGATCCGCGCGGAGCGAGCGATCCCGCCGCCAAACATGATGATATGTCCTGGCGGCCCATCAATCCGCCGCGAGGGTCCCTTCCTTCGGCTCGGGCAGGAAGAAGCACGCTACCGAACCCACAAGATACACGAACAGGCCGACACCGGCAGCGGCGTAGGCCATGTTGATCGGATCGCTGCCAAAGTGCAGGATTCCAGCGATCTCGCTTGTGACAAAGGCGAACGAGGTGCCGATCATGCGCCCGCCAACATTGGCCGCCACACTCTCACCCGTGCCGCGCAGGTGGATGGGGTAGACGGTCGGCAGGTAGTTCCCCCAGAAGCTGAACTGGGCCACCGTGAGTAAGCCCGCCAAAAAGATGCCAACGTGAAACCCGGTGACTTCGATCCCCGTGCCGACAGTGAACAGCACACGGTTGTGGACCACCAGGAAGGCGAACACCAGCGGCACAATAATCAGGCCCGGCACCTGGAACACCCGCAACAGACTGCGGCGGCTCAGAATGCGGACCGCCAGCATCGCTAGCAGAAAGCGACCGATTAGACCGCCGATCTCCTGCGCCTGTCCAAATGAGCCGGCCATTCCGTCCCGCACCGCTTTTTGTTCTTTTAGACTCTTGTTAGCAGTCTGCTCCTTGTACTGCGGCATGGCGGGGACCATGAACGGCGTCTGCTGGATGGCCCCAAACGCAGCGCCGTAGCTGCAGGCGAACATGATCGTCGTGACCAGGGTCGTCTTGCGGTAGCGGGTTTGGAACAACTCTAGCGGACTGGGCCGTTTGAGTGTCCCGGCCAGTTTTTTCTCCTTCCAGACTGGCGACTCCGGCATGAACGGCCGGATGAGGACCAGCGGCAGAGCGGGCACCACGCCGGAAAGCAGCGTATAGCGCCAGGTGGCCTGTCCGTTCTGAACGACCCCCAGGGCACTGGATAGAAACGCCGGCATGGCAAGGGTCGGCAGATGCGGGACCAGACCGGGCATGGAGTGAAACACGAACGCCACAGTCAGGCCGCCGAACGAGGAGAACGCTTGCGTGTAGCCGAGCACGCGCTTGCGCTGGGCGTGGTTGGGGAACAGCTCGGCCAGCCAGGCGACGGCCGCCACGAACTCGACGCACACGCCGACGAATGTCAGGCAGCGAAACACCAGGAGCTGCGTGAGCGATGTGGAATAGCCCGAGGCAAACGCGGCCAGCGCATAGAGCAGGATGCTCGCGGTGAGGATACGACGCCGGCCTAGCAGGTCCGTCAGGTAGCCGCCGACCAACCCGAAGAGCCCGCCGACGAAGGCCGGCACGAACATGAGCAACCCGCGCCAGAGCGTGAATTCGTCGCTGCCCGGTTTGACACCCGGCAAGAATTCGCCCAGCGCTCCCGGCCCGATGTACTGCATCACCAGCAGAACGTAGATGTCGAACCCAAAGCCGATGGCCGCCATGACCAGGATCAGCCAGTGCGTCAGTGTCAGGCGCTGCCGCGGCTGGACGGAGGGGAATTCGGACACGATGCGCTCTCCACGTTCCGGCGAAATCTCACGCGGTCATCACGCGAACAGTTCCTTCACCGTCTCCCCGCCGTCGAGGATTTCGACGGGCCGGCCGTCGGGCGTCATCAGATGCTTGCGCGGGTCGATGCCCAGCGCCTCGTAGACGGTGCAGGCCACGTCGGCCGGTGGCACCGGCCGCCGCGTCACATAGGCCCCCTGCTTGTCCGTGGCGCCGACGACGTTGCCGCCCTTGACGCCGGCCCCGGCGAACAGGAGCGAGGCGGCGGGACCCCAGTGGTCGCGGCCCGCATCCTTGTTGATCTTCGGCGTGCGGCCGAATTCGCCGAAGCACAGCACCAGCGTGTCGGCCAGCAGGCCGCGGGTGTGCATATCCTCGATCAAGGCCGAAAAGCCAGCGTCGAACTCCGGTAATTTCTTGTCGAGACTCTGGAAGATCTTGGCGTGATGGTCCCAGCCGCCGTAATTGACGGTGACGAAGCGAACACCCGCCTCGATCAGCCGGCGTGCCAGCAAGGCCGACTGGCCGAAGGTGGTACGGCCATAGCGATCGCGCAGCCGGTCGTTTTCCTCTTCGATGGCGAAGGCCCGCCGCGCTTCGCTCGACAGGACCATCGAGGAAGCCCGCTGCTGAAATTCGTCGTAGGTGGCGATCAGATCGTTCCCCTCGACCCGGCGGGCCAGGCCATCCACCGCCTGGAGCAACGACTCGCGGCGCTGGGCCCGCTTGGCCGTCAGCGGCTCGGGCGGGGAAACGTCCTGCACCTTGTAGTTGACCGCGTTGGGGTCGCCGGCCTTGAACGATTCGTAGCGACCGCCGAGAAAGGCACTCTTGCCCAGTTCCCAGGTGAACGACGGGTTCCGCGGCACGGCGATGTAAGGCGGCAGCTTGCCGCTGAATCCGGTCTCGTGGGCGACGACCGCCCCCATCGCCGGATAGTCGCCGAACAGCGAGCCGAAACGGCCACAGAGGACCCAGTTGGTCGCCGTTTCGTGGTGGTCGTTGTTGTGGGAACCGGAGCGGACCAGCGAGAGTTTGTCCATCACCTTGGCCATGCGCGGCAGAAGCTGGCCGACCTTGAGGCCGGGGACAACGCTGTCGATCGGCTTGTAGCTGCCGCGCACCTCAGCCGGGGCGTCCGGCTTGAGATCGAAGCTGTCGTGATGAGAGAGTCCGCCGCCGAGGTAGATGAGCAGGACGGACTTGGCCCGTGATTTGCGCGGGGCGGCTGCCTGGGCTTTCAGCAGGGTGGGAAGGGTCAGCCCGAGGGCGCCAAGGGCGCCGATCCGCAGGAAGCTGCGCCGCGAGGTGGGAATGTCGAGCATGGGTACCTCCCCCTACACCGATTCATCGTTTCGCGCTCGCGCCATGGTGCGAGCGCGAAACGATGAATCGGGATCAGTGATTGAACGTAAATTCCTTCGAGTTCAGCAGCGCCCAGAACAGATCGCGAAACGCTTCTTCGCGCGTCCCGCCATCGCCCAGGGCCTTCGTCACCGCCTCCATCTCCTTCGCCGAGGGCGGCCGCGATAGCGTCGCCAGGAACAGTTCCTCGGTGACCTGCGCGTCGCTCTTCTTCTCTTTCAACAGCATCGTCAACCGCCCGTCGCCGGCCCGAATCTTTTGCATCACGTCGTCGCCGTTTTGCAGGTGCAGGAGCTGCGGCATCGTCACCTCGCCGCTGCGTTCGCAGGCGCACGCCGTCACCCGCTCCGACCGGCCGAACAAGGTCAGGAAATACGATTTCAGTGTCGGGTCGGGAAGCTGTAAGGCGCGGATGCCGGCGGGGTAGCCGGCGAAGCTATCCGGGACGCCGGTCCCCTGGCTGATCGCGTCGAGCAGCACCTCAGCCGGCAGGCGGCGGGCGTAGTAGTGGGAATAGAAACGACTGTCGGCTGCATTCCCCGGCCTCGTCGCCGAGGTCAGTTGATAGATGCGCGAGTTGAGGATCACCCGCATCAGATGTTTCATATCGAATTTGTGGCCGACGAACTCCTTGTTCAGTGCTGCCCACAGGCGGGGGTTGCTCGGCGGGTTGCTGGCGCGCAGGTCGTCCACCGGCTCGACCAGGCCGACGCCCAGGTAGTGCCGCCAGATGCGGTTGACCATCGCCCCGCTGAAAGAGTCATTTTTCGGATCGGTAATCCACGTGGCCAGGCGAACGCGCGGGTCGTTGCCCGGCTTGACCTCCACGGCGGAGCGATCGAGCGGCTGCGGCTTCATGAAGCGGCCGGTCCGCGGCTGCGAAACGCCGACCGGCTGCTTGGCCTGATTAGGGTCGCGCGTGCCGACGACCAGGACGGTTGGCCCTTGCTTCGGCTCGTGCCGTTCCAGCTTCAGGCGCGAGAAGAACGCGGCAAAGTGGTAGTAATCGTCCTGGGTATACTTCTCGAGCGGGTGGTTGTGGCACTGGGCGCAGCCGACGCGCGTGCCCAGGAACGACTGGGCCACCGAGGCCACGACCTCGGAGCGGTCCGGCTCGTTGTGTTCGCCGACCGTGACGATGAAGTAGCCGACGGCCGGGTTCGCATCGGACTTGCCGGTGACGGTGAGGACGTCGCGGGCCAGCTGGTCCCAGGGGCGATTGGCGGCCACTTGCTTGCGCAGCCAGTCGTGGAAGGAGCGCACCCCCTTGGGGCCACGAACATCGTGGTCGCGCTCCTTGCGATTCTGCAAAAGATCGCTGAGAAAGAGAGACCACAGATCGACAAACCCCGGCCGTTCCAGCAGTGCGTCGATCAGCCGGGATCGCTTGTCGGGGCGCTTGTCGGCGAGAAAGGCCCGCACCTCGTCGGCCGTCGGCAGCGTCCCGATGGCATCGAGGAAGACGCGGCGACAGAACTCGTCATCGTCGGCCAGGCCGGACGGCTCGATGTTCAGCGCCGCCAGCTTGGCGAAGACCAGATCGTCGATCGTGTTGTTGCGAACGCGGAACGCCTCGGCGTTGACCTTCTGCTCGAACGGCACCGTGACGATGGCGACGGCGACCTGTCCCAGGAAGCTGCGCGCAAGGCCGTTTCACCGGGCCGCAGCACCCGCACCAGGCCGTGCGCATCGACCGCGGCCACCCCGGCATCGTTGGAGTCGAAGCGGGCCAGCCAGGTCACGTCGCGCTTCCGGCCATCGGCATACTCCGCGAAGACCGTCAGTTGCTGTTCCTGGCCGGGCTTCAGCGTACGCTGCCCCGGCTCCACGGACAAACGCTGCACGGCCGGCTCGTCCTGGCGCGGCGGCGGGGCGCCGGCTTCGATCCAGTCGCGCAGCAGCCGGTATTCCCGGCCCCCCTCCGACAGGAGCTTCCCCCCCGTGCGGTGCCTTGCCGAGCGGCTTCAGCAACAGCAAGCTGTTGGCCGGGTTGGCGGTGTCGATGCGGCGGCCGTCGTACTCGCGCGTCAGCCAGAGGTAATCCATCTCCGGAGCGTAGCCGCGCAGCGACAGACGGAAGCCGTTCTGCCCGGCTCCCTTGCCGTGGCACGATCCCTGGTTGCAGCCCAGCCGCGTGAGCAGCGGCTCGACATCATGGACGAACGATGGCCCAGCGGCGCCTTGTGCCGGCGCACAGGCGATGGCCAGAAGGAAGCAGCCGCATCCCAGGCGGGTTAGCTGGTACACGAGGAACCTCGGGGCGGCGGGAGCGGGCAGGTGGGAAGCAGGCGGGCGGGCGATCTGATATTAACTTACCCGGAGCGGCAGAGACGGGCAAGGAGAAAGCGGGTGTTGGCGGGTGTCTGGGGGGCGGCTGCTTAATAGCGTGGGGGCGAACCGGCAGCGTAAGCTGCCGGGTGGCAGCCCCAAACCCGGCAGCTTACGCTGCCGGGTGGCAGCCCCAAACCCGGCAGCTTACGCTGCCGGTTCGCCGGCCTTTGCTTTATTCGACACAGGAGAGCTAAAAGCCTTCTGAGCCGGCGCCTCGGCGATGGCCTGGAGCGGGACCGCGGCGTCAACACTCGGCTGGTCCGACTCGCCGCGGGCGCGGCGACGGCGGGCGAGGATAAACTCGACGGCCATTGGCATCACGGAAATCAGCACAATGGCCACCAGGACTAACTCGAAGTTCTTCTTGACCAGCTCGATGCCGCCGAAAACGCGGCCGGCCAAGACGCAGATCAGCACCCAGGCCGCGCCGCCCACGACATTGTAGGCGAAGAAGCGCCGGTATTTCATCTGGCCGATGCCGGCCACGAAGGGAGCGAAGGTGCGGACAATTGGCACGAAGCGGGCCAGGATGATCGCCTTGCCGCCGTATTTGTCGTAGAACTGCTGGCGCGCAGCAGATGCTTGGGATGCAATAGCCAGGTCCGCTGCGACCGGAACGCGGCCGGCCCTACGTAATAGCCGATCGAGTAGTTGGCCGCATCGCCGAGGACCGCCGCCGCAATCAGCAGCAGAAGGCAAGCCGGGCAGGCTGAGACTCGTCGTCGCCGTCACCGCCCCGACCACGAAGAGCATGCTGTCGCCGGGCAGGATCGGCGTCACCACCAGCCCCGTCTCGCAGAACACCACGGCGAAAAGCACGATATACAGCCACGGACCGAGCATTTCGACCCACTGGCCGAGCGCAGCCGGATCGGTCAGGTGCAGCCAGACCTGGCGGAGCAAATTCCATGAACTCCATGCCGGCTCCTTGAAACTGCCGATGCGGTACAGGCTGAGCGTCCTCGAATGGTGGGAGCAGGGAACGCCATCGTCCCTGCCCGCCTGAGGGCAGTATAGCCTAGCGTGCGCCGGCCGGTGAGCAAGGGCAATTCGGGGGCAGGGGCGTGACCAGGGTCTCGGGCGGAAGGGAGGGGTCGGGGGCACGAGCCCTCACGCCGCCATCCGCGCCCGCTGCCGCAAGAACGCGGCGCAGCTCCCCACCACGCGCCGCTGCTGTTCGGCGGTGATTTCCGGGAACAGCGGCAAGGCCAGCACGCAGCGGCAGGCTTCCTCGCTGGCGGGGAAGTCGCCGTCGGCATAGCCCAGGAAGGCCAGGCACTCTTGCAGGTGCAGCGGCACGGGGTAGTAGATTTCGCAGGCCACGCCATCCGCTTTCAGGTGCCGGACCAGGGCGTCGCGAAGGCCGTCGGCGACACGCACCACATACTGGTTGAAGACGTGCCGTCGGTTCCGCGCCGCTGGGCCGGCCAAGGAAGCTGCCCAGGTGTTGTTCCTCGATCAGGCTGTCGTAGCGAGCGGCGGCCGTCTGACGCTCCTCGGTCCACTCCTCCAGGTGCGGCAGCTTGACGCGCAACACGGCCGCCTGCACCGCGTCCAGACGGGCGTTCCAGCCCATGAGCTTGTGGTAGTACTTCGGCTCCATGCCGTGGACGCGCAGGCACTTCATCCGCCCGGCCAGGTTGGCGTCGCTGGTCACGCACAGGCCGGCATCGCCGTAGGCTCCCAGGTTCTTGCTGGGGTAGAAGCTGAAGCAGCCGATGGTCCCCAGGCTGCCGGTCCGCTTGCGGGCATACTCGGCACCGATGGCCTGGGCGGCATCTTCAATGATTGGCAAGCCGTGCCGCTCGGCGATCTGCCACAGGGGCTCCATCTCGGCGCACTGGCCGTAGAGGTGAACGGCCATGATCGCCCGGGTGCGGTCGGTGATCTTGCTCTCGACTTGCAGCGGATCTAGATTGAACGTGCCTGGGTCGATGTCCACGAACACGGGGCGAGCACCGGTGCGACAGACAGTCCCGGCACTGGCGAAAAAGGTAAACGGCGGCAGGATGACTTCGTCGCCGGGGCCGATGCCGAGGGCGGCCAGCGCCAGCAGGAGGGCATCGGTGCCGGAGGCGCAGCCGACCCCGTGGGCCGTGCCGCAATAGGCCGCGACTTCTTCTTCCAGGGCCGCCACCTCCGGCCCCAGGATGACCTGGCCGGACGCCAGCACGCGCGTCACCGCGTCCACGATCCGTGGTTCGAGTTGGCGATACTGGGCTTGCAGGTCGCAAAGGGGAACGGTTATGGGACGTGTCGTCATGGCTGATTCCCTCCA
Source organism: uncultured Planctomycetota bacterium (assembly GCA_963827935.1). Lineage (GTDB taxonomy): Bacteria > Planctomycetota > Planctomycetia > Gemmatales > Gemmataceae > DATFNV01. The sequence continues at coordinate 15,464 of CAWHCN010000017.1, read as the reverse complement.
GCCCAGGGCCCCTTCCGTGCGGCGATTTTCCGGCCCGAGACGGTATTCCGGGACGGAGCGAAAGTCAATGCAGGGTTCGAGCGACTCCCCTTGCCCCCTTGCCCCTGGCGGGGTGAGGGGTTGGGGGGGGTGTACGTGCCTTGATAGTTGGTACAGTGGATGTCCACTGAAGCTGCTTGAGCCCCGTGAACAGACCGTCTCGTTATTTGAGTAGTCCTGGATGACTCGGTAACAAAATGGCCTCCCTGCGTTGGCGGGTTTTGGGCAGAGTAGCGGTACCGCTACCAACTCTGCAACCGCCCAAGCAAGGAGGCCGGGCCAATGGTAAAGGGAATTGCCGGTGCCGACAAGCGCGACCGCTTTGCCACCCCGCCCTGGACGACCGAATCGGAAGAATGGCAAGCCATCGATCGGCATCTGCCAGCTGATCATTTGGCCAGGCGGATCGCTCAGGCGGTCGAACGCTTGGACCTGGGCCCGTTGTGGGATTCGTACCTGGGTGTCGGCAAAAGAGCCTTGCCTCCGGACCTGCTGCTCAAGGTGGTGCTCTACGAGAATGCACAGCAAACGACCATCGCCGGCGCAGTGGACCAAGGACGTTCGCGAAAGCGAGCCGGTCCGTTGGCTGCTGTTCGGCTTGGAGCCGTCGCGGGCCCGCTTATACGACTTTCGCGAGCGCTTGACGCCCTTTTTGGACGATTGGAATGCTCAGGTGCTGCAACAGGCGTTGACGGCGGAGATGACGTCGGCGTCGCGTGCGTCCTTGGACAGTTCGAGCGTGGCGGCGAATGCTTCGCGACGACGGTTGCTCAACGAGGAGCGGTTGCACAAACGGCAGCAGGTGATCGACGAGCAGCTGTGCAGCGCCCAAGGCGGCGAAGCGCTGGCCGAGAAGCCGGGGTGGTTGGCGACAACCAAAGCGGGACTGCACGAGCAGAAACAACGCTACGCCCACGCCGCCGAAGTCCTGCGGCAAAGGCAAGAGGCCAACGCCCAGCGACGGTCGTCGAAGCGCCAGCCTGCCGACAAGGTCGTGGTCAGCCCGGCGGACCCCGAGGCCGCACTGGCACGCGATAAGGAGGGCGTGTTTCGACCGCTGTACACGGTGCAGTTGCTGCGCGACCTCGAGTCGCCGCTGATCTTCGCTTACGACGTGTTGGCGCAGAACAACGACAACGGCGTCTTGCAGCCATTGCTCGAGCGCCTGGTGGATAACGTGGGCGTTAAACCCAAGGACGTACTTGTGGATTCAGGCTACGTGTCGGTCCGGCACCTGGAATTCTGCGAACTGGCGGGGATGACGCTGTACGGTCCGTGCCAGGAGAACGATTACAGTTCGGCCAACGACAAGAAAGCGCAGAGCAATCAGCACACCGAGTTGCCCAAGAGCGCTTTCGCCTGGCTGGCCGAGGAGCAAACCTATCAGTGCCCGCAGGGTCATCGACTGGAGTTCACCAAGACGCAAACGCAACAGCGGGCAGACCACAAGATCACGCTCGCGCTGTCCACGTGTCCGCCGGAGCATTGTCAGGCCTGCCCGCGTCAGTCGGCCTGCACGCGCACCCCGGAGAAGGGGCGGACGGTCAGCCGCATGGAGAACGAAGAGCTACTCGACGCCCTGCGGCAGCGGATGCAAACCCCCGAGGCCCGGGCGCTGTACAAACAGCGCAGCCGCACGGTCGAACTGAATTTCGCCGACCTGAAGGAACATCGAGGCCTGCGGCGTTTTCATGGTCGCGGCCTCGACCGAGTCAAGTCGGAGGCAGGCGCGCTGGTGCTGACGCACAATCTCCTGGCAGTCCGGGCACAGGCGGGCCATCGCTCGCCAAGCGCAGCGCCGCGGGCCTTCCCCAATCTCTATGCCCTGTGTAGATAACGAGACGGTCTGTGAACGGGGCTCAAGCGGCTTCGTTGAACACCCGCTCTACCAACTAACAAGACGTTCACACTGGGCGAGGGTTCCCGTGCCGGGCGCGCGGTCCCTTGCTGGGGCCGAACAGGATCGCCGCAAGGTCAGGCCGGGGGATCTGGCGCCTTTAGCCACCGTAATACGGCAGGTTGCTGGCCAACGCCTCGAACTGGGAGGCCACCGCCCGCTTGCCCCGGCGATACAGGGCCGCGAACAGGAACGGCGGCCAGAGGAAGTGAACGGCCTGCACCATCTGAAAGGTCTGCCAGCGCACCGCGGGATTGGGCGAAGTCGCCACCAGCGTGTAAATCAGCGCGCAGCCTCCCACCAACGCCAGCAGGCCCAGGACCTGAAAGGCGGCGCCCAGCGTCAGCAGCCAGCGCATGTCGAGCGGCTCGACGCACCACTCGACCCGGGTCCGCCCGGCTCGCAACGGCGTGAAGCGCACCTCGCCGCGCTTGAACCATTGGCCGACCGGCTGATTCGCCGCGCTCGCGTCCAGGCGCTCAAAGCGGAGGTGATTGTCGCCCTTTTCGACGATCTTGACCGATACCTGGGTTCCCAGGTTGCCCCGCGCCAGACTGGCAGCCGCACGGTCCGACAGGCTGCTCGGGTCCCCTTCGACCTCGGCACTGCCGGTCACCCAGCCCGCTGGAGTTGCGGCGGAGGGGTCGATCTCGTCACCTACCGGCTGTTGACCGGTGTGCCTCGTCCGCGCAGACATCATCAGGAAGCGTGCTGCCACCAGCCACACGATCGCACCGATGGCCGTGATGCCGGCCAGAACAATGACGGCGACCTGGGGGTCCATGAATCGTCCCAACCCGTTCGTCGGAGTGTGGGGAGAAGCACCTGGGATTCTAGCCCGCGCGGCCGATCTGGCAACGACGCGCGGCTGGCGTGACTGGTCGCGCGTGACTCCTGGGGCCGCCTTCGGTGCTGCACACGGATAACGCCCCATGCCTTTACCCGCCGACAACCGGCGGGATGAGTCGCAGCGTCAGCGTGGGGGAGGTGTGTGCGACATTACCGTCGCCCGTCGTTGAACCATGCCAGTCCCCCTGGCAGCCTTCTTGGCCCCGATGCCGCGCCGAACGCGGACAGTGTAAACTCTTGTCCAGTTATGACGGATCGGGTAGAGTGGCGGTATGAAGGGACGGGAGGTACTGACTATGAACCGCAGGACCCAGTTGGCGCACGCGGAAGACGGGGGTTTGCAGGAGACAAACGCCGCTCGCCCGAGGAATTCGCCGTCGCCTGGCAGCGGCTCCGCGCCGAGTTGCGTGGCCGCCCCGCCCTGAAAGACATTACCGATGAGAGCATCCGCGAGGAAATCGACCGCCACCGGGCCGCTCCATGAACCTGCTGATCGACACCAACGTCTTGCCCGAGCGAGCCGCGCTTCACGTAGCCGGGTGCGATGAGTTCCGCTGGTTCGTTACCCCCGAAATCCCCACCGAGTACACGGAGGTCCTGGGCCGCGGCACCCGACAGATGGGAGAATGCCGGTTTTTGGTAGAATGTGTTGCAGCTTCGCGGTATCAGTTGGATCGGTCCGCTGGAGGTGTCACATGAGTTTGTCGCTGGCCGAGGCGTTGGGACACGTTGATTTGCAACCGGGACACACCTACCGGGAGACGGTCAACGGCCGGAGAGTGGAGGTGCGCGTGCTGGACGACGCGCCGACGCCGAAGATGGTGGACGACGAGCCGACTCCGGAACTGGCCGCTCAGGTAATGTTGCTGCCGTGGGTCGAGTTCCCGTTCGCCCCGGTGGGAACGGTGCGTGCTCGCCCGGGAACATTGCCGTTACCGGACCCGCCGGTGATCCCTCCGGACGATGGGGATAGCGAATGATCTACGCCCCGCAGCCGCGGGAGAACCCATCGATCAGGGTGACCTGATTGACGACTGCTTGGTCTTGCGCATCAAGGCCGTGCAACCGACTTCTTTCAGCCAACCGGACGTGGACTTCGCCTTCCGCCGCATTATCGTGCTGACACAAACCTGCGACCTGGCTAACGACAAGGCGACGATGGCGAATGTCGCCGAAGTGTTGGACGCGCGCTTCTTGATCGATCAAAAGTTATTCAAACCGGCTGACGTCAAGGGCTCCTTGGCGCCGGGCGAATCTGGGGCTGGTATTTCCTGCCGGCCGATGCCGCGCTCGGCCTGGAGGAGATGATCATCGACATGCGTCAATTGCACACGGTCCCGTTGGACCTGCTCCGGGAACTGTGTCGCGGCGGTAAGCGCCGGGGGCGGGTCCAGCCGCTCTACCGCGAGCACCTGGCCAAGCACTTCGCCGACACGTTTAGTCGCATTGGTTTGCCGCGGCCTTATGAAACGCTGTGAAGACACACGAACGACACGCGCTGCCTTGTTGCCCCGATGCCGCGCCTAATTCGGGCATTGTAAACACTTGTCCAGTATGGATGGATCGCGTAGAGTGAGGGTGTGGAGGACGGGCAGTACTGACGATGGACCGCGGGACCGCGTTGGCTTACCCGGAAGGCGGGATGCGGCGGTGGAGCGCCGACGGCGGGGTCAACGAGATGCGCGGAGGGACGGGCGACGAATCGAACTCCGTCCCCCCTCTGGTTTCTTCGACCCCTTCTTCTTTCCCAGGTTTCACTGGGGCGCTGGCAGTCGTTCGGCAAATGTCTTCACGCTGATGATCTCCACCTTCTCGACCTTGCCCAGTTCTAGAAGGAGTGCATCGGCCGTGACGAGGTAATCCGATTTGGACGAGATGCTCGTTTGAACTACGGCGTCGTCCTTGGAGTCACCGGGCACAAAGGCGCGAATGTTAGTGGGCAAGACCACCCGCTTGGCCCGCCGGAGGACTGCACGCCGGGCTAAATGCACGTAGCGGGGCTTTCGTTTAGGTCCTCCCGAAGCACGTCTGCCAACTCGTCGAGGATGTAATCCGAGACGAATACCCGGACTCTCGCCCGCAATGCCCGGTCAATCAGGCGATGCCGGGAACCCTCGCGACGCGTACAGTAGGATACCCACAGCATGGTGTCCAACACAACCTTCATGACCGCCGGCCTCTGTAACGCCGCCTCAGGACCAGCTCGTCGATCTTGGCGTCGGTCAGCTTCTCTTTGCGGTGCTTGGCCGTAACCCGGCCCAGCTCCCGATCCCAGAGCCGCTCCTCCACCCGATCAAGCGCGGTCCGCAGCTTGAGGAAATCCTCGGCATCCAGGCGCTCCACCGCCTCGATGATTTCTGCAACGGTTGCCATTGATCCTCCCTCACACCGTGGTGTCAAACACGCGACTCTGAAAAACGCGTCCAGGAGCTTCAACTCCACCATGGCCGCCGAATCGGCGACCACGCACACCTCGCGCTCGCCGGCGACTTCAAAGTCGATGCCACCGGCCTTGGCGCGCTTCAGCAGCCAAACGTGCCGGCGATGACACTTGGCCGGGATGCTGCCGTGCTGCCATGTCGTCACAGCAGAAAAAAGTGGTCGGGAGTCGTCTTCGCTTTCCACGCGTCCGGCAACGACTCCCGACCCATTTTTCTTCGGCGATCAGGCGGGGGAGACGGTCAAAGTTACCTCATCCACATCAAGGCGGAAAGCGAAATCGGAATGATTCTCGGGTCGGCGACAGTTATGTTGTCTTCGAGCGTGACCAACAGGCCGAAGGGGGCGTTGTAGACGGTCTTTTCCAGAAACGCTCGTAGTCCCAAAGTGTCGTCGTGCGCGTCGATGCGTCTGCGATACTTGACTTCAATCGGAATTCGCCGGGTCCCAACCGTCAGGACGAACTCAACCTCGGGTTCCACGCCTCGCATAGGGAAATGCGCACGTCCAACTGCGGGATGGACGCCAGGAAATAGCCGAGGGTACTTTCGGCCAAATGACCCGCCAGGTCCGCCAAGTGGGGCTCGGCAGCTAGTCCTTCGGGGTCGAGAGGAATGATCTCCTGCAGCCAGCTGGCTTGCAGTGCGTGGTCGCAGAGGCAAATCTTGGCCGGCGCTTTGCGGCGCTTGAGACGCAGTTCAAGCGGATTGACGAGGCGGATCAGCAGTGTGCCATCGAGGAAGCGGAGATAGCTCAGGATGCGATTCCAGCCGATGTTGCCGCCGAGGGCTTGCTGGATTTGCGGGACGAGGAGGTTCTGGCCCGGGCACTGGCCAGCGTATCGACAAGCGAGGCGAAACACTTCTTCCAGCAGCCTCTCGTCCCGCTTCTGTCCCCGGGGTCCCAGGCGCAGGTCGTGCTGGATCGCCCGTTTGATGACCGTTTCGTTCAGGTGACTGGCCAGTTCGGGCCAGGCGATTTCGGCGCGTTCGTGGGCGATTGGATAAGCACCGCGCTCCGAGAAAGCCTGGAACGCCTGTCGGCGAGGGAGGCTCTCCTGGGTGGCTTGGGCGATGCCACCGTGCCAGAAGTCCGGGCTGGTCAGCGTTTCCACCCCGTTGTCGTTCCAGTAAGGCTGGGTCAGGGAGTTGAACCGCAGACCGGCGATTTCCCGCAACAGCAGAGGCCCCAAGTCTAACGTCGTGATCCTTCCCGCGAGGCTATCCCGGCCGGCCTCGATGCGCAGCGAACAGCTCCCCGTTACAAGCACGCGGGCCGTGTGGTTATCAACAAGGTTCTTGATTTGGGGTGCCCACGCGTCCAGGTTTTGCACTTCGTCGAAGAAGAGGAAGGCCGGTTCGCGGCGCCGGCCGCTCTCGTTGAATGATGATCCCAGGACCTGATTCTCGAACCAGCGGGAAATCGCCAGCACAGGTTCCTGAATCCCGCGCAGAGCGGGCAGCTCATCGAAGGGGACATACAGGATGCGCTTTGGTGCGACACCACTGTGCAAGAGACGCTCGATGATCTGGCGGAGCAGTACGGTCTTTCCCACGCGCCGTGGGCCGCGGAGGACGGTGCCGGGCGTAATCCCATGCTGCACGAGCGTCACGAGGCGATCGAAGGGCCAGCGGCGAAACGGCGGTAGCTCCGGTCCCGGCTTCTGGTCCCGCCAGGGGTTGAGCGTGCGTAGGTTCTGCGACAGTTCCAGCGGCAAGGCTCCGAAGCGCTGAGCCTCCAGAGGATGGGCTTTTCGCGGCATGAGCAGGCCCTCCCATCATCACTCGCTTGCGGCGGCGACAATAGCCGCGGAGCTAATCAACACGCTCCCCTGGCTCTTGCCGAGGGACAAACAAAGGAGAAAACAAAGGTGTCAGAGAATGAAAAGGGGTCGGGAGTCGTTTCGACTCCTTTTCATTCTCCAGGCCAACCCCCTGCCGATCTCACGCGACTTTCGCCTCACAGCGCACGATTGAGGGATGCTTCAGCGCGTTGCTCATGGCGCTGACGACCGTCGCCAGACGCCCCGCGGCGCCGTTCGGGTCGGCCGGCCTGAAAGTGCCATGCCTGGTGCCATCGTTCGCCGTGCTCGCGCAGGAGGCATCGTCCGTGCTCAAGCCGAGCCATCCCTCGGTGGACGCTTGCACGTCCATTAGACACGTCAAGAACCGCGAAGGCAAGCCTCGTGCGGGTCGAAGATGCAGCGGCTGCGATTCAAGAAATCCCTCGCGGATGCGGCCGTCGATAGCGTGGTACCGGCGGGCTCCGCCTACCGGCTGCTTCCTGGAGGTGAGCCCCCGAGCCATACCCAACCGGACCTTCTCTCCCCTGCCAGCCGCCCGCCGTGGTACAATCGGCCTCGTGGCCGACTCCCTAGCCCCGATGGTTCGCTCATGCGCCAGCCCCAGGAAGTCATCCGCGAGCGCATGCCTCTGCCCGAGGCGGTCGAGCAGATGCACCGGGCCTTCCGGTACAGCGGGTTCAAGCTGTACGTGGTCGGCGGCGCCGTTCGCGACTTCACCACCAGCCTGATCGCCAACACCCCCTTCGCCCCGAAGGATTTCGACCTGGTCACCGGGGCCCACCCGGACGCGGTGGAGCAGATTCTGATCGACGCCAAACGGCAGCGTGTGCTGCCGGGCCGGGTCGGCATCCGCCCCGTGGGCAAGGCGTTCGGGGTCATCCTGGTCAGCTTTGGCGGGCATGGCCATTTCGAGATTGCCACGTTCCGCAAGGATGCCAAGACCGGGGACGGCCGCCGGCCGGACAGCGTCACCTTCAGCACGCTGCCCGAGGATGCCGATCGCCGCGATCTCACCATTAACGCTCTCTATTACAGCATTGACGACGAGGAGATCATCGACTTTCACGGCGGCATCCAGCACCTGCGCGACCGGGTGGTGGAGTTCGTCGGCGACCCGGCCGAACGGCTGAACGAAGATCGGCTCTGCGCCCTGCGGTTCGCGCGTTTCTTCGGCCGGATCAACCCGGGCGGCCCGGAGCAAATCAGTGCGTGCAGCAGCCAGGCCATCGCCGCCTGCGAGCTGCGGCCGGCGGTCAGCGAGGAACGCATCCGCGACGAGTTCCTCAAGGGACTCGCCAGCGTCCTCGACGTGGGCAACTTCCTCCGCGTTCTCGAAGACCTCGGCCTGCTCGGGCAGGTCTTACCTGGCTTCGCCTGTCGGATGCCGGAATGGGTGGCAGAGGCCGGGGAACGCTTGCCTGCGCCGCTCCTCATCTCCCAGATGCTGCGGGACCAGGCGGACGCCGACGAGGTGGCCTGCCGGCTCATGTCCCTCAAGTACACCACGGAAGAGGCAAATACGGTCTGGTTTCTCCTTAGACTGCCCGGCTATGCGACACCCGACGACGTGGTCGAATTCAAGCGCGATGTGCAAAAGCAGTCGCTGCCCGACGCGCTTCTCAGCAGCTACGGGCACCGCCTGCAACTGGCCAATGCTGACCTGATCGACCAGATGCTGCGTTTTCCCTACCCGAATGTGAGGGGGGAAGACCTGCTGCGCGAGGGCTTCCAGGGGCGAGCGCTGGGGCAGGAGATGCGCGAGCGCGAGATTCGGTTGTTCCGCCAATTCGTTGGGGCCTGATGTGAACGACGTGGTGGTCTTCGGCGGCTATGGAACATTCGGCGGGCATGTCGCCCGGGAGCTGGCGCGCCTGGGCGTGCCGCTGACGGTGGCCGGCCGCGATGGCGTCCGCGCCGAGGTGTTCGCCCGGACCCTGGGCCCCGCCTGCCGGGGCCTGGCCGCCGACGTGACCCGCCCCGACTCCTGCCGCGCGGCGCTGCGCGGGCAGGCGGTGGCCGTCAATTGTGCCGGCCCGTTCAACCGCTTCGATGCGGCCCTGCTGGACCTTTGCCTTGAATCCGGATGTCATTACGCCGATATTGCCGACGACCGAGGCTACGTCGCCCTGGTGCGGCATCGCGGACCACGCTTCGCCGAGCACGGCCTGGTCGCGGCCTACGGCTGCTCCAGCCTGCCCGCCATTTCCGGGCGCTGGGACTGCTCCTGCGCGCCCGCTCCGACGCCGTTCCGGAGCGGGCCCGGGTGACGCTCTTCATCGGTAACCACAATCCCAAGGGTCAGGCGGCGGTCCGCTCCCTGGTCGGCGGGTTGGGCCGACCCATCGCCGCCCCGCAGGGAACGCTGCGCGGTTTTCGCGATCGCGAAGTTGTGCCGCTGCCGTTCCCATTTGGCTTGCGCGGCGTCTTCAATTTCGACAGCCCGGAATACGACCTGTTCCCGGCGCTTCTGGGCGTGCGGGCGGTGGCAGTGAAGGTGGGGTTCGAGTTGCGGCCCGCCACCTACTTCCTGGCCCTGCTGGCCCGGCTCGGGTCGGGCTACGGCTTGCGCACGGTGCGCTGGCTGGAAGTGCCGGGACGCCTGTTCCGCGGTTTCGGCTGCTCCGGGGCTGCCATCATGACCGAGCTGTTCTATCCCGATGGCACGGCGGCGCGGGCGGCCCTGGTGGGCCAGTGCGACGGCCAGCGCATGGCAGCCCTGCCCTGCGCCACGTCGCTCGGGCCCTGGCGGATGGGAGGGCAGCGGTGCGGGGCGCGGTGACGGCGTACGACTGTCTCGGCGCCGGACCGTTGCTTGATGGGATTACCGCTGAGGGGTTTCAGCTCACAATTGCCGAGCGGAGCTGAGCGGTAGGGTGGGTCGATTCTTCGAGACCCACCGTCGGACTCTACTCCCCATCTTCCCCCGTCCCCCAGCGGAAGAACTGCATCATCTTCTCCAGGATTTGCTTGCCGATGTGCTGTTTTTCCGCCGCCTGCTCGCTGGGGGCCACGGGGACGGCGGCCTCGCGCAGGGCCAGCTGGCGTTCGGCGGCCACGGCACTCATCTGCTCGGCGATCTCCGGCCGCCGCCCCAGCAGATCCTGCACATGCTCTTTGGAGACCTCAAAGGCGACCAGGTCGGTGGCCGCGATCACGGTGGCGGAACGTGGCTCGCCGGTGAGCAGCGACATCTCGCCGAAGGTCTGCCCCGGAATGTGCTGGGCCACGCGCACGCGGCCGTCGTCGCCGCCGCGCTCCAGGAAGACGTGGGTGAGCCCCTCGGCGAGGATGAACAGCGAATCGCCGTGGTCGCCCTGGCGGATGACGGTGTCGCCACGCTGGAAGTGCCGTTGCCGCATCGACGCCGCCAGGCTCGCCATCTCGTCGGGTTGCAGGCTGCGGCGGAACAGGTCGATCTGCGCGAGAGCGCCGGCCGGTCCAGCTCGGCATCCGCGGTGGCAAAAAGCTGGGGGAGCGGTGCCTCGAACGTGCCTTCCCGGGGGTAGGCCGGCGTCAGCCCCGCATGGCGCAAGTGCTCCAGAATGCTGCGCGTGACGGCATGACGGCCCGCCCCCGGCCAGACGGAATCGACGGGCAGCGAGTACCCCACGCGATAGCGGACTCCGCTGGGGGTAATTTCATCGATCCGCACCGTGGGCTCCGGATGTTCGACGGGTCCACGATCGCCGATGGCTGCCCGGTGCCGGCCAGCAAGATGCGCAGTGCCCGCTCCACCGGCACGGAGAAATCCAGGGTGATGAGGACGTTGAACCCGGCCCGGTCGTCGGGGTGGGAGTAGGCGGTGAACGGGGTAGACGCCATCAGCCCGCTGGGCACGACCACGATCCGTCCGCCGCCCACGTCGAGGCGCAGCGTGCCGCCAGTTGATCTCCACCACCTTGCCGTACACCTTGCTGCTGAAGCTGCTGTGATGAATCTCGACCCAATCGCCGATCTTGATGGACCGATCGAGGTTGATAACCAGGCCGGTGAACACATCGAGGATGACGTTGCGCAGCGCGATGCCGAAGACGATTCCGAAAACACTGGAGGCGGCCCAGAAACCGGTGATGGACTGGCCGAAGACAATGGCGGCGATGCAGCTTAGGGCGAGGGCGATGATCAGGACCTTGACCAGGTCCTTCAACAGGCGCGGCACCGGTCGGCCAAGCGCGGCCGCCTGCCGCTCCCACAGGAAGAGATCGACGGCCCGGATAGCGCACCAGGCGCCGGCTAGCCAGGCCAGGACATGCAGGGCGTGACCGACAATCTCATCGGCGAAATATTGGTGCGGGACAAAGCCCGGGAGCAGCACCGCGGAACCGACGCAGGCAGCGAGGAACAGCAGCGGGGCCACCAGGGATCGAGCGTTCTTGCGCATGCTGGCTCCGCTTTACCCCTTCGCAAACAACCCCTTCACCGCCTGCCCCTTCCCATCTTGCGTCGCGAAGAACGGCCGCTTCTCCACGTCGAACGCCGTGCGCGGCGAGAGGCCCATTGCCGTGAAGATCGTGGCGTGCAGGTCGCGGATGCTGATGGGGTTCTTCGTCGTCAACAGCGGGCGCTCCGGGGCGGTTTCGCCGTAGAGCAGGCCCTTCTTCATGCCGCCGCCGAACATCAGCACCGAACCCGATCCGGTAAAGTGGCGGTGCAGGCCGTAGTGCTTCATCTCCTTCATCACGTCGGTTCGTGCCAGCGATTGGTCCTGGGCGTCGCTGCCGGGGACGCCCTCGATCATCATGTCGCGGCTGAACTCGCTGGCCAGGACCACCAGGGTGCGGTCGAGCAGGCCGCGCCGCTCCAGGTCGAGGATCAATTGGGCGATGGGCCGGTCGATTTCGCCCTTCATCCGCTTGTAGGTGGTGTGGCCGTTCTCGTGCGTGTCGAAGTGCAGGAAGGGGACGTACTCGGTGGTGACCTCGATGAAGCGGGCCCCAGCCTCGGTCAGCCGGCGGGCGAGCAGGCAGCCGAGGCCGAAGCGGCCGGCATTGTACCGATCGTAGCTCTCTTTTGGCTCCTTCGCGAGGTCGAAGGCGTCGTGCTCCTTCGAGCTGAGCAGGCGGTGGGCGTTGTCGATGGCCCGCAGCATCGACTGCTCGTGGAAATCGCTGGCCAGCTCGCCGGCCGGGCTGCGCTTGATGAGTTCCCGGTATCGCTTCTGGCGAGCCTCGAACCGCTCCGGCGTCATCCCTTTTGGCGGACGGACCGCGGCGACGGCGTCGGTCGGGAACGGCAGGTTGAACGGGCCGTATTCGGTGCCGAAGAACCCGCCGGTGGTGAACGCCTTCAACTCCTCCGATTCACCGACTCCTTCCAGGCGCTGGCCGATGTTGATGAACGCCGGGATGGCCGGGTTGTTCGGCCCGCGGACCCGGGCGATCCATGAGCCAAGATGCGGACAGGCGACGGTCTGGGGCGGCACGTAACCGGTGTGCCAGTGGTACTGGTGCCGCGAGTGCAGGATGTTGCCGAGGTCGGCGACCACGTGCGAGCGGATCAGGGTTCCGCGGTCCATGACCCGGGCGACGTTCTTGAGCCCCTCAGAAATCTTGACGTGGTCCACGGCGGTGTCGATGGCCGGGAAGGTGCAGAGGATCTTGTCGTGGGCACAGACCGATCTCGAACGGGAGGTAGCGCTTGGGGTCAAAGGTTTCCGGTGAGGCCATGCCGCCAGCCATCCAGAGCAGGATGCAGGTGTCGGCGGTGGGCCGTGGATGCTCGACCGGCTCGGCGGCCAGGAGCGGCTCGCCGGCGGCGAGGGTGGTGAGGGCGGCGGCGCTCAGGCCGCGGAGGAAATCGCGGCGAGAGAGTGAGTTCGGCATATTGGCACCTCTCCCGATTCTTCGCATCTAACCGGCACGCCGGTCCAGTGACATCAAGGATACTGCTCGACGAAGCTGCTGATCGCCCTTGAAATTGCTTTACCCCTCTCCGCCGCTTGCGGGTCGTCCGTAAGTGGGATCATCGCGAGAATCTCGGCTAACCCCGTGCGCATTTGCTCGTACTCCGCCTCCGCCTCGGCTAGGGACGATAAGTATCGCGTATGGAACATCCAGCCATAGATGCCGCAGGTGATCGCGAACGGCGCGTGCGTCGTGTCGCTCTCCAGTGTGACCCGGGCACCGTCGGCATGCTCGTCATCCCGGATAGTGATGCCGTCCTCGGAGCCCCGGGTTCCGATGGTGACCCCTTCATCAAATGCTGCCCATTTCATAGGGACCCCTGGTTGTCCTCTTGTCGGCGTGTCCACCGGGCCAGGACCTTTTCTTTGAGGCCGGGCCGCGGCGGGACAGCCGTTTCGATCATCCGCTGCATTTTGTCTCCTTCCTCCTCCTGCTCCCGAAGGTATTGCTCGACACTTTCCTTCTGATCCAGGTAGTAACCGATCAGCGTGTACACGTCTGACAAGCGGTGGACGTCATAAGCATCGACGATTTCCTCCGGCGTCTCTCCTGCCCGGTAGTGCTCCACGATCCGTTCCAGGGGAATGCGTGAATCGGTTACCCGATACACTCCGTTGTCCAACCGAATCAGCGGTACGGCGCGCGGCTCAAGATTCAGAATGACTCCCATGATCCTCCTCCTTTCCACCCCATTCTACCGAATCAACTGAAACTCCGGCAGCATCACCACCGCCCAGAGCAGGTCCGCCAAGCCCTCCGGGGTCGCCGGCGTCCCGAGGATTTCTCGCGCGGCCACCAACTCCTCCGCCGTCGGCTTGCGGCACAGCGCCCGCCGATACAGCTCCTCGATGCGCTCCTCCGGCGTCGCCTTCGGCTTCTCCTTCAACAGGTTCGCCGCGCCGCGTGCCAGCAAGTCGGTCAGGATTTGCCCGTTCGACAGGTCGAGGGCCTCCAGCGTCGTCAGCTGGTCGGGCCGCGTGGTGACGACCTGTTCGCGGTTGGGCCGGCCCAGCGAGCGCATCAGGGCGTCGGCGTTGACCAGCGACGCGCGGATCGAGCGGCGCTCCGGCGGCACCGAGTCGGCGAACGCCGGCAGCGCCACCGGGGCGGCGGCTTGGCCGGGGCCGTCTTCGTCAGCATCCAGACCGCGTCGAGGAACTGCTCGGCCGTCATCCGCCGGATCTCCGGGCCGCGAAAGACGTAATCCTCGCCTGATGCCTCCCCCTTGATCGGCACCGGTCGCGACTGGTATGCCCGCGAAGTGACGATGTGCTCGATCAGCTTCTTCAGGTCGTATTTGTGGTCGGCCAAGTAGACGCCGAGGTAATCGAGCAGATCGTCGGTCCACGGCCGGTTGGCCATCACGTCGACCGGATGGACGATGCCGCGGCCCATCAGCCGCTGCCAGAGGCGGTTGGCGATGGTGCGCGTGAAGCGGCCGTTGTCCGGGTGCGTCACCAGGCGGGCCAGCTGCTCCAGCCGTTTCGCCTTCGGCTGTGCCGCGTCGATGGTGCCCAGCTCGGGGAAGAGGAACCGCGGGCTGGCCTTGCGGCCGGTCGGCTTGTCGCAGCGGTGAATCTCCAGCGGCGTCGGCGATGATGGCGGCCAGGCCGTAGGCATCGTCCAGCTTCCAGCTGTCGATGAAGCTGTCGTGGCACGAGGCGCACTTCATGTTGATGCCGAAGAACACCTGCGAGACGTTCTGCGAGAATTGCAGTTCCTGCACCTGGCTGGCGTTGACGTTGCCGCGCCACTTGATGCCCTTGATGAACCCCTCCGATTCGGGCGTCGGGCTGATCAGCTCGCGGACGAACTGGTCGTAGGGCTTGTTGTCCAGCAGCGACGAGTAGAGCCAGCGCGCTGATCTGCTTGCGGCCGCCGTCGATGTAGCCGGTGCCGGCGTAATCGTTGCGCAGCAGGTCGTTCCAGAAGGTCAGCCAGTGATCGGCGTAGGAGCGCCGGTCGTCGAGCAGCCGGCGGATCAGGCGGGCAGCGCTTGTCGGCGGCGGATCCTTCAGGAACGCGTCGACCTCCTCGGGCGCCGGCAGCAGGCCGATCACGTCGAGATAGACCCGGCGGACGAAGGCCGCGTCGTCGAGCGGCGCGGGCGGCTGGATCTTGTGCTGCGCAAAATAGGCGTCGAGGATGCGGTCGATGGGATGGTCGCGGCCATTGCGGGCGGGCGGCAGCTCCGGGCGGCGCGGCTTGAGCGGCGGCACGTAGTCGGCGACCTTGAACGTGAAGCCCTCCTCCCAGGCGAATCCCTCGTCGATCCAGGCGCGGAGCAGCGCGATCTCCTTGGCGGCCAGCGGCTCCCCCTTGGGCGGCATGCGCACGTCCGGGTCGGTGCTGGTGATGCGCTTGACGAGCTCGCTGTCGCCGCTCTTGCCGGGGACGACCGCCTTCGTTTTCAGCAGTCGGCCCGCGTGTCGAGCGAGAAGGAGCCCTTGTACTTGCCGTTGGTGTGGCACTCGGCGCAGCGGGCCTTGAGGAGCGGGACGATGTCGTGGGCGAAGTCGATCTTTTGGGGCGG
>CAWHCN010000016.1:0-17362 GCA_963827935.1 uncultured Planctomycetota bacterium | reverse complement strand
GGGCGGCCCCGCAAGGCCGCCGGCGGCGATGGGCCGGCCGATCAGCCGGCAGCGCCCGGCGGCCGCGGGGGAGGCCGCGGAAGTCACCGGGAGCTGCCCCACCGCCGGCCCGCAAGGCGAGGAAATGACGATGGCACCCCAGCAGACAACCGAGCTGCGCTCGCACCTGACGTAGCGACACGGGTAGCCGAGGCCCTCCGCCTGGCGCTGGTCGCCAAGCGGCCAGGCGGAAGGGCGAGACTCACTTATTCTCTGGAGGGGATACGTCGATGATCCGCTTTGCCTGCCCGCGTTGCCACGCGACCTTGGAGGGACCCGACCACAAGGCCGGTCTCGCCATCTCTTGCCCTGGCTGCCGCCAGGCCGTCACCGTGCCGGCGCCCCTGGCAGGCGTGCCACTGCCGCCGGCACGATCCCCGCCGGTGCATCGGCCAGTAGCAGAGACACGCCCGGTCACCTGCCCCGGCTGCGATCGGCGGATCAACCTGCCAGTGGGCGAGCTGGGGACTATGATCGAATGCTCTGAATGCGACACCCGTTTCGTTGCGGAGCGCGATCGGCCGCGGGCACGCCGGAACGGCGCATCGGCAGTGGCTTCGGCAAGTACGACCGTCCACGTCCACAATTACCAGCCCTTCAACCACACGATTCATCTGGTCTTGACCCTGCTAACGTGCGGGGCCTGGCTTCCCGTGTGGATCATCCTCTTCGTTCTTCACAAGTAAGCGGCGCGGTCACTAGGCCGGGCGCCGGCCTCGACCAGGCCCTTCCGTCCGGCCGCGGCGCGGCCGGCCATCGCGCTGCAGGCGGCGGACGAGACCTTACAAGAGATGGGCCTGGAGTTGAGGCGCCCGCCGGCATGTACCGCCCCGCCCCCACTTGCTACACTGCCCGCGTCCTTCGGCCGCGTGCCGGCCTTCCCGACCTGAGAAGCGGGAAGCCGGCGCCGGCCCTTCTCAGGAAGGAGCGGCGACGATGGCAAGCGCTTGGGTCTATCAGGACGACAAGCAAGTCAAGAAACACGGCGCCGACGCGGCGAGCTGGTACGTCGGTTGGTTCGACCCCGAGGGCAAGAAACGCGGCCAGAGCTGCGGGCCCGGCCTGCAGGGGCACCGCAACGCCCAGAAGCTCAAGAAGAAGATCGAAGCCGAGCTGCTGACCGGAACCTACCAGAGCAATGCCAAGAAGACCTGGCAGGAGTTCCGGGACGAGTACGATGAGAAGATCGTCGGCGGCCTGGCCGTCCGCACCCAGGACGAAGTGAGGGCCGCCCTCGGCCACTTCGAACGGCTCGTCAAGCCCGTGCGAATGTCCGCCATCAAGACGGCCGCGATCGACGGATTCACCGCCCGGCGGCGCACCGAGCCGGGCAAAAAGAAGGGTTCCCTCGTCTCGCCGGCGACCGTCAACAAGGACCTCCGGCACCTGCGTGCCGCCCTGGAAAAGGCCCGCCGCTGGGGCTACCTGACCAGCGTTCCCGATTTCGACATGGAGCGCGAGCCGCAGAAGCTGGCGACCTACATCCCCGGCGACCACTTCGCCGCGATCTACCTGGCATGCGACCAGGCGACCCGCCCGGCCGGCCTGCCCTACGCCCCGGCCGATTGGTGGCGGGCGCTGCTGGTCGCCGGCTACATGACCGGGTGGCGAATCTCCGAGCTGCTCTCCCTGCCGCGCGACGACCTCAACCTTGAGGCCGGACACGCCATCACACGGTGGGAGGACAACAAGGGCAAGCGCGACGAAAAGGTGAAGCTTCACCCGGTCGTTGTCGAGCACCTGAAGAGGCTGGCCGGATTCACCCCGACCGTGTTCCCCTGGAGCCACAACAAGACCACGTTGTACACCGAGTTCACCGCCATCCAGAAGGCGGCGAAGGTGATGGGGGGAGACGGCATCGAGCGCGGCATCTACCTGCCCTGCCACGAAAAGCACGAGCACACCGAGGCCTGCCACGTCTACGGTTTCCACGACCTGCGCCGCGCCTTCGCCACGATGAACGCCGACCAACTCACCCCGGACGCCCTGCAAGCCCTCATGCGGCACAAGAGCTACAGCACTACGCAGCGGTACATCAACCTGGCCCGCCAGATGGACGCGGCCGTCGCCGGCCTGCACGTCCCAGAGGTGTTGCGGCGCAAGCCCGTGGAGGGATGACGGAGGGACGGCCGGCAGGACCGGCCGCCAGGAGACGAAGAAAGCCGCCTCAAGTCCTTTGCTTGAAGCGGCTTCCGTAAGCGAGGGCGACGGGACTCGAACCCGCAACCACCGGATCGACAGTCCGGTACTCTAACCAATTGAGCTACGCCCCCAAAGTACTATTTCACTGGTGCTTACGGCGTTCTTTTTTGCGGCCTCAGAGTTTCCTTGACACCCGTAAGCCTCAGGAAAGTGGCCGGACGCTGTAACGTCCGGCCGCGAACACAGTGCCACCAGTTCTCAGGAGGCGTCACCATGTCCGCGAGTCATCCTACCGCACCTGCTAAGCCCGTCAAGCCTGCGAAGCCCTACCCCGACTTCCCGCTCTTTCCCCATGCCACGCGACGCTGGGCCAAGAAGATCAGGGGGCAATTACACTACTCCGGACCGTGGGACGACGCGGACAGCGCTCTGGCGACATACCTGGAACAGCAGGACGCCTTGCACGCCGGTCCTAAGCCCCGCCAGGCCTCCGGAGGCATCTCGATCAAGGAGCTGTGCAACCAGTTCCTGATTGCGAAGCGTGCCCTTGTCGATTCCGGCGAGCTGACCAACCGTTCCTGGCAGGACTACAAGGCGGCCTGCGACCTGATCGTCTCGCAGTTCGGGAAGGGCCTGCTCGTGGCCGACCTCGACCCCGAGGAGTTTGTCGCGATGCGCGGCAAGATGGCGAAGAAGTGGGGGCCCGTCACCCTGGGAAACGTCATCCAGCGGATTTGCGTGGTCTTCAAGTTCGCGTGGGACAATGGCTTGATCGACCGCCCCGTGCGCTATGGGCAGGGGTTCAAGCGGCCCTCCCGCAAGGTGGTGCGCATCGATCGGGCCAAGAAGGGACCCAAGCTCTTCACCGCCGACGAAATCCGGCGCCTGCTTGCTGCCGCCGGCACGGCGATGCGTGCAATGATCCTGCTGGGCATCAACGGTGGCTTCGGCAATGCCGATTGTGGCCGTTTGCCGCTGTCAGCCGTTGACCTGGGGGTGGGGCTGATCGACTTCCCCCATCCGGACACCGGCATCCCGCGCCGCTGCGCTTTGTGGCCCGACACCGTGTTTTGGTCACGGGTAGTCCTCCTACGGTGGCCGGCCGGAGCGCGGGTGCGCCGGCGACCGATCGTCCCCGTGGACATCGTCGGTCCGACCGGCGTCGTCCAGCACTTTGGCCGGGCCGTGGTGGATTCCGCGGCGGACGATAGCGTCTTTCCCTTGGTAACGGCCCGCTGGATTAACGTCAACTTCCGGACCGACACGGGCCACCGCATCCGCTGGCGCGGCCAGGTGCATCCGCTCCGGTTCGGGGACGTGGAACTCGTGCTGGACGACGGCAATTCCGTTTGGCGCTGGCGAACGGTGCTCGCCTTCTCGCCCGCCCTTCCCCCGGGCGCCGGACAATCTCAAGAGCGCTACTCGAGTTCTAGTTCTACTGTGCCCCTTTTGGGATAGTTCGTATAGTATGCCGGAACTCGCCCCATCATGGAAGATCAGTATGGAGGCACACGGATGTCCCTCTTGGAATCCCCGGAAGCGCTCGCCTTGCTCGCCGATGTGAAGGTGCCGCTGGCAGCCGTGCAGGGCGGCGTCCGCCGCTTGGCGGGGTTCATCGAACGCTATCAGCCCCTGTTCTATCGCACGGAACAACGGCACTGGGCCGAGGTCGTTCTCGAAGGCCGCCTCAGCAACCTGGAGCGCAAGACCAACGAGCCGATCGCTCGGCAAGCGGGCGTGGCACGCAAGCCGGTGCAGAAGTTCGTCGGCGCCGGCAAATGGTCCGATAGCGCCGTGTTGGGCGAGTTGCAGCGGCACGTGGCCGCAGCGTGGAGCGACGACGACGCGGTGTTGATCTTTGACGGCAGCGGCTTCGCCAAGAAAGGCGACGACTCCTGTGGCGTGGCCCGGCAGTGGTGCGGCCGCCTGGGCAAGGTCGAGAACTGTCAGGTGGGCGTGTTCACGGCCTATGCCTGTGCTCAGGGCGAGACGTTGCTGGCCGCGGATTTGTATTTGCCGCGGGAGTGGGCGGATGATCGCAAGCGGCGGGCGCAATGTTACGTGCCCACCGAGACGACGTTTCAGGAGAAATGGCGTCTGGCCTTGGGCCAATGGGAGCGTTGCCGAGCGTTGCCGCACGGCTGGGTGGCGGCCGACGACGAGTTTGGCCGGGTGACGGAGTTTCGGCAAACCTTGCGGCGTGGCGGTGAGCGTTACGTGGTGGATGTGCCGTGCAACACGCTGATCCGCGACCTGGAAGCCGAGCGGGAGGTAGGGCCGTCGGGACGGCGACGGTTGCCGCCCTTCGAGCAGGTCCAGGCCTGGGCGGCGCGTCAGCCGGCGTCGGCGTGGCAGCGCCTGACGGTGCGGGCGGGTGAGAAAGGCCCCTTGGTGGTGCGTGCCCTGACGCGGTTGGTGCAAACCAAGGATGCCGACGGCTGCGTCGGTAGACCGGAACGAGTCGTGATCGTGCGTCCGGTGGATCGCGCCGGCGACGTGACCTATGCGTTGAGCAACGCCTTGTCGGGGGTAGCGTTGGCGGAGTTGGTGCGCGTCAAGGGTGAGCGGCCGCGGATCGAACAGGCATTGCAAATGGGCAAGGGTGAGGTGGGGTTGGCCCAATACGAAGTGCGCAGTTGGGTCGGCTGGTATCACCACATGACGCTGTCGCTGTTGGCCTTGTGGTTTCTGAATCTGGAGAAGTCGGTCCTCAAAAAAAAACGGTGTGGATCACCGTGCCGCAACTGCGGGTAATCTTCGCCTGGGTGCTGGAGCGTCGGCCGACGACGTTGGCAGGGATTCTCGCCGAAGTCAACACCGTGCTGCGCCGGACGGAAGAAGCGCGCATCTACCATTGGGTAGATGCGACCGGAGAATTCCCACCGTCTCGGCGCGCCAGACATATGAAAAAGGGCTCTTCGCGTTTTTTAGTGGGTAACTTTCGGCCCAGGAAGGGACAAATCCCCTGCTTTCCCCGAGGAAAACCGCCTTCCCCGCGGAGCAAAAAGCTGCCATGCTGACACGATGGCCATCTTCAAGCTGCTCCATGACCTCTACCGGTTTCCTGGCTTCGTCCCTCTGGCCCAGGTCCGGGGCCTCTTCGGGGACCCCCACGCCGTCGTTATCACCCTGCGGCGCTGCCGAAAAAAACGCGCTGCGGCGTCTGCGGCCAGGAGTATTACAGCCACTACGACAAACGGACCCGACGCGTCCGCGATCTCTCCTGCGGCGACAAACGCGTCTACCTCACCTTCCGCCTCCGCCGCGTCCAGTGCTCACGGTGTGGCGGCGTGAAGAACGAGGGCCTCGACTGGCTGGCCGACAACCCGCTCTACACCAAGCGGTTCGCCTTCTTCGTGGGCCGTCGCTGTCGCCAGACGCCCATCAAGGAGGTGGCCGAGGAACTCTTCCTCGATTGGCACGCCGTCAAGGAGTTGGACAAGCAGTACATGCGCGAACAGCTTCGCCGGGTCGGCACCCCGGCGCCCCGGGTTATTGGCATCGATGAAATCGCCGTCGCCAGGGGGCACCAGTACCGCATCGTCGTCAGCGACCTGGAGCGTGGTCGTCCCATCTGGTTTGGCGGCGTGGACCGTTCCGAGGCCAGCCTGGACGAGTTCTTTGCCTGGCTGGGCCCAGAAAAATGCGGCAAAATCCGCGTGGCAGTCATGGACATGTGGCAGGCGTTCCGCAACTCCACCCTCAAGGAGGGAAACGCCCCCCAGGCCACGATCGTGTACGACAAGTTCCACATCCTGATGCACCTGGCCGAGGCGATGGACCAGGTGCGCAGGCGGGAATACGCGCGTGTGTCGGGCCAGGATCGGCGCTTCATCAAAGGGCAGAGGTACACGCTTTTGTCTCACTGGGAAAACCTCAACGCCACGGGGCGGGAAGCCCTGACACTGTTGTTCAAGGCCAACCGCCGGCTGAACAAGGCGTACCTCCTCAAGGAGTCCTTCGATCAGCTCTGGGACTACTGGAGCCCCGGCTGGGCCCGGCGTTTCTTCGACCAGTGGCGTGCCGCGTTGCGCTGGCAACGTCTGGAGCCCTTCGAGCGCTTCGCCCGCATGGTGGCAGCGCACTGGGACGGGATCGAGGCCTATTGCCGCGCGGAGAACAAGGTGCCGTTGGGTTTCGTGGAAGGCATCAACAACAAGATCCGTGCCATCCAGAGGCGGGCGTACGGCTTCCGGGATGAGGAGTACCTCCGGCTGAAAATCCTGACCTGCATGCTCCCAAAACTGTGAAAAGTACCCACCAAAAAACGCGAAGACCCTGAAAAAGGGGCACAGTAGAATTAAGATCGCGGTGTATCAAGCCCACGACATGCGCCGTTGCCATCGCCCGCGCCAAGGTTTCCACCAGCGCCGCGGCCTCCTGCGATGTCAGCGTTCTTTCGGCCAGCTTCTTGTCGAGGCTCCCGCCCTCGACAAACTCCAACGCAAGGTATGGCAGACCGTTGTTTTCACCGATCTCGTGGATCTGTACGATGTTGGGGTGCTGGAGCCTGGCCACCGCCTGCGCCTCCGACCGAAACCGCGCCAGATCATTTACCCCGGCGTGGAACCCGGCGAGGATCGTTTTCAACGCCACCACCCGCTTGAGCGCCAGGTGTTTCGCGCGGTAAACGACGCCCATGCCGCCACGGCCCAACTCACCCAGAACCGCGTACCCGGGTACGGTCGGTCCGTTCTGGGGGTTTATCCCTTCGAGATCAATTGTCCCGTCAAGGCAATCGTCGATCAGCCCGCTGGGCAGCGCTTCGATCTCCCTCTCAAAGCTGCCCCACGTATCCAGCTCAGTCATAGCCGAGCCCTCCAAGCTCTTTGGTGATCCGGTCGATTGCGCGCTTCCAGCGCATGTGCAACGCATCGGCGGATACGCCGAAAGAGTCAGCCAGTTCCTTGAACGTTCGCCCTTGCGAGCGGGCCTCGACCAGAGGCCAGTCGTCTCCCGCCGCAGCTCTGACGGCTTCCCAAAACTCGTGAGCACCCGCCTGCTCGACCTGGTCGTCGGCTGATCCAGTTGCGAGTTCGTGCTCTGGCCCGAGAACGACCCAGCGACAATGGTGCTCGTGCCGTGCCTTGGCCGCGATCAGCCGCACCACGATGACAGTGACCACCCGGTCTAACTCGTGGTCGGCGAGGGGTCGTGGTGGCTTCTCCAGTAAAACCCGCAGCAATGACTGTTCGATGTCCGTCGTGGAGAAGACTCGGCGGAGTCGCGCCCCGAGGCGACTGGAAATGATGCGGCGGATGGTGTCGCGGTGATCCTGCACGTATCTGATTGCCGCAGCATGGCCGGGCACGGCGGAAGGAAGTCGGGCAGCCATCGGTGTACTCCGACAAGGGCGAAAAAGTGGAACGAGCCGTTCGCTGCGAGCGGGACTGCGCAATGTACTCTAAGAGAGCTTTTCTCCCGCCTACGCCGATTGGGGGAGTCCGGCATGCTGAAGGTTTCGTTCCCTTGACTGCCGATTGTATCCCTCGGCCGGGCGGAACACAGGCCCCATTTCGGAATTCGTGAGCGCTTCGCGCGGGGATTGAGCCTGAATCAGCAACGGAAGGGGACACGCGGGAAGCAGCCGCCGAAGGATGAAGAAATGATAATCCTGCGAGATGAATCAGCCGCCTTGCTCGGCAAGAACAAGAAGCAGTAACAGGTTCCTAAGAAGACGAAAGTCGTGGCTCCCATCCGGGAGCATCCGATCTGGACAGCAAAGGAGTTCATCATGCACGATCCCGGATCACAGGCCAGTCGGCGGGGCGCTCGCGTACTTGCGTCGCTCGTGCTGTTCCAGGCCGCCGCCCTACTCACCGGCTTTGCGGAGAAGGCTCGCGGGGCGGACGACGACGACGCTCGCGCCGTCGTCGAAAAGGCCATCCGCGCCCACGGCGGCCCGGAGAACCTGACCAAGCTTCAGACCTGCCGCATCAAGAGCAAGGGCACGGTCGACCTGTCGGTGGCCTTTGGCACGCAGATGGCGGACGACGCATTCGGAGTGATGAAGCGGGAGTTCGAGACCGAGACGTTCGTCCAGTTGCCTCGGCAGTACAAGGTCATCATCGATCGGTGGATGAATTTCAGCGCCATCATCGGTGGAGGCCGCGGCCCGAAGGATCTAGCCGCGACAGTTGTCCTCAACGGGGACGAAGGATGGATCAAGACCAATGGCCACACCAAGTCCATGAACGAAGAGGAACTGAAGGAATCGAAATCGCACGCTCGCGAACTGCACGCCATCACCCTCGTGCCACTGCTCAAGGATAAGGAGTACAAGCTGTCGCTACTCGACGAGGCGAAAGTGAAAGGCAAGGTTGCGGTCGGGATCCGCGTCAAGGTGGAGGGCCTGCAGGCGCTGAGCCTTTAGTTCGACAAGGAGAGCGCACTGCTCGTCAAGAGCGAACGCCGGGCCTACTTCATGGCGACGAAGCAGGAAGTACGGCGGGAAACGTACTTCAGCAATTACAAGGAGGTAGCTGGCGTTCGGTATCCGCACCGACAGGTCGTTTGTGTGGACGGCTGCGAGCACATCGTAGAGGCCATCACCGAAGTCAAGCCGCTTAAGAAGATTCCCGACGATGAATTCAAAGAGCCCTGAGAACGAGTGGACATGAGAGGCGGGCGTCGTTTTGACTCAAAAAAGTGGGCGGTGGAGGAAGTGGCGAGCCACAAAGCCGCCTATGCAAGCAAGGCTCGCTGTGGAGGACTCCAATGAGTGCGACTGTGCTGGAGGTTGCCCCTACGCAGTGGGGGAGCCTCAAGGACATCGAAGATGTCGAACCGATCAACGACAGCGACCTGGAATGTCTGGCTGAGGTCCGCGACGTGCTGGCCAAGCACGGCAAGCGTGAGCGTTTCGGCGTGGCGCTGCTGCACAAGCACTTCGACATGGAGGAAGGCGAGGTGCTGGTCGAGGAAACGGACAAGGATGCGCGCGAACTGACGATCCGGCCCATGAAGCAGGACGAGGCGGGCAACACCGTGCCGACCATCTGGAAGCTCGGCGACGGAGTATGCCAACCACTGCTTGGCTGCCTCTCCAGATGCGTGTGGGTACAGTTCGGTCATCGGAAAACGTGCGGATCCCCGAACTGACAGGTCGGGGAGCAAAAAAGGGGTCGGCGGACGGCGCAAGAATTCCGCCTTGATTTTCTGGTGAGATGCGCCGATAATAACTGAACTTCTTACCCGGCTGACCCGCCGCAAGGCCTCAGTCGGGTTATTTCGTTTCTGGGACCGCTCATGCCCGTCGAACCGGCCGTCAAGCGCACTATTGCCTATGTGGACGGCCAGAACCTCTTCCATACTGCCCGGAGTGTCTTCGGGTACACCTTCCCCAACTACGATGTGCAAAAGCTCGCCCGAGCGGTCTGCGTCGGCCACGGGTGGCAGCTGGAGCGGGTGCAGTTCTACACGGGTGTGCCTTCAGTTGCGGACAACGCCTTCTGGCACGGCTTCTGGTCGAACAAGCTGGCCATGATGGGCCGCCGTGGCGTGGCGGTCTTCAGCCGGCCGCTCGTCTATCGCACCAAGACCGTTCAGGTGCCGGGCTATGGCCCGTACACGTTTCCTGCCGGGGAAGAGAAGGGGATCGACGTGCGGCTGGCTCTCGACGCCCTGGATGCGGCCCATCCGCGGCTGTTCGATGTCTCCCTGATCTTCAGCCAGGACCAGGATCTGAGCGAGCTGGCGGCCCTCATCCGGCAAGTCGCCGGCTTTCAGAATCGATGGATCAAGATTGCCAGTGCCTTTCCCGACGGTCCAGCCGCCAGCAACCGGCGCGGCATTCACCGCAGCGACTGGTGCCCGGTCGACAAGGCCACCTATGATGCCTGCATCGACCCGCGGGATTACCGCCCCGGGCCGTAAGCCGGGGGAGAAAGCAAAGCTGTCAGGAACCTTTACCGGTCCCGGGTCACCGCCTTCCAGGTTCCCCCGTCACCCTCCCACCGGATACGCCCGCTCCAGCTCGTCGATCGCTTGCTGAGTCGCAGCGGCCTAGGCTGGATGAGCCCGGAGCAGATCGTCAAAGATGGGTCGGGCCCGATCCGGGTGGCCGGCACTCCACAAGCAGGAGGCGGCGCTGACGACACTACGCAGAGAGTTGTAGGGTGCGTCAAGCGTACTCGCGCCGACGCACCGCTCCTGCCCCCCGGTGCGTCGGCGCGAGTACGCTTGACGCACGCTACACTTGCTTGGCACGTCGGGCTCGGTGTCGTTCTTTCCGAGCGCTCTCAGCCGCTCGCCGGCCCGGCCGCTACAATGCCTGCGCCCGCCACGGAGACTCTCCCATGCCGTCGCCGAGTGCCAACATCACCAGCGTCCTCAAGGAAACGCGTGTCTTCCCGCCGCCGGCGGAGTTTGCCGCCCATGCCTTCATCACCAGCTCGGCCGAGTACGAGCGCCTCTGGCTGCGGGCCAAGGATAATCCCGAGGGGTTCTGGAGCGAGCAGGCCGAGTCGCTGCACTGGTTTCGGCGCTGGGATCGGGTCCTGGTCTGGAACGAGCCGCACGCCCAGTGGTTCGTGGGGGGGAAGATCAACGCCAGTTTCAACTGCCTGGACCGGCACCTGCAAAACGGCCGCAAGAACAAGGCCGCCATCGTCTGGGAAGGGGAGCCGGGCGATACCCGCGTGCTCCGCTACCAGGATCTGCACCGCGAAGTGTGCAAATTCGCCAACGTGCTCAAGGGGCTGGGCATCCAGGCTGGCGATCGCATTACCATCTACATGCCGATGGTGCCGGAGCTGGCCATCGCCATGCTCGCCTGCGCCCGCATCGGCGCCGCACAGCATCGTTTTCGGCGGCTTCAGCGCCGAGGCGGTGGCCGATCGCAACAACGACGCCAAGGCCCGGCTGATCATCACGGCCGACGGCGGCTGGCGACGCGGCAAGGTCGTCCCTCTCAAGCAGAATGTCGATGACGCCCTGACCAAGTCGCCCACAGTCGAAAACTGCATCGTCTTCAACCGCTGCGATCAGACAGTCGAGATGAAGCCTGGCCGCGACCTGTGGTGGCACGAACTGATGGCCGCCGCCTCGGCCGACTGCCCCGCCGAGCCGCTGGATAGCGAGCATCCGCTCTACATCCTCTACACCAGCGGCTCGACCGGCAAACCCAAGGGCGTGTTGCACACGACGGCCGGCTACCTGCTGGGCGTGTCGCTCACCCACAAGTGGGTCTTCGACCTGCGCGAGGACGACACCTACTGGTGTACCGCCGACCTGGGCTGGGTCACCGGCCACAGTTACATCGTCTATGGCCCGCTGTGCAACGGGGCCACCACGCTGATGTACGAGGGGGCTCCGAACCATCCGCGCGAGGACCGCTTCTGGAGCCTGATCGAGAAGTACCGCGTCAACACGTTCTACACCGCGCCGACGGCCATCCGCGCGTTCATGAAATGGGGCGACGACTGGCCCGGGCGGCACGACCTGTCCAGCCTGCGCCTGCTGGGCACGGTCGGCGAGCCGATCAATCCGGAAGCGTGGATGTGGTATCACAGGGTGATCGGCCGCGAGCGCTGCCCCATCGTCGATACCTGGTGGCAGACGGAAACGGGCATGATCCTGATCTCCCCGTTGCCGGGCGCGATCGCGACCAAGCCGGGCAGCGCGACGAGGCCGCTGCCGGGCGTGGTGCCCGACATTGTGGATCGCCAGGGTCGGTCATTGCCGCCGAACCAGGGCGGTTTCCTGGTGATCCGTCAGCCGTGGCCGGCCATGCTGCGGACGATTTACGGCGACGATGCCCGCTACCAGCAGCAGTACTGGGGCCAGGTGCCGCACGTCTACTTCACCGCCGACGGCGCCCGCCGCGACGAGGACGGCTACTACTGGATCATGGGCCGGGTGGATGACGTGCTCAACGTAGCCGGCCACCGCCTGAGCACGATGGAAGTGGAGAGCGCCCTGGTCCACGACCCGCGCGTCGCCGAGGCCGCCGTTGTCGGCAAGCCGGACGACATCAAGGGGGAGGGCATTTCCTGCTTTGTCACGCTCCGCGCCGGCACGCCGCCGACCGATGCGCTGAAACAGGAACTGCGCGAGCACGTCGTCCACGAGATCGGCTCCCTAGCCCGGCCGGACGAGATCCGCTTCACCGATTCGCTGCCCAAGACGCGCTCCGGGAAGATCATGCGGCGGTTGCTCCGCGACATCGCGGCCGGCAAGCAGACGGTCGGCGACACGACGACGTTGGAAGACTACAGCATTTTGGCGAAGCTGCGTGAGGAGGAGGAATAATCGCCGTTTCGATTCATCGTTTCGCGCTCGCGCTGCGAGCACGAAACGATAAATTGTGATACGGACCCACCCCATGACCGTCCTCGAATTCACCCTCCTCGTTGGGTCCGGCAGCCTGCTGGCCGGCTTCCTCGGCGCCCTGACCGGTCTGGGCGGCGGGGTCGTCATCGTGCCGCTGTTGTCCATCGGTTTCGGCGTGGACATCCGCTACGCCATTGGGGCTTCACTGGTCTCGGTCATCGCCACCTCCTCGGGGGCGGCGGCGGCGTATGTCCGGGAAGGCTACTCCAATGTGCGGGTCGGCATGTTTCTGGAGGTCGCGACCACCATCGGTGCGCTCTCCGGCGCGGTTGTCGCCACACTCCTGCCGGCCAATACCATTGCCGTGGTGTTCGGCGTGTGCCTGATCGGTTCGGCCTACCTGTCGACGCGGTCCCGGGCCGACGAGGACGGCGGCGGCTCGCCGGATGCCCTGGCCGCACGGCTCCGCCTCGACGCCTCCTACCCCACGCCGCAGGGGCGCCAGAGCTATCATGTCCAGCGCGTGCCGCTGGGGTTCGTGCTCATGTTCGTGGCCGGCGTGCTCTCCGGTCTGCTGGGGATCGGCTCCGGCGCGTTCAAGGTGCTGGCGCTGGATCGGGTGATGCGCCTGCCGTTCAAGGTCTCGACGACGACGAGCAATTTCATGATCGGCGTGACGGCGGCGGCCAGTGCCGGCATCTACCTGGGCCGCGGCTACATCCGCCCCGAGGTGGCCATGCCCGTCGTGCTTGGCGTCCTGCTGGGATCGCTCCTGGGGACGCGCGTCCTGGTCCGGGCCGGCACGAGCACATTGCGGTTCATCTTCGCCGGAGTGATCGTCCTTTTGGCCGCGCAAATGATCTACAAGGGCCTGACCGGGGGATTCGATGCCCAACCCGAATAGCGACGCGACCGACGAGCGCCTGGACCACGCCCTGGGCCATCTGCTGCGCGGCGGAGTGCTGCTGGCCGGCCTGGTTGTCTTGGTCGGCGGGGCCGCGTTTCTGGATGAGCACTGGAGCGCCTCGGCCGATTACCGGACCTTTCACGAGGGAGATAGCGCTCTCCGCCACCCCGCGGGCATCCTGCGGACAGCCTTGACGCTCGACCCGGCCGGCATCCTCCAGCTGGGCATCTTGCTGCTGATCGCAACGCCGGTGGCGCGGGTCGTCTTCACCGTCTTTGCGTTCGGCCGCCAGCGCGACTGGGCCTATGTCGTCATCACGCTGGTGGTCCTGAGTCTGCTCCTCTTCGGACTCTTTCGCCAGACCTGAGCGCGACGGACCGACTTTCCTCGCTTTTCTCTTGCAGCCGCCTCCGCTCTGCTCTACGTTGGAGAGGTCAGCCTGAACGTGCAAGTCCCGCACCGGATCGGCTTTCCTGCCGCCCCCTGGTTCGCGCATACCCATCGCTCCGGAGAATCTCGTCATGGCCAAGACTCGGGGAGAATTCACCGACATCCTCATCCAGAAGGGGATCCTCAGCCCCGATCAGCTCACCGAGGCGCGGGGCATGGCGCAGCAAACCGGCGCCAAGATCCAGGACACGCTCATCAAGCTCGGTTACGCCACCCAGGAACAGCTCACCACCGCCATCGCCGAGCACAGCGGTTTGCAGTTCATTGACCTGACCAATGTCACCATCCCGCCGGCCGTGGTGGAGTTGGTGCCCGAATCGGTGGCCCGCGAAAACGTCGTGCTGCCGCTGGCCCAGGAAGGGGGCGTGCTCAAGATCATCATGGCCGACCCCTCCGATTTCGATACCGTGCAAAAGCTGCAGTTCATCCTGAACAAGGACATCACGCCCATCATCGCCGCCCGCGAGCAGATCATCGAGGCCATCAACCGGCACTACGGCCAGACCGAAACGGAGTCGGTCGACTCCATGCTGGCCGAATTTACAGATACCGCCATCGACTTCACCGAAACGGAAGCAACGACGGGAGGCGGACTGGAGGAAAGCGACGCGCCCGTCGTCAAGCTGTGCAACCTGATCATTCAGGAAGCGGTGAGCCTGCGCGCCAGCGACATCCATATCGAGCCGTTCGCTGACCGGGTGCGGGTGCGCTACCGGATCGACGGCGTGCTGGTGGAGCGCGACAGTCCGCCGCGGCGTTTGCTGGCGCCCATGCTCAGCCGTCTGAAGATCATGGGGAACATCGACATCTCCGAGAAGCGCCGGCCGCAAGATCGGCGCATCAAGCTGCCCATCGGCGGCAAGCATTACGATCTGCGCGTCAGCATGTTGCCCAGCACGCACGGTCAGTCCGCCGTCATGCGCATCCTCGACCGCAGCAGTATTCAGGTGTCCATCAAGGATCTGGGGTTCGGCGAGGATGACTTCCAGAAGTTCCAGCAACTGATCAAACGTCCCAACGGCATCTTCCTGGTCACCGGGCCGACCGGGTCCGGGAAGACGACTACCCTCTACGCCGCCCTGAACGAATTGAACCGCCCCGATCGCAAGATCATCACCGCGGAAGACCCGGTCGAATACTACCTGCCGGGGGTCAACCAGGTGGAGGTCAAGCACCAGATCGGCCTCGACTTCCAGCGCATCATCCGAGCGATGTTGCGTCAGGCGCCCAATATCATCCTGGTGGGCGAAATCCGGGATAAGGAAACCGCCGAGATCGCAATTCAGGCGAGTCTGACAGGACACCTGGTTTTCAGTACGCTGCATACGAACGATGCGCCCAGTGCTATTACAAGAATGGTGGATATCGGGGTTCAACCATTCTTGGTGGCCTCCTCCGTTATTGCCATGATGGCCCAACGGCTGGTCCGGCTGGTGTGCCCCAAGTGCAAGGAGCCCGACCAGCCGCCGGCGCACGAGATCAAGGCAGCTGGCCTGACGCCCGATGTGCTGGCCACGGCCACCTTCATGCGCGGCCGGGGCTGCAACCACTGCCATCACACTGGCTATCGGGGCCGCAAGGGGATCTTCGAAATGATGAAGATGACCGGGCCCATCCGCGAGATGACCTTCGCCCGCGAGCCGACCCAGTCGATCCGCCGCCAGGCCCGTCTGCTCGGCATGAGAAACCTGCTGGAAGATGGTGTGCAGAAAGCACTTAAGGGAATTACCACCCTGGAAGAAGTGCTCTCGACGTGCCACAGCGCCGGGGACGCCAACTAAGGTGGCCTGCGCGGCCTGGGGACGTGCCGCTCAGGGGGTCTTCCGACGGCGGAGGGGTAGGAGTTCGCGGCGTGGAGCGACCGGCCGGTCAACCCCGTGCCGCGACGCGGCACCCCACCGGCACGCGGTCCGGCCGCGATGAACGTGGGGTTGCGCAGCTGGCGCCGCCGTGACCCCATTCGACCTTGGGGCCGGTTTGGGGCCCTTTTGGTAGTTCGATACTGCCGGGGTGATCTTGGTAGTTTTTTTGACCCATCTTTTGGTTTCGCCGCCGAGCCACGGAATAATGCGTGTGATGGCGGCGGCCCAGCCTCGGCCCAGGTTGGGCGCCTGTTCAGGTCTCAGCACCGCGGACGGGAAGTGATTGGGTCCGGGAGGTTCCGTGGCTACAACCGTACAGATCGATAAGTTGCTGGCGACCGTCATTCAGCTGAAGGCCAGCGATCTGCACATCGCCGTTGGGCAGCCGCCAGTGATCCGGCACCACGCCCGCCTGCGCCGACTCGAGACCAAGGTCCTCGACAACGACGACACCACCGCCCTAATGAAGTCCATCACCCCGGACCGCTGCCAGCAGGAATTGCAGACGGTGGGCGGGGCCGACTTCGCCATCGAGTTCACCGACGGCGTCCGCTTCCGCGTGGCCATCTTCAAGCAGAAGGGCTGCATCGGCATGGTGATGCGGCGCATCCCCAGCCAGTTCCTGACGTTTGAACAGATCGGCATGCCCGAGGCGATTCGCCGGCTGATCACCCGCCCGCGCGGCCTGCTGCTGGTCACCGGACCCACCGGCTCCGGCAAGACCACCAGCCTGGCCAGCATGATGGATTTCCTGAATCAGAATTACGACAAGCACATGATCACGCTGGAGGACCCGATCGAGTACTTCCACAAGCACAAGAAGTGCACGGTCAACCAGCGCGAGATCGGCGTCGATGTGCCGGATTTCAAGGAAGGCATCCGCCGGGCGTTGCGCATGGACCCGGACATCATCCTGGTCGGCGAAATGCGCGACCTGGCCACGATCCACGCGGCCATCGAGGCGGCCGAAACGGGCCACGTCGTCTTCGGCACCCTGCATACCAACGGGGCCGCCAGCACCATCAATCGCATCATCGACGTTTTCCCCAAGGAGCAGCAGGACCAGATTCGCACGCAGCTGTCCACCGCCCTCATCGGCGTGCTGTCGCAGTCGCTGTTGCCGAAGAAGCCCGAGGGGCTGGTCGCCGCCTACGAAATGATGGTCGTCACGCCCGCGATCCAGAACCTGATCCGCGAAAACAAGGTCTATCGCATCGACTCCAGCATCCAGACCGGGCGCAAGCACGGCATGTTCCTGCTCGACGAAAGCCTCTTCAAGCTGTGGAAGAGCGGCCTGTGCGAGAAGGAGGAGGTGCTGCAGCGCTCCGCCAAGCCGGCCGACCTCGCCTACAAGATCAGCCAAGCCGAGAAGGGCGTCCTTGAGGAAGAAGAATTCGACGACGAGGATGAGGATGACGATGACGATGACGACCGGGACGACGACGATGACGACGACGATTTCGACACGAAGATGAAGAAGCACCGCCAGCGCCGGCAGGATTGATGGCGGCGAACCGGCAGCGTAAGCTGCCGGGTTTTTCATGGCAGCGAACCGGCAGCGTAAGCTGCCGGGTTTGATGCACAACCCGGCAGCTTACGCGGCCGGTTCGCCGGCTTGCGGCCGGTGGCGAAGCAACCCGGCAGCTTACGCGGCCGGTTCGCCGGCTTGCGGCCGGTGGCGAAGCAACCC
>CAWHCN010000015.1:0-24062 GCA_963827935.1 uncultured Planctomycetota bacterium | reverse complement strand
TTGGACAGCACCACTTTCTGTCATGGTTGACACGTAAGTGCAGCTAACACAGGAAGTTGGGGTTGCGTGATAGAGTAAAGAAAGACGATCCTCCGTGTTCGCTAATTCCTGGAAGGAATACCACGGAGGATCGTCAGGATGACGCTGAAGCAGATTGCCAGTCTCGGCAAGGAGTTGGCCAAGTTTCTGAGGCTGTTCGTCGGCCGGTTTCGCAGCCGCCCCGGTTTCGCCCTGTTGGCCGTGTATGTCCAGGGGCTCCTGTCGAACCTACAACGCAAAAACATCGAGGCCATGGCCTTGGAGCTGGGTACGGCACCGCGGACTCTACAACGTTTCGTGGAATCGATCAAGTGGGATGAGACCGGCGTGCGCGATGACTGCCAGCGCTTGGTGGCCCGCGAACATGCTCATGCGGAGGCGATCGGTTGCCTCGACGAATCGGGAACGGCCAAGAGCGGTAGCCATACGGCGGGTGCCGCACGGCAGTGGCTGGGCAGTTGTGGCAAAGTCGACAACGGTGTCGTCGGCGTGCATCTGAGCTACAGCAGCCCCGGCTTTCAGTGTCTGCTCGACAGCGAGGTCTACCTGCCCCGGGATTGGGCCGACGATCCGGAGCGTCGAAAAAAAATTACATCCCCAAAGAGGTCGTGTTCCGTACCAAGCCGCAAATCGCCCTGGAGTTGATCGACCGCGCCTTGGCCAACGGTGTGCGCGTCCAGGCCTGGACGTTTGACGAAGGCTACGGCCGCGACACGGCCTTTCTGGACGGTCTGGAACAGCGTGGACAGGTATTCGTGGGCGAAGTGCCGGCGAACTTCCGCGGCTGGCTGAAAAAGCCCCAGGTGCTTCGGAGCGGTCGGTCGCGGCGGCGCGGCCGCAAAAGGACCTATCCGCGGCTGGCGGCGCGAAACCGGCGCGGCAGCGAAGTGCGAAACCTGGCACGCTATTCGCCCGTCTTTCGCCAGCAGAAGTGGCAGCGCTACCGCATCAAGGACACCCAGCACGGCCCCGAAGTCTGGGAGGTGAAATGGGCGAAGCTCTGGCCAAGGGACTCGATGGCCTGCCGGGGCGTCGGCACTGCTTGCTCGTAGCACGCAACGTTTTGACCAATGAGGTGAAATACTTCCTATCCAATCGTGTGCCCGGGGAGCGTGGCATCTCGCTACGGCGGTTACTGCGTGTGGCCTTTGGGCGTTGGTCGGTGGAAAGCTGCTTTCGCCAGGCCAAAGAGGAACTGGGCTTGGACCATTACGAAGTTCGCGGCTGGCGTTGCTTGCACCGGCACTGTTACCTGACGCAACTGACCCACCTGTTTTGCGCCCGCATGCGTCAGCAGTTCGACGCCGCAACGACGCACGACGACCCGCTGGAACACCTGACGACAGAACAAGTGCGACGAGCCATGAACACCTGGTTAGAGACAGCACAGGGGCGACTGACAAAAGCGGCACGCTTCCAACGAGAGTTAGCCAAGCAGCAGTATTACCAGCGTCGCAATGCGCAGGCCCAGCGCTCTCACGTGAAAACGCGCATGGCTCAACTGCGATCCTTGGGCATCGATGTCGATCGGATCAAATCGTGCATCCCCCAATCGCCGACCTGATCGGCTATACTGTTCTCAATGTTGGACTTCCGCCATTGCAACAAGGAAAGTGGCGCTGTCCAATTAGCCAGCGACTCCACCACGGATTTCTTGTGCTTGGCGAGCCGCTCTCTGAGTTCCTCAACTCGCTTGTCGAACTCTGGGCGCCGCGCCCGTAGAAGTACACGCCCCCAGGGTTTGCCGAGTGAGGATGTAAATGTATCACGAATCTCCTTCAGGGCAGCTTCCAGTTGTCTTGACGAGCTTTCACTGCTCTTCTCGATCAACTCAAAGGTCGTTCGGAGCCGTGAGGCGAGCACCGCGCCCGGGGCCATTCCCTGCAAGGACTTGGGTATTTCGATCCGATGCCGCTGGATCGCGCAGCCGCGCAGGCTGATCTCGACGTACTGGATGTACGGGTGAAACACGCGCACCTGCCGAGCCACGTCAAACGCCACTGGCGGGGCCTGTGCAAGCACCTTCTGCGTCCGTTCAATCACAGCCTGCGGAATCTCCTCATGACCGATTTCAACCTGGGCAAGGCCAGGTAGAGAATTCTCGGGAAGCATCTGGCGGACAATCCGTTCAACGTCGGCAGCCCGCAAGCTGACCGCGTTGGGGGTCTCGTCGCTCTGTACCTCGGCCTGCACGTACAGCGCGGTCGGGCCGAACACCCATGCCTGCTCGTCGCATACGAGTACACCGATGCGAAGGCCCGAGCATTGCCGGACGGCGCACTCCGCTTCCCGAAGGCTTTCAAGGGCCTTGATGTCTCCGTAGCCCAGCCGAAACACCTCTTCATCGCAGTCCATCACGATGCCGACGTGCTCGCGGCCGAGTCGAGCGACAGCGCTTTGCAGCGCCTTGGCTGTTTCCTGACGCACGGCCGGCACTGCAACCCCGACACGGCGTCTGGCCCCGTCGATCAACGAGGCCATCTTTCGGTCGGACATCGAGACGAACACTGCTGCGTTCATGAGGCGGGGGCCGAAAAAGTAAGAGCGCCGAACCCGGCACCGCTCCAGGAGCCCCCGCCAAGGGCGCAGAAGAACAGCACCTGGCCGGCGCCCCTTGCGGGCGCGGCCAAGCACTGCCTCTTCTGAATACAAGGGCCGAAGCCCAGGTTGGCGGTTTTCCTGGAAGCAGGTCTTGACTCACGCGAGTCTTCAGGTTGTCCCCGTGGTCCCGCTGACCACGGGCAGCCGGCTTCGTTCTCCTGTGTGTGGGATTGTGCCGCTCGACGCGCTGTCGA
Organism: uncultured Planctomycetota bacterium; assembly: GCA_963827935.1. Taxonomy (GTDB): domain Bacteria; phylum Planctomycetota; class Planctomycetia; order Gemmatales; family Gemmataceae; genus DATFNV01. The sequence goes on along the minus strand of CAWHCN010000015.1, from coordinate 21,228 downwards.
GAGCTTCATGCGAGTGTACCCGGCGGGCCGGGGGCACGCCAGAGGCTGCTCGAGGAAGAGCATCGGTTGCCCGCCATCGCCCCCGATGATGGCCCGCCAGCGATGGCTGCCGACGTTGCCGGGACTGGTTGAATCTGCTACTATCCGCTTCCTCGTCCGCGTTTGGGGGGTCGGAGTACGATAGGGAACGGAAGCCCATAAAGGTGAGCCCCTCGCGATCATGCCCGAAACCGTCTCTGTCAAACCCGAACTTCTCCGCTGGGCGATTGACCGGTCCCGCCTGCCGTGGGACCAATTAGCGACAGCGTTCCCCAAACTGGAACAGTGGCTCACGGAAGAAAAGGAGCCGACGTACAGGCAACTGGAGCAGTTTGCCGCACAAGACGATGACGCCGCTGGGCTACCTCTTCCTCGACGAGCCGCCGGAGGAGCAGCTCGGCATCCCCGACTTCAGGACGAAAGACGACGCTCCAGTCAGCCGGCCGAGCCCGAACCTCCTGGAAACCATCCAGGTGATGAAGCGCCGGCAGGCGTGGATGCGAGACTACCTGATCGAGGCAGGGCAGGAGCCACTGGACTTCATCGGCAGCGGTGCGCAGACGCGGAACGTCGTGACACTGGCCGTGCGCATCCGTGAGAAGCTGGGGCTCGAATCCGACTGGGCCGAAGTGCATGACACCTGGGAAAACGCCGTCCCGGACCTTCCGCAGTGCCGCCGAGCGCATCGGCATTCTGGTCGCCAGCAGCTCCGTCGTGGGATTGAACAACCATCGGCCACTTGACCCGCAGGAGTTTCGCGGTTTCGTCCTGTGCGACGAGTACGCGCCCCTGGTCTTCGTGAACGGAGCCGACTCCAAATCAGCTCGGATGTTCACGCTGGCCCACGAGCTGGCCCATCTCTGGCTGGGCAAGGACGGGCTGTTCAATCTCGTCAAGATGATGCCGGATCGGGACGACACCGAACAGTTTTGCAACCGGGTTGCCGCGGAATTTCTCGTCCCGCGCCACAAGCTCCAGGAACGCTGGCAGGAAGCCAGCGCGAGCGGACGCCCATTCCAGAAGATCGCCCGATGGTTCAAGGTGAGCCCGGTGGTCGCGGCGCGCCGAGCCCTCGACCTGAACCTCATCAGCCGGGACCAATTCTTCGCGTTCTACGAGGCAGATCAGAGAGAGTGGGAGCGGAGGAAGGCCGAGGAGAAACAGAAAAAGACAGGGGGAGGACCCAACTTCTACGCCGTGCAAGATTCCCGTCTGGGTAAGCGGTTCGCCTACGCCGTGGTCAGCACCGCCGCGCCGGCCGGCTCCTCTACCGCGATGCCTACACCTTGACCGACCTGACGGGGGACACTTTCGAACGGTACGCCACGCTCCTGCTCCAGAGGTCAAAGGATGAGCGCCGGTAAGGCGAGCGACAAGTCATAATCTCCCGGACGGCGTGGCCCGGGAGGTCGGTCTGGGCGAGTGACTTGCTCAGTGGGCAAGTCAGGTGGACAAGTCACTTTTGTCTATAACATGCTTCCCTATAATGACTTGCGCCCGCCGTAGGGTGACTTGCCCACTTGCCAACGTATTTGTGGGCAAGTCACGAGTGTACGATTTTGATACACTCGCTCGCCTGGCCGGACCGAACGGCAGGGCGAGTGCGTGCCAAGCTTGGCCCGCACTCGCCCTGCCGTTAGTCATTGTTCTGCATGAAGTTGCGCCGCTCCCGGTGAGTGCGTGCCAAGTTGCGCTGGGGTGTGGGGGTCTGGCACGCGCTCCCCAAATGGATTGCATTGCGCCTGCGCGCGCACTGTGGCGGCGCGCAGCCACTCCGGGCCTGCCAGGTGTGGGGACGACTGGCACGCGGTGCCGAAAGTCCCGGGACCAGGCGGAGGCGGCGATTGACGGACAGTCCCGGCCAGGGACGGACAGCACGCGGCGGGGAGAGACGCTTACCCCGGGCCGGGGATACAGACGGGCCAAGAACAGGAACTGCGTCCTGGGGACCCGCTGGGCGCATGTGACTCCCCTTCAGCGGTTCGCCAGTACCGCACGCACTTGCGGGCAGGCCCGGAAGATGTCCGCGTCCGCGAGCAGAGCCGGGACCGCGGGGAAAGCGCAAGAGGACCGCCAGCCAGATCAGGCCGAAGACTTCCGCCGCGTCGGCGAGCGTCTCCCGCGCCGTCTCCTCGTCGAAGGCATCGAGGAGGTGAAGGACCGATTCCCCCGCCAGTTTCTCCCGCAGCATCCCAGAGGGATGCACGCAGCGGTTGAGCCGGTCCCAAAGGGGCCAGAAGTGCGTGTCGGTTTCCGCCGGCACACGGCCGGGAAGAAGCAGCACAGGGTGGGCGCGATCAGCCGCGGCCAGTTGAGCCGCTCCTCTCGTCGCGTCAGCCACTCGTGCTTGTCTCGCAGGCTTGGCCCCGGTCCATCGGCTGCGCCAGGGTGCTCCTCCGCGTAAGCGTCGGCGTGGCGGGCGCGGAACAGCCGTTCCCAGTTGAACCGGAGCTGGCGCAGGACGATGGGGTAGTTGCCGCAGAGGAAGAGGGCCTGGAGCCAGTGCAACTCCTTGGGCAAGCCCGTGAATTCGATGAAGACGAGGCTGTCCAGCCTTTCGGCTTCGGGGTAGCCGTTCTGGATCGCCCGGCTGATTTCGAGGGCATCGATGTAGAGGTACAGGAAGAGGCTGGCCGGCTCCTCGCCGAGGCAGCGGACGGTTTCGGCGGCGATTTTCTGCCAGTCACGGAACAGAATCGGCAGGAGGTCCTGCGGCGAGTCGCTCATGGGCGGGGCTCCGGGAAGTGTGCTGGACCGCGGTCGCGTGATCGTTAGATGGACGGGCCCGACATAGGCGAGGTTCGCGCCGGCCGGGTCATGCTTTCTGGCGGCGGACGAGGCGTGCCCGGGTCCGGCGTGCAGCAGCATGGCTGGCTCAGAGGATTGGCCCTCGATCCGGCCTTCCCCGAAGCCTGTACTTGGCTCGCATAATCAGCGGATGCCGTTCCCGGGTTTCCTCAAGTCTGTCCAGCAGCTCGACCTGGCTCTCATCGGCATCCTCGAAGAGCCGACGACGGTCCGACTCTCTCAGGTCACCGACCGACATCTGCCAGGTTGCTCTGCCTCGATGACAGACTTCGTAGACAAGATGGCCATCCCGAACGGATGGCCTGGTGAAGAAACCTTCGAGGTCCTCATCCATTCGACCGACAAGGCGCTGCTCGATCTGAACTTCTTGCCCCACCTTCGGTTTGGCCGGCAGGAACACTTCTTCGGAAGGTGCAAGACTTTCGACCGTGATCGTGGCCTGCGTCACGATGCCGTGAACTTCAGGATGTGACCTCGAAAAATGAAGCGCAGAATGCGCACCCGTGATGGAGTAATCCTTCTCGTCCCAAGTCGCGGACCTTCCCGGCACTGTGGGATGCTTATCTGTGAAGTTAAGCCCTGTAAGCGTACCCCCATAGGTTGCCCAGGGGGCCGCGCTCTGCCAGCCTCGGTCCAGGTGCCCCGGTCGATACAGGTACATCCGAAGATTAGCCGGCGCGCTGAGCGACCAATCGTACGCGGCGGAAGCTAGATAAAGTCGGGCAAACCACGGGAACGGATCACGGGGCAGCTCGTCGGCTTCCGCGTGGATCAGGACCACGTCCACCCCCTCGCCGTCGGGCTCAGGAGGCGGCTCCACCGGGCACTCGGACGCATCGGCTCGACAGGTCTCAATATGCTGCCGAGCTGCCTCGAACGGAGCTTCGGAACGGTGCCCAGTCAGCACCAACGCCGCCTCCAGATTGGCACCCGTCGTTGCTCGGCCGGTCAGGTTGTGGCTTCCCACCCACAGCCGGCAATTCTCGCCTGCCTCGGCGTAAAACACCTTCGAGTGCATCAGCGCATGGCCGACTTTCTTTTCGGTTGGCAGTTTTCCAGTCTGGTACGCCCAAACCTTGCCGGGCGCCTCCCTGGCCAGACCGTTAAGGGCTCCGATATTGGTTGGTGGGTCTGCTGAGACTACCAGGCAGGATCCCGGCGCCTGCAGCCTCGCAAGATGGCGGCGCATGATCGCGCATCCTGCCGCGCTGAAAAACGCACAGGCAACCATGATACGAGTGGTTCCGCTTGAGAGCACGTCATCGAGGGCGTCCCGCGCCGGCCCATGCGGGTCTGTGGGGCCGGGGATGAAACTCACGTCCATCGGCAGTTCTCCGGCTACTTGCGTGCAGTATTCCGGCTGGCAGCGCATCCGCGCGGCTTCGCGTCAGGTTTGCCTGTTCCTTGTTCCCTGTTCCTATCAGCGTGTGCGCGCCTCCTCGCGGATGCGTTCCAGCAGTACTGACGCCGGCTCGTAGGTACGGCCTTCGCGCCGGGCCAGCTCCGCTTCCGTGGGGACCAGCTCGCCGCGGAACGCCTTGGCCAGGATCGCCTGCGTCAGCTTCTCGGCACGCGCCGTCGCCGCCGCCAGCCGCTTCTCGATGGCGTCGGCCAGCCGGAACAGGGCCGCAACGCGGCGGACGATTTCTTGCTGCTCGGCGAGTGGGGGCAATGGAAACGGTTTGACTCGCATCGCTCCGATGTTGAAGTGAGGCTGTGCCATGCCCGTTTCACGCAATCCGATGCGCGCCTGTCCGTCACGCGATGAAATGTAAATGACACCGTAGGCGGGCAATAGTCCGGACAACGGTCTGGTAATGACCAGGTCGGCGCAATTCGCTTCACCGGCAGGTTTGGGGAAAACGCAACAATCCCCGGTGTTCGCGCCTGTCCGCGTCACCAGGATTTCGCCCCCATATAGTGCTGACTTTCGCAACGCTGCATGAAAATCGGGCTTGATGAAGACGAGTCCGGTAGAATCGAACCGAAGGGGCCGGACGTTCTGGCTACGAAGGAACGCGATTCCAGTGGCAACGTACCGGTCCTTCATGGGCCCGACGTGGCCCACAGTGATTTCCCAGGCGCAGTGGTCGAAATTAGTCCACGCCCAAGTTTCTGGGATTTCCGTGAGTTCGTCCTGCTCTCGCTGCATTTCATCAGCAAGACGGTACTTCCGGTGTGCATTCCGAGCCTCCCACCGCGTGCGTCGTTCTTCAGCCAGGCGCTCAAGTAGCGTGGTGGCAGGCTCCACATCGTTCCGATCGCCCCGCCAGTCGGCAGTCAGCCGGCCGGAGCAGGCGGCAGCCAGCACCGACTGCCGGATCCGCTTCAGGATCGCCGGCACCTTGGCCAGCCGCTGCCGGGCGGCGCTCACGCGGGCCAGCAATGCCTCGACCTTGGCGACGATGCGCTGTTGCTCGGCCAGCGGCGGGATGAGGATAGGCGTTTCAGCAGCGAAACGAGGAAATTCGAGATTCTTTATGTTAACCGTCGCATTTTGGAATTGGTCGAATTCACGATTGGCATACCGCCACACCAAGCAGAGGTTTACAAAGGCAGGCGAATGGAACCCGAGAGGCGCACCATTCGGCAGAAGTTCGAGCAGATCAAAGGTAGGGATGACTGGTGCAGCACGTCCTCATCAATGACTACGGAGCGGCCCACGGGTTGATCTGGACCGCCACCCGACACCTCAATGATGATGTCTCCTTGGCGCAGCCGCCGTTTTTCAAGACTGCTCGGTTTGATCGAGCGCAGAGCCGCCGTCCGGCCTTTAGCAGTTTGCCAGTCGCGATACTCGGTCCCGCGAAATACACGAACTTGAGGCCAATCGGCCGGAGCTTCGGTAATGCCTTTGCCCCAGTCACCGCCAAGGACGAACTCAAAGAGATTTTCGAAGGGAGTGTTGGCCCACCCTTCCGGCAGTTCTTCGGTCATTCCTTGCCACCGTTCTCCAAAAGAACCAGCACCGCGTTCAACTCTTCTACGGCTCCCTCCAGATCCGCAATGGCGTCCGTCGCCAGTTCCTCCGGCTCGGGCAGGTCGCCCGCGTCTTCGAGCGATTCCTCCTTCAGCCACTTGAAGCTGTCGAGCTTGAAGTCGCGATCCTTGACCTCAGCGATCGAAAACGAGCGCCAGCGGTCCTCCTTCGAGTCGGCCGGCTTGCGCCTGGCCCGCCCGTCGGGGTTGGAGCCGTAGCACTTGTCGAACTCGGCGAAGTGGGCCGGGGTCAGCGGGCGGTCCTTCTTGGTGATGCCGGGGACATTTGTGCGGGCATCGTAAATCCACGTCTGCGCCGACTTCGCCCCCTTGGTGAAGAAGACGACATTCGCCTTGACGCCCTGGCTGTACGGGGTGAAGGTGCCGCGCGGCAGGCGCAGAACGGTGTGCAGGTCGCAATCCTCGGTGACGATCTTGAAGACCTCGCCGGCCTGGTCGGCGAAGAGGCAGTTGTCCGGCAGCACGATGGCGGCCCGGCCGCCGGGCTTCAGGATCGTCAGGACGTGCTGCACGAAGTTGAGCTGCTTGTTGGACGTGCTGACGGTGAAGTCGTCGCGGTCAGGGGCCTGGTTCGCCCCCTTGGTGCCGAAGGGAGGATTGGTCAGCACCACGTCGAAGCGGCGGGCGGCGGCCGGCTGGTAGATCGAATCGCCCAGCGTGATCTGCGGCTCGATGTTGTGCAGGTACAGATTCATCAGGGACATGCGCCGCGGCCGGTCCACCAGGTCCTGCCCGAAGTAGGTGGCGGTGCGGATGCGTTTGGCGTCCTGCCGGTCAAGGGCGCCGCCTTTGGTCTCGGCCTTCAGCCATTCATAGGCGCAGACCAGGAAGCCGCCGGTGCCACAGGCCGGATCGCAGATGGTGAAGTCGCGGCCGACGCGCGGGTCCGGCTTCATGCACCGCACGATGGATTGGATCAGCACGCGCGGGGTGAAATACTGGCCGGCGCCCTTCTTCCCCTCGCTGGCGGCCTTCTCCAGCAGGCCCTCATAGGCGGCTGCCTTCACGTCCACCCCGAGGGCGGTCCATTCCGTCTCGTCGATCAGGCCGATGAGCCGCTTCAGGTTGACCGGGTTTTTGAAGCGTGACTGTGCGCCGGCATAGATGTCGCCCAAGAGGCCGAGGGCCTTGCCGAGCTTGCGGAGGATGTCGATGTAGTGGTCGGTCAGCTCGGTCCCGGTGTAATCGCGGAGGGTGGGCCAGTCGCAGCCCGCGGGGATGTCGATGCCGCGCTCGTCGGCCATCTTGAGGAATAGCAGATAGGTAATCTGCTCAATGTAGTCCCCGTAGTCGATGCCGTCGTGGCGCAGGGTGTGGCAGAAGCCCCAAAGTTTTTGGACAACGTCGGACATAGTTCGGACCTGCTTTCGCGAATCAGGCTCGCAGCCAGGCATTGCGGCGATCAAGGTTTGTGGATCAGCTTGCCTACCTCATCGGCCCGATCAAGCAAGTCCCCGATCCGATTCTTGATTGGGTCATCAGATTTCGCGCGCGCTCGAATTATCCGAAGATTCCCCCTCGATGATTCCAGCAGGATGTCACCCGCCTTGCCCTTAACTTCCTTGGCGCGCTCGATTGAATTCTTCGCGGCTCCGACGAGTTCTTTCAACTCGTCCGCTGAGAGGTTCTTGATCTGTGCTGCCCTGACCATGCGGGCAATCGGCCGCTTCTGCTGCGGTGTGTCGTTAGGCACATCCAGATCGACGACATCGAGATAGCCCGTTTTCTTGTAGAGGATGTCGAATGCCTTGAGAGCGGACGGCACTTTCAGGATGTAGGCCCCGTCTTCGGAACGCGATGAGTCATGGACCGCAGAATCCTGAACAACGGTCACTGTTACGTTATCAAGTGGCGCCTTGCTCACAGCGTCGCGCGCACTGCCACCAACGGCGTTGCCGTCGTCAGCCCTGTTCGTCCCAGCAGGAAGGAGCAGTAGTCCCGTGGCCAGGCACAGTTTCACGGATAATGATCGAACGCGCATCGTTTGAACCTCCACCAAGCGCCTCGCTTGAAGTACTCGGAGACAACGTCAATCCGGACTGGCCCCGAGGGCTTGCCCGGTGCGAGAACGACCTCTAGATCGGCAGTGACGCTGGACGCGGGGGTAACAGCCTGGATAATTAGCCCGGTCTCTTTGGGGTCGCCTCTTGCCTGCGTTTGTGCATTGCCAGTAGGCCAACCGACGTGGCTCAGGACAAGTTCTTTCACACGCTCCCGATCTTCACCGACCACGGTAAAGACCACCGACACGGCGTCGGCCTGCTCATCAAGCGTCGCTTTGCACGTGCCCGTCATGACCGCCGGCGGTTGAGGCGTCTCGATGCTACTTCTACTGTGCCCCTTTTTCATATGTCTGGTGCGCGCCGAGACGGTGGGAATTCTCCGGTCGCATCTACCCAATGGTAGATGCGCGCTTCTTCCGTCCGGCGCAGCACGGTGTTGACTTCGGCGAGAATCCCTGCCAACGTCGTCGGCCGACGCTCCAGCACCCAGGCGAAGATTACCCGCAGTTGCGGCACGGTGATCCACACCGTTTTTTTTTGAGGACCGACTTCTCCAGATTCAGAAACCACAAGGCCAACAGCGACAGCGTCATGTGGTGATACCAGCCGACCCAACTGCGCACTTCGTAGTGGGCCAACCCCACCTCACCCTTGCCCATTTGCAATGCCTGTTCGATCCGCGGCCGCTCACCCTTGACGCGCACCAACTCCGCCAACGCTACCCCCGACAAGGCGTTGCTCAACGCATAGGTCACGTCGCCGGCCCGATCCACCGGACGCACGATCACGACTCGTTCCGGTCTACCGACGCAGCCGTCGGCATCCTTGGTTTGCACCAACCGCGTCAGGGCACGCACCACCAAGGGGCCTTTCTCACCCGCCCGCACCGTCAGGCGCTGCCACGCCGACGCCGGCTGACGCGCCGCCCAGGCCTGGACCTGCTCGAAGGGCGGCAACCGTCGCCGTCCCGACGGCCCTATCTCCCGCTCGGCTTCCAGGTCGCGGATCAGCGTGTTGCACGGCACATCCACCACGTAACGCTCACCGCCACGCCGCAAGGTTTGCCGAAACTCCGTCACCCGGCCAAACTCGTCGTCGGCCGCCACCCAGCCGTGCGGCAACGCTCGGCAACGCTCCCATTGGCCCAAGGCCAGACGCCATTTCTCCTGAAACGTCGTCTCGGTGGGCACGTAACATTGCGCCCGCCGCTTGCGATCATCCGCCCACTCCCGCGGCAAATACAAATCCGCGGCCAGCAACGTCTCGCCCTGAGCACAGGCATAGGCCGTGAACACGCCCACCTGACAGTTCTCGACCTTGCCCAGGCGGCCGCACCACTGCCGGGCCACGCCACAGGAGTCGTCGCCTTTCTTGGCGAAGCCGCTGCCGTCAAAGATCAACACCGCGTCGTCGTCGCTCCACGCTGCGGCCACGTGCCGCTGCAACTCGCCCAACACGGCGCTATCGGACCATTTGCCGGCGCCGACGAACTTCTGCACCGGCTTGCGTGCCACGCCCGCTTGCCGAGCGATCGGCTCGTTGGTCTTGCGCTCCAGGTTGCTGAGGCGGCCTTCGAGAACGACCTCGGCCCAGTGCCGTTGTTCCGTGCGATAGAACAGGGGCTGATAGCGTTCGATGAACCCCGCCAAGCGGCGGACGCCGCCCTGCACGGCTGCCAGCGGCACCTTCACATCGGCGAGCAAGGCGAGCGCTTCCGGGGATTCCAAGAGGGACATCCGTGTGCCTCCATACTGATCTTCCATGATGGGGCGAGTTCCGGCATACTATACGAACTATCCCAAAAGGGGCACAGTAGAACTACATGTCGAGATGGACCTCTTGGCCAGCTCTCCGAAAGCAGAGGGCCGATCACTGCCAAAGCGAGCGATACCGACCAGAAGAAAGTAAAGCAGTGCGCACGGAGCGAGGATAGCGGATGTGCGGGAGAACGCCTTCGTGAGCCTGTTGCTAGCCCCCCACAGCGGTAGTGCCCAAATGAGCCAAAACAGCGCCACCGCTAGCCCCACTAGGATAACCAGGATACTTGGAATCCAGTGGATTCCGTTTATCGCAGCCAATACTTCGATTAGTGCGGCCAAGAACCCGAGCCCCTCCTTGCCACGTGGGAGCAATGACGATTCCGATCTCTCGCGAGGAGACTCCGCCATGATTGCTGCTCCGTGTCATCAATCCACGCCCAAAGTGGGGGCAAGAGCCTCCCGGAGTCCCGAGTCTGTAGGCTCACGATGTTAGGCTGCTACCGCTCCGTTGAGCTGTTCAATCAATTCCTCCAGCTGGTCATTGAAGACGCGGTTCGCCTTGCCCCAGCCGCCTGCGTCTAAAAGGATCGGGACATTCTCAAAATCCTCTCGATCAATCGAAAGACTGACAACAAGGTGAGCGCGGATACGCTCTAGCCACCTCTGCTGTTCCTCCGTGAACTGCCGGCCGGAGGTGATCCGGGCAAACGCCCTCTCGACCCGTTCGGGGGCCGTCAGCAGAGGCTCCTCGTCCTTCGCCGCGTGCTTGACCATCGAAATGATGTCCACCAGGTCCTTGTGGTAACAGTCGGCGTGGGCCTTCTCCAGGTTGTCCAGGGTGAACCGCTCCGGTGTGGTCGCCAGCTTCTGACGCAGCTCGGTCAGGGCGTCGGTGCTCCAGTCCTGGGGCCGGTCGAGCAGGATGCGCACGGCCTCAATGGGGAGCCGGTTCTCCTGCACGAACTTGGCGAAGGCGGCCAGGTAGTCCTCGGGCTTGTACTCCTGGCCGCCGGCGCCGCGGATCAGCCATTGCGAAGTCACCACGTCCTCGGTCGGGTACGCGACGACGAAGGTCCGCCGGGGCCGTGGGTAGTTGACCAGCAGGTCCTGGAACACGGGGTTGCGCAGGAGCTGCATCGTGGCGGTGAAACCGCCGGCGAGCTTCTCCGGCAAGTCCCTGGCCAGGCGAGCCACGTCGCCGTCCGGGATGAAGCCGGCGAACTGCTCGCGGGCCTCGCCCGACATTTCCTTGTCGATCCGCTGGAGGCGCTTGGTCAGGCAGCGGACGTTGTAGGGCCGGTCGCGGTTTTGCCAGATGGCCTCGACGATCTCCTGGACGGTCCGCGACGGCTTGTCCGGCGGCTCGACGGTGAAGGCCGAGACCTTCTTGAAGTAGGCAAGCAGGCTGCCGTCGAAGCAGTCGAAGACGGTGAAGTGCGACTTTGGCGGGTTCAGGTCTTTGCACAGCCGAGTCCCGCGGCCGAGCATTTGTTCCCAGAGGATGCGGCTCTTGATCGGCCGAAGGAAAACGATGAACTCCAGGGCCGGGATGTCCACGCCGGTCGAGAGCATATCGACCGTGACCACGATGGACGGGGCCGGCCGGTTGCGGAACTCGCGGATGCGCTGTAGCGGCCGGTCAACCGTGGGGCTGCCGGTGATCTTCTGCGCGAACGCATCGCCCCGGCCGAAGACTTCGCGGCACAGGTTCACCAGCTGGTCGGCGTGCGAGACGTGCGGCATGTCGTTGGCGGCGAAGATCAGCGTCTTGGGGAATCGGCCATAGCGCTGTTCGTGCTCCAGGGCGTACTTCTTGACCTCTTCGATGATCTTGCGGTTGGAGTCGGGGGCCGTGACCTTGCGTTCGATCTCGGTGGTGTCAAATTCCCGTTCGTCCTCCAGCCGGTCGAGCTGCTCGCCGCCGGTCTCCGGGTCGATCAGGCCGACCTGTTCCCCCTCTTTCAGGAAGACGCCGGCCATGCGGACTTCCGACTTGATCGACACGGCGTCGAAATCGACCAGGAAGCCCTCGCGGACGGCCCGCTCGTACTCATAGCGATAGACGACATCGTTAAAGTACGCTTTCGTGTGCGCCGCCGGCGTTGCGGTCAGGCCGACCTTGATGGCGTCGAAATGCTCCAGGGTGTTGCGCCAGACCGACAGCTCCGCCGACGTGTAGCCGCGGTGGCATTCGTCGGCGACGATCAGGTCGAAGGCATGGATCGGAATGTCGAGCTGGCTGGCGTCGTCCTCGTCCACTTCATCGCCGGTCGCAAAGGCAGCCTGCTGGCCAAACAGGTTGATGGCCATGCGCTGGATGGTGCAGACATAGACGAAGGCGTGGCCGGGCTTCGGGTCGAGCAGGTAGCCGCTCGGCATGACCTTGGCGTCGAACTTCTCATCTTCTCCCAGGTCTTCCCGGCGGAACCGCTGGCTGTAGACCTCGTAAATCTTGTCGAACTTCAGACCGGGCTCGACCTCCAGAGACGCGAAGGCATTGACGGCCTGTGCAGCCAGCGCCCTGCGGTCAACAAGGAAAAGAATGCGCCGAGCAACTCCGGCCTTCATCAGCCGGTAAGTCTGGTATACCGTCGCTTAGGTCTTCCCTGTTCCCGTCGCCATCGCAACAAGCATCTGCCGCTTGCGGTCGGCAATCGCCCCCTCAATCGCGGCGTGGGCCTCCTTGATGTACTGTCGCCCCAGGGGATACTGGTTGGCCGTTGCGAGCAGCTTCTGGCACGCGGCGTCGAAATCGCGGGCCAGCAACTCCTGGAGGGCTGCCGGCGTGTGGAAGGCGGCGACCCGGCGCGAGCGGTTGAGCGGGTGGCGAACGTCGTGGAACCAGATGACCTCGCCGTTGGTCGAGTAGAGGAAGGGCACGCGCAAGCCGTCGAAATCAAAGGGGCTGCCACCGACGCCCCGGGCGTAGCGTTCCGCCTGGCTCAGGACATTCTGCGGGCCGAGGGTGAGCTTCTTGGCCTCGACAATACCGATTGGCTGGCCAGCGATGACCAGGGCGTAATCGGCCGGGCCGTTGGCGGTGGGGAATTCGGTGAGGGCACGGGGATCGGGGACGCTGGACAGAGTGGCCGGATCAAAAGGCTTGACCTTCCAGCCGCACGCCGCGAGCTGCGGGTCGATGCGCTTGCGTCGCGTCAGCCATTCGGATTCCGCCGACGTGGACATCGGGGCGAGCCCTCGCGGCCCGCTGCGCGGGCAGAGCAGCGGCTATCTGGCTTACGCTTGAATCTGTGATTCTGGACCTCCATGATAAACCTCGGGCTGCCACTGTCAAGCAGCGGCCGGCCCACTGGCAGCGGTTAATGGGTCTGCCGAGGGGCCTCTGGGCGGGCACGCCGTGGCGCTTCTTGATCCAGTCGCGGAGCCCGGCTCGCCCCGTTGGAGCCGCCGGCGGGGCAATACCTGGGCCTATCGACTATGCCGCGCACGCGCATCCCGCCAGGAGGCTCTTCCCCCTCGCGACTACGGCTATCCAGTATCGCCGCTTCCTGGAACTGCTCTTCCATCTCGCCCGTTCGACCCCGCCCGGCGTTGTTGGCCCGTGCCGGCCGCCTGCACCACCGGGAGTGCCAGCTGCCCTGTGACGCAATTGTGCGAGTGCGTACACTGGCGATGATTGAGGGCAGGCCGCGCTGTCTTGCAAGCGGCGCGGCTTCGACGCGGCCCGGCCGGCGCTCCGCCGCACCTGCCGGGGTGTCCGTCGGGCCGTCCCTGTTCCTTGCCGTAGGTGCAGCCCATCTCCGACACCGATGGTGTATTGCTCGGACCGTTGCCCGAGCCCTATCGAACCGCGCTCTTGACGGTTTACAACGTCATCAAGTGGGCCGAGGCTATCCGGCTGCTGTTGGCGCGACCCCCGACGAGTAGCAAGGACGCGCATGCCGACCTCCACCAGCTTCTGCACCTCTGGTCCGAGGTTAGGAGGGGCTTTGGGAAGGCGTGGGAGGCGTTTCCTTGTGTTGCGTCTCAGCTGGCAAGCGCAGGAGGCCCGGTTCACTTCGACCAGATCGAGGCGACCAGCCGCACACGAGGCTGCTCTGGAGTACCAGCGGCTCGTGTTTCTGGAATTGGAGAGCATCATCGACATGCCTTCGGCGTCAAAGTGGGCCAGATTCGCTGATGAAGCCTTGAAAGAACGTCGCCCCGTCCCACCCCCGGAGGAACGACTGCTCGGGCAACTCCAGGCGGCGCATTCCCGTTTCGCCTCTCATCAACTCCCCAACGCGAAGGCGATAATTGCCGCCATGCGTGTCGAGGCTACGAAGGCGGCCGCACTGGCAACATCCGAGCCGGCACCTGGAGGCCCCACTCACCAGCCAGCCGCGAGCGTGCTACCTCTTATCTCGCTGACGACACCCGGGGCCCCCGCCGGCGCCGGCCCCCGGCAAGAGGAGCCACCGGCCAACGAGCTGCCCCTGCCCCAGACTGGGCCCCAGGACAAGGACGAGGGGCCGGCCCTCTCGACACCGGCGCCCCCCGCCCGGCTCTCCCTCTCGCAGGGAGGTACGCCTCCCATCCCGGGGAGCGAAGTGGAACCGGCTGGCATGACCTGGCAGGAAGCAGCGGAGCGGCTGGAACGGCTTCGCAGCCAAGGCGAACCCTGGACGAGTCAGCACAAGATGGCCAGACAATTCGGCTGTTCATCAGGGACAATCAACAAGGCGATCCGGATGACCCCGGAGCTACGGACTTGGGCGAATCGACGACCGGCAGCCGCACCCAGGGCGCGGACCCTCAACGACGTGGTGACTGACAGCAGCGCACAGACCAGGGAAGCAGACCCGGTGGACGATGCTGCCATTCGGGAGTTCATCGAGAAAGCCGAATCCCAAACCAAGGCTTGGTTCCTGGCACTATCACCCGAAGATCAACTCGAATACCTCAACGATCCCGACAAACACCCAAAGATCCTGGGACGCAAGCCCTAGCCGGTGCCGCCGTTTGCAAACGTTCACGGCGCGCTTTCCTCTTGTTTTCTAGGCGTTTTCGCCGAGAACCGCAAACGTTCGCCTTCCTCCAAAGGCCGAGAAAACGCGGCCAGAAGGAAGGCGAATAATGGCAAGCGCAAGCGCAATCCCGCAACTGCGGACGCCCGGCGTCATCGCCACCGAGCTAGGCAGCGCCTCTTAGCCGCGCGCTCTACGTTCTCCAGAAGCACAGCCAAGAGATCAAGCCTATCGGCCGCGCTGGCGTTCTGCGCCTGTATGACCGGGTTGCCGTGGAGATGGTGCGGAACGCGCTCCGTGATATGGACCGGCGGCAGGGGGTGATCCGATGACCCTCACCGTCAAACATGTCTGCCTTCAATACGGCGTGTCCGAGCACACGGTACTTGGCTGGATTCACTCCGGTGAGCTGCAGGCCGTAAACGTCGGCCGACGCCCTGGTAGTAAGAAGCCTCGATGGCGAATCACGCAGCAGGCGTTGCAGTCATTCGAGGCGCAACGCATGGCGGCTCCACTGCCACCGCAGCCAAAGAAGCGACGGAAGCAACGACGAGCGGATGTCATCGAATTCTACAAGTGAGGCGCAAGCCATGAGCACCACCCCCGCGGGGCGGAACGGCCGCCCCACTCCTGACCACGGCGTCCCCGGCGAGGGCTCCGCGTGGGCGGCCCGTGCCGACGAGCTTGCCGCGTGGGCATGGGGCCCCCTTGTCGTCCCCCGTGTGGTGGAGGTGGATCGCCTCATCGATCTGCCCCGGATGCTGCGCAGGGGCAGGGAGGTCCACCCGTGACGACTACCGCCGCCCCGAACGGCCGCCTGACCGACGCGCAGCACTCCGCCGCTGCGCTCCTTGCCCCCTATTGGGTAGTCGGCAACCGCAACGCTGCCGCCGGCGCCCTGGCAGGCGGTCTACTGCCCGGCGGATGGGCCATTGAGGCCGTGGAGCATTTCATTGAGGCGGTCGCCGCGGCGGCGGACGACGAGGAACTACTCAAGCGAGTCGGGCGGGTCGCCGAGACGGCACAGGCACTCAAGGCCGGCGAGAAGGTTACTGGCTTTCCTGCCCTGGCCCGGACGTTGGGCGCTGACGGCGAGGACGTGGTCCGTCAGCTGCGGCTGATGCTCGGGCTGACCATCAACCTCGCGGCCCTGGCCGCCGACAAGCACCTGCCCGTTGAGTTTCTCAAGTCGCTCGGCCTGCACGATCTTCCCAAAGGTGGTGTCGGCGTCCCGTACAAGGACGGCTCGGGTCGCCCGGTCGCAGTGAAGGAGCGTACTGCCCTGATGGCCACGGACGGCAGTTATTGGCCCAAGGGCCAGCTGCCGATGGCCTACGGAGAGGAACGGCTGGACGAGGCGACGGCCGCCGGCTATCGGGTGATTGTCGAGGGCGAGAACGATTGCTGGACCCTGTGGTTTCACCATTTTCCCGTCGTCGGTCTGCCGGGCAGCAACACCGTTCCCCGGACGCTGGATCTGGGCCACGTCGCCGGCGTCAAGAGGTTGTTTGTCGTCCAGGAGCCGGACGGCGGAGGGGCGGAGTTCGTCCGGGCCGTCGCGGCGAGATTGGCGGAGCTGGGATGGGTCGGGGAGCTGCGCGTTCTACGGCTGGACGGCCACAAGGACCCCAACGATTTGCACTGCGCCGACTCCGAAGCGTTCAAGGCACGCTTCCAGGCTGCATTGCAGGCGGCCCCGGTGCTCCCCCTGGTTCAGCGCCCGAGCGTGACCGACGGGGCGGCGCGATGCAAGATCGTGAACGTGCCGGCCTTCCAGCCCTTCCCCATTGAGGCACTCCCCGGCCCGCTTGCCGAGTACGTCCGTCAGGCGGCGGCCGCCCTGGCGTGTGATCCCGCCTACCTGGCTCTGCCCATCCTTGCCGTGGTGGCATCGGCTATCGGCGCAACCCGTGTCGTTCGACTCAAGCGCGGGTGGGACGAACCGAGCGTCATCTGGTCGGCCATCATTGGCGACAGCGGCACCTTGAAGAGCCCGGCCTACCTCAAGGCCGTCTCCCATTTGCTCCGTCTGCAAAAGCGACTCCTGATGGAGTACAAGGAGCTGGCAGCCCGTCACCATCAAGCGATGGAAGAATACAAGGCAGCCAAGAAGAAAAGGGGCGGACCGGATCCCGGTGCCCCACCTGTCCCGCCGGTTCTGCATCGAGTCGTCTGCGCGGACGTCACCATCGAGAAGACAGCCCCCATCCTTGAGGATAACCCCCGCGGGGTTCTGATCGCACGCGACGAGCTGGCCGGCTGGTTGGGGTCCTTCACGCGGTACAAGGGTAAGCAGGGCGGGAGCGACTTGCCGAACTGGCTGGAGATGCACCGGGCGGGCACAATGGTCGTCGATCGAAAGACAGGGGATCGGCAGACCTTGTTCGTGCCCCATGCTGCCGCCAGCGTCACCGGCGGCATCCAGCCCGGCACCCTGGCCCGTGCCCTGACCCAGGATTTCTTCGATGCCGGCCTGGCAGCCCGTCTCCTGATGGCGATGCCGCCAAAGAAGCGGAAACGCTGGACCGACGCCGAGGTGGATGAGGCCGTGGAACAGGCGTATCACGATCTTCTCGACGCGCTGTTCCTTCTCGACTTCAGCACCAGTGGCGATGGCGAGCAAGTTCCCCATGCGGTTTGCCTGTCTCAGCCGGCCCGCAAGGCTTGGATCGATTTCTACGAGGAATGGGCCGGGAAACAGGCCAATGTCGAGGGTGAGCTGGCAGCCGCCTTCAGCAAGTTGGAAGGGGGTGCGGCCCGGTTCGCGCTCCTCCACCACGTCGTCACCCATGTTGCCCGTGGCGAAAGCGACCTGGTGCCCCTGGAAGCGGAGAGCATCGAGGCCGGGGCCGTGTTGTGCCGGTGGTTCGCCCGCGAGGCTCAGCGGATTTACAGTCTTCTCAACGAATCGGAAGAGGCCCGGGAGACCCGCAAGTTGGTAGAGTTCATCCAGGCACGGGGCGGACGCATCACCACCAAGGAGTTGCAGAAGTCGAACAGCCGGAAGTATTCCGATGCGGAGACGGCTACCCAAGACCTTGACCGGCTGGTACGGACCGGCTTGGGGTATTGGCAGGACCGCCCCACGGACCCCAAGGGGGGTCGTCCCACGCGAGACTTTTTCTTGCATCCGACTACCGACGATACCGACGAAACCCCGGGCGCTGTTCCAGCGCCGGGCGGCGCGACACCCGACGCAACCTCCGACAATACCCCTGCCCCGTCCGACGACACCCCTCAGAATTCCGAACAAGACGGGGTTTCGTCAGTTTCGTCGGTAGTCGGTAGCAAGGCAAAAGACTCGCCTCAGACGGAGCAGGTGAACCCCGGAACCGGGGAAGGTATCGTCAGACGCCCGCAGGTATCGTCGGAGGGTTCCGTCGGGCGCTCCGATGATGGAACTGTGCCGGAAAGCACGACCTCCACCGTGGTCGAAGTGATGGATTCTCCCGGGCGCACCCCTTTGCGACTGGTTCAGAGTGCAGCCGATCTCGCTGCCGTGGTCCAGGCGGTGGACGAGTCGGCGCGCGTGGGCCTCGATACCGAGACGACCGGCCTCAACCCCCGGACAGACCGGCTCCGTCTCCTGACTCTCGCCACCGACCGGGGCACCTGGATCGTGGATTGCTTCGCCCTCGACCCGCGGCCATTGTGGGGTGTGCTGGCCGAGCGCCCCCTCATCATGCACCACGGGCTGTTTGACCTGGCCTTCCTCCGGGCCGCCGGCTTCGAGCCCGGGCCTGTGGCCGATACCTTTCTCCTCTCGCGCCTGTTGCATGGCACCCATCACGCCAAGGGTTTTCACGGACTGGAGGAATGCGCGGCCCGCGAGCTGGGCAGAACGCTGGACAAGGGCCACCAGAAATCCAACTGGTCCGGCACCCTCACCGCCGCTCAGTTGGTTTATGCCTGCCTTGACGCCGCCGTGCTGTTGCCTCTGTACGAAACCCTCGACCAGCGGGTCCGGGAGGCCGGGATGGCGAAGGTCGCGGACATCGAGCACCGTTGCCTGCCGGCTATGGTCTGGCTGGCGGAGGCCGGCGTGGCGTTTGACGCCGCGGCGTGGGCCGCCTTGGGAGTCGAGGCCGGCCGGAAGACCGAGGAACTGGCTCGCGACTTGGATCAGGTCGCGCCGGCCCGGGATGGCTACCTGACCTGTGCCGGGGTTTGGGAATGGGACAGCCCACAGCAGGTCCTCGATGCGCTGCGCCTGCTCGGCTTCAACGTGGCGGACACGAACGACGACACGCTCGCCGGCATCAAGCACCCGCTGGCGGCGCTACTACGGGAGTACAGGTCGGCCGGAAAACTGCTGAGCACCTACGGGCCGGCCTGGGCGGGGAATGGCTTGTACGCTGGACGCATCTTCGCCGGCTGGCAGCAGCTCGGGGCGGACTCCGGCCGCATGGCGTGCAGCAAGCCCAACCTGCAAAACCTGCCGCGGGACAAGCATTACCGCCGTTGCTTCATCGCCCCGCCCGGCCGAGTGCTGGTGAAGGCGGATTACTCCCAGATTGAGCTGCGCATCGCGGCCAAGATGTCCGGCGACAAGGCCATGCTCGCCGCCTACCAGGCCGGCGCGGACCTGCACACTCTTACCGCCCAGCGCGTGCTGGGTATTGCCGAGGTCACAAAGGAGCACCGGCAGCTCGCCAAGGCGATCAACTTCGGCCTGCTCTATGGGATGGGGGTCAAGGGCTTCCGCCAGTACGCCAAGAGCAATTACGATCTCGACCTGTCCGAAGCAGACACCGGCCGCTATCGCCGGGCATTCTTCGACGCCTACCCCGGGCTGCGCCGCTGGCACAACGCCACACCGAATGACGCCATTGATACGCGGACCCTGGCTGGCCGGCGCCGGCAGAACGTGACGCGCTTCACAGAGAAGCTCAACACCCCGGTTCAGGGCACGGGCGCGGACGGCCTCAAGCTGGCCCTGGCCCTCTTGTGGGAGCGGCGGGCGGATTGCCCCGGTGCCTTCCCCGTGCTGGTTGTCCACGATGAAATCGTGGTCGAGTGCGACGCTGGCGTGGCCGAGGCGGCGAAGGACTGGCTGCGCCGTGCGATGGTGGACGCGATAGCCCCAATGATTGACCCGGTGCCGGTTGAAGTTGAAGTCAAGACCGGCCAAACGTGGGCCGGGGACTGAAGCCGTCTGGCCTTCGGCACGATGCGGCTGCCCTACGAAGAAATACAACCGTCGCCGCGAGAACGTCAGCGCGGACATGAAGCTAAGCTGTTCCGGGGTCATCACTATCTGACCGGCCGGGTGCACCGCGCGGCCCGCTGCTGGGTGGCGACCTGGAACGACGTGCCCGTGGCCCTCACCAGCACCATGCCCCTGGTGGGTCACGCTGGCGTCTGGCGCGAGCATCGCACGGTGGTCCTGCCCGACTTCCAAGGAGTCGGCATCGGCAACGCCCTGAGCGAATGGCTTGGGGCTTACTTGAAGTCGTGGGGCCTCCGGTTCACGAGCGTCACCAGTCACCCGGCGATGATCCGGCACCGGGCCAGGAGCCCACTGTGGAAGATGAAGCGGTTCGGGCACCTGAAGGCCCACGAGCGGAAGGTTCACCGGTCCATCGGCATGACGGCGGACATGAGCAGCACGTCGCGGCTGACGGCGAGTTTCGAGTACGTCGGGCTGGCGCTGGCAAGAACCTTGCCGCCCTGCTGAGCTTGCATTCGCCCTGAATAGTGTGCTAGCGTACACGCACGTTAGAGCCTTCCGGGAATTCCCTTGACAATTGTTCAAGGCCGGAAGATGCTGCCTCTTACTTCTCGGAGGACACACGCTATGGCAAGGGATAACGGTGCAAGGAAGCAGTCGGCGGGTTCGTACATCCGCTACATTCCCTGTCGGGCCGAGCCGGGCATGTTCCGCGATGAATTACTGGTCTACCTTGAAGGCTTCGACCCCAAGCATCCTGACGAGAAGATTCGCGTCCAGCTACTCGTTGACCGGAGTGAAGTAAAGAATCTCAAAGGTGAACCGAAGCGGAACAGCCCGGTGACGGGCTGGTTGCAAGTCACGCTCGCCGCAGAGTCGCAGGGGATCGCTGAAATAATCCTGCCCCAGCCAGCGCAACCTGTCGGGGAGAGCATGCTTGTGGAGGATAAGACACTGAGAAAGGGAGTAGACAGATGATTTTATGCGATCATCAGATCGAGCGCAGAATCCAGAAGGGCGAGATCATCATCAATCCAACGCCTCATCCATCCCAATTCAATTCTTCGTCACTAGACCTCCGCGTAGGAGACGACTTTCGCATCTGGAAGGGCTCGTTGCGGGCGAAGGGCACCGGACATTCAATTGACCTTGATAGTATCGAACTCGCCGACATTATCGATTTGACGGACCCGCTTGAACCCCACAACGGGACTGTAGTCATCGCCCCAGACGCTTTCGTCCTTGTCCGTAGCCTCGAACACATTACGTTGCCCTTAGCCAGCAAACTCGCCGCGCAAGTCGAGGGACGCAGCAAGCAGGCCCGGCTCGGCATGACCGCCCACATTACCGCGCCCACGATCCATGCGGGGTTTGCCGGCAAAATCACGCTTGAAATCAAGAATTTTGGACCATTTGAACTTAAAGTTGTTCCTAATGAAAGCCAATTGTGCCAGCTCGTTTTTGAAACGGTAAGCCATATT
>CAWHCN010000014.1:0-6586 GCA_963827935.1 uncultured Planctomycetota bacterium | reverse complement strand
CCCCACGTTTGGCCGCGCTCACGGGTTCCGAAGGATGTACGTCCCATCGATGTTGGGATCGTTTCGCCTGGTCACGAGCCGATGTCGTCGCCGCTCGTCGAGGCGTGGTTATCCTCGATGAGGCTGAACAGGTCGGTGAATGCGCCGACCGTGTAGACTCCGCCGCCGATGCCCGGGAGCCGTTGGCTTGGTTCAGGTCAAGCGTGCTGTTCGTGCCAGCTATCACGCAGGGACCGCGCCACAAGGAGGGCAAACCTCGGAATGGCCGGCCAAGGTGCCAGGGCCGCTCGGTGACGCGGGCCCCGACCAGTTACCCGCACGGTTCCCGCAAGGGCCCGCCAGGTGTGGGTCGGTGCCCTCGGCGAAGCCGGCGAGCGCCAAGGGAGGCCGCGGGGCAAAGAGGCACAGGACATTCGTGTGCGGAGCCGGCCGCCGCGGGCTTGCCGGCCGACTGTTTGCCAAACCCAGCGACGATGTCTCCGTCATTCGATCTCGCCGGACCAGGCCCCGCTGATGTTGTTGGGGCTGTTCCCGGAGAACCAATCGACCTCGATGTTTACCGGGGACCCGCTGCCGTTGTAGATACCGCCGCCGCCGACTACGGCAGAGTTGTCGGATACGGTGGTTTCGTAAAGGCTCGATGGGGGGAGGAGAAGCCTGAGATGTACATGCCGCCGCCGTAGGTGGCGGAGTTGCCGGACAAGGTACAGTATGAAATGCTCGCCCAGCCGTCGTAGCCGATGTAAATACCGCCGCCGTCGGTGGCGGAGTTGTCGGAGAAGGTGCTGTGTTCGGCCGACAACTTGCCGTACGAGACCCAGATGCCGCCGCCTTGGGTGGCGGAGTTGCCCGACACCGTACAGTAGGTGAGCAAGATATTGGCCCCGATGTCGTAGATGCCGCCGCCGACCTTGCCGTCGATGATATTCAGGTTGGACAGGGTGATACTACCCTGGGATGCGTCGCAGTAAATCACCCCCGACTTGCCGCCGCCGCTGATGGTGGCCGTACCCGTGGTGGCCTCGATGGTCATGGACTGAGAGAGTTCCAGCGCCCCTTGGGTCAGCACGATGGGCTGGGTGGTGAGGATGTCGATGGTGTCGTGCGTGCTGCTCGCATTCGCCTGGCCCACGGCCCAGCGCAGCGTGCCGGACGTGTTGTTATCGAGGTTGGACGTGACGTTCAGCGTCGAAGGGACGCAACGGTCCTCCAGCGCCTCCAGGCGCGGTCGGCAGGACGGGCGGCGGAAGGCGGGGCGGCGGCGCGGCGCGGGCCGCTGAGGGGCTTTGCCGGACAGGGCGAACCACAGTGTAACGAGTGTCGGCCACATGGGGAAATCTCCTTCGTTGGGGGGCGGTCTGCGGTACAAGAAGCGGCGACAGTATCCCGGCGGGCAGACCGAGCGCCGGGGCGTGTCGAGGCCGGTGAGACTTTTGCTAGGCGGCGAGGCTTACCGGCCGCTCTTGTTGTCCGATCCAGTAATTTCACGCACCGACCCAAGGTCCGCGAACCAGGCGACCCGGTCGCGCCATTTCCGAGCTTCTTGTTCAGCTCCTTGCCGGCAGGCCATCACCTGGCGTCGCCGGCCTTCTTCAGCGGCGGGTTTCTCATGCCACCGCGACAGCCAGGGCTCGCAGCAGGGCCGTCAGGAAGCGCAACCACGCCGGATCGCGGCCGGCAGCCGGGGCCTCGGACACGAACCGCATCGACCGTTGAGCCGTGAACGACATCATGGGACGTCTCCTTGCGAAAGTCACCAGAGCAGAAGGGGTTGGATTGTCGCCGTGCGAATCGAGCACTGGCACTATTAGGGTCATGACCAAACCCGCCGGGCAGGGGACAGGGAAAAAAGCAGCGAACATTCGCACGCCTGGCCAGGAATATGTGTCCCCTCGCGGGCGCATTTGGGCATGTCCCTGAAATAGGATCGTCGCCCCTCCGAACTCGCGAGCCGCCGTCCAACATGAAAGCGAACGTGCCGGGTAATTCGTTGTTGCTTCCGCACCGCGTGGCGTACAATCGGGGTCACCTTCTATCCCGCTCGAACCCCGTCGGGAGTGCCGTGCCGATGCCGTCCCCTGATGGGTCCGTGACGCGCTGGTTGGGCCAGCTCCAGGCCGGCGACCCGGCCGCGGCGCAGCAGCTTTGGGAGCGCTACTTCCGCCGCCTCGTGGGCCTGGCGCAAGCGGCTGCTGGGCACTCCGCGCCGCGCTGCCGACGAGGAGGATGTGGCCCTGAGTGCCTTCGACAGCTTCTGCCGCAGCGCCGAGCAGGGCCGCTTTCCCGACCTCGCCCACCGCGACAGCCTCTGGCGGCTGCTGGTGTTGATGACCGCCCGCAAGGCGATGCGCCTGCGCCGCGACGAGGGCCGGCAGAAGCGGGGCGGTGGGGCGCAATTCGCTACTGACACGCCCGATGATCCGGATGAGGAGTCGGTGCTGGGGCAGGTGCTCAGCCGCGAGCCGACGCCCGAGTTCGCCGCCCAGATGAGCGACGAGTGCGGACGGCTGCTAAGCGGCCTGGGTGACGCCGAGTTGAAGTCTGTGGCGCTGTTGCGAATGGAAGGGTACTCCGTCGAGGAGATCGCTGCCAGGCTGGGGTGCGTGGCGCGATCGGTCAAGCGCAAGCTGCAATTGATCCGCGGCATTTGGGAAAAGGAGCTGGCGCCGTGAGCGAATCGTTGGAAGGGGTCGTGGAGGTGCCGCCGGCGCTGGGCCGTCGGATCAACGAGGTGTGCAACCGCTTCGAGGCCGCCTGTGCGCTCGGGCACCGCGCCGCGGCTGGAGGAATTCCTCGTCGGCTGGGAAGGGGTTGAGCGGACAGCCCTGCTTCGCGAGCTGGCGGCGCTGGACGCCGACTACTGGCGACAGCGGGGCAAGGAAGTACGTCCCGCTGACTATCTCGCCCGCTTCCCGGAGGTGGACCCCTCCTGTCTCGGAGGCCCGCACGCGGCGAAGCCAGGGCCGGTCACCCCCACGGTCTCGCCCGACGAAGCCCCGACGCTGAGCGGTCCATTCGAGAGCGTGCGCTGCTTCGGGGACTACGAGGGGCTGGAGGAGGTGGCACGCGGCGGCATGGGAGTGGTGTACAGGGCAAGGCAGCGCCGGGCCAACCGCGTCGTGGCCCTGAAGATGATCCTGGCCGGGGAGTTTGCCTCGCCCGGGGACGTTCGAGCGCTTCTGCGCCGAGGCACGGAACGTGGCCCGGCTGGACCACCCGCACATTGTCCCGCTCTACGAGGTCGGCGAGCAGGGCGGCCTCCCCTTTTTCAGCATGAAGTACATCGGCGGCGGCAGCCTGGTGCAACGTCCGACCACGGCACCACGGGCGGCGGCCGATCTCATGGCGAAGGTGGCGCGGGCGGTACACCATGCGCACCAGCGCGGCATCCTGCACCGCGACATCAAGCCGGGCAACATCCTGCTGGACGAGGCGGGCGTGCCATACGTCACCGACTTCGGCCTGGCCAAGCACGTGGAGGCGGCCACGGCGCACACGCTCTCGGGCGCCGTCGTCGGCACGCCGAGTTACATGGCGCCGGAGCAGGCGCGGGGCCACAGCAAGCGCCTGACGACGGCGGCGGACGTCTACGGCCTGGGCGCCGTGCTGTACGAATTGCTGGCGGGCCGGCCGCCCTTCAAGGGGGAGACGCCGCTGGAGACGCTGCAGCAGGTGCTCACACAGGAGTCGGTGCCGCCGTCGCGCCTGCGGCCCGGGGTGCCGCGCGACCTGGAGGTCATCTGCCTGAAATGCTTGAGCAAGGAGCCCGAGCGCCGCTACGAGTCGGCGCTGGCCCTGGCCGAGGACCTGGAGCGCTTCCTGTCTGGCGAAGCGATTCGGGCGCGAGCCGCCGGCAACGCGGAGCGCGCGGCCCGCTGGGTCCGCCGTCACCCGGCGGGCGCCGCCCTCGTTGTGGTCAGCGCGTTGGCGGCCCTGGCGCTGGTCGGCGTTGGCGTCGGGCAGTGGTACAACGCCCGGCTGGAGGCTAGCAAAGCGGCGCTGGAGGAAAGTAACGTCAAACTTGAAGCGACCTCGGAGCAGCTCAAACTCACTTTGGCAGCGGTCCGTTCGGAGAAGGCGAAGGCGCGGCGCTACTTCTACGCCTCGCAAATGACGCTGATCGAGCGCGCCCGGCAAGAGAAGCAGGACGGGCGTGTGGTGCAGCTGCTCCGGACGTTCATCCCCGATGATCCGGAGGAGGAGGACCCGCGCGGCTGGGAGTGGCACCACCTCTGGCGCGAGTATCACGGCGAGCAATCCCGACTGCGGGGGCACAAGGGCGCAGTGACGGCCGTGGCATTCAGCTCCGATGATCGGCTAATTGCTTCGGGTAGCGCTGATAACACCGTGAAGCTCTGGGCTGCGGCCACCGGGAAGGAAGTTCGCAGCCTGGAGGGTCACACGGCCCGCGTGACCGGCGTGGCGTTCAGCCCCGACGGCCAGCGCCTCGCCACCTCCTCAGCGGACCGGACGGTGAGACTCTGGGACACCGCAAACGGCAAGGAGTTGCTGTGCCACAAAGAACACACCGGCGTTGTGAACTGCGTTGCCTTCGGTCCAGACGGCCGGCACGTCGCCAGCGGCTCCGAGGATACGACGGTTCACATCTGGGATGCCGAGACCGGCGAGATGACACGGAAGTTCACGGGCCATCGCCGTCCCGTCCGGGCCGTCGCGTTCTCCCCGAACGCGAAAAAGGTGGCCAGCATTGGCCAGGACCCGAGGGAGGGAGAATTCATCGTCTGGGATGCCTCCAGCGGAGACAGCATTTTCAAGAAGAATGGCAGCGCATGGACGAGCGTGGCCTTCGACCCGGATGGGCAGCATATCGCCACCGGCGAAGCCGGCGCCATCGTCAACGACAAACCCAGGAGCACTAGACCTGCCGTGAGGATCTGGGACTTGGGCGGGCAACAGATCCTCAAGATGGAGGGCCACGAAGACACGATCACGCAAGTTGCATTCCGTCCTGATGGCCAGCAAGTGGTTTCGTCCGGAGCGGATCAGACTGTGCGGCTCTGGGACGTCGTTACCGGTAAGGAGGTCGTGACGTTTCACGAAGAGCAGGCCGCCCTGTCTGCGGCTTTCAGTCCGGACGGTCTGCGCATCGTCTCGGGGAGCGCGGACTACACGGTGAAGCTATGGGCGCCTCCGGGCAACGCCGTACAGACCCTGACTAAGGAAGGGGTGGGCAACGTGGAGTTCAGTCCCGACGGCCGGCGAATCGCTGCCACCGTCATGAGTTCGCCCGTCATCTGGGATCCGGTGACCGGAAAGAAGATCAAGGCTTTACAGGGGAGCGGGTCGCGGCTAGGGCTGGCATGGAGCCCGGACGGCAAGTCCGTCGCCATCGGCCACAGAATCTATGAACTGGTGACGCCCGCGGCTGACCGATGGCTGGGACCTGCACCGTACCATTTAAGAACGAGTTACGGTCCGATCATAGGGACAGCGTTCAGCCGGGATGGCAGGTTGTTGGCGGCGGTCATCAATGACACGGAGGTTGCGATTTGGGACGTATCGACCGGCCGGGAGCTTCACAAATTACGCACCGCAGGCCCGTATGCCGTGTGCGTGGCTTTCAGCGCCGACGGTCAGCGGCTTGCCGTGGGGAGCGTATTACCGAGTGGCATCAGCCCGGAAGCTCTTCAGATCTGGAACGTCGCCACGGGTCAGGTCTGCCACTCGCCCGCGGCGTTTCTCGCTGGCGTCCAGAGCGTGGCCTTCAGCCCGGACGGTAAGTGGCTCGCTGCAGCAATCCACAATTACGACGGAAGGCATAACGGCGGCGAGGTCCGGGTCTGGGACGCAATAACGTGGGAGCAAATCTATAACCTCCGCGGCCACAACACCTACGTCTGGAGTGTGGCCTTCAGCCCGGACGGCAAGCGGCTCGCATCCGCTGGCGGGACGATCCAAGGCGATAGACGACCCGCTGAGGCGAAGATCTGGGACCTGCAAACAGGCCAGGAGGTATGTACGTTACGCCATTCTTGGGACGTACGCGGTGTGTCCTTCAGCCCCGACGGCCGTCGCCTGGCCACTGGGGGTGATGACGGTGTGAAGATCTGGGACGGCACGCCGCTGGCCTCGCCGCCCGAGCCGGCTACCGACGCGCCACTCCTGCCCGACGCACCGGCTGGCAAGTAAGGTGCCGACTTCGGTGTTTTCTCGGAGTGAACTGCTTAGGCGAGCGGCAGGTGTTAATCTCCCCTCGCCCCTTTGGGGGAGAGGGGAGAAGAACTGCTCCCGCCTCCCCGACACCCATTCGGGGCAGGACTAGACTCGATCATAGGGCAGGCTCCGAGAGATGAGGTAGGGTCGAAGATCAGGAAGATTAAGCATACATTAGTATAGTATGCCCGAGTGTAGCATAATGCTACACAAGTGACTTGGCCACAATTGCGTGGCCAAGTGGCCAAGTCACTTTCCCAGTGGCGCAAGTCCTTATGGCATAGGTTGTTATCACGCTGGAGTGACTTGGCCAATCACTTGGCCAGTGGCCAAGTCACTCGCCCCGGCCATCCTGCCGGACCAGGCCACCCGGCAGATTCTCACCTGCGGCTCGCCTTAAAGCGCGGCTGTA
>CAWHCN010000013.1:0-800121 GCA_963827935.1 uncultured Planctomycetota bacterium | reverse complement strand
AGGGCTGATGCCAGTCCCTGGCACACGTTCCGCTATGAACCTGACAGGCCATCGGCTTTCCGTTCGCACTGCGCTTCTCTAGCTCTTCTTTGTGGCGGCGGAGCGCGGTGGCCGCGTTTGATCTGGTGCCTCTGAGCCCGTGCTTGAGCTTGGCCCTTGGGTCGGCTTCACTTTCCTTGGTGCCGCGAGCCCGCTTGAAAGTCTCGTCCTTCGTTCGACCCATCCTCCGCCGACATTTTCTTCGCCCGTCCCTCACCGTCGTTGGAGGTCCTCATGCCTCGGAAGAAGACACGCCAGCCCATCCCGCCGCCCCGCATCGTCCGGCCCTGTGCCGCCGCCATCGACGTCGGCAGCGCCAGCCACGTCGTCGCCGTCGACCCCGCTTGCGATCCGCAGCCCGTGCGTAGCTTCGGCGTCTATACCGCCGACCTACAGACGCTGGCCGAGTGGTTACGCCACTGCGGCGTCACGAGCGTCGTGCTCGAATCGACCGGCGTCTACTGGATGTGCTTATGCGACTTCCTGGAAAGCCAGGGCTTCGAAGTGGTGGTGGTCGATCCACGCAGCCTGGCCCGCAACCTCAAGAAGAAGACCGACGTTTGCGATGCGGTCTGGCTGCAGCAGATGCACGCCTGTGGCCAGCTCAAGAGCTGTTTTCAACCGCGCACGAGGTGCTGGCGTTGCGGACGCTGTGGCGGCATCGCGAGCATCTGATCACCGAGGCAGCCAAGCTCTTGCAGATGATGCTCAAAGTGCTGGTCCAGATGAATGTTCATTTGGACCTGGCCGTGTCGAGCATCGCCGGCGTCACCGGCATGCGCATCCTGCGTGCCATCGCCCAGGGGCAGCGTGACCCCCAGACGCTGGCGGCGATGCGCGATCCCAGCTGCAAGAAGAGCCGCGAGGAGATTGCCAAGGCCCTGGAAGGGACCTGGGACGCGGCCCACCTGTTCGAGCTGAAACAACTGCTCAAGGCCTGGGACTTCTACCAGAATCAGCTCCATGTCTGTGACCGGGAGTACGCCAAGGCGGCCGGGCCGATGCCGGACAAGACCCAGGGGCGTCCGTTGCCCGAGTCCCAGAAGGCCGCGCCCAAGAGTCGCAACCGCCCGACGGAGTTCGACGCCGACGCCTTGATCTTCCAGTTGACGGGCGTGCGTGTCACGGAAGTGGACGGTCTGGGCGCCAGCACGGTGCTGACGGTCTTGTCGGAGACAGGCCCGGACCTGGCGGCACGTTTCCCGACGGACAAGCACTTCGCGGCCTGGACGACGCTGGCGCCGTGCAAGCACCAATCGGGCAAGCGGATCCGCTATCCCGCCCAGACGGCCAGCCGGGTGGCCAGGGCGTTTCGGCTGGCGGCGCGGTCCTTGCTCAGAAGTAAGAGCGTGCTGGGTAATTTCCTGCGCCGCCTGCGGGCCCGGCTGGGGATAGGCAGCGCCATCAGGGCGACAGCCCACAAGCTGGCGAAGCTCTTCTATCGCCTCATCACGCGTGGGGAAGCGTATCGCCGTGAGAGCACGGCAGCCGAAGAAGTCAAGCAGCAGGAGCGTCAGGTCAAAGCGCTGCAGCGCAAAGCGCGGGAGTTAGGGCTGCAAGTGGTGCCGATCTGAGCAGGGTCGGCGGGGCAACAGACGACGTTGGGGAAGTAGGCGAGGTCGATCTCAAGCCGAGCCGCTTGGGGCGGTGGCGTCGAAAATACGCGCACCGTAAGATCGCTGCCCGAGCACGACACCTCTCGCCCGGGTAGCGGGGCCTTGTTCATTGAAAGCAAAGCGAGCTGCCCGCTCCGGATGAACAGCCGCACTACCGCCCCGCCAGGCCCAGGATCATGAGCGTCAGCCCGACGCCGTTGCACACGAACGTGAGGAACCCCAGGAAGAGGCGCCGCCGACATAGGCCGGCGCCTGCTTCTCCTGATCGCGGCGCCCTTCGCGCCAGGCCTGCAGCGCCAGCAGCAAGGCCACGGGGCCCAGTACCAGGCCGGCCAGCGGAATCAGGCTATAGATGCCGCAGCGGTAGGCGCGCAGGGCCGCCGCCTGGCGCGGATCGACGCGCTTGCCAAATGGCGGGTCCGGATCTTCGACGGCGTCGCGGCGACGGACCTTCCGGGACGGCCGTTCGCCGCAGGCCGGACAGCGCTTCACCTCGGCCGCATGCTCTGTCCCGCACGCCGCACACCGCATGCTCTTCGACCCTCGTCCCTTGCCTCTGCGAATGGTCCCGGACCAGTCGTTCCACTGCGCGTTGCCATTTCCTACCATAGCCAGGGAAGAGGGACAAGAGACAAGGGACCTGGGCATGCGATACTACCCGTCCTTCGACGAGTTCGTGGAACTGGCGCGCGACCACAGCGTGGTGCCGGTCTATCGGCAGCTCATTGGCGATACCCTCACGCCCGTCAGCGCCTTCTGCAAGATCCAGGAGGGCGACTGGGCCTTTTTGTTCGAGAGCGTCGTCGGCGGGGAGCGGCTGGGGCGGTACAGTTTCCTGGGCAGTGGGCCCTTCCTCCGCTTTCAGGCCGCGCAGCAACGGGTGCTCATCGAGCAGGTGCCGGTCCGGGGCAAGGCGGCTGCCCAGGAATTCGAGCACCCCGATCCCTTACGATTGCTCGAAGAGAAGCTGGCGCAGTACCGGGCGCCGCACGTGCCCGGCCTACCGCGCTTCTGCGGCGGCGCCGTCGGTTACGCCGCCTACGATGCGGTGCGCTACGTCGAGCGTCTCCCCCACCCGCCGCCCGACGACCGCGGCCTGCCGGACCTCTGCTTCGCCTTCTACGACCGCATGGTGATCTTCGACCACATTACCAAGACGCTGGCTGCCGTCGCACACGCCCACGTCGAGCCAACTCAGGTGCGAGAGTGCTACGAGGCCGCCTGTGCCCGGGTCGACCGGCTGGTGGAGCGGCTGCAGCAGGGGGTGGCCGACATTCAGACCACCGATATCGCCCCGGTTGGCGAAGTTACTCGGCCGTACCGTTCCAACTTCGAGCCGTCGGCCTTCGAGGCGGCCGTGGAAAAGTGCAAGGAGTACATCAAGGCCGGCGACATCTTCCAGGTCGTGCTCAGCCAGCGTCTGGAAACGGAGACGACCGCCCGCCCATTCGACATCTATCGCACGCTCCGTGTGGTTAATCCCAGCCCGTTCCTGTTCTACGTCAAGGCCGGGCCAGTCTGCCTGGTAGGTTCATCGCCGGAGATCATGGTCCGTGTCGAGGGGGACCGGGTGACGCTGCGTCCCCTGGCCGGCACGCGCCGCCGGGGCAAGACCGAGGAGGAGGACCTCGCCCTGGCCGCCGAGTTGCTGGCCGATCCGAAGGAACGGGCCGAGCACATCATGCTCGTGGACCTGGGGCGGAACGACGTGGGCCGCGTGGCTCGTTACGGCACGGTGCAGCTCAGCGACGTGCTGGCAGTCGAGCGCTACAGCCATGTGATGCACCTGTCCAGCACGGTAACGGGTCGCTTGCAATCGGGTAAGACGGCCTTCGATGCCCTGCGTTCGTGCCTGCCTGCCGGCACCCTCAGCGGCGCACCGAAGGTGCGGGCGATGGAGATCATCGACGAGCTGGAGCCGCACCGGCGCGGGCCCTACGGCGGTGCCATCGGCTATATCGACTTTAGCGGCAACATGGACACCTGCATTGCCCTGCGCACCATGGTGCTGAAAGGGCAGACCGCCTACCTGCAAGCGGGGGCGGGCATCGTCGCCGATAGCGTACCGGAGAAGGAACGCGAGGAGACGTTGAACAAGGCCCGTGGCCTGCTACGGGCGCTGGAGATGGCGGAGACGCAGCTTTGAGGGGCGTCCCTGGCCACCGGCATGCAGGAGGGCCGGGCGGTCAGCCGGACAACGGGCGGGACTAATCGCCCCCTCGTTGGAATTGTCACAACCTCTCGTCTTTCTTTTTGCATGTGGACGGCGGTCGTGCTAGCATGGGCTCTGCTGTGCCGGCTACAGTCGCGTCTCAGCAAGGGGCCTGAGCGCCCCTCGGTCGTCACCCAGGCTGGTGAAGGGAAACAGATCATGTCCAGGCAGTTCTTGTTCCTGCTCATGGCGGCAGCGATCGGGACGGGTTGGGCAGCGGCCGGCGAGCCGGCGCGGGTAAGTTGACGTCGGCCCAGCAGGCCGCCGCCGAGCGGGCCGCTCGGCTCGTGGCCCAGCTGGGCAGCGACGATTACGAAACCCGCGAGCGGGCCTCCCGCGACATCGAGGCCCTGGGCCCCGCCATCGGTCCGGCCCTGCAGCACTCGCTGACCAGTCCTGACCCCGAGGTGCGCCGCCTGGCCCGCGACCTGGCCGAGAAGCTGGCCCGCAAGCTCGAGACCGCCGAGGTCCTCGAACCCAAGCGCTTTCGACTGGCCTTCCGCGACGTGCCGCTTCGCGTGGCCGTGCAGGAGTTCTCCCGGATCAGCGGCGCTCAGGTCCAGTTGGACGGCGTTAAAGCGAACGACCGCAAGATCACCCTGGATACCGGCTATACCGGGTTCTGGGACGCCTTCGACAAGTTCTGCCTTGCCGCCGGCTTGAGCGAGAAGCTGTTCGACTCGGCGGCCGGCGCCACCCCGGACGTTGGCTACGGCAGCCCCTGGGGCCGCCGCCGCATGATGATGATGGGGGGGTGGGGCGGCATGGGCATGCAGCAGCAAGCCGAGGTGATCCCGGCCCTGCCCAACGGACAGTTTGTCCTGACCGAAAGCAAGACGCCGGCCCGTCCGTACTTCCAGGCCGGCGCGCTCCGCTTCCGCACCCTGCCCGCGGGCATCGCGCTGGGCCAGCACAGCACCATGAAGGGCGATAATGAACTCGTCTTTGGGCTGGAAGTGATCCCGGCACCCGCGTTGGCGTGGGAACGGGTGCAGACGCTCCGCATTGACCGCGCCATCGACGACAAAGGGCAGAACCTGGCCGTCACCCAGGCGCAGGCCGGCAACGACTTCGTCGCCAACGACTTTGACAACATGGTCTTCTACAACGACGCCTACGGCGGCGGCGTGACCACCAATACCGGCCAACGGGTTCCCCTGCGGCTGACCCTGGGCCGCAAGCCGTCACTGGCCCTCAAAGAGCTGACCGGGGTCGCCACCGTCAAGATGCAAACCGCCACCCAGGCCATCGCCACCATCAACAACATCCTCACCGCCCACGACAAGAGCGCCAAGGGCGCCGACGGCAGCTTCCTCAAAGTCGTCGAGGTCAAGGCGGAAGCCAGCGGCCGGCTGGTCCTCCATATCAAGGTGGATCAGGCGCAGCAGGAAGGCGCGAACTTCAACCCCTGGGGCTGGCGCGGCATGATGTATCGCGGTCAGCAGGAAGGCGGCGACGTTGATAACTCGGTCAGCACGGGCAGCCTGGTCCTTTTCGACGCCCGGGGCCACCTGGTTCGCCTTGTCTCCAAGGAGCCCATCCCCGACGACAATGGCCTCAACGAGGAGTATCACTTCGTCTACCAGCTCGTGAAGGGCCAACCGGAGCCGACGAAACTCGTTCTCCAGGGCCGCCGCCCCGTCACGATCGACGTGCCGTTCACGCTCAGGAATGTGCCGCTGAGGGCGGCCCCCGGTGCCGGCAAGCCCGCACCGCCGCCGTCCCCATCCGTGCAGCAGCCTCAAGCGGAGTTGGGCGATTGGTAGGGATGGCAGTCAGAACCGGGTCGCCGCAAACGGTGCCGGGTCGATGTGCGGCCGCTCACCGCTCAGCATTTCGGCCACCAGCTTCCCCGTCGCCGTGGCCGTCGCCACGCCGATCATGTTATGCCCCGCGGCAATCAGCACGTTGGGCAGTGCAGGGCTGCGGTCGATGATCGGCTTGCTATCGCTGGTCATCGGCCGCCAGCCGTACCACTCCTCCAGCACCGGATCGCAATAGGGTTCGTGCAGGTACGGTTTCGCCCCTTCGCGCAGCAAGTCCAGCCGCTTGCGGCTGAGCGAGGTGTCATACCCGGCGAACTCCATCGTGGACCCGAGGCGGTATCCGGAAGCCCACGGCGTCACGGCGACGCGATGTTCATCAAAGATGAGCGGAATACTCGGGCATTTCGCCGGCCGTGGCATGGTGATCGAGTATCCCTTCCCCGGCTGGATCGGCACGCGGCAGCCGAGGTGCTCGCCCAGCAGCGGCGTCCAGGCCCCGGTCGCAACGACGAACGCATGCGCAGCGATCTCGCCCTGCTCCGTGACAACGGCCCGAGCCTTGCCGTTTTCCACGGCGAGGCCGGTCATCGCGCAGCGCTCGCGAACCGTAACGCCACGCGATTCGAGGACTGCGCCGCCAGGACGACATCAACTTGTCGGGTCGCAAATGGGCATCGCTCTTGTACAGCCAGCCGCCGGCGAGGCCGGGCTTCAGCGCCGGTTCCAGCTCATTGAGCCGGTCGCCATCGTAGCGCTCGGCCCCCATGTTGAACGACTCCCGGAGCAGCCGATCGGATTCGGCGTGATGTTCCATCGCTTCACGGTGCAGGAAGACGACGAGCAGGCCGCGTGTCTCCCAGTCGCAATCGAACGCCTCTTCCTTCATGAGCTGGTCGTAGAGCGCGCGTGAGGAATTCAAGAGCGCTTGCAGGGCCCGGCCGGCCTCCATCATGTCGCGGACATTGCAGCGCCGGGCGAAGCGGATCAGCCAGCCCCAGAGTGCGGGATCGAGTCGCGGCTTGATTGAGAACGGAGCGTCCCGGCTGACGATGGCCTTGAGCGCCGCGCGGATCGCGCCGGGGACTGCGAGCGGCAGGACGTGGCTGGGGCAGACGAAGCCGCAGTTGCCGTGCGAGCAACCCTTGCCGAAGTCGCCGCGGTCGAGAATGGTCACGGACCAGCCGGCCTTCGAGAGGTAATAGGCACAGGCCGCTCCGATGACCCCGCCGCCCACGACAACCACGTGACCGGTCATTGCCGAATTCCCATGCAGAATGGGTCGTCCGGATCGAGCAGCAGCGTCGCCTCGGCGGTGACGTAGGCCGAGCCGGTGATCCGTGGGATGACGCGATCGCCGTCGCGGCGAACCGATCCCTCGAAGACGCTTCCGATGATGCTCTCCTGGCGCCAGACGTTGCCTTCCCTGATCTTACCGTCCGCGAAGAGGCAGGCGAGCTTGGCGCTGGTGCCGGTGCCGCACGGCGAACGGTCGTACGCCTTGCCGGGGCAGAGGACGAAGTTGCGGCCGTGATTGTGGGGATCGCGTGGCGGACCGAACAGCTCGACATGATCGATCTCGGCCCCTTCGCTACCGGTGATCCCCTGGCGTTCGAGCGCCTGGCGGATGCGTCCCGTGAACTCGGTGAGGCGCTCGACATGGCGAAGGTCCAGCTCCTGGCCGTGGTCGTTGACAAGAAAGAACCAGTTGCCGCCCCAGGCGACATCGCCGGTGACTGGGCCGTGGCCGGCGACATCGATGGTGACACCTTTCGCATGGCGGTAGCTGGGGACATTCTCGGCGGTGACGCGATGATCGCCGTGATTCTCGAAGGCGACGACGCCGACGGGCGTTTCCAGCCGGTATTTTCCGGGACCGATACGGCCGAGATGGGCCAGGCTGACGGCGACCCCAATGGTGCCGTGGCCGCACATGTGGATGGTGCCGACGTTGTTGAAGAAGATGACACCGGCGACGCAGGACGGATCGGCCGGCTCGCAGAGGAGGGCGCCGACCATCACGTCGGAACCGCGCGGCTCGTTGACGACGGCGGAACGGAAGGGATCGAAGCGCTCGCGGAAGACGGTGCGGCGTTCGGCCAGGGAGCCACAGCCGAGGTCGGGAGCGCCGGAGATGATGACGCGCGTCGGCTCGCCGGCGGTGTGGGAGTCGATGATCCTTACAC
Source organism: uncultured Planctomycetota bacterium (assembly GCA_963827935.1). Taxonomy (GTDB): domain Bacteria; phylum Planctomycetota; class Planctomycetia; order Gemmatales; family Gemmataceae; genus DATFNV01. The sequence goes on along the minus strand of CAWHCN010000013.1, from coordinate 792,305 downwards.
GGGTCGGATCGGACATAGTCGCCCTTTATGCGTTTCGGACGCGACCAATGCCATTCCTCGTGTCATCGTGGATATGGTATTCTTATATTGAACTGCTGCCCACATGAGGCACAAGGCGTGTCTGCCGCGTGCAATGGGAATTTGTTATGAGCTTACAAGACATCGAGACAGCCATTGCGACACTCCCGCCCGATGACGTGGTGGCGCTTTCGCAATGGCTGGAGGAATTCCTCGCCGACCAGTGGGACCGGCAGATTGAGGAAGACATCAAGGCCGGTCGTTTGGACAAGGCCGGGCGCCGAGCCGATGCCGATTTCGAGGCCGGGCGCTGTACGCCGCTATGAACCACTTCGCCACTCCGGATTTCTGGTATCACTATCGGCACTTGCCTGATGAAATCCGGGACTTGGCCGACAACAAATTCCAATTGCTAAAGCAGGATCCGAGGCACCCGTCCTTGCGATTCAAGAAGGTGGGGGCCTTCTGGGCCGTTCGGGTCGGGCTTCACTATCGCGCGTTGGCGCGGGAGCGAGCCGAGGGGCTGGTTTGGTTCTGGATCGGGCATCACAGCGAGTACGATCAGATCCTGGCGTAGCGGCGAGGGCCGGAGCGCCGTCTACTTCCCCCGCGTCGCCATCGCCTTCCGTACAACCGCCAGCACCTCCTCGCGTTCCTTCCCCACCAACGGCAGCCGCGGCGCTCGCGTCACCTCCGTACCATGCCCCACCTCGGCCGCGGCCAGCTTGATGTACTGCACTAGCTTCACGTGCGTGTCCAGGTGCAACAGCGGGGTAAACCAGCGGTAGAGTTTCACCGCCTCGTCGTACTTGCTCGCGGCCGCCAGCTCGTAGAGGCGCACCGTCTCCTCCGGGAACGCGTTCACCAGGCCCGCGACCCAGCCGACGGCGCCGAGCATGGCCGCTTCGAGGAACAGGTCGTCCACGCCGCAGAACAGGATGTAGCGGTCGCCGCACAGGTTTTTCAGGTCGGTGATGCGGCGGACGTTCTCCGACGATTCCTTGATGGCGACGATGTGCGGCTCGTCGGCCAGCTCTGCGAACATCGGCGGTGTGATGTCTACCCCGTACGAGATCGGGTTGTTGTAGACCATGATCGGCAGGTCGGTCGCCTTCGCCACGGCCCGGTAGTGGGCGATCGTCTCGCGCGGGTCGGTCTTGTAGACCAGGGGCGGCAGCACCATGAGGCCGTTGACGCCTGCCTTGCGGGCGTCGGCGGCGAATCGGCAGGCCAGGGGCGTCGTGTACTCGGCCACGCCGGAGAGCACGGGGATGCGGCCGTCGACCTGTTTCACCACGGCCCGCAAGACTTCCAGCTTCTCGCCGTACTCCAGCGAGCAGTTCTCGCCGACGGTCCCCAGGGCAATGAGGCCGTGGATGCCGGCCCACATCATGGCGTCGATGTGCTGCACCGTGCCGGGCAGGTCAAGCGAGCCGGCCGTGTGGAACTGCGTTGTCGCCGCGGGGAACACGCCACGCCAGGTCACGTTCATGGATCGCCTCCGTCGGGCAAATGCACGGATGGGGCTGGCACACTCCCCGGTCCAGCGAATATCATAGGGAACAACCCGCCGCCTGCGCCCGCCCGCTCTCCGCCGAGTGCGAGAAAGTCAGCATGCCCCGATCCCTCCTGTCCCGAAGCCTCGTCGCCGTCATGGGCCTGGCGGTCGTGTCGCTCCTGCTCCGCGCCGCTCCGCCCGGCGCGAAAACCGTTTCCGAAACGCATTTCACCCCTGAAGAGGTCGCCTTTTTCGAGAAGGACGTGCAGCCGATCCTGCAGGCCAACTGCATCAAGTGCCACGGCGGCGCCAAGGTGCGCGGCAGCCTGCGCCTCAGCACCCGCGACGGCGTTCTCAAGGGGGGCGAAAACGGGCCCGCCGCCGTCCCCGGCAAGCCCGCCGACAGCCTGCTGATCGCCGCGGTCAAGCAGGACGCCAGCCGGCTGCCGGCCGGTGTCGAGGGCATGCCCGTCAAGGGAAAGCTTGCAGGCAAGGACATCGAGACACTGGCGAAGTGGATCCAGATGGGGCTGCCCTGGACGCCCGGCAAGAGCGAAATCGTCCCGGAGGAGCCGAAAGGCATCGTCATCAATGACGCGGCGAGGAATTACTGGTGCTACAAGCCGGTCAAGCGGCCCGAGGTGCCGGCGGTCAAGAATCGGGCCTGGGTCCGCAATCCCATCGACGCCTTCCTGCTGGCCAGGCTCGAGGCGAAGGGGCTGAAGCCCGCAGCTCCGGCCGACCGCGTCGCCCTGATCCGGCGGGTCTACTACGACCTGACCGGCCTGCCGCCGACGCCGGAAGAGGTCGACGCCTTCGTCACCGACCGGGCGCCGGACGCCTACGAGAAGCTGGTCGACCGGCTGCTCGATTCGCCGCACTACGGCGAGAAGTGGGGCCGGCACTGGCTCGACCTGGTCCGCTACGCCGAGACCAACGGCTACGAGCGCGACTGGCCAAGCCGTTCGCCTGGCGGTATCCGCGACTACGTCATCAGAGCTTCAACGACGACAAGCCGTACGACCAGTTCATCCGCGAGCAGCTCGCCGGCGACGAGATCGCCCGGCTACAACCCCGACGCGGTGATCGCCACCGGCTACTACCGCCTGGGCATCTGGGACGACGAGCCGGCCGACCCCCTCCTGGCCCGCTACGACGGGCTCGACGGCATCATCTCCGACGACCGGCCAGGTCTTTCTCGGCATGTCGATCAACTGCGCCCGCTGCCACGACCACAAGGTGACCCGATCCCGCAGGCCGATTACTACCGGCTGCTCGCCTTCTTCAGGACGTGACGCGCTACGACAACAACCAGGACCCGCGCTCCGCGGTGGCCGTCACGGACATTTCGCCCCCGGGCCGGGCCGCGCGCCTCATGGCGCTGTCGGTCAACCACGGCCCGGTCAACCCGCCAGATGCCTTCGTGCTGGTCCGCGGCAACCCGACAGCCGGGAACGAAGGTCGAGCCCGGCGTGCCTGAGGTGCTGGGGTTCCCTGCCCCGGCGATCCCGAAGCCGGACAAAGGGGCGAAATCGAGCGGTCGGCGCACGGTCCTGGCCGACTGGATCGCCTCGAAGGACAACCCGCGGACGGCCCGCGTGATGGCCAACCGGCTCTGGCAGTACCACTTCGGCCGCGGCATCGTGCCGACGCCCAACGACTTCGGCAAGCTGGGCGAACCGCCGACGCATCCCGAGCTGCTCGACTGGCTGGCCGCCGAGTTCGTGGACGGCGGCTGGCAGGTCAAGCGGATGCACCGGCTGATCGTGACTCTCATGCCTACCGGATGTCGTCGCGAAGGCCGATGCTGAAGGGCTGAAGCTCGACCCGGCGAACTCACTGGTTTGGCGCTTCCCCATGCGCCGGCTGACCGCCGAGGAGGTGCGCGACTCGATCCTGGCGGTCAGCGGCACGCTGAACCTCAAGGCCGGCGGGCCGAGCGTCTATCCGCCGATCCCGCGCGAGGTCCTGGCCGGCCAGTCGGTGCCCGGCCAGGGCTGGGGCCACTCGCCGCCGGACGAGGCGGCCCGGCGCAGCGTCTACGTCCACGTCAAGCGCTCGCTCCTGGTGCCGATCCTGGCGCAGCACGACGCGGCCGACACCGACTCCAGTTGCCCGGTCCGCTACACCACGACCGTGCCGACGCAGGCGCTCGGGATGCTCAACGGCGAGTTCACCAACGAGCAGGCCGCCGCCTTCGCCGATCGCTTGCAGACAGGAAGCGCCCGGCGACCTGGCGGCCAGGTCCGCCGCGCCATCCGGCTCACGACCGGCCGACAGCCCGACCGGACGAGGTGAGGAAGGACGTCGCATTCGTCAGGGACATGCAGATGAAGCACGGGCTCGACCGAGTTGGCGGCGCTGACGCAGTACTGCCTGCTGGCGCTGAACGCCAACGCGTTCCTGTATCTCGATTGATGAACGCGGAGGACGCGGATGTGGCGGATTTTCGCTGATTCGATCCGCGCTGATCCGCCAAATCCGTGTTCCTCTGCGTTCTATTCTGAGGGATCGACCGATGACCGACACGCGCACGCCCGGCCAGTTCTGCGGCCGCACCCGCCGCGAGTTCCTCTGGGAAATCGGCGGCGGCTTCGGCTCCGTCGCCCTGACCGGCCTGCTCGCGGCCGACGGCTTCTTCGACCGCAGGCCGTCGCGGCCGACGGCGCAGACGCCGTTCGTCAACCCGCTGGCTCCGAAGAAGCCGCCACTTCGCCGGCCAAGGCCAAGAGCGTCATCTTCCTGTTCATGTACGGCGGCCCGAGCCACGTCGACACCTTCGACTACAAGCCGAAGCTCTATCCGCTCGACGGCAAGACGATCGCGGTCAAGACGTTCGGCCGCGGCGGCAAGAAGAACGAGGGACGGGTCGTCGGGCCCAAGTGGAAGTTCCAGCAGTACGGCCAGTGCGGCAAGTGGGTCTCGCGACCTGTTCCCGCACCTGGCCACCTGCGTCGACGACATCGCCTTCATCCACTCGATGTACGCCGAGTCGCCGATCCACGGCTCGGCCATGCTGATGATGAACTCGGGCCGGCTCCTCAGCGGACATCCCTGCCTGGGCACGTGGGTCACCTACGGCCTGGGCAGCGAGAACGAGAACCTGCCGGGCTTCGTGGTGATGCTCGACAAGACCGGCGGGCCGATCAGCGGGCCGAAGAACTGGTCGAGCGGCTACATGCCGGCCGCCTACCAGGCGACGGTGCTCCGCGCCGACGGCACGCCGATCCACGACCTCGCCTTGCCGCCGGGGATCGACGCGCGAGGCACAGCGCGACTGCTCGACCGGCTGCGCGAGAAGAACGAGGACCACCTCGCGTCACGCGCCGACAACTCCGAGCTGGCCGCCCGGATCGCCAGCTACGAGCTGGCGTTCAAGATGCAGCAGCACGCGCCGGAGGCGGTCGATTTCGCCAGGGAATCGCCGGAGACGCTGGCACTCTACGGCATCGACCAGCCGCGCACGGCCGACTTCGGCCGCAAGTGCCTGCTCGCCCGGCGGCTGGTCGAGCGCGGCGTGCGCTTCATCCAGATCTACTCCGGCGGCGCCCACAACGACGACAACTGGGACGCCCACACCGACATGGTCACCAACCACACGCAAGCACGCCGGCAACACCGACCAGCCGATCGCCGGCCTGCTCAAGGACCTGAAGCGGCGCGGGCTGCTCGATCAGACGCTGGTCGTCTGGGGCGGCGAGTTCGGCCGCCAGCCGACCGCGGAATACGCCAAGGGGACCGGCCGCGACCACAACTCCTACGGCTTCACGATGTGGATGGCCGGCGGCGGCATCAAGGGCGGCACCAGCGTCGGCGCGACCGACGAGCTGGGCAGCGCCGCCGTCGAGGACCGCTTCCACGTCAAGAACCTGCATGCTACGATCCTGCACCAGCTCGGCCTCGACCCCAACGAGCTGTCGTACTTCTACGGCGGCCTCCACCAGAAGCTCGTCGGCGTCGAGGGGGCCGAGCCGATCAAGCAGATCATCGCGTAACGCGAGAGGTGCAACGTGGCGGCAGCAACTGACCCTGTAGTCCGGCTGATGGTGTTGTGCGACCGCATGGGCGCCGATCCGACGAAGCCGAAGAAGGTCAATCTGTTCGGATTGATCAACGCCATCGCCGTAACTGACGATGCGACATTTCCGATGCGGCTTCGAGAGATGACTGTGTATCTCGCCCTCACCGGGGGGCGAGGTACCGGTTCCGCCCAGATCGTGATCGTCGATGCCGACAGTGGGCGGCCCGTGATCGTGAGCGAGCCCCAGACAATAACTTTCGGGACGAACCCGCTGGCAACAGTGAGGCTTCTCGTTTCGCATGTCGAACTGCCCCTTCCCTGCTGTGGGGCTCTATGAGGTGGAGTTCCGCTATAATGGACGTGTGCTGGCCAAACAACCCCTCCATATCCGTAGGAGGACCTCATGACCCCGAACATACCCGATCGCTCCGAGCAACCGGTCACGAGCTTCGAGGTAGATGACCTTCAGGAATTCACCTGTGAAGCGATCACCGACCCGGAGGAACTGGCGAAACTGGCCCGCACGCGCGGTCCAGACCTGCTGTTCGAGGCGGACATGGAAATGGATTTCGTTTGCGAGGCCATAACAGATCCGGCCGTTCTGGCAACGATCCCTCCCTCGAAGGGACGGAGAGGTGCCGCATAACGGCCCGCATCGACCACGACCCAGTCGGACCTGAGGGCTCCTGACACTGCGCAGCCCTCACCCTGACTCGACCGAGTGAACATCCGCACTCAGAGGTAATCTCGTGAACGCGACTCGTCTTCTCCTCGCATTCGCCACACTGGCCCTGACGAGTGTTGGCACCCGCGCCGCCGACCATCCCTGGGTCGTCTACCCCGGCGGCGACGGCCCCGGCAAGGGGAAGCACATCGTCCTGGTCAGCGGCGATGAGGAATACCGCTCCGAGGAGACGCTGCCGCAACTCGCCAAGATCCTGGCCAAACGGCACGGCTTCAAGTGCACCGTGCTGTTTGCCATCGACCCGGACGACGGCACCATCGACCCCGGCGTCAACTATAACATTCCCGGTCTGAAGACTCTCCAGAACGCCGACCTGATGGTGATCTTCACCCGCTACCGCGCCCTGCCCGACCCGCAGATGAAGCACATCGTGGATTACCTGGAAGCCGGCAAGCCGGTGGTCGGCATCCGCACGGCGACGCACGCTTTCCTCACTGGCGGGAAATACGCGCGCTGGTCGGCCGGCGGCGACAAGAGCTTTCCCGGCGGTTTCGGGCGGCAGGTCCTCGGCGAAACCTGGGTGAACCACTGGGGCGGCCACGGCTCGCAGAGCACACGCGGCATCATCGCCAAGGGCGAGGAGAATCATCCCATTCTGCGCGGCATCAAGGACGGCGACATCTGGGGTCCGACCGACGTATACGAGGCGCACCTGGGGAGCGAAAGCACGCCGCTGGTGCTCGGGCAAGTGCTGAAGGGCATGAAGTTCGACGATCCGCCGCTCGAGGGTAAGAAGAACGACCCGATGATGCCCATCGCCTGGACCAGGAATTACTCGGTCAAGCCGGGCAAGACCGGCCGGGCCTTTTGCAGCACGATCGGGGCGGCCACCGACTTCGCAACCGAGGGGACGCGGCGGCTGCTCGTCAACGCCTGCTTCTGGGCGGCCGGCCTGGAGGACAAAATCCCCGAGAAAACGAACGTGGACCTCGTCGGCAAGTTCGAGCCAACCCGATTCGCTGGCGGCGGCCACAAGAAAGGCGTCAGGCCCATCGACCACGCCACGGAGAAGTGACGCGACCCAGGTTGAGCCGCGACCGCAAGGGAGCGGTCGGACTCATCATTCCCCGGATCACCCCATGCGCTTTCACATCGCACTCGCGGCGCTGTTGGCGCTTGTCGCAGCCGCCCCGGCCCAGGTCCTCGACCAGCAGAAACTCCTCGACGCCCAGACCTTCTGGGACAATCGCGATTGGGACTGGTACAAGTCCAACATCCCCTTCTTCGAATGTCCCGACCCGGACATTCAGACGACCTATTATTACCGATGGGAATTAGTCACCAAGCACCTCGCCTACGGCTCACCAGACAGCGGCTATTCCTTCACCGAGTTCATCGATCGACCGTTCTGGTCCGGCGCTTACGGCTCGATCAGCTGCCCCGCCGGCCACCAGCTCTACGAGGTGCGCTGGCTGAAGCATCCCCGCTACGCTCGCGATTACGCCCGCTACTGGTTCCGCACCCCTGGGGCCCAGCCGCGCCGCTACAGTACCTGGCTGGCCGACGCCGTCTGGGCCGCCCATCGCGTCCATCCCGATGACAGTTTCATCAAGGGGCTGCTGCCGGACCTGAAGAAGAATTACGAAGGGTGGGAAAAGGAGCATTTCGTCGAGGGCATCGGCCTGTTCTGGCAGACGGGTCACGACGACGGCATGGAGTTCAACATCAACAGCCGGCAGACGAAGGACCTCGTCCGCGGCGCTCCCGGCTATCGGCCGACGCTTAACGCTTACCTCTGGGCCGATGCTCTGGCGATTGCGAAGGTGGCGAAGCTCGCGGGCGACACCGAGACCGAGAAGCAGTACACCGCAAAGGCCGCCGCACTCAAGGAGAACCTCCAGAAGAAGCTCTGGGACCCGAAACGACAGTTTTTCCTGCACCTGGCGAAGCAGGATGAAAGCCGGGACGGGCACACCGTGAAAGCGGGAGCATTGATCTACCAGACGGGTCAGTTTGCCGGCGACGAACACGGCCGAGAAGAGATCGGCTTTGTCCCGTGGCAATTCAACCTGCCCGACGCGAGTTACGAAGCCGCCTGGCAGTATCTCATGGACCCGAAATACTTCTTCGCGGTGCACGGACCGACGACGGTGGAGCGCGGCGATCCGCTCTTCCATCTCTCGAAGACCTGCTGCTGGTGGAGCGGCCAGTCGTGGCCCTACGCCACCACGCAGACCCTTCAGGCGCTGGCGAACCTCCTTAATAACTACAAGCAGGACGTTGTCACCAGGGCGGATTATCTCAAGCTGCTCAAGGTCTACGCGGCGACGCACCGCAAGAACGGCAAGCCGTACATCGCCGAGGCGTGTCACCCGGACACCGGCTCCTGGGAAGGGCACGATTCGTACAACCACAGCGAGCACTACTTCCACTCCGGTTACTGCGATTTGATCATCACGGGCCTGGTCGGCCTGCACCCGCGCGACGACGACACGATCGAGGTGAACCCGCTGGCTCCGGACGGCTGGGAGTACTTCGCCCTGGATCAGGTCAACTATCGCGGCCGCCGCGTGACGATCCTCTGGGACAAAAGCGGCAAGCGCTACGGAAAGGGCGCCGGCCTGCACATTCTCGCTGGCGGGGAAAACATCGCTAGCTCGGGCCGGCTCGAACGGCTGACGGCGAAGTTGCCGCCGCGCGATCGTTTCGAGTCCATTGACCCGGTCAATTACACGGTCAACTACGCGGTCAGTAACGACGGCCGCTACTTCCCGCACGTCAGCGTCTCGTACAGCAATCCGAAGACGCCGGCCCACAACGTCAACGACGGCAACTACTGGTATCACCTGTCGCCGCCGAACCGCTGGACTTGCGAAGGAACGAAGAACGCTAAGGACTGGCTTACCATCGACTTCGGCATAAAGCGCCGCATCAAGGAAGTCAGACTCTACTTTCTCGACGACGGCCAGGGCGTGGTGCCGCCGGAGCAATTCGCGATCGAATACTGGGACGGCAAGGCATGGATCGCGCTGGCGCGGGGAGACGCTACCCGAGGAAACCAGCCGGCCGCCGGGCCAACAGCGTCCTGTTCCTCAATGAGAAAGGGGCCGTTCAGCCGCTGGAGACGGAAAAGGTCCGAGTCGTCTTCACCCACGCGAAGAACGGCGTCACCGGCCTGACCGAGTTCGAGGCCTGGAGCGACGACCAGCCGCCCTTCAAGCCCGCCCCGTCGCCGGCCGGGAACCTGGCTCTGAATGAGAAGGGAACGGAGTTTCCGAAGGCGTCGGCGTCGTTCACCTCGCGTTTCGACAAGGTGGAAGAGGTGAACGACGGGGTCATCGTCCTGAAACCAGCGCCGCGGAACCGCTGGACCAGCTACGAGTCGCCCCATGCCAGTGATTGGCTCGAGATCGATTTCGGCGCGAAGAACGGTGTCGGCCGGGTGGAATTGTACATCTATGATGACGGCGGCGGGGTGCAGGCGCCGGACAGGTACACCGTGCAATCCTGGGAGGGCTCGGACTGGCGGGATGTGCCCCGGCAGAAGAAGTCACCCGAAGCGCCGGCCGGCGGCGCGCGGAACACGGTCACGTTCCCGCAGGTCCAGGCCGCGAAGGTGCGAGTCGTGTTCACGCACAAGGGTCAGGCACGCAGCGGGCTCACGGAGATCGAGATCTGGCCGGAATAGAGGAGCGACTGGCCCCGTGCGAGAAGGAATGACGGTGTCGGCTCAGGCCCCCAGGCCCAGGGGCCGCTCGGTCGGTTCCGGGCCGGGCGTGCCGAACTGCATCAGGCCGCGGACGTGCTTGCAAAGGCGTCCCGTGCTCTCCCCCCGGAAAACGGCATCCGCGCAGGTACACTGTAACCGCAGGACCCCCGGTGCAACGCGCTCCAGCGCAAGCTGGTACGGCAGCCGGCCGCCGCTCACCTCCCACAGGCAGACGCAGCCGACGGCCTCGGGGTCCGGATTGCGATAAGTCAAACGGTAGCCATAAAGATTGGCCGTCCGCTTCCGCCCGGGGCCGGGCAACAAGGTAAACAGCACCGATGGGGCTTCCGAGCGCGAGGACATGGCAGCTTCTTAGAAAAGCGCGGATTAGAAACGGCGCCACTCGCCGGGATCCTTCCATTCTCTATTTTACCCGCGCACGGAAATCCGTCCCAGGCCATCTGGCGGGCCGGTCGGCAAGCGTGGGCCAGAGCACTACAATAGTTGGCAGGATCTGCACCTCTTCCAGGAGTCGCGCCATGCCCGAAGAACTCCAGGGCGGCCCGGCCAGTGCCTCGGCTGTCCCGGCCCGGCTGCACGAGGTCGCCCGGTTGCTGCGCGACGCGAAGCATCTCGGGCCCCAGGAGCGAGCTTCGCTGGCCGCACTGGCGGACGAGTTGGCCAAGGCCCTCGGCACATCGCCGGTGCCGTCGGCCGAAGAAATGCAGCTGGCACAGCTGAGCAGCCAGCTCATCCAGGCGCTGCACCGGCAAGAAGAGGCCCCGCTGGCCGCCACGCGTCACCGTTTGCAAGAGGCGATCCTGGCCGCGGAGGTGAAGGCCCCGTTCGCCGCCAGTTTGGCTCGGCAGCTGTTGGATATTCTGGCCAACCTGGGGATTTGACCTCGGACTGCCGGCAGTCCACGTTGCGAGGAGCGCCAAGATTCGTATGATAAGCGGACAGGGTCGCCCGCTCACTGTCTCGATCGTCCGTATGCTGCTTCTCCTTGCAATCCTTTTGATCCTCGCCGCCAATCTATGCGTGGAACGCACACACGGTCCCGCAAATGGTGACCGGCGCGTTAGCCGCAAATTGGGCGACCAGGGAACTCCCCCGGCGCCGGCCCAGCCTGAGCGCGACCGGCCGCATGCCGTGGTCGAAGAACGCGAGGAGGAGCGGTGGCGAGGCGCATCTGGCATCGAGGGTGGGATGGTGTTGCTCTCAGCGCTGCCACTCTACCGCTCTGAGCCGTTCGTGACTGCCGCTTCCGTCCTTTCTCCGCCACTCATCTACGATTTGTGCACCCTGCTCCGCTGATACCCATTCGTTCCGGCCCTGGCGCCGATCGTGGCGGCATGGCGGTTGCTTTCCTCTTGTTGAGCCCTTGGTTGGCGGGTTGCCCGGGGCCGGGCTGTCCCCCTCTCATCCAGCAAGGAAGGGTCCGTTCGACATGGTAAACAAGGGAGATTTCACAGCCGGTGCACGGCTGCTGTGGATTGCGATGCTGGCGATCGTCATTGGCGCTCTTTGTGCCTTCGTGGCCGTCGCGCTCCTCTGGCTGATTGCGCTGTTCACCCAGCTGTGCTACTTCCCCGCGGAGTTCTTCGACAACCTGTTCCACCATCCCGGCCGGCTCCTTGTGCTGGACGGCCTGTCGCCGGCCAAGAGTACGCTTGGCTGGCCGATGATCTTCGTCCCGGCGCTGGGCGGGCTGGTTGTCGGGTTACTGGCGCGCTACGGCTCGGAGCGGATTCGCGGGCATGGCATCCCCGAGGCGATCGAGGCCATCCTCATCGGCCGCAGCCGCATGTCGCCGAAGGTCGCACTGCTCAAACCGCTGTCGTCGGCCATCTCCATCGGCTCAGGCGGTCCGTTCGGGGCCGAAGGGCCGATCATCATGACCGGCGGCGCATTCGGGTCGATCATCGCGCAGGCGTTCCATCTGACGGCGGCGGAGCGGAAGACGCTGTTGGTGGCCGGAGCCGCGGGTGGCATGGCAGCGACATTTAGCACGCCGGTCGCCGCCGTGCTGCTGGCCGTCGAACTGCTCCTGTTCGAATGGAAGCCGCGCAGCCTCATCCCCGTGGCCCTGGCCAGTGCCGTCGCCGCGCTGCTGCGGCCCTATCTGCTCGGCCCCGGCCCGCTCTTCCCGGTCGTCCCCCACGGCCGCTTGCCGCTGGAGGCGCTGCTGTCGTCGGGCGGCGTCGGCCTGCTCGCCGGCCTGATGGCCCTGGGCCTGACCCTGGCCGTCTACGCCTGGGAAGACCTGTTCTTGCGCCTGCCAATCCACTGGATGTGGTGGCCGGTCCTGGGCGGGCTGGTGGTCGGCTTCGGTGGCTGGTGCCAGCCCCGCGCCCTGGGCGTCGGTTATGACGTCATTGCCGATCTTCTTAAAGGTAATATCGCCCTGGCTGCCCTGGTGCCGTTGATGCTGGTCAAGTGCTGGATCTGGTCCACGTCGCTTGGCTCGGGCACATCCGGTGGCGTGCTGGCCCCCTTGCTCATCATGGGCGGAGCGCTCGGGGCGGTCGAGGCCCACTTCCTGCCTGGCGGCGACCACACGCTCTGGCCGCTGGTGAGCATGGCTGCCGTCATGGGCGGGACCATGCGCTCGCCCTTGACCGGCACCCTGTTCGCGCTGGAATTGACGCACGATATCAATGCCCTGCCGGCGCTGCTGATCGCCTCGGTGGTGGCACACGCCTTCACGGTACTGGTAATGAAGCGTTCGATCCTGACGGAGAAGGTCGTTCGGCGTGGCTATCACGTCAGCCGCGAGTACAGCGTCGATCCCCTGGAACTGCTTAGCATCGAAGACGTGATGACCCGGGAGGTGGTGACGGTGCCGGCGTCGCTGCCGGTCGGACAGCTCCTGCGGCGTTACTTCCTGGGGACGGGCCAACGGCCGCACCAGGCCTACCCGGTGGTGGACGAGGCCGGCCGGCTCCTCGGCGTCGTGACGCGCGCCAACCTTTTGGAGGACTGGATCGCTGCCGCTTTGGCCGACGGTAATGCCCCACCTGCCGCCGGGCTGGAGCCGATCATCGCCTACGATTTGATTCACCGCGCGCCGATCACGGCTTATCCGTGGGAATCGTGCCGGACGGCGGCGGAACGCATGGCCGAGAACGGCGTGGGCCGACTGCCGATCGTTGCCCCCGATCAGCCGACCCAGGTGATTGGCATCGTGACGCGCAGCGACCTACTCAAGCCGCGCGCCAAGACCGTTGAGGAAGAGGGGCTGCGCGAACGGCTGCTGCGGACTCCCGCGAGCACGGGTGACGATGGGAAGGGGGAGCGCTAGGGGGAGGGGAAGGATTACGTCCGTCTCTTCTGCCGCTGCTTCCCCATGCGCCGTCCGGTCTGCTTCAGCAAGCGGTCGGCCCAGCGGGCGTCGGCCTTGTCCAGCGGCGGATCGGGATCGCGATTGTAGTCGATGTCGCTGTCATAATTGCCGTTGCGATAGCACTGCTCGATGAGCGCCTGCAAATCGAGCGGCGCGTCGGCGTCGGTCTCGCGTAAGGGAATGCCGAAGACCGGCAGGCCTTCGCGAAGCGGCAGGCGGTAGATCTCTACATCCACGGGCTTCCAGCCGCGGCGTACCACAATGCCATAAGGAGTGCGGTATTCGACGGGCAGGTACTCTACGGCCATCGGCAACATTCGGCTGCCGTCTCGCAGGAGGTCGATCTCGACCAGGCTGACGCCAGCGTCCCGGAGTTCTTGCTGCTTCTGCTTGAACTTTTGCCGACCTTCCCCCGGCGCCTTGTTCGTCAGGCTCAGGACTTCAATGACCGTGACCAACCGCCGGTCCGGACCGCGCTCGCGGATTTCGATGAACCCCTCCGTGAACGGGTCGGAGAGTCTCACGATGTACGGCTGAGCCAGGGTCACGGTGCTGTTTGATGGAGTGGGTTTAGGTTTCTCGCCGCGTCGCTCCACCACGCGCACGTCCGGCACCAGCAACCGTTCCTGCCCCTCGCTCGGCTCGACGAAGACCCGCTCCTCAACCCGGGCCAACAGGTCGCCCGGGAGGTGCTCGCGCAGCTGATCGCACGCATAGACGATGAGTCGGGTATGCACGTCGCCCCAGTGGGCTTCGAGATACGGGTCCATGCCTGGGAATGGACTGGGCATTTGGGATACCTCAGTTCTCTCTTACGCCCCGTGATAGTCGATGTCCTTGACCTCCAGCGCATGCTTCTGGATGAACTCCCGGCGCGGTTCGACCTTGTCTCCCATCAGGATGCGGAACATCTCCTCGGCCTTCAGGGCGTCTTCGAGCTGGACTTGCAGCAGGGTGCGCTTGGCGGGGTCCAGGGTCGTCTCCCACAGCTCCTCGGCGTCCATTTCGCCCAGCCCCTTGAAGCGCTTGATAGTGACGCCCTTCTCCCCCTGGCTGCGGACTTCCGGCGTCAGCTTGCGGAGATGAGCGAGGGCCTTTCGGCTATCGCCATTCTCCAGGATGAAGCGGACCGGCGGTTCGCGGCCGGCGACGCGCGCGGGCATCGACCAGGTCGGCGGCGGCCAGGCCAAAATCGCGCAGCCGTTCCAGCCCGCGGTTGATTGCCTTCACCTCGTGCAGTTCCTGCACGGAGACCATCGCGGCATGACCGTTGCCGTTGGCCGGCGGCTGCCCCGGCTCGGCCAGGACAAGTTCTCGGCCCAGGCGTGCGGCCGCCGCTCGCCGGAATTCCTCGACCTCGCCCATGCTGTGGAACCAGTGTTCCTCCGCCATCAGCACGACGCGCAGGCCGGGCAGCCCTTGACGTCCCAACCGCCCCAGGAAAGTCGCCAGGTTAAGGCCGCGCCGTTCCAGCTTCTGAAGTTCACGTTCCAGGTCGCCGAGGACCTTCAGCAGGGCCGCCAGCCGGTCGCCCTGGACGACGGCCGGATTGCCGACCGCCGGCTGGCCCGGAGCCTCGGGCACCGGCTGGACGTTGAGCTTGGTGCCGCTCAGGCCACGATCCATCAGCTCGCGGTTGATCTCATCCTGGGTGTTGACGTAGCGGACCTTTTTCTTCTGCTCGACCTTGTAGAGCGGCGGCCGGGCCACGTAAATGTGCCCCTCGGCCAGCAGCTTGAACATCTGGCGGTAGAACAGGGTCAGCAAAAGAGTGCGGATGTGCTGGCCGTCAACGTCGGCGTCGGTCAGGATGACCACCTTGTTGTAGCGCAGGCCGCTGACATCCTCGCTGTTGCCGATGTCCACGCCGACGGCCGAGATGATGCTGGCGATCTCCTCGTTCTTGAGCAGGTGGGCCTGGTCCTTGCCGGCCTTCTCCACGTTGAGCGGCTTGCCTCGCAGGGGCAGGATGGCCTGGTGCATGCGGTCGCGGCCGCCTTCGGCTGAGCCGCCGGCGCTGTCCCCTTCGACCAGGAACAGCTCGGATTCCTCCGGATCGCGGCTGGTGCAGTCCATGAGCTTGCCGGGCAGGCCGCCGCCGGAGAGGATGCTCTTACGCTCGCGCAGGGCCTTCTTGGCCTTGCTGGCCGCCTCGCGGGCCTCCGCGGCCAGGGCGACCTTCTTCATGATCGCGCTGGGCGTCCTTCGGGTTCTCCTCCATGTACTGGGCGAGGTGTTCGCTCACCACGCCGGAGACGACGCCGTCCACCTCGGGGTTGTTGAGCTTGATCTTGTTCTGCCCGTCGAACTGGGGATCGGGATGCTGCACGCTGACGACGGCGGTGATGCCC
This sequence comes from uncultured Planctomycetota bacterium, assembly GCA_963827935.1. GTDB lineage: Bacteria > Planctomycetota > Planctomycetia > Gemmatales > Gemmataceae > DATFNV01. Next base: position 776,677 of record CAWHCN010000013.1, on the reverse strand, counting down.
TCGCGGAAGTCCTCGCCGATCGGCGAAAGGCCGTTCTTGAAATAGCCCTCCTTGCTGCCGTAGGAGTTGAGCGTGCGCGTTAGGGCGGCCCGGAAGCCGGACAGGTGCGTGCCGCCCACCGGGTTATAGGCGTTGTTGGTGTAGCAGCGGACCCGCTCCTCTTCACTGGTCGTGTACTGATAGGCGACCTCTACGCGGATCGGGTCCTCGCTGCCGTCGGCGCGGGCGTGGTTGACGGTCTTGTCGATGTAGATCGGCTTGTGGAGCGCGTCTTCGGAGCGGTTGAGGTACTCGACGAATTCGCGGATGCCGCCGTCGTATTTGAAAACCTCGTCCTTGCTGGTGCGTTCGTCGGTGAGGCGGAAGGCCAGCCCCTTGTTGAGGAAGGCCAACTCGCGCAGCCGCGGCTCCAGGGTGTCGTAATCGAAGGTGGCGTCGTTGAAGATCTCGGGGTCGGGCATGAACTGGATCGTGGTGCCGTGCCGGTTGCCGCCGGGGCCGATGTCCTTCACCTCGGTGCTGGGCAGGCCGCGCTCGTACTCCTGGGTGTAGACCCGGCCGTCGCGGTAGACGCGGGCCTCGGTCCACTCGCTCAGGGCGGTGACGGCCTTGGCACCGATGCCGTGCAGGCCGGCGGAAACCTTGTAGATGCCCTTGTCGAACTTGGCGCCGGAGCCGAACGTGGTCAAGACAATCTCCAGCGTCGGCCGCTGGAGCTTGGGGTGCAGATCGACCGGAATGCCGCGGCCATCGTCCGCGACGCTGAGGCTGCCGTCGAGGTGGATGATGGCGTGGATGTTCTTGCAGTAGCCGGCCAGCGCCTCGTCCACGCTGTTGTGAACCAGCTCGTAGACCAGGTGGTGCAGTCCCTTGGCACTGGTGTCGCCGATGTACATGCCGGGGCGCTCGCGGATGTGATCGGCATTCTGGAGGACGCGGACGCTTTCCCCGGTGTACTTCTCGCCTCCTTCCGCAGCGTGCTGGTTTTCCGAGGTCTGTTGGGTATCTGGAGCGACGATGTCTGTTTCGTTCATGGGATCATCCTTGTAAGCCGTTTAGCCGCGAGCTTCTGCGAGCGCTCGCAGAAGCTCGCGGCTAAACGGGAAAGAATCAACGGTCCTTGACCACACCAGCGCGAAAGCGCAGGTCGGTCACAGTAGTCCCCGGCAACCGGCATCGCAGTTGCTCCAGCAGTTGCCGTTTGTGAAAATGCGCCATTTCTTGGAGAAGAACCCGGCTACCGACGACGACCTCCAGCACGCCCCGGCGCAGGGCGTTGACGGTCGCATCCTCCGGTTTCAGCCGGCACGCCGTCATGGCCGCGGCCCAAGCGTCCTCCAGCCGCCGCCGCTCCTGCTGACGACCCCAGCCGCGCGCGGTGAAGAGCCGGCTGAGGATTTCGCCAAGCGATTCAGGGCCGCGTTGGTCCATCGTTTGACCTCTACCAACGACTCACGGGCGAGGCTAACGGGGGGATAGCCCCTGTTAGCCACCGACTGGTTCCTCGCCAAAAACTGCCAGATCACCTCCGCCCACAGCGATAAACTGTTTGCCGCCGCGTGACAGGTTCCACGCCTCATATCCAGAGGAATCGGGAATGACCTGCATAGTGTGTCCTGTGCTGAATTGGAGCTCAATGTCGAGAATGCCCTGTCGCAGTTCAACCGCTTCCACCGATGCCAACGCAAGGCGGCGGTTGACTTCGAGGGCTACATCTACGGGAGCGGACAGCCCGAACTGATGTCCGTCATCCTGACTCGTGAACCGTATTCGACCGCCTTCGGTAAGCCGCCATAGGCAAGCAACAACGAGGCTAACATCCTTGTCGAACGCGAATATCCACTCGAAATCACGCCGCGTGAGTGACTGGAACCGGTGTCCGACAAGCCAGGCGAGTTCGTTCATCCCGAGTCCTCTGCGTGGCCACCACAGGGCGAACGCCCGTGACTCGCCCCACGGTGACTACATCCTGGGCTCACGTCAGCGGCATCACCAGGTACGAATAGTCGCCCCCCTGGCGGAACAGCGCCGGGCTGGCACCGTCCACCAGCTCCAGCAGAAGCTCGGCGTCAGTGGGTAGCACCTTCAGCATGTCGGTCAGGAACTGCGGGTCGAAGCCGATGCTGATCGGCTTGGCGTCGTACTCCAGTGGCATTTCCACCTTCGATCGGCCCGTGCTTGCCCCACGCGCTTCGAGGGTCAGTTTCCCCTTGGTGAAGGCGAAGGTGACCCGCTTGCTTTCGTCGTCGGTCATGATGGCCGCCTGGCGGACGGCGCCAAGGAAAGCCGGGACGGCCAGCGGCACCTTCACGGCCTGTTTCTTGGGGAAGGCATCGCGGTACGGCGGAAAGCGTCCTTCCACCAGGCGGGTGTAGATAATGGCCCGCTCGGTGCGAAAGAGGGCGTCATTGGCGCGGATGTTGACGGAAACCAGCTCGCCGTCATCGTGCAGGTTGCGTTCCAGCAGGTTCATGGCCTTGGTGGGGACGACCGGAGTCATCCCCTTGGTGCCGTGGGTGCCACGGCCGGCGGCGGCGCCCTGGCAGAGGGCCAAACGGCGGCCGTCGGTGGCGACCAGCTTGGCCTGCTCCCCGTCCAACTCCCAGAGGACGCCGATCGTCGCAAAGCGGGTGGCTTCGCCGCTGGCCGCCGCGAAGACCGTCCGGCGAATCATCTCGCGCAGGCTGCCGGCCGATAACTCATGGTAATTCTCTTCCTCGAAGGTGGGCGGATCGGGGAAGGCGGCGGGATCCTCGCTCGGCATCTCGAACTCGGCCTGCCGGCCGCGGACCCAGCAGGCCGCCGCATCGGCTTCAATGGCCAGTTCCTCGTCGGGGGCTTCACGCAGGATTTGCAGGAGGCGCGAGGCAGGGAGAATGGCCTCGCCGGGCTCCTGAACGGTCAGGCCGCGGACGTCGAGGCGGATCCCCAGTTCCAGGTCGGTCGCCATCAGGGTGCAGCGGCCCTCCTGGGCCACCGCTTTTAGGTTCTTCAGGATCGGCTTGGCCACGTCGCGAGCCGGCAATGCCACGCTGGCCAGTTGCACCGCCGCTAACAATCCCTCTCGCTGGCAAATCGCCTTCATGAGCGTCTCCGATGACTGGTTGCATTCCCTCGACACAGGCGGCGACACGCCGGACGGCCACCCGAGCCGATCGATTCCCGGGGGCGTTCAGGCGGTGCGTGAACGGATCCATAAGGGTTCTCGCCACGGCGGCTAGCACCGTGGTTTTGACGGGTTTATTCTAGCGAAAAAGCGTCCAATCCTCAAGGACAATCGAACGCATGCAAGTCGTTGCTAAATAATAGGATGCGCGCGTTTGTCCGCCGCCTTGCGGGCAGCGGCTAAACGGGACCCAAGGCACGCATCTGCCGAACCGCTTCGGCGATCCGTCGGGAAGCCTCGTCGATTTGCGTCTCGGTCAGCAGATGGCTTAGGCTGAAGCGCATGGCGGAGTGCAACAGCGCTGGCGGCAGCCCCATCGCCTTCAGAACCGGCGACGGAAGGAGCGATCCGCTGGAGCAGGCCGACCCCGTCGAGCAGGCCACGCCGGCCAGGTCGAGCATCATCAGCAGGGCATCGGCGGGGCAACCCGGGAAGGACAGGTTCAAGGTGTGCGGCACACCTCCCTCGGGGGGTCCGTTGAGGACCACCGGCGGCACCTCGCGCTGCAAAGTCGTGAGTAGCCGCCGGCGAAGTGTCAGGACACGGTCCCGGCGAGCGGTTGACTCGCAGGAAGCCAGATCGAGGGCCGTGGCCAGGCCCACGGCCAGGGCCACCGGCTGGGTCCCCGGCCGCAGGCCGCGCTGCTGATGGCCGCCCAGGAGAAGGGGCTGGAGTACAGTGCCCCGACGCACCAGCAAGGCCCCGATTCCCTTGGGCCCGTGAAACTTGTGAGCGCTCAGCGACAAGGTACTGACGCCAAGCTGACCGAAGTCCACCGGCACCCGGCCGACCGCCTGGACCGCATCGCAGTGGAGACCGATGGGCGACTCGGCCGAGAGCAATTGCCGGCACTTGGCCACCGGCTGGAGGGCGCCCGTCTCGTTGTTGGCGAGCATCAACACCAGCAAATGTGTCTCCGGACGAACCAGCCGGCTCAGCTCGTCAAGCCGAACGATGCCCTGCTTATCCACGGACAGGTGATCGAACGGTGTACCCAACTCGGCCAGATGACGCACCGGCTCGGCCGCGGAAGAATGCTCGATGGAGCTGACCAGAACATGACCCGGCGCTCGCCCGCCCAGGCCGAGGATGGCCAGGTTGTTGGCTTCGGTGCCGCTGCTGGTGAAGATGACCTCGTCGGGCTGGGCCCCGAGGCAAGCGGCAACCCGCTCGCGCGCATCCTCTAGGGCCTGCCTAGCCCGACGTCCGGGGCCATGAGCACTGGCGGGATTGGCCTGGATAGTAGTAAGGTAAGGACACATCGCCTCGAGGACCGCCGGCAGCAGCGGCGAGCTGGCGTTGTTGTCGAGGTAAATGTGATCCATGACACCGGCGTGCGGGCAGGCCGCGGTTGGGTAGTGAGGCAGCAGGCAACAGCGTCATTGTACGGGTCAAAACCATGTCCGAGACGGTCGAGTCAGGCCCTGTCCTGTTCAAGGACCATACGGCCGAGGGACTTCATCGAAGCCTGAAGCACCTCGGTGTGACGCCGCGCCTGGCCCGGCGGCTGCAACATGCCGTGGTCCGCGCAGGCGCCGCCGAGGTGCCCGCCGCCCTGCCGGAGGTGTCGCCGCGGTTGCTTCAGCGCGTGCGCGAGGCGACCCGCATCCCGCGCTTGAAGCTCTTGGAAAAGTGCGTCTCGCCCACCGACGGCTTCGCGAAGTATCTCTTCGAGGGAGATGGACCGGACCCGCTGGAGGCAGTCCGCATTCCGCTCCTGCATCGCCCGGGGCACGAGAAGTACATCGTCTGTGTCTCGTCGCAGGTGGGCTGTGCCCTCGGCTGTGTCTTCTGTGCTACCGGTCGCATGGGCTTTCGCCGCAACCTGGCGACCTGGGAGATGATCGACCAGGTCATGCAGGTCCGTGCGGACTCGGCTCATCCCGTGCGGGGCGTGGTCTTCATGGGCATGGGTGAGCCGATGCTGAATTACGAGAGGGTGATCCAGGCCGCCCGCATCATGTCGGAATCGTGTGCCCTGGCGATTGAGGCCCGGGCCATCACCATCTCCACCGTGGGCGTGGTGCCGATGATCCGCCGCTTCACCCGCGAGCAGCAGCCCTACCGACTGGTGGTTTCGCTGAGTGCCGCGGATCACAACTCGCGGCGCCGGCTTCTGCCCATCGAGAACACTCACCCGCTGGAGGAGCTGATGGCCGCGGTGCGCGAATACCAGCAGGCGAGCGGTCAGCGGGTAATGCTGGCCTGGACGCTCTTGGCCGGGGTCAATACCCGCCCGGAGGATGCCCGCCGACTGGCCGAATTGACGGCCGGCCTACCGGTGAAGATTGACCTTATCGATGTGAACGACGCCACCGGCCAGTTCAGCCCGCCATCCACCGCGGAGTTGCAGGCCTTCCGCGATGCCCTGTCGGCCGAGTTGCACCAGCCCATCGTGCGCCGCTACAGCGGCGGCAAGGATATTCATGGCGCCTGCGGCATGCTGGCCGGGACACGAATGGAGGATCGCACGGGCTAATGATCCGTGTTGGAGATCCTCGCCTGTCCTGAACCTGGGCAGCCCGAAGCGCCAGCAAGGGAAATCTCTCCTCGCTGGCGCTTCGGGCTGCCCGGCGCGGGGCCACATCAGTATTGCGGACCATCGGCATTCGTATTTCGCGTCTCGCGTACGTGCTTGTGGCACTTCACGCAGGTCAGTGTCAACTCGACGTAGTTCAGGGTCGCGGCGTCCAGGTTCTTTTCCTTGGCGTTTTGCCCCATGTTCTCGGCGATGCGTTGAAAATCATTGCTGTACAGCTCGTACTTGGGCGTCTTGATCACCTTCCACTCCGCCCGCTTGCTGATCGCCAACAACTCATCGGCCTGCTTCTTGATCTTGTCGAAGTCGTTCAGGGCGATCCCTTCGAGCACCGCCTGCGATGCCTTCAGCTTCTCCTGCATCAGATCGCCGAGCTTGTCGCCTTTCCGGGCGCCTCGCCGCGCCCGCTCGGCGTCGGGAAGGCCAGCAACACGGTCAGGACAACGATTCCGAATTTCGCTCTGCTCATTGAGATCCCTCCGAAAGTAAGGCCATTCGCTGGGCCGAATCCGCCCAGGCCCTGTGCCGCCTCCGCCCGCGGGCCAGCTCGCGATCCGCGGCCATCCTCACGAATTTGGGTGCTGCCCGCTCGGCCGCGGTCGTGGCACCACAGTTGCTAACGACGGGGCCATTCCCGCAACGATTGGAACCTGGAGGTTGCACATGGCCACCGTCACTCGGCCCCAAAAATCCCTGCCGCCGGCCGCCGCACCGACTCCGCCTCCCCCCGCGTGGCGATCCGCTCCGGTGCTCGACCCGCTTCGCCCCTCCGTCGGCGACCGCGTCGCCTTTGCCGTCTGGGTGACCTGTGCGCTGTTCATGGCGGCGCTCCTGACGTACGACACCATCATGGGGCTCTTTCGCTAAGAACGTTCGGATAGAATGAGGCGTAGGTCAGGCTTTCCAGCCTGACGTCAGGCTCGTCGTGGCACGGTCTCCTGACCGTGCCACTTCGGCGACCGAAGGTCTCCACGCATCCATCGCGGATTTCGGGAGACCTTCGGTCAGGCCGGGTGGCACGGTCAGGAGACCGTGCCACAACGGCGCGGGCATCGGGCTTATTGTTTCCGAACGCTCTAAGGCTGCCCTCTATCCTTCCGGGCGCAGGTGCCGCAGCACGTCGAGCGCTGTGATGACACCGACCAGCGTTCCGTCCTCCTCCACCACGTAGAGGCGGTGGACCTTGAGCGCCACGAGTTGCTCCACCACCTGGGGCGCCGGCGTGCTGGGCGCGACCGAGTAGACCGCCGGGGTCATGATGTCGCGGACCAGTGTCGTGTCGACCGCCTCGACGTGGAACCCCGCCCCAAGATGCTCGCCCGCCCTGGTGGTGAGGTCCACCTGCTCGTAGTAGGCCGCCACCCCGGTTTTGGCCCCCTTCTCGCGGTCGTGGACCAGGATGTCGGCGCGGCTGAGGACCCCCACGGGCGCCCGGCCTCGTCGATGACTGGGGCCGCGCTGTAGCCGTGATCGGTCAGCGCCGCCGTCGCCTCCCGGACCGTGGCCTCGGCACTGATCGACATGGGGTTGGGCATCATCAAATCACCCGCGGATTCCGCCCACAGAGCGAGACCGGCTGGGACAGCGACGTTCGTTGATCGGGGCATGATCGCTCTCCTTGAACTGAGTTAGGCCAACCACCTTGAGCGCCAAACACCCTGGCAAACGTCATGCCGCGCCTGTGAGTGGCCGCCACAGGGAATCGCCCCGGCGTGAAGACACGCGATCGCGGTCCGCTTCGCGAACCGAGTCGAAGAGACGGAAGGCGGTGCCGGTTCCCCGCAAATTGCCATGTCGTATTAAATTCGCCGGCAATTATATGCGTCCTGGCGCAACTCGCCGCAATCACTTGTCAAATAACGACATGCGCCTTCACATTTCGGCGCCAAGTGCCAGGTCGCATATAATTCCGTGTGTGCGGACACGCCTTGCCGACAAAGGATCAGCTTGAGGGCTGATGCCAGTCCCTGGCACACGTTCCGCTATGAACCTGACAGGCCATCGGCTTTCCGTTCGCACTGCGCTTCTCTAGCTCTTCTTTGTGGCGGCGGAGTCGCGGTGGCCGCGTTTGATCTGGTGCCTCTGAGCCCGTGCTTGAGCTTGGCCCTTGGGTCGGCTTCACTTTCCTTGGTGCCGCGAGCCCGCTTGAAAGTCTCGTCCTTCGTTCGACCCATCCTCCGCCGACATTTTCTTCGCCCGTCCCTCACCGTCGTTGGAGGTCCTCATGCCTCGGAAGAAGACACGCCAGCCCATCCCGCCGCCCCGCATCGTCCGGCCCTGTGCCGCCGCCATCGACGTCGGCAGCGCCAGCCACGTCGTCGCCGTCGACCCCGCTTGCGATCCGCAGCCCGTTCGTACCTTCGGCGTCTATACCGCCGACCTACAGACGCTGGCCGAGTGGTTACGCCACTGCGGCGTCACGAGCGTCGTGCTCGAATCGACCGGCGTCTACTGGATGTGCTTATGCGACTTCCTGGAAAGCCAGGGCTTCGAAGTGGTGGTGGTCGATCCACGCAGCCTGGCCCGCAACCTCAAGAAGAAGACCGACGTTTGCGATGCGGTCTGGCTGCAGCAGATGCACGCCTGTGGCCAGCTCAAGAGCTGTTTTCGACCTGCGCACGAGGTGCTGGCGTTGCGGACGCTGTGGCGGCATCGCGAGCATCTGATCACCGAGGCAGCCAAGCTCTTGCAGATGATGCTCAAAGTGCTGGTCCAGATGAATGTTCATTTGGACCTGGCCGTGTCGAGCATCGCCGGCGTCACCGGCATGCGCATCCTGCGTGCCATCGCCCAGGGGCAGCGTGACCCCCAGACGCTGGCGGCGATGCGCGATCCCAGCTGCAAGAAGAGCCGCGAGGAGATTGCCAAGGCCCTGGAAGGGACCTGGGACACGGCCCACCTGTTCGAGCTGAAACAACTGCTCAAGGCCTGGGACTTCTACCAGAATCAGCTCCATGTCTGTGACCGGGAGTACGCCAAGGCGGCCGGGCCGATGCCGGACAAGACCCAGGGGCGTCCGTTGCCCGAGTCCCAGAAGGCCGCGCCCAAGAGTCGCAACCGCCCGACGGAGTTCGACGCCGACGCCTTGATCTTCCAGTTGACGGGCGTGCGTGTCACGGAAGTGGACGGTCTGGGCGCCAGCACGGTGCTGACGGTCTTGTCGGAGACAGGCCCGGACCTGGCGGCACGTTTCCCGACGGACAAGCACTTCGCGGCCTGGACGACGCTGGCGCCGCGCAAGCACCAATCGGGCAAGCGGATCCGCTATCCCGCCCAGACGGCCAGCCGGGTGGCCAGGGCGTTTCGGCTGGCGGCGCGGTCCTTGCTCAGAAGTAAGAGCGTGCTGGGTAATTTCCTGCGCCGCCTGCGGGCCCGGCTGGGGATAGGCAGCGCCATCAGGGCGACAGCCCACAAGCTGGCGAAGCTCTTCTATCGCCTCATCACGCGTGGGGAAGCGTATCGCCGTGAGAGCACGGCAGCCGAAGAAGTCAAGCAGCAGGAGCGTCAGGTCAAAGTGCTGCACGCGCAAGCGCGGGAGTTAGGGCTGCAAGTGGTGCCGATCTGAGCAGGGTCGGCGGGGCAACAGACGACGTTGGGGAAGTAGGCGAGGTCGATCTCAAGCCGAGCCGCTTGGGGCGGTGGCGTCGAAAATGCTGCGCACCGTAAGATCGCTGCCCGAGCACGACACCTCTCGCCCGGGTAGCGGGGCCTTGTTCATTGAAAGGGCTGATGCCAGTCCCTGGCACACGTTCCGCTATGAACCTGACAGGCCATCGGCTTTCCGTTCGCACTGCGCTTCTCTAGCTCTTCTTTGTGGCGGCGGAGTCGCGGTGGCCGCGTTTGATCTGGTGCCTCTGAGCCCGTGCTTGAGCTTGGCCCTTGGGTCGGCTTCACTTTCCTTGGTGCCGCGAGCCCGCTTGAAAGTCTCGTCCTTCGTTCGACCCATCCTCCGCCGACATTTTCTTCGCCCGTCCCTCACCGTCGTTGGAGGTCCTCATGCCTCGGAAGAAGACACGCCAGCCCATCCCGCCGCCCCGCATCGTCCGGCCCTGTGCCGCCGCCATCGACGTCGGCAGCGCCAGCCACGTCGTCGCCGTCGACCCCGCTTGCGATCCGCAGCCCGTTCGTACCTTCGGCGTCTATACCGCCGACCTACAGACGCTGGCCGAGTGGTTACGCCACTGCGGCGTCACGAGCGTCGTGCTCGAATCGACCGGCGTCTACTGGATGTGCTTATGCGACTTCCTGGAAAGCCAGGGCTTCGAAGTGGTGGTGGTCGATCCACGCAGCCTGGCCCGCAACCTCAAGAAGAAGACCGACGTTTGCGATGCGGTCTGGCTGCAGCAGATGCACGCCTGTGGCCAGCTCAAGAGCTGTTTTCGACCCGCGCACGAGGTGCTGGCGTTGCGGACGCTGTGGCGGCATCGCGAGCATCTGATCACCGAGGCAGCCAAGCTCTTGCAGATGATGCTCAAAGTGCTGGTCCAGATGAATGTTCATTTGGACCTGGCCGTGTCGAGCATCGCCGGCGTCACCGGCATGCGCATCCTGCGTGCCATCGCCCAGGGGCAGCGTGACCCCCAGACGCTGGCGGCGATGCGCGATCCCAGCTGCAAGAAGAGCCGCGAGGAGATTGCCAAGGCCCTGGAAGGGACCTGGGACACGGCCCACCTGTTCGAGCTGAAACAACTGCTCAAGGCCTGGGACTTCTACCAGAATCAGCTCCATGTCTGTGACCGGGAGTACGCCAAGGCGGCCGGGCCGATGCCGGACAAGACCCAGGGGCGTCCGTTGCCCGAGTCCCAGAAGGCCGCGCCGAAGAGTCGCAACCGCCCGACGGAGTTCGACGCCGACGCCTTGATCTTCCAGTTGACGGGCGTGCGTGTCACGGAAGTGGACGGTCTGGGCGCCAGCACGGTGCTGACGGTCTTGTCGGAGACAGGCCCGGACCTGGCGGCACGTTTCCCGACGGACAAGCACTTCGCGGCCTGGACGACGCTGGCGCCGTGCAAGCACCAATCGGGCAAGCGGATCCGCTATCCCGCCCAGACGGCCAGCCGGGTGGCCAGGGCGTTTCGGCTGGCGGCGCGGTCCTTGCTCAGAAGTAAGAGCGTGCTGGGTAATTTCCTGCGCCGCCTGCGGGCCCGGCTGGGGATAGGCAGCGCCATCAGGGCGACAGCCCACAAGCTGGCGAAGCTCTTCTATCGCCTCATCACGCGTGGGGAAGCGTATCGCCGTGAGAGCACGGCAGCCGAAGAAGTCAAGCAGCAGGAGCGTCAGGTCAAAGCGCTGCAGCGCAAAGCGCGGGAGTTAGGGCTGCAAGTGGTGCCGATCTGAGCAGGGTCGGCGGGGCAACAGACGACGTTGGGGAAGTAGGCGAGGTCGATCTCAAGCCGAGCCGCTTGGGGCGGTGGCGTCGAAAATAGCGCGCACCGTAAGATCGCTGCCCGAGCACGACACCTCTCGCCCGGGTAGCGGGGCCTTGTTCATTGAAAGCAAAGCGAGCTGTCCGCTCCGGCTGAACCAATATGCGAAGGGCCTGGAATCGGTGCCGCCTTTTCCATGCGCAGATCGCGAAGGATGAACGGCCACGACCTGTTTTTGGCTTGCGTTCAGCGGGATACCCTGTTAGAGCAATATGGATAAGCATGCACAGTGTGGGTAGGATATCTGCTGCGGTTCGCCGATGGTGCCTACTGATATTGCCGACATTCCAGGGCTCCCGGAGCTGTGGTCCGAAACCCTGGGTGACACGCGGATTTGCCTGGCCATCCTGGACGGTCCGGTTGCGCTGGCCCATCCCTGCCTGGCCGGTGCCAATCTGAGGACCCTCGAGACACTGGCCTCAGCCGACGCTCTTGACCATTGGGCCGGCCACCGAGCATGGAACGCAAATCGCCAGCCTGATTTTCGGCAGACACGCTGGCCCGGTTCGGGGCGTGGCGCCGCAGTGTTCCGGCTTGATTGTTCCTATCTTCACGGACGTGGTAGGCGGTTCGCCGGTGCCCTGCTCCCAGTCTGGATTTGGCGTGCGCCTTGTTGCAAGCGCTCCAGGGCGGAGCGCAGGTGATTAACGTCAGCGGCGGCCAGTTTTCGCCTTCCGGCACCGCCCATCCGATCCTGGCCGATGCCGTGCGGGCCTGTGCGGCCAGTGGCGTGCTGATCGTGGCCGCGGCCGGCAACCAGGGGTGCGATTGCCTCCACATTCCGGGGGCCCTCCCGTCCGTGCTGGCCGTGGGCGCGATGGATGCCGGCGGCAACCCGCTGCCGTTCAGCAACTGGGGCGATGTCTACGAATCCCAGGGAATCCTGGCGCCGGCGCCAACTTGCTGGTGGCTTCTTCCGCTGGTGGAACCACCACCAGTAGCGGGACGAGCTTCGCGACGGCCATTGTTTCGGGCCTGGCCGCCCTGCTGTTGAGTCTCCAGCGGAAACGTGGCCAGAAGCCTGACGCGGCATCTGTCCGTGAGGCTCTCCTGACCAGCGCTTTGGGATGTGATTACCAGCGTGTCGCCGATTGTCGGCGTCTCCTGGCCGGGCGCCTTGACGTGCGCGGGGCAACTGCTATTATCGCTGCGAGGAAACGACCGATGTTAGCTGCTTCTTCATCAATGGCATCGCTGTCTGATTCGCCGCCGGAAGTTGTCCCGGCCAGCCATTCCGTTCTGCCGGCAAGCGGCTCTGTCGGTTCCGTGACGATGGAATCCGCGCCTCCGACCGGGTCAGGGAGCCGCGGGTCGCTGGCGCAATCCCCGGATGGCGCGGTGGTGCCGGCTGCCTGTGGCTGTGCGACGTGCAGCGGAAGCGGCGGTCCCCAACTCGTTTACGCCCTGGGCCAGCTGGGCTGCGACTTTGGCACCGAAGCCCGGCGCGATGCGTTCATCCAGGCCATGGAGGCGCCGGCCGCCGGGGTAACCCCCAATCCCTTCGATTCGCGACAGCTGCTGAATCACCTCGAGAAAAACCCCTGGGACGCCGCGGCGCTGAACTGGACCTTGAACCTCGATGGCACAACCGTCTACGCCCTGAGCGGGGAGGGGCCGTTTGCCGAGCAGGTCTATCTCCGCCTGCGTCAGTTCCTGGGTCACCAGATCGATCCCGAAGGGAGCGAGCGGATTTCCATGCCCGGCCGCCTTTCGGGCAAGGTCCGCCTGATGAACGGGCAGGTGGTACCGGTCATCGTGCCTGACCTGCGTGGCATGTACAGCTGGACGACCCAGGGCCTGGTCCATGCCGTGGTCGGGGCGCCTCTGGCAGCATCCGCTTCCACCGCCGAAAAAGAAGAACGGGCCAAGAAACAGCAGGCCCTGCGCGAGTTCCTCGATCGTGTCTATTTGGACAGCGCCACTTTCTGTCATGGTTGACACGTAAGTGCAGCTAACACAGGAAGTTGGGGTTGCGTGATAGAGTAAAGAAAGACGATCCTCCGTGTTCGCTAATTCCTGGAAGGAATACCACGGAGGATCGTCAGGATGACGCTGAAGCAGATTGCCAGTCTCGGCAAGGAGTTGGCCAAGTTTCTGAGGCTGTTCGTCGGCCGGTTTCGCAGCCGCCCCGGTTTCGCCCTGTTGGCCGTGTATGTCCAGGGGCTCCTGTCGAACCTACAACGCAAAAACATCGAGGCCATGGCCTTGGAGCTGGGTACGGCACCGCGGACTCTACAACGTTTCGTGGAATCGATCAAGTGGGATGAGACCGGCGTGCGCGATGACTGCCAGCGCTTGGTGGCCCGCGAACATGCTCATGCGGAGGCGATCGGTTGCCTCGACGAATCGGGAACGGCCAAGAGCGGTAGCCATACGGCGGGTGCCGCACGGCAGTGGCTGGGCAGTTGTGGCAAAGTCGACAACGGTGTCGTCGGCGTGCATCTGAGCTACAGCAGCCCCGGCTTTCAGTGTCTGCTCGACAGCGCGGTCTACCTGCCCCGGGATTGGGCCGACGATCCGGAGCGTCGAAAAAAAATTACATCCCCAAAGAGGTCGTGTTCCGTACCAAGCCGCAAATCGCCCTGGAGTTGATCGACCGCGCCTTGGCCAACGGTGTGCGCGTCCAGGCCTGGACGTTTGACGAAGGCTACGGCCGCGACACGGCCTTTCTGGACGGTCTGGAACAGCGTGGACAGGTATTCGTGGGCGAAGTGCCGGCGAACTTCCGCGGCTGGCTGAAAAAGCCCCAGGTGCTTCGGAGCGGTCGGTCGCGGCGGCGCGGCCGCAAAAGGACCTATCCGCGGCTGGCGGCGCGAAGCCGGCGCGGCAGCGAAGTGCGAAACCTGGCACGCTATTCGCCCGTCTTTCGCCAGCAGAAGTGGCAGCGTTACCGCATCAAGGACACCCAGCACGGCCCCGAAGTCTGGGAGGTGAAATGGGCGAAGTTCTGGCGCAAGGGACTCGATGGCCTGCCGGGGCGTCGGCACTGCTTGCTCGTAGCACGCAACGTTTTGACCAATGAGGTGAAATACTTCCTATCCAATCGTGTGCCCGGGGAGCGTGGCATCTCGCTACGGCGGTTACTGCGTGTGGCCTTTGGGCGTTGGTCGGTGGAAAGCTGCTTTCGCCAGGCCAAAGAGGAACTGGGCTTGGACCATTACGAAGTTCGCGGCTGGCGTTGCTTGCACCGGCACTGTTACCTGACGCAACTGACCCACCTGTTTTGCGCCCGCATGCGTCAGCAGTTCGACGCCGCAACGACGCACGACGACCCGCTGGAACACCTGACGACAGAACAAGTGCGACGAGCCATGAACACCTGGTTAGAGACAGCACAGGGGCGACTGACAAAAGCGGCACGCTTCCAACGAGAGTTAGCCAAGCAGCAGTATTACCAGCGTCGCAATGCGCAGGCCCAGCGCTCTCACGTGAAAACGCGCATGGCTCAACTGCGATCCTTGGGCATCGATGTCGATCGGATCAAATCGTGCATCCCCCAATCGCCGACCTGATCGGCTATACTGTTCTCAATGTTGGACTTCCGCCATTGCAACAAGGAAAGTGGCGCTGTCCAACTATTACCAGCTGTTCAACCTCGGCATCACGCCCCAGGAACGGGCCATCAACTTCGCCGGCACCAATGCCTTCAACATCGAAAAAGTCTACGAAGCGGCGATGAAGGAGGAGATGGATCTCGATACGATCGAGGTGGAACGCAGCCCCATCTGTCGCCCGGACTCGGACTGCTGGCATGTGAAGCTCTTCTTCTTCTTTCCGGATCGGCAGGTGCAGACGGTGCGCAAGGTCTATCGCTTCACGGTGGACGTGAGCGACGTGGTTCCCGTGACGGTCGGGCCGGTACGGTCGTGGTTCGTGCGCTAGTCTGATGGCGCCGAGCAATCCTTTGGCTTTCCAATTTGGAGAGCCAAAGGGACCGGGGAAGATCAGACGACAGCGAGTGCTCCAAGGCTTCGGGTCGGTTGCACGTTGCACCCGCCTAAGGTTTATGTTCCTTCTTGTTGGAGGGTGATGTCTATGCTGTTGCCGAAGAGTGTGCGTGGGGTGAGTCGTGGGCCGTCGGCTGGGGCGGGGCCCCGCGGTCAGTCGGAAGTGGGCGACAGCCTCCCAGGCAGGATCGCTCCGCAAAATTGCCCGTGCGGCCCGAACTCGTACGGCGTGGGAGGAATGGCATGCATGCTCGGCAGTTGGCATATGTGTGTGAATAACCAATGGCTTGATGTGGGCGGTCCGTGCAGTGTGCCCTGCTGAGCAGCCTGGCTCAGTTGCATCAAGTGAGTTCGTTGATTCGCGCGCCCGCCCGGCGGGAGGTGGCATAAGCACGACCTGGGATGGTTCTACGTCATCCAATTCGTGCCCCGGTCGGTGCTCGTGCGCTTGCTACCCCAACGCCAGTTGTCATTGTCAGTCGGAGGTCAAGGGGGATATTCCTGGTTCTTTTTACCCTAAGTAACGACGAATGTGCCCTTTGACCCCGGCGATGAAGGAGGAAATGGACCTCGATTCGATTGCGGTGGAACGCAGCTCGATCTGCCGCCCGGAGTCAGACTGCTGGCACGTCAAGCTCTTCTTCTTCTTTCCGGATCGGCAGGTGCAGACGGTGCGCAAGGTCTATCGCTTCACGGTGGACGTGAGCGACGTGGTTCCCGTAACGGTCGGGCCGGTCAGGTCGTGGTTCGTGCGCTAACAAGCGCGTGTGTTTCGAGGATTTACTTGCTCGCTTTACTCCAACAACCATCTACAGGAAAGGAAATGGTATGAGACTGCCCAAACAGTCAGAAAGCGTATCCCGAGCCCCTTCGAACGTCTCGCCTCGGCGAAGGGAAAGGGATTGCGGCCCAAGATTTTTGCGTCTGCGACGGCGTAGACATGCCAGTCGGCGATGTTGGTTGCTGTAATGGCTATTTTCAAGAGTGCATGGCGCAAGACGAATTGTCGTGCAACGGGCCATGTATTCCTTGCTAAATCACCGTGCGGGATTCGGCAGCAAGGCGCAGATGCCCCCACCCCGCTTGTCGGGGTGGAGCACGGGTTCGTAACTGGAAGACACGTGCGTCGCCCCGTCGGCCCTACCCTGCTTGCCGGGGTGGGGCCAGGGTTACTGCCCTGCGAAGGCGAGGCTCCCCGCGACGAACCTGTGCTCCACTCCGGCAAGCGGGTTGGGGGCAAACGCTCTGGGCCACCGCCGTCTGGTTACGGACCCTAGCTCCACCCCGGCAAGCGGGGTGGAGGAGGGGAAAAGGGGACGGGCCTCGATGATTCGGTGATTTTCAGCGAGAGTTATGTGTCGCTAATCGAGCTGCGTCCTCCTTCCCTCTTTCCTCCTTCCCTCTTTCGAGGATTACAATAGTCGCCCCACCAACAGGAGCATCAATCATGCAACTTCCCAAACAGTCACCAAGTGTCCTGCGCGATCGGACCACAGCTTTTCGCGCATGCGCAGAAACAGTCGGGGGAATTAACGCCTCCGGTTGCGCCCCCCCAATGTCTGCTGCTGCTCCGGCACCTGCGATGCGCCTTTTGACTGCTGGTGTGACACCCCGTATAACTGCGCAATATACTTTTTGCCAGCAATGCCCAGGTAATTGCTAACGACTCGATATGATGCAGTGCCAATAGGCGAGGACGCCTATGAAGGGGAAAAGAGGACGGGCCTCGATGATTCGATGATTTTCAGTGAGAGTTACGTGCCGCTAATCGAGCTGCGTCCCCTTTTCCCCAGAATCTCAGTGCTGAGTGTCGCTTCATTTCGACAACTTCTGAAAAGGAGGGGACTTTCATGAGAATTCCCAAGCAGTCCGAAAGTGTGTCTCGCGGTCCGGGGCCATCGGTGAGAGAAACAAGAGCCACATTCGGAGGCGTTGTTCCTCAGGACCTCCTCAACCCAAGTTGTCCTAATACGTTTGGACAACCGAGTATGATTGGCGATGAGTTTTGCAGGAATGGAGTTAT
Source organism: uncultured Planctomycetota bacterium (assembly GCA_963827935.1). GTDB lineage: Bacteria > Planctomycetota > Planctomycetia > Gemmatales > Gemmataceae > DATFNV01. Next base: position 759,576 of record CAWHCN010000013.1, on the reverse strand, counting down.
GTATAGATGTCAGCCTCCCCCCGCCAACTGGGTACCATTTAGCAAGTGCTAGCCGTGCTCGGGTAGTGGTACAGTTTGGGAGGGCGAGGCTTTCGCCGAGCCATTTGGGGCCGGGAAAACCCGGCTCGGCAGGAGCCTCGCCCTCCCGAAATCCACCAAACTGTACCACTACCCGTGCTCGGCAACCTTTGACAAGAAAGGAAAAAGCATGAGAATTCCCAAGCAGTCCGAAAGTGTGTCTCGCGGTCCGGGGCCATCGCTGAGAGATACAGGCGAAGTGGAAGGGAACGGGATCAAGCCCCAGGATTGCGTTTGCACTGCCGATGGTGCCATCATTCCCGACGGCACGACATACTGCTGCGGCGGGTATGTGGCAATGTGCATGTTAGGGGTATTGGGAGGTTCCCCTACGAGGTGCTAAACACTGTCGGCGGCCTATGCCGTGCGCCCAAGTGGGTATTTCCCCGGCACGGAAGTAGGTCAGGCTTTCCAGCCTGACTGTGCTGTATCGTCAGGCTGGAAAGCCTGACCTACGTGAGAATATTTCGTGCCGGCGTAATAATTCAGCATTTTCCCATCGTGTCCCTTTTCGGAGGCTCGAACGTGCATCTTCCCAGACAGTCCCCAAGCGTCACCCGCACTTCCGGGTCCGCTGTGAGCGAACGGCTCGAAACAGCGAGTGGAATTGCGGCGAGCCAGTACTGCAACGTCACCTGTCCGATGGACGGCTCTACGGAGTCCACCTCATGTTCGGGCGACAATTGTTGCACCTGCTGGTGTGACAGTACCGGCAGAAACGCCATGTGTTTCTCGCTATAAACGCGGTGCTGATCGACCGTACTGTGTGTTCAGATAGCGTGTCTTGTACATCCGCACTCCTCAGGGACCTTTGACCGGAAAGGAAATGGTATGAGAATCCCCAAACAGTCAGAAAGTGTCTCTCGTGGTCCTGCGACATCTCAACTGAACGACGGCAAAGGGGTTGCTCCCTTAGCCTGTTATTACTCCCCGAACTGGTACGAGGTGGGGCAAACCTGTTGCGTTAGTGGTTGGTACGCAGAGTGCACGGATACGGGCTGGTCGGACATGGGAATGGCCTGTCCGACCCCAGTCAGTAACTGATCCACCGGCGGGACCCGGCACGGGCGCGACCCAGAATGTGAATGGCGATTGGACTAGTGGATGACGCCGGAGATTATGACGTGTCGGGTGGGTCGAGTCTTCGAGACCCACCGAGCCAGCGGTGGGTCTCGAAGACTCGACCCACCCTACACGATTCGTCAGAACCTCTGGTGTCGTCCACTGGGGCGGTCTCATCTCTATTTGATGGCCAACCGCCATGACTGAGCCCATCGCGAGCAAGACGGGTTTGACTCCGCGGGCCTCGCCCGAGGAGCTCGACGACTTGATGCAGGTGACCAGCCCCCGGGGCTGGCTTGCCCTGGTGGGCTGCGCGCTGTTGCTCCTGGCCGCCTTCGTCTGGAGCCTGGTCGGCAGCGTGACCGACACCGTCGATGCCCCGGGCGTCTTGCTCCGCGAAGACGGCCTCGAGTCCGTGTCGGCGCCTTGCGACGGAGTCATCACCAGCCTTCTCGCCCGCACCGGCGTTCCCCTGGACGCGGGCGCCCCCCTGTTGGTCGTCACGCCTCCGGGTGGGCAGCCGCAAACAGTTTGCAGCCCATTTCCCTGCCAAATCCTGAATCGCATTGCTCGGGAGAATGAGCACGTAAGCAAAGGCGCCCCGCTGCTGCGGCTCGAAAACCGGACCAAGCCGCTCCTGGCACGATTGTATGTCCCCGTCAACGTGGGCTACGGCGTCGAGGAGAACATGGCCGTTCAGGTTTCGCCGGCCAACGTCAACTCGTCGGAGTTCGGTTTCCTGCAGGGCCGCGTCGTCAGCGCGGCCCGGTTTCCGATTACCGAGCAGGAATTGGCCGAGCGGCTGCAAAACCCGGACCTGGCCTTGCAACTGGCGGCGGGAGGACCGAAACTGCAGATTCTTGTTGAGTTGGTTGGCGATGCCGGGACCGCCAGCGGCTATCACTGGTCCGCCTCCGCGGGCCCATCGTTGCAGCTCTATAGCGGTACGCCCTGCCAGGGCCGGATCATCGTCGCCGAGCACCGGCCCATTCACCTGGTCTTTCCCGCGCTGGGAGAATAGGTGGGGAGCGCGCCATGGACGACGTTGCCCGAGCAAAGCGCAAGCCGACGCGCGTCAGGACTCCCACCGTTTTGCAGATGCAACCGATTGAAAGCGGCGCCGCGGCGCTGGGCATGGTCCTGGCCCATTACCGCCGGTTCGTCCCGCTGGAGGAGCTGCGCGTGGCTTGCGGTGTTTCCCGCGATGGGACCACCGCCGCCCACCTGGTCACCGGCGCGGCCCGCTACGGTCTGACAGCCCGGGATGCGAGGTGCGCTGGCGACGCCCTCTACACGCTTCCGCTCCCGCTGGTTGTTGGTTGGAGTCCGAACCGTTTTGTGGTGCTCGAGGGGTTCGGAAAAGACTGTGTCTACCTGAACGACCCGGCGTGCGGGCCAACCACCGCCAGCGGGGTTGACTTCGCCGCGCGGTTCACCGGCGAAGTGGTGACGTTGGAGCGGGGTCCCGACTTCAAGCCGGGGGGACATCCGCGCGGGCTGATCCAGCCGCTCCGCCGGCGGCTGGCGAGCATGGAGCTGGGCGTCCTCTTCGTGGTGCTGGCGAGCCTGCTCCTCATCTTGCCGGGACTGATCGCTCCTATCTTGACAGGGCTCTTCATCGATCGCTGCCTGGTCGCTGCGCACAACGATTGGGTCTTTCCGCTACTGGCCGGGATGATTTTGAGCGGCCTGCTACGGGCTGGGCTGACCTGGTTGCAGGGATACTACCTGCTCCGGCTGGAAACCAAGCTGGCCCTTACCTCGTCGTATCGGTTCTTCCGCCATCTGCTGAGCCTGCCTTACGAGTTTTTCACGCACCGCTACCGCGGCGAGATCGGCTCCCGTGTCGCCATAAACGATCGCATCGCCTCGTTGCTGTCCAGCACGTTGGCCGCCCAGGTGTTGAACGCCCTGATGGCCGCCCTGTACCTGATCCTGATGTTCGCCTACGACGCCTGGTTGACCGGCGTGGGCGTCGTCATTGCGCTGCTCAACATCCTGGCTCTGCGGTATGTGTCGCGGCGTCGCCGCGACGTGAACAGTCACTTGCTGCAGGAGCAAGGCAACCTGTGGGGAACGTCGATGGCTGGCTTGCAGGCCATCGAAACCCTGAAGGCGACCGGGGGAGAGTCCGACTTTTTCAGCCGTTGGGCCGGGATACTGGCCAAGGTGATGGTGGGCCAGCAAAAGATGAGCCTGTATGGCCTTTATCTGGGGACGGTCCCCTCCTTGCTTTCCGCCCTCGGGACGGTGGCCATCCTGGGCCTGGGCGCGCTGCACGTCATGAGCGGCGCGCTGACCATCGGCGGCCTGGTGGCCTTTCAGAGTCTTATGGCCAGTTTCCTGGGACCGCTCAACGGACTGCTCAATCTGGGCGCCTCGCTGCAAGAGGTCGAAGGCCAGATGAACCGCCTCGACGATGTCCTTGACACTCCAGTGGCGCACGAGTTTTCGGAAGCAGCCCCCCCAGACGCGCTGGGCTCGGCCGGCATGGACGCGGGTCCAAAAGCGGACGTGCCGGCGCCTTCCCGGGCGACCGAGTCGCTCGCCCTTTTACCGGCCGTCAAGCTGGCCGGGCAGCTCGAGCTTCGCAACGTCACCTTCGGGTACAACCGTTTGGATCGTCCGCTCATCGAAGGCTTCAACCTGCTGGTGCAGCCGGGCGCGCGGGTGGCGCTGGTCGGGCAGAGTGCCAGCGGCAAGAGCACCGTCGCCAACCTGATCGCCGGCCTCTATCAACCGTGGTCGGGGGCGATCCTGCTGGACGGCCGGCCGAGGGCCCAGCTGCCGCGCCCGTGATCTGTAATTCGCTGGCCCTGGTCGATCAGGACTTCTTTCTCCTGGGCGCGGAGCGTGCGCGACCTTCTGACGCTTTGGGACGAGACGGTGCCGGAGTCGGAGATCATTCAGGCGGCCCGGGATGCCTGCATTCATGACGACATCGCGGCGCGACCCGGCGGCTATGCCAGCAAGGTCGACGAAGGGGGCGGCAATTTCAGCGGCGGCCAGCGGCAGCGCCTCGAGATCGCCCGGGCCCTGGTCGGCAACCCAACGCTGCTGGTCCTCGACGAAGCAACCAGCGCCCTGGACCCGGTCACCGAGAAGCAGATCGACGACAACCTGCGCCGGCGCGGCTGCACTTGCGTCATCGTCGCCCATCGCCTGAGCACCATCCGCGATGCCGACGAGATCATCGTGATGGAGCGTGGCCAGATCGTCGAGCGCGGCATCCATGACCAGCTCTGCGCCGCGGACGGGGCCTACCGGCAGTTGATCAATGCCTGAATCCAACAACGAATCCCTGATGCCCGAATGGATGGCGGCCCTCGCCGAGCAGGGCACTCGTCGAGAGGTCGCCGGCAACACCCCCTTGTGGCTGGACGCCCGGGAGAGCGTGTGGCTGATCCGCGCCGGCCGGATCGATGTTTTCGTTGTCCCCGCGCCTCCGCCTGGCGTTCCCGTGCGCGCACCGTCACATGTTCCGCGTCAGCGTCGGCTGCCTGCTGTGCGGTGTTGCTGACGACCGTCCCGATGGCCCCCGCCTGCTCGCCGTCGGAGGACCGGGGAGCGAAGTCGTTCATCTCCGCCGTGAGCAGCTCGCGGGGTTGACGGGGATTGAGCTGGAGGCTCTCCTGGGCGGCTGGATCCAAGGCCTCACCGCCAGCGTCGTGCTTCGCCGCGCCGACGGCCAGGTCACTCCCCTGGAGCCGGGGCAATTGCACCTGGGCCCCGCACAGGCCGCCGGCCCGCATCAGCAAACGGTTTGGGCTCGCCATGTGAAGGGGGCCTCGCACTTCCTGGGCCAGTCGGAACTGACCTTGCGAGACGAGCATGGCTTCCTGCCGTTCTGCAGCGCCGGCTGGCTGATGGCGGGCTGCGACGGCGCCCATCTGGAGGTGGTCACGACGGACAACCTGCCGGACGGTCGGCAATGGGGCAATCATCTGGACCGCTTCCACCAGGTGATCTTGGCCGGTACGGCGCTCCAGTTGGCCGCTGCGCAAAGGGAGGAGCGTGCGCGGCTGGCGCAGCGGACCCAGAGCGACCAACGCCTGACGGCGGCGACCCTTTCGCACCTCGCCCAGGTCGACAGGCCGGAAATCGAGGACGAAGAGGACGCCGAGCCTGAGGAGCACCTTCTGGGCGCCTGCCGGCTGGTGTGCGCGCCGCCTGGGCGTTGCCGTTCGCGCTCCGCAGCTGGTCGGCCCGCGTCGCCAGCACAGCGATCCGATCAGCGCCATTGCGCGGGCCTCGCGGGTGCGTGTCCGCCGTGTCGCACTCAAGGGGGACTGGTGGCGACAGGAGAACGGGCCGCTGGTGGCCTACCGCGCCGAGGATGGCCGGCCTGTCGCCATTCTGCCGACTTCCCCGACACGCCATGAGATCGTCGATGAGCAGCAGCAGACGCGCGTGCCGCTGACGTCCGCCAGCGCAGCCACCTTGCAACCCTTCGCGCACAGCTTCTACCGCCCTTTTGCCGCCCAGGCGCTGTCCATGTGGCAGGTCCTGCGGTTCGCCCTGAAGGGGAGTCGGCGCGATTGGGTGATTACAGGCTTGATGGGGCTGGCCGGCAGTCTGCTCGGCCTCGTGACACCGATTGTCACCGGCTGGATTTTCGACCGCATCATTCCCGGCGCCGAGCGCAGTCAGTTGCTGCTGGTCATCGGCGCGATGACCGTCTGCGCCCTGGCCGGGGTCGTGTTTCAGATCACCAACAGCATCGCCCAACTCCGTCTGCAGACGCGGATGGATAGCGATGCGCAGGCCGCAATCTGGGACCGCCTGCTCGACTTGCCGGCCCCCTTCTTCCGCCGCTTCACCGCCGGCGACCTGGCCGATCGCGCCATGGCAATCACGACGATCCGCCAGGTGCTCGCCAACCTGGCCCTCTCGGGCGTCCTGAACCTGGTCTTTGCGCTGGTCTATTTCGGGCTTCTCTTCACCTACAGCGTTCGGCTGGCCCTGCTGGCCAGTGGCATCTTCCTGGTACTCGTGCTGGTCGCCAGCCTGGCCGCCGTCGTGCAGACGCGCTATCAGCGCCGCTATTTCGCCATACACGGCGCCATCGCCGGCTTCGTCTTTCAACTGATCAGCGGGCTGTCACGCATTCGCGTGGCCGGAGCCGAGGCGCGGCGCTTGCGGTCTGGACCCGGCAATTCACGGGGCAACGCCGGCTGACCTTCCAGACACGCTGGCTGACGAACAACCTCACGGCGGTCAACTCCGTGGTGCAACTCGTGGCCACGACCGCCCTCTTCGCCGTCTTTTTCCTGACATCGCGGCAGGATTTGTCGCTCGGCTCGTTTCTGGCCTTCAACGTCGCCTTTGCCCAGGTGCTCTCGGCCGCCGTGACGGTCAGCTCCCTGGCTGGCTCCGTCGCCGCGGTGATCCCGCTTCAGGAGCGGGCCCGGTCCATTATCGAGACGCCTCCCGAGGTGGACGTGGACCGGGCCCAGGTCGGCGAGCAAAGCGGCGATATTGAGATCAGTCACGTCTCTTTTCGTTATCACCCCGACGGCCCGTTGGTCCTCAACGACGTGAGCGTACATGTTCGGCCCGGAGAGTTCGTCGCCTTTGTGGGTCCGTCCGGGGCGGGGAAATCGACCATTATTCGGCTGCTTCTGGGGTTCGAGAAACCGATGTCGGGATCGATCTATTATGATCGGCTCGACCTGGCCGGCCTGGACCCGCAAGCGGTGCGGCAGCAAATGGGAGTCGTGCTGCAAGACGGCAAGCTCATGGCCGGCGATATTTTCACCAACATCACTGGCGCGGGTCGCTACACCGAGGAGGAGGCCTGGGCGGCGGCCGCCCTGAGCGGACTCGACGACGACATCCGGCAAATGCCGATGGGCATGTACACGGTGATCGGCGAAGGCGGAAGCACACTCTCGGGAGGACAGCGGCAGCGGCTGATGATCGCCCGCGCCATTGTCTCCCGCCCGCCGCTGCTGCTCTTCGACGAAGCGACCAGCGCCCTGGACAACGAGACCCAGGCGAAGGTGAGTGCCAGCCTGGAGCGGCTCAAGGTGACGCGCGTGGTGGTGGCCCATCGCCTAAGTACCGTCGTGGCGGCCCACCGGATTTTCGTCCTGGACCAGGGGCGGATCGTCCAGTCGGGAACGTTCCCGGAGCTGATGCAGCAAGGCGGCCTGTTTGCCGCACTGGCGCAGCGCCAGCTGGCCTGACGCGCCGCCTACCGGCCTGGAATCGTAATGATGAGCGGATGATCGCTTAGCGTCAGCTTCAGTGCGGCCACCCGGCCGGCCTCCTGGACAGCGTTCGTTCCCACCGTCGGATCGAACACCTTCACGGCGGGATACTCGCGGCCCAGGTGGACGCTGATTTCGTCGGCCCCTTTCAGGCGCTCGCTCCACACCACCAGGGCCAGCGTGCCATCGCTCTTCTGCAGGAGCAAATCGTGCACCGTGCCGGGCTGTTCCGGGATGGAGTAATGCAGTCGCCCGGGTTTCTCCACCGAACCGGAGTCGGCCAGAATCGTCGTGAGGTTGTGCAGATAGAGGGCGGCCTTGCGCGGCTTGTAGTCGGCCTTGAAGAACCCAAAGCTCTGATTGCCGGCCTCGTCCGTACGGTCCCGCAGCAGATAGACCGCCGTGTGGCTCCAACCCCGCTTGAACTGATCGAGATACAGGCTCAGCAGGTTCCGTGCCTGGATGTCCTCCGTGATGGCGCCGTCGATCGTGCAGCCCGTTTCCGTGGTGACCCGCGGCAAGGTCAGGAGTTCGGCTTCCGAATAGCCGCGGAAGTGCTTCGCCCACGTGACCCCATAATTGCCGTACAGGCCATCGACCTTGCACGCCGCGGTCGGATCGGCGGCATTCCAGGTCTTGTTGTCCGCCAGGCCGGGTGAACCGGGGTGGTAGATGTAATTGTGAACGTTGGCGAAGTCGGCATACCGGGTCCCTTCAGGCATCAGGCACCCAGCGCCCGGGGAATCCTGAGGAACTGCAAGCCCACGTTGTCAACCTCGGCACCACCCTCGCTGATCGACCAGACCGGGTACTTCTTCAGCACGGGATCGTTCTTGACCGCCTGATACAGGTCGCGTTGCAGCTTGGCGACAGCCACCCACGAAGGGGCTCGACCGCCGCCTTTTTCACCCCCATAGGTAACCCCCCAGTTGTTTGGCTCGTTGTTCCCCTCGAAGGCAAGCAGGGCGTCGGCCTCGGCCAAGGGTCGGGCGGTTTCGATGAGCTTCTTGAGGTCGCTGCCGCCGCTGACCAGGCCCCAGCTGAAGCGAACGCCCGTCTCCTTGTGCAGGTCGAGATAGGTCTCCACGGTTGTGGGGCCGTCCGTCGTCAGCCCTTCGATGCCGCCCCGCACCCAGCGAAAGCCTGCGAACTTCACCATGGCGATGGTCTTTGGGAGAGGCTGGCCGCGATCGGGGAAGGTCGAGACCACGCCGATGCTGTTCAGGAAGTTCGTGGCGGGAAGGGCTGTGGTCGCTTCCGCCTTGGCGGCCGGCTGCAGTTCCAGGACGATGTTGTTGAAGGCCTGCTCGTCGAAGTTCTTCGTTCCCAGCAGCACCAGCTGGCCGAAGGAGGTGGTGGTGGTGTCCTGGAACCTCACCGTGGCCCCCGCGCCCTGGTTCCAGTCCTTGCCGGTGATGCTCCAGGCCCCGTCCGCCTCGCGTGTGATGGTCAGGCGGCACAGCCCGCCGCCCTTGCGGATGGATGGGTGAGTGGCATCGATCTCCTCGGCTGCCCAGGTTTTGTCCTTGGCGGGGGCATGATCGGTAACCTTGGCCCACTGCACCGCCCACTTGGCCTTATGGCGGTGGACCTCGAACTCATAGCCGCCGCCCTTCGCATCCAGGAGCATAAAGGAGACGGAATCGGCGCCCTGGTCGGTATCGCCCCAGCCCCAGCCGTAGTCCAGGGAAAGTGTCAGTCGGCTGGGATTCCTGACCTCGGGAAAGGTCCTGGCCAAGGAGGCGTCGGGTTTGTTGGCGGGAAAACGGGCGACCGGGCCGGGGTTGTTGGCGACATCCTTGGGGTACTGGAACACGTCCCAATCGCCATTCGCTTTCCAGCCGAGAGCCGCGAAGTCGCCCTTGGAAAAATCCGCCTTGACGACCGTCTGCCCCGTGCAGATCGGCTGCAAGGCGACGAGGACCAATAATGCCACAACCTTTGCGTTCCCTGCTGCTCTCATGATTGTGCCTGTTATTGCCGCTGATCGATGGTGTCCACGCCGAATCACAAACGCCACTGGGCCCAGCAGGACTCGAACCTGCAACCAAGGGATTATGAGTCCCCTGCTCTGCCGTTGAGCTATGGGCCCGAAAGTATTTCAGATCAATATGTTACACCGCCTATCCTTTCCCAGCCGCCCCACTACTGTAGCCTAACTGTAGCCATTCGCGGTCATTCGGCCTGCGAACGGGATTCATGGTCTCGGCCCAGCAGGCGCCCCATCACGTCAGCGGCCCGTCGCTGCATCGTCGGGAGCACATGGGAGTAGGTGTCGAGCGTCAGGGTGATGGAGCCGTGCCCGAGCCGCTCACTAACCACTTTAGCGGGGGTGTCCGCCAGCAGCAACAGAGTCGCGCAGGTGTGCCGCAGGTCGTACAGACGGATAGTGGGCAGCAGGGCCGGTGCTGCCTTCTGGCCTGTCGCCTTGCTCAGCTTCTTCGCGGCAGCCACGGCGACGGCGTTTGCGCGGGCGATGATCGGCAGGAAGGAGTCTCGCCGGAGGTTGCTGATCCGAAGGTAACCGCCATCGCAGTCGCAGAAGACTGGCTTGTCGGTGGCGTAGTACCCGGCGGCCAGCATTGCCTTGCGATGCTCAGCCAGGACGGCGAGCGTGTGCTGGGACAGGTCGATGCGTCGCCGGCCTTTCGCGGTCTTCACGTTCTTGACCCGCAGCGCGCCTTGGAGGTCTTCGAGGCTCTTGTTGATCGAGACAAACGAGCGGTCGAAGTCCACGTCAGGCCACAGCAAGGCGAACAGCTCACCGGGCCGCGCCCCGGAGTCCATCGCCGTGACGTAGAGCGCCTGTAGCCGGTCGGCCGCCGCTGCGTCGAGGAACCGGACGACCTGATCCGGATCCAGGACGTGCATCTCTGCCTTCACGGCCTTCGGCTTGCGGACCTTCATGGCTGGATTGGACGGGATCAGCTCCAGGTCCACGGCCTTGTTGAGAGCGATGGTGAGCGTGGTTCCCACCTTCCGCTGAAGGGCCGGCGAGACGCCGGCCCGGCTGAACGCGGGGTAGAAGCTGACCACGTCGCCCCGCTTCAGCTTGGCCAGGCGGATGCTCCCGAGGAAGGGGGTGATATGCAGACGGACGTGGCGCTGGTAGGGCGCGTAGGTGTTCGGTTCAACTGTGGGCCTGACCATCTCCAGCCATTCCGTGAGCCATGTGCCGACAGTGAGGCGGCCGGCGTCGGCGTCGATGCCCCGGCCCGTGCTGGCTTGCAGTTCGCGGAGTTTGTTCTGGACTTCGAGCTTGCTGCCCCCGTAGATGACTCGCCGCCGGCGCTTGCCGTGTTCGTCGTGCCCAAGACTGATGCACGAGCACCAGAGCCCGTCTGCACGGCGGTAGATGCCACCCTCGCCCCGCCCCCTCCGCTTGCGTGCCATCACCTACCCCTTTTTCTTGGCGACCCACTTTTTCACCAGTCCCACGCCGGTTTCCAGTGCCTGGGCGATCTCCTTCACCTTCTTGCCGTCTGCGTGCAGCCGAATCGCTTCATCCCGCTTCTTGCGGTACGCCCGCAGGCGGCACGCGGGACGGCAGTATTGCTTGTCGGCGCGCACCGCACGTTCATTAGGCCCCGGTCTCACCTGGACCTCGAACCAGCGGTCGCACCCTGGGCATTGACGCTGCCGCTTATCCGCTGTCATCACCCGCGCGAGTTGGAGCCAGAGCGCGGCGTACAAGCAGGATGGAACAAGTTGGAGCGAGAACATCACCGGAAGCTTACCTTCGCTTTCCATCCGCTCCGAACGGTCGTCTCCAAAGACCTGAGCAGAGACGCGACGGTCAAGCGCGGCATTCACCAGGCTGGCAAGGAACGTCCGGGCCGGCTGGGACACATCACCAAGCTCGTACTGCGCCAGCCCATCGCGTCCGCGGTGGTCGGACGCGATGGGCTTGGCGACACGGAGAAAGCCGTCGTCTCCCATAGCTTGCCGTGGTGACAAGTGCGGATGACTGTCAAAGACGACGCTCGTGATTCCATCCTCATCCTTCGCCCATTTGACGTGGTGATGAAGCTGACGCTGTTCTTCCGGCGTCTTGCTGGTGAGCCGGTTCCAGAGCCATACGGCTTGCCGCATCTCGGAAATGGACCGCAGCCAGGCCAGGAACAGCTCCGCAGGATGGCCCGCCAGGGGCGTGTCGCCGGTGACGAGGGGCCCTTCGCCGAGCCGGCCCCAGCGGTTCGCAAAGGTGAGGATGTCCGCTTCGGTCGGCCGGAGCGCAGCGAACTCGCGGAAGAGAGCGGGCGCCTCGACAAAGGGGGCGTAGCGCCGGCGGCGACCAAGCCCCGGCTCCCCTTCTTCCACCAGCACACGCTCCGGCTGGCCAGCGCTGGAACTCACGCCGAGATTTGCCCAACGGTAACCGGCGTCGGGGACAGCCAAGGTGAAGTCGTTGAGTGCGCTGTCCATCGAACCCCCGCCTTGTAGAAACGCGATGCGCTCTAAGAAACGTTTGTTGTAGAAAACGCGCGCTGACGTGTCAATGTCCGTGCTGTAGTAAAAAACGCAGTGGACGCTGGCGGACTGCACCGACAGGGAGAAAACCATGACAACTGATATCGCTGAGAAGCGCGAGGCAATGGTTAACGACGGGATGCTGACGGTCGATGCGGCGGCCAAATTCCTCAGCCTCAGCCGCACGACGATTTACGACATGATGGAGTCCGGAGATCTCCCATACGTGAAATTCGGCCGGAGCCGGCGCGTCCCGCGGCGGGCGCTGATTGAGGCAGCGGCCGGTGCGCTGGTCACACGCTGACTGAAGAAGCAACAGGGGCGGAACAGAGACGCAGCACCACCAAGACACGACCGCCCCAGGACGTGCAAAGCTCCAGGGGCAGTGTGGTCGTTTAAGCCGGCGCGACAGAAACGGAACCCCCCCCATGATCTACACCAGGCCGCCGGGGAGGCAACTCGCAAATCGCGTACGGCGCACCGCGTCCGCCGTCACCACCTTCTCGCCGGCAGCCGTCATGACCATCGCTACCGTCACCGCCACCGTCGCGGCCCCGATGCCGGCCAGCCTGGCGGAGGTGCGGCGATGAGCGCCCTACTTCACCAGCCCGACCCGGGGGCCGATCCGCCTCCCGACCCCACCACCGCCCCGACGCCGGCCGCTGGCATCGCGGACGCGGGGGCACCGGGGGCGCCGCCGGCCGGGACGAACGGAACACCCTCCCCCCTCGCGCCGTGGCGCGACGTGACGCCCGAGGACCCATGCCTGTTCTGCCGGGCAACGGCCGGCTGCATCATCCGCGAGGACGATTCCGCCGCCGGCTGCCTGAATTTCACCAGCACCAGCCGCAGGACCGAGACACGCAAGAGTGACGGCAGGGTCGTCACGATCTTCAACACTAGCCTCGATTTCCACGGTACCAAGTTCGGTTAACAAAAGCGACATGTGAGGTCAGGAAAAGCGGATGACCAGGCGCTTGTTACCGAACCAGGGCATGGGGGTCGGTTCGTCCGCGAGCTGCGACGCGACGAGGTAGGGATTGTGAGCCCGCTTGTCCATGGCAATGACTACTTCGTGGTCCAGCACCTCGACGGTCGCCGAAACGTTCAGCAGGTTGCGGAAGATCTTCTTGGCCGTCGCGTGCTGGTACTCCCGGCCTACGCGGTTGGCCAGCAGCCGATACAGGGCGCTGGCCATGAGGGTGATCTGCAGGTCGAAGTCCACCTTCATCCCGATCATCGACGACAGGGCATCGATGTGAAAGAACTGGATGGCCTCGGAGATACCATTCTCGATCAGCATGCGTTGGGCATAGCGAGTCACCAGGGTCGCGCAACCGGACCGGAAGTTGTTGGTCAGGAGGATGGTCGGCTCCTCGTGGCCCAGATCGATCACGATGATTTGCCGCACCTGGCCCGTATAGCCGGGGAGCGACACGCGCTCATCCAAGACACGGGGCGTGCGGAAGGCGCGGGTCAGGGAGGACAGCGTGATCCGCCGCCAGGCCGACGCCGGGAGGCTCCAGATACGGCCGAGCATCGAGCGTGTGCGGCGTCGGAGCGTCAGGAAACCGATACCGCGCTGGTTCAACTGCTGCAGGTGTTGGTAGGTGGTCAGTTGCGAATCGAAGACCAGTTCGCGGGGTGAACTGCCAGTGCGTTCTTGCCAGAAGTCGGCGAAGCGGAGGACCTCGGCCGCCTTCTGGTCTTTGGGGATCCCAGCGTGGGCGTAGCAGAGGACACGGGCGGCGGCATCGCGGGCCAGGAAAACCAGGACGCCTTGCTGGGCGCGGCTGCGGCTGGAAATGTAGTGTTTTTCCAGCGGCTCTTCCTGAGTGTTGGCGGGTACGGAGTGGAAGTCGAGGTCGATGGAATCGCCGAGCGGCAGCCCGGCCCGCCGCACCTCGTCGAACCAGGCAGCCATGAGGCGGACTACGGCCCGGTGATCGACGCGCGAGCTATAGCTGGCCAGGTAGGAGCGTTTGGGTACCACGTTCAGGCCGGCGAACAGGGCGAGGCCCTGGTCGCAAACCAGGTCCATGACGTGACTCTTGCGTTCGGTGCCAACGAGCTTGAGGGCCAGCAGACTCCGCAGGGCCTGCTCGGCGGGAATCATCTGGGAACCGGGGAGGTCAGCCTGACGCAGCACATCCGTCAGCCGGATGTCTTTCAGGAGCGGCACGAAGAAGAAGAGGCCGCCGAGGCGCGTGCGGAAGGAGCGCGGTTCCAGGCTCACGGCGGCGCACGTCGGCCGCGGCCTCGGTTGCCGGTCGAGTCGCCGCGGGCCGTTCGTCATCGAGACGGCGCGGCAATCGCGCGAAGCCTTCCTCGCGCAACAGGACGGCGAGGGCATTAATGCAGATGGTGTGTCCGGCCTGGGCCAGTTCACGCTGGATGTCGTAGACGGAGAGGTTGCGTTTGCGCATGGCCACCACGAGTTCGCGGACCCGGTCACGGGCTGGGGCATAGCGTGGCCCATGCTGGACCGTCTGGAAGAAGCGGAGTTGTTTGTCGGGGTCATGGCGGAACTCGTGGCAGAGGACGCGAAACGAGCCGGGCGAGTAGCCGAAGCGGCGTGCGACCTCGTGGGAAGGGCTGCCCTCGACGAAGTAGGCGCGGAAGGCCTCGTATTGTCGGTGGAGGGAGTTTTCGGGAGCGAGGAAGAAGTAGGCGATCGGCGTTAAGTCATTCCGAGTAGTGGTGTTCATACCCAGCACATGCTACGCCTGGCACGCGCAGCTGGCAAGCAGCGCGTGCCAGGCGGAATTCCGGGATGCCAGGCGGAATTCCGGGAAATCGTGGGATAATTCGCTCAAGGCGAGAATCCCTCGGAGGAGGTGACGAATGTACAACGAGGATTTAAGTCATCGCAACGGTTAACGAAGACGGCGAAAAACAGCCGGTTTTGCTGAATTTGCATGCGTTCAGAGGGGAAAAATCCCCTCCGTGGAAATCGAGGCTAGGGAGATCGCGGACAGCCGGAGGGAGCGGGTGGAGAAGAAGGTCAACGCGGACCGCCTCGCAGAGGTGGAGCGATTCCTGTCAATGCTGTACCCACCTGGCGAGGGGCACGTCTACGAACTGCGTTTCCTTGAAATCAAGGGGAGGGGCGCACCACGCCAGGGTTCCGGCTACTTCGACGACAACGCCAAGGCGGCCCGCGCTGCGATAGGTTACGACCTCGCCGACTGCCTGGGAGCCTACATCACGGTAAACCCGGTCGTGCCCGACTGTTTTCCGCGGGGCCCGAACAAGGTCATCGACTACGCCAAGAAGACGACCGGGCAGAGGGAAATCCTCCGCTACCGATGGGTGGTCATCGACTGCGATCCGAAACGTCCCTCTGGCGTGCCTGCAACCCAGGGACAGCTTGACGCAGCGCTGACGTTTGCCGGCCGCGTCAAGATCATGCTCGCGAAGCAATTTGACTGGCCGGCTCCGGCTGAGGGCGTGAGCGGGAATGGTGCCTACCTGCTGTACCGCATCGACCTGCCCAACGACGACGCAACGAGGCAACTTGTCGAGGGCGTGCTCAAGGCCATCATGCCGCTGATGGAGAGAGAGGAGGAGGACCCCGCAGCAGCGAACAAGGACATCGTCATCGATGTCGATGAATCGATGTTCGATCTGAACCAGCTGATCCGAGTTCTGGGGACGCTTAACAAGAAGGGACACCCGACGCAGCGACAACCGCACAGGCGGTCCCGCCTGTCGGGCGTGCCGGAGGCGATCACAACCCTCACTCCAGAACAGTTGCAGCGGGTAGCCTCCTTCGCACCCGCAAGAGCCGCCGCACGAGGTGGCACAAACGGTCGATCCGGGAGCACGCACAGCACTAACGGGCAGACCCGCCCCTGGACGTCCCGACTCAAGGTCGCCGAATGGCTGACCAACCGCGGGCGGACCTACCGCATCAAGTCCGAGCCCGATCATCGGGGACGTACGGTCTACGTCCTGGCGGAATGTCCCTTCAATTCGTCCCACGGGGATCCCGATTCTTGCGTCATGCAGGCACCGAGCGGCCAACTGTCAGCACAGTGCTTTCATAATTCTTGCGCCGCCCAAGGCTGGCAAGAATTCAAGCAGCGGATCGGCCCGCCCGAGCCCCATCACTACGACCCGCCGCTGCGCCCGAAAACTCAGCAGACGGCCGCAGACGATGAGGAGCAGGCCGAGGCCGATGACGCCGCCCTCGCCGAACTCCGGGCGACGGTGAAGGCCGACGCGCAGGCGGGTATGCGGCAAGCCCTGAAAGTCCCGTGGTTGTCCGTGCTGACGCGCCTGAAGGACCGAGATCCAGGTGGATTGGAGCTGTTCTACCAAGCGCTGAAGGACGCCAAGGCAACGGCCCGGGACATCACCGCGCTGCGATCCGCCGTCAAGGACGAGGGCAAGCGGCTGAAGAAGGAACGTGCGGCCGCCGCGCGTGCCGCCAAGCGGCCACCGGAGGGACGGACAACAGACGGACAGCCGGCCCCCGTCGTCTGCCTCACGAATTGCTACGAGCAATGGGTTCCGAGTGATGGCGGCGAGGGAAGAACTGATAAGGTTGGGCACACCGTTCAGTACCTCGCCCAACAGGTGCGACAACTGACAAGAGAATGGCCCAAGCGAGTCGGCAAATTACTATTCGCCCGAGCCGGAGATGCCCCGCTATTTGCGTGGATTAGCCAGTATTTGCAGCACGACTTCACTACCACGGCGAAAAAACCTATTCCAAACCCCATCGAGTGGATGCGGGGGCCGAGCATGGTGAGTGAGGCGAGGTTCTTCTCCTACCTCCAGCAGACGGTGGAGGACTTCGACAGCATCGAGGTGTCGCCACACCACCCACCGATGGAGCGGACCTACTACTTGCACCCATCGGTCGAAGGGGGGGACGGCAAGGCCCTGTGCGAACTGGTCGCTCAGTTCTGTCCGGCCACAACGATCGATGCCGACCTGATCGAGGCTATCTTCTTGTCGCTACTCTGGGGCGGTCCGTCGGGGTGGCGGCCGGCGGTACTCATCACAGGCGAAGACGAGGAAGACGAGGAGAAGGGACGCGGGGTCGGCAAATCGACGTTGGCAAGGATGTTCGCGGCGCTCGTGGGAGGTGCGATCAGCCTATCCAGTAATGAGGACTTCGGAGAGCTAAAGACGCGCCTCCTCTCCCCGGATGCGCTGCGCTTCCGCGTGGCAATCCTTGACAACATCAAGTCCCTGAAATTCAGCTGGGGTGAACTGGAAGGGCTCATCACCGCCAACGTCATCAGCGGTCGGCGGATGTACCACGGGGAGGGGCAACGCCCGAACACGCTCACCTACATCCTCACCCTCAACGGCGCGTCGCTCTCGAAGGATCTGGCGCAACGCTGCGTCATCATCAAGCTGAAGCGACCGGAGAAGCACGACGGCGATTGGGAAGAGAGAACATTGAGGCTCATCCACGAAAAACGCTGGGCGATCATGGGCGACATCATCGCCCGGCTGAAGGCGCCGGCGAAGCCGATGGAACGGCATACGCGGTGGGGCGCGTGGGAGGATGCCGTCCTGGCCCGCCTGCCCGAGCCGAACGATGCGCAGCAGGTAATCATGGAGAGACAAGGCGAAGTCGATGACGACGCCGGCGATGCGATGGACGTGCGGCACGCATTCATTCAGGAGCTGCTCGACCGGCAACACTACCCGGACAGGGAGACAGTGCGCATCCCCGTTAGTGTGGCGGCGGCGGTACTCGCGAGAGCCACTCGGGAGAACTGGCCGACCGGCAAGGCAACGACGCACCTGCGGACGCTGTACATCGAGGAACTGCGCTACAGCAAGTCGAACGGTGCACGGTACTGGGTCTGGAAGGGCAAGGAATCGCTCATGACCTCAGCCATGAGCCTGAAACCCCGGCCGCAACCGGAAGGTGAGAAGGATTAGGAGGAATTCCGCAATGAGGCAGGGACGACAGGGGCGCCCCTCACCCATTCTAACTGTATCGCGCGCAGAAAAACACAAGGGGGGGTAGTGTGAAAAAGCACATGGTGGAGAAGCAACAATAGGGCAGGGGCGCCCCTATCGTCCCTGTCGTCCAAGCTGTCGCAGGCGCGGTAACAGGGCCGAATTGAGCTGAGTAGTCGCGACCGCCGCCGCCGGGTTACGACCGGCGGCGGGGCCGCAATGTCTGATCTGAGAACGGGGTCCCAACGTGTACGACGGGCAGCGGCGGCTGATGCGGTACGCCGAGGCGGATGAGGGGTGAGGACGGCGAGGTGGCCGGCGGCCCCTGACTCCGCCCCGCCCTCGGGTCCGCCGGCTCGTCGTCGGCCACGTCGGCCCACCGTGAGGGCCGGGCCGCTGGCGGGGCAGCTGGACGCCTTCCCGGGCACGCCACAGGGAGAGACGATGCGAGACGACGAGATCGAAACCGAGGCGATCCGCCTGGCCGCGCTGCCGGACGACGTGCGCCAGCAGTTCCTTCGCGCCTTCCGGGACGCCGCCGCTGACCCGGAGTTGTCCGAGCAGGACCAAGAGCGCGTCGCCGCCCTGGAGCGGCTCCTCGACCAGGCGGAGGGATGAGAGAGTGTTACCTTTGGTGTCCTGGAGAAACTGAACACAAAACGCGGGGGTTACCGTTGCCTTTTGGCTAGCGGCCTGCGTATCCTTTGGTGTGTACTTCATCGGTAACACACGCCAACAGGAGCGGGCTATGAGCGAGGCGATCTATGTCCGGGTAAGCAGCACCAACCAGGACACCCGGAGCCAGACCCCGGAACTACGGGCGTGGGCCAAGGCGCGAGAGGCCAACGGCGAGGCAGTGGAGTGGTTCGAGGACAAGTTCACCGGCACGACGATGGACCGCCCCGGGTGGGAAAAGCTCTGGGCCGGCGTGCTGGCCGGTAGAGTGACGCGGGTAGTTTGCTGGCGCCTCGACCGCCTGGGGCGCACCTCCCGGGAGTTGGTCACGCTGCGGGATGAGTTGGTCGCTCGCAAGGTCGGTTTCGTATCGTTGAGAGACGGGATGGACCTGAGCACGCCGGCCGGCCGCCTGATGTGGAACGTGATCGCGAGCGTTGCCGAGTACGAGACGGAAGTCCGCAAGGAACGCCAGCTCGCCGGCATCGCCAAGGCGAAGGCCGATGGCAAGACCTGGGGCGGGAGAAAACCCGGGACACGGATCACCCTGACGGTCGAAAAGGAGGAGTTGGTGCGGCAACTCCACGGTGAACGACGGCCGATTGCGGTTATCGCCCGGCTGGCTGGGTTGTCCCGCAAGACGGTCTATCAGGTGCTGAGGCGGCACGGTGTATGATGAATGCGCGATGTAGGAAACCGAGATGTAAGCGTTGACGACCACGAAGTCCTCGACCCGCCCGGCGGCGTCGCCCAAGCTCTACCGGCTAACCGCCTGCCGGCCCGCGCAGTACGGCCCGCCGGGACGAGATCGCAGCTGCGGACGGTTTTAGGGGGCTGCAAGGGGCGCGGTCTCGTCCTGAGCGATCCTGGCACGTTCTCAGGGGTATGCCTGCTAGCAGGATGGGGTAGGGGTGCAGGCGATGGCGGACCAGTGCGATTTCATGAAGCCTAACGGCGAGCGCTGCCGCGGTCGCGCCCGGGTCGGCTCCACGCGCTGCCCGTTCCACGACCCAGCGCTTGCCGGCCAGCAGCAGGCAGCCCGTCAGGCCGGCGGACGGCAGCGGAGCCGGCAACTGGCGGTCTTGACCGGCGCCGCCGACGTGACGTTTAGCACCGTGGCCGACGTGACCCGCCTCATCGGTGAGACGGTGTCCCAGGTTCGCCGAGGGGACATCGACGCCAAGATTGCCAACGCGATTTTCTACGGGTCCAGTGTGGCATTGCGGGCGCTGATGCCCGACGAACTCACCCGCCAGGTCGAGGAGTTACGCCGGCGGGTCGAGGAACTGAAGGGAAAAAAGCATGGCGGCCGCGACAACGACAACCCTCCGCACGCTGTCGGACCTGCGCCGGGAGGTGGAGCACCTCCGGGCGACGACGCCGAGTCGTCGGATGTCTTCGCCGACATCAGAGAGCACGCCTCGACCATCGCCTTCGTCCGTGAGCGAGGCGGACTGGAAACAGGCCGTCTATCTGCGGACGGTCTCTCAGAATCCCTGGATACCGAGCCGCTCGACGATCACGCCGAGGCAGGCGACGTTTCTGACGATGGACTGCCTTGAGGCGCTGTACGGCGGGGCCGGCGGCGGGGGCAAGAGCGAGGCATTGTTGACGGCCGCGGCACAGTACGTCGAGGTTCCGGGCTATGCGGCTCTGCTGTTGCGGCGCACTTACCAGGATCTTGCTCTCCCTGGCGCGTTGATGGACCGGGCCAAGCAGTGGTGGATGAACCACACCGTCAACGGCCGGAAGGCGAGGTGGGACGATAAGAACAAGGCGTGGCGGTTCCCGAGCGGGGCGACCATCACCTTTGGCTACCTGGAGCATGAAGACGACAAATACCGCTATGCGTCGGCCGAGTTTCAGTTTATCGGCTTCGACGAGTTGACGCAGTTCAGTGAGACGCAGTATACCTTTTTGTCGTCTCGCCTTCGCCGCCTGGCCGGTGTTCAGGTGCCGATCAGGAAGCGGTCGGCGACGAACCCAGTAGGCGCCGGGCGAGATTGGGTACGCAAGCGTTTCATCCCGACCGAGGCACTGCGCCAGGATGAGGAGGGCTTCTTCGCGCGTGTCTGGCGCTGTGGCGACTGCGCGTTTGTCCCAGCTCGCCTCGAAGATAACCCGCACTTGGACATCGCCGAGTACGAAAAGTCACTTGAGCATCTTGACCCGGTGAGCAAGGCGCAGATTCGCCGGGGCGACTGGAAAGCGCACGCCGGCGGGCAGTTCAATCGGGAGTGGTGGCAGTGGTACAGGGACCTCGGCGACGCGATCTATCTGGGCGAGACCGAGCCGCTCCTCCCGAAGATGCAGCTGCCGAAGATCGCGGTGGTGGACCCCGCGAACAGCAAACGCAAGAGCAGCAAGTACACGGCCATCGGTGTGTTCGCCTATCTTGGGATGGACCGCGTGGCGGTCCTTGACGTGGTGCGCGAGCGGTTGTCAGTCAACGAGATCGTGCCGCGCGTGCAGCAAATCTGCCGCCGGCATTCTCCCATCGATTGGGTGGGCTTTGAATCCGACGGCTTCCAACAAGGGTTGGCAAATGAAGCCCGGGATGCGGGGAAGTACCCCTCGATCCCGCACGTCGTCGAACTGAGCCATCAGGGAAAGAGCAAGCTCACGCGGGCCACGAAGGCGATTTATGCCGCTCGGGACGGGCTCATCTATCTCCCGGAGGACGCACCGTGGGTCGAGGACTACATGGCGGAACTCGGCATGTTTACCGGCAACGACAAGGAGGATTCGTACACAGACCAGGTCAACGTCACAGCCTACGCTGTGAACGAGCAGCGGCGGATGGCGAGTGCGGATGAGCTACCCGAGGCGAGCACGGACTACCCCCGGTTGGTGTCCATACCCGCCCGACATGTTCCGCCGGCGGCAATACTGCATAGGAGATGCGCCATGCGCTGGATTGACCGCAGCCCGCGCGAGATCGACGACCCGGAGGTGCGTCCCGCCGTGCTCAAGGCGGCCGCCGAGCGTGCGGAGCTGTACGCCCCGACGACCAGTGCAGCCGCGCCGCCCTGTCGAGTCTCGGCTTTTCCAGCCCGCCGCACTGGCTGAAGCGCTACTCCCACCTGTCCAACGGCCAGAAGTTCCGCTGCGAGCTGGCCCGGCTGATGCTGGAGGAGGCCGAGCTGGTCGTCTTCGACGAGTTCACGTCCGTCGTGGACCGGGACGCCGCCGAGGTCAGCTCCGCGGCGGTCGCCAAGGCCCTGCGCCGGCGAGGCCGGCCCCGGCTGCACCGCTCGGCCCGATGCTGGGTGGCGACCTGGAATGACGTGCCCGTGGCCTTCACCAACACCATGCCCCTCGTCGGCCACGCCGGCGTCTGGCGCGAGCACCGCACGGTCGTCCTGCCCGATTTCCAGGGGGTCGGCATCGGCAACGCCTTGAGCGAGTGGCTCGGGGGCTACCTAAAGTCCTGGGGCCTCCGGTTCACGTCCGTCACCCGCCATCCGGCGATGAGCCGGCACCGGACCAGGAGCCCGCTGTGGACGATGAAGCGGTTCGGCCACCTGAAGGCGCACGAGCGGAAGGTCCACTGGGCCATCGGCATGATGGCGGACACGAGCAGCACGTCCAGGTTGACGGCAAGTTTCGAGTACGTGGGGCCGGCGCTGGGGCGAGATGAGGAAATGGTTTCGCGTACGCCAGGATGATCGCTGATAAGTCGAGGACAGCGGGGCCGGATTCTGGGTCGTTCTTATTAAGGGGCGTTGGGGCAGTCGGACCACCAGACGGTCGAAAGCATCCCCGACACTGCTTCGGTGTTCCGGACGTGTTTCGGACCGCTGCGCGCTACGGGTTTCGACTTGGTCACTTCGGTCGATGTGACCTCAGCGCCGAACACCACGACACGAACTCACGTCGGTGTTTCGGACCGGAGCAGGATAGCTCCAGCTTGCTGCTCTTCAACCGGAATGGGGCGCAGCAAGGCGCGGCGGCGGAGTTGTCGGGAAAGCTGCCATTCGCGGCCGGCTTTGTTATACTGCGCTCTTCTCTCGCCAGCCCTCTGAACGCCGGGAGATGTCGCACGATGGCCCCATGTTGCCCTCGCCCCTAGCTGCCCGAAGGATGATGCCCCATGCCGCCGCCGGAAGCAAACGGTCCCGGCCGCACCACGGAGCACGAAGCGAATCCGAGACCCGCGGCCCCGGACGCGACCGCCGATGCCGTACCCCGCGATCTTCCCGACAACGCGGTCACGGCTGCCTATGTACCCGGCAGGGCCACGGAGCCGGCGGCCACGCGGCCGGACGGTGCGCACCGCTTGATTTCCGTGCCGGGCTACGAGATCGAGGCCGTCCTCGGCCGGGGCGGCATGGGCGTCGTGTACAAGGCCCGTCACCTGGCCCTCAAGCGCACCGTGGCGCTCAAGATGGTGCTGGCCGGCGGCCATGCCAGTCCGAGCGAGCTGGCGCGCTTCCGCATCGAGGCAGAGGCGGTAGCGCGCTTGCAGCATCCGAACATCGTGCAGATCCACGAGGTTGGTGAGGCCGACGGGCATCCCTACTGCGCCCTGGAGTTCGTCGAGGGGAGCAACCTCGCCAGTAAGATCGACGGCAAGCCGCTGCCGGCCCCGGAATCCGCCCGGCTGGTGGAAGCACTAGCGCGGGCGATGCAGTTGGCGCACAGCCGCAACGTGGTGCATCGCGATTTGAAGCCGGCCAATATTCTTCTGGCAAGCCCCGGACGTGCGTCGGCGAGCCCCGGACGTGAGTCCGGGGAGTGGATCCCCAAGATCACCGACTTCGGCCTCGCCCGGCAGCTCGATAGCGACAGCGGCGAAACTCAAAGCGGCGCGGTGGTAGGCACGCCGTCGTACATGGCCCCGGAGCAAGCTTCAGGTCGCGCCCATGAAGCCGGGCCTGCCGCAGACGTGTATGCGCTAGGGGCGATCCTCTACAACTGCCTGGCCGGATGTCCTCCCTTCAAGGGGAACTCGGTCGTCGAGACGCTGGATCAGGTCCGGACACAGGAGCCGGTGCCGCCTTCGCGCGTGGCACGGTCAGGAGACCGTGCCACAACGGTGCCGCTGGACCTGGAGACGATCTGCCTGAAGTGTCTGCGCAAGGAGCCGGAAAAGCGTTACGCCTCGGCCGCGGAGTTGGCCGATGACCTGGTTCGGTATCAGCGTGGCGAGGCGATCCAGGCGCGGCCAGTGGGCCAGCTCGAACGGGCTCTCAAGTGGGTGAAACGCAATCCGCTGTTGAGCCTCGCGTTGGCGACTTTGCTCCTGGTCACGACGCTGGGTGTGGCAGGCATCGTGTGGAAGTACCTCGACGCGGAACACCAGAAGGGCATCGCCGAGGAGAAGCGAGAGGAAGCCGAAAAGCAGACGGCCATTGCCAAGAAAAACGAAGACGATGCCAAAAGGCAGCTGAGCAACAGCACCTTCCTCCTCGCCGTCGCCGCTTACGATAACCGCGACGTGCCTCTGGCGCGCCAGCGACTGGCCAGTATCGAGGCCGACTATCGTGGCTGGGAGTGGTACTATTTTCGCCGACAATCCTCGGGTGGAATCTTTACCCTCTATGGGCACACGAGCCATGTGGACAGCGTAGCGTTTAGCCCGGACGGCAAGCGCATCGTCACCGGCAGTCATGACCGGACGGTGAAAGTGTGGGACGCGCGAACCGGCACGCTTCTCATGGTGCTTGAAGGGTTCCAGGAAGCGGTACTGAGCGTGGCCTTCAGCCCGGATGGCACGCGCATTATCACCGGCAGCGCGGACTCGACGGCGAAAGTGTGGGACGCGCGCACGGGCACGCCCTTGCTGGAGATGAAGGGGCATACAAACGGGGTGAGCAGCGTGGCCTACAGCCCGGACGGCACGCGCCTTGTCACCGGCGGCGGGGACAAGACGGCGAAAGTGTGGGACGCGCGGACGGCAACGCTCCTGCTCGAGCTAAAGGGGCACTCGGGTGGCGTGCGAAGCGTGGCGTTCAGCCCAGACGGCGTGCGTATCGCCACCGGCAGTTGGGACAACACGGTGAGGTTGTGGGACGCGCGGAATGGTACGCCTTTGGGGGAGCTGAAGGATGGTAACGGGATCGCGCTGTGCCTGGCGTTCAGCCCGGACGGCACACGCATCGTCATCGGCACCTCGGACACGACCGCGCAGGTGTGGACCGCACGGACCGGCACTCCTCCCTTTGAGTTGGGCACTCCTCCCCTTGAGTTGAAAGGACACACGGGCGGGGTGTGGAGCGTGGCGTTCAGCCCGGACGGCACACGCATCGTCACCGGCAGTGGGGACAAAACGGCGAAGGTGTGGGACGCGCGGACCGGATCGCCCCTGCTGGATCTAAAGGGGCACACGGGCGGGGTAGCCAGCTTGGCGTTCAGCCCGGACAGCACGCTCATCGTCACCGGCAGTGTCGATAACACAGCGAAGGTATGGGACACGCGGGTCGCCACGGCCCAGATCGAGCTGAAAGGGCACACGGGCGGGGTGTGGAGCGCGGCGTTCAACCGAGACGGCACCCGCGTCGTCACCGGCAGTTGGGACAGGACAGCCAAGGTCTGGGACGCCTGGACGGGAGCGCCGCAGCTGGAATTGAAGGGGCACACCAGCTTTGTGCGGAGCGTGGCCTTCAGCCCGGACGGCTCGCGCATCGCCACAGGCAGCCTGGACAATACCGCGAAGATATGGGACGCCAACACGGGCACCCCCCTCTTGGAGCTGAAGGGGCACGCGGACGGGGTGAGAAGCGTGGTTTTCAGCCCGGATGGCACGCGCATCCTCACCGGCAGTCAGGACAAGACCGCAAGAGTGTGGGATGCCGAAACGGGAATGTCCCTGCTCGAACTGCAAGGGCATACGGGCGAGTTGCATGGCGTGGCCTTCAGCCCCGACGGCACGCGGATCGTCACCGCTAGTGAGGACCAGACGGCGAGGCTGTGGGACGCCCATACGGGTACGCCCCTCCTGGAACTGAAGGGGCACACCGGCCCGGTTTATTGCGTGGCGTTCAGCCCGGACGGCACACGGATCGTCACCGGCAGCGATGACAAGACGGCGAAGGTGTGGGACGCGCGGACCGCCAGGCCCCTCCTGGAGTTGAAGGGTCACACCGGCCCGGTTTATGGCGTGGCGTTCAGCCCGGACGGCATGCGCATTGTCACCGGCAGTCCCGACAAAACGGCGAGGGTTTGGGATGCGCAAACCGGCACGCCCATGCTGGAGCTGAAAGGGCACACGGACTCGGTGAGATGCGTCGCTTTTAGCCGAGACGGCACGAGGATTGTTACCGCCAGCTGGGATCAAACGGCGAAGGTGTGGGACGCGCCAATGGGCACGACCCTCCTGGAGCTGAAGGGGCGCACGAGCGATGTGCTAAGCGCGGCACTCACTCCGGATGGTACGCGGATCGTCACCACCAGTCGGGATCAAACGTCGCGGGTGTGGGACGCGCGGACCGGCCGGGAATTGAAGGGCGAACCAATTCCCCAAACGATCGCGAACAGCGAAACCAGCCCCGATGGTCGCTTCTTTGCTCACGTCGATGGCAACTGTGTCGAGGTACTCCCGTTACGACCGGACGCGGAGGAATTGGCCCATCGCCGGTTGCACACACAGCCGAGCTTGGAGCGTTACCGAGAAGGCTACGAGGCGGCGCAGGCCACCGAGGACGATTTCGCTACCCGCTTCTACCTCAACCTCCTTCCACCAGCCGAACAGAAGATGCTGACGTTGGAGGCCGCCGCGGAGCGTGACATCGCAGCCGGACGCACCCAAGACGCCCTCGTGCCCCTTGTGGCCATGTCCGCGGCCAACCCGGAGGACACGATTCTCTCCTTGAAGGTCGCCGCACTCCAGGCCTGGTTCGGGCAAGAGAAGGAATATGCCGACACCTGCGCACGAGCCCTCGAATTCGCCAGGGGCACCTCGGTTCTCGCGACGGCAGAGCGTGCGGCCAAGGTCTGCTGCCTGCGCCCATCCACGACAGCAGCCAACGCGAAACCGCCCTGGCTCTCGCTCGCCAAGCGGTGAAACTGGGCAAAACCGATCCGTTGCTCCCCTGGTTCTGGGCGACCCTCGGCATGGCGGAATACCGCGGCGGCAACGAGAGCACCGCCGCCCAGGACCTGCTCGCCGCCGTGGAAGCTGGCAAGGCCAATCCCTACCTGACGGAGCTGGTGGCGTTCTACCGGGCGATGAACCTGTTCCGCCAGGGCAAGGCGGACGAGGCGCGAAAGCTGGCCCTTGCCGCCGCCACCAAGATGAAGCCGCTGCCCAAAGACGAGAAGAATCCGCTGGCCGGCAATGCCGACCACGACGACCTGATCCTGTGGCTGGCCTACCGGGAAGCAAAAGCACTGATCCAGCTTAACCCGGCCCCACCGCCGTCCAAAGCGAAATGATTGCGGTAACGCGGAGCGTGCGAGAGTGCGAGAGTGCGGCCTCGCCCGGTTTTTTCTTGACAGAGGACCTACCTCCACCAGATCATGTTCGTGTCGCTGCTCGGCAAATGCATTCCGCTCTGCCACACCGACATGCGTGTGCTGTCAGGGAGCGTTCCTCGCATCGGCATCAACCGAAAGGCATCCTTATGCCCAGCTCCTCAAGCTCGTCAAGCTCGTCAAGCTCGTCCCCGGGTACGTGTGAGTTCATGTGGTCCAATGGGCAGTGGACCCACCAGTCGAGCAGTTGTGCGCCGGGGTATACGGCGCCCACGTCCCAGCAGGTTTTGCAATCGCAGGGCGTGGGTACCCAGGACCAGCGAGTCACCGTCCCTTGCGTGTCGCAACCGCGGCCGTAGCCTGGCAAGCTCCGGCACTGTTGGAACCGCACATGGCTCCGAGTTTGTTCCTGTTCGGGTGGCCGTCGCATTACGGCGGGGCCGACACGAAGTTCACGGACCTGGTTCGGCTCCTGTGCGGCAGCTATTTCATCACCATCATTCCCAATTTTCCGCTGCAACTCGAGCAGCGCGCCTGGCGTGACTTCTTCGAGACGCGCCGGGTTCGTTGCTGCACCTTGGCGGACTTGCCTGACCGGCTGGAAGGATTCGCCCTGGCTGTCGGCAACGACCTCTTCTTCGCGAGCGGCATCTGCAAGACGGCCCGGGCCAAGGGACTCAAAATCGTCTGGTCGGTCGAGATGATGTGGTCTCACCCCGGCGAAGTGGAGGCGATTCGGGCGGGCGAAGTCGATCGCGTCTTGTACGTTTCCGAGATTCAGAAGCGCCACCTCGGCTACGAACGCTTGGGAAACATATCGACGCGCATCACCGGCAACTATGTCGATCCCGATCCGTT
Organism: uncultured Planctomycetota bacterium; assembly: GCA_963827935.1. Taxonomy (GTDB): domain Bacteria; phylum Planctomycetota; class Planctomycetia; order Gemmatales; family Gemmataceae; genus DATFNV01. The sequence continues at coordinate 731,878 of CAWHCN010000013.1, read as the reverse complement.
CCCGTTCGTGGAGCGGCCTGCCCGGCCGTTCACGATCGGCCGGCTGTCGCGGGCCGCGCCCGAGAAGTATCCCGAGGACTTCCCAGTATTCTACGAGGCCCTGGACCTGCCCGATGCCCGCTTCCGCGTCATGGCCTGGAGCGAGGAGCTGGCCGTCAAGTACCGCTGGCATCGCTTCGGGCCCAGGTGGGAGTTGCTGCGGCCTGAGGCCGAGGATGCCTTCCGCTTTCTTGCCAGCCTCGATTTGTTCGTCTATCCGCTGGGGCATCGCTTCGTCGAATCCTGGGGGCGCTCGACTGTCGAGGCCATGCTTACCGGCCTCATCCCGCTCGTGCCGCCGGGGCACCACCTGGAAGACCTGATCCTCCAGGGAGAGACGGGCTTCCTTTGCGACGACTTTCAGGAATACCGTCGCTGCGCCGCCCTTCTCTGCCAGGACACGCGGCTGCGCAAGCGCATGGCCCAAAACGCCCGGCAGCACGCGCTGCACAATCTCTGCGACCACGCCGCGCATTTGAAGCTCTGGTGCGAGGCACTCGATGTCTGAGCCGACCTTCTGTTACTGGTCGATTGCCGACGGCCCCTACGCGGAGATGGTGCAGACAGCCGTGCGTTCGGCCCGCGCCGTCGGGGTGCACGAAGATATTCACGTCTGGTCGGATCGGGACGTTGTCGGGGCCACGACGCACGATCCGGGCATCTTTGTGAAGAATCTGTATCTCTTCAAGCTGGAGTTCTTGCGCCACCAGGCGGCACGGTTGCGTTACGATTACTTCATCTTTCTCGACGCGGACACCTATTTCGTGCACCATCCAGGGAACGTGCTCGCGGCCCTCCACGGCGCACCCGTGCACGTCTTGCTGGAAAGCGATTGCACGCGCCCGAGCAATCATCGCCCGGACTGGTGGGGCTGTCCTTTGCCCATCTTTGTGGATCTGATGCGTTCCCAGGGTGTGCGAAGCCGATCGGTCTTCAACACGAACGCCGGATTCTGGATCGTGCATCACGACGCCATCGACCGGTTTGTTGGCCTGGCCCTCGAGTTCTGGAGCCACTGCAAGCAGAAGGGCTATGAGTTTACGGAAGAGGCGCCTCTGGCTTATGTGGGTCACATGCTGGCCGGCAACCCCTATCTGCACACCTTGGAGCATAATCGCGATCTCTGGGTGTCCGATTGGACCGGGGCCTTCAGCGACCGCCTTCCGGACGGCTCCGCCTGGGATTTCGAAGACTACCTGGACGGCAGCCACATGCGGGTCAATCCGGCGATTGTGCATTGCATGCGCAGCAAGAATGCGCTCATTCGCGCTGCGCGAAGTGCCTGCTGAGAATAGACGGGTCTCATTCAGCCAGCGCAATACCAGAGCGCAACGGACATCGGCTTGCCGGCGCATGTCGATGTGACCGCCGTTATGTGGTCCACCACATAACGGCGGTTATGTGGCCAAGTCACTTATGTGGCGTCCGCCGGTCTTCCTCCCGAAAATCCCGCATGATTTCACGGCGGATGGCCACATAACTTCGCGTTGAACTAAACCGCTCCGCGGTGGGCACTTTTCTCGTTTTCCTGTAGGTGATTGGCTGTCTCGATTGCTGATCGTTCTCCACGTACGCTTAGGGCCTCGCCCTGGGCGTTTTCTTTTTTGCCAACGTGGAGATGCACCATGACCCCGTTTCGACAACGCTTCATCGACGACCTGCGCCTGCGCAACTACTCCCCGCGCACCATCGAGTGCTACGTGAGCCAGATCGCCGCTTTCGCCAAGCACTTCGGCCAGTCCCCGGAGGTGCTCGGACCAGAAGACGTTCGCATCTTTCAACTGCACCTGCTCGAACGCCACAGGTCTTGGAGCACCTTCAACCAGGCCGTCTGCGCCCTGCGCTTGCTGTACGGCACCACGCTGGGGCGGCCCGAGCAACTGCCCCTGATTCCCTACGGCAAACGGCCCCACGTGCTGCCCAGCGTGCTGGCGCCCGAGGAAGTCCTGCGGCTGATCGACGCCGCCCAGACGCCGCGTGATCGGGTCTTCGTGCAAGTCGCCTACGGCTGCGGTCTGCGCCTCAGCGAGTTGATTCACTTGCGGGTGACCGACATCGACAGCGCGCGGATGGTGATTCACGTTCGTCAGGGCAAGGGAGCCAAGGATCGCCTGGTGCCGCTGTCGCAGCGGCTGCTCGAAGAACTCCGCGCCTACTGGCGGCTGTATCGGCCCGGGACCTGGCTGTTCCCAGGCGACAAACCCGGCCAGCCGGTCACCGGTGGTAACATGCAACGGCGGTTTGCCCGGCTGGTGCAGCGGGTCGGTCTGAGCAAGCGCTGTTCGCTGCACACGCTGCGGCACAGCTACGCCACCCATCTGCTCGAAGCGGGTGTCGATCTCTTGACCTTGAAGATGCTCCTGGGGCATCGGGCGCTGGAGACGACTACACGCTACCTGCATGTCAGCACACAACGCCTGCAGGCAACGCCCAGCCTGCTCGACCTGCTGGTGCTGCCCCCGAGTAAGGCTCCGGCCAGCGCGGAGGGCCAGGGATGAACGCTGCCGCATCCCAGCGGCCAGCCCTGGAAGTGGCGGACATCCTGCGACAACACGGCGAGACATTCCTGGAGCGCTACGGCAGCATCTTGTCGGCCGAGCAACACAAGGCACTGAACGACCTGGCCCTCTGCCGCACGGCGGCCCTGGGCGGCCATGTCGAAGAGTGCCTCGACTGCGGCGCTTTACGGATTGCCTACAATTCGTGTCGCAACCGCCACTGTCCCAAGTGCCAGGCCCTGACCCGCGCCCGCTGGCTGGAGCAGCAGGCCAAGCATCTCTTGCCGGTGGCATACCATCACGTGGTGTTCACGCTGCCGGCCGAGCTGGGCGAACTCGCCCTCGCCAACCCCGCTGTCATCTATGACCTGCTCATGCGCAGCGCCGCCGCCACGCTGCGGGATGTCGCTGCCAATCCGAAGCGCCTGGGCGCCCTGCCCGGCGTGCTGATGGTGCTGCACACCTGGGGGCAGAACCTGCACCATCATCCGCACGTTCATTGCATCGTCACCGGCGGCGGCCTGTCGTGTGATGGCACCGGCAAGATCGATGCGTCGCCGCGCTGGGTCTCGTGTCGGCCGGGCTTCTTCCTGCCGGTGCGGGTGCTGAGCCGGGTGTTTCGCGGCAAGTTCCTCGCCGCTGTGCGTACGGCCATCGACGCGGGGCAACTGAACGTGCCGGCCGCGCTGGCCCAGCCGCTGGCCCGCGCCCGCTGGTTTACCTCGCTGCATGCCAAGGACTGGGTGGTCTACGCCAAGCCGCCCTTCGGCGGCCCCGAGCGGGTCTTGAAGTACCTGGCCCGCTACACCCATCGTGTCGCCATCAGCAATGCCCGCTTGCTGGAGCTGCGCGATGGCCGGGTGACGTTTGCCTACAAGGACTACGCCGACGATCACCGGCAGAAGACAATGACGCTGGAGGCCGACGAGTTTTTGCGGCGCTTCGTGCAGCACGTGTTGCCCAAAGGCTTCGTCAAAATTCGGCACTACGGGCTGTTGGCCAATGCCCAGCGTGAGGCGCGGCTGGCGCTCTGCCGTCGCCTGTTGCTGGTGGCCAACGTGGCGGCGACGCTGGTGGGAACGGAGGCAGCACCGCTCGAGCCGGTCCAGCCGCGCTGCTGCGAGCGCTGCGGCGGCACGCGCCTGCTCTATCGGGAGTTGGCCCCCGGCGAGGCGTTGGCGGCGGCCGTGACCGTGGTGGATAGCTCCTGACCGGCGTGGACCGCTCGCCGGGTGGTTGTTCAGCGTGCCCGCGGCGTTACCCTGCTGCCGGTGCGCGCCCCGGCTGGACCGACAGGCCGGTCAGACCATCGCGGCAGCCTTGCCGCGAGGTGGGCGCTGGCCCTGGGACGGCGAAAATCCTTGCAACGGCCGGGGAGGACTCTATCATGGGGTCCGGACCGTGGGTCGAATTCCCATAGGGGGGTCGGGGTCCGCGGTTCAGTCCAACGGGAATCTATCCTGCGTGCCCCGCCCCGACGCCAGCGGCGCCACCACAAGTCCATCGCGGCGGGGCACGCAGGATAGATTCCTTAACGTTCTCCGGCGACAGAAACCGGCCTGGCCGTCCACCAGCTGAAAGCTGGTGTGCTGGGAGTGTTCGATCGCCTCGCCGTCGTCTGTGCGTTCCGACGAACAAGCTCTGTCATGACCGCATTGGTCAGTGACGGCCTGCCCATCCAGGCGGCGATACTCGTTAGGTGGCGCAGCGAGCAGCGGAAGAGCTGCTTTTCGCCAAGTAGAGACAGCCAAGACCACATAACTGGGAAGGCCACATAACCTACGCAGATTGGCGAAATTGCGATACGTGCTTCGGTGGTCGGGACGTGGTTGGGACCGACGCGGCGGAAGGCGCAGGTCTCGGAAGAACCTGCGAGAGGCTTGCAGTTGGTCGCCGCCGGACCCGCTCCCGGCGGCCCGCAGGGGCGTAGGGGACGTTCGCGTGCCGCTGAGGCGCGCGCCTCGTTCATCGCTCGCCCTCCTTCTGCGTTGGTATCTCCGCCTTCTTCAGCAATGCCGCCACGTCGGCCCAGAACTGGGTACACGCCTTCTGCTCGTCCGCCGTCAGCTTCGCCAGGGCGTCCTTGTCGCGGAGGCCGGCTAGGTCGCGGTCGCGTTGCCAGTGCCGCAATGCTCGCTGCACCGCGGCACGGTCGGCGGGCTGGCCGGACTCCAGTTGTTTGCCGCGTAGGGCCAGGTCGGCGCGGAGCCAGTCACGGGCTTGCTGGTGAAGTCGCGTGCGTTCCTGATCGTCGAGCTTGGCCGCGTCCTCACCCTGACCCGCGGCGGCCCGCGCAGCATAGCAGGCGGCGTTGTAGCGGTGGGCCGCCTCCAGGTCGTCGGCCAGTTTGGGGTCGGCGGCGAAGGCGGCGGCGAGCAGGCGGGTCGCCGTGTGGTACAGCTTCTTGATCTTGCACCACTCGACCAGGGCGAGGCGTTCGTCGTTGCTCGCCGGCGTATAGCTGCCCTTCTGGAAGGCGGCGAACTTGTCCCGGGCCGCCGCCAACCGCTCCGCTTTGGCGAGCTCTGTCCGGGCCAAAGCGAGGTTCGGGTCGAGTGCGATGGCCTTGCGGTAGCAGGCGATGGCCTCGTCCACCTGGCCCTTGGCCGCCAGCGCAGCGCCCAGGATAACGTGGGCCTCGGGGAGCTTCGGGTCGAGTTCGATGGCCTTACGGCAGCCGCCGATGGCCCCGTCCCACTGGCCCTTGAGATACAGCGCAAGGCCCAGATTGTGGTGGGCCTTGGCGTTCTTCGGGTCGAGCTCGATGGCCTTCTTGAAGCAGGCGATGCCCTCGTCCACCTGGCCCTTGCGATACAGCGCCATCCCAGGTTGGTGTGGGCCGGGGCGAGCTTCGGGTCGAGATCGATGGCCTTGTGGTAGCAGGCGATGGCCTCGTCCACCTGGCCCTTGCCATACAATGCAACGCCCAGGTCGTAGTGGGCGAGGGCGAGCTTCGGGTCGAGATCGATGGCCTTCCTGTAGCAGGCGATGGCCTCGTCCAACTGGCCCTTGGCCGCCAGCGCACTGCCCAGGTTGAGGTGGGCCGCCGCGAGCTTCGGGTCGAGTGCGATGGCCTTCTTGCAGCAGGCGATGGCCTCGTCCAACTGGCTCTTTCCCTGAAGCGCAAGGCCCAGATTGCTGTGGGCGGTTGCGTCCTTCGGGTCAAGTTCGACAGCCTTTTTGAAGCAGACGACGGCCTCGTCCAACTGGCCCTTGTCCTTCAGCGCATTGCCCAGGTTGGTGTGGGCCGCGGCGTACCTCGGGTCGAGTGCGATGGCCTTGCGCCAGCAAGCAATGGCCTCGTCCACCTGGCCCTTGGCCTTCAGCGCAAGGCCCAGGTTGGATTGGGCCGCTGCGAGCTTCGGGGCCAGTGCGATGGCCTTCTTGCAGCAGGCGATGGCCTCGTCCAACTGGCCCTGGTCCTTCAGCGCAAGGCCCAGGTTGGTGTGAACCCCGGCGTCCTTCGGGTCGAGTTCGATGGCCTTCTTGAAGCAGGCGATGGCCTCGTCCACCTGACCCTTGCGATACAGCGCAGCGCCCAGGTTGCTGCGGGCGTGGGCGGACTTCGAGTCGAGTTCGATGGCCGCTTGTGGCAGAGGATAGCCTCGTCCACCTGGCCCTTGTCCGTCAGCGCAGCGCCCAGGTTGGTGTGGGCCTTGGCGAACTTCGAGTCGAGTTCGATGGCCTGCTTGAAGCAGGCGATGGCCTCGTCCACCTGGCCCTTGCCATACAGCGCAACGCCCAGGTTGAGTTGGGCCGAGGCCAGGTTCGGGTCGAGGTCGATGGCCTTCGTAGCCAGGCGATGGCCTCGTCCACCTGGCCCTTTTCATCCAGCGCAGCGCCCAGATTGGAGTGGGCCGTGGCGTCCTTCGGGTCGAGTTCGATGGCCTTCTGGCAGCAGGCGACGGCCTCGTCCAGCTTGCCCTTGTCTCGCAGCGCAGTGCCCAGGTTGGTGTGGGCCATGCCTAACGTCGGGTCGAGTTCGATGGCCTTACGCTAGCAGGCGATGGCCTCGTTCACCTGACCCTTGTCATGCAGCCCAGCGCCCAGGTTGGAGTGGGCGTTGGCGTTCTTCGGGTCGAGCTCGATGGCCTTCTTGAAGCAGGCGATGGCCTCGTCCACCTGGCCCTTGTCCCGCACCACCACGCCCAGGCCCATGTGGGCGTTGGCGTTCTTCGGGTCGAGTGCGATGGCCTTCTTGAAGCATGCGACGGCCTCGTCCAGCTGGCCCCTGCGATATAGCGTATAGCCCAGACTGAAGTGTGCCGCGGAGCTCTCCGGGCGCAAGGCGACCGCGGCCGTCAGGAACCGCACCGCCTCGTCCCGCTCGGACGGCGTCACGTTCTGGAGCACTACTCCCAGGAGTAGGTTGACCCAGAAGTCGGCCGGGTACTGCTGCTGGGCCCGCCGCAGCAACCGGGCCGCACTCGCGGAGGCTTTCACCTGTACCAGGAGCATGGCCAGACGAGTCTGGGCCCGCAAGGGCAGCGTCCCCACGTCGTCCGCCGCCGCCAGCTTCTCCAGAGCTGTCTTCCGCTTGGCCTTGTCGTTCTCCGTGCTGGCCGACCGGAACTGGCGCGTCCACCCCTCCGCCGGCTCGGCCGCCTCCAGGACCGCCCGCAGCCACTCCCGGTGCGGCTCGGTGAGTCCGAGTGTGTCCCACTCGTCCAGAGCGGCGACGATCGCTTCCCGGATCGCCGCCGGTCGCTGCCGCAGGCGTTCGGCAACCGCGCCGGCTCGCCTTCGCCGGCCGGCAGACCGTAGGCCCGGAACGCCTCGCGGAACAGCGGCACGGCCCGTTCGAGGGCAAAACGGTTTTCCGCTAAATCGGCCTGCTTCAGTCGGGCCTCATCCAGAGCGGCGAGCAGTTTGCGGTCCTTGTCCTCCTCGTCCAGCTCGGTTTGCAGTCGGGTCACCTGCGTCTTCAGCATCTCATCCGCCGGGCCGTTCTCGACCAGGGCCAGCGCCCGCTGCGCCTGCTCCCGCGCCTGGGCGAACAGTGCCGCGCTGCCGACCGGGGCCGCCTTGGCCTGTTCACGAAGTGCGGTTGCCCGGTTCAGAGCGTCGTTCACCTCGTGGGTCACCTGCGCCTGCCGGGCGTCGCGCTCGCTCTTGACCCACAGGCAGCCGCCGCCGCCCAGCGTCAGCGCCAGCAGCACCGTGCCGGCCAGCGCCAGCGTCAGCCGGCGGCGCTTGGCTTCCTCCACCGCCTTGGCCTTCGCCTCCGCCTCGGCCAGCTCCGCCTGGTGCAGCCGCTCCTGCACGCCGTCGAGATAGGCCGTCAGCCTGTCCGCCACCGCCTGCGCGTCCTTCGGCCGGTCGATGGCCTCCGGCGCCAGGCAAGTCTTCGTCAGGGCGATCAAGTTCCGCGTCGGCCCCACAGGCGTCCAGCCGCGCGGTCGCGTCGGCCAGGTCGCCGTTGGCCGCCTTGCGGCGGACTTCCTCGCTGGAGCGGCCCACGTACGGCGGCTTGCCGGTCAGGATCTCGCACAGGATCGCCCCCAGGCCGAACACGTCGGCGCGGCGGTCGAGGATGGCGACGTCGCCGTTGGCCTGCTCCGGCGGCATGTACGCCGGCGTGCCCAGCAGCGAGCCGGCCTCGGTGTCGGTGCCGAAAGTCCCCGCCGAGCCGCTGCTGCGGGCCGTGCGGATCGTCGTCCCGTCCTCGGGCTCCTGATGCTGCCGGCTGGCCTGCTCCTCGTCGGCGATGCCCCCCTCGGCCAGCACCTTGGCCAGGCCCCAGTCCATCACCTGCACCTCGCCGAACGCCCCCACCATGATGTTCGCCGGCTTCAGGTCGCGGTGGATCACCCCCTTGGCGTGGGCATAGGCCAGCGTCTGGGCCACCTGCAGGGCGATGCCGAGCAGCCGCGGCCGGTCGTCGGTCGGGTCGGTTCGCGTTCGCCCAAGAGGTGCGCCAGGGTCTGGCCCTTGACCAGCTTCATGGTGAAGAAGGGCCGGTCGCCGAAGCGGCCGATGTCGTAGACGGGCACCACGCCCGGGTGCTGCAACTGGCCGCCGATCTGCGCCTCCTCGATGAACCGCCGCGCCACCTCCGGCCGATCGGCGTACTTCTCCAGCAGCACCTTGACCGCCAGGTCGCGGCCCAGGTCGACGTCGCGGCCGCGCAGCACCGCGCCCATGCCGCCGCGGGCGATCTCGCCGGCCAGCTGATAGCGGTCGCCGGTCTCTTCCCGGGGCGGCATGGCGTCCGAGTTCGGCTTGACGACGTGGTCGCTCTCGCCCTCGGCTTCCTTGAGCAGCACCGGCCGCAGGTCGCCCAGGCTGCGAGCGCGGGGCCGCGCGGCCGGCCGAAGCCGGCGGCCAGGCCGGCGTCGAGCGAGTCGGGCGGGACCGAGAGGCGGGGATGTCGGCGGTCACGTTCGGATCGTGCGGTTCGTTCATGGTCAGGACTCCGGATTCCAGGGGCTAATGAGCCAGGATCACGGCAGAGGCGATTTTCGCGCGAAGAAAATCGAAAAAATCACGAGAGGGCTTTCAGCAGGCCCGCCGCCTCCTGCTCCACGCTCCTCCGGACTGCCCGGGTGAGTGGAACGCCACCACCTCCAGCAGGGCCGCCCGAAACTCTTTGCGGGCCAGGGCATAGGCGCGGTGAAGCGTGGCGGCATCGACGCCCCACCGCTCGGCGATGGCGCGGATGGGCAGGTTCCCCTCGAAGCGGAGCCGCAGCAGCTCGACCCGCCGGACGGCCTCGGGACCGCGTTCGGCGGCCCGCTCCTCTTGCAATCGGGCCGCTTCCGCCATGATCGCCTGCGCCCAGGCCCGCTCGAACAGGCGGGACTGGCTGTCCTCGTCCGCGCCGATCTCGTCCGGCAACGGGCCAGCGCGGCGGGCTGGCGGGGTCTCGAAGCGACGGGCGACGTTGCGGACGACGCCGTAGAGGAAGGCGCGAAAGCTGGGCACGCGGCCGTCACCGGCGGCCTCCAGCGCGCCGCCCCGGCGAAAGCACTCGACGAAGACCTCCTGGACCGCGTCGTCGCGTTCGCCGAGCACCGCCGACCCGCGCCAGCGGGCCGCGAGGTAAGCCCGAACGACACCGAGGTATCGCCGGGCCAGCTCCTCGCGGTCCGCGGGACTCCCCGCCGCGGCGGCGCGGATGACGGTCCAGCAGGTGGAGTCCGGGGTAGGCATGACTCACGCGAGTCGGGGACCCGTTACGGGGTCGAGACAGCGGTTCGCATCGAATGTGCGTTCGATTGTAACCGAGGGGAATCAGCCAGCAACGCAAAAGCGGTCAAGGTGCGCGGACCGGTCCCCGTGTTCGTCAAGAAGCTATACCTGACCCCGGCGGCATTCCGTCTGTGTGGAGTTTAGGGATCACTTGCCGTCGAGACAGGTGAGCTTCGGTGTTCCCGCCTCGGCCCTTTTGACCTACGCGCACAATGCAACGTGCGCAACCTGCCTGCGGTCCGACACACCGAAGGCCGCCAAAGGCCCTACTCGCCCGCCACTGATGCCCTGCTTTCAGCCGCAGCGCGAAGTAGCTCGTTGACGGCATCCCAGAACCGTTCTCGCTTCTCCGCCAGCGTCTGACTGAGCCACCCCCGGGGCGGACGATTTCCAGGACCTGCCGGATTTGGGGGCCGCGGTCGATGAAGTCGCCGAGGAAGATCGCCTTGCGTTCGGGATGCGAGTAGATGCCGTGGCCTTGGCGATAGCCCAGTACCTCCAGTGCTGGATGAGTTCATCGGCATGGCCGTGGATGTCGCCGATCAGGTCGTACATGGGGCTGTTCTCCATGCGCCGCAGCCGGGTGGCGCGGCGGGCTACTCCTTGCTCGCGCCCGGGTTCGCGGAATCGCGCATGCCTTGCCGCGTCGAACTCCGCGAAAGGTTTATCCCACTCCAACTGCGGATACGCCTCCCTAAGCCTCTTAGCAAAACCATCTTCCGTGAGCGTCTCGTAGGTGACATCCCTGAACTGCACGTCAAGCGTCATCTCGGTGAGAAGCTCCGACGGATCGGGAATGACGCGGCTCAATTCACCCTCCAGCCAGGCGCGAATCTGACAGCTCGTGGGGCTGGGGTTCGTGATCTGCCCAAGTAATGCCTCTGGAGGAGACTGCTGGACGAGGAGGAAGAAGTGCTCGACCAATTTGTCTTGAGATTCCTTAAGGTGCTTAGCCAGCGACTCCACCACGGATTTCTTGTGCTTGGCGAGCCGCTCTCTGAGTTCCTCAACTCGCTTGTCGAACTCTGGGCACCGCGCCCGTAGAAGTACACGCCCCCAGGGTTTGCCGAGTGAGGATGTAAATGTATCACGAATCTCCTTCAGGGCAGCTTCCAGTTGTCTTGACGAGCTTTCACTGCTCTTCTCGATCAAGTCAAACGTTGTTCGTAGCCGTGAGGCGAGCACCGCGCTCGACGCGATTCCCTGAAGGGACTTGGGTACTACGATCCGATGCCGCTGGATGGCACACCCCCGGAGGCGGATTTCGACGTACTGGATGTACGGCTCGAAGACGCGCACCTGCCGTGCCACGTCAAACGCCACTGGCGGGGCCTGTGCAAGTGCCTTCTGCGCCCGTTCAATCACCGACTGAGGAATCTCCTCATGACCGATTTCAACCTGGGCAAGGCCAGGTAGAGAATTCTCCGGGAGCATCTGGCGGACAAGCCGTTCAACGTCGGCAGCCCGCAAGCTGACCGCGTTGGGAGTCTCGTCGCTCTGTACCTCGGCCTGCACGTACAGCGCGGTGCGGGCCGAACACCCATGCCTGCTCGTCGCATACGAGTACATCGATGCGAAGGCCCGAGCATTGCCGGACGGCGCACTCCGCTTCCCGAAGGCTTTCAAGGGCCTTGATGTCTCCGTAGCCCAGCCGAAACACCTCTTCATCGCAGTCCATCACGATGCCGACATGCTCGCGGCCGAGTCGAGCGACAGCGCTCTGCAGCGCCCTTGCGGTTTCCTGACGCACGGCCGGCACTGCAACCCCGACGCGGCGTCTGGCCCCGTCGATCAACGAGGCCATCTTTCGGTCGGACATCGAGACGAACACTGCTGCGTTCATGAGGCGGGGGCCGAAAAGAGTAGGAGCGCCGAACCCGGCACTGCCTACGAGGCCCCCGCCAAGGGGCACGACAGAACAGCACAAGGCCGACGCCCCTTGCGGGGCGCGGTCCAAGTGCTGCCTCTGTCGGATACAAGGGCCGGTTTCCCGGCCCAGGTTGGCGGTTTCTCGTAGAGCAGCTCTCGACTCACGCGAGTCTTCAGGTTGTCCCCGTGGTCCCGCTGACCACGGGCAGCCGGTTCGTTCTCCTGTGTGTGGGATTGTGCCGCTCGACGCGCTGTCGAGAGCTTCATGCGAGTGTACCCGGCGGGCCGGGGGCACGCCAGAGGCTGCTTGAGGAAGAGCATCGGTTGCCCGCCATCGCCCCCGATGATGGCCCCCCCGCGATGGCTGCCGGCGTTGCTGGCGGGGGTTGAATCTGCTACCATCCGCTTCCTCGTCAGAGTTGGGGGGTCGAAGTACGATAGGGATAGGCATCGGAAGCCCGTAAACGTAAGCCCCTCCCGATCATGCCCGAAACCGTTTCTGTCAAACCCGAACTTCTCCGCTGGGCCATCGACCGGTCCCGATTGCCGTTGCCCGATTTGACCGCAGCGTTTCCCAAGCTGGACCAGTGGCTCAAAGGACAGAAGCAGCCCACGTACCGGCAGTTGGAGCAGTTTGCCCACAAGACGATGACGCCGCTGGGCTACCTCTTCCTCGACGAGCCGCCGGAGGAGCAGCTCGGCATCCCCGACTTCAGGACGAAAGACGACGCTCCAGTCAGCCGGCCAAGCCCGAACCTTCTGGAAACCATCCAGGTGATGAAGCGCCGGCAGGCGTGGATGCGCGACTACCTGATCGAGGCAGGGCAGGAGCCACTGGACTTCATCGGCAGCGGCGTGCAGACGCGGAATGTCGTGTCTCTGGCCGTGCGCATCCGTGAGAAGCTGGGGCTCGAACCCGACTGGGCCGAGGTCCTTCCGACCTGGGAAGACGCGCATCCGTTCCTTCCGCAACGCCGCCGAGCGCGCCGGCATTCTGGTCGCCAGCAGTGCGGTGGTGGGGCTGAACACCCATCGGCCGCTCGACCCGGAGGAGTTTCGTGGCTTCGTCCTGTGCGACGAGCAGGCGCCCCTGGTCTTCGTGAACGGAGCCGACTCCAAATCAGCTCGGATGTTCGCGCTGGCCCACGAGCTGGCCCATCTCTGGCTGGACAGGGACGCACTGTTCAATCTCGTCAAGATGATGCCGGATCGGGACGACACCGAACAGTTTTGCAACCGGGTTGCCGCGGAATTTCTCGTCCCGCGCCACAAGCTCCAGGAACGCTGGCAGGAAGCCAGCGCGAGCGGACGCCCATTCCAGAAGATCGCCCGATGGTTCAAGGTGAGCCCGGTGGTCGCGGCGCGCCGAGCCCTCGACCTGAACCTCATCAGCCGGGACCAGTTCTTCACGTTCTACGAGGCAGATCAGAGAGAGTGGGAGCGGAGGAAGGCCGAGGAGAAACAGAAAAAGACAGGGGGAGGACCCAACTTCTACGCCGTGCAAGATTCCCGTCTGGGTAAGCGGTTCGCCTACGCCGTGGTCAGCGCCGCCGCGCCGGCCGGCTCCTCTACCGCGATGCCTACACCTTGACCGACCTGACGGGGGACACTTTCGAACGGTACGCCACGCTCCTGCTCCAGAGGTCAAAGGATGAGCGCCGGTAAGGCGAGCGACAAGTCATAATCTCCCGGACGGCGTGGCCCGGGAGGTCGGTCTGGGCGAGTGACTTGCTCAGTGGGCAAGTCAGGTGGACAAGTCACTTTTGTCTATAACATGCTTCCCTATAATGACTTGCGCCCGCCGTAGGGTGACTTGCCCACTTGCCAACGTATTTGTGGGCAAGTCACGAGTGTACGATTTTGATACACTCGCTCGCCTGGCCGGACCGAACGGCAGGGCGAGTGCGTGCCAAGCTTGGCCCGCACTCGCCCTGCCGTTAGTCATTGTTCTGCATGAAGTTGCGCCGCTCCCGGTGAGTGCGTGCCAAGTTGCGCTGGGGTGTGGGGGTCTGGCACGCGCTCCCCAAATGGATTGCATTGCGCTGCCGCGCACTGTGGCGGCGCGCGCAGCCACTCCGGGCCTGCCAGGTGTGGGGACGACTGGCACGCGGTGCCGAAAGTCCCGGGACCAGGCGGAGGCGGCGATTGACGGACAGTCCCGGCCAGGGACGGACAGCACGCGGCGGGGAGAGACGCTTACCCCGGGCCGGGGATACAGACGGGCCAAGAACAGGAACTGCGTCCTGGGGACCCGCTGGTGGCATGTGACTCCCCTTCAGCGGTTCGCCAGTACCGCACGCACTTGCGGGCAGGCCCGGAAGGTGTCCGCATTGGCGAACAGGGCCGGGACCGCGGCGGGGAACCGTGAGAGGACCGCCAGCCAGATCAGGCCAAACACTTCCGCCGCGTCGGCGAGCGTCTGTCGTGCCCATCCCTCGTCGAAGCTGTCCAGAGCGTGAAGGATGGACTCCCCTGTCAGCATCTCGCAGCTCGCCGGACGGATGCACACAGCCGTTGAGCCGGTCCCATAGCGGTCTAAAGAGTGACTCTGCTTCCGGCGGGGTGCCTGCCGAGAATAGCCGGCACAAGGTTGGGGCGACGAGCGTCCGCCAGTTCAGCCGGTCTTCTCGCCGTGTCAGCCATTCGTGCTTCTCGGCCAGCGTCGGCCCTGGCCCGTCGGCAGCATCGGGGTTCTCCTCGGTGTAGGCGTCGGCGTAGCGGGCGCGGAAAATCCGCTCCCAATTGAACCGGAGCTGGCGCGGCACCATGGGATAGTTGCTGCTGAGGAACAGCGCATGAGCCAGCGCAACTCCTTGAACAACCCGGTGAACTCGATGAAGACGATGCTTTGCACGCGAGCTTCTTCGCTGTAGCCGTGCTAATGGCACCGGTGATTTCGAGGGCATCGTTCTTGAGGTCCAGGAAGAGGCTCGCCGATTCTTGCCCGAGGCGCAGGACGGTTTGATCGGCGACCTCTTCCCAGCCTTGGAAGAGAAACCGGAGAAAGGCTCGCGGTGAGTCGTTCATGGGCGTGGCCTCCGAGTCAGGGATGCGGGCACTCGGTCCTTTGGATGACCGGCCTAGCATAAATGGGGTTCGCGCCGGCCGAGTCACTACTTCCGACGGCCTCTCACCGATCGCCGGCGTGGCGAGGTGTTGTGGCCGGCCCGCTCCGCCCGGATACGTTCCAGCAGCACGGACGCCGGCTCGTAGGTACGGCCTTCGCGGCGGGCCAGCTCCGCTTCCGTGGGGACCAGCTCGCCGCGGAATGCCTTGGCCAGGATCGCCTGCGTCAGTTTCTCGGCCCGCCCCGTCGCCGCCGCCACCCGCTTCTCGATGGCGTCGGCCAGCCGGAACAGGGCCTCGACGCGGCGGACGATTTCGTGCTGCTCGGGGAGTGGGGGAAGGGGGATTGGCCAACATTTCAGAGTTTCAGATTCAAGTCGGAGAGTGCCGTGGGTTGCTTCCCTCACTGCAAACAGAACATGCATGGCTTCGGCCTGGAGCTCGAAGCAAGTAATCGCCACATAATTGTTGATGTGGACTAACTGCCCGCATGTCTTGATTGATTGTCACTCTCTTGGAAGTAAGGGCTACGGGGAAGCTATGCGCGTAGGATCATGCCTCGGACGACGAAAAGTAGTGAGCCCACTGACAAGAGGCGGAGATTGGTGTCCGAGAGGGCTTGTTCGGTCACATGATCTTCCGAGTCTTGGATAATTGCCTTTTTCATGTCCTTGGGAGTAACTGCACTTTCCCCAGAAAACCCAATGATTCCGTGTCCGGACCCGACTGACGTTGTCGCGAAATGGCCCTCCTGCCACGATGGTGGTCTTGCAAACATCACCGTCGCGCACAGGAGAGCCAAGGATGGCGACCTGGAAACTGCCGCCGCAGGTCTCGATATGGATCAACCGCCTCAGCCAGCCGCTGCATGGGCGACTCGCCTGGCGGCTGCTGCCCCTCTTGAGCGGAATGCTGTTCGCTCAGGGACGCCGCACGGTCAGCAGTTGGCTGCGGGCCGGCGACCTCGGGCAAGACTACAAACCATTCTATTATTTTCTCGGCTCCGTGGGCCGCTGCAGCGAGTCCATCGCCAGCAGGCTGCTGCGTCTGCTGGCGGGCCTGCTGCCCCTGCCCCGAAGCACTGCTGTTTGCCATCGACGATACGCCGACCAAGCGGGCCGGGCCGTTGGTCGAAGGAGCGGGGATTCACCACAACCCCACGCCCGGGCCGGCCGACCAGAAATTCCTCTACGGGTACATCTGGGTGACCATCGCCTGGATCGTTCAGCATCCCCACTGGGGAGTGATCGCTCTGCCGCTGCGCACCTTGTTGTACATCCCCCAGCAAGGATCTGGGCAAGAATACCACCTGGAACCGCAAGCATTTCCCCTTCCGCACCAAATTGAGATTATCGCCGCCGAGCTGGTCGCCTGGGTCTGCCAATGGCTGCGTTTCCTGGGCAAAGCGATCTGGGTCGTGACCGACCGGCGCCTATGCCAAACGGCCGTTCGTGGAAGGCAGTGTTGCAAGCAGGCGTGGTGTTGGTAAGCCGACTGGGCAGGGACGCCGCCTTGTGGAGCGTCCCCCCGCCACCCCCCGGCGGTCGAGGCCTGGCGAGGGCCGACCACGCAAGTACGGCACGCAGGCCATCAGCCTGGCCAAACGTGCCGCCCATTGCCGGCACCTGGCAGCAGGCGGACGTTCGTGCTCTACAACAAGCCAGTCACCAAGACCTTCAAGACGTTCCTGGCCACGTATGCCCGTGGTGGGCGGTTTTGATCCGTGTCGTGCTGGTGCGCCAAGAAGGATGGTTGGGTCGCCTACTTCTGCACCGACGCGGCAGCGGCAACGTCAACAAATCCTGACGGCGGTGGCCGATCGGGGGGCAATCGAGCAGGATTTTCACGATCCTCAAAGAGGTCCATGGGGCCGGCCAGCAACAAGTGCGGCATATCTTTGCCAACGTGGCGGTGTATCATTCTGAACCTGTGGCTGCACAAGCTTGATCGAGCTATGGGCGTGGGGAGAAGCCGGCGAAGGAATCTGGTTGATCGCCGCGACAGTCCCTGGGACGATCCCGAGCGGAGGCCATCGCATGCGGATCGTCGTAACGCTTTGCGGCGCAGCAGTATCCGCGAGACATTTTCGGCGACTGGGGCCCTAGGCGGTCCTCTACACGGAAATCCCGCCGCCTCCGTACGCCGCGTGGTGAAGTTGCTTGCATAATCTAAGGTTTTCTGGGGAAAGTGCGAGAGTTGTAGTTACCAGAAGGGACTGTCCCATCGGTCCAGAAAGCTTCTTCCCCTTTTGACGGAGTACCCCCACTGCTCCAACTTCCCAGATTACCCAAGGCTGCATATTGCCATGTGCTGGGCAGGTCAATTTCGGGTCGCTTTTCAAAATCGGTTTCGTACCACTTTTCTTGCACATCGCGCAGATCGCTCCGTCATTTGGGCGGCCGTCTGCGGGCAGTCTGTGTGTTCCTCCCGCCAGTCGGCAGTAAGCAGGCCGGAGCAGGCGGCGGCCAGCACCGACTGCCGGAACCGCTTCAGGATCGCCGGCACCTTGGCCAGCCGCTGCCGGGCGGCGTTCACGCGGGCCAGCAATGCCTCGACTTTCGCGACGATGCGCTGTTGCTCGGCCAACGGGGGCAGAGGTATGCCCAACGCCTCAAAATACTCCCGCTTCAGGTTGTTGATATTGGTGCCTGCCGATGCCTCGGAAATCGCATGGCGGTACTTGTGGGTTCGGAAGAACAAGCCGAAATCGCGCGGGTCGATCCAGGCCGTTGGGACGAATAACTCCGCAAAATGCGCACGAAGGTTCCTTTCCAGTCTGTACCAAGTACACCCTTTTCCCACAACCGCCTTACTGCCGCTCGACATAGCGACGACAACATCACCGACCCTCAAGATTACGTAGAGAGTTGACGCGATTCGCAGGGACGTACTGAAGATCGTGAAAGAGCAATTGCTCGGCGATGTTGTTTGCTCGCAGCAGCGCTGTCGGGCCGCGCTCCCCGGCTGAGTTCATGGCCTCACCCTTGGCATACGACACGCCGCGAATAATCTCACAAAGGCCGAGCAACGGGGCCTCGCACCACCCTTCGGGCAAGTCTTGCTCATCCCTTGCCCCCGTTCTCCAGCAGCGCCAGCACCGCGTTCAACTCCTCGACCGCCCCCTCCAGCTCCGCGATGGCGTCCGTCGCCAGTTCCTCCGGCTCCGGCAGGTCGTCGGCGTCTTCGAGCGATTCTTCCTTCAGCCACTTGAAGCCGTCGAGCTTGAACTCGCGCTCCTTCACCTCGGCGATGTAGAACGTCCGCCAGCGGTCTTCCTTCGAGTCGGCCGGCTTGCGCTTGGCCCGGCCGTTCGGGTCGGCGCCGTAGCACTTCTCGAACTCGGCGAAGTGCGCCGGCGTCAGCGGCCGGTCCTTCTTCGTGATGCCGGGGACGTTGGTGCGGGCGTCGTAGATCCAGATCGTCTCGGTCGGGTCGCCCTTGGTGAAGAAGACGACGTTCGCCTTCACGCCCTGGCTGTACGGCGTGAAGGTGCCGCGCGGCAGCCGCAGCACGGTGTGCAGGTCGCAATCCTCGGTGACGATCTTGAAGACTTCGCCGGCCTGGTCGGCGAACAGGCAGTTGTCCGGCAGCACCACCGCGGCCCGGCCGCCGGGCTTCAGGATCGTCAGGATGTGCTGCACGAAGTTGAGCTGCTTGTTCGACGTGGCTGACGGTGAAGTCGTCCCGGTCGGGGGCCTGGTTCGCCCCCTTGGTGCCGAAGGGCGGATTGGTCAGGACCACGTCGAAGCGGCGGGCGGCGGCGCGGCTCGTAGATCGAATCGCCCAGGGTGATCTGCGGCTCGATGCCGTGCAGGTACAGGTTCATCAGGGCCAGCCGGCGCGGGCGGGCCACCAGGTCCTGGCCGAAGTAGGTCTTCGTTGCGGACCCGCTTGGCGATCGTCGCGGTCGAGTGCGCCGCCCTGGTCTCGGCCATGAGCCATTCGTAGGCGGCAGACGAGGAATCCGCCGGTGCCGCAGGCCGGATCGCAGATGGTGAACTCGCGGCCGACGCGCGGGTCCGGCTTCATGCAGCGGACGATCGACTGGATGAGCACGCGCGGCGTGAAGTACTGGCCGGCGCCCTTCTTCCCTTCGCTGGCCGCCTTTTCCAGCAGGCCCTCGTACGCCTCGGCCTTGACGTCCACGCCGAGCGCGGTCCATTCCGTTTCGTCGATGAGCGTGATGAGCCGCTTGAGGTTGACCGGGTTGTTGAAGCGCGACTGCGGCCCGGCATAGATGTCGCCCAGGATGCCGGCGGCCTTGCCCAGCTTGCGGAGCATGTCGATGTAGTGGTCGGTCAGCTCGGTGCCGCTCTAGTCGCGGAGCGTCGGCCAGTCGCACCCCTTCGGCAATGTCGACGCCGCGCTCGTCGGCCATCTTGAGGAAGAGCAGGTAGGTGATCTGCTCGATGTAGTCGCCGTAGTCGATGCCGTCGTGGCGGAGCGTGTGGCAGAAGCCCCAGAGTTTTTGGACGATGTCGACATGTTGCTCGCGTTGCTCATGCGGCGATGGCCTCGTTCAGCTCTCGGTTGCTGATACCCACAGCGATCGTGCTCCGAAGACAGTCGCCGAGGGTACGAAATCCCCCACGAACTGTCCCGACGATTTTGTCATCGCTTCGGCCAGGTTGCCTTGGTCTAACCACTAGAGTTGGCGGGTGGTCTGCGATGGATTAGCCTAAGATCTTACTCGCTGAAACTCACTGCCCTAAAACTCGCCGTAGCCACTCCAGCTCGAATGGCGTCAGGTCGGGCTGCGCCAGAGATAGCCAGCTTCGGCTATCCTGAGGAGGTCTTCGCGAAGTCGTAGCTATTCCCGTCAGTAGAGCGTCAAGCACCAGGCAATTTGCCATGTCTCTCGCATGAAGAGCTTGAAGCTCGGCCCGCGAAGCGCATAGGACCTCGCTGTTCCGGCATCGCGCTCATGGTTTATGGTTTGGCCAGGAGGACCCTTCCGCCCAGGTCTCTCGATGTGGCCTCGAAGTTGGCGAGAAGGTCCTCCACGAGGCTTACATGGTCGTCGACCCGGTGGTAGGGGCCGCCTGGTTCGAGGGCCGTCGTGGCTTGGCAAGACTATTAACGCCATCGGCATCGCGAGGTGCCCGACCTGGTCGTCTGGTCGAGGCCCGCATCGTCACCGTTAGCCCCAACCGCTGGCCGAGTTCATGGCCATCGCGTCGGGATGATAGGCTTGGCAAGTTCAAAACTTGCGTCAGCAGAGGCCCGTACTTGCGGACAAATCTGCTCGGTAACCTGGTCGCCTACGTTATTGACCCAACCGGATGCGAACCACGGCGTCGTCGGATAGGAGGTCACAGGCTATTCCGGACCGCCGCATCGCGCTGACCAGACTTTCGCCGTAGTCCGGGTGCGAACGTCCCGGAGCTTCACCGTCGTGTGACGACGCATCCGGGAGTCCGCGGGCCCAGGGTGCGTGCGTCATGCGTCACTACTTCCCTTAGGCGGCCACCGCCGCATTTAACTCCTAATCAGATGTCGCAGTTTCCCTCGAATGCCCGGTCGCGCCGGCTTCCAACCGCCGGAGTCGAGCAGGACGGGGACATTATCGAAATCTTCCCGGTCGATGGACAGGTCTTACGACCAGGTGAGCGCGGATGCGGTCCAGCCACTTCTGCTGTTCCTCGGTGAACTGCTGGCCGGCGGTGATCTTGGCGAAGGCCCGCTCGACCCGCTCCGCGGCCGTCAGGAGCGGCTCCTCTTCCTTGGCCGCGTGCTTGACCATCGAGATGATGTCCACCAGGTTCTTGTGGTAGCGGACGGCGTGGGCCTTTTCCAGGTTGTCCAGCGGTGAACCGCTCCGGCGTGGTCGCCAGCTTCTGCCGCAGCTCGGTCAGGGCGTCGGTGTTCCAGTCCTGCGGCCGGTCCAGCAGGATGCGGATGGCCTCGATGGGCAGCGGGTTCTCCTGCACGAAGCGGGCGAAGGCGGCCAGATAGTCCTCGGGCTTGTACTCCTTGCCGTCGGCGCCGCGGATCAGCCAGACGAAGAGACGGTGTCCTCGGCTCGGATACGCGAGACGAAGATCCGCTTGGGCCGCGGGTAGTTGACCAGCAGGTCCTGGAAGGCCACGTTGCGCAGCAGCTGCATGGTGGCGGTGAAGTCGCTGGCGATCTTCCCCGGCAAGCTCCCGGGCGAAGCGAGCCAGGTCGCCGTCCGGGACGAAGGCGGCGAACAGCTCGCGGGCCTCGCCGGACATTTCCTTGTCGATCCGCTGCAGCCGCTTCACCAGGCAGCGGACGTTGTACGCCCGGTCGCGGTTCTGCCAGATGGCCTCGATGATTTCCTGGATGGTCCGCGACGGCTTCTCCGGCGGCTCGACGGTGAAGGCCGAGGCCTTCTTGAAGTATGCCAGCAGCGTGCCGTCGAAGCAGTCGAAGACGGTGAAGTGCGACTTGTCGGGTGATCTCTCGCACTTGCGCGTGCCGCGGCCGAGCATCTGCTCCCACAGGATGCGGCTCTTGACCGGCCGCAGAAAGACGATGAACTCCAGGGCCGGGATGTCCACGCCGGTCGAGAGCATGTCGACGCGTGACGACGATGCCGGGCTCGGCCGGTTGCGGAACTCGCGGATGCGCTGCAAGGGCCGGTCCACCGTCGGGCTGCCGGTGATCTTCTGCACGAACGAATCGCCCCGGCCGAAGACGTCGCGGCACAGGTTGACCAGTTGGTCGGCGTGCGAGATGTGCGGCAGGTCGTTGGCGGCGAAGATCAGCGTCTTGGGAAATCGGCCGTAGCGCTGCTCGTGCTCCAGGGCGTACTTCTTGATTTCTTCGATGATCTTGCGGTTGGAGTCGGGCGACGTGACCTTGCGCTCGATTTCGGTGGTGTCGAACTGGCGTTCGTCTTCCAGCCGGTCGAGCTGCTCGCGCGCCGGTCTCCGGGTCGATCAGGCCGACCTGCTCGCCTTCCTTGAGGAAAACGCCGTCCATGCGGACGTTCGACTTGATGCGACACGGCATCGAAATCGACCAGGAAGCCCTCGCGGACGGCCCGCTCGTACTCGTAGCGGAAGACCACGTCGTTGAAATAGGCCTTGGTATGCGCCGCGGGCGTGGCGGTCAGGCCGACCTTGATGGCGTCGAAGTGTTCGAGGGTGTTTCGCCAGATCGACAGCTCGGCCGACGTGTAGCCGCGGTGGCATTCGTCGGCGACGATCAGGTCGAAGGCGTGGATCGGGATGTCGAGCTGGCTCGGCTTCGTCGTCGTCCAGTTCGTCGCCGGTCGCAAAGGCGCCTGCCGGCCGAAGAGGTTGATGGCCATGCGCTGGATGGTGCAGACGTAAACGAAGGCATGGCCGGGCTTGGGGTCGAGCAGGTAGCCGCCGGCATCACCTTGGGGTCGAACTTCTCGTCCTCGCCCAAGTCTTCGCGGCGGAATCGCTGGCTGTAGACCTCGTAAATCTTGTCGAACTTCAGGCCCGGCTCGGGCTCGAAAGACGCGAAGGCGTTGACGGCCTGGGCGGCCAGCGCCCGGCGGTCCACCAGGAAGAGAATGCGCCGGGCGACGCCGGACTTCATCAGCCGGTAAACCTGGTTCACCATCGTGAAGGTCTTCCCGGTGCCGGTGGCCATCGCGACGAGCATTTGCCGCTTGCGGTCGGCGATGGCCTGCTCGATGGCGGCGTTGGCCTCCTTGATGTACGGCCGCAGCCAGGGGATACTGGTTGGCCGTTGCGAGCAGCTTCTGGCACGCGGCGTCGAAGTCGCGGCCGAGCATTTCTTGCAGGGCCGCCGGCGTGTGAAAGTCGGCGATCCGGCGGGAGCGGTTGAGCGGATGGCGAACATCGTGGAACCAGATAACCTCGCCGTTGGTGGAGTAGAGAAAGGGTACGCGGAAGCCACCGAAATCGAACGGGCTGCCAGACGCCCCGGGAGTACCGTTCGGCCTGGATGAGCACGTTCTGCGGGCCGAGGCTGAGCTTCTTGGCTTCGACGATGCCGAGGCTGGCCGCGACGAAGAGAGCATAATCGGCCGGGCCGTTGGCCGTCGGGAATTCGGTGACGGCCGTGGGCCGGCTGTAAACCGCAAGCGGCTTGTGCGGATCTGAAGGTCTCGACCACCCAGCCGCACTCCGCAAGCTGCGGGTCGAACCCCGCTTCTTTCGTGTCGTCCATTCGGATTCCGCCGACGTGGACATCGGGGCGAGCCCTCGCGGCCCGCTGCGCGGGCAGAGCAGCGGCTATCTGGCTTACGCTTGAATCTGTGATTCTGGACCTCCATGATAAACCTCGGGCTGCCACTGTCAAGCAGCGGCCGGCCCACTGGCAGCGGTTAATGGGTCTGCCGAGGGGCCTCTGGGCGGGCACGCCGTGGCGCTTCTTGATCCAGTCGCGGAGCCCGGCTCGCCCCGTTGGAGCCGCCGGCGGGGCAATACCTGGGCCTATCGACTATGCCTGCGCACTGCGCATCCCGCCAGGAGGCTCTTCCCCCTCGCGACTACGGCTATCCAGTATCGCCGCTTCCTGGAACTGCTCTTCCATCTCGCCCGTTCGACCCCGCCCGGCGTTGTTGGCCCGTGCCGGCCGCCTGCACCACCGGGAGTGCCAGCTGCCCTGTGACGCAATTGTGCGAGTGCGTACACTGGCGATGATTGAGGGCAGGCCGCGCTGTCTTGCAGAAGCGGCGCGGCTTCGACGCGGCCCGGCCGGCGTCCGCCGCACCTGCCGGGGTGTCCGTCGGGCGATCCCTGTTCCTTGCCGTAGGTGCAGCCCATTCCCGACACCGATGGTGTATTGCTCGGACCGTTGCCCGAGCCCTATCGAACCGCTCTTACGGTTTACAACGTCATCAAGTGGGCCGAGGCTATCCGGCTGCTGTTGGCGCGACCCCCGACGAGTAGCAAGGACGCGCATGCCGACCTCCACCAGCTTCTGCACCTCTGGTCCGAGGTTAGGAGGGGCTTTGGGAAGGCGTGGGAGGCGTTTCCTTGTGTTGCGTCTCAGCTGGCAGGCGAGGAGGCCCGGTTCACTTCGACCAGATCGAGGCGACCAGCGCACACGAGGCTGCTCTGGAGTACCAGCGGCTTGTGTTTCTGGAATTGGAGAGCATCATCGACATGCCTTCGGCGTCAAAGTGGGCCAGACTCGCTGATGAAGCCTTGAAAGAACGTCGCCCGTCCCACCCCCGGAGGAACGATGGTCGGGCAACTCCAGGCGGCGCATCCCCGTTTTGCCTCTCATCAACTCCCCAACGCGAAGGCGATAATTGCCGCCATGCGTGTCGAGGCTACGAAGGCGGCCGCACTGGCAACATCCGAGCCGGCACCTGGAGGCCCCACTCACCAGCCAGCCGCGAGCGTGCTACCTCTTATCTCGCTGACGACACCCGGGGCCCCCGCCGGCGCCGGCCCCCGGCAGAGGAGCCACCGGCCAACGAGCTGCCCCTGCCCCAGACTGGGCCCCAGGACAAGGACGAGGGGCCGGCCCTCTCGACACCGGCGCCCCCCGCCCGGCTTTCCCTCTCGCAGGGAGGTACGCCTCCCATCCCGGGGAGCGAAGTGGAACCGGCTGGCATGACCTGGCAGGAAGCAGCGGAGCGGCTGGAACGGCTTCGCAGCCAAGGCGAACCCTGGACGAGTCAGCACAAGATGGCCAGACAATTCGGCTGTTCATCAGGGACAATCAACAAGGCGATCCGGATGACCCCGGAGCTACGGACTTGGGCGAATCGACGACCGGCAGCCGCACCCAGGCGGAGGACCTTCAACGACGTGGTGACCGACAGCAGCGCACAGACCAGGGAAGCAGACCCGGTGGACGATGCTGCCATTCGGGAGTTCATCGAGAAAGCCGAATCCCAAACCAAGGCTTGGTTCCTGGCACTATCACCCGAAGATCAACTCGAATACCTCAACGATCCCGACAAACACCCAAAGATCCTGGGACGCAAGCCCTAGCCGGTGCCGCCGTTTGCAAACGTTCACGGCGCGTTCCCTCTTGTTTTCTAGGCGTTTTCGCCGAGAACCGCAAACGTTCGCCTTCCTCCAAAGGCCGAGAAAACGCGGCCAGAAGGAAGGCGAACAATGGAAAGCGCAAGGAATCCCGCAACTGCGGACGCCCGGCGTCATCGCCGCCGAGCTAGGCCGCCTCTTAGCCGGCGCTCTACGTTCTCCAGAAGCACAGCCAAGAGATCAAGCCTATCGGCCGCGCTGGCGTTATTGCCTTATGACCGGGTTGCCGTGGGGATGGTGCGGGACGCGTCCGTGATATGGACCGGCGGCAGGGGGTGATCCGATGACCCTCACCGTCAAACATGTCTGCCTTCAATACGGCGTGTCCGAGCACACGGTACTTGGCTGGATTCACTCCGGTGAGCTGCAGGCCGTAAACGTCGGCCGACGCCCTGGTAGTAAGAAGCCTCGATGGCGAATCACGCAGCAGGCGTTGCAGTCATTCGAGGCGCAACGCATGGCGGCTCCACTGCCACCGCAGCCAAAGAAGCGACGGAAGCAACGACTAGCGGATGTCATCGAATTCTACAAGTGAGGCGCGGAAGCCATGAGCACCACCCCCGCGGGGCGGAACGGCCGCCCCACTCCTGACCACGGCGTCCCCGGCGAGGGCTCCCGTGGGCGGCCCGTGCCGACGAGCTTGCCGCGTGGGCATGGGGCCCCCTTGTCGTCCCCCGTGTGGTGGAGGTGGATCGCCTCATCGATCTGCCCCGGACGCTGCGCACGGGCAGGGAGGTCCACCCGTGACGACTACCGCCGCCCCGAACGGCCGCCTGACCGACGCGCAGCACTCCGCCGCTGCGCCCTTGCCCCCTATTGGGTAGTCGGCAACCGCAACGCTGCCGCCGGCGCCCTGGCAGGTGGTCTACTGCCCGGCGGATGGGCCATTGAGGCCGTGGAGCATTTCATTGAGGCGGTCGCCGCGGCGGCGGACGACGAGGAACTACTCAAGCGAATCGGGCGGGTCGCCGAGACGGCACAGGCACTCAAGGCCGGCGAGAAGGTTACTGGCTTTCCTGCCCTGGCCCGGACGTTGGGCGCTGACGGCGAGGACGTGGTCCGTCAGCTGCGGCTGATGCTCGGGCTGACCATCAACCTCGCGGCCCTGGCCGCCGACAAGCACCTGCCCGTTGAGTTTCTCAAGTCGCTCGGCCTGCACGATCTTCCCAAAGGTGGTGTCGGCGTCCCGTACAAGGACGGCTCGGGTCGCCCGGTCGCAGTGAAGGAGCGTACTGCCCTGATGGCCACGGACGGCAGTTATTGGCCCAAGGGCCAGCTGCCGATGGCCTACGGAGAGGAACGGCTGGACGAGGCGACGGCCGCCGGCTATCGGGTGATTGTCGAGGGCGAGAACGATTGCTGGACCCTGTGGTTTCACCATTTTCCCGTCGTCGGTCTGCCGGGCAGCAACACCGTTCCCCGGACGCTGGATCTGGGCCACGTCGCGGGCGTCAAGAGGTTGTTTGTCGTCCAGGAGCCGGACGGCGGAGGGGCGGAGTTCGTCCGGGCCGTCGCGGCGAGATTGGCGGAGCTGGGATGGGTCGGGGAGCTGCGCGTTCTACGGCTGGACGGCCACAAGGACCCCAACGATTTGCACTGCGCGACTCCGAAGCGTTCAAGGCACGCTTCCAGGCTGCATTGCAGGCGGCCCCGGTGCTCCCCCTGGTTCAGCGCCCGAGCGTGACCGACGGGGCGGCGGGATGCAAGATCGTGAACGTGCCGGCCTTCCAGCCCTTCCCCATTGAGGCACTCCCCGGCCCGCTTGCCGAGTACGTCCGTCAGGCGGCGGCCGCCCTGGCGTGTGATCCCGCCTACCTGGCTCTGCCCATTCTTGCCGTGGTGGCATCGGCTATCGGCCCAGCCCGTGTCGTTCGACTCAAACGCGGGTGGGACGAACCGAGCGTCATCTGGTCGGCCATCATTGGCGACAGCGGCACCTTGAAAAGCCCGGCCTACCTCAAAGCCGTCTCCCATTTGCTTCGTCTGCAAAAGCGACTCCTGATGGAGTACAGGGACCTGGCAGTTTGACGCGGTCTTTAGATGGAAAAGTACAAGGCGGCCAAGAAGAAGAAGGGCGGACCGGATCCGGGTGCCCCACCTGTCCCGCCGGTTCTGCATCGAGTCGTCTGCGCAAACGCCCTCACCATCGAGAAGACAGCCCCCAGATCCTTGAGGATAACCCCCGCGGGGTTCTGATCGCACGCGACGAGCTGGCCGGCTGGCTGGGACGTTCACGCGGTACAAGGGTAAGCAGGGCGGGAGCGACTTGCCGAACTGGCTGGAGAGGAAATGCACCGGGCCGGCACAATGGTCGTCGATCGAAAGACAGGGGATCGGCAGACCTTGTTCGTGTTACCATGCTGCCGCCAGCGTCACCGGCGGCATCCAGCCCGGCACCCTGGCCCGTGCCCTGACCCAGGATTTCTTCGATGCCGGCCTGGCAGCCCGTCTCCTAATGGCGATGCCGCCAAAGAAGCGGAAACGGTGGACCAACGCCGAGGTGGATGAGGCCGTGGAACAGGCGTATCACGATCTTCTCAACGCGCTGCTCCTTCTCGACTTCAGCACCAGTGGCGATGGCGAGCAAGTTCCCCCATGCGGTTTGCCTGTCTCAGCCGGCCCGCAAGGCTTGGATCGATTTCTACGAGGAATGGGCCGGGAAACAGGCCAATGTCGAGGGGGGAGCTGGCAGCCGCCTTCAGCAAGTTGGAAGGGGGTGCAGCCCGGTTTCGCGCTCCTCCACCACGTCGTCACCCATGTTGCCCGTGGTGAAAGCGACCTGGTGCCCATGGAAGCGGAGAGCATCGAGGCCGGGGCCGTGTTGTGCCGGTGGTTCGCCCGCGAGGCTCAGCGGATTTACAGTCTTCTCAACGAATCGGAAGAGGCCCGGGAGACCCGCAAATTGGTAGAGTTCATCCAGGCACGGGGCGGCCGCATCACCACCAAGGAGTTGCAGAAGTCGAACAGCCGGAAGTATTCCGATGCGGAGACGGCTACCCAAGACCTTGACCGGCTGGTACAGACCGGCTTGGGGTATTGGCAGGACCGCCCCACGGACTCCAAGGGGGGGCGGCCCACGCGAGATTTTTTCTTGCATCCGACTACCGACGATACCGACGAAACCCCGGGCGCTGGTCCACCGCTGGGCGGCCGACATCCGACGCAACGTCCGACAATACCCTTGCCCCGTCCGACGACACCCCTCAGAATTCCGGACAAAACGGGGTTTCGTCGGTTTCGTCGGTAGTCGGTAGCAAGGCAAAGACTCGCCTCAGACGGAGCAGGTGAACCCCGGAGCCAGGGAAGGTATCGTCGGACGCCCGCAGGTATCGTCGGAGGGTTTCGTCGGGCGTCCGATGATGGAAGCGTTCCGGAAAGCACGACCTCTACCGTGGTCGAAGTGGTGGAGTCTCCCGGGCACCCATTGCGACTGGTTCAGAGCGCAGCCGACCTCGCCACCGTCGTACAGGCGGTGGACGAATCGGTGCGCGTGGGTCTCGATACGGAGAAGACCGGCCTCAATCCCCGGACCGACCGGCTTCGTCTGCTGACTCTGGCCACCGACCGGGGCACCTGGCTTGTGGACTGTTTCGCAGTGGACCCGCGGCCGCTGTGGGGCGTGCTGGCGGAACGGCCCGTCGTCATGCACCACGGGCTCTTTGACCTGGCCTTCCTGCGGGCCGCCGGCTTCGAGCCCGGCCCTGTTGCCGATATTTTCCTGCTGTTGCGCGTGCTACACGGCACCATCACGCCAGGGGCTTTCATGGATTGGAGGAATGCACGGCCCGCGAGCTAGGCAGGGCGCTGGACAAGGGCCACCAGAAATCCGATTGGTCCGGAACCCTCACGGCAGCGCGACTGGCTTATGCCTGCCTTGACGCAACCGTGCTGTTGCCTCTGTATGAGACCCTCGACCACCAGGTGCGGGACGCTGCCTTGCTGAAGTTGGCGGACATCGAGCACCGCTGCCTGCCGGCTATGGTCTGGCTGTCGGAGGCCGGCATCGCGTTTGACGCCGCGGCGTGGGCCGCCTTGGGAGTCGAGGCCGGCCGGAAGACCGTGGAACTGGTCGCCCTGGACGAGGTGGCGCCGGCCCGGGATGGCGACCTGACCTGTGCCGGGGGTTGGGAATGGGACAGCCCGCAGCAGGTCCTCGATGCGCTACGCCTGCTCGGCTTCGACGTGGCCGACACAAACGACGATACGCTCGCCGGCATCACGCACCCGCTGGCGGCGCTACTGCGGGAGTACAGGTCGGCCGGAAAACTGGTGAGCACCTACGGCCCGGGCTGGGCGGGGAATGGCTTGTACGCTGGACGCATCTACGCCAGTTGGCAGCAGCTCGGGGCGGACTCCGGCCGCATGGCGTGCAGCAAGCCCAATCTCCAGAACCTGCCGCGGGACAAGCGTTACCGCCGCTGTTTCATGGCCCCGCCCGGCCGGCTGCTGGTGAAGGCAGATTACTCCCAAGTTGAGCTGCGCATCGCGGCCAAGGTGTCGGGCGACAAGGCCATGCTCGCCGCCTACCAGGCCGGCGCGGACCTGCACACTCTCACCGCCCAGCGCGTGCTGGGTATTGCCGAGGTCACAAAGGAGCACCGGCAGCTCGCCAAGGCGATCAACTTCGGCCTGCTCTACGGCATGGGGGTCAAGGGATTCCGCCAGTACGCCAAGAGCAATTACGATCTCGACCTGACCGAAGCAGAGACCGGCCGCTATCGCCGGGCATTCTTCGACGCCTACCCCGGGCTGCGCCGCTGGCACAACGCCACACCGAATGACGCCATTGACACGCGGACCCTGGCTGGCCGGCGCCGGCAAAACGTGACGCGCTTCACAGAGAAGCTCAACACCCCGGTTCAGGGCACGGGCGCGGACGGTCTCAAGCTGGCCCTGGCCCTCTTGTGGGAGCGGCGGGCAGACTGTCCGGCGCCTTCCCCGTGCTGGTTGTCCACGATGAAATCGTGGTCGAGTGCGACGCTGGCGTGGCCGAGGCGGCGAAGGACTGGCTGCGCCGTGCGATGGTGGACGCGATAGCCCCAATGATTGACCCGGTGCCGGTTGAAGTTGAAGTCAAGACCGGCCAAACGTGGGCCGGGGACTGAAGCCGTCTGGCCTTCGGCACGATGCGGCTGCCCTACGAAGAAATACAACCGTCGCCGCGAGAACGTCAGCGCGGACATGAAGCTAAGCTGTTCCGGGGTCATCACTATCTGACCGGCCGGGTGCACCGCGGCCCGCTGCTGGGTGGCGACCTGGAACGACGTGCCCGTGGCCTTCACCAGCACCATGCCCCTGGTGGGCCACACCGGCGTCTGGCGCGAGCACCGCACAGTGGTCCTGCCGGACTTCCAGGGGGTCGGCATCGGCAACGCCCTGAGCAAGTGGCTCGGGGCCACCTGAAATCGTGGGGTCTCCGCTTCACATCCGTCACCAGCCATCCGGCGATGATCCGGCACCGGGCCAGGAGCCCGATGTGGACCATGAAGCGGTTCGGGCACCTGAAGGCGCACGAGCGGAAGGTCCACCGGAGCATCGGCATGATGGCGGACACGAGCAGCACGTCTCGGCTGACGGGTAGTTTCGAGTACGTCGGGCCAGGACTGGAGTGAACGGCACAAGCTGCATCAATTGCGCAACCTCTTCTTGGGGCCACGGTTGCGACGACGTTCGATTCCCCTGGCCTCGGGCTGTTCTCAAAAATCGACGTAGCCGGCTATAATCACGGAAGCACAACGGGCCGGATGTAGCGACTTCGCCCGGCCAGGAATGGATAAGCTCGCCCAGATCGTCGCCGAAAGGAAAGGCCATGCGCAGTTTTGACATTTTTCGGTACGGTGTACGCCCGTTGCAGGTGTCTTTTCAGAACGACCAGGTTTTCGAGGCAGAAAACGGCTCTCGATTTGTGACGGCGCCGGGGCGTGTTTCCCAAGGTGGGAATGGAATCGTCTTCCCGGCCCGCCGCCTTGCGAGCGGGGGGGCGGTTGATCGCCTCTGCGCACTGAAGTTCCTCAAGGAACTCAATGACATCAAGCGCGACCGCTTTGCGAATGAGGTCAGGTTTATGGAACTATTCAACCACAACCACATATCCGGCCATTACGGCAGCGGTGTCGTTGAACTCGGGGCAAGCGAGCACGTCCAGGTTCCGTGGATGGCGATGGACCTGGGGGGAGATAATCTTCGACGCCAGATTGAAAACCGTGGACCACTTCCGATCGATCTTGTGAAGCGGCTGGGCATTCAATTGTGTGGTGCCTTGGAGCACATTCACTCCCATAACATCATTCATCGTGATCTCAAGCCGGCCAATCTGGTATGGAGTGATCCAGAAAGGCAGGACGATATTATGTTGATCGATTTCGGGATTGCGAAATACATCGGTGAAGATGTTTCTTTGCGGCCGATGGACCAGCTAACCCAACATCTGGAGTTCGTCGGGCCTCAGTTCTATTCGTCGCCGGCAACTAATCGAGTACGCCTGGAATCAAGAATTTTGGACCAGTTGACCACCTAAAGTTGGACCTCTTAAACCAGTTGTGCCATGATTCTCTGGTTCTTGGCGGCTAACCGTATTCCCATGCTGGCCGGAAGCAATTTTTCCAAAAGGTACGATCCATCTGGGGGCGCCTTGCATGACCTTGTTAATGCACCTCCTCGCGATGACACCGGACGAACAGCAGGCCGGCAAACCAGGCAATTGTCGCCAAAGCGATGGCGGCAATCTGACTCGCCATCTGAAGCGATCTCGAGCGGCGGCTGCGTCTTGACGCGCATTAGCCTTCCGCCTGCCGCAGTCCAGAGGAGCCTCCGTTGAGTCTTCGCCCCCTTGCCCGTCCCCGGTGCGTTCCTGCAAAGCCCTGGCGTGTCCAGCAGCTGATCCGGCACGCTGAACAAGCTCACCTGCCCCGTGAACGGCGCGGGCCGGGAGCACCGAGCCCCGCTCAGCACCCAGCACCACGGCCCCACTGCGAACGGGTCCCCCGCGACCTCGGCCAGTGGCACGCAGTCCACGACCTCGACCACCCCGACCAGGGCGCCGAATGGTAATTCTTCCACCGGCGGAAGGCCGGGCAGCAGGCCCGGCGAATTGCCGGCCAGGTAGTGCCGCGACTTGCCGGCGTGGATGGCCAGCGGCCCGCGGTGACGGGTTGGTCGCCAGCGGTTCAGGAAATCGGACCATTGTGTCGCTGCGCCTTCCCGCATAGCATGGGGACGAGAACTACCCGTCCCGCTCGTTGCCGCCGAGGTGAGTGATGCCCCTCGAAGCGCCTCTCGATGAACGCCTCCTCGCGCAACTGCCGCTGCCGTTGGCTCAGCTCTACCGCCGCGCCCACGAAGTCACCCTTCCCCTGGAACGCCACCTCGTCGCCTTCTACCTGTGGGAGGCGGCCCTGAAGCTCCTGGCGGCGACGGCGGTCGTCGAGTACGCGACCCTCGACGCCCCCGACCCGGCCATCGCCGAGCGGCTGCACAACCTGGTCCGCCCCTCCCTGGGCCACTGGCGCGAATTCGTCCGCATCCTGTTGCCGCCGCTGGCCGCACGCGGCGACCCGGCTTTCGCCGCACTCCGCGATTTCTTCCAGAGTCCGCCCCGCGACGATCTGCCCGCCGCCGCCGGCCTCGACGCCCTGCTGCGCCAGCACCTGGACGACCAAACCGGCGCCCGCGCCACCGTCGCGCTGCCCGAGCTGCTCGACCGACTGGTGACTTACCGCAACCGAGAGATAGGCCACGGCGCCGCCGGCATGGCCAAGCCCGCGTTCTACGAGCGGATGGGTGCCGCGCTGCTCCAGGGCGCGGCCGAGGTGCTCGGGCGCGTGGACCTGTTGGCGGGCCGGCAACTGGTCCACGTAGACGCGGTACGGCTGGTCGGCGGGCTGTGGCTGGTGGAACGCACCGAGCTGATCGGCGAGCGCGGCCGCAAGCTGCCGCCGCTGGAGCTGCCGCGCGAGGCGACCGACCGACTGCCCGACGGCGAGCGCGTGTACCTGGAAGGCGCCGCCGGCCGCCGGCCGCTGCACCCGCTGCTGCTGTTCGATGCCGAGGCCCGCGAGGTCCTCTTCCTCAGCGCCCGCCGCGGCCGGCGCGGCGCCCAGTACCTGTGCTACACCAACAACCGCAGCGACGATCGCGCCGACCTGCGCGGCGAGCAGTGCCGGCTGCTGGCCGAGGTCCTCGGGCTGCCGGCGGTCGATGCCGGTCAGGTGACCGCCTGGGAGGCCCGGGCCGAGGCCGACGAGCCGGCGCAGCCGTCCGACCCGGCGCGGCCCGGCCTGGGCGAGTACGAGCTCATCAGCGAGCTGGGCCGGGGTGGCATGGGCATCGTGTATCGGGCCGCACAGCCGGCGCTGCGGCGGCAGGTGGCCGTCAAGG
Organism: uncultured Planctomycetota bacterium; assembly: GCA_963827935.1. GTDB lineage: Bacteria > Planctomycetota > Planctomycetia > Gemmatales > Gemmataceae > DATFNV01. The sequence goes on along the minus strand of CAWHCN010000013.1, from coordinate 698,871 downwards.
AGATGCTGCGCCACGGCGACGCCCGCGCCGGGCGCGCATGCAGGGCCGCTTCCGCCGCGAAATCCGCGCCCTGGGCCGGGTGAAGCACCCGCACCTGGTGAGCATCCTCACCGAGGGCAAGGAAGGGGACCGCTGGTTCTACGTCATGGAAGTGGTGGAGGGGGCGCCCTGGCGCGCATCTGCGAGCGGCTGAGCGCCTCGGCGGAGGGAGCCGCGGCCGTCACCGGCGAGAGCTGGCAGGGGGCGGTCAGCACGGCCTGCGACCAGGCCCGCCGCGAGGAGACACCGGTCGCGGGCGCCGCGCCGTCGGCCGCGCCGGAGCCGGCCGCTGCGGTCGCGGTTCCATCCGACAGTCGCGGCTTCGTTGCCCGGGCCGTGGAGCTGATACGTCAGGTAGCCGAGGCAGCGCACGCCCTGCACGAGGCCGGCATCGTCCATCGCGACATCAAGCCGGACAACATTCATGTGCGCGCCGGCGGCACGGAGGCGGTGCTGATGGACCTGGGTGTGGCCCAGTGGTCGGAGGGGGACGCGGAGCGACTGACGACCGGCCGCGACATCCCGGGGACGCTGCGCTACGCCAGCCCGGAGCAGGTGCTGGCACGCGGGCTGGTCGATCGGCGCAGCGACGTTTACTCGCTGGGCGCGACCTTGTGGGAGGTGCTGTCGCTGCGGCCGTTATACGACGCGCCGAACAAGTCGGACGCGGAACTGATTCGGAGCATCCAGTTCGACGAGGTGGGACCCGTGCGGCCGCACAACCCCGCGGTGCCGGCCGACCTGGAGGCGGTACTGGCACGCTGCCTGGAGAAGGATGCGCGGCGGCGGTACGCGACAGCACGGGAGCTGGCGGAGGACCTGGGCCGCTACCTGCGGGGCGAGCCAGTGCGGGCGCGGCCGGTGCGGAGCTGGGAGCGCGGCTGGAAGTGGGTGAAGCGACGACCTGGGGCCGCGGCTCTCGTCGGAGTGTCGGTGCTCTTGCTGCTGGCGCTGGTGGGCGGTGGGGTTAGCCTGTTCTACACCGGCGAAGTGCGGCGGTTGTTGCGGGAAGCCGAGTACCAACGTGACGTGGCCCAGCAGCAACGAAGCGAAGCGGATCGACAGCGCGGCAACGCGGAGGAGCAGGGTGCCCGGGCCGATGGATTGCTGTACGTAAATCGGATCGCCCTGGCCCAGCGCGACATTGAAAAGAGTAATTTCGGGCGGGCTGCCGAGGCACTCGATGACTGCCCCTGGGACCAGCGCGGCTGGGAATGGGCTCACTTCCGCCGCGGCGCCATGTTGATCCATTCCCTCGAAAACCAAGCCGCTACGATCGTGAACGCCTGCTTCAGCCCGGACGGCCGGCGCCTGGCCAGCGCCTCGGAGGACAAGACGGTGACGCTGTGGGATGCCGCCACCGGGCAGGAGACGGTCTCCCTGAGGGGTCACACGGGCCGGGTCCTCTGTGTCTGTTTCAGCCCGGATGGCCAGCATCTGGCCAGCGCTTCCGATGACGGAATGGTGAAGGTGTGGGACGCCGCCACCGGGCGGGAGACGGCCACCCTGAAGGGACACATGGGCCGGGCGCTGAGCGTCTGCTTCAGCCCGGACGGCCAGCGCCTGGCTAGCGCCTCTTCTGACGGTACGCTGAAGGTGTGGGATGCTGCCACCGGGCAGGAGATGGCCACCCTGAAGGGTCACACGGGCCAGGTCTATTGCGTCTGCTACAGCCCGGATGGCAAGCGCCTTGCCAGCGCCGCCGAGGACCGGACGGTAATGGTGTGGAATGCGGCCGAAGGAAAGGAGACGGCCAGCTTGAAGGGGCACACGGGCTGGGTCGCGAGCGTCTGTTTCAGCCCGGACGGGCGATGTCTTGCCAGCGCCTCGCAGGACCAAACGGTGAAGCTGTGGGACGCCGCCACCGGACAGGAGACGGCTTGTCTCAAGGGGCATACAGGTATGGTGATTAGCGTTTGCTTCAGCCCGGACGGGCGGCACCTGGCTAGCGCCTCCCTCGACCAGACGGTGAAGGTGTGGGACGCCGCCTCCCGGCAGGAGGCGGCTACCCTGAACTGGCATACCGGCCCGGTCCTGAGCGTCTGCTTCAGCCCGGACGGCCGGCGCCTGGCCAGCCGCACATTTGACGGGACGCTGAAGGTGTGGGACGCCGCCTCCGGGCAGGGGAGAACCACTCTGAAGGGACACACGGGACCGGTCCGGAGCATTTGCTTCAGCCCGGACGGCCGGCGCCTGGCCAGCGCCTCGGAGGACAAGACACTGAAGGTGTGGGACGCCGCCACCGGGCAAGAGACGGCCACTCTGAAGGGGCACACGAACTCGGTCAATAGCGTGTGTTTCAGCCCCGACGGGTGCCGCCTGGCCAGCGCCTCGGAGGACAAGACAGTGAAGGTGTGGGACGCCCCCACTGGGCAGGAGATAACCACACTGAAGGGGCACACGGGCCCGGTCCGGAGCGTCTGCTTCAGCCCGGACGGCCGGCGCCTGGCCAGCGCCTCGTTCGACAAAACCGTGAGGCTATGGGATGCTGCCAGCGGCGAGGAGTTGGGCACCCTCAAGGGCCACACGAGCATTGTCGATTGCGTCTGTTTCAGCCCAGATGGCCGGCGCCTGGCTAGTGCCGCATCTCTCAAGCATCATTGCATAAGGCAGCGGCTTCCGCCAGTCGCTGGATTTTCCCCAGTTTGAGGCGGCGGTGCGGTGCGACGAAGCTCGCGCGGCGTTGCTTCTGCACCGGCTTGCCGGTGTAAGTCCAGGCGAAGGGGTGGGCCATCGTAGCGTTGTAGTAGTCCATGAATTCCCGCAACTGCGCTTCCAGGTCCGTCACCGACGTGAAGTTTCCGCACCGCAGCAGCTTCCGGTGGATGATCCCGAACACGATCTCGATCTGGTTAAGCCACGAACTGTGCTTCGGGAGGTAGACGAAGCGGATCCGGTGGGCAGCGTCCGACAGGAACTCCTTCCGCGTGGCCATCGATTCGAGGATGCCGCTGTCGTTTTTTTCCCCAGTTCATCGGGCACGCCGCAGCGTTGGGCGACGAACTTCACCAGGCTTTCCGACATGTGCGTGTTGAGGCAGTCGACCACGAAGAGCCATTCGGCGGTGGGGTCGGTGTCCACGGTCCGGGTGATGTGCGCGACGAACTCCGCTTCGGTACGGGTCGCCTCCAGCGTTGGGCAGACGATCATCCCCGTCACCACGTCCAGACCGGCGGTCAGCGTCGTCGTCCCGTGCCGGGTGTATTCGAATTCCTGCTTCGGCACGCTGTTGGGTTGGGCCGGCTTGTCGGGGGCGTTCCGCTCGATGGCCTGCAGCGAGGTCGCCTCGTCCACGCTCACCGTGTGCGTGCCGTCCGCCGCTTTCATCGGCGCCTCGAGGTAGGTTCGGCAAACGTTTTCGACCTCGGCCAGGAACTTCTGGGGGTCCTTCTCCGTGGTGTTGAGCCACATTTTCTTGCGGTGCGGCTGCACGGCGGCCTGCTGCAGGAAGCGGCCAACCTGAGACACGGAAATAGCCTCCACGATCTGCCGCGCGATCGCCTCGTCGCGCAGTTCCCGGAGCGTCCAGTGGTCGATCGGCCGGCCCGACAACTTCGGCGGCTCGCACGCTAACGCCACGATCTGGGACACCTGAAAGGCGGTGAACGTCGCCGGGGCACCCGGTCGCGGGGCGTCGGAGAGGATGTCGACGATCGCCTCACGCAGACGGTGCGGTTCGGTACATTCCCACACGCACAGCGAATCCCACGCGTCCCGCCAGCGCTGCCGCCAGAGGCCCACCTGCAGTCGGTTGAGGCCGACCCGCGAGGCGATCTCCTCGTTCAGCAGGCCGGCGAATCCCAGCAAAATGATCGTCGCCCGCTGCACCACGCACTTGGCGACCGTACGCGACTTGCTGAATTCCTGCAGCAGAACCTGCTGCCTTTCGCTGACGATGATCTTCGCGGCCTTCCCTGGCATAGGTCGATCTCCCGCCTCACAATCGAGGGACCAGGCAAGATACGCCATGTCCAGTTTTCGTGCTACGCGGGTTCTGCGGTGCGGCACTAGTGGCTCAGTGGACGAAGCCGTTAAGCTATGGGACGCCGCCACGGAGCAGGAGATTGCCACATTGAAGGGACACACGTGGCCGGTCTTGGGTGTCTGCTTCAGCCCGGACGGCCGTCGCCTGGCCAGCGCCTCGCAGGACCAAACGGTCAAATTGTGGGACATTGACACTTTGCAGGAGATGCCCACCGCGAAGGGGCACACGGCTGGGGTCCTGAGCATCTGTTTCAGCCCGGACGGCCGGCGCCTGGCCAGCGCCTCGGCGGACAAGACTGTGATAATATGGGATGCTGCCAGCTTGCAGGAGATGGTGACACTGGATGGACATATGAACGAAGTTTTGGGCGTCTGTTTCAGCCCGGACGGCCGGCGCCTGGCCAGCGCCTCGCTAGACCGGACGGTGATGGTCTGGGACGCCCGCCCCAGCGCGGAGACACTCACCCTCAAGGGACACACAACCCGCGTTACCAGTGTGGGCTTCAGCTCGGACGGCCGGCGGATCGTCGCCCGGGGTGGTGACATCGTGAAAGCCTGGGACACCACGACGGGCGTCGCCATCGAGCCGTGTCCTGATCCCCCGCCCCCGCCCGACCAGCGCCTGGCCCAAAGCCCCGACGGCAAGATGACCGCCTGGATCAACGGCACCCGCGTGCAGGTCATCCGCGCCGATGAATGGCAGCGGAAGCAAGCGGTGGACGCCGAAGCCAGCCGGGAATGGCACCTGCGCCAGGCGGCGGAGAGCGAGAAGGCCCACGACTGGTTCGCCGCCGCGTTTCACCTGAATCGGTTGCTCCAGGCCGAGCCGAAGAATGCCGAGTATCGCAAACGGCTCGACCGCGCTGTCGCCGAGCAATCGGCCAAGAAGGGGCCGTGAGGTCGTCGGTCGCAAGCCCGAGGCCGTGGCGGTGCTGCGCGAAATGGCAGCATCGCGGTGTGGCAGGGGCGTCAATGGCGCATCGGACCTGGGCCTGCAAGTGCCTGGCATTTTGCACCACAACCGCTCGAACCCCGCACTGGAGTGGGGTGTCCAACCCAAGATGAACGCGCCCGCTATTGCCCTTGGTGACCCGAAAGGTATCCTCGCGCTCGCGCCTGCCGGAATGAAGAACCGGGTCGACTGGACGCAGGCGGATTCCGACGTGCTGGCCCATTTCATCCAGGTAAACCAGCAGATCCGCGGCTTGCGCTGGCACGCGGCAAAGAACAGCTTCACGGTCCAGGGCGATCGCCTGCTGGAGGCCCAAGCCCCCGACCGGGAACAGTTCGTATTCGCGGCGGTCCATTTCCGCCAGCTATTCGCGAAGCGGGACCAGCTGCTCAAGGCAGCGATTGACTGTTACTGCAAGTTCGTGGACTGCCCCATCCGCCCCTGGTGGGTGCGCAACGAGGAGCAGTGCTTCTACGGCGCCCTTGACGGTGCCGCATGGCCGCTCACCGGGTACACCGTCAGGGAAGTGTTCGAGGCATTCCTGTACGGGGCCGGTCTGTTGCACCGGCTCCCCGGCGAGAACGACGACAAACGGAAGCAGTTCCTGCAGCTGCACGATACTGAGAAGGCCCACCGGGTACTTTTCGCGCTGAACGGCTCGCTCAGTACGCTTGGCAGCTACGTCAGCAAACTCGCCGTGGTCGTCCACCGCGACTACGCCCACTTGCAGCACACCTATGGCTTGCCGCTGCCAGACGTGCGCTGGCACGACCGCCTTTTCAACCCGTTCCGCGTGCCCCCGGCGCCGCCGACGTCGTTCAGTTCGAGTCCGACGTGACCAGCTTGGCCGTTTTCTGCTGGTCTTCCATCGACCGCTCGGGGGCCAGCACGAGGAAGGTCAGGGCCGGCCGGGTGAGTCTTGTGAGTCTGGGGACCGTTCCTGTCTGTAGCCGGCAACGCGGCCAGCTGCTTCCAGACCCGCCGCGATTGTTCCTCAACGCAACTGACTGGCAATCGGTCGGACTCCAGGCCCGCCTCAGAGCCCGGGCTTATCGCGGCCAGGCCACCACGCCGTTACTTGTTGCGGCGCCTCGGACGCTCTGGTAGGTTTGCTCTCGCCTGGCCGGCCGGCGCCTCCTCCTCTGCTGCTCTGCGCAGCCCCGAAAAAGTGCGGGAGAAAGATCATGCCGATCGAATGTCCCCATTGCGGCAAGAGCATGCGCGCCCCCGACTCCGCCGCTGGTAGGAGGGTGAAGTGCCCCAGGTGTCAGGAGGCGTTCCGCGTGTCCGCCCCAGCTGCCGACGATGGGGATGGGGAAGACATCTCCGGCAAGGTGACGACAAGGCCGCCGGTCGCGGGACCGAGACCGGCCGCGCCCAGGCCAGAGCGTTCGCGCAAGCAGAAGGTCCGGGCCAAGGCGAAGAAACGCGGTGCGTCGCCGGTCGTTGTCCTTGTCGCCATGGGGGGAATTGTTCTGCTCCTCGGCCTCGTTGGCGGCGGCGCCTGGATGGTCATGCGGGGCAGGGACGGGGGAGGGGCCACTGAGAAACCGGTCGCCAACAACGAGCCCGCCGCCCCGGTCGGGGCCTTTGCCGTGGAGAAGGGTCCAATCACTTACGCTGCTTTCACACCCAGCGGCAAGCACATCTTTTCCTGTGCGCTCGATGGCAGCGTGAGCCTGTGGGACGTGGCGACGGGCCAACGGATCAAGACCCTGGTGGTTCCGGCGGCCTCATGCGCGGCCCTCGCGCCCGACGGCAAGCATGCGGTGGTGGGGACCAATGAAGGGGCGCTGAAGCTCCTCGATCTCGATAAATGGCAGGAGGAACGCACCTTTGCCGGTCACCAGTTGAAGGGAGCCAAGTCGATCGTGACAGCGGTGGACTTCACCGTCAACAGCAGCCGCGTCGTCTCGACCGGCCTGGACTACAGCGTCCGCGCCTGGGACACGAAGACCGGGCAGGAGGTGTGGCACAAGGACCGGTACGACAACATCGGCACGCCGCGCGGGGTGACCTGCCATCCCGGCGGCGTCATCGTGTTCGTGGCCTACTCCCAGGGGGCTGTGGTCATGTACAACGTGGGGGACGAGCACCCGCTGTCTCAGTACAACCCCGTCGCCTTCGCCAACAAGATGGTGCAGAGCGTGGTCACAAATAAGAGCGGACGCCTGCTCGCGGCGGGGGACGCTCCTGAAGTCGTGGTGATGGATCAGGCAGGAACGCAAACGGGAACCTTTCGGGGCCACCCGGCAAACACACTTACCGCCGCTCTCGCAAGCGACGGCCACCGTGCCATCAGCGGCGGACTGGACAAGGTGGTGCGTGTCTGGGACGTGCAGACCTGCTAAGGAGGTGCAGGCGTTCGATGGGCACACGGATGCGGTAACGAGTGTCAGCTTCAGTCCCGACGGCCGACAGGCCGTTTCCGGTAGCCGGGACAAAACACTCCGGCTATGGACCTTGGCGGAGCGTGTGGGCCCGCGCGAGGACGACCCTACGTCCAGCAAGCCGGATTTCCTGCCCGTGGTCAAACAGCTCGTTGGCCGGTGGTCGATTGAAGGATACAAGGACGCGAGGGTGATCTGGGACTTTCGCGATAATGCCACGTTTAGCATGACAGTTGAGCGCGGCGGACCGCCGCTGACCATCACCGGCACATGGTATGTCCGGGGGATTGGGAAGGGCGGCGGGGTAATCCAGGTGAAGGGCGAGGCAACGTCCAGTGAGTTCTTCGAGTCGGACGAGAAGATCATCGTGGACTTCGAGGAGGACGCACTGAAGATCAACCAGAGGGCGCGGCCAGGTTTGGCACGCGCGTAAGATGACAGTTCCGTCTGGCGGCAATGCCGCTATCACGGATTGGCTGCGGCGTCGCATATCATGTGGGCATCGACGCAGGCCAGGGCTCGCCGGCCCGACTTCACGGCCAGCTTGAACGCACTGCGGCCACCTCGAAGGGGGTCGCCAGGGTCAGCGCCAATGCACGGGTGCTGGGCTATGGCTTGCCCCGCCGCGTCAGGCGCTCCAACGCCGCCTTCGCCTCCCGGGTCCGCCGAGCCTCCGGTGCCCCTTTGGCCAGCGCTTCGAGCGCCTCACGGGCCTCCGAGGTGCCGGCGTATTCCAGGACAGCCACGCCACGCACCTCCTGTAAGCTCTCGGGCGCGAGCGAACGCAGGCTCCCCAATAGCTCGTTCAGACGGCGGCCCACCTCGGCTGAGGGAGGCCCGCGGAGGGCACGCCGCAGCTCTGCTTCCGCGCCTTCGCGGTGGGCGGCTATGGCCTGCTGCGCTTTCTCACGAGTCGCGAAGTCGTCGCTGTCGAGGTCCGCGATCAGCCTAGTCAGTGCTACTGCATCAGTCTTGGGAACCGGCCGCAAATGTTGTCTCACGAGCGGAACCGCTGTTCTTGAAGCCGCGGCCAAGGTCCAGATGGCTCGTTGTGCCCGCGCGGCGTCGGCATTCCCCACGTCCCCCCAGCACACTACCGCTTCTTCGGCGGTGAGCCGGGTAGGCGCACTACGCCCGGCATCGGCGAGGCCCGTTAGGTCCCATAGGAGGATGGAGTAATCCATCCGCCCGCCGGTCGCCAGTGTCCGGCCATCCGGGGAGAATGCAAGCGCCCAGACCTCGTCACAGGGGCCACCGCTTCTCACGTCGAGCGTGGCCACACGATCACCAGTCAGCACCTCGCGCAGATCAACCGGTGACGAGAGGGTGCCAGCTGCCAGTAGCCGACCGTCGGGGGAAAACGCTGAGGCCGAGCCGTGGAAAAGTGTCTGCAACCCGCCGCCCCGATGGCGCGTGAACTGGGGCAACTCGTCGCCCGTCGCCGTGTCCCAGAGGTACGTCGCTCCGTCTACGCCGGACGCAGCAGCCGTCTTTCCGTCCGCGGTAATACTTATGGCTCCGACGCGATACGATTCCCCTCCGACCCAACGGCTGATCGGCTTCCCTGTGGCGGTCGCCCACTGCTGAATGGAGTTCTGGCCACGAGCAGTCGCAATCACGTCCCCGCTCGGGAAGAACGCAACGCCGGTGAGGGCATCACGACCTGACGCGGAAATGCGCGCGACCTCGTCGCCTGTTACCACGCTCCACACCAGTACCGCGTCGTCGCTCACCGAAGCCAACGTGTTGCCGCGGGGAGCAAAGGCCACGGAGAAGGGTGCTTCTGACGACTTGCGCTGGACGCGGAAGGATCGCACTTCCTTTCCGCTGCCGAGTTCCCACAGCCGTACGCGATTGTCACCGCTCGTGGAGGCCAGCAGCTTGCCATCGGGCGAATGGCGGACGCACCACACCGGTACTTCCTGGTTGCAGAGTCTGCGCAAACCCCTCGCCGTCGCGACCTCCCAAACACGGATGGTGCCATCGCGGCTGCCCGAGGCAAGCGTCCGCCCGTCGGGCGCAAAGGAAAGCGACTCGACGATGTCGTGATGTGCTTCCAATGACAGGCGTTCCTGGCCGGTGGCAACGTCGCGTAGCAGGATCGCCTGTCCCCCCGCTGACACCAGGGTTCTTCCGTCCGAGGTGAAGGCGAGTGAGCCGACCCCGGCCCGGTGGCCCCCCAGCCGCAGCGTTCTCCGTCCGGTTGTCGCGTCCCAAAGAACGAAGTTTCCTCCGTCATCCTCCGCCGCGATTGTTTTTCCGTCAGGCGAAATGGCAAGGTGATGGCCCAATTGCTTCCCGCTCCTTTCCAGCTCCAGGGTCTTCTTGCTTGCGGCCACGTCCCACAGACAGATCGTCCCGTCACCCCAGCTTATCACCAGGGCCTTTCCGCCGGGGGCAAAGGCGAAAGAGCGGATTTTCTCCGCCTCGTTCTTCCCGGCGATTCGCTGCACCTCTCGCCCTGTGGCCACGTCCCAAAGGTGAACTGCCTCCCCTACCGTCGCGCCGAGAGACTTTCCGTCCGGCGAGAAGACAAGGCACTCGACCGCAGCAGGCGCAGCGGTCCAAGTCCTGGTGGTCTTCCCGTTGGCAGCATCGAGCAAAGAGATTGTCCCGTCGTCGCCCCCAGCAACGGCGAGTTGTTTCCCGTTTGGAGAGAACGCCACCCGCGCAGTCCGGCCCTCGGTCTCCCAGAGCTGCTTACCTGTAGCCACGTCCCACAGCCGGACGCGGCCCTCGGCCGACGCGAGGCGCTTCCCGTCAGGGGAGAAGGCCAGGCCGTCGATGCAAAAGGTGTCACCGCCGAACCGACGCACTTCCCTCCCCGTCACCGCGTCCCAAAGTCGAATATGAGAGGGTTCTTCGCAACGTCTCCCCAGACGCAGAATCTGCGACACTCCATCACCCGAAGCAATGAGCTTGCCATCGGGTGACACGGCCGCACACGCGATGTATTCCGAGTCGGCATGTCGCAACCGAATGGTGCCGAAACGGGCGATCGCGCCCGCGGGCAGCGGGTCACCGGCGGCATCGACGCGCGACGCCAGTGGGGCGGAACGCAGAGTCGCGGGGAAGCATAGGACGATGAGAACTAGCAAGAACTGGGCAATGAGCCGGAACATGGTTCCTCCGCGCCGGACAAAGGCGACGGAGGATAGCGTAGTCGAAGATGGGATGGAGAGCCAATGGAGGTGCCGGCGGTGGCGAGCCGCCGGCCGGGGGGGACGTGCTTACCGCTCGTTGGCGTTGGCCTCGCTAAAGTCGCCGTTGTAGAACTCATCCCGGACCATCCGCGTCTGGTCTTGCGTCTGGGCCGGCGCCGGCGTGGCTTCCGCCTGGACAGTCGCCAGCGCCTGCCGCAGGGCCACCTGATGCCGGCACCCGCCCGGGCGCTCGCTGCGATAGATGCGATCGGGGCAGTCGCACGCCGAGAGGTCGGCCGGCAGGTCGTACTGCTCTCCGGTGGCAAACTCGCGGAGCCGGAAGGCGACCACCCGGCCGGCGTCGAGGACCGCCTGGCACCAGTAGGCCATTTCGTTGCGGTCGGTATCGTCCCCGTGGACGATGGCCAGCACCGCAGCGCCGTCAATCAGGTCCTGCGGAGTCGCCCCACCGATGAATCGCCCCTGGACCTCCACCGGCAGGAGGGGCTTGCACGCGCGGGGACGCGAGACGTTGCGTTGACGGACCGGGGGAAGGGTCGTAGCGTTCATGTTGCGTTCCTTTCATAAGAAGGAAAGCCACGGGCCGGGCGTGTTATCAGCACGCGCCGGCCCAACTTGTTGCCAGCCTGACCACCAGGCCGGCGTTGCCTCTCTCCGTTTCTCCTTGGCCCCCGCAAGTCCCGGCTGAGCCCGTAAGCCGCCGGGAGGTTGGCTGCGAGGGATCGCGTTGTCAAGGAGCCTTGTAGCCAATTGACTACACTGATATAATAAGGCCAACTGGCCCGGTTTGCAAGTCCAGTTGGCTACATTTTACAGAATTATTCCGAGGGTTTGACAATGAGCGCGGAATGGTTCGCGGGACGCTTGCGGGAGTTACGGACGGAGGCCGGCTTGACCCAGGAGCAGCTTGCCGAGCGGGCCGGCGTGAAGCGGGACGCGGTGGCCCGGTGGGAACGTGGGACACGGGAGCCGAGTTGGTCAAATGTGATTGCGTTAGCCGACGCGCTGGCCGTCAGCACCGAGGCATTCCGTCAGGAATCCGGGCCGGCGCCGACGACGCACCGGGGCCGGCCGAGGAAGCTCGCGCGGGCTGACCCGGCACCGAAAAGGCCGCGGGGCCGGCCACGAAAGGAGGGAGATGGGTGAAGCAACCGCGACGAGAATGCGGGGCGGCGTAACCCGCATTCTGGCAAATGCGGGTTACGCAAGACCTGGCAAGGAGCTTGTGAAACGGTCGCCTAGCGCAGCAGGGCCGAGTACTTCTTCATGTCGGTCTTGTCGAAGAACTCCAGCGCTTGCTTGCGCAGCACCTTGTCGGAGGTGCTTTCCTTGCCGTAGTAGGCCGATAGCTTGGGTATCAATTCGAGGTACAACTTCGCCAGCCGTTCATTACCGCCCTTGCATTCGCCGCAAACGGCCTGGAGTTTCAGGGTCAGCTGCGGCACGTACCGGCCTTCCGTCGGGAAACGGAGGATGGTCGCCACCAGGCCGTCGGCGGCGGCCTGGTACTTCGCTTGCTCCTTCTGGGCATCGGCAATTCGCAAGCGGGCGGCGCACGACAGGTCGGGCCGGCCGGCCTTCTCGAACAACGCAACCGCCTGCTGGTTCAATTTCACCTGCTCCGCCGGGTCGAACACCGGCAGCAGGTCCCCCAGGATGTGCTCGACAAAGTCGGGGTAGTTCTTGAAGGTGGTCAGGGCGCTGGTGACATGGGTGCGGATAGTCGCCTTTTGGTCGGCGGCCAAGTCGCCGGCCTTGACCAGTTGGGCAATGGCCAGCCAGCCCTCGTCGGCCTGGGGGCAGATCCGCAGCACCTGGTCCAGGAAGGCGACACGCTGCTTGACGTCCCAGCCCTGTTTCTCGGCCAGCCAGGGGTAAGCCCGCATGAGGAGAGCGGCGTGCCGTTTGCCGGCACGGTCGCGGCCGGCCAGGTTGAGGCGGCGCTCCAGGTCGCGGTCGAGCAGGTCGCGGCCGGTCTGGGGGTCGCGGACGTGACCGGTGTAAAATGCGTCTTTCTCGAAGCCGACGAACCGGCCGTCGGAATTGAGGGTGAACTGTAGGCGCTCGGGGCTCGCCTGCTGGATTTGCACATAAATCCACCAGGCGTGCAGCCCGCGATAGGACGACGCGCCCCAGCAGTAGACCGCCGGCACGCCGACGCTCTTGGCCACCCGCGCGGCGAAGTCGGCCTGCTCGGCGCAGACGCCGCCGTACTCCTTGATGTTGCTCAGCGTGTAGTCGTGGCCCTGGAGCCTGGGGTGCAAGCTGGTATCCTTCGTCATCTCGGCCTTAAGCATGTCGTGGTCATAGGGGACATCCTGGTGCCAGCTCTTTGTGGCTCGGTGGGTGACGTAATACTGCTGGGCCCACTTCCGCTCCGCCGCTGGCGTGCGGTGGTCGATGAGGAAGACCAAGAACTCCCACGGCATGTAACGAAGGCGGCCCTCAGTGAGCTTCTCGTTGTCCACGACGTACTTGAAGTTGGCCAGGCCGTCGTCGAGCAACCCGTCGGGCATCTGGCTTTTCGTACGGACCTGGTGGGGGCGATAATCGTAGACTGCGTGCGGGTCGTCCCAAACGACGGCCACGGCGATCCCCAGATCGGGATGCTTCTCCAGCTCGGCGGGGTACTGCTTCCACAGGTTGCGGAACAGAGCCAGCGCCCGGGGCAGCTTGTCGAAACGCTCGTCCAGAGCGGTATAGAAGTTCTCCTTCAGGTCGGTGTGACTGTCGAGCCATTTGCGGAGGCTGTCATAGTCTTCGCCGTAGGCCTCACGGATGGAATCGGCGTGCCGGGACTCGAACAGTGCCGCGAAGGCGCGGCGGACCGCTTTGTACTGACTCTTATCGGTCAGCTTGCCGGCCTGGTGCAGCTCAGCGATCGCGTCCTCGGGGCCGGCTGCCCGGAGAGGCAGGGCAAGGGACAGACCAAGAACGACGGTCGCGATCCGCCGACAAAGTGGAGTCATGAAAATCCCTCCCCGACGGGACCCGGAGGCATGCACGCTGGAGCCTCGGCTGCGACACCGAAAGGTGAGACTAACACCGCCGAGGATTAGTTGCAAGGATTCTCACACCACCAGCACCATCGCTGAATGAAGAACTGCACCAGCACGTCGTCTGGCGTGAAGACGGACGCGGTAGCCCGATGGGAGCGCGGGGTCCGCGAGCCGAGCTGGTCGAATGTGATTGCCCGGGCCGATGCGCTGGGGGTCAGGACGGAGGCGTCCCGGCAGGAGCACACGCCGGCGTCGGAGGCACACCGCGGCCGGCCCCGGAAAGCGGTGCCGGCGGAGGCGGCGCCAAAGCGGCCGCGGGGTCGGCCACGAAAGTCAGGCGGGAACGAAGCCTAGCCTCGATTTCCACGGAGGGGATTTTTCCCCTCTGAACGCATGCAAATTCAGCAAAACCGGCTGTTTTTCGCCGTCTTCGTTAACCGTTGCGATGACTTAAATCCTCGTTGTACATTCGTCACCTCCTCCGAGGGATTCTCGCCTTGAGCGAATTATCCCACGATTTCCCGGAATTCCGCCTGGCACGCTGGCAGCTGCTTGCCAGCTGCGCGTGCCAGGCGTAGCATGTGCTGGGTATGAACACCACTACTCGGAATGACTTAACGCCGATCGCCTACTTCTTCCTCGCTCCCGAAAACTCCCTCCACCGACAATACGAGGCCTTCCGCGCCTACTTCGTCGAGGGCAGCCCTTCCCACGAGGTCGCACGCCGCTTCGGCTACTCGCCCGGCTCGTTTCGCGTCCTCTGCCACGAGTTCCGCCATGACCCCGACAAACAACTCCGCTTCTTCCAGACGGTCCAGCATGGGCCACGCTATGCCCCAGCCCGTGACCGGGTCCGCGAACTCGTGGTGGCCATGCGCAAACGCAACCTCTCCGTCTACGACATCCAGCGTGAACTGGCCCAGGCCGGACACACCATCTGCATTAATGCCCTCGCCGTCCTGTTGCGCGAGGAAGGCTTCGCGCGATTGCCGCGCCGTCTCGATGACGAACGGCCCGCGGCGACTCGACCGGCAACCGAGGCCGCGGCCGACGTGCGCGCCGTGAGCCTGGAACCGCGCTCCTTCCGCACGCGCCTCGGCGGCCTCTTCTTCTTCGTGCCGCTCCTGAAAGACATCCGGCTGACGGATGTGCTGCGTCAGGCTGACCTCCCCGGTTCCCAGATGATTCCCGCCGAGCAGGCCCTGCGGAGTCTGCTGGCCCTCAAGCTCGTTGGCACCGAACGCAAGAGTCACGTCATGGACCTGGTTTGCGACCAGGGCCTCGCCCTGTTCGCCGGCCTGAACGTGGTACCCAAACGCTCCTACCTGGCCAGCTATAGCTCGCGCGTCGATCACCGGGCCGTAGTCCGCCTCATGGCTGCCTGGTTCGACGAGGTGCGGCGGGCCGGGCTGCCGCTCGGCGATTCCATCGACCTCGACTTCCACTCCGTACCCGCCAACACTCAGGAAGAGCCGCTGGAAAAACACTACATTTCCAGCCGCAGCCGCGCCCAGCAAGGCGTCCTGGTTTTCCTGGCCCGCGATGCCGCCGCCCGTGTCCTCTGCTACGCCCACGCTGGGATCCCCAAAGACCAGAAGGCGGCCGAGGTCCTCCGCTTCGCCGACTTCTGGCAAGAACGCACTGGCAGTTCACCCCGCGAACTGGTCTTCGATTCGCAACTGACCACCTACCAACACCTGCAGCAGTTGAACCAGCGCGGTATCGGTTTCCTGACGCTCCGACGCCGCACACGCTCGATGCTCGGCCGTATCTGGAGCCTCCCGGCGTCGGCCTGGCGGCGGATCACGCTGTCCTCCCTGACCCGCGCCTTCCGCACGCCCCGTGTCTTGGATGAGCGCGTGTCGCTCCCCGGCTATACGGGCCAGGTGCGGCAAATCATCGTGATCGATCTGGGCCACGAGGAGCCGACCATCCTCCTGACCAACAACTTCCGGTCCGGTTGCGCGACCCTGGTGACTCGCTATGCCCAACGCATGCTGATCGAGAATGGTATCTCCGAGGCCATCCAGTTCTTTCACATCGATGCCCTGTCGTCGATGATCGGGATGAAGGTGGACTTCGACCTGCAGATCACCCTCATGGCCAGCGCCCTGTATCGGCTGCTGGCCAACCGCGTAGGCCGGGAGTACCAGCACGCGACGGCCAAGAAGATCTTCCGCAACCTGCTGAACGTTTCGGCGACCGTCGAGGTGCTGGACCACGAAGTAGTCATTGCCATGGACAAGCGGGCTCACAATCCCTACCTCGTCGCGTCGCAGCTCGCGGACGAACCGACCCCCATGCCCTGGTTCGGTAACAAGCGCCTGGTCATCCGCTTTTCCTGACCTCACATGTCGCTTTTGTTAACCGAACTTGGTACCGTGGAAATCGAGGCTAGACCACGTTACGGGACCGGAAGCCCGAGGGAATCAGGTCGCCAGCGGCCAGCGCCGGATGGTGCCGTCGCCGCCACCGGAGAGAACGCCACGGCCGTCGGGAGTGACGGCCAGTGCGGTGATCCGGGCAGTATGTCCCTCGAAGGCTTTGAGCAGCTCGCCGTCCTGGGCCCGCCAGACGCGTACGACCTTGTCGGCGCCGCCCGAGACAACCCTCTGCCCGTCCGGGGTGAGGGCAACGCACAGCACCGCGCCTCGGTGGCCTTGCAGCGGCGTGAAGGTGCCGTTGGCCTGGCGCAACGTAAGCTCTTCACCAGCGATGGCGAGGCGGCGGCTGGGGCCGCCGAAGGCCAGGGCGTTGATGCGACCGACGCGGGCGTCGATAACGGCCTTCTGAACCCCGCTCTTCGCCTCCCACTGACGGAGCGTGCCATCGTGACTTACCGAAAGCAGCGACTCCCCGCCGGGCAGGAAGACGACGCCGCTCACCAGGTCGGTGTGTCCCTTGAGAACCAGGGCAGGGGCGGCGGGCTGTTCGAGCGCCCACACCCACACCACCTTGTCGGCGCTACCGGCGGCGACGCGGCGGCCGTCTGAGGCGATCGCGACACACCCGACCTGGTCGGTCGGGCCGCACAGTCGGCGGCGCTCGATGCCGCTGACCAGGTCCCAGAGCTGCACCACCATGTCTGTGACGAATAGGCGCAAGGAGCAGGAAGCGGCCCACTTGCCGCTGGGCACCATCGCCACCTGCTCGACCTGGCCGAGATCACCACCCAGGACCCGCGTCTCGCGCACCCGGACCGCGTCCCAGAGTCGCAGCGTTTCGTCTTGGCCACCCGAGAGCAGGATGAGGCCGTCGGCGCTGAGGCACAGCGACTGCACGGAGCCTGTGTGGGCGCGGACGTGCGCGGGGTCGCTATGAGACGACGGGCTGGCGGCCGCCGGCCGGGCACCCGCTGCCCCACCATCGGATACCCCGCCGACGGCGCCGCGGCGCGGCCCATCACTGCGTCGAGCGCCTCGCACAGCTCGGCCGGCATCTGGAACCGCTCGGCCGGGTCGTGCGCCAGCAGTTTCCGCACGATGGCGTCGAGGTCGGCGGGCACGTCGGGGCGGTGGGCGGCCGGCGAGGGAGGAGCCTCAGTAAGCATTCGCCGCAGCTTTTGCATCACATTGGCAGCGGGGAAGGGAACCTGGCCAGTCAGCAGGTAGAACAGAGTCCCGCCAAGGCTGTAGAGGTCCGAGCGGATGTCCGCCTTGCGCGGGTCCTCGGCCTGCTCGGGCGCGATGAAGTCGGGGGTGCCGAGGAACTCGCCGGCCTGGGTCAGGCTGGTGGCCCCATCGACCGGCACCGTGACCCGGGCCAGCCCCATGTCGAGGATTTTGACCCGCGGCCGGCGCCGGCCGGTCGGGCTGCGCCGTCCAATGGCGATGGCGTTACCATCAGGTTGGCCGGCTTGACATCGCGGTGGACCAGACCCTGCTCGAACGCATGCTGCAAGCCCAACGACGCATCGCGCACATAGCAGCAAGCGTCGAGGACCGCAAGCGGCCCTACCTGCCCCACCAGGCGGTGGAGGTCGATGCCGGCCACGTATTCCATCGCCAGATAGGGCAACGGACCTTCCAGGTCGGTGTGGTAGACGGTGACAATGTTCGGGTGACTCAGCAAGGCGGCAGCCTGCACCTCGCGCTGGAAGCGCCGCAGCGCCTCGGGCTGGCGCGTGTGCTCGGGGGAGAGCACCTTGAGGGCGACGATGCGATTCAATCCAACCTGGCGGGCCTTGTAAATCACCCCCATGCCGCCGCGGTTCAACTCCTCAAGGACTTCAAAACCCGGGAGCATCTGCGTCGGTTTCGGCGCGGCCGGCGGCGCCGGCCGCGCCGCCTCGGGCGTGTGAGCGAGGGTGCCCTGGCCGGCGACTGTGCAAACGGGGCAAATCTCGCTCAAGTCGGCCGGGAGAGCGCCGGTGACGACCTGATTCCAGCTGTGCCCGCTTGGGCACGTGAGATAGCGTTTTTCCATGAGGAGATCCGCGCCAGGATCGGACCCGGTGAGCCATCGCCGACGCTGGCGGCGCCAAAGGTAGCGAGTGACGAGCGTCGGGCCGCAAGACCGTGACCTTTCGGGCCGCGTCCTTCGCGGCCCGCGACATATCAGACCAGCCGCGGCGGCGGGCTGCAAGCTGTACAAAAACGGACCGGTTCAACACAAGCCCAGCGTCTGGGCTCCCCCCCGGCGAGAACGGGGCACGCGGGAGCCGAACTGGTCGAATGTGATCGCCCTGGCGAAAGCGATAGGCGTCAGCACCGAGGCGTTCCAGCAGGAGCCGGGGCCGGCCCCGGGCGCGCACCCGGGCCGGCTGCGAAGGCCGGCGCCGGCGGGGGTATCACCGAGAAAGCCACGGGGCCGGCCGGGGAAGTCAGGCGTCAACCGAAAGGGCTAGACCACCCTTCGGACCGGAAGCCCGAAGGAATCAGCTCGCCGGCGTGCAGCGGCGGATGGTGGCGTCACCTTGGTCCGCTACGCAACCTCCCGTTGACGGACATCCAGCACCGTATCCAAGCGCGTCACGCTGAAGAGTTCGTAGATGTGGGGCCGGAGGTTCACGACGGCCAACCGCCGCCCGCTCGCAGCCAGCCGCTTGTGAATCTTGAGCAGCAAGGCGAGCCCGAGGCTGCTCATGAAGTTGACGTTCCCGAAGTCGAGCGCGAGTACGGGATGCTCCAGCTCACCGATAAGGGAAAGCAGTCGTGCATCGGCGGGCTCCCCATCCACACTCGCGAAGTGTGGGGTCGGGATGAGCACGACCGCCCTGTTGCCTTCGATGTTTACGTCCAGAGAAGAGGCGTGGGAGCGCGACAGCATTGTCGTGTCCTTTCGGTAGGTGGGATTCGAGGCGGGCAAGTCCGGCGGGGGGGGAGTACGTCCAGTCAACTCAGGCGCTCAGGTTGGAATAACTCTACCGGCCCCACAAGTGGGCCACAAGGCGTTTCATCCACTTATCCGATCAGCGCCGCGAGCTGACGAACCGTCTCCGGAGCATAGCCGGCGAAGTGGTTGTTGACGAAGGCCAGCACCGGCACGCGCTCGCGCAACATCTTGATGACCTTCGCGTCGGCCGCCAGTTGGTCCCCCCGGTCAATGACGATATGGTCCAGCTTTGGCGTCAGGGCATCGACCGCCTCGCGATCCCCCAGCAGGCGGACGTAGGCGAACGGCCCGGTAACCACGTCGATCTTCTCCACCACGCTCAGCGGGGACGGCATCCACGCCTGGTCCGGCAGTACCCAGACGGCGTTGTGCCGGCGCAGGCAGTCGCCCAGCGCCGGCACCATCCACGCCTTGTTGCGCACCTCGACGGCCACGGGCACGTCGGTGGGCCATGCCTCCAGGAATGGCTTCAGCCGTTCGAGGAAGGCATTCAGGCCCGCGAACTTGCCGCGGTTGAAGTAGCCGAACTGCAACGTGCAGCAGAGCAGCTTGTCCTCCAGGATGCGAGCCGCGGTCAGGAAGGTGCCCACCTCGGCGCGGCAGTCGAGCAGAACCTTCTCGTGGGTGATGGCCTGCGGCACCTTGAGGCTGAAGCCGAAGCCTGCTGGCGTCCGGTCGCGCCAGCCCTCGACCGTCTTTCGGGCCGGGCTGCGGTAGAACGTGCTATCGACCTCGACCACGGGAAATCGATCGGCGTAGTAGGAGAGGAACTGGCCCGGGCTCAGGTCGGCGGGGTAAAAGACGCCGGACCATTCCTTGTACGACCAGCCGCATGTGCCGACGCGGAGGGGGTGCATAAGGGAACCTCTTCCCGGCAACCTTGCCCACGCGAACCTGGCGGGCTCGTGCATTCGCTTGCTGCACGCAGGCCCATCGCGGCATGAGTGGCTAGTCGCAACTCAGCCCGAGCCGTTTGTGGCGCCGACCTGTCTGCCCACTAGCATCGGACGAGGCCACGCCCCAGGTGACGATTCGCCGCCAATAGGAGACGTTTCGTCGTCGATGCCATCTTGGCGCGTCGGCGGGGAGTGAGACATGAGCGCCTCGTAGACCGGCTCCTGGTGGAAGAAGTCAGCGATGCCAACGGCGAGGAACGAGGCGGCCAGCAACACCAGGACCATTGGGTAATAGCCGGTCATTTCCACCATCAGGACTATCCCCGTGAGCGGACAGCGGACCACAGCGCCGAAGAATGCGGCCATGCCGATCAGCGCCGCGACGGTGGGATCGGGCGTCCAGGGGATGCCCAACTGGCGGCCCGCTTCTCCCATGCCAAGGCCCAGCAAGCCCCCGATCAACAGCATGGGCGCGAAGATTCCTCCGGCACTGCCCAGGCTGTAACTACCTACCGTGAGCAGGAAGCGTACCACCAACAATGCCACCAGCAGGAGCAGCGGCTGCGGGCCATCGAGGAGGTGGTCAGTCAGGCCCAGACCACCGCCGACGGCGTGCGGCGCGAACCAGGCCGTTGCGGCGATGGCCATCACCGTAGTTCCACCCACCAGGACGAGCCAGAGTCTCGGCCGAGCCCGCGAAATACGCACCGCACCGATCAGAACGTAGTTGAACAGCATGCCCAGCAGGCCAGCCGTCACACCGACGGCAAGGGCGTGGGGTAAGTGCATCACCGTGGGGGCCATGTGGACGGTTACGTGGAAGACCGGCAATTCACCAGCCAGCGACCGCGCCACGACATCCGCCAGCAAGGCTGCGACGGCGGCGGCGAAGAAGACGCTCTGATTGAAGCGGACCTGCAATTCCTCCAGCGCAAAGACAAGCGCAGCCAGCGGCGCGTTGAAGGCTGCGGCCAGACCCGCCGCTGCGCCGCAGATAATCAGCGCGTCGGATTCATCACGGCGAGCCGACCATAGACCGGCGCGTCTGCCTAACGCCGCGCCCATCTGCACGGTGGGTCCCTCACGCCCCAGCGCCAGTCCGCCACCGATCCCGATCACGCCGCTGAAGAACTTGACGACCAGCACGCGCAGGTCGCGGAAACGCCGTCTGCCTAGCAGAACGAGCTTGACGTGGGGGATGCCGCTGCCACCCGCCTCCGGGGCGAATGCGCGGGTGAGGAATACCGCCAGCGCGGTGGTGCAGCCGATCAACAGCAGCAGCGGGAGGAAGCCAACCGGGCCGAGTGAGCGGCACCAGGTCGCCCAGCGCAGGAACAGCCCTTCGCCCTGCCCCAAGAAGCCAGCGGAAGGCGACAGCGAGCAGCCCTGTCGCCAGGCCGAGCAGCGACGCTCTGGGGAAAAGCCACAGACGTTCCTGGTTGATCCGTTCAAATTCGCTCAACTCTCGCCCCCTTCTCGGAACGGAGCCATTCCTACGGGGCGTTCCGGCTCACCGGCATGGCCACCCCTCTTCTCGGAGCCGATGCGCGACGGATGGAACGCGCAGCCGAGTGATCGTGCAACTCCTGCGGCTATGCCAAAAGCGGGATCGGCTGTAAATGGGGATCAGGCCATGCTCGGAATCTTGTATGCGGTGGAGGCACCTTCTCAGGCCGCCTATCCCCCCGCCTGGATTTCCGATTGCCTGGAGCGCTCTTGTGGTATGAGCTTCGAGAGGACCGCCTCTGAACGGCCGGCAGCACTGGTTGACCAGATCAGGGCAGAGGGTTTGACCCCTGGCAGGTTGATAACCCTGGCAGGAGCCGCGGCCCGGGATCGGGTCGCCGGCTGGATTATCCCACGTCAGGGTGCTTCATCGGGAGGGAGCGGAGGGAGAGGTGGAGGGGTGTCGCTGGGCCCAACTTCCATCTCCGCTGATGCAGGCTGGCCCGTCTCCCCTGTTGAGGAGGTCATGGACTGCTCGCTCTCACCGATGCAGGTTGAGGCTCGGCGTAGCAATAGCCAGTCTGCTTCGCGGAGCCAGTCGGCCTGGTGGGCCGCCAGACGTTCGGGGGCCACGCTGGTCGGGCCAAGTGAGCGATCCAGGAGGCGCAAGACAGGCAGGAGAGGCAGGGTGCACGTATCGCCCATCGCCGACAGGGAGACCTCGGTAGCAATGCCGCCCTCGTAAGCAAGCAGAACGGCGGGGTAAAAAGCGAGAAAACCGATGAACGCCTTCCCTGAGCCGCCTGAAGCGTGAGCGGCCCCGGGCTTGGGAAGCTTGCCAGGTTCCAGGTTTTGGAGATCGCGTGCAAGGCCGCCATAGGCGCTGCGGCCGTGACTGTCGATGCCCGTCACGTTGATGATCGTCCCGCACCCACTTGCCGTGCCGATTGCCATCGTGGTGACCAGCCAGATGCGCCGCATGGCAACTCCCTCTTGCGGGATGCCCGCAGCGAGCGACGAGGGGATGGGTTGAACAAGACGCCACGCCAAACACTGGTATGGGCGACGCTGCGGACGCCAATGCAGCTGGCTCTCCCAGGCGGCGCAGGAGTATGCCATCCTCGCGGGGTCGTGCAAGTCCAATGACGCAGGGTGGAGGTTTGACCCGTGGCCCGCGTCTATGACCCCGACCGCGTAAAGCTGCTGTTCGGCCCGTACAATCCCCCGCCGCTCAGGCGAGGAGACCGGGCGACTTGCCTGTTTCGGGATTGTGAGGTTGTCATCACGAGTTGGACCGATGCCCCGATCCCCTGGCCGCGGTGCCGCGCGGTCCATCACCGCCGCGGTGGACCGGGCCTCCTGGTCGATGAGGAGCTGGCGCGGGCGATCCGGCATGAGTCCGCGGCCGCCGTCATGCACTGGTGGGGCGTTGGCGTCCGGGTCGTCTGGCAGTGGCGGAAGGCCCTCGGCGTCGGGCGAACTGACAACGAAGGCACACCTCGCCTGATTCAAGGGTCCGCCGAAAAGGGCGCCGAAGCGGTCGAGGCGCGAGAGTGGACCGAGGCAGAGCGGGAGCAGCGGCAGCCGTTGGTTAGCCGGATCCTCCGCTGAGCAAGGTTCGAATCCACTCACTCGTCGCTGCCTGACTCACCTGTTTACCTCGTCCGTCTTTGTCGGCCGGGCGTGCGCCGCTTTCGAGCAGCAGCCTGATGATGGCCGTCTGCTGCTGGCGTGCGTGCTCAGAACCGCTCCCTCCTCGCCCAGTGGGTTGAACGGCGAGGTGCAGGGGCGTCGAACCAGCCTTATTTGGCGCCCTCGGGTTCGCACCACCATCCAGCAGCGCTCGTACCGCGGACAACGACCGGGTTCGCACCGCTCGGTGCAGGGGCGCCACACCAGAGCTATCCAAAGCGTTGGGATCTGCGCCAACCGACACGAGGTACTCGATCGTCTCAGCCTGTGCCGTCGGATCCCAGTGATTGGCGTCCGCCGCGTAATGAAGGGGCTCGGCGCCGCGGCGATTCTTCGCGCGGCCCTTCGCCCCGTGCGCAACGAGGAGTTCCGCGACCGGACGCCGAAACGCGGCGGCAGCCATATGGAGAGCCGTGTCGCCGGCGTAAAGGTAGTGAGCGATTTCGCTGACGAAGAAGTCCGGTGCTCCGTGGCGTGCGGCACCAACGTCAGCCGACGCCGTGGCTAACGAGGGACTGGCCGCCAACTGGCGGGACACTTCGTCGATCTCGCCATTCACGACAAGTCGAATGAAATCAAAAAAGGCCGACTTCGCTTTTGGCATTGGTCTCTCGTTCGGCTAACGATTGAGTTCAGCAGCGGGGCCGGTTGCAACGAATCCATGCCTCGGAAAGCCTTGATGCCGGCCCCGTCTGCTACCACGGCCGGTTCGGCCTGGAGACCGCGAAAGGCTGCCGTGCCCTCCGTTTCTCTTGCGTTCACTGCACCTCTTTAGCCGACTTGGCGCCCTGGCTGGATAGCCATTCAACTAGCTCCTCGGCGCCGCTGCGGCGCGCTGCGTCGATTGGCGTCAGACCGTCGTGACCGATCCAGTTGAGGTCGGCGCCGCGCTCCAGAAGGTACGCCGCCGTGCCACGCTGTCCGCCGTGGCACGCACACCAGAAGGCGTTGGTAACGTCATTCGGCTTGGGTGGGGCGGCGCCGGCGAAGTGCTCTTGCACGCGAGCCCCCAGCCCTAACGCGGCCGCCTGCCAGAGGGTGGCCCGTGCGCTGCGCTCGACCAGCCGGCGCACCGCCCGCCACTGCCCGAAGGCTACCGCATCGGCCAGTGGGGTGCCGCCGCCAATGACCGCGCCTGGCGCCTCAATGTCGGCGCCGGCGTCGAGCAGGGCATCGAGTGTCGCCAGGTCGTCGCAGCTCGCGGCCCAGTGGAGTGGCGTCTCTGTATGAGATCCGCTAAATCGGGCGTTGACGTCGGCGCCGGCCGTGATCAGCGCGCTCATGGTCGCTACAACGTGCGGAAAGTGGCCGGGCCAATCGGTGGCGATATGCAAGAGCGTCCGGGGGCCGATCCTGGCGGCTGCCAGCCCAGGATTCTCACCCAGCAGATGACGCAATGCCTCGACATCGCCACTCTGGATCGCCTCAGCCACCGCCACCGCCAGAGCGTCGTCAGCGAGCAGGTTCAAAGTCGCGAGCCTTTCCATCGAGAACCGCTTTGCCACGCTACTCAGCCGCACCCCTTCCACACCGGGCCGACGAACGACCAGGGCTAAGCCGTCGGTGCCGCCCGTGGTGACTCCACACCTTGTAAAACCAGCGTGGGCGGCACCGGTCGGCTTAAGCCCTTGGTTCGCCCACCGCTTCGCTCAGGGACCAACTGCTTTGGGCCGTCCCAGGGGGCTGGTTCTGGCAGGCCAACACTCTCCTCATTCGCGTGATCGGTCGGCGGCGACTGTTCCCCCCGGTTCGCTTGCCACCCCGGCGGGCCTTGCGTACAGGAGCGAGGGGCTTACGGGAACCGCCCCTCACTTCTCTTGCGGAATCTGCTCCATCACCCAGAAGAAGAAATCCGTCATTGGCTGTTCGACCCCGAACCGCTTGAGCTTGGACGCCACCTGCCCGCGGTGATAGGTCGAATGATTGACAATGTGGCGCAGCATCGCCCACGGCGGCAGCGTCGCGGTTCCGCCGGGCCAGCGCACCGTGAAGACGGTGTTGAGCCACTCCGGCGTCAACGTCGGCTGAAGCTCCTCGAAGCGTCGATAGGCGCGCTCCAGCAACCGGGCCGCGTCGTCCACGGTGGCCAGGTCGGCTTCGGTCGGGATGCTGTCATCGGGATCGCCGGCCAGCGTGCGCAAATGAATCTCCGTCACCAGGGCGATGTGATAGACGGTCGAGCGGACCGACGACCACCCGGGCACCGGTTCCGCGACGTACTGCTCGGCGGTCAACTTGCGGCAGGCGTCCAGGACCTTGCGGTTCGCCCAGCGATCGTACGCGAACAGGGCAACGACATCGTCTTGCATGGTGATCTCCTGTGCGCTGCCGGTGGCCCAGACCGCTTCGTCCAGGACAGCCCACTCGTCTCGCATTCGATTGGCCGGGGAGTCGTCGCGATCCATAGCCCCCTCCCACGGCCGGCCGAGCGGGCGCGAGCAACAGCGGCCGCGCACCGAGACAAGGGTCCCCCTAGAAACGAAACTCGCGTCGGCGGTCTGGCCACCTGTTTCCTTGAGGGACCAATGGCAACCCGAGCTGGATACTACCGCGCACTGGGGCTGTCTCAAGCGAATTCCTTGGCCCCTTGAAAAACGACCGCCTGCTGACCTGGAAACGACCCACCTCCCTGCGCTACGATCCCTCCCGGTCAGACACGTCCCCGCCAGCGCCGAGCATCCCAGCACGACGCAAGGCCGGAGCAATCTCGTGGCCATTCACGAAAAGGATCCCATCGCCGAGGTCGCGGCCTCGATGGGTCGTATGCTCGACGCGCCCTCCGGGTCGGATGCCGTTGGCGCCGTTTGTCTTGCTCTGGAGTATGCCGACATGGTGTCGCAACGGGCCTGAGATGGGGCCGAGGGCAAGCCGCCGCGAGAGCGGTTGCAGATTACTTTGGAGGCCGTGATTGAGACCTTGCAAGTGCTCGGGGCGGCCGAGGAAAGAACCCCGCCGGCGCCAGACGTGTAAGCCAACCCCAGCCACCTGGCAGGCGGAGGCGTCACCAACCCCCGCCTGCCAAGCCACCGATTTCAGCGAACCCACCGGAACCCATACCACGGCCGGTAGACGCGGACGAACGGCGCCACGCGAACGACCGGGACCACCGGAGCGACCGGGACCACGGGGGCCACCCTCACGACAGGGCCGGGCACCACGATGGGGGCCCGGCGGATGATGATTTCTGCCGCACCGGCCTTGGCAGGCTGGAAGAGACCGACAGACAGCCCCGCGGCCGCCACGCACGCCAGACACGCCAGACGAACGATCTTGCTGCTGAACATGCTACTTCTCCCTGAAGGAGGTGATCGGTGTTGAGGCCAGCGAACCACCACTGGCTCGCCCCTCACGCTGGCCCGTCCCGTTGCCGACCCGCGTGTGCCTCTATTCTTCAAGCGTGAAATGCACGAAGTGGGAGCGCGCCATCTCTCAAAAACGGAACGCGAAATTCGTGGAAGGGTGTAGCCGTCACCCGGCTCCTATAAAGGGAGGCAAGGGGTCCGAGGGCGCGTGTCGTGGACGGGGCCAGACTGCGAACCATAATCCGGCGGCTACGGCGGGCGGTGACTCCGGCGAGCGACGGCGGGCTCACCGACGCTGACCTATTGCGGCGCTGGGTCACCCACCGCGACGAGGCCGCCTTCGAGGCACTGCTGTGGCGGCACGCCGCTGCTGTGCTCAGCGTCTGCCGGCGTGTCCTCGGCGACGCCCACGAAGCAGAGGATGCTGCTCAGGCCGCCTTCCTCACCCTCGCCCGCAAGGCCGGCTCCATCGGCCGACGCCAGGCGGTCGTGGCTTGGCTTTACACCGTGGCTTACCGCACGGCCCTCCGGGCGCGTGCCTGCGTGTCCCGCAGTGTTTCCTTTCCTCCCCACGACCTGGACGCTCTGCCTGCCCGCCCGGTAGCTGACCCCGCCTGGCGCGATCTGCGCCCAGTGCTGGACGAGGAGGTCAGCCGGCTGCCGGAGAAGTACCGTGCAACCTTCGTGCTTTGCCACGTCGAGGGACGCACCAATGAGGAGGCGGCCCGGGAGTTGGGCTGTCCGGTGGGTACGGTCTTGTCGCGTCTCGCGCGAGCGCGGCAGCGACTGCGCGACCGTCTGACCCGGCGGGGCGTGACGTTGGGTGTGTTGGCGGCGGTCCTCGCCGTGGAGACCGCCACGGCGGCGGCCCCCAGCGCCCTGGTCCTGGCGTCGGTGCGGGCCGCGGCTCTGGCCGCGGCGGGGAAGGGTCTGGCCGGGGTCGTCTCAACCGAAGTGGTCGCCCTCTCAGGAGAGGTGGTGAGAGCCATGCTGCTAACGAAGGTGAAGATAGCGGCCATCGTGGTCCTCGGGGTGGTGCTGCTAGTAGGCGGTGGTGGTGTGGTGAGCTATCAAACGGCGGCCGGTGAGCCAGGGCGCACGCCCGCGGACTCGGCCGCGACCCAAAAGTCCGCGCGAACCGCGCCGGCGGATCAGGAGAAGCTCCAGGCGCTGCTGGCGCAGCAGGAGAAGGAGATTCGTGAACTGCACGAGCGGGTAGAGGCCCTGCAGGTGTCGCTCGACGCGAAAACGCGCGAACTGGAGAAAGCCCTCAAGCAGGCGGAGGTGCAGGCAGAGCGAGCACGGGCCGCTGAACAGGAGGCCCGGCGCCAGGCCGAAGCTGAGCGCGACGCGCGGAAGCTGGCCGAGGACAAGGCGGTGCGTTCGGCCGCCGGGTCAGGAAGGGCGGGGCCACAACCCGCAGGGGCGGGAGACGCTACGGCGAACGAAATCCCGAATCGGGGCGTGAAGACGGACTGTGCAGCGCAGGCGGATCAGGCCCGGGACGACGTGGAGTTGCTGGAAGTGCAGCTGGGTGTGAAGAAGGCACAACTGAAGGCCGCGCGCCTCAGTGTGGAAGTCGCTCACAAAGGCGGGGTCAGTCCCGTTGAACAAGCCGCACTGGTTGGCCAGCTTGAGGTGAGGGAAGCCGAGTTGAGGGAGTCGGAGGTCCGGCTGGAACAGGCCAAACGCTGGCTGTCGAAGTTGCAGGGACCGGCGGAGTCCGGGGTAGACCCGCGTCGCCAGCAAGTGAGCCAGCGGGCGGCGGAGGTGGAGAAGAAGCTGGATGCGCTCAAGAGGGAGTTGGAGGGCCTGCGCAAGGACCTCGAACAGGCCCCGCCGGGCCGGCGCTGAGAGGACGGGACACTGCGTCAGCGGCGGCTGTTCTTCGCTGCTAACCTCCTGCTGGGTTCGTCCTGTTGTGGCTGCTTCTCAACCCGACGCGAAACCCAGCGCTCGCCGACGCGATCCTGGCCACCGCAGTCATCCTCGCGTGGGTGGCGGCCCGCTTCCTTGGGCCTGCGAAGTGACTCGGGCTGCATGTGCCACTGAGTTGCAAGCCCGACGCTTGCCCAAAGGCGGCGGTGTCCCCGTGCGGTTCGATGCGTCGGTCGATGTGACCTCAGCGCCGACCACCGCGACACAAACTCAACTCGGTGTCTCGGACCGCAGCGCACTACGAAAATGCCATCGCTCCGCGATTGGTATCGACCGGATGCACCGAACACGTGCTCCGGCGCGCGTGGGACCGGGCGCAGACCGAGCGCCGGGGTGGTGCCGGGGCGGTGAGGGGCTTGCTTGGCGGTAAAGACCTCACCGGCCGCTTTGTTTCAGGACGCTTTATTTCAGGAATGAGCGATCATGTGTTCCTCGTTACCTCTCCTGGCTCCTCCTTCCTCTGCCTTGTCTCCATGAGCCGCTGCTGATACGTCGGCCTCTGCTTCCGCCGCTCCTAGGTCAGGCCGGGGCCTACAGCTTTCGCGACGCGCCGGATGGACCGTACGTCTGGGGCATATACAGCGTGAACGTGCTCCCGCGTCCCGGATTGGAGGCCAGGCGGATCTCGCCGGCCAAGAGCCGCGACAGTTCGTGGCTGATCGCCAGGCCGAGTCCCGTGCCGCCATAATTGCGACTAGCAGTGTCGTCAACCTGTTGGAAGGCCTCGAAGATGATCTGCTGCTTTTCGGGAGAGATGCCGATGCCGGTGTCGGCCACTTCGAATGCCAAGACGTAGGCGGCCCGATTGAGGTCCTCGTGATCGGTGTTCCAGCCGCTCATCACGGACTGAACATTCAGGCTCACACCGCCATGCTGAGTGAACTTGAACGCGTTGAAGAGCAGGTTCTTGATGATCTGCTGGAGCCGCTTGGGGTCGGTGAGCATCGACTCGGGCAGATTCTCGCTGAACTTGACGGAGAACTCGACGTTCTTCGCTTCCGCAACATCGCGGAACGTCCGCTCGACGAAGTGGCGGAGGTCGTCCAGCCGCAGTTCGCCAACATCGACCTCGACGGTGCCAGATTCGATCTTCGACAGGTCGAGAATGTCGTTGATGAAGTTCAGGAGGTTGCTGCCCGCGGAGTGGATGGTCTTGGCAAATTCGGTCTGCTGGGGTGTGAGATTGCCATCGGGATTCTTCGATAACTGGTCGGAAAGGATCAAGAGGTTGTTGAGGGGGGTGCGGAGCTCGTGCGACATGTTTGCCAGGAATTCCGACTTGTGCTTGGAGTTTAGGGCGAGCTTGCGGGCCTTCTCTTCCAGCTCCTGCCGGGCCTGTTCCGCGTCGGTGCGGGCCTTCGTTTCAGCTTGCAGCCGAGTTTGCGACAGTTTCTCGGCCTTAATTGCCCGGATTGCCTGCGAGGTGCTGACCGCTATTCCCAGCACCAGCGCGACAACTACAACGATGGCGGTGGCGACCGTCAGGTTGACCACGGCCAGCAACACCACGAAGCTCACGACGGCGGCCGTGGCCAACGCCCCCTTGTTCCGCCGGGCGAACTTCCGCAACCGATACGCCGCCGAAGGCGGACACGCCTGCACCGGCTCGTCCGCTAGGTAGCGCTGCACGTCAGCGGCGAACCCGTTGGCCGTCTCGTAGCGACGATTGCGGTCCTTCTCCAGGCACTTCATCACGATCCAGTCCAGCTCACCGCGCACCAGTTTCGTCAGCTTCGCCGGCGCCGTCTGCCGCTGAGCCGAGATCGACGGCAGCGAATCCTTCGAATCCGACAGCCGCGTGCTCGGCCTGGGCGGATCCTCTTCGCGGATGATGCGGCGAATCTCGTCGTAGGCCGCCGTTTTGAAACGCTCCTTCGTGAACGGCGTGGTGCCGGTCAGCAGCTCGTACAGCAGCACCCCCAGCGAATAGATGTCGCTGCGCGTGTCCACGTCCAGGTCGCTCATCCCGGCCTGTTCGGGCGACATGTACAAGGGCGTGCCGATCATCTGGGCGATGCCGGTGAAGAGGGTCTTATCCGTCAGTTCCTGGCCCAGCGCCTTGGCCACTCCAAAGTCGATGACTTTGACGATCGGCGTGGTATCGTGGCGCGACACGAGGACGTTGGTCGGCTTCAGGTCGCGGTGAATGATCCCCTTCTGATGCGCGTGCTGCACCGCCTGGCAGACAGGAACGAATAGTTCCAGCCGTTGCCGTGGTGTCAGCCGATTCTGGTCGCAGAAGGTGGTGATCGGCACGCCCTTGACCAACTCCATGACGAAGTAAGGGCGGCCGGAGGGCGTGGCCCCGCCGTCGAACACCTTGGCGATGTTCGGATGATCCATGATCGCGAGCGCCTGCCGCTCGGCCTCGAAGCGAGCCACAACCTGTCGCGTGTCCATGCCCGGCTTGAGGATTTTCAGCGCGACCTTGCGGCGGACCGGCTGCGTCTGTTCGGCCATGAAGACGATGCCGAAACCGCCTTCGCCGATCTGCTCCAGCAGCTTGTACGGGCCGATGCGCGTGCCGGGGCGCTCGGCGATCGGTTCGTCGACGGTAGCACCCAGGCCGGCTTCGCGCTGCTTCATGGAACGATCCTAGCTCGGCTCGCGCAAGCAGCAGCTTCTCGACCTCGGCCCGGAGGGGGGCATCGCCCGCGCACACTCGCTCCAGGAAAGCCGGCCAATTCTCCGGCGCGTGGTATTCCACGGCTTCCAGGAAGATCGACTTGGCCTGGTTGGCTTGATCGCTCATGGGGGTCGCTCTGCCCGTGGCGTCTGGGTTCTGCCTATCAATGCGGATTCTGTCTGCTGTTTTTCTCACCGCCGGAGGGAAAAATCAAAGATTATAACGCGGCTTCGCCGCGCAGTTCGGCATGGAGCCAGGCCCGGGCATAGTTCCAGTGGCGGTAGGCGGTGGCGGTCGAGATGCCGAGGGCCTTGCCGGCCTCATCTACGGTCAAGCCGGCGAAGTAGCGGAGTTCGACGAGGCGGGCGGCGGCCGGATCGTCGCGGGCCAGCTTGGCCAGGGCTTCATCGACGGCCAGGAGCTGGTCGGGGCTGGCGGTCGAAACCAGGTCCAGGGCATCGATGTCGATCCGCTTGCGGTTCCCGCCGCGCTTTTCGGAGCGTTTCTCGCGGGCTCGATCAATGAGGATGCGGCGCATGGCCTCGGCGGCGGCGGCGAAAAAGTGGCCGCGGCTGTCCCACGGCGGGGATGAACCCCGCCGCTCGTCACCAACCAGGCGAAGATAGGCCTCGTGGACCAGGGCGGTCGCCTGGAGCGTCTGGCCGGGCTTCTCGTGGGCCAGACGCTGGGCGGCCAGCTGGCGCAGCTCCTCGTAGACGAGCGGCAGGAGTTGCTCGGCGGCGTGCGGGTCGCCCTGCTCGATGGCCGACAGGATGCGGGTGACGTTGCTCATTCGTTCGAGGATAACCGTCCAGAAGGTGGCGGGCAAGGACGGACATCGGACGACCGCGTTTGTGCGCTTCGGTCACCTCGACCTACGCTCCGAAGCCGAGTTCGCCAGCGCGCTCCGGGCCGACACACCGATGCAGTCTCCATTGTCGGCGAACCCGATGCAACCGCTCACGGATTGTCACGAAGGTGGCGACAGGGATTGAACTCGGCGACCTCCTCACACGGACCGATGTCCATTCGACTCATCGAGTCGCGGCGAACAGCCCGTCACGTCGAAGGGCGAAGGCCGCAGTCCCTCAACACCCGCTGGCCTGACACCTCGCCTTTTTCGACCTGTTGCGGGCAGGTGCGCGCGCCCTGCGCTCATCGCCCCTCGTTGCTGGCTCGCGAAATCTCCTGCTTGACATGACCCGGGAGAGCCGGCATCTACCACGTGACCGACTGGCAGCTTACTATGAGTGCAATCGCTTATGCAACGAATAGCCGGTTCGTGGACTCGGTTGTTCACGGTGCGGCCATCACCCCGGTCTGAGGAGGAGCGAACCGTGCCGTTGCGACTCCCCTCCCCGCGTTCCCCCTCAGGTTGTCCGGAGTTTCGCCGGGCCATCTGCCCGTCCCGGCGGGACGTGCTGCGCATCGGAGGCCTCGGTGTCTGCGGGCTCGGCCTCGGCGACCTACTCGCAGCGCAGGCCAGCGACCTCACCGGCCTGCCCCAGCGGTCGCAGGGCCGGGCGAAAGCGTGCATCCTGTTGTTCATGTGGGGAGGCCCTTCCCAGCTCGACACCTGGGACCCAAAACCCGAGTGCGCCCGCGGAAGTACGGGGTGAGTTCCGGTCCATTGCCACCCGCGTCCCAGGCGTCCGGGTCAGCGAACACTTCCCCCGGCTGGCGCGGCTGGCCGATCAGTACGCGATCATCCGTTCCATGACGCATGACGACCCGGCCCACCTGTCAAGCGTCCACCACGTCCTGACCGGTCGCCACGTCGCCGAAGGTCAAGTCCGACGCCGAACCTCCCTCCCGGCGCGACTCACCGGCCATCGGGTCTGCCCTGGCCCGCTTGCGGCCCACCGGCCTGACGATGCCGCAGTTCGTCACCATGCCCTGGATTGTCTCGCACCCGGCGGCGCCTGGCGGTAAGGCTCCGGGGCAGAACGCCGGCTGGCTGGGCGCGGCCTACGACCCGTTCGTCCTGACTGCGGACCCGTCCGCCCCCAATTTCGCGGTGCCCCAGCTGGCCCGGCCAGCCGACCTGACCGTCGAGCGACTGGCGGCACGCCGTGGTCTGCTGGCCAGCCTGGACGCTGGGAGGACTCGGGAGGAGGGCTTTTCCGACTCTCTGCATCGTGCCCTGGACC
Organism: uncultured Planctomycetota bacterium; assembly: GCA_963827935.1. Classification (GTDB taxonomy): domain Bacteria; phylum Planctomycetota; class Planctomycetia; order Gemmatales; family Gemmataceae; genus DATFNV01. Next base: position 665,959 of record CAWHCN010000013.1, on the reverse strand, counting down.
TCTTGGCCTCGGATGCCGCACGACGCGCCTTCGACCTGTCCCGCGAGCCAGCCTCTCTGCGCGATCGGTACGGCCGGCACACCCACGGCCAGTGCCTGCTTTTGGCCCGGCGGCTGATCGAGGCCGGCGTCCGCCTGGTGTGCGTCAACTGGCACCAGGACGGGCAATTCTTCTGGGACACGCACCAGAACAATTTCGGCAGTCTTAAGACCCGCCTGATGCCGCCCGCCGACCAAGGTCTCTCCGCTTTGCTGGAGGACCTGAGCCAGAGAGGTCTGCTGGGCGAGACGCTCGTGGTGTGGGTCGGCGAGTTCGGTCGGAGCCCGCGTATTTCGCGGTGGAACGCGGGACGCGAGCATTATCCAGCGTGTTACTCGGCGGTGTTGGCCGGAGGCGGCGTGCGGGGCGGCCAGGTTTACGGCCGCTCCGACCGACTGGCGGCCACTCCAGCGGCGGACCCGGTTTCTCCGGCCGACCTGACGGCAACCATCTACCACGCGCTCGGCGTCTCGGTGGGTGCTACGCTGGACGACCGTGAGGGCCGACCGGCGCTACTGACAGAAGGCAGACCCCTGTCCGCGCTATTCGGCTGAATGCTCGTCGGAAGCGATTCCCGCACTTATAATCGCCGTGAAGGCGATCGGTGTGCAGGGCGCCATCCAGGTGGCCTACCGTCCTCGCCCCTATGACAAATCTGCGGCGGCAAGCGTCTGCCTCGGGCTGATGAACCCCCCTTGTGTGTTCCGGTGCCAACACCATCGTCTGCATTCACTTGCCCGACCCGCCTCCGTCCCTATGTACGATCACCGGATAACACATTCTGTCGCCACGGAAGTGACACGGCATGGCCAAATCGCCTCCATTCCTGAACCCCCGCATTCACGTCTGGCTGGCCGATGACTTCATGAACGACAACGGCGGCACGGCCGGGGTGAGGGTCTTCAACGCCGGCATGCGGGGCGAGAAGGTGACTCCCTGGCTGGGGGGCACGCGAGCCTCGTCATTCTGGCGCTGGCCGGGCACGCTGAATCCCGGCGACGTGGACCGTCTGGCGGCCCACATCGACTTCTTCCCCACCGTGGCCGAGATCGCCGGGGCGAAGCTGAGCGACGAGGTCAGGGCGCAGGTCGAGGGCCGGAGCCTGGTGCCGCCGTTGCGCAACCGGAAGGCGGAGTGGCCCGACCGGATCCTCTTCACCCACGTCGGCCGCTGGCCCAAGGGGGCGAAGCCAGCGGCGCACAAGTACGCCCACTGCAGCGTGCGTAGTCCGCGCTGGCATCTGGTCTGCGACACCCGGGACGGCTCGAAGCAGTGGCAGCTGTTCGACGTGAAATCCGATCCCGGCGAGAAGACCGACGTGGCGGTCGGGCATCCCGAGGTCGTGAAGGAACTGGACGAGGCTTACGACAGGTGGTGGGAGTCGGTGCAGCCGGGCATGGTGAACGAGGACGCCGTCGGGCCGAAGGTCAACCCGTTCAAGGAACTGTACGAGAAGCAGTTCGACGGCAGGGCGTAATGGGCGAGTGGGCGTGCACCAGGCGGCCGTCAAGCACACCGCGCACGCTCCCGTGCTCCTCCCAGCGGGAACATGGAGTCACGCTGCCATGCCAAGCGCAATCAGCGCAATGGGATCACCATCCCGCCCTGTAGCCACTGTAGCCTAACTGTAGCCAATGGGGCGGATACTGGCGGAAACAGCGGACGATGGCGGGATCCAGACTGCTCAGAATCCCCGGGAAAAATACGACAGCGGACGACGGTGGATTACGGCGGACTCTAGCCCTCTGGGATTATGAGTCCCCTGCTCTGCCGTTGAGCTATGGGCCCGCAAGTTGCGCCGGGCTGGTTGCGACTTGATGTCGCGGACCGGCCTGGGGTGGCAGAAAGTCATTATACAGCCGATCGAGCCTCGCTGGTTGTTCGACCGTTGGTTCGTGGCCCAGACCCAGGCCGAAACGCGGATGCCGGAAGGGAGCCACTCCTGTTGCCTTTTCCTGCCCCTATCCTCTATCCTTGAAGCATTCTCCCGAAACCCGCGTCAGACGTTGCCATGAAGACTCGTGTGGCCAACCCCGCCCTGGCGGAGGTGCTGGACCAGCACACTACTGTTGGCGATCCGGCTCTGTGCCGGACGGAAGGCGATCACGTCCGCTGCCTGGCCTGCGGCCACCGCTGCCTGATCGGAGAGGGGCTGCGCGGTATCTGCAAGGTCCGCTTCAACGAGGGGGGCCGGCTGCGGGTCCCTTCCGGCTATGTCGCCGCCCTGCAATGCGACCCCGTTGAGAAAAAGCCGTTCTTCCACGTCTATCCCGGTAGCGATGCCCTGACGTTCGGCATGCTCGGCTGCGATTACAAGTGCTCGTACTGCCAGAACTGGCTGACCTCGCAGGCGCTTCGCGATGCTCAGCGCCGTCGCCCCGCCCCGGCCGATGACGGCGGAGCAACTGGTGGCCCTGGCCCAGCGCGAGAAGGCCCGGCTGATCGTGTCCAGCTACAACGAGCCGCTCATCACCGCCGAATGGGCCGTCGAAGTCTTCCGTCAGGCGAAGCCGGCCGGGCTGGCCTGCGCCTTCGTGTCCAACGGCAACGCCACACCGGAGGTCCTCGATTTTCTGCGGCCCTGGCTCACGTCCTACAAAGTCGATCTGAAATCGTTTGACGATCGCCGTTATCGCACTCTGGGCGGCACGCTCGATGCTGTCCTGCGCTCCATCCGCATGGTCCACGAGCGCGGCCTGTGGCTGGAAGTGGTGACGCTGGTGATTCCCGGGTTCAACGATGCCCAGGACGAGCTGCGGCGGGCCGCGGACTTCCTGGCCTCCGTCAGCCGCGACATTCCATGGCACGTCACGGCGTTCCACAAGGACTATCGCATGACGGACCCCGAGGCGACGCCGGCGGAAACGCTGATCCGCGCCTGCGAGATCGGCCGGGCCGCGGGGTTGCGCTTCGTCTACGCCGGCAACCTGCCCGGGCGCGTCGGCCCGTGGGAAGATACGACTTGCCCGTTCTGCGGCGTGACCTTGATCGCCCGCCACGGTTACCTGGTGCGGGCCTATCGCATCACGGCGGACGGCGGCTGTCCTGACTGCGGCCGTGGACCGATTCCGGGCGTCTGGCCCGGTTCGTCCGCCGAGGTGCGAACCGGCAACGACCTGGCCGCCTATCGGAGCCGACTGCCGCGGGCCGTCGGCACGATGCCTCCCCTCGTCCCGGTACACCGGAAAGAGGGGGTGGGACGGAGCGGTGCTCCGTCCTACAGAACACCCTCTCCCCCGACCATTCTCCCCGGAGGACCGCCCACCATGCCCACCCAGGAACTGGCCAGCGCCGTCCAGGATCCGGTCCCGCCGCCGCCCCTGACGGCCGAGGAGAAGCAACAGGTGGTCACCGCTGCCGTGGCGCTGTTGCGGGCCACGGTAGCGGGTCAAGCGTCGTCCCAGCAGGCGGTACCCGAGCACACGGTGGCCGGCACCTTTGTCAGCCTGAAGCGCGGCGGGCACCTGCGCGCTTGCTGCGGCCTGCTGGGGATGCCGACGCCCCTGGCACAGGCCCTGGCCCAGGCCACTTACCGCACCGCCTGGGAGGACGTGCGCTTCCCGACCCTGTCGCCGGCCGAGCTGGAATACCTCGATCTGGAGGTCTGGCTACTCTACAATCCGGTGCCGGTGCAAGCCCGGGGCGAGGAGCGGGTGCGAGCGATCACCGTAGGGCGGCATGGCATCCAGGTGGTGCGCGGCGAGGCACGCGGCCTGTTCCTGCCCGGCGTGGCCGTCGAAAACAACTGGGACGCCCGCCGGTTCCTCGACCAGGTCTGCGTCAAGGCCGGGCTGCCGCCCACCGCCTGGCGCGACGACGGCACCGCCCTGTTCACCTTCGAGGGCGAAGCTCTGCGTGCCCCGGTCGGCGGCGCGCGCACCGATGCCGGCCCGCCCGGCACCCTGCCGGCCGGAGAGTCTGCCGGCTTACGCCAGCCTGTGTCGCAACAACCTCGCTGCCCTGCTCACCGGCGCCACGCCCAACTACTACCTGTTCGGCGCTCCGGACGGTACCGTCACTGGCGTCGTGCTGAGCCTGCATCGCCCCGATCGCGGCTCGACGCAGCATTTCAGCCAAACCTCGCTGCGTCCGGGCCTGCCCTTGCAGGCGACGCTGTTTGGGCTGGTCCAGTCCGCGGCGCAGGCCCTGGCGAGCCAGGGGATCGCGGCCGAGGGATTCAACGCGCTCGAGGTCGGCGGTCACGATCCTGTACGATCCGATGTTGCACGGCACCGTCGGGGCACCGCATCTGGGCGGACTGGCCCCCGGGCAGCGTGCGGTCCTGGTGCTGGAGCGAACGCGGTCGGCGCTGGTGTTCGATCCGGCCCGCACGGCCGACGAACTGGTGGCCGAGGCGGCCCAGCAGGCGGCGGGTGACGCAGCCGGCCGGCGCGGCGGTGTTCAGCCTCGTCGTGGTCGGCAACGGGGAGCCGCTGACCATTGCGACGGCACCGCAGCCAGTGCGCGGGCCGGCGGAGCGTCCCGCTGCCGTCGCCGGCAGCTTCTATGAGGCCGACCCCGCCGCCCTGGCCCGGACAGTGGACGCCTTGCTGGCCGGCGAGCGCCGGCCAGAGGACTGGCCCGCGGCTCTGGTGCCCCACGCTGGGCTGCACTACTCCGGCCGCCTGGCCGCCGACGTTTTGCGCCGACTCAAGATCCCCAAACACGTTATTGTCATCGGTCCCAAGCACACGCCGCTGGGAATGGAATGGGCGGTGGCCCCGCATCAGAGCTGGTTGCTGCCCGGCGGCAGCATCGCCTCGGACTTCGTGCTGGCGCGGAAACTGTGCCAGGCGATCCCCGGCCTGGAACTGGACGCCGCCGCCCACCAGCGCGAGCACGCCATCGAAGTCGAGCTGCCGCTGCTGGCCCGCCTGGCGCCGGACTGCCGCGTGCTCGGCATCGCCATCGGCCACGCCGACCTGCCCGGCTGCCGCCGCTTTGCCGAGGGGCTGGCCGATCTGCTGCGGGGACTGGACCCGGCTCCGCTCCTACTGATCTCCAGCGACATGAATCACTTCGCCACCGATGCCGAGACCCGGCGTCTGGATGCCCTGGCCTTGCAAGCCCTGGAGCGGCGCGACCCGGAAACGCTCTACCGCACCGTGCATGAGCACAGCATCAGCATGTGCGGCGTTCTGCCGGCGGTGATCGTGCTGGAGACCCTACGCCTTTTGGGCCGGCTGAAGCGGACAGAGCGCGTCGGCTACGCCACCACGGCCGATGTCACCGGCGACACCAGTCGCGTCGTCGGCTATGCGGGCATGTTGTTCGGATAAGGAATGCGACGGCGGTGCGAAATCGTAGGGTGGGTCTCGCTCCGCTCGACCCACCCTACAACCCCTGGCGGCCGAGGTTTCACAGCGACGGCACCAGCCCGGTGAGCAACGGCACATACGCCTGGAGCAGCGTGATCAGCCCCACCAGCACCGCCAGGGCGATGCTGTGCCAGACGACGGCCTTGAAGATGTCGGCCTCCTTGCCCAGCTGGTGCGTGGCCGCCGTCGCCACGCAGATGCTTTGCGCGTCGATCATCTTGCCCATCACCCCGCCGGTGCTGTTGGCCGTGCAGATCAGCACCTGGGCCTGGCCCAGCGAGAGCGACTTGAAGATGCCCGTCTTGTAAATGCTCGAGGCCGTGATCTTCTGCAGGCTGCCGAACAGGGCGTTGCTGCCGGCGTCGGTCCCCGTCAGGAACACGCCCACCCAACCCAGGATGGCCGCGAAGAACGGGTAGGCCGCCCCGGCATGGGCAAAGGCATATCCCAGCGTCGCATCCATGCCGGCGTAGCGTGTGACATAACTCAGCCCAAGCATGAAGCAGATCGTGGGGATCGGGATCCGCATCTGGATGAAGGTTCGCTTGACGACGGCGCCGACCTGCGCGCGGTTCATGCGCAGCATCAGCATCGACAGGAGCGCGGCGGCGAAGACGGCGGTGCCGGGGGCCGTCAGCCAGGCGAAGTTGAACTCGGCCTTCTCCGGCTGCTGCTCGCCCTTCGCCTGGTCGTGCAACTCCGGAGCACGCATGGTCTCGTTGTGCAGGCCGGCTATCGGCACCATGTAGTTTGTCTGGATCGGCCCGACCCAGACGATGCCTTTGCCTTCCGCCTGCCGGACCAGCCCAGTCAGCAGCAGCAGCAGCGACATCAAGGCATAGGGCGCCCAGGCCAGGCTGATGCTTTTCCAGGTCAGGGGCGCCTCGTCCGAAGGACGAAGGACCAAGGACGAAGGACGAACGCCGCTCCCTCCTTCGTCGTTTATCTTTTGTCCTTCGTCCTTTGTCCTTTGTCCTTTGTCGAAGTGCCAATCTTGCTTCGGTTTCCAGAATTGCAGAAAGATCGCGGTCACCACCAGCGAGAAGATGCCGCCGCCGATGTCGGTCATCGGGTAGAGCACCAGGTCCTGGCAATGCGGCCAGGAGTGGATGGTGGCGAAGGTGTACTGGAACAGGGCAAACGAGCCGCCCGACACGAGCAAGGCCGGCCAGACCTCCAACGTCTTGCGCCAGGAGCACATCACCTTGACCATGTACAGCGGGATGACGAATGACAGGATCGGCAGCTGGTGCCCGGCCATGATGCTGAGCTTTTCCGTGGGCAGATCGGTGACGCCGCTCAGGGTGATGAGCGGCGTGCCCAGCCCGCCATACGCCACCGGCGACGTGTTGGCGATAAGGCAGAGGACGGCGGCCAGGAACGGATCGAAACCGAGGCCAACCATGATGGCGCCGCAGATGGCCACCGGCGTGCCGCCGCCGGCCGCCCCCTCGAGGAACGCGCCGAAGGCGAAGCCGATCAGGATAGCCTGGATGCGGGCATCGCCGGATAGGCCGGCCACGGAGCGGCGGACCACGGTGAAGTGGCCCGTCTCCACGGTGACGTTGTAGAGCAGCATGGCGTTGAAGATGGTCCAGCCGACCGGCAGCAGGCCGAAGGCCGCCCCGCTGGCGAACGCGCCGCAGCGCCATGACCACGGGCATGCGATAGACGATGATGGCCAAGAGGATGGCGACCAGAGCGGCGGCGGCACCGGCCTTCGGCGCCAGCCAGCGCCGCGGCACCAACAGCCAGAACAGCACCACCACCGGCATGGCCGCGAGCAGCGTCGACCAGACCGGCGACCAGCGTACGCTGCCCACCAGCGGATCGAGGCTCTGCTGATAAACGGCCCAGGGCATGAAGAGATCCTCGGGGCAGCGGCGGGAGTCGAACGGCGTGCGATGGAGGAAGGATAGCAGGCGGAGGCGCGGAGTGTCAGGGGGGCCGATTCACGTAGGTGTGCGCCCCCCACTCCGCGGGCTACCGTTCCAAGGGCAACGGCTGGTGGCGCAACAACGGGAATGGATTGGGTACCCCGAGCAAATAAATGTTGTGTAGTGCAGCTACGGGCGGTACGTTAGTGACGTTGCCGGTGGCCATGAAGTGCGAGCCGCCCTCAGACGATAAAGGGAGAGCCCGATGGCTGGGCCGAGCGAGGCGCCTGAGTTTTCCGTCAACGACGTACTACAGCACGTCGAGACCTACGGTGTAGACCTGTTCCCGATACTCGACCTCCCGATGGAGAACGTGAAGTTCCAGGCGCTCTTCAGCGAACTTCGGGACCGCTGGCCCCATCTCTACCAGAACATGATAACCGGGGGCGCTGGGTTTGCTGTTGCCGCCGCCATCGAGTTAGGCGGTGGGCAGAAGGTGGTTATCCCGACGTTCACTGTCAACAATCGTGGGCCGGTCTTCACCTTCCCACGTCACCTACCGCCGAACCACGACGTTGATCTGGGCGGTGAGCGGCCGGCGGAGGTGTTTCAGGAAGCCTTCGACATCTTTTTGAAGACATTCCTCGGTCGGCAAATATTGCGATTGGGCGTCGTCAGAGAGCTGATGCTGGGCACTGGGCACACGGACTGTACAGCGTGGTTGGGCGAGCGCGTGCTGGAATTCGATTCGGGGCGGCTTGAGGGCGCGCAGTGTACTTTGGTTTACCAGGACGACGAACACAACTACCGCATCCAGCTTGCACCCGCGCAGATGATGCAGAGCACCCCTGTCCCGGCGACTGGACAGGTGATGACCAGGCCAGACCAGTTTGGCCTAGCCGTGAGTCTGGATGTAAACAACCGAGATGCCCACCCCCTAACCGCTGAAGAGATGCAGGCGGTAATGGCGAGGGCTAGCGAACTCTGGCCGGATAGCCTCCTGAACTTCCTAAACCACCGGAGGTTTTCGTGACTGTCATCACTAGCCCCCTGGAGAATACGAAAGTCGGCGCCATCGGGGAGAGCAACACCTGCACCCCGTCGCAATCCGACCGCTTGCTGGCGACTGCCAGCAATGGGGCGACTGTTCCCAAGCGTGGTACATCGGTGGACTCGACCGTGCAATTCATCCGCGCTCACTACGACTCACTATTCCGGCGACTCGCGGACTAAATCGTGGATATTCAGTATTTGACTTTGGAGGAGGTCGTGCAGTTGCATGACCTCCTTTGTTTCTTATACGGCGGTGCGCCAGAGATTCTTAACCGAGGCGCAGTCGAATCCGCTATCGCCCAGCCGTCCATGGCGGTTTTCGGCGAGGAGCGATATCCCACGGTCTTCCTGAAGGCCGCCGCCTACTGCTATTACCTCTGTCTGAACCATGGATTTCGAGACGGCAACAAGCGGGCTGGCGTGGGGGCGGCATTCCACTTTCTTCGCAAGAATGGTGTCTGGCCCACTTGCTCGCAAGACGCACTCTACGACGCCGTCATTCGCGTCACCGAGCATCGCTGTACTCTTGAGGAATTGGCAGCAGTATTGAGTGGTGAGCCATCCCCTCCTCCGCCAGCTCTAGGCTGATCTCCTGCAGGGCAGTGGCCAGTTGCTCCGCGGCCGGCCGGCCGTGGCGCTGGAAGACATCGGTTCGCCCGACGCGCTGAAACTGCGGGAGGAGCTGGCCCGAGTGGCGCCGGGGACGGAGACGGCAGAGGAAGCGAAAGCGTTGCTGTAGCGACTGAGTCGCCGGTCGCCAGCGGGATGCGCAAGTCGTCCGGGCCGAGACGTTTCCCTTTCAGGAAGTCCGGCCATAAAATACAGTAGGCTTGGCTCCTCGCCCTCTCGGAGTCCGCACTATGACCCTTCGCACCTGGCTCGCACTGATCCTTGTCCTGGCCGGGACTACCGCGGTAAAGGCAGACGACATCGCTGTCCAGACTCGTGGACCGATTCACGAAGCCTTTGCTCAGCCATATGACGCCGCCCCGGCCCCCGGCGTGATTGTGCCGAAGGCCCCACCCGCTCCGGTTCCCGAATTGCCGCCCGACCAGAAGCCGGAGGGGGACAACGTCACCTGGATCCCCGGCTACTGGAGCTGGAATGCCGACGCGAAGGATTACGTTTGGGTGAGCGGTTTCTGGCGAGCCGTGCCTCCGGATCGTCAGTGGGTGGCCGGCTACTGGCGGCAGACCGACGACGGCTGGCAATGGGTGCCCGGTTATTGGGCCCCGGCCGGCCAGGAGCAGCCGCCGCTGCTCGACACCCCGCCCGCCCCTCTGGATGCCGGCCCCAGCGTGCCGGCCCCGGACGATAACAGCCTTTATGTGCCCGGCTGCTGGGTGTGGCGCAGCGAGCGCTATCTCTGGCGGCCCGGCTTCTGGCGCCCCGCTCGCGCCGGCTGGGTCTGGTCGCCGGCGCACTATGCCTGGACCCCCGGCGGCTGCGTCTATGTCGATGGCTACTGGGATTACCCGCTGGAGACTCGCGGTGTGCTATTCGCCCCGGTCGTCTTCAACCGACCCTTGTGGCGGACGCCCGGGTGGGCCTATCGGCCCAACTACGCCATCGCTATCGATGCTCCCTTCTTCGCCTCGCTGTTCGTGCGTCCCTCGGCGGGCTGCTACTACTTCGGCGACTATTACGACCCGGGTTATCTTCGCGCCGGCTATGAGCCGTGGTGCCAGTACGGCCCGCGCTTTCGCGATCCGCTGTATAGCTATTACCGCTGGGCGCACCGCGACGACCGGGGTTGGCTGCGCGGCATGACGGCGCTTTACGCCGGGCGGCGTGACGGCACCCTCGCCCGCCCGCCGCACACCCTGGCCGAGCAGACGGCGGGCCTGCGCCGCGCCGGGGGAGTCGCGGCAGTACGGCCGCTGAGCGAGTTTCGCGGTGGCCGGCGGCTGACCACTCTCAGCAGTGCCCAGGTGGCGCAGCACCAGACAGCGGCCCATCGCCCGGTCGAGACCGGCCGGCAGCGCGGGCAGCTCGAACGCGCCGGCCGCCAGGGTCCGGCGGTGCTGGTGCCGTCCGCTCCCAGCCACCGGGAGCGCGAATCGCGTGCGCTCCAGTCATCGCCTCGGGTTCACGAGCACGCGGCAGTTCAGCACCATGAGTCTCACCCGGCCGCGCCGCATCGGGCGCCAGCCGCTCCGCGACAAATCCATGCGGCCCAGGCGCACGCGGCCCCCCATCCGACGCACGCCCGCGCCCAGCGGTGCAGCATCACCGCGCGCGGCTCCCCATCCGGCACATGCAGGCGGCGGCGGGCATGGCGGGGGAGGGCACGGCGGCGGCGGACACCACAAGCGCTGACGGTTGGGCCGCACAGCTTACTGTAACGGTTGTAGGCCCCCCGGCCGGCACAATCGCTGACATCCGCGTGTCAATCCTCTTGCGAAAAGTCGTCCGGGCTGCTCTCATGGGGAGCACCGAATCCGGGCACGGCATCAGCGCCCGCGCCCGACGGCACGATCACGAGGTGCGACCATGACAAGGCGATGGCTCACTGCCGGCGCGGCGCTGGCGGGGGCGCTGTTCATCCTGGCCCTGCCCCAGCGGGCTGCGGCCGACGTGCACTGGCTGGCCTACTATCCCGGAGCCATCATCGACTGGTACGACGGGCCGTACCCCTTCCTTTATTCGTGGCCCAACGTCCACTGGCCGGCCCGCGATTCCTACTTCACCTACGGCATCGGCAACGGTACTTACAAGGTCTACTACCCCACGCCGGATGCCTCCGGCAAGTATTACTATCTGACGCCCAAGGCGGGCATCCCGGTTGAGGACACCACGGCACTGATCGAGATTCGGGTGCCGGCATCGGATGCCGACGTTTGGTTCCAGGGCGAACGCACTTCCAAGACCGGCACGGTGCGCCAGTTCCGCTCGCCGCCCCTGGTTGAGGGGCGGAGTTACACCTACGACGTGCTGGCCGTCTGGGGCGAAGGGGGCAAGGACACGAAACAGCTCCGGCAAGTTTCCGTGCGCTCCGGATCGCGCGTCACCGTCGATTTCAACTCGCCCTATACGCCGCCCAAGTAGGCACTCCATTCAGCCCGCGGCGCCAGCCAAGGGCTGGCCGGCTCACCCTTGGCTGGCGCCTGGCAGACTTGGGAAGCCCGATCTCAACAGCAGATCGGGCTTCTCTTTTTTTGTCAACATCTTTTCAGTCGTTGCTCGACTACCGTCTTATAGGGAAGCAAAAGGCGAGAAGGAGGCGGACATCGAATTGACGCGCCGCCCTGCCTATTCTCCCCCTCGCCGCGTGGCCTGAATCAGGGCCTGTTGCGGCTGGTAGCGCCACACCACCTGGCCGAGGCGATCCAGCTCGACGACCAGCGGCGGCATGGTGCAGCCTACCAGGGTGTGGCCATTGGGTAGCCGCTCCGCGCTGGCCGGCCCGGGCACGGCTGCCTCCCAGAGCACGTTGCCCAGGGCATCATATTCGGTCACCCGGTCGAGTCCAAACGACGGCACCAGGACGCGCTTGTTGGGCAACAGGTCCAGGCCCGTCCCCATCACGTGCGGGCCCGGTGCGGAAAACCGGCTCAGTTCCCGACCGGTAGCGTCCAGCCAGCGGCACGAGCCGTCGTCGGTGAGCAGGACCATCGAGCCGTCGGCATGCTTGCGGGCGCCGACCACGTCGCGTACCGGCCTGCTGGCTTGCCAGACTTCTTTCCGCTGGCGGTCGATCTCCAGCAGTCGATTGCGACAGGCGACGAAGGTATTGCCGTTGGCCAGCCGCTGGACGGCGACCGGGTTGGCGGGCAGCTCCTTCTCCCAGATCGACTTGCCGTCCAGCGTCCGCTCGCCGATGCGGCGGCCGGCGTACTCGGCGATCAGCAGCCGATCCGTCGCTACCGGCTGGGCGGCGATGGGGCCTTGCAGTCCGTTGATTCGGTGCAGCGCCGCGCCGTCGGGACCGATTTCGACCACCTGCCCATCGGAGGTCAGCAGGTCCGCTTCGGTCACAAACAGGCGCCAGGCAGGCGCGCGCTGGGTCAGTCAGGCGGGACAGAGCGGCCGTCTGGCCGTGGAGTTGCCACCAGGCGCGCCAGCTGGCGAGGCGGCGGCGCCGCGTGGTATCGGCATCGTTCCGCGGGATCGCCGGAGCGTTTGCCCCCGCGACACGCTCCAGCAGTTCTTCGATGTCCCACCGATCGTCGCCGGCCAGGTCGCCGAAGAGATCGATCAGCACCGGAATGGCCTCCCGGTCCCCGGCTTCTAGCAGGGCCCGGCCGACCCGCAGACGGACCGTGGCGTCGTCGTCCTTCAAAAGCCGCTGAACGGCGTCACGAGTGGCGTCCAGGTTGGCCCGGGCCAGGATGACGGCCGCCGATGTCCGCTGTTCCGGATCGCTATTCTCCAGGAGCTGCAAGAGGGCCGGCTCCGGCTTGCCGGCGCGGGCCGCCTGTGCGACGAGGGCGGCTCGGATCGCGTCAGCGACGCTTTGCTCTTCCGCATAGGGGCAATAGGCCGTCAAGATCGCGATGGCCCCGGCCGGCTGGCGTTTGAGGATCAGCCGTACCCCGGACAGGACAAGAGGGGCCGTATCGCCGTGATGAAGCGCCGCCAGGCAGACCGTGGCCCGGTGGGCCACCTCGGCATCAGGGCTGCGGGTCGCGGCGCGGAGCCCGGCCACGGCGATCGGACCGCTCGCGATCAGGTCCGTGCTGGCCTTTTTCCGGACCTGGAACGAGTCAGCGCCCAGGTCGGCAATGAGGCTGCGTAAGCGCTGCCGTTGCGCTTCGGACGGGGTGCGCTTGCGGAAGAAATCAAGAGCGGCCGTGGCGTCGTCAGCCTGGGCGGCGGCCTGCAGCGCCCGTTCCTCGGCTGCCATCTGGGTGGGATCGGCCAGGACCGGACCGGGGCCATCGGATTCGCCCTTCTTTCCTGCCGGGCCGGGCGAAAACGAGGCCAGCGCCAGGCCCAGCCCGAGCAGCAGTGCCGACCATCGCCGTGGCATCCCGGGTCCTCCGCTTAGAACGGCCGGAAAAAACAAAGGGACCAACGCCATGAGGAACGGGGCCAATCCCAGGCCCGACCGCTGTATTGCCCATACCCCTCGAAATGCTGGCACGGAACTCGAATAAACGACGCAACACCAATCTTCACAAGGATTTGCATCGAAAATATTCCGTGCCAAGCTTGGCACAGAACTACCTCATTTGGCACAGAACCTTGCCAGTCAACGGCGTGCGATCTTTCCTCATTTCCTCGGATGCTCTTACCGCCGCCAGGCTTGGTTCACGCGCGAAGTGCTCGCGCGGTATTGCCACACTTCCTTGCCCGCCGGGTCCAGTTCGAACTGCGCGCTGCTCGGACATCGAGGTAATCAGCGTGTTGCCGTTGGGCAGGCGCAGGGCCGCGATCGGCTGCTCGACGGTGAACTGGCGCAGCGCTCGGCCCGCGGCATCGTACTCCGTGACGCGATTGTCCCGCCACTGGGGGATCAGGACGCGGCCGTCCGGCTGCACGTCGATGCGGCCGCCGGACGTTTGCACGTCCACCATAAACCGGGCCTTTTCCCGTCCCGCGGCATCGAGGCGGACGAAATGGCGCTGGCGCGGCACCCGGCCCACGATGCAAACGATGTCGCCATCCGGCAGCTTGGCCGCACGCATGAACTCCTCGCCATCGGGCTGGACGTAGGAAAAGACGATCGTGCCGGCCCGATCTACCTCCAGCAGCTCGGTCCGGGTCGCGATGAAGGTGCGGCCATTGGGCAGACGCTGGGCCATGATGGGGCTGATGACGTCTTTCTCCCACAAAACGACTCCGCTGCGATGGCGTTCCACGACCCGCCCACCCTGGTTGTCGGCCACCAGCACCCGCTCCCCGGGGAGCACCTGCAAATCGAGCGGGAAACCGAGGCCGGACATTTCCCACACCGGCCGATCGTCGGCGTCGAGCTCGATCATCTTCCCCTTATCGAGCAAGAGGACGACCGTGTGATCGAGGTAGGGCGTTTCGCGGGCGCGGCGCAGATCGGCGTGGGCCCCCTCGTTCGCCCACCAGTGGGCCCAGGCCGCGCGGAACTTGCGATGGGCAGCCGCATCGTCCCCCAGGGCCAGCGCCGGCGCTTTCTCGCCCGCCAGCGGATAAAGAAGGTCTTCGACAGGGGCCAGCAGGTTCCGCGGCAGCACGTCGAGCAGGGCGATCAGGACCGGCACGGCCTCCTTCTCGCCGAGGTCGGCCAGGGCCAGGCCGACGCGCAGGCGCACCTCCGGATCAGCATCTTGCAGCAGCTTGCGGACCGCGGGTAGGTTTTGCCGGTCGCCGGCCCGACACAGGGCAACACCTGCGGCCGCCCGCCGCGCCGCAGAGGGATCGGCAAGGGCGCGCACGATGGCTGGATCGGCCCGGCCCTGGGCCACGGCCACACTCGTCAGGGCGGCGCGAAGCTGGTCGAGCACGGCCTCATCGACGCGGCTGGGCAGATAATCGAGCAGGACCCTGGCTGCACCGGCCGGCTTTTGCTCGGCGACGCTTCGTGCCGCCGCCATGATGGCGTTGGCCTCGGGGCCGCTCTCGATGACATGCCGGCAGTCCAGGGCGCGCTGACGGACCTCGGCATCGGGGTCCGCGCTGGCCCGTGTCAGGCCCGGTAGCGCGGGGCCGCCGACGGCTGTCAACCGACTGCGCCGCCGCCTCACGCACCTCGAAGGACGGGTCGCCCAGCCGCTCGATCAACTGGCCCAACTCGGCCGGAGTGACTGGAACGGTGCGCTCGCGAAAGAAATCCAGAGCTTGCGAGTGGGCGGCGGGGCGAGGGGCATCGTTGGGGATGGGAGCACCGCCGGCCGGTGCGTCGTGCCACGGCAGCAGCAGGGCGGCGAACAGGAGCAGGACCAGGCGACGCCAGGGCATGCCGCACCCTCGGGGAGCCAGGGCGAGCGAGAGGAGCGCATTTAGGATAGCCGGTGAACCGGCGGAATGCAGCGGGAATGTGCAGCACAACGCACCCGGATACGGTGAGCGACCGCAATGGCGTCGTGGCACATGCCGCGCAGGAATTCGCTGGCCAGAGTCCGCTCGCAGGGCATGCCGACAAAGCACAACCCCGGCCAGGAGACGCTTTCCCCCTCGTCCGCCAGCGGATGCCCGGCCGGCGCCCGCGCTACCTCCGGGGGCAGGAACGGGACGTTGAACCGATAGCCCGTTGCCAGGAGTACCACATCGAACTCCTGGGGCAGTCCTTCGGCGAAGGCGGCCCTCCGCTCGGCGAACTGGGTGATCGCGCCGCGCACCGTGATCAGCCCCTGGCGCTGAAACGTGCTGAAGCCGAGGTCCTCGGCGGGCTGCGTCGGTCGCCGGCCGCAATACGAGCGCACCAGCCAGGTCGGGACCCGTTCCAGGAGCAGGTACGCCCAGTCGTGGATGTCGCGGCCCAGAATCCGCTGCGGCGTGAACCACAGCTTGCGGCGAGCACTGACGACGACCGGCAGGCCGGCGCGGCGCACTCCTCGGCGATCTCGACCGCACTGATCCCGCCGCCGATAATCAGCATCCGCCGGCCACGGAACCGCTCCGGCCCGGGCCAGTCGTGGGTGTGGACCACGGCGGGCCGGCCGGGACCCTCCGGGCCGTCCGGCGGAAGTCCGGGGATCGCAGGCCGCACCGGGAAGTCGTACATCCCCGTCGCCACGATGACCGCCACATAGGCCGCCGGGTCGGCGTCGGCAAAGTGGACGAAGAAGCCCCGTCCCTGCCGCTCGATGAGTTGTACCTCGGCGCGGTCGGCGCGGAGCTGGTGATGAGCGGCATAGCGATCGAGATAGGCGTGGTATTCGGGAACAGTGACGTACTCCCCGCGGGTCCGAAGCCGCAACCCGGGCAGGCCGGCGTAGCGGGTTGGCGAGGCGAGCGTGATCCCGGAATAGATGTGCTTGTAGGCCCCGCCGGTCATTCCAGAACGATCCACAAGGCGGAAGGGTACCCCCTCGCTGCCCAGGCAGGCGGCGACGGCCAGGCCGGCGGGGCCGGCACCGACGACGAGTACGGAGGGGACCTCGGTCATGGCTGCCTCACAGATGACCCGCCAGCCAGGTCACGGCGGCGCTGACGGCGTCCACGAACCGCTGACAGGTCGGCCGCTCCAGAACTCGCGCCGATCGGCGTCGGCGGTGCGGGTGAAGGGCGCGTCGACGAGGGGGAGGTTCATGGGGTTGTTCGACGCGGCCACGGTTCAGAGCGGCAGAAAGGCGATGCGATCACGCCACTCTTCTGCTTGCGACACCGCCCAGATGAGGACCAGACTTTCGGCGACCGCCGGTGTCGGCCGACCCTGGAGCACGATGAACAGGCCGCTAACTCCTTGCCCGGCAGCGATTCGACGCTCCGCGGCCGCCTTAATGGTGTTCACGTCATGCGAAACGACGAGAAGACCATTGTTCATCGCGTAATCGAGGATGACGGAATCATCGACGTGGGAAAGCCCGATGTCGAATGCCCTCACGATTTCCAGCGATGGTTCGAGACGCCGCACCGCGTGGATGATCGGGCCGTGAACGTCTTCATCGGTCACGAACCGCGGAACGCTCACGGCGTTTCCTCCCGAGTGCTGATGGCCTGTCTGGCAGCCCGGAGCCTTTGCAGGAGGGGACCATTCTTCGCTTCGCTCTCCATCCGGAATTGCTCCCAGCGGACAGCCTGCTCCGCCATGTAACGGTCCATCTCCGCCTTGTTGTGGAGGTAAAACGCGATCGCCCCGTGGACCTGTTCCAGCGAAAGACTTGGGAAATCCGCGGCGATTTGTTCCGGACTGCTTCCATTCCAGTACCAGTGGATCACCGAATCGAGCGACACCCGGGTCCCGGTGACACGCCAGCCGCCTTCGGCGGTCTTTGTCGCGTAATTGATTGCCTCACTCATCGCAACTCTCCTTTGGTCGCGCTCCTGGGCCGGGCGCCGCCTCTAACCATCATACACTGCCGCGACTTACGCCTGCACCACCCGCAGCGACACCCCCCGGCCGCGTCTTCACCAAGAGATCGAACAGGGTGGCCCGCGAGGTCAGCCGCGTGATCGGTTGATCGGGCAGGTGTTCGTGCAGGATCTCGTCGGTCAGCGTAATGTTCTTCACGCCGCGGACGCGCTCGCCCGGCACCAGCTCGGTCACCCTGTCGATCAGGAAGAACCGCATGGGCACCTCATGCCGTCACGTCGGGGTCCGGCGGGCGTCGCAACGAGCCGTCGTCCTTGACGACCAGGCCCGGCAGCCGCTCGGTCAGCTCCAGAAGGAACGCGGCCCGATCCTGCGGCGAGATGCGGATGGTCCACGACAGCCGGCCGCTCGGCTTGCGGTAGCGCAGCGCACCCCCTGCGCCGACAGGCCGAAATTCATTTCGAGGGCCGGCCCGCCGTACCAGGTCTGTCGCGGGACGACCTCTTCGATGGCGTCGAGCAGAATTGTGCGGCGAAACGGGCCGGCGCGGATGATGAGAGCCGCTTCGGTGATTTCGCAATTCGTGCCGCGGAGGACCCAAACGAACAGGCCCCCAGCGAGGAGCATGACCGATGCGGGGAACAGGGGCGGCCATCTCCCGCCGCCAACAGCGACGCTCATGAAAATGCCGCCGCCTACGAAAAATGCCGCCGCGACGAGAGCCAGCAGGCCGCTGATCCACCA
The DNA here is from genome assembly GCA_963827935.1 of uncultured Planctomycetota bacterium. Taxonomy (GTDB): domain Bacteria; phylum Planctomycetota; class Planctomycetia; order Gemmatales; family Gemmataceae; genus DATFNV01. The sequence goes on along the minus strand of CAWHCN010000013.1, from coordinate 648,035 downwards.
GTCTTGCTTGCCCGGATAAACCATGTCGATGATCCCAATTGGGCGCCAGCGGCTCGGCTCGATCGCATGGGCACGCGCTTGCTGTCACGGTGTGGCCTGCCTGGTCCCGAATGTCCTCCGACCTGATGGCCGGTTGTAGGGCATGGCCGCGCCGTGTGTCAAGCAAATAGCGCCCGGCGAAGGATGATCCTGGCAGGACTGCGGTTGGAACCGTAAGATCGCCGTTAGTTGGACGACCCCAGCACACCGCTCGAAGAAAGGAATCAAACCATGCGAATGATCCTTAATGTCAGCTTTCCACACGAGCCGTTCAACACCCTGGTCCGCAAGGGTACTGTCGGCCAGACCATCGGCAAGATTCTGGAAGCGCTCAAGCCGGAGGCCGTCTACTTCACCGAACAGGATGGCAAGCGTGGAGCGATCCTGGTCGTCAACCTGGAAAACCCGTCGCAGATTCCGTCGCTGGCGGAACCGTGGTTCCTCAACTTCCAGGCCGACTGTCAGTTCCGCGTGGCGATGACGCCGGACGACCTGAAGCGATCGGGGCTGGAAGAGCTGGGAAAGAAGTGGGGCTAGGGGCTGGCGGGATCAGACCTCATTGGACCTCTCCCGGCAGTTGTAGAGGCGTCAACCATGCCCGTGCTGCTCATCGGCACGTTCGACACCAAGGGTGCGGAGTACGCCTTTGTCCGCGACCTGTTGCAGGCCGCAGGCCTTGGCACGTTGACGATTGACGCCGGCGTGCGCGAGCCGTTCCTTGAAGCGGACGTTCCCGCCGAGCGGCTCTATGCCGATGCCGGCAGCAGCCTGGAGGCCGTGCGTCGCGCCAACGATCGCGGCCAGGCCGTCGAGGCAGCAGCGCGCGGAGCGGCCTGCTTCGTCAGGTCGCTGGCCGCCGAAACCCAGGGGATCATTGCGCTGGGCGGATCGGCGGGGACGATCATTGGCACCGCCGCCATGCGGGCCCTGCCGTTCGGCATCCCAAAGGTGATGGTCAGCACCCTCGCCAGCGGACAGGTCAAACCGTATGTCGGCGTCCACGACATTCTCATGATGCATTCGGTCGTGGACATAAGCGGGGTGAACCGCATCAGCCGCGTTGTGCTGACCAATGCGGCCAATGCCATGATCGGGATGGTGAAAGGGCGCACCGAGCCGGAAGCGTCAGCGACGGGTTCGGCTCAACCCGTCGCTGATGCTTCCGGCTCGGATAAACCGCTCATCGCCGCGACCATGTTCGGCGTGACGACGCCCTGTGTCGAGGCGGCGCGGCGTCTGCTAGAGGCGGCCGCCTGCGAGGTCCTGGTCTTCCACGCGACCGGCACCGGCGGCCTGACAATGGAGGCGTTCCTCCGCGATGGGCTGATCAACGGCGTGCTGGACATCACGACGACGGAACTGGCCGATGAGCTGGTCGGGGGCATTCTGACGGCGGGACGGGACCGGTTAACCGCGGCGGGGCTAACGGGCGTGCCGCAGGTCATTTCGCTCGGGGCCCTGGACATGGTCAATTTCGGCCCGCCCGAGACGGTGCCGGAGCGGTTCCGGGGCCGGCGTTTCTATCAGCACAACTCGGCCGTCACGCTGATGCGGACGACGCCGGAGGAGAACGATCGCCTGGGCAAGGAGATCGCGGAGAAGGCGAGTGCGGCACGCGGGCCGACGGCGATCCTGGTGCCGCTACGCGGGGTGTCCGGGATCGATCTCGAGGGGCAGCCGTTCTGGTGGCCGGAGGCCGACCGGGCCCTGTTTCAGAGCCTGCGGCAGTGGCTGAGTCCGCAGGTGCGGTTGATCGAGCTGGACAGGCACATCAACGATCCGGAATTTGCTGCGGCAGCGGCGGGCACGTTGTTGGAGCTAATGCAGGCGAGCGGCCGGCGTTGGCCGGCCGCTCGCCGGGAAGACCCGGCCGGCTAACGCCGGCGGTTCGCCGGTCCACGGCTATTTCGTCCCCTTGGGGATCGGGGCGGCGATGCTCTGGGCAGCGTGCTTGGTTGCGTCGGCCTTCGTGGCATCCTCGATAACCTCCTTGGCCTTCTGTTCGCCTCGGTCCAGATCGGTCTTGATCTTCTGAGCGTTGATGTCGACGGTGACGCTCTGATGGCCGGGGGCGGAGCTGGTGGCGGGTTCGAGCTTGTACCAACCCAGATACCAGCCGACACCTCCGAACGTCAGAATGGCGGCGCCGACCAGAGCCAGCAGGTTGCGCATGGGTACGATTCTCCTTGGGGCCGGGGCGAGCAGCGCGGCCGAACCGGGGGCCGGCGCCGAACGTTCTGCCAAGTCGCCGACTCGATCCGCGAGCCGGAGCCGCTCGCCAAGCGAGCAGCCTACGGGCGGTCCACTAGCAGAGGGTCGCTCCGCTGTCCAGAGCGACTGTTGGCGGCGCTGCCAAGGTGTCCGGTGGGAAGAGGTGGCCGAGCGTTCCGCAGGTCGGTCACAGGGGGGATATTAGCATCCTACGCCGCTACAACCCGCGCGGACGGCCAAACCGGGCTTGACACCCCCCCCGCATAAAAGCGTATGCTGCTACAAGCGGCACAAGCGTTAAAGTCGGTACAATCCGCCCCGCTCCGCTCAACGCCTGCGCCCGTGGGGTAAGCGGTACAATAAGGAAAGATTCGGACGACGAGGGCTGGATCGACCAGTGGTTTGACCCCGGCCCCGGTCCGGCAGTACAATTGACAAGTGGCCGCACGAGAGCAAGAAGGGGCGGGGACTTCGCCACCCCGACAAAGCCATCCGTTTGTCAGGCCGCGTTCGTCTCCTCGACGACCTCCCTTACCCCACGCACGAACCTTTCGTACCCCACGCACCCCGTGGCTCTCCCCCACTGGCCGAGCGACGGGCCCGTCGCCCGCATCCGCCCGGCATTCCTGACAAGTTGAGACACAGTCCCCGGCGTCCCCCCGCGGCGCCGTTTTAAGGAGGCGACAATGATGTCTAAAGGTAAGGCGATCCTCGCCGCCCTGCGCCAGGAGCTGAACCTCAGTGACTATCGCAAGAAGCACTGGGAAGGCAGCTTCGACGAGTACCTGGACATCGTCGCGCGAGCACCCCGAGGTGACGCGCACCGCGTACCAGCGCCTGTACGACATGATCATGTCCCACGGCACCGAGGAGGTGTACGAGCAGAAGGAGAAGATCACCCGCTTCAAGTTCTTCACCGAATTCGCCGCCCAGTCACGGCGACGCCATCTACGGACTGGACCGGCCGCTGACGCACCTGGTCAACACCTTCAAGTCGGCCGCCAAGGGCTACGGCACCGAACGGCGCGTGCTGCTCTTGCACGGCCCGGTCGGCTCCTCCAAGAGCACCATCGCCCGCCTGCTCAAGAAGGGGCTGGAGGAATACTCCCGCACCGACCAGGGCATGCTCTTCTCGTACACCTGGAAGGGCGACGACGGCGGACAGTGGCACAAGTGCCCGATGCACGAGGACCCGCTGCACCTGGTGCCGCTCGACCTGCGCGCCGTCGATGCTCGTCCGGCTCAACGAAGGCCGGGCCGCCAACGAGCACCACATCGTCATCCAGGGCGACATGTGCCCCTTCTGCCGGCAGATGTACAACGAACGCCTCGCCAAGCACGACGGCGACTGGAGCCGCATGCTCGACGAGATCAAGGTCTATCGCCTGATGCTCTCCGAGCAAGACCGCATCGGCATCGGCACGTTCCAGCCCAAGGACGAGAAAAACCAGGACTCCACCGAGCTGACCGGCGACATCAACTACCGCAAAATCGCCGAATACGGCACCGACAGCGACCCCCGGGCCTTCAACTTCGACGGCGAGCTGAACATCGCCAACCGCGGCCTGGTCGAGTTCATCGAGGTGCTCAAGCTGGACGTGGCCTTCCTCTACGACCTGCTCGGCGCCGCAGGAGCACAAGATCAAGCCCAAGAAGTTCGCCCAGACCGACATCGACGAGGTCATCCTCGGCCATACCAACGAGCCGGAATACCGCCGGCTGCAGAACAACGAGTTCATGGAAGCGCTGCGCGACCGCACGGTGAAGATCGACGTGCCCTACGTCACCCGGCTGCAGCGACGAGATCAAGATCTACGAGAAGGACTTCAACGCCGAACGCGTGAAGGGCAAGCACATCGCCCCGCACACGATCGAGATCGCGGCCATGTGGGCGGTGCTCACCCGGCTGGTACAGCCCAAGCACGCCAACCTGACGCTGCTTGCAGAAGCTGAAGCTGTACAACGGCAAGACGCTGCCGGGCTTCACCGAGGACAATGTCGTCGAGCTGAAGCGCGAAGCCGTCACCGAAGGGCATGCACGGCATCAGCCCGCGCTACATCCAGGACAAGATCAGCAACGCCCTGGTCGCCCATCCCGAGGAGAACTGCGTCAACCCGTTCATGGTGATCCACGAGCTGGAAACTGGCCTGCGGCACCACTCGCTGATCACCAGCCAGGAGCAGCTGCAGCACTACCGCGAGCTGCTGTCCGTGGTCAAGGAGGAGTACGAGGACATCGTCAAGAACGAGGTGCAGCGGGCCATCGCCGCCGACGAAGACGCCCTGACCCGGCTGTGCAGCAACTACATCGACAACGTCAAGGCCTACACCCAGCGCGAGAAGGTCCGCAACCGCTACACCGGCAACTACGAGGAGCCGGACGAACGGCTGATGCGCTCGTGTCGAGGAAAAGATCGACATTCCGGAGGGCCGCAAGGACGATTTCCGCCGCGAGATCATGAACTACATCGGCGCCCTGGCCATCGACGGCAAGAAGTTCGACTACAAGACGAACGAACGGCTGCAAAAAGCACTGGAGCTGAAGCTGTTCGAGGACCAGAAGGACACCATCAAGCTGACCAGCCTGGTGTCCAGCGTCGTGGACAAGGCGACGCAGGAGAAGATCGACGTGGTCAAGAGCCGATTGATCCAGCAACTACGGCTACTGCGACATCTGCTCGACCGACGTGCTGAGCTTCGTGGCCAGCATCTTCGCGCGGGGGCATACGAAGAAGTAGTGTGTTTGGCCGCGACGCGGAAGCGGAGCGCTCCGCTTCCGCGTCGCGGCTAAACGAGCATGGGGGCATCGCCGTGGGACAGAAAATCGAACGCGATCACCAGCGCTTCCGCAAGATCGTCCGCGGCAAGGTGAAGAGCAACCTGAAAAAGTACATCAGCCGCGGCGAAATGATCGGCAAGAAGGGGAAGGACCTGGTCAGCATCCCGTGCCGCAGATCGACATCCCACAGTTCCGCTACGGGCAGAAGGGCTCGGGCGGCGCCGGGCAGGGCGATGGCGACGTCGGCACTCCGCTCGGCCCGCCGCAGGGCGACGCCGAGGGCGGCGCCGGCGACCAGCCCGGCGGCCATATCCTCGAAGTCGATCTCACCATGGAGGAAATGGCCGACATCCTCGGCGAGGAGTTGGCCCTGCCGCGCATCGAGCCGCGCGGCAAGAAGAACATCGTCACCACGCGCGACAAGTACACCGGCATCCGCCAGGCCGGCCCCGAATCGCTGCGGCACTTCAAGCGCACCTTCAAGCGGGCCCTCAAGTCGCCAGATCGCCTCGGGCAGCTACGACCCGACGAAACCGATGGTCGTCCCCATCCGCGAGGACAAGCAGTATCGCTGCTGGAAGGAGGTCCAGAAGCCCGACAGCGTCGCCGTCATCATCTACATGATGGACGTTTCCGGGCTCCATGACCGACGAGCAGAAGGAGATCGTCCGCATCGAGGCGTTCTGGATCGACACCTGGATCAAGGCCCACTACAAGGGCATCGAGACGGTCTACATCATCCACGACGCCGCCGCCCAGGAAGTGGACGAGCACACCTTCTACCACACGCGCGAGAGCGGCGGCACGAAGATCAGCTCGGCCTACGAACTGTGCGACAAGATCATCGCCAAACGCTACCCGCCGGACCAGTGGAACATCTATGCGCTTCCACTTCTCCGACGGCGACAACTGGGGCGACGACATTCCGCACTGCATCGAAATCCTGACCGAAAGCCTGCTGCCAAGGCTGAACCTGTTCGGCTACGGGCAGGTGGAAAGCCCCTACGGCAGCGGCGAGTTTTACGAGTACGTTCACGAGATGCTCGGGCGAGCGCGACAACGTGGTGTGCAGCCGCATCCCCGACCGCGACGCCATTCTGGGATCGATCAAGGAGTTTCTGGGGACGGGGAAATAACGATTCATCGTTTCGCGCATCGCGCCGCGAGCGCGAAACGATGAATCAGGACGCCATCCATGCCGAACACGCCGTACAACACCAACCTGCCGCCCGACCTGCGAGCCCTCAAGGAGGAGATCGAGGGCCATGCCCGCGCCTATGGTCTCGACTTCTACGAGACCATCTTCGAGGTGGTGGACGCCGAGGACCTGAACGAGATCGCGGCCTACGGCGGCTTCCCGACGCGCTATCCGCACTGGTCGTTCGGCATGGCCTACGAAGAGCTGAAGAAGGGCTACGACTACGGCCTGTCGAAGATCTACGAGATGGTCATCAATAACGACCCGTGCTACGCCTACCTGATGCGCTGCAACCACGTGGTCGATCAGAAGCTGGTGATGGCCCACGTCTACGGGCACTGCGACTTCTTCAAGAACAACGCCTACTTCGCCCACACCAACCGCAAGATGATGGACGAGATGGCCAACCACGGCATCGCGCATCCGCCGCTACGCCGAGAAGTACGGCGAGGACGAAGTCGAGACCTTCCTCGACCGCTGCATGTCGATCGACGACCTGATCGACATCCACTCGACCGCCATCCGCCGCCGCGAGGAGGTGTCGCGCTACGACTTCACGCCCAAGGAAGAAGAGGAAAACAAGGGCGACGCGCTTCAAGAGCAAGGACTACATGGACGATTACATCAACCCGCGCAGGCGCTGAAGGCGGAGGAAGAGGAGCGCAAGAAGCTGCAAGAACAGGCGGCCCGCAGCTTCCCGGAGCGGCCCGAAAAGGACGTGCTGCTGTTCCTGATCGAGCATGCCCCGCTCAAGCCGTGGCAGCGCGACATGCTGTCGATCATCCGCGACGAGGCCTATTACTTCTGCCCCGCAGGCCCAGACCAAGATCATGAACGAGGGCTGGGCCAGTCTACTGGCACTCGCACGATCATGACGCAGAAGGCCCTGCAACCGTGGAAGTGCGTCGACTATGCCGACCACCACTCCGGCACCATGGCCACCTACGGGCCGGCTGAACCCCTACAAGCTGGGCATCGAGCTTTTCCGCGACATCGAGCACCGCTGGAACACCGGGAAGTTCGGCAAGGAGTACGACGAGTGCGACGACCTGGACAAGCGCCGCGCCTGGGACCGACAATTAGGGCTGGGACGGCAGAAAATCTTCGAGGTGCGCCGCGTTCACAACGATATTACCTTCATCGATACGTTCCTGACGCCGGAGTTCTGCCGCGAGCACAAGATGTTCAGCTTCGCCTTCCAGGACCAGGCGGAGCAGTACGTCATCGAGTCGCGCGAGTTCGAGAAGATCAAGCAGCGGCTGCTGTTCAGCCTGACCAACTTCGGCAAGCCGTGGATTTACGTCGTGGACGGCAACTACCGCAACCGCGGCGAACTCTTGCTCAAGCACGAGCACAACGGCGTCGACCTGCGCCAGGACCAGGCGAAGGACACGCTGGCCAACTTGCAGTTTCTCTGGAGCCGGCCGGTCCATTTGCAAACGGTCGTCGAGGCCAAGGCCACCACGCTTTCCTTCGACGGCAGCGAACATAGTTCCAAGAGCGGAGGCGACGCCGATGACGCTAAACGAAACGCTGCTGGCAAAACTCGCTGAATGGCGGCCCGGCAGCGGCCGGCAGACCCTCGCCCTGCCCGACGAGGGCACCGGCTGGAGCCTGACGCTCACCGCCGACCGCGCCGACGAACTGGGCTGCCTGGCGTGGGAAATGACTGTGCGCCGCGCCGCGCCGCGGCCGGGCGGCGATGTCGTTGCCCTGCGCGCCTGGGCCGAGCGCATTGCCGCCCGCTCCCGCGGACTGCTGGAAACACTGAAGGTGGTGGAGGTCGATGCCGAGCGCGACGAAGCCATCCTGCGCAGCGACACGCCGGCGGCGAAGGGCGAGGAGCGGTTCTACTACGAGGTCCACCTGAAGGGCCGCGGCCTGGCGTCGGTCCGGCGCTTCCGCGGTACGCTGGCGGCCCCCGCACGCCGCGAGCAGGTTTTGTTTGCGCTGACCCACGAGGCCCTGGCCCGCCTGGCCGACGACCTCACAGCCGAGAAATAGAGACAGTCTCGGCGAGCGGCGCGGCGTAAGCCCGCCGGTGTGCCCACACCGGCGGGCTTACGCCGCGCCGCTCGCCGTTTTTGCAGCTTACCCCGCTTGACAGGGCGGCTCATTTCCGGTCACATGGGGTATTGTTTCAACACCGATCCGCCCGGGCCGAACCCCATGCCCCCGCTGAACGTAGAAGAGCGCAGGGAGACCGTGGAGCTACCTGACACCTTCACCCTCTGTTCCGATGAGGAACTGCTGACCCGGTTCTGCAAGGGGCAGACGGAGGCGTTTGGCACGCTCGTCCGACGCTATGAGCGTGAGCTTTACGGGTATCTGCGGCGCTACCTCGGCGACGCCAGCCTGGCCGACGACGTGTTTCAGAACACCTTTTTGCAGGTGTACGTGAAGAGCGGCCAGTACGAGGCCGGCCGGCCGGTGCGTCCCTGGCTGTACACCATTGCTACCAACCAGGCCATCGACGCCCTCCGCCGCAATGGCCGCCACCAGGCCCTCAGCCTCGATCAGCAGCGCGAAGAACTGGCCGACGGCGAGCTAAGCAGTCTCGTCGAAACGCTGGAGAGCGATGGTCTGGGACCCCTCGAAGCGGCCCAGGCGCAGGAGCGACGCGAGAAGATCCGCGCCTCGGTCGATCGCCTGCCCGACTTCCTGCGTCAAGTGCTCCTCCTGGCTTACTACCAGGGGTTGAAGTACCGCGAGATCGCGGACATCCTCGGCATCCCGGTCGGTACCGTGAAGTCGCGCCTGCACGCAGCCCTGGTCAAGTTGCAAGAGGCGTGGAGCGAGACGCCTTCCCTTTACGAAGTCTAACGCCTATGGACGAGAACCTGGTCGGCTATTTGCTGAAAGCCCTCGATGCCGACGAACAGCGTGACGTCGAGAAGCATCTGCGCGAGCACCCCGAGGCCCAGAAGCGCCTGGAGCATTTGCGCCAGCGCCTCGATTTGCTGGCGCGGGACTCACTCAGCGCCGAGCCGCCTGCTGGGCTCTGGATTCGCTGCCTGGCTCGCGTGGCCGAACACAAATGCCGTACCCTGCCGATCGCTCCGCCTCCGGTGGCACGCTCCTCGCCGGCTCCTCGGGCGACCTGGTGGCGCCGGGCGGACGTGCTCGTGGCGGCTTGCCTGCTGGTGCTGGTCGGTGGGCTAGGCCTCCCGTTACTGGCCCGCTTTGCCGACCGCCGCCATATCGCCGAGTGCCAGAACAACTTGCTACAGTTCCAACGCGCCCTCGCCGTCTATGCCGACCAGCACGAGGGTCGCTTCCCCCAGGTCGAGTCGCAGCCGCCGCGCAATTTTGCCGGCAGCTTTATTCCCGCCCTCAACGAAGCCGGCCTCTTGCCGGCGGACCTGAGCGTCAGCTGCCCCGGGAGCCCACCGCAACCGGCCACCCACGTAACCTTCGCGCAGCTGGACGAGCTGCGCCGCACGCAACCGGACGAGTTTCGCACGATCGCGCGGAACCTGGCAGGATGCTATGCCTACTCGCTGGGCTATCGCGACGAAATCACCGGCGAGCATCGGGGCCTGACGCGGGCACTCGACGGCCGCACGCCAATCATGTCCGACGCTCCCAGCTGCGAGGCCGCCAACGACGTGGGACCGGGCAATAGCCCGAACCACGAGGGACGCGGCCAACACGTGCTCTTCATCGATGGATCGGTGCAGTGGATGACCACTCGTAACGCCGGCATCGACAACGACGACATCTTCGTCAACGCCGACCAGCGGGTGGCCGCCGGCCGCGGACCGCGCGACAGCGTCCTGGGCCGCAGCGACGCAGTCCCCTACCCCGGACTAGATGAATAGGGTTTCGGCGAGCCGGGAGCGTGAGCGACCGGAGGTCACCGGGAGACCTCCGGTCGCTCACGCTCCCGGCTCGCCAACTTCTTACACGGCGACTACCGCCACCCGATGCGGCTCGGGCACCGGGACTCCCTTCGGCAACTTCACCACCAGGACCGAGCAGGGCGCCTCGCGCATCACTTTCTCGGCGACGCTGCCCATCAACAAGCGCTCCAGGCCGGTTCGCCCGTGCGTCCCCATCACGATCAGGTCGATGGTGGCATCGCGCGCGAAATCGACGATTTCGGCCGCCGGCTCGCCCTCAAGCAGCACGTGGTGCGTCAGGATGTGTTCGTTCACCGGACGAATCTGTTCGAGCTGCTCCTGCCAGTAGGCACGATCCTCGCCGTCTCCGGCCGTCTCGGGAGCGCCGAAACCGCCGGGGTAGACATACAGGATCGTCAGGCTGGCGCCGTGGCTCTCGGCCAGGGCCACGGCGTGAAAATACGCCTGATTCGAGTACGGTGAAAAGTCCGTGGGATAGAGGATCTTGCGAATGCGGATCATGGGTCACCTCCGCTCGGGCGGCCGGGCTAGGAGAGGACAACCGGCAACACCATGCATGGTAACAGGCCGAGAGCCCCACTGCAAAGGAGAACTCGTCTTGGACCGCTGCCAGGGTGAGCAGCTTGAAAGTGGGTGGAACGATGGCGGTTCGACGAACGGGGAGGCTACATGGACCGGGCAGCCCGTCGGCGTTGCATCGTTGCATCGTTGCAGCCAGCCTTTCAGCCCTGCATTGCATGCATTGCATGCAACGACTGCAATGATGCAACGAATCAGCTGCACCGTTGCACTCTTGCAATCGTTGCATGCATTGCATGCAGCGCGTGCAACGATTGCAAGGATGCGAGGACAGAGGCGGGCGCAGAAACACTCCACCCGCAAGTAAGACGCCTACCCCCCCTGCCAAACTAATGCGGGCCGCTGGGGAGGAACTCCGCCGTGTCGGTGCACGGCAACGGCCGGCGCACGATGGTGGCGGCCTCGATTTCCTGGGGTGAATTGAGAACGACCACCTGGGCGAATCCTTCCTGCCCCAGGTGCCGAAGCGCCTGCCCGAACTGCTCGTACTGCGCATGGATCACCGACGCCGGCACGTCGTGACCGGGACGCAGGGCATTGTGCGCCAGGCACACCGCCTCGGGCACGTTCAGAACGATGGCGATGGCCCAAACGTGATGCTTTCGTGCCAGGTCGAGCACGGCCTGGCGCCCTTCGGCGCTGACGTGAGTGGCATCCAGGACGGTAAGCCGGCCCCCCGCCAGCCGCTTGCCCGCAACCAGGTAAAGGAGGTCGAAGGCGTCCTTGCTGACCGACTGGTCCATTTCGTCGTCGGACAGTAACGCGCGGAAGAAGTCGGAGGAAAGGACCTCGGTCGGCTTGAAGCGCCTGCGCAAAGGTGGATTTGCCGGAGCCGGAAGGGCCGATGAGGGCGACGAGACAGAACTCAGGAATCGAAATTGTGGTCATGGACGGTGGAATTGGCATGAAACCAGCCCGTCGCTGCGCGCGGGGCTGGTGGAATGATCGTGATCGTCGGGGGGGAAATCAATTCAACTCCACCGCCTCTTCCCAGTGCTCGTAGAGCTGCACCAGTTGTGCTTTCACCTCTTCGAAAGCCCGGGTTGTCTCCTTGACCTTGTCGCCATCGCGGTACAGTTCCGGCGAGGCCATCTGCTGTTCCAGCTCGCGCAGCCGCGTCTCGGTGGCCGCAATATCGCCCTCAATCTCCTCGGTCTTGCGGTACGGGAAGCGGCGCTTGCGCTTGGTTGGCCGCGAGGACGGCCTCGCCGAGTCCTTCTTCTCCTCCCCTCGCTGACGCTGCGGGCTCTGTTCGGTCTGCAGGGCCCGCATGCGCTCGTAGGTGTCGTAATTGCCGTGGATGACCTGGGCCCGACCGTTGCCCAACACGATCAGCAGATCGACGACGCGGTTAAGGAAGTAGCGATCGTGGCTAACGACGAGGACCGTTCCCTCAAACTCCAGGAGGGCGTGCTCCAGGGCGTCGCAGGCCCAGATGTCGAGGTGGTTGGTCGGCTCGTCCAGAATCAGGACGTTGACGCCCAGGGCCACCAGCCGGGCCAGGGCCGCCCGACTGCGCTCGCCGCCGGATAGCTTGCCGACCGGCTGATAGACCTGGTCGCCCGACAGGCCGAAGCGCCCCAGCAGGCTGCGCATGCGCGGTTCGTCGATCTCCGGGTCCGGGTCCGGCCAGACCGCCTTGATGACCGGCAACTCGTCGGGGAGGGCCTTCAGATGCTGATCGAGATAGCCGAACTCGATCAGGTGGCCGCGCTTCACCTCGCCGGCCGTTGGTTCCTCGTCGCCCATCAGGATGCGCAGGAGCGTTGTCTTGCCGCTGCCGTTGGGCCCCAGGATACCCAGGCGCTTGCCGCGCTGGAGCTGGAAGTTCAATCCCTGAAACAGCGGCTTGTCGAACGACTTGCCCAGGTCGGATGCTTCCAGGACAACGTCGCCGGCCCGGCGGACGTCGCCGAAGTGCATGTGCGGCGCCGCAATTAGGGTGGGCCGTTCGATCCGCTCCATTCGGTCCAGCGCCTTCTGGCGCAATTGCGCCTGTTTGGCGAGTTGCCCGTAGTGGACGCGGCGGATGTACTCCTCTTGCTTGGCGATGTATTCCTGCTGCGCTTCCCACTCCTTCAGTTCGCGTTCGTGGCGTTCCTGCCGCTGTCGCCAGTAGGCAGCGTAGTTGCCGGGAAAGGCAGCGATCCGCCGGTTGTGCAGCTCGAAGACCTTGGTCAGCACGCGGTTGAGGAAATAGCGATCGTGGCTGACGATGAGCATCGCCTCGGGCTGGCGGACGAGGTAGTCCTCCAGCCAACGCGTGGCATCGATATCGAGATGGTTGCTCGGCTCGTCGAGCAGCATGACATCGGGTGCGGAGAGGAGCATCTTGGCCAACAGTAGCCGGCGCTGCTGCCCGCCGCTGAAGGTGGCCACGGGGCGATGATAGTCCTCCTTCCCAAAGCCCAGGCCGTCGAGGACCTCCTCGACGTGATGATCGACGTTGTAGGCGTCGTGATGGCGAAGCAGCTCGTTCAAACGGTCGTAGCGAGCCGCCAGGACTGTGCGCTGGGCATCGTCGGTGGCGCGGGCAAGGGCCTCGGCGGTGCGGACCATGTCGTCGTGAGCGGCGACAAGCTCTTCGAGGGCGCTGCGAGCCTCGGCGAAGAGTGTGTGGCTGCCGTCGATGTCGGGGTGCTGCTGCAACAGGCCGACACGGGCGCCGGCGTGCCGCCGAGTCTCGCCGTCGTCGGGCTGATCGAGACCGGCCAGGAGGCGCATCAGCGTGGTCTTGCCGGCACCGTTGGGGCCAACCAGCCCGACACGCTCGCCGGCATGCAACTCGAACCCGACATCGATGAAGAGGGGGTCCTCATCGAAGCCGCGCGTCAGGCGGGTGCAGCTCAGTAGAAGCATAGTCCAACCATTTGGCGAGCGGGGGGCGTAAGCCCCCCGGTGATGTCACCGGGGGGCCTTGCGCCCCCCGGTGACATCACCGGGGGGCTTACGCCCCCCGCTCGCCTGCCTCAAATCGCGGGTTTATCCGGCCGCGCCAGCAAGAACCGCTCGCTCAGGCCCTTGTAGGGACCGATGGCGGCCGCTCGCTGGAATAGCGCCCGGGCGTCGTCCTGGCGGCCATCAAACCACAATTCGTAGGCATTCAGGAAGAGCAAAACGGGATCGTCCGGGTGGCGGGTCAGGGCATCGGCGAGTCGCTCGAGATGGGCGGGCCAGTCGGCGATGTTTCCATCGTACAGCTTGACCGGCCGGAAGTTGGCCGTCGGCCAGTCGGGGTCGATTTGGAGCCCCACCTGAATCGCCTCGACGGCCTGATCGTATTTGCCCAGCGCCACCTCGGCCTGGGCCAACAGGAACTGGGCCCGGGCATTGAGAGGATCGACCCGGGTCGCCTGGCGGAAGCGCTGCCCGGCGCGGCCATATTCCGCGGCGGCGAAGGCATCCTTTCCCAGAGCGATCAGGCGGGCGCTTTTCGGCCCGTGGATCAGCCTCGGGCTGCGGCGGACGCGGCATATCGGGTGCCACTTCCTTCGGCTTGTCCTTCGGCGCCATTGGCGGCTTGGGCGGGGGGGGCACGGGCTTTTGTGCGTCGGCGCGGTCCTGAGGCCGAACCGGGCGGAACCCGCCCGCCGCCGCGCCGGGCAACGGCTTCTCCTCGGGCGGTTCTACCTCCTCGACTTGGGCTCGCGGACGGGGGATCGGCTGTTGATCGGCCACGCCCTCGCGAACTGCCCCGATAACGAGTGGCGGTGGATTGTAGACCTGCACGATGGTCAGGCGGCTCGCGCTCCCCGGAAAATAGGGATAGCCGAAGCCGGAACTGGTGTAGTAGCCGGTGCCGCCCGAGACGTAGGCCGCAACCCTCGAATGCCGCCCGTGCAAGCTCAGGCCGATGCCGTAGCTGTTGCCCACATAGGGAGCCGGGAACAGCACCACCTGGGCTCGGGCCACCGTTCCGCTGCCAAGGAAAGCCAGCAGCACCGACCAGGTGCGCACGTGCCTCATGGGGACAATCCTTTCCGAGCGATGGGGCCCGAAGGCGCCGACGGGTCGAGACATCCGCTCGCCCGCCGCCTTCGCGCGCCGGTCCCGTGCCGCAGGAGGCGATGGTTAGAGCGTTCGGATGAATTGAACCACAGAGACACTCGTTGTGGCACGGTCTCCTGACCGTGCCACTTCGGCGACCGAAGGTCTCCACGCATCCATCGCGGATTTCGTGAGACCTTCGGTCAGGTCGGGTGGCACGGTCAGGAGACCGTGCCACAACGGCGCGAGCATCGGGCTGATTGTTTCCGAACGCTCTTCGCGATTCTGAGTGGATTATCGAGAATGAGGGGGAAAGGTGCAAGCAGGAAGTGGCGCGGAGCGTCCCATCATCCGCTGCTCAAAGGTGATCCTCAGCCCGGACGGGGCCGCGCCGGCAGGCTGGGGCGGGCCGAGGGCCTGGGAGGATCCAGGAAGGCGCGGTCGTCGGGCGGGGCCGTGACGCTATTCCCATACGACAGGGGGATCACGCCGCCGCCGGGCATGAATCGTGCCTCACGCTCCGCGGCGGCGCGGAGCTTGGCCAGGGCGTCGGCCAGCTGGCGCTCCAGGTCCGCCTTGGCCATTTCGGTGACGCTGCGCAGGGCACGCTCGCGCTCGACGGCGACTTCCACGCGCAGGCCGTCGAGACGGCGGCCCAGGCCGGCGGGATCGGCAGGCAGAAGACGTGGCTCGGGCGTGCGGCCCAGCAGTCGGCCGAGGACACCGACCTTCTCGTCTTCACCGGTCCTTCCCTTGGCCAGGTTCTCCTGGAGTCGACCCAGGTCGGTCCGCAGCGCGTCCACCTTCGCCGCCACGTCATCGAAGCGCCGTCCCACCTCGCCATGCGTCGGTCTGGCCCCTGCGATCAGGCGATCGCGCTCGCCGCGCAAGGTTGCGGCTTCCTGGCGCAGGCGCTCCAGCTCCGCGGCGAGTTGGTCGTGCTGCCCGTTGTCCGTGACGGTCCGCTGCTGTTCGGCGGCGAGTTCGGCCCGCAGTCGCTCCACCTCGCGGGTCAATGTCTCTTGCTGCTGCCGCGCACGCTCCAGGGCCTCCACCTGCAAGGCGGTTTCGCCGCGAAGCCTGACGATCTCCTCCTCGCGGGCGGTGACATTGACATCCGCAATGGCTCCCACCCGCGCGCGTTCGCTCTTCAGGCGATCGATCTCGGCGCGGAGGGCGGCCAATTGGTCTTCATACTGTTGGCGGACGGCATCGACTTGTTCCGATGCCTCGCGTTGCTGGGCCGTCGTCGCGGCGGCCTGCTCGCGCAAGGTTGCGGCCTCGGCCCGCGCGGCCTCCAGCTCGGCCTGCAACTGGGTGGCCCGCTGGACCGATTCGCCGCCTTGCTGGACCTGGGCCACATGGTCGCGCTGCAATTGCTCCAGCGCCGCGGCCAGGCTGGCGATCTCTGTGCGGGCCCGGTCTTCGGTTTCCCGGACAAAGCGGGCGGCGACATCCCAGCCGGCCAGCGCATCATCGCGGTCGTGAGTCAGGACGGCCGCCTGCTGCTGGAGCGCTTCGACCTGAGCGATCAAGGCCGCTCGTTCTTGAGCCCGCTCCTGGCGGAGTACGGTGATCTGTTGCTGAGTTTCTCGGTGCGCGGCATGGAGCCGCTGCTGTTCCGCGCTCAGGCCGGCCTTTTCCTGCTGAAGACGCTCGATCTCGGCCCGGCCCGCCTCGACCAATCGTGTGGACTCGGCATGGGCCGCGGTTGTGTCGTCCCGCGCCGCGATCAGGCGCTCCATGTCGCCCGCCAGGTCGGCAGCACGGGTCTGGGCTTCGTCGCGTTGCTGGCGTAGCTGATCCAGCTCGGACCGCAGACCGGTTCGCTCTTTATCGTGCTCGCGGCGGACGGCCTCGAGCTGTTCTTGCCAGTCGGCCTGCCCGGCGGCCAAACGGGCCTGGTGCTCGATGGCATGGGCCGCACGCTCACTGGCCGCGTCGGCCTCGGCGCGAGCGGTTTCCAGGTCGCTGCGCAGCGCCTCTCGCTCCTGGTGCTGGCGCTGTGCTTCCGTGTGGGCCGCTTCGAGCTGTGCGGCCAGGCCGGTCGCGGCGGCCTCGGCCTGGGTGCCGTGAGCCGCCAGGCGGTCGCGCTCCGCACGCAGTTCCTCCGCCTCGCGGCGGTGACCGTCCGCTTCTTGACGGAGGCGGCTCAGCTCGTCCGTGAAGTCCTGTCGCGTCGCTGTCAACTCGGCCTGAAGCCGCTGCTGCTCCACACGGTCCGCCTCTTGTGCGGCCTCCAGGGCCAGTAGCTGTTCCTGCAGCGTCTGTTTTTCGGCGGCGGCGTGCTCCTGGGCCTCCTCGTGACGAGCCCGGTGGGCCTCCCCCTCTTGGCGGAGCGTCTCGGCTTCGGCGCGCAGCTGGTCAATGTGTCTCTGCAAGGCCGACCGTTCGGCCTCTCGCCGGCGTTCCGTCTCGGCGTGGCGTGTCTCCCATTCCTGCAAGGCGCGGGCGGCGCGGTCCTGTTCGCCGGCCAGCCGCTGCTCGCGTTCTTGCGACGCCTCCCGATGCCGTCGCTCCCAGTCGCGGTGGGCGCCCTCGACCTCCGCCTGCAGGGCCGCCCGTTCGGCCAACAACTGGCTCTCGGCCTGGGCGTGTCGAGTTTCCCAGTCGTGCAGGGCAGCAGCAGCGCGGGTTTGTTCGTCGGCCAGGCGGCGGGTGTGTTCCGCCACCGTCTCCTGATGGCGAGCCTCCCACTGGCGACGAGTCTGTGTCAGCTCAGCCCGGGCTTGTTCGATCTGCTGCCGGGCCGCGGCGTCATGCTCGTCCCAGAGCTGGCGCTGGTCCGCCAGCTGGGCCTGGGCCGCCCTCAGTTCTTGCGCGTGCTCCTCGACCGCGGCCCGATGGCGAGCCTCCCAGTCCGCGTGCAGGGCCTGGCGTTCGGCTTCCCCGCGGGCATGACTTTCCTCCAGTGAAGCAGTATGCCGTTCGACAGTCTCCTGAAGGTCCTTCTCGACATCGGCCAGGCGGGCACGAAGCGCGTCGGTCGAATGCAGCAGTTCGTCCCGGTTGGCCGCGGTCTGTTCGTGGGTGGCACGCAGGCCGTCCAGTTCGCCGGTCAGGCGGGCCAGGTGCTGTTCGTGGCCGGGCACCAGGGTAGCCATCTGCCCCTGAAGGGCGGCCAGCTCGGCGCGGGTAGCCTCGGCCTCGGCCCGACTGCGGTCAGCGGCGGCCAGGAGTTCGGCATGCACCTGCTGGAATTCAGCCTGGCCCGCGCTGAGCTGTTCGCGCAGCCGCTCGACCTCCCGGGCCCGCTCCAGCAGCTCTTCGGTCCGCGCGTTCAGAAGCTGCGAGCTGCTGCGGGCCGCGTCCAGCTCCTGGCGTAGCTCCGAGGCCTGCGCCAGGTCGATCCGCGACTGTTCGAGCTGCTGTTGCAACTCCTCGGTCCGGGCCCGCAGTGCGGTCGCCTCGTCGGTTGCCCGCCGGAGTTCCTCGCGGGTGGCGTGATGATCGCCGGTGCTGGCGTTCAGGTCGGTGCGGAGCTTCTGGGCCTGGACCTCCAGGGCAGCGACTTCCAGCCGGGCCACCTGCAGGGCTGCGGCGAGGGCCGGGTCGGTATCCGGATGGGCCTCGGCGGCTGCATCCTCGGCCCGGGGCGCCCGAAATGCCCAGTCGCAGTGCTTGCACTTGATGCGCTGCCCCAGGTAGCCGATGCGCACATGCAGCGTCTCGCCGCAGTTGGGGCACGGTACGGGGAGCTTCGGGTGAAAGGCGTGCTCGCAGTACTTGCAGGCGATGACCTTGCCGCTGTATTCCTTCCGCACGCGCAGGCCTGCGCTGGCAGTTGGGGCACGGAACCTGAGTGTACTGGCTCACGGTGTGTTCCGGAGTAGCGCAGATGGGAAACGGCCCAGCGCCGGCGCCGGGATCCATTTACCACTGTAGCCCCTGGCGCCCCGGGTTGACAACCGCATTTGAGCGTTTAACCGCCGCCCGCGCCTCGGGAAGGCGGAGTCTCAGTACCCCGCCGCGCAGCCATCTTTTCGGGCCTCGGAACCACCGTGCAGCATTCCGGTCCGGGGATCGATGAGGATGCCCTGGTAGCCGCCGCCGTTGCGCTTGGTGGGCACGACGTGATGGCCGCGGCGCTCCAGGCCCTCGATGATCTCCTTGCTGATACCGTCCTCGGCGTGGACCGTGCCGCCGCCCTTGGCCTCCCGGCGGCCCGTTGGGGTTGCCGAGCCGATGTGCTCGATGCGCGGCGCCTCGCCGGCTTCCTGCACGTTCATGCCGAAGTCGATGAGGTTGACCAGCACCTCGACCTGCCCCTGCGGCTGCATGTCGCCGCCCATGACGCCGAACACGAACCACGGCTTGCCGTCCTTCGTCACCAGCGCCGGGATGATCGTGTGGAACGGCCGCTTGTGCGGCTCCAGGCGATTGGCGTGCTCGGCGATCGAGCGCGAACAGAGTGCCGCGGTTTTGCAGGGCGAAGCCCAGGTCGCCCGGCACCAAGCCCGAGCCGAAGCCCAAAGTAGTTGCTCTGGATCAACGAGACGCAATTGCGATCCTTATCGACCACGCACAGGTAGACGGTGTCGCTGCGCCCAGCTTCGGGTCGCCGGCGGGCACCTGGGTCAGGGCGCTGGTCGAGCGTCGATCAGCTTGCGGCGTTCGTCGGCATAGTTCTTGGAGATCAGCTCGGCGGTGGGCACGCTTGGCGAAAGCCGGATCGGCGTAGTAGCGGGCGCGATCGGCGTAGGCCAGCTTCTTCGCCTCGATGAGCAGGTGCCAGTAGTCGGCTGACTCCGGGCCCATCTTCTTCAGGTCGTACCCTTCCAGGATGTTCAGCATCTGCAAGACGGCGATCCCCTGCCCCGGCGGCGGAATCTCCCAGACATCGTAGCCGCGGTAGCGTGGTGCTGACCGGATCGACCCAGGTCGATCGTGTGTCCTCGAAGTCCTTCAGGGCGAACAGGCCGCCCTGCTTGTCCGAGAAGGCGACGATGCTCGCGGGCGATGTCGCCCTTGTAGAAGGCATCGCGGCCATCGCGGGCGATGGCGCGGTAGCTCTTCGCCAGGCCGGGATTCTTGAAAACTCGCCGGCGTTGGGGGCGTGGCCGTCGATCAGGTACGTGTGGGCAGCCTCGGGGTGCTCGGCCAGGCGTTTCTCGGCGGCGTGCCAGGAGCCGGCAATCACCTCGGTGACCGGGAAGCCATCCTCGGCGTAGTGGATGCTCGGCTCCAGCAGCTTGGCCAGCGGCAGGCGTGCCGAATCGCTTGTGCAGCTCCGCCCAGCCGTCCACGCAGCCGGGCACCGACCAGCTCAGCGGGCCGGTCGTCCGGGATTTCCTTCAGCCCCTTGCCGGCGAAATAGTCACGGGTGGCGGCATAGGGCGAGCGGCCGCTGGCGTTGAGGCCGTGCAGCTTCTCAGTCTTGGCGTCCCAGACGAGGGCGTACAGGTCGCCGCCGATGCCGCAGCTACATCGGCTCCATCAGGCCCAGGGCGGCGTTGGCGGCGATGGCGGCATCGACCGCGTTGCCGCCCTGTTTCAGGACGTCCAGGCCGACCTGGGCCGCCAGCGGATGACTGGTGGCCACCATGCCGTGCGGGGCGAAAACCACGGATCGCCCGGCCCGATAAGGCTGCGGCGTGTGCCGCTCCGCCTCGACCATCGCAGGTAACAGCAGGAGGATCAGGAATAGAAACGGAACTAGCTTGAGCATGGCAGCACCCCACCAAAACTGGACGGCCTCGTTGCTCTGATTTACACTCTACTGACCCGCCTTGCCGTTCGCCTGACGCTACGAGAGTCTCATGGGTTCCGCTGCCGCTTCGCTCGCCGCGCCCCGGTCGCCGCGCTATGCCTCACTCGACCTGTGGCGTGGCGTGGCCTGCCTGCTCGTTGTTCTCCATCACGCCACTCTTTATGCCCCGGCGTACCGGCAGGCGGAGAGCGGCGCGGCGGTCGCTGCGAATCCGGCCTCCTGGTTTGTGGCGGCGACGACCCGCTTCTGGATCGGCGTGCCGCTCTTTTTCGTCATCAGCGGCTACTGCATCTCCGCGACCGCCGACTCCACGCGCCGCCGGCCGCGGGCCCTGGTCACCTATTTCACGCGCCGATTTCGCCGCATCTATCCCCCCTACTGGGTGCTGCTCGTCCTGCTCGCGATTTTCGTCATTGCCCTCGAGTGGATAGAGCCGAAGTGGCTGGCCGACGACTACGCGGGGATCAGTCCACCCACACTATTCAGCCCCGGCCAGCTCGTGGGCAACCTGACGCTGACCGAATCGTGGCGCCACCACCTGGGCGGTTCGCCGCTCCGCTACTTCAACGCGATGGCCTGGACGTTGTGCTACGAAGAGCAATTCTACGCGGTGGTCGGCCTGCTGCTGGTGCTGGCTCCACGGCGGTTCTTCCTGGGGGCGGCGGTTGTCACCGTTCTGACCGCGGCGCTGGGCGCGATCGTCACGCGCCGGGCCCCCATCGACGGTTTCTTCTTCGACGGTTACTGGCTCCATTTCGCCGCCGGCATCCTCCTCTATTACAGCGTCAACTACGCCCGTGGCTGGCAGACGTGGGCCGCCAACCTGCTGCTGCTCGCCGGCCTGGTGTACTTCGCCCGCCGCGGCTTCCCCTGGTCTCATGCCCACAGCACCGTGGCGGCCGGGGGCGTGGTGGCCTGTGCCTTTGCCCTGTTGCTTTCCGGGCTTCAGCGGTGGGACCGGCAGTTGGCCTCGGCGCGACTGGCCCGGCCACTCCTCTTCTGCGGGCACATCTGCTACAGCCTTTATCTCGTTCACTGGCCCATCTGCAAGGCCGTCGGGCACGGTCTTTACTTGCTCGGGGTTCGCGGCGACACGGCCACGGTCCTGGTGACTGTGCCGGCCGCGGTGGCGGCCTCGATCTTCCTCGCCTGGGTCTTTTTCCGCCTGTGCGAGCGGCGGTTCCTGAATGGACCGGTCCGAGCCGCCCCACGCGAGCCCGCGCCCCGGTCCCCGCCCTCACTGCGACGGTCCCGCCGAATCACGGCTAGCGCCCGTTCCGATCAGCCGATAGAAATCGTCTCGGGCGATGTTCTCGCCGGTGAGGATCACGCACGTTGGGTCTGGCAACTCGTCGCCATGCGCCCGGACGAACGCGACCGTGATGGCACTGGAGGGCTCCACCAGCAGGGCCTGGCCGGTGTAGAGATCGGCCATTGCCGACTGGATGGCCGCATCGCTTACCAGGCGGATGGCGACCCCGGCCTGCGCGATTCGCTCCTGCACCGCGGGATGAGGCACCTCCAGGATCAGGCCGTCGGCGATAGTTGGGGCGCGGGGATGGTGGTAGGCCGCATAGGTCGGTGCGTTGTACGCCTCGCATCCGACCAGGGTCAGGTTGCCCGGATGAGTCCGCAGATACGCGGTCAGGCCCATGAGCAGGCCGCCGCCGCCGACCGGAAAAACCAGCGAGCGGCAGCCGGGCAGGCCGTGCAAGACCTCTTCCAGCAGCGACTGGTAGCCGTCGGTCCAGAGAGGGTCGAGATGAGGGTGGACGAAATAGCCGTCACGTTCCTGGGCGATCTGGGTGGCGCGTTGCAGAAGGGCGGTGCCGCCGCCGCCGATCTTGACCAGTTCCACGCCGAGCGCTTGCAGTTTTTCGTCCTTGGCCCGGCCGATGGTTTCCGGCACCACGCCGACCATGCGGAAGCCGAACTCGCGGGCGGCGACGGCGGCGCCCAGGGCCGTGTTCCCCATCGACGGCACCACCAGTAACCGGGTCGACGTTGTCCGACTCAGGCGGGTCAGCAGATGGACGGCGCCGCGGATCTTGAAACACCCCGACGGGGCGGCGAATTCGCACTTGGCGTGGACCTGGTGCTCGGGGAAGAGGTTCCACAGGCGGATCAACGGCGTCGGCGGCGTGGACAGCATGGTCGGTCTCCCCCCTCTCGCAGCCTATGCCAGACCGCCTGGGGAGCCAAGGGATCGACGGGCGAGCGGGGCCTGAGGCCCCGTTCAGAATTCGGCCAGGACCACGACCTCATCTCCGAGTTGGCTCGCCGTCTCCTGCATGCTGTCGCCGCGGCTTGGTTCGACCCCCGCCTCGATCTGGCGGCCCGTGCCGAAGAGTTCGAGCGCCAGCGGGATCGTGCTGACCAGGCCGACGATCATCAACGTCCAGCCGATCGCCCGCCGCTGCTCTGGCGCCAGGCGATCGGCCAGCAACAGGCCCAATCCGGCCCCCAGCGCCGCCCGTGTGCCGGCGACCAGGCCCAGTTCCGGCAGACTGATTTGCGTGTCTTTCATGGCAACTCTCTCCTCGGTCCGGGCGGATGACGGGAAATGGAACCCCCCGATAGAGTTGCAGGTGCAAGCGACGTGCCGCGGCGGGGGCGGGGTCGAACAACAGGGCGGTGGATCATGCACTATTGACAACTGCGCAGCCAGCGCCCCGCGTCAGAGCCGGAAGCGTGAGCGAGGGTTTCGGGTCAGCCCCTCTCGCTCACGCTTCGGGCTCCGACGCGTCGCTCTCGCTGCGCAGTTATCAATAGCTCCCGCCACTGGCCGCGGAACAGGACGCGGCTGACGGCGCGATCCGACTCGAAGATCAGGCGATGCGGGTCCTCTGGCTCCTCATCGGGCAGCGGCAGGACAACCAGGTCGGCGGACTTGTCCGGGGTCAGGCTGCCCGTGGTGTCGTCCCAGCCGAGCGCCTCGGCGCCGCTGAGCGTGGCCATCCAGAGAAGGGCCACGCTGGGCGCATCGGGATGACGAGCGTGGACAAAGCGTGCCTCGGCGAGGATGTCGAGATCGGGGTTGGAGGCCAGGCTATCGGTGCCGAGCGCAACACGCACGCCCCGGCTGAGGAAATCCTGGAAGGGGTGCGGTGGATGGCCGAAAGCGGCGTGCGTGCGGGGGCAGTAGACGATGGTGCCGTTGCAAGGAATGGGATGATCCGTCCGCAGGTAATTCCCGTGAGCGAAGACAACGGGATTGACGCCCTTCATCAATTCCAGGATGCGTTCCGGACTCTCGGCGGGAGCGGCTGAATCCCACGCACCCAGCTGCCTGAGGAAGTCGACAAGCGGTCCACAGCGGTCGCCAAGGAGCATGAGTTCGGCGCGTGATTCGGCCAGGTGGGTGGCAATGGGAATACGGATCAATGTCGCCACGCCGAGGAATAATCCCCAGCGAGCGCTATAGGGAGCGTGGGGACTCACGCCGGGGCGGCAGTTGGGCAATACCGGCAGCGCTCGATGCCACCACTCCCAGGCTTCCCACGCCGTGACCGAGCGTTCCCTGGTCAACCCGAGCAGTTCGAAGTAGACCACCGCCCGGATCCGCGCTTCCGCCAGCGCGTCCCAACTCGCTCCACCCGCCGCAATGTCACCCACCAGCGTCGTCCCGAATCGCAGGCACTCGCCGAGGCCGGTCCGAATATCGGCCTGCGTCTGCTCCGGGGTGACAGAGCGTCGATGCGCGATCACCTGCCGCAGCCAGCCGACAAAATCGGGCGACGGCCGACACTGGCTGCGGAGGCCGGACAAATCGAGATGGGTGTGCGCATTGACCAGGCCCGGGAGCATCGCGGCGTTGCCGAGGTCGAGGTCGGCGGTGCGCTTGCCATGCGGCTCCACCGCGTAGATGCGGTCGCCGAGGATGGTCACCACGCCGCGCTCGATGGGCGGGCCGTCCACCGGGAAGACCCAGCGGGCGGTGAGGGACCAGGCGTCGGATGGCTGGCGAGCCATGGGACCGATGATAGCACGACGGCGGGATGATGTGTCTCGCGAAGGGCCTCCCAATCGGCCTTCACACGATCACCACTAGGTTATCGCGATGCACGACCTCCTCATAGGGCAGGGCACCGAGGACCTCGGCCACCTGCTCGGTCCGCAGGCCGCAGATTTTGCGGGCATCGTCCGCGGAGTAATTGGTCAGGCCGCGGGCAAACTCCAGTCCCTCGGCATCGCACAGGGCCACGACATCGCCCTTCTGAAATCCCCCGCTGACCGTGAGGACGCCGATAGGCAACAGGCTGCGGCCCTGGTGCTGGACGGCCGTGCGGGCGCCGGCATCGGTCACCAGCTTCCCCTTGGGCTGGGCGGTGAATCCCAGCCAGCGCTTTTTCGACTTCAGGCTTCCACCGTGGGGGAGGAAAAGTGTGCCCACCGGCTCGGCGGCCATGATCCGGGTGAGAATGTCCGGGTCGGAGCCATTGGCGATGATGACCGATTCCCCGGCGGCCGTGGCCAGGCGAGCGGCGCGCAGTTTGCTTCCCATTCCCCCCGAGCCGAGGGCGCTGCGGCTGCTGCCGGCCATCCCCAGCACATCGCTGTCGATGTAAGGCACAGTGGTGACAACCTTTGCGTCCGGATCGGCCTTCGGATCGGTCGCAAACAGGCCCTCGACGTTTGTCAACAAAACGAGCAGGGGTGCCCGCAAAAGATTCGTCACCATCGCGGCCAGGTGGTCGTTATCGCCGAAGCGAATCTCCGCCACGCTGACCGTATCGTTCTCGTTGATGATGGGCAGGCAGTCCCATTCGAGCAGCGTGTTGATGGTGTTGCGGGCGTTGAGGTAGCGGGTGCGGTTGTCGAAGTCGCCCGCCGTGAGCAGGACCTGGGCCGTGGGGATGCCGGCCCTTGACAGGCACTCCTCGTAGGCCCGCATGAGGAAGCTTTGGCCGACCGCGGCACAGGCTTGCAGGTGACGCAGGTCGGTGGGGCGTTTGCCGAGCCCGAGCCGGCCAACGCCGGCCCCGATGGCGCCGGACGACACCAGGGCGACCTTGCGACCCGAGGAGCGGACCCGCTGGATACCGTCGGCCAGCGCCTGGATGCGCCCGGGATCGAGCGTGCCATCGCCACCAGCCAGCACGTTGGTGCCGACCTTCACCACCAGCGTGTGGGCCTCGGCGAGGACCTCCTGACGCACCGGATCGATCATGCCTGGGCCCCACCTGTGTAACGACTAGGTAACTGGAGTAAACCATTGCCCTGCCGCCAGCGTCAATCCCTGTGGGGCGTGAGGGGTGCACGGGCGGCGCGGGCTGCACCGTCTGTAACAAACCGCGAACTGGGATTTGACCGCGGCGGCATGGCCCTTTATACTCGGATGGTTGTGGTGGGTGGGCGGGATGCCCATTAGCACCATGATCCTGCCCCTCCCTCGGAGGTGTGCCTTGGACACGCGCAAGCGGCGGCTCGGATTGACTCTGGGAGCAACGATCGTCGGGACCTTGCTGGTCCTGCCGTCGCTGCGGGCTGCCGATTTGACGCCGGAGCTGAAAAAAGTCCTCGGCGATGCGCAGTCCTATCAAAGGGAAGCCCAGGAGAAGGGCGACTACGCCCTCTACATCAAGGCCTGGGAAAAGTACCAGCAAATCCGCAAGGCCGACCGCAACCCGCCGCGGGAAGTGATCGACGGCTATCAATTCTGCCTCCGCCGCGTCCAACAGGCCCGCCGGCTGCGCGATAAGCCCGCGCAGGAACTGACGGCCGACCTCGATGCCAAGGATGCCTTGAACGTCTACGTCGATGTGCTTACCAAGCTGCAGAAACGCTACTTCGATGGCACCAAGGTGGGGTTGGCCGACCTGTTCCAGTATGGCCTGCAGGAGATGCGTTTCGCCCTGGAGGACGAGGCGTTTCTGCGCGAGCAAATCCGGCCCGACGTGAAGCCCGAAGCGCTGCAAGCGCTGCGCGATCAGTTGGAGGGCACCCGCCCTGCCATCAAGAAGGCCGACGACGCCCGCAGCCAGCTGCAAAGCGTCATGCTGTCAGCGGGGGCGCTGGGGGCCCGGCCGACCGCCGTCCTCGTCGAGTTTATCTCCGGTGCCTGCAACGCCCTGGACGAGTATACCGGCTACCTGTCGCCACGCCGCCTGGCCGAGGTCGAAGCCGACCTGACCGGCAAGTTCGTCGGCATCGGCATCAGCGTGGCCTACGACGGCAAGCAGCTAGTCATCCGGGACGTTTATCCCGACAGCCCGGCGTACATGAAGCTGTTCGCCAAGGATGTGATCCTCACCATCGACGGGAAGAAACCCGATCCGGCCAGGCTCGATGGCGAGGAAGGGACCAGCGTGGTCCTGGAAGTGCGCCGGCCGTCGGAAAAGACGACTTACAAGATCGAGGTCACCCGCCGGCAGGTGGTCGTGCCGAGCGTTGCATTCGACACCATGCCGAATCCTTACGGGATCGGCTATGTCCAGGTCTTCTCCTTCCAGAAGTCCACGCCGCAGGAACTGCAATCGGCCCTCTTGCAGTTGCGAGCCCAGCCGACGGGCCTCAAGTCGCTAGTCCTCGACCTGCGGGGCAATCAGGGCGGCTCATTCGACGCGGCCCTCCAGGTTGCCGAGCTATTCCTGTCCGAAGGCGTGATCGTCTACACGCACTCGCGAACCAAGGAAACGTCGCGGCGGGCCAACAACCCCGATGCGTTCACTTTGCCGCTGGTCGTGCTGGTGGACGGCGAGACGGCGAGCGCCGCGGAAATCGTCGCGGGGGCCCTCAAGGACAACGAACGGGCCAAGGTGGTGGGACAGGCAACCTTCGGCAAAGGCTCGATCCAGTGCCTGGTGCCGCTCGACCGGCTCAAGGCGGGCTTGCAAGTGACCGTGGCCCGCTTCTCTTCACCCAAGCGCGTCCCTTACGATGGTCACGGGGTGATGCCGCACCAGGTTGTCGAGAACAGCATGATGATGATGACCGACGCGCAGCGCGATACCGCGTTCAAGCTGGCCGAGGAGAAGATGGCGGAGATGGGGATGGCGCTGCCGATGCCACGCTGAGAAGGACAAAGTACAAAGGACAAAGGACAAAGACCGTTATTGGTCCTTTGTCCTTTGTCCTTTGTCCTTTGGTGCTGATGTCCCTTTCCGATCCCGCCCCGCCGCCGCTGGCGGCTCCCGATCTTTTCCCCACGCTCTGGTCGCTGACGACCGGTGCTCCCGCCTGCGGCGTAGCCCTAGCTCGTGAGAGCGGCCAGGTGCTCACCTGGGACGAACACCACTGGCTCTATTTCCTGAGTCCGCGCGGCGAGCGTCAGGGGCAGGCGCAGCCGTTCAGTAGGTTAACGGCGGCGGCGCTGGCCGATGATGGCTCGGCCCTGGCGGTCGCCGGGGTTCGAGGCGAGGTCGCCCGCCTCAGTCGCGATTTGACCACGCGCTGGCAGCGGACCCTTCGCCATCACGCCGTGGCCGTGGCGCTCGACCCGTTCGGCCGTCGCCTGGCCGTTGCGGATTCGCAGGGCGGACTGCTCCTGTTCGACGGGGACGGCCGGCCAGTGTGGGAAGTGCAACAGCCGCGCCCGCTGCACCACCTCGCCTTCATCCCCGAGGAGCCATTCCTGGTGGCGGCGGCCGATTTCGGCCTGGTCACCTGCCTCGATGCCGCCAGCGGCCAGGTCGTCTGGCGCGACGGTCTGGCGGCTCACTGCGGCGGCCTGGCCACCAGCGGCGACGGCCAGTGCATCGTGCTGGCCTGCTTCAGCGACGGCCTCCGCCGCTACACCCGGGCGGATGGCCCCAGGGGTCACATCACCACTCACGAGCCGTGCCGCCTGGTGGCCCTGTCGTTCACCGGCCGGCAGATTCTCGTCGCCGGCCGGGCCAACCGCCTCCTGCTACTGGACAGCCGCGGCCAGGTCCAGGGTATCCACCTGCTCGAGCGCCCTGCGCCGACCTGGCCCTGTCGGCCCTTGGCGACCGCGCCATCGTCGCCCTGACCGACGGCGGCCTGCTGGCGCTGGACGTGCGCCTCCGCCCTGGTTAGGCGTTCCCGCAGTTTTTTTTGTTCGTGCAAATGGCGATCGCGTTCCGCTGCGATCCGGCGGGTTTCGGACTCCTCTTGTCGCCTCGATTCGGCTTCGCTCAGCAGGGACTCCATGAGAGCACGGGGATCGGAGGACATGGAACGGGCTCCTCAGTGATAAGGGCCGGCGCCGCCTCCCCGCTTCTCACGACGGGTCGGCGGCGCGGCCAAAGGACGCGTCCAGTGTACCGCGTATACGGCCGCGTTGCAGCCCGTCCGACAGTTGCAGCGGGGCGCGGGCGTCAGAGATGGCAGAAACGGGGCAACCCGCTACGTCGGTGAGCCCGGCATCCGCGGCGGCGGCGTCCTCGCTCCCCGATCGGGCCCGTTGAGCGTCCGTGGTCAGCTTGAACGGAAGTCCCGTTGCGACTCGCCCATTGCTTTGTCCGGTGCCCCGCCGGATAATCGACTCGCCGTTCCTCCCGAAGGTCCAGGGGCGAGGTGACGCATGGCGGAGGTGATGCCCAAGACGATTGGCCAATCGCTCTACTGGTCTTACGCCAACATGGTCATGGCTTGGGCCTCGCTCCGACGCGACGACTCTTCGTATCAGCAGATCGACTTCATCATTCGCAACAAGACCTACCACGGGCTGTTGCGGGGCACCACGACAATCGGGTCGTTCCTGAAGGACGAGCGAAGAAAACTCGGCCTGTCTGAGTTTTGCAGCTACTGCGGAGGCCAGGATGACCTTTCTCTCGATCACATGATCCCACGCATAAAGGGCGGGCCCCATGCGGCGGACAACCTCGTGGTGGCCTGTCGTTCCTGCAACAGCTCGAAGCATGCGCGGGATTTGCTGGTGTGGATGGCAGCCAAACAAGAATTCCCGTCTCTGACGGTGCTCAGCAGGTACTTGAAGATTGTCCTTGCGCATTGTGTGCAAAACAGGCTCATGGACGTGCCGCTTGATGCAGCGATCAGCCTCGATCCCCCGCTCCCATTTCCCATGGCGCTCATTCCTCATCGGTTTCCCGCTCCGGTGGACCTAGTTGCCTGGTTCTTATCAGACGAAGAAGAGTAACCTACTCAGATTCCTACTCCGGCGCTATCAGTGTGCCCGTCGCGGATCGCTTCAGGTAGAGCAAAAGGGGGGTGGAGCAAAAGGGGCCACCGCAGATTGTTATTGTCGCACACCTGCAGGCGATTCGCCGGTCCGGCCCTGGTCGGCGCTCAGGCTACCCGTCTTACCTCGACGCAGTGGAGCAGCACGCGGTATGATGAACCCAAGGAGGACGGGACTCATGACCAGAAAGCTTCAAGCCGTTTACGAGGAGGGCGTCTTGCGGCCGCTCGAACCGCTCGACTTGCGCGAGCAACAACTCGTGAACGTCACCATCACCGATGAGGCTCCTGGGGAGCCGTGGCTCGACACCGAGTGCCTGGCCGCCTGCGCCGGCGAGGCCGGCGACAGCGTGACCCTCGAAGAAGTGCGGGCGGCATTGGCCAAAATCCCCGGCTCTCTCACCGAGGATTTCATCGTGGAACGGGATGATCGGTAGATGCCCGATAACTTCTTCGACACGAGCGCCGTGGGGAAGCACTAACACCCCGAAGTAGACACACCAAAGGTGGACCGGCTCCTGGCCGGCCCGGGCTCGCGGCACTTCATCTCGCGCCTCACCGTGGTCGAAATGCAGTCTGTCTTCGCGAAGAAGGTCCGGACCGGGGTCCTCCGCCTCGCCGACTTCCAACTCCTCTGCCGGCGATTCCTCGCCGACGTGAGGCGGCGCAGGTTCTGCGTGGTGCGAATGACGGTCGCTCACTTCGAGGCCGCGGAGCGACTCATCCGCCGTCTGGCGCCCTCCCAGAATCTTCGGACGCTTGACGCCCTTCAACTCGCCGTGGCCCTGGGCTTGCGTGGCCAGAGCCTCATCGGCCAGTTTATCTGCGCTGACCACAGCCTCTGCGCCATCGCCACCGCGGCGGGCCTCTCCGTCATCAACCCAGAAGTGCCGTAGTTCTGCTTCTCACTCAATGCGCCATTCGCGCAGGCTCGCCAGTATGTCCTCGGAATCGGCATCATCGTCGGCCAGCGCCTGCGTCTCGAACCGCTCGAATGTGAACTGGTCGTGTCCCTTGTGGTACAGGCGCGTTTCGCGCAGGTTGGTGACCAGGTACCAGTCGCACACGAGGTTGACGGCGTAGCGCAGCGCCTGATCGACGGCGGAGAGCTTGCGGCCGGCGAAGGGGCGGTCCAGCGGGTCGCGCGGTCCCTTGCCTTCCACGGCGGCCAGGCATTCGGGCTTTTCGCCGGTGGTCGCGAACCGTCCCAGCGCGGCGTCGGCGAACTTGCCGTCCACCTCGATGGTCTTCTCACGCTGGAGGGTGTAGCGGTCGGAGCCGCCGGCCGGTCCGGTGTAACCAAGCACGTCGCCGAACACATCGCGGATGAAGTCGGCGAGCAACTCGGTTTCCTTCATCTCTTCCGCGGCCTTCGACCCGAGCAGCTTGGCCCAATGGCCCAGCCTCGGGCGGGAGGCGAGTGCGGGGGTGGGACGGCGAAGGTCTTCAGGCGCGGCGCAGCGCTTCGGGGCGGAAGAGGGGTTTGGCTGGCGTGGGCATGGAACAGCCTTGATAGTCGAGGGAGACACTGCGCCGCCCTGCTGCCCGGACCGGGGCGGTTCCTCATGTTCCGGGCCTGGCGACATCGGGCGTGGTCCTCGGTCCACCGGGAGACGGAGGTCGCGCCCGCATCGCTGGAGGATAGCAGCGCGTCCGCAGGGTTGCCAGTCTGGGATAAAGGGGCCATCGTAGAATAAGCGCTCGGAAATGCGCCACCCGCCCCATCTCCACAACAAGTAATGCGGACATTCACGGGACGCAGGTCCAGTTCTTGGCCCGTCTGTATCCCCGGCCCCGGGGCAGGCGTCCCTCCCTGCCGTGTCCTGTCCGTCCCTGGCCGGGGCTGTCCGTTGATGTCCGTCAATGGCCGCCTTCGCCTGGTCTCGGGGCTTCCGGTACCGCGTGCCATTCGACTCACCTGGCAGGCCCCGAGTGCCTGCGCCCGCCTCAGTGTGCGCGCGCAGGCGCAGTGCAATCCATTTGAGGAGCGCGTGCCTGCCCCCACACCCTTGCGCAACTTGGCACGCACTCGCGCTGCCGTTCGGTCTGGCCAGGGGAGCGGGTGTAGCAAAATCGTACACAGGTGACTTGCCCACAAATGCGTGAGCAAGTGAGCAAGTCACTTTGCCGGAGGCGCAAGTCATAATGGCATGGGGTGTTATCACGCCGGAGTGACTTGTCCACCCATAGGCCAGTGAGCAAGTCACTCGCCCCTGCCGTCCTGCCCGGTCAGGCCACACGGGAGATTATCACCTGCCGCTCGCATAACCGCATGCAGAACGGGTGACGTGCCCCGGCATCGCCATGAATCGGTTATCGTTGATGTGTTAGGTTGCGATCGGTCGTTGGTCGAAGGGATCGATTCGCTGTTTGAGGATTACGACGACGCATCCCCCCTCCTGTCGCGTTGCATCCGGCTCGACTTGCGCGGCGCGACTTGGCGAAGGCATTCGCCCAGCGCTGCAAGGACATTGCGGAGAAGGAAGGGCTGGACGGCCGGCCCCTGGACCAGTACGTCCGCCTGATCCAGAAGCATCGGCAGAACCTCCGGGCCGCCCTTCAAGAAGTCGAGTCCGGCGCCATGCTGGCCAATGACCCGTGAGACGACCAACCGGCCGGCGCCCTGCCCGAGCGCCGGCTCCTCGACGACCAGCTCGACACTTCCTCGACGACCCCCCTCGACAACCCGGCCCGGCCCGCCTCGACGACAGCAGCGCCGACCTGCGCCCTTGAGAGCGATTGAGACAACCGTCCTTCGCGGCGCAAAGGATCGCTCAGGCGGGCATGAGCTGCCGCGCCGGCCATCGGGGCAGGACGGCCGGCCGGTCGAAGTAGTCAGCGGGCGGTGCCGACGAGAGCCAACACGGCGGCCCGGATATGTGCCGGCAGATCGGGCCAGGCGGTGACGACGCGGGCCAGGTCGGGGTCGATTTCTCTCAGGGACTCGCAAGCGTTTTCAACCGTCCCGGTAAGCGGGGCGGTAAGCCGGGGGTCCGGGGCGTCGGAAGTGATTGCCGAATCGGCGCTTGCGGTGTCGGGTCGGCACATTGCTAAAGCGGCGTGGGGGTCAAACCCCACCGCGGGTTCGAATCCCGCCCTCTCCGCTCTAATCTGCTGGAAAACAAGGGTTTGCAATGAGCAAGGGCGGAGCCGGTTGGCTCCGCCTGTTGTCGTCCATTGGGGCAATAGTAGGGAAAACGGTAGGGAGGCCCAGGAGGTAGGGAGGGGTAGGCCCCTACCGGCCGGGAGGGGTCGGCGGGGTGCCGTTCGTGGGGCCTTGACGGTAGCGGTCGAGAGGGGAGGCAGGGACCAGACGCTCTGGCCGATGTCTTCCAGGCCCAAGTCGTTGTACCAGTCGGCAGTAAGCTTGATGGTCGGGTGCCTCATGAGGCGCTGTACATACTCGATGGCATGGCGGCGCGCCATCCAGGTACAAGAGGTGTAGCGCAGCGAGTGGAAGTCGGCCCAGCGCCCGCGAGCGTCCTTGCGGGGATGCCGGCCCGCTTTAGATGCTCCTTGAAGGTGCAGATGTGCGGGACGACGAGGAGGGGGCGGCCAGGCGGGGTTGTTGCCCAAGTCGGTAGCAGCACGTCGGCGCAGTCGGGCAGCATGGCAGTTTGGCGGCGAGGCGGTTCTTCGTGATGTGTGGGCGAACGTGCCAGCGGGGGCGCTCGCCGCTGGGATCGCAGATCCGTTCCATCAAGCCCAGCTCCTTGCGGCGGAGGCCGCTGTAGGCCGCCACCTGGTAGGCGAGGCGGTGTTCTTCCATGGCGGCTGCCGGCATCGGCCGGCCCCGGGATGGTACTTCAGGGAAAAGCAACGGTCTCAGGGCGAGGGCTGTAGCTCGCCATTCGTGGTTGCGGGTTGCGCCTGCCGGCGGGGCCTGGGCTTTGGGAAGGCGGACAGGAACGATGCCAAGGCGGCGTCGGGGGTTTGATGAGCGGGGCCAGGCCGTGGCGGTTGCCGGCATCGAAGGTGGGCCTCGGGGCGCCTGCGCACGAGGCGCAGTTTGCCGGAAAGAAAATGGGGTCAGGTTAGGTTTTCAACCCGGCTTGTCATGACTTGCCACCGAAACCTGAGCTGACCGCTTTTTCTTTTCTGCCGTACTATTTCGGGCGGTTAGTGGGAGACAAACAAAGTACGCTGTCCCCTTTTCCTACATGGCAGTCTTTTCCTTTTCCGCCCTATTCCTGGCCCAGCGTGCCTTCAGCCCCCGACCACCAGGGAACGAGGCACCTTAACTCCGCGGCCAGGTCCGGGTGACGGCTCAGCAACTCTCCCAGGTCCGGCACGAGGCCGGCCAAGGCGGCCTGTGGGTACGCGACCAAGGCCTCCTCCAGGGTGAGCCCGTCCGCCCCCGGCCAGAAGGGGGCGCTGGAGGCTTGCAGGTAACCGAGCAGGAGTTCCTTCGCCAGCCGGCCGCGCACGCTGAGGGCTTCCATTTTGTGGCTCACGATTGGTGCTACCTCCAGGGCTTGCCGGCAACAGGGACTGCCCCGCCTCGCCGTGAGGGGCCGCGGTCAGGCGACAGCGGGTTTCTCATGCCACCGCGACAGCCAGGGCTCGCAGCAGGGCCGTCAGGAAGCGCAACCACGCCGGATCGCGGCCGGCAGCCGGGGCCTCGGACACGAACCGCATCGACCGTTGAGCCGTGAACGACATCATGGGACGTCTCCTTGCGAAAGTCACCAGAGCAGAAGGGGTTGGATTGTCGCCGTGCGAATCGAGCACTGGCACTATCAGGGTCATGACCAAACCCGCCGGGCAGGGGACAGGGAAAAAAGCAGCGAACATTCGCACGCCTGGCCAGGAATATGTGTCCCCTCGCGGGCGCATTCGGGCATGTCCCTGAAATAGGATCGTCGCCCCTCCGAACTCGCGAGCCGCCGTCCAACATGAAAGCGAACGTGCCGGGTAATTCGTTGTTGCTTCCGCACCGCGTGGCGTACAATCGGGGTCACCTTCTATCCCGCTCGAACCCCGTCGGGAGTGCCGTGCCGATGCCGTCCCCTGATGGGTCCGTGACGCGTTGGATAGGTCAGCTCCAGGCCGGCGACCCGGCCGCGGCGCAGCAACTCTGGGAGCGCTACTTCCGCCGCCTCGTGGGCCTGGCGCAAGCGGCTGCTGGGCACTCCGCGCCGCGCTGCCGACGAGGAGGATGTGGCCCTGAGTGCCTTCGACAGCTTCTGCCGCAGCGCCGAGCAGGGCCGCTTCCCCGAACTCGCCCACCGCGACAGCCTTTGGCGGCTGCTGGTGCTGATGACCGCCCGCAAGGCGATGCGCCTGCGCCGCGACGAGGGCCGGCAGAAGCGGGGCGGTGGGGCGCAATTCGCTACTGACACGCCCGATGATCCGGATGAGGAGTCGGTGCTGGGGCAGGTGCTCAGCCGCGAGCCGACGCCCGAGTTCGCCGCCCAGATGAGCGACGAGTGCGGACGGCTGCTAAGCGGCCTGGGTGACGCCGAGTTGAAGTCTGTGGCGCTGCTGCGCATGGAGGGGTACTCCGTCGAAGAGATCGCCACCCGGCTGGGGTGCGCGGCGCGCTCGGTCAAGCGCAAGCTGCAATTGATCCGCGGCATCTGGGAAAAGGAGCTGGCGCCGTGAGCGAACCGTTGAGTGAGTCGGGGAGGTGCCGCCGGCGCTGGGTCGTCGGATCAACGAGGTGTGCAACCGCTTCGAGGCCGCCTGGCGCTCGGACGCGGCGCCGCGCCTGGAGGAATTCCTCGCCGGCTGGGAGGGTGCCGAACGAACGGCACTGCTGCGCGAACTGGTGCCGCTCGACGCCGACTACCGCCGAGACCGCGGCAAGCAGCCGACACCGGATGATTACCGTGCCCGCTTCCCGGACCTGGACCCGTCCTGTCTCGGGGACCCGCTGACGGCGGGGCCGGGACTGGTGACTCCCACGGTTTCGCCCGACGAAGCCCTGACCCAGGACAGCCCGTCGGTGGGCGTCCGCTCCTTCGGTGACTACGAGGGGCTGGAGGAGGTGGCGCGCGGCGGCATGGGGGTGGTGTACCGGGCGAGACAGCGCCGGGCCAACCGCGTCGTGGCCCTGAAGATGATCCTGGCCGGGGAGTTTGCCTCGCCCGGGGACGTCGAGCGTTTCTGCGCCGAGGCACGGAACGTGGCCCGGCTGGACCACCCGCACATCGTCCCGCTCTACGAGGTCGGCGAGCACGGCGGCCTGCCCTTCTTCAGCATGAAGTACGTCGGCGGCGGCAGCCTGGCGCAACGGCCGCCTTCGACGCCGCGGGCGGCGGCGGAACTCATGGCGAAGGTGGCGCGGGCGGTGCATCACGCGCCACCGGCGCGGCATCCTGCACCGGGACATCAAGCCGGGCAACATCCTGCTGGACGAGGCGGGCGTGCCCTACGTCACCGACTTCGGCCTGGCCAAACACGTGGAGGCGGCCACGGCGCACACGCTCTCGGGGGCCGTCGTCGGCACGCCGAGTTACATGGCGCCGGAGCAGGCGGGGGCCACAGCAAGCGCCTGACGACAGCGGCCGACGTTTACGGTCTGGGCGCCGTACTGTACGAATTGCTGGCGGGCCGGCCTCCCTTCAAGGGGGAGATGCCGCTGGAGACGCTGCAACAGGTGCTCACTCACGAGCCGGTGCCGCCGTCGCGCCTGCGGCCCGGGGTGCCGCGACCTGGAAGTGATCTGCCTGAAGTGCCTGCGCAAGGAGCCGGAGAATCGCTACGAGTCGGCGCGAGCGCTGGCGGATGACCTGGAACGCTGGTTGCAGGGGACCCCGATCACCGCGCGTCCGATGCGGGTCTGGGAACGAACTGTTCGCTGGGTCCGCCGACACCCGGCCCCGGCGGCGTTGATCGTGGTGAGCTTCCTCGCGTCGCTGGCCCTGGTCGGAGCACTGGTGGCCCAGTCCTACAACGCCCGCCTAGAGGAAGCCAATGTTCAGTTGAAGGTGGCGTTCGATAACGCCCAGGAGGAGAAGGAGGAAGCCGACCGGCAGCGGATTCGGGCACGGGAGTCCGAGGCGGTAGCACAACGGTTCCTGTACGTCACGCGCATGACCCAGGCAGCACAGGCACGTGACGAGGGAAACGCCGGCCGGGTCTTGCACTTGTTACGGAGTGTGATCCCGGAGGGACCCGAGCAGGAAGATCTGCGCGGCTGGGAATGGCACCAGCTGTGGCGGCAATTTCAGGGCGAACAATCCCGGCCTGCGCGGCCACACTGGGGGCGTCAACAGCGTCGCTTTCAGCCCCGACAACCGCCTGCTGGCGTCGGCCGGCGATGACCAGACCGTACGTCTGTGGGACGTAATTACGGGTCGAGAGCTGCGCTGCCTGAAGGGCCATGTCGGTCCCGTCAAGAGTGTCGCCTTCAGCCCCGACGGGAAGGAGCTGGCCAGCGCCGGCGATGACCGAGTGATCCGCATCTGGGAACCGGCGACCGGGAGCGAGCTGCGGCGGCTGGAAGGGCATGAGGACCGGATCACAAGCCTGGCCTTCTGTCCTCGGACGGGCAGGATCGCGAGCGGGTCCTACGACAGAACGGTACGTTTGTGGGACCGTGAGGGAAAGCACGTCCGCACCTACAACGGCCACACCACGCCGGTCCAGTCCGTGAGCATCAGCGCGGACGGAAAGTATATCGCCAGTGTCAGTCATGGCGCTGGAATAAAGAAGGGTCAGTTCCTGATGTGGGATGTGGAAAGTGGTAAGCCCTGCAACGAGGCCCCGTCCGCTACCGACCTGGCCGTCGCGTTCAGTCCCTGCGGGGAGGTTCTGGCGCAGCTCGAGGAACGTCCCGATCCAAAGAATAAGGAAATCTCTCTCTCCTCAATCCATTTACTTGAGGGACATCCGCTGAAGCCGGTTCGTTCTCTGGACGGTCACGACGCGGAGGTCGTTCAGGTCGCATTCAGCCTGGACGGCAAGACCTTGGTATCAGCGTCCCACGATCAGACGCTGCGAGTCTGGGACGAAGCGACAGGGAACACGCGGGCGACCTTCCACGATGACGGGGTGGTGCAGGCCGTGGCCGCCGCGCCAGACGGAACGCGATTTGCCTCTGGAGGTGAGGATGGGGTGGTCAAGATCTGGGCGATGAAACAACCAGAGCCTCGCGTCCTGGGTTCTGGCCGTGGAGGTGTCGCCTTTAGCCCTGACGGGCTCCAGGTGGCGGTTACGCGGGGAAGTACTGCAGTTCTGGATGCGCAGACCGGGAAAGAACTTGCCAGTATCGCCAAGCTCGGGCGGGACTATCGACCGGCCTGGAGCCCTCACGGCCGCTATCTGGGCTGCTCGGCTTCCATCTGGGATCATGACAAACAGGATACGATTGCCAGCTTGGAGATCACAGCCCCGCGTAACGAGATGCTGGAACGGCCTTCAGTCCCGACGAATCGCCGAGTCGTCGGGGTAACTGCCTCTGGCGGCAAAGAGGCGATCAGGGTTTTCGACAGCGAGACGGGACGTTTCGTCCGCGTACCAATCGATGATTGGGCGACCTGTGTGAACGTCTCCCCCGGATGGCGCTGGGTCGCCGCCGGCAGCTGCAGGATGGTGTCGCCGCGCGGCTTCAAGACAAAATGGCTGAAGGTCTGGGACTTCCCCACCGGCCAGGAGGTTCGTGGGCCCGACGGCTTTCGGGACTGCGTCTGGCGCAGTGCGATTCAGCCCCGATGGCCGCTTCCTGGCCGCCGCAATTGGCTACTACTGGGGAGCAAATATTCCTGGCGAGGTCCGTGTCTGGAGGGTCGGCACGTGGGACCTGGTCTGGAGATTCCGTGGGTATCAGGGGATGGTGTTCAGCGTGGCGTTTAGCCCAGACGGCCGCCGACTCGTTTCTGGTGGCGGAGACTGGGGGGTGGCCGGTCGGGGGCACTACGAGGTCAAGGTCTGGGACCTCACCACGGGTCAGGAAGTTTGGACGATGCCTAACCCGCCAAAGGGTCGTTGTTATAACGTCGCCTTCAGTCCTTGTGGGCGGCGGCTGGCCGCTGGTCGGGGAGAATGACAAACTGCTTCTGTACGATGGCACGCCGCTGGCCGAGACGCCCGAGCCGGCTACCCGAACCGCCACCTCTGCCCGAGCCGCCTGCCCGACATGCCGAGCTGGCCCAGAGGTCCAAGCCGCTTGCCCGACACGCCGCTCTGGCTCAAGAGGGGGAAAAGGCGGGACGCTGGGCCGATGTCATCCTGCACCTCCGGCCGCTGCTCGAAGCGAAAGGAGACGCAGACCCCTCGCTCCTGGAGCGACGGGCGTGGGCTTACATGCAACTCGGGAACTGGGAGGAAGCGGCTGCGAGATAGCGTACGGCTCACCACGTTGCAGCCCGCAAGCTGGCGGGCCTGGAACCTGCTCGGCTGGGCCCACGGCAATCTCGGTAAGTACGAGCAAGCCGTTGAGGAGTACACCGACGCCATCCAGCTCAAGTCCGACGTTTCGTGGTGCTGGGAAGAACGCGGGCGCTCCGCGCCTGCCTGGGGCAGTGGGACAAGGCCGCAGTGGATTACGCCAAGGCGGTCGCCCTACGCCCCGGACGCAGTCTACCTTCTGGCACCGGCACGCGTTGGTGCAACGAGCCGCCGGCCAGTTCGCCGGCCAGCGCCTGGCCGCCGCAACATTGCTCAAGCGCTTCGGCGGCACGCAGGACTGGCAGACGGTGGACCTCATCGTCGAGGCCTGTGCACTGCTGCCCGACTCCGGAGTCGAGGTTGCACCGCTCGTGGACCTGGTCAAGCGGGGCCTTGACGCCTCACCCGGGAGGTACGAGTTACTCCTGGACCGAGGCGTCGTTCTTTACCGCGCGGGCAGGTACAACGCCGGCGGTGCAAGCAGCTGGATGCTGCCTTCAAGGTCCACGGGAAGGGTGGGGCCGGCGTGGAATTGCTGTTGCTGGCCATGGCGCATCACCAGCTCGGTCATGCCGAGCTGCAGCGCGCGACGTGGGACAAGGCCCTGGCGTGGGCGGAACAGAACGCCGAGCCCGCACGACCCGCTCGGCTGGGTCGTGCGGCTCGATCGAGCGGTGCTCGCGGCAAGAGGCCGAAGAGGTCCTCAAGGGCAAGCCCGCGGCTCCGCGAAAGTAGGTCCGTCGCCTCACTCGTCGGCCGCACCAACTGAGCAAAGGCCGCCCAACCAACTCAGCCAAAAAGAGGAGGCGTTCCCTCCTTATGTGACCGCGGCCGAATTCGTCGGCGAGATCGGGACGGGTGTACCGTCTCCGGCCTCCTGTGTATTCCCAATATGGAGAAATGCAATGCGTACTTTGACTGCGACAGTCCTGGCGGCGTGCGTGGCTGCGCTGATCCTCCTCGGCATCGGCGGCCGTGTGTGGGCCGCTGACGACAAGCCGGTGGACCTCGCGGTGGGCGCCGCTGCCCCCGCCTTCGCGGGCACCGACGACGCGGGTAAGCCGTGGAAGTCGGCCGATCACGTCGGCAAGAAGGTCGTCGTTCTTTACTTCTACCCGGGCGACTTCACACCCGGCTGCACCGCCCAGGCCAGGAGCTTCCGCGACAGCATGAACAAGCTGGCCGACCAGGGCGTCGAGGTCGTCGGTGTCAGCGGCGACTCCACTGCCAGCCACGGACTGTTCAAAAAGGTGCAGGAGCTGAACTTCACGCTGCTCGCCGACGACGAGGGGAGCCTGGCGAAGAAGTTCGGCGTACCGGTCAGCAAGGGCGCCGACGTGAAGGCCCGCGACGCCCAGGGGAAGTTCATCAAGGACGCGACCGGCAAGGACATCGTCTTCACCCGCGCCGTGACGGCGGCGCGCTGGACCTTCATCATCGGCAAGGACGGTAAAGTGCTCTACAAGAACACGAAGGTGAACCCGGTGCTGGACAGCAAGGAGGTCGCCGCCTTCATCGCGAAGATGCAGATGAAGTAAGGCGGAATCACGCGCCGTTCAGCCCGTTGCGTTACGCGGTCGGCGTCCTTGACGGGCACCTGCCTACCCGGACGCTTCGGCGGCCGCGCGTACCCCTGCTCTGGTCGAGGGCCAGCAGCACGGCCTGCCGGCTAACGCTGACCCGGCGTGCGATCTCGCGCAGCGTCAACCCCTGGTCACGGAGCCGGACTATTCTCCGGTCCCGGGCGTTGTTGCGTTGTTTGCCGCTCCCTGCACCGCCCACGGGTGCCGCCCCTCCGTCCTAATCGATCGATTGGCCAGCACGGGGGAAGATCACGTCGTGCCCACAGTGGGAGCACTGCCCGCTGTGCCCCGCCTGCCGGGCCCGGAAGCGCAGCCTTCGCTGACAGCCGGGGCAGCGGAAATGTAAGAACGCCTCTGCCGTGGCATGTCGCAGGTTTCTCCTCCGGATGAACAGGTAGCTGCCGCTCGCCAGCACGAGAACCGCTACCGCTACCACAATCAGCACGATTGTCGTCGTGTCCATCGGGTATCGCTCCAATGACGCGGCGGCCCCCCGTGGGGGACGACTGCGGCCGCGCTCACTTCCGCCCGGCGTATTCAGTGAACGCCTTCACCAATTGGGGGATCTCTTTGGTAGGGAAGAAGACGAGTAGCCTTACCTGGATCGAGTGGATGCCCTCAGCGCCATCGTCCCAGGTCTCAAGCTCCACCTTGTACGGGCGCTGGGCCACGTTCAGGAACTCCATCACCTCGCCAGTGCTTGGGAACTCGATACACGCCTCGCCGGGCCGGTACTCCTCGCAGCACTGGCAGGTCTCGATGTCCTCGGCCCAGATCAGGGGCATGAGCGGCGCCAGCTTCACGTCGATGTCGATTTCCTCGTCGCCGTAACTGACTTTCACCGTCTTGTGCTTCGACATACCGTCCTCCGTTGGAAACTGGCCAAGCTCCCGGAAAGACGCCGCGGCCGCCAGGTCACTTCCCCTTCGCCAACTCGGCGAGGGTTACCTCCGCTAGCCATTCGCGCACCAGCACCGCGGCCCCGTCGGACACGTTCTGCAACTGGTTGTCCAGCGCGGTCGCCCCGCCGGCGCTTACGCCCGACACCTCGCCGCGGACCGGCCCGTCCACGGCCTCGATGACTTCGAGCAGGGTGATCTCTTTCGCAGGCCGGGCCAGGCTGAAGCCCCCCGCGTGGCCCCTTACCGAGCGGACCACGCGGGCCTTGACGAGGTGCCCGAGGAGTTTCCCCAGGAACTTGTCAGGGAGGCCCTCCGCTCGCCCGATCTCCTGCGCCGTGACCCAGACGCCGGGTCGCTCGCGGGCCAGGTGGACGAGCGCTTGCAGAACGTAGCGGCTGGCACGGGTGAGCTTCATCGGGATCCTGTCTCGTCGGGCAAGGGCGCGCGGTTACTCTTGAGTGCTGTGCTTGTTGAGGTACTCCATGATCTTGCGCGCCTGCTCGCCGTCGAATTTCAGTGGCTCCGCGGTGCCCGGGAAGTGGACGACGAGGTTGAGACTGCCGGGAGTACGGGCATCCCCCAGGAGCGCCCAGAAAACCACCATCGCCACGGGCGCCAGCGGCGGGGGGGCGCGGGTGACGAAGGCGCGTCGGGTCTTGCTTGTCCGGTGTTTTCTATGCAGGGACTCTACCTGCCCATCGTGCGCAGCATCAACGAAAAAGCCCCGTCGCTCACGGGGGCCTTGTCTCTCGCGCCGGCCACGCCTGCGAGCAGGACGCGGATATTAGGCGCCCGGATACTCCCGGTTCAGAAGCGTCTGCACCATGAGGAGGCCGGCCGGAGGGCAATCCCGCTCCGACACGCCGGTGTACTTCCCGAAATAGTACTCGATGACCCCCTTGCCCGACTCCGTTTGCAGCATCGCCAGGAGTTCTTCCTGTCGGTCCACTCGGGTCTTCTCGGGGTCGGCGTGGCCCGCCCCTCCGTACTCTTCGGCCCACAGGATGCTCATCGATGGTTCTCCCCGGTCGTGACCCTGATCGCCCCGGCTCTGCCGCCGCCGGCCGCACGGTCAGCCGCAGATCAAGCCGCGCTCCCTCTCGTAGACCAGAATGTAGGTAATCACCGACGTTCGCGGCGGCTTCATCCGGCCGCCCGTTGCGGAGTAGGCAGACACGAGTCCCTGGAGGGCGGCGCGGCCCGCCGGAGTCGCGAGTAGGGACTGAAGTTCCTTCTCCCTCTCTCGGAGGGTTCTCTGCGGAGTCATAGGTTTCTCTCGCCGAAGCAAGGCGGCCACTGTTACTCGCCTGACGCCTTCACGCACGCGCCCGATGAAGATACGTGCATGAGGGTCGCGAGCGTGCCGGCCCTGCCAGCCTATCGGAGCCCCTCGTGGGAGTCCGGAAGGTGCGCTGCCTTGCGATGTTAGTACCGGCGGCCACTGGAACCGGCCCGACTCGCGCTGCGATCCTCTCGCGGCTTGGCCTCGTTGACGGTGAGGCTGCGTCCATCGACCTGCTGGCCGTTGAGGGCGCCGATGGCGACCTGGGCTTCCTGGTCGCTGCCCATCTCGACGAAGCCGAATCCTTTCGACCGGCCCGTATCACGGTCCATGATGACCTGCGCCGACTGCACGGTCCCGTGCGGCGCGAACATCTGTTCGAGCGCACTGTCCGTCACTCCGTAGGTGAGGTTACCCACGTACAACTTCTTGCCCATCTGAGACTCCCATGAAGAGATCGGCGCAACGTGCCCCTGGAGCGATGTCGCGCCGGAAAAGAAACGGCCTTAACAGGGGGGGAGGGGAAGGGCTGAGAGGAGGCTATCGCGACCGCAGAACCGTTCGCTCGACCCGAGTACCAAAATATCATACCAGGTGTCTCCCAAAAAGGACACCCCGGTTCCCGGGATAACCTCGACCCGTCCTCCCCGCAGGAGTGACGGAGTACGGGTCAGTCTCACCGGCCGGCGCCTCCACTGGCGCGGCCTTTAGGCGGCCTCCCCCGTTGGGGTTTCGACGCCGGCCCTGGCTCCTGCCGGAACGCCTAGTGCCGCATCTCTCAAGCATCATTGCATAAGGCAGCGGCTTCCGCCAGTCGCTGGATTTTCCCCAGTTTGAGGCGGCGGTGCGGTGCGACGAAGCTCGCGCGGCGTTG
Source organism: uncultured Planctomycetota bacterium (assembly GCA_963827935.1). Classification (GTDB taxonomy): domain Bacteria; phylum Planctomycetota; class Planctomycetia; order Gemmatales; family Gemmataceae; genus DATFNV01. The sequence continues at coordinate 604,593 of CAWHCN010000013.1, read as the reverse complement.
CTTCCGCACCGGCTTGCCGGTGTAAGTCCAGGCGAAGGGGTGGGCCATCGTGGCGTTGTAGTAGTCCATGAATTCCCGCAACTGCACTTCCAGGTCCGTCACCGACGTGAAGTTTCCGCACCGCAGCAGCTTCCGGTGGATGATCCCGAACACGATCTCGATCTGGTTCAGCCACGAACTGTGCTTCGGGAGGTAGACGAAGCGGATCCGGTGGGCAGCGTCCGACAGGAACTCCTTCCGCGTGGCCATCGATTTCAGGATGCCGCTGTCGTTTTTTTCCCCAGTTCATCGGGCACGCCGCAGCGTTGGGCGACGAACTTCACCAGGCTTTCCGACATGTGCGTGTTGAGGCAGTCGACCACGAAGAGCCATTCGGCGGTGGGGTCGGTGTCCACGGTCCGGGTGATGTGCGCGACGAACTCCGCTTCGGTACGGGTCGCCTCCAGCGTTGGGCAGACGATCATCCCCGTCACCACGTCCAGACCGGCGGTCAGTGTCGTCGTCCCGTGCCGGGTGTATTCGAATTCCTGCTTCGGTACGCTATCGGGTTGGGCCGGCTTGTCGGGGGCGTTCCGCTCGATGGCCTGCAGCGAGGTCGCCTCGTCCACGCTCACCGTGTGCGTGCCGTCCGCCGCTTTCATCGGCGCCTCGAGGTAGGTTCGGCAAACGTTTTCGACCTCGGCCAGGAACTTCTGGGGGTCCTTCTCCGTGGTGTTGAGCCACATTTTCTTGCGGTGCGGCTGCACGGCGGCCTGCTGCAGGAAGCGGCCAACCTGAGACACGGAAATAGCCTCCACGATCTGCCGCGCGATCGCCTCGTCGCGCAGTTCCCGGAGCGTCCAGTGGTCGATCGGCCGGCCCGACAACTTCGGCGGCTCGCACGCTAACGCCACGATCTGGGACACCCGAAAGGCGGTGAACGTCGCCGGGGCACCCGGTCGCGGGGCGTCGGAGAGGATGTCGACGATCGCCTCACGCAGACGGTGCGGTTCGGTACATTCCCACACGCACAGCGAATCCCACGCGTCCCGCCAGCGCTGCCGCCAGAGGCCCACCTGCAGTCGGTTGAGGCCGACCCGCGAGGCGATCTCCTCGTTCAGCAGGCCGGCGAATCCCAGCAAAATGATCGTCGCCCGCTGCACCACGCACTTGGCGACCGTACGCGACTTGCTGAATTCCTGCAGCAGAACCTGCTGCCTTTCGCTGACGATGATCTTCGCGGCCTTCCCTGGCATAGGTCGATCTCCCGCCTCACAATCGAGGGACCAGGCAAGATACGCCATGTCCAGTTTTCGTGCTACGCCGTTTCGGCGGTGTGGCACTAGGCGCTCTGCTCCTTCTTTCCTTCGACGTACTCCCGCACCGCCTCCTCGCTGCCCAGGAGGGCCACGACGTCTTGCCAGCAGTGGTCCCAGGTCCAGCCGTCGCGGGGGTCGTCCTTGCCGAACTCCTCCGGCTCCCAGCGATGGCAACCGTCCCGCTTCTGGATCAGTGGGGCAGACACTCCTGTCTGCCGGGTCATCTCCGGGATGCCGATGATCTCGAAGAACTGGTCGTTGTTCATGTCCGAGCCGGAAGCGTTAGCGACGGGTTGCCAGCGGCCTTCTTTGAGCACCGGAACGCGGCGGCGGCGAGGCCGGTGAGACGCTCGCGGAACGGCAGCTGGCGGTCCACCCGATAGAAGCCCTTGGGGTCGCTCGGATCGTCGCGCACGATCCAGGCGAAGTCGTCGGGATCGAGGCCGTAGAGGTCGGCACACGGGGCGTCGATTTCCACACGCAGCCGCAAGCGGTCGGCCCCAGTTCCTCGTCCACCGTGCTGGTGCGGGGGCGTCCGTAGGGCAGCGTCAGCTTCTTGGCCTGGTCCGGGTCGTCCAGCTTGCGGTGATGGCAGAGCGACTTGTACAGGGCATCGGCCAGGTAATGGAGAGCGGCCACCAGGAACGAGGCACTGCCGCAGGCCGGGTCGCAGACTTTCAGACCGAGGATCACTTCCGGCATCTTCGGAACAGTAGGGCAGGCACTCTTGCCTGCCCCTTGGTTGGCCCCTTCCTCGGCAGACAAGAGTGTCTGCCCTACTTCGTAGCCCCCTTCCTCGGCAGACAAGAGTGTCTGCTCTACTTCGTAGCCCCCTTCCTCTACTTCGTAGCACAGCAGCGCCGGCGTCTTGCGCTCATCGTCCGCGAAGACGACCCGGTGGGGGCGGATCGTGTCGGATTTGTTGCCGATGCGAACGGCAGCGGTGAGGTTTTCGGGGATGCTGTGCTGGCTGGCGATCCTCATCTTGCCGTGGCCGACGTAGTTCTCCAGCAGGGCATCGGTCCAGGCGAGGATGGCGGATTGCTCCAGTTGCGGGGCAGGCAAGAGTGCCTGACCTACCGCCGTGGACACAAAGCGGGTGTAGGCGTCCCGCAACCGGGCCGTCTTGTGGAACGGCGCTGGCTCCGGGGCGGCGGGGAACCGTTCCAGCATCACCACGGGCGAAAGCAGCAACCCCTGGTGCCGAAGGCGGGACCACCAGGCATGAGCGGTGTCCTGATGGCTCATGGACGCACCTCGTCCAATATTTGGCGTTCGACGAGTTGACGACTTTCACGGAGACGCAATATGCGTTTCTATCGTCACGTCTTCGGCGATTGGCGAGCGTTCAGGTGCCGGTCCGGAAAAGGGCGGCGACGAACCCGGTTGGTCCTGGTCGTGGTTGGGTCCGGAAACGGTTCGTGCCCGAGATGGCGATGCGGGCGGATGAGGAGGAGTTCTTCTCCCGGCTGTGGCACGCCGCAGAGGATCGCACATTCATCCCGGCCCGGCTGTTGCGGTATTCCCGCAGGGCGGCGTACAGGGCCGTCTCCTGCGACGAAAGCTGGATCGGCAGGGCCACCGGGTCCAACTGCTCGGCAAACGGGGGCCCCCTCGAACGAGACGAAGGCGAGGTGCTTGCCGTCCGGGCTCCAGCGCACGCGACCGCAGGGCGTCTTCCGGAAAGTAACCTGCCGCTGCTCCCCGCCATCGACGGACATGACAAACACGTTCGACACACCGCCGCGGGCGGCAATATAGGCGATCTGCTTGCCATCCGGCGAGATGTGCGGACCATCCGCGGAACCATGCTGGTCCCGCGCCGACAGTTTGAACTCCACGTAACGGTTACCCTCGGTGAGACGGCGGAGGTGCTTGCCATCGACATCGACGCGATACACAACACCGTCGCGGCGGAGGAACACGCTCGTCTTGCCGTCAGGCGTGAACTGCGGGAAGAAACACTCGGAGTGAGCGGGTGTCAACTCCGTCACCTTGTCGTCCGGCAGCGTGGCGAGCTGCAGGCGGTAGCCGCGGGCCGGGCCAGAAAAGACCACTCGGTCGTTCGTGGGGCTCAGTGCCGCCATGGAGATGTAGCCCAACCCAGGGGCAATGAGTCGCGGCTGCTGGCCATCCGCGCTGGCCAGGGCGACGCGGCCGGTGCTGCCGTCGTGGACCGTGTAGAGCCGTTTGGTGCCATCGGCCGCGAGGAAATAGCCGAAGGCGTCCGCCCACTTCTGCCCCAGCTTGTTGTCCTCCGTAAGGTTGGTAACGCCGCTGCCATCGGGACGGCAGCGGTAGATCTGGGAATTGCCAGTCGCGTTCGATGGGAAGTAGACCCACTGTCCGTCCGGGCTGACCGTAGGATAATCGGTGCTCTTGCCAAGAAGCTGAAGTGAAATCCGGTTGACAGGCGCTGGTGCCGGCGCTAGAAAAGGCTGGTTTCCGCTGCCGTCCCTCGCCGCCGTGAGACCCATGTCCCAGCCCCCATCCGAGTCTGCCGTCAAGCTCGATGAGGAACAGCAGCGGCTGGCCAATGCTCTCATCAGTCGCGGGCTGCTGACGTCCGAGGAAGTGCTGGCGTGCAAGGCGCCGGAGGCGCCGGGTGCCAAGCCGTTTTTGCAGCGCCTGGTCGATGGCGGGCTGCTCACGCGGGGCCAGGCCCGCCGGACCCTGCAAAAGCTGTCGACGCTTGTCGGCGAGGAGATTCCCGGCTACGAGATGCTCGAGCAGCTGGGGCAGGGCGCCATGGGCACCGTGTACAAGGCCCGGCAACTGAGCATGAATCGGCTGGTGGCCATCAAGATGCTCCACGCCCGCTACGCCGCCAACCCCGATCTGCTGAAACGGCTGACCGGCGAAGCCCACATTGCCGCCAAGCTCAGCCACAACAACATCGTCCAGGCCATCGATGTTGGCCGCGCCGGCACCCTGCAATACTTCGTCATGGAGTACGTGCCGGGCACCACCATCAAGCAAGAGCTGGAAGAGGGCAAAATCTATCCCGAGCGGGAGGCAGTGGACATTTCCCTGCAGATTGCCCAGGCCTTGCAGCACGCCCATCGCCGCGGCCTGATCCATCGCGATGTCAAGCCGGGCAACATCATCCTGACCCTCGACGGCGTTGCCAAGCTGGCGGACCTGGGCATGGCCCGCGAAACCGAGGACCGGGACCGCGCCGCGCCGAAAAGGGGCTGACCATCGGCACGCCCTATTACATCGCTCCCGAGCAGATCTACGGGCACGAGGACATCAACGTCCGCGCGGACATCTATTCCCTGGGGGCCACGCTCTATCACATGGTCACCGGCCAGCCGCCCTTTCCCCACAAGGGGGTCGAGGCGGTCCTGAACGCCCATCTGAAGGAGGAATTGACGCCGCCGGACCATCTCCAGTCTGCCCTGTCGTCCGGGCTGGGCGAGGTGGTCGAGATCATGATGGCCAAGGATCGCCGCAAACGCTACCGCAACCCGGACGACCTGATCGTCGATCTAGAGTGCTTGCTCAACGGCGAGCAGCCGAAATTGGCTCGCCAGCGCATCGAGGCGGGCACCCTCAAGGAACTGGCGGCCGGCGATGCCGACGAGGACGAAGAAGACGACCCGGCGCCGGCTTCGGGTGGTCCGCCGGGCGGAGCCTGGGTGTGGATCGGCGTCCTGGCTGCCGTGCTGGTGCTGAGCCTGATTGTCAACCTGATCTTGCTGGCGAAGCGGTGAGTGCGCGCCGTCCGGAGGGCGGCGGCTAAACGGTCAGGGCGCAAAAAAATATCCGGCCCCCCTTGCGGAGGGCCGGAATACCAAGCGTACTTACGGGTCCCGTCCATCCCTTCGGTAGCCTGGTACTCTGAGCCGTCCCCCCTCGGACGGTTAAGAGCCGCCAGTCGCTGTCCCCCACCCCGCGGCGGGGGGGCCTGTCGAGGATGGTTTCCGGAACCGTCCTCTTCTCTGTCGTCCGAGCGACTGGTGTCGTCGCTCGCTGTTCACTTGAAACGTAGGTCGGGATTGCGGGGGATGCAAGCGGCCGAGGTTGCGATTTTGCGGGTTAGGCGGGTGCTTCCGGGACGGGAAACCGCGCAAGTTCGCTGTCCGCGCCCGTTTCTCCCATGAAAGGCCCGGAGCCAAAGTACCCCATCTCCGCCAAGGAGCCGTGCGATGAATCCGACTCAGCCGACCCTCCCCGATTTGCTCGCCCGCTATCTCGACCGGCAATCGTCTGCCCACGGCGAGGGCCTGGGGTTTGCCGAGGCCACGGACGAAGTGGTGCCGTTCGACGCCGTCCCGGTGCAGCCCGTCGAGCCGCGCCTGGCCTGGAACGAAGCCCTGGCCGTGCTACGTAGCTTCAACCTGAACGTGGATGTCCGGAAGACCGTGGCCCCACCGGAGTGGCCGGCCCTGGTCGCCACGCACGAGCCGGAGCTGGCCCTGCCGTTCTGCCTGGGTAACTTCCCGCAGATGGTGCGGCACCTGCCCGGCCTGCTGCACGCCTCGGGTGAGGCAGCCGTGCGGGCCCCGTCCGGTTCGGCACCGGTCCAGTCGGACCTGGTGGCCTGGGCCGAGCGCACGGTGCAGGCCGGCGCCTACCCGTCGGTGCTGATCGCCACCGCGGTGCTGCGGCTGGCGCGGCAGCATGAGGCGGCCAGCCGACTGCTCAGTGGCATCCAGAACGTCGCGACGGGGTGGCAGGCGGTCGTCGCCAACGAAGAGGCGGCCCTGGCCTGGCAGCGTGGGGACCTGGCCCGCGCCGCGGCCCTGTGGCGAGCCCAGCCGGAGAGTGCTCCTGTCCTGTTCAATCGCGGCCTGGCCGCGCTGTTCCTGGGCGAGCCCGCCGTGGCCCGCACCGACTTCGGCCAGGCAGCCGCGCTACTCCCTGACGACCTGGCCTGGCATCACCTGGCCCGGCTCTACCTGGCACTGGCAGAAATGCGCGGGTGAACGGCTAATCGCGGAGAAAACAGGGGCCGTGAGTCGAGGAACTCGACTCACGGCCCCTGTTTCTTTGCTTGCCCACACGCGGCGCGGGCTGCTAGGATACAAAAACCCGAACCCGTGTTCGTTCTGAGGCGTCGTATCTGGGGAGCAGCTGGCGGGCGCCGGCCCGCCTGAGACAGGGGAGGCCTATGAATTCCAGTCCCAACTCGGCCCTGGATGCCAGCGTCCTGGTGTTGAACAAGCTGTTCATGGCCATCCACATCATTTCCGTGCGCCGGGCGTTTTGCCTGCTGTGCAAGGATTTGGCCGAGGTGGTGAGCCTCGAAGACGGCCAGTTTGCCACCTACAACTTCGCCACCTGGCGCGAGCTGAGTGAATACCGGGCGCGGCATTTCCGGCAGGAGGACGACGACTGGGTTCGCACCGTCAGCAGCGAGATTCAGGTTCCCCGCGTGATCCGGCTGCTGGAATACGACCGCCTGCCCCGGCAGACGGTGAAGTTCAATCGCCGCAACATCTTCGCCCGCGACAACAACCAGTGCCAGTACTGCGGCAAGCGCTTCCCCACCAGCGAGCTGAGCCTGGATCACGTCCGGCCGCGCAGCCAGGGGGGGCAGAGCACCTGGGAGAACATTGTCTGCGCCTGCGTGGGCTGCAACGTCCGCAAGGGGGGGCGCACTCCCAAGGAAGCCCACATGGCCCTGATTCGCCGGCCCGAGAAGCCCAAACGCAGCCCCCTGCTCAACCTGAAACTGACGCACCGCAAGTACCAGTCGTGGCGCACCTTCCTCGACAACGCCTACTGGTCGGTGGAACTGAAGTAATTGCTGGTTGGCCGCGACCCGGAGGGGAGCGCTGTTCAGATTGCGGCCACGTCGAAGCGATGGGCCAGGCGGCGGCTGTTGATGTCGAGCGCTTCCAGGATCTCGAATACCCGTTCCATCGGGACGGCCCAGTCCTGGGCCCAGAGGATGATTTCGAGGTTTTCTTGGCCGGCTTTAAGCCGATCGAGGATGCGGTCGAGGAGGAGGGCTTGATCCTGGAAGCGACGCTGGAGGAGGCCGAAGTCGCCGCGATCGAGTTCGACCCAGAAGCGCCGCCCTTGCAGATGTTCGAGCCAGCGAGCCCTCAGGTAGCCGTACCAGTGATACTGGACCCAGCGACAGATGGCGGCCTCGCCCAGGTCGCGGCCCGCCTTTTCGCTTTCGATCCACTTGAAGCGGAGGGCCTCTTGCTCGCAGTCTTTGTAAACGCTACAGATTTCCATGGCCCCCCACCTTCGACCACCTCGTTCCTGGCACCAGTGCATGAAAATCCTTTAGTCGGACCCGCAGATTCCGTCAAGGTAATCCTACCCACAAAACCGGCTCGATTCAAGCCAACCCCCGCGGATTCGCGCATCGATACGCTCGTCAAATCCCGTCAGGCTCGCTTCCGGAGCCGGCGGCGCGGGATGCAGCCGAGGCTCCCACGACTCGTTTCGCACGCGGATCGCCGGGGAGGTCCGGGCCCCGGGCAGCACCTGGCGGAAAAAACGGTTGCCGGACGCTCGCCGCTGCCATACCATGCCGGCAGCCGAAGGCGCGCGTTCCTTCGCAGCGGATCCTCCTCCGGTCGCTGCGAAACGCCCTGGGCAGCGAGTGGCATCGGAGCACTCGCCGCACAGCAATTTCATCCCCATAACCCAGACACTTGCGAATCCGGAGGCAAGGAGGCCAGGGCCAGGGCGAGCAGCCCTTCAAGGATGGCAACCGTCGGGCGTTGCCGCGCTGGGCCCCTTCGAGGCCGGAGCGGCCGCCCGCCTGAACTTGTGTTTCCCCTGGTCCGCGGCCGCCGCGGGATTCGGCGGCGCGCGGGCGGTGCCCGCAATTCGAGGAAGGAGCACGCACCCATGATGTCCTCAGCCGTGGCAACGACGCCGATCACCCAGGCACTGCGCGACAACTCCATCCCGGCCCTGCGCCAGCTCGCGATTGTCGAGACGGAGCAAGAGGTCGTCATCAGCGGCACGGTGGCCAGCTATTACCTGAAGCAAATGGCCCAGGAAGCCCTGATGCCCTACCTCGACGGCCGGGCCCTGCACAACCGCGTCGCTGTGGGCCGCGAATGATCGGGCCCACACGCAACGTATGATCGTGGTCAAGCTTGACGTGTGGCGATGGTCGCCAGAGGCGGCCCCCGTCGCGCAGCTGGCATCCGTACCAGCGCCAGCGGGGCCCTGACTGCATTTTGTTGGTGTCCGGAAGGCACGGTGCCATGACGGTGCCAGCACGGTGCCGGCACGGTGCCACGATGGTGCCAGCATGGTGCCACGATGGTGCCAACCGTGCCACCATGGTGCCAGCACGGTGCCACCATGGTGCCACCATTGTGCCACCACGGTGCCACGGGGTGTGCGAGGGTGGTGGTGGCACCGTGGGCTGACCGGCCTGGCTCTGGGCTGACGGCGGGAAATCGTGTTCCGCGGCCGGCGCCCACGGGTGGGTTCCGCCCAAGCTGAACTCATCCGCACCCTCCCCATTCCTGTTGTAGAATTGCCAAATAGGGGCGGCGCGGCGTTCCTTCCCAGACCCTCCGAGATCCCGTCATGGACTTTTCGACGGCCTCCCCCGCCACGGTTCCCTCCGTCCACCCCCCGGCTGTCCAGCGCGTCTTCGACGACCGCCCCTTTCGCGGCGACGGCGATCTGCTGGCGCTGGCATTCGCTCCCGACGGCACCCTGTGGACGGTGGAGGATCCCGGCCTGCTGAGGCAATGGGACCTCCCGGGCCGACGCCAGCTCGCCTGGCACCGGCTGAGCGACCTGGAAAACCTCTGGACGTTTAGCCGGGATGCCCGCATTCTCGCCTCCGCCAGCGACGAGCTGTCGCTGTGGGAGGTGGCCAGCGGCCAGCTCCAGGCGGTGCTGCCCCAGCCGGCCTGGGTGACCGCCCTGGCCTTGCGAGGCGATGCGGCCCTGGTAGCCACCGGCCACGATAACGGCAGCATTTGCATCTGGGACGCCGCTAATGACGAGCAGGTCCACGAATGCCGGGGCCACGGACGCCCGGTAAGTGCCCTGGCGTTCAGCGCCGACGGCAGCCGCCTGGCCTCGGCCGGCGAGGATCGCCTGATCACCATCTGGGATGTCGCCACCGGCCAACAGTGCGGCGTGTTCAGAGGACACAACGGTCGGATCCCCGCGCTGACCTGGCATCCCCACGGCCACCGCCTCTACTCGGCGGGGTGGGACACCGCAGTCTGGGTCTGGGACGCGGCCACCGGCACGCCGGTCATCTTGCTCAACAATCATGCTAACGAGGTCGTGACCCTGGCCCTGACGGCCGACGGGTCGCGCCTGGCCTGTGCCGACTCGAGCCAGGCCCTCCACCTGTGGGACCTGGCCTCGCATCGCCACCTCGGTAGCTCCGCGGGGCTTGAGGGCGAGGTGCGCTGCCTGGCGTTCAGCAACGACGGCCAGGAGCTGGCGTTCGGCGGCAGCGATCGCATCGTGCACCGCTGGCGTCCGGGCACCGCAGCCGAGGAAGCAACGCCCCGGCTGTCGATCGGCCCCGGAATAACAGGGCGCGGCACAGAACCCCGGACCACTCTCGCGGTCAGCAACGACGCCCTGCGCCTGGCCAGCCTCTGTCCCGGGCAGGGCGTGCGCGTCTGGGACGTGACCAAGGGAGAGAAAATCTTCGAGCTGGACGAGCCAGGCGGCCTGAGTGCGGTGGCCTGCAGCGCGGATGGCCGATGGATCGCCGCCGGCGGCAGCGACGGCGCCATTCGCCTTTGGGACGCCTCCACCGGCCGACGTACCGCCCGCCTCGAAGGCCAGGCCCTGCCGGTCACCACCCTCGCCTTCGCGCCCGACAGCCCGCTGCTGGCTTCCGGCAGCGCCATCGGCTGCGACGTTCTGGTTGTGGCATGCCGATCGCGGCACGCCCGCCCTGCTGGTGCCCGATGCCGTCGATGGCTGCTCCGTGGAGGCGCTCGCCTTCCAGAGCGGAACCGGCCTGCTGGCGGTGGGCGGCATCGACTGGCTGGCCACCGGCGGCACCGACGGCGCCATCCATGTGTGGGATGTAGTCCATCCCGCGCGGCGGCGGACCTTCATCGGCGGCGTCCGCAGCCTGGCCTTCCAACCCGGCGGCCACCGTCTCGCCGCGGCCTCCCTGGTCCGAACTGTCCGCGTCTGGGACGTGCGGACCGGGCGCCTGGTGCGCGAGCTGTCCGGGTTTGCCGACGTGGTCAACAGCGTGGCGTACAGTCCGGACGGCAGCCGCCTGGCTGCCGCCGCCGCCGACTATACCCTCCGGCTCTGGGACTGCGCGACCGGCACCCTGCTGGGGGTGACGGAGCTGGACACGCAGGTCAAGGTGCTCTGTTTTTCGCCCGACGGCCGATCCCTCTTTACCGGCAACGCCAATTCCAGTTGCTACCAGCTCAGGACGCAACGCTTGCTGAACGGCGGCCGCTGAGCGAGCTAATCAGGTCCGGCGTCAGCAGCCAGACCAGGGCCCCGACTCCCTTCCGCGGCGGGGCGTCACAGCGCAAGTGGGCCAGCCCGGCCTTGGCGATCTCGATCTGACAACGCTTGCTTCCCAGTAGCCAGGCGGCGTGCTCCTCCAGGTCGGGCGCGTGTCCCACCAGCACCACCTCGTTGGCCTCGACGCTGCGCAGACGCTTCATGAGTTTCTTGGAAGCCGATCCCGGCTGGAGCTGGTCGCAGCTCTCCAGCGTGGTTTCGGGCAGGTCCAGGTGGCGGCATAGCTCCTGAGCCGTTTCCATCGCCCGAAGCAGTGGACTGCTGAGGACCCGATCGAACCGCAGACCCAGCCGTTTGACCGCCTCGGCGACCGCCTGCACCTGCTGGCGTCCCTGGTCGCTCAGCGGGCGGTTCTCATCGCAGTCGATCCCCGGGGCGGCGATATCCAGCGCGTGGGCATGACGAAACAAGTAGACATTCATTGGTCGGACTCCGGTGCGGAGGGTGAAAACGCTGCATGTTATCTTACCGAGATTGCCAAATCCGGGCCGGGCGATTGGGATGATCCGACCGTGTTCCCCCCATTTGCCCCGCGGACGAACCGCTCTTAAGATGGATTGGGTCCTTGAGCAGGCCACGGCGGACGAGGAAGGCAGGTCGAAACATGACCCGGAGCCTGGAGTCGCAACCGAAGCCGTCCGCGGGACCTGCCCCCCTGGTACCCATCACTCCGACCGCTGATCTGAGCGGCCGGCTGCTGGGCGATTACCGCATCCTGCACCGGCTGGGCGCGGGCGGCATGGGGCAGGTCTACCTGGCCGAGCAGCTCTCGTTGCAACGGCGCGTGGCGCTCAAGATCCTGAAACCGGAGCTGGCGGCCGACCCCACGGCCCTTGCGCGCTTCAAGCGCGAGGCCCAGGCCGTCGCCCTGGTGTCGCACGCCAACATCGTGCAGGTCTACCAGATCGACTCGGCCGACGGCATCCAGTTCATGGCCCTGGAATACGTCGAGGGGCGCAACCTCGGCGATTATATCGCCCGTAAAGGGCCGCCGGATGCGCGATTGGCTCTGAGCATCATGCGCCAGGTGGCGTCGGCCCTGCAACGGGCCGGCGAGCTGGGCATCGTTCACCGCGACATCAAGCCCGAGAACATCCTGCTGACACGCAAGGGCGAGGTGAAAGTAGCGGATTTTGGCCTGTCGCTGGCCCAGGCGGCCGGCCAGCCGCCGGTCCATCTGACGCAGAGCGGTACCACGATGGGCACCCCGCTCTACATGAGTCCGGAGCAAGTAGAGGGCAAGCCGCTCGACCCGCGCTCCGATATCTATTCGTTCGGGGTGACCTGCTATCACATGCTCGCGGGTCAGCCCCCCTTTCGGGGCGAGACCGCGTTCGAGGTGGCCCTGCAGCATGTCCGCAGCGATGCGCCGCCGCTGGCCGCGGTCCGCCCCGACCTGCCGCCCGACCTGTGCGCCATGATCCACAGGATGATGGCCAAGGCCCCCGAGGCCCGGTTCCAAACCTGCCGCGAACTGCTGGTCGAGATCGCCCGGCTGCGGGAGGCGCTGAACGGGGTGTCGGCTCACGCGGCAAACCGTTCGGGAGCGAGTGCCGACGCCGGTTCGCACGCCGCCGTTCCAGCGCGGGCCACGGGGCACATGCCGGCGGTCCCGGCCGAGCGGCCGTTGGTTCGGCCGCTGCGTCGGTGGCTGCCGTGGGCCATCGCGGCCTCGGTGCTGCTGGCGGCCGGCGGCGGTGCCGCGTTCGGCTGGCTCCGCCTGCACGCCGCCACCCGCGGCCCCTCCGGCAGCAAGGAAGTGGATGTCCCGGAACCGCGCCCACCGCAAGCCGAAACCGAACGCGAAAAGTTCCTGCAGACCGCCGTCCAACAGTACCTCAAACCCGGAGGGGCTACCCCCCAGGAGAAGACCCAGCAGATCCGCCTGGGACTCGATCATGCCGTAGAGTTGGGCCTGTTCTACCTCGACCGCTGGCGCCTGGCCGAGGCCGACGACCTGTTCAACCGGTTGGCTGCGGCGGGTGAGAAAGAGAACGTCCCCCCGTACCAGAAACTGGGACGCCTGGGCCATGCCATCGTGCTGGGACTCCAGGATCGACCCGCGGAATCGAACAAGCTGTTCCTGGAGCTGGCCGGCGGCGCGGAACGGGACAAGCTCCAGCAGGCCTCCTGGCTGCGGCAAAACCCGAGACTGCACGTCTGGATGGCCCGGGCCCTTGGCCATAACCAAGAGAACGCTCCCAGGGACTTCCCCAACGACTTGAAGCCGCTTTTGACACCTGCCGGTCTGCCGAAGCGCGGACCGGACAAGCCGGCGGGCGGAGGGAAGGGACCGTGAGCGAGCGATTCAACCCGGCTGCCTATGGTCCCGCCATCGTCGCCCTCCTGGCGGACGGCCGGCTGGCCCCCCTTGGTCCCGGCAGGCCGAACCGGGACGTCCGGCCCAGATTGGACGCCCTGTCGCTGGAGCAAGTGCTGGCCCCGCACCTCATCGTCGCCGACGACATGGCCCATGCCTGCCTGGCCGGCTTGTGGCTGTATCACGATTTCCTGGACGAATCGCACACGCTCAGTCAGGACATCGACACGCCGACGGGCAGTTACTGGCACGCCATTCTTCACAGGCGCGAACCAGATGCGTCAAATGCCGCTTACTGGTTCCGCCGTGTCGGCAATCATCCCGTATTTGGTCTGCTGGCCGAGGAGGCTCAGGCGCTCGGCCTGCGGCTAACCTCGGGCCGTTGGGACCCTTTCGTCTTCATCGAGTTGTGCGAGAAGCACCGTAAGAGCGGCACGCCGGAAGAAGACACCCTCCGGCGCGTGCAGCGGCGCGAATGGGAATTGCTTTTCGACTTCAGCTACCGGGCTGCGACCGGCCAGCCGTGAGGCGCCGGCATCGGCGTGTCGGGATCAGTAAGCCTCGATCGTCCATTCGCCGCCATGCGCCGGATTCCCGATGAGGCGCTGCTTCACGGGGTCCACCACGAAATCGAGCGCTTCCAGGGCAATCTGCCCGATCAGGACCGGGCAATCGTCAGGCAGTTCGGTCACGTCGGAGGGGCAATCGCGCTCCTGGATGGTCAGGCGAACGGTGCCGTAAACCTTAAGCTGCGCGGCGCCGCCAGCGGTTCTCACATTCCGGGTACGGAAGGGCAGCAGACCCAGCTGTTCGATGTACCGCCTCGGCATCAAGAGCGTCGTAGCCCCGGTATCGACAAGGGCATCCGTCACCTCGACAGTGCGCACTTCCTCGGGCTTCATGTGCCCATCTTTGACTCTCACCAGATCTTCCAGGTTCTGAATCTTTGCCGTGACCAGTACCTTGCCCATCGTATCCGTCTCCATGTTCTTCCTCCGGTAGCGGTGCAGGCGGCTGGAGCCCTGCGGCCATTATAACCGTCTCACGTATTCATTCCCGCGGAATCTGGCATAATAGCGGAACGGCGTAACGACGCGCCCGCCAGCTCATCGCGGAGGCCAGTCATGATCAACACGGCTCTCAAGGACTCCCTCATGCGGCTGCTGCCGCGCGTTCAGACCCCCGCCCAGTACATGGGCGGCGAGCTTAACAGCGTCGTCAAGGACCACCGGGCTGTCCGCGGCAAGCTGTGCCTCGCTTTCCCCGACACTTATGCCCTCGGCACCAGCCATCACGGCTTGCAGGTGCTCTATTCGATCATGAACGCCGATCCGCAGTGGGCTTGCGAGCAAGCCTTCGCCCCCTGGCTCGACTTCGAGAAGCTGTTGCGCAAGCGCCGCCTGCCGCTCTACAGCCTGGAGACCTTCACGCCGCTCCATCGGTTCGACCTGATCGGCTTCAGCCTCCAGTACGAGGTGTGCTACACCAACATCCTGACGATGCTCGACTTGGGCGGCGTGCCGCTGCACAGCGCGGACCGCACTCTGAATGATCCGCTCGTCATCGCCGGCGGCCCGGGGGCGCAGAACCCCGAGGTGCTGGCCCCGTTCATCAACGTCTTCGTGATCGGCGACGGCGAGGAAAGCCTGCCGTGGCTAATGGAGCGGTGGATGAGCCTCAAGGAACGCGCGAACACAAGCCCGGAGCGCCAGCGACGGGAAGACCTCGTCGCGGAGCTGGTCGCCGGCACCGACTGGGCCTACGCCCCGCAGTTCTACGAGCCGGAGTACCACGCCGACGGCACCCTGGCGGCGATGAACCGCACTCGCGCGGACGTGCCGAAGCAGATCATGGCCTGCACCATCAACCAGGACTTCGACGCCATCCCGCTACCGGCCCGGCCGATCGTGCCGTATGTCGAGAGCACGCACGATCGCATTGCCATCGAGATCATGCGTGGCTGTCCGTGGCAGTGCCGCTTCTGCCAGTCCACCGTCATCAAGCGGCCCCTGCGCGTGCGCTCCGTCGAAATGATCGTGCAGTCCGCGCTTGAGGCGTATCGCAATACCGGCTACAACGAGATCAGCCTGCTCAGCCTCAGCACCAGCGATTATCCCTACTTCGAGGAGCTGGTGAAGCGCATGCACGAGGTGTTCATGCCTCTGGGGGTGAACATCTCGTTGCCGAGCCTGCGCATCAACCAGCAGCTTCGCTCGCTACCGAAACTGATGCAGGGCATCCGCAAGAGCGGCCTGACACTGGCCCCCGAGGTGGCGCACGACGACATGCGCGAGCAGATTCGCAAAAAGATCAAGAACGACGACCTGTACGAGGGGTGTCGCGAGGCCTTCAAGGCCGGCTGGCAGCGGGTGAAGCTGTATTTCATGTGCGGCTTGCCGGGTGAACGGCCGGTCGATCTCGACGGCATCGTGGACATGGCCGAGACAATCGCCCGCATCGGCCGCGAGGTTCGCGGCCGCTTCGTCGAGGTAACGGCCTCGGTCTCCAACTTCGTCCCCAAGCCACACACCCCGTACCAGTGGAACGGCATGCAGACGCGTGAATACCTGCGCTGGGCCGGCCAGTACCTGAAGCAGCGCTGCCGCATCCGTTCGGTCATGGTCAAGCAGCATGACATCGAGTTGAGCCTCCTGGAGGGCGTTCTGACGCGCGGCGACCGGCGCATTGCGGTGGCCCTGGAGGAAGCCTGGCGGCGTGGCTGCCGCCTGGACGGCTGGCGCGAGTGCTTCCGCCCCGAGCTATGGTGGCAGACCTTCGCCGACCTGGGCATCAACGTCGCCTGGTACTCGCAGCGCAACCGGCCGATGAACGAACTTCTGCCCTGGGACCACGTCAACGTGAAGAAGGGGCGCGAGTACCTGGAGAAGGAACAGACTCGCAGCGTGGTGCAGTTGCAGGCCATGGCGGAGGCGAGGTAAACAATGATCCAGCAATCAGCCATCCATTTTGCCGAACCGACAGTGCGGCGACGCTGATAACGGTGTCTCGGCCAGTTCCCTGCGTCACCAGCTGGTGTCCCTCAAGGACCCCGTCGTCCGGGCCGTGTTGCGCCACTGCGACGGCCGCCACGATCGGGCGGCCCTGGTCAACCGACTGGAGGAAGGGGTGCGTGCCGGGAAGCTGGTTGTGCCGCAGCACGGCCGACGCATCGGCGGGGGCCCGGAGTTGCGAACCTACCTGTCAACAGAAGTGGAGCGGGCCCTGCGCACGCTGGCCCGCTCCGCGGTCCCGATCGGGTGAGAGTCGATCCAACAACTCCCCTTCCGAACTGGATTTTCAGTTGCCTTCCTTCCTGAGCCGCGTCTCGGCCGCACGGTAGGCCGCCGTCTGATACCGCCCCAGCCTGGCCAAGCTGGTCTCCGCGGCCCGATGCTGCGGCGTCTTCTCCGTCGCAGAATCCCTGACCTGCGTCACCCAGCTGTCGATCTGCTTCTCCCGTTCCGGCGTGAGGACGTCGTGCCGGCCGACGAGAACGCGCACCAGGGAAGTCGGCTTTGGCTCCACGCGCAGCGGCAGCAGCTCCGCGGTCAATTCGTCGGGAAGGATGTAGAGGACGCGCGTCCCTTCCTCGCCGAACCAGGCCTCCCGCCAGGTCTTGACCACCGCCTGGGCTTCCTTGATCTTGAGGCCGTGCGCGATCAGGCGCCGGGCCAGCTCCTCACCGAGGGCGTCCGCCGTGGAATCTTCGCCCGGAAGTTCAACGTCCACCAGCCGCCCGCTTTTCACGAGAACGCCGAACTCATCCGAGCCGTCTGAGATCGGCCGGAAGCGCACCTTGCCCGCCTGAACCCGCACCAGGATGAGGTCGGTCGGGGCCCTTCTCCCCCTCCAGGTGACCGTGAACTTGCCGCCCGCTGCCGCCCGTACCGACAGGGGCATGTTGAACTCACCCACGCCGCGATAGAAGAGGAACCGCTCCTGTTCGACGACGGCGCGATTCCCCTCGGTAGAGACGACCGTCAGCGGGGCCGCATCGGTCTCCCGGCCCGCGTAGTAGCGGCTGGCTTTTTTCTCAGTCGGGAAATAGACCGGGTCCTCCGGCGCGATGCGGAACTTCTTCCAGTCGAGCGTCGTATCGGTGCGGCCGGCCTGCGGGTACCACTCTGTCAGCACCCCCTTGGGAAACTCGACGTGGACCGAGGCGGTCATGGGGCGATTCGCGTAGAAGTACATGACCGGCGTTTCCAGGCTGATGGTGCCCCCATGCGGGCCCTCCTTGGAGTCGCGTGCCAGGTAGGCGTGGACGAAGTCGGGCAGGTCGTTGTCGTAGGGGTTGAACTTCAGGTTCTTGCCGTCGGACCCTGAGAAGGTGCTGAAGGTGCCCCATTCGTGGACGACGAGCTTCGCGGCGTCCTTGTCCGCCCCCTTCTCTTTGGGATCGGCGGCGAGGCAACTGGCCAGGGCGAGCAGACCGGCGACCGGCACCGCGGCCGCCCACGCAATCGGAATACGCATGACCGTCTCCTTTGGCATTTCGCCAGGCGTGGCCGGGAAGTCCAGAGCCACTGAGGGTCAGGATAATGCAGCGCGAATGCAGGCTAAAGCTGTTTACACTTGATTGAATAAATGAATCTGTTGTATTCGCCCGCTGCGGGTTGGAGAACTGAGGTCGGCAGTTGCGGTTGGGCCATGCGCCGCTTACAATCCGAGTCGATCCATCAACCGAGAGAATCGGGAAGGATCGTGCCATGATCGAACCGCAACGTGCGCACCGTCAGACCGCGAGTGATTTGCCCCGAGAGCGGCGAAGAGCTGCTACTCGAAGGAATGGTGCGGTCGTTCCTCGAGGCGGGGTGCGTCCGCATTATTCAACTCCAGGCCGATCCCGAGAGCGCGGCGATGGCCTTACGCCACCTCGCCTTCGTCTTTTCCGACACTCCGGCCGTGATGTTTGGATCTGGGCAGGCCGTGTTGATCCGCAGCAACCCGCCCCTGCCGACGCACGCCAACAGGGGGGATCAGATTGGGGTCAACTATCGCCTGGCCCCGTGGGGACGGGACGACTGGATCGAGTATCTCCTGACGCAACATCCGGACCGCTGCGCTTCCGTGATGAGGCGGTTGCTTCGCCGCAGGGAGTTCAGCCCCGGCAGCCCCTTCCTGTGGAGCGTCGTCCTCGACCAGATGGCGGCGGATGAGTCGCTCCGATCTCCCAGGCAAGCCGCGCTTCGTTACCTCGCCTCCCTGGTCGATGACGTCACAGTTCTGCCGAAGGTGCAGGCCGCGTGTCTTGACGCCCTCATGTCCCACCCGAGGGAGGAGGCGAAGCTGGCCCAGGCACTTACCTGGGCGGGCTGGCCAACGCTCAATCGCCTGCTGGGCTCGCACCCTGCCCTCCGGCTGCTGCTCGCCGCGAACAAGATCGCCGCCGACCTCGCCGCACAGGCCGATTGCGACTATCTCGGCCGACACCTTCCTCGCCAATTGGTGCGGGAAAGCGCTCGGATTGTCGGCCCGTTGCCCGAGGCCATGGCCCACCTCAATGAATTTGTCGTGACGAAGCGCTGGGCGATGGCGGCCAGCTTGCTCCATGCCACCGATTGTGGCTGGGTCCCCGACCCGGAGCGATTGCCGCTCCTCGGCGGTGCCTATCTTGCCGGGGCCGCCTGGCCAGATGCCTGCCTGGTCGGACTCGACGCGCCGGGTGCTGACTTCGCCGGGGCCGACCTGCACCGCGCCGACCTGAGCGGCGCAAAACTCATTAACGGAAATCTCTCAGGCGCCTGCTTGCAACGGGCCCTGCTGGTGGGCGCAGACATATCGCGGGCAAGCCTTGGCCGAGCAGACCTGTCCTTCGTGCAAGCGACCAAGGCAATCTTCCGCGGTGCAGACCTGCAGGGGGCGGACCTCGAAGGTAGTGTGCTTGCCGACACATCTCTCGCAGGCGCCCAACTCGACGGCGCCTGCCTGACCGACGCAGACCTGTCCCGGGCTGTGTTACAGGGAGGGACCTTGTGCGGCGCCGACTTGAGCGGAGCGAACCTCGCCGGGGCGAATCTGGCCGGAGTCAAGCTGAAGGAATGCCATTGCATCGGGGCCGCCTTCGCGGGAGCCGATCTCTCGGGCTGCGACCTGGAAGGGCTGGAACTGCCGGCCGCCGACTTCACCGGCGCGAACCTGATTAACGCACTGCTCACCGGCACGTCGATGCCGGACGGACGGTTCGATGGTGCGCGCCTCGGGAATGCCGGGCTGGCCGAGGTGGAGTGGGAGCGTGCGTCATTGCGCGGCGCAGACCTGACGGGAGCCAGCTTTCACCTCGGCTCGTCGCGCAGCGGGCGTGTCGGCAGTCCCATTGCCTGCGAGGGGAGCAAGACCGGTTTCTATACCGACGATTATGACGAGCAGGAGTTCAAGTCGCCGGAGGAGATCCGCAAGGCCAACCTGTGCTTTGCCGACCTGCGGGGAGCGATTCTGGAAAAGGTGGATTTCTATCTGGTCGATCTGCGCGGCGCCCTGCTGGATCCCGAGCAAGAAGAACATGTCCGCCGCTGCGGAGCGATTCTGGAAGCACGCGCATGATTTACGGCAGCAAGTCCTGCACTACGATCATCGCCGCCGTCTGCCCATCCAGGGCCAGCGGCACCTGATCGCCATTACGGTAATCGGTGCGCTGGCCGTAGCCGGGAGAAGCAGCCGGGCCTGAAGGTGCGGTGTAGACCTCAATCTGCCGATCGTTCAGGTTGACGATCCAGTAGCAGACGATGCCGGCCCGGGCGTAGATGCGGCACTTGTCGATCCGGTCGGCGGCGAGGGTCGCGTCGGAGACCTCGATGACCAGGCCGATATCCGCTGGGCTGGGATGGCGGGTCATGTAGGTCCGGGCATGGCCGCGAACGATGGCGCCATCCGGTTCCGGCTCGCTGTCGTCGAGAGTGATGCCGCAGCCGATGCGCATGTTCCACCCGTCCGGCACCGTCCCCGAGACAGTAGCTTGCACGAGTTGCAGGGTGCCGTCGTGCGGCGGGGTGCGCCACAACTTGTGAACCAGGTAGCCCTCGAGGAGTTCGAGGTTGTCGTCCTCAGTTAGGATGCCGAGTTGAATGAGCCGGCGGTACTCGGCCACACTGAAGCGGCGGAAACCGGCCATGGTGCCCTGGATGGGTAGGGTTGGAGTCAATGCAGTCATGCGTGCTTCCCCTTGCAGCACTGCTGTGGGACGAGCCGGTCACGGCGCGTCGGCGACCTCGTCCCGATCCAGACCCAACTCCGCCTTGACCTGGGCCAACGACTTTGTCGGTCCCCTGCGGGCGCGCTCCACGCATTCACCCAGGTAGGCCATCAGGCGCTCGTTCTTCTGCACCGCCAGGACCTCTTCGTCGCCCTCGTCCAGCGGCACCACGACGAACCTGGTGCGTCCGCCCTGCGTGAGGTAGACAACCTCCTCACTCTCGCCTTGCGGCAACCACTCCGCCAGCGGGCGGGTTTCCGTCTCGATGGCAATCGTTTTTATCATAGGTATCGGTCTGTCACGGCTACTTCTTCCCCTCCAGCGCCGCCTGCGCCGCCGCGAGGCGCGCAATCGGCACGCGGAACGGCGAGCAGCTCACGTAATTCAACCCGATCCGGTGGCAGAACTTCACCGAATCCGGCTCGCCGCCGTGCTCGCCGCAGATGCCGATCTTCAGGTCGGTCCGCGTCTTTCGTCCCTTTTCCACGGCGAACTGCATCAGGGCGCCGACGCCGTCGAAGTCGATCACCTGGAACGGGTCCTTCGGCACCAGGTCGTTCTCCAGATAGACGCGAATGAAACTGCCGTAGTCGTCGCGGCTCATGCCGAGGGTGGTCTGTGTCAGGTCGTTGGTGCCGAAGCTGAAGAACTGGGCTTCCTTGGCGATCTGATCGGCCACCGCGCAGGCGCGCGGCAGCTCGATCATGGTGCCAACCAGGTATGGCACCTTTGTCCCCTTTTCGACGAAGACATTGTCGGCGGTGTCACGGACGATCTTCGCCTGGGCCTTCAACTCGGGCAGGAAGCCGACGAGAGGGATCATCACTTCGGGCTGCACGACCTCCCCGGGCTGACGCCCGGGGCTCGCCTGGGCCACGTTGCAGGCGGCCTCGAAGATGGCCCGGGCCTGCATCTCAGTGATCTCGGGGTAAACGATGCCCAGGCGGCAGCCACGGAAGCCGAGCATCGGGTTCTGCTCGTGCAGCGCCTTGACCCGCTCCGCCACCTTCTCCTTCGGCACACCCATGTCCTTCGCCACCTCGGCCTGGCCCTTGTCGTCGTGGGGCAGGAATTCGTGCAGCGGCGGGTCGAGGGTGCGGATCGTCACCGGGTTGCCCTTCATCGCGCGGAACAGCCCCTCGAAGTCGGCCCGCTGGAAGGGCAGCAGCTTCGCCAGCGCCTTCTTGCGGTCCTCCGCGGTCTCGGCCAGGATCATCTCGCCATCTCGCGAATGTGGTCGAAGAACATGTGCTCGGTGCGGCACAGGCCGATCCCCTCGGCCCCGAAGGCCATCGCCTGGGCCGCCTGGTCGGGCTTGTCGGCGTTGGTGCGGATCTTGAGCTTGCGAGCCGCGTCGGCCCACTCCATTAGCCTCGCGTACTGCTGATAGACGCGCGATTTTTCCGGGCTCAGCGACTTGTCGATCAGGACCTGGATGACCTCGCTCGGCTTGGTCGCCACCTGTCCGGCCACGACCTCGCCGGTGAAGCCGTCCACGCTGATGAAGTCACCTTCCTTCAGGACCGTGCTGCCGACGGTGACGGTGCCCTTGTCGTAGTCGATTTGGAGCGCACCGCAGCCGACGACGCAGACCTTGCCCATCTGGCGGCTGACCAGGGCGGCATGGGACGAGGCGCCGCCGAACGCGGTGAGGATGCCGTCGGCCGCCTGCATGCCGCGCAGGTCTTCGGGACTCGTCTCGCGGCGGACCAGGATCACGCGACCTTTCGGATCGCGATTGCCGTGAGCATCGGTCTTGTTGTGCTGGCGGACCCAGGCCTCGGCATCATCGGCGAAGAACTTGATGATGCCGGTGGCCGCTCCGGGACCCGCGTTGATCCCCTTGGCAATGACCTTGGCTTGCCGTTTCGCGTTCGGGTCGAAGATCGGTTGCAGCAGTTGGTTCAGATCATCGGGAGGCAGCCGGCTGCCGGATAGGGCCTCTTCCTTGGTGATGAGTCCCTCCTCGACCATGTCCACGGCAAAGCGCACGGCCGCGAAACCGGTGCGCTTGCCGTTGCGCGTCTGGAGCATCCAGAGCTTGCCCTTCTGGATGGTGAACTCGATGTCCTGCACGTCGCGGTAGTGCTTCTCCAGTGCCTTGCGCACCTCTTCGAGCTGCTTGTAGACGGGCGGCATATCGTTCTTGAGTTCGGCGATCTTTTTTGGGGTCCGAATGCCGGCGACCACGTCCTCACCCTGGGCGTTGATGAGGTACTCGCCGTAGAAGATGTTTTCGCCGGTGGCGGGGTCGCGGGTGAAGGCGACGCCGGTGCCGGAGTCGTCGCCCATGTTGCCGAACACCATCGAGCAGATGTTGGCCGCCGTGCCCCAGTCGTGCGGGTAGCCGTACTGCCGCCGATAGACGATGGCCCGGTCGTTGTTCCACGAGCCGAAGACGGCGCTCACCGCTCCCCACACCTGCTCCATCGGGTCGTCGGGGAAGTCCTTCCCCTTCTTCTCCTTGACCGCTTTCTTGAACCGCTTGACCAACTCCTGAAGGTCCTTGACGGAGAGGTCGGTGTCGAGCTTGACGCCTCTCTCGTGCTTCAGCTCCTCCATGATCTTCTCGAACGGATCGATCTCGGTCTTGGATAGCGGCTTGAGGTCGAGGACGACGTCGCCGTACATCTGGACAAAGCGGCGATAGCTGTCCCAGGCGAAGCGCTCGTTGCCGGTCTTGTCGATGAGGCCGCGCAGGGTTGCCTCGTTGAGGCCAATGTTCAGCACAGTGTCCATCATGCCCGGCATGGAAACGCGGGCGCCGGAGCGGCAGGAGACGAGCAGCGGATTTTTCGGATCGCCGAACTTCGCCCCCATCACCTCCTCGGTCCTTTTCAGGGCTTCGGCGACCTGGGACTTCAGCTCAGGCGGGTACGTCTTGCCGTGGTCGTAATAGTACGTGCAAACCTCGGTGGTAATGGTGAAGCCGGCGGGGACGGGGAGGCCGATGAGGCACATTTCCGCGAGGTTGGCTCCCTTGCCGCCGAGCAATTCCTTCATCTTGCCATTGCCGTCGGCGGTTTTGCCACCGAAAAAGTAGACGTACTTGCTCATTTGCGTGGTCTTCCTGGGGGATTGGCGCGCTGCCCCGCTGCGGCCCGGCAGGTCCGGATCGCCAGTCGGGTGGACGACGATGGGGGAAATGTACGGATGGGGAAGAAGAGCGTCAAAGGGCACGCCGAGGCTCAGCGCCGGCGGTGGGAGAGCGGCGGGCCGAGCACTTCATGCAGGATCATCGCCTTGCACAGGCCGTCGCGGGAGGCGAGGAGGTCACGCAAGCCGACGAGCGCGGCGGAAGGGAGGCGGGATGTCAGCGCGGCGTTGGCTGCCATTCCCCCCGGCAGGGGCGGCGCTTCGAGCACGGAGAGCACGGGGACGGCCGTCACCACCTCCACCTCGTCCACCGGTAGAACCACCGGGATCGCCTCGGCCTGAACGGGGGCGCGGCGCCTCGTCCGCGGCGGGACCTCGCGGCGCCGTTCGGCACGCTGTGGCTCTTCCTCGCGATCGACCCGTCGCCGCAGTGCTGGCTCAGGCTCGCGCCCCTCCTGCCGGCGCCGTACCTCACGCAAAAAGCGATCCAGGTCCGTCACCTTCTCCGGCTTCTTTCCCGCGTTCTTGGTCTCCTCCGCGTTGCGCAAGAGCGTGCTGACGATCCACACGCCCACGGCGATGATCGGGATGATCAGCAGTTCCCACATGGCATCTCTCCTCGCTGGTCAGCTCCCCATGCGTTCGGTGCGGTCGCTGTTGGCACCTGAGCCGGCCCCGGCGATGGAGCGACGCATCTCGGTGTCGGATTGGAGATTCTTGAGGTTGTAATACTCCATCACGCCGAGTCGCCCTTCGCGGAAGGCCTGGGCGATGGCCTGCGGCACCTCGGCCTCGGCCAGCACCACCTTGGCCTTGTTCGCCTCGACCTCGGCCCGCATCTCCTGCTCGCGCGCCTGGGCCATCGCCTTGGTGGCGGCGGCCCGGGCCACGGCCACTTGCTGATCGGCCTGCGCCTGGTTGATCTGCAGCTCGGCGCCGACGTTCTTGGCCACGTCGATCTCGGCCACGTCCACCGAGACGATCTCGAACGCCGTTTGGGCGTCCAGCGAGTTGTGCAGCACCGCCTTCGAGATCAGGTTCGGGTTGGCCAGGATGTCAGTGTACTTCGGGGCGTTGCCGATGGCCTTGACGATGCCCTCGCCGACGCGGGCCACAATGGTCTCGCGGTCAGCACCACCGACCAGCCGGTCGAGCCGGGCCCGCACCGTCACCAGGGCGCGGGCCTTGAGCTGGATGCCGTCGTGGCAGACGCCTTCGAGCATCTGCTTGCCCTGGCGCGGGTCGGGGCAGGGGATGACCTCCGGGCGGACGCTCATCTTGACGGCTTCGAGGACGTCGCGGCCGGCGAGGTCGATGGCGGCGGCAATATTCCACTTCAGGTCGAGGCCGGCCTTGTGGGCCGCGATGACCGCCGCCGCCACCTTCGGCACATTGCCGCGCGACAGCACGTGCGCCTCCATCGCCTGCGTCTTCACCTGTTCCACGCCCGCCTGCACCAGGGCGATTTTCTGGCGCACGATCATGCTGTAATCGACATTGAGGAGCTTCATCCGCACCATATCCACCAGGCCGATCCGCGCCCCGGCGAGGAAGCACTGGATCCACAGGCGCACGAAGCTGAAGAACACCAGCAGGAAGATGAGCCCGATGACGAGCAAGATAACGACGACGATCCACAGCCAGTTGTCGGACAGGACATTGAGGTCGAAGTCGGCGAAGAGAGTGTTCATGGCACTGGTCCTTTCGGCAGCGGCGCCGAGTTAGCGTCTGCTCTGTAGCCCCTCTCCCCTCGGGGGAGAGGGGGTTGGGGTGAGGGGGTCGTAATGCCCCAGGCCAAAAACCCCCTCACCCCCCGACCCCTCTCCCCCGAGGGGGAGAGGAGAGCGTCCAGAACAGCATTGCGTCAGGGCAATTGTATGTTTTCCAGGTCGGCTACGTCGGGTTTTTCCGCGGGGCGGACGATGACCTTGGCAGCGCGGACGTCGACGCAGCGAACCCACTGGCCGGCGTCGACCATCATCCCCTCGGTGATGGTATCCACGCGCCAGCCGTCGAAATCGCACACACCGGACGGCCTGAGGTCCGACACCGCTCGGCCGAAGCGCCGCGCAATTGCTCCAGTTCCAGGTTAACCGGCATCGAGGCGACGGTGGCGTCCTCGTCCGGGGCGGTCAGCAGCATGCGGCGGCCGAAGCGTGTGCGCGTCCAGTAACGGGCCAGCAGGCCGCCGAACACCGGCAGGGCGATCAGCACGCCGAGCAGGGTGTAGACCCCCGTAGTGCTCCCCTGGGAAAACGCCAGGGCGATGCCGGCCGCGATGGCGGTCAGCGCCAGCACGAGCAGCGTGCCGCTGGTGAAAAACAGCTCGCCCACCAGCAGCAGGAAGCCCACCGCAATCAGGAGGTAGGCCAGGATCAGGTTGCCGTGTTCCATGCGCGTGTCCCGCGAAGCCGCCGCCCTCCGGGCGGCGCGCTCGTAAACGCGCCGCCCGGAAGGCGGCGGCTAAACTCACAACACCTCTTTGACCACGATCCGGTTCCCCTCAATCTCGATGACCTGGACGCGGGTGCCGGGCTCGACGTAGGCCCCCTCGGCGACCACGTCGATGTATTCGTCGCCGAACTTCACCTTGCCGGCAGGGCGCAGCGGCGTGGCCGCCACCCCGAGGGCGCCGAGCAGGGCCGCCGTCTCCAGCCGCACCGCTTCGGAAACATCGTCAACCATTTCCGCATCGGCCTTCGGCTTCAGCATCAGCCGATTCAGATACGGGATGTGCGGCAAATACGACACCAGCAAGACCGCCAGCAACACCGCGCCGATCAGCGCCAGGCCAAACTGCCCCATCATCGACAGCAGCCCGAACCACTCCTCGCTGGTCTGCGGCTGCTTTTCCAGGGCCACCAGCGCCAGGCTGAAGACGATGAGCAACGTGCCGCTGATGCCGGCCACCCCGAAGCCCGGCAGCACGAACACCTCCAGGGCGATCAGCACCACCCCCAGGATGAAGAGAAGCACCCCCAGCAGGTCCAGTCCGGCCGATTGCCAGTGCGACCAGAAGAACAGCACGAAGCAGATCGCCGCAATCACGCCGGGAATGCCGACGCCGGGCATCTTCAGCTCCAGGATCAGGCAAACGATGCCGATCATCACCAGGAAGACGCGCACCACCCGACCACGCAGGAAACTGGCCAGCTCGTCGAGCCAATCGTAGCTGGCGACTTTCACATCCGGCGGATTCAGCCCGTAAAGCGCGTACAGCTCGTTAAGCCCTTCGACCTTGTGCCGGGCCAAGCCCCACTGGACGGCCTCGTCGGCGCTGAGGCGCAGGGCCCGGCCGTCGGGACCGCCGGCCTTGACCAGCTGCTCGTTGCCCCACTGGCGCGGGCCGGCCTGGTCCGCCGTCAGTTCTTCGCCGGTGACGAACGACCATTCGCCCGTTTTCACGTGGCGGACGTGATAGACCGTCAGTTCGCGGTCCATCATGCCGCGGGCCACGAGAGGGGGGTAGTAGTGCTCCTGGGCCAGCTTCACGAAATCATCGCGCGTCGCGCTGTACCGGGCCGGATCAATGTTGACGGTTCCCCCGTTGCGCTTCTCGCTGATGACATCGGCGAAATCGCCGAAGGTGGCATCCTTGTGCATCACGATCTCGGTACACCCCAGGGCCAGGAAGGCGGCCGTGTCGGGAGCGGTCCGGGGAATATAGGCGACCGTCATGATCGGGTATTCGCCCTTGTCGTCATTGCGCTTGCTGAGCCAGCGGGCCAGGTCGAGGGCGACCAGGGTATCGCCGCCGCCGCATTCGAGCTGCAGGATGATGAGGTTGGCCTTTTGCCCGATAGCCCGTCCGACCTGGCGCTTGAGCGTCTCCGCGAACCCCGCGGTCACGGCGCCGCGGACTTCGATCCGCCAGGCGACGGGGCTGTGGCCCATAAGCGGATCTTCGCGCAGGCTGGCCGGTCCCAGGCCGTAAGCTTCGGCCACCTCTTGGCGGTTCTCTTTCCGCGAGGCAATCAGGCCGAATTTCTGCGCCGTCTCCGCGCTGTAGAGAGTCGTGGACGGGCCGGTGCCGATCACCGGATCGGGATTGAGGACAATCACCCCCTCTTTGGCCTCTTCCGCGGCCCGGCGCTTGTCGATGTACCAGTCCCCGGCCCCGCGGACGCGGGTGGCCCGGACCACTTCCATGTCCTTGTCGAGCATCTTCAGGGCGATGGCAGGGCAGCGGCGTTCCTTGACCACCTCGCGATACGCCTCCAGGATCGTGCCCGAGAGCGGATCCTGCTGATCCGGGTCGGGCCGCACCGAGCCCAGATGGGCCTCCGAGGACATGACGATGTCGCGGCAGGCCAGGACGGGCAAGACGGTGTGTCGCGTCGTGTCGGCGTGGACAAAGGCGATGGTGCGGACGCTGTGCTGGGTGAGCAGGAAGGCGGCCAGGTCGTGGCAGGGACCGAAATCGCGTGAGGCAGCCGGCTTGTTATCCGGGTTGAAGTCGTAAACGATCTTCAGGTCGCGCGGCGGACCTCCCTTGAAGCGGTCGATGAACCGGGCAGTCGCTTCCTTGACCTGGTTGTTGGCGGCGCTGGTGATGGGGTTCGGGACCGTGACGAAAATGCCCTCGGCGGGCAGGTCATCGGCCTGGGCGGCGCGAGCCGTGAGCGCACAGAGAACAAGCAACAGCCCGCTGCCCGCGAGCCGCCTGCCATCGGGAGTCCGCCGGGTGGCCTTGCGCATGTGGACCTCGCCCTGGTACGTTCCGTGTCGAGGCGCCCCCGCCCGTGGGAACAGCGCGGTCCCAGCCTCGGAGGGGCCGGGCGATGCGAACTGGTGACCGCGAGCCTGTGGTGAATTATACGGGCGGCGCGCAGAAGGAGTAAAGGCTATAGCGTGACTGGCAACAATCGTGAATGGGGGCTCCGTTGGCGGCAGAGGCCCCACCGAGCAAACTCAACGCGGGCTCTTCGGATTGGTGCGGGTCTCTATTCGCGATACAACGCCTCCAGTACGTCCTTGTAATGGGAGAAGATGACTGGGCGGCGCATCTTGAGGCTGACCGTGATCTCGTCCGTGGCCAAGCTGAAGGGTCGCGGCAGCACGGCAAAGCGTCTGATTCGCTCCCACGGGGCCAGGTCGCGCTGTCTCGCCTCCAGGCACGCTGCGAGGAGTGCGGCCACCGCCGGCTGCCGCGCCAGGGCCTCGTCGTCCTTGCCGTTCGCCGCTTCTCCCAGGGCCCGCCGCACACCTTCCCAGCGCGGCACCACCAGCGCCGTCAGGTAGGGACGTCCTTCGCCGTAAACCACCACCTGGTCGATGATCGGATCGCTGAGCAGGCAGCCTTCCACCTCGCTGGGCACCACCTTCTTGCCGTTGGAGAGGACCAGCAACTCCTTCTTGCGGCCGGTAATTGTCAGAAAACCATCGGGGTCGAGGGTGCCGAGGTCGCCGGTATGCAGCCAGCCATCGCGGATGGCCTCGGCCGTCGCTGCAGGGTTGTTCCAGTACCCTTGCATGACATGGGGGCCGCGCGTCAGCACCTCGCCGTCCGCGGCGATGCGCACCTCCACCCCCGGAATCGCCTGACCCACGGATTCCAGGCGATAAGCCTCCTTGCGATTGAAACTGATGACCGGGCTGCTTTCGGTCAAGCCGTATCCCTGAAGGAGGAGAAGTCCGGCAGTATGGTAGGCCTCGGCGACGGTCCGCGGCAGCGGCGCGCCCCCGGAGGTAAGGGTATCGATGCGGGGGCCAAAGGCGGTCCGGAGGCGGCGACCCACCTCGTGCGAGTTCGGCCCCGAGACCGCCGCCAGCACCTTTTCGTAGAAGCGCGGCACCGAGGCCAGCCGCGTCGGCCGCGTCTCCGCCAGGTTGGCAATCAGCGTCTCCTGCGATTCGGCCAGGCAAACCGTGGCGGCCGAAACCAGGCTGCCGTAGTGATCGACTGTCCGCGCATAGATATGGCTGTAAGGCAGCCAGCTCAGAAGCACATCCTCCGGATGGCAGCCGGCAACCGCCACCGTGCTGACGGCATTGCTCAGCAGGTTGCCGTGCGTCAGTATCACGCCCTTCGGATTCCCGGTGGTTCCTGACGTGTACATGATGGTCGCCAGGGCGTCCGGTCCGAGGGCGGCCTCGCGGCGGGCTAACTCGGCGGCCCGGCAAGACAGGGCGTTGCGGCCGCCTTGAAGAAAAGCGGACCAGGCGAGGGCGTCATCCGTTGCGGCTGCCGAATCGAAGACGACTACTCCTCGCAAGTCCGCCAAGTCTCCGCGCACCGCCCGCACCTTGTCGAGCTGCTCGCGCGCAGAGACGAAAAGCCAGACTACCCCGGTCTCGCCGAGTTGGAACCGCACTTGGGCCGCCGTCAGCGGCGCATGCGGCGGCACATTCACAGCGCCGGCCGCCATCAGCCCCAGGTCGGCCACCAACCATTCCACCCGATTCTCCGACAGCAGGCCGACCCGCTCCCCCGGCTGCACGCCGGCCTCGATCAGCGCCGCCGCGCAGGCCACGACATCGCTCCGGTACCGTTCCCAGGAGTAGTCGTGGTACAGGCCGTGGCGCTTGAACCGCAGGGCGGCCCGGGGCCCAAACCGCTCGGCCTGGCGACGGTGCAGCCCGACAAGATTGCGGTCGGCAGTGGACACAAGAACGTCCTCCCCGCCGGTGCGGCGCTCGATCGCTCCCCGGCGTCGGCGTCATTGTACAATGGCGGCCGATCGAACCGGGCGAAGATCCCGCGGATCGGCCCGTCCCTTGTCGTTCGCCCGCCGGCGGGTTACGATGCCGCCAATCCGCCTGACCTTCCGCTCTCGCGAGGCGTATCCCATGAAAACGCTGCTCCGCCGTCACGCCGCGGTTGCCATCTTCCTCTTCGTCCTGCCCGCCCCGGGAGTGCGTGGCGACGAGACCGCCGATCAGTTACGACAACTCGATCTGCGAGCAGTCCCAGCCGATTCCGATGCCGCGAAGGAATTGCCGCGGATGCTCGGTCGTGATGCCCGCGCTCGCATTGATGCGGCCAACCGCCGTGAAACCGAAGCCTGGCACAAGATCACTACGCGGGTGGAATGGGAAGATTACCGGGATCAGCGGCTCAAGGCGCTGGCCGATTCGCTGGGCCACTTCCCCGATCCGCCCACCGATCTGAAACTGCGGGTGGCGCGCACCGTCGAGGGCGACGGCTTTCGCATTCTCGACATCATCTACGAGAGCCGCCCGGGCGTGCTGGTGACCGCCAATCTTTACGCCCCGTCCGTTGTGGCCGGGTCTCCCGACCCGGCCACAAGGAAGATGCCGGGTGTCCTCATTGTCCACAGTCACCACAATCCGAAGACGCAGGGCGAGCTGCAGGACATGGGCATGACCTGGGCCCGGCAGGGGTGCCTCGTCCTGGTCATGGATCAGCTCGGCCACGGCGAGCGCCGGCAGCATCCGTTCGTCACCGACAAGGACTACGCCGGCACGTTTCGGCCGAGCCGGCAGAATTATTACTTCCGCTACAACGTCGGCATGCAGTTGCACCTGATCGGCGACAGCCTACTCGGGTGGATGGTGTGGGACATCCGCCGCGGCATCGACCTGCTGCTGGCGCAACCCGGGATCGACCCGGGGAAAATCATCTTGCTCGGCTCCGTGGCAGCCGGCGGCGAACCGGTGGCTGTGACCGCGGCGCTCGACCGGCGCGTCGCGGCCGTGGCCCCGTTCAACTTCGGCGGGCCACAACCGGAATCCACATTTCCGCTGCCCGACGATGAGGGCCGGTTCAACTATCTCGGCGGCGGCAGCTGGGAATCGACGCGCAACCTGCGCCTGTCGGCGCGGGACGGCTTCCAGCCGTGGGTGATCGTCGGCGCCGCCGCGCCGCGCGGCCTGATCTACTCCCATGAGTTCGCCTGGGATCGCCAACACGATCCGGTCTGGAAACGTCTGGAAACGATCTACGGCTTCTACAACGCGAAGGATCACCTGGCCTCCACCAACGGGCGGGGGGCCGTGACCGGCAAAGCCGGGTCAGAGAACACGCACGCCAACAACATCGGCCCTGTTCATCGCCAGGGTATCTACTCCGCTCTCAAAACATGGTTCGACATGCCGATTCCTGAGAAAGAGTATCAGGAGAGGCATAAAGCGGATGAATTGCTGTGCCTGACGCCGGACCTGCTGACCGAGCTGAATCCGCGACCGCTCTACGAGGTGGCGGGGAACATCGGAACTGCGCGAGCAGCGGCGGCGCGGAAGAAGCTCGCCGACCTGAAGCCCGCAGATGGCCGCTTGCGGCTTCGCAATGAGTGGGCGAAACTGCTCGGCGACGTGGAGTCGCGGGGAATGCCGAAGGTTGTGACGCTCAACAGCCAGAGGGATGGCTGGACGATGTTCGAGCCTGCGCTGCTCGAAGTCGAGCCGAACGTGCTGGTGCCGCTGGTCTTGTCGGTGCCGCCCCCACTGACGACTCGGCCACGCTCGCTGGTGGTCTGCGTTTGCCAGGAGGGGAAGGCGGAGTTCTTGAAAAAGCGCGCCAACGCCGTCGCCGCTCTGCTGGTAGGCGGCGCGACGGTCTGCCTGGTCGATGTGCGCGGCACCGGCGAGACACGCCCCGGCGACGGCCGCGGTCGCCAGAAGCCCTGCCACGTCGATTTCGTCTACCGAGATGATGCTGGGGCAATCACTCCTCGGCTCACGCCTGCGTGATCTGCGCTCCGTCCTGAAGTACTTGCGCGGGAAGAAAGACATCGGCTCGGAACGCATCGCCCTGTGGGGCGACTCCCTGGCCCCGGTCAACTCCGCCGATCGCGACCTGAAGGTTCCGCTTGATGCCGAGAAGCAACCCAACATCGCCGAACCGTTAGGCGGTCTGCTGGCCCTGTTCGGGGCCCTGTTCGAGGACGACGTGAAGGCGGTTTATATCCGCGGCGGCCTGGACGGCTATCAATCGGTATTGCAGAGTCAATTCGTTTACATTCCGCACGATATCATCGTTCCCGGCGCCTTGACGGCGGGCGACCTGTGCGATGTGGCCGCCGCCCTGGCTCCGCGGCCGCTACGGCTCGAGGGACTGGTCGATGGCCTCAACCGCCGCGTCACGCCCGAGAGTCTGGCCAGAACCTACGAGCCGGCGGCGACGGCCTATCGGTCGGTGAAGGCGGAGAAGAAGCTGGAAATATCGGACAGCCCCTCGTCCGATGCCGCCGCGGCCAAGTGGATCCTCGACAACCTCTCTCGCTGAGTAACTTCCCATGACTCGCTGTCTCCTCACCCCGCTGCTCCTGGCCCTGTTCACCGTCAGCCTCCGTGCCGCGGACAACCCCAAGGGCCCTGCCGACCTGATCGTCCACCACGCCAAGGTGGTCACCGTCGATGCGAAATTCGGCATCGCCCAGGCGGTCGCCGTCAAGGACGGGCGCATCCTGGCCGTCGGCGACGATGCCACGGTCCTGAAATTCAAGGGATCGAAAACGCGCCTGATCGACGCCGGCGGCCGCCCCGTCTTACCGGGCCTGTACGACAGCCACGTCCATTCGGTCGATGCCGCTGTCAGCGAGTTACGCCATCCGTTGCCGGTCCTGAAATCGCTGAAGGATGTCTTCGCCTACATTCGCAAGGAGGCGAAGCGGCTGCCGGAAGGGGAATGGATCGTCATCCGCTTCGCCTTCCCGACGCGTCTGGACGAGGGCCGGTTCCCTACCAAGGCCGAGCTGGACGAGGCGGCGCCGAAGCATCCGGTGCTGTATAACGCGGGGCCGGCCGCCATCGTCAACAGCCTGGCGCTCACGATTTCCGGTGTGACCAAGGACACGCCGAGTCCCAAGGGCGGCGTGATCGTCAAGGACGCCAATGGCGAGCCGACCGGCATGCTGCGTAGCGCAGAATGTGCTCAAGGGGGTCAAGGGAGACGGCGAGCCGGCCACGCCGTTCGAGAAACTAATTGCGGTAAAGAAGCTGTTCGCGATGTACAGTTCGCGCGGCCTGACCAGTGTCGCCGATCGCGATGCCAGCCGCAGTGCCCTCGATGTCTACCTGACGCTGCACGCGCTGGGCGCGCTGACCGTGCGCGTGAACGTGGCCCGCGATTTCAATCCCTACGGCACGCGCGAGGAGATCGTGCGCCGCTTCGCGGAGTTGCCCGGAAAGGACAAGAAGGGCGGACCAACCGGCGTGGGCGACGAATGGGTGCGCATCGGCCCCATCAAGATGTTCCTGGACGGCGGCATGCTCAACGGCACCGCCTACATGCGCCAGCCCTGGCCGCGCGGCGAGACCTACCAGATCACCGAAGACGGCTATCGCGGCCTGCTGCTCATCCCCCAGGAGCAACTGCGGCTGGTCGTCGAGGAGGCGACGAAGCATCACTGGCAGGTGACGGCCCACACCGCGGGCGAGGGGGCGATGGACGAATTGCTCGACGCCTACGAGTTCGTGAATCGAACGATGCCGATCAAGGACCTGCGCTACTGCATCACGCACGCCAATTTCCCCTCGCAGCACAACCTGGAGCGCTGCCGGGATCTCGGCGTTTGTGCCGATGTCCAGCCGATCTGGCTCTACAAGGACGCCACCACGCTCCTGAAGGTCCTCGGCAAGGAACGCATGCGCTGGTTCCACCCGTACAAGTCGTGGCTGGAGTACACGACCATCGGCGGCGGCAGCGACCACATGATCAAGCTCGATCCCCTCGAAGCGACCAACCCCTGGGACCCGTGGCTGGGAATGGCGACAACCCTGACGCGAACCACCGAACGTGGCGACGACCTCGGTCAGGACGAATGCCTGACACGCGAACAGGCGGTGCGGCTCTACACGATCAACAATGCCTATCTCAATCGCGAGGAAAAGGAAAAGGGGAGCCTGGAGGTCGGCAAACTGGGCGACCTGATCGTGATCGACCGCGACGTGCTGACCTGCCCGGCGAAGGACGTGGCGACGACGAAGGTGCTGTGGACGGTGGTGGGAGGAAAGGTGGTGTATGAGGGGAGGGAGTGAACGAACCGCCCTGGAATCAGGAAATGAACACGGCTGAGTTCCGCCTTGTCACTGCCACTGGATTTCCCCCCGAGCGAGCCGCTCTTCATAATCCGTGAGCTTCTCCAAATAGTCACCCGGCTGGGCGAGGGACTTGTCGTCATCCGCGTCAATCAGCGTGACCATCACCCGTACCGGATGGTCCGGTAGCGCTTCTTGCGGCAGAGTGATGTGACCATCGGGGTGTAACACGCCTTCCAAGGTCTTCTGATTCATCGCTGTCACCTCCTTGACCACATTCTAACACTCCCAGCCGCTGCGGCGAACAGTTCAATAGGCCATCTGCAGATTCGACCGCTTCACTTGGTCACCCGCAGCGCCATCGACCCCGCCGCGTGCTCCGTCCCCTTGCGCTCGCCCGGGACCGTGACCAAAGGCATTATCTGGGGTTCATCCGGCAAACGCGTGCAGTGAGACTTTCGCAAGCGGTTCAGCCGGAGCGGGCAGCTCGCTTTGCTTTCAATGAACAAGGCCCCGCTACCCGGGCGAGAGGTGTCGTGCTCGGGCAGCGATCTTACGGTGCGCGCGTATTTTCGACGCCACCGCCCCAAGCGGCTCGGCTTGAGATCGACCTCGCCTACTTCCCCAACGTCGTCTGTTGCCCCGCCGACCCTGCTCAGATCGGCACCACTTGCAGCCCTAACTCCCGCGCTTTGCGCGTGCAGCGCTTTGACCTGACGCTCCTGCTGCTTGACTTCTTCGGCTGCCGTGCTCTCACGGCGATACGCTTCCCCACGCGTGATGAGGCGATAGAAGAGCTTCGCCAGCTTGTGGGCTGTCGCCCTGATGGCGCTGCCTATCCCCAGCCGGGCCCGCAGGCGGCGCAGGAAATTACCCAGCACGCTCTTACTTCTGAGCAAGGACCGCGCCGCCAGCCGAAACGCCCTGGCCACCCGGCTGGCCGTCTGGGCGGGATAGCGGATCCGCTTGCCCGATTGGTGCTTGCGCGGCGCCAGCGTCGTCCAGGCCGCGAAGTGCTTGTCCGTCGGGAAACGTGCCGCCAGGTCCGGGCCTGTCTCCGACAAGACCGTCAGCACCGTGCTGGCGCCCAGACCGTCCACTTCCGTGACACGCACGCCCGTCAACTGGAAGATCAAGGCGTCGGCGTCGAACTCCGTCGGGCGGTTGCGACTCTTGGGCGCGGCCTTCTGGGACTCGGGCAACGGACGCCCCTGGGTCTTGTCCGGCATCGGCCCGGCCGCCTTGGCGTACTCCCGGTCACAGACATGGAGCTGATTCTGGTAGAAGTCCCAGGCCTTGAGCAGTTGTTTCAGCTCGAACAGGTGGGCCGTGTCCCAGGTCCCTTCCAGGGCCTTGGCAATCTCCTCGCGGCTCTTCTTGCAGCTGGGATCGCGCATCGCCGCCAGCGTCTGGGGGTCACGCTGCCCCTGGGCGATGGCACGCAGGATGCGCATGCCGGTGACGCCGGCGATGCTCGACACGGCCAGGTCCAAATGAACATTCATCTGGACCAGCACTTTGAGCATCATCTGCAAGAGCTTGGCTGCCTCGGTGATCAGATGCTCGCGATGCCGCCACAGCGTCCGCAACGCCAGCACCTCGTGCGCGGGTCGAAAACAGCTCTTGAGCTGGCCACAGGCGTGCATCTGCTGCAGCCAGACCGCATCGCAAACGTCGGTCTTCTTCTTGAGGTTGCGGGCCAGGCTGCGTGGATCGACCACCACCACTTCGAAGCCCTGGCTTTCCAGGAAGTCGCATAAGCACATCCAGTAGACGCCGGTCGATTCGAGCACGACGCTCGTGACGCCGCAGTGGCGTAACCACTCGGCCAGCGTCTGTAGGTCGGCGGTATAGACGCCGAAGGTACGCACGGGCTGCGGATCGCAAGCGGGGTCGACGGCGACGACGTGGCTGGCGCTGCCGACGTCGATGGCGGCGGCACAGGGCCGGACGATGCGGGGCGGCGGGATGGGCTGGCGTGTCTTCTTCCGAGGCATGAGGACCTCCAACGACGGTGAGGGACGGGCGAAGAAAATGTCGGCGGAGGATGGGTCGAACGAAGGACGAGACTTTCAAGCGGGCTCGCGGCACCAAGGAAAGTGAAGCCGACCCAAGGGCCAAGCTCAAGCACGGGCTCAGAGGCACCAGATCAAACGCGGCCACCGCGCTCCGCCGCCACAAAGAAGAGCTAGAGAAGCGCAGTGCGAACGGAAAGCCGATGGCCTGTCAGGTTCATAGCGGAACGTGTGCCAGGGACTGGCATCAGCCCTTTCAATGAACAAGGCCCCGCTACCCGGGCGAGAGGTGTCGTGCTCGGGCAGCGATCTTACGGTGCGCGCGTATTTTCGACGCCACCGCCCCAAGCGGCTCGGCTTGAGATCGACCTCGCCTACTTCCCCAACGTCGTCTGTTGCCCCGCCGACCCTGCTCAGATCGGCACCACTTGCAGCCCTAACTCCCGCGCTTTGCGCTGCAGCGCTTTGACCTGACGCTCCTGCTGCTTGACTTCTTCGGCTGCCGTGCTCTCACGGCGATACGCTTCCCCACGCGTGATGAGGCGATAGAAGAGCTTCGCCAGCTTGTGGGCTGTCGCCCTGATGGCGCTGCCTATCCCCAGCCGGGCCCGCAGGCGGCGCAGGAAATTACCCAGCACGCTCTTACTTCTGAGCAAGGACCGCGCCGCCAGCCGAAACGCCCTGGCCACCCGGCTGGCCGTCTGGGCGGGATAGCGGATCCGCTTGCCCGATTGGTGCTTGCGCGGCGCCAGCGTCGTCCAGGCCGCGAAGTGCTTGTCCGTCGGGAAACGTGCCGCCAGGTCCGGGCCTGTCTCCGACAAGACCGTCAGCACCGTGCTGGCGCCCAGACCGTCCACTTCCGTGACACGCACGCCCGTCAACTGGAAGATCAAGGCGTCGGCGTCGAACTCCGTCGGGCGGTTGCGACTCTTGGGCGCGGCCTTCTGGGACTCGGGCAACGGACGCCCCTGGGTCTTGTCCGGCATCGGCCCGGCCGCCTTGGCGTACTCCCGGTCACAGACATGGAGCTGATTCTGGTAGAAGTCCCAGGCCTTGAGCAGTTGTTTCAGCTCGAACAGGTGGGCCGCGTCCCAGGTCCCTTCCAGGGCCTTGGCAATCTCCTCGCGGCTCTTCTTGCAGCTGGGATCGCGCATCGCCGCCAGCGTCTGGGGGTCACGCTGCCCCTGGGCGATGGCACGCAGGATGCGCATGCCGGTGA
Organism: uncultured Planctomycetota bacterium; assembly: GCA_963827935.1. Classification (GTDB taxonomy): domain Bacteria; phylum Planctomycetota; class Planctomycetia; order Gemmatales; family Gemmataceae; genus DATFNV01. Next base: position 567,053 of record CAWHCN010000013.1, on the reverse strand, counting down.
CGCCGGCGATGCTCGACACGGCCAGGTCCAAATGAACATTCATCTGGACCAGCACTTTGAGCATCATCTGCAAGAGCTTGGCTGCCTCGGTGATCAGATGCTCGCGATGCCGCCACAGCGTCCGCAACGCCAGCACCTCGTGCGCGGGTCGAAAACAGCTCTTGAGCTGGCCACAGGCGTGCATCTGCTGCAGCCAGACCGCATCGCAAACGTCGGTCTTCTTCTTGAGGTTGCGGGCCAGGCTGCGTGGATCGACCACCACCACTTCGAAGCCCTGGCTTTCCAGGAAGTCGCATAAGCACATCCAGTAGACGCCGGTCGATTCGAGCACGACGCTCGTGACGCCGCAGTGGCGTAACCACTCGGCCAGCGTCTGCAGGTCGGCGGTATAGACGCCGAAGGTACGAACGGGCTGCGGATCGCAAGCGGGGTCGACGGCGACGACGTGGCTGGCGCTGCCGACGTCGATGGCGGCGGCACAGGGCCGGACGATGCGGGGCGGCGGGATGGGCTGGCGTGTCTTCTTCCGAGGCATGAGGACCTCCAACGACGGTGAGGGACGGGCGAAGAAAATGTCGGCGGAGGATGGGTCGAACGAAGGACGAGACTTTCAAGCGGGCTCGCGGCACCAAGGAAAGTGAAGCCGACCCAAGGGCCAAGCTCAAGCACGGGCTCAGAGGCACCAGATCAAACGCGGCCACCGCGCTCCGCCGCCACAAAGAAGAGCTAGAGAAGCGCAGTGCGAACGGAAAGCCGATGGCCTGTCAGGTTCATAGCGGAACGTGTGCCAGGGACTGGCATCAGCCCTCAAGCTGATCCTTTGCCGGTCGCGCGGGTGTGCATACACGGAATTATATGCATCGTGGCGCTTTGTGCCGAAATGTGAAGGCGCATGTCGATATTTGACAAGGGATTGCGGCCGGGCGCCAGGACGCATATAATTCCCGGCGAATTTAGTTGGACAGCGCCACTTTTTATTCTGGGTAAGATGGCCACACGAAAACCAAGGACTTACGGCGATTTACTTTGCCCAGCTTGACTTCGGCCTTGCCCAGTGTGAAAAGTGGCGCTGTCCAATTAGTGCGACATGGGAATTCGAGGGAAACCGGTCCCGCTTTCCGTGTCCTCGACCGGCTTCGCCAAGCCAAGTGCACGCGCTTCCCGGATGCTCCCTTATTCTTCCGCACCTCAACCGCTCCGCTCGGCCCAGCGCAGCTTGGCCGACCGGGCCCGCGGGTTGGTGGTGCGTTCGGGGAAGCCGGCCCGGATGGGGTCTGGCGAAATGTGGCTGTAGAGGCCGGCCTCGTGCCCTTCGCGGAAGGCGGCCTTCACCCGCCGATCCTCGCCGCTGTGGAAGCTAATCAACGCCGCCCGCCCCCCGGGCCGCAGCAGGGCCGGCAGGACGCGCAGGAGTTGATCGAGATTGGCCAGTTCTCGATTGACGAGAATTCGCAGGGCCTGGAAGGTGCGGGCGGCCGGGTGCAGGTTCCACTGGCCCGGGCGCGGATGGAGTTGCCACGGCTGGTCCGCGTCTCCCTCGGTGGCCGCGCGGATGATGCGGGCCAGCTCCGTGGTTCGCTGGATCGGCGCCGTTCGCCGGGCGCGCACGATGGCCGCCGCGATCCGGGCCGCCTCGGGCTCGTCGCCCAGCTCGCCGAGAGCCTGGCCCAGTTCGTCCTCGCCGAGGCTGGCCAGGAACTGGGTCGCCGTGCGCCCGCGGCTGCGGTCCATGCGCATGTCGAGCGGGCCGTCGCGGACATAGGAGAAGCCGCGCTCGGCATCGTCCACCTGCATGCTCGACATGCCCAGGTCGGCCAGAACGGCATCGACCGCGCTGACGCCGGCCGCCGCCAGCACCGCCTGGATGCCGGCGAAGTTGCCGTGGTGCAGGGTAAACGGTCCGCCGATCTGTTCCAGCCGTTCCCGGGCACGCGGCAGGTTGTCGGCATCCAGGTCCAGGGCGATGAGCCGCCCGGCAGGCCCCACGCGGCGCAGCAGCTCCGCGGCATGGCCGCCCCAGCCGACGGTGGCATCGACGACAACCTGCCCCGGCTGCGGATCGAGCGCCGCCAGAACCTCATCCAGCAGGACAGGCCGATGCTCCCCCGGCGGGGTACTGCGGCGGCCGGGGGGGCGGTGGGGATGGGGCTTCGGCAAGGGAACGTCGGGGGGGTGAGGGGCGCACTGGGGCTTGTTCTATGGCCCTGCTCACCTGGCGGGGAGGTGGTGCCCGGAATGGCGACGCTCGCCCGGGGGGTCGGGCCCCGGGCGAGCGTCTGGATGAGGTCGGTCGAAGAACACGCCGGGCTTCCGACGCGGAAACCACGTCGTCCAAGTCACACCGGACGAAATGTTCGCGTCAAGGCTCGGCCTGTCCTCCTATTGCTGGCTATCGGGCCCAAGGAGGGAGAAGTCCTCGTTGTCCAGCGCCTGGGCGACCCCAAGCGCGATGTCGCTGATCCCGGGGTCCTTCTTGCGCGCTGGCGCCGACACACTGTAGGTGCCCGGGAGCAACCCGGTGAAGGAGTACGACCCATCGGCGGCGGTCGTCGTCGTGAGGGTGACGACCTGGCCGGCGTCGTTGGTCCCGGTCAGCACGATGGTCAGCCCGGCCTCAACCTGGTGGTCGGCGCCGGAGTTCTTGAAGACCGTGCCGCTGATGCTGGACGGCGAGAACACGCCCGGCACGAACATGTCGCTCAGGTCGTTCGTGCCCGGCGCACCCGCACCAGCCAGGAACCCTCCACCTGGCGGATAGACGCCGAAGATTTCCTGCAGGCTCTTCAGGTCGGAAGAGTGGGTGTAGGTCAGGGTGCTGTCATAGGCATTGCCCTTGGCCAGCGGCGAGATGATGATCTCAGGCAGGGTGAATGCACTCGTGTCTCCCCCTTCGGTCTCGTCGAACCAGATCACGATCACGCCGTTGTTCTTGTAGGCCTGGGAAGCCATGATCTGGGGGACGACGATGGACAGGAAGTTGTCACCCGCCGCGATCGCCGATTGATCGCCGGTGTAGTGGACGCACATGTAGGTGAAGCCGCCGGTCAGCGCGGAGTGCATGTCATTGTACTGGTCCGGAGTGATGAGGTTGTACTTGGCGACGGTGTTGTTGGCGAGGTCGGTGTCCAGCTGCGCGATCGGCGAGTAGTACGGGGCCTCCGGGTTCGTGGAGCCGCTGGGCCCGGGGCTGCTGAGCGTGCCGCCATTCGTGGCGGTGTAGAAGAGGGTGCCGTCGTGCTTGACCGCGAAGTTGTACTGATCGCTGCCGTTGTAGGGATTCGTCACGCCGGCGGGTAGGATCCCGGAGGCACTCACCGTCGGCACACTCAGGCTGTCGTACTGCATGTCTTCCTGGTAGGCATGCCAGCCGGCGGTGCCGTATTGCGCCTGAAGCAAGGCGCTGAGGTTGGCCGGGTCAGTCCCTCCATTGGTCTGGGCGATCAGGTTGACGTTGTTGCCGCTCGGGCCATTATTGTTGGCGTAGGGGTCGTCGTCGTTGAACACGCCGAAGTTGCTGCCGCCTTCCTGCCAGACGTAGTTGGGCTCCGACGGGTGGATGCCGGGTGCCACGTTGTTGTAGTTGCTGGCGTAGGAGGTCTGCGCGGCGTTGGGATTGCCGGGGGTCATGAGGCTGTTCAGGTAGGGCGCCGCCGGATTGCCGAGGAGCTGCTCGGGCGACGTGGTCAGGCCCATTGGCTGCACGAGGTTGTGGTTCTCCATGTCGATGACAAAGACATCGCCGAGGGCCGAGGTGACCGATGGAACGGCCCGAACTTCCAGAGCTTCGAGGTACGGCCGGAAGGACCACGGGCGAGACCGCATCCTGCTCCGGCGGGTTTGCGGACTCACGGCTTCCAGAATGCGACGCGACCACTGACGCACGGTGTGAGTGAGCATGGGAACCTTTCCTGGTGTCGAGTGGCGAAAAGTATGCCAAAGACCATCTTTGGCGCATTACTCTCCATGCAACTTGCGGCAATCGCGAAAGCTTGTCGGCCCGCTGACACCCAACGCTGGATGCCTGGAGTCGGGTCGGCCGGGACGCCCCTCCCACGGATGAGCGGCGACTCCTGCCGGGCGAGGAAAGAACTTATCGGTGGGACGTGAGCGTTGAACGATGTTGCGCGCGAGAAACGAGTGAAAAGAGGAGGTAGTTGACTCAGGGCCTCAGCGGCGGGTGCGACAATGCCACAGGCAGCTCGAGCAGCTGGCGCAGGTCACGGACCGCTTCTGCACTGGTGGCGTCGTAGTGCTCCTCGGTCCCCTTCACCGCAGAGCCGAAGGCCAGCTGGCGCCGGGCCGCTACCGAGGGGTCCCCGCGGCGCGTTCGGAGGTCATCGGCGTTCGGCCGCGGCGGCGACCGGCTCGACGACGAGCAGCTCCTGCGGAAACGACGACAGGAATTGACAGCCGTCCGGTGTGACCAGCACATCCTCCTCCAGTCCGAGGAAGCCGGCGTCGATCATCACGCCCAGTTCTAGGGTGAAGACGTTGCCGGGCTCGACGGCACGTTCGGTCATGCTGCCGTAACAGGGCCAGCGCGGCCCGAGCATGGTACCGCCGTCGTGAACCGCGCGTCCCAGGCCGTGGCCCAGGCCGTGCTTGAATTCCGGATAGCCGGCCTCCACAACCACCCGCCGGGCGGCGGCGTCCACCTCGAAGCCGGGCCGGCCCGGGCGCAGCGCTGCCGCACCGGCCCGGATGGCCGCCACCACCGTGGCGAAGGCGCGCCGCACGCTGTCAGGGGGGCCGGCCTCCTCGGGGCGGCGGACGTACCACATCCGCTGCAGGTCCGAACAGAACCCGTCGCGCCGGATGCCGAGATCGATGTGCACCAGCTGGCCGGGCTCGATGCGCAGGTCGTCGCGCGGGCTGGCGTGGCCGGGCTCGGAGGCCGGGCCGACGTTGACGATCGGGCACCCCTCCCAGCCCCACGCGGGATCGAAACCAAGGCGGCGAAACTCGGCATGGACGAAGTCGGCCAGCTGTTTTTCGCTCACGCCCACTTGAATCCGCGGCGTAATCCGCTGCACGATCTCCTCGGTGAGGGCGACGGCGGTCCGGATGCGCTGGACCTCTTCCGGCGATTTGCGGCCGCGCAAGCGGGAGAGGAGCGGAGCCGCACTGGTCAGCCGGCCGGCGTAGGGGGTGTCCCGCAGCAAGTCGTTCAGCAGCAGCCAGTGCCCGTGCGTCAAACCATCCGCGGTCACGTCGTCGAGGCTGTAATTGAGGCCGATGCTGGCCGGATCCAGGCGGCGTAGGGCGTCGAGCAGCGGCTTGCGGATGTCCTCGTTGTAGCCGATCACCTCGTGGAACACGCCCAGGCGCTGCAGGTTGGTTGTGTCGAAATGGGCGGCGATGGCGATGCGCTCGCCGCCGGCCCCGAACAGGAAGGCCGAGTTACGGACCATGCCGGTCCCGACTACCAACTCGAACCCGGGGTCGGGGTGCAGATCGGTTTCGCGGACCAGGATCAGCCAGAGGGCCAACCCGGTTTCCGTCAGCAGCGGTCGCACCTGGTCGGCCTTTTCATGGAGGAGCATGGCATCGGGCCCAGTGACGATGGTGAGCGGGGTAGGTGGTGGTGGTAGTTTATTGAGAACGGCATCAGAGCCCGGAGCGTCAGCGACGGGTTAAGTCGAAACCCGTCGCTAACGCTCCGGGCTCTGATGTCATCCCTCCCAGCCGTTCCTCCGGCGCCGCCACGTGCAGGAAGAAGAGCAGCAGCACGCCCGGCCAGAGCTGGAGCCCCAGGCGATCCACCGATAACAGGAAGTGTACGGTTAGATCGAGCGGCGTGGCCAGGTAGACGCAGGCATAGCCGGCAGCCATCACCATCAAGACCACCAGGGTGTGCAGCCCGCGCCGGCCCGTTTGCCGGCATCGGCCCAGGAGCAGGGCATAGCCGACCGGCACGAGAGCACCGGCCGCGACCAGGGCGGCTCGGGCCGTCAGCAGGCCGGAGAGGATCAGCCGCCAGCGCTCGCCGCTCAGCAGACGGGCCAGGGTATCACTCCCCCCGGTTTGCCCGGCGATCAGGTCGTTGGTCGCCGCGATCCGCAGCTGGAAGTACGTCAGCACGGCGAGGCACGGGGCCAGGCCGACGGCGAACACGCCCAGTTCGCGCGCGACCGAGCCCAGGCCGCGGCGGCCCACGCAGACCACCACCAGGCGGGCCAGGAGCGTGGCCACCACGAAGAGCTGCCCCTCATTCTTGGTCCAGGCGGCCAGGCCCGCCGTCAAGCCCGCCAGGAATACCCGCCGCCGCCCCCCAGGCGATCCCAGGTCGGTGACCTCGAACAGCAGCAGACTCGCCAGGAAGTAGAAGCCGAGGGGGATGTCGGCGTACTGAGCGGCGGCGAAGCGCAGATACAGCGGCGTCGCCAGCAGCACCAGGCCGGCCAGCAGCCCCTGGAGCGGCGTGCGCAACAGGGCCAGGGCCGAGACCAGCAGCGCCACGGTCGCGGCCGTGAACAGAAACGCGATCACGCGCGGCATCGCCGTGCTCTCCGCGCCGGCCCAGGTCCAGGCCCGGGCCACCGCCGCGGGCAACAGCAGCGGATAGTCCGGATGCGACCAATGCTCCATCTGGGCGAACGGCTCACGCCAGTGGTCGCCGCCGCGAAACAGCAGTCGAGCGTGCAGGTTCCAGATTTGCCAGGCATCAATCTCGCCGTAGCGGGTTCCGCAGGAGGGTGAGTCCCAGCGTTGACCAGCAGCCGCCAGCAGGACCAGGCCAAAGACCGTGGCGATGACGATGGTCCAGCGAGACCGCGGCCAGTGCGGCGGGGCGATCGCCGCCGGCGGCAGCGGGCGCCTCAGGACAGCAAGTAACAGGAGGGCCAGCACGGCGAAGACGAGCGGCTCGAAGATCAGAAAGCCGGCCGGCGGGCCGCCGCCAACCCGCCAGAGAAAGTAGGTGACCGAGCCGGCACCCAGGGCCAGCCCCAGGCCCAGCGCTCCGGTGGCGAGGGTCCGCCAGCCCCGGGGGCTGCCCCGCGGCCAGCAGGCCCAGGCCGCCAGCCAGCCGGCGAGCAGCGGCGGCAGCAACGCCAGCAGGACGGCGAGCATCACGGTGGCCCGGATCCGAAAAGACGCACTCCGTTCCCCGCATCAAACAACGGCGTCCGTCCCCAGGACGCCTCGAACGCCGGCCTCCCCTCGGGCCGTCCATTTACCAGGACGATCGCCTCGTCACCGTTCTCGCGCAGCACCACGGGGGCCACGACGTACTGCGTGAAGCGCACCACCGGCCCTACCTCTGACCGGGGGGGATCGTCCTCGCGGTAGCCGATCGTGCCCGCTGCGGGTAGCAGCGGCCGGACGGTGGCGAAGCGTTCCTGGTCGTAATACTCCATGTCGGCCGTCATTTCCCTGTCCGGCAGATTGATAAGGGCGTTCCCCAGCGCCCAGGCACTGCCGCCGCCCGCTGCGGTCAACAAAAAGGTCAGCCCCAGGACGGCCCGGGTGCGTCCTGATGGTTGGCCAGGTCCGCCGGCATCGCTCGGGCTCGCGGGGGTGGGTTTCATGGTGGTGTCCGGCAAGTCCTGGCGATGGGCAGGTGATATTCCCCCTCGCCCTCGTACTCGGCAGGGGCCCGCAGAGCCGCGCACGCTGCGGAGCGGAGTAAGCGGCCGAACGCCGCTTACTCCGCTCCGCTGCGTGCGCGGCTCCGCGGATCGACGTTCTTACCAATCCGGCTCGGTCAGCCCCTCCAGCTCGTGCTGCAGTTCCTCCAGCTCCGCCAGCCGGATGCGCAGCTGGTGCTGGCGGGCGCCGCTATCGTCCTCCGATACCGGCCGCATCTGCTCCAGGCGCGACAGCGTCTGGTCGATGCCGGAGGTCGCCCCTTTCAGAAACTCCTCGACTTCCTGGCGGAACTCGGCCGTGGTCTGCGCGACATCGTCACGCACCTTCTGGAACAGGTCCGTCAGCAGGCGGTCGATGGCGGGGGTGACCGAGATTTTCAGGCGTCGTTTGACCTCGTTGCGCAGGGCCGACGACAGCGAATGCCGCGCCACCAGCCCGCCCAGCACCACCAGGGCGCCCAGCGGGCCGACCACGGCCATCCCGGCCACGGTCAGGGCCAGGGTCGAGCCGATGGTCACCGTGCCGATGCGCTGCAGCCGGCCCTTCATCTCGGCGGCATCGAAATCGAGTGACACCGTCAGCAGTTGCGGCAGGCGCAGCCCCTGGAAGCGCAACCGCAGGCCGGCGCCGACCTCGCCCATGTGCTGCCGGCAGGCATCGCAGATGTCGTCGCGCATCGACGCCACCAGCTCGGCCACACGCGCGAAATCGGCCCCCAGGCGGCCGGTCAGCAGGTCGCGAATAAAGATCGGGATCGTCTCTGAAACACGCTGGAGCTGGTCCCAGTCGTAACCGTCCAGCACGCGCTCGACCTCGCCGGCCAGCAGCAGTTCCAGGCGGATCTTGGCGGTGGGCTGGAAGGCCTCCATGGCGGCGTCGATGCGGCGCAAGCGGGTTTCCAGGGCGGCAACGATCTCGCGGCTCTTGATATCCGCGTGGCTCAGGGCCGAGCGGGCGGCCGCGATGCTGCCGGGCAACTCCTGCAGGGTCATGCGCAGCCCTTGCAGCTCTACCAGCGTGACGTTTACCAGCTGCTGGACCTCGGCCATCGCCAGCCGAACGTGCTTGTTGAGGAACTCTTGCCCGCGTGCCTCGATGAGGAAGCGGTGCAGCCCGTTGAGGAATTCGGGGAAGCCGCTGGCGAGGTACTTCATGTCGTCGGGCTCGGCGCGGCCCAGGAGGGCCAGCTTGGCCGACACAGGATAAATCCGCGGCCGGGCCAGGCCGGCGTGCTCTTCGATGGTCCGGGCCGTGTAATTCACCGATTGCTGCCGCTCGCGCGGGCTGAAGCGATCGATCTTGGTCACCACGAACAGGAAACGGCTAACGTAATCGCGCAGGAAGGCGAGAAAGTGACACTCGCTCTGGCTAATGACCGGATCGGTGTTGACCAGGAAGAGCACGGCATCGGCCTTGTCGATGAAGGCCCGCGTCGCCTCGCCGTGCTGCGGGTTGACCGAGCCGATGCCGGGCGTGTCCACCAGGCAGATACCGTCGCGCAGGAACTGGGCCGGCACGCCGACGTGGATCGAGGCGGGGCCCGCCTCGGCGGAGCGCCCGCCGGCCAGGTCCAGATCGAACGCCGTTTCGTTCGGGTTGTCGCGCCACTGGGCGTCGACGCGCTGGGCCGCCTCGGCACGGCGAGCCCGGCCGTCCAGGTCCTGCCCGACCGCGTAATGCACCAGCTCCTGCGGGGTCAGGTTCGCCCGCGTGCTGCCGTCCTGGAATGTCACCGAGATTTGCAGCTCCGGCGCATAGCTGAGCACCGTCACGGCAGCGGTCGTCGGTTCGATGGAGGTCGGCAGCAGCGCGGGGCAATCGAGCAAGGCGTTGATGAGCGAACTCTTGCCCCGGCTGAACTCGCCGACCACCGCCAGCACAAAGACGTTGTTCTCGAGCTTGGCGGCCAGCTGGCGCAGGTAGTCCCCTCGCGCCACGGTGCTTTGCTGGTGCGTGACCGTGCCGCCGCTTTCGTCGGCTATCTCGGCACTGCGCAAGATAACCTCGGCAGCGCGATGGCGCAGCGACTGGTGATCCTTCAAGACGCTGTGAGTGGCCAACGACAAAGCCTCGCGTGCAGAACCGTGCTGGGTGCGCTGTAGCCATTCACCTATACCCGAGGGCATCGCACTCTGCAACACTTCACCGGGTCGAGTTAGCCGCTTTTGCGCCATACAATGTTCGAGGTGGAGGGACAGAGCATGCGCGTGCTGCATTTCGACTGTTTCAGCGGCATCAGCGGCGACATGACCCTCGGCGCCCTGATCGATGCGGGCGTCGATGCCGAGGCCGTCCGCGCCGCCGTCGCCTCGCTGGGGCTGCCGGTGCGACTGAAGATCGACAAGGTCCGCAAGGGCGGCTTCGCGGCTACCTACGTCCAGGTGGAGGCCGAGCCCGAGCACAAGCACCGCCATCTGCACCACGTCGAGGAGATCCTTAACCGGGGCACGCTGACGCCGCGGCAGCGCGACCTGGCCCTGCGCATCTTCCGCCGCATCGCCGTGGCCGAGGCCGCCGTCCACGGCCTGCCCATCGAGAAGGTCCACTTCCACGAGGTCGGCGCGCTCGACAGCATCGCCGACATCGCCGGGGCCGCTGTCGCGCTCGACCTGCTTGGCGTGGAGCGCTTCACCAGCCGGCCGGTGCCGACCGGCGGGGGCATGGTGCAGTGTGCCCACGGCCTGATGCCGGTCCCCGCCCCTGGCACGGCCGAGTTGTTGAAAGGCGTGCCGCTGGCCCCCTCGCCGATCCAGGCCGAATTGACGACCCCGACCGGCGCCGCCATCCTGACGACCGTGGTTCAGGAATGGACCGACACGCCGGCCATGACCATCGAGCGTGTCGGCCACGGCGCCGGCACCCGTGACCTGAGCGAACAACCGAACATCCTGCGTGTCTTTGTTGGTACAGCGAGCCTCCCCCGTGAGGGGGGGGAGTTCGCCACCGACCAGGTTTACGTCCTCGAAACCAACCTCGACGACGTCCCCGCCGAGGTCATTGGCTATTGCTACGATCTGCTGTTCGCCGCCGGCGCCCTGGACGTGTTCACGGTCCCGATCTTCATGAAGAAGAGTCGCCCCGGCGTGCTGCTGAGCGTGCTCTGTCCCGAGGCGGCCATCTCCGCCGTGGAGGATGTGCTCTTCCGCGAGACGGCGACCCTGGGCATCCGCCGCCACCTGACCACCCGGCACAAATTGCACCGCAAGGAACACACGGTGACCACGCCGTGGGGGCCTGTGAAGGGGAAACTCGGCTGGCGCGAGGGGCACCCGCCGATTTTCTCGCCGGAATATGAGGACTGCGCCGCGTGGCTCACGAGCAGAAGGTGGCTCTGCGAGAAGTGTACGAACAGGTGAAGCGCGCTTATCAGAATGATTCAACCACAAAGGACACAAAGAACACAAAGAAAGATCCTTAAGCTTTCTGTTCTTTGTGTTCTTTGTGTCCTTTGTGGTTGATGATGAGTTACTTATGCCAACCGCCAACGAAATCCGTCAGCAGTTCCTCGCCTTCTTCGTCCAGAAGCACGGCCACACCGCGGTGCCGTCGTCGTCCGTGGTGCCGCTCGACGACCCGACGTTGCTGTTCACCAACGCCGGCATGAACCAGTTCAAGGACGTCTTCCTCGGCACCGGCACGCGGCCTTACAAGCGGGCCGTCGATACCCAGAAGTGCATCCGCGCCGGCGGCAAGCACAACGACCTGGAGGACGTGGGCCGCGACACCTACCACCACACCTTCTTCGAGATGCTCGGCAACTGGAGCTTCGGCGATTACTTCAAGAAGGAAGCCATCGCCTGGGCCTGGGAACTGCTGACCGAAGTCTGGAAGCTCGACAAGGGCCGGCTGCACGCGACGGTCTTCGAGGGCGATCCAGGCGCAGGGCCTGGCGCGCGACGACGAGGCGGCGGAGTTCTGGCGGACACAGACCGACATCGACCCGTCGCACATCCACCTGGGCAACAAGAAGGACAACTTCTGGATGATGGGCGACACCGGCCCCTGCGGCCCGTGCAGCGAAATCCACGTCGACCGCACGCCGGACAAAAGCGGCGGCAAGCTGGTCAACGCCGGCGATGCGCGCGTGATGGAGATCTGGAACCTCGTCTTCATCCAGTTCAACCGCGACGAGAAGGGCATGCTGCACCCCCTGCCGGCGAAGCACGTCGATACCGGCATGGGCTTCGAGCGCGTCACGGCGGTGCTGCAGGGCAAGGAGAGCAACTACGACACCGACGTGTTCACGCCGATCATGGAGGCGATTGGCGACGTGGTGAAGAGGAAATACGGCGGCCAGCTGGAGGACACCAACGATGTGGCGTTCCGCGTGATCGCGGACCATCTGCGGATGCTGACGTTTGCGATCACCGATGGCGGTCTTCCGGGGAACAAGGGGCGCGGGGCGGTGCTACGCAGCGTGCTGCGGCGAGCGTTTCGGTTTGGGTATCAGCGGTTTGGGCTGCGCGAGCCGTTCGTCTGGAAGCTGGTGCCGGCGCTGGTGGGGCACATGGGCAGGGCGTATCCGGAATTGAGTGACCAGCCCGGCTCGCGTACAGGACGTGATCAAGGGAGAGGAAGCTGATTTCCTGAAGACTATCGAACGCGGTCTTCGTCTCTTTACGGAGGCAGTGACTAGCGCATTTCCTCCCAGGGTTAACCGGTGCCCCAGACTACTATGGGAAGATTACGGGAGATGTTGTCTTCGACCTCCATACAACCTTCGGATTTCCACCGGACCTAACCAGACAGATGGCTCAGGAGGAAGGACTGCCCATCGACGAAGAAGACTACCAGCGCCGCATGCGTGAGCACGAGGAGAAGTCCCGCGGGAAAAAGACCGAGGCGCAGGTCGCCCTCAACGTCAGTGGCGGGCTTCCCACGACCGACGACCGTCCCAAATGGTTCGGCCCCATCGCTGACGGCACCGTCCTCGGCTGGATCGCCGACAACTCGTTCCACACATCCGGCCGGCTCCCTGAGACGGAGGTCGGCCTGATTCTCGACCGCACCAGCTTCTACGCGGAGCAGGGCGGGCAAGTCGGCGACCAGGGGACGATCCGCACGCCGACCGGCCTGTTCGAGGTAACACAGACCGTCAAAGTCGGCAATGCCACTGTCCACGTTGGCCTGGTGACGGAGGGCCGGATCGAGGTGGGGCAGCCTGCGAAGCCACAAGTGGCGGAGCAGCGCGAGTTCACCCGCAAGAACCACACCGCGACCCATCTCCTGCACTGGGCGCTGCACCGTGTCCTCGGCGAGCACGTCGAGCAGCGCGGCAGCAAGGTCAAGCCGGACGAGTTCACCTTCGACTTCTCGCACACCGGGCCGATGACCGATGGGGAGAAGGCGGAAGTCGAACGGCTCGTCAACGAGAAGGTCTACGCCGATCTGCCCGTCAACTGGCGTGAACTGTCCCAGGCGGAGGCGAAGGCGTTGCCGGGCGTGAAGGCGTTCTTCGGCGACAAGTATGGCGACGTGGTGCGGGTGGTGGAGATCCACAGTACCCCCTCTCGGGGGATCGTCAGAAGCCCGGAGCGTGAGCGACGGGTTACCAGAACCCGTCGCTCACGCTCCGGGCTTCTGACGATCCCCGCGGGGGCAAGGGGAGAGATGACGTGTTCAGCCGCGAGTTCTGCGGCGGCACTCACCTCGACCACACCGGACAAATCGGCTACTTCAAGATCGTTGGCGAGGAGGCGGTCGGCAAGGGCGTGCGGCGGCTGACCTGCGTCACCGCCCGCAAGGCGGTGGCGGTGGTGCAGCAGGAGGACGCCATCCTCGCCGAGCTGGCCGGCAGCTTCCGCTGCAAGGCGGACGAATTGCCGGCGCGTGTCGCGGGGTTGCAGGAGGAGATGAAGAAGCTGCAGGCGCAGCTCAAGAAGGGCGCGGCCGGCGACCTGGCCAGCGTCGGCGACCGCCTGCTGGCGTCGGCGCTGGACGTGAACGGGGCCAAGATCGTGGTCGGCGAAGTGCCGGCGATGCCGGAGGACGCGCTGCGGACGCAGATGGATCGCCTGCGTCAGAAGGCCGGCAGTGCTGTCATCGTCATCGGCTGGGCGGACGACGGCAAGGTCGGCCTGATGGCGTCGGCGACCGAGGATCTGGTGAAGAAGGGCGCCCACGCCGGCAAGCTGGTGCAGGAGGCGGCCAAGGTGGTTGGCGGCAAGGGCGGCGGCAAACCCACCGGCATCGCCTCCGGCGGCGGCAAGGAACCGGCCAAACTCGGCGAGGCGCTGGAGACGGCGCGAACGCTGGCGGGCCAGCAACTGGGTGGATGAGTCCATCATGAGGAGACAGATGCCATGCCACAAACCAAACCGCGGCGGAAGACGACCCGCCCGGCGGCGCCGTTGATGAACGGGCCTGCCTGCGAAGTGTTGACGCTTGGCGAGACCGCGACGTACCTGCGCCTGCCGCCAGCAGACGTGCTGCGCTTGGTCGATGAACAGGCGCTGACCGGGGCGGCACGTGGGCCCAGAGTGGCGCTTCCTCAAGAGCGCCATCCAGGCGTGGTTGAGCACATCGTCGCCACCAACCAAGGGCGAGGGCATCTGGGCTGCGGCGGGTGCGCTGAAGGACGATCCCTACCTCGACGAGATGCTCGAGGAGATTGAGCGTATGCGCGGTCGGCCGACCGACGTGGAGGATTGATGTTCGCCCTCGACACCGACATTCTGACGCTTCTCTTCGCCGGTCATCCCCGCGTGATCAGCCGGCGCGATAGGGTGCCGTCCAAGGACATTGCGATCACTGTGGTGTCGTATGTCCAATCGTTGCAAGGGCGCTTCCAATTCCTGCTGAAAGGGGCCACGGGCGAAGAACTGCTGCGGGCTCAGTCCCTCCTTGATGGGACGGAGCGAGAGTTGGCGCGCGTCGAGACCGTGCTCCCCATCGAGGCTCGTGCCGCTGCCGAGTTCGACCGGCTCCGCCAGAACAGGAAACTCAGGAAGATTGGTCGCGCTGACCTGCTCATTGCCGCCATCACCCTGGCCAATCGGGCCACGTTGGTCAGTCGGAATCTGAAGGATTTCCGCCAGGTTCCGGGCCTGCCGGTTGAGAATTGGGCCGATTGAGCTTTGGCCCATGTAATATAATCGTCCCGAGACCCCCCGCCTCCGCACAGGTGCCTTTATGAATCACTTCCGCATTGCTGCGATCGCGTTGCTCCTTGTCGCTGTCCCCTCCCTCCACGCCCAGCGCGATGCCCGCATCCCCGACCCCGATCCCGAGATCGAGCGCAAGTCGTTCCAGCTGGCCGACGGCTTCGAGGTCAATCTGTTCGCGGCCGATCCGCTCCTCGCCAAGCCGATCCAGATGAACTTCGATCCGAAGGGTCGCCTATGGGTCGCCACCAGCGAGACATATCCGCAGGTCAAGCCGGGGCAGAAGCCAAACGACAAGGTCGTCGTCCTCGAAGATACGAAGGGGACAGGCCAGGCCGACAAGGTCACCGTCTTCGCCGATGGCCTGCTCATCCCCACCGGCATCGAGCCTGGCGACGGCGGCTGTTACGTGGCCGACAGCGCCGAGCTGCTTCATCTGGCCGACAGCACCGGCAGCGGTAAGGCGGATAAAAGGCGCGTTGTCCTCTCCGGCTTTGGCACGGAAGATACGCACCACATCCTGCACACGTTCCGCTGGGGGCCGGATGGGATGCTGTACTTCAACCAGTCGATCTACATTCATAGCCATATCGAGACGCCGTACGGGGTGCGCCGGCTCAACGCGGGTGGCGTCTGGCAATTTCGGCCGGAGACGATGAGACTCGAAGTGTTCCTGCGCGGCTTCTGTAACCCGTGGGGCCATAGCTTCGACCGCTGGGGGCAGTCGTTCGTCACCGATGGGGCCTTCGGCGAGGGGATCAACTACGGCCTACCGGG
Source organism: uncultured Planctomycetota bacterium (assembly GCA_963827935.1). Lineage (GTDB taxonomy): Bacteria > Planctomycetota > Planctomycetia > Gemmatales > Gemmataceae > DATFNV01. Next base: position 551,583 of record CAWHCN010000013.1, on the reverse strand, counting down.
GGCCTACTACGTGTTTGCCAACCCGTCGCCGCGGCTGATGACCGGCTTGAATCCCGGCAGCCCGAAGCATTGCGGCCTGGAAATCCTGAGCGGCCGGCACCTGCCCGACGACTGGCAGGGGAACATGATCACCAACGACTTCCGCGGCCATCGCGTGTGCCGTTTTGTGGTGACAGAGGACGGCGCCGGCTACGCTTCGCGGGAGAAGCCGGAACTGATCAAGACCACCCACGATGCCTTTCGCCCCATCGACGTCAAGATGGGTCCGGACGGCGCCATCTACATCGCGGACTGGTACAACCCGATCATCCAGCACGGCGAGGTGGACTTCCGCGACCCGCGCCGCGACCACACCCACGGCCGCATCTGGCGCGTCACTTACAAGGGCCGGCCCTTGGTCCCCCGGCCAAACCTGGATGGAGCGAAGGTCGAAGACCTGCTGGAAGCGCTCAAGGCGCCCGAAGACTGGACGCGCCAGCAGGCCAAGCGCGTGCTGAAGGAGCGCGGCGGCGACAAGGTCCTGCCGGTCCTCGCGAAGTGGGTTGCCGGCCTGGATAACAAGGACGCCGATCACGAGCATCACCTGCTCGAAGCGCTCTGGACCTATCAATCGCTGGACACAGTCGAGCCGAAATTGCTGGATCGCGTGCTGCGGGCCAACGACGGCCGGGCCCGCGCCGCTGCCGTGCGCGTGACGGCGGCCTGGCACAACCGCCTCGATCACCCGCTGGAGTTGCTGGCTGCCCGCGTTGGCGATGACCATCCCCGTGTCCGCCTCGAAGCGGTGCGGGCGCTGGGGCAGATCGGTAGTCCCGAGGCCGTCGAGGTCGCCTTGCACGCACTCGACAAACCGGCCGATCGTTTCCTCGACTACGCGCTCTGGTTGACGGCGCACGAAACAGCAGCGACGTGGCTGCCAGCGCTCCACGAGGGGAAGGTCACGTTCCTCGACAGTGGGCGTCATCGAGTTTTCGCGCTCCTGGCAAGCGATTCTCCAGACGCGGTGTCATTGCTGGTAAATCTGGCGTCCCGGGGCTTTGTTCCCGCGGACAGCCTGGAGGCCGTGCTCAAGGTGGTCGCCAGCCGAGGAGGACCGGAGGCGCTGGATGCCGTCCTTGGCGGAGTTCTGATGGAAACAACGGGCGAGCAGCAGGCGAGTCTTCTCAATGCCCTGGTTGTGGCGACGAGGCAGCACAACGTTCGTCCGTCTCGCTTCCTATCGGCGGTCGGCGACCTTCTGAACGCCAACAGCCCTGGTCCCCGCGTCGCCGCAGCCCGCGCGGCCGGCCAATGGGGAATCGAATCGGCCCGGCCGCGCTTGCTGGAACTGGCCGGCGAGGAGCGAGCAAGTGAGGCGCTGCGGCAGGCCGTGTTCGAGGCCCTGGCGCAGCTCGGCGGCAAATCGAGCCGCGACGCCTTCGAGGCACTGGCGAGCGTTAAGGCCTCGCTGGCGATCCGCCGCCGGGCCGTGATCGCCCTGACCGTGCTGGACATCCCCGCCGCCGCCCGCCTTGCCCCCGAAGTACTGGCTGCCCACACCAGGGACGACGACCCCACCGACGTATTCGCCAGCTTCCTGGAACGCAAGAACGGTCCGGCGGCACTGGCCGGAGCGCTGGCGGGCCGGACGCTGCCCGCAGATGTGGCCAAGGTGGGCGTCCGCATGGCCCGCACTTCGTCCCGCGAATCGCCGGCCCTGATCGAGGCCCTGACCAGGGCGGGCCGTCTCGCCAGCAGTGCGCACCCGTTGAGCGCAGCCGAAATGAAGCAACTGGTCGAGGACGTGGCCAGGTCTGGCGACGCCGCCCGCGGTGAGAAGGTCTTTCGCCGAACCGATATGATCTGCCTCAAGTGTCATGCCATCGCCGGCGCCGGCGGGCAGGCCGGCCCCGACCTGGTCAGCATCGGCGCCAGCGCCCCGGTCGATTACCTGATCGACTCGATTCTCCTGCCCAGCAAAGCGATCAAGGAGAATTACAACACGCTGGCCGTGGAAACGAAGAAGGGTGTGCTCGTCACCGGCATCAAGGTCCGCGAAGGGGGCGGCCTGCTGGTGCTGCGCGACGGAGAGGACAAGGAGATCATTATTCCCATCAATCAGATTGAGTCGCGTGAGAACTCGAAAAAGTCGCTGATGCCGGAAGGACTGGCCGACCCGCTGACCCGCGGCGAACTGCTGGACCTGGTACGCTTCCTGTCGGCGTTGGGCAAGGTGGGGCCGTACTCGGTGAGCAAGGCCCGGCTGGTGCGGCGCTGGCAGGCCCTGTCACCGACGACCGAGGCCTACACGCTGCTGACGCGGACCAGCCATGCCTCGGTGGCGAAGGGCGATCCGTGGATCGTGTGGTCGCCCGCCTACAGCACGGTGGCCGGCGACTTGCCGCTCGACGCTGTGCCCATCTTCAAACTAGGAACGGGGGCCGAGAAGCAGGTGATCCTGGCGAGCTTCGTCTGCTGCCAGCTCGACGCCACGACCGCGGGCAAGGTCAAACTCCTCTTGAACTCGCCCAAGGGCGTGAAGGCCTGGCTGGACGGCGAGCCGGTGGAGGCGCGAAATGATATGGTGCTCGATCTGGGCGTGGGGTCGCACACGGTGACTTTCGACGTGGACCGGGCGGCTCGGGTCGAGCCGCTCCGCGTGGAACTGGACGACGTGGCGGGATCGCCGGTGCGAGTGCGGGTGGTTGGGGGGAAGTGACCACGCGTCTCAGTTCTCCAATTTCAGACAGATGATCTCCTTATCGTCGCGCATATAGAGCTTCCCCCCCGCCAGAGCGGGATGCGCCCATGTCGTGCCGCACACCTTGGACCGGGCCAGCTCCGTGTATTCCTTCGGAGTCGGATCGATCAGCACCAGGTCCCCGCCTTCTTCCAGCATCAGCAGCTTGTCGTTGCCGGTGCGCAGCAGTGAGGCGTGAAACTTGCCGACCTTCGGCCGCGTCCACAGCGACTTGCCGGTTTTCGCCTCGATGCAATGCAGGTCCGCCTCCGAGGCGTCCAGCTTGAAGAAGTTCACCCGCGCACTCACCAGGTAGACATGATCGGTACCCACCGGGATGGGGGTCGAGAAATAGGACGGCAGCTTGGGATCCTTCCACAATCCCTTCGCGGACGGTTGGCCATCGCTTTCGGTCAACTGGACGCCGGCGCTGCCGAGGGTGATGGCGCTGAGCAGGAGGACATCGCCGCAGACAGCCGGCGTCGAGGAGTTTTCGAACAGAACATCCTTGAAGGGATAACGCCACAGGAGCTTGCCGTCGGCCGGGTTCAGCCCAATCGCCCCGGCCTGGGTGAGAAAGACGATCTGCCGCTCCTTCCCCTTGCCGACGGCGATCGGCGATGCGTAGCTGGCCGGATCGTCCTGGGATTTCCAGGCAACCTCGCCGTTTGCCTTGTCGAACGCAACCACCGAGGCCCCCCTGGCACCGACGTTGACCAGCACCAAGTTCCCCTCGATCAGCGGCGATCCGGCGGCTCCAAAGCGGAGATTGGGGGCCTTGAATTGCTTGAGGGCATCGGCCTGCCAGAGTTGCTTGCCGTCAGCGGCATCCCAGCAAGTCAAAACGCCGGTGATGCCGTAGGTGTAGAGCTTGCCGCCGACCACGGCCGGCGTGGCCCGGGGCCCGTTGCCGTAATCGCTCTTGAAGGCGGCCCGCGGGTAGGTCTTGCGCCAGACCTCCTTGCCGTCTCGAGCGTCCAACGCAAGGACTTCTTCCTCGTCGCGGCCCTTGACCTTGCAGTGCAAATAGACGCGGCCGCCGGCGACGATCGGCGAGCTGTTCCCCTCGCCGATGGCCTGCCGCCAGAGGACTTTCGGTGCTTCTTTCCAGGCGGCGACCTTTTCCGGCGAAACGCCGTCGCGCGTCGGCCCCAGCCACTGCGGCCAGTCCGCCGCGGGGGTAAATGGAACCGAAAGGCACAGGACAAGGAGTGCGCGACCCCAGGGCATAAAAGTTCTCCGGTAGATCTGTTTAGCCGCCGCCCTCCGGGCGGCGCTTTGGTTCGTCAAGGAAATCGTGCAGCGGGGCGTAACGCCAGGCGACACCATGTTCGTCGGCGAGGCGTTTGAGGCGGCGCAGATACTCCTCGCTGATCCGGTTGGCAGCATCCTGGTACGCAGGATCGCAATAGTAGACGCGGCAGCCCAGGGGGCGCGGCTCCCGGGCGGTGCAAAGGTTGCCCTTCTGGAACGGGCAGAAGTCCGCGGAAACCGGCGCTTCATAGGGCGGGGCGGCGGCCAGCAGGACGTCGGCCTCCAGGTTGCTGATGAACAGCGTGTGGCCATACTCCTTGAACCGGCAGCAACGGCCGCTGGCCACGCAGACCGGTCCCTCGGCGGCAACCGCTGCGTCTACTTCGTGGTAGACCTCCAGCACCCGGCGGCGCAGCTCGTCGGACATCGCAGGACCTCACATCCGGATCACCTTCAGCCGCCGCGTGATCTCTTCCACGGGGATCAACTCGCCCTGTCCCGAGCCCGGGCAGATCTCGCAGGTCTGTTGCCACGCCTCGGGCGTGGCGACGTTGCTGGCCCAGAACGGCCAGGTGCGGCACTGGCGCGGCCGCACCGGGTAGATGGTGCAACCGGCAGTGCGGTCGAAATACACGCAATCGCCGTTGGCCTTCTCGCGCAGGGTCCGGCCGCGACTGGTCAGCCGTGTCGCCAGCCCCAGGACTTCGTCCACCGGCTCGCCGCGGAAATCGGCGATCGCCTGCACCTCGGCGTCGTTGACCCAGACGAACCCGGCGCGCCGGTGCAGCATTTGCCGCACCGTGTACACTGAAAGCGCAGGCCGTCCTGGAACCAGGGTTCGGACATCGATGTACTTCTCCGCTCTCCGGGGCTGCACATGGGCGTCTCGGTTATCATACCGACTCTGAACGAGCAAGGCTGCCTGGCCGAGGCGCTGGCGGCCCTCAAGAAGCAGCAGGCGCAAGAGATCATCGTGGCCGACGGCGGTAGCACGGACGGTACCCGCTGGGCCGCCGCCGGGGCCGACTGCTTCCTCGACGCCCCGCGCGGCCGGGCCGCCCAGATGAACGCGGGAGCCGCCGTCGCCAGCAGTGACACCCTCCTCTTCCTGCACGCCGACTGCCATCTGGAGGACGGTGCCCTGGCCGATGCGCAGCGTCTGCTGCGGCGGCCCGGTGTGACGGCCGGTTGTTTCCGCATGTTCGTCCAGGCCGACGGCCCGCTCTATCGGCTGATCGATGCCTGCGCCACGGCCCGTGTGCGACTTACCGGATTGGTTTACGGCGATCAGGGACTCTTCGTGCGCCGCGACCTGTTCGACCAGGTCGGCGGCTTCCCGCCGCTTCGGCTGATGGAAGATGTGTTCATCAGCCGCACGCTGCGGCGCCTGGGCCGGATCGTGGTGTCGCCGCGGCGTGTCTTCGTGTCGCCGCGGCGCTGGCAGCGTTCGGGATTGGTGCGGCAGACGCTGCGCAACTGGGCGCTGACGGCAGCGGCGGCTGGCGGAGTGCATCCGGATCGGCTGGCCGGGTTTTATCCGATGGTGCGATAATTGCCACCCTCACACCCGCCGAAACTGCCTTTCCAAATCGTGCCGGTTGGACAGCAGCTCCGTCGGGCGGCCGTGCGGGCAGTGGTGCGTGTCGTTGGCCCTGGCGCTGCTCCAACAGGGCCGAGATCTCCTCCGGGGTCAGCCGATCGCCGGAGCGCACGGCGAAATACGTACCACCAGCCGGCTATCCGACGATCCCGACATCATCGAGGGTTTCAGCGGTGGCGGCACGTTGCGACCAGGTCTTGAGCTGCTCGATGTCCCGTGTGGCGTTCACCTTCCCCACAATAGCGGGCGGTAGTTCTTCGAAGCGTGCTTGGAGCCATTCCAGCAGCGCCTCCCGGCGGGCTCGGATCTCCCCCTTCTTTTCCCCCCTCCTCTCCCCTTCCTTCCTTCCCTCTGCCCTTAGAAAATCAGCACCGCTCTGTCGCATGGCTGTCAGCTCCCTTCGCAATTGGTCTGTCCGGGCCGCCGCCTCGATGCGATCAAGCAAGGCCGGTCGCTCGGGCATCTCACGCTCATGATACACCAGCGCATGCAGGTACGACAGCAGTTCCTGGCGTCGCATGCGCTCCACGGCCGGCATGTCTTCCAGTTTCGCCGTCACCTGCTCTAGCAGCTGCCCAAAATCCGCCATCGGCAGCTTCCGCCCGCGCAACGCTCGCAGCACCTGTCCGAACCAGCCGCCCTGGGACTCCAGCCTTCCCGGTGCGATTCCTGGCAGGTTCACGAACAGCGGCTTCACCGTCGGTGTGATCGCGCGGAACCGCTCGCCCAGCTCGATCAGATCGACCAATTCACCCAGCGAGTCCCAGCGCTCGGTGCCGGTGTAGAGGACCAGCGGCAGTACCGGCTGGAAGCGCAGCCCGGCGACGGACCTGTGCTGCTTCAGCCATTCGCGCTGCTGCATCTTGAAGATTTGGACGACGTATTCCAGCAACCGCAAGGGCATCAGCGCGTCGGGTTCCGACTGATGTTCGAGCAGCAGGTACAGCCAGAGCCGCCGCGCTACACCCTCCGGGCGATAGGGGGCGGTCAGGACAAGGTCAGACTCGATGTGGCGATAGTCCCGGGCGACGAACGTGCCGCGAACGGGCTTCAGCCGCAGAAAGTCGATCAGTGTGACGATTTCTTCCCCCGTCAGGGCGAAGAGATCGCGGACATTACGGCGGTTCTCGAGCAGCAGCTTGATCCCGTTCTCCGGGAAGTGCCGCACCATCTGCCGCTGCCACGACCTTTTCATGGGAGAGCTCCCTCCGCGGTGGTCCGGAAGTCGGGCTCCGTCGCCAATCAGTCGTGGTCACACCCGCCGGAACTGCCTTTCCAAATCGTGCCGGCTGAACAAAAGCGCCGTCGGCCGGCCGTGCGGGCAGTGGTGCGTGTCGTTGGCCAGTTGACGCTGCTCCAACAGGGCCGAGATTTCCTCCGGAGTCAGCCGATCGCCGGAGCGCACCGCGCTATGGCAGGCCATCAGACTCAAGAGGTCGTTGAGCAGCACCTCGCGGGTTGGGGCGCGGTCGCGGGCCATCAGGTGATCCACGACGGCCTGAAAGATTTCGCGCGGCGGACGGCGGTTCAGGATGGCCGGGTAGCTCGTCAACAGCACCGTGCCGCCGCCGAAATCCTCGACGCCCAGGCCCAACTCGGCCAGGGCGGCCCGCTGCTCCAGGGTCCGGGCGGCCTGGTCGATGGTCAATTCCACCGGCTCCGGAATGAGCAGGCGCTGCATCTCCAGGGGACCGGCCCGCAGACGGCGCTTCAGCTGCTCGAACAGGATGCGCTCGTGCAGCGCGTGCTGGTCGATCACCAGCATCCCTTCCAGTGTTTCGAGGACAAGGTAGCAATCGTAGAGCTGGATTGCCTTGTGGAAGGGGCGCCCGCCTGGACGGCCCGCCTCGGCGTGGGCGACGGCCTCGATGGGCGGGACCGTGCCCGGCGGGGCCGCCGGGGGCGGCGCTGCTTCCGGTGGAGCAGGCGCTCCGCCCAGGGCACCTGGCGGATCGGCTGCCGGATCAACGAGCGGCGGCTTCGGGCCGATCGCGGGTGGTTCCGGCAGGGGCGGCAGCGGCCCAGCTTCCGGCGGCAGCGTCCACATCGTACGTTCCGCCGAGGCCGGGGCGGCCAAGCCCGCGCTGGCGTGCAGCCGCGGCGTCAGGTTCTCCGAACGCAGCCGGTCGCGCACCGCCCCGAACACCAGGTGATACAGGGCGTTGCCGTCGCGGAAGCGCACTTCGACCTTAGTCGGATGCACATTGACATCGACCTGGTCGGGTGGCAGCTGAAGGAAGAGAAAGGCGACCGGGTAACGGCCTGTCATGACCAGCCCGCGATAGCCTTCCTGGAGGGCGTGTCCCAGGCTGCGATCGCGAATCCAGCGGCCGTTGACAAACAGGTACTGCATCTTGGCGTTGCCACGCTCGCAGCCGGGGTCGGCGATGAAGCCGTATAGTCGGACCGGGCCCTGCTCCACGGCAACCTCGTAAAGCTGCCCGCCGACTTCCGGCCCGAAGAACAGGGCGATGCGGTCGGCCAAGCCCGCGGTCGCCGGCACCTCGTACACAACTTTCTCGGCGTGGCGCAGCACCCAGTGAATCGTCGGATGCGACAGGGCCAGGCGGGTCACTGTCTCCGAAACGTGGCCCATTTCCGTACCAGGGGTGCGGAGGAACTTGCGGCGAACAGGCGTGTTGTAGAAGAGGTGCCGGACCTCGATTCGGGTCCCCTCGGCCCCGTTCCAGGCGCGGACGGCGGCGACATCGCCGCCGTTGCAGCTGATTTCAGCGCCGTGGTCCGACCCCGAGACGCGCGACTGGAGCGTCACCTGGGAGACGGCACCGACCGAGGCCAGCGCCTCGCCGCGGAAGCCGAGCGTGCCGATGCGGAACAGATCGTCGGCGCTGGCCAGCTTGCTGGTGGCGTGGCTGGCGAAGGCGAGCGGCAGCTCGTCCGCCGGGATGCCGCAGCCGTCATCCACGACGCGGATGCAGTCGATCCCGCCGGACTCGACGTTGATGTCGATGCGCCGGGCGCCGGCATCCACGGCGTTTTCGAGCAGCTCCTTGACCACCGACGCGGGGCGCTCGATGACCTCGCCGGCGGCGATCTTGGTGATGACGGAGGGCGGCAGTTGCTGGATGCGTGGCATGGTCCCTCTTCCCGTTTAGCCGCGAGTATCTCCCGGCTAAACTTCCTCTTCGTCCCTGACGCCGAGCTTCTTCAATTTGCGCTCCAGCGCCTCCGGTTTCATGGAGAGCCGCCGGGCCGCTTCCGCGACGTTGCCGTCGGTCTGGCTCAGCGCTTCCTTGATGCGGTCCTGCACCTTCCAGTCCTGCATCATGCGGTACAGGGTGCGTTCGCCGATACCCAGGAGACGAGCCGCCTCATCGCGCTTGCCCTGCGTCAACTCGAGGGCCCGCTCGCAAAAGTAGCGTTCCACCTCGGTCAGCGGCCGGCCCACCAGTCCGCCCGGGCCATTCACCGGTGCATCAAAGCCTTGATGGCGGCGCAGCGGCTCCCCCTCCTGGATGTCGTCCATGTCCAGCACGCCGTCGGAATCCTGCACCACCATGCTTTCGACCAGGTTGCGCAGCTCGCGGACGTTGCCGGGCCAGTCGTAGGTGGCCATCGCCTTGCGGACCGGGTCGCCGACGCGCTGCACGCTCTTGCCGTGGCGAGCGGTCAATTCTTTCAGGAAATGGGCGGTGAGGAGCGGGATGTCCTCGCGCCGCTCGCGCAGGGCCGGCAGCTTGACCGTGACGATCTTGAGTCGATAGTAGAGGTCCTTGCGGAAGGTTCCATCCTCCACGGCCGCTTCCAGGTCGCGGTTGGTGGCCGACAGCAGCCGCACGTTCACCTTGATGGGCGTGTTGCTGCCGATGCGGAAGACCTCGCCGTTTTCCAGGACCCGCAGCAGCTTGGCTTGCAAGCTCAGCGGCATGTCGCCCACTTCATCGAGGAAGAGCGTACCACCGTTGGCCGCCTCGAAGCGCCCCTTGCGGACTCGATCGGCCCCGGTAAAGGCGCCGACCTCGTGGCCGAACAGCTCGTCGTCCAGCAGGTTCTCGTTCAGCGCGGTGCAGTTCATGGCCACGAAGGGCTTGTCCTTGCGGGGGCCGTTGTAGTGGATGGCCCGGGCGACCAGTTCCTTGCCGGTGCCGGTCTCACCCACGATCAGCGCGGTGGCGCTGGTCGGGGCCACCTGCTTGAGCCGGGCGATCACCTCGTGCATGCGCGGACTGTTGCCGACAACCCCCTCGAAGCCGAACTTCTCGTCGAGCTGCCGTTTCAGCTCGCGGTTGGCCCGGGCCAGGCGAAGGCGCTCGGCGGCCCGGTCCACGATGGCCCGCAACTCGGCCAGGTCGACCGGCTTGGTCAAGTAATTGGCCGCGCCCTGCTTGATCGCCTCGACAGCGGTTTTCACATCGCCATAGCCGGTGATGACGATGACCTCCGCATCGGGCAGGTCGTGCCGGGCCTTGCGGAGGATGGCCAGTCCGTCCATGTCGCTCATGCGCAGGTCGGTCAGGACGACATCGAAGTCCTCGTGTTCGATCTTGCGGGCCCCGGCCGAGCCGCTGGTGGCGACGACGCAGGCGTAACCGACGCGCTCCAGGCTTTCGGCAACCGTTTCGGCGTGGAAGCGGTCATCGTCAATGACGAGGACGCGGAGGGGGTCTGCCGCGGCCGGCGCCGCCTCGACCACGGCGGGCAGGGTCGTGCTGCCCCGGACCTCGCTCCGCTCGGCGTGCGTCTTCATGGCATATTCCCAGGCCCCAGGACCACGAGCTTGCCCCGCGGCCGATCGGGCATGTTGCGACACCACGGCTCACTGCACGGGGGAGACGCCGCGGGGCAAGCCGGCGGCCTTCTGCTTATCTTACTTAGGCGAGCGGCAGGAGATAATCTCCCCTCGCCCCGGTACTCCGGGGAGAGGGGTTGGGGGTGAGGAGTTCCGGTCCGGAGAGATTCAGCCCCCTCACCCCCAACCCCTCTCCCCCGAGTACGGGGGAGAGGGGAGAGTATCAGTCGCCCGTCGCCTTACCGCGGCGGCGCGAACCTAGTTCAGTGGCCACCCCCGCCTCAAGTCCTTCGTGCCGGCAGGCCGATAAGCCTGACGTGCGCCTCTGCCGTCGCGACGGCAGCAGCGACCGCGAAGGCTGCGCAAGCGGGGGAAGGCGGGATGACCGAAACGCAAACATTGCTGGGCAAGATCGCGGCGTTGCGGCAGCGGCTGGAGCAGGCCCAGGGACTGGCCAACGAGGCCAACAGCGCCGTCAGCGCCCTGGAGGGTGGGGACGGCGGCCGGCTGGATGTGCTGCGCCACCAGGCCGCCGCCGCTGGCGAACACGATGCCCTGGTCGATACCTCCCTGCGTCAGCCTGGGCAGCGGAGAGGCGCCGGGCCAGGTGTTGCCGACCCAGCTGACCGCCCGGGCCCGGCGCGTCCTGGAACGCGGCCGAGAGTTGCTGGCGCAGCTCCGGCCGCTGGCCGAACACCTCGAATCCCCCCCTTCGCCGCCGCTGTTCGCCGCTGACCCGCTGACCCGCCTCCATCGCCAGATCGCGGCCATGATCGACTCGACCCTCCGGACCGTCCAGTCCTTTCCGGATGCCGCCAGCGCGCAGCTCAGGTTGTGCGAGGGGCTGGAGGCGATCCTCCACGTGGCGGCTCAACGCCTCGCCATTCTGGCCGCGACGCTCGGGCGGCGCCGGCAGTGGACGGAACGCGTGGAGACGCTGGCGGGCCTCCTGGATGGCCTGGCCCACCGAACGCCGGCGGACATCCGCCCCTTCACAGCCCTGGCCGAGGCGCTGCTCGCCGAGGCCCAAGAGGGGCTCCCTTTACAGTTTCTCCATGCGTCGGTGACCGAGCTGCCGCGCTTCGTCGCTTGCCACAGCCTGACGGCCGCCCAGGTGGCGGCCCGCGTGGTCCGCCACGATCCGGAGCTGCGGGGCCGGGCCCTCGAGGTGGTCCTGGCGGCGCTGGTTCATGATACCGGCATGATCGGCGTCCCCGCCGAGGTGCTGGCTCGGCCGGGCCCGCTGGACGATGCCGGTCGCCGCGCTGTCGAGGCCCATGCTCGGGCCGGGGCCGACCTGGTCCGCCGGCTGCTGCCCGATGCCGGCTGGCTCGCCGAAGCGACCGCCGCCCACCACGAACGCCTCGACGGCACCGGCTACCCCGGCGGCTTGCGCGAAATCCAGCTCTCCTCGCTGTCGCGGCTGCTGGCGGTGTGCGATACCTATGCCGCCCTCTGCTGTCCGCGCCCGCATCGCCCGGCTCGCGAACCGCGCACCGCCCTGACCGACACACTGCTGCTCGCCGAATCCAGGGCCCTCGACCGGACGCACGCCGAACGCCTGCTGCAGCTGTCCTTCTACCCAGTGGGCACGGCGGTGGAGCTGGCCGATGGTTCGGTCGGCGTGGTGGTGGCAACGCACGGCGGCCGCCGTGAGCTAAACGCCCCGGCTCGGCCCGTAGTGGCCCTGTTGACCGACCCCCAAGGCCGGCCGCTGGCCTCGGTCCAGCACCTCGACCTGGGGCTAGCCGAGCACCGCAGCATCGTCCGCTCGCTGCCGGCGACCGAACGCCGGGCCTTGCTGGGCGATGTGTATCCCGAATGGGCGTGATGGAGCGCGAACGCTCCCCAAGGGTCGCGGCTATTGACAGCTGCGCCAAGGGCGCAACCGCCGGCGATCTTTTCCCCCCTCTCCCCGGTACTCCGGGGAGAGGGGTCGGGGGTGAGAGGTCTGATTTTCGTCATACAAAAGCCCCTCACCCCCGACCCCTCTCCCCGGAGTACCGGGGAGAGGGGGGACCATGCGGTTGCGCTCTCGGCGTATTTATCAATAAACCAGGTACCGAGTGTCTGATGCTCGGCAAAGTCCCGTACTACCAGGCGACGCGCCACCCCTGGCCGTCGCTGCTGTTCTTGCTGCCCCTCCTGGCTGCCTACGAAGGGGGCATCGTCTGGATGGGCGGACCCCAGCCCGATGCCCTGCGCAACGGGGCCGATGCCTGGTTCCACTGGGGACTGCAAACGATTGGCGTCAACTTCGCCTACGCCCCGCCCATCCTCATTGCCGTCTTCTTCCTGGCCTGGAGCTATGCTGTGCGCGACCGCTGTCCGCAGGACCTGGTCGGCGTGGTCAGCGGCATGGTCATCGAGGCGGTTTTCTTCGCCCTGGGTCTGTGGGGCCTGAGCCGGGCCCTGGAGCCGATCCTGAACCACTTCGGCATCCAGATCGCCTGGAGCCCGGCGCGGGTGGAGGCGATCAGTCAGGCCATCACGTACCTGGGTGCCGGCATCTATGAGGAAGTCCTGTTTCGGCTGATCCTGTTCTCGGGCCTGGCGTTTTTGCTACGCCTGCTCTTCCTGCCGTCGCTGCTGGCGCTGCCGGTTGCGGCCGTGGCGTCGGCAGCCGTGTTCTCCGGCGCACACCATATCGGACCCTTCGGCGAGCCGTTCAACCGCTACGTCTTCCTGTTTCGGCTAGTGGCGGGGGTGTATTTCGCGCTGGTGTATCGGCTGCGCGGTTTCGGTATCGCCGCCGGCGCTGATGCGCTTTACGACGTGGTCGTCGGTGTCGCGATGATCGGCCCATCGGACGCCAAGTAGTTTAGCCGCCGCCCGAAGGGCGGCGCGAATCATCACGGGCTCGCCGGAAAACTGTGCGGCAAGAAGAAGATGCCGGTGACGAAGGTCCCCGTCCACAACAGCACGAAGAGCACCCCCAGCGCGATGTGCCACGAACGGCGATGCGTCAGCCCCAGGTACATCATCACCGGCAGCACCAGGGCCGACGGAATCGAGAAGCAAAGGTGGATGCGCAAGGCATGGCGCGTGGCGGGATCGAAGTAGGAGAACAGGTCGCGGTCGTCGCCGACCAGGAGCGGATAGATCCGCGAAACCAGTTCCAGGCCCAGGACGGCAAGCAGTGTCAGCGTCAGAAAGACGATGTTGATGCGGCCATGCAGTCGATAGTTCCCCTTCGCCAGCGCCACCAGCGACGCCAGGAACAGGACGGTCACCGTGGCCACGGCGACCTTCAGGGTGATGATGACGTAGGGACCAATCTCCACATCGCTTCTCCGTGGTCCAGTCTATTATAGGCGGCGGGGGCGTCAGCCCCCCGGTTATCAAAACCGGGGGGCTGACGCCCCCCGCTCGCCTATGGCTGGCTCGTTCACGGACACGGGGTGTAGCTGACGGGGTAGTAGCAGTTGTCGGCGGGATACCAGTAGTACCAGACGCTCAGGGAGGGGTCCCAGTACTGGTAACGGCGACAAACCGGATCCCAGACGGTCCTTGTCCAGTGGTGATGATCGCGACCGCGATAGAGATAGCCGCCGCGGAAGCGTTGGCCGTGGTCGCGGTAATAGGAGTGGGAATGGGCTGCCGGGCGATGCCCGCCGTGCGAACTGGCGTCTGCCGTCCCTGCCAGAGCCACGATGCCGAGGGCGCTCGCCGCCAGACCAATCACGATTCGTCGCATGGTGTTCCTCCACCAGGCCTTGTGCCTGGGCTCGGTTCCGAGGGGGCTGTCGGTCCACCGTCGGGCCGTCGGTTGGTCCCCTTCTGTCCAGGGAACGCGCGGCCCGGCAGCGCTTGCGCCGGCCGCGCGCGGCCGCAATCCGCGATTGACCGGGACAGGCCCGACGTCGGGTGGCACGCTCTGAGGCTTTGCGAAGGGCGTGCAGGACGGATAGCACGCCCTTCGCAAAGCCTCAGGGCGTGCCACCCCCAGAAAATCCCGGCACGAAAGATTCACCCAAGGGCCCGCGAAACAATAACCTGGTCAAATTCCCGGGATCTGGCTGGCACGCTCTGAGGTACTCCGAAGGGCGTGCTGACTGTCTAGCACGCCCTTCGGAGTACCTCAGAGCGTGCCACCCAACAGTTGACATCGCCCTGTCATTGACCAGTTTATTCTTGCGCAGGCCCAAGTACCAGCTGCACACCCGCGCGATGCCAGAAACCCCGATTGACTGAGAAGCGTGGGCCGGACTACACTGCGCGCCGGCGGACAGTGCCAATGAGACTCAAGGAGGAGTGTCCATGTCGATGTTGTGCCGGACGAGCAAGGGACGCATCGTTTGCGGCCTGGGCGGCGGATTGATCGCGCTGCTGGCCCTGGCGTGCCTGTGGGCGTCGTCGCCCTCGGTGACGGCCGGGGATGGGCCGCCAGCGGCGAATCCGAAGGAGACTGGCCGTGCGGAAGCGCCCGCGCCTGTTCCGCAGCCGCCCCCGAGTGTTGCGCCCCTTCCCCCGTGCTTAGGCGGAGCTGTCTCCAGAGAAACCGCGGTAATGACGCCGCTGACCAGGACTCCACTCGCCCCGCCCACCGAGAGCCAGGACATCAAGCAACTCATGGCCCAGTTGAACGAGATTCGCGCCAATCGGACGAAACTGGAAGAGCAGGAGCGGCTAACGATCCAGGCCATCAGGCGGAAGGTCCAGGAGCAGAAGAAGTCGCTGGCGCAGCTCGAACTCGATCTCCGCCAACTCGGCGTGGCCCTGGAGGAGAACGTCCCCGACCGCGCACCGGTCCAGCAGGCGGGTTTTGAAGTGTTGCCGCCGCCGGCGTCAACGCGGGACCCCTTGCTGGTCCCCGACCTTCCGCGGTCCGAGCGCAAGAAATAGGGTCCATCCGGCAGGCTCGTGCAGTGGGACCTTCGCACAGTGATTCAACCCGAACGGGCAGCTTCCTTTGCTTTCAATGAACAAGGCCCCGCTACCCGGGCGAGAGGTGTCGTGCTCGGGCAGCGATCTTACGGTGCGCGCGTATTTTCGACGCCACCGCCCCAAGCGGCTCGGCTTGAGATCGACCTCGCCTACTTCCCCGACGTCGTCTGTTGCCCCGCCGACCCTGCTCAGATCGGCACCACTTGCAGCCCTAACTCCCGCGCTCTGCCGCTGCAGCGCTTTGACCTGACGCTCCTGCTGCTTGACTTCTTCGGCTGCCGTGCTCTCACGGCGATACGCTTCCCCACGCGTGATGAGGCGATAGAAGAGCTTCGCCAGCTTGTGGGCTGTCGCCCTGATGGCGCTGCCTATCCCCAGCCGGGCCCGCAGGCGGCGCAGGAAATTACCCAGCACGCTCTTACTTCTGAGCAAGGACCGCGCCGCCAGCCGAAACGCCCTGGCCACCCGGCTGGCCGTCTGGGCGGGATAGCGGATCCGCTTGCCCGATTGGTGCTTGCGCGGCGCCAGCGTCGTCCAGGCCGCGAAGTGCTTGTCCGTCGGGAAACGTGCCGCCAGGTCCGGGCCTGTCTCCGACAAGACCGTCAGCACCGTGCTGGCGCCCAGACCGTCCACTTCCGTGACACGCACGCCCGTCAACTGGAAGATCAAGGCGTCGGCGTCGAACTCCGTCGGGCGGTTGCGACTCTTCGGCGCGGCCTTCTGGGACTCGGGCAACGGACGCCCCTGGGTCTTGTCCGGCATCGGCCCGGCCGCCTTGGCGTACTCCCGGTCACAGACATGGAGCTGATTCTGGTAGAAGTCCCAGGCCTTGAGCAGTTGTTTCAGCTCGAACAGGTGGGCCGTGTCCCAGGTCCCTTCCAGGGCCTTGGCAATCTCCTCGCGGCTCTTCTTGCAGCTGGGATCGCGCATCGCCGCCAGCGTCTGGGGGTCACGCTGCCCCTGGGCGATGGCACGCAGGATGCGCATGCCGGTGACGCCGGCGATGCTCGACACGGCCAGGTCCAAATGAACATTCATCTGGACCAGCACTTTGAGCATCATCTGCAAGAGCTTGGCTGCCTCGGTGATCAGATGCTCGCGATGCCGCCACAGCGTCCGCAACGCCAGCACCTCGTGCGCGGGTCGAAAACAGCTCTTGAGCTGGCCACAGGCGTGCATCTGCTGCAGCCAGACCGCATCGCAAACGTCGGTCTTCTTCTTGAGGTTGCGGGCCAGGCTGCGTGGATCGACCACCACCACTTCGAAGCCCTGGCTTTCCAGGAAGTCGCATAAGCACATCCAGTAGACGCCGGTCGATTCGAGCACGACGCTCGTGACGCCGCAGTGGCGTAACCACTCGGCCAGCGTCTGTAGGTCGGCGGTATAGACGCCGAAGGTACGAACGGGCTGCGGATCGCAAGCGGGGTCGACGGCGACGACGTGGCTGGCGCTGCCGACGTCGATGGCGGCGGCACAGGGCCGGACGATGCGGGGCGGCGGGATGGGCTGGCGTGTCTTCTTCCGAGGCATGAGGACCTCCAACGACGGTGAGGGACGGGCGAAGAAAATGTCGGCGGAGGATGGGTCGAACGAAGGACGAGACTTTCAAGCGGGCTCGCGGCACCAAGGAAAGTGAAGCCGACCCAAGGGCCAAGCTCAAGCACGGGCTCAGAGGCACCAGATCAAACGCGGCCACCGCGCTCCGCCGCCACAAAGAAGAGCTAGAGAAGCGCAGTGCGAACGGAAAGCCGATGGCCTGTCAGGTTCATAGCGGAACGTGTGCCAGGGACTGGCATCAGCCCTCAAGCTGATCCTGTGTCGGCAAGGCGTGTCCGCACACACGGAATTATATGCGACCTGGCGCTTTCCGCCGAAATGTGAAGGCGCATGTCGATATTTGACAAGGGATTGCGGCACGCGCGCCACGTTGGATATAATTCCCGGCGAATTTAGTTGGACAGCGCCACTTTCCTTGTTGCAATGGCGGAAGTCCAACATTGAGAACAGTATAGCCGATCAGGTCGGCGATTGGGGGATGCACGATTTGATCCGATCGACATCGATGCCCAAGGATCGCAGTTGAGCCATGCGCGTTTTCACGTGAGAGCGCTGGGCCTGCGCATTGCGACGCTGGTAATACTGCTGCTTGGCTAACTCTCGTTGGAAGCGTGCCGCTTTTGTCAGTCGCCCCTGTGCTGTCTCTAACCAGGTGTTCATGGCTCGTCGCACTTGTTCTGTCGTCAGGTGTTCCAGCGGGTCGTCGTGCGTCGTTGCGGCGTCGAACTGCTGACGCATGCGGGCGCAAAACAGGTGGGTCAGTTGCGTCAGGTAACAGTGCCGGTGCAAGCAACGCCAGCCGCGAACTTCGTAATGGTCCAAGCCCAGTTCCTCTTTGGCCTGGCGAAAGCAGCTTTCCACCGACCAACGCCCAAAGGCCACACGCAGTAACCGCCGTAGCGAGATGCCACGCTCCCCGGGCACACGATTGGATAGGAAGTATTTCACCTCATTGGTCAAAACGTTGCGTGCTACGAGCAAGCAGTGCCGACGCCCCGGCAGGCCATCGAGTCCCTTGCGCCAGAGCTTCGCCCATTTCACCTCCCAGACCTCGGGGCCGTGCTGGGTGTCCTTGATGCGGTAGCGCTGCCACTTCTGCTGGCGAAAGACGGGCGAATAGCGTGCCAGGTTTCGCACTTCGCTGCCGCGCCGGCTTCGCGCCGCCAGCCGCGGATAGGTCCTTTTGCGGCCGCGCCGCCGCGACCGACCGCTCCGAAGCACCTGGGGCTTTTTCAGCCAGCCGCGGAAGTTCGCCGGCACTTCGCCCACGAATACCTGTCCACGCTGTTCCAGACCGTCCAGAAAGGCCGTGTCGCGGCCGTAGCCTTCGTCAAACGTCCAGGCCTGGACGCGCACACCGTTGGCCAAGGCGCGGTCGATCAACTCCAGGGCGATTTGCGGCTTGGTACGGAACACGACCTCTTTGGGGATGTAATTTTTTTTCGACGCTCCGGATCGTCGGCCCAATCCCGGGGCAGGTAGACCGCGCTGTCGAGCAGACACTGAAAGCCGGGGCTGCTGTAGCTCAGATGCACGCCGACGACACCGTTGTCGACTTTGCCACAACTGCCCAGCCACTGCCGTGCGGCACCCGCCGTATGGCTACCGCTCTTGGCCGTTCCCGATTCGTCGAGGCAACCGATCGCCTCCGCATGAGCATGTTCGCGGGCCACCAAGCGCTGGCAGTCATCGCGCACGCCGGTCTCATCCCACTTGATCGATTCCACGAAACGTTGTAGAGTCCGCGGTGCCGTACCCAGCTCCAAGGCCATGGCCTCGATGTTTTTGCGTTGTAGGTTCGACAGGAGCCCCTGGACATACACGGCCAACAGGGCGAAACCGGGGCGGCTGCGAAACCGGCCGACGAACAGCCTCAGAAACTTGGCCAACTCCTTGCCGAGACTGGCAATCTGCTTCAGCGTCATCCTGACGATCCTCCGTGGTATTCCTTCCAGGAATTAGCGAACACGGAGGATCGTCTTTCTTTACTCTATCACGCAACCCCAACTTCCTGTGTTAGCTGCACTTACGTGTCAACCATGACAGAAAGTGGCGCTGTCCAATTAGTGCGACCTGGGAATTCTGGAGCAATCCGCACCGCCGTCCGTATGCCGGAGGGCGAAGCTTCAGCCTTCGCCTTCCGGCCCGCTCTGCCCCAGCACCGCGCGGAGCCGATCGTTCGTCTCCGGATCGTGCAGCGCGGCCTTGCCGAAACCCGGCAGGGCCCCGCCTGCCACGGCTTCCTGCTGGGCATCGGCGTAATTGCTCACCAGCATCATCGGCACGTCGCGGAGCGCCGCATCGGCCTTCACCTGTCGAATGAACTCCAGTCCCGAGCTGCCATCGCAATCGAGGACGCGGTTGACCAGGACCAGGGCAATACCGCCCTGGCGCAGCCGGGTCAGCGCTTCCTCGAAAGTGGCCGCGCTCGCGACTTCCGCCCCGATTCCAGTCCGTAGCAGGCGGCCGAGGCCCCACTGGTCGGCAGCGCACTGGCCCAGGCTAAGCACTGTTTTCATCGCTATTCCTCCACGGCGCCATTCTCTCTCAACGTTTCAAATCCGTCCAAGAAAATCCTGGAAGCGTGCATCCTCGGCGCGACTCTATTACAGTAGAAGGGCCCGCTGTGGAGAAGGAAATGCCTCACCAACCGCTGCATGCCGTGCTGCACCAGTTGCGCCGCGTCGTGGCCCGGGAACGGACCGACGAGCTGAGTGATGCCCAGCTTCTGGACGATTTCGTCCAGCGCCGCGATGAGGCCGCCTTCGAGCTGTTGGTCTGGCGCCACGCCGGGCTGGTCCTCGGAACTTGCCGGCGCCTGCTGCGCGATCGGCACGAGGCCGAGGATGCCTTCCAGGCCACCTTCCTGGTGCTGATCCGCAAGGCGGCGACCATCAGCCGCCGCGATTCGCTGGGGAGCTGGCTGCACCGGGTGGCGGTCCGCATTGCCCAGCGAGCGCGAGCACAGGCAGCCCGGCGGATGACGGCCGCGCTGCCCGAGGAGGTGCCAGCCCCGGAGCCGAAGGACGATCTGCTCTGGCGCGATCTACGTCCGGTGCTCGATGAGGAAGTCAGCCGGCTACCGGAGAAGTATCGCCGGCCCTTTGTGCTGTGCTACCTGGAAGGAAACACCAACGAACAGGCGGCTCGGCAGCTGGGTTGTCCGCGCGGCACGATCCTGTCGCGGCTGGCGCGGGTCGGGAACGGCTGCGGGTTCGCCTGGCCCGCCGCGGCGTGGTGTCGTCGCTGGCGGCTCTGGGCACCGTGCTGGCCTGCGCGTCCGCCGAGGCCGCCGTACCCGCCGCCGTCGTGAGTATTGTCGTCAAAGCCGCGATCCCTGTGGCCACGGGAACCGCGGCGGCCGGCCTGGTTTCGGCCCGGGCCGCCGCCTGGACTCAAGGAGTGCTCAACGCCATGTTGCTGACCAAGATCAAGATCGCCGCCGCCGTGGTCCTCGTGCTGGCGCTGGCCGCCACCGGGGCCGGCTGGCTCATCCAGCCCACACGCGCCGATTCGCGGGTTGCCCAGGCGGAACGAGAAAGACGCCCCGCCGATCCGGCCCGCGGGACCGACAGCCGTGGCACGCCGTCAACCGAGGTCCGCGGTATTCTCAAGGCCATCGATGCCGCCAAGGCCACCGTCACCCTCATGGTCAATGCGCGCGAGGAAGCCAGCGACAAGACTTACGCCCTGGCCAAGACCGTGGAGGTCGGCCTGGGCACCGGCATGGCCCGGCGGGGCGGCGCCTACCGCGAGGGCAAGCTGAGCGACCTGGCCCCCGGGGCCTGGGTCGTGCTGCAGTTAACCAGCGATCAGAAGGCCGTCGAGTGCATCCTGGCCGAGGGGCCGACGGTTCGTGGCGTGCTCAGGTCCGTCGATGCCGGCAAGAGTACGATCACGCTGACCCTGCGCTCCGGAGGCCGTGGCCGCGGCGAAGAGGTGGCTGATGAGGAGAAGACCTATGCCGTCGGCAAGAACGCCGAGGTCGGCGTGGATGACGGGCGCGGCCGGACCTTCTCCATTAAAGAGGTCAAACTGGCCGACCTGCCGACCGGCGCCATTGTCACGCTCAAGCTCGCTGCCGACCTGAAGGAAACCCTGAGTGTGATGGCCGAAGGGCCGACGGTCGGCGGCGTCGTGAAATCGGTCGATGCGGGCAAACGGCAGATCACGCTGACCACTCCCCCCACGCGCCGCGGCGACGACATGGGGGAAGAGACCACCTACACCGTGGCCGCCGGCGCCGACCTTTTTTTTGACGACAACAAGGCCCGGCGTTTCGTGGTCAAGCAGGGTCAGCTAGCCGATCTGCCGGCCGGCGCTGTTGCCATGCTCCATCTCTCGCCCGATCAAAAAGAGGTCACCAGCCTCCGCGCCGAGGGGCCGACGGTCGGCGGGCTATTCAAGGTGGCCGACCCGAAGAAGAACACCATCACGCTGATCGTCCGCCCGGCGCGCGGCGATACTCCGGAAGAGGACAAGACGTTCGAGCTGGCCCCCAGCGCCCACATCACCATCGACGGCAAGGACGGGAAACTGGCCGACCTGAAGGCCGAGGATAACGGTCCGCCGGTGGGCCTGAAGCTGTCGCTGGACGGGAAGGTGGTGCAAAGTGTCAACGTGGGCTCAGGCGCCGGCCGGCGCGAACGGTGATGGGCCTGGGCGCACACGAGAGCCCGGAGCGAAGCGGCTGGGTTCGATGGAACCCGTCGCGTTGCTCCGGGCTTTCGTGTTTTTTCCGACCTGCGGGACGCCTCCCGTTTTTCATGTACAGTTTGCGCCGGTCACGGACGTAGTGAAGGGACGGCCGAGGTTTCCCAGCCGCGGCTCGATCCATTCGCCCGCTCTCGAAGGAGGCACCCAGGATGAGCAGGAAAAGTGCGCTGCTGGCCGCGCTGACCGCCGCGGCCGCAGCCCTGTGGCTGGTTCAGCCCGTGCAGGCCCAGGGGCGAGGGAATTGCGGCCGACCGTCGCCGGCGACGGCCACCAGCCAGCAGTTCAGCGGTGCGGGACAATACGGCAGCTTCGGGCAGAACCCACTGCTGGCGACGATGCACCGGCATCACCACCAGGCCACGCTGACCGCCGCCCAGGAGCAGCAGCTATTGATATTGTTGATGGAGTACTGGTTGCAGCAGCAGTCGCAGAGCACCGGCCAGACCCAGCAGCAATCGCTGTCCCCCGTCCAGTCGCAGCAGCAATCGCTGACCGGCGCGCAACCGCTGCAGCAGCTGGTCAGTCAGTCGACGCCTCTGCCGGCGGCACAGGGGTTGATGTCTCTTGGACAGAAACAGACCACGCTGGTGACAGGCTTGCCGCAAATGCAACTGCCCCAAAACGCTCGTGTGACGATCGGGCAGGCGCGGCGTTGAGCGATCGACGGTGAGGGTGAGTTCGGCCGCGGGCCAAGCCGGCTGGTCCTGCGGCCTTCCTTGCAGTGGCAAGGCCCAGTCCGACTTCTCATGGGCCTGCCGGAGTGCTCAAGAGGTCCGCATTGATTTTTGCGATGGTATTCGCAGTATCCGATTCGACGCGAATGACCCGTATGCCGACGCCTGCCTGTTCAACAGCTTCAATCGCTGAAGTGATCGCGCTCCTCAGGGTTCGAGCCGCGCGCGTTACTTCAAGGAGCGCAACCCCGTCGCGCATTTCAAATTCGATCTCCCCATTCATCGCCCCGTAAAGCACATCGGCCAGTACAGGCGTGACTTCCGTAACGCCTGCCAAAATCAACGTGAAGCGATGCTTCTTCATGGTTGTTCCTCCGCGGCCTGATGGGGGCAGCGATCAATGAAACGGCGGATAGCATCGGCATGATCTTGCGGGCTTCGCGGCGTCGACCACACGGATTTCTGACAACCGCCGCGCCCATGTGGACAGCGTAACAGTCCCCAGCAGTGTCCCCTAGCTGACTTGATGACTGCCCATCCTCGCGTCCTGGCGTAGCTCAAGGCGCCTTCGATCTCCTTATTGGCATGCCTCACCATCGGGCGCTCCCCGAGCATTCGGCCAGCACGGCATCACTCCTTCGTCACCACCTCATCCAGGTTGAGGATGATCCCCGCCACCGCCGTGCCGGCCGCCAGCTCGGCCACGTCCAGCAATGGGTCACGCGGGGCCTCGCCGATGCTCACCAATTGCCGGGCCGCCTTCATGTCCTGCCGGTACGTCGTCAGATGATCGCGATAGCCCTCGACCAGCACGCGCAGCTCCGCCGGACGGGGCGGCCGGGCAGTGGCCAGGCGAAAGGCCACTGCGATCCGGCCCGCCGGCGTGGTCCCGCCTTCCTTCAGCGCCCGCTGGGCCAGCATCCGGGCGGCCTCCACGAAGGTCACGTCGTTCATCAGATTCAAGGCTTGCAACGGCGTGTTGGTGCGTGCCGGGCGGACCACGCACGTCTCCCGCCCCGCCGCGTCGAAGGTCGCCAGGGCCGGCGGGGCGACCGTCCGTTTCCAGAAGGTGTACAGGCTACGGCGATACAGCTTCTCGCCGTGATCGGGCACATACTCCTCGGTCCCGGTCAGCTCTTTCCACAATCCAGGGGGCTGATAGGGCTTGACCGAGGGACCGCCGATCCGTTCGACCAGCAAGCCGCTGGCTGCCAGGGCCTGGTCGCGGACCGCCTCGGCAGGCAGGCGGAAGCGCGGGCCCCGGGCCAGCAGGCGATTCTCCGGGTCGGCCGCCGACAGCGCCGGCGTCACCTTCGAAGCCTGACGATAGGTTGCACTGGTGACGATCAGGCGCTGCAGCGCCTTGAGGTTCCAGGCGCTCGCCATGAACTCCGTCGCCAGCCAGTCGAGCAGCTCGGGATGGCTTGGCCATTCGCCCTGGCTGCCGAAATCCTCGGTCGTCTTCACCAGGCCTGTGCCGAAGTAGCTCTGCCAGGCGCGGTTGACGGTGACGCGGGCCGTCAGCGGGTTCGAGCCGTCCACGAACCAGCGGGCCAGGTCGAGGCGATTGGGCCTGCTCCCCTCCCTTACGGGAGAGGCTCGCTGGACGAGGGAGGCTCGCTGGAGCACGGCGGGTAGGCCGGGGGTCACCTTCTCGCCCGGCCTGTCGTATTGCCCGCGGAGCAGGATGAAGGTGTCGCGGGGCGTCGGCCGTTCCTCCATCACCATAACCGTGCTGAAGCTCTCGACCAGCGCCGCCCGCCGCCGGCGCAGGTCCAGCAACTCGCGATGGGCTTGTCGGATCGCCTGCGGCGCGTGCTGATCGAGGAAGCAGGCGCGCAGCTTGGCGGCCTGTTCCGCCGTTCGTTTCGCCGGAGCCAGAGCGGCGAGGTCGCTGATCGGTTCCCTGGAAGCCAGGGCCGCGGCCTCCTCCGGAGTCAGCACATCGTTATAGACGCGCACGTCGCCGAGGTGGCCGTGGAAGCTGCCGGCCGGACCCCCGCCAATGCGCAGCGGCTGCTTCGTCTGAAATGTCTGATTCAACTCGTCGAGCAGGACTTTTGTCTTTTCGAGGCGACCATCGATAAAGATGCGGACGCCGGACGCCACCCGCGAGCCGTCGTAGGTGACCAGCAGGTGGTGCTCCTCGCCGAGCGGCAGCACCCGCTCCGTTTCGACGCGCAGGGCGTCGTCCAGCCAGCGCTTGGTCAGGTGAACGAACACCTTGCCGTCGTGCAACTCGACGCCGTAGCCGTCCGCATGCGGGCTGTTGGCCGTCCGCGCGAGGATGGCTCCGCCCCGGCGATCCAGCGGCCGAACGCGGGCGGCGAGGCTGAACTTGTCGTAGAAGCCGAAATCGCCCACGTCCCCGGCCTCGAAGGAGCGCCGGCCATCGAATTCGCCCGTCCTCCCATCCAGCGGAAACTGCGCGACCAGGTTTCGGGTCGGCGACCAGTCTGCCGCTTCCCCGGGGTGCTGATGCGACCCCGCTCGCTGCTCCCATTTCGCCTGCGCCGCCTTCAGCTCTGATTCCAGACCCTGGAAGCGCTTCTCAGCCGCTGCCAGTTTCGTATCCAGGGCGGCGAGCTGCTCCTGTTCTAGCGCGTTGGTGCCGGGATGAACGGCGGGGAGTTGCCGTACTTGATGGCCCGCCCCTGCTCCGGCACATTGTTGAAAAAGGCGAAGACCCGATAAAACTCCTTCTGGGAGATGGGATCGAACTTATGGTCGTGGCAGCGTCCACAGCCCAGGGTCAGCCCGAGCCAGACTGTTGCCGTCGTCTCGACCCGGTCCACCACGTATTCGACGGCATACTCCTCCGGGATGATACCCCCCTCGCCGTTGCCGCGGTGATTGCGGTTGAAGCCGGTTGCGATCTTCTGATCGAGCGTCGCATTCGGCAACAGGTCGCCGGCAAGCTGTTCAATGGTGAATTGATCGAACGGCATGTTGGCATTGAGGGCGGCGATCACCCAGTCGCGCCAGCGCCACATGAAGCGTTCGCCGTCGCTCTGGTAGCCGCTGGTATCGGCATAGCGGGCCGCATCCAGCCAGCGGGCCGCCATCTTCTCGCCGTACCGTGGCGAGGCGAGCAAGCGATCCACGACCTTCTCGTAGGCATTTGGCGAGGCATCGGCGAGATAGGCGTCCACCTCGGCCGGCGTCGGCGGCAAGCCGGTCAGGTCGAGCGCCACCCGGCGGATCAGCGTGGTGCGGTCCGCTTCCGGCGATGGGGCCAGCCCCTCCCGCTCCAAACGAGCGAGGATGAATCGATCGATGGCGTTCCGCGGCCAGGTCGCATTCTTCGCCGCGGGCAGCGGCGACCGCACGGGTGGCAGGAACGACCAGTGCTTCTGCCACGGCGAACCATGCGCGACCCAGCGGCGGAGCGTGTCGATTTGAGCGGCTGTCAGGGTGCGGCCCGATTTCACCGGCGGCATGTGTTCCGTGACGTCCGCGGTCGTGAGGCGGTGGATCAACTCGCTCTTGGCCGGATCAGTGCGCCCAGGACCTTGGCGGCTCCCTCCTCGGTGTCCAGGCGCAGGCCGGCCTTGCGACGGGCCTTGTCTGGGCCGTGGCACTGAAAGCAGTTGTCGGACAGGATCGGGCGGATGTCGCGATTGAACTCGATCGGTGCGGCCGATGCCTGCCCGGTGAGAAACACCAGGACCGCGAAGGAGAAGAGCCAGGGCCGGAGGGAGTCATTCATGCCGCAGTCCTGCGGGGCGGGCGGCGGGGAGAGGGATGGCGGCACGGCGGTCGCCGATCCTCTGATTGTAAATGACCCGGCCCGCGGTGCAAGCCGCGGGCCGGCGATCTTCGCTGTGGCAACCCATTAGGCGACCGGCAGGCGATAGTAGCCCTCGGCAGCGCATCTCCGACCGCCCGCCGGCACCGCACGCGCTGCCAGGTTGAACTGAAGTGACCGGGACTTCTGTTCAACCTGGCGCGGACACCGCAAGCCATTGGTAAATAACGACATGTGCCTTCGCAACTCAGCAAAAATCGCCAGGTTGAACTGAAGTCCGATGTGTGCGGGAGCGCTACGACGGGCCCCTTCGCCGCAGGGCGAGGGATCGTCGCCCCAGTCCCCCATACTCGCTCGGAGCACCGGGGCGAGGGGAGATTATCTCCTGCCGTTCGCCTTACTACCCCACGGCCCGCCGACCTTTCAGGCAGGTGCGGATCGACTTCACCAGCAGCAGCGCCAGCAGGATCAGCACCAGACCGACCGCCAGGTGGAGCACCGCCAGGACTAGGTAGAGGATCAACCCCACCACCGCCGCCGGCAGCGTTTGATAGCGGGCCCACACGCCGGTCGTAGCGAAGGCAGCGGCCAGGCCGAACAACACGCCAAAGGCCAGGAGCGTTTGCCCCACATCGACCGGGGCCCCGAGCAACCGTGGCACCACGATCAGGACCCCCGGAAAGCCGGCGAGCAGGACGGCCATGGTCAACAGGGCGATCGAGGCCTCGCGCCGAGCCTGGGCCAGTGGGTCGGCGGCCGCGGCGGTCGGGGGGGCGGAGGGTGCTGGAATGGCTTCGGACATGACGACGGCACCTCGCAGGAGAGCTTCGCGGGCTCCCCAAGAATAGCATGCTTTGGCCACGCTAGTCCCGGAAGACGAACCACCAGGCCAACGCCCCGCCAAGGGCCGCGGCGGCATAGACGCCCACCACCCCCCACCAGTGCTTGCGACACAAATGGCGGGTGATGCTGCCGTGGCCCGGGCAGAAGGTGCGCCCGCAGAACCGGCACGCCCCCTGGGCCGGCAGACCGCACCGTGCGCAGACGGGGATCGTGTCCGTCGGGGTGGGGCCAGCACTCATGGGGATCCTCCCATTTACTTCGCGTCCTTCTTCTCGCCCATCTCCGTCGCGCCACAGCCAGCGCAGCGAGTCGGGCAGGATGGCCCCGCCATGCTTGCCGTTGTGCCCTTCGGTGCCCATCACGAACTGGTAATCGTAATGGGCGAATTTGAGCGCGGCGGCCATCTGCCGGTTGGCCAGCGGCCAGCTCCCGTAGACGTTATCCAGGTCGGCCTCACCGTCCTGCAGGAACACGCGGATCGGCTTGGGGCTCTTCTCCGTCTTGCGAACCAGGCCGGGGTAAACGTCGCCGCCGCGGATGTTGGCGAAGCTGCCCACGTGCGACAGCACCTTGCTGAACAGATCGGGCCGTTCCCAGGCCGCGGTGAAGGCGCAGATACCGCCGCTGCTGATGCCGCAGATGGCCCTCCCCGCCGCGTCCTTCCGCAGGTTGTACGCCTTGGCCACCTCCGGCAGCATCTCCTTCTCCAGGAAGCGCACGTACTGATCGGACAGCGTGTCGTATTCGAAGCTGCGGTTGGAGCGTGGCTTCTCCTTGGGACCGCTAAACGGGACCTCGCCGGGGTTGATAAACAGGCCGATGGTGACCAGCATCTCCTTCTTGTGGATCAGGTTGTCGAAGACGGTGGGGACGCGGAACTGCCCCTTGGCGTCCTGGTAACTGTTCCCGTCCTGAAAGACCATGACGCAGGCGGCCTTCTTCTCGTCATACTGCGCGGGGACATAGACCCAGTAATCGCGCACCGTGCCGGGGAAGATGTCGCTTTTCCAGCTGGCCTTGGTGACCTTTCCCTTCGGCACGCCCTCGTGTTCCTGGGAATCGGGGCCGAGGGTGTAGGCGTCGGCCTGGAACTGCTCGGCGGCGCCGGCCAGGGGTGCGGCGGCCAGCAGAAGCATGGGGACGTAAAGGCGGGAGAGACGCATGGCGGGCCTTTCACGGTAGGGAGAAGTGGGCGTGCTCTTCGAGGCAGACTAGCAATGGAACCGAAGGAAGGCAATTGATCCGTGGCGCCGACACCTCCCAGCGAGTACACGGCTCGCTTCATATCCCTACCCGTTCCTCCGTCGCCGCCGAGCGATACGCCGCCAGCAGAACCGCGGTGGTTCGCGCCGCCTCGGCGGCGTTCACCTCGCCGTCGCGGCCGGCGTCCAGGGCGTCCAGGAAACTGCGGACATCGCGATCGACCGACCAGAGGGGCAACCAGGTCCGCCTGGGTTGGGTGCCGGCTTCGGCCTGGGTGGTGTCCCAGAAGGCCATCGGGTCGCCGGGATGGGGCGGCGGAGGAGTCCAGGGGGGCTCGGCGGCATGCACCTCCAGGCGCGGGCGATGGGCGTCGATCACCAGGGTGCGCTCGCTGCCAACGACGATCACGCGCTTGACGCCGCTGGCCGGGTGGCTCGACCAGCCGGTGCGGCCACAGGCGATGGTCACCGGCGTGCCGTCGCCCAGGAGGCCGGCCAGCACGCCGAAGTCCTCCACGTTGTGCCGCTGGTGCTCGGCAAAGAAGTAATTGCCGGTGACCGCCCAGACGCTGCGGAACTCCTGCCCGGTCAGCCAGCGCACTAGCGAAATGGGATAGACGCCGACGTTATCCAGCTCCCGCTTCGCCTCGACCAGCTGATGCCGGGTCGGCGGATACTCCTCGCGGCGTGGCTCCAGGTGAGCAGTGCCGGCGTGGCCCTTGGCGAAGAAGATGTCGCTGTGGATGGCCAGCAGCCGGCCGAGGCGATGGGCCGGCGAAAAAGGGGACTGTCCCCCTGTCTTAAGGGGACAGTCCCCTTTTTCGCCGGCCGCCTGAAGCAGTTGCCGGGCCCGGCGAGCCCACGGGGTGGTCACGAAGCTGTACATCTGGCTGCGGACGCCGGCGGCTTGCACCGCCGCTACGATGGCGTCGGCCTCGGCGATACTGGGGGCCAGCGACTTGTCCAGATACAGGTGCTTGCCGGCCTGGGCGCAGCGGACGGCAATCCGGCCCCGCCGCTCCGGCAGGGCACAAATGCTCACCACCTGGACATCGTCGCGCGCCAGGGCAGCCTCCAGGTCGGCCAGGTAGGGGACGCCTAGGGACTTCGCCAGCTGTTCGTTCCATTCGCGGCGCTGGGCGTCGATGTCGGCCTCATCGGTGACGGCGATGATGCGGCAGCGCGGGTCGGCGGCGAAGGCGGCGGCGTAGGTCTCCTGGTGCGTCCGCCCGCCGCTCACCAGCAGGATGCCGTACTGGCCCGGCGTGCTCTCCGCCACTGGGGCGTCATCTTCCCAGAGGGTATCGATGCCGGTCTCCAGCGGGTGGTAGATGGCCCCGTGCGTGCCAAGGATGGTCACGTCGAGGCGGGAATCGGACCCCGGGCGCGGCACAGTGCTGACCAGGGCCGTGGCGCCGTTGGCAAACTTCAGGAAGACGCCCGGCTGGTCGGCGCTGCCCGCAGCGATGGCACGCACGTCCCCCGGGCCAATCCACGCCTCCACCGTGTCCGCAATGTCCTGGACCGACCAGTCGTTCGGCAGCAGGCCGTCGAGGTGGTAGCGCACGAAGACCGGCTGGCCGACGCGGCCGCTGCCAAGGGTCCGCTGGATCGCATGGTGGAGGTCCGTGAGGTACGGCATGGCCGGCTCGAATCGCCCATCGCCCCGGTACTCCGGGGAGAGGGGTTGGGGTGAGGGGTTCTGGACGGGGGAGATTCAGCCCCCCTCACCCCCAACCCCTCTCCCCCGAATACGGGGGCGAGGGGACATCAGATGATATCTGCGCTATTACGCCGGTAACAGCTCGCGATTGGCGATGACCGTGTTCCACGGGCGCAGCTGCCAGCTCAAGAAGATGCCGTTGGCGTGGAACGGATCGCCGCGCAGGATCGCCTCCGCCTCCTCGGGGGTCGGAGCCTCATAGATGATGAGGGCGCCGCTGCCGTCGGTGAAAGGCCCCGAGGCGACCAGCTGGCCTCGTTCCTTCAGGCTGGCGAGGTACTGGCGGTGCACAGGGCGGATCGCGTCCACCCTGGCCTTGTCTCGGCTGTATTCGATGATGGCGGCAAACTTCATGGGATGGCCTCCGCACGGAAAGAGCGACGGGGCCTATGGTAAAGGATCGGGCCAAGAATGGCGAGCAACAGAAGCAGCGCCTATCGAGACAGCGCGGCGCTTGCCTGATCTCATCGGTATCTCATCATGCTTTCATTGATCTATGTGTAGTCTTCACCCTGTGCCCACTCTTCGCCCTGCCGGCAGGAATTGCTGAAAGGGAGTTGTCCCGCCCGAAGATGTGCAGCAACGGGCTGCTGAGGGGCTCCTCTTCCGACCCTCCGTATACCAAGTCGTCCTCACCTTTCCGGTCTGCGCCGCTTCTTGCGCGGTCTGCAGGCGCGCGATCGGCCCGGAGATGCTCCGTCATGATCCAGTTTCCGGCACTTCTTCCCCATCGACCGGTTCGGCGAGCAGCAACGCTGGTGCTGCTTGGCTTGGCCGCTTGGGCCGTCAGCGCCCTCCTTTTGACTGTCGCCCTCAGGTATCAGCCCCTGGTGGCCGGGCTCTTTCCCAAGCCATTGCCCGTGTCGGACGACACGGTGAGCCTGTTCGATTGGCCCGGGATCCGCCGACCGCTCACCGTCAGCGCGGCCGCAGCGCACGCCAACGACGACGAACCGATCATCGGCATCAGCGCCGGAGGCCAGAATCGCGCTTATGCGGTGCTATCGCTCTCGCAGGGACCCAAATCTCACATCATCAACGACCTGGTCGGCGATGTGCCGGTCACGGTCACCTACTGCAATATCTATCGTTGCACGCGGGCCTTTACGGAAGGCAGCTCCGCCGAGCCGCTGGAATTGTCCCAGGGAGGGCTTCGCGCCGGCGGCATGGTGGTGAAATGCGGCGGCCATGCCTATCGCCAGGACTCCGGCGCAGCTCTTGACTCGGATAGCCCGAGCTTGCCCTATTCCAGCTACCCCTCGCAAGAAACCACCTGGGGCCAATGGCGGGCGGCCCACCCCGATACCGATCTGTATGGCGACTCGGTCCTCAGCAAAGGGACCGCCCGTGTGGCGACGGATCCCTACGAATTCAACGACCCCATCCCCTGGCTCCTGATTGCTGAACTGAGCTTCCTGCCGCTCAGCTGCACGCTGCTGGCACTGTCATGCGCCGCGCTGCTGCGCCGCCGCATCCGTCCGCGGACGAGACTGGCCTAAGAAAGGGACATTCACCCGGCTCCTTTCGCCGCGCAGATGTCGGAGGCAGTGCCTGGTCCGACAAGCGTCTCCAGTCTACGGTCCGCCGCGAATCGCACAAGCACGACCGCGCGGTTTGTTACGGCGGCGTTACCGAGGTGTGGGAGTGGTGGCAGGGGTCAGGCCGAGCGCGGCACGGGCACGTCGGCAGGCGGGACAGCCTGTCCGTTCAGCGATGGCACGAACGGCTCCGCCACGAGATAATGGAAGTCGCGGAAGACGAGTTTTACCACCCAGCCATTGCTGAGAAGCGCTTCCAGGGTGGGCCGCTTGTGGCGGTCGAGGTTCCATTCCTCGTAGAACCAGTAGAGGGGTTTGCCGGGATGGAAGCCGTAACCCGTGTGGGCCTCGATGATCGGCTCGTCCTCCAAGGTGAACGTCAGGACGATCGGCTTGCTGGCTGGCGATTCGGTTTCGAGGAGCCAGATGAAACTGTTGTCTTCGCGGCCGATGCTTAATACTTCGGCATCGTGGAGACAGATGTGTTGCTCTTCGAAGCGGCGCACACCTTCGGGGAAGACTTGCTTGATCTTGCGCCAGCGGCGGTTATAGCGCTGGATGGCACGCTCCCATTCGTCCTCTATGCCGTCGAGGTCCTCTTCGTTGGGAGAGTTGCCGCGGCTATAGTGTTCGGGAGTAAAGTACTTCATTGCAATTTCCTGGCCTTGCGGTTGGCCGTCTCGTAGAAGGCATGTCCCTTGGGCGGCTGTCGGACTTGTTGTAGGTGCGGCAGCGAATGCGGCCCGGCGTTACGGTGCGGATCCTGGCGCTCTCC
Organism: uncultured Planctomycetota bacterium; assembly: GCA_963827935.1. GTDB lineage: Bacteria > Planctomycetota > Planctomycetia > Gemmatales > Gemmataceae > DATFNV01. The sequence continues at coordinate 519,597 of CAWHCN010000013.1, read as the reverse complement.
ATCGCCCGACAGCGGATTCGATGGTCTGGGTGACGACCCGGTTCACCTTCAAGTCATCGCCGCACACGACAATGTCGCGTCCCGCCCGGCGCCGCCTGATGGCTGCCGCCACGGCAATCTCGGCACCCTTGAAGACGATGCCGGACAGCCCCGGGGCCAGCGTGGCCTCGTGAATCGTCGGCGGCGCGGCGGCGGGTTGCGGTCGGCGCTTCTTTCTGGCCATGCCCCCCTCGCGCAACGGGCCGCCTCTCCGCCGTCGGTATTGTAGCGAGGTCGGCAGGACGCGAGCTACAATCCGGGCCGTCTGGCCCCCCGCCAGTGTTACGCCCGCAATGGGTCCGTGTCAGCCGCGCCGCCGCCGTGCTGGAATTCGCCGGTTCGCCGGAAGCGAAGAAGGGCCTGGAGCGGATGGCCGATGGTGCGGTAGGTGGCGCTCATATGGCGGATGTTTTTCCCAACGACTCAGACGGTGCAGCTCTGCAGCGCATCGCGGACAACGGCTCGGATCTTTCCAAGCCGATGTTCATCAACTTTCACGTTGCCGTCCCCGATGAAGCAGCCGGCAAGGCATTGGCCGTCGTCGTAGGAAAACTGGGTTATCGCCTCCGCCTGTATGAGAGTCCTAAGTGTACTCTCCCTTGGACGTGCGAGTGCTCGACCCGGATGTTGGCTACCTATGAAAGCTTGATCGCGATTCAGAGTGAGCTTGCAGAAATCAGCGAGCAATTCGGCGGCCTTGCCGATGGCTGGGGTACATTCGGCAATAGCTCCACTGGTCAACCGCCGGCGGAGTGAGCCCCTGGGCATCCAAGCGGGTGATAGGTTGTTCGCGTTTCTGCTGCTGCCGAATCCTTAGCCAGGCTGGGCAGGGCCGCTCTCCAGGTTTTCCATGTTGCGTTGGCTGCCAGCCCCGCTGGGCGGCACGACAACTCTGACGGCCATCGGGAGGCATCAGGCCGAGCGCGGCACCGGCGCGCGGTGGGGTATGCCGCCTGTCCGTTCGCCGACGGCAGCAGCGGTTCGGCGACGAGGTAATGGAAGTCGCGGAAGACGAGCTTGAGGACGGAGCCGTTGCTGAGCAGCACCTCCAGGGTAGGCCTCTTCTGTCGGTCGAGGTCCCACTCTTCGTATGCCCAATAAATCGGCTTCCCCTGACGGGCCCCGGTCAGCGTGCCGGTCTGGATGGCGGGCGCTTCCTCGAGAGTGAATGTCAGCACGACCGGCTTGGAGGCCGGCGGCTCGGTTTCGAGGAGCATGACGAGCTGATCGTCCTGGCGACCCATGCTGAGCAATTCGGCGTCGTGGAGACAAACGGACCCTTCATCGAAGCGGCGCACGTTCTCGGGGACCGCCAACCTGATCCTGCGCCAGTGGCGATTCGAGCGCTTGATGGCCAGTTCCCAGTCATCATGGGCCGCGTCCGCCACGTCATCGTCCGCAGAGCGGGTTCGATTGATTAGTTCCGGGGTAAAGTATTTCATCGCTGCTTCCTCGCCTTGCGTTGAGGATTATCCGTTTCGTAGAACGAGTGCCCGTTCGGAGGGCGAGGGGCGGGCTGGAAGTGCGGCAGGGCGTGAGGGCCGGCCCGCTTGTGCGGATCCTCGGATTCGTACGGGCCGACGGCCGCCTCGATCTGCTGGGCGATGGATCGGTTTGCTTTCCGATCATCGCCACACACCACGGTATCCAACCCCGCCTTGCGCCGCGCAATCGCGGCCGCCAAGTCGATCTCGGCACCCTTGAGGACGGCACCAGACGGCCCCGAGGCCAGTGTCGCCTCGTGAATCTTCGGCGGCGCGGCGGCGGCGGGTGGTGATCGGCGCTTCTTTCTGGCCATGTCCCCTCGTGAAACAAACCGCCTCTCCTGCGCTGGTATTGTAGCCAGGTCGACAGACTGCACGCTACGGCTGGGGCAGCATCGGGTCCCCGTGGCCCCACCCAGCCACGGGTCCCGCGTCCCAGATGCGGACGGCCCGGTCCTGACACGCTGCGGCCAGTGCCGGCCGTCCGGGCTAAAGCTCAGACCGAAGACCGTACCCCCGCGGCCCGGCAAGGTAAACGCTTCCTGTCCCGTCGCTGGATCCCAGAGTTTCACCACCCCATCGGTGCCGGCGCTGGCCAGGCGCCGGCCATCGCTGCTGAAACAGACCGCGCTGACGGCCACGTGGCCGCGAAACTCGATGAGTTCCTGTCCCGTGGCTGCGTCCCACCACTTGACCCGCCCGTCCCATGCGGCCGTGGCCAGGCGCTTCCCGTCCGGGCTGAAGCAGAGGCCGGCGATGGGCAAGGAATGGCCGCGAAAGGAGACTTCTTCGTGCCCCGTGGTTGCGTTCCACACCTTCACGGTCCCGTCATCGGCACCGCTGGCCAGGCGCTGGCAGTCGGGGCTGAAGCAGATGGCGCGAACAAACGGCCGGTGCCCCTTGAGGGCGAGCACCTCTTTCCCCTCGGGGAGGTCCCAGACCTTGATGGTGCCGTCGGCGAAGGCACGAGCCACCTGCCGGCCGTCGCCACGGAAGCGCACGGCATAGTCGTAGCCCATTTGGCCCCCCACGGTGTGCTCCATCTGTCCGGTCTTCGCGTCCCAGACCTTCGTCGTGCCGTCCGCGGAGGCGCTGGCCAGGCGCTGACCGTCGTCGAGGAAGGAGACGGCGAAGATGGGGGCCTTGTGCTCATTGAAGGACAGTGTGTTCTGGCCGGTCGCCGGGTCCCACACCTGCACCGTGCTATCTACCGAGGTGCTGGCCAGGCGGCGCCCGTCCGGGCTGAAGGCGACCGACCAGACCGGGCCACGGTGCCCTTCCAGGACCCGCGCCTCCTGAGTCAGCGCGGCGTCCCAGACCTTGACGGTCCCATCCGTGGAGCCGGTGATGATGCGACTGCCGCCCGCGGCGGAACAGACGCACAGGACCGCCCCGGTATGTCCCCGAATCGTGCGCTCCTCACCGCCCGACGTGGCACCCCAAAGCCGCAGCGTCGCGTCGCTCGAGCCGGCGGCCAGCCACTTGCCGTCGGCACTGTAGCAAACGCCGTATAACGCTCCGTATTGTCCCACGATATCGAACACTCGCTTTCCATTCGTCGTGTCCCAGACGCGAACCGATCCGTTGGCGCAGACGCCGGCCACGCGCCCGCCATCGACATCGAAGCTGACGCCTTGAAGGTGCTGAAACGGTGCCGCGAAAGAGCGAACTTCCTGCCCGGTCAAAGCATCCCAGAAGCCGGGCCGTGCCATCCGCTGCGGCGCTGGCCAGGCTCCGGCCGTCGGGGCTGAAGCGCACGCCGGTGATCGCCCCCCGGTGTCCCTTGAGGGTCAGCGCCTCGCGGCCTGTCTCCAGGTCCCAGACGTGCACCGTGGCATCGGTCGCGCCGCTGGCCAGGCGGCGGCCGGCCGGGCTGAAGCTCACGCCCCGCACCGCGCCAATCTGTCGCTTGAAAGAATACTCTTCTCGTCCCGTGGCCACATCCCAGACATGCACCGAACCGTCAGACGCGCCGGCGGCCAGGCGCCGGCTGTCGGCACTGAGGCCGACGCTGAATAGGACGCCGCCGTTTCCGGGGATAGTGCGCTGCTCCCGGCCGCTCTGCAGGTCCCAGAGCCGCACCGTTCCATCCGAGGAGGCGCTGGCCAGAAGGCGGCCGTCGGCACTGGCGCAGACGGCATTCACGCCTCCCGTATGGCCACGCAGCGTCAGCAACTCGGAATGACACAGGTGGTTGACGTAACCCCATTCCCATTGCCGGAACCGCGGCGGGCACTCCTGCAGCAGCTGGAGCGTCCGGCCGACCGCGTTCTCCTTCCACTCGAATTGGGCTCGCATGACGAGATTGAGATAGAGCGTCCCCTGGGCCAGCTCGCGCTGCTGCTCGGCGATCGTCTTGGATGCATCAGCTTCACCCCGCAGCTTCCGTTCCTGTTCGCTCTGGCTGCTCTCCATCGCCAGGAGGTTTTGGGTCATTACCTGTCTCGTCTGCGCCTCGTGCAGATCGACGACCGTGGTGACATAGCCCGCGCCGAGGATGAGGCTCAGGGCGCCGAAGACGGCAAGAAAGCCAAGCAGCAGCGCCAGCCCCGGCCGGCGCCGGGCCCACTTCCACGTTCGCTCCAGGAATCCGGTCCGCCGCGCCCGCACCGGTTCGCCGTGCAGCCAGCGTTCCAGGTCGTCGGCCAACGCCTCGGCACCGGCGTAGCGCTTCGCTGGTTCTTTTTCCAGACACTTGAGGCAGACGGTCTCCAGATCGGCATCCACGCGCGGGTTAAGCGCCCACGGCCGCAGCGGCCGGGCCTCGCGGACCTGCAAAAGCGTATCCAGGACATTGACGCCCTTGAAGGGTGGCCGTCCGGTCAGCAGCTCGTAGAGGATGGCACCGAGGCTGTAAACGTCGGCGGCGGTGGTCAGCTCGCGGTGCTTGCCGCCGGCTTGCTCCGGGGCCATGTAGCCGGGCGTGCCGACAATGGCCCCGGTCTGGGTCGCGAACTCTCCGGGCTTACCCCCGGGGCTGGCGTCGTCCAGCCGCTTGGCCAGGCCAAAATCGGTCACCAGCGGGACGCTGTCGGTTTCGAGGAGGACGTTGCCCGGCTTCAGATCGCGGTGCAGAATGCCGCGCTGGTGGGCGTAGTGGACCGCCCGGGCCACGGCCGCGACCAGCCGCGCTGCCCGACGGCAATCGTCCGGGGTGCCCAGGGTCCATTCGCCACGGCCGATCAATTGGGCCAGGCTGCCCCCCTCGATCAGCTTCATGCTGAAGTAGTGCCAGCCGCTGTGTTCGCCGACTTCGTAAATGGGCACGATGTTGGGATGGTCCATGAGGGCAGCGGCCTCGACTTCGTTGCGGAAGCGCTGCACTTCGCTGGTCGAAGCCAGATCGCCTGCCAGGACCATCTTGAGGGCCACCGTGCGGTTGAGCGAAACCTGCCGGGCCCGGAAGACGACCCCCATGCCGCCGCGGGCAATCTCTTCCAACAGTTCGTAGTCGCCGAAGGACCGCGGCGCCGGCCTCAGAGGCGTCGCCGACACCGCTCCCGTTGTGGACGGCGTATCGACCAGGACGGAGATAGCCAGAGTCTGTATCTCGTCCTGGGCGGCAAAGAAGGCATGCAACTCCGAGCGCAGGGCCGGATAGCGTTCGAGCAGGACCTCCCGAGGCGGCGCCCAGCCGGCATCGACCGCCTCCAGGTAGGCGGCCAGCACGTCCCCAAGAACATCGTTCGGCGTGTCGTTCATGGCTCGGCCTCCGGTTGCAAGGCAGTCCGCACCTGCTGCAAGCCCCGGTGCAGCAAGCCAGCGACGGCGGCCCGGCTGCGGCCCAGGTGCTGGGCAATGTCGTGCAGCGACCAGCCGTGCAGATGACGCAGGACCACGACCTCGCGCTGCGGCTCGGCCAGGGCCTCCAGCGCCTTGACCAGGCGTGCCAGCTCTTCCTGGCGCTCGACCGCGCGCTGGGCGAAGACTGCTCCGCGGCCAGCCAGGCGTCAGCGCGGGCCGACGATTCCGCCAGGATGGCGTCCAGGCCCCGCTCGCGGGCCACGTCGCGCTTGTCGCGGCGGAAGTCGCGCAGGGCATTGGCCAGGTTGCGTGCCAGGACCTGCCGCAGCCAGGCCGCCAGCTCCGCCCGGGTGCCACCGCGGAAGGCCGCCCGTTCCTGGTGCGCTTCCAGCAGCGTCTGCTGCACGATGTCCGAGGGATCGAGCTTGGCAGCCAGGCGCGGGTCCAGCCGGGCCCGCGCCAGTAGCCGCAGGTAGTCGCGGAAGCCATCCAGGTCGAGCCCATCAGGACTCATGCGCGTCGCCTATCTCCTTTAGGCACTCTCGCAACGCGGCATGAGCGCGCGCAGCGAGAACTTTTGTTGTCGGGCGGTTTGGGATCGAGGATAATGTTGGTTGTACCAGATGGAGGCATCGCATGAGCACACTCGCGCCGCCGCACCTCGTGCTTGGTCCTGGACTCGCGGGAATCTTCCTCACGCCGGAAGAATTCGACGCCCTTGACGAGGCCGATCGGGATCACCGGTATCAACTCATCGACGGGAGGCTAATCGTGACCCCGCCACCTCTGGAAGCGGAACGTGATCCAAACGAAGAGCTCGGCTCGTCTGCTGCGCGATTATCGTCGCTCTCATCCCCAGGGCGCCGCGCTGGACGCTACACTCCCCGAGCACCTTGTAGTTGGACAGCGCCACTTTCCTTGTTGCAATGGCGGAAGTCCAACATTGAGAACAGTATAGCCGATCAGGTCGGCGATTGGGGGATGCACGATTTGATCCGATCGACATCGATGCCCAAGGATCGCAGTTGAGCCATGCGCGTTTTCACGTGAGAGCGCTGGGCCTGCGCATTGCGACGCTGGTAATACTGCTGCTCGGCTAACTCTCGTTGGAAGCGTGCCGCTTTTGTCAGTCGCCCCTGTGCTGTCTCTAACCAGGTGTTCATGGCTCGTCGCACTTGTTCTGTCGTCAGGTGTTCCAGCGGGTCGTCGTGCGTCGTTGCGGCGTCGAACTGCTGACGCATGCGGGCGCAAAACAGGTGGGCCAGTTGCGTCAGGTAAAAGTGCCGGTGCAAGCAACGCCAGCCGCGAACTTCGTAATGGTCCAAGCCCAGTTCCTCTTTGGCCTGGCGAAAGCAGCTTTCTACCGACCAACGCCCAAAGGCCACACGCAGTAACCGCCGCAGCGAGATGCCACGCTCCCCGGGCACACGGTTGGATAGGAAGTATTTCACCTCCTTGGTCAAAACGTTGCGTGCTACGATCAAGCAGTGCCGACGTCCCGGCAGGCCATCGAGTCCCTTGCGCCAGAGCTTCGCCCATTTCACCTCCCAGACCTCGGGGCCGTGCTGGGTGTCCTTGATGCGGTAGCGCTGCCACTTCTGCTTGCGAAAGACGGGCGAATAGCGCGTCAGGTTTCGCACTTGGCTGCCGCGCCGGCTTCGCGCCGCCAGCCGCGGATAGGTTTTTTTGCGGCCGCGCCGCCGCGACCGACCGCTCCGAAGCACCTGGGGCTTTTTCGGCCAGCCGCGGAAGTTCGCCGGCACTTCGCCCACGAATACCTGTCCACGCTGTTCCAGACCGTCCAGAAAGGCCGTGTCACGGCCGTAGCCTTCGTCAAACGTCCAGGCCAGGACACGCACACCGTTGGCCAAGGCGCGGTCGATCAGCTCCAGGCCGATTTGCGGCTTGGTACGGAACACGACCTCTTTGGGGATGTAATTTTTTTTCGACGCTCCGGATCGTCGGCCCAGTCCCGGGGCAAGTAGACCGCGCTGTCGAGCAGACACTGAAAGCCGGGGCTGCCGTAGCTCAGATGCACGCCGACGACACCGTTGTCGACCTTGCCACGACTGCCCAGCCACTGCCGTGCGGCACCCGCCGTATGGCTACCGCTCTTGGCCGTTCCCGACTCGTCGAGGCAACCGATCGCCTCCGCATGAGCATGTTCGCGGGCCACCAAGCGCTGGCAGTCATCGCGCACGCCGGTCTCATCCCACTTGATCGATTCCACGAAACGTTGTAGAGTCCGTGGCGCCCTACCCAGTTCCAGGGCCATAGCCTCGATGTTTTTGCGTTGTAGATTCGAGAGCAGCCCCTGGACATACACGGCCAACAGGGCGAAACCGGGGCGGCTGCGAAACCGGCCGACGAACAGCCTCAGAAACCTGGCCAACTCCTTGCCGAGACTGGCAATCTGCTTCAGCGTCATGCTGACGATCCTCCGTGGTATTCCTTCCAGGAATCAGAGAACACGGAGGATCGTCTTTTCTTACTCTATCACGCAACCCCAACTTCCTGTGGTAGCTGCACTTACGTATCAACCATGACAGAAAGTGGCGCTGTCCAAGTAGTCACCCACCAAAATCGCCGCCGTGCGGATCGGGTCATCTGGACCGGGTTGGGGCGCTTGCCGGACCCCCAGCAGGATCTGCCAACCATCGTGGTCGAATGGGTTTCCGAGTCGAAGCGCGACTACGTCGAAAAGAGTCAGGAGTATCGCGAGATCGGCATCGCCGAGTACTGGATTTTCGATCGTTTCCGTCGCACGCTGACAGTCCATCGAGGGACGAAGGAAGTTCCCGAGGTGCTTGTCATTCCGGAAAGCGCGATGTATGGTAGTCCGCTCCTGCCCGGCTTTGAGGTGCCGTTGACGCACCTTCTAGCGGTCGCCGATCGCTGGCAATGAGGCTGCGCCCATTTTGTGCGCTGTTGCACGTCAACTTTCGTACACTTATCGACAACTTGAAGCGCTCCTTGTGCGCCGCCGCACGCGAACAACGTGGAAAAGGTGCGCTCCGGCCCGTGAACTCCCCGGTCGAGGCCCGTTTCAGCTGGTGGTTGCAGCTGAACAGCTGCTCGTTTGCAGCTGACAGGGCAGGCGATCCGACCTCCAGCCACCGTTGACGGGCCGCGGCGCACAAATCCGCCGAAGACTCCGGGCCGCGGCGCACCTTATCCCTGGGCAGCAGCGCACGTTTGGTCAGCAGTTGACGGGCCGCGGCGCATGCCCTCCCCGTGCCATCGCGCATCTTTCCGCGGACAGCCTCGAACGCAACTTCCTGTCCCGACTTCTCTTTCGCTCAGCCCTGGCTCCGCTAAACCAGGACTAAAACCGTTAATAAAAACCTCACACAAAATACCAGCCAGCCTCTTGCAAACGGGACGGATTTATGGCTCAGTGTGCCTGCACGCTTTTACGGACTGACATCCAGAGCTTCACCACGGAAGGTCACCAATCATGCCAGGAGCAGAGCCACGCAAGCGTTACCAGGACGGCCGCGACGAGATGAACCTCGCCGACTTCCCGATCTCGGTCCTGCAGCGTCAGCAGCCCAGCGATGCCTCCGGCCAGAAGCTCGACACCATCGTTTACGAATCGAGCCGTTTCGATCCCACCCATCGCCAGCGTGTCAATCAGCGGGTTACCTTGCAGTCCTCGGCGCGTGAGGGCCTGCCGACACCGGCCGATGAACACGTCATTCTGGCTCTGCTCTACGTCGCCAAGCACAGCACCAACTTCGCGGACCTGACAGTCCAGTTCGCCCCGGGCCAGCTGTTCGAGATCATGGGCTGGTCGCCCAACGGCCGCAGCTATCAGCGGCTTCGCGGCGTCCTCCGTCGTCTGAAGGCGCTCGAACATTCGCTATGAAAACGCCTGGTGGGACGCGGCCGGGAGGGCCTACGAGGAAGAAGTTGCAACCGGCATCATTGCTGCCTACCGCATCGTGCGCCAGGTCAGTGGTCCACGGCATGATGCGACCGAACTGCAAAGCTGGGTCACCTGGACCCCGCAGTTCCACGAGTCGCTTCAGAAGGGGAACATCAAGCGGCTCGACCTGGAGCTGTTCTTTTCGCTCCGTTCGCCAGCCGCCCAGCGGATGTACCGCTTTCTGGACAAGCGCTTCTACAATACCGTGCGCCTGTCGCTCGACCTGATGGAATTTGCCTGCGGACACATCGGCTTCACGGAGTGCGAGAACGTGGCTGTGCTGAAGCGACGCCTGGCACCGGCCATCGCTGAACTGGAGGAGATCGGGTTCATCGCCCGATCCGATCCGGACGAGCGCTACCAGAAAATCAAGGCGGGGGTGTGGCGGGTCCACTTCGAGAAGGGCGGCGGTGAGCAGGAAGCTGCGACAGACGCCGACTACCTGACCTTCGAGGCCATGACGGACGCCAAACCCGAGCGGACCGTGCCAGCAGCAGCGGAACCGAGGCCAGCGGCTTCGCTGGTCGCTGAATTCTACAAGTTGCGGGGACAGCCAGGGATGTCCGTCGGTCCGCGCGACCTGGAACAGGCACAGGCCCTGCTGGACGAGCAAGGCGACGCAAGGACCCGGGCCGTGTTACCGTTCCTGTCGGCCGTAGTGCGGAAGGAATGGCCGGAATGCCGCTCATTCAGCGGCGCGATCCAGAAATACCTACCGGATGCGCTGAAGCTGCTGCTCCAGGAAGAACAGCGCCAGGCTCGCCGCGAGGAGGACCTGGTCCGCCGCCGCCAGGAAACGGAACAGGCGGCCCGGCAGCGGCTCGAGGCGCAGCAATTCCGGGCCACCTGGGCCACGGCCTGGGACGCGCTGACCGACCCGGAGCGCGAGATGATCCGTCAGGCGGTCTTGACGCGCCACCCCCACCTGGCGGGCACACGGGCCCTGCTGGACGAACAGTGCCTGCGCGAACTGTCGCGCCGGGCGGCGGGTTTAGCGCCGATCGAAGAATGTGTAGCTCACTAGCCGGCGATCCAGCTCGCTGTCCGGCGAGGGGCCATCTTCTTCGTCGTCCTCGTCCGAACCCGGATCGTCCGTGTGGGCGGCGACCCAGAGCATGTAGGCGACACGCTCGCGCAATACCCGGTCGCGCTGGTTGCTACTCCGGCGACAGGCGTTCCAGGCCAGGAAGATGCTCGACACCGTCAGAGCGGGAAGTGTGGTGAGCATGATACAACCCCGTCGTGAGATGGGTACGGGCCAACAAAAACGCCCCCACGACTCGCAGGGAGTGCGGGGGCGGCTGTGCCCGTCATCGTTGGGAGGGGTGCCGGGCCTTCGCGGATCGGCACCCATTCGACTCAAGCCTAGGTCAAAGACGGCGCTTGTCAAACGGCGAGCGTAATTATTCGCCAAAAAGTTTCTCCCAGCGAAGGACCGCTCCATGACCGAGACCCGCGCGTCGCAGCTGGCCCTCGACGACGCCTTTGCTATCCTCGTTTACCCCTTCGAGCACGACCTGGAGGGGGTCCGACGGCAGCAACGTCTGGAGCGGCTCGATCCTTACCGGCGCCCTGGCTCTTCCGCCTCGACGACACCGCCCGGGCGATGGCCCTGGATGACACCTATTTCTTCCTCCCGTATGTGCGCGAATTGCTCTTCCCGGAAACGACACGCCTGCCGGGGCGGGACCCGTCGGGGCAGCTGACCCAGGCCGACTGGGTCCTGACCGAGCCTCTGCCCCAGTACGCGAGTCAGCTCGCTGCCAACGCTGTGCTGCGGCTTACCTATGCGCCGGAGCGGTTGCGAAGCCTGCATCCGCTTCGCCTCGTCCTGGAGGGCAAGGACCCTGGGGAGCAATTCGCTGCCCCCTTCGCCCTCGATTGGGTGGATGCGATTCTGTTTCCGCAGAACACCGGTTTCCTGGCCCTGAAGGTGCGCCTGCTCGAGCCCAAGCCGACCGTGGGGCGCTGGAACGAGTTCCTCTATCAGATTCGGCTCGTTCACCCGCCGCGCATCGACTGGCGGCTGGCGTCGTGGCAGCTGCAGGACGGCCGGCTGACCGGTGCCGGCCGCGACCTGGTCGAGTTCTTCCTCCAGGGCTTGACACACGACGATCACCTCCGCCCGGAGCTGGAGGAATTCCTCCGCCATGTCGCCGGGTCGCCCGATCTGGCCCGTTACACAGCCACGCCCCACCAGCAGGTTTATGGCGGGGTGTTTCACCTGTTCGTGTACGGTTGCTTCGACGCCGCCGCCAATCCACCGGCCCCCGCGGGCCCCGATCCAGCGGCGGGCCTGTTCGCCTCTGCCAGCGCTCGCGCGCTCTACGAGTTAGCCACCTGCACCGATACCGAGGATCCGGACTACGTCCCCCATCGCTCGCAAGTGGAGGCGCTGACGCGCGACAACCAGATTGCCCTGTGGGACTGCTGGCAAGGACTGGCCTTGCGCGACAATGTCGTTTTTTTGGGGACCCGTCCCCGCGGCTTTGCCCGCCGTATCCTGCCGCACAACGTCGAAAGCGACTATTTCCATCTGTATCTGCTCGTCCTGTTTCAGAAAGTGCGCGTCAGCGAAATGTTCGAGGACCTGGTACGCAAGGAAGACGATCTGGCCGCCAATCTGCGCGATGTGCGGCGACTGTGGGACGAGTTCGTGGCCTTCCAGAATCAGTACTGGTATCAGGAGGTGACCCGCAAGCCGCAGGGGACGACCCTGTACCGCCGCTTTCAGCAGGGCCTGGAGGTGCTGCCCCACTACGCGGAGGCCGTCGAGCAGAGCCGCGAACTGAAGGCCTACTACGAGGGCAAGGCCCAGCAGCGCACCAACAGCTTGCTGTTCTTCCTGACGATCATCGGCATGCCGGTGCAGATGCTGGTCAGCCTGGTGGCCGGCCAGTTGTTCAAGCTGGAAGACTGGTGGCAACTCGCCCTGATGCTGGCCGGGCTGCCCTTGTTGCTCTACGGACTGTGGCGCGCCTGGGAATGGGTGCGGCGCGATTGAGGCGAGTCTGCATGGCGCACAACCGCCAGCGCCCCGCGGCCGCCGAGGCACGCCGTCCCCTTTACGGTTCCGCTGGCCCCTTATCGGGTTCCGTTATGCGTTGACAGTACCAGGCCTGGGCCCAATCATGGCTGACAAGCCGTTCGACCCGACCCTGAAAACATTGGTAGAAGTCGGGCCTGCCGACTGGACTGTCTTCGCCGGCCAGCCGGCCGCGCCGACGCGGATCATCGACGCCGATATTGCCACCGTGAGCGGGGCCGCCGACAAGGTACTGCGCGTCGACGCCAAACCGCCCTACCTCCTGCACCTGGAGTTCGTGGCCGGTCACGACGCCGCCGATTTGCCCACCGTTCTGAACAAGCGCAACATCTTGCTGGACGACCGCCACGGGCTCCTGGTGCGGACCGTTGTCGTGCTCCTGCGCCCCTCGGCCAACTCGCCGGCCCTGACGGGGGTGCGGGAACGCGGCTTCCCCGAAGAAGAGCCGTACAATGTCTTCCGCTACCGGGTGATTCGGGTCTGGCAAGTCCCCCCGGACCAGTTGTTGACGGGCGGCCTGGCGACGCTACCGCTGGCGCCGATCAGTGCCGTGACGGCGGGCGAGCTGCCTGGTATCATCGAACGCATGGAGCGGCGCCTCAGGCAGCGCGAGGCGCGCCATCTGGCGGGCCAGTTGTGGGCAGCGACGTACCTGCTGCTGGGGCTGCGGCATTCGCCGGCCCTGGCACAGACGTTGTTGCAAGGAGTCCGATCCATGAAAGAATCATCGACCTATCAGGCCATCGTGCAGGAAGGGCGGCAAGAAGGGCTAGCCCAGGGCGCGATCAATGAGGCCCGTAAACTGCTCGTGCCGCCTGGGGAGCAAACCGCTGGGCCGGCCCAGTGCGCGAACGCAGGCGGCGCTGGAGAAGATTCCCGACCTGGACCGGCTGGAGGCCCTCATCGAACGGATTGGGACGGTGGCGAGCTGGCAGGCCTTGCTGGCGGAGGCCAAGGCGGATAGGTAGTGCCTCGATAGACAAGGAGAGAGCGAGAGTTCCCGCTGGAAAACCACGCTGTCCCCATATGCGCCCTCTCATCGAACTGCTGGCGAGGGTGGAGAGCTGGAACGCGTTGCTGGCGCAGGCGAGGGGCGGGCGGTAGGGCGAAGGCGGACGAGGGGAGAGCGGGATTTCCCGGAAAATCACAATGTCCCCTTTTTTGGCCCCGGAAAATCACAATGTCCCCTTTTTTTGGCCTTTTTTGGCTTGCAAAGAAGGATTGGTGAAGAATGACAACCGACGAGCAGAGAAACATGGCCGCGTACGCCGCGAAAGTCGCGATCATCGAATCAGAAATCGAATTGCGGATCGAAGCGGTTGGAGGCCATGTTTCTGACGAGCGGAAGGTCGGCTTGAGGAGGATGACTAAGCCAGACCTTCAAAAGCTTGTCCAAGAACTGCAAGCTGCTACATCAGCGCAAGCGGCGATCAGCATGATTGTCAAGGGGATTTGTGCTTCTGATGCTGCACGGTGCGCAGAGGAAGACAGGAAGTACGATGGGCTCGGCGGCCCGGTCAACATCGACCTCTGATCTTGAAAAGCCAAAAGCGACACCCAAGATACAGGACAGCAAAAGGGGCAGTGTATATTATTCCTTGACAAAGGCACGCCGTCCCCACGCCGTCCCCTCTTCGGTTCAAATGGCCCCTCAGGTTACCTCAGGCATGAAGCGATAAACGCCTTTCGCAAACGGTGGCCTTATGATACTGTTGCTGATCTTGTTGCTCGCGTCGGCCATCGCTGGCCTCGGTTTTCTCGGCTTCTATGCCTTCCAACTGCGCACCACAGTCGCTCATCTGAATGCTGACTTAGTCGCTCAACGGGCCCGGTTTGATAAAGACATCAAGCAATCGACCGAGCTGTCAGTAGCCGCGAAGGCTAAGTATCAGGCATTTGCCAACAAGTACAATGAAAACGCGAAAAAATGGAACGAATCTTCCGCGGCGATGAGGGCCGAGATTCAGCGGTTGTCGAGGTGGAAGAACGTCGCGGATGCCGACACGAAAGCCACCGAAATGCTGCGGACCGCGCGGGCGACCGTCGAGAAGGCCAATGCTGAGGCGAGCAGCTTACTCGCCACAGCGCAGCAGCGGGCAACAGCCCTGCAAGCGGAGGCCGACCAGAAAGCAGCAGCCGAACTGGCAAGTGCCAAGGATACGGCAAGCACGGTAACATCGGAAGCGAGGCAGAAGGCAAAGGCCCTAAGAGACGAGGCGCAATCCTTCCTGAATTCTGCCACGATCGAGGCCGCAAGAATCGTTGACGCTGCGAATAAGAAGGCGGGGGAGATCGCCGGCAGCGCTTACGATGCGATGAGGAATGCCACTCTCTACGAGCAGACGGTCAAGGCGATGAAGAACCTCATCGAAGGATACGGGGATCAGTACATCATTCCGGAGCAGAGTCTGCTAGACGACCTCGCCGAGGATTTCAGCCACACCCAGGCCGGCCAAGAATTGAAGCGAGGCCGTGAGTGTACCAAGCTCATGATCCGCAACGGGACCGCAGCGGCCTGTGACTATGTGGAGGCCAATCGACGCGAGACGGCTATTAACTTTGTCGTCGATGCGTTTAACGGCAAGGTCGACTCCATCTTGTCACGGGTTAAGCACGACAACGCAGGGAAGTTGGATCAGCAGATTCGCGACGCCTTTTCACTGGTGAATTACAACGGTAAGGCTTTCCGGGACGCTCGGATCAAGGAAGAGTACCTCGCGGCGCGTCTTGACGAGTTGAAATGGGCGGCGGTGGCACAGCAACTTGCGTTACAAGAACGCGAGGAACAGCGCGAGGCCAAGGAGGAGGCTCGCGAAGAGGCCCGGGCAGCCAAAGAGCATGAACGCGCCTTACGGGAGGCGGGGAAGGAAGAGGAGACGATTCGGAAGGCCATGGAGCAAGCACAGGAACAGTTCGAGCATGCGAGCGGCGAACAGAAAGCCATGTACGAAGCGCGGCTTCAAGAGATGAACGAAAGACTCAAGCAAGCGGAGGAGCGGAAAGAACGTGCCCGTTCAATGGCGGAACAGACAAAGATGGGTTACGTCTACATCATTTCTAATATCGGATCGTTCGGTGATAACGTGTACAAGATCGGTCTCACTCGTAGGTTGGACCCACGGGACAGAGTGGATGAGCTCGGCGGCGCGAGCGTCCCATTCGGATTTGACGTGCATGCCGCCATCTTGAGTGATGACGCTCCGGCACTGGAGCAAAAACTGCATGAACATTTCGTGCTCAGCCGGGTGAACAAAGTGAATCGGCGGAAGGAGTTCTTCCGGGTTTCTCTGAAAGAGATTCGTGAAGACATGGACAGCCTGGGATTGACTGGCGTCCCATGGACTATGACAGCCCAAGCGAAGGAATACAGAGAATCTCTGGCGCAGGAAAAACTCATCAAGGACAACCCGGCTATGCGCGATGCGTGGATCAAACGTCAATTGGCCATGGAGTTAACATCGAATGACGATTTGAAAGCCGTGGGCGCCTCCGCCGACGAAGAGTAAAGCAGAGGGAACAAAGGCGAGGAAAACAAAAGCCGGGAGACGAAAAGGGGACAACGTGCATCGTTCACTAGAGCGAGAGAATAGATGCGCTTTACGGAGCCGCGGCCCTTTTCTCGCTGCGCCAGCTGGCGAATAGGATAAATCCAATGCGTCAACCCGCCGTTGAAATCCCCCGCGAAACGCTTGCTGAATTCTGCCGTCGCTGGAACATCTCGGAGCTGGCGCTGTTCGGGTCGGTCCTTCGTCCGGACTTCCGCCCGGAGAGCGACGTGGATGTTCTGGTCAGCTTCGCTCCGGAGGCGCACTGGACGCTGCTGGACTGTGTGCGGATGCGGGAAATCGGGGGAAATCGGGGACGCTTCACGCAAGCATTGGTCGCGACTGCGTTTGCGGCGAAATTCGTATCTGGCAACGAGTTTCGCCGCAACACTGGTCCAAGCAAGTATTTGCATGAAGCGTCGCCCATTTCCTTGGACCCGCCCCGGTTCTCTCGCAGAATTTCACTCGAATGGCGTTTTCCGCACATCGGTGAAACAGGCATTTTTTGTGAAAACAGTTGACGTGTTTCACTTTTTGTGCTAGTTTCACTGATGGGTGAAACGATGCAAACCAGGCAAACAAGAGACGAAGCAGCCTTTGTCCCGGCCCCCGATTGGGTTCGGCGGGTCGGCCGGGAGACGGGGGCGTTTGACGTAACCGCTGTCGTCGAAGGGAAATCCGCAAAGCGAGATAGGGGATGGGACTTCATCATCACGCTTTCGGTGCTTCCGGACGAACGCCGTGTCGATGTCTTCGTTCAGACGCGATCGGAACTCTCGCCCCAGGCCGCTTTGCTGGCGTGCGAGAAGCTCAAGTGGGTGCCACCTCACGGCGTACTGACGATCTGCGCTCCGTACATCTCCCCACGAGTTGCGGAACTCTGCCGAGAGAAGCACGTCAGCTACCTCGACGGGGTGGGCAACTGTCGGATTGCGGCACCAGGGCTGTTCGTCCACGTTTCAGGCCGCCCCAACCGCCAAACCACGATCAAGGTGGCTGTTGATCCTTTTTCGAGAAAGTCGAGCCGGATCGTTCGCACCCTCTTGAGGCATCCGGAGAGGGGATGGCAGGTCCAGCAGTTGGCGCACGAAGCGGACGTGAGCCTGGGGTTAGCGTCCAAAGTGAAGAACGCTCTGATTGACGAGGCGTACCTGGAGGAGCGGGGTCGTTTGCTCTACTTGCGTGATCCGGCAAAGCTGCTCCAGGCTTGGGCCGTCCAGTATCGCCCGCACGTCAAACGGCTGCCCCTGTATACCTTGTCCCGGCCGCCCGAAGCGGAACGTCGGCTCGCAGAATGGTGCCGGGCCAACGAGGTGAGTTATGCGCTCACTCAATTAGCGGCGGCTTGGCGATATTTGCCGATGGTCCGTTACGACAAGAGTGTAGCGTACATCGACAAGAAGGTTGCGTCGGAAGACTACCTCACGGCCTTGCTCGCCCATGTCGATGCCCGGCAGGTTGATACGGGGGCAAACTGTACGCTTTGGCTCACCGACGACCCGGCCGTCTTCTCCGACGCCAAAGAGGTTGAGGGCGTGAAGATCGTGTCGCCGCTCCAGCTCTACCTGGACTTGAGGAATCTCCCGGGCCGAGGCGAGGAAGCCGCACACGACATACTAAAAAAAGAGCTTCCCACGCTGCTTCCTGATTCAGACCGTCGAAGCAAGCAGCAACCCGGAGGCTGACAATGGACGAGGTAACTGCTTGCAGGTCGGTCCTGATCGAAGTCCTCACGATCCTCGGCAAAGACCTGGATAAACTGGCCGTGGTTGGGGGATGGGTGCCCGAACTCACGTTCCCCCACATGGGGCACGTCGGCTCTCTCGACGTTGACCTGGCCCTGGACCCCAGAAAACTCAAGCCGCTGGCGTATGAGTCCATCAGGAAGAAACTGGTCGATTCTGGGTACAGGCAGGACACGGACGTGCCGAATCGGTTCTGGCGTCGGGTCAAGGACGCACCTGATGAGATCAGAGTTGACCTAATTGGACAGCGCCACTTTTTATTCTGGGTAAGATGGCCACACGAAAACCAAGGACTTACGGCGATTTACTTTGCCCAGCTTGACTTCGGCCTTGCCCAGTGTGAAAAGTGGCGCTGTCCAACTAATCACCGGGGAATTTCCCGACAGTGCCCCCGAAGGCACGCACATGCCGATTCAAGAATTGGCGGTGTGCAAACTCCGGGGCGTGGACCTAGCCTTCTCCTTTCAGCACGAGGTATCGGTCGAGGGGACGCTGCCCGAGGGCGGCCACAACCGAGTGACCGTAAGGCTACCGACCATTTCCGCCTACTTGTGCATCAAGGCGATCACGCTCAGCGAAAGGATGAAGAAGAAGGATGCCTATGACATTTACTTCTGCGTTGACAACTTCCACGGCGGCTACAAAGCGCTTGCCGCCGAGTTTCGAGGGGAGTTGGGGAATCCGCTGATCTGTGAGGGCATCACCATCCTTCGAGACAAATTCGCTCGCCTTGACAGCATCGGGCCGGTCTGGGCGGCGCAGGTGGCGGAAGAAGCCACTCCAGGGACCGGCTTCAACCTTGAGACGGAGCAACGCCGGGCCTTTGAGCTTGTCAACGCACTCTTGAAGGCGATAGATGAAACGAGCGGGAACTGATTGGGCCGTGAACAGCCAACGGATGCTCAGGTGGGCGTGGAACGGGACATCGGGGACGCTTCGCGCAAGCATTGGTCACGACTGCGTTTGCGGCGAAATTCGCACCGGGCAACGAGTTTCGCCGCAACACTTGTCCCAGCAAGTATTTGCATGAGCGTCCCTCATTTCCTCACACCGCCTACCGTCTCGGCTGCCGTAGCGGGACTCTATCCCGATCAACATGGCACTGATGCGAGCGCCTGCCACCCCCCCCCCCAGTACCCCTTACAATGTGGCAGGCGCTCAGTCGATGGGACGCAACGTCAAATGGGATAAGAAGTAACGGCGGCGCGAGCGCCTGCCATGCTTGGCAGGCGCTCCCGGCGCGGAGTGCGGCTGAGAACTTCGTCGGGAGCGTCCCCCCTGTTACTACTTCTCCGCCTTCTTCTTCTGCGGCGGCGGGTACGACTTCACGATCTCCTTCAACAGCTTGTCGTAGTCCGCGGGCACCGGCTCGAACCCGGTCATCTGGCACAGCGTCATCAGCTGCACGCTGCGCGGGTTCTCCTTGGCGGTGAGCATACCGTCGCGGAAGCGCCGCAGGGTGGCGTCGTCCAGGCCGTTGGCACAGTAAGCGACGATGGCGGCCGGGAACACTTCGGACTTCTCGATCGCCTTCAAGCGGGCGAAGCGGGCCGGCTTGCGCTCTTCGTACCAGCTGAAGAAGACGCCGTCGATCAGCACCGCATCGACCTGCCCGTTGACCACCGCATCGACGCCCTCCTCCATGGTGCCGGGCGTGGTGATCTTCTCGAACAACTCCCGCGGCGTTTTGCCCAGGGCCTGGCAGTGGCGTTCGAGGTAGACGTGGCAGTGCTCGCGGGTGCGGTGCGGCACGGCCAGCGTCTTCCCCTTGAGATCGAGGAGGCCCGCCGCGCTACTGTCGTCGCGGACCAGGACATAGGCCCGCAGGTATTTCTGCTGGTTGACCGCGAGCATCAGCGGCTTCAGGTCGTCGTGTTTGTTCTTGGCCCAGGCGAACTCAATGCCGTTGAACACCGCCAGCTGTACCTTGTCGTCCTTGAGCTGCTGGCCGAGGTCGTCCGGCCGTATGCCGGGCAGGAGCTGGCCGGTAATGCCGGTTTGCGATTCCAGGAGCGACTTGAACGGCCGCATCATGGTGTTGACCAGTACGTCCGGCGTATCGCGGAAGAGGGTGCTGGCCAGCCCGATGCGGACCGCGCTGGTCTTCAGTTCCTCGCCGTCGGCGCAGGGGGCCGGCACGAGCCCGGCCAGCCCTGCTATCGAAAGCAGGGCTGCCCAGGGCAACCATTTTCGAGATGTCATCGGCCCCCTCCTCGCTGCACAGTGCGGTAAGACCCGTCACGGCGGTCGCCGTGACGGGTCGCTGTTCTCAGGGTTGCTTGGTCGGCGCCGGCTCGAAGCCGGGGTTGAAGCCGCCCGCCGTCACGCGCTCCAGCGTCGCCAGATTGAGCAGATGCTGCAGGTGCAGCTCGTTGGCTTCGAGGCGGAGTTGGCCCGTCAGGGCGCCGGCCCCCATCGCCTCGGAGAAGCGGATATTCAGGTTCGGGTCCTTGGCATCCTTGGTGAGCTTGTCGGACAGGGTCTTGGCCGAATCGGCCACCGCCCGCGCCTTGGGCAGCCGCCGCGATGTCTCCTGCCAGCGATAGAAGGCATCCTCGGCCTCCAGGGCGATCAGGCCGCGTGTCTTGTCGGCCACCGCGTCGGCCCGGGCCGCCAGCGCCTGCGCCTGATCCACTCGGTCGGAGCGCTTGCCCACCAGGGTCGTGGGCATCTCCGGCCCGATGGCCCCGGGACGGTAGTCACTGCCACGCGACGCCTGCGGCACCGGGACCGCGTGGATGTCGGACCCCAAGGCGAACGTGCGGAAGGTTGGAGCGAAGCAATTGGAGGCCTGCGCCTTGATCTCGAAGTTGGTGACTTCGGCCGCGGTGATCGCCTGGACCAGTTCGCCGCGTCGGGCCAGGGCCAGGGCCAGCACGTCATCGTGGGCCACGGTGGGGGTCATTTCGGGCAGCCTGGCATCGGCCACCGCAATATGAGCGTGGGGATCCAGGCCGATCGCCTCGCGCAGGGCAGCCCCGGCCCGGCGGGCGCCGACGTAGGCCGTCTCGCGGCGCTCCTCCACCACCTTGATGTAGATGCCGATCTGTTCGGCCACCCGATCGTTCCCCGCCGTGCCGGCCTCGTCCTTGACCTTTTTGAGATCGCGGGTGGTGTCGTCGGCCACCTGGAGCATCTGGAGGGCGTAAACGGCTGTCAGGTAAGAGCGTGTCACGTCGTAGATGGCATCCCAGCGCGCCTGTTCGACCTGGGCGCCGGCGCCGGCCAGGCCCAGTTCGGCTTGCTGGCGGCGGATCGGCAGATCGCTGGCCAGCAAGGGGAAGGCATGAAGCCGGCACACGGCCCGCGCGCGAGCCTCCGCGGCGGCCAGACTGGCCTGGGCCGCGGCGATGGCTGGCTGCTTTTCCAGGGCCAGGCGGCGACAGGTCGCCAGGTCGAGCACCTGCACCGCCGGCTTTGCCGGCGCCGCGATCGGCTCCGGCTTGGCCGCCGGTTCCGCCGCCAGGGCCGCCCAGGTCCCCAGGCACAGGCACGCCGGGGCCAAAAGAAAACGTCCGCTGAGTTTGCGAAGGAGGGAGGGAGACGAGTGATGAGTGGCCACGGGGCTGTCCTCGATGTCACGCCGGTTGAAGCCGAATCCTTGGCGCAGACCGTTCCATCTGTCCGCGAAGAGCGTGCCGGCCGCGCCGGCACCCATTTCAGCAAAGATCATCGGCGATGCCGTCCCACGGCTGAACAGAGAATGCGGGGGAACTAGCGGAGAAACCCCCCTTCAGTGACGGGTCGATCCGATGCGGCAGACGGGGGGAACTGGAGAAGAACACAGCGCACGCGGGCGGTCGGGTTTATCCGGGTGGTAAGGCCGAGACCCCGCGCCATCGGCCACTTCTCCGCCGGGGCTAATCGGGTGGGAGCAAGTCGGGGAACAGCCAGCTGACAGCCGGAATGACCAATCCGCCCAGAAGCGCCTCGCCGGCGATGAATCCCGAGGCGACCGTGACCGCGTAGCGATCGTAGGACGGCTTGTGCTGCCGCGCCCAGAGCCACCCCAGGATGCCGCCGATGGCCATCGGGATGTTGAGCGTGCCCGGCAGGATCAGGCCAAAGCCAAAACCCGCGGCCGAGGGGAGCCAGTCGATGCGACGGAAGTGCTGGATGATGGGGAGAATGATGCCAACGATGGCGGCGATGACGGTCCAGAGGAGGGCGCCGTGCGGAAAGGCCTGGATGCCTTGCGAAATGAGGATGGCCATGCCCGCGATCTTGATCCCGGTTGGGGCCGGCAGGTCCTTGCCGCCCAGGGCATAGCGTTCCGTCAGCAGCGGGTACATGATGGCAATGGCGGCGGCACCGATGGGGACGGCCGCTAGCTGGACCCAGGTCAGTACGCGCGGTGTCGAGCCGATGATTTTACCGGTCTTGTAGTCCTGGATCGTGCCCTGGCCCTGCGCATTGCACGAGCCGGCCATGCCGGCGGCAATCAGGTTGTGGCCGCTGTGTCCGGGCCAGAAGACGGCGAAGACCGCCTGCAAGCCGTTCATCATCACGGAAATCGGCCCGTTGTTCGTCTCGCCGAGGACCCGGACGCCGACCAGGATCAGAGGCAAGGAGCAGGCGACGGCCAGCGCCGTCTGCACGTAGCTCATGCCGAAGTTCTGCCGCTGTACGACCGCCAGCCCCACCGTGAGCAGAACACTGCCGGCCAGGACGGTCCCCAGCGACATGTCTTCCCGCTGGCCGGCGGGGGCGGCGGCCCGCAGGTGGCGGAAGCTCTCGACGATGGACCGCCATTTGAGCAGCACCGCCGTGATCGCGGACGTAATCATCAGGCCCGTCGCCGGCCACATGAACCACAACAGCAAGACCGGGTAATAGTTCTGGTTCATGTAGGCGACCGCCGAGCGGCCGCCGCGCTGGGCAATGAACGCCTTGTCCTCGTCCGTGATTTCCTCCAACGGCTTGTCGATCAGCGTCTCGGCCCGCGCGCGCGTCGCCGGGCTGAAGCTGCCCAGGGCGATGTCGCGGGCGATGCCGCCTTGCACCATCGCCGGGCCCGCCGCCTGGAACACGATGGTCCCGGCCAGCAGGCTGAGACCCACGTTCAAGCCGATCAGCAGCCCACTGCCCAGCGTCAGAAAACCCCATTCGATCCCGACGCCGTATGAGCGAAACAGGGGACGGGGGTAGTAGTTGCCGATGACTTTCACGCCCTCGCGAAGGAAGTCGAGGAGGGCGGACGCCAGGGCCGTCAGCGCGAGCATCTTGAGCTTGTTACCGGCCTCCGGCCCCTTGCTGTCGAGAACGACGATGGTCTCGGCGGCAGCCACGCCGTCGGCGAAGATCATTTTCGGGTCGTCGATGAAGTGGCGGCGGAAGAGGACCATGAAGAGCACGCCGATACCGCCGGCGCAGCAGAGCCACCAGAACATCGGCCACGGTTCGAGTCGGCGCAGGCCGTCCATCTTCTCCGAGTTCATCGCCGGGTTGGTGGCGGCGATTTCGACCGCGGCAGCAATGACGCACATGAAGGCCGTCGAGGCGGCACTGGTGCCGGCGGTCTGGATGACGTTGTTCATCCAGCGATTCTGGCCGTGCGTCTTCGGCGCCAGGGCCAGCAGCATCAGCGCCCCAAGGAAGGCACTGACCACGCTGACATTCGGGCCGAGACCAAGCTTGAGCACCACGTACGGGTACGACGCCGACACCAGCGCCGACACGATCACCGCACTGACGACCGCCTGCCAGGTGAGTTCGCGCCGCATGTCGTGCTCCTGGAGTTCGCGCCGCTCTACGAGCGTCCGCTAAACAAGAACTCCGTGTAAACTAATCGCTATCGGGCCGCCGACAACTGCAATCTCACGCGAAACACCACCATGCTTCCCGAACTGACCCCCGCCGTCCAACGCGCCGTCACCGAGGCCCGAGCCCTGGCCCGCCAGCATGGCATCCCCGACGTGCAGGCGATCCATTTCGTCTCCACCCTGCTAGCCGAGGAAGAGGGACGCGCCGCCACCCTCCTGCGCCAGTCCGGTCTCGATCCCGCCAGCGCCCGCACGGCCCTGGACGCCGGAGCGATCCCGTCCGCCGCCCGGGACCTGGGTCCGCTCTTCGAGCAAGCGAGGGAGTTGGCCGGCGAGGTGTACCTGGAACGGATCGTCACCGGCGATACGCTGCTACTGGTCCTGTTGCGGGAGGAGCCGGAACTGCGGCGGGCCCTGGAGGCGCTAGGATTGATCTTCGCACGGCTGGAAGACTCCCTCCTGGCCCAGCGCAAGCCGCCGATCAGGCTGGACGAGCCCTTGCACCTGGTGGAGCCGACGGAGCAAATCGACGCCGCCCGCGTCCTCGACGCCGCCGCAAACAGGGCCCG
Source organism: uncultured Planctomycetota bacterium (assembly GCA_963827935.1). Lineage (GTDB taxonomy): Bacteria > Planctomycetota > Planctomycetia > Gemmatales > Gemmataceae > DATFNV01. The sequence goes on along the minus strand of CAWHCN010000013.1, from coordinate 495,735 downwards.
GGAGGCTCTGCGCGTGGTGGAGGATTACTGCCGCTTCGCCCTGGACGACGCCTTCCTCAGCGGCGAGCTGAAACGGCTCCGTCACGACCTGACCGCCGCCCTGGCCACGCTACCCGCCGGCCGGCTGCTGGAGGCCCGCGAGACGCTCCGCGATGTTGGCACCACGATCTCAACCGAAGACGAAGGCTCTCGCCAGTCGCTCCGCGAAGTCGCCTTGGTCAACCTGAAGCGACTACAGGAGGCGCTGCGCTCGTTGGAGGAAGTCGGCAAGCTGCACGACCCCGACCTGGGCCGCCGCATCGAGGGACTGCGCTACCGGAGCTACACGCTGGAGCGGGCTGTCTTGCTGGGCGCCGACGCCCGCCAGCGCCTGGCCGGCGCCCGCCTTCAGGTCCTGCTGACACGGTCCCGCTGTGCCGCCGCCCTCGACTGGACCATCGCCGAGGCCGCCGCCGGCGGGGCGACCATCTTCCAGCTCCGCGAAAAGGAGCGCAGTGACCGCGAGTTGCTGCATTTGGCGGGAGATGTCCGCCGCTGGACGCGCCAGGCCGGCGCCCTCTTCATCGTGAACGATCGGCCGGACCTCGCCCGCCTGGTCGAGGCCGACGGCGTCCACCTGGGCCAGGACGATCTGCCGATCAAAGAAGCCCGCCGCATCCTGGGCCCCGACGCTCTCATCGGCGTCAGCACGCACAACCTGGACCAACTGCGGCAGGCGCTCCTGGACGGCGCCAGCTACGTCGGCATCGGCCCGACGTTCGCCTCGGGCACCAAGGACTTTGCGGAGCTGGCGGGGCTGGATTTCGTGCGCCAGGCGACAGCCGAGACGACGCTGCCGGCCTTTGTCATCGGCGGGGTGACGACGACGACCATCGCGGTGGCGGCGGCGGCCGGCGCGCGGCGTGTCGCGGTCAGCCAGGCGATCTGCGCGGCGGACGATCCACAGGCGGTGGCGATGGAGTTGCTACGGGCACTGGCGGGGTGAGAAGGCGCTGCCGGGACGGAGGGCGAGTTGCTATACTCGCGCTGGTGATGGACCTTGCGGGAGTCACGCTCATGAACCAGCTGATTCGGCCGGAGCTGCTGGCCCGGCCAATCGACGACGATTCGTTCATCGGCTACCGCTATGTGCGACGGGTGCAAGCGGATGGCACGGAAGCATACGACGAGGTTCCGTTGACGGAGGAAGACCTGCTGTACCCGGAGGAAGGGGACTGGATCGTGCAGAAGCCGCCGCACACCCGCGATTTCGGTTACTGCCTCTTCAACCTGCGCGGCTATTACAAGGAGAAAGGCGATGAGTCGGTCGTTGTCCTCGGCGATAACCGCGTAGACTTCGGCGTCCCCGGCTTGCAGCCGCTCGGCCCGGACATCCTGGTGCTTTTCGACGCGCCCGGGTGGACCCAGCCGGGCACCTACCGGCTCAAGGTCGATGGCGGCGTCATCGTGCTGGCCATCGAGATCGCCTCGCCGACCACGCGGCGAGTGGACGTGGGCGCCAAGGCCGGCCTGTACCACCGCGCCGGCATCCCGCTGTATATCATCGTGGACCGCGGGCCCAAGGGGGACCGGCCCGCCAGGATCATTGCCCGTCGCCGCATGCGGACCGGCTGGAAAATGCTCGACCTCGATCCCCAGGGGCGCCTGAGTTTGGTGCCGGTTCCCTTGCTCATCGGCATCGAGGACGGCTTGACCTGGCTGTACGACGTGGCCACCGGCGAGCGATTGGCCGACCTGGAGGATTTCCAGAAGGATATGCACGCGGCCAGGGCGCGGATCGAGGAAGAGACTGAGGCGCGGATGAAGGCGGAGGCCAAGGCCAAGCGGGCTGAAAGTCGGGCGCGCAAGGCTGCCACGGAACGGGCCGAAGCCGAGAAACGCATCCGCGAGCTGGAGAAGCAACTCCGTAAGCAGCAGGGCAAGTCGTGAGAGATCGGCCCGTCTTTGGCGTCATGAGCTGCCGGACGTAGGGATGGTCCGGCGCCGCTGCTTGCGGGGGCGCTCGAAGTACACCTGTTCCAGCAAGTCCCGCAATTCCTCGGCAATCGTCTCCGGCGGGTTCCCTCCTAGGGCCACTGCGATCAGGCGCTCGGCCTCGCGGTAATCGCCGCACTGGAAGGCCAGGGTAGCGGCACTGCGATGCAGCACCGCGCGCGTCGGCTCCAGTGCCAGGTCTACCGTAGTCAATGCAGCGGCTTGCCGCTCTTGCTCCAAGGCCAGCGCCAGATGTCTTCGGGAGGCCTCCAGGTCTCCCAGGCGGCGCAGGTGATCCGCCTGATCGGCGAGGCGCATTGCCTCGTGGTGCAATTCCTTCATCTCGCCCATCTCTGGATTCATCGCCGTATTACCTTGGCACGCGGGGCGCTGAACTCGACGACGACCACGTAGGCCGTCAGGCCGGATGGGTCGGAGCGCTCGGTCTGGGCGATCCTCGCCTTCATCCGCTCGTTCATTCGCCGGACGCTGCCGCGCATGATGCCGGAGACCTCCAGACGAGCGGTGGCCTGGAACAGATTATCCTCGGCGCGAGCCACCAGTCAAAGCCAGTTCCTTTGCGCGACCTCTCCCAGACAGTCAGCCCGGCAAGGGAGCGGAGTAACAACAGGGCGATGGCATACGCCCCTTGCTCGGCCGTCTCCTCCGGGTCATTCCAGTACCGCCGCATCGCTTCGGAAACATCCGTTGACCAGCCGATGCGAAACGTCGTGACGAACGAGCCTTGAACGTTTAGGAGGACGCCGGTCTCGTGGCCTTGTCCTTCCAGACACAGGACGGCGGATTGGGCGAGCGCGACGCCACATTCCGGCGGGATGTGCGGAAACCGAGTCGCCAGATCCTCGAGCGTCAGCAACGGCAGCGGGCGGTCTGATGCCGGCATGGGCGTCATTCCTTCCCCAGAACCAAATCCACCGCAGATGAAATGATCACGAAGCCATCACGAAGCCCTTATTTGCTGAGCAATCCACCTATGGACATCCATGAACGTGTTGAGCATTTGGTCATCATTGAACATTCAAGCGCTAACCGCGGGCGGTCTCGAACGGCCTGAGGAGAGACTTGCTTTTTCAGCCGCAGACTGTTCAGTTTCTTGATAAACTCCATTCGCAAGTCCTGTCTCACGAACGGCGATTCGGGCCATTCTACAGGCCATAGATATGAAGCCAGTAGGACGAAGCCCCCCTTGGGTTTCGCGGTCCTACCAGTGTGAATCTCGAATAGCTTACGCTCCTCACCACGATGCTGAATGCAGGCGTAGATAGTTACCCACTTGGTGCCGTCACCATCCTTCACGGTGTACGCCCCCTCCACGGCGGTAAGTAAGCGGCGTGCGCCACTCATCGCGTCACTATCCCCCCAACGCTTGAGTGCCGCGAAGAATCTGCCTTGATCCCAGGTTGCCATGGTGATCTCGCTTTCATCGGTGTCGATTGGACTGGGTTGCTTCTACTGGCGTTGCGCCTGAAGCTACCATGCCGCGATCTGCCCGTCCAGCACCGTTACCCCTCCCCTCCCCTCCGTCCATCGGCTACTATATCCCCATCCCGCGTTCCCTGTACGGGCGCTCACACATGATGGATCAACTTCTCCAGGTCATCAAGCATCACTGGGGCTTCAGCGCCCTGCGTCCGCTTCAGGAGCAGGCGATGCGGGCCGTGCTGGACCAGCGCGATTCGCTGGTCGTCCTGCCGACCGGCGGCGGCAAGTCGCTGTGCTACCAGGCGCCGGCCGTTTTTCGCGGCGGGACCACCGTTGTCGTCTCACCGCTCATCGCCCTCATGAAGGACCAGGTGGACGGGCTCAAGGGGTGCGGCGTGGCGGCGGTGCAGCTCGATAGCTCGCAGTCGGCGGCCGAGCGCTTCATCCATCAGCAGGACGTGCGCGACGGGGCCGTGCGCCTCGTCTTCGTCTCGCCGGAACGGCTCGTGAACACCGACTTCTGCACGCTGATCCGCGATCTCGACGTGCGCTGCTTCGCCATCGACGAGGCGCATTGCATCAGCCACTGGGGGCACGATTTTCGCCCCGAATATCGCCAGCTCAGCCGGCTGCGCGAGCAGTTTCCCAACGCGGCCCTGCACGGCTACACCGCCACGGCCACCGAGCACGTTCGGCGGGACATCTGCAAGCAGCTGTCGTTGCGCAATCCGGAGGTGCTGGTCGGCAACTTCGATCGGCCCAACCTGACCTACCGCGTCCTGCCCCGGCAAAACGAGGTCAAGCAGGTCCTCGAAGTCATCGAACGGCATCCCAACGAGGGCGGCATCGTCTATTGCATCACCCGCCGCGAGGTGGACGACCTGGCGGCATCGCTCAAGCGGCAGGGCCTCAAGGCCGCGGCCTATCACGCCGGCCTGCCGCAGGACGAACGACGGCGGACGCAAGAAGCCTTCATCCAGGAAGAGTGCGACGTGGTGGTGGCCACCGTCGCCTTCGGGATGGGGATTGACCGTTCCAATATCCGCTTTGTGCTGCATGCCCGGATGCCCAAGTCGGTGGAGCACTATCAGCAGGAGACCGGCCGGGCCGGGCGCGACGGCCTCGATGCCGAGTGCGTGCTGCTTTACTCCGGCGGCGACACGTACCAGTGGCGCGGCTTGACCGAGAAGTCGGCCCGGGAAGCGGGGGCCAGCCCGGAGTTCCTGGCCGCGGCCCTCCAGCACCTGGATCACATGGACCGCTACTGCCGCGGCGCCGTCTGCCGGCACCGGGCCCTGGTGGAATACTTTGGCCAGGGCTACGAACCCGGCCAGTGCAGCCGAACGTGCGATGTCTGCCTGGGCGACACCGAGCCGATCCCGGAAGCGCGAATTGTGGCCCAGAAAATCCTGTCGTGCGTGGCTCGGGTCAAGGAGGGGTTCGGCATCGGCCATGTCAGCAGCGTGCTCCGCGGCGAGAACATCGAGAACGTGCGCAAGCGCGGCCACGACCAGCTGAGCACCTACGGTCTTCTGAAGGAACACAGCAAACCGGCCATTCGCGATTTCGTTTATCAGCTGATCGGCCAGGGCGTGCTGTTGCAGGTGGGCGACGAGTATCCGATCCTGAAGTTGAACCCTGGCTCGTGGCAGGTGATGCGCGGCGAGCGGGAGGTGCGGCTGGTGCAGCTGGCTCTGCAAGGAAAAAACGCAGCGGGCCACGACCGACGATGTCTCCTGGGAGGGAGTGGACCGACCGCTGTTCGACGCCCTGCGCGAGCTGCGCAGCGCTTGGCCGACGAGCGCGGCTGGCCGCCGTACGTGGTCTTCAACGACATGAGCCTGCGCGAGATGGCCCGGCTGCGGCCGGCCAGCCTGGAGCGCATGCGCCTGGTCACCGGCATGGGCGATGCCAAGATGCGCGACTTCGGCCAAAGCTTCTTCGAGCTGATCGACGAGCATTGTCGCCAGAGCGGGTTGAGCCGCGAACCGGCCAGTGCCAGCCCGCGGGTGCGCTCCTCCGGCGGAGCGCGGCCCGCCGGAACCGGGATCGACGCGCGAGCAAGCCTTCATCCTCTTCCGCACCGGGGCATCATTGGACGAGGTCGTTCGGCAGACGGGCCGGGCGCCGAGCACGGTCAGCGGCTACCTGGAGCATTTCATCCGCGAGGAGAAACCGCGCTCCCTGGCCCCCTGGGTGTCTGACGAGGTGCTGGCCCAGGTGCGGACGGCGGCGCAGCATTTCGGCACCGCAGCAATGAAGCCGATCTACATGGCGCTGGGAGAGAAGGTGCCGTATGAACAAATTCGCGTGGTGATGGCGCGGCTGCGGACGGGAGACAAACCCGGCAGCTGACGCAGCCGGTTCGCCCAGGTTGGCGAACCGGCTGCGTCAGCTGCCGGGTTTTTTGTGCTACCTCTTCTCCTTCTCCTTTTCCTTCCCCGCGCAGGATTCGACCTTGAAGACGATAATTAGCTGATCGCCATGCTCCTTCGTCTTGTACTCGGTCACCAGGGGGAAGTACTTGCCGCAGACCGAGCTGTAGTTCATTTCGCCGACCAGGGCCTTCGATTTGATGTCCAGGCAGAAGCGGCCCGGGCAGGCGGTGCAGTGCTTGACGGAGATCAGGGCTTCCTGGCCGTCTTCGAGCTTGAACTTCTCGGTGGTGCCCAGGGTGACCGGCAGCGTGGTCATTGTGCCGAGGTGGAAACCGGTCAGCTTGGGATGGGTCTTGCGAACTTCCTTGGCCACGCATTTGAGCTTCTCATCCACCTTGCCGTCGGCGTTGGCCAGGATGACGGCCACGGTGATGTTGACCCGCTCTTCGGAGGCGGGAGGCGTGGGGGGCGCGGCGAAGCACCGGCCGGCTAGCGCAACCAGGAGAGTCAACGGCACGAACCAAAGCAGTGGACGACACATGGCACGCCAAGCCCCCGGGGCTGCCGAGGGCGTTCCTTTTTGTTAGGCCGCTCAGGGATCCTCATCGGGATCCGCACCTTGCGGCATGATCATCATGGGAATGCCGGAATCCTTCGACACGTAAAGCTGGCCGCGCCGACCCTGGCCGTCCGGCTGCACACTATTCACCTGAATCTCGTCTTCGCCCATCAGCACCAGCGACTCATTGACCGGCGGCTCGCCGACGACAAGCGTTCCCCGGTCGCGGTCGTCCATGCTGAGGATCAGGACATCGTCGGCCGAGGCGACCGGCCAGGGCTCTTCACCCGGGCCATCGTGCGGCGTGGGCGGCCCGGCCGGCGGACGCCTGAGCGCCAGCGCCAGCAGCACGACGGCCGCGGCCGCGATTGCGGCCAGACCAATCAGCACCCGGCGAGACCGCGCCCGCGGCAGCGCCAGCTCGCTCTCGACCCGGCTCAGCACGTCGGCCCACTGCTCGTCGCCGGGGAGCGGTGTGGTGGTTTCGTCGAACTGGCGGGCCAGGCGGCGCTGAGCCTCCACGTCAGCCTGCGCTTCTGGTACGCATGGGCCAGCCAGGCCTCGACCCGGCGCACCTCCGCGGGCGGCAATTCGCCGTCGACATAAGCGGCCAGCAGCTCAGGCGGCAGGGGATCGCGGTCGTGAATGCTCATAGGCTCCCCGTCCTTTCGGCCAGGAAGGCCCGCAGCTTCAGGCGGGTGTAGTACAGGCGGCTGATGACCGTGCCGATGGAGATGCCGAGCGTCTCGGCCACCTCGCGGTAACTGAGTCCGCCCTCGGCGTGCAACACAAAGGTCCGCCGTTGGGCCTCGGGCAGCGTGGCCAAGGCCTCGTCCAGCAGGCGGCGGCGGTCGGCCTGTTCGAGCCGGCGTGTCGGGTTTTCGGCCACGGCCGGTCCGCCATCGCTGTCGGTGTGGCCATCGCCGGGCAGCCGGACTGTTTCGCGCCGCCCACGTTGCCGCCCCAGGTCGAGGGCCGCGTTGCTGACCACGCGCAGCAGCCAGGTCTTGAACGAGCTATGGCCCCGGAAACCATCCAGATGGGTGAGCGCCTTGACGAAGCCTTCCTGAACGGCATCCAGGGCATCGGCCTCGTGGCTGAGCAGTCGGTGTGCGACCCGGTAAGCCGGCGCTCGATACCGCCGAAACAGCTCCTCCAGCGCCTCGCGCCGCCCGGACGCAAAGCAGGCGAGCAACTGCTCGTCGCTGGGCATCGAAGGGCAAGAAGCGGTAAAGGCAGCCATTGCGGCAGAGTCTCCCTAAAACTAGACGGCCGGGCGCGAGGAGTATTCAGGGCATTGTACCGGGGAGGAGGCGTCGGGGCGAGCGGGAAGGGCGTGGATAGAGATGCGACGGATCAAGCCGGCCGGCTGCGCAATCGCCACCCCAATCCATACCCTGACCCCATCATGAACCACTACGTCACGCATCTCGAAAGCGCCCTCGACGGCACCCGGCTGCCGGCCGATCAGGTCCAGACTGTCCACCAGGGCCGGCCGCTCTGGGTGCGGTACGATCTGGCCGCCGTCCGCAACGCCGTCACACCGGCCGAAATCGCGACCCGGCCGCCGTCGCTGTGGCGCTATCGCGAGCTGCTGCCGCTGCCGTTCGACGAGGAGCCGGTCACGCTCGGCGAGGGGATGACACCGCTCTTGCCCTGCCCGCGCCTGGGCCGGGAACTCGGCCTGTCGCGCCTGTTCGTCAAGGACGAATCGCAGTTGCCGACGGGCAGTTTCAAGAGCCGCGGCATGACGACGGCCGTCAGCCTGGCGAAGCACTTCGGCCTGACCAGGCTGGCAATCCCCACGGCGGGCAATGCCGGTGGGGCGCTGGCAGCCTACGCGGCGCGGGCCGGCATGGAAGCGTTCGTCTTCATGCCGGACGACACGCCGCGCATCAACCAGGTCGAGGCCCACCTGGCCGGCGGCCGCGTCTTCCTGGTCAACGGCCTCATCACCGATTGTGGCCGCATCGTCCGGGAGGGGACCGAGCGGCCTCGGCTGGTTCGACATGTCCACCCTTAAGGAGCCGTATCGCCTGGAAGGCAAGAAGACAATGGGGCTGGAGCTGGCGGAACAGCTCGGCTGGCGGCTGCCGGATGTCATCCTCTACCCGACCGGCGGCGGCACGGGGCTGATCGGCATGTGGAAGGCGTTCGCGGAACTGCGTGAACTCGGCTGGCTCCGCTCTTCTCCTCTCGCTCCGGTACCCCGGGCAGAAGGGTTGGGGGTGGGGAGAATGGATTGCACTGCGCACGCGCGCGCACACAACCCCTCGCCCCCGACCCCTCTCCCCGGGGTACCGGGGCCAGGAGAGAGTACGGGGCTGCCGCGCCTCATCTCTTGCCAAAGCGAAGGGTGCGCCCCGATCGTCCGCGCCTTCGAATCGGGGCAGCGCTTCGCCGAGCCGTTCCCGAATGCCCACACCATCGCCAGCGGCTTGCGCGTGCCGGCGGCGGTTGGCGATTTCATGATGCTCGACGCCATCCGTGCCAGTGGCGGACTTGCCATCGCCGGGCAGGAGAAACGCATCACGGAGTGGATGCGCCGCGTTGCCAGCCGCGAAGGGATCGCTATCTGTCCGGAAACAGCGGTTTGCTTCGATTGCCTCGAAACGCTGGTGAAGACCGGCCGGATTGGACCGGATGAGGAAGTCGTCGTCTTCAACACGGGGGCCGCCCAGAAGTATCCGGAGGTGGTGCCGCTCGATCTGCCCCGCGTGGATAAGAATCGGCCCATCGACTATGCGGCCCTGGCCGACGCGAGGTGACCATGCCAGGCGAACTCCTGGATGTGCGGCCGGAGGTCGCCAAGGCTCTGGCCGATGGCAGGCCGGTTGTGGCGCTGGAATCGACCTTGATCACGCACGGCCTGCCGCGGCCGCTGAACCTGGAAACAGCACAGTTGGCGGAGGAGGCGGTGCGCCGGGAACGAGCCGTGCCCGCGACCATCGCGGTGCTGCGCGGTATCCCCACAATTGGGCTCAACAGAGAGGGCTTGCAAGCCCTTGCGCTGGCCGATGGGGTGCAGAAGGCGAGCAGCCGTGACCTGGCGGCCGCCATCACGCTCAAGCATACAGCGGGAACGACGGTGGCCGCCACCATGCGGCTGGCCCATCGCGCCGGCATCCGCGTCTTCGCGACGGGCGGCATCGGCGGCGTCCACCGGGGCGCGGCCCAGACCTGGGACGTGTCTGCCGACCTGACCGAGCTGGCCCACACGCCGGTCGTGGTTGTCTGTGCCGGGGCCAAGAGCATCCTCGATCTGCCGGCCACGCTGGAATACCTGGAGACTCAGCGGGTACCGGTCATCGGCTACGGCTGCGATGAGTTCCCGGCCTTCTACGTCCGGTCCAGCGGATTGCCGTTGGCCGCGCGTGTGGAAACCCCGGAAGCGGCAGCGGAACTGTGTTGGGCCCACTGGACGCTTGGCGGCGCCGGCCTGGTGCTGGCCCAGCCCATCGACGCCGACTCGTCCCTGGATCCCGCCGAGTTTGCCCTGGCATTGGCCGAGGCCGAACGGCAAGCGGCGGCCCAGAGCGTGTCCGGACCGAGCGTGACGCCCTTCCTGCTGGCACGGCTCGCCGAGATCACTGGCGGTCGGAGCCTGGCCGCCAATCAGGCCCTGATCGTGGCCAACTCCCACCTGGCGGCCCAGGTCGCGCGGGCGCTGTGAAGGTCGCAGAACAAACCACAAAGGGCACAAAGGGCACAAAGAAGACCCCAGATTCTGTCTTTGTGTCCTTTGTGTCCCTTGTGGTTTCATCCAGGCCCCACCAGACGCCCCGGCGGCCGGCCGATCATTACCACACACATACCGCCGCGCTGCGCCACGTTGACCACCTGCTTCTGCGACGCTCGCCCCAGGATCGCCAGCCCGTACTTGCTCGGCGCGAAGCCCATCACAGTGTAGAACGGCTCGACCTTGACCTTGCCGTCCGGCCCGACCACCGGGAACAGGTAAACCGGGATGTTCGCCAACGCCTGCACCACCCAGCGCCTCCTTGTCGGCCAGCGCCTTGTCGATCTTCTGCTCCCAATCTTCCTGCGACAGCGATGGGCCGATGACCACGCCCTCGCCGCCATAGGAGCGGTTCGGCTTGAGCACCAGGGCCTCACGCTCCTTGCGGGCATAAGCGATCAGGTCCCCCGTGGTGCCGTCCGGCAGCGCTGTCCGGCGGTCTGACAGGATACGCGTCCACAGGATGTGCCGGCGGAAGACCTGGCGCTCTTCGGCACTGAAATACTTCTGCACCAGCTCCGGGTCGGTCAACACTTCCCAGCAGCTCTTCTGGTCCATCTCGGCGCTGATCGACGAGATCACCCGGTTCTGCTTGAACAGCGTCCGCATCGGCTCGACGTTCACCTTCTCCTCATCCTCGATTTCGAGCAAGTCGTAGACGGCATAATCGCGATAAGCGAGATCGACGACCTGGCCGTCGTAGTAGACCTCGCCGTCGCGCAGCGTCAGTTCGCTGGGATCGGCGTGCATGACCTTTAGGCCGTGGCGCTCGTGAAAATACTGGGCCAGCGCCTCCTGCTCGTCCGGCCCAACGCCAGCGTACTTCGGCTCGACGAAGCAGACGTTGCGTCCGCGCCGGCCAAGGGCTTCGAGTTGGTCGATCACTTCCTGCATGAGAAGTTCGCGGATGTCCTTGCCGACTTCGAGCCGCAACTGAGGATCCTGTTGCTGCAAGGCCGGCACGACGACGTCGGCCACGATGGCGTCGGCGGTCGGCACCAGGTGCAGCCCGCCGATCCCGCTCAGGTTCGGCTCGACGAAGCGCAGCGTGTCCTTCCACATGGGGCTGGTGAAGTCGATCATGGCGTCCAGCCGGCCGAACACCGGGTTATTCTCGCGCTGCCCGGGCCCCCAGCACTTCCACACCCAGTCCTCTTCCCCCGGCGACAGCCGCAGCACCTCGCGCACGGCGAAGTCTTGCATGTACAGATCGGGCAAGCGCTTCAGGGCGTTCAGGATCGTGAGCGATACGTAATGGATGTAGGCAAGCTGATCGGGCAGCACGGTGAGCGGGCTGGGGAGGACGTGGATGGCGTCCGGCGTGCCGTCGCGCAGGTAGATGAGGTGGCGGCGAAAAGCCTCGTCGCGCATCCGCCGGATGAGATCGACGACGGCCGGCTCGGGGAGCCTGTGAAATGCCTGGCGCACCCGGCCGGCCAGGCTCAGGCCGCTTAGCCCCAGTTCTTCGGCGGGGGTCAGCATGGGGGGGATGGCTCCAGGGGGAATGGTCGGCGATGACATACTATGGCAGGCGAACGGCGGAGCTGCAAGCGGCTGGCTGGCGTCAGGGAAAGAGGAAGAAGCACCGTGCTCTTGCCGGCTCTTCCTGACGGCGTTACCATCGCACGAGACGGCGTGAGCAGAGGCCCGAGGAACCGCAGGAAGCCCAATCCCAGTCGGAGGAGCAGCAACCGTGATCCGGATCGTCGATCTTGGCCGCGGCCCGCAGATCGAAGGGCATCGGCTGACGGTAATGGATGTCTTCTACTACCTTCACCGCGGCTACGACTTCGACTTCATCCACCGAATCATGCCGAGCATGACGCGCGAGCAGTTCGACGCCGTTGTCGAGTACGTCAACGTACATCACGATGAATTAGTAGAAAAAGACCGCCGGGTGGAGGAGTTCCACAAGCGTGGCATGGAGGCGCAGCGTGCGCGGGGCGGGATTTTTGCCGAAAGCGACGAAAACCTGACCACTGAAGAGCGTGTGGCCCGTCTCAAGGAGAAAATGGAGCGGAAGATGGCGGAGAAAAACGGTGCCGGTCATCCTGATTGACGCGAACATCGAAGGGCAGGGCGCGGCACATTTGGATGCGGATGCAGACTCCGGAGTGGCGCGACTTCACGGTCCCCCTGGACGTGACCTTCCGAAATTTCCGCGAGGTCGGCCTCGACCCCGCGTCGCCCGACGATATTGTCTGGCGATTCTGCCAGGCACAGGGTTACTACCTGCTAACCAGCAATCGCAACGAAGAATCCGAGGACTCGCTTGAAGCAACGCTTCGCCGCGAAGGAACGCCTACCAGCCTGCCCGTATTCACGCTCCCTCTGCCGGATCGCGTCTACCACAGCTCGGCCTTCCTCGACCGAGTCGTGGAAAAGCTCCTCGATTTCGTGCTCTATGCCGACAATATCCGCGGCGCGGGGCGGCTTTATCTCCCTTGAATTTGGCAAGAGGCCCAGACCACCCGAGGACCGATGCGACCCGAACTCGCCTACGCAGAGTTGATCCGGCGGACGAAGGAGCACTCGCTCCTGGCGTCGTGCGCAGAACTGCTGGCGTGGGACGAGGACACCTACATGCCTCCGGCCGGGGCGGAGCACCGAGCCGCGCAGCTCGCCCTCCTCGCCGGCTTGCAGCACGAACGGGCCACCGACCCGCGGCTCGGCGACCTCTTTGCCGCGGTCGAGGGCTCGGCGCTCGTCGCCGATCCGGAATCGGACGAGGCGGTGAACGTCCGCGAAATCCGGCGGAGCCATGAGCGACAAACGCACCTGCCGCGCGAGCTGGTCGAGGAACTGGCCCGCATCACGTCGCTGGCGGAACGGGAATGGGCCGCGGCACGCCGGGCCGCCGACTTTCGTCGCTTCCGTCCCTGGCTGGAGAAGATTATCCAGCTGAAGCGGCGCGAGGCCGAAGCGCTCGATCTTACTCCCGACCTCTACGACGCGCTGCTCGACGGTTACGAACCGGGGGTACGCGGTGACGATCTGGCCGTCCTGTTCGACGCGCTGCGCTGCGAACTACTGCCGCTGGTGAACGCCATCGCCTACGATCGCCCCCCTCCCGACACGACATTTCTGAACCGCGCTTACCCGGTTGCGCAGCAGCGCGCCTTCGGCGAGGCGGTGGGAGCCGCGGTCGGTTTCGACTTCCGCCGTGGACGCCTCGACACGACGACGCATCCCTTCTTCAGCACCATCGGTCCCGGCGATTGTCGCATCACGACGCGCTTCGCCGAACACAACTTCAGCGACGGCTTCTTCGGCCTCTTGCACGAGGTGGGCCACGGCCTGTACGAGCAGGGACTGCCGATCGAGCACCACGGCACGCCTCGGGGCGAGGTGTTGTCGCTGGGGTTGCACGAATCGCAGGCCCGGCTGTGGGAAAACGCCGTCGGCCGCAGTTGGGCCTTCTGGCAGCACTTTTTCCCCAGAGCCCAGGCGGCCTTTCCCAGCGCGCTCGGCGATGTGGGTCTCGACCATTTCCATTCTGCGATCAACGCCGTCAAGCCGACTTTGATCCGGGTTGGGGCCGACGAGGTGACGTACAACCTGCACGTCTTGATCCGTTTCGAGCTGGAGCGGGCGCTCCTCGCCGGCGACTTGCGCCTGCCGATCTCCCCGGTGCCTGGCAGGAAGCCTACCGGCATTACCTCGGCGTGGTGCCGGCCGACGACGCGCAGGGGTGCCTGCAAGACGGTCATTGGGCGGCGGGGATGTTCGGCTATTTTCCCACCTACACGCTCGGGAACATCTTCGCGGCTCAGCTCCTGGCCCGGGCCCGGGAACAGCTCGGCGACCTCGACGAGGCCTTTGCCCGCGGCGACTTTGGCGGCCTGCTGCGCTGGCTGCGCGAACAAGTCTACCAGCAGGGCGGACGCACCTCGGCCCGGCGACTGATCGAGAAAGTCACCGGATCGCCTCCCCACCACGGGCCGCTGGTGGAAGGGCTTCGCCGGAAATACGAGGAGCTGTACGGGATCTGAACGTCCGAGACCGGTTGTTCACACGGCCTCGAACACCGTCGCGATCCCCTGCCCCGCCCCGATGCACATCGTCGCCAGCCCCAGGCGGGCTTTGCGATCCCTCATGGCGTGAATCAGCGTCGTCGCAATGCGGGCGCCGCTGCACCCCAGGGGATGGCCCAGGGCGATGGCTCCACCGCGAATGTTGACCCGGTCCGGATCGAGCTTGAGGAGCTTCATCACCGCCAGGGCCTGGGCGGCGAAGGCCTCGTTCAGCTCGATCAGGTCAATGTCGGCCAGGGTCAGCTTGGCCCGCTGCAAGACCTTGTGGACCGCCGGCACCGGGCCGATGCCCATGACCGACGGGTCAACGCCGGCCACCGCCATCGCGCGGATGCGGACTTTTGGCTTCAGTCCCAGCTCCTTCGCCCGTTCCTCGGACATGACGAGCAGGGCGGCGGCGCCGACGCTGATCTGGCTGGCGTTGCCCGCTGTCACCGTGCCTCCGTCGGGCATGAAGGCCGGTTTCAGGGCGGACAGCGCCTCAAGGCTGGTATCGCGGCGTATGCCCTGGTCCACGGCGATGGTCTTGCGAACGTCCTTCCTCATCGCGGCCCCAGGTCGGCGCGATCTCGCGGGCGAAGGCGCCGCTGTCGGTGGCGGCGGCCGCCAGGCGGTGACTGCGCAGGGCGAGCTCGTCCTGTTCCTTGCGGCCAATGCGATACCGCAGCGCCAAGTTTTCCGCCGTCAGGGCCATCTGGAGCACGGCGGGGCTATGGCGAAAGAAGAGGTGCGGGCTGGGATCGAAGCCGGATTCCATCGGGAGGTGATGCATGTGCTCGACGCCCCCGGCAATCTGCACGTCCTCGCAGCCGGCGGCAATACTCTGGGCCGCCTGGTGCAGCGCTTGCAGCGACGACCCGCACAGCCGATTGACCGTGGCCCCGCCGACCTCGACTGGCAGGCCGGCGATGAGCCCGGCCAGGCGAGCGATGTTGTACCCCTGCTCGCGCTCCTGCTTGACGCAGCCCCAGTGGATATCCTCGACCTCGGTCGGCGGCAGGCCGCTGCGCTCGAGCAGGGCGCGCATCAGTTCGGCCGACAGATCGTCGGCCCGGGTATCGCGGAAGATGCCCTTGTCGGCGTGAGCCCGGCCGATGGGAGTGCGAACCGCTTCGATGACGACGGCGTGACGCATGGCGGAGCCTTTCCGCAAGAGGAGGCCCCGGCCGGTCGCTCATCGCAGGCTGGCTACTGGCGATCGTCGCCGCGTTCCCGCCAGGAACTCCGGCTCCAGCGCGTCGTGGCAGCACAGCGTGTAGGCGCCGCAGTCGGGGCAGGGACAGGACTCGACGGCCTGTTGCTCGTAAATAGAAAACGTGTGGGGAACCGTCCAGACATGACCGCAACTGACGCACGTGATTGTGAGACGCTCCACGGAACGATCCGCCTTCACCTGAGGGCCTTGATTCTGTTAGCCCGACCCGCCAGCGGGGCGTTTTATACCCTCGCTGGCGCGTCGGGCCAACAGGGCGGGGAAAGAACCCGCGTAATCCAATTAGCTCCTTTTATCGGCACGCCCCGGAGAAAACTTGAATGCCCCCCGCCGCGAACAATCGGACTTACCGCTTCACCTTCGGCCCGTGGAACATCAGCACCGGGGCCGACCCGTTCGGCCCGCCCGTCCGCAAGGAAGTGGCCTTCGCCGCCAAGATCCGCGAGTACAAGAAACTCGGCTTCGACGGCGTCCAGTTCCACGATGACGATGTTGTTCCCCCCGACCAGATCGACGCCGATCCGCAGACGCTGGCGCGCACGGCGGCCCGGGTGAAGAAGGTGCTGGAGGGGGAGGGGCTGTTCTGCGAATTTGTGGCCCCGCGCCTCTGGGAGCACCCGCGGACCATCGACGGCGGCTTCACCTCGAACAGCGCCTCCGAGCGCAAGTACGCCATCGAGCGGAGCAAGCGGGCCATCGACATCGCCAATGGCGTCGGCTGCAAGGACATCGTCCTCTGGCTGGCGCGCGAGGGGACCTATATCCGCGAGGCCAAGGACCCGATGACCGCGGCCGGACGCATCCTGGATGCCGTCAATGTCCTGCTGGACTACGATCGCACCATCCGCATCCTGGGGGAGATGAAGCCCAACGAGCCGATGGACCAGGCCTACCTGCCGACACCGGGGCACTTCCTGGCCCTGTGCTATCGCACCGTCGAGCCGTCGCGCTGCGGCGTGCTGATCGAGTCAGCCCACAGCATCCTGGCCGGCCTCGACCCGTCCGACGACATGGCCTATGCCCTGTGGCACGGCAAGCTCTGGAGCGTCCACCTCAACGACCAGAACGGCCTGAAATACGACCAGGACAAGGTTTTCGGCTCGGTGGACCTGCGGCGGGCGTTCAACCAGGTCTGGGTCCTGGAGCGAGGCGGGTTCGACGGCTGTGTCGGCCTGGACGTCAAGCCGATGCGCACCACCCGCGCCGGCGACCAGACGAAGCACCTGGCGAATAGCCTGGAAATGTTCCACCGCCTGCTCGACGTTGTCCGCGGTGTGGACACGGCGAGGGTGGAGGCGTACCGGGCGGAGCGGGATTATGAGGGATTGGAAATGTATATTCTGGGGCAACTGATGGGGAGTTAGCCCGATACGCCAGCGAGGGTTGCAAATGGACGATCCGAATAATCCTGTCAAGCGATGGAGCGAACAGATTGCGGGCTTGGCAGTCGATGCATTGGTCGATGCCGGTCTCGTACGGCGGGATCAGTTCGACTCGGCCACCGCGATTGTCGCCGAGGAGATCCTTGTGCGGCTCTGCTGTAACGACTATCCCCCTCGCGCAGATGACGCGCAAACAGGCGGGCCCCGTCGGGCTTCTGTGTAAGAGTCGGCGGGTCTGAATCACCGCGGCTGCGGCCGCTCCCAGCTCGGATCGTAATCCAGCGAGAACAGCTTCTGCACCCGTTCCGCCCGTCCGCCGCTTTCGTCGCCCAGGATCTCCAACGCTTGCCGAATCTTCACTAGACGCGGATCAGCGCCGACCCCGCCGGCGCCGCGGCCGATGCGGTCCAGGATGGCGGCCAGATCAAGCAACCGGGCGCGGGCGTCGAGGAAATAGGAGTCCAGGGCCTTGTTGGCGGGAAGGGGGGTCATCTTCTTCTCCTTCACGGTGTTGCTTCGACTGGGCAGCCGGCCGGCATCAGGGCGAGACGCCCCTCATCGACATCCAGAGACTCCACTTCGAGCTTTAGCTTTTGTCCGACGTGTGCTTCGTTCGGAAGAGCCAGTCTGGGCAGCGAGCCCCAGGCCCCGTTGGGCAGTTCCACGGTCAGATGATCCCCGGCGATCAATGTCACCGTACCTTCAAGAGTTGCTCCGGCCGGCAATCGCGACAGTTCACGATACGGGTTCTCTTCCTGGTGCAATCGTCGCACCGAGGCAACGACCTTTCGGTCCTTGTAGTTGTAACGAAGCACGACAACCGTCAGATGGTCGCCGATGTGAACCACCTCACGAAGGTTCTTCACTCGTCGCCAGGAGAACTCGGGCAGCAATACAACCACCTCTTCTTCTCCACGACGAAGAAAGATGCCGTAAGGTTCCACGCGGGTAACGACAGCCTCGATTGTCGATCCGATTTCAATCATAGCCCCGGCCTTTCCATGAAAGTCGGCACCATCCATCTAGGGTAGCGGATAGTAGGCGTTGGCAGGCCCCTGCAGGATAGCCGCGTTGAATTCCGCTAACCCACCCGGAGGCACATGCCAGGACTGACCCGGGGGGTAATAGCCGTCCGGCTGGATAATCCGGCGCAGAACCAGATCCTCGAAGAAGACTCGGGGAACTACCAGTTCTTGAAGACCGCATCCATAGGAAAAAGCAAACGCCTCCGCGACGAACCGTTCGGTGGCAAAATATGGCCCGTTGCCCGGATAGTCGGCGGTAGCGTAGCCGTTAATGACTTCCCCAGCCGGATCCCGACTACCCGGAGGCACTGCGCGCCAGAGCGTCACTTCATCGACGTCGGCCAAGCCCGCCTCCCTGCCTGCGCACCGCGGTCATGCATCCGAAGCATTCTTGTAGAGCCGCATCTTCTCTACGCTCACCAGCACATTCAGGCTTCCCGAGCGGAAGCCTTCCAGGTCCAGCGTTACGAAGGCAAAGCCCAGCTCCTTGAAGCGCTGAACAAGGGCCGATCGCGCTTCCGGATCGGCCAGGCGCGCCAGGCCCTCCGGCTCGACCTCAATCCGGGCCACTTCGCCTTCGTGCAGGCGCACCCGGCAGTCGCGGTAGCCTAGGGCGTGCAGGTACTCCTCGGCCGCCTCAACGCGGGCGGTTCGTTCCGGCGTGACCGCAACCCCCGGGGCCAACCGGCTCGACAGGCAGGGAGAGGCGGGCTTGTCCCAGGTCGGCAGGCCCCAGGCGCGGGCCAGGGCGCGGACGTCGGCCTTGGTGAAGCCAGCCTCCTGCAAGGGATGGCGGACCCGGTGCTCGGCCGCTGCCTTCAGACCCGGCCGGTAGTCGCCCTTGTCGTCCAGGTTCGCCCCGCTGCAGATCACCGCCACGCCCAGCTCGGGCAAGAGCCGTTCGATCCGCGTGTATAGCTCGCTCTTGCAGAAGTAACAGCGAGTGCCATCGTTGCGGACATAATCCGGATCGCTGAATTCGGCGGTTTGAACGATCTGGTGGCGGATGCCGATCTGCCGGGCCAGGCGCTGGGCATCCGCGATTTCGGCCCGCGGCACGCTGGGGCTGTCGGCGGTGACGGCGACGGCACGATCCCCCAGGGCCAGGAAAGCCGCCTGGGCAACGACCGTGCTGTCGATCCCGCCACTGAACGCCACCGCCACGCTGCCCAGACCCCGCAGCACGTGCAGGAGTTGATCGCGCTTGGCGTCGAGTTCGGGCGTCAGTACCAGCGATGCAACAGAGGCCATCGGTCGATCATTTCCTGTGAGCGAGGGCTACTGGCATGATAAGGGAACCAGCCCGGCTCCTCAAGCGCCGGCTGCTCCCGGTCTCCGCCTCCGTGCTCCGGTCCCCGCCGATTCCCATTGCCCGCCCCCCTGCGATCATTTAGGGTTGAGGGCGGGGCATGGTACGCCTCATGCCGCTGCCGACCTTCGGGGGGGAACCACGCCATGATCACCATGCTGGGCAGTCCGCGCCGCTGCTGCGACGGTCTGACTCGCCGCGAAACGCTGAAGGCGGGCGCCCTGTCGCTGCTGGGCGGCGGCTTCACCCTGCCCCACCTGTTCGCTGCCGAGGACCGGGCCCGGGTCCGTGGCAGCCGTCCCGGCAAGGCCAAGAGCGTCATGCTGCTCTATCTGCTGGGCGGTGCCGCCACCCAGGACATGTGGGACATGAAACCGTCCGCCCCGCCCGAGGTCCGCGGCGAATTCAAGCCGATCGCCAGCAACGTGCCGGGCCTGCAGGTCTGCGAGCATCTGCCGCGGATGGCGAAGTGGATGGATCGGGCCGCCGTGGTCCGCTCGGTCAATCACAAGGCCGGCTGCCACAACTGCTTGCCGTCCTACACCGGGTATTCATTGCCGATGCCCGATCAGCATCCGCGCGATACCGATCCGCCCAGCATGGGGAGCGTGTGTGAGTACCTCAACACCCGTCCCGGCCAGCTGCCGGCCTACGTCTACATGCCGTGCTGGCTCGGCTGGGGCCAGGTCTTCCGGCGGGCTGGCCCCTATGCCGGCTTCCTGGGCAAGCGTTTCGACCCGCTGACGACCGAGTGTCAGCCATACCGCGACAAGGACGGCCCGGCCCCCGCCGCCGGCCGGCCGCAAACCGTCCGCGGCGAGCCGCTGCTGCCCAACGGCGTCTTCGATGCCGACATGACAATCGACCGCCTCGATCATCGTCGTGACCTGCTGCGGCAGGTGGATGCGGAATGCCGTCGTCTGGAAGCTCAGCCCGCCGTCGGCGGCTACGACCGGACGCAGAAGCGCGCCTTTGACGTGCTCACCTCGTCCCGGGTGCGGGCCGCCTTCGAACTGAAGCATGAAGACCCGCGCGTGCTGGAACGCTACGGGCGAACGCTGTTCGGCCACAGCACGGTCATCGGCCGCCGCCTGGTGGAGGCCGGGGTGCGGTTCGTCAACGTGACCTGGGACCTGTTCTGGGACCGCATCCCCATCGACTATGACGCCTGGGACACGCACACCCGCAATTTCCCGATCCTGAAGGAAAACAAGCTCCCCGGCCTGGATCAGACCTACACGGCCCTGATGGAAGACCTGTCCAATCGCGGTCTTCTGGACGAGACGCTGGTGGTGGTAATGAGCGAGATGGGGCGGACGCCGCGGGTCAACGGCAGCGGCGGGCGCGACCACTGGACCTTCTGCTATTCGGTGATGTTCGCCGGGGCCGGCATCAAGGGCGGCACCATCTGCGGGGCCTCCGACGCCCAGGCGGCCTACGTCAAGGACCGCCCGGTCAGCCCGGCCGACATTTGCGCTACCATCTACCAGTGCCTGGGCATCGATCCGGATACGACGGTGCCGGATCGCTCCGGGAGGCCGGTGGCGATTCACCAGGGGGGCGAGCCGATTCGGGAGATTCTGGCCTGAAACCTGCGACTGTCCCGACTTAGAGAAGTTCGGCGGCCTCGGCGCAAGTGATGGTCCGCTCCCCGAATCGAGCCTCCAGCATCGCCCGGAACTTGGGATTGTCTTGGAGCAACTGATTGATGAGGTCGTCGTCCTCTTCCGTCAGCGGCGACAGCTGGAAGGCAGGGAGTCCGTTGACCGTTACGATCACCGATTCTTGCTGGCATAGCTTGCCGTAGCGATTCAGGTGGGCCTTCGCCTCACTCAGCGGGATGATCTTCATGATGTTCCGTGAACTCCTCTCCGCGAACGATGAGGCTGTTGCCGCGTTTCTCGCCGATGGCAACAATCGTTACAACTTACGCGCCCGCGTCCACGTTGTACAGGATCCGATATTTGCCGGATAGCCGCAGCTCCCGCTGTGCCATCGGATTCGGCCGAAGGGCCTTGTTGTTCCGCGTCTCGGCGAGGGGATCAGGCTTGAGCAGCTCCTCGGCCTCCTTGAGGATCAGACGCCCCGCCTTGCGCCGAACCAGCGCAAGTCCTCCGTGACAGACGCTCCCAGCGTGGCCGTCCATGCCATAGTGCTTGTAGGCTAGCAGGCAATGGCGTCGGGGGTCAAGGAACGGCGACCAGCTTTTTGGCCGGAAGGAATGACTTCGAGAATCTCATGCCGCAGAATGCCCGTTCGCGCCTCCTGGAGCTGTTCCGATCCCGCGCCTTCTCCTTTGGCCGCTTCACGCTCGCATCCGGCAAGGAGAGCTCCTACTACATCAACAGCAAAAAGGCGATCTTCAACGGCGAAGCCGTCGCTCTACTGGCGGAAGTGCTCTACGACCTGACGAAAGATCTCGATGTCCAGGCTATCGGCGGGCTGGAGGTCGGCGCCATTCCAATCGCGGCGGCGGTCGCGATGCGCTATCACCAGGCGGGCCGGCCGATGGAGGGGTTCTTCGTCCGCAAGCAGGCCAAGGGGCACGGCAGCCAGGAGCGCGTCGAGGGGGTGCTGCGGCCCGGCGATCGCGTCCTGGTGGTTGAGGATGTGGTCACCACCGGCGAATCGGTGCTGCAAGCGATCGCTGAAGTGGAACGGGTCGGCGGGCAGGTGGTGGCGGTCACCTGTATCGTCGATCGCCTGGAGGGGGCGCGAGCGCCTGGCCAAGTATGACTATCGGCCGATCTTCACCGTCCGCGATTTCGGTGTTGAGCGGCCCGCCTAATTAGCCGCGCTGAGGCCGCAGCGACAGCCGCGCCGCGCCAACCAGCAGTCCCAGAATAGCCCCGCCGGTCGCCCCACCCAGGATGTGCAGGCCAAGAATCCCGCCAGGGACGCGCGAATCGGCCAGGCAAATCACGATCGTACCCACGGCGGCTCCGCCAATCACCTCCAGCGACACGCCGGCCACCGTCTGGAAGGCGGACCGGGCCTTGTGGGCCCCCTGCTCGGCCAAGGCCACACCCGCCTCGACGCCTTGCTGGGCCACCTCGCCGGCACGCCGGGCCGCCGGCACCGCCATCGGCGCCAGCGTCCGCCCAACACCCAGGCCCCACGAACAGAGCCGGACGCACGCCGCCAACGGCACATCCACAATCCAGCGGCCGGCGGCGGCGACGCGAGCCCGGAGCTTCTGCCAGGCCACGTTCCGATCCGGCGAAGCGCTGATGATGACAAGCCAGACAAGCAGTCCAACGGCCACGAACGGGGCGGCCGCCAGCAGCAGGCTGACGATCAGGGAGAGCAGGCCGACGACGAGGGCCAGGACGGGACCGATCAGCGCGACGGTAAGGAACCCGAGCACCGCCAGGAAGCTCACCACTCGCAGGGCCCGGCCAGCCGAAGCAGCGTAGCGCACGACACACCCTCCCCGGGGGACGAACAACATCTCCGTTCGTTATTCGCCGCCGGAGTCTGGGGATTTGAGAAAAAGTTTAGCCGCCGCCCAGCGGGCGGCGGCCATCAGCGCCTGGTCTCGTCCTCCTGACGACATGAGGAAGGGCTCCGGCCGGTCGGCTCATGGTGCCACCACCACCCACGGACACACCGTGGCACCCTGATGGCACCCTGATGGCACCATCTGGCACCATCGTGGCACCGTGGCGGCACCGTCGTGGCACCATCGTGACACCGTCGTGACACCCTGACACCCTGACGCCCCAGCTCACCCGGCCCAGCCCATTGGGCGTTGCCAAAGGCACCAGCTGCGCAACACTCCCATTCTGTCTCCCGAAAGGCCTCGACAGCTTCGACAAGGTCCTCGACTTTCTCACCGGGGCCCGGGACGGCGCCGTCTCTCCCGACATCATTTACCTGGGGCAATTGCCGGGGACGGCGGCCGCTTCTGCGCCCGGCTCGATTCCCTGCACACCGTCGAGGTCCCGGACGATGCAGGGCGGCGGGCGCAATTCCTGGCCGCGCACCGGGTTGCTACCCTCCATCCGGACTTCGCCCGTGACTTGCACCTGCGGCTCTTCGGCGCCTTCGCCAGCCTGGGTTTCGATGACACCGGCTGGCCCTCGACCGAAGACCTGCACTGGTTGGTCATGCAAGGGCAGGCCGATCTCGCGGCGGCCGCGCTGGCTGTCCGCCAACTGGAGGCCGTGCCATCGGCTCGCGCCGCCGAGGGGAGTCAGTTCAAGGAAACCGCCCTCGACAGCGCCCGGCGCCGGCTGGAGCAGATTCAGCAGCGAGTCACTCCCCACGAGCAAGAACTGGCGCGGCGGCAGAGAACTGTCTGAACGAGCTGCGCCCTCTTTTTCGCCCCGCGGTAAAATGGCTCCCGACCCCTATTTGCTTTTTGTGGGCGCGGGAGGGCGGCGACGGGTATACTGAAGACGGCACGGATCAGCAACGCTGCGGAGGCGTCTGAGCACCATGAGGACCGTCAGGAAACCTGGCCCGCCCCGCCTGCGGCGATTTCCCGCGGCCAAGCAGCGGTGCATGGACGCCCTGCTTGAGAAAAACAGTGAGGGAACCATCACCGAAAAGGACAAGGCGAAGCTGGAGGCGCTGGTTGCCGAGGCGCAAAACGTGATCGTCGCTAACGCCCGCCGCCTGGCCGCGTTTGCGCGTGCCGGTGAGCCCGGCGCACCGCCCGAGGCCGTTCCTGTCACGATTTGGCTTCACCCCCAGCGGGGCGAGGGCTGAGGCATGGCCCAGGCGGAGGACTTCCGCGAGCTGGTGGCGGCTCGAGCCGGCGGGGCCTGTGAGTACTGCCGGTTGCTCCAGGCCGCCACCGGGGTGCTCTTCCACATCGAACATGTGCTGCCGCGCTCACGCGGAGGCGAAACGGTGATGCGGAACCTGGCCCTTGCCTGTCCGGGATGCAATCTCGCCAAGGCCAATCGGCAAACCGGCAAGGACGACGCCGGTCGCCGATGCCCGCTGTTCAATCCCCGGGAGTTTGAGCCCTGGCACCTCGGCTGGCACCTCCATTTTGCCCTGGATCGGGAGGGCATTATCGTTCCGCGAACTCCGATCGGTGAAGCCACTGTGATGGCCCTCAACATGAACGATTCCCTGCGCGTTTTTGCTCGCAAGCTTCAGATTGACGCCGGGCTGATCGCCTAGCGGACCGTGGCCGATGGGGGTCAGAAGATGCGGCCACAAGCTGTGACCGCGTCGGCAAAAGGGTCCTGACACCTTTTCTCGCCCCCTCGTCGAGGGAGCGATGGAAAATCACGCTGCCCTTATTCGCCTCTCAGGAGTTGTTGATGACAGTTGACCTAACGGACGCCGAACTGCGGTTGATCCTCCGTGCCCTACAAGAGTTGGGCCTGAAGAAGCGGGATCACGGGCTATCCAACGACGATGTGGAACGGCTCGTCCAGAGGCTTCTTGGTCTTCTGGGGCCAGAGCAACGTCCGTAGTGCGCGCCTTACGCGGCTACGAAAGACTCAGAACGATGCCATTGATTCGTTGTCGCGATTGCGGAGCACATGTCTCGACAAGTGCTAACGCTTGTCCCCGTTGCGGAGCTACCATGCCAGCGTGCAATAGGTGCCGGGGGAGTGGCTTCTCTCATAGTTGCTCCCCGAACGGCAAGAAGGTCTTTTCGGCCTGCGGCCACTGCAGCGGAGACGGAAAGTGTCAGTACTGCGCTGGGACTGGTAAGGGCCCATGGAGTTGATGGGCGACGCGCGGTGGCCCACCTGGAGATAAGGATCACATAAGGAGCCATTGCGGGAGATGGCGACCGGTTGACGCCTTGAAGGGCATTCAACATCAACGGCGTTGCCGCCCGGGTTGAGTTTTGTCGTTACGCATCTTGGGCATTGGTGGCTTATGACCCGCTCCATGCTTTACTTCGACACCAATATCTACGACTTTATTGACGCCTCCCAGGAGGGCGAGGCGGTGCGGCAGTTCTTGGACAATGCCGGCCATGATGTACGGGCCTCTGCCGACAATCTCTTTGAGATTTACGCAATTCCAGATAAATCCGCACGGATAAGCGAGATTAAGACTCTGATATCTGTAGCGTCTTGCTTTGAGAAGAAGCCAGGCTCTTGGCTGCACGCACAGGAACTTCGGCGAGAGATTGGCCGCCTCCGCCCTCAGTGGCTGAGAAGCAGCTCCTTCACAACGAAAGAGAGGAAGAGAGAAAAGCAATTCCTCAAAGGGCACCTGGAAAGGTGGGACGATGCAAAATCGCTCAAGTTACGACCGGCACGAGCATTCGCAGCTTACCGAGGTGACTATGAGAGTGGTTGGCGCACAGAACGAGCTACACAAAAGTGGTTGAGGGAAGAATTCCGGCGAGGTGTTAGCAAGTTTTGGCTGGGCGCCTCAAGCAAACGACACCAGTTGCTTACGGAGGTGGACTTTGGTGATCCCGAGGTATTCTGGCGCGTAGACTGTTTCATGGTGTGGTTCAACGCCCTGGTCCGCCGAACGTGCGCAAGCCGCGATTATGCTGACTGGCTTGATCCTTATGTTAGGGAAGATAGCTTTGGCGACCCCTCATACCCTGAATTCTGGCTTGAAGAAGTTGCTGCCGAAAACGTCCCGCGGAATCGCCTGACTGGACTGGTCGCTTATTATCAGGAGCACCATAAGATCACACACGGGAATCCGGGAGATCAACTACACGCAAACAACCTATTGGATGTCGATGTGTTATGCACGGCGGATCGCGCTTTCTTCGACATCCTAACGAAGGTGACTGCTAGGTATCTTGGTGGGGTTGCTCGCCCGGTTCTGTTGGATCGCCAAGCCCCGAGCGCGCTCGGAGAACTTCGGGCCGCTCTCGGTGGACTGTAACAAGGATGATGAAAAGGTGGGGGCGCAAAGTGGCCATCGTGAATTACTCCTCGGGCGAGATGGGCCATGATCGAACGCGTTACCATCGAAACGAGCTTCGTCAGCTATTGGACTGCCCGCCCCAGCCGTGCCCTGATCGTCGCGGGGCATCAGCAAATCACGCACGATTGGTGGGATACCCGCCGTGGGGAAGAAGCATGGGGTCGGGAGTCGAATTACAGTAGGGAAGATGGCCAAACGCTGAAGGAGCTCGAAGAGGCCTAAGAGCCTTCGGAAAGAATGAGGCACGATTGGCGAGCCCGACGCGCCAGCAAGGGCGAATGGCCATACGCCTTGCTGGCGCGTTGGGCTCCGCGTCATTGTTTCCGAAGGCCCTAAGACGGGAAACGGGACGGCCATCTTGTCACGGACTCGAAAACATGGATGTCCTTTTGTCCGGTTCTTCAATCGGTGGCGAAGTAGAATGACGGAACAGGAGAGAATCATGACCGATAAAGCCGATCTGCTCAAACGCATCACGATCGAACCGGGCAAGTGCGGTGGTCGGCCTTGCCTGCGTGGAACGCGGATGCGAGTGGTGGATGTCCTGGAGCTTCTTAGCGCCGGGGCCGACCACGCCGAAATCCTGAGCGATTACCCTTCCCTCGAAGGTGATGACATCCTGGCGTGCCTGGAATATGCGGCCCGCCAAACCGATCATGTGGTATTGCAATCCGCATGAACTACCTCATCGACAATCAACTTCCCGTCGGACTGGTCCGGCATCTGCGATCCCATGGTTTGCAAGCGAGCCATGTGGCGGATTGCGGAATGGATCGGGCCACGGACCAGGAGATTTGGAACTATGCCGCGGCCAACGCCTACGTGATCGTCAGCAAAGATGAGGATTTCTTTCACCTGTCCGGAGCGGATCCGAACGGCCCGCCGTTAGTATGGGTCCGCTTGGGGAACTGCCGCAACGCTGCTTTGTTCGCCGCATTCGATAGCATTCTTCCCCAACTCCTGCAGGCCATTGCTGCCGGGACCAAGGTCGTGGAGGTGCGGTAGAATAGGGGCGAAAGGGGCCAGCGTGAATTACTCCTCGGGCGAGATGGGCCATGATCGAGCGCGTGTACATCGAAACGAGCTTCGTGAGCTATTGGACTGCCCGCCCCAGCCGTGACCTGATCGTCGCGGGGCATCAGCAAATCACGCACGATTGGTGGGGTACGGAGGTGGCTGCGGAAGCGGCCGTCGTCGGCCATCTGCGCCAGGTCACGGTTCGTGGCCGCCACCAGGCGCACTTCCACCCGAAGACGTTCCCACGACGCGATTTGAACTTCCTGTCCAGTAGGATTGTCGTTACACTGGACGCATAGGAGAACGCCATGAAAACGACAGAGACCATCACGGAGCAGCAAGCCGACGAAGAAGCCGTGAATGAGCACGTGCTCACGGGCAAGGCCCTCGATCCGGAAGTCTACGGCCGCGTCCGTGCCAGGGCCGAGAAGATCACCGCGGAACTGCGCCGGAAGTACGGCGACATGAACATTTCCGCCGATCTCATCCGCGAAGTTCGTGACGAAGAATGAAATACGTGCTGGATGCATCGGCCGCGTTGCCCTGGGTATTACCAGAGAAGGATTCCGCAAAGGCGATGCAGCTGCGGGATGATGCTCGCAATGCCGTTCACGAACTCCTCGCCCCCACCATCTTCCCGGCCGAAGTCTTCAACGCCCTCCTGAAAGCCGAGCGAACCAAAAGGATCAACGCAGGTGAGGCGAAGACGCTCTACGCTTGTATCGGTGCCGACATTCCCGCCCTGCATCCCTATCTCCCCCTGATGCCGCGGGCCGGCGACATCGCCTCCCGCTACCGCGTTGCCCTGTACGACTGCCTGTACATCGCACTTGCTGAACGAGAATCGTGTGAGGTCATCACGGCAGACCGGGGAATCACCAGCCTTCAATCGCACTTTTCGTTCATCGTGCCGCTCTCGTCACTCTGATCCAGCTTCTCCAGAGGGCGCAAAGGAGGGGCGCGAAGTGGACAGCGTGAATTACTCCTCGGGCGAGATGGGCCATGATCGAACGCGTTACCATCGAAACGAGCTTCGTCAGCTATTTGTCTGCCCGCCCCAGCCGTGACCTGATCGTGAGTTGGCTGTTGAGAGACTGTCGGCCGGTGAATTGCCTCGCTTGTGCGGAGATGCCCATGGCGCGCCATATGACTCCTGCGGAGCAGCAGCGATTCCGGGGCTACTTCCCTAACCTCAACGTCAACCAAGCCGTCGTTACCGACAACGCCACCTGGGCGTACAATTGCATTGCCTGGACGGTGGGGTTGACGAACCGCTGGATTTGGCCTGGCGGCGCGCTGGCCCATTTCGACGCCTTCCACCGTGGGTACGGGTTTGCGCGCTCGGGAAACGGCCGCATCGCGGCTTGGGGCCACTCGACGTCGGCCATGACACATGGCTCCATCTCCGGGCCCGGGCACGGGCCGCGCTGGGAGTCAAAATGCGGACCCGACCTGCGTATCCAGCACGGCCTGAACGAACTCACAGGAGGCCAGTATGGGCGCGTGCTGGCGTTTTACACCAGGGGGCGGACCCTGCCCGTCCCGCTCGCGGCTGCCGCCGAGGCTATCATGAAAGAAAGACTCGCGAAGTCCTATTTGTCGGTAGCCCAGAAACATCTGCTGCATAGCCAGCTGGCGGAGGCCCCCGCCAAGGTACGGGCTGCATTTGAAACGGCCTTCAGCGCCTGGAAGGATAATTGGTTTAGCGGTGGCCTAGCCTCGATTTCCACGAGGATTTTTCCCCTCTAACGCATCAAATTCAGCAAAACCGGCTGTTTTTCGCCGTCTTCGTTAACCGTTGCGATGACTTAAATCCTCTTGTACATTCGTCAACTCCTCCGAGGGATTCTCGCCTTGAGCGAATTATCCCACGATTTCCCGGAATTCCGCCTGGCACTGCGCAGCTGCTTGCCAGCTGCGCCTTCCAGGCGTAGCATCTGCTGGATATGACTACCACTACTCGTAATGGCTTAACGCCGCTGGCCGACTTCTTCCTCGCTCCCGAAAACCCCCTCCACCGACAATACGAGGCCTTCCGCGCCTACTTCCTCGAGGGCAGCCCTTCCCTCGAGGTCGCCCGCCGCTTCGGCTACTCGCCCGGTTCCTTCCGCGTCCTCTGCCACCAGTTCCGCCATGACCCCGACAAGCAAATCCGCTTCTTCCAGTCCGTCCAGCATGGGCCACGCTTCGCCCCCGTCCGTGATCGAGTCCGCGAACTCGTCGTGGCCATGCGCAAACGCAATCTCTCCGTCTACGACATCCAGCGCGAACTGGCCCAGGCCGGACACACCATCAGTATCAATGCCCTCGCCGTCCTGTTGCGCGAGGAAGGCTTCGCCCGCTTACCGCGCCGCCTCGATGACGAACGTCCCGCGGCGACTCGACCGGGAACCCAGGCCACCGCCGACGTGCGCGCCTTGAGCCTGGAACCGCGCTCCTTCCGCACCCGCCTCGGCGGCCTCTTCTTCTTCGTGCCGCTCCTGCACAACATCCGCCTGGCGGAAGTGCTGCGTCAGGCCGACCTCCCCGGTTCGCAGATGATTCCCGCCGAGCAGGCCCTGCGGAGTCTGCTGGCCCTCAAGCTCGTCGGCACCGAACGCAAGAGTCACGTCATGGACCTGGTTTGCGACCAGGGCATCGCCCTGTTCGCCGGCCTCAATGTCGTGCCCAAACGCTCCTATCTGGCCAGCTATAGTTCGCGCGTCGATCACCGGGCCGTAGTCCGCCTCATGGCTGCCTGGTTCGACGAGGTGCGGCGGGCCGGTCTGCCGCTCGGCGATTCCCTCGATCTCGACTTCCACTCCGTGCCCGCCAACACTCAGGAAGAACCGCTGGAAAAACACTATATTTCCAGCCGCAGCCGTGCCCAACAGGGCGTCCTGGTGTTCCTGGCCCGCGATGCCGCCGCCCGCGTCCTCTGCTACGCCCACGCCGGTATCCCCAAAGACCAGAAGGCGGCCGAGATCCTCCGCTTCGCCGACTTCTGGCAAGAACGCACCGGCAGTCCGCCCCGCGAACTGGTCTTCGATTCGCAACTGACCACCTACGAACACCTGCACCAGTTGAACCAGCGCGGCATCCGTTTCCTGACTCTCCGACGCCGCACGCGCTCGATGCTCGGCCGCATCTGGAGCCTCCCCGCCTCGGCCTGGCGGCGTATCACCTTGCCCTCCCTGACCCGCGCCTTCCGCACACCCCGTGTCCTGGACGAACGCGTGTCGCTCCCCGGCTATACGGGCCAGGTGCGGCAAATCACCGTCATCGATCTCGGCCACGAGGAGCCGACCATCCTCCTGACCAACAACTTCCAGTCCGGTTGCCCGACCCTGGTGACCCGGTATGCCCAACGCATGCTCATCGAGAACGGCATCTCCGAGGCCATCCAGTTCTTTCACATCGATGCCCTGTCGTCCATGATCGGTATGAAGGTGGACTTCGACCTGCAGATCACCCTCATGGCCAGTGCCCTGTATCGCCTGCTGGCCAACCGGATTGGCCGGGAGTACCAGCAAGCCACGGCCAAGAAGATCTTCCGCAACCTGCTGGACGTGTCGGCGACCGTCGAGGTTCTGGAACACGAAGTCGTCATTGCCATGGACAAGCGGGCACACAATCCCTACCTCGTCGCGTCGCAACTCGCGGACGAACCAACCCCCATGCCCTGGTTCGGCGACAAGCGCCTGGTCATCCGCTTTTCCTGACCTCACATGTCGCTTTTGTTAACCGAACTTGGTACCGTGGAAATCGAGGCTAGCCATCAGCTCGGACCCACACACGAGGGCGGTCGAGAGAGAATACGACGCGCTGATCGCGATGGGCTCGGAAATCCTACCCTTGCTGATCGAACGACTCGCCGACCCGGAGAACTTCCTCGCCCTGCAGGTGTACGATGCGGTGCAATCGGATGAGAACCTACTCGTCCAATATGAGCCCGATGACGAGCGTATTGTCGAGGGAGAGCAAGGGCGGGCACGTCGCGTTGTTCAAGCTTGGTTCGCGAACCGATAACGACGGTTGAAGGCAAATGTGACCATAAAATGGTCCGGAAGCCGAGTCCAGACTTAGCTCGAAAGGGGAGGGCGCAAAGGGGGGCCGCCAAAAGGGACAGGGCCGCCAAAAGGGACAGCGTGAATTACTCCTCGGGCGAGATGGGCCACGATCGAACGCGTTACCATCGAAACGAGCTTCGTCAGCTATTGGACGGCCCGCCCCAGGCGTGACCTGATCGTCGCGGGGCATCAGCAAATCACGCACGATTGGTGGGATACCCGCCGTGGGGATCATGAACTTTGTGTTTCGCAATTGGTCCGTCAGGAGGCGGGAAGGAGGCGTCGTAGGTTTTTCCGGCAGGCCAGGGGCTGGTGCCGGCCGGCAAGGCCACGGGCGGCTCGTCGCGCTTCGGCGACCTACCAGCATTGCGGGCCGCTGGGTACAATCGGGCGCCATCCACGGAGGGTTCTGCGATGGCGATCGAGCGAGAGGCGCTGCGCGACTGGCACCGGCTGTTCGGCCTGCTGCTGACCGACTTTTTCAGCGGCTCGCCGTTCACCGTCGAGGTCGAGCGCGACCTGTCCGCGCAGCAACAGCTGCTCGACGTGGTGATCGTCCGGCGGGGGCGGGGGCGGTTCGCTGGCCGCCTGCCCGATGGCCTTGAATGGCTGCGGCCTCACAACCTGATGACCTTTAAGTCGCATCATGAGGCGCTGGACGGCTGGGCCATGAAGGAACTGGTCGGGGCGGGCGTCGCCTACCGCAAGCTCGTCAGCCGCTCGCCATCGGAACTGTTGCCCGAGGACCAGTTCGGCCTGTACGCCGTGTGCGCCCGCTTCCCGCACAACCTGTCCGGACAGCTACCCTGGCAGCGGGTTCAGGCGGGCGTGTATGATTGCCGGTGGGGCACGGACACGATCCGTGTCGTCGTTGCGGGAGAACTGCCTCGCGAGGCGCACAACGCGCCCTTGCACCTGTTCAGCGCCGCGCCGAACCTGGTTGAGTTTGGCGGCGGGCCGTACCAGCGTCGCTCGGAGCAGACGAGCCGGCTGCTCGAGCAGTTATTCGAGAGACTCCAAGGGGAGGGCTTTGCCATGTCGTTCACGATGGAGGATTTCAATCGGCAGTACAATATGGAGCACTTCCTGAAGCTCACGCCGGAGGAGCAACAGGAAGTGTTACAGTCGCTGCCGCCGGAAAGGCGTTTGGCGGGTCTATCCGCGGAACAGATCCAGCAGTATCTAGCTCGGTTGTCGCCGAAGCGCCCCGCTGCACCGCGCAAACCGCGGCGGAAGAAATGACCTTGGCTGGAAAAGAGCCATCGTAGATTCTCAAAGCCGGGCCGGGGAGCAATCCCAGGTATGGCAATGAAGACGAAATTCGCGAGCAAGGAGTTTTTTTCCGTGAAGCGCAGGATTCGGCTGTTCTATGACCTGCTGAACCAACACGATTTCGAGCGATGTTTTCAGATGATCGATCCTCGGATTCGGCGAGTGCCAACCTCGGTCACGTTCTTCCAGTATGAGAACGCACTCTCGCAGTTTCTCGAAAGCCATGGGTCGATCACGATTCAAGAAGTGGAGATCAACCTCCACCTGGGCGAGCCGAGCACCCTCTACGAAGATCGGGATTTCGCCTTGGGCAAGATGACTTGGCAAAACGAGGCAGGGGAACCGCAAGTCTTTTTGGAACGGTGGGTTCGAGAAGGAAAGTCGTGGTACACTCGTTCCACAGGCTTGGTTGCACCCGCGTCACCGAAGATGATGATTCCCATGAGCCGCACGCCAAAGAGAAAAGGCAAAACTGCATAGAAGAAGGCAAGAGGGGACATCGTAGAGGGACAAAAGGTGACATCGTAGTAGTTGTAGGGTGCGTCAAGCGTACTCGCGCCGACGCACCGTTCCAGCCCCTTCCAGCCTCCCGGTGCGTCGGCGCGAGTACGCTTGACGCACCCTACGCTTGCAGGGAATTCCGATTCCGATAATCTGCACGCCCGAGGAAATGGTGGATGATGATTCACAAGACGAATAAGCGAGATACGACAATCGAGGAAATTCATCGAACGCGTCAGCGGATGGCCGACAAGTTCGCCGAGGACATCGCTGCCATTCTTGACGACGCTCGGAAGCGACAAGCTGCTTCGGGGCGCGCCATATGGCGAAGTCCGTCGTCGCCGGTTGGGCTGCAATCAGCCTCGCCGAACGAATTGTTGCAGCCGACCGAGGCCGCCACGTCGGTCTCTCAGAGTTCAACGCCTGCGTAGGCGGCCTCGGCGAAAGGGTGCGCAAGGGAACAGCGTGAATTACTCCCAGGGCGACCTGGGCCATGTTCGAACGTGTTACCATCGAAACGAGCTTCGTCAGCTATTGGACTGCCCGCCCCAGCCGTGACCTGATCGTCGCGGGGCATCAGCAAATCACGCACGATTGGTGGGATACCCGCCGTGGGGATCATGAACTTTGTGTTTCGCAATTGGTCCGTCAGGAGGCGGAGAGGGGACGTTGTAGGTTTTTCTGGCAGGCCAGGGGCTGGTGCCGGCCGGCAAGGCCACGGGCGGCTTCTCACGCTTCGGCGACCTACCACCATTGCAGGCCGCTGGGTACATTCGGGCGCCATCCACGGAGGGCTCTGCGATGGCCATCGAGCGAGAGGCGCTGCGCGACTGGCACCGGCTGTTCGGCCTGCTGCTGACCGACTTTTTCACCGGCTCGCCGTTCACCGTCGATGTCGAGCGCGACCTATCCGTGCAGCAACAGTTGCTCGACGTGACTAGTGGACGACACCAGAGGTTCTGACGAATCGTGTAGGGTGGGTCGAGTCTTCGAGGCCCACCGAGCCAGCGGTGGGTCTCGAAGACTCGACCCACCCTACACGTCATAATCTCCGGCGTCATCCACTAGACCGTGTGCCTGATGGCGTCGAGGCGCTGCCCCTCTCCAAGGAATTCCCCGGCCCGGCGAACACTTGCACTCCATCGGTAACTTCCCTCTCAGCGGATCCCTCTGGGTGTAAACGCCCGGCACGGTACGCCAGGTCTATAAGAAGCAGTGGCGGGAAGCTGGCGCAGACTACGTGCTCGACCTGAAAGCCACCGTCGTGGCCGCGGAGATGCCGCCGAACCCCGGCGCCTTCGGGGATGGCCGGCCGTGCTGCAATGATCGCGGCGAGCTTGTCGGCGTCAGCCACAGCGGACTTGCCAATGGCCTCGACGCCTTCTGCTACTTCATCGCTTGTACCGAGGCCGAGGAGTTCATCAACAAGGCGTTTGCCGCGCTCCCCGAACTCCAGGGTAAGAAGTGGCTGCGTTCGCAACGATCGCCCCTGCGATAAGGGGGCAGCACCGGTGGGGGCGACGGTGGGACTTCACCGAGGGGGGGGAACGGGGTAGGGGCCATCGGTTCGGGGCAGTCGCCGAAGCCCGAGGGTGCCACTGACGTGAGGCGCTGACTGGCCGGCCCGCGGAAGGTACAATCGGGCTCCACGACGGCTTCCAGGCGGTGATGGCGGACGGTACACCGGTCGCTTTCTCCCCAAGAAGATTCCCCCCGCTACGCTCCGGGCCATGATAACGCCGGCCGCCGCGGAAGCTATCCCGCCCCCCAGAGCGGATTCCTGGCAGTCCTTCGGGGTCTTTCTGGGAATCCCTATCCATCCCCCCTGCGTCGCTTCGGCCCGCGCTGGGGCGGGGCCGACAGCGGATCCTCGGGCCAGGCGTGCTTCGGGTAGCGTGCACGCAGTTCCTTGCGGACCTGGGGGTAGGTGTTCGCCCAGAAACTGGCCAGGTCGTCGGTCACTTGCTGCGGCCGAAAGTTGGGAGCCAGCAGGTGCAGCAGCACGCGGACCCGGCCGGCGGCGATGCGCGGCGTGTCCACCAGCCCGAACACCTCCTGGATGCGGACCGCCAGCACCGGCGGTCGGCCCGGCGCGTAAGTCGAAGGCCAGGCGGCTGCCGCTGGGCACCTCCAGCCGCTCCGGTGCTTCCCGCTCCACCGCCTGGAGCTGGGCATGGGTCAACCGCCCCTGAAGCAGGCCCAGCCAGTCGACCCGGCGCAGCTCCTCGAAGGAGCGCTTGCCGGCACAAAGCCAGGGGAGCAGCTCGCGCAGCTCGGCGTGGTCGAACGCCGGTAAGCCCAGCTCGGGCAGCCACTCCCGCAAGAAGCGGACGCGGACCAGGAAAAGGCCGGCGGCCGAATCGTCCGGCGGCAGCACGCGCTCCAATCGTTCCGCCGCGGCGGCAGCCAGGACTCCGGCCACGGCCTCGACGGAGGCGTTGGCCGTCATTTCCTCCAGCAGCAGGTCCTCGTAGTACAGCCGTCGCCGGGTCGTCACGCGCTCGGTTTCCGCGTGGAAGGCGACCTCGGTGGCGACGCGAACAAGGTGGGTGGCAGCCAGTCGCGCTGCACGGCCGACGCCTGCCGCACCCAGGCCTCGGTGTGGCTGGCATCGACATCGACGCAGACGAACAGCTCCGGCTCGGTGACGCCGCTGGCCGGCGCCAAGCTGACGCCCCGGCCGCCAACCATGACGCCGCGGCGGGCGCCCGGGGCCCGACGGCGAGCCACGCGATCGGGAAAGGCCGCCAGTAGGGCCCGCAGGACGACCTCGTCCGGGTCCGGACCGGCGTGGCCGGGGGACAGGCCGCGGCCCTCATCGCGCACCGCCCGCAGGAGTTGATCGCGGGCCTGCAACAGAAACCGCACGGCCCCGTGATGCAAGGTGCCGTGGGCGGTTGCGGTGCGGCCCGACCGCTCGTATTCCTCGACGGCGTCGATGCGGTCGAGCACATCGGAGAGGGTGCGATGGCGGCCGGTCGCCGGCGTTGCCTCCGGGTCGCGGCCAAAGGGGTCGCGTTCCGCCAGCAGCGCCGCCGCCAGGGCCACGCGCCGAGGCTGATCCAGCCGCTGTCCTTCGAGCAGCAGCCGACCGAGGCGCGGCTGCACCGGCAGCTTCACCAGCGCCGGCCCAATTCCGTCACGCCGCCGTCGTCAAGCGCCCCCAGCCGGCGCAGGAGCAGGAGCGCCTGGGCCACCGTCGCCTCGGGCGGGGGTTCCAGCCAGGGGAAGCGCAGCACGTCCTTTTCCCCGGCCGCCAGCAGTTGCAGCACCGCGCCGGCCAGGTCCACGCGGCGGATTTCCGGATCGGTCTGCTCCGGCCGGCCCCGATGCGACAGCTCGCTCCACAGCCGCACGCAGACTCCTGGCGCGGTCCGCCCCGCCCGGCCGGGCGCTGGTCGGCCGAGGCCCGCGAGATCGGCGTCAGCTTGAGCCGATCCAGTCCCACCGCCGGGTCGTACTGAAGCTCTCGCGCCAGGCCCGAGTCGATGACAGCGGTCACCCCGTCCACCGTCACCGACGTTTCCGCCACGTTGGTCGCCAGCACCACCTTGCGCCGACCCTGCGGCAGCAGGGCCGCATCCTGCTGCTCGGGCGGCAGGTCGCCGTACAGGGGCAGCACTGCCAGATTGCGTTCCTCCGCCAGTGCTTCCAGTGCCCGGGCGGCTTGGCGGATTTCGCCGACCCCAGGCAGGAAGACGAGCAGATCGCCGGCCGTTTGGTCCAGGCAGCGGACGACGGCCGCCACGATCCCCTCGGCCAGCGGCTCCTTGGGCGGCCGCGGCTGGTAGCGGATCGTCACCGGGTGCAACCGGCCTTCGCTGGCCACGATGGGGCAGCCATCCAGGTACGCGGCAACGGACTCTCCCGCCAGGGTAGCCGACATGACGACGATGCGCAGCTCCGCCCGCACGGTCTGCTGAATCAGCCGGACCATCCCGAGGGCCAGATCGCTTTCCAGCCCGCGTTCGTGGAACTCGTCGAAGACCACCACCCCGGTCGATTCCAGGAACGAATCGTCCTGCAACTGGCGCAGCAGGATGCCCGGAGTGACCGCGACAATCCGGGTGCGTGGCCCGGCCTGGCGGTCGAAGCGCACGTGATAACCGATATCCTCTCCCAGGCGGGTGCCGCGCTCGAGAAGACATCCGCCGCGCGGCCGCCCGGGCGGCGAGACGGCGCGGCTCCAGCAGGACGATGCGCCCGTTCCCGGCCAGGCCGGCGTCGAGCAGGGCCGGCGGCACCCGGGTCGTCTTGCCCGCCCCCGTCGGAGCCCGCAGCACGGCGGACGAGCCGCGACGCAGCACGTCGAGCAATTCGGGGAGGACGGGATCAATGGGCAGCGGTTCGCGCGGCACGGTCTTCCCAACCGGAGGGGACATCGGGTCTCACCGCATTCTACGGGCCGCGATTTCGCTTGACGGGCCGGCCCGGAGGCGATGAAGTGACGGGGTTTGAGCCCTTCGCGCTTGATGGAGGATACCATGATGCCGGACGGGGTCGTCTTCCTGCTGGATGTGGACAATACGCTCCTCGACAACGATCAGGTGGCTGCCGACCTGCGGCGCTACCTGACCGATGCCTTTGGCGAGCAACGCCAGCAGCGTTACTGGGACCTGTTTGAGGAATTGCGCACCGAGCTTGGCTACGCCGATTACCTGGGAGCCCTGCAGCGCTATCGCATCGAGTATCCGCGCGATCCGCACCTGCTGAGGGTTTCCTCGTATCTGATCGCCTACCCCTTTGTTAGCCGCCTCTACCCCCGGGCGCTGGACGTGATCGATCGCCTGGGCGGCTGGGGGCCGACGGTCATCCTGTCCGACGGCGACGTGGTTTTTCAGCCGCGCAAGGTCGAGCAGTCCGGCCTGTTCGAGGCGGTGGGCGGGCGGGTGCTGATCTACATCCACAAGGAGCACGAGCTGGACGATGTTGCCAGCCGTTACCCGGCCCGGCACTATGTCCTGATCGACGACAAGCCGCGCATCCTGGCGGCGGTGAAGGCGATCTGGGGCGGCCGTGTCACCACCGTCTTCTGCCGCCAGGGCCATTACGCCCACGACGCCGCCGAGGTGGCCCGGCACCCGACCCCGGATGTCACCGTCCCCCAGATTGCGGACCTGCTCACCGTTGAGCGGACGGCCCTGGGGGGCGCATTCCCTTCGGAGATCGTGTCGTGAATTCACCTCCAGGTATCGGCGTAACGTTTCTGGAGCAGGAGGGGCAAAAGGCCGCGGCGGTGGCGGCCCAGCTGGCTGAATTCCTCGCCGGCGCCCGCAGCAGCCTGCACATCGCCATCTACGACTTTCGCCTGGGCGACGCCCTGGCCGGTCCGGTGGTGCAGGCGCTGCGCCAACGGGCGGCGGCGGGGGTCGAGGTGCGCATCGCTTACGACGCCGGCAAGCCGCACCCCAATCTCCCCGGCTCGGGCGGCGATCCCGCTCCTCCCGGCACCGCGGCCTTCATCCACCGGATCGGTGCCGGCGTCCAGGCCAAGCCGATCAGCGGCGGCGATCCGCACCAGCCGCGGCTGATGCACCACAAGTACATCGTGCGCGACGGCCGAACCCCGGCCGCTGCCCTCTGGACCGGCAGCGTCAACTGGACCGATGACTCCTGGACCTTCATGGAGAATAACATCGTCCAGATCGACTCGCCGGAGCTGTGTGCGTATTACGAGGCCGACTTCGGCGAGTTGTGGCAGAGGGGCGACATTGCCACCACCGGCGTCCACGATACCGGCAGCGTCCGGATCGGCGCCGTCTCCGCTCACGTCGCCTTTGCCCCCGGCGCGGGCGCAGCATTGCCCACGATGTGGCTCATCGCATCAGCGCCGCCCGCCGCCGCCTGAAGCTTTGTTCGATGCTCGTAACTTCCGGCGCCATCCTCGGCGCGCTGAGCGACGCGCTGCAGCACGGCCGGCTGGCGGAATACGGCGGGGTCTACGATCGCACTCAGATGGAGGGCGTGTTCGGCCAGTGGCGGGGCGGGCCCGCGGACTGGAAAATCGGCGTCTTCGAGCGGATTGCCACACCGCTCGCGGGCAAGCATTCCACCCCGTACACTCCCAACGGCCGGCACGATTTCATGCACAACAAGATCGTCGTCTGCGATGACGCCGTCCTGACGGGCAGCTACAACCTGTCGCACAGCGCGGAAGAGAACGCCGAAAACCTGCTCATCATCGACAACCGCGACCTGGCGGACCGCTACAACGAGTACATCGATCGGCTGGTGCAGCGTTACGGCAAGCGCGGTTAAGTCTTGATCTCCACTGGCCCTGGTACTCCGGGGGAGAGAGGTTGGTCGGAGGACGGAGCACCGCTCCGTCCTACAGTTCCGGACAATCGGGTAGGACGGAGCGGTGCTCCGTCCTGCTCCTCACCCCGGATTACCGGGGCGAGGGGAGACGTGGGTTCGGCTCGCCGAGCCGATCTGCGACTGCGAGGGGGCATGCCGGCACAACTGATTGCCTGTCCGGAATGCGGGCGAAAGCTGGCGTGCCCGAGGAGCTGGCCCACGAGCTGGTCAAGTGTCCGTCGTGTGGCCGGGCCTTCACCGTCAGCGACACGGCCGGGGTGCAACCCAAGCCGGCCGAGGGTGGGCCACCCGCCAGCAAACGTCCCCTGGAACGCGAGGAGAATGGCGAGAAGCGCGCCCCGCGTGACGAGGACAAGCCACGGCCCCCGTCTCGGCCTCGGGCCTGGGAGGAAGAGGACGACGCGGCCGACTTCGAGGACGACCTGGGGCCGCGACGCGACCTCGAGCCGGATCGGGGCACCCTGGTCCTGACGATCGGTATTGTGGGACTGGTGCTGTCCGCCGTGGGCGTGACCGGCGTCTGCTGTGCGCCGATCGCCATCCTGCCGCTGATCGGGCTGATCCTGGGCACCGTCGGCTGGGTCATGGGGAGCAAGGACCTGGCCGCCATGCGCGAAGGACGCATGGACCCCAGGAATCAAGGCACCACCAAGGCCGGCCGAACCTGTTCCATGATCGCCGTGTTTCTGGGCATCCTCGTGATCGTGCTGGCCGTTGCGTGGGTCCTCTTCTTCGTGCTCGCCAACAGGTTTTAGCCCAGCGGCAGGCGATAATCTCCCCTCGCCCCCGTACTCCGGGGAGAGGGGTTGGGGGTGAGGGGGATGAATTTCCCCGGACCAGAACCCCTCACCCCCGACCCCTCTCCCCGGAGTACCGGGGCGAGGGGAGGAACGGTTAGCCCGAATACTGTCCCGCTGATCCGCTTGACACCGCCGCCCCCCGGGTTTACCGTTGAGGCTGTAGTGGAATTGCCCTCCCGGCCCGCTCTCCCCTGGGCCGCACGCCAGGACAGCGGCGACCCAAGCCGCCCCCCGCCAACCCTTTTCCGAAGGGACACCCCCGCCATGTTGACCATCTACGGCCGCAAAAACCCCTACTGCGACGGCGTCTCCCGCCGCAGCTTCCTCACCATTGGGGCCCTCGGCCTCGGGGCCACGGCCCTGAACCTGACCGACATCTTCCGCGCCGAGGCCCGCGCCGGCACCACCGGATCGCAGCACAAGGCCGTCATCAACATCTTCCTGGGCGGCGGACCACCGCACCAGGACCTGTGGGACATCAAGACCGAGGCCCCGAAGGAGATCAAGGGCGAGTTCAAGCCGATCGCCACCAGCGTGACCGGCATTCAGATCGGCGAGACGTTCCCGCGCATCGCCAAGATGGCCGACAAGTGCGTCTTCATCCGCTCCATCGTCGGCGCCAGCGGCGGGCACGACGCGGTGCAGTGCATGAGCGGCTACTCGATGCGCGACATGCAGGCGCTGGGCGGCCGGCCCAGCTTGGGTGCCGTCGCCGCCGCGTGTCCAAGGCCCGGTCGATCCCTCGGTGCCGCCGTTCGTCGGCCTGGCCGCCCGAACGCAGCACATGCCCTGGTCGGACCCCGGCACGCCGGGCTTCCTGGGCACCGCCTACGGCGCCTTCAAGCCGGATGGCCAGGGCATGGCCGACATGACCCTGAAGGGAACGACCCTCGACCAGCTCGGCGACCGCCGCCGGCTGCTGGCCAGCTTCGACGACCTTCGCCGCGACCTCGACGCCAAGGGCGACATGAAGGGGATGGATGCCCTGACCGAACGCGCCCTGGGCGTGCTGACCTCCAGCAAGCTGAAGGACGCCCTCGACCTGAACCAGGAATCGGCCAAGGTCCGCGAACGCTACGGCGACGGCAAACCCTACAAGTACCAGTACGACGGCGCCCCGACGGTGAATGACCACCTGCTGATGGCCCGCCGCCTGGTGGAAGCCGGCGCCCGCTGCGTGACCCTGTCGTACGGCCGCTGGGACAGCCACGGCAAGAACTTCGACCTGGTCCGCGACCACGGCACCAAGCTCGACCAGGGGCTGACCGCCCTGATCGAGGACCTGGACGGCCGCGGCCTGCTCAACGACGTGGCCATCGTGGTCTGGGGCGAATTTGGCCGCACCCCGCGCATCAACAAGGAAGCCGGCCGCGACCACTGGCCCCAGGTCAGCTGTGCCCTCCTCGCCGGCGGCGGCATGAAGACCGGCCAGGTCATCGGCTCCACCAACCGCCTCGGCGAACACGCCAAGGACCGCCCCGTGACCTTCCAGGAAGTCTTCGCCACCCTGTATCACTGCATGGGCATCAACCCCGAAACGACAACCATCAACGACCCCACCGGCCGGCCACAGCACATTGTGGAGAAGCCGGCGATGCGGGAGCTGGTGTGAGACGGAGAGATGGGGACCATAACCGGGGCCGTGGTCCGTTCACGAACGGACCACGGCCCCGGCTCCGCGCTGGCCCGTCACCCGAGACCAGCACCGCCCAACTGACCTACCACATCTGATCTAATGTTCAGTATAATGCATCCGCCCGCCAGATGGGTCGGCCCACGGTGCCACCACACCTTCGGACACCAAATGGCACCCTCGTGGCACCCTGCTGGCACCCTTGGCACTGTCGTGGCACCGTGCTGGCACCCTCGTGGCACCGTGCTGGCACCCTCGTGGCACCGTGCTGGCACCCTCGTGGCACCGTCGTGGCACCCACCCCTCAGGGACACCGGAATTCCCGCGGAGGTAACCTCATGGACCCGTCCTGCGATCTGCAGCTGCCGCCCGCCAACCGCAGCGGTTCACGCCAGCCCGTCGCCTGCCCCGATGGCTTCTGGTCCGCCGACCTATCCGCCGCCACGCCGCTGGACGTACCCTGGCTGTGGCACGGCTACCTGGCCCCTGGCAGCATCACCCTCTGGACCAGCCGCTGGAAGGCCGGCAAGACCACGCTCCTCTCGGTCCTGCTGGCCCGCCGCGTGGCCGGCGGACGCTGGCCGGCCATGCCCTCACCCAGGGCCGCACCGCCCTCGTCTCCGAGGAATCCCGCGAACAGTGGGAGCTGCGCCGCCAGCGCCTCGACTTCGGTAACCACACCTATTTCCTCTGCCGCCCCTACTCCGGTAAGCCGTCGTTTGACCAGTGGACGGCCCTCATCGACCGCCTGGCCCTGCTGCGCGATGCCAGCGGCGTCGACCTGGTGGCCATCGACTCGCTCTCTTGCTTCCTGCCCGGCGGCAGCGAGAACCTGGCCCCGCTGATGCTGGAAATGCTCGCCCCGCTCCGCCGCCTGACCGAGCGGCGCATGGCCGTGCTGCTGTTGCACCACCCGAGGAAGGAGACGGCCGCCGAGGGCATGGCGGCCCGCGGCAGCGGCGCCCTCTCCGCCTACGCCGACATCCTCGTCGAGATCGACTGCTGCCGACGCTCCCGCCCCGGCAACGACCGCCGCCGCGCCCTGGCCGCCTTCTCCCGCTTCGACGACACACCCCGCGACCTGGTCATCGAACTGAATGCCCAGGGCACCGACTACGAGGCCCGCGGCGAGGCCGCCCTGGACGAGTTCCTGGAGCACTGGTCACGGCTCCAGGCGGTCCTGGCCGCGGCCCGCGGTAAGCTGACCCGCCGCGAGCTGGCCGCCAGTTGGCCCGACGCCGACGGTCCGGCTCCCCCCGACACCAGCCTGCACCGCTACCTGAACGCTGCCCTGGCCCGCGGCCTGCTCCGCTCCGAAGGCGCCGGCACCCGCGAATCCCCCCTGCGCTACTGGCTGCCCGAGGCCGAACAACGCTGGAACGAAGACCCGATGTACCGCCTCTTCGAGGAGCAGCGCAAGCTGCACGAAGAACTGGCCCAGCTGGACACACGCCGACGGGCGTGAAGAGCGCGGTCGATCGTGTGGCGCACCATCGGCGATTTGATGGGCCTAAAAATCATCCGCAATGTGTCCAAATCGCCCTCTGCTTGCAGTCCGTTTGAGGGCATGTAAACTGGGTGCATGAGCGAGCTCGATTCGGGAGGTTGATCCGAATGATCTGCGGCTACCGCCAAGTCGAGCCAGCGGTGTTGACCCGTGGAAACTGCACCAGCAAATCGGCAAGTTCGGGTCTTCGACGGATGGGATGCCGCCGATCTTCGTATACGAGGATCCGGATGGCGTCCTGGAAATCTCCGACGGGGTAACGCGGGCCACGCGGATCGCCAAGCTGGCGCCCGGCGCGACCGTGCCGGTCATCGTGATCGGGCACTATCGCCGCAGTCGTCCAGTTCGCCGAGCGTGAGGGACAGACTGTGAACGAAAATGTGACGCCGGTCGAATTATTCGCTGCCCTGCAATCGTTGGCCGAGGTCGTACCCGAGATGCGCGGTGGCCAGCTCATGGCCGCAGTAGGGGAATTGTGTGCGGATATGCACGGCCGTGGTCTCTGGGACGCTGCGGATACAGAGCTTCTTGAGGCCGCGTGGCAGTTCCGCCGCAATTTCGAGGCGGCGACCGCCTCTCAGGACCAGAACAGGTGCCAGGGCCCTTTTCGGCCAACAGTGTCCTGACACCTGCTCTGGGACCGGTGGATTAGCGATCGCCCCGCCTCACCCTCCCAGCCGCCGACTGGCATCCACCGCCGCCGCCACCTCCTCCGGCTGCAGGTCGTCCAGCAGGTCCAGCGGGCTGCGCCACGCCGGCCGCGCCCTGCCGGGCGACATGCGTGTAGACCATCGTGGTTTCCAGGCTCTCGTGCCCCAGCAAGAGCTGCACTGTGCGGATATCGACGCCGCGTTCCACAAGGTGGGTCGCGAAACTGTGCGCGCAGGGTGTGACAGCCGGCGCGGCGGTTCAGCTCGGATCCGGCGGGCGGCACGCGACCACGGCCCGGGCGAGCATGCCGGGATTGACGTGGAAGCGGCCGACGTTCCCCGTCTTCGGGTCGCGGCGACCGCTGCCGGGCCGCGAACACGAATTGCCAGCCGAACTCCGCCGCGGCACGCGGAAACTTCCTCGCCAGGGCGAACGGCAGCGGCGCGTAGGCCTGTCCGGCCGACACATCGGCCTCGTGCCACTGCCGCCGCTGGACCAGATGGTCCTGGAGGTCCGGCGCCAACGACCGAGGCAGCATCACCACCCGGTCCTTCCCGCCCTTGCCGTGCCGGACCGTGAGCTGATGCCGCACCAGGTCGAGATCGTGGACGCGCACCTGACAACCCTCTTGCCGCCGCAGCCCCGTCCCGTAGAGCAGCCGGGCCATCAAACGGAACGGGCCGGCGCCGCCCTCCACCGCGTTCAGCAAGCAGGCGCACTTCCTCCGGCGACAGCACGGTGGGCAGCCGTTTGGGACGCTTCGCCCGCAGCGCGTCCAGCCGCGGCAACTGGATCCCCAGCACCTGCTGATACAGAAACAGCAAGGCGTGGAACGCCTGGTTCTGCGTGCTGGCCGCGACGTGGCCGTTGGCAGCCAGGTCGGTAAGGAACAGTTCGATTTCCGGCGCCCCCATCGTGTTGGGGTGGCGCAGGCCGTGGAAGCGGATGAAACGCTCGGCCCAGGTGGCATAGCAGTCCTCGGTGCCGCGGCGAGAACTGCCGCACCCGACAGGCCCGCCGGAGGCGGTCGAGCAGGCGGGGCGGCTCGGGGCACGGCAACTCGCCGACCGCCAGGCCCAGCACGTCGTGGTAGAGGAACGTAAGGGCGGCGTGTGCCTGTTCCAGGCAGAAGAGCGCGTCCTTTTCTGTCTGGGCGACATGGCTCGAGGAAGCGGCGCACGTCGCCGGGCGAGAGGTCGCGAGGGTGGCGTTTGCCGTGGAACAGGACCAGGCGGCGTGTCCACTGCGGCGTAGCGCTCCCCGGGACCCTGCTGGCCGAAACGCGCGTTGCGCGACCTGGCGGACGAGGTCCAGGA
The DNA here is from genome assembly GCA_963827935.1 of uncultured Planctomycetota bacterium. GTDB lineage: Bacteria > Planctomycetota > Planctomycetia > Gemmatales > Gemmataceae > DATFNV01. The sequence goes on along the minus strand of CAWHCN010000013.1, from coordinate 450,745 downwards.
GCCGAGGCGGAGCGGCGACGACGGCTGCGGGAGCGGTCATGGTACGACCCCCTGGGGCGACAACCGGAACTCCAAGCGTACAGTGTACGCAAGAACACGACGATGGCAAGGAAAAGACCGGGGAGAATCTGTACGGGGATTTCGCTTGACGAACGGCACGCCGGGAGGGTGAAGTAACGGTGCTAGAGCGCCGTGCGCGGCAGCAGGTGCTTAGGGCGCGCGGCGCCGCGAAGAACAAGTTCGGCCTCAAGAGGTGACACCATGGCGGACGGCAACAGCTCCGGTGGCGGTTGCGGCTGGGTGATCCTCATCGCCGTGATCGCCCTGATCGGCGCTGGCTTCCTATACCAACGCGAAGGCGGCAGGCTTTTCGATCCGAAGGCCGGCCCTGGTAACGTGCTCGTTGACAAGACCAGCATGGAGAACGTCTTCAAGCGAGACAAGGAACTCGCCGACTGGCACGGTCTCAACTGGAGCGGAACGTCGATCGTGTACAATTGATTGAGAATGAAGGTCAAGGAGATGCGGAAGATCGACCTGACAAGGTGCCCTTCAGACTTCCAAGCGGCCTATCTCAAGCACATTGACGCCTGGTCCGAATGATTCCGTTCGTTCAGAAATACAGTGGTCTTCTTGGAGGACTACGGGCCTTCACAGAGGGGTTCAACGGGCGTGATGACGCTGAACGGGAACACAAGCAGATCGTCGCGAAGGTCCAAGAGACCTGGACCGAGGTCAAGCGAGTAGCCCTGAAATTCGGTGTCCAGCCCAAAGAGTAACACCCCACACCGCGAGCCATGAGGTACGCGCCGATGACGAGTCCGCTGGATGAGTACACGAAGCAGATTTCTTTGTCGCTTCACGGGCACCCTGATGCCCAAGCGTTGTTGCGCTGGAACAAGGACCAATCGCGGTTTGAACTGGTCGTCACCTTCAACATTGAAGGCCTGTTCCAAGAGTACGCGGCGAAGGGGGACATCACGATTCAGTCCATTCCTCCGGATCGAAAAATTGCAACGGTTCAGTTCACGTACCCGATTCCGGGGGAGACGGCACTGCGAGCTCAACACGGGCATAGTGCCGGGCCTGGTGTCGATGTTGATGGGCGCGGCACAAGACTTGAGCGGGAGGTAATCCGGCCGAACGAGGCGTTGCAGCCGACCGTGGCCGCATGCGCCTGGCCGGCTCCACGGTTCAGCGGGCGGCCCCGGCGGCTGAACTTGGTCGTTGAACTAAACCGCTCCGCGGTGGGCAGTTTTCTCGTTTCGCGCTTCTGATTGGTCGTCTCGATTGTTGGTCGTTCTCCACGTACGCTCAGGGCCTAGCCCTGGGCGTTTTTCTTTTTGCCAACGTGGAGATACACCATGACCCCGCTTCGACAACGCTTCATCGACGACCTGCGCGCTGCGCAACTATTCGCCCCGCACCATCGAGACCTATGTGCGCCGGTCGTCGCCGTTCGCCAAGCACTTCGGCCGGTCGCCGGAGGTGCTCGGGCCGGAGGAAGTTCGCGCCTTTCAACTGCACCTGCTCGACCGCGGCATGTCCTGGAGCACCTTCAACCAGACCGTCTGCGCCTTGCGGTTTCTGTACGGCACCACGCTGGGCCGGCCCGAGCAACTGCCACTCATTCCGTTCGGCAAGCGGCCCCAGACGCTGCCGAGGTGCTCAGCCCCGAGGAGGTGGTGCGGTTGCTGGAGGCGGCACGCCGGGCCGCGACCGCATGCTGCTGGAACTGGCCTACGGCTGCGGCCTGCGGCTGAGCGAGTTGCTCGACCTGCAGGTGCACCGACATCGACAGCGCCCGCATGGTGCTGCACGTCCGCCAGGGCAAGGGCGCACAAGGATCGGCTGGTGCCGCTGTCGCCGCGTCTGCTGGAGATGCTGCGCGCCTACTGGCGGCAGTATCGGCCGGCGACCTGGCTGTTCCCCGGCGTACAGCCGGCGAGCCGCGTTGACCGGCGGTAACGTGCAGCGGCTCTTTGCCAGCGGACGGCGCAGCGGGCCGGGCTGACGCAAGCGCGTTCATCTGCACACGCTGCGGCACAGCTTCGCCACGCACCTGCTCGAAGCGGGCGTCGACCTGCTGACCTTGCAGGCGCTGCTGGGCCACAGCCACTTGCAACACGACCGCAAGCTACCTGCACGTCAGCACGCGGCGGCTGCGGCAGACTGCCGCAGCCTGCTCGAACGGCTGGTGCTGCCGCCGCACGGCCGGCTGCGCGACCGCGCCGTGCGCGGAGGGCCAGGGCATGACCGCCACCGCAGTCGCAACGGCCGGCCTTGGAAGTGGCGGACGTCATCCGGCAACACGGCGCGGCGTTCCTGGCAGCGCTACGGCAGCACGCTTGTCCGGCGAGCAGCGCAAGGCGCTGCGCGACCTGGCCGTCTGTCGCACGGCGGCGCTGGGCGGCCACGTCGAGCACTGCCTCGACTGCGGCCACGAGCGCATCGCCTACAACTCGTGCCGCAACCGCCACTGTCCCAAGTGCCAGGCCCTGGCCCGCGCCGGCTGGCTGGAGCAGCAGGCCGAGCACCTGTTGCCGGTCGAATACCATCATGTGGTGTTCACGCTGCCGGCCGAAGTTGGCGAACTGGCCCTCGCCAATCCCGCCGTCGTGTACGATCTGCTGTTCGCAGTCGCCGCCGGCCACGCTGCGGGAGGTGGCCGCCAATCCGAAGCATCTGGGGGCGCGTGGTCGGCGTGCTGATGGTGCTGCACACCTGGGGTCAGAACCTGCACCATCATCCGCACGTGCACTGCGTGGTGACCGGCGGCGGCCTGTCGTGCAACGCCCAGGGCGACGTCGACGCGTCGCCGCGCTGGGTGTCGTGTCGGCCGGGCTTCTTCCTGCCGGTGCGGGTGCTGAGCCGGGTCTTCCGCGGCAAGTTCCTGGCCGGGTTGCGGGCGGCGCTTGACGCCGGGAAGCTGAACTTCGCCGCCTGGCAGCGCTGGCCGACGCCGCGGCCCGTGGCTCGCTGGCTGGCGCACGCTGTACGCCAAGGAGTGGGTGGTCTACGCCAAGCCGCCGTTCGGCGGTCCGGAGCAGGTGCTGAAGTACCTGGCCCGCTACACGCATCGGGTGGCCATCAGCAATGCCCGGTTGCTGGAGCTGCAGGACGGCCGGGTGACCTTCCGCTACAAGGACTACGCCGACGACCAGCGTCAGAAGACGATGACGCTGTCGGCGGAGGAGTTTCTGCGGCGCTTCGTGCAGCATGTGTTGCCCAAGGGTTTCGTGAAGATCCGCCACTACGGCCTGCTGGCCAACGCCCAGCGGGAGGCGCGGCTGGCGATGTGCCGGCGTCTGCTGCTGGTAGCCACCGTGGCCGCGGTGTTGCCGGGCAAGGACACGGCGGCCATTGCAGCCGGCCCAGCCGCGTTGCTGCGACGCCTGCGGCAGTACGCGGTTGCTCTATCGCGAGTTGGCCGCCGGCGAGGCGTCGGCGGCCGGGGTGGATAGTCTCGTGACCCCTGCCAATCGCCCGCCGCCTGGAGCTGACGCACGGCCAAGGCCTGGCAGCGCTGGCGGTGCGCCCCGACCCGGCCGGCGGGCCGCTCAGCCCGCCGTCGCACCTGGTCCCCCCGTGGGTGCCTGCGGCGTCGGGGCGGCGAAAATGCTTGCAGTGGTGGGGGATGAGCCTATCATGGGGGCCGGGCTAGCGGTCGAATCCCCATAAGGGGGTCGGGGTCCGCGGTTCAGTCCAACGGGAATCTATCCTGCGTGCCCCGCCCAGACGCCAAAGGCGTCAACACCAGTCCACCGCAGCGGGGCACGCAGGATAGATTCCTTAACGTTTCGGCAACGTTTCGGCAACCTTTCGGTGCTCCATGAGTAATGATAAAGGCTCGGCGTTCGTCAAGGGTGGCTGCGGTTGTTTGCTGGCTTTCCTCGCCATCGGATTGATCTTCCTCCTGTTCAGCGGAGCTTTGGCCTTGCCCCCGTTACCCCTGCCCGGCGCGTTCTGGGCCGCTGTCCTGATCGCCGTGGCCGCGGCCCTCGTCAGCGCCTGGGCCGGCAGCTCCCGGGCGCCGACGCCGGCGCCGCGTCACCGCCGTCGCGCTGGGCTTCGCCGCTGGCGCCGTGGCGATCCTTGCAGCCGTGTTCGTCGATCTGTATGTACTCGGGAGTGCCATCGTACTCATAGTATGCCCCTTGGTCAGCGTCCTGCTGGCCTACCTGGGCTCGTATACGGCGGCGGCGTTCTGAAGGGCGGCCCGCGCTGAGCGGCGCGGGTTGGGGCCGAACCAACGGCTGAAGCTGACCGGGGCCGCCATCCTGGTTTTTCGAGCTTCAAGGTCCTTGCAGGCGGCCCCGGCAGCTTAGCCTTGGCGTTCGGCGGCAGAGGTGGAACAGACAGCGACTCGGCGGAGGTAACAACGTGGTTGCGAATTCTGCGGCACGAGAGCGGCGCACCCGCCAATTCGAGCATTACCTGGCATTGATGCAACACCGTACTACTATCAACTCGTCTAAGGCCAGAGTAATGCATCGAATTGGCGGTGCGCCGCTCTCGTGCCGCAGAATTCGCAGACAGTTGTTACCTCCGCCGAGTCGCTGTCTGTTCCACCTCTGCCGCCGAACGCCAAAAAGGCTAAGCTGCCGGGGCCGCCTGCAAGGACCTTGAAGCTCGAAAAACACAGGATGGCGGCCCGTCAGCTTCAGCCGTTGGTTCGCCAACCCGCGGCGGGCCGCCCCGCCGCCGCCATACGAGCCAGAGTAGGGCAGCGCTGACGATACTATGAGTCGACACAGACATAGATCGAGAACACGGCTGCAAGGCGACGGCCCGCGGCGACAGCGTAACGACGGCGGGGGCGCGGGTGCGGCCGAACCAACGGATGAAGCTGACCGGGGCCGCCATCCTGGTTTTCGAGCTTCAACGTCCTTGCAGGCGGCCCCGGCAGCTTAGCCTTGGCGTTCGGCGGCAGAGGGACAACAGCACCCAAACACGTGGTTGCGAACTCTGCGGCACGAGAGCGGCGCACCCGCCAATTCGAGCATTACCTGGCATTGATGCAACACCGTACTCTTCAACTCGTCAAGGCCGATTGCTTTCTGGTCTTCTCAATCCCGGCACCGGAGGAGGTGCGGCCGCGGATCGGGAATTCTGAAACCCGGATCGTCCAGTTCGCGTTCTCGTCGGACGGGTTTTATCTTGACTTGCCTGACACATCGATCACGCTTGCCGAAGCGAAGCAACTGGTCTCGACCCGCCCAGGATTTCGGTTCGCCCTGGACAAGCCCCGGAAAACGTTAGGCGAACGTCAGTTCGACCCTGTTCAGCGGCAGTACAGCTACTCGCAACGGCGAGTAGCAGCTGAAGACACGGCGTTTGTGTTCTTTGACTTGTGGCAGACTCCTTTGGACGCATGGATCAAGGTCGCGGCGTCATCGTTCGATAGATCTGATCAATGGGAGCGGGACTTTTCGATGGCGTAGCAGCCAGCAAGCCGAACCAGGTCTGCAGCTGACACCGGTGGTATTCTGTCTTTCCCTTGGTTATGGCTCTCTTGCCGCGGGGCAGGTGAGCAATGTCCTTCGGCCGCAGCGACGAGGTGTATAGGAGAACGCATGGAACCGTCATGGAAACAAGCGGAGGTGTTTCCTCTCATCGCCGGCGTGATCAGTCAGGCCTGCCGCGACCACGAGGGCTACATTTCGGCGCACAGCATCGCAGCCCGCCTCCTCCAGGATAGCCAGGCCAGGCCCCTCATTGAGGGAGCACAGCAGCAACTGCCCGAAAGGCCATCCCTCGGGTGGCTGGCAAGCAACATGGTCGCGTGGTTCAGCCAGCGGATTACCGTCGGTCAATCCGATTGGGAGCGACAGTTCCATCGGGTCAAGGTGGATGGCGAGTGGGCCTACCGGGCATTGGAGTCAGAGCGGCCATCATAAGGCCAGCGCCGAACAAGTCGCTGCAGCAGCCCGGCCACGCGAATAACGGTTATCTGGACTATAAGTCTCCCTCCGCGTGAGCCCGCTGCTGAGCCTTGTCGTTCGATACCATGTAGGCAGCGCGGTATCGGAGGTGGTACAAGTCTCCATCAGGTAGGACACCCTTAACCTGATTACGGAGACCGAACCATGACGACCCAAAAGACGCTGTATGTCGCCCTCGAACTGGGACAGGACAAGTGGCTGCTGGCCTTCGCCACGCAAGCCGCGGAGAAGCCACGCATCCGTTCGATGCCAGCCCGCAGCCTGGTCAAGCTGCAGGAGGAGATCGCCAAGGCCAAGGCCCGCTTCGGACTGCCCGACGACGCCCCGGTCTGCACCTGCTACGAGGCCGGCCGCGATGGTTTCTGGCTGCACCGTGCGTTGACGAGTTCCGGGATCGTCAATGTCGTCGTCGACTCTAGCTCCATCGAGGTGAACCGGCGCAGCAAGCAGGTCAAGAACGACCCGGTGGACGCGGCCAAGCTGGTCAACCTGCTGTGTCGCTACCACGGCGGCGAGCATAAGGTGTGGCGGGTGGTGCAGGTGCCGGCGGTGGGCGACGAGGACGGCCGGCAACTGCACCGGGGACTGAAGGACCTGCAGCGGCAGCAGACCCAGTGCAGCAACCGCATCCTGGGCCTGCTGGCGTCGCAGGGTCTAGTGGCGGCCGTGGATGTCAACTTCCGCACGACGCTGGCGGCGTTGCGTGACTGGGCGGGTCAGCCGGTGCCGGCGGGTTTGCAGCAGCGCATTGTGCAGGAGTTCGCGGTGTGGGAGGCGTTACACCGGCAGGTGCGGGACGCGGCCAACGAGCAAGAGCGACGTTTGCGAGAGGATAAGGCGCCGTGCTTGGACCAGGTGCGTCGGCTGATGGGGTTGAAGGCGGTCGGGCGTGCGCAGTGCCTGGATCCTGGTGATGGAGCTGTTCAGCCTGGCGTGGCATCAAGAACGGCAAGGAGTTGGGTTCGCTGGTGGGCCTGACGCCGATGCCGTACAACAGCGGCCAGAGCGAGCGGGAGCAGGGGATCAGCAAGGCGGGCAACAAGCACGTGCGGTCGTTGATCGTGGAGCTGGCGTGGTTGTGGCTGCGTTGGCAGCCGGACAGTGCCCTGAGTCAGTGGTACGCGCGGCGTTTCGCATCGGGGAATAAGCGGATGCGAAAAGTGGGGATCGTGGCCCTGGCGCGGAAGCTCTTGATCGCCCTGTGGCGTTACCTGGAGCACGGGGAGTTGCCAGCGGGTGCGGTGGAGAAGGACTGGCGTCTGCGCGTGGATTCGACGGCGCGGCGTCATGCCAAGGAGGCCGCGGCGGCAGCTCTGGCATGAGAGGGGTTTGCTGTGAGCGACACTAGCGATCCGAGGAGGAGGTAATGACGCGGCAGCTGCCGCTGCTGTGGCGGATGAGGGGTCGGAGAGAGCCGCCGTTGTGCCGCCGGGTGAACCTGTGAAGGCACCGTTCGTTCGATGGGTGGGCTCTTGCTTGTGGCGTGCCAGACGCCCTGGGGCGTATACGGTAGCAGGTGCCTGGGACCGTGGCCGGTCCCACACGGATAGACGGTAGTCCGGGCGTTCGTGCCTGGACCGAGACACGCCAGCCGACCGGAGTATGTGGCCCGTGCCGCGGTGGTGGTTCCGCGTGTGAGGAAGCATTCTTTCTCCGCCGCCGCTCTCCCCCCGCTCTCGTGAGGGGAGAGCGGCGGCGGAGAAAGAATGCTGGGGCAGAGAGCGGCGGGGAGGCGGTCAGCGAACGGCAGGAGGCCGGCGGCGTGGACGGAGCGCGCCGGCCGGGACAAAGTGAAAAAGATGCCTGATGGGGCTTGACTGTCAACCTCATAGACGGCAGGAGAGATGAGTGATGGTCAGGGAGGTTCGCCAGGACACGCTCGCTGGATGGCGGATGGGCGGGGCGTTCCTCCTGTCGTTTATTGCCGGCAGCCCGCTGTTCTTTGGCCTCTTCGTCCTGACCGAAAGCCCGTTCGCCGTCCTCACTATGTGGCTGCTCCCGGCCGTTACCCTCCTCGTGTTCTGGCGGCGGGGATACCGGTGCCGCGTCTGTGGGGGGAGGTGCTGTCACCTCGCAGATGCCACCCCCGACCTGCGATACCATTGCCTGGATTGCGACATCGAGTGGGACTTGGGAAGACATGAGAGCAGTTCGGCCGCATGACAGCGGTCCGGAGGGCGAAGCATGTTACTGGAAGACTGGGGAGGCGGACTACTCCAGTTCTTCGGGCAGGTCGCCGCCGGCCTCATCATGCTTGCCATTTGCGTGGGCTGCGCTTTCATGTTCCTGTTTGGCGTGGTCCTCCTTCGGCGGGCCGCCTACCTGAGTCGGCACGGGGTTCGGGTTGAGGGCCGGGTCGTCGGGACCCACATCAACCCCGGCGACTCCGAGGGCGCCGAATACCGGATCGTCGAGTTCACCGACCTCCAGGGTTACACGCGATGTAGCACACTGATGATAGCCAGCAGCGACGACCCGCCGGTCGGCCGGCTGATGGAACTGGTGTACGACCCTGCCAACCCCGGTAACGTGTCCGGGGCGTCGCGTTTCCAGTTGTGGCTGGCTCCGGCAATCTGTTGCGGCGTCGGTGGGGCCGGCGTGTTGGTCGTGATCGGCGTTGTGAACGAGGTGCTCTCGACCAGATGATGCCTGGCCACAGCTTCCGTCAGGAGGGCAGGACGCCCAACCAGGGGCGCACCTAGCGCCGGCAGCATGACGCTTACCCCGATTCACAGCTCGCCGAGCGGATAAGAGCGGACAAGGGACTGCCTCCGGGAAAAAGGGGTGAAGCATACCCCAATTCTCTCATGTGGCAGTCTGGAGGCTTCTTTTTTATTTTTTTAGGATAAAGCCTACATACCAGGGGTCAGGTTAGAGAAGAAAAAGGGTTCGGAAGGTCAGGTTAGGTTTCCTGGGCCAGGTTCCTCGCCCCTTGCTGGCACCCCGGTGGCTTGTCAAGAAAACCCAACCTGACGCCTTCCACAATCTTGTAAAAACGCTTAGCCTCACCATCGAGACGGTCCTCTCGCGGACCCGCCTCCGGGCGAAGTGACGCTGTTCGCCCACGCTCCCGGGCTGGGGTGGACTGATGGCGGCAAGTCCCGTAAAATGAGTGCGGTCTGCTATGGTAGCATTTAAGGAAGCCACCGAATGTCGCCGCCGGCGCCGTCTGCGACTTTGGCACAATATTACATAGCCGACGGCGTTCATCGAGCAGTGGCCGCCCGCGAAAATGGGCTTGCCAGGATTCCCGCGAAGCTGGTGATCCAGGGACAACCGGATCAGTTGATCTCTGTGAGCCCGGACCAATTGCACTCGCCGAAAGCGTCGATCAGTCGGACCGTGACGGCGCGGCGAGATTACACAGTTTTGGAAGCAGCAATGGCTACGTCGGGGGGGAAGGGCGATGGTTCCGCCAATCGAGGTTCAGCCTTTGGGAGCGCCCGGCCAGACCGCTTCGGTTCCGCTCGCCCAGGTCAAGATTGTAAATTGAGGAGGAGAGGTCCATGTCCAACATCGTCCCCCCTGAAAACCAACCCGGCTTGCTGCGCGTGATGCATCGGGCTTTTGTCCAAGCGCGGAACCTTGCGCTGAATGGGGATTGTCAGCAACTTTACGAGCTAGCGGACACGTTCGAGTTGCTGCCAGAGTTCATGGCGCGTTGGGACGATTCAACTCTCGAGCGGATACGGGCCATCTTGACCGAGTATGAGTCCAGTCACCCACGGTCTGGCTATGAATACGTTTCGCTGCTCGATGAAGGCTCTATGCCGGCGGTGGGCAGCCGGGAAGAAAAGGGGACAGCGTAGATGAGCCCTCTCTCTAGGGAATTATAATTACGGTGTCCCCATTTCGAGGCCACTACAGCTGGTCCGCGGCGCCGCGGGCTGAGGTCCACCTGGTTAGTATCGGAGGGTCAAAACAATGGTAGAACTCGACAACCTTCGCTATACGAAGCTACCCCTCAACAACAAATCCGGCGCGATCCCCGCCCTCGGCTTTGGCACACTGATTCCCGACCCCAGGGCAACCAGAACCGCGACGATGGCGGCGCTGGAAGCAGGATTTCGCATGCTCGACGGTTCGGAACGCTACCGAAATGAAAAGGAGGTCGGCGAAGCGATGCAGGAGGTGTTCAAGGCGGGGAAGATCAAGCGGGAGGACGTGTTTATCGCCACGAAGCTCTGGAACAACAATCATCGTCCCGAACGCGTCAAGCCCGCCTTCGAGGCCAGTCTCAAGAGACTCCAACTCGACTACGTCGATCTCTATCTCATCCACACCCCCTTTGCCTTCCAACCCGGAGACGATCAAGACCCGAGGGATGCGAACGGCAACGTGATTTATGACAAAGGGGTGACGTTGCTGGATACATGGAAGGCGTTGGAGGGCCTAGTGGCCGAGGGCAAGTGCAAGGCCATCGGCTTATCCAACGTCAGCCTGGAAAAGGTGAAGGAGATCTTTGAGGCCGCCAAGATCAAACCTGCGGTTGTTCACGTCGAATCCCATCCCTATCTCCCGCAATGGGACCTTTTGGACTATTGCAGAACAAATGGCATCGTGCTGCAAGCGTTTGCAGCGCTGGGACACAGCAGCGAGCCCAACTTGCTGGAAGATCCTGTCATTGCGGCCATCGCCAAGCGAGTCAACAAAACCCCAGCGCAGGTCTTGCTCGCCTGGGCCATCCAGCGCGGGACGGCCCTCCTGACCACCTCGAAGACCCCCAGCCGGATCAAGGAGAACTTTGAAGTCTCCACTCTTCCTGAAGAGGCCGTGCGAGAGATTAGCGATGGAATCAAGTTGCGGGTCAGGTTTAATCCCGTGGTGGAAACCGGTGTTCCCGGCTTCATTCCGAGAGGAAAGGGAGGTTGAGACGGTGCGGACTCCATTGATGGTCCGCGCGTGGCTGAGATCCATCGTTCGAGCGAGGCCCCGGCAGTGTGGAGCGATCGCAATGACGGAACGAGACGGAACTCGGAAAGAACCCGCCGCCGCACCGAAGCTGTCGGGCGCCGCCAAACAGCCTGCCCCGGCAAATGTGCAGCCCGCTGCCGGGGAACTCCAGAAATGCCCGCATTGTGGCTCTTCTCAAACGGCGCGGGATGTGGAGGGCGGGCGGTGCTGGTTCTGCGAGAAGAGATTGACCGATCCTGTCGAACCAAAGCAACCGAAGACGCTATTCTTTGCAACGTTCTGCTTCGGTCTGATTGGCGCGATCCTGGGAACGGTTTTTGGCTGGGTAGTCACGGGGGAAGGATTCGGTCGGTCCTCATGGACGGTAAGCCTCTGCGCTGGCATTGGTTTCGCGACCTGTTCGGCCGTAGCGAGGTCATTCCGCAAGAAAAGGCCAGACGCGTGAGAAAGGACAAAAGGGATCGGGAGTCGAGAGGCGGCGACCGCTCCAGACGTGCCGGGTGGCGAAGTCGGCGATCCGGGAAACGAAGCTGAGCGGATCCTTGCCTTGCTGAATCAGTCTGAGGAACCATCGCCAGGAAATCGCTATCGCCTCGGCAATCGCGTCATCACGGCTTTGAGGACAGCGCAGGTGGTGGAAGCGCATCCGTGCGTGCAGTTCGATGCGAGGCAGGATCGAGAGGAAGGCGGCGTGGAGGTGCTCGATGGGCAGAAGACTGGTGAGGCGTATTGTCGCGTCGGACATGGGGAACGACCCCCCGTGGCAGGGAATCGCCCCATGCGCCGCGGCGATTCGATTTGAAACCGATGGCCCGGCGACTTGCCGCGGCTGGAGGACGAACTAGTCAATAGTTCGGACCGCCCACTAATGGTGACGTGAATTTGCTACTTATTCAGGTGGATTTGTTCGAATGAGGGTTGCGGGTGAGGAGGGCAGGAGCCCGGGAGGGTGACGTCGATTCCCCGGAGCGGTAGGCTTCGCTCGTAGCAGCTGGCAAGCTGAGCGGTCACACGTGTCCGCCCGCGCGAGCGGCTTGGCACGATCTGTTTCCGGAGGCGGAGATCGGGACAGGTCCACCAGGAGTAGCTCGCCGTTCATGACCATTCCTCGACTCTGGGCCGGCCTTGCAGCTGACGCAAGGCGTAGAGCAGACGCGCCGCCAGCAGCACCATGCGCAGCCAGTCGGTCGGTTGGTCTTCCAACCCGTCCCGGAGGTCGGGCGGCAGTCCGGCTTGGCGCAACCTCAGGGCCTCAAGGAGCTGCTGCCGGTCCATTACGTCGATCGCCTGCATTTCCAGTCCACCCATGATCGAAATCATGACCGATCCTCCAATGGGCGACCAATAGGTGTCCGCGTCGGGCCCGGGCCTGGCGGATTCTTCACGGCTGCGAGCGTAGTCGGCAGAGGGTGACGCGGTTGCCCTGCCGGTTGTAGGTCACGCCGCTCATGTAGACGCGCATGAGGAACAACCCTCGGCCGCTCATGCGCTCGGTCCGTTCCGCGTCACGCGGGTCCGGCACCTGGTTCGGGTCGAACCCCGCCCCTTCGTCTTCCACCTCGATGACCGCCTCGGCCTGGGTCACGAGGTATCTGACGCGCACGACCTTGCCCGGGTCGCCTTGGTTGCCGTGCCGAAAGGCGTTGATGACCGCCTCGCCGAGGGCCAGCTGGACGGCGAACAGGTCCATGCCGGCATAACCCAGTACCCGCATCCAGTTGTCCACCTTCTCGGAAAGGTGGCTCCCGTCGGCCAGGGTCCGCAGGGTCAGCTGTCGCACGTGTTCATTTGTGTCAAGGTCGATCATGCCCGTTTGCTCCCGAACGCCTCTGCTCTGGCAATCCATGAGTGTTCTCCACGCCGCGTGGGTCCAGCTTGAAAAGGCTTGCTCTCGACACATCTCAAGCCGACATTGGCGTGGAAAGGGTGTCACGAATTGCTGAGGCTTTGCGGTGCGATGCACGATGCAGCGCCTGCAAGCGGCTGGTTCCAGGTCAGCAGACGCCCCACTGCGAGACGGCCTGCGAGCGCGGGACCTGGAAGATTGCAATGCCGCTGTCACCTTCGACGCGGACGGTTCGGGACGGAAGCAGCAGTGGTCGTGGGTGATGAAGGACGCCGGCTGGCTTGTGTACGACCCGGGGTGTTGACGGGGGATGAGTTGAAAGGGCTGGCCATCTGGCACGACGCCAACGGCAACGGCGTGTGTGACCCCGGCGAGGTGAAGGCGCTTGCGGAGTACGGCATCGTTACAGTGTCGTGCCGGTTCGCCAGGTCCACCTCGGCGGTGATGGACTGCGCGGCAGCGCGGCCTCACCACCGCCCCTGCCGCGGCGGCCCGTCGTCGCGGTCGCGGCGGAAGGCCCGCAAGAGGAAGTAGATCAGGCCGGCGAGGACCAGGGCACCAATGGCACCGTCGCAGAAGAACTGCGTCAGCCAGTCGGTGTGGGCTTTCATGGCCTGTCACTCCTCCTCTTCCACCGCCGCGGGATCCACGGCGATTTGTTCCAACTTCTCCCGGCCGCATGGAGCTCCAGGGCGGACTGCTCGGGTGGCGTCAACCGCGGATTGGCTGTGATGGCTCGCTCGCCGTCGGTAGTAAGCGCGAGGCGAATGCGGTCGGTGGTGTCGGCCACGTCAGGCTCCTTGTCCCTCGGTATGTGGCATCCTGCGGCAGCGCTGCCGGTGGTGGCGTTCGCCAACAACTACCTCGCAGGCTATGCCCCGGAGGCGGTGTGGCAACTGGTGGCTCTGACCAGGTAGCGATCATCTGATCCGGGCCGACTTCGACACCAGGCTCACGTCGTGCTGCTCGGGCGGGGCCAGTGTCATCGCTCGACCGTGAGCCGCTCGCGCGGCCGGACACGTCTGTCGCCAGCAACAGCGGCCATCAACAGGCTGCCCCAGGCAGGGTTCGCTGCCCATCGATGAGATGACTTCACCATCCCCGCGGGTGGCTGGAAGGGCGAAGGTCATCTCGGCTCCTTCCCGGCCGCTTCCGTCTGGTACAGAATTCGTTACAGAATCCATTGAAAACCATGCGAAATAATCGTAAAAAGTGATAAGTCACGGCCGCCCGAAACCGGCCTGGATACTCCGCAAGTGCAATGGCGAATGCCACATAGAACGACGAGTCGTAATACGGTCCTCGCGCTCCGTGCAGGTTGTTGCGCCCTGGAGCACGAGGGCAAGCTGGAAGCCGCGCCAACCACTCCCGACAGCCCATCTCAGGAGGTACAAGCCGGATGACCGCCGCGCTTTTGATCGTGACGGTGGCCCTCGGGTCAGTGCCGGCCGCCGAACCCTCCCAGGTGGAAGTGGCGCCCGGGACCTGGTCGCCGCACTGGCCCGGGACGAGTTCGACAAGGCGACGACGGACTTCGACGAGGCCCTGACGAAAGCCCTGCCGCCCAAGAAACTCGGCGAAGCCTGGACGGCGACCCTCCAGCTGACGGGTAAGTTCAAGAAAGCCGGCCGGGCCACCGCGGAAAAAACGGGCCAGTTTGAGATCGTCTGGATCGCCTGCGAATTCGAGAAGGCGACCTGGTACACCAAGGTCGTCTTCAACGGCGACGGACGTGTCACCGGGCTGCTGTTCACGCCCCAGGGACCCAAGGGGCCCTACAAGGCCCCGGCTTACGTCAAGCGGGAGGCGTTCGAGGAGCGTCCGGTCAAGATCGGCGCGGGCGAATGGGTCCTGCCGGGCACGTTGTCCATGCCCGTCGGCAAGGAAAAAGTCCCGGCCGTGGTGCTCGTTCATGGCTCGGGGCCCAACGACCGCGACGAGACGCTGGGGGGCCACCAGCCGTTCCGCGACCTGGCCTGGGGTCTGGCGAGTCAGGGGATCGCTGTACTCCGCTACGAAAAACGCACCAAGGAGCACGGCAAGAAGTTTGTCGCGGTGAAGGGATACACCGTGAAGGAGGAAACCCTGGACGATGCTCTGGCCGCCGCCGCCCTGCTGCGCACGACCCCGGGAATTGACGCGCGGAAGGTGTTCGTGCTGGGCCACAGCCTCGGGGCGATGGCGGCCCCACGGCTGGGCGAGCGCGACCCTGCCCTGGCCGGCCTGATCCTGCTGGCGGGCCCGTCGCGCTCGATGGCCGACGTCCTCATCGGCCAGATGGACTACCTCCTGTCTCTGGAGAAGTCGCCCTCGGCCGAAGAAAAGGCGGCCCTCGACAAGATCAAAACGCAGGCCGAGAAACTGAAGGATCCGAAGCTCTCCCTGGACACCCCCGCGGCGGAGCTGCCGTTCGGCCAGCCGGCGGCCTACTGGCTGTCGGTCCGCGACCTGGAACCGGTGCCGACGGCCCTGCGCATCAAGCAGCCGCTCCTCATCCTCCAGGGCGGCCGCGACTACCAGGTGACGATGGACGATTTCAACGGGTGGAAGAAGGCCCTCGCCGGTCGCAAGGGGGCCACGCTGAAGGCCTATCCCAAGCTGAATCACCTCTTCGCCGAGGGACAAGGCCTGGCGACACCGGCCGAATACCTGAATGAAGGCCACGTCGCGAAGGAAGTGGTGGACGATCTGGCGGCGTGGATCAAGGAACGGTAAGCCGGCCAAACCCCTGCCGACCGTCGCGTCCTTGCCACCGACCTGGACCAGGGGGTGTGCGGATTGGCCCCGGGGTTGGTCGGCGGGGCCGACCGCGCCGCGAAGTCACCGCTGGCGCTTGCCCGCATTCCGCCTGATTCCCGGCCGGCGGCAACATTCGGCCCAGTCGTAGCTCCTCCGGCACAAGGGTTGCTTACAAGATCAAGCCACTCACGGCTCCCGTCATTATCCAGGGCGAGACAGCGGAGTGCCGCTCTCGCTGCGCCACATGCACGGCCTATGATGACCGGGCGGGACCCGAGGATGCGGGTCTGTGGCTCGCTGGCCCCGGGTATCTCTCAGCGACGCAAAGAAGACTCCATGAATCCCGACGAGCTATTCCGGCGCTACCAGGAGTTACAGCGGTATGTCGGCTGGACCGATGCGGATGCGGTGCGGGTTCGGTCGGTGGCTGCGCTGCTGGAAGCTCACCTCGTGCCGCTCATCGACGATTTCTACGCCGAGATCGAACGTCACCCCGAGGCACGCAAGGTCATCACGGGCGGCTCGGCACAGATCGATCGCCTCAAGGGGACGCTGCGCGGCTGGCTGCGGGAACTCCTGTTCGGCCCCTACGATCGCGACTATGTCGCGCGGCGCTGGCGCGTCGGCTGGCGCCATGTCGAAATCGGGCTGGACCAGGTTTACACCAACGTGGCCCTGTCCCGCCTCCGCCGCGGGCTGCTGCTGGCCCTGGAGGCCAGCTGGCAAGGCGAGCCGGAGGAAGCGATGGGCATCCGCCGCTCGCTGAACACCCTTTTGGATCTCGACCTCGCGATCATCGAAGATGCCTACCAGGCAGAACACATCAGTCGCCAGCAGCGGAGCGAACGACTGGCCGCCATCGGCCAGGTGGCCGGCGGCATCGCCCATGAATTGCGCAACCCGCTCAACGTGGTCAAGACGTTCGATCTACTACTTGCTCAACGCCCGAATTCCTTCCGCGGCCAAGACAGCCGAGCACCTACAGCGAATCGAGCGGCACGTGGTGGCTGCGGATGGGGTGATCACTGCCCTGTCGAACTTTGCCCGGATGCCCCTGCCCAACCTTCGCCCCTTTGCGGTCGAAGCCTGCCTCGGCGAGGCGCTGGAACTCAACCCGGTGCCCGAGACCATCCAGGTGACCCTGGATTTCCCCGCCTCCCTGCCGTCGGCATTGGGCGACGTGGACCAGATCCGCATTGTGTTCGCCAATCTGGTCCGCAACGGGCGCGAAGCCATGCCGCAGGGCGGGCGCCTCTCCGTTCAGGGCCGGGCGGTCAATGACACTGTGGAGATCGACATCGCCGACACGGGCGTAGGCATCTCCGCGGAGAACCTGAGCCGGATCACCGAACCGCTGTTTTCCACCAAGGCCCGCGGCCTCGGGCTGGGCCTTGCCATCGTGCGGGCCATCCTCGATAAGAACAAGGGAAGCTTGTGCGTCGCCAGCGAAGTCGGGCGCGGCACTACCTGCACGGTGCGCCTGACGGCGGCTATGGAGGGGAAGACCCCGCAAGGGTGAACGTATGAAGCCTTCTGTCCTCGTGGTCGATGACGATATCGACACCTGTCGGAATCTCTGCGACATCCTGACCGACCTGGACTACCACGTCGATGTGGCCCACGACGGCCCCGCGGCCTTGGAGCTGGTCCGGCGGAACGCTTACGACGTGGCCCTGCTGGACTACAAGATGCCCGGCATGGACGGGCTGACGCTGTACCGTGAAATCAAGCGCCTGCGCCGGAACCGTGGCGATCGTAATCACGGCCTATGCGAGCGGCACCACGGCCGAAGAGGCGCTGCAGGCCGGGGCCTGGCAACTCCTCCCGAAGCCCGTCGACTTCCCCAGGCTGCTGGCGCTGCTGAAGGAGGCCGTCGGCCAGCCGCTGGTGCTGGTGATCGATGACGACCACGACCTGTGCGCCAACCTCTGGGATTTGTTCCGCGAGCGAGGCTTCCGGGTTTGCCTGGCCCACGACGAGCAGGAGGCCCGGACCCAACTCAAGGACACCAGGTTCCAGGCGGTCCTGATCGACATGAAGCTGCCGGCGGGCGACGGCACCACGGCGTTCCGGCTGGTCCGGCAGGCCAACCCGCAGGCCCGCACCATCGTGATTACCGGCCATCGGGCGGAAATGGACCAGCGGGTTCAGCAACTGTTGCAAGAGGGGGCCGACACCGTCTGCTATAAACCGTTCGACATTCCCAAGCTCCTGGCCGCGTTGAACCAGTTGACCCAGACCGAGGCGAGCCCGGCGCTGCCTCCGCCGAGGCCTCGAGGCCAGAGCGATGACCGCCGACCCTCCCCTCCATGTGCTGGTGATCGACGACGATGCCGACACGCGGGCCAACCTGCGCGACATTCTCGAAATGGACGGCTACCGGGTGGAAACGGCGGGCAGCGCCCGGGAATCGCTGGCTCGGGAGAGCTGGTCCTCGATATCGGCCGTCCTGCTCGACCGCAAGCTCCCCGACAGCAGCGCGGAGGAGTTGCTGCCGCGACTGAAGCAACTCGCGCCGGACGCGGCCATCGTCATCGTGACCGGGTACGCCGACCTGGAAGGGGCGATCACCGCCCTCCGCCAGGGGGCCGCCGACTACATTACCAAGCCCATCAACCCGGACTTAATCCGCAAGCGACTGGCCGGCATCGCGGAGCAGAAGCACCTGGCCCTGAAGCTAAAGCAAGCTCAGGAACGGGCCCTCCAGTCCGAACGGCTGGCCGCCATTGGGCAAATGATGACTGGCCTGGCCCATGAAAGCGGTAATGCCCTGGCGCGGAGCAAGGCCTGCCTGGAAATGCTGGCCTGGGAGGTCGAAGACAGGCCGGAGGCACTGGAACTCATCGACCGCATCCAGAAAGCGCAAAACCACCTCAAGCACCTCTACGAGGAGGTGCGCGGCTACGCCGCCCCGATCAAACTCGACCGGGAGGTCTGGGACCTATCCGGCATTTGGCGGCAGGCCTGGGAGAACCTGGCCGTCTCGCGCCAGGGCCGGGACACCGCACTCAGCGAAGACACCGGCGGGCTCGATCTTCAGTGCGCCGTGGACCAGTTTCGCCTCGAACAGGTGTTCCGCAACATCCTGGAGAATTCGCTGGCTGCCTGCCCCGACCCGGTGCGGATTGAAGTCCAGTGCTCTGCGACGACCATCGATGGTCAGCCCGCCGTGCAGATTGCGGTGCGCGACAATGGCCCCGGTCTCAACGCGGAGCAGGCGCAGCGCATTTTCGAGCCCTTTTTCACAACCAAGACCAAGGGGACCGGCCTCGGCATGGCAATTGCAAAACGGATCGCCGAAGCCCACGGGGGACTGATCGCTGTTGGCCCCAGTTCACCTGGCGGGGCCGAGATTCTGGTCACCTTGCCGCGAGAATGCCGATGAATGCTTCGCTGCGGATCGCTATTGCCGACGACGAACTCGACATGCGCGATTATTTCAAGAAATGCTTGCCCCGCCTGGGTCATCAGGTCGTTGCTGTCGCCCAGAACGGGCGGGAGTTGGTCGAACTGTGCAGGGTCCATCGCCCCGACCTGGTAATCACCGACATCAAGATGCCCGATATGGACGGCATCGATGCCGCCGTGCAGATTTACCGGGACAGGCCGGTTCCCGTGATCATCGTCTCGGCCTTCCACGACCCCGCGCTGGTCGCGCGTGCGGAATCGGACCACATCCTGGGCTATCTCGTCAAGCCGATTGAGCAGAAGGACCTCGGGCCCGTCCTGGCGTTGGCCATGCGGCGCTTTGAACAGTTCGAGGCCCTTCGCAAGGAGGCGACCGACCTCCGGCAGGCGCTGGAAGACCGCAAGGTGGTCGAACGGGCCAAGGGTCTCCTGATGAAGCGGGCTTCGCTGGACGAGCCGGAGGCCTTTCGCCGGATGCAGAAGCTGGCCATGGACGAGAGCCGCAAGCTGGTGGACATCGCCCAGATGATTTTGCTGGCGGACAAGGCCACCCAGCCGGCAGCCAAGGACTGATTCCAACCCCCGAGGACGCGGATGAAAACGCCGGTACGCCCTCGCTATCTGCCGCCGCCCTATCAGGACGCCGCCGAGAGCGGGCGGCTCATCCTGCGCGATGGGACGACGGCGCAGATCCGCCTCGGCCCGGCCCGGAAGACCGTGAAGCTCTGTCGGCCTTCTTCGAGCGGCTCTCGCCCGAATCGCGGCGACCACCGCTTCTTCTCCGCGTCGCCCCACGCCCCGGACCTGATCGCCTCCCTGTGCGACGATTCCGATCCCGCACTCGGCCTTGACGCTGGTCGTCATGCGCACCCATGGAGGGCGAGTCCCGCATCGTGGCCACCGGCTCGTATCTTGCCAAGGATGCGCAGCACGGCCGAGGTTGCCTTCGCGGTGGACGACGCCCTGCACGGCAAGGGGCTGGGCACCCTGTTGCTGGAGCGGCTGGCCCTGCTCGCGGTGCGGAACGGCTTCACGCGCTTCTGGGCCGTCACGCACGCCGACAACCAGGCGATGCGCGACGTCTTCCGCGAGTCCGGCTTCGCGATCGAGGAAAGGCTGGAAGGCGGCGAAATCGAAGTGGACCTGTCCGTCGTGCCCAGCGAAACGAGCGTGGCCCGCCTGGAGATGCGCGACCGCGTGGCGACGGCGGCCTCGCTGCGGCCCTTCTTCCAGCCCAAGTCCGTGGCGGTGGTCGGCGCCTCGCGCGACCCGTCGAGCATCGGCTACCGCATTCTCGAAGCCCTGGTCCTCAACCGCTTTCAGGGGCCGGTCTACCCGATCAACCCGAAGGCCACGCGTGGTCGGCTGCTTCCGGGCGTACCCGTCGGTGCCGCGACTTGCCGGAGCCGGTGGACCTGGCGGTTATCGCCGTGCCGCAGCGATGCCGTGCTGGGCGTGGTGGACGATTGCGCGGCCCGCGGCGTGCGCGCCCTGGTCATCATCACGGCGGGCTTCGCCGAGGTCGATGCCGAGGGCCGCGAGCTGCAGAAACAGCTGGTCGAGCAAGGTACGCGGCTACGGCATGCGGCTGGTCGGTCCCAATTGCATGGGGCTGCTCAACGCCGACCCCGCCGTGCGGCTCAACGCCTCGTTTTCGCCGGTCTTCCCGCCGCCCGGCCGCGTGGCCATGTCGTCGCAAAGCGGGGCGCTGGGCCTGGCGATCCTGGCCGCCGCCAGCCGCTTCGGCCTCGGGCTGTCCACCTTCGTCAGCGTCGGCAACAAGGCCGATGTCTCCGGCAACGACCTGCTGCAATACTGGGAAGAGGACCCCGGCACCGACGTGATCCTGCTCTACCTGGAATCGTTCGGCAATCCGCGGCGCTTTGCCCGGATCGCCCGGCGGGTCAGCCGGCGCAAGCCGATCGTGGCGATCAAGAGCGGGCGGACGAAGGCCGGGGGGCGGGCGGCCGGGTCGCACACCGCCGCCCTGGCCGCCAGTGAGGTGGCCGTGGACGCCCTCTTCCGCCAGACCGGCGTCATCCGCGCCGACACGCTGGAAGAAATGTTCGACCTGGCCGCCGCCCTGGGCAGCCAGCCGTTGCCCCGCGGCCGGCGCGTCGCCATCGTCACCAACGCCGGCGGGCCGGCCATCCTCTGCGCCGATGTGTGCGAGGCGGGCGGCCTGGTCATCCCCGAACTCTCCGGCGAGACGCGGGCCCGGCTGGCAGCCTTGCTGCCCGCGGCCGCCAGTCGTCGGCAACCCCGTCGACATGATCGCCTCCGCCACGCCCCAGCAATACGCGCCAGGTCGTCGAAGACGGTCCTGGCGCTCCGCGGAGATCGATGCCCTGATCGTCGATCTACATCCCCGTGGGCTTGGGCGAGACGGAAGCGATTGTCGCTGCCGTCCGCGCCGGTGTGGCCGGCGCACGGACGGCAGGAGCGAGCGACAAACCGGTGCTCGCCTGCCTGATGGCCGAGCAGGGCGTAGCGGACTCAGCTCGATCTGGGTGAAGGAGAAGATCCCTTCTTATGCCTTTCCCGAAGCGGCGGCCCGCGTGCTGAG
Organism: uncultured Planctomycetota bacterium; assembly: GCA_963827935.1. GTDB lineage: Bacteria > Planctomycetota > Planctomycetia > Gemmatales > Gemmataceae > DATFNV01. Next base: position 429,327 of record CAWHCN010000013.1, on the reverse strand, counting down.
CAAGACCGCCGCCTATGCCGAGTGGCGGAACCAGCCCGATGGCTTGATCCCGGACTTCGATGACCTGGACCTACCCACTGCCCGCGAGGTTTGCCGCAAGGCCCTGGCCCAGCATGGGGCCGGCTGGCTGTCGGCGGAAGAAACGCGGGCGGTGCTCACGGCAGTACGCCTGCCCGGTGCCGCCCGGGCGGCGTTGCCAGCAACGGCGGACGAAGCGGCGGAGCTGGCGCGACCGCATCGGCTTCCCCGTGGCGGTCAAGCTGGCCTCGCGCCAGGTGGTCCACAAGACCGAAGCGGGCGGCGTCTGCCTCAACCTGGCCGACGCCGACGCCGTCCGGCAGGCCTTCGACGGAAATCCGCGACCGCCTGGCCCAGCGCGAACCAGCTGGACGCCATGGAAGGCGTCGTCGTCCAGCCGATGATTGCCGGCGGCGTCGAGGTCATGGTCGGGGTGACGCAGGACCCTCTGTTCGGTCCGCTGATCGCCTTCGGGAGTCTGATCGACTCCCTAGTGATCCCCCTCCGTCTTATCCGCCGATTTGCTCTCCGCGCGGTGCCTTCCAGGTGATATTTCGCAATCAGGCGGTACAGGGCCCGGCGGCTGATGCCGAGGGTCTTGGCGGCGCGGACCTTGTTCCCCTTCAAGCGCTGCAGGACATCGACAATGTGGCGGCGTTCGATTTCGCGCAGGTGGTCGGGATCGCCCGCCGATGTTTCGGCAGGCGGCGACTGCGCCAGGTTGTCCGGGAGATCGTCGAGGGTGACGACATGGTCCTCGGCGAGGATCTGGGCTCGCTCCAGCACGTTGGCCAGCTCGCGGACGTTGCCGGGCCAATCGTGGGCAACCAGCGTCGCCAGGGCGTCGGGCTCAATCCGGTAGCGCGTCGAGCCGATTTGCCGGGTGGTCAGGAAGTGTTCCACCAGTTCGGGGATGTCCGGCCGCCGATCCTTCAGGAGCGGGAGCTGGATGGCGACGACGTTGAGGCGATAGTACAGGTCTTCGCGGAACGCGCCGGTTTTGATGTCCGCCTCGAGCTGGCGGTTGGTAGCGGCCACCACTGCGCACATCGGCCTGGTTTTCCTGGGTGCCGCCGACGCGGCGGTAATGGCCGTCTTCCAGCACGCGCAGCAGCTTGGCCTGTAGCCCGGGAGCCATCTCGCCGATTTCGTCGATGAACAAAGTGCCCCCTTCGGCGACCTCAACCAGGCCCGCCTTGGCCTGCACCGCCCCGGTAAAGGCCCCTTTCTCGTGGCCGAACAGCTCGCTTTCCAGCAGGGTCTCCTGGAGGGCGGCGCAGTTGACGGTCACCAGCGGCCGCTGCCGGCGCGGGCTGTTGTAGTGCAAGGCCCGCGCGACCAGTTCCTTGCCCGTGCCGCTCGCCCCGCGGACCAGCACCGTGGCATCGGTCGGCGCGACCTTCTGAAGGAGCTGCATGGCCCGCTGCATCGGCGGGCTGGAGCCGACCAGACGGTAGCGCGAGGACTCGTAGCCGACCTGCTCGACCCATTGCCGCTCCCGGCGGGCGAGCTGGACCTTCTCGTAAGCCTTCTGGATGTGGACTTCCAGCTCGGGAAGGTGAAAGGGCTTGGTCAGGTAGTCGTAAGCCCCCCGCTTCATGGCCTGGATGGCGGTCTCGATGCTGCCCTGGGCCGTCAGCAACAGCGCCTCCAGCTCCGGTTGGAGTCCCTTGAGCTTGTCCATCAGCTCGATGCCGTTCATGCCGGGCATGTGCAGATCGATCAGGGCCACGTCCCAGCGGTTCTGGGCCGCCTTGGCCAGGGCTTCCTCGCCGTCGGCCGCGGCCGTCACGGCGAACCCCTGGCGCTTGAAGCGCCGTTCCAGAGTCTCGCGGAGCTGCTCGTCATCGTCCACGATCAACAAGCGGAGAGCGGCAGCGGCAAGAGTCGGCATGGCGTCGGCTCGTTGGATGGTTCGGCCGGCGGGAATCTGGCGGCACCGTAACCGCACCGATGGCCCGGCAGGCTCGTTGACAGCTATTCTCTCCCCCGGGTCCGTGCCAGGCAAATTGTTGGGCGCGCGAACTGTCCTGACCTGCCGAGGGTGGCACGCCCTGAGGTACTCCGAAGGGCGTGTACTCAGTGCAGCACCGAGGGTGGCACGCCCTGAGGTACTCCGAAGGGCGTGTAGTCAGTGCAGCACCGAGGGTGGCACGCCCTGAGGTACTCCGAAGGGCGTGCAGTCAGTGCAGCACGCCCTTCCGAGTACCTCAGGGCGTGCCACCCAGCCAGGTGTGCACAGTTAGAAGCGTCGCAGGCCAGCTCGGGCCACGGCCGCCAGGATATCGGTGCTGGAAACTACCCCGATCGGCCGGTGCCGCGGATCCACGACGATGATGCGGTGGATATGGGCGTCGATCATTTCGCGGGCCAGCTCGGCGATGGGCGTGGTCGTGGAGGCCGTCACCGGATCGGGCGTCATGGTGTTGGCCACTTCATCCGCGGGCAGCGTCTCCTCGTCGTTCACCTGCCAGGCCGAATGGAAGCAGCCCGGATTGAAGTTCTCCTTGGGAACGCAGCGCTCGCCGTAACCCACCGAGTGCATGAAGTCGGTTGCCGACAGGACGCCGACGCATTCTCCCGTTTCGTTCACCACCGGTGCGCCGCTGACGTGAGATTCTGACAGCAAATGGGCGGCGGTGCGCAGCGACATGGCTCGAGGGAGCATCGTCACACGCTCCGTCATGAGATCGCCGGCGGTCAGCGTCAACAATGGCTTGGAGGTCAAGTTCATATACCACCTTCTTCTCGGTCTGTGGGCCCGCGGGGAGAAACCGTTCATCGAGGCGCGCTGGAGAAAAGCAATCCCCGTGCCAGCCGGCATCGCCAGCAGGACCGAGATCGGACCCCGCTGGCTTTTCGCTGGTTTTCCAGCATATTCCTGTGCTTCCGCTGGCTCCTTCTCCTGCGTAATCCGGCGGAAAGGCTTCCTCCGTGGTCCCGGCGGGCCGTTTCCGCACAGTCCGGGGCCGGAATCGCGCGCCTTGGGGTCCCCAACCCATTTGATACGGATATTGCCGATCTCAAGATACAAAAGATTAAATTTGTCGAAAAGTTTTCTTTTGCTCTTGACTTCGCTCTCGCCGCGCGCGAACAATCTCTTCATCCATTGCAGCGAACCCGCAGCAGGCGACGTGCGGTGACAATTCCCCCCCCCCTCCCATCTCTTAATACTGGCGGCGCGGAGGGAGTCTCCCACCCGGGGCATCGGCGCGGTGCCGCGCCGCGAACGGGGCTGCGCAGCCACGAACCTTACGACTGAACTCGTCGTCCCACGCGCGCGGCATCTCCGCACACCAGATGCCGTGGGCGTTCACGATTCCGTTTCATTTCTCTGGCCCGACACTCGCCGGCGGCAACGCCCCGGACGCGATCTTCGCGTGCCGTTTCAGGCCGCGCGGGCGAGATACCTCTCCCTTGGCGCAAAAGGAGCGCCCGGGCCGATCTCGGCCCGAACAAAACCAGGATGAACTTCTTCGGACGAACACTGCTGGCGCGGCTGCGCAGGCCGCCGAACAGGAAGAAGCCGCGGAGTGCGTGGCAAAACCGGGCTGTGCTCGGCGTGGAGCAGCTGGACGTGCGGATCGTGCCGGCCGCGACGGTAACGGCGTGGAACGGCGGTGCGATGGATGGCCTGTGGTCAAGTGCTGGCAACTGGAGCGCTGGCGTGCCCGACGCTACCCACGTCGCGGAACTGACCGGTTCCTCCACGATCAAGCTGGATTCCGCAACCACGAACATGACGATCGCAGGTCTGATCACTCATGACCCGAATGAGCTTTTGAGTGACTTCACGGGAACGCTGCAACTGGATAAAGGGGCTACACTAACGATCACGTCCGACGTTGGCGACGGCGGGACGGGGCTCAAGTGGACCACGAACGGCACGATCACGAACGATCAAACGGGCGACAGCATCCTGCTTACCGGCGGCGGCAGCAACAGTAACAACTTCTGGAACAACGGTACCATCGGCACGGGCAACCTGGCAACGCTTTACGTCGCCGGTGGCACGGGGTTCCAGATCAGCGGGGTCACGGGGCCGGGAGGCTCCTCAGCGGTAGCGCTCGGTGACAAGCTCGTGATCGGGGAGGACGATCTGGGGGACTTCACAGGCGGCAACAGCGTGACCTTCCACAACCAGACGAACGCGCTAACGCTGAGCACCGGGGTTGTCATCACGGTGGAAGGCCCAGTCAGCGGTGTGCACAATTCCCTCATCTTCGACACGGATACAACAGTCGCGGGGATGGCGGGCAAGGCGATCTCCACGGCGGACACCAGCGTCTACATCGACAACAACGACATCGTGAAACGTTCGGGCGCCGGGGACCTAACCATCGACCCGGCCATCAAGAACGAAACTGGAAGCGAACTGGCGCTCACAGCGAACCTCATAGTGAACAACACGATCTCAACGGGCGGGGGGAACACCGCCTCCATCTACCAGGTGGGCGGAAAGACCGATCTTTCCGGCGGGGTGCTGCTGACGGCGATGGGCGGCTTTCGCATGACCGCCGGCAGCCTCCTGACCTACGGGATGACAGCGGACACGATCACCCTGGGTGGCACAACAAAGCTCTGGATGGATGGCGGCAGCATCACGCTGTCCGCGGACAACTCGGCCAACTACGGCCAGCTGAACATCGGCGGCGCCATGGCCTGGACCGGTGGCACCTACTATTTCTACTGTGCCCCTTTTTCATATGTCTGGCGCGTGCCGAGACGGTGGGAATTCTCCGGTCGCATCTACCCAATGGTAGATGCGCGTTCTTCCGTCCGGCGCAGCACGGTGTTGACTTCGGCGAGAATCCCTGCCAACGTCGTCGGCCGACGCTCCAGCACCCAGGCGAAGATTACCCGCAGTTGCGGCACGGTGATCCACACCGTTTTTTTTTGAGGACCGACTTCTCCAGATTCAGAAACCACAAGGCCAACAGCGACAGCGTCATGTGGTGATACCAGCCGACCCAACTGCGCACTTCGTATTGGGCCAACCCCACCTCACCCTTGCCCATCTGCAACGCCTGTTCGATCCGCGGCCGCTCACACTTGACACGCACCAACTCCGCCAACGCTACCCCCGACAAGGCGTTGCTCAACGCATAGGTCACGTCGCCGGCGCGATCCACCGGACGCACGATCACGACTCGTTCCGGCCTGCCGACGCAGCCGTCGGCATCCTTGGTTTGCACCAACCGCGTCAGGGCACGCACCACCAAGGGGCCTTTCTCACCCGCCCGCACCGTCAGGCGCTGCCACGCCGACGCCGGCTGACGCGCCGCCCAGGCCTGGACCTGCTCGAAGGGCGGCAACCGTCGCCGTCCCGACGGCCCTATCTCCCGCTCGGCTTCCAGGTCGCGGATCAGCGTGTTGCACGGCACATCCACCACGTAACGCTCACCGCCACGCCGCAAGGTTTGCCGAAACTCCGTCACCCGGCCAAACTCGTCGTCGGCCGCCACCCAGCCGTGCGGCAACGCTCGGCAACGCTCCCATTGGCCCAAGGCCAGACGCCATTTCTCCTGAAACGTCGTCTCGGTGGGCACGTAACATTTCGCCCGCCGCTTGCGATCGTCCACCCACTCTTGCGGCAAATACAAATCCGCGGCCAGCAACGTCTCGCCCTGAGCACAGGCATAGGCCGTGAACACGCCCACCTGACAGTTCTCGACCTTGCCCAGGCGGCCGCACCACTGCCGGGCCACGCCACAGGAGTCGTCGCCTTTCTTGGCGAAGCCGCTGCCGTCAAAGATCAGCACCGCGTCGTCGTCGCGCCACGCTGCGGCCACGTGCCGGTGCAACTCGTCCAACACGGCGCTATCGGACCATTTGCCGGCGCCGACGAACTTCTGCACCGGCTTGCGTGCCGCGCCAGCTTGCCGAGCGATCGGCTCGTTGGTCTTGCGCTCCAGGTTGCTGAGGCGGCCTTCGAGAACGACCTCGGCCCAGTGCCGTTGTTCCGTGCGATAGAACAGGGGCTGATAGCGTTCGATGAACCCCGCCAAGCGGCGGACGCCGCCCTGCACGGCTGCCAGCGGCACCTTCACATCGGCGAGCAAGGCGAGCGCTTCCGGGGATTCCAAGAGGGACATCCGTGTTCCTCCATACTGATCTTCCATGATGGGGCGAGTTCCGGCATACTATACGAACTATCCCAAAAGGGGCACAGTAGAACTATGCCTACGTGGAGGGGGGCGACAGCATGAAGTGCGACCGGCTGAACGTTACCGGCCTGCTGACAACTGCGGCAGCCGATTCGCTGAATGTCACCATCAACGGTACGGGTGACGTTGGCTGGTACGTCATCAGCTTCGGCACCCAATCAGGCCTTGACCCGACCCCCAATACTGGTTGGGGCTACACTTCCAAGGTCGGCGGCTACTGTGTATCAATGTGACCAGTCGACGAGCGATGAAGACCTTCGTTGCCGTTGGATGGTCGATCATCGCGTAAGCGACCGCTGATACTCACCCGGCCAAGCTCGCGGCTTGGCCGGGTGACGCCGCTCGGTCCTGCCAGCACCAGTCCGGCCAACCGGGGATGCGCTGCCGCCGAGCAGCCTGAAAGCATCGCGCCCAATATTTCTCCAGAGAGTCTGAGCAATGCCATCCAACCCTGTTCTCGCAGTTCTGTGCGCTCTGCTTTTCACCTTCGGGGTCCCTGGTGCGAACAATGCGGTCGGGGCGCCCATCACCGGCGACACTCACCGCACCGACGCTCAAGGCGACCCGCTACCGTCCGGCGCCGTGGCTCGGCTCGGGTCCATGCGTCTGCGCAATGGGAGCGGCGTTCAGGCGGTGGCGTTCTCAGAGGACGGGAAGCTACTTGCTTCCGTGGGCGGTGACCGAGTCGTGCGTGTGTGGAACGTGGCCACGGGTCGCGAAGTCAAATCATTCCGCGGCGGCCACGTGGGCGAAATGACCTGCGTCGCGTTCTCAGCGGATGGAAAAACACTCGCTGCCGGATCTTATGCCGGGAAGGACAATTCAGGCGATGTTCTCAGCTTGTGGGATTTTCATACGGGCAGATGTCTACAAGCCTGGAAGCGAAGCGACTCTCAGTGTCAGACGAATGCGGTCGCCTTTTCCCCTGATGGCAAGAGCTTCGCGACATCTGTTCAACAGAAATCCGAAGCGGAACAGGGAATGATCGATGTCAACCAGATCAGGAACACGCGCAGCGGGGAGCTTCTAGCGCAGTATCGGCCCTTCAAGCATGGCGATGCCCGGCGACTGGCCTTCTCCCCCGACGGGAAGATCCTGGCTGCCATCAACTTTTCCATCCCCCAAAACGACGACGGACTCATCCACCTTTGGGATGTGCTCGACGCCAAGGAGCTTCCCCCCCTCAGGGGGCACAGGGGCACCGTGGTCAGCATCGCCTTCTCCCCGGAGGGCAAAACGCTGGCCTCAGCCGGGCGAGACATGACTTACCGACTGTGGGATCTAACGACTGGTAAGGAAATCGCACGGGATGTCAGCGAGAGCGAGGACTATTATCGCTTTGTGGGATTCGCCGCGGGTGGGAAGGCGCTCCTCCGTGTCGATGGCAGCGCGCTACATGTCTGGGACTTGGCAACGAAAAAGGAGACTCGGGTACTCAAGGGTGACTGGGGCCTGCTGCCACCACTACCGGTGCTCTCACCCGATGGCACGATCCTGGCCATGCCCGGCGCGGGCGCAGACCCAGTGCCAGACTATTCGACACCGCCACGGGCAAGCGCCTTCTTTCCCCGGTAGGACATGTGGCCGCCGTAACAAGCATCGCCTTCCCCCCCGACGGCCGCACCGTGGCCACTGCCTCCGAGGACAGCACGGTGCGCCTGTGGGAGGCGGCCACGGGCAAGGAGCTTCGCTGCTTAAAGGGCCACGCCTTGCCGGTCCTGGCGCCGAACGGCACGATCTTCGGTAGCAAGTCGGCCCCGGGCGCTACGAGCATCCGGATTTACGACCTCGAAACGGGCAAGAAACTGCGGGAAGTTCCAGACCCCCCAGACAACCCAAGAATGCCGTGGCCCCAGTACGCCTTCTCCCCGGACGGCAAGTACCTGTTCGTCGGGGGTGATGGTGTGCAAGGCTTCGCCAAGCCAACTCGGCTTTGGGATGTGGCCACGGGGAAGGAAGTGTTCGAGTTCCCCTTCAAGGACAAGAGCGCTGGTGGCCCGGTTTTTTCTCCCGATGGCAAGCTCATCGTGCTACATGTCCGCGGTAGCCTGGACCCCCAGTTCTGGGACATGCAGAAGAGGCCGCCCGTACAGGTCTTCCAACCGCGCGAGCTTGTGAACTCTCTCATTTTCTCACCCGACAGCAAGAGTGCGGCAGTGTTAGGCCAAAACGGTCGCGGACTGTACGACCGGAACAGCCATCGGGCCATCTGGGCCATCTACGAGCGCCACCTTGAAGGATTTTTCGGTGGGCTCTTTTCCCCGGACGGTCGGATGATCGCCGCGGGCGACGGGGGTGGCGAGGAAATCGTCCTGTGGGACGCAGCGACCGGGCAGGAGCGCGGCCGCATCAAGGGTCTCGACAGCCCGTGCCGCCGCCTCGCCTTTTCGCCCGACGGTCACATGCTGGCCGGCTGGACGTTTGACTGTGCCCCCCTGGTCTGGGACGTAACCGGCCACATCACGGAGGCTCCCCCTCCGAAGTCCAGTCTCAAGGACAGCGACCTGGCATCGCTGTGGACCAACCTTGCTAATACGGAGGACGCGGCCAAGGCCTGGCATTCCATGCGCACCCTGATCGGGTACCCCGAGCAGGCCGTCGCCTTCCTGGGCCAGAAGCTGCCGCAGCAGGCGGAGGACGATGCGAGGTGGCTTACCCGGCGAATTGCCGACCTGGACCACGATGATCCCGAGGTGCGCGAGCGGGCGTCGCGCGAACTGGAGGGGTTCGGCAAGGCGGGGGAGGCGGCGCTGCGGAAGGTGCTGAAGGCCGAGGTCCGGCCGTCCGCCGAAGTGCGCCGCCGTATCGACGACATCCTCCTAAAGATTGGCAAGGAGAGGTTCGACGCCGGCGGGCTGCGGGCCGGGCGCGGCGTCGAGGCGCTGGAGTACATCGGCAGCCCCGAGGCATGCAAGGTCCTGGAAGGGCTCGCCAAAGGCAAGGCCGACGCGCGGCTCACCCAGGAGGCGAAGGCAGCGCTGGGGCGGCTGGCAAAGCGGTCCCTGGGCAAGCCGTAATGGGGCGTCAAAACCTAGTTTCATTGTTTGGCGACCTCTGCCGGAAGACAATGGTGATCAGCATGGGGTTGCCAGGCGCTCTTTACCCGGGAGGCGCCCTTTCAAGGTAACGAGCGGACGGCAACCCCGCGAGGAACGGTATGAATCTTGTCGGGCTATGGGGGCGCGCGGCGGGCTCAGCACAAACCTTGAGCAGCAAATCGCAATCCGTACACCAGCATTGTTGCCTCGTTCGCGCGCTTTGCGCGGGAACGCACGTTTGGCCGCTCTGCGGCCTCCAGCCCACACGCCGCCGATGTTGAAGCGGCGAAGAGCGTCCCCACGTGCGTTCCTAGAGCGGCGCGCGGGAACGAGAAGCCCACCCAAGTAAGAGATTCACACCCATGAGCTGGCCGGGTCCCATCCGCGTCGTTGGGGTGGGCAGCCCGCGAGGCTACTATGCCCTGGCCTGGGAAGCCGGCCGGCTGCTGCGCCATTGGCAGGACTTGCCAGTGGGCCTCGAAACCTACATGGTTGATGGGGGCCAGCGAATCCTCGATGTGCTCGACGGCAGCGGCACCCTGTTGCTGGTAGATGCCGTGGCGGCCCGGACGCCGCCCGGCACGATTCACCGCTTCGACTGGCCGGACCCACGGGTGGATGCGATGCGGCCCTGGAGACGGTGCGCTGGTCCGCCACGCTCCCCTTCCCCGATTTCCAGGACGATTACGAGTTCGTGGCCCTGCGGCACCCGGACGAATATCCGATGAACGAGGGGCGCCTCGTCTCCAGCCGCGGACTGGACATCGCGGCGGAGGAGTATCCGGCCCACTTCGAGGAGTACCAGGTTCCGCATTCGAACGCACTCCAGTCCCGGCGGCGGACGGCGTCGGGTGCTGACGGCGCCTACTTCGTGGGGCCGCCGGCGCGCTGGAACCTGAACGCCGACCGGGCCCCGGCTCTGGTGCGTGAGGCCGCCACGGCCACGGGCATCCCCTTCCCGAATCGCAACCCCTTCACCGGCATTGTGGCGAGGTCCCTCGAACTGGTGCTGGCGCTGGACGAAGCCCTGCGGCTGATCGGCGAGTACCAGCCGCCGCCGCAACCGGCGGCCGAGTACCTGCCGCGCGAGGGCGTCGGCCACGCCATCACCAAGGCGCCACGGGGCATCCTGTATCACCGCTACGAGACCGACGCGGCGGGTCTGCTCACAAGTGCCACCATCATCCCACCCACCAGTCAGAACCAGCTGCAAATGGAGCGCGACCTGATGAAGCTGGCACCGAGCCTGGTGGAGCTGCCGGACGACCAGGCCGCCCTGCAGGCCGAACACGTCATCCGCAATTACGATCCGTGCATCAGTTGCGCCACCCACTTTCTCAAGCTGATCCTTTGTCGGTAGCGCGGGTCCGCACACACCGAATTATATGCATCCTGGCGCCTGGCGCTGAAATGTGAAGGCGCATGTCATGATTCGACAAGGGATTGCGACGCGCGGCGCAAGTCGCATATAATTCCCGGCGAATTCAATGCAACGTGGGAATTCTGGGCCAACCCGCAACGCCTTCCTTCTCCTCGACCCGGTTCGTGAAGCGGCATTACCGCCATGCAGTGCTACAATGGCCTTGAGCCGGGACTCAGCATCACACCCGGCCCTGCATCCCAAGACGAGTGCATCGTGGCGGACAAGCTCAGCGTTATCACAGGGGCGACCGGCTTGCTCGGCAGTCAGATCGCCGAGATGCTGATTCTGCGTGGCGAGCGGGTCCGCGCCCTCGTTCGGCCCACCAGCGAGGTCTCGTTCCTCGACAGTCTCGGCGTCGAGCGGGCCGTCGGCGATCTGCACGACCGGGACTGCGCTGCGGCGAGCGCTGGATGGGGCCGACGTCGTCTATCATTGTGCCGCCCATGTGGGTGACTGGGGGCCCTGGTCGCTGTTTCAGCGGGAGATCATCGACGCCACGGCCAATGTCCTGGAGGCCTGCCGGTCCACGGGCGTCGGCCGGCTGCTGCACGTTTCGTCGGTCACGGTCTACGGCCATCCGCAGAACGGCGGCGCCCCGATCACCGAGGAGGCTCCCCAGGGACAGCGCCTCTACTGGCTGTGGGACTATTACTGCCGCTCGAAGATAGCGGCCGAGGAACTTGTGCGATCCCACGGCGTCCGGGCCACCATCGTACGACCCAGCTGGATCTATGGGCCCCGCGACCGCACGTCGCTGCCGCGCCTCATCCGCGCCTTCAAGGCGAACCAGGTCCGACTGATCGGCACCGGCGATAACCTGCTCAACGTGGTTTACGTGGCCGACGTGGCGGACGGGGCGATTCGAGCGGCCAATCATCCGGACGCCGGCGGGCAGGCGTTCAACCTGGCCAGTGAAGGGGAGCTGACGCAGCGCCAATTCGTCGACATCCTGGCCGAGTCCCTGGAGCAATCGCCGGTGCGCCGCCGGCTGCCGTTCTGGATCGCCTACACGGCCGGCTTCCTTTCGGAGGTCGTCGGTCGCGCCATTTTTCTGAAACGCCCGCCGCACCTGACCCGCTATGTCGTGGGTCTGGTCGGCCGCCCCACACGGTTCAGCATCGCCCGGCGCGGGAGCAACTCGGCTGGCGGCCGCAGATCGGCGCCCGCGAGGGCTTGCGCCGCACCCTGGCCTGGTGGGATCAGCGCCAGGCGGCCCTCGTCCGCTCGCCAGGTCCTCAGCCGGCGTAGAGCTGCGCCACCACCGTGTCGGCCACGTACTTCCCCCGGCGCGTCAGCCGAATGCGCGTCCCATCATCGGTTAGCAAGTCGAGTGCCACCAGTCGTTCCATCGCCCCGCCGGCCAGGGCGTCGAGATTGAACCCGGTCTGCTCCAAGAAGCCGCGGCGCTCGACCCCCTCGGCCCGGCGCAGGCCCAGCACCATCGTCTCGCGGGCCCGCTCCTTGGGCGGGAGTTCTTCGCTCTGAATCGTCGTGGACTGTCCCTGCCGCACCCGGCCCAGGTAGGTCATCAGGTTGCGGGTGTTCAGCTCGCGGCGGCCCTGGACATAGCGAGCGGCTCCCATGCCGAAGCCGAAATAGGCGCCGTTGGCCCAGTAGACCCCGTTGTGCCGGCAACGGCTCCCCGGCCGGGCAAAGTTCGACAGCTCGTAGTGCTCGAAGTCTGCCGATTCCAGTGTGTCGATGGCACAGGAGTACAGGCTCAGCTCGGTCTCCTCATCGAGCGGCCGGATCGCACCCAGCCGCCGCTGCTTCCACAGCGGCGTTCCCTTCTCGTAGGTCAGGCCATAGCTCGCGATGTGGTCCGGCTCCAGGGCGAGGGCCTGCCGCAGGTCCTCGCGCCAGTCGGCCAGCGTCTGTCCGGGCACGCCGAAGATCAGGTCGAGGGAAACCTGGGCGATGCGCTCTTCGACCCGGGCCACGGCATGGGGAATCTCGTCTGGGCTGTGATCCCGGCCCAGCGCGGCCAGCAAGTGAGGATGAAACGACTGGGCCCCCAGGCTGACGCGGTTGACGCCGTGATCCGCGAGGATGTGAACCTTGTCGGCGTCAAGGGAATCGGGATTGGCCTCGCACGAGAACTCATGGCCCGGCTGGAGCGGCAGCCACTGGAGGACGACGTCCAGCAGCCGCTCAAGCTGCCCGGCCGTCAGATGGCTGGGCGTGCCGCCGCCGAGGAAGAGCGTCTCGACCGGCTGGGACCGCCCCAGTCCGGCCAACTCCGCGCCCAGGGCGTCGATGTACTGGTCGCGCAGGTCATCCTGGCCGACGGCGATGGCGAAATCGCAGTAGGAGCAGCGGTGGGCGCAGAAGGGAATGTGGATGTAGGCAGCCCGCGGCCAGAACCAGGGGGGATGGGACATGGCTTCATTCTAGCGGGTCGAAACCGTGCCGAATTGGCCTTGTCCGCACGGACCGGCCTGCTATGGTGCCGCCCCGGCCGAGTCGTGCTCGCTCCGCATCGTGATCCTGGGGAAGAGGGGGAAGGCAGGATGACGCTGATCAACTGGCTGCTGGCGGCCACCGGGTTCACCGGCGCGCTTACGGTGATGTTCCTGGCACGCCGGCTCCGCCGACTGCTGGCTGGCGCCCCACCGTCGATCGATGTCTTCTTCTCGCCCAAGGGGGGTTGCACCGAGGCGGTGGTGCGGGAGATCAATGCGGCCCGGCACGAGGTGCTGGTGCAGGCCTATTCGTTCAGCTCGAAACCGATTGCCGAGGCCCTGGTCGCCGCCAAGACGCGCGGCGTGCAGGTTTCGGTGCTGCTCGACAAGAGCAATGAAGCGGAGCAGTATTCCGACTTGCCGCACTTGATGGAACACGGTCTGGCACCGCTGATCGATGCCCATCACGCCATCGCCCACAACAAGGTGATGGTGATCGATCATTCCACGGTGCTGACCGGCAGCTTCAACTTCACCCACCAGGCCGAGGCGGAGAACGCCGAGAACCTGCTGGTAATCAAGGGAAACCGCTCGCTGGCGAAGGCGTACCAGGACCGCTTCGGCGAGCACAAGGGGCACAGTCAACAGCCGCAGGTGAAGCCCGGATTGCAGATTGCGCACCACACGACCCGGGCGGCGGCCTGAAATGACCAACCCCGAATGCCAGCGAGGGGCCCCCTCGCTGGCGCTCGGGGCTGGTACGTTGTTGAAGTAGATTCCTACAGCGCCCACCCCTTGCGATACTCGGTCTTCACGAACTGCATCGCCTCGGGACGGTTGGTGACCCTCATGTTCGGGCCGTCCCACTCCAGCTTGTGCCCTTCGCCGCTGCGGATGGCGACGTTGCCGAGGAGGATCGTCTCGGTCAGCAGGGCGGCGTAGCTGAAGTTCGACAGGGCAATCTCCGGCTTGTTGTTGCGGATGGCTTGCATCCACTCGGCCTTCATGCCGGAGTCGTCGCCGCCGTTGCGCGGCAGGGTTTGCGGCACCTTCTTGGCCGCTGCCTCGATGTCGGCTGCATCCTTGCCCAGGAACTCGTAGCTCGCCCCGTAGTCATTGGGCGAGTAGAGGATCCCCTTCTCGCCGACGAGGAGCGAACCGCTGCCCGGCGGGGTCCGGCCGTGGAACAGGTCATGCCGGGGCAGGTACTTGTTCCGATCACCGTCGATCCCTTCGTACCAGGTGAACTTGAGCGGCACCATGCCGTCGCGCTCCGGGAACTGGAAGACGATGCGCGCCCCGGTCGGCCCGGTCTCGGGGTTCAGGTCGTGGACCTTCTCGGCAACGATGCTGGTTGGGTAGCCGAGCTTCAGGGCCATGAAGGCCATGTTGGCGGTGTGGCATGCCATGTCGCCCAGGGCCCCGGTGCCGTAGTCCCACCAGCCCCGCCACTTGAACGGATGGTAGACGGGGTCGTAAGGCCGGGCGGGGGCGGTGCCGAGGAACTCGTTCCAGTGTACATGACTGGGCGGCGTGCTCGGCTTGAAGACGGCCGCCTGGCCGTGCAGGGCAGCCATCGCGGCGGCGCGGGCGTGCCCCACCCCCAGGATGGCGTCGGCCCCCTGCGGCCAGATCGGACGGTTGGTCCAGACGTGGACCTCCTTCACCGGCCCGATGACGCCGGCGCAGGATGATCTCCACTGCCCGGCGCAGGCCGTCGGCAGCCGTGCCCTGATTGCCCATCTGCGTGGCGACCTTCATCTTCTGGGCCGTCTCGCGCATGTGCCGGGCCTCGGCGACCGAGTGCGTCAGCGGCTTCTGGCAGTAGACGTGCTTGCCCATGTTCATCGCCATCAGGCTGGCCGGCGCGTGCGTGTGGTCCGGCGTGCTGACGGTGACGGCGTCGATCTCCTTGCCCATCTCGTCGAGCATCTTGCGGTAGTCGAAGTACGTTTTCGGGTCGTGCTTTCGCTTCCGCGGCCGCGGCTTGACCTTTTCGGGGTGGCGCAGGTCTTCCAGGGCGTCGTTGAGATGGTTCTCGTCGATGTCGCAGATGGCGACAACGTCGCCGAATTCGCCGGCCTGGGTAATGTCGCCGTGGCCCTTGCCGCCGACGCCGATGCCGGCAATGCGGATGGTTTCATTGGCGGCCCGGCTGACGCCCGGCGTCAGGCCGGCCAGCGTGAAGAAGCCGGCGCCGGCGACTGCCGATTGTTGCAGGAATGCACGCCTCGAGTGATTTCGACCCATGACGGTCCCTCTGGTAGTAAGTGCAGCGAGCGAGTCGGGGGGAACAACGTCGGTCAGTGTAATCCGGCGGCGTGGGGCAGGCAACGATTTTCGACGGCCGAACAGCGAAATCAGCAACTCACCCCGGAATCGGGGCCGCGGTGGGCAAGGCCCGATCGGCATCCTCCAGCAGCAGGTACGAGCCGGCGGCACGCACCAGCCGCTGGAGCTGGCCGACTTCCTCCAGCGGCGTCACCAGCAGTTCTTCCGCCGTGGCCTCGGGGAGACGGCTGAGCAGGTAAATGTCCGCCCTCAGCGCGGCCTCGGCCCATTGCGTCGCCGCTGCCCGGTCCGGCAACTCGTCCCGGCCCAGCAAGCGCAGCGCTCGCGCCGGATCCTCGGCTTGCCGTAACATTTCCGCTCCCGGACCCAGGAAGGGCAGGGCCTCGGTCAGCAGGATGATCCGTCCCTCGGGCTGCACGACGTGGGCCGCATGGGCCAGGGCGCGGGCCAGGTCGGCGAAGCTGTGCCGGGCCGGATCGCCGCTGAGGGTGGCCACCACCGTGTCAGCCAGTTCGGGCGCCGTCAGCCGCCAGCGCGCTTCATGAAGGCGCAAGCCCTCCTCGCTGGCGTCCACCGGACCGGCGACCACGTGGGCGATGCCGTCGCCCTCCGCGTCGATCACCTGGATCAGGAAAGGACGCCGAGCAGCCAAGAGATTTCCACCGCTTCGTGGCGGAGGGCGTTGGCGCTGGCGCGGACCTCGGCCAATTCGGCGCGGGTCACCTCGTCGCTGAGGGCGGGGAAGAGCAGGCCGGCCCCGCCGCGGCGAAACAGCGGATCGGCATCCGGCCGGCCGAGCACCACGAGCTGGTCGGCCTCAACGGTCGTGCGGTTGAGGTAGATGCGCCGTCCGCGCCGTGTCGTCGCCAGGTAGGCCAGCTTCTTGCGGTCCTTCGGGTCGTGAACCTCGACGCGGACCTCCTCGAACGCCTCGGGGAGCCGGTCGATCCAGCTCTGGTCGGCCGCCGCGGCCGCGCTGACCAGCGTGATCGCCTCGGGGTTGACACCGGCGGAGCCGATTTGCTCCAGGAGCGGCGTCAGCAGCCGGCCGAGCTGCGGCAGCTCCTCGTCAATCACCACGGCCACACGATCATCGGGCGTCAAGGCCCGGCGCAACGCGGGGAAGCCGAGAGGTGTCTCGATCGCTTCGAGCACGGCGGCGACCGGGTCAGCCAGGGGAGGCACCGCCGGACGGCGATGGACCGCCAGCACCTGATTCGCAGCAATATCCACGTCGATCTGCTGGCGGCCATAGTGGAGCGTTGGCATACGTTCTTCCGTTCAGCATCTCCCCGCCCTTTATTCTCCGCATCAAGCGAAGTTGCGACAACTGTGAGACGGCATCTACGCCACCCGTCTAGACCGCCAAATCCAAATCTGTTACACATCCCCCCTACTGTGCCGGCAACCCGTCCGGACGAGGACGAAGACATGGAAGGGACACGCCAACTCGAGCCAGCGGGCCTGGAGCAGGGAGCCCCAGCGCCGCAGAGCGCCCGGCTGGGCCTGGCGGTGCTCTTCTGCTGGGCGATGCTGGCCGGTGTGCAAATTGTTACCCCGCTCTGGTATCCCACGCCGGACGCTTGCAGCTACCTGTCGATTGCGCAGCCTGGCCAGCGGCGCGACGCCGACGAACCTCGGCAGCCGTAACCTGGTCTTCGGGATCGGCTACCCAGCGATCATCTCCCTGGCCTTCCTGGCGAGTGCCTCCCCGTTCCTGTTGGTGACGGCCATCAACGCGGCCTTAGCCGCCGCCTACCTGGCCGGTATCGTCATCTGGGCGCGGAGGCAGGCGCCGGCAGCGGCCTGGCCGGTCGCCCTTGTCGCCGTCGGCAACGTCATCGTCCTGGCGATGTTCCGGCGAGCACTGAGCGAGGCGGCGTTCATGGCCGCGCTGGTCTGGTTCGTGGTCCTCTTGCCGACGTTTCGCGAGCCGGTCCGCCCGCGCCGGCTGCTGGCCTCGGCCTTGATGCTGGTCGCCCTGGTCCTGGTCCGTCCGACCGGCATCCTGTTCGCCGCGGGGTGGGCGATGCTGCTGGCCCTCCAGGTCCGATCCGGCACGCTCGCGCTGCGTCGGGCAGCACTGTTCGCTGCCGTGGTGATCGCGCCGGCCGCCCTCGCTCTGGCGTCCGCCCTCGTTTATTCGCGGGTTATGGAGGCGCGCGAGAACGCCTTCGCCTGGTCGAATCTGGATGTCTTCACCCGCTCCGGGCGTGCCCCGGCCACCGAGTTCCCCGACGGACCGCTGTACCTGCAATGCCTGGAAGGGCTGCGCGTGCGGGTCAGCGAAGTGGGGCGGCTAACCGTGCCGGGCATGTTCGGCTCCTACGGCCGGGCCGGCGACTGGCGCGATCCCAACCTGCTGGTTTACGGCCCGCTGTTTGTCCTGGTGTGGCTCGGCTGGTGGCGGATTGTGCGCCAGCGGCCGGATGCCTATGTTCTGACATTCCCGCTCTACTTCGCGCTGCACGTCTACTGGCCGTTCAACCAGGCCGGGCGCTGCTTCGCGCCGCTGGTGCCGCTGCTGCTGCTCTGCTTCTGGCGAGCGCTGGATGCTCGCCCGGGTTGGCGATTGCCGCTGGCCCAGGTGCTGGTAGCCGCCCATCTGGCCGTGGCCTTGGGACACTGGCTGGCTTTTGATCGACCCCTGGCCCTCCGTCAAGCTAGCCACTGGCCGGAGGTTTGCCGCCTCAGTGAACCAATCCGAACTGCGGGCGGCGCGGTGCAGACCGCACGCGGCCTCGACCCGGTCCCCTTGCAATTGCAGTTCCTGCTGGATCGTCCGGTCCGCGTTCCGTCCGCCGCGGATTCGGTCGATCCGGATGTGGCCTGGTTGGTGCTGCCGGCCGACGCCCCGCCGCGCGAGGGCTTCCGCCCCGAGGCCACGGCGGGACCGTATCAATTGCTGCGGCGTGCGGCCAAGCCATCGCACGAGTGACGCAAGCCTGTTCATCGACCCGACCAAGTTCCCCGCAGCGCGGGGAGGCTGGCCTCAGCCGACGGTGGCACGGATCGTCGCCTCGTTCACGGGGGCGATCAGTCCCTTTTCCGTAATGATGCCGGCGATCAGCCGGGCGGGGGTCACGTCGAAAGCCGGGTTGTACACGCCAACGCCGTCGGGGGCCGTCTGGCGGCCGAACCCGTGGGTCACCTCGCGCGGATCGCGCTGCTCAATGGGGATGCCGTCCCCCGTCGGCAAGCTCAGGTCAAAGGTGCTGGACGGAGCGGCCACGTAGAACGGGATGTCGTGCGCCGCCGCCAGCAGGGCCACGCCGTAGGTGCCGATCTTGTTGGCGGTGTCGCCATTGGCCGCGATGCGATCGGCGCCGACGACGACCAGCTGAACACGCCGCTCCTTCATCACCTGGGCCGCCATGCTATCGCAAATAAGCGTCACCTCGATGCCGCGCTGCTTCAGCTCCCAGGCGGTCAGGCGAGCCCCTTGCAGGAGCGGCCGGGTTTCGTCGGCAAAGACGTGGAAGTGCCGGCCCTGCTCGGCCGCGGCGAACATCACAGCCAGGGCGGTGCCGTAGTCCGCGGTCGCCAGTCCCCCGGCATTGCAGTGGGTGAGCACGCCCTGCCCCTCGCCGACCAGTGCCGCGCCCACGCTCCCGATGGCCCGGCACATGGCTCGATCCTCGGCTTCGATTGCCAGCGCCTCGTCCAGCAGCCGGCGGGTCAGCTCTTCCGGCGAATGGTCCTCTGTAAAGCCGGCCACGCGGCGTTCCATTCGGTCCAGCGCCCAGAAGAGGTTAACCGCCGTCGGCCGGCTGGTGCGGAGAAAATCGGCGATCTCCTTGAGGCGCTTGCGGTAGGCCCCCCGGCTGCGATCGCGAAAGTGCTGCATGCCGAGAACGGTGCCCATCGCTGCGGCCACGCCGATGGCCGGAGCCCCACGAACGCGCAACACCCGGATGGCCTCCCAGACCTCCTCGACGGTGCGGCAATCGCGGTATTCCAGCCGGGTTGGCAGCAGCGTTTGATCGATGAGGCGCACAAAGCCGTTGCTGTCGCCGATCCATTCGATGGTGCGTGGGGTGGGCATGGGGTCATCCCCGGTTAGCCGCGACTCGGAGAGGAGCGCTGGTGAGCAGCGCTCCCCTCCGGGTCGCGGCTAACCAACCATAAGGATCCGCAAAACCTCATCATGCAAGCGCCCATTACTCGCGACCACGTCCGGCCGATCGATCGTCGCCCGGCCTTGCCAGTCGGTAAATCGTCCGCCGGCCTCCTCGATGATCGGGGCGACGGCAGCCACATCCCAGATATGCATCCCCTGATCGACGAAGACATCGGCCGCGCCCTCGGCAATCAGGATCATGCCGTAGAAGTTGCCGAAGGCCCGCTGCCGTTGCGTTTGCCGGGCCAGCTCCAGGAGCGCTGCCTCCCGGCCGGCCTTGATGAAGCCTGACATACTGGAGCAGGCGAGCACCGCCTCGCCCAGGATGGCGGTGTCGGAGACGCGCAACTGCCGATCATTGCGAAAGGCGCCGTCGCCACGCAGCGCCCGGTAATGATAGCCCAGCGCGGGCATGACCGCCGCCCCGGCGATGGCCTCGCCCCGGTACTCCAGGCCGACGAGCGTGCCCCACAGCGGCATGCCGCGCATGAAATTGCGGGTGCCGTCGATGGGATCGACCACCCAGCGATAGCCCGAATCGCCCGGCTTTTCGCCGTATTCCTCTCCCAGAAAGGCATCCTGCGGAAAGGCGTTGATGATGCGGTTGCGCAAGAAAGCCTCGACGGCGCGATCGCCGGCGGTGACTGGGCTATGGTCCAGCTTCCATTCGATGTGGGCGGCGAAGTCGGCGGGGTCGCCGGCCGGGAAAAAACCCTGGGCGATCTGCGCGGCCTTGTCGGCAGCCTCCACGGCCAGTTCGTAGCGGATTCGCCAGTCGGGATTCATGCCCACTCGCTACCGAGAATATCGCTGATTTGACCAGAAGCTGCGGAAGGCCGTCAATTCTGCCCGTTCCCCGTCTTCGCCGGCACCACCCGATACTTCACGGTGTTCGGCGTCTCGCTGGGCGGCGTCTCGTAGGGCAGGGCCTTCAGGAAGGCCACCAGGTCGTCCAGCTCCGCCGGCTTCAGATGACTCGTCTTGCCGTGTTTGTCCTCCTTGTTGCATGTCGTCAACACGTCGCGGAGCGTCTTGGCCTTACCGTGGTGCAGGTAGGGGGCGGTGCGATAGACGCCCAGCAGCGTCGGCGTGTCGTATTTCGGACCGATTTTCTCCGAAGGATCGTCGTGGCCGGTGCCGATGTCGTGGAGTTTGAAGGGCTTTTGCAGGCTGCTATCGGTGTAGTAGGGGCCGCTGTGGCACGAGGCACAGGCGACCGTCTTGTCGAAGAACAGCTTCTTGCCGCGCTGGGCCTGCTCCGAGAGCTGTCCGGGAGCCGGGATGTTGGGCGACAGAGTGAAGTCGAACGAATTGGTGTAGATGGCGAGGGCGTCGAGGTCCGCGGAACGGCCGGCGCATTTCTCCTGTAGCTCCACCGGCTCGAAGCCGACCTTCGGTTTGACTTGTCCCCCGAGAAAGCCGGGGCCCTGCATCAGCCGGCCGCGGATCGTGTACTCGAAATCCTGCACCTCATCGCGGTCGGCCGACCAGTGCAGCGGGTGGGTGTGTGCCACCCCCAGCAGGGCCGGCGTCTTGCGCAGCCCCTCGGGATTCTGCCAGACCCGGCCATCGCTATGCCCGTCCGGATGGCACGAAGAGCAGGCGATCCATTTGCGAGTGGTCATGGGCGGCTTGGCGGTGTTGAACAGGATCTTGCCGCGGACCCACTCCGGCGTTTTCGGCGGATCGCACACAGTCACGCTGCCCAGCTTCTTCATGTCGGCATCGTGGATGCTGACGGCGAAATCCATCGCGTTGTAGACGTAGACCGTCTTGCCGTCGGGGCTGACGCGGATGGCGCGGGGATTGCGGCCGACGCTCAGCAGCTTAACGCGCTGGACCAAATGGTAATCGTCGTCCACCGGGGCGAGGATGTTCATGTCGTCGGTGCCGGCATAGATGGTGTAGAGGCGCCGGCCATCGGGGGAGACGGCCGCTTCCCACGGGTTACAAATCACGTTGCCGTACACGCTGCCGTTGAACTCGTCCAACAAGACCCCTGAGCGCCGCTTCGTGCCGTCCGGCGGCACCAGACTGACGACCGACAGGACGGGGAAAATCGAACCATTGCCGTGGATCACGTCAATTCGCGAGCGGACATGCACCAGGTAGGCGTAAGGCCATTTGGGATGAACTACGACTTGCCGGGCCAGGTTCTCCGTCGAATGCCCTTTCCAGCTATCGACCACCTTGCCGCTCTTCAGATCGACCGCGTGCAGCACGCCGGTGGTGAACTCGGTGACGTACAGCCGCGATTCGTCGGCCGACAGGCACAGGCCGCGCACAAAGGAGCCGACCGTGAACTGCCGCACCACCTTCTGCTCCTTCAGGTCGATCTCGCTGACTGTGCCTGGATACTCATGGGTCACCCAGGCCCGGTTGCCGTCCTTCGTGGCCACGATGCCGTACGGCTCATCCGCCACGTCGAGTTTCTTGACGACGCGTCCCTCCCGGGCATCGAGGAAAACGACCCTGTCCTCATGGTAGACGGCCACGGCGGCGAGGGGGCCGCTGCCGATCCAGGTGACACCTTCCGGCTTGTCGCCGACCTTGATCTCGTGCAGTTTCTTCCGGCTCGCCGTATCGACGACGCTCACAGTCCCATTGTCCGGATTGGCGACGAGCAGTAGCGACCCGTCGGCGGAAACGTCCATCAGGCTGTTGGAAGAATTGGCCCAAACGGCGTGACCGGCAACGAGGAGGGCGAAGAGGGAGAGGCTGGCGGATCGCAAGCGCATGCGGGACTCCCCTGGCGGGTGGGTAAGGCGAGAGCAATTATTGTAGTTCTATTGTGTCCATTGGGTCCATTGGCGCGAACCGGCTGCGTAAGCTGCCGGGTTTGTGGCCACAACCCGGCAGCTTACGCAGCCGGTTCGCCCCAACCAACTATTTCTTCTCGGTGTGGCGCTTGACGAAATCGAGCAGCGCCAGCCGCGTGGGGTCGTCGTCCTGGAGCATGTCCAGCATGATGGTGTAGTGATTGCGGTCCTCAATCATCCGCGTGGTCACCTCGCACTTGGCCTTCTGCAGTGCCTTGCCCATGCCTTCGGCCATCCAGCCGAGCGTCGGGAAGTCATCGTCGCCATAAAGGATCAGGAACGGCGGGTGCCCGGAGCTGACGTTGTAAATGGGCGAGGCCTTCTTCCACACCTTCACGTCCCGGCCGAAGGCGTTGCCCAGGGCCCCAAACGGAAGGATGATATAGACGCCGCTGATCGAAATCACCCCCTTGATGTCCGCAAAGGAGCGTTTTTCGGCCTTGAGGTAACTCTCGTCGGTGGCCAGCAGCGAAACGAGATGCCCGCCGGCCGAGTGGCCGCAGCAGAAAATCTGGTCTGCCTTGCCGCCGTACTTGCCGATGTGGCTGCACGTCCAGGCAAAGGCCTTGGCCACATCCTGGATGTGGGCCGGATGCTGCACCTTCGGCGTAAGGCGATAGCTGATGATGACCGTCCCCAAACCGCGGGCTGCATAGAGGTTGCCGAGGCGATCGTACTGCTTCTTGTCGCCCGACTTCCAGGTGCCGCCGTGGACGAAGAACAGGACCGGGAAATCCTTTTTCCCCTTGGGGAGGTACAAATCGAGCTTCTGCTTGTCCGGATCGGCATCCTTGGCTTCATTGTAGGCCAGGTCCTTGACGACCTCGACCTCGAAGAGTTTTTCCTTCTTCGGCTCGTCAGCACGAACGGCGGGGACCAGGAGAAGTGCGAGCAGCAGGGTGAGGGCGAAGCGCGGTGGGTACATCGGGGGAGCCATCCACGGTGGGGAATACGTAGGGGTCAGCAGCCGCACCCATTATACTCGGCCGCGGCCGCCCGGTTTCGCCTTGCGGAAGTCAGCGGTTGCGGTCGGTCAGGGCCCGGCGGATTTCGCGAGTCGCTTCTTGCTTCTTGGCGGTTTCGCGCTTGTCGTATTCCTTCTTGCCGCGGGCGACGGCCACCTCGACCTTGGCCCGCCCCCCACGGAAGTACATCCGCAGGGGCACCAGCGTGTAGCCGCGCTGCGTGGCCTTGTCCGCGAACTTGGCGATCTCGCGGCGGTGCATGAGCAGCTTGCGTGGGCGCTTCGGCTTGTGGTTGAGGCGATTGCCGTAGGTGTATTCCGGGATGTCGCAGCCGAGCAACCAGACCTCGCTCCCCTCGACCTTGGCGTAGGCATCTTCCAGGCTGGTGCCTCCCTCGCGCAGGCTCTTCACCTCGGTGCCGGTCAGCACGATGCCGCACTCGAGCTTGTCGTCGATGTGGTAATCGTGGAACGCCCGGCGATTGCGGCAGATCGGCTTGATCCCCTCGTCCTCGTCCTTCTTTTTCTGCGCGGGCCATGACTCGTGATCTCCCGGGGAGAATCGTAGCAGATCGGCGGGCACGCGTAAGGTGCCGGTGGCAGACGGCCGACTATCGCATCGCGGAGAAACGCCACCGGGGTCATGATGACGAGCCCAGGGCAGAGCGCGTGAATCTCGGACATGTGAGCGTGATCGTCCATCAGCTCCAAAAGGTCCTTGTCCCAGGTGACAAGGTAGTTCGCTTTCGCCGCTACCGCGAGATTCAGATAAGGCTCGTCCTTTGGATCGCGTGGCAAGGTGACGACGGTCGGGACATCGGCCACGGAGTCGGCGAGGGCGTCGATGTCGCCGAGGAAGAGCGCGACCGCTTCCGGCGTGAGCGACGGGAACTTCCGCCGGATCGTCGGCCGGCTCAGTACATCTTCGACCTCGGCTCGCACGGCCGAACTGATGCCCAGGGTGACCTGCCCGCGCTGGGCCCTTTCCAGGCAGGCGCGGGCCGGCCCGTCCGGCCGTGCCGCCGCTTGCAGGTAGACCATGCAGTCGAAGACTGCGACTGGCACAGTCATGGGGCCTGACCCGGCTGGTTGTGCTTTTCCCGATAGACCTCCTCGCGGGCGCCCTCGAAGAATTCGAGGAGTTCGGCATCGGTCATCCCGCTGTCGGCGACTTCCTTGCGGAACGCAGCGAGGGCCTTATCGGACCGTAGAACGGCGGGGCATGGGGGGTTCTCCGGTGCCTGCGTGCCATTGACGCCGAGCACATCTCGCTCAACGAGTTGGCGGACGTAGCCGTCCAGAGTCTGTCCGCGTTCCGCAGCCCTCTGGCGCAGCTTCTCCTCCGTTTCACGGGGAAGGCTAATGGTGATGCTCATGGGCTGTCTCGGTTGGCCGCGGGGACTTCGCGATCCGGGCGCGGGATGCCATGGTGCGGTTCATGGTAGCGCGCCCCGAGCCTGCGAGCCAGGCCACATGGCCAATTCCCTCGGTGCCGTGGCCCGGCCTGCTAATATATGAAGACTACGATCTTCTTACTCCCCGGAAAAAAGTGCAGCACATACCTCCCGTGGCGCCGCCGGCTGCCAGCGCCTGGCACCACCACCGGGGCAACCGCATCGTAGCGGTGGATTACGAACCTCGTTCCGTTCACCAGGTAGTGCTTGTTCATCATGTCGTCCATGTCCGCCGGCACCACGTGCACGCAACCGTGCGAATAGTCGAGGAGGACGGGTCGCTTCAATTCCTGTTCCCGTTCGTTCTCGGGGGTTTCGTGGATGAACTGATCGGACTGCTTGCCCGTCTTCTCGCTGACCATGTACCAGACGGCATGGCCGAAATCGTTGAACGGCCAATGGGTAGGCAGCGTGTGGGACGGAATGCCCCCCACCTCTGCCGTCAGTGCGTCGGACCAGGCCGTAATCGCGCCGGGAATGTCGTCGACCCGTTTCGAGCCCAGCATTTTCCGAATCGAGTGCCAGAGACGATGGTGATCCCTCCAGAGAACGTCGGTGGGATCCTTGGGATTGATCTTCAGGTCGGCGCCAAACGGAATCCGCGAGCCGAACCCCCAGGCCCTGGTGACGTGCTGGCCCTCGAAATGCAGCGTGTATTTCCCTGCGCGAGTGCGGTCGATGGTGTGGCCCGTCCAGACCATTCGCTTGTGGGCCGGGTCCGAAGGGTCCGGTCGCATGTCCTTCTGATGATCGACCGGAGGTCCGCCGACAGCGGGGTAATCCTTGATCGGTGTCGCCATCGTCCGGCCTCCCGGGCCACTCGCTGTTAGCGCGCCCACAGCTTGCGATCGAGGCTGCGGTAGCCGATGGCCTCGGTCACGTGCCCCTGCTGGATGTCGGCACTGCCGTCGAGATCGGCGATGGTCCGCGCCATGCGCAGGATGCGATCGTGGGCCCGCGCCGACAATCCCAGGTTCTCCATCGCTTCTTTCAGGAGGGCTTTGCCGGCCTGGTCGAGGGCGCAGGATTCCGCAGCTGCCGGCTGCTCATCTGGGCGTTCAGGCGATGGCTGTCGGCCCCGAAGCGCTGCCGCTGCACCGCCCGGGCCCGGTTTACCTGCTCGCGCATACCGGCACTCGACGTGCCGTCCGCAGTGCCCGACAGCTCCTGGAACGGTACCGCCGGCACCTCGATGTGCAGGTCGATCCGGTCGAGCAGCGGCCCGCTGATGCGGCCCATATAGCGTTCGATCTGCAAGGGCGAGCACTTGCACTGGTGCCGCGCATCGCCGAGGTAACCGCACGGACAGGGATTCATGGAGGCGACCAGGAGGAAACTCGCCGGGAAGGTCGTCGAGGCCAGGGCGCGCGAGATGGTGACGGCGCCGTGCTCCAGCGGCTGGCGCAACACCTCCAGGCTGCGGCGGTGAAACTCGGGCAATTCGTCCAGGAAGAGCACGCCGTTATGAGCCAGGCTGATCTCGCCGGGGGCGGGCGGGTTGCCGCCGCCGACCATGCCGGCATCACTGATCGTGTGATGCGGGTCGCGAAACGGCCGCGTGGCCAGGAGCGGCTTGTCAGCCTTCAGCCGGCCCAGGGCGCTGTAGATGCGCGTGGTGCTCAGGCTTTCGGACGGCGTCAATGGCGGCATGATCGTCGGCAGCCGACGGGCCAGCATCGTTTTGCCGGTGCCGGGCGAGCCGATCATCAGGACGTTGTGCGAGCCGCTGGACGCGACCACCAGGGCCCGCTTGGCGAACTCCTGGCCGCGGACGTCGCTGAAATCCACGTCGTAGGTGTTCAGCTTGCGGAACAGTTCCTCGATGTTCGAGGCGACCGGCTCGGCGGGCAGTTGCCCGGACAGGATGCCGACGGCCTGGCCCAGGCTGGCGACGCCAAAGACGGCCACCCCTTGCACGACGGCCGCCTCGCGCGCGTTGGCGGCGGGGACGAGCAGCTTCGGCACCTTGCGCTCAGCAGCCGCCATCGCCATCGACAGCGCCCCCTTGACCGGCCGCACCCCGCCGTCCAGCGACAACTCGCCGACCGTAGCGAACTCCTGTAACTGCTCCGGCAGCAGCTGGCCGGTGGCCACGAGCAACCCCAGGGCGATGGGCAAGTCAAACCCGCCAGCGCTCTTGGGCAGGTCGGCCGGGGCCAGGTTGATGACCGTGCGCCCCGGATGGCGCCCATAGCCGAGGTTGGCCATCGCCCGCTCGATGCGATGAATGCTCTCCTTGACCGCCATTCTCGGGCAGACCGACGAGGACCGTCTTCGGCAGCCCGGCCGACGCATCGACCTCTACCTCGACGGGGACGGCGTCGATGCCGACAAGGGCGAAGGTGTTGAGCTTGGCGAGCATCAGCGAACAACCTGGCTCGAGAAAGCAGTTCCGCAAACCAGGGTCCGTTTTACTCGACCCTGAGCCGCTTCGCAATCGGCAGTTCGCCTGTTGGATCTCTAGCCGCCGTGAAGGCTTGGACTTGGGGTAGCCGAACTCGCCAGAGTTCGGGTTTTCTGAAGTCTGGCGACTTCAGCTACCCAAGATCTCACTGTTGACGACGCACTAGCCGCCTTGCCGCGCGTACAGCGGCGCCACACGCCGGGCGTATTGGGCGTAAAAGTACTCCAATTGCTCCTCAACACTGCGGCTGCCGACGAACTGATGGCTCGGCAGAAACACTGGCTCGATGCCGCGGTCGAGCAGCCGTTGTGCCACCTCGCAGCGCAGCATGTTCATCACCAATGCCCCGCCGACCGTGCTGAAGGGCCCCGTCCTGTTCCGGCATCCTTCCAGCGCCAAAAGCGAATCGCCGACCGGGGCGCCGTTGTCGAGGATCACGTCGGCCACGTCGAGCAGCTTCTTGCCCGACGAATGGGCCGGCGTCGCCTGGGCACAGTGGGCCGTACTGACCAGGCCGATCACCTTCAGGCCGCGCGCCCGAGCCCCCTCGGCCATCTCGATGATGACTTCGCGGATCCCGCTGGTGGAGATTACGATCATCACGTCGTGCGGGCCGAAGGCGAAGTTGCGCAAGATTTGCTCGGCATACCCGGGCGTCTTTTCCAGGTGCAGGCTCTGGCGCAGCCCATTGGGCCCGACGATGAGGTTGTGGAAGCTCAGGCCCAGCTCGACGATGGTGTGCCAGCCAACGAAACACCCCTGCCGCGGTGTCATCTCCTCGCACAGCATGCGCGAATGGCCGCAGCCGAACAGGTGGACCAGGCCATCGGCAGCAATGGCGTCGGTACACAGCGAGGCGGCCCGGTCCAGGGCGGCCCGCTGGCCGTCAAGCAGGCTCCGCAAGCGGGTCAGCGCCTCGTCAAAATAACGCTCAGCAGTGGGCAGGTTTGGTGTCGGCATCTTGATAAAATAGGAAGGATTGTGGCGCACGGGAATCTCTGCACTCCTCGCCCCGGTACTCCGGGCAGCCAGGGGTCGGGGGTGAGGGGTTCTCGTCCTCTGAATTCAAGACCCCTCACCCCCGACCCCTCTCCCCGGAGTACCGGGGCGCGGGGAGAATCATCGTAGGACCCATCCCATGCTTGAAGAGTTCGTGAATCAGAAAGTGGTGGTGGACCTGCGCAGCCCCTACGTCTGCCTCGGCACCCTGGTGCGCTTTGACGAGCAATGGCTGGAGCTGCGCAACGCCGATCTGCACGATTTCCGCGATACCGACACGCCCCGCGAAAACTACGTGGCCGCCTCGCGGGCCACCGGGATCAAACGCAATCGCAAGCGTGTGTTCCTCATCCGCGCCGAGGTGGTGGCCATCACGCGCTTCGAGGACGTGATCCACGAATGACCCACTTTCAGCCCGCGGGTGGCACGCCCTGAGGTACTCCGAAGGGCGTGGTTACGCTGGCACGCCCTTCGGAGTACCTCAGAGCGTGCCACCCATGCTTGAGCTGTGGAGGCACAGCCGCGGCCTCGGTTTCTTTTCGTCCCACCACCACCGCCAGGGCCGCGATCAACAGCAGGTTCGCCCAGGCATACGCCCCATAAACCTGGGCCGCCTTCGATACCGTGTCCCACTGATGGGCCAGCTGCGAAACCGCGGCCTTGTCGGGCGAAAGAGAGCTGGTCGCCCCGATCAGCACTACGAAGGCGGCCAGGGTGGCGATCAGGTAACCCTTCATCAAGCGTCCCGGCCGGCAGACGCCCAGGTAATAGCAGAGAACGGCGATCGGCAACATGAGCGTCACATAGTGGTGCTTCCACGTCCGTTCGCTGAACAGCAGCATCCCCAGGACGATGATGCTGAACTCCGCCGCCAATCGCCAGCCGGCACGCGGCACCAGGGCCTGACGGCAGCGCCACATCACCAGGCCGACGAAGAGCAGCTCCGCCCCCTTCACCACCCAGGGCGCCGCCGCGTCGGGCAGGTCGAACAGGTTGTCGTAGCGCTGGGGCTGCGGAGCGTGCGGCCATTCGGGGGCATAGACGATGAACGACGGCTTGTGCGTCAGCAGACGGACCGCCACGCCGGGCAGCGACTGGTTTTCGTGACTGCTGGTCACCTCGCCGTGGACCACGAAGGGCACGATCATGTGGTCCGCCCAGCTCGTCAGCAGCTCCTGGTTCTTCTGCCAGCCCAGGAAGCAGGAGGGAACCACCCAGAGGAAGAGGACCAGCCCGATCGCGCAACCGGCCAGCGCCCGCCAGGCCCGCTTCCAGACCAGGTAGGGCAGGAACAAGGCCGGCGTGACCTTGCAGGCGATGGCCAGCGCGATCAGCAAGCCGCCGCCGGCCTGCCGCCCGCGGTGGAAGGCGTAGAGCCCTCCCACCACAAGGAACAGGATGAACAGGTTGACATTCCCGTGGATCAGATCGCCGATGATCGGCCGCATGCTGAGGAGCACGACCAGTGCTTTTACCCACGGTGGAAACGGGATACCTTCTCCCTCAATAATCCGGAAGACCCAGTAGAACGAAGCCAGGGCCATGCCCACTTTCAGGTAGTACCAGAGCAGGGCTCCGGCGAACGGCGGCTCGATGTCCGTTAGCGGCTTGAGGATCAGCGCCATGACCGGTGGATTCGGATAGACAAACTTTGCATAGATGTCTTCTCCGCTATCTAGCCCTTTCAGCTGCTCCGCCCAGCGCCCGAACGCCGAACGGTGCTGCAGCACCTTGATCGTGTACTGGACGCTGAGGCCGATGAACAGCGCCAACAGGCCGATCATGAACCAGCGCTGGGGCGACTTCCAGGGATGGGGGGACGCGTTGGCGTGGGACATGGACCGGCGCTTCCTTGCAAGCGGGGAGGGCGCCAACCCCGGCACCCTGGGCGGGGCAGAATCTAGCAGAAATGGGGGGAACGGGGCAAGAGGAAGCCGCTTGCGGCTTCGCAGGTGCGAAGCCGCAAGCGGCGGTTGGGTTACAGCAACTCGCTGACCGGCTCGCGATCATCCAGGATGTACATCGGCCGGCCGCTGCCGCTGGGGAACGTCTTCCCCGGGTCGATGCCCAGGGCGTGGTAGACGGTGCTCAGGACGTGGCTCTCGTTAACGGGCCGGTCCTTGGGGGTCTCGCCGCGGGCGCTGCTGCTGCCGATGGCCTGGCCCATCTTGAGGCCGCCGCCCGCGATCAGGGCCGACATGACGGTGGGCCAGTGGTCGCGGCCGCCGTCGTTCATGTTGATCTTCGGCGTGCGGCCGAACTCGCCCCACATCACCGTGACCACGTCCTTCTCCATGCCGCGGTCGTGCAGGTCCTGGATCAGGTTGGCCACGCCGCGGTCCACGTACGGCAGCTGGGCCTTCAGGGTCTTGAAGTTGCTGCTGTGCGTGTCCCAGCCGCCGATGGCCAGCGTCACGCAGCCGACGCCCGCCTCGACCAGCCGGCGCGCGGTCAGGAACTGCTCGCACCCCTTGTAGCGGTCGCGGCTGCGCGGCTCCTCCCGCGTCAGGTCCAGCGCCTTGCGGACGGCGCCGGAGGCGACCATGTCGAAGGCCCGCTGCTTGAACGAGTCCATCCCCTTCATCGTGCCGCCGGTGTCGATATCGCGGCGCAGGTTGTCGAAGCTGGTCAGCAGGGTCCTGCGGTCGTCCGCGCGATGGTTATCCACGCCGCGGGCCAGGCGCAGGTTCTGCTGCCCGGGGCCGTCCGGGGTGAAGGGCCGATGGGCGATGCCCAGGTAGCCGGGCTCGGTGCCGGTGCGCCATGCCGCGCAGGCTGACGAAGGGCGGGATGTCGCCGGCGCTGTCGCCGCGCAGCTTCGAGATCACCGACCCGATCGACGGGTGGTGGCCCAGGCGGTTGGCGTTTTCGCTGTAGCCGGTCATGACCGCCGAGTCGGAGTGCTCCGCAACCGCCTGGATGGAGCGGATGCAGGCCAGCTTGTCGAACATCCGGGCCTGGAGCGGCATGTGCTCGCAGATCTGGATGCCCGCCACGTTGGTGGCGATCGGCTTGAACTCGCCGCGGAACTCGGCCGGGGCGGCGGGCTTCAGGTCGTACATGTCCATGTGCGACGGGCCGCCCGGCAGGTAAATCATGATGGCGGCCTTGTTGGACGACCCCTTGCCGGCCGGGGCGGCCAGCGCCTGGGCGCGAAGCATCTCGGCGAGCGTCAGGCCGGCGCCGAACGCGCCGATCTTCAGGAAGCCGCGGCGGGAAATGCCATCGCAGAAGCGCTGGCGGGCTCCCCAGAATGTGAACATTGCAATACCCCCCAAGGTAGGTTTCGTTCCGCCCGACCTGGTGTCAGGCGACAGAACGATCCTAACCGCGAACTTGGGACGGGGCAACCCGATTTCCGGCCTACCAGAACACTAATCGACACTAATCCACGCTAATCCCGAGTACGGCGGTCCCTCTTCATCGATTAGCGGAGATTAGCGCAGATTAGTGTTCCGCATTCCGCTCCTGGTGCATTACCATGCTACCCAGCCCTCATCCTCGGAGTCACCGCCATGCCCCGACGCCTTCCCCTGCTCCTCGCGCTCCTGCTGTTCGGCCCCGCCACCCGGGCCGAGGCCCCGAAGCGGGACCACGACATCACCGTGGACGACTACTTCACCCTGGCCACCATCTTCGATTGCGTCATCTCGCCGGACGGCAAGGCGGTGGCGTACACCGAGGGGCGCTGGCAGCAGTCCACCGACGATCGCAAGACCGACCTCTGGGTCGTGGAGACCAAGGGCGGCCCGGCCCGGCGCCTCACCGGCGACCGCGCCAACGACCTGCGCGCCCCAGTGGACGCCCGACGGCAAGACCATCTACTTCCTCGGCAACCGCAAGCGCGAGGGGGAGAAGCGCCTGCCCTACGACGGCAAAACCCAGGTGTGGAAGATCGGCGTCGAGGGCGGCGAGCCGTCTGCCGTCACCAAGGTCGAAGGCGGCGTCGTCCGCTTCCAATTCGCCCACGACGGCAAGTCGCTGTGGTACGGCACCGAATCGGACCACACGGCCGACGACTGGAAGAAGCTGCGCGAAGAGTTCAAGGACATGGAGTACGCCCACGGCGTCGACAAGGTGTCGCAGGTCTGGCGGCTCGACTTGCAGACCTGGCGCGAGGAGAAGCTGATCGACAATCCGCGTTACATTCATGACATGGCGTTGTCACGCGACGGCCGCCGGTTGGCGATGATCACGGCCGTGGACGATCGGGTCATCCACTTCGAGGGGAAGTCGCGCGTCGATGTCTACGACGTTGGGACGAAGAAGACCGAAACGGTGCCGGAAGAGATGTTTCGCAAGAAGGCGCCGTCGCCGTATGGGTGGCTGGAGCGGCTAGCGTGGTCGGCAAGTGGAAACAAGCTGGCATTCAACGTCATCTTCGACGGGTATCCGGCGGAGATTGTCATTGCCGATTGGGCCAAGGCGAAGATGGCGGTTCGCGAGGTCGAGCGGCCCGTTGACCTTCATGTCAAAGGCTACGGCAGCCCAT
This sequence comes from uncultured Planctomycetota bacterium, assembly GCA_963827935.1. Lineage (GTDB taxonomy): Bacteria > Planctomycetota > Planctomycetia > Gemmatales > Gemmataceae > DATFNV01. The sequence goes on along the minus strand of CAWHCN010000013.1, from coordinate 396,735 downwards.
TGGCCTGGCGTGGAAAATCGCTCCAGTTGTTCTTCTTGGGCGAAGAGAAGGGCCGAGTTCGTTCGTACTGCTATTGGGCCAACGGCCCGGGTGTGATCCCTACCGCGATCGTGGGTGATGTCGTTGCCCAATCAGTCAGCTTTAGCGACAACGGCACCGCGTTAGCTTGGGTCATGAACAGCCCGACGACCTTCGAGGACGTATATGTCATTGAAACCGACAACAAGGCGAGGCGCCTGACGAACGTCAATCCTCAAACAGCCACCTGGAAGCTCCCGAAACTCTCCATTTTCTCCTGGAAGGCCCCCGACGGTACGCCGGTCGAGGGGATCCTCGAATTGCCGCCCGATTACAAGGAGGGCCAGAAGTTGCCGCTGGTCGTCGCCATCCACGGCGGGCCGACCACTGCGGACTATTTCGGTCTGCAATTCTGGATGTATGGCCGCACGCTGCTGCCGGCGAAGGGGTACGCCGTCCTCTGCCCCAACTACCGCGGCTCCACCGGCTACGGCGACAAGTTCCTCACGGACCTGATTGGCCGGGAGAACGATCTCGATGTGAAGGACATCCTGGCCGGCGTCGATGCCCTCGTCGAGAAGGGGATCGCCGATCCGGAGCGGCTCGGCGTCATGGGCTGGAGCAACGGCGGCTACCTGACCAACTGCCTGGTCTCGACGACGACGCGCTTCAAGGCGGCCAGCAGCGGGGCCGGCATCGTCGATACCGTCATGGAATGGGGCGGCAACGACGAGCCGGCTTATTCCATCGCCCTCAAGAAGGGGTTCCCCTGGAACGCGGCCGCCAACTACCACAAGGCCTCGCCGACCTACGCCCTGGACAAGGTCAAGACGCCGACCCTGATCCACGTCGGCGGCAGCGACGAGCGCTGTCCGCCGAGCCAGAGCCGCATGCTCTACCGGGCCCTGCACGAATATAACAAGGTGCCGTGCGAATTACTGGTGTATCCTGGGGAGTCGCACGGCGTGATGAAGTACAAGAACCGCAAGGCCAAGATGGAATGGGACCTGGCCTGGTTCGAGCGATACCTCCTCGGAAAGGGCGGAAAGTGACTAGCGCGATGATAAGGCATCGGCCCGCGGGCGTCCTGGTGATGGCGATCCTGCTGTTGATCTTCGGCTCGCTGGGGCTGCTGGGGAGCCTGTGTGGCGGCGCCATCACGCTGGCGGGCGGGGCCAAGACCTTCACGGTCCAGCCGCCACCCGGGGCCAAGCCGCCACCCGATGCCGACAGCATGATGAAGGCTCGGATTCCCTATTACGCCACCTACCAGGCGGTCGGGTTGGTGCTGGGCATGGTCGCCGGGGGAGTGATGATCCTCTGCGGCCTGGGACTGCTCGGCATGCGCCCTGGGCGCGGCGGCTGGCCATCGGGTACGCGTGTTACAACACCATCGCCACCATCGCCAACATTGTCTTCACCATTACCGTGGTCTTGCCCGTCACCAAGGAGATGATGGCGGAGCTGGGCAACGATCCGAACATGCCTCCCCAGGTGGCGCAGATCTTCAACATGACAATGGCGATTACGTCCGCCGCGGCGTATGCCTCGTTCCTGTACCTGGTCTGGCCGGCGGCACTCTTGATTATCCTGTTCCATCCCCAGGTGCGGGCCGCCTTCCAGGCCAAGCCTCGGGCCCCCCGTTCCGATGAGGAGGACGACTTCGACGAGCCGCTCGACGAAGAAACCGACACCCCGCGCGAGGACCACATCCAGCCCGAGGACGATCGCGGCATTCGGGAATAGTCCCGCCGTTGCCCGTCGCGGCTGGAGCGACCGCCTGGAGCTGGCCCCCCTCAGACGCGAGGCGGGGACGATCAAGCTGATCCTTTGCCGGCAGGGCGGGTCTGCACACATCGGAATTATGTACAAAGTGGCGCTTCCGGCCGAAATGTGAAGGCGGATGTGGTTACTGGAAAATGACTTGCGGCGTGCGATCCAGTTTGAACAGAAGTCCCGGCGAATTCAGTACAAGGTGGGAATTCTGGGCGGCCCGCACCGCTGCTCGCGGATCTCATCTGTGTCTGCGACGGGCCCCGGAAGACCCCATCATCACCATCGCGATGAACTATGCAGGCTTTGGCCTCTCGGGCGCTCAGCGCTGGTTCAGCAGTCCCTTCGCCTTCAGCCACGCGATGCAGCTTCGCGTCCACTCCACGCAGGGCTGATCGACCTTGCGAACCGCGAAGCCGTGGCCGCCGCTGGCGTAAACGTGCAGTTCCGCCGATACGCCGGCGTGCTTCATGGCCAGGTACATGGTCACGCTGTGGTCCACCTCGCTGATGGTGTCGTCCGAGGCATGAACGAGGAATAGCGGCGGCGCGTCGGCCACCACGCGGATGGTGGGCGACAACCCGTCCTTGAGCTTGAAATAGCCCGAATAGAGCATGATGCCGAAGTCCGGGCGGCAACTGATGCGGTCGATTTCGTCAATCGGCTCGTAGCTGCGCTTGCCGAAGTTGGTGGCCGTGGCCCCCACGAGATGGCCGCCCGCACTAAAGCCGATCATCCCGATCCGCTTGGGATCGATTCCCCAGTCCTTGGCCTTGCTGCGTACCAGGCTGACGGCCCGCTGCGCGTCCTTGAGGGGGCCGATGGCGGCTCGCCCTTGACGTTGCCCGGCCGGCGCGGACAGCGGTACTTGAGGATGATGCCGGTGACCCCGATGGAGTTGAGCCACTCGGCCACCTCCTCGCCTTCCACGTCCCAGCCCAGGTTGTGATACCCGCCGCCCGGGCAGATGAGCATGGCGGTACCGGTGTCCCTGTCCTTCGCTGGGCGATAAACGGTGAGCGTCGGCTTGGTGACGTTGGTCAGCCATTTGGTCGGCTTGCCGCCGACCTGGTACGGCTTGCCGTTGACGATCAGGTCGCGGAAGTGCTCCTCGCCGATGGTGCGGGCATCGTCGTCCGCGGGCTTGCCGGGCCAGACGACCACGACAAGGGGCTTGTCGGCGGCGAGTGCAGGACAGGCCGCGAGCAGGACAACGGCGACAGTGAATGGCTTCATGGATGACGATCTCCCTGAGTTTAGCCGCCGCCCGCAGGGCGGCGGCTAAACTCAACTGCCTGTCTCCAACGCCGTCAGCGTCCCCGTGCTGGACCCGAACCTGTCCGCCTCGATCCCCAGCCGCTGTAGCATGCTCACGTACAGGTTGCTCAGCGGCGGCGGCTTGGCGGGGTCGAACGCCAGGTGCTGGCCGTGCTTGAAGCCGCCGCCGGCCAGCAGGACCGGCAGGTTCTTGGACGAGTGCGTGCTGCCGGCTCCCAGGTTACTGCTGAAGAACACCGTGGTCCGGTCCAGTAGGCTGACACCCTCTTCCTTCGTTTGCTTCAGCTTGGCCAGCAGGTCGCGCACGACCTTCATCGTTTCCAGCTCGATCTTCTTCAACTGCTCGATCTTGGCCGGGTCCTGGCCGTGGTGCGACAGGTCGTGATGGCCCAGCGACACGCCGGCGATGGTCGGCACCAGGCTCGTGCCCGCCAATAGCATCGTGATGAGCCGGGTTGAATCGGTCTGCACCGCCAGGTGAATGAGGTCGAACATGAGCCGGGTCCGGCCGATGATGTCGGCCGGGTTGTTGATGTTCTGCGGCGGTTTGGCATCGACCTTGGGCTTCGGCTTCTTCGACCATTCCTCGGCCCTAGCCAGGCGCTGCTCCAGCTCGCGGACGCTGGTGAAGTACTCGTCGAGCTTGTCGCGGTCGTCGGCGCCCAGCCCCGGCTGCATCTTCCGGGCCTGGTCGCGGACCGAATCGAGGATGCTCTGGCCGTCGCGCAGCCGCCGGGCCTGGGCCTCCTTTTCCTCGGGCCGACCTTCGAGGAACAGCCGCGCAAAGACGCTGGACGGCCAGGAATCCGACGGCACGATGGCGCCTGAGCGGGTCCAGGAGAGGCTGAACCCTTCGTCCGCAAGGGCCAGGCTGGCGAAGCGCGTCTCGCCGCCGATGTGGTCGGCCGCGAACTGGTCCAACGAGATGCTGTTGCGAAAGCCCGCCCTGATCTCCGGGTGCGGGGCGGCCGTTAGGAAGCTGAAGATGGAATCGTGACTCGATCCCACCTCAGGATGCGATAACCCCGAGATGACCGTCGTGTCGTTGCGAAAGTCCTTGAGGACTTCCAGGTAGGGCGTGAGGGCATAGTCCTTGCCGGCCTTCTGCGGGAAGAAGTGGGGCGGGTGCAGCCCCAGCGGCATGCAGATGCAGACCATGCGCTGGCGCGGCTTCGCGTCCGCCCCCAGTGCGCGAGAGGGCGCGAAGGCGTCCAAGTAGGGCAGGGCCAGCGAGACGCCGGCGGCGCGAATGAAATGGCGGCGGGAAAGGGACATAACAAGGTCCTTACCAAGAAAAGGAACCACAGAGGCACAGAGGACACAGAGAAGACGGAAGGCCGTCAGAGAACCATGCGTTTGATGCCATCTTTCAGTAACAGGACATTGAAATTGATGAGGAGACCGACGGCGGTCTTGCTCAGACGTAGGTACGTTAGGATCTTTCCGCTGAACTTCTCTGGCACTTGCGGAGAAGTTTCTTGTTCACAAAATGAACTTCTACAAACGCCGCAATGGCGACTATTTCCCGGTTTTTCCGGGGAAACCTCACTCTATCAAGCGGACCAGCAGGCAGGGAAAAGAACATCGCTGGTTTGCAATAAGAGGCTCCACTCCCCCACACCCTCCTGCCGGGCATAAGGATACTATGCGCATTTCAGGGCGGTGGGCGGAGCCCACGTTAAGGGTCTCGCGCATTACTTCGTCCCGGGTCGCACGTGGTCCATCGCGTCCTGGATCGCGGTGTCGATGTCCGCGTCGGTGATGCCGTGCGCAAGCGCGTAAGCTTCAGTCTTGCGGAAGGTGTCCTGAAGCGCTGCGCGTGCCTGCCGTCGGGTCTCTTCATCGGGTATACGGCCGGGAGTCATGACCATGATGATGACCTGCTGATTCTCGTTCAGGTGTTGGCCGAGAACCTTCTCCAACCAGCGCCGGCGGCTGGTCTGAATGTCTTTCACGCTCTGGATGGTGGTGGGTTCGAGTTCCATAACGGGATTGTACACGTTCTCGACAGAAGCGGGGAAGTCCATCAGGCCAACGTAGAGCCGATCCCCGGAGCGCGGGCCCCTTGCCCCATCCGCCCCTGTCCGCTGCGGGAGGGATGCTCCTCGCCTCGCGGCGGTTCTCCTGGCGTTGGCCCCCACGCCGCTGGCCGGGGTGGAGCCCCGGTTCGTAACCAGAAACGCCGCCGTATCTCACGTTGGCCCCCACCCCGCTGGCCGGGGTGGAGCCAGGGTCCGCAACCCGACGGCGCTGGCCCCGGGCGTTGGCCCGCCACCCCGCTTATCGGCAGGCCATTCCCAGACCCGTTTTCTTGCCGGACCCATGCGGTCGTGACAGCGAACGGCGTCCGGGGTAAGATTCATCCAGGCCGACGTTGCGTGCCCGGAGATGAGCATGCCCCGCGTGTTCCGCGTGATGAGAAAGGATCCCGACAGTCTGCCGACACTCAGCCAAACGAACCTTGGGGTTCGCCCGGGAGGCGACGTGGACCTCGATGCCCAGGGCAACGTAGCGGTGAACGGGAAGGGGATGTCGGTCGCGCCGAACTGGCGCGACATCAACATCAATCGAATTCCCAAGCGGCTTCGGCCGATCGTGCCGGGAGCCGGCGGCAGCAACAACACGTTCTGTTTCCGCATGGGAAACGGGCCATTCGCTCAAGGAGCATTTGCCAACGGGCTTACTCTTGAGCCTGATTCAGCAACGCATGGCAACGTGGCTCCCGCGCAGGTCGTTCCATTCACGACTTACGAGGCCGACCTGGCGGCGACCCGGCCGGACTGGCAAGAAGATGAGACGTGATCATGGCAGCGAAACCCCTCACGATGAATCCCAACTATCTGGCCATGGTCCGCGGCACGCGCGAATTGCACGACTTGCTCGCCGCCGGAAGGGAGGAGTCGCCGGAAGCAGATGCGATCCGGAATGCCACTGATGCGCCATGGGAGGCGCTCTCCGAGGTGGAGCGCAACCGGGTCCGTGGCCTATCGGAAGATCTGTACTCGCTCGTCGAGCCACCACCGGCTCTACAACCGATGAATCACGAGGCCCAGGCCAGGCTCAACGAAGCCTTTGAGGCGAGGTTACGGGGCGAATGGGATCGAGCACTGGACCTGGTGCGCTCATTGGCGGCTTTCCTCGCAGCTGATGTGGTTAGCTTCTTCCGTGGAAAGATCTGGCTGGATGCCGGTGATATTGAAACCGCAGCCCTGTTCCTGGAACATGCCTCACGGCTTCAACCTGCCAACGGGGATTACCTTGCCGGGTTCCTGCATGCTCTGGAACGGGTCAACTTGCCGGCAGCTCGGGAGCGTGCCCGGCAAGTCCTCGTAGAGCCTGAGACAGCTCCCCCTATTGCTGTTGTCCGGGCCGCGGACATTCTGTTCCATGCCGCTCAATCGCTTCCCAGCGCCGCCGCGCTGCAGGAGTTCCGCCAGCTCATTCTTGTCCTGGAGCGTGCCTTAGCCCGAATTGACTCGTGCGCCGAGGGCGGCGTGGACCAGTGGCACCGTGGCATTGCGGTCGGGTTGCTGGCATTCTGTCATGAGATACTGGGGAACACCCAGGCGGCGGTGGCTGCACTCACCAGGGGCCTACTCAGAGACCCCACCAATCCCAGCCTCCTGGGTGCCCGCGGCATGTTGCTCTACGGCGCGAGTCCCTATGCGGTGAATGATCTTGAGCTGGCCAGCCGCAGTGAGACGGTAGAGATTTGGCCCATCAGTTTCCTGGCTCACCATCACCTGATCACCGGGCGCTTTGAGCCCTGTCGCAAGCTCTGTGAGCGGGCGCTGGGAATTGGCGGCTCTCCGGCCGTCTTAAGTGAGGTTTCCGAATGGATGGCAATTGCCCAGGCTGAACTTGGCTTCCCGCTCGACCTGGTGCGCGAATCGTTCGAGAATGCGATTCGTTTTGACCCGTCGAACGAGCGCGCCAAACGAAACCTCGCTGCATTTGAGACGGCCAACAACCCGCTCTCCGTCAAGACCTGGGAGACTCGTTCCGCTAGCATCATCCGAACCTCGGGACTTGCCGAGAGAAGGTTTTTGGCAGCGGCCTGAGTCAAGCATGGCCAACGTCACCATGCGGCGTCAGATCGCGTCGCGGCGTCTCTCCTGTCGTTGGCCCCCACGCCGCTGGCCGGGGTGGAGCCAGGGTCCGTAAGCAGACGGCGCTGGCCCCCAACCCTGCTCTACAGATCGGCGTCGGTCAGGCCCGCGTGCCGCATGATGGTGCGTGCGTCCCGGCCCGGAGTGATCGAGTGCCCTGGACAGGTACTGAAATGTTGACTCCCGGAATTGCCGGGTTGCTGTAGATGTGGTGGCTGCCCGTGATTCGAGTGCAGGTCCAGCCGCGAGCCTCAAGGATCTTGCACATCCTCTTGCCGGAGACGTGTTTCACAGCGGCAATTCCATCACCACGGCCGCGGGGTCCGTTTCCGGCGGATTCTGTGCGGCGGCCGCGTCAAGCCAGCCGCGGGCTGCCTCGCGAATGTTGGCAACCACTTCATCCAGGGTGTCCCCTTCGGAAACGCAGCCGCGTAGCGCGGGCACCTCGGCCCAGAAGCCGCCCTCCGCCGCGGGATGGATCACGACCGTAAGGCGGAAGCTCTCAGGATCGAGCGGAGCGGTCGCCGTCGCTGCTTTTCTCTTCCTCGACACCACGGCTTTCTGCGGCATGATGCATACTCCAGGGATACCGGCTGCATTGTACCTGTCTGCCGCATATGTGGGAAAGTCCCGCGCCACCCGCTGGCCACCAACCGCCCTCCTGCGCGGGACCACCGAGCCTGCCGTGGTCAATCATCAGTCTGGTCCCTCTGGCTCCTGAACAGCAGCTCCCGGCACTTTCGACACGTGACCGCCGGCAGATCGTCCGTGGCAATGCCCTCCATTTCGGCCCGGTGAGCCGCTTCCCTGTTGCGCGGGTTGCACAGGACCATGCCGTCGGCGTTCAAGGCGTGCAAGTCGCGTTTCGGCCTGTGGTCACAGGGCATGATGGCATTCGTTGAGGAGGCTTGCGTGCTGGCGTTGGCCTTTGGGTGGTCGCTTCTTCACCCGGGGCCATCATCCCGCGCCAGGGCGCTCGGTCAAGGGGAAAGCGGGTGGGACTAGCACGGCCCGTTCCCAGCGGCTTTTTCCTTGCCCGCCCGCCCCCGCATCGGTTATGTTCAATGCAGGCCCATTTCCCACTGTTCGGGGTTCCAGTCATGTCGCAGACCGCCACGTCCCCCAGCCGTTCGCCCCGCGTTCCGCCCGAGGATGCCTTCTACACACGCTATTCGCCGCACCACGAGATGCCGCTGTCGTCGGTGACGTTGATCGCCATCCACGTCCTGGTGATCGGCCTCTTGATCATTGGCGGCATCGTGATCGCACGGCTCAACTGGGGGGCCGACCAGGGGCCGGTCGCCGTCGATGCCCGGGCGATGGAAGAGGGCGGCGGCGGCGGTAATCTGAAGGGTATCGGCCCCGGGCCGGGCGATGGCGCCACGGGCGACCCCGATGCACCGGACGCCCCGCTGACCGATCCCAATCAGCAATACGAAGTCAGCGACAAGCCGCGCGAGCAGCTTAAGGATGTGCGCGATCATGCGCTCAAGCTCGAGGAATTCAAGGATGAGGAAGGACAGCGCCTGATCGAAAGGGGCGGGCAGGAGGTGGACAAGATTCTGCGGATCAATTCGGACCTACGGAAGAAGCTGAACGGAGCGATCGCGGGCAACGGCCAGGGCGGGCCCGGCCGCCGCGGAGGCAAGGGGACCGGGGACGGGCCCGGCGAAGGTCCTGGAACTGGGCCCGGCAAGGGCGGCAACGCCGACCGCAGCAAACGGCCGATGCGCTGGACACTCCTCTTCAACACCCGTGACGGCAACGACTACCGCAATCAGCTCCAGGACTTCGGCGCCATCATCGCCGTCCCGGACCCGAAGGACCCCAACGGCTACCTGGTCATTCGCCAGCTTTCCCCGGCTCCGGTGCAAGCCCGGCCGGAGGACATCAGCGAGATCAAGCGGATTTACTGGTTCGACGACAAGCCGGCGTCGGTCCACTCGCTGGCAGGCGCCCTGGGCATCGCGGCGCCGCCGCAGTTCGCCGTATTTTTCCCGATAGAGTTCGAGATGAAGCTGCTCAATCTGGAGCTGAAATACCGCGGCAAGCAGGAGAACGAGATCAACGAGACCCGGTTCGAGATTCGCCGCATGGGCGGGAAGTACGAGCCGGTGGTGATTTCGCAGCGGTGACGCCGCTTGCGGTTTCGCGCTCGCGCCGGAGCGCCGCCTGTCGTGCGGCGCTCCGGCGCGAGCGCGAAACCGCAAGCGGCCATCGTCATTTCCCCTCTTCCTCGCGCGGCACCAGGATGTGTACCTGCCGAATCCCCGCCCCGGCTGCCGCATCCTGGATCGCGATAATCAGACCGTAAGGCACCCGGGGGCTGTAGTCGATCAGCAGCTCGGTCTTGCGAGTGTCCTTGACGAACCGACTCAACGCCGTTTGCAGATCGTCTTTCGGCACCACGTCTCCCTCGATTTTGACGACCGGCACGTCCTTGTCGTCCGGCCCGCGGACCATGCGGACTTCGACTTTGATCATCAGCTCCTTGACTTCCTTGTCGGTGATCTTCGGTGCCCCGCTGATTCGGGTCTGGCTGGTGCCCGGCATGTCGATCAGGCGCTGCAGGGCGGCGTAGCTGGTCGTCAGGATGAAGAAGACCAGCAGCACCAGGCAGACGTTGATCATGGCGTTCATGTCGAGGCGTGTTTCGTCGTCGTAGGGTTTGGCGGGAGGGGGCTCGACTTCTAGCGCCACCTCGGCAAATTGGGGGTGGTTTTCCAGCGCGGTCCACTGCTGGTCCTGCGGGCCCATGACCTCGTCGGTCGGCTCCCAGCGGCCGTCGAGCAGTCCCTGGGCCACCTGCCCGGGCGTCAGGCCATCGACGGCCCGCGGCGACCCTTCGTGACGAACCTTCCAGCTCATGACTTCTTCTCGTTGACGCGCTGATATTTCTTGTCGATCAGGTCGCGGCGGCGTTCCAGCTCCACTTGCAGGCGGCGGATGAAGCCGGCAGGCAGGTTGGCGTCGCCGCGGCACTTGCACATCCACCTTGCGGCCGGCCTTTTCCTTCAACTTGGCATCGAGCCGGTCCAGCACCTGTTTTTCGGTCAGCCCCTCGTCGTCCTTGCTGGTCGGCGGGTTTTCGCCCTCGCCGATGGAGTAATAAGGCGGGGCCGACGGGTCGGCCTCGACGGCCTGCACGCCGACCCAGATCATCGCTTCGTTGCCCGATGTGAGGTTGTGGGCCGCCTCTGGCAGCTGGATGTTCGATGCAACGGCGATGGCCCCGGCGGTCATCATGAAGAAGACGAGCAGCACCAGGCTGACGTTGATCAGCGGGATCATGTCGACGTTGTCGTCTTCGTCTTCCGGCCGGCGTTTCCAGGCGAAATCGACGGCGACTGGCTCCAGCGCCTCGGCCTGGTCGTTGGCGGCATAAGGATCGGACTGCGGCAGGTAGGCGGCGAAGGAGGGGTTGTCGCCGAGGCGGAACCACTGCGCGGTGCCGGACGGCGCAGCATGTCGTCGGCCAGGAGCCGGCCCTGCTGCACCCAGTCGGTGACCACCTCGAACGGCACCTCGCGGTAGACGGTGTTCGTCTCGACGATCCAAACATCCAGGTAGCGGCGTTTTTCGGCCATGATTCCGCTCCGGCGAGCGGGGGGCGTTAGCCCCCCGGTGAAGGTCATATCAGCATCACCGGGGGGCTAACGCCCCCCGCTCGCCTGGATTTGTTAATGTCGCGCCACCGCCTGGCCCGGGGCAGCCGGCGCCGACTTGGCCGTCGGCTTCGCCGACTGGACCAGGATCAACAGCTTCTGGGCCGCCGACTTCATCTTCACCTCGAACCGGGCCACCCACGCCTTGAACAGCACGTGCGTGAACACCAGCGGGATGGCGGTGATGAGCCCCAGGGCGGTGGCGAACAGGGCCAGGCCGATTTGCCCGCTGGATTCTTTCGCGTTGCCGCTGGACTCCTGGATTTGGTTGAACGTGCCGATCATGGAGATGACCGTGCCGAGCAGGCCGACCATGGTGGCGATCTTGGCAATGGCCAAAATCGTGGGCAGCAGGAAGTTCAGGTCGGGTAGGATTTCCAGTTCGATCACGTTGGCCATGGCCCGGCGCATGGCCGCCAGTCCCTGCTTGGAGGTTTCCAGGCCGGCGGCGTAGAGCCGGCGCGGGATCACATCGGTCCGCACCCGGCACAGGCGCAGGGCCCCGTCGATTCCTTCCTTTTCCAGCTTTTCCTGGAAGAGCGGCAGGAACTCGTTCATGTTCGTGCGCATTCAGGTTGAGCAGCAATGCGCCAGATGACGAGAGTCAAGGCGACGATGGACATGCAACCCATTGGGATGGCGAAGAACCAGTCGGTCTTGACGAATTGCCAGAATGCGGACATGCCACCTACCTGGAGGTTACAGAGAAGCCGCCGGAGGAACCGGCGAGGGGCTTGGAGCACCAAGAACGATGTTCCCTCCTTTGTACCGTCCCCGCCGCCATCCCGCCAGGGAGAATCGCGTGCCGAGACGGCCCGTTGCCGGTTCCTTGCATTCACTGCGCGCGGAGAATATATTACGGCGGCACGAGAGATCCTCACGAGCAGGGAGCACCCCGCAACGGGATGGAGTTCATGGACCCGCTCACCCTGCGGCGGATTCGCCTGGCCGATGCGGGCGCCGCCGCTCAGCTTGCCGCCCTCCGTGACCAGCTCGGCACGCAGGGGAACGTCGTGTCGGCTCGCGGGCGCGAGATCACCCAGCGCGTTTTCGGCGAGAGCCTGCCGCCCCTCCGCGTCGTCGAACGCATTTGCGCGGACGTGAAGGCCCGGGGGCTTCCGGCCGTCTTGCACTATACCGAGCAGTTCGACCGGGTCCGGCTCACGGCCAAAACACTGCGCGTCGGCGCCGAGGAGCTGGCGGCGGCCTGGGCCCGCGCGGATGCCGCCTTTCTTCAGACGGTGCGGCGGGTTCGGCAGAACATCCTGGGCTTCCAGCTTGGCCTGTTACACCGCGATGCGGTGCTGAGCGTTGCCGGCCGCCACGAGCTGCGGCTGCGTTACCGGCCGATGCGCCGGGTCGGCGTCATGGTGCCGGGGGGGGCGGCAGCCTATCCGTCCACCCTGTTGATGACCATCATCCCGGCCCAGGCGGCCGGCGTGCGCGAGATCGCCGTCTGCCTGCCGCCCACGCCGCACGGGGCCTACAACGGTGATCTTCTCGCGGTCTGTCACGAGCTGGGCATGACCGAGGTGTACCGCATCGGCGGGGCCCAGGCGGTGGCGGCGCTGGCCTGCGGGATCGAGGGATTGCGCGGGGTGGACATGATCGTCGGCCCCGGCAACATCTTTGTGGCCCTGGCCAAGCGCCACGTCTTCGGCCAGGTGGCCATCGACTGCGTGGCGGGTCCCAGCGAGATCATCGTGTTGGCCGACGAGACGGCCCGCGCCGACTTCGTGGCCGCCGACCTGATCGCCCAGGCGGAACACTCGCCCGGGGCCAGCCTGCTCATCACCTGGCACGAGCCGTTGCTCGACGCGGTGTCGGAAGCGCTGGCCAAGCAGCTCGCGCAACTGGCCCGCGGCGAGCTGGCCCAGGAGAGCCTGCAGAGCTTTGGCGCCCTGATTCTGGCCCGCGACGCGGACGAGGCGGTGGCCTGCGTCAACGACTTCGCCCCCGAGCACCTGCACATCGCCGCCCGCGATGCCGCCGCGCTGGCTGAGCGAACCCTCAACGCGGGCGCCATTTTCCTGGGTCCGTACACGCCGGTGGCGGTGGGGGATTATGTGGCGGGGCCGTCGCACGTGCTGCCGACGGGCGGCACGGCCCGGTTCAGCAGCGGGCTGTCGGCCAACGATTTCCTCGAGCGCTCGAGCGTGCTCTCCTTTACCCGGGCGGGCCTGGAGAAGGTCGCCGACGACGTCCGCCTGCTGGCCGACAAGGAGGGCCTGACGGCACACGCGGCCAGTGTGAGCATTCGCCTGGAGCAGTGATCCCCGAACGGCCGCCGTCCTCGCAACGCGCCGCCCGCCGGGCGGCGGCTAAACCCATCTGTACCCACCACCATGCCCGACATCCGACCCAACATCCGCGCCCTGGCCGGCTACGTCCCCGGCGAGCAGCCGCGTGACGACGGCTTCGTCAAACTCAACACGAACGAGAACCCTTACCCGCCATCGCCCCGGGTTTTCGCGGCCATCCGCGAAGCGCTGACTGGCGACCGCCTGCGCAGGTATCCCGATCCGATGGGGACCGCTTTCCGTCAGGCGGCCGGGCGCATCCTCGGCGTCGATCCGGACAGCATCCTCATCGGCAACGGCTCCGATGATGTGCTCACCATCCTCACGCGCACCTTCGTCCCCGAGGGGGGCCTGGTGGTGTCGTTGACGCCCAGTTACCTCCTCTACCGCACGCTGGCGGAGCTGCAAGGCGCCCTCTTTCACACCGTCCCGTTCACAGCAGACTGGGGTGTCCCCGCACCGTGGCCGGTGCGCGGTGCCAATCTGACCTTCATTTGCAACCCCAACTCGCCGTCCGGATCGGCTTCTGGCTTCGGCCGCCGTGGAACGCCTGGCCGACGAGGTGAGCGGACCGCTGGTGCTGGATGAGGCGTACGTCGATTTCGCCGACAACCACGGCCTGCACTTGGCCCAGCGCGACAACGTGATCGTCACGCGCTCCCTGAGCAAGTCTTACGCGCTGGCCGGCATCCGTTTCGGCTTTGCTATCGCCCAGCCCGAACTGGTGCGCGAGTTCGTGAAGGTGAAGGATTCCTACAACTGCGACGTGCTCAGCCTGGCCGCAGCCACCGCCGCTATCGAGGATCAGGACTACCGTTTGGCGACGCGGGCGAAGATCGTCGCCACGCGGGCCCGGCTGAGTGAGGCCCTGGCCGGCCTGGGCTTCGCCGTGACGCCGAGCCAGGCGAACTTCGTCTGGTGCCGCCGCGGCGACCGGCCGGTGAAACCGCTCTACGAGGAGCTGAAACGGCGCCTGATCCTCGTGCGGTACATGGTTTACGACGGGTACGGGGATGGGCTGCGTGTGACGGTGGGGACGGATGAGGAGATGGACAGACTGCTGGATGAGATGAAGCGGATTCTCTGAACGCGAAGGAGGGATAGGGCATGCCGAGGGCTCCCAAAGGCGTTTCGCTCGTCTTTTGCGACCGGATGCAAATTGACCCGAGCAGGGCTGAAATGTCACTTGTCGGGCTCTTTCTCGCCCGGCAGTTCCGAACCTTTCCCACCCCGCCACAACAGTTTACCGCGTTTACACTGCTGTACGGTGGGCAAGGAGAGGGTAGAATGGTGTTGGATATCAAGCGGGCGGACAGTGAGGTTCGCATTTATCGGTATCAGCGCTGGACGGGCTTCGCTTTCCCCGACCGGGTGACCATGTGCGAAATCCCCGTAACCCGCTGTGTCTTTTCATCCCCTGGTCGGTATATCGCGGAACTCAAGTTCGAAGGCGAGATCGTGAGTCAGCGCGTACTTGACGTGGTGAAGGAGTGAGTCCGCCATGAACGACCCTCAGCCCAACGGCGTACCCAGGAACCCCTTGCAGCCCATCGTCCTCTGGGACGGCAGTTTGCTGTATCGGATGAGCGAGGATGACCCGGACGCCATCGTCGAAACATGGCCGAATGGCGATGGTCCGCGGTCGGACCTCGCCTTTCCACCCAAGAGCGATCAGGTTCAGGAGACTCGGCACGACGAGTTGATGGCGCTCGTTAATGCCATGACCGCGTACAAGCGCCGCCGAGGGCTAGATTACCTCCTATGGCATAACGTCCTCGACGTGCTGCACGACATGGGTTATCGTAAGCTGGCGGCGTCGGCGTCCGCGGAACCGGCAACCGCGCCCGGCAGCACCGCGCCTTGATCCCCGGAGTCGGCCATGACGACGCCTCCCGATCGTCCCTGGTCCCGCGCCGCCGGCAGTATGCGCCAGCGGATGGATGCCGCCTTCGACCAGATTGCCGACGTCATCAAGGACGCCCTTCTTGACGGCCTTGAATTCGGCGAGGACTACGACGGCCTGCCCATCGCGCCGTTGGCCCTGCTGTCCCCGGACGAATTCGCCGCACGGATGCGCGCCGGGTCGAGCGGACGTTGCGTCAGGTGGCGGCGGTGCTGAACGAAGCACCCGAGGTCTCGCCCGCCGCCATCGAGGAAGCGACCGGCGACCTGTTCACCGAGCTGTGGCTGGAGTCGCTGCAAGTGGCCGCCCAGATGCGCCTGGAAGCCACCCTCGCCGCGGAAGACCCCGTGATAGAGTTGCCGGATGGGGAATGGGCGCGACGTTACCGCCGCATGGTCGCCGACGACCAGCCGGACGAGAGGATCCGCTAGGGGCCGCCGATGGCACGCACCGCTCGCATCCGCCGAGAGACTGGCGAAACGCGCATCGACCTGGCCATCGACCTCGACGGCGGCGGCCGCACCGACGTGGCCACCGGCGTCGGGTTCTTCGACCACATGCTGACGCTCCTCGGCAAGCACAGCCTGATCGACCTGACGGTCAAGGCCGAGGGCGATCTACACGTCGATGCCCACCACACCGTTGAGGATGTCGGCATCTGCTATGGGCAGGCACTGGCGCAGGCGCTGGGCACCAAGGCGGGCATTCGGCGCTATGGGTCGATGACGCTGCCGATGGACGAGACGCTGGTGACCTCGGCGGTCGATCTGAGCGGCCGGCCGGTCTGCATCTGGAACGCCGCGGTGCCGCTGGAGATGCTGGGCGAATTCAACGCCCCCCTGGCGGAGGAGTTCTGGCGGGCCGTCTCATCGGCCGGCGCCTTCAACCTGCACGTGATCTTGCACCACGGCCGCAACACCCATCACATCGTCGAGGGCATCTTCAAGGCAACGGCCCGGGCCCTGCGTGCGGCGGTGGAGCCCGACCCGCGCGGGTCGGGGGTGCCGTCCACTAAGGGAGTCCTTTAGCCCGTGGGCGCTCTGGCCCGCTTCGTCGCGCGCTTTCGTGCCGAGCAAGCAGCGCTGAGCAGTTCCTTCCGCGACCTGCCGGTACCGGCCGACGCTTCGCGGCACGCCGCCTTGCTCCTGCACAAGCAGATGTTTCGCCGCTTCCTCCAGGAAGCTGGCTTCGCACGGCTACCGGTGCCGGAGAAGGCGGCGACGGACTCGCTGTTCGATGAATTCCGCTGGAGCCTTGACGATCCGCCGCCCAATGACGCCCTGACGCCAGACCTCTTCGGCTGCCTGTTCGACAAGCACGTCGGCCAGAAGGAAACCGGCACCTTCTACACCGGCCGCGATATCAGCGACACTATCGCTCGCTCAACGATCATCCCCGCCTTCCTCGACGCTGTGTCGGCCCGATGCCCCGAGTTCTGTGGTCGTGCCCGTATTGCAGAGAACACCGACCTCATCGAGGTTGCCAGCGCGGCCATTGGGCGCTGTCGAGCCCACCGCCCTGCGCGAGGTCTGGCAGGGACTCGCGAGGTTGACCGTCCTCGACCCGACCTGCGGCTGCGGCGAGTTCCTGGCTGCGGCGCTGCGTGTCCTGGAGGCCCTCTACAAAGCTTGCCTCGCACGGATGCGGTCACTGCCGGGCGCAGGTTCGCCACAATCCTGGCCCGGGCGGATCGGCAGCCAGGCCTGTGCTCCTTCGTGCGGGCGTCAATCCTGCGGCAGAACCTCTTCGGCCTTGACCTGATGCCGGAAGCGGTCGAAATCACGCGGATGCGCTTATTGCTCATGCTGGCGGCCGCCTCTCGGGGCGCCACTCGGCTGCCGGCCGCTCTGCACCTGCGCGATCACCTGACCAGCGGCGACGTTCTTGCAGCCTGCGGGCCGTTCCCACAAGTGGCTCGGCGCGGCGGCTTCTCGGTTATCGTCGGCAACCCGCCCTACGTCGAGCTGGGCGACGATCCTCGCCTCGCCGGTTATCACACCGCCGCTTGCGGAAACATCTATGCCCCCATCGTGGAGCGATCCCTTGGCTTGCTAGCTCCCAAGGGCCGCCTTGGCATGATCGTCCCCCATTCCGCCTTCTGCACCGATCGCATGGCACCGCTTGCCTCCCTCATTACCGAAGGAGCAACCACCTGGATTTCGACCTACGACATGCGCCCGTGCAAGCTGTTTGCCGGCGTCGATCAGCGGCTCGCCATCTTCCTGCGGCACGAGTCGCCGGAAACGCGGATTTTTTCGACCCGCTATCACCGCTGGCTGGAAGCCGAACGCCCGAGCCTGTTCGCCAGGCTGCGTTACCTCGAAGTCAGCGACCTGCGCTACGAGAACTCCGTCCCCAAGGCCGGCGATCCCATCGAGAAGCGTATCTGGAAGAAGATCCACGGACGAGCACCGTTGCAAGACGACCTCGGCGGCGAAAGCGCGGTCTATTACCACAACGCCCCGCGCTACTGGGTGCGGGCCATGACCTTCGCCCCGTACTTCTGGAATGAGCGGGACGGCGAAAAGCTGTCGGTGCAGGTGAAGACGCTGTCAGTGAAGAGCGAGACCGACGCGCAGGCGGTCGCCGCCCTGCTCAACAGCAACTTGTTTTACTGGTGGTGGGTGCTGCTTTCGGATTGCCGGCACCTGAACCGGCGCGAGATCGACCGCTTCCCAACCGGCCTGGCGGCGATGGGGCGCGGTTGCAAACGCGATCTCGGCGTTCTGTGCCGGCGGCTGATGGCCGACTACCGCCGCCATGCCGTCCGCAAGGAATGCCGCTACCGGACCACCGGCCAGGTGATCTACGACGAATTCTATCCGGGACGTTCCAAGCCAATCCTGGACGACATCGATCGGGTCCTGGCCGGGCATTACGGCTTGACCGACACGGAGCGCGATTTCTTCATCAATCATGATCTCAAGTATCGCCTGGGTGCCGAACCGGCTCTGTGAGCGGAAGTAACGTGGCAAAATCCAACGGGCGCGGGTATACTTGTGATGTGGAGTCTCCCTCCACGGCCCCGCGCCGCATCGATGGGCCTCATAACGGCGCTTCAAAAGGATGGCTAATGCCAAGCTCCGCCAGGCGATTGCCCTGGAAGCCGCCCGCCTGATGTACGACCGCGTCGAGTCCGAGTACTACACCGCCAAGCGCAAGGCCGCCAAGCGGCTGTGCCGCTCCCGGGTCACGCCCGAGGACCTGCCGTCCAACGCCGAGATCCGCGAGCAGATTCAGGTGTTCGCCCGCATCCACGAAGGCGATCGCCGTACCCAGCACCTGCGCGACATGCGCCTCGACGCGCTGCGTCTGATGCGCGTCCTGCCGCCAGTTTCGACCACGGCTGATCGGCAGCGTCATGACCGGGCACGTCCGCAAGGGCTCCGACATCGACATCCACCTCTTCAGCGACAGCGTCGGCCTCGTCTCCGACCTGCTTCAACAGGAGGGCTACCAGTACGACGTGGAGCGGAAACAGGTGATCAAGCACGGCGAGTCCCGCGTCTTCACCCACATCCACGTCCACGCCCGCTTCAACTTCGAGCTGACCGTCTACGCCGAGGACAAGGCCCACTACGTCTTCCGCAGCTCCATCACCGGCAAGGCCATCGAGCGGGCCTCGATCCGCGAGCTGGAAGAGCTGATCGAGCGGGAATATCCCGGGCTCAATCTCGAAGGGGAGCTGGAGGCGCAACAGGAGGTGGTCGATCCGTATCAGCTCTACCGCATGCTGCTGTTGCCGCTGGAGGAAGTCAAGGGTTCGGCCCGGCATCATCCGGAAGGCGATGTGCTCTATCATTCGCTCCAGGTCTTCGAGCTGGCGCGCGACGCTCGACCTTACGACGAGGAGTTCCTGCTGGCCGCCCTGCTGCACGATGTCGGCAAGGGGTTGGATCGGGCCAACCACGTGGCCGCCGCGCTGGCGGCGCTGGACGGACTGCTCACGGAGCGAACCCGCTTCTTCATCGAGCACCACATGGAGGCCCACGATTACCGCGGCGGACAGCTCGGCCATCGGGCCAAGCGCGAGCTGGAGGCCTCGCCCGATTTCGACGACCTGATGCTGCTGCGCGAACTGGACGACGCCGGCCGGGTTCCCGGGGCGCAGGTCGGGTACGGTGGACGAGGCACTGGATTACCTGAAGGAACTGGAGCGCAGTAACGCGGGCTGACCGTTTAGCCGCCGCCCCGGCGGGCGGCGTGGGGAATACGGATCATTTCATGGCCGCCTGGACGGCGCCGGCGGGCGGCGGCTAAACCGAGTGATCTCTCTCCCCGCGCCGCCCCATTCCGTGGTACCGTGCGAAGCTCGACATGCTCCGGCCTGAGTGGCCAGTGTCGCCTTGGTTTCGATCCTTCGACTTGCCGGCGCCGCTGCCGCAGGAGTTGGAGACGGCGTGGCAGGCTACGGACGAGGCGTGGGTTGGTGTGCAGGGCGGTGTTGGGGTGAGGCGGTGGACCGGTGGACCGGACCGGGATCGTCATTTCGCACGGCGCATTAGGAACGCCAGGTGCTGAATTAGGGGCGAATCGGGATTGGCCGCCATCTCAGCAAGAAACGCCCCTATTTCCTGTCTGGTTTTCAGATGTTTACCGGGCGGCTGTTGAAGCGTTACAGGATAGCCCTTCGCCGGCACGAGGAGCTGTGCAACATGAAGAATGTTGGACCCACCTGACTTGACCGTCAGGTTATATGCAATTCCTTGCGCATTCTCAAATAGCGTGATGAGCTCCAACACCGCAATCCCGCCGCTAAGTTGGGCTAACGCCTGAGAAGCAGCGGCGACCTCCTGGTGGAGATCGGCATCGGCAAGCTTGAATGCCTCGTTGACGCCCAAGAGACTCGTCTTGAGCGCTTCTTCAAATGTTGACACTGGTCTCCTCCCGGGAGAGCACGATACGTCCGTAGATCGGCAGGTGGTCGGACATCCCCACCGCCGCGCCATTGCCCCATTCGAACTTCAACGGCTTCCCGTCAGGGCCCCAAACCGTTGGGCCGGCGACCACTCCCAGACTTGCCTCATCAAGATAAGGAACGTCATTTGTCAGCAGTCCACCGCTGACGATCACATGATCGAGCGTGTGCCACGTCTTCTCTCGCTCCCAGTAGTGAGTGCCCGCCGCGTCATCCTGAGGCGTCTCTCCGCTGTGGGGACGTTGCTCCCCCATGAATCGCCAGGCACAATTGTACAGATGCACTCGCTCCATATCTGCATCCGTGTAGTGCGGTCGACCTTGTGAACGGGCCCGATCCCTCGAAGCGTAGAAGCGTTGCTCAAGGACCTTCCCGTAAGGCTCTTCGTTCAAGTCCCCAAGGACAACGACGTGTCGGACCTCCTGGCCAGCTGTCTCTTTCCGGAGGTAGCGGTAGATCTCGCCGTTGAGGTGACGAGCCAGGTCAGAGCGATGATGCTCACTCCTGTCGTCAAAGCGCGCCGTCCAGTGACAGGCATAGAAGCGAATCCGTTGCCGCGGCAAGACATAATCCAGGGTCGCCATTGGCCGCGTGCCGCGCGGGAGGCCACCAACAACGACCTTCGGTTGCTCCTCAAAGCGGTCCCCTTTGCGATAAAAGAAGGCCACTTGCCGCGCGGCGCGATCCAGGTCATCGAGCGAGAATACCTCATGGGCTGGGAAGAGGCGGTTTCGTAGGTCCGCGGCGGCTTTGTTGGTGATCTCAGCGAATGCCATTACGTCTGCGGGCGAACTGCCGTAAAGCCTCCCAAGGGCAGAATCAACCCGTTGACACTTCTCAGCGTACGCCTCTGGACTGATCGGCCATTGGGACTCCCCTGCTCGCTTGTCATCGAAGTGAGCGAAGGAATTCAGGTTCCACCACAGGAATCTCAAGACCGCCATCGCGTTTGCCGAACCGTCGTCCCGGGTCTCTTCCACCGGCAGCAAATGTGCCTGCGCAAGGTCCTCGAGCCGACCCGACGACGAGCATGCTGGTGTAAGGTTTCCGCGTGTCAGTATCTCATTCACACCGCCATGCGTCAATGGCTGAAGGGCCGCAAGGAGCGGCAGCACTGGTGGATCGAGGGGGGCAGCAAGCAACCGCTTTGGAAGGAAGCCGAATTGGAGGGGGCGATCGTCTACGTGCGGGATTGCCAGTGAGGCGTCCCCTCGCTGGTGCTGCGAGTTGGCCAAGCCGACCCTCGCTGGCGCTTCGGGCTGCCCTCGTCGGGGCAGCCCGAAGCGCCAGCGACGGATACACCTCCACGGTGCCGCGGGCTTGTCCGTGACCCGCTTGACAAAGGCTGGTCCCCAGCCCAGAATCGCCTCCGCTGTCCTTCTGCTCGCAGGTCCCCGTGGATGATTCTCCGCTGGCCTACTTCTTCACCTGGACGACGTATGGGACCTGGCGGCCCGGCGATGACCGCGGCTGGGTGGATGGTGCCACGCACCAGGTCCACGTCACCCCCACGAGCGTTGTCGCGGTCCCGCGTCGCTGTCTGGCAGCAGTGGCGAGTGTTCACGCGTCGCGCCTCCGCCGCGTGGCAACACGAGCCGGCGTTTTGAGGAAGCGGCTCGTATTCGTCGTGGCGGCGCCACCAGACGCCCGTCTCGTTGCGCCCCTTGGGGGCGCGGTCGAGCCACTGGTACATGCCCCAGAGGCCGTCCAGCCCACGCGCATAGGTGGAATAGGTGTGGTAGACGACGCCGTCCTCGAGCACGAACGCGCTCATGCCCGGCCTCTCGCGCGTGTACGTGGCCACGTCGGTTCCGGTCATGGCCGCGATCTCGGCGACAGGCCCCTCGCCGCGTTTCGTCAGTGAGTCGCCGATCCCGCGTACCGTCCACGCCGGCTCGCGCCGGTAGTTGTATTCGACGGCCCCCTCGCGCTGTTGCTCCTCGGTGAACGAGACGTTGAAGTCGAAGTTGAAGTCGCCGCCGAGCGAGGACGCCCAGGGAAACGTCCACCCCATCCGCCGCTTGTACGCCTGCAGCTTCGCGAGCGGCGCCCGCGACACCGCCGAAAGCGTGACGTCGTGGTTCGCCAGGTGGACGACGAAGCCGTTGAACCCGTCCGCGATCGCCGAGCAGGACGGACACCCCGCCGTGTAGTCGGGCCCGAACATGAAGTGGTAGACGAGGAGCTGCGAGCGCCCTCGGAAGAGGTCTGCCAGCGAGGCGCTCCCTTCGTCGGTCTCGAATCGGTACTCCTTGTCGACCCGGACCCACGGCAGCTCCTGACGTCGCCGCGCCAGCTCGTCGCTGCGCCGCGTTAGCTCCTTCTCCTCCTTGAGCAGCCCGAGCCGGGCTGCAAGCCATTCCTCTCGACTTACGATTTGGTGTTGCATTGTTCGGTCTCCTTTTTGAAGTAACGAAAGATGGCCCCTATGCGATCCAGACGTTCCACAATCAGGAAGAGCAATGAGGCGACGCAAAGGAACAGCAGCACCCAGCGCAGGTAGGTTGCCGTGGAAAGCGACAGGCCGAGTCCGGTCCAAAGCAGTCACGTACGCTGCCAGGCAAGCGGGACACTTGGGCACCAACACCAGGATGGCACTCGGGAGGACCCATGCAAAAATCTCTCGGACTCTTCGCACCCACGTCGGCGTTTTCCGGCCGCTGGCGGCATCGCAGCAAGCGCTCATCGTTGTGTCTCCTTCCGATTCTTGCGTTCCGCCAGCTCGCGAATGCGCTCCAGCCAGTGCTCCCAGCCTTTGGGCAAGCCGTCGCGATGTTCGGGCAGGATCGATCCCATGGCGCGGTGGAGGAACACAAGGCGCGTCACGCCCCCCTCCGCCTTCAAGCGGTATTGCAGGTGATTGACCGCCGGGTACGACATCATCAGCGGCCCGCAAATCTCCAGGAGCGTCGGCGGCTTGATGACCTGCACATGGCCCCAAAGGTGGCCGGAATTGTTGCCGAGGTCGCGGTACCAGCGTCCGCCGGGCCACGGCTCGATTTTCATCGGGAACGGCTTGCCGCCGGGCATCTGCCCTTCCGGACCAAGCTCGTCCAGCATGGCTTCGAAGGCGATGTCGATCGGCGCCGCAATCTCGATCTCCTTGCAGATCTCGAAAGATTCGACTGACTGTCGTTCACTGGTGTCCGTTTTCATGATTGTCCTTTCCGGGGTTTGAGGGGTGTTGGCGATTCCGTTTGTTCACGCGCTCGGCGCTCGGCGCGCTCCTTGATGCGGTCGAGTTGATGGCCCCAGAGCTCTTCAAAGGCCTTGACCCAGTCATGCACGGTTTTCAGCTTCTCCGCTTCCAGGTTGTACACGCGTTGTTTGCCTTGCTTGATCACCGCGACCACGCCGACCTTGCGCAGCACGCCAAGGTGCTTCGAGACAGCCGGCTGCGGAAGCCCCAGCGTTACGACCAGCGTTCCAACAGCCAGGGCCCCGCGCCGCGCAAGCAACTCGACAATCTGTCGCCGACGGGGCTCGGCGATGGCGTTGAATACGTCGGCTGTAGTCGGTGCACGTGGCATGCTTCTATTATATTCCCATATGGGAATATGTCAAGCAAGAAAAAAGACTCGGTGGCGCGGACTGCCAGCCCTACGCGCACAAACCGTTGGCGGTTGGCGGTAAAGACCTTAAGTCCATAGCCACCAACGGGTTGCTATACCGCCATCGTCCGAGGGTTGGCGGTAAAGAATGGCGGTAAAGAACGATCCGCTCGCCATCCTGGCACCCGGCGAACCTGGCTGGTAGCATGACTACCCAGCGTCGGCCGCCACCCGCGAGTCCCCAGTTCGGAACCCGTCTATGAGATTCGCCACCCGCTATCTCGCCGTGCTCACCGTACTGTCGATCCTCCTGCCGGTCGGCGCCGCCGAGCCGAAGGGGGGGCCGGAGGCGTTCAAGCGCCTCGAGTTTCGCTCGATCGGCCCGGCCTCGGGGGGGCGGGTGGCCCGCGTCTGCGGCGTGCCGGGTGATCCGCTCACGTACTACGCGGCCACCGCGGCGGGCGGCATCTGGAAGTCGGCGGACGGCGGCATTCACTGGAACCCGGTCTTCGACGACCAGCCCATTGCCACGATGGGGGCGGTTGCCGTCGCCCCGTCCGATCCGAGCATCGTCTATGCCGGCTCCGGCGAGGCCAACATCCGCGGCAACGTCGAGGTGGGCAACGGCATCTACCGCTCCACCGACGCGGGCAAGACCTGGAAGCACGTCTGGAAACAGGAGGGACAGATCGGGCGCATCGTCGTCCATCCGCAGAACGCCGACGTGGCCTATGCGGCGGTCCTGGGCCATGCGTTCGGTCCCAACCCCGAGCGCGGCCTCTACCGCACCACCGACGGCGGCAAGAGTTGGCAGCAGGTGCTCAAGAAGGATGCCGACACCGGAGCCATCGACGTTGTCCTCGACGCGGCCAGTCCCAAGGTCATCTTTGCCGCCCTGTGGCAGACACGGCGAAAACCGTGGGAAATGACCAGCGGCGGGCCGGGCAGCGGGCTGTACGTCTCCCGCGACGGCGGCGATACCTGGAAGCAACTGAAGGGGGGAGATGCGGACAAGGACGCACCCGGCAAGGGGCTTCCTGAAGGGATCTGGGGCCGCATCGGGCTGGCGGTGGCGCCGTCGGATAGCCGGCGCGTCTACGCGCTGATTGAGGCGGAGAAGGGCGGACTGTACCGCTCCGACGACGGCGGCGACTCCTGGAGCCTGGCCACCGATCACCACGCCCTGCGCCAGCGCTCCTGGTATTTCTCGACCATCACGGTCGATCCCAAGAATCCGGATGTCGTCTACTGCCCGCAGGTCCGCCTGCAGAGGAGCATCGACGGCGGCAAGAGCTTCACGCCGGTCAAGAAAACGCACCACGGCGACCACCACGACCTGTGGATCGACCCGCAGGACCCGCGGCGAATGATCGATGCCAACGACGGCGGGATCGATGTGAGCACCAACGGCGGCGAAACGTGGTACGCCCCGCCGTTGCCCTTGGCCCAGTTCTACCACATCGCCGCCGACACCCGGGTCCCCTACCGCGTCATGGGCACCATGCAGGACATCGGTACGGCGTCCGGGCCGACCAACAGCCTGTCGTCGGCCGGCATCACCCTGGGCGACTGGCACCCGGTGGGCGGCGGGGAGACCGGCTACGTCGCCCCCGACCCCGCCGACCCGGACATCATCTTTGCCGGCGAGTACGGCGGCTACCTGTCGCGCTACGACGAGCGGACCCGCCAGGCGCGGAACGTCAGCATCTATCCGACCAATCCGTCCGGCCACGGGGGGGAGGACTTGCTTTACCGTTTTCAGTGGACCGCCCCGCTCCTGATTTCGCCGCACGGCTCGCACATCGTCTATCACGCCGCCAACGTCCTGTTCCGCAGCATCGACGGCGGCAAGAGCTGGACGCCGATCAGCCCCGACCTGACGCGGAATGACAAGGCGAAGCAGAAGTGGTCCGGCGGGCCGATCACCGGCGACAACACCGGCGTCGAGTACTACGACACGATTTTCGCCATCGCCGAATCGCCCCGGCAGCAGGGGCTGCTCTGGGCCGGCAGCGACGACGGCCTGATCCACGTCAGCCGCGATGCCGGCAAAACCTGGGAAGAAGTCGGCAAGAACATCAAGGGGCTGCCGGAGTGGGGTACCGTGGTCTGCATCGAGCCGTCCCCCTTCGACGCCGCGACCGCCTATGTGGTGGCCGATAACCATCGCCTGGACGACATGAAGCCGTACCTGTTCAAGACGGCCGACTTCGGCAAGAGCTGGCAAGCGCTCGCTGCCGAGCTGCCGCAGGACATTTATCTGCACGCGGTGCGGGAGGATCCGAAACGGAAGGGGCTGCTCTACCTGGGGACGGAACGCGGCGTGTCGTTTTCCACCAACGACGGCGGCTCCTGGCAGGCGCTCAAGCTGAACCTGCCGACCGTGGCGGTGCAGGACCTGATCGTCAAGAAGGACGACCTGGTCCTGGGCACCAACGGCCGGTCGGTTTGGATTTTCGACGATCTGACGCCGATCCGGATGTTCACCGATGAGAGCGCCAAGGCGGAGGCCCTGATCCTGCCGACGCAGCCGGCCATCCGCTGGCGCTATCATTCCCCGCTCTTCCCGCCGCGGGATGGCAGCACCGGGGCCAACCCGCCGGCGGGGGCCGTCATCCATTACTTCCTGAAAGGGAAACCGAAGGGCGAGGTCATCCTCGAAGTGCTGGACAGGCAGGGCGAGGTCATCGCCGAACTGAGCAGCAAACCCGAACCGTCGGATTTCCCGGTCGGCGATCCCGACGGGCCCGAGAAGCCGAAGGAGGCGGAGCTGAAGGCGGAGGCGGGGTTGCACCGGGCCGTCTGGAACCTGCGCACCAAGGGCCCCGAGCGCATCAAGGGGGCGAAGCTGGACGGCGGCAGCGTCGAGGAAGGGCCGATGGCCAACCCGGGGGTCTACACGCTGCGGCTGACCGCTGACGGCAAGAAGGCCGAGGGGCGCGTCGAGGTCCGCCTCGATCCGCGCGTGGAAACCAACGACCGCGAGCTGGAGGAGCATTTCCGCTTCGCCCTCGAGGTGCGCGACACCATCAGCAAGCTGGCCGGCGACGTGAACCGGCTGCGCAGCGTCCGCAAACAGCTAGCGGATCGCAACGCCCTGGTGAAGGACGAGAAGGGGACCGCCGACCTGGTGAAGGGGAGCCAGACGCTGATCGACAAGCTCGACGCCCTGGAGAAGAAGTTCCACAATCCGACAGCCCTGGTCGCGTATGACATCCTGGCCCAGAAAGGCGGGGCCCAGCTTTACTCGCAGCTGGCCGTCCTGAGCGACTTCTGCGACGACAGCGACGGCCCGGTGACGCAGGGGCTGCGCGAGGTGTTCGCCGAACAGAAGAAACGGCTGACCGGCCATGAAGCGGAGCTGGACGCGCTGTTCAAGGGGGACCTGGCCCGGCTGAACGAGCAGGCGAAGAAGCTCGACTTGCCGGTGGTCCACGTCCCCGCGCCGCCGGCCCCAAAGGCCCCGGCTGGCGCGGCGCTGCCCGAGCCGCTCCGCAGCATCCTGGCGGAGATCGACGTGCCGGCTCCTTTCGGCACCCGGACCGATCGCCTGCCGGAATTTGCCCCCAGGCTGCTCCATGAATACGCCGACGACGGCAAGGAGACGCCGTTGCGGACCGCGGTGAAAAAGGCCCGTACCGCTCTGGTCGAGCAGCTGAAGGAGCTGCGCTGCGCGACGAGTTCAGGGCGACGCCCCGCCCGGCCGATCTCAAGAACGAGGTCCTGAAGAAGCAGAAGGACGTGGCCCGGTCGCTGGGCGAACTGACCGACCTGCTGGACGACCTGAAGAAAGCGGGCGACGGCCTGGACGCCGAGCCGTCAAAGCGCTGGCGCGCCAACTACGAGTACATCCTGGCCCGGCTAGAATTGCAGATCGGCTGGCTGAACGAGTACCAGTTCGCCCTGGGCGAGCTGCGTCGTGAGGAGCAGCCTGCGCTCGATCCCAGCACGCACAACGGCTGGCGTTTGACCGCGGCGGACCGGATGCGGAGCGACCCGGCGTCGCGCCGCCTGCTGGCGGCGACGCAGAAGCGGCTGCAGCGAATCGTCCGGGAACATCCGGGAACACCCTGGGAATGGTACGCCAAGCGCGACCAGGCGGCGCCAGAGGGATTGATCTGGAAGCCGGTGAAGGTCGGCGAGTGAAACGCGACCGTGTGTTGAGAATGCCCCTCACCCCCAACCCCTCTCCCCGGAGTACCGGGGCGAGGGGAGTAAAGGCGCCCCTCTCCCCGGAGTACCGGGGCGAGGCCTCAAAAGCAACAAGGACATTCGAGCCATCGGAGAACAGTCCCATGAACCGCGTGTGCCGCCTGTCGTCGCTGCTGGTCGTGTTCCTGGCGGGTCCCGTTTGGGCCGAACCCGAGAAGAAGCCGGACCCGCCGCGGTACGAGCTTCGCAAGGATCACGACCCGGACGGCATCGGCAAGTTCTACCTGGATCGCGAGATCGCCCAGGTCATGGGCTATGGCGGCATCGGCTGGCTGGAACGGCCCGAACGCGAGAAGGAAGAAGCGTCCAGCAAGCTCCATCAGCAACTCAAGCTGAAAGAAGGCATGATTGTCGCCGACGTGGGTGCCGGCAGCGGCTATCACACCTTCCGCATGGCCAAGGCCGTCGGCGGCAAGGGGAAGGTCTACGCCGTGGACGTGCAGCAGGAAATGCTCGACGTGATGAACAAGCGGATCAAGGCGGACGGCATCAAGAACGTCGAAACGATCCACGGCACCGAGAAGGACCCCAAGTTGCCGGAAGGGAAGGTGGACCTGATCCTGCTGGTGGACGTGTACCACGAATTCGCCTTTCCTTATGAGAATGACCGCGGCGATGGTGAAGTCGCTGAAGCCGGGCGGCCGGCTCGTCCTCGTCGAGTACCGCCTGGAGGACGACAAGGTGCCGATCAAACTGGTCCACAAGATGACCGAACGGCAGGTGAAGAAGGAGATGGAGCCGTTTCCCCTGAAGTGGTCGGGCACCAGCGAGGTGTTGCCGTGGCAGCACATCATCACGTTTGAGAAGAAGAAAGACGTGAAAAAGGAATGATTGTTTGGCCGCCGTGGTGCGAGCGGGGGAGAGGAGTTTGAAGGATGAAGATTGCCTCGGTCGCAAATGTGAAGGCGCGATTAAGCGCATACCTGAAGGAGAGCCACGATGGACCGGTGATTGTCACCCGAAACGGCAAGGCGGTCGCCGTGCTGCTTGCAGTCACCGACGAAGACGAATTGGAACGGCTGGTGCTGGCGCACTCACCGAAGTTTCAGGCGCTCCTTGACAAGTCCCGGCGCCAGATCGAAGAGACCGGGGGCATTCCCCACGACGTTTTCTGGCGCGAGGTGGAAGCGGAAAGCCGTGCGGGCGCCGGCAAGGGTAAGCAACGGCGAAGGCGAACCAAACGCTCCACCTGACTGGCGGGCCATGAAGGCTTTGTAGAGGTCAACGGCTCTCCAGTGCGCCGGCAGGTGAGCTGGGCGTTAGGCCATTCAAACGAGGTGAGCGATGCAAAAACAAGGGACAAGGTGGCATCATCTGGCGGTGCTGGCCGTGCTGGCGAGTTGCGGTGTGGAGGTTTCCGCCGGTGCGGGTGCCGACAAGAAAGAAGCGCCCAAGCCGCTGCCGCCGGAGATCGTCAAGACCTGGCGCGACGCGGGAGCCGCCGTCGGCTGGATGAAAATGGACCCTACGGAACCGCCTAAGTTTCAGGCCCAGGCAAAAGGCGAGCCTGAGGCGATGCCGGTGTTTCAGTTCTCCGAGTGGAAAGAAGGTGTGCTGGCGAAGCTGCCCGATCCTGCGGCCGCCTTCGGGCTAAGCCTTAACGCCACGAAAGTGGCCGACGCCGGGCTGAAGGAGCTGGCCGGGCTCAAGAGCTTGCAAGCGCTGTACCTGAATAATACGCAGGTGACGGACGCCGGGCTGAAGGAATTGACTGGGCTCAGGAGCTTGCAAACGCTGGACGTTCGCAACAATAAAGTGGCGGACGCGGGGCTGAAGGACCTGGCCCGCATGGAGAGCTTGCAAAGGCTGTACTTTAATCACTGCCCAGTGACGGACGCGGGGGTGAAGCACCTGGCCGGGCTGAAAAGCTTGCAAAGACTGAACCTTAGCGCCACAAAAATGACGGACGCGGGGCTGAAGGAGCTGGCCGGGCTGAAGAGCTTGCAAGAGCTGACCGTATGGGGCGTGGAGTTCACGGACGCGGGGATGAAGGAGGTGGCCATGCTGACCAGCTTGCAAACGCTGGACATTAGCGGCCCGAAATTGACGGACGCGGGGCTGAAGGAGCTGGCCGGACTCAAGAGGTTGCAAACGGTGATCCTTACCAACACGCAGGTGACGGCAGCAGGCGCTGCCGCGCTGAAAAAGGAGCTGCCAAAATGCAATATCTACGGCGTGCGAAGATAGAGCGGGCGCCATCCGTGACGGGACACCGAGCGGCAATTTGTCGGGAAAGGGGCGTGGGTCGGCTACCCCCCGACCAGAAAAGGGGATCAGAAAAGGTGTCAATGTAAAGACAGAATGTCTTTGCAGTTCCTGGAACCTTTTGTTCGCCCGAGTTCCGCGGTTGGGTGCAGGTGCGAGGAGGACGGATTCCGTGGCAAAACAGTCACACAGCCCCGAGTTGCGTCGCGCTCTGCTGGAGATTGTCGAAAATCAACTCCGCGATGGAACGCCCCCGGAAACGCGCGCTACTCTGGAGCGCCTGCTTGGTGAAGGTGTCTCGCGCGAACGGGCGCTGGAGTTGATCGCCTGCGTGGTTACGTCGGAGATCTTCGACGTGCTCAAGAACGGCCAGCCCTATCAGGAGGCACACTACGTTGCCGGGCTGCGGGCACTGCCGCGGCTTCCGTGGGAGGGCAAGGGCGAAAGCGGTGCCGCACCTGGACGGGGCGGCACTTAGACGAGCGGCAGGAGAAAATCTCCCTCGCCCCGGTGCTCCGACCGATTACGGGGGACTGGAGCGACGATCCCTCGCCCGGCGCCGAAGGGGCCCGTCCTAGCGCTCCCGCACACATCGGACTTCTGTTCAACCTGGCGCTTTTTGCTGAACCGCGAAGGCACATGTCGTTATTTACCAATGGCTTGCGGTGTCCGCGTCAGGTTGAACAGAATTCCCGGCCACTTCAGTTCAACCTGGCAGCGCGTGCAGTTCCGGGGGGCGGTCGGAGATGCGCTGCCGAGGGCTACTGCGACCTGCCGGTCGCCTTAGCGGAGCTAACGGCATGGTACGAACAGAAGAGCAGCCGAATGGCCGGCTTGACGCCTCCTCCCCGCCGACCTAGGATAGCCCTCTTTACGCCGTCGCGTTTGCCAGGAGAAGGCGAAGACACATGGCTGTTCCCAAGAGGCGCATGTCGCGGTCCCGTCAGGGGAACCGGCGTAGCCATCATCACCTGAAGCCCATCCAGATTCAGTATTGCCCGCGCTGCGAGCAGCCGGTGCTGCCGCACCGGGTCTGCGGCAACTGCGGGCACTACCAGAACCGCGAAGTGGTGCCGATGGAAGAGAAGGAATAGCGCGTCGTTTAGCCGCGACCTCTTGGTAGCGCTGGCCAGCAGCGCTCCCCAAAAGTTGCGGCTAAACGGAGGACGGGAGGACCCCATGCCCCACACCGCCTTCCTCTTTCCCGGCCAGGGCGCCCAGGCGATCGGCATGGGGCGTCAGCTGTGCGAGACGCTGCCGGCGGCGCGGCGCCTGTTCGATGAGGCGGCCGCCCTCCTCGGTTACGACCTCGCCACGCTCTGCTGGAACGGACCAGTGGAGCGACTCAATTCGACGGCCGTCAGCCAGCCGGCCATTTTCGTCAGCAGCCTCGCCGCCCTGGAATCGCTGCGCGCGACGCAACCGGAGGTGGCGACCTCGGCGGAGGCCGCCGCCGGCCTTAGCCTCGGCGAGTACACGGCTCTTGTCTTTGCCGGCGCGCTCAGCTTTCACGACGGGCTGCGCGTGGTCCGCGAGCGTGGCGAAGCCATGCAGGCGGCCGCGGATGCCCACCCCAGCGCCATGATCGCCGTCCTCGGCCTCGAAGAGCCGATGGTGCGCGACCTCTGCGCAGGCCCGCGGCAGCGAAGTGCTCGAGGTGGCCAATCTCCTCTGTCCGGGCAACATCGTCCTGTCCGGTGGGCACGTGGCCTGCGACGCGGTCGAGAAGCTGGCGGAGGCGGCGGGGGGGCGCACGATTCGGCTGCCGGTGGCCGGAGCCTTCCACACGGTCCTGATGAAGCCGGCCGACGAGACCCTGGCCCGGGCTCTGGCAAGCGTCCAGATCAAGCCGCCGCAGGTCCCGGTGTGGTCGAACGTCGATGCCCAGCCCCACACCGATCCGAACGAAATCCGCGGCCTGCTGGTGCGCCAGGTCGTCGAGCCGGTGCTGTGGGAGAAGACGGTTCGCGGCTTGCTGGCGGGTGGGTTCGACCGGTTTTACGAGATCGGCCCCGGGCGGGTGCTGGCCGGCCTGCTCAAGCGTGTCCAGCGCAAGGCGGAATGCTACAATATCCCGGCCTGAGGGCCTGTTCCATACGCTCCCCTCGCCCCGGTACTCCGGGGAGAGGGGTCGGGGGTGAGGGGCTTTTGCCCGGAGAAATCTAGACCCCTCACCCCCAACCCCTCTCCCCGGAGTACCGGGGCGAGGGGCTTCCGGAACGGCCACGGAGTGCGTTTGGCCGCGACGGCATCGGGGCCGCCGCGGCGGTTGCTCTTTCCAACTGTGCCCGTCTTCTGTACTTATGCACTTTGCTCCCGCGCACCGTGTTTCCCGTCCGGCCTGACCTGCGCGGCTGGCAATTTCCCTTGCCCGGCGCACCTGTGCCGTGGTACATATCCGCCACGGCGCTCCCCAGCGCCCCCGTGCGCGGGTGGACTTGATGCCTCTCTGGGAGGACCTGAACGTGCCTTCTGTCGAAGAACGCGTCATTGAGATTGTGTGTGAGAACCTGGGAGTCAACAAGGAGCAGGTCACCCGGTCCACCTCCTTCCAGGAGGACATGGGGGCCGACTCGCTGGACATCGTCGAGCTGGTGATGGAACTGGAAGAGGAATTCGAGATCACCATCCCGGACGACCAGGCCGAAAAGATCAAGACCGTCGGTGAAGCCATCGACTACATCGAGCGGGAGATCGGCAAGAAATGACGCGGCGCGTCGTCATTACCGGCATGGGCACGGTGAACGCCCTGTCCCTGGACCTGGCCACGTACTGGCGCGCGCTGCTGGAGGGGCAGAGTGGCGTTGGCAGCATCGAGCAGTTCGACACCACCGCCTTCAAGGTCCACTTTGCCGGCGAGGTCAAGGGCTTCCAGCCCGAAACGCTGCTCGACCCAAAGCTGGCCCGGCGCCTGGACCGCTACACGCAGTTTGCCCTGGTGGCCGCCCGCTCGGCGGTCAAGGACAGCGGCATCGACTTCTCCCGCGGGGACCCCTATCGCGCCGGCGTCATCATCGGCAGCGGCATCGGCGGACTCAACGAATACGAGCAACAGCACGAACGCTACCTCAAGGACGGGCCGAGCCGCATCAGCCCGTTCGTCATTCCCAAGATGATCGTCAACGCGGCGCCCGGGAACATCTCCATCGAGTTTGGGTTGTGCGGCCCGAACACGGCGGTGGCCACGGCCTGTGCGTCGGCCGCCAATGCCGTCAGCGACGCCTACGACGCCATCCGCTGGGGCAAGGCCGAGGTGATGATCACCGGCGGGGCCGAGTCGGCCATCACGCCGATGGGCATGGGCGGGTTCATCTCCGCCCGCGCCCTGTCGCACCGCAACGACGATCCGCCCCGGGCCAGCCGGCCGTTCGACAAGGACCGCGACGGCTTCGTCATGGCCGAAGGGGCCGGCATCGTGATCGTCGAGGAACTGGAGCACGCCCGGCAGCGCGGCGCCCGTGTTTATGCCGAAATCCTGGCCTGCGCCAGCACGGCCGACGCCCACCACATCACCGCGCCGCACCCCTGTGGCACCGGAGCCGCCAAGGCGATGGAGTTTGCCCTGCGCGAAGCCCGCGTGGCCCCCGACGAGATCCAGTACATCAATGCCCACGGCACCAGCACCGACTTGGGCGACGCGGTCGAGACCACGGCCATCAAGCAGGTGTTCGGCGACCATGCCCGCCGCCTGGCCGTCAGCAGCACCAAGAGCATGCTGGGCCATCTCCTCGGCGCCTCCGGCGGCGTCGAGCTGATCGCCACTGCCCTGAGCGTCAAGTATGGCGTCGTTCATCCGACGATCAACCTCGAAACCCCCGATCCCGCCTGCGATCTCGACTATGTCCCCAAGCAGGCGCGGGAGATGCGTGTCCGCCGAGCCATCTCCAACAGCTTCGGCTTCGGCGGGCACAACTGCTGCCTGGTGATCGGGGCGATATAGCTAACCCCGGCGAGCGGCGCGGCGTAAGCCCGCCGGTACTTACCGGCGGGCTTACGCCGCACCGCTCGCCCAATGATTACTCGGCGAATCCACCCATGAATCCCCTCCCCGACCTGACCGCGCAGGAAGTCGCTCGTTACAGCCGCCACCTGATCATGCCCGAGGTGGGTCTGGAAGGGCAGAAACGCCTCAAGGCGGCCAGCGTCCTGCTCATCGGCGCCGGCGGACTTGGCTCGCCCCTGGGTCTCTACCTGGCGGCGGCCGGCGTGGGACGGCTCGGCCTGGTCGATTTCGACGTGGTCGATTTCAGCAACCTCCAGCGGCAGGTGCTGCACGGCACCGCCGACGTGGGCCGGCCCAAGCTTCATTCCGCGCGTGACCGCCTTCAGGCCATCAATCCCGAGGTGCGGCTCGACCTGTTCGAGACGCGCCTCTCCTCGGCCAATGCGCTCTCGCTCTTCGAGCCGTACGACATCATCATCGACGGCACCGACAACTTTCCGACACGCTACCTGGTCAACGACGCCTGCGTACTGTTGAAGAAGCCCAATGTCTACGGCAGCATCTTCCGGTTCGACGGGCAGGCCTCGGTCTTCTACCCGGGCCGGGGGCCGTGCTACCGCTGCCTGTATCCGGAGCCGCCGCCGCCGGGCGAGGTACCCAGCTGTGCCGAGGGAGGCGTGCTCGGCATCCTGCCCGGCCTGATCGGCTGCATCCAGGCGACCGAGGCGGTGAAGTTGATCCTCGGCCAAGGCTCGCCGCTGATCGGCCGATTGGTGCTGTACGACGCCCTGGCGATGACGTTCCGCGAGTTCAAGGTGCGGCGCAACCCGAAGTGCCCGGCCTGCGGCGATCATCCCACGGTCACGCGCCTGATCGACTACGAGCAGTTTTGCGGCGTGCGCGGGCAAGAGTCGGCCCCAGCTTCCGCCGACGGCGACACGACCGTCGAGGAGTTGAAGGCCCACCTCGACCGTGGCGACGAGGTCTACATCCTCGATGTGCGGAACCCTCCGGAGTTCCAGCTTTGCCGCATCCCCGGCAGCACGCTGCTGCCGTTGCCCGATCTGCCCCAGCGGTTCGGCGAGCTGGATCGCAATCGCGAGATGGTGGTCCATTGCAAGAGCGGCATGCGCAGCCAGAAGGCGATCGCTTTTCTCCGCCAACAGGGTTTCACGAAGCTAAAGAACCTGAAGGGGGGCATCCTGGCGTGGGCGGAGAAGATCGATCCCAGCATGCCGAAGTACTGATGAGGGGAGCAAACCATGCCGCGCCCATCGACTGGATGTATCACCGCAAGAGCTGAATGGGCTGCAAGAAGGCTCAAGGGTTCCTTGAGGCGAAGCAGTTGGCCGTCAGCGAGCGAACCGATGCCGCCAAGGAGCGCAAGGGCGCGACGCCGCCCTGGCCCTGGCCCGCACCGTCGAGCGCGTCGTCGTGGCCCGGGGCAAGAAGACGGTCACATTCGACATGAATCAGGATCCCCCCGACGACGACACGCTGGCGGCCCACCTGCTGGGGCCAACGGGCAACCTGAAGGCCCCGACCCTGCGCCTCGGCAAGATACTGCTGGTGGGGTTCGGGGAAGATGCCTATCGGCAGCTGTTCGGGGGTTGAGAGAGCGGGGGGAAAACACTGATGCGGTTCATTCGTTCCCACCGAACGACAGTTCCAACTGGCCTCCAGGCTTGACCGTCCGCCAACTGCGACCGTCTGAAGAATAGGCGACCTCCTGCAGAATCGACCGCACGACGGTCGCTGGCACGTCGCACCCGTTGCGGAGCACCTCGTGAATGCGGTCTTGCACCTCGGCTTCTGTGGCGTGGCCTCCCTCTTTCTCACGGCAATCCAGAAATCGCAAGACGTGGTAGCGTGCCAGTTCGCGCTTCGGTAACAGGCCCGTCGGATCGATCCCATCCTTCAGATGCCACCGGCTGCTAGCGGAGTCGAACTCGAACGATTCCTCAAGAAGCGGGGTCAGGTCGCCACGACTGCGGCTGAATTCCTTGAGGAGTCTGCTTTCAAGCAGTGTCGGAACGACCGCATGATGCAGGTCTTCCGTGGTGGCGCCGTAATTGCGTACAATCTCTCGCTCGCAGCACTCCTTCACCAGGCGATCCGGATCGGCCGACCTCGGTGCCGGGCCCACCCTGACCGCTCGCGCCCGCTTCCGAAAGTTCAGGACCAACTCGCCGGACAGGACACGCAGCGGATTCTTCTTCTTGTGGACCGACCAGACGACCCCAACCGGTTGCGTCACCGTGTTGACGTACTCGAACCCGGCATCGCGGCAGGCGCTGACCAATCCTTCCCAGTAGGCCGTATCCCGATGGGCGAAAACCACGCTCAGCCAACGACCGCTCTTCAGGACTTCGTGCATCTGGTGCAGGGACAGGGAAAGGAGGGCATTATAGTCGTCCCGGGACTTCTTCAGCTCGCCGCCTTCAATGACCTCGTTTTGGCGGTCGGCCTTGCTGATCTCGAACCCGAGCCAGGCCGCCCACATGGTCGAGAGGTCGAGGTAGGCGATATGCGCACCGTATGGCGGATCGGTGTAAATGTAGTCAACGCTGCCCGGCTTCATCCAGTCAAACAGCGCGGTCGCCGACGCGTGGCGGAAAATCGCGGTCTCGCCCTCCCGATAAAAATCCCCGATCAGTTCATTCGTTTCCGCCTTGGCCTGGACCAGCTTCTCGACCCGGGTAGCGAACTGACGCCAGAGCGGGAGTTCGACGGGTTGGCTGGCAACCTTGTAGCGGTACAAGCTGAAGATGGCACTTCCCCCACGGCTCTCCTTGCGGTTGACCGTCGAGAGAAAGGTTCGGTTGATGCGGGCCAGCGTGGCGGAGAAAGCCATCAGGAGAAGGTCGCGAATCGGCCCGCCCGACGCCTCAACGATCCCCGCGCGTAGCGTGGCCAGGCCATCTAGCATGCGTGGCGTGAACAGCTCCTCAACGAACTCGACATCCGCATTGCTTGGCAGTGCAACACCTTGGGGATACCAGGCGTTCGGCGGGTCCCGCGGTTGTTCGCCGGGTGTGGACCAGAGCGACTCCAGGTAAGCGCGGCACCGGGACTCTACTGCGCCGAACGCATCACGAAGCGCGGCCAGATCGGCCGGCGCCACGGCTGTTTGCCGCGCCAGGAAACAGGCCCATTCGCCGATATCGACATAGACCGCCTTGCGCCGGAGCACGAGGGACTCAACCGCCGTTACCCCCGATCCTCCGAACGGATCCAGAACCGTGCCGCCCTCCGGTGAGTAGTGACGGATGTACTCCTGCACGACGTTCCACGCCCGCTTCGTAAAGTACGGGTGGCTGCCGTAGTGCCGGCGGACCGCCTGCTTCTCGGGGCGGATCGCATGAAACAGGGGCTTAGCGGGTGGTTGGCTCATGCCACTTCTTCCAAGGTGCGACCGAGTTCCCGGAGTTCCAGAACATCGACGTAGCCCGGACCACTCTGAACAGTCGGGGCATCGTGTGTCATGCAGAGCACAACCACGCGCCCCCGACGATGCTGATCGTGATGGCGGCTGAGGAAGCCACTGGAGCGTTCCTCAATCTCGATTGGGCACAGGTACTCTGGGAATGGCCCGAACTTGAACCTGCCCTCGGGACAGTCGATGCCACTCCCCAGGTAGAGGCCCAGGCGAACGCCAAGGAGATCAAGCGCACCACTGGATCGCAGCAAGTCGAACTCGTGAACGAACTGGACCCCGCGCGAATGATCGTCGATCATACCGCGAATCTGGCTTGTAACCCAGCCCAGCCCATCTTTGCCACGCTTGAGTTCCACCAGATGATTCATCAGCAGAGTTGATCGGTGGTTGCTCACCAGGGTGAGCGGCTGAACGTCAGGGTAAAGCGTCTTCCGGCCCTTTCGCCCGAAGAATTTGACGTGCGACGGCTTGATGACGAAGCACTCATGGTCGAACGAGTCTTCGAACTCGATCGTTTCGATGTCGGCCCTGTTCAGGCCATACCAGTTGGCGATCTGGTCAGCGATGTTGGGCACACCGCCCCGTCCACCGGTTTGCAAGCGATCGTGGCCAACCGAACCAACCGTACTCGAAACGGCCGTTAGGCCAGAATCGACCACCCCATACGGGGTCCAGAGGCGAACGGGACGCCGCTCGAACTGCCGCAGCGCCACCTTGCTGTGTTCGTTGATCTCCTGGAGGTAGTATTGGGGACCGCCGCTTTTCCCCGAGGCCTTCTTGGTCTGTTCGATCCAAGCCATGAAGTCCGCTCCCCTCTTTCCGCCGCGTCGCCAGCATACTCCCAGCTGCCTTCCGATTTCGTCCCCCCTACTTCATCTCCCCCTTGTCCATCGCTGGCGCCCGACTGGCCAGCAGCGTCAGCAGCGCCGTCGCGGTGCATGGGGTCCGCCCCGTGATGCAGTGCTGGCCCGACCAGGCGCCGTCCTTGTCCTGGGCGCGCAGGACCAGGGTGCTGGCGAGCTTGTCCCACTTGTCCCATTCGTCGCCGCCGCGAGCTTTGAGGGCCTCGCTAATTAGCAGGAAGCTGAGGAACTCTTCGCCGCCGTTGCTGCCAAAGCCGGTAACGAATTTCTTGTCCGCAACCTGCCCCGTGATGCCGCGCAGGCCCAGGGCGGCCGCGTCGTCGGTTTTCTCCATCAACTCAAGCTGTTTCTTGGCGACTTGCCGGGCCTCGGAACTGGCCTCCTTGTCGGCCAGGACTTTCCGGGCCTTGTCCTCCTTGAGCCGCAACGAGTTGGCCAGCTCCTGCAGGCCGCCGGCGCGGGCGGCGGCGCTGTACAGGGCCACGCCGGCGTCGCCGAGGATCATGCTCGGCACATCGCCCTTCCCAGTCTCGGCGGAACCCCGGGTGCCCACTGCACTTCGCCCTATCAGCTCCTTCGGGTCGATCTTGGCAGTGACGCCGAAGCGGCCGGTCTTGCGGTCGAGGTTCTGCACCAGCACCTCGTAATCGCGGGCCAGGGTCTGCGTCTTGACGGCGAATCCCGCCTGGCTGGCGCGGTTGAGCGCCTTGCTGGCCACGCCCTGCGACAGCACCGGCGCCCAGCCCCTGTTTTGCGGATAGGTCCCATCCTTCTTCTGGTGCGCCTCGATCTTGGCGATCAGCTTGCGCACCGCCGTGGCCAGTCGCTCCTCGGCCTTCTCGTCCTTCAGCTTGCCCTTTAGCTCGGACAGGGTCAGCAGGCAGAGGAACGTATCGACATGGGGGCCGATCTTGATCTGGAGCTGGGTGCCGTTGCGCTCGTTGGTGCCCAGCGTGGAACTGGAGGACTTGGCGACGGCGTGGGTGATGTAGTCGACCGCCTTGGCGACGTTTTTCGAGTAATCGCCGTTGGTCGGCGTGTTGCCGGCCCGCACCAGGGCGAGCAGGGCCAGGCAGGTGCAGCCCAAGTCCGATGGTTCCTGGGCCGGCTTGGCGGCGCCGGGTCGGGCGGGGACGATCAGGAAGGCCCCGGCTCCAAACCGGGCCTGGGTTGCCCAGCCGCCGTCCGGCCGTTGCTGCTCGGCCAGGAACGCCAGCCCCCGCTTGACGGCGTCGTCACGCTCCTCGGGCTTGAATTCGGCTGGCGCGTCGGCCTTGGCGTCCGCTGCTGCCTTCGGATCGCCGGCATATAGGCCAGGCCAGACGAGCAGCCCCAGAAGGCTGGCGAACAGCAGCAGTACGGCAGAATGGCTGGAACGTGGCATCGACCGCTCCCCGAAGATAGGTGACGGGCGCGTGACTTGACTGTAACACGTCCCCCGGGTGGGCCGCAGCAGAATTTCGACAGGAAAAAAGAAACCCGCCCCCTGGCGGGGGCGGGTTCGCTCCTCTCGTTCTGTTCCGGTCATTTGAGAGGAGGCAAGGCGATCAAGCCGTAGCCGGTCTCGCAATCGTGGCCTGGGGCGAGCAGGTCGTGGGCCGATTTCACAAGCGTTTCGCGGATGCGGTCGGCGTCCCAGTCTGGGTGGCGTGACCAGAGCAGGGCGGCCAGGGCAGCGGCCTGTGGGGCGGCGGCCGAGGTGCCGGCGAACGGCCGGCCCCGCGCCTCGCTTGGGAACGGCACCAGGGCCACCAGGTCCGGCTTGGGCTGCCGCGAGTTGGGCCCGCACGAGCTGTACGCCGCTCGCTGCCCGTTGGCGCCAACCGCCCCGACGGCGATCACCTCGGGCCCGTCGCCGGGGAAGGGGATGCTGCCGTGGGCCGTGGTCAGCCCCAGTCCGCCGCCCAGCACCACCAGGTGAAAGCGGCCGGGCGTCTTCCCCTCCGTCCGCCGCACCCGCACCCGGTAGCTGTGCCCCTTCTCGGGTGTCACGCGCACCACGGCCCAGGTGCGGTCGAATTCGGCAAGCGGCACGGAGCGACCGACCATCGTTTCGCTGGTCGCGTCCCAGACGGCCAGCTCGTAATCGCTGCCGTGAGGCCAGCACAATTCCACCGACACCGGCTCGCTGCTCCACGGCAAGAGGGTGTTGTCCGTGCGGCCGGCTTCCCACTGGTGCCAGCCGTCGCCCGCGTCGTGGAAGGTGCCGCACCAGTGCCGCTGGGCCGTGTTGCCGGCACTGGCGAAGCAGAGGAGCTCATGGCCCAGCTGTTTCGTCAGGCGTTCGTGGATCGGTCCGCCCCCTTCGCCGTCGCTCCAGGTCGGCATGATGACCGAACAGGAGATGATCCGCGCCCTGCTCCCTGGCCCATTGGACGGCCTGGAGGAACTGGTCGGGCCGCTCGGGGTCCCAGTTGGCCAGCAGCAGTCCGGCTTCCGGGGCGACGGCGTGGATGACCTCGGCGCACAGGATGCCATGCTGGCTGGCGCGGGCCTCGAGATCGCCGTTGGCCTGGAAGGAATGGGTGGCCACCTGGGCCGGCAGCCCCTTGCCGAGGTAGTCGCGGTAACCGCGGAAGCCGGTATCGATAATGGCGATCTTGACGCCTTGCCCCAGCAGCCCGGCCCTGTGCCACGCTGTCGCCCCGAGGCCGGCCAGGTGCTGCTCGCGCTGGCCGGGGAGCTGAGCTGCCGAGACGGTACTATCGCGGGTGGAATCGGCGGCGAGGGCTGGCCACGGCAGAAGCAGCCCTACCAGCGTGAAGACGACGGACCCGTGCAGGCTCCGTCGCCTGGGATCCGTCCCGTGTGTGGCCATGCGTCATCGCCTCGTGGGCCGGCCAGGCGTCAGGACCCAGTGCCGCGGCAAGGAAGTTTATCCGCGCGGGCGAGGCCAACGGGGCGATCGACAAGAATACGAGTGTTTTGAGGCGGAAGTGGCGGTGACTTTGCGGAAGGTGCCGAAAAGGGGGGCCGCGGCTTCTGACCGGGGAAATCCAGACCCTGCACGGAGGCTCCGTCTTGCGGCCGGCTTCGCGGATGTTAGGCTGCTAGATGACCGTTTCGTAAATCCATGAGCAGCTTCGGACGTTACAGGCCAACGACTTACGGCTGAAAAGCTGCTCAGGAACTTGTGAAATGGCCATCTAGTCGGGCCAGGTGCCCAGGTACGGAACCAGGCGGAGGACGGAGGCATGGGTGGTCCCGGGAGTGGACGGCGGGCCGATCAGGCCAGGCGGCAGAAGATTTCGCGGCTGCGAGCCAGGGGGTTATCGCTGGAGGAGATCGGCCACCGCCTGGGCGTGACACGGCAGGCCGTCTCTCTGACCCTGCGCCACCTGGGACTGGCGGGGACTCGTCCGGTCGTCTGCCGGGAGTGCGGTCGGGTCATCGTCGAGCGTCCCACCGGCACCAACCCGCCCGCCCCCACGCGCTGTCTGGCCTGCCTGGCCCGCCACCCAGAGACGCCCGTTGGCGAGCGTCTCCGCTTGTACCGGTTGGCGGCCGGGTTAACGCAGGACCAGCTGGCCGAGCAGGCCGGAGTGAGCCGCTGGTCGATTGGCACCTGCGAGCGCGGCGTGGCTCAACCGACGCAGCGCTACGCTGCTGGCCCTGGCCCGGCTGCTCGGCGAGGACTTGCTCGGCCGCGGCCGGCGCTCCAGTGCCCATTCCCCGGAGGGCGACCCATGACCGCTTGTCGATCCTCGTAGAATGACCGGGCCCAATATCGCCAGATGACCGTATCGCGATGCTGTCGCCGGCGACCGGTCCTGGCAGCCCGAAGCGCCAGCAAGGAAAGGCTTCCAACCATGTCGATTCGACCGATCCAGCGGCTGATCAAGGCCAAGCCGACGATCGAGGGAGCTGGCGTGCATCTGCGCCGGGCTTTCGGCTTTGGCAACACCTCCGAGTTCGATCCGTTCCTCCTCCTGGATGACTTTCGCAACGACATTCCGGACGATTACCTGGCCGGCTTCCCCTGGCATCCGCACCGCGGCATCGAGACGATCACCTACGTCCTGGCCGGCACGGTGGAGCACGGCGATAGCCTGGGGAACCAGGGGGCCATTGCCGCCGGCGACGTGCAATGGATGACGGCGGGCCGCGGCATCATCCATCAGGAGATGCCCCGGGGCGACGCCCTGGGCCGCATGCACGGTTTCCAGCTCTGGGCCAATCTGCCGGCCTCCCTGAAGATGACCGCGCCGCGCTACCAGGAAGTGAAGGCCGCCGAGGTGCCCGAAATCACCGACGACGACGGCACCCGGGCGCGGATCGTCTGCGGCACCTTCTGGGGAACCAAGGGGCCCATCGACGGCATCGCCGCCGACCCCATGTACCTCGATGTCTCGGTCCCGCCCGGCAAGCGGAAGAGCTTGCCCGTGGAGACGACGCGGCATGCTTTTGCCTATGTGTTCGCGGGCAGCGGCAAGTTCTGCAACGCCTCCGGCCCACTCGCCGTGCCGACCGAGGCCGTCGGCTGGGCCGATACCAACCCGCCAACCGAGGCCGACAATCGCTCGCTGATCCTCTTCGACCGCGGCGACGAGGTGAGCGTTCAGGCCGGCCCGGACGGCATTCGCTTCCTGCTGGTCTCCGGCCAACCGCTCCACGAGCCGGTCGCCTGGTACGGCCCGATCGTGATGAACACGCAGGAGCAGCTTCGCCGGGCCTTCGAGGAGTTGCAAGAGGGGACATTTCTGAAGGCGGAGAAGGCGTGAGGCAGCGAGGCAGGCGGAGCCAGCCCTACGACCGGTCGGCTTCGTAGGGCAGGCTCCGCCTGCCGCCCTCATCCACGCCTCAGTTCCGCCCTCACGCCCGTCAGCCGTCCGAAGCACCCTTCCAGCTCCGCGACGTGTTCCGGTGTGACCCGATCGAGCGCACACGGTTTCGACCCGTTGGACTGCGTGCCGGCCTTCCGCCACATGCCGTACATCGCTAGGCGGTGCAGACAGGCCCAGGCCAGGTAATAGTGCAGGCAGTCTTCGTCCAGCGGCGTGCTCCGGCAATAGGCCCGGCGATAGCCGTGCTCCAGGAGCCAGCGCACCACGGGGGAAAGAGCGGCTTCCACCGGCGCCAGCGGGCCGGGCGAAAAGTGGCGCATCAGCAAGATTGTCGTC
Organism: uncultured Planctomycetota bacterium; assembly: GCA_963827935.1. Lineage (GTDB taxonomy): Bacteria > Planctomycetota > Planctomycetia > Gemmatales > Gemmataceae > DATFNV01. The sequence continues at coordinate 353,438 of CAWHCN010000013.1, read as the reverse complement.
GCCACATCGGCGTGGATGTCTCCCACGTCGGCTTCACTCCAGTCGAGGGCCACGCACTCGCCGTCGTGGCGCAGGATGAGATTGACAGGGTGAAAATCGAGGTGGAGCAGGCGCGGCGTGCTCGTCTCGGCCGGGCGATGCGTGTCCAGCCAGTGGAGCGCCGCCGACAGCCCGCCGAGGCGATGAGGCGCAAGCTCCGGTGCAACTCGTCAAGCCGTCGCGCCAGGAAGCCACCGCTCCGGATGGAGAGGCCCTTCGTCGGCAGGGCATGCAGGCGCAGATGCGCTTCTGCCAGCCGCACCGGCACCTCGAAGATCGAGGTCCACTCGCTGCGCAGGTGATCCAGGAGCGTATCTCCCGGCGTCTCTTCCATGATGACGAACGGGCCGCCCAGGACGGCACTGTCCTCTTCCAGGAGCAGCGGCTCCGGAACGGGATAACCGTGGCCGTAGGCGTGAGTCTGCGCGGCAAACTCGCGGCCGGCCCGGGGCAGCCCCTGGCACCCGCAGTAAAGGCGCAGGACCAGCGGCCGGTTGTACCGGGCCGGCAGGTCCGCCGACGCCGTCAGGCGAAAGCGGAACACATGGGCTTCCCAGCCGGTGGTCACCGGCACCGGGTCGGCGGCAAACTCGGCAGCGAACAGGCCCAGGCGGCGGGCCAGATAGGCAGCCAAAGCGCTTTCAACGGATCGGCCTTCGGGCGACGGCTGAGTCGGAAGGCGGCCACGCTGGCGAAACGGAGACGACGCCTCGGAGAGTTGGTACATGGTCGCGGCGCTCCTTCCCCGGCGCCTCCGGAAGCCCACGCCCGGGGAGGCACGCCGAACTGATCCCGAGGAAAGAGGGGGCAAACCCCGTGCCGCGATGAGCGGCAGCGGGACCGTCACCAGTCCGTGCCCAGGACCTCCCCGCCGGCGACGGCCGCGGGGGTGCTGCCCTTCCGGTTCTTCGCCATCAGCTGCCAGTGAATTGCCTGTCCGTTGTAGCGGGTCGTGCACTGGAAGCAGCGATCGCTCAGCTCGCTTACCTGAACGTCGTTGTGCGCGTCGAGGGTCTTCTTCTTCTGCGACCGGGCGTCGCCGGCCTGGAGGAACTGGGCGACGGCCTTCTGGGTCACCGCTTCTCCCCCCTTGGCCTGGTCCTTCAGCAGCGCGGCCTGGACGGCGTAGGCCCGGATCAGGCGTGGGAACAACTTCCGGAACAGGGCGTGGCTGGGATAGAGGTTGACCTCCTCGATCTGGCCGTTGAACACGATAGCCATCCCAACGGCGTCTCGGTTCTCGGCCTGTTCCAGGGCCTGTTCCAGGGCCACGGCGTATTCCTCGGAAATGGCCTGCACTTGCGGTGCATCAAGCATTTCGTTGACGCTGGAATTGGTGTTGGGGCAGAGGGCTTTCTTGTGCGCACTGTCTTTCTGTGCCGCGACGCAGTCCCAAACGCGGCCCTGGCTCCCCTCCACCTTGGCCGCGCCGCGAACCCCTTTGGGCGCAGCGCCGGGTTGACGCTGAAGCCAAATTCCTTTCCCTTCTTCCCTTCGACCCAGCGATTGTGCTCGACGCAGAACGTCGGCACCGTGGTCCGCCCGCTTTTCGGCGAGATCACCAGGCTGGAGATGATAATGCGGTCCTGCTTGCCGCCGATCAGCCGCTCGCCTTCCTGCAGGTACAGGGGGCGGTTGCTCTGGTTGTCGATCCAGAGGGCGTTGACCCGTTCGTGCTCCTGCTCGGTGATGGTCACCAGCCCTTCCTTGAGGCCTTCATCGAGGGTGAGGAAATCATCACCGTCCTGGCGGTCGGAGCAGAGGAGGAAGACCGTCAGGTCCTGGTGGGTCACCGGTCCCTGGATGCGATAGGCGGTGCCGTCCACGTCCACTTCGGCGGGTGGTTGTTTGACGTCCGCTACCCGTTCGGTGGTCGGTGACTTAGCCGAGGTGGCGAAGTATACCCCCACCGCGACCAGCAGGCCGGCCGCCACGGTGATCAAGCCGAGAGTGACAAGGCGAAGCATGGGAGTTCTCCTTAGAGCGGCCGGGTAAAAAGGGGACAGGACTCCTGAATGAAGAGTCCTGTCCCCTTTTTTTCCGGCCTGTACCGGCGTGGCGGCAGCCTCGTGAATGGCCTGGGTCGTGGACGCCGTCAGCTCGGCCGAGGGCCCGGGCGGAATCGGTGCAGCGCGCACCGCCGCCAGGGCTTGCTCGAGCAGGTCGACGGGGGGCTGACTATTGGGCTCGGTCATGGCTGCACCTCTTCGGGCCGGCGCGCGTCGGCCGGCACGTGACTCCGCAGCCGTTCGCGCAAAGCACTTCGTGCCCGATTCAACAGCACGCCCACGTGGCTGACAGTCAGCCCGAGCTGGTCGGCGGTCTCGGCGTAGCTACGGCCGTCCAGACAGATCAGGCAGAAGACCTGTGCCTGGCGTGCGTCCAGCTGGGCGAGTGCTTCCCGCAGATGGTCGCTCAACTCGCTGACGGCCGCGGCCTGGTCCGGCTGCGGCGTGCCGGCCGACACCGCGACTTCCGCGAGCAACGGCCGCAGCCGCTGGGCCTGCCGCAGCCGTTGCCGGAGCGATTCCAGCGCCCGCGCCGTCCCAAGACGTTGCAGGAGCCCCGGCCAGTTACGGATTGTCTGCGTCCGCGACAGCACCAGCGCCGACAGGAAGGTGCGCTGAAAGCAGTCGGCCGCGTCCGCGTCGTGGCGCAGCAGACGATAGACGGTCGTCCACACCAGCGGACCGTGCTGCTGCACGATTTGCGACCAATCCACCACGGCGAAGGCTCCTGGCGACGATGGCCCCGTCCCTATTCTGTCGATGGCCGCGGCTGGTTTCTTACAAGATTTGAGGGTCAAGGCTCCTGATCGCGGGTCATTTCGCGGGCCGGGTCGAGGAGACGGACGGCGGTGCGGATTGGCCCAGAATTCCCACGTTGCACTGAATTCGACGGGAATTATATGCATCGTGGCGCGCGTGCCGCAATCCCTTGTCAAATAACAATATGCGCCTTCACATTTCAGCGCCAGGCGCAAGTCGAATATAATTCCGCGTGTGCGGACCAGCGCCGCGGACAAATGATCAGCTTGAGCAAAGCGAGGGCTGTATGCTCAGGAAATGGGAGACGAATTTCCCATCGCGCATGCCTGTTCCCATCGGACGGGCACTCCGAGCCGTCCCCTGGAATGGGTGATGCGCCAGAACTGTCGATGCCGCCCGAAGACTTCCCCGGCCCGGGTGCGAATCAAACAGTCGCCGCGGAAGCTGGGGAGGTAGATGTGGCGGTAGCCGGTGCGGCCCAGGAACAGCTGCACGGCGTGCCGCACCGGCGGCAGATAGTCGATGTCGTCCACCAGGATCCACGGGCAGCCCAGGCGCTCGACCAACTCCAGGTCGTGCAGGCAGCCGGCGAAGGAATGGTCGCCGTCCACGTGGGCCAGGTCGTAGCCCGAACCGTCCGGCGTCTGCTGCCGCGTGTCCAGGGGCGCGTCGATGCGGATGACTCGGCCGGGGAAATGCCGGGCCAGCATGGTCCGCGCCCAGCCGACGGCACCGGGCAGGCCGCCGTGCTGGCCGTTCTCGGCGTCCACGCCGTGGTAGCCGGCTTGCGGGCAGGCGGCCAGGAAGGCGGCGGCCCCGTAGCCGGCGCGGACGCCGATCTCCAGGATGCGCCGCGGCTGCAGCAACTGGCCGACGGTGTGCTTGAAGGCGTAGCAGGCGCGGATGTTCCCGGGCGGTTCGACCCGCAGCCACGGATCGGCGGACCAGAGGTAGGGGGTGATGTCGAACATGAGGTCACGTCGCCCGTGGATGATCTGGCGACTCAGTGCCTCCAGTGCCTCCAGTCCCCCAGAAATGGATTGCATTGCGCGTGCACACACACACGTTGGCCCCTGCGGTGCCGTTCCAGGGTTCGGGGACCAGATTGGGAAGCTCCGTGCTCGTCCAAGACCGGGGCGGGTTACCCCGAAGGGGACCGTGAAACGAATCGCATCGCCGAACTTCATGCCGGGACAAGACTTGTGATCATTCGTTTCATGACCCCTCGGACACCCCCCCCCTGCGACGATCGGGAAGTCTTGTCCAGACCGCCACAAATGGGCAAACGATTGCTCACAGGAAGACTCGTGCCCGGCGCCCCGGATAGGCAGGGGGATGGTTGCGCACACTCCGTGCCCGTGGGTTGCGCGGGCGATGGGCGCCTCCTGGCGGACCGGCGCTGGGCCGCTGGGGGACGACAGGCGATGGGTGGGGCGGTGTCTTTCGATTTGGGCGGAGCTGTTGGGCCGAGGCGAGAAGCCCTCGGTCGCAGTTGGTCCATCGCAGGCCACTTGGACCATCGAGGGACCGACTGGATTGTCGGCGCAAGTTCTATCAATAACGGCTGTTGCGACAGGGCAAGGTCCCACTCGGTCCACTCGGACCATGCATCACACACGACCTTGAAAAGGGTCCTGACACCTTTTCTTTTCCCCTTTTCTTTTCCTCAGAATTCTCAAATCCCGCGGCCGTAACATGCCCGCCGCTCGGGATTTGTCTCAGACTCGGCCAGGCACGGCCATTGACGGTCAACAACGGCCAGCAACGGACACAGGCACCACGGGGCGAAATGGATTGCATTGCGCACGTAACACACAAACCAGCCGAGGGAGGCATGGCAACCCCTTTCGAGTGCGGGGCGAGGTGGTGGCGCCGATGGAGCCAAAAATCGCGATGTCCCCCTTTGTCTTTCCCGAAAACGAGCTGCGTCCTCTTTTTGTTTTTTCTTGACGTTGGTGATGGCTGCTGCTGGCCGAGATAACTAGATGCGTCCCCCAAGTCAACGGAAACGAGCTGCGTCCGCTTTGTTTTCCTTCTCTTTGTTTTCCTTTGGTTCGTCCTTGCGTTCGGTTACCTCGACCCATCTTATCGTGCGTTTTTTTTCCAGTGGTGCCATCGTGATCGTAATATCATCGCCCTTGCGCAGTACATCCGCGCACGCAGGCACTTGTCGTGGATAATACGCGTTGACGACAGGCTTCTTGACCGCAACGCCGTTCACTTGCAGATTGCTCAAAGTGACGCTGAGAGCGGGGATATCCCGCACGCGCACTGGCTTATCATAGAGTTCAAGGAACGTGCAAACTCTGTCGGCCAATTGTAAGGCTTGTCCCCGAAATCGCAACGCACCCATGAAAAGGGTCTCATCATTCTCGTGTGAATACAGAAATGCGCCGGCCCACACGTTGCCTCCCTCTGGGCTTTTTTCGACCTCCATCTTCACGATCTTGAGTGTGTATTTGCCTTTCTTCCATCGGTACTGCGCACTGACATCTACAAAATCCTTCTCACTATCCTCATCCAGGAAATAGCCCCCCAATGCGGGCCGAATGTTCTCGTGCCCTCGCTTGCCCCACCTTCGGAAATGGCCTCCGGGGCCAATTGGACGCGGTTTCGGATCTCGGCGAGTGGAGGCATCGAGATCAGTCACTATCCCTGCATAGGTGGACTGGTCATTGATCTTGCTGCAGAAGCCCGCAAGGAAGATCCTCGATTCAGGCGGGACGTCGGCAGAGATCATCATTTCGACGCTGAAGCTGTCAATCGTCGCTTCCTTTCCCATTTCCCACCACAGGTCGACAAGATGCCAGGGCATTGGAGCATACTCGGTCTCTAGGGGGGCGTCTGTAGAGCGAGAAGGAGCAAATGAGACGACGACGGCAAGCGGCAGTAGTGAAAGAAGGATTCTCTTCATGGAGATCGAGCCCCAACTGGGTTCTGGCCGCTTTGCGCGGTGTTGCGAGAGCGGCGGGACTGGATGGTCCGAAAAACTCTACTACGAAATCTCCCTAGTGCATGCATTCGCGCCTCTTTCGGCGTTTGACTTCGCACCTAAGCTCAGGCCTCCTTCAGAATGATGCGCGGTCAAACCGGCCCGGGGAATGGTTCCTAACGGGGGTCGTGAGGCGGTCTGGGAGGTTCCGGACGGCCAGGGCCCTTCCCTTGACCGGCAGGGGGAAGAAAAAGGGACGCAGCTCTTTTTGGGGAACTTTGGAAAAGGGGTAACTTCGGAAAAGAGCCGCGTCCCCTTTTCCCTCTCCCCCTATCCATGAAATCATGAATGGCCGGGTCGCCTCGGGGGTTGCCTACGGCATCTCATCCTCCTTTCCCATGCTTACTTGGCGCAATCCCCTTTTCTCTTTCTTATCTTTGCGCACTTCCCCTTTCCCTTCGAGGCGGTAGCTTCATCGGGATGCCTTCGCTCTTGTCGGGTTTTTCATTTGCTTTGGGGGTAGTCTCTTCCGTGCTTTTGCCGGAGTTCTCTGTCAGTTCCACCCATTCTGCTCTCCGTTTCCTCTCCATCGGTGCGATCATGATAGTAATCTCGTCGCCATGCCGCACGACATCGGCGCAAGCGGGCACCTTCGGCGGATAGTGCGCCTTGATAGAAGGCTTACTAACCGGCACACCATTCACTTGCGGTTTGCCTAGAGTGATTCTTAGCTCCGGGATATCACGCACGCGCACCGGCTCATCGAAAAGCTCAACAAAGATGCACACTTGATCGGCAAGTTGCAAGGCTTGTCCCGGGAATCGCAGCGCACCGATGAAGAGGGTCTCATCGTTCTCATGTGAATACAAGTATGCGCCAGCCCATACGTTTGAACCTTCTGGTCGCCTGTCCACTTCCATTTTGACGATCTTATAGGTGTATTTTCCCTTCTTCCATCGATATGGTGCGCTAACGTCTACGTAGTCCCCCTCCAGATCCAGGTCCAGGAAATAGCCTCCTACTGAGGGCCGAATATTATCATGCCCTCGCTTACCCCACCTCCTGAAAGTGCCCCCGCGACCAATTGCACGTGGTTTGGGATCTCGAAGAGTACACCCGTGAAGGTCAGTCAGCAACCCACCATAAGTTGTTTGCTGATTTATCTTGCTGCTAAAAGGCGCGATGAATAGCTTCGCCTCGGACTTGGCAACATCGTCAGAGACAGTCACATCTATGCTGTAGCTCTCAATTGTCACCTCCTTCTTGATATCCCACCACACGTCGACAAGGTGCCAGGGCATCAAGGCAAACTCCGGCTCAGGGGACGCATCTAGTGAGCAAGGGGGAGCGACACAGGCGAGGATCGCAAGAGAAAGGAGAGGGAGCAGAACTCTCTTCATCGAACTAGCACTCCATCCAGGAACTGGTCGCTTCACCCGGTTTGCCGGGACCGGGCGAGACATGCTTGCAAGTTTCGGTAAGTTCCAGGAGCCAGGCTGGCGCACCTACGCGGCGCACCTGACCTGGCCCACGCAATTACCTCCTATCCCGGGTCGTGGGGGGGCCTCGGAGGTTCTGGGCGTCCTGGCCCCTTTCCATCGCCAGTAGAGCCGGCACTGTCCGACCCAGGACCCTTAGGCGCCCCAGGAGGAGTCGGCGGACCCTTTGCTTCGCCTGGCGGGGTATTAGTGTTTCCAGGGCCCTTGCCTTGCCCGAAATCCCCGGGGCCTTTGGCGCTTCCAGCATCTGGCTGGAATTGCCCCGATGGCGGTTGCCTCGGGGGCACAGGGGGCTTCGGGGGCGATGGCGGTCGACTATCCGGATCAGGGACGTGGACTCCTGGGCCAGGGGGTGGGCTCATCGGGGGTTTAGCAGGGTCAAGTGGTTGTGGAGGGCCTAACTTAACTCCATCAGGGCCCGGAGGCGTAGGTGTTGGCTCAGGTTTGCCCCATTGCGGCGCTTGCGGAGGTCCTCCGTTGCTGTCGTTAACACCGGCTCGAGGCGGAGGCGCTGGGATTGGGCGTAGGTATGGGAACTGAACAGGGGGATTTGGACCGACCAGATCCTTTACTTGATAAACAGGACCACCATCACCGAGTTGTACCCAGGTATTGGGTCCCCAACAAGGGAGCGGTAAGAAGACCTTAACCCCGGAAAGAGGAATTTCCCCTCGTCCATTGGGCATTATGATTACTGGGGTCTGCTTCGAGCTTCCAGGCCCTGAATAAGCATCTAGCCCTGAAGGATCCGATAAGTCCACGGGTGAGTTTTTCGCGTATCTGTAAAGATTTGCGTCGCCAGCGGCAAATCCGATAGGATCCTGGCTCGTCCACGTCCCCGTCGCCGGGCTGAAGTCGCGCGCCATATTGTACTGCAAGCCCGTATCAGCGTCGTACTCCCGCGAAGTCCACCCATACCGCCCACGCGCCGCAGCGTTCGACTCCGAACCTATGATGACACCGTACGCCGAGTAATCGACGTGATCCTGCGACACGCCGCTGGCGTTCACCACATCGCGCACTGACCCTTCGGCATCTGTCAGATACCACGACGCCGTGCCGTTGCCGTCGATTCGCGCAAACAGCTGGTCCTGGGTGTCGCCCCACAGGTAGCGTTCCTGCACCACGTTGCTGCCGTTCAAGTCCATGATGACCTGCGTCCCGCTCCAGACGAACTCCGTCGTCACCGTGCCTGGACCCGAGGTCCACTCTTGCTGTTCGATGCGCTGGCCATACACGTCGTAGCTGTACGTGACCCGGAGCGTCGTCGATCCGCCGGACGTTTCCCAGATGGTATGCAGGTGATTCTGGTTGTCGTACGTGTACGTCCAGGTGCCGCTGCTGTTTGTCTTCTCGATCATGTTGCCGGCGGCATCGTATGTGTAGGTCCACGTGCCGTCGGTCGTCACCTGATTGTCCGTCCCCACCGCGTAGCCGGCCAGGAGATCAAAGGGGACGCGGCTCAAATAATACTCACCTCGGCAAGGGGTAAGATTTGAGCCGCGTCACTTTTTCGCTCTCTTTGGCTCCTCATTTTTGGCCCGTCGGATGGGCCAATCGTGAACTGGCACCGACAGGCTCGCCTCCTGAACGGAAGGGCGAGGCGTTGCGAACATGCTCGGCCATCTTCCGCGACCACCAGCATTGCTTGCACTTTGCGATCGTGTCCACCGCGGTCTCCGAGAAATGCCCGTTCCCCTGGCTCAGCAACCAGAGGTAAGCAGCCATCGCCGTATCTGCGGGATGCTCGTAGCCATCCTCGACGGGAGCATCGGCCAATTCCATGAGCCGATGGAATACCTCTTCCCTCACTCCCTCCAACGTCATGGCCGTAGCAAGCGCTTGCACCTCCGGCTGCTCGACGAGAATCGTCAGAAACGTCTCGAAATCGCTCGCAAGGTTCGTGAGCGCCGAGAAGCGCGGGCTCTCGATCCCCTTCATGGCCTCCGGCACCGTCATGCTGATCTCCGATCGGTCCAGTATTCCGCGGGTTGACCCAGATAGCCGGGCACTTTCGACGCTTCGTGAATATACTCCCCATCCCCTCCCCATTTGCTGATAACCGTCAGCAGGTCTTTATTGTCGCCGGTAGCGGCCAAGTTCTTCCGCAAGACGATTCCCATGTGAACCGGCTGCCCGTGGGCGTTGTGGTAAATCACGACGTCGCCGCACTCGGCTTGCACGGGGCCCGCTAGTTTCTTATATCCGTCATCCGTCAAAATCTTCACCGCATCGTGCGGATCGACCCAGACCCGTCGTGCCGCCACCACCATCCCCACACAGTTGTACGTGTTGGTAATTGAGCGAAAGATCGCATCTGGGCAAATCTCCTTGGCCAAGGCCACGGCCGCCTGTGACGCCGCTTTGGGACGCTCCGGCCGTAACTCGTTGGGAATTCTCCACCTGCGACGAGTCTCAAGCAGGAGAGCGTCGGATTGCTCGATGGTCACCGCGTCCCCCCACGCTGCTTCATCATGCTACTTGGCACCATAGCCGACGCCGCCTTGCCCTTTCAGGATACCGCGTATGGCTCCGGATGCAACGACAAAAGGGAGAGCAAAGCCGCGTCCGCCGCGTCCCGTTTGCGCTCGCGGCTGCCGCGTCACGCGATGCGCAGAATGCGGCAGGTGTCCTCGTAACTGCCTTCCAAATCGAGGTCGATCACAATCCCTTCCCCCAACCAAAGGGGAAGTGGCGGCAGGGGGCGACCAAGAGCCAAGGGGTAGGCCCAGGTTTCCAGCCGCGGTTTGCGGCTTACGACGTGGGCGCGACAGGAGACGGCATAGGTTGCCGGCGCAGTGCGGAGCAAAGGCTGAAGAAAAATAGGGACGCTTCACATAACGTATTTGTCCACATGGTGTTCTGTCGATATTTTCCTTGGCCTGCCACGCCGGCGGCCAACGGGACGACCCGCGCTGACCCGAAGGGCGGCGCAAAAAGGCCTCGCTGCCCACCGCCCAGTCCGCGCGCCGCACCGCTTCTTCCTTCACATCCTCGCCAACCAGGAACTCGCGCCACAACGTCTGGCGACGGTCACGCTCAGCAGCCAGGGCCTCATACCACGGGTTTGGGGCGAGCAGAGCGTTGCTTTGCCCTCGCGCATAAAACCGGGCACTCGACCAGGGGTAGTCCCAGGGCCGGGCTACCAGACCCGCTTCCAGCGGGTTACGCTCGATGTACCGGCCGCACGTCAGCAGGTTCGTGTCGGCCTCCACCGCCGGACTCTTGAAGCGATTCTGAAACAGGTGACCGACCAGGCCGTAGCGCCGCCGATAGTGGTGCCAGTACGCGACCAGCAAGCCGGCGGCCAGCGCCGACAACTGCCGCGGGTCGGGCAATTGCAGCAACAGATGGAAGTGATTGTCCATCAGGCAGTAGTGGTACAGGCGCGAGCGAAGCGATCGCGATAGCGGGCCACTAAATCCAGGAAGCGGGAGCGATCCTGGTCGTCGTGGAACAGAGTCTCGCGGGCGTGGCCCCGGTTGAGCAGGTGGTAGCAAGCGGCCTCAGTCCACAGGCCGCGGCGTCCGGTTCGGGGCCTAAGGGCAGACTCCGCAAACGGCAGCGGTGCACCTGCCGGAGAGTGTACGCGACCAGCGTGCAGGGGAAAAGCGGATTCTTTCCGGGGGTTTGGGAAATGTCGATGTAAGATTATGTACGTCTGTAGATTACGTGAAGCGTCCCCATTTTCCCCATTTTCCCACCATTTTCCCATTTTCCACGGGTGGGCGGCAAGGCTGGATCTTTCTTCTGATGGCCACCCGTACTGTGGGCGAGGACGGCCGCCCCTCAAGAGGCGATTGGGAGAGGCAACCACGGTTCGGCCGCCTTCGTCCCGGCCAGCCAGCCGGTGCTCCAGGCGGCCTGGAAGTTGTAGCCGCCGATGGGGCCGTCGAGGTCGAGCACTTCGCCGGCCAGGAACAGGTCCGGCAGCAGCTTGCTCCGCATGGAGCGTGAATCGACCTGGTCCAGGCTCACGCCGCCGGCCGTCACCTCCGCCTTGCCAAAGCCGAGCGTGCCGGTGACCGGCAATGTCTGGCGCTTAATGGCCTGCACCAGCCGGGTTCGGTCCACTTTGCTTAAGCCCGCGGCCTTGCGGTCCGCTGGCAAACCCAGCCCGAGAAGGAGCGTGTCGCACAGGCGCCGGGGCAGGCGCTCGCTCAGCACCACCGCCAGTTGCTTTTTCCCCGAGGCCAGCGATTCGGCCCGCAGAAACTCATCGAGGTCGGGCTCGTTGGTTCCGGGCAGGAAGTCGATCTCAAGGACAAGGGTTGTAGGATTCGGATGACCGCTGACGGCACGGCTCACGTCCAGGATCACGGGGCCGGACAGTCCGAAATGGGCGAACAGGAGCGAGCCGCGGCGGGCGGCGAGAACCTGGCTTCCGTCCAGCACGCGCACCTTCACGTCGGGCGTCGTCAGCCCGCGCAGCTCGGCCACCCAGGGGGCGGCCACGGTGATGGGCACGAGCGCCGGCCGCGGCGGAACGATGGCGTGGCCGAACTTCGCCGCCAGGCGATACCCATCCCCCGTCGTGCCGCTGCCGGGGTACGACTGGCCGCCGGTCGTCAGGATGACTCGCCGTGCCTGGACGGACCGGGTCGGCGTGGCCAGCGCGAAATCGGTTTCGGCCCGCTCCAGGTCGAGGAGCGGCTCGCCCAGGGCCAGGGTGGCGCCGCTGCGGTGGAGGCGGCGCAGCAGGGCATCGAGTACGTCCGCCGCCTTGTTACTGACAGGGAAGACCTTGCCGGTCTCCTCGACCTTGGTCAGCACGCCTTCGTTCTCGAAGAAGTCGATGGTGTCCTGCACGCTGAAGGCAGCCAGGGGCGAATGGAGGAAGCGCCCGGGCAGACCATAGGCCTCGACGATCCCGCGGTTGTCGGTGGCGTGGGTGATGTTGCAGCGCGTGCCGCCGGACATGAGGATCTTGACGCCGGGCCGACGGTTTTTCTCCAGCAGAAGGACACGGCGACCCAACTCGGCGGCGCGAAGGGCGGCCATCAGCCCCGCGGCACCGGCGCCGATGACCGCAATGTCCCACGCGCTGTCGCTCATGGCCGATAATCCGTGGAGGGGCCTGGCAGTGACTGCCATCAGACCCGATCGAGGAGATCATTACCAGCGCGATCGCCGTCCAGCCGCCGCTGCTGAGCGCGGCCGGAAGAAATGAACCATAGAGGCACAGCGCGGCTGAGCCGCCACCAGAGAACCTTGACCACGGATGATACGGATGACGCCAAGACATCGCCAGGCGGTGTCACGCGGCACCGCCTGGCGATGTCTTGGCGTCATCCGTGGTCCCTGATCTCTGGTGGCGGCTCGGCCGGGCTGTGCCTCTGTGGTTCATTTCTTCCCACTGGTCATTGGGCGCCGAAATCGCTGGCTCTGCGGATGGCGACCTGCGATACTCATTCTGTTACGCCAACTTCGGTCGGCCCAAGTGGCACGGTCAGGAGACCGTGCCACAACGGGGCAATACACGGTGGCAGCGCTCGGGATCAGGCGGCGGCGCACATTTCCTTGTTGTCCTATCCCAAATCGGCTTGAAGCGGCCCCGGACCGTCTTTTCCAGGCCCATTCTCAACGCGTCTCGTCGTCGAACCAGGCCTGGAGCGTGCGCAGGTTGGGCGGGTGCAGCGCCCGAATCTTGGCGAATTCCGCACGGGCTTCCTCTTTCTGGCCGGTGCGCAACAGGTAGCTCACCCAGCTGCGACGGGCGTCGATGCTGGCCGGATCGAGCCGCAGCCAGGCTTCCGCCTGCGGGCGATACTCGGCCCAGGCCCCCTTGTTCGCCAGCAAGATGCACAGCGAGCGGCGGTAGGTCAGTCCCCACGGGTTGACCTCGACGGTGCGGCGCCGATAGTCGATGGCCAGGTCGCGCTGGCCGAGGTCCTGGGCGGCCGAGGCCGCCCGCAGCAGGGCGGTTTCGCGGCCCGGCGCCTTCGTCAGCACGGTTTGCAGGGCCGCCAGGGCCTCACTGGGCCGCGACTGGAGGTAAAGAGCGTCGGCCTTGGCCTCCCAGGCGTCCCAATCGTCAGGGTCGCGGTCCACGGCCGCGTCCAGCCAGGCCAGCGCCTTGCCGCTGTACGGCTGCATGTTCAGATCGGTCAGCCGGCGCAGTTCCATGAGTCCGACGCCCAGATCGCGCTCCAGCTCGGGGCTGAGTGGGCGATCGGTCGGCGCATGGAAGGGGCGCAGCGGGATGCCCGGACCGGAAGGGGGCCTCATGCCGAACGGTTCCTCCTCCCGGGGCCGGAAACGCACGATGCGGTGGTCTGTCGAGGCGGTGTGCGGGATGTTACCGAGCCGGCGCCGCGGCATGTGGCAGTCGATGCAGCTGTCTTCGGGACTCGTCTGCACGCGCTCCTCGTGGGGCAGGCTGCACCCCCGCTGCTCATGGCAGGCCAGGCAGCTGGCGCGGTAGTGAGCGATCCGCTGAGCCGGCTCGATGACGTGAACGTGGGGATCGTGACAGGAGATACAGCCCAGCTGCCCCTCGCCGGCCGTGGCCTGGAAGCAACGGCTGACGTGCATCTGCTCCACGTGGTTGACGGCCTTGTTGTCCTTCACCCCCTCCCTGACGCGGACCAGGGTGGTGATGATGTCCTGCACGGGCAGGCCGGGGCGGAACTCGTCGAACTGCCGGCCGCGGCGCAGCACGCGCACCTCGCCGACCAGGTGGCACTGCTCGCAAACGGCTTCCCGTAGCGACGGCTCCAGGTGCGCGGGGTTGACGATCGTGGTATCGATGTCGCCGGCGATCGGCTCCTTGCGGCTACGAGCGGCCACGTGCTTCTCTCCGGGCCCGTGGCGGCGTCGCAGCCAATGGCCAGCCCGTCGAAGAGCGGCTCTTGGTAGCGGTTGATCGTCCCCTCGATGGGCCGGCTGTGATTGGCGTGGCAGAACAGGCATTCGGCCTTGACCTCGCGGCCGGTGGCCGTCACAGCGTTGAAACCGGGCGACAGGTTCCAGATCTGCTTTTGCGCATACCAGCTGATGGGGGTCTGCACGACGTAGCCGCCCTCGCGGACCGCCAGGTACGAATGGCCGTGGGCCCCCGAGCCGATGGCGTAGGCCACATCGAAGGCGGTGTCGTAGATGGTGTGGCCGGCCTCGTCCCGGGCGAAGCGCCGGTGCCGCACCGTGTCCCCCGCCCGCTCGACGCGAAACTGCGAGCCCAGGGCATGGAAAGGATTGTTGTGGGCCTGGTCTTCCGGGATCGCCGGGTCGCGGCCGGCGACGGCGAACAGCGACCGGCCCATCGGATGCTCGCGGTAGGAGGCCAATTTGGCGTCGTGGCAGCCCGAGCCGCAGGCCGCGCTGCCGACGTACTTGACGTCGGGAGCAATATTGAGGAAGGGGCCCGTGTACGCGAGGCGCGGATCGGGCTCGGTCCGCTGGGCCGGCGCCGCGGGACGCCAGAGGCGAACCAGATACCAGGCGCCGCCGGCTCCCAGGAGCAAGAGCAGGCCGACCAGCACAAGAACGCGCACCGAGCCGCCGCGGGCCGGTGGTCCCTGGGGAGTTTCGCTCATGGCAAGCGGCTCCGAAGAGCAGCGAACGCAAGGGTGGCACGCCCTGAGGTACTCCGAAGGGCGTGCGGACAGTCAGGCACGCCCTTCGGAGTACCTCAGGGCGTGCCACCCAAACCCGATGTTTTGGTTACGCCATCGTCAAGAATTAGGTGCGGATCATTCTACCATAACCGCTGCCCCCAGGCGTGAAGCCGCTTCCTTAGTTTCGGCGAGCCGGGAGCGTGAGCGACCGTAGACCTCCGGTCGCTCACGCTCCCGGCTCGCCGAACGCATTCCCAACAACTCCGTTGCTCACGGCATCCCCTCGATTCTGCCAAACACCGGTGGCATTGGCGCCCGCGGAGCGTTACACTAACGGACAATGCGCCTGTAAACCCTGGGGAGGCGGTCTCATGCGGCCTCGCTTGCACTGCCTGGTGCCGACCCTGACGGTCCTGGGCCTCGCCTTCCTGGCCAGTTCGCCGGCCTGGGGGGCGGACCAGGCCGCCATTGATCGGGCCGTCGAGAACGGCGTCAAGTACCTCCGCTCGCGGCAGACGGCCGAAGGGCCCTGGACGCACGAGCAAGTCACGGGCATGACGGCACTGGCCGGACTCACCCTCCTGGAGTGCGGCGTTCCCGTGGACGACCCCGGCATTCAGAAGGCGGCCGCCGTTGCCCGCATGGCCGCGGTCAGTGCCGACCAGACCTATTCCCTCTCGCTCATCCTGCTGTTCCTCGACCGCCTGGGCGAGCCGGTGGACGTGGCCCTGATCGAGTCGATCGCGGTGCGCCTGCTGGGCGGTCAGACTGCCAGCGGCGGCTGGGGCTACACCTGCCAGCGCAGCGACCGGGCCGATGAACGTCGCCTGCAAACGATGGTCAAGGAGCGCAACGAACTGGTGGCCGGGCGCGATCCGCCCAAGCGAGTGGTCCGCGGCCAGCGGACCGAGAAGGACTTGCCGCGGGAGATTCGGGCTCAGCTAGAGCAGGTGCAGCGGGCGCGGACCCTGGCGCGTTCGACGGCCGACAACTCCAACACTCAGTTCGCGGTGCTGGCCCTCTGGGTGGCTCGCCGTCAAGGCTTGCCGGTCGATGCCGCCCTGGCCGAAGCGGAGAAACGCTTTCATGGCTCGCCCAATAACGACGGCGGCTGGGGGTACCTTTCGGGCGGCGGGGCACACTTTGGACCGGTGAACGACCCGGGCTTCATGTCCACGCCGGCCATGACCTGCTCCGGCCTGCTCGGCATCGGCGTGGCCTACGGCTCCTGGATCGAGGCCGCCCTGCGCACCGACCGGAATGAGAAGCCGTCCCGCCCCGGTGCTGCACCGCCCAAGCCCCAGGACCCGAGCAAGGACAAGGTGGTGGTGAATGCCTTCCATCTGCTGGGGGACTGGATCGACCTGTCGGCGCGGAGCGCGGGAAGGCCCCGCGGATCAACAACGGCAACGGGAAGATCTACTATTTCCTCTGGTCGCTGGAGCGCGTGGCCGTCGCCTACAAGCTCGACAAGATCGGCAAGACCGATTGGTACGACTGGGGCGCCGACATCCTGCTGGCCGGCCAGGCGACCTATGGGGCGTGGGACAGCGGCGAGTTCCGCAGCGGTCCCGACACCTGTTTTGCCCTGCTCTTCCTCAAACGCGCCAACCTCGCCCCCGACCTGACGCGCTCGCTTACCTCCCGGATGAAGGCGGATGGGATGCAAACCGCGCTGCGGCAGGGCGGCGTGGGCGGGGCCGACCTGGTCCGGGGCCGCAAGCCATTTTCCGATCGGGCGGTGGTGGAGGATCCCAAGGAGAAGCCGGACGCCAGCGCGGAGGCCGCTCGGCTGGGGGCGCAGCTGCTCAAGGCGCAGGGCGACCGTCAGGAGCAACTGCTCAACCAGCTGCGCGACAGCAAGGGGGCGCCCTACACCCAGGCCCTGGCCGCCGCCATCCCCAAACTCGAAGGCGACACGCTCAAAAAAGCGCGCAACGCGCTGGCCGAACGGCTGTCCCGCATGACCTCCGATACGCTGGCGGGCAAGCTGGAGGACGATGCCCCGGAGGTCCGCCGTGCCGCCGCCCTGGCCGTGGCGATGAAGGAAGACCACAGCCAAGCCTACAAGCTCATCGAGCTGCTCAGTGATCCGGAGGCAACCGTCGCCCGCGCCGCCCATGCCGCCCTGAAGGAATTGACCAAGGAGGACTACGGCCCGGCCAAAGACGCCAGCCGCGAGGAGCGGGGCAAGGCGATCCAGAACTGGAAGGCCTGGTGGGCTCGACAGCGGGAAGAGAAGAAGTGAGGCCGGTCGGGGCGACCCCGGCCGGTTATTGCGCCGTCAGAACTCTTCGGCTCGCGGGGGTAGCCCCGGAGGGGCGGCCGCCGTTAGCCAGGGGCTTCAGCCCCTGGACAAGGGCCCTGGTGTGGGATGGATAGCCCCGGAGGGGCGGCCGTACCTTACGGCCGCCCCTCCGGGGCTACGGAGCATTTGTTTTGGCCGTCGTCCCAGGGGCTGAAGCCCCTGGCTAACGGCGGCCGCCCCTCCGGGGCTACGGAGGATTTGTTTTGGCTGTCTTCTCAGGGGCTGAAGCCCCTGGCTAACGACGGTCGCCCCTCCGGGGCTACGGAGCATTTGCTTTGGCCGTCGTCCCAGGGGCTGAAGCCCCTGGCTAACGACGGCCGCCCCTCCGGGGCTACGGAGCATTTGCTTTGGCCGTCGTCCCAGGGGCTGAAGCCCCTGGCTAACGACGGCCGCCCCTCCGGGGCTACGGAGGATTTGTTTTGGCTGTCTTCTCAGGGGCTGAAGCCCCTGGCTAACGACGGCCGCCCCTCCGGGGCTACACAGCCTTGGTCGCACCGCAATACCGGGAGTGGACGTGCCCGCGGCGGCCCGGGCCGGTTCAGCGTTGGGGTGGAGCATGTCCGAGACGGCCGTGGTGCCGACCTGGAGACGCCGGTTGATCCTGGCCCTCCTCCTGCCGCTCGTCCTCGGCCTGGCGGGCTGGGGTGGTGTTCAGCTGTGGGGGTGGCACGAACTTCGCGCCGGGCGGGCCGCTCTCGAAGCCGACGATCTCGAAGCCGCCCGCGCCCATCTCGACAACTTCCTCCGCGTCCGACCCTGCAATACCGAGGGCCGGTTGCTGGCCGCGCAGGCGGCCCGAAGGGCCGACGACCTGACGGCGGCGGATTTCCATCTGACCCAGCACGATCTGTGCGGCGGCAGCGCCGAGGCCCGCGCCCAGGAATGGGCCCTCTTGCAGGCCCAGCGCGGCGAGCTGGCCGGCGTCGAAAGCTACCTCAGAGAGCTGGTGTCGCACCCGGCCCGCCCTGAATCCACCCTGGCGCTGGAAGCCCTGGGCAAGGGCTACTCGGATACAGGTCAAAACGGGGCGGCGATGGGGTGCCTGACCGAGCTGGTGCGGCGCCAGCCCGAGCACTTCCAGGGACACCTGGTGCGCGGCCGGGTGCTGACCGCCCTGGCCGAGGATAGCCGGGCCCTGGAAGAGTTCGAGACCGCCGTCAAGCTCCGCCCGAGGTCGTTCGAGGCGCGGCTCGAGCGGGCGGCAGCCCGGGAGCGCGCCGGCCGGCTGCCGGAGGCCCTGGCCGACTACACGCTCTGCCACCAGCAGCGACCCACCGACTCCGACGCCCTGCTGGGCCTGGCCCGCCAGCGCGGCGATAGCTACCAGCTGGAGGAGGCAGACGCCCTGCTGGCCGAGTTGCTGGCGGCGCACCCCGGTCATAGCGGCGCCCTGACCGAGTGTGCCCGCGTGGCCCTGCGCCGCGGTGAGGCCGCCCACGCCGAGGAGTTGGTGCGCCAGGTCACCGCCCGCGAACCGGGCAACCGCGACGCCTTTGCCGTGCTCTTGCAAACCCTGGTGGCCCAGGACAAATCGGCGGAGGCCGAGGTCTGCACGAGGCAGCTGGACCGGATCGACGCCGCCCGCGCGATCCTGACCCGGTCGCTGGAAACGGCCCACAACGGCGGCCTCGGCGTGGAAGCGCAGGTTGAGGCCGCCGACGCCTTGCTGCTGCTGGGACGCCGGGACGAAGCGGTACGGCTGCTGGAAGCCGTCCTGGCCCGGGATGCCGGGCATACGCGCGCTCGAGACATGCTGGCCAGGGCGAAGGCGGTCCGGCAAGGTGAGCCGTAGTGCAGCTGGAACCTGGGACCATGCCAGCTGTGCTCCTGGCCGCATTCATAAGGGTCCGGGTGTCAGGGTGTCAGGAGGGTGTCAGGAAGGTGTCAGCACGGTGTCAGGATGGTGTCAGGAGGGTGTCAGCACGGTGTCAGGAGGGTGTCAAGGGTGTCACCAGGGTGTCAGGATGGTGTCAAGTGGTGTCCGAGGGTGTGGTGACACCGTGGGGCGACCTGACCGAGGTCCCCATCTATACGAGGTGGCCGGTATGGGTTTTGTTTTTGGATTGCGGCGGCGCGGCAAGGTGTGGGCTTATGTCCTGGCCTGCGCCATGCTGGCGGCCACGGCTGCCGTCGGTCTGGCCTACCTCGAACGATCGCCGCCTCCTCCGCCCGCGCCGCCGGTGGAATCCCCGCCCGTGGACGTACCCGATGTCGCCACCCACGAGCAGATCGAATCCCTTTGTACGGCCTGCCATGCCTATCCCGATCCGCAGGCTTTTCCGCGCAAGCACTGGCGCTCGGAAATCCGCCTGGCCTACAACTTCCTCCGCGCCTCGACGCTGAGTTCCGGCTACCCCCCCTTTGAGGGGGTGGTCCGCTATTACGAAGAGCAGGCCCCGGAGGAGTTGCCGCTGGTGCTGCCCGAAGACGCCCCGGCCGACAGCTACCCGATCCGCTTCGAGCGCAGCGCGATTGCCAGCCCCAAGGGTTCTCGGTTCTCGCAGGTGGCCAATGTCAACCTGGTTCACCTGTTCGATAATCGTCGGCTCGATGTGCTGAGCTGCGACATGGATTCGGGCTGGGTGGCGGCTTATCAGCCATACACGACCCCGCCGGGCTGGCGAAAAATCGCCAGGCTCAAGAATCCCGCCCATGCCGAGGTGGTGGACCTCAACGGCGACGGCATCAAGGACCTGATCGTCGCCGACCTGGGCAACCCGACGCCGACCAATGCCAAGACGGGCCGGGTCGTCTGGCTGCGGGGCAAGGCGGACGGCACCTTCACACCGATCACGCTGCTCGACGGCGTGGGCCGGGTGGCCGACGTGCAGGCCGCCGACTTCAACGGCGACGGCAAGCTGGACCTGATCGTCGCCGTCTTCGGCTGGCGCGAAACCGGGTCCATCATCTATCTCGAAAACCAGACCACCGACTGGGACCACCCGAACTTCGTGCCGCACGTAGTTGACCAGCGGCACGGCACCATCCACGTGCCGGTCGCCGACCTCAACGGCGACGGCAAGCCGGACTTCGTGGCCCTCATCAGCCAGGAGCACGAGAAGATCGTCGCCTTCCTCAACGACGGCCAGGGCCATTTCACGGAAAAGGAGCTGTACGCTGGTCCGCATCCCGCCTACGGCAGCAGCGGCATCCAGCTGGTGGACCTGGACGGCGACGGCCGAACGGACATCCTCTACAGCAACGGCGACGTGCTCGACAATCCCTATCTGCTGAAGCCGTATCACGGCATCCAGTGGCTGGAGAACAAGGGCGATCTCCATTTCGAGCACCACCCCATCACGCCGCTGTATGGTGCCATGCGTGCGGTGGCGGCCGATTTTCAGGGACATGGGCGCAAGGACATCGTGGCCGTCAGCTGGCTGCCGTCCCTTCGCTTCCGGCAGCGCGACGAGCTGGGGCTGGACGCCGTGATCTTGCTGGAGCAGACCGCACGCGGCCAGTTCGTGCGCCACGCCCTGGAAAAGCGGACCTGCGATCACCTGACCTGTGTTGCCGGCGATGTCTTCGGCGACGGCCGCACGCACATTGTGGCCGGCACCTTTACCCTGGATGAGGTGTCGAACCCCGAGACGCTGGTGGTGTGGAAGAACCTGGGCCCGCGTTCGGCCGCGCCTCCCAAATCCAGGTGATTGGGCGGACGGAACGCAGCTCACTTCGGCAGCGAAATGGGTTTCCAGTCCAGCTTGCGGTAGCCGGCGGCGAACTCCGTGATCTCAATCGCCTCATCGACGGCGACGTTCTCGAAGACCTGGGTGGTGCTGCTGGTGGGCCAGAAGATCTCCAGGCGAGCCACCCGATCTGTCTTGCCCAGGCCGATGGTCTGCTGCAACGGATTCCCGCCGAAGCTGCTTCCCGAGGAGACATGACGGTGGATGGTCAGCGGCTTGTCACCCCCCGTCACCACCTTGATGCGGGCGCCGATGGCGGAGCGGTTGGTCTTCTTCCCGACCAGCTTGACGGTCAGCCAGTTGTTGTCGTGGCCCGGGTTCTGGAACAGGACGTTGTGATAGCGGTCGCCCAGGGTGGGACCGCCCAGCTGCAGGAACAGGTCGATTTGGCCGGTGCGCCGCCAGTCACCGCAGGCGACGCCATGCCCCTTTTGCAGGTGGCCCGTGCGGGAGGAGGCGGTCACCTCGGCAAAGCGCTGGCCGCCGACGTTCTTGAACATGCGGTTGGGAATCAAGGTCGCCAGGCTGGGATCGCCAGTGGACAGGTAGAAGTCGAGGTAGCCGTCGCCGTCGAAGTCGCCGAAGTTGCTACCCATGGTGCCGTAGACCTTGTCCACCCCGGCTTCCTTCGTCACATCCTGGAAACCCTTGCCTTTGAGGTTGCGATAAAGCCGCGACGGGTCGCGCTGGTGCGGTTGGCCCGTCATGCCCTTGATCGCGTCCTCGAGTGAAAGGTCGAAGGAGGTGGCGAAGATGTCGAGCCAGCCATCGTTGTCGTAGTCAAAGGCCCAGCAGGAGAACCCCTGTTGCGGCCCCTTGATGCCCATCGCTTCCGTGACCTCGGTGAAGGTGCCATTGCGGTTGTTGTGGAAGAGCTGGGCCGGCCCGGTGAGGTTGTTGAGGAACAGGTCGGGATAGCCGTCGTTGTCGTAGTCGATCCAGGCGGCCCCCTTGCCGGTGCAGCCGTTGCCCTGGACGCCGGCCTTGAACGCCACTTCCTCGAACGTCCCGTCCCCCTTGTTGTGATACAGACGGTTCGCCTGCTTTTCGCAGCAGATAAAGAGGTCGAGGAAGCCGTCGTTGTCGTAGTCGGCCCAGGTGGCGCTGATCGAGTTGACAGCGTCCTGCAAGCCGGCCTCCTTCGTCACGTCGGTGAACGTCCCATCGCCGTTATTGCGGAGCAAGCTCGGCCGAACGGGCCAGGGAAGCCAGGCGCCGCGGGGGAGGAAGATGTCCAGGTGCCCGTCGTTGTTGTAGTCGGCCTGAACGCAGTTCAGGGCACCGGTTTGCTTGAGCAATCCCGCTGGCTCGGTGCGATCCTCGAAGGTTCCGTCTCCCCGATTCCGGTAGAAGGCCATCGGCTGGGTCGGGTCCTGGCTGGTGACCACGATGTCGAGCAGGCCGTCGTTGTCGAAGTCGTCCATGATCGCGCCGCCGGCGTGGTTGAGGCGGCTGACATTCACCAGCTGGCCGATGTCGCGGAACTTGCCGATTGTGAACTCGTCATTCAGGAAATGATCGAGAGATACCAAGTAGCGGCCTTCGACCTTGCTGGGATATTCCCCAAGCGTCATGTGTGCGAGGTTGAGCAGCCAGCGGACCTCGATGTCGTCGGGGAACTTCTCCAGGTACTCGGTAAAGTGATGAATGGCCTGGCGCGAACCGCTGGGATTGGTGTGGATGGCTTCCGGCGAGATCGGCAGGATGCAGGCACTATCGCCGCGGCACAGGACGCAGTTTTCGGTTTCGCCGCAGCGCAGGGCGGTCACGCCCTGGAAGTAGATTATGGTGTACAGCCATTTCCCGGCCAGCGCGTCGTTTTCCTTGACCCGGGACCGGACATCTTCGAGGATCGCGTAGGCCTGCCGTGGTTTTCCCTCGTAATTGGCGAGGCCCGCCTTCACCACGTAGGCCTCGGTGCGGAAGTCGTCGGTCTGGCCCGGTCGCGATTGCAGCTCGTCGATCTTTTTCAACGTGCGCTCCCCGGCGTGCTGCCAGGCAGCGCCGAAGTCTTCCAGCGAGACATCGGCAGGCCAGGGGTCGATCGTATCGAGGATGGTTTTGAAGCCGCTGGTGTCCACCGGCCTGCGCGGCTCGGTAGGTGATCGGCACCGGCGGCGGGGTGGCCGGCGTGGTGTACCAGTCGAAGGCCGCCACGGTGCCCACCACAATCCCGGCAATGACCAGGAAGATCACCACCAGCTCGAGCGCGGGGCGGCGGCGAGCGGCTTGCTGAGCTGGTTCGCTCACAGCTAGTTCCCTCCCGGGCCTCACATCTGCCAGCGAAACTACCAGCTGGGCCGGCGCGATTCAAGTTAAGCCGCTACCGGGCGGGCATCGCTCGAAAGCCCGACGGCCGAAGCAAATCGCTTTTTGCCCCCTCCGGCGGTGCTATAATGGGCGGAACCGTAGCACAACCAGTGAACCCGCTCGACATTTGCGGGCCCCTGTCGCACAACTGGGAGTTATGCAGTGTCCAATGATAAGACGTTGTTCTCCCCACGGGCTGCCGTCCTGGCCATGCTGGTGGCCCTGCTTGCCGGCGGGCTGACGATTTACGCCTGGCTGCGCAGCCCGGGAGAAAACCGCCCGGGGGACGATGAGGAACCCGAATCGGCCGAACGCGCCAACCTGCCCGCCTTCCGCGAACGCGCACGCGAATCGGGCATCAACTTCCGCATGAACTTCCTGGCCACCGAGCAAGGCGAGAAGTTCAAGGTCAACCTCTACGACCACGGCTGCGGCGTCGCCGTCGCCGACATCGACGGCGACGGCCACGACGATGTCTACCTGCTCAATCAGTTCGGCAAGAATGCCCTGTACCGCAACAAGGGGGACGGCACCTTCGAGGACTGGACCGACAAGGCCGGCGTCGGCCTGGGCGACCGCGTTTGTGTGGCCGCCGCCTTCGGCGACACGCTCAACCAGGGACGCCCCGACCTGTACGTCACCAGCACGCGCGGCGGCAACGTCTTCTACCGCAACAACGGCGACGGCACTTTCCGCGATGCCACCAAGGAGGCAGGTCTCACTCTCGTGGCCCACTCGCAGACCGCCGTCTTCTTTGACTACGACGGCGATGGCTTCCTTGATCTCTTCGTCACCAACACCGCTCACTGGACGCTCGGCAACGAAAAAGTGGACGGGCGCGACTTCCTGGGCAGCGCCAGTCTCGAGGAGATGTTCACCTGGCCCATCGAATACAACGTCCTCTATCACAACAACGGCGACGGCACCTTCACCGACGTGACCGAAAAGGCGGGCCTCAAGGGCAAAGGTTGGTCCGGCGATGTGGCCGTCTTCGACTACAACGACGACGGCCGACCCGACCTGCTGGTCACCAACATGTTCGGCCGCAGCCTGCTCTACCGCAATAACGGCGACGGCAGCTTCGCCGAGGTGACCGGCGAGGTCCTCAAGCGCACCTCCTGGGGGGCCATCGCCGCCAAGGCCTTCGGCTGCAAGAACGACGGCCGGCTCGACCTGCTCATCAGCGACATGCACTCCGACATGTGGCTCCCCTACGACCGCGATCCGCGCGTCGAGTCCGCGCGCATCAGCTTCACCAAGAAGTACCCGAAGTTCACCGGGGCCATGGCCAAGCAAGGGGATGGGGAGGATACGGCCGAGAAGGGCTTCCAGGACTTGTTCAAGTTGCACTACGACGAAGTGCTGTTCGGCAACACGTTTTTCAAGAAACGGCCCACGGGCCAGTTCGAGGAGATTTCCGACAAGGCCGGTCTGGAAACGTGGTGGCCCTGGGGCATCGCCACCGCCGACTTCGACAACGACGGCTGGGAGGACATCTTCCTCCCCTCCGGCATGGGTTACCCTTATGCCTATTGGCCCAATGCCCTGTTGATGAACAACCACAACGAGACGTTTACCGACCGGGCCGCGACGCTGGGGATCGAGCCGCCCCGCGGCGGGGTGTTTCAGAAGGCGATGATCGGCGGCCGCCTGGCCGCCCGTTCCTCGCGCTGCGCCGCCACCGCCGACTTCGACGGCGACGGGCGCGTCGATCTCGTCGTCAACAACTTCAACGAACGCGCCTTCTACTTCCGCAACTACTTCCCCAAGAAGAACTGGATCGCCTATCGCCTCCAAGGCGCCGGACCCAAGAGCAACCGTGATGCTGTCGGGGCGCTGGTCCGGCTCCATTTCGGCGATGAGGTTATGATCCGCCAGGTCCAGGCGGCGGGCGGCTACCTGTCGCAATCGTCCCAGACGCTGCACTTTGGGCTGGGGGACCGGGCCAAGATCGACCGCGCGGAAGTGCGCTGGCCAGGCAGCACCCGCTGGCTGCCCATCGACCAGACAGCCCTCAACACCCGACACCACGTGATTCAGCGCCCGGAGTAAGGGCGCTGCCGAGCAAGCTCGTGCTCACCCGCACATTTGACACAGCCGTTGGTTCCGTTACAATAGGCGGGAGCTGAACGGTTCACACGGGGAGGGCAACTTCATGTCGTGGAAACTGGGAATCGCCGCGGTCCTTACGGCCGCCGGCCTGGTAGCGGCTTCACCAGCACGGGCCGGGGATGTGTTCAAGCTGGCGCTCAACCGCGAGGCGACCGCGCCGACGCAGGGCCTGCTGCTCCACGGCGATGCCGACACCGTCGCTGTCCGCGGGTACGCCTATCACCGCGCCTACTATAGGCCCACCTATCGCGGCTATGCGAACTACCGCTACCCGTACCGCTATTACCCCAGCGTCAGTCTGAGCTTCGGGTACGGATACGGCTACGGCTATGCGGCGCCGTCCTATTACTACGCCCCGGCACCGATCTACGTGGCACCGCCGGTCTACTACTACACCACGCCGTCGTATTATTACGCGCCGATGAGCCTGGGGGTGCAGACCTATTCGCTGCCGGCCGGCAATGTCACCTATTCGGTCATGCGCCCCGGGGCGACCGCTCCCGAGCAGGTCATGCCGCCGGTGCCGCGTGACGGCACGTTCCAGTACGACGGCGGACCCGCCAACCCCGTTCCCATGCCCGGGGCCGAGCCCGGCCCCGCCGGGGCGCCGCGCCAGTTCCACATCGCCCCGCCGGCTGAACTGCGCGTGTCGCTGCCCAACGCAACCAAGAGCACCAAAGACTCCACGACCGGCAAGTTTGTCTATCCGGCCTACGGCGAGCAGCCGCGCCGCGGCGATGCTTCCCAGGATCGCACGGTCGTCATCAAGGGAGACAAGAAGAAGTAACCGGCCGCCCGGCGGTGCAATGCAACAGCTCACGATCCCCGCCGGGGCAACCTTCGGCGGGGATTTCTTTTTTGTCCCCCGTTCGGAGAATAGCGACCTTGCCGCCTGGGCGGATCGGGCAGGCGGGCGGAAGCAGGCCGCGCCACGGATTGCCGGCGACGCCGGTTCGTCGGCCTGCTAGCCTCCGAGTCAGCCGGCCGCCGCTAAACCAGCCAGCGCGTCCGCCGGCGGTTCGATCGAGGGCAATGACGATGACCTGTACACGACTTGGCGGCGTCCTGGCGGCGGCTATCCTGGTGGGGGCCGGCATGGCCCGGGCGGACGACCCGCCGCGGCCGCCCGTGCCGGTCGTCTGGCCCCTGGGCTTCACGCGGCCCGATCCCTACGCCGTCTGGCAAAACTACGCGGTCGACCGCCAGGGCAAATTCCGCCCGCTGGTCGCACCGTTCGATGATGGTCTGCGCTACGTGGCCAACGGCGAGCCGTACCCCTGGTGGCAGAACCATCCGCGCTATTTTCAGCCCGTGATCGCCAATGCCGCGACCTTTGGCGACGCGCCGGCCTGGCCGCTGCTCTTCGTGGAAGATGCGCCTCCGGCGACGGGCTGGGAGAAGATGCCGTACGCGGAGAAGTGATTCGTCCCATCCAGTCCCGGAGGACGTTCAATGCCTTGTCACCCTGGTAACCCCCAGCCCGACCGCCGCGCCTTTCTGGGAGCCGCGGCACTGGCCCTGGCCACGAGCCCCCTGGCGGCGGCTGACACCAAAGCGCCGCCCGAAAAGGGCAAGCCCACCCGCTTCCAGATCGCCTGCATGACGCTCCCGTATGCTCGCTTCAGCTTCGAGCGGGCCCTGACCGGCATCAAGGCGGCCGGCTATCGTCACGTCGCCTGGGGCAGCACGCACACCGATGCGGACGGCAAGCGCGTGGCGATCCTCGCCAATGATGCACCAGCGGAACGGGCGAAAGAGCCGGCGAAGCAGTGTCGCGACCTGGGTCTGGAGCCGGTCCTGCTCTTCGGCCCCTCGCCGGAAGATGTCGCCGGGCTCAAGCGGCGCATCGCCCAGGCCGGGGCGGCCGGCATTGCCCAGGTGCTCACCTTCGGCACCACCAAGGGGAACGATCCGAAAGTCTGGGTCAAGAACTTCAAGGAGCTTGGGCCGATAGCGCGGGACCACGGCGTCACCATTGTCGTCAAGCAGCACGGCGGCAACACCGGCTTCGGGGCCGTCTGTGCCGACATCACCCGCGCGGTCAACGACGACGGCGTCAAGGTCTGCTACGACGCCGGCAACGTCATGGACTACCACAAGGTCGATCCCATTCCCGGACCTGAAGAAGTGTGCCGACGAGGTGCGCAGCTTCTGCATCAAGGACCACCGCGCCTTCCCGAAGGACCAGGACTGCGGCCCCGGGCTGGGCGAGATCGATCACTACAAGCTGTTGCACCCGGTGGCGTTCACGGGCCGGCTGATGCCGTTGTGCTGCGAAAACATCTTCGCGCCCTGTTGCCCCCCCCGGAGAAGCCGGAAGGCGTGGACGCCCTGGCCCGGCGGGCGCGGGAGTTCCTGGAGCTGGTGATCCAGGGGTTGCAGGCGTGAACGCGCACACCCGGCCGAGCCGGAAGCGTGAGCGACGGCACACGCCGCATCCGTCGCTCACGCTTCCGGCTCGGCCGGCGCTGCACCCCCTTTACGCCCGCCTCCCCAGCGGCTACCATCGCAGCCATCCCGATGTGGCCGCCCTGGGAGGATCTCCGCCGATGCCGCGCACCCTCTGCTGCGTTCCTCGTCCTTCTGATCGCCGGCCTGGCCCCCGCCGCCGACCGCACCGTCAGCGACTTCAACCCCTATTATCCTCACCGCACCTATCCGAAGCTCATCACGCCGCAGTGGGTCGGCGAGGACGGCGTCGATTGCGTGGTCATCCTGGCCATCGACGACATGCGCGGCCACGAGAAGTGGGAGAAGTTCCTGCGGCCCATCCTGGAGCGCCTCAAGAAGATCGACGGCCGGGCCCCCGTCAGCATCATGACCTGCGACATCGATCCCGAAGGAAGAACACCTGCAAAAGTGGCTGAAGGAGGGCGTCAGTCTCGAAACGCACACCGTCGATCATCCCTGCCCGCTCTTGAAAGACGGCGATCTGGCCAAGGCGAAATCGACCTACGACCGCTGCGTGGACAAGCTGGCCGCGGTGCCGAACAGCAAGCCCGTCGCCTTCCGCATGCCCTGCTGCGATTCGCTCAACACCGTCAGCCCGCGCTTCTACGCCGAAATCTTCAACAAGACGACTCCGAAAGGGAACTTCCTGACGATCGACAGCTCGGTCTTCAACCTCATCACCGCCAACGATCCCGATTTGCCGCGCGACCTGGTGATGGAGTCCGACGGCAGCGAGCGCTTCCGCAAGTACCTGCCGGCCGACCGCACCTTCGTCAATTACATCGAGGACTATCCGTATCCCTATGTCATCGGCGGCACCTGCTGGGAGTTCCCCTGCGTGACGCCGAGCGACTGGTCGGCCCAGCACTACCACAACCAAAACGCCAGCCCGCTCATGCTCCGCGACTGGAAGGCGGCCCTCGACGCCACGGTCATCAAGAAGGGCGTCTTCTGCCTGGTCTTCCACCCGCACGGCTGGAGCAAGCCGGAGCAGATCGTAGACCTGATCGACCACGCGGTGGCGAAGCACGGCAACAAGGTGAAGTTCCTGACCTTCCGCGAAGCGCAGGAGCGGTTGAACAAGAACATGCTGGATGGGCACCCACTGCGTGATCCGAAGACGGGAGCTTGGAATGGTGTGGCGGCGGGGGATCTGGACGGCGGCCAGTACGTGGGTGTGCTGGTAGATAACAGAATCGCTCGGCGGATGCGGTTTTGGGTTCCCGGGGAGGAAGGGGGCGCGTGGAAGTCTGTTGAAATGAGTGAAAACTCGGCCACTAACACCATCAAAGGGTACGTCCTGGGGCAGCGCATCCATGTGGGCCGTGACCCGGCTTGTGCCGCGACAAAAGGCGACGAGCAAGAAGTGCTCATTTTCTCCGACCAGATGCGCCGGTCTAACAAGGCAGAATTCTCATTTCCACCCGGCGCTCGCCTCGCCCGCGACGGCGAAGACTTCGGCCTCCGATTCATCGATATCGACGAGGACGGCAACGACGACATCGTCTTCTCCAACGACAAGGAATACGGCATCTACCTCTTTACCGACCTGGAGCACGGCTGGAGCAAGAAGGTGATGGCGGGCAAGGCCGGCGATCCCGGGGCGCTGCCGCCCATTGCGATCAACGGCAAGAACAACGGTTTCTTCGTCCATTCGCGCTCGCTCTGGTGGCAGAACGAGAATACCAACCTGCTCAAGGACCTGGTCGAGCGCCGTTCGTTCAACGACCTGCTGATGCAGGTCGAGCCGACCGGGAAGTCGCCGGAGGCATCGCTGCGTTGCCTGCAAACCCGGCCGGGGTTCAAGGCGGAGCTGGTCGTCAGCGAGCCGCTGGTGCAGAGTCCCATCGCCATGGCCTGGGGGCCGGACGGCAAGCTCTGGGTTGTCGAGATGGGCGATTATCCGCTCGGCGTCGACGGCAAGGGGAAGCCCGGCGGCCGGGTCAAGGTCCTCGAATCGACGAAGGGCGACGGCAGGTACGACAAGGCGACCGTCTTCCTCGACAACCTGCCCTTCCCGACCGGCGTGCTGCCCTGGCGCAAGGGGGCCATCGTCGCCTGCGCCCGGACATCTTCTACGCCGAGGACACCGACGGCGACGGCAAGGCGGACAAACAGGAGGTGCTGTTCACCGGCTTCACGGAAGGCAACCAGCAGCACCGCGTCAACGGCCTGGTGTGGGGGCTGGACGGCTGGGTCTACCTCGCCAACGGCGACAGCGGCGGCCGCATTCGAAGCCGGAAGCGTGAGCGACGGGCCCTCGACCTCAGCGGCCGCGATTTGCGCATCCGCCCCGACACGGGCGAAATCGACCTGAGCAGCGGCCAGACGCAGTACGGCCGCAACCGCGACGACTGGGGCCACTGGTTCGGCGGCAACAACAGCGCCCCGATGTACCACTTCGCCCTGGACGATCGCTACATCCGCCGCAACCGGCACTGGCCGCCGCCCGACCCGAAGATTCAGATTTCGGTGCGGCCCGGCGTCGCCCCGGTCTACCCGATCAGCCGCACGCTGCCGCGCTTCAACGACCCGGCCGCGGCCAACCATTTCACCTCGGCGTGCAGCCCCATTGTCTATCGCGACGATCTGTTCGGCCCGGCGTTCAACAACAGTGCCTTCGTCAGCGAGCCGGTGCACAACCTGGTGCATCGCGAAGTGATTCGGCCCGATGGCATCACGTTCCGCAGCCAACGCTCGGCCGACGAGCAAACCAGTGAGTTCCTGGCGTCGAGCGACAACTGGTTCCGGCCGACGATGACGCGCACCGGGCCGGACGGCGCCCTGTGGGTCGCCGACATGTATCGGGCCGTCATCGAGCATCCGCAGTGGATTCCCGACGACTGGCAGAAGCGGCTCGACCTGCGGGCGGGCAGCGACAAGGGACGCATCTATCGCGTCTATCCGGTGGACATCCAACCGCGGCCGATCCCGCGCCTCGACAAGCTGGACACTGCCGGCCTGGTGGCTGCTCTCGATAGCCCCAACGGCTGGCAGCGCGACATGGTGCAGATGATGCTCGTCTGGAAGGCGGACAAGGCCGCGGTGCCGGACCTGGAAAAGCTCGTCACGGAGTGCAAAAATCCGCTGGCCCGGATGCAGGCGCTGTGTACGCTGGACGGCCTCGACGCCCTGGAACCGCGGCTGCTGGTCAAGGCGCTGGCCGATAAGCACCCGGGAGTTCGCCGGCATGCGGTGCGACTCTGTGAAACGCGCTTCAACAAGGGTATCGACCTTGACCCGGACCTGGTCAAAAAACTGGTGGATGACGACGACGCCCAGGTGCGGATGCAACTGGCCTGCACGCTGGGGGAATGGGACGACGACACAGCCGAGGAAGCCCTGGGCCGTTTGATCGCGGCATCGTCCACGGACCCGTACCTGATGGCGGCGGCGATGTCGTCGGTGAACAGGCGGAACCTAGACGGTGTGCTGGTGGCGGCGCTGCACGGGAGCAAGGGGCCACCGCCGGTCAACGCCATCGAAGGACTGCTACGCGTGGCCGGCGCCCTGCACAACACCCGCGCCACGGCGACGCTGCTTCACGAGGTCGCCGACACCGCGGATGGCAAATATGCGGTCTGGCAGTATGCCGCCCTCGGGGCGCTGCTGGACGCCCTGGATAATCAAGGTTCGTCGCTGTCACAGCTGGCCCGGAAGGACGAGGCTCTGGGTGCCGCCGTGAAGGATGTCTCGCCAGTCTTCGCGGCCGCCCGCCGGCTGGTCGCGGAACCAGCCGCCCGGCCCTCCGAGCGTGTCCAGGCCGCTCGCCTCCTGAGCCGCGGCCTCGACCGCGAAGAGGAGGACATCGCGCTGCTGGCCGGCCTGCTCGTGCCGCAAACGCCGGACGAGCTGCAAGCGGCTGCTGTCGCCGGCCTGGGCCGGTTGCGCGATC
The DNA here is from genome assembly GCA_963827935.1 of uncultured Planctomycetota bacterium. GTDB lineage: Bacteria > Planctomycetota > Planctomycetia > Gemmatales > Gemmataceae > DATFNV01. The sequence goes on along the minus strand of CAWHCN010000013.1, from coordinate 321,879 downwards.
ATCGCGTGCCATCGCTGTTGCTCAAGGGCTGGAAGGGATACGGCCCCGGCCTGCGCACCCAGGTCCTGGAGGTCCTGTCTCGGCGCGACGAGTGGCTGCGGACGATCCTCGATGCCGTCGAGAGAAAACTGGTGCCCGCCGCCGAGATCGACGCCGTCCGCCGCCAACGGCTCCTCGACCACAAGGACAGCGAGGTCCGAAGCCGCGCCGCACGGCTCTTCGCCGGCGCCGCCAATCCCAATCGACAGAAGATCATCGATACCTATACTCCAGAAATTGCAAAACTGACAGGGGATGCGACGCGCGGGCAGAAGGTGTTCGCCAAGACCTGTTCCGTCTGTCACTTGCTCGGCGGCGTCGGTAACAGCGTCGGCCCCGATCTGGCCTCGCTGAACGATAAGTCAACCGACTACCTGCTCGTCGCCATCCTCGATCCGAACCGGGCGGTGGAGGCGCGCTATGTCAGCTACGTGGCGGAGACGAAAAACGGCTTGACGCTGACCGGCGTCCTGGCCGCGGAAACCAGCAGCAGCATCATGCTGGTCGGCGCCGACGGCAAGTCACAGACCATCCTACGGGCCGATCTGGAATCGCTGTCGAGCACCGGCAAGTCGGCGATGCCCGAGGGGCTGGAGAAGGACCTGCCCGCGACGGACCTGGCCGACCTGATCGTCTATGTCCGCGGCGCCGGCGGCGTTCCGAAGCCGAAAACCTTCGACGGGAACAAGCCCGAGTTGGTGAAGCCGGCCGCCGACGGCTCGCTGAAGCTGACCGGCGCCAACGCGGCGATTTACGGTCCGTCGCTGGTGCTGGAGAAACAGTTCGGTAACCTCGGCTGGTGGTCGAGCCCCCAGGACCGGGCCGTGTGGACCGTGGCGGTGCCGAAGACGGGCCGCTACGAGGTCTGGCTCGATTACGCCTGCGACAACGGCTCCGCGGGGAACACCTTCGTCCTTGAATCCGGCCGCGCGAAGCTGATCGGCCAGGTCGCCGGCACCGGGACCTGGGAGAAGTACAAGCAACTCCAGGTCGGCACGCTGGCGCTGGAGGCGGGCGAGCGGGCGGTGACGATGCGCTCCGAACGGAGCATCAAGGGGGCGATGCTCGACCTCAAAGCTCTTCGATTGGTGCCGGTGAAGTAGGCGTGCGGATGTTTCCTTTCGCAGTGGGGGATCGTTCGATGTTCCGTCGTTTCCCTGGGCCGTTGGTCATTCTGGTCGCGCTGGTGGTGGCGTCTGCTGGCGTCGCGGCCGACCCCGCGCCCCCTGCCAAATTCGCCCCCACCCCGGAGGAACTGCGCCAGGCCTACCAGCGCGCCGCCCGTTCCTTCGCCCCGGCCGGCCGCGTCACCAAGGCGCAGATCAGCCCCAACTGGTTCCACGACAACACCCGTTTCTGGTATCGCAACGACCTGCGCGGCGGGGCGAAGGAGTTCATCCTCGTGGATGCCGTGAAGGGGCAGCGCACCGCCGCCTTCGACCACAAAAAACTGGCCGATGCGCTCTCCAAGGCGTCCGGCACGGAGTACAAGCCCGACCGCCTGCCGTTTGGCAGCATCGACTTCATCGAAGAAGATAAGGCGATTCGCTTCCGGGTCGGCGATGCCAGGTGGAAATGCGACCTAACCACCTATGCTTGCACGAAGGTCGAGGGCAAGCCGGAGCGGCCGGCCCCTGCGACGGCGCCCGATCCGATCGCAGCCGAGGAACCGGCGCATGCCGCTCCGGAGGCGGGTGAGCAGCTCATCGCTTTTCAGCCGCCCGGCCGCCAACTCGATGGCCCGCGCGAGGTTCGCTCGCCGGATCGAAAGTGGACCGCGTTTGTCAAGGATTCCAACGTCTGGGTTCGGGCGGGCGACGATGGCAAGGAGACGCAGCTCAGCACCACAGGGGTCGCCGGCAATGCCTTCGGCCTGCTCGCCTGGTCGCCCGATTCCAAGGCGCTCACCGCCTTCCGTATCGAGCGGGGCGACGGCAAGGAGGTTTACCTGATCGAGTCCTCGCCTCGCGGCGGCGGCCGGGCCCGGCTGCAATCGCGACCCTATGCCCTGCCGGGCGACAAGTTCAATAGCTACGAGCTGTGGGTTTTCGATCCCCGGGACCGGAAGGCGGTCAAGTCCGAGGTGGACCGGATCGAGCTGGAGTACGACCGACCTCAGTTGCGCTGGCGGAAGGACCAGCGCCATTTCACCTACGAAATGGTGGATCGCGGCCACCAGCGGTTCCGCATCATCGAGGTCGATGCCCATACCGGCCAGGCACGCAACCTCCTCGACGAAAAGTCCACAACCTTCATCTGGACCGCGCACACCGAGGCGTTCACCCGGCAGGGGCTAGGGCTGACGACGTACCTCGATCGAACGGACGAAATCGTCTACGCCTCGGAACGCGACGGCTGGCGGCACCTGTACCTGATCGACGCCAAAGAGGGCAAGATCAAGAACCAGATCACCAAGGGTGACTGGGTGGTGCGCGGCATCGAACGCATCGACGAGGACAAACGGCAAGTCTGGTTCCAGGCCAGCGGCAGGAACCCGGACCAGGACCCGTATCTGCTCCACCATTACCGCGTCAATTTCGACGGCACCGGCCTGGTGGCGCTGACGGATGGCAACGGCAACCACACCGTCAGTATTCCCCGGATCGCAAATATCTCATCGACACCTATTCCCGGGTCGACCTGCCGCCGGTCCACGAGCTGCGCCGCGTCTCGGACGGCAAGCTGGTCTGCGAGCTGGAGAAGGCGGACATCGCAGAGCTGCGCGAGAACGGCTGGGAGCCGCCCGAGGTCTTCGTCGCCAAGGGGCGCGACGGCAAGACCGACATCTGGGGCATCATCGCCCGGCCAGCCAAGCTCGACCCGGCGAAGAAGTATCCGGTCATCGAATCCATCTACGCCGGACCGCAAGGGTCGTTCGTGCCCAAGACATTCAGCACGCGCTCGCGCTGGCGGTTCGCTCACCGACCTGGGTTTCATCGTGGTGCAGATCGACGGCATGGGGACCGCCAACCGCTCCAAGGCGTTCCACGACGTTTGCTGGCACAACCTCAAGGACGCCGGCTTCCCGGATCGCATCCTCTGGCATCAGGCCGTCGCCAGGAAGTATCCCTGGTACGACATCAGCCGCGTCGGCATCTACGGCACGTCGGCGGGCGGCCAGAATTCCACGGGCGCCCTGCTTTTCCACGGCGATTTCTACAAGGCCGCCGTCTCGGCCTGCGGCTGCCACGACAACCGCATGGACAAGGCCTCGTGGAACGAGCAGTGGATGGGCTACCCAGTGGGTCCGCAATACGCGGCCAACTCGAACATCGACAACGCCGGCAAACTCCGCGGCAAGCTCTTGCTCATTGTCGGCGAACTGGACAACAACGTGCCGCCCGAATCGACGCTGCGCCTGGCCGATGCCCTCATCAAGGCGGGCAAGGACTTCGATCTGCTCGTGGTGCCGGGCATGGACCACTCCGACGGCGGTGTGTACGGTCACCGCCGTCTGCAGGATTTCTTCGTGCGCCATCTGCACGGACTGGACCCGCCGGACCGAAATGCCGGGACGACGCGCGTAGGAGCGATTCACAGAGCCCGCCCCCCTGTCAGCGCGGTGCCGGCTTGGTTTCGGCGGGTTTTTCTTCCGGCTTGGTGGGGAGCGGCGGGGCCGGTGCCGCCCCGCCCGGCGCCGCGGGCAGGCCCAGGCCGGGCGGCACCGCGACGCCGGGCGGGACCGCACCGTCCGGAACGCCGGGGAAGCGCGGGGCGGGGGCCAGCTCCGGCTCGTTGCGCAGCTCGGTGGCGTGGGCCTTGGTGGTCATCAGCACCACATTGCCCAGCGCACCGGCTTCAGGCCGGCGGCCTCGGCCAGCAGCCGCACCGCCGTCTCCAGCGGCACATCGTCCAGTTGCAGCGACACCGGGTTCTGCGCTTCCTTCTGGGCCCGGGAGTCCACCAGCAGGTTGGTCGCCGTTTCCCGGGCCAGCCCCTTCAGCGCCTTCTCCAGCGGCACCCGGTCCAGGTCCACGCTCACGCGCTGCTTGAGCTGGCGATACACCGCCACCTCTTCGGTCGTCACCAGCACCGAATCGCCGATGACGGCATAGGTCAGGCTGTACTGGTTGAGGATGTTCCGCAGGGCCGTGCGGGCCTTGACGTTGGTCAGCTTAGCCCGCACCGGGGCGCCGTTATCGACGTTGATGCCCATCATCTGGATCGTGGTCCGGTCCAGGACAAAGTTGACCTTCGTTTCCTCGTGGAGCTGTTCGAGGGCGAGCGGGAGCTGCTGATTTTCGATGTCGAGGCTGGCGATGTTCTTGTTGAGTGCCTTGCGGACCCCCTCGGCCGGCGTTTCGGCCGGCTTCTTGTCGTCGGTGGAAGGGACCGGGGCGGCCGGGGCGGCGCTCAGGGCCAGGACAAAGGCCAGCATAGCCACCATGCCATGCCGCTTGCTGTTACAGAGTTGCATGCTTGCCGCTCCTGAATTCGGGGTCAGCTTTCCGGTCGCTCACGCTCCGGGCTCGATTAGATTACCAGAATGGGCCGGCGCGGGAAATCCAATCCGCCCGCCGTTACATGCCGCCCTCCGGCGGGCGGTGTCCCGGCCCGTTGCCGATGCGCGGACCGCTGTCGGCGTCGTCCTGCGGCTTGGGCCGCTCCCGCGCTTCCAGGTGAGCCGCGTTCTCCGGCGTCGTCACGTAGAGCAGGTTGTCCACCAGGAACGGTTTCAGATCGGCCATGTCCGCCAGCAGTCGCACGGCGGTGTCGATTGGCGTGTTCAGCAGGCGGACCGTCACCGGCACGCGGGCCTTCTCGGCGACGCGCACGTCCACCACGATGTTGATGCCGCTTTGCCGGGCCAATTCCTTCAGCGCCTCGCTGAGCGGTCGGCGGTCGAAGTCGGCATTGACCAGCGGGAGTTGCGGCAGGCGCTTCGTTCGGTCCACTTCGTCCGGGTTCTTCGAATCGGACCAGACCTCGGCGACCTGGGCGAACCCGGTGGTGATCTCGACCGCCTCGCGCCGGACCATGAAGGTGGCTCCGCTTGGGGCCGGGCTGCGGGCCAGCAATTTCCGCAACACGCGCTCCACGATGACGTTCTTCATCTTGGAGATGGTGCCGACCTTCTGCTCGAGCGGTTTCTCGATCATGTCGTTGCGAAAGGCGGTCTCGTTCACATCGAAAGTCAGACCGGACTGCTTGGTGAGCAAGGCCAGCGCATCGTCGAGTTTCGTTTCGGGATCGTCGATGCCTGGGAAGTCAATGCGTTGCGCGAGCCGGCTGGCGACGGTCGGTTCCGGCCGAGCGGCCGGTTGGGGTTGCGGCTTATCGGCGGCCGCCGACCACGCGAACGCTACCGCGGCGATGACGGGCACGGCGGCGAGAAGTAGGAGACGACGAAGCATGGGGAAAACTCCTTGGGCGGGAGGGAATGATCGGATCAAGGTATTGCCGTTACCGCGGGTTGGGGCCGAATCCCCCGCCAAAGCCACCGACGCCGCCGAGCCCGCCAATGCCACTGGTGCCGCTGAACCCAGTAACACCACCGAGGGCTCCCAGGGCACCGGCGCCGCCGCCCAGCCCGCTATTCAGTTGTGGCCCGCGGTCCGGCGGCGCGGCCTTGAGGAATGCAGCCGCATTCTCCTTCGTGGTCAGATAGACCACGTTGTCGTAAACCACCGGCCGCAGGTCGGCCATGTCCGCCAGCAGGCGGATGGCGGCCTCCACGGTGGTGCCGTCCAGCGTGGCGCTGACGGGTGCCTTGCTCTTTTCGCCGGTGCGGGCCGTGTCCACCACCAGCTTCATGCCGGTTGTCTTCAGCACGTCCTGAAGCGCCTCGTTCAGCGGCCGCTTGTCGAATGTGGTGGCTCGGACCGTCGCGGTCAGGGCCACCTGGGCGGGAGTCGACATCACGCCCCCCACGGAGAGCGCCTCCCCCGGAGCGGCAGCCATGACAGTGCGCTCCTCGGTACTGACATAGAGCACGTTGTCGTTGAGGGTGGTCTTGAGCCCCGCCATGTCGGCCAGGGTGCGCACGGCGGTGTCGAGTGGCAGGTTCTGGAAGGTGGCCGAGACGGCGGTCTTGGCCCGGTCGGCGGCGCGGGCATCGACGACGATGCTGATGCCGGACTGGTCAGCGAGGCCCCGCAGCGCCTCGCTCAGCGGCCGATTGTCGATGTCCGCATGAACCAGCGGCAGGTACGGCCCCGGGTAAAGGCCCCAGACCTCATCGATCTGCATCCGCCGCGTGGTGATCTCGATGTGATCGGCCCGCAGCATGTACACCGCCCCGGACTGGACCGGCAATTTGGCGAGCACCTTGCGCAGGACGCGATCGAGACTGGCGGCGGGCAGCCTCGGAATCCCACCCACCGGCTTCTTTGACACGTCCTCCACCTGCTCATCGCGGAAGGCACGCTCGTTGACTTCGAAGGTGACGCCGTAGACTCGCGTTAAGTAGTCCAGCGCGTCATCGAGCGGGCTCGCCGGGTCATCGAATCCAGAGAACACGCGCGGCTTGAAGAGGGTGAGTGCCGGCGATTCTGGCGGCGGTGTCGGCTTGGGCGCTGGGGCGGCTTCCGGCGGCGCCCCGGACACCCCGAGGGCACCGGCGGCGAACAGGGCGAACAAGATCGCGGATCGGCCGAGGCGGACTGGCATGGTTAGGCTTCCGGGGACGAAAGGGAGGGAGAACTTTGACAATGTAACGGCCTATGGAGGCGGATCGCTACTTTGCGGCGGGGCCGCGCTTGGCGGCCTGCGCTTCCTTGACTTTCTTCACTCGACTCTTCTCCTGTTCCTTGCGAAGAACCTCCGCATTCTCCTTGGTGGTCACATAAAAGACATCGCCCACCAGCACAGTCTGCAAGCCCGCCATATCGGCAAGCAGTTTGAAGACGGTATCAACGTCCACGTTCTGGAGACTGGCCGTGATCGGGGTTTTCCCCTTCTCCTGCACCCGGGAATCTACGAGGACATTGACCCCCGTGGCATCCGCGATTTCCTGAAGTGCGTCGCGCAGCTCGCGCTTGTCGAAGGCGACCGAGGTTTGCGGCGCGGGAACCACAGGCACATCGCTGTCCTGTGTGACCGTTGGTTCAGGGCGCCGCCATTGCGAGGGGGATGCGTATCGGCCGGTGGTGATCTCGATCACGCCGCCGCGCACGACAAATGTGGTCCCGGAAGGCGCCTGGATACGCGAGAGTATTCGACGCAGGGCCGTCTCCAGGGAAACATTACTCATCTTGGGAAGTGCCTTCCGGATCGCCTGGTCGGCGATGCCTTCAAACATTTCATCCTTGAACGCCTGCTCATTGATCTCGAATTTGAGGTCGTAGGTTTTGTCAAGAAACCCCAGGGCGTCATCCAGCTTGGTTTCGGGATCGTCGATGCCGCCGAAAACGACGGTCGCCGCCAGTTTCTTGCGCACCTCCTGGGCGCGCTTGGCCTCGACGGCCGAGTCGCCGCCGTAAGCCCCGCTCAGCGGGGCCAGCGCCGCCGCGGCGACGAGCAGGAGAATTGCACTCATTTTTGCCATCGCAGAGCCTCCTGGAATCGGGGCGATGCCAGCGAGAACGGGACAACCGTGGCCGCTTGCGCGGCGTCCCCGCCGTGAGAGAACGGGCGGCGCCGGGGGTTCGTTGGCGCCAGCACGATACGGAATCCGCTCGCCCGCCTTCCTTGGCGCGACCGCGACTGCCGGGTAGTCTAACGGATGGATGGAAAGGGAGAAGGCCAGTAGCGAAGGAGAGAATTCGATGGCTCATCGCGACACACACCCGGAGCCGGGGATTGTCGATAAGGTGCTTGCTGACAAACAGGCGGAATGGAGCGAGGAAAAGCGAGCCAGGGCCGGGACTGATGCGCAGCACATTCTGGAGACGCTCGTCGCCTTCAGTGGAGTCGAGGGGACGGTTAACGCGCTCATCGGCCAGGGATTCGACGGGGACGCGATGCGGTACCTGCTGAAACCGCTCTATCAGGAGGCAGTGCGACGACGCCGGATCGTGCAGCCGACGTGGTTCGACGTGGACGATGACCCCGAGCGGCCGTTGACTAACGAGGAATTTGAGACGCTTGCGGACCAGCTGGCGGAGGAGGGGACTGCCGCGTGTCGAAGGGCGGGCAGCCAAGCGAAGAACATCCCGCTTACCCGTGAGGAGATCTACCAGGATCATCCATAAGTGGTTTACCTCGCCGATACCAACATCCTGCTGCGTTTGGTGGATCGAACCCATCCGCTCCACCCGGTGATGCGTGGCGCCTTACGGAAACTGCGAGCGGCGGGACACTTCTTCAGGCCATCGTCGCAGGATTTCGCCGAATTCTGGAACGTGGCCACCCGGCCTGCAGCCCACAACGGCATGGGCTGGTCCCTGGTAGAGACCGACCGCTTGCTCCGCGTTGCTGAGCGCGTCGTCCGGCTTCTTCCTGATGATCCTGCCATCTATCCGGAGTGGCGACAACTGGTCGTGGCCTTTGGCGTCTCTGGCGTGAAGGTGTACGATGCCCGCCTGGTCGCCACGATGCAGGTCCACGCAGTGACTCACATCCTGACGCTCAACACCGCCGACTTCGCTCGCTATGGGCGACTCGGCATTGTCGCCGTTGATCCCCAGACCATCTAGTCGTGTCCGCTGCTTTCAAGCATTTCGAACAGGGCGATCAATGCGCGATCGGTCGGTCGCGGGGCAGCAAATATCTCCTCGTCCCGGGGCAATTCCTCGGCGCGGCGCGGTCCGTGAGGAACAGCACATTGCCGCGGCGCCGCCAGACCATCCGCTCCCGCTGGGGCTTCAGATGCTCGTCCATCGCCTCAGACGGGTCCTGCGCTGTATCGTATTCGGTACTCGCCCGAACCGCATCTACAGGAGTGTGGCTACCATGCTCAGTGCCCCCATCACCCCAGTGTTGTCCGCTCCCTCCCGCCGCGACCTGCTGCGCGTCGGCGTTGCCGGCACCGTCGGCCTGGCCCAGGTGCTGTCGGCCGCCGCCGAGACGCCGAAACCTCCGCTGATCGGCTACACCGAGCTGCGGACCAATCTTCCCGGCGGACGGCACGCCAACGTGACCACCATGCGGGCCGTCGTCGTCCGTGTCGACGGCACCGGCCGACGGGCCCTGGCCGAGGAGCTGACCCGCCAGCCCGATACCTCGACCCAGTTCGCCGGCTGGTCGCCCGACGGCAAGCTGGCCATCATCAACCGCGGCTGGGAGAGCCCCGAAAACGCCCGCTGGGAAGAGGAGCACAAGACCTTCCGCTACACCGCCGACGGCTGGCTGATTGACTGCACCCTGGTGGACCTCGCCAGCGGCCAGGCGACCAATCTGACCGCCATCGAGCGGGTCAGCTTCTACAACAGCGGCCTGTTCTTTTGGCCCGGCGACCCGACCAAGCTCGGTTTCCAGGCCCTGATCGACGGCAACTCGCACCCCTTCCGCATGGACCGCGACGGCAAGAACAAGCGCGACCTGACCAAGGACTCGAAGGAGTTCGCCTATGGCTTCAGCGCCTCGCCGGACGGCAAACGCATCGCCTATCACAAGAGCTACCAGGTCTACGTCGCCGATGCCGACGGCTCGCACGCCCAACAGGTCAAGACCGGGCAGCCGTTCAACTTCGTGCCGCAGTGGTCGCCTGACAGCGCCTGGCTGGTCTTCCTGTCGGGCGAGCATTACAACTGCCATCCGCACCTGGTCCGGGCCGACGGCACCGGCCTGAGGAAGCTGGCGGACCGCGGCGGTTACCGGGGCGTTGTCGAGTTCCTGGACGTGCCCGACTTCCACGGCGGCAGCAGCGACGTGCCGGCCTGGGCCACCGACGGCCGTTCGATCTTCTACACCGCCCAGGTCGGCCGCCGCATCGAACTGTTCCGCGCCACGCTCGACGGCAAAAGCCAGCAGCTGACCGACACGCCCGCCGGCACGCTGCACTATCACCCGCAGCCCTCACCCGACGGCCAGTGGCTGGCCTACGGGTCAAAGCGCGACGGCGTCCGGCAACTGTTCGTGATGCGGCTGGAGGACAAGAAGGAAACGCGGATCACGAACTTGAAGACGGGGCAAGGTGCGCTGTGGGCCTGGTGGGCGCCGAGAGCGAAGGGGGAGTGATCCGGGCGGTTGGGTAAGTCATCCCCAAGCCCGCGAGAACCCATCGGCTTGGTTTCGTGTCCTTATATCTCTATAGTGGAGGGATTGCGGCCACCCCCTCGTGGGCTGCGCTGTCCGGGGTTCGCTCCGTCATGGTCGATAACGCTCCCTACCTGTCCGCCCAGCATGCCGGTCTGACCATCGAGGGGTATTCCCGGGCTGCGGTGCAGTCGTACTGGCGGGTGCCGGAGTTAAAGATCGGGTTCGACCTGGGCGCTCAGCCGTGGGACTTCATGGGGACGCCGACCTGGCTGATGACGCACACGCACCTGGACCACGTGGCCGCTCTGCCGGTCTACGTCGCCCGCCGCCGCATGATGAAGATGGAGCCGCCCGTGGTTTACGTCCCGGCTCCCGCGGTGGACGACGTTCACAAACTGCTGCTCATCATGCAGCGCCTCGATCGCGGCCGGCAGGTGTGCGATCTGCGCGGGGCCACGGCGGGCCAGGAGATCGAGTTGTCGCGCGAGCACCTGATCGTGCCGTTCGCCACCACGCACACCATCCCGTCGCTGGGTTACATCGTTTTCGAGCGGCGCTTCAAGCTGAAGGAGGAGTACCACGGCCTGGCGGGGGAGCAAATTCGCGACCTGCGGCAGTCGGGCGTGGCGGTGACGCGCGAGGTGCGCACGCCGCTGCTGGCCTACACCGGCGACACCAGCCCGGCCGGCCTCGATGCCTGTCCGGACGTTTTTCGGGCCAAGATCTTGATTACGGAGCTGAGTTTTGTGCGGCCCAATCACCGCCGCGAGAAAATCCACAAGTTCGGCCACATGCACCTGGACGATCTTCTGGAGCGGGCCGACCGCTTCCAGAACGAGCTAATCATCTGCGCACATTTCAGCACGCGCTACCATCCGCAGGAGGTGCGTCGCGTGGTCGAGCCGCGCTTGCCGGCGAGCCTGCGTGACCGGGTCCGGCTGTGGATCTGACGGTTGCTCCGGTGCCTGGTGCGTGCTAGGGTTGCGCCAAGGTGTTCGCCCGCCCTTGTCCCAGCCCCGTGTTGCCATGATGCTGCCTTCCTTCCTCGACCCCGATCCGCCGCCCTGGGAAGTGTGGGTGATCCCGGCGGCCGGCCTGTTGGCAGCGCTTGTGGCGCTGTTCGTGGGCCGGCATCTCCTGGCCCGCCGGCGAATTCGCCGCCCCGCGCCCGTCGCCGCCGATGGGCCCCTCGCCGCCGACGGGCCCGTACACGATCCGTTCGACCACGGCAGCATCACCGAACGCCGCGGCAGTGTGCGCCGCAAGGGCAATCACCTCGAAGTCCTCATTAGCGACGCCGACGCCAAGCAGGAACCGGTGCGCGGCTGGGTCATCGACCGATCGATGGGCGGCTTGTGCCTGCTCTTGAACGACGCGCTGGTGGAGGGGACGGTGCTGAGCATCAAGCCGCGCCAGTCGCCCCCGGGCATGCCGTGGGTACAGGCATCGGTGTGCAACTGCAAGCGCGAGCGGAACGGCTACGAAATCGGCTGCCAGTTCGTGAAGACGCCCCCCTGGGGCGTAATGCTCCTCTTTGGCTAAGAGCGTCTGGATGAACCGGGGGGCTGACGCCCCCCGCTCGCCGATTCACTTCCTCAGCTGCATCCTTGAAGCATCTCCGTGCGGAAAACGCGGCCGTGCGCGGCGGCATGGCGGTGCCGGTTCCGACAGGTTCCAATAAGAAGATCGCGCAAAGATCGTGGCTGCTCCGGCCCGGTGGATGGCCTTAACCCAAAAGGACGAGCCATGTTGCAACGTTCGATCCTGACCAGCGGACTGGCAGTCTTGCTGGCTGTTTCCGCGGTCCTGGCCCAGCCCGGCGGCTTCCCCGGCGGACCGCCCGGCGGCGGGTTCCCCGGCGGTGGGTTTCAACCTCCCAAGCCGGGACAGGTGATGGCCCCGGCCGTGCAGGAGCAGCTTAAGCTGACCGCCGACCAGAAAAAGCAGCTCGCCGACCTCCAGAAGGAAGTGGATGCCCGGCTGGCCAAGATTCTCACCTCGGAACAAAAGAAAACGCTGCAGGAGACGCCGGCCGGCCCCGGCGGCGGCTTTGGCCCTCCCGGCGGGTTTGGTGGCGGCTTCGGGCCCCCGGGGGGCTTTGGCGGCGGCTTCGGGCCTCCCGGCGGCTTTGGGCCTCCCGGCGGCTTTGGACCCGCCCGACTTGAGGACGTGCAGAAACAGATGGACGCCAGCGATGAGGAATGGAAGGTCATTGGCCCCAAGCTCCAGAAGGTCATCAGCGCCCGCCAGGTTTTGACACCCGATAACCGGATGCCCGGCGGGCCTGGCGGCTTTGGAGGGCCTGGGGGCGGCAACGTCATCGCCCAGGCACAGGGTGAGCTGAAGTCGGTGCTCGACGACGGCAAAGCGTCCAAGGCGGACATCGAGGAGAAAGTGGCGGCCGTCCGCAAGGCGCGTCAAAAGGCCCGCACCGACCTGGAGGCCGCCCAAAAGGACCTCCTGAAAATGCTCACCACAAAACAGGAAGCCGTCCTGGTGAGCCTGGGCTATCTGGATTAGGGAGTCGTCCAAGAATGATGGCATCGGACGGAGCGGTGCTCCGTCCTGGAAGAGCGTGCCCTCCCCGGACGGAGCACCGCTCCGTCCTACGGGAATAATGAGGCGATGGTCATGGTTCGATACGCGACGGGATTGGTCCTCGCCGCTGCCTGGTCACTGTCGACCGTGGCGCCGGTACACGCCTATGTGGACCTGGCGCCGACGCTGGGCAAGATCGTCCGGGAATCGCAGACGATCACCGTGGCCGAGGTCGATCGCTTCAACCGCGAACGGGGCGCGGTCATTCTGAAGAAGGTCCGCGACCTCAAGGGCCAGAGCGGGGCGGACCCCATCAAGCAGGCCCTGGTGCGCGAAAACGAAGCGGGGCCGGACCGGGCCATCCTGGAATGGGCCGAGCCCGCAGCCCGTTGCCTGATCTTTTTGACCGGTCGCACCGGCCTGGTCTGCGTGGGGGAGGGGTGGTACCAGATTCATGCTGCGGACGACGGCTGGTGGCGGATCGGTGTCTCGCGTCCGGACCTGCCGCTGGCCTATTACGGCACCGTGTCGCGGTTGGCCGCGGCGATTCCGCGGCTGGTCACCGGCAAGACAGCCGTTATCACCGCCTTGCCGCATGGGGCCGACCGTGAAGGGGCCAGCTTCGACCTGGCGCTGAACCGGGCCAGCCTGCCGGGATTGGTGAAGGTCGAGCGCATCCGGGCCAGTCTGCGAATGCCGGATGTGGCGATGGCGGTCGGCGCGAATGCGGCGTATGTCGTGGGCCAGGGACAGGCCGGCCGGGAGGATGTGCCCGGCCTGCGAGAGAAATTGCGGGCCGACGACGCCCTGGTCCGCGCGGAAAGTGCCGCCGACCTGGGTTCGCTGGGCGCGGCGGCGGCCGATGCTGCCGGCGACCTGGCCAAACGGCTCGGTGATGAGAATTCGCTGGTGCGCTTCGCCGCCGCTGCGGCCCTCCTGCGCATCAAGCCTCGGGACACGGCGGCAACCGAGGCACTGGCCAAGGGGCTGGCCAGCGACGACGCGGGCACACGCCGCCGAGCTGCGCGGGCCACGGGCCTGGCCGGAGCGTCGGCGGCCCCACTGGCGACGCCGCTGGCCAGGCTGCTGAGCGATGCCGACTCGCTGGTGCGCCGCACGGCGCTCCAGGCCATCGCCACGCTTGGCCCGGCGGCCAGCCCAGCACGCGAGGCCGTTACGGTCCTCCTTGGGACGCGGGAGACGGCCATCGATGCCGCCGACGCCCTGGGCCGCATGGGGCCGGCCGCACGGCCTTCGTTGAAGGGCCTGGCGAAAATGCTCTCCGCCGAGGCTGCCACCGAACGCTGGGCCGCCGTCCGCGCCATGGCTCAGATCGGTGGGGACGACGCGGCACCGGCCGCCCAGTTCATGATCCGCGAGCTGCCCACCGCTTCCGAAATCGATGGCTACAACATGCTGATTTACCTGGCGCTGCTCGGCCCGGTGGCCCACGATGCTATCCCCGCCGTCCGCAGCGCCCGCATCCGCAACATGTGGTTGAAGGAAATAACGGCCTGGGTCATCAACCCCGGCACCGAACTGCCCCGCGTCGGTTTTGGCATGGGAAACGGCATCGACCCCGGGCAGCTCATCCTCGAATCGTTCGTCCGGGAAGTGGGGGACCACCTGAAGCCGGTGGCCCTGGTCACTGGCCAAGCGCATCCTGGCCGACACGGCGGGCCCGGTTCCCTCGTGGGGTTACAAGCTGCTGGCACGCTATCCGGACGAGGTGCTCGCTGTCATCACCCCGGCCCTGGCGAGCGGCGATCGGGCGTCGCGCGAACGGGCCGCCGTAGCCCTGGGCTACATGGGCGCGGCCGCCGCCGCGGCCAAACCGAACGTGACGCTCGCCCTCAAGGCGGCCAAGGACGAGCGCGAACAGCGCTTGCTCAAGTGGTGCCTGGGGGAACTGGAGTAAGGGGTGCCGAGGGATGACCTGACTCGCTGTTGACCCAGGGCCGGCCGGGCGGTTACCATCTGCCGCGTGGCCGACCGCCGATCCGGGCGCCAAGGAGGAGCACGCGGGTCATGTCTGGGTACCCCTCACCTCAGGAGCCGCCGCGCCGGAGGAGCCGCGACAGCCACCGAGAATTGATCCACCTGCTCAACCAACGCTATCACCAGGCGTGGCAGCGGGCCGAGCACCTCGAGGTGGAGCTGGCCCGGGCACGGCGCTGGGGGTTGTGGCCGGCGTTCCAGCTGGTGCGCCGCATGACGCACTGGTTGATGACGCCGCCGCCCGACCTGACGGCCGGCCTTCTCCCCTGGCCCTTTCAGCCGCTGCACGAAACGCCGGGCCGACCCTTCGGCCGGGTCAGCATCATCATCCCGTTCAAGGATCGCTTGGAGCTGCTGCGCAACTGCCTGGCCAGCTTGCGAGGCAGCAGCTACCGGCGCCTGGAAATCGTCCTTGTGAACAACGGCAGCGAAGAAGCGCGCACGCAGCGCTACCTCTGGCACCTTGAGGGCCGCCGCCGGGTCCGCGTGGTCGATTGTCCCGGCCCGTTCAACTTCTCTCGCCTGTGCAACGCGGGGGCCAATCGAGCGACCGGCGACCACCTGCTGTTCCTCAACAACGATACCGAGGTGCTCACGACGGACTGGCTCGAGCGCCTGCTGCTGATCGAACGCCACCCGGAAGTTGGTGTTGTGGGGGCAACGCTGCTGTATCCCGACCGCACGCTGCAACATGCCGGCATCTTTCCACACCGTGACGGCCGTTGGGTTCACGTCTACCGCGGCCGGCCCGGCGACTGGGAGGGCCTGCAGGGAGAGCTACGCCAGGCGCGTGCCGTGCCCGCGGTCACGGCTGCCTGCTTGATGATGCGCCGCGAGCAATTCCTGGCCCTGGGCGGATTCGACGAGCGCCTGAGCGTGACCTTCGGCGACGTGGACCTGTGCCGCCGGGTGCGGGCGGAGGGCCGACTTGTCGTCGTGACGCCGCACGCGCGGCTGCTGCACTACGAATCGCTCACCCGCGGCTACACCCTGGATGAAGCGGAGGCACGGGCGGTGGCCGTGCGGTAACCGCGTGCGAACAGGGGCGTTAGCCCGAATTTCTCACCACAAAGGACACAAAGAACACAAAGAAGACGAAATTACAAGACATTGCGGCGGGCGGAGCCAGCTGTGTGTCTACCCTGCCCGGGGATTCTGGCCCGGCTTATGTTTCTGGGCCTTCTCTTCTTTGTGCTCTTTGTGTTCTTTGTGGTTAGAGATCTGGATTAGCCCCCGAGGATATCCCTGGAGAACGGATTCATGCCACGGATCGACCTGGATCGCGTTTGCCTCACGTTTCGGGTTCGCCAGCAACAGGGGCGCCTGACGCTGAAGGAATACCTGTGCCGCGGCCTGTTCCTGCGGCCGGTCCCGGCGATGATGGAAGTCCGCGCCCTGCAAGACGTGACCCTGGAAGTCGGCGCGGGCGAGCGGCTCGGCGTTATCGGGCACAACGGCGCGGGGAAAAGCACGCTGCTGAAGCTGCTGGCGGGCATCTATCTGCCCACGCGCGGCCGCCGCCGGGTGCGCGGACAGATTTCATCGCTGTTCGATATCAGCCTGGGCTTCGAGCAAGAGGCGACCGGCTGGGAGAACATTTACTACCGCAGTTATCTCCAGAGCGAGACACGCCGCAGCGTGAATGCCAAGGTCGAGTCGATTGCCGAATTCTCGGAACTGGGCGATTTCCTCAACATGCCGGTGCGTTACTACTCGACCGGCATGTAAAAAAAAAAACCAAAACCAAAAAAACAACAAACAACACCACCAAAACAAACACACAACACACATCTCACCCTACAGATAACCACCATAATAAAAATACTCCCACCCATCACCTCTCACACCAAACCCAACTCAATCAACAACAAAAAACCAACCCCACCAAAAACCCCCACACCCCACCCCCCCTCCCAACCCCCCCCCCCCCCCACCCCCTCCATCATCCCACCCCGCAACACCGCGCACACCTCGCTCACCCCTCGCGCACCCACAGCAACGCATCCATCATCGGCCTACCTTCTCCAATATCCCGCTAACCAATCTCTAACCACAAAACACAAAAGCACAAAAAACCCAAACTAACCCCAATCCCCACAACACACGCTTCCCCCCCATCTTATCTCTTCTTTGTGCTCTTGTGTTCTTGTGGTTAGAGATCTGGATTAGCCCCCGAGGATATCCCTGGAGAACGGATTCATGCCACGGATCGACCTGGATCGCGTTTGCCTCACGTTTCGGGTTCGCCAGCAACAGGGGCGCCTGACGCTGAAGGAATACCTGTGCCGCGGCCTGTTCCTGCGGCCGGTCCCGGCGATGATGGAAGTCCGCGCCCTGCAAGACGTGACCCTGGAAGTCGGCGCGGGCGAGCGGCTCGGCGTTATCGGGCACAACGGCGCGGGGAAAAGCACGCTGCTGAAGCTGCTGGCGGGCATCTATCTGCCCACGCGCGGCCGCCGCCGGGTGCGCGGACAGATTTCATCGCTGTTCGATATCAGCCTGGGCTTCGAGCAAGAGGCGACCGGCTGGGAGAACATTTACTACCGCAGTTATCTCCAGGGCGAGACACGCCGCAGCGTGAATGCCAAGGTCGAGTCGATTGCCGAATTCTCGGAACTGGGCGATTTCCTCAACATGCCGGTGCGTTACTACTCGGCCGGCATGCTGGTGCGCCTGGCCTTTTCGATCGCGACCGCCGTCGAGCCCGAGGTGCTGCTGATCGACGAGGTGCTGAGCGTCGGCGACATGGCGTTTCAGACCAAGGCCCGGCAGCGCATGCGCGAAATGATGTCGCAGGCCCAGCTGGCCGTCATTGTCAGCCACGACCTGGAGTCGCTGCGCCGGCTGTGTGATCGCGGCATCTGGCTGGACCACGGCCGGGTCTGTGTCGATGGACCCATCGACGACGCCATCGACGCCTACAAGGAGTCGGTCCAGGGGCCAGCCGAGCCGCGACCCGAAGCGGCTGTGCGCCGCCCGCGCCGGCACAAGGCCGAGGCTGCCACTGCACCGTGAGGCCCCTGATCCAATGAACACCCGGGTTTACCATGCGTGTCTCCTGCCTTTGTGTCTGTCACAACAAGCCGGAACTGGCCCACGAGGCGATCGGCAGCATTGTCCGCCAGACGTTCCCATCGTGGGAAGCGATCGTCGTCGATAGCGGGGTACTGTACGACGCGGGCTATTACGACCGCTTCGCCTGGCGGACGGACCCGCGGATCAAGTTCGTCCGCTCCGGTGAAACGAGTCAAACGCGCCGCAGCCGGGCGATGGCCCCGTGGTGCTTCAACGAATGCTTTCGCCGCGGGCTGGTGACCGGCGACCTGATCATGTACCTCTGCGATGACGATGTCCTTTATCCCGGTGCCTTCGAGACATTCGTCTCCTATGCCCGCAACCATCCCGAGGCCGAGGCGATGGTTGCCTCGCAGGACCTGGGGGTCATCTATCCCAACGGCTGGCACGCCATCATCGGGGAACGGCGAGCCATGCGGCCAGGCGGCCGCTGTTGCGGCGGAGCGCCGCTGGACGGGCATGTGGATTACCTCCAGTTGTGCCACAAGGCGGACCTGCTGAAGCGCTTTCCCGATGACGAGTACTGGCCCGAGTCCCGTGAGACCGAGGAGCACGCGGATGGCATCTTCCTGGAGCGCATCGGCGACCGGGTGCCGCTTCACGCGATCGACATCAAGGTGTCCCAGAACCGGCGCACCGCTGGTAGCACCTACACGCCGCTGCCGCCGCTGGCCGTGCTCGACTGCCTAGCCAACGGCGTGCCGCTCCTGCCGGCCCTGGAATCGGCGCGAACGGACCAGGCCGATCGCGGCACGGACCCCCAGGGTGCCCTAGTGACCGTCTGCGTTGTCCATCGCAACCAGGCCAGGGGCCTGGCGGCGACCCTCGCGTCGCTCACCGAGCAATCGCATTCCCGCCTGGAGGTGCTGGTCATCGACGACGGTTCGGCGGCGCCGGGATCGCTCACGGCACTCGCAGCCCGATTTCCCGACTACCGTTTCTTCCATCAGGCGCGAGCAGGAACGGCAGCCGCCCGCAACCGCGGCTTGGCCGAGGCGCACGGCAGCTACTTCATCCCGCTGGAGGCCGGTCAGCGAGCCTCCTCGGACATGGTGGAACGCCTGTTCGGCGCGAATGCACAGCCATGCCCGCGCAAGCGCCGTGGCTTGTTACCTGGCGACGCGGTCCCAAGGGCCGGCGGGTTTACTCACCGTCGCCGGTCCCGCTCTCTTCCGCACCGACGATTCTCGCGCGGCCGGCGGCTTTGACGATGGGCCCGATTTCTGGGGACAGGACTGGTCGGCCTTCTTCAAGCTCGTCAACACGGGCCGGCACGTCAATCTTTTGCCCGAGCATCTTGTCTGGCAGCAGGCCGCGGAGCCCGATGAGGGCTTTCAAAGCCGGGACCGAGAGTGGGCCGCCGAGCGGGAGGCGCTCTGGAGGGCCCTGGCCCGCCTGCAACAGCGCTGCGATGACCTAGTCCAGGATAAGACGACGCTCCAGGCCCGGCGGGCACTGTTGCGCTACCGGCTAGCCGACCGGATCAACGCGCTGAGCAGTCGCATCCCCGGCCTGCGCCGCGGGCTGAAATGGCTACTTCGCGCAGTGATTTAGTTCGGAATCCGGCTGAATCGCTTGCTGAACATCGGCAGCGGCGCTCGCGTGATCTTCCCGCCCCAGGGCCCGATCCAGCGCCTCCTTGAGTCCCTGGTTCCAGCGCTCCGGGGTATACAGCGTTTCCACATCGCGCCGGGCGGCCCGGCCCAGGCGCTGCCGCAACAGGCGATCCTCGACCAGGCGCGAGACGGCGTCTACCAGTCCCTGGACCACCTCCGGATCGGCCGTGTACATCGGCTCGTAATCCTCCCGGAGCAGGCCCGCGTCGTGGTCCGCCCAGGACGCCTTGCCATAGCGGCCTTTCACGACCAGGCCGTTTCGTTCGTTCTCCAGATATTCCTCAATTCCCCAGCCATCGGAGGCAACCACCGCCAGGCCGTAGGACATCGCTTGCAAGAGCGACACGATGTGCACGCGGGCCGCCGGCAGCAGGAAGATGTGACTGGAAGCGTGCAGGTCCGCCATTTCCTCGGCCGAAAGGAACCGATTCATCACCCGCACCCATCCCTTTTCGAGGATGCGGTGGTAATGGTTGTCCAGGGCCGGCAGGGCGGTCCGCAGCGTCAGCCGCAATTGCGGATAGCGTTCGTGCAGAATGGCGAACGCTTCCAGAATGTCCAGCCCGCCGCGGACATAGAAATTCTCCGGCACCTGGCACCAGGAATTGATGAAGAGAAGGAGGATTTCCTCCGGATCCTCGTCGTGGCGCTGCCAGCGGCGGGGCAGCGGGACGCCGAGCGGAGCGTAAGACACCTTCCGGGCGATCACGTCGCTGCCAAAGAGAACAGGCACCAGTTCGGCCGTCGAACGCATGTGCGTGACGATCCCCTTGCACTGTTCCGCTTCGAGCAGCGTCTTCACGATGGGGAAATAAGGCGATTCCCTGAGGCGGAGGTCTGAGGTCCGGCCGTTGTGGATCAGGGGATAAAAGAGGGTCGTTGGATCCTCGATTTCGATGATCCACGGGTTCTGACCGTAGGTGTAGGGCATGCTGGTCAGGAAGACCAGGCCCGGCGAGTCCGCCAGCAGTACCTGCGACTGGAAATGCCGGGAGCGGAGGAACCGCAGCGTGGGCAGGAGCCCCGCACCATGCCATAGGAGGGAGACAAACAGGCGCAGCATGGCTGTCAGGGCCTGGAGCCGCGCGCGCGGCGATGTGCCGGGGCCCGACCGAACCAGGCGCGCAGGGGCCGCAGGAGCAGCCCGACCCCGTTCCAGGCCCGCGCCACGGCCTGGCCCGCGCCGCTGAGACATTTTTGCCACCACGATTGTCGCACTTGCCGCGCCGGAGCGGAATGGGTGAACCGGTAGCCGGGCGGCGGGTTGGCCGTGTGCGTGAACTGCGGGTGCTGCCCGCAGTTGCCCGAGAATTCGTAAATGGGCAGCCAGCCGGCGAACTCGACCGGCGCGGCCTGTTTAGCGGCCTGGATGCGCTGCCGCACCTCCTCGAACGTCGCGCCGCCGATGACGCCGGCCCGTAGCCGATCCTCTTCCCGATTCAAGTTGACCGGCCCAGCCGACCGCGGCACGCCATAGGCCCGACCGTCGTGACGCACCAGGTCGTAGCCGTCGCACCTCCCCTGGGGGATCGGCTCGTAGCGGCGGCCATCGTAGCTGTCGATCAGCGCCTGCATCTCGGGTAGCGTCGCGGCCGACAAGGTTGCCGGGTGCGTCAGCAGCCGCCCGCGGTCCAGCGTTTCGTCCGGCTCCAGGAAGAGCGGGACGCCGTAGACCCGGCCGTGCGTCCGCGCCATGCGGAACTCCTTGTAGACCTCCGGAAACGGCACGCGCTCGCGAATTCCCAGGTGACTCATCGGATCTCCATTCCGGGGACTTGTCGACTCCGGGCCAGGGCCAGACGGAACTCGCGCCAGGCCTTACGGCAAACCCGCGCAGGCAGGCGCCGCAGCGGCTGCTCGCGCACCTTCTTCCAGACCCGGTGCGGCGTCCAGCCGACCCGGCCGTAATCTGTGCCGTGCTGCATGTTCAGGTAGACGTTTCGAGCCTGCCGCCGGAGCAACTCGAACCAGTACTTGTTTGCCGGCACCTTCTGGGCGGTCAGCTCCATGTTGTTGTAGGTCGGCGTGTCACCCAGCCCGTAGCCGCCGCCGCGCTCGTAGTATGGCTGAATGGCCCGCCAGATCACCACCTTGTAGAGATCGTAAAGCACCACCGACAGCCCCATAAGCCAGCTATCGACGTTCGACTGCCAGCCGAAATTCTGGCACACCTCGATCGAGCGCACACTGACCACGGGCGACAGCAGGCCGAAGCTGACATTCCAGCGCCGAATCGCCTCCTCATTCTCGTAAATGCCGTCGAACGATTCGATGGGCGGCCGGCAATGGCCGAGGATGGCGAACTCATCGCGCACGCTCAGAATCTCGCTGACGAACCCGCTACGGGTAAACACGAAGTCGTCGGCGGTCATCAGGCAGAAGCGCGTGCGCAGGATCGTGCTGGGTGAACAGGTACTCCTGGGCGTTGTGCAGCCCATGCCTGCCGGCGCCCGCGCCACTGAAACGTGCGGATGGTGAATGGATACTGAGCGAAAAACTCGTCTGGCGGACGCTCGTCGTCGTCATCGTCATACTTGATGAGGAACTCGATCTGGTCGCGCTCGCGCGGCGCGATCTGGCGGACCGCCGAATCGAGCAGCCGATTGACCGCCGAATCTGGGTTGTCCTTGACCCGCGAGCAAAAGATGACACTGATCATGGCGGTGGCTTCCTTGCCGGCCCCTGGAGATGACCCGTTAGCCCGACGCGCCAGCAAGGGTCATCCCCTTGCCGGCACGTCGGGCTAACCGGCATTTGTGAACAGGCTCCGTCCGGCCATGCGATAGCCTTTCAGCAGTTCGCGGATGCCATCGTCCAGGCTTCGCCGGGCTTCGAATCCGGCCTCGCGCAGCCGGCGGCTGGAGACGATGTAGTTCCGCTTGTCCGGGTCCTGGCCGATGGCGCCGCAATGGATGTAGAACTGTGGCACCTGCTCCTTGACCTTCAGCGCCAGTTCTTCCTTCGACAGATTGGCCGTATCCAGGCCGAGATTGTAGGGCCGGCCCGCCATGCGTTCGCGCTGGGCCAGGACATGGACCATGCAGTCGGCCACGTCGCGGACGTGGACGAAGTTGCGCTTGAAGTCCTTCTCGAACAGGACCAGATAGCCATCCGTAATGGCAGCATAAACGAAGTGGTTGACCAGCAGATCGAGCCGCAGCCGCGGCGACATGCCGAAGACGGTCGCCAGCCGCAGCGCCACGGCGTTGGGGCTGTCGAGCAGGGCCCGCTCCGCCTCGATCTTCGTCTTGCCGTAGAGCGAGATCGG
The DNA here is from genome assembly GCA_963827935.1 of uncultured Planctomycetota bacterium. GTDB lineage: Bacteria > Planctomycetota > Planctomycetia > Gemmatales > Gemmataceae > DATFNV01. The sequence goes on along the minus strand of CAWHCN010000013.1, from coordinate 299,265 downwards.
CACCAGCGGCGTCTCTTCGGTGCAGTGCGTGGTGCCGGCCGTGCTGCCGTAGCCGCTGTTCGTGTTCGGGAAAATGACCAGTTGCTGCGGGCTGCGCAGGCGATTGAGGGTGAGCACCGCGCAGGAGGTTGACGCTGGTGGCCAGGGCCGGGTCGCGGTCGCAGGCCGAGGCGCCGACGATGGCGGCCAGGTGGATGATCGCATCGGCCCGGCGAAGGGCCTGAGCCAGCAGTGCCTCGTCGCGCACGTCCCCCTTGATGAAGTCGAACCGCGGGTTGGCGCAGGAATGGTACAGCCCCTGCTCCGGCCTGCCGTACATGATATTATCGAGGGCTAATACCTCGAACCCGGCATCGAGCAGATGCTCGCAGAGGATGCTGCCGAGGTAGCCGAGGCCCCCCGTCACAAGGACTCGCTCCGCCATGATGTCGCCTCCATGATGCGTGCAGGCCGTGGGCGACCCGCTGCTCTTCCGTAAGCCGGTGCTGTCCAGGGAGGGCACAGTCTAGTTCAGGTTCGGACGGCGGGTCAAGACCGGTTCGGTCCATTCAGCGCAGGGCCAGGTCCAACGGCAGCGTTCCGACTTCGCCCGGCGTCGGCAACAGCGTGTTCGCCACCTCCAGCATCCCATTGAGCAAGTCCCGTTCCAAGCGATACCCGGTCATCTGCCGGATGTCGCCAACCGTCTCCACTCCGAACCGGCGCTCGATCATCGCCAGGTAGCGCGGGTCGGAGTAATAGCGCTGGAACGCCTCATCGCGGAACCGCAGCACTTCGCGCGCGCTGACGTACTTAGTCGGCAGCGGCAGGGTGTCACGGGCATGTTGCGAGTAGCCTGTCCAGCGCGACGGCAGCGGAACGCCTTGCTGCAAGGCCAGATCGTAGAGCGGCGATCCGGGATAGGCCATCGCCGAATAGAAGTTGGCGAACTCGCAGTTCAGCTCCAGAGCCAGGTCGAGCGTGGCCTGCATCGTGTCCAGGTCGTCCTCGGGCAGGCCGAAGATGTAGTTGCCGATGACGTTGATGCCGGCGTTGCGGACACGCTCGATCATGCGGAAGACCTCATCCTGGTCGAAAGCTTTGTCCACGTCGGCGCGGACGCGGGCGGCTCCCGCTTCGATGCCGACGGCCAGCCAGTTGACGCCAGCCCTTTTAGCCGGTCGAGCATGCCGTCCTTGATCGTATCCACGCGCGTATACGCCCAGATGTTGAGATCGTAGCGGCGCTGGATGAGCAGGTCGCACAGGCCCAATACGTGGCGGCGATTGAGGACGAACATCTCGTCGGCGATCTTGAGGTTGCGCACGCCGTAGCCGTTGACCAGCAGATCGATCTGTTGGATAACGGTATCCGGGCTCCAGTAGCGATAGGTATTGGTGCTTTTGTTGACGCCGGCCGCCCGCTCACCGCTCTTGAATGGCGCCTGGATGCAGCAGAACGAGCAGTGGTAGGGACAGCCCAGCGTGGTGTAGAGGGCGGCATAGGGCTGCCGCTCCAGGCCGCCCAGGCAGTGCCAGTTGTGGGCGCGATAGCGGCCCATCGGCAGCAGGTCCCAGGCGACGCCGGGCATCTGGGCGTCGAGATCGGCGAGCAGCGGCTGGTCGGGGGTGGCCCGGGGCTGTCCTTCGTCGCGATACCACAGGCCCGGCACGCGGTCGAAGTCCGGGGCCGGCGTCTTCAAGGCGGCAACCAGGCCGACCAGGGTGTACAGTCCTTCCCCGGCGGCCACGAAATCGGCATCCTCCTCAAGGAGGGTGCGCTCCGGCAAGGCCGCAACATGACCGCCGACCAGCACCACCTTTTGCTCCGGGGCCAGGTCCTTGATGGCCGTACACACCTGGCCACAGGCGCCCATGATTTGCGTCGAGGCGGAGGGCTGATGTCCGTAGGCCACCACCGCGGCCAGGACGGGAGCCAGCTCCTGCACGCGCTCGGCGACCTCGGCGGGGACCAGTTCTTCCGCCTCGGCATCGATGATCTCGACCGACAGCCCCTGGCGGCGACAGAAGGTGGCCATCAGCCCGGCCCAGACCGGGTTCTCCACCGCCGCCAGCCGGCTGCCCAGGGACTGGTAGACCTGCGTGCGGCTACTGGGATTGATGAGGACAAGATCAAGTGTTGCCATCCGTGGACTCCGTTTAGCCGCCGCGCGGCGGGCGGCGCGATTCACCTCACCAGTCCGTTCAACAACTCACACAACCCCACAATCCGTTCGCCTTGCAGCGATGGATAATTCCCGATGTAGAACCCGAAAAAATGCACATGATCGGCCTGCGGATACCTCGTTCCCGCGTCGGGCCCCACCCGCGCTCGCAGATACGGTTGCCGCACCTGGTTGCCGCCCCCCGCCGTGCCGCGCCGGAACTCGATCCCATTGGTCCGCAATGCGGCCATCACCCGGTCGCACAGTTCCGGGTCCGGTTCCCCGAGGATTAGAGTCAGCGCGTAGTTGCTACTTCCTTCCACGGTAAAGTTGGTGCGGTAGGCGCGGATCAAGGTGATCCAGGAAGAGGCGCAGGTTCCGTGTGCGCTGCCGGATGCCGTCATCCAACCGGGGCAATTGCGACCGGCCGATGACGGCGTTGATCTCCGTGCCGCGCACGTTGTAGGCCGGACAGGAGAAGATGAACTCCGGATTCAGATCGGGATACTCGTCGGCGTATTCCTTCTTGCGGCTCTCCGAGTCCAGCTCGCGCACCAGCCCATGCGAGCGCAGCATGCGGACGGTTTCGTAGAAGTCGGTGTTGTTCGTACACACCATCCCGCCTTCGATGGTGCTCAGGTGGTGGGCGTAATAGAAGGAGAAGTTCGACGCCAGGCCGAAAGTGCCGAGCCGCCGTCCCTCGAAAGTCGCCCCGTGCGATTCGCAGACATCTTCCAGGAGGGGGATATCACGCCGGGCCAGCTCGTCCAGCAACCGCCACCCGAGGGCGTTGTAGCCCAGGACGTGCGTGAGGAATACCGCCCGCGTTCGCGGAGTTATCCGCTCCAGCACCTGCTCGTTGTCCATGCCCAGCGTGCGCGGGTCGATGTCCACAAAGACGGGATCGAAGCCGGTGTGGAGGACGGCGGCGATGTCGGAGACCCAGGTGATCGTCGGCACGATGACCTCGCCGCCGGGGCCGTACAGCGCCTTGAGGGCGGCCAGGGTGAGCAGATTGGCGGACGACCCGCTGTTGACGAAGACGCTGTGCCGCACGCCCAGCCAGTGCGACCATTCGGCCTCGAAGGCGCGGACGTTCGTGGACTGCGTCAGCACCGGATCGTCCTGGCGCAGCAGGTCGCAAACGGCATCGAGGTCCTGGCGGGCGATGTTGTTGCGCATGAGCGGCCACCGGGGAGCGGCTTTGCGCAGCGCATGCTTAACTGCCATTAGAAAGGTCCCTTGAATTCGAGACTCTGGAGATCGCTACGCTCTTCCGGCATCCAGCCGGTGGGGCCGCCCTCCACCAGGTCGCGGGCGACAGCGGCGATGGTGCGGGCATTGGGGTAAAACAGCTCTTCCAGGGCCGGGGTGGTGGGACAGGTGGTCGGCGCAAAGCCGAGACGCCGCAGGCGCAAGTCGCGCACTCCCTGCAGGCGCTCGGCCACCTGGGCGATTATCTCGGCGGCGGCGCCGCAGCAGAGCCAGGCCGTATCGACCACTAGCAAGCGCCCGGTCCGCTCGACCGATTCGGCGATGGTGTCGATGTCCAGCGGACTCAACCAGATCGGGTCGATCACCTCGGCCTGGATGCCGATGTCCTCCAGGTAACGCTGGGCACGCAGGCATTCGACCTGCATCCAGGAGATACCGACGATGGTGATGTCTTCGCCGGCAGCCGTGCTCCGCGCCTGGCCGGGCACCACCGTGTAGGGTGTCTCGGGCACCGGCCCCTTCTGGAAGTGCAAAAGGCGGTGTTCGACGTACAGCACCGGATCATCGCTGCGAATGGCGGCGATCAGGCAGCCTTTCGCATCGTAGGGGGTGGCGGGCGCTACCACTCGGATCCCCGGCACGTGCATGAAAAAGCTGTGCAGCCCCTGTGAGTGCTGGGCTCCCTGCCCCCAGCTCTTGCCGATCATGGCGCGAACGACCAGCGGGACGCCGGCCCGGCCACCGTACATGTACCGGGTCTTGGCGGCGACATTGACGAGCTGGTTCATCGCCAGCATCAGGAAGTCCATACGGATATGGACGTGGATGGGTCGCAGGCCGGCCAGGGCCATGCCGATGGCCGCGCCCGTCATGGCATCCTCCGAGAGCGGCGTGCCGAAGACCCGCTCCGGGCCGTACTTTTCTAGCAGTCCACCGGCCGTCCCCTGGATCGCCTTGGGATCGTCCACGTCCAGCCCGAACAGGATCACGGCGGGGTCGCGCGCCATCTCCTGGTCGGTGGCCTCGCGGATGGCCTCGACGTAGGAGAGCGTGCGCATCTCGTTAGCCCGACGCGCCAGCGAGGGATTCTCGGCGACGGTCACTTCCTCGCTGGCGCTTCGGGCTACCGAGGCGGTCCGTGCCGTGCTAGCCCAACTGGAAAGCCTTGGCATGATCTTCCTCCTTGAAGATGTCGCTCGTGAGTTCCTCGGCTGCCGGATAGGGACTGGACTCGGCGAAGGCAAAGGCGGCGGCGATTTCGGCTTCCACCGCTTTTTCAATAAGCGTGCCGCGTTCCCTCCTGGAGCAGGTCGGCCAGCTGGCGCAGCGGATCGTTAGCCATCGCCGGGGCCACCTCGTCCTCACTGCGATAGCCCAGGTGGTAGTCCGCGCCGGGACCGACGTGCTCGCGCCAGCGGTAGGTCATCACCTCGAAGAACCACGGCCCCTGCCCGGCGCGGATTCGAGAAACCACGTCCTGGGCCCGCGCCACCAGATCGGGCAGGTCGTCGCCATTAAGGCGTTCCGCGGGCAACCCGTGGGCGCAGGCGCGATCGCAGATGCCCGGCGTCGCCTGGCGCCGGCTCTGATGGGTGTGGATGGCGTACTGGTTATTCTCGCAGACAAAAAAAACCGGCAATTGCTTCAGGACCGCGAAATTCAGGCTTTCGCTGCAAACTCCTTCCTCGGTGGCGCCGTCGCCGAAGAAACTGGCGACGATGGCGTCTTGGCGGCGATACTTGAGGGCGTAGGCATGGCCGACGGCGTTGGCGATGGTGGTGCCCACCACGGCCGACGTGCCCATCATGCCGACCCGCGGAGCGATCAGGTGCATCGACCCGCCCTTGCCCCCCGTACAGCCGGTGGCCCGGCCATACAGCTCGGCAATCATCGCGCGCAGGTCGCCGCCGCGGGCCAGGTAGAGGGCATGGCCGCGATAGGTGCCGAATACCACATCCTGCGGCTGGAGCGAGGCACAGATGCCGACGGAAACCGCCTCCTGGCCGATTGACAGATGGACCGGGCTCTTGATCTTGTCGGAGGGATAAACGCGGGCGATTTCTTCTTCGACTCTGCGGATCCGATAAAGGGACTTATACAGTTGCTCGCGCATGGTGGCGGTCCTCCGTGACCACATGGTGCAGGAACCAGTCGTAGGTTTCCGTGAGGCCGGTGACGAAATCGACGGCGGGTCGCCAGCCCAGGGACCGCAGCGGGCCGGAATCGAGCATCTTCAGCGGCATGCCGTCCGGCTGGGACGCATCGCAGATCAGCCGGCCGCGGTAGTCGACGACGGCGGCGATCAGGCGGGCGACCTCGGCAATCGACAGGTCGATGCCGCCGCCCAGGTTGATCGGCTCGGGCCCCTGGTAATGCCGCATGGCAAAGAGACAGGCGTCGGCCAGGTCCTGGGCAAAGATGAACTCACGGCGCGGCCGGCCGCTGCCCCAGACGACCAGAGTGGGATCGCCCCGCAGTTTCGCCTCATGGGCCCGGCGGATCAGGGCCGGGATGACGTGGCCGCCGCCCGGGCCGAAATCGTCGTGCGGGCCGAAGCTGTTGGCCGGGATTGCGGTGATGAAGGGGGCGCCATACTGGCGGCGATAGGCATCGCAGAGCTGCCAGCCCGCGAGTTTCGCCATCGCATAGGCCACATTCGTCGGTTCGAGCGGGCCCGCCATGAGCGAGGCCACGGCCAGCGGCTGCGGTGCTTCACGCGGATAGCAGCACGAGCTGGCCAGGTACAGGAGTTTTTCGACCCCGTAACGGTGTGCGCAGTCGAGGACATGGGTCACGACCAGCAGGTTGTGCAGCATCAGCTCGGCAGGGCGCTCCCGGTTGAGCCGAATGCCGCCCGAGAGGCCGGCCGTCAGAAAGACGTACTCCGGACGTGCCTCGCCGAAGAAATCCTCGACCTGGCCGGCAAGGGTCAGGTCGGGCTCGTCGGACGGAGTGCCAACCAGGTTGTGGTAACCGGCCGTGGCCAAATGCTCGCGCAGAGCCGCTCCCAGGAGCGTGTTGCCGCCGGCCACATAGATCCGCGATGAGGGATTCATGCGCCCTCCCGGGCCAGGGCCACATCGGCCAGCTCGCGGAAGGGGAGCGCGGTCCGGAACTGGCGGGCCTGTTCCGCTTCGCGATAATCGACACCCGGTTCGTAGAAAATGATCTGGCTGCCGGCCGATTCAAACTGGAAGGGGACGTGGATGCGCCCCTGGAGCGCCTCGGCAACGGCCGGCTGGTGTTCGGGCGGTACGAAGAGCATGAGGAAACCGCCGCCGCCGGCGCCGGTCAGTTTGCCGCCTATGGCGCCGGCCGCACGGGCCTGCTCGTACAGCGTGTCCACCTCGTCGTTGGAAACCGCGGGGCTCAGGCTGCGCTTGGCCTGCCAGGCCTCGTGCAACAGGTCGCCGAACGAACGAATGTCCATGCCGCTGGCGAGCACGTCGATGCTTTCATCGACCAGTTCGCGCATGATCCGCAGTTGCCGGCGCCGCGTTTCGATGCCGATGACGTAGCTGCGGGCCACGTCGGCCGCGGTCCGGGCAATGCCGGTGTAAAAGAGCATCAAATGGGCTTTGAGCTCCGCGACCCGTTCCGGCGGCAGGATCAGCGGGTTAGCCAGGATTTCGCCGTCCGGATGGAAGGTGACATGGCGCAGCCCGCCATAGGCCGCCATCACCTGGTCCTGCGAGCCGACAGTTTCGTGTAACACGTCCTGCTCAATGGCGATCCCTTCGCGGGCCAGCTGGTGCTTGGTCGGCATCTCGCCGCGCAGGGCGTGCAGGGCGTGGAGGAGGCCGACAGTGAAGGCCGAGCTGGAGCCCATACCGCTACGGGCTGGTAGATCGCCATCGTGGTGCAGCTCCACGCCGCGGTCAATGCGCAGGAACCGCAGCGTTTCGCGGACGGCGGGATGGCTGATCTCGTCGATCGTCGTGCAGTTTTCGATTTTGCGATAAACCACACGGATTTTGTGCTCGAAGAACGGCGGCAGATGGCGGCAGGTCAGATAGCAGTACTTGTCGATGGTGGCTGCCAGCACAGCCCCGCCATGCTGGCGATACCAGCCGGGGTAGTCGGTCCCGCCGCCAAAGAAGGAGATACGGAAGGGAGTTCGGCAGATGATCATCCGGTTGACCTCGTCCAGGGACATCCATTCCCAGGGGGCGCCGTGGTCGCACGCCCGTCTTCCCGCCGAGGGTAGCAAGCTAGAGCGGATAAAGTCGCATAAATGGGGCGGTCCTGTCAAGGGAGGTTAGGGCCTCGCGTTGAAACTTGCTCCGACCGGCGCGGGCACTTGGCGCGGTCTCGTAGCTGGAATCCGCGTCCACTCTGTTAGCCCGCGTCCTTGCCGGCCAACTGATCGAGGAAATGCGCCGGTGAAAGGATCGGGATGCCGCGGAATGGGTGGAGTGCCAAAAGATCTCGGTCACCCGTAACCACACAGGCGCCGCCACCACACACGGCGATTTCCAAGAACTTGTCGTCCTTCGCGTCGCGACAGGCGCGAATCTCTTCCGTGATTTCCACAACGACTGCCTCACGCACTAACTTGACCAGGAACTCCTCGCGCTCCTCGCGCGTGAGATACCGATCGAACTTCTTCCGTCCCAGCACCTCAGCCAGCTCGGCCAAGGTTCCTCGGGACAGCAGCAGTTCGCCACGGCTCTGTGCTGCATGGAGCGCCTGCCCGGGTAGAGACTTCTCGAACAGGGCCGCACTGATCGTCACGTTGGTGTCGAAGACGTAGCGCGGCCTAACGTTCATGGAGGATGGACTCCAGGAGTTCCGGCGTGAGGCCGCGCTCCTGCGCCTTGCGGCTCAATTCGCGCATAAGATCCTGTAGTGAGCCAGAAGGGTGTAGTGCATCGTGCAGGCGCAGGCTGAGGAGCAGATCGAGCTTTTGCCGGTCATGCTCCGATGCGGCGCGATAGGCGCGGGCTGCCTCTGTGTCCACCCGGATCGTGATTTCCTCGGTCTGCATAGATACCTCTCGATGAAAGAGAATCCCCACACTTGCAGCGATAGCGTACGTTCTCAGCCCGTGGCGGTAAGCGTGCGGTCCCCATCTTTGCTCTGGCCTGACAATCGAATGGCACTAGTTCTACTGTGCCCCTTTTTCATATGTCTGGCGCGCGCCGAGACGGTGGGAATTCTCCGGTCGCATCTACCCAATGGTAGATGCGCGTTCTTCCGTCCGGCGCAGCACGGTGTTGACTTCGGCGAGAATCCCTGCCAACGTCGTCGGCCGACGCTCCAGCACCCAGGCGAAGATTACCCGCAGTTGCGGCACGGTGATCCACACCGTTTTTTTTTGAGGACCGACTTCTCCAGATTCAGAAACCACAAGGCCAACAGCGACAGCGTCATGTGGTGATACCAGCCGACCCAACTGCGCACTTCGTAGTGGGCCAACCCCACCTCACCCTTGCCCATTTGCAATGCCTGTTCGATCCGCGGCCGCTCACCCTTGACGCGCACCAACTCCGCCAACGCTACCCCCGACAAGGCGTTGCTCAACGCATAGGTCACGTCGCCGGCCCGATCCACCGGACGCACGATCACGACTCGTTCCGGTCTACCGACGCAGCCGTCGGCATCCTTGGTTTGCACCAACCGCGTCAGGGCACGCACCACCAAGGGGCCTTTCTCACCCGCCCGCACCGTCAGGCGCTGCCACGCCGACGCCGGCTGACGCGCCGCCCAGGCCTGGACCTGCTCGAAGGGCGGCAACCGTCGCCGTCCCGACGGCCCTATCTCCCGCTCGGCTTCCAGGTCGCGGATCAGCGTGTTGCACGGCACATCCACCACGTAACGCTCACCGCCACGCCGCAAGGTTTGCCGAAACTCCGTCACCCGGCCAAACTCGTCGTCGGCCGCCACCCAGCCGTGCGGCAACGCTCGGCAACGCTCCCATTGGCCCAAGGCCAGACGCCATTTCTCCTGAAACGTCGTCTCGGTGGGCACGTAACATTGCGCCCGCCGCTTGCGATCATCCGCCCACTCCCGCGGCAAATACAAATCCGCGGCCAGCAACGTCTCGCCCTGAGCACAGGCATAGGCCGTGAACACGCCCACCTGACAGTTCTCGACCTTGCCCAGGCGGCCGCACCACTGCCGGGCCACGCCACAGGAGTCGTCGCCTTTCTTGGCGAAGCCGCTGCCGTCAAAGATCAACACCGCGTCGTCGTCGCTCCACGCTGCGGCCACGTGCCGCTGCAACTCGCCCAACACGGCGCTATCGGACCATTTGCCGGCGCCGACGAACTTCTGCACCGGCTTGCGTGCCACGCCCGCTTGCCGAGCGATCGGCTCGTTGGTCTTGCGCTCCAGGTTGCTGAGGCGGCCTTCGAGAACGACCTCGGCCCAGTGCCGTTGTTCCGTGCGATAGAACAGGGGCTGATAGCGTTCGATGAACCCCGCCAAGCGGCGGACGCCGCCCTGCACGGCTGCCAGCGGCACCTTCACATCGGCGAGCAAGGCGAGCGCTTCCGGGGATTCCAAGAGGGACATCCGTGTGCCTCCATACTGATCTTCCATGATGGGGCGAGTTCCGGCATACTATACGAACTATCCCAAAAGGGGCACAGTAGAACTAGCTTAAGGACCTACAGTCGAGCTTGAGCGTTTGAAAATGGCTGGTTTCCCAGCAATTGTGCAACTCATGCTCAGCATTTATGCCCATAAGCTAGTGCCATTCGCATGACAATCCTACCCGCGCTCGGCCTCCGAAAATTGCTCTGCGGCCCAGTCCACCGCTTCGGCTGCCTCGAACGTTTCACCGGATTGGGGATCGACCAGCAACCCCCCGCTGGCCCGCGCCAGTACGCCGGCCGCCACCACCGAGCAGGCGAACTCCCGCAGGTAGGAGTGCGTGACGAAGGTGACGGCGAAGTCCGATCCGGCAGGCGCACCTAATTCGTCCGCCTCTGCCTCCGACAACCGCCCTGCGAAGTACTCGAAGCCAGACACGGCCCCTCGAAGTTTACACGGGAGGAACCCGCTGAACTTATCCAAGTCGATGTCGGTGTCCAGTTCGACGTGAAACCCGGCGTCGCGAATGGCTTGTTGCCAGCCCTCAGGCGTCGGCATTGTCGAACGTCGGAGGTAAACGATGAGATCGACGGACACCGTCATGCCCTCCCGCCGATAGGTTTGTTCTTGGAGCGCGCCGCCATGCCCTAACCCGACTCTGGTCATCAGCGTACAGGTCCGGAAATCCAACTGCCAGCAGAATCCCCGCGCCCATTCGCCCCATGCTGCGAGTGTGACGCACAGCATCGCCACCCCAGCAAGATAGCCTGCCAAATGGGCTGGGACAAGCTCGCCAACTGCGCAACCTCACCCCGCCCAGAACGATTGCAGTCGCCCGGCAAGATCGGTCGATACCAGAAAGGCGATACCGTCGGCAATCCGGGAGCTTCCCGGGCAATCGGCAAAGGGGGAGCGGGAGGCCATGATGAGTCACGCCGCCGGCCGCTGGCTGCTGCCCGTGCGCTGCCTCGCCTGTCTTGGCGGGCTATTCGCGTTGGCAAGCACGGCTGCTGCACAGACGCAGATGCCGTATCCGGCCGGGACGACGGTGCCGCGCATCCTCAGCGTCGAGGATGCAGTCCGCTACGCCCTGGAAAACAACCCCGGCCTGGCGGCCCAGCGGCAGCAGCGCGGCATTGCGGCGGCCCGAGTCGTCATCGCCGATACTTATCCCTTCAACCCCGTCATGGAGAACCGCATCCAGGGGGCCGAGGGGCCCACGTCGGGCGGCATCACCAATAATGTGCCGGTCGAGCACATCCTGCTCTGGGAAGTCGAACTCTGCCACCAGGGCCGCCACCGCCGGGCCGAGGCGGCGGCGGCTCTGTCGCGGACCGAATTTGAGATCGCTTATCAGGAACAAACGCTGGCTGTTCTGGTCATCCGGGCCTATGCCACGCTCCTCTACCGGCAGGAAAAGCTGCGGCTGCTGGACGAAACGCTCCGCCTCAATCAGCAACTGGTCAAGGATGTGCGCGAACTGATCGGCACCAAGCTCAAGGCCGTCGATGGCATCATCGCCGAGACGGAAGCGACCGACACCCTGGACCTGCTGGAGGCGGCCCGCGATCCGCTGACCTCGGCCCGCCAGGACCTCTACCGGGTGCTGGGCCTGGTGGGTGGGACGTTCGAGGTGGCCGGCACGCTGGATCAGCCGCGGCAGGTGTGGGACCCAGCCGTGATGACCGAGCTGGCGCTGACCCGCCGGGCCGACCTGCGGGCCCGGCGCGAGGCCGTCGCCGAAGCCGCCGCCGCTACACGGCTGGCCCGGGCCAACCGTTTCGGCAACCCCAGCGTGGGGCCGATTTACACCTATGACCCGTCGGGAGTGAACTCGTTCGGCATCCAGGTCAACCTGTCGCTGCCGGTGGTCAACCTGCACCGCGGCGAAATCCTGCAAAGCGAGGCCGAACAGGCCCAGGCGTCGCTGTTCCTGCGGCAAGCGGAGATCAACGTGCGGCAGGATGTCGAAACGGCGCTGGCCCGCCTCAATACGGCGGAGCGGCGGGCGGAGCTGTTTCGCAGCAAGATCTTGCCGGACACGCGGCAAGCGGTGCAAGACCTGGAACGGCTGTTCAAGGCCGGTGATGCCAGCGCCGATCTGCTGCGCGTCATCGACGTGCGCCGCAAGCTGTTGCGGGCGCGGGACAGCTACCTCGACGCCCTGTGGGGGGTCAGCCAGGCGCGGTCCGATCTGCTGGGGGCCATCGGTGAGCCGGTGCTGGGATTGTCGACCCCGCCGCCGTGAGCGCCGCCCGTTGGGCGGCGGCGAAACGGATATTAGGGCTTTGTCTTGTAGTTGCGGAAGGGTGGCACGCTCTGAGGTACTCCGAAGGGCGTGCTGCACGACTGCACGCCCTTCGGAGTACCTCAGGGCGTGCCACCCCGATGCCGTGAGCGCCGCCCGTTGGGCGGCGGCGAAACGGATATTAGCGCTTGGTTTTGTAGATGCGCACTTCCGGGGCCTCCATCCCCTCCTGGCGCGGCACGCCCAGGTAAACCCGGCCGGTCTCCGGCACATAGAGACTGGTACGGGCTCCCTTGGCGGTCTCCGTCTTCTCCAGCACCTTGTAATGATCGGCGTCGTCTTGCGCCATCACCACGAGGAAGCCGTCGCCGCAGGAGGCATAGAGCCGTTTGCTCTTGCCGTCGAAGAACAGGTCGTCAACATCGCCGGGCAGAGGCACCGTGGCCATCTCCTTGCCGGTTTCGGTGTCGATGGCGACCATCATCGGCTCTTTGTGGCAGCCGACAAAGACGCGATGATTGGTCTCGTCCAGCGCAACCGGATGGCCGCCGGCGGCCGATTTGATTGGGTAGGTCGTGGCGACCTGGTTCCTGTCGGTGTCGATGACGACAATCTGGCTCGGGGACGGGGTCACCAGGTAGAGGCGCGAGCGCTTCTCCTCGCCGGCGAAGCCCTCGGCGCCGGCGGGCAGCTTGATGTGCTTTTTGACCGCGAAGCTCTTGGCGTCGATGACGGCCAGCGCGTTCTCCGCGTGGGCCACGTAGACCACCTTCTTGACCGGGTTGTAGCGAACATTGTCGGCGTCGTCGTTGAAGCTGTGCGTCTTCAGAATCTTGTAGCTCTCGCCGTCGAAGATGTTGCACAGCCCCTTGCTGCCGAGCCCGACGAAGATGCGGTCGAATTCGGGGACATACGCGATCCCCTGAATAGCCGTCTGGTTCGGCTTCTGCTCGATCAGCTTGCCCGCCTTCAGGTCGACGATATCGAGGGTGTTATTGGCCTTGTTGGCGACGAACAGGCGGTCGCGCTTGGCGTCGATGGCCAGATGATCGAGCCCGCCGACCTTCCCCTTGAGCGGGATGGTCTGCACCAGTTCCAGCTCGGCTGCGGGTGCGGTGAGTGCGAACAGCAGGGCGGCAATCGCACCACAAACGTGTTTCATGGGAGTTCTCCTCGGGTGTGGTATCAATCGAGCGCCCCGCTTAGCCGCGGGTCGCAGACCGCGCGGGTCTGCGACCCGCGGCTAAACGGCTAAACCTTGACGGGCGCCGCAACTGACGGCTTCCGCCGCTCCAGCACCAGGTAACCCACCGGGATCACCATGCGCGTGAAGAGCATGTTCGCGGTCAGGCCGCCGATCACCATGATGGCCAACGGCTGCTGCATCTGGGCTCCGGGACCGATGCCCAGGGCCAGCGGGAACAGGCCGAGGATTGCCGCCAGGCTGGTCATCAGGATCGGGCGGAAGCGCGTGCGCCCGCCAGCAGCAGCGCCGGCCGTAGCTCCATGCCTTCCTTCCGCAACTGCTGAATGTATTCCACCAGCAGGATGCCGTTCTTCATGTCCAGGCCGATCAACAGGATGGCGCCCATGTAGCTGGACACGTTCAGCGGCGTGTTGGTCAGCCAGAGGGCGAACAGGCCGCTGACCAGCGACAGCGGTTGCGTCAGGAAGATCAGGAGCGGCAGCACTACCGACTGGAACTGGAAGGCGAGCATGATGAAGACGAGCAGGATGGCCACCACCATGACGGCGGCCAGGCTGTTGAACGCCTCCTGCTGCTTCAGGTAGTGCCCGCCGACGTCCCAGGTGTAGCCGGCGGGCAGCGCCACGTCCTTGCTCATCGAGCTGCTTGACGTTGTCAACCACCTCGTTCAACCCTGCCTGGTCGTTGAGCTCCGCCGTTACGAAGATCGCGGGCCGGAGGTTTTCGCGGTACTGTTCGTCGGGGGTGCGCACGGGCGTGACATCGCCCAGGGCGTACAGGGGCACCGCGCGCTGGGGGCCGGCCAGGGCCACCGTCGTGGTCGGGAGCTTCGTGTCCGGCAGCAGGATCCATTGATCGAGCAGGCGCTGGCGGTCGAAGTACCCCTTGCCGGCCTCGCCCGGTTCGCGGCCAAAGCGGATGGTGTCCGGGTAGCGGACGCGGACATCGGTGATGCGCTGCGACGACTCGGGCGACTGCGTGGCGATCTGCCCCTGAAAGATCGCGCGGAGCTGCCGGCCGACGGCATCCGGCTTGAGACCGGACTTGTCCGCCACCGCGCCGTCGAGATGGATCAAGAGATCGGGGTTCCCCTCGTAAACATTACTATTGACCTCCTTGATGCCGCGAATTTTCTTCCTCTCGATCGTATCGGCAATGTCGCCGGCCAGCTTGCGCAGTTGCTGCTGGTCCGGGCCGAACACCTTGACTTCCAGCGGCTTGCTGGCACCAGACAGGTCGCTCAGCTCGTCTTGCATGATCTGGACCGTTTCGATCTTGAGCTGATGCTCGCCGAAGTTGTCCTTGGTCTGGTCCTCGACCTCGTCCATCACGTCGCGCAGCGGCCGGCGGCGGTAGTTGGCGCGGATGTTCTCCTTCTCGGCGGCGATGGTCTTGCCCCGGGCCTTCAGCTCCTTTTCCAGGTCGTCCCATTTGGGCCGCAGCGGCTTGGTGAGCAGGCTGATGGGATCGTTGTCGGCGGGCGCAGGACGACCTGGATATCGCCGCGGCTGGTCTGCGTGGCAAAGAGGCCGTTCTCGGCCCCGGTACGGCGGACATAGGCCTGCACGTCGGGATGGTCGGAAAGGATTTTCTCCACCACGCGGGCCTTGCGTTCGGTCTCCGCCAGTGGCGTGCCGGTGGGAGCCCAGTAGTCGAAGACAAAGGCGCCCTCGTCCATGGACGGCATCAGCCCCGTTTGCAACCGGCCGACCAGTTGCGGCGGGGGCGGCTGGCCCGGCTCCGGCGTGGCCCATGGATCGCTGATGCCAAACCAGAGAAGGGCCCCAAAAAGGATCGCCGTCAGCGATAATCCCAGCGTCAGCCAGGGAAGACGCAGCGCCTGCCGCAGGCCAAACTCGTAAATGTGCTCGAAAAAGCGATAGATCCGCCCCGGCTGTGGCATCGGCTTGCCCGCCAGGAACTTCGCGGCAAACACCGGCACCAACGTCAGGCTGATGACCATCGACACCAGAACGGCGATCGACAGCGCCCAGCTCAGCGAAGCGAAGAACTGGCCGTAAACCCCGGTGATGAACGCCAGCGGCACGAAGACCAGCACCGTGGTCAGCGTCGAGCCGATGACGGCGCCGGTGATCTCGCCGGAGGCGGCGTCGACTGGATCGCCCGCCGCTTGCGGAGTGGCGCTCGCCGGTCCTGTCGTTTCGCGAAGCGATGAATCGCGAGCGGCGGGCGACAGGTGTCGCGCGATATTCTCGATGACCACCACGGTATCGTCGATGATGAGGCCAATTGCCACGGCCAGGCCGCCCAGCGACATCAGGTTGAGCGTCTCGCCGGACCAGCGGAGGAACAGGAAGGTGATGGCCAACGTGGTCGGGATCGCCAGCGCGGAGATGAGGGTGGCACGCCAGCTGCGCAGGAAGGCCATCAAAATGAGGATGCTGAACAGCCCGCCGACCACGATGGCATCGCGCACATTGAAGACCGCGGACTGAACGAATACCGCCTGGTCGTAGACCACGGTCGCCTGGATGTTGCGGGGCGGCAGCTTGCCGGCGGCGCCGACCGGAAGCGTCAGAGTGTCCTTGTCCAGCAGGGCCTTGAGGTCGTTGGAAATCTGCACCGTGTTGCCGCCCACGCGGCGGAAAATGGTGATGACCACGGCATCGCGCTGATCGTAGCCGATCGACATCGACCGGTCCTGGTGCAGGATCTGCACGTCGGCCACATCACGGACGCGCACCGGCTGGTCCTTCCGCGTGGAGAGAACCAGGTCGGCGACCTGGCCGGCACGCTTGACCTGCTCGCTGACGATGAGCTGGAAGGCGAGCGGCTGGTTTTCGATACGGCCGACCGGTTGCAGCGGCGTGAGCTGACCGATCTGGTCGGCCAGGTCGGCGGCCGACAGGCCGTGGGCCAGCAAGTCGTCGGGGTGGCAGATCACCTCGATTTCGCGGAGGTCGCCGCCGGCCACGCTGGCCAGGTAGATGTCGGGGTTGCTTTTCTTGATGCGGGGAGCGAGTTGGTAGAAGGCGTAGTCGCGCAGCTGGGCCGGGTTGTCGCCGCCGGTCAGCACCATCGAGATGATGGGGAAGATCGACGGCGTCATCGGCTCGACGGTCAGGGCGGTTTCGGGCGGCAGCTCGGAGCGGGCGGAGTTGATGCGGTTCCAGGTGAGCTGGATAGCCCGGTTCATGTCGGTGCCGGGGGCGAAGTCGATGCTCAGCTCGCTGCCGCCGCGGATCGTCTTCGAGCGTACCTGCGCCACACCGAGCACGGTGCTGACCGCCTCTTCCAGCGGCCGCGTGACCTTCAGCTCCATCGTGCCCACATCGCGGTCGGGCACCTTGGCGACCACGGCGATGCGCGGGAAGCTGACCTCGGGGTAGACGCTGCTGGGCATGCGCATGGCGCTGTAGATGCCGCCGCCGGTCAGCAGGGCACAGGTCAGGACCACGGCGCCGAAGTACGGTCGGGCCTTGGAGGCCAGGTTGAGCATGTCGTCATTCGCGAGGCGACCGCTTGCGGCTTCGCAGGAATGTTTGCGAAGCCGCAAGCGGCCTACGGAACATCAATCCCCTTCCGCTTCCATTTTCACCTTGTCGCCGGTCTGCAATCCCTGGCCGCCCTCGACGATGAACTGCTGGTCCTTGACCTCGCCCTGCCATTTCGTCTTCGACTCCTTGTCGGGATCGCTGAGGCTCAGAATCTCGACGAAGTGTTTTTCCCGGTCGCGTAGTCCCAGGACGGCTTGCAGACGGCGGGCGGCGGTGAACGTTTCCTCCTTGCCCGTGGCCGGGTCCTTCTCGACCTTGGGCTCGACAATGACGACGGTCGGCGTCGGCTCGTCCTCGCTGACGGCGGACTGGGGCAAGGCAAGGCATTCCTTGGGCGGCTGTGTCTCGACGTGGAGGCGCAGGATGCGGTTGGAGCGGAAATGAGCGTCCTTGTTGTCGAACCGGATCTTGACGGCGAAGTTGCCCGTCTCCGGCTCGGCCTGCTCCGCGATATACTGGACCTGCCCCGCCGCTTCGGTTTCGTCCGACGCGGGGTCCTTCTCGATTGGGCCCGATATGGCCGACTGTCCCACCTGAAGCCGGCGCGCCAGGCTGGGCGGGACGAAGCAGAGCACGTCGATCTGTTCGTCGAGATCGACAATGTCGGCCACCGGGGTGCCGACCGTCAAGGTCTGGCCGGGCACCACCAGGACACGGCCGAGGTGGCCGGTTATCGGCGCCGTCAGGGTGTAGAGCTTGAGCTGGGCGCGGAGGAAGTCCTGGTCGCGGGAGCCGGCGGCCAGGCGAGCCGCGGCCCCCTTGAGCTTCGACTGGGCATCTTTCAGGGCGTAATCGGCCTTCATCAGGTCCACGGGGGAAACCAGCTGCGTGCTGCCGGGCGGCCGGCTATCCTGCACCTCCTTGAGCTTGCGCAGGCGGTCCAGTTCGTGAGACGCCACCTCGACGACGATCTGCGCCTGTTGCTGATCTTGCACCAGCACTTCCTGGGTAGCGTCGGCCTTGGCGAGGCTGGCCTGGGCGAGAGTCGTATCGAGCTGCACCAGCGGCGTCCGCTGTTCGACGCGCTGGCCCTCTGCTACAGCCTTGCCGGCCTTGTTCTCCGGGTCGCCGAAGACCCACAGCACCCGTCCTTCGATGGCGGCACTGACGCGGGCCGCGTGATCGGGCAGGGGCATGGTGGTGCCGACCAGCTCGGTTTGTTCGGTGAGGCTGATGCTGGAGGCCACGTTCCACTTCACGGTGGCCGGCGGCGCCTTCTCGGCCGCCGCTGGCGCCCCGCGGTTGCAACCGAGGGGCAGGCCCAGCACGAGACTGGCGAGAAGAAGAAGGGGCGTTCGCATTAATACGACTCTCTCAACTGGTCGCGCTCCTCGCGGCATGTGTCATTCACTCTGGCGACGGGCAGGGATCCCCCGTTGTGGCACGGCCTCCTGACCGTGCCACTTACGCTGACCGTAGGTCTCCACGTAACCATCGCGGATTCCTGGAGACCTTCGATCAGCCGTTGTGGCACGGTCAGGAGACCGTGCCACAACGGCGCGATCTGACTTCCGCCACCTCCGGCCTTGCCTCACCCGCCGTGGCAGTGTAGCACGTCACCCGCAGATGGGGATGACGACACGATAAATTCCGCCTTATCCTTGCGCCGGGCCGGCTCCCTTTGCTAAGGTGACAGAAAGCCCGGTGCCTCTGGCTGGGCGGGAGCATGTCATGGGCCTGCGCGTGCTGGTCATCGAGGACGAGGAGCCGATCGCCGACTTCATCGTGCGCGGCCTGCGCGAGGAAGGCTTTGTCGTCAGTCACGCCGCCGATGGCGGAGCGGGCTGGCACGAGCTGAGCACGGCGACCTGGGACGTGGTCCTCCTCGACTGGTGGCTGCCCGGCGTGGACGGCCTGACGCTGCTCCGCCGCCTGCGCCAGCAAGAGCGCGTCACGCCGGTGCTGTTTCTGACCGCACGCGATGCCGTTTCGGACCGGGTGTGTGGCCTGGAGGCCGGGGCCGACGACTACCTGTGCAAGCCGTTCGCCTTCGACGAACTGCTGGCGCGTGTGCGGGCGCTGGCCCGGCGGCGCGACGGCGTCGGCCCGGTGCTCGAGCGCCACGGCGTCCGCCTTGACCTGGCCACGCAGCGAGCCGAGCGCGACGGCCGGCCGCTCGATTTGACGGCCAAGGAGCAGGCGCTCTTGCTCTTTTTCCTGCGCCATCCGGGCGAGGTCCTGTCGCGAACGCGAATTTACGAGCACGTCTGGGACGAGCGGTACGACGGTCTGTCGAACACGCTGGAGGTCCACGTCATGGAGCTGCGTCGCAAGCTGGAGGCGCACGGCCCGCGCCTGATCCACACGCTGCGCGGCCGCGGCTACCTGTTCGGCGACGCTCCCGGCAGCGCGGCGGAGGCAGCCCCATGAGCCTCACCAGCCGCATGTCGGCCTTCTTCCTGGCGGCCCTGGCGCTGGTCCTGGTCGGCTTTTCGTCCACGCTCTACCTGCTGGCGCACACCTATCTTCATCGCCAGGTCGATGAGCGCCTGAAGGCGGCGCTGGACACGCTCGTCGCCGCGGTCGAAAGCGAGCCGGACGGCCTCGACTGGGAGCCGGAGGCCCACCACCTCGTGCTTGGCCAGTCCGAGGAGGCAGACCAGGTGCGCTGGACCGTCCGTGATGGCTCCATCGTGGAGCAGTCGGCCAACCTGGAAAACGCCGCTGTTCTGCAGACCGCCGCGCCCGGCTGGCTCGTAGCGGAGCAACGAATCGAGTCGGTGGGCCCGGCCGTGCCGCCCAAGCACCGCGCGCTCTCGATCACGGTCGGCCTGTCCCTCGCCCCAATGCGGGCGACCGTGCTCCGCCTGGCCCTGACCCTGACCGGTCTGTCGCTCGGCCTCTGGCTGCTGGCCGCGCTGGCGGGCCGGGCGGTCGCCCGGCGAGCACTGGCCCCGGTAACGCGCATGGCCCAGGCCGCCCGTGCCACCTCGCCCGCCGATCCGCAGCCCCTGCCGAGTCCCGGGACCCACGACGAGCTAGAAGACTTGCAACGGGCCTTCAACGATCTGCTGAGGCGCCTACACGAGGCGTTTGAGCGTCAGCGCCGCTTCACCGGCGATGCCTCGCACCAGCTGCGCACCCCGCTGGCAGCCATGCTGGGCCAGGTCGAGGTCACGCTGCGCCGCGAGCGGCCCACGGCGGAGTACCAGGCGACGCTGGCCCGCGTCCGCGACCAGGCGAATCATCTGCGCCAGATCGTCGAGGCCCTGCTCTTCCTGGCCCGGGCCGACGCCGAGGCCCGTCTGGATGCGCTTTCGAGCACCGACCTGGCCGAACAGCTCCCGGCCCTGGCGGCGCGCTGGGCCGATCACCCGCGGTCCGCCGACCTGCGAACCGAGATCGCGGATCCCGGACCTTTCCCGTCCCGCAGCCAGCCGCACCTGCTGGGGCAGCTCCTCGACAACCTGATCGATAACGCCTTCAAGTACAGCGAACCTAGAACGCCAGTCGTGGTCCGCTTGCGCTGCGAGGGGGAGGCCCTGGTACTGGAGGTGGAAGACGTCGGCCGGGGAATTGCCGCGCCCGACCTGGAACATATCTTCGAGCCGTTCTATCGTTCGACCGCCAGCCGCCTGCAGGGATTGCCCGGCGTCGGCCTCGGGCTGGCGATGGTGCAGCGCATCGCCCTGGCCCTCGGTGGCACGGTGGTCGTGAAGAGCACCGAAGGCACCGGCAGCCGCTTCACCGTGCGCCTGCCGCGAGGAATCTGAAGCGGCGAGCGGGGGGCGTAAGCCCCCCGGTGATCGCATCACCGGGGGGCTGACGCCGCCCCGCTCGCCAAACGATTACTTGGCGCACAGCCGGCCGTGGTGGCGGCGGCAGCCCGTATCACAGCACGAGGTCGCACACGGGGCGGCACACGTCACCGTCTCGCACGGGGCGGGGGCGGCGCAGGGCACGCACACCGCGACCTTGACCGTCCTCTTCACCGGCACCAGCACGCAGTACTTCTCCATGCGCTTTTCCGGCGTGACAACCTTGTCGCAGACGATCCGCCTCGTCTCGTAGTTCTTCACGACCGGCTTGTAGCTGCAAACCTGGACCGTCACCTCCTGCTGGTGGGGCACGCAGACGTAGACGGTGCAGGGGACCTGCTCGACCACCCTCTCGCGGTGATAGCAGGTGCGGGTGCAGCCGGTGCAGGGGTCGGTCACGCAGACCGGCACGCACACGGTGCGGCACACCTCGCGGACCGACGGCCTGGCCTCGCGCGTCATCACCGTGATCATCTTCTTCATTGGGGTGTACTCCGGGACCTGGATCGTGCAGGTGTGCTGTTCGACGATCTCGCGCGGCACGAAGCGGCAGACATCGACCGTGACCTCGCGTTGCTTCCACTGCACCTCGTTGACGGTGATCTCCTTATCCTGGTAGACGATCTGGACGGCCGGAGCACAGGCGGGGGCGCAGTCCGAGGCGCAGCCCCGGTCGCAGCCGCGACGGAGGCCAAAGGCCTGGGCGGGGACGGCCGTCAACGCCAGGGCGGCGGCCAGCAAACCAACCAGTGTCAGCGACTTCATGTGTTCTCCTCGGTGTGAATCTGGTGAATCTGGCAAGGACAGGAAACTTGGGTGTGTTATCACGACTGGCGGCTGAGTTGTCCAGTGCAAAACCACAGCCGGGACCATTTCCCCGACCGCACGACCGATGCGACCCGTACGATCGCCCTGGCGATCAGATGTCGGGTGGCACGCCTTGAGGTACTCCGAAGGGCGTGCCGTCAGTCAAGCACGCCCTTCGGAGTACACCAGGGCGTGCCACCCAAGCGCCGCAACCACAAAGGGGGAATTGTGGTCGTTTGGCACTTTCTCCAGGGTGGGGGTGTCGGCGAACCCGGGGCGGACACTCCGCCCGATGTTGTGTGTGCGCGCGCGGCGCAGTGCAACCTATTAAGTTATTTTGGCGCAATGACTTATGACGATGGCGCTTCGTTGCGCCCCTCGGCCGGCGCAACCCAAACTGTCCGCCAGGACTGCCTGCCCTGAGAAATTCCCTGGTCGTTTGTGCGTTTCGGCAGTGCAAGATCAATGCTGCAAAGTGGTTGCGTCACTTGGGTCGACGACCACAATTCGCTCGAATTATGGTCGCGCCCCGGGCCCCGTGGAAGCCCTGGCAGACGCGGGGGCTCCGGCTTACATTGACTGGCAACGCCGTTCCCCCACCCCAGGAGTGACTCTCATGACACGACGACTGATCATTGCGGGCGCCTTGCTGGCGGCGCTGGGCCTCGCGGTCCTGCCGGCCGCCGCCGAGGACAAGAAGGAGGCCGCCAAGGACGGCAAGTGGACCCCGCTCTTCAACGGCAAGGACCTCACCGGCTGGAAGATGTTCTCCGAACCGAACAAGGGCGACATCAAAGAGATCGTGCCGATCGAAAAGGACGGCAAGGTCGTCGCCTTCGAGGGGAAGCTGACCAAGGGGGACAAGCAGGTGCCGCTGTGGCACGTCGAGGACGGAATGATCGTCGGCGAAGGCCCGCACAGCCACCTCTTCAGCGAGCGGGGCGACTACACCAATTTCCGCTACCGCGTGGAGGCCATGATCAACGACCACGGCAATAGCGGCCAGTACTTCCGCACCGCCTTTGGGGCCGATTTCCCCCGCGGCTACGAGGCCCAGATCAACGCCACGCACGGCGACCCGATTCGCACCGGCAGCCTGTATCCGTCCTTCAAGGTCTCGGACGAGGACCGCAAGAAGATCACCGTGATGAACGACGCGCCGCATAAGCCGGACGAATGGTTCACGCAGGAAGTGATCGCCGAAGGCAACCACATCATCATCAAGGTGAACGGCAAGACGACGGTGGACTGGACCGACCCGAACTCCACCTACCTGAAGGGTCACTTCGCGCTGCAAGGCCACAATATTGGCACGGTGGTGAAGTTCCGCAAGGTCGAGATGATCGAGCTGAAGGCGAAGGAACAAGACAAGTGAACGGCTGCAGTTCTGCTCCCCTTTCCCCTTGGGGGAGAGGGGAGTTATCTTCCACTCCCCCGTCGGTCATCAGGCGGCGATGTGCGGGGGCGTCTTGGCTGCGGCTGGCGCCGTGGCGGCCGGCGTTTTGACCGAACCCACACCGGACAGGCGATCCTTCAGCCGGAGGAACGGTCGTTCCACGCCATAATAGGAGAGTAACGCAGCCACGAAGATCAGGAGGACGGCGAGTACCGTCCGCAGCCAGTAACCTCTTCCCACCTCATCGCCAAAGAGCCAGGCGATGATCGGGATGTGGACCAGGTAAACGCCATAGGAAATGCGACCCACCGCGACCAGCGGCCCAAACTCGAGCACACGGGTGACTAGCGGCACCGGACCCTGCAATAGGCAGACGAGGATCAGGGCAGCCATGAAGGCGACGAGCAGGAAGTAGCCGTAATAGAACTGCACGTGGTCCAGCCCGCTCTTCCAGGCCATGTGGCCGAGCACCAGTGCCGCCGCCCAGCCGGTGGCTGCGAGGACGCGGTTGCGGCGCGGCAACAGGTTCCAGGCAGCGAGCAGGGCCACCAAGCAGCCGGTTAGCAGGGCGTCAGCCCGGCTGTCGAGACCCATGTAAAGCCGGGCGACCAGGCTGGCCCGATCGGGGCTGGCTCGATGCCAGCCAAACCACCCGGCCCGAAACGCTGCGGCGGCGACGATGCCCGCACAGACCAGGCCAATGATCCGGGAGCGCCGCCAGCCCAGGCGGAGCAAACCATACAAAAGCAGCGGCCAGACCAGGTAGAACTGCTCCTCCAGCGACAGCGACCAGGTATGCCCCAGCCGCGGCTGGGGGACCTGGTGCAGCGTCGGCCAGTTCGCCACGTAGCAAACCGTCACCAGCATCTCGCGGCAGTAAGCACGCAGCTGGGACGGCTGAAAGATCGCGATACCGACAAAGCAAGCCAGCAGCACGGCAAAAAGGGCGGGCAACAGGCGCAATGCTCGCCGCAGGTAGAAACGCTTAAGGCTGATCGACCCGCGCCGCTCCCATTCTTCGACCAGCAAGCTGGTAATGAGAAAGCCGCTGAGCACGAAGAACAGGTCCACGCCGAGGAACCCACCGGGCAACAGGCCGAGATGGAAGGCCAGAACGGCCAGGATTGCCAGACCCCGCAGTCCGTCCAGCCAGGGCCGATAGCCCAGGTGAAAATGGCCGGTGGCCGCCAAGAGGGAAGCGCGTTCAGCAGGGGCGGCCATCGCTTCTCCTCCAGCATCGCTGCGAGGGTGGCACCCCCTGAGGTACTCCGAAGGGCGTGCTGCACCTACTGCACGCCCTTCGGAGTACCTCAGGGCGTGCCACCCAGCCCAGGAACCGGGTGCTCTAGCTGTGACGTCCTCAATAAGATGGCAGGGGGCACTCCCAGTCGGCCGGCCCTATAGCACCGGGGCGCGGGCCGGACAAGAGGAACGGACCAGATGGCAGAGTTGACCCCGCGGCCGGGAACCCGGAACGCCGATAGCCCGGCAACGCGAACTGTCCTGATCGTCGATGATGAGCCGCTCATCCGCGCGACCCTGGGCGAATATCTCACCGGCGAAGGCTTTGCCGTGACCGCCTGTGCCAGCGGGGAGGAGGCGCTGGCCGAGGCGGAACGCCGCCCTTACGACGTGGCCCTCTGCGACGTGCAACTGCCGGGGATCGACGGCATCGAGCTGTTCGAGCGCCTGCTCAAGATCAGCCCGACGACCTTCGTGCTGCTGATTACCGCCTATGCCACGGTGGAAAGTGCCGTCGAGGCGTTCCAGCGCGGAGCACACGATTACCTCATGAAGCCGATCTTGCTGGACGAGGTGGTCGGCAAGGTGCGACGGCTGCTGGCATATCGCGATCTCTTCCTCGAAAACCAGTGGCTGCGCCGCGAGCTGAGCCGGGAGCACGCCGACGATTGCATCGTCGGCCGCTCCCCAGCCATGCAGCGCGTGTTCGAGATGGTCCGCAAGGTGGCGCCCACCCGCTCCACCGTGTTGCTCACCGGCGAGAGCGGCACCGGCAAGGAGTTGATCGCCCGAGCCATCCATCGCCAGGGGGCGGGCGACACCAGGCGCTTCCTCGCCGTCAACTGCGCTGCCATCCCGCACGATCTACTGGAGAATCAGCTGTTCGGGCACCGCAAAGGGGCGTTCACTGGAGCGGATCGCGATCAACCGGGGGTCTTCGTCCATGCCGGCGATGGCACCGTCTTCCTGGACGAGATTGCCGAGCTGATGCCGGCGACCCAGGCGAAGCTGCTGCGGGCGATCGAGCAGAAGGAAATCCTGCCGGTGGGCGCGCACGAGCCGGTCGCCGTGGCCGCCCGCATCCTGGCCGCCACCAACAAGGACCTGGACCGCGAGGTGGAAGCCGGCCGTTTCCGCGAAGACCTGTTCTATCGCCTCAACGTCGTCGCCATCCGCCTGCCGCCGCTGCGCGAGCGGCGCGAGGACCTTCCGGAGCTGGTCGAGTTCCTGCTGGCCAAGCATGCCCGGGCGATGGGCAAGCGTGTCAGCGGAGTGACGCATGAGACGATGCAACTGTTGCTGGCGTGTCGCTGGAAAGGGAACATCCGCGAACTGGAGAACGCGTTGCAGCGGGCCGTCATCCTGGGCGAGGGCCCGCTCATCACCCCGCCCGACCTGCCGCCCGACCTGGCTCCCGTGCTGACCGACCCGGCCCTGGTAGACGAGCTGGGCGAAGCGCTGCGGCGCTTCGAGACGCAACACATCGAACGAATCCTGCGGCAGACGGCGGACAAGCGCGAGGCCGCCCAGCGCCTGGGGGTGGGTCTGTCGTCGCTGTATCGCAAGATTGCTGAACTGAAGATCAGTGTGCCATGACCGAGGCGCAGCATTTGCAGTTTCGTGCGAGCCGGAAGCGTCAGCGTCGGGATTATGAAACCCACCGTCGCTTACGCTTCCGGCTCGTGAAAGCAATGCCCGCCCTTCAGGTTTTCGTGCCTTTCTGTTAACCTGAAGGCCAGCCTTGGCCCCGGAGGACGATTTGTGTACGCGGCCCTGACGGCGCTGGTGACCGACGAACACTGGGTGATGGATGTGGTCCGGCTGCTGGTCGTGCCACTTCTGGTCGCCTTAAACGGCCTGTTCGTCGCCGCCGAGTTTGCCCTGGTGGCCGTCCGCAAGACGCGGATCGAGGAGATGGTCCACCGCGGTCAGAAAGGGGCGCGGACCGTCGCGGCCGCCATCGACCGCCTGGATCGCTCGATCGCGGCCACCCAGTTAGGCATCACGCTGGCCAGCATCGCCCTGGGCTGGGTGGCGGAGCCGGCGCTGGCCGATCTGCTGGAGCCGCTGTTCGCCTCCCTGCCCGGCCTGTGGAGCACGGCGGCCACGCATACCGCCGCTGTGGTCGTCGCCTTCCTCATGATCACCTTCCTGCACGTCACCTTCGGCGAGCTGATCCCAAAGAACGTCGCGCTGCAAGCCACGGAGCGCACCGTGCTGTGGCTGGCTGCGCCCTGGTCGTTTTCGCCCGCATCACCCGGCCGCTGACCCTGCTGATGAGCGTCACGGCGAACCTGGTGCTGCGGCTGTTCGGCTATCGGCCGGCGCATGGCGAGGAGTCGGTCCACTCGGTCGAGGAGCTGATGCTGCTGATCGAGGACACCGAAGAGGCCGGCGTGCTCGATTCGGAAACGGCCGACTATGTCGAGAATGTCTTCCGCCTCTCGGGCAAGAAGGTGCGGGATTGCATGATCCCGACCGACAAGATGATGGCCCTGGAGCTGAGCACGCCACCCGAGGGGGTGCTGGACGCGGTCCGCAAGGGGGCCCACACCCGCATGCCGGTGTACGACGGGCACATCGACAACATCGTCGGCATCGTCAACACCAAGAACCTGTTCTTCCTGTTCAGCCTGAAGGGTGTGGTGGTGCTGGAGGACGCGATGTATCCCCCGCTCTACCTGAGTCCGGACGAGAGCATGGCCATGGCTCTGCGTCTGTTCAAGAAGAGCCGGCGGCCCATGGCCATGGTCCGCGACGACGCCGGCAACATCATGGGCATGCTCACGCTGGAGGATGTCCTGGAAGAGATCATCGGCGACATCGAGGACGAGCACGATCGGCCGACGCCGAAGGTGAAACTGGTGCCGCGCTTGAAGCGTGTGCGGAATCTCCCCCTGCTGCCGGCCCCCACCGCCAAGCCGACGACGACGGGGCAGGTGGTGCGCTAGTTGGTCGACCGGCCGTGCCGGAGGGAAGAGTAGGAAGACGATTAGGATTAGGAGTACGATTAGGATTAGGAAGAGGAGGTTAATCCTTTTTCTGATTCCTAATCCTAATCGTACTCCTAATCCTAATCGGCTTCCTGTTCCTGCTCTACCTCTCTCATCCCTGATGCCTTCTCCCGTCTTTCCCCTTGCCTCCACTCTTACAATGGGAACATCAGCGCCCCCGGCCGGCAGGAGTATCCCCATGTCCCTGTTCTGGCAGCACTTCATCAGCAACGGCGCGGGAACGGAACACGGCTCGCCACTCCCGGAGCCGGACCCGGAAGAATCCGAAGCCCTCGATGCCTATTCGCGGGTAGTCGTGCAAGTGGCGGAACGGCTGCGGCCGGCCGTCGTCAACCTCCGCCGAGCCCATGGACGGGGGGAAGGCTCCGGCGTCCTGTTCACTCCGGACGGCCTGCTTCTGACCAACCATCACGTCGTCCGCGGCAGCGAGCAGGTGGTGCTGCGCCTGGCCGACGGCCGGCAAATGGGCGGGCGGGTCATCGGCGCCGACCCGTGGACCGACCTGGCCGTCGTGCGAGCCGAGGGGGAAAACCTGGCCCACGCCTCGCTGGGCGATTCGTCGCGGCTGCGGGTCGGCCAGCTCGTGGTGGCCATCGGCAGCCCGCTGGGATTTGAATCGACCGTCACCGCCGGCGTCGTCAGCGCCCTGGGCCGGACGCTGCGCAGCATCACCGGGCACCTGGTGGATAACGTCATCCAGACCGATGCCGCCCTGAATCCCGGCAACAGCGGCGGGCCGCTCGTGGATGCCCGGGGGCGGGTGATCGGCATCAACACGGCGGTCGTGCAGCCGGCGCAGGGGCTATGCTTTGCCATCCCAATCAACATGGCCCAGCACATCCTGCCGCAGCTGTTGCAGCATGGCCGGGTGGTGCGTGGCTACCTGGGACTGCACGGCCGCAATGTGCCGTTGCCGCGCATCGCGGCCCGGCGCTGGGGGCTGACCCAGGGCGGCGCCATCGAGGTGATCGGCGTGGAAGCGGACGGCCCGGCCGATGCGGCCGGCATCCTCGAAGACGACCTGATCGTCTCGCTCGGCGATTTGCCGGCGCCCAACGTTGACGAGTTGCACAAGCTGCTGACGCAACTGCCGGTGGGGGTGCCGGCCACTGTCGCGCTCCTGCGCGGCGACCGGCGCCTGGAGCGGATGGTGGTGCCGGATGAGTATCCGCAGGAGTAAGCCGTTTGCGGCTTCGCGTTCGGTGCGAAGCCGCAAGCGGCTCAGGCCGAGCCGATCGCCTGTTTCATCTCCCGCACCGCGCGTTCCAGGCCGACCAAGACGGCGCGGGCCACGATGCTGTGGCCGATGTTCAGCTCCTCGACACCGCCGATGCGGGCCACGGCGGCGACGTTGCTGTAGGTGAGGCCGTGCCCCATGTGGACGTGCAGTCCCTGCTCCCGGGCAAAGGCGGCGGCGGTCGTCAGAGCCTCCAGCTCGCGAGCCCGGCTGACCCGGTCGCGGGCGTCGGCGTAACGTCCGGTATGGATTTCGATGGCTTGCACCCCCAGCACCCGGGCGATTTCGATCTGGCGGGGGTCCGGGTCGAGGAAGAGGGACGTTTCGATGCCGGCCGCCTTGAGGCGTTCGACGGCCTTGCCGACAGCAGCCTCGTTGGCCACCACGTCCAGCCCCCCCTCGGTCGTCAGCTCCTGCCGCTTCTCGGGAACGAGGGTCGCCTCGTCGGGTTTGACCTGGCAGGCGATGGCGACGATTTCCTCCGCGACGGCCATTTCGAGGTTGAGGCGCGAAGTGACCACCTGGCGGAGCAGATGGACATCCCGGTCCTGGATGTGACGGCGATCTTCGCGCAGATGGACGGTGATGCCGTCGGCGCCGCCCAGCAAGGCCAGCAAGGCGGCTGCCACCGGATCGGGCTCCGCCGCCCGCCGTGCCTGACGCACCGTGGCCACATGATCGATGTTGACGCCCAGACGAATCATGAGGGACTCCGGGATTTGTTACTTGCCCCTTGCTGGCGCGTCGGGCTAACGAGTCGTTGCCTCGCGGTATTGTTGCACCGCCCGCGACACCGCCTTCCAAAGGACCAGGGCCAGGAGCAGATCGACGATCTTCATCAGCAAGGTGAAGAGGCCGGGGATGTCGGCGATCAGCTTGGGGACCAGCAGGCCCAGCCAGAACCAGGACGTTGCGATGGCGATGAGCAGGACCACCGGCAAGGTGCGTCCGGTCCAGCTGATGGGGGCGCGAAGGTCGAAGTAGATGCGGATCATCGTCCGCAGGTCGGCGTATAGGTCAAAAAGGAGCCAGGTAGGCCGGCGCGGCTGGGCAGGCACCTGGGCGCGAGCCTGGGCCTCCGCGACGGCCGCGGTGGCGGCCAGGACAGCGCCGGCGGCGGGGATAAGGGTGCGCCCGGCGTCCAGCAGGACCCCCACCGAGGCCCGCACCGCGCCGCTGGCTGGATCCGGGCTGGCGGCGGGCACGGCCGGGGCTGGCTCCGGGGCTCGGGCGGCCTCCAACCGGCGGACAATCTCCTCCAGCCGGCGGACGCGGTCCTCCAGCGCCCCGACCCGACCGTCGGAGCCATTGCGGGCCGCCTCCGAGGACGGGGCCAGCGCCGGGTCGGTGAGCGCCGGGTCTTCGATCATCGCTCGCCTCCTTCACCTGCACGCCCTCAGCATAGCGTGGCCCGGAAAGCCCGACCAGCGCGGTTTGCCGGCTCCCGCTGGGCCCAGTCCGCTGATGTGGTGCGCGATTCGCTCTCCGAGAAACAAGTGGCGCCACCTTTTATTGGGAGAGAGACCATGTCCGCCGACCCGTCCGACGATATCGTCCGCCTGGCGACCGCGCCGAACCCGGCGCAGGCGCACATCTGGGCCCAGGCCCTGCGGCAAGCGGGGATCCGCTGCAAGGTGGTCGGGGACTACCTCGACGCCGGCCTCGGCGACATCCCCGGGCTGCGGGCGGAAGTGTGGGTCCACAAGGACGAAGTGGCAGCCGGCCTGGAAGTGCTGCGTGCGCTGCCGGCCGAGCGGCCCGCCGACGAGGAGATCGAGGAATGAAGGCATAACCTGCGCGGAGCGCCTGGGCGCCGTCAACAATAAGAACCTGGGTAGCTGAAGTCGCCAGACTTCAGATAGCCCGAACTCTGGCGAGTTCGGTTACCCCAAATCCTAACCATGACGACGCACCAAGGCGCTCCGCGCAGTGCGGCCGGGTTACTGCACCATTTCCTTCAGCGCCTTGGGAACGCGGGCGCGAATGTCGTTCTTCGCCGGCTTGGGCGCGGTGACGTACGTTTCGCCGGTGAACTGATTCACCTTGGTCTCGCCGCCCTTGGTCGCCTTCTTCCGTTTCATCGTCAGCTTGACGACCCCGGGAATGGTGAAGGTGTCGCCATCCTTCTTCAGGTGCTTCTTGACGAGGCCTGTCAGGGCCTCGAAGAGAGCCTGCACCTGCTTGCGCGACACGCCGGCCCCATCCGCCAGGTCCGTGTAGACCTGCGACTTGGTCGGTGCCTTCTTCCCCGCCGCTTTCTGTGCTTTCGCCATTGCTTCCTCGCGATTTCCGGGACTGAAAATCCAAAAAGCCCCACGACTGGTGTGTGAGGTTAGGACCGGGGCGAGGGAATGTCAACCAAAAAGTGCCGGTTTTTCCGGGGTTTTTTCGGAAGGGATCAAGAAAGGGCCGGGATTTCACGGTTCCGGTGCAGCTGCGCCGGCGGTGGGTGGCACGCTCTGAGGTACTCCGAAGGGCGTGCAGTCAGTGCAGCACGCCCTTCGGAGTACCTCAGAGCGTGCCACCCGGCGTTGCACACTCGTCTCTTCCGTCCCGCGGTCCGCTGTGCGATAATCGCCCGATCGCGAGACCCGCCCCCTGAAGGAGCACACCATGCCGGAGTATGTCGTCGTGGCCACCTGGGCGTTCGGGGAGATTGCCGCCCGGGCCGCTGCCCCGCTCCTGGCCGCGGGAAAACCCGCCCTCGACGCCGTCATCGCCGGTGCCCAGGCCGTCGAGGACGATCCGAAGGTCGATTCGGTCGGCTATGGCGGCATTGGCAACAGCATCGGCACGGTCGCGCTCGACGCCTGCGTCATGGACGGCAAGACGCTGGATTGTGGAGGCGTCTGTGCCGTCGAGAATGTGCGCCATGTGGCGGCCCTGGCCCGGCGCGTCATGGAAACCACGCCGCACGTGCTGCTGGCCGGCGAGGGGGCCCGCCTGTTCGCCGTTCAGCAGGGCTTCCCGCTGGAAATGCTCTCAACGCCGGAGAGCGTCGCCAACTGGGAGAAACGCAAACCCCACCCCGCCCGGCCGGAAGCGCCGAAAAAAGACCCCGCGCAGCTGCCAGGGCATGATACGGTCACCGTGCTCGCCCTGGACCAGAAGGGGAACCTGGGCGGGGCCTGCTCGACTTCGGGCCTGGCGCACAAGCTGCCTGGCCGGGTCGGCGACTCGCCGCTCATCGGCGCGGGTCTGTACGTCGACAACAGCGGCGGGGCCGCGGGGGGAACCGGCGTCGGCGAGGAGATCATCCGCGCCGGCGGCACCCTGCTGGTGGTCGAGGCCATGCGGGCCGGCAAGGGGGCGCAGGAGGCCTGCGAACTGGCGGCCCGGCGCGTCAATCAGCTGGCCGTCCGCCGCGGCGTGCATCCGGCTCGCGTGGCCTACCTGGCGCTCGATCCCAAGGGCCATGTCGGCGCGGCCTGCACCGCCATGACCGAGTTCCGTTACGCCGTCGCCCGCCCGGGTAAGGTCGAATTGCTCAAGGCGAAGGAAATTGGACCTGTTTAGCCGCGGCTCGCGGAACCGCGCGGTCTGTGAGCCGCGGCTAGATTGAGGAGGGCCGATGCTGCGTCGAGTGGTGTGGGTCGGTTACATGGTGCTGTGGAGCCTGGCCCTGGTGACGCCGCAGCCGGTGCGAGCCTCGCACGCCGTTCTGCCGGAGGGACTCCAGTTTCCCAGCGCCAAGATGCTGCACGTGGTGGGGTACGCCCTGCTGTGTGCCTTGACGGGCTGGCAGCGACTGGGCACGCCGCGCTGGCGGCCGCTGATCCTCCTGGCCCTGTCGGCCCATGCCTGCCTCACCGAGCTGATCCAGCGCGTCGTGCCCGAACGCCACGGCTCGTGGGATGATGTCACGCTGAATCATGTTGGGTTGTACCTGGGGATTGTGCTGGCGTGGCGCTGGTGGCGAGAGTAGCCCATTCCCAGCGTGACTGCCGAGGACCTGCCGCCATGTGGCCGAACTCTCCCGAGACGCAGCACTTGCTGGAGCGGGTCCAGCAAGGCGAGCCCGCCGCCGTCGATCGGCTCATCGAAGTCCACCGCGAGCCGCTGCGGCGCATGATCGGGCTGCGGCTGGACCCGGCCCTGGCCGGTCGCGTGGACGCCAGCGACATCGTGCAGGACGTGATGCTCGAGGTCAGCCAGCGGCTGGCCGATTACCTGCGCAATCCGGCCATGCCGTTTCACCTGTGGGTCCGTCACATCGCCCGCGACCACATGATCGATGCCCACCGTCGCCATCGCCTGGCCCAGCGCCGCAGTCTGGATCGCGAGCAGTCGATCGTCCCGGCCGGACTGGCGGACCAGTCCTCGCTGGACCTGGCGGGGCAATTCATCGACCACGAGATGACACCGGCGACGGCGGCGGTCCGCCACGAATTGCAGCGGCGCATGGAACAGGCCGTGGCGGGGCTGGACGAGGACGATCGCGAGGTCATCCTCATGCGGCATTACGAGCAGCTGTCCAACCAGGAGGTGGCGACCGCGCTGGGGCTGACCGAGGCCGCCGCGTCGATGCGGCACCTGCGGGCGGTCCGCAAGCTGCGCGAGGCGCTAACCGAACGCGGCCCAGATACCTGAACCCGGTGGAGTTGTCGGACCTATGGGTTGTAGGGTGGGTCGAGGTTGTAGGGTGGGTCGAGCGCGAGCGAGACCCACCACCTCCCGGGAACTCGTGGTGGGTCTCGCTCGCGCTCGACCCACCCTACGTCTACGTCAGTCGAGCGCCAGCGAGACCCACCACCTCCCGGGAATTCGTGGTGGGTCTCGCTCGCGTCGACCCACCCTACGTCAGTTGGACAACGTCATATGTCCACCCCTGCTCCGACCACCGATCGCGACGAGCGCCTGGCCGCCCTGCTGGGCGGGCTGACCGAGGCGCGGCGTTGTGGTCGGCCCACCGATGTCGAGGCCCTGGCACGGCAGCATCCGGACCTGGCGGACGAGCTGCGCGCCCTCTGGGTCGCCGTCCAGGTGGCGGAGGAGTTTGCCCCGCCGCGCCCATCCGAGCCGCCCACCGTCGTGCAGGCCCCAGCTCGCCCCCCGCTGGTCGAGGAGTTACCGCGTCCGTTCGGAGAGTTCACGCTCCAAGAGGTGGTGGGCCGAGGCGGCATGGGCATCGTTTACCGGGCCCGGCAGGCCAGCCTGCACCGCACCGTGGCCCTGAAAGTCATTCAGCGCGGCGAGCGTGACCGCTTTCAGTTCGAGGCCGAGACGGCGGCCCGGCTCGACCATCCCAACATCGTTCCTGTCTACGGCGTTGGGGAGCACGAGGGGCAGCCGTACTTGTGCATGAAGTTTGTCGAGGGGACGACGCTGGCCCGCCTGGTGGCCGCCAACCCGCTGCCGCCGCGCGATGCGGCCCGCACTGTGGCCGCCATCGCCCGGGCTGTCCATTTCGCGCACCAGGGCGGCATCTTGCACCGCGACCTGAAGCCGGCCAACGTTCTGATCGATCGCCAGGGCCATCCTTATGTCACCGATTTCGGTTTGGCCAAGCAACTGGCGAGCCCTGGGCGTCAGCTGGCGAGCCCCGGGCATCAGCCCGGGGAGGGGCTGACCGCTACCAACGCCATCCTTGGGACACCCAGCTACATGCCGCCGGAGCAGGCGAGCGGCCGCCGCGGCCAACTCGGCCCGGCCAGCGATGTCTACAGCCTGGGAGCGATCCTGTACGAGCTGCTGACCGGCCGCCCGCCCTTCCGCGCCGCTACGGCGGTGGACACGCTGCTGATGGTCCTCGACCAGGAGCCGGTGTCGCCGCGCGTCCTCAATCCCCAGGTGGACCGGGCCCTGGAGTTGATTTGCCTGAAGTGCCTGCAAAAGCACGCCGACCTGCGTTACCCGACCGCCGAGGCCCTGGCGAACGACCTGGACCGCTTTCTCAATGGCGAGACGCCGTCGGTCTGGTCGGGCAAGTTTGCCGACGTGATCGGCGGTGCGTTCCGAGAGACGCACCATGCGGCGGTGCTGGAAAACTGGGGCCTGTTGTGGATGTGGCACAGCGCCACGGCGCTCCTGCAATGTACCGCAACCGCCGTGCTCGCCGGCGTGGGCGTCACGCACCGCTGGCCCTATTTGCTGATCTGGGTGGTGGGCCTCTTGATCTGGTGCGGCATCTTCTGGTCGCTGCGGAAGCGCGGCGGGCCGGTACTGTTCGTGGAGCGGGTCATTGCCCACGTTTGGGGCGCGGCCGTGCTGGCCACGGTCGGCGTCTTCTTTGTCGAGATGCTGATGGGTCGGCCGGTGCTAACCCTGTCGCCGATCCTACCGCTGATCGGCGGCATGGTCTTCACGGTGAAGGGCGGTCTGCTCTCGGGGGAATTCTACTTTCATGCCGCGGCGCTGTATCTAACGGCGGTGCTGATGGCACTGCTGATGCCCTGGTCGCTGCCGGCGGCCGTGATGCTGTTCGGCGTGGTCGTGGCGGCCTGCTTCTTCCAGCCGGGATGGAAGTATTACCGGCAACAGCGACGCGGCATGTGACAGCGCTGAACGAAGTGAACCACGGATAGCACGGATGGCACGGATGGAGGCAACAGAAAACCGCGTACGGCTTGAGCCCTCGTTATAGTCTCCTTGAGCGCCGGGGAAAAATGAGGAAGAATCACACGCCGTTGACTGCCAAAGTTCTGTGCCAAAAGGGGTGGTTCTGTGCCAAGCTTGGCACAGAACTTTTTCGATGCAAGTCCTTGTGAAGATTGATAATGTGTCGTCGATTCGAGTTCTGTGCCACCGTTTCGAGAGGTATGGGCCCTAGAGAGGCCGGGCCTCGGATTGGCTCTGTTCCTCACGGCGATGGTCCCCTTGTTTTTCCGGCTGCTTTTTCTTCCCATCCGTGCCATCCG
The DNA here is from genome assembly GCA_963827935.1 of uncultured Planctomycetota bacterium. Classification (GTDB taxonomy): domain Bacteria; phylum Planctomycetota; class Planctomycetia; order Gemmatales; family Gemmataceae; genus DATFNV01. The sequence goes on along the minus strand of CAWHCN010000013.1, from coordinate 264,086 downwards.
TGATTTTTCTTCTGGTTGCTCTAAATCCTGCCAGCCGACCCAGGAGGTCCGTTGTGACAAGCGATTTGTTCTTCCGACTCGATGGCCGGGTGGCCTTGGTGACGGGCGGGGGCCGCGGCATCGGCGAGGCCATCTGTCGCCGGCTGGCGTCGGCCGGCGCCCGCGTGGTGGTCTTCGACCGCGATAGCGCCAGCGCCGGCGAGGTGGCCGGTGCGACCGGCGGCCTGGCTGTGCTGGGCGACGTGACCTCGGAAGCCGACATCGCCGCCGCCCTCGCCCAGGCGGAACGCGCGATTGGACCGGTCGATATCCTTGTGAACAACGCCGGCATCACCGGCCGGTCCGCCCGAATCTGGGAATTGACGCGGGCCGACCTGGAAAGCGTTTTGGCCGTCAACTTGGTCGCGCCGTTCCTCTGGTGCCGGGCCGTCATGCCGGGAATGCTGGCGCGGCGGTTCGGGCGGATCGTGAGCATCGCTTCGATCGCGGGCAAGGAGGGGAACCCGGCGTTGGGGCCGTACTCCGCCAGCAAGGCCGGCGTCATTTGCCTGACCAAGTCGCTGGCCAAGGAGGTCGCCGGGCAGGGGGACATCACGGTCAACGCCATCTCGCCCGCGGTGATCGCCACGCCGCTGCTGGACGGGTTGCCGCAGACGACCATCGACTACATGGTGTCGCGCATCCCGGTGGGTCGCACCGGCCGGCCGGAGGAGGTGGCGGCCCTGGTCCACTTCCTGGCCAGCGCCGAGGCCAGCTTCACGACCGGGCAGTGCTATGACATTAGCGGCGGCCGCGCGACCTACTAGCACCAAACGGTTTTTTGGCCGTTTCTTGTAAACCCCGGTGAACGACACAAGCCTGAAGCGCCAGCGAAGGATGCTGGCGGTCCCTTCGCTGGCGCTTCAGGCTTGTGTCGTGTCGCATCCTTTACGCAACAGGCCCGAAAAACCGTTTGGTGCTAGGCGGGCTTTGGTGTTCGCTCTGCGGTGAGTCATTCGCTCCGATTCGTCGCAGAACGGGCCGCTCGCGAACACATTTCGCCCAAATCGGCTAAAATGGAACAGCGTCCTACCCTCTCGGTCTCAGCCCGGAGCGTACCCCATGCGCGGCCTGTTGGAGCAGTCCGGCGATGACTTGCTCGCCTGGCTGGGCGAGCGCGGCGAGCCGCCGTTGCGCGCCCGGCAGGTGCGTCGCTGGATCGTCGCCGGCCGGGCCGAATCGTTCGAACAGATGAGCGATCTGCCGTTGCCGCTCCGCCGCGACCTGGCCGCCGCCTTTGTGGCGCTGGAAACCCAGATCGCCCGGCATCTGGAATCGGTCGACGGCACGCACAAGCTGCTGTTGCGGTTGCACGACGGCCAAATGGTCGAGTGTGTGCTGATTCAGGAAAACGATCGCCGCACCGCCTGCATCAGCACCCAGGTAGGCTGCGGCATGGGCTGTGTCTTTTGCGCCAGCGGCCTCAACGGCGTCTCCCGTAACCTGTCGGCCGGCGAAATCCTCGAACAGCTGATCCGGCTGCGCAACCTGTTGCCGGCCGACGACCGCCTCACCAACATCGTCGTCATGGGCATGGGCGAGCCGCTGGCCAACCTCGATGCCCTCGTCGCCGCCCTGGACGTGGCCACGCACAAGGACGGCCTGGGCATCGGGGCCCGGCATGTCACCGTTTCCACGGTGGGCCTGCCGCAGAAGATGCGCCGCCTGGCCGACCTGGGCCGGCAGTTTCATCTGGCCGTCTCCCTGCACGCCCCCAACGACGAGCTGCGTACCCGGATCGTCCCAACTAACGACAAGACCGGCATCGACGACATCCTGGCCGCGGCAGACTATTTCTTCGAGAAGAACGGCCGGCGGGTGACCTTCGAGTACGTCCTGCTGGGCGACATCAACGACGGACCGCAGCACGCCTCGGAACTCTCACGGTTGCTCCTGGGCCGCTGCGCCCACATCAATCTGATCCCGTTCAACGACGTGCCGGGCCTGCCTTACCGCCGGCCCACGGATGCCGCAGTGCAGACGTTCGTGCGCCGTCTGAAGCAGGATGGGCTCAGCGTCAAGGTGCGGAAACGCAAGGGGTCGGAGATCGACGCGGCCTGTGGGCAGTTGCGGCGCTCGAGCGCAGCCCGGACCGACAAACATGGCGGAACTCAGCGCGGCGTCGGGTGGCACGCTCTGAGGTACTCCGAAGGGCGTGCTGACAGTGAAGCACGCCCTTCGGAGTACCTCAGAGCGTGCCACCCATACTTGGACCGGGCTGGCGGAACTCCACACGGCGGAGGCGGTTTAATCGCCGGGAGGTTCGGCGTGGCAGCGATCGGCCAGACCAGCGCTCAACTATCCCTGCGCGATCCCGACGTGCGCCTCATGATTGCCGTCCGCGACGATGTTCCCGGTGCCTTCGAGCAGCTGGTGGAGGCCTACCAGCACCGCCTGATCAACGTGATGCAGCACCTGATCGGCCGTAGTGGCGACGCCGAAGATTTGGCTCAGGAAGTGTTTCTCCGCGTTTACCGGCGCGCAAGCGGTACCGGGCCCGTTGCAAGTTTTCCACCTGGCTGTTCACCATCGCGAACAACCTGGGGCTCAACTGGTTGCGCAGCCGGCAGCGCAAGCCGGTCGTATCGCTACCTGCCCAGGACTCCGGCCCGCTGGGCCCGCGGCCGGCCGAACAACTGGTCGCCTCGCGGGACAAGCCGCCCTCGCAGCGCATGCAGCAGGTGGAGCTGGCCGAGGTGGTCCGCCGGGCCCTGGACACGCTCAACGAACGCCAGCGCATGGCCGTGGTCCTCAACAAGTTCGAGGACCTCAATTATGCCGAAATTGCCGAAGTCATGGGTCTGTCCAGCAAGGCGGTGAAATCGTTGCTGAACCGGGCGCGGACGAACCTGCGCACCGTCCTGGCCGATTACGTCGGCGTAAACGGGCAACCGGTCCCGGCAATCGAGGAGGATGAGGAGAGCTAGCAACCACTGCTCCCCTCGCCCCGGTACTCCGGGGAGAGGGGTCGGGGGTGAGGGGTTCTTGTCCGCGAAAGGCCAGCCCCTCACCCCCGACCCCTCTCCCCGGAGTACCGGGGCGAGGGGAGAAGGATTCGTAACCATGAGCGAGCCTGCCCTCAGTAACGACGATCGCGCCACGCTGGTCGCCTACCTCGACGGCGAGCTGGATGCCGATGCGTCTCGCCAGGTCGAGGATCGCATCGGTCGCGATCCCTCGGTGCGCGCCGAAGTCGAGTCGATGAAGCGGACCTGGGAACTACTCGACTACCTGCCCCGGGTCGAGCCGTCACCCGCGTTCACGCACCGCACCATCGGCATGGTGACCGTGGAGCACCTGTCCGTGCTGCGGACCAGGCAGCGGCGGCGGCGCTGGCTGCTGGGGGCGGCCTGGGCGGCCAGTATCCTGCTGGCGGCGCTGGGCGGCTACTTCGGCGTCACCCACCTGTCACCGCATCAGCCGACCGACGAGGAGTTGGCCCACGACGTGCGCCTCCTCGAAAACCGGCGCGCCTATGAACGGGCGGGCGACCTCGGTTTCCTCAAGGCGCTCGATCAGCCCGACCTGTTCGGCGACGACACCCCAGACGCGGGTGGTTAGAAGGATCCCACGCTCATGCGTTATTCATGGCGACACCTGCTCGTGGCCTTGCTGATCGGCGCGGCCGGCTTGCTGGCTGGCGTGCCGGGTCCGGCCCGGGCGGTCGGTGAGGGCGGGGACGAGGCGGAGCCGGCCCGCCATCTGCCGCCGCGCTGGCGCGATGACCCGGAGCAGTACCGCCGCTTCCAGGACGAATGGCAGGCCTTCCGCAAGCTGCCGGCCGACCAGCAAGCCCGGCTGCGGCGGCTGGATGAGCAGCTGAATGACGAGCCGCCCGCCGCTCGCGCCCGCCTCTGGGCCGTCCTCGATCGCTATAACGCCTGGCTGGACCGCCTCGACGAAAAAGAACGCCAGCAAATCGAAACCGAACCGGACACCACCAAAAAGCTGGAGATCGTCCGCAAGCTGCGCGAGCGCGAATGGGTCGCTCACCTGTCGCAGGCGGAGCGCACGCGCCTCGACCAGGCGGCGCCGGACGAGCGGGCCCGGCTGATCGAGAAGCTGCGCCGGGCGGAGCGCCAGCAACGGGAGGCGTGGCAGACGGCCCTGAGTCAGGAGACCGAGGTGCCGCCGCCGAAGGTCGTGCCCGACCAGCTGTGGCCGCGCATCCGCTTCTATGAGCAGAAGTCGCTGATCCCCACGCTGCCGCATGTCGAGCGTCAGGACCTGCGCAAGGCCATGCAAGCGTCCTGGCCGGAACATGCCCAGCTGCTGATCGCCCTGGCGGAAAAACACCCGATCCAGGTGCCCCCGTCGGAGCGTACCGGCGTGACCCGCTTCGCGGATTTGCCGGAGGGCTATTTGCCATCCATCCTGGGCCGGATGCGTCCGAAAGAGGCCGGGGCGGCCCGAGGTCGGCTCCGCGAGCTGCAAGATCGCTGGCCGCAGTTCGCGCTGGCGGTCGATCACCTGGCCCGGAGCCGCAAGGCGGCCCTGCCCGATAAGCCGCTGGGGCCGTGCAAGCCGGAAGAGTTCATGCCAGCAGTGCGGATTTTCATCGAGACGCTGCGCAAGGATCCGGCGGCGGCGAAGAAACTCGACACAGCCCAGGGGAAATGGCCCGACTATCCGTTTGCCGTGATCGAGTTGGCGAAGGGGAAGAACCTGCGCGTGCCGGGCACCGTCCTGCCCGGGAGCAAGGAATTCTGGGACAAGGTTAAGGCGGTGCCGGCGGATTGATCGCAGCGCCGCTTGCGGCTTCGCACGACTGCGAAGCCGCAAGCGGCCGATGCCATCATCCCTTCGCATTCAATGTCACCGACGGATCATCGGCGACATTGACCCAGACGTGAACGTGCGGCGCGCCGCGGAAGTACCAGACGAACGCCGGCCCCTCCACGCGCCAGTTGTCCCAGTCCTTCTGCTCGGCGCGTTCCTTCTGCGCGTAGAACGCCAGGCTGCACTTGTCCAGGCCGCCCTGCTTCTTCAGGCATTCCAGCGCCTCGTCCCGATCGTCCTTGCGGTAGTGTTCGAGCAGGACGGCGAGGATGCGTTGCATCTCGGTCTTCTGATCGGCGGAGAGTTCCTTCACCGGCATGCCCGGGAAGCCGCCCTTGTTGCCGCGGAAGCCGACGGCCGCCTCGGCCGGCACCTGCTTTACCAGCGCCTCCTCCTGCTGCTTGCCGGACAGCATCGTGTAGAGCTTGTACGCCTCCTGCGCTTGGTGCCAGAAGACATTGCCCGGGTGGTTATCCTTCTCGGTGAAGCCGCTGGCGGCGTGGCCGTAGAAGATCGGGCCGCCGAAGGCCACGTGCTTCTCGCTGTTGCCGTCGGCCCGCAGCGTCAGGTGCCGGCCGGTCATCACGAACTCGAACTTGTCGTCGCCCGGCTTGCCGAAGATCGCGATGCTCTGCTGGGCGCCCCAGGGCTGTTTTTCGGTGTCGTCCTTGAGCTGCTTGACGACTTGTTTCTCGTACTCGGGGTTGAGCAGCCCCTTGAAGATGTCGTAGATGATCTTGCGCTGCTCGTCCGTGTAGAAGTTGGCATCGCCCTTCTTGGCGAGGATGTGCGGGCTGGTGATCTGCCAGTTGTTGGAGACGTGGGTGCGAAGCAGGCCGCGCGAATCCTTGTGATCCCAGGCGAAGCAGATTTCTTTTTTCTGCTTGTCATCGAGGGTTTCGTAGACGCGCCTTGACGGCGGTCTCGGCGGCGCTTTTGGGGCTGGGCGCGGCGACGACGCGGGCCACCGCCCCCAGGGGCAGAGCCACCGCCGCTGCGGCCGCACCGTGCTCCGCAAGAAGCCACGGCGGTCGAGGTTCAACTCGCCCGCATCGCAATCCGGACAAACGACCTTGTTCTGGTCCACGTGAATCCTCCCTTGTGAAGAGTCGGCGACTTCTCGTTAGCGTACTCGCCGGCAGGTCCCAACGCCAGCAAGAATCCGCAAGGAATTAGCGACGGTCCAGCGGGCCCGTCCGCTCGGCGATGCTGTAACTGTGCTCATCCCCTCCCTGGTAGGCCGTGATCAATTCCGCGAGAAACCCGATCGACATCATCTGCGCGCCCAGCAGCAAGGCCGCCGCGCTATAAACCAGCAGCGGCCGTTCGTGCAGCGGCAGGAACGATCCCGGCGCCAGCCAGTTGACGATCCAGGTCACGCTCAGGTAGCCCAGCCCCAGAAAGCCCAGGGCAAACGCCGTCAGGCCGATGGTGCCCAGCAGGTGCTGCGGCCGCTGGCGGAAGCCGGTCAGGAATTTCACCGTCAACAGATCGAGAAAGCCCTTGACGAAGCGGCGCACGCCGTACTTGGAGTGGCCGTAGCGGCGCGGGCGGTGGGCGATGGCGATCTCGCCGACCTTGAAGCCGCGGGCCGCCGCCAGTACCGGCACGAAACGGTGCAGCTCGCCGTAAAGGCGCACCTCGCGCAGCACCTCGATTCGGTAGCACTTGAAGCCGCAGTTGTGATCGTGCAGCGCGCACGCCGGTCAGCCAGCCGACCACGGCGTTGAACAGCTTGCTGGGCAGCGTCTTGTGCCAGGGATCGAGGCGGACCTGCTTCCAGCCGCTCACCACGTCGAGCCCCGCGGCCAGCGCTTCGAGGAAGCGCGGGAGTTCCTGGGGATCGTCCTGCAAGTCGGCGTCGAGGGTCACGACGATGTCGCCCTGGGCGGCCTTGAAGCCGGCGGAGAGGGCAGCCGCCTTGCCGAAGTTGCGGCGAAACCGGATTCCGTGGACCCAACCGTGCTTGCCCGCCAGCTCAGCGATGATGTCCCAGGAGCCGTCGGTGCTGCCGTCGTCCACGAAGATGACTTCCAGGTCGAGTCGTGCCGCGGCGGTGACGGTTTCGATCTCGGCATGGAGCTGCGGCAGGCTGTCGCGCTCGTTGCAGACGGGGATGACGACCGAGATCATGCCGCCGTGTCCTTTCGCAGAAGGACCGGCGGCCCGGGCAGCCGCCAGACCAGGGCAATCATTACCACCTCCGCCGCGGTCCACACCACCCGCAGGGCCCACACCGACACGCTGAACGAATGAGGGTGGACATCGGGCGTCCTGCCTAAAAAGGCCGCCAGGAGCAGGGTCAGGACCAGCTCGCGTACGACCATGCCGCTCGGCGCCACCAGGACGACGAACCCGGCGACATAAGAGACCCCCATGATGGCCGTCAACAGACCCCAATTGTCCGCGGTCCAGTGAGGCGGCTCGGGCAGCGTGCCTCGCAGCGCCGACCACAGGCTGGCCCCCAGGCACAGCCAGCCCAGCCCCGTCGCGCAGAGCCCTTCGACCAGGCCGCGGGTGCGGAACTTCGGCAGCACCGTCTCCGGCGTGCGGAACGGCAGCGACAGCCGATGGGCCAGCCGGTTGAACACCGGCGGCAGAATCGGTAGCAAGAGCGGCACCAGCAAGACGAGAGCCAGCGTCACCGCGAACGTGCGGTCCAGCGGCGGGCCGGAACCATCTCCTTCGTTCAGCAACGCCGCGAATTGCTCCCACCAGTGTCCAGGGTGGAACGGCGTGCTGTCGGGCGGCAGCAGCAGGGTGAACAGGACGGCTGCCGTCAGCACGCCCGCCGACATGGTGACGAACACTTCGTAGAAAGCGGTGATCGTGGCCAACATCGGCGACACGCCGGGGACTGCGACCAGGCTGGCCCGCAGGAACAGCGCCCAGGCCTTGCCCGGCAGGTACTTGCCCATGTGGCCGATGTAATAGGCCCGCAAGGCCACGTGACAGGGCAGCCGCTGCCCCAGGCCCAGCAGCAGCCGGTGCCAGCACAGCCCCGAGAAACCCAACCCGACCAGGTAGAGCCCGCCGGACAGCACCAACCAGCCCGGGCGCAGCGAACGCTCCCACCCCTCCGGCGGATCGCTCAGGTCCTTGTAGAACCGGCGGCCGATGATGACGATGACCGCCAGCCCCAGCAGGACCTTGACGAACGGCCAGAGCTTGCGGAGGCGGTCGCGCATCGGACAGAATTGTACTCGCCCGCTCCGGCCCTGTCCGCGCGGCCGGCGGTTGCACTGGCTTCCGCGGTCTGCTAGTGTGTCCGCTGTCGCTCGCCCAAGGTTTTTGGTCTGGTTCAAGCGGATCGATTTCCGGGTGGCACGCCCTGAGGTACTCCGAAGGGCGTGCTGACGGTCCTGCACGCCCTTCGGAGTACCTCAGGGCGTGCCACCCGGGCTTGACCCAGACTGCAATTTTCGCCGAGGAAGTGTCATGACGCACAGGCTGCTTTCCGTGGTTGCGCTGGCTGCTGCCGGGTTGCTGTTGGTCGGTGCGGCGGTCCGATCCGCTGCCGACAAGAAGGACGAAACGCCCAAAAAGGCCAAGGCCCCCTACGTCCACACCGTCATCTTCACCCTGAAGAAGGACGCCCCCAAGGAGGCGGAGGCGGCTATGATCGCCGACTGCCACCTGATGCTCGCCAAGATCCCCTCCGTCCGCCAGTTGCGCGCCGGTCGGCCGGCGGAGAAGGGCACTCCCCGGCTCGCCAAAACCGATTACAACGTCGCCCTGACGATCTGCTTCGACGATTACGACGGCCTGATGGCCTACGACAAGCACGACCTGCACCAGCAGTTCGTGAAGAAGCACTTGCCGAACGTCGATGTCGAGAAGCTGCTCGTTTACGACTCCGAGGATCAGGTCAAGTGAGGTCGCTGGTTCGTGCCGGTGGGGTGCCATCGTGAGCGAGGATCTGCCCGCACTGCCCCGGGACCCGGCCGCGGTCCCGGCCCGTCCGCCGTCGCCGCCCAGCCGGTTGCCGCTGGCGATCTGGGCGGTCATCGCCGTTTTCTGCCTGATCATGTTCGGGACGGCCCTGGGGTTGTTCCTCTGGTCGCGCGACAGCCTTGGCTCGCGCGACCTCAAGAAAGCCACGGCGATCAAGATCACCTACGCCCTCAAGGCCGGCACAACCAAAAGCGTTGAAATCACCGACCCGGCGGCGGTCAAGGACCTGCTCGACGCCCTGGTCATCACCGATGCCAGGTCGGGGGTGCAATATGGCATCAACTCGCGATCGTCGGTAGAGTTCACGCTCGCCAATGGGGAAGTGACCCGGATCGTATTCGTGGATAACACGCAGCTCGACCGGGCCAACTGGGGGGCGGTCTTCGTCACGCCGGCGTTTCGCCAGAAGGTGAACGAGGCGGCGACCCGGACCGAAGGGCGACCGATCGACATTCTTCGGCAGGACAACTGACCGTTGGCCCGCTGCCATCCGGGAGAACGCCGCCATGATTGGACGAATCGGAGTGCTGGTCCTGCTGCTGGCCGCCATGCCGGCGCCGGCCGACGACGGCTTCCGCACCATCTTCGACGGCAAGGGCCTTACCGGCTGGGTCGTGGAGGGGCGCGAGAAGGCGATCAGCTACACCGACAAGGACGGCAAGGTCCACCAGAACTGGCACGTGGACGACGGCGTGCTGATCACCGATGGCCGCGATTTCGGCTTCCTGCGCTACGATAAGCCGGTCAGCGACTTCCGGCTGAAGGCCGAATGCCGCCTCAGCCCCAAGGGCAACACCGGCTTCTGCATCCGCACCGTCCCCTACGACCCGAAGAAGGACGCGACCACCCGCCCCTCCTTCATCGCCTACGAGGTGCAGTTCCAGGACGATGCCGGCAAGGGGCCGGACGAACACTGTACCGGCTCGCTGTATCGCTATGTGGCTCCGAAGAAAAACGCCGTCAAGCCGGCCGGCGAATGGAACACCATCGAGATCGAATGCGTCGGCCCGCATATTCGGGTGTGGATCAACGGCAGCCAGGTGCAGGATGTCGATCAGAGCACGGTGGATAAGATCAAGAATAAGCCCCTCAAGGGATATGTTTCCTTGCAGAGTCACAGCAATCGCGTCGAGTTTCGCAACGTGAAGCTCAAGGAAATCAAGGCGAAGTGAACGACCAGCCCCGAGCGCCAGCGAGGGGATATCGAGGCAGCATCATGAGCGAGAGCGATCAACCCCCCATTCCCCCCGCTCCACCGGCATCCGCGCCCGAGGCGAAGCCCGCAGCGCCGCGTCCCGCCGCCGTGCCCCGGCCCCAAAAGCCGCGCTTCGGCGAGCGCATCCCGCAAGGTCGGCCGCCGGCAAGCGAAAAGCGCGAACCCTTGCCTCCCACGCCGCCGACCCTCGACGACGAACACCGTTACGGCGGCCGGGTCTCCGTCAGGGAATTCGACGACGAGGTCGAACGCGAATTGCAAGAAGCCATGTCCGGCATGTCCGCCAAGGACATCCACGGCGAGCCGGCCAAGGCACCGCGAGGCAAACCCGATCCCGATGCCAAGCCCGGCGTGCTCAAGGGGAAGGTGCTCAGCATCCACGACGCCAACGTCTTCGTCGATGTGCCCGGCGGCCGCTCACAGGGTGTGCTGCCTCTGCTCCAGTTCCCCGACGGTCCGCCGGCCCCCGGCACCGAGGTCGAGGTGACCATCGAGCGGTACGACGGGGCCAACGGCCTGCTGTTGCTGTCGCGCAAGGGCCAGGCCCAGGAGGTCGATTGGTCCAGCGTGGCTCCGGGGATGATTGTCGAGGCCCTGGTCACCGCCACCAACAAGGGCGGCCTGTCCATCGAGGTCAACCGCATCCGCGGCTTCATGCCCATTAGCCAGATCGACCTGTATCGCGTGGAAAACGCCGAGCAGTACGTCGGCCAGCGCCTCAAGTGCGAGGTCCAGGAGGTCAAGCCGGACGAGAAGAACCTGGTCGTCAGCCGGCGCATCCTGCTGGAGCGCGAGCGCGAGGAAAACCGCGAAAAGCTCTGGGCCGAATTGGCCGAGGGACAGGTGCGCCAGGGCGTGGTCCGCAACATCAAGGAGTTCGGCGCCTTCGTCGATCTCGGCGGCGCCGACGGCCTCCTGCACATCGGCGAAATGAGCTGGACGCGGGTCAAGCACCCCAGCGAAGTGGTTCAGCTCGGCCAGTCGGTGAAGGTCGTTGTCCTCAAGATCGACCGCGAAGCGCGGAAGCTGAGCCTGGGCCTGAAGCAGTTGCAGCCGAGCCCGTGGGACAACATCATCGACAAGTACCCGCAAGGGAGCCGGGTGAGGGGGAAGGTGACGCGCATCCAGGAGTTCGGCGCCTTTGTGGAGTTGGAGCCGGCCGTGGAGGGTCTGATCCACATCAGCGAGCTGTCGCCGTCGCGGGTGCGGCGCGTGGCCGACATCGTCAAGGTGGACCAGGAGGTCGAGGTGATGGTGGTGAGCCTCGATCCGGGTCAACGGCGCATCGGGCTATCGCTGAAGGCAGCGCTGCCCAAGGCCGAGGAGCCGGCGACGGCCGAAGAGGAACCGGAGGAGGACCTGCCGCCCCCGAAGCCGCGCGTGCGAACGACGCCGCTGCGCGGCGGCATCGGCAGCGGCGGCCCGCTGATCGAGTTGCCACCGAAGGAATAGGGCCAGCCGGGGACGTGTGGCCAAACCGCGCCGGGACAATGGGCCTGGAAACAGGAAATGGGGCACGATAAGAGGACGCAGCGGACGCAGTTCGTTTCGCGGAACGAGCCGCGTCCTCTCTGTTACCCTTTGTTACCTCTTCTAACGGGAAACAATGTCTTTTCGGCCGGGCCTGACACCCGCCGAAAAGCAAGACATCATCCGCTTCCTCGAAGCCGACAAGCCGCTGCCCGACAAATATCGCTTGCTCCTGTTCGACGACAAGCGCGAGGTCGAGCTGGTCTGGAACGGCAAAACCAGCGAAGTTTGCAACCTCGTTCTCCCCTTCCAGGTGATCGAGCAAGTGGACGAGCCGCGGGCCGAGGCGGTCAAGGAGCAGCCGACGCTGTTCAACATGGACGAACGCGGCCCCTCCCCGGCATGAGCCCGGAACAGAGGCAACTGGTGGTGTGGGAAGAGCAATGGACGGGGGATTACGTGTTCGAGAACGAATGGCAGAGTTTCCGGACGAAGAAGGAGCGGTCGCTGGAGTTGACGAGTGCGGCCCACGAGGTGGGGAAGAAGCGCGTGAAGATCGCGGTGAAGGTGGTGGACATTTTCGGCAACGACACGATGACGATTGTGGATGTGTCGCTGCGGGGTTAGGCGAGCCGGGAGCGTAAGCGACCGGAGCCAGGGCGAGAATATCGGGTAGAATGGGAGACGAAAGGAGGGGCGTCGTGAACGCGATCAAAGCAACCTGGACCAATGGGCAGATCGTGCCGGCCGAGCCGGTGGATTGGCCCGAAGGAAGCCAGCTCCGTGTGGAGCCGGTTGTCGCCGAGGGTGAAAAAATCGGCCTTACTGAAGAGGAGTGGCGGGACGACGAAGCGGCGATAGCGGATTGGGACAGGTGGATCCGCACCATCGAACCGATGGTCTGGGAAGAAGGGGAACGCGAGGAGTACGAACGGTATCGGGAGGAAGTTCGTAAGTTCAACATCGAGGCCGTTCGCAAGCAGATGGAAAAGATGGATGAGCATCCGCAATGATACGTCGCTACCTGTTCGACACCGGAATCGCTCAGGACTTTCAAGACGACCGCCGCGGTGTTCGTGCTCGGGCCGATCGTGAGCGCCACGTGGGGCATCGCCTCGGCATTTGCGTTCCCGTCCTGGGTGAACTCTGGGCTGGGATCGAAGCGAGCGCCAGCCGCGAGCGGAATATCCGGACTCTGCGGCACGCGCTGTCGCGTCTCGCCATCTGGCCCTACAGCGCCGAGGCCGCGGAAGAATACGGCCGCATCTTCGCCGAGTTAAAGCGGGCAGGCCGACGAATTCAGCAAATCGATATGCAGATCGGCGCCATCGCTCGAACCTTGCCTCATTGCGTCGTCGTGTCTAAGGATGCCGACCTGTCGGCGATCTCCGGGATCACCGTGGAGAATTGGGCGTCGTGAGGCCGGCGCAGGCGCCAAGCGAGATCAATTCCGCCTTCGGAGGGCAACTCATGCTTAACAAGAGGAAGCCGCACAAAGAGCGCAAACCCGAAGATTACTTGGAGGCGGCCGACAACTCGCTGGAACTGGCGGAATTCCTGGCCGGACAAGGCCGCATCAGCGACCAGGACTTTCTGAAGCGCATGGCCCGCAGCGATGAACTGCAGGATCATGACGGGTGGACATGCGGCCATTGCCATTACGCGATCCTCGGTGCTGAAGTCGCTCGTGAGAATGATCGAGGCGGGCGAGTACGAAGACTTGGCGAGGAAGTGGGCGACAGAACACAAGCGGCGCTGGCAGAATAGCAAATTCTTCAAGCTGTGGGAGAAAGAGAAGAAGGCGGGTCGTGACCCCCGAAAGGCGTTTATGGAACGGGGGTGGGAACCATGAGGGTCGCGGACCGCCCGCGGCGACTGCCAGTCGTGCATTAACATCGTGCAACAACGGCAGTCCTGCGTTACGCCGACCGCCAGATTCCCGCAGTTCGAAAAACGCGTTGAGGGAAGACCGAATGGCCCTTCGTCCCAGCTTCCCCGAAGACCCCCACGCCATCCTCGACCCCGGCATCCGCTGGTTTCCGGCGGACGAGGCCCTGCGCGAGAGGCGGGCCGATCAGCTCTTGCCACCGCTGGTGGCGATGCTGCGCAAGGAAGTCAAGGCCTGGCGCGACCGGGGCTACGAAGGGGCGGCCGAGACGAGCAAGAGCCTGCTCCACTGGTGGTTCGTCGAACAACACATGACCCCGTCCACGTACGCCGGCGTCTCTTGGCGGAATTCCGCTATTTCTTCGCCCAGCGCGAGGCGGTGGAAACGATCGTCTACCTGATGGACGTGGTCGATTTCAAGGACAAGTTCGGCCTGATGCGTTTCGATTCTTCGGGCGAGGTCAAGGGGAGCTTGTTCGATGAAACCTGGCGCCGCCTGGTCGTGAAGATGGCGACCGGGGCTGGCAAGACCAAGGTGCTCAGCCTGGTCCTGGCCTGGAGCTTCTTTCACAAGCTGTACGAGGCGGGCTCCCAGCTGGCGCGGAACTTTCTGGTGATCGCCCCGAACATCATCGTTCTGGACCGCATCCGCAAGGACTTCGACGGGCTCAGGATCTTCTTTCACGATCCGGTGCTGCCCGAGAACGGCTTCGCCGGCCGCAACTGGCGCGACGACTTCCAGCTGACCCTGCACCTGCAGGACGAAGTGCGCGTCGTCCGCAAGACGGGCAACATCTTCCTGACCAACATCCACCGCGTCTACGCCGGCAATGAAACGCTGCCGTCCGCGGAGGACGAGGACACGAGGGACTACTACCTGGGGCCCCGGCCGACCGGATCAACCACCGACAGCAAGGTGGACCTGGGGATGATTGTCCGCGACATCGAGGAACTGGCCGTCCTCAACGACGAGGCCCACCACATCCACGATCCGCGCATGGCGTGGTTCAAGTCGATCCAGGACATTCACCATCGGCTCTTGCAGAAGGATTCGGCGTTGGCGCTGCAAGTGGACACGACGGCGACGCCGCGGCACAACAACGGCGCCATCTTCGTGCAGACCGTCAGCGATTATCCGCTGGTCGAGGCCATTTCGCAAAACGTCGTCAAGCATCCCATCCTGCCCGATCAAGCCAGCCGGGCCAAGCTGCAAGAGCGGCAGAGCGCCAAGTACACGGAGAAATACGCCGACTATCTGCACCTGGGCGTCATCGAATGGCGCAAGGCGTTTCTGGAACACGAGAAGCTGGGCAAGAAGGCGATCCTGTTCGTGATGACCGACGACACGAAGAATTGCGACGACGTGGCGACGTATCTGGAAGGGACCTACCCCGACCTCCAAGGGGCCGTGCTGGTCATCCACACGAAGAACAACGGTGAAATCTCCGAGGCGTCGAGCGGCAAGAGCCAGGAGGAACTCGAATCGCTGCGCAAGCTGGCCAACGACATCGACGGCATGGACAATCCGTACAAGGCCATCGTCTCCGTGCTGATGCTCAAGGAGGGGTGGGACGTGCGCAACGTGACGACAATCGTCGGCCTGCGCGCGTACAGCTCCAAGAGCAACATCCTGCCGGAGCAAACGCTCGGCCGCGGCCTGCGCAAGATTTATCCGGGCAGCGTGCCGGAATACGTCAGCGTCGTCGGCACCGAGGCGTTCATGGAGTTCGTCGAGTCGATCCAGGCCGAGGGCGTGGTGCTGGAGCGCAAGCCAATGGGCGAAGGCACCGGCGCCAAGGCGCCGCTCGTCGTCGAGGTGGACAACGACAACAAGCAGAAGGACCTGGACAAGCTCGACATCGAAATCCCGGTGCTGACGCCGCGGACCTATCGCGAGTACAAGAACCTCAACCTGATCGACCCGGCGAACATCGCCCACTCGCACCAGCTTTACCTGCAATTCAGCGACGAGGAGAAGCGAGAGATCGTCTTCAAGGACATCACCACCGGGGAGATCGCGCATACGACGGTGCTCGACAGCGCCCTGCCGGCGGATGGCACCAGCGTCATCGGCTACTTCGCGCAGACCATCATGAAGGACCTGCGCCTGGTGAGCGGCTACGACGTGCTCTACCCCAAAGTGAAAACGTTCGTGCGCGATCACCTGTTCGGGCAGCCGGTGGAGCTGGAAGACGCCAATACCCTTCGCAACCTTGCGGAACTGGCGGCGACCAAGGCGATCATTGAAGGGTTCAAGAAGGCGATCAACGCGCTCACCGTGCAGGACCGGGGCAACGCCGAGATACGCGATCGTATCAAGCTGCGGCAAACCCGGCCCTTCGTTGCCAAGGAGCAGGGCTTTCTGGTGCCCAGGAAGAGTGTTTTCAGCCGGATCATCGGCGACGGCGGTTTCGAACTCGAATTCGCCAGTTTCCTGGACGGCTGCGCCGACATCGTTTCCTTCGCGAAGAACTACCTCGCCGTCGGCTTCAAGCTGGATTATGTGAAGGCCGACGGCGATATCTCGAATTACTACCCGGACTTCCTCGTGAAGGTCAGCGAGCGGGAGATCTTCATCGTCGAGACCAAGGGACGGGAAGACCTTAACGTCCCGCTGAAGATGGCACGGCTGAAGCAGTGGTGCGTGGACCTCAACAGGGCCCAGAACCAGGTGCGCTACGATTTTGTGTTCGTGGACGAGGAGGGATACAAGAAGTACCAGCCGAAATCGTTCGCGGCGCTGGTTAAGGGGTTCCAGGAGTACAAGCGGTAGGGGGGCATCAGGGAAGGCAGAACGCGCTTCTCGGGCAGCTGGCATCCCGTGGCAACGCCAGCTGTCCCCTGGCCCTGTTTGCCGGGGTCCGGGTGTCAGGGTGTCACGACGGTGCCGCCACGGTGCCACGACGGTGCCACGACCATGCCACGACGGTGCCACGACGGTGCCAAGGGTGCCACCGGGGTGCCACAGGGTGCCACGACCGTGCCACGGGGTGTCCGAAGGTGTGGTGGCACCCTGGCCCGACCTGCGTGGCCCCGTTCCCCTGGCGTCTCTGGGGCCGTAAGAGGCAAGCAACCACACATACGTGTGCGAGCACGCCGTCATTCTTTCCGAACGGCGTCAAGAGCCTGTGGCAGAATTGACAAAACCGGGAGGGCGAGGCTCCTGCCGAGCCGGTTTTTCGGCCGTGTGCGGCTCGGCAGGAGCCTCGCCCTCCCAATTTTGCCACAGCCACAGGCTCGAAGTTATTACCAGGTAACTGATTACGCCCGGAGGGATTCGAACCCCCAACCGCCACAACAGGGTCTAACCGACGGCCCCGCAGCAACTTGCGGCGACCTGCCGGAGACGGACGCCGGCGGCGCGCTGCGAAATCCGGTGCGATCCGGGGCGGATTGCCCTGTCAGGACCGCCGCGGACCTGGCACGCGACATCAATGCCATTCTGGCCAGCAACCTGCCCGCCGACGTGCGGGAGAAGGCCCATCCGGGCTCTGACGCGGGAGGCCGCGGGCGGATAGAATGATCCGGCATCCTTGGCCGGCCTGCCCGCTGCGAAGTGAGACGCGCAGCGGGCGGCCGGCCGTCTCACCGAGGAGCTGCGCCATGACACCGCGCAGGAAGACTCCGGCGCCTTCGCCGGGAGAGTCCGCGCTTGGACCGGCGACGGTCTTCGATTGGCTTCACGCCGTTGCGGCCGGCAACTATCGCCAAACCCCTGGCATCGTGGACGGACAGCCGCGGTTGACGCCCGAGGACTATCGGCGCCTGGCATACCGCGACCCTGCCCGCGGCTATCCTCACCCAGGACTCCAGAATAACCGTATCTCCACATGCTGCGCGAATGGATGCGAGGCACGCTGGGGAAGGACGTGGACCACCCTGCGATACTCACACTGATCGAGAGGATTCAAGGGCGCCGGCCCGCCCTGTCGCAAGACGACGTACTGGCCTTGACCCTTGAGGACGCGGCGCAGGGCGTGAAAGCTTGTGCCACCCGTCCGCCCCTTGGGACTCACCGACAGTCACGAGAAGGTATTGGAGGCATTGCAGGCCCGAGGCCCCAGAGCCGTGCTGAACGCCGACCTAGAAGCCGCGGCCGACCTCTCACGACAGACCATCACGCACCTATTGAACGACCTGTGCGAATGGGGACTGGCGCGACGGCTCGGCCAGCGAAAAGGACACGTCATAACAGGGGACGGAACGGCCTTGCTGGGCTCTCTGTCGGCAGCCGACGCTAATTAGGCGCTATTCGCGCGCTAAAATTCCCCTAGCCTCGATTTCCACGGAGGGGATTTTTCCCCTCTGAACGCATGCAAATTCAGCAAAACCGGCTGTTTTTCGCCGTCTTCGTTAACCGTTGCGATGACTTAAATCCTCGTTGTACATTCATCACCTCCTCCGAGGGATTCTCGCCTTGAGCGAATTATCCCACGATTTCCCGGAATTCCGCCTGGCATCCCGGAATTCCGCCTGGCACGCGCAGCTGCTTGCCAGCTGCGCGTGCCTCCAGGCGTAGCATGTGCTGGGTATGAACACCACTACTCGGAATGACTTAACGCCGATCGCCTACTTCTTCCTCGCTCCCGAAAACTCCCTCCACCGACAATACGAGGCCTTCCGCGCCTACTTCGTCGAGGGCAGCCCTTCCCACGAGGTCGCACGCCGCTTCGGCTACTCGCCCGGCTCGTTTCGCGTCCTCTGCCACGAGTTCCGCCATGACCCCGACAAACAACTCCGCTTCTTCCAGACGGTCCAGCATGGGCCACGCTATGCCCCAGCCCGTGACCGGGTCCGCGAACTCGTGGTGGCCATGCGAAACGCAACCTCTCCGTCTACGACATCCAGCGTGAACTGGCCCAGGCCGGACACACCATCTGCATTAATGCCCTCGCCGTCCTGTTGCGCGAGGAAGGCTTCGCGCGATTGCCGCGCCGTCTCGATGACGAACGGCCCGCGGCGACTCGACCGGCAACCGAGGCCGCGGCCGACGTGGCGCCGTGAGCCTGGAACCGCGACTCCTTCCGCACGCGCCTCGGCGGCCTCTTCTTCTTCGTGCCGCTCCTGAAAGACATCCGGCTGACGGATGTGCTGCGTCAGGCTGACCTCCCCGGTTCCCAGATGATTCCCGCCGAGCAGGCCCTGCGGAGTCTGCTGGCCCTCAAGCTCGTTGGCACCGAACGCAAGAGTCACGTCATGGACCTGGTTTGCGACCAGGGCCTCGCCCTGTTCGCCGGCCTGAACGTGGTACCCAAACGCTCCTACCTGGCCAGCTATAGCTCGCGCGTCGATCACCGGGCCGTAGTCCGCCTCATGGCTGCCTGGTTCGACGAGGTGCGGCGGGCCGGGCTGCCGCTCGGCGATTCCATCGACCTCGACTTCCACTCCGTACCCGCCAACACTCAGGAAGAGCCGCTGGAAAAACACTACATTTCCAGCCGCAGCCGCGCCGAGCAAGGCGTCCTGGTTTTCCTGGCCCGCGATGCCGCCGCCCGTGTCCTCTGCTACGCCCACGCTGGGATCCCCAAAGACCAGAAGGCGGCCGAGGTCCTCCGCTTCGCCGACTTCTGGCAAGAACGCACTGGCAGTTCACCCCGCGAACTGGTCTTCGATTCGCAACTGACCACCTACCAACACCTGCAGCAGTTGAACCAGCGCGGTATCGGTTTCCTGACGCTCCGACGCCGCACACGCTCGATGCTCGGCCGTATCTGGAGCCTCCCGGCGTCGGCCTGGCGGCGGATCACGCTGTCCTCCCTGACCCGCGCCTTCCGCACGCCCCGTGTCTTGGATGAGCGCGTGTCGCTCCCCGGCTATACGGGCCAGGTGCGGCAAATCATCGTGATCGATCTGGGCCACGAGGAGCCGACCATCCTCCTGACCAACAACTTCCGGTCCGGTTGCGCGACCCTGGTGACTCGCTATGCCCAACGCATGCTGATCGAGAATGGTATCTCCGAGGCCATCCAGTTCTTTCACATCGATGCCCTGTCGTCGATGATCGGGATGAAGGTGGACTTCGACCTGCAGATCACCCTCATGGCCAGCGCCCTGTATCGGCTGCTGGCCAACCGCGTAGGCCGGGAGTACCAGCACGCGACGGCCAAGAAGATCTTCCGCAACCTGCTGAACGTTTCGGCGACCGTCGAGGTGCTGGACCACGAAGTAGTCATTGCCATGGACAAGCGGGCTCACAATCCCTACCTCGTCGCGTCGCAGCTCGCGGACGAACCGACCCCCATGCCCTGGTTCGGTAACAAGCGCCTGGTCATCCGCTTTTCCTGACCTCACATGTCGCTTTTGTTAACCGAACTTGGTACCGTGGAAATCGAGGCTAGCCAGGACAGGCCCAGCCATCATCGGGGGGTCGCCCGCGAGGAGGCCCCCGTGTCCCCGACACCTACCGCCGACCCCGTAGCCCTACTGGACGGGCTCCAGCCGGATGCCATCCGCGCACAGCTCCGCGAGGCGGAGGCACGCCAGCGAGCCCTGCGCGTGCTGCTGCGGGCCGCCTGCGCGTGGGACCGCGCGGCCAGGCGACAGCAGCAGGCCGACAGCCACCAGGGAGGGCCGACCGATGCTGACTGACCGGATCCTCGCCCTGCGCCCCGCGGAGCCGCCCGCGCCCGCCGTGCTGGCCCTCACCATCGACATCCAGCAGCTCGCCGCCGCCGTGGCCGCCCAGGTCGTCGCGCGGCTCCAGCAGGCCCAGGCGGCCGACGCGCTGCCCGCCAGCGCAGAGCAGGACGAGCCCCTACTCCTGACCAGGGCATCGGCTCGGGTGCAGCATCGGCACCGTTGACAATATGACGCGCGACGGCCGGCTGCGCGCCACGCGAATCGGCCGCGCCGTTCGGATCCCACTGGCCGAGTTGCAGCGGATTGCTCTGGAGAATTGGCGTCGATGGTGAGTGAAATGCGGCGGCACGGGGGGGAAGCCCGCGCCGCCGCGAAACCAGGATTGCTATGAGCAGCGTAACGTCCCCATCGCGCAACGGCGCCAACGTGGCCGACCCGCCCCGCTACAACCTGGACGCCGAGCGCACCGTTCTCGGGTCCATGATCCGCGACAATGCGACCATCGACCCCGTGCGCGAGTTGGTTACGGTCAACGATTTCTACGTCGATAGCCACCGCCGCATCTACAGGGCAATCGTCGAGCTGGCCGACGAGGGGACGCCCGGCGACATTGTGACCGTATCCGACCGATTGGAGGGCAGGGGCGAGATTGGACCCAGGAGGGACGTCGGCTATCCCCAACTCGCCGAAATCCTGGATGCCGCGCCGACGGCGGCCAACGCGGCCCACTACGCGGGCATCGTCCGGAGGGACGCGCAGGCCCGGCGACTGGCCGCGCTGTGCGATAGGTACGGCAGCGAGTCGCGCCGGCCGACGTTCGACATCACGGAGGCGCTGGAGACATTCCAGCAGGCGGCCATTGCCCTGGCGGGGCACGACCCGGACACCAAAACAGGGTTCCGCTGGGCGCCCCTCGACTCCACCGAATTCGCTGAGGCGGACTACCGGCCGGAATGGCTCGTCCGGCGCATCCTGGTCGCACGGCAGCCGGCCATCGTGGGCGGACCCAAGAAGAGCCTGAAAACATCGCTCCTGATTGACCTCGCGGTGTCACTGGCCAGCGCGACGCCGTTCCTGGGGACGTTCGAGGTGCCGCGACTGGTGCGCGTGGCCGTGTTGTCCGGGGAGAGCGGCCCGTTCACGCTACAGGAGACCGCCCGCCGGATTTGCGTCGCGCGGGGCTTGGAGTTGGCCGACATCGCCGAGCAGTTGATTTGGCAGTTCACGCTGCCGCAGCTCGCCACTCCGTCGCACCTGGCGGAACTGACCCGCGGACTCCGGGGGGACGGCATCGACGTTGCCATTAGCGATCCGCTGTATCTGTCATTGCTGGCCGGCCAGGAGCCGGGAGGTGCGCGGGCTGAGAGCCTGTACGACATGGGTCCCCTGTTGCTGGCGGTATCCCGCGCCTGTCTGGAGGCCGGCGCAACGCCGGTCCTCGCACACCACACGCGGAAACATGCCGCACACGAGCCCATCGACCTGGACGACCTGGCGTTCAGCGGGGTGTCCGAATTCGCCCGGCAGTGGCTACTCGTTTCCCGCCGAGAGAGTTACCAGGCCGGCACAGGGGAGCACAGGTTGTGGCTCAACGTCGGCGGCTCGGTCGGGCATGGCGGCCTCTGGAGTCTGGACATCGCCGAGGGCAGCTTGGCCGACGATTTCAGCGGACGGCGGTGGGACGTGACGGTCCAGACATCCGGTCAGGAGCGCCAGCACGCCGAGGCCGAGCGCGAGCAGGCGCGCCAGGCCAGACAGGGGGGGCAGGATCGCATCGACGATACCACCCTGATGCAGGTCATCGACCGCCAGGCCGGCACGGGCGAGACGCCCCTGGGGTTTACCCGGGCCAGGGACCTCGCGGGGCTGAGCGGGCCCCGGATGCAGCGCTCCGTCGAGCGATTGATCATTGCCAACGTGATCGAGAGGGTGCCGGTCACGGCCACGATCGGCAACGGCGCGACACGCCGGGCGGATGGACTGAGGCGCGTTCGCGATGCCGACTCGTGAACATCGGTCAGCCGAATAAACATCGGTCCGACCGATGTTCCGACCGATGCCGACACCGGTCGGAACATCATCGGTCAGGGGGGCCTATATAGGCCCCCTGACGACCGATGATGTTCCCCGGCCGGGCCGCCTGACCGGTTGATGTTTTTGCGTGAGCTGACCGATGTTCAGCCTGACCGATGATCGGAACGGGGAGAGGAAGCAGTGAGCCCCACCGCCCGAACCCTGGACCTACTCCGCCGTCGCGGCTACGTCGCCGAGGTGGTCGAGCGCTGGCTTGCCAGGATTGAGCGCCGCAAGGACTTCCTGGGGTGCGTGGACATAGTTGCCGCCAAGGCCGGCGAGCCCGTCCTGGCCGTGCAGGCGACTTCCTTGGCGAACGTGTCGGCCCGGTTGAAGAAGGCCGGCCGGGCGCCGGCACTCAGGGCATGGCTCGCGACGGAGCACGCCACGTTCCAAGTATGGGGCTGGTGCAGACGGGGCGGCCGATGGGCGGTCAAGATCGTCGAGCTTCGCTCCGAGGACCTGGAGCCCGTCGTCTTGCAGGCGCCCCGCCGTCGGCGCCGGCTCAGGAAAGGCGAGCGGCAAGGTGTGCTGTTTGGGGAGGCCGGCTGACGCGAGCGAAGGCCGCCGACGCATCCTAAGATGCGAATTATCCCCGCTTTCCCGCGGGGAAAGTGGTGGTGAGTCTTGCAGCGCTGCGAACGGCGCTGCACCAGGCGGCGCAAACAGGCCACCATTGCCCGGCCGCGGCCGGGAGAAACTTCTCGTCTGGCCCCTGTCGGGCGACGTTGCGACCGCCCGGCAGACCAGACAGGGACCTAACGTGAGAGAGGAGCGACGCATGAACGCAATGACCGACGAACTGACCCCAGTACAAGCGGCCATCGTCAACCACCGGCTCGACGCGCTGACGCCAGCGATCGACAGGGCCGTGGGACTGGCCCGGCGCCTGCCCGCCATCATCCGCAAGTCCCAGCGGGACATGCATTGCGCCGTGGTCCGCTCGGCTGCCGAGACCTTCCGTAAAGCGGTGGGCTTCCTTGACGACGTTCTCGCCGACGAGGACGCCGCCCAGCACCACGATGAGGCTCGCCAGCACAAGGAAGCGTGCGAGCAACATGCCGTGGCGATGGACGCGCTGCACAAGCAGCTCGCCCAGGCCGGCGTCGCGGACGGGCAAGACGAGTTTGCAGTCAACAGCGCCAGGCCGACGCACCACAAGGCCAGCGCATGCGCGTGCGGAGCCAAGGCGGGCTCGGTGTGCCGATGCAGCGGCGGCGCGTGCCAGTGCGAGCCAGGACACCCATGCAATGCGTGTTTTCGACCCCGGCCGGGCGAGATCGCTTTGTTGCACCCGACCGGTACCAGGATGGAGTTCAGCTCGCAGAAGGACTTTCAGGCTTGGCTCGGCGAATGGGCCACAACCCCGGCATTCGGCCAGGCGTGGCTTGGCCAAGCCACGATGGTTGAGGGGTAGCGTCCCGTACACCGTCGCCCTCATCAGGAGACACGGACCATGAGCGTGGTCGCTTGGGAGAGCACCGTTGCCGAGGCCCTGGCCGCCGCGCCAACGCCGGCGAGGTGCTGACCAGCGCGCTCCGATGCTGCCCCCGCCCGGAGTCCGAGGGGGACACCAGCGCACTTCTCCATTTCAGGGGCCGGTGTGGGCTTTCCCCGTTCGCCTATCCGTTTCGCATGTTAGGGCGCTTTCGACCAGAAAACGGCGAGCCGGATACGGCACAGCGGTTGAGCCGTGGAACCGGCATCGACCCGGCGAGCCTTCGCGGACCGCTTGAGGCGCTCTTGGAGGCGATCGAGCGGCTCCTCGACCAGCGGGCCCGCGAAGGGGACACGGCATTGATCTCGACCACGGGCATCGGCTGCATTGTCGAGACGACGGAGAGTGCGACGGTGGAGCCCGATGTTCTCTGTCCCCTCGACGCGCTCGCAGCGGGTCATCCGATCCGCGCTCTGGTCAATGACTTCCCGGAGGCCAGCTGGCGCGGCCAGGGGGTTCCGGCCGTGGTCCTTGGCCCGGCCTGCCGGCAAGCGGAATCATGGGTGTCGCGGGACTGGTACTCGCTTCGATATGCCAGCGCGTTGACGGAACAGGAGCACGCGCGCAGCAAAAGCGCCGGGCCGTGCAAGGCGAGATTGCCAGGCAGGACGCGGCGGCGATCGAGCGCGACCGGCAGCGGGAGGCAGCGCGACGAGCGGACTCGCAGGCGACCATTGCAGAACTGGAGAAGCGAATCGCACAGATCGGTAGACACTAACACAGGAGCAAAACCAACATGGCGAAGAAAGTTAGTTTCGTGCGTAAGGCCGCGAAAAGTAAACGGAAACCACGGGCCGCCGATCTTTTCCCCTTCGGAGCCAACGCCCCGCGTAAGGGCCGCCGCGGCGGACGCGGAGGCGGCTTGTGACTGCGCTTCACCGCCCCCGGGCCGGCGTTCGGCGCCACGCCGCGGGTGAGCTTCGGGCAGCGCCCCGCCGGCGACGGCCTGCCCGCGCCGCACGTTGACCGGGCCGCGGCCAGGCGGACGGCGCAGCTCGCCGAGGCGGCCGACGCGCTGGCCGTGTTGCCGGAACCGGGTGAGGCCGTGCATTGTCTGCTGACTGGTCGATACGATCTAATGCACATGCTGGTTGCCATCATCGGCCGGCTCGGGACAGTGGAGACAATGAGGATTGCGACCCTCAGTTACAACGCACGTAACCTTGCCGAGATGATCCGGCTCCTCGACAGCGGGGCCGTGGGGCGATTGACGCTCTTGTGTTCCGCGTTCTTTGCGCAGCACAATACGGAGTTGTGGGAGCAGACTCTGGCGGCGTTCCGCGACCGCGGCCAGCGGGCCGCGGCGGCGCGATCGCACGCGAAGGTCGTGACGTTCGCCTTCGCCGACGGCCGCCGGCTGACGGTGGAAGGATCGGCCAACCTCCGCAGCAACGGCAACCGTGAGCAGGCGCTACTGGCCGAGGGTGCCGGCTTGCACGACTGGCACAGCGCGTGGATCGAGGAACTGGTGACCAAACATGAGGGCAACGGACCCAATCTTCCGGCAGCGCGTCGAGGACGTGCTCCGCGTCCGCCTGGACGGCGCGGAGGGGTGGGACGTGCGCCGCTATGTTGCCGAAATGGAGGCCAAGGGCGAGCCGCCGTGGAAGATCGAAGAGGACGGCAAAACCCTGTCGGAACGGCAGATACGGAACTATGTGGCCGCCGCAGACAAGCTCATTGCAGAGAGCTGCCGGCAATCCAGGAATAAGCTGCTGAGGCAGCACCAGGCACAGCGTCGAAACCTGTACGCCCGGTGCGTCAACAAAGGCGACGAGCGCACAGCTCTTGCCGTGCTCCGGGACCTCGCAGAGTTACAGGGACTCTACGGCGATGAAGTGACACGGCAGCTTGAGGAGCTGCGGCAGTGCGTCGAGGCACTGACCAGGGGAGACGATGGCAGCGGCAGCGGCAACCCGGGCGGAACTCCGGGACCTGTCCCGGACGATAGCCCGTCTGGAGGCGGAGCGGCGGGATACGCCGCTCTTGACCCGGCTGCGCCAGGACCCGGCGGGGATCTTCCAGGCGGCGCGGATGACGCCGGACCCCTGGCAGATGAGACTCCTGCGCTCCCGCTGTTCCCGCCAGCTAATGCTGTGTAGCCGCCAGGCGGGCAAGTCGTTGACCGCCGCCGCCCTGGCTTTGCGGGAGGCCCTGTTGCGACCGCCGGCCCTTGTGCTGCTTCTCAGCCCGACGCAGCGGCAGAGCGGCGAGATGTTCCGTGCGGCACGTCATGCGCCTGGACAACGCGCTGGGCCGGCCCGTGCCGGTCATTGCCGAGACGGCCTTGACGATGGAGCTGGCCAACGGCTCCCGCATCATCGCCTTGCCCGGTGAAGAAGGGACGATCCGAGGATACAGCGGAGTGTCGTTGCTGGTGATTGACGAGGCAGCGCGCGTCCCCGATGGTTTGTACTTCTCCGTTCGCCCCATGCTGGCCGTGAGCCGCGGCTTGCTGGTCGCGCTCTCAACCCCGTTCGGCCGGCGCGGCTGGTTCTACGATGAGTGGCGGAGTTGTAACCCGTGGGACCGCGTGAGGGTGACGGCCGCGGAGTGCCCGCGCATCACCGCGGAGTTTCTGGCGGAAGAACGGGCGGTTTTGGGAGAGCATTGGTTTAGCCAGGAGTACGAGTTGGTTTTCCGCGACGTGATCGACAGCCTGTTCCGGCAAGAGGACATCGACTTGATGTTCCAATGCGACGTTGAGCCCTTAATGATCGGAGTGCCGTCGTGATACTCGACAAGCTGACCCTGGACGCCCACTTGAACAAGCCCGAGCCCCCGCCGCCGCCGGCCCTGTACACCGGCATCGACCTGGGGGCCCTGTCCGACCCGTCGGCCCTCTCGGTTGTCGAGTGCCGAGAGACAGAAAAGGCTGGACCGAGGAGCATATCAAACGCGAGGAAACGACGGGAGCGGTTGACATCATTGCCGGCAAGGCCCGCCGCCGAGCCAAGGGCCGCACCGACCTCACCCTCCGCGTCATCGTCACGGCCGAAATGCAGCCAGTCGCGATGGCCGTCATCGAAGTGAAGAAGGACACCCTGCCGCCCGGCCACGGGCTCGATCAGGCCAAGGGTTACGCGAAGGCCAAAGCGCTCAATGTCCCCTTCGTCTTCTCGACGAATGGCCACCTGTTCGTGGAATTCGACCGCACCTCCGGCAAGACGACTCTGCCCCGCCCGATGAGCGAGTTCCCCGCGCCGGCAGACCTGCGCGCCCGCTATGAAGACGCCAAGGGCTTCTCCTTGAGCGCTCCGGTGGCCGCGCCTCTCTTGCAACCCTACAAGGGCGGTGAAGGCGCCCGGCGTTACTACCAGGACGCGGCCATCCGCGCCGTCTTCGAGAAAGCCGCCCAGGACAGGACGGCCGGCCGCTCGCCCCGCGCCCTGCTGTCGCTGGCGACCGGCACCGGCAAGACGTTCATCGCCGCCAACCTTCTTCGCCGCATCGCCGACGCCGGCCAACTCAAGCGCGCGTTGTTCCTGTGCGACCGCGACGAGCTGCGCACCCAGGCCCTCGCCGAATTGACAAACTACTTCGGCGACGCCGCGCGCCCCGTCTATCGCGACTCTGACGGCAAGAACCACGCCCGCAATGCCGCCGTTCACGTGGCCACGTACCAGACCCTGGGCGTTGACACTGAGGGCGGCGACGAGTCCTTCCTCACCGAGTTCTACCCGAAGGACCACTTCTCCCACATCATCATCGACGAATGCCATCGTTCGGCCTGGGGCAAGTGGTCGAAGGTCCTGACGATGAACCCGCACGCGGTGCAGATCGGCCTGACCGCCACGCCGCGCCAGCTCACCACGACCGAGGACACCGCCGAGGCGAAGGCCGACGCCGCCATCACCGCCGACAATCTCGCCTACTTCGGCGAGCCGGTTTACGAATACGAGATCGCCCAGGCGATGGAGGACGGCTACCTTGCCGCCTGCGATCTCAAGCTCGCCCTCATCGACCTCGACGTGCGCGGCATCACGTCTGCCGAGGTCATCCAGCGTAACCCGACCGACGCCAACACGGGCCAGCCGCTCAGTGCTCGCCAGATCGCCGGCCGTTACGACGCCAACAGCTTCGAGAAACAGCTTGTCCTGCCCGATCGCGTCAGGGCCATGTGCCACGACCTCTTCGAGCAAATGCTCGCCAACGTCATTCATCGCGGCATCGACGGCACGCCCCTGGGCCCCTTCCAGAAAACCATCATCTTCTGCGCCGGCGACCGCCATGCTGAGCTTGTCAAGGACGAGATGAACAACCTCCACGCCGCCTGGTGCACGGCCAACGGCGTCGAGCGCTTCGATCCCTACGCCTTCAAGTGCACCGCCTCCGTCGGGGGCAACGACTTCATCCCCGACTTCCGCGGGTCCGTCCGCACCCACTTCGTCGCCACGACCGTCGAACTCCTCACTACGGGCGTCGATGTCCGCCCCGTCCGCAACGTCGTCTTCTTCAAGTACGTCGGCAGCCCCATCGCCTTCTATCAGATGCTCGGCCGCGGCACGCGCATTGACGAATTCACCGGCAAGCTCGTCTTCACCATCTACGATTACACCGGTGCCACGCGCCTGTTGGGCGAATCGTTCGTCACCAAGCCGACTCCTCCCGATTCCGGTGGAGGCAGCGAACCTCCCGGCCCAGTACCCCCGCCGCCGCCTCGTCCGCCGACGGTCTGGGTCGAAGGCTTCGCCCCCGTCGTCAACGACCTGGGCCGCTTCGTAGCCACTTCGGCGCAGGGCCGCCTCAGCATGGTCCCGCTTGAAGACTACCAGCGCGGCCTCGCCCAGACGCTCGTGGAAAGCTGCCCCACGCTCGCCGATTTTCGAGCGCGCTGGATCGACCCACCGGACCGCCGCGAATTGCTCGATACGCTCGTCAAGGCCGGCTACTCCCCGCACGTTGTCCGCCTTCTCGAAGACATGAACGATTACGACCTCTTCGACGTGCTGGCCGACCTGGGTTACGGCCTCAATCCGCGTACCCGCGCCGATCGCGCCCTCGCCTTCCGTTACAAGCAAGAGGACTGGCTCGACCGGCTACCCAAGGCGACCCGCGCCGCCGTCCTGGCCGTCGCCGACCAGTTTGCCAAAGGGGGCACCGACGACCTGGAGAACGTTTACATCTTCCAGACCCCGGAAGTCGTGAAGGCCGGCGGTATCGCAGCCCTTGCCCAGGGCGGCGAACCGAAGGAGGTCATCCGCGAAACCAAGGAAAGGATCTTCGCGGCATGACGACTGACGCCAACCCGACGCGTCAGCGAGGGGCTGATACCAACCCGACGCGTCAGCGAGGACCGGAGCCGAGCCCCTCGCTGACGCGTCGGGTTGGTATGTATCCGCTGGGCGAGATTGCCGAGATAACAATGGGCCAATCTCCGCCAGGCTCAACCTACAACCGCGACGGCCAGGGCGTTCCGCTACTCAACGGCCCGGCAGAGTTCGGCGAACGCCACCCAATTCCGGTTCAATGGACGACGGAGCCAAGTCGTTTCGCTCGCAAAGGCGACATCCTATTCTGCGTGCGCGGTGCTACCACTGGTCGAAAATGCTGGTCCAACCAGGAATACGCGATTGGCCGCGGACTGGCAGCGATGCGCGGTCGATCAGGAATGTGCAATACGCAGTACCTTTGGTTTCTCCTGGATGTCGTCATTGATTCACTGCTGAAACGGGCCGCGGGTTCGACGTTCATTAATCTCCCCGGCGAGGAGATTCTGAAGTTTCGCGTTTTCATGCCCCCGCTGGCGGCGCAGGAGCGAATCGCGGCGCGGCTGACGGAGCAACTGGCCGTCGTCGAGAGTGCCCACACCGCCGCCCAAGCCCGCCTCGCCGCCGCCGAAGCGCTGCCGGCCGCCTATCTCCGCGAAGTCTTCGAGGGAGCGGAGGCAGAAGAATGGGAGGCGCGCCGGCTAGGCGATCTCATCCGGCGCCACAATGAGATAATTCACCCAGGCGACCGGAAATCGGGAGTCGCAACCTTTGTCGGGCTTGAACACGTCGAGTCGGTGACGGGTCGCCGCATTGGCTCAGCCAAAATCGACCTTGCAAGCTTGACCGGGCGCAAACCGACGTTTCGAGTAGGGCAAATCATCTATGGTTACTTGCGGCCGTACCTGAATAAGGTCTGGATTGCTGAATTCGATGGATGTTCATCCGTCGATCAATTTGCGTTTGAAGTGAACTGCGACGTAGCTGACACGATGTTCGTCGCGGCCTTCATGCGAAGTGACACCTTCCTTCGTCGTTCTCAGGTTGTGACAACGACCGGCCAACTGCCGAGGATCAGTATCGATGAAATTGCCGCGGTCAAAGTGAACGTTCCGCCCACCTCAGAGCAACGCCGCATCGCCGCCGACCTCGCGCTCCGACTTGCCGAAGCCGAACGCCTGACCGCAATCCTCCGCGATGAACTCATCACCATCGAAGCGCTCCCCGCCGCGTCCTGCGCGAGGCCTTCAACGGACAAGCCTGAGTGAGGTCGCTATCATAGCGTGCGGTCACCCTGGACTCCTGGTCCCGCCGGGACGGTCGGGCACGTTCGGGGAACGGCCCTTTCAGGGCCGATCCGCCGGGGTCGGTTCCGTTCCCCAGGCCTTCGGCCTGGGCTGAAAGAACCGGCCTTTCAGGCCGGCGCCTCCTCCGGCCTGAAAGGCCGGTTCTTTCAGCCCAGGCCTTCGGCCTGGGGCCCATGCGTTGCGAGGAGCGCCGGCCTGAAAGGCCGGTTCTTTCAGGTATGTGTGCCCCGGAAAACGTCGAGAGAGGGTCCCATGTCGCAATCCTTGGCCAAGGTGTATCTACATATTGTGTTTTCGACGAAGAACCGCGAACCCATCCTCGCGGACGATTGGCGCGAGGAGCTATTCCGGGTCCTGGGTGGGGCCGCCAATAATCTCGGTTGCCAGTCGTTGCTCGTCGGCGGGGTGGCGGATCACGTGCATCTGTTGATTGCTCTGGGGCGGACGATCACCATCGCCGATGCGGTCGGCAAGATCAAATCCACCTCGTCGTTGTGGGTGAACCAGACGCGTGGCTTGCCGTTGCCATTTCATTGGCAAGGCGGTTACGCCGCGTTTTCGGTGAGCCAGTCGAATGTCGAGGCGGTTCGGGAATACCTTCGCAAGCAGCCGGAGCATCACGCGCGGCAATCGTTCCAGGACGAATTGCGCGATTGGCTGCGGCGCTATGAAATCGAATGGGACGAACAATACGTCTGGGACTGATGGGCGACGAACGGCCCTTTCAGGGCCGGGGATTGGTATGGTCGTTGAGCCCAGGCCTTCGGCCTGGGCTGGCAGAAGCGGCCTTTCAGGCCGAAAGAACGGCCCAGACCCTCGGCCTGAAAGGCCGGTTCCAATAGCCCAGGCCGTAGGCCTGGGGACGGAATGGGCTGGGAACCTGAATGGGCTGAGACCTTAACCGATGGCGAAACGCGCTTCAAAGAACGGCAACGGCAAGAAGCTCGCCACCCAGCAGAGCGTCGATGCCGCCATCTGGTCCATCTGCGACGTCATGCGCCGCGGCGATGTCGCCAGCGCCCTGCAGTACGTCCCCGAGCTGACGTGGATTCTCTTCCTGCGCATCCTCGACGAAACCGAGGAACGCGAAGCCCTGGAAGCGAACGCCCTCGGCCACGATTACACGCCGTCCCTCAGCACGCCCTACCGCTGGACCGACTGGGCCCGCCCCATCGACGCCAAGGCCCCCGCCAGCGACACGAACAAGCGACGCGAGCTGACCGAGCAAGGCGCAGGCAAGCTCCTCGAATTCGTCAACACGAAGCTCATCCCTCATCTCAAGGGCCTGCGCAACAAGCCCGATGCCGCCCCGCGCCAGAAGGTCATTGCCGAAATCCTCTCCGGCGTCGAGCGCGTCCGCATCGACACCGAAACCAACCTGCTCGAAGTCCTGGACAAGGTCCACGACATCAGCAACAAGGACATCGACCCGAAGCACGTCTTCGCCCTGAGCCAGGTCTACGAGGGCCTGCTCCTGAAGATGGGCGAGAAAGGCTCCGATGCCGGCCAGTTCTTCACGCCGCGCGAAGTCATCCGCGCCATGGTCCGGACGCTTGACCCGAAGGTCGGCGAACGCGTCTTCGATCCCTGCGCGGCACCGGCGGCTTCCTCGCTCAAAGCGCCGAGTACATGGTCAAGAAAGTGGACGCGGGCGACAACCTCCCCAAGGGCGTGAGCCAGGCCGCTGCCAAGGAGATCATCAAGCACCAGACCTTTTATGGTCGCGAAAAGGAAAACCTCATCTACCCGATCGGCCTCGCCAATCTCATCCTGCACGGCATCGACGATCCGCACATCTGGCACGGCAACGCTCTCACCGGCAACGAAGTCTACGGCGGACTCTTCCAGGGCGCTCCCAGCGCCTACGAGGTCGTCCTCACCAATCCCCCCTTCGGCGGCAAGGAAAACACCAAAAGCATCACCGGCTTCGATTATCCCACCAGCGCCACCGAGGTCCTGTTTCTCCAGTACATCATTCGCACCCTGGCCCTGCGCGGCCGGTGCGGTATCGTCATGCCCGAAGGCGTGCTCTTCAAGACCAACGAGGACGCCTTCACCAAGACGAAGAAGAAACTCGTGGAAGAATGCGACCTGTGGTGCATCGTTTCCCTGCCCGGCGGCGTCTTCACCGCCGCCGGCGCCGGCGTGAAGACCAACCTCCTCTTCTTCACCCGCGGCAAGCCGACCGAGAAGATCTGGTATTACGACCTGCCCGAACGCAAGGTCGGCATGAAGAACCCGCTGACCCTTGACGATTTCATGGAGTTTTTCGAGCTTCTGCCGGCCCGCGCCGACTCCGAGATATCCTGGACGCTCGACTTCACCGCTCGTCGCCGCAAAGCCGCTGACGACGCCCGCCCATTTCGCAAGATCGAGGCCGACAAGAAAGCCGAAACCGACACGCTCAAGACCAGGCTCGCCGGCTTGAAGAAAGCGGACCCCATCGACGAGGCGAAGATTGCCGAGACAGAGGCCGCGCTTGACGCCGCCATCAAGGCCAGCCGCAACGCCGGCAAGAAGGCGGAGAGCATCGAGAACGCCGTTTACGACCTGAAGGCCGTCAATCCCAATCGAAAGGTGATCGTTGACACAAGGACGCCTGCCCAGCTGCTTGATTTCATCGAGGCCAAGGGCGGCGAGGTCGCCCAGGCCCTTGCCGCCCTGCGCAACCTGAACGCTGGCTAATTCCTCACCCACGCCCGCCCACGCGTGCCTTACCACAGGGGGAAACGTGGACATTCAGGGTTTCTACGTACGCAACCACCCCGCCCGCGCCGGCGGCGGCGACAATCCCACCATGCCGCGCCCTGGCCGTCCCTGGCCGGGGCTGTCCGTCCCCGCCCGCCTCTGCCTGGTCCCGAGGCTCCCGATAGTGCGTGCCAGTCGTACCCACACCGGGCTGGCCCGGAGTGCCTGCGCGTCGGCTCAGCGTGCGCGCGCAGGCGCAGTGCAATCCATTTGGGGAGCGCGTGCCAGACCCCCACACCCCTATGCAACCTGGCATGCACTCAGCGGGAACGACGCAACGTCATGGAGAACAATGACTAACGTCAGCGCGAGTGCGTGCCAAGCGTGGCACGCACTCGCGCTGACGGTCCTTTGCTTTCAATGAACAAGGCCCCGCTACCCGGGCGAGAGGTGTCGTGCTCGGGCAGCGATCTTACGGTGTGCGCGTATTTTCGACGCCACCGCCCCAAGCGGCTCGGCTTGAGATCGACCTCGCCTACTTCCCCGACGTCGTCTGTTGCCCCGCCGACCCTGCTCAGATCGGCACCACTTGCAGCCCTAACTCCCGCGCTTTGCGCCGCAGCGCTTTGACCTGACGCTCCTGCTGCTTGACTTCTTCGGCTGCCGTGCTCTCACGGCGATACGCTTCCCCACGCGTGATGAGGCGATAGAAGAGCTTCGCCAGCTTGTGGGCTGTCGCCCTGATGGCGCTGCCTATCCCCAGCCGGGCCCGCAGGCGGCGCAGGAAATTACCCAGCACGCTCTTACTTCTGAGCAAGGACCGCGCCGCCAGCCGAAACGCCCTGGCCACCCGGCTGGCCGTCTGGGCGGGATAGCGGATCCGCTTGCCCGATTGGTGCTTGCGCGGCGCCAGCGTCGTCCAGGCCGCGAAGTGCTTGTCCGTCGGGAAACGTGCCGCCAGGTCCGGGCCTGTCTCCGACAAGACCGTCAGCACCGTGCTGGCGCCCAGACCGTCCACTTCCGTGACACGCACGCCCGTCAACTGGAAGATCAAGGCGTCGGCGTCGAACTCCGTCGGGCGGTTGCGACTCTTGGGCGCGGCCTTCTGGGACTCGGGCAACGGACGCCCCTGGGTCTTGTCCGGCATCGGCCCGGCCGCCTTGGCGTACTCCCGGTCACAGACATGGAGCTGATTCTGGTAGAAGTCCCAGGCCTTGAGCAGTTGTTTCAGCTCGAACAGGTGGGCCGCGTCCCAGGTCCCTTCCAGGGCCTTGGCAATCTCCTCGCGGCTTTCTTGCAGTGGGATCGCGCATCGCCGCCAGCGTCTGGGGGTCACGCTGCCCCTGGGCGATGGCACGCAGGATGCGCATGCCGGTGACGCCGGCGATGCTCGACACGGCCAGGTCCAAATGAACATTCATCTGGACCAGCACTTTGAGCATCATCTGCAAGAGCTTGGCTGCCTCGGTGATCAGATGCTCGCGATGCCGCCACAGCGTCCGCAACGCCAGCACCTCGTGCGCGGGTCGAAAACAGCTCTTGAGCTGGCCACAGGCGTGCATCTGCTGCAGCCAGACCGCATCGCAAACGTCGGTCTTCTTCTTGAGGTTGCGGGCCAGGCTGCGTGGATCGACCACCACCACTTCGAAGCCCTGGCTTTCCAGGAAGTCGCATAAGCACATCCAGTAGACGCCGGTCGATTCGAGCACGACGCTCGTGACGCCGCAGTGGCGTAACCACTCGGCCAGCGTCTGCAGGTCGGCGGTATAGACGCCGAAGCTACGCACGGGCTGCGGATCGCAAGCGGGGTCGACGGCGACGACGTGGCTGGCGCTGCCGACGTTCATGGCGGCGGCACAGGGCCGGACGATGCGGGGCGGCGGGATGGGCTGGCGTGTCTTCTTCCGAGGCATGAGGACCTCCAACGACGGTGAGGGACGGGCGAAGAAAATGTCGGCGGAGGATGGGTCGAACGAAGGACGAGACTTTCAAGCGGGCTCGCGGCACCAAGGAAAGTGAAGCCGACCCAAGGGCCAAGCTCAAGCACGGGCTCAGAGGCACCAGATCAAACGCGGCCACCGCGCTCCGCCGCCACAAAGAAGAGCTAGAGAAGCGCAGTGCGAACGGAAAGCCGATGGCCTGTCAGGTTCATAGCGGAACGTGTGCCAGGGACTGGCATCAGCCCTTTCAATGAACAAGGCCCCGCTACCCGGGCGAGAGGTGTCGTGCTCGGGCAGCGATCTTACGGTGTGCGCGTATTTTCGACGCCACCGCCCCAAGCGGCTTGGCTTGAGATCGACCTCGCCTACTTCCCCGACGTTGTCTGTTGCCCCGCCGACCCTGCTCAGATCGGCACCACTTGCAGCCCTAACTCCCGCGCTTTGCGCTGCAGCGCTTTGACCTGACGCTCCTGCTGCTTGACTTCTTCGGCTGCCGTGCTCTCACGGCGATACGCTTCCCCACGCGTGATGAGGCGATAGAAGAGCTTCGCCAGCTTGTGGGCTGTCGCCCTGATGGCGCTGCCTATCCCCAGCCGGGCCCGCAGGCGGTGCAGGAAATTACCCAGCACGCTCTTACTTCTGAGCAAGGACCGCGCCGCCAGCCGAAACGCCCTGGCCACCCGGCTGGCCGTCTGGGCGGGATAGCGGATCCGCTTGCCCGATTGGTGCTTGCGCGGCGCCAGCGTCGTCCAGGCCGCGAAGTGCTTGTCCGTCGGGAAACGTGCCGCCAGGTCCGGGCCTGTCTCCGACAAGACCGTCAGCACCGTGCTGGCGCCCAGACCGTCCACTTCCGTGACACGCACGCCCGTCAACTGGAAGATCAAGGCGTCGGCGTCGAACTCCGTCGGGCGGTTGCGACTCTTGGGCGCGGCCTTCTGGGACTCGGGCAACGGACGCCCCTGGGTCTTGTCCGGCATCGGCCCGGCCGCCTTGGCGTACTCCCGGTCACAGACATGGAGCTGATTCTGGTAGAAGTCCCAGGCCTTGAGCAGTTGTTTCAGCTCGAACAGGTGGGCCGCGTCCCAGGTCCCTTCCAGGGCCTTGGCAATCTCCTCGCGGCTCTTCTTGCAGCTGGGATTGCGCATCGCCGCCAGCGTCTGGGGGTCACGCTGCCCCTGGGCGATGGCACGCAGGATGCGCATGCCGGTGACGCCGGCGATGCTCGACACGGCCAGGTCCAAATGAACATTCATCTGGACCAGCACTTTGAGCATCATCTGCAAGAGCTTGGCTGCCTCGGTGATCAGATGCTCGCGATGCCGCCACAGCGTCCGCAACGCCAGCACCTCGTGCGCGGGTCGAAAACAGCTCTTGAGCTGGCCACAGGCGTGCATCTGCTGCAGCCAGACCGCATCGCAAACGTCGGTCTTCTTCTTGAGGTTGCGGGCCAGGCTGCGTGGATCGACCACCACCACTTCGAAGCCCTGGCTTTCCAGGAAGTCGCATAAGCACATCCAGTAGACGCCGGTCGATTCGAGCACGACGCTCGTGACGCCGCAGTGGCGTAACCACTCGGCCAGCGTCTGCAGGTCGGCGGTATAGACGCCGAAGCTACGAACGGGCTGCGGATCGCAAGCGGGGTCGACGGCGACGACGTGGCTGGCGCTGCCGACGTCGATGGCGGCGGCACAGGGCCGGACGATGCGGGGCGGCGGGATGGGCTGGCGTGTCTTCTTCCGAGGCATGAGGACCTCCAACGACGGTGAGGGACGGGCGAAGAAAATGTCGGCGGAGGATGGGTCGAACGAAGGACGAGACTTTCAAGCGGGCTCGCGGCACCAAGGAAAGTGAAGCCGACCCAAGGGCCAAGCTCAAGCACGGGCTCAGAGGCACCAGATCAAACGCGGCCACCGCGCTCCGCCGCCACAAAGAAGAGCTAGAGAAGCGCAGTGCGAACGGAAAGCCGATGGCCTGTCAGGTTCATAGCGGAACGTGTGCCAGGGACTGGCATCAGCCCTCAAGCTGATCCTGTGTCGGCAAGGCGTGTCCGCACACTCGGAATTATATGCGACCTGGCGCTTTTCGCTGAAATGTGAAGGCGCATGTCGTTATTTGACAAGTGATTGCGGCGTTGGCGCCAGGACGCATATAATTACCGGCGAATTTAGTTGGACAGCGCCACTTTTTATTCTGGGTAAGATGGCCACACGAAAACCAAGGACTTACGGCGATTTACTTTGCCCAGCTTGACTTCGGCCTTGCCCAGTGTGAAAAGTGGCGCTGTCCAATTAGTACAAAGTGGGAATCAAGGACCATTGCACGCGATTCCCGGATGACCCAGAAATAAGACTCAGACCGTAGGCCAGCTCCGTGCCTCCAGCTCCTGCCAGCGGGCGTAGAGACGCTCCACCTCCGCCTTCGCCAGGTCCAGGGCCCGGCAGGCCTCGGACAGGGCGACGTGGCCGGCCGTCGCCGCCTGCTGCACCTGCGCCTCGCTCTCGGTAACGGCCTGCTCGGCGGCGAGGATCGCACCCTCCATCCCCGCCAGCTCCTGCTGCTCGCGGTAGCCGAGCTTGCGCGGCTTCGGCGAGGGCGGGTCGGTCCGCCGCGGGGCGAGCGGCGCGGCGGGCTTCGCCGTTTCCTGGCGGCGCGCTCATACGCGGCCAGCCACTGCTCGACGCTGCCGTACACCGCCGACCCGCCGCGGCCGTCCAGCCCGACGACTTCCGTGCAGAGCCGGTCCATCAACTCGCGGTCGTGGCTCACCAGGACCAGGGCGCCGGCGAATTCCTCCAGGCTGTCCTCCAGCACCTCCAGCGCCGGGATGTCGAGATCGTTGGTCGGCTCGTCCAGCAGCAGGAGGTCGGCCGGCTGGAGCATCAGCTGGGCCAGGCGCACCCGCGCCTGCTCGCCGCCGGACAGGCTGCCGACCGGCACCTCCAGTTGCTCGGGGCGGAAGAGGAACTGCTTGGCGCGGGCCACCACGTGCTGCGGCCGGCCGGCGATCATCACCGTCTCGCCATTGGGGCACAGCGCCCGCCGCAGCGTGGCCGCCGGGTCGAGCGTTGCCCGGCCCTGTTCGAACACGGACGATGCGCAGGCCGTCCGCCAGCGTGACCGTGCCGGTGTCCGGGGCCAGTTCGCCGCCAAGCACGCGCAGCAGCGTGCTCTTGCCGCTGCCGTTGGGGCCGAGCAGGCCGAGCTTGCTGCCCGGCGCCAGCGTCAGGTCCAGCCCCGAGAACAGCGGCCGGCCGCCCAGCGACTTGGCGATTCCCGCCGCCGCGAGCAGCTTCCGCGACTGCCGGCCCGTGGCGACGAAGTCGAGCGCCGCCGTCCCGGCGGCGGCGTTGCGGTACTTCAGGTCGTCCAGCTCCTCGCGCCGGCGAGCGGCATCCTCGATGCGCGACGACGCCTTGCGTGTCCGCGCGGCGGCCTTGCGGCCCAGCCACTCCGTCTCGCGGCGGACCTGGTTAGCGACCGACTCCTGCCGGCTGGCCTGCCCTTCGAGG
Source organism: uncultured Planctomycetota bacterium (assembly GCA_963827935.1). Classification (GTDB taxonomy): domain Bacteria; phylum Planctomycetota; class Planctomycetia; order Gemmatales; family Gemmataceae; genus DATFNV01. The sequence continues at coordinate 225,937 of CAWHCN010000013.1, read as the reverse complement.
AATTCCTCGCGCTTGAGGATGAAGTCGTCGTAGGAACCGGCGCAGCGGAAGTACCCGGCGGGGTAGACCCGGCTGATCTCGATGACCTCATCGGCCACGGCGCAGGAACGCCCGATCGTGGGTGGCGGCGAGGTAGCCAAACGGCGCGGCACGCAGCAGGCGTTGCAGCCAGGCGATGCCCGGCAGGTCGAGGTGGTTGGTCGGCTCGTCCAGGAGCAGCAGGTCGGGCTTGCGGACCAGCTCGCGCGCCAGCGCCAGCCGCTTGCGCCAGCCGCCCGAGAGGATGTCCGCCGGCTGGTCGGCGTCGGTGAAGCCCATCTGGGTCAGCGTGGTCGCCGCCCGCGTCTCGCGCTCGTGCTCCTCGACCGGTTCCTCGGCGAGCGCGGCGAGCAGGACGGTCCGGACGGTCTCTCCCGGGGCAAACAGATCGTCCTGGGCGACGTACCCCACCCGCGCCCCGCGGCGCATAGATCGGGTGCCAGCGTCCGGCTCCTCCCGGCCGGCCAGCAGCTTCAGGAGCGTCGATTTGCCGGCCCCGTTGGGGCCGACCAGGCCAACCCGCTCGCCGGCGCGAAGGTCCAGCGACAGGCCGGCGAACAGCGGGCGGTGGTCGTAGCTCTTGGTCAGGTCTTGCACGCTCAGCAAAAGAGTCACGCTCGGCCTCGCTCGGGGGCATCCTCGTCCGGTTCCCTCCTATTGCTCGCAGATGGCCGGCCCGCGGGCAAGGCCATTACGGTGACGGCGTTCGCGCCACCTGCCATAATGCGCCCCATGCTCACCATCTACATCGACGCCGACGCCTGCCCCGTCAAGGACGAGGTCTATCGGGTCGCGCGGCGCTACGCCATGCAGGTGAAAGTCGTCGCCAACGCCCCGTTGCGGGTGCCGGCGGATGCGCGGATCGAGCTGGTGGTGCAGACCGGTTTCGGCGCGGCCGATGACTGGATCGCCGAACAGGCCGGGCCGGGCGATATCGTCATCACGGCCGACATCCCGCTGGCGGCGCGGTGCCTGGAACGCGAGGCGCGGGTGCTCGGCCCCAAGGGCATCCCGTTCACGGAGAACGATATCGGGTCGGTGCTGGCGGTGCGCGACCTGCTGTCGGACCTGCGGCAAGGCGGCGAGACCGGCCTGGGTGGGCCGGCCCCGATGACGGCGAAGGACCGCTCGCGCTTCCTGGGCAAGCTCGACGAGCTGGTCACCGCCGCCCGCCGAGCCCACCCGCCTGGACGGGAAGCGCAGCCCTGAATCGGGACAAACGTATGTCACCGCGAGACTACGACAGCCCGTGGGGGGAGGAGGTCGATCACCACCCGCCGGCCGGTCAGATGCCGGCGGCATCGACACACTCGACGAACATCGGCTCCCGGCCGCGCGTGTCGTCGGTCAGGGAGTACGTCCCCATCCAACGAAGCGGCGGCGAGTAGACGTGCAGCGTCACCAGGTCGGCGTCGCCGTCCTGAAGGTTGGACACCTGGTGCACGTCGTGGTCCTGGCTGCCGCAGACCGCGCCGGCGGCGAGATCGCGCGAGCCGACCGCCTTGACCCGATCGTGCGGGGCGAACGCAAAGGCGGTCTCGGTCAGCACGCCGCGCAGCACGCGCGCACGGCACAGCTGGAACCGGCATGGTCGTGGATCGGGCTGCGCTGGCCGTTCTTCCAGCACAGCGCCAGCAGGTGGTACCACGGGCCCGCCCGCACCAGGTTGCGCGTGTAGCCCTGGGTGGAGAAGCGGATGTGTTCGGCCAACTGGCCGGGATCGACTTCCACGCTCGCCAGGAGGGGAAGCAATTCGTCCAGGGGCGCCCGCCCTGACAATCCGTCGAGGTAGGCGATCAGGTCGGCCAGTGTTGCGGTCGGGGTCGTGACAGGCATGTTCAGGCTTCCTTGACCACGCCCCGCTCCCCTTCGAGCTCGACGGGGGTGATGTAATCGCAGGGCATCTGCATCTTGCGGAACCAGGCGGCGAGGGCTTCCTTGCTCGGCGCCTGCATGACGCAGAAAACCTTCCCCTCGGCAAGGTTAAGAAAGCTGCGGTACGGCTTCACGACGGGATCGCCCTGGGCCGCGTGGGCCATTTGATCCACCTGCTCGCGCTTCATCGCTCCGGCAGGCATGGTATGGCAGCTCATGAACTTCAACATGACAGAACTCCTCGTTGGTGGGAAGGGAATCGTGGCCGAGCGTGCCCTGGGAGCAATCCTCGCCAGGTCAATCGGTCCGCGCCATTTGGTCTTCTGCCGCGCCACTGCCTTGTGGGTCAGACGCCCGGTCGAATGCCCATCGGGAGCCGATAGCGGCAGGCGGCTTCCGATTCGGTCAGCGCCTCCTCGAAATCGAGTTGTAGCTCCTCCGCCAGCCCGCGGAGGTGAGTGAGAAGGCTCCGCAAACCGCACTGTTGACTGATCACCTTGTGGTCGATGTACGTCATGAGCATGTGCTCCAATTCGCCGTCCATCATTGTCTCCCGTCGTGGTGCTTCGCTTGGGGGCTCGTCGCCGGGTCACTCGCCCGCGCCGTTTTGGCTTCTGTGATCAAGCCGAGAATCGGCGAAAACGAGCGCCAATTATTTTCAGTGTTCATTCCTCTGCCGGAATCCGGCCTCTCACCCGGAGAGGCTGAAACGAGTCGCGCGTCCGAAGTTCATGCTGGGCCGCCTGAATCGGCTTGCTGCCCTCGTCTTGTCGATCCGCCTCTTGAAGGCCTCCCTGGCGCCGGGTACAACCGCTTCAGAAGCACCAGCAGAAGGCAAGTTATTCTCCGCGACTGGAAAGGCCAAACCGATGAGAACGCGCCTGTGCATCCTGGCCGCCACCGGGCTGGGCATCGTATTGGGATACATCGCCGCGAGCGGCCAGCTCGACTTCTTGACAAAGCTCTGGGCCGAGGGCGAAACCCGGGCCGACCGAGGACCTCAGCAGGCCGCCGCCGCGTGGCCGAAGTTGCCGCTCCAGGAGAATCTGCCCTTCCCGCCGACGCCGTCGGCGAGCATTGCCGGCCGCACGATGCAGGATTCGGTGTACAAGACGCGCGTCGAGCCGCGCCGGTTGCGCAAGGACACGCCGAACATCCTCATCGTCCTCATCGACGACGTCGGCCCGGCCCAGGCCAGCACCTTCGGCGGCCTCATCAACACGCCGACGATGGACCGCATCGCCAAGGGCGGCGTCACCTACAACCGTTTTCACACCACGGCCATGTGTTCGCCCACCCGCTCGGCGCTCCTGTGCGGGCGAAACCATCACCGCATAGGGAACGGTCAGATCGCCGAGCTGTCCAACGATTGGGACGGCTACGCCGGCATTATTCCCAAAAGCAGCGCCACGGCGGCGGAGGTGCTGAAAGAGTACGGCTATGCCACGTCGGCCTTCGGCAAGTGGCACAACACGCCCGCGGAGCAAACGACCGCGGCCGGGCCGTTCGATTACTGGCCCACCGGCTACGGCTTCGACTATTTCTATGGGTTCCTCGCCGGTGAAGCCTCGCAATATGAACCCTGCCTGGTGCGCAACACGACCTACGTGGAGCATCCCCATACGTCGGGCGGGCACGACTACTACCACCTCAGCGAAGACCTGGCCGACGACGCCATCAACTACCTGCGCCGGCACAAGGCGTTCGAGCCGGACAAGCCCTTCTTCATGTACTGGGCCAGCGGCGCCGCCCACGGGCCCCACCACGTCACGAAGGAATGGGCCGACAAATACAAGGGCAAATTCGACGACGGCTGGGACAAATACCGCGAGCGCGCCTTCCAGCAAGCCAAGGCCAAGGGCTGGATTCCTGCCAACGCGGTCAACACGCCGCGGCCCGCCGACCTGGCGTCGTGGGAGAGCATTCCCGAGGCCGAGAGGCCGTTCCAGCGCCGCCTCATGGAGGTCTATGCCGGGTTTTGCGAGCACGTGGATCATGAAGTCGGCCGGCTCGTGGACGAGGTCGAGAACCTGGGCTACGACGACAACACGCTGATCCTGTACATCTGGGGCGACAACGGCGCCTCGGCGGAAGGTCAGAACGGCACGATTAGCGAAATGCTCGCGCAAAACGGCATTCCCACCAAAGTCGAACAACACATCAAGGCGCTCGATTCCCTGGGCGGGCTCGACATACTAGGTTCGCCCAAGGCGGACAACATGTATCACGCCGGCTGGGCCTGGGCCGGCGGTGCGCCCTATAAGGGGACCAAGCTCCTGGCGTCGCACTTCGGCGGCACCCGCAACCCGATGGCGGTGCGCTGGCCGGCGCGGATCAAGCCCGACCCCACGCCGCGCCCCCAGTTCCACCACGTTAACGACATCGCCCCGACCATTTACGAGATTGTCGGCATCACCCCGCCGCGCGTGGTCAACGGCATCCCGCAGGACCCCATCGACGGCGTCAGCTTCGCCTACACCTTTGACGACGCGAAAGCCAAGGGCGCAAGCTCACGCAGTATTTCGAGATCATGGGCAGCCGCTCGATCTACCACGAAGGGTGGATGGCGTCCGCCTTCGGCCCGCGCACCCCGTGGATCCCCGGCTTGCCGAAGGGCATTCACGAATGGACGCCCGATAAGGATAAATGGGAGCTTTATAATCTCGAAGAGGACTGGTCGCAGGCCAACGACCTGGCCGGCAAGATGCCGCGGAAGCTGGCGGACTTGAAGGACGTGTTCCTGATCGAGTTCGCCAAGAACCAGGGTTTTCCCATCGGCGGCGGTCTCTGGGTTCCCGTCTTGCACCCAGAACTGCGGAAGGCGACGCCTTACACCGAATGGACCTTCCCAGGCGAAATCACGCGCATGCCGGAGTTCTGCGCGCGGCGCTCGGGAACAAGCCGAACGTCGTCACGCTGGACGCCGAGGTCCCGGAAAACGCCAACGGCGTGCTCTACGCGCTGGGCGGCTTCTCCGGCGGCCTCAGCCTCTACGTGAAGGACGGTACGCTCTCCTACGAGTACAACCTGTTCGAGCTTCAGCGCACCCACATCCGCGCCAGGGAGAAGCTTCCCCCGGCAAGGCCAAGATCGAAGTCGAGACCTCCTACGTCGAGCTGAAGCCCGCCGGGCCGCTCAAGGTCGTCATCAAGGTGAACGGCAAGGAAGCGGCCTCCGGCGTGGTGCCCGTCAGCGCGCCGCTGTTGTTCACCGCCAACGACTGCCTCGACATCGGTACTGACCTTGGATCGCCGGTGTCGTTGGATTACTACGACAAGGCGCCGTTCAAGTTCAACGGCAAGATCGAGAAGGTACAGGTGAAGTATGTGAAGTAGCTGGCGGGATGGGGGCGTCGCTTGCGGCCCCGCGCCGGGAGGCTTACAATCCGTGAAATACTACACCGTTTGCACTCGGGTGGTGGGCCGGCGATGTCCCTCTCGGGCGAATCCAGGGCGTCCGCGGTGCTCCAGGCGGCGCAAGGCGGGGACAGGCAGGCCGCCGCGGACCTTCTGCCGCTCGTCTACGATGAGCTGCGCAAGCTGGCGGCACACAAGCTGGCCCACCAGACGCCGGGCCAAACCCTCCAGCCCACCGCCCTGGTCCACGAGGCCTATTTGCGAATCGCCGGCGACAGCAACGTGAGCTGGGAAGGCCGGCAGCACTTCTTCTTCGCCGCCGCCCGTGCCATGCGCGACATCCTGGTCGAACAGGCGCGCCGCAAGGCGGGGCCGAAGCGGGGCGGCGGCCGGCGCCGCCAGGAACTGGACGACGCCTGTGCCGTGCTGGAGCCGCCCTCCGACGACGTGCTCGCGATCCACGAGGCACTGGCGGAACTCGAAGAACGCGACCCGCTCAAGGCCCAGATTGTCCTGTTGCGCTACTTCACCGGCTTGACGATGGACGAGACCGCCGCCGTCCTCGGATTGTCCGAGCGGACGCTGGACCGCCACTGGCGCTATCTTCGAGCCTGGTTGATGAAGCGGCTCAGCGAGTGAATCAGAGCCCGAAGCGTGAGCGAGGGGCTCGGCTCAACGCCCTCGCTGACGCTACGGGCCCTGAACGGGTGCATCATGCCTGAACCACCGCCCGAGGCTGTGGAAGCGCTGTTCCACCAAGCGGCCGACCTGGCCCCAGAACAGCGCGGCGCCTTCCTGGACCAGCACTGTGCCGGCGAGCCCGACCTGCGATCCGCGGTCGAGGAACTGCTCTCCTTCGACGCCCGGGCCCAGGATGCGCCGGACTTCTTGCACAGCCCGGCCGCCGACGTCCGCGCGGCCCTGGGGCCGACGCCCGGGGTGCCGGAGTCCTTCGGCCGCTACCGCGTCGTTCGGCGTCTGGGCGAGGGCGGCATGGGCACGGTCTTCGAGGCCGAGCAGGATGACCCGCGCAGGACGGTCGCCCTGAAGGTCATGCGCCCGGCCTCGACTCCCCCGAGTTCCGCAAGCGCTTCGCCCAGGAGGCACGCATTCTCGCCCTGCTGCACCATGCCGGCATTGCCCAGGTCTACGACGCCGGCAGCTTCGAGGACGGCCGGCTCTATCTCGCGATGGAATTCATCCGCGGCCTGCCTCTGAACGAGGACGTGCGCCTCCGGTCGCTCACGCTCCCGGCTCGCCTGGAGTTGATGGCGCGGGTGTGCGATGCCGTGCAGCACGCGCACGCGCAGGGCGTCGTCCACCGCGACCTCAAGCCCGCCAACATCCTGGTGGACGAAGCCGGGCCAGCCGAAGGTGCTCGACTTTGGCGTCGCCCACACGACCGGCGCCGGCCTCCTGGGCAGCAGTGCCCACACACGCACCGGTCAGCTCATCGGCACGCTGGGCTACATGAGCCCCGAGCAGGCGGCGGGCGACCCCGGCGCGATCGACGCGCGGTCCGACGTGTACGCACTCGGGGTGATCCTCTACGAGCTGCTGGCCGACCGGCTGCCGTACCGGCTCGACGGCCTGCCCATTCCCGAGGTGGTGCGGGTGATCCGGGAGGTGGAGCCGTCGCGGCTCGGGTCGGTGAACCGGCAGTTCTGCGGCGCGGTCGAGACCATCGTTGGCAAAGCCCTGGAGAAGGACAAGTCGCGGCGCTATGCGTCCGCGGGCGAGTTGGGAGAGGACCTCCGCCGCCACCTGGCAAACCAGCCGATCCGGCGCGGCCGGCGTCGGCCGTCTACCGGGCCCGCCGCTTTGTGGGCCGCCACAAGGGGCTGGTGGCCGGTGCCGCGGTCGTCTTCGTAGCGCTGCTCGCCGCTACGATCGTCTCCCTGATCTCCGCCCGCGACGCACACCGGAGCGCCCGGCTGGCCCGGTCGCAGGCGTACCAGGCGCGGCTGGCGGCGGCGATCGCCGCCCTGTCCGGCAACGACGTCGCCGACGCGGCCCGTCACCTGGAGCAGGCGCCGGAGGAGTTGCGCGGCTGGGAGTGGCACCACCTGCACAGCCGGCTCGACGACAGCTCCGCCGTGCTCCGTTTGCACCCCGGCACCCCCGCCGTCCTGCTCCCCGGCCTGAAGGGATTGCGCGTGGGGACCTTCACCGACAGCGGTCTCCGCTTCACGGACGAAAGCGGTAACCAATCTCCGGAGTATCCGTTTCCGCCTCATGTTCAGATGCTCTCCGCCGCGCCGGCGGCCGACGGGTGGCAGTTTGCGGCCCGGGAAAGCTCTTCCCACGTGACACTGCGGAACGAAGCCGGGCACGTGCTGCACGACATCGAGCCGCGGGGGCGCTTCCTCCATGTCGCCCTTAGCCCGGACGGGACACGCCTGGCGGCCGTGCTGGCGGACGAGAAGAACCAGCTGAGCCTTGTCATCTATGACTCGTCTTCCGGTGAGGAGCGGGCCCGCTGGCCCATTGATCTGCACCCGACCCTTTACGCGATGGCTCTGAGTCCCGACGGCACGCGGGTGGCGTGCGGCGGGGACAACAGCGTGGTCCCCATCTGGGATACCCGGACTGGAGAGAGGATCGCCGTGTGCCGGGGCCACAGGACCAAGGTCCTTTCCATCACGTTTCGGGGGGATGGATCGAGGCTGCTGACGGCGTCGCACGACGGCACGGTGCGCCAGTGGGACGCCCAGACCGGCCGCGAGGTCGAGCCGCCTTACGACCGCCACACCGCGGAGGTCATGGCAGCGGTTTACAGCCCGGACGGTCAGCGGGTCGCCTCGGCCGGGGCCGACCGCACCATCCGGCTCTGGCGCGGCCGGCCGGCAGGACCAGGTCGTGCTCGGCGGCCACACCGGGGCCGTCGCCGCCCTGGCGTTCTCTCGGGACGGGCGGCGCCTCGTCTCGGCGAGCTACGACCAGTTGAACTCGCTGGGGGACGGCACGGTCCGCTTCTGGGAGGCGGCCCCCGAGGCCACCCTGCCCGTGCTGCGCGGGCACACCAGTTACGTCTACCCCGTGGCGTACAGCCCCGACGGCCGCTGGATCGCCTCCGGCGGCTGGGACAGCACGATCCGCCTGTGGGACGCGGCCACCGGGGAACTATGCGCGACGCTGCCCCACCCCGGCATCGTCGCCGCGCTGGCCTTCACACCGGACGGCACACGCCTGGCCAGCGGCGGCGACCTCGATGGGCAACTGCTCGTTTGGAACGTGGCGACCGGACAAATCCAGCGACCGCTGGCCTCCGGCAAGCAGGTGCGGTCCCTCGCCGTCAGTCCCGACGGGGCCCGCATCGCCGTGGGAATTCTCGACCCGAAGGCCGGGTGGATGATGAGGATTTCGGACCTCGCGACCGGTGGAGAGGTTGCGACGGGGGATGGGGTTCCCTTCGCATTCAGCCCCGACGGCAGGTGGCTTGCCGGCCGGGATGCTGACGGGAAGAACGTCGTTCTTTGGGACACGCGCACGTTCCGCCCGGCCGTTCGCTGGCCGGGGCACACGGGGGAGATCAACGCCATCGCTTTCGACCGTGATGGCGGCCGCTTCGTGTCGGCGAGCAGCGATCACACGGTCCGCCTCTGGGAGACGGCGACGGGCCGCTGTTTGCGCGTGTTCGAGGGGCATACCGACGAGGTCTTCGCCGCGGTGTTCCATCCCGACGGCACGCGCATCGCCTCGGCGGGCCGTGACCGGGCCGTGTGGCTGTGGGACCCGACGAGCGACCAGGAGGTGCGCGCCTGCCCGGACACTACGAGCTACATCTGGTCGCTGGCCTTCAGCCCCGACGGCGCGACCCTCATTTCCGGTTCCGGGGACTCGACGGTGCGTCTCTGGGACACCGCGCCGCTCAAGGATCGCTACCAGGCGCGCCGCGAAGCCGCGACGCTCCGACCCGAGGCCGAGCGCCTGGTGGAGCGGCTGTTGGCGGAGAAGAAGGACGCGGCCGCGGTGGCGGCGGCCGTCGGCGCGGACCGGTCGCTCGGCGAGCCCCAGAAGAAGGCAGCCTTACGCGCCTTGTTGCGACGCTCGGCGCCGCGCCGGTTGATGAATGGTGCGCCACACGAGTGACAGGAAGGCAGACGCCGCTGCTGGCGGAGTCTTGAGCGGCGAGCGCGTGCCGGTTAAAATTGGGCGAGGGAAGGAGAAACCGATGTCCGCGATCACACAAAAACGTCTGCTGACCGCCGAGGAGTTTTTCCTGCTCCCTGATCCGGGCGATGGCTCGCAGCAAGAATTAGTTCGCGGGGAGGTGATCACCATGCCGCCGCCCGGGGGGATGCACGGGGTGTCGTGTGGCAAGGCCGTGCGCAGGATCGGCAACTATGTCGAAGAGAACGACCGCGGCACGGTAGCCTGTAACGACACCGGCTTCATCACGGAGCGTGGCCCCGACAGTGTGCGTGGCCCCGACATTGCCTATTGGTCCAAGGAACGCTTGCAAGAAGTACCCGTCGGCTACATCGAAATTGCGCCGACCTGCTGGTCGAAGTCCTTTCGCCGAGCAACACGTCCAGGCAGATACGCGCCAAACTGAAGGAGTATTTCGCCAAGGGGGTCCGCCTGGTATGGGTGCTCGCGCCGGAAGATCGATCGCTGACCTGTTACCGAACGCCGGATGAAGGCCGTGTGCTGCACGAAACGGCGACGGTGACTGGTGAGGATGTGCTACCAGGGTTCACCTGCCGGGTCAGCGACTTGTTGCCGTGAGCGAAGGGCATCATTTCGCGGGGACCAAACGCATCACCGTTTACATGGGTCTTGCGCGAGCGCAAAACCCAGAGAGTAGGACTCTAGCCCGTCGCTCCCGCTCCGGGCTCGTATCTGGCGTCATCACGGTTCCCGATACAGCGTGCCGTCCTTCATCACGAGGCGAACTCTACGTAGGGCGGTGATGTCGCTCGTCGGGTCCCCCTCGACGGCAATCAGGTCGGCGAGCAGACCTGGCTTCACCGCACCAACCCGATCCTCCATGTGCAACGCCTTCGCCGCCGCCGAGGTCGCAGCCCGGAGCGCCGCGGGCGGCTTCATGCCGTAGGCGACCAGCAGCTCGAGCTCGCGCACTCCGTCGCCGTGCGGGAAGACGCCGATATCGCTGCCGTTGACGATGGTCACGCCAGCCTCCAGCGCCTGCTGAAAGGCGACGCGCGCGGACCTCAGCCCGGCCGGCTCGGGATCCTGCCCGCGCTTCCACCCGGCGTAGCGGCTGGTCGCCTCGGCCGCGGCCAGCGTGGGACACAGGGCGACGTTGCTCTTGACCATCAGGCGGAAGGTCTCGACATCGCCGCCCCAGCCATGCTCGATCGTCTCGACTCCGCCCAGCACCGCCCGCCGCAACCCCTCGCGGGTCATGGCGTGGGCCGCCACCGGCACACGGGCCGACTTCGCCGTTTCGACGATCAGCTTGAATTCGTCCTCGCTGAATGTCGGCGCTCCTCCCTTTTTGGGATCCCAGGTATCGGCATAGACCTTGATCCAGTCGGCCCCGCGGCCGATCTGGTCGCGGACCACGCGCCGCAGCGCTTCGCCGTCGGCCTCCTCGGCCCCCTGGTGGACGCCGATTTCCGGGGCGAAGCCGCGCGGCGCGTAGCTCCGCGTGGCCACAATCGCCCGCGTTGCCGCCAGTAGCCGCGGGCCGGGGACGATCTTCTCCTCCACCGCCTGCCGTAACCCCACGTCGGCGTACCCGGCTCCTTCCGTCCCCAGGTCGCGCACCGTCGTGAATCCCGACAGCAGCAGGCTGCGCAGGTGGTTCGTCGCCCGGCAGACGCGCAGGGCATACGGCTCACGCAGCACCTGGTCTTCCCATTTCGTCTCGTTATAAGGGTGCAAAAGGACGTGCGTGTGGGCGTCGATCAGCCCGGGGAGGAGCGTCATCTTCGGGAGGTCGATGGCGCGGGCGCCGTCGGGAATCTTGACCTCGGCGGCCGGCCCGGCCGCCTCGATCTTCTCGCCCTTGACGACGACGATCCAGCCCTCGTGCGGCCGGGGGGTGCTACCGTCAAAGACCCGCGCCGGCCGCAGGACGATGGGGCGATCGGCGTCGTTTTCCGGGGCGGCTTGACGTTCCTCGGTGGTCCCGGTCAGCGGCGTCTCAGGCTGCGCGGCGCCCTGCGGCAAACAGCCGATGGCCGGCAGACACAGCCACGCCAGCACCAGGTGACGCATGACTTGCCCCCTCCGACATGAGACGAGGCGAGCGGCGCGGCGTTAGCCCGCCGGTGTTGATATTCACCGGCGGGCTGACGCCGCGCCGCTCGCCCAGCTGACAATCACTTCCCTTCCTTCTCGATGATTTCCAGCACATTCTTCGGGTCGTCCGGCGCACTGACCTTGGTGTTCTTCGAGAGCACCTTGCCGTCCTTGCCGATGACGAACGTCCAACGCGAGATGGTGACGCCGCGCTTGAGCTTCAGGCCGTCCAGCTCCTTGACCGTGACCTCGCCGCCCTTGTTCACCGGCACTCCGAACTTCTTGGCGATGGTTCCTTCCTCGTCGGCCAGCAGGGTGAACGTCAGCTTGTGGTGCTTCTTGAACAGCTCGTGGTTCTTGGCGCTGTCGCCGCTGATGGCGATGACCTCGACGCCCTTGTCTTCCAGGGCCTTGCCGTTGTCGCGGAAGGCGCAGGCCTGCTTGGTGCAGCCGCCGGTGAAGTCGGCCGGGAAGAAGTAGACCACCACGATCTTCTTGCCGATGTGCTCGCTCGACTTCCATTCGTTGCCGGCGTCGTCGGTCGCCTTGAACTTCGGTGCCGGATCGCCGACCTTCAATTCGACCTGGTCCGCGGCCCGCACGGTACCCAGCCCAGCCAGGAACAGGGCCGACAAGGCCAGTGTGCCCACGATTCGCATGATGCATCTCCCTTGTGATTGGCAGCGCCAGACCGATGCACCGCGCCGGTCCAGCTTGCGGATCAGTGTACGCGGCGTGCCGGCTGCGGGAAACGGCCGCCGCTTTTTGATTGCCTCGGCCCCGGCAATTGTTTACTCTGATGCTTGACTGGCCTGCCTGCGCTCGCACCACGGTCCATGCCAACTTATCGCTGTTCGGGGGGACCGGTTTCATGTTCCGCGTCTGCCGTGCTCTGACCCTTATCCTGTTCATTACCAGCCCCTCACTGGCGCTCGGGGCTGGTAAGCCTGACGAGCGCGATGTGGCCCGGCGCGTCGATGAGGCGCTGGCCCGCGCGCTCGGCAAGTCGATCCCCACGCCGCCGCTGGCCGACGACGAGACGTTCCTCCGCCGCCTTAACCTGGACCTGACCGGCAAGGCGCCGACTCCGGACGAATTGAAGAGCTTCCTGGCCGACCGCACCGCCGACAAGCGGTCCCGCCGCATCGACCGATTGCTCACCACCGAAGCCCATGCGGTCAACTGGGGCCGCTACTGGCGCGATGTGCTGACCTATCACACGCCGGCCAGCGGCAACTACCTGCGCTGGCAGCTGTTCGACGCCTGGATGGTGGACCAGGTCCGCAAGAATCGGCCCTGGAACGATATCGTCACCGCCCTGGTGACAGCCGAGGGGGTCGATGACGAATGTGCCCCAGTCAACTACCTGACGGCCCTGTTCGGCAACCAGGTTGAGATCGCGGCCACCACCAGCCGTGTATTCCTGGGCGTGCAGATCCAGTGCGCCCAGTGCCACGATGCCAAGGCCGAGCCGTGGAAGCGCGAGCAATTCCACGAGTTGGTGGCCTTCTTCGGCCGGGCCAAACTAGTGCAGCACAAGGACGTCACCGGCCGCGGCACCCCCTACGCCATCGAAGGGCGCAGCGACGGCCAGTACCAGATGACCGACAAGAAGGACCCCAGTAAGCTCATTACCATGACGCCGCGCTTCCTCACCGGCGAGGCGGTCTCCCTCGATGCCACGGATGGCGAGCGCCGCAAGGCGCTGGCCCGCCTGATGACCGATCCGAAAAATCCGTATTTTGCGAAGGCCTACGTCAATCGCATGTGGACGTCGCTTTTGGGCTGGGGCTTCTACCCCGGCCTGGCCGACCTGGGTGGGCCGGCGACGCCGCAGTTCCCCGAGGCGCTCGATCTGCTGGCGAAGGAATGGACGGCGGCCGGCTACGACATGCGCTGGCTGTTCCGCACCATCGCCCTGACCCAGGCCTACCAGCGCCGTTTGCAGCCGCGATCACTGCCCGGCTCCCCGGCCCCACCCGCCGTCTGCCCGAACCGGCTGCGGCCCGAGCAGGTCTTCGACGCCCTGGTGCGGGCCCTCGGCTTCGACGAAAACGACAAGACCATCCCGGCCCCGGCCCCGTCGGCGGCACCGGCGGTGAGCCGGCACACCGGCCTGCGCAACATGGTTTACCAGGCCTTCAAGATCGACCCTTCGCTGCCGCCCGACCAGGTGCCAGGCACCATCCCGCAGGCGCTGTTGATGATGAACAGCGTCCTGGTCAACACCTACGTTGCCTCGAAGGGGCAGACATACCTGGCCGAGGCGCTGAAAAAGAACCTGCCCGACGACGACATCGTGACCGCCCTCTACGAGCGGACCCTAAGCCGCAAGCCCAAGGCCGAGGAGATGGCGACCTGCCGGCGCTACCTCAAGAAGGTGAGCGACCGCAAGGAGGCGCTGGAGGACATCTTCTGGAGCCTGGTGAATTCGACGGAGTTCGTGACGAAACGCTGACGATCCAGCGAGCCTCCCGCGTCAGCGGGGGGAGTAAAGAAAGAATGTCGCGCATCCTCCCCCCGCTGACGCGGGAGGCTCGCTGACGCTCATAGATTCATGGAGATCGCCGATGCACTGGGGGCTCAGCAGACGCTCCTGGTATTCAAGCGCAAGAAGAAGGAATGAGGTCGCGATGACCAATTTGCCTCAAACCTGCGTTGCCGTGCGTGTTGGCCGCGACGGCGCCGTCAGCCGCCGTGGCTTCCTGCGCCACCTCGCCGCCGGTGCGGCCGGCCTCGGCCTGTTCGACCGTCTCACCCTGCACGCCGCCGAGGTAAAGAAGCAGCACAAGGCGGTCATCCTCCTGTGGATGGCGGGGGGGCCGAGCCAGTTCGAGACGTTCGACCCCAAGCCCGGCGCCGACACACAGGGGCCGACCCGCGCCATCGACACCGCGGTACCGGACATCCGCATTGCCGAGCACTGGAAAAAGGTCGCCGGCATCACCCGGGAGCTGGCCATCATCCGCTCCATGACCAGCAAGGAAGGGAACCACGGTCGGGCGACGTACCTGCTGCACACCGGCTACGCCCCGTCCGGCGGCATCGTCCACCCGGGGATCGGGTCTCTCGTCGCCAGCGAGCTGGGGCCGGACAGCTTCGATCTGCCGCACTTCGTCAGCATCAGCGGGGCGAGCGTCGGCAGCAGCTTCCTCGGCGTGCCTTATGCCCCATTCGTCGTCACCGATCCGAACCGCCCGCCCGACAACCTGCGCGCACCCGGTGGCCGGCGCTCGCGTCCAGCGCCGGCTCGATCTGCTGAAGGAGCTGGAGACGCCGTTCGCCCGGGACGGCGCCGCGGAGCAGGTGCGCGACCACCAGGCCCTGTATGGGCAGACGGCGCAGATGGTCCTCAGCCCGCGCGTCAAGGCGTTCGACCTCGACGCGGAGTCGGAGAAGGTGCGCACGGCTTACGGGCGCTCGGCCTTCGGCCAGGGGTGCCTGATGGCACGGCGACTGGTCGAGGCGGGTGTCACCTTTGTCGAGGTGCAGTCCACCGGCTGGGACACGCACGGCAAGGAACTGGCCGCGCTGAAGGGATTGATCCCGCCGGTCGATCAGGGGATGGCGGCGCTCGTGACCGACCTGAAGGAGCGCGGCCTGCTGGAGCGGACATTGGTGATCTGGATGGGAGAATTCGGCCGGATGCCGCGGATCAACCTGGAGGCGGGCCGCGATCATTTCCCCGCGGCGTTCAACGTGGCCCTGGCCGGCTGCGGCGTGAAGGGCGGGCAGGCTGTCGGCTCCACCGATCGGCTGGGGACGGCCGTGAGCGAGCGGCCGGTGAGCGTGCCGGACCTGTTCTGCAGCTTCTGCCGGGCGCTGGACATCAATCCGCGCAAGGAAAACCAGAGCAACGTCGGCCGGCCGTTAAAGATCGTCGAGGAAGGGCACGCGGTCAAGGAATTGCTTTAAGGTCGTTCGGAAAGAATGAGCGATGCATGGAGCCGCGCACGAAATAAGCGGTATTTCGGACCGCTTACTTCGTGCGCGGCTCCAACTCATCGGGGAGGTTTCACCCATGAACCGCTGCCTGGCCTTCGCTCTGCTGGCGTTCCTCGGGTCCGCGCCCGTCCGTGCGGCGGACGATGCCTTTGACCTGTACACGAACCCCATCCTCGCCAAGGTGCCCAAGGCGGACGGCGTCGTGGCCCTGACCCAGGTCACACGCGCAGATCATCGACAACGACCGGGTCCTCAAGGGCCTGGCCGGCAGCTTCCTGGTCGTCAAGACCAACGACAACCGCTGGGCCAAGCTGCTGGTCCAGTACGCGCGGCACAAGACGAGCCAGGGCAAGACCGTGCCGCTGATGTCCATCGAGCGGTTTGTCACATTCAAGGAAGGACAGGATCGGGCCATCCAGGCCGCTTCGCAGAACGTCAGCCTCTATCCGGGATTTCGCTTCCATTGCGATCTGGGACAGGTGGTGCCGGAAGAGCTGGGCGGCGACCTGCGCTTCGTGGCGGCTGGGGGGCAGGAGTATCTGGAAGCACTGGGCCAGGCCAAGGTGTACCTGCTGACGCGCCCGTTGGCCGAAGCCGCGCCGCCCCGGGCCGACAAGGTCGTCGTGGGCGAAAAGTTCGAGCCCCGCTATTTCAACGGCACCTACCTGCTCCACGACGACGGACGACGCTCCGGCAAGTTGACCTTGAAGGTGAACAACGAAGGGGGCGTGACGGGGACCTATGTCTCGGACAAGGACGGGGCGTCTTACGATGTTCGCGGCCACATCGGCGTGCCGCAGCACAGCATCGAGTTCACCGTGCAGTTCCCGCGCGGAGCAATCGTTCAAGGGCTGGTTGTTCACAGCCGACGCCCGCTCGATCACCGGCTCGTCCCGGCTGGGCGACCGCGAGGCGGGCTTCTACGCCACCCGGCTTGAAGAGAAGCAGTGACGGCCGGCTCTCAGGCACCGGTGTAGCGCCGGGCCACTTCGAGGAGCAGCTCAGGCTCAACCGGCTTTTGCAGGAAGGCGGTCGCCTGGAGCGACGCTGCTTTTTGCTGCACATTCCCGTCCGCGGAGAGGATGACCACGGGGATCGCTGACAGCCCGGCGTTGCGGACCTGTTCGCGGCGAAACTGCCAGCCATCCATGATCGGCATCATCAGATCCAGAAGGATGAGGTGGGGAAGCGGCGGAGCCCGCAGGTGATCCAGGGCCTC
Source organism: uncultured Planctomycetota bacterium (assembly GCA_963827935.1). Classification (GTDB taxonomy): domain Bacteria; phylum Planctomycetota; class Planctomycetia; order Gemmatales; family Gemmataceae; genus DATFNV01. The sequence goes on along the minus strand of CAWHCN010000013.1, from coordinate 209,290 downwards.
CTGCCCGTTGGCGGCGGCGAGGACCCGAAAGCCGTGATCGGCCAGGATCATGCCGAGCGCCTCGCGGGTGGCCGTGTCGTCCTCGACCACCAGGATCGTCTTGCCACCCTGTCCCGCAGCCATGTGGGATCCTCCCCCCTTGATCACGCGCGTTATGCTAGGGGTCGCGGTCGCTGCCCGCAAGTTGTTTCGCGCCGGGGGAGGGCGTGGGATTGCCCGGCCTTGAGCAATCGCTTGCAAACTTCCCAAGCTCATCCGGGCCGCCTGCGCCAACGGCCCGATTGCGAGTCCCAGGGTGCCTAGGGCAGCGTCAAGCACAGGATTTAGGGTGGCACGCCCTGAGGTACTCCGAAGGGCGTGGCTGCACTGTCAGCCACGCCCTTCGGAGTACCTCAGGGCGTGCCACCCGACGGATTGCTTGTCCAGGAGACCCCAGGCATTCGGGAGATGGGCTCGTGGTGCGGCGGCATCGGATTTGCCCCCTTATCTCCTGGCGTTTGGGGTGGTTGACACCTCAAAGAAGCCCCGTGCTTTAACACCGCGAGAGATGGTTATCATGGCTGAAAAAAGTCGACGCGGGTTCGCTGGAATGGACCCGCAAAAGCAGCGTGAGATTGCCAGCAAGGGGGGCAAGGCGGCCCATGCCAAGGGCACCGCCCACGAATTCACCGCGCAAGAGGCCCGCGAGGCCGGACGCAAGGGCGGGCAGGCAGCCCACCTGCGCGGCACCGCGCATCAGTTCACCCCGGAAGAGGCCCGCGAGGCTGGACGCAAGGGCGGACGCAGCTCGCGCCGCGGCGCCGCCCAGGAGGCTGCTCCGGAGGACGAACGTCCGCGCGAAGGGAACAATGGTTCTCCTGCAGCCATGTACCACGGCGCAGAGAAGCTGCGGACGCCGACGGCGGTGTGACCCCTGTTCCCCGCAGCACGCCGGACCCGACCAGGGTGAGTGAGGACGCCGCATGGCTGCCCAGGAGCCGCTCATTGTTGTTGCCTGTCTCAATCGGCTGATCGAGACCTGCCGTGACCGGGAACTCGGCTATCGCACGGCAGCCGAAGCTGCTTGCAATCGCGAGTTGCGGTCGTTACTGGAGTCGTACCAGCAACAAAGCGCCGCCTTCGCCGTGGAACTGCAGGCCGAGGTGGAGCGCCTGGACGGGGTGCCTGCCGAAACCGGCAGTGTCGGCGGCTGGTTGACCCGCGGCTGGCAGCAGCTTACCACCATGATTGCCGGCGGCGAGGATGGAGCGGTCATCGGCGGTTGCGAGCGCGGCGAGGACGCCGCCTGCTGCGCCTACCAGGCGGCCCTGGCGGAGCCTTTGCCCCCCGACGTGCGCTCCCTCCTGCTCCGCCACTTCGATGCACTCCGCGCGGGCCACGATCGACTGCTGGCCTTGCAAAGCGTGGCGGTCGGGCCCGCCTGACCGCGATTTCAGGGGAAAGCACCATGGCTGACGAACCCGATGGCGAATCGAACGGCGGCATGAGCGTCCGCGAGGCCGGCCGCAAGGGCGGCGAGGCCCGCCGCGAAGAGCTGGGCGCCGAAGGCTACGCCGCGCTCGGCAAGAAGGGCGGCGAAGCCGTCAAGTCACGGTACGGCAGCGGCTTCTACCAGCAGATCGGCAAGAAGGGCGGGCAAGCGCAAGGCCGAGCTGGGGACCGAGGGCTATGCCCAGCTGGGCCGCAAGGGCGGCGAGGCCCGCAAGGGGCAACTGGGGCCGGGAGGGTACGCTCGCCTTGGCCAGAAGGGCGGGCAGCGCGTCCGCCAACTCATCGAAGAAGGCAAGGCCGCCGAGCAACGCGGCACCCCGCCCGCGCCGGAGCAGACGCCACAGGAATGAAAACCGTCCGATGGGAAGGGGTGTGCGCAATGGGAAGCGCCACTCTCATTTCTCGAAGCTCCTTGCCACCCCCTCCACCCTCTCAGTAACTTGGCAGGCAGCTTTTTTCGGCAGCGCAAGCGCTAAGGCGAGCGGCATGTGAAACCTTACCCGGTGCCTCGTAGCGATGCACGACTTCCTTGCAATGGGGGGGTGTGAGCGATTTGCCCAGCAACTTGCCCAGAAACGCTTCCCATCAGATCGGGTACATTATCCCCTGCCGTTCGCCTAACAGGACAAGAAGTAACGGCAGAAAAGCTACCTGCCATCATGGCAGGCAGCTCGGACAGGGGCAGCCCGAAGCGCCAGCGAGGGACTTCCTCGCTGGCGCTTCGGGCTGCCCCACTGGCAGGCAGTTCGGGCCAGCTGGCCAGGACCGCGCAGGTTCCGGCGTCAGCCCTACGCCAGCAACTCGCGGATGGGGCTGCCCCACGGGACCAGCTGGAAGGGTTTACTGAGGCGATCGTGCAGTTCCAGGTCGTTGGCGATGCCAAGGCACTGGTAGATGGTGGCCACGATGTCGGCGGGGGTCACGGGGTTGCTGCTGGGGCGGCCGCCGATGCGGTCGCTGGCCCCGAAGACGAACCCCGGCTTGATGCCGCCACCGGCCAGCAGGAGGCCATAGCAGAAGTTCCAGTGGTCGCGCCCGGCGGCGGGGTTCACCTTGGGCGAACGGCCAAACTCGCCCATCACCGCCACCAACGTCCGCCGCAGCATCCCCCGATCGATCAAATCCTTGAGCAGACTGCTGAGCGCGGCATCGAGTTGAGGCAGCAGCTCGTTCTTGAGCTTGACGAAGTTGTTGCCGTGCGTGTCCCAGGTGGCGTTGGCATCCGGCGCCCACGGAATGCAGGCGACCCGTGAGCCGGCCTCGATGAGGCGCCGCGCCAGCAGCACGCTCTGTCCGTAGATGTTGCGGCCATAGGCATCGCGCACGGCCGCCGGCTCGCGTCGCAGGTCGAAGGCCCGCTGGGTCGCCGGGGAGGTGAGCAGATCGAACGCCCGCGCCTGGAAGCCGGTCATTTCCTGCGCACGCCCGTTGGCGACTCTGGTCGCCCAGTCGGTCGATCAAGCGCCGGCGGGCGTCGAGGCGGGCGGAGGGCAAATCGGGACCCAGGGACAGCTCCGGCAAGGCAAAATCGGGAGCATTGGGATTGCGGAGCATGAACAGCGGATCGCGCGTCCGGCCGAGCAGGCCGCCGAAGAACCCTGGCTGCGGCGGACCGCCGGCCCCCTCCGCCGTGATGTAGGGCATCGAAACATACGGAACGATCGGCGTGTGTGGCGGCCGCAGCAGGCCCAGCACCGAGCCGATGGCCGGCTGGTCGGTGGGACGCGTGCCAATGGCCACGTTGGCGTCGCCGCGGTCGTGCCCGGTCAAGCCGCAGTACACCGCGGCCGCATGAGCGTTATTGACGCTGTGATGAGCCGACCGCACCAGGGCGCAGTGCTGTATCAGCTTCGCCATCCGCGGCAGATGTTCGGAGAGCTGCACGCCGGGGAGGGTGGTGGCGATGGGCTTGAACTGTCCGCGCACCTCGGCCGGTGCGGCGGGCTTCATGTCCCACATGTCCAGATGACTGGGCCCGCCGTTCAAGAAGAGCAGGATGCAGGCATCGGCGGCCGGCTTGGCGGCGGGCCGGGCGGCGGCGCGGAGCACCTGGGGCAGACCCAGACCCAGCAGGCCAATGCTGCCGACCTGGAGCATCCGCCGGCGGGAGATACGCGGCGGACCAGGACAGCTCCAAGCGGCATTCATCGCGGACTCCCTGGCTAACCCGGTCCCCATCGGTTGGCCGTCGGCGGCCAACCGATAGGGACGACATAATGGTGTTCGGCACAATCGTTGCTAGCCGCTCCCCACCGGGCTTGCCCCGGTGGAGGCCAGGTTCATAACCAGAGGACAGTTCCGAATCACGCTGGCCCCCACCGGGCTTGCCCCGGTGGAGCCCGGGTTCATGACGCTGTCAAACCCAGCCTCCACCGGGGCAAGCCCGGTGGGGGGCGACGCTCGGGAGCGATCGCATCTGGTGACGAACCTGGCCTCCACCGGGGCAAGCCCGGTGGGGGGCCTGACAGCAATCGTGCCGAACATTATCGGGACGCCACTACTTCGTCGGGAAATCATCCGTGCGGAACGGCGACGCCGGCAGGCCAGCCTTGTTCCAGAAGTTTACCACCGGGTAGTTCGCCCAGCCAAAGCGCACGCCCACCGGCTTCTCCACATCCTTGCAGAAAACGACGACCGTGTCCCCCTTGATCTCAGCCTTGGCGTTGTGGAAGACCTTGTCATCGCCGGCGATGGTGAAGCCGGTCAACTCGCCGTCCTTCGCCTCCAGGCCGCCGCCGAGGTGAGTGAAGGTCAGCACGGCCTTGTTTCCCTCGACGGTCATCTTGTCGAAGACCGGACCGCTGTACTCGAGCTTCTTGCCATAGGCCAGGGCTTCCGCGGCCAGCGCCAGCCGATGGCCGACCGGCTCCTTCCGTTTGGGATGGATGTCCTTTTCGTCGCCCACGTCGGTGATGACCGCCATCGCGGTGTGCTTCGACTTCGTGATGGTTTGGAGCTGGGCCTCGCGCAGATGCGCCCAGGCGGGGTCGGTCGGCTCCTTCTCAATCTTCATGAACGGGGCGAGCTGTACGAACAGGAACGGGAAGTCGCCCTGCTTCCAGTCGTCGCGCCAGTTCTCGATCATGAGCGGGAAGCCGGTCTTGTACAGATCGGCCCGGCCGGCGTTCGACTCGCCCTGGTACCAGATGGCCCCCTTGATCGCGTAGGGGATGAGCGGGGCGATCATGCCGTTGTAGAGCTTCGATTGCCGCGGATGCTTTCCCTTGTGTTCGGGATGGGCGTCGAGCACTTTCATGCTGGTCCACTCTTCCGAGGCGGTGCCGCCCCAGGACGTGTGGATGATGCCGACCGGAACATCGAGGTCCTTCTGCAAATCGCGGCCGAAGTAGTAGGCGACAGCGGAGAAGCTGCCGATGGTGTCCGGGCCGGCCTCCATCCACTTGCCCTTGATCTGCTGCCCGGGCTTGTCGATGACGGGGATGCTGCTCTGCGGCGTGTCGGCGGCGATGCGTTCCACGGTGAAGAGGCGGAGTTTCGGGTTCTTCGATTTCTTCTTCGTCTCGTCGGCGCCGGCGGTGGAGTTGATCGCCTGCTCCATGTTCGACTGGCCGCTGGCGATCCAGACTTCGCCGATGTAGAACGTCCTTGAGGGTAATCTCGTTCTTGCCCTTGACGGTAAGCGTGAAGGGGCCGCCGGCCCTCACGAACCCGACCACCTCCTTAAGAGGCAGGGTGGCGTGCCACTTGCCGTCGTTGTCGGCGGCGGTGGCGATGGGGCCAGTGATATTGCCCGGAGTGTTGAGCGTGACGCTGACCTTCTCTTTAGGATCCGCTGTGCCCCAGACGGGACACATTTGACCTTGCTGCAACACCATGCCGTCCGAGAACAGCGGGTGCAACTTCACGTCGGCCCGGGCGGCCGGTGCCAGCACCAGCGACCCCAGAGCAACAAAAAGAAGTCGTCGAATCATGGATGCATCCCCTTGTAGAAACACGAGAACCGCGGATCTTCGATCCGCCGCTAAACGAGACCGTAAAATTTCACGGCATTATCGTGGAACAGCTTCTTCTGTTCCTCCGCCTTCGTCCCCTTCACGATCTCCTTCAGCGCGGCGACCCACTCGGCGTAGGTCGCCGCCAGGGTACAGACCGGCCAATCTCCGCCGAACATCACCCGGTCAGGGCCGAAGACTTCCTGCACGTGCTTGACAATCGGCGCCAGGTCGTCGGCCGACCACGCCTTCGGCTTCGCCGAGGCCACGATCCCCGACACCTTGCAGACGACGTTCTTGCGTTTGGCCACCGCGCCGATGTCCTTCTGCCACTGGGTGCGGTCCTTCTGCTGCACGTTGGCGTTGCCGCAGTGGTCCAGGATGAACCGCGTGTCGGGACACCGCTCGATCAGCTTGGCCGCATCGAGCAGTTCGCCGGGGCGGATGCAGATGTCGTAGCTCAGGCCGTAGTCGCCGAGGAGCTGAATCCCCTTGACGAAGGCCGGCTCCAGGCAGTAGCCGGCCGGCGTCCCTTCGTTGTGCAGCACCTGGCGCAGGCCCTTGATGTGCTTGCTCCCCTTGAACCGGCTGACGTATTTCTTGAAGCCGTCCGACGCCGGCCGGCCGGAGATGACGGCGCCGGCCATCTTCGTCTTCTCGATGTCCTTGCACAGGCCGATGACGTAATCGGCCTCGGCATTCTGCTCGGACGGCTCAACGTCCACTTCCATGTAAACCGTTTTGACTACGTTCAGCCCCTGCGTGGCCTTGCGATAGTCGTCGAGGACGTAGTTCTTCGCCAGGGGGGAACCCTCCTTGACCCAGGGGAGCGTGAACTTCTTGAGGTCCCACAGGTGCTGGTGCGTATCGACGATGGGCAGGGCGGCTTCCTTCTTGCTGTCGGCACTGGCGAGCGGAGCGGCGACGGCCGCGGCAAGACTGGCGTGTACGAACTGGCGGCGGTCCATGACGGTCCCTCGGAGAGTTGCGAAGGCAGGAATTGACGGCATTCTAGTGCCCGGCCCTCGCCCCCGCCATTACCTTCTTGGGAAAGAATCATCCACAGATGACGCGGATAAGCCCGCGGCGCCAGCCAGCCAAGGGCGAGCCGGATCGCCCTTGGCTGGCGCCGCGGGCTTAAGCTTAAGAGTGCCATCTCTGGCTCGTTCCTGCCGTACTGCTGTTGGCCCGTCTCGGGCTCAGAGCTATAGTTGACCGGCTTTCACGCACATCCTCCTGCGAGGGACCGGGCCATGTGTGGCATTGTCGGTTACGTCGGCGATAGCGAAGCACAACCCACGCTCCTGGACGGCCTGCGCCGGCTGGAGTATCGCGGCTACGATAGCTCCGGGCTGGCGGTGCTGGACGGCGGCCGTCTGGAGGTCCGCAAACGCGCCGGCCGCATCGCCGACCTGGTGCAACTCCTGCGCGACCGCCCGGTCAGCGGACGCACCGGCATCAGCCATACCCGCTGGGCCACGCACGGGCCGGCCACCGACGGCAACGCTCATCCGCACGTCGGCGGTGACGGGGCCGTCGCGGTGGTCCACAACGGCGTCATCGAGAATTACGCTATCCTGAAGCGCCAGCTCGAAGCCGACGGCGTGGTCTTCCATAGCGCTACCGATACCGAGGTCATCGCCCAGCTCATCGCCCGCCATCTCGACGGCTGCGACCTGGTCGAGGCCGTCAGCCGGACCCTGGCCCTGCTCAAGGGAACCTACGGCCTGGCCGTCGTCAGCCCGTACTTTCCGGGACAGATCGTCGGCGCCCGTCTCGGCAGCCCGCTGGTGGTCGGCGTGGGCGACGGCGAGAGCTTCCTGGCCAGCGACCCCGGCGCCCTGACCGGCAAGACGCGGCAGCGTCGTCTACCTGGAGGACGGCCAGATGTGCCGGCTGACGCCGAAGGAGTGGCACATTCTCGATGCCGACCGGGCCCGGGTCGAGGCGGCAGTGCAGGCGATCGACTGGGCCGTCGAGGAGGCGGAGAAGGGGTCGTTCGAGCACTTCATGCTCAAGGAGATTTACGAGCAGCCGGAGACGCTGGAGAACGCCATGCGGGGCCGGCTGAACGATGCCGACGCCAGCGCGCACTTCGGCGGCCTGAACCTGACCCCGCGCCAGCTCCGCCGGGCCGAACGCATCATTCTGACGGCCTGCGGCACCAGCTATCACGCGGCCATGGTCGGCGAATACCTGATCGAGGAATTTGCCCGCATGCCGGTCGAGGTGGAGTACGCCAGCGAGTTCCGCTACCGCAATCCGCCGATCGACCGCAACACCATCGTCATCGCCATCACGCAATCGGGCGAGACGGCCGACACCCTGGCCGCGCTGCGCGAATCGAAACGCAAGGGCCATCCCACTCTGGCCATCTGCAATGTCGTCGGCAGCACGATTGCCCGCGAGGCCGACGGCGGCGTCTACCTGCACGCCGGACCCGAAATCGGCGTGGCCAGCACCAAGGCCTTCACCTCGCAGGTGACGGTGCTGACCATGCTGGCCCTCTACCTGGGCCGCATGCGCCACCTGTCCAGTCTGCAAGGGGCGCGCATGATCCAGGAGCTGCGGGCCATGCCCGACGCACTGCGGCAAACGCTGAATTGCCACGACGAGGTCCGCCGCATTGCCGAGCGCTATTACCAGGCCAGCAACTGCCTGTACCTGGGCCGGCAGTACCTCTTCCCGGTGGCCCTGGAGGGCGCGCTGAAGCTGAAGGAAATCAGCTACATCCACGCCGAGGGGTATCCGGCGGCTGAGATGAAGCACGGCCCGATCGCCCTGGTGGATGGGGACACGCCGTCGGTCTTCCTGCTGACGCGCGGCAACGTGTTCGACAAGGTGATGAGCAACCTCGAGGAGATCAAGGCCCGCGGCGGTCCGGTGATTGCGATTGCAACCGAGGGAGACGACGAGGCAGCATCCCGGGCCGACGAGGTAATTTGCGTGCCCGACGTGCCGGAGTATCTCCAACCGCTGGTGACGGCGGTGCCGTTGCAACTGTTGGCCTATCACATCGCGCTGCTTGCGCGGCTGCGACGTGGACAAGCCGCGCAACCTGGCGAAGAGCGTGACGGTGGAGTGATGACGAATCCTCCCAGGCCCACCCCCGCCGACCTCGCCGCCGCCCGCGGCCGAACCGTCCCCGACATCATCGCCCGCGACCTGAAGGTCCTGTTCGTCGGCATCAACCCGAGCCTCTATTCCGCCGCCGTCGGCCATCATTTCGCCCGGCCGGGCAATCGCTTCTGGCCTGCCTTGCGCGCCGCCGGGTTCACCGACCGCATCTTCCATCCCTCGGAGGGCCGGCTGCTCCTCGAACGGGGTATCGGCATCACCAATATCGTAGACCGCGCCACGGCGGCTGCCGATGAGCTGAGCGCCGAAGAGCTACTCGCCGGCGCCCGCCAACTGACCCGCAAGGTCAAGCGTTACCGACCAGCCATAGTCGCTTTCCTGGGCGTCACCGCCTATCGGACTGCCTTCGGGCAAGCAGCGGCACCCATCGGCCGCCAGGCGGAGCGCCTCGGCCCACGCCCGTCTGGGTGCTGCCGAACCCGAGCGGGCTCAACGCCCACTATCAGCTGGCGGACCTGGCGAAGCTGTACGGCCAGTTGCGTCGAGCGGCCGATGGGCTGTAGCAAAGTCCACCGTCTCGCCGGACGACGCCCGTTGTTTCACGGCCGGCACCCCCCGTACAATACTCTCGTACATCCACGGGACGGGTACGCCGATGCCGATCATCGAGGCCGCCGGACTTTCCAAGACCTACCGCGTCGCCCAGAAGAAGGAAGGGTTCCTGGGTGCGCTGCGCGGCCTGGTCCGCCGGCAATACAAGGAGGTGCGCGCCGTTGCGGATGTCAGCTTCTCGATCGAGCCGGGTGAGATGGTCGCCTTCCTCGGCCCCAACGGTGCCGGCAAGACCACCACGCTGAAGATGCTCTCCGGGCTGATTTACCCAACGAGCGGCACGGCCCGGGTGCTGGATTTCGTGCCGTGGGACCGGGCCGACGCCTTCCGCCGCCGCTTCGCCCTGGTCATGGGGCAGAAGAACCAGCTCTGGTGGGACCTGCCGGCGGCCGACAGCTTCCAGCTACACCGCGAAATCTATTCCCTGCCGCTCGACCAGTTCAACCAAACCGTCGGCGAGCTGACCGAGATGTTCGCCGTCGGCGACCTGATCCGCCAGCCGGTGCGCGAGCTGTCGCTGGGCGAGCGGATGAAAATGGAACTGATCGCCGCCCTGCTGCATCGGCCGCAACTCTTGCTCCTCGACGAGCCGACCATCGGCCTGGACGTGGTCGCGCAGGTGACCATCACGAAGTGCCTGAGGGAATACAACGCGCACCGCGGCGTGACCATGCTCTTGACCAGTCATTACATGCGCGATGTGGAGGCGCTGTGCAAGCGCGTGCTGGTCATCACGCACGGCCGGCTCATCTACGACGGGGCGCTGTCCGGGATCACGGAACAATTCGGCCGCACCAAGCTGGTCAAGCTGCAATTCGAGGGAGACACCACGCCGCCAGGGTTGGAAGAATACGGCGAAGTGACTGAGCGCGTCGGGCCGGCGGCCAGCCTCAAGGTGGACCGGACGCGCGTGCCGGAGCTGCTCGGCGCCATCCTGGAACGTTACACCGTGGTGGACATGAGCGTGCAGGACCCGCCCCTGGACCAGGTGATCGCCAAGGTGTTTGAGCAGGGGAATGTGAACCACAAAGAGCACGAAGGACACAAAGAACTCTCGGCCCACTAACGGCTCGTGTTCTGCCTTCCTTCGTGCTCTTTGTGTTCTTTGTGGTTGCAATGCTGACTGCACTACCGAAATACCTGAAAATCTACCGCGTCTCGCTCACCGAGCGCCTCGTTTATCGGGCCGACTTTTTCCTCGGCACCATCCTGCGCTTCCTGCCGACCATCACCACCATTCTGCTGTGGGAAGCCGTCTACACCGGATCGGAGAAGGACGAATTGGGCGGCTTCACCCGCAAGCAGATGATCGCTTACCTGCTGCTGGTCCACATTAGCCGCATGTTCTCCAGTATGCCGGGGCTGGCGTTCGGCATCGCCCGCGACATTCGCGAAGGGTCGCTCAAGAAGTACCTGCTGCAACCGATCGACATGATCGCCTACCTGGTGTCGTACCGCGGCGCCCACAAGACGGCCTACATCGCCACCACGGCCCTGCCCTATGGGCTGCTGTTCTTCCTCTTCCGCGACTATTTCCCCGCCTTTCCCGATGCGCCGACCCTGGCTGCTTACCTGGCCTCGCTGATCCTGGCCTTCCTGGTCGGTTTCTTCTTCGAGGCGTCGCTGGGCATGATGGGGTTCTGGTTCCTGGAGGTGACATCGTTTTTGTACATCGTGGGTGCGCTCAATTTCTTTGTGTCGGGGCAGATGTTGCCGCCGGACTTTCTACCGCAACCCTGGGCCGGCCTGCTGAAGGCGCTGCCGTTCCAGTATCTCGCCTACTTCCCGGCCACGATCTTCCTGGGCAAGGTGCGGGGGTGGAACCTGGTCACCGGCTTGCTGACCGAGCTGGCCTGGCTGGGGTTCTTCGCGGTGCTGGCCCGGCTGCTCTACCGCTGGGGCCTGCGCCGCTACAGCGCCTACGGAGGGTGACATGAGCCGCTACCTGCGCCTGCTGCTCGCCCTGGCCCGCTACGGCCTGGCCCGGGAACTGGCCTTCCGCGGCAACCTGATCGCCAAAGTGCTCGTCGAGTTTCTCTGGCTGGCCATCCTGCTCATCTTCTATCTGGCGATCTTCCAGACCACCAGCCGGCTCGCCGGCTGGACCGAGGAGCGCTACCTGTTCTTCGTCGGCTGCTACTTCGCGATGGGCGCCCTGATCGAGACTTTCTTTCTCAGCAATTGCAACGACTTCGCCGACCTGGTCCGCAGCGGCGACCTCGATTTCCTTCTGCTCCAACCCATCGACGAGCAATTCCTGGTGAGCTGCCGCACCATCGACTGGTCCACGCTGCCCAACGTCCTGGTCGGGGCCGTGGTGATGGCCGTGTCGCTGGTGCGCATGCACTGGGAGTTCGATCCGCTGCGCCTGGGGCTCTTCGTGGCGATGTTCGTCTGCGGCCTGGGGCTGGCGTACAGCTTCCTGTTGCTGCTGACCTCGGCCTCGGTCTGGCTGGTGCGCAACCAGAGCCTGTACGAATTGTGGTGGCTGTTCAGCAGCCTGATGCGCTATCCGCGCGAGATCTTCCAGGGCCGCTACGCCTACCCGGCCGGTCTGTTTTTCAGCTTCGTCGTCCCCGCGATGCTGGTCGTCAGCGTGCCGGCCGACGTGATGGTGAACGAACTCAACGCCCGCCACGTCGGCTTCGCCACAGCCGCCACGGTGGTGCTGCTGGTGGTGAGCCGGAAGGTGTTCCGGCTGGCGCTGAGGAGGTATCGCAGTGCGAGTAGTTGATGGGATGCCTCCACCGGGACCGCCTCGATGCGATAGAATGAGAAGGGCGATGAGTGAGAGGGTGTGATCGCATTTGCGGAGGGGTGACTGATGAAGACGATCAAGGTGGAAGAGATACCCGCGGAGTTAAAGGCCCGGGAATTCCTCGCGTCGCTGGATCCCTCGGACGGAGAGGTCGTCTTTGAACAGGGCGGCCAGGCGTGGTTTGTGGTGCTTCCCCCCGGATTACTGGAACGAAGGCAACGTGCCAAGGCGCGGCTATTCTCTCTCATTGAGGAATTACGGCGACGGAACCCCGGAGTCGATTCCGAGGACGTGCTCTGCGAACTGGAGAAACTGGATCACCCGGAGCGATCCGCCCCATGAAGCGCGCGGTCGTGGATGCCAACGTGGTCATCAGCGGTACCATCGCACCCCGCGGGGCGCCGGCTGCCATCCTGAATGCCTGGCGCGCCGACTCTTTCGAGCTTATCGTCTGCCTGGCTGTGCTCGCGGAGACCGCCGAGAAGCTGCGCCTGCCTCGGATCCGAGATAAGTACCAGATCAGTGAAGAGGCTGTCGTCGATCTGCTCGCGGAGTTGTCCCAGGCAGGAATCATTGTCCCCGACCAAGCGCCGATCAACCCACCTCCGCCCGACCCCGAGGACACGATGCTCTTTTCCGCAGCCGTCGAGGCTACCGCCGACTTCATCGTCACTGGGGACAAACCGTTGCTCTCGTTCGCCTGGGGAGGACCGGGAAAGGTCATCAGCCCGCGACAGTTCTGGCTGGAGCTCCAGCAATCGGGAGCAAGTTCGCAGGGGCAAGAGCAGAAAAACGAGCCTGGTAGCGGCTCCTGATTCAGCCGTCAAAAGCTCGCATCACTGCCGGCAATTCTTCTTGAACGCCTCCGCCATTTCCTTGTTCATGCGCACATCTTGGCATCGCGGCCGGGCACGACTTCCAGGGCCGCGTTGCTGACGGCTGGGTAAGTGACCCAGAGCCCCCGATATCCTCAGGGCCGGCGCGGCGTCGCGTCCCAGATGCGCACGAACACCTCTTGCTGGCCGCGGCCAGACGATTGCCGTCCGGGCTGAAGGTCACGGCGAAGACCCTCTCGGCCTGTCCTTTCAGGGTGAGCGTGTCCTGGCCGGTGCGCAACCAGAGCCTGTACGAGTTGTGGTGGTTGTTCAGCAGCCTGATGCGCTATCCGCGCGAGATTTTTCAGGGCCGCTACGCCTACCCGGCCGGTCTGTTTTTCAGCTTCGTCGTCCCCCGCGATGCTGGTCGTCAGCGTGCCGGCCGACGTGATGGTAAACGAACTCAACGCCCGGCACGTCGGCTTCGCCGCGGCCGCCACGGTGGTGCTGCTGGTGGTGAGTCGGAAGGTGTTCCGGCTGGCGCTGCGGAGGTATCGCAGTGCGAGTAGTTGAGGACGCTGAGGAACGCTGACGACAGGACTGCCACCCTCAGGGCAGGCAGTTCTGGCGGACAGTTTGGATTGCGCCGGCCGAGGGGCGCAACGAAGTGCCATCGTCATAAGATATTGCGACGAAAGAACTTAATAGGTTGCATTGGTAAACAACCGCCGAACCCGTTCCGGGTGCGCACTGCCCTCGTTTGCTCGTCGAGGGAAGAGCAGGGTTTGCCGCGGGTGGGATGGCAGGCGCGGATCTGGGATCAACTGGTGTCGATTTTCTGCTCTGGGGAAGTCAGGCCCAGTTTCGCGGCAGGTTTTGGTTCAGGTTCCAGGGCAAGAACGGTTCGATGTCGTTGGGCACCTGGCCCCCGGCCTCGGCGCAACTTTGCAGATACCAGTTGAGCCACAGCCGAGGATTGATCTGCCACAGCTTGAGCGTGGCCAAGATCGAAAAGAGCATCGCGGCCAGGCGGCCACTCCACAGGGCTCCCGAACCGTAATAGTTCTTCCGCCCCAAAGCCGGCCCACGCAAGCGTCGTTCCGAAAGGTTGTTGTCCATCGGGATGCGTGGGTCAGCGACGAACTGCGTCAAACCCGACCAATGTTCTTGCAGGCTGGTTAACGCCTTGTCTACGGGCATACGCAGGTCAGGAGCGGCCAATTCGAGGTCGAGTTGTTGCCGCATGGCTGCGACGGCCTGCTCCAAGCCGGCTTGCCCAGCAAGGTCCGTCGGCTGGGCCAGTCGTTGTCGATTCCACCGATACAGGTCGCGAATGCGTCGCAGCCATGCCAAGGCCCAGGGCTTCAACTCGGGCCAGCCCTTGCCCACACGCACAAAGTCGCGGCGGACATGCGCCCAGCAGAACACCAACATCAGCGTGCCATTCTTCACCTGGAGCATGGCTTTATAAGCGCTGTAGCGATCCACCATCAGCACGCCGCCCGCCTGGGACGGGTAATGATCTTCCGGTACTTGATGACTACGCGAGTCATCCAGGAGGTACACCACGGTATCTTCGCTGTTGAAGACCCACAGCCACCAACCAAAGCCCACCTTGCCTTGCTGTTCCACGAAGACCAGCCAGCGGGTCTCATCGGCCTGCTTATAGTGCGACTGGCGGTTGCGTTGCCGCAGTGCTTCCATGATCGGCGCAAACAGCGGCTCCAACCGCTGCAACCCATCGGTGACGGTGCCCGCCGCCAGGTCCAGCCCCAACAACCGCCATTGCTCGAGCAACCGTTGCGTCGGCCGATAACTGGCGAACTTGTCCAGCAGGATTTCCACCCACACCGATACGCCCAGCAGCGACTTAGGGATCAACTTCGGCGCTGGCGGCGCCGTGACCGTGCGCGGCCCCGGACAGCCACAAGTCCGCTGGCCCCGCCGCCGGTGGATCACGCGGCGATAGACGCTGACTTCGATTTCGAGCTGTTCCGAATCTTCGCTGCCGCACGCTTTCAGCGGCAGGCCACACTGCGGACAGTTCTGGTCCGCTGCGGGCAGGTCGATGAACTGCTCACGAGTGGGCAGGTGGCTGTAATCGCGGCGCTTTGGAGCGGGCTGACCGGGTTGGCGACCGCGTTGGCGTTTCGGCTTGGCTTGCGTGGGGTCATCGAGATCGTTGGAGCGGTCGCTACCGGAGTGCTTCTCGGAGCGGCGTCCAAAGCGTTCGGCTTGCAGCTTGCGATTCTCGCCGCGGAGCTGTTCGTTTTCCTGTTCCAACGCCGCGATTCGCTCCACGGCATCGGCGTGTCGGCTCCGCCAATACCCGGCCTGTTGCCGCAACTCCAAATTCTCACGCCGCAGGCTGGACACTTCGGCGCGCAACTGATCCACTTCTGCCAAACGCCGCGCAACCAGCGCGGTCAAAGCCGCGCTTGCGGACACCGCCTCCAGAGGTGGGAGCAACACGCCATCCATGACAGCTGTGTTGTATGATCAGATTCCCGATAGGAAAGCTCGGGTCGCTCCAGAGAACGGGTTCGGCGGTCGTTTACTTGCATTGCGCGAACGCGCGCACACAGCTTTGGGCGGCGTGTCCGCCCCGGGTTCGCCGACACCCCACCTTGGAGAAAGTGCCGTGCGGGAGCGACTGGCCACCATGAATCGGGACCATTCCGATCAACATGGACCTGATAATGAGCGACGAGGTTCATCACCCCTCTGCCGGTCGGCCATCTCTCCCCAATTTGTGGCGTTATCCACTAGAACCGTAACTCAACATCCTCCCGAGGCCGGCGCTCGGTCTTGAGTGCTCTGATGTGCGTGAACTTCCACTTGTCCTCCACGTTGACTATCGCAAACCCGATTCCCTCGACCGCCTTGATGAACGCATTCCTGTCGGAGAAGCGTGCTGTCGCCTCGATGACGTGCAGCTGGCCGTCGAGCTTCAGGGTTCGGTACGCTTCCCGCAGGTAGTCGGCGAAGTTCGCGCCGATGAGGGACAGCGAGAAGATCGCCACGTCGAGCGTTTCGTCGTCCAGCGGGACATGGGCCATGTCGCAAGCGACCACGTCGTCGTTCACCGCCACGTGGTCGAAGCTGTGGACGGTGTGGCGGTCCGAGACGGCTTCCGCCAGCCTGGCTTCGCCGCAGCCGAAATCGCCGATGACGTAGCCGCTCCGCTGCCGACACCAACGGATCATCTCCTCGTAGGGCACCACGGCCCAATCCTTGCGGGCTTCGCGGTAGAGGGTGTGGTACTGCGCCCATTCCTCGGGGTTCGCCTGGAGGCGCCCGTGAGTGGTGTCGCTCTGGCCCTGGTTCCAGGTGCGGTTCATCGTGGAGAAGTCGCCGTAGCGGCGCCGGCGGCGCTGCCCATCCTCCGGGCCCTTCTCCGGGAGCGGCACTACGATTCGGGGACGGGTGATGACCGCCATCTCCCCCGTTTCGAGGCGCTCCAGCCAGGCGATCACGTCCTGGTAAGCCTGGGCCGGCGTCCGCAGGTGCCCCTCGTGTACCACGCCATCGACGGCCGCATCGGCGATGGACTTCTTGAACCGCAGCCGCTGCATCTTCGACGCGCACCAGGCTTGCTTTCGCGGTTGTCGGCGTGTCTAATGGACGTGCAGTCCTCCACCGAGGGATGGCTTATGGCGTCCGAAATCCCGGTCGTGAGATACTTCGTGCCATGTATGGAGGTCATCGTAACTCCTGACCGGCGAAGTTCGACGCTGCGACATCTGGCCAACGTGGTCGCTCGTTTGCCCGGCGAACCGTTCCCATGCATCCGCCCGGAGATGGCCCTGTTCGCCCTGCTTGCGAATGGGAGGGGAGAACACGAAATCGGCATTGAGCTAACCGTTTTCGACGATGGTGAAGAGCGCGTGGTGCGCCACCCTGCCCCGCGCCGGGTGAACTTGGGCCAAGATCCCACTACGATTCACGGCTTGCCGATGCCGTTGAAGAACGTGGTGTTTGATCGATCCGGACAGTACACATTCCGCCTTCTCTGTGACGGACGACGAATCGCCGAGGCGCTTGTCGACGTGAGGGAACGGTATGCCAACGAACCGCGATTATGGCCAGACAGAACTGGCGCCCGTGCAGGTCTTATCCGAGATCGTCTTTGATCTGTCGGAAGGGCAACCATTGCCCGCGACCTTGGGAAAAACCGAAATGCCGGTGGTCGTCCTGCCGGAAGTGGCGTTCGACATGCGGCCGACAGAGCCGGTGCCGTCGCTTCAACTCACGTTGTCCCTCCGGCCGGGCGCGACGCCGGGGCAAGTGGCCCTCGACCTGTTCCGGCTCTACGCGGCCGTGAATCAACTCGAACTCAGCGAGCACGGCGCCGGCTTGATCCCGGACGATGCCTCCTGCGAGAGCACGACCAACGATGGGACGATGCGGGTCACCTTCAGGCCGGCCGACCCGAAGGGCGCCGCGGGGCGTCTGGCGATTGTCGTCACTAGTATGGGCGACAGGCTGAAGTGCGACTCCATCGTGCGCTGTGAGGCGAAAGTGGCGTGAGGTCGGCAAAGGCGTTGGAAGGTGAAGTGATTCTGGGGAAAACTACTCCCGAGCAGTTTTCCCTCTTCTGACAGAGCCTCTTTCCGTGACAGCAAGCCGGGAGGGTTTGGCCCCATGCTTATCCTTAGCCTGCTTCTACGTTATATGTACGGGTTCTACGGCTACGGGCACTGGTGCGCCAAATACTGGTTCATTGGAATAGAAGAAAGCTGTGGCGGTGCGCAAGAGGACGTTCGGCGGAGAATCACCGTCTGGGACGGCACCCCCGACCCCAGGGCAAACGCATCTAAACGCCTGTGCATTATTGGCTGTTCAGTAGTCTGGGACAAGGGACTCGCGAATGATTCTCCTCGAAGTCGCCCGTCTCACGGAGGAGAATCGGCATGTCGCAGTCCCGCGCCGGTACCTTGCTTTCCCCCTTCGCCACCTTGACGGACCCGCGGGTGAACCGCACCAAACGTCACGACCTGCTGGACATCCTTTTCATCGCCCTGTGTGCCGTCGTCAGCGGCGCCAACGATTGCGTCGCCATGGCCAAGTTCGGCACCAGCAAGCGGGCCTGGTTGGAGAAATACCTGGACTTGCCCAATGGCACGCCGTCGCACGATACGTTCACGCGGGTGTTTGCCGCCCTGGATGGCAAGGCCTTTGTTGCCTGTTTCCTGGAGTGGGTGGCGGCCCTGCAGGAGAGCACCGACGGCCAGTTGGTGGCCATTGACGGCAAGACGGCGCGCGCCACTCTGGACAAGGCCAAGGGCCAGAACCCACTGCACGTCGTCAGCGCCTGGGCAACGGCGAATCACTTGCTGCTGGGCCAAGAGGTTGTGGCCACCAAGTCCAATGAGATTACCGCTATTCCCAAGCTGTTGGAGGTGTTGGAATTGACCGGGGCCATCGTGACCATCGACGCCATGGGGTGCCAGAAGGAGATCGCGGCCAAGATTCGCGACAAAGGGGCGGATTACGTGCTGGCGGTGAAAGGAAATCAGGACCATTTGGAAGAGGACATCGTCGCAGCGTTCGAGGCCGTGGACGACGGTCAGGGATCGGCCACGGTGCGGACGCACACGGCGTACGACAAGGGCCACGGTCGCCAGGAGACGCGCCGCACGCAAACCATGGCGGTGCCGGAGACGCTGCGCAACCTAGAGGCGTGGCGCGACCTGAAGAGCATCGCTCGCTGTACCCGGACCTACCAGGAAGGGGGCGTGGAGAAGTCGGAGGTGCGCTACTTCATCAGCAGTCTGTCGCCTCAGGCGAAGAAGTTGGCCGTGGCGATTCGTGGCCATTGGGGAATTGAAAACGGGCTCCACTGGGTGCTGGACATGTATTTCGCAGAGGATCGCAACCGAGCGCGTACCGGCAATGCCGCGGCCAACCTCGCCTTGCTGCGTCGCTGGGTAGTCTCCCTGTTGCGGCGCGACGAATCAAGCACGGGCGGCATCGAGAAGAAACGCTTGCAAGCGGGATGGAACGACGAGATCCGCGAGGCGATTCTTGGCCTTCTTATGGGGAATTAGATGCGTTTGCCCTGCCCCCGACCCCTTTTGCGACATGGTTGACTATCATCAGGCAATCGGCGCTGTTGATGTGTTTCAGCGGCGGCAACCGACATGGGCCGCAATAGCTGCATTCCTGTTCGGAATGAGGAATCAATCGTTTACGGATGATGACCTGATTGCCCACCAACGCCAGCTTGGGCGCATAGGTGGCGAAACCTGTCTGATGGAATTGCAGCCCCTTCCGTCGCCGAATACTGGCGTCTGGCATTATGGGGGCTATCAGTACGATGCTCCAATGCCCGGACACCTGATTTCACGGGAGAATTGCCTCGATGAATGCGGGACGGAGCGGGCAAAGTACATAAGGGACCAGCTGACCGGGCTCGCCTGTCCACCGAAGCTCGTCGTCTTTTATGGCCGGGTTATGGGCAGGCGATTTCGGGCTATGCGCAACCTTATCGTTGGGCAGCATCTATTACGGGACAAGCCACTTCCCATCGGCGAAACTCAGTTCTTGTTGCTGGATCATCCGTCAGCAGACTCAACCGGCGTACAACGGTTTGGCGACTGGGGCAGGAGGATGGGGGGGTGGTGAGCCGACATGGCGAGAACGAAGTTCGTCCTGATAGATTACGAGAACGTCCGCACGTTCTCCTCTGCCGACCTGTCGGTCCTCAAAGCAGAGGAGGTCAGGGTGAAGCTGTTTCTCGGAGTACACAACAGAGAGATCGGCGTAGACTTGGTGGATGCCCTCCTCCCCTTGGGCAGCCGGGTGGAACTGGTCCGGCTGAGGACAGCCGGCACGAACGCCTTGGACCTGTTGATCGCCTTCTACATCGGCAAGCTCTGGCATGAGACGCCGGAATCGACCTTCTACATCATCTCCAAGGACGCCGACTACAACCCCCTCATCAAGAACCTCAAGGCCATCGGAGTGGACGCACATCGGCGGACTTCCATCGCTGACATCGAGAACGATGTGCCGGCCGCAACCCCGTCGCTCAGCGATCTCGTAGCGACGGCCACAACGGCGCTTTGCAAGAACCTGCATCGCCCGTCCACCTTAAAGACCCTCCGCAACCTGCTGAACATCAACATGGAACTTTCCGAGGACCAGGTGCAGGCCTTGATCGGTGCCCTGGCTAGTTGGACAGCGCCACTTTCTGTCATGGTTGACACGTAAGTGCAGCTAACACAGGAAGTTGGGGTTGCGTGATAGAGTAAAGAAAGACGATCCTCCGTGTTCGCTAATTCCTGGAAGGAATACCACGGAGGATCGTCAGGATGACGCTGAAGCAGATTGCCAGTCTCGGCAAGGAGTTGGCCAAGTTTCTGAGGCTGTTCGTCGGCCGGTTTCGCAGCCGCCCCGGTTTCGCCCTGTTGGCCGTGTATGTCCAGGGGCTCCTGTCGAACCTACAACGCAAAAACATCGAGGCCATGGCCTTGGAGCTGGGTACGGCACCGCGGACTCTACAACGTTTCGTGGAATCGATCAAGTGGGATGAGACCGGCGTGCGCGATGACTGCCAGCGTTTGGTGGCCCGCGAACATGCTCATGCGGAGGCGATCGGTTGCCTCGACGAATCGGGAACGGCCAAGAGCGGTAGCCATACGGCGGGTGCCGCACGGCAGTGGCTGGGCAGTTGTGGCAAAGTCGACAACGGTGTCGTCGGCGTGCATCTGAGCTACAGCAGCCCCGGCTTTCAGTGTCTGCTCGACAGCGCGGTCTACCTGCCCCGGGATTGGGCCGACGATCCGGAGCGTCGAAAAAAAATTACATCCCCAAAGAGGTCGTGTTCCGTACCAAGCCGCAAATCGCCCTGGAGTTGATCGACCGCGCCTTGGCCAACGGTGTGCGCGTCCAGGCCTGGACGTTTGACGAAGGCTACGGCCGCGACACGGCCTTTCTGGACGGTCTGGAACAGCGTGGACAGGTATTCGTGGGCGAAGTGCCGGCGAACTTCCGCGGCTGGCTGAAAAAGCCCCAGGTGCTTCGGAGCGGTCGGTCGCGGCGGCGCGGCCGCAAAAGGACCTATCCGCGGCTGGCGGCGCGAAGCCGGCGCGGCAGCGAAGTGCGAAACCTGGCACGCTATTCGCCCGTCTTTCGCCAGCAGAAGTGGCAGCGCTACCGCATCAAGGACACCCAGCACGGCCCCGAAGTCTGGGAGGTGAAATGGGCGAAGCTCTGGCGCAAGGGACTCGATGGCCTGCCGGGGCGTCGGCACTGCTTGCTCGTAGCACGCAACGTTTTGACCAATGAGGTGAAATACTTCCTATCCAATCGTGTGCCCGGGGAGCGTGGCATCTCGCTACGGCGGTTACTGCGTGTGGCCTTTGGGCGTTGGTCGGTGGAAAGCTGCTTTCGCCAGGCCAAAGAGGAACTGGGCTTGGACCATTACGAAGTTCGCGGCTGGCGTTGCTTGCACCGGCACTGTTACCTGACGCAACTGACCCACCTGTTTTGCGCCCGCATGCGTCAGCAGTTCGACGCCGCAACGACGCACGACGACCCGCTGGAACACCTGACGACAGAACAAGTGCGACGAGCCATGAACACCTGGTTAGAGACAGCACAGGGGCGACTGACAAAAGCGGCACGCTTCCAACGAGAGTTAGCCAAGCAGCAGTATTACCAGCGTCGCAATGCGCAGGCCCAGCGCTCTCACGTGAAAACGCGCATGGCTCAACTGCGATCCTTGGGCATCGATGTCGATCGGATCAAATCGTGCATCCCCCAATCGCCGACCTGATCGGCTATACTGTTCTCAATGTTGGACTTCCGCCATTGCAACAAGGAAAGTGGCGCTGTCCAACTAGGAGTGGCCTGGTCCAGATCGCGGGCAGGAAGGTGTCGTACAACCTTGCATTGCAGCTTGACTCTGGCGATAACGCTGCGCCGCCGGCACAGGGAGCGCCAACTCCCCCTCGTTACACGAGCAGTGCCCATGCACCGTTGACCAAAAAGGACGAAGCATGACGATCCAGATGACCGCAACCGTAGTTGGCGGCCTGCTCAAGCCGGACCAGAGCTTGCCGCTGCCGACTTGACCGCTTGCGATCAAGTGCGTGTCCAACTCGGGCTAGAAAAGGAGGGAAAACATGGCAGTGCTTGAATTGACGAAAGAACAAGTCTTCGACTTGGTTCGGCAGATGCCCGCCCAAGAGAAGCGTGAGATGCTGCGCGTGTTGGCGGCGAGCAGCCCGGCGGAGCGTGCGAAGCGTCAGAACTTCGCCGAAGAGCAACTGCGGCATCTGTGCGCAGTGCGCGGCTTGAATTGGGACGCCCTGAGTCCTGAGAAACGCGAAGAGTTCATCGACGATCTGATTCACGAGGACCGGCCGTGCGCCCGGTAGCCGTCTTTGACACGAACATCTTGTTCTGGGCGGTGGGCTGGAAGGGAAAGCCTTTCGAGTGCGTGGAATTAGCGCGCGCCGGGTCGGTTGAGGGGGTCACATGCCAGGAAGTACTCGACGAGTTGGCTGAAAAGCTGGATAAAAAGTTGTCGTTCGCTCCCGAGCAGGTCGTCGAAACGCTCGCCGATCTGATGACGTTTCTCCGTGTCGTGTCGATTCCGGGCGTGCTCAAAGTAGTTTTGGCAGACCCGGATGATGACAAGGTGCTGGAATGTGCCGAAGTTGCCGGTGCGTCGCAAATCGTAACCGGAGATCGCCGCCACCTGCTGCCGATGGGGTCTTTCAAGGGAATTCCGATCGTGACGGCGGCTGATTTCCTTACGATAGCGGCGGGGCCATGATGCACGCGCCAGCACAGCTTCGGGAGCGGCCGGCCACGTGAAGCACGACGCGCTCGGGCAACTCGTCGCGGAGCGCCGCCGACAGCGCCCCTCCGCGCTCTCATTGACCCCGTCGAGCGTCGCCCGGCCCCCCCTCACTGCCGGCAATTCCTCCGGAACGTCTCCGCCATCTCCTTGTTCATACGCTCGCGCATCTTCACGTCTATCAGGTTGCCGTGATCGCGGCCCGGCACGATCTCCACTACCGCGTCGCTGCCCAGCTTCGCCAGCGATTCCTTCAACAGGATCACCGCCCCGTCCAGGTAGAAGGTGTCCTCCGAGCCGGTGTACACGTGCAGCTTGCCGGCCAGCTTGGGGCCCAGGGTTTTCCAGTTGTTCTCCAGCACCAGGCGAATGTCGTACTTTTCCCAGCAGCGGGCCACGTCGGCGTTGACAGCGCCGGTGTCGCGGTCCCACAGGGGGCGCGGCTTGCCGTCGGGGCCGCGCGGGCTGAAGACGGCGTCGAACGAGTCGAGCTGCCCGCCGTGGCCCATGATGCGGTCCATGTCGGAAAACGGCTTGTAGAACAGGGTCGGCTTCCCCTTGCTGCGGGCGATGGGCCGGCGCTCGCCCTGGTCGTCGAGGAACATGTTCACGCCGGGCCGATAGATGTTGATGCGCTGGAAGTCGCGGAAATCGACCGGGTCCGGCGAGGTGGACCAGACGCCGCCAAAGACCTCGGGATACGCCACCTGGAGCCACAGGCTGCTCCAGCCGCCGGAAGAATGGCCGGTCACGAACCGCGCGCCCGGCACCCCCAGGCCGCGGTACTCCTTCTCGATGAACGGGATCAGTTCCTCGACCAGTGCCCGGCCGCACGGCCCGTTATTCGCCGAGTCGGCAAAGACGTGATGGCCCATGCGGCAGGACGGGTCCAGGACCACCCAGAGCATTTCCACGTCGGCCACGTTGGTGCGGTGCAAGAGGCCGGATGCCATCGTGTGCGTGCCGCCGAAGCCGGGGATTTCATAGACGACGGGGTAGCGCTTCCTCGGCTCGGCGGCGAACGACTTGGGCAGCACCACCCCAGCCCGGAGCTTCACCGGGCGCTTGTGGAACTCCGTCAGCAGCTTGCTGTCGATCTCCGCCAGCTTGACGCGCGCGGTCTCCTTGAAGGACCGCGGCGGCACCACCTGGTCGATCACCAGCGCCAGCGGGCCGGTGGCTGCGGGGTCCAGCTCCTGGCGGATCGACTTGCTGTAGCCGTTGCCGGGGGCCGTGCTGAAGTTGCGCTCGCCCCGATCGAAGTCCATCACGGCCTGCACGGAATAGGCCGCCCTGGGCAGCTTGGCCAGCGGGTCGGGGAAGGCCAGGGCGGTGTTGTCGAGGACCAGGTCCTCGCCCGGCTTCCAGTCCTTGACATCGCGGGCGAAGATCGGCTCGGGCCGGAACCAGTTTGGTCCGAAGCGAGGCTCGGCCTTGTCGGACTTCCCCAGCATGACGTAGACCCGGCCGGTAAACGGCCGGTCGGACACTGCCTTGCTAAAGGTGACGTGGAAGCTGAGCGGCTTGGGGTCGGCGGCGTGGACCGTCGAAACCGCCAGACAGGCGGCGAGGGAAAGCACGAGCAGAGGAGGACGCATCGGCGGGACTCGCGGCAGGAATGAGAGCGGGATCACTTCCCTTGATGTTACCGCGTGCGCGGGGCAAGGGATAGCATTTGCTTCCGCAGTTGTGGAAACTTGAGCGCCTGCCACGCTTGGCAGGTGCTCGCGGCGGGCGCTCCGGCTTTGGCGACAATTCGTCCCGGAGTCTGGGCCGGCGACAGGCAAATGTCACTTGTGCCGCCACGGCGCCTTGATTCCGGGGCCGGGCGTGGGATAATCCGTGGCGCCTGTCCATTCCACCACCGCGGCTGGGAGATGCTGTCATGTCCGAGCAAAAGACGGCCCACGACTATGGCGAGAGCCCGGTGGCGCCGCCGCGCCAGGTGTTGACGTACGTCGCCGGCGCGGCCGCACTCCTGTTTGCCGTGATCGGCGTCATCCTGGCGGTGCTGTACGTTGGCGCCAGTCGCCAGGCCGAGGAGGCGCGTTTGGAGGCCAGCCGCACTGCGGAGGAGGCTTTTCGCAATGCCGAGGCGGCGGCCCACCATGACCAGGAAACACGGGAGCAACTGGCCCAGGCGGTCAGCGCCCGGGAGCTGGCGGAAAGTCAGGCGGTGGCGGGAGAGCAGGCGCGGCTGAAGGCCAAGGAACAGGCCGACGAGACCCGCCAGAAGATCGCCCAGGCCGAGAAGAACGCCCGGGCTGCCGATGGTCTGCGTGCCGAAGCCCTGGAGAAGGAACGCAAGGCCCGGGCCGAATCGCAGGTGGCCGACGAGCAGCGCAAGCAGGAGGCAGAACGCCGGCGCGACTCGCTGGAGCAGATCATCAAGCTCGATGTGCTGCACGCGACGACCCTGCTGGACGAGCACGATCTGCCGCAGGCCCTGCTCTGGTACACCGAGGCGCTGCGGGCCGCCAACAAGGACCGCTTCCCCGAGGATGCGCCACCGGATGCGCCTGGCGATCGCCCTGGGGCAGCATCCGCGGCCGGTGCAGAGCTTGTTCCTGGAGGCGGCTCCGACGGTGGTCCAGCTTAGCCCCGACGGCAAGCGGATTGTCACGGCCGGTGCCGATGGGGCAGCACGTCTGTGGGACACGACGACCGGCAAGCAGGTCGGCGAAGTGCTGAATCATGGCGCCGCGGTGACACTCGCCCAGTTCCATCCGGACTCGAAGCGCTTGTTGACCGTTGCCGCCGACGGGCATGTTCATCTCTGGGATGTCGGCACCGGCAAGCCCGCCATCGCTCCGCTGGCCCATGATGCACCGGTCGCCCTGGCTCAGTTCACCCCGGACGGCAAGGGTCTGCTCACCCTGAGTGCGGACCGGACCGGCAAGGTCAGCCTCCATTTGTGGGACGCGGCTAAGGGGGAGGCGGTCGGCAAGCCGTTCGAGCAGGTCGGCCTGCCGAAGGCCGTGGGGTTCAACGCCGATGGGCGGGAAGTCTTGCTGGCCGGCGCCGACGGGTCGCTCCGCCGCTGGAATCCGGCCACGGGCAACACGACCGGCGTCGTCGTCGATCAGGCCGGCGCGGTGGAGCATGCGGCCTTTAGCGACGACGGCCAACGACTTGTCACCAGCAGTGAGCGAACGGCCCGCGTCTGGCAGGTCCAGACCGGCAAGCCGCTGTCCCCGCCTCTCAAGCACCCGGACGCGCTTGCCGGCGTGGAGTTCAGTACCGGCGGCGGGCGCTGTTGACGCTGGCCAGGGACCGGGCCGTCCGGGTCTGGGACGCGGCGACCGGGCAACTCGTGGGCAGCCCGCTGAAGCATGCCGATGCGGTATCCCTGGCCACGTTCAGCGCCGACGGCCGCCACGTCCTGACCACCAGCGCCGACGGCTTGGTGCGCCTATGGAACACGGCCAGCGGCGATGAACTCCAGCGCTTCTGGCAGAGCGGGGCGGTGCAGCATGCCGAGTTCGGCCCCGCCGGTGCCAGCGTGCTGACCCTGGAAGGCAAGGTTGTCCGCCTCTGGGACCTGACGGTCGCCGAGCCTCCCGCCCCGGTGCCCGCCGAGGTCGCCGGCCGGACCTGGTTCAGCCCCGATGGTAAAATCGTCCTTCGCGCGAACGGATCGACGGCGCAGCTTTCCACCGTGGACAAGAATCAGCCGATCGGTGCCGCCATCAAGCACCAGCATCCGGTCACGGCGGCGATCTTCAGCGGCGACAGCAAGCGCGTGGCCACCCTGTGCAACGAGCAGGCCGGCACCGACCTGGAATGGCTGATCCAGGTATGGGACACCGCGACCGGCAAGGAGGTCGGGCCGGCGGTGTTGCACCTGCACCCGGTGACCGCCCTGGCGATCAACCGCGATGGCAAGACCGTGCTGACCGCCACCAGCGTTAACCAGACCGAGGTGCGGCTCGGCTTCTACGATACTGCGACCGCCCAGGCCATCCTGAAGAAGCCCATCCTGTTCTCGCAGCCCATCGCCCGGGCCCTGTTCACGCCGGACGGCAAATTCGCGGTGACGGCGATGGGCAACATCGTGAACATGTGGGACCCGAACACGGGCGAGCAGGCCGGCAAGCGCACCGTGCACACCTTTCGCTCGGCAGTCACGCAGTTCGTGTTCAGCCCGGACGGCAAGCGGATTCTGACCGCGGATTCAGCCGGCGCGGTCTTCATCGCCGAGGTCGGCACGATGGAGGAGGTAGCGAAGCTACCGGATCATCCCGGTGCGGTGACCTTCGCCGCCTTCAGTGCCGATGGCAAGCGCGTGGCCACCTGCTGCGCCGACCGCAATGTCCGTATCTGGGAGGTGGACAAGGCGAAGCCGGTGGGCACGCCGATGGCCCACTCGGCCGTGCCGCTGGCGGCGTTCAGCCCTGACGGCCGCTGGCTGGCGACCGCGGCCGGGAACCACCTCCGTCTCTGGGACGCCACCACCGGCGAGCCGGCCAGCCCCGCCCTGCTCCACGCCCCGGAGCCGGCCCCGATCACCTACCTGACCGTTCGGGCGGACGGCAAGGTCGTCACCGGCACCGGCCAGGCCGACGATCCGCGCGGCCGGCGCACCTGGGACCTGCTGCCGGACGCCCGGCCCATCGCCGAAATTGAGGAGATGGTCCATCTGCTGACGGGTCATCGGCTGGAAAACCTGGCCGTGGCGTCTGTGTCCGCCGATGCCGCCAAGAAGGCGTGGGACGACCTGAAGCCTCGTTTCCCCGCCGACTTTGCCGCCTCGCCGGCACGGGAGCTGGCCTGGGTCCGCCGTGCCCTGGCCGAATGCGAGCGCGACCAGAACTGGGCCGGCGTCATCAGCCACATCGATCGCCTGATCGCCGCCGAGCCGGGCCGCGTGGACTTGTATCTCCAGCGGGCGGCCGCCCATCGGGCATGCACCAGCTCGACCGGCTGCTGGCCGACTACTCCGCCGCCATCGCCCAGGCCAAGGACCGGGTGGACCTCGTTTCGTTGCGGGCCGCGGCCTACGTCGAGCAACGCCAGTGGCAGCAAGCCGTGGCCGACTATTCGCGCGTCATCGAGCTGACGCCGGACGACCTGAATGCCTGGTCCGCCCGCGGCCGGGCCGAGGCCGAGCTGGGCCAGTGGGCCAAGGCATCCGCCGACTTCGGCCGGGTCAATGCCCGCGGCGGCGAGGAGGCCGGCACCTTCCGCGACCAGGCCCTGGCCTGCCTCGGCGCCGGCGACCTGGCCGGCTACAAGCAGGTCTGCGCCCGCATGAGCAAGCGCCTCGCCAGCAGCCAGCACGCCGCCCCGACCATCGCCTGGACCTGCTCCCTCGCCCCCGATGCCCTGCCCGACCTGAAAGGCGTGCTCCAGCATGCCACCCGAGCCCAGGCTGCCAACCCCAAATCGGTGCTCCACCTGATCGCGCTTGGAGCCCTGCTCTACCGGGCCGGGCAGTTCGAGCTAGCGGAGACGTACTTGGTCAGGGTGCCGGCGCTACGGGGGGCGACCGAGTTTCCTACTGACTGGCTGATGCAGGCGATGACGCTACAGCGCCTGGGTCGGGTTCTCGAGGCGAAGGCGTCTCTCGACAAGGCCGAGCGGGTAAGCGGCCACCGTCCGCGAGGCCCGAACCTGGCAGGAGCGACTGAGATCAGCCTGCTGACGAAAGAGGCAAAGGCCCTCGTCAAGGGGAAGTGACCGCGCGGAGTTGCAGCGTGCCCCCGGGGTCTTCAGACGATCACTCCGTAGGAGCGGCCGGAAACAATGACGGCTAGCCCGACGCGCCAGCAAGTGTAGGGTGCGTCCAGCGTACTCGCGCCGACGCACCGGGGGGACAGCAACGCTGCGTCGGCGCGAGTACGCTGGACGCACCCTACAACTACTGTCACTTCATTGCTCCAACCTTCTGCGTGACGGTTCCAGTCGCTGTATCGGCGATAAACAGACTATTTCCGACCACGAAGGGTTGATACCGTTCGGCTGCCCCGGTTCTTTCGGGCACAAACACCGGCACTTTCGTCTCCCTGGCGGTCCCAGTCTGTGTATCGGCGATAAACAGACTATTTCCGACCACGAAGGGCTGATACCGTTCGGCTGCCCGGGTTGCGTCGGGCACCTCCACTCTCACCGTCCCTGTTTGCGTGTCGAGGATAATAACCTTTTGCCCTGCATTCAGCATCTGATGGCGCGGAGCCTTCTGGGTTTGCAGCTCTTTGAGTGCGTTGAGCGTTTCGACCAATTTCTTTTCAGTCTCGGCCAGGCGTTGCTCCAGCAACTGGATGCGCTCTTCCGGCTTTTTCCCATCTTCGGGCTTTTTGTCCCGTCCGCTGGATAACGGTGTGGAGGCGGCCAGAAAGAGAATGCCGATCACGATGACGCCGAAAGCCAAACTGCTAGCCTTATTCCACATGGAAACCACCTCATTATTTACGCCGAACGACCAAGGATCGGTTGCCGGGCTGGCTGCAAGGAATTCAAACCACGGAAAGCCGAGATGCCGGCCCGGTCAGCTTCATCGCTCTTGTTCGGCTTGCTTATTGAGGGTGTCCCCTTTTGCCCAGGTTGGCCAAATAATTGGGCAGTGCCCACGCAACCGAACGTTGGCGAATGGATGACTGAATGGTTTGGGGCGGAGGAATCCTGTATGTCCCATTTTCCGTTTTCTGGTTCGGCTACTTCGCCGCAGGGAGCAGGGCCGTGGTCGCCCAGTTGGTCGCCGCCGCGGAAATCCACTGATCGTGTCCATGCGGGAAACCACTCTCGAAGTAGGGTTGGAACGGTATGGCCCGACTCCTCACGTACCAGGAACCGTCTTCGAGCTGGGTGGAGAGCAGATACTCAACCCCGCGTTTGTAGGCCGGGTCGGTGACGGCAATCGCCCCCGATTCGCGCAGGGCCACCAGCGCCTGCCCCGTGGCGTAGGCGTCGCTCGCCATGGACGACAACTGACCCCACCCACCGTTGGCTCGCTGTTCGGCCAGCAGCTCGCGTGCGGCTTTCTGGAGGGCGTCCTTGTTGTCTCCCGCCCAGCCGAGGCCGAGGAGTTGGAAGGCCCGGTCTGTGGTCGTCCTGGGCCGCGCTGTCCTCAGCCAGTCCGCCGCCCGCCACACCGCCTTGTCATACTCGCTGCGCTGGGCCTTCAGGGCGTAGGTCTGGAGGGCCCGCATCGCCACGGCCGTTACCTCGATCTCGCTCGATTCCAGCGGCGGCCGATTCGCGGTCAGCCGCCACCGCCCGTCCGGAAACTGGTCGTTCTTCAGGTACCGGGCCAGGGCGTCCGTCGCTAGATCCGGAGGGTATTCCTCGGCCGCCAGCCCCGTCAGGAGGTAGTTGACTGTGTTGGAGTCCCCCGGAATCCCCTGGCCCTGGAGGGCCCGTTCCTGCCAGACTTCGATATACGCCCCGATGTGCTTCCGCTGGTTCCGAGCGGCCCGTTCATCCACGGGGATGCCGACCTTTCGGGCCGCCGCGACGGTCATGGCGGTCAGCGAGTTATGGTGACAGGAGACGCAGCCCGCCTTGCGGAGAAACGTGACATCGGCCCGCTGTAGGAGCAGCAGGGACCGCTCGACCGCGGCACGGGCCGATGCGGCCGGCCTCGGCTTCACGTCCGGCGGGCCGTTCCCGCGGCCGGCCTTCGCCCCCGCCTTCACGAGCAGGTCCACGATGGGAGTCTTGCCGAGTTGCCGGGCGAAGTCGAGCACCGTCCTGCCGCCCGGGGTACTCGCGTTCACGTCAGCCCCCAGTTGAATCAACGTCTCGACGGTCGCCACCGACACCTCGTCCGAACTGACTGCCAACATCAGAACGGTGCGACCGGCCTCGTCCTTGGCCGCGACGTCGGCCCCGTTCTCGACCATTTTTTTCACCGACCGCGGATCGCTCAACGCTCGTGGAGTCGCGAACGGTGGCGCGAGGAAGAAGGCGGCCGGCTTCAAGGCGTTGCGGTTGGCGGACTTGATCAGGAGGTTCACGCAGTGCGTTTCATCCGCGCTCAGGGCGGCCGCGAGCGGGAGAACGTCTTCCCTGGCCTTTGCATCCGCCCCGCGGTCGAGGAGCAGGCGGAGGACGGCCTCGTCGCCCCTCCCGGCCGCCAGCCGCAACGGGGTCAACTTGTTCACGACCTGGGACGGATTCGCGCCGCGGTCGAGCAGGAGCTTGACCACGTCGTACGACCGGGACCAGCTGGCCGCCACCAGCAGCGGCGTCCGGCCGTCGTCGGAGCGGGCGTTGGGGTCGGCGCCCCGCCGGAGCAGTAGCCGCGTCTTGTCAAGGTCGTCCACCGCCCACATCAGGGCCGTGGCACCGGCCTCGTTGCGGGCGTTGGGGTCAGCGCCCGCGTCCAGCAGGAGCCGGACAGCCTCGGCGTCCGCGTAGAGCACCGCGTACATTAGCGGCGTTGACCCGCCAGGGCCCTTGCGTTTGGCGGCCCGGGGTTCCTCCTGCAATAGTTTCCGAAAGGCGCTTCGGTCGCCCTGCCGCAACGCTTCCATCATCCGCAGCGCCTTCGGATCGGGAGGCGGGGGCAGGGTTTCGCCGGAAACCGCGTCGGGCCACACGGCGCCCTGGTCGATCCACGCCTTGATGACCTTGATCTGCTCC
The DNA here is from genome assembly GCA_963827935.1 of uncultured Planctomycetota bacterium. Taxonomy (GTDB): domain Bacteria; phylum Planctomycetota; class Planctomycetia; order Gemmatales; family Gemmataceae; genus DATFNV01. The sequence continues at coordinate 178,189 of CAWHCN010000013.1, read as the reverse complement.
GGACTCAGCGGCCCCTCCGGCGGCATCTGCAACCCAACACGGTCGCCGATCAGCCGGAGGTACAGCCGGCTGGCATCCGCATTTCCCGGCCCAATCATGTTCATGGTCCCGCCCCTCAGGGCGTCGCGGCGGCGGTCCAGCCGGAAGCCATTATTCTGCTTTTTCGGCCCGTGGCACCCCGGCAGTGCGCCTTGAACAGCGGTTGGAACGTCGCGGGCGAAGTCGATCTTTGCCGGCTCTTGGGCCGATGCCCCGCCGCACGTGCATGCCCCGACGAGGACGGTAAGGACCACCAGTAGCAGCATAAACTGGCAGCGCATGATGGTCTCCAATACACGTGAAGTTACAGGAAGGCGAACGACCAAGGCTAAGCCGCCGCGGCCGCCTCGGACGACGTGGACCCCGCAGAACCGGAATGGCGGCCCCGGTCAGCTTCAGCCGTTGGTTCGGCTCGTTTTTTTTGCGGAACAAGCCTGGCGCCGAGCGACGCCTGACGCTTCCGAACATCCGGCGAAAATCGCCTCGATGTCATAGTTGCATTCCGCCGCCAGCTTCTCACGGGCCGATGGACTTCCGCGACGATCGGGTCTTCCCACATGATGCTACGCTCCCATGAGTTCTTCGGGCGTGCAGATAATCGGCATCCGGTGGCCCAGCTTCTCGCACACCACGGCTATTCTCCGCGCAATCTGTGCGTTTGCCAAGTGCTTGCAATTCCATGTTAGCAGATAGTCAACGGCGTGAACCGCCGACACTGCAACATGTGCGGCATCAGGAAAAGCGTGCGGCGGAAGCATGCCGGCAGCCATGATGGCCTGCGTCAAGGCCTCTGCGTCTTCCGTGACCTCAAGGGTCGGCAGGCCGCCGATGATTGCGAGCCGCTTTTGCACCTCGGCTGGATCGCCAAGTGAGGCTTCGTCGATGACCACTTGAGAAACCGAGCACTCAAACTGGCTCCGTCGATTCGCCCACCATTCCTGCGTGGTCTGTTGGTGCCCCGCGACAATCACGTCACGACTGGGACGAGCGACCAGGTAGCTGATGAACGATGTTTCCAGGTAGACCGATTCCATACAATTCCGCATTCGAAATGAGCTGCGTCCCCTTTACGTTCCCCGCATCCGTTTCTCCTCGCCGAGTCAAGGACCCATTTGACTTCTTTGAACCGATCCTCGCCCAATTCGGGTGTGACGATAGAGAGGGTGACTGTCTCATCGGTGCAGGTGAGCACGCCGCGGAGACTCCACATAGAACCTTGACCTTGACGTAGCTGTTGGCTGCGGCCTTCTCCTGGGCGGCCTTCTCTTGCCCAACCCTCCCTTTGGCAGCCCGCTGTTCTGCGGCCTTCTCTTCTGTGACCTTCTTGTCAGCGGCCTCCTCCCCGGCGGGCTTCCTCGGACGTGCGGCGTTTCTTGGCGGAGCAAACCTCTCCGTGTCAGCTTGGGGCTCTGCGGAAGTTCCACACCCAGTGGTGATAGGCCGTAGAGAATCAACAGATACATCGCGATGAGAGGACGAACTGACATAGTCTTCCTCCGTTGAGGCCGAACGCCCAGCGTTCAGGTGCCGGGCGGGCCGTGTTGACAGTGTACCAATAGCGACAGGAGCCCGCCCGGTCACCTGAAACGCTTCGTTCGGCCAGCCTACTGCTTAGCGAGCAAGAGATCAACCACCCAGCAGCCCCGCACGTGTGGTCCCTCACCCCGGCAGTGCTCGATGATGGCGGCATCGTCGCAGCCAACGTCCATCAGCGCCTTCAGCGAGGATTGGCATCCGGTCGAATTCCCGCTCCTCGTAAATTGCTCTCGCCAAGTCCACCGCCTCGACGGTCAGCCAACGCGAGCCGGTGGTTGTGACCGGGCGGAACGGGTTGCCGAACTGTCCCTGCCAGCCACGATTGCCGCTGCCGAGCGGCTGAGTATGCGGAGAGCCAGGCCGGATCATCGGGCGGGTCGGTCGGCCCGCTCGGCTCGGCGTCCGGGCAGACGCGGGATGCCTGCACCCATGCTAGGTGGAGGAGCCCCAGCGCAAATGCCCGTCAGCCCCCTCTTCCATTTCGATCCACTGAGAGTGGACGACGCCGGCGACCGCCTTGTGAAAGCCCGGCGTCTGATCGTCTTCCGTGGCCCACTGTAGTTCTGAGAGAGCCCGTTGCTGCTCCGCTCGCAGCCGGTGCCCCTCGGCCACCCCCTCGAAACGGTCCAAGACTTCGCCGATCAAAGCGTTCCCAAACAATGGGGCGACTTCGCGGCCGCATGCGCAGGCCCACAGCCGGAAGCTTGCGCGGGCTGGCCCGCCCGAACAGGTACGCTCGCGCCAGGCCGCGGGTCGTCGCAAGTCTGCCAATCTGAAAGCTTCGGTCATGGTAGTTCGTGGCTTCCGACGTTCCCGCAGTATCCCTCACATCTGCAACCGTCCAGGTAGGGCCGAACGTTAAGGAATCTATCCTGCGTGCCCCGCCGCGATGGACTTGCGGTGGCGCCGCTGGCGTCGGGGCGGGGCATGCAGGATAGATTCCCTTTGGACCTGAACCGCGGACCCCGCCCCCCCTATGGGAATTCGACCCACGGTCCGGCACCCCGACGTGAAAGATCCTCCCCGGCCGTTGCAAGGATTTTCGCCGTCCCGACGCCCGGCGGACACGTCGCGGCAGGCCACCGCCATGCCGTGGCCGGCCCGGGATTCGAGCCCGTGCCGCACCGGCAGCAGGGTAACGCCGCGGCACGCTGAACAACCACGCGGCGAGCGGTCCACGCCGGTCAGGAGCTATCCACCACGGTCACGGCCGCCGCCAACGCCTCGCCGGGCGGCAACTCCCGATAGAGCAGGCGCGTGCCGCCGCAGTGCTCGCAGCAGCGCGGCTGGACCGGCTCGAGCGGTTCTTCCTCCGTGTCCTCGACGCAGCGGCGCCGCCACGTTCGCCACCAGCAACAATCGCCGGCACAGTCGCCAGCCGCTGCCTCACGCTGGGCATTGGCCAGCAGGCCGTAGTGCCGGATTTCACGAAGCCCTTCGGCAACACGTGCTGCACGAAGCGACGCAAGAACTCCTCCGCCGACAGCGTCAGCGTCTTCTGACCGGTGACCGTCCGCGTAGTCCTTGTAGCGGAACGTCACCCGGCCGTCCTCGCAGCTCCACCAGCCGGTGGTTGCTGATGGCCACCCGGTGCGTGTACCGCGCCAGGTACTTCAGCACCTGCTCCGGACCGCCGAACGGCGGCTTGGCGTACACCACCCAGTCCTTGGCGTACAGCGGCGCCAACCAGCGCGAAGGCCGCCGGGTCCGCCAGCGCCGCCAGCACGGCCGGGCAAGACCAGCTTGCCCTGCGTCGAGCGCCGCACGCAAGCCGGCCAGGAACTTGCCGCGGAAGACCCGGCTCAGCACCCGCACCGGCAGGAAGAAGCCCGGCCGGCACGACACCCAGCGCGGCGACGCATCGACGACGCCGTGCGGCATTGCACGACAGGCCGCCGCCGGTCACCACGCAATGCACGTGCGGATGATGGTGCAGGTTCTGGCCCCAGGTGTGCAGCACCATCAGCACGCCGACCTGGCACCGAGCCGCTTCGGGTTGGCCGCCACCTCGCGCAGCGTCGCCGCCGCCGCCTGGAACAGCAGGTCGTACAGCGACGCGCGGGTTGGCCAGGGCCAGCTCGGCAAGCTCGGCCGGCAGCGTGAAGACCACGTGGTGGTATTCGACCGGCAGCAGGTACTCGGCCTCGCGCTCCAGCCAGCGGGCGCGGGCCAGGGCCTGGCACTTGGGACAGTGGCGGTTGCGGCACGAGTTGTAGGCGATGCGGTCGTGGCCGCAGTCCAGGCAACGCTCGACGTGGCCGCCCAGCGCCGCCGTGCGGCAGCGGCCAGGTCACGCAGCGCCTTGCTCTGCGTCGCCGGACAAGCGCTGCCGTAACTGCCAGGAACGCCTCGCCGTGGTGCCCGAATCACGTCCGCCACTTCCAACGCCGGCCGCTCGGAGCGACGGTGGCGGTCATGCCCTGGCCCTCCGTCCGGTCGGCTGCGCCGGCCGCGCGGCGGCAGCACCAGCCGTTCGAGCAGGCTGCGGCATCTGCTGCAGCCGCCGCGTGCTGACGTGCAGGTAGTGGGCCGTCGTGTGCAAGTCGCTGTGGCCCAGGAGCGCCTGCAGCGTCAGCAGATCGACGCCCGCTTCCAGCATTGGGTGGCGTAGCTGTGCCGCAGCGTGTGCAGCGTGCGCCTTGGTCAGCCCGGCCCGTTGCGCCAGTCCGCTGGCAGAGCCGCTGCACGTTGCCGCCGGTCAACGGCTGTCCCGGGCTGCGACCCGGGAACAGCCAGGTCGCCGGGCCGGTACGCCGCCAGTAGGCCGCGGAGTTCGCCAGCAGCCGCGGCGACAGCGGCACCAGCGATCCTTGTGCCCCTTGCCCTGGCGCACGTGCACGCACCATGCGGCTGCTGTCGATGTCGGCACCTGCAAGTCGAAGCAGTTCGCTCAGCCGCAGGCCGCACGCGTAGGCGGTCTGCAGCAGCATGCGGTCGCGGCCCGGCGGCGCTGCGGCCAGCAGGCGCAGGCACCTCCTCGGGACTGAGCACGCGTGGGCAGCGTCCTGGGCCGCTTGCCGAAGGGAATGAGGGGCAGTTGCTCGGGCCGGCCGAGCGTGACGCGGTACAGGAAGCGCAAGGCACAGACGGCCTGGTTGAACTGCTCCAGGACACTGCGCGGCCAGCAGGTCCAGTTGGAAGGCGCGAATCTCCTCCGGCCCGAGCACTTCGGGCGAACGGCCGAAGTGCTTGGCGAAGCGGCGACGCCGGCCGACGTAGGTCTCGATGGTCGTGGGCGAGTAGTTGCGCAGGCGCAGGTCGTCGATGAAGCGTTGGCGAAGCGGGGTCATGGGCATCTCCACGTGTGGAAAAAGAAAACGCCGAGGGCGAAGCCCTAGCGTACGTGGAGAACGATCAGCGAATCGAGACAGCCAATCAGCGACAGGAAAACGAGAAAACTGCTCCACCGCGGAGCGGTTTAGTTCAACGGGAGGCTAAGCTGCCGGAGCCGCCCGTAGTGACATTTCAACTTGTAGAACCAAGTGTGGGCGGCTCCGGTCAGCTTGAGCCCTTGGTTAGCGCGCTGGCCCATGCGCTCGTACTCCCAAAACGGTAGAGCATTGGCCTCAACCAGCGGTGGCACTGAACACGTCCCCGAACATCTGGCGAACTAGGTTCGCTTGCCAGTTCCGCTCAGCACGCCGGTCTTCTTCGTCGTCACTAAACCGACTGGCCGCGACCGCTGCGGCATCCGCGGCCTGAGTTGGGTCAAACGGGGAGGCCGGTTGCAGGGCAGCCAGAACTGCCTGCTTGGACGCATAGATCTCCCCGTTGTCGGACTCAATCACCTCTTCGAAATCGTGGGTCAGTTGATCGAGCATTGCCACCAACTCTTCGCGGGTAACACTACCGGTTGCGCATCGCTCCGCTCACCCTCTACTCCGGGCCCCCAGTCGCTCCTCTCGTGGAATCGCCTCGGAAGCCGCCGACAACAAGCCACCGCGAACTGGCGCATCCGGCCATCCGAAACCCGGCCCCGCAGGTAGTCGATCATCGGCTGCGGGTCGTTACATACTTGCCAATGGGTCTCGTCCACAAGGTAGACTCTCCCTCGCTAACCACAAAGCTCTAGCAGCGGGGCTCACGCGGAGGGAGACGTACAGTCCAGGTAGCCTTAGTCGCGTGGCCCGTCTGCTGAAGCCGCTGGTTCGAGCCTGCCTCGCCTCTATTCGACTCTCAACCCCTTTTGTCTTTCCTGAGCCTTCTTGGTCCTTCTGGCTATTTCTCTTTGAGAAGCAGTGCAACGTTCCACAACCGCGTCCAGCCATCACCCCGACCCTGTGGCAAGAAGCTTCGCTATCTGGGCTAAAGGCAATGGGGCCTGATAAGCTCTCCTGAACGTCCGCCGCTCCTCGGTACTTTCCGGATGGCACGTCCCAGAGGTCAACCATTCGCGGCGTTGATCCGACCGTTGCCAGCAGCTGGCCGTCACCACTAATGGCGATCGTCGCGACTCATCTTGCCAGCAGCAATGGTACCGATCTTCTTGCCCGTCGCAACATCGTACAGGAAGACGCCCTCCTTGGGACGGGCCACGGCAACCGTCTTGCTGTCCGGGGTGAAGGCGACATCTGTGGAGGTCCCGCTGTTGTCCTCCACCGGCTTTCTCTCTTTGCCTTCAGGAATATCCCAGATCCGCAATCCGCCCTTGCCTTGGTATGCGGCGGCGAGCATCTTGCCGTTGGGACTGAACGCAACGGACCGCGGAAAATTCCCTCTTCCTTCCGAAGGGAATGAGGTGACCATTTTTCCCCCGGATACCTCATAAATGCGGGGGGACTTCTCATCACTGGCTTCAGCGATCCATTTGCCGTCCGGACTGAAAGCAAGTACCCGGACTGTGAATCCTTTCTCAAGTGGCACCTTGATTTCGTGGGAATCGCCGCCGCCCACAGGAAATGACTTGATGCTAACGCCGCCAGTCGCCACCGTCTTACCATCATGGCTGAATGCCATGCCGATCTCGCCGTAATCGGACAGGACCATCTTGAGCTATGAAGGTAGCGATAACCTTGTTAGCAGCGATGTCCCACACCTCGACTGTATCAGCCGTACCCGTCGCCAAAAGCTTCCCGTCGCCACTAAACGCTACTGCTCTCGGTTTGCGCCTTATCCGATTTAAGAATTCTATAAGGCTTGGAGTTGTCCGGCTGGATCCCGTCGAACCGGTGCTCTCGGGTTGCTTTCCCTGCGGGTGGTCTTTGGAGTCGCTGTCGGTGTTCCCGCGGGTTGAGTGGCAGCTTGCGGCGGTCTAGCGTTTGGCTTCGGGGCTCTGGCCTTTGCCCACTTGTAGTGACGCCAGTGCCGCACCCGAGTAGTCCAACGACCAGGACGAGTGCTACACAGACTGTGATCCGGCGATACGACTTCATGCAGCGTCCCTCTTGTCTTGAACTCGAACCACCAAGCTCACCTGCCGCGGCGGCCAGGAGACTTTGAACCCTGGAAAGCCGGCATGCCGCCGCGGTCAGGTGCAGCTTTTGGTTCGGCGATGATCTCGCTTCTCCCTCTGCTTGAGACTCCGCCCGGCCCGCTTCTTGTCGAGTTCCTTCCGGAACCTTTCCAGCCAACGTGCCGTCCACTTCTTGTCGTCCGCATCGTCCTCGGATCGGCCAACTTGGCCTCGAACTGCTTGATGAATGACTCCAGGTCCGCCATCTGGACCGATTGGAGACTGCCAGCCTGAAAGGTGAGGGTAGCCGTTAAACCGATACGTGTCGGCAGCTTTCTTGCGGTTCTTCTTCATCGCAGAGAGGCCCTCACCAAGCCGAACGCTCAGGATCAGTTGCCGGGGCCGGCTGCAAAGCCGTCAAACCGTGGAAAACCAAAATGCCGGCCCGGTCAACTGCATCCGTTCGTTCGGCCTGCTCCATTTGCCCTGCGAACGAACAGCCTCCCTCCGGCGTCTCCCCGGTTCGGTTACAGGGGCAGAAAAAGAACCTGATCATTCCACTCGTCGGGCTCCACGTCTAAGGAGAGAAACAGGATCTCGTCAATGGCCTGGCCAAGCGGCATTCGGTCGGGCAGGATAAAGACTCCAGGCATCGGCTTACCATCGCCCACACGTTGGTACGCGGCCGGCGGGACTGTTGAAACGTCATGCGATAGCAACACTTGCGCCCCTGGCTGGCGGCCCACTCCAGGATGTCGGGGTCAGGCGTCTGCATGAGACCAACATCTTGCACACGGACGAGCTCAAGCTCCGGGTGTCGGCGAAACAAGCCGCGGACAATGTCGCCGTTGAAGTTCTCGTCACTGACCAGGCGGAGCATGGACCACTTCCTTCTGGGCCCGACGAGCCATCAGACGGGCCCGCAGCTCGGCCCGGTCGGGCTGCTTGGCCTCGATCCTTCGGCGGATCGCCTCCGCTTCCTCCGCCCGCTTGCGCAGGTAGTCCTCCACTTCAGCCTTGTGTCGGAGATACCAGGTCAGCACCGCTACACGTCGGCCAGCTGAAGGGTGTCATAAGCTCTGTACAATTCCCTCGGGGTCGCCCCATCCTCGAAGGCGTGGACGATCCGCTCGAGCAAGACGCGGCGTGCCGGTGATGCGCAGACCACCCTGTCCGTCATCGAACAATGGGACAGCGACAGCTTGGATGGGCATGTTCACGAGTGCGCCTCCTGAGTCTCCCAACGTCTGAAGTAATTCGCAGTAAACGCTTCGGATAGAAGTATCTAGAACGTCCCGAATGCCATATAAGATAAGGGTTCGGGTGGCCGTTGGAGCGGTGCCCGCACTCAAGCCCATCCGCCAATCGCCGAAGGATAGCCCGACATGAGTTTGAGCCATCCCAGTCCCCACCGCTCCGCCTCAGCCGTGTCGGCGTTATCTTAATGGCATTGTAGTAACGTCCCCTTTTCTCCCCTCGTCACGGCATGATTAGTTTTTCGGTCCCGCCCCCTGGTGCTCTGCGGTCCGATCCAACACGGCTTTCTCCCGCCGGAGTTGCAGAATCAGTCGGTTCACCTGGGCCCGTCGAGCGTCGAAGATTCTTGGTACCCGAAATCGGAGTTTGTCAGTCACAAAATCGGGCGATTTGAGATCGAAGTCAGGTGACAATTCGACTACGGGCTGGTCGCTCTGGGCCAGAAAGCCGGTGTCGAAGGCGGAGCCGCCAAAGCTTGCCAGGAGATACCGCTGCCCTTTCTCCATTCGCTGGCCGATGGTTGCAAGTTCGGCTTTGCCAACCTTGCGCTCCCCTTTAGAACACACGAGGACTTCCACCTCGATGAGCGTCAGCCCATCGGTTTCTCCCCGCCCGACATCCGGGTTCACACATCGGACCACGAGCAAATCCGTGGCCTTCACGACGACTTTAAGCGGTGTCCATTGGTGGGACGATCCGAATTGCCCGAGTCATTGTCGGGACTCGAGGACGAACAGGATTACCTCAGTAACCGTGACATAGTGACCTCCTATTAGAGAAAGAAGCTTGTGTCGCCAAACGTTAAGGATTCTATCCGGAGTGCCCCGCCGCCAGCGGCCGTATCCGCTCCGCAAGGTCCTGTGGCGGGGCACTCCGGATAGAATCCTGTTGAACTTAACCGGCTACCCCCGACTGCATCCTGGGGTTTGCTCCGTTGCGACGCCGTGCCGACGCCGTCCTCACGGCCCATCATACCAGGCTTAAAGCCGCCCGCCACATAAATTGCGCCCTGTGTTGTACCCTTTAGCACCCCGCGTTGTCGCCTTTACCATGCCCGTGCGCGCACCGTCCCCACCTCTCCTACTCCCGCCTCCGTGACCAACCGGCCTGACATCGCACCTCTCCGCATGCGCCTTACGACGTGTCCACCACGACCACACCCACCTCCAGCACCGCCCCGCCCTTTCGCCACAACAGCGACCCGCACTCCGGACAGCACGGCCCCGGCCACGCCGCCGCCCGCTCCCCCGTTGGCGCCGCCGCCGCCAAGCCCAACAGCCACAACTGCCAGCGGCACGCCGCCAGCTTCGCCGCACGACCGTGGCTGGCCAACAGCCCGTAATGACGCACCTTGACAAAACCCCGGGGCAACACATGCTGCACCCAGCGACGCAGGAACTCCTCCCCGCTCAACGTCAACACCCGCTCCTTACCCCCGTGGCGCTAGTCCTTCCAGGTGAACGACACCGCCTCGTCCGTCAGCGACACCAGCCGGCCGTTGCTCAACGCCGAGCGGTGCACGTAACGCGACAGGTACTTCAGCACCACCTCCGCCCCCGCCGCGGCGGCTGGCTGTACACCACCCAATCCTGTCCGTACAAGGGCCGCAGCCACGACGCCCACGCCGACGCCTCCGCCAGCGACGCCAGCCGGCCCAGCAGCGACAATTGGCCCTTCTCATGGGCCCGACGCAACAACGCCAGGAACTTCCCCCGGAACACGCGGCTGAGCACCCGCACCGGCAGGAAGAACCCCGGACGGCACGACCGCCAACACGCCGCCTGGTCCACACGCCCCGAGCGGTCGCACGACAACCCACCCCCCGTCACCAGACAATGCAGATGCGGATGGTGATGCAAATTCTGCCCCCAGGTGTGCAACACCGCCACCTCCCCCACCTGCGCCCCCAGGTACTTCGGGTCCGCCGCTACCTCCCGCAGCGTGGCGCCGGCCGCCTGAAACAACAGCCCGTAGACCAACGCCGGGTTGGCCAAGGCCACCTCGGCCACTGCGGCCGGCAGGGTGAAGACCACGTGGTGATACTCGACCGGCAGCAGCCAGGACGCCTCGCGTGTCAGCCACGTCGCCCGCACCGACGCCTGGCAGGTCGGGCAGTGCCGGTTGCGGCAGGAGTTATATAGCACCCGCTCGTGTCCGCAATCGTGGCAGTGCCAGACGTGGCCGCCCAGCGCCTCAGTACGGCACAGCCCCAGGTCCCCCAGCGCCCGCCGTTGCACCCCCGTCAGGCCGGCCTCCCAGCGCCTCCAGGAAGGCGACGCCATGGACGCGGATCACGTCGGCCATCGTCAGGGCCGACGCCACCGGGACGGCGGACAGGCCCGCGTCTCCAGGGTCACGGCTGTGTCTCCGGGGCTGACGGCGACGCCGCGGACGGCCGCGCGATCCAGTCGAGCAAACTGGGCGTACGCCCCAACTGCTGGGCGCTGATGCAGGTAGCGGGCTGTGGTCTTGAGGTCCGTGTGACCCAGCAGCCGTTGGATGGTCAAAAGGTCGCAACCCGCTTCCAGCAGATGCGTGGCGTAGGAATGACGCAGCGTGTGCAGACTGATGGCCTTGTCCAGGCCAGACCGCTCGACCACCCGGCGCACCAGCCGCTGCACCCCGCCGACACTCAGGTGGCAGCCGGGACGGGCGCCGGCAAACAGCCAGGGCCGCGGCCGATAACGACGCCAGTAACCACGCAACTCCTCCAGCAGCCGGGGTGACAGAGGCACGAGGCGGTCCTTGGCCCCTTCGCCCTGGCGGACGATCACGACTCCCGCGCAGCGTCGATGTCCTCCAGAAGCAAAGCCACCAACTCGCTGATACGCAGGCCCAGGGCGTAGTCGGTGCGGAGCAAGGTGCGCTCGCGGTCGTTGGCGGCGGCGGCGAAGAGGCGACTGACCTCGTCGGCGGCCAGGATGGTGGGGAGCTTCTTGGGTCGCTTGCCGTAGGCGATCCTGTGGACGATGTCCGGTCGGCCGAGGGTGATGCCGTAGAAGAAGCGCAGGCCGGCGGTCACCTGGTTGAGGAGGCTGAACGAGACACGTTCTTGGACCAGCTGGAGCTGGAACTCGCGGACCTGTTCGGGGGAGAGTTGATCGGGTGCGCTGCCGAAGTATCGTGTGAAGCTCGACGACGGCGGCAACGTAGGCCTCGATGGTGCGCGGTGAGTAGTTACGCAAACGAAGATCATCGATGAGTCGCTGACGCAAGGGGGTCATGGCAAGTCCTCTCGGGCTTCTGCGGGGTGCGGATGGAGTACGAAGGGCGTAGCAGAAGCATGCCCGAGGAATGCAGCGGTGGCAGTCGAGCAAAACCGGCACAACCGGCACAGACGGCCCAGCTGGACAGGACGTGGGACCAACGATCGTGTCAAGAAGGAAGAGAAGAGATGAGCTCGGGGGCCACCGCGGAGCGGTTTAGTTCAACTTGTTCTTCGCGCGTGCTGTGCGCCTGAAGCACCTGCTTATCGCGCGCAGGCGCCCTCTAGCACCGTTACTTCACCCTCCCGTGCCCTGTTCGTCAAGCGAAATCCCCGTACAGATTCTCCCCGGTCTTTTCCTTGCCATCGTCGTGTTTCTTGCGTACACTGTACGCTTGGAGTTCCGGTTGTCGCCCCAGGGGGTCGTACCATGACCGCTCCCGCAGCCGTCGTCGCCGCTCCGCCTCGGCTCCTGGACCTCGTCCGCCAGGTCGCGCAACTCGCGTTCGGCCAGCAGGGTCCCGGGGAGCGTGATGCGCAGTGGACACTCCGCCTGGTCCTGTTCCACGGCAAACGCCACCCTCGTGACCTCTCGCCGGGCGACTAGTGGCGCTTCCTCAGCCATATCGCCCGAGACAGAAAAGGACTCGCTCTTCTGCCTGGAACAGGCACACGCCGCCCTTACGTTCGTCTACCACGACGTGCTGGGCCTGGCGGTCGGCGAGTTGCCGTGCCCCGAGCCGCCCCGCCTGCTCGATCGGCTTCGGCGGGCCTGTCGGGTGCGGCAGTTCTCGCCGCGGACCGAGGACTGCTATGCCACCTGGGCCGAGCGTTTCATCCGCTTCCACGGCCTGCGTCACCCCAATACAATGGGGGCGCCGTCTGAGGCGATGGGCGGGTGAAAGTCTCCCCTCGCGGTCGAACTCGAGAGGCAAGCGGAGACTATCTGCTGCCGGTCGCCTCACTGATGCACGCATTTGCCGGAAGAGCCAAAAGGAAGACGTTCAGCATCTAAGAAGAAAAAGGGCTCTAGGTTAGTTGGACATCGCCACTTTTCACACTGGGCAAGGCCGAAGTCAAGCTGGGCAAAGTAAATCGCCGTAAGTCCTTGGTTTTCGTGTGGCCATCTTACCCAGAATAAAAAGTGGCGCTGTCCAATTAGGTTTCCCGGGCCAGGTTCCGCGCCCCTTGCTGGCACCCAGCTGGCTTGTCAAGAAAACCGAACCCGACCCGTTGTTCCCTCCCGTCGTCGGCCCGTGCGACAAGCGAGCATGGTCTGGAAGCCCGTACGAACCGCCCGCTTCCCAGCGTGATCGACCGCGGCCGGCCATGTTACGCGGCCTGGTGGTAGCCCTTGGTCGTCTTCTCACGGATCAGCTTCTCGACGTGCTTGCGCCGCGGCCTGTTCGTCGGGGAACGACTTGACGTTGACCTGCCCCTCTGAGCCGATGCGACCGAAGCGCACCGTGACCTCCGTGCCGCGTTGCGAGATCTCCCAGAACTTATTCGACGTGCCTTGCGAGAACTCGAAACGGCGGACGTTGGTAGTGGATGGCGTGGTCATGGACGAGGATCCTTTCGGGATTGGTGATGAAAGTTCGGCGGCTGCACGCACACCCACGAACGAGGGGAAGCGCGGCACGCCGGCCTCGGACAGTTCCTGGTAACGAAACGTGATGAGGCTGCCCACTGCGGGTGGTGCCTCGCGTTCGGCGTCGGAAAACCCGGTGCCGACGGAGAACGTGGTTCCGTTGGGCAACTCCACCAGCAGGGCACCCAGTCGGCCCTTGTGGCGGCCTGAGCCCTCCTGATGCTGGAGAACACGGGCCTCGGCGTCGTGGAAGGACTTCACTTTCAGCAGTGTGGCTGAGCGCCCGCTCTCGTAGCGTGACCCGGGCCGGCGCAGCATCAGTCCTTCGCCGCCCAGTGCTTCCAGCCGGGCCAGCTCCGCGCGCAGGTGATCGAGTCCCTGGCACTGCTGGTGTTCGTGCGCCTGGGCGAAAGGCGGCCCGGATGTTCGCAGCGCTTCGCGGACAAGCCCCAGGCGCGCCTCGAAGCCCTTCTCCAGCGTTGGGGCATCGAAGACGACGTAGCGGACCTCCTTCCACAGGTCGCTTTTGTCCTGGCGGCGCACGATGCTGACGGTCCTTTGGAACTTCTTCCGACCGAGCCACAACTCGCCGTCCAGGGGCATCTCGGGCAAACCCGCCACAAACCAGGTGGGGGCGTGGAAGCGATTTCCGAGCCGGGACCAGAATTGCTTGCCGTCGAAGTAGGCGCGAACGCCGTCGAGCTTCTCGCTGAGCCACCAACCGGAGGGGTCGGTCACGCCGTCCCAGCGCTCGGCCAGAAGCAGTGGCGGTGCCGATACGCCGGCCTTGGCTTCCCTGGGCTTGGCCGGCAGATCGCTGCCGACGCGGGCTTCTTCGGCTGCGTCGCCACGAAGCTTGCGGATATGCTTGCAAGTCCTTCGCTCGATGGGCAGGGACTGGTTGCGCCAGGCGGCACAACTGCACGAGTAGACGCCGCCCACGTTCTTGATCACGTAGGGCCGGGCGCTTGATCCCTGCACCTCGATCGATGCGCCGTCGTTCAGATTGTGCATTTGGGGCCTCCGTAACGTGGGTTTCCTGGCTGGCTGCGTCTCCTGCTCTTCGACCGGCCAGGATGGGTCGGCGTTGCGGTCAGCGCCGGGAAGCGGATTGTTGTGTCGTCAGCTGTTTGTGTCTTCACATTCTACCGTCTCGTACTCCTCGATGATGGCCTCCTTGATCTCACGCGGTTTCCCTCCGACGCTGGCGTGCGGAACGATCTGCCGGGTTGGAATGTGCATGGTGATGCTGTCCGTGTCGGTGTTCTCGGGGACGAGGACCGTTTTAGATTGGGAGACGTAAGGCTGCAAGCACGGCCCGCGGCGGTGGCCATGTTCTGCGCACGTGCGCTAGCACCAAACGGTTATCGAGGCCAGATCTGTGAAGGATGCGGAGCTACACAAGCCTGACGCGCCAGCGAAGGAAGTCCAAAGCGCCTTCGCTGGCGCGTCAGGCTTGTGTAGCTTGGCAGAAGGAAGTCCAAAGCGCCTTCGCTGGCGCGTCAGGCTTGTGTAGCTTGGCAGTGTTTACACCAAACGGGCAAGAAACCGTTTGGTGCTAGGTCGTCCGCCGGAACAGTCGTAAAATAACGGGATGCGAGTCCTCAGCCACCTGTTTGCGAACAACCGCGCGTGGGCTGCCGAGATGGCCCGGCAGGACCCCGACTTCTTCCGGCGGCTGTCCCGTCAGCAGGCGCCGCAGTACCTCTGGATCGGGTGCTCCGACAGCCGGGTGCCGGCCAACCAGATCGTGGGCCTGCTGCCCGGGGAGATGTTCGTCCACCGCAACGTCGCCAACGTGGTGGTCCACGCGGACCTCAACTGCCTCTCGGCCATCCAGTTCGCCGTGGACATCCTCCGCGTAGGCCACATCATCGTGTGCGGGCACTACGGCTGCGGCGGGGTGCTCGCCGCGCTGCGCGACGACAGCCTGGGGCTGGTTGACAACTGGCTGCGCCACGTTCAGGACGTGCGTTGGAAGCACCAGGCGCAGCTTGCCGCGCTGGAAACTGAGGGCCAGCGCCACGACCGCCTGTGCGAGTTGAATGTCATTGAGCAGGTGGTGAACGTTAGCCAGACCACGGTCGTGCGGGAGGCTTGGACACGGGGCCAGGCGCTGGCGGTGCATGGCTGGGTCTATGATCTTCAGGATGGGCTGCTGCGGGATCTCGGCATGTGCGTCAGCGCGGAGTCGGAGATCCCAGCCTATTCCGAAGCGGTGCGAGCCGGGGCAGGACTCAAAACCGCCCGTCGCACCTGAACGGAGCGCCTCGGGCGGCTCGCCGGAAGGGGCATTCGAGGATCGCACCCTCACCCAGTTCCCCGCGCGTCAGATCGCTCCCCCGGGGTGACAAGCGGCGGATGGGGAGCCGGCTTCGCATGGCCCAAGATGAGATCGGCCGCCCAGCACCCCAGGACGTGCGGCCCGTCGCTTCGGCAGTGGGCCAGTGGGTCCTCATTGTCGCAGCCGGCGTCGAGCAAGGTGTCGGCGAGGATAGGGAGACGGTCGAATGCCTGCTCCTCGTAAATCTCGGTGGCGATCCCCGGAACCGTGCCATTGGTCCCGGTGAGGACGGCGGGGGTGACGGTCACAGAGAGCCAGAGGAAATACAGGTCGGCGGTATCCATCGGGGCAACACTCACCGGCAAGCTGACGTCTTGCAGCCGCCGCACGGTTCGCAGAAGCGGCAAGACGCCGGAGCGGAAGGAGGCTACATGCCGAACAGGTTCTTGGTCGCCATCCGCAGTGCCCAGCGCACGCGCCAGGCGTAGAGTCGGGAGTGGACCTCCAGAAGGAGGGTTAACGGGAGCCGGCCCGGCCCCGCTTCCGTGACCAACTCGTAGCCGAGAGTCCGGAGCGTCGTCCCTCCCCATCGTTCCAGGTTACCCGCCTGCTCCGCGGTCAATTCCTGCCGCCAGACGCCGACACGCCCCGGGTTGATCTTCTCGAACGCGTGCATCTTCCAACCGTATTCCCTCGCAGCCACTCCTTCACGGTTGCCCTGCCCCTCGGCCATCTGAGGTTCGTAGGCGACACCCAGAAAAACTGCAATGCGCCGCAGTTCGCGCTCTGGATCCGTTACCAGGTCTTCGTAACTGACCGGCGCTATCCGCGGCGACAGCAGGCCCAGCGCTTTCTCCCCGAGGCGACAGCAGCGCAGCCAATAGGCGAAATTGACGTACAGGTCGGGATGAGCCCAGGAAACCTTGGTCATGCTCAGCGCCACGTCGCGTCCATCGCGGTAGACCAGGATGATCTTCGCATCCGGGTAGTGCTCGTGGATCCAGCGGAGCCGCATGAGATGGTGAGGCGTCTTGTCGCCGAAGTACTCGACGCCTTCTCGGCCCAGGCGCCTCAGGTAAAGGCCGGCGATCTGTTCATACAGGGCGATGGCCTCCGGACCACGCGGGATTCGTCGTGGGGGAAAAGGGGTGTCGATCTGGAGGTCGCCATTAATCTGCCTCAGGTGCTGCCTCTGCCCTGCCCGAGTGTGCCCGAGGAACGCGACGAAGAACCCCGTCTCGGGGGGGATGACGATCTGGGAGTGCCGGTTCAAGGCTTGCTGTAGCGTGGTCGTTCCCGAGCGCCCACAACCCACGATGAAAAGCTTTTTCATGCTCCTTCATTTCTGGCGAGCACGTGGCGGGCAGATGGAATTGTAGTGGCGAAGGGGGCGCAGGCATTGTAGCGGCGAAGGGCGCGCACGCCCCCTCTGCTGAACCGCGGCAAACCCCGTCGAACGGCCGAACACCCCTGGCCGTCGTCTGACGCCGACGATGCCGACGACGACGATGAGGACCATCACTCCTTCCGAGCCGGGCCGACTTCGACACCAGGGTCACGTCGCGCGGATTGGGCGGGACCAGCTTCATCGCTCGACCGTGAGCCGCTCGCGCGGCCGGAGACGCATGTCGCTCGAATGGCGTCCGTCATCTGCCCCCGCCACCTGATTGCTCCCCCGCGACAACCGCACCAGCGACTAAAGCAAGTGCCGCCGCGAGCGAACTACCGAATGGCGGCGGATCAGGCGGCCAGACCCTTCCCCTGCGCCCCTTCCACGGGTATCCTGGCGGTGGGGTGATTTTCGCGGCCAGCACGAGGCCCCTGCGAGCGTGCATCACTGATGGGATAGGTATGCGAGCGGAAGGGAATGGGAAGGGAATTGGGCAGAAATTGGGGGCTCTGGGTGGATGATCCAGAGCCTAAACGAAAAGACAGAAAGCCATAAACCCTTAAGCCACTTGAAAATAAGCCTGTGGCGAGGGCGAAGGAAGGGTGGATGCGCGTATGCCCTACATCGGCATCGACTTCGGCACAAGCAACTCGGTGGTGGCCAACTTCCAGTACGGCCAGGCCGAGGTCGTCCCCAATCACGAGGGGCAGAAGTGGACGCCCTCCATCGTCACCATGCGCCGCGACGGCACCCTCGCCTTAGGCCAGGAAGCCAAGGAAAACTTCGACGAGCAGCGCTCCATCCGCTCCATCAAGCGCATCCTCGGCACCCCGGAACGTGTCCCCCTGGTCGGCCAGAACCTCCGCACCGAACAGATCGCCGTCATGCTCTTCAGCCTGCTCAAGAAGGATGCCGAGCAGGGCCTGGGCGAATCGTTCACCAACGCCGTCGTCACCATCCCGGCCAACTCGAAGGGACTGGCCCGGCATGCGACCAAGCTGTGCGCCGGGGCGGCGGGCCTGAAGGTGCTGACCCTCATCAACGAGCCGACCGCCGCCGCCATCACCTACGGCCTCAACGCCCAGGACGATCAAACCGTCCTGGTGTACGACTTCGGCGGCGGCACCCTCGATGTCACCATCCTCCGCATCCATCACGGCATCTTCGAGGAAATCAGCAGCAAGGGCATCGGCAAGCTTGGCGGCGACGATATGGACACCGCCCTGGGCCAGGTGATCGCCGACCGCTTCCAGCAGAAGACCGGCTTCGACATCCTGAAATCGCCGTACAGGCAGCAGTTCATGCTGGCGGTCGAGAAGGCCAAGATCGACCTGTCCGCCGACCATACGGCCATCGCCCGCAAGGCCGCCCTGGTGCCGGAACGCCAGCTCAGTCTGGAAGAGGAGATCGAGCGGGGCCAGTTCGAGCGGGTCATCATGCCGCTGGTTGTGAAGTCGGGCGACGCCATCGACGAGGCCCTGAAGCTGCGCGGCATGCGGCCCAAGGACATCGACAAGGTGCTGCTGGTCGGCGGCACCAGCAAGATTCCGCTGGTGAAACGCTACGTCGCCGAGAAACTGGCCGGCAAGGAGCCCGAATCGTTCGACCGCGTCGATCCGATGACCTGCGTAGCCCAGGGGGCGGCCATCGTCGCGGCCATCCTGCAAGGGGCGCCGGGGCTGGACAACTACGCCTACAGCGTCAAGCTGGAGCACTCGCTCTGCGCCAACCCGATCAACGATCAGCGCAAGGTCTATCTCGACCCGATTGTCAAGCGCGGCAGCGACATCCCCTGCTCGTACACGAAGACCTACTACCCGGTGGCCGATCCGGCCGAGCGCGTCCTCATCAGCGTCTTCGAGGGGGACGTTTACGACAACCCGGACAGTCCGGAGAACGTGAAGCTGGCCGAGATCCCCTGGGAGTTCAAGCCCGCCCGCACCCAGCGCGACGGTGCCCTCGACGTGACCTTCGAGTACGGCGACGACGGCATCCTGACCGTGGTCATCCACGACACGCACGGCGGCCAGAAGAAGCGCTTCGCCATCCAGCAATCGGGCGAGGACCAGCTTGACACCAACCAACTCATCAAGATGAAGCGCATCAACGAGGAGCTGGTCAACCGGACGGCCGACTTCGAGAGCACCCAGGAGTACCGCGACGCCCTGGAAGTGCTCAAGAAGACCGAGCAGGACGTGATTCCGAAAGTGGACAATGCCGAGGACAAGCGCGAGCTGGAAGACCTGTGCCGCCAGGTGCGCCTGGCGATGGGGTCCGGCGACCGGCGCAACATGGAAGAGGCGTCGGCGACGCTGAACGATCGGTTACTGAATTATGCGTATTTGCTCTAGCGGGTTAGCCGCGACGCGCAGCGGAGCGCTCGGGTAAAGCGCTCCGCTGCGCGTCGCGGCTAACCGGGTTTGAGTTTCCCCGATGCTCACCTGCCCCATGTGCAAGAAGTCCGTGCAGCTCGCCAGCCGCGAGTGTCCGAGTTGCCGCGCCGACCTGTCTTTGCTGGCCGATTACGTGGACCATCTCGAGGACGGCCTGGCCCGCGCTGAGGCGCTGACCCGGGCCGGCGAGTTGGGCGAGGCCACCTGGGCTTACCTGGCGGTCCTCGAAGTGGACCCGGACAACGCGGAGGCCCGGCGGCAGGTCGGCCAGGTGGCGGCGGCGGTACGGCAGTTCGACCGCATCGCCGTCGGACGCCGCTGGTTGGATCGCCTACAACGCCGCGCCCGCTTCCGCCACTGGGTCGATTCGTGGGGCCAGGGCGGCCAGGGCACCTTCTGGATCGCGTTCGTCGCCGGCATCGCCGTGGTGCTCGCGGCGCTGGCCCTGGGCTGGGTGCTGGTCCTGCGCTCCCTCCCCGCCGTCTCACCCCATGACCCCGGACCCATCTCCACTGAGAAGGCGGAGCCCTGAACGGCCCGGGGTTTGTGCTCCTCCCGTCTGTCACAACCCACCACTTTTCCTGACCGCTGCCTGGCGATCCCGCGGCTGGCGGGGTAGGATGTCCGCGTTGTATTGCGTGGTCCTCCCGGTCTCGGTTCGGAGGGTGCCCATGACACGGCTTCGCAGATGGCGCGGTTTCTGGCTGGTCCTGGCCGCCCTGCTGGGGGCGACGGCGTTGCTACCGGCGGCACCGGCCGGCGGGGACGAGAAGAAGGCGCCCGCGGCGGCCGACCCGCTGCCCGACGGGGCCCGTGCCCGCCTCGGTTCGGCCCACTTCCGCCACGGCGCCGGCGTCACCAAGATCTTCGCTCTGCCCGACGGCAAGCGGCTGCTCACCATCGCCCAGGATGCCCGCGCCCGCGTCTGGGACCTGGCCACGCAGAAGGAACTGTTCCAGATCGCCATCACCCCCCAGCCGGTTGGCGGGCTCTGCTTCTCGCTGGCGCCGGACGGCAAGTCGTTCGCGGCCGCCTCCGTCAACGAACGCATCCTCCGCACTTGGAGCCTGGCCGACGGCAAGGAGACGCTGACCTTTGCCGCCCTCCCCTTCAACCAGAACTTCATCGACCTGGAATACTCGAGCGACGGCAAGACGCTGGTCAGCTCGCACCAGGACCGCGTGTTCCGCATCTGGGATGCGGCCACCGCCAAGGAGCTGCGGCAGATCGGGCAGCCCAATCTGCCCAACGTCGGCATCCCGTTCTACGGCCGGGTCCGCTTCACCCCCGACGACAAGGCGCTGGCGGTGATCGAGGACTGGGCGGTGCGCCTGCTCGACGCCGAGAACGGCAAGGAAGTGCGCTGGTTCGGCGGGCACACCGCGCCGGTAACGATGATCGCCTACTCGCCGGACGGCAAGCGGCTGGCCACCGTCGCCGGCGACCGGGTCGCGCGGGTCTGGGACGCCGCTAGCGGCAAGGCGGTCGCCAAGCTCCCCTTGCCCACGGGCGGCGGCAGCGATCTCGCCTTCGCCAACGGCGGCAAAACGCTGGCCGTCGCCTGCGGCGGCGATCGCACCGTCCGCTTCTTCGACATCGACGCCGGCAAGCAGACTTCCCAGATCGATCTCGGCCCGGGCTTCGGCGTGGCGACCTTCGCCCTCAGCCTGGACGGCCAAACCCTTTACCTTAGCTCCGGCGAACCGTTGCTGCACGTGTACGACGTGGCCAGCGGCAAGGAGCTGTACCCCGTCATCGGGCACACCAGTGGGACGCTGGCGCTGGCCTGGTCGGCCGACGGCAAGCTCCTCGCGACCAGCGGCGCCGGTGATCGGTCGATCATCCTCTGGGACGCGGCCACCGGCAAGATCCAACGGCAGCTGCCGGCCCTCGATGCCTTCTGGAGCAGCAATTACCTCCAGTTTGCCCCCGACGGCAAAACGCTGCTTTCCTACGGCACCGATCGCACGCTCCGCACCTGGGACGTAGCCGATGGCAAAGAGCTGCATTCTCTTATGATGTCTCCGGTGGCCCCCAATTCGTTTGCCCTGTCGAACGACGGCAAGCGGGCGGCGGTGGGGACGATCGATCACAGGGTGCGCGTCTGGGACGTGGCCGACGACAAGGAGCTGCACGTCATTGAGGTGCCCCAGGCCCCGGGGCGGCCGGGCTACTTCTACTACACCCTGTCGTTCGCCCCCGATAACCGCACGCTGTTGGTCCACTCGCCCAACGAGCGGCTGACGCGGCGGTTCGATGCGGACACGGGCAAGGCGTTGGGCGAGGTGACGGGGGTCGCGGTGTTCGCCTTGGCGGCCAACCACCCGGGCGACGGCCGCACCCCGCTGGCTCCGCAGGGGCTGGGCGTGAACCTGATCGAGGGGATGACGGGCAAGGTACGGCAGAGCCTGACCGTGCCGCTGCCGGCCCCGGTGCCCGGCGCCCCGCCGCGCCCCTTCGCCGGCACCATCGCCGCGGCCATCGCGCCGGATCGGCGCACGGCGGCCACGGTGTCGGCCGACGGCGTCCTCCGCCTCTGGGACACGACCACCGGCAAGACCCTGGTCGAACGCAAGGGCCTGCCGTTCAACTCGCGCTTCCTGGCGTTTGCACCGGACGGCAAAACCGTGGCCAGCGCGGGGAACGATGTGGGGGCGCTGCTGTGGGATGTGCCCGGCCCCACCGCCGAGGGCCGGCCCGCTCCCCGCGAGCTGACCGCCGAGGCCCTGACCGACCTGTGGAAGGACCTGGCCGGCGACGACGCCTCGCGCACCTGGCAGGCGGTCCTGAGCCTGGCCGCCGCGCCCAAGGCCGCCCTCCCCTTCCTGCAGCAGCAGCTCAAGCCGGGGGCCGCCCTCGATGCCAAGGCCATCGCCAAGCTGATCGCCGATCTCGATTCCGAGAAGTTCGACGAGCGCGAGAGCGCCACCGAGGCGCTGGTCCGCGCCGGCAAGACCGCCGAGGAGGCGGTCAAGAAAGCCCTGGAAAACAAGCCGTCCGCCGAGGCCAAGCAACGCCTCGAGCTGGTGATGAGCAAGCTGAGCGGCGCCCTGGGCCCCAACCAGGAGGAAGTGCGGGCCGCCCGCGTGGTCGAGGTGCTGGAAAAGGCCGGCACACCCGAGGCCGCGAAGCTGCTGGAAGAGCTGGTGAAGAGCGGCGACGGCTTCCTGGCCGCCGAGGCCCGCCCGGCCCTCGACGCCCTCAAGGCCCGCCACGCCGCCCCGTGAGGGCTCGCGCAGAAAAGCTTGGTCAAGTTTCGACTGTCTGGGTGGCACGCCCTGAGGTACTCCGAAGGGCGTGCTGACAGTCAAACACGCCCTTCGGAGTACCTCAGGGCGTGCCACCCAACAGCTGACATCGGACTGTCATTGGCGAAGCTTTTTCTGCGCGGACCCTGAGCCGAACGGCGTGCGCCGCCCGCCTGGCGCCATACAATAACCGTCCCGGCGGCGCGCGTGAGCCGCCTCCCTTGTATGAAAGGATGGCCATGAGACAGATCCTGACGCTCGCCCTCGGCCTGGGCTTCCTGGCCCTGGTAACCGGCACGACGCCGGCCGACAACAAAAAGGATGACAAAAAGGACGAAAAAGTGATCAAGACCGATTCCGGCCTCAAGTACGTCGACAAGAAGGTCGGCGACGGCAAGGAGGCCAAGAAGGGCGCCAACGTCGTCGTCCACTACACCGGCTGGCTCAAGGACGGCACGAAGTTCGACAGCAGCCTCGATCGCAAGGAGCCGTTCGAGTTCGAGTTGGGCGCCGGCAAGGTCATCAAGGGCTGGGATGAAGGCGTGGCCGGCATGAAGGTCGGCGGCAAACGCAAGCTGATCATCCCGTCCGAGCTGGCCTACGGCAAGCGCGGCGCGGGCGGAGGCAAAATCCCGCCCGATGCCGAACTGACCTTCGAGGTCGAGCTGCTCGAAGTGAAGTAACGAATCATTCCTCCGCCGTTTAGCCGCGAGCGTCCCGCGAGCGCTCTGCCAGACGCTCGCGGCTAAACTCCTCCGAAAGGGTCGCCGGCATGAAGAAGTTCGTCCTGCTCCCCATCATCCTCGCAGTCGGCATCGGCATCATCGTCTTCATCAACGGCGAAAAGGGCGGCACCAGCGAGTACATCACCACCGCCTCCGGGTTGAAATACAAGGACCTGAAAGTCGGCAACGGCAAGGAAGCGAAGCCGCACGATACCGTCACGGTGAACTACACCGGCACGCTCAAGGACGGTACGAAGTTCGACAGCAGCTACGATCACCCCGAAGGACCGTCCACTTTTTCGCTCGACGAAGTGGTCAAAGGCTGGGGCGAGGGCATCCCCGGCATGAAGGTCGGCGGCAAGCGCCAGCTGATCATCCCGCCGGCGCTTGGCTATGGCGCCCAGGCCAAGCCCAAAATCCCGCCCAATTCGGAGCTGATTTTCGAGGTAGAACTGCTCGACGTGAAGTGAAGACTCACCACGGCTGGGTGGCACGCCCTGAGGTACTCCGAAGGGCGTGCTTGACAATCAGCACGCCCTTCGGAGTACCTCAGGGCGTGCCACCCAGCCGCTACTTGTTCGCCTTGATCTTCTTCTCCACCTCGACCTTCTTCTGCTTCTCGCGTTTGCTCGTCCCCACGTGTTCGATGCCCTTTTGCCAGGTGTCCAAGGCGGCGGCCTTGTCGCCCAGGGCCATCTGGACCTCGGCCAGGTGATCGTAAATCTCGATCGACTGCCCCTCTTCCTGCTCGAGCGCCTCCTGCAAGGGCGGCACGGCTTCCTTGTACTTCTTCCGCTTGAACAGCACCCAGCCCAGGCTGTCGAGGTAAGAGGCGTTGGCCTTGATCTGGTCCGGCTTCAGCTCCGGGTTGTCCTTGGCTTGCTTCTTCTTGTCCTCGTCGATGGCCTTGCGGATCATCTTTTCGGATTCGGCCAGGTTCTGATCGTGATCGGCCCAGACGTAGCCCAGGTCGTTGTTGTAACTGGGATTATCCGGATCCTCCTTGAGCAGGTCCTTGAGCACGCCGGTGGCCTTGTCCAGCTGGTCGGCGTCGATGTACAGGCTGCTCTGGATGTAGCGATAATCGCGCACGTCGCCCTCGAAGCGCTTGATAAACGCCTCCTTGGCTTCCTTCTTGATACCCCGGTTCTTCTTGACCTCGTCGATGATGCCGTTGACCTTCTGGACCATTTCGTCGTAAGTCTTGGCGGCGTCGGCGTACTTGCCGGCCTCGCGCTGGACGGCGGCCCGCAATTCCAGCGTGTCCACGTCGTCGGGGTCCTGCTTCAGCAGGTTGTCCACGATTTTGTTCGCCTCGTCCATTTTCCCCTGGCGGGTCAGCACCTGCACCAACTCGCGGCGCATGAGCTGCTGGCCGCGCTTCAGCGTGGCGTTGTACTTGGGCGTTTCATCGTCGGTGGGATCGACGATCTTTACCTCGGGCAGCTCCAGGAACTCCTGCAAGGCCTTGATGCAGTCGTCGTATTTGCCGGCCACGAAATAGCTGGCGACGATCCCCTCGTACGACTCGAACAGCCGCGTGGGGCTCTTGACCAGGTTGGCCTGGTCGATGCAGGCGCGGTAGAGGGGGACGGCACTGTCCGGCTCCTTGAGCAGCTGGGCGGTGCGGGCCAGGATGTAGGCGGCGTTGTAGCTGAGGGGCGGCTTCTTCTCGCGGGCCACCCGGACGGCCACCGGCAGCAGCTTCTTGGTGCCGGCCGGGTCGTCCCGCAGCAGGCGAATCTCACCCTTCACCGTATCCTCGCCGGTGACCTGGTTCAGGGCGAGCACCCGATCGCGCAGGGTGGCGTCCGCGGGAACCGGGGCCGCCGCTGCCAGGCCGACCACCACCAGGGCCAAGCTGACGCCCAGCGCCGTTTTGCCAACAAGCATCGCAGTGCCTCCGCCGAAAAGTCCGGGCGATCCTGCCGTCCGCCATGTTAGCCGACCAGGCCGCCGCGTGCCAAGACGGATTGGCGGGGGACGCCGAGTCCCGGGTGGCACGCCCTGAGGTACTCCGAAGGGCGTGCATGACTGTCAGCACGCCCTTCGGAGTACCTCAGGGCGTGCCACCCGGCAACTGACGTGGGCTTATGGTTGACCAAGCTGTTGTTTCGCGGCGGCTAAACGGACACTTCGCCAATCCCTCGTTGGCGCCGGCCCGCCCAGCCCGTAAGCTCTGGGGACATTCGCACTCGATCTCGATCCGCATCCGCAGAGGGGGACTCGTCATGAGCGACGGGGTGAAGGCGATCCGGCACGGCATGTTCATCATGCCCTATCACGATCCGGCCAAGCCGAAGGGGCAATGCTACGACGAGGACCTCGAGCTGATCGTCCGCGCCGAGGAGCTGGGCTTCAGCGAGTTCTGGATCGGCGAGCATCACACGATGAAGTATGAAAACATCGTGATGCCTGAAATCTTCATCGCCCGCGCCCTGGGCGAGACGAAGACGATTCGGCTGGGGCCCGCCCCGGTCTGCCTCAATCAGCATCACCCGGCCCACGTGGCGGGGCGGCTGGCGTTCCTCGATCATCTGTCGAAGGGGCGGCTCAACCTCTGCTTCGGGGCGGGCAGCGTGTCGGCCGACCAGGAGCTGTTCGGGGCCGAGCCGAAGGAAGCCGCCGCCATGGTCGAAGAGGCGACCGAGATGATCCTGCGGCATGTGGTCCTCCGAGCCGCCCTACCAGCTGGCGGGGCAGTTCTGGAACATCGGGCTGACCAAGTCGGTGGACGCGGAGACGGGCATCGGCTACATCCCCAAGCCGTTGCAGCAGCCGCACCCGCCGATCGCCATGCCGGGGACGAGCCGCAATTCGCCGACGATGCGTTCGGCGGGGCGGCGCGGCTTCCAGCCGTTCGGCCATTGCCTGATCGCCGGCAGCGTGCTGGCCGACCTGTGGCAGACCTACGCCGCCGGCGCCCGGGAAGTGGGCCGCACGCCGGACCGCGCCGACTTCAAGGTGGCCCGCGCCATCTTCCTGGCCGACAGCACGGCCGAGGCCCGCCGCATCGCGCGGAGCAATTCGCTGGGGCAGAACTTCCAGTACATTGGCCGGCTGTTCGACAAGGGCGGCGGCCGACGTGTCTACAAACGCGACCCCGCCATGAGCGATGCCGATTGCCACATGGACTATCTCATGGGCGAACAAATCATCGCCGGCAGCCCCGACGAGGTGCTCCGCCGGCTGCTGGGCTTGATCGAGGAAACCGGCCCCTTCGGCACGCTGGTCCTGATGAGTTACGACTGGGACGACAAGGCGCGCTGGCTGCACAGCATGGAACTGTTCGTGCGCGAACTGATGCCGGCGCTGAACAAGGCGGTGTGCGGCGGGTGATGGTCCGCGTAGAAATACCTTCGTCAATGACACTCCGATGTCAGCTGTTGGGTGGCACGCCCTGAGGTACTCCGAAGGGCGTGATTGACTGTCAGCACGCCCTTCGGAGTACCTCAGGGCGTGCCACCCAGCCCTCCGGCCGCTCAAAACTCATTTGCGCGGCAACTCCCCGATGCGGATGTTGCGGAAGTCGATGTCGGTCGTCGGGTCGTGCCCCTGCAGGCTGATGGCCCCCTTTTCCAGGCGGCAGCCGTTGCGGGGGTTGTCCTTCAGCGGACGGTTGTCGGTCCAGTCCACCGTTTGCACGCCGTTGACCCAGGTGGCGATGTGCCGGCCCTGGGCGACGACGGTCATGGTGAACCATTCGCGATCCTTGGCGGCCTGCTGCCGGGCCGGGATGCGGCGATAGATGGCCCCGGTGCCGTAGTCGATGGCACTGTATTTCGCCGTCTTCTTCTCCTTCAACTCGTTGGTTTTGGGATCGTACACCTCGACGGTGTATTCCTTCGGCTTGGCGGCATCGAAGCCGTTGTGGATTTGCGCCTCGTAGCCGTTCTGGTACTCCCCGGGAATGGCGCGGAAGAAGACGCCGCTGTTGAGCCGATCGCCGTTGGTGCGGCATTCGAGCTGGAGGATGAAGTCGTCGTAGAGCTTCTCGGTTTGCAGGTCGCCGGGGCCGGATTTCAGATGGAGGAAGCCCTCGGGGGTGACGGAGAAGTCGGTTTTGGAGCGTTTGTCGTCGGCGGTGTATTTTTTCCAGCCGGTGAGGTCCTTGGCATTGAACAGAGGTTTGGAGTCGAGAGGCAGCAACTTGGCACTCCGCACCGAAAGCTTTGTTCCCGCCGGCACATCGAAGGAAATGGCCAGCTGCCGCGGCGCGGAAGTGCCGGACGACTCGCCGGAGCTGGGTGGCCCTTCACGGCCGATCGGCACGTGAGTCAGCTCGATAATGCGGTGGCCGGCCCTATGACCGACGCGCGCCCTGTAGGAATACCACAGCCCGTCGGCGAACAGGCCGGAGCGATGGAAATTGCGTGCGGCAGCCTCGAACACCATGTCGGCCTTCTGACCCTCGCACTTATAGTCGAACCTGATCTCGAATTCAGGGCCAAATCTTGTCGTCAGCGCGGCCCGTGTCACACGGGAGTTACCGAATGTCACCCTCCCGTCCTTCACGGCAACGTCCCCCTCGGTAGTCCAGCCAAACGTCGTTTCGCCGTCGAACAGGAGTATCCACCCATCGGCGATCTCCTTGGGCGTCAGGGTGTTCGGCTTGTCGCCGGCCCAGGCGGTGCCGGCGAGGAGGAGGAGCGCGGGGATGACGTAGCGCATGGGTGTTTCCCGGTGTGCGGGCGCGGCGCTGCCGATTATCGCCTATTCCTCGAACAACGGCAACCGCCGCCGGGCGCGCTCGGCCAGGATCCGCAACCGATCCTCGCGCTCCGGCGTCAACTTCCGCGTTTTCTCGTACAGCTGGCGGATGCCGTCCCAGGCGTCGCAGTTTTCGCACAGGCCCAGGTCGGTCACGCCGGGGCGGGCTTCGCAGTGCTTGCACGGTTCCTGGTCCCAGGTCGTCATTCGTCCACCTCGGCAGTCACAATTTTCAGGAAGCTGCGCGTACGCAGGTAATAGAGGACCGTTTCCTCCAGACGGCGGCGCAGGTCGATGGCGTTGAGCAGGGCCACCACCTGCTCGGCCCGCCGGTCCGTGATCTCCTTCGGCACGTACAGGTTGATCTCGAAGGTGGCGAGACGGACGCGCTCGTAAACGCCGGTCGAGGTCATGATGGCTTCGGCGCGATCGGGCAGTGGGGCGTCGGATGGGCAGACGGCCGGCGGATCGGCATGGCACTGGGTACACATGGGGGAGTCCTCGCGGGTTGTTGGGTCCATGTGTACAATCGTACCGTTGCATTGCGGATAAACAAGGGTGACATTGGATGACATCCGGCGACAGCGTGGGACAGTTTGGCGCCGTTTAGCCGCGGATCGAAGATCCGCGCGGATCTTCGATCCGCGGCTAAATCAAAAAAAATCTCCCGCGACAACCGCTGTCATCGTGCGAAAGCCTCTGCCAGGGCCTGCGGCTTAGCTTGTCTAGTGAACGTATGTACCGTACAGTCAGGACATGTCCCGGCCCGCCGTCTTCCCGCCGACGGCGCAACCCCAGTCGTCGATCGCTGGAGATCGAACCATGCCTCCCCGCGTCCGCTTCCGTCGTCCGTCCGCCTCGGACCCGCTGTTGACCACCAATGAAGTCGCCTGGCGCTTGCGCTGTTCGACGCGCACCGTCTGGCGCTATGTGGCCCAGGGGCTGTTGCCGCAGCCAATCCGCCTGTCGCCGCAGAAATGCCTGTGGCGCGAGAGTGCCATCCAGCGGTTCCTTACCAGCCGGGTGGATGAACGGCGTCAATCGGCGTCATAAAGTCCGTCTGGCAGCCCGCAGCGCCAGCAAGGGAGCCCCTTGCTGGCGCTGCGGGCTGACCGGTCATGGGCGCAAAGGGTGAAATCATGCCCAAACCCGAATGCCTGGCCGCGGCCCTGGAATATCTGGGGCGCGGCTGGTGTGCCATCCCGTTGTGTCCGCCGGATCACGCCGGTTGCAGCGCGGACCATGTGGCGCGCTGTCCCCGGCCCGGGACCGAGCCGGTGGTGCCGTGCCAGGCGTATCGGCGTCGGCTGCCGCGGCCGACCGAATTGCGCCTGTTCTGGGAGCGAAATCCGCAATGCAACGTCGGCATCCTCCTGGGCCGGCCGTCGCGGCTCATCGCGGTGGAGATGGACGGGCCGGAGGTGGACGATTTGCTGGCGCAGCTGCTGCCTAGGCCGTTGCCGGCGACGCTGGTGCTGACGAATCCGGGAGGCCGGCGACGGCTGCTCTACGCCATTCCACCGACGCTGTTTGTTCCCCGGCGGCGCGTCGATGGGCCGGGGTGCTATGTCAAGGTGCTCGGCGAGGGGACGCCGCTCGTCCTGCCGCCCAGTGTCGATCACAAGGGAGGGAAATACTCATGGAATTGCTCGAACCGGCCCCATTGCCCGCGTGGTTCCCCGGGGTGATGACCGCGGACGGGGATGGCGCCAGGGGCAGACCCGCGCGGATCTGCGATCCGCGGCTAAACAAGAAAACCGCGCCGCCGCCGACCGTGACCTCGGTGCGCCTGAGCAGCGTGCGGGCCCGGCCGGTGGAATGGCTCTGGCCCTGGTGGTTGCCGCTGGGCAAGCTGTGCGACCTGTGCGGCGACCCCGGCCTGTCGAAGTCCACCCTGCTGCTCGACCTGGCCGCCCGCATCAGCCGCGACGGCCTGATGCCGGACGGCTCGCAGGGGGTCGGCGGCGGGGTGTGCATCATGTCGGCCGAGGACGGCCTGGAGGACACCATCCAGCCGCGCCTCAAGGCCGCCGGGGCCGACCTGGGCCGGATCGGCTTCTTCGAGGCCTACAACCAGGCCCCGCTCGTCGTCCCCGATCACCTCGAACGCATCGAGGTCCGCCTGCGCGATTATGATGCCCGCCTGCTCATCATCGACCCGCTGGTCGCTTTCCTGGCCCAGGCGCGGAGCGATCAGGAGGTGCGCAAGTGCCTGCACCCGGTGAAACTGCTGGCGGAGCGGCTGCGCTGCACGGTGCTGTGGCTGCGGCACCTGAGCAAACGCGGCGGACCCAAGGCGATCTACCGCGGCTCCGGGCATGTCTCGATCATCGGCGCGGCCCGCTCCGGCCTGCTGGTCGGCCTCGACCCGAACGATGCGGCGCTGCGCGTGGTCGCCCATGCCAAGAGCAACCTGGCGCCGAAGCAAAAGAGCCTGACCTATCGGCTGGAGCCGGTGGCGGAGTTCGGCTGCTGCCGGATCGCGTGGAGCGAGCGGAGCGAGTTGACGGCGGATGATGTGTGCGATTCTCTCTCCCGCAAGGAGAGGGAGGAGCGCGAGGAGAGCGGGAGCAAGTTCCAGCAGGCGTGTGCCTTCCTGGACGCAGCGCTGGCCGGCGGTCCGCGGCCGGTCGGCGACCTGAAGGCGGCGGCGGCCGACGCCTGCATTTCGGAGCGCACGCTGGAGCGGGCGACCGCGGCGCGACAGCTGAAACTGATCGTGCCGCCCGGCGCCAAGAACCGACAGGGATGGCTCTGGGCCCTTCCGTGCGCGGCGGCGTCTTGACGCTTGGCGGTATGGCGGTGAAGAAATAAGTCCTTACGTCCCTTGATTATGCTTCACCGCCATCCTTCACCGCCAAGGGGCAGTTGGCGGTGAAGGATGGCGGTGAAGCGGCAGGAGGGCCAGCACGGGGGTTTGGTAGCCCCGGAGGGGGCGTCCGTCGTTAGCCAGGGGTTTCAACCCCTGGGAGGATAGATAATAGAGCATTGGTAGCCCCGGAGGGGCGTCCGTTGTTAGCCAGGGGTTTCAACCCCTGGGAGGATAGATAATAGAGCATTGGTAGCCCCGGAGGGGCGTCCGTCGTTAGCCAGGGGTTTCAACCCCTGGAACGAGGATGGATTTGGATTTGGTAGCCCCGGAGGGGGCGTCCGTCGCCCGCCGTCCCAGGGGTTGAAACCCCTGGCTAACTACGGACGCCCCTACGGGGCTACCAATTGGACGTCCGTCGCCCGCCGTCCCAGGGGTTGAAACCCCTGGCTAACTACGGACGCCCCTACGGGGCTACCAATTGGGCGTCCGTCGCCCGCCGTCCCAGGGGTTGAAACCCCTGGCTAACTACGGACGCCCCTACGGGGCTACCAATTGGACGCCCGTCGCCCGCCGTCCCAGGGGTTGAAACCCATGGTTAACTACGGACGCCCCTACGGGGCTACCAATTGGACGCCCGTCGCCCGCCGTCCCAGGGGTTGAAACCCCTGGCTAACTACGGACGCCCCTACGGGGCTACCCGGAACACGACACGGAAGCATCAGTCCCACAGGTATCGCTCGTCATACGGGATCTGGTCGCGCGCAAGGATTGCGATGAATTCCTCCTTGAAGGTCCGCTGGCGATGATGTTCCTCTTGGTTGGCAATGTAGCGCCTCACGTCGCTCATGTTCGAGTAGCTGACCGTGAATGCGCCGTACCCCACCTGCCAGGCAAACGCGCAGTTCAGGGAAGGTCTCGTGAATCCAGCCTGAAGAATAAGCCTTCACCAGCTTCACTCCTTCTGCGACGGCCATCTCGCGATGCAGCGCCATCAGGAGATGCACATGGTCGGGCATGCCCCCTGCCGCCAATAGCACCCCGTTGTGGTTGCGCAGGATCCCGCCCATGTACTCAAAGAGGCGCGGTTGCAGCGCCAGGTCCAGCAGCGGCTCCCGGCTTTTCGTGCTGAAGATCACGTGGTACTGAAGCGAGGCAAACGATTGTGGCATGGTATAACCCTCCGTAGTGCGTTCGGAAGGAATGAGGGCGACAGCGCCGGATAACCGTCTCGGGTAGCCCCGGAGGGGCGTCCGCCGTTAGCCAGGGGTTTCAACCCCTGGAATGGGGCGCGCCTACAGCGCCAGTAGCCCCGGAGGGGCGGCCGTCGCTTCAAGCCTCGCCCGCCCCTGAGGGGCTTGGGGACATCCCCAACCTCCCGATCCAGGGGTTGCAACCCCTGGCTAACAACGGCCGCCCTTCCGGGGCTTGCCAGCGCTGCTGTCCATGCTGCACACCCGTCGTCATTGTTTCCGAACGCTCTTACTTCTCCGCCGCATGCGCCGCGTGCTTGATCATCTCCCGGCAGGCCGCCGCACACTTCTTGCACGCCTCGGCGCACAGCTTCATGTGGTCGTCGTCCTTGAACGTGCCGCATGCTTCGCCGCAGGTGTCGCACGATTTGGCGCAGGCGTCGCAGATGAGGACGGCCATCGGGCCCTGGCGCGAGGCCACGTGGGAGGCCGTCGAGCAGATTTCGGCGCAGTCGGTGCACGTCGCCAGCGTCTTCATGTGCTCCTTCTTGCCGTCGGCCACGCGCAGGGCGCAGTGGCGGGCGCAGGAATCGCACTCGCGCTGGCAATCGTTGCACGCCTTGGCGCAATCCATGAAGGCGGCGTTGTGGTGGTCGGCGGCCTTCTCGTCGGCGCCAGCGGCCAGGGTCAGCGACAATAGCAAGGCGCAACCGAGCAGGGCCAGGGTCTTCAACTGCGTCATGGCGTGCAGCCTCCGGTGAATGGGCGGTGAAGGGGTTCCCAGTGTCGAGTATGGCGGTGCGGATGGGGCGACGCAACGGGAATCGGTGGCGCCGATTCGCCCCCCGCTGTTGTGGCACGGTCTCCTGACCGTGCCACCCGACCCGACCGGAGGTCTCCCCAGACCATTAGGGCAAGGGATGAGGGCGTCGAGACCTGCGGTCGGCGGCAGTGGCACGGTCAGGAGACCGTGCCACAACGCGGGATCGAGTATGGCGGTGTGGATGGGGGGACGCAACGGGAATCGGGAAACCGCCAAGCGCTCTCCCCGCCCGGCCTCGCGCTGACGCACAATGGGCGGCATGGACCCGGCCAGTTCCCTCGCTCTGGTATTCGACCCCGCGCAGATCCTGCTGGCCCAGGGACTCGATCCCGACCCCTGGCAGCGGGAGTTCCTGCTCAGCGTCGAGCGCCAGGTGTTGCTCAATTGCTGTCGCCA
Source organism: uncultured Planctomycetota bacterium (assembly GCA_963827935.1). Lineage (GTDB taxonomy): Bacteria > Planctomycetota > Planctomycetia > Gemmatales > Gemmataceae > DATFNV01. The sequence continues at coordinate 145,198 of CAWHCN010000013.1, read as the reverse complement.
ATCGGGCAAATCGACCACGACGGCGGCGCGGGCGCTGCACACCGCCCTGGTGAAGCCCAAGTCGCTGATCCTGCTCCTCAGCCCCACGCAGCGGCAATCGACGGAGTTGTTCCGCAAGGTGCGCGATGCCTACGACGCTGTCGGCCGGCCGGTGCCGGCGCTGGCCGACGCCCGCAGCCAGGCCCACCTGGAGCTGGCCAACGGCTCGCGCGTCGTCGGGCTGCCCAGCAAGGAAGGGAACATCCGCGGCTATTCGCGCGTCGCCCTGCTCCTCATCGACGAGGCCGCCAAGGTCCACGACGATCTGTACCGCGCCGTCCGCCCCATGCTGGCGGTCAGCCGCGGGCAGATCGTCTGCCTGTCGACGCCGTTCGGGCAGCAGGGCTTCTTCTTTCGGGAATGGCATTCGCAGCATCCCTGGCGGCGTTTCCGCGTCCCCTGGACGGATTGCCCGCGCATCGAGCCGGCCTTCATCGAAAACGAGGTCGCCTCGCTGGGCAAGTCGTGGGTAGACCAGGAGTACAACTGTCTCTTTACCGCTCTGGAAGGTCTGGTTTATCCGGACTTTGCGCACTGCCTGGTGGACGGGCCGCTGCCCGTGCCAGCGGGGGTGCGCTTCGTCGGCGGCATCGACTGGGGCATCCGCAACCCCTTCGCCGCCATCTGGGGCTATGTGGACCCCGACGACGTGCTCTGGCTTTGCTGGGAGCACTACATGCGCAACTGGTCGTTGCGCGACAACCTGGACTACGTCCAGACGATGCACGACCGCGACCCGGCCTGCCCCGATCCGAAGCGGGTGACCTGGTATGGCGACCCGAGCGGTGCCGGCGAAATCCGCGAAGCCCGCCTGGCGGGGTGGAAGATCATCAAGGGGCAGAACGAGATTCGCCTGGGGATTGCGGCCGTCACCACCCGGCTGCGCGACGGCCGGCTGCGCGTGCTGCGGACCGCCTGCCCCGAGCTGGTCAAGGAAGCGACCCTCTACCGCTATCCGACCGAGACCGAGCGGGCCGTGGTCGGCGAGACGCCCATCGACAAGTACAACCACGCCCTCGGCGCACTGCGCTACCTGATTGCCCGGCACGACCAGATGTACATCGCGCGGTTGCGAAAAGGGCGGGCCGTGGTGGTGCCGGATGAAGACGAGGGCGACGGCGATTTGTGGACATGACATCCCCGGTTAGCCGCGACGCGAAGCGGAGCGCTCTTGCCCACCGCTCCGCTTCGCGTCGCGGCTAACCATGAAACCGATTTTGATATGAGGTGACCTCATGCGCAGGACCCTGCGGCAGTGGATCAACTCCGTCTGGCACGTGGTCGCGAACTTCCCCAAGGCCATGCCCTCCGCGCTCCTGGGCGGGCAGTGGACCGGCACCGGCTTTGTCGATTCCTACAAGCGCAACCGCAACCCGACGCCCAACGAGTTACTGGCCGAGCTGAAGGGGACGGCGTGGAGCTGCATCAGCATCAACGCGGCGGTGTGCGCCAACTTCCCGCCGCACCTCTACGTGGCCACCAACCGCGGCCAGGCCCGGCCCAAGTGCCTCACCAAGGCGCTGGCCCCGGAGCTGGAACGGCGCCTGCAAGCCGCCCCGCACCTGGCCCGCCAGGTCAAATTCGCCGACGCCGTCGAGGAAGTCGTCGAACATCCGCTGCTCGCGCTGCTGCGGCAGGTCAATCCGGTCCATAACTCATTTGACCTCTGGGAACTCACACAAACCTACCTGGAGGTCCACGGCCGGGCGTTCTGGTACCTGGTGCTAAATCCCAGCCTCGGCACGCCGGACGAAATCTGGATTCTGCCCAGCCAGAACGTCACGCCGCGGCGCAAGCCCGATTCGCCGAACCTGATCGACTACTACGAATACCGCACCGGAGCCAGCGAACAGCGCTTCCGCCCGCAAGAGATCATCTTCTTCCGCTATCCCGACCCGCGCGATCCGTACCTGGGCGGCCTGAGTCCGCTGCGCGCCTGTTACGAACAGGTGGCCCTGCTGTCGGACTATGCGGCCATGAAGAAGGCGGTGTACGAGAACCAGGCGATCCCCAGCGCGCTGTTGTCGCCGGCCGACGTCATCGGCGAGGAGGAGCGTGATCGGCTGGAAACCCAGTGGAATCAGCGGTTTCGCCGCGGCGGGGCCGGGCGGGTGGTGGTGGCGGAGTCGAACCTGAGGGTGCAGGTGCTGTCGCATTCGCTGGGCGACCTGGCCCAGCTGGCCGAAATGGGGACGACCAAGGACGACGTGATGAACGCCTTCCACGTCCCGGTCAGCTACTTCACGCGCGAGACGAACCTGGCCAACCTGCAAGCGGCCGACCACCAGCACAAGAGCCTGGCCATCGCCCCCCGGCTGACGCGCCGCGACGAGAAGCTGAACGAGCAACTGGTGCCGCTGTACGACCCGTCGGGCCGGCTGTTTTTGGCGAGCGAGGACCCGGTGCCGGTCAACCAGGAGATGGACTTCCGCGAGCGCGAGATCGACATGAAGTACGGCATCACGACGATCAACGAGGTGCGTGGCGAGCGTGGCCTGCCGCCGGTGCCGTGGGGGGATGTGCCGTGGATTCCATCGACGCTGTGGCCGACGACGGTGACACGGTCGGAGCCCGGAGCGTGAGCGACGGGGTGGGCTCGCTGGCCTGTTACACAAACAACTGCGCCACAGCCACCCGGAACCCCGGCAAGTGCGGCTCGCCGGACAGCTCCTGGGTCACGTTCACCACCTCCAGCTCCGCATCCGGACGGTAGATGGTGACCGTCCGGTCGTGCGGGTCAATCACCCAGACGAGGGGAATACCGGCGGCGCGGTAGTCGTCGAGCTTTTCGTCGATCTCCTCCTGGGTGTCGCTGGGCGAGAGGATTTCGACGGCCAGGATGGGAACGCCGTCGATCAGGGTGGTGTCGTCGGACTGCCGGGCCATGACTTCGGCGGAGACATAGGCGACATCGATGCCGACGGTGGTCTGCGGGTCGCGCGGCAACTTGACGCCGGCCTCGCCACACAAGACTCGGCCGCGGGGCTCGGGCTGCTGATCGAGCCAATTATCGAGGAACTTGCTGACACGAACCATGATGCGGCTGTGCGTGCGGTTGCGGACGGTCATCGGCGGCCCCCCCGGCTGCGGCCTCTTCTCCCTGAGCTGCCCGCGGATCAACCAGCGATCGACGCCGTCGTCCGGAAGGGCAAGGAGTTCCTCGGTCGTCATCAGCTTCGGTGCGGCGGTGATAGGCATCATCGGGCCCCGTGTTCCAGGAAGGGCGGGCGAAGACACTATAGCAAGGGCGGGGATGGGGTTGCAACGAGGCGGCTATTGGCCACGGATCACCTTCCAGTATTCCGCCGCCACATCCTCGTCAACGATCACCGGTCCCTGCTGTTCCAGCGGATGGCGGTCCTTTCCGTTGGACTTGGGGCCGCTGATCCAGAACTCGCCGAGAAAACCAGGAATCGAGTTTTGTCCCGGCTCCAGGGGCTTGTTGACCCAAACCTCGAACGCCTGGCGTTCGTAGCCGTAATAATTGCCGTAGATGCCGTTGCCGCCCACCGGCTGGAAAACCTTGTCCCGGTAGTACAGTGTGCGTCCGCTGCGACTGAAGCGGACTCTGCCGATCCTTGCCTCGCCGGCGTTTTGCCCCGTCTTCTGCTCCATGTACATCAAGCGTATCTTTTGTCCCGCCATCACCCACCTCCCCGGCGCATCAGAGTGCTGAGGCTAGGACGGCAGAGGCTGGGCGCCCTGGACCGCGAAGCGCCCCTGGTAGCCCTTCTCGGGGGTCCCGTGAACCTCCTCAAACACGAGTTGACATATCTTCATGCCGACTTTCAAACACACCGCGTATTCACCCTGGTGGAAGATTTCCAGGCGTATCTGCGACCCGAGGAAACTTGGGTCGCCTTCCTTGACGCCGAACCCGGCATGAATGATCGGTGCCGTGACGTGGACCCCGATCCCCAGTCGCGCCAAACTGCTCTTGCCCTCGACACGGGCGGCCAACCGAGACGTTGAGGGGAGTTGAAGCCGTTCGAGGGTCCAGCCAAGGACGAACTGACCCTTCTTCAGCGGATAGCCCTCGGCCGGAATTGGGAACTTCTCCGCGTACCTGTCAATGAGATCCTCGAAGTTGAATCCTGCGTCATCCGGCGGTGGAAAGGCGATGCTGCTGCTGTCGTCCTTCTTCCAGGCCGTCAGCTCTGCGTCTAACCGGAGATCCAGGGTGGTTGATGACCAGGGCGACCCGGGCGCGGGCTCCAGCTCCGGGGGCGGCGGGGTGATTTGGATCGCCCCGCGCCGCAGTGCGGCCTGGATCTCGCGATCAGAGAGGATCATGCCGGCACCCCGTTTGTGAACACCCGGGCCAGGGGGACCCAGATGCGGTTCGTTCCGCCGGCTGACTCCTGGGGCAACTCGACCTCGACCAGTTTCCTGTCCCGATCCTCGGCGAGTCCCCAGACGGGCAGGAAGGTCCGCCCGCCGCGCACCATGAGAAAGCCTTTCTCGACTTGAATCTGCTCCCTGCGACCAAATGAGTCCGTAACCACGGCGATGATGTCGCCATCCCGCAACCCTGCGGGCCGGCGCACTTCACATTCGAGGTACAACATGCCGTGCCTCCTCCTTTCGTGACTGAGCAAACGAATTCTCGCCAGCGCACCTGTAGTGTACCCTGCCCGTAATTGGCCCGCCAAACGATTATCCCATCTGCTCTCCCTCACTTCCGGCGTCTCGTGCTACCGTCGCCCCCGTCCTGAATTCACCCACTGCGACGGGGCAACCATGAGCCAGTTCCTCAAGCACTATGGCACCACCGAAGGGCCGCTCGGACTGCCGATGCAGGACCGACAGGCCTTTCTCCTCGACGGTATTCTCAAGGCGCTGCCGCCGGAGGACCGCACGCTCAGACACAGCGTCGTCGCCAAGGCGCCGACCGAATTGCTCGACGGCGAACGGGCCGACGTGTCGTGGATTTCGACCCAGGAGATCGACCGCGACCGCGAGATTGTCGTGTCGCGCGGGATGAACGACGCCCATTTCAAGCTCAATCCGCTGGTGACGCTGCAGCACGCCTACTGGCGGCCGCCGGTTGGGCGTTCGCTGTGGCGGAAGCGGACCAAGGACGGCCCGCTCGTCGGCATCAAGGCCAAGACGCACTATCCGCCGCGGCCCACCGACTGGACCGACGATTGCTGGGACCCCGACACCGTCTTCTCGCTCATCAAGGCCGGCCTCCTGCAAGGCAAGTCGATCGGGTTCATCGCGCTCAAGAGCCATTCGCCGTCGTCGCACGAAATCGCGGCCAAGCCCGAATTGGCCGAGGTGGTGCGCATCATCGACGAATGGCTGCTCTTGGAGTACGCCTGCGTCTTCCTGCCGGCCAACCAGTCGGCGCTGGTCGAGGCGGTCAGCAAGGGGGCCGTGACGGTCCCCGAGCCGATGCTGCGAGTCCTGGGCTTCGACCCGCCGCTTGCGGCTTCGCCGGTGCCGCCGCCGCCCGCGGTCATTCCGTTCACGCCGGTCGAGGAGATCGGCAAGGAGTTCCGCCGGCATTTGCAGCGGCTGGACGTGGCGGCGCTGGTCGAGAACCGCATCCAGGAGGCGTATGACGCGGCGCGTGGCCGCGTGTGAGTTCGTGCATCCAGCCGTCAGGGCGCTCCTTCGGAGCGAGGGACAGGACCAATGTTTAGCCGCGGGTCGGAGACCCGCGGGTCTCCGACCCGCGGCTAAACGGGAGCCTTGTACGTTCGAGCGAAGCGAGCCGGCCCGGAGACGCGCGGATGCGTCCCGTGAGACCCAATTCCATCCAATTCCCACCGGGAGTGTATCCCATGTTTGTGCAACTGCTGAAAGACATGCTGGGCAAGAAGGCCGGCGAAAGGCTGAGCGTGGACGAGGCCGAGGGGCAGACCCTCGTCGCCAGCGGCGTCGCGTCGGCTGTCAAGGACGATCCCCTGAACCAAGTGGTCGGCCAGGAGCTGGCCGGCTTCCACGACCGGCTGACGAAATCGCTGGACGGCACCATCGCGTCGGCCCTACAGAAGTTCGCCGGCGCCCAGAAGCTGGCCCGCAAGCACGCCGTGCCGACGCTGTTCGGCCCGGGCGGCGAGGGCGACCCGCAGGGCAAGTCGTTCGGCGACTGGCTGCTGGGCGTGGCCCGCAACGACCGCGGCTACCTGGAAAAGCACTACGGCAGCCGCTTCAACGAGTGGTCGCAGAAGGCCGCCCTGGGCGAATCGTCCGGGACCACCGGCGGCTACACGGTGCCGCCCGAGTTCTACGACGGCCTGATGCAGATCGTGGCCGAGAACACCTTCATCCGCCCGCGCGCCTTCGTCATGCCGATGGCCGGGGCGACCTTGCAGATCCCGTACCTCGACATTACCACCGCCCAGTCGGCCGGCGTGTCGCCGTTCTTCGCCGGCGTGCAGATGTACTGGACCGCCGAGGCCCAGACCCGGACCGAGACCGAGCCCAGCTTCAAGCAGATGGAGCTGAAGGCCTGGGAGCTGTCCGGCTACTCGGTGTCGAGCAACGTGCTGTTGCAGGACAGCGTGTTCGGCCTGGAGCGGTTCCTGATGACGCTGTTCGGCAAGGCGATCGCCTGGTTCGAGGAATACGCCTTCCTGCAGGGCAACGGCGTGGGCAAGCCGCAGGGCATCCTGGGGGCCGGCGCCACGATCCCCACGGGGAACAACAGCGGCAAGACCGGGCGGCAGACGGCCAACAGCGTTACCTTCGGCGACGTGGCGGTGATGTGGTCGAAGCTGCTGCCGGCCAGCTGGGGCAGTGCCGTTTGGGCGTGCAGCCCGACCGTGGTGCCGCAGCTTTTGCAGCTCGAGGATGGGGCCAACCGCGCCATCTTCCTGCAGATCGGCTCGCCGGACCGCGGGGCCGTCACGGCTGCCCCCAACTGGGCCCTCCTGGGCCGGCCGGTCTACCCGACCGAGAAGCTGCCGGCCCTGGGCACCAAGGGCGACCTGATCCTGATCGATCCGTCCCTGTACGTCGTCGGCGACCGCATGAGCATCGAGGTGGCCGCCAGCGAGCACGTCAACTTCCTGAAGAATCAGATGACCTGGCGCGTGGTCGAACGGGTGGATGGCCAACCGTGGATGGAGAAGGCCATCACCCTGCAGGACGCCAGCACGCAGGTGAGCCCGTTCGTCGTGTTGAATTGATTCCCAAACTCGTTTAGCCGCGGATCGAAGATCCGCGTTATTCACCGCGCGGATCTTCGATCCGCGGCTAAACACGGAGACATCCATGTACACCGAACAACTGACGCAGGCCCTCAGCGTTGCCGATGTGCTCAACACCGGCAGCATCAACAACACCAACGCCAACAGCGCCGGGCTGGACATGTCGAAGTTCCACCGGGCGATCTGGCTGATTCAGGCCGGCAGCCTGGGGGCGGCCGGCACCCTCGACGGCCGGCTGCAAAGCTGCGTCAACAGCAACTTCAACGCCGGCGTCAACAACATCGCCAACAGCAACCTCACGCAAATCCTCACCGCCAGCACGCCCGGCAACAACGCCGTGGCCACCATCGAGGTGCGGGCCGACCAGGTCACGACCGGCGATCGCTATGTCCGCTTGCAGCTCACCGGCGGCGGCAACGCCATCACCGCGGGGGCCCTCGGCCTGGGCGCCGAGGCCAACCACAAGCCGGGCGACGCCCAGGACGTGAGCAACACGTACCTGTCGCAGCGGGTGGTGGTGTCGTGATCTCGTCCCCCCTCGCCCCGGTACTCCGGGGAGAGGGGTCGGGGGTGAGGGGTTTCCGATCAGCCGAACGTGCTGGTCCCCGTTGTGGCACGGTCTCCCGACCGTGCCACCCGACCCGACCGCAGGTCTCCGGTTTGTCTGGGAGACCTTCGGTCGCCAGGAGTGGCACGGTCAGGAGACCGTGCCACAGCAGGCACTTTGCCAAAAGGATGTTGTGCGATGGACAAGGTCTTCCTCGCCGTCCCCGCCTACGGCCAACTGGTGCCGCAAGCCCTTCCTGGTTTGCTCCAGCCATCGCTCGGCTCCCGCCAGGTCCGCATGGTGGTCGGCGGCGGGTCGCTGTTGGCCAACGGCTTCAATCGGCTCTGGGTGCAGGCGCTCAACGAGCGGGCCGCGGAGGGGTGGACCCACTTCGCCATGCACCACGCCGATTTGCAGGCCCCGGCCGGCTGGATCGACACCCTGGCCGACGAGATGGACCGCGTCGGCGCCGACGTAATCAGTGCGGTGGTGCCCATCAAGGATTACCGCGGCCTGACCAGCACCGGCTGGCGCGATCCCGTTTCGGGCCGGATCACACGGTTCACTCTGAAGGAAGTGCTGGCCCTGCCCGAGACGTTCGACGCCGCCGCGGCCGGGATGGCGGAGCGCTGGCTGATGGTGAACACCGGGCTGTGGCTGTGCCGCTTTACCGAGCCGTGGGTCGAAGAGGTGTGCTTCGGCATCCTCGACGGCATCAGCAAGGGGGACGACGGGCGGTTTAGCAGCCATGTGCTGCCGGAGGACTGGAACTTCAGCGGCTGGTGCGCCCGCCGGGGCTTGCGCGTATTTGCCACCCGCAAAGTGACCATCGGCCATCATGGGGCCATGTGTTACACGAACGACAGCGCGTGGGGGGCGTGGGAGACGGATCGGGGGGATTGAGAAAGTGGAGGGTGGCACGCCCTGAGGTACTCCGAAGGGCGTGCCTGACAGTCACCACGCCCTTCGGAGTACCTCAGGGCGTGCCACCCCGGCATCCGCACGAACGGAGGACCTTGACATGGCGACGAAAGACCTCATCAACCTGACCCGCGCCTACCAGGCGCTCCAGGGCGTCAGCAGCCAGGACTCGCTCCTCAGCACGCTGATTACCGCGTACAGCGAGGCGATTGAGAAATACTGCCGACGTCGCTTCGTCTCGACCAGTTACGACGAGCTGTGCGACGGCAACGGCCAGCGGCGGATGCTGCTGCGGCAGTACCCCATCCAGAGCATCCAGTCGGTGCGCTATCGGCCGGTGACGGTGCTGAAGATCACCAACACCACGGTGGCCAACGTGCAGGCGCGCGTTTCGGTCCTGAGCACGGGCTTGCAGCTCGTCTCGGTGGACGCAGGCATCAAGACGACGGTGACCGCCGGCCTGACCTTTGCCGGCAACCCGACGCTGACGGCCCTGGCGGCCGCCGTCAACGCCGTGGGCAACGGCTGGAACGCCCAGATCGTCGGCGACAGCACCAACTATGGGAGCTGGCCCAGTGCCGACCTGTATGTCCCGGCCTCCTACGGCGACACCCTCGAAGGGTCCGGCGTCTTGCAAAGCCGGGGCGCCTTACAGGGAGTGGCCGGCTCCTTTGCCGAGCTGAAGCTGCACACCTACGAATTGCAGGGCTACCAGTGGGACGCGCGCGGCTGGCTTCTCCGGGCCATCCCCTATACCGATCCCGAATTGCTCCATCCGGAAGACCTGGTCTTCCCGGTGGGGATCAACAACTTCCGCGTGCAGTACACCGCCGGCTACAGCACCGTCCCCGAGGCGGTGCAGGAAGCGTGCGCCCGCTGGGTGGCCTACGCCTATTACTTGTGCCAGCGCGATCCGGACCTGCTGCACCAGGTTCCCGCCAGCGGCACGACCAGCGGCTGGGGCCCTGCCTTCAGCGGACGCGAATCCCCGCCCAGCGATGTGCGGGCGCTGTTGGCGCCGTATCGGCGGTACACCGTGGGGACGGAGCAGGGGTAAGAAGAATTGCAGATTGTAGATTGCAGATTGCAGATTCACAGAGTCTGCAATCTGCAATCTGCAATCTGCAATCGATTAGGTGATCCATGTCCGCCATCAAGCCCAGCAAGTGTTTCTTCCCCCATTCGTCGTGGGTGCATGCCTTCATCCTGACCTGCGACGGCCGGCTGGCGGTGTGGTTCAAGCGCGGCAGCCGGCGCTATCACGGCCAGCGCCTCGGCGGTGTCCCGGGCGTTTGCTGCCTCTATCCGCAGTCCAACCAGCGTCTCTACAACCTGGCCGTCGTCTGGGGCTCGCCCGGTAAATTCGTTTGGCGATTCCTATACAGGAAAATGGGCTATCGACTGGTCCAGCCGCCCGTCACCCCCTGTGCCGGCTGCGGCACCGCGGTTGTGGTGGCTTCCAGCGAGAACCCGTCCAACTACGGCGACACGGTCACCTTCACCGCGACCGTCACGGACAACGACGGCACGGCCACGCCGCAGGGGACCGTCGCCTTCTACGACGGCAGCACGCTCCTCGGCAGCGGGTCCGCCCTTTCCGGGTCCGGCAACTCCGCGACGAGCACCTACGCCACCTCGGCCCTGACCGGCGGCAACCACACCATCAAGGCCGTCTTCACGCCGTCCGCCGGCTTCCAGGGATCGCAGGGGACGCTGTCGCAGGACGTTGATTCCTCGACCACCACGACCGTGACCAGCAGCCTCAATCCGAGCACCTTCGGCCAGGCGGTCACCTTCACCGCCACCGTCAGCGACACCAGCGATACGCGGGTCCCCACCGGCAGCGTCGAGTTCTTCGACGGCAGCACCGACCTGGGGGCCGGCTCCGCGCTTTCCGGCTCCGGCAGCTCGGCGACCAGCACATTTTCTACTTCCTCGCTCTCCGTTGCCACGCACACCATCAAGGCGGTTTACACGGCCACGGGCGATTTCCAGGGCAGCCAGCGGACGGTCAGCCAGGTGGTCAACAGCAGCGGCATCAGCACCAGTTGCTGTGCCAACACGCTGCCGACGACGCTGCACGTCACCTTCCACGGCAGCGTGACCGGCACCTTCGCCCTGACCTGGACCTCCGGGACCACCTGGAAGGCGACCGGCGCCAACCTGTGCGGCACCGGCTCCAGCACGCTGACGCTGACCTGCACGGCCGGCACCTGGACCCTGACCATCGTCGGCTCATCCGGCGGCTGCTCGGCCACCTGCACCGTGAGCGGCAGCCCGACCTGCTCGCCCTTCGTCGTGTCCTTTGCCTGCGCCAGCACCAGCGGCTGCTGCTCGGGTGCCTTCACCGCCCAGGTGACCACATGAGACCCTGCCACGCGGATCACGTCCCTCGGCCGGAGAGCTGCCGGCTGTGCTGGCTGTACGAGAACGACGCCGGCTACCGGGCCCTGTGGGACGGGGAGCCGGAGGTGACGCCGCCCAGGTCGCTGCCGTGCATTCACCTGGGGGCGGTGCTGGATCGGTGCGATTGTCCCTGTCCGGGTAAGTGGGTGCGTGGCTGCGCCGTGTATGGGACGTGCACCATCGAACTGTGCAAGACGTGTGCGGATTATGAGGCGGACCACTGAGCCCGTAGCGTCAGCGAGGGCATTTCGCCGAGCGCCCTCGCTGACGCTACGGGCTCTGAGGAGAAATCGATCATGACGCCCCGAGCTATGGGCCACGCCTTCGTGGCAGCCTGGATTCTGACGGCGGTGGTCTACGATTGCTGGGTCACGTTCGTGCTGCGCCAGCCGCGGGCCAGCATCAGCGACACGCTGCGCAGCTGGGTGCAGTTTTCGCCGCTGGTGCTGCTGCCCCTGGGCGGACTGTTGTGGCACCTGTTCGGCTGCCAGCGCTGCCTGGGGTCGGGAGCGTGGCACGGCTGGGCGCCGATCCTGGTGCTGCTGGCGGGGATGGTGCTGTATGCGATTTGTGGGATCGGAAATTTCCCGGATATTGGGCCGCCGGTGGAATAATGGAACGCGGATGAACACGGATTGGGTGGATTCTCGCGGATCGATCCGTGACAATCCGCCCCATCCGTGTTCATCCGCGTTCTATTTTCCGGCAGGAACCGGCGTCTGCCACAGGCGTACGCTGCCGTCCATGCTGGCGCTGGCCAGGAACTTGCCGTCGGCGCTAAAGGCGAGGCCGCTGATCCAGTCGGTGTGCCAGTCGAGCAGGGCGATGTCCTGGCTGCCGTTGGCCGCATAGAGGCGCAGGGCATCGTCCAGCCGGCCGCTCAGGGCCAGGGTTTTGCCGTCCGGGGAGACCACCAGCGTCTCGATCATTTCCACGCGCCCGTCGAAAACGCGCTGGTTCTTGCCGCTGGCGAGGTCCAGGCGGCTCACCGTGCCGGCGCCGCTGGCCACGAACAGGGTCTTGCCGTCGCGGGTCAGCGCCAGGCGGACAATGCCCTGTTCGTCCTTGAGACGGTCCACGGGTTTGGCGTTCGCGGCCAGGTCCCACTGTTTCAGGGTGCCGTCGGAGCTGCCGGTCAGCAGCGATTTGCCGTCGGCCGTGAAGGTGAGGCAGCGGACCGGCGCCTTGTGCCCCGTCAGGGTGCGGCGCTCGGTGCCGTCGGCATTCCAGAGGCGGATGGTGTGGTCGGTGCCGCCGGTGGCGATGGTCTTGCCGTCGGGGGCGTAGGCGAGGCAAAGGACAGGACCGCGATGGCCGAAGAGCGCCGCCCGCTCCCGGCCGGTGAGGGCATCCCACAGCCGCGGCGTCCCATCCAGGCCCGCCGACAGCACCCGTTTGCCATCCGGAGAGTAGGCTATGGCCAGGACCGCCTTGGCGCTGGCCTGGATGATGAGGTGGGGATCGGCCTTACCGACCTCGCAGATGCGGACGCTGCCGTCGTCACCGCCAACGGCCAGTTCCTTACCGTAGGGGCGAAGGGCCACGCAGCGGAGCGGGGTGCCCAGGTCGAGCCGGGTGAACATCTGGGGCCAGGCCGGCGCGGAGCCGTGGAACTCCTTGGGCATCTCCCAGAGCTTGACCGGTCCATCCTGGGTGCCCAAGGCCAGGAGCCGGCCATCCGGCGAGAAGGCGATGGTGCGGGCCATTGTCCCCTTCAAGGTCATGGTACCGCGGTGTTTGTTGGTCGTCGTGTCCCAGAGGTAGATGAGGCCGTCAGTCTTGCTTTCGGTCTTGCTGTCCGGCTTTGACTTGTAACTGCTGCCCACCAGGAATCGCCCATTGGGGCTGAACGCCAGGGTAAAGACGCGGCTCTCGGGTTGCCCCGGCAAATCGTGCCTGATGCGAGCACCAAAATCGAGCAATTCGACATGGCCGTCGTAGCGCCCGACGGCAAGGAGCTTGCCGTTCGGCGAGAACGCCAGTGACCGGATGCGGTCGCCGACGTCCATGTCGACGGACTTCTTGGCTCGGCCAGGGACGTCGCGCAAGCTGACCGACCTGTCGCCGCTTTGGGAGGCGATCATCTTGCCGTCGTTAGTGAACACCAGGTCGTCCAGGCTCCGGGCGTTGGTTTCGACGATGGCCAACTGCTTGCGGATCGGCAGGTCCCAGAGGGTCAAACGGCCGCCGCTGGACCCGGCCGCCAGCGTCTTGCCGTCGGGCGCGAAGGCCAGGGAGCTGACGCCGACATCGTTGTCCAGGTGAATCGGCCCGGTGCCGTCTTTCGGCCAGACGTAGATATGTCCCATGCCGTTGGCCGCCGCCAGGGCCGAATTGCCCGGGGCCAGCGCCAGGGCGCGAAAGGCCCAGGTGCCTTCTTTCAGCACCTTCTGCTCCTTGCGCGTGGCCACGTCCCAAAGGCGGACGGTCTTGTCCTCGCCGGCGGTGGCGAGCGTCTTGCCGTCGGGATAGAAGGCGATACCGACAACGTCGCCCTTGTGCCCCTCCAGCGTCCCAATCTCCTTCGGCTCCGCCGCCGGCAGACCGGTCGCCAGCCCCAGCAGCACGCACAGTGTCACGGCACGCATGGCTCCGTCCTCCAGAGGACCGCAGGGAACGGATACCGATTGTCGCACTTTTGCCGGATGAATCAAGGGGGATGGCTGTGCCGGCGTCCGCGTGAAGATTGGATGAAGTCGCCTGGGCCTCTGTCGAGGTCGGGCTGGCGGCATAAAATCGACTCCACAAGCCTCAACCACCTGATGTGCCAACGACAGAGAGAAGGGGGGCTGACATGAAGGTTTACATTCAGATGCTGCGGTGCGCCGGCTCGCTGCGGCGGGCCCTGGAGGACGATGGCTGGCGGCTGGAGGCGGCCCAAGGCGGCGGCGTGCGAGCCCGGCATCCGCACCTGCACGATGAGGCGGAGGCCCGCAGCCGGCTGCAACCAGCTGGGGTTGCTCACGTCCAGTGCGTGCCGGATTGAGTTTCCACCGGCGGTGGTGGAGAAGACAATAGTTTAGCGGCGGATCGGAGATCCGCGCGTTATTCAGCGGGCGGATCTTCGATCCGCCCGCTAAACGGGGGGCATCATGGTCCTCGCGTACCACGTCATTTTCACGGCGTACGGATTCTGGTTGCCGAACGATCCGCGTGGGTCCTACTCCGATTTTGTGCGGTCGTGGGAACTCTATCTGGCGGGTGGCCCGGCCACGAAGGTGACCACGCGCCGTTCCGTTGCCGGCGCGCCTCATGACCGCGCCGCCCGCCTCCGCACCAAGGAAGCACTCACCTATCCGGCCGTCACGTTCGACGGGCATCAGGCCCTGGCCATCGCCCGGGGATTCGAGCGCATGGCGGCCAAGTCGAAGTACACCGTCCACGCCTGTTCGATCCTTCCCGAGCACGTTCACATGGTGATCGACCGGCACCATTACCGGGTTGAAACGATGGTCCGCCTCCTCAAGGGGGAGGCCAGCATGGAGCTGGCGTCGAGCGGGCGGCATCCCCTGGCCGCCTGGCCGCAGGCGAACGGCTTGCTGCCGTCGCCGTGGGGCCGGGGACACTGGAAGGTGTTCCTCAAACAGCGCCGACGACATCCTGCGGGCGATCCGCTATGTCGAGGACAATCCCGTCAAGGACGGGAAGCGCCGCCAGCGCTGGCCGTTTGTCACCCCATACCTCCCCGTTTAGCGGCGGATCGCAGATCCGCATGATGATCTCCCCTCTCCCGCGCGGCCCGTGCTACAGTCGGGCCCATGAACGCACACACCCTCAAGAACCGCATCGTGGCCCATCGGCGTGTCCGCGCCGCCGAGCTGCGGCCGCACCCGCGCAACCCCCGCACCCATTCACCGGCCCAGCGCCACCCTGCACGCCATCCTGGACGAGGTCGGCCTGGCTCGTTCGGTGCTCGCCTATGTGGCCGACGCCGACAAGCCGCTCGGCGACGCCGCTCCACTTACCCTGATCGACGGCCACCTCCGGCAGGAGGAGCTGCGCGAGGCCGAGGTGGAAGTCGAGGTGCTCGACGTGACCGACGCCGAGGCTGAAAAGCTGCTGCTGACGCTCGATCCGCTGGCAATGCTGGCCAGCTATGACGAGGAAGTCCTCGCCGAGCTGCGCGAGCAGGTGGAGACCGAGAGCAACGACCTGGCCGCCCTGTGGGCCTCGCTGGCCGCCCGGGACGAGGCCGTCCTCAAGGAGTTGAAGCGCCAGGGCGGGCCGGAGAAGGGGCCGCCAGAGGAGTTCTTCGTCCTGGTGCGCTGTGCCAATGAGAAGGAACAGGTGGCGCTGTTGCGGCGCTTTCGCAAGGAAGGGCTGAAGTGTGAGGCGAAAATGTCGTGAAACTCCGAGCCGCGCACGCAGCGGAGCGGAGTAAGCGGCGTTCGGCCGCTTACTCCGCTCCGCTGCGTGCGCGGCTCGGCAAGGAGTTCCCCATGCCACCCATCACCATCACCGTCGCCTCGCCCATCGAGGAGACGCCGCGGGTTCAGCAGGTCCGCGGGTTGTTCGATCTGCCGGCCGAGAGTCATAGCCGACTCACCTGGCAGGTCGCCCTGCCGCTGGACGAGCGACCCTGGCATGTCGGCCTGGTTGTCGGACCGTCCGGGTGCGGCAAATCGACCATTGCCAAGGCGCTGTGGCCCGAGGCGCTGGCCCGGTCATCGTCCTTGAACTGGCCGGCGGACCGCAGCTTGCTGGACGTTTTTCCCGAGGAACTCTCCATCAAGGAGGTGACGACTCTGCTTTGTGCGGTCGGCTTCTCGTCACCGCCGGCGTGGCTGCGGCCGTTTCATGTCCTCTCCACCGGCCAGCAGTTCCGCGTGATGCTCGCCCGATTGCTGGCCGACTCCGGTCCTCCCCTCGCCCCTGGGGGGAGAGGGGTTGGGGGTGAGGGGGCACCCCTGGTCGTGTGCGACGAGTTCACCTCCGTGGTCGATCGCACGGTCGCCCAGATCGGGTCGGCGGCGCTGGCGAAGACGGTCCGGCGCGTGGCCAGCAGTTCATCGCGGTGACGTGCCATGAGGACGTAGAGGAATGGCTGCAACCGGACTGGACGTATCAGCCGGCGTTGGGGCTCTTGCAATGGAGGTGTCTTCGACGACGCCCCGCCATCGCCCTCGAGGTGTTTCGTTGCCGTGCATCGGCGTGGCCGTTATTCGCACCGCATCACTATCTGAGCGGGCACCTGAACTGGTCGGCCGCCTGCTTCCTGGCGACCTGGCGGGGCCGGCCGGTCGCTTTCTCTGCCTGGCTGCCCTTCGTCGGCGTCGGTCCGCCGGCCCGGCGCGAGCACCGCACGGTGACGCTGCCGGACTACCAGGGCGTCGGCATCGGCAACGCCCTGTCGGCGCTGATCGCCTCGCTGTGGAAAGCGTTTGGCTACCGGGCCGGCAGCACCACGACGCACCCGGCCATGATCCGGGCCCGGCGGGCCTCGCCGTTGTGGCGCATGCGGCGGGCGCCGTCGTTCGCGGCCGGGCATGAAGGCCGGCTACGGCACGCGGTCACACGGCTGACGGCCGGTTTCGAATACATCGGTCCGCCCCTGGAGCCACACCTGGCCCGGGCGCTGTTAGCCCGACGCGCCAGCAAGGGGCCTACTGGGAGGTTGACCCCATGAGTCGCCGTCGTTTTCATCCGACCGAGGCCCTGATCGCGGACATCGCCAATCGCATTCAGGGCGGGGCGTTTCCGCACGTGGCCGCCGAGGCCGCGGGGGTGCCGACGGAAGTGTTTCACGACTGGCTGGAGCGCGGCTCGCAGCCGGGAGCGCGGGAACCCTACCGCTCGCTGGCCGAGCGCGTGCGCCATGCTCACGGCCATGCCCGCTGCATGGCCGAAATCGACCTGCACAAGAAGAACTCGCGGGCCTGGCTGCTCAATGGACCGGGGAAGAACTCGGACCATCTGCCGGGCTGGAGTGCCCCGGTGAAGGGACAGCCCAAGCCGGAGAAACGCACCGTCAACGTGCTGACCGAACCGCAGATGCAAACCCTGCTGGCGACGCTCCTGGAAACGCTGGCGCCGTTCCCCGAGGCGCGGGCGGCGCTGGCCAAGGCGCTGGCGAAGCAGGCGCCGGGGGTGGGACGCCCGGCACTCACAGAAACATGACCAACCCGGCTATCGTCCGCAGGCGGCGGTAGACGGCGAGGACCTCGTGGGCGGTGGCCAGGTGCGGCTCGAGGGTGACGGCGACGTGGCGGCCGCCGGCGGCCTCGCGCACCCGAAAGGGCGGGTCGGACACCCAGCCCAGCGCCTCGCGCACCGCCGCCACCGCCCGCGCCGCAAAGGCCCGGTCGGCCCGGCCAATCACCTTGAACATGTACACCCCGGGAAAGGTGTGCGTTCGCTCCAGCAAGTCGATCGTCGGCAATTCGCCCACGGCCCCTTCTCCTCTGGTTCGCCCTGTCGTTCCCCGCTGGTATCTTAGCCGAGCGGCAAGTGATAATCTCCCCTCTCCCTCGTACTCGGGGGAGAGGGGTTGGGGGTGAGGGGGCTGAATCCCCGCGAACCAGAACCCCTCACCCCCGACCCCTCTCCCCGGAGTACCGGGGCGAGGGGAGGAGAAATACTGCCGCTCGCCTTACAGCGGGGCAATGTGAGGAAAACGTGAGAATATGCTTGACAGTTGCGCTGGAGATGATGACAATCAGCGCTACTCAGGCGCGGTATTGGGTCGGGTGACCCACTCGCCAGGGACGTTGCATGCCCTGTCGTCACCCTCCCTGTTCGGTTCGCACACCCCGAGACAACGAAATTCTGGTCCGGGGGACTGGGCCGCGCCATTCGACAGCGCCCTGTCTTCGTATCGCTATTCGTTCCTACTGGTCATGTCATAAGGAGTTGTCGCGATGCCTCGGATCAGACTCCTCAGGCGTTGGCGGGCGTTCACGCTGATTGAGCTGCTGGTGGTGATCGCGATCATCGCCATCCTGATCGGCCTGCTCGTGCCCGCGGTGCAAAAGGTGCGTGAGGCGGCGGCCCGCATGCAGTCGGCCAACAACATCAAGCAGCTGGTGCTGGCGTCGCACAATGCCAACGACACCAACGGGAACCTGCCGCCGGTCTACGGCAGCTACCCCGTCGGCAACGACCCCAACTGGGGGGCCGCCTACCTGCCCTCGCACTTCGGCACCATCGGCTACTGGCTGCTCCCGTACATCGAACAGGATACCACCTACGTCGACTGGGAGGTCAACGGCAACGGCGGGCACAACGGCCAGTCGTGGTGGATCAGCAACCCGGTGAAGACCTACCAGGCCCCGGGCGACCCCACCATGCCGTCCAACGGCTCGACCTGGTGCTGCGGTCAGGCGGGTTTCGGCCGCGGCGCTTCCAGCTACGCCGCCAACTGGCACGTCTTCCGCGGCGGCTGGGGCGAGGACTGGCAGTTCGGCGGCATCGCCAAGGTGGGGAACATCCCGGACGGCGCCTCCAACACCATCTTCTTCGCCGAGCGCTACGCCATCTGCGGGCCTTCCAGCGGCGATTCCACCAACCCCATCAATCCCACCTACGTCCAGCACATCTATAACGAGGACGGACAGGGCACCGGCCCGGGGTTCGAGTACTTTATCGTCGCCAACGGCCAGATTGGCAATTACCGGCCCTGGTTCAGCATGGGCTTCTGGGCCAACCTGAACTTCGGGCAGCTGGGCCAGCTGTACGCCAACTATCCCTACGGTGTCCCGTACACTTCCGGGGGCGGCTTGCCCAACTACCCCTGGGCCTACATGCAGCTCCCGCAGATCAAGCCGCCCATCAACGCCTGCGACCCGACGCGCCTTCAGGCCCTCAGCACGGCCGGCATCAACGTGGGCATGGGCGATGGCAGCGTCCGGCTGGTTCCTGCTTCCATTTCCCAGATGACGTTTGGCCTGGCGGTTGATCCCGCCGATAGCCTATCCCTGGGCAGCGACTGGTAGGGCTAGCGCAATGTCAACGCAAGGATTTGGGATTCAGTTGGGTGGCACGCCCTGAGGTACTCCGAAGGGCGTGCTTG
This sequence comes from uncultured Planctomycetota bacterium, assembly GCA_963827935.1. Taxonomy (GTDB): domain Bacteria; phylum Planctomycetota; class Planctomycetia; order Gemmatales; family Gemmataceae; genus DATFNV01. Next base: position 126,117 of record CAWHCN010000013.1, on the reverse strand, counting down.
ACTGTCCGCACGCCCTTCGGAGTACCTCAGGGCGTGCCACCCTAAATCCTGTGCTTGACGCTGCACTAGCGGGGCTGGAGTGGTCATCGCCCTCGACGGCGGCGACCACCGGCCGTTGAAGAGTGGTTCCGTGATCCCTGGCGAATCCTGCCGGCGACGGCACTAATTGCAAGGACATCGTCATGATTGCTCGCCGACTGGTCACCTTACTGCCCGTGGTGCTCGTTCTCGCCGCCGGCTGTACCAACAAGAGCGCTCCCGCATCTCTCTCGGGTACGATCAAATACAATGGCCAACTGGTGACAGGCGGCTCAATCGCCTTCGTCACGGCAGAGGGCACTTCCTATCCCGGGGGCATCAAGCCGGACGGCACGTTTACCATAACCGACGTTCCCGAGGGGCCCATGACGGTTACAGTCGAAACGGACTCCGCAAACCGCAACCGGAAGGCCGGGCCCGTTTATGGGGGCGCGCGTGGGAAAGCGATGGAGAACGGCCCCGAGGTAGACGGCCGCAAGCCGGGCCCGGGCGGCTCCAGCCCGGTGCCCCCAGGCCACGAGGACAACGGCGGAGGGGCCTACGTCAAGATCCCGACCAAGTACCGCGACGCCAGCACCAGCGATTACAAGGTGACAGTGACCAAGGGGAAGAATTCGTTCGAGATCGAGCTCAAGGATTGAGCGAAACCGCAACCGGCCCGTCGGGTGGCACGCCCTGAGGTACTCCGAAGGGCGTGCAGTCAGTGCGGCACGCCCTTCGGAGTACCTCAGGGCGTGCCACCCTCGTCAGAGCGTGCCATCCCATCTGAACGACCCATGATCCGAGCCGTCCGCTGGCCGAGGCGAACTCTGGCGGGGCTGGCGCTGCTGGTCGCCGCGGCCGTCGGTCTCTGGCTGTCCCAGGTCTGCGTGCCGCGCGGAGGCTCCAGCCCGAGCGCCCCGGTCCCCGCTGCTCCTGCGGACTCCGGCCGGGAGCCGGCGCGGCGCGGGCCCTGGTCGCGGCTCCGGTGGCGCTGTGCGCGGCGTCTACCTGCTGGGGCAGTCGTCGCCCGCCGCCGTGTACGCCGTCGATACCGCCGACGGCCTGGTTCTGATCGACAGCGGCACGGAAGCCTCGGCCGCCACCCTGATCGAACAACTCGGCCGCCTCGGCCTCGACCTGGGCCGTCTGCGAGCCATCCTGCTGACGCACGTTCATGCCGACCACAGCCTCGGAGCCCAGGAACTGCGGACGCGAACCGGGGCCCGCATTTACGCCGGCCAGGGCGATTGCCAACCGCTCCGCGACGGCCGGCCCCCCGAGGCCTTCCTCAGCATCTTCAGCATGCCCACGGCGAGCCTGCACCCGACCACCGTGGACGTGGAGCTGAAGGGCGGCGAAGTCCTGGCGTTCGGCGAGGCTCGCTTCTCCGTGATCGCCACGCCGGGGCACACGCCGGGCAGCGTCTGCTACCTGCTGGAGCGCCCCGATCTGCGGGCCCTGTTCACCGGCGACGTGGTCCTGAAGCTGACGCACCCCAGCGACGGCAACCTGGGGACCTACACGGCGTATCTGCCGCCTATCTATCGGGGCAGCGCGAAGGACTACCTGGCCTCGCTGCAGCGCCTGCGCGAGTTGCCGGCGCCGGACCTGGTCCTGCCCGGCCATCCCCGGCGCGACGTGGTCCCGCAGAGCCCGCACCTGAGTGCCGGGCGCTGGTACTCCTTGCTGAACCAGGGGATCGCCGAGATGACCCGGCTGCTGGCGCGGTACGAGGCGGACGGGGCCCCGTTCTTGGACGGCACGCCGCGGGAGCTGCGGCCGGGGCTTCGCTACCTGGGCGACCACGGCGGCCGGGCCGTCTATGCCTTGGACACGGGCAAGGACCTCTTCCTGTTCGACGCTCCGGGCGGGGCCGGCCTGGTCGAGTTCCTGGCGCGTCGCTTCCGGGAAGCGGGCTGGGTTGGGCGGCAGCCGACGGCTATACTCCTGACAGCGGCCGACCCCGAGGCCACGGCGGGACTGGCGGCGCTGGTCAAGCCGAGCGGCTGCCGGGTGATGGCGGCGCGGGCCGCCCTGGATTCGCTTCGCCCGCTCTGCCCGACAGGGACCAAGCTGCTCGCTGCCGAGGACCTGGCCTCGCAGGGCTGGTTCGACGGCCGAGCCATCCCGCTCGACGGCCGGGGCCTGTCGCCCGTCGCCTACGAGCTGCACTGGGCCGGCAAGAGCGTGCTGATTTCCGGCCGGATCCCGACCAAGATGAGCCTGCCGGAGGGGGAGCGGCTGGTGAGCGAGGTCACGGGGCCCGGCGGCAGCGTCGAGCAGTATCGCCAGTCGCTGGATCGCCTGGCGCCGCTTCGCCCGGACCTCTGGCTGCCCGCCGTGCCGGTGTACGGACAGAATGCCAACCTGTATGACGACGACTGGGAAAAGGTGATCGCGCGAAATCGGCAGGTATTTCCCTGAGATGTTTAGCCGCCGCCCGGAGGGCGGCGCCGGCCGGGTGGCACGCCCTGAGGTACTCCGAAGGGCGTGCTTGATTGTCAGCACGCCCTTCGGAGTACCTCAGGGCGTGCCACCCCGAAACGGATAACGAGTTCCCCATGTCTCTCTGGCGTCCCTCCCGCGTGTCACTGATCCTGGCCTGCTTTATCGTCGTCGGCGCGGTTGGCGTTGTCGCCTGGCTGGTCCTGCGCGATCGTTCCGACAAGGGGCACGCGGGGCCGTTTCGCGAGGCCGCCAACGAGGTGGGCATCACCTGGCGCATGAACTTCCTGGCCAGCGAGCAGGGAGAGAACTTCAAGATCAACCTGTACGACCACGGCTGCGGGCTGGCGGTTGGCGACTTCGACGGCGACGGCCGCGAGGACCTCTACTTCTGCAACCAGTTCGGCAAGAACGCCCTGTACCGCAACAAGGGCGACGGCACCTTCGAGGACTGGACCGACCGGGCCGGCGTCGGCCTGGGCGACCGCGTCTGCGTGGCGGCAGCCTGCGGCGATACCCGCAACATCGGCCGGCAAGACCTGTACGTCACCTCCACCCGCGGCGGCAACGTCTTTTTCCGCAACAAAGGAAACGGCACCTTCGAGGACGCGACCGAGGCGGCCGGCCTCACCCACATCGGCCATTCGCAAACCGCCGTCTTCTTCGACTTCGACAACGACGGCTACCTCGATCTGTTCGTCACCAACACCGCCCGCTGGACCGAGGACCACCGGGAGGGCAACGGCCATCACTTCCCCGGCGCCCTGGACTTCCAGCACCTGCTCGAAAGCCCCATCGAGCACAACATCCTCTATCACAATAACCGCGACGGCACCTTCACCGACGTGACGAAAAAGGCGGGCCTGGAGGGGAAAGGCTGGGGCGGGGACGTGGCCGTCTTCGACTACAACAACGACGGCTGGATCGACTTGCTGGTCACCAACATGTTCGGTATGACCCGTCTTTTCCGGAATAACGGCGACGGCACCTTCACCGATGTCACCCGCGAGGTCCTCGGCCGCACCCCCTCGGGAGCGATCGGCACCCGGGTCTTCGATGCCCATAACCACGGCCGGCTCGACCTCTACATCGTCGATATGCACTCCGACATGTGGATGGGCGTTGACCGCGGCACACCTCTCTCGACATGGCCTTGCAAACCCAGCACAAGAAGTTCAACTCCCGCTATGGCCCGTTTTGGAAGCAGGACCCGGTCCAGGTGGAACAGGACCGCGCCCTGGAACGTCGCATGGGCTATCGCCCGGAGGACGTGATGTACGGCAACGCCTTTTACCGCAACGAGGGTACCGGCAAGTTCACGGAGGTGTCCGACAGCGCCCGGTTGGAGACATTTTGGCCCTGGGGTATCGCCACCGGCGATTTCGACAACGACGGCTGGGAGGATATCTTCCTCCCGTCGGGGATGGGTTACCCATACTATTACTGGCCCAACCAGCTGTTGATGAACCAGGGGGACGGCACCTTCCAGGAGCGGGCCGCCGCCCTGGGGATCGAGCCGCCGACGCGCGGCGAGCAGTTTGCCGAGGCCATTGGCAAGTCCCCGGCGGTCCGCTCGTCGCGCTGTGCCGTTACCGGCGATTTCCGCGGCGTTGGCCGGCTTGACCTGGTGGTGAACAACTTCAACGACCAGCCGTACTACTTCAAGAACGAGTTCCCGCGCAAGAACTTCATCGCCTTCCGCCTGACCGGCACCTCTTATAAAAAGGAGGGGCCCGAAAAGAAGACCAGCCGCGATGCCGTCGGTGCCGTGGTGCGGCTGTACCGCGGCGACCAGGTCCTGACGCGGCAAGTGCAGGGCGCGGGCGGCTACCTGTCGCAAACGTCCCACACCCTGCACTTCGGCCTGGGCGACCACCCGGACATCGATCGCGTGGTCATCGCCTGGCCCGGCGGCGCGACGCAGGAATTGAAGAGTTACATGGTCAACACGGTGAACGAGGTGAGCGAGCCATAGTCCGTCGTTTAGCCGCGGATCGTAGATCCGCGGCGTTGGGTGCCGCCGTTGTGGCACGGTCTCCTGACCGTGTCACCTGGCCTGACCGCGCCGTTGTGGCACGGTCTCCTGACCGTGTCACCTGGCCTGACCGAAGGTCTCCCGGAATCCGCGGTGGATGCATGGAGACCTTCGGTCAGCTGAAGTGGCACGGTCAGGAGACCGTGCCACAACGAGGCGAGCCATAGTCCGTCGTTTAGCCGCGGATCGTAGATCCGCGGCGTTGAGGGATCGTCCGATGCTCCCCCTTCTCGCCAAATCGGTCTGGGCCTGCCCCCTGGACGGTCCTGCGCACCGGGACGCGGGACGGTTGACCTCTCGCGCCGCGATGCTGCTGGCCGTCGTCGGCCGGACGAGCCGCGATCATCCGCGGACCACGGTTGCCGTCCTGCTGCTGCTCCTCCTGGCTTCTGCCGGCGGCGGCTACACCTACGCCGTCCACCTGACTGATTCGGCCCAGATCGCCTTGCGGGAGGGCCGGCTGGACGAGGCCAAGAACGATCTGGCCTTGTGCCTGTTGGTCCGACCGCTCAATAGCCGGGTGCACCTGCTGGCCGCCCGGGCGGCCCGCCTGGGCGGCGACCTGCCCGGGGCCGAGGCCCAGTTGCAGCGCTGCCTGAAGCTCGAACACGGGGCCACCCAAGACATCCAGCTCGAATTCCTCCTGATGCGGGTCCAGAGAGGAGAAGTGGACCAGGTCGAGCCGCAGCTGATGGCCTACGTCAACTCGAAGCACACGGACACCCCGCTGATCCTGGAAACCCTGGCCCGGGCCTACATGCACAACCTGCGGTTCCGCCCCGCGCTGGAAACCCTGGACCGGTGGATTGCCGAGGCACCGCGTGGACCCGGCGTGGCCAAGGCCTATTTCTACCGGGGCTGGGTGGTCGAGAAATTGCTCGACCACGAGGGCGCCCTGCACGATTACCAGCAGGCCGTGGAGCTGGCGCCCGACCTGGTCGATGTCCGGCTGCGGCTGGCCGATATGTACATGGACAAGACCATGCCGCTGGACGCGCTGCCGCACCTGGAGCTGCTGATGCGCGAGCATCCGGACCGCGCGGACGTGCAGGCCGCCTTGGGCCGGTGCCTGTTCATGGTGGGTCAGTCCGAGAAAGCTCGGCCCTTGCTCGAAGCCGCGGTGAAGCGGCTCCCCAACGACACGCCGTTGCTCATCCACCTGGGGAAGCTGGAGCTGCAAGAGTACCGGCCGGCGGAGGCGGAAACCTGGCTGCGCCTGGCGCTCAAGGTCGATCCCTCCGACCTGGAGGCGCAGAACAACCTGATCGAAAGCCTGCGGGTTCAGGGGCGCCAGAAGGAGGCCGCCACCGCCCTGGACAAGTTCACCCGCGACCGCACTCTGCACAAGCAGGCCGACGACCTGCTCAAGTCGGAGGTCGCCCATCCCACCAGCGGGCCCGCGGTCCCTTATCAGATTGGCACCATCTTTCTTCACCTCGGCCAGGACCGCCTGGGCGTGGACTGGCTGATCCGGGCCCTGGAGCCGCGACCCCGAGCACCGCCCGACGCACCAGGCTTTGGCCGACTATTATGCGAAGAAGGGCGACCGCAACCGGGCGGCGCAGCACGCCCGACTGGCCGGCGCCCAAGTCCCCGGCAGCCAGTGACCGGCACGGCCGCGATGGAGGCAGCATGAATGGCGTCGCCGATCCGGCCAAGGTCCGTCCCACCTGGGTGCGCTGGCGCATCGTGGCGCTGCTGATGGCATTCAGTTTCATCAGCTGGCTGCTGCGCAAGAGCATGCCGGTGGCCTATGTCGAGGCCATCAAGGACCAATTCCACATCGACACGGTATCCATCGGCTGGGTCTACACGATCTTCCTAATCACGTACATGTTGTGCATGACGCCGGGGGGCTGGCTGAGCGATCGCTGGGGCGCTCGGACGACGCTGGGGATCATGGGCTTTGGCCTGACGCTCTTCGGCGCCCTGACCGGGCTGGTGGGTGCCAGCCCGGTGCTCCTCGAACAACTGCCGGCCGAAGTGCGAATAGCCGGCCTGACGCTGACGATGCCCTTGCTCTTGTTGCTAATGATCCGCTCGCTCATGGGCATCTTCGCCACGCCGATGTACCCCGCCGCGGCTCACGTGGTCGGGCTGTGGGTGCCCTTTCGGCGCCAGGGGTGGGCCAACGGCCTGGTTCAGGGGTCGGCCGCACTGGGCATTGCCAGCAGTTCCCTGGTCGTTGGTTTGCTCATCGCCTGGTTCCGGTGGCCGCAAGCCTTTCTCATCCTGGCCGTCGGCACCGGGCTCTTGACCATCGTCTGGGCCCTTTACGCGACCGACCGTCCTGAGTCGCATCCCCGCGTCAACCCCGGCGAGCGCGATCTCATTGCGGCGGATCACGCCCCGGGCCCGCCAGCGGCGGCCCAGCGTGGCGGCTGGCTCCGCCTCCTGGGGAATCGCAGCCTGGTCTGCCTGACGTTAAGTTACGCCGCCGTCAACTACTTCGAGTATCTCTTTTTCTTCTGGATGGACTACTACTTCGAGGAGGTTCTCAAGCTGCCACCGGAGACCCGGCGGGTGTACGCGGGCATTCCGTTCCTGGCCATGGCCGTGGGGATGGGATGCGGCGGGTGGATCTCGGACCGGCTGGTCCGGGTGTACGGCTACCGAGCCGGACGGGCCATCGTGCCGGTCGGCGGCATGTTGCTCGGGGCCGTGTTCTTGCTGATTGGTGTGGCATTGCAGCAGCCGGAGTGGATCATCGTCTGCTTCTCGATTGCCTTGGGGGCCGGCGGCGCCGTCGAAGCGCCGACCTGGACGACCGCAGTGGAACTCGGCGGGCGGCATTCAGCCACCGCGGCAGGCATCTGCAATACCGGCGGCAATGCCGGCGGGCTGGTGGCGCCGGTGCTTACGCCCCTGGTTGCCAAGGCGTTCGGCTGGCCGGCGGGCATTGCGCCGGGGAGTGTGTTCTGCCTCCTCGGCGTCATCCTCTGGCGCTGGATTGATCCGCGCGAGCGTGTGGCCGGGGAGTGAGCCCGCCTCCGCCAGCCTTCCAACCGCAAATCGGCTCTGGCGTTGACAGTCATGCAGCCATCGGGACAATAGCGTTATGGACACCGCAGAAACCGCCACGGCCACGCCGCCGGACCTGCTCGACGACATGAAGGCCGTGGCTGAGGCCATCGCCAGCGGCCGGCCCGTGTCTCCCGAGGTCGCTCGGCGTGTCCGGGAGCGATCCGAGAAGGTCCAAGAGCAGCTGCTGCGGCAGTACGGGGTGCGCCAGATCGCCGTCGACCTGATTCGCCAGAGTCGCGAGGAATGAAGTACGTCCTGGACTCCAACATCGCGCTGAAGTGGGTCCTGGCCGAGCCCGACTCCGGCAAGACCAAGCAATTACGCGATGATTATCGAAACGCCCTTCACGATCTGCTGGCTCCCGATGTTTTCCCCGTTGAGGTTGCCCACGCGTTGACCCGCGCGGAGCGGCAAGGCAAGATCGCAATCGGCCAGGCCGCGATCCTCTGGTCGGATGTTTTGTCCACGCCGCCGCGCTTGGAACCGGTTGGGCGGATCACGCCGCGAGCCATCGACATTTCGTCGCAGTACCGTCAAGGGGTCTACGACTGCCTCTACGTGGCACTGGCGGAGCAGGAGAATTGCGAACTCCTGACCGCCGATGACAAGCTGGTCAGAAAACTCCAGTCGCAATTCCCCTTCATTGTGGCCCTCTCGTCGCTGCCGTGAATCGGGAGCCCTTTCTCGCGACCGAGTTGCCGCCGCACCGGTTCCCTTGGGAGCGGGATGCGTTCACGCCATCACCACGATGGGCTTGTACTGAATCTCATTCCGCCCCGACTTGGGATAGGGCCGCGGCTCCGGCTGGGCGTAGCCGTTCAGGTCCACGGCCCGGGCCCGGAATTCGTAAGCTCCGGGTGCCAGGTCCGGCACGGTCACGGTCCAGCGGACCACGCTGTAGCGCATCGGCCAGTGCCTGGGCTGGCCCGTTTTCGGGTCGAAGCCCCACACGTCCTGCGGCTTGACTCCAGCCGGCAACTGGCTGGCCCAGTCGTCCGGCGACGGATCGATGCGGCACGGCTGCCATTTGGCGGTGGCCCAGGCCGGGTCGTCCGGCGGCAGGGCCCCGTGCTTGCCGGTCTCGGGGCGGACCCAGTATTCCACGCTCTTCAGGCCGGACCAGCCGGCCACCGCCACGCCGGTCACCCGGACGCGCTCGCCGGCCTTGAACGCTTGCTGCCCGTCGTCGGTGCGGGCCATCGTCTTCAGGTACGAATCGGGATCGTTGTTGGCCTCGGCATAGGTATCATTGGTCTTGTAGTCGTTGGTCAGGGTGATGCGCTGCAGCCATTTGATCGACTTGAACCCATGCGCCCAGGGGACGACCATGCGCACCGGCCCGCCGCGGACCAGCGACAGCGGCTCGCCGTTGAGGCGGTAGGCGACGAAGATCGGCAGGTCGCCGGGCGGCGACTCCATCACCTGGTTGTAGCCCATCGACGATTGAAAGAGCTGCTTGGGATCGTCGTTATGGAAGCCCGACCAGTAGACGCGGCGAATGTTGTTGACCTTGCCGACCAGGCGCAGCACCTCGCGCAGCGGCACGCCTTCCCACAATCCCTGGCCCAGCGGCTGGGCGATGTTCAGGCACTGCATCGCCTTCAAGAAGCGGATGCCGTGCTTCTTGCCCAGCGCTTCGAGGGCCGGCAGATCGATGGCGGTGTTGTCGTCGAGTTTGTGCGGCTTGTCGATCTGGGTGCTGCCATCGCTGACGATTTCGAGCCGCCAGGTCTCCGGCGTCAGGCGGGCCTTGACCAGCGCCTCGCCCTTGAGCTTGTGCGGCTGGGGGTTGCCGCGGCTAACGTCGGTGAACGACTGCGGCTGCGTCAGGAATTTCTGCTCGGGCATGGGCCGGATACCTCCGCCGGGGGCGATGAGGAGAGCGGGCGTCCGGCATTCTAACCGGACGGCGGAGGTAACTCCAGGGGTCAGGTGCAGACGTTTACTGTCGCCCCCTCGTTACATGCCCGAGTGACGAATACCTCCGTATCGAGCGCGAACTGCCGTCTCACCAGGCGGACCAGGTGCTCGGCCTGGCCCGCATCGGCGGCCACAGCCGCCACCGCGGGTCCCCAGGAACTCTGCGCCACGCCGCGGATTCCCTGGGCACGCAGGAACGCGACCAGCTCGGTCACGCGGGGACCAGCGTAGGTTCCGCCCTGGACCGGGGCGAACATCTCGCCGACGCGGGCGTTGAAATCGTGGAGGGCCTCGCCGAAAGCGTCGAGGTCCTGCTCGATCAGCGCCGGCAGCATTCCCAGAAGCACAAGGCGGCAGAGCGTGGCATCATGGTCGGCCCGGACATGCTGGGCGAGCAGGTCGCGGAAGGCCTCGCGTTCGGAATCGCCGTGCCGCCCCGGTGTCACGGGCGGGATGGCCACGACGATGCGCCAGGTCTCGGGAAAGACCAGGCGCGCGAGGAGCGGCGCGATCCCCAGTTCCGTGCGCTTGCCGCCCTCGACCAGGAACCCGCCCTGGGCGAAGCCGTGCACGCCCAGGGCGGACCGCAATCCCCGGCCAGTGCGCTGAGCCAGTGCGACGGCATCGAGATCGGGTCGCCCGGCGGCGAGCGCCAGCGCCCGCGCCACCGCCAGCCCGAGTTGTGTGCCGGTGCCGAACCCGCAGTGCGCAGGGCGGAGCCGCCTCGACGAGCAGGCGATGGGGCGAAAGCGTTCCGCCCGGCCAGCTGACGGCGAAGCGCCGAGCCAAGGCCAGGGCGCGATCCGCCAGCGGGCCCTCGGCCGACCATGCGGCCGCCCGTTCGACCCGCAAGCGCAAGGCAGGATCATCGACCATCAAGCCCACGCCGCCGAACCGGCGGACCGGCAGCGTCGGCTCCCCGTGGCAATCGGGCCAGAACTCCACACCGTCGGCGGGCAGACTGAGCAGGCCGAAGTGCAGCCGGGCGGGTGCCGTCACGCGGATCATTCGGCCTTCCTCGCTCGAGCCACGCCCGCCGCTTCCCGAAGCTGGCGGACTTGTTCCACATGCTGCCGCAGCAAGGTGAAGGCCTCGCGTTCCCGCGCTCCGCCGGTCTTGTCCACTATGACGGCCAGCTTGCGGTATTCGGCCTCGATGTCGTCCAGCGACAGGAAATCGGTGCGGGTGGCGAGAATGGCGGCCTCGACTACGGCGTGCTTGGCCCGGTTGAACCCAAAGAAATCGCGCACCCTCTGGACGTGGACCACCTCCGCCTCGATCTGCATTCGCTCCTGGCGGTCGTCGATCGAGCGAACCCGGAACTCATAGGAACGGCAGGCGTCGCAGAGCACCCGGCCGCGCACCTCCGAGGCCGGCTGCATGGGCGGCAGCGGCTCGACCGGGCCGAGGGCAGCGCGGGCCAAGAGCAGCACATCGTCGGTGACGTGCAGCACCCCCTCGCCGTGCCGCTTGAGGTTCTGGTAGGTCTGCGAGGTGGGAAAGGGCCGCAGCAGGAAGCGACGCATCTCGGCCTCGACGCGCGGACCCATCGGGGCGATGTTGACAGCGCCGGATGGGGACAGGGTGGTGACCAGGCCTTCGAGGATCATGAGCCTTGTGTGCTCCCCTGGAGGCGCTGGAGCAGTTCGATGGCCTCACGTTCACGCCGAATCTCCGCGGCCAGTTCTTCTTCGGTCGGCAGGTAAAGCTTGTACCGCGAAGCGAAGATCTGGCTATTGCCTTCCGGCAGGGTATAACGGACGATCGCCTCACTCTTGTCGGTGCAGAGGATGATGCCGATGGGAGGGTTCTCGTCTGGTGCGGTTCGCTCCCGTTGGTAAAAATTGACATACATCTGCATCTGGCCGAGGTCCTGATGCGTCAATTCGCCGACCTTCAGATCGAAGAGGACGAACGATCGAGTCAGGCGGTTGTAGAAGACCAGGTCGATGAAGTAGTGTTTGCCATCGAGGGTGATGCGCTGTTGTTGCGCCATGAAGGCGAAACCTTTGCCCAGCTCCAGCAGAAAGTCGTGAAGCTTGCCCAGAAGAGCGGCTTCGAGGTCGGACTCCAGGTAGCGCTGGCCGGGCGGTAACCCGATGAATTCGAGGACGTAAGGGTCTTTCACCAGGTCGGCCGGCTGCTGAACTTCCTGTCCCTTGAGGGCGAGTGCCATCACTCCCTCCTTGTCACGGCTGAGGGCCAACCGCTCGAACAGGAGGGAATGAACTTGTCGCTCAAGCTCGCGCGTGGACCAGCGGGCGTTGACGGCCTCAACTTCGTAGAACTGGCGGGCCTCGGCCTTTTCGACGCGCAGGAGGATGCGGTAATGCGTCCAGGACAATTCGTGACGCAGTGCGTCGCGAATTGGAAAGGTGAGGTAAAACACCCGCATTTGCTGGAGGTTGGTGCGGTCGAATCCCTTGCCGAACTCAGAGGTTAGGCGTTTCGATAGCCCAACGACGAGTTGTTTGCCGTAATCGGCTCGTTGTTGGCCGTGCTGCTCCTGTTCCACGATCGTCCGCCCAATTTCCCAGTAGGCGGCAACCATGAGTGTGTTGACTGCCTGGAACGCACGACTGCGTGCCTCGGTCAAAATGGATTTGATGCGCTCGTAGCTTCGCTCGAGGTCCGCTGGCACCGGGGCAATGTCACTCATGGTTCTCTCCCTCACCAGTCCGTGGGCATGTGATCGGTCACGCAAGCGTCGGCCGGCCTTAACGCAGTGCCCGCACCAACCCCTCCGCTTTGTGCAGCGTTTCCTGGTACTCTGCTTCTGGGTCGGAGTCCGCGACGATGCCGCCGCCGACCGGGAACTGGATCCAGCCGCGGGCCACGGTAAAGGTGCGGATGAGGATGTTCGTGTCCATGCTGCCGTCGAAGCCGAGGTAGCCGAGGGAGCCGCAGTAGGGTCCGCGGGCCGTCGGCTCCAGCTCGGCGATGATCTGCATGGCCCGCACCTTCGGGGCCCCGGTGACCGACCCGCCGGGGAAGGCGGCTTTCAAGAGGTCGATGGGTCCCAGACCGTCCCGCAGCCGGCCACGCACCTCCGACACTAGGTGGTGCACCGTGCGATACGACTCCAGCCGGCACAACTCCGGCACGCCCACCGTGCCATATTGGCAGACTCGGCCCAGGTCGTTGCGCATCAGATCGACGATCATGATGTTCTCGGCCCGGTCCTTGGCGCTGCCGAGCAGCTCGGCGGCGCGGCGCGATCTTGGTCCAGCGTGCGGCCGCGTGGCCGGGTCCCCTTGATCGGCCGCGTCTCCACCGCGCCGTCCTCGACGCGCAGGAATCGCTCCGGCGAGGCACTGGCCACCACCGCGTCTCCCAGGTCGAGCAGGCCGGCGAACGGGGCGGCGTTGCGCTCGCGCAGCCGGCGGTATAGGTCCAACGGGGCCAACGTCGCCGGGTGCAGCAGCCGCTGGGCCACGTTGACCTGGAAGCAGTCGCCGGCGTGGACGTACTCGATGGCCTGGCGCACCGCCGCCAGGTAACCATCGTGGTCAAACGTGCTGGTCAGGTTAGGGAGGAGCGGCGAGGGGTGCTGCGGGCACAGTCGAGCCGCGGGAAGCGGAAGGCCTGGAGGGAACGCGGACGCAACGGAGTCGGACCGCAGCCAGCGGTGTGCCGCCTGCAAGCGCAGGGCGGCCCGGCGACGGCGCCGGAGCGGGTCGCGCTCGGGCAACCCGGTCGAAATCAGCCAGCTCCGGCTGGCGCGATGGTCGAAAGCGAGCACCCAGTCGTAGAGGCCAACGGCCAGGTCCGGAAGCGCGAACTCATCGTGCGCCGGCCAGGGAAGACGCTCGATATGGTGACACAGGTCATACCCGAATAGGCCCGCCGCTCCCCCCTGGAACGGAGGCAGGCCGGGCACCGCTTCCATCCGCCAGCGGGCCAGGCGGTCGGCCAGGCGCGGGAAGGGATTCTCGTCGCTCCCGCGTGTGTTGATCCAGTCGAACGGATCGGCGCTGACGAAGGAGAAGCGGCTCCACGGCGAATCGGGGGCGGCGCTGTCGAGGAAGAGCAGGTGCGGGCGGCCGGCCAGCCGCTGGGCGGCCTCCCACGGATCGGGCGCGGGCGTCAGCTCCTCGACCAGCGGCACAGTCGCGGCAAGGGGGGCGATCCCGGGCTCCAGGGTCCTGCTCATGGCGCCATTGTAGGCGCCGTTGAAGATGGCGGGCTAAAGTTGGAGAATAGAAGTTAGCCCGGTATGCCGCGTGCCCGCCGTCCCGCTTGCCTCCACCCTCCGACAGGGCATAATCATGCTTCCCGCCACCCTCGACGAACTCGAGCGCACCCTGCGCGACAGCGGTCCTGCCGCGGCCATCGACCGGCTGTGCGAGCGCCTGCGCGAAGACAAAGACTATCGCAGTCTCTTTTATGCCCTGCTGATGAAGCGCCGCCAGGAGCTGGGCGTGCTGCCGATTCCCACCGGCCCCGCGGCCGACTTGCCCACCGCCGTCCATGCCCCCTACGAGGAAGCCATCCGCGAAGCCGGCCGGCGCGTCGGCCGGCTCTATCTCGACGAGGGGCAGCTGGCCGAGGCCTGGTTCTACTTCCGCATGCTCGGCGAGCCGGAACCGGTAGCCCAGGCCCTGACCGCCCACACCCCCACCGAGGACGAGGACCTGCAGCCGCTGGTCCATTTGGCCTTTTACGAGGGGCTGGCCCCCCAGAAGGGGTTCGACTGGATCCTGGGGCGCTACGGCATCTGCAACGCCATCACCACCCTGGGCAGCCAGGAGTTGCCGCACCCGCCCGAGGTGAAGAAGTATTGCGTCGGCCGGCTGGTCCGCGCCCTCTACACCGAGCTGCGTGAACGACTGCTGGCCGACATCGAACGCCAGGAAGGCCAGCCGGTAGCCCATGATGCCGACTATCCGTCGATCCGGGAGCTCCTCGCCGCGCACAAGCCGCTCTTCGCCGACGGCTTCGCGCACATCGATGTCTCGCACCTCTCCTCTGTGGTGCAGATGAGCATCCAGCTCGATGCCGGCGAGGAGCTGAACCTGGCTCGCGAGCTGTGCGCTTACGGCGAGCTGATCCCCAAGCAGTTTCACTACAACTCCGATCCGCCGTTCGACGATCTGTATCGGGATTACGGCGTCTACCTGTCGATCCTGGCGGGGGAGCAGGTGGAGGAGGGGCTGGCCCACTTCCGGGCGAAGGCCGACAATGCCGATCCGGAAACCGTCGGCACTTATCCGGCCCAGGTGCTGGTGAACTTGCTGTTACGGCTAGGGCGCTCGCAGGAGGCGCTGGCGGCGGCTTGGAAGCATCTGACCACGGCCGACGCCCGCCAGCTGAGCTGCCCCGGCGTGCTGGAATTGTGTCAACGCGCCGGCGACTTCGGGGCGTTTGCCGAGGTGGCGAAGGCACAGGGGGATGCGGTGCATTACCTGGCGGGCTTGATTGTGGCGCGGAAGTAGGCCGTATGGGTGGGTAAGGCCGATCGTCCATGACCGGACTTTCATGCCTCGACTAACGGCCAGGTGCGCTCCCCCTCTGGTAGGTCGAGCGGCGAAAGGCGGACTTCGTTCAGGCGGCGCACACGGAGGTTATGAAAGCGGACCTCGACTTCGTGACCGTCCGTGAGCAGCAGGGAATGAGTGAAGAAGGCTCGTTCTTCATCCAGGTTGAATTCATCGTAGAGAACCCAATCCGGGCCCGGGTTCGCTTTCTTGAGCTGAGGATGCTTTTTGACGTCCAACCCGCCATGAGGCCCCGCCACGACAAGATAACGCAACTCCAGCACCTCCCCAGGCTGGGCTGCCGTGCCTTCAGGCTGTAACCACATGCCAAACCAGGGTTGTCTCTTGCCGCGAGCAATGGTGAGCATCTTCGCGTCGTGTAGCGAGACAGAAGAGAGAAGGCGGCGAACTCCCTGAGGAAACCGAAGGCGGATGGCCCGAAGGTGCAGACGGTAAGCGGCAACCGCTTGCTCCCACTCTTCAGCGGCCGCATCGGCCACGTCGTCGTCCAGCGAACGGCAACGGGCCAGTAGTTCCGGTGTGAAGTACTTCATTTCTTACCCTTCCTCGCGTGCCTGGGCGGGGCCTCGAAGAAAGCGTGAACCCCTTCGGGCGTGCGGCTTGGCGGGTGAAAGTGCGGCAGAGCCATACGGCCCTGATGTGGCTCGTCCTCCTCAAACCCGCCGAACGCGGCGGTCATCAACTCGCGGGCCTTGTTCCGATTGGATCGCCTTTGCCCGCCGCACACGACGATGTCTTCCAGTCTTTGTAGCCGTCGGATCGCGTCGGACTCAGATAGCGGGGCGTCACCTTTCTCGACCGCCCCGTCAGGACCGGGGATTCGTTCCGCCTCGAACACCGCTACCTCAGCGGGTTTCACGGTCAGGAACTCCCTCGAGGTGCAGCCTGCGCCTGATCATTCATCATAGCGCAACACCGGCGACGAACAAATACCGCACCTCCGGTGCCTCTGAGGCCGGAGGCAATTCCCGGCAGAGCATTAGGCGAGCGGCAGGACTTATCCTCCCCTCGCCCCGGTACTCCGGGGAGAGGGGTCGGGGGTGAGGGGTTCTGGTTTCGCGAGGTTCGCCCCCTCACCCCCAACCCCTCTCCCCGAGTACGGGGGCGAGGGGAGATTATCACCTGCCGCTCGCTTTACACCTTGCTCGCCTCCGCCATGATCTCGTCCGTCATGTTCATATCCGAGTACACATTCTGCACGTCATCGTGATCGTCCAGCGCGTCCATGAGGCGCAGGATGCGGGCGCCGATTTCGGCGTCCACGTCGTGCGCCGACTTCGGTAGCTGGGTGATCTCGGCCAGGGTCGGGGTGAGGTTGTTCTTCTCCAAGGCTTCCTTGACCTGATTGAACACGGTCGGGTCGCAGGTGATGTCGAAGGCGTCGCCGGCCCGTTTCAGGTCGTCGGCACCGGCATCCAGCGCGATGCCCATGAGCGTGTCCTCGTCCAGCCCGGCAGCGGGAATGCCGAAGATGCCCTTGCGCTCGAAGAGGTAGTGAACGCTGCCGGCGCTCCCCATTTTACCGCCGGAGCGCTCGAAGATCTTGCGCACCTCGCCGGCGGTGCGGTTGCGATTGTCGGTTAGCACATCGACCAGCACGGCGACGCCGCCGGGGCCGATGCCCTCGTAGGTCAACTCCTCGAACTGCTGGCCTTCCATCTCGCCGGTGCCGCGTTTGATGGCGCGTTCGATGTTGTCCTTGGGCATGGAGACGGCGCGGGCCTTGTCTATGGCGTAGCGCAGCTTGAGGTTCATGTTGGGATCACCGCCGCCGTGGCGGGCGGCTATGATGATGGCCCGGCTGAGCTTGCTCCACAGCTTGCCACGCTTGGCGTCGATCGCCCCCTTCTTGTGCTTGATGGTGGCCCAGTGCGAATGGCCTGACATGGCTTCTCCTCAATTGGTGCATGGCTTTGACGAGCCGGAAGCGTAAGCGACGGTTAGAACCATCCGTCGCTCACGCTTCCGGCTCGGAAACTACTTTCGCTCCAGGAGCTTGAGTTTTTGCTTGATTTCCTTGTAACGTTCGTCGGGCTGTCGTTCGCCACCGCCTTCGTACAGTCCGACGGCCTTGCTCCAGACCTCCTTGGCGCGGGCCTTGTCCCCCTGACGGGCACAGACGTCGCCCAGATGGTCCCAGACGACCGGGTCATCGGCCCCGTCTGGCAGGGTGATCGCCTTCTCCATCTCCTTGCGGGCCGCCTCGTACTGGCCGCGGCGGAACAGGACCCAGCCCAGGCTATCGACGTAGGCCGCGGTGTCCTGATCCGACTCGCTGTCCAGGGCCGTGCCGGTCAGGCGTTGCTTGCGGTCCAGGTCGAGGGCCTTGCGGATGAGCTTTTCGGCTTCTTCCAGGTTCTTCCCCCGATCGGCCCACTCGTAGCCAAGGTCGTTGTTGGCGGTAGCGTCGTTGGGGTCGGCGGTCAGCAGCAGCCGCAGTTGCTCCTCGGCCTTGTCGTACTCCCGGGCGGCGGAGTAGACCACCGAGAGGGTGTGCCGGATTTCGCGAACCTCTTCCGGATTATTATAATCCTTCAGCAGGTCCTTGCACTCCTTGGCCGCCTGGTCGTAGCGCTGGGCCTGCATCAGGATGCGGACGCGCGTGGCGCGGCAAGCGAGGCGGTTGGCGGGGTCGGTGGCGGCGGCGACGGCGGCATCGACCTCTTTCAACGCTTCGGCCAACTTGCCCAGTCGTGCCAGCGCCAGGGCCGCGTTCTCATGGAAGAAGAAGGGCTGCGTGCCGCGCGAGTGCTGCAAACCCTCGCGGCAGACGTCTACAATCGCCTGGTACTTGTGGGCCTGACGGAGTACACGCAGCAGACCTTGGTACACCTCCGACTCGGTCTGCACTAACCGCGGGTCGCGCTGGTTGTTGGCCAAGCATTGCCGGAAGATCTGTTCGGCGGCGTCGAACTGGCTCGCCCGCGCCGCCAGCACGCCCAGGAAGTAGCACGTGGACGAGTTCAGCGGCTCGTTGCGCGTCAGCTTCTCCTGGACAACCGGCATCAGCCCCTTGACCAGTCCGGCATCCTGGCGGAGCACCACCAGCATGCCCCGGGCACGGGCCGCGGCGTCGCCGTCGCCCGGTTCGTTCTCCTTCTTGCCGGCGGCCGCCCCCAGGTTTTCGTCCAGGAGCGTCACCAGGCGGTCGAAACGGGGCGGCTTGGCGCCGGCGTAGAGCTGGAACAGGCCGCGGTAGACCTCCGGGGAGGCGGTCGTCCGGGCCATTTCCTTGTAGATGCGCTCGGCGGCCTCGAAATGCCCGGCGGCGCCGAGATGCTCGGCATAGAGCAGCTTGAGGCCGGCGTTCTGCGGATCGCGCAGGACATAGGTTTCCATGAGGCGGACCACCTCGCTGCCGCGTCCCAGCTTCTGCAGCGCCTTGATCTTGGCCTGGTAGGCCTCTATCCCCTGGGGCAGGGCTTCCAGGTATTCATCCAGCCCGGCCAGCGCCGGCTCCCATTCCTCACGGGCCAGGTGCAGCTCGGCCAGGTTGTAGGCTAGCCGCCGGGCCCGCGCCGGGTCCTTCGCCTTGACGCGGTCGTGCGCCTTCTGGAAGTAGTCCCGCGCCCGTTCGTGCTGATCGGCCCGCAGGCATACCCGGCCCAGCCGTTCGTAGGTCTCCGCCGCCTGGGTGGCGATCTCGCTGGTGTTGAGGTCGTTTTCCAGGTCGAGGGCGGCCGCGTTATCGAGGACCTTGACGATTTCCAGATAAGCCGCCTCCGCCTTGGGCCAGTCGGACAGGCTTTCCTGGACGACGGCCAGGTCGAAGGCGATCTGCACGTGCAGCTCGGGATGCTCCTTCAATCCCGGGCAGGCGAGGGCACGGGCGAAGGCGTCGGCGGCTTCCCGGGGCCGGTCGTGGACCCGCAACTGTCGGGCGTACAGGTGCCAGGTCTCATAATCGCCTGGATCGAGGTCTACCGCCTTCTTGCAGGCGGCCAGGGCGTCGTCGAGGCGGTCGAGGCCGAGGTAAAGCGGCACCAGCGCCTTGTAGGGCGGGGCCGCTTCAGGATCGAGATGGGCCGCTTCTTCGTAGGCGTGGACCGCGGCCAGGAGGCGGTTGTTGTGCTCGTGGAAAGCGCCCAGTCCGTAAAGCTTCACCGCCTCACGCCGGTTGAGTTCTTCGCGGGTTTCGGGGTGGGCGGGCGTGAACGGCTCGGGCCGCTCGTTTATGGGACCCTGGGCGCGCACCGCCATTGCGGGGAGCGCAAGCAGGGTCAGCAGCGTCAGGCCGATTCGAGCTGACCGGGGCATTCCGGTGTACCTCCCGCTCTGGGGACAGGGCGGACAGGCCGCCTCTTCGTTCCGTTGGGAGGATCCGGTCGTTCCGTGACCTCCCGGAGTTCCGTCGGCTAGGGATTTTACACCGAGTGCACGAGATTTGCCAACCCAAGTGACGGGATGCGAATTGAGGGTCCGTTTAGCCGCCGCCCGCAGGGCGGCGCGTTTCGAGTGCCCCAGGAGTTGCGCGCGCTCCGGAGGCGTCGCCCGCAGGGCGGCGGCTAGACCTATGCGATTTGCCCATTGTGCCCCGGGTTCCCGCCCCACATCAGCCAGCCATCGTCCTTCTCATCGCCGGTTTCGAGGCAGACGAGGCTGCCGGCGTAGGTGCCGGCGTAAACGCGTCCGCGGGCCACGGCCGGCTGAAACAGGATTGGCTCGCCAACGTCCACGTTCCAGAGGCGCTCGCCGGTAGCCGCCGAGAGGCAGATCAGCTCGCCCTTGCTGGTGCCGACCAGCGCCTTGCCGTTGACCAGCGCCGGCGGCGTCACCATGCTGTCGAGCAGCTCCGGATCGCCGGGACCGCGCGGGTGCAGGGGCGCTGCCACAGGACCGATTCGCCCGCCGGATCGACGCATTTGAGCGTGTCGCCCATGGCGCGTATACAGACGCCCGCCGGCCAGGAACGGTTTCGATCCCTGGTACGACCAGATGCCGGCCACCGTGCCGTGCCCGAGGTGACGCCGAGCCTGCTCGATCTTGGCGTCCCCCTTGCTGTACCCGAAGCCGACGGTGTTGTCGGAGCTGACGTGGGCCCTCTCGCGCGGCGAGCGGGCACTGCGCTTGCTGTAGTCGAGGTAGTCGGCATCCTGCGTGGTGCTGCCCATCGTGGCGGTGGCGGCCGGAGCGGCATAGTCGCAGTAGGCCAGCGATTCGGTGTGCTGCGGTACCGCCTCCCCCTCGTGATGGAGCGTCGTCTCCTCACGCCGGCTGAAGAAACATTGCCCATTCCAGACCGCCGGGGCCGAGGTGGCGAGCTTCTGGTCCTGCCAGACCGGGGCGCCATCCGCCTGCCGGAAGCAGGAAACGGTACCATCGAGGGTGGTCAGGTAAACATGGCCGGCGGCCAGGATGGGAGCGGTGATGATTTCGCCGCCGATGGGCCGGGCCCAGTGCTGTTCGCCGTCGCGCAGGTTGAAGCAGGCTAGGTAGTGCCGGCGGTCGCCGCGGCTATCGGGGTAGGCCATGGTGATGCGGCCGTCGCCGATGGCCGGCATACTCATGAGCGGATCGCCCAGCCATTTCTTCCAGACCGGGCGCCCCTCTACCGTCAGCACCTCCAGCTCGCAGCTTTCGGTGTTGAAGGCGACCAGGTCGTCGGCGACGACCGCGGCGGTGGGTCCATCGTCGTGTGTTTGGTACTGCCAGAGGAGCTGGCCGTGCTGGGCATCGAAGGCGTAAAACTCGTGGCTGCCGAAGCCGCCGCCGAGGAAGATGCGGCCGGCCACGATGGCCGGCGTGGCCAGCGGACGCCCTCCAGGGACCCGGGTCTTCCAGCCCCTGAGTCGGCCATCGGGAGTGGTGAACGGAACGGCAGTAGCTGGCATGGGGAGGCCCTCCGCACGGGGATTGTGGCGACGATGCGAGGGCATACGAGCCGGAGAGGGCCGATTTGTTGCCGGCAAGTGAAACCGGCACAGAATGGCGCTGGGGCCGGCGCCTCCGCCCCCCGGGTCCCACTCCAGCGCGGAGCCGCTCGCCTTGGGGGATGCGGATCCATTTAGGCGTCGGGCAGCACATGTCATCCCTGTATCCACCGATGTGGGGAGGGGGGTGTGGCGAGTTTGCCCAGCAATTTGCTCAGAAACGCATTTCCCCCCGAGGGTAGGTTAACTCCCGCCGCTCGCTTTAGCGCCGGATCGGATCCAGCTCCGCCACATGGCCCGCTGCCGGCGACGGCAGGTCCACGATGGCCCGCGTCCACTGGTCGATGTCCGCCGCCGTCAGTGCCCCCTCCGGCCGGGCCCGGGGATCGCGATAGCCCCAGCGGTCGATGTCAACCAGGTACTGCTCGCGCGAGAGGAGCGTCCCCTGGCAGACGCCATCGTCCGGCGGGGGGCTCACCACCTCCGCTTGCAGGCGCACCAGCAGGTCATTGATGACCCATTCCGGCACCCGGTTCCGCTCGGAGGGATAGATGAAACCAAACAGGATGAGGTGACTCAGCAACACGCGCCAGTGGGGTCCGAAGCGGGAGAGGAGACGCGGCCAGTCGAGGTCGCGGCCACAGGCCCGAAGCAGGTGGGCGATATCTGACCCGTCATGGCGTTCGCGCTCCTGGATGTAGGCCTTTTGCCAGATGATTTCCTCGGGTGGCACCACCCGGGCTTCATGGCCCAGGACCGTGGCGGCGCGGGCATGCTCGAACCACTGGTCGTCCACCGGGGCGACGCCGTTGCCGGAGGAGAAGATCACGTCGACGAAGTTGTCGCCTCGGTAAGCCTTGCCCAGCCAGTGCGGGAAGGTCAGCTCGGTCGCGCAGCCGAGGGCAGCCAGCGCGGCCAGGGCCGCCCGGCTATCGTCCTTCCGGACGAACACGTCGAAATCTTTCGTGTGCCGCTCGATGCCCGTGTAGCTCTGCAGGGCGTAGGCACCACCGACGAGGAACGGCACGCCGGCCTCGTCCAGGGAACGCATGGCCTCGCGATAGAACGTGCGGGTTTCGGGAGGCAGTTCGGGCATGGCCCTCTCCTCGGTCGCCGGGTGGGCCAGAGTGCAGGTTGCAAACCGCATGCCGCCTGAGGCGTTCAGGAGCAGGCGGCCTCGGCCGGCACGGGCGGTGGGACCAGCGCTGCCGCGGTCTTGACCGGTGCCGGGCGGACCAGGCGCCAGATGACCAGGGCGGCCAGGCTGACGCAGAGAGCCTCGATGATGAAACGCACCAGCGGGGTTGTCAGGACCTCGGGCACGGCCCCGAACTGGTCGGCGCAGATCAGCCCAACAAGCAGGCTGTTCTGAATGAGGCGATAGGCCATGCCCGGGAGAATGCTGCCCCCGCGCACCGTCAGGATGCACAAGAGAAGGCCAAGCACGAAGTTTGGGAGGAACAGGAAGACATTCATGTACGAGCCCGCAAAAAGGAAGCCGCAAATCAGGATGGCCGTCCCGATGCGAAAGCGCCGCCGCAGGCCCGTCAGGATGAAACCGCGGAAAGCCAATTCCTCGCACACGGCGGGCAGAGCGGCGAAGACCAACATGCAGGTGGCGGCCACGCCCAGGGCGCCCCACAGGTCGTCATGGGCATTCTCGCGGAGTTGCTCCAGGGCCTGCGCGAACGGGTGATGCTGCCGCAGCAACTCCTCCACCTCGGGGAACTGGCGCAGGGCATAGCGCGTCAACTCCATGAGCGGCAGGAGCAACAAGCCTGCGAGGAGCACGGCACTCAGCATGGCTTTGAAAGTGGGCCGGCGCAGGGCCAGCGACTCGGCTGGCCGACGGGTCAACAGGAGGGCCATGAGCACCGGCGGGGCGGCCATGAACGCCAGCAAGCCGATGCCGCTCCGTTGCACCAGGCTCAGCGCGGGTCCCAGCCCCAGCGACAACCAGCGTAGGGCCAGGACCAGCCCGAAGCAGAGGAATGCCATCGCGGTCGAGGGCGTCGCCTCCTTGTCGCGGAACAGCCGCCGCAGCCAGAGAGCGATGTCCAGCCGCTCGGCCTCGCGGAACAGCACTTCCTCGCGCTTGAACTGCTCGATGGCCCAGCGCAACGCCAACCAGCTATAGAAGATGATCGGCGCCAGCACCGGCACGAAGTAGAGCCAGGGAATCTGCTCGGCTAACGTCGCTGTCATCAGCCGCTGGAGCAGCAAGGCCACGCCAGTGAGCGGAACCATGCTATACAGCGCGTTCAATTCGACGCCTGGGGCCAGGGTCAGGAAGATCAGGGGCATCGACAGCAGGAAGAGCGGCATCAGGTAGTACTGCCCCTCCTTCGAGGAGCGAGCGTACGCGCCGACGGCCAGGCACAGGGCGCTGAAGAAGGCCGAAGTAGGCACCAGGAGCACGACGCACCACAGCAGCGGAGCCGGCCGTAGCGCTTCGCCGGGCAAGATGCTGCTGAACTGCCAGGTGCTGATCGCCATGCTGGCCAGGTTGAGCAGCGTGGTGCCAGCGCTGAAGACCCAGATGGTGAGGAACTTGCCCCAGACGATTTCCTCGCGGCTGGCCGGCGTGATGAGCAGCGTCTCCATCGTGCCGCGTTCCTTCTCGCCGGCACACAAATCGACAGCCGGGTAGAGCGCCCCGGCCAGCGACCACATCACCAGCATGAACGGAAAGACGCGCACCAGCATCTCGAACAGCCCCTCGGCCATCCGCGCGCCGGCGCCTTGGCTCGCTCCGGATTGTCGATGGTGAAAACGTCGTCGAAGTCCGGCGGCAGGCCGCGACGAAGCAGGCGCAACTCCTTCAGCCGCTGCTTCCACCGGCCCAGGGCGTAATGAACCCGGCCATTAAGCAGGCGCGAGCGATCGTCCCCTTCGCGAGAGAGGAGGTGGAGTGCCGGGTGATCGCCGCGCTCCAGCCGGGCCGTGAAATCCGGCGGAATCGCCAGGAGAAGATCGACCTGCTTACTCGCCAGCGGCGTGCGATCCACGGCGGCCAGCCAGCCCGGAGCGAGAGCGTCGGGGGCCTCCAGCGGTCGGATGGTGAGGGTATCGGCCGCTTCGGGAATCTCCAAGTACTGGGCGGGGATACGGAAGGTGCCGTCCTCGGCCTTCACCAGCGGCGGGTAACCAGTGCCGCGGATGAGGCCATCGACATGACCGCGGGCCGCGGCGCCGGCGATCAGGTCGATGCCGCCGGGACGCAGCGGTGCCGCAGCGAACCAGGCAGCCGCCTCGGCCGGTGTGGGCGGCGGGGGGGAACGTCCGTGGGCGGCAGATTCTCGACCCCAACCACGCCGATGACGCTCTGCTGCCGGCCCAGGCCCTGGGCGAACTGCAATAGTCCAAAACCGAGGATCGGATAGAGGAGCAGCGGGAGGACGACGACCATGAAGACGGTGCGCCGATCGCGGAGCTGGTCGCGCAGCTCCCGGGCCCAGATGAGGCGGACGATCGACCAGCGCATACGGGGAGCGCCTCCAGGGACACGAGGCCCGGATGTATACCCTTAGTTCTAGCACATGGGAAGAAGGAACGGCTTCCCGCCGCGGCGGGTGTCAGAACTCCCGCGTGTACCCCGCCGTCCAGCCGCCGTCCACGGTCAGGATGCTGCCGTTGACGTAGCTGCTCTCGGGCGCGGCCAGGAACAGGGCGGCGTGGGCGATCTCTTCCGGGGTGCCGGGCCGCCCCAGCGGGACATGGGCCAGCATCTGCTGCACGTTGGCGCGAAAGCTACCATCTGGGTCGTAAAAGAGCTTGCGGGTGCCGTCCGTCAGGATCGACCCCGGCGCGATGCAGTTGACGAGGACGCCGCGCGGCCCCAGTTCCAGGGCCATCGCCCTCGTGAGGTTGACGACGCCCGCCTTGGCCGCCACAAAGGCGCATTGCAGGCGCAGCGGCACCAGCCCGGCGATGGATGCGATATTGATGATGCGGCCGGCCTTCTGCTTGACCATGATCTGCGCCGCGGCCCGGCTGACGAGGAAGACGCCGTCGAGATCGACCTTCACGATGCGGTCCCATTCCGGGATCGGGAACTGGTCGATGGGGACGCGATGCGCCATCGTGTTGACGCCGGCATTGTTCACGACGATGTCGAGTCGGCTCATGTCGCGGACGATCTCGGCCAGGACGGCATCGACCTGGCCGGCGTCGCTCACGTCGAGGGCAAGCGCCCGGGACCCGGGGGTGCGAGCAGCGGCTTCCTTCGCACCGGGCAAATCAATGTCGCTGTAGACGACACGGGCGCCGTTGGCAGCGAAGGCGTCGGCGATGGCTTGGCCGATGCCACGCGCAGCGCCGGTAACCAACGCCACCTGGTTCGAAAGGTTGACTTTCATCGTTGGCTCCTGCTTGATCAGCGACGCAAGGGATAGTAGCCGCCGAAGAGCAGGCTCTTGTCGCCGTATCCTGCCGGGCCGAAGTGGCGTAAGGCCGTGAAATCCCATACGCCTTGGCAGTCGTGTTCCTCTGCGTCCTCGGGGCCCTCGGGGTGCGATAGACTCACCTTGAGCTTCGGCGGCCGGGCCCGCTTGTACTCGAACAGAATGCCCTCGATGTCGTACCCCACCACGAGGACTCGCCACACCACGATTTTCATCTCGGTGGACATTCTCAGAGTGTCCAATTGGAAGAATGCCTTCCCCTTCCACTCGGCTTCCGCAAAGAGGCTGAACGGGTCAGGCCGCTCGTGGAATCGCTCTTCGTAACGATTCACGAAGTCCGCGATCTGGTCCGCCACCGTCTTGAGGTATCCCTCGATGTTGCCGTCCCATTCTGTGAAGATCCAGCCTTCGCCGGCAGCTTCAAGTGCCTTCCGTAGCCGATCGTGGGTTATCACAGGGTTCATGCTGCACTTGCTCTTGATTCCTGGGTATTGAAGACCATGTTGAAGGTCAGTTCGCGGAACAAGTCGCGCAGTTCGTTGAGGAAGGAGCGCATTTCCCCGGTCGGCGAACCGACGACTATCGTAATGGAATGGAGGCCGCGCTCCGGCTTGTCTGCCCCCATGAGGACATAAGCCATCAGGTTCCCGTTTTCGGGGGTCGCTCCGACTTCGCCCCAGTCCTTTGCTGCTTCCTCATCGCGATAGATGAAGAACTCGGGACTCGGTGGGTCAGGAATGAGACCCGCCGTCGGCTTGAACGAGGGCGATTCGTCCAGCGCATTCTCGACGACGTAGTTAGGCCAGTATCGGCGAATCGTGCGAAAGATCACGTCGGCAACGGGAACGCCGTCTCCCACCCGAAACTCAATGTCCGTCCCGCCGATCATAACTCCTCCACGTTGCCGGTTAGATCGGCATACTGACGATCGCGCTCAACGAAATAATCCGTCGGCGAGTAGAAGACCCACGCGCCGCGGTCGCCCCGCAGAGGGATCAAGTTGCCCGCATCCGCAAACGTGAACACGTACTCCAACTTGCTCCTTGGTATCATCAGGCGCTTTGCCAGCTTGGGCGTGCCCGGCGGCAACGTCGTAAAATACGCACCGAACGGATGATCGGCGGGAGGCTGAGACGCCCGAAAATGCCAGGGCGACGTCGCCCGTATGCCATTGTAACCGGGTGTAGTCGCTCCTGCACCGCGAATTATGCGGCAATACCATAAGCTTGCTCGTCGTCTGCCCGGTGACTTGCCTCTTGGGCGGGGCGGCACGCGGCAGCAAGTGGTACGGGCAGTTCGCGGGCTCCCAGGTCGGCGGCGAAGGCTTGGTCCCACATGCCGCTCAGGTGGATCGTACGCAAATCCAGAATCACCTGGCCGGACGCGCCCTGCCAACGCATCCCCGAACGTTTGAAGCGTTGCGTGAACACCGTCTTGCACGCCGCTTCCGTCACGCCGCTGCCGAGCGGCAGGCCGCGACGGCGATAACCGGGGTAGTCCATCAGACGCCGATGGTGACGCAGGTAACGATACGCTTTCCAGAACTCCGCCTTCTGCACCTTGGTCATCGGCCGTCGCTCCAGGTGCTGCATGGCTGACCGCAACACGTGGGCCGCTCCCTGCGGCCGGTCACGCAGCCAGCGCCGCATCCGGGCGAACCACCGCGCTGCCGCCGCCGTTTGCGGGCCAAACAGCGCGTCCGCCATCTTGCCGATGTAACCGCACACATGATAGAAATCGAGCACCCATTCCCAGGTCAACGCCTGCCCGTCACGCGGATGCTTCATCTTCTTCAGCACCTGCCGATAGTATTCGTCCGGCGCCGAGCCCTTGTCGGTGATGTAGGCCAGGCGTGGCACAGGCCCCTGCCAGGCCGTCAGCGTCGCCTTCAGCAAGGCCGTCAACGTGCGTGTCAGCGTCACTTGTTTAGCTTCCGGCATCTGGCCCAGGTAGATGGTGCCCAACCGCCGACGCCGACGGTCGTAGACGCTCACCGTGGCGGTGCTGGCCTCCTGATAGCCGCTCTTACGCATGGGCATCATGACGCCGTCCCGCCCCGCCGCCAGCACCGGACGATGGCGGCCCCGCGACTGCTGGGCCTGTTCCAGCCACAGCAGCAGACGCGCTTGTTGCAACGCCGCCACGAACGGCAGCAGCGCCTGGCGAAAGCCGGCCAACGCCGCCCGCAGCCGATCGTTCGACCACTTCAGGCCATGTTCACGCAGCAACCAGTCGCGCACCTCGGCCTGCGTCTGGTCTACCGACAGCCGCGCCACACGTTCCAAAAGCGCCGGCGTGGCCGCACCCGCACCGATACCCAGACGCACCCACAACGGATGCAAGCCCGGTTCGCCGTCCTCGGCGTTCAGGTAGTAGAACGAACGCAGGGTGATCGTGCCAAAGCGGCTGGCGATGCGGGCCGGTGTCTTCTTGTTGACGCGATACGTCTCCTTGCGATAGCGGATCTTAGCTGGCACCTCACGCCGATCGTTGCCTTCAAGGCGGTTCGCCTCATGTTCGACGACGCCCCGGCAGAACTCCTGGGTGGCGTCGTGCAGGCTGTTCTCAAGCTCCATGAAGCGTTGCGCCGTCACGGGACCCTCCCGGAAGCGTTCGACGATCTCGTCCAGGCACTTGCGGAGGGCGTCGGCCGGTTTGTCCACCGCCGCCGGAACTGCACTTGTCGCTGCCACGGGCCGCTGCGTAATCTTGACGACCATGAGGATTCCTTTCCTCGGGAGTGGTTGTTGTACCTCCCATTAGAGGAAAGGATCCTCATTTCTTCAACGACCAGTCACGCGGCTTATGCTGCGGGGACGGTGCGTTTCCTCGCGAATTCTCGATGCTGGGGCGACTGCACCCTTGTAACCGGTCTTATCGCTGTAGTGACGCATCAGTCGATAGGGTGCTGCTCACTGGCATCTGTCAGGCCAGCACTTCCTTCACCACTCGCCCATGCACATCCGTTAACCTGAAATCCCGCCCCGCGTGGCGGAATGTCAGCCGCTCGTGGTCGAGCCCCATCAGGTGCAGGATGGTCGCATGGAAGTCGTGGACGTGGACCGGGTCTTGGGCCACGTGGATGCCGTGCTCGTCGGTCGCCCCGTGGACGATGCCGCGCTTGACGCCGCCGCCGGCCAGCCACGAGGAGAAGGCCCAGTGATGGTGCTCGCGTCCCTTGGCATTGGCCTGTTCGTTGAACGGTGTCCGGCCGAATTCAGTGGTCCACACCACCAGCGTGTCGTCCAGCAGGCCGCGCGATTTCAGGTCGCGCAGCAGCCCGGCGATGGGCCGATCGACGTTCTTCGCCAGCGGGGCGTGCGTGTCCATGTCGCCGTGAGCATCCCAGTTGTTGGACGAGCCGACATCGATCAGTTCGACGAAGCGCACGCCGCGTTCGACGAGTCGGCGAGCGACGAGGCACTGCCAGGCGAAGCCCTGGGTGCTGCCGCGGGGCAGGCCGTAGAGTTTCAGCGTCGCGTCCGATTCCCTGGACACGTCGAAGGCGTCGGGTGCCGCGGTCTGCATGCCGGCCGCGGTCTCGAAGGAGCGGATGCGGGCGCTCAGCTCGGGATCGCCGCGTCCCTTCAAGTGGGCTTCGTTCATTCGGCGCAAGAGGCGCAGGTCGAGGTCTTGCTGGGCGGCCGGCACGCGCCGCGCCATGTCGGCGATCGGGACCGGGCCGGGAACGACGCGCGTCCCCTGGTGGCAGCCGGGGAGGAAATCGCTGCCCCAGGTCTGGTCGCCGGCATAGGGAACCTGAGGAGCGATGACGACGAACGACGGCAGGTTCCGGTTGAGCGTGCCCAGGCCGTAGCTCGCCCAGGCACCGATGCTCGGCCGGGCGAACGAGACCGACCCGGTGTGCATTTGCAGGGTGGCCTCGTAGTGGTTGGTATGATCGGACTTCAGCGAGCGGATAACGCACAGATCATCGACGCACTCGGCAACGTGGCGGAAGAGGCCCGATACCTCGATGCCGCTCTGACCGTGGGGGGTGGACGTCCAGTGCGGCTTCTTGAGGAAGCGTGAATAGTTGCCGGGCCGCCCCTGCTATTCGTGGATGGCGACGGTCTTGCCATGGTCGCGAACGAGGGCGGGTTTGGGGTCGAAACTGTCGACGTGCGATACGCCGCCGGTCATGAAGAGGAAGATGACGTGCTTGGCCCGGGCGGTGAAGTGCGCTGGCTTGGGCGCTAGCGGGTCACGAGCCGAAAGCGTGAGCGACGGGTCTTCGGCCCGGGACAGGTCCGCGAGGATGCCGGCAAGCAGTAGCGAACCGGTGCCGCCGAAGGCGGCGCGGAGGGCATCGCGGCGGGTGCAGGTGGGGTGCAGCATCGAGGTCATTCCAAGGGAGGGTGTTAACCAACTTCCCATGTTAGCGGAGGGACGAACGCGCCGCTCGGAGGGCGGCGGCTAAACGGCGACGATCAATCGATGGTGATGAACTCATTGCTCCCAAACAGCACGCGGGCCAATCCCGCCCAGGCTTGCCGCGCTCGCTCTGCCCCAGTTGTCGGCGTCGCCTCGTGCAAATACTCCGCCGCCTCGCGCCGTTCTTCCTCCGTAGGCGGCCGGCCCAGCGTCAGGCGGTAGGCCCGCTCGATCCGCCGTCGATCATCGCCCGGCTCGGCCAGGATCCGATCGGCCAATTTGCCCGCCTGCTCGTGGACGAACGGATTGTTGAGGAAGAAGAGGGCCTGGGTCGGCACAGTGGTCACCCCGCGCTGGGCAGTGCTGGAATTGGGGTCGGGGCCATCGAACAGGGCCAGGAACGGATGCCGCCGAATGCGCTGGCGTCATCAGATACACGCTGCGGCGGTCGGTGGGGTAGACGGCCTGGAACGGGTTGTGCTGGGTGAAGCCCCATGTTTTTTCCGGTGGAAACGGGTGCGGACCGCCCCGGCTGCGATCTAGGCCACCGCCGATCGCCAGCAGCGAATCGCGGATCGCCTCAGCGTCCAGCCGCCGGCGCTCGAAGTGCCACAGCAGGTCGTTGGACGGATCGAGCACCGCATTCTTCTCATCGGAGTTACTGGCGATCTGATAAGCGCGGGACAGGAGGATGCAGCGGTGCATGTTCTTGATGGACCAGTCGCCTTCCATGAAACGCGCCGCCAGGTAGTCGAGCAACTCCGGATGCGTCGGCGGCTGTCCTTGCTTGCCGAAGTTATTCGGCGTCCGCACCAGGCCGTGGCCGAAATGGTGCTGCCAGATGCGGTTGACCATGACCCGCGCCGTGAGCGGGTTCTTCGGGTCGGTTAGCCAGCGGGCCAACTCGAGCCGGCCACTGCCCTTGGTCCCGGACGGCAGCGTCGCCCCGCCCAGAATCGCTGGAAAATGGCGCTGCACCGCGGGACCGAGTTGCTTCGGGTCGCCGCGCAGGTGGATGCGGACGTCCTGGCCCGCGCCGTCGGCCACCGCATAGGCCTTTTCGTTCGGCCCCAGTGGCACGAAGTCGCGCGGACGGTTCTTTTCCTCCGAGCCGGGAAACGGGTAGCGGGTGCCGGCGAAGATGCCGTACAGCGCGTAGTAGTCGCCGCGCGAGATCGGGTCGAACTTGTGGTCGTGACAGCGAGCGCACGCCACCGTCAGCCCGAGGACCGCCTTGCCCAGCGTGTCGATGGAGTCTTCGATCGTCAGATGATGATAGTTTTGCGGGTCGAAGCCGAAGCGGCGCGACACCGCGATGAAGCCGGTGGCGATGACGCGCTCCGCCCGCCTCTCCGGCGGCCCCTGCTCCGCGAGGAGGTCGCCGGCAACCTGTTCGCGCAGAAACTCGTCATACGGCTTGTCGGAATTGAAGGCGTCGATGACATAGTTGCGATAGCGGTACGCCTCGGGCACGGGGAAGTCGGCCGTCTCACCGGCCGTGTCGGCGTAATGGACCACGTCAAGCCAGTGACGGCCCCAGCGTTCACCGTAGTGGGGCGAGGCCAAGAGGCGGTCAATCACCTTCTCCCAGCCTGCCGGCGAGTCGTCGGTCAGGAAGGCGTCGATTTCCTCGGGGGTCGGCGGCAGGCCGATCAGGTCGAACGTGGCCCGCCGGATCAGGGTGCGACGGTCGGCGACGGCGACGGGCTTCAGTCCCTTCGCCTCCATTTTCGCCAGGACGAATCGGTCGATCGGCGTCAGCGGCCACGATGAATCCTTGACCGGCGGGCGAGGCGAATCCTTGACCGGCTGGAAGGCCCAGAAGCGGCGCTGCTCCTGCGAGATCTCGAACTGGCCAAGCCCCGCGATGGCCGCGCTGTTGTCCGGCCAGGGTAGGCCCATTTGCACCCAGCGCGTCAGGAAGTCGATCTCACGGTCGGGAAGCCGCTCCTTGGGCGGCATCTTCGGCCTGTCCTTGTGTCGCACTGCCTTGATGAGCAAGCTCTCGGCGGGCTTGCCGGGAACGGCCGCCGGGCCAGTGCCGCCGCCTTCGAGCAAGGCAGCGCGCGAGGTCAGGCGCAGGCCACCCTTCGGCTTCTCGGCGCCGTGGCAGGACTGGCAGCGCTGCACCAGCAGCGGGCGCACTTCCTTCTCAAAGAACTCGATTTCCGCGGGGCTGATGTCGCTGGCCAGGGCTACGGTGGGAAGGAACAGAAGAGCGGCGCAGCAGGAGCAACGGAGCATGGCCAGCGATCTCCGTGAGGGGCGATGCCCTTATGGTACGCCGTTTAGCGGCGGGGCGTAAACCCGTGTGTTCGTCACAGCGCCGCAAAGTTCCGCAACATCGTCAACCCTACCCGCTGGCTCTTCTCCGGATGAAATTGCGTCGCGTACACGTTCTCGTGCCAGATCGCCGAGGCGAATGGCTCGGGATAGTCCGTCTCGGTCGCCACGATAGCGGCGTTCTTCGGCGCCGCGTAGTAGGAGTGGACGAAGTAGACCGCGGAGCCGTCCGGCACGTCCTGGAGGAGCGGGGCGGGGCGACGGATGCGCAACTGGTTCCAGCCCATGTGCGGCACCTTCAGGCCGGCCACCGCGGGGAAGCGCACCACGTCTCCCGGAAAGAGATTAAGCCCCGCGTACTCGCCGTCCTCGAAACTCCTTGTGAACAGGAGCTGAAGGCCCAGGCAAATGCCCAGGAATGGCCGGCCGGACTTGATGTGATCGACAATCGGCTCGACCAGGCCAGCCTCGCGCAGACGGGCGATGGCGTCGCGGAAGGCGCCGACGCCAGGCAGCACCAGTTTGTCCGCCTCGCCGACGCGCGACGGGTCGCCGCTGATCTCGGCGGCATGGCCGACTCGTTCCAGCGCCTTCTGCACGCTGCGCAGATTGGCCATGCCGTAATCGACGATCAGGATGGGTTTCATGGGCTATTCCTTCGGCGGCTCGGAATTGTCCGGGCCGCGCACCAGGCGAATCACAAAACTCGCTACCAACAGGAACACCGCGCCCGCCACCACCAGGATCACCAGCATCGGCAGATCGGAGAAGGGGCCCCATACGTGCGGGCCGATCCACTCCCAGCCCAGCATCGTCAGGACAATCCCCAGCGACAGGGACGGCCCAAACGCCAGCTCCTGGTCACCTCGAAACAGGAGCTGTGTCACGCCGACCAGCATCGCCGGGAAGACGCTGACGAAGAAGGCGATGACGACCGGCTGCCAGCCGAGGAAGGCGCCGGCCATCATCATCAGGTCCGCATCGCCGACGCCCAGCCCTTCCTTGCCGCGCCCCAGGCCGAACACGAAGCGCACCGCTCGCAGGAGCAGCATCCCCGCGAGGACGCCGGCAAGGCCGGTCGCCAGGCCGAGCTGCCAGCTGTGCGGCGGCAACCAGGCGGGCAACGGATACCAGGGCGGCCAGGCGTAGAGGCCCGGCGGGGGGGGCTTGGCGAAGAGCCCCAGGCCCAGTCCGGCCCGGATCGGAGCCGCCGGCGGCGCACCATCCGGCCAGCGCCACGGCCAGAGGATGGCACAGACCAGCCCGACAACGGTGCCGGCCGTGGTCACCGGCAACGGGATCTCGTGGTGGTCCAGGTCGATGAACGACGCCACCAGCAAGAAACAGACCAGCAGCGCGTCGCGGAGAAACACCGCCCACGCTGCCCACGGTATGTCTCCCGCGGCAATCGGGGCCTGGGCCACAGAATCGAGCCGGTGGACGTTCTTGACCACGTCCAGGTAGAACAGTCCGACAAAGCAGAGGCCGGTGAGCACCTCGACGATCCAGTGGCGCAGGGGAAATCGGGCCTGGCAGGACCGACATCGCCCCCGGCGCAGCCAGTAGCCCACGAGCGGCAGGGCGTCCAGCCAGCGCACGGGCTGCCAGCAGGAGGCACAGCGCCAGCCGGGCCAGAGCAGGCTCTTCTCGTAGGGCAGCCGGTAGATGCAGACGTTCAGGAAGCTGCCCACGCACACCCCGACCAGGAACACCAGCGCCAGCCACACGGACAGCATGAGGTCAGCCCTGGTTCAGAGATTGGTAGAGGATGTGAGCAATTTCTTCGGGGGTACGGCCACAGGTGTCCACGGTGAGGTCGGCCACCGCCCGGTACAACGGCTCGCGGGCCCGCAACAACTCCTTGATTTCGGCCAGCCCCCCGACGGTCAGCGCGGGTCGGCGCTCCCCTGTCGTTCGATCCTTCTCGAGGCGGTGGCGGATGGTCTGGGCGTCGGCCGTGAGCCAGATGACCCGCCCCGCGCCCTTGAGGCGGGCGCGGTTGGCACTGCTCAGCACCACGCCGCCGCCTGTGGCGATGATGTGCCCGCGCAACCGGCACAATTCCTCCAGGACCGCCGACTCGCGCCGGCGAAAGCCGATCTCCCCCTCCGTCTCGAACACCTGCCGAATACTCATGCCGGCCCTTGCTTCAATCAGGTCGTCGGCATCCACCCAGGGCCGGCCCAGATGATGGGCCAGCAGCCGCGCCACGGTACTCTTGCCGGTGCCGCGGTAACCGACGAGGAAAATGGGTGGGTCGATGGTGTTCATGGGCGTTCGTTTAGTGCGTCCTCAAGGCTAAAAACTGGGTAACCATCCCCCGAGTGACTTGCTCACTGGGCCAGTCGGTGAGCAAGTCACTTTCGTGCGCCAACTCTCTGTGCCACAATGACTTGCGCATTCGGAAAAGTGACTTGCTCACTTGCTCACGCATTTGTGGGCAAGTCGCTTATGTATGATTTTGCTACACCCACCCTGTTCAGTGATCATCCTCGGGGACGGCCCCCGGCCACGCGGCTGACCCGCCTCAGGCCTGATCACCGTTTGCTTCCAGAATGGCCCTGGCGCGGATCCTCCTGGGCAGATTATAGCAGCGGTGGGCATCGGAGCGTACCGGCTCGGGGACCCTCAGCTTCTTTTCCTGTCTTTGGTCCGGTATGATCTGTGCGCGGAAGAACACGCCCCGACGGTGCCTTGGGAGGGATCCCTCATGGCTGACTTCGACAGCCCGTGGAAGGAGGCACTCGACCTCTACTTCCAGGCGTTCCTCCTCCTGTTCTTCCCGGTCATCCACGACGACATCGACTGGTCGCGGCCCGTCGAGATGCTGGACAAGGAGTTCCAGCAGTTGGTGCCGAAGTCGGGCGCGGCCGGCGCACCGTGGACAAACTCGTGAAGGTCTGGCGGAAAAACGGGCGGGCGGCCTGGGTGCTGGTCCACGTCGAAGTGCAGCGCAGGCGAGCGGGCCTTCACCCGCCGCCTGTGCGTGTACAATTGCCGTATCTTCGACGCCCATGGCGCGACGTGGCCACGCTCGCGGTCCTGGCGGATGACGATCCCAACTGGCGGCCGACCACTTACCGCCGCAGGCTGTGGGGTTGCTCGCTGTGGATGAGTTCCCGCCGGTGAGCTCCTGGACTACGCGGGCCGCGAGGCGGAACTGGAGGCGAGCGCTAACCCGTTCGCCAAGGTGGTCCTGGCGCACCGAGACCCTCCGACGCGCCGCACTCCGGGTGACCGCCGGGCCTGGAAGTTGCGGATCGCCTGCGGTGCACGAAGCGGCTTCGGCCCCGATGACGTGCAGGAGTTGCTGAAGCTGGTCGACTGGCTGATGGAGTTGTCGGCGCCGCTGCAGCGGGAGTTCCGGCGGCAAATGAGTGAATACGAGGAGGGACGACGTATGCCATACGTGACCAGTTTCGGGCGACTCGCCATGCTCGATTTAATTGAAGACTCACTGCGCGCCAAATTCGGCGAGGAGGGGATCAAGCTGCTGCCGGACATCGAGGCAATGAACGACGCCGAGAAGTACAAGGCCGTGAACCGGGCCATTCTGACCGCGACAACCCTGGACGAGGTGCGCCGGGCGTGTGCGGCCGCGGCAGGGCCGGCACCTCGCGCGAAGAAGGGAAGCAACGGCAAGCGCGGGCGAGCGAAAAGGTGATGCGGAGTAGAGCGACACCAATTATCCCTACAAGGGCTTGATCGAGGTGTGGCCATGACTCTGAATAGCCAGCGCGAGCTGGAGATCACGCGCGAGAAACTCCGCGGACTGCGAGAGCTTTATGCGAGGACGGAAGCGGGTTCGCCAGAGGGGGTCTATCCCCGGGAACTCACCCTGCGCTCGCTGCGGCAGACCATCAACCAGCTCAAGGAAGAGATCGCGCGCTTCGAGGTCCGTACCGGCTCCGCCACCGCCGGCGGATAGGCGGCGGGAGAATCGGTCGGAGTGGCAGGCGCGGCTGCCCCACAGCCGCTTACTCCGCTCCGCTGCGTGCGCGGCTCGGCTCATTTCTTCGGCTCCGCCTTCAGCAGCGCCTCGGCCTCCCGATACAGCAGTTGCCACTGAAGTTGATCGACCCAGGCAAGGAGGGATAGATCCGCTAACGCGGGGTCGGTCTGTTTAGCGTGTGCTTCCGGGGCCTTCTTGAGCCAGTTCCGGGCTTCGGCCGGTTTGCCGAGCCGATGATACGCCATCGCGAGGAATAGGATGTCGAAATCCGTTCCGCCTGTCTCGCTCAACTTGATCGATTCGTGCAACTCTCGGACGGCTTTGCGTCCTGCCCGGCCCCGTAGAGGATAGCGCCGAGGGTTGTGCGCGCGGCCGGATCCGCGGGCTTGTCGCGGACGGCCCGCCGCGCCGCTTCCACGGCTGGCTGGAGGTCACGCAGGGCTCCGGGGCTCAGGGCACAGCTCCAGGCGGCAGTAGTCGCATCCGCCGGAGTTTGTCCCTTGCCGAAGCGCTCCATGAGGGTCGAACAGGCCGTCGCGTAGCCGGCACGGTCTTTCTGGTGAAGACAGAGCAGGGCGTGCCGGTAGTAGACGATGGCGGTGGCGTTACGTGCCTCCGTTGCCCGGGCGTAAAGCTTCGATGCCATGTCCCACCGGCCCAGGCTGGCGTGGACGTTGGCTAGGGTCGTCTCAGGAAAGTCGTCCTTGACGACCCGCGCTCTCTCAAATTCCTTGTCGGCCTCCGCTGCCCTACCGAGTTGAGCCAGGGCCAAGCCGCGACGAAAGTGATGGAACCCGCTGCCCGGTTGCGCGGGTTGCGCGTCGATGAGTCGGCTGAGATTGAATACGGCGGCGTACCAGTCACCGGCACGCTCCGCTTCATCGGCTCGCACCCGATACCATACCGGCAGGCTGGGGGCGAAGGCAGCGCGCCGTTCTGCTTGCCAGGCGGCCGGGTCTCTCGGCGCCGTCCAAACCTGCACGACACCATGCCAGCCCAAGGCTGCGATGCGCGAACCGTCCGGGCTGAATGCCGCGTCGCGTAGGCCGGCCGGCCCCCTTAGGGTGAAGACTTCCTGCGCGGTCCGCGCGTCATAGAGACGCACCACGTTTCCGTCCATAACCAGCATGCGCGAGCCGTCCGGGCTGAACGACACCAGGGGCTTGTTCCGGGGGAGGGTGGACGCTTCCTGTCCCGTTTGAGTATCGAAGAACCGCACCACCCCGTCGCGGCCCCCTGCTGCGAGGCGTGAGCCCCCGGGTTGAACATGGCCCAGGTAAGGCCAGCCGGGGCCTTGATTGCCAGGATCTCATGCCCAGTCTGCGCGTCGTACACCCGTACTACCCCATCGCCGCCTCCGGCGGCGATACGCGCGCCGTCGGCGCTGAACACCGGGTACTGAACGCCGGCCGGTCCCTTAAGGGTGGGACCCTTCTCCCCCGTCCGGGTGTCATACATCCGCACGCCGTCGGCGCCTTCGACCAAGATGCGCCAGCCGTCCGGGCTAAAGAGCGTGCTGTCGGGGAAGCCTGCCAGCCCGTTGAAGGCGAACTTCTCCTGCCCACGGCGGGCGTCGTAGACGCGCACGACCCCGTTGTCGTCCTTCGTCGCGATGCGTGACCCGTCTGAGCTGAACACGGAAGGCTTGATGCTAGCCCTGCCCTTGACTTTAAATAGCTCTTGCCCCGTCCGCGCGTCGTACACCCGCGCCATCCCGTCGTCGCCCTCAGCCGCGATGTACAAGCCATCCGGGCTAAATGCCGGCGTGTGGAGCCCTACGTGTCCCCTGATAGCGAGCGTCTCTTGTCCCGACTGGCCGTCGTACACCCGCACCACACCGTCTCCGCCCAGAAAAGATTGCAATCCAGCGGCGACGCGCCTGCTATCTGGGCTGAATACAGGATGGCCGAGGGGGGCCGGACTCTTGAGGGCAAATGCCTCTTGTCCCGTCCGCGCGTCGTACACACGTCCCACTGCCGCGATGCGCGAGCCGTCTGGGCTAAACACCGGAATGAACAATATCCCAAGCGATCCTTTGAGACCGAAGGCCTCTTGTCCGCTGCGGGCGTCGTACACCCGCACCCCGCCGGAGCCCCCCACCGCGATGCGCGAGCCGTCCGGGCTGAACGTCGGATCGCCGACCGTACCCGGACTCTTGAGGGCGAAGGCCTCTTGCCCCGTCCGGGCGTCGTACACCCGCACCGTCCAGTCGGCACCCCCAGCCGCGATGCGCGAGCTGTCCGGACTGAACACGGGGACGCGAAGTTGGGTCGGGCCCTTAAGGGCGTGGGTCTCCTGTCCAGTTCGGGCATCGTACACCCGGACTATGCCATCATCCCCTGCAACCGCGATGCGCAAGCCGTCCGGGCTGAATGCCGGGGCGTAGAATTTGGCTGGCCCCTTGAGGGTGAGAAGTTCTTGCCCCGTCCGGGCGTCGTACACCACTACCGCGTCTTCGGGTGATCGAGCCGCGATGCGCGAGCCGTCCGGGCTGAACGCTGGGATGCTCTGTATCCTGGACCCGAAGGGCTCGCCCTCCACCTTGGTGCCGAAGGCCAACTGCCCCGTCCGGGCCTCATATACCCGCACCGCCCCGTCGGTCCCTTCACACGCGATACGTGAGCCCTCGGCGCTGAACACGAGGGGCCCAGGGAATACGGGGCCGTTGAGGGCGACGTCCTCTCGCCCCGTCCGGGCGTCGTACACACGTCCCACCCCGCGATCGTCCAGAATAACGATGCGCGAGCCGTCAGGGCTAACTGCCGAGACATTCCCTCCGGTGGATCCCTTCAGGGCAAGAACCTCCTGCCCTGTCCAGGCGTCGTACACCCGCACCCCCCACGTACCCTCGACCAGGATCCGTGAGCCGTCTGGACTGAACGTTGTCTTCCTTCCTGAGAAGGCAATGAGTTCAGGGTAGCACTGGGCAGCGAGGTAACGCCATTCCCAGTTACGCGAGTCCGCCTTACACTCCTTCAGCCGTTGCTGGGCGAGCGGCAGGTTGTTGTCCTTCACCGCCAGGTCGGCCAGGAAGATGCTGTGGAAGTACGCGGTTTGGTCGGCACGTGCTACCGCGGCCTCTGCAATGTGACGCTGTGTTTCCTCGTTCTTCTTCGCCTCTTCGGCCTGGGCCCGGGCGCCGTCGGCCCGGATGCGGGCGGCGTCGGCCGCTTTCCGCTGTTCCTCCTCGTCGTTCCGTGCTTCTTCGGCCTTGGTGTGGGCCGCTACCTCCGCCTGAAACGCATCGTCTAACTTCGCATTGAAGTACAGGCCCACCCCCACCCCGACCAACGCGACTGCCGCGACGCCACTCATTAGCAGCAGCGCCGCCACCGCAGGACGACGTTGCGCCCACCGCACCGCCCTTTCCACGCGCCCCACCGGCCGCGCCTGAATCGCCTCCCCCTTCATCCAGCGCCGCAGATCATCCGCCAGCCCCCGCGCCGTCGCATACCGCCGCCCCGGCTCCTTCGCCATCGCCTTCAGCGTGATCGTCTCCAGGTCGCGCGGAATGTGATCGTTCAAGCGGCGCGGTGGCTTCGGCTCATCGTGCAGCACCTGGTGCAAGAGCATCCGCGTCGTGCCGCGGAACGGGAGATCGCCGGTCAGCAACTGGTACAGCACCACGCCCAGGCTGTACACGTCGCTGCGGCCATCGACGGCGTGGGCCTCGCCCCGGGCCTGCTCCGGGCTCATGTACGCCGGCGTGCCCAGCACCTCGCCTTCCACCGTCATCGTGATCTCGCCCGCGTCGCGCTTGGCCAGGCCGAAGTCCATCACGCACGGCTTGCCGTCCTCGTCGATCATGATGTTCGACGGCTTCACGTCGCGATGGATCACGCCCTGGTCGTGTGCGTATTGCAGGGCGTCAGCCACGGCGGCGACCAGCTCGGCCGACTCGCGGAAGCCGGGGCGGCGGGCGGAGAGCAGGTCGGCCAGGGTCACGCCGCGGACGAAGTCGCTGACCAGGTACGGCAAGCCATCCTGCTGGCCGACCTCGTGGACGCTGACGATCGACGGATGGCGGAGCTGGGCGACGCTGCGGGCCTCGCGCAGGAAGCGGTCGAGGGCGGCGGGTCCGGCCAGGTTGCCGGCGCGGGGCACCTTGATGGCCACGACGCGATCCAGCTCCGGGTCGCGGGCCTTGAAGACGGTGCCGAAGGCCCCGTGGCCGACGGTTTCGATCAGGTCGAACTTGCCGACCTTGCGTCCGACGCTGCTTTCGGAGCCGGTGGAGGCGTCGGCTTCCAGGCGGAAGGTGGAGCCGCAGGCGGGGCAGGCGATCTCGGCGTGGGGCGAGAGGGTGGCCAGCTCGATGGGGTTATGACAGCCGGGACAGAGGATGTGCATGGGGCGCGGCTCCGTAGGAACGTTCATTCGAGGATACCCGCCGCCGCGTCAGGAGTCGAGGAAATTGAAGAGGGGAAAGCCGGCTGGCCGGATGATCCTCGGCAGCGAGAGAATCCGATGACGTGCCTCATCGCCCCCGGGGAGACAAATCCATGGCGTCCGTGCCGGTGAAATCATCCCCAACCAGTTCGCCGTCCGAGGCGCTGGAGCAGCGATTTCGACAACTCGCGGCCGAGTGGAAGAAAGCCGTTGCGCTGCTTTCCTCCAGCCGGGTCCGCGAAAGCCACCCAGCCTACCAGGAGATCATCGGCCTGGGGCTGGCGGTGATCCCCCTTCTGCTACGCGACCTGGAGGCGAATGAAACGCACTGGTTTAGCGCCTTGCAGCGGATCACGGGCGCCCGTCCCGTGCCCGAGGACGATGCCGGCAACGTGCCCCGTATGGTCGAAGCCTGGCTGCGCTGGGCGCGGGAGAACGGCTATCAATGGTGAGCGACTGGGCAGGAGCGTTTCCGCGCCTGCGACCGGAAAGCTATCGCGTGACCAGCCCACCCAGCAACCGCTACAACTGCATCGCCTGGGCTGCTGGGGATTTGCTTAACTGGTGGTGGCCCGTCGCGGCTAGTCGCTTCTACTGGCCCCCGGGTCGAGCCGCCGCACGGGGTTACTTCTTCAGCTCCTCCGGTCCCTTGAGGCGGACCGGCGAGACGGCCCGGCGCACGCACAGTGCGCATGAACTCCAGCGAAGGCTGCATGCCGGTGAAGCGCTGGAACTGCGCCGCCGCCTGCCGCACAAACATATCGACGCCGGTGACCACGTGGCAGCCGCGGCCCTGCGCCTCACGGATCAACAGCGTGGTCTCAGGCGTGTAGACCACATCCATGACGACGAGGCCGGGCCGCAGGCAGCTGTGGTGGACCGGGCTCTCATCGACATTCGGCTGCATGCCGACGGCGGTGCAGTTGATGAGCACGTCGCAGAGCACACTATGCCGGGCCGCCCAGTCGATGGCCCGGCAGCCGACCTCCTCGGCCAGCTTCAAGGCCCGCTCGTACGTGCGATTGGCGATATTGACCATCGACCCTTCGCGGTGCAGGGCGTGGGCCACCGCTCGGGCGGCCCCACCGGCACCCAGGACCAGGGCGACGCGCGAGTGCAGCGTGGGCGGAGCGCCGTTGGCGCTGGCCGGCATGTGCGCGAGCAGCGATTCGATGGCCGCCGTGTAATCGGTGTTGTAGGCCGCAAACCATTCCCCCAGCCGCAGGAGCGTGTTGGCCGCCTGGGTCAGCGACACGCTGGCGTCCTTCTGGGTGGCGACGACGGCCGCCTGCTCCTTGTGCGGAATGGTCACGCTGTAACCGCGAACGCCGATGCTGTCGAACTGCCTCAGGAACGTATCCAGCTGCCCGCGTGGCACCCGAAACGGCACATAGACCGCGTTGAGCCGATTGCCATGAAACGCGGCGTTGTGGATTACCGGGCTCAGGCTGTGCGACACCGGGTCGCCGATGACGCCGTACACCTCCGTGTCCTCGTTGATGCCGTCGACGTGGTAGATGCGTTTCAATTCGTCAAACGACGGCAGGCCGGGAGCGAAATCGCGCTCCGGGTTGAAGGCCGCATAGGTGAACGGGGCCCCGTACTTCAGGCAGAGCACGCGGCTGGGCATGCTCATGTCGCCCATGCAAAAAGCCACCGTTGGTTTCGGGGCGTTCTGCACGAGGCGCAGCATGCGTAAGTTGTCCTCGGGCTGCTGGCCCCGGGCGGCAATCTTGATAACGTCCGCATCCTGGCGGCACATGCGCTCGTGAATCTTCTCCAGGTCGGCCGGCATCTCGTGCATGTTGTGGTAGCTAACCACGCGGCGGGTGCGGCCGAAGCGGCGGATTTTGTCGGCCACGTCGGTTTCCAGGTCCACCCAGTCGAACCCGGCGACGATGGCCTGGCGCAGGAGCGTCTGACGCTCGGTCTCGGTGCCGGACCAGCGGCCGCCGTCTACCGGCCGGCGCACGGTGGCCATCAGGGCGCACGGTTTCTCGTCGAGCAGCCGCTTGAAATCGGGGGCTTTGGCCAGGAAATCGAGGCGCAG
Source organism: uncultured Planctomycetota bacterium (assembly GCA_963827935.1). GTDB lineage: Bacteria > Planctomycetota > Planctomycetia > Gemmatales > Gemmataceae > DATFNV01. The sequence goes on along the minus strand of CAWHCN010000013.1, from coordinate 83,853 downwards.
CTCGATCAGCCGGGCCCCGCGTCGGGCGGCCTCCTCGATCTCGGCATGGACCATTTTGTGCCGGGTGCGCCCGATCACCACGCAGATGCGTTCGCTACTGCTGGCCGTCATGTCGCGCGTGCCTCTCACTCGATTCGCGGTCAAACGCCTCTGGTACTGCCTCCGGGTCAGGTTCCGGATGGGACGGCTGCGCTGGCTGGACAGGATCGCGTACTCCTCGCGGACGGCCGATTGTTCCACTGTAAACTCTGAGCCGCCGAATCGCAAGCGATGCCGGAGCGCAGGCGCGGATTTGCCGGGCGGAGCAACCGTGCAAAGCACGCCTGGGCGCATGCTCATCCCGTCCGCTACCGAGCTTGTTTTCGCCCTGGCGTTGGGTTTATCCTCCTCGTATCCCGGGCGGCGTGCATCCCAGCCACGGCAACGGCGCCCGGGGCCGTATTCATGCCGGCCTGTTTGCACACGCACAGCTGGTACTCGTTGCTCGAAGGGACCGCCGCCCCGGCCACGCTCCTGGCCCGGGCCGCGGCGTGCGGCACCACGGCCCTGGCGCTGACCGATACGAACAACTTGTACGGAGCGGCGGCCTTTGTGGAGGCGGCGGCCGGCCTGGGGGTGAGACCGCTCCTGGGGGCCTGCCTGCGCCACCAGCGCGAACATTGTGTGGCCCTTATCGCTGACCCCGCCGGCTACCGCAATCTGTGCCGCATCCTCAGCCGGCTGCACCTGGATGACCGTTTCGCAAGTTTCCCGCCAACGGCCGGGCTTGGCAGCCCGAAGCGCCAGCGAGGGTCTGCCGCCCCCTCGCTGGCGCGTCGGGCTAACACACCCGCCAGGGGCGAGGGAAGTGATCTCGCCGATCTCCTCAACGAATGTGCCGAGGGCCTGCACATCCTCGTCAATGATGCCGGGCTGGCCGAGCGGTTGCGCGACGCCTTCGGTCCGCGGCTGTGGCTGGAGATCGTGCGCCCGCCGCGTTCGGCGCCGCAGGAGCAAGAATTGCTCGTCGCCGGCCGGCGTCTCGGGCTGCGCCCCATCGCCAGCACGGCGGCCCACTTTGCCACGCCCGACGAATACCCGACGTTTCGCCTGGTCACGGCCGTGCGGCAGACGACGCTGCTGGAGCGCATCCCGCGGCAGCTGGCCATCACGCCCGATCATCACCTGGTGGAGGAGGCCGTACTCCGGCAGCGCTTCCGCGACCTGCCCGAGGCGGTGCGCAATGCCGAGAATCTCGCCGACCGCCTCAGCTCGGACGTGCTGCCGCGCGAGCTGATCCTCCCGAGTCCGCGGGTGCCGTACGGTGTGGACGCCGGTTGCCATCTGCGCGGGCTGTGCGAACGAGGCCTGGCCCGCCGTCCCCTCTACGACGCCGAGTTGGCGCCGGTCCGATTGCGCGAGGAACTGGCACTCATCGAGGCGGCGGGGCTGCCCGGCTACTTCCTGGTGGTACACGGCATCGCGCGCTATGCCCGCCGACACGGCCACAGCATGGCCCTGCGCGGCTCGGCGGGCAACTCGCTGGTCTGCTACCTGCTCGACATCACCGATGTGGACCCCTTGCGGTTCGGCCTGTCGCCGGAACGCTTCCTGCACGCCGGCCGCAAGGACTTGCCCGACATCGACCTCGATTTCGACTGGAAGGTGCGCGACGAGGTGATTGACCACGTCCGCCGCCGCTATGGCTCCACCTACATGGCACAGATCGCATCGCACCTGTTCCTCCAACCACCATCCGCCTTCCGCGAGTCGGCCAAGCTGCACGGGCTGTCCGACGAGCAGATCAGCCGGCTGCTGGAGCAGCTCGACGAACGGGTGGGGGGGATTCTTTCTGTCCCCTCACGCCCGGCCCCTCTCCCCGGAGTACCGGGGCGAGGGGAGAAAGGTGTGCCGCCGCAGTTTCCGCTGGAGCCGGAGCGCTGGCCGCGGATCGTGGCGGACGCGCGGCGTCTGCTGGGCCGGCCGCACCACCTGTCGATCCACCCCGGCGGCGTCGTCCTCACGCCGCGGCCCATCGAGGAATACGCGCCACTGCAAATGGCGCCGAAGGGCGTGGTCATCACCCAGTTCGAGAAGGATGCCGTCGAACGCGTCGGGCTGGTGAAGATCGACCTGCTCGGCAACCGGGCCCTGGCGACGGTGGATGAGGCGACCGCCGCTTGCGGCTTCGCGCTCGGAGTATCAGGGATACGATATATCCCTGATACTCCGAGCGCGAAGCCGCAAGCGGCTTTCTGGGACGACCCCGCCGCCGTCGCCCTCCTCCGGGCCGGCGATACCATCGGCGTCAACCAGCTCGAATCGCCGGCCATGCGTCACCTGCTGATCCAGATGCAACCGACCGGGCTCGACGACGTGATCCAGGCCCTGGCCCTGATCCGGCCGGGAGCGTCGGCGCCCGGCATGAAGGACCTGTACGTGCGGCGGCGGCGCGGCTGGAGCCGCTGGACGTACATCCTCTCCTCCAGCCCTTGTTGCGCGACACGCACGGCGTGATGCTCTACGACGACGACGCCCTCCGCCTGGTGCAGGCCTTCACCGACCTGACCGTCGTCGAGGCCGACCGGACGCGCAAGGAGGCGACGAAGGACCACGCCCCGGACGAGGAGCGGCGGCTGATCGACGAGTTTGCCGCCGCCTGTGCCCGCCGCGGCGTGCCGCGGACCGTCGCCGAAGAGCAATGGCGGCAGCTGGCCCGCTTCCGGTTCTACACCTTTTGCAAGAGCCACGCCGTCAGCTACGGACTGATCGCCTGGCGTGCGGTCGGCCTCAAGGCCCACCATCCTTTGCCGTTCTGGACGGCGGCGCTGAACAACAACCAGGGGGCCTATCCGCGCCGCGTCTATGTCGAGGCGATCAAGCGGGCCGGCCTGCGCGTGCTCCTGCCCTGCGTCAACCGCTCGCGCGGCCCGTTTCTTCCCGAAGACGGCGCCATCCGCGCCGGCCTCGGGACCATCGCCGGGCTCCACGCGGATTTGCTCGAACGCCTTCTGGCCGAGCGCGACCGCAATGGGCCGTATGGCGACCTGGCCGACTTCCGCCGTCGTCTGGAGCCCGGGCCGGAGACGCTGGCGCTGTTGATCGGCTGCGGGGCCTTCGACTTCACCGGCCGACCGCGGCCGGCGCTCTTCCTGGAGGCCGACCTGTTCGGCAAGGACAAAGGACAAAGGACAAAGGACAAAGGACAGGCAGATGCCCCGTCGCTTTTTCCTTCGTCCTTTGTCCTTTGTCCTTCTGAAGGGTGGTTCCCGAACGATTACGGAGAAGAGCGGCGGCTGCGCGACGAATGGAACTTGCTCGGCTTCGTGGTTGGCCCGCCGCTGATGGCGCTCCTGCGGCCGCGGCTGCCGCGCAACCTCATCCCCAGCCGCGACTTGCCACGCCACGTCGGCCGGCCGGTCCGGGTGGCCGGTGTCGTTGCCACGGCCCGGCACACGCTGACCGCCAAGGGCCGGCCCATGCAGTTCGTCACCCTGGAGGACGAATGGGGCCTGATCGAGGTGACGCTCTTCTCCGGCACCTGCGCCCTGGCACCGTACCTGACGGTCGGGCCGTATGTCGCCGAGGGGACAGTCGAGGAGCAGTATGGGGTGTTGACGGTGAATGCCGGGCGTTTCGAGCGGGTGGGGCAGTGAAAGCCGCGAGGCCTGGCCGTTTCCCGAATTTGGACTAACATTCGTACAATCGTCATAGCTTCTTGCCATTGCTCGGGGGGTCTGCCGTGACCTTGACGTTGGCCTTGGTTGGCCTGGCCGTGCTGTTCCTGGCCTACAGCAACGGGGCCAACGACAATTTCAAGGGCGTCGCCACCCTGTTCGGCAGCGGCACCGCCAGCTACCGCCTCGCCCTGGCCTGGGCGACCGTGACCACGCTGGCCGGGTCGCTGCTCGCGCTGGTGCTGGCGCACGGACTGATGGCCCGGTTCCAGGGCAAGGGGATCGTGCCGGACGATGTCGTCGCCCAACCGGCCTTCGCCCTGGCGGTGGCCCTCGGTGCGGCTCTCACCGTGATCCTGGCCACCTGGACCGGCCTACCGGTCTCGACCACCCACGCCTTGTTCGGCGGCCTGGTCGGCGCCGGATTGATGGCCGCCGGCAGCGAAGTCCAGTTCGCTCCGCTGGGGAGCAACTTCGTACTGCCGCTGCTGTTCAGCCCCGTCGTCGCGCTGGGCCTGACCGTCGCGATCTATCCGCTCTTCCGGTGGGCTCGGCGGCGCAGCAGCGTCAGCAGCGTCAGTTGTGTCTGTATCGGGGCAAGTTATGAAGAAGTGACCCCACAGCCCGACGGCAGCCTGCTCTTGGTGAAAACCGGCCTGGCGGTGGAGGTCGCTACCACGGCGGAATGCGTGCAGCGCTATCAGGGGCGCTTCCTGGGCCTGGAAGCCGGGCGACTGCTCGACGGCTTGCACTATCTGAGCGGCGGGGCCGTCGGCTTCGCGCGGGGCTCAACGACACCCCGAAGATCGTGGCCCTCCTCCTGGCCGCGGAGGCCCTGAGGGCGAACGTTGGCCTGGTACTGGTCGCCGTGGCGATGGCCGTGGGGGGCCTGCTGAATGCCCGACGCGTCGCCGAGACCATGAGCCGCAGGATCACGCGCATGAGCCCGGGGCAGGGGTTCGCGGCCAACCTGGTGACCTCGCTGCTGGTAGCGGGCACCGCCCGGCTGGGGCTGCCGGTTTCGACAACTCACGTCTCGGTCGGGTCGCTCTTCGGCATCGGCGTGGTGAGCGGCACCGCGCGGCGCGGATGATCCTGACGATCCTGCTGGCCTGGGTCACGACGCTGCCGCTCGGCGCGGCGCTGGCGGCGAGTGCATACCTGGTCCTGCGGGCGTTGGATGTGTAAGGCGACCGGCAGGAGATAGTAGCCCTCGGCAGCGCATCTCCAACCGCCCGCCGGCAGCGCACGCGCTGCCAGGTTGAACTGAAGTGACCGGGACTTCTGTTCAACCTGGCGCGGACACCGCAAGCCATTGGTAAATAACGACATGCGCCTTCGCAAGTCAGCAAAAATCGCCAGGTTGAACTGAAGTCCGATGTGTGCGGGAGCGCTACGACGGGCCCCTTCGCCGCAGGGCGAGGGATCGTCGCCCCGGTCCCCCGTACTCGGTCGGAGCACCGGGGCGAGGGGAGATTATCTCCTGCCGTTCGCCTAAGAGCGCGTCAACTGCCTGGATTGCGTAGACCATCATTCCGACACTCAAATTCTTGTTTGAGTTTGCCCGCCAGAAAAGACGATTGAAAGCGGCAGGAGGCGATTTGATCGCTACAACCGGCAAATTCCGCATCTCCAGCATTCTCGGGATTCGGGGAAGACTCTGCCCCACCCGGCAAGTTGGAGCCTGGGGGTCAGGCCAATGGCAAAGGTGTGGCATCGCACTTCGGTGGTGCTGGCGGTCCTCCTCGCTTGCGCGTGTAATCACGCCGCTGGTCAGGACGCACCCCGCCCGCTCCCCGGCAGTAACGGGCCGGCAAACCCTGTTCCCCAGCCCGGAGCGACGCCGTCCACATCATGCGTCTTACCGCCGTTGCCCACGGTGACGCCACTCCCCTCCGCGGGCCTCGTGGACGGCGCCATCCCCCTGGACGCTGCACATCCACTGGCCTGCGACACCAGCGCCGACGAGAAAGTCCCCTTCAAGTGGACCTGGGGCGGGCAGTACCGCATCCTGCCCAACTCGAGCAACCTCGCCTTCCATTCGTTGACCATCAGCGACGACCAGCCGACGCAAACCTTTGTCAACCAGCGCATGCGTCTTTGGGCCACGGTCAATCCGGACGAGCACGTCGAAGGCTATATCCAGGTGCAGATCGGCGGCCTTTCCTGGGGTCAGAACGAGGATTTCTCGAAGACCTTCAACGCCGCCTTTCCCGTGCCTCCGCCGGCCCAGGACGTGGTCGGCATCATGCTCCGCCGCGCCTGGATGGCCTACTCGGACGACGACTGGGGCAAGTGGCGGGCCGGCATCCTCGATTGGCACGACTCCTTCGGCGATACCCTGGCCAGCTCGGACTACGACTTCGACATCGGCGGTGTCGATTGGACCAAGACCTTTAGAGAAATGAACAACCTCAAGGTGATCTTCGGTTCCTTCTTCCTGTCGGACCTCCCCCTCGTCAGCTCGCTGAACTCGGACACGGAGCCCGGCAGTCACACGGCCTGGCTGTTCACCCTGGACGTGGACCAGCCGATCGGGGAGAAATCGTCCGTCGGAGCCAGCGTCTACTACCTGCCGGATCGGGGGCAGTACTCCTATGCGACCTTCGCTCCGTATAAGTCGGCGTACGACGTGTGGGTTGGCGTGCGGGCCAAGACGGTGGTCATGGAGACGGTACCGCTGAACGCCTTCGCGATCCTCAACAACGGGGCCCGCGAAGACCTCTACGGCGAGACAGTGTTCGAGCACACGGGTTGGGCCGGCAAATTCGAGGTGGGGCCTGTGCCGCTGGGGCCAGGCAACCTGAGCGGCCAGATGCGCGTACTCGTCCGGCAGCAGTCATCCCGGCGTCGGCTCGACCAGCGAATTCCGCACGGTGGCCCAGTCCTACCAGGACAACTTCGGGGCGGAGGGCTACTGGAGCTATATGCACATCACCTCGGCGAACGGCCCCAGCGACGTGAATGACCTTGGCGTGAGCTTGCAGGACCGCGGGTTGGGCCTGTTCACGGTCCAGGCCAAGTACGAATATCCCCTTTGCAAGAAGCTCACCGGGACGTTGGCGGTCGGCTGGCTCCGCTCGGCCTGCGCCAATCCGACCAGCGGCAGCACGGAGATCGGTACGGAGATAAGCCAGATGTTCACGTACAACTTCGGCGGCGGCCTGAAACTCGACCTGGGGGCGGCTTACCTGCTCACGGGCGATTTCTACAAAACCGCGCCCGTCGCCCCGTCGCCCCGTCGCCGGACAACCTGTGGGAACTGTTCGGGCGGTTGCAGCTGGAGTTCTGACCGCCTCGCGTGAGATCTTGCAACACAATAGCTCACGTAAAGACGCAAAGACGCAAAGAGTCACTCCGGAAGGTTGTTCGCCACCCGGGAGATGCCGTTCTTGATCAGGGCCGCGCCGAAGTTCATCAGCAACCCGAGACGACAGTCGGCGAGGCGAAGGTACGTGAGCAGTTGCTTCTTGTGGACAGGGGCGGTCTGCTCGACCGACTTCAACTCCAAGACTAACTTGTGTTCGACAATGAGGTCGGCCTCTAAACCCACCTCCAGACGCACGTCATCCCAGATGACTGGGATCGGCACTTTCGAGTCGACGTGGAGCCCGCGCTTGCGGAGTTCATGCAACAGGATCGCATGATACACCGACTCCAGCAGGCCGGGTCCCAACCTACTGTGGATCTGGTACGCCACGTCCGCCACGATCTTGGCCAGCTCGTTCTCGGTCATGTTGTCTCACTTTGCGTCTTTGCGTCTTTGCGTGAGCTTCGGGATTGCTCATGCCTTCTTCACCCGGCAGGCGAAGCACTTGTACGCCTGTTGACCCGACAGGTTGTCATAATAGCGGTCGTCGAGCAGCGTGTTGGCGGGTTCGTACAGCGGGTCGCCGAACTCGGCCGCCATTTTCTGCATCGGGCCGAAGGTGTTGGGCACGAAGATGGTGTCCTCGCGGATGCCCTTCCAGAGGAGAGCCGTGCCGGTCACGGCTCCGCGCGGACTTTCCACGATCACCTCATCGCCGTCCTTTACGCCTACCGCCTCGGCTGCCTTGGGATGGATCTGAATCAGGCGGATGCCGTTCAACTGCTTGCCGGCGTAGGTCCACTGGGTGACGCCGGCAAAATGGACCACGCTGGGCCGGCCGACCATCCCCATGAGCGGGAAGTCCTTGTGGACCTCGCCGGTTGAGAGCGCCCCGATCTCGATCATCGGCGTCAGCGCCCCCGGGTTGACCGGGTTGTTGACCAGCTCCTTGCCGTAGGTCAGCGTCGGGTTCTTGCCGGTCACTTCGGGGTGAGTGTAGAAGAGGGGCAGTGCCCTGTGGCCGGCTGCGGCCAGTTTCCGGTCCATCTCGGCGGTGGTGATCTCGACCTTGCCGCTCGGTGTCAGGAAGCGCTTCCCCTTGTTGGCCGGGTCGAGCGCCTCGGCGGCCTCGTACCAGGATGGGTGATCGAGGTAGAGCGTGCTGACGCCAGGATGCTTCTCGGTGGGGCAGGGCCAGCGCAGCGGCTCGGCCCGTTTCTCCATCCGCGCTTGGGTCATGCCGCCCATGCCGGGCGTGTTGGCCACGAAGGTCGCCCATAACTTGCGATAGTCGCGCCACTCCTTCGGAAAGGCGTCGGTCCAGTAGCTGGCCGGGTGGTTCTTGTCCAGGCTGGCCATTGCGAAGGCCAGGTCGATCCAGATTTCCCAGTCAGGCTTGGACTGACCGACGCGCGGCACGGCCTGATGCTGCCAGCGGATGGAGCGGTCGTCGCGGCGCATGTAGACCGTTTCCATCTCGAAGCCGCTGCACACGGGCAGGATGATGTCGGCGTAGTAGGCGGCCTCCTCCATGAACAGGCCGGTGAAGGCGTAAAACTCCAGCTTCTTGAACGCCTCTTGCACCTTCTTCGTGTTGGCGCAGCCGAGAATTGGGTTGCCTTCCGTCACCAGGGCCTTGAGGCGGTACGGTTTGCCGCTCAGGATCGACTCGGCGAAGTAGTCCGGCCCGACCGGCAGAGCAACGCCCTTGTCCGGGGTCTTCACCTTGAGCGGGGGCAGGTTGAGGCTGCCCGGCCAGGTGTTGTGCATGAAGTTGCAGCCGCCGCCCGGCACGCCGACGTTGCCGGTGACCGCGGCCAGGAAGGCGATGGCCCGGTAGGTGTCGAAGGCATTGAGCTGGTGCGAAATGCCGGCGTTGCAGAAGATCGCGGCCGGCTTGGCCTTCGCGTACTCCTCGGCTATCTGCCGGATCTTGGCCGCCGGGACACCAGTGACACCCTCCGCCCATTCCGGAGTGTATTTCTTCTCTTCCAGGTGTTTCTTCAGCTGGTCGAAGCCGACGACCCACTTCGCCACGAAGACGGCATCGTGCAGCTTGTTGTCGATGACGTGGTGCAGCATCGCCAGCACCAGGGCCATGTCTGTGTGCGGCTTGGGTGCCAGCCATTCGTCGGCCTGGGCGCCGGTAGGCGTCAGCCGCGGATCGACGACGACCAGCTTCGCCTTGGTCTTGGCACGCGAGCGCAGCAAATAGGCGAACGTGACGGGGTGGGTTTCGGCCTGGTTGGTGCCGAGGAAGAGGAAGTATTTGGCAGCCCCCAGATCTTCTTTTCCCGTGGACCCATCGACGCCATAGCCGTTGGTGAAGTTGCCCAGGCCGAGGGTCCAGGCCAGGGCGTCGCCGCCGGCGTCGTTGCAGACGGGGCCGACGTCGGTGTCGTTGGGGCTGCCCAGCAGGGTGAAGAAGCGGCCGACGAGCGACCCGGTGCCGCGCGGCAGCCGGCCGGAGGTCTTGTTGGCAATCGCCCGCGCCTCCCCGGCATCGCGCAGGGCCAGGAACCTGGTCGCGATGGTCTCGAGGGCTTCGTCCCAGGAGATTGGCTCGAACTTGGAGTCCGGCGAGCCCTTTTCGCCGCCGACGCGCTTCAGCGGCCGGGTCAAGCGCATAGCGGTTATAGATGAGCTGCGTCATCATCGGGCCCTTGACGCAGAGGCCGCCCGCCTGGACCGGGTCCTCGGTTTCGCCGCGCACGTCGATGATGCGTCCGGCTTTCAGGTGGACCTTCAGGCGGCACAGCGAGTTGCAGAACTGGCAAGCACTATCGACGATTTTGTCGGCCTGCAGAGCGCCGACTCCTTGCTGAAGTCGTACTGATCGAGCGTCGATCCTGGCGCCGGATAGTATCCCTCGCCGGCGACCGCCGGTGCATCGACTAGCGGCAAGCCCGTCAGGCCGCCGGCACCGAGCGCCACCCTCTTGAAGAAGCCGCGCCGCGAGAGCGTCGAGTCGCCCCTTTCAGACATGCTTTGCCCCTTTGCCAACCGGGCCGTCTCCCGAGCCATTGCCTCCGCGTCGGTAATCTAACGATTGTTTGAGCGATAGACAATGAGCGTGTCGGAAACGGGCGTGGCCAGTCGGTCAAATCCGGGTTAGACTGTCCGGGACCCTCCCCGGAGAATCCCCATGCCACGCCTTCGCTTTGTGATGGTCGGCGGCTTCCTTGGCGCCGGCAAGACGACGACCCTGGCCCGCCTGGCGCGCCACTACATGAGCCGAGGCCAGCGGGTGGGGCTGATCACCAATGATCAGGCGCAGGACCTGGTCGATACCAATAGCCTGCGGGCCCAGGGCTTTCCCGTCGAGGAAGTGGCCGGCGCCTGCTTTTGCTGCCGCTTCGACGACCTCGTGACCAAGGTAGGGCAGCTGGAGCAGCAGGACCGACCCGACGTGATCCTGGCCGAGCCGGTGGGGAGTTGCACCGACCTGGTGGCGACCGTGGTGCAGCCCTTGAAGGACCTGTACGGCCAGCGTTTCGAGGTGGCGCCCTACGCGGTCCTGTTCAAGCCGAGCCACGGGCTTCGCATCCTTCGCAATGAATCTGGTGCCGGCTTCTCGCCCAAGGCGGCCTACATCTTCCGCAAGCAGCTCGAAGAGGCCGATGTCGTCGTCATCAACCGCGTCGATGAAATGCAGCCCGACCAGATCAGAGACTTGGCGGAGCTGGTCGCGAAGGAATATTCCGGCGTCCCGGTCCTGCGGATGTCGGCTAGGACGGGGGACGGCTTCGAGACTCTGGTGGAAGCGCTCGATCAGCAGGGACCCTTTGGCCGTAAGATCCTGTCCATCGACTACGATACCTATGCCGAGGGCGAGGCAGAGCTGGGCTGGCTAAACGCCAGCTTCCGCGTGACGACGCCGCACCAGGTCGGCCTCGACGGCCTGCTGCTCGACGTGGTCAAGCGACTGGGCGAGCTATTGCGTCAGCGCGGGCTGGAGGTCGCCCACCTGAAGGCGATTGGATTGACCGATGGGCCGTTCGGCGTCGCCAACCTGGTCAGCAGCGGCACCGCGCCGGAGCTGTCGTTGCCGTCGCATGGACGAATCCGGGAAGCAGAGGTGATCGTGAACGCCCGGGTGGCGGCCGATCCGGTGCTGCTCGAAGGAGTTGGTCCGGCAAACGATGGCCGAGGTGTCGAGCCTGGACCGCTATGGGCAAGCGGAGGAGCGATCAATGCAGAGCTTCCGCCCCGGCCGGCCGCAGCCGACGCATCGCTACGCCGAAGCGAAGTGATCGCGCGGGTCTACGACCCGCCGCTAAACGGCGAAGGGAGCATCATGCTCACGGCCCGCGGGTGGTGGTTCCTGATCGTTTCCCTCGTGGTGCTGGCGCTGGGCGTGTTCGAGGAGATTGCTCCGCTGGTCCCACTTGGTCTGGCCCTGGTCCTGTGGATCAGCGGCGTCGGGCTGCTCTTCTACGCCCAGGCCCGTTTGTCCACCCGGCGCTTGCAAATCAGGCGGGTGGTGGCCGACGAGCGGGGGCCGGTCGAAAACCTGTGGGCCGGCCGAGCCTTTGCCGTCCAAGTCGAGTTGCGACGGCGACGGTTTGCTGTCGCTGCCTCACGTCGCCGTCGAGGACCGCGTCCCCTTCGCCACGAGCTACCTCGGCGGCGAGACGGAGGCAGCCGGCCCGGTGGCCCGGGATCAGCCGCTGACGATGACTTATCAAGTCCGCGCCGCGGCGCCGGGTCGCATCCGCTTCGAAGGGCTACGGCTCCGGCTGACCGATTTGCAGGGGCTGTTCTATTTTGAGACATTTCTGCCGGCGGTTGTGGAGTATCGAGTGCTGCCGGTGCTGGCGGATGCGGGCGGCCGGCCGGCGGCGCACAAGCGGCACAACCTCCTGCCGCCGCCGGGCATCCACCGCCTGCGCCGCCCCGGCTCCGGCGGCGAATTGCTCGACCTGCGCGATTACCTGCCGGGGGACCCGCCGAAGACCATCGCCTGGAAGGTTTCCGCCCGCCGCGACCGGCTGGTGACCAAGGAGTTCGAGAGCGAGGTGCCGATTCGCTGCACGCTGTTTGTGGATACGTCGAATTCGGTGCGGGTCGGCAGTCGGGGGCAGAACGCGCTGGCGCGACTGGTCGAGATCGCGGCGGCCGTCGCCCAGGCCAACAGCGGCAGCCGCGATCTGACCGGCCTGTGCCTGTTCGACGATCGCCAGGTTTCGCTGGTCCGCCCCGCGCGGACGCCGCGTCACCTGGTCGAGGTGCTGCACCGCCTGACCGATGCCGCCGGCCTGGCGCCAACCACCGGCCAGGCGCAGGTGGCCGACTTGCTGCCAATGGCCTACGCCCTGGCGCGAGAAGTCTACCCGGACCTGCTGCGGCAGGAGATCAATCATTTCCCCTTTTGGCTGCCGTGGTGGTCGCCGCGGCCGGCCTGGACCCTGCGCCGGCCGACCTTCGCCCAGCGCTTGGCCGCCTGGCTACCGCTCTGGGTCGCCTTGCTCCTGGTCGTCGGCTGTGGCGGCGGCTTCCTCGCCGGCTGGTGGATCCTGACCGAACTCGATCACTTCAGCCTGGCCTGGGGCCTCTTACCGCTGGGAATGCTGGCCGGCTGGCTCATTGTGTTGCGGCTGATGGCGCGGGGCTCGGCCTTCTTCCCCTGGCCGCGCCGCCAGAGGCGCTGGCGGAAAAAGTTGGCGGCCGTTCTCTCGGTGCGGCACGGCCTGGCGCCGGGCGGTCTCGGGGTCCTGCTCGAGGATGACGAGCTGATGGCGCTGCACCTGCAACGCTTCCTGGCCGAACATCATGTGCCGTACACGCTGCCGTTCCACGACGAGCGCGGCTCCTATCTGTTCGCCACTCCGGAGAAAGTGGACGTGCTGACTCGGGCCCTGCTGCAGGCGGTCGGCAAGGGCCGCGATAACGAGCTGTTCGTGGTGCTGGCCGACCTGATCGAGCTGCCCGATCGCCTGGAGCCGCTGGTCCGCGCCGTACGCGTGGCTCGGGCCCGCCATCATCAGGTGCTGATCGTTTGCCCCTGGCCGCCCGGCCTGGCCCTGCCGGGAGCAGCGGAGGGCGAGATGGGGCAAGAGCCAGCGGGGGAAAATGAGACGGGGGTCATCGCCGGCTCCCCGCTGCGGGCGCTGTTGCGACGGTCCACGGCCGAGCGTTTTCAACAGGGCTTTGCCAACTTGGGGCGGACCTTCGCCCGGCTGGGAGTGCCGGTCGTCTGTGCCGCCAACGAGGACTCGGTCCGCCTGATCCTGGAGCGAATGGATCGGCTGCGGCTGGCCGGGAGGCGTCGATGAGCCAGCCCACGGCCGTGCCGCCCGACGACCATCCCGGGGTACGAGCTTACACCCTGGTGTGCACGGGGGCGCTGGCGCTCCTGGCCGTGGCCCTGGTGCTGCGGCGGGCGGATGCCTGGGCTTTTTTTCCCAGCGTGCTCGGCGGGTTCGCCCTGGTGTTCCGCTGGCGGGCGGGGCCGTTACTGGTCCTGCTGGCTGTGGTCCTCTTGCTTTGGGGGTGGTGGTTGGGGACCGATCCGGGCTGGCTCGGTCTGGCGGCCCTGGCCTGGGTGCGGCGCTGGTGGCTCGGTCGATGGTGGGCCTACAGGGGCCTGGAGCGGGATCATCTGCCGTCCCGGGAGGCGATGGCGCTTGCCGACCTGTTGCTGGCCCTGAGTGTGGCGGTCTACACCGCCGGCCACTACCGGCTGCAAGGGTTGCTGGTGCGCGTCTTTCCGCCTCAGCAGCGCCCAAAGCGTCAGGCCACGGCAGGGGCCGCCGCGGTGCGGCAACCCGTCGTCCCCCCGCCGCGGCGTTCGCCGGAGTTCGTGACGGCCAGGGAGTTGGTCCTGCTTCTACTCGCCCTCCCGACCTGTTGTGGCCTGGCATCTCTTTTCTCGCTCTGGCTGCAGCAGCAGACTACCGACTTGCCCATCCTCGATTCTGCCTGGCAGGGCATCCTGATGCTCTGGCTGGTGGGCGGCGGCGTGCTGGCGGCGGCGGCCCTACTGCGTTACCTGGCGCATGCGTCGCTGGACGCCGACCGAGGCGACGCTGTATCTTCAAGACGTGCTGTGGCGGGAAACGCGGCGCGAACAACGCCGGCTGAATCGCTGGCTGGCCTGGGCCTGGCTGCAACGCCGCCGAGCGGACGACAGGAGGACGCCATGAGGTTCTGGCTGCGCGAGCTGGCCGGCTGGGTGCTGATCTGGCTGGGCCTGGCGGGGTTCGCCATCAGCCTGCGGCTGCTGACGCAGCATTACTGGATCGAGGCGGGCCTGCCGTCGCTGATCGGTTTCTTCCTGTTTCGCGGCGGGATTCACCTGCTGAAGGTGGCCATCGCCGCCCGGATCTGTTTGCAGGCCCAGGACAAACTGCGTCCGGAACGGGCCGTGCCGCGGCCGGTGCGGAAGGTCACTCCGGTGCGGCGGCGGTAGCGGCGGCGGGTGGCACGCCCTGAGGTAATCCGAAGGGCGTGCTGACAGTCAAGCACGCCCTTCGGATTACCTCAGGGCGTGCCACCCTGCACGAGCTCAGTCCGGCGGCGGTAGCTGCCTACAACTGCGCCCGTTCTTGCCCCGGACCCATCCCTGTGTTAAGACATGGCAGCGGCGCGACCAGCGAGGCGAGACTGCATTCATGCGTACCCTCATCACCGGCGGAGCGGGCTTCATCGGCTCGCACCTGTGCGAGCGCTTCCTGGGCAAGGGCCATGAGGTGGTCTGCGTCGATAACCTGATCACCGGTAGCCGCGCCAACATCGGGCCGTTTCAGGCCAACCCACGTTTCAGCTTCATCGAACACGATGTGTCGCGGCCCATCCGGGTCGACGGGCCTTTCGACCGCGTGCTGCACTTCGCTTCGCCCGCCAGCCCGGTCGATTACCTGAACTTCCCGATCCAGACGCTGAAGGTCGGCTCGCTGGGCACGCACAACGCCCTGGGCCTGGCGAAGCTGAAAAAGGCCCGGTTCCTGCTCGCCAGCACCAGCGAGGTCTACGGCGACCCGGAGCAGCATCCGCAGCGCGAGGACTACTGGGGCCACGTGAATCCCATCGGGCCGCGCGGCTGCTACGACGAGTCGAAACGCTTCGCCGAGGCCATCGTCATGGCCTACCACCGCGCCCACGGCGTCGATACGCGGATCATTCGCATCTTCAACACCTACGGCCCGCGCATGCGCCTCGACGACGGCCGCGTGCTGCCCAACTTCATGGGCCAGGCCCTGCGCGGCGAATCGCTCACCGTCTATGGCGACGGCAGCCAGACGCGCAGCGTTCTGCTTTGTCGACGACCTGGTCGAGGGGATCGACCGCCTGCTGGACAAGGAGTTCCACGAGCCGGTCAATCTGGGCAATCCGGACGAAGTGACGATTCTGCAGTTTGCCCAGGAGATTCTGGCTCTGTCGGGCTCTGCCAGCCGGATCGCCTATAAGCCGTTGCCGCAGGACGACCCGCGGGTCCGCAAGCCGGACATCACCCGGGCCCGGCAGCTGCTCGGCTGGGAGCCGCAAGTGGCCCGGCACGACGGGCTGCAACGGACGCTGGATTACTTCCTGGCACTGGCGAGCGGCGCGGCGTCAGCCCGCCGGTGAGGAATAACCGGGGGGCTAACGCCCCCCGCTCGCCGCGCTCGGAATCACTTCTTCTCCAACGGCTTGATCTGAATCTTGCGAAACGCCACCGGGTCGCTGTGGCCGGCGAAGCCAAAGTGGCCCGAGGTGCGGTCCTTGCCGGGATGCGCGCTCTTGGCCATGTACTCCGTCACCTTGCTCACATCGGTATCGACGATGACCGTGCCGTTTAGCTCCACCTTGATGGTCGGCCCCTTGACGGTGACCTCCTCGAAGTTCCATTCGCCGACGGGGCGCAGGTAGCCGCGCTGCGCCGCCACGATGCCATAGACCGAGCCGTTGTACTGCCGTGGATCGAGCTTGGCGTACTGAGGGGAGCTGTCGTCGAGGACCTGGACTTCGCACATGCCGACGTAAGCGGTGTCCCCGTGGCCGGGATAGCGGATGGCGAGGCCGTTGTTGCCGGCGGGCGGCAGCTTGTACTCGACCCGGGCCACGAAATCGCTGTACTCGTCCTTGGTGTAAATGGTGCCGCCCTTGCCCGGCCGGCACATGATGGCACCGTCCTTGACCTGGTACTCGTCGATGGGGCCGGCCCAGCCGGTGAAGTCCTTGCCGTTGAAAACGTCCTCGAACCCCTTGGCGTGGTGCTTGCGCAGGATTTCATTCGCCTCGGGGGATGCGATTTCGCGGATGAACATGTTGCGCCAGCGGATTTCTCCGCCATGCGTCTGAAGCTGGATCGGTCCCTTGCGCGGCAGGGCCTTTTTGTGGTCCCAGAAGTTCTCCAGCCGGGCGTGATCGACCACCAGCTTGTCGTTGAGGTAGACCGTCACCCGTTCGCCGACCATGAGGATGCGGAAATGGTTCCATTCGCCGAACGGCCTGTCGGCCAGGACCAGCGGGTCCTTGCCGGGGGCACCCTTGCTGTTGTTCCACAGTCCGCCGCTGCCCTTGTCGGCGCCGAGGTCCCATTTGCCGCCTTCCTTGGTGTAGTCCCAGATTTGGACCTGCGGCGTGGCCCGGAGATAGATGCCGCTGTCGGCCTTGGCAACTGTCTTGTAGTCAATGAGCAACTCGATGTCGCCGAAGTCCTTGTCGGTCGTCAGGTAAGCGCCGTTGCCGTCGTTGACCAGTTCGTCCTTCTCGACGGTCCAGTGTTTTTTGGCGTCGTCGGTCCACTTGTCGATCTGGGCCTGGCGGTCCGTGTCGGACATGGCGGCCAGCTTGTACGGATCGAAGTGAGGCATGCCGTGCCAGCCGGCCAGGTCCTTGCCGTTGAAGAGCATGGTGAAGCCTGTCGGCGCCTGGGGACTGGCGGCGCGGAGGGCCGGTGCTGCCGCCATAGCGGCGGCAACCAGCAGGCAGCGAACAGCGGTGCGGATGGAGAGCGGGTGGTGCATGGCCTGGTCCTGGGTGCGAGGAAGGCGATCGCGGGGTCTGGGGTGGCTGACGAGGCGATCTTAGTCGGGCACCCTTACAACCGCCAGGTGCTGCGCAATTTCTCCCGAACTCATCGGTCGGCACGAGCAAGCGAATACCGCTGATTTCGCGTTTTCCTCCCCTTGACAGCACTCGGCCTCCTCATTATTTTAACGCTTTCCGACATTGGGGATCAGAATGTAGGCGGCGGATAAGAACCTAGGGAGATAGCTTTGGCGGGTTTTAGCAACGAGCGCATTCGCATCCGGATGGAAGCCTACGACCACGAGGTCCTGGATCGGACGGCTCACGAAATCGTGGACACGGCTCAGCGCACGGGTGCGGTTGTCCACGGACCGATTCCGCTGCCGACCCGCATCGAGCGGTATACGGTGTTGCGCAGCCCGCACATCGACCGCAAGTCGCGCGAGCAGTTCGAGATTCGGACGCACAAGCGCCTGATTGATATCCTCCAGCCCACCGGCAAGACGATCGAGGCCCTGAACAAGGGACTGAGCCTGCCGCCCGGCGTGGATATCAAGATTCGCGTGGTGCCCGCCTCGACTCGCTAAAGCGGCCCGGGTGCCGCGACCCGAACGGATTCGGCACCCCCTCTGGACGGCCTCGGCCGTCCTTATACATTCTCAGTTCCCACTGTCGTGGATCACCGTGGAAGCCCACCCGTGGCCCGGGTGGGCTTCAGATTTCGTGGCACCGGACAAACGCACCTGGGTGACGAGAGAAACAGAAGGGTTTGTGCCGTGTCAACCGCAGAGACACCTGCCGGCAGTAGTCCCTTGACCCTGACCGTCTTCAATCGCCAGGGCGAGTCAGTCGGCACGGTCCAGGTCGATCCTGCCGAGTTCGGCGGCAAGATCAATCGGCAACTGCTGCACGATGTGGTGGTGATGTACCTGGCGAACCAGCGGGCCGGTACGCATTCGACCCTGCGCCGCGGCGAAGTGGCCGGCAGCACCAAGAAACTGTTCCGCCAGAAGGGCACCGGCAACGCTCGCGTCGGCACTCGCCGCACCAACAAGCGCAAGGGCGGCGGAACGGCCAAGGGCCCCAAGCCGCGCGACTATGAATATCACCTGCCGAAGAAGGCCGTTCGTGCCGCCACCCGCATGGCCATCCTCAGCAAGTTCCAGGATCAGGAGGCGATCGTCGTCGAGGACCTCAGTCTGCCCGAGGCCAAGACGAAGCAGATGGCTGGCCTCCTGAAGGCCTTGAAGCTGAAGGGCACGACCTGTCTGATCGGCACGGCCGGCCTCGATCCGGTGGTCTATCGCTGCGCCCGCAACATCGACGGGGTCGAGGTACTGCCGGCCTCCGAATTCAATGCCTACATGGTGCTGCGCCAGAAGCGGCTGGTGCTGACGCGAGCCGCTCTGGAGGCACTCCGCAAGGGACCGCAGAAGGCGCAAGCCTGAGCTGAGCTAAAGGACGAGAGCGATGGCAACCCCACAAATAACGCGCGGGCCGAAGCTGGAGCCGCACCAGGTGATCCTGAAGCCACTGGTCACCGAGAAGGGCACGCACCAGTTCACGCACCGCAACGCCTATCCGTTCGAGGTCAATCCCTGGGCGACCAAGGAGATGATCAGGGCGGCCGTGCAGGAGCTGTTTAGCGTCCGTGTGACGAAGGTCCGCACCCAGAATCGGCTGGGCAAGAGCAAGCGCTATCGCATGATGATGGGCAAGCTGCCCAACTGGAAAAAGGCCATTGTGACTTTGCACCCCGAGGATCGGATCGAGTTCTTCTAAGCGTCGGACGCGCCGCTCTGCGAGCGGCCGCTAAACGTGAGAGGCTGGTCATGGGCATCCGCCATTACAACCCGACGAGCGCCGGCCGGCGGGGCGGTTCGGTCAGCGACTTTGTCGACCTGACACACGGCAAACAGAATCGGCCCGAGAAGTCCCTCCTGCGCCCCAAGCCGAAGAAGGGCGGCCGCAACAACCAGGGCATCGTCACCGTGCGCTTTCGCGGCGGCGGAGCCAAGCGCATGTACCGGGTCATCGACTTCAAACGCCGTAAGGACGATGTCTGGGCTACCGTCGTCGCCATCGAATACGACCCCAACCGCTCGGCCCGGATCGCCCTGCTCCAGTACGAGGACGGCGAAAAGGCGTACATCATCGCCCCGGAAGGCCTGAAGGCCGGCGACAAGGTGATCAGCGGCGAGAAGTCCGAGCCCCGCCTCGGCCATTGCATGCCGATGAAGAACATCCCGCTCGGCATGACGATCCATAACCTTGAGATGCAGCCCGGGCGCGGCGCCCAGCTCTGCCGCAGCGCCGGGACCAGTGCCACGCTGACCGCCCGCGAAGGCAAATGGGCGCAGATCACGTTGCCGTCCGGCGAGGTCCGCCGCGTTTCCAGCGAGTGCCGGGCGACAATCGGCCCGATCAGCAATGCGGAGCACATGAACCTCAGCCTGGGCAAGGCCGGCCGCAAGCGCCACCTGGGCCGCAAGCCGCACAACCGCGGCACATCGCAGAACCCCGTCAGCCACCCGATGGGTGGCGGCGAGGGACGCAGCAAGGGCGGGCGCCATCCGTGCAGCCCGACCGGCGTACTGGCCAAGGGAGGCAAGACCCGCAAGAAGCGGAAGCCGTCGAACTCCGCCATCATCCGCCGCCGCCGCCCCGGCCCGCATTATGCCACCAGCTGAGGATAAAACCGCTGGTCGTTTGGGCGCCGGCCGCTAAAATGCCTGTTTGGCAGAGGTAGTTCGCGATGAGTCGTTCCAGCAAGAAGGGTCCCTACTACGACGAGCGCCTGCTGACCAAGGTCGAGCGGCAGCAGCGCGGCAGCAATCGCGAGCCGATCAAGACTTGGTCGCGCGATTGCACCATCGTCCCCGACTTCGTGGGCCAAACCTTCCTGATCCACAACGGCCGGCAGTTTATCAAGCTGTACGTAACGGAGGATATGGTCGGACACAAGCTCGGCGAATTTTCCCCCACCCGCATGTTTCGAGGCCATAGCGGCGGGAAGGGGAAGAAATAAAGGACGAAGGACAAAGGACGAAGGACAAAAGCATGTTTGTCCTTCGTACTTTGTCCTTCACACGGCCCGGGGTGGAGCAGTGGTAGCTCGCCAGGCTCATAACCTGGAGGTCGCAGGTTCAAATCCTGCCCCCGGAACTTGACAGGCCCTATGCCAGAGATGGAGCCATGCAGTATCGCGCGATCCACCGCTATGCCGACATGTCGGCACGAAAAATCAGGCCGTTCGCGGCGCTGATTCGCAACCGCCCCGTGGACGAGGCGATGGAGCTGTTGCAGTTCTTGCCCAACAAGAGCGCCCGCCTGCTGGAGGCGGTTCTCAAGAGCGCGGTCGGCAATGCGGAAGACAAGGGCGCCCGCAATGTCGAGGACTTGGTCGTCGTCGAATCGCGCATCGATGACGGCCCTTACATGAAGCGGATTCAGCCGCGCGCCCGCGGCACGGCCTACCAGATCAAGCGCCGTTACGCGCACATTCACGTCGTCCTTTGGGACGGCCTGGAAGAAGAAGTCACGGCGTAAGCGGGGACACGCGGCGAATCAGCAACGAAACGCCACGACGGGGAAGATCGTCACATGGGTCAGAAAGTACGACCGACCGGCTTCCGCGTCGGCATCATGACCGACTGGCTGAGCACCTGGTACGCCAGCAAGGCGGACTTCTGCGAGTTGCTGATCGAGGACCGGAAGATTCGGGCCTACATCAAGAAGCGCTACCGCGATGCCGGTATCTCCAAGATCCGCATCGAGCGCACGCGCGAAAAGGTCGTCGTCTATGTCTACGCCGGCCGGGTTGGCATGATCATCGGCAAGAAGGGCACCGAGATCGACAAGCTGACCAAGGACCTCGAGGATCTGTGCCACCGGCACATCGAGGTCAAGACGATGGAGATCAACCGTCCGGAAATCGACGCCCAGCTGGTCGCCGAGGACATCGCGCGAGCAGCTGGAAAAGCGGGCTAGTTTCCGGCGCACGATGAAGCGGGCCATCGATACGACGATGGAGAACGGGGCCAAGGGGGTGCGGATTCAGCTGGCCGGCCGCCTGGGCGGTGCCGAAATGGCCCGCAACGAGAAGGCGATGGCCGGCAGCATTCCGCTGTCAACCTTGCGGGCCCGCATCGAATATGGTTTTGCCGAGGCTCGCACCGCTCAGGGGCATATCGGCATCAAGGTCTGGATCAACAACGGCGATTACCTCGATCCGACCACCGATCCCGCCTTGCTGCCGCCCGGCCAGCAACAGCGCCCGCGCCGCGGCGGCCGGCGGGGATAAAAACAGGCGAGCGGGGCGGCGTAAGCCCCCCGGTTTCAAACCGGGGGGCTTACGCCGCCCCGCTCGCCGGATTGATGTAAGGACTGAGGAGCACGGCCATGCCGTTGATGCCCAAGAGGGTGAAGTTTCGCAAAACGTTGCGCGGCGTGGTCCGCGGCAACGCCTGCCGTGGCAATACGGTGACCCACGGCGACTTCGGCTTGCAATCGCTGGAAGCCGGCTGGCTCAGCGCCGAGGCCATCGAGGCGGGTCGCATCACGGCCACCCACTCGGTCCGCGGCGAGGGGCGCCTGTACATCCGCGTCTTCCCGCACAAATCGGTCACCGCCATCCCCGCCGAAACCCGCATGGGCAAGGGGAAGGGCGAGCCGGAATACTGGGCGGCGGTCATCAAGCCGGGCATGATCCTGTTCGAGATCGGCGGCCTGCCCGAGGCGGCGGCCCGCGATGCCCTGGCCCGCGTCGCTTACAAGATGCCGTTCAAGTGCCGCTTTGTGACGCGCCGGCCGAGTATCTAAACAGGGGTTAGCCGCGACCCGGAGGGGAGCGCTGATGACAGGGAGCATGATCCCATGAAGGCTGCCGAATACCGAGCGATGTCCGACGAGCAGCTCGAGTTGACTCACAAGGAGGCCATCAAGCAGCTCTTTCACCTCCGCGTGCAATCGGCGACGGAGCGGCTGGAAACGCCCAGCGAGATCCGCAAGGTGAAGAAGGACATTGCCCGCATTCTGACGATCCAAAACACGCGTAAGCTGGCGGCCGCGAAACAGCAGGCGCAGCCCGCCGGCCACCAAGGGGCGTGACAACAATGGCGGAGACGATGCCAGAGACCAGCGAACGGGGACGGTGCCGCATTGAAGTCGGCGTGGTCACCAGCGACAAGATGAATAAGACCCGTCGCGTTGAGATTCCGCGCCTGGTCAAGCACCCCAAGTACGGCAAGTATATCAAGCGGCGGACCATCTGCCACGTCCACGACGAGCAGAACGAATCGCACACGGGCGATACGGTGGAAATCATGGAGACGCGGCCGCTCTCCAAGCTGAAAAACTGGCGGGTGGTGCGCGTGGTGACCCGCGCCGCCGGCGCGGCGGCCCAGGTCGCCGCACCGACGGCCTGAGGAAGTTGCGGAAAGGCGAACGGCGTCATGATCCAGATGTATACCTACCTCGATGTTGCGGACAACACCGGGGCCAAAGAGTGCATGTGCATCAAGGTGCTGGGCGGCTCGCGCCGCCGCTATGCCGGCCTGGGCGATGTGATTATCGCCAGCGTCAAGAAGGCCATCCCCGGCGGCGATGTCAAGCCGGGGGACGTGGTCCGCGGCGTGGTCGTCCGTTGCAAGAAGGCCACCCGGCGCGACGACGGCAGCTACGTCCGCTTCGATCGCAACGCCCTGGTGCTCATCGACACCGAGCAGAACCCGCGTGGCACCCGCATCTTCGGAGCCGTGGCCCGCGAGCTGCGCGAGAAGGGCTTCATCAAGATCACGAATCTGGCGTCCGAGGTCGTGTAGTTGTGGCGAGCGGCGCGGCGTTAGCCCGCCGGTGAGGACCGACGATGAGCATCAAGAAGGACGACCTGGTCGTGATCGTGACCGGCGACGATGCCGAAAAGGCCCGCGCCCATCGCGTTTTGCGCGTGATTCCCGACGAGGACAAGATCGTCGTCGAGGGGATCAACCGGGTGTACAAGCACCTGAAGCCCAATCGCCGCAACCAGCAGGGGGGTCGTCTCTCGAAGGAGATGCCGATTCACGTCTCCAACGTGATGATCTACTGCCCGACCTGCAAGCGGGGCGTGCGCATGGGGCGGCGCTACGCGGCCGACGGCCGCAAGGAACGCTATTGCAAGAAATGCGGCGGCGGTCTTGGGGCGCTCGAGCAAGGCGCGCCCGGCCTACGCCAGGAAGAGTTGAGCGAGCGCGAAACGATCAATCCGTGGGGGCAATCATGGCCCGCTTGATGGACCGCTATTACAAGGAAATCACCAAGCAGCTCGAGCAGAAGCTGGGCGCTCGAACCCGCACAGCTTGCCCAAACTGCAGAAGATCGTGGTCAACATGGGCGTCGGCAAGGCGCTGCAGGACAAGAACCGTATCGACCAGGCCGCCGAGCAGCTGGGGCAGATCACGGGCCAGAAGCCGCAGATTACGCTCGCCAAGACCTCGGTTAGCGCCTTCCGCCTCCGCGAGGGCCAGGCCATCGGCTGCCGGGTGACGCTGCGTGGCCGCCGGATGTACGAATTCCTCGACCGGCTCATCAGCGTGACCCTGCCGCGTATCCGCGACTTCCGCGGCGTCAACCCCAAGAGCTTCGACGGGCACGGCAACTACAGCATGGGCCTGACCGAGCAGGGCGTCTTTCCCGAGATCGATCCGGACAAGGTCACCTTCATCCAGGGCATGGACGTGACCTTCGTGACCAACACCGACAACGACGACGAGGCCCGCGACCTGCTGCGGGCCTTTGGCATGCCGTTTCGCGAGGAATAAGACCACCAGCTGCTCGCGGCCGAGTGATCAGCCGCGTGCATCACGACATTCGGATTCTCCTATGTCCACAGAAGCACAGTTTGTGAAGTTCCTGAGGGGCGTGAAGAAGCTGGAAGCGCACAAGCGCGATCCGGAAAAGAACAAGATGCTGCCGCGCCAGAAGATCCGCATCCGGCTGCGTTGCCGAATCTGCGGCCGGCCCCGGGCCGTCTATCGCAAGTTCGGCATCTGCCGCATCTGCTTCCGCAACATGGCCAGCGACGGCCTGATCCCGGGTGTGACCAAGGCCAGCTGGTGAGGATTAGCCGACCATGATGACCGATTCTCTCGCGGACATGCTCACGCGCATCCGCAACGCCAACCGCATCGAGCGCCCGGCTGTGGACATGCCCGCCACCAAGCTCAAGGCCCGGGTAGCGCAGGTGCTCAAGGAAGAAGGCTTCATCCTCGACTTCCAGGTCGGCGAGATGGTGGCCGACGAGGCCGGTGCCGAAACGTTCACGCCCAAACAAGAAGGGTATGGCCCGGGGGCCATCCTGCGCGTGTTCCTCAAGTACGGTCCGGACGGCGAGAAGGTCATCCGCAACATTCAGCGCGCCAGCCGGCCCGGCCGGCGCCTCTACCGCCGCACCGACCAGGTCAAGCCGGTGCTGGACGGACTGGGGATTGCGGTTATCAGCACCAGCCGCGGCGTGATGAGCGACCGCCAGGCCCGGGCCCAGAAAGTCGGCGGCGAACTGCTGTGTACCGTTTGGTAAGCCAAATGTCTCCCCTCTCCCCGGTACTCCGGGGAGAGGGGGAAGGAACTGCCACGATGTCTCGGATCGGCAAACAACCCGTGGTCGTGCCCGCCGGCGTCAAGGTCCGCGTGGCGGACGGCAAGGTCAACGTCGAGGGGCCCAAGGGCAAGCTCGAGCTGGCCTATCATCGCAACATGAAGGTCGAGTTCGACGAGTCGGGCAAGGTGGTCAAGGTGGCCCGCCCGGACGACGACCGCACCAACCGCGCCCTGCACGGCCTGACTCGTAGCCTCATCGCCAACATGGTGCAGGGCGTGACCAAGGGGTTCGAGAAACGGCTGGTCATCGAAGGCATCGGCTACCAGGTGCGCATGGACAAGAAGGCGGTGGTGCTGACAGTCGGTTTCGCCAATGCGATCGCGCTGACGCCGCCGGACGGCGTCACGGTCGCCCTGACCGACCCGACGCACATCGTGGTGACGGGTGCGGACAAGCAGAAGGTGGGGCAGTTCGCCGCCGAAATCCGCGCCGCCAGCCGCCCGAGCCGTACAAGGGCAAGGGCGTGCGCTACGACAACGAACAGGTACGCCGCAAGGAAGGCAAGTCCTTCACGAGCGGTGGGTGATGATCGTTTAGCCGCGGTTCGCAGAACTGCGGTCTGCGAACCGCGGCTAAACAAAATGACTCACGGTCGGCAATCGTGGGTCGCAGAGGCAGGGAGTCATGGACCATCAAAAGGCGAAGCAGCGGCAGCAGCTGCGGCGACGGCAGCATGTCCGGCGCGGATCACCGGCACCGCGGAACGGCCCCGCCTGACCGTCTTCCGCAGCAACAAGCACATTTACGCCCAGCTCATCGACGACGCCCAGGGCGTCACCCTGGCGGCGGCGAGCAGCCTGGCCATCAAGGAAGGCGACAAGGCCAGCTATGGCGGCAGTGTCAAGGGGGCCGTCGTCGTCGGCAAGAAGATCGCGGAGGAGGCCAAGGCCAAAGGGATCGCCCGGGCGGCCTTCGATCGCGGACATTACAAGTACCATGGCCGGGTCAAGGCCCTGGCCGATGCCGCCCGCGAAGGTGGGTTACAGTTCTGAGTAGCACACAAGCCCGACGCGCCAGCAAGGGACCTTGCTGGCGCGTCGGGCTTGTAAAGAAGGTTGCAAACGAACATGGCACGAGATCGAGATCGCGGCGGCCGTCAGGAGCGTCAAGACGGCCTGGAAGACCGCGTGGTGAAGATTCGCCGCTGCGCCGCGGTGGTGAAGGGTGGCCGGCGCTTCAGCTTCAACGCCCTGGTCGTCGTCGGCGATCATCAGGGGCGCGTCGCCGCCGGCTATGGCAAGGCCAACGAGGTGCCGCCGGCCGTCGAAAAGGCCACCAAGGACGCCCAGGAAACCATGAAACGCCAGAAACGGATCTCGCTCAAGGGCGATACGATCCCGCACCGGGTCATCGGCAAATACTGCGGCAGCCGGGTCATCCTGGTCCCGGCCGGCCCGGGCACCGGGGTCAAGGCCGGACCCGGCGTGCGCGATGTCCTCGAGGTCGCCGGCGTCCGTAACATCCTGACGAAGGTCCACGGCAGCAGCAATCCGATCAACCTGGTCAAGGCTACCATCGCCGGACTGATGGAGCTGCGAACCCGCGAGGATGTGCATGCCTGCGCGGCGTGACCCTGAACCGAGCCGCTTGCGGCTTCGCAGGATCTGCGAAGCCGCAAGCGGCCAGGAGTGGAGACATGGACCTCTCAACAGTCCACCAAGGCGTTCACAAGCACCGCAAGAAGAAGCGGGTCGGCCGGGGCATCGGCAGCGGGCACGGCAAGACCGGGTCGCGCGGCAGCAAGGGGCAGTACGCCAGCGCCGGCGCCAAGATGTTCTCCCCACTGTTCGAAGGTGGGCAGATGCAGCTCTTCCGCCGCATCCCCAAGCGCGGCTTCAGCCATGCCACCTGGGACAAGCACTACCTCGTGGTCAACGTCGGCGACCTGGAAGCCCTCTTCGCCGACGGCGCCACGGTCGATCAGGAAGCGCTACGCAAGGCGGGACTGGCCAAGGGCCCGGCCGACGGCGTCCGCGTCCTGGGGACGGGCGAGCTGACGCGGAAGCTGACGGTGCGGGCCCACCATTTTTCCAAGTCGGCCGCCGAGAAGATCACGGCCCGCGGAGGCACCGCCGAGGTCATTCCGCCGCCGAAGAAACCCAAACGCAACAAGATGAAGCCGCGCCCGCCCAGGGAACCGCAAGCCTGACCGGGCCACGGGCTGAGGCACAGCGGGGACGACCGGTCAGCGAGATCATGCACCTTCGCTGTCCCGTCTCCCTGTGGTCCCGTCCTCCCGTTACCCGGTCATCCTCCGTCACGGAGCCGACCCATGCGACAGTTGAAGGCGATTTTTAGCATCCCTGAGCTGCGCCAGAAGATCTTCATCACCATCCTCTTCCTCGTCATCTACCGCATCGGCTATCACGTTCCGATGCCGTTCATCAACCAGTACGAAATGCTCAAGTCGATGCAGACCGTCCAGCAGTCAGCCCTGGGCCAGGTGCTGGGCTTCGTGTCGATGTTCTCAGGGGGCAACCTGAGCAACGCCTGCATTTTCGGCCTGGGCATCATGCCCTACATCTCTTCGTCCATCATTTTCCAGCTTCTGGGCAGCGTGTATCCGCCGCTGGAGAAGCTGCAAAAGGAAGGGGAGAGCGGCCGGAAGAAAATCAACGAGTACACCCGCTACGCCACCGTGCCGATTTGCCTCGTCCAGTCCTGGTTCGTGGTCAATCACCTGATGTCGCCCCAGGGCTCGGGGGGCGGACTGGGCTGGGCCATTACCGAATACAACACGTGGTACGCCGTCCTAACCGGCGTCTTGCTCATGACCACCGGCACGGTTTTTCTCATGTGGCTGGGCGAGCAAATTGATGAATACGGCATCGGCAACGGCATCAGTCTCATCATCATGGCCGGCATCCTGGCCCGTCTGCCGGACGCCACCAAGACCCTCCTGTTCGACCCCAGCACGGGCGGTCTCAAGCAGTCGATCTTTACCCTTGGTGGTACGGGCGGGTCCGATATCAGCTTCGAGAAGCTGCTGGTGCTGATCATCCTCTTTGTGGCGGTGGTGGTCAGCGTCATCGCCATCACCAAGGGGCAGCGGCGCATCCCCACACAGTCGGCCCGTCACATCCGGGGACGACGGGTGTTTGGCGGCACGCGCAATTACCTGCCCCTCCGCGTCAACCAGGCGGGCGTCATGCCGGTTATCTTTGCCGGCAGCCTGCTGATGGTGCCTATCCTCCTGTTCCGCGCCCTGGCCGGCACCGGCTGGACCTGGACCGTTGCCCTGGCCAACTCCTTCGAACGCCAGGGCTACATCTACAACCTCTGCTACATCGCCCTGATTTACTTCTTCTGCTATTTCTGGACGGCCCTGATCTTCAATCCGAAGGACATGGCCAACAACCTGAAAGACTACGGCACCTTCATCCCCGGCTATCGGCCCGGCAAGCGAACCGCTGAGTACCTGGAGCGGGTGATGCTGCGCATTACCTACATCGGGGCGGCGTTCCTGGCGGTCATCGCCATCGTGCCCAGCGTTATCCAGGAGACCATGGGCGTCGATTATCGGATCGCCAGCTTTTACGGCGGCACAGGACTGCTCATCGTCATCAGCGTGGCCTTGGATCTGGTGCAGAAGATCAATAGCCACCTGGTGATGCGCAACTATCCGGGATTGACGGAAGATTGAACGTGCGCCGCCCGGGGGGCGGCGGCTAAACCGTTGGCCTCACCGTGCTGCGTGAATAAGATATGATGGTCGTGGCCGGGACGGTGGTGTTTCGGCATTCCGCGCGTACGGATCGGGTCAGCCCATGAGATTGATCCTCCTTGGCCCCCCCGGCAGCGGCAAGGGCACTCAGGCCAAGCTCCTGAGCGAACGCCACAAGCTCGTCCATGTCGGCACCGGCGATATCCTTCGTGAGGCCGTTCGCCAGGGACAGCTCCGGGCAAGCAGGCCGAACCTTACATCCGTGCCGGACAACTTGTTCCCGACAGCCTGGTCAACGACCTGGTGAACGAACGCTTCCTACGGTCGGATCGGCCCGAGAACTTCGTCATGGACGGCTATCCGCGGACACTGGCCCAGGCGCACGCCTTCGACGCCACTCTGCGTCAGCAGCACCTCGACCTCGACCGGGTGATCTTCGTGAAGGTCCACGACGAGCTGATCGTGCAACGGATGAGCGGCCGCTGGAGTTGCCCCCAGTGCAAGGCGACCTACCACCGCGTCAACAATCCCGCCCGCCGCGAGGGATTCTGCGACAAGTGTGGGCATGCCCTGTTTCAGCGCCCCGACGACAAGGACGAAACGGTGCGCGAGCGGCTTCGCCAGTACCATCAGAATACCGTGGACCTCATCCCTTACTACAAGGACAAGGGCTTGCTCCGCGATGTGTCCGGCGAGGGTGGCATCGACCAGGTGTATGGGCGAATCGAACGGCTTTTAAGCCGCTGAATAAGGGCCGGACCGCATCTGCATCGGTTGCGGCCCCTGTTCGTGTGGCTGATAGGTAAGCTCCCGTGTTCAAGTGGTTCTCATCCAAGGCGCCCGAGCTGAAATCGCCCCGCGAGATCGGCCTGATGCGCGAGGCGGGCAAGATTGTCGCCCGCGCCCTCCGGATCTGCCGCGAGATGGCCCGCCCCGGCACGCGCACCATCGAAATCGACCGGGCCGTCGAGGCCCTCTATACCAGCCACGGAGCCCTCCCACTCTTCAAGGGCTACAAGACACAAGGTATCCGCGTCCCCTTCCCTGCCTGCACTTGCATCTCGCTGAACGAGCAGGTGGTCCACGGCATCCCCGGGTCGCGCCAGGTCCGCGACGGCGACCTGATCAAGATCGACACCGCCTGCAAGCTCAACGGCTGGTGTGCCGATGCTGCCCTGACCATCATCGTCGGCAACGTGCGGCCCGAGTGGCGACGGCTGGTGAAGGTGGGCGAGGAGTTGCTCGAGATCGCCCGCGTCGAGTTGACGCGGCGCAAGTGGTGGTCCGAGGTGGCCGCCCTCATGCAGCAGCATGTCGAGCGCAGCGGCTTCAGCGTCGTGACGCAATACGTGGGCCACGGCATTGGCCGCATCATGCACGAAAACCCCCAGGTGCCGAACTTCGTCAACCGCGAGGTCAAGAAACACGACTTCCGCATCGAGGAAGGGCTGGTCCTGGCCATCGAGCCGATGGTCAACATGGGCCGATCGGACGTGGACACGCTCCGCGATCACTGGACAGTGGTGACGCGCGACGGCCTGCCGAGCGTCCACATGGAGCACACCTTCGCCGTGACGCGCGGCGGCATCGTGGTGGTCACCGGCGACGAAGATCCGCCCACCGCGCCTGCCGTCCCCGCCGCGCCGGTCGCCGCGACAGCGCCGGCCTGAGCGCGGCTCAGACTGAATCAACGACCTGTGGAGCCGCGTACGAAGTCGAGCCGGCCCTGCCGCAGCTGGCATGCGGCGACGCCAGCTGTCCACTGGCTGGGTTGGTGGGAGCGTCCGGATGGGATGGTGCCATGACGGTGTCAGCACGGTGTCACGAGGGTGTCAGCAGGTGTCACGAGGGTGTCAGCACGGTGTCACGAGGGTGTCAGCGTGGTGTCAAGGGTGTCACGAGCGTGTCAGGATGGTGTCACCAGGGTGTCAGGATGGTGTCAGATGGTGTCCGAAGGTGTGGTGACACCGTCAGCTGACAGGTCTGGCTCCGTTCTCATGCCATCTCTCCGGGAGTACGCCCGGCCAGCAACCACTCAATACGTGTGCGAGCACAACGTCATTCTTCCCGAACGGTCTCAGCGGGGCAGGAAAGTGACTTATGCAAGGTTCAGCCCGCGCTTGCTATTTTCTTGGATGATTCGTAGAGTGGTTTGTTATGCTCCCCGGGCTGCGAGCGCAGGCTCCGGTCCGGGCTGTGTGCAGTGTTGCACGGACCTGTTTTTCTGGAGCCTTGGCATGTTCCGCTGTCTGTCCCTCCTCGGCATCGTGGCCGCGGCCTTTGGGGTCGCGGCGCTCGCCTCCGTCACTCCCGCCACCAAACAGCTCGCCCAGAAGACCCAACCCCGCCGCGTACCGCATCGTCCGGCACTGGATCGGATTCCCGGGCTACAGTATCACGTGGCGTTTTCGATGAACTAGCCCGCGGGCCGGCGCCACCGGACGCGGCTGCATCCCGGGGCCTGCATGCTCTCTTGCCTCCTGCCCTGCCGTCGCTTCGCTGGGGCTGTCGTCCTCCTTGCGCTCGTGCTGCTCGGCCCTGCCGTCCGGGGTGCCGGCTTCGACCCCCGGCTGCTCGATGCTCTCCCGGCGCGGTGCCTCGGCCCCGGAAACATGGGAGGCCGTGTTGTCGACCTGGCCGTCGTCGAATCCCGGCCGGCCACGCTTTACGTGGCCACCGCTTCGGGCGGTTTGTGGAAGACGACCAACGGCGGCACCACCTGGACCCCCGTCTTCGAGCGCGAAAACACCGTCAGCCTGGGCGCGGTGGCCGTGGCCCCGTCGAACCCCGATGTCGTCTGGGTCGGCACGGGCGAGGCCAATCCACGCAACAGCGTCGCCTGGGGCGACGGTGTCTACAAATCCGAGGACGCCGGCAAGACCTGGCAGCACATGGGCCTGGACGACACCCAGCACATCGGCCGCATCGCCATCCATCCGACCAATCCCGATATCGTCTACGTCGCCGCCCTGGGCCACCTCTGGGGTCCCAACAAGGAGCGCGGGCTGTATCGGACCACCGACGGCGGGCGATCCTGGCAGCAAGTCAAGTTCCTCGATGCCGACACCGGCTTCATCGACTTGGTCATGGACCCGGCCGATCCGAAGACCCTGGTTGCAGCGGCCTACCGGGTGCGGCGCGACGCTTTTTCGGGCGGCAACCCGGTCGAGCAGTTCGGCCCGTACGCCGGTCTGTACAAAACAAGCGACGGCGGCACGACCTGGCGCCGCCTGACCACCGGCCTGCCTGATCGTCCGTTTGGCCGCTGTGGACTGGCCATCGCCCGCAAGGATCCGCGCCTGCTCTATGCCGTCATCCAAACCGACAAAACACTGCTCCGCCGCGAGACCGAATGGGGCCAGCCGGCTCATGCCGGTGGCGAGCCGGCGACCGGAGGCATCTTCCGCTCCGAGGATCGCGGCGAAAGCTGGGTCAAGGTGAACGACCTCTGTCCGCGCCCGTTTTACTTCAGCCAGATTCGCATCGATCCCAATGAGAGCCGGCGCCTCTACGTTCTCGGCGTTGGCCTCCATCTGTCGAAGGACGGCGGCAAGACCTTCGTCGATGATGCCGCGCCCGGCGTCCACGCCGATCACCACGCCTTGTGGATCGACCCGCACGATTCGGACCATGTCATCGCGGGCTCCGACGGCGGCGTCTATTTCACCAACGACCGCGGCGCCAACTGGGAACATGCCAAGAACCTGCCCATCGGCCAGTTTTACGCGGTGGCCGTCGATACAAGCAAGCCTTACTGGGTGTACGGCGGGCTCCAGGACAACGGCAGCTGGGGCGGGCCGAGTGCCACCCGCAATCCCGACGGCATCACGGCAGCCAACTGGTTCCGTGTCCTGTCGATGGACGGCTTCTACTGCCAGGTGGACCCGTCCGACCCGAACGTGGTTTACGCCGAGGGACAGTACGGCGAGTTGCGCCGTATCAATGTCGGCACGGGCGAGATGGTGAGCATCCGCCCAAGGCCGCCGCGCGGGGAGCCGGAATTCCGCTTCAACTGGAGTTCGCCGATCCTGCTGTCGCCGCACAATCCCAGCGTGGTCTATTTCGGTGGCAACTTCGTGTTCCGCTCGCGCGATCGAGGGGATCACTGGGAGGTGCTGAGTCCCGATCTGACGCTGGGCAAGCCCGGCCGCAGTGCCGACAACAGCCACACCATCACCACCCTGGCCGAATCACCGATCAAGCCAGGGACCCTCTGGGCCGGGACCGACGACGGGCGCGTCCAGGTGAGCCGCAACAGCGGCGGGGACTGGACCGACGTGTCCGCTCACTTTACAGGTGTGCCGCGTGAGCGCCACGTCAGCCGCGTGATCGCGTCCGCATTCGCCGAGGGGACAGCCTACGTGGCCCTGGATCGCCACCGCAACGACGATCGCCGGCCCTACCTCTATCGCACCACCGACTTCGGGCAGAGTTGGAAGTCCATCATAAGCGACCTGCCTCCGACCAGCCCGGTCTACGTTGTGCGCGAATCGTCGCGCAATCCTAACTTCCTGCTGGCCGGCACCGAATTTGGGCTCTTTGTCTCCCTGGATGGCGGAGCGGCCTGGCGACGCTACGCGGGGTTGCCGACCGTGGCGGTGCACGACCTGGTCATCCAGCCGCGTGACCGCGACCTGGTTATCGGCACGCACGGGCGCGGGCTTTACATCCTTGACCTGGCACCGCTGGAACAGATGACGCCCCGGGTCCTGGCCGAATCGGTCCATCTGTTCGACGTGAAATCGGCCACGCTGTACCGCTCGCGGGGGACGCACGGTCTGGGCGGAGTGAAGTTGTACGCCGCGCGGAATCCGCCCTTTGGAGCGGTGCTCTACTACTATCTGGCCTCGCCGGCCGCCACGCCGCCCAGCCTGGCGATCGCTGACGGGCGCGGGCGGCGGGTGATCGAGTTGAAAGGAGCCGCCGAGCCGGGACTCCACCGACTCGTCTGGCCGCTGCACGCCGCGCCGGAGTCGGGGGCCAGCCTGGTGCCGCCGGGCGAATACACCATCGACTTGCGCGTTGATGGTCGCGTTGTCAGCAAGCGCTTTCGGGTGGAGGCGGACGAGTAAGCCGTAGCGTTGAACCGCCAGCAAGCGTAGGGTGCGTCAAGCGTACTCGCGCCGACGCACCGGGGGGCCGGGACGGTGCGTCGGCGCGAGTACGCTTGACGCACCCTACAACCACCGTAGGGCAGGCTCCGCCTGCCGCCCCCACTCCGTGAGCTACACTTGTCCAGACCGCTTACGATCTCGACGGAGTGCGCCATGCTGGCCGAGTTATGGAAGGCGCTGCTGCGCCGCATTCCGGAACAACACATCGATAACCTGATGATGATGACGGCCCAGGGCACGGAGATCAACGTCCAGACCCTGCTGCGCATGGAGGAGGACTTCATGGTGCTCCGCGGCCGGCTGGCCGGCAGCACCGACGGCGGCCGCATCTTCATCCTGCCTTATGAACATCTGGACCACATGGGCTTCCAGAAGCCGCTCACCGAGGCTCAGCTGGAAGAGGTTTTCAATAAGCCAGCGCCGCCAGCCACCGCGGCGACTCTGACGGAGCCGCTGCCGCCGCCTCAGCCCGCCTCGCCAACCCCGGCCCCGCCCGCTCCGCCGCCCGAGACAAATCTGCTCTCCACGGTGCCGACGCGGAGCAAGCTGGTTCAGCGGCTCCGCCTGCGAATGGGGACTCGGGACGGGGCCAATTCTCCGCCGCAGCAATAGTCAGAGTTCGGCCGGCCTGCTATCCTCAGGATCATGGCGACCCTGGAACGACGCGCTGTCCCGCAGTCCCCCCCACGTTCCCGACGAGCGTGCAGCCCGGCGGCCACAGCATCGCCACGCGGCTCGAAGTGGCGTGGGGCCGCCTGCGCCGCGCCTTCCTGCGCCGCTTCCGGGCCGGCCAGGTCCGGCAGATGGCCGAGCAGCGCCAGGGACAGTGCGTTGCCTGCGTACACGACATCGTCGATAGCCGCGACTTGAAGTTCTGCCGGAATGTCTGCGGCTATCACTTCGGGCCCGCGGACGATCCGTACCGCCGCCCTGGCCTGTTGCCGCTGGCCCGCGCCGGCCTGGCCGAGGTCGTCTTCTACAGCACCCTGTTGCTTGCCCTGGCCGCCGGCCTGGCTGTTCTGGGTGTCCTGCTTCACTGGGGCTTTCTCATCGCCAGCGCGGCAGCTGTTGGCTTCTGGATCTTCATCGTCTCCTTCTTCCGTGATCCAGCGCGCGATCCCGACTGATGCGGACGCCCTTTTGAGCCCCGCCGATGGCACGGTGATTGGCGTGGGCGAGGTGGAGGAGCCCGATTTCCCGGGCGGACGCGCCTTCCGCGTGAGTATTTTCCTGTCGCCGTTCAACGTCCATGTCAACCGGGTCCCGCGGACCGGGCGTGTGACGGCGTTGCGCTACTTCAAGGGCCGCTTCGTGCCGGCCACCCGCGGCGATTGCGACACCGTCAACGAGCAGTTCTGGCTGGACCTGGAAGAGCCGAGCGGCCGACTGCTGCGCATCAAGCAGGTGGCCGGCGCCGTGGCCCGGCGCATCGTCTGCTGGGCCCGGCTCAACGAGGAACTCCAGGCCGGCGAACGCTACGGCATGATCAAACTCGGCTCGCGGACCGACGTGTTGCTGCCGGCGGGCGAGGCGATGGACGTGCTGGTGAAGGCCGGCGATGCTGTGAGGGGGGGAGCCACGGTACTGCTGCGGTTCGCGAACCGGGCCGAGGAGACGGAAGGTGGTACCGGTTTCCCTCGAATTCCCATGTCGCACTAATTGGACAGCGCCACTTTTTATTCTGGGTAAGATGGCCACACGAAAACCAAGGACTTACGGCGATTTACTTTGCCCAGCTTGACTTCGGCCTTGCCCAGTGTGAAAAGTGGCGCTGTCCAACTAAATTCGCCGGGAATTATATGTGTCCTGGCGCCCGGCCGCAATCCCTTGTCAAATATCGACATGCGCCTTCACATTTCGGCACAAAGCGCCACGATGCATATAATTCCGTGTGTGCGGACCCGCCCCGCCGACCAAGGATCATCTTGAGGGCTGATGCCAGTCCCTGGCACACGTTCCGCTATGAACCTGACAGGCCATCGGCTTTCCGTTCGCACTGCGCTTCTCTAGCTCTTCTTTGTGGCGGCGGAGCGCGGTGGCCGCGTTTGATCTGGTGCCTCTGAGCCCGTGCTTGAGCTTGGCCCTTGGGTCGGCTTCACTTTCCTTGGTGCCGCGAGCCCGCTTGAAAGTCTCGTCCTTCGTTCGACCCATCCTCCGCCGACATTTTCTTCGCCCGTCCCTCACCGTCGTTGGAGGTCCTCATGCCTCGGAAGAAGACACGCCAGCCCATCCCGCCGCCCCGCATCGTCCGGCCCTGTGCCGCCGCCATCGACGTCGGCAGCGCCAGCCACGTCGTCGCCGTCGACCCCGCTTGCGATCCGCAGCCCGTGCGTAGCTTCGGCGTCTATACCGCCGACCTACAGACGCTGGCCGAGTGGTTACGCCACTGCGGCGTCACGAGCGTCGTGCTCGAATCGACCGGCGTCTACTGGATGTGCTTATGCGACTTCCTGGAAAGCCAGGGCTTCGAAGTGGTGGTGGTCGATCCACGCAGCCTGGCCCGCAACCTCAAGAAGAAGACCGACGTTTGCGATGCGGTCTGGCTGCAGCAGATGCACGCCTGTGGCCAGCTCAAGAGCTGTTTTCGACCCGCGCACGAGGTGCTGGCGTTGCGGACGCTGTGGCGGCATCGCGAGCATCTGATCACCGAGGCAGCCAAGCTCTTGCAGATGATGCTCAAAGTGCTGGTCCAGATGAATGTTCATTTGGACCTGGCCGTGTCGAGCATCGCCGGCGTCACCGGCATGCGCATCCTGCGTGCCATCGCCCAGGGGCAGCGTGACCCCCAGACGCTGGCGGCGATGCGCGATCCCAGCTGCAAGAAGAGCCGCGAGGAGATTGCCAAGGCCCTGGAAGGGACCTGGGACACGGCCCACCTGTTCGAGCTGAAACAACTGCTCAAGGCCTGGGACTTCTACCAGAATCAGCTCCATGTCTGTGACCGGGAGTACGCCAAGGCGGCCGGGCCGATGCCGGACAAGACCCAGGGGCGTCCGTTGCCCGAGTCCCAGAAGGCCGCGCCCAAGAGTCGCAACCGCCCGACGGAGTTCGACGCCGACGCCTTGATCTTCCAGTTGACGGGCGTGCGTGTCACGGAAGTGGACGGTCTGGGCGCCAGCACGGTGCTGACGGTCTTGTCGGAGACAGGCCCGGACCTGGCGGCACGTTTCCCGACGGACAAGCACTTCGCGGCCTGGACGACGCTGGCGCCGCGCAAGCACCAATCGGGCAAGCGGATCCGCTATCCCGCCCAGACGGCCAGCCGGGTGGCCAGGGCGTTTCGGCTGGCGGCGCGGTCCTTGCTCAGAAGTAAGAGCGTGCTGGGTAATTTCCTGCGCCGCCTGCGGGCCCGGCTGGGGATAGGCAGCGCCATCAGGGCGACAGCCCACAAGCTGGCGAAGCTCTTCTATCGCCTCATCACGCGTGGGGAAGCGTATCGCCGTGAGAGCACGGCAGCCGAAGAAGTCAAGCAGCAGGAGCGTCAGGTCAAAGCGCTGCAGCGCAAAGCGCGGGAGTTAGGGCTGCAAGTGGTGCCGATCTGAGCAGGGTCGGCGGGGCAACAGACGACGTTGGGGAAGTAGGCGAGGTCGATCTCAAGCCGAGCCGCTTGGGGCGGTGGCGTCGAAAATACGCGCGCACCGTAAGATCGCTGCCCGAGCACGACACCTCTCGCCCGGGTAGCGGGGCCTTGTTCATTGAAAGCAAACCGAGCTGTCGGCTCGGGCTAAACCACTGGGCGAAAGTCCCGCTGCACGTTAGAAACGTGCCGCCACGAAACCCAGACAGTACCAGAAGGGGGCCGGTTTACCGCCTTATCGTTTCTTGATGCGCTCCTCGCGGTCGTCATCCTCCTCATCGTCGTCGCGCGGGCGGCGCCGGGGCGGGGCTTCGTCGTCGTCCTCGTCGTCAACGACCCGGCGGCGGCGCGGCCGGTCTTCCTCATCCGCCTCGTCGTCCTCGCGATTCCTTCGCCGGCGCGGCCGATCGTCGTCCTCCTCCTCATCGTCTCGCCCCTTGCGCCGGCGCGGCCGGTCATCGTCGTCATCGTCATCGAGGTCGCGGCGCGGTTTCTTGCGGCGGGCTGGGACGGCCGTCACCATCGCAATCACGAGAGCGACCACGATCGGTAGGGCGTGGCCAACAACGTTGATGATGATTGCCGGCATGACGAGCTCGGCCTGGAGCGCCTCTACGTCTTCCGGCTTGAACTGCTTGCCCTGCTTGGCGAGTTCCACGCCCTTCTTGGCCCCAACCACGGCGCCATAAATAATCGCACCACCCTGCCCGAGGATTATCGCCAGAACGAGTAACCCCCCGATGATCCGCGACGGGACACGTGGCACCACCCGGTTCGGGCTCAGCTTGACTTCACCCTTCACCAGGATGACAATTCCGAAAACAACGATAATGATCTCGGCTATCCAGCACAACATGTGGGAGACTCTCGGGGCGTTGGGTGCCGATATTCGACGCAGCGACGATGGTATCATCCGCTGGGCTGAATGGCACGCCCTTTCTGCAGCTTCGCTCCTCCCCATTGCCCCCCATCTCGCCAGCGGCTATCCTTGGTCCGATCACTCACCTCGCCCGCCGGCATGGAGAAAACGGATGACCCGCCAGCGCACCCTCGGCCGCCGGCAGTTCTGTGCGTCCGCGGCCCTGGCCGGGCTGGGGTTGGCGCTGCGGTCCGAGCGGGCGCCGGCCGCGCCGTCGGCAACGGCGCCCCGGGGACACATCCGCTCCTGTATCCTGATCTTCTACTACGGCGGTCCGAGTCATTCCTCGACACGTACGATCCCAAACCCGCCGCCCCCGCCGAGGTCCGCGGCAGCTATCGCACCATCGCCACCGCGGTGCCGGGTCTGCGCCTGGGGGAGCATCTGCCGCGGACGGCCCGGCTGATGGACCAGATGGCCCTGGTGCGCAGCCTGCACCACCCGATGCGGAACCACAATTCCGCGGCGGCCGAGGCGCTGACCGGCCGCACCCCCGCCGGCGGCGACCAGGAGTTGCTCACCGACGACCCGCGCGGCCTGCCCACCCTCGGCTCGGCCGTCAGCTACGCCCTGGGCTCGCGGGCCCACATCCTCCCCTACGTCGCCCTGCCCTACACCCTCTACAACGTCGTCCAGCTCCCCGGGCAAACGCCGGGGCTTCTGGGCGGCGCCTACGATCGCTTCCAGGTGGCCGGCGATCCGAGTAATCCGGATTTTCACCTGTCCGCTTTCGACTCGATCACCGATCTGGGCGACCGGGCGGCCCTGTTGCGGCGGCTGGATCATGTTTCCCTTCCCGGCCCCGCCGCCCGCGCGGCCGCCTATCGCGAGCGGGCCCTGCGCCTGCTGGCCTCGCCGGACGTGCGCCGCCTTTTCGATCTCTCCGGCGAGCCGACGCGGCTGCGCGAGCGCTATGGCCGGCATCGCCTGGGGCAAAGCCTGCTGCTGGCCCGGCGGTTGGTCGAGGGCGGAGTCAACTTCGTGGCCGTGTTCGACGGGCAAACCAACGGGCAGTTGGCCAACTGGGACAGCCACGAAAACCTCTTTCCGCGCCACGCCCAGCTCATCCCGCCCAGCGATCAGGGTGTGGCCGCCCTGGTGGAGGACCTGGCGGCCCGCGGGCTGCTGTCGTCAACCCTGGTGGTGGCGATGGGGGAATTCGGCCGCACGCCGAAGATCAATCGCTCCGCCGGCCGCGACCACTGGCCCGACTGCTACACGGCCCTGCTGGCCGGCGGCGGCGTCTGCGGCGGCGCCGTCTACGGCTCCAGCGACCGCATCGGCTCCGCCCCCGCCAGCGACCCGGTCACCCCCGGCGATCTGGCCGCGACGATCTTCGAGCGCTTCGGCATCGACCCGGCCACCGAAGTGCGCGACCAGACCGATCGGCCCTTCCGCCTGGCGGAGGGACGGGCGTTGACAAGATTGTTTGCGTGACAGGGCCCGGTCCGCGTTTAGCGCGCCGCCCGGCCGGCTTGTTGCATCGTTGCACCGTTGCAGCCATCCCATCAGGCGGCTTTGCATTGAAAGATTGCTCCCGGCCGACCTTTCCTTGCGGCGGCCCTCGTTTCACTTCAGGCGGGGCGAAACCTTTCAAGCGCGGCAGCTTCGTTGCAAGCGGGTCGATCACGGATACAGTAGTCGCTTGAGTAGTTCGAGTATTAGCGGACTTGCTAGGGCCGCGATGTAGCCGATAATTCCGCCCACGATTTTGGGGTGATTGTCGATCCATCGCCGCCAACTCGGCCACCGCAGCTTGGCAATCCGTCGGTAGCCTTCCAGTTTCAGCTTCAATGTTGGCGCGACGTTCCCCAGGCTCCCCGAGGCCCACCCCTCCTCAACCATCATCCTGGCGAACAGCAGGCTGTCCTCACGGTCAATTCCCAAGGCGTCCCCCACTTCATAGACGTTGACCCCGTTGGCGGTCGCGGGCGCCTTTTGGATCATCGTTTCGGCGTGCATAGCGTATCTCTCAAACCGGCGAACGTCGAAGGGCATCGGGCGTACTCCAGCGGGATTCGCCCGCCCCTGCCGTCCGGGGAGTACGCCAAACGGCAAGGGCGGGCCAGCCGGTTAATTACTCCGGCCGTCCCGCCCGTATTACAGCTGCGCTCCGCTGGAGTTGTCAAGCCCCCGCACACCCGAGGCACGCGCCGTGCCTTCGCCGCTGCCGGCTCCTCCATCACGTCGGGCTCCGGCATAAGGCCAGCGGCAGCAACCGGCATGGCCACGACGGCAGGCAGCCACACGGCCGGGGCAACCGGCGCCTCTGCCACTGGCGCCGCCGTTGCGACCACTTCCGCCTCGACCGTCTTGACAGGCCGCGTTTCCCAGAAGACCGGCTCGATCCCGAGTTCCACCTGGGACTGGATCAGGCAACAGATGTTGTGGCAGAGGAACTTGCAGAGCACTTCGTTCTTCATCGCCACGTCCGTCTTGCTGCGAACGTGGTCGCGGAACTTCGCCTTCACCATGCTGAACGTGCTCTCAGCATTCGACCGCTGGTGATAGTGCATCCCGAATTCCTCCCGGCGAAGGCTGTAGTAGTGGAACATCTTCTCCCACAGGCTGCCCGGCTCCCCGGACGTGCTGTTCACCTTGAACGGGATAAAGGCCGTCCCGCCGACGGATTCGACAAGTGCCAGGTTATCGTGAGACAGGTACGCCTTGTCAGCAGGGACTTCCCTGACCGTGAAACCGGCAGCGGCCGTCCGCTCGACCAGGGGCTTGAACTGCGGGCTGTCGCCTGCGTCCTTGTCGTGGATTTCAACGGCCGTCACCACGTTCGTCTTGACCCCGCAGATGCCGTGGGCCTTCACCCAATCCTTACCGGAACGCATCCCGCCGTACTTCACGTCAAACCAGCGGGTGAATCGGCTGGTTGCGAAACCCGTGCTGTCCGGGGCGAACGTCGTCTCAACGATCTTGAGCGGCAGGCTGCTCCTGGTGATGAGGTCGTGCAGGACCGGCGTGAGGTACTCGCCTTCCAAGAAGGCGCAGACCATGACCGGGTGCAGCTTCTTTCGGAGGAAGCCCTTCGCGTGCGCGTCGCTCAGGTCGGTCCCGAAGCGCCTGGACGAAAGGGTCGTGTAGACCTTGAGGGCGCAGGCGAAGATAATGTCGGCGATGGGCGTTCTGGTCCGCCCGCCGTTGGGCTGGGGCGGCTTGGGCAGGCCACGGCAAAGGTCTTGTACCAGCACCATGAAGCGCGCCTTCTCTTCCGTCTGCGCACAGGTTGTACGCGGGCCAGTCCTGGCTGTAGGTCTTCTTTTGCGTGAACGTCACGGCCTTCGTCTCCGTCACGGTGCCGTCCCGGCCCGTCTCCCGCCGCATGACGATTTCGACGGCGTAAATGTGCTTGCACTTGCCGCCGGTTTCTTCATGGTCCGGGCAGGAGCAAAACGGGTTGCTCGGGTCAGGGCACACGGTGTACTTGCCTCGGCCTGACTGCGAAGGGACCAACCAGACCGGCCCCTTCTGCGTCAGTTTGTTCGTCGCCGCGATTACAACACCACGCTCTTGTCTCGGGTTCATGGCGAACCACCTTTTCAGCCGAACTTCGGTCCCCGGATCGGACCACTCCGACCCACCGAATATATTGTAGCGACAACGCCGGTACAAGGCAAGGCTTTTTTCGTGTTGACGAGACGTATTTGTTGTCGTTACAATGTCGGCATGAAAAAGACCCGCAACAAGCGTGGCCGGCCGGCGGGTGCGACTGGTCGTGCCAAGGCCGGCGTGATGCAAGTGCGTCTGGACGCTGCCGAGAAGGCGGCTTTCGCCGCCGCGGCGGCCCTGGACGGCAAGGACTTGAGCGAATGGGTCCGTGACCGCTTGCGTCGGCTGGCGCGGCAGGAGCTGGAGGCGGTTGGCCAGCCAGTGGCGTTCCTGGCTGGCAATTCCCAGCTGCGCGAGTAGAATGGGGGCGGAGCTAGCGCGCACTCCGCCCCTTGCCGCCCTTAAGGCGGCAAGGGTCTTAAGTGTCCCACAGGCTCCTCCAATCTGCCCCGGCAAGGGCGGGTTAGGGTCTACGACAGAATCCCCGGCGAGCGAACACTTCGCTCGCCGGGGGTTTGCCTTTACATCACTTCGCTTTCCTCTTGGCCGGCTCGGCGTTCAATTCGTCCAGGAACTCACGGATCGCTTCCTCGGACGTGACCCTGAGCCCACCGATCCGCCAGGCCCTTAACTTCACGAACTCGCCCACGCTGTTGCGACAGCCCTTCCTCGCCCATTTCCAGAGGGTGCCAGGACAGACCGGGCGCCCCTGGCGCACTGGCGGGAACAGGTCAGCGGCCCTTGCCAGCGACAGCACTTTTTCAGCCAGCCTGTCGAATACGTCAAACGTGGTTGCCATGAAACCTCTCGCGATAGTGGTCCCAAAACGAAAACGGCCGGACGACATGATCCTCGTGGATCGCGTCGCCCGGCCGCCATACTGGTCGTGCTCGTGGCTCTACGAACGCTTCAACTCACTTGTACAGGGGGTCTAGTTGACCCGCCCGGTCATAGTCTAGTCGGGCAATACCTCAAATGTCAACGGTGCAGGCAAGAATTCTGCTGGCGTCCAGCGCATCCTGCTGATACAAGGGGAAGTGGCCAGCGGCATGGTGCCGGGTTCGGCGCTCCTCTCTTTCGGGGACTCCTGATGCGCGTCGCTTCCATCCTGTGCGTCGTCCCGTTGACTCTGATCTTGATCGCCTGCGCTGGCACTGCCACGACGCAGAGCACCGCCCCAAGCGGAACTTCGCCCCGGGAAATAGTCAAGGCGGAACCGCCCCAGGCGCCAGTCGATAAGCCGGCACCTGGCACAGACAAGGCTGCGGCGGACATTGCCAAGGCAGCCCGCGAAGAGGCGAAACGCAAGACCGAAGCGGAGGCGGCGGAGCGGAAGCGAAAGGTCGAAATGGAGGCGGAGAAGCAACGGCAGGCGCTGGCTGAGCAAGAACGCATCGACCGCCTCTGGCGTTTGCACGGGCGGAACTTCGTCTACGTTGGCGGCGAGTTCGTGCGATTGCCGGACATGCCAGAGACTGTCACGAAGATTCAGTTCCGGGTGATACAGGTGGTCGATGACGAGCACATGCTGGTATCCGAGCTTTGGCGATTTGACCTGGTCAGGTGGCTTGATAAAGGAACCGTTATGCTCGTCACTTCAACAAAGGGCTGCATTGACGACAAAACCTATACGAACGATGGGCAATTTCTTGACGTGGGGACTTACTCCTACGTTAGCACCATTGGTGCCCGCCGGACCGTTCGCAAGATTATCGCTTACGACGGCATCACGCTAACTCGCGAGCAGTTCGTTCGGTTGCTGGCCAGCGGCGTTACCGACCTGGGGCCAGCCCACCTGGCAGAAGAGCAGTCACGACTCAAGACCGAGAAGGATGGACTCGAAGCTGACGAGAGGAGGCGGCGCGAACGGAAGCAGGCCAGAGAAAAACAGGCTGGCGACTACCTGAATAACGCCAAGCGACTCGTTGACGAAGGCGAGGATGAGGAAGCGATTGCTTACCTCAAGACAATCGTCAGCGACCTCACAGACACTGCGGTAGCGAAGGATGCCTCCAAACTGCTTTCGGAGATGAACAAGCCACAAACACGCGAAGAGGCGAAGAAACATGCGGAGGAACAAGCCCGTAGGCGTGTGGAGGCAAAGAAACGACGCGATGCGCAGGCCGCGAAGGAAAAGGCCGAAAGGGACGCCAAGGAGAAAGCCGTTCAAGAAGCCGAGAAACGAAGGACCGAGGAAGCGGCCACCCGCAAGCTCAAGCTTGCCAAGAGCCTGCTTAACGATGCAAAAGAAGCCCACCGTCAAGGCGACCGACAGGAAGAGGATCGGCTACGCGAAGCAGCCATTGGCGCGTTGCAAGGAATCATAGACAAGTTACCCGGAACACCGGCGGCTGACGAGGCGAAGAAGTTATTGGACTCGCTGTGACCAGTCACGCATAGCCGGTAATCAGTGGTCCGGATACTTGCGAATGTCGTCTTCGTGAAGACGTGCCGCAAGAGCCGCGAGAAAGGCCCGCCCGGCGGCAACCTGATCCTTCGGGTTACGCTGCTCGGTCGCGCGGTGCTCAAACTCGCTGTCAACCGTGCCCCTGAGCATTTGGCCAAGCTGGACCTTGGTATGCGCGGAGCCACTTGCTCGCACGCGATGGCGTCCGCCAGAACGGGGCGCCATTCGCCGCGCGCAGGATGACCTGGCGGACCTGGCGAAGCCGTTGGCTGTCGGCCTTGCTGCCGTTTTTCGCCGTTCCCATGCTGGACGCATAGGCGGCCAGAAAAAGACCGACGAAGAACGTCAGCACCAGAAGGCCAAGAAAG
This sequence comes from uncultured Planctomycetota bacterium, assembly GCA_963827935.1. Lineage (GTDB taxonomy): Bacteria > Planctomycetota > Planctomycetia > Gemmatales > Gemmataceae > DATFNV01. The sequence continues at coordinate 39,687 of CAWHCN010000013.1, read as the reverse complement.
ACCACGAACGCCACGTCCAGCTTCTCCTTCAATTCGACGGCAGCCGCATGATCTTCCGTGAAGTAGTGAGCGAAATACCCCGTCACATGCACCGCCAGTGCCACGACGGCCTCGCCGATCTCCAGCACTCGAAACGTGCCGTGGAAGGACTCCTTGACGAGATACCAGAGGTATTGGCGGCGGTTCATGCCGGCAGTCTACCGGCACGCTCGTCAGCTGGAGCAAACAATTCCTTTCAACCCGGCTTGTTTCCTTGCAGACGGGCTGCGATCATTTCAGACGAGCCGGATTCCTTGCGCGGCAATCTTTCAATGCAAAGCCCCATCAGGCATGCAATGCATGCAATGCAGTGCAATGCATGCAACGCTGCAACGAATCAGCTGCGTCGTTGCAGCATTGCAACCTTGAACTGCAACGCTGCAACGAATCAGCTGCGCGGGGAGAGGCGAGAAAAGTCGCCGACGGTTGCGCTCCTGGCGCAGGTATCAATAAACTGGCGACGCCCCCCGCGCATCCATAGATTTCACGGTGTCACCTTCCCCGGGAGTCACCGCATGTTCCGCCGATCCCCTGCCTTGCTGACCCTGACCGTCGTTCTCCTGGCGGGCACCTCTCGGGCCGATGAGGGCATGTGGCTCTACACGGCCCCGCCTCTCAAGCAGCTCAAGGAACGCTACGGCTTCGAGCCGGACGCCAAGTGGCTGGAGCACCTGCAGAAGTCGTCGATCCGCTTCCCCAACGGGTCGGGGAGTTTCGTCTCGGCGGATGGGCTGGTGATGACCAACCAGCACGTCGGCCGCGGTGCCGTGGCCAAGCTCAGTAGCAAGGAGCGCAACCTGGTCCGCGATGGCTTCTCGGCGAAGACCCGCGCCGACGAGCTGAAGTGCCAGGACATGGAGCTGGTCGTGCTGCAAGGCGTCACGGATGTGACCGACAAGGTCAACGCCGCCGTCAAGCCGGACATGAGCGATGCCGAGGCCGAGAAGGCTCGCCGCGCCGTCATGAACACCCTGGAAAAGGAGGCGTCGGACGACAAGGCCGGCCGGCGCGGCGACGTGGTGACACTCTACCAGGGCGGGCAATACCACCTTTACACCTACAAGAAGTACACGGACGTGCGCCTGGTCTTCGCCCCGGAGGCCGAGGCCGCCCACTTCGGCGGCGATCCGGATAATTTCGAGTTTCCGCGCTACTGCCTCGACATGACCTTCTTCCGCGTCTACGAGGAAGGCAAGCCGGCCCGCGTCCCCCATCACCTGGCCTGGAGCGAGGCCGGGGCCAAGGACGGCGACCTGGTCTTCGTCAGTGGGCATCCGGGGCGGACCAGCCGGCTGAACACGGTGGCCGACCTGGAGCTGTTCCGCGACAATAACTATCCGATTTTTCTCGATCTGCAGCGCCGCCGCGAGGTGGTCTACAAGGTCTGGGCCGATCGCGACTGGGAAAACGCCCGCCGCGCCCAGGCCGAGCTGTTGCGCGTGCAAAACACGCGCAAGCTGCTGACGGGCATGGTCGCCGGCTTGCAGGATCCTGCCATCCTGGAACGCAAACAAGGCGAGGAGAGAAAGCTCTTGGAGGCTGTTGAGAAGGACCCGGAATTGAAGAAAAAGTACGGCGATGCCTGGGAGCGCGTGGCCGAAGCGGTGAAGGAGCAGCGGAAACTTTATCGCCCTTATCAGCTCTTTGAGGGGACCAGCCGGGGACTCGGCTCGCCCTGGGCCTTCAACAGCCAGCTGTTCAGCATCGCCCGCACGTTGGTCCGCCTGGCCGACGAGAAGGAAAAGCCGAATGCCGACCGGCTGCGCGAATACCGCGACTCCAACCTGCCTTCCTTGAAGCAACTGCTGCTATCCGAGGCGCCCATTTACGAGGACTTCGAGACGCTGCGGCTGGCCGATTCGCTGGCGATGTTCGCGGAGGTGGCCGGCATCGAGGCGGGGCCTGTGAAGGCGGTGCTCGCAGGCCAGTCGCCGCAGGCCCGGGCCGGCGCCCTGGTCAAGGGAACGAAGCTGCGCGACGTGGCCGCGCGCAAGGCGCTCTTGGAAGGCGGTAAGACGGCCATTGAGGCCTGCGACGATCCGATGATTCATCTGGCCCGCGTTATCGATGAACTGTCCCGGCAGGTGCGCAAGGAATACGAGGAGAAGGTCGAGGAGCCGCAGCACCAGGCCTACGCCAAGATCAGCAAGGCCATCTTCGCGCTCAAGGGGCAGGACCAGTATCCGGACGCCACCTTCACCCTGCGCCTGGCGTTCGGGACCGTCAAGGGATATGAGGAGGACGGCCAGCGCGTGAAGCCGTTCACCACCCTCAGTGGCGCCTATACCCGCGCCGCCAAGCACGGCAACCGCGAGCCGTTCGCCCTGGCCCCGCACTTCCTGGACCACCAGACGGACGTCGATATGCAGACACCCTATAACTTCGTCTGCACGGCCGACATCATCGGCGGCAACTCGGGCAGTCCGGTGGTCAACCGTAAGGGCGAGGTTGTCGGCCTGATCTTCGACGGCAACATCCAGTCGCTGGTCGCGGACTTTGTCTACACCGACATTCAGGCCCGGGCCGTCGCCGTCGATGCCCGTGGTATCCTGGAAGCGCTGCGCAAGGTGTATGAGGCCCCGCAGTTGGCGAAGGAGTTAATCGGCAAGAAGTAAGCGCCGGCGAGCGGCGCGGCGTTAGCCCGCCGGTGGACCCAAAACCGGCGGGCTGACGCCGCGCCGCTCCTCCCCCGTTGTGGCACGGTCTCCTGACCGTGCCACTCAAACCGACCGCAGGTCTCTCGTGCTTCAGGAGACCTGCGGTCCGCCAGCGTGGCACGGTCAGGAGACCGTGCCACAACGGGGGGCGGGCATTGTTTACGTGACGCGCCATCCCCCAAGGAGTTATTCCACCATGCGGACCGGAATTATTGCCCTGTTAGCCACCGCGCTGCTGGCCGGCGTCACCCATGCCGACGAGGGCATGTGGCTGTTCAACAACCCGCCGCGAAAGCAGCTGGAAGACAAATACAAGTTCGACCCGACCGACAAGTGGCTGGACCACCTCCAGAAGTCGTCGGTCCGCTTCCCCGATGGGTCCGGCTCCTTCGTTTCGGCGGACGGGCTGGTGGTCACCAACCACCATATCGGCCTGGCCGTGCTGCAACAGATCAGCACCGCCGGCGGCAAGGACTACGTCAAGGAGGGCTTTTATGCGGAAACGCGCGACAAGGAGGTCAAGGCCAAGCAGGAGGAACTGAACGTTCTGATGAAGATCGAGGACGTGACCAAGCGCGTGAACGCCGCCGTCACCGAGGGGCTGACCGCGGACAAGGCGGCCGCCGCCCGCCGGGCGGTGATCGCGGAAATCGAGAAGGAAGGCAAGGCGCAGGCCGAGAAGGACGGCATCAAGCCGGCGGTGACGGAGGTCGTCACCCTCTACCAGGGCGGGCAATACAACCTGTACACCTACAAAAAGTACACCGATGTGCGTCTGGTCTTCGCCCCGGAGCAGCAGGCAGCCTTCTACGGCGGCGATCCGGACAATTTCGAGTATCCCCGTTTTGATCTCGACATTTGCTTCTTTCGCGTCTACGAGAACGACAAGCCGGCCAAGATCGACAACCACCTGACGTGGAGCGCCGGCGGGGCGCGGGACGGCGAGCTGATCTTCGTCAGCGGCCACCCGGGACGCACCAGCCGCCTGAACACGGTGGCCGACCTGGAGTATCAGCGCGATCGCCGCATCCCGTCCGTTCTGCAAATGCTCTATGGCCGGGAGGTGACCTACTCCGTCTTCAGCAGCCGCAGCGAGGAAAACGCCCGCCGGGCCAAGGAAGAGCTGTTCACCGTGCAGAATAGCCGCAAGGCCTACGAGGGGGAACTGGGCGGACTGCTCGATCCAACCATCATGGGTCGCAAGCGCGACGCGGAGAAGAAGCTCCTGGCCGCGGTGACCGGCAATCCCGACCTGAAGGACCTGGCGGCGGCCTGGACCAAGATCGCTCAGGCCCAGAAGAAGATCGGCCAGAACAGCAAGCCGTACAACATGCTCGAAGCCGGCCGCGGCTTCAACAGCCAGCTCTTCGGCTATGCCCGCGAGCTGCTCCGTGCGGCCGACGAACGGCCCAAGCCGAATGGCGAACGGCTCAGCGAGTTCGCCGACGCCCGCCTGCCCGAGATGGAAGAGGCCCTCTTCGCCGAGGAGCCCGTGTACGACGATTTCGAGACAGTCAGGCTGACGCATTCGCTGACCGCGCTGGCGGACGAGATGAATGCCGACAGCTCCATCGTGAAGAAGGTGCTGGCCGGCAAGTCGCCCGCGGGCCGCGCCGCCGAGTTGGTGCAAGGCACCAAGCTGAAAGACCCGGCTCTGCGCAAGATGCTGTGGAACGGCGGCAAGGCGGCCGTCGATGCCGCACACGATCCCATGATCGACCTGGCCCGTTCCATCGATGCGCCGGCCCGGGCCGTGCGCAAGCTCATCGAGGCCGAGGGGGAAACCAAGCAGCAGGCTTACGCCCAGGTCGCCAAGGCGAAGTTCGCCGTCGAAGGGACGAGTTCCCCTCCCGATGCCACCTTCACGCTGCGCCTGTCCTACGGCGTCGTGAAAGGGTACCAGGAAAACGGCAAACCTGTCCCGTTCGAGACCGATTTCGCGGGGCTCTATCGGCGCTCGGCGGAGCATCACAACCAGGCGCCCTTCGACCTGCCGGAACGCTGGGTCAAGCAAAAGGACAAGCTGGACCTGAAAACGCCGTTTAATTTCGTCTGTACGGCGGACATCGTCGGCGGCAACTCCGGCAGCCCGGTGGTCAACCGCCAGGGTGAATTCGTCGGCATCATCTTCGACGGCAACATCCAGTCGCTGGTGCTGGACTTCGTCTACACCGAGGAGGTGGCCCGGGCCCTGGCGGTCGATTCGCAGGGCATCCTGGAGGCGCTGCGCAAGGTATATGCCGCCGACAAGCTGGTGGCGGAGTTGACCGGGAAGTGATACCGACATGCCCCCGCAACACAGGCACGGCCTGCTCGTCCTCGACAAGCCGGGCGGCATCACTTCGCGCGAGGCGGTGGATCGGGCGCTGCGCTGGTTTCGGCCCGGCACCCGCGTTGGGCACACCGGCACGCTCGATCCGCTGGCGACGGGGGTGCTGGTCCTGTGCCTGGGCTCCGCCACCCGGCTGACGGAATACGTGCAGGACATGGCCAAGACTTACCGCGCCGGCATCGGCCTTGGTGCCCGCAGCGACACGGACGATGCCGACGGCCAGGTGGTGCCGGCCGCGGTCGCCGTGCCGCCGGTCCGGGCCGTGGTAGAAGAAACGCTGCACGGCTTCGTCGGCGCGATTGAGCAGGTGCCGCCGGCCTATTCGGCGGCGAAGGTGAGCGGCCGACGGGCCTACGACCTGGCTCGGCAAGGACGGGATGTCGTGCTGCAGCCGCGCAGCGTCCGCGTCCACGGCATCGACCTGCTGGCCTACGACTACCCGCACCTGGAGATCGAGGTCCGCTGCGGCAAGGGGACCTACATCCGCTCGCTGGCCCGCGACCTGGGTGAGCGCATGGGTTGCGGCGGCTACGTGGCGACCCTGCGGCGCACCCGGGTGGGACCGTTCCGCGTGGAGGATGCGGTCTCGCTGGATGCCGATGCCGCGGCCGCCCAGGCGAAGCTGCTGCCGGTGGCGGCGGCCGTCGGCGACCTGTCGGCCGTCACGCTCGCCGACGCCCTGGTGGCCCGGCTGCGCCAGGGACAGGCGATACCGGCTGATGGGGTCAGCGCCGACACCGTGGCGATTTTCGACCAGCGCGGCGGCCTGGTGGCCGTGGCGCACCGCGACGCCGCGAACCGCCAGCTGCGGCCGGAGAAAGTGTTCGCGCCGCAATAAGGCGAGCGGCAGGTGATAATCTCCCCTCGCCCCCGTACTCGGGGGCGAGGGGTTGAGGGGGCCGAATCTCGCGAAACCAGAACCCCTCACCCCCGACCCCTCTCCCCGGAGTACCGGGGCGAGGGGAGGATAAGTCCTGCCGCTCGCTTAAACAAGCGGCAAGTGAGACCGGCAGCGTCGCGAAGTGTAAATCCAGGCCATCGGCGTCACGGTAGGCAACCGACTGCTGGTCGCCGGGCAGGAAGCAGCACGCCAGCGGTTTCGTTCCGGAGGCGGCATCCCTCACGAGGTTTTTTGGAAGGAAGTCGAGGCGGAGAATGGCGCACGAACCAAAAAGAAAAGCCAAACTGGAAAACGATCCACGCTTCCTCCAGCGTATCGCCCTGGCGCGGAAAGCCTCCAGGCCGGAAAGGGAGTCAAGCTCGAAGACCTGCAACCTGAGCCAAAGGCATCCCCTCGCCGAAGCAGGCGCCGCACCTGACCGGGCCGCCATCCCGGTCTTGTTCGGCGTGCCATCATCGCGGGGGACCCGGCAAACACTCGTTGTGGCACGGTCTCCTGACCGTGCCACTTCGGCTGACCGAAGAGACTCCACGCCTTGTTGTGGCACGGTCTCCTGACCGTGCCACTTCGGCTGATCGAAGGTCTCCACGCATCCTTAGCGGATACCGGGAGACCTTCGGTCAGGCCGGGTGGCACGGTCAGGAGACCGTGCCACAACGGCGGCGGATACCGGGAGACCTTCGGTCAGGCCGGGTGGCACGGTCAGGAGACCGTGCCACAACGGCGCGAGACCTTCGGTCAGGCCGGGTGGCACGGTCAGGAGACCGTGCCACAACGCCGCGAGCATCGTCGGGCTCATTGTTTCCGAACGCTCTATGCCGTTCATGCCCCGCGCAGCGCCGCCAGCGCCTGCGCCTGCAGCCTTCCATTCGTCGCCAGCAGACCGTCCCGCTGCTGTCCGCGCCCATGTCCATACTCGATGGCTTGCCCCGAAAGGCCACAGACCTGGCCGCCCGCCTCCTCGACCAGGATCTGCCCGGCGCAGATGTCCCAGTCGTTGAAGTTCGGGTAGACGTTCAGGTACAGGTCGGCTTCGCCGCGGGCGACGTGGGCCAGCTTCAGGCCGGCGGAATAGGCGGGGAGCAGACGAATGTCGCCCAGGGCGTCGACCTGCGGCGAGCGTTTGCGGCCGGTGCTCGATCGGCTCACGGTCAGCATGGCGCCGGGCAGACGGTCGGTCGCGGTGACCCGGCAGCGTTCGACGGCTCCCGAACCGTCACGCTTCCAGCAACCGCCGCCCCGGGTGGCGTAGGTCAGGCGCTGACGGACCGGCTCCAGGACGACGCCAACGGCGACGTGCCCGCCTTCGATCAGCCCCACCATCACCGAGAATTCACCGTTCTTGACGGCGAAGCCGCGCGTCCCATCGATGGGGTCGATGATCCAGGTGCGCGGGCGGCCGGAACCGACACCCGCTAGACGGAGCATCGTCGGCGTTTCCTCTTCGGCACAGAAGGCGTCGTTGGGGAATGCCGCTGCCAGGTGGCCGAGCAGAATCTCCTGCGTGTCGCGATCGACGGGGAGGCTGATCGACGCGGCGGCATCGGGGATGGGCTGGAAGTGGGCGTAGGCATCCAGGATGAGAGGGCGAGCCTTCTCGACCGCCTCGAGAGCGGCTTGCAGTTCCGGTTCGTAGGGCATGAGCCGTGTCGGGTGTCAGTTATCCGTGCTGCACTGCTCTACCATCGGCCGTGACTCCGCTGTCACAGCCGATTGCTGTACCGCTTCACCCGGCGACCGAAGACCGGCACCGATACCTTCGGCTCGTCGGGCTCACCTGTCTTCGCCTGTTCCTTGCGGACCTCGCGCGGCGTGCACGACTCGAAGCCCTCGATCGAGTCTTCCTCGATCTGCTTGTTGATGAAGCACTCGATGTCGGTCAGCCGGCTCCCCTGCTCAGGGGTGACGAAGGCGATGGCCCGTCCGTCTTTGCCCATGCGGCCGGTGCGGCCGATGCGATGGACGTAGGCCTCGGGATCCTCGGGCAGGTCGTAGTTGATGATGTGCGAGATGCCCATGACGTCGATGCCGCGGCCGACCACGTCGGTGGCCACCAGGCAGATGATGCGGCCGTCGCGGAAGCCCTTCATGATCTTCTCGCGCATCGGCTGCTCCAGGTCGCCGTGCATCGTCGCCACGTACTTGCTGTACTTGCGCAGATCGCGATAAAGCCGATCCGCCCAGCGTTTGCGTTCGCAGAAGATGATGCACTGCCGAGGCCGCTCACGCTTGATGACGCGCAGCAGCAGGTCGAACTTCCGGTCTTCATCCACCGTGAAGAACGTCTGGTGGATCGACTCGACTGCCGGCTGTTCCGGGGTGATGTTGATGTGGATCGGGTCGATCATGTAGCGGCTGGTGAGGCGCATCACCGGCGGCGGTACGGTGGCCGACATCAGGAGCGTCTGCCGGCGCTGCGTGCAGCGCCGCAGGATGCGCTCGATGTCGGGGCGGAAGCCGATGTCGAGCATCCGATCGGCCTCGTCGAGCACCACGTAGCGGATTCGGTCCAGCGACAGGGTGCCGCGGCTGAGATGATCGAGCAGGCGGCCCGGGGTGCCGACCACGATGCTGGCGCCCTTGCGCAGGTCCGTCAACTGGCCGCGCATGCGCTGTCCGCCGTAGATGGGGACGGTGCGGCAATCGCGCTCCGGGGTCGAGCAGCTTGGCCTCTTCGGCCACCTGCGCGACCAACTCGCGTGTCGGCACCAGGACCAGGGCACGCGGCCCTTCGCGGTCCTCATCGGACCAGGAATTCAGGAACGGCAGCAGGAAGGCCGCCGTCTTGCCAGTCCCAGTTTGGGCCTGGCCAATGACATCACGCCCAGTGAGGGCTTCGGGGATCAGGGCAGCCTGAATCGGGGTGGGCTGAACGTAGTTGATGCGTTCGAGAACTGCCAGGATCGAGGGGGAGAGATCGAGAGAGGCGAAACCGGTCTGCGGTTCCGCAAGCGTTGCCGTCGTCAAACAAACCTCCGAGGAAGGGATGGGCTTTCGCCTACTCATTCTGCTTTCTCATTTCACTACCATAGTTTACGCTTGTGCCCCAATTCTGTCCAGTGGCAAAATCCGGGAAGATTGGGTGAACCCAGCGTGCGCGGCCTGTCCAGCCTGCCCGGGTGGTTGGAATCGGCGCGCGCCAGGTGGCACGCCCTGAGGTACTCCGAAGGGCGTGCAGTCAGTGCAGCACGCCCTTCGGAGTACCTCAGGGCGTGCCACCCTGCCGTGCGAGACTTCAGTCATTTCTGCGCCGTCGGAAGAAAACTCAAGTTCGTGGCCTGCACGACCGATTTATTTGACAGGAGCCGTCGTCTCCGCCACGCCGTCACCGGCGCGGGCAGGCGAGCGGGGAGGCGTAAGCCCCCCGGTAACTCCACTCCACCGGGGGGCTTACGCCTCCCCGCTCGCCCGATCGCCCCGGGCTCGTCACGAGAAGCTGAAGGGAGCGGGCATGGCAGCGGCAACCTGGATAACTTACCTGGCCCTGGTCGCCTGCGCCGGCCCCGTGGACACCTTCTACTTCAACAAGCGCGACTTCGTCATCCCCCCCAACATCAAGGAGTCGCGCCGGGCCGAGATTCAGGAAATCATCCTCTTCCAGGCCTCGCCGGACGGCCAGACCTGGAACCCTGTCAGCCGCATCGGACCGGACGGCAAGGGCTTCACGTTTCATGCCCCCGAGGATGGACCCTATCTTCTGAAACTGGCCGTCGTCAGCAAGCTCACCGGCCAGCAGGAGCCGCAGGACGTGGCCCGCGAGGGCGACTGCCATTGCATCGTCGTGGACACGGCCAAACCGATCCTCCGGGTGCAGACGGTCGATCGCCAGGGCGACGAGATGGTGGTCCGCTGGAGCACGATCGAGGCGAATCCGGACTGGACCACCTTCAAGCTGGAGTATCGCGCCTCGGATGCGCCCGGAGCGCTGTGGTCGCGGGTCGCCGTTGCCGCCCCTCAGACGGGGCAAGCGGCGTTTCGCGTGGACGGCCCGGTGGTCGCCGTGCGGCTGGCCCTGGTGGACCTGGCCAAGAACGACAGCGGCTGGATCGAGCAGCCGGTGCGGCCCGGCGGTGGCACGACGCCCATAGCCAGCACCGGCGGGCCGGCCGGCTCTGGCCTGCCGGCCCTGGGCGGCGAGGCCCCGCCACCCTTGCCGGCGCCCGTGGCCGACCGCGGCTGGTCGCCGACGCCGCCGGGGGGGGCCATCACGACCGGGATGACCCGGCCCGTGGCACACTCCGGGTCCGACATCCCGGAGACCGGCGCAACCGGCGAGGCTCATCCGCCGCGCGTCGCCCTGCCGCCAATCAAGATGGTTCGCAGGCGCAGGTCACCATCGACTATGAGGTCACCAAGTTTGGTCCGTCCGGCATCAAGAGCGTCGAGGTCTACGTGACGCGGGACGACGGCCGGACCTGGCAGCGGGGCTTCGCCGAGGAGAACGTGAGCCCGCCAATGGCCGCCGATACGCGGCTGGCCCCGGTCTCGTGCAAGCGCTCCGTGACGATGGAGCTGCCGGCGGACGGGGTCTATGGCTTCTTCTTGGTGGTCAAGAGCGGCGCCGGGCTGGGCAAGCCGCCACCCCAGAACGGTGTCGATTTGCCGCAGCTGCGGGTGGAGGTGGACACGACCTTCCCGAAGGCGGAGCTGTTTAATCCCCGTCCGCATCCGACCCGCCGCGATTGCCTGATCCTGAGCTGGACCGCGACGGACAACAAGCTGGGGCCGACGCCGATCACGCTGGAGTGGGCCGAGCGCTCCGATGGCGAATGGCAGACCATCGGTGCCGGCGAGCTGCCGAATACCGGCGAGTACATCTGGCAGGTGCCCGCCACCATACCGGCCCATGTCTATTTGCGCCTCCTAGTACGCGACCTGGCGGGCAACGAATCGGTTGGGCAGAGCGCCGAGCCGGTCTTGGTCGACCTGAATGAGCCGGAGGTGAAGCCGATCCAGGTGAGCGCGGGGGTGCGGTGAACGGCAGTCCCGGCGCAGGAGAACCGCTGCAATCGTTCATCTCGCCATCCTTGGCACGAAGCGCAGCGGCACCACGTCCGATCCCCTTGGCAGGACGTGGTTTGGGCGACAGAGTCACTTGCATTCAAGCCGGCTTGGTTTACAATCGATCTTGTTAAGATAGTCCACGCGGGGACGCTGCGCCGATTGTCCCTGCGCTTCTGCGGAACGCCCGTCCCCCTTTGCCGGCACCCCCCGCCGGAAGCAGGTTCAGACATGCTTCAATACTACACGCTCGAACAGGCCGCCAAGCTCCTCGATGTCAGTCCCGACAAGGCCAAGAAGCTGCTGGACGACAAGAAGGTCCGCCAGTACCGCGATGGCCGCGGCGGCGTTCGCTACGTCGCCGCGGCGGTGGACGAACTGGCCCGCGCCATGGGCCGCGGCAGCGACCCCGAGCTGCAACTGGGCGAAGCCGCCAAGGGGAAGAGCGGCAACTCGCCCCGGCCCAGCAAAATCGCCAAGGAAGAAGAGAGTAGCAGCGGCAGCTTCGATTTCGATCTGCCTCTCGACGACAGCGCCGAAGTGGCCATCGGCCGCGAAAAGCTAGACGAATCCGCCAGCGCCAGCAAGAAGTCGCCCCGCGGCGGCAAGTCCCCGTCCCCCAAGTCCCCCGCGCCGAAGGCCGGCAGCGACAGCGATGTTCGCCTCGTCACCGACGGCAGCGACCTCGAGTTCCAGATCAGCGTCGATAGCGACGTGCGTATGGTGGATGATGCCGGGCCCGCCTCCTCCAAGTCAGGCAAGTCGGGTAGCGGCCGGGGCAAGAAGGCCGCCGCCTCCGAGTCGCCCGGCGATAGCGATGTCCGCATGGTCGGCATGGACCTCCCCTCCGACAGCGACGTGCGCATTGACGATGCACAGGAATCCAATGTCAATCTCGATCGGCCACCGGGGAAAAAACACTCCGACAGCGACATTCGTCTCGAAGAGGCCGGCGGCTCACGCGGCCGGGGCGACGACGGCAGCGACGATGCCCTGGTGACCGAGGAAATCGACCTCGATGCCGAGGAGCGCAAGGCCAAGGAAAAGAAGCCCAAGAAGGGGAAATCGCGCATGAAGCGGGCCGATTCGACCCCGGCCCTGCCCACCACCTCGCCGTTCGAGTTGTCCGAAGACGACCTCGAGCTGCCGACCGGCGGCAAGAAGAAGCCGGATAGCAGCAGCGATTTCGACCTGACCCCCGCCGCCGAGGATAGCGACGAGTCGATCGAGCTGTCCAGCAGCGACATGCCGGCCCTGAAGGACGACAGCAGCGAGGAGGAAGTCTCCCTGGGCGAACTGAGCGCCAGCAGCGGGGCGAGTACCAGCGGTATCAACCTCGATGCCCCGATCGACAGCGGCATCTCGCTGGAAGGGACAGGCGGCAGCGGCGATGAGATGGAGTTCGAGCTTTCTCTCGACTCCGGCTCGACCCCCAAGCCGGGCCCCAAGTCCGGGCCGAAGTCGGGCCCCAAATCCGGTCCCAAACCCGGCAAGGGCAAGGCCGCCAAGCCCAAGCCCCCGGAGCCGGAGGACAGCGACAGCGAATTCGAGCTGACCCTGGACGCGGATAGCTCGTCCGAGGCCCCGACGGTCAAGCCACCCTCTTCCGAGGAGGATTCCGACAGCGAATTCGAGCTGACCTTGGACGACAGCGGCGGCTTGGTGCCCATGGAAGAGGACAAGGCGGCCGCGTCGGCCGAAGAAAAGTCGGAAGAAGGCGACATCTTCGAGACCGATTTCGAGGTGCCCGCTCTCGACGAAGAATCCGGTTCCGAGGCCGTGGCCTTGGACGAGGGGGACACCGATCTGGAGAGCTCGGACTTCGACCTGGCACTGGAGGAAGGCGACGCCGCCGCCGACGAGGAGAGCGGCAGCCAGGTGGTGGCGCTGGAGGACGAGGCCGAGGTCGATGAGGCCGCCCAGACGGTGCAGCGCCCGCTCAAGAAAAAGAAGCGGCCGGCCCCGGCTCCCGTCGCCGAGGAGGAAACCCCGCTCGACGAAGGCGACGAGCCGCTCGAAGAGCTGGCCGATGTGGACGACGAGGAGGCGGTGGCCGAAGAGGAGGGGGAAGAAGCACCGCCGCGCGGCCGCATGCCCGTCATGGCCACGGCCCCGGCCCCCTGGGGTCCGCTGCCAGCCGTCGCCATGCTGCCCTGTGTGATCGTCATGCTCCTCGCCGGACTGATGGGCTATGAGCTGATCCACAGCATGGTCGGCTATCAGCAGCCCGGCAAAGTGACCGGCTTCCTTTCCGAGTCGATGGCCAAGACCTTCGACGTCGACTTGCCGAAGGATTGAGGGGGCGCGCCGGGAACGGCAAGACGCGGGCTAGGACCAATTCGGACTAAGTGGAGGTCCCTAGATGGCGCAAAAAGGCAGCTGCCGCCCCGGCACCGTCCAGCTTCCCCGCCCGCCAATCCTTGATGACTTGCCTCAACGACGGATCCCCGGCTGCCTGCGCCCGGGCGAATCGGTCCGCCAGCAGCTGCTGGGCCTGCCGCAGCAAGTCGCTCGTCCCCACAACGTCCACTGATCGGCGCAGGGGCAGGGCCCGCATTGCCTGCCAGAGTTGTTCCAGGCCGATCCCGGTCCGCGAACTGACCGGCACCACGGCCGGCTGCCGGCCGGCCGACAGGGCCAGCATCTGCCGGACCTGTGCCTCCAGGGCGGCGGCCTGGGGCAGATCGGCCTTGTGGATCGCAATCACGTCGGCCACCTCCAGCAAGCCGGCCTTCTCCCACTGGATGTCGTCCCCCGTCTCCGGCTGGAGCAGCAGAACGACCCCGTCGGCGAGGTCATGGACAGCCGTGTCGCCCTGGCCGGCGCCGACCGTCTCGATCAGCACCACGTCGAAACCGAAGGCTTCAAGCACGCGCACCATCGCGCCGATATTTTCGGCGACGGCGCCCCGGCCCGAAGCGGTCGCGAGGCTGCGGATAAAGACGCCGTCATCCTCGGGAAGCGACGGCATGCGGAGGCGATCGCCCAGCAACGCGCCGCCGGAAAGCGGACTTTGCGGATCGCAAGCCAGTACCGCCACGGTTTGACCATCGCGGCGAATGATTTCGAGCAGTTTACCGATCAGCGTGCTCTTGCCGACGCCGGCGCTCCCGGTGATGGCGATAACCCGGCTTCGTTTTTGCGGGGGCCCCAGGTCGCGGAAAAAATCGGCAAGAACTTCGCCTCGGGCGGCGCGACTGAGGAGGCGGGCCAGCGCCAGCCGATCGCCGCTGCGAAAGCGCGCCAGGAAGTCGTCAGCCATGGCGAGCCTCGCGCGGCTGGCGCAGGAAGGCGACAATGTCGGGCAGGGCGGTGCCGGGTCCAAATACATGGGCCACGCCCATTGCGAGCAGCTTGGGCACGTCGGCCTCGGGAACGATCCCCCCCACCATGACGCCGACGTCTTCGCAATCCCGCCTCGCGCAGCAGGTTGAGGACGCGCGGCACCAGGGTCATGTGGGCGCCTGAGAGGAGCGACAGCCCCAGCCAGTCGGCATCCTCATCGGCGACAGTGCGAACGACGGCCTCGGGGGTCAGCCAGAGGCCGGCGTAGATGACGTGCAACCCCGCGTCGCGCAGGGCCCGGGCGACGACCTTGATGCCGCGGTCGTGGCCGTCGAGGCCAACTTTGGCGAGGACGACGCGGAGGGGGGCTGTCGTCGCGGGCATGAGAATCGTCCCTCATCAAGCGGCTTTAGGCGCGGTCGCAGCTCTCAGCGGCCTAGCAGCTGGCGTACGCAGGCCCGAAACGCACGGAGCACACTCAGGTGGTCGGAGGTGGTCGCGGCCTGTCGCAGGAAGCGGGACAATTCCTGGATCGGTAGTCCAGGCAGGAGAGCGCTTTGCTCCGACCACTGGTACTGCCCATCGGGCTGTAGTCGGCCGACGCGAATCCGCTCGCCAGTCACGCGCCATAATTCGGGGACACCGAGGGCCGCATACACGCCGAGCTTATTGACCACTGTCCGACTCACCTCCGCCTCAATGACGAGATCGGGAGGCGGGTCGCGCGCGAGGTCAATGTTCAACGGGTCGGCCAATCGCTCAAGATTCCCGATCCAGTAAATCTCGTCTCCTTCGACACCCCGCTGAACTTCTTCGCTCTGCAGGGTCGTTTCGCCGCCCAGGCGGAGCGGCGTCATCGTCTCGTCGGCCCAGACCTCGACCAGCCGGCCCAGGATGCACTTGTAGAATTCGTGCTCATTCGACTTGGTCATGAGTTCCAGCGTTTCCCCGTCGTAAGCATGGGGCAACGACCGTTCCCCGACGGAATCCATGAATGTCTTGTAGGTTTCCCAGTTCATACCCCGTACGACCACGCGCCCTTCCTGGCGAAGCCGTAGCAACACGGCGCCCGCGTCGAACGTCGAGGCAATTGTGCTCATACTTTTTGGCCTCCCTCACCTTGACCGGGTCGATGGGCATCTTACCACTTCGCTGCCCCGTCGTACCGCCCAAACACATCCGCGAGCGCCGCCATGATTTCGCCGACCGTGCAGCGGGCCTCGGCAGCGTCGAGGAGTGTTGGCGTGAGATTTTCTTTCGTCGCCGCCACGCGCCGGACCGTATCCAGACAGCGCCGCACCGCCTCATTGTCGCGCTTCACCTTGATACCCTTCAGCTTCGCCACCTGTTCCTTCTCCACCGTTTCCTCGATGGACAGGGTTTCGAGCGGTTTCTCGTCCGATTCGACGAAGGCATTAACTCCGACGATCAGCTTGCGCCGGGCATCGACTTCCTGCTGGTAGACAAAGGCCGCATCGGCGATCTCACGGCGGAAGAAGCCTTTTTCGATGGCCGCGATCATGCCGCCCTGCTGCTCGATGCGGTCGAAGTACGCCCGGGCGTCGTGCTGCATCTGCTGAGTCAGTGTCTCGACGAAATAGCTGCCGCCGAGCGGATCGACGGTGTTGGTCACGCCCGTTTCGTAGGCCAGCACCTGTTGCGTCCGCAGGGCCAACGTCACCGCGTGTTCCGAGGGCAGGGCCAGCGTCTCGTCCATGCTGTTGGTGTGCAACGACTGACAGCCGCCGAGCGCCGCGGCCAGCGCCTGGTAGGCGACGCGGATCAGGTTCACCTCGGGCTGCTTGTCCTGCAGCGAACAGCCGGCGGTCTGGGCGTGGAAGCGCAACTTCCACGAGGCCTCCTTCTTCGCCCCGTACCGGCCCCGCATCGCCTCGGCCCACAGCACGCGAGCGGCCCGGTACTTGGCAATCTCCTCGAAAACGTCATTGTGAGCGTTGAAGAAGAAGGAGAGGCGCGGGGCGAAATCGTCGAGGTCCATGCCGCGAGCCAGGCACTGATCGACGTAGTGCAGGCCGTCGGCCAGGGTAAAGGCCAGCTCCTGCTGAGCGGTCGAGCCGGCCTCGCGAATGTGATAGCCGCTGACGCTGACCGTGTTCCACTGCGGCACCCGGCCGGCGCAGAACTCGATCAGGTCGCACACCAGGCGAACGTGCGGCTCCGGCGGAAAGACGAACTCGTTCTGGGCGTGGAACTCCTTCAGAATGTCGTTCTGAATGGTGCCGCGCACCTTCTTCCAGTCGATGCCGCGATCCCGGGCACTAGCCAGGTAGAAGGCCATGACGACCAGCGCCGGCGCGTTGATGGTCATCGACACCGACACCTGGCCGACATCGATGCCGGCGAACAGCTCGTTCATGTCGTCCAGCGTGCTGATGGCGACGCCAAGGCGGCCGACTTCGCCCAGGGCGCGCGGATCGTCACCATCCAGGCCCATGAGCGTCGGCAGGTCGAAGGCCGTGCTGAGGCCGGTTTGTCCCTTTTCGAGCAGAAACTTGAAGCGCTCATTCGTCTGCCGGGCGTGCCGAAGCCGGCGAACTGGCGCATGGTCCAGAGGCGGCTGCGGTACATCGAGGCGTGGACGCCGCGCGTGAACGGGTACTGGCCGGGATAGCCGAGTTCGGTCTCGGCGTCGAAGCCGTTGAGGCTGTCGGGGGTGTAGAGCGGCTCGACGGGGACGCTGCTGACCGTGGTGGGCGGTTGCTCGCGCGTCGGGGCGGCGGCGGCTTCCTTTTCCCAGCGCTCGCGGGCGGTGGTGTCGGCGACGGTGGCCATGATGGGTCCCTCAGCCTGCTTTCTCGTTTTCCTCAACGGCCTCGCGAAAGCTGCCAGGCCAGTATTTCGGGGGAAGGTAAGAAGACCTTGTTCAAGTCCTCGATGCCGTGAAGCCAGGACAAGAACTGTGTCATGCATTGGGCGTCGAAGATGTCCCCTACCCTGGCGCGCGCCGCGAGCGCGAACTGCCCGGCTGGGTCGTGATACTGATCGCCCTTCCCATGAGCGCAGCAAATCATGCTTCTTGTCCATGCGCGTCCATCAAGACCCATGACTTCTAGCACCGGTCCTCGAAGGAAGTCGCAGTAGCCATCACCCCACGCTTCGTTCTTGTTCCGGTGCAGGGGGGAGAAATGAAAGAAGGGATGTACAAGTTCGTGGGAACAGCAGGCGAGGGGCTTGTTTTGATGGTCCTTGTAGTGCCAGGGGACATTGATCCATCCGACTTCGGAGTTGGCGAACGGGCGGATATCAAAGCCGGGCGAGCAGGGTGGGTTTTCCAGGCGATACCCGACAACGAGCCGATTTCCAGACAGCCGGAGTGATATCTGCGTAACGCGTCTCAGATAAATGACCGCGCGTTGCAGGGTGTCGGCCACCTCCTTGGTCCGTCCCGGTCGCGTCTCTTCAAACTCTCGCGCCACGGCTAGGACAAGGTCCGCGGTCCCATGCACACGCTCAGGAGCGCAATGATTGTAGCGCTCTGTCAGACAGGCCCGCTCGGCCGGCGTCAACGGCTGTCCATCGGCCTGTCGCTCAAATAATGACACCATCGAGCTTCCTCAAGTTGCCTTTATGACCGTGGCCACCGCGTTGCCGCCGCCCAAGCCCAGCGCCGTCAGCGCGCGCCCGAGCCCTGAAACCACACGCGCTCCATGACGAACTCGAGTTCGTCCCGCAACGGGCCGCTCTCCTCTGTGTCGGCGAATCCCAGTTCTTGCCAAATCTCTTCCAGCACATTGTACGTCTCGCGAGGGGCCATCCCCTGCGCTTGATAGCGATGCACCAACGCCAGCAGACCCTTGTGGTCCAGCCCGGCGCGGAGAGCCTTCAAGAATTCGTCTTTGAGCAGCATGCTAACCTCAGGGTTTCATGATTTTCCGCCATCTGGACCGCGTCGCCTCGATAGCCTCCACATAATCATCGAAAGCCATCGTCCGCGAAGGGCCGATGGAAAGGTGCCGGTCGGTTGCCCCGGGTTCCGTGTCCTCGCCAGCCACCAACTCTGACCCGAGGTCGGATGCCTCAATCTTCCAGACCGACGTCTTCCTGTTGGTGCCGCCCCATTCGACCGGTAATGAGAAGTGGGGCAGCTCCTGGATCGTCGGTACACACGAGAGCCCGTTCGGCTCGTCGTAGCGAAATGCCGGTCGGTCGACAAAGCCTGCCGAGTCGGGAACGATGTCCTTGCCACGCCTGATGCCGAGTTTAATCGCGACCGGCCCCAGCTTCGGCATCCCGTCGTCATCCTCAACCATCGCCCGGTAGATTCCCTTGCCAGGGTCGTCGGCCATGACCGCTCCTCTCTACATCCGTTCGATAACCATCGCCACCGCGTTGCCGCCGCCCAGGCACAGCGCCGCCAGGCCGCGCCGCGCCCGCGCGCCTCCATTGCGTACAGCAGCGTCACCAGCACGCGCGCTCCACTGGCGCCGATCGGGTGGCCCAGCGCGATCGCGCCACCATTGACATTCACGCGCGATTCGTCCAGCCCAAGCTCCTTGCCGCAGGCCAGCATCTGGGCGGCGAAGGCCTCATTCAACTCGAAAAGGTCGATATCGCTCAAGCGCAACTTCGCCCGGTCCAGCACCTGCCGGACCGCGGACACCGGGGCGATGAAGATGTCCTTGGGGGCCACGCCGCTGGTCGCGTAGGCCACGATCCGCGCCAGGGGCTTCGTCCCCAGGCGATCGGCGGCCTGGCGCGTGCCGACGACCAGGGCCGCGGCGCCGTCGCTGAGGGTCGAGGCGTTGCCGGCGGTCACCGTGCCGCCGTCCTTGAAGGCCGGCCGCAGCTTCGCCAACCCCTCGGCGGTCGTCTCCGGCCGGAGCCCCTCGTCGCGGGCCACCACATCGGGGGGCTTACGCGCCCCACTCGCCCGGGGGATGGTGACCGGCACGATCTCGGCAGCGAAGGCGTTGCGCTGCCAGGCCGCCGCGGCCCGCTGCTGGCTTTGCAAGGCGAAACGGTCCTGGTCGGCGCGAAACGCCGCACTTGGTAGCGATGTGCTCCGCGGCCTCGCCCATGTGCCAGCCCTCGAAGGCACAGCACAGGCCATCGTGGATCATCTCATCGACGGCCTTTTGATCGCCATATTTCCACCCCTGGCGGGCGCCGAGGAGGAGATACGGGGCCCGGCTCATGCTCTCCATGCCGCCGGCCGCGATCAGTTCGGCATCGCCGGCGCGGATCGCCTGGGCAGCGAGCATCACCGCCTTGAGGCCGGAGCCGCACACCTTGTTGACCGTGAAGGCCGCGATGGCGTCGGGCAGACCGGCCTTGAGGGCCGCCTGCCGCGCCGGGTTCTGGCCAACGCCCGCTTGCAGGACGTGGCCCATGATGACCTCGTCCAGCTGCGCTACCGGGACCTTTGAGCGGCGCAGTGCTTCGCGGAGGGCGACGGCTCCCAGCTCAGGAGCCGACAGATCAGCCAGGGCGCCGAGGTACTTGCCGATGGGCGTCCGGGCCGCGGAGAGGAGAAAGGCGTCGGCCATGAGAGGCTCCCTTCGTCTTGGCGTTGGAGACGGGCCGCCTGTTGCATTATAAAGGTGGGCAAGCGAGCGGAACAATGCTGGGCCGGATGGTACGATGGAAGGAGAGGCATGAAAGGAGCAAGCGATGGTGACGACACTGGAAGAGCTGGAGAGGCGCGTGGTGGCGCTGGAGCAGGAGATGGCGATGCTGCGCGGCACGGCGGAGGCGCCGAGGAAACCGCTGGCCGGGGATAACATCCCCATGATCCGCGAAGCGAGGGCCCAACAGGCGGCGATCAGTGCGGCCGTGGCCAAGGCCTACGCAGAGATGGGAATTACCGGGCCGCCCGTCGGACCTGAAAAACTGAAAGAAATGATGCTCGCCGATGGGGTCGATCCGAACGACAATGCAGCCAGTCGCGAGATCATTGCGATGCGCGAAGAGTGAGCCGATGAACGTCTTCCTGTTCGACGGCAGTGCCCTGGTCAAGCGATACTTCCCCGAGCCGGGCAAGATGCTGGTGGACCGACTTTTCACGACTGTGACTCGCGACCGCTTCCTCTGCTTGATGCTGGGCGGAGCGGAAGTCGCTGCTGCCCTCGTCAGAAAACGAAATGGAGGATTGATCAGTTCGGCATCGTTCGCGGTTGCGATGGCGGACCTGCGGACTGAGGTGCTGGACGCCGCCGACTTCACCAAGCCGCCCGCGGATAACTCGACAATCAACGCTTCAATTCCGCTGATTGACAAGCATGCCATCAATGCGACGGACTCGGTCGTGCTGTACGTAGCCCGGCAACTTGCCGCCCAACTCCGGGTTGCTGGCGACGATCTCGTCCTCGTCGCCAGCGATCACCGCTTGCTCCGCGCCGCCCAAGTTGAAGGCCTACTCACCTTCGACCCCGAAACCCAGACCCAGGCCGAACTCGACCTGCTTATTGGCCCATGACGGACCATGCTCCTCCATACCGACCATCTCACGAAATGCTACAACGGCTTCCGCGCCCTCGACGATCTCAACCTGAGCATCGCCGCCGGCGAAATCGTTGGCCTCCTGGGCCCCAACGGCTCCGGCAAGACCACCGCGCTGCGGCTCATACTCGGCTTCCTGAAGCCGAACGCCGGCCGGGCTACCGTCGCGGGCCACGACTGCTGGAGCGACAGCGTCGGCGCTCGCCGGCACATCGCTTATCTCCCCGGCGAATTGCGTCTCTATGAAAACATGACCGGCCGTCAGCTCGTTCGCTTCCTCGGCAAGCTGCGCGGGGACGAGCATTGCGCCGAAGTCGACGTCCTCGCCCGCCGTCTCGACATCGACCTGGATCGGCCCATTGCCCATCTTTCCTCGGGGATGAAGCGTAAGGTGGCCCTCTTGCAGGTCCTGGTGCCGCACGCCCCCTTGCTCATCCTCGACGAGCCGACCAACACCCTCGACCCGACCATGCGCGACGAACTCCTGGCCCAGCTACGACGGGCGCGCGATCAGGGGCAGGCGGTGCTCTTCTCGTCGCACGTCCTGGGCGAAGTCGAGCAGGTCTGCGATCGGGTCGCCATCCTTCAGCGCGGTCGGCTGGTGCACTGGCAGCCCATGAAGGAGTTACAGCAGGCGCGACTCGTTCACGTCCGCTTCGGCAGCGCCGCCGACACTCTGCCGAACTTGCCAGGGCTCAGAGTCCGGGCCCAGGACGATGGCCGTGTCACCTGGGAACACGCCGGGGCGCTGCCGCCGTTGCTCGAATGGCTGGCCACGCAGCCGGTCGTCGATCTCCGCATTGAGCCGCTCGGGCTGAGTGGCATCTACCACCGTTACCACGGGGCCGAGGCATGAAAACGGAAAGGACAAAGGACGAAGGACAAAGGACAAAATGCCTGGCGACAGGTTTCGTCCTTCGTCCTTTGTCCTTTGTCCTTCCGAACGGAGTTCGGGAATGACGCTTACGCTGGTTCGCAAGCTGCTCCGCGACGTGCGGGTCTCACTCCTGGCGGTCGGCACGCTGCTGCTTCTCTTCCAGACGCTCTGGGCCAAAATCACGCAGCGCATCGTGGGTGAGATTGCACCGTTCCTAGGCGTCCTCACCGGCGGCAAGAGCGACTCGGTGAAGAACTTCGCCCAGGTGCTCTTCGCGGGCCCGGGCAAGGTGATCCAGACACTCATCGGCGGCGACACGCTGCAGCTGGACCGAGCGATGGACGTGCTCTCTATCGGCTACGTCCATCCGCTGATGCAGATAGTGTTCTGCATCTGGGCGGTGGGCCGGGCCGCGGGGGCTATCGCCGGCGAAATCGACCGCGGCACGATGGAACTGCTCCTGGCCCAGCCGTTGGCCCGCTCTCGCCTCATCCTCGCCCACTTCTGCGTGGACCTGATCACCATCCCGGTCTTGTGCCTTTGCTTGTGGGGCGGCAACTGGCTCGGCTACTGGCTGGTGGGGCCAATCCAGGTCACGGTGCCGGCCATCAAGGACCTGCCCGTGCAATTGCCGCCGCCCGATCCGGAACGCCTGCGCACCGACCCGATGGCGTTCGGTCCGGCTCTGGTGGCGGTCGGCGCCCTGATCTTCGCGGTCAGCGGCTGCACGATGTGGCTCTCGGCTCGGGGCCGGTTTCGCTGGCGGGTCCTCGGCATTGCGGTGTTCCTGTTCCTTGTGCAATTCCTCATCAATCTCATCGGGCAGATGTGGGATGAGGCCTTCGGCTGGGCCCGGCCGTTGACGGTTTTCTACTATTACCAGCCGCAACAGATCATTCTCGATGGCAACTGGAACGTCGACTGGCGTGTCTGGAACGGCGGTCAACCGTTGGCGCACGTGCCGGCCGCCGCCGTGTTGCTGGCGGTAGGGCTGGTGGGGTACGGGGTGGCCCTGAGGACGTTCGCGCGGCGCGATGTGCCGGCACCGCTGTGAACTCGGCGCGCCGCCCTCCGGGCGGCGGCTAAACCGTTTGCACCGGCGCCGTGCGCCCTTTACAATCACGCATCGCACCTGTGGCGGTACCTCTTGCCGCCGCGAATTCGCACCAGGGGAGGAACTTCGATGCGCTGCTTGCGATGGCTACTGACGTTTGCCGTGCTGGCCGGCCTGACGGCCGCCGCCGGTGCTGCTGATCCCGCCAAACCCAAACGCCTGCTGCTGGTGACCCACTCCGGGGGCTTCATGCACGACTCCATCGGCGTCGCCGAGGAGGTGCTCAAGGACATCGGACCCAAGAACGGCTTCGAGGTGACCTGCTGGCGCTTCACCGGCGACCCGGACGCCAAGGTGAAGGTCAAGGAGAAGATCGACGGCAAGGACGTCGAGGTCGAGACCACGGCGCTGCGAGCCTACAGCAACAAATACCGCGGTACCACGGGAGAAAACAGGAAGCCGGGGCAGGAGGTCACCAAGGAGAACATCGGCCGGATCAACAAGGAGACGCTGAAGAACTTCGACGTGGTCCTGTTCTTCACTACCGGCCAGCCGGTCACCACGGACGAGGAGAAGGATCTGATCCATTGGGTCAAGGAGGGGCATGCCTTTGCCGCCACGCACTGCGGCGCCGATACGCTCTATACCACCGGCTACGGCAACCTGCTGGGCGGCCTGTTCCAGACGCACCCGGCCCAGCAGAAGGTCCGCCTCAAGGTGGAAGATCCCAAGCACCCGGCCGCCAAGGGCTTCCACACGGGCGACGAGTACTACGACGAGTGGTACATCTTCCGCGATCTGCCCAAGGCCGCCGAGGACCCCTACAGCCGCGAAAAGCTGCACATCATCATCAGCATGGAGCCGGGCAGCTTCAAGCCGAGCTATGTGCGCAAGGACAACGACTACGCCATTTCGTGGTGCCATGAGATGGGCAAGGGGAAGGTGTTTTACACGTCGATGGGCCACCGCAAGGAGACGTGGCGCGATCCGCGCTTCCAGGAGAGCCTGATCGGCGGCCTCAAGTGGGACCTGGGCCTGGTGCCCGGCGACGCCACGCCGAGCGCCAAGCTGGCGACCAAGGAGAAGTGATCCAGCGTGAGCCCGGTGCGTGGGCCGCGACGGCTCACGCACCGCAGAGCGCCCATCTCGCCCGATGAGCATTGGCGCTCTGACGGGAAGGGCTTACCATGCGGGCGCCGCAGAGTTGCCGCGCTCGCGCAGGCGTGCTTTGCAGTTGCCCGGGGGGGCGTTATAATCCATCCGGCTCTGGGAGGGGGAGGCGGGCGGGGTAACCTGCCCCCCCTCGCCGCGCCCGACCTTGCAGGGGGACGCTCATGGCTCATCAGGGGAAACAGTTCAACGAGGGGGCGCAGCCCACGTCCACCGGCAACCCCGTTGCCCACCTGACGGACCAACAAAACCAGATCGACTTCGAACTCGACTTCTTCGCCGGCGTGCTGAAAGCGCGCTCCGGACTACGTGGATGTGCTGCGGGTCATGGGCCATCTCCTGACCCTCAAAGGACGCTATGCCGAGGGCTTGCAGGTGGACAAGCGCCTGGTCGGCCTCCGCCCCACCGATCCCCTGGCTCATTACAACCTGGCGTGCAGCTACGCCCTGCTCAAACGCGCCGAGCTGGCCCTCAAGACGCTACGCCGCGCCGTCGAGCTGGGCTATCGCGACTTTCGCTACATGCGCGAGGATCGCGACCTCGACACGATCCGCCACGACCCGCGTTTCCGGCAGCTGCTGCGTGAGTTCGAGAATCGGTGAGCACCGTTTAGCCGCCGCCCGAAGGGCGGCGCTCCCAACGCCGCCCTGCGGGCGGCGGCTAAACTGCATGAATCCTCTCCCCCAGGGCATCGGCCCGCTCTTCGTCGATCCGTCGGCTGACCGCGCCCGCGAGGCCTTTGCCGCCAAGCCGCGAGCCCTCACCGACAAGCTCACGACCGTCATCGACGCCGTCGCCCGCCTCGTTCGAGACGGCGACTACCTGGCCATCGGCGGGTTCGGGGGCGACCGGCTGCCGACCGCCGTCGTTCACGAGATTCTCCGGCAGGGCCGGCAGAACCTGGGCCTGGCCGGCCACACCGCCACCCACGACTTCCAGCTGCTGTGTGCGGGTAACCTGACCGGCCGGGGGCGAACCCTGGCCCGCGTCGATATCGCTTACATCATCGGGCTGGAGGCCCGCGGGCTGTCGCCCCACGCCCGCCGGGTCATGGAATCGGGCGAGGTCGAGTTCACCGAGTGGACCAACTACGCCCTGGCCGTCCGCTTCAAGGCGGCGGCCATGGGCGTGCCGTTCCTGCCGGCGCGCATGATGCTCGGCACCGACACCTTTCGCCACAGCGCCGCCCGGGTCATCGAGTGTCCGTTCACCGGCCAGCGCCTCCTGGCCTTGCCGGCGCTCTATCCGGACGTGGCCGCCATCCACGTCCATGAGGCCGACCGCTTCGGCAATTGCCGCATCCGCGGGACGACCGTCGCCGACTTCGACCTGGCTCGCGCCGCCAAACGCCTGATCATCACCTGCGAGCGCTTGATCTCCAGCGACGAAATCCGCCGCGATCCGAGCCGGACCATCATCCCGTTCTTCCTGGTCGATGCCGTGTGCGAGGTGCCGTTCGGCAGCTACCCGGGCAACATGCCGTACGAGTATTTCTCCGACGAGGCGCATCTGCGCCGCTGGCTGGAGGTGGAGCGCGACCCGGACGCCCATCGGCGCTTTCTGGACGAGCACATCTACGGGGTCAAAGATTTCTCGGAGTATCTGCAGCGCTGTGGCGGGCTGGTCCGCCTGCAGGAATTGCGGCGGCAGGAATTCCTGCTTTAGGCGGACAAAACTCAGCCGCCACGCCGGCCGGGCGGGTACCGGGGACAGCGCGGAACTGCGCCGCCGGCCCATCTCCCTCACGCACCACGGACCCGCGAGCGTCGGTCCCGCCCGGCAGGATGGTCGGCAGGTGAAGGACGAATTCCGTACCATGGCCGGGGCCGTCACTGGAGGCCATGACCTCACCGCCGTGCATTCGCACCAGCGAGCGCACCAGATTCAGGCCGATCCCCAGCCCGCCGCGGGAGCCGTTCGTCGCCTGCATGTACAAGTCAAAGAGATACGGGAGCAATTCCGGGGCAACGCCGATGCCGGTGTCGCGGACGCGCAGCACCACCTGGTTGGCCCCGCGCTCGACCGTCAGCCAGATGCGGCCGCCGGGCGGGGTGTACCGGGCCGCGTTCGTGAGCAAGTTGACCACCACCTGTTCCAGCCGAGTGGCATCCCCGTGTAGCGGGATCGGACCCGGAGGCAGAGAAACGTCCAGCGTGTGCTGACGAGAGGCGATCAGGGGGCGAGTCACCTCGACGGCGGCATGCACCGTGGCGGCCAGGTCCAGCGCGTCGCAGGACAGGCGTAACTTCCCCAGGCCGATCCGCGAGATATCGAGCAGGTCCTCGATGAGGCGGGCCATGTTGCGCGCCTGCCGCTCCATCAGCTCGGTCATGGGCGACTGAGCGGACCGACGCTCCTGGTCAAGACGTATCACCTGAAGGGCGTTCAAGATGGCGCTAAGGGGAGTGCGCAACTCGTGAGCCAGGAGGGCCAAGAGTTCGTCCTTCTGACGGTCCTGGCGCCGCAGCGCCTCCTCGAGGCGGCGCTGCCGCGCATTGAGAGAACTGATGATGAGGGCCGCGGACAGAAACACCAGGAGCCGCAAGGCGTCTTCCCAGCTAGCTCCCGGGAAGTAGAGTCCGGGCGCAACAAGTTCAACGCCAGGGCGGCCAGGCCGGTAGCCAGCAGGCCGGGCCCCAGGCCCCCGTACCAGGCGCTGATCATGACAGCGGCCAGCAACGGTGAGGCCACGCCCGAGGTGCCCGGCGGCAACAGAACGGCGATGGGAAAGATAATCGCGACTGCCACCACGGGTACGAGGTAGCGAAACAGCCGTGGATGGGACATGAATCGTTGGATCCCTGCAAGCAACCCCCCAGAACCCGTCTCTGCTACGCTGCGAAGCGGTTCTGGAAAATCGGGCGAGCCGAGCCGTGGCATCTGCGATCAACGGTCTGCAATCCGGATGCCGGGGAGCGCGGGGTGCCCGTGGAGGGGCACTGTCCCCAAGGTGATTTCCTGTCATCGGAGGGGGGTGGGCTCACCGGCAGGTGACATGAAAGTTCATTGATGTATCTAACTGGTGCTAAGACAAGGACTTCGGGCGCGCCGTTTCCTGTCACGGGGGTTGACAGGAAACGGCAATCCAGGCGCTCGCTGAGCCATGCGCTTGGCGAGATTCTGGCCGTTGTGAGCAACGGCGCACCGCGCGCTGGCTTTGTGTGCGGCTTCACGGCTTGGTCAGCGGGAAGGAGCGGATGGTGGGAGGGCATCACGGTCACACTGGTCGTCTCCTCCGGACAGCACGCGCTTGCCGTCCGGCGAGAAGGCCACCGCCCGCGACCCGCCGTGTCCGGTCTGGATGACCAGGCGCGGCTGCCCGTCCGCGGGCGCCGCCTCATCCCCAGGAGCCGCCTCCGCCGCCAGCACGACCAGCAGGGTTACGGTCAGGATTGTGGTTCGCATGGCAGTTCTCTGGACAATAAGGGACCCGCGGAATCGTTTCATTTGACGTGCAACGATGCGCCATTCCCGATGTCGTTGAAACATAGGCACTTACGCTAGTGGCACCGCATCGTTGCATGGGACACGGACACACCACCCCCCGGCTCAAATGAAACGATTCGCCAGGGAGGAAATACAGGGTGCAACAGCGTAATACCGCTACCGCCCCCCGCCGGGCCTGCTTCTTCCGCTGGAAAGTAGAACGTAGCCCGACCGGCGTGACGGACTGGCGCGGCGGCTTTGAGGTGAACAATACCCGCCCCGGGCGCCGACTTCAAGCAGGCAGGCTGCGCCTTGCCTCATTCCCGGCCCTCGCTCTAAATCCGGTAGCCAGCTCGTTTCATGCTTGACGCGACGCGGGACGCCGGCGGACAATAGGGCACCCGGCGCGTGCGGTAGGGTGCGCGGGCGCGATTTTCGGGCAACCGACGCCGGCATGGGATGCGCGCGGATTTGGTTAGGCGCGCTATAATTCCTGTTGAACTAAACCGCTCCGCGGTGGCCCCCGAGCTCATCTCTTCTCTTCCTTCTTGACACGATCGTTGGTCCCACGTCCTGTCCAGCTGGGCCGTCTGTGCCGGTTGTGCCGGTTTTGCTGACTTGCGCCCGCTGCATTCCTCGGGCATGCTTCTGCTACGCCCTTCGTACTCCATCCGCACCCCGCAGAAGCCCGAGAGGACTTGCCATGACCCCCTTGCGTCAGCGACTCATCGATGATCTTCGTTTGCGTAACTACTCGCCGCGCACCATCGAGGCCTACGTTGCCGCCGTCGTCAAGCTCACACGATACTTCGGCAGCGCACCCGATCAACTCTCCCCCGAACAGGTCCGCGAGTTCCAGCTCCAGCTGGTCCAAGAACGTGTCTCGTTCAGCCTCCTCAACCAGGTGACCGCCGGCCTGCGCTTCTTCTACGGCATCACCCTCGGCCGACCGGACATCGTCCACAGGATCGCCTACGGCAAGCGACCCAAGAAGCTCCCCACCATCCTGGCCGCCGACGAGGTCAGTCGCCTCTTCGCCGCCGCCGCCAACGACCGCGAGCGCACCTTGCTCCGCACCGACTACGCCCTGGGCCTGCGTATCAGCGAGTTGGTGGCTTTGCGTCTGGAGGACATCGACGCTGCGCGGGGAGTCGTGATCGTCCGCCAGGGCAAAGGGGCCAAGGACCGCCTCGTGCCTCTGTCACCCCGGCTGCTGGAGGAGTTGCGTGGTTACTGGCGTCGTTATCGGCCGCGGCCCTGGCTGTTTGCCGGCGCCCGTCCCGGCTGCCACCTGAGTGTCGGCGGGGTGCAGCGGCTGGTGCGCCGGGTGGTCGAGCGGTCTGGCCTGGACAAGGCCATCAGTCTGCACACGCTGCGTCATTCCTACGCCACGCATCTGCTGGAAGCGGGTTGCGACCTTTTGACCATCCAACGGCTGCTGGGTCACACGGACCTCAAGACCACAGCCCGCTACCTGCATATCAGCGCCCAGCAGTTGGGGCGTACGCCCAGTTTGCTCGACTGGATCGCGCGGCCGTCCGCGGCGTCGCCGTCAGCCCCGGAGACACAGCCGTGACCCTGGAGACGCGGGCCTGTCCCGCCGTCCCGGTGGCGTCGGCCCTGACGATGGCCGACGTGATCCGCGTCCATGGCGTCGCCTTCCTGGAGCGCTGGGAGGCCGGCCTGACGGGGGTGCAACGGCGGGCGCTGGGGGACCTGGGGCTGTGCCGTACTGAGGCGCTGGGCGGCCACGTCTGGCACTGCCACGATTGCGGACACGAGCGGGTGCTATATAACTCCTGCCGCAACCGGCACTGCCCGACCTGCCAGGCGTCGGTGCGGGCGACGTGGCTGACACGCGAGGCGTCCTGGCTGCTGCCGGTCGAGTATCACCACGTGGTCTTCACCCTGCCGGCCGCAGTGGCCGAGGTGGCCTTGGCCAACCCGGCGTTGGTCTACGGGCTGTTGTTTCAGGCGGCCAGCGCCACGCTGCGGGAGGTAGCGGCGGACCCGAAGTACCTGGGGGCGCAGGTGGGGGAGGTGGCGGTGTTGCACACCTGGGGGCAGAATTTGCATCACCATCCGCATCTGCATTGTCTGGTGACGGGGGGTGGGTTGTCGTGCGACCGCTCGGGGCGTGTGGACCAGGCGGCGTGTTGGCGGTCGTGCCGTCCGGGGTTCTTCCTGCCGGTGCGGGTGCTCAGCCGCGTGTTCCGGGGGAAGTTCCTGGCGTTGTTGCGTCGGGCCCATGAGAAGGGCCAATTATCGCTGCTGGGCCGGCTGGCGTCGCTGGCGGAGGCGTCGGCGTGGGCGTCGTGGCTGCGGCCCTTGTACGGACAGGATTGGGTGGTGTACAGCCAGCCGCCGACGGCGGGGGCGGAGGTGGTGCTGAAGTACCTGTCGCGTTACGTGCACCGCTCGGCGTTGAGCAACGGCCGGCTGGTGTCGCTGACGGACGAGGCGGTGTCGTTCACCTGGAAGGACTACGCGCACGGGGGTAAGGAGCGGGTGTTGACGTTGAGCGGGGAGGAGTTCCTGCGTCGCTGGGTGCAGCATGTGTTGCCCCGGGGTTTTGTCAAGGTGCGTCATTACGGGCTGTTGGCCAGCCACGGTCGTGCGGCGAAGCTGGCGGCGTGCCGCTGGCAGTTGTGGCTGTTGGGCTTGGCGGCGGCGGCGCCAACGGGGGAGCGGGCGGCGGCGTGGCCGGGGCCGTGCTGTCCGGAGTGCGGGTCGCTGTTGTGGCGAAAGGGCGGGGCGGTGCTGGAGGTGGGTGTGGTCGTGGTGGACACGTCGTGAGGCGCATGCGGAGAGGTGCGATGTCAGGCCGGTTGGTCACGGAGGCGGGAGTAGGAGAGGTGGGGACGGTGCGCGCCGGGCATGGTAAAGGCGACAACGCGGGGTGCTAAAGGGTACAACACAGGGGCGCAATTTATGTGGCGGGCGGCTTTGAGCCTGGTATGATGGGCCGTGAGGACGGCGTCGGCACGGCGTCGCAACGGAGCAAACCCCAGGATGCAGTCGGGGGTGGCGCGGTTCAGTTCAACAGGATTCTATCCGGAGTGCCCCGCCACAGGACCTTGCGGAGCGGATACGGCCGCTGGCGGCGGGGCACTCCGGATAGAATCCTTAACGTTCGGCGGTACAGCGTGGAAATGGGAACCCTGCGAGGAGCCCACAAATGGCTGGAAGGCGCCCAGGAGGCATACGGAGCGGAGACCTGAACGAGGAACTTGGGATTCTGCTTCTAAAATCGTTTGCGACCGTCGCCTCTGTCCCGCGTCCCGAGGACACAGGCATCGACGCCGTCGCGACACTTCTCCGGAAGGATCCCAAGAACCTTTTGATTGCGGAGAACAGCTTCTTCGTCCAGCTGAAAAGCTACTCAGGCCGGACCGTGGAATACGCCAACCACGAGGTTGACTGGGTGAAGAACCTGAAACTGCCGTTTTTCATCGGAAGCGTGTGCAAAGAACAAGCCAGCATTGATTTGTACTCGACCCATCGACTGACCGAGTTCCTGATAAACGTGGCCCCGCCGCTGATCCGCCTTCATCTAGACCAGGGATCCGAGCAGAGGATGTCGGCTGCTGTATGGGATGTCTACATCGGACCCCCCGGTCCTGACCTGGACGACCGCCGTTTTTGGGGACGATGCGTTTCCGCGCCACGCCTACGAGGTCATCAAACCCCACGTTGTGGGGGAGCAGCGCAATATTGATTCTCGCAATGTCAAATACTGTCGGGGGATCACTTGGGAAACCGACCAGCCCCCTGTCTTTGGGAACTTACACTTTCAGCAATCTGGGGCTCAAGACGAGATCATGGCAGCCTCCGAAGCGATCGCGCCCGCCCTTTCGGCTTTGGCAATCCACGTTCTCATGACTCGCAACGAGGAGGCCAGACAGGTGATACTGAGCCTCTACGACATGCTGCGAAAGTTCGGGATCGAGCTCGACGTTGGCGGAGTTTTCGCACTTCTCGGAAGTTCGTGGGATCTCGTTCGTAGCAGAGCAGGCCGAACGAACGGATGCAGTTGACCAGGCCGGCATCACCGCTTTCCGTGGGTTGAAGTATTGGCAGCCGGCCCGGCAACTGATCCTTGGCGTTCTTGGACAGACCCAACTCTCGCGGGAGCGAGCCGCAAACACGAGGTTGCGGGGAAAGTGGGACGCCTACCCTGTTTTCCGCGGCGCCTGTCCCTCTGGCCCGTCGCCCTTGGGGCGGCCCGCGTCAGAACCACTTGATCTCGAACAGCCCGCGCAGCGAGAAGCGGTACTCGACCGGCGGGGTCCAGTTATAGGCCTTGTAGGTACCCAGCAGGCGGTCCCAGAAATCGACGAGGATGCCGAAGTCGTAGCCGCCCTTGTCGAAGCGGTGGTGCAGGTAATGGATGGGCGCGGCAGCCAGAAGACCCGCTCCGGATGGTCGTGCTGCAACTGGTGACTGTAGGCCACCGCGCCGACGTAGATGGTGCCGCCCAGGAAGAACCCGATCCCGGCCTGCCAGGAGTGGAGAAATCCCAGGCACATCAGCGGCGCCAGCCACAGGAAGGTTTCGCCGAACTCCCAGAACCAGCCCCGGGCGCCGCGCGTGCGGTGGTGGTGGACATGCTGCGACGGAAACAGGTAGCCCGCGTGCATCAGCCGATGCGTGACGTACTCCACCAGGGTCCCCAGAAAGAATGCGATGCCGAAGAAGAGCAGCCCGACCATGATTGTGCTCCGCTCGGCGGCTGTGGGGGATGCCGGGCGCAACGCCAGCGGCGGCGGGCTTCCTGGCCCCAACCGCTCCCACGAACCGCTCATGGGGTGACGGCTTTGCTGCTTCGGACTGGGATCGGGTGGTTTCCGGAACCACCGTTGAAGGGGCGTCGGAAAGGGGCGCCTCTCCTCCTCCGTTCGCGGCGGCTCCCCTGCCGCCTCATCCATAATTATACCCGGCGGCGAAGTGTCGCACGCCAACTAAGGACGGAGCACGTTCTGTGCCGTTTCGGCGCGGGGACGGCCAGGCGTCAGCGCCACGACGAAGCGCGAATGTGTCGTCAACAATAAGAACTTGGGTAGCTGAAGTCGCCAGACTTCAGACAACCCTTGACGACGCTCTACGCCGTGAAGAACTCCGCATATTCCGCCTGAAAGGCGCGGATGCCTCGGGCCA
The DNA here is from genome assembly GCA_963827935.1 of uncultured Planctomycetota bacterium. Taxonomy (GTDB): domain Bacteria; phylum Planctomycetota; class Planctomycetia; order Gemmatales; family Gemmataceae; genus DATFNV01. The sequence continues at coordinate 7,328 of CAWHCN010000013.1, read as the reverse complement.
GCGCCCAGACATCGAAGCCCAACGAGAGCATGCGGCAGCCCAGGTCCACGCAGCGGCGGGCGTAGGCGGGATTGGGCGGCAGGATCGCCCAGGCGATCCGCGCGCTCCGGGCCGCGGCGGCGACTCGCTCGATGGCGGCCCACAGGCGGGGATGGTCCCACGCCCCGGGCAGGCCCATCGACTGGGCCAGGTCGGCCGGGCCGATGAACAGCACATCCACGTCCGCCAGGGCGGCGATGCGCTCCACGTCCGCCACGGCGTCCGCGTGCTCAATTTGGATGGCCACGAAGGTGTCGTCGTTGGCCCGTGCAAGTAGTCCGCGAAGGGGAGAGTGCCGAACCCGCCGTCGCGCCCCAAGGCGTTGACGCCGCGCAGGCCCCGCGGGGCAAACTTCGCCCAGGTGACCACCTCCTGCACCTGGGCCGCACTGCGGACCTGGGCCGCCATGATGCCGCCGGCGCCAGCCTCCAGCGGCCTCATCACCGTGGCGTAGTCGGTGGGGGCCAGGCGAACGAACGAGTCCAGACCCTGGGCCCGGGCCGCCAGCACGGCCTGCTCGATCTGGCCGATGCTCAGGCCGGCGTGCTCCTGGTCGAGCCAGACGGCATCGAAGCCGCCAACCAGGCCGACCAGCTCCACCAGCTTGGGATCGCACAGCTGGCCCACGCCAAACACGCGAAGCAGTCGTCCCTCGGCCAGCGCTTGCTTGAGTCGTGATGCCATCCGGCTGCACCCCCTGGGCGAACCTGGTTGCCGTCGGGGTTATCTTGTAGTGAGGGGGCGCGGAAGACAAGCGGCGTTGGTGAGACGATCTTCACAAAAAAGCGCTTGGAAATGCCGGCGGCGTCGGGTATATAATGGCGCCCAGGCGGCATGGGGCCGCGGGCATTTTGGTCCGGTGGAGGTGTACGAAACAGGTCGGCAGCCCGTTGCCAGTGAAATCCCTTCCTTTTCTGCGCGTTTTTCGGTGCCGGAGCCGGTGACCCCCTGGGGCGTTGCCCTGTGCCGGCCGCAATTCTCCGAAGATCCCGAGAAGGTGGGTCGAACCGGTCCTGAAATCTGGCCGGGCAGCACCAGCGGTCGTCCTCCTGCGCAAGGACGCGGCCGCCCTCACCGGGCAAGGTCACCAGGGCCGGGGAAGGACGGTTGGCCGGGCAGACAGGGACCCGCGATGCGGCTGGTCGGGCTGGGCGCGACGGCCGGTCTTTGAGCCGCCTCGTGGGCTGATTGCGGATCGCGCGGCTGTGGCATTCACCTGCCCGACTGTCGGTCGGGAGGGTTCGATTGTGGTGCCGTCCCGCGGGACGGCGGGTTGACTTGGTGAACTGGAAGGGTCTTGCGATGGCGAAGAACATTTATGTCGGGAACCTCGTCTGGGATGCGACCCAGGACGACCTGTACACCCTGTTTCAGGAGTACGGGAGCGTGACGCGGGCTCAGGTCATCATGGACAAGGAGACCGGCCGGTCGCGCGGCTTCGGGTTCGTTGAAATGGGCGACGACGCCGAGGCCCAGAAGGCGATCGACGCGCTGAACAACTTCAGCTTCAATGGCCGTCCGCTGACGGTCAACGAAGCCAAGCCGCGCGAGGAGCGCGGTGGCGGCGGTCGCGGTGGCTACGGCGGCGGTCGCGGCAGCTACGGCGGCGGTGGTGGTGGCGGTCGCGGCGGCTACGGCGGCGGCGGTGGTGGTGGTGGCCGCGGCGGCTACGGCGGCGGCGACCGCTACTAGCCGGGCCGGCGAACGACCTGGCCGGCGCGGACCCAGCGGTCCGCGCCGGCATTTTTTCTTGCCCATCTGCTCTTGACGCCGCACCCCTAAATCGTCACCTTGTTGCCCAGCTTCACCCCTGTTTGGACCAAGGAGGGTCTATCCATGTTCTACCAGACCGAGTCGAAGCCACAGGGCTGGCGTGCCATGGCCGTCTTCGACGACCGCGGCGAACGCCTCATCTTTCTCGGCCGTTCTTCCACTCAGGTTCGCGCCGGCTTTGTCGAGGCCTACTTCGAAGTGCTCGACGAGGAAGAGCGCGACCACGTCCGCGCCGTCGCTTTGCAGCGCTGGCACGGCGCACCCGATGCCGGCCGTTGGCTGCACCAGACCAACCTGACCGTGCCCCAAAAGGCCAAGCTGCGCGCAGCGCCTGAGCCTCTGGCCGCTCCGAACACCAGCCCTGGCTCTTGGGGAGCCGACAGCGTCCCGCGAGTGCGTGGTCACCGCTCCCAGGACGCTGCGGCTTCCAGGTCGGCGCTTGCCGCCAGCGGCTTCCCCTTGACGCAGGTCCTGGGAGCGCCTATCCTCATTTTTCCGGGGAGGGCGCTTAGCTCAGTTGGCTAGAGCACCAGCTCGACACGCTGGGGGTCACAAGTTCAAGTCTTGTAGCGCCCACTTGATGACACCCGCTGACAGGAATTGTCGGCGGGTGTTTTCGTTTGACAGGATAAGCACTTGCGGCGAGTGTCCCGCCGTCCGTCCCCTCCCGCCCGTCGCCTGCCAAAATGACAGGGAATGACTCCGGCGTCATCGAAGTGTCAGAAGTTGGTGCAACCAGTGGTGCAACCAAATAGCCGGAATGTCTGAAGTTCCCCTACGTCCCGGTTGCCTGCGCGGCTTCGCGGTCGGCTTGCTCCCCGCTCAGCGGCAGCGTCGGCAGCGCGTCGAGGGCGCCCCGCACGTCGAGCAAGGCGGGGTCGGTGTAGACGTTCATCGTCAGGTCAATCTTGCTGTGCCGCATGGCGGCTTGCGCCGTCCGCGGGGCAACCCCGCCCTTGCTCAGCAGCGTCCCGAAGGTGTGCCGCAAGGCGTGAACGTCGAGGGTCCGGCCGCGGTCGTCGCGCTTGGCGATGCCGGCAAGGCGCAGGTCGCGGTTGAGAATCTTGCACAGCTTGTGCGGCACGTCGAACAGCGGCGTATCGGGCGGCAGCCGGGCCGGTATCGGGGCGCCTGTCGCCAGGGCTTCCTCTTGCAACCGGCGCAGCTTGTCGGCGAGCCAGTCGCGCAGGTCCGCGGCGAGGTCATCCCGCAAGGCGATGTCGTTCCCCTCCCGATTCTTTTCGTCGGCCGCGTCGAGGGACGCGAACGGCACGGCGTCGTCAAGGTGAAGGTGGGCCACAGTGAGGGATGCCAGTTCGCCCTTGCGGAGCCCGGTCAGCACCAGCGTCTTGTAAGTCAGCGCCCGTTCCCTCCCGAGCCAGTCGAGCCGGTCCCGCACTTCGGGGCGGACAGTGGCGACCGCTTGACCCTTGCGCTGGCCGGTCCGAATGGTCAGCGCGTCGAGCAGCGGCCGTTCCCTTGCCACGGCGAGCAGCTTGACCAGTTCGGGCTCATTCATCGACCGGCGGCGCCGCCGCGGGTCGGCCTTCTCGTTCGCCTTCGGGATGCAGCGGAACGGGTTGACGGCGAGCCGCTCCGTACTGAGGCACCAGTTACAGAACGCGACAAGGGCATCTCGGTGAGCGTTGCGGGCACGGGCGGACATACCTTCGCGGGTGCGGGCAACAAGCCAGCTTTCCAGGCGTTCCCGCCGAAGGTCGCATAGCCGCCCGAACCCGCACTCGACAGCAAGGCGGTCAAGGTAGGCGAGTGTCGAGCTGACGTGCTTCGGCGTCACGCCGGCGGCTTCCATGTTCTGCCGGAACATCGCATAGTGTTCGGCAAGCGGCCCCGCCTGGTGGTCGCCAATGACGGCTTCGGCCCCGGTCATCACCCCGGATCGCACCAGCTCCACCCGGCGCTCCAGGTCCGCCAGCACTTGCCGGGCGGCGGTTTCATCGCGGCAGCCGGTCGCCTCGACGCGCACCACGCCGGCCCCGTCCCGCCACTTGGCGACGTAGCACGGCGATTCGGTGACGATGCGTTCGCTGCGTCCTTCCCCGCGGTGAGCGCCGCCGTCCGGGCCTTGCCGCGCTTGTCCCGCCATCGCCCCAGGCGCTCGACCCTTGCGGACGATGATTTCCGCCCCCGGCGGCAGCGGCCTGGTCACGGTCGGCTTGTAAACGGACCCACGCTTCACCTACCCCGGAAGTGTAATTTGAGTTGGGCCTCCGCCGAGCCTGAACATCGTCTCGACGACTGGCTCAATATCCTCACGATTGAATTGCCCCTGCCCGAAGAAGCCAACGCGGGCCACCACGGTTCCCTCTATTGCCTTCCCCACGTCCCACGGTGTCCCAGGTACGGGCTCCCAGCGCCGGATCGTGAACAAATCCGCGCAGCGTCTTCCGGCCGGCCTCCCGTAGGCGACCATATACTGTGGTTGAGCCTCATGGAGAAAATCCCTTAGGAGCTTGCTTCGACCTTGCACCCACAGTTGCTGAGGTCGATAGCCAGCCTGACGATGTGACATCCTCTTCCTCGGAAAAGGGAAGCACTCCATCAGGAAGGTTTCATGCGTTCGGCGACCGAGACAGCAACGCCAGTATCGTTGCCAGAGTGAAGGGTCCGCCCTAGCAAGGGCTAGTGCGAACCAGGAAGCCGTGTTCCATTGTTGGATTGGATTACCTTCTTGACTGAAAGGGCTCAGATAGGGCACATCCTTGCTCTTCAGCTCCGACTCAAGACGCTTGTGGGCATCGAACAGATCCTCCACGGGCTGATAAAGATGGGCGCGTGCGAGGATGGTCTCGGGCTCGCCCGCTTCCTCAGTGCCGAGAAAGACGATCGAGGGCTGCACCGGGCCGTACCCAATGAATTCGGCGAGTCCATCCAGCGTTTCTTCCACAGTAGCGAGTTCCACGGATGTCCTCCCAAGTGGGCGAACGTTGGTTAGCTGCTCGTCATTCCTGAACGTGAGCTCGAGCCCAAAATACTTGGCGAGTTCGTCAGCTCTATCAAGCCGCAGCGAAGTCGTCCCATCAAGGAATCTGGCGATACTCATGCGCTGGATTCCCGTCGCGTCCTCAATGTCTCCAAGCGACAGCCCGCTGTCCCGGATGACGCGCCGAAGAACATCGGACATTGCTTCACGATCAGGGCTCATGCTATGAGATTACTATCTCAGCGCAGGTTCGTCAAGCCGATTCTTTCTGTGGGTCACCCCCTGACGGCGTGACGCATGCTGGTCCTACTCTGGGATAGGGGCGCCAGCGTGCCCAGGTAATAGGAGCACCGGCGTCCCCTGGTCAACCGTCATTCGCCAGCCGCGGGCGCGGTAGCGGGACGCCCAGCGGCTCCAGGGTGTTCATCGCCTGGTCGATGCGGTCCGCATGATCGGCCCCCAGCCGGCGATGCCGGATCAGCGTCAGGTCGATTCCCGATAGCCGGGCGAGCTGCCGGTCAAGCAAGGTGGCCGGCCCCATCTCGACGTTGCACACGACAGCCCGAAGGGTTTCCGTCATGCGCAAGGCGTCGATGACGGCTTGCATGGTGAAGGCCGTCTTGCCGGCCCCGGGTGCGCGCCCCAGCAAGGTCACCAGCCCCGGGCCGATTTCGATGCGGGCCAGCTCGCCGGTCCCCACCTGGAATAGCACGGGCGGCTTGCCAGAGAGAACGTCATCGCGCCAGGCGGCGAGGGCATCGGCCGCGCAGACGAATGCGGCGTCAGGCATGAGGGGCCCCCTTCCTGGCATGGGCCAGCCCGCACTCTATCTGCCGGCGCACTTCGGCCGGCGGCAGCCCGGCGTCGAGGGCGGCTTCGGTCAGGAGCGCATGGGCCAGCGCCGGCGAGCAACCGAATTCGGCGAGGTTCGCGGCCGCGCTGAATAGCATCCGGTGCCGGTCCCCCTGGTCGGCCCCGTCGCGGATGAAGTCGAGGGTTGCCCGGTTGAGTCGCGGGGTCCCGTCCGCCACGGCAGCCCGGCGTTGCGCCTTCCCTTCGGCTTCCCCCTCGACGACCTGCAGCGCAGCTTGCCAGTCGGCCCCGGCCTGGTTGTCGGCCGCGGTGCCGGCCGGCAAGGCGAAGGGTTCCGGCGCCGCGGCCAGCTGCCGGACGTGCTCCGCGGACAGGTGCAACAGTTCATCGAAAGACAGCCGCCGCTTGTGGAGCCCCGTCTTTGGGTGTCGGCTATTCGGCGCCGAAAAAGACGCACTTTATCGTAAATGCCGGTGTCGATGCTCACGCCGGCCGCGGCGGCGAGCCCTTCGGCGAATCGGCGAGTTACCCGGTGGAAATTGACGGACGGTCCAGGCCCCCAGGTGACGGGCAGGCAAACATGGGCGCCCTTGCTGCCGGAGAAAAACAAGAGCAAGTCATCTTCGTTCAGCGCCCGGTAGCGATCCAGAATGCCGGCGGCGAGCCGCCTGGCGTCGCGCAGGGCGGCGTCGAGGTCGTCTTCGCGGTCAATGTCCCACGGGATGAACGGGGCCCAGCAAGGGCCATCGAAGCCCTTCGTTGAGCCCGTCGTTTCCAGGTGATGCCGGAATTCCTCCCCGTAGGTGAAGGCGGAGAGATAGGCTTCTTTCTCGACTTCGGCTTTCGGATCGCACGCGGCGTAGGCGGCGAGGGCGGCGCCGGCGTCAACCAGCCGGCGCCGGCTCGTCGCATTGCCGACAACGCGAAAGCCGAACGGCGTTCGCGGTGTCGTCACGGCCGGCCCCCCTTCTCACGCCGAAGGAAGTCCGCGGCCCGCCGTTCGGCGTCGGCCTCGCCGTTGGCATCGGGGGGCAGAAGGTCAAACCGCGCTGGCGTCCCGTTGACAGCAGGCGGCTTACCGTTCGGGGGCGGATCGGAGGCGGTGCCGTTCGGCGTCGGCGCGGCGTTCGTCCCGAAGGGGAAGGCGTCCGCCTGGCCGGCGCCATCGGCCGGCGGCTCGAAGGCATCACCGGGCTCTGTGCCAATGCACTCGAATCGTGTCAGGCGGTTGCCATCGTTGCCGTCGTCATTGCGGCGGACGCTCAGCCGTCCCCGGACCAGGATGCCGCCAGGTAGCGGCTTTTCGAGCTGTTCAGGATTGGTTACGCCGATCTTGGCGAGGTCGCGTTTCGTCATCGGTAGCGCGGCCGGGGTGAGCCAGAGGTCATGCCAGGCGCGGCGGCCTTCGTGCTCCCCTTCGATAACTTCCAGCGTCAGCTTGTAGCCGGGGGTTCCCGTCTTCGCCTTGAACAGCTCGCCGATGAGGATGCGGAAGGTGTAATCCCCGGGCGGCAGGGGCCCGAAGTTATCAGCGGGAACAGCACTGTTCCACACGTCGCGGAAGTTTCCGCCGTTGCCGGCGCCTAGAATGTCACTGAGTTTCTTTCGCAGTTCTGTCATCTGTGAATCCTCAGATCGGACGGCCGGGCGGCTGCAACCGCCCGGCCGTCAGTGTTGGGGGATCAGTGGGAACGGCACGACTTGCAGCCGGCCGCGAGCCAAGCGTCGATGTCCTGGCGCCGCCAGCGAATCAGGGCGC
>CAWHCN010000012.1:0-21917 GCA_963827935.1 uncultured Planctomycetota bacterium | reverse complement strand
ATCAGCTCGGACCCACACACGAGGGCGGTCGAGAGAGAATACGACGCGCTGATCGCGATGGGCTCGGAAATCCTACCCTTGCTGATCGAACGACTCGCCGACCCGGAGAACTTCCTCGCCCTGCAGGTGTACGATGCGGTGCAATCGGATGAGAACCTACTCGTCCAATATGAGCCCGATGACGAGCGTATTGTCGAGGGAGAGCAAGGGCGGGCACGTCGCGTTGTTCAAGCTTGGTTCGCGAACCGATAACGACGGTTGAAGGCAAATGTGACCATAAAATGGTCCGGAAGCCGAGTCCAGACTTAGCTCGAAAGGGGAGGGCGCAAAGGGGGGCCGCCAAAAGGGACAGGGCCGCCAAAAGGGACAGCGTGAATTACTCCTCGGGCAAGATGGGCCACGATCGAACGCGTTACCATCGAAACGAGCTTCGTCAGCTATTGGACGGCCCGCCCCAGGCGTGACCTGATCGTCGCGGGGCATCAGCAAATCACGCACGATTGGTGGGATACCCGCCGTGGGGATCATGAACTTTGTGTTTCGCAATTGGTCCGTCAGGAGGCGGGAAGGAGGCGTCGTAGGTTTTTCCGGCAGGCCAGGGGCTGGTGCCGGCCGGCAAGGCCACGGGCGGCTCGTCGCGCTTCGGCGACCTACCAGCATTGCGGGCCGCTGGGTACAATCGGGCGCCATCCACGGAGGGTTCTGCGATGGCGATCGAGCGAGAGGCGCTGCGCGACTGGCACCGGCTGTTCGGCCTGCTGCTGACCGACTTTTTCAGCGGCTCGCCGTTCACCGTCGAGGTCGAGCGCGACCTGTCCGCGCAGCAACACTGCTCGACGTGGTGATCGTCCGGCGGGGGCGGGGGCGGTTCGCTGGCCGCCTGCCCGATGGCCTTGAATGGCTGCGGCCTCACAACCTGATGACCTTTAAGTCGCATCATGAGGCGCTGGACGGCTGGGCCATGAAGGAACTGGTCGGGGCGGGCGTCGCCTACCGCAAGCTCGTCAGCCGCTCGCCATCGGAACTGTTGCCCGAGGACCAGTTCGGCCTGTACGCCGTGTGCGCCCGCTTCCCGCACAACCTGTCCGGACAGCTACCCTGGCAGCGGGTTCAGGCGGGCGTGTATGATTGCCGGTGGGGCACGGACACGATCCGTGTCGTCGTTGCGGGAGAACTGCCTCGCGAGGGCACAACGCGCCCTTGCACCTGTTCAGCGCCGCGCCGAACCTGGTTGAGTTTGGCGGCGGGCCGTACCAGCGTCGCTCGGAGCAGACGAGCCGGCTGCTCGAGCAGTTATTCGAGAGACTCCAAGGGGAGGGCTTTGCCATGTCGTTCACGATGGAGGATTTCAATCGGCAGTACAATATGGAGCACTTCCTGAAGCTCACGCCGGAGGAGCAACAGGAAGTGTTACAGTCGCTGCCGCCGGAAAGGCGTTTGGCGGGTCTATCCGCGGAACAGATCCAGCAGTATCTAGCTCGGTTGTCGCCGAAGCGCCCCGCTGCACCGCGCAAACCGCGGCGGAAGAAATGACCTTGGCTGGAAAAGAGCCATCGTAGATTCTCAAAGCCGGGCCGGGGAGCAATCCCAGGTATGGCAATGAAGACGAAATTCGCGAGCAAGGAGTTTTTTTCCGTGAAGCGCAGGATTCGGCTGTTCTATGACCTGCTGAACCAACACGATTTCGAGCGATGTTTTCAGATGATCGATCCTCGGATTCGGCGAGTGCCAACCTCGGTCACGTTCTTCCAGTATGAGAACGCACTCTCGCAGTTTCTCGAAAGCCATGGGTCGATCACGATTCAAGAAGTGGAGATCAACCTCCACCTGGGCGAGCCGAGCACCCTCTACGAAGATCGGGATTTCGCCTTGGGCAAGATGACTTGGCAAAACGAGGCAGGGGAACCGCAAGTCTTTTTGGAACGGTGGGTTCGAGAAGGAAAGTCGTGGTACACTCGTTCCACAGGCTTGGTTGCACCCGCGTCACCGAAGATGATGATTCCCATGAGCCGCACGCCAAAGAGAAAAGGCAAAACTGCATAGAAGAAGGCAAGAGGGGACATCGTAGAGGGACAAAAGGTGACATCGTAGTAGTTGTAGGGTGCGTCAAGCGTACTCGCGCCGACGCACCGTTCCAGCCCCTTCCAGCCTCCCGGTGCGTCGGCGCGAGTACGCTTGACGCACCCTACGCTTGCAGGGAATTCCGATTCCGATAATCTGCACGCCCGAGGAAATGGTGGATGATGATTCACAAGACGAATAAGCGAGATACGACAATCGAGGAAATTCATCGAACGCGTCAGCGGATGGCCGACAAGTTCGCCGAGGACATCGCTGCCATTCTTGACGACGCTCGGAAGCGACAAGCTGCTTCGGGGCGCGCCATATGGCGAAGTCCGTCGTCGCCGGTTGGGCTGCAATCAGCCTCGCCGAACGAATTGTTGCAGCCGACCGAGGCCGCCACGTCGGTCTCTCAGAGTTCAACGCCTGCGTAGGCGGCCTCGGCGAAAGGGTGCGCCAAGGGAACAGCGTGAATTACTCCCAGGGCGACCTGGGCCATGTTCGAACGTGTTACCATCGAAACGAGCTTCGTCAGCTATTGGACTGCCCGCCCCAGCCGTGACCTGATCGTCGCGGGGCATCAGCAAATCACGCACGATTGGTGGGATACCCGCCGTGGGGATCATGAACTTTGTGTTTCGCAATTGGTCCGTCAGGAGGCGGAGAGGGGACGTCGTAGGTTTTTCTGGCAGGCCAGGGGCTGGTGCCGGCCGGCAAGGCCACGGGCGGCTTCTCACGCTTCGGCGACCTACCACCATTGCAGGCCGCTGGGTACATTCGGGCGCCATCCACGGAGGGCTCTGCGATGGCCATCGAGCGAGAGGCGCTGCGCGACTGGCACCGGCTGTTCGGCCTGCTGCTGACCGACTTTTTCACCGGCTCGCCGTTCACCGTCGATGTCGAGCGCGACCTATCCGTGCAGCAACAGTTGCTCGACGTGACTAGTGGACGACACCAGAGGTTCTGACGAATCGTGTAGGGTGGGTCGAGTCTTCGAGGCCCACCGAGCCAGCGGTGGGTCTCGAAGACTCGACCCACCCTACACGTCATAATCTCCGGCGTCATCCACTAGACCGTGTGCCTGATGGCGTCGAGGCGCTGCCCCTCTCCAAGGAATCGGCCCGGCGAACACTTGCACTCCATCGGTAACTTCCCTCTCAGCGGATCCCTCTGGGTGTACACGCCCGGCACGGTACGCCAGGTCTATAAGAAGGGCTCTTCGCGTTTTCGAGTGGGCAACTTTCGGGCCTCGGGGCCTATGAAACCGCGGGATTTCCAGGGGAAACGCTCTTTCCCTCCGGGGGAATTCTTGTCATGCTGTGCCGATGGCCAACTTCAAGCGACTCCCTGACCTGTACCGCTTCCCTGGTTTCCTGCCCCAGGCCCGCCTTCGAGGCATCTTCGGTGACCCCCGGGCGGTGGTCATCACCCTCCAGCGGCGCCGAAAAAAACGCTGTGCGGCGCCTGCGGGCAAGCCTCTTGGACTTATTACGATACCCGACCTCGGCGTGCCCGAGATCTCTCGTGTGGCGACAAGCGGGTCTACCTCGCCTACTCCCTGCGCAGGGTCCAGTGTCCGCGGTGCGGGGGCGTGAAGAGCGAACGGTTGGACTGGCTGGCCGACAACCCACTGTACACCAAGCGCTTCGCCTTCTTCGTGGGCCGGCGCTGTCGCGAAACGGCCATCAAGGAAGTGGCCGAGGAACTGTTCCTCGATTGGCACACGGTCAAGGAGTTGGACAAGCAGTACATGCGCGAACAGCTCCGCCGGGCCGGCAACCCTGCTCCCCGGGTCATCGGCATCGACGAAATCGCCATCGGCAAGGGGCACCAGTACCGCATCGTGGTCAGCGACCTGGAACGGCGCCGGGCCATCTGGTTCGGCGGCCAAGACCGCTCCGAAGCGAGCCTGGACGAGTTCTTCGCCTGGCTGGGCCCCAAGAAATGCAGGAAAATCCGCTTGGCCGTCATGGATATGTGGAAAGCGTTCCGCAATTCCACCCTCAAGGAGGGGAATGCCCCGCAGGCCGTCATCCTGTACGACAAGTTCCACGTCCTCGGCCACCTCAGCGAAGCGATGGACAAGGTTCGCAAACAGGAGTACGCCCGCCTCTCGGGGGAGGACAGGCGTTTCATCAAGGGGCAGCGCTACACGTTGCTGTCTCACTGGGAGAACCTTTCCCTGGAGGGAAGGAAGGCCCTGCACTTACTTTTCCAGGCCAACCGGCGTTTGAACAAGGCATACCTGCTCAAGGAGTCCTCAGGGCAAACGCATCTAATTCCCCATAAGAAGGCCAAGAATCGCCTCGCGGATCTCGTCGTTCCATCCCGCTTGCAAGCGTTTCTTCTCGATGCCGCCCGTGCTTGATTCGTCGCGCCGCAACAGGGAGACTACCCAGCGACGCAGCAAGGCGAGGTTGGCCGCGGCATTGCCGGTACGCGCTCGGTTGCGATCCTCTGCGAAATACATGTCCAGCACCCAGTGGAGCCCGTTTTCAATTCCCCAATGGCCACGAATCGCCACGGCCAACTTCTTCGCCTGAGGCGACAGACTGCTGATGAAGTAGCGCACCTCCGACTTCTCCACGCCCCCTTCCTGGTAGGTCCGGGTACAGCGAGCGATGCTCTTCAGGTCGCGCCACGCCTCTAGGTTGCGCAGCGTCTCCGGCACCGCCATGGTTTGCGTGCGGCGCGTCTCCTGGCGACCGTGGCCCTTGTCGTACGCCGTGTGCGTCCGCACCGTGGCCGATCCCTGACCGTCGTCCACGGCCTCGAACGCTGCGACGATGTCCTCTTCCAAATGGTCCTGATTTCCTTTCACCGCCAGCACGTAATCCGCCCCTTTGTCGCGAATCTTGGCCGCGATCTCCTTCTGGCACCCCATGGCGTCGATGGTCACGATGGCCCCGGTCAATTCCAACACCTCCAACAGCTTGGGAATAGCGGTAATCTCATTGGACTTGGTGGCCACAACCTCTTGGCCCAGCAGCAAGTGATTCGCCGTTGCCCAGGCGCTGACGACGTGCAGTGGGTTCTGGCCCTTGGCCTTGTCCAGAGTGGCGCGCGCCGTCTTGCCGTCAATGGCCACCAACTGGCCGTCGGTGCTCTCCTGCAGGGCCGCCACCCACTCCAGGAAACAGGCAACAAAGGCCTTGCCATCCAGGGCGGCAAACACCCGCGTGAACGTATCGTGCGACGGCGTGCCATTGGGCAAGTCCAGGTATTTCTCCAACCAGGCCCGCTTGCTGGTGCCGAACTTGGCCATGGCGACGCAATCGTTGGCGCCGCTGACGACGGCACACAGGGCGATGAAAAGGATGTCCAGCAGGTCGTGACGTTTGGTGCGGTTCACCCGCGGGTCCGTCAAGGTGGCGAAGGGGGAAAGCAAGGTACCGGCGCGGGACTGCGACATGCCGATTCTCCTCCGTGAGACGGGCGACTTCGAGGAGAATCATTCGCGAGTCCCTTGTCCCAGACTACTGAACAGCCAATAATGCACAGGCGTTTAGATGCGTTTGCCCTGAAGGAGTCCTTCGATCAACTGTGGGACTACTGGAGTCCCGGCTGGGCCAGACGTTTCTACGACAACTGGCGCGCTGCCTTGCGCTGGCAGCGCTTGAAACCCTTCGAGAAGTTCGCACGCATGATCGAGGCTCACTGGGACGGCATCGCCGCCTACTGTCAGGCCGACAACAAGGTCGCCCTGGGCTTTGTGGAGGGCTTCAACAACAAGATCCGCGCCATCCAGCGGCGCGCCTACGGTTTCCGCGATGAGGAATACCTGAGGCTGAAAATCCTCACCTGCATGCTGCCAAGACTGTGAAAATCACCCACTCGAAAACGCGAAGAACCATAAGAAGCAGTGGCGGGAAGCTGGCGCAGACTACGTGCTCGACCTGAAAGCCACCGTCGTGGCCGCGGAGATGCCGCCGAACCCCGGCGCCTTAGGGGATGGTCGGCCGTGCTGCAATGATCGCGGCGAGCTTGTCGGCGTCAGCCACAGCGGACTTGCCCTTGGCCTCGACGCCTTCTGCTACTTCATCGCTTGTACCGAGGCCGAGGAGTTCATCAACAAGGCGTTTGCCGCGCTCCCCGAACTCCAGGGTAAGAAGTGGCTGCGTTCGCAACGGTCGCCCCTGCGCTAAGGGGGCAGCACCGGTGGGGGCGACGGTGGGACTTCACCGCGGGGGGAGGAACGGGGTAGGGGCCATCGGTTCGGGGCAGTCGCCGAAGCCCGAGGGTGCCACTGACGTGAGGCGCTGACTGGCCGGCCCGCGGAAGGTACAATCGGGCTCCACGACGGCTTCCAGGCGGTGATGGCGGACGGTACACCGGTCGCTTTCTCCCCAAGAAGATTCCCCCCGCTACGCTCCGGGCCATGATAACGCCGGCCGCCGCGGAAGCTATCCCGCCCCCCAGAGCGGATTCCTGGCAGTCCTTCGGGGTCTTTCTGGGAATCCCTATCCATCCCCCCTGCGTCGCTTCGGCCCGCGCTGGGGCGGGGCCGACAGCGGATCCTCGGGCCAGGCGTGCTTCGGGTAGCGTGCACGCAGTTCCTTGCGGACCTGGGGGTAGGTGTTCGCCCAGAAACTGGCCAGGTCGTCGGTCACTTGCTGCGGCCGAAAGTTGGGAGCCAGCAGGTGCAGCAGCACGCGGACCCGGCCGGCGGCGATGCGCGGCGTGTCCACCAGCCCGAACACCTCCTGGATGCGGACCGCCAGCACCGGCGGTCGGCCCGGCGCGTAAGTCAAGGCCAGGCGGCTGCCGCTGGGCACCTCCAGCCGCTCCGGTGCTTCCCGCTCCACCGCCTGGAGCTGGGCATGGGTCAACCGCCCCTGAAGCAGGCCCAGCCAGTCGGCCCGGCGCAGCTCCTCGAAGGAGCGCTTGCCGGCACAAAGCCAGGGGAGCAGCTCGCGCAGCTCGCCGTGGTCGAACGCCGGCAAGCCCAGTTCGGGCAGCCACTCCCGCAGCGAACGGACGCGGATCAGGAAGAGACCGGCGGCCGAATCGTCCGGCGGCAGTACGCGCTCCAATCGGTCCGCCGCGGCGTCGGCCAGCACTCCGGCCACGGCCTCGGCGGAGGCGTTGGCCGTCATTTCCTCCAGCAGCAGGTCCTCGTAGTACAGCCGTCGCCGGGTCGTCACGCGCTCGGTCTCCGCGTGGAAGGCGACCTCGGTGGCGACGCGAACAAGGTGGGCTGGTAGCCAGTCGCGCTGCACGGCCGACGCCTGGCGTACCCACGCCTCGGTGTGGCTGGCATCGACATCGACGCAGACAAACAGCTCCGGCTCGGTGACGCCGCTGGTCGGCGCCAAGCTGACGCCGCGGCCGCCGACCATGACGCCGCGGCGGGCGCCCGGGGCCCGACGGCGAGCCACGCGATCGGGAAAGGCCGCCAGTAGGGCCCGCAGGACGACCTCGTCCGGGTCCGGACCGGCGTGGCCGGGGGACAGGCCGCGGCCCTCATCGCGCACCGCCCGCAGGAGTTGATCGCGGGCCTGCAACAGAAACCGCACGGCCCCGTGATGCAAGGTGCCGTGGGCGGTTGCGGTGCGGCCCGACCGCTCGTATTCCTCGACGGCGTCGATGCGGTCGAGCACATCGGAGAGGGTGCGATGGCGGCCGGTCGCCGGCGTTGCCTCCGGGTCGCGGCCAAAGGGGTCGCGCTCCGCCAGCAGCGCCGCCGCCAGGGCCACGCGCTGAGGTTGACCGAGGCGCTGTCCTTCGAGCAGCAGCCGGCCGAGGCGTGGCTGCACCGGCAGCTTCACCAGCGCCCGGCCCAATTCCGTCACGCCGCCGTCGTCAAGCGCCCCCAGCCGGCGCAAGAGCAGGAGCGCCTGGGCCACCGTCGCCTCGGGCGGGGGCTCCAGCCAGGGGAAACGCAGCACGTCCTTTTCGCCGGCGGCCAGCAGTTGCAGCACCGCGCCGGCCAGGTCCACGCGGCGGATTTCCGGATCGGTCTGCTCCGGCCGGGCCCGGTGCGACAGCTCGCTCCACAGCCGGAGGCAGACGCCCGGTGCGGTCCGCCCCGCCCGGCCGGCGCTGGTCGGCCGAGGCGCGCGAGATCGGCGTCAGCTTGAGCCGGTCCAGTCCCACCGCCGGGTCGTACTGAAGCTCTCGCGCCAAACCGGAGTCGATGACAGCGGTGACTCCGTCCACTGTTACCGACGTTTCCGCCACGTTGGTCGCCAGCACCACCTTGCGCCGACCCTGCGGCAGCAGGGCCGCATCCTGCTGCTCGGGCGGCAGATCGCCGTACAGGGGCAGCACTGCCAGATTGCGTTCCTCCGCCAGCGCTTCGAGTGCCCGGGCGGCTTGGCGGATTTCGCCCACCCCCGGAAGGAAGACGAGCAGATCGCCGGCCGTTTGGTCCAGGCAGCGGACGACGGCCGCCACGATCCCCTCGGCCAGCGGCTCCTTGGGCGGCCGCGGCTGGTAGCGGATCGTCACCGGGTGCAACCGGCCTTCGCTGGCCACGATGGGGCAGCCATCCAGGTACGCGGCAACGGACTCTCCCGCCAGGGTAGCCGACATGACGACGATGCGCAGCTCCGCCCGCACGGTCTGCTGAATCAGCCGGACCATCCCGAGGGCCAGATCGCTTTCCAGCCCGCGTTCGTGGAACTCGTCGAAGACCACCACCCCGGTCGATTCCAGGAACGAATCGTCCTGCAACTGGCGCAGCAGGATGCCCGGAGTGACCGCGACAATCCGGGTGCGTGGCCCGGCCTGGCGGTCGAAGCGCACGTGATAACCGATATCCTCTCCCAGGCGGGTGCCGCGCTCGAGAGACATCCGCCGCGCGGCCGCCCGGGCGGCGAGACGGCGCGGCTCCAGCAGGACGATGCGCCCGTTCCCGGCCAGGCCGGCCTCGAGCAGGGCCGGCGGCACCCGGGTCGTCTTGCCCGCCCCCGTCGGAGCCCGCAGCACGGCGGACGAGCCGCGACGCAGCACGTCGAGCAATTCGGGGAGGACGGGATCAATGGGCAGCGGTTCGCGCGGCACGGTCTTCCCAACCGGAGGGGACATCGGGTCTCACCGCATTCTACGGGCCGCGATTTCGCTTGACGGGCCGGCCCGGAGGCGATGAAGTGACGGGGTTTGAGCCCTTCGCGCTTGATGGAGGATACCATGATGCCGGACGGGGTCGTCTTCCTGCTGGATGTGGACAATACGCTCCTCGACAACGATCAGGTGGCTGCCGACCTGCGGCGCTACCTGACCGATGCCTTTGGCGAGCAACGCCAGCAGCGTTACTGGGACCTGTTTGAGGAATTGCGCACCGAGCTTGGCTACGCCGATTACCTGGGAGCCCTGCAGCGCTATCGCATCGAGTATCCGCGCGATCCGCACCTGCTGAGGGTTTCCTCGTATCTGATCGCCTACCCCTTTGTTAGCCGCCTCTACCCCCGGGCGCTGGACGTGATCGATCGCCTGGGCGGCTGGGGGCCGACGGTCATCCTGTCCGACGGCGACGTGGTTTTTCAGCCGCGCAAGGTCGAGCAGTCCGGCCTGTTCGAGGCGGTGGGCGGGCGGGTGCTGATCTACATCCACAAGGAGCACGAGCTGGACGATGTTGCCAGCCGTTACCCGGCCCGGCACTATGTCCTGATCGACGACAAGCCGCGCATCCTGGCGGCGGTGAAGGCGATCTGGGGCGGCCGTGTCACCACCGTCTTCTGCCGCCAGGGCCATTACGCCCACGACGCCGCCGAGGTGGCCCGGCACCCGACCCCGGATGTCACCGTCCCCCAGATTGCGGACCTGCTCACCGTTGAGCGGACGGCCCTGGGGGGCGCATTCCCTTCGGAGATCGTGTCGTGAATTCACCTCCAGGTATCGGCGTAACGTTTCTGGAGCAGGAGGGGCAAAAGGCCGCGGCGGTGGCGGCCCAGCTGGCTGAATTCCTCGCCGGCGCCCGCAGCAGCCTGCACATCGCCATCTACGACTTTCGCCTGGGCGACGCCCTGGCCGGTCCGGTGGTGCAGGCGCTGCGCCAACGGGCGGCGGCGGGGGTCGAGGTGCGCATCGCTTACGACGCCGGCAAGCCGCACCCCAATCTCCCCGGCTCGGGCGGCGATCCCGCTCCTCCCGGCACCGCGGCCTTCATCCACCGGATCGGTGCCGGCGTCCAGGCCAAGCCGATCAGCGGCGGCGATCCGCACCAGCCGCGGCTGATGCACCACAAGTACATCGTGCGCGACGGCCGAACCCCGGCCGCTGCCCTCTGGACCGGCAGCGTCAACTGGACCGATGACTCCTGGACCTTCATGGAGAATAACATCGTCCAGATCGACTCGCCGGAGCTGTGTGCGTATTACGAGGCCGACTTCGGCGAGTTGTGGCAGAGGGGCGACATTGCCACCACCGGCGTCCACGATACCGGCAGCGTCCGGATCGGCGCCATCTCCGCTCACGTCGCCTTTGCCCCCGGCGCGGGCGCAGCATTGCCCACGATGTGGCTCATCGCATCAGCGCCGCCCGCCGCCGCCTGAAGCTTTGTTCGATGCTCGTAACTTCCGGCGCCATCCTCGGCGCGCTGAGCGACGCGCTGCAGCACGGCCGGCTGGCGGAATACGGCGGGGTCTACGATCGCACTCAGATGGAGGGCGTGTTCGGCCAGTGGCGGGGCGGGCCCGCGGACTGGAAAATCGGCGTCTTCGAGCGGATTGCCACACCGCTCGCGGGCAAGCATTCCACCCCGTACACTCCCAACGGCCGGCACGATTTCATGCACAACAAGATCGTCGTCTGCGATGACGCCGTCCTGACGGGCAGCTACAACCTGTCGCACAGCGCGGAAGAGAACGCCGAAAACCTGCTCATCATCGACGACCGCGACCTGGCGGACCGCTACAACGAGTACATCGATCGGCTGGTGCAGCGTTACGGCAAGCGCGGTTAAGTCTTGATCTCCACTGGCCCTGGTACTCCGGGGGAGAGAGGTTGGTCGGAGGACGGAGCACCGCTCCGTCCTACAGTTCCGGACAATCGGGTAGGACGGAGCGGTGCTCCGTCCTGCTCCTCACCCCGGATTACCGGGGCGAGGGGAGACGTGGGTTCGGCTCGCCGAGCCGATCTGCGACTGCGAGGGGGCATGCCGGCACAACTGATTGCCTGTCCGGAATGCGGGCGAAAGCTGCGCGTGCCCGAGGAGCTGGCCCACGAGCTGGTCAAGTGTCCGTCGTGTGGCCGGGCCTTCACCGTCAGCGACACGGCCGGGGTGCAACCCAAGCCGGCCGAGGGTGGGCCACCCGCCAGCAAACGTCCCCTGGAACGCGAGGAGAATGGCGAGAAGCGCGCCCCGCGTGACGAGGACGAGCCACGGCCCCCGTCTCGGCCTCGGGCCTGGGAGGAAGAGGACGACGCGGCCGACTTCGAGGACGACCTGGGGCCGCGACGCGACCTCGAGCCGGATCGGGGCACCCTGGTCCTGACGATCGGTATTGTGGGACTGGTGCTGTCCGCCGTGGGCGTGACCGGCGTCTGCTGTGCGCCGATCGCCATCCTGCCGCTGATCGGGCTGATCCTGGGCACCGTCGGCTGGGTCATGGGGAGCAAGGACCTGGCCGCCATGCGCGAAGGACGCATGGACCCCAGGAATCAAGGCACCACCAAGGCCGGCCGAACCTGTTCCATGATCGCCGTGTTTCTGGGCATCCTCGTGATCGTGCTGGCCGTTGCGTGGGTCCTCTTCTTCGTGCTCGCCAACAGGTTTTAGCCCAGCGGCAGGCGATAATCTCCCCTCGCCCCCGTACTCCGGGGAGAGGGGTTGGGGGTGAGGGGGATGAATTTCCCCGGACCAGAACCCCTCACCCCCGACCCCTCTCCCCGGAGTACCGGGGCGAGGGGAGGAACGGTTAGCCCGAATACTGTCCCGCTGATCCGCTTGACACCGCCGCCCCCCGGGTTTACCGTTGAGGCTGTAGTGGAATTGCCCTCCCGGCCCGCTCTCCCCTGGGCCGCACGCCAGGACAGCGGCGACCCAAGCCGCCCCCCGCCAACCCTTTTCCGAAGGGACACCCCCGCCATGTTGACCATCTACGGCCGCAAAAACCCCTACTGCGACGGCGTCTCCCGCCGCAGCTTCCTCACCATTGGGGCCCTCGGCCTCGGGGCCACGGCCCTGAACCTGACCGACATCTTCCGCGCCGAGGCCCGCGCCGGCACCACCGGATCGCAGCACAAGGCCGTCATCAACATCTTCCTGGGCGGCGGACCACCGCACCAGGACCTGTGGGACATCAAGACCGAGGCCCCGAAGGAGATCAAGGGCGAGTTCAAGCCGATCGCCACCAGCGTGACCGGCATTCAGATCGGCGAGACGTTCCCGCGCATCGCCAAGATGGCCGACAAGTGCGTCTTCATCCGCTCCATCGTCGGCGCCAGCGGCGGGCACGACGCGGTGCAGTGCATGAGCGGCTACTCGATGCGCGACATGCAGGCGCTGGGCGGCCGGCCCAGCTTGGGTGCCGTCGCCGCGCGTGTCCAAGGCCCGGTCGATCCCTCGGTGCCGCCGTTCGTCGGCCTGGCCGCCCGAACGCAGCACATGCCCTGGTCGGACCCCGGCACGCCGGGCTTCCTGGGCACCGCCTACGGCGCCTTCAAGCCGGATGGCCAGGGCATGGCCGACATGACCCTGAAGGGGACGACCCTCGACCAGCTCGGCGACCGCCGCCGGCTGCTGGCCAGCTTCGACGATCTCCGCCGCGACCTCGACGCCAAGGGCGACATGAAGGGGATGGATGCCCTGACCGAACGCGCCCTGGGCGTGCTGACCTCCAGCAAGCTGAAGGACGCCCTCGACCTGAACCAGGAATCGGCCAAGGTCCGCGAACGCTACGGCGACGGCAAACCCTACAAGTACCAGTACGACGGCGCCCCGACGGTGAATGACCACCTGCTGATGGCCCGCCGCCTGGTGGAAGCCGGCGCCCGCTGCGTGACCCTGTCGTACGGCCGCTGGGACAGCCACGGCAAGAACTTCGACCTGGTCCGCGACCACGGCACCAAGCTCGACCAGGGGCTGACCGCCCTGATCGAGGACCTGGACGGCCGCGGCCTGCTCAACGACGTGGCCATCGTGGTCTGGGGCGAATTTGGCCGCACCCCGCGCATCAACAAGGAAGCCGGCCGCGACCACTGGCCCCAGGTCAGCTGTGCCCTCCTCGCCGGCGGCGGCATGAAGACCGGCCAGGTCATCGGCTCCACCAACCGCCTCGGCGAACACGCCAAGGACCGCCCCGTGACCTTCCAGGAAGTCTTCGCCACCCTGTATCACTGCATGGGCATCAACCCCGAAACGACAACCATCAACGACCCCACCGGCCGGCCACAGCACATTGTGGAGAAGCCGGCGATGCGGGAGCTGGTGTGAGACGGAGAGATGGGGACCATAACCGGGGCCGTGGTCCGTTCACGAACGGACCACGGCCCCGGCTCCGCGCTGGCCCGTCACCCGAGACCAGCACCGCCCAACTGACCTACCACATCTGATCTAATGTTCAGTATAATGCATCCGCCCGCCAGATGGGTCGGCCCACGGTGCCACCACACCTTCGGACACCAAATGGCACCCTCGTGGCACCCTGCTGGCACCCTTGGCACTGTCGTGGCACCGTGCTGGCACCCTCGTGGCACCGTGCTGGCACCCTCGTGGCACCGTGCTGGCACCCTCGTGGCACCGTCGTGGCACCCACCCCTCAGGGACACCGGAATTCCCGCGGAGGTAACCTCATGGACCCGTCCTGCGATCTGCAGCTGCCGCCCGCCAACCGCAGCGGTTCGCGCCAGCCGGTGGCCTGCCCCGATGGCTTCTGGTCCGCCGACCTGTCCGCCGCCACGCCGCACGAGGTGCCCTGGCTGTTGCACGGCTACCTGGCCCCCGGCAGCATCACCCTCTGGACCAGCCGCTGGAAGGCCGGCAAGACCACCCTCCTCTCCGTCCTGCTCGCCCGCCGCGTGACCGGCGGCCAGCTGGCCGGCCGCACCCTCACCCAGGGCCGCACCGCCCTGGTCTCCGAGGAATCCCGCGAACAGTGGGAGCTGCGCCGCCAACGCCTCGACTTCGGCAACCACACCTATTTCCTCTGCCGCCCCTTCTCCGGCAGGCCATCGTTTGACCAGTGGACGGCCCTCATCGACCGCCTGGCCCTGCTGCGCGACGCCAGCGGCGTGGACCTGGTGGCCATCGACTCGCTCTCTTACTTCCTGCCCGGCGGCAGCGAGAACCTGGCCCCCCTGATGCTGGAAATGCTGGCACCGCTCCGCCGCCTGACCGAACGGCGCATGGCCGTGCTGCTGCTGCACCACCCGAAGAAGGGGCCGGCCGACGAGGGGGCGGCCGCCCGCGGCAGCGGTGCCCTGTCCGCCTACGCCGACATCATCGTCGAGATGGACTGCTGCCGACGTAGCCGCCCCGGTAACGACCGCCGCCGCGCCCTGGCCGCCTTTTCCCGCTTCGACGACACACCCCGCGACCTGGTCATCGAGCTGAACGCCGCGGGGACCGACTACGAGGCCCGCGGCGAGGCGGCCCATGACGAGTTCCTCGACTGCTGGTCGCGCCTGCACGCTGTCCTGCTGGCGGCCCGGGGCAAGCTGACGCGCCGCGAGCTGGCCGCTAGCTGGCCCGACGCCGACGGCCCGCCGCCCCCCGAAGCCAGCCTGCGCCGCTACCTGAAAGCCGCCCTGGCCCGCGGCCTGCTCCGCTCCGAGGGCGCCGGCACGAAAGAATCCCCCCTCCGCTACTGGCTGCCCGAGGCCGAAGCACGCTGGAACGAAGACCCGATGTACCGCCTCTTCGAGGCGGACCGGCTGCTGAAGGAAGAACTGGCCCAACTGGACACCCGCCGGCGGGCGTGAGGGGCGCAGTAGATAGGGTTCAGCACGCTTCTCGCGTGCCCCCCACCGGGCTTGCCCCGGTGGAGGCCCGGTTCGTTACCAGATGACCGTTCCGAAAAACGTTGCCCCCACCGGGCTTGTCCCGAGGGAGCCCGGTTCGTGACTTCGGCCAACCCTGCCCCCACCGGGACAAGCCCGGTGGGGGGCAACGCACGGGGGGCAATCGGATCTGGTTACGAACCCCGCCTCCACCGGGACAAGCCCGGTGGGGGCGTGGCATTAGCCGCCTCACCCCCCCAGCCGCCGGCTGGCATCGACGGCCGCCGCCACCTCCTCGGGACGCAGATCGTCCAGCAGGTCGAGCGGGCTGCGGACGCCGGCCACGCCCTGCCGGGCCACGTGGGTATAAATCATGGTCGTTTCCAGGCTCGCGTGTCCGAGGAGTTCCTGGATGGATCGGATATCGACCCCGCGTTCCACCAGGTGCGTGGCAAAACTATGGCGGAAGGTGTGGCAGTGGATGCGCTTGGGCAGGCCGGCCGCCTCGCCCGCCCGACCCACCGCACGTTGGACCGAGGCCGGGTAGACATGATGCCGGCCCGAGCCGCCCCGTCCGCGGGCAGTGCGACAGCTGCCGCGACGCGAACAGAAACTGCCAGCCGCATTCCTGCGCCGCCCGCGGGTATTTTCGCTCCAGGGCCTCGGGCAATTCCACCCGGGCCACGCCGCGTTCCAGGTCACGCTCGTGCAGCACCCGCCGCGCCGCCAGCTGCCGTTCCACGTCGGCCCGCACCGCCCGCGGTAGCATTACCACACGGTCCTTGTTCCCCTTGCCCGCCCGCACAAGGATCTGGCCGCGATCCAGCTGGATTTCCTGAACACGCAGGCGGCAGCACTCCAGCAGGCGCAATCCGCTGCCATACAGCAACCGAGCCATCAACTGGAACACGCCCTCGGCCCCCATCACCTGGGGTAACACCGCCGCCACCTCGCCCGGCGACAGCACCACGGGCAACCGTTTCGGACGCCGCGCCCGCACCGCGTCGAGCCGCCCCAGCTCGAGGTCCAGCACCGCGCCGTAAAGAAACACCAGGGCGTTGAGCGCCTGGTTTTGCGTACTGGCACTGACCCGGCCGACGACGGCCAGGTGCGTCAGGAATTGGCTGACCTCCCCGGCCCCCATGTCACGCGGGTGACGCAGGCCCTGGTACTGGATGTAACGCCGCGCCCAATCGACGTAGCACTCCTCCGTCCGCCGCGCATAGTGACGCACCCGCAGCACCTGCCGCATCTGGTCCAGCAAACGCGGCGGACGCGGCAACGGCAACTCCTCCAAGGCGATCTTCAACACGCACCGGTACAGAAAATCGAGGGCGGCTCGCGCCCCAGCCAGCGCCGCCAACGGCTCCTTCTCCGTTCCCACCACGTGCTCCAGAAACCGCCCAATTTGCGCCAGGCCCAGCTCGCGGGGATGGCGCCGGCCGTGGAACACAATGAAGCGAAGCACCCACGACACGAACGAATTCACCGTCGCCTCCAGGTGACCCGCCTCGCGAGCCCCCTCGCGCAACTGATCCAGCAGCCGCGGCGGAGACGGGGACGGCGCGGCCACCGGCTTGGACGACGAAAGCAGGGTGTCTGGCATCGTTTCCTCCTTTCCGGAACAAGAGGCGTGCAGCGGCCCGGCATAGTGTACATGCGTATCATTCCTTGATCAAGAGAAAAAACCTGAAAGGTGCAATTCGAGGCTGCTTGCCGCTTGACAGCAGGCTACGGATGGGTTCTGCTACCTTGGTTGTGTCGGCGCACTACTGGCCCGCAATCGGCTGACCGGCGTCGGGCCATAGACAGACCGGCGTCGGGCCATACACAGACCGGGGCCAGGGCATACGCAGACTGACCCTAGGCCATAGACAGACCGGCGCCAGGGCATAGGCCGACCGGCGCCGGTCAGCCTACTCACATGTTCGGTGAGGAGGGCGTCATGTACGAAACGCTCGCCATGCTCAAACCAGGTGCATCCTATTCGCTGGATGACCTCGAGCGCCTCGTTACTGAGGTCGCGCAATCGGGAGAGGCCGCGGTGTCGCGATCTGGAAAGACGGTGCGCATGGTTGATGGCGAAGCGTATGTCACGTTCACGGAGAACAAAGCGCCCTACGTCGTCGTTGAAAGCAATGACATCGCGGCTAAGTTTGCAATGCCATGCAAGGGTTGTCCATCGCGCTTTGAAATTGGGGGCGACGACCCTGAAATGGAACTGTTTAATGATTACCTCCTCGTCGCAGAGCGCTTGCAAGGCACGGGGCTCTTCGTGATCTTCGATCCCCATCAATGCAAGCTGATGTTTGACGTAGAAGACAAAACGGGTCGGGACTCGAATTGAGGCCAGGCAGGCTCGAACAAGTGGCTTCAGCAGACCCGCCACGCGGCAACGGTAATCTCAGGCATTCCGCCTTTCTCCGCGTGAGCGGGCTGCTGAGCCTTGTCGTTCGGCATTGGTGTCATGATGGACGATGAATTGACCCCGCAGGAGAAGTTCGCGGCGGAGAACCCTGAGACGATGGTACCGCGCGCCCTGATGGATGGGCGTGCCCCCGAGGACATCGTCGCCGACCTACTCCGCCTCGATTGGTCGCTGCCCGCGGCACGAGCTTTGGTCGCCCGAGCGCAAGACGACCTTCGGCGCTTACACGAATCGCCCGAATCCCGCCAGCTGCTCCTCCGCGAATCGAAGCAGCAATTTTTCGCCGGCCTCATGCTCGCCTTGCTCGGGGTGATTTTTACGACGTTCACGCTCCTGGCCGCGCTTGCCGGGGCTCTGCCGTTCATTCTCGTGGCATTTGGGTTGTTCTTCGGTGGCCTGATCATGATGGGTCGCGGTTGGGCGCGGTGGCGACTCTACCGGCGAATCACCCTGCTTTTTGGGCCAGCGAGAGAACATCCGGCGAATACGGGCGAACCAGGTGCTTCAGCGGACCGGCCACGCGACTGACGGTTCTTCGAGCTTCAGCGCCCTGCCCCGCGTGAGCCGGCTGCTGAGCGTTTTCGTTCGGCAGGGGAGGGCACCCCGATGGGCGTGGTCGCTGATGCCCGTGAAGCGCTGCGTCAGGGGCAGGATCTCGCATGGACCTTGCCAATGGTCGCCGCGCTTGGCCCCTCTGGCCGCCGGCTCAGCATCCAATGGGTCCAGCGGTGTTTGCGTCGACTGCTCCCGCTTGTCCTGGTTGATGACGCGGACGCCGTCTTGAAAGCCATCGACGAGTTGAGCAGCTACGAGGGCAGGTCGCCGTCCCAAGAAGAGGTCTGGGAACGGTCATACGAGTTCAGTTGGCCCCGCTGGTACAGGCGCGGATGGCCGTCTGCCACCTGTACCGCGCGTGGTGGTACAGCCGGTTCCAGAGCAACAACCAGTTTGTCATCGCCCAAGAGGCGGCCCTTCAGCTAATGCTGGAGGCCACAGGCCGGCCGACGGAGTTGTGGGATTTGGTGCTGGAGGAGTACGAGCGAGTCGCCGCGGAGAGCGGGGTTACTGCCGAACGAGGCGCTGCACCTGACCGCGGCGGCATGTAGGCTTTTCATTGTCCAGGATCACCGAGCCGCCGCGGCAGGTGAGCGTGCCGTTCGGCAGCGGAGGGCAGCGTGGATCAGATGCTGTTCCCTGAACAGGCCCTGGCGATCCTCCGCCAAGCTCGGTGGGACGCGAACGCGACACATTCGTATGAGGTTATGTCGGGTGGATTCGCATGGTCAGACGAGCGGCTTTCGCAGTCAGCTACCGCATGCATGGCGCACGGGAGCTGGGCGTTTCGCTTTCTGATGGGCTACCGGGCATCGCTCATCCGTGGCAGCCCGCGTGAGGAGCTGCGGCCACCGTGGGATCAGTTGCTGCGGGAGTGCCCGGAGTGGCCCGGGTTCCGGCCCGAGCGCCGTGACTCATCGCTCGCCACCGAGTTGGATCGCGCGAGTCGCCGGGTTGATGTCTGCGTCCGCCGTATCGAGCGCCGCATGCGGCAGAGTGCGGCCGACGCGAAGGAATGAGGCAACGCCGAACAATTCGTTGCACCTGACGGGGCGGGCCGTCCCGGTTTCTCAGAGTAGAAGGTTCTCCCGGCCCGCCCCGCAGGTGAACGGTGTCGTTCGATACCATGTAGGCAGTACGGTATCTGGGGTGGTACAAGTCTCCGTCAGGTAGGACACCCTTAACCTGATTACGGAGACCGAACCATGGCTACAACCAAGACCCTGTATGTCGCCTTCGAACTGGGCCAGGACAAGTGGCTGCTGGCCTTCGCCACGCAAGCGGCTGAGAAACCCCGCATTCGCTCGATGCCGGCCCGCAGCCTGGCCAAGCTGCAGGAAGAGATCGCCAAGGCCAAGGCCCGCTTCGGACTGCCCGACGACGCCCCGGTCTGCACCTGCTACGAGGCCGGCCGCGAAGGTTTCTGGCTGCACCGCGCGTTGACGAGTTCCGGGATCGTCAATGTCGTCGTCGACTCCAGTTCCATCGAGGTGAACCGGCGCAGCAAGCAGCTCAAGAACGACCCGGTGGACGCGGCCAAGCTGGTCAACCTGCTGTGTCGCTACCACGGCGGCGAGCGTAAGGTGTGGCGGGTGGTGCAGGTGCCCGGGGTGGGCGACGAGGACGGCCGGCAACTGCACCGCGGGCTGAAGGACCTGCAGCGGCAGCAGACCCAGTGCAGCAATCGCATCCTGGGCCTACTGGCGTCGCAGGGTCTAGTGGCGGCCGTGGATGCCAACCTCCGCACGACGCTGGCGGCGCTGCGTGACTGGGCCGATCAGCCGGTGCCGGCGGGTTTGCAGCAGCGGATTGTGCAGGAGTTCGCGGTGTGGGAGGCGTTGCACCGGCAGGTGCGCGACGCGGCCAACGAGCAAGAGCGACGTTTGCGCGAGGACAAGGCGCCATACCTGGACCAGGTGCGTCGGCTCATGGGTCTGAAGGCGGTTGGCGTGCGCAGTGCCTGGATCTTGGTGATGGAGCTGTTCAGGCTGGCGGGGCATCCGGAACGGCAAGGAACTGGGGGCGCTGGTGGGTCTGGTGCCGATGCCGTACAACAGCGGCCAAAGCGAGCGTGAGCAGGGGATCAGCAAGGCGGGCAACAAGCACGTGCGGGCGTTGATCGTGGAGCTGGCCTGGCTGTGGTTGCGTTGGCAGCCGGGGAGTGCGCTGAGTCAGTGGTACGCGCGGCGTTTCGGCGGGGGAAACAAGCGAGCGCGGAAGGTGGGGATTGTGGCCCTGGCGCGGAAGCTGCTGATCGCCTTGTGGCGATACCTGGAGCACGGGGAGCTGCCGGCGGGAGCGGTGGAGAAGGACTGGCGTCTGCTAGTGGATTCGACGGCGCGGCGTCATGCGAAGGAGGCGGCAGCGGTGGTGGTGGTGTGAGGTGAGGTGTGGTGCGCTGGTGTGAGCGACAAGAGCGATCCGATGAGGATCTGATGGCGCGGCAACAGCCGTCGCTGGGGTAGGGGCTGAGGGGTCGGAGAGAGCCGCCGTTGTGCCGCCGGGTGATCCTGCGAAGGCACCGTTCGTTCGATGGGTGGGCTCTTGCTTGTGGCGTGCCGGACGCCAGTGGGCGTATACGGTAGCAGGTGCCTGGGACCGTGGCCGGTCCCACACGGATAGACGGTAGTCCGGGCGTTCGTGCCTGGACCGAGACACGCCAGCCGACCGGAGTATGTGGCCCGTGCCGCGGTGGTGGTTCCGCGTGTGAGGAAGCATTCTTTCTCCGCCGCCGCTCTCCCCCCGCTCTCGTGAGGGGAGAGCGGCGGCGGAGAAAGAATGCTGGGGCAGAGAGCGGCGGGGAGGCGGTCAGCGAACGGCAGGAGGCCGGCGGCGTGGACGGAGGCCGCCGGCCGGGACAAAGTGAAAAAGATGCCTGATGGGGCTTGACTGTCAACCTCATAGACGGCCACCGGAGGCGCGAGTTCGGCGGCGCGATAATGCGAGGGGGATACCCATGGCCGGAGTGCAGTTGTCCCGTGCAGATGCCGAGGGCGGACGCCTTCCGCCCATGTGCATGGAGTGCGGCGCCCCCGCCACAACCGAGGTCACGAAGAAGTATTCCACCGATCAGGTTCCTCTGGTAGACCCTTTCCCTGCCTTCCTGTTCCCCATCCTGTTCCCGATTTGGCTCTTCCTTGCAGTGGCCAAGTTGGTTTCCTGGTCATCGGCCAAGAGGATGGCGGTTCGCACGCCACTTTGCCGCAAGCACGCCCACAGGTGGTTCACATCGTCTCCACTGGAGGCTAAATCCATTACGGACGAGACTATTGTCCTCGCCGGCGTCTCTGAAGAGTTTGCCGGGGCCTGGACCAGGCAAGGCGTGGCGGATCGATCGAATGACGGCGATCGGGTGAAGGTTCGCTGCCCGAGTTGCCGGTCCCTCAATGACGAGACGGCGAAGTTCTGTGATCAGTGTGGTGCCGTGCTCTGAGAAAAGCCGACATCAATGGTCGGCTGACGACAGGAGGCGGGAGTCGAATTGAAGCCAAACCGGGCCGAACCAGGTGCTTCAGCAGACCGGCCACGCGAATGACGGCTATCTGGAGTAGAAGTCTCCTTCCGCGTGAGCCGCCCGCTGAGCCTTGTCGTTCGGCCTCATCGGTGCGTCATGCTCGTCGGAAAGGTTTTCGACACGTTCGATATCAAAGGGCGCGGCGTCGTGGTCGCCACCGACACGACCTACGAACAATTGCCCCGAGAGTTGAAGCTCAAGATCGGTGATCCGGTTGAACTTCGGATGGGTGGTGAGGTTGTCTTGCGGACAAAGATCGTCGGCATCGAGCATTGCGATCCTTGGTCACCTAAGCACACATTCGGGTTCTTGCTTCCGCGTGATGTGAGCAAGGCGGACGTACCCATCGGCTCAGAAGTGTGGTCGGTGGAGTAGGACCGGCCGAACCAGCGCGTTGCACCTGACCGCGGCGGCATGACGGCGTTGCGTGGCATTCTGTCTCACCAGCCGCCGCGGCAGGTGAACGGTGTCGTTCGG